>CAVOJN010000005.1:0-3074287 GCA_963696255.1 uncultured Alphaproteobacteria bacterium
GGCAATCAAGGCGGCGCCGACCAGGATCGGCATCGTATTCGTGGCGGGTCGGTCCGGCGTGCCGGTGCGATACCCCTGATATTCGTTTTGACGCTTAACTGACGAAATCACAGCCCCCAACTTCAACGAAATTGTTCGCTTTTCTTGTTAAGGATATGTTCTAGAGGCGCATCTGGCCGATTTGTTGTTCACAGCCCGGCACAGACGCGACCGCTTTGGGACGCCGGCCGGACCGTGGAACGAAATCCCGAATACAACCGTCGCGATATCAGCGGAATATTCATAAGCCCAGGTAAACAGGGCTTTTTTCGCCTGTGACAAACATCACTTTCAAGTGTTCGAACCGGACCTATCCTGCGAATATCCAACCGCCATCAGGCGTGTAACAAGGATTACGATGATGACCAGCTTCATTAGGTTTTTTGCATTCAAGGCAATTGCCGCCGGCGCTGCGCTGTTGATGACCGCGGGGCTGGCGGTTGCCGGCGAGACGATCTCGACCAGCACAATCGTGAACTCCCTGAAAGGGTCGGCGACCCGTGGCCTGTCGGCTACCCCCGACACCGCCAAGGACACCACTTTCCTCAACTCCGTGCGAAACCGCTCGACGCGCTCGCTGTCGAGCGATGAGCGCAACCAGCTCGAGACCATCACGGCCAACAAGCCGAACATCGATCTGGAGATCAACTTCGAGTACAACTCGGCGGCGATCAGCAAAGGCTCGGTGACTGCGGTCCAGCATCTCGGCGAGGCGCTGAGCGATCCGCAGCTGAAGGGCTCGACCTTCGTCGTTGCCGGCCACACCGACGGCGTCGGCGGTGACGCCTTCAACCAGGACCTGTCGGAGCGCCGCGCCGACACGATCAAGAAATATCTGGTGGAGAAGTATCACATCGCCACCAGCGACCTCGTCACCGTCGGCTACGGCAAGACCCGGCTGAAGGATACGGCCAATCCGGCCGATGCCGCCAACCGCCGCGTCCAGGTCGTCAACACGCAGACCGACGCGAACGCCGCCAACAACGCTTCGAAGTAACGCTTATCGTTTTTCAGTAGCGCAAATCCGCCTGTCGCGTCCCGGCAGGCGGATTTTTCCGTTTTCGCGGATCCTGCCCAAACGTCAACGACGATCGAGCATGTCGCGAATCTTGGAGGCGAGGATCGCCTGGGTCAGCGGCTTCTGCAGCAGCGATACGCCCGGATCGAGCCGGCCCTGGTGCGTCACGGCATCGCCCGAATAGCCGGTGATGAACAGCACCTTCAAGAGCGACAGGCGATTGCGCATCTCCTCGGCAAGTTGACGGCCGTTCATTCCGGGCATCACGATGTCGGTCAACAACAGGTCGACGCGGAACGGACCGGAATCATAAAGCGCCAGCGCAGCTGCACCGTCCGGCGCCTCATGTACCCGATAGTTCAGGTCGCGCAGCGTCTCCACCAGATAGGAGCGGACGTCGGCCTCGTCCTCGACCACCAGAATGCTTTCGCCGGCGCTGCCGCCGACGACAGGCGCCCCATCCATCTCCTCGGTCGCGGCGGACGCCACATGGGCGCGCGGCAGATAGACCCTCACGGTTGTCCCGACGCCGATCTCGCTGGAGATCTTGATGTGCCCGCCGGATTGCGTGACGAAACCGTAGACCTGGCTCAGTCCGAGGCCGGTGCCCTGCCCAGGCTCCTTGGTGGTGAAGAAGGGATCGAATGCCTTTTCCTGCACGTCGCGCGACATGCCGCAGCCGTTGTCGCTCACCGTGATCTGGACATATTCGCCGACGGGAACCGCGGCGTTCTGCCGCGAGTAGCTGCCGTCGATGAACGTGTTGGCCGTCTCGATGGTCAGCTTGCCCTTGCCGCCCATGGCATCCTTGGCATTGACCACAAGGTTGAGGATCGCGGCCTCCAGCTGGCTCGGGTCGACCTCGATCGGCCACAGGCCGATGCCGCCGCGGATGTCGAGCTCGATGTTTTCGCCGAGCGTCCGCTTGAAGAAGTCCACCAGCCCTCCGATCAGCTGATTGACGTTCGACACCCTCGGATCAAGCGGCTGCCGCCGTGCAAAGGCCAGCAGACGCTGTGTCAGCATGGCCGCCCGTTGCGCGCCGCTGGCGGCATTTGCGATCGAGCGCGTCAGCCGGTCCCGCGTCCCCTCGCCGAAGGACTTGAGGCTGCGGTCGGCGATCTCCAGATTGCCGCTGATAATGGTGAGAAGATTGTTGAAGTCGTGCGCGACGCCGCCGGTCAGTTGCCCGATCGCGTCCATCTTCTGCGAATGGCGCAGCATGTCCTCGGCCTCGCGCCGCTGCATTCCTTCCTGCGCCAGCGCCAGTTCGGCCGTACGAAGCTGCGCGGGCGACGGCAGCGCCAGCACCTTCGGCAACAATGGCCATATCATCACGGCAGTGACGATCGAGGCGATCGCCGTCATGGCCTTGACCAGCCCCTCGATGCCGTAGACCGGCACCCAGAGCGTGATGATGGAGAGCAGATGGGTGAACCCGCAAGCCGTGATGAACAGCGCGAAGGCCCAGAAGATCCAGCCGAAGTCGACGTCGCGCCGCTTGGAGACGAAAATCGAGAGCGCTATCGGAATCGAGAAATAGGAAGCCGCAATGATCGCATCGGTGACCACGTGAAGCCAGATCAGCTCCGGTTCCCATAACAGGCAGATCCCATGCGGGGATAGCGTGGACGAATCCAGTAAGCGCTCGAAGAAGGCCCACATGGCGGTCGTTTCCTGTTCAAAGCTGTGAATCGAATCTGCCTTCCCGGTCAAGTTGACGAGGCCCGCAAAGGGCGTCAAGCGACCCCGCGATTCCAGGCAGCGCCCGCGTCAGATCCAGCTTTGGAAGATCATCAAGCGCTGGAAGGTTTGCATCGAAGTTCCGACGAAAGCCGCCGAAACAGGCAGCATCACGGCAAAGCCCAGCCCCGCGATCGCAACGAACGCCCATAACAGCCAGCGCGGCATGCCCTCGCGCCGCAACGCGTATACCAGGACGAGGCTCGCGGTCGTGGCCGACGGCAAATAGTAATACAGGAACCCCAGAGTGCGGGGCAGCAACGCCCAGGCGAGCCAGGGCCCGAGATGGAACGCGAGCGCAAGGAAGGCGTCCGCGCGGCGCGCCACGACGAAATCGCGGACACAGACCGCGAGCCCCGCCAGCGCCGGCCACAGCACCAGCGGATTGCCGAGACACACCACTGCCGAAATGTCGTCGTCGCCGAGCTTGTCGAACAGAAACCAGACCGGCCGAACCAGGAGCGGCCAGGACGGCCAGGAACTCATATAGGTATGGCCCGCGATCGCGGTCGTGGTGTTGTCGGAAAAGATGCGCCGCTGCGCCTCGATCAGATCCGGAATCGAGAAACCATGGAGCGCGACAAAGCTCGGAAGATAGGCAGCCAGCGGCAGCAGAAGGAAGCAGACCGCAAAGTGACGCGCCCTGAAATCGGACCAGAGCTGCGGGTCATACCAGTCGCTCGCTCTGGCATCGGCGAATTGGGTGCGCCAGCCTTGCAGCAGCCGGATCATGGCGATGATGACGATGCAGGTTGCGAGCGGAAACATCCCGCTCCATTTGCAGGCGGCCGAGAGACCGAAGGCGAAGCCGGAAAGTGCGAAGGCGAGATGCGGCCGCCCCTGGCGGAAGCCGAACAGGAACGCTGCGATTCCGAACAGGCTGAAGGTCAACGCGAAAACGTCGAGCATCGCGGTGCGCGCAAGCACGAATAGCATCTGGTTGAAACAGGCGATCAAGGCGGCGGCGATCGCCGGCTCCTCGCGCCTGAACAGCGCCAGCGCGCAAAGATAGACGGCGGCGATCGCAAGGGCGCCGAACAGCGTCCCCGGATATCGCCATCCCAGCGGATTGTCGCCGAATGCGCGCATCGAGAGTGCGATGATCTGCTTTGCAAGCGGTGGATGCATCGGGTTGAGCAGCGGCTTCGGCATCACCGGCTCGAGCATCTGTCGCGCCGCAGGCACGTAGTGCAGCTCATCGAACACGAACTTTTCGGGCGTGGTGATGCCGATCAGCAACGCTGCGTGCGCGACGAGAAAAACGATAACGGAAACAAGGCAAATCCTGCCGATGGATCCGTCGGAAATGCGCGCTTCAGGCTGGATTTTGGACACCGTCGTTTCAGACCGAATGAATGTCGTTTCAAACCGTGTTCGCCCAAAAATTTCTCGTTCACTAAATCGAACGCAACTCGAAAACACGAACACCAAGCTTCGGATTGATAGGGCAGCGCTTGTGACAAATCTACAACTACGCTTGCACACGCGATCCGAGACGATACGAGGCACGGTTGGTTAGCACAATGGTCCCGCGTCGCCGTGCGTATCTTGGCTGGTCGCTTTTTCTTGCAGTCGGTGCTGCAATTCCACACGCGCAGGCGCAAGCGCCGGGGCGTATCGGCGAAGCCGTCGTGGTCCGCAACGAAGTCGTCAACGTTGCGACGACCGCGCAGATCAATGTCGGTGACGGCGTATTGCGCGACGAAACCGTGCGTACCGGTCTTGAGAGCGCGACGCGGCTGGTGATGGCCGACAGCACCAACGTCTCGCTCGGCCCCAATGCGACGCTCAAGCTCGATCGTTCCGTCTTCAATGACGACCATTCCTATCGCGAGATCGCGATCCGCATGGTCTCGGGCGCGTTCCGTTTCGTCACAGGGCATTCGGCAAAGACCGCCTACAAGATCACGACGCCGCTGGCGACCATCGGCGTGCGCGGCACCATCCTCGACATTCTCTCGCAGCGTGGCAGCTCGACGGTCGTGTTGCAGGAAGGCGCCGCGAGCGTCTGCACGCTCAGCTTCCAGTGCTTGCAGCTGACGCAGCCCGGCGAGACCGCGACCATCTCGCTGACCAACGGCAAGGTCTCCATCCAGAAGTCGAGCAGCTCATCCTGGACCTTCTCGCAGAGCTGCGCCGCCGCGGCCGGACTTTGCACGGTGACCGAGGTCGCCGACGCGGGCACGTCTGCCGATCCCAATTCGCTGCTGTGCGGACGCTGACCATGAGTGCGAGGATTGCGTGTCGTTTTGCTCTGTCCGCGGCGCTGATGCTGGCGCTTTCTATACTCTTTACGACGCTGCAAACACGTCCGTTGCTGGCGCAGGGGTGCTTTGACGACGTTTGTCCGCCGCCCACGGGTGGTGGCTTGGGCGGCCCAACGACCGGCGGCGGCCTGGGCGGCCCGGCTTCGCAGGGAGGCGGAGGGCCGACGACGCCGACTGGTGGCGGCGGCACCACCACCACCACCACCAACAACAACAACAACGACGACTGTGACGGTCCTTGTCCCACGCCTCCGCCACCCCCGCCGCCACCTCCTCCAAGGCTGAACGGCGACGGCGGCACCAGCGGCAAATCCATCAGTGGCGTCGCCGATCAGCGCCTCAACCAGATGATCACCAACCAGGTGCTTGGCTCGGTGCTGCTGGGCGTCAACGAGCAGGTCAATTGCAGCGACTGCGTCTCCGCCTTCGGCTCGGTCGGCTCGTTTACGGCCGGCGTTCATGGCCGCAAGGAGTTGACAAACAATCTGTCTTTGCTTGCCGGCCTCGCCTATACGCAGTTCGGCGAGAACGGTTATCACGTCACCAGCGCGCCAATCGGCGCGTTCGCTCTGCGTTATGATTTCACCGACTGGGGATCCTCGCGGCCATTCTTCGATATCGGCACCGTTCTGACCCCGTTCGAGAAGGTGCGCTACAGCCGGAGCTACGTGACCAATTTGGGTCCGGTATCGCTCGACAGCTCGACCAACAGCGCCGATTATGCTGCCTATGGCCGCGCCGGCTGGGTCAGCCGGTTCTCGCCGCGCGACGAAGTCGCAGCCTCGATCGAGGTGTGGCAGCTATGGCAGCACGTTGCCGGCTTTGCCGATCAGGCGGTGGCGTTCAATCCCTATAACGCCACCATCGCGACGGGCACTGACCGCACCAATCTGGTCAAGGTCGGCGGCCAATGGACCCATCTGTTCAGCTCGAGCGTCGAAGCCAATGTCAACGGCGCCCTCGTGCAATCCTTTGCCACGCATTCCGGCCTCGTCGCGTCCGTCACCCGTGAGGGCGTCATCACGCCGACCATGGGCAACCAGACCTGGTTTGAGTATGGCGGCCGGCTCGGCTACCGTATCGCCAAGGGCTGGGCCGCCGACCTCTTTGTCAACGGCACGCTGGGTCCGCAGCCGGTCGGCAACACCATTCACGGCGGCATTGGATTGAGGGCCAACTATTAGGGGGCATCGTAAAGCGGGATGCAAAAGCCTCGGGTTCGCGTCTACACCGACTACAAGAGCCCCTACGCCTTCGTCGCCAACGCCGAGCTGTTCGCGCTGGAGGAGAACGAAGGCGTCGAGCTCGAATGGCTGCCCTATACGCTCCGGATCGCGGAATTCATGGGCACGGTGGAGGAGCGGACGCCGCATTTCTGGCGCAAGGTCCGCTACAGCTACATGGATGCCCGGCGTTACGCCAACGCGCAAGGATTGACCATCAAGGGTCCGCGACGCATCTACGATGCGTTCTATTCCAGCGCCGGCATGTTGTTCGCGCAACGCCACGGGTTCTTCCGCCCTTATCATGAGACGGTGTTCCGCCGCTTCTGGAATCACGAGCTGGAGCTCGATATGCTTTCCGAGATAGCCGCCGTCATCGCTGAGCTCGGCGGCTCCGTGTCCGCGTTTGAAGACTACGTCAAGGGCGGTGCGCGCGAAGAGCATGACCGCATCGTCGCGGAAGCCGAGGGCCTCGGCGTGTTCGGCGTACCGACCATGGTCTTCAACGGCGAACTGTTCTGGGGTGGCGACCGCATTCCGCTTCTGATCGAACGTATCCGCGCGCCGGAAACCAAAGAGATCGCGCTCGGCCGTCGACGATAATCTGTTGCAAGGACCGTATCGTGGTATCAGCGCTCGCCTGCCAGTTTCAACGCGGCATCGGCGGCGTTCTGCAGGATCTCATCGGACAGCTTGCTGTCGCTGACCGCGCGCGCAAGCTGCAGCGCCCCCACCATCAACCCGTAGACCGCAATCGCCCGCTTTCGCCGGTCGGCGGCCGAGCCGTTGCCGATCCGGGCCGCGAGCAGGCCGATGATCTCGGACACTTTCGTCGTGAAGGCAACGCGCGTCTGGCGCGCATGGCGGCCGATCTCCGCGACCAGCGCCGCGGTCGGGCAGCCCGTGCCGGCGTCATCGCGGTGCCGGGGCGACAGGTAATTGCGGACGGTCGTCTCGAGCCCGAGTTTGCCCTCCAGGTTCGCACGCAGCCGCAGTTCACGCTGGCCAAGCGCCTCGACCAGCACCGCGCGGACCAGGTCCTCCTTGGATTCGAAATGGGTATAGAACGCGCCGTTGGTCAGTCCTGCCGCGCTCATGATGCCGGCGATGCCGATGGCGGCAACACCGCCCTCGCGAAACTGCGCCGAGGCCACATCGATGATGCGCTGGCGCGTGGTTTCCCCGTGTCCCTTTTCATAACGCATGGCGCACATCCCCGGATCGCAAACCGCGCAAAGACCGGCGCGGCCACCAAACGGCGTATATTGCATTACGATCATAATAGTGCATTATGATCGTAATGTAAAGGATGCAATATCCGGGAAAGACCAGGACATCAAGATCATGGCAATCGAAGAAACGGAAGAAACGACCGCCCCGCTCACGAGGCCCGACGGCAAATCAGCTTCGGCGGGAGCCGCCGCGACGGAACAGCGCGGAGTGTCCGCAGCCGCCCGCGCTCGCGCCGACGAAAGACGTAGCGCGCTCCTGACCGCGCCGGTTCTCCCGACGCTGCTCGGGCTCGCGCTGCCGACCATGACCGTGCTGATAGCCCAGACTGCGGTGAACATCGCGGAAGCCTGGTATGTCGGCTTCCTCGGCACCGAAGCGCTCGCCGGCGCGGCCCTCGTCTTTCCGATCTTCATGTTGATGACGATGATGTCGAACGGCGGGCTCGGGAGCGGAGTTGCCTCTTCGGTGGCGCGCGCGATCGGCGCCGGGCGCCGCGACGACGCCGACGCCTTTCTGTTTCATGCAATGGTGCTCGCCGTGATCGTCGGCGCAGTGTTCACGCTGGCGGCGATATTCGCGGGCCCCGTCCTGTATCGGGCGCTTGGCGGCAGCGGCGAGGCACTGGCTGCGAGCATCTCCTACTCCAATTATCTCTTCGCAGGCGCGATCCCGGTCTGGATCGTCAATCTGCAGGCGGCCGCCCTGCGAGGCTCGGGCAATGTCAGAGTGCCCGCACTGGTCACGCTGGTCGGCGCGCTCGTGACCATCCCCCTCTCACCCATCCTGATCTTCGGGCTCGGACCGTTTCCGCGGCTCGGCATCGGCGGCGCGGGCATCGCCTTCGGCCTCTATTACAGCGCGGCCATGCTGTTCCTGCTGCGCTACATGGCCTCAGGCCGCTCCGGCCTCACCTTCCGCGCCGTTGCGCTGCGCGGCGCGCTGTTTGCCGACATGCTGAGGATCGGCATACCGACCGCGGTGAATTCATTGCTGACCAACCTCACCGTCATCCTCGTGACCGGCACGGTCGGTCTGTTCGGCACCTCCGCGCTTGCAGGTTACGGCATCTCCTCCCGGCTGGACTACATGATGATCCCCCTGTTGTTCGGCATCGGCACGGCGACGTTGACCCTGGTCGGCGTCAACATGGGTGCCGGTCAGACGGCGCGCGCCAGAAAGTGCGGCTGGATCGGCGGCATTCTCGGCCTGCTCCTGACCGGCACGATCGGTCTTGCAGTCGCCTTCTTTCCGACGGCTTGGTTGCATCTCTTCAGTCATGACGGCGATGCCGTGCGCGAGGGCACGACCTATCTGCGGATCGTGGCCCCGGCCTACGGCGCGTTCGGCTTCGGCTTTGTCGTGTCCTTTGCCACGCAGGGAGCCGGCCGCGCGATGTGGCCGGTTGCGGCCTCGCTCGCGCGCATGTTGGTGGCGGCCGGCGGCAGCTGGGTCGCGGTCACGGCCTTCGGCGCCGGGATGGCGGGACTGGCCGCGATGGTGATGGCGGCAACGCTTGCCTATGCCGCAGTCTGCACCACCGCCATGCTGTTGCCCTCGGTCTGGCGCGCGGACAAGCGCTAAGGCGCGATGAGATCAGGATTCATCGTCATCGCGCTTTAGCTTATTGTTTGAGCATGATCTCCGCGCAAACGCGTTCCGCTGATGTCGCGAGGGAAAACCGCTTCACACTTTGCGCTAACGCGGCCTTCGGCTCCGGATCATGCTCTAGCCTTCATACGCCTTCTTCAGCGCGGCGATGTCGAGCTTGACCATGCCGAGCATCGCCTGCATCGCGCGCGCCGCGCCTGCTCTGTCGGCCCCGCCGATATATTTCGGCAGATCGGTCGGCACGATCTGCCAGGAGACGCCGTAGCGGTCGTTCAGCCAGCCGCAACGGTTGGCCTTTCCGCCATTGGCAAGCAGCGCATCCCAGAGACGATCGACCTCGGCCTGGTCGACGCAATCGATCTTGAAGGAAACGGCGATGGTGTAGTCCACCTTCATGCCGCCATTCAGCGCCATGAAGCGCTGTCCCGCCACCGTGAAATCCACCACCAGAACCGACCCGGACTTGCCGCCTGGGCCGTCGGTCGTGTTGCGCGCGACGTTCTCGATCCTGGAGCCCGGCAGCAGCGAGACGTAGAAGTTCGCGGCCTCCTCGGCCTCGCCGTTGAACCACAGACAGGGCGATATCTTTGACATGACTTGCTCCAAAATTGATTGTCAGGCGGTGGCCGGCGCGGCCATCGCCTTCGCGGCGGCCTCGACATCCATCCAGCTCACTCCCCACATATGACCGTCGGGATCCTCGAAACTGCGTCCATACATGAAATCGAAATTGTCCACCGGCGATGGGTCGAGATTGCCGCCGGCCGCCTTCGCCTTGCCGATCATGTCGTCGACAGCCTGCCGGCTGTCCACGAACAGGCAGATCAGCGCCCCACTCGTCGTCCTGGCGTCCGCGATGTTCTTGGTGGTGAAATGCCGGTACTTTTCATGCGTCATCAGCATCGCGTTGATAGTGTCGGAGAACGCCATGCAGGACGCGGTGCGGTCGTCGCTGAACGCCTCGTTCCTGACCGCGCCGATCGCCTGATAGAAGGCGGTCGACCTGGCGACATCGCTGACCGGCAGGCTGATGAAGATCATTTTGGCCATGAAGAAGGGCTCCTTTTCGCGGGTTCCGTCCCAAGGACGGGCGCCGTGAAGCAATTCCGACATGGCCTTCTGAATTATTTTTGGCGCGGCATTCCGGGCGGTGCGTCACATCGGCGCGGATTCGCGCGACCAGTTCGCCTCGCCCGGAACTTCGCTACGCGGTCACGTCGCGACCGCAGCCGGCATATCCAGGAACGCCCGCGTCACGTGCCAGAACAATTGCCGGTTGATCGCCAGCGCCACCGAATGCGCCGTGCCAGGCAGGATAATACACTGGCGATCGCCATTCGGCAGTTTGTTGAAGAACTCCTCGATGTCAGCGACGGTAGCGATGCCGTCATATTCGCCGCGCACCAGCAGCACGGGCGCCAGCACCTTCTCCGGATGCACCACCGGCAGGTTGGCGGTCATATCGAGATAGGTGCCGGTCGGGATCTGGTCGCCGAACTGCATCTCGACATCGGCCAGCACCTCGATCACGGCGGGATCCGACGTGCCGGGCTTATCACGCGTCGCAATCGAGCGGATCATGTCGCGGTCGCGCTTGCGCATATTGTGGCTGCGATAATATTCGACCTGCTCGGCGCGCTTTTTCAGCGTCGGCGAACCTTCGCCCTTGTAGGTGAAGGCGGCGAAGACCAACCGGTTGATGCGTTCGGGGGCGGCCATGGCATAGGCGCCGGCGCGCAGCGCGCCCGAGGATTCGCCAACGAAGTGATATTTCTGCTGCCCGGTTTCGCGCGCGAGCACCTCAACGGCCGCCTTCAGGTCCTCGACTCCGCTCGCGATATCGGCGTTGCCCGCGGTGCGGCCCGACTTGCCGTAGTTCTCATGATCCATGGTCCAGCAATCGAACCCGTAGCGGGCGAACGTGTCCATGAGGGAATATTCGCCCTTGCCGGGCACGTGCAGGTCGAAGACCCGCGACGTCACGGACGAGCCGTGGACGAAGAATACGACCGGACGCGCCGGCTCGCCGGTCTTCGGCGCGCCGACACGCTTGCGATACATCCAGAGCGGAATGTCTGCCTTCCTGGCCCAATATTCGCCGCTCCAGATCTCGCTTTGACCGGCGGTCTCGGCGCCAGCCGGTCCTGCCTGTTGCAACACTCCTGCCATCAGGCCAAGACCTGCACCAAGACCCGCACCAGCTCCCTTGATGACGGTGCGCCGCGCCAGCGGACGTTCCAGCTCTGTCATGGTGTTTCCCCTTTTGAGCCGAATGTTCGGCCGATCATTTTTTGTTTTGATCGATAGAGAGAGCCTAGCAGCGCGGCTGGCGCTTTGAAAGCCGGTTGCACCGCGCCGGGCGGACACCTTTGCGACGGAGATGAGGCTCGCCGTGACGGTACGGATGCAGGCCAAACAGCCCCGGTCACTTCCCCGTAAACTTCGGCTTGCGCTTTTCCCTGAAGGCAGCGACGCCTTCCTTCACATCCTCGCTCGTTCGAATCGGATCGAGAATGCGGCGCGCTTCGGCCACTGTTTCCAAGGGCCCCTTCGGCATGGCATCGCGCGCAAGCTTCTTCAGCCCCTGGACCACCAGCGGCGCGTTGCCGGCGATCTTCGCCGCCATCTCCTGTGCCTGAACGAGATGCTGGCCCCTGGGCGCGATCCGGTTGACGAAGCCGATCTGGTAGGCGCGCTCGACCGACAGCTCCTCGCCCACCAGCAGAAACTCCATCGCGATCTTGTGCGGCATGCGCGAGACGATCGATGAGATGCCGCCGCCCGTGGTGCCGATCTTCGCCTCGGGGTAGCTGAAGCGCGTGGTCTCCGACGCCACGCAGAGATCCGCCATCTGCACCAGCACCACACCTCCGCCGACGACCCAGCCCGACGTCGCGGCAATCACCGGCTTGTCGAGCTCGACGCCCAGCCCCGGCACGGCATGCCACATGTTGACCGGGAAATCCTGCACGTCGGCGCCGACGCAGAAATAGGCCTCCTCACAGGAGACGAGCACGGCCACGCGATCATCGCTCTCGCGAAAGCGAAGCCAGGCCTCGCGCAGCTCGTCGCACAATGCATTGCTGAGCGCGTTGTGCCTGGAGGCGCGATCCATGGTGATGGTCGCGACGTGGTTCGTGCTTTCGTAGCGGACGAGTTTCATGGGGCCCCTGCCTAATTCGTCATTCCGGGGCACGCGCGCGACGCTCGTGGACCCGGAATTTGGAAGTTGCGGAGCGAGATTCCGGGTTCGATGCTGCGCATCGCCCCGGAATGACTCCGCGGCTGTGCCGCTTCGTCATTTCTTCTCATCCGGATGGCGATGTACGGGATCGACCCAGAGCACCGTCTGCGGCTTCTCGACCGGCTCGATGTCGAGATTGATGGCCACTGCCTCGCCGTCGGAGCGCACCAGAACGCATTCCAGAATCTCGTCCGGACTGGCGTTGATCTCCTGGTGCGGCACATAGGGCGGCACGAAGATGAAATCGCCGGGGCCGGCTTCCGCGGTGAATTGCAGCTTCTCGCCCCAGCGCATCCGCGCCTTGCCCTTCACGACATAGATGATGCTTTCCAGATGACCATGATGATGCGCGCCGGTCTTGGCGTCGGGCCTGATCGTGACGGTGCCGGCCCAGAGCTTCTGCGCGCCGGCCCGCGCGAAATTAATCGCGGCCTTGCGATCCATGCCCGGCGTCGAGGGTACGTTGGGATCGAGCTGATTACCCGGAATGACGCGAACGCCGTCATGCTTCCAGCGCTCGTCGTCGTGGTGATGGTGGGAGTGAGAATGCGTATGGTCGTGAGATCCGGACATGAGCGGCCTTCGATCGAGTTCCTTCACGACAACGCTACAGAATTACCCTCTCCCGGACCAGCCCAATCGGAAACCTTTTTGCATCGGCGAAATTGTTCTCGGTACAATAAAAGGAGCTGATTTCATGGGTGCGACCACCGACAAGATCAAGGGTGCAACCAACGAAGCTGTCGGAAAGGCCAAGCAGAACATTGGCGAGGCGACGGGCTCGGATCGCCTGCAGGGCGAAGGCGCCATTCAAGAAGTAAAGGGCAAAGGCCAGCAAGCTCTTGGCGATGCCAAGCAAGCGACCAAGGATGCTGTCAACAAGGCCGCCGCCGAAACGAACAAGAAGCTCTGACCGTCGCAGAGCCCAATAAGGAAGTCCAATAAAGAAAAGGACCGGCCTTCGCGCCGGTCCTTTTTTCCTTTGTCACGTCCGACGATGACTGAGCACGTCCGGATTGACGACGTTGGTCGGCGTCCCGCCGGCGAACGAAACGATCTGATCGAAGATGTCGGCGAACTGAAGTTCGTATTCGTCGCGCGAGACATAACCGATATGCGGCGTGGCGATGACGTTATTCATGTTGAGCAAGGGATCGCTGAGGTCCCGCAACGGCTCCTTCTCGAACACATCGACCGCGGCGAAGCCGGGCCGGCCCGCGCCAAGCGCATTGACCAGCGCGCCCGGTTCGATCAGCCCGGCACGGCTGGTGTTGACGAGGGTCGCCGTCGGCTTCATGCGCGCAAGATCCTCGGCCTTGACGATACCGCGCGTGGCATCGACGAGGCGCATGTGAAGCGAAATGAAATCGCATTGCTCAAAGAACGCGGCCTTGCTTGCCGCCGTCTCGTAGCCCTCCAAGTGCGCCTTCGCCATCGCCGGCTCGCGCGCCCAGACCAGCACCTTCATGCCGAAGGCCCTGGCATAGCCGGCGACCACCGCACCGATCCGGCCATAACCATAGATGCCGAGTGTCTTGCCGCGAACCGTCGAGCCGACGCCGAACTGCCAGTTGCCCGCCTTCAGCGAGGCGACCTGCTGCGGAATCATCCGCGACGAGGCCAGCACCAGTCCCCAGGTCAACTCGGCGGTGGCAAAGGATGGCGTATCCGCGTGTTGGCTCGAGGAAACCACGATGCCGAGACGTGTGCAGGTGGCGATGTCGATGTGCGGATAGACGCTGCGCTGGCTGATCAGCTTCAGCTTCGGCAGCCGCTCGAGCAGCGGCGTGCGGATCTGCGTCCGCTCGCGGATCAGCACCAGCGCTTCGGTGTCCTGCAAGCGTCCGGCGAGCTTGTCGACGTCCTGGAGGTGATCGTTCCAGATCGTGACGTCATGGCCTTTGAGCTTCGCGAAACAATCGAGCGTGCGGATGGTGTCAAAATAATCGTCGAGGACGGAAACCTTCACGATGCGCCCTTACTTCACCGCCAACAGCTCGACATCGAACATCAGTGTCGCGTTCGGCGGGATCACGCCTCCGGCGCCGCGCGCGCCATAGCCGAGCGCCGGCGGAATGATCAGCGTGCGTTTGCCGCCGACCTTCATGGTGGCGACGCCCTCGTCCCAACCGGCGATCACACGCTTCTGGCCGATCGGAAATTCGAAAGGCTCGTTGCGGTCGACCGAGGAGTTCGAACTTCTTGCCCTTCTGGCCGTTCTCGTAGAGCCAGCCGGTATAATGCATCACACAGGTCTGGCCCGGCTTCGGCGAGGCGCCGGCGCCGACCTTGGTGTCGATGATTTGCAGTCCTGAAGCTGTGGTCATGGGTTTTCCTGCGGCTGGAGCCATCCCTTTTTCCGTCCCTTGGGCAAGAACCCCGGACGGCGCAAATGTGAGTGTCACGAGCGCCAGCGCGGTGGCCGAGCAAAACGAAATCGCTGCATACCGGAAACGCATCCGTTCACCTCACCTGTTCGATGCGGGAGGCTGTTTAACCCAAGGCGTAGAGCGTTACCACCCCACCTGATGCGAGCATTCCCATCAACTGCCCCCGGTAAGGACGCGTCCAACGCCATCCGGGCCCCCGGGGGTGGAACGTTTTGCGATATGCCGCGTAGGCTTATCGCTTCCACGGCTCGCCCCCCGGAGCCTTGGAAGCATCTATCGACCAGGCCCCGGCGCCATTCGACGCCGGGGCCGCCGTGGAGGGTCGTGATGCCGCTCTATCATTTTGATCTCGTGAATATGAGAACGAATGTCGACGTCGGCGACGCCGAATTGCCCGACGACATCGAAGCGATGGACTGCGCGGACGTGATCGCAAGGCAGTGCCTGGACGCGCGGCCGGACGTGAAGAACCGGGAGTTTTCGATCCTCGTTACCAACGAGGAGGGCGAGGAGATTTGCCGTCTGCCGATCGACATCCTTCACTAAGGAAGCAAAGAATGCCGCATTCCAACCATGGCATGACCAAGGACGAGATGGCGCAGGACCAGCCAAGCGATAAGGCGCGGGCGCGGGCCGCTCACAAGACCCATCCCGACAAATCAGCCACGCATGAGGCTGCGCGCGATCCCAGGCTCAATGACGCCGAGAAGACTCCGGGCTCTGGAATGACCCCCGACGATCACGGTGACGCCCCGACCGGCTGAGCAGGGCATGCGGAACGATGAGGCCGAACGGCTGTTGCCTCCTGCAACGATGGAGGATCGCATGGCAATGACATCGAGAGAAATGGACCAACGCGAGTTCGGCAATCTGATCGGAAGCGACAAGGTCGAAGGCACGGCGGTGTACGGCACCGACGACAGCAAGATCGGCTCGATCGAGCGGGTGATGATCGACAAGGTCAGCGGCAAGGTTTCGTACGCGGTGCTGGGCTTCGGCGGCTTCCTCGGCCTCGGCAACGATCATTACCCGCTGCCCTGGCAATCCCTGAAATACGACACACGGCTCGGCGGATATCGCACCGGCGTGACCGAGGACCAGCTTCGCGGCGCGCCGAAATATCGCAACGACAATGACTGGAACTGGGGCGATCGCGGCACCACGCGCACGCTGGACGACTATTACGGGGTCCCGGTCATCTGATCGACCACGCCCCGACGATAACTTCTGCCCTTGGCAGCCCGAGCTTCTGACGGCCCGTTCGTCCACGCGAACGGGCCGTCCTCATGTCAGAGATCGAAAGTAGCACAGCACATACAGGAACTTCGATGCAAGGCGGGGATTGGCCCGCAACTCGCCTGTTCGAGTACGAGGTTCAGCCGTGACGACACATGATATCTATGACGAGAGAATCGCCTCGACCGCACAAATCGCCAGACATCCCATTCATCCGATGCTGGTCCCCGTCCCCATCGTTTGCTTCATCGGCGCTTTGATTGCGGACATCGTATATGCCCTGACCGCGCAGATGATGTGGGCAAACTTCTCGGCCTGGTTTCTTGTGGTCGGCGTCATCATCGGCATTCTGGCTGCCATCGCGGGGCTCATCGACTTCCTGAGCAATCGTCATATCCGCGCGCTGACGCCGGCATGGCTGCATATGGTCGGCAATCTGGTCGTGCTCATCCTCGCGATTTTCAACGTGCTCATCCACACCAGGGATGCCTGGACCTCGGTGGTCCCGACCGGCCTCATTCTTTCGATCGTCACCGTGCTGATCCTTCCCATCACCGGATGGCTGGGGTGGACGATGGTTTACCGCTACGGCGTAGGAGTGGCCCGATGACGACACAGATGCGTTTCGTTTCCGCGGCCCTGCTGTGCGGCGCGCTGTTGGGCCTCACGGGTTGCAGTGACGGAAGTGGCGACCCCAGCGCCCAGATCGGACCCAACCCCGTGCTGCCCAATCTGCAGCAATACCTGATACCGCCGATGCATATCGCCAAGGTCATCGGCTGGAAGAAGGGAGAAACACCGTCGGTCGCGCAGGGACTGAAGATCGAGCCGCTTGCGACGGGACTGCAACATCCGCGCTCGCTCTATACCCTTCCGAATGGCGACGTGCTGGTGGTGGAATCGAAGGCACCGAAGGCCCCCGCACCCAGCCGGCCAAAGGACATCGTCCTCGGCATTGTCGAGTCCTGGGCCACATCCGGCGGCCAGACCGGCCCCAGCAACCGCATCACCTTGCTGCGTGACACCAATGGCGACGGCGTGCCGGACAGCCAAAGCGTGTTTCTCGATCACCTCAATTCGCCGTTCGGCGTCGTGCTGGTCGGAAACGAGCTTTATGTCGCCAACACGGATGCGATCGTCAAATATCCCTACAACGCCGGCGATACGAAGATCACTGCGCCCGGTGAAACATTGACGCCGCTGCCCGGCGGACCGATCGACCATCACTGGACCAAGAGCCTCACGGCAAGTCCCGATGGCAAGCTGCTCTATGTCGGGGTCGGATCCAACAGCAACATCACCGAGAACGGGATGGAGGCCGAACACAACCGCGCCAACATTCTCGAGGTCGACCGCGACAGCGGACGTTTCCGCATTTTCGCCAGTGGGCTGCGCAATCCGAACGGCCTGACATTCGAGCCGCAAAGCGGCGCGCTGTGGACCGTGGTCAATGAGCGCGACGAGATCGGTCCCGATCTCGTGCCTGACTACATGACCTCGGTGAAGGACGGCGCCTTCTATGGCTGGCCCTACAGCTATTATGGCCAGCACGTCGATCCGCGGGTGAAGCCGCAGCGTCCGGACCTCGTCAGCAAGGCGATCCCGCCGGATTACGCGCTGAGTTCGCATGTGGCGCCGCTGGGGCTTGCCTTCTACACCGGCACCAATCTTCCCGAATCCTATCGCGGCGGCGCTTTCGTCGGCGAGCACGGGAGCTGGAACCGGCAGGTGCTGAACGGTTACAAGGTGGTCTATGTGCCCTTCAGCAACGGCAAGCCGAACGGAAAGGCGCAGGACGTGGTGACCGGTTTTCTCGACGGCAACGACAACGCCCGCGGGCGTCCGGTCGGACTGGCCGTCGACAAGGCCGGCGGCCTGTTGATCGCCGATGATGTCGGCAACACGGTCTGGCGCGTGACGGGGTCGGGTACTGGCCCGTCGCCCGCGGCGCGGCTGTAAGGCATAATCCGGAGCCGAAGGCCGCGTTAGCGCAAAGTGTGAGTTGGCTTTCTGAAAAGCCGTGTCCAGATGGAGTCGTCTCGTGCTCCGCGCCCTCCCAGGCAAGCTCGAACGCGTAATCCGCACTTAGTAAATCCGGCGCGACGTCAGACTTATGATGGCGAGAGCGGCAAGTTCATCGCCTTTTGACACCATGGCTGCCGCAGGGTTCCAGATATTCCCGATTTTGCTTTGATCGCGAATGTGACTCGCGCCACGGAACGCGAAAAAGGTTCCCATTACGATCAGGTAATTCTTCGTTGTTTTCGCGCTATCGCTCACCATGTCGAACTACATGAAACAGTCCGACCTGTTGAGAAAGAACGCGGAAAACTGCCAGCAACTTGCGGAGCGTGCCGAGGCCCAACCGGCCTGTCGGCGCTACTCACGGATGTCGCAGGCGTGGTTGGCCCTCGCCACCGAGCAGGATTGGCTCGACGGCGAAATTTCACCGCTGGCCGTCAGGGCCGGCTGATCGCCATGGGAGGCAAAGTCATGCGTCTTCAAATTGCGTTGGCGGCCTTCGCCGCTGCCTTTTTCTTTGCAACCGCATTCGCGACCGTCACTACTCTGCGCGAGGTCAGGATTCATACGTCCTCGCTCCCGCAAACGATGGCACACCTCTAGCGACAGGTTGATCTTCAGTTCCGCGCGACCGCCGGGAAAACCGCTTCACACTTTGCGCTAACGCGGCCTTCGGCTCCGGATCATGCCGCGCGCCCTCAATAACCCAGCGCGCAGCCGTCCTTGCGCGGATCGGAGCCGCCGGTCAGCGTGCCCTTGTCCCAATCGATCCAGATCGCCTGTCCGCCGCCGAGCGGTCCGACGACGCTCGTCGTCTTGTGCCCAAGCTTCTTCAGGCCCTCGACGGTCGCGGCGGGCACGCTGTCCTCAAGCTGGTAGGAGCCTTCGTAGTGCAGGCCGCGCGGCATATCGATGGCTTCCTGCACATCGCAGCCATAGTCGAGGATATTGGTCAGCACGTGGCTCTGGCCGACCGGCTGATACTGCCCGCCCATGACGCCGAACGACATCTGCGCGCGGCCTCCCTTGGTGGCGAGCGCCGGAATGATCGTATGCAGCGGCCGCTTGCGCGGCGCGATGCAATTGGGATGGCCCGGCTGGATGCGGAAGCCGCCGGCACGGTTCTGCATCAGGATGCCGGTCTTGTTGGAGACGATCGCAGAGCCGAAGGAATGCGCGATCGAATTGATGAAGGAGCAGACGTTGCGGTCCTTGTCGACCACGGTGATGTACACGGTCGAGGGATTCATCGGCGGGGCGACATTCGGCAGGTCGAGCAGGCCGTCCATCCGGATCTTGCCGATATATTCATCCGCGAAATCCTTGGCGAGGATCCGCACCACGTCGACATCGACCTGGGCCGGATCGCCGATATATTGCTCGCGCATCATATAGGCGATGCGGGCGGCTTCGGCCTCGATATGGAAGCGCTCGACGCCGAGCGGCGCGTATTTCGCCAGCTCGAAGCGCGAAAGGATGTTCAGCATCACCAGCATGGTGATGCCGGGCCCGTTCGGCGGGCATTGCCAGACGTCGTAGCCCTTGTAGTCCGTGCCGATCGGCGAGGTCGTCTCGGTCGTGTGCTCGGCGAAGTCCTCAAGCGTATGCAGGCCGCCGATGCCGCGCAGCGTCTCGACCATGTCCTCGGCGATCTCGCCCTTGTAGAAGGCGTCGCGCCCCTTCTTCGCGATCGCGCGCAGCGTCTTGCCGAGTTCGGGCTGGCGGAGCACTTCGCCCACCAGCATCGGCCTGCCATGCGGTAGCAGATAGCGCTGGGTGTTGGTGCCGTTCTTCAGCTTCTCGTACTGGTTCTTCCAGTCGAAGGCGATGCGTGGGGCGACGATGTAGCCCTCTTCCGCCGCCTTGATCGCGGGCTGCAGCAGCGTGTCGAGGCCGAACTTGCCGTGATCGCGCAGGATCACCTCCCAGGCATCGATCGAGCCGGGGATGGAGACCGCATGCGCCGAGGTCAGCGGCACCGAGCGGATCTTGCGCTCGAGATACCAGTCTGCCGTGGCAGCCGCCGGCGCCCGGCCCGAGCCGTTATAGGCGACGATCCTGCCCTCGCCCTTTGGCTGGATCAGCGCAAAACAATCCCCGCCGATGCCGGTCGACTGCGGCTCGATCACCCCGAGCAGCGCGCAGGCCGCGACCGCCGCGTCAACCGCCGTGCCGCCGGCCTTGAGCACCTCGATGCCCGCCAGCGCCGCGGCCGGGTGCGAGGTGGCCACCATCCCGTTCTGGGCGTGGACGGTGGAACGGCCGGCGAAATGGAAATTCCTCATACGAAATCGCTCGCTTTGTCGTGTTTGCCGGGTGTGCCTCGGGAAGAAGCGGCGTTACATGACATATTCGTGAGGGGGTCGGCAATGGGCTGGTATACCAGCCGCAATGCAGGATTCGCAGGGTTTCCCGGGGAATAGAGGCCTGATAGACCGCCGCCATGTCTTACAAGGCCATGTCCACCAAGGTTGCCGCCTTCTACCAGTTCGCGCCGCTGCCGGATTTCCGGGGCTTGCGCGAGCCCTTGCGCGCGCTTTGCGCCGGTCTTGCGCTGAAGGGTAGCATCCTGCTCGCCAGCGAGGGCATCAACGGCACCGTTGCCGGCTGCGACGACGGCATCGACGCACTCGTCGGCGAATTGCAGCATGGCGCGCTGTTCGGCGGCCGGCTTGACCGGCTCGAGCTGAAGTTTTCGCGCGCCAGCGCCATGCCGTTCGGCCGCATGAAAGTCCGCCTCAAGAAGGAGATCGTGACACTCGGCGACGCCAAGGCCGATCCAAACCGGCAGGTCGGAACCTATGTCGAGCCGCGCGACTGGAACGCGCTGATCGCCTCATCGGATACGCTCGTGATCGATACCCGCAACGCGTTCGAAGTCGCGATGGGCACGTTCGAGGGCGCGGTCGACCCCGGCATCGCAACCTTCGGTCAGTTCAGGGAGTTCGCCGCGCGGCAGCTCGATCCGGCCAAACACAAGCGGATCGCGATGTTCTGCACCGGCGGCATCCGCTGCGAGAAAGCGAGTTCGCTGCTGCTCACGCTGGGTTTCGACGAAGTTTATCATCTCAAGGGCGGTATCCTGAAATATCTCGAGGACGTGCCGGAAGCCACGAGCCGCTGGCGCGGCGAATGTTTTGTGTTCGACGAACGCGTCGCGCTCGGCCATGGCCTCCGCGAGCGCGTCGGGGACGTCGCCGGTGAAGGTGTCTCCCATGAGTGAGAAGGAACGGGGTGAGAAGGAACTCGCCGAGCGCATTGACGCCCTGGAATCACGCCTGATGTATCAGGACGAGACCATCGAGCAGCTCAACCAAACCATCACGGCGCAATGGAAACAGATCGACGCGCTCTCGCGCCAGATCGCTGCGCTGAGCGACCGCCTGCAGCAGGCCGAAGCCAGCGCGCCGGCGCCGACGAACGAACGTCCGCCGCATTATTGAAGACCGAGCGCGAACCAGATCGCAAGCGCGACGATGGCGAGCACGATCGCACACCAAACGACGGGCGCAGCCTTCTTGCTGCTCCCGCTGCGCGGCGAGTCGTTCGCGGCGTGGTTGAACTCGGTGCGCACCATAAAGCCTCCCTAACGGAAGACAGCCTTCACCTTGTCCCACAGTGAGGCATGCGGATCGTTATCCTGCGCCGCGGACTCGGCTTGCTTCTTGTCGGGCTTGCTGGGCGCCGGCTGCGTGGCGCTAAGGGGGTCGGAGGCCGGAAAAGTGTCGATCAGCCCGGCTTCCAGCCTTGCATGCAATTCGGCGTCGGCGCGCGCGGCCTCGTTCGGATCGTCGGCGTGGCGATCGTGCGGGGCGGGGTTGAACTTCTCAGCCATGGGATCCTCCATGGCGAAATAACGCCGCCGATTTGCCGGGGTTCCCGCCTTCTGTTACCGCCTTGGCCAAGCCCGCGCCGGCGTGTATCAGGGTCCGGACATCAAAGCGTCCGTTCCGAAAGCCCTTTCCTTGAGCCAAAATCCCTCAAAGCCCCTGCTCGACGTCCTCAACGGGCAGAAGCGCCAAACGCCCCCGATCTGGATGATGCGGCAGGCGGGCCGCTATTTGCCGGAATATCGCGAGGTCCGCGCCAGGGCCGGAGGCTTCCTTGACCTCTGCTTCAACCCGGATTTCGCCGCCGAAGTCACGATGCAGCCCATCCGCCGCTTCGGCTTCGATGCGGCCATCATCTTCTCGGACATCCTGGTCATCCCCTACGCGCTCGGCCGCAGCGTTCGCTTTGAAGCGGGAGAAGGACCGCGCCTCGATCCGCTCGATACGCCGGAGAAGATCGCAACCCTGGCAACGAAGGCTGATTTCGGCAAGCTCGAACCGGTCTATGAAGCGCTGCGCCGCGTGCGCGCCACGCTCGCCCCAGATGTGACGCTGATCGGCTTCTGCGGCGCGCCATGGACGGTCGCAACCTACATGGTCGCGGGCCAGGGCACGCCGGACCAGGCGCCGGCGCGGATGCTGGCCTATCGCAATCCCGAGGCATTCTCGAAAATCATCGACGCGCTGGTTGCGAACTCCATTGAATATCTCCTCGGGCAATTGAAGGCCGGCGCGGATTGCGTCCAGATCTTCGACACCTGGGCCGGCGTGTTGCCGCCGCGCGAGTTTCTCCGCTGGTCGGCCGCGCCGACCGCGCGCATCGTCAAAGGCGTGCGCGCTCACGTGCCGGACGCGAAGATCATCGGCTTTCCCCGCGGCGCCGGCGCGCAACTGCCCACCTATATCGACGCAACAGGCGTGAACGCCGTCAGCATCGACTGGACGGCCGAGCCATCATGGATCCGCGAGCATGTGCAGACCAAGGTCGCCGTGCAGGGCAATCTCGATCCGCTCGCGCTGATCGCAGGCGGCGCGGCGCTCGATCGTGCCATCGACGACGTGCTCGCCAATTACGATCAGGGCCGGCTGATCTTCAATCTCGGCCACGGCATCCAGCCGGAAACCCCGATCGCGCATGTCGAGCAGATGGTCCGCCGCGTCCGGGGGGAGCGGGCTTAGCGGCCGGCACTTTTCCAATTTCGAATTTCAAAACGGCTGCGCGAGAAACTGATTCACGGATGGCCGCAACGGATTGTCGTCGGCACCGGCGCGTCTATTTCGTGAACCTCGGCCTTGAGGATGTCGGCGGCGTTGCCGCGGGCGAAAGATTGAACGTCAGCCAGACGTTCCAGCCCGCTGGCCGATTTTCATTGGCGAATTCGCCGTAAGCCTTCAGGTTCAGATATCCCTGCATGTCTCCGACCGGGAAAATGTAGCCGACCTGCGGGCCAACGCCGACAACTCGCGACTGGAAGCAGCCGACGCGATCGCCGGAGCCACTGTCACAGCCGAGCTCCTGATAAAGGTAGCCCACCAGGCCGACCTGCCACTGCTTGGTGAGGAATTGCGACGCGCCCCAGTCGAGGTGCATGTCGACGCCACTCTGATATTGGGTGGCAGGGTTTATGAAGTTGTATGTGAATCCCAGCACCGCCGAAGCTTCATGCCCGGTTTTTGGATCGAAATAGGTGTAGCCGCCGCCGGCGTCGATTGCCCAGTGCCCAAGCCCCAAATTCGCAAGACGGTCCGACTGATAGGCCCCGACCGGGATGTCCCCGGTGACATAGGTCGTGTAGTTGTGAACACCGGCGTTCCATTTCAGCTGGAACATCGGAAGCAGATCGCCAAATGCAATGAGCGAGCTGTTGATGCTGTCGAAGCGCGAGAATGGCAATACTCCGCCGCCTGGTCCCGTCACTGTCCCCACCAGCGATCCCGCCAGCGACGTCGAGTTGGACCCGTAGACTCCCAACAGGGAGGCTGAGGCCTGCCCGCCCAGCACCGGTGTCGCAAAAGTGTACGTCCCGGCTACAAGGCCAAGATCCACGTTCGCATTCACGTTGGCGTTCACGTTGACGTTCAGATTCGCTGGAATGCGGCCGATCGTGATCTCGCGTGCGCGGGCGACGTCACCGCCGGCCGAAACCGAGGTATGGTAATAGATCGAGGTCACCGACCACCCCGACGCCTGCGAGGGGACGGCAGCGAGGCTGCCGAAGAATCCGGGTATCCAGAAGCTGACACCGCTTTCGTCGGCGAAGGCCTGCGTTGTCGCGAAGAATCCAAAACAACATAACCCGGCAAGCGCTGGAAGCATTTGGCGTCGCTTGAACTGCCTCATTCCACCCTCCTCGCTACTGCGTCGTTCCCTCCCCACCGTGCTGGTCACCGAGATTCCGGAGGCAATCAGTCAAAATTCCAGACGCGTCCCGGTTGTCGTGTGTATTTCCCGCTCATGTAGCGCGAGGGCCACACTGTCCGTTTGGACTACGTCCTTCGGCTCTCATGTCCCAGGACTTCGACGGGGGATTCGATCGTCCAGCGGCAGCACGAAATATCGGCTGGAAGGCACCGGCGACTTCAAGGCCCCTCGACGTCGCCGAAATATGTGGGCATGCCCTTTGCCACCCTACGATCACTCTCCATCGTCATTCCAGGGCGACGCGCAAGCGTCGAGCCCGGAATGGCGAAGGGCGAGGCATAGCTTCAGATCCCCGCGGCACGTCGGTAGTGCGACCCGAGGCTGATATTCCCGATCCGGAAAAACTCAGGTAAATTGAACCGAGGCTACTTCGCTTTCGCGTTTTCGACCAGGATGGTTTGGGAAGATGCGATGATCGAGATTCTTCCTCGGTGGCAGCGTCGGAAAGCCAGGCGTGGTTTGAGCCTCGCCATCCTGAGCTTCGCTCTTGTTTTTTCATCCCATGCCGGTGCAACGCAACCCTCGTCCGTGACGCCCGAACTCGTTGAGGCCGCCAGGAAGGAAGGCAAGGTTGTCTTCTACACCTCGATGGATATCCAGGTGGCAGAAGGATTGGCCAAGGGCTTCGAAGCGAAATACCCCGGTATCAGAGCGCAGGTCGAACGCACTGGTGCCGAGCGGGTATTCCAGCGGATCGTTCAGGAATATTCCTCGAACATCCATGTGGTTGATGCTGTCGAGTTCGACCGACATTGTCCATTTCGTCCACTGGAAGCGACAGGGATGGCTCCTCGCCTACGTGCCTGAGGATGTCGCGCACTGGCCAGCGTCCGCGCGCGATGCCGATGGGTTCTACGCCGTACCCCGCGCCACATTCTCGGTGATCGGCTACAATACCGATCAGCTGAAGCCGGAGAATGCTCCGGTGAGTTACGCTGACCTGCTTGATGCGAAATGGAAGGGCAAGATCGTCAAGTCGCATCCTGCGTACAGCGGCAACTGCCTGACAGCCACTTTTGTGCTCAGTCACCTCCTGGGCTGGGATTATTTCAAGCAATTGAGCGGACAACACGTCATGCAGGTCCAGTCCGCAAATGATCCACCGAAGAAGATTTCGCTTGGTGAGCGACAGGTGATGTTCGATGGCACCGAATACGTCGCGCTCCTGGCAAAAGCAAAGGGCGCGCCGGTCGCGATTGTCTATCCCCGCGAGGGCTCGCCCCTCGTTGCGGGCGGCGGTGGCGTCATGAAGGAGGCGCCGCATCCGAATGCGGCACGGCTGTTTGTGAGTTTCATGTTCTCGCGCGAAGGCCAGCAGCTGCTTGTTGACATGGGGCATCTCCGCTCCTTCCATCCCGAGATCGTCGAGCCTGCGGATCGCGTACCTCTGTCGCGGATCAAGGCGCTGACCACCGATCCGATCGAGCAGGACAAACAGTCCGAAGAGATCAAGGCCAGATATTCCAGATATTTTGGCACGTGAGCCGCGCCGGTCGCGACTTGTGCATCACAGCGCGACCATTCCGCGCCGCTGCAGCCTTCTTCTCCGCCCGGAGCTGGGTTAGGATAGCACGAGCCGCCCAGCTAGCATCGAGGGACAGGTGATGGCGATATCGATCAGGAATTTGGACGCCCCATTGGGCGCGGAAATCGACGGAGTCGACGTCTCCAGGCCGCTGCCGCAAACCGATATCGACACGATCGAAGCCGCGTGGCGCGAGCGTCTTGTCGTCGTCTTTCACGGGCAAAATCTCTCGGATCCCCAACTCATCGCCTTCAGCAGGAACTTCGGAGAACTTGATCCGCCGGGGCCGAACCCCTACGGCGAACCGTTCAACAAGGCGCATCCGGAACTCAACGTCATCTCCAATGTCGTCGAGAACGGCAAGCCGATTGGCAATCTCGGCGACGGCGAGGCCGTCTGGCATGCCGACATGACTTACGTCGACGTGCCGCCCAAGGCGGCGATGCTGCACGCGCTGGAGGTGCCGCCGCCCGAAGCGGGCGGCAACACCTATTTCGCGAACATGTTCGAGGCTTACGAGACCCTGCCTGCGGACATGAAGAAGGCCGCTGATGGCAGCGATCGCGGTGCACGACGCCTCGCGCAACAGCGCAGGCTTGCTCCGCAAGGGCTACAAGGAAGTGACCGACGTCCGGCAGACCCCCGGCGCTCATCATCCGCTGGTTCGCACCGATGCCGAAGTCGGGACGCAAGGCGCTGTTTCTCGGCCGACGGCCGAACGCCTATGTGCTCGGCCTTGAAGTGGCCGAGAGCGAGGCCTTGCTCGATGCGCTTTGGGCCCATGCCACGCAGCCGCGCTTCGTCATGTGCCATGAATGGAAGGTCGGCGATCTCCTGATGTGGAACAATCTTTCCGTGCTGCATCGGCGTGACCCGTTCGACCCCAGGACGCGACGTGTCATGCATCGAAGCCAGATCAAGGGCGACGAGCGGATCGCCTGACGCGATAAACGCCATTTGAGAAACACATGAAATTGCACGAACTCACGCTGCGGACGGTACGGCTCCCCCTCGTCCGGCCCTACGTGCTTTCCTATCGGACATTCACCGAATTCGAGCCAATCATCGTCGAGGCGCGCGATGCCGACGGCCGGATCGGATGGGGCGAGGGACACATTTCGCCCGGATCGAGCAGCGAGACGCGCGAAGGCGGTTGGGCATTCTGCCTGGAGCACGCTGCCGCAATCGTCGGCAAGGATACGACGGCTGCGAAGGCAATGATCGCCGCTCAACATGGACGCGAGCAAGGTGGCGGCGACCGCCCTGGTCACGGCGATCGAGATGCTGGAGAATCATCCGCTGCTGCGTATCGATCGTGAGGCGAAGCTCCCTCTTCTCACCCCGTTCAACAGCACCGACACCGAGGGAAATTACCGAGGAGGTCGAGCGGCGGATCGAGGACGGCTTCCGCACCTTCAAGATCAAGGTCGGCAAGAACGCCACCGATGACGCAAGACGTGTCAAGGCGATCCAGCAAGCCATCGGCGGCCGTGCCACGATGCGGCTCGACGCCAACGGGCCTTCAAGCGAAAGCCGATGCCTGCCGCTTTGCCGCCGCACTCGACCCGTCCGGGATCGAGCTGTTCGAACAGCCTTGCGCCGCCGAAGACTGGGAGGCCAATGCCAGGGTCGCAAGCGTTTCGCCCGTTCCCGTCATGCTGGACGAACCCATTTGCGCGCTTGCCGATGTGGAGCGCGCCGCCGGCATCAGGAATATCGGATTTTGCAAGCTCAAGCTGAAGCGGTTCGGCGGTCTCGACCTCGTCCACCGGGCACTTGATGCTGTCAGCACACACGGCATGGAGCCTGTGCTTGGCGATGGGCTCGGCATCGAGCTTGGATGCTGGATGGAAAGCTGCGTCGCGCGAACCACCATCCGCAATGCTGGCGAGTTCAACGGATTTCTGAAGCCGAAGGTCCGGCTGTTCACCGAGCCCCTGCAATTTACGGCCGGCGAACTTGTCCTTCCAGCGGGGTTCTGGCCCCAGATCGATCCCGACGCGCTCGCGGCGCACGAGACGGCCCGCGAACGTTTTACGTCCGCGAGGGTTATGCCGGTCGGCAGCTAACGACGGGTCGATGGCTTACCGCACGCCGGCTCTTCGCTAGCGGGCAGGCGTCGCACTCGCGCATAGTCTTCGCACGTGTCATGCGCTGGTTTCGCGCAGGTGCGGATCCCTCAGACCAACGCGGCAACGCCCATGGCCCGCCCGTAGCGGCGACCGCATTCGAGAAAATCGCCGTACTTCCTGTGCACGGCGGTATGCTGTACACACGCAAGCAGCAGCCGGTCGCGGTCGAAACCGCGGTTCTTCGCGTAGTCCTCAAGCAGGCACTGGGCGATCTCCTGGTTGTGCGGGTCGTTGCCGAGGCGGCAGGCGGTCAGCGCCAACTGTTGCACCAACATTTGGCGGTCGCCGCCACTCGCGAGATACGCCCTCGCCCAGGCGACGGCCTGGGGTCCGTCGAGTGCGACGATGGCGGCCAGGGTGCGCTCCAGTAGTTGCAGCTCGCTCATTCGCTCGGCGCCGGCAGGAAGCTCGGCGACATGGGCCGTTCCATCGCCGATATTCCGCTGATGCCAGGCGTTGCGGTTGAGGAACGAGGCGGCCGAGTACAGGAGCTTCAGGCGTTGCGGATGCTCGAAGGAATCGTAGAACCAGCCGAGCGTGTTGCAGTATTCGTAGCAGTGTTGCGAAATCGAGAAGTTGAGGCTGTCCTGCGTCTCGAGCAACACCTGTGCGGCGCCGATCTGCAAAACGTCGAGAATTTGGCGCGGCCCTTTGCCCGCGAGCAGCAGCCGGCTCAACTGCTCGAGATAGGCCGGCTCGTGCTGACGCAACACGACTTCGAGGAATGCCTCCGCCTCGGCCGCGGTCAGCGGCTCGGAATTTGCCAGCAATGCCAATTCCCTGGCCGTGGTGCCCGCGTAGGGGACTGCAGAGATCTTCTGCTGCTCGAGGTAATGGGTGACGCAGTTGCACGCCATCTCGTAGGTCGAATACCAGCGCGGACCGACGGCGATATCCAGCGCTCCGGCATAGAGCACCGCATGCGCGTCGTCCCAGCCGATGGCCGTTCCCAGTTCGACCGTGGCGCGCGCCCGATAGGACTTGTGGCCGGTGGTATAGGAACGGTTGAGGAAGGCACGGTCCTGCAGATCGATAAGGCCGGCGAACACGAGCTCGGCGAGTACCGCTTTGCGCTCCGCCTTGTTCTGCATCAGTCCGAGAAAGACGCGATAGGCTTCGAGCACGCGGCCGCGATGCACCAGCGTCATCCATTGGTCGAGGCGGTCGCGCAACGGCCCGTCGAGATGCTCCGGCCTCCTGGTCCGGCCAGTGTACGACGGGCTTCGGCGGTGCGCTTTTCTGGGGCGCCATGCCACGGGCGTAGTGGCCGGGTGCCTTGTTGATCTTCTGGTTCCAGATGTCGAGACCGGTCGGAATGTACCAAATGGTCTGCGCCATCGGCAGTCCGGCCATCTCCGCAGGCAGCCACTTCGACAGGTGCAACGTGGCACGGGCACTCAAAAGGCAATGGTCGTTGTTGACAAAGTTGACGAAGCCGTCGTCGATCCGCTCGTGGTAGGGAACGTGCGTGTAGGGCCCATGGATGCGCACAGCCTCGCGCAACATCTCGGGGAGCGGCCGACCGTCACGCACCAGATCGTAGTAGCATTCACTGGCACCGACTTGATCGCGAGCAAGGACGCGATCCTCAAGCTTTTCGTAGAGAGCACGCGCTGACGCGCCCTGGTCATTCACAGCTTCGGCAAGCGACATCGCAATGACTCCCTGCTCGAGAATTCTCTTACATCCGGTTCACCAGAGGACGGACTACGCCAGACTGTATGATGTCACGTTGGGAAAGAAAATATAGCGCCCAGGCATATCTGTTGTTGCCCGTTTGCCGGGGCTTGACCCTCGGACCCGGCAGCCGCCGACGGCCCGCAGTTACAAATCCGTCAGCGATGCAATATCATTCATTGATCCGCGCGAGTGGTTCGGAAGGTGTTCATGCAGAAGGTCAAGGTCCTGAGTATCCAGCGCATCAGCGCGGAGGATCGAGCCAGGATCGAGGCGGTCGATCCCAGCATCGCGTTGACCGATGCCGGAGGCTGGTATGACGGGGAAATTCGCGAAACCTGGCCTGCCTTCACCGTGACACGCTATTTGGCGCCAGGCGCAAGCGGCTCGGGGACCCGCGAGGAACGCGATCGCCTCCTCGCCGAAGCTGAAGTCATCCTTGGTGGCTGGCCATTTCCGCTCGATCTGCGCGCCAGGGCACCGAGGTTGAAATGGTTTCATCAGCGTCCCGCCGGCGCCAGCAATCTGCTGATCGGCGATCTCTGGGGCAGCGACGTGATGGTGACGACCTCACGAGGTCTGGGCAACACGCTGGCGATGGCGGAATACGCGCTGGCCGGCATCCTGCACTTTGCCAAGGGCCTGCACCGCGCCGCGCTCGACCGGGACGCAGGCGTGTTCGACCATCGCGCCTATCGGCCGCTTCAATTGCAGGGCAAGACTGCGTGCGTTGTGGGCGCCGGCGGAATCGGGCTCGATGTCGGCAAAATCTGCGCTGCGCTGGGCATGCGGGTCGTCGGCACCCGCCGCCATGCGCGACCTGACCTTCCCCTGCCACCGGGATTCAGCGAGCTCGGCGGCGCCTCCGATCTCGATCGGTTCCTGGCGGACAGCGATTTCGTGGTGATCTGCTGCCAATGGACTCCGGAGACGACCCGTCTCTTCGACAAGGACCGCTTTGCGGCAACGAAGCCGGGAGCCGTGCTGGTCAACGTCGCCCGGGGTGAGATCGTCGACGAGGAGGCCCTCGCCGATGCGCTCCAGCGCGATCATTTACGCGGCGCAGCGCTCGATGTCTATGTCGGCGAGTTCGAGCACACGCCGGCGTCACGGCTCTGGTCCGATCCCAGAGTCCTGATCACGCCGCATATCTCGGCTGCCAGTGATCAGGACCGTCATGGCGCCATCAAGCTCTTCTGCGACAATCTGCGCACCTATCTCGACGGCGGGCCGCTCCGGAACGTCATCGATTGGGAGCGGGGCTATTGATGTCCAGTCGGCGCAACCCCACGGGAGACGCGCGGCGCCAACTCCGTAAACCTCGCCTTGTCACTCCAGAACAGACATTTGTGGCCACCGCGGAATTCGTTGACGGCGCACGAGTACGGTCCTATGCGCAACGCTTGCGCGCCACTATCTTCAAGCCGGGATAACATGGGTTAGTTCGAATCGTTCAGCGACCAGATAGGGTCGCGGCATCACCGGCAGCGGCTTTGCCCAGGCGCCGGTGGCTGAGAGATGATGGCGCTCCCGCCTGTGAAAGCACGGGAGCGCGGTTATGTCGCCTCAAAGAGTCTGTCGACCATCCCTGCACGAAAAGGACGAGCTTGATCGCCTGTGGAAAGTCGTCCAAGAGGCGGCCGCCATGCTGCGGAGCTGTCCTGTTCCTGACACGTTCCTCGGTCGCAAGACCCAGGAGCCGTTTCCGAAGCAAGACATCGTCTACCCGCTGAGGTACAGGCGGAGGATTGCCGTGAGCCAATGAAAGAGCGTCCCGCCCATGTGTGAGAGATGCGGCGAGATTGATCGAAAGATTGAGCAGTATCGATTCATTCGATCGACCGCGACCGACTCTCTGGCAGTCGAACTGCTCGAGATGGTTGTTGAGGACTTCCAATCGGAAAAGGACGCCTTGCACGGCGGCGAAACTGCGCCATGAGACGCGATACCCGGCGCGTCAGCACGTTGCGCGCAAAGTGATCGAGATCAGCGCGAGGGACGTGACCAACGCCGTCGCAAATTACCGAGATCGCTTGCAGGGAGCTTGGTTCTGAGTGACGCAGTTAACGCAGTCAAGTTCATCACGACCGAAACCCCAATAGCCTCTCACTCAAGATGGCCGCATCATAGTCTTGACGGCTTTCGCGACTTGGTCCTCTCGGCGATGTCACATTCTGGCCCGTAGCTGGCCTCTGTCGCAAATGCGGCGACGTCCGTTTTCGCGGGCGGACGGGACCAAGGGGAGATAGGTCGCGAAGTCGCCTTGTGACCCCAGCGGCGCCCTTGATTTTTGCTGTGACGCACAAACCGTTGCCTCCCGCTGGGCAAATTGCCACACTCGCACCCAGACCGAGCCGGCCGAGGCAGACCACAACGATCCGGGCCGACTTCGCCGAAGGGACGGGAATGCCACCGCGCGCCTGAACGCGGAGCAGGTGGAAGGAGCCGAACGATGGCGGTCACGACCATGATCGACAGCCCGGCCGCGGCCAAGACCGCCACGCCTCGTGCGCGGCGGCGTGGCACATTTGGCGCCGACAAACTCTGGGCGTTGGCCTTTGTCACCCCCTATGTCGCGATCTTCGTGGCCTTCGTCATCTACCCGATCGGCTATGGGCTGTGGCTGGGCAGCGATCCGGCCAGCTATCGCGCGCTGTTCGGCGATCCGGTCTATCCGCGCACGGTGGTGAACACCCTGCTCTATCTGCTGTTCGGCGTGAACCTGAAATTGCTGCTGGCGCTGCTGCTATCGGGCTTTTTCATGCGCAAGGGCTGGTGGACGAAGGTCCTGCTGCTGGTCTTCATGCTGCCCTGGGCGATGCCGGCGCTGTCCAGCTATCTGTCCATCAACTGGATGCTGAACGGGCAATGGGGGCTGATCAACAATCTGATCTGGCAGGTGGCGCAGGTGGATGGGCCGCCCTGGCTCGACAATTCGGGCTTCGCGCTGGGTTCGGTCATCTATGGCCATATCTGGAAATGGCTGCCGTTCTGGACCCTGATCTTCCTCGCCGGGCGCATGGCCGTTCCGGTCGAACTGTATGAGGCCGCGGATGTCGATGGCGCCAGCCGCCTCCAGAAATTCACGCATGTGACCCTGCCGCTGATGGCGGGGATGTACCTGGTCTGCACCATGCTCTCCACCATCTGGGCGCTGGGCGATTTCAACGCCGTGCGCTTCATCTCCGGCGGCGGGCCGGCGCTGTCGACGCATGTGCTCGCGACCTTGGGCATCCGCAACGCATTCGAACTGGGCGATCCCAGGCTGGGCATGGCGACGGTGCTGACGGCGCTGCCCTTGCTGATCCCGCTGGTGATCCTGCTGATGCGCCAGTTGCGGCGCAGCGAGGTCACGATATGACCGCGCGACGCCGCACCCGCGCGATCGATCGCATTGGCGTGTCGTTGCTGTCGGCGGTGCTGCTGGTTTGGACGCTGCTGCCGATCTACAACATCATCCGCGTGTCCATGCAGGAAAAGGAGGAAGTGCTCAGCACCTCCGTCTACCCGATCGCGCCCAGCCTCGCATGCGTTCAGCGTCGTGTTCCACCAGGCCTTCTGGCTGCTGGAGACATTCTGGAACCAGATGGGCAACAGTTTCTTCATCGGTATCGTTGTCGCGCTGTTGACCCTGACCATCGGGTCCCTGACCAGTTTCACCATCAGCCGGATGCGCATCCGCAGCGGCTGGATGCTGACCAATGCGGCGCTGCTGACCTATGTGATCCCGATGTCGTTCCTGGCCATCCCGTTCTACGGCATCATGGGCAAATATGGCCTGACCAACAATCCGCTCGCGGTGATCGCGGTCGAAGTGACCTTCGCCACGCCCTATGCGATTTTCATCTTCCAGCAATACAGCGCCTCGATCCCGCTCGAACTGGATGAGGCGGCGCGCATCGACGGCGCCTCGCCGCCGCAGATCTTCTTCCGCATCTATCTGCCGCTGATGGCGCCCGCGCTGGTGGCGATCGGCACCTATGCGCTGCTGCTGTCATGGAACGAATATCTGTATGCGTTCCTGCTGCTGTCGGGCGGCAAGGTCGTCACCGTGCCGGTGACACTCGGCAAATTCCTGGTGGGGGACGAGGCACCCTGGAATTATCTGATGGCGGCGGCAATCATCTACGCCATTCCGCCCTTGCTCATCTACTACGGTTTCCGCCGCAAGATGAGCGGCGGTCTGACCATGGGCGGGGTAAAAGGTTGAACGCAGCGCCAACGGCGCCGGGGAGGAAGCAAGATGAAGCTCATTTCACGGCGGCAGGCATTGGGCGGCGTGGGTGCCGCGGTCGCGGCGGGCACCGGCCTGATGCCGCGCCGCGCCAGGGCGGCCGGGGAACTCACGGTCTGGTGGACCCAGGGTTTCTACAAGGCCGAAAACGATGCCGTGATTGCCTGGATGGCGGACTGGGAAAAGCGCAACAACACCAAGGTCAATCTGACCATCATGAACGGGCCGGACGTGATCACCAAGCTGATCGCCGCCATGCAGGTGGGCGACGTGCCGGATGTGGTGCACACCGTCACCGGCGACCGCTTCCTGGTGCCGCGCGCGGCATGGAACGATCAGCTGGAGGATGTCTCCGACGTCGTGGAATCCCAGAAGGCCGAGTTCATGGAAACCGCGCTGATCAGTGCGCGCCTCTATAACGCCAAGCAAAAGAAAAACTCGTATTACGCCGTGCCGACCAAAGCCTCCTCGCTGCTGATGGAGGTCTGGCTCCCGTTGCTGGAGGAAGCCGGCTTCGCCGCGACCGACATGCCGGGCACGCAGGACAAATTCTTCGATTTTTTCCAGATCGTGCAGGACAAGCTGCGCGCCAAGGGCAAGCGCATCTTCGGCCTCGGCTATTCGATGGCGACGAAGGAGGCGGATGCCGGCAATCTGTTCCACCAATTCCTGGTCAGCCTATGGCGGCGTCGGCATCGTCACGCCGGATGGCAAACTGAATATCGACGATCCCGCCGTGCGCAAGGCGGCGACCACGTCGCTGGAGCGGCTGACGACGCCATTCAAGAAAGGCTATGTGCCGCCAGGCGCGATCAACTGGGGCGATGTCGACAACAACAACGCCTTCTTCGCCCGGCAGATCGTGATGACGCCCAACGCCACCATCTCGATTGCCGCGGCGCAGATGGACAAGCCCGATCTTTACTACAAGGAGATCCTCACCCGCGGCGTCCCCCTGGGCAATGACGGCAAGCCGGTGGCGAGCGTGCTGGCGATTTCCCCCACCATCATCCCGAAGGGGTCGAAGAATGTCGACGCCGCCAAGGCGTTGCTGCGCGATTTCATCCAGCCGGCGAACCTGAACGCCTATCTGAAGGAAACCCGCGCCCGCTATTTGCCGGTGATGGCCTCCATCGTGAAGAACGATCCGTACTGGACCGACCCGAAGGACCCGCACCGCCCGGTTGCGGTGGATATGGGGCTGATCAAGCCGACGGTGCCGTGGTGGATGTCCTACAACCCCGCCTATTCGGCCGTGCTGTCCGAGCAGGTCTGGGCGCAGGCGGAAGCCAATATCACGCAAAACAACATGACCCCGGAACAGGCCACCGAGGAAGCGGCCAAACGGATCAAGCAGCTGTTCGAGCAGTATCAGAAATGACAATCCCGCGACACGCGGCCAAAGACTGCGGCCCTGGCTTGCCGCCAGGCGAAACTCCTGAAGCAGAGCCTCGCTTGGCAGCACGATTTTGAATCAGAAGACGCCCTCGCGGTGCAGATAGGCGATTCCGCCCGCAGCGCCGCCGGTAGCGGCGCCCGCGAGCGCCGTGCTGGCGCTGCCGGTCGCCATGCCGAGCGATGCTCCCGCCGCGGCTCCGTCCGCCACCGCTTGCAGGAAACCCCTCAAAGTCGCGGCACCTCCCGTCACCGGCTCGAGCACCTCAATCGAAAGCTCGCAGGCCGAAATCTCATCGCGTGTCGTGTGTGTCATTGCATCTCTCCTGTTGTTGTCCGCGCCTGCGACTATCGCAGGCGTACGGTCAACTCGGAGCATCTCGCAATCTGCGCGCCAGCGCTGTTCCTCCGGTGACAAGCAGCCGGTCTCCGCCGCCGGCGTGCGCGCCGGGGCATCTGGTGCCGCGCAACGCTAGAAGATCCGGACACAAAAAAACGAGGCCGCTCGGCGGCCTCGTTTGGTTGATAGTGAATATCAAAGCGAAACTCCTGATCATCGGAGCACGGAAGCTTCGCCTCGGATCGGCAGCACATTCAAAGCTTAGTCCAGGAACTTCAAGACAAAATATCCGATGCCGGCCCCAGCGGCGCCACCCGCCGCGCCCGGCCCTGCACCAATGCCGCCTGCCGCCGCACCAACCAACGCTCCTCCGACGGCTCCGGCCAACATCGCGTCGACAAAGCCCTTCACGGTCACATCCTTCAGGGCGCCTCCATTCACCGACTCCAGTTCCGCAATCGACAGCTCGCTCTTGGCTGCATCATCGTTCGTCGTCGTCACGTTGTTCATTTCGGTATTCATGTTCCATTCTCCTGTTTTTGATCCGCCGCCTGCGACCATCGCAGGCTGTCCGGTCGAGGTGGAGAATGTCGTAAGCCGACCGTCAGCGCTGTTCCGACGGTGACAACAAGGCTGTTCCCCCGGGAACAGCTTCAGTCTCGACATTCGAGCGCCTGTCGGCGTCAGAACGGCTCGATGGCCCGGTTGCGAGAGTGCAACGAAAAAGAAGCGAGCCCGCCAAAGACTCTGTCTCCGTCGCAAGCGATGTCATTTCCGAGCAAATCGATTTCCGAGCGCGTCACGCCTTGGTGCCGGCACCGCGCAGCCGCCTGGCCATGCACAACGGGACCGGATCGGAAGACGCCTCGGCTGCGAGGCTTTCGAACATCTCGGCAGCCCGATTCGGATCGAACGGGATCGCAGCCGCGGCGGCGAGATAGCGCGCTCGCCATTCCTGTGAGACCTGAGGCGGCCACGGCTCGAAGACGTCGAAAGGCGCTTCCAACCCGCGCAACGAGACGGTCCCAAGCGGCCGCAACGTCGATGGATCGCAAAATCCGGCCGCCGTCGGCCCGACGCAAATTGAAGACCCCAGCTCCTTGTTCATCGCCTCGAGCCGGGCCGCGGAGTTGATGGCATCACCATGCGCGGTGTAGTCGAGCTTGGAGCGGATGCCGATATCACCGACCACCATCTCGCCGGTTTCGATTCCGATGCGCGTGCGCCCCAAACCAATCAGGCGAGCGCTTGGCCGCGAACGGTACTGCTCGGTCCAGCTTCGGATGACCGCAGCACATTCGACGGCGCGCGCGGCATGATTGGAAAGATCGACGGGCGCATTGAACAGCGCGTGAACGGCGTCGCCAACGATCTTGTCGACCATGCCGCCGTGATCCATGACGATGGTTGCAACACCTTCGATGTAGCCGTCGAGCTCCGCCACGAGCTGCTCGGGTCCGGCGCGATGGGTCATCGAGGTGAACCCCTCGATGTCCGTGAACAGCGCCGTCAGCTCGCGCTTCTCCGCGCGGATCTTGAGCATGTCGGGGTTCTCGGCAATACGTTTCACGACTTCTGGTGCAAGATGCTGGGCAAACCTGTCGCGAATTCGTGCTTCCCGCCGGCTCACCATGATGAAGGAGCCGAGAGAGGCCGTCACGAACGTGGCGGCCGCGCCGATCGTGGGTGTCAGCGGATCGATCAGGCGATCGAGGGACAGCGAAAGCCCGATCGCGCCGGCCCATACGGCAGCCATCGCTGCTATGGCAACCAGGACGCCCGGGAGAGGCGATGCCGTGACCGCCACCACCAGCATGATGGCGCTCAGAGCGAACGTCAGAATGAATTGAATTTCCCGCATGACCGAGAGCGGAGCACGCTGCGACGCCAGCTGAACGATGGTATCGGCCTGAAGCTGAACCGACGGCTTCAGCGGATCGCCCGGCGTTTCCCGAAGGCCGCCGAGCTCCGGCGCCGACCCGCCAATCAGGGCGATCGCCCCAGCCAGGCTTGCGCGCCTGGCAACGTCTTCAAGGATGTCAACCGCTGATATCGTACGCGCCGGCTCCCGCCCGGGCCTGACAGGCACGAGTCTGAGGAAACCATCTCTCGGCAATGCGATCGAATGCTTGCCGATGACAAGCCGTTGCGGATCGGTTTCGAGGATCAGTGTTGAAGCCTCCTGCGCCACTCTGACCGTTTCGACGGCGAGACCAGGACGCAATGTCGCGCCAACCCCCGTCAGCAGCGGGACGCGGCGAACCTTGCCGTCCGGGTCGCCCGGCAGCGAGATAACACCGTTGCCGGCGGCTGCCGCGGCCAGCGCAGCGAATGGCTCGTTTGCACCGGGCTGACGCCAGATGTCGTCGAGCCGGACGGGCCCGCGCCGAAGCACGATGACGGTTTCGCCTGTCGGGCCGGGAGCAGTTTCGAGCGTGGAGGCCAAAGCGGTTGGAACGGAACGGATTGCCTGTGCCAGCGCCTGATCGCCCTCGTGCAATCCTGCTGACGCTGCGTCGGGAATTCCGCGATCGGCGGAGGCGACTTGCCGAGGGTCTGGACCTGCGAACAGGATGTCGATGCCGAGCGCCTTCGGTTTGGCGGCGGCGACTGCATCGACCAGCCGGGCCATGGTCGCGCGTGGCCACGGCCAATTGCCGAGCGCAGCCAGCGTACGGCGGTCGATGTCCACCACGATGACGGCCGGCTTTTCCTGCGGTGGGTCGCGAATTAGCAGATCGACGACAAGCACCGCGTCATAGCCGCGTTCGCGGATAATTGCGAGCCACTCGCGAGGCGCCAGCAGCTGGAACGCGACAAGGACCAGATACATCAGCGCCCCGCCGAGGATCCCCGGGCGATTGCGGCGGATCTTCCTAAGCATGTGTCGAGCGCGCCACTTCCACAAGCTTTGCCGGATCGCAGAATATGCGATCGATTGTCCGGCCGACGGCACCGCGCTCTTCGAGCGCACCAAGTGCTTCATTGATCTTGGGGCGACTCGCGCCGAGCAGCAAGGCGATCTCGGTCTGCGAAATGCCGAGTTCGATCGGGAGGCGCTTGCCCGGCGGCGCCTTGCGATCGCCGATCGCAATCAGGAGGAACCGGGCCAAACGAACGTCGAGGGGATGGAGCGCGATCGATTCCAGCTGATAGCTGGTTTCTCGCAACCGGCGGCAGAGGAATCCGATCAAACGATCCGCCACCAGCGGACGGGTCGACCACAAACGATGAAAGTCGCCCTGGTCAAGTCGGAAGGCGCGGACCGCCGTCAAGGCCATCGCATCGGCAGTCCGGACGCCGCCATCGAGGACGCCGATCTCACCGAAGATCTCCCCGACCACGGTATGTCTGAAACTCAACTCCCTGCCATCGTCCGTCACAATCGCAATCCGAACCCGTCCATCGGACACCACATAGAGGCAATTCGCCTGTTCGCCCCGCACGAACAGCGACTGCCCCTTGGCAAACCTGGCTTCGCGAAACAGGCTTGCGCAGGAGGAAAGTTCGTCGGACGCAAGCCCGCCGAACAGATCGGTCTTCGCAAGCAATTCGACGAGCGGGCTCATGGCGCGTCATCCACTCGGTTTGAATCGGCCAAAGCGGCTATGAAAAGCGGGTTGATGATCAGCGCACGCTCGCATAGGCCTCGTCAATCCGCGATTGCCCCCAACGGACAGGTGTTGTCGGAGCAGCACCAGGAGACTGCAAATTCGTGCCCTGCCCGGCTGAAAGCGTGACTGTCGTACTCGCCGCCACGACCTCGAGCGTTCCATTTTCGACAAAGACACCGAACACGCCGTTGCTCGGTCCGGCAAAGAATTGGGTGCCTCGAACGGCCAGCACGGCATACGGGCTCTTGATCTGCACCGGCATGCGCCGTCCTCCGGGCGGACGATCGAACAGCATTGGGCCCGCTTCGAGCGATATTTCGCCCCCGGTCTCGGGAAGGAATTTATCGATCACGAGCTGAGTGTTCTCGCCGAGTCTGATAGTCGTGTCCGTGCCAAGAAGCATGGTCAAGCGAGAGCCCGCGCCGGTCGAAACCCGGTCGCCCACGTAGATCGGCGACGCTCTGTCCAGGGCACGATGCTGCAGGGCCGTATCGGCGGCCGCGCTTCCCTTGAGGTCTTCAACCTTCCCCGCGGCATCGCCGGCGCGGGCGTTCGCCAGCGCAGCCCAGGCGCACGCAACAATCAGCAGAATAACGAGAGGTTGCCGGCCGACCGAAAACCTGGGCCGTATCGAATGCGGCGAAAGCAACGCCATCATACCGCCACCCCGCCGGTTGATCGCATTCGCAATGAATTACCGCAAACACCGGCAATTATTGCTTGCTGCACGATGCGACGAGCAAAAATCTAGGCGGAAACCGATCGCTTATCAAGCCGCAGGGGCATTGGTCTGACCGGTCAGCTTTCGGTCAATGCAGCATGGCGCCGTCTCATGGCCGTCTGCAGATGGCCCGGACAGCGCCCCAAAACAAGCCTGTCACCTCGGTAACAGCCCGCCTGTTCCCTCGGGGACAGCGCAAGCGGCGGCAGACGGGCATTCTCTCCTCCATAGAACGGGCTCGGTGGTCGGGCCCGGCTTGCAAAAGGAGAGATGCCATGACTGCCAATTCGAACACGTTCAATGCGATCGAACTGACCGACACCGATCTGGAGCACGTCACCGGCGGCGATGCCGGCGGCGCCACTCTCGCCGTCAACCCCGTCCTGCAGAAGGCCGAACAGGAGCTTGAGGCGGCCTATCTGAAGAACCACCCCATCCACCTGGGCACCCCCTTCTCGGTCCCCCACACCGCGTTCCCCGCTATCCCGCACTAAACGCAAAATTCGAAGCGACAGCGAGGCCGCCAAAAGCGGCCTCGCTTTTGTTTTGCCCGCAGATACGGGGCTATTGCGGTGGGATAACTGCCTGCAAGCACGGAAATTGCAGACATTTGAAGGTTGCCCGCGTCGCTCGGCCAGTTGCCTGCATCAAAAAAAGAGATTGTAATCGCAGCCATCGGACGCGAAGCGAAATTCCGGAGCGCGAAATGATGGGACAGGCCAAAACCCATTACGAGGTGATCGTGGTCGGCGCCGGCGTTGCCGGCATCTACCAGATCAAGCGGCTGGTCGATCTCGGCATCGATGCCACCGTCCTCGACTCGGCCGGCGATCTCGGCGGCACCTGGTACTGGAACCGCTATCCCGGCTGCCGTTTCGATTCCGAAAGCTATACCTACGGCTTCTCGTTCTCGCGCGAACTGCTCGACGAGTGGCACTGGAAGGAACGCTTTTCCGGTCAGCCCGAGAACCTGCGCTACCTCAACTACGTTGCCGACAAGTTCGACCTGCGCAAGCACATGCAGTTCAACTGCAAGGTCGAGGCGATGCGCTTCGACGAAGCGCGCGATCTCTGGCATGTGAAGGTCGGCGACGGCCGCGAGCTGACATGCCGCTTCGTGGTTCTCGCAATCGGCCTGCTCTCCGCCCCGACCATGCCGCGACTTGAAGGCCTCGACGACTTCAAGGGACGCTCGTTCCATACCTACTACTGGCCGCATGAGCCGGTCGATCTCGCAGGCAAGAAGGTGGCCGTGATCGGCACCGGTGCGACAGGCATTCAGCTGATCGGCGAGATCGCCGACAAGGTCGACGAGCTGACGGTGTTCCAGCGCCGGCCGAACTGGAGCGCGCCGCTCAACAACAGCGCGATTTCGATTGAGGAAATGGCCGGCATTCGCGCGCGCTATGACGAGATCTTTGCTGCCTGCAAGCTCACGCCCGGCAGTTTCGTGCATGGGCCTCAGAGCAACGGCTTCTATGACGTCACGCGCGAGGAGCGCCTGGCGCTATGGGACAGGCTCTATGATGAGCCCGGCTTCGGCATCTGGCTTGCGAATTATCGCGAGATCTTCATGGATGAAGCGGCCAATGCCGAGCTGTCGGCCTATATCGCCGATCGTATCCGCCGCCGTGTGAACGATCCCAAGGTCGCCGAAAAGCTGATCCCGAGGGATCACGGCTTTGGCGTGCAACGCCTGCCGCTCGAGACGAAATATTTCGAGGCCTACAACCGCGATAACGTCCATCTCGTCGATATCAGCGAGACGCCGCTCGTCCGCGCAACCGAGAAAGGCCTGCGCACCACCGCGCGTGACTATGAGTTCGACATCATCGTCTACGCGACAGGCTTCGACGCCATCACCGGCGCCTATGATCTGATCGATATCAGGGGCATCGGCGGCGAAAGGCTCGCCGCCAAATGGAAGCATGCGCCCTCCACTTTCCTCGGCATGCTGGTCCATGGCTTTCCGAATCTCCTGATGCCGACAGGACCGCAGAGCGCATCCGCGTCGACCAATTTCCCGCGCGGCATCGAGAACGGCGTCAACTGGTGCATGGATCTGCTGCAATACATGTGGGACCGCGGCTACACCAGAGCCGACGCCACGCTCGAAGCGCAGGAGCGCTGGACCGCGCATGTGATCAAGATGTACGAGATCATGCTGATGCGCAAAGCCAAGGGATGGTTCACCGGCTACAACTCCAACGTCGCCGGCCACGAGGAAGGCACGATCCGCTATTTCGTCTACAATGGCGGCACGCCGAAATTCGTCGGGATCATCAAGGAGGTCGCCGCGAAGGGCTATCAGGAGATCGCGTTCAAGTCGGGGACGGCTGCGAACCTGAAAGAGGTGGCCGCTGCCGCGCGCGCCTAGCGCTTGGCCCTTCGTTCGAGGCATTGCGCCGGCAAATCAGTCAGGCGACGACCCGAAAACCGTGCTAATCTCGGCCTCGGCTGAGGATCTGGCATCGCCACTGCGCACCGGCGAGGTGGGCGAATGAAACGAAGAACCTTCATCGTGCTGCTCGGCAGTGCCGCGGCACTCCCGCGCCGCGCGCTCGCCCAGCAAAAAGACAAAACCTGGCGAATGGGCTTCATCGCCCATGGACACGAAATTTTCTACGACGCGTTGTTTGAGGGTCTCCGCGGCTTCGGCTACGAGGAAGGCCGCAACCTGATCGTCGAGCGCAGATACGCGCACGGCGCGATCGAGCGCTTCAATGAATTTGCAGCGGAGATGGTTCGACTGAATGTCGACCTCGTCGTCGTGGTGACGACGCCCGCGGCCCTCGCCATGAAGAACGCCAGCAAGACCATTCCCATCGTGCACCCAAACGCGATTGATCCGTTGAACACCGGACTGGTTGCCAGCCTTTCGCATCCCGGCGGAAATCTGACGGGGGGTGCGCAGTTGACCGCCGAAGTCAGCTCAAAACGTCTGGCAATTCTCCAGCGGTTCATACCGGGGCTGTCGCGGGCGGCTGCGTTGTGGAATCCCACCAACCCGGCCATCGTATTCGCCTGGAGAGAGACGCAACGGACGGCGCAGGCGCTGGGGATAACGCTTCAATCCAATGAAGTGCGAGGCATGGATTTTTCGGCCACCTTTGCCGCGATCGCCGAAGAGCACCCGGAGGCGCTTCTCGTCCTGCAGGATGCGGTGACGATGCAGCATCGAAACGAGATCGTCGAGTTCGCGATACAACAGCGCTTGCCGAGCATGTACCAGGAGAGGGGCTGGGCAGAGGCCGGCGGCCTGATTTCCTACGGGGAGGATCTTCCTGCCATGTATCGGCGCGCTGCATACTTCGTTGACAGTATCTTCAAGGGCGCAAAGCCCGCCGATCTGCCCGTGGAGCAAGCCACGAAGTTCGAGTTGGTCCTCAACCTCAGAACCGCGAAGGCAATCGGATTGGCCGTTCCGGATTCGATCCTTTCGCTTGCCGACAAGGTGATCGAATAGCCCTTTGGGTCACCTTCAACCAACCCGGCCCACACGAGCTGTTCTGGTGTAAGCTTCCCGTGATCAGCCCTGGTTCGTCAACGACATGGAGGAAGAATATGTCCGCCGCAATCCCTGAAATGCGACGAGGCTATTTTCCTCACTGGAAGCTGAAGACCACCGGCGTGATTCTGCCCGAGGAACGGCTGCCGTGGAGCCAGACGGTCGTTGCGGGTCTGCAGCACGGCATTGCCATGGCGGGCGGCACGATCGTCGCTCCGCTGATCATGGGCTTTGATCCGAATCTTGCACTGCTGTTTTCGGGCATCGGCACTCTCATTTTCTTCGTGGTTGTTGCAGGGCGCGTACCGAGCTATCTCGGGTCGAGCTTCTCATTCGTTGCTGTCGTCCTCGCCGCATCCGGCTATTCCGGGCACGGGCCGAATCCAAATCTGGATCTCGCGCTTGGCGGCATCGTTGCGGCCGGTGCGTTATACGGCGTGATTGCTCTTGTCGTCATGTGGTCCGGCGTGGGGTGGATCGAGCGATTGATGCCGCCCCCTGTCACCGGTGCGGTGATCGCGGCGATTGGTCTCAATCTTGCTCCCGTCGCCGTCAAATCCGTGAGCAGTGGAAGTCCGCTCGATGCCTTGATCGGGCTATCAACAATTCTCATCACCGGCCTGGTTGCCGTGTCGGCACCGGGAATCTGGCGCAGACTGCCGATCATTCTGGGGATCGTCGGCGGATATCTGCTGTATTTGCTGCTCGCAAACGGGCTCGGACTGGAGAAGCCCGTCGACTTCGCGGCGTTGAGCGCCGCGCCATGGATAGGCCTGCCGGCATTCACCGCCCCGGCCTTCCGTCCTGACGCGATGTTTCTGATCGCGCCAGTGGCGATCATCCTTGTCGCGGAGAATCTTGGTCACATCAAAGCCGTCGGCGCCATGACGGGCCGAAGCCTCGACGGCTGGCTGGGCCGCGCGTTTCTGGGCGACAGTCTGGCAACAATCGTGTCCGGCCTCGGCGGCGGCACCGGTGTCACGACCTACGCCGAGAACATCGGGGTGATGGCCGCCACCAGGGTTTACTCGACCATTCTTTTTGTCTTTGCGGCCATCGTCTCGATCCTGCTGGGCTTCTCGCCGAAATTCGGCGCACTGATCCTGTCGATCCCCGCTCCCGTGATCAGCGGATTGTCGATCGTGCTGTTCGGGTTGATTGCCACCATGGCCGGCCGGATCTGGGTCGAGAACAAAGTGGACTTCGCCAACCCGCGAAACATGATCACCGTCGCGGTGGCGCTCACCGCAGGCGCCGGCGACCTCACGCTCAAGTTCGGCGATTTCAAAATGGGCGGAATAGGCACCGCAACATTCGGCGCGATCATTCTCTATCAAATCCTGGCCTGGGATGGCGCCAAGGCCAACGAGACCGAGCAGACGCCCTGACGGCGCCGCGCCGCATCCGCATTCTCCGATGTCGACAAACCGTTCGCGGGGCGCGCGCACGACGCGAAAGCAACGTGCCGCCTGGACCATTTCGGCCGGATCGAGTTCGGTTCCTGACGCGGGCGGCCGTTGCTCGCATGGCAGCCACCCAGAACCCGGACTGTCGCCTGGATGGAAAAGGTCCACCTGAACGGCGGGAGCAGGCCAAAGGAGAACAACAATGACAATGATCAAGCAAGCAAGACGACTGCCTGTACCGCTTCTGACGGTCGTTGCGGCGTCGCTCGCCACCGTCATGTTCACGTCCTACGCGAGGGCGCAGTGCCTGGAATGCGACGAGTATCAGAATCGTGATCCCTTCACTCAAGGTCTCGTGACCACGCCTCCGACCAACCAGCCTGGAACGACCTCCGCCAAGCCGTACCGCAACCCCTATAATTCACGCGCGGAAATGCGGGCTGACCGGAACCATCATCTACGCCATTCGGACCGTCGGCATCCATAGGCAGGATCGACAGTTGGACCCGGGCTCGCGTCCCCATGACGGGGACACCGGCTCGGGCATCGAAGCCATCTGCCTTGTCGCCAGCCGTCACTGCTCGGCGTGAAATTTCTGCAGCTCGGCAATGCGCTTGTCGGAGCGGCGCAGCCGCCGGCAGAGCTCGCGGTTGATGTTCTGCATGACGAGCACATAGGCGTGAATGTCGGACTTATAGTAGGTATAGAGCTGCCGGGCCGTCAGCTCATACAGCACGGTTGGGCTCACCGCGACGACGGTGGCCGATCGATTCTGCATTTCGATGAGCGTCATCTCGCCGAAGAAATCACCGGGCTCGAGCCCGGCCACCGGAATGACGCCGCCCGAATCCGCGCGCTGGCTCACCGCGAGCTGGCCGGAAACAACAATGAACAATGAGCGCCCCGGGTCGCCCTGCGCCACGACCGTGGCGCCGGTTTCGAAGGGACGCTCGACCAGCATCGAGATGAGGAGATCAAGGCTCGCGTCCGAGAGGCCACCGAAGAACGGCGTCGCGAGCAGGAACGCTTTCAGATCGGGCGAGCTGACGGCCATGGGGGCACTATACTCCCGCTTCCTGCGACGGCAAGCGGCTGAGCTGGCAGGATCCATTTGCGGTGTACGGCTGTGCGAGATCGTGCGGTCGCGACCGGAACGCGCCACGTCGCTCAGCGCTCGAGCTCATACTCCCGCAGATCTGGTCTTTCGGTGAGCCGCCAATACTCGATCAAGCGCCACGGACTGTTGGCGACGACCCTGCCCTTTTCGTTCTTGTGCCAAGAGCGGACATCCGGATCGCTCCACACGAGCGTCTTCAGCTTTTCGTCCATCTCATCGTTGTAGCGCTGGAATATGTCGGGCTTGATCGCCATGGAGCGATAAGAGCCCTTGATCATCTCTTCGATGCAGCCGACGACATACCTGACCTGGCACTCGGCCAGGAACATGGCGCTGCCGCCGTGCAAGACTCCGCTGTTCGGCCCGTACAGCAGAAACATGTTCGGAAAATCGGGCACGGTGATGCCGAGATAGGCGCGTGGATCGTCGTCGCCCCAGAGCTCGCGTATCGTCCTGCCGCTGCGGCCGGTGATCTGCATCGGCCAAAGCATACGAACACCCTGAAAGCCCGTGGCAAGAACGATGATTTCGGCCGGGACCGAGGAACCGTCCTTCAGCCGAATGCCGTGCTTCTCGATTGCTTCGATGGGAGTCGTTTCAAGACGCACATTGTCCCGCCGCAGCATCCTGTACCAGCCGGGGTCGCCGAGCACGCGTCTGGCAAACGGCGGATCATCCGGAATGGCCTTCGCCAGCAGATCATCACGGCCTGCGAGCTCTTCGGCGATGTAGCGCGTCATGATCCTGCGCAAGCGATCGCTCAGCGCATTGACCGAGCGCTTGCCGTCCTTCCATGCAGGATCGATCTTCAGCGCCGGGTAGTAGACATCGGCCGTCGACCAGAACACCCGAAACCGGTGCCACTGCGCGTAAAACGGGACGTGCTTCAATGCCCAATTCACCTCGTCCGTGACAGCGGAATTCACGTTTGGACGCTTGGTGAGCCAGGTGGGCGTTCGTTGCAATATCGACAGTTGCTTCACATCGGGCGCAATGGCGCAGCCGATCTGGACTGCGCTTGCGGCGGAGCCGACCAAGGCGACATTTTGGCCGGCAAGATCAAGCTCGTCGGGCCATTCAGCGCTGTGCACCACAGGCCCGCGAAACTCCTTCAACCCAGGGAAATCCGGAATGGCCGGCCGATTGAGCTGGCCAACGGCGCAAATCAGCGCGTTCGCGGAGACGACCGCAATCTCACCGCCCACCGAACAATACTCGACCGTCCAGCTTCGCGTCTCCGCGTCGTAGCGGGCCGCGGTCACCTCGCTGTTAAAGCTGATATGCGGACGAATCCCGTATTCATCCGCGCAGCGGCGGAGATAGGCGAGATTGGCATCCCGCGGCGCGTAATAGGCTGGCCAATCGTGATTGGGCCGGAACGAGAACTGGTACCAGAAATGGTTTGGCGTATCGACGGCGCAACCGGGATAGCGATTCTCGAGCCAGGTGCCGCCGACATCATCGTTTTTCTCAAGGATGGTGCAGGTGATGCCCGCCTCTTTCAACTTGATGGCGGCGCAAATCCCGGAGACGCCCGCGCCGACGATGACCACGCGAAAGTTCTTGATCGCGTTCCTCCCAGCGATCCCCTTTGCGAAGTTTCCTTGGACGCCGATCCCGATCAGATCGCGGATCATTGGCAGATATTCGGGCGCGACCTCCGCGCCGGCCGCCACCCGCAACATGCGCAACATCCGATCCGGCGTTGGTTCGGCCGCCCTCGGCTCGGCCCTCCGATGGAACGCCCTCAACGCCACGATGAGACGGTCGCGAAGCTGCGCTTTTGTGTGCGCCGGGATCGACTCCAGGTGATCTCCGGGGCCCTTGATGTAAGGTTCGATCTCGCTGAGGATATGTTCGTCGCCAGTCATCTGCACGAGCGACATCGCCATCGGCACGACGTGAATCTCGTCCAGGATGCGACGCAGGTCGTCGTCCGACAGTCTCAATGGATCCTGCATGAAATAACCTGAATAAAATTGACAAATGAAACTTGTCAGCAGCCGCTCATCTGCCGCGGCGACATTCCGGACAGGCAGGACTGATTTTCACTTGATCAGAATGGTCGGGCGGAGATCAAGACAGCAGTGCAAAGGGCTCGTCTGCTCGGCCCGCCATAGCGGCGTATTATTCCGGGACGGCTTCGCCGGAGCCTCCCAGTTCAGCCGGAAAATCTTTCAGCTTGGGCAGGCCGTCGCGCATCGGCAGCACGGTCTCCGAATAGTTGACGTGGACGCCCGGCGTGAACGAAAGGTCCGGAAGGGTCGCGGCGAACACATCGACGAGGCCCAGCGTCGGATGATTGGTCATGAGATGACCGCCGCATTTCGTGCAATATTGACGCTGGCTGATCGGGGTCTTCTGGAACATGGCGACGTGCTCGGCCCCCGCCGTTATCCGCACGTTTTCCGGTTTCCACAGTGTAAAGGCATTCACCGGACCGCCGGACCAGGAGCGGCAGGACTGGCAGTGACAATAGCCCATCCCCTCCGGCGATCCATTGACCTCGAGCGAGACGGCACCGCAAAAGCATTTTCCGACATGAGTCATTTCGTTCTCCTGAAAAATTCTTCGAATTGCTCATCCATCCCGCTGAAGCAGAGCGGTATCATCGCTTCAGATCCGTTGCATGCACCATTTCTGCCGCCGGGGGCTGCAATTTTGCAGGTCGGCGGCGGTCATCGACGCAGTGGACGCCGCCACAGAGGCGGCTCACCTGTCCCGCGTCTCAGAGCACGTCACTGGCGGTGCGCGCAATGATTGCAAACCGGTCCGACAGTTCAACGAGCGCCACGTCGTGAACGAGTTTGGCCTGGACAACACCGTCCCGCAGACCCGGCAGGTCGCGCGTGCCGCAAGCGTCAGCCACGACCGTCACCCTGTAGCCCGCATCCAGCGCCGCACGGGCCGTCGAGCTGACGCACATGTGGGTCATAAACCCGGCCAGGATCAGCTCCTTGCGCTGTGCCGACGCCAGGTGATCCCCAAGGAGCGTATGGGCGAAAGCGTTCGGAAGAGGCTTCTCCACCAGCGTTTCGCCCGCCAGCGGCGATAGTTGCGGAACGATCTGGCCACGAGGGGCATCGCGGTCGAACAGGCCGCCGGCCTTTCCCTTGTGCGCGATGTGAAACACCGGCGCCTGTGCGGATCGCGCCGCCTTGAGCAGGCGCTCGGCCTCTGCAATCGCGGGCTGAGCGTCAGCAACCGCAATCGGCCCGCTCAGATATTCGTTCTGGAAGTCGATCAAGATCAGGCAGGCGTCGCCGATCCTTGCGGGGGCGAGGCCGGCGCCGGCCATTTGCAGCAGGGTCTTCGGATTGGTCATCAGCTTTCTTCCTTGTTCGATGGAATGTTATCATGCCCCCGGCACGCGCGAGATGCGCGCAGCAATATCGAAGGCAACGGCTGCAAAATTGCAGGATGATCGTCTTCATGCTATGGCCACCCCAATGAACTGGGACGACCTGCGCATACTTGAAGCCGTTCGGGATGAACGCTCCTTCGCCCGGGCGAGCACGGTCTTGCGCATCGACGAGACCACGGTGGGCCGGCGCATCATCCGCTTGCAACAGGCGCTGGGCTACAAATTATTCGACCTGATCGACGGAGAGCGACGGCCCACCGCCGAGTGCGAAGCCGCGATCAATCATATTCGCGCGATGGCCGGCCACGCTGCGGAAATCGGCGCGATCGGCAAGAAGGGAGTTGGGGCGGTCGGACAATTCCGCATCGCCGCAACCAACAGCGTCGCCGAAGTGTTTCTGGCGCCCCGTCTCAGCGCGCTGCTGTCGGCCAACCCCGGTCTGTCCGTGCAATTCATGACGTCCGGCGACAACGTCAACCTCTCCGGCTGGCGGGCCGATCTCGCCGTTCGGCTTCGCAAGCCCGAGCGAGGCGACTTCTCGATCACGAAGCTTGCCGATCACCGGCTTTACCTTTTCGAGCCGGCCGATGGTTCAAGGCAGACCGAGATGATCTGCTGCTATCCGGAGGGACTCGAATTCACACCGGAATCGCGATTCCTGAAATCGCGCGGCCTTCTCTCCAAGGCAAGGTGTATCACCGACAATGTGCGCGTCATCCGCTCTTTGGTCGAGTTGGGCGCGGCCGCCGGCGTCCTGCCGGAATATCTTTGCGCGGACCTGCTTTCGAACCCAAGACTGAAGGCGACGCCGATCCCAAACCGGCGCGAGGCCTGGCTATTGATCCAGAATCATCTGAAACGCGATCGCGCGGCCCGCGTCGTGATCGGCTGGGTCCGTGAGTGCTTTGGCGCACCGACAAGAAGCTGAGAGTTCGGTCGCCCTCATGCGCGACGAGGACCGGGCGATGGCCCGGTCCTTTCAAAAGCGAAAATTGCCGGGCTTCGCGATGACGCCTTACTCCGGCACAGCTTCGCCGGAGCCGCCCAACTCCGCGGGAAAATCCTTCAGCTTCGGCAAGCCGTCGCGCATCGGCAGCACCGTCTCCGAATAGTTGACGTGAACGCCTGGCTTGAAGGCGACGTCGGGGATGCTCGCGGCAAAGACGTCGACGAGGCCGAGCGTCGGATGAACGGTCATGAGATGACCGCCGCACTTGGTGCAATATTGGCGCTGGCTGAGCGGCGTCTTCTGGAACATCCCGACATGCTCGGCGCCCGCCATTATCCGCACGTTTTCCGGCTTCCACAGCGTGAAGGCGTTCACCGGACCGCCGGACCACGACCGGCAGGACCGGCAGTGACAATAGCCCATCCCCTCCGCCTCTCCCTTGACCTCGAGCGAGACGGCGCCGCAAAAGCACTTTCCGATATGAGTCACTCTCTTCTCCTCAGAATTCATCGAACCACGCAACCGTCCCGCTCCGGCCGCGGCAGAGCCGTATCATGCCTCGGAGAGGAGGCACGCATCATTTCTGCTGTCCCTGCCTGCCAGGTTGTCGCAGCGCGGAGATGACCACGCTGATGCAAACGGACATTCAAACGGGCCGGCTGCGCTCGATGATCTCGGCCGCGCCCTGTGCCAGAAGTTCGAGGGCAACCGCGCGGCCGAGCTCGCGCGGCCGGTTCGCAGCGCCTGCGCGCGATGCCTCGATGATGCGGCTCCCCGCATGGTCGAGCACGGACGCCGTGAGCGACATCCGGCCGCCCGCAATCTCGGCAAAGCCCGCAATCGGCGAATTGCAATGGCCGTTCAGCACCCACAATACCTCGCGCTCGGCATCGGCGCAGGCGTGCGCCGACGCGTCGTCGATGGCGGAGAGGAGGCGGCGTGTCTCGAAATCCCCGACGGCGCATTCGACGGCGACGATGCCTTGCCCAACCGCCGGAAGCATTTCCCGCGCGGGAAATTCGTAAGCGACGCGCCCGCCGAGCCCGACGCGCTCAAGCCCCGAACGCGCCATGATCAGCGCGTCCGCGGGACCCACCGCGCCGCCATCCGGCAACCGCTGCTTTTCGCCGGTATCGAGCTTGCGCACGCGGGTGTCGGCCGCGCCGCGATAATGGATGACTTCGACCGCGGGAAACAGCCGCCTTGCATAGGCAGCGCGGCGCACGGCGTTGGTGCCGATCTTGAATCCCTTGCCGCGCGCGCTGCGAAAATCCTCCAGCGACAGACCCGGCCGCAACACCAGCGCATCGGTCGGAGGATCGCGCGACAGCGTCGCGCCGATCACGAGACCCGGCGTGTCCTCATTGCCCGGCATGTCCTTGAGCGAATGCATGGCCGCATCGAGCTTGCCCGCCAGCACCGCCTCGCGGATCTGCGCGACAAAGGCGCCGCCCTTGCCGCCATGCGGCAGCAGCTTGCCGGTCTGATCGATATCGCCTGTCGTCTCGAACTTGACGATCTCGACCTCGATGCCGGCAATCGCGGCCTTCAGCCGGCGCGCAATCTCCTCCGTCTGCGCCAGCGCCATCGCGCTCTTGCGCGTGCCGATCCGAAACCGCGCCACTAACGCCGCTCCCCGCTCATCGCGCATCCTCCAGAATCATGTCGGACGCCTTTTCGGCGATCATGATCGTCGGCGCGTTGGTGTTGCCCGACATCAGGTCCGGCATCACGGAGGCATCGACCACGCGCAGGCCCTCGATGCCGCGCACGCGCAGGCGCTGGTCGACGACCGCGAGCGGATCGCTGCCCATGCGGCAGGTCGAGGTCGGATGATAGACCGTGCTGCCGGTCTTGCGGCAGTAATCGAGCACATCCTCGTCGCTCGAAACCTTCGACCCCGGATAGACCTCTTCGACGGTGTAGGGCTTGAGCGCGGGTGCGGCCAGAATCCTGCGCAGGATCCGGATGCCATCGGTGAAGGAGGTGCGGTCGGTCTCGGTCGCAAGATAGTTGATGCGGATTTCCGGCGGCGCGCTCGGGTCGGCGCTGCGGATCTTCAGCGAGCCGCGGCTTTCCGGGCGAAGCTGGCACACCGAGGCGGTGAAGCCGGAAAACGGATGCAGGTTCTCGCCCATCTTGTCGGTCGAAAACGGGATGAAGTGGATCTGGATATCCGGCGAGGCCAGCCGCGGATTGGTCTTGAAGAACGCGCCCGAGGTGCCGGCTGCGATCGTCAGCGGGCCGGAACGGGCGAACGCATAACGCAGGCCCGCCATCGTCCGTCGCAGCGGATGATTGAGAACGTCGTTGAGCGTGATCTTCTGCGTGCAGCGCGTGACAAGCCGTACCTGCAGATGATCCTGCAGGTCGTTGCCGACGCCGGCCGCATCGAGCACGACATTGACGCCGTGCGACTTGAGGAGGTCGGCGGGGCCGACGCCGGAGAGCTGCAGGAGCTGCGGCGAATTATAGGCGCCGCTCGAGACCAGCACTTCCTTCCGCGCGCGGGCCGTGCGCAGGTTTCCGTTCTGCCTGTATTCGACCGCTTTCGCGCGCCGTCCCTCGAACAGGATGCGCTGCGCCAGCGCCGAGGTCTCCACATGCATGTTGCTTCGGCCCATCGCAGGGCGCAGGTAGGAATAGGCGCTGGAGGCGCGGCGGCCGCGCCGCGTCGTGGTCTGGAAGAAGCCGGCGCCCTCCTGGGTCTTGCCGTTGAAATCCGCGTTGAAGGGAATGCCGGTCTCGACCGCGGCCTTCACGAAGGCTTCCGAGAGCGGATCCTCATGCCGCCAGTCCGACACGGTGAGAGGGCCGCCCGCGCCGTGATAATCGTCCTTGCCGCGGCACTGGTTCTCCGCTCGCTTGAAATAGGGCAGCACGTCATCATAGCCCCAACCGACATTGCCGCGCTGACGCCAGCGGTCGTAATCCTCGTGCTGGCCGCGCACATAGAGCAGCCCGTTGATCGAGCTCGATCCGCCCAGCACTTTCCCGCGCGGCTGAAACACCTGGCGGCCATGCAGGCCGGGCTCCGGCTCGGTCTGATACATCCAGTTGACGGATTTTTCCTTGAACAATTTGCCGTAGCCGAGCGGCACGTGAATCCAGATGTTGCTGTCCTTCGGGCCCGCCTCGAGCAGCAGCACCGAATGCTTGCCGTTGGCGCTCAAGCGATTGGCCAGCACGCATCCCGCGGAGCCGGCACCGACAATGACATAGTCGAATTCGGCGGTTTCTCCCGCGCCATTATTGTTCATGGACTCCCTCAACGCCCAATCGGCGACGGCATGTCCGGCAACCGCCGATAGTTGCAGATGCCCGCCTTCTTCCATGGTGGGCAGATCGAGTGGGAAGAGGTACCGGGGGTGCCCGTTAGGGTCAATTGCAAAAGGCCGCTTTTCGATTGACGAGGACAAGCCCAAAGCGACAATAAGAACAAAACTGGGAGGAAACCGAACAATGATCGTGTCACGCCGCCGCACCCTGATGCTGGCAGCCTTCGCAGCCATGGCGACATCCACCGCCACAGCGGCCGAAACCATCCGCGTCGGATTGCCGACCAAGACCTTCTGGCCCACCACCGTGGCCGAAACCGCGGTGCGACAGAAGCTGTTCGAGAAGGAAGGCCTCACCGCGGAGCTGACGATCTATCGTTCCGGCGCCGAGACCTTCGAGGGCATGGCGGCGGGCGCCGCCGACATCATCCTCGATCCGCCCTCGCTGGTGTCGGCCGGCCGCAAGAAGGGCGTGATGAGCAAGATCGTCGGCAGCGCCACGATGGGCAATTTCGGCTGGCAGCTGATGGTGGGCGCGAAATCGACGCTCGACGTGAAGGATCTCAACGGCAAGAAGGTCGGGATCACCGCGGCCGGCTCCGGCTCCGACCTGCTGGCGCTCTGGACCATCCAGGACCGCAAGATCGACTTCACCCGCGTGCCGGTCGGCGGCGGCGGGCTTGTGCCGAACCTGCTCGCCGGCAACATCGACGCGGCGGTGGTCTATTCGCCGCTCAGCTTCCAGATCCTGAAATCCGGCGAGGCGCGCACCATCATCGACTATGCCACCGCGGTGCCGCCCAACTTGACCGCGGGCTGGATCGTACTCGACAAGTTCGCAGACGCGAAACCCGCTGTCGTGCAGAAGGCGCTCAACGCGCTCTATGGCGCGGTCGCCTTCATGCGCGCCAATCGCGACGTCACGGTCAAGCTGATCGCCGATCTCTACGAAATGCCGGCCGAGATTGCCGCGCTCGAATATGAGAACACGATCATGAAGCTCGAGACCGACGGCGACATGTCGGGACCGAAGGTTCGCGATGCCGTGCAGCTCTCGATGGACCTCGCCAAGCTCGGCGGATTGAAGGACATCATGCCGACGGAAGAGCTTTATTCGACCCAGTTCAAGCCGGTGCCGACGAAGCCCTGAGCACGACAATGCCCGGCCGCCTTGCACTCATCCTGTCGCGGATCGCGATCATCATCGCGATCCTGGCGCTATGGGAATTGCTGTCGCGGACGGGTCTCGTGAACCCTCGCCTGCTCCCCACGGCTTCGGACACTCTGGCGACGCTGGGCGATCTCCTGCAGCGCGGCAGCGTACGCGGCGATCTCGTGGTGACCGCGACCGAAGTCCTGGCCGCGTTCACGCTTGCCGTTCCCTTCGGCTGCCTGATCGGCTACCTGATCGCTGAACACCGCTATTTCGCCGACGTCGTGAAGCCGTTGCTGTTCTTCGCCTTCTCGATTCCCAAATCGATCTTCCTGCCGATGTTCATCCTGGTGTTCGGCGTCGGCTTCGCCGAGAAAGTCGGATTTGGGTTCTTCTCCACCATCTTCATCGTCATCATGTCGACGACGACAGCGGTCGAACAGGTCAAGGTCGATTATCTGACCGTGGCGCGCTCCTATGGCGCGACGCCGGTGCAGACGGCGCTTCGCGTCTACCTGCCGAGCATGCTGCCGGTGCTGCTGGAGGCCTTGCGCATCTCCATGATCTTCAATCTCACCGGCGTGATCCTCGCCGAAATGTACGCCTCGCGCGACGGCATCGGCCATCAGATCGCGACCTGGGGCGAGAACTTCCAGATGAAACAGCTTCTCGCCGGCGTCGTCATGATCGCCGTGATCGCGATGGCCTTCAACGAACTGATCCGATGGGTGGAAACGCGATGCAGCCACTGGCGAACGTGACGCCGTTGAAGCGCGCCGGTTCGATCCAGGTGCAGAATGTCGGCCAGGTGTTTCGGACCTCCGGCACCGAGGTGGTCGCGCTGTCGGACGTCTCACTCGACATCAAGCCGGGGCGCTTCGTCGTGCTGGTCGGGCCGAGCGGCTGCGGCAAATCGACCCTGCTGATGATGCTCGCGGGACTGCGCCAGCAGACCTCCGGCACCATCCTGATCAACGGCGCGCCGATTCCCGCGCCCGATCCCAATCGGGTCGGTGTCGTATTCCAGGAGGCGAGCCTGTTCCCGTGGCTGACCGCGGAGGAAAACGTCGAATTCCCGCTGGCGCTTGCGCGGCGTCAGCAAGGGAGAACGCCGCGCCAAGGCCGAGGAGATGCTCAGGCTCGTCGGCCTCGAAGGCTTCGGCAAGCGGCATCCGCATGAATTGTCCGGCGGCATGAAGCAGCGCGTCTCGATCGCGCGCGGCCTGGTGCAGGATCCGCCGGTGCTCCTGATGGATGAACCCTTCGCCGCGCTTGACGAGCAGACCCGCATGACCATGGGCGACGAGCTCCTGCGCATCTGGGCCGCGACCGGCAAGACCGTGGTATTCGTGACCCACAGCCTGACGGAAGCGGTCTATCTCGCCGACGAGGTCGCGGTGATGTCGGCGCGGCCGGGCCGTATCGTCGATCTCCTGCAAGTCCAGCTTCCGCGCCCGCGGACCTACGAGATGCTGTCCGGCGATGCCTTCGGCTCGCTGCGCGACCGCATCTGGCGTCACATCAAGAAATCGGCGTGAGGGCCATGAAAGCTTCGACGCTCCGCTGGCTGATCGTGATCGCGCTCATCGCGCTCTGGGAAGGGTTGCCGCGCCTGGGGTTCATCCCCGAGCTGTTCCTGCCGGCGCTGTCGTCGACGCTTGTCGCCGGCTGGAACGAGGCCGGCGAATATGCCCAGGCGATCGGCGTGACGCTTTACGAGGTCGGAATCTCCATGGCTTTCGCCTGCGGCGGCGGCATCCTGCTCGGCGCCATCGTCGGCAGCTTGCCGCGCCCGCGCGTGCTGATCATGCCGATGGTCTCAAGCCTTTACGCCGTGCCGCTGGTCATTCTCTATCCCGTCTTCACCGTGTGGCTCGGCATCGGCTCGGAGTCCAAGATCGCCTTTGCCTCGATCTACGGTTTCCTGCCGACCATGCTCGCCACCGCAGCCGGTATCCAGACCATCGATCCGCAATTCCTGCTCGCCGCGCGCAGCATGGGCGCGACCATGAGCCAGCGCCTCGTCCGCGTCATCATTCCGGCTGCGATCCCGACCGTGCTGTCGGGCTTGCGGATCGGCGGCGCGCTGGTCATCGTCGGCGTGGTCGTCTCGGAAATGCTGATCTCGTCCGCCGGCATCGGCTATCTGATCTCGCGCTACCGCACCATCCTGGACAGCCCGCATGTGTTCGCCGGCGTGCTGCTCGTGCTCGCCATGGCCATTGCCTTCAACGCCGCGATCCGCCTGCTCGAGCGCAAAGCGGCGATCTGGCAGACCGGCACGCGAGGCGGCCAGAACGCATCCGAAGAGATCGCAGCGGCCAGCCTGCAGCCCGCGACCTGACAGAGAACAACGAGGAGAAAAGCCCGTGAGCCTGCCCAGACATCTGTTGCCGACCACCGTTGTCGGAAGCTATCCGCAGCCGGAATGGCTGGTCGATCGCGCGATGCTGTCGAAATCCGTACCGCGCACCCGCATGCATGAGATGTGGCGCCTGCCGGAACATCATCTGGAGGAAGCGCAGGATGACGCGACCGTCGTCGCGATCCGCGACATGGAGCGCGCCGGCATCGATATCGTCACCGACGGCGAGATCCGCCGCGAGAGCTATTCGAACCGCTTTGCCACCGCGCTCGAAGGCGTCGATGCCGACAATCCCGCCATCATCACCGCCCGGTCAGGGCAGAAGACGCCGGTGCCGCGCGTCGTCGGCAAGATCAGGCGCACCGCGCCGGTCGAGCTGCGCGACATGGAGTTCCTGCGCAAGAACACCGAACATGCGGCCAAGATCACCCTGCCCGGTCCCTTCACCATGAGCCAGCAGGCCAGGAACGAATATTATAAAGACGACGAGGAGCTGGCGATGGCGTTCGCCGAAGCCGTGAACGCCGAGGCGCTCGACCTGCAAAAGGCCGGCGCCGACGTGATCCAGCTCGACGAGCCTTGGGTGCGCAACAATCCCGACCTCGCACGGCGCTATGCCGTGAAGGCGATCAACCGCGCGCTGGCGGGCATCACCGTGCCCACCGTGGTGCATCTCTGCTTCGGCTATGCCGCCGTCGTCCCCGGTTCCACCAAGCCCGCCGGCTATTCGTTCCTGGCCGAACTTGCTGACACCAGCGCCGAGCAGATCTCGATCGAGGCGGCGCAGCCGAAGCTCGACCTTGGCGTCCTCAAGGATCTCTCAGGCAAGACAATCATGCTGGGCGTGCTCGATCTCGGTGATCCCAACATCGAAAGCGTCGACACCGTGGCCGACCGCATCCGCAGCGGATTGAAATATGTTGCGGCCGACCGGCTGGTTCCGGCGCCCGATTGCGGCATGAAATACATGCCGCGCGCCACGGCGTTCGGAAAGCTGAAGGCGATGACCGAGGCGGCAGCGAAGGTGAGGCAGGAGATCGGCTGATACTGATCAGCTGAGACCGATCAACTGAAGCGGAACGATATTCCATTCCGCCGGTCAACTGCATTTGCAAGAAGGCCCCAAACTCCGCCCGACCGGAGTTTGGGGCCTTTGTCCTCGCACCGGCGAGGACCTTAACCCAGCAGCTTATCCCCGTGAGCAGCTGGTCCCCGAAAGACGACGCTCTCTCACCACCGCACGCTGATCATAGCCGAGCGAGAGACTGTGCAAACTTCAATGACGGACTAATCCCGCGGATCGCACGTTGAAGATGTGACGCGCGCCGGCTCACATCTCCTGCGACGTTCGGCAACACAGCGACTTTTTTGCGATGGATTGTGTCAAAGCTTGACAGACGCGGGCCGAATCGGAAGAGCAGCCTCTATCGCATGGGCATGGAGGGACAGTCCCATGGATCTGATCGAGCGCTGCTTTATCGTTACCGCAATGACGAGCTTCCTGGTCCTGGTTGGGACGGGCCTGTTGCTGACGTTGTGAGCGCCGAAATCATCACGGCCGCAGCGTCGGCTGCGTATTCGGCTGCAGCGGCTCTTCCGCCTCGGTATGCTCCGGCAGCTTGTCGCCGTGCACGGCGAGCGCCGGACCGATCCAGAGCGGATCGGCGAGATGATCCCGTCGCGGATTGGTCGTGTTCGGATGCACGAGGATGCTGAGCCTCCCGTGATTGAGCATCAGCCACGGCACGAACTCGGGAAAAACCTCGGTCGCGAACGCAACCTGATACATGGCCTGGTCGTGTGGACCGACCTTGACGTCATGCCAGCGCCCGAGCGTCACGGAGAAGCGCTCGCCGATCCATTGCCGCAACTGCTCGGCCTCGCTGCGCGTGGCCGCCGGATCGTAATACACATGGGCGTGGTAGCTCGCGATCTCGCTGTTGGCGCGCGGCGCCGAATTTTCGCTCATCTGAATCGTCCTTGCCCAGCTCCTGCCACCCCTGGTGCGGATTTGTGGACCGGCTCGAATATGTTAGCAAGATGGTTCGTTCGCTGGAGGCGCCCTCGCCATGGACATGCTGGTCAAGCTCTACGATCTGCCGGACTCGGGGAAACTGCGCGAGCGCGCGGCACAGGCCGGCGTCAGCCTGCGACGCGCGCTGGCGCCCGAAAAACACAAGGTGATCGCCTGGATCAAGGAGAACTTCTCGGACTATTGGGCGAGCGAGGCCGACGTCGCTTTCGGCCGCGAGCCCGTGTCCTGCTTCATCGCGGTCAAGGACGGAAGCATCCTGGGCTTCGCCTGTCACGACGTCACCTGCCGGAATTTCTTCGGTCCGACCGGGGTCGATCCACAAGCCCGCAAGGGCGGTGTCGGCACGGCGCTGCTGCTCGCCTGCCTGGAAGACATGAAACATGCCGGTTACGGCTACGCCATCATCGGCGGCGTTGGTCCCGCCGATTATTACGCCAAGGCCGTCGGCGCTGTTGCAATCGACGGCTCCGACGTCGGGATCTATCGCGGCCTGCTCGGCGCCAAGCGCTTTGGGGGTTAGCGCGGCGCGACGAGCGCGGCGAGACCGGAGACGTCGGCACTCTTCTCGAGAGACCACACCGCATCGATCAGCGGCTGTATATTGTGACGCGCATCCCAGCTTGCCGCTACCGTGCGTAGCTTCTGCTCCAGATCCTGATCGCTGAGCGGATTGACGTCGCTGCCGCGTGCGGCGGATTGAGAGAGCTGATGAACCTTGCCGTCGGCGGTGATCTCGACCGCCGCCGCGATGGTCGACAACGAGGGATCGCGCACGACCTCGACCTTCCGCCGCAACGCCAGCACGCGCGGATCATTGACGCTGGCATCGGCGAACTCCTCGATCCCGGCCTGACCGAACACCAGCGCCGCCGCCACCGCATGCTGCACGCTCACCTGCGATTCCCGCCCGGTCGAGATCTCGGGACGATCGGTGCGATGGGCCAGCAGCGGATTGCCGCGCACCACGACCCGCGTCACTTCGGCCGGCCGATGATCGCGCCGCCAGTCCAGTACGCAATCGAGCACCGGATGGATCACAAAACCGCATGGATAGGGCTTGTAGGATGTCGCCATCAATTCCCAGCTCTCGCCCAGACCTTTCGTCACCAGCGACAAGTCAGGCGTATCGCCCATGGCGTTGTAAAAACCCTGGCGGCCGGCAAGCGGTTCGGCCGGTCCATCAAAACCCTTTGCCGCGAGCAGCGCCGACCACAAGCCGTTGCGCGCGGCATTGCCGACGCTCACGCTTTTCGCCGGCCAGCCCAGGCATTCGCAGAGCCCGGAGGATTGGGTGGACGCGGTGCCGAGCGCGGAGACAAGCTGATGCTCGTCCAGTCCGAGCAGTTTGCCGCTTCCCGCAGCGGCGCCGAACACGCCGCAGGTCGAGGTGATATGCCAGCCCTTGTCGTAATGGTGGGGCGAGATCGCCAATCCAATGCGGGCCTGCACCTCGTTGCCAAGGGTGAAGGCAAGCAGCAGATCGGGTCCGCTCACGTCCCGCAATTCGGATAGTGCAAGCAGCGCGGGCGCCACCGGCGCGGTCGGATGGATCACGGTGGCCAGATGCGTGTCGCAGAAATCATGCACATTGGCGGCGGCGGCATTGAGAAACGCCGCGCTCAACGCATCGATGCGCTCGGCCCGCCCGATCAGCGTCGCCTGACGGCCGCCGGAGAATTCCTTCAGCGAGGCGAGTGAAATATCGATCGCGTCGGTGCGGCAGCCCGCCAGAGCCACCGCAAAAAGATTGATCAGGGACCGCTTGGCCTGGTGCCGGACTTGCGAAGGCACATCCTCCCATCGGGTGACGGCGACGTAATGCGCGAGGCGCCGCGTGACATCGACCTGCTGCAACATGTCTCCTCCTGCCTCCCTGTAAAATCCGGCGCGTCACGAAAAGCACGACCGTCTGCGCGATGGACCCTTGCCGCGTTTTTGCATTAAGCTGGCCTCAAATGCCAGCGCAAGCCGGTGCAACAAACGGGGAGATAATGCCTGATGCCGATGCGGAAGCTTGCTGTTGCGTTGATGCTGGCCTGTTTGGCCTTTCCGGCCGGCCCCGTCCGCGCCGATGAGTACCCGTCGCACCCGATCCGGCTGATTGTGCCGTTCGCCGCGGGCGGCGCGGCCGACACGGTGGCACGCATCATCGGCAAGCGCCTGGGCGATGCGCTCGGCCAGACCGTGGTGGTCGAAGACCGCGGCGGCGGGGGCGGATTGATCGGCACCGAGCTCGTGAAAAATTCCGACGCCGACGGCTATACCCTGCTGCTCGGGCAATCCGGACCGATCTCGATCAACCCGGGCATCTATCCGAAACTGCCTTATGATCCCGAAAAGGATTTCGTCCCGATCACGATGACGACGTCCTACCCCTATGTCCTCGTGGTCAATCCCTCGCTCGGGGTGAAAACGGTGGCCGAACTCGTCGCGCTTGCCAGGAGCAAGCCCGGCCAGCTCAATTACGGCACGACCGGCCTCGGCTCATCCAATCATCTCGTGACCGAGCTGTTCGACAACAAGGCCGGCATCACGATGACGCATATCCCCTATCGCGGGACGTCGCTTGCCGTCGCCGATCTGATCGCGGGACAGGTGCAGGTCGTGTTCGCCGATCCCGTCTCGGCGCTGGCGCAGGTCCGCGCCGGCACGCTCGTGGCCCTCGCGGTCACCAGCAAGGAGCGTTCGCCGGTTGCGCCCGATCTGCCGACGATTGCCGAAAGCGGCTATCCGGGTTTCAACGCGATCGCCTGGCACGGCATCCTGGCGCCGGCGGGTACGCCGCCCGCCATCGTCGACAGGATCTACGCGATCATCGGGAAGGCGCTGCAGGACCCGGCCACGATCAAGCTGATCGAACAGCAGGCGATCCAGATCGTCGGCAGCACGCCACAAGCCTTTGCCGGCTTCATCAAGCAGGACATCGTGCTCTGGAAGGACGTGGCGCAGCAGGCCAAGATCGAAATGAAATGAGGCGTCACACAGGGCTTGCGGTCATGTCCGCCTGAGCACGCTGAACTGGAACGACTGCATCGCGCCCCAGGGCGTCACATGCCGATGCGCCTGATGCTCGATCAGGCCGAAGCCATCTCCAAGGGCTTCGGCCAGGGCGGCGGCATCGTAGCGCTGCACCGGCAGGCCGCTGCATTTCTCGGGGCCATCCGGCGCGAAGGTCGCGATGATCGCGTGTCCGCCCGGCTTCACGCCGCGGCTGAGCCGCTCGACATAGGCCTGCCGATCGTGCCGATCGACCAGGAAATGAAAGGCGGCGCGATCGTGCCAGAGATCGAACGGCCGCACCGGCTCCCAGCTGGTCGCATCGGCCGCGATCCATTGCACGCCCGCGCCGCGATCTCCCAGCCGCTGCTTCGCATTCCTCAGCGCCGCCTCGGACAGATCAAGGACGGTGACGGCCTGATAGCCGCGCTCGCACAGGGCATCGACAAGGTGCGAAGCGCCGCCGCCGATGTCGACGATCGATGCTTGCCGGGAAGGCGCAAACGTCTCGATCAAGCCCAGCGAGGGCTCGGGACTGGCCTGCGTCCAGCTGACCTCCTGTTCGCCCTTGCTCAGATAAACCTGCTGCCAATGCGCCTTTCGATCCGGTGCGGTCATGGTCATGCCGGAGAATAAGATGTAAAGACTCGCTGGCCTCGCGCCGGGATGCTGACCGACGCCGGCAAAGCCTAGCATGTCGATCGTCAAGTGAGTGAACGAATTGAACGAGGACAGTCCTTTGGCCGATCCGGACCTGCTCGCCCGCCGGTTCGGCCGGATCGCGGTTCACGCCGGCAATGCCATCATGAAGGTACGAGCCGAAGGCCACAGCACGCAATACAAGGGTGACGGATCGCCGGTGACCACCGCCGACCTCGCGGCGGACGACATCATTCGATCCGCGCTCGGGCAGCATGTGGCAGGCATCGCCGTCATCACCGAGGAAAGCTGCTCGGGGCTGGCTGCGGTCAATGCCGGCCGCTTCATCCTGGTCGATCCGCTCGACGGCACCCGCGAGTTCGTCAAGGGCAGCGACGAGTTCACCGTCAATATCGCGCTGATCGACGGCGGCAAGCCGGTCGCCGGCGCGGTCTATGCGCCCGCGTTGCGCCGGCTTTACATCGGCGGCACGTCAGCACATCGGCTCGATCTGGCAAGCGGCGATGTCGATCCCGACTTTGGCAAGCTGCGATCGATCGCCGTGAAGCCGCCGCCACCGGCGGGATGGCGTGCGGTGGTCAGCCGCTCGCACCTTGATCCCGAGACCCGGAACTGGATCGATCAGCATCGCGTGGCCGAGTTGCGGCACGCGGGCTCTTCTCTCAAATTCTGCACCGTGGCCGAGGGCGAGGCCGACGTCTATCCGCGCCTGAGCACGACCATGGAATGGGATACGGCGGCCGGGCACGCCGTGCTGCTCGCGGCCGGCGGCCGCGTCAGCGGTCTCGACGGACGGCCGATGATGTACGGCAAGCCCGACTATCGCAACGAACACTTCGTGGCCTGGGGACTGGCAAACCAGACCACGACATAAAGCCAGGGAGGCAAACACGCCATGAATCAATTCCTCAAACCGGTCGCGGCCATCGTCCTTGCAGCTCTAGCGAGCATCCTTGCGCTACCGGCGCGCAGCGAGGACGCCCCGCATTCCCTCTATGCCGTCGCCTATCTCGAAGTCTTGCCCGGCAAGGACAAGCAGGCGCTCCAACTCATCGCCGACTACGTGGCCGGTGCTCGCCGCGCCCCCGGCGCGCTTGCGATCAATGGATTGGTTCGCAACGGCTACCCGAACCAGTTCGCCCTGATCGAACAATGGCAGACCCAGAAGGCACGCGAAGACTACAGTGCGACACAGCCCGCGCAGCAATTCCGCGCCGCCCTCGCCAAGATCGAAGCCGCAGCAGTCGACGAGCGCATTCAGGGCCCACTGTACGTCGCGTCCGAAAAGCCGGTCGCCCTGCCGCCGATGATCGTGATGACGCATATCGACATCATTCCGACCGCTCTCGAGCAGGGCCGCGCCCGGATCAAGCAGCTGGTCGACAACAACCGGCACCAGAACGCGAATGTCCGCTTCGACGTCCTGGTGCAGGCCAATCGCCCGAACCACATGACCCTGATCGAAGGCTGGAAGTCGCAACGCGACAAGGACACGGAGAGTGCGGCGCGCGAGACCGTCTCCTATCGCCACGATCTCGGACCGATGAGCGGCAGTCCCTATGACGAGCGGACCTACCGCCCGCTTTCGCAGTAAGGGATGCACGCCCCAGCCAAAGCGCGATGATTTGACTGCGTTGCGCTTTGGCCTAGGCCAAATCCGCCATGCGTTGCACGCCGGCTTGGTGCATCGCAATCCACGCGGCATTGAGCGAGCCGGCGAGATCGATGGCCCTGCACGCGGGCTCGATCACGACGGTCTCGAAACCGAGCCGGCGCGCGTCGACCGCGGAATAATGCACGCAATAGTCGGTCGCGAGCCCGACCAGGAACAGCCGCCGCAAGCCGCGCTCGCGCAAGTACCCCGCAAGCCCGGTTGGCGTGCGCCGGTCATTCTCGAAGAAAGCCGAATAGGAATCGACGTCGCGGCGAAAACCCTTGCGCACGACGAATTGCGCCCGCTCGGTAACGAGCCGGGGATGGAAAGCCGCTCCCCTCGTTCCCTGCACGCAGTGATCCGGCCATAGCGTCTGCTCGCCATAGGGCATCGTGATGCTCTGGAACGGCGCCGAGCCGGGATGAGAGGTGGCGAACGAGCTGTGAGCGGGCGGATGCCAGTCCTGTGTCAGCGCCACGTGGCTGAAGCGTTCCGAAAGCTGGTTGATGACATCAACCACGGCGTCACCGTCGCCAACCGCCAGCGCGCCGCCCGGGCAGAAGTCATTCTGCACGTCGATCACAAGGAGCAAGTCGTCGGGCTTGATCTGCATGCTCCACTTCTAGCAAACGCTTTGTTCCGCCAGAACAAAAAAGCCGCCAGCATCCCGCGCCCGGCTTCCGAAAAATGGAAGATTTGGCACTAAAACAGGCGTTGCATTCGTGCAACACCCGTTCGGAAAAGCGGGTGACAGGCCGTTTCCGCCATTGCCTCTCCACATCTCGGTCCGAAAAACTCCACTGCATCACATGCTTGCGCATCCGGCGCGATGGAGCCTTCGGAGGCCCCGGGAATGATGAAGCTTCTGCGGTCGGCGATCTCCCGGCGATCGATGAATTCGGCGGCGTTGTATCAAGCGCTCGTTCTTCCGGCATGTGTGGCCGTGTGGCTTGCCGCTGCCAATTTCGGTTCGTCCGGTGCCGACGGCAGCGCTGCAGCGCCGGTCCTTGACCGCGTCGCGCCGGCGCTCACCGCCAATGCCGCCGTCACCGACATTCCGCGGCAGGCGGTCGTCAACGACGACCCGGCCCCGATCACCATGGACTACACCGATGCGGCAGCTATCGAATCGGTGACGGTGCCGACCGCCAGCGTGGCGCCAGCCGCCCGCGAGGCGGACCCGGTCGTCACAGCCGCCTTGACCGATCCGGCGGAGACCCTGCAGGCCGAAACGCCGCGGGCCGATACCACGCCTCGCGCCGATGGCACCACGTCTGCCGTGAGCTCCGTCGCAGTGCTCGACGAGTGCTTCGTGGCGGACGCCTGCATCGATCGTTACCTGTGGGCGCTCTACCAAAGCACGCCGAAAGAGGACTCCATCAAGGAGAACGAGCGGCGAAAGGTGACGATCAAGAGGAAGGGCAAGCTGGTGACTGTCACCAGAACCTTCACGAAGCTCGTCGATGAGGATTTTGGGTGGAAGGACCCGAAGGCCGCCGAGAAGGCCGGCATGTCGATGATGGACTACGTCATCGGCGGCATGGACCGGAGCTTCAAGCTGAAACTATTCCAGACGCTTCGTGCAGCGGAAACTGCCGGCCTGTCACCCGGCATCACCAGCGCATTTCGCGACGACTATCGCCAATCGATTGCAAGCGGACTCAAGGCGGCGGACAACCGCTCCTACCATGGCGGCAGCCTGCGCGGCGGCTATGGCCACGGACTGGCGGCCGACATCGTGAGCACCAATGGCGCGAACCGCGCGCAACGGTGGACCTCCACGGAAATCCTCTGGAAATGGATCGACGCGCACGGCAAGGATTTCGGAATTGCGCGGCCCTATCTCGACAGGGATCCTCCCCACGTGGCCCCGATCGACGGCAAGGAATATGCCGATCACGCGCCTCGCGGGGCAAAGGCGCAACAGGCGCGGGCTCAGCAGCCCAAGGCCCAACAGCGCCGAGCGAGTGCAAGGAAGTCCAACCGGTTAGCGGCGCATGCCGATCACGGCGCGGCCAAACGCCAGAGCAACGTGAGATCCTCGAAGGTGAGAGCCACCTGACCGGCGCGACGCGCCTGATATGGCCGTCAGCTCGCGTCGTCTCAATCTCTCGTGAAACTAGGCATCGCAATCCGGCTCGCGTGCCGAGACGACGCATGCGGCGGTTTCGGCCAATATCATCAGATATTCAGCCAATTGCGTGAACAGCTGTCGTTCTCTCGGATCGGTCGCTTGATATCCGAATGCATAAGACCGGCTCGCGTCGGCGCGCAGCCTGTCGAGACGCCTCTGGATGGGATCCATCGCGCCCCTCTTCTGGATTCACCCTTGCCCGCAAGACACCAAGGACGCACCGACCAGGCCACTTCACGCAGACGGTCCCGGCACGTCGCGCAGTGCCGAGACCGTTGCGGCGGTTACTCGAGAGGTCACAGACCCTTCGAATAAATCTACTATCGATTTCAAATCGCGCTGCTGCATTCACATAGGTGAATCGGTCCAGCCGCATTCGCGGGGAGTTAGGAACGACGCACGCATTGCAGCAGTTGGCGGGCCGGTGATCCCACCGATCACCGTCGACCTCCCTCTACTGGGCTCCTGAAAGCGCTTAAACCTTTCGGGAGCCTTTTTTCCCGATTTCTTTCGGTGTCTGCATCGTGCCGCGCGCAAGCTGCTGCTGGATCAGTCGACCGCAGGAATTTCATCGCAACCTGCCATGAATGAGGCGACGACCTGCCTGCGCCCGAATGCTTGGAACGTGAATCGCGTCCAGGCACTTGTCACCCATCGCTAACAGACGATGGAGCAGACCATGAAAGTGACAGCAATCGGATTGGCGACGGCCTTGATGCTCTCAGGCGCCGCAGCCTTTGCCCAGGGTGCCGCGGGAGGCGCAGGCGGAAGTACTGGCGGTAGCGCCGCAGGTACCGCAGCAGGCAGCACCGGGACGTCCACAAGCCCGGGCGGCAATACGGGAACGACGACAGGCTCGACGACCGGTTTGGGCAATAACGGTGCAGGAAGCGCCGCGGCCGGCGCGAACAGCGCGCAGAACCCCTCCGGCAACTCCTATCTCAACAACAATGTCCCGGGCATGTCGGGTCCGGGAGCAGGCGCGTCGCCAGGGCGGCGCTAGCGACTGAGGCCCACGCGATGAAAACCCCGCCGCCGCGCGGGGTTTTCATTTCGCCATCCGCCACCGGGTTATTCTGTCTACGGACGTGATTGTCGTGGACGCCTCATTCGCCGCCGCTTGTCATTCGAGCGAAACGTGAATGACGCCGGATCGCATCATGCCAAGTGCCCGCGCGGCGGTGACGGACAGATCGATGACGCGGCCCCGTATGAAAGGACCGCGATCGTTGACCCGGCATTGAATCGAGTGGCCTTCATAACGCACGGTCACGACGCTGCCCATCGGCCTGGTTCGATGAGCGCACGTCATTCCATGACCTCGACCGCCATAATAGGAGGCAAGGCCTGACTCGGCTTGAGCTGTGGAGATGAAGAAGACGGCGGGAAGAGCGGCAATCAATAAGGTACGATACATGGGTCCTCGCATCGGCGTGACCCTGCCCAAAGGCGCTTAAGCCGCAAAATTTTGACCGAATGTTGGCTTCTGAAGCTTGGGGCAATGATGCAGGAGCCCTTACCCAACCGATCGGCCTGATCGTCATACCGCCGACCCGCTATTGCGGTGGCGGCTCCCTGGCGAGCTCTCTCAGCTCTTCCATTTCGCGAATTTTCTTTTCGGCATGAAGCCAGAATTCGTCGTCGCGGCCCTCCGGTCTTCCCGCCTGATCCCAGAGTTGCCACGCGCGGGTGCGTATTCGCTTGTCCGTCGCCATCGATAACTCCCGAGGGCAAATGGTCGCGCTCGGAGATGACTCACGAGCGCGACGGGGAGCACTGACACGCCCGCGGGTCAAGCCGCCTCGGCGTTGACGGCCGAAACCGCGATCTTGCTCAAGGTCTCGTCGGTCTTCTTTTCCTCCGACAGGGTCTGGTCGAGCAGTTTGACCGCGTCCTTCATGCCAAGCTTTTCAGCCCAGGATTTGAGCGTGCCATAGCGCGAGATCTCGTAGTGCTCGACCGCTTGCGCTGCTGCCAGCAACCCGGCGTCGAGAGCCGGAGTGTCCTCATACTCCTCCATGACCTCCTTGCCCTCGTCGAGGATCCCCTCGATCGCATCGCATTTTTTCCCGCGGGCGGGCTTGCCGATCAGTTCGAATACTTCCTCGAGCCGCTCGACGTGACCTTCCGTCTCGTCATGGTGCTTTTCGAACGCGGCGCGCAGCTGGTCGGATTGAGCCGCCTTCGCCATCTTGGGCAGGGATTTCAGGATTTGCTTCTCGGCGTAGTAGATGTCTTTCAGGGTGTCGATAAAAAGCGCGTTGAGATCCTTTTCGGACATTGGTCTCTCCAGTGGTGATCGTTCGTGCGGATTCTCAACACCGTTATGTGAGCGGTGTTCCTCACTCTCGCAGCAGCTTGTCGTGGTGATCGAGGATCAGGGCAGGAGTTGAGGCTCTTGCCATCGACAAAAATGGTGCAAGCACCGCACTGCCTTCGTACCTGTCAGTTTGAGTTGCCCGCGCAGAAGGTTGCCCAGGGTTCGCCCGCCAGGGTTCGACGAACCCCGTTGACGGTGAGGGTCAGCGACGTCTGGGCATGAGGCTGTTGTCGGACACGGGCTCTCGCGAACAGACTAGCGTGCCTAGAACCTGCATCGCCCCGGGCGTTTCTACGCGCCCGGGGCCGTGATGTGAGATGATGCAAAGCAAGTATCGACCTACCATTTCTGGCGGCCGTACCACTCGTTCACTTCCTTCTGAGCCTGGTCCTTGGCGTAGCCGTAGCGCTGCTGCAATCGGCCTTCGAGTTGCTCTTGCTTGCCGTTGATCACGTCGAGATCATCGTCAGTCAGCTTTCCCCAGTGCTCCTTCACCTTGCCCTTCACCTGCTTCCAGTTTCCCTCGACCCTGTTCCAGTCCATGTCATCCTCCTTGCTGTTTGCGTTCGCACAACAACGGACTGAAAGGTCCGGCGTTCCCGGCATCGGGCAAGGTGACGCACTAGACGCTGATGAGAGCCATGCCGAGATCGGCGCGCTTCTCGCAGCGGAACTGGACCACGGTTTCCGTGATCGTCGCCTCGAGCTTGGGCTGGGCCAAGAGGCGCCAATTGGAAAATGCACTTGGGATGCGGTGAAGCCCCCCATGAGAGGCCGCGCTAGCTCATCGTGCCCGGCAGGAAGCATCGGATCGATGTGCCCAACGCTCCCCTCAGAGGCCAGACCATCGTTCGCCCCGCACGATTGGGCTCGGTGATGACGGCGTCATCAGGGACATCGATCCATTCTCCGTCAAGCCGGACGCGGTAGTGACCGTCCTTCGATTCCCAGTCCGGATCGGAAATCACGATGCCGTCCGCGTTGGAGCAACACAGTCCCTTGCCGCTCTTGAGCGTATCGAACCAGGGCTTGAGGGGTGAATTGGTGTATCGGCCGTCGTCGCGGGCCGATACCGGCCCGGCGGTGAGCAAACTGGCCCCCGCAATCAAAATGGGGATGAGCTTCTCCATACACGCAGAACGTTGCGTCGCACGCGACGTTCCTAAAAAGGAACGGCCCGTGCGGTCCGCCGTCGGCCAGCCGGACATGGGAGAGACAGATGGCCAGACAACGCGAGCCGAACGGCGTCGAGCCTGACTTCACCGAAGACGACATCCAGCGCGAGCAATTCGGTCCGCGCGGTGTCCCCGGAGCGCCCGATCCGGCGAAGATGACGCCCCAGCGCGAGAAGAAGACGCCCAAACATATCGATCCGGGACACACGTCCTGACAGCAAGGGCGAAGCGCGACCGGTGACCTCACGATCAACGCACGATTGAGTGATGAAGCGTGACGGCTGCTGCCACGCGGAAGCCTTAGGCTGATGGCTGAGAGGCCGAATCCGCTTCGATCTCGCATCTCATCGATGTTCACGAACGTGATGAATTCCCCTGACATAATCCAAACTGTCATCTTGCGTTGATTTCCGCGGACAGGTTCGCCACCGCGCGCGCTATCGCACGGCCTGAGGCTGAAAATAGATATTCCAGGATTTTAACTAGGTTATCGCGCGAATTCGCGGTGCGGGTTAGTACGTTGGCGTGCAGAATTGGAAGACGATGAGGACATCATGGTCAAACGGCGCCGCCGATTCAAGCAAACCACATCACTGGCTCAACGCCTGACACAGGAAGCGAGCCGTTTGCGCGAACGAGCCAAGAGCCTGTCTCCCGGTCCGGAGCAAGCTCAGCTTTGGCGCAAGGTTCGTCAGGCCGAGACAGCGCTACGCATTGACGCCTGGCTGGCCTTGCCGCAAGAGGCCGCTCCCGGCGAGGTCATGCCCTTCATGCAGGGAAGTCAGCAGGCCAACCACGGGAAGCGCCGCAAATCTCCTCGCTCCACGTCCCACGATGGCAACGACGTGCAATCGCGCTGACCACTCCTTCTCTCGACGTGCTCTCCACGGAGCGGCCTCAGCTTCTCCGATGGAAACTGAGGCCGCCGCGCGTCATCCGCCGAGCTGAAATCTCTTCTCTCGCTTCACAGGCGCCGGACGACGCCAAGGGAAGCACCAAAGCAAACGCCAATGAGACGCCAAGACGGCCCCAGCACACTGCGCCGTGCCGAGGCCGCCGCTGGCTGGCCTGACTCCTGGAGGCTCTTACAGGCCACGCCAAGAATGGCCCTGCCCGCGTCCCACCGCATTTGCATAAGTGAATCCGAATCCCATCTTCCGGGTCTCGCGCAGACGTGATCGACGCATCCCGACGGACAACGCGGCATCGCCGAGCAGAAGCGCAAATCGCTTTTCATTATCTTGCATCGAGGTTCCCTGCATGACCGCGCGCATGGCGCGAGGCGCCTCATCAGGGAACAAACAGATGTTGCTGACGTTCCCCACGCATGAAGGTGCGTCAATGGCATGGCTGACGATACAGCCGACAACGGCCGACACGACAATCGCGAACGCGATCGCAGCGCATACCACGCCCAATCTCGAACGTGCCTCGACGACTATTGACCTGGGGCGCCGACGAAAAGGTGCTGCTTGCCATCGCGGGCGGCGCGTGGCTGTACGCCAGGTACCGGCCCGCACTTCGACCCATGACCAATCACCTGCTGGCGGTCTCGATGCTCAGCGCCATCCTGCCGCACCTCCTCAAGGCCGAGATCGACCAGGTCCGGCCCGACCGTCTCACGGTGAGAGGCCATTGGCGCGGCGTCCCTTTCTCCGGCCGCTCGCGCGACGCCTTTCCTTCGGGTCATGCCCTTCACATGGGTGCGCTCGCCTCAGCCGCCGGCCTGTTTCCGCCGCCGCAGCGATGGATCGCGCGCGCCCTCGCCGTCACGCTCTCGGCCACCCGCGTCCTGCTGCTGGCGCATTGGGCAAGCGACGTGACGGCCGGCTTTGCGGCAGGTGCCCTGCTTGAGCGGCTTGTTCGACCGATCACGCTCGGCCCGCACTCACGCACAAATCACCCGGTGTAATCCCGGCGTAATTTTCGCTGCCTGCAATCGCGAAGCCGTGACCAGATCAACACTTGGAACATGACCAACCTATGTTAATTTCGGAACATGGCCGACGCTTTGGACGATACCGAAAAGCTGTTCGCCCGTGCCAGCGCTGCAATCGCCGAAGCGGCGCGTTTGGCGGAGGAGAGTTATATTCGCCGCAAGAGCGTCGGTGAGGGCATCAGGCTGATGCGCTCCAACGCAAGGTTTTATCCCAAGAGCGTCAGGTTCTACTCGCCGGCCGACTTCCTGTTCCGGCCAGGCCCGCCCGCGCCGCGCTGGAACGAGATCAACGGACACGGGACGATCGAGGACAGCGATCCTATTTTCGATCCATATGTAGATAATTTGGATTGAACATCGCCAGCTGACTGAGCGCCTGCATGTCATGAATGTTCAGGTGGCGCTCCTTCAGCGTGATCAGGCCCGAGGCCCGCAATTCCTGCAGGGTCCGGTTCAGGTGCACCGTCGACAGACCCGCCGCATCGGCGAGATCCATCTGGGTGACCGGTAGAGCGAAGGAATTGCCTTCGACGAGGCCCACCATCTCCAGCCGCACGAACAACTCGCAGATCAGATGCGCCACGCGCTCCAGCGCATCGCGGCGCCCCAGATTGATCGCCCATTCGCGCTGGATCGAAGCCACCGCGAGCGGCTCGCAATAGAACGCTTCGGCCACAGTGGCGTCGATCGAAATCAGCTTCTCAAAAACCGAGCGCTCAAGCTCCGAATAGATCACCGGCGTCAGCGCGCCGATCGAATGATCCATGCCGGAAAACAGGTACATGAAGGCGTCGCAGCTATCGCCGGGCAGGACAAAGTTGACGATCTGGCGCCTGCCGTCCTCCAGGGACTTGTAGCGGCAGGCCCATCCCGACAGCACAAAGCGAACGGTCTCGGGCCGATCGCCCTCGCAGGCAACATCCGTCCCCGCGTCCGTCTTCAGAATCCGTTCACGCAGAGCCGCCTTGATCGCGCCAGCTCCAGCTTCGGACAACCGCCGCAGCGCGTTGAGCCTGCGCACGACCGGCCGCTCCGGATTGCTGTCGGCCCCCAATGGCATTACGCACCCACAACAGGCGTGTGAACGATACGGCGGCTCAGCGGAATAACGATGGTACAGTGAAAGCCTGCCCCATTGAATGTCAGCGTCGTCTTGCCCTTCAGCTCAAAGGCCAACGTCCGCTCCAGCAACTCGGTGCCGAATCCCTTGCGCTGAGGTGGCGAGACTCGCGGCCCACCCTTCTCACGCCACTCGAACATCAACTGGGAAGGATCGGCGCCGTCGTCAACATGCCAGGACACATCGACCCGTCCGCCCGGTTGGCTCAATGCACCATATTTTATCGCGTTGGTGGCAAGCTCATGGATAGCGAGCGCAAAGGTCTCGGCTGCTTTCGGCTGAAAACGCACCGCGGGACCGGAGATGCGAAGTTGTTCGCCTTCATGGGCGTTATAACCGAGCAACTCCTCGACCACGAGATATTCGAGGTCCACGCCGCCCTCGGGATCACGGGTGACCATGGCCTGCGTTCTCGCAAAGGCGTTGAGGCGGCCATCGAGATGAGATGCGTACTCCTCGACGCTGGTGCTGGTCTCGGCGGACCGCCGCACGATCGATCGCACCACGCCGAGCGTATTGCGCACCCGATGCTGCAATTCGGACAGCAAGAGCCGCTGACGCTCTTCGGCCCTGGTGATCGCCGTCACGTCGATGAAGGTGATCACCACGCCGGCGATGAAATTGTCGATGCTGCGATAGGGCAGAATGCGGACGATGTAGCGGGTGCCGGTATCGGGCGCCGTCAGCTCGCGCTCGGCGCTCGCCAGCGTCCGCAACACTTGGCGGACATCGTCATAGAGCTCCTCGATCGGAATGCGCGCCTTGATGTGCGCGATCGGACGGCCGATATCGGTTTCGACCAGGTGCAGAACCTGCGTGATCGCCGGCGTGAAATTCATGACGCGCAGATCGTTGTCGAGGAACACGGTCGCGATCTGCGTGCTCTCGAGGAAGTTCTTGAGGTCGCTGGTCGCGCGGGTCAGTTCCTGCACCCGGTGCGCCAGCTCGCCGTTGACGGTCGTCAGCTCCTCGTTGACCGATTGCAGCTCCTCGCGCGAGGTCTCCAGTTCCTCGTTGGCCGATTGCAGCTCCTCGTTGAGGGACTGGTATTCCTCGTTGGAGGACTTCAGCTCCTCATTGGTGCTTTCGAGCTCCTCGATCGTCGCCTGCAGGCGTTCCCGGGTCGCACGCAGCTCGCTCTCGAGCCGCTCGACATGTTCGCTGCGAACGAGCGGATTGGGGGCAGCTTCCGCATTTTCAAAGGCGCGAACCGGCCCGTCCTTGAACAGCACGACGAAATTGCGATGCCCGACCGGACCGTCCATCACCGGTTCGACGGTGATATCGACGAGAACGCGATGGCCGTTCAGGCCGAGCTGGATCTGCCCGGCCTGCACCGCCTCGTTTGTCTCCAGCGCACGGCTCAGCGCCGTCCGCAGTTCCAGCCGCAGATCGCGATGGATGAGGCCGAGAAGATCGAGCGTCGCCGCACCGGCGGTCGGCTCGATATAGCGCCCGGTCCGCCCCGAGAAATGCAGGATCTGGAAATTGTCGTCGGTGATGACATAGGCCGGCGCATAGCGTTCGGCGATGCGCTGGGCGCGGCGCTCGAGACCGACATCGGGTCCGAACGAGCGCACCGGCGGCGCCTCGACGGTGGCCCGTCCGGGCGCCGCGGCGATGGGAAACTCCGGCGGAAGCCGCGTGTCGGTTTCGAGCTTCCTGAAAATCCGGGCGCGCCGATCGACGGGCGCAAAGAGTTTCGGGTGCCGTGTCACGTTTTCCGAGTTTCCGAGGAACAGGAAACGGTTGGGCAATAGCGCGAAGTGAAACAGCGGAATGACGCGGTTCTGCAGCTCGCATTGAGATAGATCAGGAGGTTGCGGCAGGACACCAGGTCGAGCTTGGAGAATGGCGCGTCCTTGATGACGTTGTGCTGCGAGAAGATGCACATCTCCCGCAGTTCCTTCACCACGCAATAGGTATCGCCCTCGCGCACGAACCAGCGCGCCAGCCGCTCCGCCGACATGTCATCTTCGATGCTGGTGCGATAGCGGCCGACCCGGGCCGCCGCCAGCGCCCGGCCGTCGATGTCGGTGGCGAAGATCTGGACCTGAGGCGCCGAGTTCGAGTTTCGACATATGTTCGCGGATCAGGATGCCGATCGAATAGGCCTCCTCGCCGGTCGCGCATCCGAGCACCCAGATTCGCACCTGCTGGCCTGCGGCCTTGTCCTCGAAAATCCGTGGAATTACCTGGGTCTCGAGGACTTCAAACTCGCGCTTGTCGCGGAAGAATTCGGTTACGCCGATCAGGAGATCGTTGAAGAGATTCTGGGCTTCGTCCGGATTGTTACGCAGAAACTCGACATAGGCGGCGATCTCGTCGATCTGCACGACCTGCATGCGACGCTGCACGCGGCGCAGGAAGGTGTTCTGCTTGTAGCCGTGGAAATCGTTGCCCGTCTTGTTGCGCAGGATGTCGGCAATCCGGGACAGCGAGGTGGCCGCGGCGGCCAGCACTTCGTCGAAACCCTGCTTCTCCTCGAGCCTGCGCAGATGACGCGCATAGACGTGGATATGCTCCGGAATATCCTCAGGGGGAAGAACGAAGTCCGCAATGGCCGCCGGCCGGTTGCTGTCATGCAGATGATCGTCGCTCTCGCTCCCCATCTTCTCGGCGATCGCAAGCCCGCCATGATCCTTCAGCGTGGCGACCCCGAGCGTCCCGTCACCGTTGGTGCTGCCCAGCACCACGCCGATCGATTCCTCGGCGCGCTCCTCCGCCAGCGACACGAGAAAGCTGTCAATCGTCGCGCGCTCGCCGGGCGCTTCCTGTGCCGGACGAACCGCAAACTTGCCGCCCTGGATCGTCGTGATGGCATTGGCCGCGCAGAGATAGATGGTACCGCCTTCGATCTCCGCCCCGTCCTTCGGCTCGGTGAGGCTGACGCCGTCCAGTCGCTCAAGAAGACCTCGTAGCCGATTCTCGTCAAAGGCTTCGCGGTGTTGCAGGACGAGGACGATCGACTGTTCGGACTCAAGCGAAAGCCTGGAGAAAAACTGCTCGATACTGCTCATCGCCGCGGCTGAGGCGCCCACCCCGATCACCAGCGGAGCCTTTACCTGGCGGTTCGCAGCTTCCTGCGGGGACTGGCCGCGTTCATCCATTCTATCGGCTTTCTGCTTCTCAATTCCGGCGCTCCGAGTATGTTGGAAATACCAGATCGCGCGGATTTTCAACAGCGCTATCAATGCAATACGGCGGGCAGACCGTCTGGCGCCCGATTGCTACGGCCGCGTCCAAGGGCCATAGTGGACCCGTGCTCCCGACGCGCGCAATTGAAATGTCCAACGAATTGGCGGCTCTTTTCCGCCGGGCCGAGCTTGCCAGCGCCAGCGCCCGCGACCTCCTGGAAGAGAACGACCTTGGCGGCAGCGCGTTCTCGCGCAGCTTGACTACATGTTCGAGTTGGGGACCGAGTTCAGACGCGCGCGGCGCACTCACAGGCCAGTCGACACGCTTTCCAGATAGGCGATCCGCTCCTCAATCATGACGTGGTGGCGCTCCCACTCGACCAGGGTTTCCTTCAACAGCTCCACCAGGCGCTCGGCCTGTCTGGTGTCGTGCCCGTCGGCCCGCAGTTCGAGCAACAGATTCTCCTGATGACGCAGTCGCAGCCGGCCCCGCTCGATGTCATCCTCGGACTTCAGGAGAAGGGCTCTCTCGGCCGCAAGTTCTTCGGCCCGATCCGCGACACCGCCCATCATGCTTCCGCCTGACTGCCCGATTTCGGACGCTCGAGGTCCAGGGATTGTAAGATGACGCGGCGGATCATGTCGGCATGGCCGTGATATTCGGCAGCGCGCGCGTCGTACATCCTTGCGACGGCGACGCGCCCGCTCTGGCGACCGTCCTCCGCCATCCGGTGCACTAATTCCGCCCGCTCCTCGATGATGCGCAGCGCCACGCGCATGGCTTCGTCGACCTGGCCCTCCTGCTCCCTCGCCAGCGCCTCCGCCGTATAGGCGTGGCCAACCTGGCAGCGGAAACGAAACGGCTGTCCCATCTTGAGCGTCGACAGCACACCACCGCAGGCCGGACATGTCAGCGGCGCCGGCTCGGCAATGTGCGCCAGGCTCCTGCTTCCCATGCGCTCGCCGGCTGCGATCTCGACCTCCAGGCGGATTTCGGGCGGCACGGGAAGCGCAGCGCCGGGGCCGGGCGGTTCCCGCGCCAGATCCGACAGGACATCGCCGATTTTGCTACCCGGCGCGCACAAATCGACAGTCGTAGCCTCCATCGCGCGCAACGGCATCTCGCCGGCGATGGCGTCGGCTGGATCCTGCACCAACGTCACCCCGCCACAGCGCTTGATCGCATTTAGCCCGGCTGCGCCGTCGGACAACAGGCCCGACAGCACGACGCCGATCACACGCGGCCCGTATTGCAGGGCCGCCGAACGAAACAACGGATCGATCGCCGGGCGCGCCATGTTCTCCCGCGGACCGCGTCCCAGCATGATGTGACTTGCGTGGACCAGGAGGTGGTGATCGGGGACCGCCAGATAGATGCGGCCCTGCTCGATCACCATGCCACTTTCGGCCTGAACGACCGGCAGGCGGCTGGCCGCGCTCGCGACTGTCGACAGAATGCCGATGCCCTGGGCCGGAATGTGCAAAACGACGAAAACCGCAGCCGGAAGATTGGTGGGCAAGCGCCCCAAAATCTCCTTCAGCGGCGCGGTCGCACCCGAGGAGCCACCGATCACAATTATGTCGCGGTTAAGCATGGAACCGGTCGCCGCCTGCTGTATTTGCTACAAGACAGGAATCCGACATATGTTCCTAGGCGGAAGCGGCCGTTCTGCGTGAAAGTACGATGTCCGTTCGACCGGTGAGTTCAAATCCGCTGGCAGGCCGCCATGTCCTGGTGGTCGAGGACGAGTATTTCCTCGCGGACGACATCGTACGCGCATTGCAGGCGCTTGGCGCAGGCGTACTCGGTCCCTGCGGCGAGCTCGAGGACGCCACACGGATGCTCGACGATCACCTCACGATCGATGCCGCCGTCATCGACATCAATCTGCGCAGCGAGATGGCTTTTCCCCTCGCGCGTCTTTTGAGGGCACGCAGCATTCCCTTTGTATTCGCGACCGGATTCGACCGCGCGGCCATCGACGCCGAGTTTCAGGACATCCACCTCTGGGAAAAGCCTCTCGACCTCACTGCAATGGCCCGGGACCTGACAGAGCTGATCCGAAGCCGTTAGCTGGCGCTGACCTCCTTGCGTTGTGTCTCCATCTCGCGCGATCTGGTCGCTCCTGCATGAACTTCAAGAACGGTCTCGCCGAGTTCGCTCGCGCGGACCGACGCCTCGAGGCGAAGCGAACGCCCCTGTCTGCGCAGGCAGTGCGCCTCCAGGATCGCCTGGTTGGCCTTTGCGATCAGCTCTTGCGCAATCGAATCCCGCATCATGCCATGATGCCCTTCATTCGCCGCCTCGGCGTTATCGCAAGTTAGTTGTGGTGCAAATTGCGGGTGCGACGCGAGGCCGCTGTTCGTGCATTCATCGCTAGAGGGATTGTTGAAAGGAATGCGGCTCGCGGGCTTTGCACTCCTGCGAAACGTAAACTGCGCTGACCTTTGCTAGCGCCACATGGTCGGAGTTTGCCTCAACGCCTGCTGTCCGGCCTCACGCAGCTCATCGGCCGTGGACCTGCCCTGCTTCACGGCCTCCAGCAACTTCGAGGCCACGTCGACCTTGGTGCCCTTGTCGAAATGATGCACATGTGCACACAGCTCGTTGAGGACCGAGCGGAGCAGCGTCGCTGTTTCGGGATCTGGCATGACGACTCCCGGGGTGAGAGCGACAGCATAGCCGCAAGCTGCGTCGAGCCTCTCATACTTATGTTAAGGCCATAGAAAAAACCCGCGCTCGCTGCGGAATTTTTCTGACGATTGCACTGCAGCGATCATCGAAGACCATCGGAGCGACGCACCGCGGTGGTGATGGCAACCGGCGCCTGCTGGAACATTCCTCGCCACGACCGCTTATCAGGCAGCACTTACACATCGCTTACATGGAGGAGGACACCATGGACGGGCTGATTTATCTGGTGGGCTTGATCGTGATCATCATGTTCATCCTCTCGTTCTTCGGCCTTCGCTAGGACGACGGCCATGAGCATTGAAGCTGCTGACATGAAAACGCTCGCAGCCGAGCGGCCGATCGACAGAGCGGCCGACAGCGGCTGGACGTTGCAGTGGACGCCGGTCGTGGCCGGCGCTTTCGTCGCCTGCGCCGTGTCCTCGATCCTGATCACGTTCGGCGCGACCGTCGGCCTCGGTGTCAGCTCGGCCGCACCGACCTGGAGAGATGCATCCGTCGCACTCGCGCTGCTCTCCGGCATCTACCTCATCCTGCAAGCCCTGATCAGCTTCAGCTGCGGTGGGTATTTCGCGGGCCGCTGCCGGGTCCCCTATGAGGCTGGCGTCACCGAACAAAGCGAACAGCGCGACGGATTTCACGGCGTCGCATCGTGGGCGCTGGCCGTCATTGTCGGTGCAGCCCTGGCCGCGTTGGTGGGGGCAAGTCTGACCCGACACACCACCCTGACGCCTCCCTCAACGACCGAGCCGTCGATCATCAGCTCTGAAATCGACCATCTCTTCCGGGCCGCCCGCAGACCGCCCAATATCGATCTCGCGCCACTTCGCGCCGAGGCCGGGCGGGTGCTGCTCACGTCGTCCAGCCACAGCGGCGTCTCCGCCGACGACCGCACCTATCTGGTCCAGCTCGTCACGGCGACGACGGGATTGGCCGGCGCGGATGCCGAACGGCGCGTCGACAGCGTGATCTCCGAGTCCAAACGGGCTATTTCGCATACGCGCGCCAGCTCCATCATTCTCGCCTTCTCCGCCGCGACCGCCCTGCTGCTCGGCGCTGTCGCGGCGTGGGCGGGTGCCGAAGCCGGCGGCCGTCATCGCGACGGCATGCCGCTCTCGGACTGGATGCTGCATTCCAACCGCCTGGTTCGGCGAAACCGGTGGCGACGATCGCCTGCTCCGATGCCGTGAGTTGCCGAGTTCCCTGGTAGCAACTGGCCCGGACTAACATGCGATACAGACCGTGCGGAAATTCCATCCCATAGTTCCTGATCGAATTGATCCGGGGACGCAGAGGATGCGGGTGTTCGACCTGACGGACGAGATCCTGCTGGCGTTCTATGAGAGCGTCCGACGTCAGGTGCGGGCGGACATGAACCTCGGAGGCCGGCACCGCCTGGCGGGCCCCTCCGTGAGGCAATACGCGCAACGCATCAGCCGGGAGCTCAGTCGCCGCCGCTTGCCGTTCAAGCCTATCGAGTGGCCCGACGGCTGACGCGCGCCCGAACGGACAATCATCCTCCGGCTTTTTCCAGCGTCGCGCGTTTGTCGCGAGCGGCAATGGCTCGCACCAAATGAGACGACGCAAGAAATTGGAACGACGCGCAACGGCAGTCGTTTGATTCTCCGAGCAGTATAGCTCAGGACGAAGAAATCCAGCCGAAGATATCGCTCAACGCCCCGTCAGTTCTGCGAGAGCTGGCGGGGCTTATTCTGGAGGCAGTCATGCCTTACGCGCTGTTCGAGGACGAGGAACGGCTGACCCGCAGCTTCGCGACGAAGCAGCAAGCATGGGAAGCAGCCGACCGAGCCGGCTTGGTGGAGACTACGCCGGACGGAAAGAAGCACCTGGATAGTCATCTGCAAATCCGGCCTTGCTTCGACGCCCCAACAGACGACGAGGCAGGATTCGATTTCAGGATCTATTGATCCATATCCAGCCTGCTCCTTCGCGCGCGGCGCCTTGTCGCGACGCGCGAGCCGACGATCCAGCCGACCAGGAGAGTTGCGCCGGTCGCCATGAGCACCGGTATCGCGGGAGCGGTCCGTGCGCCCGGGACCTCGCCAATCCGTTTCATCGCGCCCAGGGCCGGCGATTGCACGATCATTTGCCTTGCCATCTGCCTTGCCGAGCGGATCTGCCGATGCGGCCGCGGCACCGACGGTATCGCTCCACTGAACATGGTCCAGGCCAGGACAAGCAGGATGATGCCGATGAAAAAGAGGCCGCCGCCGACAGCGGCATAGGCGGCGTCCGTCCCATACCAGCTCTCGATCAGATGAAAGAGCGCACTGATGCCGACAGCGCATGCGGCGAAGATCGCAGTTATTCCGCCAAGCGCAACGGCGATGGCGACGATATAACGCGTCGACAGGCCCGCCGCCCATCGTCGCAGATCCGAAAAGTAGGATCGCATGAGGACGGATGCGGCGCCGCGAAAGTCTGCCCTATCGTCTGGATACATGTTCGACCATCCAATCCAGACTATTCAAGCCGCAACTGCGCCCGGTGTTCCTGTGAGCCATCTCAGGTGATTTCGCTCGGGAGCTTCCAATCCGGTCGGGGATCAAAGAGCTCGTCAATCTGTCTGATGTGGAAGCCGGAAGGCAGAACCTGGCGTATGCTCTGGTCTTCTCGAAGGTCACGGCAGACATGCCCTCCCAAAGCGCCGGCATCGTTGCATTCCGAAGACGGCACGGGAGGATCCAGGTGCTTCTGGTTCACCCGGGCGGGCCGTTCTGGCGCAACAAGGATCTGGGCGCCTGGTCCATCCCGAAGGGCGAGTATGATGCCGGCGAAGAGGCGGAGGCCGCGGCACGCCGCGAATTTCAGGAAGAGCTGGGGATCGAATTGACGCAAGAGCTGCTTCCGCTCGGCGAGATTCGCCAACGCGGCGGCAAGACGGTGAAGGCATTTGCGGTCGAGGCCGACGTGGCCGCAGAGAACTTCCGCAGCAATACGTTCGAGATCGAATGGCCGCCGCGCAGCGGGCGCCGGCAGGCGTTTCCGGAGATTGACCGCGCCGAATGGTTCGAGCTCGCCGCGGCCCGCGCCAGGATCAACGAGGCGCAAACGAGCCTTCTGGATCAGCTCGAAACGATCGTCGCCGGCCACGCGAAGCGATAGCGGCGCCCGGACGGATACCTGACGGTGGTCAGGCCGCTTGCAGGGAGCAGTCTTTCTCCCGCTGCGCGGATCTCCGGCGTGAACGGGCAGCTCCTGCGCAGGCGCCGATCAAGATGCACGGCCGTCGACTCGCTGATCGCGGATCATCTCGCAAAAATCGCGCGCCTTTTGGCCGCTGGTGCCTGAATGTGATAGCGTTCAGGCATATCGATCGAATCTCATAGTTGATACGGCATCGTATCAGAATTGAAGGCAAATGCAATACGGTACCGTATCACGTCCGCGCAAGCGGGCGGCAAAGGACGAAGATCTCTCGCAGGACTGGGTGGCGGCCGCGCTTGCCGAATTGGCAAGAGGGGGCGGCATCGACAATGTTCGCGTGGAAGTCCTGGCCGAACGGATGGGGGTCACGAAGGGCGGATTCTATCGTCGCTTCAGGGACCGGCGGGCGCTGCTGGACACCATGCTCGAGACGTGGCGGGACGGGCGCATTGCAGCGATTCAGCGGCAGGTCGAAGAAGGCGGCAAGACGCCCATCGACAGGCTGCGCTTCCTGGGCAAGATCTACACTGAACGCGCCAACGAGCAGGGCATGGCGATCGAACTCGCGATCCGGCAATGGGCTCGCGGCGACGATGCGGCGGCGGCTGCGGTCACGGCAGTCGACGGAGCGCGGCTTAAAGCCTCGGCGTCCCAGTTTCAGAGCGCAGGAATGTCGGCGCAGGACGCGGACGCACGCGCCGTGCTGTTCTACGCATTCCTGTTCGGCCAGAGCATGATGTTCATCGACGAAAGCCCGCGCAAACGCGCTAACCTGATCGCCGCCTGCCTCAAGGCATTGACCGACATCTGAATTCCCGGGCGGTCTCCCCTCCCCATCGCGCGATGTTCGCCTGCCAGGATTCGGACAGTCTTGCTCACCTTCCTCGCAAGGCCGACGCCGGCATTTTTTTTGACGGCGCCATCTTGAAAAGCCGTCCGATTGTGATACGGTACCGTATCAAGACAAGCGCAGCACGGGGTGTCGCAACAGATATCTGGAGATTGCTATGGACCGGCAGGGTCAAATCGGCCTCCTCAAGCGGCTACTGAACTACGTCGACACGCGAACCACCTCCATGGCGGAGCAGCCCTGGCGCAATGACGTGTCCGTCTATTCCGATGCTGATCATCTTGCCCACGAGCAGGATGTGCTGTTCCGGCAGTATCCGATCCTGATGGGTTTCGCCTCGGAGTGGGCCAATCCCGGCGACTTCCGTACGGACGACTATCTCGGCCTGCCGATTCTGGTCGTGCGCGGACGCGATGGCGCGCTGCGGGCCTTCCTGAACGTGTGCCGGCATCGCGGCGCCAAGGTGGCGCAGGGCTGCGGCAAGGCGCGGCTGTTCTCGTGCCCCTATCATGCCTGGACCTATGATCTCCAGGGCAAGGTGATGGGCATTCCCGACGAGCGCTGCTTTCCCGACGTGCGCCCCGAGCGCTCTTCGCTCACCGAGTTGCCGCTGTGCGAGAAGCATGGCCTCGTCTGGGTGATGCCGACGCGCGCACCGGACGGATCGACAGGCTTCGATATCGATCCGTGGCTCGGTGGGCTCGCGCCTGAGCTCGCTTCCTTCAACTTCTCATCATGGTCCTACTACGACAGGCGCGTCGTCCCGGAGACGATGAACTGGAAAATTCTCGTCGACACCTTCCATGAGGGCTACCACGTCGGATTCCTGCACCGGGATTCGCTGCGGGAAATCCTGCACGGCAACATCACCGATTTCGAATCCTTCGGCTTCAATCACCGCCTCGTGTTCCCTCGCAAGAAACTCGAGCGCCTCAAGGCGGAGCCGGAAGAGAATTGGGAGCTGATGTGGAACACCACACTCGTCTATTCGCTGTTCCCAAATACGATCCTGATGGTGCAGGGCGACCATGTGGAGCTCGCCCGCATTTTTCCGCGCGAGGGTCGGGTCGATCGCGCCGTCATGGAGCTCGGCGTCTACATACCGAAGGCGGCCGAGACCGACGAGGAACGAACCCACTGGGACAAGAACATGCAGCTCATCCTCGACGTCGTGACCGGCGAGGATTTTCCGGCCGGACGCACCATCCAGATCGGCCTGACCTCGGGCGCACAGACGCACACGGTGTTTGGCCGCAACGAACCGGCAATGATTCACTACCATCGTTCGCTGCGGACAGCGCTTGAGCTTCCTGCTCAGGCCGCACAGCAGGCGGCGGAATAGACGCGCAAGGCGCCGCCGCGCTGCCATCAAAGTCGACGAAGCTGAACGAGAGAAACAGAGGACGGCGAGCTTGATCGAAGTTGATCGCGCAGGGCGCGTGGCCATCGTGACCCTGAGGCATCCACCGGCGAACGCAATGAACGTCGAGCTCACGGAGGAAATTGCCGCTGTTTTCCAAACCCTCGGGGAAGATCGGTCCGTCAGATCAATCGTCCTGACCGGTCAAGGCAAATCCTTCTGCGCCGGCGTCGATCTCAAGACGGTTCCCTCGTTTGGCCCGCCGGATCAGCGTCGCATGGTGAACGCATTGAACCGCGCGTTCCATGCCGTTTACTCTTGTCCGGTCCCGGTCATTGGAGCGATCAACGGTCACGCCATAGCCGGCGGACTCGTGCTCGCGCTGTGCTGCGACTGGCGTATCGCTGCGAACGTTCCTTTCCTGACCGGCCTGACCGAGGTTCGGGTCGGCGTGCCCTATCCGGTCGGTGCCCTGGAGGTGGTTCGACAGGAACTTCGACCCGAAGTCGCCCGCCGCATGGTGCTGTTCGGCCGGAACATCACCGCGCCGGCCGGCTTCGAGTCCGGCCTGTTCGACGAAATGGTGGAGCCCGACGCACTACGTGCCAGAGCCTTGTCGGCCGCCAATGAATTCTCTGTCTTGCCGCAGGGCGCGTTCGCCGCATCGAAACGACAGCTTCGAAGACAGGCCTGTGAAGCGATGGAAGCCGCGATAGCCGGAGCCGAACCGCTGTTGAACGGCTGGCTCTCCCGCGAAACGGTTGAAGCCGCAGCCGCCGTGCTCTCCCGAGGCGCGTAAACGCCGCGCGTCAGGCCGGGCGCAACGGGTGCTCTTTGCGCCAATGCGCGGCGATGTCGACACGCCGTGTCACCCACACCTTGGGATGAGCCGCAAGCCAATCGAGAGCCTTCGCCAGCCCATAGGCGCGTCCCGGATGCGCAATGATGCGATTGTGAAGACCGAAGCTGAGCATCCGCGGCGGATCTTCATCGATCACGCACTGCACGGCGTTCCTGATGTACTCGAAATAATCTGTGCCGGTGGTGATGCCCTGTCGGCTGAAGCGCACGTCGTTGTGCACAAGCGAATAAGGGATCACCAGCTGATCCCGAGCGCCGACCTTGACCCAGTACGGCAACTCGTCGTCGTAAGCATCGCTGTCGTAGGAGTACCCTTCGTCCAGCAGGATCACCCGCGTGGAAAGCGACGGCGCGTAGCGCGTGTACCAGCCCTCGGGGCGATGCCCCACGCAATTGGCGATGATCTCCGTGGCAAGACGAATATGCTCTCGTTCCTTTTCCGGAGCGAGGTTCACGTGCATCTCCCACCGCAAGCCGTGTCCTGCGACGTCCCAGCCGGCTTCGCGGATCGCGGCCGATGCTTCCGGGTTCCGCTCCAGCGCGCGGGCGACGGCAAAGACCGTGCAAGGGACGTTTCGCTTCGTGAACATCCGATGCAGGCGCCAGAATCCGGCGCGGCTGCCATACATGAACATACTTTCGGCCCCCAGGTCGCGGCCACGGACAGCGGCAGTCGCTCCCTCGGTCAGTCCCGCTTCCGAAGCAGGGTCGCCATCCGGCACGGAATACTCGCCGCCCTCCTCGTAGTTGATGACGAAATTGACGGCGACATGCGCGCCATTGGGCCAGCGCGGATCCGGCGGCCGGCGACCGTAACCCTGGAAATCACGCGACCTTCCGGCCTCTGCATCCGTCATCTGTAGGTCTCCCTTCATCCGCCGCAGCTCCGCGCGCCAGGCGGATGTTGGCGTCTTTCACGGCGCGGGCGATTGAAGCCGGCACCCTCGGGGGAAACTAACGAAAAGGAATTAATCGGATCGTCCGCAAAATCCCGAAATCGCGAAGGCCAAAATTCCGGCGTCCCTTAGGCGGTCCGCGGCCACCCCGGCGCGAGGCGCTTGCAATTATTTTCGGCGATTTACCATTGCATAACCACTTCGCTCTTAACCCGACTTTAAAGTTTCTCTTGGCCTCGGCCTTTCGGAATGATTGCGGAATGACCATCGCCAAGCGGAACAAATCGAGACCCGGCAGGACCTGCAAAAGCGGGGTTGTGAAGGTCGCGGGCGTGGCGATGGAGTTGCGTAATGTCAAGGAAGTGTAGCACTTGCCAGCATGTGAAGCGGGCCGAGATTGACCGGCGTCTGGCCGCAGGCGAGCCGGGCAGCCAGATCGCGGAAGACTATGGCATCAACCCATCAAGCCTGCACCGGCATCGGTCGAATTGCCTGCGGCTCGCCTCCTCCAACGCAATCATGAAGGAAGCCGCGCGCGGCACCGCGGCGGTCGCCTGCCTGCCGACCAAGGATGAGCTCGGCAGCGGCCTATACTGACCTCAAGACGGCGGATCGACGAGATCGTCCGCCAGGCCGAAGCGGAGGGCTCGCTCAAGGTCGCGCTGTCCGGCCTTAACGGGGTGCGGCAGACCCTCGATAGCCTGTCGCGCCTCAGCGGCTTTGACACGTCAGGGCACCGAGATCAACGTGGCGGTTCAGACCAACGTCCACGTCGACATCCACACGATCGCGCAACGCCTGATCCGCGAATTTGATCACGAGCCGGAGCTGAAGGCGCGGATCGCACAGCGCTCCTCGAAGTCGATCAAATTGAGTGGAGGCTGACCATGACGCCGACGCATTGAACTTGCCTACAGGATCGACCCCGCATTGTGGGTCCGCAACGTTCGATGGGATCGAGCCTACGCCATGGCAGGACGCAGTTTCTGCGGGCTCCAGCTCGGCGCCTCGATCGTCGTGCTGACGGCGCGGCAGGTCGGCAAAACCACAGCGGCGGCCTGGGCAATCGCCCATTGCATGCTCTACACCCCAAACAGCCTGAGCGTGGTCTGCCGCGCCGTCGCTGCGCCAGGGTGAAGGAAATGCTCCGGCGCATCCGGGACAATCTCATCGCCGGCGGGGCCAAGCTCGAGAGCGACAAGGCGCAGGTGATCGAACTCGACAATGGCGCTCGCGTTCTGGCGCTGCCGGAAAACGACAACTCGATCAGAGGGCTCGACGGTAGATGGCTGGATCGTTGTTGACGAGGCCGCGCGGGTCGGCGGGGAGCTGATCGCGGCGTTGCTGCCGATGCGCGCGCGCAAGCCCGACGCGCGGTTTGCGATGCTGTCCACGGCCTGGAGCCGAACCGATCCGTTCTGGAGCGGTGTGGAGCAATGAGGATCCGTCGTGGGTGCGGCTCAGGGCGACCGCGGACGTTCCCGGCCTCTTTCAGCGAAGACTATCTCGCACAACAGCGGAGGACGCTTGGCGAAGTCTCCTACGCGCGCGAATATCTCGGCGTGCCAATGGGCACCCACACCAGTCCATTCACCTGGTATTTGTATGATCGTGCGGTGCGGGTTCACACCCCCCTGGTGGCGATGGAGCCCCGTGTTCGACGGAAAGACCTATAACGCCGGCGACGTCATGAGCTGGCCGCTCTACAAACCGATCATCGCCCACGACGTCGCGCGCAGCCGCGACCGCTCGACCGCGGTGGTCGGCGGCACCAATCCCTATGGCGCCGAGCAAGTCGGCATCGTTGCGGCGCGCGAACTGCCGCAGGGTCTGTTTGCATCCGACCGCGCCAACGCGCTGGCAAAGATCGACGAGACCTGCAGCAGCCTGATCGTGGCCGACCTTAGCAACGACTCAAGCTATGCTGAGATTCTGCTGCACACCTTCGGTCGCCGCGTCATCGGGCTTCACATCAGTCGCTATGGCGATGGCATGGAGGCCGAACGGCTGGTCCACCCAATATGGGTCTATCTTGGTCTACAAGATCGGGCGGACTTTTCTGCTCGAGCAATCTCAGAAAATCTTGTCGTGCAACTCGGCAATGCCACCGAAGATCTGAACCGGCACTGGTACCAGCGCTGCACCGGGCAGACGCTCACTCAGATCCAGAAGCACGTCCGCCACCCGATTCACAAATGGATGGCCGCAACCCTCGACGGCATCGTAGCGCCGAGCGGGGCGGTGTTCGAAGCGAAATTCATGCTGCCGTGGAATTTCGCGGAAGAAGCCGCCGCCCAGAAACACATGGCGCAGCTGCAGCACAACATGTGGGTCACGGCGGCCCGCACGGCGGTCCTCTCCATAATCACTGGCGGCGGCAAATGGGTCGAGATGACGATTCCGCGCCGATCCGCTGTACCAGCACCTGCTGCTCACCGCCGAGCGGAAGTTCTGGCGTTGCGTGCAGGATGGCACTCCCCCTCGGCTGTTCGGCATCGATCCGCCACGCCCCAGGCTCGAGGCGGTCAGAACCGTCGACATGAATGGTTCAAACGTGTGGGCAGAGCTTGCCAATCTCTACCGCATCACCCGATCCGCCGCCCTTGAGCATGATCGGGCGAAATCGGAGCTGAAGGCGCTGGTGCCCGAAGATGCCAAGGAGGCTTCGGGACACGGAGTGCGCGCCAAACGCTCAAAGTCGGGCGCGATTAGTTTCGACCTTGTGGATCTGGCGCAGGAGGCCGACCGTGCCGCAGCTCCAGCACTAGCATCGGCGCGCTCGCGGCCGCGCTCGCCAAGGCCCAGTCGGAAATCGCCAACCCAGAGAAGTCGCTGGTGGCGACCATTGTCTCGCCCTTCCCCCGCGAAGGAAGCCGGACGTTCCGCTATGCACCCTTGGCTTCCGGGTTAGACCTTGTCCGCAAGTGTCTGGGTCGACATGAGATTGCGACGGTGCAGACCACCGCCATTGATGCTGACCAAGCACTCATCCGGCTCACGACCACCCTCGTCCATGCCTCGGGCGAGTGGGTCTCCTCAGACTGGCCGGTCTGCCCGGTCAGCGAGACCGCGGCACCCCATCGCCTGGGGGCCGCCCTCACCTACGCTCGCCGCTACGCCCTCTTCACCCTGGTCGGGATTGCCGGGGAGGATGATCTTGATGCGCCTGATCTCCCCGGCGGAGAGCTCTCTCCGGCGGCGCCCGCTAGTCCCCGGAACCCCGTCCGGCCAGCCTGCCCCGCTTTCACAGCCCAAAGGCGACTCCCCGGCCCCTCCCGGCCTCGGGGAAGCGAACTCAGGCTTCAGGGCTCCAAATTGCCGCCCTTATCAGGAGACGCGTCCGAGCAGCTGCTAGGCCGGCTGATCTCAGAACTCGATCAGCTTAAAGACTTTGACGCCCTGACCAGTTGGGCGCAGCGGGTCCTGCCCCTCAAGGACCGGCTATCCGGCGCAGACGCCGAGACCCTGGAAAGCGCTTTCACTGTGCGGCTTGCTAGCTTCGAAGAACCGGCATCTTACGATAATACCGGCAAACCAAATTGGCCCGATCAACCGCTAGCAGGCGACCAAAGGACCGAGACCGTCACCGTTATCGGTAAGCCGGTGCGAGACCGCGACCGCAATCATTTGAGGTTTGTGGCTGCTCAGCCGTGTCTAGTCTGCGGCAGAGGACCGTCGGACGCCCACCACATCAAATTTGCCGAGCAGCAGGCGATGGGGCGAAAGGTGAGCGACAGGTTCACCATTCCCGTCTGCCGGCTGCACCATCGTGAGCTCCATCGGCGCGGCGACGAACGCACCTGGTGGGAAAAGCAAGCAATCGATCCCCTTCCCATTGCGGCAGCTCTTTGGGAGCAAGACCCATGTTGTCGATTAAGCATTGACTACGTTCGCAAAGGACATCGATGAGAATGCTTTCAAGGATCCTGTAATACCGATGGTCTGAGACGACGGTCAACCTCGTCGGCAAGACACACGACCCACGTATTGCATCACCATGCCTACAAAATAGCCAACCCGCAGAGTGACGCTCGCCACGACAATTGTCAAAAAGTCACGGAGGCACTATGCAGCTGTGCTCCACACCAATCGCGACGACAGCACTACAAGGGTCGCAGGCAGCAGCACGATCATCTTGAAGCGCTGTGCCAAAGAGGCGCCAGTAAGCCAACGATCGACAGCCAAATTATTGTTTCGCGCCCGAGCTCAAGGACGCCGAGGAATAATTCGTTCGGCACGCTCAACCTCGGGCTTGATTTTTAATACTTCGTAAAGTGTCCGCTGCTGTTTTGCCGCGATGCTACGTGCGGCGTGCATTAAGGAAAGATTCTGAACCCCACGGCATTCAGATTGGGTTTCCCTTGATGTTTTCTGGCTTAAAAAGACAGTCGCTACTAGGAATTCTAGTCGGAGACATCCCCCGCGCGTTTGACCACAAGCAAGCATCTTGCGGCGGTTGCGTCGAGCCGCCGCGATCGAGACTGGCTTGTTCAAGATACACCGATGACAACTGTTGCAGTTGCCTAAACGAGCGTTTCACCGCGCGCGTCAGAACATCATCGAACAGGGTATCCTGTGTCGTTCAATGAGGGACTTACCTGTGGACGGATAAGTCTGCGGGCTGGACAACCCCAAAAGCAGGCGTTCCGACCCGCAGGTCGGAACGCCTGACAATACTCCAATAAGGTTCCGCGAGGCGACTAGCCCCACAAGTGCTCGAAATGGTGGTGGCTGAAGCTTTCGGAGTGTTGGTGCGCGCATCCCGCATCCATCGCGGTGTGCACATCATTGCCGAGCGCGGTCATGGCATTGTTGGCCGCGGTTGTATTGTTGTGCTGCATCGTCTGGAGCAGGGCAACGATATCGTGGGCGATGTTGTGCATGTTGCCGCCACCGTTGGAGTCGTGGTGGGAATGGTTGTGATCCCCGCCACCGCCATGCCCGATGCCTCGTGGGCCGCCGTGTGGCCGCCGTTGCCGGCCGTCGTGGTGTCGCCGCCATTGCTGGCCGTCTGGGTACCGCCGCCGTGTCGCTGGCCGTCTGGGTACCGCCGCCATTGTCGGTCGTCTGAGTGCCGCCATCAGTGGCCGTCTGGGTTCCGCCGCCATTGTCGGTCGTCTGGGTACCGCCATTCGTGGCCGTCTGCGTACCGCCACCATGGTCGGCCGCCTGAGTACCGCCGTCGGTCGCCGTCGTGGTACCGCCGCTGTTAGTCGTCGTGGTCGTACCGCCCCCATCAGTGGCCGTGGTCGTCCCACCGTGGTTGGCTGTCGTATCACTACCGCCGTTGCCGGGCATCGTGCCGCCGCCGTCAGTGGCCGTCGTCGTGCCGCCGTTGTTGGTCGTGGTGCCACCCGTGCTGACAGGCGTGGTGGTGGTCCCCGTTCCCGGGTCGGTGGTATGACCCGGGTCGGTGGCAGGAGGAGGATTGGCAGCCTGTGTCCCGCCAGTGGCTCCCTTGAAATTGGGATCGCCGTCGTAATTTACCTGGAAGGAGTGGACGGTCATACTGCCGGTGCCCAGGCGGGGTTCATTGCCGAAAGCAAGACCGTCGAAATAATCATTGCCCGAGATCACGCCATCCGCTGCCGCGGCCTGCAGCAGCGCCTTGAGGTCAATCGTGGTGTTCGTCAGGTCCTGGAAGTTCGCTGGAGCGAACGCGATCTGCTGCCCCGCGCTCCCTCCACCGCCGGCGATAATCCATTCGATGCCCTGACTGTCCGTGAAGGTGTGCTGCGGCAGGCCGCCGATCCAGCCCTTCGTCGTGGTCGGGGTGTGGAGGTAGATCTCGAACTCGTTGGTGAAGCTCCCAGGACCCCCATTTGGCGTCGTTGTCAAGAAACCATCGTAGATGGCATCGTACTGGTCGGTCTGGCCGGAGAGCGAGATGTTGCTGCTCACTGTCAGCGTCTTGAGGTTGTTGACCTGCTCCGGCGTGATGTGGGTCGCTGGGGTATCAGAATAGTAATCGCCGTAGTGGATGGCCGGAAAGGAGTACACGTTGCTGCTGGCCGGAATATTTGGAAAATTCCAGCTGAACGTCGTGTTGATGTTCGGGGTGTTGGGATTGTCCAGGGTTATTGTCTCAGTGAAGTCCCTGCCGTTAACGAGGTTGCCGACATTCCAGGTCGAGTTATCAGCCGTATAAGGACCAGAGGCCGGAGTATCGGTTGCATAATTACCGGAAAGAACTGTCGCCACGTTTGTTCTCCTACGCATGCACAACTGAAAAGGAATTCGGCGAGCAAGCTGAGGCAGGTTTACCCGTTTAATGTATCTCGCCCTTGGTCCCGACATGACAAACCGAACGGGACGAGCAAGCGACAAGGTCGCGGCGAAATGGCACCGCGAGAAGGCAATTTTGCGATTGCGATCACATCGCCTGCGTCGGATCGTCGCAAAGGATCAATCTCATCGACTGTCGCTATATATGTGCGAAAACAGACATATGCGCGAGAGGAGATCTGCGCGATGAGAACGGCGGTGGCTTGACGCCGGACGCCGGCATGCGTGGTGATCAACAACGACCGTAACACCCCACGAACGCTGACACTCCCGAGGCGGCTCAACTCCTGACTCGCTCTCAAAAGGTCCCAGGCTGTGCCCGGCTCTGAACGACGCGTTCGGCCCGAGCGGGCGAAATCTCCAAGCCTGCCAACGAGTTCTCCGGAGGTCGGCAAGACGACCGAAATGACTGGCAAACCCAAGCTCTGCAGACCGGCCAGAAAATTCGTTCAGCGGGAAAGCGGAAATTGGAGCCGCTCGTCGCTTCAGCTGTCCATGGACGGTGCGGGAAGCGCGTCAATAAGCGTTCCGTCTCCGCAGAACCTCCAAAAGAGTCTTGGCCAGAATCAGCAGGTCCAGCCAGAAGCTCCAATTATTGATGTACCACAGATCGAGTTTCACGCGCTCTGCCACGTGCTCGATGGTTGGCGTGGCGCCTCGAGCGCCATTGCATTGGGCCCAGCCCGTGATGCCCGGCTTGACGTGACGCCTGAAAGCGTAGTCCCGCAACGCCAATTCAAAGTAGTTCTCGTGCGCCAAGGCGTGAGGCCGCGGCCCTATCAGCGACATCTCACCCTTCAGCACGTTCCAGAACTGAGGCAGTTCATCGATGCTCGAGGCTCGAAGCAGCCGTCCGATGGCCGTCACCCGCAAGTCGGCACGTGTCGCCTGCACGACATCGGAACCGTTTTCCTCGACGGTCATCGTGCGAAACTTCAATATCACGAAGTCCTTTCCGTTGAACCCCTTCCGAACCTGCCGGAAGATTGCAGGTCCTGGACTGTCCAGTTTGATCGCGATGGCAGCGAGCACGATGATGGGGAGGAAAAAGACAAGGGCGAGCGACGCAACCACGATGTCGATCATGCGCTTCACGAAACGCTGTGCCAGGCTGAGCGGCTCGCGTTGCAGCTCGATGCTCAGCGGACGTTTGCGAGACGACCAGGCGCTCGCCGAGAGAGCTCGAACGCTCGTATCGGGCAACAACCGGACAGCCACCGGGACGGTCTTGATCTGGTCCTTGACCAGATCGATGCGGCGAGCGTCGCGCCACGGCAATGCAATCAGGATCTGCCGACAATTGTGGAGCCGCACGAAGTCAGCTGCCGCGGCCACAATCCGGATGTCCTTTGCTGAACGGGTCAGTTCGTCGTCATCCCGGCTCAGCGTGAAACGGTTCACTTCAGGTACGCCGCAAAGGGAGAGCAGATCGTCCGAATTCAGAGCGACCATTTCGTTGACTTCGCCGATCAAAACGAAGTCGTTCCCTCCGATCGCCCCGCGCGCCGCGGCCTGCGCGATACCGACCTTTACGGCCTTGCGCACTGACAGCAATACGACGGGCGAGAAAAGATAGAATACGACGAACGCGCCTCGAGAGAAGTCCGCACCCACCTTGAGAAGGAACGCGATAAGCGCCAGCAACAACCCCGTCGTGAACCAGCAGACAAGGATCTCGCGCACTTCAAGCCGAGGCTTCGCGGCTTGCTGAAGCTCGTACCAGCCGCCGCCGTTCATGCGCAAGACGTAGATGACGCTTGCAAGCAGGCCGTCGGCGGTTAGCGTCAGAATTTGAGGCGCGTAGCCCCCGATCACCCAATGGTAGCCGATCGAGCTCACCAACCACAAAAGCAGGATGATGGACGCGTCGATTGTTGGCAAAACATAGGGAATCAATTCAGAGCGAAAAGCAAATATTGACTTATTAAATGAGCACTCGATTTCCACTTTGTCGTGGACGTCGAATTCGACCGACATTATAGACACCGCGCTTAAACTCTACAGGGCAACATTCCCAGCGTAGCGTGCTGCAACGCTTCACCATATTGGGATCGCAGCTGCACCCGAGGCCGGGGTAATTTAGTCCAACAAAATGCTACATCCGGTCCAACAATCTGGCGACAATCCATCCGAGCCAAAGCCCGAAGGAATCTCAGCTATACTTTCGAGCCTTTGCCGCCTATCTCGCGGCGTTCCGACAGGGCCGAAGCGTTTTCTGCGGCCAGGACCGCGAACGTCTGTCCGCCGGCGGGTACTGCGGAGATTGCACTGGCGGCAATGCCCAAGCTACCCACAGCGGATGTGCCGACATTGAGTGCCCGTTCCAGGCCCGGTGGCACGACGTCGTCAGGAAGCGGAGGCATCTCCCTGGGACCAGGGCCCCTGCGCGTCCCGACAAGGCCGAGGCGAACGAGGGCATCCAGCGACCAGCGGGAGGCGACGTTCAAGGAACATACGCCTCTTGGGGATTCCTGTCCGCCCGCCCTGGTTCAACATGCATCGAACCAGTTCAGGTTCATCCCATGGAACGTCGTGCTGACAGGATCTCGAGATATTGGCTGGATGGAGAACGACGCACCTCGTTCGGAAACAGCGCGATCAGATCTCGATAGACCGTCGCAGGTTGAGATCGCGCCGGCATGCGGTTCATCTGCGCGCAAAGAGATGCCGCAAAATCCGTTCCGTCGGCGAGGACAAAATGGCAGGTCTGCGTGACCCGCGGATTCATCTCCAGAAGCCACGCGCGGTTCGCCGAATCGAGAATGAAATCGAAACCTACAAAGCCCGATAGCTGTAGACGCTCTACCATGCGCTCGCAGGCCAACGTCATCTCTGGATGGTCGATGACCTTGACGACGCTGGCAGGCCCGCAGTCCTGGGTGGTCTCGACCGCCTCGACGCTGATCCCCGCAAGAACCTTGCCCTTCCAGCAGAGCACCGCCCGATTGCTGGGGCGGCCAAGCACATACTGCTGAAGGCTGATCGTTCGACGAAGCGGCAGCTTGAGCACGCCTAAAGCTTCCGATGCGAGGATCGCGCCGAGGAACCGTCTGGCCCACCAGTTATCCGGCGTCTGCAGTTCCCACACCACAGTTCGAAGATCGGCATTCCGGTTTACGGTGCGAACGCACCGCCCACCGTCCGAATGGTCAGCCTTGACCACGACGGGATACGTTATTTCCGGGTCGAGCGGCTCGAATGCGTGACTGGCCGGAATGACGATGGTCTTCGGACAGCGCAATCCCTCGCTTTCAGCGAGAGCCAGGAAGACGCTCTTGTCCCGCATTGCGGGGAAGCTGGTCGGGGGTCCGAGCGACCGTTCAATGAGGCTGGCGACGCGCCGGCCTGCCTCGTCATCGCGTGCTGCCACACGTTCGTGAAGGGCTTGCAGTACCCTCACCGCCAGGTCATCGGTGCAGACAATAAGGTCCGGCGACCATCGATTGATGGCACTGAGGATTGAACTGAACCGAAATCGGCTATGATACGGAAAGTGACGTTGGATCCTGCGTGTTTGACGCACCGGATGCTTCGTATGCGTGAGCGTGGCGACAGGAAAACCGACATCGGCCAGCGCCAACGATATTCGGACGGCGAGCGGATAATCCTGTGTGCCGAATACGAGAATTCCTGCGTGTCCGCATGTACTCATTGTAGCCCGTGAACAGGCGCAATCCCGCGCGCGGCTGCCAGGGTTCGTCCAGCGGACCGCGACGCTCTCGCCAAGTGATTTGAGAAGTCTGTTGGCCGCGAACTTGGCGCCACAAGCGAACCGAAGGAGTGGCCCGAAGCTCTCGACTGCAGACGCCCCTACAAAGAACAGTCCTGGAACGGAGGTTTCGAAATGAGTCGACAGTGCCGGCACATCGTTCGACAATTTCAGCTGGGAAGCTATTCCTGCACCAAGGAACGGCATGCGACGAACGTCAGCGCGATAACCGGTCGCCGCAATCACGTGTTCGGTTTCGATCCTGTGCTCGTCGCCGTTTTGCGATTTGAGCCGTAAAACGACCTGCCCACCGGAGGCTTGAGCTTCCTTGATCTGATAGCCCGCCAGAACCGGAACCCGGTCAAACCGCCCGCGCAGGAACCAGCCCCCCGAAGGACCCAGGAAGCCCTTGACGAGCTTGTGTTGCACCGGCTTCGCAAGGCGATGAAATATCTGCGGAAAGTCGGTAAAGAATCGAGCCTTGCATCCCGCTCCAATTGGAGACATCGGCCGCCGAATGGCCTGGTAGAGGCTGCGTGGAAGCGGCGAGTGCGAATGAATCTCTATCGATGGTCGCCTTGCCACCATCCGCACCTTGGCCCCTTCCTCCTGAAGAAGTGTCGCGAGCTCGGTTGCCGACGCTCCGGCGCCAATAACGGTCACGTCGCGCCCCTTGAATTGATGCAAGTGAACGTGAGCGGAGCTGTGCGACAGGAGATTATCGGGGAGAGACGCCAGCTCCGAGGGGATATGTTCGAAATGGCTCAGTCCGGTGGCAATCACCACGTTGCGCGCCGCTATCTTTTCCCCGTTGCTCAATCGAAGCGTGAATTCGCCTCCGCTTCGTTCAAGCAACGTGACCTTCTTGTTTTCCAGATTGGGAACAAATCGTTGCTGAAACGCGAGACCATAAGATGAAAAATCTTCAACCCGAACGGGAATGCCGAGATCGGCGTAATCGATATTGTTTTCCTGGCAATAGCGCTCGAGAGTGAAATCTGCTTTCGGGTCGTAGAGTGTCGAGGCAAATCCCTCTGATTTGAGCAGCATTCCCCTCGGCATGTGGCCGAGCCAGAATTGCATCGGATCGCCGAAAATTCGATGCTCGACGTCTTTCGTCCGAAGATGTGCAGCAATGGATAAGCCGTAGGGGCCTGCTCCAATGATGGCAACTTCAGAACTGTTGGGCATTCGCGCCATTCCTCGCCTTTAGCGTCCAGATGTCGTCTAGAATTAGTCACAAACCTCTATCAAACGGCAAGCGTAAATCGGCAAAAGCCCATCCTGAGTACTCCATCCGGAGCATTGCCAACGGACCAAATGGGCCCTCGGGACGCAAGCTTGTTTCCGAACCCGCCGGCTCGCGCGAGCGATTACCTCCGCTGGTGCTTTGCGGGTCCAAGGGAACACTTCTTACAATTTGCGAGCCTGGCACAAACGCCGAAGCGGTCACCGGGCCTGGCGCTCCGTTAGCTCTGCCCGAGGAGAAAGATTTTTGCTCGAAACAATCGGTAGCGAGCGTCCCGACGGAATCTTGATGATGTCGTCCGGAGCTACAGAAGTCGTTTCATCCGCCGCAAGCTGCTGTATCGCATCGCCGTCCTTCCGGATGATCGTGAACTTTCGTCCCTCGTGATCTTGCGTCATCAGCTCAAATGCTTCGGCCGGCGCGGTGGTCTGCGCCTCGTGGAGCAGCAGAGTTGCCGTCTCGAGTTTTGCCCGCCCCTCGGCGATCGCGTCCCTTGTCTGCTGCAAATCCTTGCTGTCGAGGCGGTTTTTCTCTTGATCAAGCTGCCTGGCACGTTCCTCGGCAAGCGTGATGTTCTCGTTGGCCCTCACTACGGCGGTTTCCGTGCTCAGCTGCTCATTGGAAACTTGAGCATACGATCGTTCGAGGGCGAACATGGTCGGGGAAAGTGCGAGACCTCTTGCGGCCATCGATCGCAGCTGGGTGAGCTGCGTTCCAATGCTTTCCTTCTCTTCCGCCAGAGCCTTCCCCTGACCACGAAGCGCCGTGATTTCGTTCTCATATAGCGACTTGATCGTCTCGAACGCCGTACGTCCGTTGCGCTTCAATCCGTTCTCGAGATCGAGAGCGGCTTGCTCGCTCTTCAATGTCGCCGAGATATCCGGATCGTCCTTCAGCTTCAGAAGTTCCGGCGGCAGGGGAACATCTTCGCGCCCTGCCAGCGTCGCATCCAGTCGCGCCTCGTGCACAAGCAGCCGGTTCAGTTTGATCTGCTGCGTGTTGATTTCGCCAGTTGCGATCACCGCTTCCCGACCAAGCCGGAGCATACCCAACTCGGGTCGATAGTATCCTCCCGCGACGGTCACCGCCTCCAGCACGGTAAGTCCCGGACGATAGGGATATTGGCCGGGTCTTTGAACATCTCCCATGATCGAGAATGGACGGAACTGGGCGATTTCGACCGCAGTCAAAACCTGATCCGAACCCTCTGAACGTTGCTTCAGGCGTTCGGAAATCTGCTGCGCGAATTCCTTGAGACGCAGGCCGGCCGCATTCACGTTGCCGATTAACGGCAACGAAACGGAACCGTCGGGAGTGACGGTGTATTCGCCGCTCAGATCCGGCCACTCCTGGACCTTGATCTTGACCTTGTCAGCCACTCCGAGCCTGTAGTCAGCGGCCAGAACCGGTGCGGAAACGATCACCGCAAGGCTCAAGGCGAGCGCAAGCTTACCCAATCTTCTCTTGTTCATAGCTGTGCCTCTTGGTCGGCAATTTCGGATCGACAATGGTCTCAACCCCGTCTCCGGCTTGAGCCAAACTCGCCGTTTCGGAATCCAGCGAAGTCCATGGCGTTCTGTTGATGACCGTGCCGACGATCTTATCTCGCAAGGATCCCAGGGCGCGCAGCCCTTGCTTGAGCTCTGCTTCCGACGCGCGGCCCCATTCGACGACGATCAGCAGTTCGTCCAGTATCTGGCTGGCAGTGCGCACGTCGATCGCTCTGGAGAGTGGAGGTAAATCCAAAATGACCCATTCATACGGGCGTTCGCGCCCATCGTTGATGGCCTGAATCAGGTTGTTCCACAGCAGGTCGAGATCGCCATGGCTTTTTCCCCTCGGCAGGAAGTCGAGGTTTGGATGAATGTTGTCGAGGGTCACTTCCTCCAGGGCGGCCGTCCCCCGCAACAATTCGTCAAGGCCAGGCGACTGAACCTTGGCCGCACCACCCGCGACATCAGCGCAAGAGGCATCGATCAGGAGCACGGGCGCGCCATCTTGCGCGAGGAACCGCGCCAGCATGCTGGCAATGGTCGTCGTGCCTTCGCCGTTCCTGCATGACGTGACACCAACGATACGGGGCGCGCTCGTCGATCGTTCGAGCACCACGGAGCGGATGCGACGCAGGAGAGAACGCTTCAACATGGTCTCCAGGTCGAAATCGCATCCAGCGGACAGGCGCTCAAGCCGATGAATCTTGCGAACGACGTCCTGTCGAACACGACGCGCAAGCGCAGGACCTTCTGCAAACCAGCGACGGTCCGCAGAGAAAGCGGGAGTTTTTCCGGTGTCCGAAGCTACCCGGTCGATCAAAGGCGCATATCCGAAACACTCGGCCGACGTGACGGACTTCCAGCTGTTCAGCGGTGCGCAACCGTCGATCGAGCAGGGTCAATGCGACTCCGCCTGTCGCCCCCAGGCCGCCGCCCAGCACGAGGGCGAGCAGCATAGCGAGTGCTGCCGACGGTGGGTCCTTCGAGTCGGGCCGAGCCGCTTCGCTGATGATTCGGGCTGTCGGACCGAGCACCTTGATGCGCTCCCGCAATGCGGCGTTCGTGGTGACGACGGCGTTCGCATCGTACTGGTCTTTCACGAAAGCCCCGGCAATCTCATTGGTGAGCCTCGCCGCGTCAATCGCGGTCGCAGCTCTCGCTCGAATCTCGACGATTTGAGACGCACCCACGCGCTTGACAATCGTGTTAGACCGCAAGAGCGCGATCGCCCCTCGTCTCCTGTCAACATCCGAAGATTCCGTTTCCACCCTGGAGCCGCTCCAGGGCATGGCAAATCTTTTCGGCGACATCCGCTCGACTTCCTCCAATCCGAGCTTGTCGATCACGCGGTCGAGCACTCTGCCTGACCTCAACAATTCCATCGCGCTCTCGATCAGTGAATTCTCAAGCAGGACCTGGGTCACGACGGCCTCGGGTCCTGACAACTGCAACGTGGTATTGGAAATCAATATCTCCGACGACGCGGAGAACGCCGGGACTCGGATGGCGACGTACGTAACGGCCGCCAGCCATCCGACGACCGCGCCGACCAGCGTCAAAGCTGTCATCATTCGCCGTCGCTGGCGAAATTTTTGCAGAACCGTTCTGAGGGTGAGTTGGTCCGACCCAACAACGTTTTGCTGGCCTGGCAGATATCCGTCGTCGATATCCACAACGGGAAACCTGCTTTTTGTCGCATCGAGCATTAGCCAATCTCCCGCGTCCACGCGCGCGTTAACCAGGTGCCTGGGATTGCCCCGGCATATAGCTCAAACCCCCTGCTCAGTTCGCCTCGACAACCTCCAATTGATCTCAATGGAAGTCGGTGAGTGGTCTGCCGAGCAGGCGGCGTCGGCCTCGCTTTTTTCCGTAGGGCGGGATACCGAGCTCGACTGGAGGACGCCCTCCTTGCAAGCCTTCCGTTCCGGGTCCGCCGTCCGGCATTCTTGCCGGACTGCTTTGTACAACAAACTGTTATAACTACAATTTCCGACACAACTTCCGTTTCGACCTCGCCGCCGCGGTTTCGCTTGGATCAATCGCAGCACGTGGAGAGTGCGCACCAAGCCAAGACAATGATGACGGCAGGTGGAGCAACGCCGCAACCTGCTCCAAAGGGGTACTTCTTCCGGGCGAACGGTTCTTCCGGATAGTCGACACAGTCCCAGGCGTGCCGACACCGTCGGCGAGGCCAGAACCGGGTTCCATCAAGGGCGGCATTTCTTGACACTGCGTAGAGCAATCGCGATAGCTGCAGCAGAGCGAAAATCGCTAAAACCGCATCACATCAGACGCCGGTCTGCATCTTCTTCAGTATCGTCGTGAGGACGTATTTGACAGAGGTCATTCTGAATTTTCACGGTATTGGAGAACCGCCTTCGGATGTGCCGGACGAAGAGCGTCCCTACTGGATATCTACCGCACAGTTCTCTGATGTCGTTCGCCTGGCTCGAGATTGCGAACGGGAGCATCGAAAGGTTTTCATCACGTTCGACGACGGAAACAAATCGGACGTAACCCTTGCCCTTCCGGTACTGAACGAGTTCGGCCGACGCGCGTCCTTTTTCATCCTGTCGGAGCGGATTGGAAAACCGGGTTTCGTCGATGCCACGGATCTGGTCGAACTCTACAAGGCCGGGATGACCATCGGATCCCACGGAAAAGCCCATGTGGATTGGACTTCACTTGGCCGCTCGGAGCTATTGTCGCAGGTTACCGATTCACTGCACACCTTGTCCGACCTTATCGGGAAAGCGGTCAGATCGGTTGCCGTACCGTTCGGAAAATACGATCGACGCGTGTTACGTGATCTGCGACGACTGGATATCGATACCGTTTACACCAGCGACGGCGGTTCAACCACTCCGCATGCCTGGGTAAAACCGAGAACCACCGTGAGAAATGACACTGCTCTTGGGGAACTTGAAGCGATCATTACCAATCGCCTTCCGCCAATTCGGCGGCTGAAGCTGTTGGCTCGCACGCTCCGTCGATCCGGCCTTCACCCGACGCGCCAGACATCATCGTCGTGAATGGTGGCCGTCGAAGGCCTTTTCAAGGATCAGGATTCCCGGACAGAGCGCGAGATAATCGAGTTCGTGGAAGCGGCACTGCAATTTTGAAGAAGCCTGCTCCGACCAAGCCAAGCCAAACCGCGCAGGTAAGAATGATATTAAGTACGCATGCAATCGTCGGCGGCGCAATCGCCAGCCTCTTCCCCTCGCATCCGGCTCTGGCAGTCCTCGCAGGGTTCGCAAGCCATTTTGCGATCGATGCTATTCCTCACTGGGATTACCCGCTCCAATCGATATCCGTGGGGAACGGGGCCGACAACCGGCGGCTAAAGATCGGCGCGGCGCTTATTGGCGATTTGGCACTCATTGGTCTGGACGCTTGCGCGGGACTGGCGCTTTCGCTGTTCCTCTTCGCCACTCCTGCCACCGCATTGATAATCGCGCTGGGCGCAATCGCGGGAATGCTGCCCGACGCGCTGCAGTTTGTGTACAGCGTCTATCAACGAGAGCCGCTCAAGTCGCTCCAACGCTTTCACAGCTGGATCCATTCCAAAAGAAAGCTGCAGTGGCGACTTGGCGTCAGCTCGCAAGCGGCATTTGCAGTTCTGGTGTCCGTGTTGGCGATGCACTAGCAGCTTCGCCGTGATAAGGCGAACTTGAACCGGCTGGCCTGTGGCACGCGACCTTGATGTCCATGCGAATGTGCCGCGGAAGTGCGTAACAGTTCTGGCGTCGATCCGAAGCATCATTCATTTGCAGGCATGGTCATAACCGGAAAGGCGCTCCAGCCGATAGCTCTTCTCGTTGAGCGTCGTTCGCGCCGGCAATGTAGTCCTGGCGAAGGATGCGAAGAGATCGCTCGCCTCTGGTCCGGTCAGGGGGTTATCCGTGTCCCCTAGCCAGTGGCAGAGGATCATCTCGCCACCTTGATCGAGCGCGCGAACACATTGCTGCGCGACGACTTTCAAGTCCGCGGGCGCAAAGTAATACAGAAACTCAGACAGTACGATCAGATCGAAACGTTCTGCCGGAAAGTCGGCGGGCAAACAGGCGACCTCGAAATCGGCGTTTGCGAGGTTTTGCCGTTTGGCTTCAGCGATTGCAGTCTGCGAGGTGTCCAAAGCCAGAAGACGGTCGCAACGCGCCGCCAGCATCGCCGACAGAACGCCGATGCCGCAGCCCAACTCCAGCACGCGGTGATAGCGTCGTCGCGACAGGGCCCCGATTGTGGCTTGGAACTTCCGCTGTTCGTATTCGGAGGTGCGAAAACCCCAGGGATCGATGTTGGCTCGATACCTGGCCTCGAAATACGAAGGCGCGATACTGCGTTTTGCCCGGGTCCTGCCGGCAACTCGCATCTTTCTCCAAAACCCTGTCGAAATTTCGTGGAGACGCCCGAAGGATGACATGGACACAGCACCTGAACCGTTGACGAGCTGACTGCTTTGAGCCAACGCGTGAAACAGTAGGTCCGATCCAACTGGCGGGTCGTTGACAAACGAAATTGAAGGCCTAGTCCGCAATTAGCGGCGCTCCCGCCGACCTCCCTGACGCAGGCCGGTGACGTTCGGTGCCGATCATTCAAGAGAGCTACTCATCATGCTCAGACGAAAGAAGGAACGCTGGCGAATTTACCAGAATCGCCGCAGCTTCTTGTTTCGTTTAGTCATAGCTGTCGCGTGGACCACTGTTCGGGCGGCGTCAGCGCGTGAAGCCAGCGAGCAAACGGATGGAGCCGGGTGACGCGAAGGCTCCGAGATCTCCAGGCCTGCGCGCAAACTCCGGTTCTTCTCGAACTCGGTAGCTGACAAAAAAATCGAAGGTTACGATAAAGTGACATCCCGCCGCTTTGGCCGACACCCGCGTGGATCTGGGGTCTGACTCCGTGAGCAAAAATTGGGTTGCGGCGACTTCTCCAGCAATCCGGCACATTGGTTAATGCTCCGGCTTAACTGATTTTGTTATATTATTTGCTTTAACCGATTATTATTTGTTATAAACTCTACGTTCTGATATTTCAGGCAGGTTCATTTAATTTTGTCGTTCGTCAGACTCGGAGACGCTCAACAGTAATGCCGTCCCATTACGAGATCTGCCAGATCAAGCGAGGGCTCAGGCACGTCGGCGACGACGTGTTTCGCTTCCGCCATATAGCGGCGGGAGAGCCAGGATCCGGCGCCGCCGGGCATCATAAATCACCCTCGATCATCTAGACCGCCGCAATGCCCACAGCCTCAACGCATCCGCTGAAGCCGCGTACGACGGGATTATCCGGTCCAACGATAGACAAATACGCGCTCATCACGCTTGTCGTATGTGCCTACATCACGATCATTGGGCCGTTTATCTATACTGGTGGTTCCGACGACCACACCGTGTTGAGCTTCCAACAGGCCGAGCCAGGCCTGGCGGCCCGGGTTTTCTTCCCCGCGATCTCCGCCATTTCGATCATCCTGGCCATCCAGAATCATTCCCGCCTTCGCCGATGGCCTCCCCACATGATCTGCCTCCTCGTATGCGTGGCATTTGCTGGAGCAAGCGTCCTGTGGGCCTTTAGGCCGGAGGCCTCATTCATCCGATTTGTCCAATTGGTGATGATGCTTTCAGCTCTTGTCTTGCCCGCCATGCTCGCGGCGCGAACAGTGGATCTCATGCGGGGCATGTTTCTATGCTTCGCAGCCGGCGCGATCCTGAATATCCTTCTTGGGCACCAATCTCCCGATGGTTATACGGGATTTTTGAGGGGCAAGAATGAACTGGGAGAGTTTGCCGGAATTGCCGTTTTGCTGGCAGTCCACGAAATCCTCTATCCCGGTCTCCGACGAGTATTTGGCGTTGCGGTTTTGATCGCGGCCACCTTGCTCCTGGTGTGGAGTGAATCCAAAACCTCGTTTGCCCTTGCATTTATCTGTCCGGTGCTCGCTGGCGCTGTCTGGGCTATCAGAAAAATAGCGCGCGTATCCCCGGCGATCACTTTTGGGTCTGCACTACTTTGCTACGCCGCTGTCTCCAGTCTCACCGGCTTCGATAGCACCTACCTGACACAGCTCCTGTACGGCGATTTGACCTTTACCGCTCGTACAACCATATGGGATTTCGTCTTTTCAGAGATCGCCCACAGGCCGCTGTTCGGATGGGGATTCCGATCCTTTTGGCTTGTAGGAGCCGACGCTCCCAGCGTCATCCAGGCTCCGGCCTGGGTCGCTGCGATGCCGAATGGCCACAACGGCTATTACGATACCATCCTGGAGTTGGGCTACATCGGCCTTGCGCTGCTGATGGTTTTTATTTTTGCGACCCTGCATGCCATCGGGCGGGTCGCCGACTTTGAGCGCGGTCGGAGTTGGATGATGCTCTCGCTTGTGTTCTTTATCATCATCCATAACTGCCTTGAAACCTCCTGGATGAGGGGTGACAACCTGCTGTGGATGGTGTTCGTGATGGTTGCCGTCGAAGTTGCCCGATACTCGCAAGCGCTTCCTCGGATAATCGTCGTCCCGTCGGATGGGACCTTCCCGTCACGTAAACCCGCGTCCCGCATCGCCACGAGAATGGCCACCAGGAACTAATATTGCCGAGGCCTCGGCCGGACGCGGCCGCATCGGTCCAAACGGCCGGAAGCGCGCTGAGGAAACCGGCACAAACTGGGATATTGCGTAGGCCGCGAAGATAGCGATCACGGGATCCGTCGGGACGTGATATCGATCCTGTATCACAATGATCGCATAGATGAGGGTGAAGTACGCAAGCGTCGCAATTGCCGGATGGCATGCGAAGGATACAAGGCCTTGCCGAGCTGAGAAGTAGCACCCCATCACGAACAGCAACAACGCTCCCATCCAGAAGGCCTGCGAGAGCACCTTGACCGCGCCGCTTCCCAGCCTGCCAAATGTACGTTCGATTCCTTCCTTGTTCCACGCGACACCGATGGTCTCGCGCTCGTACAAGCGAACCGCCTTGACCAACGTTCGGGTTACAAAGGCCATGGGCGCCTGCTTGATATAAGCGACTGCGTCGTCCTTGAAGACGCGATCCAATTGCACCTCGTTCAAGCCTGGATGATCAGGCGGCTGCTGATAAAATCCCGTCGTGGCCGGATTGTTGCCCATCCACAGGTTACTGCCACCGCTCGTGGATGTGAGCACAAGTTCACCGAACAAGGCATAATTGCGCGCTGACCACGGCGCGAGAACGATGAGGGTAAGAACTGTCGATACGAAGAGAAGCTTGAGCGCCGGAATGATTGTTCGCTTTTGCAGATAGAACACCACTGCAAGCAGCGCCGGAAGAAGGATTGCCGTCGGACGGAGCAGGGTTGCGATACCGATCAAGCCGCCAAAGACAACGGCCAACAACGTCAAATGTCTTTCGTTGGAGCAGATCTCGTCAAACAGCAACAGCACTCCGAGAAGCGCCGCCGCGAAAAGCATCTCACTTCCTATTATGGTGGTGTATTCGATGAAGACCGGCCAAAGAGCGACAAGCAGTCCGGCGAGAAGCCCGACCGTTCGATTGAACCATCGCCTCCCGAGCTCGATCGTCAGAAAGACGATCAGAACGCCAATTGCCAGATTGAAGCATTTGACTGCCCACTGACCGGAGCCGAAGAGGGAATAGACCAGGGCGTAAGCTGCGGATGTACCCGGGGGCCAGATCGCGCTTGGTTGGTTGGGACCCCAACCATACACGCCGTATTCCACCCAGTTGAGAGCGAACGTGTGATAGTCGTGGGAATCCGAAAGTGGGATGACGGGGACAAGCGTCGCCCAAACAAGCCGCATCACGAACGCAACTGCAAGGATGGCGGAAACAGAAAGAAGGTAACGCATCCCGCTCATAGCCGATTTCCTTGCTTCACGGACTAAACCAATCTTGCCGTCGGACCACCGGTGTCCGTCGAGATTTCCCTGCCGCCGGCGCCATTTGCGCTATGGCTACCTGGCTCCGATCAGAATGAGACCAATGAGCCCGAGTGCGACAAAGCTGTTCCAGTCCCTCAGAGCAAAAATGATGGGATCGTCATTCATCAGCCGGCGATGTGCCATCAGGAGCGCTCGCCCGAGCCAGTACATCAGAATGAGACAGATAAGCCATAACGCCTCCGGATGCCGATACAGGGGGCGGACCGCATCTGAAGAAATGTAGAGTGCGAAGACCGTCACCGCGTTGAAGCCGGCAGCAGCAGCCAGCGCGCCTACAACGTCAAGATCGGACTTGCGGTAGTTGCGATTGGTCGGGTCGGAGAGGTCCTTGTCGATCCGGGCCGCCAGTTCGATGTAACGCTTGATCAACGCGAGCGCCGTGAATATGAACATCGAAAAAGCGAGCAGCCATTCTGACATTCGGACCGGTATGGCCACGGCACCACCGACCACGCGGATGGTGTAGAGAGATGCCAATGCGAGGACATCGACCAGCATCTTGCGCTTCAGTACGAATGTGTAAGCCGTCGTCAGTAGAACATAGCCAAGCAACACCACCGCGAAGGCGGGAGCGATGACGAGCGCTCCGGCAAATGCGACGAGCAGCAGTACCGGGATGACGGCCGTCGCTTTCGTGATGGAAACGGTACCGGCCGCAAGGGGACGATTTTTCTTGCTCGGATGGTTCCGATCGGCGTCGAGATCGACCAGGTCGTTGAGAATGTAAATGGCGGAAGCCGCGAGCGAAAAGGCAAGGAAGGCACCCACGGCCGCGCCAACGGCCGAAAGGTCGAGACGCTGGGCCGTCACTACGGGCACAAAGACCAGGCTATTCTTCGCCCACTGATGCACGCGCAGTAGTTTGATCCAAGCGCGCGCTTGATGCGACGTCCCTTCGAGCACAAGGGCTTCAGCGTCCATCTGCATCAGCCTTGATCTCACCCAATGGGACGGCCGCACTGCGATGCGCCGATGAGCGACATTCCACACGGCAAGATCGGCATGTCCGTTGCCGACGTAATCGAAGCCGCCCTCCCCAAAAGTTTCCACGAGGCGGCGCGCCTTCGCACCAGAAGACAAATTCTCCTTGCTGTTGGACGCGAACCAGCCATCGAACAGCCCGAGATGTTCGGCCACTGCCCGGACGTACCGTTCGTTGCTGGCCGAAGCAAGATAGACCCGATTTCCATCGGCGCGCTTCTGCCGGATCAGCGACACGACATCTTCGTCATAAGGCAAATGCGAGACGTCAATGTCCGTCGAAGCCGCGATCTCGGCTTTCAAAGCCGCCTTCCCGCGAAACATCGCCATCAGGAGATCGAGAACGCGCCAGGGATTTCTTCCAAGACAAGCGAAGGCGGATTCAACGAGGAGGTCGGAGCGAACGAGCGTTCCATCGAGATCCACGACGAGCGGCACCAGCTTCGATGAAACCGTCGACGTCCCGGAATCAGGTGGCATGGCTGCTACGCGGCCTAGTACCTGAACCATCTGAATCCTCCGGCAAATTGCACGTGTGGCCGCCTCGAATTTAATTTTATACGATAGGCTTTGAAGAAGATAGATTTTAGCTTATTTGGCGAGCCCGTTAACCATGCCGATTTAATGGAAATACCGGCGCGGAATTAAATCACCGAAGCGCGTGAAATGGCGTCGCTGGCCCTGGATCCCGCTGGAAAGATTCCGCGCCGTCACGGGACCGGCGAATTGAGCGTTTTCGCAGGCAGTCTCCGGAGACGCGGCGGCGCAGGGCCGCTGAGGCTGCAAAGCCACAGCCTCTCAAATTAGCGCCACAGCATTGAAAGCCCGCGGGCTGCGTACCCGGTTTTTTCGCCGGAATCGCATGCAGCGCCGCTGCTGTGGCAATAACGCCTACTAAATTGATTTAAAAGGGTTAAGGTTAATAAATTGACATAATAAACCGGTTGCAAATAATAGCTTTAAAAATTAAATATTAATTGAGCAGTTTGCATCCCAGGGAGCTCACCCCGTGAACCCGTCACGACGCTATCTGTTGATATCGCCCTGCCGGGACGAGGCTCAATACCTCCGCCGCACGCTCGACAGCGTGGCAGCGCAATCGGTGCAACCAGCGCTCTGGATAGTCGTGGACGACGGATCGACCGATGAGACCCCCGCGATATTGCGGGAGTACGCCACGCGATTGCCCTGCCTGCGCGTGGAGCAGCGCGCCAATCGCGGCCGCCGGCAAGTCGGTTCCGGAGTCGTCGAGGCCTTCTACGCTGGACTGGAGACGGTGCGCCTCGAGGACTTTGACTATGTCTGCAAGCTGGACATGGATCTGGATCTCCCGCCTCGCTATTTCGAAACTCTGATGGAGCGGATGGAGAGCAACCCGCGCATCGGGACCACATCCGGCAAGCCCTGGTTCGTCCACCCGCAGAGCCACGCCTTGGTTCCGGAGATCTGCGGCGACGAGATGTCGGTGGGCATGACCAAATTCTATCGCGTGGACTGCTTCAAGGAGATCGGGGGCTTTGTGCGCCAGGTCATGTGGGATGGCATCGACTGCCACCGTTGCCGCATGCTGGGCTGGATCGCCGAGAGCCGGGATTTGGAGCCTATCCGTTTTATCCACCTGCGCCCTCAGGGCGCCAGCCAGAAAGGCATCTGGACAGGTCGAGTTCGGGCTGGTTTCGGGCAGTACTTCATGGGCACCTCGCCGCTCTACTATGTCGCAGTGGCCATCTACCGCCTACCAGCTCATCCGGCCGTGATCGGCAGCATTGCGATGCTGTGGGGCTACTTCTGGAGTTGGCTCAAAGCTCTGCCGCGCTACGACGAGCCTGAGTTCAGGTCCTATCTCCGCTCCTATCAGCACGCGTGCCTGCGCATTGGAAAGCAGGCCGCAACGCTGCGGGCCGAATCCGAGCGGGCGCATCTATGGCACGCCAATCACGGAGCCGCGGATGTCGACGAGGCTTCGATGAAGCACACCGAAAGAGCCGAGTTGCTTGGCCTCTCGTTCGACGCCGTGGCCATGGAGACGGCTGTCGCCCGGTGCCTCGAACTTTGCCGTGCTCCGCGCAGCTCCCACACGGTCATCACTGCCAACGCCTCCCACCTGTGCATGATGCGTCACGACCCGGAGCTCGCGCAGGCCTGCCGGGCCGGCAACCTCATTCTTGCCGATGGCATGTCGGTGCTGTGGTCGCTGCGAGCCGCCGGCAGGCCCATGCCGGAGCGAGTGACCGGTGTGGACCTGATGGCTCGACTGCTGGATGCAGCCGGCAAGCAACGGTTGCGCGTTTATTTCCTCGGTGCCCGGCGCGAGGTGCTCATGAAGCTGGTTGAGCGGACACGGGCGCAGCACCCGGGTCTCGAGATTGCCGGCTTTCGCGACGGCTACTTTGGCCCCGACGATCACTTGAGCCTGGTCGAGGAGATTCGGGAAAGTCGCGCCCACATCCTGTTCGTCGGCATGCCCTCGCCCTTCAAGGAGACCTGGTGCGAGCGCCACCGCGAGCGCCTGGACGTTCCCGTCATCATAGGTGTGGGCGGCAGTTTTGACGTGCTGGCTGGGTTTATCAGGCGCGCACCTCGCTGGATGCAGTCTAGAGGACTGGAATGGTTCTGGCGGCTCCTCATGGAGCCGCGAAAGCTGTGGAAGCGCTACCTGACCACCAATAGCGAGTTCGTTTGGTTTGCAGGCCGCGAGATCGTCGCCCGCCGCCTGGGCCGAGCGCCGGTCGTGCAAAGCAACTGGCGATCTGCACCGTGACGACATCGCGCAATATCCTGGTTTTCATGGGCACCCGACCGGAGGCCGTCAAGCTGGCGCCGGTGGTGGCCGCGCTGCGCAGCACCAAAGGTTTCCGCTGCACGGTGGTCGCAACAGGACAGCACAAGGAGATGTTTCGCCAGGTTACCGAGACCTTCGGCTTCACTGTCGACGCTGACCTCGATGTCATGCGTCCCGACCAGACTTTGGCAGGGCTGACCGCGAGGCTGATGGACGGCATCGACGGTTGGCTGGGATCGGCCCAGCCGGATATGGCGCTGGTCCAGGGCGATACGACGACCGTATTGGTTGCCGCGCTGGCTTGCTTCTATCGACGCATCCCCATCGGCCATGTCGAGGCCGGGCTGCGCACCGGCAACATCTGGTCGCCGTTTCCGGAAGAGATGAACCGGAAGCTGGCCACACCGCTGGTTGCGCTTCACTTCGCGCCGACCGAGACGGCTCGCGACGCCCTGCTGCGCGAGGCGGTGCCGGCGGCGCGCATCTCGGTGACTGGCAATACTGTTATCGACGCCCTGAACATGGAAGTGGCTGCCCAAACCTCCGATGCGGCGCTACGCGCTCGCCTCAACAAGGAGCTGAGCTCGCTTGTCGGCGCCGACTGGGCACAAGTGCCGACGGTCCTTATCACCGGGCATCGCCGCGAGAACTTCGGCGAGGGCATCGAGCAGATCTGCAAGGCAGTCGCCACACTGGCGGAGCGATTCCCGGACCACCGTTTTGTCTACCCGGTTCATCTCAATCCCAACGTATTGGTGAACGTCAACCGGCTGCTGGGCGGCTTGCCGAACGTCAAGCTCATCGCGCCACAGGGCTACCGCAACTTCGTGGCGTTGATGGCGCATTGTCGCATTGTGCTGACCGATTTCAGGCGGGATCCAGGAGGAAGCGCCCTCGCTGGGCAAGCCGGTCCTTGTGATGCGCGATAGCACCGAGCGCCCCGAAGGCGTGGCCGCCGGGACCGCTCTCCTGACGGGCACGAACGCGCAGGCCATTGTCTGGCACGTCACGCGTCTGCTGACGGACAGGGCTGCCTATCGCGCCATGGCGACGGCGACGAATCCCTATGGTGACGGCCATGCTGCCGAGCGGATCGTGGAGCGGATCGGCAGCTTTTTTCACGAAAGTGGCACGGATCAGGAGGCGAGATACGGCGCTGGGGCGGCGGTTGTCCGCCAGTACGCGGGGCGAGGATTGTAGCCGTCCACCTTGCCGATGCCAGGAGTTGTCCACGGCATTTCCGGCAGTCGTCAGTTTCAGGCACTCCTGGGTTGATGGCCCACGTCATCGCGTCATTAACAAATTGCTCCAGCTTGAAATCAGCTATGGATAGGTCGTGCCGTTATAGCTGAGTGACCACGAGTTGAGGGTCCACTGTCCGGTACCCTGCGCGGGCTCGGCGCCGATCGCAATCCCGGCGAAGTAATCAGTCCCAAGAGCCCAGCCGCGGCTGACGCACGCTTGCAGCATCGCCTTGATGTCGACGGTGTAAACCAGGCAATCGCTGTAGTCGGCCTTGACGAAAACGATCTGATTGCCTTTCGCGCCAATGGCGGGAGTTGCGTGGGTATAGCAGATCCATGCGGTGCCCTGAGAGTCGGTGAACTCAAATTTATTGGACGCTGGCAGATCGGCGACGGCGGCTGCCTCGTAATCCTGACAATGCAGAGAAATCGAAAATTCATTCTGAAAATTATTGTAGTCACCGGGAACCGTCGAATAGGTGAAAAAGTCGTAGATGATATTGTGATGAGCACCCCCCGCCTCCGACGCATAAGTCGCATCATGCGTCGCCGTCAGTGTCGCGAGATTCTGAATCTGACAGTACGGCACCGTGTCGGTGTACGCGTGGTCGCTGGTTTTGCCCATTACGATGCGGTCAAAGCAATACACATGACTGGGTGCCGCTTTTTCGGGGAACGCCCATTCCACGGTCGTATGGTTGGGAAAATTATTCGGAAAGAGCCTGATTCTTGTAAAAAAGCTGTTGCCGGCAGGCGTCACCTGATCGGGACTGGAAACCCTCGTCAGTGCGCCGACATTCCACGGAGAGGTGCTCGCCCAGAACGGAATCGCCGTCGGAGTTTGCTGCGAGTAAGTGTTGAAGTACGTCCAGTCCGTATCGATGATATGGGGCGAGCCGGTTGGCCCTGATCTCGGAACGCCCGCGATCGCGGATCGTTGAAACGCAATTCCAGTCGCGAAAGAGGCGACAAGGCGCAACAACTGCCGCTTGGTGAGATCGACAGCGGCGCCCGCAGACCGGGCCTTGAAGATCGGACGCGATGATCGTGATTTGCTCATATTCACGCCCATCGAAAGCTGGGGCCATAGCGCCCGCAAACGATCTGATGTCCGTCACACGGATACGGATTATGCGGGCGCCGGCCGGCAGGCTTGCCGGTGATCAGGGCTCTGGCGCTCGACTTCATCGGTATCGTCATCGATTTCCCGGGCTTTGGAGGTTTAAGTCCTACAATAGTCAAAATACTAAAAAGTAATTGATTTTCCTAGATAAAAGGGGCTTTGATTAGTCTGGAATTAAATCTACACAAAATCCCAACGCTTCGGACTAGGACCGATGAGCGCAGCTCCGTCGCTAGATTTTGAAGAGCTGTATCAATCATCGAAACCGAAGCCGCTCTTTGCTGCTGTCGATGGAACGCTCGTTCGCTCCGACGTTCTCGTTGCATCCGCCTCCGCCGATCTCGGACGCGTTCCATGGCGTTTGGAGAGCCTCTTCTCAGCAATGAGGCAGGGCAAGGCGGCCTTGAAGGACGAGACCGCGGCAAGGACAACCATTGACGTCTTTCTGTTGCCTTATGATGAAGACGCCGTGTCACTCATCCGGCAGAGCCAGGCAGCAAACACATGAAGGTGGAAACCAGAACAGCTGTTCTCGCCATTGGTTCCCTGGCTTCCATTCTGGCTGCCATTTTGGCGATTTCGCCTGGATCGCTTTGGATAGACGAATTCGGGACCTGGCTTCTTACCCGCGCCGACACCATTCCTGACTGGTGGCGGCGCCTCGAGTCGTGGCCTGACTTCTGACTCTCAGATCCCTCTCTACCATTTTTATATGTATTTTTGGACGAAGCTCGTCGGCACAGGCGCCGTCGCAATGCGAGCATCGAACATCGGGATGTTCGTATTGGCGAATCTCGCGCTGCTCTGGCCTTTCAGGTCGCGGCCAACTATTGCAGTCCCGCTAATCCTGACGTCATGCCTGAACGCCTCCGTCTGGTACTATTTGAACGAAATACGCCCCTACATCATGCTCTATATGGGCGCCTGCCTGATGGTTGGAGCATCGATCGAGATCGCCGGATCGGCGAGGAAACCGAGTCCCTTTGCAATCGTCGTTCTCTGCATTGGAGCGGTTGTCGCGAGCGGCGCAACCGTTATCGGCGTCGCCTGGGCGGCCTCGACTTTTCTTTTTGTGCTCGTCCATTGGCTGGCAATAAAAAAACGCTCCTTGCGCGAACTCCTGGATCAAAACTATTTCACTTTGGCGATCGCTGCGATTTGCATCGCTGCGCTTCTTGGTCACGACGTCAGGATGTTTGTGCAGGGCAAGCTGCCGGCTCTGCTGAGCGAGGGCGGCATTCTCACCTTGTTTCTTTCATTCTATGCCAATCTCGGTCTGCTCGGCGTTGGACCTGGAATGCTTGATATGCGCGCGAACGGCGTCGCCGCGATCGTTCCCTTTGCTCCCATCATCGCTTTTTCCGCCATCATGTTCGGCTTGGTCCTGATCGGAGGATTGCTCGAGACGAGAGCGATGCTTGGGGTTCGAACGCTTGGACTGCTGGCTGTGTGTATCCTTCTTCCAGTCCTGTTTATCTTTGTCCTGGGCCTGGTCCTGCACTGGCGCGCGTTGCCGCGCCATTTCATACCCTTGGTCTCTCTGTTCAATCTGCTTTATGCTTTCGGAACGGCGTGGTGGTGGCGTCGGCGGTTCGGCGGAATGGCCGTCGCAATGACTTCGCTCACCATGATGGCGTATTCATCACTTGCGGTGCGTTACGCGCCTCGGCACGCAAAAGATGACTACAAACACGCGGCTGAGTTGGCGGCAGGCGAACTCGCCGGCGGTGGACGCGTCTGGTGGGTCGCGGACGACCGGGGCGCGCTTTATTACGGCATCCCGGTGATTGACGGGCGTTCGCCAGCCCCGACACAGGTCCCGGGAGCCCAAGTCTATCTTTCATACACGACCCCCTCCTTCCTGTCAGCGCAGACTCCTCCCACGCTTGTGCTCATCTCAAAGCCGGATACGTACGATCGACAAAGCCTGATCACCGATTATCTTTCCGCGAACAAATATCATTTGGTTGAGTTGTTCCCCGCATTCACAGCCTGGAGGCAATAAAGCGCGGGTGCGCCTGGTCTTTCAGCGAGCAATACCAAGGCTGGTGACGCAGACTTACGGTTGATCGCTCGACGTAGAATGGCGAGAGTGCGTTTTTCCGCCTCGCGTCGGTTCGAGCGGACGCTTGGGATCTCTTGCGAATGCCTTCTGGGATTCGCGCAAGGCCGACCACGAGCCCAGAGCTTCTCTGACGCCCGCATGATACTGCACCGCATAAATCGCCTTGTAGGTTGCAAGTGCCGGCCAAAAGACACCGCTTCTTTTCAAGACCCCACCGATCGCGCGCAGCAGATCGGTACCCGCGCGAGTAGCCGTCGCATTTCTCGAAAGGAGATACACGGCGGCACGATTCGCGGGATTGCCGTTAACCAGGTTTCTCAGCGGATGCAGCATGGGGTCCTTCCCGAACTTGTCCCACACCTGGACGGCTATCCTGCCGTATTCGAATTGCCGCCTCTCCCATTTCTCGTACGAACCGATATCGGAATAGTGGATTGCGTACGCGGCAGCATGGAAGACGAATTTCGCACCAGCGCGTTCCAGTCTCATGCCCAATTCGCAATCTTCGTGAAGGCGCAAACTGGCGTCGAAACCGCCGACTCGAAGGTAGAGTTCTCGCGAAAATGACGCATTTGCGGTGGCGAACGCGAAAGCCGAAGGCACCCAGCCTCGTTCCATCTCCCTGAACTTGCGCATCATGCCGTGATCGCGAACTGCCTCGAACAACGGCCCGGACTTCCATGTCTCCGGCGGCTCGATCTTCCCCAACACGACGGCATAAACGGGTGAGAAGGCGGCCGCTTTGAGATGCTCTTCCAGGAAATCCGGATACAGCCCCATGTCGTCATCGATAATCACAATGCGCTCGGCACGCGCCTGAACAATAGCCTGATGACGAGCCGCGGCTTGTCCCGCATTCTCTTGCCTGAAAAAGCGCAGCGGCAGTTCGTTGCGTGCCGCCTCCGTCTCCAGGACCTGCATCGTATCGTCCGTGCTTCCATCCACGCACACGATCAACTCCCAACGGGATCGATCGAGCGTTTGCCCTCGCAAGTCATTGAGAAGCCGCGCCAGCGGTCGAGCCCGGTTATAGGTCGCCAGGACGAGAGCCAACTTCGGACTGGTTTCGCTCACGATATTCACCGATTTAACCGATCATCTCGCCTTCAAACCCGCCGCAATCGACTCACCAGGAGATCCCGTGCGACCGAGCTCGCAACCTTGATCGGCTCGGTCAGCCGGAAAAGTCCCGCGACGATCACGAGGTAAAGGCAGGTACAGAACACGCCCGATACCAGAATTCGGATGAGACCGGGATAACCGCTCAGGAACGTAATTTGCAGATACCAGCCTGCTGCCACAACGACGATTGCCCCGATCAGCTGGCGACCCGTGGCGCGCATCAAGAGAACGGGGCCTATGCCAATCGGGCCGCCTGCATATATGACGGCGGGAACCGCGATGAGGGCGGCCACGATAACGGTCGCGATGGCCACACCCGTGGGGCCGAACGGAAGCCCTCCAATCACCGCAACGAGCTGAACTGCCAGCGAAACGACACCCCAATTCCGCCAGCGATCCGGTCGTCCGAGGGAAAGGTGCAACCAACCCTGCGAGAGCTCGATTACCTGGAAAATGCCGCGCAAGGCAATGATACTCAGGAGTGCGCCGGCGACCTCCCACTTTGCGCCCAACAACAAGAGCACAACATCATGGGCAGTGACAGATAGGATTGCCGCAAGGGGCATCGCAAAGAACGAAAGCATGGATAGCGCCGCCAGGAATTTCTGCCGGAGTGCACCAACTTCTGATTGGAGCTTGCTGAGCGATGCACTTCCGACCGTATGCAGCTGACCGAGCCCCATCATGATCGAGTAGTCGTAAAGCAACGTTGCATTCTGATAATAGCCGACCACCTCAGGCGCATAGAACAGGCCCAGCCCGATCCGATCCACTGTCCTCGAGACAACATACGAGACGCTGAAACCGGTGACATGCAGACCGAACCGGAGCATCGACTTCACGTCACTGTCGAAGACGGGCACTCCCGGCCTCCAGCGGCAGCAAGTCCATGCTCCGATGGCAATGCAGAGCGCGCTTACGATCGGGCGCAGCACCAGCGCCCAATAGCCGAATCCCCAACTTGCACTCGCGATGGCGACGACAACTCCTATGAAGATGCCTGTAAACTGTATTCGGGCAACCGTGCCAAATTGCATCGCACGCCGCAGAAGCGCCAGGTGCTGATTTGCAGCTCCTATCAGCACGAAGTTGACTGCTGCACATAGTGCGATCGGACCGAGCCTGGGTTCGCCGAATATCATCACAATCAGCGGGCTGGATGCAGCCACGGCAAGCGCCACTGTCGTTGCAACGGCCGTATTGAACCAGAACAGGGCGCTTATCTGGCTGGGCGTTATCCTGCTTCTTTGCGTTGCCGCATCCCCCAGGCCGAAATCGATAAGCATCGGCGCAAAGCTGGTCACGACCGCGACGATCGCAACGAGGCCAAAATCCTCGGGCACCAGTAGCCGCGCCAGGACGACCGACGCAACAAGCTGAAGGGCGCCGTTACCATATTGCATCACGAGCGATACGACACCGCCGCGCAAGGCAAGCCGCCCAAGGCTTTCCGATTCCCTGTGCTCACCAAAATATGCTTCCGCCCGTGCGACCATCTCTGGCTAACCGCTTTCATTCATCAGGTGCGTTTCCGGCATCATCGAATCCGGACAACCGGAGTTAGCGAGGACATTCGTCGGAGGGACTGCATTTCGAATATCATAATGATGTGAACGCCGGCGGGCCAAATCCGGTGTGTTTTGTGGTCATTGTCAGCCCGGCGATCACTGGGCAGCGGACATGCCAAGCCACTTGCCGACAAACAGGAGGTAGGTGTTTGCGAGCCACGGCGGCATCCTGTGACCCGGCATGTAGTACCGGCAGAAATCCTTGCGGAAGTCGGACCAGTTCGCAGCATTTGCGCCGTTGATCGAAACGGTGATGGACGGCGAAAGTATGCGCGCGGTGTGCCACCAGCCGGCCGGCATGAAGAGGGTCTCGCCGGGGTGAAGGGTGAAGCGAACGCCCTTTGCTTTTTCAAACAGGGCAAAGCGATTGACGTCCCAGTTTTCCAGGTCGTTTATTTCCGAAATGTTCGGCTGCTCTGATATCTGCGAGACGTCAGAGCTCCCGGTACCGCCTTTAACGTACATGTACGGGGTTTGGTCGGGTGCAAACCCGACATATTCCTTGATCCCCTGGATTTGCATCAGGAAGGCGTGCGTATGCAGGCCGTCGTAGTGCAAGACCGGGAACCTGGCCCCCCTGCCGCCGATATACAGCTCGGTGGCCGTCAGCGAGGTGTGCGCCGAAATGAACGGATGTTCCAGCCAGTTTGGCCGCGTGCAGGCTGGCATCGGCGCAATGTCGGCCTGCAGCGCTTCCGGTAGTTTCCTGACCAGATAGTTGCGCAGGTACGGCGCGGGAGCTTCAGGAGTGGAAGCGGTGACTTCCTCGATCAGTTGCGCCATAGAGAGCATGCGCCCGTCAACCTCAAAGGGCAGATCGCCGTAGCGATCCCTGAAGAAGTCGAACGTCCATTTGCGCCTGGCGTTCCAATGCTCAAATGCGCCGGTGATGACGACGGGCTTCAGCGGGTCGACATATTCGCGCACATATCGCTCGCAACCAAGTTGCGACCATTCATGACGGTCGATCTCTCCCGAGAATGTGGGACCGCTGCCGATATGATTGACGGGGTCGTTCATCTCGCACGCTCCATTAGCCAGGCAGCAACGTCGAAGAACACTGCGTCATGCGATTCCCTTGGCTGCCGATGGCCGCGTGATCGCAGCATCGGCCTGAGCCGCCAGCTGCCGCAGTGTCTGGAAGAAAAGGCTTCTCGGATCCATCCGCCATCCGGTTTGTCCCTGGAGCGCGACTGCAACTCGGATCGCAAGCAGGGAGTGTCCGCCAAGGTCGAAGAAGTTGTCTCCCGCGTTGATCTTGTCGACGCGCAGGATGTCGCGCCAGATGTTGGCGAGAAGCTGCTCCGTCCCCGGTGCCGGAGGTTCGCTGGCAGGCACATCATCGCCGACCGGCCGGAACACGTCGGGCAATGCGCCGCGGTCGAGCTTGCCGTTTTCCGTCATGGGCAGCGATTGCAGCGTCATCATGAAAGACGGGACCATGTAGTCAGGAAGACTGTCTCGCAAATAGCGGCGTACTTCGCTGACCGTCAGGTTCTCCCCGGGATCGACGACAATGTAAGCGATGATACGCATGTCTCCCGGACGTGCCTCGCGCGTGATGACGGCTGACTGACGCACCATCGGGTGGGCGTTGAGTGCCGCCTCGATCTCGCCGAGTTCGATGCGGAAGCCACGGATCTTGACCTGTGCATCGATGCGTCCGAGGAACTCGAGATCGCCATCCGGCAGCCTGCGGGCCAGATCGCCGGCGCGGTAGAGGCGGGCTGAGCCGGAAGGATCAAAGGGATCCGTCACGAAGCGCTGGGCGGTGAGTTCGGGGCGGTTGAGATATCCGTTGGCGACGCCGGCGCCTCCGACCCAGATCTCGCCCGGGACACCGACAGGGACGGGCTCTCCGCGCTCGTCGAGAAGACGGATGTAGAGGTCCGGGATTGGTCTGCCGATCACGCTGCCGCGGCCGGCCTCGACGTCGGCGCGGGTGATGGGCCGGTAGGTGACATGCACCGTGGTCTCGGTGATGCCGTACATGTTGACGAGACGGGGTTTGGCGTCGCCGTAGCGCTCGATCCAGGGCCTGAGCGATTGCAGCTCCAGCGCTTCACCGCCAAAGATGATCTCGCGCAGCGCATAGGCCGCCGGGGCTTCGTCAAGATCGGCCTGGATCAGCTGACGGAAGGCGGAGGGCGTCTGGTTGAGGATCGTGACACGCTCCTCGACAAGGAGCTTGCGGAATGCGGCGGGATCCCGGCTGATCCAGTATGGGACGATGACGAGGCGTCCTCCATAAAGCAGCGCGCCCCACAGCTCCCAGACGGAGAAGTCGAAGGCGTAGGAGTGGAACAGGGTCCAGACGTCGTGCGGGCCAAAGGCGAACCATGCCTCAGTTGCGCTGAAGAGGCGCGTGACGTTGGCGTGCGTGACCAGCACGCCTTTTGGCTTGCCTGTGGAGCCCGAGGTGTAGATGACGTAGGCGAGGTCGTCGGGCGCCGAGGCGGCGTTCGGATCGGTGTCCGGCAGGCCGATGCCCGCGGTGGCGATGTCGAGATATTCAGCGGCTTCCAACTGCAGCGAAGCCGTGAACTTGCCGCTCGCGACCACGAAACGGGCCTTCGCATCCGCAACGATGAAGGCGAGGCGGTCGCGGAGGATAGTCTGGATCGAGAGGCAGGTAGGCGGCGCCGGCCTTGAGGATGGCCAGAATGCCGATGGCGACGTCGGCGTTGCGTTCGACAGCGAGACCGACGATGTCGTTGCGCTGGACGCCCTTGCGGCGCAGCGCATGTGCAAGGCGGTTGGCCCTGGCGTTGAGCTCGCGGTAGGTCAGCCGCTCCTCGCCCGCGACCACCGCTTCCGCGTCCGGGGTCTCCCGCACCCGAGCCTCGAATAAGCTCGTGCAGCGAACCAATTTCGTTCCGTTCCGGAACGAGCGTGGGAGCGCCTTCCAGGTGCTGACGGTCTTCAGCGCTCAGGATATTGATATGGCCAATCGTCTGCTCCGGATCGCTCGCAATCGCCGCAAGCAGCGTCGACATGTGCCGCAACCAGCGCTGGATGGTGTCCGCATCCAGAATATCGCGATTGTAGTCGCATTCGATGAGGAGATCCTGCCCGGAGTCCACGACATTCGTGTTGAGATCGAATGTGACGAAACGCTTTGGCGTCTCGATCCGATTGAGCGAAAGATTACCGAAATCAAACGCCGCACCAATCCTGTCGATGTTGAATACGACGGAGACCAGGGTCGGCCGGCTGATATCGCGCTTGATCGTCAACTTCGACAAGAGACTGCCAAACGTGACGTTTGGATGTGATTGACCTTCAAGGAAGGTTGCGCGCAGTCCCTTGAGAAACTGCGTGAAGGTCGCATTCGGATCGATCCGGTGGCGCAACGGCAGTGTTGCGACGCAGTGCGCAACCAGATGGCCATTTTCCAGCTCCGATTGGCCCGCGATCGGGATTCCGAGCACGAGATCGTCCTGGCCGGATAACCGGAACATGAGGACCTCGAACGCCGCAAGTAGCGTGTGAAACAGTGTTGCGCCGCTTCTTGCGCCGACTGCCTTGATCTGCCTGTAGAGGTCGGGCCCGATGCTCAGGCTTTCACGAGCGCCATTGCGCGATCGTGCTGCCGGGCGCCTGTGATCCAATGGGAGTTCGAGGCTGGGCAACTCGCCGGCCAGCCGTTCGAGCCAGTATTCTTCGTCCGCCGCGGTGTCCCTTTCGAGCACGCCGGTTACGTACTCCTGATAGCTCATCGGTGCTGCGAGCCGAGCCTCCAACCCGAAACGATCCGCTGCATAGGTTGTTCCGAGATCGGAAAAGACCACCGATGAGGACCAGCCGTCGCAAATGATATGATGCACCGTCAGAACGAGGCGATGTAAATCCGAAGCCTCCTTGACCACCTTCGCCCGCAGGAGTGGCCCATTGACGAGGTCGAAGGGCTCGCTGGTCTCCCGCTCCAGGATCTGCGCTATCGCATCTTCGCGTAGTTTGTCTTCGAGGCCGCTGACGTCCTCGAAATCAAGCCTTACCTCGCGGCGCGGCAAAATCCGCTGCTCGCTGCCTTCCTCATCGAAACATGTGCGCAGCGCGGCATGCCGGTCCACGACATGATCGAGCGCGTTCTGCATCGAGACGACCGAGAGCGGCCCGTTGAAATGCAGCACAAAACACTGATTGAAGGCGCAGTTCGCCTCCGTCCCCATCTGTGACTCGACCCACACTTCGCTTTGCTGCGGTGTGAGGGGTAACGTCACAATCGACGACTCGAAGAATGGATCGAAGTCGACCGGTACGAAGTCTGGCTCTTGCACCTTAGGCATTGGCAGCTGCCTTGACATTGACCTGGAGATACTTGCCGGGTCGATCAGGATCGGGGACGAACCAGGCGGGACGGCCGTTCATGTCTTTTCCGATCCGGGGCTCCGGAAGATGTTCAGGTGCTCGACCCGGCAGGAAGTCTGCTTCCTGCATCTCCTCGATGGTTTCCTTGAATGCAGCAATCACGGCCTCGACATCGGAATCGGTATGGGCGGTCGTCAGGAATCCCGCCCGCCCCTCCCACAGATGGACTCCCTTGTCGCGCATGTAGGCGTAGAACAGGCTGGCAAATGGCACGTCCTGCGGGAAGTTGAAGCAGAACCAGGAGCTGAAATGAGTGATGCGCACCGGTGCGCCAAGCCGCTTCAGCATGCTTGTTGAGAATGTCGACGAGCTGCCTTGTCCTCAAGTTCAGATTGCGTTGGAGCTCGGGGCCGGCTTGCTTCAGATGCAGAAGCACGGCTCGCGCCGCCGCAAGGACGAGCGGATGCCGCACGAAGGTGCCCGCAAAGAAGGTGACACCGACCTCCGGCACGGACTCATCGCCATAAGACCAGTTGCCGCCGTCGAGCGCATCCATGTATTTTGCCGACCCGGTGACGAGACCGATCGGGAGCCCGCCGCCGACGACCTTTCCGTAGGTAGCCAGATCAGCGCGAACGCCGAAAATCGCCTGCGTTCCTCCGGGATGCGAACGGAATCCCGAGACGATTTCATCGAAGATGAGAGCGACGCCGGCAGCCTCCGTGATACTGCGCACTTGCTGCAGGAATTCGGCGGGCTGAAGCTCGGGTCTTCGGCTCTGCACCGGCTCGACCAGTACGGCGGCCACCTCCGATGCCCGGCTCTTCAAAATTTCCAGTGCGGCGGGGCTGCCATATTCGAGCACGATGATGTTGTCGGTCATGCTTGAGGGAATGCCCGGCGCAATCGGCGACGAGCGCAGCTCCCCGTTGACGTTCGTCGGGCGGACCAGCACCTCGTCGAAGACACCGTGATAAGCTCCCGCGAACGACACAATGAGATCGCGGCCGGACACAGTTCGGGCCACGCGAATGGCCGCCGTCACCGCCTCGGATCCCGTGTTGCAAAATGCGACACGCTCCATGCCGGTGACCTCGGTCATGAGCGCCGCCACCTCGCCCGCCAGCGTCGTCTGCGGACCTATCTCGATGCCCTGCGCCAATTGTTCTTCGATCGCTTCGCGCACAAAAGCTGAATTGTGCCCGAACATGATCGCGCCGAAGCCGTTGACTAGGTCGACATATTCGTTTCCGTCGACGTCCCACAGCTTCGAACCCGCCGATCGCGATGCAACGATCGGGTAAACCATCTCCTTCCATACGGTGCGGAACCCGGCGACAGACCGCGGATCGGCCAGCTTCGCGCGATGGCTTGCGGTGAATGCCTTGGAGCCCGGTGTCCGCTGCGTATATCGCTGAACGAATTCCTTGAGTCGCTGGTCCTGCTTGGCCGTGAGCCCGCCGCTCGCGCTCTTGTTCGGCGGCCGGTATGGTCCGAAGCTTATCGTCGGCCGATCGGCGGCGGCCTTGGCGCTGACCGGGATGGGCTTGCGTACCTCGGCTGCGTCCGTGCGAGGTGCCTCCAGAGACGGCGTCCTCTGCGGCTCTGCGCCCCTCAGCATGTCGAGCTGGCGGGACATCAATTCGAGTTGCTGCGCGAAGACCCGCTCCAGCGCGCTCGTGGCCACACCCCGTTCAACGACTGGATTGGCGAGCGCGGGATTTGCGGCTGGTTTGACCGGCGACGCCGGCCGAACTTCGGCAGCGACCTTCGGCTCGGGCGGAAGTTCGGCGTCGAGGCGTCCGGCGAGCGCATCGAGAGACGAGAGATCGTCCAACAAATCGCGGAAGGGGATCTTTACGCGGAAGGATTTTTGTATGGCGGCGCTTGCCTGTGTCAACAGGAGCGAGTCCAGGCCGAGTTCGAGAAAGCCCGTCCGGGGATTGAGGTCTGCGGCCTCGATGCCGGACAGCCCTGCGAACAGGGTTTGCAGGCGCTCTATCAACTGATCTTTGCGCGCCGGTCCGAGCTGCGCTTGAGCGTTCACTTCAGCCATGATGTTCTCGCGTTCTTCAGTTTGCAGCAGTTGTACGGGGGTGTTCGCAACTTCGTCCGTGGCATGACGAGGTTCGATCCAATAGCGCTTCCGCTCGAACGGGTAAGTGGGAAGCGGAATGCGGCGGCGTCTTGCCTCGCCGTGTATGGCGGGCCAATCGAGATCGGCTCCGGCGGCCCATAGTTTGCCGACCGCCAGAAGAACCGCGCTCGTGGCGTTGATGCTGTCGGAGGACGGCCCCAATGAGGTGACGACGACCTGGCTTGCCTTTCGGTCGGGGTGCTGCCGAACCAGGGTAGCGAGCGTCTGGCCGGGTCCGATCTCGAGAAGGATGCGAGAGGGATCATCGAACAGGCGCGCCGCTCCGTCCGCAAAGCGCACCGGCTCGCGCAACTGGCGTGCCCAGAACCAGGGATCGGTCGCCTGGTCGTCGGTGATCCAATCTCCAGTCAGGCTCGAAATAAACGGGATCTTCGGCGAATGGCGAGGCATGCTCGCGACGATCGAGGCAAACCGCTCGACGATAGGCTCCATGTGCGCGGAATGGAACGCATGCGAGGTGGCCAGGTACTTGGAGGCGACCCCGCGAGAGGTGAGCGTCTCCTCGACCGAGCGGATGGCGTCGGTATCGCCCGACAGAACCGTCATCGACTGGGCGTTGAGCCCGGCGATCCCAACCCGCGGTCCCAGCAGGTCCTGAACGTCTTCCGCTTTTGCCCGCACCGCGAGCATCGAACCTGCCGGCAGGTCCTGCATCAGGCGGGCGCGCTTGGCGAGCAGCACCAGCGCGTCGTCACGTGAAAACACACCCGCGAGGCACGCGGCGACATAGTCGCCAAGGCTGTGGCCGATCATTCCAACCGGAACCACGCCCCACGTTTCGAACAATCGCGCTATCGCATATTCAATGACAAACAGCGCGGGCTGAGTGATTGCCGTCTGGGTGATCTGGTCCTGGGCGTCCTTTTCACGTCCCTCCGGCGGGAACAGGATTTGCCTCAGGTCCGTATTGAGATGCGGAAGCAGGATCTCGGCGCAAGCATCGATCTCGCTGCGGACGACCGGCTCCGTCTCGTAGAGGTGGCGCCCCATGTTGACGAATTGCGCGCCCTGCCCCGGGAACAGGAATGCCACCTTGGCACCACGCGTTTCACGCACATCGGATACCGCGCGTTTGCCGTCCTTGTCCGCGAGCAACGCAATCGCCATTTCGCGATCCGAGGCGACGAACGCCCGCCGGTGCGCGAACCGTCGTCGTCCCATCTGGAGTGTGAAAGCAGCGTCTGCCAGCGGCGTCTCAGGGTGATCTTCGAGATGGCGACGCAGCCGATCCGTGGCGGACTGGAGTGCTGTGGCGCTACGGGCAGAGAGTACAAGCAGCTGTTCAGACCTGTTAGGCGGTTCGTGGGCGCGCTCGGAAGCCTCCTCAAGCACCACATGCGCGTTGGTCCCGCCCGCGCCCAGCGAGTTCAGTCCAGCTCTCCGCGGACCCGGGCCCTCCGGCCATGCGCGCTGCTGCGCGTTCACGAAAAACGGCGTTTCCGAAAGATTGAGCTTCGGGTTCGGAGACTGGAAATGGAGAGACGCCGGGAGCACCTTGTGATGAAGTGCAAGCGCGGTCTTGATCAGTCCGGTGACACCGGCTGCCGCGTCAAGATGTCCGATATTGGTCTTGACCGAGCCGACTGCGCAAAACCCCTTCTTGTCCGTACCGGCGCGAAATGCCTTCGTAAGACCGGCGATCTCCACCGGATCGCCGAGAGCAGTTCCCGTGCCATGGGCCTCGACATACGAGATTGTCGCGGGATCGATCCCCGCCGTGGCCTGCGCCATGGCGATCGCTTCCGCCTGGCCATCGACGCTCGGCGCCGTAAAGCTGACGCGTCCGGAGCCGTCATTATTGACCGCAGCACCTTTGATCACCGCATAGATCAGATCACCGTCTGCCTGGGCATCCTGCAATCTCTTGAGAACGACAATTCCGAGCCCGTTCGAGAATACGGTACCTTGGGCCTTGGCGTCGAACGCTCTGCAGTGACCGTCGGGCGACGTGATGAAGCCCTCTTGAAACGTATAGCCGCGGCGCTGTGGAACGCTGATCGATACGCCGCCGGCGAGGGCCATGTCGCATTGATACGTCAGCAAGCTCTGCACCGCCTGACACACCGCAACGAGTGACGTCGAACAGGCGGTTGCAATGTTGAGACTCGGGCCACGCAGGTTAAGCTTGTACGAGACACGCGTCGCCAGATAATCCTTCTCGTTGCCGAGCATCGGGAATTCCCCGGCAAGCTGCCGGACATCCGGCCGGCTCAGAAGATTGGCCAGGAAATAGGTATTGTTGCTCATCCCCGCGAATACGCCGATGGCCCCGGGGAATACCTCGGGATCGTACCCGGCACGTTCGAGTGCCTCCCACGCGGTCTCCAGGAACACCCGCTGCTGTGGGTCGGTGACTTCCGCCTCACGCGGCGACACGTTGAAGAAGGCCGCATCAAACATCTCGGCGTCTTCCACTACGCCGCGCGCGCGCACGTAGGCGGGGTCCTTGCGGGCTTCTACGTCGGACGGACTGGAGGCATCAAGTTGCTCGTCGGTAAAGCGACTGATGGTCTCACGGCCTTCGACGAGATTTCGCCAAAAGCTCTCAACATCGCGCCCTCCGGGAAACCGGCCCGCCAGCGCGATGATTGCCACTCCGGAGTCCGGATCGTAGGCGTCGGAGTATGACATTCTATCGCCTTCCTAATCGCGGTCTTGTCATGCGCGCCAGGGCCTCCTTCTGCCTGCTGGCGCGAGCGAGCACGTCCCGAGCGTTGCTGTCGATCGCCTCGCCGGCAAGGAAGCGGGAGAGTGACCGGACGGTCGGGTATTGGAATAGCGTTACGACGGGCAGCGTCGTCTGCGTTTGCGCCTGAAGGCGCCGGTGCGCCTCGAGCAGCAGCAGGGAATGGCCGCCGAGGTCGAAGAAGTTTTCGTCGAGTCCGACACGTTCGACCTGGAAGAGCTCGGCCCACATTGAGGCTATCGTCTGCTCCAGCACGGTCGCCGGAGCTGCGGTTGCCACGGTCCTGCGTTCGCGCTTCTGTGCAACGATCCTGGCGGCGCGCCCGCGCGTGTGCTCAGGCAGCTCCGTCAGAATTGAACCCACGCTTCTCTCGGGCGCCCCGGCCATTGCCGTCAGCACAGCCGCCAGATCGCCAAGCAAACTCTCCACTCGGCGTCGCGTAAACCGTTGCGGCTGGTAGAGAAGCTTCAACTGCATCTGCGGTCCCGGTAGCACGACCAGCGTGAGCGGATAGTTCGTGGCGTCCGGACCGTCGATGAGGCGTAGCGAAGCTTGACTTCCCATTTGCCGGGACGCGTCGCCAATAACGTAGTTCTGAAATACGATAAGGCTTTCGAACAGACGCAGGCGCAACGGAACACCGGCCAGTTCCTGAATCCGCGCCAACGGCGAGAACTGATGGTGGCTCAGCTCGTGCTGTCTTTGCTGCAGGCGCCCGACGTAATCGGCGACGGATTCGGCAGGGTTCACGCGTACACGCACCGGGATGTTGTTCACGCAGGGGCCGACCATCCCCTCCACGCCCGATATCTCAGCGGGGCGGCCGGAATACGCGGCTCCGAAAACAATGTCCTCTGTGGCTCCAATGTGGGACAGCAGCAATGCCCAGGCCCCCTGCACCACAACGGAGGCCGTGGTTTGCTCACCTCGTGCCAGAGCAATCAGCTTGTCGGACGTGTCCGACGCAAGCGCATGGACCACCTCCTGAGGATCGATGGACGCCTCCAGCACAGGCGTGTCCTCCAGATCGATCGGACTGGGAGACACGAAGCCCGCCAATTCCTGACGCCAGAACGAGTCGCCCTCCGGCGCCTCGTCCGCAAGCCACCTGACATAGCGCCCGTACGGACAGGCCGGTGGAGGCAATGGTTCGCGTTGGTCGCACAATGCGCTGTAGCAGTCGGAGAGATCGGCCATGAGGATCGGCCAGGACCAGCCGTCGATATAGAGATGATGCGTGGACCACATCATCTCATAGCGCTGGTCCGCCAGACGCACGAGCGCGACCCTCATCAAGGGCGCCTTGGAGAGATCGAAGCCGCGTTCGAGTTCGAGCTGGGCGAGCCGACGAATATGCTGCTCCTGCGACTGAGCATCCATGCCTTGCAGATCGACCTCGATCAGCGTCGGCATCCTGGCGCTGCGAAGTACGAATTGCAGCGGTTCATGGGCGCCGTCGGCCATAAAGGCCGTACGCAGGATCGTATGGCGGTCGAGAAGCATCTGCCATGCGCCATGCAGCCGCGCGGCGTCAATGTGCCCTTCGATGGCGAAGCGCCACGCTTCATAGCCGGTCTTCGCCATGGTGTAGAACAGGCGCTGCATGGGCGTGAGAGGATATCGATCCACGGCATCGGGGACCATTGTCGAAAGCCGTTCGACCGTCGCGGTCGCCCGCTGCGCCAGTCCGCGCAGCTCAGAGGCGAATGCCTCCGAAACCTGAAGGATCGTGGAACGGTCATGCAGAGCGGGACTGTAAATCCACTGGATTTCCAGCCGACCACCGGCAATGCGGGCCAGAACCTCGATCGCATGGGTGCGCCGCGCCCGCGGGGCGTGCCATGCGCCGGCGGATTCAGCCGCGAACTTGAACAGCGTCGATCCGTCCACTGTCTGATCGAATTGCCCGAGATAGTTGAAGATGAAGTCGATCGGAGGCGCCTGCTCATGCGAGCTGCTTGCGAGGGCGTAGCTTATCCCTTGATCGGGGACCCGCCGCAATTTCTGACCAACGAAGCGCAGCGCATTCCTGTCATCCAGCTTCGGATCGACGTCAAGCAGGACCGGGTAGATTGTCGTGAACCATCCCACTGTGCGCGAGAGATCAACGCCGCCGAAGGGAAGTTCGCGCCCGTGGCCTTCAAGTTCCAATCGGAACCGGCTACCGCCCGTCCACTTCGCAAGACTTCGGGCAAGAGCGGTCAGCAGCACCTCGTTGATGCGTGCATCGTAGGCGGTCGGCATGTCTCTGACGAGCGCCTGGGTCTCCTGCTCCGCGAGACGCTCGACCACGACATTCGCCGTACCTTCCAGATTGTCTCCGCCCGGATGGTCGATCGGCAGCGTGGTCACGTCCGCTTCCATCACCTGTCGCCAGTGATCCCGCGAACTCTTCCATGCCTCGGATGACGCGTATGCTGCGAAATGCTGCGCCCACGCAGCGTAAGAGGTCGTCTTGTCGGGCAGCGATACCGGCCGATGTTCCCGCAAGCACGAATATGCCAGCTCGAGATCTTCGAGGAGGATGCGCCAGGAGACGCCATCGATCGCGAGATGATGGACAGCGATGAGAAGCCGGCCCGCGACGCCGGACCCCAGATCGAAGTGGGCGACGCGCAGCAGCGGCCCAACCGCGACGTTCAGGCCTGCTCCAAGCGCCGTGGCGCGCTTGGTGATCGCCGCACCCTGATCGGATGCCGGCACGGCCGAGAGATCCACCCGCATGATCGTCGGCGTCAGGTCCGGCCCATATTCCTGTCGCCAGCCCGCTTCCGACTGCGTAAAGCGCATTCGGAACGCGTCGTGGTGGCCAACGACATGCTGAAGCGCACGCTCCATCAGGTCGACATCGAGATCAGACGGTGTTTCGAACAGAAAGGCCTGATTCCAGTGATGAACCTCGGCTCCGCCCACTCGCTCGAAAAACCAGCGCTGGATCGGCGTGAGGGCGATTTCTCCCGACACCGGCGCGACCGCAACGGGCGCGTGGGACGACGGGCTCGCTTCGGCCGCCAGCTTCGCGATGGTTGGCATCCTGAAGAGATCTCGAGGGGTAAGTCCGAGACCGTTTTGGCGGCATTTGGCGATCACCTGAATGCTCAGGATCGAATCGCCGCCAAGCTCAAAAAAATTGTCCTCGATACCGACTTGCGCGACTCGCAGCACGGACGCCCAAATATCGGCCATGGTCTGTTCTGCCGGCGTGCGTGGTGCAACATACAAGCGATCGATCCGACGCATCATCTCCGGCGCCGGCAGCGCCTTGCGATCGATCTTGCCGTGGGCGGTCAACGGAAGCGTTGGGAGGCTGATGAAGTGGGCCGGAACCATGTGGGCCGGAAGCTTCGCGGTGACCAGCTTTCGCAATTCGTCGATTGTGCCGGGCGAACTCGCATTGAGGGCGACATAAGCCACCAGCTGCTTTTCGCCGGAACCGGTGTCGCGCGCCACCACCACGGTCTCGCGCACGGCCGGATGGTCGCTGATTGCGGCCTCGATCTCACCGAGCTCGATGCGAAAGCCGCGTATCTTCACCTGCTGGTCGATACGTCCGAGATATTCGAGGTCGCCGTCGGCCAGGCGTCGCGCCAGATCTCCGGTCCGATAAAGTCGGGACGACGGGTCGGACTCAAAGGGATTGGCGAGGAAGCGCTCTTCGGTCAACTCTGGCCGGTTCAGATAACCTCGCGCGAGACCGGCGCCGCCAACGTACATCTCTCCCGTCACGCCGATCGGAACCGGTTCGCGATTTGAATCCAGGACGTATATCTGCAGATCGGGAATCGGGACCCCGATGATGCTTCCGGCTCCAGCCTCGACATCGGCCAGCGTGATCGGGCGATAGGTCACGTGCACGGTCGTCTCGGTGATTCCGTACATGTTCACCAAAAGGGGCTGCGCGTCTCCATAGCGATTGAACCATGGACGCAGGCTTTGCAGCTCGAGCGCCTCGCCGCCGAAAATCACGTATCGCAGCGCCATGTCTGTCGGACGCGCTTTCGACGCGATATCCGCCTGGATCAACTGCCGGAACGCCGAAGGCGTTTGATTGAGGACGGTGACCCGTTCGCTGCGGAGCAGTTCGTGGAATGCCTCCGGGGAGCGGCTCATCCAATACGGCACGACGACCAGACGTCCGCCGTACAGGAGCGCGCCCCACAGCTCCCAGACGGAGAAATCGAATGCAAAGGAGTGGAACAACGTCCAGACGTCGTTCGGCCCGAACTCGTACCATCGGTTCGTCGCCTCGAATAGTCGAGCGACGTTGCGATGTGTCACCAGGACGCCCTTGGGTTTTCCTGTCGAACCCGACGTGTAGATCACGTAGGCGAGATGCTCGGGCGCGACCTCGACATCGAGGTTCGCCTCGCTGCGGGAAGCGAGTGCAGAGGCATCCCGGTCGAGGCAGATAATCTCCGGCCCCGTCGTCCCGATGCTGCCGAGGTGCTGCTCCTGCGTAACCACCACCGAAACGGCCAAGTCCTCGAGAAGGAACTGCAGCCGGTCAGGAGGATAAGTCGGATCGAGCGGAACATACGCGCCTCCGGCTTTCAGGATCCCGAGGATTCCGACCACCATCTCGATCGAACGATCAACGCACAGCCCGACAAGGGTATCGGGTTTCACGCCCTCCGACCTGAGATGATGCGCGAGCTGATTAGCCCGGCGGTTCAATGCGTCATACGTGACTGTCGTGCCCTCGAACACCAGCGCCACGGCATCAGGAGTCCGTGCCGCCTGGGCTTCGAAGCTGCTGTGCAGGCAGCTTGACCCGCCGGAGCGCGACTCCGCGCAGCTACCCTGCACCAACAGGTCCAGTCGTTCCGTGCTCGAGAGCATCGGCAGTGCGAGAATCGGCCGATCCGGATCGGCAATGACCGATTGCAGCAGCGTCTGCAGATGTCCGGCGAGACGCTCGATGGTATCGCGGTCGAACAAGTCGGTGCTGAATTCCAGGCCGCCGACCAGCCCATTCGGGCCTTCTTCGAGATTCAGAACCAGATCGAACCTCGTCGTCGTGACGGGGATCTCGAGCGCGCTGCACTGAAGCCCCGGAACGTCAAAGGACCTTACCGGATCCTCAAGGAGCGCAACCATCACCTGGAAGATCGGGGTACGCGCTAGATCCCGTTCCGGAACGAGATCATCGACCAGTCTCTCGAAGGGCATGTCCTGATGAGCATAGGCTTCGAGCGCGCGTCGGCGCACCTGACGAAGCACCTCCGTAAATCGCGGATTGCCCGACAAGTCTGTGCGAAGCGGAAGCGTGTTGACGAAGAATCCGATCAGACCCTGGAGTTCCTGACGATTTCTGTTCGCGATCGGAAATCCGACAATCACGTCCTCTTGTCCGGAATGACGGAAAAGCACGACATTGAAAGTGGCCATCAACGTCATGAACAGGGTGGCCTGCTCGCGCCGACCAAGCTCACGAAGCGACTTCACAACCTCCTCGGATATCTTCAAGGGAATCCGGGAGCCCTTGTAGGAGAGAACCGCAGGACGGTGACGGTCTGCGGGAAGGTCGAGTGCCGTGAGCTTTCCGGCAAGCTGTTCTTTCCAGTACGCCCTGTGAAGCTCGATGCTCTCTTCACGCTGCGAGTCCCTCTGCCAGCGGGCAACATCCAGATACTGCATCGGCAGCTCTGGAAGTCCGGGCGAGCGTTGAGCGCGCCGCGCATTGTAAAGCGCGGCCAGCTCATGCAACAGGATCGTCACGGATGAACCATCGGCAATGATGTGGTGAAAAACGAACCAGAGAACGTGATCGCGTGCCGTCAGTCGAAAAAGCCCCGCGCGGAAGAGAGGCCCCGCCGCCAGATCGAACGGACGCGCGAGCTCTTCCCCCACGCGCCGGCTCGGCTCATCGTGCTGCGACGCCTCGGAGCCGGTAGCCAGTTCCAGGATCGGAAGAGAAAACGACTGAGCAGGCTCCACGCGCTGCACCGCGCTGCCGTCATGCATTGGAAAAGTCGTGCGCAAGCCCTCGTGCCGAGCGATCAGGTCGGCGAACGCCTTCGCAAGAGCCGGGACGTCGAGCTCTCCGCGCAGCCGAATTGCGCGTCCTTCATTGTATGCGACGCTGCCGGGGTTGAATTGATCCAGGAACCACAGGCGTTGCTGGGCCGCCGACAGCGGACCCTCGCGAACCGCGCCCAATCCCGCAACCAGCCGAACAGGTGCGGCCATCGGCTCACGTTCAAGGCCGATCAGGCGGGCCATGGTACGGACCGTCGGAGCTTCGAACACACTCAAGGCGCCGAGGGATCGCTTCAGAGCGCCCTGCACGGCGTTTGCGAGCATCGCCGCCTGAAGCGAGGTTCCGCCAAGCTCGAAGAAGTCGTCGTCGATGCCCACCTGGTCGATCGCCAGCGACTCGCTCCAGAGTCGCGTCAACGTCACTTCAAGATCGCCGTTTGGAGGCCGGTACTCCGTCCCAAGTCCGGGGCGGCTGCGTCTACGCGACGAGACGACGCGTGAATGCACGGCGTCGGCCGTCGCATAATCGGACGCGATCGTGTCGGCACGCGCACCATACAAGTGGAACGGGGAGAAGGACGGCGCGGAGCGGAGCGAGGCTGGAGCATCCGGTTCGACCTCATTGCCCGCAGCGAGAACGGGCGCTTCGCGCAGGATCGCTGCGGCAGGCGGATCGAGCTGGTATGCCGCCCAACCGCCGAGCTCAGTTTCCCGGGCGACGAGACTTTCGAGGAACCGATGTGCCGGCTGGTTCTTGGGTGTTGACGCAAAAAGGAGCCGAAGCTCCGTCAAGCCGCGTTCGACCGCGATGGCACCCAGCTGCGCGACAACGCGTTGCTCGACCCCTCGTCCAAGCGCTCGGCAGCTCAAGACCAGACTATCGACGACGAGTGCATGGCCTTCGGTGGCGAAGAATGCCGCGCCGACCAAGCCATAGTCACCGAAGCGGTCACTGACTTCAACGGCAAGGCACTCTTTGTTGCCCGACTGCAGGAGTCCTGAAACCTCCTGCTCCTGGCGCCGGATTGTCGTCGTATTGAACTGGTTCGTGCGCTGCGTGAGCTGCGCCACCCGCGCCAGGTGCTTCCGTTCGGGAATGAAGATGCGAACGTTCAGCTCGAGCTTGGCGAGGAATTCGGCAAGCGAGGTCGCGTTCCGAAGCAGTTCATCGCGTTCGGCGTTCTTCTGATAGAACTCCGATCGCCGCGAGTCCTCTGCCGTCCGCGCTTGCCCGTCGAAGAGCCACAAATTGTCGAGAAAGGAGGGCAGCGCCGCAAAGTCTCCGGGGATCCGGACGGCAACGGCCTCGGGGCATTGGGCGCGGACCTCCGCGCATTCCAGCGGGTTGTCGTCGAACAGCACCAGACTGTCCAGGCCGACATTCAGTTCCGCCGCCAGTGAACGCAGGTTTTGGGACTTGGCGTCCCAATTGACGCGCATCGCAACAAAGTCCTTGCGTCGCAAGAGCATGTCGGGATGACCGTCCAGCACTGCCGTGACGTCCGCCTCCACGTTCTTGCTGCATAGACAGAGGAGCATTCCCGCATCGCGCTGGGCGCGCGCGAATTGCTGGAGCGTTCGACATCCGGCATCGATAACCACACCCATCGGCCCGTCCTCGCCGACGACCCCCTTCCATAAGGTCTCGTCGCAATCGAGCACGAGGACCTTGACGGGCGAAGCGAGGGTCGCGCGAAGCGCGCGGACGATGAATGTTCCCAGGGCAGCGAAAAACGGCTCCCTGTACGGCACGTGGCCGTGGACCGCGCCATTCGGGAAGTCGTAATCTTCAAGTGCATAGGCTGTCGTGATCTCATCCGGCATCAGCACGCGGACGCCGGCAATGGTGCGGAGCGTCGAAGCCAGTGTCGCCTCGATCCGGCGCGCTGCAGCCGCGGCCGGCGTCTGAAGCAGGGACCGCGATGCCGGACACAGGCAGACGAGTGTGCGGGCAGAAAAGCGTGCCGCCGCGACTTCGATGGCGGCAGCAAACTCGCGGGCCTTTCCAGCAGCCTCCTGCTCAGCCTCTTCAACCGGCCGGTCCGGCGTTAATCCCCAGTCCTCAACACGGATGGCGAAAACATTCATTCCTCCGGTGTTGACCGCGGCTTCGCTGGCCGGGTCAAGGAGCTGCTGAAAGACCTGATTGTACGGAGCAAGGCGCAGTTCGATCGCCTGGCCCAGTTCGCGCGACCAAAAGGCGATCACCTCTCCAATCGGGTCCGCAGTGAAGGTCGACGCCACCACCACGATCGGCTGTCGCGGCAGCTGGGACTCGATCGGAACGCTCTGCCTGTTCACGACACCCTCGCTATCGGTGTTGAAGGCAGGCCCACGATGCCAGGCGCGTGCGCCTCCCGCCCCGAGGACCGCTCGACGGTATTAATGATGAAAATGAAATTAAATATAATTCTCGCTCCGGCCCGCAGCCAACAACCGTTAACGGGAACATCCCCGCCGGCATCGGTAAAATCGTGCAATCGCTGTAACGTAACATCATTTTGGTCAATCGCCGCACGCCGAAGACCGTCGTCTCGATACTACCGAAGGTCGTTGACAGCGTATCAAATAAATAGTTTTATTGTCGACATTTAAAGTAGGTTAAATTTTTGATTTTTTGTCACACCTTCGATATCGCTATTAACCTTCTCAAATAAGCGATTTAATTGGTTCTGCGTGAGATGTCGATGAACTCGGAGGGCATGTTTGTCGGAAGCCGGGTGATGGTGCGATCTGCGGGTGAAATACTGTCCACCCTGGATGGCAATGGTACCCTCGACGGCCTCCCATTCATGCCCGAAATGCTCAGCTGGTGCGGAAAGTCGTTTCGCGTGCAACGTCGGGTCGACAAGATCTGCGTGGCCGAGGCCGGATCTTTGCGGCGCTTCCCTAAAGAAGATGTCGTGATCCTGGACGGAGCGCGATGCGATGGCAGCGCCCACGACGGCTGCAAGCACGGATGCAGGATTCTCTGGAAGGAGGCATGGCTTCGCCCGCTCGATTCCGATGGCGCTCAAATGCCTGTCGATAACGATCTCCAAGCGTTGCGGGCGCGCGTCAAGGTAAAGTCGGATGAGCATCGCTATTTCTGCCAATCGACCGAACTGTTAGCGTCGACCGAGGATTACCCATCCGGAAAGCACCGCAGAAAGCATATCGCAATCAAGGAAATCCGACGCGGCGACATCGGAATCATGCGGGCTTTGCGATTGCTCTACCTCTACGTGCAGCAGAAAATATTGCGAAAACTGGGCTGCGACGACTGGCTCCGAGGCCCCAACACACGCACCCCGTCAAAATCCCTGAATCTGCAGCCGGGCGAGCTCGTGCGCGTGAAATCCCGGGCGCAGATTACTCAGACGCTCGATGACAGGATGTCCAATCGTGGGATGGGACTCTGCTATGAAATGATGCGATGCTGCGGTCGGGAGGCTGAGGTTCGCTATCGCGTTGACCGGTTGATTGATGAAAGAACCGGTGTGATGCGCTCGATCACCGACACCGTCGCGCTCAGAAATATGCGAGGCTTCGGCCCTCTCGGCGAGGAATGTCTGTGTTACGGCGAGCTGGGGGACTGCCCTCGCGGTGAAATTATGTACTGGCGGGAAATCTGGCTTGAGCGTGTGAATGATCGATGAGCGCGAAACCCGATCAGCTCCCCATCACCGGGCATGACCGGAACACGCATGCATTCGGAGTCTTGAAGACGCCGGATGTCGAGATCGTAAGCGTGCGCCTTGATGCACCTGATGAAGTGAGCGCGACGCTCTGGCACTTTCTGTCACCCGACGAACGGCAACGCGCCGAGAAATTCCGGTTTGCAAAGCACCGAAGACGCTACGTCATGGCTCGCGCGAACCTGCGGCGGCTTCTCGCCGAACGTTTGCGTATCGCCCCCCGGGAAGTCGAATTGGTCGCGAATGGCTACGGCAAGCCGAGACTTGCACCGGTGCATGGGTCCGTGGACCTGGATTTCAATCTCTCGCATTCGGAGGCGCTTGCCGTCTATGCCTTTACCAGCGGCCGCGCCGTGGGCGTCGACGTCGAACTGATCCGGCAGGTTCCCGATGCCGACGATCTTGCCGGGAGCTTCTTTTCTCCCGGGGAAACCAAGGCGCTGAGAGCGTTTCCGCCTGATCGGCGTTCGCTGGCATTCCTGGCGTGCTGGACACGCAAGGAAGCCTTCATCAAGGCTGTCGGCGTCGGACTAAGTTGTCCGCTGGATGCCTTCGATGTAGCGATCGACCCTGACGCTCCAGCTCGCATCACGAGAATTGATGCGCGCATTGGCCGCATCGCAAACTGGGGCCTGCAAGCGTTCAATCCACACCCATGCTACATTGCCGCAGTGGCTTATGACGTTTCGGTGCGGCCATGTCGCGCAACGAGCGAGACGCCTTTCAATCATTGTGTTTCCCGAATTCCGGATACATCAATACAAGACTGTGCGCGCAATGACCGCATTTCACTTCGGTAGCCGCCAGCGGCGGCTCTTTGGCTACTACGAACCGGCGCAGGCGAATGCCAGCAGGTTACGTGCCGCCCTGCTCTGCCATCCGATGGGCAACGAGCAGGTCTTTGCCTATCGCGCCATGCGGCAGCTGGCGACTCGCCTGGTTCGAGCCGGCTTTCATGTGCTGCGGTTCGACTACTTCGGTACTGGCGACTCCTACGGCGAGACCGGCGAGGGAGATCTTGCAGGCTGGTGCGACGACGTAGAGACGGCGATCGAGGAGCTCAAGGATATAAGTGGGGCTGCCAAGGTAGACGTGGCGGGTCTCCGTCTAGGCGCCAATCTGTCGGCTCGAGTTGCGATCCATCAGCCGAAAGAGATCAATAAGCTCGTCCTCTGGGAGCCTCTCGCCGCCGACGAACTGGCGATCGCCGCATGCGAGTGTTCCGCTGCAGGCGTCAACGGCGGGCCGAAAATGACGGAACTTGTGAATGGTCTCGCGAGCAGTGCCCTTTCCGGCAACTCAGCCTTGCTTCCATCGGGCACGCTCCTTCTCCTGACCGCAGCCCCGCCCCCATCCGCAGAATTCGGTTCGCTCACCGTCGAACACGTGACGGATTCGCCGGCGTGGATCGAAGACAGGCTAAACACGGGCTCGATCCCGACGGCGGCCCTTCAACGCATAGTGAATTGGCTGCAATGATGGACACGTTCAACGAGCTGGCTGTGCACTTTGGTCGATCGGCGTCGCTGATGGGTATCCTGTCGCGGCCGCCGGCCGAAACGCCTGTTCGAAGGCCGGCGGTAGTGATTTTGAACACCGGGATTGCGCACCGGGTCGGACATCATCGCATGTACGTCAAGATGGCCCGCGAGCTTGCCGCGCTGGGTCACCTCGTTTTTCGGTTTGATTTCTCCGGTATCGGCGATAGCGCGCCGCGCAGAGACACTCTTGATCCGACCGAGGCACATAAGGCAGATGTGTTGGAAGCGCTTGATTGGCTGACAGCATCCTGCAACGTCAACGAAGTCGTTCTGATAGGTCTTTGCGCGGGAGCCGAGATCGCGTTGGCATATGGTCACTCCGACAAGCGTGTCATCGGCCTCGTGTTGCTCGACCCGGAGATTCCGCATACTGCGCGTTTCTACGTCCGCTACCTCCGTCGACGGCTGACGGAGCTTCGCAGTTGGAGGTCATTCGTTCGCCGGCGTGGATTGATCTGGGAGCAATTGAGCGACCGGGCGAGATCGGCTTTCGGCGGGGCTACATCACAATCGGCGAAGGCCGACAACGAACTCGAGCAGTTGTATGTCAAGTCATATCAGCGCAAGTTGAATGTCCTGATCGTCATTACAGGCAAAGCCTTGGAGGGTCGCTACCGCAATCAACTCTTCGATGCGTTCCCCAATGTCCCCCTGAAGGGCTGGGTGTCGGTTGAGTACTACAAGGACGCTGATCATACGTTTACGTCAGGAGAAATCCGTGGAGCGCTGCAAAAGCTCGTCGTGGGCTGGATAAAGGCGCTATCGGTGACACCAGCCCCTCCCCAAATCCTGCTCGAGGGAGATGACATGCGCTCCCGCTGCGGCCAAGCCGGCAAGCGCGGAATAGAGACCTTGGGAATTACTGAAAGCGAGGTCGGCCTGCCTTCTCGACCGGTCGGAAATCGACCGCACGATTCCCAGCTTCAGCAAGGCCGTTTTGATTGAGGCGGCAGGCCGAATATTCTGGCCAGGATGTCAATTATCCCTAGGTGCCGACGCAAGTGTCCGTGTGCGAACGGATGCCGGAGGGAAGGATCGCCTTTCGCGAGTTCCGTCAGGCTTTGGCATGCGGGCTCAAGCCACGAAACGGGGCGAACGATCTGCTCAGCGCACGCGAATGTCGCGCCACCCGGAATCATCCAATGGGATCAATTTACCAAATCGCACTTTAGCCACGTCCCTTGCCCCGGGCTGCAGCGATCATTATTGGGCAAAGACGAAAATTCAATCAAAAAGGCACCTTTGGCACCCCAAAAGCAGCATCGCCCCGAGTGCAAGGCATTGATTCCGCTTGGAATCGAAACCGGGATTGGTATGAATTAAACCTATATAAACATCCATAAACTATTTAATTGTGCGTAAATCCGATTTGATATTATAATGAGAGCGTTAATTATCTGAAGTATGATCCAGTCGGCATTGGAGTGGCGCATGATTACGACGGATGATCCCACTATGCCAACGTATATCGTCCAAAGTGACGATCTCTTCCGCGAAGGGCTACGCCTCCTGCTATCCGGTACGTGCTTCCGTCCACATGGCTGCGCCATCGAACTGGACGAACTGACTGAGATCCCACGCGACAGAACCACTCTGTTCATTGTCGGCGGGAAGCAGGCCCTGGTTTGCGGCAAGATACGGGATCGATATCCGTTGGCTCTGATCGTCGCTATGGCAGACGAGAGCAATCCACGTTCTCTCGCCATGGCCCTGGAAAACGGCGCAAATGCTGCGCTCTTCAGTTCAGTCAGTCCGAGCGCGCTCGTCAGTACACTTCGAGCGTTGTCGGATGGAAAACTCATTCTGATCGATGCGCGGCTCTGGTCACGTGAGATGCAGGCGAGGTCCGAGGAAACGGCCTCTCCCCGGCTTCAGGATCGACCGTCGCCCCCGCTGCAGAATGAGGCCCCCTGGGAGGCGGACGAGCCACACGCACTGAAGCATTTGTCATCGCGGGAGCTCGCAATCCTCAAGCGCATCGTGCAGGGGGAATCCAACAAGCATATTGCGCGATTTTTCAGCATTACCGAGCCGACCGTGAAGGCCCATGTGAAGGCGATCCTCAGAAAGATCGGTGCGAACAACCGAACCCAGGCCGCGATATGGGCACTCAATCACAAGCTTTTCGAGGACATGAACGGCGCGTCGCGGGATATTCCCGCAGTTGCTGCACAACAACGGCATTAGCCGCCAGGCAGGCGCCCCTACCGCGGCGCCAATCATGCAGCATTCCCTGGCCCGATCGTGTTCCGATCTGGGACGGTCCGTAAGTCAGGCGCTCGCCCTGCTCGTGGAGCCGCCGGTACACCGCCGCGTCCGGGCCGCGAACGTGTCCAGTAATGGAGGATCGGTGAAACAGCAATTCGGTTCACCAATGATGAGAGGCCGATAAGATTCATGCGGATCGCCATGATTGGCACGGGCTATGTGGGGCTGGTCTCCGGCGCCTGCTTTGCGGATTTCGGCCACGAGGTCACCTGCGTGGACAAGGACGCCGGCAAGATCGCGGCGCTGCATAAGGGCGAAATCCCGATCTTCGAGCCCGGGCTCGACGTGCTGGTGGCCTCGAACGTCAAGGCCAGGCGGCTCAGCTTCACGACCGATTTGAAGACGCCTGTCGCGGATGCGGATGCGGTGTTCATCGCGGTCGGCACGCCGTCACGGCGCGGCGACGGCCATGCGGACCTGACCTACGTCTACGCCGCCGCGCGCGAGATTGCGTCCGCGCTGTCCGGCTTCACAGTGGTCGTGACCAAGTCAACGGTGCCGGTCGGAACCGGCGACGAGGTCGAGCGCATCATCCGGGAGGCCAATCCGTCGGCCGATGTCGTGGTCGCCTCCAATCCGGAATTCCTGCGCGAGGGTGCGGCGATCCGCGACTTCAAATTCCCCGACCGCATCGTGGTCGGCACCAACGACGAACGCGGCCGCAAGGTTCTCGGCGACGTCTACCGGCCGCTGTCGCTCAACCAGGCGCCGCTGATGTTCACCAAGCGCCGCACGGCGGAGCTGATCAAATACGCGGCGAACGCCTTCCTCGCGACCAAGATCACCTTCATCAACGAAATCGCCGATCTTTCGGAAAAGGTCGGCGCCGACGTGCAGGAAGTCGCGCACGGCATCGGGCTCGACAACCGCATCGGCACCAAGTTCCTGCATGCGGGACCGGGCTTCGGCGGCTCGTGCTTTCCAAAGGACACCCGCGCGCTGATCAAGATCGCGCAGGACTACGACGTGCAGCTTCGCATCGTCGAAGCCGTGCTCGGCGTCAACGACAATCGCAAGCGCGCGATGGCGCGCAAGGTCTCGAACGCGGTGGGCGCGTCGCTGCGCGGCAAGACCGTCGCGGTGCTCGGTCTCACCTTCAAGCCCGACACCGACGACATGCGCGAGGCGCCTTCGATCCCGCTGGTGACGGGCCTGCTCGACATGGGCGCGAAGGTGCGCGCGCACGATCCGGTCGGCATGGAACACGCAAAGAAGGAACTGCCCGAAATTGAATATTGCGGCGATCCCTATGAATGCGCGCTGGGCGCCGATGTTGTCGTGATCGTGACAGAGTGGACCCAATTTCGGGCACTCGACTTATTGCGCCTGAAAAGGGAAATGGCCGGATGCATGTTTATCGATCTGCGGAACATTTATAACCCGCTGGAGGTCGAGTATTTTGGGTTCACATATCGAGGCGTCGGCCGCGGCGCGACCGCAGTGGCAGAAGGTCATCCGCGTGGGACAAACGTGCCCGATGTTGGTTTAGTCCAAGCCGGTTCAGAGTAGAATCGGTGGCTGCGCGCTGCCGCTAGCCTTCTGAGCCCTTGCTGGTCGAGCCCTCGCTTATTTCGCAAACGGCAATGGCCTCGCGGCTTTGCTGATCCGGCGTTCGACTGTCGGACCTCAAGCCCTGGAAACGTCAGGCTCTTTGCCTGGCCTTGGAGCCGCCACCGACGTCGATCCTGAACTCCTCGATCTTTCGACCGGACTTCATCGCAGCAACCAGCCAGCGAGGACGCTTGCCGCGTCCCGACCAGGTTTCAGACGTCTGCGGGTTGCGATACTTCGGCAGCACACGCGGATATCTGCGGCGAGCCTTTCCGCCGAACGACTGCACCTCGCCCGATCCATCGATAAGGTCCATGCCACGATTGAGCACCGCGAGACGCTTCTCGAGCTCGTGCTTTTCGGTCTTGATTCGTGCGGACAGAATCGCACTGGTCTTCTCGTGGAGTAACCAAAGTTCGTCGAGCGACATGGTTTCCAATTCGATCTTCTTTGTCGACATGGAGCCCCCTCGAAGCCACTTCTTCCGACGCGCTCTTATATTTCGTCAATCCGACACCAATCAAGCCGGAAATGGAGGAACTTTCCAGCGTAAAATGAAGTGGCGGCATTATAAAGGCACAACTTTGACGACCGGGCGATAAGGGCCGCGATTTTACCGCGGCGCATCCACACAGCCACTCGCGCTCACGGCAGCTTCAGTATCAATCGCAAGACAGGACGTGACAGCGGGACCGGCCAGCACGGAATGTCTCGGCGAGCCGGGATCGCCCCGTGCGCCGTCTCTGCGATCTGCGGCCTGCCAGCTTTTTGCCGCGGCGCAGGAAAGTCCCAAGCCGGCTTTGAATGAGCGCGATATCCTGCAGAACCTGACGTCGAAGTTCGATTTGGGCCCTCAGTGCGTTGGCATCACGCAGCAGGACGGATGTCTCTGCAAAGCCACTAATGTTGGCGTGAAGACGACGGAGCGAGACTTCTACCGTACTCATTTTTACTCCCCACTACGACTTTATTTTAAAAACAGTAGAACGCTGATCCGAATAAGCCCTTGTTTGATCGAGACAACCGCTCATCTTAAAAACTGACATTATCCCAAATTTATTACAATTTAAATATCCATCGGTATTATAAATGTAGCTGAGGCGGCGCCTTTTCGTACGCCGATGGATGGAGCATCTCCGTCTTCATGCGATATGCCCGGAACATACTACCGTCTATAGAACATAGCGTCGAGCGTATGGGCAAGTTGGATCTGGAGTCCATGGACTTCGAGGAGCTCTGGCTCCTGCACGAGCGGCTGACCAGAATCCTTTCCGAGAAGATTACCATCGAAAAGAGCGAGCTGGAGAAGCGTCTCGCCCAGCTCAACCCGGGACATCCGACGAGCGACATAAATGGGACGGTGAGGGGCAAGCGGCGGCGGCGCAAGTACCCGAAAGTATTGCCAAAATACTCGAACCCCCTGGTGCCGACGGAAACATGGTCGGGCCGCGGCAAGCAGCCGAGGTGGTTGGTCGCGGCGCTGCGGTCCGGTCACACGCTTGAGGAATTCCGCATTGCCGATGCGGAAGCAGCAGAAGACAATACCCGCTCGCGACGCTCCCGTCGCTCCTGAACTGTCCCCTCACGCCGAGGAATTGCCACAGCGCTTAACGAGGGCCGGCGCATCTGCTCCAGATCCCTGGCAAGGTTCCTATGGATGTCAGAGATTTCAATCAGCAGCAGATCGCACAATTCGATTTGGGAGGCGAGCACGGTCGGCGATGTACGCATGCCGGTGAGACGATGAAGCTGACCATGTGCGTGCCGTATCGCAGTGAGTGAATGCACGACGGCGCCGTCGCCGAAACCAATGGCCTGGCCGGATTTTCTCATTCTACCCCTCACAGACTTGAACTAAGCGGCCTTCAGGAGGGCAAGGATTTGAAGTCCGCAGAATTTGCCAGAAACAGCTTCAAGATACAATTGGAAATACAATTGTAAGTTTTCTCCTGAGAACGAAGTGTTCTAAAGTTGACCTATGTTAATTTTGGCTCCTTTTCGACGCCATGTCGTGGAGCAGATTTAATTGATCGAGCAGGTACATGATTTGCGATTTCAAGATTTGCAATCGACCCGGCTGGGCGGTCGGCGCCGGTTGTAAGGTGACGCTGATCTCGAAGGATCTCGGAACGACCGAGTTACAGTTAGAATCCACAAAGACCCCACGGTTCTCGAACCGCTCCTATTCGAACGCAGACGGCACGTACGCATTTTACCGCCCGTCCTGAATTGGATTTTGCAGCGATCGAAATCACTTATTAAAATGGATCCGGGTGGCGACCCGATGTTCTTCGGTCAAGAACGACTTTCCGGCTGTTGCGAAGTGGGGTCGGGATGAAGGACATGGTAGCACGCCTGGAAAAGCTTCGAAGAGAAGCTGCCGAGTGTGAGTTGATCCGAGATTCCGCTGACGACGGAAGAAAGCGGCAGCTCTTCGGGAGGCTTGCTGCCCACCTGAAGATGCTGGCGGGAGAGGTCGAGCGCGCGATCGTCACGAACTATCCCCCTGACACCTTCCTGGGCCGCAAGACGCAAGAGCCCTTTCCCAAGGAGGAGGCCGAATAGGTCCTCCCTCCTTCAACCAGGTATGGGCGATCGGTGATGGCCGACCGGATTGCCTCGGCAAACATATGTTGGTGCCGGAGCTCGATTTCGAGCGCAACTTTTTGTTGAGCGGTCGTGCGTTGTGACGCCGCGGCGGCTCGACCCCTCGACGGCCTTGGCATGCCCCCTAACTTGCCAAGGCCGTCTTTTTGTTTCGCACGCGAAGTACGGAGCGACTGTCGCCGAGCTTCGCCGGATCGAGCTCGACAACGAAGCCACAAACTTCAATGGCGGGAAGATCCCGTCGTCTGATGGCCGTTGATCTGTTCGGCGATTTGCAGGTGCTTCCTCAAGACGGGCAGCGTGTCCTGGGCGAAGCTGGCGACGTCCCCTGATTTCTTGCTTTCCCGTTCGAACTCCGTGATGTCCTTGTGGTCCTGCACCATGTGCTGGGCAAATTCCCTGTCGAACTGCCGTCCGGAGAGCCTGCTCAACTTGTCATAGGTCGCCTTTTGCTCGGCGCTGACTGAGTTTGGCGGAGTCATCCCGATGGTCTGCGCAAGCGACCTGGCCTTATCCAGATTTTGCTGGTGGTCGCTGACCAATGTCTGTCCAAAATCTTTCACCTGCTGGTCCTCGCCTTTTTCCTGAGCAAGCTTTCCCACCTGGATTTCCGCCATATCGCCCTGCATTGCCTGCTTCATGAACATATCCGATGCCTTGCTCTGCTTGCTCTCTTGCGCTTGAACGCCACTCAGCGCCAGCACACTCATGAACGCCAACACGGCGATCCCAATCGTCTTACTCATGATCCATCTCGGTTCAACTTGATCGATGCTCCCGGCTCTGGGGAGCGGAGCCAACGGGGGAAATATGCAATGAGACCGTTTGTTCCTGTTGTTCCCGGATACTTGCCGCGGGCTGGCTCGGGAGGATCGAGCAAGCGTCAATCATCGCGCAGGCGCATCCAGTGTCGTCTTCAGTTCGTCAGCAGCGGTGACGACAACCAACAAGGCTTGGTGATCGATCTCCGGGTCCGGTCAAGGCTGAGGGCACACCTCCATAAACCCCATGAAGCCGGGCCGCCCATGGTATAAGATTTCCGAATCGGCTCCTGGGGTCAGCGCGCATATGAATCGTCACGAACGACGGGCGGCCGCCGAGCAGTCGAGCCGACCAGAAGGCCCCGCCGAGCCGACCGCGAGAATAACGGCAGAGCTTTATGAACGGGGACAAGGTCACCTTGCCGCCGGCCGTTCCTTCGAGGCACTCCAGTGCTACCGGCAGGCGCTGGAGCTCACTCCGGGGGTGTGGGATCTCGCCTTCAGGTGCGCCGTTCTTCTTTACGAACTGAAGCAGCATGAGGAGGCGATGTCCCACCTGGATCGCTGCCTGGAAATTCAGCCGGAGCATGCCGTGACGCTCTACATGCGCGCGCGAACGCTGCGCGACATGAAGCGATACAGCGAAGCAATCCTGGCAAGCGAGCTGGCCGAAGCCCTCGATCCAACGGATGCCGACTTCTTCAACAATGCCGGAATCATCCTTCAACATTTAGGGCGCGACGATGAGGCGATGGAGAAGTTCGATCGCGCGATATGGCTTCGGCCCGGCTTCGTCGACGCCGTCAGCAACAAGGCCAGTTCACTCGCACAGGCTCGCAAATTCGATGAGGCGTTTGCGGGCTACGCACTTGCAAAATCATTGGCGCCGGACGACGCAACGATCGACTGGAACGTCGCTCTGCTTCATCTCTTGACCGGAAACTTCGAAGCGGGCTGGGCCGGACGCGAAAGCCGCTGGACCAAGCGCACGGCGCCAGTGCCCTATCCGGTATTTCCGTCCCCGATGTGGACCGGCCAAGGCACGGTCAGGGACAAGACGATCCTGATCTATGCGGACGAAGGTCTGGGCGATGCGATCCAGTATGCCCGATATCTGCCGTTGCTGGCGGCAGAGGGAGCGCGTGTCATTCTCGTCGTGGACGACAAGCTCCGGTCGCTGCTGTCGCGCTTGCCGGGCGTGGCGCTGTGTCTGCCAAAATCGACCGGGCACGTGCCGCGGTTTGACCTCCACTGCGCGCTCTCCAGCCTGCCGCTGGCTTTCGGCACGCGCATCGACACGATCCCGGCATCGCGGTCCTACCTTCCGTCGGTCGGTGAAGCCGAGCGGCAGGTCTGGAACGGCCGGCTTGGCGTTCATGATCGCCTGAGGGTCGGCCTCGTCTGGTCCGGCAACCAGCGGCATGTGAACGATCACAACAGGTCTCTCCCCCTGAAACTCATGACGCGCCTCGTTTCAGACAAGGCGCAGTTCATCAGCCTGCAGAAGGATCTGAAGCCAGCCGATGAGGTCGTGCTCCATGGACGAGGGGACATCACCGATCTGACGAGCCATCTGACTGACTTCAGTACGACGGCGGCGCTGATCGCGTGCCTCGATATCGTCGTGACTGTCGATACGAGCGTGGCGCATCTTGCCGCAGCGTCGGGGCGACCGACCTGGATCCTCCTGCCTTACACGCCGGATTATCGCTGGCTGCTCGATCGCAACGACAGTCCGTGGTATCCGACCGTTCGTTTGTTCCGCCAGGACGAGCGACGGGACTATGAGACGGTGATCGAGCGGATCAACCTGGCGCTGGCCGAACAAGTCGCTGCGTTTGAGGCACGCGTTCGATGAAACGCGGGTATTCGCTACACCACCGCCTTCTCGCGCAGCGCTGATATCGCAGCCGCGTCATAGCCGAGTTGCCTCAACACGAGATCGGTGTGTTCGCCGAGCTTCGGCGGACGCGCGACGATGTCGCCGGGGGTCTGCGACAACCGCACCGCTGCCCGCGCGACCGGTGCGGCGTTCGGCAAACCTGGATACTCCACATCCTTCAGAAAGCCGGTGGCGCGAATGTGCGGATGGTCCAGCGCCTGTTGCGGGCTGAGAACCGGCGCCGCCGGAATGGACGCGGCCGCGAGCGTATCGACCGCGTCCTGGGTGGTGCGCTCGGCACACCAGCGCGCCATCCGCTCACTGATGACAGCGCCGTTGTCGCCACGCTTGATGTCGTCGGAAAATCGCGGGTCCGTCAGCCAGTGGCCCTCGCCCATCAATTTGGCCCAGCGGACAAACAGCGGTTGGCCCGTGACCTGGCACAGCACCCATCCGTCCCTGGAGCGATAGATGTCGGCGGGCGCGGAGGTTTGGCCGAGATTGCCCGTCGGCACGCGGTTGACCGCGATCACCGCCTGCTCGATCAGCGTTGCATTGGCAAAGGTCAGCGCGGTCGCCAGCAGAGCGCCCTCGACGATCTGTCCACGGCCGGATTTGCCGCGTTCGATCAGCGCCATCAGCGTGCCGAAGGCGCAATGCAGCGCGGTGCCGAAATCGACCCAGGGCACGGCGGCGCGGAAGGGCGGATCACCCTGGCCAGTCATGTAGACCGCGCCCGACATCACCTGCGCGACGCCGTCGAAGCCGACGCGCTCCGACCAGGGGCCGGGATTGCCGAAGGCCGTCGCCGTCGTCAGGATGATGTCGGGCTTGATCGCCTTCAACGAGTCATAGTCGAGCTTCATCGCGCGCAGCGTCTGCGGCGGCAGGTTGGCGATCACCACGTCCGATGCGGCGACCAGACGGCGCAACACCTCCTGCCCTTCCGGCTTCATGGGATCGAGCGTGATACACTTCTTGTTGCGATTGATCTGAAGGAAAAGCGCGCCCTCCCCGGCTTCGCCGACGGGCGCGACGAAACGATCTTCACTGCCGTCCCGTTTCTCGACGCGAATGACCTCCGCGCCGAACTCGGCAAGCAATGTCGCGCAATAGGGCCCCGCAATGTAGCGCCCGCAATCGAGGACGCGGATACCTTCCAGAACTCCCCCCATCGATTCCCTCTTCTATTTTGTTCGACCCGCGGCACCGAGACGATAATGCCTGTCGGGAACGCTCTATGTCTTGCACATATCCGCCTGGCAACAAACTCGGTTTCGGCCGGAATATTGATTGCCGGGACGAAATTAAACCAGATAGATTTTTGCCGTGACTTCATTTTCCAAACGCAACTCGCTCCACGCGCCGGCAGGCCTGCTCCACGCAAAACCCTGGCAAGTCGCCATGATCGGGCTGGGCACGGCCGCCACGCAACTGGACACGTCGGTCAATATCGCCTTCCCCGCCATCACGAGGGGATTTGACCTTTCGATCGGCGACATCCAGTGGGTCGTGATCTCCTACGTGCTGACCTATGCCAGCCTGCTGCTGGCGCTGGGCCGTATTGGCGACACGATCGGTCATGCCCTTGTTTTCCGGATTGGCCTGATCTGGAGCACGGTCACGCTCCTCCTCGTCGGTTGGTCGCCAAGCTTCGGCGCGATGCTGATCTTTCGCTGCCTGCAAGGCATCGGCGCCGCGTTGGTGCTGAGCTGCGGTGTCGCGCTGGTGACATCTCTCTATGGTGAGGAACGGCGCAGCCGCGCGCTCGGCATCTACACCATGATGCTCTCGCTCGGCCTGATGCTGGGCCCGCTTCTCGGCGGGGCGCTCACGGCGGCCTGGGATTGGCCGGCGGTATTCTGGTTCCGCGCGCCGATTGCCGCCGCGGCGCTGCTCTTGTTGCGCGGCATGCCGGCCTCGGCACAACGCCACGCGGCCGACCGCTTCGACATCCTGGGCGGCGTCGCGCTGGTCGTGGGCCTCGTCACGATGCTGCTTGCCATCAATCGCATTCGCGAGCTCTCCGCCATCGCTTTTGCGCTCCTGTCCGCCGCCGGCTTTGCGGCTTTCATCTTCCGCGAGTCGCGCGCGGCGCGTCCGATCATTTCAGTCGAAATCCTCAAAACACCGGGCTTCGCATTGCTCAATCTCGTCAGCGTGCTGACAAATCTCGCAGCGTTTTCGGTCTGGCTGCTCGTCCCCTATTTCCTGGCGCGCGTGCCTGATTACGGCCTGACCGAAAGCGGCATCATCCTGGCGACCGCGGCGGCCGGCGCCGTGCTGGCCGCCCCGATCGGCGGGCGCATCGCCGGACGGCATGTTCGCCCGGACCACCTGGCGATCGCAGGCGCCGTTGCCATCGGCGGCGGCCTGCTGCTGCTCGGCGCATGGACGGAGCAGACCCCGACCATCCTGCGCATTGCGGGGCTGACCGTGCAAGGCGTCGGCCTCGGCCTGTTCCAGCTGGCCTATTCCGACATCGTGACGGCTGCGCTTCCCCTTGCGGATCGCGGCGTCGCGGGCAGCCTCGTGCTGCTGACGCGAACACTCGGCACCGTGACCGCCGCTTCGGTGGTGCTGCTGGTGTTTGGAATCCTGAACGCGGCATATGGCTTCCTTCAAGCCTTCCAGACAACCTTTCAGCTTGCCGCCTTGCTGGCCTTTGCTTCAGCGGTGCTGTTGGCGTTGTCGCGGCGCGGGACTGATGGGGCAAAGCTTTAGCCGTCAATTCGCGCGCCTGCGCCACGTGACAAGCGCATCGAAGACGCGCCGGTCGATCTCGATGCCCTCGGCAAGCGCGCGCTCGCGCGCATGGAATGCCCGCTCCGATGGGATTCGAATCTCGTCGACACCAGCCTGGCGCGGCGTCGCCTTCACGCGTTCGATCAATTCGGTCACCCGCTGCTCGAAGGCATCTGCCGGCCCGAGCAAGTCCGGGCGAAAGGCGATGAAGAGGTAGCCGTAGTCGCTCGCACTCTCCAGGCCGGAGCCGGCGAGAAGTCCCAACGCCTGCACCATCAGCGCCAGCCCGAAACCCTTGTAGCCGCCGAACGGCAGCAATGCGCCGCGCCGCGCCTGCGCGGCGTCCGTGGTCGGCTCGCCGCCGGGCCCGATGGCAACGCCGTCGGGAAGCGGCTCACCCAGCCGCTCGCGGAGCAGCACTTCCGTCATCATGAAGGCGGAGGTGCCCATGTCGAGCACGATCGGGCCGCGCGAGGACGGAATTGCAATCGCAATCGGATTGGTGCCGAGCACGGCTTTCGCGCCACCCGGCGGAGCCACCAGGCGCGAGCTCGCCGCCGTATGGATCGCGACGAACCCCGCTTTGGCGATCATCTCGACATAATAGGCGCTGCGCCCGCTCATCCAGGCATCGCCACCGAGACCAGCGCCATGCCATGCGCCGCCGCCTTCCTGATGGTGGCCTCCGCGGCGTGAAACAGCGCCAGCATGCCGGTATTGTTGCCGCCGTCCATGGCAAGCGAGATGTCGGTCTCGCGCAGCACCGTGATCGGCCGTCGCGGCATCCTGAAGTTCTGGCTCTCCGGCAGATTGAGGATCTTGGGCAGGCCCGAATATTCATAGCCGCACAACGCCGCATCCATCACATGATCGGCCACGATGCGCGCCGCGTCGTCATCATATCCGATTCCGCGAAGCGCGCCCTCGGCGAGTTCGCGCGCGTCCGCAACGCTCAAACGGATTCGTTCCGGCGACATGACGATCCTCTCCCTCAGACGCCTGGCGGCCTCTGTCGATGCTGCCGACGAATTGTCGTGCTTCTTCGTGGAAGATGTACCGTACGGCGCGCCGACCGAATGTCAAACAGCGGAAGGCGCAGCGAACCGCGATCTCGCGGCGCGAATGCGCCCGAGCTTTGCTCGATCGTTTCGCCTTCCTGAGAACGGAGGGCGCAGGGAATGCCGGGTGTTCAGCACACCCGCGGCCTCGCGTACAAGGTAGAAAGTACGCGAGTTAGTCACCACAGGTACGCCGAGGCATCCCGGCATTCCCTGCGCGATGGTGTTACGGCTTATACGTGATCTCCCTGGAGTGCCGGGCTTGATAGCCTCCATCGCTTCGCAGGTGGAGACCCGCGAAACTTGATCCCAGCGTCGGGGAATCAGGACCACACGATTTCGCCGTCCGCTTCGTGCGCCGCTCGTCTCGCGGCTCCGAAGCGTCCATCGCATCCCCCACCCAACGATCGTGACGATTGGCCGAAGCGCCCCTCCAGCGGGTGCGGGATGGGCGAACCATACGCCTGATTTGCACTTCTGATAAAGCGAATTATTTTTCTTTTCGGGGCTTGACAGCGATTTCTGAAAATCAGCCGTCGGGCAAATCAGTTCGACACCGTTGTCCTCTCGATGGCACGACGAACACTCTCATTTCCCATGGCATCGCCAGCCGCTCCCAGCCGTGGGTCAATCGCGGCCGGGCGTGCTTGCGCTCAGAGCATGCAAACCCATTGCGTGCCGCGCATGCCGATCGCACGGGCGGCGCCGCGAGAGAGGTCAAGTGTAACCCCACGCGTGAATGGGCCACGGTCATTAATCACCACGGTAACAGACGCGCCGGTCTGCGGATTCATCACCGTTACCTGTGATCCGAACGGCAGTGTCCGATGCGCCGCCGTGAGGCCATTTGTATTGAAGGCCTGACCGCTCGCCGTGCGACGCCCGGCGACGTAGTAGGTCGCAACGACGTGCTGCCCAGAACAATTGCCTGATGGTCTGGAGTGGGCAAAGAACCAGGCAAAGCCTCGGCTATGGGCGGGTGGTAGCGATGTGACCAGCAAAGCAAGCGACAACCCAAACAGATAAAACGACGAACGCATTGATCCCTGCACGGTTGGCCCCGCAAAAAACGCCGACCAGTTCCTCAAGTTCCCTTGGACACACCCGTCGGCGTCGCGCCAAGGCCAAGCTAAGGCTAAGGCTTCAGTGTGCTTAAGATCAAGGCCGCGACGACGTGGGTCCCCGCATCGTTCGCGTCTCGCCTGCTCAGCACGGTCAACGCTGTGACAGTACTCATGTCCGTACGACGATGCGCAGCGGCTGGGACCAAGCTGCAGAATTGGTGCACGATTCGGAAATGCGGGCAGCGGCCCTCCGGAAAACTCCTGCGTGTTCAACCAACTAGCACGCTGGCGGAGGTGTCAAGCGCCCGATCCGGGCCCGCGGCTTAACCGGCTAACAAGGCCCAAAGGCTAGAATCCCCGGCAGGCAGGAAATTGCATCATGTCACGGTTATCATCCGACGTTCAGTCCGTGGTCGAGATGGCCAAGGCGCATCCGGGCGTGGACGGCCTGTTTCATGCGCTTCTCGTCGTGCTGGAAAGTGCGCCGGACGGCTCGATCATCTCCGGCGCGCTGACCCAGCTCGATCCCAACCAGTTCCAGAACCCCGGGCATCGCCGAAGGGCGGCTGACCTTCTCGAGCGCAGCGACAATCCCAATCTGGCGCGCCAGTGGCGGATCGAGGAGGCCGCATGCTTCCCTGACAACGTGGTGCCGCTGCACGAACGCGTGGCCGCACCCCCGCCGCTTGCCGGCGCCATTACTTTCGCCGATATCGGCGGCCTCGAGCAGGTCAAGGATCAGGTGCGACGGAAGATCATCAAGCCGTTCCAGTCGCCAGGTCTCTTCAAGACCTTCAAGCGAAGGGCCGGCGGCGGCGTTCTCATGTACGGTCCGCCCGGCTGCGGCAAGACCATGCTCGCCCGCGCCCTTGCCAATGAATGCAACGCCGAGTTCGTTTCCGTGAAGGCGGCCGACGTGCTCGACCCGTTCGTCGGCGTCGCCGAGAAACGCCTTGCCGAACTGTTCCAGAAGGCGCGCGCGCGCAAGCCGACGGTCCTGTTCTTCGACGAGGTCGAGGCGCTCGCACAGCGCCGCCAATTCGGCGGCAGCGACAAGGTCAATACCGTCGTCTCCGTTCTGCTGTCGGAGATGGACGGCATCCACGCTTCGAATGACGGCCTGCTGTTCCTTGGCGCGACCAACCTGCCCTGGTCGCTGGATTTCGGCCTTTCGCCGGCCCGGCCGTTTTGACCGTTCGATCTTCGTGCCGCCGCCGGATCGGATCGCGCGCAAATTCGTGTTGCGGAATTCTGCTCAACCAACGTCCTCACGACAAGACGCTGGATCTCGAGCCGATCGTCGAACGAACCCCCGGCTATTCGGGCGCCGATCTCGAAGCGCTGGTCGAGACCGCAACCGACTTTGCCATCGACGACAGCACGCAGGCCAACACCATTGCGCCGCTCTCGAAACGCCATTTCGCCGAGGCCTTGAAGGAATGCCGTTCGAGCACGGGGGAATGGCTGACCCAGGCGAAGAGCTACAGCGACTACGGCAATCAGGACGGACTTTACGACGAGCTGAAGGATTTCCTGTCCCAATACGCGAGGTAAGTCGTGTCAGATGCCACCTCAGGCACTATCGCCGCGGCCCGCGCCTATGTGGACGCCGGCAACTTCAGGCTGGCCGAGCGGCATCTGAAAACAGCCCTGGCAGCCGATCCTGATAATCGCGACGCGTGCGAGGCCTGGTCCCACCTGCTCACCAAGCAGAAGAAGTTCGCTGAACTGGAAACATTCGCCAAATCCTGGATCGGCCGCGTCGGACAAAGCGAGCCGGCTTACACGTACCTGTTCGGCAGCTACGTCGCACGCGAAGATCGCAACAATGCAACGGCCGTCATGGAGCGGTTTCGCGAGCTTTTCCCTGAACATGTCCAGCAGCATCTCGCGTTTCAACACCTGCTGGACGCCAACTGTGAGAAGGACGCGTCAGGCCTGGATTCGACGATCGAAGCCTTCCAGTCCGTCGGCGACCAGGCGCAGGTGGCCAGGTTCCAGAGCCAGGCTGCGTTCCGCCGCTCCAATTTTGCGGAAGCCATCCGCCTCGGCGACCAGTCCTGGCAGGCCGGCTACAGGGAAACGAGCTTCGCCAGCTACATGGCGATGATTTGTTTCCGTTCTTTCCGGTTCGGAAAATCGCGCCAATATGCCCGCTATGCGTTGCGCGCCGAGCCCGGACATCCGGTCGCCACGGAGTTGCTGGTGTTGACACGGCTCGTCTGGTTCCCGCCTTTCCTGCTCGCCCATGCCCTGCTTTTCGTGCCGGCCCGGGTCAACGCAGATCGGCTCCTCGGCGTCATCCTGGGAAACCCCTGGGTCGTCGCTCTCGCGAGCATCATCCTGCTCGGCATGTACGCTGGTCCCCTGAACGCAACGACGGTCTTTGCAGTATTCGTTCCGATGTTCTTCTGGTGCGCTTACGCTCCATTCATCGGCAGGATCGCTGCCTTTGCCTACCGGAACGGCGCTCCAACAGTCCGCCTTTCGGGATATTGAGCAGCGTGTCGGGACCCTGAGTGACAGCGGAGGCTGTCTCCGGTTCCGCAAGCCGCATCGAGCGCGACAGTGCTCGCGCCCCGCCCGATGATGCGCGCCAACTGGCACGGCATCAAACGCTCTGCTCACGAAGCGTCTTCGTCGTTCTCCGTCAGCGAAACGGGTTCCCGGCGACGCGTCCGTGACGCTGTGTGACATCCGTCACCGCGCAAACGAACCGCGTGGCGTATTCCCGTAACCACTGATCATGAGGGGGACGACCCCTTCTTTCAAAGCGGGAGAGAGACATGACCAAGTTTGATGACATGCGCGAGTTGAACACCGACGAGCTCAATAACGTCAGCGGCGGCGATCTGGCGCTCGACATTGCGGTCAAGGCTTACGAGGATATGTGCAAACGTATTGTCGCCGCCGTGCACCAGCCGATCACGCAGCCGACGAGCCCCCTCCACTTCTGAATTTTCCCCACAAACCATTTTTGAAAAGGGCATACGACAATGCAGAACATGGATCATGCAAAATTTGACGTCATCGAACTGACGGACGCGGACCTCGACGCGATCAACGGCGGGAACTGCATCGGCGACTTCTTCCGCTCCATCGGAGAGGCTGTCGTGCACGCTGTCGAGTGGGCCGGCCACGAGATTTTCGGCGGCTTGCAGGGACCCGGCAACCTGCGCGGCCCGTTCGGCCCGGGGCCGCATCCCTTCTGATATCGTCCTTACAGGCCTGATCGTGAGTTGGAGGCCGTCCCGGTGGGCGGCCTCTTTTCTTTCACCACTAATGCTTGCCGGCCGGGCAAGCGGCACGAACGCCGCATGTCGCCAGGACCGGCCGATTGCCTGTCGCCTTGCAATTGGCCTCACAGGCCGCAATCGACGGGAAAGTCGACTTGCCGGCGTTGAAGCAGATGCTGCACTTGGTGATACAAGGCATACACTCCGCCGCGGGCGAGACTTGCATCAGCGACCCCAGGATCGCCGCTGCCAGGAAATAGCGCATGTTCCCCCCTGCCTTATCGGACCCTGCATTCACGCAGCAAGCCTAACCGATCCCTCCATCGACCTGAATGCACTGACGCGTCATGCGCATGCTCTCGTCGGACGCCAGAAACAGCGCCAGACGCGCGATGTCTTCCGGCGTCACCGCATCGGGGATGGCCTGACGCGCGCGGAATTCGGTGATCGTCTGCTCGTCCGGATACCATAGCCGGCGCTGGCGTTCGGTGATCACCATGCCGGGCGCGATGGCGTTGACCCTGATGCGGTCGGGTCCGACCAGCCGGGCGAGCGAGTTGGTGAAGCCGACGATCGCGGCCTTCGCCGCGGCATAGGCCGGCAGCGCCGGTGCGCCGCGTATCCACGCGATCGACGACATGTTGATGATCGACCCGCCGCCACGCGCCTGCATCTGCGGCACCACGGCCTGGGCGGCAAAGAAGACGTGCCTGAGATTGACGCCGATCATCCAGTCGAATTCGGCCGGCGTCACCTCGGACAAAACCTGGCGCTGATCATTGGCCGCGTTGTTGACGAGCACAGCGGCGTCGCCAAGCGTTGCACGGACCTCGGACATCGCGGTCTGCAACGCGTCGATGTCGAGCAGGTCGCACGGCACGAACAGCGGCGCCGCGCCGCACGTGCCGGTCACCTCCTGCACCAGCGCCTTCCCGGCGTCGGCATCGATATCAAGGAACGCAACCCTGGCTTTCTGGGCCGCGAAGGCCCGCACGAACGCGGCGCCGATGCCGCTGGCTCCGCCTGATATCAACACGACGCGGCCGGCAAGGCCGGCATAGCTGGTCTCGGTCATGCGATCAGTCGCTCCGTCTGCGGGTCGAACAGGCAAATGCGGCGCGTGTCGAGTGCAAAGGACGCGGACTCTCCCGGCCGAGGACGCATGTCCGGCGAGATGCGCGCCAGTGCGGATTCGCCGCCGAGCCGCAGCAGCACGATGGTCTCGGCACCGGTCGGCTCGACCATCTCGACCGGAGCATTGACGACAACGGGCGCGCCCGAAAACACGCGGCCGCCTTCGGCGATGCACTCCGGCCTGATCCCGAGCACCACCTCGCGGCCGACAAAGGAGGCCGCCGCATCGTATCCCTGCAAGCGAAGGCGGACCACATCGTCCCGTCCCGCGCCGATCACGGCCACCGGAGCGCCATCCCCAGCTTCGAGCCGTGCCGGCAGCGTGTTCATCGGCGGCGAGCCCATGAAGCGTGCGACGAACAGATTGGCTGGAGCGCGGTACACCGTGTCAGGGTCGGCGAACTGCTGCACCTCTCCCTGATGCATGACGGCGATTCGTGTGGCCATCGTCATCGCCTCGATCTGGTCGTGGGTGACATAGACGATGGAGGCGCCGATGCGCTGATGCAGCCGCTTGATCTCCATCCGCATCTCGACACGCAGCTTGGCATCGAGATTGGAGAGCGGCTCGTCGAACAGGAACAGCAGGGGATCGCGCACCAGGGCGCGCCCCATCGCCACGCGCTGGCGCTGACCGCCGGAGAGCTGGGCCGGCTTGCGGCCGAGCAGCGGCTCAATCTGCAAGAGGCGCGCCACATTGGCCAGCGCCGCCTCCTGCTCCTTCTTCGGCACATGGCGGCATTCCATGCCGAAGGTGATGTTCTGGCGCACCGTCATCGACGGATAGAGCGCATAGGACTGGAACACCATGGCGATGTCGCGGTCCTTTGGCGCGACGTCGTTGACGACGCGCCCGCCGATCTCGATGGTGCCCGCACTCGGCTGATCGAGGCCCGCGACGATGTTGAGCAGCGTGGACTTGCCGCAGCCGGACGGTCCGACCAGCACGGTGAATTCGCCCGAGCCCATTTCGAGGCTGATCCCCTTCAGCACCTCTGTGGCGCCGAACCTCTTGTGAACATCGCGGAGGATGAGAGCTGACATGTGGCCCCTACTTTACAGCGCCGGCGGTCAGGCCGCGCACGAAGTACCGGCCACCGAGCAGATAGACCAACAAAGTGGGCAGGGCCGCGATCATCACCGCAGCGCTTTGCACGCCGTGCTGCGGGATGTCGGCGACCGCCGCGGAGAGCGCGATCAGCGCGGCCGTGACCGGCTGCTGCTGGCCGTTCGTGAACGTGACGCCATAGAGGAACTCGTTCCAGATATGCGTGAACTGCCAGATCACGGTGACGATCAGGATCGGCGGCGAGAGCGGCAGGATGATGCGCCAGAAAATGCGATAGAACCCCGCGCCATCGATGCGCGCGGCCCTTATCAACTCCTGCGGGACGGCAACGTAGTAGTTCCGGCAGAACAAGGTCGTAAAGGAGAGCCCCTGGATCGTGTGGATCAGCACCAGGCCGGCAAGCGTGTTGATCAGACCGATGTCGCGCAGCACGATGGTCCAGGGCAGCAAACGCATCTGCTGCGGCAGGAAGATGCCAAGCGTGACGACGCCATAGATCCAGCGATCGCCGGGAAAACGCCAGAGCGAAACCGCGTAGCCGGCGACCGCGCCAAGCAGCGTGGAGAAGATCGTGGCGGGAATGGTCACGAGCGCGGAATTCAGCATGTAGGGACGGATGCCGGCGCAGGTCTGCGCAACGCAGAAGTCGGACCAGGCCGTGAGGTAGTTGCCGAACGCCCACTCGCGCGGCCAGCCGATCATCGAGGTCTGCGCGATTTCCACATTGCTGCGCAGCGAGTTCAGCACGACAACGACCAGCGGCACGAGATACGCCGCCGCGACCAGCGAAACGACGAGATAGATGAGCATGCGGCTCGGCGCGAAGGATCGGTCACGCATGGGTGGCCTGCCGCCGCTGATGATATCGCCACGCTGCATACGGCAGCAGCACCGCGAGAAGGATCAGCAACATGAGCACCGCCGCCGCCGCACCACGGCCGAGCTGGCTGCGCTGGAACATCAGGTCGTAGACGACGAGGGCCGGCAGCTGGGTCGCGATCCCGGGCCCGCCATTGGTGAGCGCGCGAACGAGGTCGAAGGCTGAAATCGCGAACTGCAGCTGGACGACGATGACGGTGATGGTGATCGGCCAAAGCGTCGGCAGAATGACGCGCCGGTACATCCGGACCGGTCCGGCGCCGTCGATCTGGGCCGCCTTGACAAGATCGGCGTCGACGGACCGAAGGCCGGCAAGGAACAGCGCCATGGCGAAGCCCGACGATTGCCAGATCGCGGCGATGACAATCGTCCAGATGGCCATGTCGCGGTCGACAAGCCAGTCGAACCGGAACGAGGTCCAGCCGAGGTCCTGGACGAGTTTCTGGATGCCAATGCCGGGGTTGAGGAGCCAGCTCCAGACCGTGCCGGTGACGACGAACGACACCGCCAGGGGATACAGGAAGATCGATCGCAGCGCGTTTTCGCCGCGAATGCGCTGATCGAGCAGGATCGCAAGGATCAGGCCGGTCATCAGGCTCAGCAGCACGAAAGCGCTGCCAAACAACAGCAGATTGTCGAAGGCGATCTGCCAGTTCCGGCTGGCCAGGACCGACGTATAGTTGCGCAGACCCACCCAGCCCGAGACCGGAATAAGCGTGGACGGCGTGAACGAGATCCAAATCGTCCATAGCGAAAACGACACGAGATGCGCGGCGGACAACAATAGCGGCACCCAGATCAAGAGATATTCGGGCAGCCGGCTCACCACGCCTGATGTCGCCGGCCCGCCCGGCCGCGTTGCCGTCGTGACGGTGCCGGTCAACGCGCGCCCTCGACGGCCTCGGCGAGGCGGGTGGCCGCCTGCTCCGGCGTAATCGTCTTGTTCTTCACATATTCGGTGAACACGTCGATCATCGCTGCGGTCAGGCCGTTTTCCTGCGCCATGTTGTGCGCGAGGCTCAGAACGGCCTGATTGCTGGCGACCGCGTCCTTCAGGGCTGCAGCGGTTCGCCGTTGCCCCTCCGACCAGCCGGGACCGGAGAGATCGACATCGGTGCGCACGGGTATCGATCCCGTGATCTGCGAATACATTGTCTGGATCGCCGGATCCATGACGAGCTGGGCCATCAAGGTCTGGCCGGCTTGCAGGTCGGCCTCCTTCTGCTGCCAGAAGATGAAGGCATCGGCGTTCAAGAGGAAGACCGGCTTGCCATTGTCGCTGGGGCCCGGGACGATCATGAAGTCCTCGAGTTTGAAACCGGCGTTGCGCAACACGCCCTGCGCCCAGCCGCCCATGATCAGCATGCCCATGTCGCCGTCGATGAAGCGCTTCAGGTTGGTGGCGTAGGGTTGGGCGCCGACGTTGGGGTCACACCACTCGGAGATCTTGCGCACCTGCGCGAAGGCCGCCTTTATCTCGGGGCCCTTCAACGCCTTCTCGTCGAGATTCATGATCGCGGCGCGGTATGCGGCGGGATTGGCGCCGGCGAGAGAGGCCTCGAATTTCTGCCCATCATCGGGGCGGGTGCCGCCATTGGCGAGCGGATACGTCATCCCGGCCGCCTTCATCTTTTCGGCAAGCTCGTTGAAGTCCGCCCACGTGACGGGAATCTTGTCGGCCTTGGCCCTGTCCATCCCGCGCTTGGAGAGAAACAGCATGTTGGTGCTGTAGATCTGCAGCGGCAGCGCAATCCACTTGCCGCCGGGCTTGTGCAGTTTCGCAAGATCGGGGGCGACGACCTTTTCATAACCGGCGGCGGCGACAAGGGCGTCGAGGTTGACGGTCGGGGCAATCTTCGACCAGGCCGCGATCTCGGGGCCCTTGAGTTGCGAGCAGGCCGGCGGATCACCGGCGATGATCTGTGCGCGCAGCTTGTTCATCATCTCCGTGGTGAAACCGGGAACCGGCGAATGCTGCCAGACGCCGCCCCTCTCCTCGAATTTCTTGCCGAGCGCCGTGATGGCCGCGCCATCACTGCCTGCTGACCATTGCGAGATCGCGGTCAGGCGCGGCTTGACCGCGCCTTGCGCGCGGGCAAAGGCCGGCAATACGAGCGCGGCAGCGGATCCAGCAAGCAGACGGCGCCTCGTTGTTGTGATCGGCATGGCAAGTTCCTCCCGGGTGTGAACTTCTTTCCAGATTTCCTGGCGCGAGCAAGCCGCGCGGGTGACACGTATCTCATGCGGCCTCCGTCGATGCCGCCGGCATTCCGCCGCGACAAGCCAGACAATAGGCCGAGAAGGCCAGCGCGGCCTTCGGATCATTGCCGTTCGAGGGCGGCAGGAAAGCAAGGGAGACCTGGGCGAGTTCGCGCCCGCCCAGCAGGCTGGCATCGATCCCTTCAATCACGGCCTTCCGATCGTCCTCGTCGAGAAGCGACGGCCAGCCGCTGATCACCACGCCGGGACAAGGCTTGACGTTCAGCGTATTGCCGATCGCGAGCCCAAGCCGGAACAGCCGGGAGCGCAACTCCTCGCGCACGCGTGATGAGATCGGTATCGCATTCACCCACGCGCTGCCGGGATGAAGCAAGTCCGGCGCACTTACGCCGAGAAGTTCAGCCAAGGCCGGAAGCGACGTATAGGCTTCGACACAGCCCTGATGGCCGCAGCGGCAACGCGGCCCCTCCTTGCCGAACACCATGTGACCGAGTTCCACGGGCTGCAACGCATCGGCTTCGATCGGGTCGTCCATCCAGGCGCCCGCAACGCCCTGGCCAACGAAGACGAACAGATGCGCGCCGGTGAACGGGTAATCTTCCGTGCGGCAGCGATGGAACGTTGCGTGCGCCACGACCGAATTGGTGAACTCGACCGGCACGTCCGCAAACATCCCTTCAAGCTGGCTGCGCATGCGCTCGATGTCGCAGGGAATGATCGGATTGACGACCTCGCTCAAGCGGCCGAGGCCCGGCACCGAAACGCCGATCTGCGAAAGCGGGACCCGACGCCGCCGTGTCCAGTCGCGAAGCGTTGTCAGCGCATCGAGAAACACGCGGCCCACGGACGCGACCGTCGGCACCTTCGGCAAGGGCAGTCGCAATGTGTCGTGCAGTTGGCCCGACAGGCTGCCGATGCCGACGCTCAGCCGCTCGGTGGTCAGCTCGATGGCGGCAAGCATGACGTTGCTATCGAGAGAGACGAGGCCCGTCGGGCCGCCGACGTATGGCGCCGGCCGCCGCAATTCCTCGATCAGCCCCTCCGCCTTCAGGTCAAACAGGATACGCGACAGGCTTGCCTCGGACAGGCGCACCGCCCTGGCCAGAGGCGGCCGAAACACGCCGCCCGATTGAAGCAGATGCCCCAGGATAGCCGCGCGCGTCTGCCGCCGACTTCTCGGCTGCTCAGGCATGTTCCGTCCCTGTCATCATTCTTACTTAGTGTAAGAATTTGGGCGCGAAGCATCTTGCCTGTCAAGGGCGCTTGCCAGCTCGATCCGCGGATTTGTCTTGGGATCTTCGACTGACCTCAGTCCAGGGGCACGTTGAGTTTCGTCCCTTTGGTGATGATGCCGCCGCGGTTGCCGATCTCGATCGAGCCGTAGCGTTGCCTGAAGCAATCAGGCAGCGGTCGATCGCCTTCGATGCTCAGCCACAGTCGCAAGAGATGCCGCTTCTGGCTCGCATCCGGCCAGTCGCGAAATGCCGTGCGGTCATGAAGCAGAGCGTGATTGTAGACGAACTGCATGTCACCTGGCTGGAGTTGCATTCCCAGATGCAGACTGGAGTCATTGGCGAGTTCATCGAAGAAATCCAGCGCTTCGACGTGAGCCGGCGTCAATCTCAGCGCATCGGGAAAGCGCTGCGCACTGTCGATGTACTGGCGCTGATAGAAACCCGTCAGGAATCCGGCGTGCCAATTCAGCACCGGAATTTCGAGGTATGGCTTTTCGCCCTCCGGCACTTCGCCTCGACGATCCGTTGCAATCGGATCGAACATGAGTGCGGCAAGATCCGGGCGCGCACTCAGCATCTCGTTGTAAAGTGTCGCCGTACTCACAAGCAGGGATTTGCCGCCCTCCATCGCCTCGCGAATACAAAGCAGCCCGACCACGTCGGACGAATCCGTATGGAATGTCTGTCGTTCGGATGTCTGGTAAATGCGCGTGTTCGGGTTGTTCGCGTCGGCGCCGACGTCACGGACGTGACCAAGAATGTGGCCGGCCGCGTTTTGAGATCGTGCCGATCCGAGATGCGCGCCAACTCCGCAAAAGATTGTAGCCGCGAGTTTCTGGCTGTAGGTCGCGACCGGAAGACCGCGTATGACCTCGAAACCTAGGCCATCGAGCAGCTCCTTCTTGAGCTTCTCGAGACGAGCGCCGAAGCGAGGAAGCGGAAATCTTTCCTTTGTAATCCCGGCGATATCATCGGTCGCGGCGAGATATGATTTCGCTGCGTTCTCGAGCTCCGCAATGTCGCCGGCGTCAAGCAATGTCAGCCAGCGATCCGGATTGGCCCCGATCTCCCGACCTCGCCACGCAGATGCAACGTGCAGTTTCCCCGGAGGGCGATCGACGTGACCGGGCATCAAGCCCCCTTTTCGTCCTGACCTTATTCCCGACAACGAAAGTCTAACGGCGAGCCGTTCGCCAAACGATAGGCGCCACCATCCTGCTCTTCAAGAAAGAATTCCGGGGCGGCTGCGAAGTCAGCCAGCCGGCTCATTTCATTTGGACATTTTGTAGTCGTCGGATAAGTTCAGAGAGAGAGCCAGAGGTTGATCAAACTTCCCACGCACATTTCAGACCGCGTGCTCTCACGGAATTCATGCTTTTTCGAGAGAACCGTTAGAGCCCGACGAAATTGCAAGACTTCAGCGATATCGCGAGCAAGCCAAAATATCGTCCCGACATCGACGGTCTCCGCGCAATCGCTGTAGGTGCGGTTGTTGCGTATCACACCGGAGTTCCGGGCTTCGTAGGCGGCTTCACCGGCGTCGACGTCTTTTTCGTCATCTCGGGCTATCTCATAACCGGCTTGTTGTTGCTCGACATCGAACGGTATGGCCGGATTCGCCTTCTTGATTTCTATGCAAGACGCGCACGCCGGATATTGCCGACCCTCATTCTGGTCGTTCTCACAACGGTGATCGTCAGCTTCTTTCTCCTGTCATCGGCGCTTGGCGAAATACAGAGAGTCCTGAAGAGTGCCTATGCAACATTATTGATGGCCGGGAATTTCTATTTCCTGCGCGGCGCCGGGGACTATTTCGGTGTCCGTTCCGAACTCCAACCATTGCTTCATACCTGGTCATTGTCAGTCGAAGAACAGTTCTATCTGGTATGGCCAGCAGTGTTGGCGCTGACCTGCGTCGTTTGCGCAAGAACCAGCAATCCGCGGCGCTGGCTCGTGATTACCCTGGCCGCGTCTGTGGTCGCATCCTTCGCTTTTGCTGTGATGCTCGCGTCGTGGAACAATGTCTGGGCGTTCTATCTCGCTCCGGCGCGAGCCTGGGAACTCGGGATTGGCGCCATCATCGCAACGTTGCCGTTCTCAGCTCGCGGCGTTCCGCTGTTTCTGGCCTCCGCGGCTTCGGTGCTCGGTCTGGTCCTGATCTTGATAGGGATCACGACAATATCGTCTCAACTCTTCTCGCCCTTCGTTTTGGCAGCGCTCCCGATCCTTGGCACAAGTCTGGTCATCGTCGGTAACGCTCTGGATCCAACTGGCGCGGTCGGAAGGATTTTTCGAGTCGCGCCCTGGTTCAGGTCGGTCTGGTATCTTACGCGTGGTACTTGTGGCATTGGCCGGCGTTGAGTATCGCAAGAATTCTCGACGTTGGTCGCCACGATCTGTTTCGTGATTCGATCATTTCCGCCTCAACACTCGCATTGTCTTTTGTGACGCTGCGGTTCTTCGAGCGCCCCCTACGCTTCCGCCTCGGCGCTCGTCTGTCGGCGCGTGGGGTTGTAATCAGCGGCTGCGGTGCAATCCTCGTCGCTTCGCTGCTCGTATTTGGTCTTCATGTTCGGTCAGGGCGTGCGCCCCAGGATTCGAAGGAAGTGGCGTTATTGCGCGCCAAGGCAGACACGCCGGATGAGGCTTGTCTGCTTGGGCTGGGGTCCCATGAGATCACAACTCCTTCAGCCTGTCTGGCGCCGGCTCAGTTACCGCGCGTGATCCTCTGGGGAGATTCGATAGGGCATCGCTTTACTCCGGCACTCCAGCATTGGGCAGCACGGCATAGGGTGCAAATTGGAACCGAGATATTGACCAAGTCAGCGTGTCCACCACTTTTCGACGTCCTGCCCACCGAGCCACGAAGAGGCGATTGGATGCCTTATGACGGGTGCCAATCATTCAATCGATGGGTTGAGGAGAGGCTCTCGCTTGCCGCAGCAACCGGTGGATCGGGCGTGCTGATTTCTTCCTTGTGGTGGCCGCGGGCAACCGACTTCGACCTCCGGAAAGTCGGCGATAACGAGGCGCGCGCTTCCTTTGACCTCAACGCAAGGACAACAGGAGATGCGCTCAAAACATTCGAGAGTGCTCTAAGATCGACTCTTCGCCGGATTACAGATCGAGGATTGCGTGTCGTCATCGTTCTCCAAACGCCTGTCCTCATGGCCACTTGGGACGGACCCGCTCTCGAGGCACCCGACTGTCTCTTTCGGAGGAGCGACGCCGATTGTTCGATGCCGCTTCTGTTCCACGATCAGCTTTCGAATTCAGTGAATAGTATCATAAAGAAAGTCGCAACAGAGTCCTCCAATGTTCGAGTCTTCGATCCTATCCCGGTTCTTTGTCGAGAAGGCAAATGCCCGGCGAAAGTCGATGGGATCATTGCGTACACTGATTTCTTGCATCTCTCAGTGACGATGTCAGTCGCCTTCACTGAAGCTCTAACGCCATATCTCGACTGGCTCATCGCCGAGACAGCCGACGTTCAGACGAAAGAAAAATCGTTGGGCGCGCCGCGGTGAGACGGCGATGCAATTGCTGCCGCAGGATTCCTCTCCACTCTGAAGCACGTTGCCAGCAAAGTTGGCCGCGTTGCGTATTATATCGGTATCGGCACCGCGATGCCGTCAGCATTATCGCCGGCATCCGGACTGCCGGCGTTGCCTTATCAGATGCCTCGCCAGGAAACTGCGACAGCGCTTCCACGGAACCCCAACTGATCATCGACGGCGAAGCCGTCATGTCTGGCCGGTCCAGTACACCGCCGGTGAGTTCGGATCGGCGAGTTAGTAGTCAGCCCGAAGTCGAGGAATGCCTGATCGCGACCCCGGTAAGTGGGGCGATGGGTTTGCGGCCGATGAGGGCCAGCCGGCGATGGCTCACGGGACCGAAGCCTCCGCGCCTTTCGCATGTGACTAAATTTCAACACTTGCTAAAAATCGGCGCCGTTCATATTCGGAACACAGTTGCGCCCCTAGCCATTCGCACGACTCCTCGAAGTTGCCTGCGACCGCGCGCCAAATCTGAAAAGGGAGTCGTTGTGAGCGTAGTTCCCCTGGATATTCAAAGACGGAGCGAAAGGCGGTGGGCCGCTCGATTTGCACAGCCGGCGCAAGCTGTCGCGCCTCGGATCAAGCCGAGCCAGCAAATCGACGTACCTGCCAAGGGCAAAAGAAAGACCGACCGGACTGAGGCGAAATCGAGACCGCTATCGGTGGTGTGGTCACGAGGGTAAGCCGCCGGGCACTCGCGTTAAAGCCCGCCGGCGATGAGCCGTCGGCGGGCCAACAGGTATCTTCGTTCGGTGCCGCGGTACTCGATCCGCAACGGCAGAATGTTTGTACCATTCTGCGGTTGACGTCGGGTTACCGTCTCAACTGGCAAGCCGATCGATGGCAGCTTCGATCACGATCAGTTCCTCGTCGAACAGTTGCGTGGTGCGTTCGACGACTTCGAGCCCACTCGGCTCAGCCTGTAGTTGCTTTCTAAGCCGCTGGCGGTGCGCGCGCAATTCCTCGAGCGCACTCCTGTCCTTCAACGACAAATAGCCCTCAACAATCAATTTCACCGCTTCTGACATAATAAAATCCGCCGATCAAAATACCCGCCGCCGAAAGCGACGGGGGATATCGTCCTCTTCTTTTGAGACATGCGCAATGTGGTTCGATTTCGAACCGCTTATCCACAGGCTCGCCGCAACGGATCAGCAATGAAGCGTGAACGCCTTACGCTATCCTGACGACTGTGGTGCGGAGGAGAACCACTGGTGCGATTTGATCCCCTTTGGGTCACGCACAAGGTTTGCTTTGGGACCCCCCGCGCGGAGAACGTCGGCGGGCCAACACGTTTCCCGTTCGGTACTGCGGTACTCGACACGCCACTCATCGGCAACAACAACCGCTTGCATCGCTCTGCGGACTTGACGTCCGGTTAGCAGCCAGCCGGATCCAGGCGCCACTTCCCTGTTTCAGGGTTTGGCGCTTGGCGCGCCCTCTCTCGCTTTAACTCGGGACATCTGGCGATCGCGCGCAGCAGTCAGTTCCTTCTTGAGCTTCGCCTGTTCGGTAGCCGTCATCGCAGGTCGCTCGCGGTTCGACGGCAGGTCTTCTACAGGGAGATAGCTGCTTGCAGACGCAGGCGCCTCCGCGTGCGCGTCCAACGGTGGCGAGCCAGCGGTGGAGGTGACGCACCCGCTAAGCGACAGGTTCGAAAAAAGGAGCGCTCCGGCGCCTAGAGCCCGCGTCCACCGATCAGGATACTCAATACCCATGCGGCCGCTTTTACCCGCGCCGCGCGGGCCAATTATGACCATCGAGGACAGAGAACCCGAAATGAAGGGCGGGACCGAAGCCTGCGCCGTAAGTCAAAACCGGAAAGTCTTGCAGGGATCGAACGCTGCGTATTCGCGTGAAATGCCTGCGCGCGAAAAATCGAAACCGTAAATGTTCCACGCCTTTCAGCGGTACAGCCATGCGCGCTCGAGGGAACGGCGCCTCGCGCTTTGGCATTGTGACCGTGCGAGGTGTCCTATGAGTATTTTTTCAACGTTATTTGCAGTTGCGGCGACATCGATGTGTATAGCGGGATGCGCAAATTCTGCCGCAGCGCAATCTTTCGAAGACCGATGGTCGATCATTCCCAAGGCGCACGCTGAACCGGACCCTCCAGTCCCTGAACAGCCGAACGAAGCGAATCGAGACTCGCATGCGCGAATGCCCAGCGGAGACAAGTCGATCCACAACAATTCGGAAGAGCACTCGGGTGCGGCAAGCCGGCAGTTTTCTGGAAAGGCATCGTTCTATTCGTACCGGCGATCTAAAACGGCGACGGGTGCACCGTTTGAGCGTGATCAACTCACCGCGGCTCACCGTAGCCTGCCATTCGGCACGAAAGTTCGCGTCACTGATGTCGTCACCAACAGGTCGGTGGTTGTTCGCATCACTGATCGCGGACCATTCATCCGCAACCGCGTTCTTGACCTTTCGCTCGCCGCAGCTCGCAGTTTGGGAATGACAGATCGGGGCGTCGTGCAAATACGCGCCGAGGTGCTTTAAATTTCTGCGAGGCACTACCTCAAGCGCCGAAAAGGCTGCGCCCTAAGGGAAGTGACCCCGACTTGCTGGAAGTCAGACGGGTGCGAGTGCAATGACGCGCAGCGGGCTGCCTGAGCCATCGGCGATCTTAAGCGGTGCGGCGATGACCACGGCGCCGGTTGCCGGCAATTGGTCCAGATTGATCAGGCTGGTGATTCCGAATTTGCCTGCGCCGTGCATCGTACTGTGGTTGGGGAACGGCGGATCGAAGGTGCCGGCCTGCCCGGCGTCCGTTCCAATGGTCTCTACGCCGACGCCCAGGACGTCGCGTTCTTGAGCCAGGAATTCGGAGCATGTCCTCGAGAACCCCGGTGAGTGGGGGCCGTCGTCGCGCACGTTGAGGAATTCTTTGCGGGCCGTGCGGGTGCTCCAGCCGGTGCGCAGCAGCACCCATGCCCCGGCGGGGATACGTCCATGCGCCGTCTCCCAGGAGCGGACACGCTCAGGTGTGAGCAGGAAGTCCTGATTGCCCTGCACATCCGCCGTCACGTCGACGACGCAAGCGGGGCCGATGAATTTGCGCGGCGCGATCGTATCGGTCGCATTCTCGGGTAGATCTTTACCCGTGATCCAGTGGATCGGCGCGTCGAAGTGCGTGCCCGTGTGTTCGCCCAGGTTCAAGACGTTCCAGTACCATGCCGGCCCACGTGCATCGTAGCGAGAGATCTCGGTGAGTGTCAGCCCCGGCGACGGCGCGAAGATCGGCGGCAGATCGATCACCGGCGTCCCCGGGCCCAGTGTCGTGGTGAGGTCCACGACACGAATCCGCCCCACGTTCAGCTCTTCCACCAGTTGAGTTAATACACTACCCGATCTATCTGCCATGCTCGCCTCCTATGCGCGATGCGCAGGTCGCGTCTTATGCCTGCTGCCGCAACGCCTCCAGCGCACGCTTGAACTGGAAACGATTCTCCAACAATGGCAAATCCATGTGGAACGACTTGGGTCCAATCGCCTCAACCTTGGAGACGATCGTCGTTAGCATTCCGCCTGCCAATGCGTGTGCAACAGCCTGTTTGAGCCGCTCGGGTGTGTCCGCCTCCGCGACCTGCGGAATAGCGCAAGCCCGTGCCACGCCAGCCAGATCGGTCCCAGTCGCAGTGGCTGTCGGAAAGCCGCCGACAGAGAGCAAGCTTCCATTGTCGAAGACGATATGCACCAGGTTGCCGGGCCGATAGCGTGCCATTGTGCTGAGCGTGCCCAGGTTCATTAGCAGCGAACCGTCGCCGTCGATCACAACCACCTTGTGGCGCGGCATGGCGAGCGCGATGCCCAGTCCCATCGAGGAAGCCAGCCCCATCGCATGCTCCAGGTAGAAGAAGTTGGAGCGGTGGCCGATCGTGTAAAGCTCTGCCGCTACGGCGCCCATGATTGTGACGACGATCTGGTCTTCCACCTCGGGGTAGATTGCCTGCAAGGCATCCACGCGCAGCACGGCTACTCCTCCCACATCAATTCGCGGGTCAACAGCACCGCGACCGGCGAGAGCGCAGCTTGTGCCAGCGTCTGCGCATCCTTGATGCGCCGTTGGGCAGCATGAGGGTCCGAGAGATGCCAGACAGGAATGCCCAGCGTCCGCAATAGCGGCTCTGTCACCATGCCACCCTGGGTCTGCCAGGGATCGCGCTCGCCCATGTGGCCGCGGTAGCTGATGAGCATCAGGAGTGGAATCTTGTAGAGTAGTGCCAGCGAGACGATCGGGTTGATTGCGGCAAGGAAGCCGTGGTTCTGCATCAGCAGCGCGGAGTTGACGCCTGCCAGGTGTGCCCCGGCGGAGATGCCAATCGCCTCCTCTTCCTTGGCGACGCGCACCAGCGTGACCTCAGGGTCGTCATCGGCCAAGCGAATGAGGTGCACCAGCCAGGTCTCCGGCAAGGCCGAAATGATCTTCACGTCGCAGACTTTGAGGGCATCATAGATGACTTGGGAGTTGGCGAGTGAAACAGGCATACGCCATTCTCCCTCTCTTACCGCCGCGTGTTCTATTGAATGGTTCTCAGTCTAGCACACGCAGTCGCGGGGCGGCAACGCAGCGACCAGGGTTGGCCTTGGTTTTGAGATCAGACGCCGTGCTGAATCAGCCAGGCCTGCGCATTATCCGATATCCCTATCAGTCGATGCACTGACTCCATTTGTGACCAAACCTTGTCAGTTGGCCGGCTGACTCCGTTTCGTTTGTCTTCTTATCAGGAGCATGGCTCCTTTCCTCGTCAATCCATGTCGCCTCTGGCGTGGGCAGCGGACATCAGGAATGATTGGCGAGCACGCCCACAATGAGCCGATCTCGGAGGGAAGCGTCGCTCGTCAAGCTCAGTAAACGCCCGAAGCGCTTGCCGCATTGCAATAGGCCGACAGCGAGATATGGTGGCCGATCATCAGGGAGTCCGCATTCACGGAGACCGGCATGAAGGTTGGCGTGCTACAGTTCTTCGGCTGGCGGGATCGCTCGGTACCGTTGCGCCAGATCTACGACATGGCGCTCGAGCGCATCGTCGTCATGGACACCACGGGCTACGATGCGGTGTGGCTCGCGGAGCATCATTTTTCCGGCTTCTCCGTGTGCCCATCGGTCCACGTGATGGGCACCATGGCGGCCGCACGCACAAAGCGATTGAGGATCGGGACAGCGGTATCGCTTGCCCCCTTCTACAATCCCTTGCGGCTCGCCGAAGAGGTCGCCTTGCTTGACGTGCTGTCCGGCGGGCGGGTCAACTGGGGAGCCGGGCGAGGTTTCGAGCGCAGCGAGTTCGCGGCGTTTGGAATCACGGGCGAAGAAAGCGCCTCCCGCTTCCACGAGACGGTAGATATCGTACTCAAGGCGTGGACGAACGAGAAGCTGTCCTATGAGGGGAAATATTACCACTACGACGCCGTCGAGGTGCTACCGAAGCCCCTGCAGGCGCCGCACCCTCCGACGTGGATGGCGGCAAGCTCGATGACGGCGATCGAGTGGGCTGCGGCCAACGCTTTTTCCATATTGATGGATCCGCATTCCTCGCGTGCCGAGCTCGCACGCAAGCGGCGTCACTACGCCGAGAAGCTCGCCGCGGCCGGCTCCAGCGAAAGTGGCCGCACGATCCCCATGGCTCGCCTCATCGCCATCGACGAGACAGCCGAGAAGGCTCGCGACGTAGCCCGGCGCGCAGCGCAATGGACCCTCGCCTCCTATGTGGGGCCTGGTCACGGCGCACATCGCCAGGAAGTCAGGACATTCGACGGCAAGGACCCCATCGCGTACTACCTGGAGGACGTAATCCTGCACGGCACGCCAGAGGCAGTGATCGATCAGATCCGCGCGCTGGAGACCGAAGCCGGGATGAGCTATCTGATGGCCGCGCCCCTGAGCCGCCGGTCGTTCGCCATGCTCACCGACAAGGTGCTGCCACGGATTGCGGGGTGAGACCGACCCGCATGGGTCATTTGCAGACCTCGCTTTCCCATTTTTATGGGGCTAGCAAGTGTGAAGACAGTTGAACTGTCCGGCGTGAGCGTGAGTCGTTATGTTCGAGAGAAGCGAGGAACGACCATGCAGCTATCCTACTCACAAAATCTCGAGGACTATCATCTTTCGCTTGCCTTCGCCGGACAGACAACCGGGATGTATATCGATGTCGGCGCGGGGCATCCGGTTGCCGACAATGTATCGCTCTGGTTCTATGAACGCGGTTGGCAAGGCATCGTGGTCGAGCCCCAGGCTGAACTTGCCGAGCTGTACCGGCGGTTGCGTCCGCGCGATACCGTGATCAGTGGCCTGGTCGGACGGGAGTGCGGCGAAATTGAATTCCATGCGGTCGACCGTCTGCACGGTTTCTCGACGACATCGCAACACATTGCCAAAGTCGTCCAGGCGTTTGGCGTTGACTATCAGACCGTTCGCATGCCGGTGACCACGCTGGCAAACTTGTGCGAAAGCCACGGCGTGAGTTCGATCGATTTTCTGAAAATCGATGTGGAAGGCACTGAAGGCGACGTCCTCTTCGGCGGCGATTGGAAGCGGTTTCGACCCAAGGTCGTCGTTGCGGAGGCGGTCACTCCGATAGCGTCGGAGCCATCCTGGCACAGCTGGGAGCCCTTCCTCATCGCACAGGGCTACCGCTTCGTTCTGTTCGACACGCTCAACCGGTTTTATGTCGCGCAGGAACATCCAGAGATCATGGCACGGCTGCCATCCGAACGAGCGCCGTGGCACGCGGTCCGCCACATGTACGAGATAGGCCGCGCTCCCGAAAATGAGCAGCATCCCGATTATGCGTTGGCCAAGGATCTCGCACGCGGATTTTGGGCGAGCCTGCCTTATCTCGATACAGACCTGATAACGTCGCTTCTGGCTCGCGCCCGCGGAATTACGAAACGCGAAGACCTGACAGCGATCGCAGCCACGATCGACAACGAACAATTCCGTACGGCACTTGGGCGGATCGCTTGCGGTTACGACGGCGGGCAGATCGTCAATGAATAGAGCCGAGGCGTTTCATGATGCGTTCTCACGCTCCGATCGCGGGCGATGCGCCCTACAAGCCCTTTATCGCACCGGCGTCCATCAAGAGACGATTTAGCTTCTTTGCCATCACTCCCTGTTCGCAAGAGTAGAAGCGACCGCCGCACCGTTGCAGCATTTTGCTCTGCTCCAGGAAACCCGGATCGAGCGAGACGCCCGCTGCTCTCAGCAGAACGATCGGCAGATAAGGGGCGTCGAGCCCGTCAAGAGCAGAGGTGACATCGGCCGGGACATAATTCACTGCGTCGATCGCGTAATATGTTGTCAGGTAACGAACGTCGGATGCCGCGACCCGTTTTAGAATGTCTTCCGTGTCCAACGAACGATCGATCAGGCCAGCACCAAACTGAGGCTGATGATCGCCATACCGAATAATGAGGAAAGACTCCGCGGGAAATCTTCGAGCAAGCTTTTCCAGCAGGTCTCGATAGTCGGCCGCGGTCATTTCCTGTCTGCGAATGTATTCGTCGACCACCTGCCCGTTGCCAAGATCATGCCAATCCGGCGTCAATTCCGGGCGCAGCCGCTTGTCCCAGGGGAAATGGTTGGCGACCGTATAGACGTAGATGAACAGCGGACCATGGTCTCGTTCGCGTTCGACCAAATCGACGGCCCGGTCAAAATAGAAGCTGTCGCGTTCGAAGTCGCTCGTTCCCAGATCCCGCATGTCGAGATAATGCGTTATGCCGGTCGTTGTTTGAAAACCGCGCGAATCGAGAAAGGAACCGTAAAACGGATACAGGCTGAAGGTCTGGTAGCCACACTGATCCAACAGGCGCGGCAGTCCACGATAGACGCGACCGGCCGCGATCCGCGTCACCGCGGTCGCAAAGCGGCCGAACGATCGAACGGAAAGTCCCGTCAGCACGTTGAACTCCGTAAACCAGCTTGGCCCGCCAACTCCCTCCACGACAAGCCTGCGCTGCTTGCCGTCGAACGATCGAAAATGCCGGCCATAGCCGGCCGGCACCTTCACGCCGGGGGCCGCGGTAATGTCGAAGCTGGATTCATCATGCAGCAGGATGATGTGCGGAAGCTTTCGCTGCGCGTGACAGGCAAAGCCTTGCGTCCCCGCCAACGCTCCTCCGGCATCAGCGTCGGCTTCCAGATATCCGCGTGAGGATATTTCATGGATGGCCTCGACTCCCGTGCGCGCGAACTTTGAAACATAGCTTCCGCCGATAAAATCCTCATGCAATCCGGTTGGACATGACAGGGCGATCCCAACGAGCGCCAGCGCGGAAATCGCGAAACCGGCGAAACTTGCAAGCCGGTTTGCACGGTAATGGTCCAGCCGCCATGCGACGATGACCGCGACCGCCGTGGCCACTCCGGACAACAAGGTCCACCCGCGCAGAGCGGGAAATGTCGCAAGCAGAAAGGCCGACGTATCCCGATCCGCGATCAGGACATCGACGAAGTCCATCGTCATCCAGAGCTTGTCGTATTTGAACCGGGACAGCAGCGCCAGCGCCGAGAGGATTTCAAGCGACAGCAACGCCGCCACGCTTGGCCGGCGAAGGAGGACAAGCCCGAAGCAGTTCAGCATCGCCCAGACGAGCAGGAACACCAGCATACCGAGCGGGCCGGTCTCGGTCGCGGCCATGAGAATCAGCGCGAGCCCGTGCAAGGCAATGGCGAGCCAAAATGCGATTGACGCCGCACGAAGGCCGGCCTTCGTGCCGATGCTGCTGGAAGGAAAGTTGGATGTACCGAGCGACATTGTCAGCGCATGGCCGAGCCGATACCGGCTACCGCTGCCTGCACCCGCCAGCCGGACCTGCCCACGACATCACCAATCATTGAAGGATGGTTTCCGCGAATATGAGGTCAGATACAATATCTTATGAAACCTTCGGTGCGGTCAGTTATTCCCATCCGAACTGTCTAATTGGTTCCTGGCGGCAGTCAACGATCGGAGGTCGGCATGCGTGTCCTTGCGGCGATCGGGGCATTGGCCATCGTGGTGGCCATTGGCAGCGCCGTCTACTTCTTCGGCGGCTTTTACAGCGTTGCCGGGACCGCCGAGGATCCCGCAGCGGTGACCTGGGCGCTGACGCGGGTGCGGGTTGCTTCGATCAACCGACATGCGACGGACGCTCCAGCCGCATCGTTGAGCGATGCCGCCACGGTGCAGGCCGGAGCCAGGGCCTACGCGACGCTTGGCTGCGCGAACTGCCATGGTGCGCCCGGCGTCAACTGGCAGAAATTCTCCGAAGGGCTTCATCCCGACCCGCCCGATCTGAAGGATGTCGTCGGCGAGCTCTCGCCCGCCCAGTTGTTCTGGGTCATCAAGAACGGGATCAACATGACCGGGATGCCGAGCTTCAAGGAGGCCGGCGCAAAGGACGATGAGATCTGGTCGGTCGTCGCCTTCGTCAAGAAACTGCGGGGCGTTTCCGAGAGCGATTACAAGGCCTGGTCGGCGTCTTCAGAGCAAGCCGGTCCTGCCTCCCCTGCTAAGCAATAAGAGCTTGCTCTTTCGCAATAGCCGGTGGAGCGTGGCGCGCGTCGGCGGATAGCGCGACCGCCGTGCCGGCAAGGACGGCCAGCACCGCCCAATAGCCATAACGAAAATCGGAGGCGACGCCGACGGCGAGGAAACTCGCCACGTAGACCGCGGCCGACCCGCATACGCCCAGGACGAAGGCGCCCTCACGCGTGCCGCTGCGCCGCCGGTTGAGGCCGCACAAGACGACGCAAGCCATCAGCCAAGGACCCACGCGAAATAGCGGCGTCGGCTTGAGGGCGTCGTGAACCGACACCAGAGCGACGAAAGCCCTGCGATCGGGAAAGACCTGCCGCATTGGATGCTCGACGTCGGCAAGCCACATCGTCAGATTTTCCGCGGCCAGAAAATTCCACATGAACGCGACGCGATGCTGCAGGTAAGCGAAGGGATGATGCATCAGGGCAAGCATCCAGGCCTTCGGGATGGCCGGCGTGCCGAACAGCCCTTGTTCGCGCTCGACTTTTCGCATCACGAAATCGCAGGGCGGGAGCCGCCAGTAGATGTCCCATTGGGTCGGCTGGTAGCAGGTGTTCAGCAACAACGCCTTTTCCGCATCGCTCCAGTCGACCGGATATTGATTTTCCTTCGCGAAGTGGCTGATGCCGCCGAGGTCGAAGATCATGATGGACTGCAACGGGTGCTGCCGGGTCGCGCCCAGCGCGCCGTAATAGACGAGTTGCACAATGGCGAACAGGACGATTGCTGCCGGCACGAACAGCAACGCGGTCCGGCGGAACGAAAATCCGTTCGGCCAGATCGCGTAGGCGGCGAGAACGGGAGCGGCAAGCACGGCATTCGGCCGCAGCAGGACGCCCATGGCCACCAGGGCAAGGGCGAGAATCTGCGCCGGCAGCCTGACGGTCGATGGCCGGTCGGCCACGGCAAAGGCGACGCTCGCGGCCAAGAGCCAGCAGGTCGCAAACAGGACGTCCCGCCAGATGATCCCGACAAAGACCAATGCGGGCGGAAGCAGAGCGAGGACAGGCAGCAACAGCGCGCTGCGCTTGCCCTGGTTTGCGAGAACGAGCGACAGGAGGCCGAAGCCAAGCCAATAGGACGTCGCGATCAGGAGAAACATGCTGGCCGCACCCGGAGCGACCGGATCGATCACGCCCCACAGCCAGGTCATGACCGGGGATTGCCAGTCGCCCATCGTGCCCTTGGCGATGTCCTCATAAACGTACTTGGCATCGTAGGTCATGATGCCGGGATAGAATATCCAGAGCGTCAGAGCGTAACCGGCGGCGAGCTGCGCGGCGATGGCAGCGGGCAGGAACGATCGGGCCATGGGGGAACGTTCAGCCTGCGACCGCATAGACATCACCCGAATTGGCCGACTGCGGCAGGTCCTTCAGCCACCGGGCGATGTCCTCGGCGTTCACCCAGTCGTCAAGGAGGGTCTGGCTTTCTCCCAGCGCGGCATTGAAGCTGATGTAACCAAGGCCAGCGCAGCGTTCGATACAGGCAATGGCGACCTCGCGCTGGATGGTCGTGAACTCGAACGACAGCGCGGGCACCGCCTGCGACAGGCCCTGCAGGGCTTCCGCCTCGAAACCTTCCACATCGAGCTTGATGAACGATGGCCGGCCATGCCTGGCGATCAGCTCATCGAGCGTCGTGACGGCGACGTCGTCGGATCTCGTCCAGCGCTGGGTTTCCCAACCGGGTGCGCCGAACGCCGCATCGACAAAGGCCGGCGATACCGATGAGACCGTCGGGTTATCCGTGTTGATCAGGATGCGAGTCCTTCCCGGCTCTCGTCCGACGGCCGCCTCTTCGATCGCGACCGCCCTGTTCAGGCCGTACAGAAGCCTGAGCACCCTCGCCATGGCACGTTGCGGCTCCACTGCGACGACCCGCGCGCCAAGCCGACGGAAGGATGCGACGCGATCGCCAACGTGAGCGCCGACGTCGAAGACGAGATCACCCGGCTGGATGAAGGCGCGATAGAGGCGGTCCATCGCCGCGGCACGCGCCCTGTCACCGTAGTAGATGCGGAGTGACCGGATCGTGGCACGCGCAGTTCTGACGGCACCCAGCACCACTATGCCGCACCTGGCTGAACCGCCGGCCGGATGGCGGGCAACGACAACTGCCGCAATTCCTCCGGCGTCGCCGTCTCCTCCGGAAGCCGGCCAACGCCCACAGCTACGGCAAGCCGGCCGAGCGGAGCCCATGCGGTCAGCATCGCGAATGGAATTGCGAGCGCCGGTCCTGCCGCAAGACAAAGAACATAAGGCAATGCCGACGGCTGCGTTGCCGAGACCAGCGCGATGGCGATCCATCCGACAAGCGTCTGCGGCCATAGAGCCGACAACGCCAATCCGAGCGGGACGGCGTGGTCGTCGCGCAGCTGCCCGCCCCAGCCGATCTCGCGCCTGACGAGCAGGCCGGCGAGAAAGATCGTATGACCGATCCAGAGAATCGGACACAGCAGAATCGAATAGGCGGTTTCGATGATGAAATTCATCACGATCCGCCCGCCGCCTCCGAAGGCGTGGCGATCCTCCGGCCGAAGCAGAAGGTCGATGAAGGTCGCGATCTTCGGCGAGAACCACATCACGAGCACCCACACGAATAGCAAATTGCCGAGATCGGCACGGATGAAGCGAGCGGGACTGTCAAAGGATACCAACGCGATCGTGCTGAGCACCAGCAGTCCGATCCACGCCGGAGAGCCGATGAACATCATGATGGCCAGCATCAGCTGATAGCGGCTGACCGGCTTGAGGCTCGGCAATAACAGGAAACGCCAGTACTGCATGTTTCCCTGGCACCAGCGAAGGTCGCGGCGCGTGAACTCCAGCAGGGTCGGCGGATTTTCCTCCCATCCGAGATCTTCCTGCGCTACCACGCGCACGTGATAGCCGGCGGCGCGCATCAGCGCTGCCTCGATCTGGTCGTGGCTGAGGATGTGGTGCTCCTTGTCTCCATCCTTCAGAACGGGGAGCTCGCAATGTTCGATGAACGGCTTCAAACGCAGGACCGCGTTATGCCCCCAGTACGGCCCGCAATCCGACTGCCACCACGCGCTGCCGATCGTGTACGAGCGCATGCCGAGCCGCATCCCGAACTGGAAGATGCGGGCAAACAGGCTCGTCGACGGCAGGCCGACGACAAGTCCCTGCAGGATGCCGAGCCTCGAGTCGGCCTGCATGATCCGCACCAGACGGAGGACGGCTTCCGCGGTCATGAAGCTGTCGGCATCGAGCGTGACGGCGAGTTCGTGGCGATCGCCCCAGTGCTCGCAAAAATCGCGGATGTTGCCGGCTTTGTATCCCGTGTTGAGCGTGCGTCGCCGGTAGGTGATTGGGATGCGATCACGCCAGCGCCGGGCCAGGTCGGAAAAAAGGGCCTCCTCGTCCCGGACCATCTCGGCATCATTGGTGTCACTGAGCAGGTACAGGTGGAAGCGATCGCCCTGCCCCGAAGCTGCAATGCCCGCCAGCATCGGTTCGAGATTTCGAATGATGCGGGCCGGAAGCTCGTTACGAACACACAACAGGATGGCCGTCGCTGCCGTTACGGGCTCGTCACCCCTGACATGCGCGATCGACGGCATGATAGCCATGGCCGGATCGGTGCTGAAGCGCATGACGGTGAAGCCAATCACGGCGTTCCAGAACCCCACCACCATCCAGGGCAAGGTCGCGGCAAAAAGAACGAGCGCCGCCACACTGAAGGCTCCGAACCCTCCCGGCGCCAGCGCAAGCGACGCCAGCCACAATGACGCAGCCATCGTGATGACGAACAACGCTGCGAAAGCCACCCGCCGGGCCGTCACGTTCGCCTCGGCAGGATTGGCTTGCATCATCTGAGGTGGGGTAGGCTCCAGCACGAAATGTGGCGGCTTCTCATTTATCGGCAGGCAGTGCAGACTACCGCTTATAACACGTCTACACGCGGGTAATTCCAGCCCGAGATCGAGGAAAATGGCCCTTCGCGAAAGTACCGATATCGCCTCGGCCCTTTGGTATTGCGGTCCGGGTGAGGTCGAAATTCGTCAGGAAAACGTCGCGCCGCCCAAGGAGGATGAAGTCCGCGTCAGCGCGCTCTACAGCGCCATCAGCCGCGGCACGGAGGCGCTCGTGTTCGGCGGACAGGTGCCTCAAAGCGAGTTCGACAGGATGCGCGCGCCGTTCATGACTGGCGATTTTCCCTTTCCGGTAAAATATGGCTACGCCAGCGTCGGCCGAGGTCGAGAGCGGCGCCGAACGGCTGCACGGCAAGACCGTCTTTGCGCTCCATCCGCATCAAAGCGCTTTCAACATTCCGGCGAGCGCCGTCGTCGAGCTACCTGCGGCCCTGCCTCCGCAACGGGCCGTGCTCGCCGCCAACATGGAAACCGCTCTCAATGCGGTGTGGGATGCGGCCCCCGGCCCGTCCGACCGCATCGCTGTCGTCGGCGCCGGCGTCGTCGGAGCGCTCGTGGCATTTCTTTGCGGCCAGCTTCCAGGCGCGGACGTCAAGCTGGTCGATATCAATCCACGCCGAGCGGAATTAGCAGGGAGGCTTGGGGTTGGTTTCGCAGGGCCCGCCGAAGCGGAAGGCGATTGCGACCTCGTCGTCCATGCCAGCGGCTCTCCCGACGGTCTGCGCACGGCGATCGAGCTGGCTGGCGAAGAGGCGACAGTGCTCGAAATGAGCTGGTATGGCGACAGGCCCGTGAACGCGATGCTTGGAGGCTCCTTCCATAGCCGCCGGCTGCGGCTGGTCTCCAGCCAGGTCGGAAAGGTCGCCCCGTCGCACCGGCCACGGTGGACGCATGGCCGTCGCCTCGCGGCCGCAATCGCGTTGCTGCAAGACCAGCGGCTCGATGCGTTGCTCGCGCCGGCGATCCCTTTCGCGGATCTGGCCAGGCGGCTTCCAGGAATCCTCGATGCCCGAAGCGGCATACTCTGCCAGCCTGTTTCCTACACTTAAGGAGCTGCCTTGTTTACAGTTGAAGTTCGCGACCACATCATGATCGCTCATTCCTTTCAGGGCGCGGTATTCGGGCCCGCGCAAAAACTCCACGGCGCCACCTTCGTCGTCGATGCGGCCTTCATTGCCGACTCGATCGACAGCAACGGCATCGTTATCGATATTGGCCGCGCGCATGATGCGCTGCGCGCGGTGCTCGCGCCGTTGAACTATCGCAATCTCGACGAACTGCCCGAGTTCAAGGGCGTCAACACGACCACCGAATTCATTTCCAAATATATCTTCGACGGTTTGGCCAAGCCCGCTCGCGCCGGCGGGTTGGGCCGCGACGGGCGGGAACTCAAGGCTATCCGCGTGACGTTGTCCGAGTCCCATGTGGCGCGCGCGCAATTCGAGGCGCCCTTGTGGTGAAGCGTGCCGCCTTCGCCGTGCCCGGGAGTCTGGAGACCCCGACCGGCGGTTACGCCTACGATCGACGGATCATCGCCGAACTCGAACATCTGGGCTGGCACATCGACCTGGTCGATCTCGGCGAGGGATTTCCGTGGCCGAGCGAAGACACCCTCTCCGGCGCGCGTGAACGGCTTCTGAAAATGCCGGCCGGCCAGCCCATTGTCATCGACGGCCTGGCGCTGGGCGTCCTGCCGGACGTCGCTTCCGAACTCGCGCGTCGAACGCCGCTGCTCGCCCTGGTGCATCATCCGTTGGCGTTGGAATGGGGATTATCAGCACAGGAAGCCACCCTGCTGCAACGCAGCGAACGGGCTGCTCTGGCTTCCACGCGGGGAGTCGTCGTGACAAGTCCTGCGACGGCACGGATCGTCGCATCCGACTACGGAGTGCCGGCCGACCGCATCACGGTGGCACGGCCCGGCAACGATCCTGCACCGCAAGCGCGGGCAAACCGGGACCTCGGCATGCCCCACCTTCTGTCGGTCGGCGCCGTCGTGCCCCGCAAGGGATTTGATCTGCTGGTCGGCGCACTCGCGACGCTCGTTGCTCACCCGTGGAAACTGACCATCGCCGGCGATCTCACGCGCGACGCGACCGCCGCAGCAAGGCTTCATTCCGAGATAGCGCGGCATGGATTGGCCAACCGAATAGCGGTCCTCGGGGCAGTATCGGCCGAGCAGCTTGCCAGGCTCTACGACACCGCCGACCTGTTCGTCCTCGCCTCCTACTTCGAAGGATATGGAATGGCCTATTCGGAGGCCTTGGCGCACGGCCTGCCGGTGATTGGCACAAGAGCAGGAGCGATCCCGGATACGGTCCCGCCTGACGCCGGCCTGCTGGTCCCGTCCGGCGATGCAGCCGCGCTCGCTGACGCCCTGCATCGGGTCCTGACCGACTCAGCCCTCCGGCAGCGGCTGGCGCAAGGCGCGATTGCCGAGGCGCGACAGCTTCCGACCTGGCCGCAATCGGGAACGATTTTCGCCGGCGCGCTCGAGAGGCTCACATGAGCGGGTTTACGGCCGAGTGGCTGACGTTGCGCGAACCGCATGATCTGGCCGCGCGGAATCGAGCGGTCCTTGACGCGGTGACCACGTCATTCAAGTCGGCCGGCTCCATGCATGTCGTCGATCTTGCCTGCGGCGCTGGCTCAACGGTCCGCGCGCTGCATGCGCATCTCCCCGTCCGACAGCATTGGGATCTGGTCGACAATGACACCGATCTTCTGGCGCTTGCCTGCAGTCGCAATCGAGACAACGGCATTACGCTGAAGGCTGTCCATCTCGATCTCAGTCGCGATGTCGAGGCGGCACTCGGCGGTTCGGTCAACTTGATCACAATCTCGGCCTTGCTCGACCTGGTCTCCTGCAAATGGCTGGATCAATTCCTGCACAAGATAGCAGCCAGACGCTTGCCGGTTTACGCGGCCCTGACATACGACGGCCGCACCGGCCTCTCGCCGGCCGATCCATTCGACGGTCACATCCTGTCTGCCGTCAATGCGCACCAGCTTACCGACAAGGGCTTTGGACCGGCGCTCGGCCCAACGGCGGCGAGCTCGGCGATCACCGGCCTTCGAGCGTTGGGGTATCGTATGGTCGACGGAGAATCCGACTGGATCCTGCGACCGGATGATCGCGAATTCCAGAACGAAATGCTGGAAGGCTGGGCGAACGCCGCACGCGAAATGGGAACGCAGTCAGACGCCGAGATCGCCGATTGGCTCGCGCGGCGCAAAATCATGATCAGCGAAGGCCTTTCGTCGATGCAGGTCGGTCACGTGGATTTCTTCGCATTTCCAAGCTCGACGCGCTGAGCGGTCAGGTCGCAGTCGAACAGGACATCGTCTTCCATCTTGTGAACACGCACGGGCATGCGTGGCGCTTCATCAGCACGATCGCGCGACGGCAGGACAATTCCGGGACCTCCGCTACCCAGCATGATCGGCGCGACCGTCACGTGCAGCCGATCGAGACAGCGAGCGGCAAGGAAGCGCGAAAGCGTGTCGGCGCCTCCCTCGATCAAAATCCTGCGCATCCCCGCGCGCGCCAGCGCACCAACGATTGCCGATGGTTCGATGTTGCCATCATGCGCGGGCAGCACGATGGTTTCGACACCGGCGGGCGGCGTGCAGCGCGTCCCTTCCGCCGTGATCAGCAACCGGCGAATGCCATCGTCGGCGAATAGTCTGGCATTGGCTCCGAGGCGGCCCTTCGGATCTATCACCGCGCGTACGGGCTGAGGGCCGGCGACCTGCCTGACCGTCAATTGCGGATCGTCAGCCAACGCCGTTCCAACCCCCACCACCACGACGTCGACAAGCGCTCGCAGCCGATGAAGGTGCTCGATGCCGGCGGGACAATTGATATATTTCGAATGGCCCGTCGCCGTCGCGATCCGACCATCCAGCGATTGACCGAGTTGCCCCACAATGACCAGGTCATCGACCGCTCCCTTTCGCAGAGGGCCGAACAGGTCTGCCCAAAGTTGCGGAAGCGACTGCTGCCCGTTACGAAATAGAGTAACAAAGTCCTCCCAACGATCGGCGGGCGCGAACTTGCTGGTGGCGGCAAAATTGCCGAGCTGCACGGTTGAAATCAAAGGTGGCCACGATCCAGTATCAGTGCGATTGTCGCTCAATCTGCCATATATCTCATTTGATTTCGACCGGAATGATTGGGGATGAGAGGTGTTTATATCAACGCGTCCAGTGAAAGAGAGACCTCGTAAATGAGCGCCGCGCGGTCATCGCCAAGTTCTATGTCTGCTTCTACGCCAAGTTCTACGCCAAGTTCTGCTTTGTTCGGTACCCGGGACTACACGAGCGTCAGCCGCGCCCTGGGCGAATTGAAGGCGCGAAGGCCGATCACCATCAATGCACCGGGAGAAGAGCTGTTCCTGTTGCCGGTAGAGGGGTTGAATGATGACAGGCTGGCCGATTTCCTGTCGCTTTGTCGGCCGGCGGTGCCTGACCTCATTATCACGCAGCAGCGTGCGGTGGCGCTCGGACTAGACGCGACCGCGCCGATGGCCGTCCGGCTTCCCGAAGAACTTAACGCGGGCGAGATCACCGATCTAGTGGCTGAAAGGAAGAGCGATACGGACACGATGGCCAGGGCGGCGAGCCCCGCCAGCGTGGCGGCCATCCAGCTCGTCAAGCTGACCAGCGGTCTGCCAGCCGTGCTCGCGGCTAACATGATCGGCCGCGACATCGGACTGAATCAATCGATCGTCGCTGTCGACGCGGAAGCGATCGGCCGCTTTGCGGTTGATGCAACAAGCTCGCTGGCTATCGCAAGTGAAGCGCTGGTCCCGCTCGCGTCGGGTGTCTCGGCGCGTTTCATTGTGTTCTGCGACGCGACGGGCACTGATCAAGTCGCCATCATTGTCGGCAAGCCGGATTTTGCCAAACCGGTTCCTGTCCGGTTGCATTCGGCGTGCTTGACCGGAGATGTGTTCGGCTCGAGACGATGCGACTGCGGCGATCAACTTGCGCTCGCGCTGACCCGTATGGAGAGCCTCGGCGGCGGCGTCATTCTGTATCTCGCGCAGGAAGGCCGAGGCCTGGGCCTTGCGAACAAGATGAGGACCTACCGATTGCAGGACGGGGGCCTCGATACGTTCGATGCAAACACGACACTCGGCTTCGACGATGACGAGCGGGACTATGGCGTTGCCGCGCGCATGCTCCAGATATTGAATTGCTCACGAATCAGGCTGCTCACCAACAATCCCGCCAAGCTGGATGGTCTGGCACAGGCTGGCATTGAGGTCGCCGACCGCATCCCGCTGGAGGCGCCGGTCAATCCCCACAACAAACGCTACCTCACGACAAAAGCAGCGCGATCGGGGCACCAACTCCTGAGCGTGAGAACGTTCGCCTCCGAAAAATCCTGATCATCAAGCGAGCGACGCCGGACTTTCGCTATCGGGTTTGACGGGCTATGCCATGTCTCGCGACAGGCGTTACGGCTCGCGCTGAAGGTGTCCGCAAGATGTCAGGCCCCTTATCCTCCGTTCCCTTCCGACGTCTGGTCATCGGAACCGGCTTGGCCTGGTCGATCGCATTCCCTGTCATCGCGCTCCATTATCAGCTCGAGCTTTACGGCGACGGTGCCATGTTTTCCTATGCGATCGCGGTCCAGGATGTCTGGGCATTTCATTGGCATAACATCTCAGGCCGCTCGTCAGTCTTCCTTCTCACACTGCTGCCGGCCGAGACCATCGTCGGGATAACCGGGCGACCGTGGGCCGGAATCATCACCTACGGATTGCTCTTCGATATCGCTCCATTGATCGGACTAATTGTCACGTATTTGGCCGATCGCTCGCCTCACCGATCCATCTTCCTTTACGCCTGTTGTTCGACCGCACTGCTCTGCCCCTTGATCTTCGGCTTTCCAACCGAAATGTGGCTCGCCCACGCGATCTTTTGGCCTGCGCTTGCGGCCAGCCACTACGCCAGACGAACGATCGCCGGCGCCCTCCTTGCGTTCGTCCTGCAACTGCTACTCGCCTTCACGCATGAGGGCGCTCTGGTCCTGCTGTTTGCCATCGTGGCAACGCTGGTCCCTCGCGGCCTGCGAAGCGTGGAGTTCATTCGCGCAACAACAGGCTTCGCCATTATCCTGATGTTGGCGGCTCTCTCGAAGATCGTGCTTCCGCCGGACGACTATTACGCGGGCGTACTGGTGAGGGCCGCGATGCACTTTTTCGATCCCGAGATTTTCAGGGTCGAGGCCGTGCTGGCATTGCTGGCCGCGCTGACAGGTTTCGGTGCCATCTTCGCGGCAATGTCCCTGTTTTACCCCAAACGAGCGTGCCTCTGCGCGCTGGGACTCACGCTGATCGCATTGTGCACCTATTGGCTGCAGTTCGATCAATCTGTCCACGCAAGCAGCCGCTACTATCTGCGCACGGCGCTGGTCCTGCTCACTCCGGCGTTCGGCGCGCTGGCCGTCCTGACGGCGATGGCCGGAGAGGGAATCATCGTCCGCCCTCTGACCGCACCGCTCCTGCTGATTTCGTCAAGCCGGCAGGCGATGTGCGCGCTCGCCGCAGCGTTCGCTATCGTGAACTTGATCCATGCCGTCGAGACCGGAAAATTCGTCAGCGCGTGGACCGACTACCGTCAAGCGATTGCGGCGCTCGCCATGGGTCAGGAGGCGGATCCTTCTTTGGGACATCCGCATTTCGTGTCGTCCTTGCGGATTTCGCCGAGGCTTAACCCCTTATCCTGGTTCTCGACCATCCCGTATCTGTCGGCAAGTCTTGCAAACTTCTCCCCGAACCGGCTAGTGATTGATCCCGGAGGGAACTACTTTTGGCTGTCCTGCGCTACCGCAACGCAAAATAGAAACTCCCGCCGCGCAGTTCCGGTGGAGACACGGGAGCTGGTTCGGATCTATTCGTGCCTTCATCGTTAGGGCTTTGCGTCTGCTCTGGCAGACGTCTCGCCCTGGTCAAAAAAGCATCCTGCGATGCCAAAGCGAACTCCCGACGATCGTCTCGATGCCGCCATCGGTCGAGTCCTCCGGACTTGGTCGATGATCAAGATGGTGCCTGAGCATCAACTGGCGACGCTTCGCCCATTGCTGGCGGAGCAACTCTCCGAACGGCCGCACTTGAACGAGAATGATCTCGTCGTTCTCGGACTGAAATTCCTTCATCAGGGTGGGCAGGAGATGCGGTAAACGTCCGACCTGGACTCGCGCCCGGTTTGAGCAGATGCAGCAGGCTGGATGACCACCCGCAAGGATGCGAACGGAAATAGAGTGAAGCTGATCATTTTCGACTTCGACGGCACGCTGGTCGACAGCCGCTCCCTGATTTTGGAGAGCCATCGAATCGTCTTTTCCGAGTTTCGACTGCCGCCGCCAGTGCCGGCCGATTGCCTTTCGCTCGTCGGCAAGACACTTGACCTCATTCTCGCGCAACTGGCCGGCCCGACGGCGCCGATCCGCGATATGGTGAGAGCGTATGACCTTTTACTTCCGCAGCTGCGAGCCGATCCAGTCTTCGCTGAAAAGCCGTTCGACGGGATAGTCGATCTCCTGCGTGATTTGAGCTCTACGCCTGACATCGTGCTTGGAATGGCAACCGGACATACGTCAGTGACGGTTGCGCCTGCGCTGGCCGCACTTCAATGGCGCGATTTCTTTCGGACCATTCAGGCGGCGGATATGGCGCCGTCCAAGCCACATCCGGCCATGCTCTTTCAAGCCCTCGAGGCGACCGGCGTGACACCCGAGAACGCGATCTTCATTGGCGACACGACCTACGACATGGAGATGGCCCAGGCGGCTAGCTTAAGATCGATCGGAGTCAGTTGGGGATATCACAAATCCGACCACCTCGCCGCCGCGGGGGCGACTCACGTCGCTTCCACTGTCGACGAGCTTCGGGATTGTGTCCGAGCCCTTTGCAACCAATGAACGGTCGGTTTGCAGAATTAGGAGTTGCAGAAGATCGGGGTCGTCTGGACTCGGCAAATGGCGTTCGAAATAAAGATCGAGGCTACCTCGAAACGCTGCTGAGGCAGTCGCGGTTCGACGAACGTTCTTCCGGGGGTCAGCTTGGTAGCGGGGGAGCGTGTTGGTCACAAAAGCCGACCGTTCTTCCCGGGAATTATCGACCTTGGGAGTTGGCGACAGTCGCTCGTTGCAGCCGCGATAGCCGCCCTCCCCCATTAGATATCATTCGGCTCAATTAGCTGGTTTATGGGGCGCATCGGGCGTGGCCGTACTGCCCACTGGCGAACTCACAGTAATCGATTGTTTATCCTTGCCGCTTTCTCCCGAAATAGTAATCGCCCGATTGAAAATGAACGCGCCGTAGAGAGCTACTGGAACTACTATTGCCCCCACCATACCGGCAAACGCCCATCCCTGTATCACGAAACGATTGAAGAGGACTTGAACTAGAGCGATCAAAAAGATCGCCGCGAGTGCTGCCCACGCGCCCCACAATGTCCCTTGTAATCCTAAACTGGCGAGCTGATTGTCGTATTGAAGCTTCGCGACCGCAGCATCGCACAACATACTAGTGTCTGGCATAGGTATTTGCTCCCGTGTTTCAGCATCTAGCGCTTCATCAAGGGGCCGCCGCACCTTGGTATGAGCATAATCTCCTTGAGTGCAACATTCAACCAATACAACTACGACTTACTTGAAGGCCACGACGGTCTCGGCCCGTTGCAGGTGCGGCGAAATCGGAGAAACCAAAACGGCCGCCTCAGTTGGCGGCCTCTTCGTTTCGGTACCTTGCGCTCTTCCGAAGTTTTACGAGCATGATGTGATCCGGATCACGGATGTTCTGAGCGGCTGCGCGTTCGATGATACTGTGCAATCATTGTTCTAGGCATGCTGTCGCCTGAGTTGGGGGCTCAACGATGAAAGCTTTGATCGCCGTGTGCATTTCGACTTGCGCATTTTCGACATGCGCCCTTGCAGACAATTTCAACAAAACCGTGGTTTCGGGCGTCTCCACTGTTGTGGCACACTATTACGATTGGGAGCCGACAAACTGCAAATCACTGACCGGCACCGTCACACTTCTGAACAAGCCGCAGCACGGAAAGTTGACGACCCGATATGTGGATTGGGTGATCGACAGGAGCCGATATACGGGCAGGACCTCTGTCTGCGCAGGAACGCCCGTAAAAGCATTTCAAATCACTTACCGATCGCGCCCCGGCTACAGTGGTGTTGACAGCTTTACCGTTCACGTCGCCTTTGGTTTTCAAGAACATGATCGCCACTGACGTCTATAGTATCAACGTAAAGTAGTTGCGATTAACCGCTGCCTATCGTGGTGTGGATGACACAGGCGGAACGGTGGTTGGACACTTTTTTGAAAAATGCGCAACGCGTCCAACGTTTGATCATTTCGGATTTATTTATCTGTACCCGTCATGGCCCGGCTGCGTCAAGGCGCTGACGGACGCGGCAAAACGATTGGCGCCGGAGTAGAAATCGCCATCACCTTTAGGCTAGTCTTTGCCTTGGATGTAGAGCTAACATTCACATCTTAGACGCGAGCGGAACGCTTGAGTGGGGGCTCCCGATGACAATAACCACCGAAAATGTGGTGACTGCCGCGATCGGACTTGCCTTGCTTACGGAAGTTTTCCTGAGGTTTCGGGCACAGCGAGATGGAGAACCGGGTCAGCCACGCATTCGATATTATGCGTTGGACGGAATAGTCGGCATCTTACTGTTGCTCGGAGTAGTGGGTCCGGGTGGACTTCGTTTTCAACTTCCCGGTCCTTCAGAATCGTCGACCACTCAAGCTAGTATTCAGCCCACGCGGATGGCTGCCGGTCCGGGTCAATATCCGCCTAAGCGATTTAGGGCATATGGCATCGTTGCGTTCAAATCGCGCCTCACGTCGGCCAATAAAGATCGCTACAATTTGATCTGCGAGGCCTATGTTTCCGCAATAAGCTATTACGGGGACGTGAAAGCTCCTCTAAGCGACCAAATGGTCACCGTGTGGCCGGTGGAGAGTGTCGCATGGGCTGATAAGATAAACGCGGAGAGGAGAGAAAAAGTATGCGCGGACGCGGTTCCGCACTACGATTTGACGACTGCCTTGGATGCAATTGACTCAGCGAGGAAGAACGGGGCGTCTTTGGACGGTCTTGGACCGTTCTTGCTAGCTTGGTCCCCAGGAGCAGCGAAGGGTGAACCTGACTCGCTGGTGTTGGTTGCTGATATGTCGGACGTAATCAACGACGAGCAGTCGCATCAACTTCTCGATATGTGGGTGCAAGATATCCAGCACGATTTAAGCTTATGGTATCCGACGTGGGACCCGAAGAAGCTGAATTTTAAAATTCGGCTTTGGTTTGATAAGTGGGGAACGCGGCTTCTCGCAACGTATCAGAGTAATAAATAGACCAATGTTAGATTTTGCGAAGCAGTTTGGGATTGCGGGAGGATTCGGTGCCCTAATCGGCCTTGTTCTGGCTACCGTCGTTGTCCAACCGACGACTAATGGCGGCATCTTCCTCGCGATAGCGATTCCGACCCTAGCGTGCTGGGTTGTCGTTGGAATAGCGAAGGCACTGCTAGGAAGTCGCGATAAGTCGGGGGACGACAAGACTGATGATGCGTCCGACGATCAAGACAAGGATGACAAAGACGCCTGACGGTGCACGTCGCCGCCCACGCGTATTACCATCCCCTTGGGGCGGTGGAAGCACCGCCGCCCGGTGGAGTCCGGGGCGCGTCGTTGCCATCGGCCCGAGCGAATTATTAAGATAACGGCTGGCGGGCTGGACGTCGCGTCAGCGGATATTCGCGATAGCGTTGTTGGCTGCGTCTGAAATTTTCTTCATCGCGTCTGATATCGCTTGCATTAGCTGTGCGACGTCAGACTTCCCCGCAGACACGGCTGACAGGTCCTCGTCGGCAAGTTCGATGGGCCATAGTCGCTGCAATTGCCAAGGGCACGCTTGATGATGAAGAGGCTGTGGCATTGCTGAATCCGCTTCGCGCCGAACGTGTAAGGATTGGGACGGAGTTAGAGACCGCCGAATGCCGTACGAACGTCGTCGAACTTCACCCGCAAGCCGTTCAAAGGTTCAAAGAGAACCTAGAAGACTTGTCAGCCATACTGACGGGGCCGACTAACCCCGACCTTGCGCTGATCGGAAGCTTCCGTTCCTTGGTGGAAGGCGTCGTTGTTCAGCCTCGAAAGGCGGGGGAAGAGTACGAGGTGAATATCCGGGGGCACTTGGCGGCCCTGATGGGCGTGGAGGTGTCGGCTTTACAGATGGTAGCGGGGGAGGGACTCGAACCCCCGACCCCAGGATTATGATTCCCGTGCTCTAACCAGCTGAGCTACCCCGCCAAGGCATGCGGCCCGCGGGCGTTTTGGGCCGCGGGCCACGAATGCGCCGGATATAGGGTCGAGCGGCGAGACCTGTCAAGCAAGGTGAAGCGAAGGAGCCGCCGGAACGGGCCTTATTTCGGCCGCACCGAGGGATCGCCGCCGGGGCTGCCGGGCGGCGGAATCACCGGCGTCTTGCCGCCTTCGGGCGTGGGCGCGCGGATTTCCGGATCGACGCCCGATGGCGGGCACAGCGTGCCGTCGGATCTTGCCAGCTTGTCGCCGAGCGCTTCATTGGATTGACCGACGGTTGCGCCCTCTTTCGCGCTGCCGGTGCCAGTGCCCGAGCCTTGCGGCGCAACCGGCGCACAGTTCGTGGGTGGCGACGCCGGGGGCGGCGCGGTCTGCGCCGATGGGGTCGCGGGCGAAGCCGGGGCTTGCGCATGCGCTGCAACGGCCGGCATCAACAGGCACGAGGCCAGTATGAGAGTTTTCATTCGCATGGAGATAAAAACGGGGAACGAGCGCGGAGGTTCCCGGCTATCGTCATTGCGAGGAGCGATAGCCACGAAGCAATCCATGCTTCAGCAAGCGGAGATGTGGATTGCTTCGCGGAGCCTGTCATCGGGCGCGCATTCGCGCGACCCGTTGGCTCGCAATGACGATGTTTCACGTCTTCCGGTAGCGGATCAGCGAAAAGTGTCCCATCGGCGGCATCGGCCGGCGTTCCTCGAGCGTCACACCACCATGCTTTGCGGCCCATTTCTCCAGCCGCTCCCAGGGGAATTCCGGACGCCAGCCGAGCCGGCGCGCGAGCGGCGCGAAGGCAAGCTCGAAGACGCGCCGCGCGCCGGTCTCGGCGCCGATATGATTGACCAGGATCAGTTCGCCGCCCGGCTTGAGCACGCGCACGAAATCATCCAGCGTCCCTTCCGGATCCGGCACGGCGGTGATGACATATTGCGCCACGACCGCATCGAAGGAGGCGTCCCTGAATGCGAGATTCTTCGCGTCCATCACCGCCAGCGTTTCGACATTGATGAGCTTTTGCGCGCGCACGCGGGCTTGCGCCTTGCGCAGCATCGGCTCGGAAATGTCGACGCCGCAAAGCCTGACCTCGGGCGAATAGTCCGAGAGCGACAGGCCGGTGCCGACGCCGACATCGAGCACGCGACCGCCGATGCGATCCGCTTCCGCGATGGTGGACTGGCGGCCGGAATCGAACACCTTTCCGAAGACGAGGTCGTAGATCGGCGCCCAGCGCCCATACGCCTTTTCGACCCCGTCGCGGTCGATGTCAGCAGCCATGCCCCCGAGTCCCGATGATGATTGTTATCCGCGCACAGCCTCGGCGAGAGGCTGCCCCACATTGCCGACCCGCGTCGCCGCGGCACTCAGGATGAAGCCGCCGCCAAGCACGCGCGCCTGTCCCGACGGCGCATCGTAGAACACGCAGGCCTGTCCCGGCGAAACGCCCTCCTCGCCCGCCACCAGCTCGACGTCATAATGACCATTGCCGCCGCGCAGCCAGGCCGGCTGCGGCGCGCGCGTCGAGCGCACCCGCACGAAAATCTCGAGCCCGCCTCCGATGGCGCGATCGAGCGCACTGTCGCCGATCCAGTTGACGTCGCGCAGCGTGATGCGATCCATCCGGAGCGCCTCGCGCGGACCGACCACCACGCGACGCGTCGGCGCATCCAGCCGCAGGACGTAAAGCGGATGATGGGATGCGATGCGCAGCCCCTTGCGCTGGCCCACGGTGAAATGCGCGATGCCCTGATGGCTGCCGATCACGCGTCCGTCGAGATCGACGATATCGCCCGCCTCCATCGCATTCGGCTTCAGCCGGCTGACGATGTCGGTGTAGCGGCCAGTCGGCACGAAGCAGATGTCCTGGCTGTCCTGCTTGTCGGCAACGGTGAGGCCAAGGCGCCGCGCATGCTCGCGCACCTCGGGCTTGGTCATGTCGCCGAGCGGAAAGCGCAGGAAGTCGAGTTGCTCGCGCGTGGTCGCGAACAGGAAATAGCTCTGGTCGCGATCGGCGTCGGCCGCGCAGACCAGCGCGCGCGATCCATCGGAAAGGCGGCGCGAGGCGACATAATGGCCGGTAGCAAGCGCCTGCGCGCCGAGCTCGCGCGCAGTCTTGAGCAGATCGCGGAACTTGACCGAACGGTTGCACTCGATGCAGGGCACCGGCGTTTCGCCGAGCGCATAGCTCTCGGCGAACGTATCGATCACGGACTCGCGGAACCGGTCTTCATAGTCGAGGACGTAATGCGGAATGCCGATGCGCTCGGCGACATTGCGCGCGTCGTGAATGTCCTGGCCCGCACAGCAGGCGCCCTTGCGATGGGTCGCGGCGCCATGATCGTAGAGCTGCAAGGTGATACCGACGACGTCATAGCCCTGGCCCTTCAACAGCGCAGCCGTGGTCGAGGAATCGACGCCACCGGACATGGCGACGACGACCCTGGTATCCTCCGGACGACCTTCGAGATCGAGACTGTTGAGCATGACGTTCAGGTTTTCGAAGCGAAGCGCTGATACCGCCGACCGCTTCCTCGGGTTTTTCCTCGGATTTTTCCTTGGACTTTCCTCGGAACCGGCAGCCGCGTCGGAGCCCGTGTTGCGGTTAGCGAGCCTCTGGCGCTGACTTCGGACCGCGAGAGGCCGAAATCGTCCAAGAGACGCACTCTTAATATAGGCCGTATCCGCGTGAAGCAATCACGCGGGCGCCTTTTGCGGCACAAACGGCAAATCTTGCCGGGAGGCAGAAAAGGCGGCCACTTACGCCACCCCGTAATGTCCCGGGCCCCGAAGTAACCCATTGAAATCACAATAGATTAAGATCGGCCGGAACTGGCCCGCTCCTTGCTACCACCTCTGCCGAGTTCACCGTGAAAGGTCGGCCCCGTGTTAAGCGTTACGTCAGATGTCACCGCCAGCGCGACGTATCAGAACGCGCTGCCAAAGCCTGCCCTGCCGGACCCGTCGCAGCTGACGAGCAGCTTTGCCGCGATGGTCGACAGCAACTTGCCCGCCGACCCCCAGAGTTCGCCGCCGGATCCGGCCCCGCCGCCACCGCCGCGCGCCGCCCAGGATTCAGCGCGCCAGGATTCAGCGCGTCAGGACTCACCTCGCACGGACAAAACGCCGCCGCGCGACACCGCCTCGAACGACAGGAGCCAGTCGCGGGCGGCTGACAATTCGCGTTCCGACGACAACGATCCGCCGCCGTCCGCCTCCGGCGGCAATGACGCGACGACGCGGAGCAGCGACGCCAAGTCTGGCGATACCAAGTCCAGCGGTACCAAATCCGGTGATACCAGGTCCGGGGCAGCGGACAAATCGAAGACGAGCGAGAGCAAATCCACCGAGAAGGCCGGCACGGATGGAGACAGCGCTGCCGACGCGCTCGACTCTGCCGTGACGGCACAGGCAAGCGACCAGGGAGCGGCCACACCTGACCCGATCGCCGCGCTCATTCCCGTCGCGGCCGCGCTGACCAATTCGCCGTCGGGACAGGGCAGCGCCAACGTGCCGCTGGCGATCGCCGCGGCCGCGATCGCCGCCACCTCGGCGACCGCCAACGCGGTGACGGGATTCGCGCCCGAGGCGAAGACCGGCGAGCAGACCGGAACGCCGAAAACGCAAGGCGGCGTCCCCAACGCCAAAACACAGGCTCAGACCCCGGCGGTTCAGACGGCGGCAACCCAGCAGACTGTCGCAACCGATTCGACGGTGGCGACAGATGTCGAGCTGACGAGCGCTGTCGGCACGCAAGGCTCTGCGACCGGCAAGACCACCGGCGTCAAGACAACGACCGGTTTTCAGGTGAAGTCCGCCCCGGCCGCCGGCAATGCCCAGGGCAGCAAGGACGCCGCAACCACAATCGCCACGACGGACCAGACCAGCGCCGCGCCGCAGCCTGCCGTGAAACCGGACATGCAGGTCACGCCTCCGAACGCCGTGAAGGCCGACGCTGACGGGGCGTCAACGCCGGGACAAGCGGCACATGATCATTCGCAGGTGACCGCCAACGCACAGCCGGCGCCCACGGTGGCGGACGCGAATGCGCAACTCGCCACGCTGCCGCAACAGCAGCTTTCCGGCGTGACGCCCGCGGCTGCGACCGACAAGTTCACAGTGACGCATGCCGCCGGCGCGGCCGTGCCGCTCAGCGGCCTTGCGGTGGAAATCGCAGCCTCCGTGCAGAGCGGCAAGACCCATTTCGAGGTGCGGCTTGATCCCGCCGATCTCGGCCGCATCGATGTGCGCATCGATGTCGATCGCAACGGCCAGGTGACCTCGCATTTGACGGTGGAGAAGCCGGAAACGCTGTCGCTGCTGCAGCAGGACGCGCCGCAGCTCCAGCAGGCACTCAACGACGCCGGCCTGAAGACCAGCAATGGCGGCCTGCAGTTCAGCCTGCGCGATCAATCACAGTCCGGCCAGAACAGCGATCCGAACAACAACCAGACCGGCGCTCAGCCGCAACGGCTGGTGATTTCAGAGGAAGACACGGTTCCCGCGGCGATCGCGGGACGGTCCTACGGCCGCATGCTGGGCAACAGCGGCGGCGTGGACATCAGGGTCTGAGGAGGCTCTCATGGCAACGACAGGCGCAACCACGGCCCCTGCGGTCGTCTCCGGCACCACGACGCCGCCGAAATCATCCTCTTCGAGCACGGGCGGAGCCTCGCTGAGCTCGACGGCCGACCAGACCATCGCGGGCAATTTCCAGACCTTCCTGACTCTGCTCACGACGCAGTTGCAGAACCAGAACCCTCTTGATCCCCTCGATACAAATCAGTTCACCCAGCAACTCGTGCAGTTCGCGGGTGTCGAGCAGCAACTGCGGACCAACGACTCGCTCTCGACCCTGGTCTCGCTACAGCAGACCGCGCAGGCGACGCAGGCGCTCGAATTTGTCGGCAAGACTGCGATCGTCGATGGCAGCACCACGGCGATGGTCAACTCCAAGGCGACCTGGGAGCTGAACGTTCCATCCACGTCCACGATCAACATCAGCATTGCCAACAGCGCCGGCCAGACCGTCTACAGCGGGGCCTTCTCTGCGAACGCCGGCAATAACCAGCCCTTTACCTGGAACGGTCAGGGCAATGACGGCACGCAATGGCCGGACGGAACCTACAAGCTGACCGCGACCACGCAGGACTCGAGCGGCAACACCGTGGCGATTCCGACTCAGGTCGGCGGCACCGTGAGCGCGGTCGATCTCACGCAGTCCCCGCCGATGCTCTCGATCAACGGCCAGAGTTACACCATGAGCCAGATCAAGGCGATCGGAGCGCCGGCCAGCTCCTCAAACTGACGATTTGGCCTGCCTCCAGCGGGCCCAAAACATCAACGGGAGTTAACAAGTCGTTAAAAATCGTGAGTTGAAAACGCAAAACCCGGCTCCTGCAGGCGCCGGGTTGGACTCGTTGCCGTCATTTTCAAGGAGAATCGTATTGAAGCCTTGGGCTTAGGTAAATTTTAAGCCGCGCAGCGTAGGTTGGTACCGTGAGTTCAGTGGTTAAGAGTTTGTGAGTACGCCATGACAGAACCCCATCGCCCGAGGGTGAAATACGTCATCGGGCCCGACGGCAGCCCGCTTACGATCGCGGATCTGCCCGCGCCCGGGACCAAACGGTGGGTCATTCGCCGTAAAGCCGAAGTTGTCGCTGCCGTGCGCGGCGGTCTCCTTTCGCTGGAAGAGGCTTGCAGCCGCTACACGCTGACCGTCGACGAATTCCTTTCCTGGCAGTTCTCGATCGACCAGCATGGTCTCGCTGGCCTGCGCACCACCCGCATTCAGCAGTATCGCCAGTAACAAGCCTTTCGAGCCAGGATCATCAAAAAAACCGGCCTCGCTTCGCGAGGCCGATTTTTTTTGCCCGCCGTTTTCGGAACACGCCTCTTAATCTTCGTTAACCATATCGAAACCATCGCATAGGCAATATTTGCCTACTCGGCTGCTAGTTGCCGAATCTGGGGCTGTTGGTTTTGCAAGGTCTTGTCGATTTCCTGAAGGGCCTGGGGGCCTCGCGGTTGATGGCGATGATCGCGGTCACGGCCGCGCTGATCGGCTTTTTCGCATTCGTCATCATGCGCGTGACGACGCCGCAAATGACAACCCTGTTCACCGACCTCTCGCTCGAGGACTCGTCGAGCATCATCAAGGATCTGGAACGCCAGGCGATTCCTTACGAGATCCGCAACGAGGGCGCCGTGATCATGGTGCCCAAGGACAAGGTCACGCGGCTGCGCATGAAACTTGCCGAGGGCGGCCTGCCGAAGGGCGGCGGTGTGGGCTACGAGATCTTCGACAAGTCCGACGCGCTCGGCACCACCAGCTTCGTCCAGAACATCAACCATCTGCGTGCGCTGGAGGGCGAGCTTGCACGCACCATTCGCGGCATCGACCGCATCCAGGCCGCCCGCGTCCACCTCGTCCTGCCGGAGCGGCCGCTGTTCTCGCGCGAAACGCCGGAACCTTCGGCCTCGATCGTGGTGCGGGTGCGCGGCGCGCTGGAACAGCAGCAAATCCGCGCCATCCGCCACCTGGTCGCCTCGTCCGTCAACGGTCTGAAGCCGCAACGGGTGTCGATCGTCGACGAGGCCGGCCAGTTGCTGGCCGACGGCGCCGCCAGCGACATCGACCAGGCCGTCGGCGACGAGCGCCGCAACGCGTTCGAGAAGCGGATGCGCAAGCAGGTCGAGGATATCGTGTCGTCCGTGGTCGGCCAGGGCCGCGCCCGTGTCCAGCTCTCCGCCGACTTCGACTTCAACAAGATCACCCAGACCTCGGACAAGTTCGACCCCGAGGGCCGCGTGCTGCGCTCGACCCAGACCCGCGAGGAATCCTCGCTGTCCGGCACCGACAACGGCCAGGTCACCGTCAACAACGAACTGCCCGGCAACCAGCAGAACAACGGTTCGCAAGGGCGCGACCAGAGCAAGAAAACCGAGGAAACCAACAATTACGAAATTTCCCGCACCACCAAGACCGAAGTGACGGAAGCCGGCCGGGTCAACCGCATCTCCGTCGCGGTGCTGGTCGACGGCGCCTACTCCAAGAACGAGAAGGGCGAGCAGGTCTACAAGGAGCGGGGCAAGGAGGAGCTCGACCGGATCGCGGCACTGGTGCGCTCGGCCATCGGGTTCGACCAGAAGCGCGGCGACCAGGTCGAGGTCGTCAACCTGAAATTCGCCGAAGGCCCGCAGGTCGCGCCGATCACCGAGCCGACAGGCTTCCTCGGCATGCTGCAGTTCACCAAGGACGACATCATGTACGTCATCGAGCTCGGCGTAATGATGCTGCTCGGACTTGTCGTGCTGTTCATGGTGGTCCGGCCGCTCGTGAAGAAGGTCCTTGCTTCCGAAGAGCTCGCCGCGCTCACCAATGCCGTCACCGCACCGCCGCCGGAGGCCGTCGCGGCCGCCTCGGCGTCGGGCGGACCGGTCGGCCTCATCGCGCCCGGCAACAACACCGCTCACCTGATCGACGTCGCGCAGGTGCAGGGCCAGGTCCACGCCCAATCCGTCCATCGCGTCGGCGAGCTCGCCGATCGCAACCCGAACGAAACCGCAGCCATTGTCCGCCAATGGCTAAGTGAAGCAGCCGAGTGATCTGAAATGGCCAACCCCCAGGCAAACCAGAACAGCGATGACATCACCAATGTCATCCAGAGCCTTGCCCCGCGCCAGGCCACCAAGAAGGGGGAGAAAATCCCGGGCGCCCAGCGCGCAGCGATGCTGATGCTGGCGCTGGGCGAACAATATGGCGGCAAGGTCTGGCAGCAGCTCGACGACGACGAGGTGCGCGAGCTGTCGCTGGCGATGTCCACGCTCGGCACCGTCGAAGCCGAAACGGTCGAGGGCATGCTGCTCGAATTCGTCTCGCGCATGTCGGCCTCCGGCGCGCTGATGGGCAATTTCGACGCCACCGAGCGCCTGCTGCACCAATACCTGTCGCCGGAGCGCGTCACCGGCATCATGGACGAGATCCGCGGGCCCGCCGGCCGCAACATGTGGGAGAAGCTCTCCAACGTGCAGGAAGAGGTGCTGGCCAACTACCTGAAGAACGAATATCCGCAGACGATCGCGGTGGTGCTCTCCAAGCTCAAGCCCGAACACGCCGCGCGCGTTCTCGCAATTCTGCCCGAGGACATGGCGCTCGACGTCGTCAACCGCATGCTGAGAATGGAGGCGGTGCAGAAAGAGGTCATCGAGAGCGTCGAGAAGACCCTGCGCGTCGAATTCATGTCGAACCTGTCGCAGACGCGGCGCCGCGACGCTCACGAGGTGATGGCCGAAATCTTCAATAATTTCGACCGCCAGACCGAAACCCGCTTCATCACCGCGCTGGAAGACGACAACCGCGAATCCGCCGAGCGGATCAAGGCGCTGATGTTCACCTTCGACGACCTGATCAAGCTCGACTCGGGCTCGGCGCAGACGCTGATGCGGCATGTCGACAAGGACAAGCTCGGCGTCGCACTCAAGAGCGCCAACGAAGATGTCAAGGGCTTCTTCCTCGGCAACATGTCCTCGCGCGCCGGCAAGATGCTGATGGACGACATGGCCGCCATGGGCCCCGTTCGCCTGCGCGACGTCGACGAGGCCCAGGCGCTGCTGGTCAACCTCGCCAAGGATCTCGCCGCCAAGGGCGAGATCACGCTGACCAAGAATCGCGCCGACGACGAGCTGGTGTACTGATGGCCGCGCCCGCAAAATTCCTGTTCGACACCGATTTCGCGGCGCCGGACAAGTCGCGCGAACGGCCGACGCAGGCCGAAATGGCCGAGAAGATCGCCGCGGCCGAGCAGCGCGCCTATCGCGACGGTTTCGATGCGGGCCAGCGCGAAGCCAAGGCGGAAAGCGATCGCCGCACCGCGCTCGCGCTGGAAGAGATCAAGATCGGCATGCAGGGCATCGCCGCGCGATTTGACGGCATCGAGACGCGGATGGAGACCGAAGCGGTCGATGTCGCCGTGGCGGTTGCCCGAAAACTTTCCAGCGAGCTGATCGCCGCCGAACCGCTTGGCGAGATCGTGGGTCTGATCAAGGACTGCTTCTCGCACCTCGTCTCCACGCCGCATCTTGTGGTGCGCATCAATGCCTCGCTTTACGAGGTGGCGCGCGAGGGCATCGAGCGGCTTGCAAAGCAGTCCGGCTTCGAGGGACGCCTCGTCATCCTCGCCGAGCCCGAGATTGCGACCGGCGATTGCCGGATCGAATGGGCGGACGGCGGCGTCGTGCTGGAACGCGCCGCCATCGAGGCCAAGATCGACGAACTTGTCGGACGCTATATGTCGTCCAGAAATGAGGCCGCGCCAGCGGCCACGAGGGGTTAAGACATGAGCGACACCGACACCCAGGTTCCGCTTCCCGACCTCAACAACGCTGCGGAAGTGCCGGCGACGGACGACATCGGTTACAACGAAGACGAACAGGCTGCGCGCATTGCCGCCGATCTCGAGGCGGTGTTCGACGTGCCGGTCCAGGTCTCGGCCGTGCTCGGCCGATCGAAGATGGACGTCGGCGAGCTGTTGAAGCTTGGACCCGGCACCGTGCTCGAACTCGACCGGCGCGTCGGCGAATCCATCGACATCTACGTCAACAACCGCCTGGTGGCGCGCGGCGAAGTCGTGCTGGTCGAAGACAAGCTCGGCGTCACCATGACGGAAATCATCAAGGCTGAACGCGCCTGAGCCAGAAACTGCTTTTGCGCTTGAAACCAGCGCACGGACGAACAGGAGATTGACATGCGGCTTCTCATCGTTGGCAGCCTGAAGGGCCAGCTCAGTACGGCCACCAAGATCGCGATGGACAACGGCGCGTCCGTGACGCATGCCGACGGCAACGAACAGGCGCTGGCGGTGCTGCGCGGCGGCAAGGGCGCCGACCTCATTCTGGCCGATGTCGCTCTCGATATCCGCGATCTCGTGATGCGGCTCGAGGCCGAGCACATCCATGTGCCGATCGTCGCCTGCGGCATCACCAACGACGCCCGCGCCGCGGTCGCGGCGATCCATGCCGGCGCCAAGGAATACATCCCCCTGCCGCCCGATCCGGAGCTGATCGCAGCGGTGCTTGCCGCCGTCGCCAACGATTTCCGCGACCTCGTCTATCGCGACGATGCCATGGCCAGGGTGATCAAGCTCGCCCAGCAGATCGCAGGCTCCGACGCCTCCGTCATGATCACCGGCGAGTCCGGCACCGGCAAGGAAGTGCTGGCGCGCTATGTCCACTCCCGTTCGGGCCGCGCCAAGCGGCCCTTCATCTCCATCAACTGCGCGGCGATCCCGGAGCATCTGCTGGAGTCCGAGCTTTTCGGCCATGAGAGGGGCGCCTTCACCGGCGCGGTCGCCCGCCGCATCGGCAAGTTCGAGGAAGCGAGCGGCGGCACGCTGCTGCTCGACGAAATCTCGGAAATGGATGTGCGGCTGCAATCGAAGCTGTTGCGCGCCATCCAGGAGCGCGTGATCGACCGCGTCGGCGGAACCAAGCCGGTCTCGGTCGACATCCGCATCATTGCGACCTCGAACCGCAATCTGTCCGAGGCCGTGCGCGAGGGCACCTTCCGCGAGGATCTCCTGTTCCGTCTCAACGTCGTGAACCTGAAGATCCCGCCGCTTCGCGAACGCCCCGCTGACATCCTCGAATTGGCGCAGCATTTCGCCAAAAAATACGCCGACGCCAACGGTGTGCCGCTGCGGCCGATTTCAGCAGAGGCGCGCGGCGTGCTGAGCGGCAACCGCTGGCAAGGCAACGTCCGCGAACTGGAGAATACCATTCACCGCGCGGTGCTGATGGCGCAGGGCGACGAGATCGGGGCGGAGGCGATCATCACGCCGGACGGCGACCGCCTCGACGTCGCCAGAACCCAGCCGGCGGTGGCGCATGCGACGCTGGCCGCCGAACAGGTCACGCGCGCCCTGGTCGGCCGCACGGTGGCCGATGTCGAGCGCGACCTGATCCTCGAGACGCTGAAGCATTGCCTCGGCAATCGCACCCATGCCGCCAACATCCTGGGCATCTCCATCCGCACGCTTCGCAACAAGCTCAACGAATATGCCGACGGCGGCGTCCCGATCCCGCCGCCGGGCGCGGGCGAATATCAGCGCGCGGCGACAGCCGGGTAATGACTCGTTAACCCCCGGAACAAGCGGCTGCCACCCGCCGGAACGGTCCGGCGTTCCCGCAAGGCGCGGCACTCAAATCGCGCGCCTGCCGCGCGATGAGATCAGCAAGAATCGACATCGCGCTTTAGCTCATTGTTTGAGCATGATCTTTTCGGAAAACCGCTTCACACTTTTCCGGATCATGCTCGAGCGGCAGGCTGCGCCTGCTCGCCGCCCCGTCGCCAGTCACGAGACACAGAATTTGCACAAATCCTAAGGATGTTTCTCACAAAAACACGACTTGAAATTGCAAAGCTCCCTACTCATTATCGAGCCTTCGTTGGCGTGCGTAAGGAGTTTGGATGTGTCACCGGCCCTGCAAAAACTGTCACCCGATGAGCGAAGAACACTGAGGGAGCGACTTTGGCATCGCCAGAACGGCGCCTGCTTCATCACCGGTCAACGGATGGATCTCGGTGCTGACGACCTCGAGATCGATCACATCATCCCGACACGCGACAAGGGACCGGACGACGAGAGCAACTGGGCCCTGGTGTACGCACGGGCCAACGAGAGCAAGCAAGCCTCGCACCTCTACGTGGCCCGCGTGCTCAATCGTCTGGAGCAGATCCGCAAGAAGGCGAACGATCCACGTGGCGCGAACCTCGGACATGTCCTGGCCGAATTCGGCGGAGGAAGATACGCGCTGCGGGCAGACATATCCGCCAGGGAGATATCCTTTGCCCTTCCGGAGCTCGGACAATATTCGCGCGTCGCCGTTCCGATCTGCGAGGACGATTTGTCCGGAATGAAGACGGCGTTCATCACGCTTCCCATCGAATATCTGCATCATGACGAGAAGGTGAATCCCCGCTCGATTGGAAACTCGATCAGGGGGCTGATCGAGGAATTTCACCGCAAGCGTCCCCAACTGCACGTTCCGCTGGCCTGGCTTAATTCGTCCGAGCAGGGAGGCGGCAAGGTCCGGCTGTTCGACGGGCAGCACAAGGCGGCTGCCCAGATATTGCTGGACCAGAGGAACCTGCCGCTGCGTGTTTTCCTCAACCCGGACACCGATGTCCTGGTGACCGCCAACACCAACGCAGGCACGAATCTGCGTCAGGTGGCGTTCGACAAGTCGACGCAGCGGCACCTCGGCGCGACCATCCTCGGAGACCGGATCGAACGCTTCCTGCACGACAAGACGATGGCTCCAGGGGACGAACACTTCTCCGAAAGCGACCTTGTCGAGCACTTCCGGGGCGAGCAACGGCAAATGCGGCGTTACATCCTCGATGCCCAACGAAACGCCATAGCCCACAACGAGGAGAACAAGCTCCGCGACTTCATCGAGTGGGGCGGCAAGGGAGGCGAAAAGCCGATTTCCTATTCCTCAATCGAAAAGACGTTCTTCTCGCAATTCATCGGAAAGGACATGCTCGAAACGTCCTTCTACGGAGTTTCGGCGCAGGGCGAGAACCCGCGCGAGCTGGAAAAGCGACAGATCGTCAAACTCATGAGTTCGGTCGCCGAGGCTTTCTACACAGGCGGCAGGTACGATTTCGGCCGCGGCACGGACAAGCTCGAAAACAAGATCCGCAAGGGCGAAATCATCCCTGATGATCACCTGCGCGCACATCGAATCGGTCGCGAAGAGATTCTGAGTGCATGGCTGCCGTTCGTCGGCAAGCTCATCGTCAACTACTTTCAGAACAACGGCAAGAACGTTCGGGTCGAAAAGCTGTTTCAATATAATTTTCCCGAGCAGCTTTGGCTGAACATCAGGAATTTCCTGGCGCACCTCGGCAGGCTTCCTCTATGGGTCGATTACCAGCAATCGCTGACGATTTTCGGAGCCAGATCGACCGCATCTTTCTGGGAGCACGTTTTCGACACCGGAAATGCGCCCAACGGCAGTCCCGTGATCCATTCGGGAGGATTGAACGTGCTGGAGATGATAAAGCCATTATAGTGCGAACGATCGCCAGTATAGTGCGAGCGAGAGACAGTGCGAGCAAGCACGCTCTTTTGAAGCACGGCTCTCGCACAACGCGGCCCTCACGCGATCACGAATAGTTCGGCGCTTCCGGGTTGCGGAAAATGTGAATGGGATCGCCGGGTGTGAAGTCGCGGCCGCGATAGATGGCATAGGCATAGAGCGCGAGATAGGCGACCGCCAGCGTGCCGACGGCGTAGAAGGCCCAGATTCCGATACGTTTCATCGCGCCAGCATGCCACGGCGTCCCGCGGCATGCCATACGCTCCTCGCGTCAGCCCGCCGCGGCGGCCTTCTGCGGCGACACGCTGACGGCGAGCTTGCCGTAGCGGTCGGTGAAGGCCTTGGTGTCGATCTCCTCGAGCTGGATCGCCCCGCTCATGACGCCCTTCTTCCATTCGTCGTGCTCGGGATCGTGCTTGAACTCCGGCATCACTTCCTTGGCGAACAGCTCGAGCGACTCGCAAATGTGTTCGTGGGTGTTCTTGCCGGCCTGGTTGAGCAGGATCACCTGGTCGATATGCGAGGCGCGGAAGCGCCGCAGCTTCTTGGCGATGGTTTCGGGCGAGCCGATCAACCCGCCGCGCAGCGCCTGTTCCTGCGCTTCGGGATTGTCGCGCTTCCACTTGTTGTACTCGTCCCACATGTTGACGGTGCCCGGCGCCGGGCGGGCCCTGTTCTGGCCCTGGCCGTAATAGCGCAGCGCGAACTGGAAGAAGGTGGCGCCGTCGGCGCGCCTGCGCGCCTCTTCATCCGTCTTGGCGCACATGAAGAACGACACCAACGCCATGTTCGGGTTGATTTCGTAGTCGGCAAGCTTCTTCAACCGCTTGGTGATGGCGTTGTAATAGGCATGGACCCAGGCATGCGCGGCGTCGGCGCTGACGAACTGGAAGCCGAGTGCGCCAAATCCGTTCTGCCCCGCACGCTCGATGGTCGGCAATTGCGAGCAGGCCATCCAGAGCGGCGGATGCGGCTTCTGCACCGGCTTCGGCACGACGTTGCGCAACGGCAGGTCGAAATATTTGCCATGATGCTCGGTGCCGATCCTGGTGAACATCGGGAAGATCGCCTGAACGGCTTCCTCGAACACCTCGCGCTTGGTTTCCATGTCACGGCCGAACGGCGTCAGTTCGGTGATCGACGCGCTCTCGCCCATGCCGAATTCGCAGCGGCCGTTGCTCAGGAGATCGAGCACGGCAACACGCTCGGCGACGCGCGCGGGATGATTGGTCGTGAGCTGGAAGATGCCGTGGCCGAGCCTGATCTGCTTGGTGCGCTGGCTCGCGGCGGCGAGGAAGGATTCGGGCGCCGGCGAGTGCGAATATTCCTCGAGGAAATGATGCTCGACCACCCAGGCATAGTCATAGCCGACGCGATCGGCGGTCTCGAGCTGCGTCAGGGCATTCTGATAGAGCCTGAGCTCATCGCCCTCGACCCAGGGGCGCGGCAATTGCAGCTCGTAGAAGATGCCGAATTTCATCACGTCTCTCCCAAACCGACCATGTTTTTTTACCGAGTGTAATCCGCGCCGGACTTAAGTCTAGCGCTGCCTGCGCATGGCAATTCCGCGCCACGGAAGCCCGCTTGATCGGAGCAGGCGAATGATTAGTTTGTGGGCGTCTGAGTCGCCGTGCGGCTCGTCTCCCCCAAGGTCATGACCAGCTTCACGCCCCACCAGGATTCCGCACTGAAAGCGGTTGCCGACTGGCTCAAGGCCAAACCCGGCAAGCACGGCACGCCGCCCGTGTTCCGCCTGTTCGGCTATGCCGGCACCGGCAAGACCACGCTGGCCCGGCACATCGCCGACGGCGTCGATGGCGGCGTGAAATTCGCTGCCTTTACCGGCAAGGCGGCGCTGGTGATGCGCAACAAGGGCTGCGACGACGCGTCCACCATCCATTCGCTGATCTACCGCGCCCGCGAATCCGGCGTCGAGCAGCCGAGCTTCGAGCTCTGGGACGATGCGCCAGCCTCCAAGGCGAAGCTGATCGTGATCGACGAATGCTCGATGGTCGATGCGGAGATGGGCCGCGACCTGCTCTCCTTCGAATGTCCGCTGCTGGTGCTCGGCGATCCCGCGCAATTGCCGCCGATCCAGGGCGGTGGCTTCTTCACCGCCTCCGAGCCGGACGCGATGCTGACCGAAGTGCACCGCCAGGCGCAGGACGATCCGATCGTGCGCATGTCGATGGACGTGCGCGAGGGTCGCGAGCTCGACATCGGCCGCTATGGCGAGAGCGAGGTGGTGTCGCGCTCCGAGCTCGATCCGGAGCGGGTCATGAATGCCGACCAGGTGCTGGTCGGGCGCAACAACACGCGACGCGCGTACAATATACGGATGCGGCAGCGCCAGAATATCGAGGAGCTGCTGCCGGTCGCCGGTGACAAGCTGGTGTGCCTGCGCAACAACCGCAAGAAGGGCCTGTTCAACGGCGGACTGTGGCGGGTGAAGGCCCGCACGCCCTCGCGCTCGAAATCGTCGCGGATCCTGAGCATGCGGCTGTCGCCTGATGAGGAGTTCATGCACAAGGTGACGAAGGTGTCCGTGCGCCAGGATTGCTTTGAAGGCGGGATCGAGCAGATCCCGTGGGAACAGCGCAAGCCCTATGACGAGTTCGACTACGGCTATGTGCTGACCGTGCACAAATCACAGGGCTCGCAATGGGACGACGTCGTGCTGTTCGACGAGAGTTTTGCGTTCCAGGATAGCCGCGCCAGGTGGCTCTATACAGGGATTACGCGCGCGGCGAAGAGGCTGAGCGTGGTGGTTTAGGATTCGTCATTGCGAACCAACGGGTCGCGCGAATGGCGCGCCCGATGACAGGCTCCGCGAAGCAATCCACCTCGCCGCAAGACAGCAGGCGCGTGACATCATCAGGAAGGCTCCGACAGCACGGACATTGGTCGGCCGGAGATGGCGGTGGTCCATGGCGGCGGTTCATGGCCGGGTCTGGCAACCTCGCCGAACCGGCTCGGAAACGCCATTAACGTGTTGGCCGCGGTGGATTTTATTCACGGACTCGTGTCCCGTGGCCGGTAACAACCGGGGGCAGTCCCCGTATCTTGGGTACATGAAAAGCGCGGTCGAGATTGTGAAGCACCGCAGGCGCGCATTAAAGTACCATCAACTGAGATCCAGCCCCAACGAGGACAAGCCATGAGCCAGTTCAGCCGCCTTTCGCTTTGTGCCGCCGCCATCGGCGCGCTGGCGATCGCCGCCTTTGTCGCCGTGCCGACGCGCGCCGCCGAGGAAGCGGTGGTGATCCCCGCCCCCGCCGCCGACATGGCATCCGCCCCCGACGGCCTGCAAACCGCTGTCGTCGCCGGCGGCTGCTTCTGGGGGGTGCAGGGCGTGTTCCAGCACACCGCGGGCGTGGTCAATGCAGTGTCCGGCTATGCCGGCGGCAGCCAGATGACGGCGACCTACGACCAGGTTTCGTCGGGCACGACCGGACACGCCGAATCCGTGCAGATCAAGTTCGATCCGAAGAAGATCTCCTATGGCAAGATCCTGCAGATCTTCTTCTCCGTGGCGCACGACCCGACCCAGCTCAACCGCCAGGGCCCCGACCATGGCACGCAATACCGTTCGGCGATCTTCACCACCTCCGACGAGCAGAAGAAGGTAGCGGACGCCTATATCGCCCAGCTCAACGCCGCCAAGGTCTATGGCGGCCCGATCGTCACCAAGGTCAACACGCTGCAAGGCTTCTTCCCGGCGGAGGCCTATCACCAGGACTACCTGACACTGCACCCCAACCAGCCCTATATTGCCTATAACGACCTGCCCAAGATCGAGAACCTGAAGAAGCTGTTTGCGGCAAGTTACATCGAGAAGCCGACGCTGGTGAAAAACGTCAGCGTTTCAAACTAAGCGGCTCATAGCGCGATGATAACAGCGCTATAGTCCATTGTTTGCGCATGAACTTCCCGGAAAGCCGTTTCACACTTCTCCGGATCATGCGCCCGAAGGGAACATTCATGTCCGATACCAAGAGTTCAGACAAAGTCGAAAAAGCTGAAGCCGAGTGGCGCAAGGAATTGTCGCCGATGCAGTACGCGGTGCTGCGCGAGAAGGCGACCGAGCGCCCGTTCTCGGGCGAGTATGAGCACGAGACGCGGCCGGGCACCTACATGTGCGCGGGCTGCGGGCAGACGCTGTTCGAGTCCGATGCCAAGTTCGATTCCGGCTGCGGCTGGCCGAGCTTCACGAACCCAGCCGTCGAGAGCCATATCGACGAGGAGCAGGACACTACCCACGGCATGATCCGCACCGAGGTGCTCTGCTCGAAATGCTCCGGCCATCTCGGTCACGTCTTTAATGACGGACCCGGGCCAACAGGCTTGCGCTACTGCATTAATTCGGCGGCGCTGAAGTTGAAGGCGAAATAGGCTTTTCCGCTTCGAACGCTATTGAAACCCCGCGCGACAAAGGTCTGGTCGCGCGGGGTTTTTGCTTTGGAGTTCCAAATTCGCGCTCACGCAAGTAAGGAAAGCCCGGACATGAGAATTTCGAAGCGCCTGATGCTCGGCCTCGGCCTCGCCACCCTCCTCGTGGAAAGCCTCGCGTTCCACCCTGCCCTCGCCGCCGACAGGGTATCGCTGTTCAAGGTCATCACCACGAGGGACGAGATCGTCATCGGGATCCCCGAAGGCGAACTTGCCAGGATGGATGGGAATGCAGGCGGCGTCGCCAAGGCGCTGGTCGCCAACGGCTCGCTCAGCGTTTGGCAATATGCGGTCCGCAAATCATCCTCCGGCGATCTCGAACAGGCGCCGCTGCACAAGATCGGGCTGATTTCCAGGGACTCGCTGCGGGTCGAGCCCTATGCGAGCCCGCTCAAGGTGCTGCCGATCGAAGAGGCGCAGAAGTAGCCTTTGCTCCCGGGCACACCGGCAGCGATCTTGCCGGGACGTGTAGCCCGGAAGACTTGCAGCCTGGAATGTGCTTTGCTGGCACTGGCGGCGCGGTTTTCTTGCCTGCCGCCAATTCCAAGGAGGGCGCCATGTCGCTTGGATTGATCCTGATCATTCTGGTGATCATCTATCTGCTCGGCGGCTTCAGCGGCCGGTTTGGCGGCTATGGGTATGGCATGGGCCATTCCGGAATGGGGCTAGGCGGCGTAGTGCTGGTAATCCTGCTTGTCCTGCTTTTGCTGGGCAAACTTTGAGCACTCCAAGCCATTGAAATAACAAGGCTTATCCGTTAACTCTGGCGACAGTTCCGGATTCACGTTTTGATCCGGAGGGGTTCGCAATTTTGTCAAACACGCTTATATTAGGGGTCGAAATGACGTGCACGGCGGCCGCCGGTTGCGGCTCTCCCGCCGTCCAATCCCCATCCGCTCGCGCTAGCGCCAAGAAGACAAGAGGCCTTCGACCATGCGACCCATGCGTCCGTTCAACTTCAACACAGCCGCCGAACTTTTCCCCGCTGCGATCCGCAAGAAGAAGCGCGCCGGATTCGCTTATCGGCGTTTCGGCACGGCGGCCGAGGCTGTTCGCTTCGCGATCGAGGAGTTGCCGGCGGACTCGCTGAACGGAGCTTACCTGCAGGTCGAGGAAGCACGCTTCGACCAGAGCGGAATCCGCTCGCTGTATGAGAGCGAGGCCTTCCCGCTGCCGCGCCGCGCCCGCAAGGTCGAGGCGTCAGCCAGCGACAAGGACGCCGCATAACCTGACTTGATCCGCTTCTGATTTATCGGCTTCGCACAACGCGCCCTCGGAAAAGTTTCGGGGGCGTTTTATTTTGGCAGGACGCGCAGCAGCTTCAGTATGGCTGCCTGTCGAGCCAGTCGCGCAGCAGCTTCGCATTGCGCATGTTGGCGCGGAACAACACGTCGATGGCGTCGCCCGCGACCGGTACCGTGCCGACGATACCCTGGAACGCGACATTGCCGAGCATCCGCGCGGTGACATGCCAGGGCGCCCCCAATGCGCGCGCCTCGCGGACCAGCCACAGCGACAGGCCGGTCGCGATAATGTCGCCTACCACCGGGATCAATCCGATAATGCCGTCGATGCCGTAGCGGATCTTGGTGCCGGGCAGGATGAACGCGACGTCGAGCAATTTTGCGATGGCCTCGAGCCGTTTCAGCCGCTGCTCGCGACTGAGCGGGGCGAAGGGGCGCGCACCGCGGAACTCGAAGTGAAAGCCGCCAAAGGACGGGCGCAGCACCTCGTCCGGGACCTCCCTGCCGTCCTGGTCGATCACCTTGCCGCGCGCTTCCGCGGCGCTGAAGCTGGCGCGAGACGCGCGGCCAAGGTGCGGCCGATGGAACGTCTGATGATTTGTCATGAGCGTTACATGGTAACGCGCTGAGCGGACACAAGTTGCCTTATTTTCCCCGTGCGGCGGTCGGCGTCAACCCGAAGCGACGGCGGAAGCAGCGGTTGAAATAGGAGAGGTCGTTGAAGCCGCACTCGAACGCGATATCGCTGATGCGGCCTTGGCGCTGCCCGAGCAATTCGGCAGCCTTGCGCATCCGCAATTCGTTCAAGCGAAGCGTGAAGCTCGCGCCGGCCTCATAGAGCAGTTCGTTGACATAGCGCTCCGACAGGCCGGCCGCGGCTGCGAGTTTCTGGGCGGAAAAACCCGGCTCTGCAAAGCGTTGTCCGAGGATCGTCAGAACCGTCTTCAGTCGCACCGCCCGCAGGCCGCCCCGGCGTGCCTCGGCCGCATGTTCGCCGCGCGCGCCGAGCCCGAGGGCGGCGAGGTCGAGCAGATGGTTTGCAATCGCCATGCCCGCTTCCTCAACGGCCTCCGGATGTTGCAGCAGGAGATTGCTGTAATCCATCGCCAGCGACAGCGCGCCGCCCGGTTCGAGTTCGCGGCCGACCATGTTCTCGACATCGGGCACCATGGCACGCAACGTCGTCATCGGCAGATGGACATTGGTGAAACGCTTGCGGCTCGAGCCGTCGGCGGCGAAGAACGGCTCGTCCAGCTTGAGCAGCACCATCGAGCCCGGCCGAAGCGTGAACTCGCGACCCCGATGTGTGAAGGTCGAAGTCCGCTCCCCGGTGCCGCGCGCCAGGCAATAGCGGTCGTCGTTGGTTGCCATGACCTGGCGCAGTTCGCGCCTCACCGTGGTGAAGGTGCCGTCGCAGCGGCCGAGCATGGTGGTGCCGATATGAATGGAGTTCATCGCGGCTGCAAACGGCACATCCGGCGCCGGATCGAGTTCGCCGGTGTTGGAAAAATGCTCGAACAATTCGGCAAAGCGCAGAAAGCGCTGCCGCTGGTCGAGCTCCCGCGGCAGCATGTCGGTCGACAGCGATTTGCGGATGACGGTCATGGGATTCCAGCGGCGCGGCAGAATCGCTCGCCGCAGATGAATATGGCCTGAAGCAGACAGATCGAGGCTAGCAAGCCGGAATTGCGCCGGACAGTCCAAATCGGAGCGCCTTCCACACCTGCCAGTCCAAGACGAAGCACGCGCACCCTTTTATCAATCCGGCCCGGCGGCAATCGCCGGTTGGGCTGCCGCCGCCGTCAGGCCAGGCCGAATGGCTTGAATTTCGGGAAAACCCGGCAAGGAGAGACCAAGATGGGCACTAACTTCACACGCAAATTATTGCTCGGCGCCGCCATCGCCGGCAGTGTTGGCATCGGCTACGCCATAGGCGCGCAGCCCCACATGACTGAGACCGTGACGCTGCTGCAGTCGGCGCGCGCAGAACTCGCTGCGGCAACGCCGAACAAGGGCGGCCATCGCGAACGCGCGCTCGGGCTGATCGATCAGGCGATCGGCGAAGTCCGCGCCGGCATCGCCTTCGCCGCCGGCGGCTGACGCCGGCTTTTCATTCAATTCCCCACGGAGACAAGATCATGCAAAAATTGATGGCGACAGTTCTCTTCCTCGGAGCGATCACCGGATCCGCGCAAGCCATGCCGCTCGCGCCCGTCGCAACGGCGCCCAACACCGATATCATCGAGGTCGCCGGCGGCTGCGGCGAGGGATGGCATCGCGGTCCCTATGGCGGATGCCTGCGCAACTACGCCAATCCGGCGGCGCATGCCTGTCCGCGCGGCTATCATATCGGGCCGAACGGCGGGTGCCGCGGCAACGGCCGATAACCTGCTCGGTTGCCGAAGTGACGACCCGGCGGACATTTTTTGTCCGCCGTTCTCAAGCGCCTTGCGACGCCGGCGCCGGTTCTTCCACGTAGCGATGCACCAGCCAGGCGCTGATCGTGCCGGGGATAAAGCCCACCAGGCCGAACATGATGAACTGGAAGGCGCCATTGTCCTGTCCGCGCGACCCGTACATCAGTTCTGCCGCGCCGAACGCGATCACGCCCACCATCAGGATTCGCACGGTGGGACCGATACGCTTGACATGGAACAGGATGTCGTCGATGGCGGCGATCATCAGCGCCGGCAGCAGGCCGAACAGATAGCTGTATTGCAGCGAGATGACGAAGAACGCGAGCACCTTGCCGACCTCGGCGGCGGTCGGCGGATGGCCCCAATAGCCCGACACCAGCGTATTGGACAGCAACAGCCAGAAGCCGCCAAGGAACGGCCCCACCGCAGCGAAGATCAGATAGCGTTTCATGCTCCGCCCCTCATCTCACCGCCCCACTATAACAGCGGGGCGCGGAGGCCGGACAGATAAATCGCTTGAGAAACGCCCTCACTCGCCCCAGGCGGCGAAGGCGTCATTGAAGGCGCGTTCGCCCGGCGCGCCCTTTTCGACGGCGATGATGGCGCGGCGCTGGCTGGTGTAGACCAGCGGCACGTCGAACCACGAACGCTCCTTCAGGAGCTGGATGTTTCGCGTGCGGTCGGCATCGACGTTGGAGAGCCCGACGAGGAAGAAACCGTCGGTCACCTTCACCGCGAGCCCCGCCAGCGGCGTACCGCGCGCCTGCTCGTTCGACTTCATCAGGATGCCGGGCACATTGGAAACGCCACCGCCCGCGAAGTCGGGCGGCAGGATGAAAGTGAGCTCCGCGGTATGGCTCGCCGGCAGCGATGAATCGGTGTTACGGCGGAACGACATCGTCATCTTGAACTTGCGGTCGGGAATCTCGATGTCGGCGCGCACTGCGATATCCGGCTTCTGGTTGCCGGATGTCTTGACCGGCTCAGTCCGCCACACGACCGAGCCGACATATTGCTTGCCCTTGGGATCGGACGGATCCTCGTCATAAAGCACCACGCGCTGCGCCACGGGCGCAACCGGCTGCTCGCTCGAGGAGGGCTGCCCGACGCGATCGGCAATCTTCGGCTTGCTCAGCGGCGTCGAGGCGTCCTTCGGCTGCTCCACGACGGGCGACGAGGACTTGAACAGTCCGGCGACGGTCGAGACGGCCGACTTGCCCCACAGGATCGCGGCGCCAACCAGGATCAGCACGATGCCGATGGCGATCGCGCTCTTGAACGGGAACACGGTGCCGGAGCGTGCACGCCTGGGCTTGGGATCGCGCGCGCGGTCGGCGCCGACGCGTGCGCGGGGCACGGGCGGCGCAGGCGGCGAATAGCGTTCGGCCTCCTCCATCGATTCGTCATAGGAATAGGACTGATCGAAATCGCCGACTCGGTTTTCCAGGTCGGGCTCGATCCGTTCGAATTCGGGCGAGGGCGACGGCACATTGGCGTAGGTCTTGCGCGCGGCGCGGTTGGCCTGCGCGGCGGCGCGTCCGAGATCGTCGGCGTCGGCCGCGATGTCGCGGAAGCCGCGCACGCCCGGCGCCGGCGCGCCGTTGTCGGGGCCGCGGCGCGGCGGGGGCGCGCGGTCGCGCACCGGCGGCATCTGCGGATCCTGCATCGATATCTGCGGCGGCGGGGGCGGTTGCGGGCGCGGCGGCGGCGGTTCAGCACGCGGTCGCGCCGGACGCTCGCTCTCCGGCTCGGGTAATGGCCGCTCGTTGCGCGGGGGCGGCGGCGGCGGCGGAGGAGCGGACGGACGTGCACGTGCCGGAGCAGCAGCAGCCCCGCCACCGCCCTCGTTGGCGCGGCTGTTGGCGCGGCGCAAGGCGTCTCCCCGCGAGGAGGCTGCACCACTACCCGACCTGGCTTCGCGGGCGCGCTGGGCCGCTTCCGACTCGACCTTGCGCACGGCCTCCTCGAGCGACAGCCGCTCGCGGGTGATCTCGGATTCCGAAAGCGGCGGCTGCACACTGCGCAACTGGGAAATCAGCGCGGCCCGCGCCCGCTCGTAAAGCGCACGGCGGCTCTCGCCGGGGGCGCTGGGGTCCAATCCGGCAATAGCGCGAGCGATCAGCGGGTAGTAATCGGCCATATCAGCTCAACCGTGTGCGCTTTCCAGTAATTTCCCATTAGGCTTCGAACGGATTTTGAACCAGGATAGTATCTTCGCGTTCAGGGCTGGTGGAAAGCAGCGCAATCGGGCAGCCCACTAATTCCTCAACCCTGCGAACATATTTGATGGCCTGGGCAGGCAGCTCTGCCCAGGAACGTGCGTTGGCCGTGGGCTGTTTCCAGCCTTCGATCGTCTCATAGATGGGCACTACGCGCGCCTGAGCACCCTCCCCGGCCGGAAAATGGTCGATCTCCTTGCCGTCGAGCTTGTAGCCCGTGCAGACCTCGATGCTGTCGAAGCCGTCGAGGATATCGAGCTTCGTCAGCGCCAATCCGTTGATGCCACAGGTGCGCACGGCCTGACGCACCAGGACTGCGTCGAACCAGCCGCATCGGCGAGGACGGCCGGTATTGGTGCCGAACTCGCGGCCTCGTTCACCTATCTTGCGGCCGATGGCATTGTCCTGCTCGGTCGGGAACGGGCCCTGGCCGACCCGGGTCGTGTAGGCCTTGCAGAGGCCGAGCACGTAGCCGACCGCGCCGGGCCCGAGGCCCGCGCCGGTTGCGGCCTGCGCCGCGACCGTGTTGGACGACGTGACGTAGGGGTAGGTGCCATGATCGACATCGAGCAGCGCGCCCTGCGCGCCCTCGAACAGCATGCGCTTGCCCTCGCGGCGCTTGATGTCCAGCAGGCGCCACACCGTCTCGGCGTAAGGCAGCAGCTTCGGCGCCAGCGCCGAGAGCTCGGTCAGTATCGACTTGCCGTCGAGCTCCGGCAGATTAAGCCCGCGGCGTAACGCATTGTGATGGGCGAGAAGCCGCTCGATCTTGTGCGGCAGCGTATCGAGATCGGCGAGGTCCATCAGCCGGATCGCGCGACGGCCGACCTTGTCTTCATAGGCAGGCCCAATACCGCGGCGCGTGGTGCCGATCGCAGTGACGGCGTTCGAGGATTCACGCAAGGCATCGAGCTCGCGATGCAGCGGCAGGATCAGCGTGACATTCTCCGCGACACGCAGATTATCCGGGCTGACGGCAACGCCTTGTCCCCTGAGCTTGGCCACCTCGTCGAGAAAAGCCTGCGGGTCGAACACTACGCCATTGCCGATCACCGACAGCTTGTGCTGGCGCAGCACGCCGGAAGGCAACAGCGCGAGCTTGTAGGTTTCGCCGTTGATGACGAGGGTGTGGCCGGCATTGTGCCCGCCCTGAAAGCGCACGACGATGTCGGCCTGCTCCGACAACCAGTCGACGATCTTGCCCTTTCCTTCGTCGCCCCACTGGGCGCCGACGACGACAACGTTGGCCATTCCTGGACTAGTCCCTCTAAGACCCATTCATACGAGCACAATCTGCCCGGAAAGCTGTGCCCACCTTTCCGGATCATGCGCCCTGCCCAGCTCAAATCACGGCCAGGGCCGCTCGCATGCGAGGCGCTTATCCGGATAAAGGAAGCGGCTGGTCTAGGCAAGCAAGAAGGGTTGTCTTTGCCGGCCCTAGCGGCTCTCAAGCCCTTGATATCCCCTGTAAAATCTGACCATTCCACCCGCTTTGGGCAGCCGTTAGCTGCGTTATTGGGCCTTTCCGGGGCAGACTGCCTTACGATTGGTCTTTCATGACGGATGCCCCTACTCCTTTCGGCGTACGCATCGCCTCACCCGGCTTGGCCGCAAACCGTCCCGGCAGCCCGCAACCGGACCCCCGGCATCCCGCGGATCCACCGACCGCCGGAACCGCGCCTTCACGCATGGTCGTGATGCGTCCCTCCCCATTGAACCCTGCCTGAAATCCGTGTCTGTGAGGCGGCCGGGCATGAAGCCGTTGCGGGACCAGACGGCCCGGACGGGCCACGGTGTATTGAACCGGCCCGAACCGATATTGCCCAGTTGAACTCGAAAATGTCCGCCTCCGACCAAACTTCGCGCATGACGGCCCCGGGCAACTGGATCGCCAGCCAGCCCTACCTCCTGCTTTGCATCACCGCGCTGTGCTGGGCCGGCAACGCCATCGTGGGACGACTGGCCGCCGGACACATTCCGCCGGTGACCCTGTCATTCCTGCGCTGGGCGATCGCGTTTTCGCTCATCCTGCCGTTTGCCTGGAAGCACCTCGTGCGCGACTGGCCCGCGATCCGCGGCAAGCTCGGCCTCATGATCCTGGTCTCCATCACCGGCATCGGGGTCTTCAACACGCTGCAATATTGGTCGCTCGAATACACCACGGCGCTGAACACGCTGCTGCTGCAATCCGCCGGCCCTCTGATCGTGGCGGTGTGGTCGCTGATGCTGCTCCGGGTGCGGCTGACGCTGGCGCAGGCGATCGGCGTCTTCGTTTCGCTTTCCGGCGTGCTGGTGATCCTGATGCATGGCGATGTCACGGCGCTCAAGAACATCCAGTTCAACAAGGGCGACCTGATCTTCCTCGTCGCGATGACGATCTTCGCGCTCTATTCGGTGCTGACGCTGAAGCGGCCGGCGATCCACGGCCTGTCGTTCGCCGCCTTCACCTTCGGGGCGAGTACGATCTTTTTGATTCCGCTTCTGGTCCGGGAATTGCTCACCCGCCCCGTGATGACGATCAATGCGCAGAATTTGCTGACGCTGTTCTACGTCTCGGTATTTCCCTCCATCGTCGCCTATCTCTGCTTCAATCGCGGTGTGCAACTGATCGGGGCCAATCGCGCCGCGCCGTTCTTCCATGTGGTGCCGGTGTTCGGCTCGGTGATGGCGATCATCTTTCTGGGCGAGCAGCCGCAGCTCTTTCACCTCGTCGGCTTCGCCCTGGTGCTGACCGGCGTCTACATCGCCTCGCGCAAGTCAAGCGCCTGATCGCCTTCGCAACGTGGATGTCACAACGACCCTTTATGATCTAGACTGGATCAGGCGCGACTCGCGCGGCCGTCGAGATGATCGGGGGTAGTGGCGATGATTACCGTTCCTGAGCTTGCGGCCGACGCGCTCGGCAAGTTTCTCGGCAACTACATGCGGCGCCGGTTCGGCTCTTCGCAGAATCACCTCGTCGAGATGGTACCATCGATCGCCCGCATCGCGCTCGAATGCATCGGCAACAGCGACGCGCTCTATCACAATGTCGAGCATACGATGCTGGTGACGCTGGCCGGCCACGACATCATGCGCGGGCGCGCGCTGCATACCCACATGCCAGCCGAAGACTATGCCCATGTGATCATCGCCTGCCTGACTCACGACATCGGCTATGTCCGCGGCGTGTTCAAGGCGGATGACGCGGACGGCTATGTCGTCGAGCCGTCGGGCCGCAAGGTCACGCTGCAGCGAGGCGCCTCGGACGCCTCGCTGATGGCCTATCACGTCGATCGCTCCAAGATGTTCGTGATGGAGCGGATCGAAGGTATCGCCCAGCTCGACAAGGAGCGGATCGCGCGCGCTGTCGAGGGCACGCGCTTTCCGCAGACGGTCCCGAGCGACGAGGACGAAGAGAACGAAGAGGCCGCGCTGTTGCGCGCCGCCGACCTGATCGGCCAGCTCGGCGATCCTCATTACATTCGCAAGGCGAATGCGCTCTATTATGAATTCGAGGAAGCCGGCGTGAACCGGCAGCTCGGCTATTCCTCGCCGGCCGACCTCGTCAATCTCTATCCGCAGTTCTACTGGAACAGCGTCGCGCCGCATGTGCAGACGGCGATCCGCTATCTCAACGTCACCTCGCGCGGGCGGCAATGGATCGCCAATCTCTACAGCAATGTGTTCCGTGCCGAGCGCGAGATCTCGTTGTCCGGGCCGCAGAGGTAACTCTTCGTCATTGCGAGCCAACGGGTCGCGCGGACGCGCGCCCGATGACAGGCTCCGCGAAAGCAATCCATCTGTCTTCCCGGGCGCCATGGATTGCTTCGTCGCTGCGCTCCTCGCAATGACAAAAGACTAGATCTTCCCAGGCGCAAACTTGCTGTAGGCCTCGGTGGTCGCGATGATGACATGGTCCGCGCATCCGTTGCGGCGATGCGGATCGGACCGGTTCTCATAGTCCTCCGACGTCATCATATCGATGAATGCGGCCACCGAAGGATAATAGACCAGCGCGATATAGTCCCACTGATTGCCGCTCTCGTCACCGAGCGCCACCCCTTTCGCGTTGCCGGTCCATAACAGCGTGCCGCCACGCGCCTTGATCATCGGCACCGTCAGCGCGCTATAGCGCAGATAGGCGTCCCAGCCTGATCCGTCGCCATCGAGCGACCGCTCGCGAAAGCGCATCAGGTTCACCATGACGACAGGTCCAACGGAACCGATCGCCTCCAGATTCCTGACGTTCAACAGCTCCACGCCCATCACGAAAGCTCCATTGGCATCCAGCAGGATTTGCGCATTGTAGCATTGCGGATGACCGTCTTGTCGCGGCGGAATTTTTGGGCACAACGGGCCACTGCATCACGAGACGACCCGCCTTGTCCGCCGCACCGAATCAGTTCCCGCCGCTGCGCTGGCTTGGCAACCAGCCCTATCTGCTGCTGAGCCTGACCTCGCTGTTCTGGGCCGCCAATATCGTGCTGGCGCGCTTTGTCGCGGGCCACGTCCCGCCGATGACGCTGTCCTGCATCCGGTGGATCGGCGCCTTCATCCTGCTGTGGCCGTTCGCAAAGGATCATCTGCGCAAGGATTGGCCGATCCTGCGCGCCAACCTGCCGCTGCTGCTGCTCCTGTCGGCGACCGGCTTTGCCTACAACAACGCGGCGTCCTACCTGGCGCTCCAATATACCGAAGCGTTGAACGCGTTGCTGATCCAGTCTTCGGCGCCGCTGTTCGTGGCGGTCTGGGCGCTGCTTCTGTTCGGAGTGCGGCTGACCTGGGCGCAACTCGCCGGCATCGTCATCTCGCTTGCCGGCGTGCTGACGATCATTCTTCGCGGCGATCTCGGGGCGCTCGCCACGATCCGCTTCAACAAGGGCGACCTCCTGTTCGCCAGCGCCGTGCTGGCCTTCGGTCTCTATTCGGCTGTCATGACCAGGCGGCCGACGACGCATCCGCTGTCGCTGATCACCTTCACGATGGCTTGCGGCTCGATCATGCTGGTGCCGCTTGCCGGATGGGAGATCGCGAGCGGACGCGGACCGAAGGCCGATCTGCTGACGGCCGCGACGCTCGCCTATGTCGTGATCTTTCCATCCACGCTGGCCTATCTCGGCTTCAATCGCGGCGTGGCGCTGATCGGGCCGAACCGCGCCGCGCCCTTCCTGCATCTGGTGCCCGTGTTCGGCTCGGTGATGGCCATCGCGCTACTTGGAGAGGCGCTCAAGCCGTTTCATGTAATCGGCTATGTGCTGGTGCTGGCAGGCGTCGTGATCGCCTCGCGGCAGGGCTCGGCCACCAGGTAGGGGGTTAGCGAAGTGCCGTAGGGTGGGCAAAGGCGCAAAGCGCCGTGCCCACCATTCTTTCGAGACACATATCGACAGTTTGGTGGGTACGCTTGCGCTTTGCCCACCCTAGCGTTCTTTCCGTTTCTTCCGTTACGCTGCGCGCACCTTGGAGAGGAATCCTTCGACTGCGCTGCGCAACATGGTGGACTGGTTGTCGAGCTCGCGGGCATTGGCGAGCACGTCGGAAGCGGCGTTGCCGGTGGCCTCGGCCGCGCTGGTGACGCCGCCGATATGGGCATTGATCTCGCTCGATCCGGCCGCCACCGACTGGATGTTGCGGGCAATCTCGCGCGTCGCTTCGCCCTGCTGGTCCATCGAGGTCGAGATGATCGAGGTGATCTCGCTCATCTGGGCGATGGTCTGGGTGATGCCGTTGATGGCGGACACCGCATCGCTGGTCGACTGCTGCATCGCGGCGACCTGGCCGGAAATTTCCTCCGTCGCCTTGGCCGTCTGGTTTGCAAGCGCCTTCACCTCGGAGGCGACCACCGCAAAGCCGCGGCCGGACTCGCCGGCGCGGGCCGCTTCGATGGTCGCGTTCAGCGCCAGCAGGTTGGTCTGTGCTGCGATCGAGTGGATCAGCTTCACGACCTCGCCGATCTTCTCGGCGCCGGTCGAGAGCACCTGCACGGTGGCGTTGGTGCGCTCGGCGTCGCCGACTGCCTTGCTGGCGATCTCGCTGGAGCGGGCGACCTGCCGCGAAATCTCGCCGACCGAGCCCGACAGCTCTTCGGCGGCGGCGGCAACCGTGCCGACATTGCCCGACGCAGTCTGCGACGCGGCGCTGACGTTGGCGGCCCTCGCGCTGGCGTCCCGTGCAGTTGTGCTCATCGACTCCGCCGTGGCCTGCATCCCGGTGGCGGCGCTCGATACCGAGCGGACGATGCCGTTGACGCTGCGTTCGAAATCGCCGGCGAGGCTTTCCATGGCGGCGCGACGCTCGGCAGCGGCGCGGGCCTGTGTATCGGCTTCCGATTTTTCCAGCTCGCGCATACGAACGGCGTTGTCCTTGAAGATCTGGACGGTCGCCGCCATCTTGCCGACCTCATCGCCGCGGCCGACCCCGGGAATCTCGCCATCGAGCTTGCCGTTGGCCAAATCCTCCATGCGGGCGCCGAGCATGGCGAGCGGACGCGAGATGCTGCGGCCGAGAAACCAGGCGACGGCGCCCGAAATCACCGCGATGCCGAGTATGGCGAGCCCGAGCACCAAGGCAATCGGGCGCAGCTTGGCATCGAGGTCGTCGAGATAGGCGCCGGTCCCGAGATACATATCCAGGCCGGGAACAGCGACCGCATAGCCGAGCTTGCGGATCGGCGTCTCCTGTCCGGGCTTTACATACTCATAGCGGAGCAGGATTTCTCCCTTCGACTTCACGCCGTCCATCAATTCGTGCGAGAGCTTGCGGCCGTTGGTCACTACTTCCATGCGGTTGGTGCCGACCTGCTTGGGATCGGGGGCCATCTGGGTGATGCCGTCATAGCCGGTGCCGAACAGATAGCCGGCGCCCTTGTCGTAGGTCATCGCGTTGCCGAGCTTGCGCAACTGGGCCCGCGCCTGCTCCTTGGTGATCTGGCCGGCCTCAGCCTCCTTGTTCAGCTCCGCCGCCATGTTGCGGGCCATCTCGACAATCGACCTGGTCTGGTCGATGCGCGCGTCGAGCAGCTCCTGCTGCATCAGTTGGTAGGCGAGACCGCCGGCGACGCAGAGACCGATCAGGGTTACGCCGATCAGGATGCCGAGCTTGGGCGCAATCGTCAGATTGTTGAGCTTCACGGGAGCTTCTCCTCCGGGATTTCGCGCTTTCCGGGCGCGGTTGTCTTCCTAAGTCGAGCCGCCGGGTCCCGGAACAGTCCGGGGCCCGGCGGCGGCATTTCATTGACATGTGTCAGGCGGCGCGGACCTTGGCGAGGAAGCCGTCCACGGCGCTGCGCAGCATGCCGGATTGGGTATCGAGTTCGCGCGCGTTCGACAGCACGTCGGATGCCGCCTTGCCCGTGGCCTCCGCCGCGCTCGTCACGCCGCCGATATGCGCATTGATCTCGTTCGAACCGGCCGCGACCTGCTGGATGTTGCGGGCGATTTCACGCGTCGCTTCACCCTGCTGCTCGATCGAGGTCGAGATGCTGTTGGTGATCTCGCTCATCTGCGCGATGGTCTGCGTGATGCCGTTGATCGCGGAGACCGCGTCGCTGGTCGATTGCTGCATGGCCGCGACCTGGCCGGAGATCTCCTCCGTCGCCTTCGCGGTCTGGTTGGCCAAGGCCTTTACTTCCGAGGCGACCACCGCAAAGCCACGGCCGGACTCGCCGGCACGCGCCGCTTCGATGGTGGCGTTCAGCGCCAGAAGATTGGTCTGGGCCGCGATCGAATGGATCAGCTTCACGACCTCGCCGATCTTCTCGGCGCCGGTGGACAACACCTGCACGGTCGCATTGGTGCGCTCGGCGTCACCGACTGCCTGGCTTGCGATCTCGCTGGAGCGGGCGACCTGACGTGAAATTTCGCTGACCGAGCCCGACAGCTCTTCGGCGGCGGAGGCAACCGTGCCGACATTGCTCGACGCAGTCTGGGACGCCGCTCCCACGGTCGCGGCGCGGGCCGAGGCATCACTGGCGGTCGAGGTCATGGACTGCGCGGTCGACTGCATGCCGGCCGCCGCGTTCGACACCGTGCGGACGATGCCGTTGACGCTGCGCTCGAAATCATTGGCGAGATTTTCCATCGCCGTGCGGCGCTCGGAGGCGGCGCGGGTCTTCGTCTCGGTTTCCGACTGCTCCAGTTCGCGCATGCGGACCGCATTGTCCTTGAAGATCTGGACCGTTGCGGCCATTTCGCCGACTTCGTCGCCGCGGCCGACGCCGGGGATCTCGCCCTCCAGCTTGCCGTCGGCGAGCGCCTTCATGCGGCTGCCGAGCTGGCCGAGCGGGCGCGAGATGCTGCGGCCGATCATCCAGGCAATGCTGCCGGAGATCACGCCGATGCCGAGGATGGCAAGGCCGAGCAGCCAGGCGATCGGCTTCAGCTTGGCATCGATATCGTCGAGATAGGCGCCGGTGCCGACATACATGTTGAAAAAGGGCAGCGCGACCGCGTAGCCGACCTTGGGGCTCGGCTCCTTCGCGCCCGGACGCAGATTGTCGTAGTACAGCGTGACCTCGCCCTTGGCGGCGACGCCGTCGCGCAGCTCGCGCGACACGGCGCGGCCGTTGGTCACCACGTCCATCCGGTTCTTTCCGATGAAGGTCGGATCGGGCGCCAGCACGGTGATGCCGTCCATGGTGTTGCCGAACAGGTAACCTGAGCCGTGGTCATAGGTCAGCGTATTGGCGCGCTTGCCGAACTCGGCGAAGGCGGCCTCCTTGGTCAGCTTGCCGGCTTCCACTTCCTTCTGCAGGCCGGCCGCCATGTTGCGCGCCGCGTCGACGGTGGCGTGGATCTGCTCCATGCGCGCGGCCATCATCTCGCGCTGCACCAGATGTCCGGCGAGGACGCCGGCAGCGGAGAGACCCAGAAGGGTTACGCCCAAAAGAATGCCAAGCTTGGGCGCAATCTTCAGATTATTGAGCTTCACGGGGGCTTCTCCAGGGAAAATCGGAGGCTAAGCGGGAGCAATTAACGAACGATTCAGCTCACGATAGAGTGAAATCCCTAGCAGGTGGTTACATCGTACTCCGTAGAAGTTCGGTTTTTGCGGACGCCCGCATGCGCCGGTTTTCTACCCTTATGACTCTGTCCGGAGACGGCGCAATCCTCGATTGCGGCACAGGCCTAGCCGAGTGGTGTCCGCCCATGCTTTGATGGGCTGATCAGTCGACGGCCGTATGGCCCAATAAAATCGGGGAGCGATGAATGTCGAAGTTCAAGGTGCTGACGCCGAAAGGCGCGAGTTTCACGGTGGCCGGCGGCGGGTACGCCTATGAGAAGGAGGCGCTCGATCCGATCGGAGCCGAGATCATCGAAGCGCCGGCCAACGAGGCCGAGTTCATCGCCGCCGCGAAGACCGCGGACGCCATTTACGCCAAGGGCATGCCGATCACCAAGGCGGTCATCGACGCCCTCGAGAACTGCAAGGTCATCACGCTCGGCAGCGTCGGCGTCGACAGCGTCGACGTCAAGGCAGCGACCGCGCGCGGCATTCCCGTCACCAACGTCCCCGACACCTTCATCGAGGAAGTCGCCGATCACGCCATGACGCTGCTGCTGGCCGGCTTCCGCCGTGTGGTCGAGCAGGACAAGATCGTGCGCGAAGGCCGCTGGTCCGAAGGCCGCCCCGCTCTGTTGAAGATTCCGCGCTTGATGGGACAGACGCTGGGCTTCATCTCCTTTGGCCGCGTCGCGCGCGCGGTCGCCAAGCGCGCGGCCCCGTTCGGCCTCAGGATGATGGCGTTCGATCCCTTCATCCAGGAGACGATGATTTACGACCACGGCGTGATGCCGGCGACGTTGTCGGAAGTGCTGTCGCAATCCGATTTCGTGTCGATGCACGCACCGGCGCGGCCCGAGGTGCATCACATGCTCGGCGAAAGCCACTTCAAGCAGATGAAGAAGACGGCGGTCTTCGTCAACACCGGCCGCGGCGCGACCGTGAACGAGGAAGCTTTGATCAAGGCGCTGCAGGAAGGCTGGATCGCGCATGCGGCGCTGGACGTGCTGGAGAAAGAGCCGCCGTCCCACAACAATCCCCTGCTGCGCATGGAGAGCACCACGCTGACCGCGCATGTCGCCTCCGCGTCGGCGCGCTTCGACGAGGCACGCAAGCGCCGCGTCGGCTACGAATTGTCACTGGTGCTGCAAGGCATGTGGCCGGTAAGCTGCGTCAATCCGTCGGTGCTGCAGACCACCAAGCTGCGGCGCTGGCAGCCGGTCAGCATGGATCGCGGACCGAACAGCTAGGATTGCCTTGGCCGTACCAGCCAGGCGGGAACGGCCGGCCTGGTTGCTGAGCTGGTTACTGACTTGGACGGCACCAGGCTCAGATAAAGCAAACAGCATTCACCGGCGATCCAACGTCCGGGGAAGAAAAAGGAAAAGGGAGAGAAGCAACAGGGAGGGACCATGTCCGACAGGATCACGCGCCGTGAGGCGCTGGCATTGGGGGCATCCGCAGCGTTGGTCGCGACGGGTGCGCGGGCGCAAACCGCCGCCTCGAACGTCAAGGTCGCCGACGTTCAGCCGCCGTCGCTGCCGATCGAGAAGGGCGCATCGTTGCGCATGCTGCGTCCGGTGCGCTTCGTGCAGCCCGACGAGGACGTCTTTCGCGCCAACGCCAAGGCGTTCACCGACAAGACCGGCATCGAGGTGAAGGTCGATTTCGTCGGCTGGGAAGACATCAACCAGCAGACCGCAGTGACTTCGAACTCGGGCGCCGGACCGGACATCATCATCGGTTTCTCCGACGCGCCGCACATCTACGTCGACAAGCTGATCGAGCTCACCGACGTCGCGGACTATCTCGGCAAGAAATATGGCGGCTGGCTCACGCTGGCGCAGCGTTACGGCAAGAAGAACAAGAGCAACACCTGGATCGGTCTGCCCTTCGGCGCGGGGACCGGCCCGCTGGTCTATCGCAAGTCGATCCTGCAGCAGGTCGGCTATGACAGGGTTCCGGACGACCATGCCGGCTTCCTGGCGCTCTGCCAGAAGCTCAAGGCCGCCGGCAAGCCCGCGGGCTTTGCCCTCGGCAATGCGGTCGGCGACGGCAACGGCTTTGCGGCCTGGCTCCTCTGGTCGCACAACGCCTCGCTACTCGACGAGGAGGGCAATCTCATCATCAACAGCAGGGAGACGGTGGCGGCGCTGAAATATCTGAAGGAGCTTTATCCGACCTTCATCGCCGGCACGACCTCCTGGAACGACGTCAGCAACAACCGCGCCTATTCCGCGCAGGATATCTCGCTGACTGCCAACGGCGTGTCGTTGTATTTCGCGCTGAAGAACGATCCCGCGACGAAGGCGATCGCAGAGGACACCGAGCATCAGCTGATCCCGAAGGGACTGGCTCCGATCTCTCCAATGGGAGGACTGACCCTGAACGCCATGGTGTTCAAGCACAGCCCATACCCCAACGCCGCGAAGACCTTCCTGCAATTCATGATGGAGAAGGAACAGTACGAACCGTGGCTGAACGCCAACAGCGGCTACTGGGCGCAACCACTCGCGGCCTATGAAGATGCAGCCGTGTGGTCCGGCGATCCCAAGGTCAGGATCTTCAAGGACAGCATGAAGAGCACTTATTACAACGGCTACAAGGGACCGATCTCGACCGCGACCGGCGCGATCAACGCCGACTATGTGCTGGTGCAGATGTGCGCGTCGGTGGCAACCGATTCCGCGACGCCGGAAGCGGCCGCCGCGGAAGCGGAGCGCCGATGCAAGCGGTATTTCCGGAGGTAACACTTAACGTCGTTCCGGGGCGCGCGTAAGCGCGAACCCGGAACCTCGAGATTCCGGGTTCGATGCTTCGCATCGCCTCGGAATGACGGGAGTTGAAATGCAATGTCCGTAACAGCCATGCATTCCCGAGCACTGACCGCGAGCCAACCAGGATGGTTTTTGCGGCTCTTCGACTACAAGCCGTTCCTGATCGTCGTGTGCCTCGCACCGGCGATCGGACTGCTTGCGGTGTTCCTCACCTATCCGCTCGGCCTCGGCATCTGGCTCGCCTTCACCGACACCACGATCGGACGCCGCGGCGTTTTCATAGGCCTTGAGAACTTCCAGTATCTCCTGACCGATCCCCTGTGGTGGGGTGCGGTCTTCTACAGCACCTTCTATACGGCGGTCGCGACCTTCGGGAAATTCGCGCTCGGCTTCTGGCTCGCGCTGCTGCTCAACAACCATTTTCCGTTCAAGACCGTCATTCGCGCCATCGTCCTGCTGCCGTGGATCGTGCCGACCGTGCTGTCGGCACTGGCCTTCTGGTGGATCTACGATCCGCAATTCTCCATCATTTCCTATCTCCTCGTTGACGTTCTGCACCTGCGCACAACCAATATCGACTTCCTCGGCACGCCCTGGCCGGCGCGCTTCTCGCTGATCGCCGCCAACATCTGGCGCGGCATCCCCTTTGTTGCGATCTCGTTGCTCGCGGGGCTTCAGACGATCTCCCCCTCGCTCTACGAGGCGGCGATGCTCGACGGCGCCACCTCCTGGCAACGATTCCGTTACATCACCTTCCCGATGATGTTGCCGATCCTGGCGATCGTGATGACGTTTTCGATCATCTTCACCTTCACCGACTTCCAGCTCGTCTACGCCATCACCCGCGGCGGTCCGATCAACTCCACCCATCTGCTCGCCACGCTGGCGTTCCAGCGCGGAATCGCCGGCGGCGAGCTCGGCGAGGGCGCGGCGATCGCGGTCTCGATGGTGCCGTTCCTGGTGTTCGCGACGCTGTTCTCCTATTTCGGCCTCGCGCGGCGCAAATGGCAGCAGGGAGAGGCCAATGACTGACGCCGCCGCGCAACCGGTCAGCGCCGCCACCGCCGCGCCCGAGGCGATGGACTGGGATTCCCGCACGCGACGGATGATGATGATCTATCTGCCGCTCAGCTGCTTCGTTCTGATCCTCCTGTTTCCGTTCTACTGGATGGCGATCACCGCGTTCAAACCGAACGCGGAGCTGTTGAACTACAGGGAGCACAACCCCTTCTGGATTTCCTCGCCGACGCTGATGCACATCAAGCATCTCCTGTTCAACACCTCCTACCCGCGCTGGCTGAAGACGACGATGTTCGTCGCGATCGGCTCGACCTTCCTGTCATTGCTCGCGAGCACGCTGGCGGCCTATGCGATCGAGCGCCTGCGCTTCAGGGGCAGCCCCTATGTGGGGCTCGGCATCTATCTCGCCTATCTCGTGCCCCCTTCCATCCTGTTCATTCCGCTCGCGACCGTCGTGGTGCAGTTCGGCCTGTTCGACAGCCCGTTGGCGCTGATCCTGGTCTATCCGACATTCCTCGTGCCGTTCTGCACCTGGCTGTTGATCGGCTATTTCAAGTCGATTCCCTATGAGCTCGAGGAATGCGCGCTGGTCGACGGCGCCACGAGGCTTCAGATTCTGCGCAAGATAACCCTGCCGCTCGCCGTGCCCGGCCTCATCTCGGCCGGCATCTTCTCCTTCACGCTGTCCTGGAACGAGTTCATCTATGCGCTCGCCTTCATCCAGAGCGGCGCCAACAAGACCGTGCCGGTCGCGATCCTGACCGAGCTCGTCACCGGCGACGTCTATCAATGGGGCGCGCTGATGGCTGGCTCGCTGCTCGGCTCACTGCCGGTCGCGATCTTCTATTCGCTGTTCGTGGATTATTACGTCTCCTCGCTCACCGGCGCGGTGAAGGAGTAGTTGCAGCTGTCTATCTCCCGCTCGCGGTCATTCGCAGGGATGTCATTCCGGGGCGCGAAGCGAACCCGGAATCTCGAGATTCCCCGATGCGCAATTGCGCATCTGCGGTCTGGTCCTTCGGACCATCCCGGAATGACATCGATGCAAAAAGAACGCCGCTCTCACCCCTTCTTCGTGCGGTAATCGCCGAATGTCGTGTCGCGCTGGTCGAGCTGCGCCTTGACGCTTGCCCCGTCGCGGCGGAAGCCCGACATGTAGGCCTTGCTCGCTTCCGTCGTGAAAGCCAGCGCCTGAATCTCCGTGCCGGCGCGCATGGCCGCGCGTGCGCCCATGATCTCCATGGCACGGTGCACCGAGCGCTTGTTGAGCTGCTGCAACTCGACCGGCACCTTGGCAGCGCGCTCGGCGAAATCGAGCGTGCGCTGCTCGAGCTCGTCAAGCGGAAACGAGCGCGTGGCATAGCCCCATTCCGCCGCCTCGCGGCCCGACATCGCGTCACCCGTCAGCATCAGCTCCATGGCGCGGCGCATGCCGACCAGCCAGGGATGATATTGCATGTCGGGCGGGCTCATCAGCCGCACCGGCGGATAGCCGATCTGGGCGTCATCGGCGACATAGACCACGTCGCAGGCAGTGGCCAGTTCGGTGCCACCGGCAAGGCAATAGCCGTGCACCTGCGCGATAACAGGTTTCGCGAGATCCCAGATCGAGAACCAGCCCTCGACGACATGGCGCGACCATTGCCCGGGTCCCGCCGCCGAGTGATAGGGCTGGTCGACCCTGTTGTCGGCGGAAAGATCGTAACCCGCCGAGAAACAAGGACCGGCGCCACGGATGATCGTGACCGAAACGTCGCCGTCGCGGTCGGCCGCCTCCAGCGTCTCGAAAATCTCGGCTCGCAGGCGGTTGTTCAGCGCATTGCGCTTCTCCGGACGGTTCAGCGTGATGCGCCGCACCCGCGGCCTTGGATCGTCGATGACAATGTGCTGGTGGGCCATGCGCTTGCTCTCCCGGCTTGTTGTTCGTTGGAGAGGCAATCCTAGCCAAGCTACCGCTTACTTGCCATCCAGTGCGTTGACCGGCTCCCAGTCCTCGCCGGGCGGCGATTTCGCCAGTTCCTCCGAGCGCTTGACGAACAACGCGGATGCCTTGTCGAATTCCGCCGCGCGCGAAAAGGCAGAGACGGCGGCGTCGAACTCCCGCGCCCGCCAATGCGCAAGGCCCTGCGCGTAGGCACTTGCGGCTTGCTGCTGCTCTTGGGTCTCCTGCCCCGTCTCCGCCACCAGCTCGTAGATCTTGACCGGCGTGGTACGCCCCTTCACCCGCACCGCATCGAGCTCGCGCCAGGCGAAGGCCGCGCCGGTCGCCGCGACCGTGGTTTCCGACGCGATGATCGTGGTGCCGTAATATTTGTTGGCGCCTTCGAGCCTTGAAGCGACGTTTACCGCGTCGCTCATCACGGAATAATTGAAGCGGCGGCGCGAGCCGATATTGCCGACCAGCGCCTCGCCGGAGTTGAGGCCCATACGGTGCGCGACATGGATGCCATGGAACGCCGGCGAATCGCGGTTGAGCTCCGCGAGCCTGCTGCGGCAGTTGAGCGCGGCGGCCACCGCATGGCGGGCGTGATCGGCATCGTCGACCGGCGCGCCGAACACGGCCACGATGGAGTCGCCGATGTATTTTTCGACATAGCCGCCTTCGGCCTCGATGATGTCGGTCATTTCAGAGAGATATTCGTTCATGAACGCGACCAGCTCGGTCGGCGTCATCTGCTCGGAGATCGAGGAGAAACCCGCAAGATCAGAGAAGAAGATCGTGACCTCGCGCGTTTCGCCGCCAAGCGCGGGCAGCCGGTTCGAGACCAGCATCCGGTCGATGACCTGGGGCGCGAGATAGAGCGCGAAACTCCGCCGCAGCAGCCGCTGGCCGCGGTCGGTCACGACCAGCCGGTAGGCGGTGATCATCACGCCCGCAAGAATCGCTGCCGTAAAGGGTTCGCTCAGCGGCAGCACCAGTGCGTGCCTGAACGTCAGCGTCGCGAGCACGGTCCAGATCGCCGCCACGCCGATTCCGGCCGACGCAGCCCAGGCGGGCGTCAGCCACCGCGACGCAAATGCCGCCAGCAAGGCAAAGCCCAACGCAATCGCGCGTACCGGCCACGGGCCAAGCTCGACCAGCGCGTCGCGGGTCAGCAGGTTGTTGACGGCCGCCGCATGGATATAGACGCCGGCAATGGTGCTGCGGGCAAACCTGGTGGAGCTTGGCGGCGCCGGAGGCAACGCGCAGCGCGGTCCGTTCGCCCGGTCCGATCCCGTTGCAAAACGCTTGGACGTGAACTTGCGGTCTTCGTCGGTCAGCGTACCGAGGATCACGACCTTGCCGGCGAACTCGCGGCGAAAGAACTCCTTGTCGTCACGCTCCACACAGGCGCGCAGGTCGGCCAGCGAATAGGTGCGGATGTCGCGCGCGCCGCCGTCGAAATTCAGCGTCATGGTGTTCGCGACCGTGGAAGGGATGCGATAGCCGGCCAGCGTGACACTGCCGTCGTCGCCGATGACAGGCTCGACCTGCTGCGCCCGTGCGGCGAGCTCGAGCGCCATCGACGGGATCGGCTTCTCCTTGCCGACGAAGGTGAGCTGCACTCGTCTGACAATATCGTCGCGATCGGAATAGACGTTGAGCGGACGGATGTTGTCACGCTGGTGGACGGCGATGCGCTGTCCGGGCGCTGGACCGATCACCCCGTTGGGGCGCAGCACCTCGCCGAGCACGAGCTTGCCGGCGTCAGCTCCCGCGCGGAGCGACAGCAGGAAGGGACGGTCGAAGCCGCGCAGCTTGGCGCCGAGGAAGTCGTCACCGAACGGAATCTCGGATTGCTCGATCGAGTTGGCGAACACGATGTCGAAGCCGGCAACGCTGGCGCCGCCGTCGAGCACAGCCGTGAGCACGCGGCCGATCTCGGTGGTCCAGGTCGGCGTCGGCGATCCCTTGAACGGCGCCGCCCCGTAGGTTTCCTCGTCGATCGCGATCACCGCGACCGGCGCATCCGCGGCGCTCTGGCGCACGTCGAACAGCCTCCAGCGCAGCGCAGTGAGGACATCGAGCGACCAGCCATGGAGATGGTTGGCCGGCGGAAGCATGGAAACGAGTGCGCCCAGCACCGCAACCAGCAGAACCGCGACCGCGTCCCGCCTGACGACGCTCATGCGCGCCCCCGCCCCGCGGCCAAGCTAGCGCAACGTCACCAGGCGACCGATCACCGGTCCGGCGCCGGGAGTCGCGGTCTGATCGACAACAAAGGTAGCGGTCTTCGAATTGAGCGTCATCGAATAGGTTCCGCCGGGTTTCAGGGCAATGCGGCTCCTGGCAAGATCGTAGGCCTTGCCGCGCGCAGGCAGAGCCTTGGCAAGATCCACCTGATAGCGTTCGCCCTTCACGTCGGTTCGCTCCACCACGAGCTTGCCGCGCTCGGAGGTCGCAACGACCGGAGAGCTGCCATGCAGCACCAGGGGCTGCATTTCCTTCTGGGCATCTTCGTTGAGGCTGCGCACCAGCGTCGCCGCGCTCTCGCCCGCCTCCTTGTTGATCCGCTGCGCCTGGCTCGAATCACAGGGCACCTTGCCTGCCTTGAATTCCGCAAGATGGACTGAGCTCTCTTCGGTGCCGATGATGACAGTGCCGAGGCCGGAGATGGTTTCCCGCCAACAGGACTTCATGTAGCCGATCGTGACGGATGCGCCGGCACCAAGCTTGATGACCTGGCCGGGCACGACATAGTCCATCAGCTCCGCGCCGGTGACCTTTCCCTTCATATCCTCGACCACGGCGACCGGCGCCTGCCCGGCAGCCGCGGCGAACCCGGTGAGGCTGATCAAGGCGACGGCGGCGGAGAACAGGGATTTCATGATCCGGGACCTCGAAACAGGGAGCGGCGAGTGTAATGCAGACTCTGCCCCGCCGACAGCCCTCCTGGGGATGACGAGCCAGCGTCAAATTGCGCGCACGGGGTGAACGATATCACATTCGAGCGAGCTTCTTGTTTGGACATGGTCATGCCTTGCGGGCGGCCGAATCGCGACCGCCCGCGCGTTGGATGGTTCAACCGGCCGGCACCATCACCACGCCCTTGTCCTTGGGCCAGCGGACACGCCAGGCGAAATTGATGTCCCTGACCTCGCCGGGCTTCGCCTCGAACGCCCATTCGACCACGCCGCGCCTGTCATGCACGTTGGTGACGGTCGGAGGCGTCGTCGACGGCAGCATTTCGACCGTGATGTCCTCGTTTTCAGACACCGGCAACTGGTCCTGGATCGCAACCTTGATCGCGAAATCATGTCCGTTGCGCACGGTCGTCCTGAACGCGCGCTCGTCGGTCTTGGCGGTGGTGACGATCAGGCCGGCCGAGCCTTCGTTGCGCCTGAGCACCGCGCGCTCGATCTTGACCTTGTCGTCGGCGCCGAAGCCGAGCCGCACCGTCTCGTCCTTGCCGGCAGCCGCCATCTTGCCGCGACCGACAAACATGCCGTCGCGATAGATCGACACCCGCCCGGGCAGCAGCGGCGCGTCATCGCTCTGGACAAAGCTCGCCTCGAGGAAGGCGGTGGGATCGGCAACCGGCGCGGAGCGGATCAGGAGATCAGGCGTGATGGTGGTGGTGGCGATGCGCAGGCTCTTCGGGCCTTCACTGGCGCCGACGCTGACGCGGCCGGGAATCCGGAACGCGGTCTGGAAGGCGCCGATTTCTACGGTCGCCTGCTGCTCCTCGGCCTTTTTGGCGAGATTGGTGGCGGCATCCTGCGCGACCGGTTCTGCCGCCGGCGCAGGCGGGGCGCTGAACGCCCGGTCGCGAGCCGCGCCGAGAGCGAGCGGGCGCGGCACTTGCGGATATTGTACGATCAGCGAATTGAGATCGGGCGCGGAACCGCCACGGGCAGTCCGGACCGTCGACACGCCGAGCGTCACGTCCGACCAATCCTCGCCGGTCGCCTGCGTGATCTCGGCGCGGCGCACCAGTTCGATCGACGGCTTGTGGTCCTTTGCGCCGGTATCGAGACGCGCGTCATAGAGCGGCGTCCAGCGCGCATTGCGCACCGCATAGGTGACGCGCAGCGTCGCCTTGGCGGCGGCGGCCGAAGCGAGATCGATCCGCACCTCGAGCTTGCTCGGCGGCTTGGTGTTGCGATCCTGTTCGAGACGGGCAATCTCGCGGTCGAGCTCACGCTGCTTGCGCTGGGCATCGCGGATCGCGGTATCGGCGTTGGCAATTTCCTCCGCCACTGCGGCAAAGGCCGCACGCCAATCCGACAATGGACGCGCCTCGCCCTTCTCACCCAGTCCCGCAGGCGAGCTCTCGGCAAAGCGCTCGGCGAATTTCTTGCGCGCGCCGGCGGAAGCAACCGCGCCGTCGAGATCGGCGCGCTGATCCCTCAGAGCCTCGATCTTCCTGTCGATTTCGGACAGATTGACCGGCGGGGCCGGCCGCGGCGGTTTCGCATCGATCGCGCCGATCGTGAGTTTCGCGCCCGACTCGCCTTCGACCCGAAGCGAGGACGGATCGAGCGACAGGGGGAAGTCCCTTGCCACCAGCGTGTTGTCGCCGGATGGCAGCTCGAGCGTGATGACGCGCGTGACGGTGGCACCGTCAGGATAGACGGTGACGGCGTCGATGGTCGATGCAGCGTCGAGATCGGCAGCCCTCAGCGGCGCAGCGGCAAAGGCCGTCACCAGTACGAGGCCCGTGGTCGCAAGATAAGTCGTCATCAATCTCATGGCTCACTCCTGCAAGGCTTGCGGTTCGCGCAAGCTTCCCTCCGCGCTGGCGACGCCAGCCGGCTGGAGACACACCCCCATCGGTGCTTAGACGTTGCAGGGAAGGAACCGGTTCGATTGCGGTTTCCGTGTGGCCCATCACGGTCCAAAACCGGGCGGAACTTGCCGACGCGCTGCGGCCTTAGCGACAGCGGCCCGGGACAAGCATGCGGCGAAGGAGTTCAGTGGAATTCTTCACGCCCGTCTTGCGAAGGATCTGCGCCCGACAGCTTTCGATCGTGCGCGAGCTCCGTCCGAGCCGCAGCGCGATCTGCCTGGTCGTCTTGCCCGAAGCTATCCCTTTGAGCACCTCCCATTCGCGCTCGGTAAAGCCTGCGCCATCCTGGAACTCGAGCGCGGTGTCGGAGAGACGCAGCGGCATTTCACTGATGGCGTCGCTGACGCGCTTGACGATATCGGTGGCATCAAACGGCTTCTCGATGAAGTCGAAGGCCCCCTTCCTGATCGCCTCGACGGCCATGGCGATGTTGCCCTTTGCGGACGTCGCAAAGATCGGCGCGCGAAAGCCCTTGGCGTGAAGCCGGTCGAGCGGATCGAACCGGCGCCGGTCGCGCATGCCGACGTCGAGGAAGACACAAAGTGGAAGACGAATTCTCGCACGCGCCAACAGCGGCGCACCATCGGCGAAGCAAGCCACCTCGTAGCCGGCCAGCGTCAGCATGTCCGCAAGCGTCGTGCGCGCCTGCGCATCGTCGTCCATGATAAAAATCCCGCCCCTGGACTCCGGGTTGGACTGCATAGGGAACCTCGCTGGGAAGGCAACGAAAAGCCGGCCGCCGCCGGCTTGAGCTCGGCGAACGCCGGCAGTTGGTGCAAATGAACCTGCTGATCGCTTTTTTCGATGTGAATCCGGCGCCGTTCGCGGGCCGGTCGGAGGCTTCTACGGGGAAAGAAACCTCGTTGCTTGACGGATCGGGACATCTCTTTTACATTTCGGGACACCCCCACCAGGTCCGATATGGCAGAGCTGATTCGAAGCGCCTCGCTGACGCATTTTGCCAGGCTTGCCCGCTCGACCGGCATCGATCCGGCGACGATGCTGCGAAAGGTCAGGTTGCCGCTGACCTGCCTGGAGCGTCGCGACCTCCGCATTCCCGTGCGCAACGTCCGCCGCCTCCTGGAAATGTCCGCGGAGGTCTCCGGGCTCGAGACGTTCGGCCTGCGGCTTGCCGAATGTGGCGACCTCTCCAATTTCGGCCCGCTGGCGCTCCTGATGCGCGAGCAGGCAACGATCGGAACGGCACTGGAGGCGCTGTCGCGCTTCATCCATATCCACAACGAGGGCATGAGGCTGGTGATCGATCGGCGCGAAGGTCTTGCGACGATCACCTTCCTGATCCGCGGAGCGATGCGGCAATCGACCGAGTTGGCGTTGGGGTCGGTCAACCGGGCGATCGGTTTCCTGTGCGGCGGCAACTGGCGGCCGCTTCAGATCCACTTCACCCACGGTCCGCCCCGCAGCAGGCGCTTCCATCGCCAATTCTTCGGCTGCGACGTGCTGTTTCATTCCGGCTTCGACGGAATTGTTTGTGCCGCAAGGGATCTGGACCGCCGCATTCCGAGCGCATCTCCAGAACTCGCGCGGTTCCTGGAAGGCCGTGTTGAAGTCTTCGAAGCGCAACAGGAGCGATGGGACGCCAGGGTCGCCCTGCTTGTTCGCGTGCTGTTGCCGGGCGGAGAGTGCTCGATCGAACGCGTCGCCGAACATCTCGGCTGCAACCGGCGGACCATTCACCGCCGCCTCGTCGCTTGCGGAACGAGCTTCTCGGAAGTCCTCGACAATGAGCGCGCCGAGATCGTCGTGCGCCTGATCCAGGAACGCTCCAGGCCGCTTGCCGAGATCGCCGAAATGATCGGCTTCTCCGCACAAAGCGCCATGGCGCGCTGGTTTCGCGAACGGTTCGGTTGCAGCATCACTGCGTGGCGCAGCGATCCGCGGCAGCAGGGGCTGGCAGCGGCCGGACGCTGGTGAGCCAAGGTCGAGAAAAAAGACAGCACGGCGATGATGTCGCCGTGCTGTCGGATTTGTCGTGACTGAGGGATGGGTTGAGCAAAGCGAAACCCATCGCGAGAACTGGTGGGTTTCGCTTTGCTCAACCCACCCAGCGATTCCGGTTCAGTAGATCTCGAACAGGCCGGCGCCGCCCTGGCCGCCGCCGATGCACATGGTCACCACGCCCCATTTGGCCTTGCGACGGTGGCCCTCCTGCAGGATGTGCCCGGTCAGCCGCGCCCCGGTCATGCCAAAGGGGTGGCCGATCGCGATCGAACCGCCGTTCACATTGTACTTGGCGGGGTCAATGCCGAGCTGGTCGCGGCAATACAGGCACTGGCTGGCGAAGGCCTCGTTCAGCTCCCAGATGTCGATATCGTCAACCTTGAGGCCATGACGCTTCAGCAGCTTCGGCACCGCGAAGACCGGGCCGATGCCCATCTCGTCGGGCTCGCAGCCGGCCGTTGCCCAGGCCACGAAACGGCCCATCGGCTCGATGCCGCGCTTCTCCGCGTCCTTGGCTTCCATCAGCACCACGGCAGCAGCGCCGTCGGACAACTGGCTGGCATTGCCGGCCGTGATGAACTTGCCGGCGCCCTTGACCGGCTCGAGCTTGGCGAGGCCTTCCATGGTCGTGTCGGGACGATTGCACTCGTCGCGCGTCACCACATAGTCGACGATGCTTTCGGCCTTCGTCGCCTTGTCGACCACCTTCATGCGGGTCTTCATCGGGACAATCTCGTCCTTGAACTTGTTGGCCTGCTGGGCAGCCGCCATGCGGCGCTGCAATTCCAGCGAGAACTCGTCCTGATATTCGCGGCTGAGCTTGTAGCGTTCGGCAACGATGTCGGCGGTGTCGATCATCGCCATGTAGATGTCGGGCGCGTATTTCAGGAGCTCGGTATCCTTTGCATCCTTTGGAACGCCGCCGCCCGGCACGGAAATGCTCTCGACGCCGCCGGCGACAATGCAATCGGCGCCGTCCGAGCGAATGCTGTTCGCGGCCATCGCGATGGTCTGCAGACCGGACGAGCAGAAGCGATTGACCGAAACGCCTGCGGTCGACTTCGGCATGCCCGCGAGCAACGCGGCTTCGCGGCCGATATTGCTGGCGCCATGGGCGCAGTTGCCGAGATAACAATCCTCGACATACTCCTTGTCCACGCCGGCGCGCTCCACCGCGTGCTTGATGGCGTGCGCCGCCATGGACATCGGCGGGGTGATGTTGAATCCGCCGCGGCCGGATTTTGCGAGCCCGGTGCGCGCATAGGATACGATGACGGCTTCACGCATGTTTCTCTCCCTTTGAGGCTCGCCCGTGATGGCGTGTCATGAGACCAACCTACACAATTTTGCGGCCTACGACAAAATTTGTGACGGCAGATGGGGCGCCGGCACGTCTGCCCGAGGCCGTGCTGCTGTTCCGCAGATCGGAATATGATGATCGTCATTCCCGTCATTTACGGGATGGCGCGCAAGCGCCAGACCCGGAATCTCGAGATTCTCGGGGGCGCAATTGCGCCCAATAGTTCGATGCTGCGCATCGCCCCGGAATGACCGCGTTTCAAAACACCAGCGCCTTGGCCTGCTTGACCTGGGGCAAGCTCTGCACCTTGACCAGCACGTCCGGCGGGACCGCGCCGTCGATCTCGACCAGCGCGATGGCATCGCCACCCTGCTTGACGCGGCCGAGATGGAAGGTGGCGATATTGAGCTTGGCATCGCCGAGCAGGCTTGCGAAAGCCCCGATGAAGCCAGGCTTGTCCTCATTGGTCACGTAGATCATCGACTTGCCGAATTCGGCGTCGATCCGGATGCCCTTGATATCGACCAGGCGCGGCTTGCCGTCGTGATAGACGGTGCCCGACACCGAACGTTCCTGTCGCTCGGTGGATACGGTGACCGTGATCAGGCTTTCATAGTCGCTCTGCGCCGCGCGCACGATCTCGTCGACGATCATGCCCCGTTCCTTGGCCACGACCGGAGCGGACACGACGTTGACCTCCCCGAGCATGGGCCGCAGCAGCCCCGACAGCACAGCCGAGGTCAGCGCCTTGATCTTCATTTCGGCGACGTGGCCCTCATAGGTGATCTCCACTTTCCGGATGCCGGTCTCGGTGAGCTGGCCCGCGAACGAGCCGAGCTTTTCGGCAAGCTCGATGAAGGGCCGCAGCTTCGGCGCCTCTTCCGCCGTTATCGAGGGGAAATTGACGGCGTTCGAGATCGCGCCCTGCAACAGGTAATCGGACATCTGTTCGGCAACCTGCAGCGCGACGTTCTCCTGCGCCTCGGTGGTGGCGGCGCCGAGATGCGGCGTGCAGATCACGTTGGGATGGCCGAACAATACGTTCGACGTTGCGGGCTCCTCGACGAAGACGTCGAAGGCCGCGCCCGCGACATGCTTGGAATCGAGCGCATTGACCAGCGCCTGTTCGTCGACGAGGCCGCCGCGGGCGCAATTGATGATGCGCACGCCCTTCTTCATCTTGGCGAGGGCGGCGGCGTCGATGATGTTTCTGGTCTTCTCGGTCAGCGGCGTATGCAGGGTGATGAAGTCGGCGCGCTTCAACAGTTCATCGAGATCGACCTTCTCCACGCCGATATCCTTGGCGCGCTCCGGCGACAGGAACGGATCGAATGCGATCACACGCATGCGCAGGCCGAGCGCCCGGTCGGCGACGATCGAGCCGATGTTGCCGCAGCCGACGATGCCGAGCACTTTTCCGGTGATCTCCACGCCCATGAAGCGGTTCTTCTCCCACTTGCCGGCCTGGGTTGAAGCGTCGGCCTGCGGGATCTCGCGGGCAAGTGCCAGCATGAGCGTAATGGCGTGCTCGGCGGTCGTGATCGAATTGCCGAACGGCGTGTTCATCACGATGATGCCCTTGGCCGTCGCCGCGGGAATCTCGACATTGTCGACGCCGATGCCGGCGCGACCGATCACCTTCAGCTTCGACGCCTTCTCGATGATCTTCGCGGTAGCCTTGGTCGCGGAGCGGATCGCAAGCCCGTCGTAATTGCCGATGATCTCGGCAAGCTTGTCCTTGTCCTTGCCGAGGTTCGGCTGGAAATCGACCTCGACGCCGCGATCCTTGAAGATCTGCACGGCGGCCGGAGAAAGCGCATCGGAAATCAGGACTTTGGGCTTGGTCATGGGAACGATCCCTGGTGAAATGGTTTCAAATCGTCACCCGCGGGCTTGACCCGCGGGTCCATCTTTTTTGATAGATGGCCGGATCAAGTCCGGCCATGACACGAATGACGTTGATCAGGCCGCCTGCGGCAGCGCCGCCTTCACCTCGGCAAACGCCCAGTCGATCCACTGCGTGAGCAGCTCGACGTCCTTTGCCTCCACCGTTGCACCACACCAGATGCGCAGGCCCGCCGGCGCATCACGATAATGCGCGAAATCGAAGCCGGCGTTCTCCTTCTCGACGAGAGCGACGAGCTTCTTTGCGAAGTCCGCCTGTGCGTCCGCCGGAAGCGAGGCAATCGCGGGATCGATCACCTTCAGGCACACCGACGTGTTGGAGCGGATCGCCGGATCCCTGGCCAGGAAATCGATCCAGGGCGTCCGCGCCTTCCAGTCGGAAAGCACCTTGGTGTTTGCGTCGGCGCGCGCCATCAGCTCCTTCAGGCCGCCGATCGACTTGCCCCAGTTCAGCGCGTCGAGATAGTCCTCCACGCAGAGCATCGACGGCGTATTGATGGTTTCGCCCTCGAAGATTCCGGCATTGAGCTTGCCGCCCTTGGTCATGCGGAAGATCTTCGGCAGCGGCCACGCCGGCTTGTGGGTCTCGAGCCGCTCTACCGCGCGCGGGGAGAGCACCAGCATGCCATGCGCAGCTTCGCCGCCGAGCGCCTTCTGCCAGGAGAACGTCACGACATCGAGCTTCTTCCAGTCGAGCGGCTGGGCGAAGGCGGCCGAGGTCGCGTCGCAAATGGTCAGTCCCTTGCGGTCCGCCTTGATCCAGTCGGCATTGGGTACGCGCACGCCCGAAGTGGTGCCGTTCCAGGTGAAGATGACGTCGCTATCGCAATCGACCTTCGACAGATCGGGAATCTCGCCATAGCCCGCATGGAGCTGCGTGACGTCCTTGAGCTTCAATTCCTTGATGATGTCGGAGACCCAGCCTTCGCCGAAGGATTCCCAGGCGATGGTGGTGACCGGACGTGCGCCAAGCAGCGACCACAAGGCCATCTCAACCGCGCCGGTGTCGGATGCCGGCACGATGCCGATCTTGTAGTCGGCCGGCACTTCCAGCACCTCGCGCGTCAGCTCGATCGCCAGCTTGAGCCTGGCTTTGCCGATCTTGGCGCGATGCGAGCGGCCGAGCGCCGCATCCTTGAGATTTTGGGGATTCCAGCCGGGGCGCTTGGCGCAGGGGCCGGACGAGAAATGCGGCACGGTCGGCCGCTGAGCGGGCTTCGCTGCAGTCATGATCTACCCTTCCAGATAGCAAGCCTCCCGTTGGGGGGAGGTGTCCCGCCGCTGCCAATATGGGAGTTTGCCTCCCGCGTCAAGAAACTTCGTCGAAATCACGGCACGGCCCGCGCGCCTGCGGGCAGGTTCTTTCGCGAAAGCTGTCACATGAAGAATAAACTTGCGTGATTATTCCGGCGAAGCGCCGAGCGGACTGCCGCCGGCAGGAGGCCGGTGCAGGAAAGTGATCGAGGCATAGGCGCCGATCCAGGAGCCGATCGCCGCAAATGCGACATAGACCCAATTGTCGGTATAGCTGATCACCGCAAAGGACGAGAGCAGGTACCAGACACTGCTCCATGTCGCCGCCGGCAGGCGTTTGCGAGCCACCACCGCAGCGGTAAACATCACGTAAACGGCGTCGGTTGCGGCGGTTGCGGCCACAACTGCGACAGCGGTGAGTGGATTGATGGCGGACATCCCGTTCCCCCTGTGCCGGAAGTTCCCTTCATAACACGGGACAGTGCCTAACGACGGCGAAAACGCCGATGGAACGCTTGCCTGTCTGGCTCGTTCGGAATGGATGGTGATTTCGAGCCTCGATCCGCAGCGACTGCCAGGCTGACGGTTCAAGCCAGGAGGAGCGATCTATGAGATTGAATGAAGCACAAGTGCAAAAGACGCTCAGTCAGATGGATGCGCATGTTCTTCCCGAGGACCACCCCGTGGCGGCCCAGCTGACCGATTTGTTCGGCGACCACACCTTTTTTCTCGACCAGAACGGGCTCAAGGTGCTGGAGCCGACTGAAAGCGAGATGGAGACGGGCGAAGTCGTGAGCCTTGCGGACTGGGCGGACTCAACGCTGACCAGGCTGACACCGCATGAGCCCGACCCGACCGGCACGATCATCGATTTCAGTCAGGTCAAGCACTGATCGCTCATCGATCAGAACCGGATCGTCATCCCGACATGGCTGCGCGCAAAGCCCAGCCGCTCGTAGAAGCGTTGCGCGTCGACACGGGTCTGATGAGTTCAGGAGCTCGACCAGCTTGCAGCCCCTCACCTTCGCTTCGCCGACGGCCCAGTGCACCAATTGCTCGCCGATACCGCGGCTGCGGCGGTCGGACGCCACGCGCACGTCCTCGATCAGGCCGCGCGAGGCGCCCTGCGAGCTCAATCCCGGCAGAATGCAAAGTTGCAGGCAGCCGACAACACGGCCTTCCTCTTCCGCCACCACGAGCTCGATATTCGGATCTTCGCTCACTCGTTCGAAAGCCTTGTAGTAGAGTGCCGGCAGCGGATCCTCCAACCGCTCCCTTGCGCGGCCGAGATGGTCGTCGGCGAGCATGGGAATGATGGAAGCGACATCGTCGCGACGGGCAGGACGGATGGTAATCGACGACATCGCGTGGATGCTTTCTTTCATCGGTATCAAGAGTAGTGCGTCAGGCCCAGATTTTTCTCGGTCTCGCCGATCCAGCGCCGGATCGACACGCAGCGCGAGAGATCGAAGCCGCCTTCATGGGCCATGCGCGTATAGGCGACCAGTGCGACATCCGCGAGTGAAAAAGCCGTGCCTGCCATGAAGCGGTTTTTCGCGAGATGCCGCTCGAGATGGTCGAGCGCGGCGTAGCCTCGTTTGACCTTTTCGGAATTGAGTTCGGCTGCGCTCTTGCCGAGGTAAACCATCTGGAAGCGGCACACGGCGACATAGGGTTCGTGGCTGTACTGCTCCCAGAACAGCCATTCATCCATCTTTGCCGCCGCAAAGGCGTCGGAGGGGATCAGATCGCTGCCGCGTGCAAGATAGCGGATGATGGCATTGGATTGCGCAAGTGTGCGGCCATCGTCCAATTCGACCGCCGGCACCTGACCCCAGGCATTGAGCTTCAAGAAATCCGCGGTGCGGCTGCCGCCTTTCAGCGTGTCGACCTCGATCCAGTCATAGGGCAGGCGCAGGCGGTCTGCGACCCACTTCACCTTGAGACAATTGCCGGAGTTCGTGTCGCCGTAGATCTTCATGCACGCCGCCTTCGCTTTTCCGAGGCGGAAGAGCAGCAGGCACCGGCGCGACTGTCAACAGCCGACGTCGACGCGCAGTACCGCGCGGTCAGAATTTGTAGCCGAGGCCGAGACGGACCGAATTGATGGTCGAGTTGAAGTTCGAGGTGACGCGCTTGTATTCGTACTCGAAGCGCCCGAACAATCCGCCGGTCAGCGTCACATCGATGCCCCCGCCGGCCGTGTAGCCATAGATCAGCTTGCTGCTGCTGTCGGTTGTCCACGCATTACTGACGGGCGGCGGACTGGCGGTGGTGGTACGGTCGAGGGTCTGGCTGCCGAAGCCGGCACCGACGAAGATGTAAGGCAGGACGCAACTGACGGCCCAACCGGCGCGCACTCTCACCGAACCGAAATCGGTCAGGTTCAAGGACGCGCTCGTATATGTGGGGCCCACCACCGCGTTGCCCGCGCCGATTGCCAGCCCGTTCCCGAAGGCATTGGCATGGAAATTGTCGTGAATGTAATTGCCTTCGATGCCGATCACGACATCGTCCCACTGCGAGTTGTAACCGGCGAACGCGCCAAAGCCGCCATTGTTCTTGTGCGCTATGCCCGTCGATCCCCAGGTGTAATTGACGCCGGGCGGCGGCTGGAATGAGGCCTGCATGTCGGCGTTGATGTTGTTGGGCAAGTTGGAGTTCACCGAACCCCAGGACCCCTGGGCACCGGCATAGACGCCCTGCCAGCTGGGGCGGCTGTAACCGTCGGTAAAGCCGCCGCGAAGGAACGGAAGATCGGCCGCGCGCGCCGAAGTCGCCGCGCCAATCAACATCGCCGCCAACAAGAGCCTACGCATCCCAACGCTCCAATCCAACTTTTGAACGCGTTGATCATCGCTCGTTAACCTTAATCAATCGTTGTCGCCGGTCTGATTGTGCCCCCTCGCCGGCAAAAAAGCGGCAGGGAGCGCAAATGAAAACGGCGCGGGAAGCCCCCGCGCCGTTAACAACTCTTAAGATCGGTAGCCGATCAGCCCTTGGTGATGAGCGGCGGCGCATAGGCCGGCGGGGTGTCGAGATTCCATCGCACGCCGAGCTTCACGTCATGCGAGGTGATGTTCCTGAACGTCATCGGGTTCACGACGTTGTTGGTGCCGTCGAACGCCCTGATGTCTCCGGTGATGCCGTCGCCCATGTTGACGAAGCTGTACGCCAACTCGACCGTGAAGCTCGGGGAGACTTGATAGGCCAGGCCGGCATGCAGCGCCCAGGCGAAATTCCATTTCGATGCCGTGTCCGCGAACGCGGTCGAGGGTCCAACGCCGGAGCCCGGCGGGAACAACGAACCGACGCCCTGGTCAACGAAGTTGGCGATCTGCACCCGAGCAGTGCCGATGCCGGCGCCGACGAACGGGGTGATGCACCACCAGGTGCCGAGATCAGCGTAGGCGTTGGCGAGGAACAACCACTCGGACTTGCTGGCGTGGTAGGTGTCGGCGCCATTACCGATCGTGCCGCCGTTGTTGAAAGTGATCACGTCGAGGCCGTGGAAATTCGCATTGCCACGATACTGACCGGTGACGTCGGCGCGAAACCAGTTGTTGAACCTGTAACCGGCGCCGAGGCCGAAGATGCCGGCGGCATCAAACCCGAGCGACTGGTGAGAACTGAGATTGTTGGCATCAAGCACATTGTTCAGGCGCTCGACGCGCTGATTGCTGAAGCCGATATCGCCGCGCAGGTACCATCCACCGAAATCGGCTGGCGGCGCGTACATCGGCGGCGCCGAAATCGGCATGTCGGCGGCGAACGCCATCGACGAGATCAGGGTCGCCGCACCCGCGGCAAGAAGAGACTTAACGCTACGCATTGGTTTGGTCCTTTTGGCCGATGAGGCAAAATAAAAACGGACGCCCCACTTCAAAAAACTCACGGCTGGACCATCGCACCAAAAACTTAAGCCGCACTTAACCCTAATTATTAAGGTTGATAATCTCTGACCAAAGCTTGCCCTCTCCGCCAAGGACTTGCGAGGCCGTCACAATAGCTAATGAATAGTTGAGAAGTGGCGAGTAGCGAATTGCGAATAGGGAATGGAAGAAAGTGGTCCCTGTTCGCTATTCGCCACTCCCTATTCGCTATCGCTGCCGCATGTTCGGCAGGAACGCGGCGAGCAATCCGATCGCCGGCAGGAACGCGCAGACCTGATAGACGAAGCCGATCGAGGTGTGGTCGGCGAGTTTGCCGAGCGCAGCGGCGCCCAGCCCGCCGATGCCGAAGGCGACACCGAAGAACATGCCCGAGATCATGCCGAAGCGATGCGGCACCAGTTCCTGCGCGAACACGATGATCGAAGAGGTCGTCGAAGACAGCACGAGGCCGATCAGGATCGTGAGCACCGCTCCAGCATGCAAGCCGACATGGGGCAAGGCCAGCGTGAACGGCAGCGCGCCGAGCACGGAAATCCAGAGCACGATCTTGCGGCCGAAGCGGTCGCCGAGCGGACCACCGAGGAACGCGCCAACGGCGTTGGCGGCAAGGAAGATGAAGAGATAGAGCTGGGCCGTCTGGGTCGAGACGTGGAATTTGTCGATCAGATAGAAGATGTAATAGCTCGACAGGCTCGACACGTAGAGCTGCTTGGAAAACAGCAGCGCGACCAGCACTGCAAGCGCGAGCCCGACGCGCTTCGAGCTGGGCGCATCCGGATGCGCGACGACTGCCGCCGCCTTTCTGGCTACGATCTGCGGCCTGTACCACAGACCGATCCGCCAAAGGATCAGGATGGCGAGGAAGGCGATGGTGGAAAACCAGGCGATCGACGGCTGGCCGAACGGCACCACGATCAGCGCCGCCAGCACCGGGCCCATCGAGGTGCCGAAGCTGCCGCCGAGTTGAAACACCGATTGCGCGAAACCGTAGCGACCGCCCGAAGCCAGGCGCGCGATGCGCGCGGACTCCGGATGAAACACCGCCGAACCGAGACCGACCAGCGCAGCGGCAATGAGAATGGCGGGATAGCTGCTCGCAACACTCAGCAGCAAGAGACCGACAAAGGTCGATCCCATGCCGACCGCAAGCGAGAACGGCTGTGCCTTCTTGTCGGTGACGTGCCCGACCACCGGCTGCAGCAGCGACGCGGTGAACTGGAATGCCAGCGTGATCATGCCGATCTGCGCGAAGTTGAGCGCATAGGCATCCTTCAGCAGCGGATACACGGAAGCAATCAACGACTGCATGGTGTCGTTGAGGAAATGCGAGACGCTGATTCCGATCAGCACGATGTAGGCGGGTCCGGCGGATGCTGCCTTCGCCACCGCGCCCGACGTCGCGTCCGGCACCAGCACAGGCTCGCCCAATGCTTCCTCGGAGACGATGACTGGCTTGTTCAATGGATGCTTCCTGTGGGATTCGCTTTAATGAAAGTTCCTACGACAGCGCAAACACTCCCACCACCGCCAATCGGCGATGGCAGCGATGCAGGCATCTCCCGGGAAAGCGCTCAGGCGGCAGCCTGGCCCAGAGCGGAGACAATATGGTCGACCACTTCCTCGACCAGGATGCGGTCGTCACCCTCGCCCATCACGCGAATGACGGGCTCGGTGCCCGAGGAACGGACCAGGAGACGGCCATGACCGTTGAGCCGCTTCTCGCCGTCGCTGATCGCCGACTTGACCTCGGCATCCTCGAGCGGCTTGCCGCTGCGGTAGCGGACATTCTTCAGGATCTGCGGCATCGGATCGAAGCGGTGACAGACCTCCGACACCGGACGGCGCATCTTCTGAACCACCGCGAGCACCTGCAGCGCGGCGACAAAGCCATCGCCGGTGGTCGCGTAATCGGAAAGAATGATGTGGCCCGAGGGTTCGCCGCCGAGATTGTAGCCGCCGGCGAGCATGCGCTCGAGCACGTAGCGGTCGCCGACCGGCGTGCGGATCATCTCGAGCCCGAGGCCCTCGAGGAATTGCTCAAGCCCGAGATTTGACATCACGGTCGCGACGATGCCGTTCTTGGCGAGACGGCCGTCTTCCTTCCAGCTCTGCGCGATGACGGCGAGCAGCTGGTCGCCGTCGACGATGTGGCCGCGCTCATCGACCAGGATGACACGGTCGGCGTCGCCGTCGAGCGCGATGCCGATGTCGGCGCGCATCTCCCGCACCTTGCGGCAGAGCGTTTCCGGCGCGGTCGACCCGCACTCCTTGTTGATGTTGAAACCGTCGGGGTCGACTCCGATGGAGATCACGTCGGCGCCCAGTTCCCACAGCGCTTCCGGCACCACCCTGTAGGCCGCGCCGTTGGCGCAATCGACCACGACGCGCAGGCCGTCGAGCGAGAGATCGCGCGGCAGTGTGCGCTTGGCGAATTCGATATAGCGGTCGTGCACGCCGTCGATGCGGCGGGCGCGGCCGAGGCTCGCGCTCTGCGCGAGCTTCTTGTCCAGCGACTGGTCGAGCAGTTGCTCGATCTGCTTCTCGACATCGTCGGAAAGCTTGAAGCCCTGCGGGCCGAACAGCTTGATGCCGTTGTCCTCGAATGGATTGTGCGAGGCCGAGATCATCACGCCGAGATCGGCACGCATCGACTTGGTCAGCATCGCGACCGCCGGCGTCGGCATCGGTCCGACCAGGAGCACATCCATGCCGACCGAGGTGAACCCCGCGACCATCGCGTATTCAATCATGTAGCCGGACAGCCTCGTGTCCTTGCCGATCACGACACGATGGCGATGCTCGCCGCGCTGAAACACCAGCCCGGCGGCCTGGCCGACCTTGAGCGCCAGTTCCGGCGTGATCAGGCCATTGGCGCGGCCCCGAATCCCGTCCGTACCGAAATAATTGCGGCTCATATGACCCCCAGCGAATACCCCAACTCTCGCATCAGGCGGCGAGACGCGCCAAAAATCCCCGGCGCGTCGAGCACTTATAATGCCTCCGCGACTAAATTGGCTTCAAAAAATATGATGAATGATTACTGGGGAAAGGTGCCGGCCGAATCGTTAAGCATTTGTTAATGCTACAAATTACGGCGGACTAGTCCTTCCGGCGAACGTGATGGTCGCCCTTCGTCGGCGGCGGTTGGGTCACATTCACTGGATCGGAGCCCGGAAAGGTCTCTTCCAGCCCCTCCTCCAGCGCCTCGTCGAGGCGGCGCTTTTCGGCGCTCTCGGCGCCTTCTTGCGTGCGGCGCGATCCACTCATGCAGGCTCTCCCGGTCTGGTTCCGCGGAACGATCTTGCAGGCCCCTCGAGAATGCTAGATGACGTTTCGAACGCGCGAGCACAAGGGACCGGAACGTTCATGAAGCACATCACCTGCATCGAGGACCTGCGTCTGCTGCACAAGCGGCGCGTGCCGAAGGCATTCTTCGATTACTGCGATCGCGGTTCCTATGCCGAGGAAACGTTGCGCGCGAACCGCGAGGACTTTCAGCAGATCAAGCTGCGTCAGCGCGTCCTCGTCGATATCTCCAAACGCGACATGACGACCAACATCCTCGGCGAGACGTCCGCGCTGCCGCTCGTCCTCGCACCGGTCGGCCTGCTCGGCATGCAGCATGGTGACGGCGAAATCCATGCCTGCCGCGCGGCGCAGGCGGCCGGCATTCCCTTCACGCAAAGCACGATGTCGATCTGCTCGATCGAGGACATCGCCGCCGCCGTGGACAAGCCGTTCTGGTTTCAGCTCTACGTGATGAAGGACCGCGGCTTCATCAAGGCGCTGATCGAGCGCGCGATCGCGGCGAAATGCTCCGCGCTGGTCCTGACAATCGACCTGCAGGTGATGGGCCAGCGCCACCAGGACATCAAGAACGGCATGACCGTGCCTCCGGAATGGACGCTGTCAAAACTGCTCGATTTCGCCACCAAGCCCGCCTGGGTCGCGGGCGTGCTGCGCGGCAAACACCGCACCTTCGGCAATCTCGCCGGCCATCTCAAGATCGACCAGGATATCACCTCGCTCTCGACCTGGATCAGTTCGCAGTTCGACACCACGCTGAGCTGGAAGGACCTCGACTGGATCCGCTCGATCTGGCCGGGCAAGCTGGTGCTGAAAGGCATTCTCGATGTCGAGGACGCCGAGATCGCGGCCAAGAGCGGCGCGCAGGCGATTGTCGTGTCCAACCATGGCGGCCGTCAGCTGGACGGCGCGCCGTCGTCGATCGAGGTGCTGCCGGAAATCGTCGATGCGGTCGGCTCGCAGATCGAGGTGATGATCGACGGCGGCATCCGTTCCGGCCAGGATGTGATGCGGGCGCTGGCGGTCGGCGCGAGGTCCTGCATGATCGGTCGCGCCTACGCCTACGGCCTCGGCGCCGCCGGACAGGCCGGCGTGGAAAAGGCCATCAGCCTGATCGCAAAGGAGCTGGAAACGACGATGGGGTTTTGCGGCGTCAACACCATCGCCGAGATCGGCGATCACGTGATCGCGGTGTGAGGGCCCGACGCTCTTCGACAACCACTGCCGTCATTCCGGGGCGGTCCGTCAGGACCGAACCCGGAATCTCGAGATCCCGGGTTCGCGCTTTCAGCGCGCCCCGGGATGACTTTATGTCTGCGGTAGCGCAGACATAAAGTCACATCGGCGGGGTGATGCCGTCGCGGCCGACATTGACGCGGTTGGCTTCCAGCGTGCCGTCATCCTTCTTGGCCGCGCCGAAGATGATGATCTTGGAGCCCGCCTTCACTTCGGACTTGTCGCTGGCGACGAAGGTGACGACCGGCGTGTCCGGCGGCACCACGACCTTCTTCTCGCCGTCCTTGTACTTGACCAGGATGTTCTGGCCGTCGGTTCCCTTGACCGTCTCGGCCACGGTCGCATTGGTCATGGTCGAGTTGGCGCGGGCGTCCCACGGCCTGAAGCCTTCAGCCGCACCACGCTGGTTTTCCGGGAAGATGTGAACGGCAAATGCCTTTTGCGTGCCGTCCGCCTGCGGCATCGCCGAGACGCCGATATAGGAACCTTCCTTGACCTGGGACAGCTCGGTCTTGACCACGGCGAATATGGCGACGTTATCGGTCATCTTGACCTTCACGTCGGTTCCTTCGCGGGTCTTGATTGCGAGCGTGTTGCCGTCGACCGCCTCGATCGTGCCGCGGATGCGCGTCGGCGCGGGGGCCTGTTGCGCAAGAGCGGACGAGGCGAGAATGGAAGCGGCGGTGAACGAGGCCACCATCAGGCGTGGCATCCATGTGGTCAGTTTCGGCATAGGCAAATCCCTCCGGTAGCGGTGCGTCGATCAGAAATCGCAACCCCGCAAGGCGAAGGCTATTCCTTTACAACTGTTGTCATTCTGGGGCGGTCCGTCAGGGCCGAACCCGGAATCTCGAGATCCCGGGTTCGCGCTCGCGCGCGCCCCGGGATGACGCTTCCGCCTGGAGCGGAAGCGTCACATTGGCGGGGTGAGACCGTCGCGGCCGACGCTGACGCGGTTGCTCTCGAACGAGCCGTCGGGCAGCTTCTTCATGAACGCGATCACCTTGGCGCCGGCCTTGAGGTCGGATTTGTCGGCGGGAACATAGGTCACGACGGGCGTTTCCGGCGTGACCAGCACCTTCTTCTCGCCGTCCTTGTATTTGACCAGCAGAGTGTGGCCGTCATTGCCGACCACGCTTTCGGCCACGGTCGCATTGGTCATGGTCGAGTTGGGCTTGAGATCGTAGGGCCGCGAGCCTTCGCCGGTGCCGCGCATGTTTTCCGGGAACACGTGGACCTCCACCGCAGTCGGGACGCCGTCCGGTCCCGGCACCGTGGTGGTGCCGACGAAGGAACCGACCTTGATGTCGGTGAGCGCAATCTTCGTGATGCCCACGATCCGGATGTCCGACGTCATGTGCAGCTTGACGTCCTCGCCGCTGCGCGACTTGACGGTCAGCACGTCGCCATCGACGCTTTCGATGGTGCCGCGAACACGCGACGGCGTGGGCGCTTGTTGTGCGATCGCATAAAGGGTGGAAGCTGCGACCAGGGTGGCGGCGATCAACGGACGGCGGAACGTGGAACGGCGGGCGGTCATGCTGATATCTCCGGTAGGCGGACGTGATTCAAGAACCAGACCCCGGATTGCACGGCCTATTCCCGGCTCATGCCCTTTCGCGACCGGCAAAACTGCATGGCGGTTTTGCTTCTCCGCGCGCGCCAGATCTTGTTGAACGGAGCGTGATGCGTCACGCGCCCGTGAGATCGGCTTCGACGATCCCGCGAAGCTCTGCTGTCACCTGCGGGCGCTGACCGAACCAAAATTCGAAGCCGCGTACCGCCTGGTGCAGCAACATGCCGAGGCCGTCCGCAGTGCGCAGCCCGCGTGCTTTCGCGGCCTTCAGAAGCACCGTTTCCAGCGGGACATACACAAGATCGGTGACAACGGCGTTCTGCGGCAGCCGGCTGACGTCGATGTCGAGCGGATCCTGGCCGTGCATGCCGAGCGAAGTCGTGTTCACCAGCAGACCTGCGCGCGGCAACAATGCGGCCACCGCACTCCACTCGGCTACCTGAACGGCCGCGCCGTACTTCTCCGCCAACCCCTCGGCGCGCGACAGCGTACGATTCACCAGATGTACCCGCTTGATGCCGCGCTCGATGAGCCCGAACACCACCGCGCGCGCCGAGCCGCCGGCCCCCAGCACCAGCGCCTCCTCCGCCTGGTCCCAGCCCGGGGCCGACGCATCGAGATTGTTGACGAAACCTTCGACATCGGTGTTGGTCGACCGCAACTCTCCGTCGGCAAACCACAGCGTGTTGGCGGCGCCGATGGCGCGGGCCCGCGCGTCGGGCGTCGACAGTGCCAGCACGTTCTCCTTGTGGGGAATGGTGACATTGGCGCCGACAAAGCCGCGCAGCGACAGCCGCAACACGAAATCCCTGAGATCGTCGGGCGGCACCGCCTCGATGACATAACCGCCATCGATGCCAAGCGTGCGCAGCCAGTAGCGATGGATCAGCGGCGAGCGCGAATGCGCAGCCGGCCATCCGATCAGGCACGCGGCGGGGGGTCTTTGTCGAGCGGCCATCGCTGTCCAATCGGGCAAGCGGCGAACGCTGTCAATGGCGGACCGGGATGACTGAGGTCATCCCGGTCCTCCTTTTTTGAGCATGATCTCTTCGGAAAACCGGTGTCCACTTTTCCGGATCATGCTTGCCACACGTCGGCCGCGAGCCACGCGCCCAAGGCGAACGCGGCAGCGGCGGCAAACCAGATCGCGGCAAGGCCGATCCGCTGATAGAGCAGCGCGCCGCCCGCCGATCCCGCGACCAGCGCAGCCCAGAGCAGCAGGTTCGGCACCCAGCCAAACCGCTTGCCGCCCGTCAGCGCGGCCGCCAGGAGCTGGCCGACCTTCACCAGCGCGCCCGTGACATAGGTCAGGCCCAGACCGGAACCACCCTCGATCTGGAACACCGCGTTCTCCAGACCCATCGCAAGCACGATGGCCGCGACGGCAAGATTTTCAAGTCCGTATGCATGGCACAGACCTGCCAGCACCAGCAGCGCGCCCTCGACGAGCAGCACCCGGCATTGGGAGAGACGGCCGGGGCCGAGCACAATCAGGCTGCCGCAGGCTGCGCCCAGCACGAACAAGACGATCAAACCAAATGCCTCGGCCGCCGCCCGGAAATGGCCTTCCGCGAAGCTGACGCCCATTCGCGTCGAGTTGCCGCTCATGAACGACACGAACAGCCCGCCGAGATGCAGAAAACCGATGCCATCGACATAGCCCGCCAGCGCGCTGAGCGCGCAGGCCAGTGCAATGTTGCGGCTTGAATCGAGCATCGATCGACCATTTGGGACGAAGTGCGTGGCAGTGTGGGTGAAATCGGCAGCCTTGAAAAGCGTCGCCGGATCTCTCGTCCCCGCCTGCGACACGGTTGACAGCGCGCGGGAGTTCGGTCGCAATGGCGCGCCAGTCCGAGGTGGCGCATGAATATCCAGACTCGTCCGGATCCCCTCGCCCGCGCCGGTGAGCTCGCCACGGAGATCGCCGCCGCGACGGCAGAGATCGAGCGCACGCGCCGCATCCCCGATCCATTGCTTGACCGGCTGCACGATTCACGGCTGTTCCGGATGCTGCTGCCGCGCTCGGCGGGCGGCGACGAGATCGAGCCCGCAGCCTATGTGGCGGCGCTTGAAGAGCTCGCCCGGCACGACGCCTCGATCGCCTGGAACACGTTCACCGCCAACAGCTCCACCCTGATCGCCGCCTTTCTCGAACCCGAGGCAAACCGGGCCATCTTCGCCGATCCCCGCACCGTCGTCTCGTGGGGACCGCCAAATGCATCGCGCGCGCGAGCGGTCGATGGAGGCTATCGCCTCACCGGCCAATGGGATTTCTCAAGCGGTTGCCGGCAGGCGAACTGGATGGGCGCGCACTGCCATGTGCTCGAAGCCGACGGCACGCTCAGGCTCAACCGTTTCGGCCGCCCGACTGTCCGCACGCTGCTGTTTCCGGTTGAACAGGCAACTCTTCTCGACACCTGGCACACGATCGGGCTGTGCGGCACCGCCTCGGACTCCTACAGCGTCAACGAATTGTTCGTGCCAGAGCTGTTCAGCAGCACACGCGAAGACCCGGCGCTGCGCCGCGAGCGCGGCCCGCTCTATGCTTTCACGATGCAGGGCATCTACGCCGCCGGCGTCGCCGCCGTCGCATCCGGCATCGCCCGCGCCATGCTGTCCGAATTCGTCCAGCTCGCATCGCGCAAGACGCCGCGCGGCATGACCCGCCTTGCGGACAATGCAGTCGTGCAGTCCGACGTGGCGCGGGCGGAAGCGCGGCTCGGCTCGGCGCGCGCTTATTTGATCGAGACGCTGACCACGATCTACGCACAGGCCGACGACATAGCGCCGATCGAACTCGCCGATCGGGCTCGCGTGCGGCTTGCCTGCACCAATGCGATCCAGGCCGCGGTCGAGGTGGCGGACTTCGCTTACAAATCAGCCGGCGTCGACGCGATCTTCCCGGGCAGCCCGTTCGAGCGACGTTTCCGCGACATGCACACGCTCTCGCAGCAGATCCAGGCACGCGGCGCGCATTTCGAACAAGTCGGGCAGATCCTGCTCGGCGTGCCGCCCGAGGTTTTCCTTTAGGCTGACGCAGCGAACACGATCATGCTGTGAGGGACGAGCCAACACTATCAAAAGCCTGCGCAGCCACTGGACGTTGCCGACCCTTTTGCTAAGTTGTGGAATAGAATACGGCCAAAGAGCCGTTCATCGCCGGGAGGAAAGCATGTTCGCAATTAAGGCACTCGCGCGATCGATGATCTATGCCGGCTTGTTGGCGCTGGCCGGTCTGACAACGGTGCACGCGCAGCAGACCGTGAAGATCGGCGACAAGGACATTGGCGGCATCGTGACCGGCGCGGCGGGACCCGAAGCGGGCGTCTGGGTGATCGCTGAAACCACCGACCTGCCGACCAGGTTCGCGCGCATCGTCGTTACCGATGACCAGGGCCGCTATCTCGTGCCTGATCTGCCGACGGCAAATTACAGCGTCTGGATCCGCGGCTATGGTCTGGTGGATTCACCCAAGCTGATCGCCAAGCCGGGCCAGCTTCTCAACCACACTGCGGTGGCGGCGCCGAACGAAGCGCTCGCGGCCCACTATTATCCGGCCATCTACTGGTATGCGATGATGAAGATCCCGCCGGTCGGCGATTTCGGCGGCAAGACGGACATTCCGGAAAAGCTGACCCAGACCGACTGGCTGAAGCAGATGAAGAACATCGGCTGCATCGGCTGTCATCAGCTTGGCCAGGAAGCCACCCGCACGATTCCCGGAGCCTTCGGCAAGTTCGATTCCGGCACGGATGCCTGGGTGCGACGCGTTCAATCCGGTCAGTCCGGCGAGCAGATGACCAACCAGCTTGCCGGGAATTTCGGCGGCGCCCCCTTCAAATTCCTCGGCGATTGGACCGACCGCGTCGCCAAGGGCGAACTGCCGAAAGCCAAGCCGCCTCGCCCGCAAGGCGTCGAACGCAATATCGTGATCACGTCATGGGAATGGTCGACAGCAGACAAATATCTTCACGACCTGATTTCGTCAGACAAGCGCAATCCGACCGTCAATGCCTATGGGCCGCTTTACGGCTCGCCGGAATACTCGACCGACAACATGCCGATCCTGGATCCGAAGATGAACAAGGTGTCGTTCTTCAAGATGCCGGTCGCGGATCCCGAGATGCCGGAATCGCTCGGTCCGGGACATGCCGGCAGTGTTCAGCCGCTGGCGCCGTCAGCCTATTGGGGCGAGCAAAAGCTCTGGGATACGCGCGCGAACAACCATAACTCCATGTTCGACAAGAAGGGCCGGCTCTGGCTCGCAGCCACGGTGCGCGGCATGGATAACCCGGCCTTCTGCAAGAAGGGCTCGGAGCATCCGTCGGCACAGCTGTTCCCGCTGGAAAAATCGCCGCGCCAGGTGGCCATGCTCGATCCCAAGACGATGAAATACAGTTTCATCGACACCTGCTTCGGGACGCACCACCCGCAGTTCGGCTACGACGCCAACGACACGTTGTGGCTCAGCGGCACGGGGCCGGTTGCCGGCTGGGTCAATACAAAGATGTTCGACGAAACCGGCGACGCGGCAAAGTCGCAGGGCTGGTCGCCGTTCGTGCTCGACACCAACGGCAACGGCAAGCGCGACGATTATGTCGAGCCCAACGCGGCGCTCGATCCGAACAAGGACAAGCGGATCGTCCCGGGTTCGGGACCTTACGCCGTGATGCCTTCGCCGGTCGACGGCTCGATCTGGTACACGGTCGGCGTGTTCGGTGGAACTCCGGCGGTCTTGAGATTTGATCCGGCGACCGGACTGTCCGAGATCTACAACGTCCCTGCGCCGGCCTACGGCATTCGCGGCGGCGATATCGATCGCAATGGCGTGGTCTGGGCCTCGCTGTCGAGCGGTCATCTCGGCAGTTTCGATCGCCGCAAGTGCAAGGCTCCTCTCAACGGGCCGAATGCCACCGGCAATCATTGCCCCGAAGGTTGGAGTTTCTATCAATATCCCGGCCCCGGCTTCGAGGGCATCGGCGAGAACAGCGCAGAGTTCGAGCTACTACACCTGGGTCGATCAACAAAACACGTCCGGACTCGGCAAGGACATCCCGATTTCGACCGCCAACCTCAACGACGGCTTCGTTGCGTTGAAAGACGGCCAGATGGTCACGATCCGGATTCCCTACCCGCTCAGCTTCTATGCCAAGGGCCTCGATGGACGTATCGACGATCCCGATGCGGGCTGGAAAGGCCGAGGGTTGTGGAGCACGAACGGCGACCGCACACCTTGGCTGAAGGAAGGCGGCAAGGGCTCGATGCCGCGCGCGGTGCACATCCAGTTCCGGCCCGATCCGCTGGCAAACTGAAGTTCGCTAAGACGGATTGTCCGGTTCCGCGACGCTACTGGGCTTGGCCTTGATGTCGGCAACCGCCCGCGCGATCGTCTCGCGGAAACGCGCGCTCGGCGGCCTCACGCCGTGGGTGATCAGCGCGCGGCGCACTGCCGGCGATGCACCGGTGACAAACAGCCTGATGCCCCGATGCTGGGCCTTGGCGGCAACCCGGCCCATCGCGTTGGCGGCGGTCGAATCCAGGAACGGCACGGCCGAGAAATCGACCACGAACGCCTTGCGCCTGGCGGCGATGTCATCGAGCACGCTGCCGATGGCCGAGGCCGCGCCGAAAAAGAATGCGCCGGTGATGCGATAGACCATCACTTCGCGGTCGACGGCAAGTCCGGAATCATAGGGCACACGTTCGCCATTGCCGTCGTCGGGGCGGTCCTCGGTTGCGAGCGCCGCATCCTCGATGCCGGTCATCTCGGCCATGCGATTGATGAACAGCACCGCGCCGAGCGCGAAACCGACCACGATGCCTTCGGTGAGGTCGCGGAAGATCGTGAGGAAGAAGGTGGCGAGCAGCACGAGCGCGTCGCCGCGCGAGGAGCGGAGCAAGGTCGCGAACTCCTGCTTTTCGGCCATTGTCCACGCGACAACCACCAGCACGGCGGCAAGGGCCGCGAGCGGAATGTAGCTCGCCAGTGGCGCGGCGATCAGCATGAACAGGAGCAGGAAGACCGAGTGCAGCATGCCCGCGAGCGGGCCGCGAGCGCCGGCGCGAATGTTGGTCGCGGTGCGCGCGATCAGTCCGGTCACGCAGATACCGCCGAACAGCGCCGAGCCGACATTCGCAACGCCTTGCGCAACCAGTTCGCAATTGGAGCGGTGGCGCCGTCCGGTCATGCCGTCGGCGACCACGGCCGACAACAGCGACTCGATCGCGGCGAGCAGCGCGAACGCGATGGCATCTGGCATAACGGCCTGCGCCTTCTCAAGGGAAAATGCCGGCAGCGCCGGCAACGGCAGTTCGCGCGGAATGCCGCCGAAGCGCGTGCCGATGGTCTCGATGGGCAACGACAGCGCAGAGGTCGCGATCGCTGCAAGGATGACGGCGATGAGAATGCCGGGCCAGGCCGGGCGCCATCGCCGCAACATTGCGATGACGGTGATGCTGATCGCACCAACAGCGATGGCGGAAGGATTGGCGCTGTGCAGTCCGCGGCCGAGCGCCGCAAGCTTCGGCAGCAATTCGCTCGGCTCCCTGGCCGAAAGTGTGATGCCGAGGAGGTCCCGCAGCTGGCTCGCGAAGATGATCACGGCGATGCCGGCGGTGAAGCCGACCGTGACCGGATAGGGAATGAACTTGATGTAGGTGCCGATGCGCAGGAATCCGGCGGCGATCAGCACGACGCCTGCCATCATGGTCGCAAGGATCACGCCGTCGACGCCGTGGCGTTCGGCCGTCACCGCCACCAGCACGATGAAGGCGCCGGCCGGACCACCGACCTGGAAGCGGCTGCCGCCGAGCAGCGACACCAGGAAGCCGCCGATGACGGCGGTGGTAAGCCCGCGACCCGGATCCACGCCGGAGGCGATCGCAATTGCCATCGACAGCGGCAGCGCGACGATCGCAACCGTCAGGCCCGCGATCACATCGGCGCGAAAATCAGGGAGCCGATAGCCCTCGCGCCACACCGTGACGAGTTTCGGCAGGTAAAGTTCCGCAAAGGTCGGCGGGCGCAGCCGATGCAGGCCACCGGCGGGTTCACTTGCACTGCTCATGCCCCACATGCTCCGGCTCGTCGCGCGGCCGGACCTTTCGCCAGAGCGCGAGGCTTTCAGCTCAAGCGCGATGGAATCGCCATCGCGCTTTGGCTTCTTGTTTGGGCCTGATCTCCGCGCAAACGCTACGCGTTTGTCGCGATGGAAAAGCGTTTCACACTTTTCCGGATCATGCCTTGTTCACGCGACGCGGCGGCCCGGGCTCCTTGAGGCGAACACCACGTCCACCGCTGTCGCTGCGCCCATGCTCGCCGATCAGTTCGACGCCCGCGCGGTTGAACGCGTCCACCACCTTGATCAGCGATTCCACCACGCCGCGGACGGTGCCCGTGCTTGCCTCCATCCGCTGGATGGTGGGCAGGGAAACGCCTGCGAGTTCGGCCAGGGTTTTCTGGTCAATCCCGAGCAACGCGCGTGCTGCCCGCATCTGGAAGGACGTGATCACACCGACCTCACGTAATGAACAGCATAATAGATGTATTTAGCAGTTACAATGATGTATAATACATCATTGAGATACCAACGCAAGCTGCGGCGCGCACAGCAAAGCCCCACGTGATCGCTCGCGCGGGGCTTTGAAAGGAGCGCCTACCTACGCCGCGGCGCGATGGGCTGCGATGATCTGGTCGGCGGCGCGGCCCGTCACTTCGGCCATGTGGTCGAACTGGCGGGTGAAGCTGCCGGAGCCCGCGGTGGCCGAACGCAGTTCGACGATCAGCTCGCCGATCTCCGCCTCCGGCATCATGGCGCGAACACAATCCCAGCCCTGCCAGCCCTCGCGGGTATCGAAGCCGAGAATCTGACCGCGCCGCGCCGACAGGATCGCGTTGATCTTGGCGGTCGCATCGTTCGGACAGACGATCTCCACGACATGAATCGGCTCCAGCAACACCGGCTGGCATTGCGGCAATCCCTCGCTCATGCCGACCCGCGCCGCGGTGCGGAATGCAAGATCGGAGGAAATCGACGCTGTGATAGGAGCCGTCGGTCAGCGTCACCTGCAGGTCGATCACCGGGAAGCCGAGCGGTCCGCGCGCGAGCCCGTCGACGACGCCCTCTTCGACCGCGCCGATATAGTTGCGTGGCACCGCGCCGCCCACCACCTTCTCGTCGAACTTGAAACCCTCGCCGCGCGGCAGCGGCTTGATATCAAGCACGACGTCGCCGAACTGACCGTGGCCGCCCGACTGCTTCTTGTGCCGGCCACGCTGGGTGATCGGCTTGCGGATGGTCTCCTGATATCCGACCACAGGCGGATGTGATTTCACGTTGACGCCGAAACGATCCTTGAGCCTCTCCTGCGCCACGCGCAGATGCATCTCGCCCTGTCCCCACAAAACGGTGTCATGGGTCCGCGGGTTCTGCACCATGGTCAGCGACGGATCTTCCTCGTTGAGGCGAAGCAGCGCCTGGCCGAGCTTGACGTCGTCCTTGCGGTCGCTCGCCGCGATCGACATCGAAAGCACGCCCGGCATCGGCTCCACCGATATCAGCGAGCCCGGCGCGGTCTTGGCGTTGCAAAGCGTATCGCCGGTCTTGATCGCATCGAGCTTGCCGAGCGCAATGGTCTCGCCGGCCTCCGCTGCGGCACGCTTGCTGTCGTAGGCGCCGTTGACGGCAAGCACGCCGGAGACGCGGCCGCTTCCTCCGGCAGAGGATTGCAGGGTCGCGCCGTCGTCCAGATGGCCGGTCAAGAGGCGCGTCAGCGACAGCTTTCCGCCGTGCTGCAAGTGGACGGTCTTGAACACATAGCCGAGCGCATCCTTGGTCTGCGGCACGCCGAGGCGCCTGGCGGTCTCGGTGACGCCGGGCGCTTCGTGGCGTAGCGCCTTCATCAGGCGCAACACACCGTTCTCGCGAAGCGCACAGCCGAGCAGCACCGGGCAGATCTGGCCTTCCCGCAATTCGCGGGCGAGATCATCGAACACGGCGTCGCGCGGCGGCTGGATGTCTTCGAGCAACTGCTCCATCAGCGCGTCGTCGTGATCGGCGAGTTTCTCCAGCATCGAGAAGCGCGCTTCCTTCTCGCGATCGAGATTGCCGCCGTCGAGCGCGACGACTTCGGAAGCCTTGTGTTCGCGATAGACGAAAGCGCGTTCCAGCGCGAGATCGACGAAACCCTCGATCAGTTCGCCTTTCCAGATCGGAATCTGGCGCAGCACCAGCGGCACGCGCGAGGCGGGTTGCAGGGTCGCGAGCGTTTCGCGGATACGCTTGTTGGCGCGGTCGATCTTGTTGAGGAACAGAAAACGCGGGATCTTCAGGTCTTCCAGCTCGCGCAGGATGATCTGCAGTTGCGGCAGCTTCTTCTCGTCCGCCTCGCACACCACGATCGCGGCATCGACAGCGGGAAGTGCTGCGCGCATGTCGTGCGCGAACTCCACGGAGCCCGGACAATCGATAAAAGTGTAGCTTTCACCCATGAAAGTCGTGGTCGCAGCCGTCAACCCGACGCTCATCTTGTGACGACGCGCCTCGGCGCTGGCGTCGCCGACGGACGTGCCGGTGTCGACAGTGCCGGCGCGCGGGATCGCGCCCGTGCGCGCCAGTATTGCTTCGAGAAGAGTGGTTTTACCGCTTTGGAAAGGGCCCACCAGCGCAATGCACCGTGGACCGCGGGGACTTCTGACGTCTTGTCCCATTTCGCCGCCTCCTTAGGTTCGGAGCTCGGCCCTTGATTGGGTCGGCAAAGGAATATGCTCTGCCTGCCCCTGTCCTTTGGCAAGGGAGAAATCGTCGCTGCGGTGCATTGTCGGCAAAATCTGTCCCCGTTGTTCACGGGGAGATGTCAGCGCTTGCACGGCGTGCGAAGATTGAGCGCGCGGCACCATGCGGCCATCGCTTCCGGAGAAACGGCGCCCCTAAAGCGCGATGATATTGGGATAAATCGCCATCGCGCTTTAGCTTATTGTTTGAGCATGATCTTTTCGGAAAACCGCTTCACACTTTTCCAGAGCATGCTCTAACGTCCCGGCCGGAGTTCCAGGCTTTCAAGCCCGGCGGCAATGTTGACGCCGATCTGGCCCTGCAGGCTGAGCGGCTGCAAGGCAATGGAATTGTTTGAGCCGCCGACCAACACATTGCCGCCGGCGCCGACGCCAAACGAGGCGCTGCCCTGCGCGCCGGCATAGGTTCCCGCCAGATCGCCCGACCCGAGGCGGGCGACGGGCGCGAAGACGCCCCAGGCCAGCGCGGTCTCCTCGGTGATGCCGAGATCCAGGCCAACCTTGCGGATGGTCGCGACATAGCGATCCTCGGGCACGCCCTCGACGCGCAGCACGCAGCCAAGGTTGGTGACGGAGCCGACGATGAAGCCGATCGAGGTGCCGCCACGGCATTCGAGCACGCCGACCTGCACCCGTGCCATCGGCGCTTGCGCATCGGCGCAACGAAGCGAACCGGCAAGAGCGGCTGCGGCCAATCCCGCAACAAGAAGTGAGCGGCGCATCAGGAAAACTCCGGTTGAAGAGAAAGACGGTTCTGCGGCTTGGCGCGCAGGCTCTCTATGCCACAACGGGTTCCACCGCACCAAAAAAGAGGCCCGCTTGCGCGGGCCCCTTCGCCGTCTGCCGCTGCATATTCACTTAGCCGTGCCGACGATGATGGACGTGGCCGCGATGTCCGAAGCCGACCGGCTCGAGCTCGATGCCGGCAATGCCTGCGGCGACATTCAGGCCGGTCTGTCCCTGCACGCTGATCGGCTGCAGTGCATAGGCATTGCGCGGACCGCCGACCAGGAAGTTGCCCCCGCCACCGATGCCGATCGACGCATTGGCGCCGACCCCGCCATAACTGCCTGCAAGCTCGCCAAAACCGAGCCGAGTCGTCGGCGCGCTGACCGCCCAGGTGAATTGCGTCTGCGCAGTGACGCCGAGATCGAGGCCGATGCGCCGCACGGTCGCGACATAGGCTTCGGGGCGGCGGCCCGGGCTTTGGAACACACATTCCAGATTGGCGACCGAACCGACGACAAAGCCGACATTCTGCCCGCCGCGACATTCGAGGATACCGGCACGCATGGTGTCCGGCACAGCGTTCGCACTGGCGAGCGGGCCGACAAGTGCGGCCGCGGCGATGATGAGGGTAGAAAGTCGCATGGTCCATTCTCCGCTAGGCAATGTAGAAAAGCGGAGGGACAGGAAGGAAGCGCCGTGTCCAAAACATGGCGCTTTAGGAAAAATTGCCGTCAAAACATCAACGTTCAAAACTTGATGTGATTTGACGGCCTTTTTTCTGACGCCTTTCCGCAGCCGGACGGAACCCGCCCCGGATGGAGCAGGTCCCGGCCCGAAACGCTTATCGCAGATTACCGCAGAAACGCTGGATGCGCTTGCAGGCGTCCTCGAGATCGCTGGTCTTGGTCGCATAAGAGATGCGGAACGCGGGTCCAAGCCCGAATGCCGAACCCTGCACGACCGCGACGCCTTCGGCCTCGAGCAACTCGGTGACGAAATCCTGGTCGTCCGCTAGTTTCCTGCCCGACGGCGCGGTCTTGCCAATGGTACCGGCGCAGGACGGATAGACGTAGAACGCGCCTTCGGGGCGCGGACAGTCGATCCCGTTTGCCTGATTCAGCATGGACACCACGAGGTCGCGCCGTTCCTTGAACACCTTGTTGTTCACGGGAATGAAATCCTGCGGGCCGTTGAGCGCCTCGACCGAGGCCCATTGCGCGATCGACGACGGATTCGAGGTCGACTGCGACTGGATGGTCGCCATCGCCTTGATCAGCTCGGCCGGCCCGCCGGCATAGCCGATGCGCCAGCCCGTCATGCAATAGGATTTCGACACCCCGTTCACGGTCAGCGTGCGGTCGAGCAATTTCGGCTCGACCTGTGCAGGCGTCGTGAATTCGAAGTCGTCATAGACGAGATGCTCATACATGTCGTCAGTCATCACCCAGACATGCGGATGCTTCACCAGCACGTCGGTGATCGCCTTCAGCTCGGTGCGGGAATAGGCCGCGCCGGTCGGGTTCGACGGCGAGTTGAGGATGATCCACTTCGTCTTCGGCGTGATCGCCTTTTCGAGATCCGAGGCTTTGAGCTTGAAACCGGTCGCGGCGGTGCAGACCACCGGCACCGGCTCGCCGCCGGCGAGCGCCACCATTTCGGGGTAACTGACCCAATAGGGCGCGGGGATGATGACTTCATCGCCCGGATTGATGGTCGCCATCAGCGCGTTGTAGAGCACCTGCTTGCCGCCGGTGCCGACGATGATCTGGTTCGGCTTGTAGACGAGCTCGTTCTCGCGCTTGAACTTGGCGATAATCGCCTCCTTCAGCTCGGGGATTCCGCCGACATCGGTGTACTTGGTCTTGCCGTCCTTGATCGCCTTGATCGCGGCCTGCTTGATGTTCTCGGGTGTGTCGAAATCCGGCTCGCCCGCACCGAGGCCGATGACGTTGCGCCCCGCCGCTTTCAGCGCCCGTGCTTTATCCGTGACCGCGATCGTCGCGGACGGCTTCACACGGTCGAGCGCAGCAGACAGGAAGGGCATCATCGGCTCCTTTGGCCAAGCGTCATGAACGGAACACCGCTCACGACTCCATTTGAGGGAATGAACACACCCTATTCCTGACGCCGCTGCACCGCAAGAAGCTTCGGGAAACTTTAGGGATCATTAAAGGGACGGCGCTAGCCTCCGCGCAATATTCGGCAAAATTTCACGGCAAAATGGCTCATATCTGGCAAGGCCTGAAATCCGGCGACTGGCTAACGGCCGCGCGTGCCCGCGCCTATGCCGTGATTCTGCTGGTGATATGCGCCCTCGCCATCGCCGGCTGGATCGCGGTTTCGCCCGGCCTGATCGACCCGAACGGCAAGCCCATCGGAACCGACTTCTCCAACGTCTATGCGGCAGGGACCCTGACCTGGCAGGGCAAGCCTGCGGACGCCTATGACCCCGCGCTCCAGCATGCGGCGGAGAAGGCCGTCTTCGGGGGCCGCGAGGTGCCGTTTTTCGGCTGGCATTATCCGCCATTCTTCTTCGCCGTCGCGTTCCTGGTCGCCGCCCTGCCCTATGCGGCCGGACTCGCGCTCTGGCTCACCGCAAGTCTTGCCGGTTATCTCTGCGCCATCCGTGCCATCCTGCCGCGGCGAGGGACGCTGTTGCTCGCCGCCGCGTTTCCCGCGGTGTTCGTCAATATCGGTCATGGACAGAACGGATTTCTGACCGCGGCGCTGCTCGGCGGCGCGCTGCATCTCATCGATCGCAGACCATGGCTTGCGGGAGTCCTGATCGGGCTCCTCGCCTACAAGCCGCAATTCGGCGTGATGATCCCGCTCGCGTTGGTCGCAAATCAGCGATGGAGCAGCATGGCAGCAGCGGCCGCGACCGTCGTGATCCTTGTGGCGCTGAGCTTCGCCGCACTCGGCGGCAATGTCTGGCACGCCTTCATCGATTCCATGACCTTCACCCAGACCGTGGTGCTCGAGCAGGGTGGCACCGGCTGGGAGAAAATCCAGTCGGCCTTCTCGGCCGCACGCAACTGGGGCGCCGATGTCCGGACCGCCTATGCAATTCAGCTCGCACTCGCTCTCCTGCTCGCGGCGAGCCTCGCCTGGCTCTGGCACAGCGAGGCCGCCTTCGAGCTGAAGGCTTCTGCGCTTGCGACTGCGAGCGTGCTCGCAACGCCCTACGTGCTCGACTACGATCTCGTGGTGCTCGCGGTGTCGATTGCCTTCCTCGCCCGCCACGGCTTCGCACGCGGCTTTCGCGACTACGAGATCAGTCTGCTTGCGTTCGCCTGGATCGTGCCGCTGCTCTCACGCGGTGTCGCCGGCGCCACCGGAATCCCGTTGGGGCTGATTGCGATGCTCGCCCTCTATGTCTTCACCTTGCACCGTGCGGCATTGGAACGCACGGGCTCCGGAGTGTCCGCGCTTCGCGTCGCGCAATCGTGATCCGATTTGTAGCTGCATCCTGGAAAAACAGTTCCGCCGTTTGCAGTGCGGTAGAGGTTTTCGACTTTTTCCAGGTCCGGCCCTTGCGATATCGCGATAGCGGCATCATTGTTTGACCGCGTTGCGGTGCCAAGAATCTACCCAGCAATCCACTCGGCGCATCACCCATCCTGCACGGTCCGAATGTACAAGCTCTATTCGATGCAGCGCTCCGGCAACAGTTACAAGGTTCGCCTTGCGCTGGCGCTGCTCAATGCGCCCTACCATGCGATCGAGATCGACATCCTGCGTGGCGAAAGCCGCACGCCGGAATTTCTCGCCAAGAATCCGAGCGGCCAGGTGCCGCTGCTCGAGGCCGAGGAAGGACGCTACATCGCCGAATCCAACGCCATTCTCTGGTACGTCGCCAACGGCACATCCCTGTCGCCGGAAACGCGGATCGAGCGCGCCGAGGCGCTGCAATGGATGTTCTTCGAGCAGCACGCCCTGGAGCCGAATATCGGCGCGGCCTATTTCTGGCTGGCACTGGTCAAGGGGGGCCGGGTGCTGCAGACGCATGCGCTGGAAGACTGGATGGAGCGTGGCTATGCGGCGCTGCAGGTGATGGAGAATCACCTCAAGACATATGCCTATTTTGCCGCCAATCAGCTCACCGTCGCCGACATCGCCCTCTATGGCTATACGCATGTCGCCGAGCTCTGCGATTTCGAGCTCTCGACCTTCCCGGCGATCCGCGCCTGGCTCAAACGCGTCGAACAAACTCCGGGTTTCGTCTCCATGGACTGGCGTCCGGACGAGGTCGACGATTCCGCAAGCATCGCGGCCGGCGCCTGATTTTCTTCTCCCGCAAGCGGGGCGGGGTGAAGTTCAAAACGTTAATGCTCGTTAACGCCTGCGGCGACCCGGCGGTCAAACCGCCCCAATATCGCCCCTCGTCATTGCGAGAACTCTTGCGCTCCCGCAGGTGATTCGCCCGCGCTGCAACAAGGATCCCGACCATGACAAGGTCGCCAAGCGCTGCTGGCTTTATCGGCCAATGCGCCCCCGTATCCTCGCCCCGGCTGATCGACGCCGTCGCGCCGTCGCTCGTACTCGGAGCGTTTTCGCTATGCCTGGTGGTCAGCCTCACGATGCTGTCGATCCGGGTCTGCATGGCGATGCCCTTCTAGACACGCGATGCGTCCGGATCCGCGGGTTCCAGCCTCGCTCGCATTTGATCCAACAATTCTGAAAGCTCGGCTCGCGGGATGAACGCCTCCTTAAGCAGGACGGCGGAGACTTTCCATTCTGGACGCAACAGACGGTCAAGCCCGGGCATCTTGACCATCGGCGCAAGGCGAGAAACGGCATGCAGCTCGATTGGCGTGCAATCGCGGGACCGGCACTGGCGATGACGACGACGCTGGCTGCGGTCGCCGTCGACCACCGCCTGTTCGGTGTTCCCAACCCGGCAGCGCTTCTTGTCTGCATCATAGCCTTTGCGGGCTCGCTCAGCGGATTGCGCTCAGCTGCGGTCACCGCCGCGATTGCCATCGTCGGCGCGTCTCTGTTCTTTCTCAATCATCGCGCTGTATCCGGCTACGAAACGGCCGACCTCGTCCGCCTCGCAATGCTGGCGATGACGGCCGGCGGCACCGCCGCAGTCACGGGGTTGCTGCGGCAATGGATGCTGGATGCCTTCGCGCTGGAGCGGCGGCATTACGCGACAGCAGCACGGCTGTCCTCGGCGCTGGACCAGGTCGACATCGGCATCGTGCTGCTCGATGCCGACACCCGCGCGGTGTTCATCAACCGCGCCTTCCGCAACTATTTCGCGCTGCCGGACGCCAAGGCCGACGCGCAACCGCCCTTCATCGCGCTGATGTATCACGGCCGCGACACCGGCGCCTACGAGATGCCCGCCGACGAACTGACGAGCTTCATCGCAAGACGCATGGAGATGATGCGCTCCGGCGATTCCACGCCGATCAACATCACCCTCAAGGACGGCAAGGTGCTGCGTTTCTCCTGCGCGGTGCTGCCCGATGGCGGCCGCATGCTGAGCTATACGCCGGTCACCGACCTCGTCCGCCATACCGACGATCCCGTCGATGCCGAGTACTACCGCTCGCTGCGCGGCAGCGATCTCAGCCTGTCCCGGGCGCTCCGCGCCGCGGAATAGGCGGCGTTGAGCCCAAAAATGATTTGATCGCGGCATGCGGAGTCCTTATGACGGACAACGCAACAAGCCTCAAGCCCAAGATATAAGATGTCTGATAACTTGACGGTCCGCTCCGTGCGGCGAAACGATTTCGACAAATGGCTACCGCTGTGGGACGGCTATAACGCCTTCTACGGCCGCTCCGGCCCGACCGCGCTGCCGCGCGCCGTCACCGATCGGACCTGGGCACGCTTCTTCGACGGCTACGAGCCGGTCAACGGGCTCGTCGCCGAGAGCGGCGGCGAATTGCTCGGCCTGACGCACTATCTCTTCCATCGCTCAACCACGATGATCGAGCCGACGTGCTATCTGCAGGACCTCTTCACGGCGGAAGCCGCGCGTGGCAAGGGCGTCGGCCGCGCGCTGATCGAGGGCGTCTATGAGCGGGCGAGGCTTGCCGGCTCGCCCCGCGTCTACTGGCAGACCCACGAGACCAACCGCACCGCGCGCGAGCTTTATGACAAAGTCGCCAAAAACTACGGGTTTATCGTCTATCGCAAGGACGTTTGACGCGGTTTTTCCAATGCCCGATACGGGCCTAGCCTATAAAACCAGAGGTTTGCAGCCTGTGGATAAATAAACCTGTCACCGCCGCGTAACAAAGCCCGGCTAGGGTTCGCGTGCGTCTGATCAGGCCCCCCGTCATAGATCATGCGCCCCAGCGGTCCCCGTCAGTCGCCGCGTCTGACCGGGGCCGCACTTTTTTGGCCCGCGCCCTTTCAGCCTCCGCTGCCACCCGTCCCGAGCCGGTCCGGCATGCGGTAGCGTGGTGGGAACCCGCCTTGCCGCGCTCGGTTGGCCGGGCCAGAATGGCGTCCCTTCCGCTCGTCTTCCGTTCACAGGGCTATCTTCATGCACATTCGCAATCTCGGCGGCTCCGGCCTGCGCGTTTCAGCTGTCGGCATCGGCTGCAACAATTTCGGCCAGCGCATCGACCTCGAGGCCTCGCGCAAGGTTATCCACAAGGCTCTCGACCTCGGCATCACGCTGTTCGATACCGCCGATATCTATTCCAACATGGGCGGCTCGGAGACGGTGCTGGGCGAGGTCCTTGGCGACCGGCGCAAGGACATTGTGCTGGCAACGAAATATTCCAAGCCGATGGCGGAAGACGGCACCAAGCAGGGCGCGTCGCGCCGCTACATCGTCAACGCGGTGGAAGCGAGCCTGAAGCGGCTGAAGACCGATTACATCGACCTCTACCAGCAACACGATTACGATCCGCTGACGCCGATCGAGGAAACGCTGCGCGCGCTGGACGACCTCGTGCGCCAGGGCAAGGTGCGCTACATCGGCAATTCGAATTTTCCGGCCTGGCGCGTCGCGGAAGCCGAATATGTCGCGCGCGCGATGAATGTCAGCCGCTTCGTCTCCTGCCAGGACGAATATTCGCTCGTGGTGCGCGATATCGAGAAGGATCTGCTGCCGGCCGCGCAGGAATATGATCTCGGCCTGTTGCCCTTCTTCCCGCTCGCCAGCGGCCTGCTGACCGGAAAATACAAGCGCGGTGAGGCGGCGCCGAGCGACACCCGCTTCGGCAAGGTGCAGCGGTTGCGCGACCGCTACGTCACCCCTCGCAACGATGACATCGTCGAGAAGCTGCAGGCCTTTGCGAAAGCGCGCGGCCACTCCATGCTCGAGCTCGCCTTCTCCTGGCTCGCCCAGCGCCCGCAGGTCGCCAGCGTCATCGCCGGCGCCACCCGCGTCGAGCAGGTCGAGCAGAACGTCAAGGCGATCGCCTGGACGCTGGGCGCGGAGGACATGGCGGAGATCGACAAGATCACGCTGTGACTTTGTCGTTGCGGGATCCTCCGAAGGACCGGACCCGGAATGACTTCGTGGCCTCAATTCCAAACACTGCCACCTCGGCAGGTATCTTCGCTGCCTGTCCAGAGACGGCCTGAGGAGCGCAATCATCATCATGGCGCTCCTCGCTGCCGGCGATCATCAATCCCTGCATCGATCTTGCCGCGGCGTTATCACCGTCTGCCTGCGTGTGCACAAGCGCTGATTGCAATGTGAATCAATTGCGAATCAAAAGTGTCATCGGCGTGTCAGGTTAAGAATGTTTTAACGCGCGCCGAGGGTGGCGATCCCCGCCAGCCCCACTTTTGTGAAACAAAGGAATACCCTCCATGAAATCGATGACTGCGCTGGCGCTCGTGCTCGCGAGCGCGCAGGCTGCCTATGCCGCCGGTCCGCGCAACGAGTTGTTCATCGACCAGATCGGCGCCAACAACAGCGCGACGATCTCGCAGAAGAATGGTAACAACAGTCAGGGCACGTTTCAGGCCGGCAAGAACAACTCTGTCCTGACCGATCAGGTCAGCAAGCTGGCGAACGGCAAGAACAACTCGGGCAACGTCCAGGTGGGTCGTGGCAACACCGCCGCTACCAGCCAGACCAACTCGCCGCCGAACAAGAACTTCACCACCGCGGATTTCACGAACAATTCGTTCAGTGCGCAGTTCGGCGTGAAGAACAACGTCAATGTCGGACAGGAAGGCGGCAAGAACAGTCAGGCCACCGTGCAGGCCGGCGAGAAGAACGACTCGGAAGTCGCCCAGACGAACAAGAGCGTCTCGCCGGCGGCGGGTCCTGTCGTCAGCGGTGCGAACACGGCATTCACCGGCCAGTTCGGAAGCAAGAACACCGCGGTGGTCTCGCAGACGAGCGACGACGGCCTCGGCGACGCCAAGCAGTTCGAAAATGGCCACGGCAATGCGTCCGCTTCGATCCAGATCGGCAGCAAGAACAACGCACTCACCCAGCAGAGCTCCGTCGGCGGCAATGGCGAGGGCACCAACAATGCATCGGCAACGTTCCAGATCGGCCACGGCAACCAGGTCGAGACCACCCAGGGCGGCAACGTTGCCGGCGCGTTCGGCGCCACGCCTGCCGAGCAGGCTGCGAACTTCACGAACGCGTCGTTCGTGGGGCAGACCGGCGTGGGCAACGTCGCGAAAATTGACCAGGAAAACGGCGCGAACACCCAGGCTGCGTTCCAGGCCGGCGAGGCGAACCGCGCGATTGTCAACCAGACCATGCAGCCCCTCGGCACAGGCAGCGGGTCCAACAACGCGGTGACCGCGCAGTTCGGCGTCGACAACCGGGCCAAGATCAATCAGAGCATGGCCAATCCGCTCGGCAGTGGCAGCAACAACTCGCTGACCACCCAGATCGGCGGGTCCAACGTGGTCAACGCGACGCAGAGCTTTGGCCAGCAGGCGAGCGCCGGCACCAACACCCAGGTCGCGCTCCAGGTTGGCTTCGGCAACTCGGTTTCGGTGACGCAGACCGCCAACAGCGTGGCGAACGCCTCGTTCGCCGCGCAGTTCGGCTCGCACAACACCGCAACGGTGACGCAGAAGTGATGAAAGACAGGCGGCGGGATCTCCCGCCGCCTGCTCTTCCCAAATTAGCGACGGGACGCCCGGTCAAGCTCGATCGCGAGCGCGAGCATGATCGTGATTGGCTGTCAATCCGCGTTTCTGACGCCATCGTAGCAATACTATCACAAAGCCGCACTAGAAAAAATTGACGAGTTAATAGTTGGACGAGTTTCGGTGAGATGCCTGTCACGCCTGCCATAGAATGTACGATACGGACCGAACTGGCGGATGGCTTCTTTCGCCTGAAGGCAATCGCGCGCGCCGATGCGCCTGCGGCGGGACAATACAGTTTCCTCGTCGCCAAGCGAAGTGAGAGTGGAAACAGCAACAACGCGCAGAACGGGGCGTTCGTTCTGCGAGGCGGGCAAGAAGAAGTTGTGACGACGCTTGTTCTGGATCGCTCGGCAGCCGGACATTATCACGCCGAACTTTCTCTCCAGACGGACAATGGAGGCGTGACGTGTACGTCGCCTTGAAGCACATGACGCGCGCGCTGGCAGCGCTGCCGGCCATCCTGTCGGCGGCACCCGCGAAGGCGGAGACAGCCTATATCGCGCAGGTCAACCCCGCGCCCGTGAAGGTCGGACAAGTCACTTCTTCGCAGACATCGCAGCCTTTGCCGGTCACGCAATACGGGCCGTCATCGACGGCTTATGTTCCAACTCCCGAGACCGCGCGTCCCGGACGAAATGGAAACTTCGCGCAGACGCTCGAGATCGGAAGCTTCAACAACGTATTCCAGTCTCAGTCGGGTGGAAAAAACTTCTCCAATGTCAGCGTGCTTGGCGGCAAGGACAACAACATTGGTGTGTGGCAGGCCGGCAAAGACCTGTCGAACCTCAACCTCATCAATACCCAAGGTCTTTCCATCGCCGTCATCCAGCCTCCCGGCGCGGCGCCCATCAACATGCTGATCGCCCGGCTGCCGAACGGCGGCCTTTTCATCAAGCGATGATGCGACCCTGCCATAGCCACCACGACGAGCCCCGAAGAGAATGTTCATGCGTAATGTCACCAATGTTGCGACGGCCCTTGCGGTCTGCCTTGTTGCGGTTTGTATTGGCGCGTCGATGCCGGTCTGTGCGGGCTCCCTGGTTTATCATCCCGTAAACCCGACCTTCGGCGGCAATCCTCTCAACGGAACGCCTCTGCTTTCACAGGCCCAGGCGCAGGGCGAAGGCGTCAAATCCGGCCCGCAGGGTCCGGATCTCTCTGGACTGAACAACGCCCTCGGCAATCTTGGCTCAGGTGCCGTAATCGTCGGCGGAAACGGCACAGGCACCGGCGGGAACGGAACGAACGGCGCGACCAGCAACGCGCGCGTGCCCTGATCTCACCGCTTCGACGTTTACCGGAATACGATCATGACCAGACATCTTCGAAGCGTCGCGGCATCGGCGATGCTCTCGTTGAGCTTGGGCGGATGCATGGCCGGCTCCGCGCAGGACCCGTTGGCGCGACCGGCCGAAATTGTCGCCGACACCAAGACCGGGATCGTTCTCGATCATCTGCCTCCGCCGCGGCGCAAGCTTGATGTCTCGGTCTATAATTTCCCCGACCTCACCGGGCAGAACAAGCCGAACGACAACTTCGCCGAATTCTCGCGCGCGATGACCCAGGGCGCGAGCGCGGTGCTGATCGACGTGCTCACCAAGGCCGGCGGCGGCGCGTGGTTCGACGTCGTCGAACGCAACGACCTGCAACCGCTGCTTCAGGAACGGCAGATCATCCAGAACACCCGCACGGCGGCCGAAGGCGACAAGGCGCCGAGCCTGCCGCCGCTCCGTTTTGCCGGCATCCTGCTGGAAGGCGGCATCATCGGCTACGACAGCGATCAGACAACCGGCGGCATCGGCGCGAACTATCTCGGGATCGGAGCCGACACGCAGTACCGGCAGGACATCATCACGGTCGCATTGCGCGCCGTCAGCGTGCAGACCGGCCGGGTGCTGGCCTCCGTCACCACCACCAAGACCATCTACTCGATCCAGGTGCACAGCCTGGCCTTCCAGTTCGCCGCGATCGATGCGCTGCTGCAGGCCGAGCTTGGATTTACGAGGAATTCGCCGGCGACGCTCGGAGTTCGCGAGGCCGTGCAGCTCGCGGTCTATGCGCTGATCTTTGAGGGCGTGAAGAACAATCTGTGGCAGTTCAGGGATCGATATGCCGGAGAAGTGTTCATGCGCGAACTTGAGCAGCAGCGGCAAGCAACATCGATCCATCCGCAAGCCAACGGGCCAGTGAAGCGGCCGGTGAGCTGAATCACGTCGGTGTCGTCATTGCGCTGACGGCGTGACGCCGGACCGCCGCTTAGAGCATGATCCGGAAAAGTGTGGAGCGGTTTTCCGAAAAGATCATGCTCAAAAAATGAGCTAAAGCGCGATGACGATTCATCCTAATCTCATCGCGCTTTAGCGGCCCGGGCGTGACTGCTGGGTCGCGGTATAGCAGGCCTGCGAGGATGCGTTCTGGGCGTTGCAGGTTTCCGGCGCCGTCGGGCTTGTGGAGGGAGCTGCCGTCGCTGTGCTCGCTTCCGGCGGAGGCTTGGTCTGAACATTGCTGCCGGGCGCGACACGTCCGCTTGACTGCTGAATGTAGACTTCGGATCCGGCAACCCTCACGAACGATGCGCCTGGCGCTTGCGAGACAGCGGCCGGCAGCAAGACAACGGCCACTCCAGCCGCAAATCGCATTCTCATCGCCTCGTTCCTCTCATCGGAGCCAGCCGGACGACCAAGCATCCGCCGAAACGCAGCATAGCGCGCATCGTGAACGCTGACATGAAAATGAACGCAGCCGCAAGCTTCGCAATCAGGCGATCAATCCCTTCATCGGCCTCGCTGCGGCGCTGTCCGGAAACACCGTCTGCGCCAGCACGTGCTCGCTGATACCGAGGTGATCGGCCAATACGCCCTTCACCACGCTTCGCAGATCCGTCGTCGGCGCGAGGTCGCGGCCCTGGTAAAGGCTCGCCGGCTTGAGCGACGGCCAATCCGAGATCACGCGGCCGCCCTTGATGGCGCCGCCCGCGAGCAGCGCGATGGTGCCGGTGCCGTGATCGGTGCCTTCGGTGCCGTTGATGCGCGCGGTACGGCCGAACTCGGTGGCGACCACGACGGCCGTATCGCGCCAGCGATCGCCAAAACCGCTTTCGAATTCCGCGAGCGCGCCGTCGAGCCCGGACAGAAGCTGCGCCAGGCGGCCGACCGCGCCACCTTCATTGGCATGCGTGTCCCAGCCGTCGAAGGCGAGCGCGGCAATGCGCGGTCCATCGTCAGCGGCCATCAATTTCGCGGCGCCGCGCGCCACCGTGCGCATGGCCGAGACGGCATTGCCGCCGGGCTTCGGCTTCATGTCCTCGCCCATCGCCGCCTTCTCGAGCTGCAAGCCCTGCGACAGCGCGCTCGCCAGCGCCGGATCGCGATGCCGGTACAGTTCGACCAGACGCATCGCGGTGTCGTCATCGGCCTGCGGCAGCGCGACCGGCGCCCAGCCGACGGTCGGCGCGGCGCCGCGAAGCACCAGCGGCGTGGTCGGGCCGACGGCAAGCGCGCTCGCGACGCGCTGGCCGCGCGGCAGACCTTCGAGCGCTCGGTTGAGCCAGCCGGATTGCACCCGGCCAGGGCCTGCGTAACCGCTTTCCAGAACATCCTGCCCGTCGAAATGCGACCGGTCGCGATAGGATGTCGACACCGCGTGGATCACCGCCGCCTGCTTGTTCGCGTACATGCGCGCGAATTCCGGCATCGAGGGATGCAGGCCGAAGAAGGAGTCCAGCATGACCGCGGGGTGCGGCCCGCTCGCGGTCAGCGCGATCGATCCGTGAAGACCGGCGTAATCTGGATCGCCGATCGGCGCGATCGTTGCAAGACCGTCGAGCGCGCCGCGCAGGATGACGACCACCAGCCGCGGATCGCGGCCGTCGGCCGCGCGCGCGAATTTCGGCAGATATGCCCAGGCGGCAAAGGAGGCGCCGCCGAGCAGAAGCGAACGCCGCGATGACTTCAGCGAAGCGTAACCTTCACAGCCATCCATCATCACCTCCTTTGAAACTCGGGCGACATCAGCAACAGCGCCATCGCCTGCTGCCGCGATTCCGCCCGCTCGATGGTGCGGCGCGTCTCTTCGGAGGACGCATCGGCCGCGGCGAGCTCCAGCAATTGACGGGGATCGACCGTGTCGGGAAGCCGCGCCGAAACCTGGGCTGCGATATCGAGACGCAGCTTCATGCCCTCGGGCGCGGCCCACGCCGCATTGGTGTCGGGAAAACCGTTCGGCCCGGCCGGCGACCACAGCGGCTGGCCGAGCAGGTTGAGCCCGCCGAGATAACGCCCGGGATCATCAGGCACGCGCGCGAGGATGCGGCCCGTCGCGACCAGATATTCGTAAGGCGAGCGCATCTTGCTCATCGGCGCGGTCCAGGCCTCGTCCGCATCGATCAGCGCGTTCGCCAGCAGGCGCAAATCGCCGTCGGTTCTGGTGAAGACGTCCTGCAGTCTCGCCACCAGCGCAGGAGGCGGATCGTCGGCGACGAAATGGCGGACGAACTTCGTGGCGATGAATTTCGCTGTCGAGGGATGGCGCGCGATGTCCGCCAGCACCGCCTCGCCTTGCGCCAGGCCATTGGCCTCGTAGGTCCTGCCGAGCACGCGCTGCGCGCCGGGCTCATGCGCATTGGCATTGAAGACGAAACTGCCGGGCGTCCCCAGCACGCCTTGCCGGCCGGCAAAGGTCCACCCCGTGATGATCCGCGCCAGCGACGTGACGTCGTCCTGGGTGTAGCCGCCGTTCACGCCGAGCGTATGCAGTTCCATGATCTCGCGCGCGAGATTTTCATTGAGACCGCGGTGGCGGTTGATGCCGGCGCGCGAGTTGGGACCGAGCGACTGCTGGTTATCGAGGAAGAACAGCATCGCCGGATGCTGCTCGACCGCCTTCAGCATGTCGGCGAAGCGGCCCATCACGTGAGGCCGGATCGCCTCGCGCTCGAAGGAGCCGGCCCACATCCGCGCCAGTCCGCCCTTGTTCGCGGAAATGCAGAAATGGTTGGACCAGAACGCCACCAGCCGCTCGGCAACGCCGCATTCGGCGAGCGTCGCGCGTTGCAGCCGCGCCAGCGCCTCCGCCCGAAAGGTCTTCTGAATGACATTCAGCGGCGGCGGCGCAGGCTTTGCCGGGCTCGGGGACGATGTCGCGTTCGGCTGCATCGTCTCCATCTGCGCAGCGGCAGTGCCGCCCGCGGCCGGCTGAACCACCTGCTCCTTTGGCGAGATGTCCTGCGCGACGTTGGCGAGCGACAGGCTGCGCGGCTGCGGCTGCCTGGCGGGCGCCGGCTGCTGCGGCTGCGGGCCCTCGGCCGGCGTGCCGGCTTGACCTGCGGCGGCACGGGCCTTCTGCTGCTCCATTTGAAATTCGAACACCGCCTTGGCCAGTTCGGGCGTCGATTGCAGGCCCGGCACGTCCAGCAGCACGGCGTTCGGGCGGGCGAGCTCGGCTTTGACAAAGCCGCGCGGGTCGGAAGCTGCATTGACGAAATCGCCGGACGCGCCGCCCCGCGCGCCGAACCCGAAACGGTTGAGCGCCACCAGCGCATTCCTGGAATCGCGGGCCATGGGCAATCCCTTCAACGTCATCGATGGCTGTTCGCCAGCGGATTTCCCGTTGCGCTTTGATCAGGCTGCACTATACCGCCGTTCAAGATGAACCCGGCATGAAAACCGGCACTTCAATGGTTCACCTCTTCATGACGAATCGGATGGAAACCGCCACATCCCGCCGCCTGGCCTGTTCCCGATGCGGCACCGAATTCGCGTGCAATCCGGGCGGCGATTGCTGGTGTGCGGACGAGAGTTTTCGCCTGCCGATGCCCCTCGAGGGCGAAGACTGCCTGTGCCGCGAGTGTTTGCGCAAGGCGGCGGATGCCGACAAGCGCTGACTACTCCGCCGGTCCGGCGAACAGCAGCAGGTTGCCGTCGATATCCCTGATGATGAAATCGAGCGCGCCCCAAGGCTTCTTCGAGAGGGCCTGCGCGAAGCTTACGCCGGCCTGCTGGAAATCCCGGGCAAGCTGCGTGATCTCTCCGGCGCTCGCCACGATGATCGAAGCCGACAGCAACTCCTCGCGATGTCGCAGGTCGGGATCGATCGCGACGCCCTCGACACATCGCAGATTGAAGGCTGCGCCGTCGCGCTTCACCTGCGCGTAGTATGGCGGCTCGCCATAGGTGAAGACGACGGAAAAGCCGAGCTTATGCGTGAAGAACGTGCACGACGCGTTGATGTCGGCGACGAGCAATTGCGGCTCGGCGGCGAGGAGTTTGGGTTTGGTGGAGACGGTGTCGAGAGCCATGCAGACGCTCCGTCAGTCGGTCATTGCGAGCCAACGGGTCGCGCGAATGCGCGCCCGATGATAAACTCCGCGAAGCAATCCATAGTGCGGCATGCGGAGACATGGATTGCTTCGTCGCGTTCGCTCCTCGCAATGACGAAAGGGTTCCTCCGAACTACCGCACCACCGCCGCGGTCTGGCCGAACAGGATCCGGCGCTCTTCCTCGGTGCGGTTGACGGGCTGACCGAAATTCGGATTGACCTCTTTCGCCTTGGCATAGGCGCGCTCGGTCGCCGGGCGGGCCTTGATGGTCTCGAGCCAGCGCTTCAGATGCGGAAACTGCTCGATGTCCTGGCCCTGGTTCTTGAAAGGAACGACCCAGGGATAGCAGGCCATGTCGGCGATCGAGTATTCGCCGCCGATAAATTCGCGATCCGCAAGGCGCTTGTTGAGCACGCCGTAGAGACGGTTGGTTTCGTTCACGTAGCGATCGATGGCGTAGGGAATCTTCTCCACCGCGTAGTTGCGGAAGTGATGGTTTTGTCCGGCCATCGGGCCCAGCCCGCCCATCTGCCAGAACGTCCACTGGATCACGTCGTAGCGGCCATGGAGATCGGCGGGAATGAACTTGCCGGTCTTCTCGGCGAGATAGAGCAGCATCGCGCCGGATTCGAAGATCGAGATCGGCTTGCCGCCGCCCTTCGGCTCGTGATCGACCATCGCCGGAATGCGGTTGTTCGGCGCCACCGCCAGAAACTCCGGCTTGAACTGTTCGCCCTTGCCGATCTGCACCGGGAAAAATTTGTACTGCAGCCCGGTCTCCTCGAGGAACATCGTTATCTTGTGGCCGTTCGGCGTGGTCCAATAATAAAGGTCGATCATGTCAGGCGTTCCCATTGTGCTGGCAGGATTGCATGCGTCGCATTTCGATGCGATTGCATGGATGTTGCCACGGCGCCCGAATGAGTCAATGGCGCCGGGAAGAAAGCGCCGAGATGTGATCGCCTCAGTTCGTGCGGCCGTTGGCGCGCAGAACCTTCATCCCGTCCGGAGTGACCTTCACGACAAGCCCGAACCCCGCAACGCTCTCACGCGCGACAAGTCCGAGGTCGGCGGCATCTTCCCAGATGGTGAGCCGCGGACAGGACGTCTTCCAGGCGCCGATCACTTCGGAATAGGAACGCGGCTCGCGGGCGATCCATTCGACGAAGTCGAGCACAAGGGGGTCTGCCTCCGGCATCCGGTGCCTCCTCAGAACGACGCGGCGGTGCTTTTTGCGACGAAAAGCCAGCCGGCGTAGAGAATGTAATAGCTCGCCACCGTCGTGATCAGCCGGTTCGCCCAGGAGCGAAACTGCTGATCGCTCATCGCCTCCAGCACGCGGCGTGACAGCGTCGTGCCGAGCATCGAGGCCGCCACCGCGATCACCGCAAGCCATGGATCAAGCGTCGCGGCCTGGTCGATGATGCCGCCGAAATAGATCAGCTTGGTGAAATGGCTCGCGACCTGGCAGGCCGCCTTGGTGGCGATGATTTCGCGGCGCTGAAAGTCACCGCCGAGGAAGTAGGTGTCGAGCAACGGCCCGGATACGCCGGTCATCAGCATCAGCCCCATGCAGATCGAGCCGTAGAGCGCGCCCTGCCAGACGCTGTCGGGATTGGGCTTGATGTCCTTGGGCAGCATCCGCGCCATGAACGGCGTAACGCCGAGCAGGAGCAGCGCGACGGGCTTGTCCGGCACGTAGCGCGTCAGCGACCACAGGCCCAGCGCCAGCGCACAGCCGATCAGATAGACCGACACCGACCGCCAGCGGATATGCGCCCGCCACAGGAAGGCGCGCCAGCCGTTCGAGGCCATCTGCGTGATCGCATGCAGCACCATCGCGGTCGGCAGCGGCATCAGCGCCAGCAGCACGCCGATCAGGATCAGGCCGCCGGCCATGCCGAACAGCCCCGACAGGAATGCGGTCGCTACCATCAGCGCGCCTAGCGCGGCCATCATCAGTGGCGTCATCCGAATCTCCTGTTCCCAGGTGTGCCCTAGCTTGTGCCATCCGCGCAAACGGAGTTATCTTGGCCCAGCATCAGCTTTCCTGAGGGTCATGTGAGGCGCCTGCTCTTTCTCAACGGCATCAAGGCATTCGAAGCTGCCGCGCGCAGCGGCAGTTTCGCCGCGGCGGGCGGCGAGCTCAACGTTTCGCCGGCGGCGATCAGCCGGATGGTGCACCTTCTGGAGGAGCGGCTCGGCGTCGCGCTGTTCGAGCGCAAGGCCAACCGGCTGGCGCTCACGCCGGCGGGGCGCTCCTATCAGAGCGGGCTGACGCCGATCTTCGATGCGCTGGCGAGCCTGACGGCGCAGGTGACGGCGCCGCCGTCCTTGCGCGTGCTCACCATCGGCGTCGGCCCCACTTTCCTGATGCGCTGGCTGATCCCAAGACTGGCGGACTTCCGCAAAGAAGAGCCCGCGATCGACGTGCGCATCACCACGGGCGGCGCCGCCGCGCCCTTCGGCGACGACTGGAGCTGCGGCATCAAGCTGGGCGTAGGCGACTGGCCGGGCCTGGTCGCCGAACCCTTGTTCGCGGCGGATTTGCTGCCCGTCTGCACGCCGAAGATCGCAGCGCCGCTGAAGCGCCCGGCGGACCTGAAGGGATCGAGCCTGCTCCGTGTCGCGCATTCGCCGGACGACTGGCCATCCTGGCTGAAAGCCGCGGGTGCCGGCCGCGTCACCGCGCGCGGCACCGAGTTTCAATATTACGGCCAGGCGCTGCAGGCCGCCGCCGACGGGCTCGGGGTTGCCATGGGCATCCGGCCCTATATCGATGACGACCTCGCGGCCGGACGGCTGGTGGCACCCTTCGCCCTGTCGGTGCCCAAGGGCATGCGCTGGTACCTGGTCTATCGCAGCTTCCAGGCCGAGCAGCGCGATTTTGCCGCCTTCCGCCGCTGGATCATGCGCACCGCCGCGGGGCCGGCGGCCCGCAGCAAGGCCCGCCGTCATGCCACTTGAACGGATCCCGACGCTCGTCATCGGCGGCGGCCAGGCCGGCCTCACCATGAGCCATCGGTTGAAGCAGCGCGGACTGCCGCATGTCGTGCTCGAACGTGGCCGCATCGGCGAACGCTGGAGAAGCGAGCGCTGGGACGGGCTGAAATTCCAGTTTCCGAACTGGTCGGTACGGTTGCCGGATTTTCCGTTTCCGCACGCCGACCCCAACGGCTTTGCCGATCTCGGCGCCATCGTCGACTTCATCGACGCCTACGCGGCTTTTGTCGCACCGCCGATCCGCTGCGGGGTCAACGTGGTCAAGCTCTCGCACGATACCGTGGACGAATTCACTGCGGAGACCTCGGATGGCGTGATCGTCGCACAAAATGTCGTGGTCGCGACGGGCCCTTATCAGCGGCCGATCTTGCCGGACGTGTTGCGCGACGATGGGAAACTGTTTCAGGTCCATGCCGCCAACTACGCCAATCCAGGGCAACTTCCCGCAGGCGCGGTGCTCGTGGTGGGTGCCGGCGCGTCGGGCGCTCAGATCGCGGAAGAACTGCACCGCGCCGGCCGCCGCGTGTTTCTCTCGGTCGGCCAGCACACGCGCCTGCCGCGCCGCTATCGCGGATACGACCTGATCTGGTGGTTCGAACAGCTCGGACTGTTCGACAGGCGCCCTTGGGAACGCGGACCGGTCCGCGTGTATCCCGCGATCACAGGCGCCTATGGCGGTCACACCATCGATTTCCGCCGCTTCGCTGCCGACGGCATCACGCTGCTCGGGCGCGTCGTTGCCGCACGCGGCCGTGTGCTCGACATCGCGCCAGGTCTTGCCAGGTCGCTCGCCGAGGCTGATCTTTACTATGCGACATTCCTCGACATGGCCGATGATCACGTGCGCTCCCGCGGCCTCGATCTCGGCGAAGACCCCGAGGCCCGGGTCAAACGACCGGACCCGTCCTGCGTGAGCGAGCCGATCCGTGAGCTCGATCTCAACGCGGAGCACATCGGCGCCGTGATCTGGGCAACCGGCTATGGCGTCAATTTCGACTGGATCGATTGTCCCGTCTTCGACGGCAACGGCCTGCCGGTCCAGCGCTGCGGCGTTACCGCCGTCAGCGGCCTCTATTTCCTGGGCCTGCAATGGATGAGCAGGATGGCCTCCTCCTTCATGTCCGGCGTCGGCGACGATGCGGCCGTGCTGGCCGACCAAATCGCCGCCCGCAGCTGACCGGGGCGTTTGGGCCGCCCGGCGGCACCCACCAAAAAAACCGATAACCGTGTGAACGGCTTCACATATGGGCCCGTAGCACCCGTGCTTCTCTCCCGCGTGGCAGCGCGAGGGACCGCGGCATGACCTGCGTTTACGAAGAGTATGAGATCGAGTCGTTCGAGGTGGGCCGGGGACTCTGGCACGCCCGTATTCGGCGTGCCGACCGGACCCCCGTCGTCATCGACGGCTATGGCTTCGCCTCACTCGAGGTCGGCTTTGCCTGGCACGATGAGAACGCTGCCATCGAGGACGCCAAGCATCACATCGATCATTTCAAGCATCGCTGGACCACCATGGAGACGGTGGGCAGCGCGGCGTGATCGCAAAGGACAAGGGGGGCGCGCCTGCCATGTCATATCTCGAAACCGGTCAGTTCCCGTCCACGTCGCGCCCCGTGCGCTCGCAATGCCCCGATTGCACCGGCAGCCTCACGGTGCTGAAGGTGATGGGCGGCAGGGCCGGCTCCCAATACTGGGCGTTGCGCTGCGTTCTCTGCGGCGGCATTCATCTTGATATCCTCAATCCGCGCTCATGCACGCCGGAGCACGACGGCGCCCCAGCGGCGTAGTCTGACCAGACCCTCATGGTGGGGAGGCGCAACGCGTTCCTCAGGGTGAGGGAAGCAGTCCGCAAGGGAACCTTCCGGCCTGCTGACACCGTACTGACAGCATCCCGCCGGCCGCGTCCCTTCGCCCTTTCATGTCCCGCGGACTCGGCCCATATTCGCCGCATGGCGAAGAAATCCGTTCCATCAGGCAAATCAGGAAAATCCCCCAGATCCAAAGCCGGCCGCCCCGACGTTCAACCGATCGGACCGGCCCTGGCCGAGTTGCTCAATCCCGCGATCAATCGCGGTGATGCCGGCATGGGCTCCGGGACCGGCTTGCAGCCGCCGCCGGACAATTCCTGGGATCGCCGCGCCGGCGGCGAGGCCGCGGCCCACCGTGCCCGCGCCTCGACCCGCGACAAGGGCGAGGACGTCGCCCGGCGGGACACCGCACCTCCGATGCCGCTGCGCCCCAATCCGCAACCGCCCGGCGCGCGCCCGCAAGCGGGGGAGAGCAACGCTGCGGGCTTCGAGGAAGCCCCGCAGGCCAATTACGGAACGGCGGCGACGATCCCGACACTCGACCCTGAGCTGGCGCGACAGCTCGGCCTTCCGACAGCGGAAGACGACGAGGAGGCGCTCGCCCGCCCGCCGCGCAGCAAGATGGAAGCGTTCGGCGTCAAGGCCACCGCCGACGCGCTGGAATCACTGATCCGCGACGGCCGCCCGGAATTCAAGAAAGACGACGGCTCCCTGAAAGTGTGGACGCCGCACCGTCCGCCGCGCCCGGAGAAATCCGAAGGCGGCGTCCGGTTCGAGATCAAGTCCGAGTACCAACCCAGGGGTGACCAGCCGACCGCTATCGCCGAGCTCGTGGACGGCATCACGCGCAACGACCGCACGCAGGTGCTGCTCGGCGTCACCGGTTCGGGCAAGACCTACACCATGGCCAAGGTGATCGAGGCGACGCAGCGCCCTGCCCTCATTCTGGCGCCGAACAAGACGCTCGCCGCCCAGCTCTATGGCGAGTTCAAGAATTTCTTTCCTGACAATGCGGTCGAGTATTTCGTCAGCTATTACGACTACTACCAGCCCGAAGCCTATGTTCCCCGGACCGACACCTACATCGAAAAGAACTCGTCGATCAACGAGCAGATCGACCGCATGCGGCATTCCGCGACGCGCGCCCTGCTCGAGCGCGACGACGTCATCATTGTCGCGTCCGTCTCCTGCATCTACGGTATCGGCTCGGTCGAGACCTACACCGCGATGACCTTCGCGCTGAAGAAGAACGAACGTATCGACCAGCGCCAGCTCATCGCCGATCTCGTCGCCCTGCAATACAAGCGCACCTCGGCCGATTTCAGCCGCGGCACATTCCGCGTGCGCGGCGACGTCATCGACATCTTTCCGGCGCACTATGAGGACCGCGCCTGGCGCGTGAACCTGTTCGGCGATGTCGTGGAGAATATCGAAGAGTTCGATCCGCTCACCGGTCACAAGCAGGACGATCTCGAATTCATCAAGATCTACGCCAATTCGCATTATGTGACGCCGCGCCCCACGCTGGTGCAGGCGATCAAGGCGATCAAGAGCGAGTTGAAGCTCCGCCTCGACGAACTCAACAACCAGGGCCGCCTGCTGGAAGCGCAGCGGCTGGAGCAGCGCACCACCTTCGATCTCGAGATGATGGAAGCGACCGGGAGCTGCGCCGGCATCGAGAACTATTCGCGCTATCTCACCGGCCGCCGGCCCGGCGAGCCGCCGCCGACCTTGTTCGAATATGTCCCCGACAATGCGCTGGTGTTCGCCGACGAAAGCCACGTCACCATTCCGCAGATCGGCGGCATGTTCCGCGGCGACTTCCGCCGCAAGGCGACGCTGGCCGAATACGGCTTCCGCCTGCCCTCCTGCATGGACAACCGCCCGCTGCGGTTCGAGGAATGGGACATGATGCGCCCGCAATCGGTCGCGGTCTCGGCGACGCCGAGCGGCTGGGAGCTGAACGAAAGCGGCGGCGTGTTCGTCGAGCAGGTGATCCGCCCGACCGGACTTATCGATCCTCCCGTCGATATCAGGCCCGCGCGCACCCAGGTCGACGATCTCGTCGGCGAGGTCCGCGCCACGGCAGCCGCCGGCTATCGCTCGCTGGTCACGGTCCTGACCAAGCGCATGGCCGAGGACCTCACCGAATATCTGCATGAGCAGGGAATTCGCGTGCGCTACATGCACTCCGATATCGACACGATCGAGCGCATCGAGATCATCAGGGATCTTCGCCTCGGCGCCTTCGACGCGCTGGTCGGCATCAACCTGCTCCGCGAAGGCCTCGACATTCCCGAATGCGCGCTGGTCGCGATCCTCGATGCCGACAAGGAAGGCTTTCTGCGCAGCGAGACCTCGCTGATCCAGACCATCGGCCGCGCCGCGCGCAACGTCGACGGCAAGGTAATCCTCTATGCCGACACCGTGACCGGCTCGATGGAGCGCGCGATCGCCGAGACCAACCGCCGCCGCGAAAAGCAGGTCGAGTACAACACCGCCAACGGCATCACGCCGGAGAGCGTGAAGAAATCGATCGGCGACATCCTCAACTCCGTCTACGAGCGCGACCACGTGCTGGTCGAGATCGGCGGCCACGACATGACGGACGACGTCATCTCGATCGGGCACAATTTCGAGACGGTGCTGGCCGATCTTGAAACGCGCATGCGTGAGGCCGCCGCCGATCTGAATTTCGAGGAAGCCGCACGGCTGCGCGACGAAGTGAAACGCCTGCGCGCCACCGAACTCGCCGTGGTCGACGATCCCACCGTCAAGCAGCGCACCGTCGAGACCAGGGCCGGCGCCTATGCCGGCACGAGGAAATATGGCAACGCCGCCAACTTGCCCGAGGCCGTCGCCAAAGCCGGCCGATATGCGAAGCAGAGTGGCGGCGGGAGGCGTACGTCAACCGCGTTCACCGGTCCTTCGGGCGGCGGACGTGGCGCGCAACGCGATCCGCTTCTACCCTCCATGGACGAAGTGCTCAGCGACAAGCAAGGCACCAGCAAAGTCCACAAGCCTCATCTCGACGAGATGCACGGCCCGGAATCCCTGCCCTATCGCGCGGGCGGCGCCTTGCCGAAAAAGCCAGCGTTCGAAAGCGGCAGCAAGATCATCCAGCCCACCAACTCGCGCGAATCCGGGCCTGAGTTTGGGCCGGCACCGCGCTCCACCGGCGGCGCGCCGGGGAAGCGGGGCGGGTGGAAGCGAAGATAACTACGCGTTCAAGATAGCCGGCCATCCAATCCCCACATCGTCCGCAGATGATCGGGTCGAGGAGCGAAATTGGAGAGCGCGCGCCACCTCTTCGAAGAGTCAAGCGACCTCCGACTTCGCCGCGCCGTTTCTTCGCAGATCCTGGATGGCTTGCCAGATCAGAAAAACGCAGAGCAAGCCGGACAGCGCCGAAACCAGGTACATCATCGCGATATGTCGCGGAGTCCACGGTGCGCAGGTTTCGCAGATCAGATCCGGCTCCCAGCATTCATTCGGGATCGGCACGATCATGATCGTATCGCCGGCCGAAAGCGTGCGGCCGAGGCCGCCGACGTTGACCCAGGGTACGTCGCAATGAACGGTCTGGCCGTCCGGTTGTTTGCTATCGTACTCCAGATGAGCGTAGGGAACCGGTCCGCCCTTCTGGTGTTCGGACCAGGCCTTCCTGACTGTCGCGCTGACAACGGGATTGGCCGCGAGACGGTGGGCCCGCTGCTGTTCGGCGATGGCCCCAAATAGTGACACGAACCAGATCGCGAGAGTCCAGAAGATCGCGATTGCGCGCCACTGGCGCGGCATCATCCCGGTCATGGGGACATTTCCTTCCAATTCCGATATGTGCGCGACGCTCAGCGCACGCTCGCCGCGCCCACCGCCAGCAGGGACATCAGCATCACCGTCGTCACGAGCTGCAGCGAGGCCACCGGCTGCACGCGCCAGCGGGCGATCTTCTCGGAAAAGGACAGGCCGGCATCGAAGAACAGCGGCTCGTAACCTTGCTTGACGAATTTTGGAAATCTCGGCCCGAGCCACGGCAGCAGCATGCCTTGCAGGAGCGACGTGACCACGACGAAGATCGCCGCGCCGCCGGGTTGGCCGATGATCTCATGCGCGCCCATCAGCATCATCATCAGAACGACGACGGCGCCGGTGGGAAACCCGTGAAACAGCGTGGTGAGCACAAAGCCTTCCAGCGTGTTTTGCGACGGCGTTTTCAAGTCGGAGATGGCGTTCATGGCGGTGCGCAGGCCTCTCTGTCGGTCGAACGAAATCAGCGCATGCTCGCCACGCCCACCGCCAACAGGGACATCAACATCACCGTCGTCACGAGTTGCAGCGAGGCCACCGGCTGCACGCGCCAGCGCGCGATCTTCTCGGAAAAGGACAGGCTCTCGTCGAAGAACAGAGGCTCATAGCCCTGCTTGAAGAATTTCGGGAATTTCGGCGCAAGCCATGGCGTCACCATGCCGTGCAGGAGCGAGGTGAAGACGACAAAGAACGCCGCGCCACCGGGATGGCCGACGATCTCGCGCGCACCCATCAGCTTGATCATCAGCACGGCCGCGGAATAGGTGGGAAAGCCGTGAAACAGCGTGGTGAGCACAAAGCCTTCCAGCCTGTTTTGCGACGGCGTCTTCGAGTTCGTGATGGCGTTCATGGCGGCAGCTCCAGGGCGGTCCGATTGGGGCCAGCCTAGAGGAGCGCGATGGGATGCAACGTGATGTGAGTCACGTGTTGCCCACGTCATTCCGGGGCGACCCGCACGGTCTGCAACGGCAGCCACGAGACCATCGTGCTCGATCACCAGTGGAGCGCCTTCAACCAGGCATCGAACGGACACTTGCTGGTTTGAGGTGCGAGTGACGCTCCCTTCCGGCCGCTCTCTCAATACTCGTCATTCCGGGGCGCGACGAAGTCGCGAGCCCGGAATCCATGACCACAGGCGGTGGTTGTGGAAGTTCATGTTCGACCGTCGGGGTAACGACGATGGCCTGTGGCTATGGATTCCGGGCTCAGCCCTGATGGGCTGCCCCGGAATGACACCGAGAGCTAATTCAGCTTCTTGCCGCCGTCGGTCACGTCGTCCAGAAATGCGCCGGCCTCGCGGTTGAGAAACTCGACATCGGCGGGAAAGAAGCCGCCCGCTGAGGCGTGGCCGGTCACGGTGCCCGGCGAGATCGTCATCATCTTCACGGCCGGAATGTTCTTGCCCATCACGGTCGGCTCGAATTCGGGATTGAGCAGATCCTTGGTGCCGGTGAGGATCAGCGTCTTCGCCTTGATCGAGGCCAGCGCTTTCGCCGTGTCGCCGCCAAAGCCCGCCGTGGTGCCGACGTCGTGCCGGTCATAGGCCCAGGTCTGGTAGATCCAGTCGTTGGCGTCGAACGCCTTGATCGCGGCGCTTTCCTGCTCGGTCCATCCAGGGCAGCACGTCCATGCCGTTCTTGAACTGCGCCTGATACATGTCGGGCGTGCGCGCCGCGAGCAAGGAGAGGATGTCGCGCCACAGGCGGATGCCCTTCTCCGGCGGCGCATCGTAGTTGCCGTCCTTCCAGGCCGGGTCGTCCATGATCGCCTTGCGCGAGGCCTCCATGACCGCGACCGACCAGGCCGGCGTCTTCGCCAGCGGCACCATCGCCACCAGCGCATCCATGAAATCGGGATGGCTGACGCCCCATTGCAGCGTCTGCATGCCGCCCATCGACGGTCCGACCACGGCGACGACATGGTCGATGCCGAATTTCTCCTTCAACAGCCGGTATTGCGATTCCACCATGTCGCGGATGGCGAATTTCGGAAACGCCATGCGCGGCTGCGCCTTCGAATTGCTCGGCGAGGTGGTCAGGCCGTTGCCGATCGCATCGGTGCAGATGATGAAATATTTGTCGGGATCGAGCGCCTTGCCCGGCCCGATCATGAAATCGAGCCGGTGATGATTGCCCGAGATCGCCGTCACCATCAGGATCGCGTTGGACTTCTTCGCATTCAGCGTGCCGTGGGTGACGTAGGAGATCGCAAAGTCCTTGATCGCCTCGCCGCTCTCGAGCTTGAGATCGCCCTCGGCAAAGGACTGATGCGGCGGCTGTTGCGGCGTGTGCGCGGCGACAGGCCAGGACGACGCGAGCGACAGCGCGAACGCGGCGGCGGCAAGACAGGCCAGCTTCTTCATTTGGTTTCCCCCTGATCGAAAGCCTTGATCGGCTTCATTGGCGCCATGATGATGCGCCTTGGACACGAGCATACGAAGCTGAGGGCTGACGACAAGATGTTTTGTCGCGTCCGGTCATGGCATATGTGCGGGGAATAAACCGTTGCTTGCGCGGTTGCCCGCGCCCTCGAATTCGTCATTGCGAGCCAGCGGGTCGCGCGAATGCGCGCCTGACGACAGGCTCCGCGAAGCAAATACATCGCGCCGCATACGGAGACATGGATTGCTTCGTCGCCGGCGCTCCTCGCAAAGACGACAGGGACGCTGTTTGAAAATTCAAATCAGGATGGCAAAGTGCCGCCCCGCCTCACATCTTCCCCTGCGCATCCTGCGGCTGGCCATGCCGTTGCTGCTCCCGCTCCTGCCTGTTGGCAGCGTGGCGGCCATAGAGGCAGCCGGCCGCGGCGCCAAGCACGCCGTGATGACCGGCGAGATGGCCGGCAGCACCTCCGACGATGGCGCCCTTGATGCAGCCCTTGGCATCGGCGGTGGCAGTCGACGCGAGCGCCAGCGCCGCGACGGCGAACACAGCAAATACGGTTCTCATGATCATGTCTCCGGGGTGAATGGCTGTCACCTCAACGGCAGCACACGCCCCCGGGTTCCGGCCCACGGCGGACTCAGGCGACCATGATCCAAGCGGCGGCCGGCCGTGCCTCGGTCATGGGCCGTCTGCTCTTTCGATGAACCAAACAGCCATGGGTTGTATTGGAGGGCGGATCGGCGATTCCACAACTTGTCCGCGGTAGACCGCGCGAGTTCGATTAGGCAATGAAGTACCGGCGTAAAGTTCATGTGTGGGGCATGAATGGCCGAAAATCTCAACCGACAGCGTGTATTGAAATTTCTCGAGGCGTACTATTCCGGCGACGTAGAGGGCGCGCTGGCACGCTGCAGCGACGATATCGACCTGACGGCGCCCGCGCCGATCGAGCTCTTGCCCCATATGGGCCGCCGCCACGGCAAGGACGAGGTCGGCAGCACCTGGCGGACCGTTCACAGCCGCTACTCCGAGCTGCGCTACGAGATCCGCGATCTGGTTGCGGAGGACGACACGGTCGCGGTCAACCTCCGCGCCTTCTTCAAGAAACGGAGCAACGGCCGCACGGTGCAGTTCGACATCGCGGTGTTCTTCACGCTGCGCGAGGGCCGCATCACCAGGATGCGCGAGATCATGGATACGTTCGATCTGGTGCAGCAGGTTCTCGAGCGCGATCTCCTGGCCGGCACGGTGGATGACGCGGCCAAGCCGGAATAGACGTTAACGGCCCCGCGGGCCGCGATAGAGGCGACGCGCTCCCGTAGTTTGAACCTGACCGGGGGCTTCCGCGACCCATCTCGGGATTTTGCGGACAAAGCGTATTCATGAAAATTGTATTGCTTGCGTTGCTGGGGCTGATCCTGGGTACGCTCGGCGGTGCTGCACTCGGAGTGGGTCTCGGCCTAGCCTGGGTCGAAATCTTCAAAACCACTGATTTTGAAGGCACAAGCGGCATGCTGGTGTTTTTCACCTTCATGCCGCTCGGGGCCATGATCGGCGGCCTCGGCGGCGCTTTCCTGTTCGGTCTTCTGGCTTTCCGCGACAGCGAGATCGCCATCGAGCAGGAGCCGCTGCGCGGCGCGGACCGGCCGAAACGGCGATGAGAGGGCCGTAGATTCACGGAAGTTTTCGCATTTGTGCAATGCAAAATTGTACGTTGCCATTAGCCGCACGATCGATTATTTTAAGCTTCAACTAATTGGTGCAGCAATCGGGCCGGGTGTCGTCAATGACGCCGGCCTTTCATTCGTCCATTGCGGGACGGTTGCTGTCTTACACAGCCATCGGGAACGAGCATCATGACAGAGCACAGCCTCTGGCGTTTTTCACGTGCGTTGCACCGTGCCATCAACGATCGCGAATTCGCAGAACTCGAGTCGCTGCTCGATGACGACGTCGACTGGACGCTCTACGGGCCGATCGACATGTTTCCATTCCTCGGCGCCCGGCGCGGCAAGCGCTGCGGTGCATGGATGTCATCCGGCAGATCGCGGACAATGTCCGCGTCCACCGCTTCGAGCGCGAAACGATTATGCTCGGGCAGGATTTCAGCAGCGTCGATGCTGCGCTATTCCCTCACATCGCTGGAGTCCAGCAAGCCGATCTGGTGCGGATTGCGCATTTCGCCCAGTTCAAGCACGGCCGGCTGCGCAGCATCCGCGCGGTGCTGGATACGTTCGACCTGGTCGAGCAGGCGCTCGGGCGCTCGATCCATCTGCCGAAGATGATCGCCTGATCGTTCTCCTCATGACGGGGTCGTGAGACCCGCCGCCACAAATTTGCGCCAGAATCTCCGCATGCATGACGGCACAGGGTGCCCCGTCATGGCGGTGCTTTGCGCGGGCTGGGGTATGATTTCCACGAAAATGAACAGGGCCAAAGCGCTGCTGCTGGCGGCTGGCGTTTTGACGGCACTCGCTTGTCCCGCGCTCGCCCAATCGGCGCCGACGGATAAGGAAACGGAGGCCGAGGCGGCCGAAGAGACGCCTGCGCCGACCGCCGATGACGAGGACGTGCTGAAGGACATCGACGTCAGCAAGCTCGACTGGAGCCAGCTCAATGTCGATGCGTCCACCCTCGGCGATGGACCGGCGGCCAAGGCTGCGCGCCTCACAGGCGCCCGACGGCGCCGGCATGAGCTGGTCGAACAGGAACAGGCAAACGGCTCCTCCGCGGTGTCGGTCAAGCAGTCGGTGACGCCGTTCTGGGACGCCCGCATCGGCGCCGACATGACGGTGACCCGCGAGCCCACCACGATGTCGGAATTACTGGCGGAAAAGACCGCCAATGGCGGCAACCTGCCGCAGTCCGGCGGCAGCGCCTGGGCGGCGATCACCGCGCCCGGCGCGGGGTCGGTCTGGGACAAGACCGCGGTCGAGGCGCGCGTCGATCCGAACCAGGACCAAGAGCAGGCTCGGCACCTCCATCAGCAAGCAGGTTCCGCTCGGCGACCAGTATTCGCTGACGCTGTCGAACGGCGCCAATCTGATCCAGCAGGGCGTCGTGCCGGTGCCCGGCGCGATCGCCCCGCACCGAGCGGACCTACCAGACCGAGCAGTCCGCCAAGCTCGAGGTGACCGAGACCGGCACCAGCGTCATCGGCCGGGCAGACGCTCGTCGACCTCCGACGACAAATGGCTGCGCAAGGTCGGCGCCGAGCAGAAGCTGTTCGGCGGCGTCTCGATCTCCGGCTCGATCGGCGAGACCGCGCCAGGGCACCACCAACAAGAGCATCACCGCCGGCTTCAAAAAGAGCTGGTAAAAGCCGCTTTTTCGCCCGTGGAAGAGGCCCCCCGCGAGCCCCGGGAAATGTTCCACCATTGCCGCAACTTGGCCGCGATGCGGTCAAAATCGGCCCCCCTGATAGCGCCCGCTTAAGCAATTTCGTCGTGCGGGGGACACTCGCTCGCAATACGCGAAACACGCGAAACAGGGGAATGGCCGATGAACGTCATGCCAAAGATCGATATGCGACGCGAATGAAAATACCGAAATGGACCACGACACGACCTCGCCGCGGTCTCCGAAGTCGAGGCCGGCATCCGCGACTTCGTCCGCAACGATGTCGCCTATCTGCGCCGTCCGATGTCCGCGAACACAACAAGCGAAACGACGCTCGATCCGAGTGCCGAGGCCACCGTGAACAATGTCAATTCGCTGATCCAGCGTGTCGCCGGCACGTCGCTGTCGGAAATCGAAAACCTGATCTCGGAGCTCGAAGCACTGCGCGACCTGCTGCATGCCGAAGGCCAGCGCGTCCAGCGCGAGATCTCCGGCTACGCCCAGCTCAGCCAGGCCGCGATGAAGTCGACACGCATGATCGCCGACAATGTGCAGCAGTGGAAGCGCACCGCCGACGGCCTGCGCAACAGCTGATGACCCATTTGCCACAGTGAGATGCAAATCGCCGCCGCGTTCCCGATTTAACGGGCGCGGCGGTTTCGATTCGGGTAGAAGGTTTGCGCCGCAGGACAGGGCCGCCCTGCTTTTCAAGGGTGCTGTCCAGAGGGGAAATATGTCGATGGAAACGGTTCAGCCGGAACGCACCAATCCGGTCCCGATGCGCGCGTCGACTCCCCTGGGCACGTTGATGTTCCGCTTTGTCGGATTGCTGTTCCTGGCCGTGGCCGCGCTGGCGCTGGTCTGGAGCCCTGAAATTTTCGCGCGGCCGCAGGCGTCGCGCGATCGATCCGATATGGTTAGCGAATGCCTGAGTTAGCGGCTCGCGACGACCGTCGGTTCCAGCTGTAGACGCCGTCGGCATAGCCCTTCACCACCATCGCCGCCGTCAGCATCACCGCAACGGTCACCGTTGCGAAGATGAAGCCCACCAGTTTCAAGCCGCCGCGATCTGCCATTGCATTTTCTCCCCGCCGAATTCCGCGGGCTCACTATCATTGCCATCAGTTCAAAATGCGTTAGCGACAAAGTTGTTCCGCCGAATCGCTGCGTGGCACGCTGAACGCGCGGTAACCTTGTTTGGCGGTTAAGCAGCGCGCGTTCCGCCGCGGCACGAAGGCCGCTGCCGAGAAACGAGAACGCAAGTTCGCCGCGCTGGTTGGTGCCGCGTTGCGGATCTGGACGATGCCCCATTCGGGACGCGAGTCCGACGTGCGCCGGGTTTCGATCGTCGCTCGCGAAGCTGATGCGTGTCGCCGGCGAGCACCGGCCTGATCCAGCGCAGTTCGCGAAAGCCCGGCGAAGGTCCCCATATCGCGACCTTCTCGCCGCGCGCGGCCGCTTCGCGGGCGGCGCGCTGGCCCGTCGGCGACAATCATCTTCATGCAGACGGATGCGACATGCCAGCCCGATGCGGCAAGCCCGCCGAACAGCGAGTTGCGGCCTTCCTCTTCGGAAAGATGAAAGCGCTGCGGATCGAATTGCCGCGCGAAGCGCTTGATGTCTTCGGCCGTGAAGGTGAACGATCCCAGCTCGCGCCGCTGTCCGATCTCGATATCTTCGAAGAAGCGCATCAGCGTTGCGTCCCCACTTGCGCCCCTTCGCGCCGGCCGAATGATGATCGGCGAGATCATCTCGCACAGCGCCTCGCCCTTTGCATTGCGGGCCACGGCTCTGAAGGTCACGATGCCCGTTTTCGGGCCGGCTGTTCGAAACCCGCGCTTCCGTCACGTCGACATCGAGCGTCAGATCGTCGCCGGGGCGCAGCGGCGCCAGCCAGTTCAATTCGTTGACCCCGGGCGAGCCGAGCGAGGCGGCTTGGCCGATGAACGCATCGAACATCATCCGCATCATCAGCGAGCAGAGATGCCAGCCCGACCCGGACAGGCCCCTGCAGCATGGTCGTGCCTCGCAGCCTCGTCGTCGAGATGCATCGGCTGCGGATCGAATTCGGCCGCGAACGCCAGAATCTCCTCGCGCGTGACGTGACGCGGGCCATAAGTGCCAAGCCGGCCGACGGGAAAATCTTCGAAGGTGAGCATGATCGCGGGGAGAATGGCGGCGGAGGTCAGATTGTGGCCGCACTTTGCGGCAATCTCAACCCGCTCGCCTGGATGGCTCGCCCTATTCCGGCCGGAGCCGACTCCGATGGCAATCCGATCGGGGCTGTGTCGGCAGCCGGATTTGGGCGAAACTGCGCTTGATTCGCTGGGGGGAAGACGATGTTTGATTTTCAGGATCTGTTCCAGTGGGACCGTTTCATCACACCCACCATCATCAAGACGTTCTACTGGCTCGTTATCGCGCTGATCTGCCTGCTCGGAGTTTCCGGCATCTTCTCCGGCCTTGCCGCCATGGCGATCAGCCCGTTCGCCGGATTTCTGGTGCTGCTCTCCTCGATCGCCAGCGTCATCGTCGGCATCGTGTTCTGCCGCATCGCTCGCGGAATTCATCCTGATCGTGTTCCGCATCAACGAGCACCTTGGCGCGATCCGCGATCAGGGTCTTCGGTAGGGCCGCTTTACGTCCATCCAGGATCGGCACAAGTGATGGGCATCCCGCCGGATGATCCATCGCTTCAAGGACACCTTACAGCCCACACCGGACAGGACCGGTTTGTCCCTTGAAGGAACTGCAGGAACCTTTCGAAAAGCTCGATGCGTTGGTCAGGCGACAAAGGGGCGTTGCGATGCAGCGCGGGCCGCGGCCGTAACGGAAGATCGGCAGCACACGCGCTGTTCGACAACACCGCCGCGACAGCCAGAAACGCAAGGAGGATTGCTGCTCGCATCTGCAACCCCTCAAATTAAATGCCAAATATCCCTCTGCTTATGAGCGATTATGGTAAATCAAGTGTTAAGGATGCCCCTCGCCTTCCGGGGCGATGCTAAATCAGGCTGCGTAATCGCGCATTTGAGTTCTGGTTCGGGCCTGCCATCGGGGGCCGCGCTGTGCGCGGACCGTTGAGACCTTCTCGGAGTGACAAGTCTCAGTTCGCGAAGCGGAAATGCATGACGTCGCCGTCGGCGACGACATATTCCTTGCCTTCCAGCCTGAGCTTGCCGGCCTCGCGCGCGCCGGCTTCGCCGTTGAGCGCGACGTAATCGGCATAGGCGATGGTTTCGGCGCGGATGAAGCCCTTCTCGAAATCGGTATGGATCACACCCGCAGCGCCCGGCGCCCTGGTGCCGCGGTTGATGGTCCAGGCGCGCGCCTCCTTCGGGCCCACCGTGAAATAGGTGATGAGATCGAGGAGCTGGTAACCGGCGCGGATCAGCCGGTCGAGACCGGCTTCCTCCAGCCCCAGCGTGTCGAGGAATTCCTTGCGCTCCTCGCGCGACAGCGTCGCAATCTCGGATTCGATCTTGGCCGAGATCACGACCGCGACCGCGCCCTCCTCCTTCGCGCGCTCAAATACCTGCCTGGAGAAATTGTTGCCGTCTTTCGCCGAACCTTCCTCGACGTTGCAGACGTAAAGCACGGGCTTCGAGGTCAAAAGTCCGAGCATGCCGAAGGCGCGCTCTTCCTCCGCCTTGCGTTCGACGAAGCGAGCCGGCTTGCCGTCGCGCAACAGCACCAGGGTGCGGTTGACGAGATCGAGCTGCTCCTTGGCTTCCTTGTCGTTGCCCTTGGCTTTCTTGGCGAGATTGTCGACGACGCTTTTCCAGGCTCTCGAGATCGGCGAGCATCAGCTCGGTTTCGATCGTCTCGATGTCGGCGATCGGCGCGATCTTGCCCTCGACATGGGTGATGTCGGAATCCTCGAAGCAGCGCACCACATGCGCGATCGCGTCGACCTCGCGGATATTGGCCAGGAACTGGTTGCCGAGACCTTCGCCCTTGGACGCGCCGCGCACGAGGCCCGCGATGTCGACGAAGGTCAGGCGGGTCGGAACGATCTGCGCGGACTTCGCGATGTCAGCGAGCTTGTCGAGGCGAGGGTCGGGCACCGCGACCTCGCCGACATTCGGCTCGATGGTGCAGAACGGATAATTCGCCGCCTGCGCCGCCGCCGTCTCCGTCAGTGCATTGAACAATGTCGATTTGCCGACATTGGGCAATCCGACGATACCGCATTTGAAACCCATATTATGCTTCCGATCTCTCGCGCTTTCGCCGCGACCGATGTGATTAAGAGTCGAACCCGGCGATGACGCGCGCCCTACTTTGCGTCGTCCGCTGACGTCGAAAAATCCCTTCCCCTGCAGCGCCAGATGCACCTTGTTCTGGAACGAGGAGTCCTGTCCGGCCGCGAGCAGGGCAGCGTTCTCGGCAATCGCCTCGCACATCGCCACGACCCAGGCGCCGTCCTCCTTGGCGAAATCCGACAGCACGTGGTGATGCACCAGCTCCTTGACACCGGGGTGACCGATCCCGAGCCGCACGCGGCGATACTCGTTGCCGATATGCGAGCTGATCGAGCGCAACCCGTTATGGCCGGCGATGCCGCCGCCGACCTTGACCCGCACCTTGGCCGGCGGAAGTTCGAGCTCGTCCTGAAACACCGTGACTTCGCCGGCGCCGAGCTTGAAGAAGTTCGCGGCTTCCTGCACGGCGCGACCGGAGTCGTTCATGTAAGTCGTGGGCTTGAGCAGGATCACGCGCTCACGGTCGAGCGCGCCTTCCGAGGTCTCGCCCTGAAAGCGGCGGCGCCACGGTGAGAAACCATGACGCCGCGCGATTTCATCGACGGCCATGAAGCCGATATTGTGCCGGTTGCGCGCATATTTCGCGCCGGGATTGCCGAGGCCGACAAAGAGCAGCATGACGCGGCATCCCGCGCGAGAGCATTACTTCTTCTTGTCGCCACCGCCAGCTGGAGCCGCAGCGCCAGCCGCGGGCGCCGCAGCTGCCGGAGCACCGCCGCGGGAGCCGCTGCCGGAGCGCCAGCCGCAGGCGGAGCCGCAGCGGCACCCGCCGCACCAGCCGCCGCAGCGGCTGCAGCCGCCGCCTTCTGCTCTTCAGCGTAGCCGGAGGGCGGCACGATGGTGACGAGCGTGACGTTCTCGCGCAGTCAGCGATTTTACGCCGGCGGGCAGCTTGATATCGGACAGATGCAACGAATAGCCAATCTCCAGCCCGCTCGACGTCGGCCTCGACATATTGCGGGATATTGTCGACCGAGCATTCCAGTTCGATCGAGTGGGTCACGATGTTGACCGTGCCGCCGCGCTTGACGCCTGGAGAGGACTCCGACTTCACGACATGCAAGGGAACGCTGATGCGGATGCTCGCGCCTTCGCCCAGTCGCATGAAATCGACGTGGATCGGGAAGTCGCGCACCGGGTCGAGATGGAAGTCGCGCGGGATCACGCGATGCTTCTTGCCCTCGAGCTCGATGTCGTAAATCGTGGTCAGGAAGCGGCCTGCCAGGATGCGCTGGCGCAATTCCTTGTCTTCCACCGAGATCGGCAGCGGGGGCTGGTTGTTGCCATAAATCACTCCGGGAACCTTCCCGGCGCGACGCTCTGCCCGTGCGGCCCCCTTGCCGACTGACGGACGCGCGGTCGCCTTCAATTCGTTGACGGTCGTCGCCATTGTCTTAAGTCCTTGTTTTCAAAAGATAAAGGCCGCCAGGCGGCCCGTGCTTGGTCCAACGGCAAGCCTCCAGGGGTGCGGGGGCCGCGGACGTGGCGGGCTTTTAGCCGCAACGCGGCGAAATGACAAGGAAATGAAGGGATTTTTTGTGTCGGGGCGAGCCGCGGACCGGGCCCTACGCTTTCTTCCGTGCCCGTTTCGGCGCCTTGGCTGCCAACGGATGGAGGGTTTCTCCGGCGCCGAGCATGGCAACGAATTTCTCGATTCGGGCCGCCCGCGTCTCCGGCTTCTTGGCGTCATGAACCCGGTAAAGGATCGCGAAGCGATTCTTGCGGTCGAGCGTCTCGAAAAAGACCTTCGCCTTCCTGCTTTTCGACAGCGCCAGCCGGAGATCGTCCGGCACCTCCGCCGTGCTCTGCCGGGCGTACGCCGCTTCCCAGCGGCCATCCTTTTTCGCTCGTTCGATCTCGCTCAACCCCGCTGCCCGCACCTGCCCCAAACCGACAAGCTCAAGGACCCGCGCGCGGTTCTTCTCGGACCATTTGCTGGTCGATTGCCGCGGCGTGAAACGGATCAGCCAATGTGCGTCGTCGAATCTGTCGAGCTGGCCATCGATCCAGCCGTGACAGAGCGCGGCATCGACCGCCTCATCCCTGGAAATACTGGCGATTCCCGATGATTTCTTGGCGACCTTGAGCCACAGGCCCCGGCAATCGGAAGGCCGTGACGCCAGCCAGGCATCGAAGGCTTGCTGCGATTTGAAGGCCAGGACAGGCAGATCGCGCGGCGCCTTTCCCATGACGAAGCCCGCCGCGTGACCCTCAAGAACCGGGATCGGAAACGCCGAGCTTGCCCTCGAGCGCGGCAATGCGGGCCTTCAGCGCCTCGTTCTCCTCGCGCGCGAGCCGTGCCATGTCCTTGACCGCCTCGAACTCCTCGCGCTTGACGAGGTCGAGATCGCGCAGGATTTTTTCGGCCTGATTGCGCCAGAGCGTATCGACCTCGCGCTTGACACCCTGGGCGGCGCCGGCAGCGTCGTTCATCAGCCGGCCGATTTCGTCGAAAAACCGATTGTTGGTCTGGGTCATGGCAAGATCTCCGTGCGCAAGGCAGGTCAGGTCGAGGTCAAGTCAAACAATGGCGATCCCATCACCGCCGTTCAAGAGCCTGCATCACCTTGTCATGCTCCGGTTTACTTGCAATCGTATCCAGCGCCCAAGGTAAACCCGACATCATAATCGCAAAGAAACGGCCATGATCGACCAGCAAGTTGACATCGAGACCAAGGACGGCAAGACCACCACCTTCATCACCCATCCCGAGCGCGGCGGGCCGTTCCCCGTCATCATCTTCTACATGGACGCGCCGGCGATCCGCGAGGAGCTGCGCGACATGGCACGGCGGCTCGGCACCTCCGGCTATTACGTGATGCTGCCGAACATGTATTACCGCGCCGGCGTCATGGAGCTCGGCCCGATCAATCCCGACCCGGAATCGCCGGAACGCAAGCGCATGTTCAGCCTGATGAACTCGCTCACCATTCCGCTCGTCATGGAAGACACCAAGGCGCTGCTCGCCTATGCCGAGACGCAGAAGGCAGCGAACACGAAGATCGTCGGCACCGTCGGCTATTGCATGAGCGGCCGCTACGCGGTCAACGCCGCGACGCATTTTGCCGATCGCGTCAAGGCGGCGGCTTCGGTCTACGGCGTGCAACTGGCGACCGACGAGCCCGACAGCCCGCATCTGGCGGCGGGCAAGACCAGGGCCGAACTCTATTTCGCGTGTGCCGAGACGGATGTCTACGCGCCGCAGGAGATCATCGACAAGGTGACCGAAGGAATGAAGGGCACGAAGAACGAGGTCGAGGTCTATCCGGGCACCCATCACGGCTTCGCCTTCCCGAAGCGGCCCGTCTATCACCGTGACGCCGCGGAGCGGCACTGGGAGCGGCTGCTTGCGCTCTACGAACGCAACCTCGTTTGATCGGGACCACAACGGCCGCATGAAGCATGCCGATGGCGGACGTCATACGAGTTCGAGATTATCGAGGTTCGGACACCGAGGATGTAAATCGGATTGCGGTGTCGGCGTTCGGCCAGTTCGAGAACGACTACAATGATTGGCCGGCGATGGTCGCCGGCCTTTCCAGAATGGCCTCGCTCAGCGCGACCGGAGATGTCATTGTCGCGGAATGCCAGGACCGCATTGTGGGAGCCGTCGCCTATTTCGGACCGAACGTCGCGAAGGCATCGTTCTTCGATCAAGGCTGGTCGATCATCCGCATGCTGGTTGTCGATCCCAACGCACGAGGAAAGGGAGTTGGACGCACATTGACCATCGAATGCATCGCTCGGGCAAAACGCGACCGGTCCCGGGTCATCGCCCTTCATACCAGCCCGATCATGACAGTCGCCTTGCCCATGTATCTCAGAATGGGCTTTTCCAAAGCCTATGATGTTGATCCGATTTTTGGCGTGCCCTATGCCGTCTACACAAAGGCGCTCTGATTTCCCATGCTTCCTCTGCTGATCAAATTTCCGGTGTTCGACCCGATCGCGATCTCGATCGGGCCGATCGCCATCCGCTGGTACGCGCTCGCCTATATCGGCGGCATCGTGTTCGGCTGGCTCTATGCGCGCGCGCTTGATCAAGAGCGAGAAGCTCTGGGGCGGGCCGGCGCCGATCTCTCTCGCCCAGATCGACGACTTCATCCTCTGGGTGACGCTCGGCATCATCCTCGGCGGCCGCACCGGCTACGTGCTGTTCTACAATCTGCCGTTCTTCATCGAGCATCCGGCCGAGATTTTCGAGTTGTGGAAGGGCGGCATGTCCTTCCACGGCGGCTTTGTGGGCTGCGTCGTCGCGGTGATGTGGTTTGCGCACCGAAACCGCATTTCCATTCTTTCGCTCGGTGACATCACGACAGCCGTCGGACCGATCGGCGTGTTTCTCGGGCGCATCGCCAATTTCATCAACAGCGAATTATGGGGCCGCCCTGCCGATCCCGCTTTGCCCTGGGCCATGATCTTTCCAAATGGCGGGCCGCTGCCGCGCCATCCGAGCCAGCTTTATGAAGCGGGCATGGAAGGCATTCTGCTCTTCACGATACTCGCCCTGATGATCCGCTTCGGCGCCTTGAAGCGGCCCGGGCTGATCCTCGGCAGCTTCATCGCGCTCTACCCAGTGGCCCGCATCACAGGCGAGCATTTCCGCGAGCCCGACCCGCAGCTCGGATTTCTGTGGGGCGGCCTGACCATGGGGACGCTGCTGTCGCTGCCGATGGTAATCGCGGGGATAATACTTATTGTATGGGCACTGCGCCGTGAACGATCGAACCGGGCGCCGGCCGACAAGTGATGTGCTGCAAGGCAGGTTGTGACTGAATTTTCTCCGCTCGAGTCGGAAATCAGAAAGCTCATCAAGTCGTCCGGCCCGCTGCCGGTTTGGCGCTACATGGAACTGTGTCTCTTGCATCCCGAGCACGGCTACTACGTGTCGCGCGATCCGCTCGGGCGCGAGGGCGACTTCACCACGGCGCCGGAAGTCAGCCAGATGTTCGGCGAACTGCTCGGGCTGTGGGCGGCCTCGATCTGGAGGACGATCGGATTCGCCCGCGCAACTGCGGCTGGTCGAGCTCGGCCCGGGGCGCGGCACCATGATCGCAGACGCATTGCGCGCGCTGCGCGTCTTGCCGCCGCTTTACCAGAGCCTGAGCGTGCATCTCGTCGAGGTCAATCCGGTGCTGCGCCAGAAGCAGCAATCGACGCTGTCGGGCGTGCGCGATGTGTCGTGGCACGACAACATCGATGAGGTGCCAGAAGGCCCGGCCATCATCCTGGCCAACGAATATTTCGACGTGCTGCCGATCCACCAGGTGGTGCGGCAAGCGGCCGGTTGGCACGAACGCACGGTCGATCTGGACGATAGCGGCAAGCTGGTGTTCTCGGTCTCGAAAGAGCCGATCCCGCGTTTCGAGGTGCTGCTGCCGCCGCTGGTGCGCGCCGCTCCGGTCGGCGCGGTCTTCGAATGGCGTCCCGATTCCGAGATCATGAAGATCAGCTAGCCGCGTGCGCGACCAGGATGGCGCCGCGCTGATCATCGACTACGGCCACGTGCGCAGCGATGCCGGCGATACGTTCCAGGCGATCTTCCGCCACGGTTATACCGATCCGTTGAAGACCCCGGGACAAGCCGACATCACCGCCCATGTCGATTTCGAGGCGCTGGCGCGCGCTGTCGAGACCGTCGGCGCGCGTGTGCACGGGCCGGTCACGCAAGGCGAGTTCCTGAAGCGGCTCGGCATCGAGACCCGCGCGAATGCACTGATGGCAAAAGCCTCTCCCGAAGTCTCCGAGGACATCGCGGGCGCATTGAAGCGGTTGACAGGCGGCGGCCGCGGCGGCATGGGCTCGATGTTCAAGGTGCTCGGCGTGTCCGATCAGAAGCTCGACACGCTGCCGGGCTTGAGCGACCCGCCGGGCCCAAGCGGGGCTTCCTGATGTTTGTCTCCTCCCTTCTTGCCGCCATCCCCGGCCTGCGCCATGCCTTCTTCACTCGCGAAGGCGGCGTGTCCGACGGCATCTATGACAGCCTCAATGGCGGGCTCGGCTCGCGCGACAACCCGGCAAATGTCGCCGAGAACCGTCGCCGCATGGCCGAGCGGCTCGGGGTCGAGCCCGCGCATTTCCTGAACGTGCATCAGATCCATTCGCCTGATGTGATCGTTGCGACGGGGCCGTGGGAAACTCCCGTGCGGCCGAAAGCGGACGCCATCGTCACCCGCGCCGAAGGGCTTGCGATCGGCGTCACCACGGCCGATTGCGGCCCGATCCTGTTCGTCGATCCCAAGGCGCGCGTGATCGGCGCGGCGCACGCCGGCTGGAAGGGCGCGCTCACCGGAATCCTGGAGTCGACCATCGACGCCATGGAAAAGCTGGGCGCCGAGCGCAACAGCGTGGTCGCTGCGATCGGTCCCCTGATCCGGCAGCCGAGCTATGAGGTCGGCAAGGAGTTTGTCGAGCGCTTCATCGACGCCGATGCCGAGAACACGCTGTTCTTCCTTCCGGGCGAGCGCGACGGTCATGCGATGTTCGATCTTCCCGGCTTCATCCGGATGCGGCTGGAAAATGCAGGTGTTGTCATGATCGACGATCTCGGCGTCGATACCTATGCGGACGAGCGCTGCTACAGCTATCGCCGGTCCGTGCATCGCAAGGAGCCGGATTATGGCCGGCTGGTGCACGCGATCGCGCTCGAAGCGTGACCAGCGGCGGAATTGCCGCGATCGAAACGCGATAATTGGGCCGCAACGGCCTGATTTCCCTTCCAGTCTGTGTCCGGCCCGCTCTAGACGCTTCGGCGTTTTGGCGCTATCGCGAAAGCAACAATGAGGGACGCGTCGAACACTTCCGCCCGGCCACGCCGGACGCTGCTGCATGCCAGCCTGGCCGCGCTGTGCCTTGCCGCGGCCTGCACGCTCGGCGGCTGCGGCGCGGGTGGGACCACGACATCGGGCGCCTTTGCCATGGCGAACGACGGTGGCGGGCAAACGATTACGTTTGAATCGATCGACGGCCCGCCGCCAGGCGTATTCGACCGCATGGTGAGCGTGCTCGACAGCGAGACCAAGCTGCGCAGCCTTGCGATCGTGTCGCGGGAAGCCCCGGCCGCCTATCGCGTGCGCTCCTATCTGTCCGCGCAGGTCGTGCGCGGACGCACCGTGATCGCCTGGGTCTGGGATGTCTATGACCGCAATCAGCAGCGTGCGCTGCGCCTGTCCGGCGAGGAGCAGGCCGGCAAGCCGGCGCGTGATCCCTGGTCTGCCGCCGACGACATGGTGCTGCGCAAGATCGCGCAGGCCGGATTGAGCGGCCTGTCCAGCATGGTCAACGGCACGCCGGCCGACAGTCCCCCGGCGGCGCCTCCGCCCGCAGGCAAGCGCGGCCCGGCCGTGGCGAGCGCGGACATCCCGGCAACCGTGTCCAAGGCGGATTCTGTCGCGCTGGGCTACACCGACCATTAGTCAAATCGTGGAAAACGCGCCGATTTTTGCCCAGGAAAACCACGGGTTTGGGTTGCCAGCGCCGCCGTCCGCCTGATATTCCCTCGCTCGTCAAAACGCCGGTTCCAGGGAAACCCGATATGCTGAACAAGGTCTCCAGCAACGTCCGGGGAGAATCCTCGATGTCGGCCAAGAACGGCTCCATCAAACTCGTCGCCGGCAACTCCAATCCGGTGCTGGCCCAGGCGATCGCCGATGGGCTCGGCCTGCCGCTGACCAAGGCCGTGGTCCGGCGCTTTGCCGACATGGAGATATTCGTCGAGATCCAGGAAAACGTCCGCGGCTCGGACGCCTTCATCCTGCAGTCGACCTCGTTTCCGGCCAACGACCATCTGATGGAGTTGCTGATCATCACCGACGCGCTGCGGCGCTCGTCGGCGCGCCGGATCACCGCGGTGGTCCCCTATTTCGGCTATGCCCGGCAGGATCGCAAATCCGGCTCCCGCACCCCGATCTCGGCCAAGCTCGTCGCCAATCTGATCACCGAGGCCGGCGTCGACCGCGTCATGACGGTCGACCTGCATGCCGGCCAGATCCAGGGCTTCTTCGACATCCCGACCGACAATCTGTTCGCCTCGCCGGTCATGGTGCGCGACATCAAGGAGAAATTCGACCTCGCCAATGTCATGGTGGTCTCTCCCGACGTCGGCGGCGTGGTGCGCGCCCGCGGCCTTGCCAAGCGCATCAACACCCCGCTCGCCATCATCGACAAGCGTCGCGAGCGCGCCGGCGAGTCCGAGGTGATGAACGTGATCGGCGATGTCGCCGGCTACACCTGCATCCTGATCGACGACATCGTCGATTCCGGCGGCACGCTGGTGAATGCGGCTGACGCGCTGCTCGCCAATGGCGCCAAGGAAGTCGCCGCCTACATCACCCATGGCGTGCTGTCCGGCGGCGCGGTGACGCGCATCACCTCCTCGCGGCTGAAGGAATTGGTCATCACCGACTCGATCCAGCCGACCGAAGCGGTGCGCAAGGCCGCCAACATCCGCACGCTCTCGATCGCCGGCCTGATTTCCGAGGCGATCGCCCGCACCGCGGCGGAAGAATCGGTCTCCAGCCTGTTCGACTGACGCGATCAGCCACCACCGGATACCGCGACACATAGGCCCTTGTTGGCGCGCTTCTGCACGCGCTAGACTTCCCCGAAGAACAGAAAAATCGACGGGGAGATCAGCATGAAACGTCACCACATCTCGCGCCGTGCGGTGCTCGCGGGCTCTGCCGCGGCCGGTGCGCTCGCATTGACCGGAACGCCCGCGCGCGCCGAAGTGCAGTGGAAGAAATATGCGGGCACCAAGCTCGAGGTGATCCTGGCCAAGGGTCCGCGCGGCGACAATCTGCAGAAATACATCAAGGAATTTACCGAGCTCACCGGCATCGAGGTCGAGTCCGAGCAGATCCCCGAGCAGCAGCAGCGGCAAAAGGCCGTGATCGAGCTCTCCTCCGGCAAGCCGAGCTTCGACGTCATCCACCTGAGCTACCACGTGCAGAAGCGGCAGTTCGAGAAGGCCGGCTGGCTCGCCGACATCAGCGGTTACCTGAAAGACCCGACGCTGACCGCACCCGATCTGGTGGAGAGCGACTTCTCCGCCGCCGGCCTGCAATACGCCAGGAACGACAAGGGCCAGATGCTGTCGCTGCCGTGGTCGGTCGATTACTTCATCCTCTACTACAACAAGGAGCTGTTCGCGAAGAAGGGCGTCACTGTGCCGAAGACGCTCGACGAAATGGCGGACGCCGCCGAAAAGCTCACCGATGCTAAGGACGGCATCTTCGGCTTTGTCGGTCGCGGCCTGAAGAACGCCAACATGACCTTGTGGACCAACTTCTTCCTCGACTATGGCGGCGAGTTCCTCGACGCCAAGGGCAATATCCTCACCGACGGTCCGGAAGCGGTCGAGGCGACCAAGCTCTACCAGAGGCTCCTCACCAAGGCCGCGCCTCCCGGCGTAGCCGGCTTCAACTGGATGGAGTCGATGGCCTCCTTCACGCAAGGGCGCTCGGCGATGTGGATCGATGGTGTCGGCTGGGCGCCGCCGCTGGAAGACCCGAACGCATCGCGCATCGCCGGCAAGGTCGGCTATACCTTGGTGCCGGCCGGCCCCAAGGGCCAGTATTCGGCGACCTATGGCGACGGCATCGGGATTGCGGCCGCGAGCAAGAACAAGGAAGCAGCCTATTTGCTGTGCCAATGGGTGGTCTCCAAAAAGCAGGGCGCGCGGCTGTTGCAGGCCGGCGGCGGCGTGCCGTTCCGCAACTCCATCCTCAATGACGAAGAGGTCCGCAAGGGCGTGAAGATGCCGGCGGAGTGGCTGCAGTCGGTGATCGGCTCCGCGAAGATCAGCAAGCTCGGGCTTCCCGTGATCATCCCGGTTGCCGAATTCCGCGATCTCGTCGGCGCCGGCATCACCGCGACGCTGGCCGGCTCCGATCCCGCCACGGAGTTGAAAAAAGCGCACGAGCAGTTCCGCCCGATCCTGGAGCGCAGCGAGAAAGCGTGAGCAGCCTGACCGAAGCGACTCCCGCCGCGGCGAGCGTCAACACGACGCCGGGGCGGGAGTGGCGGCCGCCATCCTACTGGCCGTTCGTGATCCCGGCGCTGGTCGTGGTGCTGGCGATCATCATCTTCCCCTGGGTCTTCACGATCTGGATGAGCTTCAACGAGTGGAAGGTCGGCTCGCCGACACGTTTTGTCGGCCTCGCGAACTATCTGCGCCTGCCGGCCGATCCGCGTTTCGTCGAAGCGGTCGGGCACACGCTGGTCTACACCGTCCTCTCGGTGCTGCTGCCGGTGGTCTTCGGCACCTTCGCCGCGGTCGTGTTCCACGCCAAATTCCCCTTCCGCGGCTTTCTCCGCGCGGTCTTCATCATGCCGATGATGGCAACGCCGGTCGCGGTTGCGCTGGTCTGGACCATGATGTTTCACCCGCAGCTCGGCGTGCTCAATTACCTGCTGTCACTGGTCGGCATCGGCCCGCAGCTCTGGGTGTTTCATCCCGCCACCGTGATCCCCTCGCTGGTGCTGGTCGAGACCTGGCAATGGACGCCTCTGGTCATGCTGATCGTGCTCGGCGGCATCGCGGCGCTACCGACCGAACCCTACGAGAGCGCCCAGATCGACGGCGCCGGGATGTGGCAGATGTTCCGCTACATCACCCTGCCCCTGGTCCTCCCGTTCATCTTCATCGCCGCGATGATCCGCGGCATCGACGCGGTGAAGAGTTTCGACATCATCTTCGCGATCACGCAGGGCGGACCGGGGTCGGCGTCCGAGACCATCAACATCTACCTCTACAGCGTCGCCTTCGTGTATTACGACCTCGGCTACGGCTCGGCGATCGCCGTGGTCTTCTTTGTCCTGATCATCGTGCTCGCCGCCATCCTGCTTTACTTGCGTCAGCGCACGCTATGGACCCAAATCGGACCTGGCGCATGAGCATGCGTGACCTCGCCAGCAAGCTCGCTCTCGGCCTCGCGGTTTTCATCATCGTATCGCCGGCGATCCTGTTCTTCCTCTGGATGGCGTCGCTTTCGATCAAGTTCGAGGTCGACAACGCAGCCTACCCGCCGGTCTTCATCCCCGAGCATTTCGCCTGGAAGAACTATGCCGACGTGGTCGCCTCCAATCGCTTCCTGACCTATTTCAGGAACAGCCTTGTGGTGACCGGTGCGGCGACGCTGCTGGCGATGGCCGTCGGCGTGCCGGCGGGTTACGGCATCGCGCGGATGGCGGCGCATAAATCGGCGGTCGTCATCCTGATCGCGCGCATCACGCCGGGCCTGTCCTACCTCATTCCGCTGTTCCTGCTGTTCCAGTGGCTCGGCCTGCTCGGCACGCTGTGGCCGCAGATCATCATTCATCTGGTGGTCACCGTGCCGATCGTGATCTGGGTCATGATCGGCTATTTCGAGAGCACGCCGATCGAGCTGGAAGAAGCGGCCCTGATCGACGGCGCCACGCGCTGGCAGGTGTTCCGCCATGTCGCGCTGCCGATTGCGAAGCCCGGGCTTGCGGTGGCCTTCATCCTCGCGGTGATCTTCTCCTGGAACAATTTCGTGTTCGGCATCGTGCTGGCCGGGCGCGAGACGCGCACGCTGCCGGTCGCCGTCTACAACATGATCTCCTTCGACCAGCTGAGCTGGGGTCCGCTCGCGGCCGCCGCGCTGATCGTGACGTTCCCGGTGCTTCTGCTCACCATGTTCGCGCAACGCCAGATCGTGGCGGGGCTGACGGCCGGCGCGGTGAAGGGCGGTTGACCGACTAGCCCGGCCCTGGCTCGACAAGCCAGGGCCGGTCATTGCACAGCCTGAAGCCGCTCCGGTCAGCGACGCTTGCCTCGCCGGGTCGCGACCTTCGCCCGGCTGGCGGCAATCTTCAAAGACGCACCAATTGCGCCCGGCTTGATCGCCGCAATCACGCTCGGCACGATCGGCGAACCGAGGCCGGTGCAGGGATCCCAGCCCGGACCGGCGCGCAGCTTACCGTTGTTGCCATCGACAATGTCGCGGAACGCGGTCCTGTTTTTGGCGGCATAGATCGCCGGCTGAATGAATCCGGCGGGCTTGCCATTCTGCTGGTTGGCAACGGCGATCAACCCGGCCCACAGCGGAGCCACCGCGCTGGTGCCGCCGATCGTCATGTCCTGGCCATCGACCCGTATGTTGTAACCCGTTTCCGGATCGGCATCGCCGGCGACGTCGGGAACGCCGCGTCCGTTCGGCGGCCCGCTTATGGTCGCCTGCCAGCTCGGACGCGGGAAGACCGTGCTGAAGCCACCACCGGTGGCTCCGCCGCCGGGATCGTTCCACACGGTTTCCGACGAGATCGTCGAATCGCTTGCAGCGAGCCGAGTGCCGCCGCAAGCCAGAACATGAGGACTCGACGCTGGAAAATCGACATGGTTCTTGCCGTCATTGACGCCGTCGGACGAACCATCGTCACCAGCCGCCGCCGTGATGGTGACACCCAATGCAGCTGCAGACTGGCACGCCGCGTCGAGTGCCATCATGGCCTGACGTGTCCAGTTGACCTCGGCAGAGCCCCAGGAGATCGAGATCACACTTGGCTTGTTTTCGGTGTCATGCACCGCTTGGGCGATCGCGTCGACGAAACCCTGGTCGGTGTTGGGCGCGAAGTAGACGACGATCCGCGCGCCCGTCGCGACAGCCGCGCAAACCTCGATATCGAGCATGACTTCGCCGTCCGCTCCGTTGGGACCGCCGGGGTTGTTCTTCCCGTTACCGACCGGAACGGCGATCACCTCGGGAGTCTCCAGACCCAGCGACTTGAAGTAGGTGTCAAGATCGTTCTGGCGGAAACCGCCACCGAGCTCGATGATGCCAATGGTCTGATCGGCCGCCGTGATCCCTTGCGGAAATTGATAGAGCTGGCCGACCTCGACAGGCGAGAATCCACCACCAGTGGCTCGAGCGCTGGCAAAACCCGTCGCTGCGGCCACGCGGAAATGCGGCTTTGCCTGCGGCCGGTTGTCGAGGCCGAGCACCGCGACGACATACCCCTGAAGCTCGGACGGCACGAGGATGTCGCCGTCGCGAACACGATAGGTCTGTCCGTCGATCGTCGCATGCGACAGCGTAACGCCGAACGCGCGCTGCATATTCGCGACCGTGCCGGTCAGCTTGACGGTGCGCCGGCCGGGTGCCGGCCCACCGTTCTCGACCTCGAGGCCGAATTCCCTTGCGAAGCGCTGCACCAACTCCACCGCAGCGGGATCGGCGGCATGATCGGCATTGAAGCGAGCGCGGGAAATCCGCGCTCTCCCGCTCGAATGCTCCTGCGACAGCGGCTTCTTGCGGCGGACGATCACGGAGACCGTCAGCCTTTCGTCATGGCTTGCAGGCTTCTTTTGACTAGCCCGCGCGTCCGGGCGCTTCTCGCTGCCGGACAGAACGGTGCGACCTTGCGTTGCGAAATGAGGATGTAATGTGGGTTGTGCCATATTGATTGCTCCGGAAAACACATTGGGACGGGGGATTCCTGAGCGAGTAGAGATGCGCGGCGAATGATTGCATCTCCCTCGGCTGTCAACGATCGTGTCGATCGTCGGCGCCGCAAGCCTACAATGGTGGAGCAGAAGCCACTGTGAACCATCTTACTTTTGAAACGTGTATTTCCTGATAGCCTCTCCTTTTGCGTGAGCTGAAAAGGTCAGCGATCGCGTCCTAACGAATTGCGCAGACAGCCTCCAGCAATCATGAAAACTCAATCGTGCCCGGGCCGCGGCACCAGGTTCATGATGGTCCGCGTGAAGCCGCCGTCCACGACGATCTCGTCGCCATTGATGTAGGAGGCGCGGTCGCTGGCGAGGAAGGTCACGGCATCAGCGATGTCCTGCGGCATGCCGACGCGACGCATCGGCGTCACCGCGGAGCGGCGCTCGGTCACGCCCGGCGTGTCGTAGAAGGCCTGGCTCATCGGCGTGATCACCATGCCGGGACTGACCACATTGCTGCGGATGCCGTCCGGCCCCCACTCGCTCGCGAGCTGCCGCGACAGCATGACGACGCCGGCCTTGCTGACGCTGTAGGCGCCGCTCTTGCTCTGGCTATTGCTGGCCGCGATGGAGGCGATGTGAACAAGGCTGCCGCGCTTCTGCTTGCGCATCTGCGCCCCGAAAGTCTGCGCACACAGGAAGCAGCCGGTGAGATTGACTGACAGCACCATGTTCCACTCGGCCAGCGACAGGGTGTCCAGCGTGCCCGGCCGCAGGATCCCCGCGGCATTGACCAGCACGGCGGCGGGCCCCAGCGCCTTCTCGATGGTCTGCGCCGCCGCTCCGATACTGTCGGCGCTGCTGACGTCGCAGGGCGCGATGACATGACGATTGCCGGGCAATTGGCTGCGCGTCTTCTCCAGCCCCTTCTCGTCGCGATCGATCGCGGCGACATGGGCGCCGGCCTCGGCGAGCGTCACCGCGACCGCCCGCCCGATACCGCCGCCTCCGCCGGTCACGACACAAACGCGGCCTTCGAGGCCAAGCCACCCGGAGGAAACCTGTTCAGTCATATCGGCGCTCCCCTTTGTTTTTGTGCGATTGGGCTCAAGAAGACTAAGGACGGAATTGATTGTCAAACTCGCAATTCGTCATTGCGAGCGAAGCGAAGCAATCCATAATGCCCCAAGGCAGAGATGGATTGCTTCGTCGCGGAGCCTGTCATCGGGCGCGCATTCGCGCGACCCGTTGGCTCCTCGCAATGACGAACGTCAATGTTCCCGCGGCGCGAAAATGCGTCCGGGTCATGCATCAACATCGTCCCTCATCAAGCAGAGGGCGCAGGGAATGCCGGTGCGACGATCGCACCCGCGGTCTCGTGTCAAGAACACGAGGGTAGTCACCACAGGTACGCCGAACGATCCGGCATTCCCCGCGCAATGGTGTTACGGCTTATACGTGCTCTCCCCGGTGAACCGGGCTTGTTTGCCACCGTCCCCCCGGGCTTCCGGCGTGTCGGCCAGAAGGCCGACCGCTTGAGCCCCAGGGGTTGATCCCAGCGTCGGAGGATCAGGACCACACGACTTCGCCGTCCGCAACGCGCATCCTTCGTCTGATGATGCCGTCGCAGCCATCGCATCCTGCCCCACGTTTCGTGACGATTGGCCGTAACGTCCCTCTTGCCGGGGCAGGACGGGGCGAAGCAAAGCCACTGATTTGCCCGACGGCGCAAGCGAAATTTTCGCGGCGCGGGAGCTCGATCGCTGCAACCGGCTTGAACGGTCTCGCCAAATTAATCTTTCGGCGCATGCAGTGTTGTGCCGATCGAGCGGGCCAGTTTCGTGGCAAAACCGGGCTTGCATGATGCCAATGCGACGAGATTGTGTCCACGCCGCAACGGTCGTCATGTTTCGATGACACCGCGCTGTTTTTACCTCGCAGTGCTGTCGCGATTCAGTAATGTGGAATGGAAGACGCTGAGGCGTGGCGATGCGGCTTTCAATCACCGTCAACCGGGTGGTTGGGTACGATGATCGGCGGGGAACGGGGGCAAGTCTGTCTTGGTTGTTTCAGACTGCGGAAAGACCGCCTTCGGGCGGTCTTTTTGTTTGTGCGAGCGCTTGTTCGTACGAGCGAGCGAACCGCTTCAGTAGCAGCGCGTGACGTTGACGACTTGCTCGCCGCCATTGCGGCCGGGAACCTTGACCGGTTCCGACGTGCAGCCCGGCACATAGGGCCGGTCAGAGGGCGCGACATTCGGCGGATTGCGGTGGGCCCAGTCCCAGGGCGCTTCATAGGTGTAGGTGTAATGCACGTCGGATGAGGCGGGAGGGGTCACCCCGGTCACGGGTGTGCCATCCGCTCCGTAAAAGTCACCGCCAAATCCCGGCAGGAAAACGCCTCCATGGCGATGCCGGAACGCATGCGCTGTGAACGGGCGGGCAAGCGGATGCGCTGGTGCTGCACCGCCGCGAGATGTTCCGGCAGAAGCCTCGTGGGAGGCAAGAGCAAACGCGATCACGCCGACAGACGCGACCAGCGCTCCAAATTTCGTGTACGTCATGGTACGCACCTTTGGTTACGGGCAGCTCCCCCACCCAATCCCCGAGCCAAGGCTTAGGCCGCGCCATTCGCGCCCGCAAACACACACTTAATTTTTAGTTAAGACGTAACATTAATACAGCCTGCGCGGGTTAACGGCAGGCGGCCGCCCTGCTGCTGCCGGCGCAATCCCAAAGAAGATTGCCGCTGTTGGGGACCGATTGCCGAGACACGTTTGCCCAATATGCGTTCGAAGACGCGTCAGGTGGATACGTCACTTCCGCAAGGCAAGCGTCGCGGTCGTGTCGAGCAGCACACTCTGTCTCCCCGGCGTGGTTGCGACCGCGCAGGCGGTCACAAGCACAAGAATGCTGGAGACGATAAGGGCAAGGAAGCGATCGGTCATGGCAGTCAACGATCAACCCCGAAAACTCGTTCCGCAACAGGCGACGGTCAGGATGGATTTGGTCTAAAAAGGCGCGGGAACTTTTTTCGGGGCAACGCGATGCAAACCGAGATCCGATCAGCGATCGATTTCTACGAGCGTCATCCGATTTCGTGCGACATCATCCTGGCCAGGCTCGACGCCAGCCGGGGGCATCTCGACAATCTGCGTCCGGAAGACCTGTTTGCGCATGACCAGGACCACTATGGCGGGCTTGCCGCCAACGACGCACTGGCGGAACGCGCCCACATCGGCGAAGGCACGCGCGTTGCCGATTTCTGCGCCGGCCTCGGCGGTCCATCACGCTATTTCGCGCATCGCTATGGCGCCGAGGTCACCGGTATCGAGTTGACGCCGTCCCGCGTGAGGGGCGCCGAAGAGCTGACCCGGCGCGTTGGCCTGCAGCACAGGGTGCGCTTCATCGAAGGTGATGTGATGCGGGTTCCTCTGCCTGATGCCAGCGTGGACGTGGTGATCAGCCAGGAGGCGCTGCTGCACGTGCCGGACAAGCCGCGCACGCTGAAGGAAGCCTGGCGCATTTTGAGGCCCGGCGGACGGCTGGTCTTTACGGATTGGGTTGCGCACCGTCCCCTGTCGGACGCAGACAAGGCGCTGATGTGGAGCGGCATGGCCGTCACCGATCTTCATGATCTGTCGGCGTATACCCGGCTCGTGGGCGAGGCCGGCTTCATCGCCGGCCCTGCCGAAGATCTCACCCGCGAATGGGGCGAGATTCTCACACACCGGCTCGCGATGTATCAAGGCCTTCGCAAGGAGACGCAAGCCGCGGGAACGCCCTCCGGACACGACGCCTTCTATGAGAGCTATGTCCGCTTTGTCGAGCTCGTGAACGCAGCCGTTCTCGGCGGCGGGCGCTTTGCCGGAGAGAAGCCCGGTTAAGGATCGTCAGAGCGCTCGCGGTCGCGCACAGGTCGGCAAGTATGCGATCTGCCTGGCAACGAGGCGCTTCCGCACCCGCAGGACACCGGTGCACCCGTTCACAACTCTGTTATTGCGGGCCGTCGCGCTCTTCGCCTCCTTCAACTGGGCGTCTCGCGCTTGTTGTTGTACTCTTCGCGAGTAACTGCACGGTCGCCAGGAGGAATTTGCATGACACCCGTCGTACTCAACCGCCGCTACCTCCTCGCCGCGGGCGGCACCGTCCTGGCAGCCGGGGTTTCCGGGCTCCTGTTGCCCGCCCGCGCGGAAGGGCTCGCACCGACCGAGTCAATGACGGGCGGGTCCAACAACTACCGCAAGGGCGCGCCGACCGTGGATCGGATCGGCAAAGGTGGCTTCTGGATGAGCGGCACCGTGCGCCGCGCAGGCGACGGGGCACCGCTTGCCGGACAGCGTATCCAGATCTGGGCGCACACGACCGAAGGGCAGGAGCATGAGCCGCAGAGTCACGGAGCCACGCTCACCGACAAGAACGGAGCGTTCCGTCTCGAGATGCCGCAGATCATTCCCATCTTCGGCCAGCCGCATGGTCACCTCGCCTATGACAGCGGTGAATTCAAAACCGTCTTTCTTCGTCCCGTGATGCGGAGTGCAAAGGAGACCAGCCTGGAGGCCCACTTCGTCCTTCAGCCGGCCTGACGGGTTGGGATCAAGAGGGATGAGATCGGCCCGGGTAACCCTGATCTGGGCCGCCCTTGCGACTGCTGTTGGCGTGCCGATCGCCGCTGCGGCGGCGAGCCCGCAGCTGGAGTGGCGCGGTCCGGTCTACATCCTGGCCGGCTTCGCGGGGATTGTCGCACTCGGCCTTGTCCTCGTTCAGCCCTTGCTGGTTGGCGGATATTTACCGGGATTGTCGGCCTATCGCGGACGTCGCGCACACCACTGGATCGGTGGCACGCTGGTGCTGGCGGTGGCCGTCCACGTCGCAGGCCTTTGGATCACCAGTCCGCCGGACATGATCGACGCCCTTCTCTTCGCATCGCCGACACCGTTCTCCCCCTTTGGTGTGATCGCCATGTGGGCAATCTTCGCCGTCGCGGTTTTGGCTGCACTGCGCCGGCGATTGGGATTGCGACTGCGAACGTGGCGCATCGCTCATACGTCGCTGGCGGTGGTCATCGTTGCAGGAAGTGTGGTCCACGCCATGCTGATCGAGGGGACGATGGAGACGCTCTCCAAGGCGGCGCTTTGCGCGCTGGTCCTCGCTGCGGCCATCAAAGTCATGGTCGACCTGCGGGTGTGGAGAAAACCCGGGGCGTTGCGCGAAAAGAGCATCGCGCGACCTTGAACCGGGCGGAATTGATGGCGGCGCGCTTGAACGCGATGAAGACTGCCCGATCTACGACGGCAAGGCTTGCACCTGCGCCCTGATGGCAAGGTTTGCGGAGTTGCAAAGGTCGTGACCGGCGGCCTCGGGGAGGGTCTCGACTGCCTCTCTCCACTCTCCTTGACCTCTGGAGAAAGAGCCGTTCCAGGCCAACTCGTGGGCCACGTATGACAGGAAAGAGGCAATGGCCGCGATCCCGGCCGTATGGCCGGCCGTCGCGATGTGCCCGGTGGTCCAGAAAGAGATCGCAAAAATCTCGGCGGTTCCGATCAGCCGCCACGTGATGGCCTTCGCAATCGTCTTGCGCATTGAGGATGCTCTCCTCGATTATTCCATTGGGCCGAGTCCGGTAGACTTCTCGCGGTCCGGCGTGATCACGCCGGACCCGCGAGGTTCATTGGTCATTGTCGCTGAATTTCGGCGAGGTCCGTGGAGCTGCCAGGTTGGCCGGACCTCTCATCAAGCGGGTCCGCTCACCGCTCGACTGCTCATCATCCTAATCGATAAAATTTTATCGACAATCGAAAGCAATTGTTAACGTTACTGCGGAACCAGACGAATTGAGAAGCGCTGCATGGACTCACAGGACTCTTTTTGACGGCCATCGTGCCGGCGTTCCTTCAATTCGTTCGCGACTCCGGCAAGCTCGTGAGATCACTGGCGGATCAGGACCACGCCCACGATCAGGCAGGCCGCGCCGACGAACCGGACAAGGCTCACGGGATGCACGGGGAGGCCGAGCAGGCCGAAATGATCGAGGCAAAGCGAGGCCAGCATCTGGCCGGTGACCAGCAACGTGAAGAACGTGGCGGCGCCGATCTGCGGAATCAGGAGAATGGCAAGGCCAATGAAGATGGCCCCGAACAGGCCACCGCTCCACGCCCAGAACGGCACCTTTTCCGTCACGGCGGCCGGGGGCATGGGTTCGCGCGTGGCCAGCGCAAACAGCGCCATGCAGATCGTGCCGACCAGATAGCTCGTGAAGCCCGACCAGACGGCCGAGCCGAGCGCCATTCGCAGATTGGCATTGAGTGCCTGCTGCACCACGAGGCTGACGCCGGCGCCGACGGCCAGGGTGATAGGTAGAGCAGATTGAAGCATCAGGTCTCCTTCGGCCGTGCGCCCTCTCCTGAGTCGTAGCCTTGAGCTTACACGCGACCGCGCAAAATGCCTTCGGCGCAGACGCGCAACTGCTGCGCGTTTGCCGCGACGGAAAGACGCTTCACAGGCGTTCAGATCACGCTTTGGCCCGCGTCGGCGGCGGCGCCTGCACGGATGGCGCGGCGGCGGCGAGAAGATCGGCGCGGCTCTCGGTCAGCGGCGGATAGATGCGCTGGTGGTTGATGGTCTGCTTGGTGACCTTGGCCGCGGCACCTGTGGTGTGCACCTGACGGTCCCAGCCGGTGGTGTAGAGCGCGCCCCATGCGCCGAGATCGAGCACGGTGACGTACCAGTCGATCGTGAGCGGCAGCATCGGCTCCCCCAGGAGATCGGCGGCCACATTGTGGCCGGCATAGCGGCCCATCGGCCGCGCGAACTGGCACGACATGACGGTGGCGTGGACGCCATCGAGCATGGCGCTGGCGATATCTCCGGCTGCGAAGACATTGGCGAGATTCTTCGCCCGCATGAACTGATCGACGAGCAAGCGTCCGGTGCGGTCGCGCTCGCCGGCCAATGTCGTGGCGAGCGGACTGGCGCGCATCCCCGCGCACCACACCACCGTCTGCGCCGCGATGGTCTCGCTGGAGGACAATGTGACGCCATCGGCGGTGACGGCATCGAGCCTGACCCCGCACCTCGCCTCGACGCCGAGAGCCGACAGCGCCTCACCGACAACCGCTTGGCCATGCGCGCCGATCGAAGCGCCGACAGGCGTGTTGGGATCGACGAGGATGATGCGCGACCGGCCGGTGACGCCGGCCTTTGCAAGCTTGGCCGGCATTTCAGCGGCGACCTCGATGCCGGTGAAGCCGGCGCCGACCACGACCACGGTCGCCCGCGCTTCCGACGCATCGCGCTTGGCGAGCGCGGCCAGATGCGCGTCGAGCTTGAGCGCGGCCTGATACGTATCGACATCGAAAGCGTGCGCGGCGAGGCCCGGAATGGCGGGGCGCACCAGCTCGCTGCCGAGCGTCAGCACCAGCCGGTCATAACTGAGCGTTTCGCTTCTGCCACCTGCGGTGACGACGACCTCCTGCCGGGCAAGGTCGATGCTCTCGACCTCGGCGAGGCGATGGGCGACGCCAACCGGATCGAGCAGCTTCGCAAGCGGAATCGCGGCATCGGCGAGATCGACCTCGTAATTGCGGACGCGGATGTTGTGATAGGGATTGCGGTCGACGACGAGGATCTCGATGTCGGCGCCGCGCGCGCCGGCCTCCTCGCGCCTCCGCGCGGCGCCGATCGCGGCCCACAGCCCGGCAAAGCCGGCACCCAACACAAGAATGCGCGCCATCTGGTCTCCGGAATTGCGCGGCGAAATCCGGATTGTGTCGTATCACAGCCGCAGGCCCGAGCGATCCAAAAAAATCGGGGCCGACGACCGGCCCCGATGTCAGTAACTGTCTCGGATGCGAGATCAGCACTATTCGGCGGGCTGCCCGGCGAGCGTGATCTCCGGCACCAGCTCCTTGCCCTTGGTCTCGGGGCTATAGAGCAATGTGACGACGAACACGATCGCGGCTCCCGTCGTCGCGATCAGCATCGGGATCGTAAAGCCAGACGGCTGGCCGGCGGCGAAGTAGGTGAGCACCGGTCCGGTGAAGCCGGCCCAGATCGCGCCCTGATGGTAGCAGAAGCCCGATGCCGTCGCCCGCACCTCGGTCGGGAAACGCTCGCTGAGATAGGCCGGGTTCTGTCCGTAGATCGCGCCGAGGAACGCACCTTGCAGGATGAAGGCGCCCGCCACCACCGGATAGGAGTCGAACAACAGGTAGAATGGCGTGACCAGCGCGCCGATCGCCGCCGGGATGATCATCGCCCATCTGCGGCCGAAGATATCGGCGACATAGCCCCAGAAGCCGCTCGCCAGGAACGCGATCAGATTGGCCATCGCGATCGGCATCGCCACCATCGCGGGGCTGAGATGCAGGTCCTTCTGCAAATGCGTGGCGAACATGCCGTACACCGAATAGTAGATCACGAAGCCGCTCGCCATCCACAGGCAGGCCATCAACGTGTTGGGCAGCATGCGCCAGCGGAAGATGTCGAGCAGCGGCGCGCGGAATTCCTTGTTCTGCTCGCGCTGCAGGCGGCGGTTCTCCACCCACACCTTCGGCTCCTTGACATAGATGCGGATCCAGACGACGGCCAGTGCCGGCAGGACGCCGAGGATCAGCAGGCCGCGCCAGCCGATGTGGTCGTAGAGCAGGCCGTAGGCGAGGCTCGAGAGCAGGAAGCCGATGCTCCAGGAGCCCTGCAGCACGCCGCTCATCAGGCCGCGCGAGCGGGCCGGCCAGGATTCCATCGCAAGCGCGGCGCCTGCGGGCCATTCGGCGCCCATGCCGATGCCGAGCAATGCGCGGAACAGGAACAGCAACGCGAAACTCGGCGCGATGCCCGCGAGCAGATTGCAGATCGAGTACCACAAAATGGAAATCATCAGCGGCGCCTTGCGCCCGATACGATCGGCGAGCCAGCCCGAGCCGACGGCGCCCACCAGACGAAGCCACAGCGTGATGGTGAAGACGGCGGTCACCTCGATCAGCGGAACGTGGAAGGTTTCCGCGATCGGCACCATGATCAGGAGGAATATGGTGAAATCGAACGCATCGAGGGTCCAGCCGAGCCAGGCTGCAATCCAGGCAACCCATTGATCCTTGGTAGGCTCTTTCCACCACGGCACCTGGCCGGGCACTTCAGCCGTCATCGTCATTTTGCGCTTCTCCGGTGTGGTTCAGTTCACGTCATGCTCCATGCGTCAGCTGCGCGGCTGTGGTTGCCGTCTGGGCAGCACTGTTGGGACGGCCAAAAGCCGCCATTCAAAATGTCGATACGAAAAAGAAACAATCGGCTCGGTTCGGCGCCGCACTGACGGCGGCTTCCGGTCGCGCCACAATGTCAGTCATTTGTCCGCGCGGCAGTATGTCGCTACTCCCGTTTCCTGACAAGCGGAATGCACCCGCGGCGCCCGCGAGCACACGTCATTCTTTGGTATTTGCTGCAATGCCCGCGCCGCCACTTGCATCGCGGGGGTGCTATGCGACTGCCGTCCTGCCCACCACTTCGCCGAACGACGCGAAGAACTCGCTCGCGAGTTTCTTCGCCGTGGAATCGATCAGGCGGCCGCCGAGCTGCGCGAGCTTGCCGCCGATCTGCGCATCGACCTCATAGGTGAGGATGGTGACGTCAGCGCCTTCTTCGCTGAGCTTCACGGTAGCGCCGCCCTTGGCGAAACCGGCGATGCCGCCGCTTCCTTCGCCGGAGATGCGATAGCCGTTCGGCGGATCGAGATCGGACAGGGTCACCTTGCCGCCGAAGGTCGCCTTCACCGGACCGACCTTCAGCACCACGGTCGCCGTCATCTCGTTTGGTGTCGACATGTCGAGGGACTGACAGCCGGGAATGCATTGCCTGAGGATGTCGGGATTGTTGAGCGCCGCCCAGACCTTTGCTTTCGAGGCCGGGATGCGCTGGCTGTCGCTCATCTTCATGTTGCTGCATCAACTCCTGTGGGGATTGCGTTGTCCTCGCCGCCGCAGGACGGTGATCTCGGCGAGGATCGACATCGCGATCTCCTCCGGCGTGATGGCGCCGAGGTCGAGGCCGGCCGGCGCCTTGACATGATCGATTGCGGTATCGTTGACGCCGGCGGCGATCAGCTTCTCGCGCAGCGCCGCCATCTTGCGGCGGCTGCCGACAAAGGCGCGATACTCTGCCTCAGTCGCGATCGCCTGCCTCAAGCGCGGCCTCGTCGCCCTTGCCTTGCGTCGAAACCACGACGAAGCGGCGCGCCTCGTTGAGATAACGCGGCTCGAAGCCGTCGATGATGACATGCGCATCCGGCTCGGTCACGAAATCCGCCGCGGGGGCCGCCACCGTCACGTGATAGCCGAGCTGCCGCGCCTGCGCGGCCAGCGACAGCGCGACCGGGCTTGCGCCGAGAATGACCAGCGAGGGATGCGGCAAGACGGGCTCCACGAAGATATCCATCGTGCCCTTGCTCGGGCACATGTTGCTGGCGAAGCGCACGCCCTCTCGCGTTTCGCCCGGCTTGACGCCGAGCTCGGCCAGCAGATTTTCCGGCTGCACGGAGACCATGCGCGGCTCGCCATCGGCGAGCGCCTCACGCGCCGCCTTCAGCACAGCGCCTTTCGCGCAGCCGCCGCCGATCCAGCCGGCGACGATGGTGCCGTCGGGCCGGATGATCGCCTTGGCGCCGGCCTTGGCGGCGGTCACCGAGACCGTGCGCACGACAGTCGCGAGCACAAAGGCCTCCTCGGCAGCCTTCATCTGCGCGACCAGATCCATGACTTCGACATGCGCGGTCATTTTCACAGCCTCGCCAGATAGGGTTCGAGGGCAGACAGCGACTTCAACGTATTGGCCGGCGCATAGAGATCGACATAGGGCAGCGCCGCCTTGATGCCGCGCGCTTCCGGCGCATAACCCTCCCATGCCATCATCGGGTTGAGCCAGACGATGCGGCGGCAGCGTTTCGCCAACCGTTCCATCTCGCGGCCGAGCAGCGCGGCGTCTCCGGTCTCGTAGCCGTCGGAGACAATCATCACGACCGATCGGGAATGGATCACCCGCGCAGCATGCCAGCGGTTGAAGGTCTGCAGGCTCTCGCCGATCTTGGTGCCGCCGCCCGCGCCTTGCGCCAGCAAGGAGAGGCGATCGAGCGCGCGAGCGGCGTCCTTCTCCTTCATGGCATCGGAGACATGGGCGAGGCGGGTGTGGAACAGAAACGCCTCGGCCTCCCGGAATTCGTCGAGCACGCCATGGATGAAGCGGAGGAACACGGACGTGTACATGCTCATCGATCCCGAGGCATCGAGCAGCACGATCAGCCGCAGCGGCTTGTCCTTGCGTTGCCGCTTGACCAGCGTAATCGGAACGCCGCCATGGCTGATATTGCGGTGAATGGTCCGGCGCAGGTCGAGCCGATAGCCATGCCGCCGCGCGAGATCGCGTCGCGTCAGCCGCGTGCGCATCATCCGCGCCAGCCGTGCGGCGGCCTCGTGCGCCTGCGCGATCTGCTCGGCGTCGGCGAGCTTGCGGAAATCGACCTCGGCGAGGTTCTCCGCACGCGAGGCGCCTTCGATGCGCCCTTCCCCGCCCTGCGAGGACGGCGCGTCGTCGGCAGAAGGAACCTGATCGGTCGCGGACTGATTGCCGCCCTGCGCGCGCACCGTCGCGCATGCTCTTCAGCGACGGGTTGTTCGCCGCCTTCGACGAGCCCGCTGCCAGCGAGCGCGAGCGCACGCGCCTGCCCAGCCAGAACGCGTCAAAGATCCCGTCGAATTTTTCCCAATCCGACTTCCGTGCCGAGAACAGGTGCTTGAACGCGGAACGCAGCAGGCCGGGCCTTGCGGCATAACCGGATGCCATCAGCGAAGCCGCATCCTGTCCTTCGGCAAGCCCGACGGCAAAGCCGTTATCGCGCAACGTGCGCAGGAAAGCGGCAAGCTTTGCCGAGACCAGGCGCGAGACCTCGTTCATCTCGTCGAAGCCAGGTGCGGCGCCGCAGCAGCTCATGCGACCTTCCCCAGGATTCGCTCGCTCACCTCGCGGGTGATGCGGACCTTGTCCTCCTGCGTCTTGAGCAGGCACATCAGCGTCTCATGCACGGTCTCGGGCGCATCATGGAGATCGCGCACGTCGAGCCCGACGAGAGCCGCCGCCCAGTCCAGCGTCTCGGCGACGCCCGGCACCTTGCGCAGCTCCTCCTTTCGGATGGCCTCGACCATCCGCGCGATCTGGAGCGACAGCGAGGCGGATGCACCATCGATCCTCGCCATGATGATCCGCGCCTCGCGCTCGACATCGGGATAGTCGACATAGTGATAGAGGCAGCGGCGGCGCAGCGCGTCGGACAGCTCGCGCGTGCCGTTCGAGGTCAGCACCACATGCGGAATGGAAGCAGCCTTGATGGTGCCGAGCTCGGGGATCGAGACCTGGAAGTCCGACAGCAGCTCCAGCAGAAATGCCTCGAACTCGTCGTCGGCGCGGTCGATCTCGTCGATCAGCAGCACGGGCGGCTTGTCGCGCCGGATCGCCGCCAGCAGCGGCCGTTCCAGCAGATATTTTTCGGAGAAGATCTGGTCCTCGATCGAATCCGCGTCGCCGCGATGGGCCTGGATCGCCAGCAATTGCCGCTGGTAATTCCATTCATAGAGCGCGGACGACTGATCCAGCCCCTCATAACATTGCAGTCGGATCAGCTCGGTCGCGTGCACGGAGGCAAGTGCCTTCGCGACCTCGGTCTTGCCGACGCCCGCTTCGCCTTCGAGCAGCAGCGGCCGCCGCAGCCGCTGCATCAGCGCGATCGCAGTCGCGAGCTCGGCGTCGGCGATGTAGCCGGACGTCGACAATGCCTGCGCGATCTCGTCGCGGTCTTTCATTGAATGGTCCCCGTCATTCCGGGATGGTCCGAAGGACCAGACCCGGAATCTCGAGATTCCGGGTTCGATGCTTCGCACCGCCCCGGAATGACGAGTCATACAACTCCGTTCCTCGCAATGACGACACTAAGCCACCGCACCCAGTTCCTTCGCCGCCTTCCAGTTCCGCCAATAATCGTGCGGCATCTGGATATGCGTCGAGCCCAGGAACGAGAAGGCGTCGTTGACGGCATTGGAGAAGGCCGGCACGCCGCCGACATTCGGGCTCTCGCCGACGCCCTTGGCGCCGATCGGGTGATGCGGCGACGGGGTGACGGTAAAGTCGGTCTCCCAATGCGGCGTCTCCACCGCGGTCGGCATGAAGAAATCCATGAACGATCCGGTGACGACGTTGCCGGCGTCATCGTAGCGGATCTCCTGGCCCATCGCGATGGCGAAGGCCTCGGTGAGACCGCCATGCACCTGGCCCTCGATGATCATCGGGTTGATGCGGGTGCCGCAATCATCCAGCGCATAGAAGCGCCGGACCTTGTACACGCCGGTATCGACGTCGATGTCCATCACGCAGAGATACGCCCCGAACGGATAGGTCATGTTGGGCGGATCGTAATAGCTCACAGCTTCGAGCCCGGGCTCCATGCCCGGGCGGCACCGAGTTATAGGCCGCCCAGCAGATATCCTTCATCGACATGGTCTTCTCAGGCAGGCCCTTGACGCGGAAACCGTCGATGTCCCATTCGAGGTCGTCCTCGTGAACCTCGAGCTTGTAGGCCGCGATCATCTGCGCCTTGGCCTTGATCTTGCGCGCGGCCATGGCGATTGCAGCACCCGCCACGGGCGTCGAGCGCGAGCCGTAGGTACCGAGCCCGTAGGGCGCGGTGTCGGTGTTGCCCTCCTCGACCTGGATGTTGTCGGCGGGAATGCCGATCTCGGTCGCGATGATCTGGGCCCAGGTGGTCTCGTGGCCCTGGCCCTGGCTCTTGGTGCCCATGCGCGCGATGCCCGCTCCCGTCGGATGCATGCGGATCTCGCAGGAATCGAACATCGCTATACCCAGGATGTCGCAATTCTTCGACGGCCCGGCGCCGACGATCTCGGTGAAGAAGGAGACGCCAAGGCCCATGATCTCGCGGGTCTCGCCGCGCTTGAACGCGGCGCGTTTCTCCGCCTGCTCCTTGCGGAGCGCGGCGTAGTTGGTCGACTCCATCATCTTCTTCATGGCGGTGTGGTAGTCGCCGGAATCGTATTCCCAGCCGAGCGCGGAGTGATACGGGAACTGCTCAGGCTTGACGAAGTTCTTCAGCCGCAGCTCGGCCGGATCCATCCCGAGCTTCTGCGCGAGAATATCCATCGCGCGCTCGATGCAATAGGCCGCCTCGGTGACGCGGAACGAGCAGCGATAGGCGACGCCGCCCGGCGCCTTGTTGGTGTAGATGCCGTCGACGACAAGATGCGCCACGGGGAAGTCGTAGGACCCGGTGACGATGTTGAAGAAACCGGCCGGCCATTTCGACGGATCGGCGCAGGCGTCGAACGCGCCGTGATCGGCGAGCACATGCACGCGCAGCCCCGTGACCTTGCCCTCCTTTGTCGCGGCGATTTCGGTGGTCATGTGATAGTCGCGCGCGAACGAGGTCGCGGTGAGATTCTCGATGCGGTCCTCGACCCATTTCACCGGCTTTCCGGTGACGATGGAGGCGACCGCCGCGCAGATATAGCCGGGATAGGCGCCGACCTTGTTGCCGAAGCCGCCGCCGATGTCGGGCGAGATCACATGGATCTTCTGCTCGGGCAGCTTGGCGATCAGCGACACCACGGTGCGGATGACATGCGGCGCCTGGAAGGTGCCCCAGATCGTCAGCTCGCCCTTGATCTTGTCAAAGGAGCAGACGCACTGGCAGGTTTCCAGCGGCGACGGATGGACGCGGTGATAGGAGATCATTTCCTTGATCGTCACCTCGGCCTTCTTGAAGGCCGCATCCGTCAGCTCCTTGTCGCCGACGCCCCACTCGAAGATGTGGTTGTGGTGCTTGCGCGGCGCCGTGCGCGCCCGTCGTCTTGCCTGCGAGGTCCTCGCGCAGCACGGGCGCATCCGGCGCCATCGCCTTGAAGGGATCGATGACCACGGGCAACGGCTCGTACTCGACGACGACCTTGTTGACGCCGTCGTCGGCGGCATAACGGTCGGTCGCGACCACGAAGGCGACTTCCTGGTTCTGAAAAAGCACCTTGCCGTCGGCAAGCACCATCTGTACGTCGCCGGCAAGCGTCGGCATCCAGGCAAGGTTGACCGTCTTCAGCGTCTCGGCGGTGATCACCGCGAGCACGCCGGGCACTTTCAGCGCCTCCTCGCTGTTGATCGATTTCACCCGCGCATGCGGATGCGGCGAGCGCACGAAGTCGCCATGCAGCATGCCCGGCAGTTTCACGTCATCGACGTAGTTGCCCTTGCCTTGGGTAAAGCGCACGTCTTCGACGCGCTTGCGCTTGCAGCCCATGCCTTCGAGGGCGGCGGTGCGTTGTTCCCGCGTGGGAGTGAGGTCATTCATTCCGCGGCCTCCTTGAATTCAACGCCGTTGATCTTGGCGGCGGCGTACTGGATCGCCTTCACGATGTTCTGGTAGCCGGTGCAGCGGCAGATGTTGCCGGAGATGCCCATCCGGATTTCCTGCTCGGTGGGCGAGGGATTTTCCTGCAACAGACGATGCGCGCGGAGAATCATGCCGGGCGTGCAGAAGCCGCATTGCAGGCCGTGCATCATGCGGAAACCTTCCTGCAAGGCCGACAGCGTGCCGTCGGCATTGGCCATGCCTTCGATGGTGGTGATATCGCTGCCCTGGGCCTGCACCGCGAACATGGTGCAGGATTTGACCGACATGCCGTCGATGTCGACGGTGCAGGCGCCACAATGGGTGGTCTCGCAGCCGATATGGGTGCCGGTCATCTGCAGGTTCTCGCGGATGAAATGCACAAGCAGCGTGCGCGGTTCGACGAGGCCCTCGACCTCGGCGCCGTTGACCTTCATGGTCACATGGGTTTTCGCCATCCTCCCCTCCCTTATCTCGCGCGGCCGGCGGCGCGCTGGAGCGCCCGCATCACCATGATGCCGCCGACATGTTTCCGGTATTCAACGGGTCCGCGCGCATCTGATGCCGGCGACATGATCGCCTCCGCCGCTTGCGCGGCCTTCTTCAGGGACGCAGCGTCCAGACTGGTGCCGATGACCGCGCTGGCGGCGTCGACGGCCAGCAATGGCGTCTCGTGCAGGTTGGTGAGGCCGATCGCACAGGAGGAGACCCGTCCGCCGGACATGGTCAGCACGACCGCAGCCGCAGCGGTGGCGTAGTCGCCGACCTTGCGCTTCAGCTTTTCATAGGCATAGCCGTGGCCCGCGGGGGGAATGGGCACCGTGACCGAGGTCAGGATCTCGCCCGGCTCAAGCGCGGTGAAATAGGCGCCCTGATAGAACTCGCTTGCCGCGACCTCTCGCGCACCGTTCGGCCCCTGCAGCTGGTAGCTCGCATCGAGCGACATCATCAGCGCGGGCATGTCGTTGCCGGGATCGCCATTGGCGACATTGCCGCCGATGGTTCCGCGGTAACGGACCTGCGGGTCGGCGATCAGCAGCGCGGTCTCATGCAGGATCGGCAGCGATTTGGCGATCTCGTCGGAGCCAAGCAACTCGTGCTGGGTGGTCATCGCACCGATTTTGACCTTGTTGCTGTCGCGGCTGATGCCTTTCAGTCCGGCCACGGCATGCAAATCGACCAGATGGGCCGGCGTCGCGAGGCGGAGCTTCATCATGGGAACGAGGCTGTGGCCGCCGGCCAGCGGACGGGCGTCGTCGCCCAGATCGGCCAGAAGCTTGATCGCATCGGCCACGGTCGCAGGCCGATGGTAGCTGAATGCGCCAGGGATCATCATCTCCTCCATTGCCCAGGCTCTTACGGGGCCCGGGCTTGAAGGCAACGGTCTCTCCGGCGATGGGCGGGGGCAACGACGCGGGCACAAATCCGCGTTTTTCGCACGAGTTACGGTGGCGAACCCACGAATTGCGTCAGGGAGCTGGACCTAACGAGATCTAGGCGTGGCGCCTTGCCAGCCCGAGCCTCGCCTTCACTTCCGCGATCTTGGCGCGGCTGACCGGAACGCGGTGGGGCGACGGGCCGCCGAGTTCGATCACGGCGCCGTCGCCTTCCTTGCGTACGAACGAGACATGGGGGATCGCAATGATGTGGCTGCGGTGCACCCGGAGGAACAGGCCGGGATCGAGTTGCGCCTCCGCTTCCGAGATCGACCACGGGCACATGCGCTCGCGCGTGCCGTCATGCACCCGGGTATAATGTGCGTCCGCGCGCACACTCCGGACATCGGCGACATCGATGAAATGGGTGCCATTGACGCCTTCGACGGGCAGACGCGGCGCCGGTGAAGGACGCGGCGGCTGGCCAAGCCCGCCGAGCGGCGCCGGCATCAGGCGCGGCGCCGTCAGCGTGATCGGTCCGGCTTCAACCTGCAACTGCGCATCTGGTGATGCGGCCGTCGCACCTGCCAGGACCCCAGTCGATTGCCGCCGCGGGTCCGGCACCAGCGACAGCAGGAATCCAGCCGCGATCACAAAGCACAGCATCGCCACAATGATGGCGAGGATCTGCTGTGATGCCGCGAGCCCCATTCCCGGATGCTGATGCGCGGCTTCCGTCAGCGGCACGAAATGCATGCCGTACATCGCCGTGTAGTGCATGCCGGCGACCGCAAAGCCGAAGGCGATCGAGCTGGCGATCAGGGGGATGCCCTCCTGCCCAGCAAGGAACGCGCGCAGCCCCCCATAGGCGGTCGCGATCGCGACCGCGACCGACACCAGCACCATGGTCCAGTCATGCTGGATCGCGAAATTCCCGGCAAGGCCGTGAATCCCGACATAGTGCATGCTGACGACGCCAAGTCCGAGCAACACCGCGGACGAGGCGACGCGCGACAGCGTCGGCTCGCCGATACTGACAAGGAACAGGGAAATGCCGACCACCAGCGCGCAGATCAGGAACGAGATCAGGGTTGGCAGAACGAGATACACGGTGTCGGGCGGGATCGGCGCGGCCAGCACGCCGATGAAATGCATGGTCCAGATGCCGACGGCAAGGAAAGCCGCGGCGCTGGCCAACAGCAGGCGGCGCCCCCCGCCCGGCGCGCCGCGCACGCGCGCCGCCAGCGAGAAGCCGGTATAGCCGCCCAGGATCGCGATCGTCACGGAGAGCGCGACGAGCCAGGGATCGTGTCCTTCGAACATGACCGTCCAGGCCGCCTGTCTCCACGGGCGGCCTCCTCCCGCCGCCCACTTTATAGAGGCGGCGGCGGAATTGACAATCAATCCGTTGTGGCGGCGCCGCTCTCAGCCGCTCGCCGTGATTCCCGCGGCGACCTGGCCGCGCAGGCGCTCCAGGCTATGCAGCGTTTCCGCGCAGGCTTCCGCCACCTCGATGCCCTTGGTGACGAAATGCTTCTTGAAGAAATCGAAATGCGCCTGGCTCTCGTGGAATTGCTGCGGCGTCAGCACCGCCGAGAACACGGGGACCTCGGTTTTGAGCTGCACCTCCATCAGCGCCTTGATCACGGTGTCGGCGACGAACTCATGGCGGTAGATGCCGCCATCCACCACGAGGCCGGCCGCGACGATCGCGGTGTAGCGCCGCGTCTTCGCCAGGAGCTGCGCATGCAGGGGGATCTCGAACGATCCGGGCACCTCGAAAATGTCGATCGCCGCGCGCGGGATGTGCCGCGCCTCGGCCTCGGCGAGGAATGCCGTCTGGCATTCCATCACCACATCGCGGTGCCAGCGCGACTGCACGAAGGCGACCCGCTGGGGCTTGGCAAAGCGCGGATGCTGCGGCGGCAACGGGGGTGGCGTGTGATCCGCGGGAAGCTCGGGAGGCTTGATTTCGGAAGATTTGGTTTCGGTGTCTTGCAGCATCTGATTCATGGCTTTCCTCTTTGGGACCAGAATCAGGGCACACGGAACGACAAGGCCCGCGCCTGAAAAGCGCTGGCCTCGCGACCGTTCTCTTTCATCCGGACTTTAACCGTCGGCTTCGGAGTCGCACCGAATCTGCTGACCCTTCCTCCCGAACAGGTCCGGTCAGAAGGCGCTCGCGGGCTTGGGCCTCGTCGAAACGGAGCCCTTACCGCCGGTGGGGACTTTCACCCCGCCCTGAGAACATCGGCCATTCGGTATGAACGGCCTGAGGCGAACTATGGCCAAAGGCGGACGCCGGGGCAAGGCGCTTTGGCATGGGGAACCGGCATATGCCCATGCCGTGCGCGCGAGTCTTTGGAGCGGGTTTTGGGGGATTAGCCCTTTGGGATCGAGTCTTTTGAGGACAAGCGTTCGGGATTCGCGGCCGGTAGGATCGGGAGACGGAAATTAACGAATGCGACGAGCAGACAAATCCAATTCCGGTTTGTTCCGATCGTTAACGATTGAGGCGCGCGATGTTGTGGACAGCAAGGCGCGGCGCCTGTGGACGGACTCCTCGCCCTGTTGCGCGGATTCCGCAAATCACATCACTTGATCCCGGCAGGCCTTGGGAGACCATTGGGACACCTCTGGGATTGCAACCGGCACGACGCAGGCCGGCGCCCGCGTGCGTATCAGAAGAACGAGAAAATTGAGGTCGAGACGGCATATGTCCATGCTCGAAGGCATTATCGATTCCCGAAGCCATCCGCTGGCGGTGGTTGAGGACATCGCCGCGCATAACAACTGGTCGTTCGAGCGCTCGGGCGACGACGAGATCACCATCGTCTCCAAGGGCGAATGGACGGACTACCAGCTCTCCTTCACCTGGATGCCCGAGATCGAGGCGCTGCATCTGGCCTGCGCCTTCGACATGAAGATTCCGCCCGCGCGACGCGGCGAAGTGCAGCGGCTGATCGCAAGCGTGAACGAGCAATTGTGGATCGGGCATTTCGACCTGTGGACTCACACCGGCATGATCATGCACCGCCAGGCGCTGGTGCTGCCGGGCGGGCTCACCGCCTCGACCGCGCAGTGCGAGAGCATGCTGGCCGGCGCGATCCACGCCTGCGAGCGCTATTACCCCGCGTTCCAGTTCGTGGTCTGGGCCGGCAAGTCGCCGCAGGAGGCGATGGCGGCCGCGATGTTCGACGTCGAGGGCGAGGCCTAGGGGCCTGTACCACACACTCCTTGTCGTCCCCGCGAACGCGGGGACCCATATCGCGTGATGCCTATTGGGGCGCGCGGTGCTTGTCGCTGAAATCCCGATAACATAAAACCGCCTGTGGCTATGGGTCCCTGCTTCCGCAGGGACGACAGCGGAATTTGTGGTGGGTCGGGTGAGCAACAGTAGCACATTACAAAACATTACCGGCACCATCGCGCTGGCGGGTGCGGGAAAAATGGGCGGCGCGATGCTGACGGGGTGGCTCGCCGGCGGCCTCGAGGGCAAGCGCGTCGTGGTGATCGAGCCGGCGCCGTCGGCCGAGATCAGCGCACTTGCCGCCAAGGGCGTCCGCCTCAATCCGAAAGACCCCGGCCCTGTCGAGACGCTGGTGATTGCGGTGAAGCCGCAATCCTTCCGCGAGGCGGGCACGATGCTGAAATCGCATGTAGCGCCGTCCACCATGGTGGTGTCGATCATGGCCGGCACCACGATGAAAGCGCTTCAGGAGGTCTGCGGCGGCGCGGTCGTCCGCGCGATGCCGAACACGCCGGCGGCGATCGGCCGTGGCATCACGGTCGCGGTCGCCGCGGCCAATGTCGGCGCCGCCCAGCGCGCCACCGCCGACGCCCTGCTCCGCGCCACCGGCGCGGTCGAATGGGTGGAGGATGAAGCCCTCATGGACGCGGTGACCGCGGTGTCGGGCTCGGGCCCGGCCTATGTCTTCCTGCTCGCCGAGGAACTCGCGCGCGCCGGCGTGGCCGCAGGCTTGCCGGAGGCGCTTGCCACACGGCTTGCGCGGGAAACCGTGGCCGGCTCCGGCGAGCTGCTGTACCGCTCCGAGCTCGCCTCCGCCACCTTGCGGCAGAACGTCACCTCGCCCGGAGGGACGACGGCCGCCGCACTGGAGGTCCTTATGGGCAAGGACGGAATGCAGCAACTGATGATCCGCGCGATTGCGGCGGCGACGGCACGGTCGAAGGAATTGGCGAAGTAGTTGCTCGTCATTGCGAGGAGCGAAGCGACGAAGCAATCCACGGTTCAGCTTGCGGCACTGTGGATTGCTTCGCTTCGCTCGCAATGACGATTTTGGCGACTGCGCTAGCGCGTCGTTCGCAGCCGCTTGTTGAAGCTCTCGAGATTGACCAGCCCACGGGCGTGGCGGCCTTCGCCGATCTTGCGTTCGCCATCGAACGAGGCGACCTCGAAGCGGATCACGCGGCGCTCGACCGAAAGCACCGTCGCAACGGTGCGCACGGTGGCGCCGACCGGCGAAGCGGCGAGATGCCTGATATCGACCTCGGTGCCAACAGTGACCCAGCCTTGTTGCAGATGGGGATGAATGACATCGCCCGAGGTCAGCTCCATCTGCAGGATCATCATCGGCGTTGCGAACACCATCGGCATGCCCGCGAGCAGATGGCCGACGGTCTGCTCCACCGGCACCACAAGCCGGCGCTCGGCGCTCATGCCAACCTTGATGACGTCGCGTGCGTCCATTGGCCATTTCTTGTTGCGTCGTCATTCCGGGGCGACGCGAAGCGGCGAGCCCGGAATCCATACTCCCGATGGTGATTATGGTTTCCGGGCCTGCGTGCTTCACACGCATCCCGGAATGACAAGGAGGGTCACTTCTTCGCGGCGGCTGCGCGCTCCACGAAGGTCTTGCCGCCCTTCATCTTGTGATGCAGCGGCGCCTCGTTGATCTGGATCACCACCGCGTCGGCATCGACGCCGAGATTGTTGACCAGCGCCTTGGTGATGTCGCGCATCATGCCCGCCTTCTGCTCGTCGGTGCGGCCGGCGGCCATGCTGATGGTGATCTCAGGCATCTTCGTCTCCCTTTGTTGCCGTCATGGCCGGGCGGCCAATCGGTTCTCTTCTATCAAACAGGACGTGGATATCAGGCACAAGGCCGGGCATGACGTCTCGCGCGAATGGCTAGTCCCATCTCACGGCATGGCGGGCGAGAATCTGCCGCACGGCCTCGACGAGTTGCGCAGAATCGACTTCGGTCTGCGCCTCGGCTTGCCGCTTGAGATATTCCTCGCGATCCTTGATCTCGGTGAGTCCGGCGCCAAGGATCAGATCCTTGATCTGCACCTTGCCGTTCGCCTTCTCGTCCGAGCCCTGTACGATCGCGCAAGGCGCGTTGCGGCGGTCGGCATATTTCATCTGCTGGCCGAGCGAGTGCTTGGGATTGCCGAGATAGAGCTCGGCGCGAATGCCGGCGTTGCGCAAGCTCGCGACCATTTGTTGATAGTCTGCGATGTCGCCGCCGAACACCGTGACCACGACAGGACCATGCGCCCTGCCGCTGTCGAGCTTGCCAAGCATCGTCAGCGCAGCCTGCAGCCGCGACACGCCGATGGAAAATCCGGTCGCCGGCACCGGCTCGCCGCGGAAGCGCGAGACCAGACCGTCGTAACGCCCGCCGCCGCCGACCGAGCCGAACACGACCGGTTGGCCCTTCTCGTTCGGAATCTCGGCCAGAAGCTGCGCCTCGAACACTGGACCGGTGTAGTATTCGAGACCGCGAACCACCGAGGGATCGACGACGATCCGGTTGAGATAGCCGCCCGCATCGACGAGGCGCGCAATCTCGACCAGTTCATCCAGGCCTTCGATCGCGAGCTTCGAATCCTTGAATGTCACGCGCAACATGTCGGCGATCCCTCGCGCGACATCGTATTCGTTGGCCCTGGCGTCGGGATCGCCCGCGAGCCGCTTCTTCACGTCGGCATCGCCGGCATAGACGAGCATTGGCGGCTGCACGAGCGCCCGTGCATTGACGAAAGTCTCGATCTTCCTGATCTGCGCGTCATCGAGACCCGCGCCTTTGGTGAAGTCGCCGCTCTCATCCTTGCGACCCGGGCCGAGCAGCTCGCGCACGCCTCGCTCCCCGAGCCGGTCGAGCTTGTCGATCGCGCGCAGCACCGTCAGCCTGCGGCCATTGTTCTCGTCGCCGCCGAGGCCTATCGAACTCCATCACGCCGTCGAGCACCTTGCGGTTGTTCACCTTCACCGCGTATGCCTCGCGCGGAATGCCGAGCGCTTCCATCGTGTCCGCCGCCATCATGCACATCTCGGCGTCGGCGGCCGGCGTCGGCGCACCGACGGTGTCGGCGTCGAACTGCATGAACTGGCGGAAGCGGCCGGGGCCGGGCTTTTCGTTGCGGAACACCCATCCGAAGCGGTAGCTGCGATACGGTTTTGCCAGATGATCGAAATTCTCGGCGACATAGCGGGCGAGCGGCGCGGTCAGGTCGTAGCGCAGCGAGATCCACTGCTCGTCATCGTCCTGGAACGAGAACACGCCCTCGTTCGGGCGGTCCTGGTCGGGCAGGAACTTGCCGAGCGCGTCGGTATATTCGAAGGCAGGCGTCTCCACCGGCTCGAAGCCGTAGCGCTCATAGACGGCGCGGATCGTCTCTACCATCTGGCGCGTGGCATTGATCGCGGCCGGACCGCGATCCTCCAGCCCGCGCGGCAGGCGCGCCTTCAGTTTCTGAGGTTTTTTGGGTTTTTCGGCCATGGCGGGCGTTGGTATCAGCAATCGCAGGATGGGCATAGGCGCGATATCAGCGCCGCACCCACCGAATTTGAACGCCCGATGGTGGGCTCGCTTCGCTTAGCCCACCCAACCTGCCGGCGTCCAGCTATCTCAGGGCCTCTCCAGCCGCGCGCGGAGGGCATCGGCATCGCGTTTCGGCAGCGATTTCAGCATCGGGCGGATGGTCTCGCCGCCGACGATCTTGCCGTTGCGCATGAACATCCAGTCCGAGATCTGGACCTCGGTGAACTCGACCAGGTCGCCCTCGCGCCGGCCCGGAAGGTCGCGCGGGGCGTTGGCGAAACGGCCTGAGTAGAGTCCCCCGCCGAGCTTCTTCACATCGGCCATCCAGATGTGCTCACCATTCTTGCCCCCGGTCGGAAACCGGACCTTGAGCGAATGGCCGTTCTCCGAGCCTTTTGGATTCTCGTAGGACGCCCAGAACTCCGGCAGCGTCGCGCGAGCCCTGACGATCGCGGCCGCCATGACCGGGTCCGAGGTGGGAACATCGACGATCGGCGAATGGTCTTCGGCCCTGACGCCGAACGAGGGAACAATTGCCGCCGCGCCCAGGATGCCGATGGCGGCAAGCACGATGGTCATCAGACGCCTTGAGGAAATCGGGGCCATTGTCACCTGCCGTCTTCGGGGTTGCGGATTGGACGTCGCGTTCGTCCGGCAGGTTCACGCGATCGGCGACCTGATCACTAAAGAAAGCGATTTCAATTTAAAACCTTGCGCCGCTGGAAAACGTCGGATGGCTCAGCCGAGCTCCGCCAGAGTCAAGATCATGGATGAGAAGTTCGCGCTTCGAATCTGAAATGCCACAGCTTTTGCGCGCCGGGAATTCGCGCAAACTCGCTCACGTCAAGAATGTGATTGAATTGTCAGTTCTTCATCCGGGAGGGAGGAGCGAAGCGCTCAAGAAGTTGCATGAACGAGCAAGGCTTCGATGAGAACCGCAGGACGATGCGCGTTCTGCGTTCTTGCCACCGGTATAGAGGGCGGCGATTAATTTTTGGTGTTGTCCGACAGAAGGCGCGCAGGCCTCTTCCCCTCTCCCCTTGTAAGGGGAGAAGGGAAGGCGCGCGCCGGCGCTACGCCGCCTCCGCCTTGCCGGCCACCTTGGGCTTGGCCTTGGGCTTGGCCTCGGGCTTGGCCTTGGGCTGCACTTCGGCGGCGTAGTCCATCATCAGCTGTTCGGAGATCTTCGACGGTGTGAACGTCCAGTGCGCGATCTCGGAAACCGGCGTCACCTCGGCGGCGGTGCCGGTGAGGAAGCACTCCGAGAAGCCCGAAAGCTCGTTCGGCATGATCCGGCGCTTGACCACTTCGATGCCGCGGCGTTCGGCCAGGTCGATCACGGTGGCGCGGGTGATGCCCGGGAGGAAACAGTCGGCGATCGGAGTATGGATCCTGCCGTCCTTGACGAAGAAGATGTTGGCGGCGGTGCATTCGGCGACGCGGCCTTGCCAGTCCAGCATCATGGCGTCCGCATAACCTTCACGCTCCGCCCTGTGCTTGGAGATCGTGCAGATCATGTAGAGGCCGGCGGCCTTGGCCAGCGCCGGAATCGTCCGCGGATCGGGGCGGCGATATTGGGCGAGACCGATGCGAATGCCCTTGAGCTTCGTCGCCGCATCGAAATAGCTCGGCCAATTCCAGGCAGCGATCGCCAGATGAATGGTGTTCGTCGAGGCCGAAACCCCCATCATTTCAGAGCCGCGCCAGGCGAGGGGGCGGACATAGGCGTCCGGCAAATTGTTGCTGTCGATGACAAGCTGCTTGGCGGCGTCGATTTCGGCGACCGAATACGGGATCTCGAAATCGAGAATGCTGGCTGATTTCTTCAGCCGCTCGGAATGCTCTGAGCTCTTGAAGATCCTGCCGCCATAGGCGCGCTCGCCCTCTAACACAGTGCTTGCGTAATGCAGGCCGTGGGTCAGCACATGAACGTTGGCCTCCTTCCACGGCACGAGCCTGCCGTCGTACCAGATGTGGCCGTCGATATTGTCGAACGATATTCCCATGGCTCTCTCCTTAATCTGCGAAGGTACACTTCCGGTCGATCTTCAGCGCACACGCGCGCAAACACGCGCCCGCGGCGCCGACGCCGCGTGGTCAAGTTGAACTGCTGTGCTTGCTATCGAAGCGGCGGACTCATTCCGCCGCCGCTCAGACGTTTCTGATCCAGCTGTGCGGATCGTTGGTGCGTCCGTACTGGATGTCGACGAGCTGCTTGCGCAGCCCCATGGCAACGGGGCCGGCGGCGCCGCCGCTGATGAGGAAATCGCCGCTGCCCGAACACACCTTGCCGATCGGCGAGATCACGGCCGCGGTGCCGCAGGCAAAAGCCTCTTTCAGCTTTCCGCTCGCGGCGTCGGCGCGCCACTGGTCGATCGAGTAGGGCTCCTCGCGCACCGTCTTGCCCGCGTCTTTCGCCAGCGCGATGATGGAGTCGCGGGTGATGCCGGGCAGGATGGTGCCGAGCGGCGGCGTCGACAGCGAACCGTCCTCGAACACGAAGAACACGTTCATGCCGCCGAGCTCCTCGACATAGCGTCGCTCGACCGCGTCGAGGAAAACGACCTGGTCGCAGCCGCGATCGATGGCTTCGGCCTGTGCGCGCAGGCTCGCGGCATAGTTGCCGCCGCATTTGACGGCGCCGGTGCCGCCGATCGCCGCGCGCGTGTAGTTCTCCGAGACCCAGATCGACACCGGCGCAGGTCCGCCCTTGAAATAGGAGCCCACGGGCGAGGCGATCACGGCGAAGATATATTCGGCCGAGGGCTTCACGCCGAGGAACACCTCGCTCGCGATCATGAAGGGACGCAGGTAAAGACTGCCCTCGCCGCCCGGGATCCAGGCGCGGTCGATGCGCACCAGTTGCTCGACAGCCTCGATGAACACGGACTCGGGCAGATGCGCCATCGCCATGCGCTCGGCCGAATTGTGGAAGCGGCGGGCATTGGCATCGGGGCGGAACAGGTTCACCCCGCCGTCGTCGCGCTTGTAGGCTTTCAGGCCCTCGAAAATCTCCTGTGCATAATGGAGAACGGCCAGAGCCGGATCGAGCGGAAAATTCGCCCGCGCTTCGACGCGCGCGTCATGCCAGCCCTTTGCCTGGCTGTAGCGCACGATCGCCATGTGATCGGTGAAGACACGGCCGAAACCAGGATTGGCGAGCTTTTCCGCCCGATCCTTTTCGGACGTCGGATTTGCCGTAGGGCGGATGTCGAATGTCAGATTCACGGCCTTGCTCTCCGCGGGCATGGTGTCCCGATTCTGGGCAGATTTATTCAACGCAACGGCCATGGGCTCTCTCCCGGATGACGCGCCATGCCCCTCCCTTGGGGTATGGCGCGGTTTGTGACGCCTTGAACCCGCCTTGCACCCTGCCGCATGTCGAGGACATGCTTTTGTGGAATGGCGAAGTCCAGTATGTTTGCCGACATGCCGCTCGACAATCGCACGGTAGATCAAATTGCGGCTGTTGCCGCCTGCCGGCCCTTTCGAGCCCTTGGAAAACGTCACCGCGTACGGAACGATCTAAAATTTCGTCGCGGCTGATTGTTTTGTAACATTGAACCCAAGATACGTCAATATGGCTGACATAAATTTCTCGGGTCCCCATTCCAGCTCCGATTCGAGGGCGGGAGAGACGCGCCCCGTTCCTGCCCGCGATGCCAGTTTGCGCTGGGATATCATCGAGTTGCTGTTCTTCGCCTACCGCGATTTCGTCGGCGATGCAGACCACGAGCTGGAGGTTTTCGGTTTCGGCCGGGCCCATCACAGGGTGATGCATTTCGTCTATCGCTATCCCGGGCTGAAGGTCGCCGACCTGCTCGACGTGCTTCGCATCACCAAGCAGTCGCTCGGACGGGTGCTCAAGCAGTTGCTCGACGAAGGCTACATCGTGCAGAAGACCGGCAACAACGACCGTCGGCAGCGCCTGCTCTATGCCACCGCCAAGGGCGAAGCGCTGGTGGCCAAGCTCGCTACCCTTCAGACCAAGCGCATCGATCGCGCGCTGGAGGAGATCGGGCCGGCCGGCGCCGAGACCGTCCGCCGTTTCCTGCGCGCGATGATCGAGCGCGACGATCCCGACAAGGTGCTGGAGACGATCTTCAGCGCCGCCAGCGCAAAGGAATGACCGTGCCGATCGCCGCGACCGCCTCGCGTCCGCCCGCCCAGCCCGCCGACGACGCGCCGCACATCCTGCTTGTCGACGACGACCGCCGTATTCGCGATCTGTTGTCGCGCTTCCTGTGCGGCGAAGGCTACCGCGTCACGACGGCGATGAGCGCAAGCGACGCGCGCGCCAAGCTCGCAGGCCTGCATTTCGACCTCCTGATCCTCGATGTCATGATGCCCGGCGAGACCGGTTTCGACCTCGCCCGCTCCATCCGGCAATCCTCGGCCGTGCCGATCGTGATGCTGACCGCGCGACATGAGCCGCAGAGCCGCATCGAGGGCCTGCAGATCGGCGCGGACGACTACGTCGCCAAACCGTTCGAACCGCGCGAGCTCGCGCTGCGCATCAACAACATCCTCAAGCGCGCGGCGCCCCCGCCGCCGCTGGAGACGGTCGAGCAGGTGGCGTTCGGACCCTATGTCTACCATCTCGGCCGCGGCGAATTGCGCCAGGGCGAGGAGGTCATTCACCTGACCGACCGCGAACGCGACATGCTGCGCATCCTTGCGGTCGCGCCCGGCGAGACCGTGCCGCGCGGGGCGCTGACCGGCAATGGCAGCGTCAACGAGCGCGCCGTCGACGTGCAGATCAACCGGCTGCGGCGCAAGATCGAGCGCGATCCGGCAAGCCCGCTGTTCCTGCAGGCGGTGCGCGGCATCGGCTATCGCCTGGTCGCCTCGCCCTGAAGCGTCTCGCGCGGAAGCTTTTGCCCATGAGCACGTTATGAGCACGCTCGACACCGGCCTCACTTTGATCCGCTCCGCGGCCGGCCGCGTCTCGGCGGCCAACGGCCGGCTCGGCAATGCCTTCAAGAGCTGGATGCCGACCGGCCTCTACGCGCGCGCGCTGCTGATCATGATCGTGCCGATGGTGGTGCTGCAGTCGGTCGTCGCCTTCGTGTTCATGGAGCGGCACTGGAACACGGTGACACGGCGCCTTTCGGCTGCGGTCGTCGCTGACATCGCCGGCCTGATCGACGTCTACAAGACCTATCCGCAGGACAAGGACCGCACGCAGATCCGCCGCATCGCGCAGCAGCGGCTCGGCCTCGTGGTCGATTTCCTGCCTGTCGGCGACATGCCACCGCCCGGTCCGAAACCGTTCTTCTCGCTGCTCGACCAGTCGCTGTCGGTGCAGATCGGCCGGCAGATCAGCCGCCCGTTCTGGATCGACACCGTCGGCAAATCCAACCTCGTCGAGATCCGTATCCTGCTCGACGACGCGGTGATGCGGGTGTTCGCCCAGCGCAGCGCGGCCTATGCCTCAAATTCCGAAATCTTCCTGTTCTGGATGGTGGGGACCTCCTCGATCCTGCTGATCGTGGCGGTGCTGTTCCTGCGCAACCAGATCAAGCCGATCCTGCGGCTGGCGGACGCCGCCGAAAGTTTCGGCAAGGGACGGGAAGCGCCGAACTTCCGGCCGCGCGGCGCCCGCGAGGTCCGGCGCGCGGCGCATGCGTTCCTGGAAATGAAGGCGCGCATCGAACGCACGATCGAGCAGCGCACCGCGATGCTGGCCGGCGTCAGCCACGACCTCCGCACCATCCTCACCCGCTTCAAGCTCGAGCTGGCGCTGATCGGCGACAGCCCCGAAGTCGACGCCATGCGCAAGGACGTCGACGAGATGGCGGGCATGCTGGAGGACTATCTCGCCTTTGCCCGCGGCGATTCCGGCGAGAATTCGCAACCGACCGACATGACGGCGGCGCTGGAGGAATTGCGCAGCGACGCCGAGCGCCATGGACATTCCGCCACCGTTGCGTTCCAGGGACTGCCGGTGGTCACGGTCAAGCCGGCCGCGTTCAAGCGCTGCCTTGCCAACCTCGTGTCCAACGCGGCGCGGCATGGCGACAAGATCGCCATCGCCGGCCATCGCGACCACCGCTATCTCACCGTCACCGTCGATGACGACGGCCCCGGCATTCCGCCCGAGATGCGCGAGGAAGTGTTCAAGCCGTTCCTGCGGCTGGACGATGCGCGCAACCAGGATGAAGGCGGCACGGGCCTCGGCCTTGCGATCGCCCGCGACATCGCCCGCTCGCATGGCGGCGACATCAACCTCGGCGACAGCCCGATGGGCGGCCTGCGCGCCACGGTGCGGATACCGGTGTAGCGAAACGCGGGTACTGGCGCGGCCGGAGCCGGCCCATCGGCGCGAGGGCATAGCAATGAACGCGCGGTTGTTGTCGCCGGTGAAGGATCTGCTCGAAGGCCAGCCTGCCGACAGCGACACCACCAGTGCGATCGTCGCAGTGCTGGGCGGCAACGTCGCGGAAACCGAAGTGGTGACCCGCGACGGCTTTGCTTCACCGTTTGAGAACGGCAGCAGGGTGCTGCTTTACAGTTTCACCAAGACCCTCATGGCGGCTGCCCTGCTCCGCTTCGCCGCCGCCGAACGTCTCGGTCTGGACGACAAGCTTGATCGCTGGCTGCCGCAGCATCCGGTGGCGGCGAAGATCACCCTTCGCGACGTGCTGGCTCACATCAGCGGCCTTCCCGATTACGGTGGCCTTGCCGAATATCATGCCCTGGTCCGCTCATCCTCACCGCCGTGGAGCAGCGATGAATTTCTGTCTCGCACGCACGCGGACCGGCTGCTGTTCGAGCCGCGGACGAGTTGGACCTATTCCAACATCGGCTACATGTTGCTGCGCGACGTGCTGACACGCGTCGGCGGCGGCGACATGGAGACCGTTCTGCAAAGAGACATTTTCCATCCGCTCGGCGTCACAACGGCGTCGGTGCCGCTGACCAAGGCCGACCTCTCCGGCTTTGCGTTCGGCCCGAGCCGATATCTCGCCGGCGGCGGCGATCCGGTCGTGGTCGCGAACAATTATGATCCGGGCTGGATCGCACATGGGGTGGTGGGCAGCTCGGCGATCGACGCGGCGCGGATGCTGCGCGGGATCATGGAAACGCTGCTGCCATCGTCATCGCTTGAAGAGATGATGAAGCCGGTTACCCGCTTTGCCAGCGTCGGACCCGGACGGCCATGGCGGCGTCCCGCCTATGGGCTTGGGCTGTCGATGGATCTCGATGAAGCCTCGGGCCCGATCTACGGACACACCGGTGGTGGTCCCGGCTGCAGTCCCGCGGTGTTTCACTTTCCCCGCTGCGAGCCGCCGCTCACGATTGCGGTCATCACCGACGGCGAGGACATTGGCTTCGCCGAAACCCTGCTGCTTGCAGCTGCCGGGGAATGGTCGCGGCGTTAATTCGGCGCGGCAATGCGGATCGGCATCACCAAGGGTGGCGCTAGTTCGTCTTCAGCGAGGGGATCAGGCCCTTCAGCTTCTCGGCGTCCTTGACGTTGAGCTTGAAACCGCCGGGCATCACGATGTCGCCGGGTTTCTGCTCCGGCTTGCAGGCGCCGACCCATTTGGCTTCGATCGTGGTGACGGTGTCGAGCGGTGCGCCGTTCGGTCCCTTGTCCATATGCGTCTTGCTGGTGACCGTGTAGCCGGAATCGAAATCGCCGACGATGTCCGCATGCGTCGTCATCGCCACGCCGCTGACGGTACAGACGGAATCGCTGACATAGCCGGTTGCCGTCTTCACCACGTCCTGCTTCGAGCAGATCTGCTTGGCGAGCGGCGAGACCGAATTGCTCATTTCCTTGTCGGTGGTGGGATCGGTGCAGTGCTGCATCGTCATGTCCGGCAGCTTCGAGCCGGTCTTGACGACCTTCATCTCCCAGAGGCCCGCCTTGCGCAGCGGCAACTCCGCGGCCACGGCGGACGCCGCGAACAGCGTCAGGGCGACGGTGGAAACGCCCAATGACAGAAGCCCTCGCATCTTTTGCGCGCTCCCTGTTTGATTCCAATCGCTAGCTGATCGAGCCCCGGAAGATCAGTACTTCACGCTGAGCGGCCGGTCGGTCGCGCCATAGGGCACCCAGCGGCAGGCAAAGGAAATGTACCCGCCATATTGCGGGTCGACCGCCAGGAATTTGACCACCTTGCCGTAGCGCGCGCAGTGCGCGACCGCGAGCTGGCGGGCATCCGCATCATGCGCCATCTCCCAGGTGATGATCCCGCCAGTGTCATTGCCGCGGAAGGGAGGAACCCAATCGGCCCGGGCCGGCGTGCCGACCATCCCGCCGCAGGCAACCAGCAGGGCCGCCGCCAAGAACTTTCGCATCGAAGACTCCATGTCGCTGGCCCTATCTTAAGGCCCGGGGCGGGCTCTGAAAAGAACCGCGGCGGTATGGGATGCAGACTAAAATCAAGTGTTGCCCCGTTGCACTTGACCGGATCAAGGCAAGGAGGCACCGTCCGCCAACGGGTTAGACTGGCCTTTTCAGGACTGCACATGCGCGACCTCGCCCCTTCTTTCAAACGTTTTGGCTCTTTCAAACGTTTTGGCCTTGTCCGGATCGCCCTTGGTGCCCTGTTCGCCGTGATGGCGTTCGGCCACCCGGCCCAGGCGGCCAATCCATTGGAACTGAACTTCGGGCTGTTCGGTCCGAACTATGACGGCCGCGTCGCAATCTGCGAGCAGGCGCTCGGCACCATCTCCACGCAGTTCCAGGAAAAGGAAAGCACTTTCTGGAATTCGCAGCTGCAAATCATGGCCTACGGCAATATCCACGAGATCGCGTTCCGGCCCTGGCAGTCCGACAATATCCCGCGTCGCTATTGCACCGGCACTGTGCAGCTCAACGACGGCAAATTCCACGCTCTGAACTACTCCATCATCGAGGATGGCGGCTTCGCCGGCTACGGTCAGGGCGTCGAATGGTGCGTCGTGGGCCTTGACCGCAACTGGGCCTACAATCCGGCCTGCAAGGCAGCGGGGCCCTAGTCCTCTTCCGAACCAGGCGTTTCCCGAATCAGTGGATGGACAGACGGCACCCCTCCCGGGCGCCTTCTTTTTTTGTTCTTGAAATGTTCCGTGCGTCTGCTACGTTCCTCGCGGTCAAGTTGAGGGGCGTCCCCATGTTCTTTCCTGCTTCGATGTCGCGTCTTGTGATCGCTGCCGGCCTTGTCGCGGCGGCTGCATGGGTCACCGCGGTTCCGGCCTCGGCCCAGGACCGGCGCCAGAACACCCCTGGCCAGTTCGACTTCTATGTGTTGTCGCTGTCCTGGTCCCCGTCGTTCTGCGAAGGCCGGGACGACGGCGGTCGCGGCGGGCGTTCGCAGCAGATCCAGTGCGGCGGCCGGCCGTTCTCCTTCGTCGTGCACGGGCTCTGGCCGCAATATGAGAGGGGCTATCCCGAATATTGCCAGCGCCCCTCGCCGCGGCTCGCGCGCAACATCATGAGCTCGATGCTCGACCTGATGCCGGCGCCGGGGCTGATCTACAACGAGTGGGACAAGCACGGCACCTGCTCGGGGCTTGGAGAGCGCGCTTATTTCGAGACCATCCGCAAGGCGCGCGCGGCGGTGAAAATTCCCGAAGACTACCTGCAATTGGCCGACCCCAAGACGGTTTCACCGGCCGAGGTCGAGGAGGCCTTCATCAAGATCAACCCCGGCATGAAGGCGTCCGGGATCGCCGTCACCTGCAGCCGCAAGCGGCTCAGCGAAGTGCGGATCTGCATGAACAAGGACCTGGAATTCCGCGACTGCCCGGAGATCGACCGCCAGGCCTGCCCGCTCGATCACGTGGACATGCCGCCGGTGCGCGGGGGCTAGAGCATGATCCGGAAAAGTGTGAAGCGGTTTTCCGAAAAGATCATGCTCAAACAATGAGCTAAAGCGCGATGACGATTCATCCTAATCTCATCGCGCTTTAATCGTCATTGCGAGCCAACCGCTCGCAATGACGGGGTTACTTCGACCGCCCGATGTCGTAACCCCCTCGCATGAACTACCGTCACGCCTTTCATGCCGGCGGCTTTGCCGATGTCATCAAGCACATCGTGCTCGTGCGCATCCTGCTCCATCTTCAGGAGAAGCCGGCCGCCTTCCGTATCATCGACACCCATGCCGGCGCCGGCCTCTACGATCTCGAAGGCGAGGAAGCGCGGCGCGGCGGCGAGTGGCTCACCGGCATAGCGCGGATCCTGCAGGCGCGGTTTTCCGATCCTGCGCTGGCGCTGCTCGCCCCCTATCTCGATATCGTCAGGGCCTTCAATCCCGATCATGCGCTCAAGGCCTATCCGGGTTCCCCGCTGATTGCCCGCGCGCTGCTGCGGCCGCAGGACAGGATGACCGCCTGCGAGATCGAACCTGCCGCGCGCAAGAAGCTGATCGAACAGCTCAGGCGCGACACGCAGGCGCGCGTGGTCGATCTCGACGGCTGGATGGCGCTGCCCGCCTTCGTGCCGCCCAACGAGCGGCGCGGCCTCGTGCTGATCGACCCGCCGTTCGAGGCAAGCGACGAGTTCGAGCGTCTGGCCGACGGCTTTGGCGCCGCTTTCAGAAAATGGCCGACCGGAAGCTATCTGCTCTGGTACCCGGCCAAGAGCCGCCGCGCCACCGAAGCTCTCGCCCAGCAAGTAGCGGAGGTGGCCAAATTGGCCAGGCCTGCCGCCAACTGCCTGCGGCTGGAATTCAGCGTCGGACCGCAGGGCGCCGACGCGGCAATGGCCTCCACCGGACTGTTGATCGTCAATCCTCCGTGGACGTTGCAAGGCGAGCTCAAGACCATCCTCCCCGAGTTGGAAAAGCCTCTGGGTCAGGGCGGCGCCGGCCGCTTCCGCCTGGAGACGCCCAAAGCCTGAGTAGTCTTTCTCCCCGTGAAAATCCCGTATTCAATTTTTCGGGAACCGTATTATGCTCCCCTCTGGACTGGCTTTACGTTCCGCTTCCGCGAATGGTTGCGGCGGAGTGACAAGGCCGAATAAGAAGATCCAGGCTTTCCGGTGACGTGACACCGGCCTGCCCAGGTGGCCAAGCTTCAGACAGCGATTGTCGGTCGAACGTCGCGCGATATGCGCGCGGCGGCGGAGCAATACGGGGGAGGAGTTTTCCCGATGGCCATGAGTGGGACGGTCAAGTTCTTCAACGGAGAACGAGGCTACGGCTTCATCAAGCCCGACGACGGCGGCCGCGACGTGTTCGTGCACATCACCGCGGTCGAGCGGGCGGGACTGAAGGATTTGTCCGAAGGACAGCGCATCAACTTCGAGGTTGAGCCGGACAAGAAGGGCAAGGGACCCAAGGCGGTCAACCTGGTGGTCCAATCGTAGCTTTCGACGTCAGCGTTTTTCTCCGGCGCAAAGCCGCTCCATTCGGGGCCGGCTCTGGCATGCGCGATGTCCTGTCATGCGATCCAAGAAAAATCCCGGCCACCGCCGTGGCCGGGAGTTTGTTTTCGTGTCCGGTATTCTTCTTGTTGATATCAGAAATGATAGTTCACGCCGGCCCGCACCACGCTCGAGCTGAAGCCGTTTGACACCCCTGTAATTGCAAATGGACTGTTGGCGAGATCGATATAGAGATATTCGATCTTCGCGCTCCAGTGCGGCGCAAAGCCGACCTCGGCGCCGACGCCCGCGGTCCAGCCGGCGTTGGTATGGGTTTCCGACGACAGGCCGAACGTCTCGCCGCGCAACCCGCCGAAGGCGAGACCCGCAGTCCCGTAGAACAGGATGTTGTTGAAGCTGTAGCCGACGCGACCGCGCACCGTGCCGAACCAGGGATTGGAAAATTTCCACGGCGCGAACGTGTCGTCGGCGCCCGTCGCCTGGAGGTCGCCTTCGACGCCGAAGACCCAGGGGCTGTTTTGCTGCCAGTTGAAGCCGGCCGTGAGACCGCCATTGAAGCCGCGCGGCCTGGCCGGATTGCGATCGACCGTGCCCCATTCATAGCCGAGCGTGCCGCCGAGATAGGGGCCGGCCCAGCTGTACTGGGGAACGGTCCACGACCTCCCGCCGTAGGACAGATCGGCCGCGCGCGCCGGCACGGTCCCGGCCATCGCCAGCGCCACTGCGCCCAAAACGAACCCCTTCATCCCCGCAACTCCAACGCAACTGCCGTGACCACGTCCGTTCGCGCGCCGGCCAAAAGGCCTCGGCGGAGCGGCTCGGGTTACGGAACCCCGGCTTTTTTCGATAAAATTTATCGGGAGTTTTGAGTTAAAGGCTTGTTAAGCCCGGTTACCGCGCTTTTTATCGTTCTTAATGAAGCCTTACCGGCCCCGGGCGCCGACCGGCGCCAGGCTGTGCGTGACGGCCTGTCGAGAGGGCGCCGGAACTTCAAATCAGCGTCCCCAGCCCTTAAATTCAGGCCCATGGAATCCGAAAAGACCGAGCAACCGCAGGCATCACTCCCGCGGGACAGCGAACTTGGCAGCAAGCGCGTTCGCCAGAGCGACGCCCCGCAGGAGTTTTCCGCCCCCGACATCGACCCCGCCATCGCGGCGGAGGAGGACGATGAAGGCCGCCTGCCGGAGCTTGCCGAGGACAGCCTCGAGGCGGTGGCCGAAGGTCCGCTCTCGATCGGTCATGCCGCAATCGAGAACGCGGTGAAGCTCGCGCCGACCTCGCCGGGCGTCTACCGCATGCTCAACGCCGCCCATGACGTGCTCTACGTCGGCAAGGCGAAGAATGTGAAGAAGCGCCTCTCCTCCTATGCGCGCGTCAACGCGCCACTGCCGGCGCGCATCCTGCGCATGATCGCGGCGACCGCTGACGTCGAGATCGTCTCGACCACGACCGAGACCGAGGCGCTGCTGCTCGAGGCCAATCTGATCAAGCAGCTTCGTCCGCGCTTCAACGTGCAGCTCCGCGACGACAAGTCGTTTCCCTATATCCTGATCACCGGCGACCACTGGGCGCCGCAGATCCTCAAGCATCGCGGCGCGCAGAGCCGGCCCGGCCGCTATTTCGGCCCGTTCGCATCCGCTGGCGCCGTCAACCGCACCATCACCGCGCTGCAACGCGCCTTCCTGATCCGCTCCTGCACCGACGGCTTCTTCGAAAGCCGCACCCGCCCATGCCTGCTCTACCAGATCCGCCGCTGCGCCGGACCCTGCACGCGCGAGATCGATTTCGGAGGCTATACCGAGCTCGTGCGCGAGGCGACCGAGTTTCTCTCCGGCCGCAGTCACGCGGTGAAGGAGCAGCTCGCCGCCGAGATGGAGAGGGCCTCGACCGAGCTCGAATTCGAGACCGCGGCGGTCTATCGCGACCGCCTCGCGGCGCTGTCGGCGATCCAGTCGCAGCAGGGCATCAACCCGCGCACGGTGGAGGAAGCCGACGTCTTCGCCATCCACCAGGAAGGCGGCTATTCCTGCGTCGAGGTGTTCTTCTTCCGCACCGGCCAGAACTGGGGCAACCGCGCCTATTTCCCGCGCGCGGAGAAGTCGTTCACGCCCGAGGAAGTGCTGTCCTCGTTCCTCGCGCAATTCTACGACGACAAGCCGCCGCCCAAGCTGATCCTGCTGTCGCACGAGATCGAGGAAAGCGCGCTGCTTGCCGACGCGATGACGGTGAAGGCCGGCCACAAGGTCGAGGTCTCGACGCCCAAGCGCGGCGAGAAGAAGGAACTGATCGCGCATGCGCTGACCAATGCGCGCGAGGCGCTGGGACGCAAGCTCGCCGATACCGCAACCCAAGGCCGCCTGCTGGAGGCGATGGCGGCGACGCTGCAATTGCCGCAGGCGCCGAAGCGGATCGAGGTCTACGACAACAGCCACATCCAGGGCACCAATGCGGTCGGCGCCATGATCGTCGCCGGGCCCGACGGCTTCGTGAAGAACCAGTACCGCAAGTTCAACATCAAGTCGGAGGGGCTCACGCCCGGCGACGATTACGGCATGATGCGCGAGGTGCTGGAGCGGCGCTTCAAGCGGCTGTTGTCGCCGTCGGATTCCGACAAGGCGCAAGAAAACAGGAAGGCCGACGATACGGTCCCGCAATGGCCGGACCTCGTCATCATCGACGGCGGCCGCGGCCAGCTCAATGCCGCGCGCGAGATCTTCGAGACCCTGGGCCTGACCCAGGTCTCGCTGATGGCGGTGGCCAAGGGGCCGGACCGCGATGCCGGCCGCGAGACCCTGTTCATGCCCGACCGCGAGGCCATCAAGCTCGAGCCGCGCGATCCCGTGCTGTATTTCATCCAGCGGCTGCGCGATGAAGCGCACCGATTCGTGATCGGTTCGCACCGCAAGCGGCGCACCAAGGACATCCGCGAGGCCGGCCTGCAGGAGATTCCCGGGATCGGCCCGTCGCGCAAGCGCGCGCTGCTGCACCACTTCGGGACGCTGAAGGAAATCGAACGCGCCTCGATCGCCGATCTCGGCAAGGTTCCGGGGGTCAGCGCCGAGAGCGCGCGCAAGATTTTCGAGTTTTTCCACTCCCAGCCGGGTTAAGGGAGTCACACGGCTGTCGCCTGCGACAGATGTTCTAGGCCAAGGCGGTTGACCTGGAACCCACAGCGGTATTGGTAGGACGAATGAACATCGCAACGACGAGGGGGACGGCGAAAAGCGCGCTGTCCATCCCGAACATCCTGACCTGCGCACGCATCGCCGCAATCCCGGTGGTGATCGCCTGCATCTATGCGCAGTCCATCTATGACGGTCCGCTCTGGCTGCGCTGGGTCGCGGTCGCGGTCTTCATCGCGGCGGGAATCACCGACTATCTCGATGGCTATTATGCGCGGGTCTACAATCAGCAATCGGCCTTCGGACGGATGCTCGACCCGATCGCCGACAAGCTTCTGGTCGCCTCCTGCCTGTTGATGCTCGCCGCCGACGGCATCATCCATGGCTGGTCGCTGTGGGCCGCGATCGTGATCCTGTGTCGCGAAATCCTGGTGTCGGGCCTGCGCGAATATCTGGCCGCGTTGCGCGTCAGCGTGCCCGTGACCAAGCTTGCGAAATGGAAAACCACTGTCCAGCTGGTCGCGATCGGCTTTCTTCTGGCGGGCGAAGCCGGCGACATGGTGGTGCCTGTCGTGACGCAGATCGGGCTCCTGCTGCTCTGGATCTCCGCGATCCTCACCATCTACACCGGCTGGGACTATTTCCGGCACGGCATCCATCACGTCCTCGAGGAGGATGGCGGATGAAGGTGAAATATTTCGCCTGGGTGCGCGAACGGATCGGCAAGGCGGAAGAGACGATCGAGCCGCCGGCCGACGTGCACACCGTCGATGATCTGATCGCCTGGCTGTCGTCGCGCGACGAGGGCTACGCCCACGCCTTCGAGAAGCCGAAGGTGATCCGCGCCGCGATCGACCACACCCATGTCCGGCCGGACGCCGCAATCTCGGGCGCCCGCGAAATCGCATTTTTTCCGCCGATGACCGGCGGCTGAAGTCCGTCGATGACCGCGCCTCTCACCATCCGCATCCAACGCGACGATTTCGACGTCGCGCGCGAGATCGCCGCGCTGAGCCAGGGCCGCACCGATATCGGCGCGGTCGTGACGTTCTCCGGGATCTGCCGCGGCACCGAGGGCGGCGACGACATCGCGGCGCTGACGCTCGAACATTATCCCGGCATGGCGGAAGCGGAGATCAGGCGGCACGCCGACGAAGCGATGTCGCGCTGGCCGCTGCAGGGGCTGACCGTGATCCACCGCTTCGGCCGCATCACGCCGGGTGAGAACATCGTGCTGGTCGTCACCGCCTCGCAGCACCGGCAGGCGGCATTCGAGGCCGCGGAATTCCTGATGGACTATCTGAAGACTTCGGCGCCGTTCTGGAAGCAGGAAGAGAGCGCCAAGGGCAAGGGCTGGATCGAGGCCCGCGCCCATGACGATGCCGCCGCCGCGCGCTGGACCAAATCCTGATGGCGGAACGCGTCAAGTCGACGAAAAGGCCGGCGGCGAAAAGGCCGGCCGTAAAAAGCACCGCGGCGAAATTGCCAAAGGTCGCGAGCGGCGAGTTGCTCACGCTGCTCGACTTCGTCCGCTATGCCGTCAGCCGCTTCAACGAGGCCCGGCTTGCGTTCGCGCACGGCACCACCGATCCCGTCGCCGAAGCCGCGTTTCTGGTGTGCGAGGCGCTGCATCTTCACCCCGACCAGTTCGAGAGCTTTGCGACCGCGCGCGTCACGTCGGCTGAAGCCCGGCACATCCTCGACCTGATCGGCCGCCGCGTCACCACGCGCAAACCGGCCGCCTATCTCGTCAACAAGGTCTATATGAGAGGACTGCCGTTCTATGTCGACGAGCGCGTGATCGTGCCGCGCTCCTTTATCGGCGAACTCCTGGACTCGCATTTCGCCGGTGACGAGGGCGACGGCGCCTCGCTGATCGACCCCGCCAATGTCGGTCACGTGCTCGACCTCTGCACCGGCTCGGGCTGCCTCGCCATTCTCGCGGCGCGGCATTTTCCTCATGCCGAGATCGACGCCGTCGACATTTCGAAGGATGCGCTCGCCGTCGCCGCGCGCAATGTCAGCGATCACGGCCTCGACGACCGCATCACGCTGCACCGCGGCGATCTGTTCAAACCCCTCGGCGGCAAGCGATACGACCTCATCATCTCCAACCCGCCCTATGTCGACGATGAAGGCATGGCCGCGCTGCCGCCGGAATGCCGCGCCGAGCCGAAGCTCGCCTTCGACGGCGGCGCCGACGGGCTCGACATCGTCAGGCGCATCCTGGACGAGGCCGCGGCACACCTTACGCCCGATGGCGGTCTGCTCTGTGAAATCGGACGCGGGCGGGACAACGTCGAGGCCGCCTATCCGCAGCTGCCGCTGCTCTGGCTCGATACCGAAGATTCGGAGGCCGAGGTGTTTTTCGCCACAGCCGCCGACCTCGGCTGAATTCCTCGCAACAATTCACCGCAAACCGGCCAAAGATCGCAAGACATTGGCGTTCCCGTCGCTCGCCGAAGCTGGTAGTTTGGTTCCCAATCCCCACTCCGAACGTTCAAAGAGGCCCCGATGCTGGACAAGAGCCCCAACGCCCCCGCCGTCAACGTGCCGAACGATCTGGCGGCCCACTGGATGCCGTTCACCGCCAATCGCGCCTTCAAGAAGGCGCCGCGGATGCTCGCCGGCGCCAAGGACATGCACTACATCACGATCGACGGCCGCAAGATCATCGACGCCGCTTCCGGCATGTGGTGCACCAATGCCGGCCACGGCCGCTCCCAGATTTCCGACGCGATCGGCAAGATGGCCGCAACCCTCGACTACGCGCCGCCGTTCCAGTTCGGCATTCCGCAGGCCTTCGAGCTTGCAAGCCGCATCGCCGACCTCGCGCCCAAGGGGCTCGACCACGTCTTCTTCTGCAATTCGGGTTCGGAAGCCGCCGACACCGCGCTGAAGATGGCGCTGGCCTATCACCAGCTCAACGGCCAGGGCGCCCGCACCCGCCTGATCGGCCGCGTGCGCGGCTATCATGGCGTCGGCTTCGGCGGCACCGCCGTCGGCGGCATCGTCAACAACCGCAAGATTTTCGGCTCGCTGCTGTCGGGCGTCGACCATCTGCCGGCGACCTATGATCGCGAGAAGCAGGCCTTCACCAAGGGCGAGCCGGACTACGGCACGCATTTCGCGGACGAACTCGAGAACCTCGTCAACCTGCATGGCGCCAACACCATCGCTGCCGTGATCGTCGAGCCGATGGCGGGCTCGACCGGCGTGCTGCCGGCGCCGAAGGGCTATCTCAAGCGCCTGCGCGAGATCACCCAGAAGCACGGCATCCTCCTGATCTTCGACGAGGTCATCACCGGCTTCGGCCGCCTCGGACATGCCTTCGCCGCCGAGCGCTATGGCGTGCTGCCGGACCTGCTCACCTTCGCCAAGGGCGTCACCAACGGCGCCGCGCCGATGGGCGGCGTGATCGTGCGCGACACCATCCACGACGCCTTCATGAGCGGCCCCGAGCACATGGTGGAGCTGACCCATGGCTACACCTATTCGGCGCATCCGCTCGCCTGCGCCGCGGGTCTGGCCACGCTCGACATCTATCGCGACGAAAAGCTGTTCGAGCGCGCCAACAAGCTCGAGCCGAAATTCGCCGACGCCGTCATGACGCTGAAGGGCCTGCCCAACGTGCTCGACATCCGCACGGTCGGTCTTGTCGCCGGCATCGACCTCGCCCCCCGCGCCGCCGATCTCGTCGGCAAGCGCGGCTATGACGCCATGGTCTCGGCCTTCCACGACAACGACCTGATGCTGCGCATCGCCGGCGACACGCTGGCGCTCACCCCGCCGCTGATCATCAGCGAGGACCAGATCGGCGAGGTGATCGAGAAGGTCGGGAAAGTCATCAAGGCGGTGGCGTAAGCTTTCACCTCTCCCGCCTTCGTCAGAAGGCGGGCTTCGGCGGACAAGAGAACGGGGAGAGGCGGATACTGCTCTCCCCCGGGTTCCCGCGACACGTTTCGAAGAATCACTGGTCATCCGAATCAACATTAGTGCTAAGGTTGCGCTGCTCGGGGGAGTGCGCGCGCCAAAATGATCCGTATTTCTACGATTTTCATCGCCATCTGCATGGTGCTGGTCGCGGCATCGCTGGGGCTGATCCTGTATTCGGTCGCCGGCATCAACGGGCCGGAATCGGCCATCGCCGCCCTCACCGCGCTGACCTTCCTGATCCTCTACAATGCCGTGTCGATGCGGTTGCGCGACCGCACCGATGTCGGCAGCCAGATCGCCGACCTTTCGCGCGGCACCGCCGACCTCGCCCGCCAGGTTGCCGAATTCGGCCGCAGGCTCGCCGCCATCGAAGGGCGGGTGGTCTCGGCCAATTCGGCGGGCGCCGACCGCATCCAGTCGGTGGTCAACGAGATCGGTGAACTTGGCGGCCTGGTGAAACAGCTGGCGGCCTCCGTCGCCAGCCATGAGGATACAATCACCACGATCCAGGCCGATGTGGCGGCGGCATCGGCAGCTGCCCCCGCGGTCATTCCGGTGGTCGATGAAGCGCCGGCCCCGGCCCCCGCTGCCGCCGAGATCACGCCACTCGCGGCACCGCTCGCAGCCTCTCCAGACCCGGCACAAGCGGTCGGCGAGGACGCGCCCTCCCGCAGCCAGACGCAAACGCTCGCCGCCGTGCGTGCCGCGGTCGACGAGAACCGCGTCGACATCTACCTGCAGCCGCTGGTGACCCTGCCGCAACGCAAGGTGCGCTACTATGAGGCGGTGACGCGGTTGCGCGACGACAAGGACCAGATGCTCGCGGCCGAGGATTTCATCGGCGTCGCCGAGACCGCCGGCCTGATCGGACGCATCGACCACATGGTGATGTTGCGCTGCGTGCAGGTGCTGCGGCGGCTGATGGTGCGCAACAAGGAGGTCGGCGTGTTCTGCAACGTCGCCGCCTCGACGCTCTCCAGCACCGCCATGTTCTCGCAATGCCTGGACTTCCTCGACGCCAACCGTGCGCTCGCCTCTTCCCTGGTGCTGGAGTTCAAGCAGGCGACGCTGCGCAATCTCGGCCCCGCCGAGACCGAGCATCTCGCGGCGCTTGCGCAACGCGGCTATCGCTTCTCGATCGACCATGTCACCGATCTGCGCTTCGAGCCGCGCGAGCTTGCCGATCGCGGCGTGCGTTTCATCAAGGTGCCGGCCGCGCTGCTGCTGGATCCCAGGCAGTCGGCCGCCGACATTCATCCGTCCGATCTTTCCGACCTGCTCGGCCGCTTCGGCATCGACCTGATCGCGGAAAAGATCGAGGGCGAGCGCGCGGTGGTCGATCTGCTCGATTACGACGTCCGCTTTGGCCAGGGTTTCCTGTTCGCGCCGCCGCGACCGCTGCGGCCCGAGGGCGCTCCCGCCACCAATGGCGGTGCCGCACAGGAGCCCGCCGTCGCCAGGAACGACCGCGGTCGGTCCCGCGCCCGCCGAACCCGCTGCGATCAATCCGCCGCCGCGAACCACCGGCACCGCCGCGCTGGCCCGCCGCGTTGCCGGTCCCGGCTAGGGCATGATCCGGAAAAGTGTGAAGCGGTTTTCCGAAAAGATCATGCCCAAACAAAGGAGCTAAAGCGCGATGACGATCTATCCCGAAATCATCGCGCTTTAATCAGGTCTGTCAAATCATGACGTTGCGTTTTGTCGAGCGGCTGCGCGATCTTGTCGATGGCGTCGAGGTGATCCTCTCCGACATCTGGGGCGTGGTGCATAACGGCCTGGAAGCCTTTCCCGAAGCCTGCGAAGCATTGCACACCTACCGCAAGCGCGGCGGCACCGTCATCCTCATCACCAACGCGCCGCGGCCGGCCAATTCCGTGCAGAGGCAGTTGCAAAAGCTCCACGTCGCCGACGACACCTATGACGCCATCGTCTCCTCGGGCGATCTGACCCGTCACTACGTCGCCGACCATCCCGGACGGAAGGTATTCTGGCTCGGGCCCGAACGCGACAATTCCATTCATCGCGGACTCAATCCGGTGCTCTCTCCGCTCGAACAGGCTGATTACATCGTCTGCACCGGGCTGATCGACGACGAGACCGAGTCGGCCGAAGACTATCGCCCGATGATGCAGAAGGCGCTGCAGCGCAAGCTGCCGCTGATCTGCGCCAATCCCGATATCGTGGTCGAACGCGGCGACCGTCTGATCTACTGCGCCGGCGCGATTGCCGAGCTCTACCGCGAACTCGGCGGCGAGGTGATCTTCTACGGCAAGCCGCACCGGCCGATCTACGAACGCGCCATCGCGCTTGCCGCCGAGCATGGCGGCCATGAGATCGAGCTCGACCGCGTGCTGGCGATCGGCAATTCCGTGCGCACCGATCTCACGGGCGCGCACGGCTTTGGCATCGACTGCCTCTTTGTGACCCGGGGCATTCATTCCGAGGAGTTCGAGGGGATCGACCAGCTCGATCCGGCCTCGGTCAAGGAGCTGTTCGGCCATCCGCCCCGCGCGCTGACGCGGGAGCTGAAGTGGTGACTACGCGTTAGTAAATTGTCATTCTGGGGCGATGCGCAGCATCGAACCCGGAATCTCGAGATTCCGGGTCTGGTCCTTCGGACCATCCCGGAATGACGGTGTCGAAAAACGAAGCGCCTTACGCGCTCGCCATATCCGGGAAGACCGCCTCGATCTTGGTCTTCAGGGTCGCCGCGTTGAACGGCTTGACGATGTAGTTGTTCACGCCGGCCTTCTTGGCCGCGATCACGTTCTCGGTTTTTGATTCCGCCGTGATCATGATGAACGGGGTTGTGGCGAGGGCGATATCGGCACGGACTTCGCGCAACAGGTCGTAGCCGGTCATCGGCTCCATGTTCCAGTCGGAAATCACGAGGCCGTATTTCTTGCCGCGCATCTTGTTCAGCGCCGCGGAACCGTCGCTTGCGTCGTCGATGTTCTCGAAGCCAAGCTGCTTCAGCAGATTCCGGATGATGCGGATCATCGTCGAGTAATCGTCGACCACCAGAACCGACATCGACAGATCGACGGCCATCTCTCTTGAACTCCCGCACACGGACAAAATGCTTCACGACAAAAAAAGTCAGCCGCTGGGCGCAAAAAAAGCGCGCGCATGACCACCGCTAGGACTAGCATCATGCGTTAAACAGCCCGTTAACCCATCTCGGGTCGAAGTTGCGGCTCGCGCAACATGAAGTAGAATCGTGGCTCCTGCTTGACTCGACCACGCCGGCCAAGCCACGGTCCGGCCCCCGCCACGCCCCGATCCGAAGCGCCCCAGATGTCCGTTTTTACCATTGTCCGCGACTCCACCCCTGCGGCTGATATTCCGAAGGGCGCGGTGATCGCGATGGGCAATTTCGATGGCGTCCATCTTGGCCACCGGGCGGTGATTGCCGCCGCGCTTGCCATGGGCAAGGCGCAGGGCCGGCCCGCATTGGCGCTCACCTTCGAGCCACACCCGCGCCGGTTTTTCAGCCCGACCATTCCGCAATTCCGGCTGTCGGACGAGACCGCCAAGCTTCGCCTTTTGGCCGGCACCGGGCTTGCGGGCGCCGTCATCATGACCTTCGACAAGCAGCGCGCGGGAACGTCGGCGCAAGATTTCATTAAGCACGACCTGATCGAACGGCTCGGCATCTCCGGCATCGCGGTCGGCTATGACTTCCATTTCGGCAAGGGCCGGGTCGGCTCGCCCGGCCTTCTGGTGAGCGAAGGACCGAGGCTCGGCATCGAAGTCGATGTGCAGCCGCATGTCGACATCGACGAGCGGCCGGTCTCATCGTCCGCCATCCGCGACGCGCTGGCGGAAGGACAGATTCAGGACGCCAGCGCCATGCTCGGCGGTCCCTGGTTCGTGACGGGCGAAGTGATCCATGGCGAGAAGCGCGGCCGCGAGCTCGGCTACCCGACCGCCAATATCCGCCTCGACAATAATTGCGGGCTCCGCCACGGCATCTATGCCGTGCGTGTCGGTCGCGGTGAAGAGCGCTTCGACGGCGTTGCGAGCTTTGGCCGCCGCCCGACATTCGACAACGGCGCGCCGATGCTCGAAATCTTCCTGTTCGGCTTCAAGGGCGATCTCTACGGCGCCGATGCTCGACGTCGCCTTCATCGGCTTCATCCGCGATGAACTGAAGTTCGACAGCGTGGACGCGCTGGTCAAGCAGATGGACGACAATTCCGCCCGCGCCGCGCGCAGCTCGCCGCGGCCCCGGGCAGCGTTTCCGAAGCTCGGGCAGATCGGGTGAAGAGCGAAAAACAGAAAATGCTCGCGGGCGAACTCTATCGCCCCGATGCGGAACTGGGCGCCGAGCAGGCGGCTGCCAAGGCATGGATGGCCCGTTACAACGCAAGCTTGACGGCCCCGCTGGCCGAACGCCACGCTCTGCTGTGCGAACGGCTCGGTCATGTCGGCCAGGATGCGGTGATACGTCCGCCATTCTTCTGCGACTACGGCTACAACATTCGTCTCGGCGACGGCGTCTTCCTCAACTTCAACTGCGTCATCCTCGACGTGGTCGAAGTGACGATCGGCGACCGCACCCAGATAGGACCGGCCGTACAGATCTACACGGCTGATCACCCGCGGGATGCGGAAACCCGCCGCGCCGGGCTCGAGTTTGGCCGTCCGATCCGGATCGGCAGCGATGTCTGGATTGGAGGCGGCGCCATCCTTCTGCCGGGCGTGACGGTCGGTGACGGAGCCGTGATCGGTGCGGGCAGCGTCGTAACACGGGATGTCCCCGCCGGCGTCACGGTGGCCGGCAATCCGGCCCGGCCCCGCTCACGATAGCCGCCTTGAACCTTTGCGATTTGTCCCGCCCCCTGCTATGGAGAGCCCATGTTTGCGCGGCGCATCATAGGGATTAGCGGCCCGGCTTCCGCCTGAGCTCAAGGCTCGGCGCAAGACCGGGACTTTCCTGTTTCACCCGCGATCGAAGCGCGTGTCCCGCGCCCCTCCGAGTAAATCCCAAAGTAACCGCCATGTCCGAAAAGCCGCAAAAGTCCGACGCCAAAGACTATTCCAAGACCCTGTTCCTGCCGCAGACCGAATTCCCGATGCGCGCAGGCCTGCCGCAGCGCGAGCCGGAAATGCTCAAGCGCTGGAACCAGATCGGCCTCTACGGGAAGCTGCGCGAGGAAGCGCGGGGCCGCGCCAAGTTCGTGCTCCATGACGGCCCGCCCTACGCCAACGGCAACATCCATATCGGACACGGCGCTGAACAAGATCCTGAAGGATCTCGTGACCAAGAGCCAGCAGATGCTGGGCTACGACTCCAACTACGTGCCGGGCTGGGATTGCCACGGCCTGCCGATCGAATGGAAGGTCGAGGAGGAGAACTACCGCAAGAAGGGCAAGGCGAAGCCCGACTTCCGCGACTCGGCCGCGATGGTCGCGTTCCGCCAGGAGTGCCGCGCCTATGCGAGCCACTGGCTCAACATCCAACGCGAGGAGTTCAAGCGGCTCGGCGTCGTCGGCGACTGGGATCATCCCTACGCCACCATGAGCTATCCGGCGGAAGCGCAGATCGCGCGCGAATTGATGAAGTTCGCCGCCAACGGCACGCTCTATCGCGGCTCCAAGCCCGTGATGTGGAGCGTCGTCGAGAAGACCGCGCTCGCCGAAGCCGAGGTCGAGTACGAGGACTACACGTCCGATATGGTGTGGGTGAAGTTTCCGGTCACCTCGCCGGCGCACGGCGCGCTCGCCAATGCCAGCGTCGTGATCTGGACCACTACGCCGTGGACGCTGCCCGGCAACCGCGCCATCTCGTTCTCGCCGAAGATCGCCTACGGCCTCTACAAGGTCACGGACGCGCCGGCCGATAATTGGGCCAAGGCGGGCGATCTTTTGATCCTCGCCGACGCGCTCGCCGAAGGCGTGTTCAAGCAGGCGCGCGTCACGGCTTTCGAGAAGGTGCGTGACATCCCGCCCGACACGCTGGATGCGGTCGAGTGCGCCCATCCGCTGAAGCGCTTCTCCAGCGACGGATACCAGTTCGTGGTCCCGCTCCTGCCCGGCGATCACGTCACCGACGACACCGGCACGGGCTTCGTGCACACCGCGCCCGGCCACGGCCGCGAGGACTTCGATGTCTGGATGGCGAATGCGCGCGAGCTGGAGGCGCGCGGCATCAACACCACGATCCCCTACACCGTCGACGAGAACGGCGCCTTCACCGACCACGCTCCCGGTTTCACCGGCAAGCGTGTCATCAACGACAAGGGCGAGAAGGGCGACGCCAACGAGGCCGTGATCAAGGCGCTGGTGGACGCGGGCATGCTGCTCGCGCGCGGCCGGCTGAAGCACCAATACCCGCATTCCTGGCGCTCGAAGAAGCCGGTGATCTTCCGCAACACGCCGCAATGGTTCATCGCGATGGACAAGGACATCGCGGTCAATGGCAAGGCGAGGCCCGGCGACACGCTGCGCGCGCGCGCGCTGCATGCGATCTCGGTCACGCAATGGGTGCCGCCGTCAGGCCAGAACCGCATCAACGGCATGATCGAGGCGCGGCCCGACTGGGTGATGTCCCGCCAGCGCGCCTGGGGCGTGCCGATCGCGCTGTTCGTCCGCGAGAAGGGCGACGGATCCGCCGAGATCCTGCAGGACGACGCCGTCAACAAGCGCATCGCGGACGCTTTCGAAAAGGAAGGCGCCGATGCCTGGTACATGGAAGGCGCGCGCGAGCGCTTCCTGGGCTCGCTCGCCAATCAGGACTGGAAGAAGGTCGACGACATCCTCGATGTCTGGTTCGACTCGGGCTCGACGCACGCCTTCGTGCTGGAAGACCCGGTGCATTTCCCCGGCCTTGCCGGCATCAAGCGCAAGGTGGATGGCGGCGCCGACACCGTGATGTATCTGGAGGGAAGCGACCAGCACCGCGGCTGGTTCCACTCCTCGCTGCTCGAAAGCTGCGGCACGCGCGGCCGCGCACCCTACGACATCGTGCTGACCCACGGCTTCACCCAGGCCGAAGACGGACGCAAGATGTCGAAATCGCTCGGCAATACCATCGAGCCGCAGGCCGTGATCAGGGAGTCGGGCGCCGATATCCTGCGCCTGTGGGTCGCAGCCAGCGACTACAGCGACGACCAGCGCATCGGCCCGGAAATCCTCAAGAACACGGTCGAGACCTATCGGAAGCTCCGCAACAGCATCCGCTGGATGCTGGGCACGCTGCATCATTTCAGGCCGATCGACGCCGTCGATCTCAGGGAGATGCCCGAGCTCGAGCGCTACATGCTGCATGCCCTGGCCGATCAGGCGAAGCTCGTGCGCCAGGCCTATGTCGAATTCGACTACAAGACCGTGGTCGCCACCCTCTCGGCGTTCATGAACACCGAGCTGTCGGCATTCTATTTCGATATCCGCAAGGACACGCTTTATTGCGACCCGCCCTCCTCGGTGGCTCGCAAGGCGGCGCTCACGGCGATCGACATCGTCTGCGACGCGGTCCTGAAATGGCTTGCGCCGATCCTCAGCTTCACCAGTGACGAGGCCTGGGGCATGTACAAGCCGAACGACGAGCCCTCGGTGCATCTGACGCTGTTTCCGGACGGTTTTGAAACATTTCGCGACGAGAAGCTCGCCGCGAAATGGGACACCATCCGCAATGTCCGTCGCGTGGTGACGGGCGCGCTGGAACTGGAGCGCGCGGCCAAGAATATCGGCTCCTCGCTCGAGGCCTCGCCGGTCATCTACATCGCCGACCGGACCATGCTCGCGACACTGTTCGACGTCGATCTCGCCGAAGTCTGCATCACCTCCGGCTACGAGGTGCGGGAGGAAGCCGCGCCCGCGAACGCCTTCCGCCTCGACAATGTCGCCGGCGTTGCCGTCGTGGTCGAGAAGGCGCAAGGCATCAAATGCGCGCGCTCCTGGAAGATCCTGCCCACCATCGGCGAGGACAAGGATTATCCCGACGTCTCGCCGCGCGACGCGAAGGCGCTGCGCGAATGGAAGGCGCTGGGGGTAAGTGTGTGAAATCGCCGCTGCGCCTCGGCATCATTGCCGCGATCGTGACGCTGGTTCTCGACCAGGCCTCCAAGCTGTGGCTGCTTTACGTGTTCGATATCGGCCATCGCGGCACGGTCAGGGTGACGCCGTTCTTCGACCTGGTGCTGGCCTGGAACATCGGGATCAGCTTCGGCTGGTTCCAGAACGAGAGCCAGGTGGCGCAGCTCACGCTGATGGTGATCAAGGCGGCCGCCGTGATCGCCCTGGCGATCTGGATGGCGCGCTCACGACACCTTGCTCGCGACACTCGGACTGGGATTGATCATCGGCGGCGCCATCGGCAACGCGATCGATCGCCTGGCCTATGGCGCAGTGGTCGATTTTGCCCTGTTTCACGTCCAGATCGGTGGAAATACCTTGAATTGGTACGTGTTTAACCTCGCCGACGTGGCCATTGTTGCCGGGGTAATGGCCCTATTGTATGATTCTTTTTAGGGATTCCCGCCGCAAAAGCGCCCTGATCCCGGCCGATCAGGACTCTTGTTTCACGTGAGTAAAGCGATGCGCAGGATCGGAAGCAACGGTTGGATGGTGATGCGGCGTCCGTCGAGGGCCTTGCGGCTCTCGGCGCGTCCTGCTCGGCGTCGGCCTGTTGATGGCCGCAGGCGCTGCACGCGCCGGCGATGACGAGGATGACGACAAGACCTTCGAGGAGAAGATCGTCGAAGGCCTCATGAAGGGCATCGGCGCCACCAATATGGAAAATTCCAGCATCGACTATCGCGAGCGTTCGCCGCTGGTCGTGCCGCCAAAGCTCGACCTTCCGCCGCCGGCTTCCGCCTCCGCGGAGAAGACCGCGCCGAACTGGCCGAAGGATCCCGACGAGGCACGGCGCAAGGCCATGATCGCCGCCCGCAAGAAGGAAGGCAAAGGCAAGACCGCCGAGCAGGCCTATCAAGATGCGGCCCGGCCCCTGTCGCCGAGCGAGCTGAACGTCGCGAGGACAAAGCCTGGCTCCAGCGTCAAGGACTCCGATTCATTGAAGCCGGGTAATTCCTACGCCAATCCGCTCAGCCCCTCGCAACTCGGCTTTGACGGCAGCCTCTTCGGCATGTTCAAGGGCGGCAGCACGGTGGAGTCGAAGCAGTTCAAGGAGGAGCCGGCGCGCGAGTCGCTGGTGCAGCCGCCGCCGGGCTATCAGACGCCGTCGCCGAGCTATGCCTATGGTACGGGCGGCAAGATCGAATCCAACTACAAGCCCTACGACCAGTCCGGCATCGAGCAGGGCAAGAAACCGAGTCAGTAGCCGCGATTACTTCCTGACGGCCCGTGATTGCCGCACCGTAATGCAGCGGATTGCGATCAGTCCGGCCGCAAAACTTAACGAATAGCAACGATTTCTCTCGGCTTCGTGACGTTCGTCGTGTTCGCCGCGCCGTGTAGGATGCAGCGCTTTTTACCAAACGCTTCCCCGCGGACTTCCCAAAAGGTCATGATGTCCCAAACCCGTTTCGCCTTTTCGCTTTTCACCGCGCTCGTCCTCTCGACATCTGGCGCTCTCGCGCAAACCACCTTCACCTCCGAGCCGCCGGCCAGCTTCACGCTGCCGAACGGGCTGCAGGTGGTCGTGATCCAGGATCACCGCACGCCGGTCGTGACCCAGATGACCTGGTACAAGGTCGGTTCGGCCGACGAGACGCCCGGCAAGTCCGGGCTCGCGCATTTCCTCGAACATCTGATGTTCAAGGGCACGCAAAAACATCCTGTCGGAGAGTTCTCGCAGACGGTGCTGAAGATCGGCGGCAACGAGAACGCCTTCACCTCCAACGACTACACCGGCTATTTCCAGCGCGTGCCGCGGGACAAGCTCGGCGCTGATGATGGAGTTCGAGGCCGATCGCATGACCGGCCTGATCCTGAAGGACGAGAACGTGCTGCCCGAGCGCGACGTCGTGCTCGAGGAATACAACATGCGCGTCGCCAACAATCCCGAGGCGCGGCTGAACGAGCAGATCATGGCCGCCCTCTATCTCAACCATCCCTACGGCCGCCCGGTGATCGGCTGGCATCAGGAGATCGAGAAGCTCGACCGCGAGGATGCGCTCGCCTTCTATCGCCGCTTCTATGCACCCAACAATGCGATCCTGGTGATTGCCGGCGATACCGACGTGAAGGAGGTCCGTCCGCTTGTCGAGCAGACCTTCGGCAAGGTCGCGCCGCAGCCTGCGATCCCTGAGCGGCGCATCCGCCCGCAGGAGCCCGATCAGGTCGCGCCCCGCACGGTGACGCTCGCCGACCCGCATGTCGAGCAGCCGGTCATGAAACGCTATTATCTCGCTCCGTCCGCCACGACCGCGGCGAGCGGCGAGAGCACCGCGCTCGACGTGCTCGCGCAATTGATCGGCGGCGGCAGCAACTCCTATCTCTACCGGGCGCTTGTGGTCGACAAGCCGCTCGCGGTCGCGGCCAGCGCCGCCTATCAGGGCACCGCGCTCGATCCGTCGCAATTCTCGGTCTCGGTGGCGCCGAAGCCCGGCGTCCAGTTTTCGCAGGTCGAGGACGCCGTCGACGCCGTGATCGCCGAGATCGCGCAAAATCCGATCCGCGCCGAGGATCTCGAGCGGGTGAAGACGCAGCTGGTCGCGGAAGCGATCTACGCCCAGGACAATCAGGCCACCATGGCGCGCTGGTACGGCGGCGCGCTGACCACGGGCCTGAGCATCGAGGACATCAGAAGCTGGCCGGACCGCATCCGCGCGGTCACTGCCGATCAGGTGCGTGACGCCGCGCGCAAATGGCTGGACAAGAAGCACTCGGTGACCGGCTATCTGATCAAGGACACCACGACCAAGCGCGAGGAGAAGCGTTCGTGACCCAACTTCCCACCTTCACGCGCCGCACGGCGCTCGCGCTCGCTGCGTCCTTTGCCTTTGCGGCCGGTCTGCCGGCGCCATCCCATGCCGCGGCGAAGATCCAGCATCTGATCTCGCCCGGCGGCATCGAGGCCTGGTTCGTGCAGGACGCGACCGTCCCGCTGATCGCCATGGAATACGCCTTCGGCGGCGGCGCGGCGCAGGACCCCGCCGACAAGCCCGGCGTCGGCAACATGGTGGCGAGCCTCATCGACGAGGGGTCCGGCGAGCTCGATTCCAAGGCCTTCCATGAACGGCTCGACCGCCGCGCCATCGAGCTCAGCTTCAGCGTCACCCGCGATTATTTCCGCGGCAGCCTGCGCATGCTGAAGGACAACAAGGACGAGGCCTTCGGCCTCCTGCACATGGCGCTGACCTCGTCCCGTCTCGAGGACGCCGATGTCGAACGGATCCGTTCGCAGATCCTGTCCGGCCTGCATCGCGACAGCACCAATCCCAGTTCGCTGGCGAGCCGCAAATTCCTCGAAGTGGCCTTCCCCAACCATCCCTACAGCCGGCCGGGCACCGGTACGCTCGAAAGCGTGCCCGGGATCAGCGTGGCCGATATGCGCGACTACATCCGCCGCGTGATTGCCAGGGACACGCTGAAGGTCGCCGTGGTCGGCGACGTCGATCCGGCGACGCTTGGCCAACTGCTCGACAAGACCTTCGGCAGCCTGCCGCCCAAGGCGAGCCTCACACCGGTGCCCGACGTGGTGGCGGCAAAGCCGCCGCAGCGCGCCTTCGTGCCGCTCGACGTGCCGCAGACGACCATTATTTTCGGCGGTCCCGGCGTCACGCGCCACGATCCGAAATTCATGGCCGCCTATGTCGACAATCACATCATGGGCGGCGGCGGACTGGCCTCGCGGCTCTATCGCGAGGTGCGCGAAAAGCGCGGGCTCGCCTATTCGGTGTACGAGTCGCTGGCGTGGATGGATCATTCGGCGCTGGTCATCGGCAACACCGGCACGCGCGCCGACCGGGCCGGCGACACCATCGAGGCGATCAACCGCGAGGTCAGCAAGATCGCCGAGGAAGGTCCAACCCAGCAGGAGCTGGACGAGGCGAAGTCCTACCTCAAGGGCTCGCAGATGCTGCAGCTCGACACATCCTCGAAGCTCGCCTCGGCGCTGTTGCAGTATCAACTCGACAAGCTGCCGATCGACTATCTCGACAAGCGCGCCGCCATCATCGACGCGGTCACGCTCGACGACGCCAGGCAGGCCGCAAAGCGCCTGTGGGGCCAGGGGCTGATCACTGTCGTCGTCGGCCGCGAGCCGCAGGCGACTGCGCAGACGGCCGGCGCGCCCGGCACGCCGCCTGCGCCCAAGCCGGACTGATTTCGAGAGCTTTATCCTCATAACCTTCGTCATGCCCGGCCTTGTGCCGGGCATCCACGTCTTTGGCCTCCGCGAATAAAGACGTGGATGGCCGGGACAAGCCCGGCCATGACGATGTGACGGGTTGGCGCCAAGTCTCGCCGCGGACGCTCCCGCAAGCGCATGAAGGAAAGTTTGGGTCAAACCCGCTATGGTATAGGGGAGCGATTCCAACCCGGTGCCCCATGCTGCGGATTTCCCGCGACCTCGCCATTGACGAGAACGACATCGAGATCGTGTTTGTCCGTGCCTCGGGCCCGGGCGGGCAGAACGTCAACAAGGTCTCGACCGCCGCGCAGCTTCGCTTCGACACCAACACGATCGCGCTGCCGCCCGACGCCGCCCAGCGCCTGGCTCGCCTTGCCGGCAGCCGCATGACCAAGGACGGCGTGATCGTGATCCAGGCCTACCGATTCCGCACCCAGGAGCGAAACCGCGCCGATGCGATCGATCGCTTGATCGAGATGTTGCGCGAAGCCATGGTGCGCCCGACACCGCGCCGTCCGACCAGGCCGACGCTGGGCTCGAAGCAGCGCCGGCTCGAGGGCAAGAAACGCCGCAGCGACATCAAGGCGCACCGCGGCGCGCGGGGATATGACGACTAGGTCAGTCGCGGCTTTGCGCCACCGCCTGCGTTTGTTCTCTCGCGAAACAGCCCGCTACTACCACCCCTTCCCCGGCGCACCCTAGAGTTCACCGACGCGAACGGTGATCTTCATGGCATGGCTGCGCGCGATACGGGCAATCGGGTTGGGCTTTTGCGCCGCGGTGCTGGTGGTGAGGGCGGCGACCGCGCAACTGCCGATACCCGAGGCCAGGCCGCCGGATGGCCCGACGCTGTTCAAGCAGCAATGCGCAACCTGCCACACCAATAATCTGACTGATCCGGTCCGGCAGGGACCGTCGCTGTTCGGCATCGCCGGCCGTCGCGCCGGCTCGGTGGACGGCTTCCGCTATTCGCCCGCCTTCGCCAAAGCGGATTTCGCCTGGGACGACGCCAGACTCGATACCTGGATCGCAAATCCGCAGCAAATGATTCCAGGCACGGTGATGGCGTACCGGCAAGCGAAGCCCGAGATCCGTGCCGCCATCATCGCCTACCTGAAGGAACTGCACTGATGGCAAAGCCTGTCCACTCGATGATCCGCGTTCTCGACGAGAAGAAGTCGCTGGATTTCTACGCACGCGCCTTCGGGCTTTCGATCGCCGACCACCTGAAATTCGCGGACTTCGCATTGATCTATCTGCGCCATCCCACCTCGCCGTTCGAGGTCGAACTGACTGTCAATTTCGACCGCAAGGAACCTTATGCGCTGGGCGACGGCTACGGCCATCTGGCCGTCGTCGTCGATGACGTCGACGCCGAACATCAGCGGTTCGAACGCGAAAAGCTTTCACCGGGGCCGCTGCGCGACTTCAAGCACGACGGCAAGACGCTGGCGCGCTTCTTCTTCGTTGCCGATCCCGATGGATACAAGATCGAGGTGATCCAGAAAGGCGGCCGGTTCGGCTAGGCATGATCCGGAAAAGTGTGAAGCGGTTTTCCGAAATGATCATGCCCAAACAAGAACCTAAAGCGCGATGTCAATCTAGCCTAAGAACATCGCGCTTTAGTTGCAGTGAAACAATAAAGAAGCAATCGATGGAGGACTCCCATGAGAGAAGTAGATCGCAGGAGCAAATATAACCGCCGGGTCTTCCTGCAGGGCGCGGCGACCACAGTTCCGGCCGTTGCGGTCGCGACGAGCACGGGCCTCGGCATCAGCGATGCGTGGGCGGACGATGCAACGGCGCTGTCGCCGGCAACGCTGAAGACGCTGGTCAAGGTCGCACGCGATATCTATCCGCACGACATGTTGGTTGACAGCTACTACATCACCGCGGTCAAGCCCTGGGACGGCAAGGCGGCCAAGGATCCGGCCGTCAAGACGCTGATCGAGGGCGGCGTCAGCCGGCTCGATCAGGACGCGCGCGATCGACACAAGGTTCCCTATGCCGAGGTCAAGTGGGAAGCCGACCGTGTGAAGTTGCTGCAGGGCATTGAACAGACCGAGTTTTTCACGACCGTCCGCGGCGACCTCGTCGTCTCGCTCTACAACCAGAAAGAGCTCTGGCCGAAGTTCGGCTACGAGGGATCCTCCGCCGAGCATGGCGGCTACATCAAGCGCGGTTTCGCCGACATCGACTGGCTCCCGAAGGCCTGAGCCTTGCCTGACAAAGCTTGCGCAACAGGCCTTGGATAACAAACAGTCTGGGAGGATTCACAAATGGCTAAGTTCGATCTGAATGACAGCGGCGTGGTCGTGATCGTCGGCTCGGGTGCGGGCGGCGGAACGCTCGGCAACGAACTCGCGCAGAAGGGCGTCAAGGTCGTGATCCTTGAAGCCGGCCCACGCATCGAGAACCAGGATTTCGTCAACGACGAGTGGGACAGCTTTGTTCAGCTTGCCTGGAAGGACGCGCGCACGACATCGGGCAGCTGGCAGGTCTCCAAGGATTTTCCGACCATTCCAGCATGGATCGTGAAGGCCGTGGGCGGCTCGACCGTGCATTGGGCCGGCGCATCGCTGCGCTTCGATGAGCATGAGTTCAAGGTCAAGAGCACCTATGGCGGTATGCCCGGCGCCAATCTGCTGGACTGGCCGATCACGCTCGCTGAAATGGAGCCGTGGTACGCCAAGGCCGAAAACAAGATGGGGGTGACGCGCACCAACGGGATTCCGGGCCTGCCCGGCAACAACAATTTCAGGGTGCTCGAGGCCGGCGCCAAGAAACTTGGCTACAAGGAAGTCCATACCGGCAACATGGCGATCAACAGTGAACCGCGCGATGGCCGCGGCTCCTGTCTGCAGATCGGCTTCTGCTTCCAGGGCTGCAAGTCCGGCGCGAAATGGTCGACGCTCTACACCGAAATCCCCAAGGGTGAGGCGACCGGCAATCTCGAAGTCCGTCCCAACAGCATGGTGATCAAGATCGAGCACGATGCCTCGGGCAAGGTCACCGGCGTTGTCTACGCCGATGAGAACGGCGCGATGCAGCGCCAGAAGGCGCGCGTTGTGGCCGTCGCCGGGAACTCGATCGAGAGCCCGCGTCTCCTGCTCAACAGTGCCTCGACCATGTTCCCCGACGGGCTCGCCAATTCATCGGGTCAGGTCGGGCGCAACTACATGCGGCACATGACCGGCAGCGTCTATGCGGCGTTCGAAAAGTCGGTCCACATGTATCGCGGCACCACCATGGCCGGGATCATACGCGACGAGGCGAAAAACGATCCGAAGCGCGGATTCGTCGGCGGCTACGAGATGGAGACGCTGTCGCTGGGTCTGCCCTTCATGGCGGCGTTCCTGAATCCGGGAGGCTGGGGAAGACCGTTCGCCAGCGCGATGGAGGCTTTTCCGCGGATGGCCGGCATGTGGCTCGTCGGCGAGGACATGCCGCAGGAGACCAACCGCATCACATTGGATCCGAAGATCAAGGACAAGTCCGGCATGCCGGTCGCGAGCGTGCATTTCGACGATCATCCAAACGACGTCGCCATGCGCGAACACGCCTACAAGCAGGGCGCCGCCGTTTACGACGCCGTCGGGGCCACGGTAACTTACCCGACGCCGCCCTATCCGAGCACGCACAATATGGGCACCAACCGGATGAGCGAGAAGCCGAGGGATGGAGTGGTGAACAAATTCGGCCAGACCCACGACGTCAAAAACCTGTTCGTGTCCGACGGCAGCCAGTTCACCAGCGGCGCCGCCTGCAATCCGACTCTGACGATCGTGTCGCTCGCCATCCGGCAGGCCGACTACATTGCAGGCGCCATGCAGAAGAAAGAGATCTAGCGGATCGAAATTAGGTCGATCTGCGGCCACACCGGGACTGCGCCCCCTCTTCCGCTTGCGGGAGAGGGGGCGAATACGCGGAAGGACTAAAGATCTACTCAGCGGCGTCGAGGATCGCTGCGTCGGACCGGAATTCGGTCGCACCGGCCGCAGCCGCGCTTTTCGAGCGGTAGATCAGGCAGGAACAGCGCAGGAGAGACGCAAAATTATTGACCTCGCCGTGGTGATCGAGCACCTCGTTGTGCAGCGTGGTAAGGAACTTGGCGAGCGTCATCCCTTCCTTCGCGGCGATCTCCTCCAGCGTATCCCAGAACGACATTTCCAGCCGGATCGAGGTGGAATGACCGTTCATCCGCAGCGAACGCGTCTGCGACTTATAATCGCGTTGCGGCTGGTGTGCGAACAATTGGCACATGACGTTCCTCCAGTCCGATTATGATTTTTCCAAACGATATACCCGCCCCTCGGGACTCACAATCCCGCGATTCATGCCACAGATAAGGCAGCGGCAAAGGCCCCGCGCCTTCGAGATGTCCGGCGAACTGTCCCCAGGATCCCTATGAATCCTGTGCTCCGGCCATGCAATTGGGCGCACGACCGCCTAGAATGCCGGCCAGGCTTTCGAAACCGTCCTCTGAACCCTGCCCTCCCATGCCCGTCCGCCAGCTTCCCGAACAGGTCGTCAACCGCATCGCCGCCGGCGAGGTGGTCGAGCGTCCCGCAAGCGTGGTGAAGGAACTCGTGGAGAATGCGATCGATGCCGGGGCGAGCCGGATCGATATCTTCACCGATGGCGGCGGGCGACGGAAGATCGTCATCAGCGACGACGGCAGCGGCATGACCGCCGACGATCTGGCGCTCGCCGTCGATCGGCACGCCACGTCCAAGCTGGACGACGAGGACCTATTGCAGATCAAGACGCTCGGGTTCCGCGGTGAGGCTCTGCCCTCGATCGGCGCGATTGCGAAACTTTCGATCACCACACGACATGCCAGGGAGCCGCATGCCTGGTCGCTCGCGGTCGAAGGCGGCGCAAAGTCCGGCCTGATGCCGGCGGCGCTCTCGCAAGGTACCCGCGTGGAAGTGGCCGATCTCTTCTATGCGACGCCGGCGCGGCTGAAATTCCTGAAGACCGACCGTACCGAGGCGGAAGCGATCCGCGAGACCGTGCGGCGGCTCGCGATGGCGCGGCCCGACATCGCCTTCACGCTGGCCGGCGAGGAGCGCGCGCCGGTCACCTGGGCGGCTGCGCTGCCGGGCGCGCCGGGCCAGCTCATTCGACTTGGCGACATCCTGGGTGCGGATTTTCGCAGCTCCGCGATCGAAGTGCGCGCCGAGCGCGAGGGGATCGTTGTCGAAGGGTTTGCCGCCGCGCCGTCGCTGACGCGGGCGAACGCGCTTGGCCAATATCTCTTCGTCAACGGCCGGCCGGTGCGCGACAAGCTGATCCTGGGCGCGGTGCGCGCGGCCTATGCGGATTATCTGCCGCGCGACCGCCACCCCGTGGTGGCGCTGTTCGTGACGCTGGCCTCGCGCGAGGTCGACGCCAATGTGCATCCGGCAAAAACCGAGGTGCGCTTCCGCAATGCGGGGCTCGTGCGCGCGCTGATCGTCCACGCGCTGAAGGAGGGACTAACGCGCGAGGGACGGCGCAGCGCAGCCAACAGCGCGAGCGATGCCATCGCCTCGTTCCGCCCTGCCTTTGCGCCGAATCCCATGACAAGGCCTGGAAACTGGGATTGGCGCAGTTCGCCATCCTATCCCGTCGGAGGGGTGTCCTCGTTCGCGGCGGCCGCGACGGCATTGGCCGAGCGAGACCAGGCGATCTTCGACGTCGGCGCGCCGACAGCGGATGTGCGCATGGAGGCACAGCCGGCAGCCGAGCTGATCGATCGTCCGCTCGGCGCGGCGCGCACGCAGATCCATGAGACCTATATCGTGTCGCAGACCCGCGACGGACTGATCATCGTCGACCAGCACGCGGCCCATGAGCGCATCGTCTATGAGCGGCTGAAGGCGTCACTGGCGAAGAACGGCGTGCAACGCCAGATCCTGTTGATCCCCGAGATCGTCGAGATGGATGAAGCGACGGTGGAACGCCTGCTGGCGCGCGCCGAGGAACTCACCACGTTCGGTCTCGCTGTCGAATCCTTCGGTCCGGGCGCCATCGCAGTGCGCGAGACGCCTTCGCTGCTCGGCAAAACCGATGCCGGCAGCCTGTTGCGCGACCTCGCCGAGCATATGGAGGAATGGGACGAGGCGCTGCCGCTGGAGCGGCGGCTGATGCATGTCGCGGCCACCATGGCCTGCCACGGCTCGGTCCGCGCCGGCCGCCGCCTCAAGCCGGAAGAGATGAACGCGCTGCTGCGCGAGATGGAAGACACCCCGAACTCCGGCCAGTGCAACCATGGCCGTCCGACCTATGTCGAGCTGAAGCTGGCAGACGTGGAGAAGCTGTTCGGAAGGCGGTGAGGCTGTCCTTATCGCCATGCGCTCCGCTGTCATCACCCGCGAAAGCGGGTGATCCAGTATTCCAGAGGCGTTTGTGATTCTTCGAGAGGCCGCGGCGTACTGGGCGGATTTAATCGTTCGTCGCAACACCCTCAATATCGCTCGCGCGTAGCAATTGGTCGAGAGTCTCCGCTGGTGTTTTCCAGCCGAGGGTTTTTCGGGGCCTGGTGTTGAGTGCGAGAGCCACGGCCTCAAGATCATCGATATTGTGCATGCTGAGATCGGTCCCTTTTGGAAAGTACTGCCGGAGCAGCCCATTCGTATTCTCGTTGGTGCCTCGTTGCCATGGGCTGTGAGGGTCGCAGAAGTAAACTTGGACGCCTGCATCGATCTTCAGACGCGCGTGCTGAGCCAGCTCAGCCCCTTGATCCCAGGTCAACGACCGACGCAGTTGCTCGGGCATGGTGAAGATTGCCTTGGTGATGGCATCGCGCACTGCTTCAGCGCCATGTCCGGCGAGGGCAGATCCTCTCTTCACGCGAACGTCCTCTTCCTGGCCCGCCATGCGGGGTAGATGCAGCAGAATGGTAAAACGGGTCGTACGCTCCACCAAGGTGCCGATTGCGGAGCTTCCAAGACCCATAATGAGGTCACCTTCCCAGTGACCCGGCACAGCTCGATCGGCGGCTTCTGCCGGACGCTCGCTGATCATGATCTCGGTAGGAATGAAGCTTCTGCCCTTACGGGCGCGCGCCCTCGGCATCCGCAACGCCCGCCCGGTGCGCAAACAGGCCGTCAGTTCGCGGCGCAAAGCTCCCCGACCCTGCACATAAAGTGCCTGATAGATCGCCTCGTGACTGATGCGCATCGTCTCGTCCTCGGGAAAGTCGAGCCGAAGTCGCCGAGAAATCTGTTCCGGGCTCCATGCCGTCGCCCAGCGCCGGCTTTGCCGGTGCACAGCCCGGCGTCCCTTCCACACGACCTTCGGGCCAACGAGGGGCTCCCCGTCCGGCTTAGCGATCATACCGGCAAGCCTGTCCTGCACATAATCTCGCAAGGTCGGATTGATTGCCAACTTCGCCAACTTGGGCCGTCGGGCGGACCGATCAGCATGCCATTGTGCCGTGGTCGCCCGATACTCTGGAGCGCCGTGGCGTCGTGCCACGTTGCGCCGGAGTTCACGCGAGATCGTGCATGGAGGCCGATCGAGCTGACGGGCGATGGCTCGCACCCCATGCCCCTGCGCGCGCATGATGGCGATCTCCTCGCGTTCGGCGAAAGAAAGGTAGCGCCCTGACAGAGGCTTTGATGATCGCGACAAATGAGTTGGCGGCATGCCGCCCGCCCTCCGGAACCAGCGTACTCCGACCGACGGCGATACCCCGGCCTCAACCGCAGCATCCTCGCTCGATCGCCCCAAGGCAATCGCAGTCCAGAACGGCCTATAATCCCCTCGCAGACCTTCTCGAGGACGACCTGCCCGCACACTGTTCTCCATCGCAACCTCCTCTGCCGAGGGTGTTGCGACGAACGATTGAATCCGCCCTGGGTCGCCCGGTCGAGCCGGGCGACGACGGTCATTTTGTGGAAGCGACGAAACTTCAGATCGCCCTTAAAAACACGAACTCCGTGTCGTCATAGGCCCGCCGCTCCAGCTCCTCATAACCTTCGGGCGCGGCGAAGGCCGCCGCCTTTGCCTCTTCTACCACCAGCAATGCGCCCGGCGTGAGCCAGCCGCCCTCGCGAAGCGACGCCAGCGCCTTTCCCGCCAGCCCCTTGCCGTAGGGCGGATCGAGGAACGCCAGCGAGAACGGCTCCATGGGATGCGCGGGACCGGGATCGGTGGCGTCGCGGCGGTAGACCTTGGTGACGCCGCCGAGCGCCAGCGCCTCGACATTGTTGCGCAACAGCGCGCGCGCCTCCGCACCGTTGTCGACGAACAGGACAAAAGCCGCACCTCGCGAGGCCGCCTCGATCCCGAGCGCGCCGGTGCCGGCAAAGAGGTCGAGCACGCGCGCGCCTTCGATCGGGTTGTCATAGGCGTGAACGAGAATGTTGAAGACGGCCTCGCGCAGGCGATCTGCAGTCGGGCGGATATCGCGCGAGGAAGGCGACGCCAGATTGCGGCCCTTCAACCGTCCGCCGACCACGCGCATCTATCGACCCTCGTCATGCCCGGGCTTGTCCCGGGCATCCACGTCTTGAAACCCAAGGCGCGCCAAAGACGTGGATGGCCGGGTCAAGCCCGGCCATGACGAAGCGAGAGGCACCAGCTTTTCTCGCCCCATGCCTCGCTACTCATCCCGCGGCTTGAGATCGCGCTTGCCGTGATAGCCGCGCTTGGGGCGGCGCGGCGGGCCATAGCCGGCACTCTCTTCCTCGTTGCGCGCCCGCGCCTCGGCGCTGCCGGTGCGCTGGACCAGCACGCGGCGGCCCTTGCGGTCATTGACGAGGCCACTCTTGCCGGCGGGCTTGAACGGCTTCTTGCCGCGCGGCGCCGCGTCATCGTCGTCCCGCTCGGAGCGCTGCTCCGGCTGCTCGAACTCGCAGCCGGCCTGCGCGATCACCTTGTCGCCGAGCTGATCACGCAGCACGCGGGTCTTCACTTCCTCGGTCTTGCCTTCCTCGATCTCGCCGAGCTGGAACGGGCCGTAGGAAATGCGGATCAGGCGATTCACATCGAGGCCGAGATGCGCCATCACATTGCGCACCTCGCGGTTCTTGCCCTCGCGGATGGCAAACACCAGCCAGACATTGGCGCCCTGGTCGCGCTCCAGCGTGGCGTCGATCGGACCATATTTGACGCCGTCGACCTCGATACCGTTCTTCAATTCGTCCAGCTGCGCCTGCGTGATCTCGCCATGGGCGCGGACGCGATAACGCCGCAGCCAGCCGGTGTCCGGCAATTCCAGCACGCGCGCGAGCCCGCCGTCATTGGTGAGCAGCAGCAGGCCTTCGGTGTTGAAATCGAGCCGGCCGATCGAGATCAGCCGCGGCAGGCCTTCTGGCAGGTTGTCGAAGACGGTCGGGCGCCCCTCGGGATCGGCGTGCGTCGTCATCAAGCCCTTCGGCTTGTGATAGAGGAACAGCCGTGTGCGCTCGCGCGGCGGCAACGGCGTTCCGTCGACAGCGATCACGTCGTTGGCGGTGACATCGAGCGCGGGCGAATTGATGATGCGGCCGTTGACGCTGACGCGGCCCTGCGTGACCATCTCCTCGGCGTCGCGGCGCGAGGCGAGGCCAGCGCGCGCCAGCACCTTGGCGATGCGCTCGCCTGTCTTCTTCGGCTTCGGCTCCGGACGCGGGCGCTTTTCGAAGTCAGGCCGCTCGCGATAGGCGCCACGGCCGCCGAAGGCCGGACGCTTTGCAAAGACCTTGCTGTCGTCCTCATTGTCGCGTCGCGGCCGGTCGGAGAAACGGCCCTCGCTGCGCGGATGCTCCTGCCAGTCCATGCGGCCCTCGGGACGCGGACGGCGCTCGCCGAAGTCACCGTCCCGTCTCGGGCGGTCGAATTTCGGACGCTCGTTGCGGCGCTCTCCGGATTCGCCGTCGCGGCGCGGGCGGCTGAATTTGGGACGGTCATCCGCTCCGCGTTCGAATCTCGGACGGTCCCCGCGCGGACGATCGAATTTCGGGCGATCGCCACGATCCTCACGGGGCCGGTCAAACTTCGGCCTATCGCGAAACTGCCGCTCACCTCGCTCGCGATCCTCGCGCGGGCGCGAGAAGCGCGGACGTTCGTCGCCACCGCGGTCATCACGCTTTTGCCACGGCTTTTCGTCGCTGCGATCACGCGCCTTGAATTCGCGCTCGCCGTCGCGATACCCGGTGCCGCTCTTGCGGTCACCGGTGCGCTCTTGCGGTCACCAAACTTGCGATCCTGGAAACGACCGGCGGGGCGTGCCTCGTCGCGGTCGCGCCGCGGCGGCCGATCATCGCGTGGCGGCCGCGAGCCGTAGGGACGATCACCGCGGGGACGGTCACCATCCTTGCGAAAACCCTCGCCACGCGGCGTGTAGGGGCGCTTCTCGCCATCACGCTCCCGCGCGGCGTATGGCTTCTTGTCGCCGAACTTTCGATCTGAAAAACGCGCGGCCGGACGGGCGCCGTCGCGCTCACCGCGGGGCTTGAAGCTGCGCTTCTCGCCGTCGCCATCGTCGCGGGCCGATCGCGGAACGGCCGGTCGCCGCGTCCCTGGGGCGGTCGTCACGGCTGAACCTCGGCCGCTCGCCGCGCTCGCCATCAGACGTCTTGCCGCCGAAGCCGCGCTTGGCGAACTTCTTGTCCGGCCCCCGCGGCTTGCCGGAACGGCCCTTGCCGCCGTCGGCACGGTCGCGCCGGCCGCGGGAATCATTGTGTCTGTCGTTATCGCGGGGCATGAAGGGGCTCGTTCCAGGGATCAAATGGCAATGGGCGCGCCGCAGGCGGCGCCTAACTCACGCAAAACCGGGTTGGACTTTTGCTGAAGGCCCTTCCAGTAGCAGACTTATTCCGGCAATACGAGGCATGAACGCCCCTTCTTTCATGGATTTGGCGCTAAAAGCCGCCGAAAAAGCCGGAAAATCCGGCGAAGTGCCGATCGGCTGCGTGATCGTGCGCGACGGCGAGGTGGTGGCGGCCGCCGGAAACCGCACCCTCACCGACCGTGACCCGACCGCGCATGCGGAAGTCCTGGCGATCCGCGAGGCAAGCCGGAAGCTCGGCAGCGAGCGGCTGACCGATTGCGACCTCTATGTCACGCTCGAGCCCTGCACCATGTGCGCGGGCGCGATCTCGTTCGCACGGATCCGGCGGCTCTATTACGGCGCCGCCGACCCCAAGGGCGGCGCAATCGATTCCGGCGTTCGCTTCTTTACCTCGCCCACCTGCCACCATGCCCCTGAGGTCTATTCCGGTGTCGGCGAGAGCGCCTCCGCCACGCTGCTGCGGGAGTTTTTCAAGGAGAGACGGTAGCCGCTATCGTCATTGCGAGGAGCGTAGCGACGAAGCAATCCATCTTCTCGTGTTGAGACATGGATTGCTTCGCTTCGCTCGCAATGACGACGGCGCCTCACCCCGCCAGGAAAAACTCCCTGAGCAATCGCGCCGTCGCTTCCGGATTTTCCTCCGTGAGGAAATGCCCGGAATCGACCGGCGAACCCGTGACATTGGTCGCCCATCGTTTCCAGCTCTCGAGCGGCGTTGCGGCGGCGGAGGCGATGCCGGCATCCCCCCACAGCGCCAGCATCGGGATCGTGATCTTCTTACCCGCGTCGAAATCCGCCTTGTCGATCTCGTAATCGGCATAGGCGCCGGCGCGATAGTCCTCGCACATCGCATGCACGCGCGAGGGATCGCGGAAGGGCGCGAGATAATGCTCCAGCGCGCGCGGATCGAGCTCGTTCAGCGTCTTCGACTTGGTCTGGCTCGCCATCTTCTGCTTCAGGAAGAAATCCGGCGCGCCTGATATCAACGTTTCGGGCAACGGCGCGGGCTGCGCCAAAAAAGCCCAGTGGTAGATCTTCAGCGCATACAAGCGGTTCATGCGCTCCCAGTAATCATAGGTCGGCAGGATATCGAGCACGGCAAGTCGCGACAGTCGGCCGGGATGATCGAGCGCCAGCCGATAGGAGACACGGCCGCCGCGATCGTGCCCGGCCAGCGCGAAATGCACATGGCCGAGCTGCTCCATCGCCTCGATCATCGTCTTTGCCATCGCGCGCTTGGTATAGGGCGTGTGGTTCGCGTCGCTGTCGGGCATGTCGGACCAGCCGTAACCCGGCAGGTCGGCGATGATCAACGTGAACTTGTCATGCAGCTTCGGCGCCACCGGATGCCACATCACATGCGTCGATGAAAATCCGTGCAGGCAGAGCAGCGGCGGGCCGCTGCCGCCGACCCGGGCGAAGATGCGCCCGGAGGAGGTGTTGATCCATCTGGACTCATAGCCCGGGAAGAGGTCTGCGAGGTCGCTCATTTTTAGGCCCCTGTCATCATCCGCGAAGGCGGATGATCCAGTAAACACCGAACAACGCCGTTCACAACCGCTGCGGCCTGGGCCAGGTACGACGCTTCGCGTGGCTTCAAACTTTGTTTGTCGTTGCCGCTCAACCGTGGCAGCGTTATGCCATCCGTCAAGTCAGGTCATCAAGAACCGAAGAGGAAATGCCATGCTCGATTTCGAAGTCCCGGCCGAAGCCAAGGCGATCCGCGAAAAGGTACGCAAATGGGTGCATGAGGAATGCATCCCCGCGGAAAAGGAACTGGACTCCAAGCCGTTCGACGAGGTGCTGGCCAATCTGCGCAAGAAGGCGCGCGCCAGGGGACTGTGGAATCCCTTCGTGCCGAAGGAATATGGCGGCATGGGCCTGGGACCGCTCGCCAATTCATTGGTGCAGATGGAGCTGGGCGAGAGCATGCTGGGCGCGTTGTCCATGAACACGCAAGGTCCCGACGACGCCTCGATCATGACCATTCTCGCCCACGGCACGGAACACCAGAAGGAGAAGTTCCTCAAGCCGCTGCTCAACGGAGAGAAGCGCATCTGCTTCTCGATGACCGAGAAGGCCTCCGGCGCCGACGCCACCGGCATGCAGACCCGTGCGGTGAAGGACGGCAACGAGAATTACGTCCTCAATGGCGAGAAATGGTTCTCGTCCTCTGCCAGCGTCGCCAACATGGCGCTGGTGATGGCGATGACCGATCCCGATGCACCGCGCCACAAGCGCTACTCGACCTTCATCGTCGAGCTGCCGAACCCCGGCTACAACATCAAGCGCAACATCAAGAACATGGCGATCGAAGGTCCGTATTACGACCAGATCCATGGCGGCCATTCCGAGATCGAGATCAAGGATCTCAAGGTCTCCGCCGACAATCTGCTCGGCGGCGAGGGCAACGGCTTCAACATGGGCCAGCATCGCCTCGCCTATGGCCGCCTTCGTCACGGCATGCACAACATCGCCAAGGCCCAGCGCGCGCTCGACATGGCGGCTGCCCGCGTCACCAAGCGCTCGACTTTCGGCCAGCCGCTCGCCGACCGCCAGGCCGTGCAGTTCATGCTCGCCGAATGTGCGAGCCAGCTCTATATCGGCCGGCTCATGTTGCTGCATATCGCCTACAAGGCGGAGAAGGGCCTCGATTTCCGGCAGGAAAACTCGATCGCGAAGGTGTTTCTCGCGCATATGGTGCATCACGTGATCGACACCGCGATCCAGCTTCACGGCGCCCTCGGCTTCTCCCAGGATACGCCGCTGGCGCAATGGTACACCCAGGTGCGCTCGCAGCGGCTGGTCGACGGGCCCGACGAAGTGCACAAGTGGAAAGTCGGCCGCAACGTCATCAAGGCCTTCCGCGAGCACGGCACGACGGCTTTGGCCGCGGGCGGAGATTTGCTGTAAGCCATCTTCGTCATTCCGGGGCCCGCGCGGTGAAGGGTCCGGCCCCAGATAGCGCTACCTGGGGGATAGCTTATCCGATAGCCTCGTTGGTGGAATCCGACCGCTCCACCAACGGGGGATGACCGTGATCTCGAGACGAAAGGCCCTGCTCGCACTCGCTGCGCTACCGCTCGGACTGGCCAGGAGCGTGGCGGCACCGGACCACACATATCCGGCAAGGCCAATCCGGATCGTGGTGCCGTTTCCGGCCGGCGGCTCGACCGACGTCGGCGCAAGACTGATAGCCGACAACCTCGCACGGGTGTTTGGCCAGCAGGTCTTTGTCGAGAACAAGTCCGGCGCCAATGGCACGGTCGGGATAGCGGAAGCCGCCAAGAGCGCACCCGACGGCTACACCATTCTCGTGACGACGGATGCGGTCGCGAGCAATCCTCACATATATCATACCAACATCGATCCCGTAACCAACCTGGCGCCCATCATCCAACTTGCGCGTCAGCCAATCGTCCTCGCCGCGCATCCCTCGCTTGGTGTCAGCTCAATCGCAGAGTTGATCGCGCTGGCGAAGCAGAAGCCGGGCCTGCCATACGCGACCGGAAGCGGACTGGGCTCTGCCCAGCACATGGCGGTCCAGTGGTTCGCCGAAACTGCCGGAATCAAGCTCGAGCAGATTCCATACCGGGGCGGCGGCCCGGCGATCAATGACCTCCTCGGCGGACACGTCAAGCTCGGCTCGCTCGGATCGACGCCGCTGATACCGCACTACAAGGCCGGCACGCTGCGATTGCTGGCGCAGACCTCGAAGGCACGTTCGCCGGGCCTGCCCGACGTACCGACGTTTGAAGAAGCCGGGATCAAGGGGCTCGTCCTCGATCAATGGCTTGGCGTATTCGCGCCTCAGGGGACCCCGTCGGCCATCGTCGAACGTCTCAACGGCGAGATCAACAAGATGTTGGTCGACCCTGCAGTACGCAAAACCCTCCTCGACTCAGCACTGGAGCCGGTCGGCGGCAGTCCTGCGCAGTTCGCCGCGTTCGTGCGTGACGATTACACGACGTTCGGACGATTGATGAAAGAACTGAACATCAAGGCTGAATGAGACATCATGCCCTTCTCGACCTACCTGCCCGAACATACGGGATCGATCACGCTCGCGCTGCCGAAGCCAGCAACGGCGCGAAGCTCGATCTCTGGTACGACCGGCTCAATGTTCGTCCCTATGCGAACACGCTACTGATCCGTGTTGGCCGCGGCTATCTGCACGCCGGCGACACGCTGAGCATCCGTCTGGGCGACCGCAGGCGGTATCTGCGCGTCACCCAGGCCGATGGCCATCAGGCCTGGTCGAGCCCGATCTATCTGATCGCGTGAACGCACGATCCATGACGCCCCATCGGCAATGGCAGGTCGGAATTTGTTGTAAGTCGCCATCACATCGGGTCGTCATCGCCGGGCTCGACCCGGCGATCCATCTCCAAACCAAAGGCTCTCGTGAAGATTGACGGATGCGCGGGTCAGGCCCGCGCATGACGAGTTGAGCTAGCCGCCCCGCTCCGCTTCCACCGCCTGCCAGGCGATGTCGCGGCGGCAGAAGCCATCCGGCCATCTGATGCGATCAATGGCCTGATAGGCGCGCTCCCGGGCTTCGGTGACGGTCTTTCCGACCGCGCAGACGTTGAGCACGCGCCCGCCATTGGCGAGGATCGCGCCGTCTTTGGCGACCGTTCCGGCGTGGAAGATTTCGACGCCCTCGACCTTGGCGGCCTCATCGAGCCCCTCGATCCGCGTGCCCTTCCTGTAGTCGCCGGGATAGCCTTTGGCCGCCATCACCACGGTGATTGCCGGCTCGGCGTACCAGCGCAGATCGAAATGCTTCAACTCGCCGTCGCAGGCCGCAAGAAACGCCGGCACGATATCAGACATCATCCTGAGCATATGCACCTGGGTCTCGGGATCGCCAAAGCGGACATTGTATTCGAACAGTTTTGGTCCCTGCTCCGTCAGCATCACGCCGGCATAGAGCACGCCGCGAAACGGCATGCCGCGTTTCTTCATGCCGGCCAGTGTCGGCAAAATGATCCGCGACATGATCTGGTCATGGACCTCCGGGGTGACGAAGGGCGTCGGCGAATAGGCGCCCATGCCGCCGGTGTTCGGTCCTTCGTCATGGTCGAACACGCGCTTGTGGTCCTGCGCGCTCGCCAGCGGAATTGCGGACTCCCCGTCGCACAGCGCGAAGAAGCTGATTTCGCGCCCCGAAAGAAATTCCTCGATCACGACCTCGGCGCCGGCCGCGCCGAAACCGCCCTCGAACATCATGGCGATGGCGGCCTCCGCCTCCGCCAGCGTCTTTGCGACCACCACGCCCTTGCCGGCGGCAAGGCCGTCCGCCTTGATCACGATCGGCGCGCCCTGCTTGCGCACGTAAGCAAGCGCATCGGAGGCGATGTTGAAACGCTGATACGCGCCAGTCGGAATATTGAACTCGCGGCAGAGATCCTTGGTGAAACCCTTGGACCCTTCAAGCTGCGCGGCTGCCCGGCCGGGTCCGAACGCCTTGATGCCGGCTCTGGCGAGATCGTCGACAATCCCGGCCACAAGCGGCGTCTCGGGGCCGACCACGACCAGGTCGATCGCATTCGTCTTGCAGAACTCGATCACGGCGGCGTGGTTCGCGATGTCGAGGGCGACACATTCGGCCTCGCGGGCGATGCCGCCATTGCCTGGCGCGCACCACAGCTTCGTCACCAGCGGCGAGGCCGCGATCTTCCAGGCAAGAGCATGTTCGCGGCCGCCGGAGCCGAGCAGAAGGATATGCATGAAGGGCCGTCGGATGGGAAAGACGATGATGTCGGTCGCATGAGTCCCCCGCTCACTGCAAGGGCCCGGATATCCACACATCGTCATTCCGGGGCGCGCGAAGCGCGAGCCCGGAATCCATAACCACCATCGTGAGTATGGATTCCGGGCCTGGCCCTACCAAGTCGGCTGTTGCCGACTTGGTCATTGGAGTCGCTGAACTCGGGTAAACCCGAGTTCAGTGGGCCATCCCGGAATGACGGCCAGTGAGAGTGTCGCTATTTCTCCCCCTCCGAGGCCGCAACGATCGCCTGCAAGGCCGCGAGATGGCCGGCGAAGGCGGCGCGGCCGGCGGCAGTCGCCATGACTGTCGTTTGCGGCTTCTTGCCCGCAAAGGCCTTACTCACGGCGACATAGCCGGCTTTGGACAGGGTTCCGATATGCGCCCCGAGATTGCCGTCGGTGGCGCCGGTCAGCACCTTCAAACGCGCGAATTCAAGCCCGGCGGTTCCTGGCAGGCCGTTAAGCGCCGCCATGATCCTCAGCCGCCGTGGCTGGTGGATGATCTCGTCGAGGGCTTCCATTTTGCAGAGTACTCTATCATACAGAGCATGGAAAAACCCAGATGCGGGTTGGCGATCCCTGCCGAAAATCCCTAATTTGGGCGGACCCGTTTTGTTCACCGAGTCGCCATGCCTGCCGCCGAAAACCTGATCAACGCTCCGGAATTCACGGTGTCCGAATTGTCCTCCGCGCTGAAGCGGACGGTCGAGGACTCCTATGGCCATGTCCGGGTGCGCGGCGAAATCTCGGGCTTCCGGGGGCCGCATTCCTCCGGCCATTGCTATTTCGCGCTCAAGGACGAGAACGCCAAGATCGATGCCGTGATCTGGAAGGGCACGCATTACCGGATGCGCTTCAAGCCGCAGGAAGGGCTTGAGGTGATCGCGACCGGCAAGCTCACCACCTATCCCGGCAAGTCCAGCTACCAGATCGTGATCGAATCGCTGGAGCCGGCCGGCGTCGGCGCGCTGATGGCGCTCCTGGAAGAGCGCAAGAAGAAGCTCGCCGCCGAGGGCCTGTTCGCGGAAGCCCGCAAGCAGCTGTTGCCCTGGCTGCCGGAGGTGATCGGCGTCGTGACATCGCCGACCGGCGCCGTGATCCGCGACATCCTGCATCGGCTCGAGGATCGCTTTCCCCGCCGCGTGCTGGTCTGGCCGGTGAAGGTGCAGGGCGACGGCTCGGCCGAGCAGGTCGCGGCTGCGATCCGCGGCTTCAATGCGCTTCCCGAGGGCGGCCGGATTCCCCGGCCGGACGTGCTGATCGTCGCGCGCGGTGGCGGCTCGCTGGAGGACCTCTGGTCCTTCAACGAGGAGATCGTGGTCCGCGCCGCCGCGGACAGCATGATCCCGCTGATCTCGGCGGTCGGGCACGAGACGGACATTACGCTGATCGATTTCGCCGCCGACAAGCGCGCGCCCACCCCGACGGCGGCGGCTGAAATGGCCGTGCCGGTGCGAAGCGAACTGGTGGCGGAAGTGGAAAGCCTGGCCCGCCGCGTCTCCGTCTGCTGGCTGCGCGGCCAGGAAAACCGCCGCAACGAATTGCGCGCGGCTGCGCGGGCGCTGCCGAGCGCCAGCGAACTGCTGGCGATCCCGCGGCAGCGGCTCGATGCGGCGGCGGGCACCCTGCCCCGCGGCCTGCGCGCCAACACCCATGCGCATTTCCGCCACTTCGCCTCCGTCGGCGCCCGGCTTACCTTGCGGGTGTTGCGCGGACAGGTCGCGCAGGCACGGCAGCATCTGACCATCTCGGGCGAGCGGCTCCGGAATTCCACGCGCTCGCTGTTGCGCAGCCGCCGCGAGCGCTTCACCGGCCTCGAGGCGCGGCTCAAGGCCTCACGGCTTGCCAACGCACAGGCGCAGCGCAACGCGATTGCGCGCGAACGTGAACGCACGCAGCGTCTGGCTGAGCGCGCCCGCCGCGCGCTCGTGACCGCGTTGCTGCGGCTCGAGGCGCGCGTCACCCATAGCGGCCAGCTGTTGTCCGCGCTTTCCTATCGCAGCGTGCTGGAGCGCGGCTTCGCGCTGGTACGCGACGAGGGCGGTCATCCCGTGCATGCGGCGGCGCAGGTCGGTCCGGCCGCGCGCCTGTCGATCGAGTTTGCCGACGGCCGCGTCGGCGCGACCGCGGATGCGGATCGGCCGCCGGCAACGGTCGCGCCGCGCACGCCCCCTGCGCGCGAGCAAAAACCTGCCGCGCCCAAGCGCGCGGTCAAGCCGGCCGATCAGGGCAGTCTGTTTTAGGAAAGTCTGTCGGCATCGTCATGGCCGGGCTTGTCCCGGCCATCTACGTCTTTGGCTCCCAACGAAGGAAAGACGTGGATGCCCGGGACAAGCCCGGGCATGACGGAACAAAGGAAATCAATCACCGCGCCAGCCACTCCGTCACCAGCCTCTGCGCCTCGGCGCGAGCTTCGGGGTCGGTGCCGATATGGCCGTGCTCGGGAGTGGCGGCGTCCGGCGAGCCGTTGGCCGCATGGACGGGCAGATTGGCGCGATCGAAATCATGATAGGCGCCGGGAAACACCACCATCCGCGTCAAGGCGCTGCGGCCCTGCGCGCCGTCGATCATCTGGCGGCAGGCCGACGGCGAGGAGACGTCGTCCTTGCTGCCGATCAGAAGCAGGGTCGGCACCCGCGTGCTCCAGCCGAGGCCGGCAGAGATACGGCAGTTCGGATAGAAGGCGACCGCGGAGCGGAAATCCGGCTCGGTGCCGCGCGTCACCAGTTGCGGGCGCACCGCCCAGAGCAGCGCGCTTGCACCATGGGCCCATCCGATCAGGCTGATGCGGTCTTGCGCCACCCAGGTCTGCTGCGTCAGCCATTGCCGCGCCGCCATGATGTCTTCGACGCGCTCGCGGCGCGCACGCACCTTGGGCTCCTTGACCCGGCATTGCGGACCGAGCCCGCGCGAGCCGAAACTGTCCGGCAGCAGCACCGCCTTACCGTCCTTGACGAATTGCTCGGCCCACTCGCGATAGCGCGGCAGCACCGGCTCGGCGCGACCGGCGAGGCCGCCACAGCCATGCAGCGCGATCACGGTTGGAAAGGGACCCTCGCCGTCCGGCTTGTAGAGCTGGGCGTGCAGCGTCAGTTCGCCTTCCGCTATCTCGATCTCATGCGGCGTCGCAACGGGCGCCGCGGCCGCGGGCGAGGCCACGGCAAGACAGGTCAGCAATGCAATGACCGGCTTCAGGCGCATCTGGTTTGAGATGACCGTTATGGCCGCGGCGATACGCCGCCGTCCATCCCGACCAAAAGCTAACACGCGGAAATTGCGGCAAATCATCACAAATCGGTGGGTTTCGCGGGCGGACATGACCGCCTATTTATGCTAAAGCGCGAAGCACGATCGCGCTTTAGATTCCTGTTGGGCATGATCTTTTCGGAAAACCGCTGCACAATTTGCGCTAGCGCGGCCCTGCGGGTCGGGGTCATGCCCTGGAGTGCGACGAAATGATTGAATCGGAGAGCTTCTGGTGTTGAACAAGTTCGGCCCCTCGGGTCACGGCGAAGCGCAGGTGCAGTATCTGGACGGCGATTTCCGCGTGATCTCGCCGGGAACCTATGTGCGTTGCGCGGTGACCGACGCGCGGATTCCGCTCGATGAACTCAAATACTGGAGCGTCGATCTGCAGGAGGCTTACGCGCTGCCGAGCGCCGTGCTGCAGCGGCATTTTCCCGGCGCTTTGAAATCACAGGGCTGACTTCGCAGGGTGAGCAAAGGCGCATCGCGCCGTGCCCGCCGTTCGTCAGCAGCATGATAACGCGAATGGTGGGCTTGCGCTTTGCCCACCCTACACGCCGTCGTCCCTGCGAAAGCAGGGACCCATCACCGCAGGCCTTCGTTTCGCTACGGCGTTCGCCGGGACGACTCGAATTCTATTTCCTCTCGCGCGCCCTGAACAACCGTTCCGAAAGAAACGCCCGCAAGCGGCTCTCGTCGGCAAATTCCAGCGTCACCTTGAACGGCACGATGTCGCTGTGTTGCGCCGGGATCGTCGCGGCTCCCTGTAGCCGCACGAAATCCTTTTCCGTCGTCACCAGCGTCAACCCGTCGCGACCGGCATCGCCGAGCAGGCTCTCGATCTCCTCAGCCGCAAACGGATGATGATCGGCAAAGGCGCGCTCCCGCACCACCTCAATACGCGCCGTGCGCAGTGTCCGAAAAAAGCGGCCGGGATCGCCGATGCCGGCAAAGGCGAAAACGCGCTTGCCGTCGAGGCTGGCGAGCGCGGCCGCATCGGGTGCAAGACGCGCGGAGAAGACCGGCGCCTTGCGCGCCGCGATGTCGGCCGCCACGGTTCCGGCCGCCGCGCCGTCGCCAACCACGATCAGCGCGTCGGTCCGCGCAAGCTGGGGCTCCAGCGGCGCGCGCAGCGGCCCCGCGGGGAACACGAGGCCGTTGCCAAGGCCGCGGTCGCTGTCGATCACGATGAGCGAAGCATCCTTGGCGATCGACGGATTCTGAAACCCGTCATCCATCAGGATGACGCTGGCGCGCTGCGACTTCGCCAGCGCCACGCCATCGCTTCGTTCGCGCGACACCACCACGGGCACATGGCCGGCGAGCATCAACGGCTCGTCGCCGACATCGGAGGCGCCATGGCGTGCCGGATCGACCACGACCGGGCCGCGCAGGCGTCCGCCATAGCCGCGGCTGAGCACGACCGGCGTTTCGCCGAGCTCGCGCAGGATCCTCGCAAGCGCCAGCACCGCCGGGGTCTTGCCGGCGCCGCCGACATGATAATTGCCGACGCAGAACACGGGGATGCCGGCGTCCAGGCCCTTGCCTTGCAGCCGTTGCGCCGCGACCGCGCCATAGAGCGCGCCAAGCGGCCGGAGCAGATGGGACGTCCAGGAGTTCGGCGCGTGCCAGAACGCCGGCTCACGCATTGGCGGCTCCCATCTCGAGCCGCAACTGAAGCAGATAGGGCTCGAGCGCCGCGAGCGTGCGGTTGAGCGCGCCGCCAAGTTCGTCGACGACGCCAGCCGACGCCGCGACCATGGACGCGCGAATGGCGGGATCGGCGAGCAGCTGGCCCAACTGCTTGACCAGCGCCTCCTGTGTCTCCGCCTTGCGTGCGCCACCGGCCGTATCGAGCGCTTCATAGACGTCGGTGAAATTGAAGACGTGCGGACCGTGCACGATCGAGGCGCCGAGCTTGATCGCCTCGATCGGATTCTGTCCGCCATGCGTCACCAGCGATCCGCCCATGAAGACGATGCCCGACAGGCGATAGAACAGGCCGAGTTCTCCCAGGGTATCGGCGACATAGATATCGGTCGTGGCGTTCGGCATCTCGTCGCGCGAGCGCAAACCCGCCTTCAACCCGGCGGCATCGACCAGCCGCCAGATCGGCGGTCCGCGATCGGGATGCCGCGGCACGATGACGCTCAACAGACGCGGGAAGAATCCGCCGAGCGCCTTGTGCGTCTCGATCAGGATCTCCTCTTCGCCCGGATGGGTCGACGCCGCCACCACGACAGGCCGGCCGCGCGTCAGCGACAACAGCCGCTCCAGCCGGTCGGAATCGGCGGGCGGTGCGGGAACGTCGAGCTTGAGGTTTCCCGTGGTGATGACGCTGGGGCAGCCGAGCGCGGCAAAACGTTCCGCGTCCGTCGGCGATTGCGCGAGGCAGACATCGAATTTCTCGAGCAGCGTCGAGATGGTGCCGTGCATCCGCCGCCAGCGCGGGAAAGAGCGATGTGACATCCGCCCGTTGATCAGCACCATCGGCAGCCGGCGCGCTGCGCTTTGCAGGATCAGATTGGGCCAGAGATCGGATTCGATGAACAGCGCGAGCGAGGGCCGCCAGTGATCGAGGAAGCGCGCGACATAGCGCGGAGAATCGTAGGGCACGTATTGATGGATGATATCGGGCGGGAAGCGCTTGGCCACGATCGCGGCCGAGGTCACCGTGCCCGAGGTCAGGAGGATGCGGATGTTGAGCGCGCGCAGCCGGTCGATCAACGCGGCCGATGCCAGCACCTCGCCGACGCTGGCGCCGTGAATCCAGACCATCGGCCCTTGCGGCCTGGTATCGCGGGTGATGCCGCGCCGCTCGCCGATCCGCTCCGGATCCTCCTTGCCGAGCTTCAGCCGCCGCCGGATCAGCGCCGGCGCCAGCGGCACCATTGCCGAGGACAATCCGCGATAGAATCGCAGCGTCATCGGCAGGGCCTTAGCCATGATCCGCCCCCTCGGGGCGACCGACCAGCGCATAGGCGCGACGGGTCGCCTCGTTCAGGATCGCTTCCAGCTTCCGGCGATACTGCTCCATCGCCTCGCCGTCGGCATCTTCAGGCACGTAGATCTCCTCGACACCCACGACCGCCCCGCGTCCGAACGGCAGGTTGATCGTGGTGCGATCCCAATTGTCGAGCTGAATGTAGCGGCTGGTGGCCATGGCGAAGGGCATGATCGGCCGTCCGGTTTCTCGCGCCAGCATGATAATGCCAAGACCCACAACACGCGACCGCTTCGGCACATCGGCAGTCAACGCCACATTATAGTTGTCGTCGAGCGCGCGCACCATCTCCCTGAAGGCGCCGATCCCGCCCTTGCGATAAAATGCCGAGCCGTGGTCGCCGGACCCTCTGATGGTTCCGATGCCGAGCCGTTCGGCCGTGATCGCGTTGAACTCGCCGTCGCGATGCAGGGATATCAGCACCTTGGCCCTGTGAGTCGCCTTGTTCTTGATGAAGGGCGTGAGGAAATGCTGGCCGTGCCAGAATGCGAAAATTGCGGGGAACTGCCCCTCGACCCGCGCGTAGAGGCCGTCCTTGCCGCCGGGCTCAAAACTGAAGCGGTTGGTCCGCCAGACGAAGCGCAGCCATTCGGCCGCAAGGACCGCCGCAGCACGCTGGAACCAGCTGCTGCGCAGCGTGTTGCGAAGCAATCTTTTCAACGGGCAGGTTTCGCGTCTTGAGACGGATCGAGCAGCCGATGCAGATGAACCACGAAATAGCGCATCTGCGCATTGTCGACGGTCGCCTGCGCCTTCGCCTTCCACGCCGCATAGGCGGTCGCGTAGTTGGGAAACACGCCGACGATATCCACCTGGTCGAGGTCCTTGAAGGTGTTGTGTTCGAGATCGATCAACTCGCCGCCGATCACGAGATGAAGAAGCTGCTGCGGGGCATTGTCTTGCATGGTCCATCTCCCCTTGAGCGGCCCTGCATCGGGCCTGCCCGGCAAGCAGTCTCAGCACTGACGCCTAGGGCAACGGATGATGTCGAAAATGCGAGACGATGCTCGCATGACGATCGCGCCCCGCAGCCACCAGTATTCCGTGCGCCACTTCCCGACGATTGTAAAGAATCGTGTCCCCGGAAAGCGCGGTCATCCTACCATTCGCCTCCTGCACGATCAAATTCGCCGCGGCAAGATCCCAGTCTCGCGACTGCCCGCCGGCGAAGGCCACGTCGAGGTTTCCCTGCGCGACCCGGCACAGCCGCAGCGCGAGCGAGGCAATCCGCGGATGCAGGGTGATGTCCTGCCTCGTCGTGTTCAGCCGTTCCGCCAGCGGCTTGGGGCCCGCGACGCGCGCGAAGTCGAGCTCGCTCCCGCCTGTCACGAAAACGGGGCTCTCGTTGCGCGTGGCTCCGAGCCCGCGCGAGGCAAAGAAGAATTCATCCGACACCGGCGCGAACACGGCGGCGAGAAGCGGAGCCGAATCCTCGACCAGGGCCACGCTCACGCACCAGTCCTCGCGGCCGGCGAGATAGCCACGGGTGCCGTCGATGGGATCGACGATCCAGACTCGAGGCCTGCCGAGGCGATCTTCATCATCGGCACTTTCCTCCGACAGCCATCCATAATCCGGCGTGGCGCTGCGCAGCCGCGCTTCCAGCAGATCGTTGACGGCGATGTCGGCCTCGGAGACCGGCGATGAGGCCCCCTTGGTCCAGTTCTTCAAGTCGGTGCGGAACAGCGACAGCGCGAGCTGGCCTGCCTCGCGGACGGTCTGTTTCAGAAGTCGGGTGTCGCGCGCCAGGGACGCCGCGTGCGCGCCGTCAGCGTCCGCCAAGGGTCAATCCCTCGATCCGCACGGTTGGCGCATTGACGCCATAACGGAATTCCAGGTCGTTGGCTGGCACCATCGACTTGAACATGTCCAGCAGATGCGCGGCGATCGTCACCTCGCTGACGGGATAGGTGATCTCGCCGTTCTCGATCCAGAAACCCGATGCGCCGCGGCTGTAGTCGCCGGTGACGCCATTGACGCCGGAGCCGATCAGGTCGGTGACGTAAAAGCCCTGCTTGATGTCGGCGATCAGATCCTGCGGCGTCACGCTGCCGGCTTCGAGGTGCAGATTATACGGACCCGGCGAGGGCGAGGACGACACGCCGCGATGGGCGTGACCGGTGGTCTTGAGGCCGAGCTCGCGCGCGGTGGCCGAATCCAGAAGCCACGTGGTCAGAACGCCGCCATCGACAATGGCGAGCCTCTTCACCGCGACGCCCTCGGCGTCGAAGGATTGGGAGCGCAGGCCGCGCCGGCGCAGGGGATCGTCGATGATACGGATGTTGTCCGCAAACAGCTGCGCGCCGAGCTTGTCCTTCAGGAAACTGGTCTTGCGCGCGATCGAGGCGCCGTTCACGGCGCCGATGAGATGCCCGACCAGCGAGCCGGAGACCCTGGGATCGTAGACGACCGGCACCTTGCTGGTCTCGACCTTGCGCGGATTGACGCGCGCCACGGCGCGCTCGCCTGCGCTGCGTCCGACCTCGGCCGGATTCTCGAGATCGGCGGCGTGCGGCGCGGACGTGTAGTCGTAATCGCGCTCCATGCCGGTGCCCTCGCCCGAGATCGCCGTCATCGAGATGCCATGGCTCGAGCGCAGATAGGAGCCGTGGAAACCGGCGCTGGTCACCAGCACCATGCCGCCGATGCCGGCGGACGCCGACGCGCCACCGGACTTGCTCACGCCCTTCACGGCCAACCCCGCAGCCTCGGCCTCCTGCGCGCGCCGCTCGAGTTCCGCGACTTCCGGAACATGGGGATCGAGCAGATCGAGATCGGGAAAGTCGCGCGCCAGGAGAGCGGGATCGGCAAGGCCGACATACTTGTCGTTGGGCGCAACGCGCGCCATCGCCACGGCGCGTTCCGCAAGCCGCGCGATGCCGTCGCCACTGATATCGTTGGTCGAGACCACCGCCTGGCGCTGGCCGACGAGCACCCTCAAGCCGACGTCGTCGCCTTCGGAGCGCTCGGATTCCTCGACGCGCCCGTCACGCACCTCGACACCCTGCGAGATGCCGCGCACGGCGATCGCGTCCGCTGCGTCCGCACCGGCACGTTTGGCGGCCTCGACCAGCCGCTCGGCCAGCACCGAGAGCGCAGACTGGTCGAACAGGCCGGTGCCGGACGTCTTCTTCGAAAGTGTCGATGCGACGGATGGTGAAGAGTTCACGAACGAAATCCCTGGCTTTTTATGGGGCGCGGGCGCACGGCAATGAAATCGACAGATGTGCCCGATGACGCGGACTTCAAGCATTTTCGCGCGGCGAAAATCTAGGATTTTCTGGAACGCCGCAACATCTCGTCAATCATGCAAGCCAAGGTCTTGTCAATCATGGAAGACGTTTCGCCCCCGGTGACGGCTCTTTAACCAGCCTTTTTAAGCCGAAACGGACCCGGCCGTGGCACAGTCTCACGCATCGACCGGGAGCATAATCCCGGCGGGGAGACAAAGCCGTGAGGCGTCAAACAGCAACAAGCGGGATCAATCCCGCCGGGTCGAGCCGCGCATTGCGGCTCGACCCTCTTTCCCTGCCCGTCAGCTTTGCCGCGCACGACATTCGTGCCGATGGCGGCATGCGACAGGTCGAGCTTCATCGCGAACGCGTCGTGCTGCGCCGTGCCGTCAAGGGCATGCGCATGGCCATCAATGTTCGCGTCAGCGATTTCCTCGGCGTCGCGCTGCGCGGCGGCGACGATGCACAGATGCTGGTGCTTGTGCACCGCGACCCGTCACTCACCATTCCGCTCTGCGTCAGCTCCGACGCAGACGAGATCGCCAGCAGCCTGGCAGATGTGGAGCGAGATCTTCTCGCTGCCGCAGCTGCAGGACGAAACCCGCGAGCCCGCGCTCCGGCGCCGGCGCCGCAACGCGTCCGCGTTTCGCCGCCCGAGGTTCCTGATGCGGCGGCGCGTCGGCGCATTGCTCAACGGCGCGAATTCCTATCGCGGCGAGCGCGAGATCATCGCCAGGAATTGAAGATTTCGGAGGGTGGTTAGCGAAGCGTAACCCACCTCTTCTGTCACCCCGGAAACAAAAAGTGGTGGGTTACACCGGAGCCTGTCATCGGGCCGCGCTTTGCGCGGACCCGTTGGGCTAACCATCCTACAGATCACACAACGCGCATCACCGCATCCATCAACAGCCCCGCAAACAACAGCAGCCCCGCATCGCGGTTCGACTTGAACAGGCGCAGGCACAGCGCGGGATCGCCGATTCTCAAGCCTGCGCACCTGCCAGGCGAGATGCGCGGCGAAGACCGCAAGTCCGATCCAGGCCGCGAGCCCGACGCCGGCCAGCGCGAGCGCCACGCCGATCAGCACCACCGCCAGCCCATAGAACATCACCAGCGCCTGATGCGTGCGCTCGGCGAACAGCCGCGCGGTCGACTTGACGCCGATCAGCGCGTCGTCCTCGGTGTCCTGATGCGCATAGATGGTGTCATAGGCGATCACCCAGGCGATCGAGCCGGCATAGAGCACGAACGCGGTGAGATCGAGCCTGCCGAAGGTCACGGCAAATCCCATCAACGCGCCCCAGGAGAAGGCGAGCCCCAGCACGATCTGCGGCCACCAGGTGATGCGTTTCATGAAGGGATAGACGGCGACGATGACGAGCGAGGCGATGCCGGTCAGAACGGCGAAACGGTTGAACTGCAGCAGCACCGCAAGCCCGATCAGCGCCTGCAGCACCAGGAAGACCAGCGCCTGCTTGACGCTGACTTGGCCTGCGGGAATCGGCCGCGAGCGCGTGCGCTCGACCCTGGCGTCGAGATCGCGATCGGTGATGTCGTTCCAGGTGCAACCGGCGCCGCGCATCGCAAAGGCGCCGATGAAGAACAGCAGCGATATCGAGCGGCAGGCGATCGAGGTCGTGCGCGATGCCGGCGGACAGCGCCGCTGACCACCAGCAGGGCATCAGCAGCAGCCAGGAGCCGATCGGACGATCGAGGCGCGCGAGCCGCAAATAGGGCCGCGACCAGGACGGCGCAACGGTGTCGACCCAGTTGCCGGTCGCATCCGCAACGCGAGCGACCGCGTCACTCATCTCGATCAGTTCCTCTGACAGGACGTTGCCGTTCAGCGTTTCGAAGGTGCTGCCGCCCTTGCGCGAGGCGTGGCCTTCGGGCGCCGCGTTCGCCGATGCCCAGCACTTCGCTGAGGCTGCGGGCCGGCCGGCCACGCGCGTCTTCATCTGCTCGGCGACGTTGCAGACCTTCTTCTCCAGCGCTTCGGTGTTCTTGTGGCCGGTCTTCAACTGGTCGCCGACCTGAGCCGGAATTCCGCATTTGGCGGCATTGGTCTCGACGTATTTGATCATCTTCACTTCGGCCGCGCCGTAGTTGCCGATGATCTTGCAGGCCTCGTCGGGCGGCGCGTGACGGTCGCTCGCGGCCTTGATCATCTTGCCCTTCTTCTCGGCGTCTTCGCGCAAGGGAAGGAAACCGTTCATGCAGGCCTGCGACGGGCCGCCCGCCGCCGCCGCCCTGGGTCGGCGGAGCGGGCGAGAAGCCGGTGGGAGCAGCGGCAACCGGCGCCGCGCCCGCGCTCGGGAACGGCGAAGCGCCCGCGGCGGCGCACCGACGGAGGCCCTCGGCGCCGCTCCGTTGACTGGCGGAAATGCCGGATCGTTCGCAGGCCCTTGGGGCCGCTCCATTGACCGGCGGAAACGCCGAATCGTTCGCGACCGGGCCACGCGGCTGCTGGTTCGGTAACGGCGCGGGAAATGCGCCCTGCGCCAGCGCCAGCCCGCCCTGGACGGCAAGCACGGCCATCGTCATCGGCACGATCAAGCGGTGGATCATCAAGGCTGTTTCTCCGGCGAGGTCCAAAGGCCCATCATTGAGAGCCCGAAAGGTCCCGAATCCATGTTCGGAAACAAATATCCGGTCCGGTCTATTTACGGCTGCCGCCAGCCGTTAACAACCCGCCGAATGGGGCAACAGCGCGGCGCAGAGCCGCATTTCGGGCCAATATTTGCCCCTGATTCTCGACCTTTAGGTTAAAATCGGACCACCAGGCCAGAGCTTCACGAAGGTCTGACCGCGATTGCGCCCGTTCATCTAGAATCCGCGACGAATGCGTCCGTACGCGGGATCGCCGAAGTCGCTAATGACCGGGACTTCAGGCGGCGCAGTCGCCGGGCTCAGCAACTCGTTGATGCTGCGGCCATCCCGCCCGCGCATCCTGGCTTGCTCGGCGAGGGCGCAGATCTTCTTCTCCAGTGATTCGGTGGTCCTGTATGCGTTCTTCAACTGCTCGACCGTCTGCGGCGGAACTCCGCATGCGGCGGCATTCACCTCGGCATATTCGATCATCTTCACTTCGGCCGCGCTGTAGTCGGCGATCAGCTTGCAAGCTTCGCCGGGCGACGCATGGCGGTCGCTCGCCGCCTTGATCAGCTTGCCCTTCTTCTCGGCGTCCTCGCGCAAAGCGACTGTATCCCTTGAGGCAAGTCGCTTGCTTCTCGGACGACGGCGTGCCCTGCGCCGGCGCGGCAGCCGCCGGAACCATCGCGGCGGCGACCACCGAGAGCACGACAAGACGAACTGTCATCAAGGTTGTTTCTCCGACCGGCGCGTACTTCGCACGGACTTTAGGCTAAAAGGCGGCCCGGAACCGGAACCAGGATATGCCCGACCACGATTTTCGCAGCCCCCGCCTCTATGTCGACGCGCCTCTCGCCGAAGGCCGGGTCAGTCGCGCTGGAGCGCGAGCAGAGCAATTATCTCGGCAATGTGCTGCGGCTGTCCGCGGGCGACACCGTCCTCGTCTTCAACGGCCGCGACGGCGAATGGCGTGCCGCGATCTGCGGGGCGCAAGCGGCCGGACAGTCTCACCATCGAAAGCCAGACGCGGCCGCAGGACCGCCTGCCCGATCTCGCTTACGTCTTTGCGCCGCTCAAGCACGCGCGGCTCGACTACATGGTGCAGAAGGCGGTCGAGATGGGCGCCTCCCGGCTGCAGCCGGTGCTGACGCGCTTCACGCAGGTCTCCCGTGTCAATGGCGAGCGCATGCGCGCCAATGTCATCGAGGCCGCCGAGCAATGCGGCATCTTGAGCATCGCCGCCGTCGCCGATCCCGTGCCGCTGGAGCGGTATCTCGACAAGCCGCGATCCAGAGCGCCTGCTGGTGTTCTGCGACGAGGCCGCCGAGGTCGCCGATCCCTTCGAGGCGCTGAAAGCGCGCCGCGACAGAGCGCCAGCGGCATCGATGTCCTGATCGGCCCCGAGGGCGGCTTTGCCGAGGAGGAACGCGCGCTGCTGTTGCGGCAGCCGCAGAACGCTGACGGCTGGCGCTGGGCCCGCGAATCCTGCGGGCCGATACCGCCGCGCGTCGCGGCGCTGGCGCTGGTGCAGGCAGCGCTCGGAGACTGGAAGGGATCCGCTCAGGCCGTTAAAAACCGTTAAGACAGAAGACGTTAAGGCGTCGACTTGCCCGATCCCTGTCGAAACGTCATCCGAGCCGTGCTAAGGGCAGCGCCAAATCGCCGGCCGGCCCGTTCCGCGCGATCTGGACACGATCATGACGACGACAGCCAGCCAATTCCACGACTGGAACCGCCTTCTGGGCGGACGCGCTGCTGTTGTCGTTTGCGCAAGGCCGGCTACGAGCGCTCGGAGCCCGCGATCCTGCAGCCGGCCGAGCCGTTCCTCGACCTCTCCGGCGAGGACATCCGCAAGAGCCTGTACCTGACCACCGACGCCAGCGGCGAGGAACTGTGCCTGCGGCCGGACCTCACCATTCCCGTGGCGCGCGACTATCTCGCCTCGCCCCGCGCCGGCCAGCCCGCCGGCTTCTCCTATCTCGGTCCGGTGTTCCGCTATCGCTGGGGCGCGCCGAGCCAGTTCCTGCAGGCCGGCATCGAATCCTTCGGCCGGCAGGACCGCGCCGCGGCGGATGCCGAGATGCTGGCGCTGGCGCTGGAAGCGACCGCCGCTTTCGGAGTGAAGGACGTCGAGATCCGCACCGGCGACGTCGCGCTGTTCAATGCGCTGATCGACGCGCTGCAGCTTTATCCGGTCTGGCGGCGGCGGCTGATCAAGGATTTCAACCGCAAGATCGACCTCGCCCAGGACATCGAGCAGCTCACACTGAAGACCGCGCCCGGCCGCAACGAATATGAAGGCGTGCTCGCGGCACTCGCCGGAAGCGACCGCAAGGCGGCGCTCGCGCTCGTCACCGATCTGATGTCGATCGCGGGCGCGACCAATGTCGGCGGCCGCACGGTCGCCGAAATCGCCGATCGCTTCCTCGAGCAATCGACGCTGAAGGCCGGCGCGCTGCCGCGCGACGCCACCAGCATCATCAAGCGCTTCCTCGCGATCTCGGGCGATCCCGATGATGCGGTGGCGCAGCTGCGCGCGCTCGCCAGCGATGCCAAGCTCGACATCACCGCTGCGATCGACCAGCTCGAAAGCCGGATCGGCTTCATGGCCGCGCGCGGCATCGATGTGCGCAAGGTCCGCTTCTCGACCTCGTTCGGCCGCGGGCTCGACTACTACACCGGCTTCGAATTCGAACTGCACAGCACCCAACGGCAATGGCAACGGCGCCGAACCGCTGGTCGCGGGCGGCCGCTATGACGGGCTGATGACGCAGCTCGGCGCGGCGGCGCCGATCCCCGCGGTCGGATTCTCGGTCTGGGTCGAGGCGCTCACGAACTTGCGCCGCGGGAGCAAGCCATGAGCACGCCCTTCGTCCTCGCGGTGCCCTCGAAGGGCCGGCTGCAGGAAAATGCCGAGGCCTTCTTCACCCATGCCGGGCTGTCGCTGGCAAAGCCGCGCGGCGCGCGCGACTATCGCGGCACCATGATGGGCTACGACAATGTCGAGATCGCCTATCTCTCGGCCAGCGAGATCGCGGCTCAGCTGGCGAGCGGCGCCGTGCATCTCGGCGTCACCGGCGAGGATCTCGTGCGCGAGAACATCGCCAATGCCGACAAGCGCGTGCTGCTGATCGACCAGCTCGGCTTCGGCCACGCCAATGTCGTGGTCGCCGTTCCGCAGGCCTGGATCGACGTGCGCACCATGGCCGATCTCGACGACGTCACGACCGGCTTCCGCGAGCAGCATAACCGCCGCATGCGGGTCGCGACCAAATACATCAACCTGACGCGGAGCTTCTTCGCCGCCCACGACGTGGTCGACTATCGCATCGTCGAAAGCGCCGGCGCGACCGAAGGCGCGCCCGCGACCGGCACCGCCGAGATGATCGTCGACATCACCACGACCGGCGCGACGCTCGCCGCCAACGGGCTCAAGGTGCTCGACGACGGCGTGATCCTGAAGAGCCAGGCCAATCTCGTCGCCTCGCGCGAGGCCGACTGGTCGGCCGACGCACGCGAGACCGCGCGCATCATCCTCGACCACATCGCCGCCCGCGCGCGCGCCAGGAAATACCGCGAGGTCCGCACCCGCTTCACCGGTTGCGACGCCAACGATGCTGACCGAGGCCCATAACCGCTTCGGCGTGGTGGCGCCGTTCGGCGCTCCGACCTCGTCCGGCATGCTGACGCTGCACTGCCCGCCGGCGCCAGCTCTACGCGCTCGGCAGCTTCCTGCGCGAGAAGGGCGCGGAGACGGTATCGGTGGCCTCGCTCGACTATGTGCTCGATCGCGAAAACCCGCTATTCGCGAAGCTCGAAGCGTTCCTGCGGCAATAATGACGATACGGTAACCTGCCGGCCGTGGCGACAGGACGCCGCGATTGCCATATGCTGCGCCGAGAAGGAGCGGGGATTTTGAACGCATGATGCTCGGTAGCGATGTCTCGAGCCTGACCACCACGGCAGTCAATGCCGCGGCGCAGGGGCTTTCGATCGTCGTGCCCGTCTATAACGAGGCGGCGGGGCTGGCGCGGCTGCACGAGCGGCTGGCGGCGCTCGCGACGGCCTTGCGGCAACGCTACCGCCTCGGCTGCGAGGTCGTCTATGTCGACGACGGTTCGACCGACCGCACGCTGGAGATCGCGCGCACCCTGAAGGCCGACGTGCTCGACGTGCAGGTGGTGTCGCTGTCGCGCAATTTCGGCAAGGAAGCGGCCCTGATGGCCGGGCTCGACCACGCCCGCCGCGGCGCCGTGATGTTCATGGATGGCGACGGCCAGCATCCGCCCGAATTCGTCGAGCAACTCGTCGGCCACTGGATCGATGACGGCTACGACGTGGTCTATACCGCCAAGGCCCATCGCGACAACGAGCCGGCGATGCGCCGCTTTGCGGTGCGTGGCTTCTATACGCTCATCAACTGGGGCGCGCGTCAGAAAATCCCGGAAGACGCCGGCGATTTCCGCCTGCTTTCGCCGCGCGCGGTGGCGGCGCTGCGGCAATTGCCGGAGCGCAACCGCTTCTTCAAGGGGCTGGCGAGCTGGATCGGCTTCCGCCAGATCCGCGTCGACTACGAGCCGGCGCCGCGCGCGCATGGCGTCACCACATTCTCGCTGACGCGGCTGCTCGGCCTGTCCATCGAAGGCCTGACCTCGTTCTCGGTGGCGCCCTTGCGCTTCGCGAGCCTGCTCGGCGTGCTGCTCGCCTCGTTCGCATTCCTGTTCGGGCTCTCGATCCTGTGGGAAGTGTTCACGACCGGCAAGCAGGTGCCCGGCTATCCGTCGCTCGTGATCGGTCTCATGACGATCGGCGGCGTGCAGCTCATCATGATCGGCATCGTCGGCGAATATATCGGCAAGATCCTCTCCGAACTGAAAGCGCGCCCGATCTACTTCGTCGCCGAGCACTCCACCAAGCAGTGCGAAGCCGAGCCCGCCTCCGGCCATGACGAGAGGACCGCGGCCGAATGAGCGAGGCGGAGCTTCCGGATTCGAGGCTCGCATCCCGGGAAACGCGGCAAGTGATGACGAACGTCAAATCCGCTCCTGCGAAGCGCATCTGGCTTTGCGCTGACGATTACGGCATCAGCCCGGGCGTCAACAGCGCCATTCTCGACCTGATCGGGCGCGGCCGCCTCAACGCGACATCGGTGATGATGGTCACGCCTGCGATCGGCCGCGAGGATGCCGCGCGGCTCAAGGACGCCGCCGCCAAAAGCCCGCGTTGCGCCATCGGATTGCATGTCACGCTGACCGCGCCGTTCCGGCCGCTCGCCATGCATTTCCGCCCGCTGCGGGACGAGCTGTTCCTGCCGTTCGGCAAGCTCCTGCGCGCCGGCATGCTGCGCCGGCTCGATCCGGAGATCATCCACGTGGAAGTGTCCATGCAGCTGGCCGCATTCCACGATCTGTTCGGCCGCGCGCCCTGATTTCGTCGACGGCCACCAGCATGTGCAGCTTTATCCGCAGGTGCGCGATGGCGTTCTGGCGGCCGTGCAGGAGAAGGCGCCGAAGGCCTGGGTCCGCCAGGCCAAACGCAATCAGCCGCTCAGCCAGCGGCTCGGCTCGCCCAAGGCGCTGTTTCTCGACCATCTCTCGACAGCGTTCAGGCATCGCGCCACCAGGGCCGGTCTCAGCCACAACCCGGCCTTTGCCGGCGCCTATGATTATTCGCGCATCCCCGACTACGGCAGGCTGATGGCTGAATTCCTGGATGGGCTGCCCGAGGGCGGCCTCGTCATGTGCCATCCCGGATTTGTCGATGAGGTGCTGGTGAGCCTCGATCCGCTGACCAGGGTGCGGGAGGTCGAGCACGCCTATCTCGCAAGCGACGCCTTCGAGGCACTTCTGGCCGCGAATAACGTTACACTGAGCTGACAGATTTCTGAACGGAATGCGGGACGTTTGGTCGCATACCAAAATTTAATTTTGGCCGGGCGCTACCTGCCCCATCAAACGCCTCCTACATTTTGACCGCGTTTCTATTCCAGCGCGCCAGGAGACAAGCCATGACACCGCAAGAACGCCAATTGGTTGACGATCTCTTCGACCGGCTTGCAAGGGTGGAAGGCGCACCGCGCGACGCGGATGCGGCCGGCGCCATTCAGGACGGTCTGCGCAAGGCCCCCAACGCGCTCTATGCGCTGGTCCAGACCGTTCTGGTGCAGGACGAGGCGTTGAAGCGCGCCAACGCCCGGATCGAAGAGCTGGAACACGCCCAGGCGGGCGAACAGAAGCCATCAGGCGGCTTCCTCGATTCCATGCGCGATACGGTCTTCGGCAAGGACAATTCCAGGGACAACTCATCGCGCGGCTCGGTGCCAAATGTTCCACCCCCGCTGCCGGCGGGAAGCCGTCCGGTCTGGAACTCCGGTCAGGTGCTGCAGCAAGGCCAGGGTGGCGGCCAATATGATCAGGGCCATGGCCAGGGCGGCTATGGACAAGGTGGTTACGGTCAGGGCGGCTACGGACAACAGGGCGGCTATGGGCAGGGCTACGGCGGCCCGCCCATGGGCGGCGGCGGTGGTTCATTCCTCGGCACGGCGGCAGCCGCTGCGGCCGGCATGGTTGGCGGCTCACTGCTGCTCAATGGTATCCGCGGCATGATGGGCGGCGGCCATCACCAGGCGTTTGGCGATACCGGCGGCCGCGGTGGCAGCCCATGGACCGATCAGTCGAACACCTCGATGGCACGCGATGCCGGCCTCAACGATATCGGCCGCTCCGACTCCGGCTCACGCTCGGGCTATTTCGACCAGGCCGCGGCCGATCACCAGCAGGACCTCGATCAGGACCAGGACGACGAGCAGGACGCGATGGACGATTACGGCAACGACGACAACGGCAACGACTACGCGTAAGCTGCCTCGAACCCGGAAAACGAAATGGCCGCCCCATGGGCGGCCATTTTTTTGAGCATGATCCGGAAAAGTGGAGACCGGTCTTCCAGAGCTCGTGTTCGCGATCAGAGCACGATGACCCTGGTGCCGACATTGACGCGGCCATAGAGATCGATGACGTCCTGGTTGCGCATGCGGATGCAACCCGAGGAGACGTTGGTGCCGATGGTCCAGGGCTCGTTCGAACCGTGGATGCGATAGAGCGAGGACCCCAGATACATCGCGCGTGCGCCGAGCGGATTCTCCGGACCGCCCACCATGTGCCGCGGCAGATCAGGGCGGCGCGCCAGCATTTCCGCCGGCGGCGTCCAGTCCGGCCATTCCTTCTTGGCCGAGATCGTCTTCATCCCCGACCAGGTGAAGCCGGGACGGCCGACACCGATGCCATAGCGCAGCGCGCGGCCATCGCCCTGCACCAGATACAGGAACTTGTTCGGCGTATCGATCACGATGGTGCCGGCCCTTTCACCGCCGTGATACTCGACTTCCTGCTTCTCGTATCTCGGATCGAACGGACGCTGCGTCTCCTGCTCCTGCTGCAGCATCGGCTGGCCGCCCGGCAAATCGACCTGCGGCACGTAGTAGCCCGGCTGCTGCTGATACATCGGCTGCTGCTGTTCGTAATAGCGCCGCGACTGCACCCCATCGCCGAACAGGAACTGGATGAAGCCGCCGCCCATGTTGGATTGCCCGGAATAGCCGGAGCGCACCGCCGTCATCTGCGGATCGTTCGCGTAGATCACGTTGGGTTGAGGGGCCGCTCTGTCGAATGCCGCGGCCTGATCGATCCCGATGCTGAGGAAGGATACGCCGGCAAGCAGCGCAAAAGTGACATGTCTGGACATCGACGTACTCTGTACTGGTTTCGTCTGATCTGTTCGTCGTTCAGGAAGCGCTAACCAACGCCGCCTCGACGTGGTGAATAAACAACGAAAACCTGATCGGTTTGGTAAACGGAGGCGCCGTTTCGATTCACCATGTCGGCTGTTGCGCCCTGATTTGTCCGGTAGCGTTTATTTTCGATGAACGCGCAGGCCTCATGGTTAACCGCCGGTGTGCGGCGTCGCGCGGCATATCGCGCAGAGGTTCCCCGCGTGAACGGGATGTTAAACGGCTTAAGGCTAAAGGTTGAATTGTGTGCAGTTCAGGAAGAAGTCCCCATGCCCGTCCATCGCAAGCGCTTTCGTATTGAAGAAGCCATCGGAGGCGACATCGTGCCGATCCAGCAAGCCGTAGAAGCCGGCGACGTAGGTCCCATGCATCATGAAATCATGGCCGAGCTGCGCGCGATCCGCGCCCAGATGGCCGCCCCCTCCGCCAGCAAGGGCGCGACGGCCGAGACTCTCGAAAGCTCGGTCAACCGCGAGGTCACGGAAGCGCAGGCGCTGCTGGAGACCTACCGCGCCCAGATCGAGCAATGCGAGAAGCTCAAGGTCGAGCTCGACCTGATCCACGACGCGATCAGCCGCACCAAGCGCGAGATCGCCGTGCTGCACGGCAAGAGCTTCGACGGCCAGGAGATGGCCAAGGTCAATGGCGAGCTCGGCGCCGTCGTCGGCGGCACCGAACATGCGACCCAGCAGATCCTGGAAGCCGCCGAATCGATCGACCAGGCCGCAAGCGCGCTCTCCAAGGTGACGTCGCCCGACCAGCAGAAGATCCTCAGCGAGGAAATCCAGGAGCGCGTCATCTCGATCTTCGAGGCGTGCAACTTCCAGGACCTGACGGGACAGCGCATCACCAAGGTGATGGCGACCATGCGCTTCATCGAGCAGCACATCTACGAGATGATGGAGATCTGGGGCGGCGTCGACGCGATCCGCGCCCATGCGCCGCCGATCGTCGATACCCGCGAGGGCGATGCCAAGCTGCTCAACGGACCGAAGCTCGACGGCGACGTCGGCCATGCCTCGCAGGACGATATCGACGCGCTGTTTGATTAACCGGTTTTCCGGGGGGACAACCGAAAACGCCGGCGGAGACGCCGGCGTTTTTTTGTTTTGGGTGGTCCCCATCACGCAAGAGACTTCCTTCTCCCCTTGTGGGAGACAGGGAAGAGCAACCTAGCTACGCCCTCGGTCCGCAGCGGACATAGACCATGTTGCCGTAGCGGGTGGCGGCATCCTTGTCCGTGAAGCGCGTGATCAGCACGCGGCCGTCAAAGGAGACGATCTCGCGGTCGCTCTCGCCGCCGGGAGGTCCGGGCGGGCCGATATAGTTCTTGCCGCTGCGGCTGCCCTTGACGCGCAATTCCTGCGGAGTGGCCTGATCGGCCAGGTGCATCACCACGCCGCCGGACTGGCCGGCGCCGATCACGTAGGGCTGCTTGCATTGGGCCTGGGCCTGCTTCTCGGTGCGGGCGCGATCGTTGGGGTTCTGGAACGAGGCGAGGCCCCATTTGCCGACGAGTTCCTGAGACTTGATGGTCGCGGGCATTTCGGGCTCGACCCCGGGCTCCGGCGCCGCCACCGGCTCGGATGAACCGCCAAAATAGTTGCCGAGGCTCATGCTGCCGCAGCCCGCCAGCGCCATCGCCAGTGCTGAGACCACCGACAGATTGGCAAGCGTCCGCGCATAGCCGAAACTGGACATTCGCATTCCCCCGAACAAATTCGTCGCCGCACCCGTCACGCAGCCAAGCGTAAAACTCCTGTCGGAGCAACAACTACGCGTTGGACAACTACGCCCGAGAATACGTGTCAGACCCCGACCCGGTTTCGCCGGTCAGCATGCTATACCAGCCTCAATAAGGCCTTAACCACCTTTGCTTGACAGGAACTCCGCCAAGCCATATTTCCGGGCGCGCAAACATTAGCACTCCGAGGGCACGATTGCCAAAGGTGAGGGTCATTTTGCCGCCATGACGGCGTCGAACAAGGCCCCATTCCGATCCGCCCCCGGCTCAGCAACCAGATTTGTACAGCGAGCCTGCAAAGGGAAACGTCATGGCTAAATCCAAATTCCGTCCGCTGCATGACCGTGTCGTGGTCAAGCGCATCGATGCCGAAGAGAAGACCAAGGGCGGCATCATCATCCCCGACACGGCCAAGGAAAAGCCCTCCCAGGGCGAAATCACGGCGGTCGGTCCCGGCGGCCGCGACGAAGCCGGCAAGCTGATCCCGATCGATCTCAAGGTCGGCGACCGCGTGCTGTTCGGCAAGTGGTCGGGCACCGAGGTCAAGCTCGACGGCGAGGAACTCCTGATCATGAAGGAGTCCGACATCATGGGCGTGCTGGTCTAGTTCCAGCAATTCAGAGCCGCCGCGCACTCCACCGTCATGCCCGGGCTTGACCCGGGCATCCATCATCTTCCGGAACAATCTTGCAAGGCGATGGATCGCCGGGTCGAGCCCGGCGATGACGAACGAGGAAGCGGCCAGGACATCCGATCAATCCAGGAGAAAATTCAAAATGGCTGCCAAAGAAGTGAAATTCGCCGGCGACGCGCGCGACCGCATGCTGCGCGGCGTCGATGTTCTCGCCAATGCCGTCAAGGTGACGCTCGGGCCGAAGGGCCGCAACGTCGTCATCGAGAAGAGCTTCGGCGCACCGCGCATCACCAAGGACGGCGTCACCGTCGCCAAGGAGATCGAGCTCGAGGACAAGTTCGAGAACATGGGCGCGCAGATGCTGCGCGAGGTCGCCTCCAAGACCAACGACACCGCCGGCGACGGCACCACCACCGCGACCGTGCTGGCGCAGGCGATCGTCCGCGAAGGCGGCAAGTCGGTCGCGGCCGGCATGAATCCGATGGATCTGAAGCGCGGCATCGACATCGCGGTCGCCGCCGTGGTCAAGGACATCGAGAAGCGCGCCAAGCCGGTGGCCTCCTCCTCCGAAGTCGCCCAGGTCGGCACCATCTCGGCCAATGGCGATGCCGCCATCGGCAAGATGATCGCGCAGGCGATGCAGAAGGTCGGCAATGAAGGCGTCATCACCGTCGAGGAGAACAAATCGCTCGAGACCGAGGTCGACATCGTCGAGGGTATGAAGTTCGACCGCGGTTATCTCAGCCCCTATTTCGTCACCAATGCCGAGAAGATGACCGCCGAGCTCGACGACGTCTATGTGCTGCTGCACGAGAAGAAGCTTTCGGGCCTGCAGGCCATGCTGCCGGTGCTGGAAGCCGTGGTGCAGTCCGGCCGTCCGCTCCTGATCATCGCCGAGGACGTCGAGGGCGAGGCGCTTGCGACGCTGGTGGTCAACCGCCTGCGTGGCGGCCTGAAGGTGGCCGCCGTCAAGGCGCCGGGCTTCGGCGACCGCCGCAAGGCCATGCTGGAGGACATCGCGATCCTGACCGGCGGCCAGCTGATCTCGGATGAACTCGGCATGAAGCTCGAAAGCGTCACGGTGAACATGCTGGGACGCGCGGGCAAGGTCGTGATCGACAAGGAGAACACCACGATCGTCAAGGGCGCCGGCAAGAAGAAGGACATCGAGGCGCGCGTGGGCCAGATCAAGGCGCAGATCGAGGACACCACGTCCGACTATGATCGCGAGAAGCTGCAGGAGCGGCTTGCCAAGCTCGCGGGCGGCGTCGCCGTCATCAAGGTGGGCGGCGCGACCGAGGTCGAGGTCAAGGAGAAGAAGGACCGCGTCGAGGACGCGCTCAACGCCACCCGCGCGGCGGTGCAGGAAGGCATCGTTCCCGGCGGCGGCGTGGCGCTGCTGCGCGCCAAGAAGGCGGTCGGCCGCATCCATAACGACAATGCCGACGTTCAGGCCGGCATCAACATCGTGCTGAAGGCGCTCGAAGCCCCGCTCCGCCAGATCGCGGAGAATGCCGGGGTCGAGGGCTCGATCGTGGTCGGCAAGATCCTCGATGAGAAGTCGGAGACCTTCGGCTTCGACGCCCAGAACGAGGAATATGTCGACATGGTCGCCAAGGGCATCATCGATCCCGCCAAGGTGGTCCGCGCCGCCCTGCAGGACGCCTCCTCGGTCGCCGGCCTCCTGGTCACGACCGAAGCCATGGTGGCGGAACTGCCCAAGGAGCCGGCAGCGCCGATGCCCGGTGGCGGCGGCATGGGTGGAATGGGCGGCATGGGCGGCTTCTGAGCCGCCCGGCAAACCACCAGCACCCGCCAAAGCAATCGAGAAGGCCGCCTCCGGGCGGCCTTCTTTTTGGCGGATGCACGCTAGTTTGCTACTTAAGGCGAAACCGAATTCAAGCCGTCGAGGAAATTTGCATGCGCGCGCTCTTATTGGTGGCCGCTGGTCTGTTGGCCGCCACACCGGATCTGGCCCTCGCTCAGATGAAGTCCAAGCCCGATCTGAATGCGGTTGAGACCCGGTACTTCACCGCCATCGACGGGCTGATGGACGGCAATGGTGATGTCATCCTCAAGGAGGTGCGGCAGGGCAAGACTGTCACCGCAGCCACGCTCGATCTCTGCTTTCCGTCCGAGAAGAACTCCGACCGCAAGGAGCGTTTTGTGGTCAATCTCTCCGTCAACGGCCAGACCCTGACGGGCTCGACCCAGACGCTGATCGACAAGAAGCCGGTCACGGTGAAGCTGACGCGCAAACAGAACGCCGACACCTTCGATTTTCGTGGCCAGATCACGGTCGGCCAGACCGTGACCGAGGTGCTGTCATCGGAAAACTCCGATATCAGCGAAAAGGAGTTCCAGGACAGCCAGACCGTCGATGACGGCATCAACGCCACGCCGAAGGATTTCACGGAGGTGTCGCCGGAATCGGTCGGCGTCCGCATCAAGCTGGAATCCGCGCTGGAGTTCCTCAAGAGCCTCAAGGGCCAGGAGGTCGAGGTCGGCCTCAACAGCCTCACCGTGACCTGCGATGCGCTGCGCTCCGGCCACCAGACTTTCACTCTGACGGTCGATCCCGACCGCGCCGCGGCGCTGGTCGCCAGGGCGAAGTCGATGCCCGGCGTGATCGCGGCCGGATGGACCACGGGCGCGGTCGAGATGGACCGCGCCATCCGCTTTCCCGCCGCGCCCTGGCGCGAGGGCGACAAGGTCAACCGCGACAAGCTTGCGTCCGCCATCTCGGCGGTGCTCGCCAAAACGCTCGACGCGAAGGCCGATGCTGCGAGCTGGAGCCCTACGACCGGCAAGCTGAAGCTGAGCTTCAAGCGGCCAAGCCCGATCTATCCTGCTCTCCAGCTGACCGACACGGTCGAGGTCGCAGGCCTGGTCTCGCCGGACAAGCCCGGCGGGTCGGACTATCTGATGCTCTGGATCAGCAATCCCGTCACCAGCACCAGCGACGAGAGTTCAGGCCCGAAGCTCGCGCTGGCCGACGATTCCACCGCCGACGAGGAAGGCAACTCGCGCGACGACACCGGCTCGATCGAGGCGCTGGCCAGGGAGCTGAAAGGCCAGCGCTGGGACGCCGACAAGTCGGTGTGGAAGTAGCATGTAGTTCTGCTGCCCGCGGCAGCTGTCGCGTTACTCGCATTCCTGCGCGCTTTCCACGCATCGTCATGGCCGGGCTTGTCCCGGCCATCCACGTCCTTTAGGCCGGAGCCAAGACGTGGATGCCCGGCACAGGGCCGGGCATGACGAGTTTGCGCAGGCTTCGTAGGGTGGGCAAAAGTTCAATTCGTATTGAGCCGGAAGCGCAGCGTCTTCGCGCCGACGAAGGAGATGAGATCGCCCCGCCGCGTCCAGTTGGTTGCGGCCGTCAGCGCGGCGATCAGTTCGTCGTCCGCCTGCGCCTTGGCCGGCGAGCACGGCCGATCCTCCATCTCGCCCGCGACAAAGATCACGGTGTTGCCGGCGACCGAGAACTGCCCCTTGCCGCCCTTGCACCAGAGCTCGAGCACCACCTCGCCATTGTCGCCGATGTCGAGGTCGGGCACGCGCTTCGATCCGGCCTGCGGCAATGCATCCAGCGTCATTTCCATGCCGAAGGGAAAACCGGTATCGGCCTGCGCCTGCGCGGCCAGCGGTGTCGAGGCCAGCAGGATGAGCGCGACGCAGCAACGGCGCAAAGTGAAATGACCTGAAAGCATCAAGACCTCGCGGAAACGATCAACCCCGGCGTCGTTCTATTCGACGGTTGCGGCGTTGAACAGGTTCGCAAGAGCAAAGATGCGCGCAAAAAAATCCCCGCGAAACCTTGCGGTCCGCGGGGATTTTTGCATCAGGCGGCGATAGCCGGTTCTAATTTATCCGGCTCATTTGATGACCATCAGCGTGAACGGATAGACATAGGCCTGCAGCATCACCAGGACGCCGACGAGACAGGCCAGGACGATCGAGTGCTTGAACACATAGCGCAGGATCGTGCCCTCGTGGCCGTACCAGTTGGTGGCCGTGGAGGCGACGACGATCGACTGTGCGTCGATCATCTTGCCCATCACGCCGCCTGACGAGTTGGCGGCGGCCATCAGCACCGAGGACAGGCCGAGCTGTTCGGAGGTGATCTTCTGCAGATTGCCGAACAGGATGTTCGACGCCGTGTCCGATCCCGTCAGCGCCACGCCCAACCAGCCGAGCAAGGTGCCGAAGAAGGGATAGAGCACGCCGGTCGCGGCAAAGGCGAGGCCGAGCGTGGCGTCGATGCCGCCGAGCCGGGTCAGCGTGCCGATCGCGAGCATCGCCGAGATGGTGATCAGCGAGATCGCGCAGAGCCGGATGGTGCGGGCATATTCCGTCACCAGCTTCGCCGGCGACAGACCCATCATCAGGCCCGAGATGATCGCCGCGATCAGCATGCCCGTGCCGGTGAAGGACAGGTAGGTGAACCCGAATACCGCACCTTCCTTGGTTGGCTGCGAGACCACCGGCGGCACCTTGTTGATCATCTGGTGGAGGTCAGGCACCGGATAGTTCCAGGTGAAGATCGAGTTGGCCCAGGTCTTGAACGCGCCGTTACCCCAGATCAGCATCACGATGCAGACGATGATCCACGGCAGCAGCGCGGTCCAGAGTTCGCTCTGCGACAGCGGCGTCTTGTCGAGCGGTTTCGCGGCCGTCATGGTCGCGGCCAATTCATCGTGGTCGCGCAGCGCCGGCGAGAGCCAGAGCTGCCTTGGCTGCCACACCTTCAGGAACAGGATCAGGCACCCCATCGAGATCAGCGAGGCGCCGATATCGACGATCCAGGGATTGATGTAGTTCGAGATCACGAATTGCGGCACTGCGAAGCTGACGCCGGTCACCAGGATCGCCGGCCAGACTTCCTTCATGCCCCTCCAGCCCGCGAACGCCCACACCACCCAGAACGGCACGATCAGCGAGAACACCGGCAGCTGCCGGCCGACCATAGCGCCGAGGATGTAGGGATCGAGCCCCGTCACCGAGGCGAGGCCCTGGATCGGGGTGCCGAGCGCGCCATAGGCGACCGGCGCTGTATTGGCGATCAGCGACAGGCCGGAGGCGGCGAGCGGCGAGAAGCCCAGCCCGATCAGGATCGAGCCCGTGATCGCGACCGGCGTGCCGAACCCCGAGGCGCCCTCGAAGAACGCGCCGAACGAGAATGCGACCAGTAGAAGCTGAAGCCGGCGATCTTCGGTGACGCCGCCGACAGCGCGTTTCAACAGCTCGAATTTTCCGGTCGTCACCGTGACCTGATAGAGGAAGATGACGTTGAGCACGATCCAGCCAATCGGAAAGAAGCCGGATACGACGCCGAGCAGCGATGCCCGGATCGACATGCCCGCGGGCATGGTGAAGACGAAGATCGCGATCAGGTTGGTCAAAATCACGGCGATGATCGCCGCGATGTGCGCTTTCACCCTGCCGCTCGCGATCAGGATCAGCAGCGTAACAACCGGCACGGCCGCTGCAATCGTCGACAGCGCCGCATTCCCCAGCGGGTTATAGACTTGATTCCACATTGTGCGTTCTCCCCACGCGCATTTCGACGCACGCCCGCCCATTTGGCGTGCCTGACGCGCTTGCAGGGGTAAACCATCCAGTGTGCGAAATAATCCCGCGGAATTCGCTTGGCGCAAATCCCGCTCACAAGGTCGCGAAGTCGGCCGGCCCCCTGCCTCGCGCCGTGATGTCCATGCTAGGGTCACTCGCCCGGCTGGGACAGGGTGACCGGCCGCGTGATAGTTACGACCTTAGTCTAAGGTCTTCCAATTCTCTCAATAGATCAGGCCTTTGGCCTCTCTTTCGAGGAGACGCTTACCTGTGAACAACATCCGCGCCACGCTCGCGATCGTCTGGCGCATCGCGACGTCCGTATTTCCGTTCCGAGGACAGGTGGGCCGGAGGCGGCTTGCTCGCCGCGGTCATCGTCATCCAGCTCGCGCTCGTCGGCAATGACGTGCTGCTCAACCAGTGGCGCAACCGCTTCTACAATGCGCTGCAGGAGAAGGACTGGAACAGCTTCGTCTACGAGGTCTTCTTCTTCATCGCGCTTGCGACTGTCTCTGTCGCGCTCGGCGTTTATCAGCTTTACCTCAACCAATGGCTCCAGATCCGCTGGCGCAACTGGATGACCCGCAAATATCTCGGCGACTGGCTGTACGGATGCGAACCATTACCGCATGCAGTTGCAGGGTGATGCCGCCGACAACCCGGACCAGCGCATGTCCGACGACATCAAGCTGTTCGTCGATCGCACGCTCGATGTCGGCGTCGGGCTGTTGGGCGCGGTTGTGTCGCTCTTGTCCTTTGTCGTGATCCTGTGGGGGCTGTCCAACGCCGCGCCGCTGCATCTCTTCGGGCTTCAATATCCCCGGCTATCTGGTCTGGGCTCGCGCTGATCTATGCCGTTTTCGGCACCGCGCTGACGCAGTGGATCGGCTCGCCGCTCGTCAACCTCAACTTCGAGCAGCAGCAGCTGGAGGCCGACTTCCGCTTCAGCCTGGTACGGGTCCGCGAAAACTCCGAGCAGATCGCGCTGCTCGACGGCGAGAGCGCCGAGCGCGGACGCCTGCTCGATCGGTTCGGCCGCGTCGTCGGCAACTGGTACGACATCATGAGCCGCACCAAGCGGCTGACCGCCTTCACCCAGAGCTATGCCCAGGCCGCGGTGATCTTCCCGTTCGTGCTGGTCGCGCCGGCCTACTTCGCCGGGACGATCCTGCTCGGCGCTCCTGATCCAGACCGCCGAGGCGTTCGGCAAGGTGCAGGAGGCGCTGTCCTTCTTCGTCTCGGTCTATCGTTCGCTGGCGGAGTGGCGCGCGGTCGTCGCGCGTCTCGACGGCTTCGAGATGTCGATCGCGGCGCCGAGCGGCTGCGCACGGGCGGCGACTCGATCCGGCTGTCGCCGCCTGACGGCGGTGAGGCGATCGACCTCGAGGCCCTGACGGTGCGGCTGCCCAACGGCAGGCCCCTGGTCGCAGCCGACGGCTTCCGCATCCGCGACCACGAGCGCTTGCTGGTGACGGGCCCCTCCGGCGCCGGCAAGTCGACGCTGTTCCGGGCGATTGCCGGCATCTGGCCGTTCGGCAAGGGAACGTGTCCACGTCCCTGCCGGCGCATCACTGATGATGCTGCCACAAAGGCCGTATTTCCCGATCGCTCCGCTGCACGCGGCGCTGGCCTATCCGAGCGAAGCCGGCGCGTTCAGCGCAGAACAGATCAGGGAGGTGCTCAAGGACGTCGGCCTGCCGCAGCTTGCGTCCCGGCTCGACGACGAGGAGCACTGGAACCGGATATTGTCGCTGGGCGAGCAGCAGCGGCTCGGCGATCGCACGGGCGCTGTTGCAGGCACCGCAATTCCTGTTTCTGGACGAAGCCACGGCCTCGCTCGACGAACCCTCCGAAGCTGCGCTCTACCGCCTGTTGCAAGAGAGGCTGCCTGACACCATCAGTGGTCTCGATCGGCCACCGCGCGACGCTTGGCCGCGTTCCATCAGCGCAAGGTGGAGCTCTCGCGCGACGGCGATCATTTCGTCGTGCAGGACCGCGAGACCGCGAAGGTATAGCACCGCACGCGGTGAACGGCGGCGCTCGCGACCACAAGCGAAAAGGGCGGCAGATTGCTCTGCCGCCCTTTCTGCTCTCCGTCGCCGAAGGGTTACTTCAGGTTGGTCATCGCGGTCAGGTCAGCCGAGAGCTTGACGATGCCCGCCGCGCCGCACCAGTTGGAGCCCACGCCGGTCGGGTTGATCGACGTGACGTTGGTCGTGCCGGTGCCGTTGAAGGCGCTGGTGAAGGCGTTGCAATTGCCCTTGTTCAGGTCGGTGTCGGAATAACGCAGGTCGAGCGTGAACACCTTGTAGGTGAAGCCGATGCCGATATTCCAGGTGTTGTAGTCGGCGTATTTGATGCCGTTCGGAAAGGGTCCGGCAAAGCCGGGATTGGTGAAGGTCGTGCCGTAGAACGCATCCGATCGTCCCGAGCAACTGGCGGCCGAACTCGCCGGACACGTACATGCCGACGCCGCTGGTGCCGAACATCGTGCTCGGCGCGGTGTACTTGCCGGTGATCGACAGCGTAGTCGCCCCAGGCGCCGGAGTTCAGGAAGTTCGGCGAATAGTACTCGTTGCACGCCGAACGACCAGTTGTCGTTCATGGTGTAGTTCACCTTGCCGTAGACTTCGAAGAAGCTGACGTCCTTCTTCATCACGTTGCCGTTGGCGAGGAAGATCGTGTTGGTGCTGACGGGGCAGACGGCGCCGCCGGGAATGCCGCCCGTCAGGACGCCGTCGGCGCAGCTTCCGCCCGGATAGAGGTAGCCCCAGACGCCGATGTCGAAGGCGAACGCGCCGAAGGTCGGGCGGATACCGCCGTAGACGTCGATTTCGGCCGCGGCGCGGTTGGCAAACGAGATGCTCTCGCCCGACGTGCCGATATAGAGCTGCAGGTCCTTGTTGACGTTGTAGCGCGGCTCGAAATAGGCGGCGACCGACGGCTTGTGGTTGGACTGGGTGACGCCGCGGAAGATGTAATCGTTCATCAGGGCGCTGCCGAAGGCGACGTCCCAGGGCTCGAACGGCGCCGGCGGCGGTGCCTTCGCTGCCTTCAGCGGCATGTCCGCCGCCATCGCCGAACCCGAAATCATTGCCAGCGCCGTTGCCAACATGACCATTTTCTTCATGGAGATCCCCATCGCTTTCACGTGCCCAGCCCGCTTCCGACGCCCCCTTGGGCAACGCTACTCGGCTGGAAATTCTTACATCCACGACACAATCTGGATTGTGACGGGGTGGGGGTGAAGCAAAAATGTCAAGCATCTGCTGACTTTTTAGGCGTTTGGCCCATTCCACGACAGGTTGTTGCGGGGTGTTGCTTTCCGACAACAACTTTCGATCTTCTGGCGCCAATTTGCCCGTAGCGACCCGGGCTTGCCCGGCGCCGGCCATGAGCCGCGAATCAGTCCGCGCGAATCACAACCGGCGTCCCACAAGCCCAACAAACCAACCCACAAACAGGAAGGCCGCGGAGCTCGAGCCCCGCGGCCTTGTGCAGATCAATCGGCGAGAGCTAGCCGTTGTGGTGGTCGTCACCGCCGGATGAACTCGGCATGGCCCAGCTCGACGGCGCGGGCTCCGGATGGCTTTCCACAGGCGCTGCCATCTCGGGCTCGGGTGCCGGAGCGGGCGGAGCCTTCGGCGCGCTCTTCCTGGGAGCAGACCTCTTCGCGGCCTTCTTGGCCGATTTCTTTGCCGCCTTCTTTGGCGCGGATTTCTTCGCCGCTTTCTTCGCAGATTTCTTCGCGGATTTCTTGGCGGACTTCTTCGCAGATTTCTTGGCAGCCTTCTTCGCGGACTTCTTCTTCGCCGCTACAACTTTTTTCTTCTTGGCCTTTTTACCCTTACTCTTTTTCGCCTTAGCCATCCTCATCCTCCTGGTTGCCGCTGATCAGTGTCATCAGGCGTAAAGCCATCCGCACCTCACGCGCGGAGCGCCCATTCGATCAGTCCGGCCCTGGCCGTGGACCGCCTGTCGCCCAATCGAGAAGCTCAATCGTGTGCACGACAGGAACCGATGTGCCGCCGGCAATCTGCATCATGCAGCCGATGTTGCCCGCGGCAATCATGTCCGGCTTGACGCTTGCGATGTTGGCGACCTTTCGATCGCGCAACCGGGTCGCAATGTCAGGCTGGAGAAGGTTGTAGGTCCCAGCCGAACCGCAACACAAGTGACTCTCGGGCACATCTTTCACCACGAATCCGTTCTTGGAAAGCAATTCTTTCGGAAGGGTCGTGATTTTCTGCCCATGCTGCAGCGAGCAGGCCGAGTGATAAGCCACGACAAGATCGCCATCGTGGCGCTTCTCCCCCTTGAGTTCGAGCCCTGAGAGATACTCCGTGATGTCCTTTGCCAGCGCCGATATCCGCGCGGCGGGGCCTGCAAAATCGCGGTCCTGGCGCAGCATGTAGCCATAGTCCTTGATCACCGTTCCGCATCCGGACGTGGTCACCAGGATGGCGTCGAGGCCGCGGGAATCGGCCTCCACGGCCCACACCGCGATGTTGGCGCGGGCGCGGGCGAGCGCGTCGCCGTCGCGGCCCATATGGTGGGTCAGGGCGCCGCAACACTGCTCGTCCCTGACCAGCACGACCTCGATGCCATGGCGGGTCAGCACGTTGATGGCGGCCTGGTTGATGCGCGGCGCCAGCACCTGTTGCGCGCACCCCTGCAGCAATGCGACGCGCCCGCGCCGCTCGCCGGACGCCGCGAACACCTGGCCCGGGGCCGGCCCCCTTGGCGGCAGGCGGGCGGGCGCCATCGACAGCATCGCCTTGACGCGCCGCAAAAGGGAGGGTGTCGCCGAGGGTTGCGGGGTCGGCAGCAGCGCCGCCAGCGGGCTTGCGAGCCGCGCGAGCCGCAGGCTCCAGCGGAACAAATTCGGGCTCGGCAGCACCAGCGCGAGCAGGCGCCGCAACAGCCGCTCGGGCAGCGGACGGCTGTAATCGCGCTCGATCCGGACCCGCGCCTGGTCGACGAGATGCATGTAGTTCACGCCCGACGGGCAGGTCGTCATGCAGGCGAGGCAGGACAGGCAGCGGTCGACATGCTTCACCACGGCCTCGCTCGGCGGGCGATCCTTCTCCAGCATCTCCTTGATGAGATAGATCCGGCCGCGCGGGCTATCGAGCTCGTCGCCGAGCAGCACATAGGTCGGGCAGGTCGCGGTGCAGAAGCCGCAATGCACGCAGGCGCGCAGGATCTTGTCGGCTTCCTTGATGTCGGGGTCGGCGAGCTGGGCGAGGCTGAATTCGGTCTTCATGCGGCGGCTCCCCGGGTCATGCGGCCGCGGTTGAGCACGCCTTTCGGATCGAATCCCTGCCGCACCCGCTCGCCGAGCGCCGCAACGCCGGCCGCCTGCGGGTGGAAGACATCGATGGTCCGCCGCACGTCTTCGCTGGCACGGAGCAGCATGGCATGGCCGCCCGCTGCATTGACGCGCGCTCGCACCAGGGCGGCCTGGGCGTCGGGCTTTGGCGGCAGCGCAGCCCAGATCAGGCCCCCGCCCCAATCGTAGATGACCTCGCCCTCGGTCTCGCGCGCCAGCGCCTGGCCGAGCGCACCGCCTGCGGCGGGCGGACAGACGATCCGCCACACCGGCCAGCCGCCGAGCGCGCCGCCGGCGGCAAAGGGCTCGACGTCGCGGACGGCGCGCCAGAGTTCCGCGGATTTCGCCTCTTCCCTGAACTCGACGGTTCCAAACGGCGCGAGCAGCCTCGCCAGCGAGGCGGCGCGATGGGCGACCGAGGCGGCAATGCCCTCGAGCCGCACCAGCGTGACCGCATGGCCGGGCGCGGCCAGCCGCTGCAGGTCTTCCTCGCGGGTCGCGCGCAGCGCGGTCGGCGGCAGATGCGCGGCGGCTGATACATCGAAGGGCGAGCCCAGCGCTGCGGTCATGGCGCGATTGGCGGCGAGGTCGTCGAGGCCGCGCAGCAGCAGCGTGCGCTCGCTCTCCGGCCGGGGCATCACCTTCAGCGTCACCTCGGTCATCACCGCGAGCGTGCCCCAGGAACCCGCCAGCAGCTTGCAGAGGTCGTAGCCGGTGACGTTCTTCACCACCTTGCCGCCGGTCTTGAAGCTGTCGCCGAAGCCGGACACCGCATGCGCGCCGAGCAGGTGGTCGCGCGCCCCGCCCGCCCTGATGCGGCGCGGGCCCGCCAGCCCCGCCGCGATCATGCCGCCGATGGTTCCGGCCTCCGCTGTTCCGAGCAGCGCGGCGGTGTTCATCGGCTCGAAGGCAAATTGCTGGTTCTTCGAATCGATCAGCGAGGTGACGTCGGCAAGCGGCGCACCGGCCTGCACCGTGATGATCAGCTCGTTCGGCTCGTAGGACACGACCGCGTTCAGCGCCGACAGGTCGAGCACGGCATTGGTCGCCATGACCTGGCCGATGCCGCGCTTGGAACCGTGTCCGATGATCTCCAGCGGCTGCTCGCCCGCGATCGCCGCCCGCACCGCGGCCTCGACATCCCCAGCGTCGCGTATTCTCAGAATATCCACTGCGACCCGCCTGCTCCTGCTTGCTTGCGGCGATCCCCTCGCCGGCTTTTCCGACCCTTCTAGAGCATGGCGGGGAAAAGTGGAGGGCCGATTTCCGAAAAACTTCAACCGGCATCACCATGACACTTCGACGTGGATCGAAGCGTTTACGGCATGTTTCGTCCGCCATCGAATGATCGATCGCCGGTCCGCGCTTAGCTGGAGCCTCTCGACCCCGAACAAGGAGTGACACCATGGGCCGATACGCAGTGGAACGTAAAACCGTCAGCGAAGCCGTCGCCGGCGGCGGACTTCTGGTCGTGGCGCAATGGGAGGCCAAGGAGGGCGAGGCCGACAAGGTGGCCGCCATCCTCGACAGCTTCCTGCCCGAAGCGCAGCGCGAGGCAGGCGCAATGCTGTTCCTGATCTCGCGCGCCAAGGATAATCCGGCGCAGTTCCTGTTCTACGAGCTGTTCCGCGACGAGGCCGCCTTCAAGGCGCATCAGGAGAGCGCGCACTTCAAAACCTACATCGCAGGCCAGGCGCTGCCGCTTCTGGCCAAACGCGAACGCGCGCAATACGCGCTGCTGTAGGCGAATACATGGAAGGCGACGCGCGAAAGTGCGCCGCCTTCCCGCGTTTTCCACCCCGCGTTCGACACCCTCCACTCGGATTTTTCGTATGTCAGACCACTCGGCTGCCAGAAAGCTGGATCCACGCGAAGAGCACTTCCGCATTCCAGGGCCGCGCGAGGAGCTGTCACTGTTCCTGCGTTTCCTGCCGGCGGATCCGACATCACCTTCACGAGGAACGGTGCTCTATATTCACGGCGGGACGTTTCCCTCCGCGCTTTCGATCGCCCATCGCTTCGACGGCACATCGTGGCGTGACGTCCTGAACGAAGCGGGCTTCGACGTCTGGGGGCTCGATTTCTACGGCTTCGGTCATTCCGACCGTTATTTCGAAATGAACGAGCCCTCGCAGGACAACGGCCCGCTAGGCGCAGCCCAGGACGCCGCGCAACAGATCGAGGCTGCCGTCCGGTTTATCCTGGCTCATCAACGGATCGAGAAACTTTCACTGGTCTCGCACTCGTGGGGCTCGATGCCGACGGGCATCTTCGCATCCGCCTTTCCCGCGCTGCTCGACCGGCTGGTTTTCTTCGCGCCGATCGCGCGCCGCGAGCCGCCGCACAATCAGGCGCTGCCGGCATTGCCGGCCTGGCGCATCGTCACCCCGGAGGACCAGTGGAAGCGATTCGCCGAGGACGTACCTGTGAATGAGCCTCCGGTGCTTTCGCGCGTCCACTTCGCGGAATGGAGCGAATTTTATCTCGACAGCGATCCGGAAAGCCGGTCGCGCCATCCGGCCGGAGTGAAAACGCCGCTCGGTCCCGCCAGCGATATTCTCAAGGCCTGGCATGGAGAGCTCGCCTACGACCCGGCAGGGGTTCGCTCGCCGGTTGCGATCATCCGGGGCGAATGGGACGGGCTCATGCGCGACGACGACGCGAGCTGGCTGTTCAACGCGTTCCGTCACGCCCCGGTCAAACGCGACATCAAGATCGGCCGCGGCACCCACTTGATGCACCTGGAGACGACGCGCCTGGCACTCTGGCGTGAAAGCGTCTGCTTCCTGCAGGGCGACGATCTCGCCACGCTCCCCGCCTGAGCAGCAAGCAAATGATTGCTACTGGTCGGCCGGTTGCAGCTGGATCGGCCGCGAATGCGCTGCAGCCTGCGGCGGCTGCGCTGGCGGTTTGTGCGCGGCGTTGGCAACCGTCGGGGGCCGCGCCGGAGATGCGGGTGCAGGAGCTGCGGCTGCAGGCGCTGCGGATGCTCCAGCCCGCCGGTCCTGCTCGGGAGGCTTTTCCGCGGGCCTTTGAGGCGGCTTGGCGGCTACGCGCGTCGACTGCTCCTGGTTCACCTTCACCTGCTCGATGGCTCTTGCAGTGTCGGCAAACATCCGCTCCTGGCTTGCCTTGAGCTGTTCGATTCCCTGCTGCACGACGGCGATATCGTGCGCCATCGACTGCAGCATTTGCGTCAGCTCGGGCGGCAACGGCGCCGGCGCGATGTCTTGCGCAGGTGGCTGCAACGGAACGGCTGGCTGCGAGGGTGTTGTTTCAGCCGCGGCCAGCTGGACGGAAGGCTGGCTTGCCTGGGCGTCGGCCGCCGGAGTTCTCGATTGCGCCGGCGATGTCAAAAGAAACTGCGGGACCCATTGGGCCATCATCGACCTGGCCGGCTCGCCATAGGGCGATTGCGCGGCGAAGGCCGCAACGCCGATGCCCGCTGCGAGCACGAGGCCGGTCACACCGCGCAGCACCGACTTGCCGCGGGAGGCGCGTGAGGGGGCCAGCGAGGGATGGCGCGCGCCGTCACTTTCCAGTCTCGACATCTGCTCGGTCAGACGCGCGAGCTGTTCGTCCGCGCGGGTGATCTGTTCATAGGCGTGGGCGAGCCGCTGGTCCGCGCGGGCGGCCAGGACATCGTCCGCCGTGCTTGCAAGGTTCGGCGTTGAGTTCATGGGAGCTCCTTCCCCCCAAGTGCCATGCAAGCACAGGGGGACATTCGGATTTCCACCGTGTCACGGACAATAACACTCAATGCAGTTTTGGCCTAACCATGACTAGAGCATGGAGAACATGGGGCCATTGGGGACAAGTCGTGCAAGGACGCCGGCCCGTGCCCCCCGTGCAACAGCTCAATTTCCGCGGCCCATCATCGCGGCGTCCATTCCGGCTCACAGAGGCGCACAGTCAGGCCCTGGAGACAAACCTGGCATTCGCTCGCTTCTTCGCAACGCCACCCGACAACCTCAACGGACCTTTGGGCAACGTCACCCTAGACAGTGGGCTTCGGCCGAAGGATCATGTCACGCCGAGCGAACTGGGGCGCATCGACGAGGCTTTCTAGGACTTTCTAGGAAAGGGAGGTCAAGATGTGGCGGGTTCGAGTCCGTGGTCAGATATTTGCGACAACGAGTGTGCTCTTCGTGCTGCTCTTCAGTTTTGCAGCTGCGGACGCCAAAGGCCCTGGTCTGCCCAACGTCATGGTTCTGGCGACCGGCGGCACGATCGCCGGCACCGGTGCGAGCAGCACCACCGTGGTCGGTTACACCGCAGCAACGGTGGGCATAGAGAGCCTTTTGAACGCTGTTCCGGAATTGAAAACGGTAGCGAACGTCAAGGGCGAGCAGGTTTTCCAGATCGCCAGCGAGAACATGAACAATGACTACTGGCTCAAGCTCGCAAAGCGCGTCAACGCGCTCCTCGCGCAGGACGACGTGGACGGAATCGTCATCACGCACGGCACTGATACGATCGAGGAAACCGGCTATTTCCTGAACCTTGTCGTCAAGAGCAGGAAGCCTGTCGTCATCGTCGGCGCGATGCGGCCGTCGACAGCGATCAGCGCGGATGGGCCGATCAACCTCTTCAACGCCGTGATCCTCGCCGGCAGCGACGAGGCGGTCGGCAAGGGCGTGCTCGTTGCGCTCAACGATCAGATCAACGCGGCTCGCGAGGTCACCAAGACCAACACCTCGACGGCGGACACCTTCCGCACACCGGAACTCGGCTTTCTCGGCTACATGCAGGGAAACAAACCGTACTTCTATCGTCAATCCACGCGCCGGCACACGATGGACTCCGAATTTGACGTTTCGGGTCTTGATGCCCTGCCGCAAGTCGACATCGTCTACGGTTACGCCAACATGAGCCGGGTCCCGATCGACGCTTTTGTCGCGGCTGGGGCCAAGGGGATCGTGCATGCCGGGGTCGGCGACGGCAGCCTTGCCCGGCCCGCGATTGAGCCGGCTCTCGTCGAGGCCCACAAGAGGGGTGTCGTAATTGTTCGCAGCAGCCGTGTGGGGAACGGCATCGTCGCGCGCAATGGGGAGGCCAAGGATGACGAACTCGACTTCGTCGTCTCGGATACGCTCAACCCTCAAAAGGCACGCATCCTGCTGATGCTGGCGCTGACCAAGACGACCGACACCAAGGAAATCCAGCGGATGTTCTACACTTACTAGGGCATTGATCCGAAAAAGGGTGAAGCGATTTCGCTTCCCCGCTTTCGCGGGGGCGAAACCGGATTCATGGCTGCTGCACTACGCTTCAGGTTCCGCATGACGATCGCTGATGCCGCGCGCCGGATGACCGAGGCCACGCGAACACATGCCGGGCGGAGGCTGGACAGTGCCATCCGACAATGTCGAGCGACAATGCCGGCCGGTCGCGGAGGGTGCTCCTCCAGCCAATAGCGTTCATACCAGGAACTATCGACCTGAAAGCAGCGCATCGCGAGGTCGAGGTCTCTCAGATAGCGAGGCGAATGGTCGTCAGGCATGGCGCCCTCCCTTGCACTCATACGAGGGTCTCAAGTGGCCCGGGCGGAAGTCGGCGCACAGGAATTGCGTCCAGTCATGACCGGCCGACCATCCACCCGGTGCCAGCGTTATTCGGAAAATCGGGGGTCGGTCGAGCGGTTCGAGGCGACGTAGTCGATCTCGCCGCGCGTCGTACCGATATCCATCAGCTCCCTGTCACTCAGGTCACCCAGGGTTGCTCGCAGCCTCTGGCGGCTGCGCCTTTCCTGAAACGCCACCCAATATCTCTCGAAGAAACCGGAGACGTGCCGGGTCGATGCGGCGGTCCGTCCCAGCCGTGCAACATCATGGATCGTGCTCATGGCGACAGCTCCCGCATGCCTGTTTCTGCTGAGACGAGGATGCCGGGACATGGGCAGGCCCGCTTGACCTGCGGCTTACATTTTCCTTACCGGTGGCTTATTCTTTGCGTTGCAACCGGAGCCTCTTTGATCGGAGATAGCCTGAGGAGTTGGCAGATTGCGCTTTCTCTTCGAGGAGTACGCATTCGATACCGACCGGCGCGAGTTGCATCGCGGGGAGAATGTCGTCCCCGTCACGCCACAGGTATTTGACCTCCTCGACTACCTGATCCGCAACAGGGAGCGCGTCGTCAGCAAAGACAACCTCATGGATGCTATCTGGAATGGGCGTATCGTCTCTGAAGCGGCGCTCACCACGCGCCTGAACGCCGCCCGGAGCGCGATCGGCGATTCCGGTGAGGAACAGCGGCTGATCAAGACGCTGCCGCGCAAGGGCTTCCGTTTCATCGGACCCGTGCGGGAATTGCAGGGACCGGCAAGCCCACCGGTCGCCGACGCGACGATCGAACCGCCGAGGCCGGCGCTCACGCTGCCCGATAAACCCTCGATCGCGATACTTCCTTTTGCCAACCTGAGTTCCGATCCCGATCAGGATTACTTCGCCGACGGCATGGTTGACGAAATCACGACAGCGTTGTCGCGATTCAAAAATCTATTTGTGATCGCGCGCAATTCGAGCTTTGCCTACAAGGGCAAAGCCGTCGATATCACGCAGATCGCGCGCGAACTCGGCGTTCGCTATGTGCTGGAAGGCAGTGTGCGCAAGGCGGCGGGACGTATCCGCATTATCGGCCGGTTGATCGATGCTGCCACCGGGATACACCTCTGGGCCGATCGATTCGAAGCCGATCTGAGCGATGTTTTCGCCGTACAGGATCGGATCACCGAGACTGTCGTCTCCGCCATCGAACCAAAAATGCTCCAGGCTGAAATCGACCTGGCGACGCGAAGACCGAACAACCTCAGCGCTTACGACCTTTGTCTTCGCGCATTCCCTCACATGTACACGTGGACACGCGAGGGATCGGCGGAGGCCCTTCGGCTTTCCTCCCGCGCGCTGGAGCTTGACCCTCGGTACAGCCTTGCTGCTGCCGTTGCAGCGAGTTGCCATTTCACAAACGTCAGTCAGAGATGGGCTGCCGATCCGGACGCGGAACTTGCAGAAGCATTGCGGCTTGTCCGGTTGGCGCTCAGCATCGACGGAAACAACGCAGAGGCCTTGAGCATGCTCGGCCGCGCAAGCGCTTCCTATGCGGGCGATTTCGATACGGCAAGGCAGATGGTGGATCGTGCGGTCGCCGTGAACCCCAATGCAACCGTCGCATGGTCACTGCGAGGGTGGACTTACGTGTTAGCAGGGGAGCCTGAAGAGGCGATCCGGAGCTTCGAGCGCGCCATTCGACTGAGCCCGTTCGACCCATCGCTATTCACAAAGTTTACGGGAATGAGCACGGCATTCGTCTGTCTTGGTCGTTTCGATGAGGCGGTGGCCGCGGCCAGGAGCGCCATCCAGACCCACCCGACTTTTCCGATGGCCTACCGTTGCCTCGCCGCAGCTCTTGCGCATCTCGGGCGGGATGCGGAAGCCAGGAAGACGGCAGCCCAACTCCTTGAGCTCGAGTCTGACTTCCGAATATCTGAATGGGTCGCCCGCAGCGGCCAGGGGCGGGCTCGGATGCTTATCGACGGCCTGCGCAAAGCAGGACTTCCAGAGTGATGTGTCCAGTTCATGTGGAAAGGTGACACCGCTCCGCCGCGTCAACACCTTTCATGAGTTCAGACCTAAAACCGCGGCAGATCCGGAAATGCCAGTTGGCCGGCATGGACATGCATGCGGCCGAGCTCGGCGCAGCGGTGCAGGGTCGGAAATACCTTGCCGGGATTGAGCAGGCCCTGCGCGTCGAAGGCGCATTTGAGCCGCTGCTGCTGGTTAAGGTCGATCTCGGTGAACATCTCGCCCATCAGATCGCGCTTCTCGATGCCGACGCCGTGCTCGCCGGTGAGCACGCCGCCGAGTTCGACGCAGCAGCGCAGGATGTCGGCCCCGAACGCTTCGGCCTTCTCGATCTCGCCGGGCTTGTTGGCGTCGTAAAGGATCAGCGGATGCAGATTGCCGTCGCCGGCATGGAAGACGTTGGCGCAGCCGAGCCCGTATTTCTCCGAAAGCTCGCGGATGCGCGTCAGTGCCTTCGGCAGCGCGCCGCGCGGGATGGTGCCGTCCATGCAGAGATAGTCCGGCGAGATGCGCCCGACCGCGGGAAAGGCGGCCTTGCGGCCGGCCCAGAACAGATTGCGCTCGGCTTCGGAATTGGAAATCTGCAACGTCACCGAGCCGCAGCCCTTTGCAATCGTTTCCACGCGCTTGATCAGTTCGTCGACCTCGACCGAGGGGCCGTCGAGCTCGATGATCAGCAGCGCCTCGACGTCGAGGGGATAGCCGGCGTGGACGAAGGCCTCCGCGGCATGGATCGCGGGCTTGTCCATCATCTCCATGCCGCCGGGAATGATCCCCGCCCCGATGATCGCAGCCACGCATTCGCCGGCGGCTTCGACCTCGGCAAAGCCGACCATCAGCGCGCGCGCCGTCTCCGGCTTCTGCAGGATGCGCACGGTGATCTCGGTGATGACCCCGAGCAGTCCCTCGGAGCCCGTGATGACGCCCATCAGGTCGTAGCCGGGATTTTCCGCCGACTTGCCTCCGATCCGTAGGATCTCGCCGCTGATCAGCACGATCTCGCAGCCGAGCACGTTGTTGGTGGTCATGCCGTATTTCAGGCAGTGCACGCCGCCGGAATTTTCCGCGACATTGCCGCCGATCGAGCAGGCGATCTGCGAGGACGGATCGGGCGCGTAGTAGAAGCCGGCATGGGCGACCGCCTGACTGATCGCGAGATTGGTGACGCCGGGCTCGGTGACGACCACGCGGTTGTCGAAATCGATCTCGCGGATGCGCTTGAACTTGCCGAGCCCAAGCAGCACGCCATCGCTGAGCGGCAGCGCGCCACCGGACAACGAAGTGCCGGAGCCGCGCGGCACCACCTTGATGCCCTGCGCGTGGCAGTATCTCAGGACGCGCGAGACCTGCTCGGTGGTATCGGGCAGCACCACGACCATAGGCGGCTGACGGTAGGCCGTCAGACCGTCGGTTTCATAGGCGCGCATCTCGTCGATACTGTCGATCACGCCCTCGCCCGGCACGATCGCACGCAGCGCCGCCACGATCTCCGCGCGGCGCGCCATGACGGCCTTGTCGGCCTCGGGCATCAGAATAGCCATGGATCCACCCTCCGACTCCCGCGCTTTACCGATTTGTCACGGCAAATCAATCACGTCCGCCCTGGATTGGGTAGGTTATTCGAAGGTCGAATGCCCCTTCGGGGTCAACTTCGCTCTCAGACAAGCCTGCGGTCATGAAACCCGCCTAGGTTTTCGCGACTTGTCCTGTCCGAGCGGACCATGCCAAAAGCAACGACACCCTCCCGGGAAGAAACAAAGAGCAACCCATGAAAATATTGACCTTGAGTGCGCTGGCCCTTGTCACCTCCATGGCCACGGCCTCCACCGCATTGGCGCAGGACGTCGCCACCGGCGAAAATTCCTTCAAGAAATGCACCCCATGCCATTCGATCGGGGACGGCGCCAAGAACAAGGTCGGACCGGAGCTGAACGGGCTGGACGGCCGCCATTCCGGCTCGGCGCCCGACTATTCCTATTCCGATGCCAACAAGAACTCCGGCATCACCTGGAACAAGGAGCAATTCCTCGAATACATCAAGGACCCGAAGGGCAAGATACCCGGCACCAAGATGGCGTTCGCCGGCATCAAGAACGAGAAGGAAGCGGGCGACCTCTGGGCCTACCTCTCGCAGTTCGACAAGGACGGGAAGAAGAAATAATCGCGGCACACGGCGCGACAGAAAAAGCCCCGGCCTTCGGCCGGGGCCTTTGCGTGAATCGCAACCTCTCTCGAAGCCTTACGAGCCCCGCGCCGCCGCGGCGATCCGGCGCGTGGCGGCCGCGGATTCGAATCGAGAACAGCCAGGCCAGTCCGTAGAAGGCCATGGCGAGCAGGTACAGGAACGCAAAGCCGAAATACATCGAATTGTATTCCATCAGCCCGCCGAACAGCGCACCCATCAGATTGTAGGCGAGCGCGGTCGAGATATTGATGCCGGGCTTGCCGATCAGGGTCGAGAACACGAAGCCCGAGAAGAACAGCGGGATGGTCAGCACCACGCAGGCCACCGCAAGGCTGCATCATCGGCGAGCCGAACGCGATCAGATCGTGGTTGCGCGCCGAGAAATAGCCGACCAGCAGGCTGGCGAGCAGGCCGAGCATAGGCGAGCGTCGTGCGCGGCACGAATTTCCGCTGCACCATCCAGTTGGCGAGGAACGCCATCAGCAGCACCAGCACGATGGTGGCGGCGATCACGAACCAGGTGCCGCCGAGATGCAGGCCGAGCTCGGTGATCGCCTTGGTCTCGACCAGCATGAAGCCGGACCCAAGGAAGAAGAACGGCAGATAGGAGCGCTCGACCGGGCCCGGTCCAGCCGATCGTCTTGCGCACGAACATGGTGGAGAGCAACAGCACCATGCCGAGCGCGAGCATGTAGCTCACCGGATAGGTGCGCGTGATCATGTAGAAGAACGGCCAGTCGTCGGTCGGGATGCTCGCCTCCGGATAGGGCTGCGCGAAATGCGCTCGAGACGTCCTCGAAGCCGAACGCGGCAAAGGCGTTGACGTCGGGCAACGCGATGTCATGGCCCTTCTGGGTGACGAAGGCGGTCGTGGTCTTGGAGTCATAGCCGACGCGCACCGCGAGCGGTTTGCCGGCGCCGGGAATGCCGGAGAGGATGTGCGACAGCTTGAAGCCGAGCAACTCGTTCGGCAGCGCAAAGGCGATCGACATCACGCCGTCGGGCTTGAGGAGCTTGAACGCCTCGGTGATGCCCTCGCGCGTATAGACATAGGAATCGACGCGCAGGTTGGAGGCGTGGCTGAGCGCGGTGTGCGAATCCAGCACGCCGTAGATGATCAGATCGTACTGCTGATGCGCGGTGCGGAAGAAATTGCGGGCATCGTTGACGATGACGTTGACGCGCGGATCGTCATAGGGATGCTCGGGATGATAGTGCCGGCCGAGGAAGACGATCGCCGGATCGATCTCGATGGCGTCGACATGGGCCGCGCCCATGCGCAGCGCCGCCGCCACGTCGTTGCCGCTGCCGGCGCCGACGATCGCGACACGCTCGGGACGCTTCTTGAAGTTGAACGGAAACTCGTAATAGGCGCGGACGATACTGGTCCTCGTGCCGGCTCATGGCCGCGATTGGCCTCGGAGAGGTTGAAGACCTTCTGGTAGTAGGAGCCGCCCGACAGGATGTTCATCAGCCCGTCGGACTTCGCCATCTTCTCCAGCAGCTGGTAGGGCGAATAGATGCGCTGGATGTCGGTCTGCACCGGCCAGGCCAGCACGGCGAGCAGCAGGCTGAAGCTTGCGACACCGAGCGGCAGCGTTTCGCGTCGCGCGCCAGCACGAAACAGCAGCAGGACGCCGCCGATCGCGGCGAACCAGATCACCGGCGGCAGCCAGAACAGGCTCATCACGAACAGCACGAGCACGCCGAGGATGCTGCCGACCAGGTTGAGGCCATAGGCCTTCAGCGCGTCGGTGGCGCCGAGCAGCTTGCCGCAGAGCTGGCCCACGGGATAGCAGATGCAGGCGCAGAGCACGAAGCTCATGCCGAGCAGAAGATAGAGCGGCACGCTGCGCTGGAACAGCGAGAGCCAGTTCAGCCTGTCCATCCAGATCGAGATCGAGGTCTGCTCCTGCATCGGCAGCGCCGAGAATATCTCGGTGGTGGCGCCGACATCGTAGCGAAGCAGCGTGATCACGCCGACAAAGCAGCGCGAGCATCGGCAGCACCAGCGCGGGCGCGCAGGGCTGCTTGTCCGCAACGGCGTAACCGGCGCCGAGGCCGAGGAAGCAGGCGAGCAGCGTGAAGTTCTTGAAGAAGGAAAATACCGGGAAGACCGAGGCGAGCCAGCGGATCATGACGAGCTCGAGCAGCAGGCTCACCATCGTCACCAGCACGATCAGGCGGATCTTTTCCTCGCGCGAGGTGGCGGCGAAGCCTGCCTCGAACAGGCGGCCCATCTCGCCGATGCGGCTCTCCAGCGGGCGCGCCAGCCACGGCCGGATAGAACATCACGACCAGCGCGGCGGCGCCGAGCAGGACACGAAGCGCGATCAGGGCCCAGTCGCCCGCCTCGAAGCTGCTGCCGTCGAGAAACAGGCGCACGGCGAGCAGGGAATAGACAAAGACCAGGCTGCCGAGGCAGATGCCGAAGAACCGGACAAGCCGCAGATTGGCGTCGTCATGGCCCTGCGCGCATGCCGACGGAATGCGTACCCATGCTGCGTCCGGTTCCTTTGCCCGGAAAGGCCGCAGCATGCGGTGATTTCAATTAAGAATTTGACATACATTTAGCGACAACTGCCCGAAAACCAGCGGGTTTCCGCTATGCAGGCGTTGGCCAGGGCTGGCGGCGGGTGTCGCGAATATGGAGAATCCACACCTCCCTGCCTTCGATGCGATAGTAAACTTTATAGGGATACCTCGGCACCACGAGCTCGCGCACGTCGGCGAAGTCCGTCAACCGTCCCAAGCCGGGATGGGCTTCCAGTGCCCGTATCGACTTGAGAATGGCGCGCTGAACACTCAACGCCCCCTTTGGACTGCGCTCCGCGAGATAGTCGAAAATGGCTTCGCGATCCGCGAAAGCACGGCGCGTATAGTGGATTCTCATCGGCCGCGGCGGGTATCTGCCTCTAGCACTTCTTCGTCAGGGACGAACTCGCCGCGCCGGGCTTGCGCCAGCCCTTCACCTACAGCGTTACGCGTCTCATTATCGAGGTGCACGACGTCAGTGACTTCTCCGGCCAGAGAGAGAAGCGCCGTCGCCAGCGCATCCTGATCTTCCGCAGGAAGTTCTCGTACGCGCGCAATCGCCTGTTCCAACAGCTTTGTCATGGTCACGAATATATCACGACCAGCCCAGATGACCACCGGCTGCTAGCGCGCAACTGCCGCGGCCCTGCCCTGCCCGAATCGCTCCGCCATCGCCTCGATCTCCGACACGACGACATCCGGCGCGGCATTCTGGATCATGTGCCCGATCCCCGGCAGCACGATCAGCTTCGCGTTCGGCACGGTCGCCGCAAAGGGGCGCGAATGGATGCTGGTCGAAACCGTCTTGTCGGCATCGCCCGCGATGACAGTCACCGGCGCCTTGATGGCGGAATAGAGCGGCGCCTGCTCGGCGACCGCCTGCTTCAGCGTCACGAGGTCGCGCGCATTGGCCAGAAATTCGCGCGGACGCAGCAGCAGCAGCGTCGCGCTGTCCTTCACGAAATTCTCCGGCATCGCCTGCGGCAGGAACACGCCCCGCGCGCTCCGGTCGGCGAGCAACACGCCGAGCGGCAGGGTGATGGTGTAGGCAATCAACGGACCGATCACGGGCGTGGCGACGGCCTTGTTGTACCAGCCGACACCGCCGAACCAGGGATGGGTCACCGGCGCGAGCATCACGAGACCGGCAACGCGATTTGGATAATCGAGCGCCATGCGCGCGCCGAGCGCGCCCGCAAGCGAATGGGCGACCAGAATGACAGGTCCGCTGTCGAGCTTCTCCAGCGCTTCATCGATCATCTTCGCCTGGATCGCGGGCGTCGAATCCATCACGTGGTCGCGCAGGCTGAAGCCATGGCCGGGCCGGTCGATCAGGATGACACGACGATGTTTCGCCAGAAGATCGCCCAGAGGACGTCGCATCGCTTCCAGATTTGAGCTCGCGCCGTGCAGCAGAACGACCGGCGGACCCGGGGCATCACGCGGCCCCAGTTCGACCACATTCAGCGCCGCGCCCGTGACATGAATCCGCTTTCCCGCGGCTGAATGAAGCCGCTCCAGGACAAAAACGCCACCTTGCGTGACCAGCGCCAGCGTCACCAGCACCGTCACCACGATTATTGGAATCATTGGGACTTTCCTGACCACCCCACAATTACGCAGCTGAAGGGCCTACGGTTTCGCGTTAAAAATGTGGAGATGTCCCGCATGATCGCGAAGATTTGTCGATGGGGACTATTCCGTCATTTTATCACCACGGTCAGCACTTTTTCTCACACGTGGGCGCGCATCTTCAAGATGTAGCGGGCCTGACACATCACCGTCATCCCATGGGAGGACGAAAGGTCAGGCACGGTAGGAACATATCCTGCGGGGATGAGGAGGTTTGATGAGTATCGGAACAAATGAAGCGGCGATCGACAAAATCGTCGCCAGTTGCAACGGCGACCTGCGCGGCGCGCTGAAGGCGCTGCTGCTTGTCAATGAGCATCTCGAAGCCGAGATCACGCAGCTTTACGCTGCGGCAGCGCATTACGGCATCGACAGTCGCGGCGACAGCGCGCTGCACTAGTTTCTTTCTGTTTGGGCATGATCTTTTCGGAAAACCGCTTCACACTTTTCGGGATCATGCCCTTCCACTCCCGCTCGCCGATTGCGTCCCGGGGACAGGACGACATCGTCGAGCCGGAGTGCCGGGCATCGTCCTGCGATGTCCAGGAAACCCTGCAGCAAACCAGCGCCGCGATCAGATGTCGCGGCCTTCGACCTTCTCCTGCAGCGTCTTGATGAGCGCCGGCACCTTCTCAAGGTGCGGGTTGATCGCCAGCGCCTTGCGGAAAGCCTCAAGCGCACGCTTGTCGTCGCCGACGTCCTGCATGATCATGCCAAGGCCTGCGAGCGCACCGAAATGCCGGGGCTCGCGGGCAAGCACCTGCTGGATGTCCGCGAGCGAACGCGTGTAGTCGTTCTTGAGATAATACAGCGTCGCGCGCCGGTTCCAGGCTTCGGTATAGTCGGGCCGCAGCTTGATGATTGCATCGAGCAGTTTCAGCGCCACATCGGCCTGCTGCGCATCCATCGCGGCCTTGGCGCGGATCATCAGGAGCGCCGCGGTGTCGCTCGGCGTCTGCATCCAGATCGCCCAGATCCGCGCCTCGACATGTTTGGCGCTGGCCTCGTCAGGTGCGGCCTTGAGCGCGCCGAACAGGAAATCCAGTCCCTTGGTGCGGTCGGCGCCGACCTTGGGCAATTTGCCGGGCGCCTCCGGCAGCTTGCGCTGGGCGCCTGCGCGCGGGGGTGCCTGCGCGAGCACGAGTGAAGGGACGGCCGCCAGCGTGACGGCGACCAGGACCGCGTAGGGGAATCTCAATGCCATGGACGGAAATGTAGACGCGCAAGCGCGCGCCGCAAAGCGGCAACAGCGTCAAACGGCCGTGATGGCGGTGGTTTTCAACGTGCGGCGAACAAAACCGGCCTGCGCGCCGGCAACCAGCTTGATCAGCCTTGTTGATCAGCCCTATTGATCAGCCTTGGCGCGCCTTGAAGCGGCGCTGCACCTTGTTGATCACATAGACCCGGCCCTTGCGGCGAACCAGGCGGTTGGCGCGGTGACGGCCACGCAGCGATTTCAGCGAGTTACGGACCTTCATGTCAAAAATCCTGGTTGCTTGTCGAAGGCCGTTGGGCCGTATCTGGCAAAAAAGGGATTTCCCCGCCGACCGGCTTGGCCGGTCCGGGACGGCGCGGTTTCTACCATCAAAGGCCCAAATGTCAATGCAAACAGGGGCTTCCGCCCAGATTTCCGTCGCCAGCGCCGACGATTGATCTCAAAGGCGAATTTCGGCCCGGGAACCGGCGGGCACACGGTGAGCGACATTGCGAAATTCGTTATATGGTATAATCAATTCACCACCCTGCAAAACCAGCCGCCGGAACCCCGCGACATGCCCAAGCTGAAACTGCCCGACATCGAGAAGGTCACAGCGATCGACATCCACACCCATGCCGAGGAACCCTGCGGCTTGCACGGCGACGACGGCTATGACGATTTCCAGGCGCAGATGGCGGAGTATTTCAAATCGCCGCACAAGCATCCGCCGACGGTGCCGGAGACCGCGGCCTACTACCGCGCCAAGAACATCGCCGCGGTGATCTTCCCGGTGGATGCCGAGCGAGAAACGGGCTTTCGCCGCTACAACAATTACGAAATGCTCGAAGCGGCTTCCGAAAATCTCGACGTGCTGATCCCCTTCGTGTCGATCGATCCGCACAAGGGCAAGCTCGGCGTGCGCGAGGCGAGAAAGCTGATCGAGGATTATGGTGTCCGCGGCTTCAAATTCCACCCGACCATGCAGGGCTTCTATGCGAACGACCGCATGGCCTATCCGCTCTATGAGGCGATCAACGACGGCGGCGCGATCGCGCTGTTCCACACCGGGCAGACCGGCGTCGGGTCCGGCATGCCCGGCGGCATGGGCATGCGGCTGAAATATTCCAATCCGATGTACATGGACGACGTCGCCGTCGACTTTCCGGATCTCAAGATCATCCTGGCGCATCCGTCCTTTCCCTGGCAGGAAGAGGCGCTGTCGGTCGCGACCCACAAGCCGAACGTCTATATCGACCTCTCCGGCTGGTCGCCGAAATATTTCCCGCCGATCCTGGTGCGCTATATCAATTCGATCCTGCAGGATAAGATGCTGTTCGGCTCGGACTGGCCGGTGATCACGCCGGATCGCTGGTTATCGGATTTCGCCAAGCTCGATATTCGTGACGAGATCCGGCCGAAAGTGTTGAAGGCGAACGCGAGGAAGCTGCTCGGCATATGATTTCCCGCCATCTTCGCACAGCGCGCCAGGTGTTTGCCGTTGTGACGGCCTTCTCGCTCCCGCTGTCCACCAGCGCCCAGGCGATCGCGGTTTCGATCTTCGTGGTGCTCGCGATTGCGACCCTCGACGTCGAGCGCTTCCGCGCAACGATTCGCACCCCGGCCGCCTGGCTTCCGGCCGCGCTGTTCGCACTGATCCTGATCGGCGTGACCTGGTCGAGCGCACCGCTCCCCGTCGCGTTCAAATGGGTCGGTCCCTACGCCAAGCTTCTGCTGATCCCGATCGTCATGATGACCGCCTTCAGCCGCAAGGACGGCGTGCAGATCGCGTGCGGCTTTCTCGCCGCCTGCACGATTCTGCTGGCGCTGTCGTGGGCTTCCGTCGTCTGGCCGAGCGGGCCGTGGCGCTGGTTCAATCTGACGGGCGTGCCGGTCAAGGACAATGCCGTGCAAAGCGGCGAGTTTGCGCTGTGCGCCTTCGGCCTCGCCTATGTGGGCCTGCGGTCATGGAGCGAAAATCGCGGACGCGCCGTGCTGACGCTGGCGCTCGCAGCCCTGTTCTTCGCCAACGCGCTGTTCGTCAACATCTCCAAGACCGGCATCCTGATGGCGGGCGCGCTGCTCGCGCTGCTTCTGCTGGAGACGCAGGGCTGGCGCCGCGGTCTTCTGATCGCCATTCCCGCAACGCTTGCCATCGTGGCCGCCCTTTCACTCTCGCCCGCCGCCCAGGTGCGCTTCAAGCAACTCCTTCTGGGCGCCGAACCCCTGCACGAGAACCACGAGAATATGTCCACCGCGTCGCGGCTCTATTTCTGGAAAGAAGCACAGGTGTTCGTGGCGGGCGCACCGGTGCTCGGCCATGGCACCGGCAGCATCGCGGGTCTCTACCGCGGTCTCGATCAATCAAGGACGTTTGGCGACATACCGGACCCGCATAACCAGTTCCTGCACACGACCTTGCAGGTCGGCCTCGTCGGCGGCGCGCTGCTGATCGCGATGTGGGCGGCGCATCTTGCGCTGTTCTGGGGCAGCGGAGCGCTTCGCGCGATGGGGTTGGCGATCGTCATCCAGAACATCCTGGGCTCGCTGTTCAACAGCCATCTCTCGACCGTGACGCAAGGCATGCTCTATTGCCTCGGCGTCGGCCTGGTCGGCGCATTGATCTGGAGCGCGCTGCAACCCACCTCATCCGCCGCGCGCGCCGCAGACAATTTCGTCAGGAAATCGCCCGGCGCAGCCAGCGCTTGAGGTAACGCCGCGAGAATTTCTGGACCGCGAACTGGATCCGCAGCCGCGCCTGGCTGTAGCCCTTCTCCGACAGCGAGCTCCTGAAGACGCCGTTCAGGCTGCCCTGCTCGGCCAGCGGCGGCTCCGGCCAGAGGAACGGAATGCCCGCCTGCGGGTCGCCGCGATTGAAGGCGATATCGATCGGGTCGCGCATCGGATACCGGGCGATCCAGTCGAGCCGCGCGGCCGCCTCCTGCGCGCCCAGCACATAGGCCTCCATGTTGCGGACGCGATTGCCTTCATAGACAGTCTGGCCGGGCTTCAACTGAGCGGCGGGCGTGTAGAAATTGGTGGCGGCGCCGAGGTGAAGAATGCGCGGCCGCGGCCAGCGTTCGGCCTCCGCCAGCACCGCCTTCAGCCGCTCGACGAAATCCGGCACCAGTTGCGCATCATCCTCGAAAATCAGCGCCAGCTCATGTTGAGCCGCGCGGATGCGCTCCATCGCGACGACATGCTTCAGCGCACAGGATTTCTGGCGGATCGAGAGCGGCGCATCCGGCGCGAAATAGCGGGCATCGACATCAGCCGTGATCTCGTCGGCCTCGAAGTCCAGAACCCATTCAAAGGAAATGCCGACGCGATCGAGCTCGCGCCTGATATGATCGGCACGCTCGGGCAGGGATTTCGAGTGAACAACATAGGCCGGCAGCATGGGAACTTCGTGAACGCCTCGTCGATTTCGCAAAAACCCGACATCCGATATAACAGCCACGTTATCCACCATTCCCGGGATAAATCAATTGACCCTGCAAGCTGTCGTCTTCGACGCCTATGGCACCCTCTACGACATCCAGTCCGTCGCCGAGATCACCGAAGAGGCGTTTCCCGGCTATGGCGATCTCATCACCCAGATCTGGCGCATCAAGCAGCTCGAATATAGCTGGCTGCGTTCGCTGATGCGCCGCTACCAGGATTTCTCTTTTGTGACGCGGGATTCGCTGGCCTATACCCTGCGCACGCTCGGGCTGCGCTATGACGACGAGACGTTCGGGCGCATCATCGACAAATACCTTCATCTGGACCTCTATCCCGACGCGCTCGGCGCGCTGTCGGCGCTCAGGGACAGGACGCTTGCGATCCTGTCGAACGGCAGTCCCGACATGCTCAATGCGCTGGTCGCCAACAGCGGACTCGATCGGATCCTGACGGCCACGCTGAGCGTCGATGCCCACAAGGTTTTCAAGCCGAGCCCGGAGGCCTATTCGTTGATCGAGGAGAAGCTCGGCGTGAAGCCGGCCAACGTGCTGTTCGTCTCGTCCAACCCGTGGGACGCCTGCGGCGCCAAGGCCTTCGGGCTCAACGTGGCCTGGCTCGAGCGCGTGACGCCGGAGGCGATGGCGCTCGCCTGTGTCGAGAACGACTTGCTTGCGCCGCTGACTTTGTTTAAGGCGCTGCGGACGCAGATGGACGCGCTCGGCGTCGAGGTCGACCATCGCATCCGTTCATTGTCGGAATTAGCAGATATCGTTGCCTTCCATGAGTTCTTGAATCCGTCCGCGCCTTCTTCGCCGAAAGAGCCCCCGACATCTCCGTGATCGAAACGACGCAGAGCTCTGCGACGGTGCCGCTCGCCGCATTGGCCTATGGCGTGGAGCCGGCACGGATCGCCAAGACGCTGTCGCTTGCGCATCGGCGAGCGCGTGGTGCTGATCGTCACCAGCGGCACCTCGCGCATGGACAACAGGAAGGTCAAGGCGCTGTTCGGCGGCAAGCCGAAGATGCTCGGCCTCGACGAAGTCGCCGACATTACCGGCCATGAGGTCGGCGGCGTCTGCCCGTTCGGGCTGAAGGCGCCGCTGCCGGTCTATTGCGATATCTCGATGAAGGCGTTCGACATCGTGGTGCCGGCCGCCGGCTCGACCCACAGCGCGGTCAAGATCACGCCGGAACGCCTGGCGCAACTCACATCCGCCGAATGGGTCGACGTCTGCGAGGTCAGGGAATAAGCCGCCAGGACCTGAACGACATTTGCAGTCACGCCGGATATTCTTAACCAGTCGTGACCTTCGCATCGAGAAGTGTCATCCCCGGGTAATCGAGGCGTTATTTTTATGCCATGTAATGTGGACCATCGCGGAGGTTCTGACATGCCGATCGTCGTTATGGTTCTCAGCAGCCTGGCTCTTTGGGGTGTCTACTGGTTCGTCCGCATGGGCGGCATCGACCATTTGCGCGAACAGTCCGTCCGCCGCAAGGACGAGGCGAAGCGCGCTCAAGCACGCGAGTCCGAGCACACCGCGCCTCTGCGTGCCATCGACGATCCGCGTGACGCCGCGACAATTCTGATGTTGCTGATCGCTCGCGGCCGCGATCCCACCGCCCAGCAGATCGCCGCCATCGAAGAGACCATGCGCAGGGTGTTCCATTTCGACCAGGATCTGAACGAACGCCTCACTCAGGCGCGGTTCATCGCCGGCCGTGCCCAAAGCTTCGAGCAGGCAACCGGAATTTTTTCAGATCTCTTCAAGAAACAACTGACACCGGAGGAACGGCGCGAGCTGCTCGGGATGGTAGAGACCATTGCACTCATCGACGGCCCCGGCCCCTCCCCCATCCAGACCGGGCAGCTCGATGTCCTCAAGCGGCGAGTCGGTCTCGCTGTAGCGTAACTGAAGCAGGGGAATTGTAGGGTGGGCACAGCGAAAGCGTGCCCACCCCATCGCCCGACAACGAAGTGAGCGGTGGGCACGGCGCTATGCGCCTTTGCCCACCCTACAAATCCCGCCAACGCCGGGAATGCAGCGACGTCCGCACACCTCACCACACTTGACATTCCTTCGCGCCGCTAATCGTCGTCATCGTAATAGCCGCCGGGCGGCGGGCGCTGCGGTCCGCCGCGGCCGGGCTGCGCGAACCAGTCACGATCCCTTGGATAGTCCCTTTGATAATCCCTTGGCTGCTCCCTTGGATAATCCCTTGGCTGCTCCCTCGGATAATCCCTTTGATAATCCCTTGGCGGCGGAGCGCCCTGCGCCACGCCGTTGCCGGATTCAAACACGGCGCGGCAGCCTCTCGAGAGATTCGGCGTGTTCCGTTGCAGGCACGCCACGATGCGGCTGACGTCGGGAATCTTGTCCCCGCAGAGCCGCCACACGTCAGGCGTACAGGCCGCCTGCTGTTCCCAGGTTCCGCGATATTCCTCAGCTGAGGCGGCCTGTGCGCCGCCGATCGCCAGCACGAGACCGAGAGTAGTTCGACGCAGGACGCGATGCATTCGCATGTCCGCTTCCCTTTCGCTTGCTGTGAATGGGCGCGGAGCTCCGCGCGGCGAAACCGCCACGCTTGCAAATGAATGCGGCCGACGAACGTTTCGAGCGGACAAGAAAATGTGAGACGTCAGGGAACCGCGAGTCCGGTTCCCTACTCCACCTTGCCGATCTTCTTCACGGCCGCGATCAGGCGCGCGCTGTCGTCGGCCATGAATTTTGCAAACTCCGGCGCGTCCATGTAGGCGACCGGACTGCCAGCCGCCTCGAAGGTCTTGATCACCTCGGGCGCTTTCACCGCCTGCGCCATCGCCTCGCGCAGCCGCGTCGTCACCGGCGCCGGCAGCGCGCTCTGCGCGAACAGCCCGGCCCAGATGTAGAACTCGACATCCTTGTAGCCGAGCTCCCTGAACGTCGGCAGATCGGGGAAGCTCGCAATGCGTTCGGCGCCCCAATTCGCCAGCACCCGCATCTTGCCGTCGTCGACCTGCGCCTTCAGCGTGCCGGGCGCGGAGGCCAGCGCCTGCACCGTGCCGGAGAGAAGCGCGGTCAGCGCAGGCCCGGCGCCGCGGAACGGCACGTGCAGCAGCTTGATGCCGGCGCTCGCCGCGAACATCTCCATCGCGACATGCAAGGTGCCGTAGGGGCCGGACGATCCGTAGGGGATCTGTCCCGGCCGCGCCTTGGCGTCCTCGACGAAATCCTTCAGCGTCTTCCACGGCGCCGAGGCCGGCACGGCGAGCAGCGTCGGATCGGCCAGCACCCGCGCAATCGGAGCGAATTGCGAGACCTCATAGGCGACCGGGCGGTCGAACAACCGGTCCGCTTCGGGCAGCACCGCCAGCGAGGACAGCGTCATCAGCAAGGTGTAGCCGTCGGGTTCGGCGCGCGCCGCCTGCGCATTGCCGATCGATCCGCCGGCGCCACCCGCGCGATTGTCGACGATGACAGGCTTGCCCAGCACGCGCTCGAGCGCCAGCGCCACCGGCCGCGCAGCAAGATCGGCCTGCCCGCCGGCCGGAAACGGCACGATCATGGTGATGTTGCGGGTGGGATAAGGGCCTTGCGCAAACGCGACGTTTGCGAGCGCGGCCTGTGCCAGGGGCAGCGCGGCTGCGGCCTGCAGGAGTTCGCGGCGGTTCATCGGCAGTTTTCTCCCGGTGGGTTTTCGTTGGCCGTTCTATAGCGGGACCGAACCGAGAGGCCAATGGGTGCTCGACGCGGCGCATCAGCGGGCTACGGCGGCCACTGATTTGCCCGACGGCTGATTTTCCGAAATCGTGTCAAGCCCTCCTCCGAAAAATAATTCGCTTTTTCGGAAGTTGATTTGGCTGTATATCCCCTGCGTCCCGCGCCTCATCAGGAGGGGCGTATCGCGATCGTCACGACACGTGGGCTGCGGGATGCGATGGACGCCTTGCTGCGCATGAGACGAAGCGCATCGAGGCGGACGGCAAAACCGTGTGGTCCCGGCCTCCCGACGCTGAGGTCAAGTTCTGCGACACGCTTCGCAGAGCGACGGGGGCTATCAAGCCCGGTACCCCGGGGAGAGCGCGGAATAAGCCGTAGCACCATCGTGCAGGGAATGCCGGATTGTTTCGGCGTACCTGTGGTGACGACTCGCGTACTTTCTACCTTCGTACGCGAGGCTGCGGGTGCGACAAACACCCGGCATTCCCTGCGCCCTCCCTGTTTTCGAGGGTGTGATGGCTGCAGCAAAACCCGGGCAGATCATGCCGCGGGAATGCTGGCGTTTGGAAATTCGTCATTGCGAGGAGCGGAGCGACGAAGCAATCCATTCCTCCGCTTGCGTCGCTATGGATTGCTTCGCTTCGCTCGCAATGACGACAGAATTCGATTTCCGAAACTCCTACTCTCTTCTTCCCCTTTGCGAACTTGCTTGCCAGAAATTCCGCAAGCACCTCGACGCGAGCGGGGCGTGGACCGCCGGGCGGGGTGACGAGATGCACGGCGCCTTCGGGTTGTTTCCAGCCTTTGAGGATGACTTCCACCTCGCCGGACGCAACGGCGTCGCCGACGATGAACTCCGGCAAATCCGCAATGCCAAGGCCTGCGAGCAGGGACGGCATCACCGCCTCGCCATTGTTGACGCGCAAGGGACCGCCCGGGCGCACGCTCGCCTGTTCGCCGGCCGCGTTGCTGTAGTGCCAGACATTCGCCGTCGAGAGATAGGCGTAGCCGAAGCATTGATGTTCCGCCAGTTGCATCGGATGCGTCGGCCGGCCGTGGCGCTTGAGATAGGAGGGAGCCGCCACCGTGTAGCGCGGCATGCCGCAGAGGCGGCGCGCGATCAGCGAGGAATCCGGCAATCGCGCGATGCGCAGGCCTGCGTCGAAACCTTCGCCGATCAGATCGACGGTGGCATCGCTCAGATGCAGATCGATCGACACGTCCGGATAGGTGGTGAAGAATTCCGGCAGCAGCGGCGCCACGTTTCTGATGCCGAAGGTCATGGGCACCGCGAGCCGCACCACCCCGCGCGGCGTCGAGGACTGCGACAGCGCCTCGTTCTCCGCCGCCTCGCCGTCGGCAAGAAGGCGCGCGGCGCGCTCGGCGAGCTTCTGTCCGGCATCGGTCAGCGCGAGCCTGCGCGAGGTGCGGTTGAACAGCCGCGCGCCGAGCCGTTCCTCGAGGCGGCCCACCGCCTTGGAGACGGTGGCCTTCGACAGCGCCAGCTCGGTTGCGGCCGCCGCAAAGGAGCGCAATTCCACGACTTTCGCGAAAATCGCCAACGCCTCGAAGTCCGGAAGCTTTGCCATGGGGTGATCCGCCTTATCTCATTTTTGGAAACAATGAATTTCAATAGTTTCTATTTCTATACCACAGCGGACGGCATATCCAAGAGCCATCGAATTTCAAGCCAACGGAGACACCCCATGACCAAGAAGCTCTCAGGCAAGGTCGCCCTCGTCACCGGCGGTTCGCGCGGCATCGGAGCCGCTTCCGCCCGCGCGCTCGCCGAGGAAGGCGCCGACGTCGCCATCAGCTATGTCGCTTCCCCTGACAAGGCCGAAGCCGTGGTAGCGGAATTGAAGGCAAAGGGCGTCAACGCCCGCGCCTATCAGGCCGACCAGGCCTCGGCGGAATCAGTCGAGCAGCTCGTGAACAAGGTCGCCGACGATTTCGGCCATCTCGACATTCTCGTCAACAATGCCGGTGTCGCGGTCGGCGGCGCGGTCGACAGCGCCGCAACCGACGTCGCAGCGCTGGCGCGCCAGGATGCCGTCAATGTCCACGGTGTGATCGCAGCGATCCGCGCGGCATCGAAGCGAATGGGCGAAGGCGGCCGCATCGTCACGGTCGGCTCGATGCTCGCCGACCGCGCCTCGTTCCCCGGTCTCGCCGACTATACCGCGACCAAGGCCGCGGTGGTCGGCTACACCAAGGGCGCGGCACGCGATCTCGGTCCGCGCGGGATCACCGTCAACGTGGTGCAGCCCGGCTCGATCAACACCGACATGAACCCGAAGGACGGCGGCGATTTCGCCGAAGCCCAGCGCAGCCTGCACGCATTGCAGCGCTTCGGACGGCCGGAAGAAGTCGCGGCCGGCGTCGCCTTCCTCGCAAGCCCCGACGCCTCCTTTGTCACCGGCACCGTGCTCAATGTCGACGGCGGTTTCGGCGCCTGAATGAACCACTTTCAACAAGCCGGGCGCGGATGGCGCCCGGCAATGCCAAGGTAACCAAGGAACATCCCATGATCGAACTAAAACCATTCTCGAATCTCGGCGGCGCCGACCATGGCTGGCTGAAGGCGAAGCATCACTTCTCCTTCGCCGAGTATTATGACCCGGCCAACATGAGCCACGGCGCGTTGCGGGTGTGGAACGACGACGAGATCGCGCCGAACACCGGCTTTCCGCCGCATCCGCACGCCAACATGGAGATCATCACCTACGTCCGCGAAGGTGCGATCACCCATCAGGACTCGCTCGGCAACAAGGGCCGCACCGAGGCCGGCGATGTGCAGGTGATGAGCGCGGGCTCGGGCGTTCGCCACTCCGAATATAATCTCGAGCCGACGCTGACGAAGATCTTCCAGATCTGGATCCAGCCGAAGACGCATGGCGGCCAGCCCACCTGGGGTTCGAAACCTTTCCCGAAGGCGAACCGGTCCGGCAAGCTCGTCACCATCGCATCGGGCTTCGCCGATGATGCGGATGCGCTGCCGATCCGCGCCGATGCGCGGGTGCTCGCCACGACGCTGAAGGCCGGCGAGAGCGCGGAGTACGACGCCGGCAAGGCACGCAATCTCTATCTCGTCCCCGCCGCCGGCAGCGTCGAGGTCAACGGCGTTAGAATCAATGCCCGCGACGGCGCCGCGATCTCGGATGAAACGAAGCTCACCATCACCGCACTGGAAGATTCAGAGCTGGTGCTGGTCGACGCGGAGTAAGGCAGACATCCAGTCATCCCGTCGTTCCGGGGCGCGTCGAAGACGCGAACCCGGAACCTCGAGATTCCGGGTTCGATGCTGCGCATCGCCCCGGAATGACGAGCGATACACACACATCCTCTTCAAAATCGAATGCACACAGGAGGCCATCATGGCCAAGGTTCTCGTTCTCTATTATTCCGCCTATGGCCACATCGAGGCTATGGCGAATGCCGTCGCCGAAGGCGCGCGCGAAGCAGGCGCCAGCGTCGACATCAGGCGCGTGCCCGAACTCGTGCCGGCGGATGTCGCAAAGGCCTCGCACTACAAGCTCGATCAGGCCGCGCCGGTCGCCAAGATCGATGATCTCGCCAACTACGACGCCATCATCGTCGGCACCGGCACCCGCTTCGGCCGGATGTCCTCGCAGATGGCGAACTTTCTCGACCAGGCCGGCGGTCTCTGGGCCAGGGGGGCATTGCACGGCAAGGTCGGCGGCGCCTTCACCTCTTCCGCGACCCAGCACGGCGGCCAGGAGACGACGTTGTTCTCCATCATCACCAATCTCCTGCATTTCGGCATGACCGTCGTCGGGTTGAACTACGGCTTTGCCGGGCAGATGAAGCTCGACGAGATCACCGGCGGCGCGCCCTATGGCGCCACCACGATCACCGGCGGCGACGGCAGCCGCCAGCCGAGCGCCAATGAGCTTGCCGGCGCGCGTTATCAAGGGCGCGTGATCGCGGAGACGGCGGGGAAGCTGCACGGTTAAGCATGATCCCAATCATTCCATGATCGATTGCATGGCTGGTTCCAGCAGGGCGGCATTCTCCGCGGGGAATGTCGCCCTATATCTGCCTTCGAGAACGAAGGATGATGTCATGGTCGAACTTCTCTTCATGGCCCAGATGGTGCGCAATCCGCTGCAGGCGATGGCGCGGCGCTGGTATTGCCGAAACCTCTTCCGCGCAACGCGCGGCAAGCGCCGCTGCGAGGGATGCACGGCTTCGTGAAACGGGCGTGATGGATTCGTGATAGGTTGGAGGCGATCACCCATCCGGAGTCCGAGCATGTCTGAACAGGCGGCGCACTGGCCGGACTTGCCGCTGGCCGGGTGGCTTGACACCTGTGCGACGCTCCACCTCTGGACACAGATTGTCGGCAAGATCCGGCTCGCACGCACGCCCTGGCTCAACCATTCCTGGCACGTTACGCTTTACGTCACGGCGCGGGGACTTTCGACCTCCCCGATCCCGGACGGCACGCGCATTTTCGAGATCGAATTCGATTTCATCGATCATGTCCTGAAGATTTCGACGAGTGACGGCGCAACACGCCAGTTCGCTCTCGCCGGCCATTCGGTCGCGAGTTTTTACCGGCGCGTGATGGAGGAGCTGGCGAGCCTGGGCATCAAGGTTGTGATCGACCAGATGCCGAACGAATTGCCGGAGCCAATTCGTTTCTCGCAGGATACGCAGCATGCCGGCTACGACGCCGAGGCGGTGCGGCGCTTTTTCAAAATCCTCTCGAACGCCGATCGCGTGTTCAAGCAATTCCGTACCGGCTTTCTCGGCAAGGCGAGCCCGGTGCATTTCTTCTGGGGCAGTTTCGATCTGGCGGTGACGCGCTTTTCCGGCCGCAGCGCGCCGCGCCATCCCGGCGGCGTCCCCAATCTGTCCGACGCCGTCGCCTGCGAGGCCTATTCGCATGAAGTCAGCAGCGCCGGATTCTGGCCCGGCGGCGGCGCCATCGACTATCCGGCCTTCTACTCCTATGCCTATCCGGAGCCCGATGGCTTCCGCACAACCAAAGTCAGGCCCGAGGCGGCCTTCTTCAGCAAGGATGCTGGGTGAGTTCATCCTGCCCTACGATGCTGTCCGCACGGCGAAAGATCCGGATGCTGCGCTTGCTCGCCTTCCTGCAAAGCACCTATGAGGCCGCGGCCAATGCTGCGAAATGGAATCGCGATGCGCTGGAATGCGCTCCGGGCAAACCCGGAATCGTGCGGGAGATCGAGTGAGCCTACGTCTGGCCGTCGAACAATGCGGCTTCGGTAAAGGCAAGATCGCCGAGCTGCGGCGGATGCGGTCCCTTGGCGTATTTCCGTCCACGCTTCTGCGAGTACCAGCCGAGAATCCCCGGCATCGCGCGATTTGCATCGAAGCGCACCAGAAGCCCGCCGCGGCGCGCCAGGAAGCGCCCCACATTGCCGGCGAAGCGCCTGACGTCATCGATATCGCGGCAATAGAGCAGCCGATAGACCGGCACGATGCGGCCCACATGATGTTTCTGGAAGACGAACGGATAGGCTTGCGCACCCTCGCGGACGACAAGGCTCAGGCAGCCAAAACCGTCATGCTGGCGCAGCAGGTCGGCTTCGTAGTCCGTCAGGTCCGCGGCCTCGCTTGTCGAAAACAACTGCACGCGCGCCTCCGGCGCGGGCCGCGTCAATGCCAGTGCGCCGTAGATCTGCCCGTTGCAGTAGGGGGAAAAGCCCTGGGCTTCCACCATCGACCAGGTGTGAGGCGCGGGCGTGATGTTGAAGTAGGTGACGCTCTTGTCCTTGGTGGCGATCTTGACCATCATCGAGGAGAACGCCCTGAACGCGGGCTCGACATACCAGCTCGACACGTTGCAGCGAACGATCGTCTCCACGCCCGCTCGCACCTCGGAGAACAGCAGGAGAATGACGCCCACGGGCGCACCGCCATTGTCGAGGCAATAGCCGAACGCGGGAGTGTTGGCCGGCCGCGGCCGCCTGGCGTGACGCTGCAGCCCGCGCAACCAATAATCGATCGAGCGAAACGCGAATCCCTGATGAAGCAGCCGGGCGACTGCGTTCAGATCAGCCTCGCGGATCTCGCGCACTTTCAGCTTCGCCGCCGGCGAGGGAAAGCTGCGTTGAACGTCTGGTTGCATGGTCTCGAATTCTGCCCTGCGCCGATGCGCACCCCGCGACAACGATGCCGCTGCGTCAAAGGATCGCATCAACCTGGAACAAATCGGTTAAAGGAAAATCGCATTCCGCCGGCAAAGCCGGCGTACGGCGTCGGCGCCACGTCAGCGTTTACCTTAACGTTGAGCAATCACCGCTCACCTCACGACCGCGGCACGCGGATCATGAATGTTTCGTTCTCGTCGAGACCATCGAGCACGAACTTGCCGCCATCGACGGAGACGCGACGGCGCAATCCGTCCCATCCCCAGACCTCGATCTGGCGCGCCCAATCCGGCAGTGTGAGCTCCACGGCGCGCCCCGGGGACTCAGTCCAGCCGGGCAGATTTTGCCAGACGATGAGCTCGGCATCCGTCCCTTCAAGCGTGATCAGGCCACGGGGCTTGTCGATGGATTTGAGCATCATGTCGCCGGCAAGCCGCAACACCATCCGCAACACGATCGAGCGCGTGTCCGGAGTCCACGGATTTTCCGATGCGGCCATCGCGTGTGCCGGCCCGTCAACGCGATCGGTGTCGCCGAGATTCCAGGGAAAGGCCAGTGCCATGACCGGCGTCCGCCCGTCGGCGCCGACGACGCTGATCTGGTCCCAGAAGGCACTGAGAAACAGCCTGGCCGCAAGCTTCGGATCCGACCAGGCTCCGACGCGCGCCACGTTGAACTCGGTGGCGTAGAACTTGATGTCGCGATGCAATCCCATCGCCTGCTTGATGCGATCGAAGCAGGTCTGCACCGAGAACTCGCGGCCCTTCGTGATCGGATACCATGTGTCGTTGTAGTAGGTATGAAGATCGATTCCATCGAGCCGGCCGTCGTCGAGCAGATCAGCGATCGCCGGCCCATAGCCGCGCAAGGTCGCGTCGCGATGGGAATTGCAGGTGGCGAAGCCGCCGGGCACGACTTTCAGCGCCGGGTCGACGCTGTGGACGCCATCGGCAAGCCCCGCCAGGGCATCATGATAGGCATCGCGCGGAATGGTCTGCTGCACGTCGGGTTCGTTAATGGCGGTGAAGATCGTGACGCCCCAGCCTGTGATGCCATTCTCCCTCGCCCATTCACCATCCGGGCGGAAACGCCTGGCCATCACCTGTCCGGCGGTAAACCAGTCATGGTACGATCCCACCGGTTGCGGCGGATTGAGCGTCTGGTAGCTGCCTTCGTATTCGAACAGAATGATTGGCGTAATTCCTTTGTCATGAGCCTCCAGCATCTCGGCATCGAAGTCATGGGGCGTCGGCTTGCGGTCGAGCGTGCGCCAGCCATAGGAATCCATTCGTCCCATGGTCGCACCGACGCCATGCAGCGCGGAATAGAGCTGCGCCAGCTGCGCGCTTCGCGGCAGATGCGTGACGAGATTGCCGCCACCGATCTGGTCGCGCAGCCGCTCGCCCGCATGCGCGAGGCCGGCGGCACCCAGCGATAACGCAATGGTTAACGCGAACGCCCCTAAAGTTTGCAAATTGGAACCATTTTTCAAAGTTCGGCCCTTAAAAGCTCATCCCATGGATTTCGAGATCGTGCAGGTCGTACAGGAGTTAAGCACCGCTGGCGGCGTCGAGACCGTGGCCGCCGAGCTCGCACGCGTCTTTACCCGCAGTGGGTTACCGAATGTAGTTCTGGCAAGCTCGGTCAGCAAAGCTTTCGAACAGGACGTGAAAGTCGAGCGGGTGGCGCCATGGCTGTCGCGGATCGCGACGCGCGGGGTCTTCAGGCACCTCGGCCGCATGCTCGTCGTTCCCATCTTCACGCTCGCCGCGACCCGCGCCATCAGGAAGCGTTATCCCAATGCGGTGGTCATCAGCCACGGTGACTCGCTCACGGGCGACGTGCTCGTGGTGCATGCCGTGAATGCGCAGAGCCTCGTGGAGAAACGCAACGCCGGAAAATGGCGCTGGCTGTTCAATCCCATGCACCTGTGGGTGAGCCTACGCGACCGCTGGATGATCAGCGGCCTGCGTTACCACACGTTCGTCGCCGTCTCCTCGCGGGTGGCAACGGAGCTGCAGCAAATCTACTCGGTGCCCGCCTCGCGCATCAGCGTGATTTCCAACGGCATCGATCTGCAACGCTTCAGCCGCTCTGCCGAGAGCCGGACGGCGATCCGGCGTCTGTTCAATATTCCGCTCGATGCGAAGCTCCTGTTGTTCGTCGGTCATGAATTCGAACGCAAGGGGCTCGCACACATCATCGGCGCGCTCGACAGGCTGGGCGACGACACATGGCTGCTCGTGGTCGGGTCCGACAATCCCGCGCCTTATCGCAAGCTGTCGTCCGGGGCGGGGAAGCGCGTGATCTTCGCCGGGGCGCGATCGGACCTGCCGCAGATTTATTCGGCGGCCGATGCGTTCGTGTTGCCGACCGCCTACGAGACCTTCTCGCTGGTCTGCATGGAGGCGATGGCCTGCTCGCTGCCGGTGTTCGCCACCGCGGCCGGCGGCATCGAGGAATATCTCAAGGACGGCATCAACGGCTTTCAGATCAGGATGGACGCCGGCGATATCGCAAGCAAGCTCACCGCCGCATTCGCCGATCCCGCTTTGATGCAGCGCCTGCAGGAGGGCGCGCTCGCGACCGCAAAGGCCTACGGCTGGGACCGGGTCGGCGTGCACTATATCGAGCTCCTGAAGCAGGTCGACGCCGCCAGGCGCGGCACGATCGCCGAGCCGCTCGCGCTGTCGGCGTAAGCGCTCTCTCGTCAGGATATCACGGCGCGTGTCGCGCATCCGCAGCGGCCCGGCAGGCGTTTTGCAGGGCCGTCGCAACCGCCTCGTAGGTAAAACGCGCCTGCACGTTGCTGCGTGCGGCGAGGCCTTTGGCGCGGACGAGGGCGCCGTCGGCGGCAATCTGGTTCAACAGATTGCCAAGAGCCTTCGGATCCCGCTCCGGCACGATCCAGCCGCCGTCGCCGACGACGTCGGGAATGGCGCCGCAGCTCGAGCCGATGACCGGCACACCGCAGGCCTGTGCTTCGATGATCACGCGGCCGAACTGCTCACGCACGGCCCTGGTCGTGCGCGTCAGCAGCACCAGCGCATCAAGGCTGCGCAGGAAGTTCGCAACGTCGGCGGGCGAGCCCCAGGGCTGAAAGCTCACGCGCTGCCCGAGCCCAAGCGCCGCCACGCGCTCGCGGAGTTTCGCCTCGTAGGGTCCCTCCCCCATGATGCCGAAGCCGACCGGCGCGCCGCTCGCCGCCATCGCCTCGAGCGCGTCGTCCAGTCCCTTTTCCTCGATCAACCGGCCGACGTAGCCAATCCTGAAGCCACGACCGCCCCTCTCCTGCGCCGGATCGGGACGCGGCGAGAAGGTCGCGATATCAACGCCGTAACCGATCGGCGTCACCGGTCCGGCATAGCCGCGCGCGCGAACGACCATCGTGGCGTCGGGGCTGCGCGACAGCACGTGGTCGGTACGCCGCAGCACATGTTTGCGGATCGCCTCGAACGGCGGCGGCAGCCGCTTGAGGATATTCTGGTCGACCTCCAGCACCAGCGCCGCCCGGCGCCGAAGCATCTGCGCCTGCAGCGCCACGATGCTCCAGGGCTCCTCCCAGAGATGGATCACGTCGGGATCGATCTGCCGCAGCAGACGGCCGAGCTCGGGATAGAAATGCAGATACCACTTCATCGGCCCGGCCTGCGGCAACCGGATCGGCAGCACATGAACCGAAAATCCGGTCTCATGCGGCGGCTCGGCAACGATCGTGCGGCCGAACTCCTTCCAGACCGCGGGCACGATCAGGTGAAGGTCGACGTCGCGCTTCGCCGCAAGATAAGGATAGCGCAGCCGTCCGGCTTCGCTGCTGACCGCCGGATGGGCGATCGAGACGATCCGCAACGGGCGAGGCTCATACACGTCCGGCGATCCTGGCGGCGACCCCGGTCAGACCGAGCAAATGCATTTCCATGGCGCCAACGCTGCGATGGCTGCCATTGATGGTGTTTCGCGGCAGGCTGAAACGATCCTGACCGCCGCGCACCAGACCCTTGCGCGTGGTGGCCGCGCTCAGGAATCCCGCCTGGCGGGCAAGCGCGAAATCACGCGGGCCACAATCGCCGGAACGGCCATAGGGAAACGCATGGTGCTGGACGTTGAGGCCGAGCCGTTCGTTCAACCGCACACGCGCCCCCTCAAGCTCGGCAAGCGCCTCGTCCGGCGCGAGCGACGAGATCCGCGGATGCGTCATGGTATGCGCACCGATCTCGATCAGGGGATGCCTGGCGAGCGTTTCCAGCATCTCCCAGGTGATCGCGTGCGTCCAGTGCATGGCCTCCATGTCGACGCCATTTTCCGCGCAGAACGCGGCATAGTGCTGGGGTGCGTCGCGGCCCGTCCCAGCCGTGGCTATGCGCTGATAGGCGGCGCGTCGCTCCTCCGGCGTCGGAAGCCTTGATGATCTCGCCATCAAGCCGCACCTCGTCGCGCTCGAGCAAGGTGTATTCCAGTCCGATCGGCCAGATCGACGCGGTGCCGTCGGGGATGCCCGTCGTTACGAACAGCGTGAGCGGCACGTCGTGACGGCGAAACACCGGCGCGATCAGTTCGAACGTGTCGCGGTAGCAATCGTCGATGGAGAAATTCACATAGCGGCTGGCATCATCAGCGCTTCCCGACCGCCGAAGCGCCTCGCCGATCGTGACCACATCCCAGTTCTGCGCTACCAGATGGGCAAGGAACCGATCAAGGAATTCGATATCGAGATAGAAATCGCGGTTCGGCAGCTTTTCCCAGACGTCAGGCGGCGCTGCGCGATGAAAGGTCAACAGGCAGCCTCGCGGACCCACGATACGATGGGCGGCCTGCGCAAGCGGCTGCGTCAGCGTCCTGGCTGCGAGCCTCGCGATCATCCCAACTCTCCCTTTGCATGGAAGGTCCTGCGGAACCGGCTCAGCGCCAACGGCAGCGCAGCCGGCACCAGAACGACGATTGCAATGGCAATGCAAGCGAGGCAGGCAATTCCGCCAGCGAAAAGCCGCGGCAGCAGATCAGCAATTGCGCCCTGGATCAGAACGCCCAGCGCGGCCATCAGCAGCGCGGGGCACATTCCGAGCAGCGTCAGGATCAGGATCTTGCGCCGTTCCTCGAGCGCCAGCACGACACCGACCAGCAGCACGAGGCTTCGGCTCGCCTCGGCAAGACCGAGGAGCAGCATTCCTTGATCGCTCGCGACATGCATGGTCGAGGTCATCGCGTTGAAGGCGATGTTGACGAGGTAAGCCGTCACGATAACGACGGCCGCCATGCCGTTGCGTCCCGATCCGTTGAGCAGGCGGATCAAAATCCAGCCGAGCGTGGCGGCCCAGACGCCGAAGGCGATGCCCCGCAGCGCATGCGACGTCAGAAGCAAGGCCTCATCGCCGAACGCGCCGCGAAAATAGACCAGCCGGACGATGTCCGTGGAAAACACCACCAGAAATGCCGTTGCCGGCAGCGTGAGCGCGAGCAATGGCCGGACCAGCGACTCGATCCGGGTGTGAATGTTCTTCGGCGCATGGCCGGACAGCACGGCCATTCCGACAGGCTGGCTGATCAACAGCAGCGCACTTTCCGTGAGCGAGCGGGCGTAGTCGAGCGAAGCGACGGCGCCGGTCGTCAGTCTGGAGGCCGTCAGACGCTCGACCCAGACATTGGCCTGCTCGGCGAACGGCACAGCCAGCAGCACACGCAGCCGCCGGAAGAACTCCCTGCCCGTCTCAATGACCAGTCCCGCGGTGATTCCCGCAAAGCTGATCACGCCCTTGCGCCAGAGGCTCAGCAGGCCCCAGACCGCAAGCACATTGAAGGCGATCGTGAAGGAACAGGCGAGCGCATAGGCATCGCCGGTCAGCACCATCAGGCCGATACCGGCGAGCACCGCAATGTTCAGCACGCTGGCGCGAATGTTGGTCAGGCGCGCGCGCGCGATCGCGATTTCTCCGGCCGCGAGCACGTTGAGGATGGCAGATGCCGGCATACCAAGCGACATCATGCGAGTGAACTCCAGAGTCAGACGGCGCCCCTCGGCCGAAAAGCCGCCGACCATCGCGTCCACCCACCACTCGCCGAACAACAGGATGACCACCATCACAGTCGCGGCAATGAGTCCAACGACGATGGTCAACGCACCCAGATGGCGTGGGGCTTCGTCGCGCTCCATCGCCTGGCGGTGCATCGGGATCATGATCGCCGGCACGCTCTCGTTCTGCAGGAACGCGAGCGGGATCAGCACCGCCGCCATTGCCGCGCGAAAGCCGTCGGCGACCAGCGTGGCGCCCAGCACATGCGCCATCATCACCTCGCGCGCAAAGCCCAGCACCTTGCTGGCGAGCGCGCCGCTGATCAGGATCGCGCTGAAACGGCGCATGGAGCGGTCGGCGCTCATGCCGTCCACCTCGGCCTGGAAGCGGAGCCCAACAGAACGGCAAAGGTCCAGAAGAAGAAGCCGTTCTCGCCCGAGGTCATATTGGCCAGCGGCAATTGCAGGAGCGCCCCCATCGCCAGCGCGCCAATCATGACCGCATCGACCGACAGATCGGTCCATGCCGCGACAATCGCATTGCCGATCGCCCAGCACAGCGCGGTGAGGCAGAACCCGCCGACGACGATGCCCATCGACAGCCAGCACGCGACGATCATGCCATCGACCGGCATGGCTCCGGCCGCGCCGACATCGGTGATGGTGAAACCGCTGCCGAACAGCGAGCTGTCGGGCAGATTCCACAGAGTGACGAATTCTTCCAGACGCTCCTGCGCGCTGCCGTCCTGGGAGCCCTCGCTCAGCGTGGACAGGCGATCGGCGACGACATCCCCGAACGGGGTCAGCACAACGGCCAGCAGGACTGCAATTCCGATCCCGACCAGGATCACTCCGGCGCGACGCCGCGTGGCCGAGAACATGAGGCAAAACAGGATGCCGATCGCGAGCGAGAGCCAGGCCGTGCGGTACAGCGAGAGCAGAAGCCCGAGCGCGGCAGGCAGCGCCGGCAACGCCAGCCAAGGACGCTTCGAGAAGCCGATCAGGAACAACCCGATTGCGGTGAAGGTCGCGAAGGTGGCCGGCGAATTCATCGTGGCGAATACGCGCACTTCGATAAGGAAGCGGCTGCCCGATCGAAGGGATCGGTGCGTAACGCATCCAGAAAATATCCCAATTCAGCGGTGCGACATATTGGTAGACGGCATAGACGCCGATGATCGGCAGAATGAACGCAAAGGCCGAGGTCGCTGCGTCGACCATCTCCTCGCGCTCTACGCTGAGCATCAACGTCGCAGCGTACAGCAAGGGCGCCAACCACTTCAGCATGCCGGACGCGGCGTTGTTCCAGTCGCCCTGCGCCATCGAGAGCATGCCGGCATAGACGACCGAGGCAGCGACGATCCCGAGCGGCCAGATCCGATGGGAGGGGATAGCGCGCCGTTCAAGCAATTGCGGCAGATGAATCGCCGGAACCAGAATGGCAAGCAGCGGCCCGATCAGCATGAGACCGAGCTGCTCATAGCCGATCTGAAGATCGACGATCCGTCTCACCAAGGGTGAGAAAGCAAACAACACGAGCGCGGCTTGCAGATGCGCGGCCGGCCCCCGGCGCCAGGCCAGCCAGCCGACGACCCCGCATGCCATCACAAAGCCAGGCCGCGACAGCCCTCCCAGCGAAGGACCCAGCAGCGCCGTGCCGATCAAGGTCAGCGCAGCCATCAGCCAACCGGGCATCGTCCACGGGCTTGTGCTCGAATTTGTGCTCGAGCTTGTGCTCGAGCTTGCCTTGGCATCGAGGAGACGCGCGTGTTCATGCCGCGGCTCCCGTCTGGACCTGACGGATCACAAGTTCGATCGTATCGAGCATGCGCGTGACGCTGTACTGCGCTTGCGCCCGCGCGAATGCGTATTCGAGCTGGTTCTGAAGTGTGGCGGGCCTGGCGAGCAGGCCGGCAATCGCGCTCGCAAGGGCGGCCGCATCGTTGGGCGGAACCAGCGTGCCGGCCTTGCCGCCCTCGAGAATGTCCGGCGCCGCGCCTGCATTGGTCGCGATCACCGGGACGCCGGCAAGCATCGCTTCGACCAGCGTGCGTCCGAACGGTTCGGGATCGATGGATGGATGGACCATCGACGTCGACGGCCATCATCAGCTTCGGCACGTCGTTACGGTGGCCGAGGAAATGGACCCGGTCGGCAAGTCCTCGCGCCAGCACCATCTGCTTCAATTCGGCGGCGTAGGCTTGCTCACCGAACAGCGCGCCGCCAACGACGATGCAGCCGACATCCGGCAGGGTCGCGAGCGCCTCGAGCACCACATGCTGGCCCTTCCAGCGCGCCAGACGGCTGAACACGCCGACCAAAGGCCTCGTCGGCAGATCGAGGCTCCGCCTCAATTCGGCGGGCGTGCGGGGCTCGGGCGGCAGCGCGAGACCGTTGGGCACGATCTCGACGAGATCGCTCCGGCCGCCAGCCTCGATGAAGGCGGTCGCCGCCGCCTGCGACGGTACGATCACCCTGGTCGCACGCGCATTCGCAAGCAACACCTGCGTCCGCCGCTGCACGAGACCGAAATGATCCGGACTGATGATATCGTGCAGATGCCAGATCAGCGGACGCCGCACCAGCAGGCCGGCGAGCGAGGCAAGCACGAAGGCCTTCTGCGAATTGGCGTAGACGACATCATGCGATCGCGCTGCGCGCGCGATCTCGGTCACGATGGCCGCAAACCTCGCCATCAGCGGAATGGCGGCAAGCCAGGAACTGTCGCGGCGGAACTGCGAAAGTCCCCGCCCCCATTTCGAGATGATGGGATTGAGCTTGCGTTCGGCCAGAGCGGCGTGAAGCGGCCCGTCCTCGAACAGGAAGGCCGACGAACGGCTGCGACCCTCGACCACGTCAAGAAGGATCAGCTCGGCACCGCCGATCTGACCGGTGTGGTCTACAAACAGCACGCGTTCCGTCGACATCAGACGGCCCTTGCAGATTTTTCCGCCCGAATCGTCGGCGATTGCCGCATGGTCCCGCGCACCGGCTCCGTCATGGTCGCCGCGATAGCGACATTGCTGGCCCCAAGCGCCTTCACGGCGGCCACGGCCGATGCAGCCCTGTCGTCCAGTTCGCCGTCGCCCTTCATGCAGATGAGGACGCTGTCGATGCCGGTGAAATACCGTCCCTGCCGCGACGGCAATGGAGCGTCGATCAGGACGACGTCGTAACTGCCGAACACGGACAGAAATTGCGCCAGATTCTTTCGTGCCAACTGATCCGCGGCCTCTGCGGAGCTGCCGCCGGCCATCAGCACATCGAGCCTGGCGTTGCCGGTGCGGACGACTGCGTCGCGCACGGATATCGCGCCTTTCAGCACGTCGAGCAATCCCGCCTTGCCGGACGTCGAAAGCGCCCGCGCGAAGGCAGGTCGCTGCAGATCGCATTCGACCGCGAGCACGCGGCATCCCATGGCGGACGCATGATGTGCCAGCGCCAGTGTCGTGAGCGTTCCACCCTCGCCGCGCCCCGGCGAGGTTACGACAATGCGACGTCCCGGCTCACCCTCACCGATGCGCAAGCCGAGCATCAGATGGGCAAGCGACTGTCGAAATCGGCCATTGCCCTCGGCGAGATCCAGGGCCTCGCCGATCGTCAGGGGGACATGGTCCTGCAGGATGGCGCCCACGATCGAGGCCGGCTGCAGGCGCTTCAACACGGGCAACCGCGAAAGGATCGGCACGCCGCCCGCCATCGACAGCGACAGACAGGCCGTCGCGCGCCGGAGGGACGGCGCCACCCCGCCTGCCCGCACCGACGCATGGGCGCAAGCGCACTGGCCGGCGCAACCGGGCTGTCCTCTTCGGTCGGCTCGGCGCGTTCGTTCCGGTCCTGCCGCGCGGGATACATCTTGTCGGCGAGCAGCGCCGCGGCGATTCCCAGTATCAGCGCGAGCGTGAGCCCCGCAGCCAGGAACGGCATCTTCTTCGGGAAGAACGGCTTGTTCGGGAGCTCGGCCAGGCTGACAAGACGCGTACTGCCGATCATGACGCGGCGCTCGGTCTCGAGTTCGCTCGCCTTCTTGTAGAGCTCGGCATATTGCTGGCGCTTGATCTCGGTGTCGCGCACCATGCTCTCGATCGACGCCTCGTCGATCGTCGCGGACCCTGCGTCCGATTTCGCCGCATCCATCTGCTTCTTGAGCGACGTCCACCAGGGCATCATTGGCGTCGAAGCTCTTTTGCGCGCTGGCCGCGATCGTCTTCATTTCATCGGAGAGCCGCTGCTGGATCAGCGCCTGTTCGTGCGTGAGCGTCACGATGGAAGGATGCTTCGGCCCGAACATGGCCCCGGCGCTGGCGAGCTGCGCGCTCACCGTCGTCAGCTGCTGCTTGAGGTCGCCGATGGTCCGGCTCGACAGCACCGAGGGCGCGTCGCTCGGGCCGCGTTCCTGTTCCGATTTGATCTCCTTCAGCCGCGCCAGCGCCTCGGCGCGCGCCGCTTCGGCCGACGCGAGTTGCTGGCCGATCGTGGTCAGGCGCTCCGAGGTGATCGGCGCGGTCGCGCCGCGCATCAGGCCCTTGTTGCGGCGGAATTGCTGGATCTTGTCGTCGGCTTCGCGGAGCTGGCGGTCGAGTTGCTTGCAGCTCCTTCCAGAGCCAGGAGCTCGCGATCTCGCGGCTGCTCGCGCCCTCGTTGCGCTGGTCTTCCAGGAACGCAGTGGTCAGCGCGTTGGCGAGCCGCTGCGCGACGTCCGGACAGCGGCGATTGATAGGAGATGTTGATCACGCGCGAGCGACCGGCGGAGGCGATGGAATACCGGCCGTCGATATATTCGATGAAGCTGGTCGGGATCGGTCGACAGCTTCCGGCAACGTTCGGCCGAGCCGAGCGACAGGCCGTGCTCGCATTCTTCGACGATCGCCGGGACGACGCCGGGCGCGTTCATCACCTGACGCAGCAGGCGCGGCGAACGAATGACGAGAAGCTGGCTCTCCAGGTCGGCCGGATCGCCGATCTTCTGGGCCCAGGCCGGCGATGTGTTGGCGACGCCGGGCTCCTGCTCGGCGACGATGACCGAGGCCGTCGCCAGATATCGCACGGGAAGCAGCACCAACGCGGCGACCGCGGCGCCGATGACGGCGAGGAACACGGCAAGGAACACGCGCTTCTGGCGCCACAGCCTGTCGAACGCATCCAGGCGGGTCAACGGCTCCAGTATGCTCGGGTGCCTCATCGGTTACTCTTCGAACACAACGCGCCTCAGGCGATCAAACGCAGCATGGAGCGGCCATGCAGGTTGGCATGGAAACGCGCCATCTCCTCGTCGACGGCCTGGACAAACTGTTTGCGGAATCGTTCCGCGGAAAAGAACGTGGCGCGATCGCGGCAATCCTGGCGCGAAATCGCACCCTCGCGCGCAATGAACGAGCGGACACAGTCCGCAATCGACTGCGGATTCGCGGACTCGAAGAACATGCCGGTGGAGTAGCGGCCGCTTCCCGCAATCAACTCGCGCGCGCCGCCGCGGCCCAGCGCCAGCACCGGCGCGCCCTCGGACTGCGCCTCAACCAGCACGATGCCGAAATCCTCTTCCGCGGCGAACACAAAGGCCCGCGCGGTGGCCATCAGCTCACGCAGCTCCGCGTCCGGCACGAAGCCCGCGAAGCTGACATTCGGTCCCGCAAGCTTCTTCAGCCGATCCGCCTCCGGCCCGTCGCCAGCGACGACGAGCTTGAGATCGGGCATGGCGTTGAACGCGCGCACGATCGGCTCGATACGCTTGTAAGGCACGAGCCTGGAGGCTGCGAGGAAGTGATTGCCGACCGGCGCAAGCCCGCCGCGGCTGGACAGCGTGACCGGTGGATAGATCACCTTGGCCTCGCGGCCATAGATCTTCCTGATGCGCCGCGCCACGAACTGCGAATTGGTGAAGATGGCGTCGGGCGCGTGCGCGGTGCGGGTGTCCCACATGCGCATGCGGTGCAGGATCGTGCGCGCAATCAGACCCTTCAGCCCGGACTCGTAACCGCTTTCCCTCAGGTAGACGTGCTGCAGGTCCCACGCGTACCGCATCGGCGAATGAACATAGGAAATGTGAACCTGGTCCGGGCCGGTAAGAATGCCTTTCGCGACGGCGTAGCTGGACGAGATGACGAGATCATAGCCCGACAGATCGAGTTGCTCGATCGCGATCGGCATCAGCGGCAGATAGGACCGGTGATACCTGCCGAGCATGGGCATCTTCTGCAGGAAGCTGGTGTGCGACTTTTCGAAGCCGAGCTTCCTGCGATCTTCCGGCTTGAGCAGATCGAACAGCGTGAAGACGTCGGCCCTGGGATAGCACTGCAAGATCTCGCGAAGAACCTGCTCAGCGCCGCCTATGACGTAGAGCCAGTCATGAACAATCGCGACACGCATTTCGGGACCCGCATTCCGGAGTAATTTAACGAAAGCTTTACGGGACCCGGGGGTACGCACAACCTGTTCCTAAACTTCTAGTTAACGCATCGTGGATTCGATCGCGAATTTTTCAATCTGCCGGTTAAGACTAAAAACGTGCATCCCTTCACGCCGTGGCCCGAGTTCATGTCGAGTGATTTGGCAACGGCGAAAAGCAGGCGCGCGCAGCCCATGACCTTTCCGAGGCTTTGCGAGATGATAAAATTTCTTGGTTAAAAGTGCGTTGCAGGACAAGCGCACACCGATTAACGGAACCTTGCGATGACTGCGCCGGACAAGGCTGCTGCACGCCGGGACGAGGACAATTCACCTCGCGATTTCGTTGCCCACACATCGATGATTCACGGTGCGCTGGGGATTCACGCCGCGCGACCTGCAACCACGGCCCGCAGCAGCGGCTGAACAGCACAGCAAAAAAGCCCACCCGTCGGAAAACGAATGGGCCTGCCTTGCTCCGGCACAGGATCCGGAATGACGCGTTGTCCGGCTTACAGCGCCTTGATCTGCACTTTGCGGAATTTCACCACGCCCGAACCATATTGCAGCGCGATCGGTCCAGCGTTCAGGTGCTTGGAGTCCTGCACATCGGCGGTCGTCTGTCCGTTCAGGACCACGACCAGATGCGGCCCCTGCGCGGTGATCTCCATGACGTTCCACTTGCCGCCGGCCTTGGGCATCGGATCGACCTTGGCCGTATTGACGATCGCGCCGGTGCCGTAGCTCGGATCGGGCCGCTTGTCGTAGATGTTGACTTCGTAACAGACCTTGCCGTCCATCACGTCGCGTTTCTCGCAGCGGATGAAGATGCCACTGTTTGCCTCGTCGTCGACCCAGATCTCGGCGCAGATCTGGAAATCACCGTAGGTCTCCTTGCTGACGAGATAGGCGAGATCCTTGCCGTCGAGCTTGTCGGCGGTCAGGATGCCGTCCTTCATCTCCCAATTGGCTTTGCCGACTTCGCTCCAGTCGCCTTTCTTGCCGTTGTCGACCAGTGTCATCCAGCCGTCATCTGCCGACGCCGAGCCTGCGCAAAACGCAGCGGCGCCGAGCGCAGAGTCCCGCCGCAATGGCCTTCAATCGATAATGCATCAGATCTCCTCCCGCTTGTTTTGCTGATGGCCTGGACGATAGCAAAACATGGCTCGACGCCAACGCGTTTTCGATGCTGCAACTGCGTTCTGCGTTTTTGGGGAGGCACGCATCTTCGTGATCGCCTTGCATGAAGGCAATGCCACCGGATACCATCACGACAACCAAACGCGCCTGTCTCGGGCGCAGAAAACTTCAGGGGGAGATCATGAAAAACACCCGAGCGCTCCGGCGTATTCTCGCGCTGACGGTTTGCCCTGTTCTCGCGCTGTGCCTTGGCGCATCATTGAGCATCGCCTCGGCGGCGGAGCTCAATCCAGCCGCTCTGGTCTACAAGCTGCCGGACCAGATTCCCTGGGGACCGGTGAATGCCGCCGGCGCGCAGAGTGCAGTGGTGCTGGGCGATCCCAACAAACCCGGCTTCTACATGGTCTACAACAAATGGACCAAGGGCAACCATTTCAGCCACCCGCATTTCCATCCCAATGATCGTTTCATCGTCGTGCTTCAGGGGACCTGGTGGGTCGGCACCGGACCCAAATTCGATCCCGAGCACGGCACGGTGCCGATGCCCGCGGGCAGTTTCGTCACCCATTTCGGCAAACAGGTGCACTGGGACGGCGCCAAGGACGAGGACGCCGTGCTGCTGATCATGGGCGAAGGCCCGGCGACGTCGACGCTGGTGACGGAAGAGAAATAGAAGACCTGTTCCAAACCTGCGCCGGCAACCTTTGCCCCGGCGTCGCGTTCATCTCCAGTGATCAAGGAGATGAACGATGGGCCTCGAAGCGCAGATCAAGGAACATATGGACGTGATCTCGTCCGACCGTAAAACCGTCGGCAAGGTCGACCATCTCGAAGGAGCGGACAAGATAAAACTGACCAGGCAGAGTTCGCCCGACGGTCAACATCACCATTTCATCCCGCTGTCCTGGGTCGATCATGTCGACCAGCACGTCCATCTGAACAGATCGGGTGCGGATGTAACGTCACACTGGCAGCACGGCCAGCATTAGCGGTCCGCGCTCAACCGCCGACGTAATTCGTTGCCGACATTGCCGTCGCGTCGCCGGATTCGGGCTGCAAGGGCGGCGAGGAAAGCACCGACGGCGACTGCAGCAGCGTCGCAAGCTCGTCGGCCGGCAGCGGCTTGCTGAAGAGATATCCCTGCATCTCGTCGCAGTCGTGATTGCGCAGGAAAGCGTGTTGTTCGGCGGTCTCGACGCCCTCCGCGACGACGGTCATGCCGAGCGCCTTGCCCATGCTGATGATCGCCTGCGCGATGGCCTGGTCCTCGGAATCGCGCGGGAGGTCCCGTACGAAGGAGCGGTCGATCTTGATGGTGTCGATCGGAAACTGCTTCATCAGTGACATCGACGAATAGCCCGTGCCGAAATCGTCGATGGCCAGGCGAATGCCGCGATCCTGGATCGCATTCAGCACGCGTACGGCACGGGCGACGTTGCGCATCACCATGCTCTCGGTCACTTCGAGCTGGAGCAGGACCGCCGACATGCCGCTCGCCTGCAACGCCTCGTCGACATCGTTGAGCAGGTGCTCGTCGGCAAACTGCCGTGGCGACAGGTTGACCGCCATCGATACCGGCCGCAATCCGCCGCGCTGCCAGGTCATGTTTTGCGCGCAGGCCTCACGCAGCACCCAGCGGCCGATCGGCACGATCAATCCGGTTTCCTCGGCGAGCGGGATGAATTGCGCCGGAGACACCTGACCCAGTTCCGGATGCTTCCAGCGCAACAGCGCCTCGACCCCGGTGATCTGCCCGGTGCCGAGATCCACCTTGGGCTGATAATGCAGCGAGAACTGGCGACGTTCGACGGCGCGGCGCAGCTCGCTCTCCAGCCGCAGCCGTTCGATCGACTGGACCTTGATCTCGCCGCTGAAGAAGCGGAAGCTGTTCTTGCCGTCTTCCTTGGCCTGATACATCGCCATGTCGGCGTTCTTGGTCAGTGTCGCGGCATCGTCACCGTGCTCGGGATAGAGCGCAATGCCGATCGAGGCCGTGGAGTGGCATTCGTGGCCACTCAATTGCATCGGCTGACCCAGCACGGACAGAAGATGGCTGGCAACGCGTTCGACGTCACCGCGGTCCGAAGTCCCGTCGAGAATGACGACAAATTCATCGCCGCCAAGCCGGGCCACGATGTCGCTGGCGCGCAACGCCTCATGCAGACGGCTTGCGACCTCCACCAGCAGCATGTCGCCGGCGTCATGGCCGAGCGAATCGTTGATGATCTTGAACCGATCGAGGTCGATGAACAGCAGCGCAAACCACCGTCCGCTGCGGCGTGCCGTGTCGATCGTGTGGCGCAGCAGCCCGTTGAACATCTCGCGGTTCGGCAGCCCGGTCAGGCTGTCGTGGGACGCGAGATATTCGATGCGCTCGTCCGCCCGTTGCTTTTCGTCGGCGCGATCGAAATTCTCCAGCGCAAAGGACACATTGTCGGCGAGCCGCTGCAGCAGGTCGGCGAATTCGGGCGTAAAGGCATTTATTTCCGTCGAAAGGAACAGCATGACGCCGACGGTGGTGCCCCGCACCTTGAGCGGAAACGCCGAGCCCGACCTGGCGCCGTCGGCGCGAACCACTGGATGGAAGACGATCACGCGCGGGTCGGTCACATAATCATTGCTGATGGCGGGCATGCCGGAACGGAAGGCGATGCCGCTGAGCCCGCGTCCCTCCTTATGGTCAGCATTGGTGGATAGCCGCACCTTGCGGGTATTTTCAGCGCTCGGTCCCGCCACCGCGACCAAATCGAAGTAATCGTTGCCGGGTCTTGCCAGGGCGATGCAGGTCGACGTGAACTTCGCGCCCTTTGAAACGGATTCGCACACCAGCTCGAACATTTCGGCACGGGACTTGGCGCGCATGATGGCTTCGTTGGTCGCGCTGAGCGCCGAGAGCATGCGCGCCAGCCGCTCCTTCAGCTCGTCGGCCCTCGCCTTTTCCGCAGCGCGTTCGAAATTGTCCAGCGCGAACGACACGTTCTCGGCCATGCGCGACAGCAGCGCGACGATCTCTTCGTCCGCTGCCCATGATCGCCCGACAAAGAACAGCAATACGCCCACGCTCTTGCCTGACTTGACCACGGGCACCGCGACGCACGCCACGACGCGAGTCGCTTGTCCGGACTGCCGCCATGGACGGCCTTGCTCGGAGTTGAGAAAATCGTTGTTGACGCAGGGCTTCTGCGTGCGGAAGGCCTGACCGCAGAAACCTTCGCCATAGGGATTGTCCGGGTCGATCGAAAAGCGCGAGGCGGTGATCTGTTCAAGACCCTCGCCTGTTCCTGCGACCGCCTTCAACCAGCTCGAGCCGGGTTCCGCGAGCAGGGCGACCGTCGCGATCGATTTGCCGCTGTGGACGGCGGCGTCGCAGACGCGCTGGTAGAGATCCTGCTCGGTTTTGGCACGCAGAATCGCCTCGTTGGTGGCGCTGATGGCGCCGAACATCAGGTTCAGCCGCCGCACCGCTCGCTCGCCATGCTTTCGCGCGGCCTCGAGCGCAAAACCGTCGAGAGCGAAGCCGATGTTCGCCGACATGCGTTTCAGCATCGCGACGGCCCCGTCCCTGAGCGAACCGGCATCGCGTCGCGTCACCAGGAAGACTCCGATACTGCGGCCCTGGCAGGTCAACGGCACCGCGGCCGCGGCTCCGACCTGGCCCTTCCGCGCACCAGCGCGCCAGGCCTGCGAGCGTGGATCATTGAGGAAATCGTTGGCGACCACGACTTCGCGGTCGCGAAAGGCCTGGCCGCAAACCCCGGATCCCTCGGGTGTTCCGGCGACGACCGAAATATCGATACTGGAAAGCCGTGCGATGTCTTCGCCGAATCCGGCCGCCAGGCGCAGGAAATCAGAGCCTTCGGCCTGCAGGAACACGGCGGTCGCCAGGAAGTCACCGCTCGAGAAGGCGGCTTCGCACACCTTGCGATACAGCTCTTCCGGCGATTTGGCGTACAGAATCGCCTCGTTGGTTGCGCTGAGCGCAGCAAACGTACGTGCGAGATCCGTAGACACGACCTTGATGCTCCCTGCGGCCACACATGCCGCCCCAGCGGGCCTTATGGGGGCGCCTTGGCTAAGCCGGCGTTAGGGGCGATCGCAAAGAGCAATTCAAAGTAAATGCAGGCCCAATAATGGGAACAAAGGCCGTGGAGACCCGGAGCGACACGGCCCGCGATAACGGAATGTCAAGGTTGCCGATTTGTTGCGAAAAGGGACCCGGCCCGATATCCCGCGCGATGGAAGCGGCCGGCAGGAGGCCCGTCCCCGGCATGGCGGCATCGACATTCTGGCCTTGCTCTCGCTTCAGCCGTTTGAGACGATGTCCGCGTCCACCAACAAGCAAGACCCGTCTTCTCGCGCGGGCATTTCGAGGAAACCCATGCCGATCGTCCAGGCCGACCGTCTCACGCGCATCGGCGCTGCGCTGCTCAAGGCCGCGGGCGCGTCAGATGAGGAGGCGCATGCGGTCGCGTCCGGCTGCGTCAACGCCAACCTCGCCGGCCATGATTCCCACGGCATCATCGCGGTCCCGACCTATATCGACCGCATCAAGGCGGGCCACATCGTGCCCGGCGCGAAATGGACCATCGTGCAGGAATCGCCGACCACGACCGTGATCGACGGCCATTGGGGTTTCGGCTTCCATGTCAACGCCAAGGCAATGGAGCTGACCATCGCCAAGGCGAAGACCGCCAATGTCGCGGCCTGCACCGTGTTCCGGCAGAGCCATGTCGGACGTCTGGCGCATTATCCGATGATGGCGATGCGCGAAGGCATGATCGGGATCGCCACCGCCGATTCCGGCCGCTCGCCGAAACATGTCGCGCCGTTCGGCGGCCGCGAGGCGCGGCTTGGCACCAACCCGATCTCGATCGCCGTCCCCTCTGATCTCGAAGCGCCGTTCTATCTCGACATGGCGACATCGGCGGTGGCGGCCGGCAAGATCGCGCTTGCGGTGGCGCGCAAGGAAGAGATCCCCGCCGGATGGATCATCGATGCCGAAGGGCGGCACACCACCGATCCCACCCAATATCGCAAGGGCGGCGCATTGCTGCCGCTCGGCGGCACCGAGGGCTACAAGGGCAGCGGCCTCGCCGCCATGGTGGAGGTGCTGTGCGGCCTCCTCACCGGCCTCGGTTTCGGCGTCGAGCCGACCGGCCGGCACAATGACGGTTGCTTCATGGCGGTGTTCAATGTCGCGTCGTTCCGCCCGCTGAAGGATTTCAGGAAGGAGGTCGGCGAGTTTGCCCGGTACCTGAAATCGACGCCGCCATCCGAAGGATCGCGCGGCGTGTTCTATCCGGGCGAGGTCGAATATCTGCGCGAGCAGGAGCGCCGCAAGAACGGCATCGAGGTGGAGGACGCGACCTGGGAGAAGTTGCGCGCGCTCGCGGACGAGTACAGGCTCGCGCGCGACCTCGATCTCGCGTGAGCGCCGGCGAAGGGAGACAGGCATGACACGGCAAATGGCGATGGTCGGCTTCCTGCAGGCGCAAAACTGCACCAATTTGCCGAGCTCCTGGCGGCATCCGGACTCGCGCGACGATTCGATGTCAGCCGACTACTATCAGGAGATCGCGCGCGTTCTCGAAGCCGGCAAGTTCCATATGGCTTTCTTCGACGATCGCCTGGCGATGCCGGATCGCTACGGCAACGATCACGCCCACACCGTCGAATACGGCATCCGCTGCGTGAAGATGGACCCGCTGATCGTGCTGACGACAATGGGCATGGCAACGACGAAGCTCGGACTTGGTTCGACCGCCTCGACCACCTATTTCGAGCCGTTCGATGTCGCGCGGCGCTTTGCGACCCTCGACCTGATGTCGAATGGACGCGCAGGCTGGAACGTCGTCACCTCGCTCAACGACGGCGAGGCGCACAACATGGGCAAGGACGCCCACCTCGAGCATGATCACCGTTATGACCGCGCCGACGAGTTCATGGAGGTCGTGCTCGGCCACTGGGACACCTGGGAAGACGGCTCGCTCGTCATGGACAAGAAAACCGGCCGGTTTGCCGATCCGACCAAGGTGAAGCGGCTCGACCACAAGGGCGAGTATTACAAATCGCGCGGTCCGTTCACGGTGCCGCGCTCGCAGCAGGGACACCCCGTCATCATCCAGGCCGGCGCATCCGGCCGCGGCCAGCGCTTTGCCGGCCGCTGGGGCGAGGTGATCTTCACCGCCGCGCGCAACCTTGCCGCCGCCAAGGAAGGCTACGCCGCCGTCCGGAACGAGGCCGCCAAGGCCGGCCGCGATCCCGACCAGATGCGCTTGTGCAACCTGACCACCCCGGTCTGCGCCGCGACCAAGGCGGAAGCCGAAGACAAGATGGCGCTGATCAACAAGCTGCCGCTGCAGATCGATGCGCTGTCGCTGCTTGCGGAGGCGCTCAATTTCGATTTCGCGGCAAAGGGCCTCGACGAGCCGATCACGTCAGAGGAACTCAAGAGCATGCAGGGCATCCTCGGCCTCCGCGACGGTGTGCTGAAGAACTCCGGCAAGGCCAATCCGAGCGCACGCGATTTCGTCACCTTCTCCGGCCGCGGCCAGGTCCACGACGCGATCGTCGGCGGCCCGAAAGAGATTGCCGATGTTCTGGAGCAGATGTTCGTCGAACGCGGCTGCGACGGCTTTGTCATCGCAGCCACCATCGTGCCGGGCTCCTACGCCGATTTCGTCAAGCATGTCATTCCGGAATTGCAGCGGCGCGGGTTGTTCCATAAGGACTACGCGGGTACGACACTGCGCGAGAATCTCGGGCTCAAGCGGCCTGCGGCCGGCGCCTGGAAAACCCGACCGCGCGCCGCGGCGGAATAAAGGAAGCAAAAAATGCGTTGGCTCAAATTCACTGCCGCCGGGCAGACGTCGTGGGGCATTGTCGAAGGCGACAAGGTCGTTACCGTCAGCGGCGATCCCTTTGGCGAGCACAAGCGCACGTCGCAGGCCCACGCGCTGAAGGACGTCAAGATCGAGCTGCCGCTGGTACCGCGCACCTTCTACTGCGTCGGCTTGAACTACCTCAAGCATCTGAAGGAAGCCGCCGACAAGGCCGGCACGGTCCCGAACGTGCCCGACCGGCCCGAGATCGGCTATCGCGCGCAGAACGCGCTGATCGCGCATGACGAGGATGTGGTGATTCCCGCGACCGCCACCGAGAAGATCCATTACGAGGGCGAACTCGCCGTCGTGATCGGCAAGAAGGCGAAGCATCTGACCGAAAAAGACGCGATGAGCTGCGTGTTCGGTTACACCATCGGCAACGACGTCTCCGAGCGTACCTGGCAGAAGGCCGACCGCGGGCTGTGGCGCGCCAAGAACGCCGACACGTTCAAGCCCATGGGTCCATGGATCGAGACCGACGTCGACCTCGACAAGATGGAAACCATCATCAAGGTCAACGGCAAGGAGACCGGCCGCTTCCATACCAACGACATGATCTTCGGGATCGTTCCGTTCATCGTCGAGCTGACGAAATATTTCACGCTGTGGCCGGGCGACGTGATCTGGATGGGCACCGACGGCACCTCGCCCGACCTGAAGGCCGGCGATGTGGTCGAGATCGAGATCACCGGCATCGGCACGCTCCGCAACAGGTTCGTTGCCGAGAAGCGGTGAGAGTATGGCCCGCTACTCCGCCGCGCACTACTTTCTCGAGGGCCTGGTCGACCTCGGCATCGACTATATCTTCGCCAATCTCGGCACCGACCACGTTTCGATCATCGAGGAGACGGCGCGCTGGGACAAGGAGGGCCGCAAACACCCCGAGATCATCCTGTGTCCGCACGAGGTGGTCGCCGTCCACATGGCCGGCGGCTATGCGCTTGCCACCGGCAAATGCCAGGCCGTGCTGGTGCATGTCGATGCCGGCACTGCGAACGCATGCATGGCGGTGCAGAACCTGTTCCGTTATCGGCTGCCGGTGATGCTGTTCGCCGGACGCGCGCCGCACACGCTCCACGGTGAGCTCACGGGCTCGCGCGACACTTATGTGCATTTCGTGCAGGACCCGTTCGACATCGCCAGCATCGTGCGGCCCTATGTGAAATGGGAGTATTCGCTGCCGTCGGGCGTGGTGGTGAAGGAGGCGCTGGCGCGCGCCAGCGCCTTTGCGCATAGCGACCCGCCCGGCCCTGTCTACATGATGTTGCCGCGCGAGACGCTTGCGGAGGAATGGGACGAGGCCGACATGCCGTCCTATCCGCCGTCGCGCTATGGCAGCGTGCGCGTGGGCGGCATCGAACCGGCGCGCGCGGAGGCCATCGCAGAGGAACTGATGGCCGCAGAAAATCCGGTCGCCTTTACGGCCTATCTCGGCCGCAAGCCGCAAGCGGTCACGACCCTCGATCGCCTGGCCCGGACCTGCGGCATCCGTGTCGTCGAATTCAATCCGATCGATCTCAACCTGCCGCAGGATTCGCCCTGCCATGCCGGCATTGATCCGACCGCGTTGCTGGAAGAGGCCGATCTCGGGCTATTGCTCGACACCGACGTGCCCTTTGTGCCGCATTCGAAACGCGCGGCCGGGATGAAATGGATCCAGATCGATCTCGATCCGCTGAAGGCCGACTTCCCGATGTGGGGCTTTGCCACGGATCTCCGCGTTCAGGGCGACAGCAGCATCGTCCTGGCCCAGGTGATGGAGGCGGTCGAGACGCGCGCCGATGACGCTTTCCGCAAGCGCGTCGCCGCACGGATCGAAAGCTGGAAAGCGGCGCGTGAGTCGGCAGCCAAGCGGAGCACGGCGGCGAGCGCCACCAAGGGGCACTCCGGCACGCTCAACCCGGCCTTCGTGCTGGCGACGCTTGGCGAGAGCATTTCCCAGGACGACATCGTGCTCAATGAAGCGATCCGCAATGGACCGGTCCTGCAGATGCATTTGAAACGGACCCGGCCGCAGAGTTATGTGGGGCTGGCCGGCGGCGGCCTCGGCTTTTCCGGCGGCATGGCGCTCGGCCTGAAACTCGCGCAGCCGAAACGACGCGTCGTGCAGGTGATCGGCGACGGCGGCTTTCATTTCTCCTCGCCTGACAGCGTCTATGCGGTGGCGCAGCAGTACCAGATACCGATCTTCACCGTCGTGCTCGACAATGGCGGCTGGCAGGCGGTGAAGTCGGCGACGCAGCGTGTCTATCCCAGGGGCATCGCGGCAGAGACCGATCAATTCCAGTCGCGGCTGATGTCGGGACGCCAGGGCGAACGGCGCGACTTTTCCGGCGTGGCGAAAGCGTTCGGCGCCCATGGCGAATCCGTGCGCGAGCCGGATGAACTTGGCTCCGCCATCGAACGCTGCCTCGCCGCGCTCGATGACGGCAAGGCCGCCGTGCTGCATGTTCACGTCACGAGGCTGTAGACCTTTTCGATTGAGCATGATCTTTTCGGAAAACCGGTTCCCACTTATCCGGATCATGCTCCAGGAGTAGCCGATGTTTCGTCGCTTTGCCCTGATCGGCGCCACCGGTCTTGCGTTCGCAAGCGCTGCCGTCGCGCAGGAAGACGCTTCAAAATATCCGAGCCGGCCGATCCACCTCATCGTCGGCTTCGCGGCCGGTGGCGGCAACGACGTGATCGCGCGCATCTACGGGCAGAAACTCTCCGAAGACCTCGGTCAGCCCGTGATCGTCGAGAACAAGCCGGGCGCCGGCGCGATTGTCGCGACTGAATATGTCGCGAAGGCCGCCCCTGACGGCTACACACTCCTGGTCAGCGCCACCGGCATGGCGATCAACCCCTCCCTTTACGCCAAGCTGCCTTACGACGCCGTCCGCGATTTCGTGGCGATCTCGGAGCTCGCGTCGTTTCCGCTGCTTCTGGTGGTGAACTCGTCTTCTCCGATCAAGTCGGTCGCCGAGCTCGTGGCCTATGCCAGGGCCAACGCGGACAAGACGAACTATGCGACCTCATCCGCCACCTTTCAGCTGGTGACCGAGCTGTTCAAGCAGAAGACCGGCGCACCGATGCAGGCGATTCCCTACAAGAGCGCCAACGAGATGGTGCTGGCCGTGGTCTCGGGCCAGGTGACCACCACGATTGCGGATTCAGGCCCGGTGTCGCCACAGGTCAAATCCGGCACGGTGCGCGCGCTCGCGGTGACGGCCGAGAAGCGGATGGCGGATTTTCCCGATGTACCGACGATGAAAGAGGCCGGCGCCGACGTCAACGCCATCATCTGGACCGGCGTATTCGCGCCCAAGGGAACGCCGCCAGAGATCTTGAAGAAGCTCGAAGGCCAGTTCATGAAGATCGCCAGGCTGCCCGACGTTGCCGCGCGGCTCAAAGCCATCGGGGTCGACGCCGTCGGCACCTCGACCGAGGAGTTCACGAAAATACTTCAGAGCGACATCGCACGATGGGGCGAAGTCGCCAAATCAGCCAATATCAAGATCGAGCAGTGAGAGCCCTGTTCACGGCAACATCATCCGGCGATCGCGTCGGAACGACTGTTGGCGACAGAGCCACGGTTTGCTGGAGAACTCGTCATGCCCGGCCTTGTGCCGGGCATCCACGTCTTTACTCCCGGAGGGCGACAAAGACGTGGATGGCCGGGACATAGGCTAGCGAAGCGACGCCGTTCTTCGAACGGCTATGCCCGGCCATGACGAAAATTGCTTCAGCTCGTTCAGAACGCCGGCCCCTCGCCGTTGCGGCCATAGGTGATGCGCGGCGTCTGCACGGTGCCGTCCGCCTGCTTCTTCGCCGCCGAAATGAAGATCTTGGTTCCGGGCACGACTTCTTCCCGCTTGCCCATCTCGTAGGTGACGATGACGGTCTGCGGCGTGACCACCAGCTTCTTCTCGCCGTCCTTGTATTTCACCGACAGAAGCGGACCGTCGACGCCGGTGACGGCCTGCTCGACATTGCCGTTGGTCATCTTGCTCTTGGGCAGCAGATCCCAGTCATAATGCCCGTCGCCGGTGCCGCGCATCGATTCCGGGAAAATGTGAACCTCGATGGCCTTTTGAGTGCCATCCTCCTGCATCATGCCGGCAGAACCGACATACATGCCGGGCTTGATGTCGCTCATCTTGCCGGGAACGATCGCCACAAACAGCGGATGATCCTCGGTTACGGTCAGCTTCAATTCCGAACCATCGCGGTTCTTGACCACAAAGACGGGCCCTTCGATGCGTTCGACGGTGCCGCGGATGCGCACGGTGTCCTGCGCCAACGCGGGGAGAGCAAACGAGACCAGGGCGAAGCTGGAAGCGGCAAGCACACGCAGGAATTTCTCGGCCATGACGGACTCCGGAGGTTGCATGATGTTCTGGCAACACCAGCGATTTGGCAATATTCCTGGCGCCAACGCAATAACGCCGCGGCCGATCTCCCGGCAGCGGCGTTTTTGCCAGAGTGTTCGGTTATTTCACGATTTCAGCCCCAACCTTGCAAACCGCCGCATCCTGATCGCCCGTGCCGCCGCTGCAACCGACCGCGCCAATCAGCTTGCCGCCTTCGATCAGCGGAAACCCGCCGGGGCTCGGAACCAAGCCAGGATCGAGCGCACCGACATAGGGATGGCCGGTCTCATAGGCATTGTAGAACACTCGCGATTCCCGGCGGAATCGCGCTGCAGTGCGCGCCTTGCCGATCGAGATATTGCCGGAGGCGATCTGCGCACCCTCCATCCGCTCGAACATCACGGGTTCGCCATTGGTGTCGACGACGGCGATATTCATCTTCCAGTTCCGCTTCCTGGCCTCGGCTTCCGCCGCCGCCGTCACCTGCTTGGCCTTTTCGAGCCCGATCGATTGTCCATAGGGAATGTCGAAGGGGATTGCGTCAGGTGTGCCGCCCGCGGGCGGCGGCGCCGCGGGCGCGGGCGTCGGCGATTGCGCCAGTGCGGTCGAACCGACCAGCGCGACAGCGCAGACGGCAAGGCTGAAGGAAAGAATGGTACGCATGTCCTGATGCTCCTGTGAAGTTTCTTTTGACTACTTGCCGAGATGCTTGTCGAAGAAGCCGGCGATTTCCTCGAAGGCCGCCTTGGCTTCGGGCGAGGTATCATCCCGATAATATTGCGCGTGCGACTGCCCCTCGAAGACCTGCAACATGGCCTCGGTCCCCAGCCTCGCGGAGCTTGCGATGGACGCGCACGGTGTTGCTGAGCAAGAGGTCGCGCGTGCCGCTGGTGAGGATGGTCGGCGGGAAATTCTTCATGTCGCCATAGACCGGCGAGAGCAGCGGATCCTTCAGGTCATGTCCCTGTGCATAGACCCTTGTGCCCGCGTCACAGAAACCGTCGGGCGACACCAGCACATTGTCGAGCATGGCGTTGGTCACGAAGGTGTCGCCGACCTTGGTGACGTCGGACATCGGCGTGCCCGGCGCGATCGCGCCCGGCAGCGGCACGCCGTCCTGCTTTGCCTTCAGCATCATCTCCAGCGTCAGCGCGCCACCGGCGGAACTGCCGAACACCGCGACATTCTTCGGATTGGTGGTCTTGATCACGCTCTTGTAGACGGTCATGCCGTCATCGAGGGCTGCCGGGAAATAGGCTTCGGGCGGCATGCGGTAGTCGACCGCGATCACCTTGAAGTGGCCGAAGCCCGCCATGAAGATCGCTTCGGGAAGCGCCGCTTCGCCGGGATTGAGCACGTAACAGCCGCCGTGGACATGAACCAGGACGCGGTTCTGATTTTGCGGCGAAATGGTCTCGGGCGTGACGATGAACGCGCGCACGCCGTCGATCGTGGTCTTCTCGACCTTGACATGCATCCGCTCCATCAAGCCCGGTAGATTCTTGATCGTTACGGCGGCGCCGGCATCGGCGACCACCTTCCACTCCTCGCCGGACTTCGGCAGCACGTTCCAGTTGGTGCGAAGCGGCGCACCGATGATCTTTGCCATCTGAGGACTGACGTCGGATGGCACCGGCACCGACCGCGCTGGAACTTCCAGCGCCGCGGTCTGGGCGAAGGCGGGACCGGCGAGCATCATGCCGCCGCACAGCACCGCCATGCCTGTTCGTTGCCATGCCAAGGATGTCCGAAGCTTTCGTGCCGGTGCCGTCATCGCGCGCTCCCCAGTTTTGATTCTTGTTATTCAGCGATGGCGCAGACGCCGCTGCGCCAGGCTTTTTCAACCCCGCGAACCGCACGATATTCCCGGGCAGCAGTTTTGGGCTAGTCGGCCTTGATGCCGGCGTCCTTGATGACCTTGCGCCAGCGCTCCTCTTCCTCGCGGAAATAGCCGTCGAGCGCGGACGGCGGGCTTGCCACCAGCATGAGCCCCTCATTCACGCTCAGCTTCTTGAAAGCGTCCGCCCTCACCGCATTGGCGGCGGCCTTGTTGAGCCGTTCGATAATCTCGGGCGGCGTTTTCGCCGGCGCGAACAGGCCATACCAGGCCTCCGCGTCATAACCGGGGACTCCGGCCTCCGCGACCGTCGGCAGGTTCGGAAACGCGGACGAGCGTTCGGCCGACGTCACCGCCAGTGCGCGCAATTGCCCGCCCTCGACCAGCGAGGCCGCGCTCGCCACCGTCGTGAACATGACCTGGATCTGGCCGCCGATCAGGTCAGTGATGGCCGGCGCCGAGCCCTTGTAGGGCACCGTGGTCAGATTCACGCCCGCCATGTGTTTGAACAATTCACCGGCGAGATGGGCAGAGGTGCCCGTGCCGTAAGTGCCGTAGGACAATTTGTCCGGCTCGGCCCTGGCCGTCGCGATCAGGTCCTTGATCGAATGGATCGGTGATTTTGGATTGACCACGACAAGGCTGAAGGAGCGCGCCACCAGCGCAACCGGAACGAAGTCGCGATGCTGGTCGTAGGGCAGCTTGGCGTACAGGCCCGGATTGACCGCATTGGCAAAGGTGCCCATCAACAGTGTGTACCCGTCGGCCTCGCTCGCCGCGACCGCCTGCGTGCCGATGATGGTGCCTGCCCCGGGCTTGTTCTCGATGATGATGGAAACGCCGAGGTCCTTGGCCATCTCCTGCGCGAGTGTGCGCGCCACCACGTCGGTGCCGCCGCCCGGCGCGAACGGCACCACGATCTTGATGATGCGCTCCGGATAGGCGGCAAGCGCATCCCCACCGGACAGCATCGACAGCGCGGATGCTGCAAGCGCGAACAAGAACCCGATCTGTTTGACCTTCATGTGACCCACCGCAAAGAACTTACCGCTTCATAGAGCGATTGCGCGGCTTGCGCCATGCGCCGAATGACCAACGGCAACGCGCTCCCGGCATTGGACGCGCGCAGCGCGCATGACTAGCATCCGCGCCGCCGACGAGGCCGACAAGACCATGAGAAAAAATTCGGGGAGCATTTTCATGAAGCGTGCGCTGATCGCATTGTTGCTGCTGGCAGGCCCGCCGGCGCTGGCCCAGCAGAACGTGCCAAACATCGCCTTTGATTCAGTACCCAATCCGCTGCACCTGCCGCGCAACGTGTATTTCGGCGAGGCGTCCGGCGTGACCGTCAACTCCAAGGGCCACATCTTCGTCCTGTCACGCGGCAACACCTCCGGTCCCGCCTATGCCGCCGCAGCGGCGCAGCTGCTCGAGTTCGACGCCAAGGGCAATTTCGTCGGTGAGATGGGCAAGAATCTGTACGCCTGGTCGTTTGCGCACACCGTCAAGGCCGATCCGCAGGACAACATCTGGGTCACCGACAAGGGCTCGGACATGGTGATCAAGTTCGACCCTGATGGCCGCGTGCTGATGGTGTTCGGCCGCAAGCAGGAAGCCTCCGACGAAGATACCGCGCCGCTGAAACATCCGAAGCCGCCGCTGCCCGCCGAGGACGGCCGCTTCCGCCAGGTCACCGATGTGGCCTTCGACAAGGCCGGCAACGTCTTCATCAGCGACGGCTACATCAATTCGCGCGTGGCGAAGGTCGACAAGGACGGTAACTGGATCAAGTCATGGGGCGACCGAGGCAAGGAGCCGGGACAGTTCAACACGCCGCATTCGATCGCCACCGACGCACAGGGCAATGTCTACGTCGCCGACCGCGGCAATCACCGCATCCAGGTGTTCGACGGTGACGGCAAGTTCCTGCGCCAATTCACGATCAACGTGCCGGTCTCGCCGGGCGCCAGGCCCGCCATCGGCAAGATTCCGGATGAGGCGATGATGGCCGGCGGGACCATGGCGCCCGGCTCGCCCTGGTCGATCTGCATCACGCCGCCGCCGAACCAGGTGCTCTATTCGTCCGACGCCTGGCCCGGCCGCATCTACAAGCTCACCCTCGACGGCAAGGTGCTGGGCGTGCTCGGCCAGTCCGGCAAGCAGCCCAAGCAATTCGGATGGATCCACGCCATGGCCTGCCCGTCCGAGAACACGCTCTTTGTTGCGGAGCTGCTGAACTGGCGCGTGCAGAAGCTGATCCTGAAGCCTTGAGTCAGCAACGAGGCCGCGGCCTGATCAGGTCGCGGTCGCCTTGGCGAAATCGACATAGATCTCGCGCAGGCGCCTGGCCATCGGCCCCGGCTTGCCGTCGGCAACCGTCTTGCCGTCGATGCTCACCACCGCCTGCACGAAAGACGACGCGCTGGTGATGAAAGCCTCCTTGGCCTTCAAGGCCTCATCGATCGAGAACGGCCGCTCCTCGACCCGGAGCTGCCGTTCTTCCGCGAGCTTCACCACCGCCTTGCGGGTGCAGCCCGGCAAGATCTCGCTGCCGTTCTGGCGTGTCACGATTACATCATCCTGGGTCAGGATGAAGGCCGACGACGAGCCGCCTTCGGTCACCTTGCCGTCCTCGATCATCCAGGCTTCGCCCGCGCCGGCTTCCGCCGCCGCCTGCTTCGCCAGCACCTGCGCCAGCAGCGCCACGCTCTTGATGTCGCGCCGCGTCCAGCGGATATCAGGCACCGTGATCACGCCGATGCCGGTCCGGGCGGACTCCGCATTCACGATATCCTTCACCGAGGTGAACAAGATCAGGGTCGGCTTCACGCCCTTCGGAAAGGCGAAATCGCGGCCGGCGTCGGCGCCGCGGGTCACCTCGAGATAGACAAGGCCGTTCGCAAGCTTGTTGCGCTGGATCAATTCCTTCTGGATCTCGATGATGCGCTCGCGGCTTTCCGGCAACTTCAGCGAGATCTCGCCGACCGAACGTTCCAGCCGCGCCAGATGCGAGTCGTTGTCGACCAGCTTGCCGTCCAGCACGGCGGAGACCTCGTAGATGCCGTCGGCGAACAGGAAGCCGCGATCAAGGATCGAGACCTTGGCCTCGGAAAGGGGCACGAACGAGCCGTTGACGTAAGCGATCGAGTCCAAGGCATTTCTCCTGTCGGCGATGAGGCCAAGTGCGTCGAACAGTATAAGGTGAATCGCGGCAGCTCAACCGACGATTTTTATCCAGATCACTGACACCGATGTTCGTCGTCATTGCGAGCGAAGCGAAGCAATCCATAACGCGGCGGAAACGTAGATTGCTTCGTCGCGGAGTTTATCATCGGGCCGGCCGACGGCCGGACCCGTTGGCTCCTCGCAATGACGACGCTGCGCCACTAATGAGAAAGTATCTTGGACAGAAATTTCTGGGCGCGGTCGCTGCGGGGCTTGCCGAAGAAATCGGTCTTCTGCGCGTCCTCGACGATCTCGCCCTGGTCCATGAAGATCACGCGGTTCGCGACCTTGCTGGCAAAGCCCATTTCATGGGTCACCACCATCATGGTCATGCCCTCGCGGGCTAGATCGACCATCACATCCAGGACCTCGCTGATCATTTCGGGATCGAGCGCCGATGTCGGCTCGTCGAACAGCATGGCGATCGGATCCATCGCAAGCGCGCGCGCGATTGCCACGCGCTGCTGCTGGCCGCCGGACAGTTGCGCCGGATATTTCTCGGCATGCTGCTTGAGGCCCACGCGGTCCAGCAGCTTCGAGCCCTTCGCCATGGCTTCATCGCGGGAGCGGCCGAGCACCTTCTGCTGCGCCAGGCACAAATTGTCGATGATCCGCAAATGCGGAAACAGCTCGAAATGCTGGAACACCATGCCGACCCGCGCGCGCAGCGCCGGCAGGTTGGTCTTGGGATCGTTGACCTTGATGCCGTCGATCGTGATGTCGCCCTTCTGGAACGGCTCGAGCGCGTTGACGCATTTGATCAGCGTCGATTTTCCCGATCCGGAGGGACCGCACACCACCACGACCTCGCCCTTGGCGACGGAGGTGGTGCAATCCTTCAGCGCCTGAAAAATGGCGCCGTACCATTTGCTGACGTGGCTGATCTCGATCATGAAGCTCCCACTAGCGCATGACGGCGATACGTGACTGCAATTGCCGCACGCCAAGGGACGCGATGCAGCTGATGGCGAAATAGACGATCGCCGCGAATATATACATCTCGACCAGGCGGCCGTCGCGCTGCGCGACCTTGCTCGCCGCGCCGAGAAAATCGGTGATCGACAGAACGTAGACCAGCGAGGTGTCCTGGAACAGCACGATGGTCTGGGTCAACAGCACCGGCAGCATGTTGCGAAACGCCTGCGGCAACACGATGTAACGCATGGTCTGCCAATAGGTCAGGCCGAGCGCCTGCGCCGCGGCAGGCTGGCCTTTCGAGATCGACTGGATGCCGGCACGCATGATCTCGGAGAAATAGGCCGCCTCGAACATCACGAAGGTGATGAGCGAGGAGGCGAAGGCGCCAACCTTGATCGGTCGCGAGGCGCCGGTCAGCCATTGCCCGATATAGGGGACGAGGAAGTAGAACCAGAAGATGACGAGCACCAGCGGCAGCGAACGCATGAAGTCGACATAGATCCCGGCGATGCGCCCGAGCAGCCTGTAGCCCGACAGGCGCATCAGCGCGATCAGCGTGCCGAAGATCAGTCCTCCCGCTGCGGAGAGCGCCGTCAGCGTGAGCGTGAATGTCATTCCCTCATAGAAAAGGTAGGGCAGCGCGCGGCGGATGACATCGAAATCGAAATTGCCGAACATCGCGCTATTTCCCCGAAATATAGCCGGGGATCGCGACGCGACGCTCGACGAAACGCATCGCAGTGACGACGACGGCATTGATCAGGAGATAGAGCACGGTCGCGGCGGTGAAGGCCTCGAAGACCTGGAAGGAGAATTCCTCCATCGAACGCGCTTCGCCGGTCAGCTCCATTAGGCCGATGGTAATGGCCACGGCCGTGTTCTTGATGGTGGCGAGGAACTCCGACGTCAGCGGCGGCAGGATGATGCGATAGGCCATCGGCAACAGCACATAGCGATAGGCCTGCATCGTGGTGAGCCCGAGGGCGGTCGCCGCCTGCCGCTGACCACGCGGCAGCGAGGCGATGCCGGCCTGCAATTGCACGGCGACGCGCACCGACATGAACAGACCGATGCCGATCGCAGCAGTCCAGAACGGCGCGTTCGGCAGTTGCTTCAGCCACAGCCCGGCGTCGCGCGGCAACAGCTCCGGCAGCACGAAGAACCACAGGAACAGCTGCACCAGCAGCGGTATGTTGCGGAAAAATTCGACGTAGGCGAAGCCGAACCAGGACGCCAGTCGCGACGGCAGCGTCCGCAACACGCCGACGATCGAGCCCATCACCAGCGCGATAATCCAGGCCAGCAGCGCGGTCTTCAGCGTCAGCGCCAGCCCCGACCAGAGCAAGTCGAGATACGTCCCGGTCCCCATCGGGTTCGGGTCGAAGAAAATGCCCCAGTTCCAGTGATAGTTCACGGGTCCCCTTCCGCAAACATGGCGTTACGGCAGCTCATGCAATGGCTGGGCCAGGCGCATGAGCTGCCGGTCACGAGCGCCTTACATGGCCTTGTAGGAGTCCGGATCCGGCGAATCCGAAGGCTTCGCGAACTCGTGCTTCAGCTCGCCCGAGATCGGCGTGTTGAGGTTCAACCCCTTCGGCGGGATCTTGGCCAAGAACCACTTGTCGTAGAGCTTCTGGCCTTCGCCTGACGTGTAGACCGCAGCGGTCGCCGCATCGACCACCTTCTTGAACGCCGCGTCATCCTTGCGCAGCATGATGCCGTAGGGCTCAGGCTTGGAGAACGCATCCTTGGAGATGACGTAGTCGCCGGGCGCTTTGGATCCCGCCACCAGACTTGCCAGCAGGATGTCGTCCATCACGAAGGCGGCAGCGCGGTCGGTCTCGACCATCAGGAACGCTTCGGCATGGTCCTTGGCCGGAACGATGTTGATGTTGAGATTGCGCGCGGCATTCGCCTCGGTGAGCTGCTTGATGTTGGTGGTGCCCGCGGTCGAGACCACGGTCTTGCCCTTCAAGTCATCAATCGCGTTGATCTTGTTCGACTTCTTGGAGACGTAGCGGCTCGCCGTCAGGAAGTGGGTGTTGGTGAAGGAGACCTGCTTTTGCCGCTCGGCATTGTTGGTGGTCGAGCCGCATTCGAGGTCGATCGTGCCGTTCGCCATCAGCGGGATACGCGTCGCCGAGGTGACGGGGTTGAGCTTCACCTCGAGCTTGTCGAGCTTCAGCTCCTTCTTCACGGCGTCGACGATCTTGTAGCAGATGTCCATCGCGAACCCGACCGGCTTCTGATTATCGTCAAGGTAGGAGAACGGGATCGAGGAATCGCGGAATCCGAGCGTGATGGCGCCGGTGTCCTTGACGTTCTTCAACGTCCCGGTCAGCTCCTGGGCACCGGCCTGGCTGGCGCCAAACGCGGCGACGAGCGCAAAACCCAGTAATTTCAATCGTTTCATCTGATAACTCCCCACGTGGATCATGGCCGGAATGCTTACACAAACCGGCGCTGGATTAGAATGTGACTTTTGGAGGCCATAGGGGCCCCCGGTCGCGTCCTTGGCAAGTCTGGTCAAGCCTGTCCCGGACAATAGCGACAAACTGCGGGCTCCCGGCGCTCTTAACCTGCTCTTGGCCGCCCTTTCAGGCGGCAAAATGATTGGCTTTCCGCAAATGGATCGTGGTTAACGCCCAAAGGCTGAACAGGCAAACGGCCGTGAGATAATAGCCCGGCGCAAGGTCGCCGATCAGGGCGAAAGAGCCGAGCCAGGTCACAATGGCCGGCCCCGAGCCGCCGAAGGCGGTCACGCCGATATTGTAGGAGAGGCCGAGCCCCGTCGCGCGCGTCGCGGCCGGAAACAGCTCCGACATCAGCGCGGCCACGGCGCCAAGATAGAGGGCCTTGAGCGAGCCGAGCAGCAGCACCGCAAGCACGATGACCGTTCCGGTGGGCTTGCCCGCGAGCAGCAGATACACGGGAAAGATCGCAAACAGCAACAGGATCGCCATCGTGATCATGTAAGGCGTGCGCCCGACCCGGTCGGAGATATGTCCCGCAACGGGGTTGAGCGTGATGGCGGCGATCGCGGCGGCAAACGCGGCGAGGTAACCGACCGTCGGCGGCAGGTGCAGCGCTTTGACCACATAGGTCGGCATATAGATGATGAGATAGTTGACCGCGGTCGCGGTCGCGATCGCGCCGACCGCGAGCAGGACCGCAAACTTCTGCGCCATGAACACGGTTCGGACCGGCGCATCCTGCTCGGCCGCGGGCGGCGCGGTCGCGTCCTCGATATTGTTGCGGATGTAGAGGCCGATCGGCCCGATCAGCACGCCGAACAGAAACGGAATACGCCAGCCCCAGTCCTGCAACTCGGCCTCGGTCAGGATCGACGTCAGGAGCAATCCAAATCCGGAGCCAAGCAGCGAGCTGATGCCCTGGCTCGCGAACTGCCAGCTTGCGACAAAGCCGCGCTTGCCCGGCATGTGCTCGACCAGGAAGGCGGTCGAACTGCCGAACTCGCCTCCCGCCGAGAAGCCCTGAACAAGCCGCGCGATGATGATGAGCAGCGGCGCCAGCACGCCGATCTTGTCGAAGGTCGGCATGCAACCGACCGCAAGCGTGCCGATGGTCATCATCGCGATCGACAGCAGCAGCGACGCCTTGCGGCCGTAGCGATCGGCATAGGTCCCGAGCAGGATGCCGCCGATCGGCCGCGCGAGGAAGGTCAGGGCAAAGGTGCCGAAGGTCAGCAGCAGGGACGTTGTCGAGTCGCCGGTGGGAAAGAACGCCTTCGACAGATACACCGCGAAATAGGCATAGACCGAGATGTCGAACCATTCGAGCGCGTTGCCGAGCGAGGTCGCGACCACGAGCTTCGTGATGTTTTTGCTCGATGCCGGCGCGAGTCCCTGTGTATCTGCCTGAGCTGACATTGCCATTCCTCATCCCCTCTTTTTTGTTTCTTGTGCCGGGCGTCCGCCCCTCGGCTCACGCATGCACTCCGGGCTTGCGGGCAAGCTGCATCTTGCCGATCTCCTCCAGAACGGGCGCGATATAGCGGCGGAACTGTGCGGGATTCTCACTCATCGGAAAATGTCCAAGCTCTTCCATGACGGTGACGCGGGCGCCGGCAATCGACGCCGCGGTGCGCTTCGTATCGTCAGGCGTGCAGGAAAAATCATATTCGCCGGTCAGGAGATAAAGCGGACAAACGCCGGTATCGATCCGCGCGACCTTGCCGCGCAAATCGCCATCGACCCGGTAGAAATAGAGGTCGCCCTTGAACACGCCCGGCCCGCTTTGCTTGTAGGCCCAGAGCGTCTCATCGCGCGATGCTTTGGGACTCTGCGGAGCAATAAGCCCGGACACCAGCGCGGCGCAAACCTCGCCGCCATGGACGTCGGGCCGGTTCAGCCAGGTCGTGTCGTACCAGGGCTGCTGGAAATCGGCCGCCTCGAGCCCGATCAGCGCGCGGAACTCGGACGCATGGTCGATCGCGAGATTGAGGACGATGCGCCCGCCAATCGAGCACCCCATCACCACGGGGTGATCGAGTTTCAACGCCTTGCAGAAGGCGCGGATGGTCTCGGTGTAGCGCACCGTGGTGAGCTGATAGTCGTCGCCGCTCCAGCCTTCAGGCGGATTGGACTTGCCGTGCCAGGGCATGTCGAAGGCGATGATGCGGAAGGTCTTGGCAAATTCGACGTCGGCGAGCAGATGCCGCCATTGCCGCCCGTCGGAGCCCGCGGTGTGCAGACACACCAGCGGAATGCCCCCGCCATTTTCCTCGAAATAGATTCGATGCATCTCGCCGCCGATCTCGACATGGATGTAGCGGCCGATGATGGGCTCGATCTGGCCGTTCATGCCGCCACCTTGTCCGCAACGCGCGGCAGCGCCAGCAGGTCCTTGAAATATTGCAGATGCGCCATGAAGGGATGCAGGTCGCCTTCCAGCACCGCCTCGCCACGCTTGGTGAGCGCCAGGAGATCGTGCCAGCCGGGCTTCGGCATCGGCTGCCAATATTCGTTCCACGCAGCGGGCGAGGCGGAAAAGGAAAACCCCCAGGAGCGCATCAGTGCGCCCTGCGCCGTCATCTCGACGATCCGGCCGCTGCGGATCGACACGAAAAACGGATGATCGGTCAGCCCCAGCCTGCAATCGCAATCGAGAAAGCGGCCGCGCGACACCAGCGCGGGCGTGGCCTCGAGCCGCGCGGGAATGCTTGAGAACATCCTGACCAAGTCATCCGCGACAATTGTCTCCGCACCCGCCATGGTCAAACTCTGACCTCGCCGAGATCCCAGAACAGGCCCGCCATGATGCCGAGCGCTTCCTCGGTGACGTCGAGCAGGATGTGCTCGTCAGGCGCATGCTGCGAACAACCGGGATAGGAGTGCGGCACCCAGATGGTGGGCATGCCCAGCGTCTCCGAGAACACATCGTTCGGCAACGAGCCGCCGAAATTCGGCAACACGGCAGGCGGTTTCCCGGTGGTCTTACGCACGGACGCCACGGCCCACTCGATCCAGGGGCTGTCCATGTCCGTACGTGAGGCGCCGAAGCGTTGCGTGCCCGAAACCTCCACCATCGGAAAGCCGTTGCTGTGGAGATAGGTCCTGATAGCGTCGATGACCTCCAGATATCTGGTGCCTACCACGAAGCGGAGTTGCAGCACCGCGTTGGCGTTGCCGGGAATCGCGTTGGCGGGCTTGTCGATATTGCCCGACGACATTGCCAGCACCTCGAGCGTGTTCCAGGCGTAGAGCCGTTCGGCCGGCGTCAGGCCTTCCTCACCCCAATCCGGCGCGAGCGCCGGCTCGTCCGCCGATGGTTCGATCTTCACATCGGCGAGCGCGGCACGAACACGGTTCGAGATCGGCGGCGGCTTCAGCGCTGAAAGCTTCATCCGGCCTTTGCCATCGACCAGACTTGCGATCGCATTGGCGAGGATCGTTGCCGGGTTGGCGAGCACGCCGCCCCAGTTACCGGAATGGTGTCCGCCTTCGCGCAGGTTGACGTCGAGATGGATACGGTTGCCGCCGCGGCAGCCCAGAAAAATGGTCGGGCGATCGGCGGCAAGTCGCGGCCCGTCCGAGGCAAGCAGCAGATCGGCCTTCAATTCATCGCGCAGCGAGGCGCAGACCTGGTTCAGGTCGGGCGAACCGATCTCCTCCCCCATCTCGATCAGGAACTTGGCATTGAAGCCGAGCTTGCCGCCGCGCGCCTCGCGCACGGCACGCAGCGCCGCAAGGTTGATCGAGTGCTGCCCCTTGTTGTCGGCGGTGCCGCGGCCATAGGCGCGGTTGTCGATCGTCGTGATCTTGAAAGGATCGAGGTTGCCGCGCCATTCGCCTCCCATGCCGTCGACGACATCGCCATGGCCGTAGACCAGCACGGTCGGAAGCCGCGCGTCCTCGCGATAGTCGGCGATCAGGAAGGGCGACTTGCCGCTCGGGGATTCGACCAGCCGGCTGTCGAAATCGAGTTCGGCCAAGGCCGGCTTCATCTCCTTCTCAAGATAGGCGCGGAGTTCGTCTGCCCGCCCGGCGTTCTGGCTTTCGGTCTTGTAGGCCACCCGGCGTTCCAGCGATTTCAGGAACTCGCCGGATGTGAAGTGTCGACGGGCGTTGGCGATGGCGTCGGTTCGGGTCATGTTTTTTCTTTTTTGCGTCGCGGGATATCGTGGTTGGACGCATCAGCGTATCGGGTGACGGGCGCCACCGGAAGTGCGCTCGCGGCGCGAATTTGTCTTGCTAAGGCGGGCCCGATGGGAACAACTTCGCCCCCAACCCCGGCGAGGAGACCGGGAGAGATCAGCATGGAATCACGTCTCTCATCATGACCAAGGAAATCCGGCTCAACGCCTTCGCCATGAATTGCGTGGCCCATCAGTCGCCGGGGCTGTGGACCCATCCGCGCGACCGCACGGCCGAATATAACCGCCTGCCCTACTGGCTCGACCTGGCGCGGGCGCTGGAGCGCGGCCGCTTCGACGGCCTGTTCCTCGCCGACGTGCTCGGGGTCTACGACGTCTACGGCAACAGCCCCGACGCCGCCCTGAAATACGCAACCCAGACGCCCGCCAACGAGCCGCTGCTGCTGATCTCGGCGATGGCCGCCGTGACCAAGCATCTCGGCTTCGGCGTCACGTCCAACCTCTCCTTCGAGCCGCCCTATACGTTCGCGCGGCGGATGTCGACGCTCGATCACCTGACTGAAGGACGCATCGGCTGGAACGTCGTCACCGGCTATCTCGACAGCGCCGCGCGCGGCGCCGGCAAGGACAAGCAGACCGCGCATGACGACCGCTACGACGTCGCCGACGAATATATGGAGGTCGTCTACAAGCTCTGGGAAGGAAGCTGGGAAGACGACGCCGCGATCCGCGACCGGGCGCGCGGCATCTTCACCGATCCTGCCAAGGTGCATCGCGTCACCCATGAGGGCGAAAACTACCGCCTCAATGCGATCCACCTCGCCGAGCCCTCGCCGCAGCGGACACCCGTGCTGTATCAGGCCGGCACCTCGCCGCGCGGACGGGAGTTCGCGGCCCAGCATGCCGAATGCGTATTCATGTCGGGACCTTCGGCCAAGGTGATCGGCCCCCGCGTGGCGGCGATCCGCGAAGCTGCCGCAAAGGCCGGGCGGAACCCTGCTGAAATCCTGATGTTCAGCATGTTCACGGTGATCCTTGGCGAGACGGAAGCCAAGGCAAAGGCGAAGTATGAGGATTATCGCAACCACATCAGCCCCGAAGGCGCGCTGACGCTGATGTCGGGCTGGACCGGCGTCGACTTCTCGCGCATGGCGCTGGACCAGGAAGTGCGTCATGTCACCAATGACGCCGGCCGCAGCGCGATGGACAACATCACGCGCGCCGACCCCGATCGTGTGTGGACCGTGCGCGAGGTCGCGCAGCATGTCGGCATCGGCGGCATCGGGCCTGTCATCGTCGGCACACCCGAGAAGGTCGCCGATGAGATCGAAGCCTGGTTCGAGGCGACCGATGTCGACGGGCTGAACATGCCGTTTGCGGTGTCGCCCGGTGATTTCGAGGATATTTCGGACATGCTGGTTCCGGAACTGACCCGTCGCGGCCGCTACAAGAAAGCGTATGCGGAAGGCACGCTCCGCGAAAAGCTGTTCGGCCAGGGCCGCGCCCGGCTCGCCGCGCCGCATCCGGCTGTGCAGCACCGCCCCGGCATGCGGCAGAAGGCGGCGGAGTGATGTTGCCACATCGTCATTGCGAGCGAAGCGAAGCAATCCATTTGGCCGCTCGCGGAGCCATGGATTGCTTCGTCGCGGAGCCTGTCATCGGGCGCGCATTCGCGCGACCCGTTGGCTCCTCGCAATGACAACGCGAAATGTAGGAATGTAGCCCGCGCTCATGCGGGCTACGCGGCTACACCGCAAACCGCTTCAGTGCCGCGCGATCCACCTCGATGCCGAGACCGGGACCGTCAGGAACGCGCACCATGCCCTTCACATGCTCGATCGGCTGCGTCAGCAGCGCCTGGCGGATCGGGTGTTCGGTGCGGTCGAATTCGAGCATGGGTTCGATTGGCGCCAGCGATGTCGGCGTGTGCGACGGCAACACGGCGAGAAGCTGAAGCGAGGCGGCAATCGCGATGCCCGTGCCCCAGACATGCGGGTTGTAACGGACCCCGAACGCCTCGGCCATGTCGGCGATCTTCTTGCATTCGGAGAGACCGCCGGCGGCGCAGGTATCGGGCTGGACGATGTCGATCGCGCGCGAGAGGAGCAGATCGCGGAAACCGAAGCGCGTGAACTCGCATTCGCCGCCGGCCACAGGAATGCTGATCGCCGCCTTCACCGCGCGATAGCCCGCGATGTCCTCCGGCGGCACCGGCTCCTCGAACCAGCCGATGTCGTGATGCTCGATCATGCGACCGAGCCTGATGGCGGCGACCGCGTCGTAGGCGTGGTTGGCATCGATCATCAATGCAACGTCGTCGCCGATCGCATCGCGGACGGCATGCGTCATCGCCGCGTCCTCCTCGACGCCGAAGCCGACCTTCAGCTTCACCGCCGAAAAGCCGGCGGCAACATAAGAGGCTGCTTCCTCGGCGAGATATTTGGCGGGATCGCCCGACTTGCGGCGATAGAGCCCGGTCGCATAGGCCTGCACCCCGATCGCAGCGGACCGCCCAGGAGACGATGGCAGGGAACGCCGAAGTGCTTGCCCTTGATGTCCCACAGCGCGATGTCGATGCCGCTGAGACCCTGGATGACGACGCCCTTCTGGCCATGGTCGCGCAGCCGCGCATAGATCATCTGCCAGAGATGATCCGTGCGGAGCGGATCCTCTCCGATCAGCCATGCCGCGACGCTGCCCACAACCGCTGCCGTCATGCGCGCCGGGCCATAGCACTCGCCCCAGCCGACGAGACCATCGTCGGTCTCGATCTCCACGATCATCGCGGTACGCGTATCGTACCAGGCGCGCGAATAGGCGAACGGCTGCGAAAGGGGCGCTTCGAGGATGTGGGTGCGGACGGAGGTGATTTTCATGGAATTTGTCCGATGTCATTCCGGGATGGTCCGAAGGACCAGACCCGGAATCTCGAGATTCCGGGTTCGCGCCATCGCGCGCCCCGGAATGACCGCTGTACGGTCAATTCACCGAATTGCTCAGCACCACCTCGATCAGCTTCGCGCCGGGACGCTTGAAGGCGTCCGACAGTTTCGGCTTCAACTCGGCAGGATCGGTGATCCTGATCGCCTCCAGCCCGAGCGACGTCGCCATTCCGGTGAAATCGACCGGCGGATCGACGAAATCCATCCCGACATAATGGTCGTCGCCGTGGAAGGCGAGCAGCCGCTGCTTGATGATGCGGTAACCGCCATTGTTGCAGATCACGACGTTGAGCGGCAGCCTGTGATGGGCGGCGGTCCATAGCGCCTGGATCGAATACATCGCGCTGCCGTCGCCTGAGAAGCAGACCACCGGCCGCTGAGGATTGGCGAGGCTGACGCCGACGGAGGCCGGCACGCCCCAGCCGATGCCGCCCGAGGCGAGCGCATGATAGCCGTAGCGATCGCGATGCGGGCGCAGCGAAAGAAGCTGCCGGCCCGACGTGAGGCCCTCGTCGACCAGGATGGCGTTGTCGGGCATCGCCTCGACGACTTGGAGCGAGAGATAATCCGGATTGATCGGCGACTTGCCGCTGCTCTTGCCGATCTGCTCGATCAGCGGCTTGCGCCGCGCGCTCCAGTTCTTCGGCGCCAGCTCTTCGAGGCCCTTCTTCGCGCGGCTTTCCAGCGCGGCGCCGCCGGCGGCCTTCAATGCCGGAACAAGCGCGCGCAGCGTCTCCTTGACGTCGGCCTTGAGCGCAATCTCCGCGCCGTAATTCTTGGCGAGGTCCCAGTCGACCAGACCGACCTGCACCATCGACAATCCATCCGGCATCGGATCGACATCGCTGTAGACGGACATGCGCAAGGGATCGGCACCGAGCACGATCATGAGGTCGTAAGGCGACAGCACCTCGCGCACCTGCTTCTGCAGACGCGACAGCGCGCCCATGAAGGACGGACTTTCGGAGAGGAAGTGCGCGCCATAGGGCGTCGAGCATTGATAGGCCGGCGCACCCAGGGTCTCGGCAAATTGCGCGGCCTCGAGCAGCGCATCGCTCTTGACGACCTCGTCGCCGGCGATGATCACGGGACGCTGGGCTTTCAGGATGCGCGCCGCCAGCGCCTGCAAGGAGTTCGTCCGATGGCCTCACCCGCGTGTCGACGCGCGTGGCGCGGCCAAGCTCGATGCCGGCTTCGGCATTGAGGATGTCGCCCGGCAGCGAAATGAACACCGGCCCGGTCGGCGGCGTGGTCGCGATCTTGGCGGCGCGGCGCACGATGCGCGGCAGGTCCTCCAGCCGCGTCACCTCGACCGCCCATTTCACCAGCGGTTCGGCCATCTGCACCAGCGGTCCGTAGAGCACCGGCTCCATCAGACCATGGCCCTGCTCCTGCTGACCCGCCGTGAGGATCATCGGCGTGCCCGTGAATTTCGCGTTGAACAGCGAGCCCATCGCATTGCCGAGCCCCGGCGCGACATGGACGTTGCAGGCGACAAGCTTGCCGGAGGCGCGGGAAAAGCCGTCCGCGATCGCGACAACCAGGCTCTCCTGCATCGCCATCACATAGGTAAGATCCGGATGGTCCTTCAGCGCATGCATGATCGGCAATTCGGTCGTGCCGGGATTGCCGAACAGATGGGTGATGCCCTCGTCCTTGAGCAGCGCCAGAAAGGCCGAACGCCCCGTAATGCGGTTCTTCATGTTTCCTCGTTTCCTCCGGCCCGCGCGGCGCGGTGAGGCGCGGGTCGCTGCATCATGCTGATCCCGTTGCGGAGATCAATGGACAGGGTTCATGGCAGCATTGCGCTGACGCGCGAAGAGGGCTCGGCTATATTGCAGAAAAGACAATCGTGGGAGGACTCCGTGACGAATGCCTGTCTCGCCGGGCTTGCCGGCATGCTGCTCTCGGCTGCGCTAGCCGTTCCCCTGCAGGCCGCGCCGCGCGACCGCTTCTTCTGGATGTCGGAGATCAACAAGGCCTCCGCCGTGATGCTGATCGAACGCGGCATCGTGCCGAAGCCGCTGGGCGCGAGGATCTTCGATGCGATCAACAAGGTGGATGCCACAGGCAATATGCCTGGCGCAGCGCGCTCGGGCGACTATCTCGTCGTCGAAAAGGACCTGATCGCCGCGGGCGGACCCGATATCAGCCGGCTGCATTCGGGACGGAGCCGGCAGGACATCGGCGCCACCACGCAACGCCTGATCACGCGCGACGAATTGCTCGCCGCCTTCGAGAGGCTGAATGGCCTGCGCGATGCGCTGCTGGCGCTCGGCGCGCAGGCGCCGAACGCGATCCTGCCGGCCTACACCTGGGGTGTGCAGGCGCAGCCGGTTACGCTCGGGCATTATGTCTCGGCCTATGCCAACGCCTTCGACCGCGAGGCCACGCGGATGCGCGAGGCCTATGCGCGGCTCAACCAATCGCCGCTCGGCGCCGCGGCGCTGGGCACATCGAGCTTCCCGGTTGACCGTCCGCGCCTTGCGGTCCTGCTCGGCTTCGACGCGCCGGTCGAGAACTCGCTCGACGCCAACCAGATCTCCCCGATCGACGGCGGCGCGGAGCTGGCGGCACTGGCGACCGCAGGCGCACTCACGCTCGGCACCTTCATCGCCGACGTCACCACGCAATATGCGCAGGCCGAGCCCTGGATCGTGCTCACCGAAGGCAATGAGACCGGCATCTCCTCGATCATGCCGCAGAAGCGCAACCCGAGCGGGCTGGTGCGGCTCCGCGCGGAGGCCAGCAACGTGATCGGCGAAGCCAATACCTTCGTCGTGATCGCCCACAATGTCGAGGCCGGCATGAGCGACTACAAGGATTTCGGCAACCCGAAGGAATATCCCAACGCGGTGCTGCGCGACATGGCGGCCCTGTTTGCGCACGCCGACAGCGTGATCCGCACCATGCGCTTCAGGCCCGAGCGCGCACTCGACGAAGTCAACAGCGATTATTCCACCACCACCGAGCTCGCCGACACGCTGCAGCGCGAGGCCGACGTGCCATTCCGCATCGGCCATCATTTTGCGTCCGAGCTGGTCAACTACGGCCGCGGCCATCGCCTGCGCGCGAGTCAAATTCCCTATGCCGAGGCGCAGCGGATCTATGCCGACATCGCAGGCCCCGCGAAGATGGACACGAAGCTGCCGCTTCCGGAGGAGCAATTTCGGCGCTCGCTCACGGCAGAAAACATGGTGGAGACAAGCAAGGGACTGGGCGGACCACAGCCTGCCGAAGTCGCGCGCATGCTGGCGGGCGCGAAGGAGCGCCTCGGCGCTGATCGCGCGTGGCTGGAGGCGACGCGGGCGAGACTGACAGATGCGTCAAGGAAGCTGCAACAGGCGTTCGCAGGATTGAGCGAGGCGAAATAGATCGCGAAATTGCAGCGAGTTTGTAGGGTGGGCAAAGCCAACGGGTCAGCGCGGACGCGCGGCCCGATGACGGGCTCCGTGTGCCCACCATCGCAAGCAGTGAAACCGCCGGTGGGCACGGCGCTGATGCGCCTTTGCCCACCCTACGAGCTACCGCACCCACCGTTCACCCGTCTTCCCGCGCCAGCTCGAACGGATCCTCGCCCGCGGCACGGCGCTTCTTCTTCGAGCGCTGCCAGACCACGCCGGGAAAGCCCTTCAGCGGCACCAGCGGTTCGCCGGTATAGGCCCATTCCTGCAGTTCCTCGATTGCGATGTGATAGAGCGGCTGGCGGCCGGTGCGGCCGGTGAAGAGAGCGCGCGGGATGTTCAGCATATGCGGCGAGCGCGGCCGCTCGTAAGTCAGCGGCGTGCCGCAGCTCGAGCAGAAGCTGCGTACGGTCTTGTCCCTGTCCTCGTAGCGCGCGATCAGCGTCTTGCCTTTGACGATGCGATAGCGTTTGCGCCAGCTTCCGACATAGGTGGCATAGGCCGCCCCATGCGCGCGACGGCTCGAGGCGGAATGATCATGCCAGGCCCAGCGCGCCGGCACGTCGATCTCGAAGGCGACCTTGCCGCACAGGCATTGGCCGGACGCGATACCTGCGGCTGGGGCTTTGGGCATTTTTTCTCTCCGTTCACCGAGTCATTCCGGGATGGTCCGGAGGACCAGACCCGGAATCTCGAGATTCCGGGTTCGATGCTTCGCATCGCCCCGGAATGACGGAGCTAGTCACGCCGGCGCCATCGCGTCGTGGAAGCGAGCGCGACACGATGCCTGAGCTGATAGGGACCGACCTTCAACGGCGAAAACAAGTGCGGAAAGTTCATCTCTGCCCCGAATTCCTGCGGATGTTTTTAGGTGAGCGCATCATCTTGTTCGGAAATGGCTTCGGTGGCAATGTGGCGCGAAAGCCGCGAGAGCAGGTCATCGATGCAAAAAACTGCTGCCAGGCCGCTGCCATCGCTGAGCGTGCGCATCGACCTCGATGCCGAGGGCCGGATCGGTCCGGGCAAAATCCAGCTTCTGGAAAACATCCGCGAGTACGGCTCGATCTCGGCGGCCGGCCGCGCCATGGACATGTCCTACAAGCGCGCCTGGGATCTGGTGGACGAGATCAACCGCATCTGCCGGCAGGCTGCGGTGGAGCGGCAGACCGGCGGCAAGAATGGCGGCGGCGCGGCGCTCACCCCGTTCGGGGTCTCGCTGGTCGCGCGCTACCGCAAGATCGAGCGCGACGCCGCCAGCGCCGCGCGCAAGGAGCTTGCGGCATTGCGCAGCGAGATCGGAAAGCCGAAAAAGGCTGCGGGTAGATAGGTCGCCTGCGAGGCAATTGAGTTTACCCGGCGCTTCCGCATCGTCATGGCCGGGCTTGTCCCGGCCATCCACGTCTTTTCTGCTGAAGCAAAGACGTGGATGCCCGGCACAAGGCCGGGCATGACGAGTTTGCGGAGCTATCTCTAGCGCGTCTTGACCCAGACGGCCTTGACGTTGAGATATTCCTCGACGTGCTGCTTGCCGGACTCGCGGCCATAGCCGCTCATCTTGTAGCCGCCAAAGGGCACCGCGGGATCCATCGCCTGGTAGCAATTGACCCAGACCGAGCCGGCGCGCAGAGCCTTTGCGACCTGGTGCGCCTTGGAGACATTGGTGGTCCACACGCCGGAGCCGAGACCGAAGGTCGTGGCGTTGGCGCGCTTGATCAGGTCGTCGAAGTCCTTGAACGAGATCGCCGATATCACGGGGCCGAAGATTTCCTCCTGGGCGATCCGCATATTGTCCTCGACATTCGCAAACACCGTCGGAGACACGAAGTAACCCTTCGACAGCGCGCCTTCGGTCAGCCGCGCGCCGCCGGTGACGGCTTTCGCGCCTTCCTTCTGTCCGATGTCGAGATAGCCCGAGACGCGCTCGAGCTGCTGCTGCGACACCAAGGGGCCAATCTGCGTGTTCGGATCGAGCCCGTTACCGACCTGCAGTTTCTTGCCGAATTCGGCGACGCGGCCGACGAACTCGTCGTACACCTTGCTCTCGACAAAGAGGCGCGTGCCGGCGCTGCAGATCTGCCCGGAATTGGCGAACACCGCCATCGCCGCGCCCGGAACCGCGGCATCGAGATCGGCATCGGCGAACACGATGTCCGGTGACTTGCCGCCGAGCTCGAGCGAGACGCGCTTGAGATTGCCAGCCGAGGCGCGGATGATCGATTGCCCGGTCACATGCGATCCGGTGAACGCGACCTTGTCGACGTCGGAATGGGCGGCGAGCGCCGCGCCCGCCGTCTCGCCATAACCCGGCACCACGTTGACGACGCCGGGCGGAATGCCGGCTTCCATGCAGAGCTCGGCGATGCGGAGCGATGTCAGCGGCGATTCCTCGGCGGGCTTGAGCACTACGGTGCAGCCCGTCGCGATCGCGGGACCGATCTTCCAGATCGTTGCCGTCAGCGGCCCGTTCCAGGGGATGATCGCACCGACCACGCCGATCGGTTCCTTCAAGGTGTAGGAGAAGATTTCGCCCGGTAGCGAGTTCTCGATGGTCTCGCCATGTATCGCGGTCGCCTGCCCCGCGTAGTAGCGCAGCATGCCGAGCGCGCGAAGCTTGTTGCCGCGGGTGCGGCTGATCGGCGCGCCCATGTCGAGCGTGTCGAGCTGCGACAGTTCCTCGAAATTCTTCTCGACGAGATCGGCGAGCTTGAGCAGCAGGTTCTGCCGCTCGAACGGCTTGACCTTGCTCCAGGGCCCCTGGAAGGCGCGCCGGGCGGCGGCAACCGCGCGATTGATGTCCTCGGCATCGCCCTCGGCCACCGTTGCGAGCAGTTCGCCCGTTGCCGGATTGAGAGTCTCGAACTTTTTGCCGGAGGCGGCGTCCACCCATTTGCCGTCGATGAGCATTTTCTTGTAGGAACCATCGGCGTAAGGATGACGCGTGATCGGAATTGCCTGCGTGACAGCCATGTCGCTTTCCCTTGATTTCAACCGGTCTCGTTGCGGAACCGTTATATCCGTAACTTTACAGCGGTATGAGGTAACCGTAAAGCCGCGCGGCCCAAGCGATTCGCGAAGACCACCCATGCAACCGCCTTCGCGGCAACCACGCATGCATCGTCATGCGATCACGCGACAATGATCCCCGCCTGGACAGGAGACGACCCATGCCACTGCAAGCGATGTCCCCCAATAACGTTGCCGTCGTCACCGGCGGCGCCTCCGGCATCGGGCTCGCCGCCGCCATGCGCTTCGCCAGGGCCGGCATGAAAGTCTGTATCGCCGATATTGGCACGGACCGGCTGAAGGAAGCCGAGACAAAACTCGCCTCCGCGGCCGGCAGTGCCGCCAATGTCATGGCGGCAAGTGCCGACGTCAGCAGCATCGAGCAGGTGCGGGAGTTGGAGAACGCCGTCCGGAAGCGTTTCGGCGGTACCGATATCCTCATGAACAATGCCGGCATCCAGCCGGGCAGCCAGATGTTCGGACCGCATGAGAATTGGCAGCGCATCCTCGGCGTCAATCTCTGGGGCGTGATCAACGGCTCGCAGGTGTTCGCGCCGCACATGATCGAGCGCGGCCGGCCGGGCCTGATCATCAACACCGGTTCCAAGCAGGGCATCACTACCCCGCCGGGCGATCCCGCCTACAACGTCACCAAGGCCGGCGTGAAGGCGTGCACGGAGGCGCTCCAGCATGAGCTGCGCGGCCTGAACAGCAAGATCAGCGCGCATCTGCTGATTCCGGGCTTCGTGTTCACCGGCCTGACCGCACGCGGCCGCACCGAGAAACCGGCGGGCGCATGGACGCCGGAGCAGACCGTCGATTTCATGATCGAGAAGCTTGAGGCCGACGATTTCTATATCCTCTGCCCCGATAACGACGTGCAGCGACCTCTCGACGAACGGCGCATCCTGTGGGCCGCCGGAGACATTGTGGAGAATCGCCCGGCCCTGTCGCGCTGGCATCCGGACTATGCGGAGGCCTTCGCGGCGTTCGTGAAGAAAAGCTAAGACCTCGTCATTGCGAGCCAACGGGTCGCGCGGACGCGCGCTCGATGACAGGCTCCGCGAAGCAATCCATCTCGCTACCTGCGCACTATGGATTGCTTCGTCGCTTCGCTCCTCGCAATGACGATTTCCGTCAATCTACCCCCGTCGCGCATCGGCCCGCGCTTCGATCAGCTTCGTCGTGCACTCATTGCAAACGAGTCCGCACTCATCGGAGACCATGCCGAGTTTGATGTCGAGGCCCGGGGCGAGGTCCTGGTCCGCAACACCGGCAATGATCCAATTGCAGCTCATGCACCTGTACTTGTTGTCGATCCTCTGACCGTCTGCAGGTTCTTGCGCAAGCGAGACATGTGCTGCCATCTTGCAATCCTCCGCCTCCGCCCCGGCCTTGTCAGTTCGTCCGCAATACTCTCGGCTCGTATTCGGCGACCAGCGCTTCGCCCAGTCTGTTCAGCTGCTGGCGCTGCATCGAGAAGCAGACGGAAAAGCCGTCTGTCGTGCAGAGCGTGACCATCCCTTGCGACGGGTCGGAGGCCTGCTCGACGACCCAGGATTCCAGGGGATAGGCGTAGCGCAGCGTGTCGTCGCCAAAGCGGGTCTGCAGCGCCTTGCCGATCAACCCCGGGAGCGTCATGGCCAGCGCGCCGATCTGGTTCAGCGACAGGCGGATGGTCTGGGGCTGGCCCTTGGCGTCGACAAAGCCCAGGGAAATCACCTCCCCGCCGGGGCAGATCTCGCAGGACGTCAGTGACTGGGTGTCAATTTCCATCCGAACTTCTCTTTCTCGCTATATCTCCAAGAATATATCGAAACCGTGGGGTTCGTCCAGCGAATCGCGGCGATGGCCTCCCATTCCAATACGTGATATACGATCAAACATAACGAGACCCAAACGGGTCGTATCGAAGGGAGAGAAAGCGAATGAGCGACTACAGTCTTCTCATCGACGGCAAGATGGTGCCCGGCGACCTGACCATGCCGGTCCTCAATCCCGCGACCGAGGAAGTGCTGGCGCAGTGCCCGCGCGCCTCAAAGGATCAACTCGACAAGGCGGTCGCCGCCGCGAAAGCCGCCTATCCCGCCTGGGCGGCGACGCCGATCGAGGAACGCCGCAAGCTGGTCGTCAAGATGGCGGATGCGATCGAGGCCAATGCCGGCGATCTCGCGCGCATCCTCACCAGTGAACAAGGCAAGCCGCTGGCGGACGCCACCGGCGAAGTCATGGGCATGGCCGCCTTCTTCCGCTATCTCGGCTCGCTCGAGCTGCCGATGCGCGTGATCGAGAACTCCGGCGACCGCAAGGTCGAAGCCTATCGCCGGCCGCTCGGCGTTGTCGGCGCGATCATTCCCTGGAACTATCCGCTCCTGATCCTCAGCTTCAAGCTGCCGTCGGCGCTGCTCGCCGGCAACACGCTGGTGGTGAAGCCCGCCCCGACCACGCCGCTGGCGACGCTCCGCTTCGCCGAACTGGTCAAGGACATCCTGCCCAAGGGCGTGCTCAATGTCATCACCGACGCCAACGATCTCGGCGATCACATGACCAAGCATCCCGATATCCGCAAGATCTCGTTCACGGGATCGTCGGCGACCGGCCAGAAGGTGATGGCAAGCGCGGCGCAGACGCTGAAGCGGATCACGCTGGAGCTCGGCGGCAACGACGCCGGCATCGTGCTCGACGACGTCGACCCCAAGAAGGTCGCGCCCGGCATCTTCGAAGGCGCCTTCCAGAACTCCGGCCAGGTCTGCCTCGCCATCAAGCGGCTCTACGTGCACGAGTCCGTCTATGACGAGATCTGCAACGAGCTGGTGGCGATCGCCAAGAACACCGTGGTCGATGACGGCTCCAAGCAGGGCACCAAGCTCGGGCCGCTGCAGAACAAGATGCAGTATGAAAAAGTGAAGGCCTTTCTCGAGGACGCGCGCAAGAACGGCAACGTCATTGCCGGCGGCTCGGCGATGGACCGTCCCGGCTATTTCATCGAGCCGACGATCGTGCGCGACATCAAGGAAGGATCGCGCCTGGTCGACGAGGAGCAGTTCGGGCCGGTGCTGCCGGTGATCAAATATTCCGACAAGGATGACGTGATCCGCCGCGCCAATGCCACGACCTACGGTCTCGGCGCCTCGGTGTGGTCGTCCGACACCAGGCGCGCCCATGAGGTCGCTCAGCGGATCGAGGCCGGCACTGTCTGGATCAACAAGCATCTCGACATGGCACCGCACATCCCGTTCGGGGGCGCCAAGCAGTCGGGCATTGGAACCGAGTTCGCTGAGGAAGGTCTCGCCGAATTTACCCAGCTGCAGATCATCAACGGCCCGGCGGCGACGGCCTGATGATACGCTATCGGAGATCGCGGCCTTGCCGCGATCTCCTCCCCGCTGACACGGAGGCCGGACATGTTCGACGCCCAAAGCGACCTGGCGGCCCTCGTCTATGAGGAGCATCAGGACCCCGACGCGGTGTTGCGCGACTTCGCGATGGATTTGAATGCGCGTGGCTTCCGTGCCGTCGGCATGGTCCAGGCCGGCCAGTGCGCCGATTCCAGCCTGTCGGCCGTGCTGCTCCATAGCGGCGAGACATTGCTGCTCGCGCAGGATTTCGATCCTGCGGCGCGCGGCTGCCGGCTCGACCTCGGCCGGCTCCAGACTGCAGGCGAGCGGATCGCCGATGCGCTGGAAGATGGCGCCGACCTCTTGATCGTCAACCGCTTCGGCAAGCGCGAGCGGGACGGCAAGGGCCTCATCTATCTGATCGAGCGCGCGCTCGATGCCGAAATCCCCGTGGTGATCGCGGTTTCAGCACCCAGTTTTGCAGACTGGGTCAAGTTTTCAGGCGGCATGAGCGTAAAGCTGGCCTGCGACCGCGGAGCGCTGGAGGCATGGTGGCGCAATGTTTCGCTGCGCGGCAGTCCGGCAAAGCCTGCGGATCACACCAGCGTCTGTGAAGCGCTCAAGTAAACCGGGTTGAAAGGGGTTGTAGGGTGGGCAAAGGCGCGCTTGCGCCGTGCCCACCGTCACTGATTCTCGTTGGCATGGTGGGCTCGCTTCGCTCAGCCCAACCTACAATGCTCGCAATGACGAAGAAGCTTCGCCTACAGCGTCTCCTGCTTGTGACCGCAATTCTTGCAGGAATACTTGACCCGGCTCGCGCCGCGTTCGGCCGAAAGACGGTTCGGCGCGCCGCATTTGCCGCAGACCGCCTCGATCCTCGTATTGCCCTGCTTGATGACGAGGTTCCGCTTTTCCATGGTTTCGCGGATCAGCCGCTCGGCCTCTTCACGCATCGACTGCTTCGACATGGCTCCACACCGGTCCTGGGGTCAGGGCGCGCTCTTAGCACGGTCATGTGAAGCTTTAACAGAGGAACGGGAGCACGATCTCGATACCGACACCAAAAGCGGCGGATGCGGGGCACCCGCCGCTCTTCCAGCCATTTAAGCCGCCTTGGAGACCTCCATCAGGAGCCGCTCGGCCTTGGCATCCTCGATGCGGTTGACGAGCCTGCTGCCCTCATGCACGTCGCGCACCGTCTTGGTCAGGGTGACACAGGTCTGCACCAGCATCACGATGCCCATGGTGAGATAGCCCTTCATCCAGAGATCGATGGGCATAAAGAACACGCCGACGGCAACGAGGAAGGCGGAAGCGGCAAACGAGGCGTAGGTGAAGGTGACCCAGGCACCGCTATGGGGTTGGACGTTCTGGTTCATGGCAACTCTCCTTGACAACGGGGTTAGGGGGACGGGGTTATAGGGGATGTCTACGCGGACGGCGCACGTCTGGCTTTCAGCCGCGCCAGCACGTCGTCAGCGGTCGATTTCATCCGCGGCCCGAAGCCCTGCTCGGCCAATTTCTCCGCCGTGGCCAGTGGACCGCTCGCGGCGTCGATTTCGATCAACGCCTCGTCGGCTGCATGGGCTTCCAACTGCCGGTCGCGCAGGCGCCTCAGCGTAGCCTCCGCTTCGGGCAGCGTGGATTTATAGGGACGCGCGGCCTCGATGCCGCTCCGGCGCAGCGAGCGCACCGCTTCCGAGGCCCGCGCGATGCGCCGTCCGCGGTCGAGTTCGTTGATGCGCGCCTCGGCGCTGGCGACGTGGCGCTTCAGGCGCGTGATCTCGGCGGCGAACAATGTGCGCGCGGTCATGGCCGCATCGCGCTCTGCCTCGAGACCCGCGATCGCCTGCGCGGCTTCGCGGGCGAGATCCTCCCGGCCGCCCTCGAGTGCGGCGGTGGCGCGCATTTCGAGATCGGCGATGCGGGTATTCGTCGTCTCGAGCCGGCGCCCTTCCTGCTGGTCGCTGGCAATCGCGAGCGCCAGCGTTCGCTTGGAGCGATCCACGGCCGCGGCGGCGTCGCGCATCTGCTGATCGAGGATCAGAAGCGCCGTCCGGTCTTCCAGTTCCTCCCCTGCTGCAGCGACGCTGCCGCGGAAAAGCGTCAAAACGGTTTTGATCATTTGGTAACTCCCTGTTATGAGCATCGCTCACGATTCGGTTGTAGCAGATTTTGAACATTGCTCAAGAATATTATGAGCAACGCTCACACGCGTGGTTAACGGCGGGTGAATCATGTCCAAGGCATTGGAAAGACGAGCCAAATTGCGTCAGGCCCTGATTGAGGCGGCGGAGCGCGCAATTGCCGCCAAGGGGCTTTCCGGCCTGCGGACGCGCGATCTGGCGGATGAAATCGGCATCGCCAATGGCGGTGTCTACAATCTCGTCGAGGACCTCGACGAGCTGATCCTGCGGGTCGGCTCGCGCACGCTGGCACGGCTCGATGCGTCGCTCTCGCTGGCCGAGATCAGCGGCCCCACCACGCCGCGCGAGACGCTGGTGCGGATCGCGATCGCCTATTGCGATTTCGCCGCGGAAAACCTCGAACTATGGCGCGCGCTGTTCGAGTACCGCATGGCGCCGGACAAGCCATTGCCGGACTGGTCAGTCAGCGATCAGATGGAATTGTTCCGCCATATCTACCGGCCGCTGTCGGTGCTGTTCCCGCAGCGGACGGCGCAGCGGCTCGGCGTCACCGCGCGCAGCCTGTTTTCCGCCGTGCACGGCATGGTCGCGCTGGGGCTGGAGCAGAAACTGGTCGCGGTGCCGATCAACGCGCTGCGCACCGAGATCGCAACGCTGGTGCGCGCGATGATCGACGGCCTCACCGCGCGGCCGGAGTAGGACGCGGCCAGCCTCACATCTCCACGATGACGTAGCTGTCCTCGACATGCACCTGGAAGGTTTCGGCGACGTAGGGCCCCTTCTGCAATTCGGCGCCGCGTTCGACGGCGACCGGATAGGAGCGCACCTTGAACCGCTTCGGATCGAACCAGGACTGGCCGTTGCGCATGTCGAACTCCCAGCCATGCCAGGGACAGCGCAACAATTCGCCGACGCGATCGCGGTGATAGACGCCGGGCTCGGGTGAGGTCAGCCGCGCCACGCAGGCCGCCTTGTCGAGTGGTGCGCCTTCATGCGGGCAGCGGTTGAGCAGCGCGAAGAACTCGCCATTGACGTGGAACACGACGATGTCGCGGCCGTCGATCGCAAACACCTTGTTGCCGCCGGCCGGAATCTCGGATGTGCGCGCGACGATGTGACGGGTCATGAGGCGTTGATCCGCTGAGGCCAACGGGAATAGGCCATGTGCGGAAAGTCTAACGCGCCGATGCGTCGCAACGCAATCAGCCGCAGGACACGGGTTCCGCGGCGGGACGAACCGACTGGCGCAAAACCGTCGAAAAGCGCGGGCTCGCAACCCTGCCCTGACGTGAAGCCATGCCGAGCTCGAAGCTGTCGGCGATCCGCCGTGCCCGCTCGATGAAATGCGCAGCCGCCTGCGGCGGACACAGCTCGTTGGCGGTCGTCTCAAACAGCGCGATCCAGCGGTCGAAATGTTCGGCCGCGACCGGAAGCTCAAGATGCTTCTGCATCGGCTGGCCATGATAGCGCCCGCTCATCAGCGCTACCGACGACCAGAACGCGCAAAGCTTGACGATATGTGCTTCCCAATCGTCGATCCGTGCCCCAAACACAGGTCCGATCAGGGAATCGGCCTGCACGCGGCCATAGAAGGTCCGCACCAGGCGTTCGATCATCGCGTCGTCGATCCCGGTCGTCTCCATCAGATCGCGGGTGATGCGCGCGCGCCGCTCGGCGGCGCCTTCGGGGTCTTCGGCGAAAGCCATGACAGGTCCTCTGGCAAGTCCTTTATAAAGATACATCAAATATGTATCTTTACAAATATGTATCTTCGAACGCCCTGGCGCAAGGGCGGTGTTTTGATACGGTATCGGATCACGTGTTCGGGCGGATGTAACCGGCGGCGCACCGATCGCTTGATCGAGGCTTGGGACATCGATGGACATCCGCGTAGACGACCTTTCAAGCGACGCAGCGCGCGACTTGCTGCGGCTGCATCTCCAGGGCATGCATGCCAACTCGCCGCCCGGCCATGTCTTCGCACTGGACTTGTCGGGATTGCAGGTGCCCGAGGTCACGGTGTGGAGCGCCTGGGAAGGTGACGAGATTTGCGGCATCGGCGCGCTGAAGCAACTCGATGCCGGTTCCGGCGAGGTCAAATCGATGCGAACCCATCCGCGTTACCTCCGCCGGGGTGTCGGCGCGGCGCTGCTGGATCGCATCATCGAGGAAGCCCGGACGCGCAAGCTGCGCCGGCTCAGCCTGGAAACCGGCAGGGGACCTGCCTTCGAGCCCGCGCTTGCGCTCTATCGAAGGCGTGGTTTCGTCGACGGCGGAGCCTTCTCGGATTATGTGCAGAGCGAGTTCAACCAGTTTCTGCACATGAGCCTGACCGATTAGCCGAGAGACACTCAGGTCTCGGACGGATCGTGAACCTCGCCGATCTTGTGGACGGCCACGTCGACCGACATGCCCAGATAGTCCTTTGCATCCCCAAACCACGAACCTGCCAGCGGGATGGCAAGGCCTGGATGGCGGGCGACCGCCACCGGGATCAAATCGAACCCGGCATTGATCTGGTTGGTCGGATCGTAGTCGACCCAGCCGGCGCCGGGGAGGAACACCTGTAGCCAGGCATGCGTGGCGCCCGCGCCCGTCATGCCGGCAACGCCACCATCCAGAGCCGCATCGTACAAGTAACCGCTGACGAAGCGGCAGGCGAAACCAAGCCTGCGCAATACCTCGATCATCAACCAGGCGTAGTCGCGACAGGTGCCAGACCTCGTGCGCAAGGTTTCGCTCGGGGACTGGGTCCCCTCCGTCTCCCTCGAGCGGTAGGTGAAGCCGTCGCGGAACGTGATCAGGATACGATGCAGGACATCGACCGTTCGATCCTGGTCGCCCGCGACGAAGGCCTTCGTCCAGGCGGCAAGGTTGCCGTCGGGATCGTCGGCATGCGGACGCAGGTAACCGGACAAATCCAGCCACTCGTCGGGCGTATATTGAACGGGAACCTGATCGGCGCGCCCTTCGAGCGGAAACGCCTCGAGTCCCTTCACGCCGAAAAACACGCCCCGAACCCTGAACGTGAATGTCAGCTCGCGGCCGGCTTCACCGAACTCCATCACCGTCACGGTGTTGGAGCGCGCATCAGATATCCAATGGATTTTCGAGGACGGAGTAGTCCTTGCGGACCAGCTGAGCAGGCGGGCAGACGCGCCGCGCCTCGGCAGGAACATCGCCCGATGTGTCCCGAAGCTGACCGGCTTTGCATATTTGTAGGTCGTGCTGTGCACGATCTCGCCGACCATTGCCATCGGTTGTCCCCTGCGCGCGAGCTGATTGCCGCCTCCTTTGGCGGGCTTCGCGGGGTTGGTGGCGTTGATCTATGTCAAGACAGGCGCGAGGCGATTTCTCACAGGATGCTGATGTCCCGAATGCGCGGGGAGGAGCAGAGAGATGCATATCCTTTGGACAATTATCATTGGTTTCGTCGTGGGAGTGATCGCCAAGTTCATCATGCCGGGCGACAAGACCGAGCCTCAGGGCTTCATCCTGACAACCATTCTGGGGATCGTGGGCGCGTTCCTTGCGACATACCTCGGACAATTGGTCGGCTGGTACAACGCCGGTAAGTCCGCGGGCTTCATTGGCGGCATCGTCGGCGCCGTCATCCTGCTCGTTATCTATGGCCTCATCATGGGGCGCCGCACGGCCTGATTCCACTTCAGGCCGCAGGCTTGATGCCGAAATCCTCGGGCCGCAGCACCAGGTCCGCCAGCGTATGACTGTCAAGCGTGCGCATGAAGGCGCCCATCGCCTCCTGCAGCACGCCGCGCAGCCGGCAGCGCGGGGTGATCAGGCATTGATTGCCGCTCTCGAAACATTCGACCAGCGCAAAATCGGGCTCGGTCGCGCGCACGACGTCGCCGAGCCGGATCCTGTCGGGCCTCCTGGCCAGCGACAGGCCGCCATTCCGGCCGCGCGTCGCCTTGAGGAATCCTGCGCGGGTGAGCTGGTTTGCGACCTTCATCAGATGCGCACGCGACAGGCCGTAGAGGTCCGAAGTTTCCTCGATCGTGACCAGTTCGTCCTTGCGGGCGGCCGCATACATCAGCAGGCGCAGGGCGTAGTCGGAAAAATGGGTCAGGCGCATGGGCGCGCTCCACTGCGGACGCGTAAAGATATATCAAATATAGATGTTATTTGGCAAAAAACATCTCGCCAGCAGCGGCCGGCGAATTCAGCATTGTAAAGCTCGTCATGGCCGGGCTTGACCCGGCCATCCATCTCAAAACAAGATTCTATCGAAGGTCGATGGATGCCCGGGTCATAGGCGAGCGAAAGCGACGCCGTTCTTTGAACGGCTATGCCCGGGCATGACGGAGTTCGAGTTGGCGAACCCTACAGCCTGTACACCGCGCGGGCGTTGCTGTTGAAAATCTTCTTCCGTTCGGCGTCCGAGAGCGGCGTCTTGAAGGCGAAGCGGGCGTCGTCGTAATCCCAATGCGGATAGTCCGACGAGAACAGCAGACGGTCGACGCCGATCCATTCGATCAGCTGGCGCAGGTGCTTGCCCTGGTCCGGCTCGTCGATCGGCTGGGTCGTGAACCAGAAATGCTCGCGGACATATTCGGACGGCTTGCGCTTGAGATGCGGCACCTCGCTGCGGAAGCGCTCGAAATGCTGGTCCATCCGCCACACCGTCGACGGGATAAAGCCGAAGCCGCCCTCGATGAAGACGAACTTCAGCTTCGGGAAGCGTTCGGGCACGCCCTCGATCACCATGCTCGCGAGCATCGCCGCCATGGTGGCCGCGTTGGACTGATGCTCCTCGCAATAATAGGACGGCCAGCCGCCGCCGGTCGGTGCGTGCCCGCCATAGCCGCCGGTATGGATGCCGATCGGCAGGCCGAGCTCCTGCGCGCGCGCGTAGATCGGCCAGTAGCGGCGGCGGCCGAGCGGCTCGTTGGCGCGCGGCGCGATGTTGATCTGGATGTATTCGCCGATCTTGGCGCAGCGCTCGATCTCCTCGATCGCCGCCACCGTGTCGTCCTGGCTGACCAGGATCGAAGCCTTCAGGCGCGGGTCGCGATGCGTCCAATGCGCGAGCTGCCATTCGTTGATGGCACGCTGGATCGCCGCGCCGCATTCGAGGTTCTGCTGCGAGAAGATGAAGAGGTCGAGCACCTGGAGAATGCCGAACTCGACATCATAGGGGTCCAGATGCTGCTTCTGCATGAAGGCGAGGTCGGAACCGGGCACACCGCCGTTCGGCGGCCAGGCATCCCTGCGACAGATCAGGGGCGCTGAACGCGGATACGGTGTGGTGCCCATATAGGGTGTGCGCAAATGATCGCCGTAGGTCTTCAAATGCTCCTGCCAGCGCTTCGGCAGGAACTCATTGAGATCGGCGCGCGACCGCAGGCTCGGATGAACGTCGCAATCGATAATGCGCAGCCGCGTTGCGGCGGTGGCTTCCTTTTCAAGAACGGGACGGTCGATGACATCACTCATGCGATCCTCCTATTTCGTTTGGCGCATGATCTTTTTCGAAAAACCGGTTTCCACTTTTTCGGATCATGCGCTAATTGAGCTTCAGCCGCGGGAAGGTTTCCAGCGGATTGTCGGCGCACATGCGCGACACGATGCTTTGCGGCAGATGCGGCGGGACGGGATCGTCGCCGTCGAACTGCCAATGCGGGTAATCGGACGCGAACAGGAACATCTTGTCGGAGCCGATCTGGTCGATGATGTCGGCGACGCCGGTCGCGTCGGGCGGAGCGTCGAAGGGCTGCATGGTGACGCGGACATGATCGCGGATGATGGAGGCGGGCTCCCGCTCCACCCAGGGCACCTCGACGCGGACGCCGCGCCAGGTCTTGTTGGCGCGCCACATGAACGCCGGGAGCCAGCTGACGCCCGATTCCATCAGCACGACCTTCAGGCCCGGGAATTTGCCGAACACGCCTTCATAGACCAGGCTCAACAGCTGCGCCTGAAACGCGTGCGCCTCGACGAAGTAATATTCGTAGCGGTGCGACGGCCAGCCGACCGAACTCGGCGCTTGCCGGTAGGAGCTGCCGGCATGGATCGCCAGCGGCAGCTTGTATTTCTCGGCGAGCTGATAGATTGGCCAGAACTGCCGGCGGCCGAGCAGCATCTCCCCTTGCGCCAGCACAAGGATGGAGACAAAGCGATCGTCGTTCGCGCGCCGCTCGATCTCCTCGACCGCAAGATCCGGCGCCTGGATCGGTACCACGATGGAGGCGCGCAAGCGCTGATCCTGCGACAGCCATTCGGCGGCCATCCAGTCATTGATCGCCTTGCAGAAGTCTGCGGCCATGTAGGCATCGAATACGGCCTGTGCGCCGTAAAGCACGTTGCAGATCGCGTGGCTTGATCCCAGCTGGTCGAACGCGCCGCGCTGGACCATTTTCAGATCGGAGCCCGGCTTGCCGGTCGCGGGGCGCCAGTCCGGCCGACCGCTGAGCGGCATGTTCGGCGGATAGGAGTTGAGGTCGAGGCCGTCGATCGCCCGGCTCACCACCTGCTCTTTCCAGTGGTCGCTGAGATAGGGAAGCAACGTCGTGCGCGTGCCCCCTACCGCGGGATGGATATCGCAGTCGATCCGCGTGGCCATGGCCGCCATGGGTTTTCCTATGGGTTTTCCTCTGGCATTGTTGGCGGCGCTTGCCGCCCTCCGAATGTGCCGTCGCACGATACCGAGCGCAAGCGGAACCGAACCCCCAAATCAGACTTCCAGCCATTCCTTGCGCACGGCGGAATTGGCGCCGAAATCGGCCGGCTTGCCCTGAAACACGATCCGGCCGTGGCCCATCACGTACAGCCGGTTGGAGATCCGCAGCGCAATGCCGAGCTTCTGCTCGATTAGCAGGATGGAGACGCCGCGCCGCGAGATTTCGGCCAGCAGCTCGCCGACCTGCTCGACCAGCTTCGGGGCAAGGCCTTCGGTCGGCTCATCGATCAGGATCAGGTCAGGATCGCCCATCAGGGTCCGGCACATCGTGAGCATCTGCTGCTCGCCGCCGGACAGCACGCCGGCGGCAACATCCTGCCGCGCTTTCAGATTGGGAAAGAGATGATAGACGTCCTCGAACTTCCAGCGCCCGAACGAGCCTGATCGCTTCAACCCGAGCTCGAGATTCTGCCGCACCGTCAGCGTCGGGAAGATCTGCCGGTCTTCCGGCACGTAGCCGATGCCGCAATGCGCGACCTGGTCGGGCCGCAGGCCGGATATGTCTCGGTTGCGAAAGCGGATCGTGCCCTGCGCCGGCACCAGCCCCATGATCGCCTTGCAGGCGGTGGAGCGGCCGACGCCGTTGCGGCCGAGCAGGCTCACGATCTCGCCGTCATCGACATTGATGTCGACGCCATGCAGGATGTGGCTCTGGCCGTAATACGCGTGGAGGTTTTCGACTTCGAGGATCATGCTGCGAGGCTACCCAGATAGGCTTCCTGCACCGCCGGGTTGGCGCGCACCGCCTGCGGCGGCCCCGAGGCGATCACCTGGCCGTAGACCAGAACCGTGATCACGTCGGCGAGATCGAACACCACCTTCATGTCGTGCTCGACCATGACCAGCGTCTTGTCTTTGGACACGCGCCTGATCAGGTCGACCGCATTGTCGGTTTCCGTGTTGCTCATGCCCGCGGTCGGTTCATCCAGCAGGATGACGGATGCGCCGCCCGCAATGGTCATGCCGATCTCGAGCGCGCGCTGGTCGGCATAGGACAACAGCCCCGCCGGGGTGTCGCGGCGCGAGATAAGATTCAGCTGTTCCAGCATCAGGCTGGTCTTCTCGTTCAGATCGCGCTGCCGCCACAGCGGGGTCCAGAACGAATAGCGATAACCCATGCTCCAGAGCAGCGCACAGCGCAGATTCTCGAACACCGACAGGCGGTGGAAGATCGAGGTGATCTGGAAGCTGCGCGACAGGCCCATCCGGTTGATCCGGTGCGGCGGCAGGCCGTCGACGCGCGTGCCGTCGAGCAGGATCTCGCCCGACGACAGCGGAAAGCGGCCGCTGATCAGGTTGAACAGCGTCGTCTTGCCGGCGCCGTTCGGGCCGATGATGGCGTGACGTTCGCCCTTCCTGATGTCGAGATCGACGCCGCGGATGATCTCGGTCGGCCCGAACGACTTGTTGACGTTGCGAAGCGAGAGCGCCGTGTCGGTCATGCGATGCTCCGCTGCGGCTTCAGTTCGGCCATCAACCCGTCCCAGACGCGCTGGAACGCGCGCGCTTCGATCGAGAACCAGAACGTCCCGGCGGCAAGACACACAAAGGCGGCGAGCCAGGGCATGACGGCATGCTCGTCGATCTTGCTGCCGAACAGAACCAGCGACTTGCCCTGCGCTGCTCCAATGGTGAGGAAGGAAGCGAGCTCGACCACGCCGACAAAGCCGAGCACCATGACGAGCGCCGGCACGATCACCCTGAGATAGGGCACGAGCAGCCGGCCAAACCGGCCCGCGCGCACGATCGGACCATGCGCCGCGAGCAATCCCATGATGCCCTGCGGGGCGAACATCACCATGGTGATGAAGAGCACGCCGACATAGACCAGCCAGGAATTGGACATCAGGCTGACGCCGCTCTGCAAAAGCGTGATCAGCACCGCACCCAGGATCGGCCCGCCAAAGGCCGCGGATCCGCCGATATAGGCCATCAGCAGCGCATTGGCCGACAGCGGCGCGGCAAGCGCATCGAAGGTGACGATCTCATAGGTGATGGCGTAGAGGCCGCCGCCAATGCCGGCGAAAAAGCCCGACAACGCGAATTGCAGGAAACGCACCATGCGCGGGTCGTAGCCGACGAACTGGACGCGCTCGAAATTGTCGCGTGAGGCATTCGCCATGCGCCCAAGCGGCGTTCTCGTCAGGTACAACATCAACAGCGCCGAGATCACGGTCCAGGCCAGGATCAGGTAATAGACCTGGATCGCGGGTCCATATTTGAATCCGAACAGGCTGTGGCCGATCACGCGGTTGGAATTGACGCCGCCTTCGCCGCCGAAGAAATGATGAAACATCAGCGCGGCCGTCGTCATCAGTTCGCCGATGCCGAGCGTGATCATGGCAAAGGCGGTGGCGCGCTGCTTGGTGGCCATGTAGCCGAACACGATCGCAAGGCCGAGCCCCGACAGGCCTGACAGCAGCGGAATCACCTCGAGCGGGAGCGGCAGCGATCCGCCGCCGGCGAGATTGAGGAAATGAATGGTGGCGTAACCACCGATGCCGAAAAACACCGCGTGGCAGAAGGAGAACAGCCCGGACTGTCCCAGCAGCATGTTGTAGGACAGCGCCAGGATGCTCATCATCCCCATCTGGCTCAGCATGGAGATGACAAAACCGGACTGGCGGCCGGTGTGGTAGTTGTAGAACACCCAGGGCATCGCGATCGCGGCGATCAGCGCGAGAACCCAGACCCAGGCCTGTGTCGTCCCTTGTCCTGTCACCTGCTTCTTCATGTGTCACGCGTTCCCATCAGGCCGCGCGGCCGCACCAGCAGAATCAGGATCATCAGTATGAAGGGCAGCAGCGCCCCGATGCGCGCGACCGGAACGGTCATGAATTCGGTGAAGAGATTGTCGCCGGGAAGCGTGACGCCGAGCGGCTTCAACAGATCGAGCAGCGACACGTTGATCACCACCGCGAAGCTCGCGATCATCCCCATCAGGATCGAGGCGATAAAACAACCCATCAGCGAACCGAGACCGCCGAACACCACGACGACGAACACGATCGGTCCCATGCCGTCGGCCATGCCGGGTTCGGTGGTCTGGTAATTGCCGCCGATGACGCCGGCGAGACCGGCCAGCATGCAGCCGCCGGCAAAGACCAGCGTGAACACCATCGGCACATTATGGCCGAGCGCACTCGCCATCTGCGGATGGGTGAGCGAGGCCTGGATGATGAGGCCGACGCGGGTCTTCTTGAGCAGGAGCCAGGTCGCCAGCAGCATGCCCGCGGACACGAGCAGCATGAAGCCGCGATAGGCCGGAAAATGCTGGCCATAGAAGGTGAACAGGGGGAAGTCGAGCAGCGCCGGCACGCGATAGGCCATCGGCAGCATGCCCCAGGTCATCTGCACCACGCGCCCGATGATGAACACGAGACCGAAGGTGAAGAGCAGTTCGGCGATATGGCCGTTGGAATGGACCCGCCGAAGGCCAAACACCTCGATCGCGGCGCCGATCAGGCCGCACAGGATCGGCGCGATGATCAGCGCCGGAAAGAAGCCCGTGAACTGGCTGATGGTGAAGGCGAGATAGGCGCCGATCATGTAGATCGAGGCATGCGCGAAATTGAGCACGCCCATCATGCTGAAGATCAGTGTCAGCCCGCTCGCGAGCATGAACAGAAGCATGCCGTAGACGAGGCCATTGAGCAGGGAAACGAGGACGATTTCCATTCCGATGCCGCCCTCGCTTCCCGAACCTCGCCCTACGCGGTCATTCCGGCCGCTTCATCTTGCAGATCGTCGGCAGCGTCAGGTCGGCCGTGGTGGCCGTCATGTAATTCTTCCAGCCGAAGCCGGTATGCTCGGAATCGTATTTGACGTCCTTGGAGAAGACACCGGCATAGAACGGCATCAGGAGCTGGTGGTCGTCCTTGCGCATGATGACGTCCTGGCCGAGCAGGTCCTTGCCATGCATGTCTTCGAAGGCAAGCGCGACCTTCAGCGGATCGGTCGACTTCGCCTTGTTGATGGCGTCCGTCAACATGTCGATCATGGTGACGAAATTGAGTGTCGAAAAATCGGTCTCGTGGCCGCTCGTTCGCCAGTCATTGGCTAATTTCTCCGCCTCCGGCACCTTGAGATCGACTGGAACGTTGCCGTTGAACTCCATGATCGAGGTCAGCCGGTTTTCTCCGGCCGCGCCGATGGCGGTGGGGCCGCCGATCAGATGCGACAGGAATGTATCGAAGCGAACGTTGAGACCGGCGTCGTTCGCCGCCTTGATCAGCAGATTGAGATCGCGGTTATAATTTCCAGTCACCACGCTCTCGGCGCCGGACGCCTTGATCTTGGCCACATAGGGCGCGAAGTCCTGCACCTTTCCGAACGGCATCAACTCGTCGCCGACGATCTCGATGTCGGGACGCAGTTTCGCCAGCCACTTCTTGGAATCCTTCTGGATCGACTGGCCGAACAGGTAATCCTGGTTGAGGAGGTAGACCTTCTTCAGGTCCTTCGGCAACGCCTTGATGCGGGCCGCGGCACGCATGTCCACACTGCCTGCGAAGCGGAAGTGCCAGAAGTCGCATTGCTCATTGGTGAGCTCGGTCGCGAGCGCCCCGCAATTCAGATAAAGGATGCGGTTATCGGGATTGCGGGCGTTGTGCTTTGAAACCGCGTCGATCAGCGCCGCGCCGACATTGGAGCCCGTGCAGTGCATCACGAACGGGATGTTCTGGTCGGTCATGCTCTTGAGCGCGATCAGGGCTTCGGCCGGCTGCAATTTATCGTCGAAAGGGATCAGCTCGAACTTGCGGCCGAGCGCGCCACCTGCGGCGTTTTTCCGCGCGATGATAAATTGAAAAATCTTGAGGAACTCGTCGCCTCCAGAGGCGAACGGGCCGGAGAAGGGATCGGTATAGGCCAGCTTGATCGTCTCTTCGGCCAAAACCGGCCGGCCGGAAAACAGCAAACCAAGGACAGCAAACGAATAGCAGAGCAGCCGCAGACTGCGCATCACGTCCTCCCCTGTGCCCTATCCTTGTTCGGATAGACTATTTTTCTCGTGGGGGCAGAGTACATCGCGGCAAGGTCGAGTCAATCGTCCGACGACGGGACGGGCGCGATGAAAGCTTGAGCAGCGGCAGGTGCGGTCGTTTGTCGGCGGGGCCTGGTTCGTCGCTAGTCCACGGTCGCGCCCGCCGACATGGACGGCGGAAACAGATTCTTCTCCAGCCGCGCGTCGCTGTCGCGCAGCGCCTCGAGATCCAGCCCGTTCTGCGCGGCCGCCTCCGAAGCGCAGGCGAAGATGCGGTAAAACTGGCTCGCGTCGTAGGCGACCAGCAGCAGATCGGCCCCGCCATTGAGCGCCTCGACCACCGCCGTGCAGATGTTCCGGCCATAGACCGCACCCATCACGAGGTCGTCGGTAATGACGACACCCTGGTAGTTCCACTTCTTGCGGAGGATTCCGTCGATCACGGCCTTCGAATGCGAGGCCGGCCGGCCCCGATCGACCGCGGTCAGGCTGACATGGCCGACCATCAACTGCGCCCTCGTTCCCGCCAGCAGATCCTTGAAGGGCAGCCAGTCCGAGACCTCGAGTTCGTCGATCGGCGTATCGAGATCGGCGCTGACGATGTGGGTGTCGCCGCGCACACGCCCGAGCCCCGGGAAATGCTTGACCGTCGCGCCGACACCTGCGGATTCCAGGCCGCGCACATAAGCGAGTGCCACCTCGCTGACCACGGTGGGATTTTCGGAGATCGCGCGCTCGGCGGTCATGGTGTTGATATCGAGGCGGCTGCGCTTGTCCTTTGGCTTGAGGTCGAGCACCGGCGCGAAATCAAGGGTGATGCCGAGCGAGGCCAGCTCGCGCCCATGCGTGCGGCCGAATTCCTCTGCCTTTTTCGCGCGCGCATCAGGCGGCAATTCGGCAAGCGTCGAGAGCGGCGGCAACCGCGTCAGCGGCGGCGACAGATGCGAGACGACGCCGCCCTCCTGGTCGGCCGCGACGATCAAGAGCGGCAGGCCGGCGCGGCGGCGGCGTTCCTGCAAGGCTGCGATCTCCGCCTTGATGACGGGCGGCTTTCGCTGCGCCACATTGCCCCTGCCGACATAGACGCCGGCAATCAGGCCCTTCTCCGCAAGCAGCGCAACCTCCTCGAAGGAGGAATAACCAACCACGAAATGCCTGCCAAGCCGCCCGGCCAGTGCCGGTTCGGTCTGCAACACGCCGCGCCTGGTGATCTCGAACGATTCCGCGGCGGCCAGCAGCGACAATGGCGGCAGCAACCACAGCACTGCGAGCCAACGCCCGGCGAGGCCGGCCCTGCGCCAAAATCCCCATCTCCACAACAGCGCGATCATGAGCAGGCTTGTCGCTGACATCACCACGGTTTTCGGGCCACGCAAGGATAGCAGAAACGAGTGATTGTTGAAGGCGCCGGCAATTGTGAACAGAAGTCCGCTCGACCAGGCGAGCAGCAACAGAATCCATTTCGCAAATCGCATGAGACACCGCAGGCTTGTTGTCGCGGCTCACGCAATTATCAATGCATCAGGCACGATTCCAGCGCCGAAACGTCCCTGCACAAATTCTGCAGAACAATCCTGAAGGCCTGCAAGGAAGGCTCGAAGGAATTGCACGATCGCTTGTCATGGTCGCACCTGCTCCCTCCAAGCAGGAATTCCCATGACAGACCTCGCATCGCCTCTTCCGGATGTTCGCTCCGGGGCACCAAACCTTCTGCCCGTCAAACTCGCGCTCGCGCTGGCCATCGCCGCGCTCGCCGACTGGCTGTTCTGGAACCAGCGCATCGGCCTGTCGATGGCGCTGTTTGCAGTCGCGTTGCTGGCCGGCTCCTGTCTGGCCAACTTTCGCATCGCAAGCCGCCGGCGAAGCCTCACGGCAGCGGCCGTGCTGCTGATCGCGCTGGTGCCCGCCGTTGAAGAGCTCAATGGCCTGTCATCCCTGTTTGTCATCGCCGGAATCGTCGTCAGCGCGGCGTTGCTGACCAATCCGGACTTCTCGCGGCTCTCCGACGGCGCACGCGCTTGCCGCGACCTCTTTCTGATCGGGCCATTCCGTCTGGTCGGAGACGTCGCGCGCACCACCGACATCGGCGCGATCTCGACCGGCTTGACCCTCTGGTTTGTGCCGCTCATCTTTGGCGGCATATTCGTCTTTCTTTTCGCCTCCGCCAATCCGCTGATCGAGAAATGGGTTCGCCTGCTCGACATCAGGGAGTGGACTGCGAGTATCAACCTGGCCCGAACGCTGTTCTGGATCCTGGTGCTGTCGATGGCCTGGCCGTTCCTTCATGTGCGCTGGCGCGGCCGGAAAGCGCACGCGCCCGCCCTGCCCTCGCCGATGTCAGACAATGCCGAACCGCCGGCCAACTTTCTGACATTGTTCGGCACCGGCACCATTCTGCGCTCGCTGATCCTGTTCAACGCGCTGTTTGCGTTCCAGACCGTGCTCGATCTCGTGTTCCTTTGGGGCAATGCGAAACTTCCCTCCGGCATCAGCTATGCCGATTACGCCCATCGCGGCGCCTATCCGCTGATCGTCACGGCGCTGCTCTCGGCAGGCTTCGTGCTGGCCGCGATGCGCCAGGGCGGAGCGGCGGAGCAGTCGAAGATCATCCGGTCCCTGGTCTATCTCTGGCTCGGCCAGAACGTGATGCTGGTGATCTCCTCGATGCTTCGCCTGTCCCGATACGTCGAGATCTACATGCTGACCGGCTGGCGTATCGCCGCCCTGGTCTGGATGCTGCTGGTCACGATCGGGCTGGTGCTGATCGTGATGCGTATCATTCTGGGGCAATCGGGCGGCTGGCTGGTCCGGATGAACCTGATCAGCCTGACGGCGACACTCTATGTATGCGCGCTGATCAACTTTGACGCCATCATCGCTGAGTATAATGTCAGTCACAGCAAGGAGGCCACGGGCAGGGGCGTGAATCTCGACGACTATTATCTCGTAAGCCTCGGGCCGCAGGCGTTGCCGGCACTGGACCGTGCGCGTCTGCTGCCGATGGTCCACGTTGGCGACTGCGGCCGCAATCGTCTCCTGAGCATCCAGGCCGCGGATATGGCATCGTGGCGGGCCTGGGGTTTCCGGAGCTGGCGATTGCAGCGCTACCTTGATGCCCGTCAGGACAAGCCCCCGAGCGCAAGCTGACCGGAGATGCATGTGAGCCAACGTATCCTCGCCGTCGACGATGACCTGCACATCCGCGAGGTCATCCGCGTGGCGCTGCGAAAGGCCGAGATGACGGTGACCGAGGCGCGCGACGGCCGGGAGGCGCTGGCCCGCTTCGCGGCCGACCGCCCCGATCTCGTGATTCTCGACATCGGCATGCCCGAGCTCGACGGGCTCGAAGTCTGCCGCCAGATCCGCAAATCGTCCAATGTGCCGATCCTGTTCCTCACCGCGCGCGACGACGAAATCGATCGCGTGCTCGGGCTCGAGATCGGCGGCGACGATTATGTGACCAAGCCGTTCAGCCCGCGCGAGCTGGTGGCGCGGGTGAACGCCATCCTGCGCAGGGTGGTCGCGCGCGACATGGATGCCGAACCGGAGGCGCTGGCGCAGGGCGCGCTCTCGATCGACGTGGTGCAGCACGTCGCGGCCTTTGCCGGCACGCCGCTTCGCCTCACCGCGATCGAGTTTGGAATCCTCAAGGCCTTCCTGGTGCGGCCGACCGCGGTGTTCAGCCGCGAGCAGATCATGAGCGCGGCCTATCAGCTCAACATCCAGGTCTCCGACCGCACCATCGACAGCCACATTCGCAACATCCGCGCCAAGTTCGCGGCAGTCGACTGCGACAATGTCATCGAGACCGTTCACGGCGTCGGCTTCCGGCTCGGCCGCTGCGAGAAGCAGGCATGATCAGCGCCGCGACACGGGAGAAATGGCGGCCGTCGCTCGGCCTGATCGTGTTCGTGGTGCTCGCCTTCGTGATGGTGCTGCCGCTGATCGGGCTGTTCTTCTTCCGCCTCTATGACAACCAGCTGATCCGCCAGACCCAGGCCGAACTGATCGCGCAGAGCCAGGTGCTTTCGGCGGTCTATGCGCGCGAGATCGAGCTGCGCCGCGCCGGCGGCATCGCGCTCGGCGCCGAGATCCCGCCGGAAGCACGGCCCGATCCGCAGGACAAGTTCGCGCCGATCCGTCCCGCGCTCGATCTCGTCGGCCATGACTTCTTCGGCCGCCGGCCCGACGCGTTGCCGGCCAAACGGCCCGCCGACCCCGCTTATGTCGCGATCGGGACTGTGCTGATGCCGCTGATCGTGGAAACGCAAAAGGTGACGCTCGCGGGCTTCCGCATTCTCGATCCGCAGGGCGTGGTGATCGCGGGCCGGGAGGAGATCGGCCAATCGCTCGCCCATGTCGAGGAGGTGGCCTCGGCGCTGCGCGGGGAATACCGCGCCGTGCTGCGCAACCGCGTCCCCGACAAGCCGCCCCCGCCGATCTATTCGTTCAGTCGCGGCATCGGCGTTCACGTGTTCTCGGCGATGCCTGTGATCGTCGACAACCATGTGGCGGGCGTGATCTACACCTCGCGGACACCGAGCAATATTTTCCAGCACTTCTACCAGGAGCGTACCAAACTCATCCTGGCCGCCATCGCGGTCATGCTGAGCACGCTCGCGATCGGCCTGGTGTTTTCCCGCACCATCACGCGCCCGATGTATGAGCTGATCGGCCGCGCGGCGCGGATTGCGCGCGGCGACCGCGACGCGTTCCAGCCGCTCAAGCATTACGGCACGCGCGAGTTCGCGCAGATGTCGCGAAGTTTTCTCGACATGGCCGGGCAATTGTCGCGGCGCTCCGACTATATCGCGAGCTTCTCGGCGCATCTGACCCATGAATTGAAATCGCCGCTGACCTCGATCAAGGGCGCCGCCGAGCTCCTGCTGGAATCCGTGCAGAGCGAAAAGGACACGCTGACGCGCATGGAGCAGAAGAATTTCCTGCGAAACATCCTCGGCGATGCGGAGCGGCTCGAGACCATGACGCAGCGCCTGCGGGAGCTGGCACGTGCGGAGACCGTGCCGCAATACGAGCAGGCCGGGCTTCACCTCGTGGTCGGCGGGTTGAAGAGCCGCTTCCCCACCCGCGCCATTTCCGCAAGCGGCTGCCTCGACCGCTCGATCGGCATGTCGGCCGAAAAGGCATTGATCGTGCTGTCGCACCTGACCGACAACGCCATGCGGCACAATGCGAGGCGCGTGACGCTCGAAGCCTCCAGCGAAGCGGAGAGAATCAGGCTCACCGTCAGCAATGACGGCGATCCGATTTCCGAGGCCAACCGCGAGAAGATCTTCGACGCCTTCTTCACCACGCGCCGCGACACCGGCGGCACCGGCATGGGCCTTGCGATCGTCAAAGCCGTGATGACGAGCCATGGCGGATCGATCCGGTTGCTGCCGGCTGACTGCGGCGCGGCCTTCGAACTGGAATTTCCGGCGGCGTGAAGGCGGGGGATTCCTCGTCATTGCGAGGAGCGACAGCGACGAAGCAATCCATCGCGCCGCGAGTGGAGATATGGATTGCTTCGCTCCGCTCGCAATGACGGCGGAGAGAAGGGAGGCCTACCGAGCTGTCCCCAACGCGCTCGGCAGCATTTAAATCACCGAGTGAGCGGGCACGTCGCGCGTATCTATTCCGGCGCGCTGATGCACATTTACTGACAAACCAGTACGGGAGTTTTCGCGTGCGTCAGCACCTTGTTCGTCACACTGCCGATGAGAAGCGCGGAAAGTCCGCTGCGACCATGCGATGACATGACGATGAGATCGCAGCCTTTGTCCCTGGCTGCTGCGATGATGGCCTCATGAGGTTGCGCGTTCTCCATCTGAATGATCTCGCAGGAAAGACCGGCCTCCCTGGCTGCATTTGCAGCACGATCCAACACGCTCGCGGCCTGTTCCTTGCGCAGCTCAGCATATGTTGCGACAGCTTCAAGAAGCCGCCCTGTCAATTCTGAAAACGGCTCCACAACGAAGATTACAGACACCTTCGCTCCAAGGGATTTCGCGAGCGCCAGCCCGTGAGCCAACCCGCGCTCTGCAGGCTGCGACCCGTCTGTCGGAATGAGAATATGCCGGTACATATTTCACCTCCTGATTGGACATATCGTGCTTTCGAAAGCAAGCTTGGCCCGCGGTTCGGACATTGGTCTTGCGATAGATCAAGCTGCCGCGCATGGCGGCGCACGCCCGTCGCGAGGTCATTCGGGACGAAAGACCTTGGTCACCAGAGCTAATTCAATGCAAACCAGACCTTCGCAACGAACGTCGCCCCGCACCAGTTCGAGGTCAGGCCATCCGGGTTGGTAGCGAGGTTTATGCGGCCACCTGGCTGCGCATTTGGATCGCCTGTAAAGACGAAGCAGTTTTCCTTCGTCAGATTGGTGTCGTAGTAGCGCAGGTCGAAGTTGAATGCCTTGTGGGTCAAGGTCACGCCCGCCTGCCAGTTGAGATAGGCAGGCAATGGAAATCCGCCAAGCTGCTGACGCTGATTGCCGAACCAGGAATAACCGGCAGCGGTTGTGAAGGATATGGCTACGTCTTTCGGCAGCAGCTGGTTCGGCAGGTCGTAGCCAACACCGGCCGCCCCATATTGGCTCCAAGCCCCGGTGTTCGAGACATTCGGCGAATAGGCGTAGCCTGCGGCGAGACGGAATTGTTCGCTGATTTTTCGGTCGCCACGGATGACTGTCTCCCAATAATTGATTCCGTTGGTCTCACCGGGAAGCTTTTCACCGGGATAAGCGAAATAGGTCACTCCAAAATCGAAATCGATAGTTGCGATTTTCTCGCGGATACCGGCGGCGTAAGTGAACTCGGCGATTGGCTGCGTCGGCAGGTTGACGGTGGCGACCGTGGTGCCTGCGTATAGCTGGCTAAATCTCGCTTCAAAGGCCGCACCTGCCGCAGGCGCATGATCGGACAACGTTACCCCACGATAAATGTAGTCGGACGCAAGCCCCGCCCGGGCGCTGAATTCCAACTCGTTCACAGACGTTCCGTGGCTAATGTCGGCCGACGACCATCCGCGGCTACCGAGTCCGATTGCTCCGGATGAACCAGGAGCCTGGGCGTGAGCTGGATCGGCAGTCGAAAGCATGAGGCACAGGGCGACCAGCCCCATGATCGAGCCACCGCTTACCGCAACTCCTCGCTGTCGCACTGTTGCTTACCCTCCAAGAGCCACCGCGACGCCAACCAGTGCGCCACCAACGGCCACCATCGAAAGACCGGCCATCCAAGGCCGCAACCCACTCCGTAGTCCGAATGCATAACCACAACAGAACAGCATCACGATGGCGACCGCGTAAGCCACATGCAACGCCAATCTGGCGTCGCGCAGGACAATGAACGGGATGACCAACGGGAAGGTCGAGAAGAAGCTCAACAGGCAAAGGGCCAGCGCTCCCGTCCAGTCGCGCCTGGTCAGCTTGGGACCGAGCAACGGCTCAGGCAATTGCTGCAATCCTTTCCGCAATATTTCCAATTGGTCCAGAGGCAGGATCGCCGCCAATTGGGGCGGCAATGCATCGGCGATGACGCGCTGCGCAGTTTCAGGATCGGGCGCCTGTCTTATTGCGCGGAGGGTCAACGCCTTATCTCCCCGGTCGTTGATACGAGCCAGAAGATAAAGGCCACCGTCAACAATGCCCCAAGCCAGATTGCAGCCCAGCGCACCGATCAGCATCGTTTGAACATTGATGCCTGTACCCGATGCAATACCGAGCGAGCAGATAAAGGTCAGAGCCATGATCAGACCGAACAATGTCTCCGAAATCCGCTCCATCGGATCGAGCACATGACCGCGCGAAGGTGCTGAAGCCTCTAACATGCCGGTCAAACCTCAATGGCTTAATCTTCGACCGCGCCGCGTACAGCGCTGAGAGACCGATTATGACTGAAATCGGAAGCCTCCGCCCGCGCTTTCCGCCCCTTCGGTCGGCGCGGCGGAACGGGAGGTCAAGAGGAGGTACGGAAAGAGCGATCATCCAGCCCGGCGTTTGTGGTCACGGCGGCTTCAGCCCCCTGCCGCCTGCGCCGTGGCGCCATGCGCCATCGGCAACACCTCGCGCGCGAACAGCTTGACGGAGTGCGTCACCTCGTCATGGGCGAGATCACCGAATGAAAACTGGCTGATGAAATAGGTCGCGCCCGCCTCCGCCGTCATGGCGCGGATGCGATCGCGCACCGTGGCCGGCGAACCGGCGATCCCGCCGCCATTCTCCACCAGCGTCTCGAAATCTTCGGGCAGGCGCGCGAAGCGCGGCTGGGTGCCGTGCAGTTTCCAGAGCTTCATGAAACTCGTGTGGAAGGACGGCCAGGCGCGGCGGCCGAGCGCCATCGCCTCGCGATCGCTGTCTGCAACGACGACAAAGCGGTTGATGCCCATCAACGGCAGCGCTGCCGGCGAATGGCCTGCGGCAGACCATTCGGCGCGGTAACGATCGGTGATCTCGCGCACGCGCGGCAACGGGCCGCCGCAGACGATGTTGATCCTGTTCTGCGCCGGCCAGGCCGCGCCCTCCGGCACGGGTACCGCATACCAGAGCGGCGGATGCGGCAATTGCGCGGGCTTCAGGTCGATCGGCACCTTGCTGAAGCGATAGTGCTTGCCCTCGAAATTCACTTCGTTCTTGGTCAGCGCCTGCATGATGACCTGATAGGCCTCGACATACATGGCCTGCGCCACATCGGCGTCGAGGCCGAAATAATTCAGCTCATGCGGCGAGGCGCCGCGGCCGATCCCGACCTCGATCCGTCCCTTGCTTAAGTGATCGAGCATGCAGATTTCTTCGGCGAGCCGAAGCGGATGATGCGCCGGCAACACATACACCAGCGCGCCGAAGCGCAGCCGCCTCGTGCGCTGGGCGACCGCGGCGAGAAAGACGCTGGGCGACGGCGTCAGATTGAGCGGCGTCGAATGATGCTCGCTCATGTGATAGGTGCGGAAGCCGCTCTGATCGTAGAGCTCGATCAGTTGCAGGCGCTTCTCATACTGCTCGGTCAGCGCATAGGGGCCGTGGTCGTTCTGGTCGAAAATGCCGAACTGCATGATGGCCCCCGGATGGAACAACGGCACGGAGGCTGGTGGCGCGCACCAGCCTCCGTCACTCTATCATTGCGGCAATGCTTCCAGCTTTGCGTTCTTGCCGTCGACCACCTTGAAGACGACATAGCGCGGTTGCAATTGCCCGTTGGGCAGGAAGCTGGCGTCGCCGAACACGGTGCCCTTGATGGTCTTGCCGCGGATCGCGTCCGCAACCGTCTTCTTGTCGAGCGACTTGGTCGCCTCCACCGCGCTGGCCCAGATCTGCACCGCGGCCGCGCCCAGCGCCGCGCTCTTGTCGGGATCGGCGCCGTAGGCCTTCTTGAAGGCGGCAGCAAACGTGTTGCTTTCCGCGATGCCATTGAACGGCGGCAGATCCCAGAAATAGATGTCGGCCGAGATGATGCCGTTGTTGGCGTCAGCCGCGACCTTGAACACCGTGGTGAGCATGATGCCGACCGCGCCGACGAAGGTCGATTTGATGTCGGCCTGGCGATACTGCTCGACCATCGCCGGCAGGCCGGACGAGTTAGACGAGTTGGTGACGATGATGGCGTCCGGATTGAGGCCCTTGAGATTGGTGAGCTGGACGCGGAAATCCGTGTCCTTGAACGCGAATTTCTCCGTGGTGACGACCTGGCCCGCAAAATTCAACTTCTTGAACTCCGCCTCGACCGCGGTCTGGAAGCCGTTGCCGTAGACGTCGTTCTGGGTCAGGAACGCGACCTTCTTCGCTTTCAACGTATTGACGACATATTTGGCGATGACTTCGGCATCGAAGCTGTTCGAGCTGTTGATGCGGATCGCCTGCGGGTTGGTCTCGCCGGACAGGATCAGATCCGACTTCGACACGGTCGTGATATCAAGCACGCCGGCGCGCGCCAGGATCGGCTGCATGGCGAGCGTCACCGGCGAGTTCCATCCTTCGAACACGACATCGGCCTTCTCGGCGATCATCTCGTTGGCGCGGCTGACGCCGACCGCGGGCGTGCTCTCGTCATCCTTGGAGATCACCACGAGCTTGCGCCCGAGCAGGCCGCCCTTGGCGTTGATCTGATCGACCACGAGCTTCACGGCATTGGTGACGGTCTGTCCGTCCGGCCCCGCGCCGCCGCTCAGCGGAAAAATGGTCCCGACCTTGATGTCCTGCGCCATTGCCGGCGCGGCAAAAGCAAACAGCAGCGCCGCCGCCAGCCTGATGGTCCTGCTCATGAATGTTCTCCCTTCTTTCTTTATGAGTTCAGTTTACTTCCGCCGGCGCGCCGGAAAAGCCCGACCAGCCCGGCGGGCCAGAAAATCAGCACCAGCGCCAGCACCGCGCCCAGCACGATCTTGTTCCAGTCGCCGCCGAGCGAAAGCAGATTCTGCTGGGCGATCAGGATCGCCGTGCCGATCAGGGGACCGACCAGGATGCGGCGGCCGATCACCACCACCGCGGTCAGCATCAACACGAGGAAATAGGTCTCGAACATGTCGGGCCCGACATAGGCGCGCTGATACGCATAGAGCCAGCCGGCGAGCCCGGTGATCGGCGCTGACAGCACGAACACGGCAAGTCTTATCCTGCGCGGATCGATGCCGAGGCTGGCGGCCAGCGCCGGATTCATCTGCACCATCAGCGCCGCGGTGCCGAGTTTGGAGCGGCGGAAGCGCGCGATGAAGAGCAGCGTCAGCAACAACAAGGCGAGCGCGACCGGCCACAGATCTTCCTGGGTGATGCCGGAGAAGGTTGCGACACCGAACGGCAATTTAAGCGCGGCGATGCCGACAATGCCGTCGGAGCCGCCGATGGCGTCCCAGTTGAAGGCGATCTCGTAGCCGACTACCGCGGCGGCATAGGTCACAAGCGAAAACACGAACTCGCGGGTGCGCAGCGTCACCGCACCGAGGAAGGCGGCCGCGACAATACAGAAGCGCGATGGTGGCGAGCGCCGTGCTCCAGCCGTTGAGGCCGTATTTCACCGAGAGGTTGGCCGCGGTGTAGCCGCCGATCGCCCAGAACAACGTATGCCCGAGGCTGACCTCGCCGAGATAGGACAGCACGATATCGATGCCGTAACACATCACCGCGAAGATCGCGATCGTGGTCAGCGTCGAATAGGCAACCGACGTGCCGCCGAGCAGCCTCGGCAGGAAGAAGCCGATCGCAGCGAGCCCAACGAAGACGCCCGCGCGAACACCCGGCATGGAATGGAGGCGGCTTTGCGCGATCGCGGTCATTTGGTCGCCAGTCCCGCGGGCCGGATCACGAGCAGGATCAACAGCAGTGCAAAGGCGGCCGCCGTGGTGTAGGCCTGCGCCACGAAGGCGCCGAAGAAGGCGATGAACAGGCCGAGCCCGAGTCCCGCCGCGAGCGCGCCGCCGATCGAGCCGATGCCGCCCAGCACGACCACGACAAAGGTCATGATGACCTCGTTGAAGCCCATGCTGGTCAGGATCGGCGAGCGCGGCGCCACCAGCGCTGCCCCCAGCGCGACCGCCGCGCATTCGAAGATGAAGACGAGCAGATAGACGATCTTCGCGTTGATGCCGAACAGCTCGGCGAGCTTCGGATCCTCGGCCACCGCACGAATGACCGAACCGAAGCGCGTCTTCTGCGTGAACAGCCACACCGCGCCGTAGAGCAGCAGCGTCACCACAAAGACCAGCACGTCCTGCCAGGTGAACCAGAGCGAGCCCAGATCGACCTTCGCGCGCGCCAGCGTTCCCGGCAGGGTCTGCGGGTTGCCGCCGAAGATCAGCGCGCTGCCGCCCTGCAGCACATAGCCGAAGCCCAGCGTGACGATCATCAGGCTGGTGAGGTTTTGCGTCATCACGAGCCGCATCATCGCGCTCTGCAACAGCGCGCCGAGAATGGCGAGCGCGATGATGGCAGCGAGGATCGCGACGGGATAAGGCATGCCGGCCTTGACCATGGCGTACCAGGTGACGAAGGCGCCCAGCATGTAAAGCTGGCCATGCGCGAAATTCACCAGCCGCGCCACGCCGAGCAGGATGGTCCAGCCCAGCGCCACGCAGGCATAGCCGGAGCCGAGCACGAGACCGTTGACGATCTGCTGCGCGATATTCATGTCGCCGCGTCCGCGATGCTGCCGAGATAGGCCTCGACGATGCGATGGTCCGCCGCCATCTCCTGCGCAGGCCCCTGGCCCACGATGCGGCCGCGCTCGAGCAGATAGAGATAGTCGACCACCTTCAGCGCCGCCTTGACGTTCTGCTCGACCAGCAGCACCGGCAGGCCGCGATCCACCAGCAGGCGGATCCGCGACAACAGGTCCGAGATCAGCCGCGGCGCAAGGCCTGCGGACGGCTCGTCCAGCATCAGCACGCGCGGACCGGCGAGCAGCGCGCGGCCGACCGCGAGCATCTGCCGCTCGCCGCCCGACAGCGCCGCACCCTTGTGATGGCGCCGCTCCGCGAGCCGCGGGAAGAAGTCGAAGACATCGGGAATCGTGAAGAGATGGCGGTCCTTCGTGTCCGCCGGGGGCCGCACCAGCGCGAGATTCTCATCGACCGTCAGCTCGGCAAAGATGTTCTTGCCTTCGGGCACCAGCGTCAGGCCCCGCCCGACCCGCTCATGCGCGGCGAGAGCGCCGATATCCTCGCCCTCCAGCCTGACATGTCCGGCAACGACGGCGCGACCGCGCGACCAGCCTGCCAGCGCATTGACCAGCGTCGACTTTCCCGCGCCGTTGGCGCCGACGAGACCGACCATCTTGCCCGAGGGCACGTCGATCGCGACATCCGACAGCGCGATATTGCCGGCATAGCGCACGCTCAGGTGCTCGCAGGTCAGCACGGCGTTCATTCATCGCGCCCCAGATAGGCCTCGCGCACCCGCGCGTCGCGCTGGATTTCCGCGGGCGTCCCGGTCGCAAGCATCACGCCCTGGTCGATCATGACGATGCGGTCGGCGATCGACATGATCAGGTCCATGTGATGCTCGATCACGACCAGCGCGAGATTGCGCTTGCGCAGATCGACCAGCACCTCGGCGAGCTTCTTCATGTCGGCGCCGCCGAGACCGGCGGCGGGCTCATCCAGCAGCAGCACTTTCGAGCCGGTGCCATAGGCGAGCGCAACCGAGAGCAAGCGTTGCACGCCGTAGGGAATGTCGCCGGGCAGCTTGTCGTGATACTGCGCGGCGACGCCGAAGAACTCGAGAAGCTGTCGGGCCACGAGTTCGGCCTGCCTGGAGACCGCCATCTCGCGCCAGGGCAGGAACAGCGAGGTCAGGAGACTGGCCGAATATTCGCGCACGATCGCGGAAACGGCATTCTGCAACACCGTCAATTCGCCGAAGAACGAGTTCTGCTGAAAAGTCCGCCGCAGGCCGCGGCTGGCGAGATCGTAGGTGCGCGTCGCGGAGACATCGGCCTGATCGAGAAAGACGCGGCCGGAATGCTTGACCGCATTGGTCACCGCCGCAAAGCAACTGCTCTTGCCTGCGCCGTTCGGCCCGATAATCCCGAGAATCTCGCCCGAGCGGACCTGCCAGCTCATGTCGCGCAGCGCGACCAGCGCGCCATATTGAACCGTCAGGCCGTCGACCCGCAGGACATCGGCGGTCCGCCCGCTTGCGTTTTCTTCTGAACTTGCCAATTGGCCGTCCATGTTGGTTATCTTCGGGACCTGAAATTTTGATGCGATAGTGCGGCGCTGCGGTCAAGGCCGCCAAAAGTGCGAACGAACGGGAGACGATTGCGTTTAGGCGCTATCGTATTTCAGGGGACGGAATACCGTGACGGGCGAAGCTGAAACGTTCGAATGCGACGTGCTGGTGGTCGGTTCAGGTTGCGCCGACCTCTCTGCCGCGGCGCGGGTCGATGCGTTCCTCGCCAACGGTCCGGAGGCCGTCGATTTCTTTACCAGCGGAACCGTTGTTCGTTTTGCCATGCCGCTGACCTTCCCGGACCATCACGCGGAAGCGCCGGGCGGCGCGCGGCGCGGCCGCTGACTTTCGGCTATATCGCCGGAAAGCATCTGGCGGCCGGCGCCTGGTCTACCCATTATTATTTCCACGCGCATAGAGGGCTTGCCGCGCACGGCAAATGCCGTCAAATCGCCCCATCATGGCGCGACCATGCAACGGCTGACGCAGCATCAGTGCGGTTCGAAAATGAAAAGATGCCTGGCATTCGGTTTCTGGCTGATCATGACGGCAACTGCGGTCGCTTTGCCGGGCGGGCGGCTAACCTCCGAAAGCAATCTGATCCCGGCCGGATTGACCGACGATCCTGCAACCACGCCAGCGCCTGTTGCGACACCCGCGCCCGCAACCGCGTCCGGCGATGCCGCGAATGCATCCTGCGCCGGCGTCACCTTCACGCGCGGTCTGAAATATGGCGGCGACGCCATGAATGTCCTCGACGTGACATCCGCGCAAACGAGCGGTGCGAAGCGCCCGGTGCTGGTGTTCGTGGCGGGCGACAGTTTTGCCGGCGGCGGAGAAACGCCGAGCGTGAAACCGCTGGTCGAGCAAGCCATGTGCTTTGCCGCGCAGAACGGACTTGTCGCCTTCAACGTGTCATACCGGCTGGCGCCGGCGGCGACCTGGCCGGCGGGCGCGAAGGACGTATCGGCCGCGATCTCCTGGGTCCATGAAAATGCCGACCTGTTCGGCGGCAACCCGCAGGAGATCATCCCGATCGGTTACGGCACCGGCGCTTTCCACCTCGCAAGCTTTCTCGCGCACAAGGAATTTCAGGAAAAGGACGACTACGTCGCGGGCGCCGTGCTGGTGTCCGGCGTGTATCATCCGAGCACCAACGCCGACGAAGGCGAGCGCGCCTATTTCGGCGCGGACATTTCGACCTATGACAGCCGCTCGGCCATCCCCGGCCTCACCGCGATCGAGGAGCCGATTCTGCTGGCATGGTCGTCCGCCGATGCGCCCGCCTTCATCGCGCAGGGCGAAAAGCTGAAGGAGCAGCTCTGCAAGGCCGGACATTGTCCGCGCAGCACGGTGCTTGCCACGCGCTCCAGCCCGGCCTCCATCTTCGATCTCGACGGCACCAGCGCAAATCTGCACGAGCGGCTGCGGCAGCTGATCAGCCAGATCGATGCGCGGGGATTGCCGTAGGGTTGTCATGGCCGGGCATAGCCGTTCGAAGAACGGCGTCGCTTCCGCTCGCCTATGACCCGGCCATCCATCCCAAAACAAGGATTTATCGATATTGATGGATGCCCGGGCCTTCGCCTCGCCGAAGCGGCTTCGGCCGCGCAGGCGGGTCAAGCCCGGGCATGACGAATTCTTCGCGGCTAGACTATTGCGCAAATAAATCGGGCTGTGCAGGCGGAGGTGCGGGATAAATCAAAACATTCGCGCCTCCCGGCCGCGCTGCCTCACTGATGACAGCGGCTTCGATCTTGCCGGGCGCAAGGATGTGAAACACGCTCTCGCCGGCCGCGAGCAGATAATCCGTGATGATGCGGCGGTGGCAGCGCCACCACACTGTTTCAGCGCACATGATGGCGCAGCGTTGCGTCGTCGCCGCTCTCGCGCAGATGCACCAATACTGCGCGAAAACGCTCGCCCATGGCGTAATCGGCATAATTGTGGAAGCTCTCGTTCTCCCAGAACGCATTCACCTCCGGCGCCACCTCGCGCACGCGAGAGCGCAATCCTCCAAGCGCGGCCATGTGCTCGTAGCCGATGCCGGCTGGCGCCAGCGAGTGCGGCAGCACGTCGCTGTTATATTGGGGATTGGTGCGCGAACGCGGCACGGTGCGGACGTCTGCGAGCAAACTCACCCCGACCTCGCGCAGCAGATCAACGAAGTCGCCGATCGGCCGCGTCCCGTGTCCGATCGTGTAGAACGGATGCATCCTCTCCCTCGCCTTCAACTGGACAGCCGCCGCAGCGCCTGCCCCCGGTGCAGCGCGACATGCTCTGTCTTGTCGCTTTTGATCTCATACTGGGGATCGTCGGGGCTCGCATGATGGATGTAGCCCTTGTAGTTCACATTCTTCCTGTGCACCCGAAGGATCCGGCCGCGCACCCGGCCGGCTTCCGAATTCCAGCTTACGTGATCGCCGACCTTCAGCGTCTTCTTCGTCACAATGGATATCCAACTGAAGCAGGACCGACCTATACTAATTCCGAAATGCGGCTCCGGTTGCAACCGGCGCATTCCGCCGTTGCGTAGCCCGCGTCAACGCAGCAGTTGCGCCCGTCTTCGCCGGCGCGATACTGCGAAGTCATGAGCAGCGATTGCAATTCCTTTAGAGCCCTGATCGAACGTGGCACGGAGTCCGCGCCCGCTTTTGTGGTCGACGGCAAGCCGATCTCGCGCGGGCAATTCTCAGAACGCGTCGACCAGACGGCGGCGTGGCTTGCCGCGCACGGCATCGGCACAGGCGATGTCATCGCCGTCTGGCTGGTCAACCGCCTGGAATGGGCCACGCTCTTGTTCGCCGCCGCCCGGCTCGGCGCCGTCATTGCCGCGGTCAACACGCGCTACCGCAGCGCCGAGGTACAGCATTTGCTTGGCCTCTCGCGCGCGAAAATGCTGGTCATGCAGGCGCAGTTCCGCTCGATCGATTTTCCCGCCATTCTCGCCGGCATCGACAAGGCAGCGGTCCCTGATCTCACACACGTGGCTGTGGTCGGCGGCGGCGACGTCTCATCGCAATGGCCCTGCCTTTGCTTCGATGCCTTCGACGCGCTTTATCCGCTCCCGCCCGCGCGACACGACGACGTCGATGCGCCGGTGCTGCTCTTCACAACGTCGGGCACAACCAGGGGACCGAAGCTCGTGGCACACTCGCAGGCGACGCTGGCCGGCCATGCGGCCGCCATCGGCGAGGCGCTCGGGTTGAACGCGGAGCGGCATTCGCTGCTGGCGATGCTGCCGTTCTGCGGCACCTTCGGGATGAGCGGACTGCTCGGCTTCTTCGCAAGCAGCGTTCCCATTCACGTGCTCGATGCCTTTGACGCGCCGGTGGCGCTGCGTGCGCTCCACGAAGGGCGGATCACGCACACCTTCGGCTCCGACGAGATGCTCCGCCGCATGCTGGCGTTGACGGACGCGCCACGCCCGTTCCCGCAGCTTCAGATCTTCGGCTTCGCGGCCTTCCAGCCCGGCTGGCGCGAGCTCGCTGCCGAAGTGGAGGTGCGCGGCGTGCCGCTTTACGGCCTCTATGGCTCGAGCGAGGTGCAGGCACTGTTCTCGATCGCCCGCAAGGACGATGCTTTCGCCGACCGCATCGAATGCGGCGGCTGGCCGATGTCGCCCGGCGCGACCGTGCGCGTGCGCGACACCGTAACGGGCGAACTGGCAGAGCCGGACGTGCTCGGCGAGATCGAGATCAAGGCCCCCTCGCGCTTCCTGCGCTACTTCCACAATCCGCAGGCAACCGCGGAGGCCATGACGGACGACGGCTTCTTCCGCACCGGCGATCTCGGCCGGTTGCGCGGCAACGGCTCGTTCATCTTACGAGACGCGCGCGGGCGATGCGATGCGGCTCGGCGGCTTCCTGGTCGCGCCCGGCGAGATCGAGGACGAACTGAAATCATGCCGGGGCGTCGCCGACGCGCAGGTCGTCGAGGTCGACCTCAAGGGCCAAGCGCGCTGCGTCGCCTTCGTGATTGCCGAGGCCGTCGCGACGCCGAAAGAAGAGCAGCTGACCGCGCGCCTGCGCGAACGGCTCGCCGGCTACAAGGTTCCCGCGCGCATCTTCCTTGTCGATGCTTTCCCGGTCACCGAGAGCGCCAACGGCATCAAGGTCCAGCGCGGCAAGCTGCGCGAGATCGCAATGGAGAAGATTGCGAAGGGGTGATGCAGCACAGCAGTTTGGCGCGTCAGCTCATGCACCTGCCTTACACCCTCGCGCGCATCGTGATGCTGGTGGGTCGCTCGAAGCCTTCATGCGCAGTCTCGCCCGTCTTCACGAAACCCATGCGGGCAAACGTTGCATGATTTTCCGTCAGCTCGATGCGAGTCTGCAGCTCAAGCATCGTCAGGCTGCGCCGACGCGCTTCATCACGGGCGGCCTCCACCAGTTTTCGCCCGATGCCTGCGCCTTGCAAATCCGGTCGGACGGCTAGTTTGCCTATATAGAACGCGTCACCCTTGGCCTGCGCGAACACGCAGCCGACCAGATCGTTTATTCGATAGGCCAGCAGGAGCGCGCCCCTTGCGGCATCGGCTTGCATCGAGCTGGACGTCAACCGCAATGCCGATGATGGTGGATTGATGCGAGCATCCATATAGGCGAACGCATCAAGGATCAGCGCACGCACCTGCACCCAATCATCGAAATCGGGTGGGGCGAGGCAAACGGTGATGACAGCCGGATCGGTGTTGGCGGAATTCACCAAGCTACTGTAAGTTCATATCATAACGAAGTCGAGGATCGTTACGATTGATAGCGAGGCCGATCCGCTGTTAAACGCATCGTGCTTGGCGCTCCATCTTCAATATCGGCCGGACGATGAATTGATTCGGCAGATTGTTTCGATCCAGGAGTCGATCAGGCGGGTTTCGAAGGCGCGAGTGCGAAGGATCATTTTGACGAAGGATTGCGTTACCATTCGATCGCGCGCGAACGCCTCGCGAGCTTTCAGCTAGGGCGTGGACTCGTTGGCGTGCAGCCAAAGGGCGATGGAGGAAAATGCGAGTTCGGGTGGTGACGCTCAATCTTGAGCAGGATCACAAGCGTTGGGATCAACGCCGTCCGCTCGTCCTTGAGGGCTTGCGAACCCTGAATCCCGACATCATCGCGTTCAACGAGGTGAGTATCATCAGGCAGACCGCACGAGGGCTGCAAAAGGATCTCGCAGCGCTGGGTGTCCGTCACAACCTGGTCCAGCAGACCAGGGTCAACAGCCTCGCTTCAGTCGAGGGCGAAGCGCTGCTCACCCGCTTCACCATAGCAGAGACCGGAAACCTGGATTATCGGACGCGCGATATGGTCGCGCAGGTCACTCGCATCCTCGTCGATGGCAGACCGCTGGATGTTTACGTCACACATCTCTACATGTCGCGTGGCGACGATGCCCTGCGGTTGTTTCAGGTGCAGCAGCTCCTGGCTTGGATCGATACCCGCAACGACGTGCCAGATAGCATTGTCTGCGGAGACTTCAACGCGACATTGGACATGCCTTCTGCCGCCTTGATGGCAAGCCGTTTTCGTCCGACCCAAACCGCGCCCACCGCCTTCACGCCGCTCTCTGGACCGGATGGCGCAATATCCCATCCGTATTGGCCGCGGATGGACCGATGCATCGATTATATCTGGACGAGTGGAGCAATCGAGACTGTGGCGAGCGGAGTTTGTTTCGATCGGCCGGCTGCCAACGACGCTTCATTGTGGCCGTCGGATCATGCCGGCGTCTGGGCCGACCTGGAGTTCTAACTCCGGTTCGGGCGGACTGGGCGACACTCGATCCGAAGTGTTTCTCGACTTGAGCCGTCTCGGCGCGACAGCCTTCGCTCACTCCGCTACGATGGATCCGGGGATGGCTTGCCGAGCCGTAGCTCGCGAAGCGAGCGAAGGCTGGTGGCGGATGCAGTCGCCAGCGAACCGGTCTCCCTGTTATTTGGCAGGAATCAGCGTTTTTTCCGACAAAAACAGCGAGCGAGCCGTCCAACTGGTGGAGAAAGCCTTGCAGGACAGGCATTTCTCACAATTCGCCTTGTTTCGATATCAGGGAGGAACAGGGAGGCCGCCTCCAGAAACAACAGCGAGCATCTCTCTAATACAGGTTTCTATAATGAATTTTGACCCTGCCTAGGTGAGGACACGAGGCAAAACTCATCCACGGCCGTCTCTGGCCGTTTGAAAGGCTATTCGATTTTTCGGCTTTCAACGCCTCAGCTTATTGAGACGGAAATCCCTCCCAAATCACGGTGACAGTCTCGCTTAAGTGCCGAGCGGGAGGCCAGCGCACTAGCGCGCGAATTTGCAGTTGAGAATACGTCATGCGACTTTTTTGGTGCCAGTCGCTACCCGTCTCGGCCTCCAAAGATTCACTTTGAGTTTGCCAATGGGTTTAAGTTGACCTATTTAGGTCCTATCGCGCCAAGAGGGATTTTCTCCTTGCCCCACTCAGCCATTGCCGTTTTCACAGCCAACAGCCGGGACGAGATCGTGGCCGTCGGAGGGTCGGCGTCCTGGGTGGTGTCGGAAAAACAGGCGCGTCGCCGCGAATTTTTGGTCTGCGTTCGGAACGAACGGGACGTGGATTTTCCTGATCACGAACTGCACGGCACCGCATTCTTGGTCGGCCGGATCAAGGGGCTAAAGCCCCATGGATACGACAAAAAGGGGATGCAGCGCTGGCTCATCGAAATCAACGAGTACGCAACGATCGACCTTCCCGAGGCGTGGGGGAATTGGCGCAATCCCGTCAAATACACCACGCTGGAAGAACTTGGCATCGACCCGAAGAAGCTGAAATTCAAGCCAATGCCTTCGCCTACCAAGGTTTTGACGCCGCCCCCTGCCCCCGCGCGCTCGAAGGCCGGAGCCTTGACCATCGCAGAAGCCAAAGCGGGCCTTGCCTTGCAATTTGGAGTAGCCCCCGAGGCAATTGAGATACTGATAAAGGGTTAAACCATTGAAATCGCAGGAAAATAGACTTTTACCTGCGAGCGATTAATGATACCTGTCATTAGATATTGATAGATACCTATTAAGCGTCTAAGGAGATGCACCTCGCTGCGTCTCCCAAGGACTCCTGACCATGCCAAACCTCGAAATTCAATATATCTCGCCCGACCGGTTGCGTCCTTACGCCGGCAACGCGCGGTCGCACTCCCGAAGGCAGATCAAGCTGATCGCCAATTCGATCACGCGGTTCGGGTTCACCAATCCCATCCTCGTCACAGACGATTTTGAGGTCGTCGCTGGGCATGGTCGGCTGCAGGCGGCAAAGTCGCTCGGCATGAAGCTCGTTCCGGTTGTGACGCTCAGTTCGCTTTCCGAGGCCGACAAAAAGGCTCTCATCATCGCCGACAACAGGATTGCCGAGCTTGCGGGGTGGGATCGCGACATTCTCGCCATCGAGTATCAAGGTCTGCTCGACCTACAGTTCGAGGATTTGGAGGTCACCGGTTTCTCACTGGGAGAGATCGATACGATCCTTGATGAGGCGTCAGAAAAGACGCCGATTGGACCGGGGCCGGAAGATGATGTGCCGCCGGTCGTTGCGGCGCCGGTTACGCGACCTGGCGATCTCTGGATTTTGGGTTCGCATCGCCTCCTATGCGGAGACGCCCGATCCAATAGCGATTATGCCCGGTTGCTCGACGGCGAAAGCGCCGATCTGGTCCTGACCGACCCCCCGTTCAACGTCCGTGTCGACGGCAATATTTCCGGCCTTGGCAAGGTCCGTCACCGGGACTTTGCGATGGCATCCGGCGAAATGTCGGAAGCCGAATTTATCGTTTTCCTCTCGACGTTCCTCGGGTGCGCGAAGGCGCATTCCAGGGACGGCGCCATCCTCTTCGTGTTCATGGACTGGCGGCACCTTTTCGAGCTGACGTGCGCCGGCCGCGAGCAGGATTTGGCGGTCAAGAACCTGGTGGTGTGGGCCAAGGACAATGCGGGGATGGGGACGTTCTACCGTTCCAGGCACGAACTGATATTCGTGTTCAAGAACGGCGACAGCTCCCATATCAACACATTCGAGCTCGGCCAGCATGGCCGCTACCGCACCAACGTTTGGGAATACCCGGGCGTTAACACCTTCCGGACCGGCCGGCTTGACGAGCTCGCAATGCATCCGACGGTCAAGCCGGTAGCCATGCTGGCGGACGCGATCCGCGACGTCACAAAGCGCAGCGCGATCGTTCTCGATCCATTTGCCGGCAGTGGTAGCACGCTGATCGCGGCCGAGAAGACCGGCCGTCAAGCGCGGTGCATCGAGTTTGAACCCAAGTATTGCGACGTGATCGTCCGGCGTTGGCAGGCCTACACCGGCAAGGTCGCCTTCGACGAGATCGGGCTCACTTTTGAAGACCTGGAAGGAGCCCGCAACTCGTCGGCTACTGGCGCTTCCAAGTCCGCTTGTTCGGCCTAGAAGGAACAGCCGCAATGAGCAAAAAGCCGTTCGAACAATTCGATCCGACCGACACGACCCACCCTCTTTACGATCCCGTCAGGGATCCGAGCCATCCGTTCTACGAGAAGGACAAGACGGAAGATGAGCAGAGGTCTAACCCATCTGAGGAAAATGAATACAAGGTCGGACCCGGGCGTCCGCCGAAAGAGCATACGTGGAAGAAGGGTTGTCCCTCACCTAATCCAAAGGGGCGGCCCCGGAAGGTTCCCTCCATGAAGCCCGATCTCAAGAAAGCGCTTGAGAATGCGCTCAACGAAAAGGTCGATGTCAAAAAGGGCGAGAGAGAGGTCACGCTGACCAAGGCCACGCTTGGCATACAACAGCTCGTCAACCAGTTTGCCAAAGGCGATCGCCACGCTCGCCGAGACTTGTTTCAATATGCCGCTATGTTGGGCGTAGACCTGCAGGCCAAGGAGCTGATCGCAGAAGCGTTAGGTACCAACGACCAAGCGATCGTGGATGCGTTTTTGCAGCGACAGCGTCCCTCTGCTCCCGGCTCCGGCTGATATCCACGTGAAGGCTCCGCCTGACCTGCTCGACGACGATATCCGCCAAGGCGGAGCCCAACACTACCACAGCCTCGCCCCAGCCCAACAAGCCGGCCAACGGCGGCGCCTGAACCGCCGCTCGATGAGAACGGAAAACCGCTGCCGATTACCGACAGGCGGTATATTCAGGCGATGCGCGAACGCCAACTCGCGCAGCAAAAGCAGAATCAGGACGACGAGTGATGAACGCGCCTATTCGTCCTCCCTCCCCTGAACATGCTTCACTGGAGCGGATATTCCGGGCAATCCTTGCCACGGATTTCAGAGCGTTTGTCGAGTATGTCTTTGGTTTGCTTCGCCCAGGGATTCCGTTCAAGCCGAACTGGCACATCGACGCGATGACCCACAAGGTCTCGCAAGTTGCTTCCGGCGAGATAAAGCGGCTGATCATCACGGTGCCGCCGCGCCATCTGAAGTCGATCATCGCCTCCGTCGCTTTGCCGGCCTGGTATCTCGGTCACAACCCATCGGAGCGCGTGGTCTGCGTGTCTTATTCGGCGGAACTGGCCAAGACCCACGCCAACGACTTTCGCCGCGTGGTCACCGATCCGAGCTACCAGGCGGTGTTTCCGAATATGCGCCTGGCGCGCGAGACCGACAGCGAAATCCACACGACCTTGCGCGGACGGCGCTATGCCACTTCGATTCAGGGAACGCTGACAGGCAGAGGCGGCAACCTCTTCATCATCGACGATCCGCTTAAACCGGCCGACGCCGTGTCTGAGGTAACCCGTGAGCGCGTGATTGAATGGTACCGTTCGACCTTGGTGACGCGGCCGGACGACAAGCAGATCGCCCGCATTATGGTCGTGATGCAGCGGATCCATGTCGATGATCTCGTCGGCTATCTCCAAGAAAATGAGCCGGGCTTTGACGTTCTCAACCTGCCTTCCGTCGCTCAATCGACAGCCACCTACGACCTCGGTGGTGGCCGCACTCATACCCGCGAGAAGGGCGACCTGCTGCATCCCGCTCATGAGCCGGCCGACGTGCTGCGGGAAATCAAAAAGAGCATGGGCACGCTGCTCTTTTCGGCTCAGTACCAACAATCTCCCGAGCCGGCCGGTGGCAAGATCATCAAGCGGAACATGCTGCGTTACTATGCATCGGTCGTGCCAAAACCGACCGATCGCATCGTTCTCAGTTGGGACATTGCCCTGAGCGAAAAAGAAGCCGCCGATTATTCCGCCTGCGTCGTCCTGCTCAACCGTGGCGACCTATACTTCGTCATGGAGGTCATTCGCGGCAAATTTCCGTTCGACAAATTGAAGGAGAAGATTATCGAGGTTAAGGAGCGGTATGGAGTCGCTTCGCTAGTCATCGAGGAAGGTGGCATCAGTTACGGCCTGATCCAGGCACTGCGCGAACAACACGTGAATGTAGTTGACTACAAGCCGAAGGGAGACAAGCTCGAACGTCTCATTGCTCAGATCGATCTCTTCGAAGGTGGGTCCGTACTCCTGCCGAAGGAGGCACCTTGGTTGGAGGCTTTCGTTTCTGAGCTGCTGTCCTTTCCAGGGCGACATGACGATCAGGTCGACGCGCTCTCGCAGGGACTCGCCTGGCGCCGCGAGACGTGGAAGCAGCCGCTGCAGCAACGAAGGTACACTCTTGGTTAACAGATCCGCTGCGCGACGCCGGAAAGGACCATGAGCGGGACCCGCACTTTCTCGGCATGGTGGCTCACAGACGTCGGGGCGGCATTGGCACGGGGTGCTCATGGAGCACATGCGCCCAAGGCAACATGAGCATCGAGGCTCCAAGCCACTCACCAGCTCTACATCGTTATAAGTATCTACTCCGATCACCCTGACAACGACAGCCTTGCTCGAGAACACGCGGCCCGCGGCGAAACGCACAGCCAAAATCAAAGGCGCCCGTGCCCCTGGTAGGCGCAAGCGGCAACCTCGGTAACGCGAGCGCGCCCGCAACCTCGACCAGCAGGAATTCGTCCCGTGAGGTCTCGTACGCGCGCCTTGTCGGAAGAAGCGACATCTTTCCCTGTGACGGAATTGACCAGCTTGTGCTTGAGACGGTGGCCAGTCCAGCCCGTTCACGTGCCGGAACGACAGCCGCTCGGCGGCCGCGGTGGCGGGATAATGGGCGATCGGAAGGACACCTGCTTACGCGTGTCGTCGTTGCCAATGGCAGCTATGCTCGCTCCGGCAACGGACGGCGGAAACCGCGGAAGCGCTCCAACTTAGTTTCAACGTCCTGAGGAGAACGTCGTGCGAAGCCGACGCCTGATCTTGCTCACGTTGCTGATCTGGCGATCGCGCCGGGCCGTGGCGACGCGCTCAAAGGCGTTGCCACCGCGCGCGACGCGGCTTGACCCCGATCTTGCCGTGCGTCGCCCTGGCCGAATGGCCAGAGCGGACTGTGAAGATTATCGTGACGTTCCTCCAGACAGCACGCGAACTGAGGCGGCCGCAGCGTCACCTTCTAATCCATCTAAACTTTCGCGTCGATTGAGGCTGAGGCAGTATATGTTTTTGATGCTCGCAATGCGCTTCTCCAGCCTTGCGGTGCCGCGCCGTCTGACAGTCATCGAAACGGCGGCGCCAGTTTTCCCCACTGCAGCCATCCCGAGTGCGCTCGCGATTGAAAACGCTGCTTCAGAAAATCAATCGAGTTTCGTTCGTGCGACTTAACTCGTTGTGGTATTTCAGCACCCCTAAAATTGTGCGCTGCGTCTCTCAGCCGTGGGCCGTTTTGACCGCCCCAAGCTTCTTTGCGGTAACACGTGAGTTTCCTGCTTTCTATGAAACGGACTGAGTGTTACCTTTTTCATTATAATTTAATCAAATCCATTTTTGGGTGGGGCAGTTGAACAAGTTTTTTGCGCACGTCACAGAAGCGTCCGTATCTGAGCTGGTTAAGTTCGACTTTCATTCGTCATCACTACTTGACCATGCCCACGTAGTCACAATTCCCGACGCTCATCTCCTATTTTCAGGTGATTACGCGCGCTCGGGCAATGATCTGACCATTTCGGATCAGGATCATAAGCTTCTCGTACCCAACTATTTCTCGGGCGATAAACGTCCGATGTTGGTCTCACCTGAGGGAGCGCCGCTCGACGCGAGATTCGTCGATGCTCTAACCGGCTATACCGCGTATGCTCAAGCGGGGCCGCCGTCTTCCGCCGCCAAGGTTGTAGGCCACATCGTTAAGATGACGGGTAGCGCGAGCATCGTCAGGAATGGCGTCGCCATCGTGGCTAACAACGGCGACACGCTTAATCAGAACGACGTTGTGCAAACTGGTAGCAACTCCAGTCTGGGTATGGTGCTGGACGATGGTTCGGCATTCAATCTCTCTGCAAACGCGCGGTGTATGCTTGACGAACTGGTTTACGATCCGTCTGGCAGTTCGAACAAATCGCTCCTCACTCTTGTCCAAGGCGCACTCAGTTTCGTTGCAGGCCAGACCGCTCCCACTGGCGATATGAAGGTCGCAACGCCTGTCGCCGTGATCGGCATTCGTGGTACGGCAGTCCTCTTAGACATCGGTTCAACTGACGGCAAGGTTTCCATTTCCGTTGCCGACCAACAGGACGGTGTCGTTCACGCCGTTCAAGTCTTCAGATGCGATCCTACCACCAACATACCCGGTGTTTGTACAGCAGGGGATCAGATCGCAACAGTCACCAGCAATGGACCAGCACTCTCCATTACGCCCGGCGCCAATTTTCAGATCAGCACTCAAGAAACTAGCAAGACGCCCGCTCAGGTAACCCAAGAATTCAGCACATTCCAACAGGTGTTGAATACGTATGATGCTGGCAAGCAAATCTATCCGAACTTGCCACAGCATACCGAAAACCTAAATCGCGATAACAATACGAACACCGCTACGACTCGAACTGCTGCCGGTAGCACTCCGATGCTGCCCAGCGAGCCTCCGGCAACCACAGTGATCGATAATGCCACTACTCGAACAGTGGCTGATAGTGGAGATGGATCTGCGTCTCCGCCACCGGTGACGTCAGCAACTTCCGGAAGCACCGGGAGTGGGAGTGTTGCTCCGCCAACACAATCTCTGTCCTCGGAGCCAATCCAACTTGTCCTTGTAAAGGAAACTCCGCCTCCATCGGTCGCGCTCGAAATTGTCACTGCCGGCGGCCAGGTGAACCAGACGGTTCAGATAATCAGTGGGACTGTCGACGTAACCTACGTTGGAACTACCGTCACGATCCTAGACACCTATAACGGAGTGACGAAGACGCTTGGCACTGCGACTGTTGCCTCTGGAGGTACATGGAGCACGAGCGTTACACTGACTGGCATTGGAGCTCACAATATCGTAGCTCAGGACACCGCGGCTAACAGTACTACCGCTCCGGTGGTTTTTACACTTATGGCCACCGGCCCGACGGGCGGCACTCCGGTTCTGACAGCGGCTGCGGACTCCGGGTCGTTGCATACTGATGGTATCACCGATGTAACGGCTCCGACCTTTGTGGTGACTCTCGATGCGACGGTCGTGGCCGGCGATACCGTTCAGCTGCTGCTTGGCGGCTCGGCGCTCGCGCATCCGGTGAACCACACCATCACCATAGCCGATATCGCTGCTGGCAGCGTCAGTCTAACTGTGACCGCGGGTGACCTCGGGGCCGATGGTACCAAGTCGATTACGGCCCAGTTCAGTGATGCTGCGGGCAACAGCTCGAGTACGTCAGCCAACGTGATCACGCTCGACACCACCTCGCCTGTGGTGGCGATCGGCAGCCCGGGTGGCCCGACCAGCCAGGCGAACCTGACGCTTACCGGAACGATCGCCGGCGCAGATGCTGGCACAACCATCGTTATTTTCGATGGCGCGACCCAAGTCGGAGTTGCCACCATCAACGGCAGCACTTGGAGCGCCAACGTTAGTCTCAGTAACGGCAGCAACGTGTTGACCGCGCAGGCGAGTGACGCCGCCGGCAACACTGGAACGAGCAACAGCGTAAGCTATGACCTCAACACTCCGCCGACCGGGACGGTGACGATCAGCGGCACGGCGCAGGAGAACCAGGTCCTGACCGCCTCGAACACGCTGGCGGACGCCGATGGCCTCGGCACGATCAGCTACCAGTGGCAGCGCGACGGGGTCAATGTGGTGGGCGCCACCGGCGCCACCTACACGCTGGGCAATGCCGATGTCGGCCACACCATCGATGTGGTGGCAAGCTATACCGACGGCCATGGCACGCTGGAGAGCAAGGCCAGTGCGGCCACCGCCACCGTCACCAACGTCAACGACCCGCCGACGGGAACGGTGACGATCAGCGGCACGGCGCAGGAGAACCAGGTCCTGACCGCCTCGAACACGCTGGCGGACGCCGATGGCCTCGGCACGATCAGCTACCAGTGGCAGCGCGACGGGGTCAATGTGGTGGGCGCCACCGGCGCCACCTACACGCTGGGCAATGCCGATGTCGGCCACACCATCGATGTGGTGGCAAGCTATACCGACGGCCATGGCACGCTGGAGAGCAAGGCCAGTGCGGCCACCGCCACCGTCACCAACGTCAACGACCCGCCGACGGGAACGGTGACGATCAGCGGCACGGCGCAGGAGAACCAGGTCCTGACCGCCTCGAACACGCTGGCGGACGCCGATGGCCTCGGCACGATCAGCTACCAGTGGCAGCGCGACGGGGTCAATGTGGTGGGCGCCACCGGCGCCACCTACACGCTGGGCAATGCCGATGTCGGCCACACCATCGATGTGGTGGCAAGCTATACCGACGGCCATGGCACGCTGGAGAGCAAGGCCAGTGCGGCCACCGCCACCGTCACCAACGTCAACGACCCGCCGACGGGAACGGTGACGATCAGCGGCACGGCGCAGGAGAACCAGGTCCTGACCGCCTCGAACACGCTGGCGGACGCCGATGGCCTCGGCACGATCAGCTACCAGTGGCAGCGCGACGGGGTCAATGTGGTGGGCGCCACCGGCGCCACCTACACGCTGGGCAATGCCGATGTCGGCCACACCATCGATGTGGTGGCAAGCTATACCGACGGCCATGGCACGCTGGAGAGCAAGGCCAGTGCGGCCACCGCCACCGTCACCAACGTCAACGACCCGCCGACGGGAACGGTGACGATCAGCGGCACGGCGCAGGAGAACCAGGTCCTGACCGCCTCGAACACGCTGGCGGACGCCGATGGCCTCGGCACGATCAGCTACCAGTGGCAGCGCGACGGGGTCAATGTGGTGGGCGCCACCGGCGCCACCTACACGCTGGGCAATGCCGATGTCGGCCACACCATCGATGTGGTGGCAAGCTATACCGACGGCCATGGCACGCTGGAGAGCAAGGCCAGTGCGGCCACCGCCACCGTCACCAACGTCAACGACCCGCCGACGGGAACGGTGACGATCAGCGGCACGGCGCAGGAGAACCAGGTCCTGACCGCCTCGAACACGCTGGCGGACGCCGATGGCCTCGGCACGATCAGCTACCAGTGGCAGCGCGACGGGGTCAATGTGGTGGGCGCCACCGGCGCCACCTACACGCTGGGCAATGCCGATGTCGGCCACACCATCGATGTGGTGGCAAGCTATACCGACGGCCATGGCACGCTGGAGAGCAAGGCCAGTGCGGCCACCGCCACCGTCACCAACGTCAACGACCCGCCGACGGGAACGGTGACGATCAGCGGCACGGCGCAGGAGAACCAGGTCCTGACCGCCTCGAACACGCTGGCGGACGCCGATGGCCTCGGCACGATCAGCTACCAGTGGCAGCGCGACGGGGTCAATGTGGTGGGCGCCACCGGCGCCACCTACACGCTGGGCAATGCCGATGTCGGCCACACCATCGATGTGGTGGCAAGCTATACCGACGGCCATGGCACGCTGGAGAGCAAGGCCAGTGCGGCCACCGCCACCGTCACCAACGTCAACGACCCGCCGACGGGAACGGTGACGATCAGCGGCACGGCGCAGGAGAACCAGGTCCTGACCGCCTCGAACACGCTGGCGGACGCCGATGGCCTCGGCACGATCAGCTACCAGTGGCAGCGCGACGGGGTCAATGTGGTGGGCGCCACCGGCGCCACCTACACGCTGGGCAATGCCGATGTCGGCCACACCATCGATGTGGTGGCAAGCTATACCGACGGCCATGGCACGCTGGAGAGCAAGGCCAGTGCGGCCACCGCCACCGTCACCAACGTCAACGACCCGCCGACGGGAACGGTGACGATCAGCGGCACGGCGCAGGAGAACCAGGTCCTGACCGCCTCGAACACGCTGGCGGACGCCGATGGCCTCGGCACGATCAGCTACCAGTGGCAGCGCGACGGGGTCGATGTCGTCGGCGCCACCGGCGCGACCTACACGCTGGGCGATGCCGATGTCGGCCACACCATCGATGTGGTGGCAAGCTATACCGACGGCCATGGCACGGCTGGAGAGCAAGGCCAGTGCGGCCGACCGCCGCGGTCACCAACGTCAACGACGCGCCGACGGGTACGGTGACGATCAGCGGCACGGCGCAGGAGAACCAGGTGCTGACGGCCTCGAACACGCTGGCGGACGCCGATGGCCTCGGCACGATCAGCTACCAGTGGCAGCGCGACGGGGTCGATGTCGTCGGCGCGACCGGCGCGACCTACACGCTGGGCGATGCCGATGTCGGCGCACACCATCGACGTGGTGGCCAAGCTACACCGACGGCCATGGCACGCCGGAGAGCAAGTCACCAGCGCGGCGACCGCGCGCGGTCGCCAACGTCAACGACGCCGCCGACCGGATCGGTGACGATCAGCGGCACGGCGCAGCAGAACCAGATGCTGACGGCCTCGAACACGCTGGCGGACGCCGATGGCCTCGGCACGATCAGCTACCAGTGGCAGCGCGACGGGGTCGATGTCGTCGGCGCGACCGGCGCGACCTACACGCTGGGCGATGCCGATGTCGGCGACACGCATCGATGTGGTGGCAAGCTACACCGACGGCCACGGCACGGCGGAGCAGCGTGGCCAGTGCGGCGACCGCGACCGTCGCCAACGTCAACGACGCCGCCGACGGGAACGGTGACGATCAGCGGCACGGCGCAGGAGAACCAGGTGCTGACGGCCTCGAACACGCTGGCGGACGCCGATGGCCTCGGCGACGATCAGCTACCAGTGGCAGCGCGACGGGGTCGATGTCGTGGGCGCCACCGGCGCCACCTACACGCTGGGCAATGCCGATGTCGGCCACACCATCGATGTGGTGGCAAGCTATACCGACGGCCATGGCACGCTGGAGAGCAAGGCCAGTGCTCTCCTACTTGTGCCTATCCCAGGCGAGATCTTTGGCAACGCCAACAACAACACCCTGACCGGAACTAACGGAAACGACGTATTCCAGGGTTTCGGCGGTAACGACACGATCGACGGCGGTTTAGGCAATGATCGTTCTGTTTACCTGGACGCGACGGGCGGCATCACGGTTGACCTCGCCGCAGGGACGGTATCCGGCCCTGGGGTCGGCACCGATACCTTAACGGGGATCGAACAGATCCAGGGCAGCAATTTCGCGGACCATTATTCCGCAGCTGGCTTCACCGGTGTTTCCGGAGTGCCGGGCACACCGGCAGGTTTCAACAGCTTTGAAGGTATGGGCGGCGATGATGTCATCGTCGGTGCAGTGAACGTTCAGGGACAAATCCTGACCCGCGTTTCCTATTTAAGTGCGACGGCGGCAGTCACTGTGGATATTGCAGCAGGTACTGCCACTGGTAATGCGTCGGTTGGGAGCGATAGCTTTACCAACGTCAATGCGGTGGTCGGCTCCGCATTCAATGATGTGCTACGCGGCAGCGACAATCCGAACGGTACTTACGAGCAATACGAAGGGCGAGCTGGCGACGACCTGATCGACGGCCGTGGTGGCTACGATTTTGCCGTCTACAACAACGATCCCGCGACAACGTCAGGAATCACTGTCAACCTCGCGGCGGGAACGATTACGGCCAACAATCCCCTGGATCTCTCGATTGGTACAGATACGCTTCGCGGCGTGGAAGGCGTCCGCGGCACTAACTTCGATGACATCTACAATGCATCGGGGTTTAGCGGCACCAGCACCAATGCCGGTAGTCTAGGCACTTTCAACAATTTCGATGGCGCCGGCGGTAACGATACCATAGTCGGCAACGGGAATACCCGAATCCAATATTCGAACGCACTGGCAGCCGTAACCGTCGATATCGCGTTGGGCACTGCGCAGGGAACCGTATCAGGTGACGCTGCCAACGTCGGAACCGATAGCTTCACTGGTGTCAACTCGATCATGGGTTCGATGTTCGACGATACCCTTCTAGGAAGCGGCAACAACGAGACATTCATGGGTCTCGCTGGCAACGACTTCATTGATGGCCGCGGCGGCTTCGATACGGCACTCTTTAATAACATGACCTACACGACCGGCGGAGTTCTCGTCGTTCTCGCGGCAGGTACCGTGACGGGTGATGCATCCACTGGTACCGACACGCTGCGCTCCATTGAAGCTGTTCAAGGCACCAATTTCGCCGACACCTTTGATGCAACAGGGTACGGTCTCGCCGGCGCCCTCAATGTCGGCAACAATGGCAACTTCAACCAGTTCGAAGGGTTGGGGGGCAACGATACAATCACTGGTAACGGCAATACGCGTCTTCTTTACTCCAATTCTACCGGCAGTGTGACGGTTCATATGGCAGCCGGCACGGCCGACGGCGATGCGTCTGTAGGACACGATGCTTTCAGCGGCGTCTACAGCGTATTCGGGAGTAATTTGGCCGACGTATATGACGCCGCGAATTTCATCGGAATCAGCTTTGGCGCCTACAACGAATTCCAAGGGCAGGGCGGCAATGACACCATCACCGGCAACGACGCCACCCAGATCCAGTACGCCAATGCCACCTCGGGCGTGACAATCACGATCGGCGCTGGAGGCGCCGGCACAGCAACGGGCGATGCCTCTGTCGGCACTGACACCTTCACCGGAGTCAACAGCGCGCTCGGCAGCAACTTTGCCGATAGCTACAGTGCGTCCGCCTTTACCGGTTTCAACTCGTTCCAGGGCCAGGGCGGCAACGATACCATCACCGGCAACGGCTCCACTCAGATTCAATTCACCAATGCCACCTCTGGCGTGACGATCACGATCGGCGCTGGCGGCGCCGGCACAGCGACGGGCGATGCCTCCGTTGGCACCGACACCTTCACCGGTGTCAACAGCGGGCTCGGCGGCAACTTTGTCGACAGCTACAATGCGTCCGCTTTTATCGGCTTCAACTCGTTCCAGGGTCTAGGCGGCGACGATAACATTACCGGCAACGGCAACACGCAGATCCGGTTCGACAATGCAACTGCGGGCGTAACGGCGGATTTAGCCGCCGGGAACGCATTTGGCGATGCATCGGTCGGACACGATACGTTCACGGGCGTAAATAGCGTCTTCGGCTCGGGCTTCAACGATACAATCTTGGGCAGCAACGCCAACGAGATCTTTGATGGGGGAGGTGGCAACGACACAATCAATGGGGCCGGCGGCAACGACATCCTGACGGGCGAAGGTGGTGCAGACACATTCGTTTACGCCGATGCTGGCGGGGCCGACGTGATCATGGACTTCAATCGTGCCCAAGGTGACACGATCGATGTCAGAGGAGTGTCGGGGATCCTCACATTCGCCGACATTCAATCCAAAGCGACGCTGAGCGGTAGCAACACCATCATCAATTTCGGTGGTGGAAACACACTAACTCTGACTGGGGTGGCGAGCCTCCAACAAAGTGATTTCATATTGCCCACCAGCTTTCCGACGAGCGGCACGTCGGGCGGGGATGCGTTGGTTGGGACCAGCCATGCCGATACGATTTCTGGCCTTGACGGCAATGACATCATCAAGGGTCTTCAAGGCAACGACTTTATCGACGGTGGGACAGGACGTGACGTCTCGGACTACAGCGATGCTACAGGCGGCATTTACGTAGACCTCACTTCGGGTGTGGTCTCTGGAGATGCATCGGTCGGTGTCGATACCCTGCGTTCGATTGAATACGTTCGCGGCACCAACTTCAACGACACTTATGTCGCTACCGGCTATCCCACGCCCATTCCCAACACCCCTCTGGATATTCCGATCATTTCGAGCGTCAGCAATACCTTTGAGGGTGGCGGTGGCAATGATGTCATCATCGGCAGCGCCGGTTCACAGGCTTCATATTCGACCGGCTTCGGTGGCACGCAGATTTCTTATGCTCATGCGTCCGATAGTGTAACCGTCGATCTTCTCGCCGGAACGGCCCGAGGCACCGCTGCGAACGACATCGCAAATGTTGGCGTTGACAGTTTTACCGGTGTCAATGCGGTCTTGGGCTCCGACTTTAACGACACATTGCTTGGAACCAACAGCACAAGCCACACTGACGTATTCTATGGTGGGCGGGGTAATGATTTCATAGACGGCCGTGCTGGCTACGATTTCGTCACTTATACCAGCTTCCTGGATCCGAGTGCGGTTACCGCCGGCATCTCGGTTGACCTGGCTGCTGGCCTCGTCACCGGAGATTCGTCAGTTGGCGTGGACACGCTGCGTTCCGTCGAACTGGTTCGTGGCACGAAGTTCAACGATACCTACAATGCTGCCAATTTCGGCGCGAGCGGCTTTTTGAACACCTCGACCAACAATGTTGGCGACCTCGGCACGTTCAACCAGTTCGAGGGAATGGGTGGGGATGACACGATTACAGGAAATGGCAATACGCGCGTAGACTACAACTTTGCGTTGGCCGCAGTTACCGTCGATCTTGCCGCAGGGACGGGCCATAGCACTGTCGCCGACAACGCAGATGTCGGCAATGACACTATTTTAGGTGGTGTCAATTCCGTGCGTGGATCGAGTTTTAACGACAGCCTTTCCGGAAGCGCAAACAATGAAAATTTTCTGGGAGGCTATGGCGATGATCTTATTGACGGGCGAGGCGGGTTCGACCGCGCGATTTATACGACTTCACAGGATGATGCGGCCACTGGCGGCATCACCGTCGATCTTGCAGCCGGAACCGTTAGTGGAGATGCTTCGATCGGCCACGATACGCTGAAATCCATCGAGGGGATTACAGGCACCGATTTCGCGGACACCTATGTTGCAACGGGCTACGGCCTTGCCGGCGCTCTGAACGTTGGCAACAATGGTACTTTCAACGAGTTTGAGGGCGGCGGCGGCAATGACACCGTCACCGGAAATGGCAACACGCGTATTGCATTTTACAATGCGCTGGACGGCGTTACCGTCGACTTGAGCGCAGGCACTTCGCACGGGACGGCGTCCGGCGATGTCGCGTTCGTCGGCACCGATATCTTCACCGGTGTGACCGCCGTGGCGGGTTCGGCGTTCGATGACACCATCACCGGTTCAATCAATCCGAGCAACACGACCGAGGAATTTGCCGGACGCGCTGGCAATGACTTCATCGACGGCAAAGGTGGATTCGACAGAGCTTTCTACAATAATGATTCGTCGGCCACATCGGGCATCCATATCGACATGGCTTCGGGCGTGGTGACCGGTGACGCCGCTATCGGCACGGATACGCTGCGATCAGTCGAATCAATTCGCGGAACCGGCTTCGACGATACGTACATCGCAACGAATTTTGGCAACGCCGGGTTCCTGAACACCTCGACGAACGATGTCGGCGATTTTGGCACCTTCAACGAGTTTGAAGGAATGGCCGGCAATGACACCATCACGGGCAACGGCAACACTCGCATTGCATTCTACAATGCTCTGGCTGGGGTCACCGTGGACATGAATGCGGGAACTTCTCATAGCACGGCAACCGGCGATGCCGCTGGGGTTGGCAATGACACCTTCACGGGCGTCAACGCGGTCGAGGGTTCAAACTTCAATGACACGATCTCGGGTGGCAGTGGCAACGACACGATTTTCGGTCGCGGCGGAGCGGATTTCATTACTGGCGGAGCAGGCGCTGATCACTTCAACTTCGTTGCCACGTCGGATTCGACGGTTGCCAGTCACGACACGATTGGCGATTTCGTGCACGGCATCGACGTGATCGATACGTCGGCAATCACTGGAATTACAGCAGTGCAGGGCTTAATCACTGGGAGCACCCAAGTGTTGGCCCATAGCATTGCGTGGATCCAGAGTGGCGCAGATACTTTCATATTTGCCAACAGTACAGGTGCCGCCGAAAACCAGGGCTCAGCGAATATGGAAATCGTTCTTACCAACGTCACTGCGAGCACGTTGAATTCCGCGGACTTTTTTCATTTTTAGTAAGTAAGTTTGATGGTGGGCGCTCGCGACATGGCGCGCGCAATTCGCGGGATCATGGGAGGGCCGCCCTTCCCGTCGCTCCGAATGAGATTGAGATGCTGTTCGCGGAGCTCAAGCGTATTCTCGAGCTCGATTGGCTGCGACTACCCATTCGTCCAACGAAGGTTATGGAATGTGTCGCTCACACTCATAACTTTTGTGCCGAAACCTTATCAGTTGCCAAACCAACTCCATCGTAAAACTTTGTTGGTAAGTCAGAGGCCTCACTTCCCTATGACCGCACGGAGCCTGGCGCGGATCAATTCCTGAAGCTGGAAGGACAAGTGACGCTTGTCCCGGACGACCAGTCACGTACAGCCTGCGCCAACTCCGCGTGTCCGATTGGAAAACGGTAAAGGTCGATACGCGTTTTGGCGGCGCTGGCTGGGCGGGCATCGGCGATCATGAGGTAGGACCCACCCTCTGGCTCCCTGGTCACATGAATGATGTTTCCACGCTCGTTGACCTGCAACTGCAACTCAGCTCCCGACGGGCTCACGTGAACAGTCGGCTTGTAACTGTCGGTCACGACCATAAAGCTGACGCCCGGTTGGTGCTCCGTCATACGAATTGTCTTGGACAGGCATTCAGACGCAAGCCGTTGGAAGGATGCACCCACCTGCGCCAACGGACGATCGACCTCGAAGGTTTCCTTAGTGGCCCCGCTCGCGATGCCGTTGGCGACGCCGTTGCGAAACTCCGCAGCGGTCTGCGGCTGGGATAGGCCACAACCGGCCAGCCAAATCGACGATAGAACAGCTCCCGTTCTAACAGCGATCGCTTTCGGAGCTGTTGTCATGGCTGCGTCGTCCCCCTCCCGTCTCGATCAGGAGATGTTGAAATCAGCAGCCTGATCGATCGACCCAGGGATTATCCGGTGCACGCGAGAACGACGCCGATCTTCGAGTTCCTATCATCTGCGGCCACGGCATCAATCATCTGATGAGAGTAGGCTTGGTCGTTCATGATTTGCCTTAAAGCGGCCGCGTATACGATCCCCGTCCTGTCCACCAGGGAATTGCTCTCGAACAGCCAGCGCCGTCATCACTCGCGCTCGAGTACATTCACACGTGCCTACCCTTGCCCGCATCAGCATCACCGGCTGCTCGGCTAAACTTCAGCTCATCGCGTGTTACGGGACCTGCAGCTCAACTGATAAGTTTTTGTAATTTCCTTATCAGCAAACCGCGTCCTTGCCTTCGCCGTTATCTTAGGTCGTCGCACGAAGAGGAGCTCGTGCAAGGCCGGCTGCGGTCTAGCTAGACTACTCGGCCGAATGTTCGCCTCATTAGAGAGTTCGCAGCGGAGCTTTGCCGTCCTTTTCCCACTTGCACGTCACCGACATCCTCCGGTAGCAAGGCTTCCTAGTCATAGTTCCGGCGGCGCCTCGCGGATGGCTATGACCGTCACGCGGCGGCCGGAACAGCGGGCGACGCCAAGCAGAGCTTCTGGGGAGGGCGATGCGCAAGCCGAGGAACCTGTCCGATTCCGAGATCGCAATCGTTAAGGCGATGCTTCGAAAAGGGTGGCCGAACGACGTTATCCACTTCTACTTTAACAAGCCGGATCGATTGATCAGCTCGGGCAGGATTACCCAGATCAAGAAAGGCAAGTACGGCGCGTCGGTCGAGGAAGCCCTACCGGAAGAACTGGAGGCGTTCTTGTCGGTGTGGAAAGATTCCGAGGCCAAGCCTCCCCCGGCTCCCTCTCCAGTGGAGATGAAGATCCTTCGGTCCATGTTCATCCGCGAAGCCGGAACATGGCGACTTGCCGGGGGTGAAACGGATCGCACCGAATGCAAGGCCAACTTCCGTGTGCAACCCGCAGATAGCTTTTCCAAAGCGCTCCGTGCCATCGCGGGGCTCGCCAACAACAAAGGGGGCTACCTGCTGTTCGGGATAACGGACGGGAGCTTTCAAGCGGATGGACTCGCGGACGAGACTTTTGCGAAATCCGACGTTGGGCTCATCAACAGGGTCCTGGCCGGTTCTCTTGATCCCGTCCCTCACGTCACGAAGGCGCTCATCGAGCTCGGAGGAAAGCAGGTCGGCGTCCTATACGTGGAAAAGCATGATCATGGCCCCGTGGTCGCGATCAAGAACGTCGGTCAGGACGTCAAGGAAGGTGGCATCTACTTCCGCTATGTCGGCGAGACTCGCCTGATCAAGCCGGGCGAGCTTCGTCAGATTATTGCCGCACGGGAGCAGCGGGCGATTGCGGAGTTTAGCGCTCGCATGGGACGCGTGGCGACCGGCAAGGACGCCACCATAGATCTTGACTCCGGCGAGGTGGCCGGCACCAGCGGCAAGTTCGTCATCGACAAGGCCCTGCTGCCGAACATCCAATTTGTGCGAGAGGGCGACTTCAGTCAGACGAAAGGCGCGCCCGCGCTCAGGCTCATCGGCGACGTCGAGCCAGTCTCTGAGGCGGAACGAGAGAGGACTAAGGTCATCCGTGAGAACGTAACGCCGGACGCCGTCGTTCGCAACTTTCTGCGCAACGAAAAGGTCGCCGAACCCATGCAGTACATCCACTTCCAGGCGCACTCCCAACGAAAATGGTTTCCCGTCTGGTTCTACGCCAATCAGACGAAGTTGACGGTCACTGGAGTCGTCGAAGACCTCCGCAGGCAGGTCGCGAGCTATCCGTCGTCCCGTGATGCGCTGGTCGACAGGCTCTCCGGAAAGGACGCTGCGTTTCGTCAATCCACCGGGAAAGCGGAAGCTTTGCGGGCGAAACTCGTGCGAGGCGAGATAACTGCGCCGACCGACATCGACCAGGACGTCGTCTTTGCGGCGGCCGTGCAGGCGCTACCCGCAACGGTCAAGCCGAAGGACCTCGAAGCCATCCGAGAGATCCTGCTGGCCAGCCTCGACCGGGCGCAAGGAGCTGACTCCCGGAGCAGCAACCGACGGGGCTCGATCTATCGAGCCGCCTGCCGCCTCGACGAACTGCTGTACGCGAAGAAAAAGTAGCGAAAACGATCCAACACGCTCTGGCGAAGACAGCGTTAGAGACCTGATGCATGATCGTCGAGTCGCACAGTCCGTCCACATTCCAGCTCCTCTTTTAGACTACCACTGCTCCTAGCCACAACCAGAAGTACGCCAAATTACCACATCAGACTACATGTATCTTCGGTATGGTCGAAGCTAGCAGCAGGCGAACGATCTAAAGGCTTTCAGTCACACCAACGTTTGAGCCAAAACGGATTCGGTCTTTGGTCAGCGTCATCGATTTAGGCTAGCCAAGTCACGAGTTTTGCAGCGGCAGTTGACTCGGGATCGGCAGTTTCGGAAACCGTCTGTCGGGTATTCTTAAGCTGTTCTAGAGCCAGCCGCTCTTCCTTCTCCAACTGCCTGCATGTCTCTCCTCGTTTGACACATTCTGAGACGCGAGAGGTTGAGGCTAGCGAAGCCTAAGCTATTAGTCAGAGCGAACATGAATAGGATTGGCCAGAGAAGACAGGCGACTAAGAACCTTCCGAATTGACGCCGCGCCCATAGCATTGCTGCCTGAGACAGAAGATAGAACATTATAGCTTCTGCGACGAAGCCCAGCGAACACATTAGCAGCTTGTCAGGAAGGGTGCTGCCCCAACTCCAACCGAACCAAGCGTTGATGGCGAGGCCAACGACGCCGAGAGCGTAAGCTAGCACAGTTAAGGTCAGATTCGACTTCTCGGTTGAGCCAGGCAGAACTATCCTAGGAATGCCTTCGACGGACTTCGGTGGCTTACTAGGAGCAGTTGAGTTGCTTCTCTCGGCTTAGTCTCTAGCCTTCCTTCGGAAGATGTTTTTGTTGGAGCGTCGTACGCGCTCAGAGTTTGATTGGATATCTTGTCTCGATACTCTTGTTCTTGCCTTCTACGGGTACTCTGCTTTTCCCACCTTCTACTTCTCATTGGTCACTCCTGTGGGCGACAACGAAAAGCCCCAGCGGTCGGCGGACCGTTGAGGCTTTCGGTGGTGGACCACTAGGCGAAGCGCCTAGGGTGACGGGGCATGAAGGATCAGGAAGTAGGCCTTGCCTACAAGTGGAGTATTATCCTTATAACACGCTTAAATTGTACGTCAAACCGGATATTTTTTGAGACAGTCGTTTGGCGCTTCTCCAGCCCGCAACACGTCTCAGCCAGCGAGGATCGTCTCAATTGCATCCTTCAGCTTTGAAATGAGAAAGGGCTTCTCAAGCACCAATCCCTTACCCAAGTTGTCAGGGAGATTGTCTGACGCATATCCAGTGACAAACACGAATGGCAAACCTCGCTTGAGCAGGATGTCGGCGACCGGAGCGGCGCTCCGTCCTCCAAGATTTACGTCGAGTAATGCCAGATCGATGTAAGCGGTCTCCGCTAGCCGTTCTGCATCTTCGAGTGTGGCAGCTTCAGCCACAACGTTGTGGCCAAGCTCCTCCAGCATAGCGCTGGTCATCATTCTGATGAGAGCTTCATCTTCGATGAGCATCACTGACGCATTGCGCACTTGCGGAGCCCTCGGTCATTGCTCTGCAAGAATAAACCCGCGTCAACCCGGTGCGTTCCGGGTGTTGGTCGCACAGAGCGACTGAGCGGGCCTGCGTGCTGATGTGGCGGTGCAATAAGCGAATGAACTATCCGCGAATACGTCGAAGTCAAAGTGTTGCGGCGCACCCGCGGCGCGCGGAACCGAAACCAATTGCGGCTCAGATCGTTGTGCATAGCAGGTGCCACTATGGTGCCACTATTAGAGAGGGCGACACATGATGAAGCGAATTCTGCCGCTCGCCGCGGTACTGGTTGTTGCCGCTGGCGGCGTGACGACGGCGAAGGCCGTGGAGTTAGACGTGGGTCCAGGCGGCGTCTATGTCGGCCCGCGAGCGGATCACTATCGCGATTACCGGGACCGCGATTACAACGCCTACAATCGATATGACCGTGGGAATTGTCGAGTCGTCATCGACCGCCGTACTAATCGGTTCGGTGAGGAAGTCACCGTGCGCCGGCGCATCTGCGACTGATCGCCCATTACTATCCACAAGACTGAGCCCGGCTTTGGCGCGTAGCGTCGAGGCCGGTTTATTTTATGCGCGCACTGGCCGACGTAGGTCAACTCAGTTCCATTCTGTCAGATGGTTGAAACCCGCCGTCATGTCCGCTTTTGAGGGCAGAGGGGCTTCCGCACTTTATCACGCCGACGCTCGGAATGTTGCTCTCCGGCTTGTGGCCCGGCAAACACCCTTCTAATAGCACGCTGGGTTGAGCTGCCATGCCGCACCGCGGCCGTGCCCCAGGCGCACGCGCTCGCCTTGATCTCCGGGAATTGGTCTTCAAGTGTCGTAGCAATACGGGCATGCAGCTGTTGGCGTCGGCCGCGCAGCAGGGTGCCGTAGGCGGCATCCTGCATTAATGCGTGCTTAACAAGGAATGCTGGAGCGAGTCCGACGTGCATCGCGTTCGCGGCGAATTGCTCAGCGTGACGGTCTCAGTCACCGCATAACGCCTCGTCGGGTTGCCGCCACCGTCATCGGTCCGCGGAGTTGATGTGGCCGGCCGGGTTTCGATGCAACCGTAGGGCATCCGTACCAGAGCAGAACAGTGACGGCCCTCGACGAATGGCAAATCTCGAGGACAACTCGGCTGCCAGCGGCGACTACGATCCCGGCACTGCACCGGCGACAAAGACGCGCTCGGGGCCAACCGAATATCCGTAGCGCATCGAAAGACCCTCACTTTGGAATGAAGACTTTCGGAATTAAAACCCACGAGCCATTGGGCACAGTCATATGCGCATGGAGCGCTTGTTTATGTGGATAGCGGTCGTCGGCGTGATCGGAGTCGCGCTCACGCTTACGTGGATGCTGTTCACCGGCATCATGTAGGGCCAGCCCACGGCCGCGGGCCGCGACGGCCAGCGCTGAGCGTCGCGCGAGCGAGGGCGATTTGAAGTGGGGCGCCCAGGAACGATGCACCGCCTGCCGTGTTCAACCCGCATGATAGTCGAACAGGCTGTTCTCCTGATTGCCGCCGCGGCTGGCATGCTCTGCGTTCTCGCCTTTATCGCCGCCTAGCCGCATCGAAGCCATTCCCCGGGGGATTGTGAGGAGGTGAAGCGGGCCGACAGCTCTAGCACAGTTGGTGTCCGAAGCCTGCACCTTGCCGCCGCCCGCCCCAGAGCCAACCCGGCCGGAAGGGCCGCGTTCCTTGTCGTCGGCGATCCGAGTGTATGTCCTGCGCTACTACTGGTTTCTGCCTCTCCGACTACCGCCCGTCACCTCGAAACCTTGGAGGAAATTGAACGGATCGCAGCTAGCGTTTAGGTCCCCAGCGCCTTTCGGCCGCCTTTTTAGCGATCTCCTTACGGCGCTTGGCCGTCATGCCTTCGGCCCGCGCCTTGCCACCCATGCGCCCAAGCGCCACGGCGGCAGCGTTCTTGCCGTCCTCCGTGGTCAGGTCATCTATCTCGCCAGTGGCGATCTTGCCGACCATGACGGCGGCACCAATCACATCGCCAGGGCGCTTTTCGCCTTTAGGACCTCGGGGCATCGTTCTTTTCAATCAGCAGGTCATATTCCGCGATCTTGCCGCGAAGATCATGCATCTTTGCGTCGGTACGGCCTTCCGAACGATTTCCGATGTAAAGCCGACCAGTTTCGAAACCGGCCAGCTCGTCCTGCAATTCGATCCGCTTTGCCCGAAGGTCTTCGACATATGTCAACGCCATTAGCTTCTCCATGCTTTGCATAAAGCCTAGACCACTATAGGCTAATGCTTAGCGGTAAGCTTCGCAAGGGAGGGGGTCTGTGGATCGAACAATCCTTTTGGAGCACCTGGCATTAGCGGAGCGTCACATCGCACGGGGCGAGCAGCTTCCATCGAAACAAGAGGCTTTGATTGCCGAGTTGGACCGTCGCGGGCGCGACACCACAGGGGCGTGGCGGCTCCTCACTACACTGAGAAAAACGCAAGACAATCATAAGCAAGACCGTGATCGGATTCTCAAGGAGCTTCAAAATTCAAACTGAGACACCACCCACCGCGGACCGTGATGGGTAGAACGGCCACCATCTGAAGCCGAAGTGATCCACACTTAGTGGACGACCGCAGTAAGCGCGCAAGCGAAGCCGCTTATGAGAAGAAGCGAGAAGACCTCGAGGACGAGGTTAATGCGCCACGGGTCGCTACCCCCGCGACATAACGCATTTGCATGCGCTCCGATTGCTCAATCCATTCGAGACAACTGCCGCGATTCGGGCAAATTAAAAAACATCTATCCAACGGTTCCATCTGATGGGATGGGTTTTCGATCGAGGATGCCGTTCTACTGTCGAGAAAAAGATGCGGCGTACGCACCGATCGCACCGGAAGCGGCTGGCTGCACATCGTCGGCGCCACCCCCCGAGAATCCACCCAAACAAAAAGACCGCCGGATTGACCGACAGTCCTTTCGTTGACAGTTGGGGTTGATGCGCTCGACTTTGCCCTTGGCCTTCTGACGCTGCCACTGTGGGACTGGTCTCTCTTTGACGCTGGCCGGTGCGAGAACCTTATCGATCAAACCCAACCCAGAAATGGGCAGGCCACAAACAAGATCAAGTGAGCAAGACTGACGTAGATCGACCAATCAGGTTAATCCAGATCAATACGACGCAGGGCAAGTGAAAACTCGTAGAACAGCGCCGCCTGATCAACCTGCCGCTCGCCAATCATCGCTGTCCAGCCTCCCGCCCACAGGACGGGATGAATCAGCGAACTCCTTCGGCTTCAACAGCCGGGTTTTTGAACACAATCGGCGCAAAGCGGACATCGCCCCGGGCCGAAATTCCTTTGATTCCATGTCAAAGTTTGTCAAATCTTCGGCACCTCGGAGGACCTGAAAAGGTCCCATGAGATGGCGATTTGCTCGCGTGATCGGCGAGTCATTTTGGCCGTGAGATCGGTTCCGGCGCCGACGCGCTTTCTTGAGCAAATTCGAGTTGGAATCCCGGCGCACCATACGTTGTCTGGCAACGCGATAGTCAACGTCGCTAGCTCAACAAGGTACGGACCTTGTTAGCGGCGTCATAGATTTCGATCTGGAGCCTCGGATAAACCGACTTGAGTTCCCGGCCCGATGCTTCAGCAGCCTCGACCGTGTCGAACTCTGTCTTGAAGCGGCCGTCGACGATCGAGGCGAACCCTTCCGTGGGAGGCCGGTCGGCCCGAATTGTCTTCCTCGGCGTCGGCTCGTCAATTGAGTGAAGGGGTTTATTCATCATCGTTTCTTTCGCGGTTGCCGAGATCATCTTCTATTGAACGCCGGCGGTAAAGGTTCGCGCACGAGGTCGGTTAAATTTAGAACCTCACCGCTCTCCGTGATGTCCGAGAACAATACTTCCACAAAGGGATGCTGTCGGTTGGACGGGGCGCCTCGCTGGTATTTCCCGCTTACGATTCGCTGAAGCGCGGCCAGGTTCAGCTTCCCAAGCGCGTTATATTGATCGCGGAACAGACTTTGTCGTCCTCCGCGGTGTTCGACGAAGTCGGCCCAGACGTCCAGTACCTTGCGGCCAATGAACGCCTCGATCCGTTCAGCTCCATCCTGGGCAAAAAGCCGCAGCCCGTCCATGTTATGGGGACCATCATCGATCCTGAATTGTGCAAATGACATCGGGAGTCCTCCTATCGTCGGCGTTCATTCACGCGGCTTTCCGTCGCGAACTGCGCCTCCCTCGTTATCCCACCGCGATAAAGCCGCAGCACCGGATCTCGCATCGCCGGCCGAGTCTTCTGCCAAAGGCAATTTGACGCGACCGGATTCATTGTTGTGCTTGAACTCCCGGCGGCATTCGCAAGCTGTATCCAAGGCGGCCGTCGCCCTGACGTTCAGTTCGTCAGCTAGCGATCCCAAGGGTGGTTTGACCGGGACAAACGAACTTTTTGCCTGAGCTAACAGCGGAAGTCGTTCAAGGTGAACTACCACTGAATAAGCATCGCGGCCGCGGCCAACAGCACAAGAAAGATCGGCAGTAATATCGGAGGCACGAGCCACTCGCGAATATTAAATGTGTTGACATGTGACATATTGACCGCCTTTGGTCGCGGCGGGAGCGCAAAGCTCTCAGTCACCGATAACGGCCGGGGCGCGCGGTGATATTGAAAATATGGTGGCCTTTCGCCGAATAGCGAGGCTCTGTGCGATTTATTTTGTTCGGCCAAGATCGGGCAGCATTGTAAAGCGATTTTAGCGTAGCCACCTTTAGCGAAGCACTACCGGATTGTTAAACATCCTCCGGCGTTGCTCCAAGCCTGCCCTGGCCAGATCTTGTCAGCGTATCGACCAACCGCACGCCGTCTCGGCGTTACGGTCAGGAAAGCCTTCGGCCATCGAAATACCTCGGTAGATCGTGCGCAGGCCGGGACGGCTCTTGTGCACTGACAACTAGATCGGTCCAGCCAATGATTGAGTTTCCGAATTATAGTCGTTCATACGACCGAACGCGGCATGCTGTACGATTCTGGGGCCATGATAGCGCGATAGAGGCGTCCTTCTTCATAAACGACGCCGCGCTGCGGCGTATTCAACCAGATACCCGCCTCGATGAGTTTGGTTTTCTGAACGCGTTCGATTCCAACCGCGACCTGATATGCGCCGCGGCCGCCAGGGTTTATGTTCGCGGAAGCAGGGGTTCTTATGACCTGGTCGCGGATAATTTTTGAACGAAAACCGGGCAGTTGGTGCTAAACGGCAAGGTGTTTCGAAGAAAGAAAGACCGGCCTCGAATGGTCTGCGCTAATTTGCGTCGCAAGAAAGGCCGCGGTTTGCTCCGCGGCCTTTGTTTTTAATCTTCTCGTCAGTTTCCTCAGTAGCGGTCGGTGCCAATTCCCACGCTCACGCCGGGAGCGCGAAAGCCGATACCACCGCGGTCGTCATAACCCCGGCGCTCGATATAACGCTTACGAGGAGCGTATCCATATGAATCACCTGGCTCGCGGATGATGACGCGGCGTTCGCCGCGTTCGCGCCAACAACGGCCGCCTTCGTTGCAGACCATCCGAACGTTTTGAATGTGGCTCTGCGGTGCGACTGATACGTCAGCGGAGAGCGGTGCAGCTGTTGCAGTGGTGACGAGAAGCAAACTGGCTCCCGCTGCCAGATAGATCGCAAGATTTTTTTCATGCCAATGCTCCAAAAGTGATTGTACTAGTGAGCCAATGGGCGCGCGACCCAATGATTCCGGGGACCGGGCCGCCTCATACTGATATCGCGAGAAGCGAGCCCTGTTCGGGCAGCACCGATTGACGAATAACACTGCGCGCAGACGCGTGAGGTCTCCTCGCGGATACGGGCGGCCTCATCCCACAAGTTGATGTCGAGCACCGCAGCGTTGAATGCCCCTTTATCCACTTGGGACAGAGCGTCCGATAGCTGGCTGATGGGACCAACGACTTGGCGCCTTCCGCTTGGAGCGCCAGTTCCAGATCCGCGGCGAGGTAAGCGGGCGCGTGGATATCCGCCAAGTCGGCTTTACCCCCCAAAAGCGGATATCGCCGGGTGACCGCGGCATGCCCGTTTTGGGCCATTTTCGGACTCGTGCATCGCAGCAATAGGGTGTTCTATTCGATCACCTCGTCTGCGGTCGCAAGCAGCGAAGCTGGCACATCGACTGGCGTTCTCATCACCGGCGCGAGAAGCCCCAGACTTCTGTGCGGCATAAAGCCTGGGGCCCAATCCACGACACAGTCCGACGGGGGAGCAGAACTGCGCCGTGAAAAAGAGACGGTCGCGCCGCCAACGAGGCGGGCTCTTGGATTGTCGTTACGTCGGGGCCCGTAGACCGGGCGACGATAGCCACAGACTCATCTGGGATGCTGTGTGTAACTGGCTGGCCTTTCGCAGCATTTTCTCCTTGAGATCGCCATCGGGAAGCTTGGCCGCCTCTTCTCTTGTGGCCTCAGATTGCTCGTGCCATTTTTGCTCAGTAGTTTTTCTCTTGTTCATGACGCGTCCCTTGCATCAGGCGGGAGCACAACACTCTCAGTCACCGGTAGATGCCCCATTGCGGGCGGCGATAGATTAGTCTCCCACACGGGCGACTCGACATACTGATCAATACAGACCACTTCCGGAAAAGTTAACGATTGTCCGGGGCCGCTCCAATCCTCAGCCGCGCTGTTCTATGCCGATCGACAAAGCCCGTGGAGGCGGACAAGCCTGCGACCGTCAACCGCGTTCGCCGAGATGGGCAAGAGACACACTACGAAAAGCCCGGCACGAGGCCCGGCTTAACGCAATACTCTGTAGTTCGGCAATTCCTCACCCAAGCAGAAACTCTTGCTCCGCGCCCTATCATGATGCTCACGGAACTCAGCTCGTTTCGCCTTCATGAGATCGGCCTAGCGAAGGTAATATCCGCATGCGCGATCAGGGCCGGGCGAGTTGCTGCGGGAGATCCGATCCTCCAGAACTCTCCGACTCGGCATCACTAGGGACCAGTCGTCGCGGTGGCAGAAGCTGGCTACGCTGCCGATATTAGTTTAGCCTCGTGTTTGATCAGGCGGACACCGGTCATCCCCTGCTTCCATGAGTGAAGCTGGCTCGCAGTGATCCCTTGAAATCAACAACGATAGCACTCTATCCATAAGTGATGTACCCTCGAGCGAGCCGCGTGACATTCGTACAAGCTATCTTCAGGCTGGCACTCATCTTTTTTTCGACGGCGGCGGATCAATCTCTGCGATCTTGCGAAGGCAGTCGGCTTCGGAAGCATGAGGCCCCGAAACGAACGTTCCGTTCACTTTTGTACTGTACCAGCCCGATACGACACCGAGCAGGCGCAACTCTTCTGTTTTGACGTGACGCGGCGAGAGATTTTGCATGAGTCTGCTTTCAGGAGAACGTTCGATCTTCCGTCGAGCGCTGGGTGAAGCTTCAATTGTTCGGCGAGCACGTTCGTTCAGGTCTCGTCGGAGGGTTCGTACAAGGTCGGCTAGTATTCACATCGGCAGTCCGTCACGGACCGCGCCTCCCTCATCGTCCCACCGGGGACAAAGTCATAGCGGAGAATCTCGTTTTCGCTATGCGAGCCTTCCATTGGAACCAGTTTGTTGCAACGGTAATCATTCTTGTGCTTGTGCAGAAACCGAGCGATCTGTCCACGGAGCGCTGCTGTCTCCAGCAACTTGCCCATGGACCCAGCGGTGTCGAAGACCTCCCGTTGCAGCGTTGTCGGTAAGGTGCTCCATTGCATGATTAGCGCCGCCCCAAGACACCGCAGAACGTATTCTTCCTCGACGGCCAGGGCCGCGCCGCAGGATTGGTCATGGTTCGAAACGTGCACGGCACTATTGTGATCGTCCGCGAGAACCTGCTCGTTATCAGCCAACGAGGCGAAGCGCCGTTCCAATTTTCGAAATTCACGGCTTTTCGCTGGGTCGGTCGAAGCCTTGACCAACTCGCCGTACTCGGTCGCTTTCGCACGATACTGCTGAGATTTGAACATGCAGAGCCCTTTCGTTGGAAGTCTCCGCGCACTCCAACCAATCTCGATGGTTGATCTGGATAGATGCATATATGGGGATCATAGGACCGAATAGCGAGCCCATCAGGGACGATTAGCCGGGTCTTGGTGTGATCGTCCCGCCAATATCCGGATTATTTGGAGGCTGAAACCACTCTTGGGCAACTATCTTGCGCAGTAAGCGTGTTAGTAACCCTATCCAAATCAATCGCGACGCCGCCACAACTGCGCGCGACCACGAACGCTTATCGATAGTAGAATCAATGCAGCCGAAACACGCCATCGATGGCGTGCAGTTCGGCGGGCTTGATGAGCTTCGAATGCGCGACAGTGACTGCGAGGAGCGGGCCTTCGAGCGATTTTTCCCAGAACGCGAGGAAATCCTTCAGCGCCGGGAAAGTCGGAAACATATCGTAGTCCTGCCAAACGTAAATTTGCAGCAACCAGTGACGATCCGGACGGCGATAAACGATTTCCGCTGTTGTCAGTCCGTAGCCTAAGGCCTGCTTCCTGAAATCCTTGGAAATCGCACCTTTCTCGACCATGCCAACCTCCAGCCCAAATAAAACAGTTGCATGATTCTCAATTCGCTAAAAAGAAAAACGTTCAATAGATGATACTAATCAACACGCTGGCAGCATGTTACTTCGCCTGCTAGCAATCGCCGCATGCGAACCCTTCTTGAGAAACTCAAGTTGCAGTTAAACATCGTGGGCCGAAGCCCTTGTGTCCCAGTCGCACAGGCTTATGTAAAGGGTGGCTAGCACTCGCTCATCGCGACTGCCAATCCAGAAACAATCAATAAAGGCCAAGGAGGATTGCATGCAATTCCGCCCACTCCACGACCGCGTTGTGCTCAAACGCATCGATGCCGAAGACAAAACCGCTGGCGGCATCATCATTCCCGACACTGCCAAGGAAAAGCCTTCCCAGGGCGAAGTTATCGCCGTTGGCCCTGGTGGCCGCGACGAAGCCGGCAAGCTGATTCCGATTGATCTCAAAGTCGGCGACCGCGTGCTGTTCGGCAAATGGTCGGGCACCGAGGTCAAGCTCGATGGTCAGGATCTGCTGATCATGAAGGAAAGTGACATCATGGGCGTTCTCACAGATCTGCCCATCGCCAAGAAGAAGGCCGCGTAAGCGTCAGCTAGTTTTTCCTTATCCTGAGGAGTCGGCGCAGCCGGCGTCTCGAAGGATGAGGCCCGCAAGTTCAAATCTCATCCCTTAAGAACCGCCCAGTCCCGCGGCCTTTGGGATCTGATCAGTTGAAAACGGAGATCATTATGTCGGCCAAGGAAGTCAAATTCGGCGTCGATGCCCGCGATCGCATGCTGCGCGGCGTGGACATCCTCAACAACGCCGTCAAGGTGACGCTCGGTCCCAAGGGCCGCAACGTGGTGCTCGACAAGTCGTTCGGCGCTCCCCGCATCACCAAGGACGGCGTCACCGTCGCCAAGGAGATCGAGCTCGACGACAAGTTCGAGAACATGGGCGCCCAAATGGTGCGCGAAGTCGCCTCCAAGGCGGCCGATGCGGCCGGCGACGGCACCACGACCGCCACCGTGCTCGCGGCTGCGATCGTCCGTGAGGGCGCCAAGTCGGTTGCCGCCGGCATGAACCCGATGGATCTGAAGCGCGGTATCGACCTCGCGGTCGAGGCCGTGGTCGCCGATCTGGTCAAGAACTCCAAGAAGGTCACCTCGAACGAGGAGATCGCCCAGGTGGGCACCATTTCGTCCAACGGCGACGCCGAAATCGGCAAGTTCCTGGCCGATGCCATGAAGAAGGTCGGCAACGAAGGCGTCATCACAGTTGAGGAAGCCAAGTCGCTCGAGACGGAACTCGAGGTCGTGGAAGGCATGCAGTTCGACCGCGGCTATATCTCTCCCTACTTCATCACCAACGCCGACAAGATGCGCGTCGAAATGGAAGATGCCTACGTCCTCATCAACGAAAAGAAGCTTTCTCAGTTGAATGAACTGCTTCCACTGCTGGAAGCCGTGGTGCAGAGCGGTAAGCCGCTTGTGATTATCGCGGAAGACGTCGAAGGCGAAGCGCTCGCCACCCTCGTCGTCAACCGCCTGCGCGGCGGTCTGAAGGTCGCTGCCGTCAAGGCACCGGGCTTCGGCGATCGCCGCAAGGCCATGCTGCAGGACATCGCGATCCTGACCGGCGGCCAGGCGATCTCGGAAGATCTCGGCATCAAGATGGAAAACGTCACGCTTGCCATGCTCGGCCGCGCGAAGAAGGTGATGATCGACAAGGAGAACACCACCATCGTCAGCGGCGCCGGCAAGAAGGCCGACATCGAGGCGCGCGTCAACCAGATCAAGGCGCAGATCGAGGAGACCACCTCGGACTACGACCGTGAGAAGCTGCAGGAGCGTCTGGCCAAACTTGCGGGCGGCGTCGCGGTAATCCGCGTCGGCGGCGCGACTGAAACCGAGGTGAAGGAGCGCAAGGATCGCGTTGATGACGCGATGCACGCGACCCGCGCCGCGGTCGAGGAAGGCATCGTACCGGGCGGCGGCGTTGCGCTACTGCGCGCCTCCGAGCACCTCAAGGGCCTGCGCACGAAAAACGACGACCAGAAGACCGGCGTCGAGATCGTGCGCAAGGCCCTGTCCTGGCCGGCCCGCCAGATCGCGATGAACGCTGGCGAAGACGGCTCCGTCATCGTCGGCAAGATTCTGGAGAAGGACCAGTACGCCTACGGCTTCGACTCGCAAACCGGCGAATACGTCAACCTTATCTCCAAGGGCATCATCGACCCGACCAAGGTGGTTCGTGTGGCGATCCAGAACGCGGCTTCGGTCGCGGCGCTCCTGATCACCACGGAAGCCATGGTCGCCGAAGTGCCGAAGAAGAACGCCGGCGCCGGGGGCGGCGGCATGCCTCCGGGCGGCGGCATGGGTGGTATGGACTTCTAGATTCCAACCGTTCAGCGTCCAAAAGAAACAGAAAGGCCCGGCAACAATGCCGGGCCTTTCTGCATTAGCTAAGTCCATTTTCCCTCATCGTAGGTTTGGGTATCCGCCTCGTAAAAAGGATCAAATCCGCAATATCCAATGATTGACATTTGGGTCAAACTCAGACCTCGGCGCGTATTCCTGCTAGGTCCGTTCTTCCCCCAACAACAGACATGAGGCGACTGCAGCAGCATTTCCGTTTTGGGCCGAAAGGCGACACGCCCGCCTATGCTTGGCCTCAAGCATCAGTAGGATCTTGCCGAGCGCACGCAGTCGTTTGTGAACGAGATGGAAGCGCCCTTAGGCCTCACCGACCGCAGCCGCCAGAACATAGCGATTGAAGATAATCAACGGCAGCACCGCCTGCATCGGGTTTCCGTAGAGACCGGCAGTGATCACGACCACAAGGTCTAGTTCAGGAACAATGACGATCCGCTGTCCGCCGTTTCCGATTGCAGCAATCCACCGCACCTCGCTTCCGTTGAGCAGGGAACGGCCTTGCCACCATTGATACCCGTAGAAATACATCCTGTCGGCAGGACCAATATGTGCTGCCGTGGATTCTTCTATCCATTGTCGTGAGACGATCTGGCGACCGTTCCAGTTTCCGCCTGAGAGAACAAGCTGACCAATTTTGGCGAAGTCTCTCGCGCGGAGCCGAAGGCCGCCGACTTCGGGAATCTCGCTGTTGGCCTTTCTCGTCCAGTCGAAGTGGGTAATGCCGAGAGGCTCGAGCAAAAACTCGCGCGCGATCCCATCGAGTGCTCCACCCGCAGCCTTGCTTATCACGGCGCCTAGAAGCGCGCTGCCGCCACTATTGTAATTCCAGACTTGTCCCGGGGGCGACACAACCGGCTGTTCGAGTGTGTACCGGTATTGATCGTCTGACATAAGCATCCGAACTTCGCTGTTCCTGGGGTCCGAATATGGAATGTATTCGTCCCATTCAAATCCGGCGGACATCGTCAGCAAATGACGCAGCGATATGCGTCCTTTTGTCGGTGTGCGCAGGTCCGAATATTCCGGAAACCAGTTGAACATCGGATCGTCGATATTACCAATCAGCTTCCGCTCCAACGCGATTCCCAACAGCAACGATGTCACACTCTTGGTGACCGATCTAAGATCGTGCTTGCTCTCGGGTCCATGCCTCACTTTTCCGAGGGGCACCCCCCAACACTCGTCCTCACCCGTGCGATAGTGCTCGAAGAGCAACTTGCCGTGACGCACAACTACAATGCCATGGACATTTGCGTAATCGAGGCCGTCAAGCCATTTAACAAGAGCGCCAAACGGCTCGCCCCGGAAGCCGACACTTTCCGGTTTAGTGACTTGCCAGTCAGAAATTTTCATCGCTTCACCAGCGGCAGAGCAAGCAACCTAACAGACAAAGTAGGAAGTTTACAACAATGCCCTCCTTTCCGTCGGAGGTCCGCTGATGGGATGGACCGGCTGCTTCCCCCGCGAGGATAGTCTGCAAGGACGACCCCGCACCATCCGGAGAAGCAGCCCATGGACACGACCACACGGCCCCTAAGCTCGATCGGCCTCGACATCGGCAAGGACGTCTTCCACATCGTTGGCTTTGGCACGGACGGCAAGATTGCTTTTCGTCGTAAGATCAAGCGACTGGCGCTCGTTGAGACATTCAGACGGCTTCCTCCGAGCGTCGTTGGCATGGAAGCGTGCCTCAGCGCCCACTTTGTCAGCCGGGCGTTGCGGCAACTGGGTCACCAGCCGCGGATCATCCCTGCGATCTACGTGAAGCCGTTCGTGAAGGGACAGAAGAACGACTATAACGACGCCGAGGCGATTGCGGAGGCCGCACTGCGGCCCAATCTGCGCGTAGTCCGTGAGAAGACCAGGACCAGCTCGACCTCCAGGCCCTCCATCGCGTTCGCTCCCGTCTGGTCTCGCGCCGGACGGCGACGATCAATCAGATACGTGCCTTCGTGATCGAGCAAGGCATTGCAGTCAGAACTGGAGCGACGGCTCTGCGTAACTCTCTCCTGGCGATCCTGAAGAGCCGTCAGGACGAGATATCGCCACGAATGCGCGGCTTGATTGCTGGCCTGTACGACGACTGGATATCTCTCGATGAGCGGATCGAGACCATTGGTGGCGAGATCGACCAGATCGGTGAGAAGGAAGCTGACTGCCGTCGCCTCATGAGCGTTCCCGGGATCGGTCCGCTGATCTCGACTGCCGTGGTGGCCGCCATCGGTACGGGCGAGGCATTCGAGCGCGGGCGTGACTTCGGTGCATGGCTTGGTCTTGTCCCACGTCAGTACAGCACAGGTGGCCGATCTGTTCTGGGCCGCATCTCCAAGCGAGGAAGCAAGTATCTAAGGACCCTGTTCATCCAGGCTGCGAACGTCATCCTGATGCGTCCGCACAATTGGCAGCGCTTCAGCTTCGGAACATGGCTGCAGAACGCAGCCCCACGGCTGCATCGCAACAAGCTGGCAACAGCGCTGGCAAACAAACTGGCGCGGATCGCGTGGAGCATCCTGCACAACCAGAAGATCTTCGACGCGCCCCATCACGAAGTGATGGCAATCTGAAAGTCTTATCCGAGTTCGCGACAGAGAAAATGCATGGAACGGATCGATGAACGCATCCAGAGTTTGGTGACTCAAATGGTTGCTCGCCAACCTGTCCTCTGTGGATGGCTCCCGCGTTGCAAGGAGAAAATTGATACGTTGGCTTTGGTCGGGTGCAGTCTTCTGTCCGGCCTGTTGACGCAGTCGGTTGAGGACTGCTGGCCCTGATGGAGTCCGCGAACACGGTCCCATTCTGCTAATCAGGCTCTGACGCCTTGGACATGTAGTGGGTTGTCCCTGTTCCCGGTCTGACCGGTTTGCCATCATATCGCATCGCTCTCGCAACCCTGTGAAGCTGATCTCCTCTTCAGCTAAGTCCTGGAATCGTCGATTTATGTCGCCAATGCTGGCTGGTGGTCGGCACGATAGGTCTCCTCACGTACCATAACCGCCCAGACAATCCGTGCTGTTCTGTTCGCCATCGCGACGGTCGCGACCCGCACAGGTTTGCGTGCGAGCAGAGCGGCCAGCCGAGGATCGACTGTCTTCGGATTGTACTTTGCCCGTCGCACCAGTGAGGTCATGCCGACAATGAGCAGCTTGCGCAGGTATTTGTCTCCCATTTTGCTGATGCGACCGAGCCGCTCTTTGCCGCCGCTCGACTTCTGAAGCGGCGTCAATCCCAACCAGGCGGCGAACTGCCGACCCGAGCGGAACTGATGTGGGTCGGTGATCGATGCGGCAAGTGCCGTCGCGCCAATCGGCCCAATGCCGGGAATAGTCACGAGGCGACGCGAGACATCGTTGCCACGTTGCCAGACAAGAAGATCGCGATCGACCTCGCGAAGCCGAACGTGGATGTCGAGCACCTGCTGCGATAATGTACCAACGATCTTGGCAGCTTCCATCGGCACATCCGGTGCTTCGCCATTGACGATCCGTCGTGCCATCAGCAGCGCCCGCTCGAGCCCCTTGGGGATGTCGATGCCAAACTCGGCGAGCAGACCGCGAATCATGTTGACCAACTGTGTGCGCTGTTTGACCAGCAAATCGCGTGCCCGATGCATCGACAGCGCCGCCTGCTGTTCGGGCGACTTGACGGGCACGAACCGCATCGTTGGCCGCGCCACCGCCTCGCAAACCGCTTCCGCATCGGCAGCGTCGGTCTTGCCTCGCTTGACATATGGCTTGACGTAAGCCGGCGGCATCAGGCGCACCTGATGGCCGAGTTTGATCAACTCGCGTGCCCAGTAATGCGAGGTGCCGCACGCCTCCATGCCGACCAGGCAGGCAGGCAACCTGGTAAAGAATGGCAGCATCTGCGCTCGCCGAAGCGACTTGCGGACAACGACCCGACCGGTCACATCAACGCCGTGAACCTGAAAAACACTTTTGGCCAGGTCGAGGCCGATCGTGGTAATCTCCATGACGGATGGCTCCCATTTTTGCTCGTGAATGCCTGATGGTATTCACACCTTGGCACCTAGATGCCGTGAGCGGGAGCCATCCACCTCATCTGCTAATGAGACCAACGATGCGTGCGTATTCCCATCAAGGCCACGGCCCGCGAGCCGATCAAACAGGCCGGATACATATCAGCGACTTCCGCAACCCACGCACGATCTCTATTGCGAAACGCAGCCGGTCCATACATAAGGGTCATTCTCGTCACTTTGGCCGTCGACCGACTAGTTCCGGTCTTCCCCTGTAAACGGACGTCGTCAGGGCCAGTGAGCATGTCTCAAAAGGTAGAGTCGAGGATGGGCGCGGTAGCTTGGGCCATTCGGCAACGCTCCGTTTCCCATCCCCGCTCATCGAACCGGACGTGCCGATTACGGCATCCGGCTCTCCGACTGGCTTCACCGTGAGGCACACGGAGAGCAAACTAACCGCACGCGGCTTCGGTGCGGTGAGTAACTCTCCTTCGCCCCTCGACACAGCAATCTCCGGCGGCTCCTGTCGTTGATGGTGTTTGCAGGCTCATCGCCAATCACCACGACCTCGCCATCTTCGAAAGCGCACCAGAAGTCAGGGCCCTTTCCTCCGCCGGCATTACCCGGCTTCGACGGTCATACGACCCTGTCCGACTCCCGCCATGGCCGCCGCCTTCGCGACGTTGAGGCCGCTACCCTCGCACCACGACGGGTCTCCCCCGATTACCCGAACCACCTTTCCGACGTGCCGTGCCCACTACCCCGGCGGATCGAGCGGGTGCGCGTGTCGATTGCTTCCCCACTCATGCAGCCTTCCCCAATTGGCAGGAGGGTCGGCATCCGCATTGTCACTTTCGAGGCCTGCTCAGGCTTTACACATGTTACGGCCCACCGGATCGCTCAGCCGCCCAAGGCGACCTTTGTCACGAGGCTCCAGCCCTTCCGGTCACCCGGCCGAGCCGCTCGTCAGCTACCAGATCAATCGACAATTCTCTGGGTGGATTCTTCCTCCACAAGTGATTCGCGCCTTCGGGGCGCACTGCCAATGCCCGACATCAGCCACGGTAGGCCTTTCACCTGATCTGTCGTACAATCAAATCGAGGTTCGATTGCAGTCATGGTGCAAGAGCGGCCAATCCGGGTCCAGCGCAGGTTGTCGGCGATTATGGCCGCGGACGTGGTCGGCTATTCGCGCCTTATGCACCACGACGAAGAGGTTACACATGCCAAACTGACGGCGCTCCTAGTGGAGACTGTCCACCCTGCAATCGCTGAGCACGGTGGCCGCATCGTGAAGAGCACCGGTGATGGGCTTTTGGCCGAGTTTGCGAGTGCGGTAGAAGCGGTCCGAGCTGCGATGCAGTTCCAGACCCGCATTCGCGAACTTACAGTCGATGAGGCGGAAGGCAATCGCATTGCCTTCCGGGTGGGCATCAATATCGGCGACGTAATTGTCGAGCCGCATGACATTTTTGGGGACGGCGTAAACATTGCGGCGCGGCTTGAAAGCATCGCAGAGCCCGGTGGCATCTGCATCTCGTCTTCCGCCTACGATCACGTCCGTGGCAAGGTCGGGGTTGAGTTCGCCGATCTAGGCGAGCAGAATCTCAAAAACATTGCCCTTCCGATTCGGGCCTATGCGGTGGCCCGGGATGGGCGAAGCTCAGCGACACATGTTGATTGCGCAAGGCAAAGCCCCCATCATTCACCTGCTCATCTTTCCATTGTTGTACTGCCTTTCGCTAATCTCAGTGGTGACCCTGAGCAAGACTACTTTGTCGATGGTGTCACTGAGAGCCTGACCACAGACCTGTCGCGCATCGGTGGCTCGTTCGTGATCGCACGCAATACCGCCTTCTCATACAAGGGGAGGGCAATTGACGTACGGCAGGTCGGGCGGGACTTGAAAATCCGTTACGTGCTCGAAGGCTCCGTGCAGCGCAACGGCAATCAGCTTAGGGTGAACATGCGGCTCGTTGACGCCGAAACAGGAAATCACCTTTGGGCTGAACGCTTCGACAAGCCCGTCGCTGATCTGTTTAGAATGCAAGACGAAATCGTGTCGCGGCTCGCCAACACGCTGGAAACCCAGCTTATTGAGGCCGAAGCCAGGCTAGCGGAGCGTTCGCCGCATCCCAATTCTCGATGGACCTTTATTTCCAGGGCATGGCTTGGTTCAACAAGGGGCCAACCCCCGACCGCCTGGCGCGAGCACGCAGTTTCTTCGAACAGGCCCTGGTGCTTGATCCAGAAAGTGTCGAAGCGTTGGTGAGCTTAGGGTATCTTGACGGAAGGATTTCTGCCACAGATGAAAAGTTTGCACGATTCGCTGCGGCCGAAGCAGCCGCAACCAAAGCTCTGTCCTTGGCGCCAGACAATGCTTTGGGTCACATGGCTTTAGGCTGCACCAAAATTTGTACGAACCGCGTGGCCGAGGGTATTGCCGAATGCGAGCGAGCGCTGCAGTTGAACCGAAATCTGGCAGACGCTACGCCACCATCGGTGTGGCCAAGATTTTCATCGGGCGCGCTGCTGAAACGGAAACCCATGTCCAGGAGGCGCTGCGTTTATCGCCTCGCAATTCCAATGCATTCCGGTGGCTGCACTGCGTTGGCGTCTCGTACGACGGTGCTCGGCACAGATTCGTATCATGACCGGTCGTCCGCCCACCTCGCGCAATAAGCTGCAACCACGTTTCGCAAGCTTTCCGGCACGGTACGCAGTCAGTGACTATTCAACACGCTGGTCCGCACGCCAGCCCATTTCCCAGAAGTCGGCCTCGAGCCGGGTGGCTTCCTTGAAGATCATGATCAGCTCTGCCTCGCGGGCCGGTGTGACGTAGAGATCGGCGAGACCCTCCAGATGCGCCCGCGCTTTCGCCGCGACCTCCTGGTATGGTGCACCGGCATACTCGGCGATCCAAACGCGATATGGGTTCGTTGCAGCGTGCGCATCGGGTCGTAAGGCGAGCCGCGTCGCGATCTCCGCGTAGCCAATCACACAGGGGGCAAGCGCCACCTTGAGTGCCAGCAGATCGCCTCGCATTCCCGCGTCGAGCACGTAGCGCGTATAGGCCAGCATCTCGACCGCCGGAGGGGTTTGTTCAAGATCGCTGGGCGACAGGCCCCAGCCGGCGCAGAGCTTCACATGCAGGTTCATCTCGATGTCGAGGATCGCCGAGAGGCCGGCCGCCGCTTCGCGCATGTCAGCGAGCTTGGGCGACTTGTAGACGGAGAGCGCGTAGGCGCGGGCAAACTCGGTGAGGAACAGGTAGTCCTGAACGAGGTAGTGACGAAACGCCGCTTCGGCGAGCGAACCGTCTGCCAACCCGTTCGTGAAGGGATGCTCGGTGTAGGCCCGCCACTCGGCGGATGCTTCTGTCTTTAGACGCTCGAAGAACCTCATGATCTTTCGCCGGGTTTGCTTCTCAATGAGTGGCTTTGGCTCGCTACCAATAGCACGTCGCAAACCGAGTGGACGTTGACCTTGTCCGCCTCAATCACCCGCCCCGGGATTTGGTGAAAAGTATTGGAGCTTGTCCGGCTTCCCCTCCCACTCCTTAGAGTCGGGCGGGGGCGCTTTTTTGGCCATAATATTTGGCCAGATTTTCGCGTATTCCGCATTCAGCGACAGCCATTTTTCAAGCCCCGGCTCGGTATCAGGCTCGATCGCGTCGACCGGGCATTCCGGCACGCAGACCCCGCAATCGATGCATTCTTCCGGGTGGATGACGAGCATGTTCTCGCCCTCGTAGAAGCAGTCCACGGGGCACACCTCAACGCAGTCCATGATTTTGCAGCGAATACAGCTCTCGTTGACGACGAAGGTCAATTAAACCTCCTTTCAGCAGATCGCGGTGGCGAACTCATTCATGGTGTCCGTCCGTCCTCGCGGTGCTCGTTCACTGGTTGAAAATGGACGCACAGAAGACCTATGTCCTCTGGCTGAATCGGAACACCGAGGAGCAGGCATTGAGCGGCCGAGGGGCCCGTGCTAGGCAGGTTGCTGCATATCTCTCTGCCGAAGTGCGTGCAGTCCTGGCAAACACCGATCCGCCGATGCGCACCACTCGTAGCTAGAGTAGACAGCACTTGGTGCAGCGCGCGACGCATCGCAGTTCGCTCTGTTGGGTCGAGCGAATCCACGGCGCGCACCAGAACTTCGAACGGATCGCGTGCAAGCGCTTTTTTGCCCTTGCTCGTCAGTCGCAGACTTACGCTTCGCCCGTCCGTCTTGAATGGCTGTCGGACCAAGTACCCACTCGCTTCAAGCGCCTTAATGGCTTGTGTTGCGGTGCCGCGGGTTGTCGCTTGAAATTCCGCGAAGGCCGACGGGGTCCGCGAGAACGGGTTGGCACGCGCGAAAAAGCGGAGCGCCATCCATTGGGCCGGACTGAGTTCGCCGTCATAACCTTCAGCTTGTACGAGCCGTCCCACCTGCAGCAGGAGCTCTGCCGTTTCGCGTGCCGACATGATTGCCTCTTCGAGATAATAGCGTTCGAAATTAACTTGACAACCGATCGATAGCAGATAATTTTGTTTCGAAACTAGTTGGAGGGCTTGATCATGGCCCGCAACGCGGCCCTGCCGATCCTTACGGCCGAGCCCGGTCTTACCCATTATCTTGAGGAGATCCGGCGGTTCCCGATGTTGGAGCGCCGGGAAGAATACATGCTAGCCAAGCGCTGGCGAGAGCACGGCGATCGCAACGCGGCGCACAAGCTGGTAACCAGCCATCTGCGGCTCGTGACCAAGATCGCCAGGGACTATCGCGGCTACGGCCTGCCGATCTCGGAGGCGATCTCCGAGGGCAATGTCGGCCTGATGCAGGCGGTCGAGCGCTTCGAGCCGGAGAAGGGCTTCCGGTTCGCCACCTACGCCGTGTGGTGGATCAAGGCGGCGATCCAGGAATACATCCTGCGGTCGCGGTCGCTGGTGAAGATGGGCACCACGGCCAACCAGAAGAAGGTGTTCTTCAACCTCCGCAAGACCCAGAACAAAATCTCCATCCTCGACGATGGCGATATGCGGCCGGACCAGGTGAAGATCATCGCCCGGCGGATCGGCGTCACCGAAACGGACGTGATTTATATGAACCGGCGGCTCGGCGGCGATGCCTCGCTCAACGTCGCGATCCGCGACGACGGCGATTCCGGCGAGTGGCAGGACTGGCTGGTGGACGAATCGCCCGACCAGGAGACGACGCTCGCCGCGAGCGAGGAGTTCGATAACCGCCGCAAGACGCTGTGCGATGCGCTCACCGTGCTCAACAAGCGCGAGCGGCGCATCTTCGAGACGCGCCGGCTCGCCGAGGAACAGATCGCGCTCGTGGAACTGGCGGAGGAATTCGGCGTCTCGCGCGAGCGCGTGCGCCAGATCGAGGTGAGCGCCTTCGAGAAGGTGCAGAACGCAGTGAAGCACCGCGTCGCGGCGATGGCGAGCTCGGCGCCTCTGCAGGTGCGTTAGCTTCCAACCCTCTCCCGTGGTGGGAGAAACTAACGATGGACGTGTCGCTATGGGTGCGTTTTACGGCAACCGAACGACGCGAGAGGGGCGCCGCTCACCGGATGCTGATCGAGCCCTCGCTCGACGATCCATGCACGGCACTTTGCATCATCGATCGGGCGCCTAAGCCGCGCGCTGCAGATGGAAAGTTATCCGAAGTTTCATAATGAAGTCGGAGTGCCGATCGTGCGCATTGGCTGCCGCGAGTTCAAGTGCATTGGGGATAATCCACCACACATCTACCTCAAGATCGGCGATGCCAGTGAGATCGTCTGCCCTACTGCTCGACGCTATTCCGCTTCGATCCGAACTTGGGCGCACACGAAGCTGATCCGGCGGATTGTGCTTACGGTGACAGGGACTTGAGTTGAAAAGCAGCAACGCCAGCGCCAGGCGCCATCGTCCCGCAGTCTCGGGCGGTTCACGATGGCCACGAACGATCTGAATTCGGCAGGATGCAAGCGTCACGACGGCCGAACCAGCGATAGCGGTTGCGCGCCACGAATACAATCTGTTGACAGGTTAAGCCACTCATGCCGGCATCAAGCGCCTTAGTTCTTTCTGGGCGGCGGTTCGTTCGCTACTTCCTCGGCCAATAGCTTTAAAAACTTCTCCTGCCGCGCGTCAGCTTTCGCTGCCGCCGCTTCCGATGCAGCCACGAGACTGCGATAGAGCTTAAGGTTTTGCTGGCGAATGAAAAATTGATGTTCCATAGCTACCTCCTGTGAGGGCATGGACCGAAGCGCATCGTGCGCCTAAGAATGGGAAGTGTCGAAGAAGGCGGATTGGGAGCTGGAAGAACTCTGGTAAATAAAACTGCTCGTCGAAGGGAGAAGTTCGCTTCCATTAGCGTTGCGGCTCTCTTTGTTGGCCGCCGCTCTGCTGGCCGCCCTGGTTTGGATTTTGCGTCTGTTGGCCAAGCGTCTGATTCGGGTTCTGGCTGGACTTGGCGGACTAATGACCACACTTGTTGGGATCATTCTGTTTGTCATCACGTCTCCTTAATGATGGGGAACATATGACAACCGAGCATACGGTGGTTCGGTTCCGGCAAATCAAAAAGAAAGCCGTTCAATTCAAATGTGGCAGACTACTTGCTAGGACAGCTCCTGTTCCGCCTCGTCAGCAGGTTATACGAGCGCACATCGATCATCGTCACCACGAACCTCGCCTTCGACGAGTGGCCCAGCGTGTTCGGCGACGCCAAGATGACAATTGCGCTGCTCAACCGTCTGACCCACCACTGCGACATCGTCGAGACCGGTAATGATAGCTGGCGCTTCAAGAGCCGCACCGACGGCCGGACCATCCCATTATCGGACATCGCGCTACTTGCATGCAAATCTGTTCCAATCTCTAGCCTGCAAGTCCAAGATGCGGGGGAAAAGCCGCTGCTTAGCGCCGGCGAGGTGATCCAATGAGGCGAACAGCTATCATTACGAGCCTGTCTGCCGAGGTGATGCGGCGAATTCGACACTTCGGCGACTTCGTCACCGTACCGCTTGCCATCCTGATTTTCGTGGACCTGGCTGGAATGTATCGCCTCCATCTGGTCCTGGCAGCCGTCGCGGCCTGGACGCTGCTGGAATATCTGGTGCACCGATTTGTCTTCCACCGTTATTCTGTGGGCCGACGCCTTCATCGGCTTCATCATGACCAGCCAAACAATCCGGACGCAGAAAGATCCAGTCTCAGTACGCCGCTCATTGCATTCCCGATTGGATTTCTGCTGATTGTCACCGCGGGGGTAGAAGATGGGTCGGCGATTTTCGCCGGACTTCTCTTGGGGTATCTAGCTTTCATCGTTGTCCACTATGCCGTGCACTGCTTGCCGACAGAACCAAACTCCTGGCTCTATTCAGCAAAGATGCGGCACCTCACACATCATCGCTTCGAGAATTGTAATTACGGCGTCACGACAAGTTTTTGGGACATCGTTTTTCGCACGAATGCAAAAATCATCGGCGAACGCATACGTTCGGGAGCTGGATGAAAAGGCTTGAACGGAATTTTAAACCCTTCCCACGACTCCTTAAGGAAGCCCGATAAACCCGCCTGTCACTGTTCCTCCACCGTGCATCAAAACTCGCACTGGCCCATGTCCGCTTCTGATCGCATAACGGACTCAAGCCGGACATCGCGCCATGTCTGAAAAGTGCCGATAGTGTTGCAGTAGTTGAGTGAGATTTGTGCCAAAACCGAATAATCCTTGCTGGATCAGTATCTTCCTCGCGATATTCGGATGTCGCTCCAGCGCTGCTTCTGCTGGAAAAGCTACGGACTGAGCTACACGGCGCACGGGTTTTGCACAGGGATGATCGCAGGGGTTCTGGCTTGAGTTGCAACCTCCCGATCTTCAAGCACTGATCCCTTTCTGATGCGCGCTCAGACGCGCGAGGGACGCGCGCTCGTGCGTCTGCGGGCCGGGCGCGTCTTCTGATGCGCGACGGGACAGACACGCATCACTGAGCGTCCCTGTGGGTCTGCCGACAACGCTTATGCCCGCGTCGTAGTTATCGTCTCGTCGGTCGTGATGAGGTGATGAGCGCGAAGAGCTTGCGATGTCCGCAGTACGCCGAGAAGCAGACATCTGGGCTGGCCTTCAGCACGTCTGCCTTGTGCAGCAGCGGACATCACGCAATGAAATCGATTGACGCCGCTGTCCTTGGTTCAGCGCTCATGCCCGTTCGCACAGCGCCATATTAGCGGCGTCCATGCTCTCGCCGTGGACGGCGAGCGGCGCGAAGGCGGCTTCCATCTGGCGAATATCCGTCTCCGTCAAAGCCACGGCGCGGGCACCATGGTTCTCGTCGAGATGGGCGAGGCTCCGCGTGCCGGGGATGGGCACGATGAAGGGCCGCCGCGAAAGCAGCCACGCGAGCGAGATCTGGGCCGGGGTTGTACCTTTCTCGGCAGCTTTTTTGCGCACGATGTCGAGGATCGGCAAGTTCGCCCGGATGTTTTCCGGTGAGAAGCGCGGAAAATTATGGCGGTAATCCGTCTTAGGATCGAAGCGGGTCTCCGGCGTCATCCAGCCGGTCAGGAACGCCATGCCGAACAGGTCCCCACGGCACGAAGCCGATGCCCAGTTCTGCGCAGACATCGAGCACACCGTTGCGTTCGGGCGCTCGCTCGATGAACGAGTATTCGCTCTGAATGGCAGTAACTGGCTGTACCGCATGGGCACGACGGATGTTTGCAACGCCTGCCTCTGACAGACCGAAATGCAGCACCTTGCCTTCTTTGATGAGGTCCCTAACGGCCCCGGCGACCTCTTCCATCGGGACCTTAGGATCAACCCGGTGCTGGTAGAAGAGATCAATATGGTCAGTGCGCAGGCGTTCGAGGGATGCCTCGGCAACTTTCTTGATGTTTGCAGGTGTGCTTAACGGCGCGCCGTCGCCTTCGATGTTGAAGCCGAACTTGGTCGCAATCTTTACCTCATTGCGGACCGGTTCGAGCGCTTCACCAACCAGCAATTCGCTGGTGTAGGGGCCATAGACTTCTGCCGTATCGAAGAATGTCACGCCTTTAGCATGTGCGGCGCGAATTGTGGCGATGCCCTGTGCCTTGTCGGCAGGAGGGCCATAATTGGCGCTAATGCTCATGCAGCCGGCCCCGAGTTCGGAGACCTCCATTGTTCCAAGTTTGCGGGTCTTCATGCTCGTTTCTCCCTTTTGGGTTTGCTGGGAATGCGACGATCCCATCAAACTCAGCGGCGCGATGCCGAGAACGGCTGCCGCAATCGCGGTTGTTGCCAAGAATTTCCGGCGGATCGGGTCGTGATCAAACTCAGGATGACTGTGGTTCATTGCGGCGCTCCAGCTCGTGTTGAGACCAACATAGTGGTGGCAATGGCTATCGATTAGCCCCTATAATCAAGTAGCGCTTATGTGCACGGTGCATTAATGAAGCGGGATGATCTCTACGATTTGGCTGCGTTCGCCGCGGTGGCGCAACACGGCAGCTTCACGCGGGCAGCAGCCGAACTTGCTATGAGCCAATCCGCGCTCAGCCACGCGATGAAGTCGTTAGAGGAACGGCTCGGAGTGCGGCTGTTGTCCCGGACGACCCGCTCAGTCTCGACGACCGAGGCCGGGGAGACCCTTTTGCGATCGCTGCGTCCGGCACTGAGTGAGATTAGCGCGGGTGTGGACGCGGTCGGCGCGTCACGCGGTAAACTGTCCGGCACGGTGCGCATTACAGCAACAAAGCACGCGGTTTCCTCCGTCATCCTTCCAGCGTTGCCGGTTTTTGTAGCGACCCACCCCGATATCCAGCTCGATTTGATTACCGACGATAACCTAGTTGATATCGTCGCCGAACGCCTTGATGCCGGCATCCGCTTTGGGGATATCGTCGAAAAAGACATGATTGCCGTGCGCATTGCCCCCGACATCCGCATGAGCGTGGTCGGTGCGCCGTCCTACTTTGAGAGCCATCCCGCGCCGAAAACGCCGCGCCAGTTGGCAGAACATCGCTGCATCCGATACCGGCTCGTCAAGTCAGGTGGCCTCTACGCGTGGGAATTTGAGGAGAAGGGGCGGCGCTTCGAGGTGCGCGTCGAGGGTCCGCTTGTCTTCAACAATGCGGACCTCATGCGTGATGCCGCCCTCGCGGGCCACGGCCTTGCGTACATGTACGATGATATGATCGCGGCTGACGTGAAGGCGGGGCAGCTCAAGCGCGTTCTCGAGAAATGGATGCCGACCTTTCCGGGATATTATCTTTATCATCCAAGCCGACGGCAGACGCCCCCGGCATTGGTGGCGCTAATTTCAATTCTGCGGCGACGGTCTTAATCTGCACGAACCCGAGGCTGGCCGTCCCTGTGCGGGTTCATCACTGGGGGTGCGCAACGCGGCTGGGGTCCTCTGAAGCGCATAGAAATGTGGGGGGACCGCGCTACCCCAGTGTGCGATCGTATTTGACCCGGATGTTATCCAGATTGCATTGCGGAGTTATTTGAGCGAGCGGCCCGGTGCTTCGCGCGCCGATTTCATGAGAAGCGCGATGTCGGCCTTCGAGATTGCGATGCGGGACGGATCGACCGGCGCGGCGAGCGGCGGTTCGCTGAGCCGTCGCAGCAGCCAGTCGCGGAATTCCTGCCGTTCGAGGCGCAGCGCCGCCTTCAGACCAGCCTTGAAGAACCGCTCCCGCTGGCGATCATCGAGCCGCGCCCAGCCCTGCATCGTGGCCTCAACCAGATCAACGCGCCGCATTCGCGAGCCTTTGCAAAAGCGAGATTGGGCAAAGGAAACCACAAAAACGAAAAAAGCAAATGTGCTGAAGGGGCGCTGTCGGTGCAGGCTGGCATGCCCCAAGGGACCCGGCGAGCAAGGCTGGGACTTCCGAGTTTGACCAGACCCAAAGGCGACATTGCATCCTTTCAGGCAGCCACGCGCACTGGCGATGAAATTCACCAGCGCGGTGCTCTTACCTGCGGGTGGCCGCTATCTCGGTCGTTCTATCAGACCCGCTTTATGCCGGGCGGCTGCCATGTCCCATCGCCCGGCGGCAAGATCGAAGGCGCTTCCGTCTTCGGCCAATAGAGGCGCATGACAAGATAGATCGTGTCGTTTGGAGCAGGCAGCCAGTTTGGTTCCTTGTCCGCTGCCCGGCGACTTGTTCTGGATGTAAAGCGTCAGCGACCCGTCCGCGTTCTTTTTCATGTTCGGCAGCATTGGCGAGTTGATCAGATAGCGGTTGATCGGATTTTCGACCAAAAGCTGTGACTTGCCGTCATACATGGTCACGCGACCAAAAGGCATTCACCGGCGGCAACTGTCCTGCGGGGAATGTCAGCGTGTAATTGTGTTTGCTGCCGTCGAGCGTCTGACCGTCGCTGTCGGTGCGTCTGGCGGGATACATCGCCTCCGCTGCGTCGTTGCCGTATATGCCCCCCTTCGCGCCGGCAGCGCGCTTCAACCAGTCGCCCTTGTAAAAAGCGCTGTCGCCGAACAGCGAACTGACCCGCCAGCCGTTGATTTCCTTGCCGGCAACATTGGCGACGGATTCGGCGATCTTCTTCTCGCCTTCCTTCATGCCCAAACCGACTTCGAGTTTTTGCTCCAGCGGCAGGTCCTTGAAGTTGAAGGTTTTGCCGGGTCCGAGGCCGATACTGGCAAGCTGCGCGCGTATCTCCTTTTCGTTCTCCTGAGGCGGGGCGAATTGCAGCGCGAAGTCGAGAAACTCGAAGAAGTTCGTCTTCGCGAGTTCCGTGTCGATTTTCGGAAAGTCGATGGCTGGCGCAGCAGCCGTGGTCGTCGGCTGCTTCAGGTAGTCGGACAGCGTCTGTGCCTTGTAGCCGGCCTGAACCTTCTTCACGCCGTCGAGGTCGTCAGCACTGAAGAGCTGGGTGCGATAGCCCGCAACCGAAAACTGGGTGCTCGACCGGAACACCTTCTTGATGCCGGGCGGAGTAGCGCCCTTCCAGTCCGGCCCGACGACCATGTAATCACCGGCCTCGCTTCCCGTGGCACGGCTGCCGATGTAGCCGTAGTTATAGGTGTTGCCGTCGCAGAGCATGACCGAGTAGTAGCGCTTCGGGTCCACCGCCGGAACGGAAAGGACGATCGGCTCGGCTCGCAGGTCCATCCAAACGAACGAGTAAGGGGTGTCGCTGTTCGGCGTGACAATGGCGGTGTCCTTGTAGGTGAAGACGTTAGGCTCGTTCTTGATCTGATTGAATGGAGCCTTGAACTGCCCCGAATTGCGATCGACCGCGTACTCGTACATGACGCCGTAGTTCATCACGATCGGCAGGCCGTAGATGAAACCTGCCTCAGCAATATCCTTTGCCTTGAAAAACCCCGGGCGGTCGGTGCTCGCCTGTGCGTACGTCGGGACGGACTTTGCCGTTGAGGCCGTAATTGCAGCCAAGGCGGCTGAACGAAGAAGATCACGTTTCGTCAACATTTGAACGCTCCTTCCGGTCTGGACTTGCTCAGCGAGGGGTTGGCACGACAACGTTACGCTCGCCCCGCGCGAGGGTCTACGCGAAATCGGCCAACCCGTCAGGGTTGGATGATCGCTTCTGGTCAAAAGGCGACATCGGCGGGCAACTAGACGAAGTCTGCTTTACCTCTAGGAACGGACATCCTCAGGCTGTCTCGGCATGTCTCAATGGTGCCAAGCCCGGAAGCCAGGACTTCATTCGAATCAGCTCGTCAGAGCTAGTGAGCAAAAGAGCAATCATCTTGCTCGGAATAGACTGGCATTCCTCTCCAAACCGAGCATTGCTGTGAGAACTGGGAGCCGCTGAGGCGCGCTTTTTGGGCCGAGCCCCGCCGGGTCATTTGCCCGGGTGGGGCTTAGGTGGTGCGGCGGATGGCGTCGCGCAAACCTTGTGAGGATCCATGACCAGCAAAAAATCCAAACGAAAAACTGCAACGCGCTCACGGCCCGTGAAAACGACCAAGCGCAAATCATCAAAGCGGCCAGTACCCTTTAACGCTACTTCGGACCCAACTGCAAAAACGCGGGCTGGCACCAAAAACGCTCAGGTCGTTGCAATGCTGCAGGATCGGGCAGGAACGACAATTGCAGCCATCATGGCCGCAACCGGCTGGCAACAACATTCCGTACGTGGCTTCCTCGCCGGGGTCGTCCGCAAGAAGCTCGGTCTTAACCTAGTGTCGGAATCAGACGAGGGCGGTCGCGTCTATCGCATCATCGACGTGGGAGCGGACCGAGTGATGCAAGCGGCGTGATGCAATGCGGGGCAAACATCGTACCGCTCCTGCCACGATTGGCTCATCCAGGACATCCGCAGAAGACGAGATCGCGCATTTGCGCGATCTCGACCTCAGGGGGTTGCGCGCCCGATGGCAAAGCGTCTTCCAGCGGCCAGCACCTCTTCACCTGCCGCGGCATCTGCTGTTTGCGGTTCTAGCCTTCCGGATCCAGGCCGATCGGTTTGGCGATCTTGACCATGAGACTAGAAAAGTTTTGGAACGCACTAACCCCAGCGGGTCAGGTTTTGTGATCGCGGACCGACTGAAGAAGCTGGACCAGAAACGAACGGACCTGACGCCAGGGACCGTGCTGGTTCGGGAATGGGACCGGCAGTCGCATCGCATCATGGTGTTGGCCGACGGCTTTGCCTGGAACGGCCAAACCTATAATAGCCTGAGCAAGGTCGCCTTCGCGATCACCGGCACCAAATGGAGTGGCCCTCGCTTCTTTGGCCTGAGGGATAAGCAGGCTAAGTCAACGTCTGAGGCCGGTCAATGAAGGCTACCTCCGTCAAACCGGTTCGCTGCGCCATCTATACCCGGGTCTCTACCGACCAAGGTCTCGATCAGGAGTTCAATTCGCTGGATGCGCAGTACGACGCTTCATCCGCCTATATCAAAAGCCAGGCCCATGCCGGCTGGACACTGATCAAAGCCCGCTACGATGACGGCGGTTACTCCGGGGGCTCGACCGACCGGCCTGACCTCCAGCGGCTGTTGGATGACATCCGCGCCCGCAAGATCGACGTCATTGTCGTCTACAAAGTCGACCGCCTGACGAGGTCGCTTGCCGACTTTGCCAAGCTGGTAGAACTCTTCGATGCCCATGGCGTGTCCTTTGTCTCGGTCACCCAGCAGTTCAACACCACGACCTCCATGGGCCGGCTGACGCTGAATGTGCTGTTGTCCTTTGCCCAGTTCGAGCGGGAGGTCACCTCGGAGCGGATCAGGGACAAGATCGCAGCCTCCAAACGCAAGGGGCTCTGGGTCGCCGGCCCCCTCCCCCTCGGCTACGACATGAAGGACGGCAAGATCGTCGTCGTGGAGAGTGAGGCCGACCAGGTCAGATTGATCTTTCGGCGCTATCTCGAACTCAGCGGCGTCAACGGCCTCGTTCGAGATCTCAGGGAGCGCAACATGCGCACCAAGACGAGATTGCTTGCGACTGGCGGCGCCCGCGGGGGCGTCCCCTTCGAGCGAGGAACGCTCTTCTACCTCCTGCGCAACCGATTCTATATCGGAGAGGTCAGCTACAAGGGCGAGATCCTGCCCGGCGAGCAGTCACCTATCATGGAGCGCGCACTCTTCGACGCGGTCCAGCAGAAGCTCACGGATCAATGGACCACCAAAACCAGCATCCGTAACGCGGGCGACCACTTACTGACTGGACTGCTGTTCGACGACGCAGGCCATCGCATGGCGCCCACGCACGCAACGAAGGCCGGCATCCGTTATCGCTATTACGTCTCGCTGCCGTGCCTGCACGGGGAGGCCAAGACAGCAAAGGTTGGATCAGTTACCCGCGTTCCTGCAGCCGACGTCGAGGAGATCGTAGTCAAATCTCTCAATGAATATTTCAGGAGTCAAAGTGGGATGCAGCTCTCAGCCATAACGGGTCACCGCGCAATTGCGAAGTGGATCGGCCGCATTGACGTCCATGCGGATCGGCTGGCGCTCCGGCTTAGGTCACGAGAAAATCCAGGGACGATTGAACTTGCAGACGATATCGAACAGACCGACGATCACCTTCTGTCCATCCCCTGGCAGAAGCCTCCGTCAAAAAGATTCCGGGAAATTCTGTTGCCACACGGGTCATCACGAAATGAGATCAGGCCAGAGCGCCCGGAACGACGCCTTCGCCTCGTCAGCGCCATCGCGCGCGGCAGAGGGTGGCTACACGAGATGATCTCGGGATCTGTCACTGATGTTGAGCAAATTGCGTTGCGCGAGCGATGCAGCACCCGTCATGTCAACATGACTATCTCTCTCGCCTTCCTTGCTCCCAAGCTAGTCCGCGCCGCTGTCGAGGGCCGTCTCCCTTGAGGCGTCAACGTCGAGCGGCTGCGCGATGCTCCGGCTGAATGGAGTCGGCAGTTCGAAGCACTCGGGTTGAATTCGCAACAATAGCGTTAAGCCTCAATAAAAAACCGCCGTTGCCAGACCACCGCTCTGTGTCCCGCGCAACAAGGCCGGATGTCCCCCCGAGCCTTGTCCAGTGTCCCGCGCAACAAGGGCCGGATGTCCCCCACCGAGCCTTGTCCACCAGGAACGGAATTCTTGGACGCGGAGACAGAGCCGCCGAAATCGCCGCTAGAGACGACACACGCTTGCAGAGACTGAAAGGCGGTCAAACCGGTCGCAGAAATCCCGGCACAAACGCCGTGTCTGAACCCGAGCGGAAATCACCGGGTTCAGAAAGACTGGATGGTGGAGACTATCTGGACCAAACTGCGTGCTTCCCACGCAGTCATCGAACCAGTCTCGAACCTCCAGCCAGGAACGGAATTTTTTGCTGCAGAGACGGGGCGCCGAAGTGGGCTCATTCGGCTCGATTGCATGAGCAGAGACTGCGCGAACCAGAGACTTCGGCAGACATGTCTTTGAAATTGCGGCGCTACTGCGAGCGTCCAAATCTGTATACAACTACAGAGTGTGGGTGGTGGAGACAGTAGATATCGAACTGGCTGCCCACCACGCGGTCATCGAAACCAGTCTCCTACTGAGTTGGATAAAGATGCACCGGTCTCTCGCTCCGTTCAGCGGACCGGGAGCATCAAATCGCCCCCCATCCTAGGCGGACTGCATCACCACTACGCCCAGGTTTTTAAGTTTTCGGTACACACACGGGCGTCGAATGTGGTTCGCCATGCTTGATGACATGCGGACCATTGAGCGTCGAGCGGACTTTAGCTGCCAATCACACGCCTGATTCTCGCCAGTGCCTGATCGAGGTCCGCTGCATTCGTGCAAATCCCGAACCCGAAGCGAAGGCGGTCGCCGCGGCGATCGCAGTGCACGTGGACTTCGGCAAGCTTTGCCTCAATCTCGCCTGCACGCCGCGTCCGATAGGCAAGAAAATTGCCATGTTGGGCCTTAGCGCCCCATGGCGTAATCAAATCTGCAAACCGCAATCCCTCAGTGTGTTGAAGCGCAAGTCCCTCGATGAATAATGTCATCAACGCCTGCGCGTGACGGTGGATTTGCTCAGCAGCAATGCTCTCACGGGCAAGCCAATCGAATACGGCGGCAAGCCGGTAGAGACCCGAGGGATCGAAGGTCGCGCCAAGGAATCGGCCGGCATCTCGGGGATACCCGACTGATTTCCCTGGAGGCGCTGCAAGGGAGCCGAAATCGGCGAACCAGCCTGTGTCGCGGGGTCTTGGCCCGTAACCAGGCGGACAATGCAGGAAGCAGCATCCCTCCCCTGCCATCGCATATTTGTAACCGCCCGCGAGATAAAAGGCGCGGTCCGCGATCTCAGACAGATCGGTCGGACGGGCCATAAAGCCGTGATAGCCGTCGATTACGATAAAAGTGTCGCGCGAAGGTACCGCCTCGACCAGGGCCCTGAGATCTCCCGACGTTGCCGACGAGGTGAAGAACACCTGGCTTACAAAGATAAGGTCATGTTCGCCCCTCCCGCATGCTGCATAAAAGCGTTCAGCGAAGGTCTCGAATGGCTCGGCGGATATCCGCGTGACGGTAACCAAGCCATCCTCCTCCAGGCGCTCGAGCTGACGCCGTGCGGTATGGAACTCGGCGTCGCTCGTCAGGATACGAATGGACCGATCCGACGGAAAGCAGGACAATAGCCGGCGCAGGAATTCGTGCGTGTTGGGCGCAACGGCGATAGTCGACGGGTCAGGTAGTTTGAGGTGCCGGGCGATCCCGGCCTGGACGCGCGGGATCAGTTCACCGAACACCAAGTCCCATTTTTCGCCGGCGAGCCGCGCCGCATCGTGCCAGCACTGCTCCTGCGCCGCGAGTGTTACGTCGGGCCAGTCGTGGTGACTGTGCGCCGCAAGGTTGATCCGCTTAGGCGCCGCAGCGCGAAACCTCGCGAAATGAGCGGTTAGATCGAGCATGGTCATGACGCGTACACGAAGCTCATCTGCTGCTGGATCGGAGCCGGAAGCTCAGGCACGGCTGAGCGCGGAATGAGGAAAGTGGACAGTCGGAACAAGTCAGAGAAAATGCGATGTCGCTCAGCCGTCATCCGAAGATAGTCGTGACCCGAGGAGCCGCCAGTGCCGATCTTCAACCCGATCATGCGCTCCACCATGAGCGCGTGCCGATATCGCCACAGAGTGATGGTTTCGTCGATGTCCATGAGCGCGGTCAAAAGACGGAACGCCGACTGCACGGCAGGCTTGTCACGATAAACCGTGATGAAAAGCGCAGCCTGAACCGACTGCGGCAACAGCCGCCAACTGCGCCCCTCGTCTGTTTCCGAGAAAATTTCTGAGAACGACGCGATCGCGCGCTCGATATTCTTCAGTTCGCGATCGCGCTTTTCCGGCGTGATCGCAGGATCGGTGCGCACCAGCTCGGCATCGCGAGTGAGATGGTTTTCCACCGCAGTGCGATAGGCGTCGCGGAATGTCCCCCCTCCCCAGTCCAGAAACGGCGTCCGCGCAAGCCAGCGATTGAACAAGTCAAATAGCGATGGCCGAGCGCCGGCGGCTCGAAGAGCGTCCCGATCGGATTGGGAAAGACGCTCGTCGATCGCCTTGTCATCAAATGGAACGCGCATTTCAGGCGGCAAGCCGAGCCGCGTCTCGATCAACCGGAACTGCAGAGATTGAAAGCCTGAAGCCGGCATCAGCAGGTCGCGAAAGTCCAGGAAGTCAAATGGCGTCATGGTCTCCAGCACGTCAAGCTGGGCCACGACAAGCTTGAGGATTTCATAGATACGGTTGAGCCCGTGCACGATGTGGGCGATGGCATCATCGGTGACGGGGATCGTGCCGAAGTCCGTCTCAACCCGATCGAGCTCATGCAGGATCTGCTTGAACCATAGCTCGTAGGCCTGGTGGACAATGATGAACAGCATCTCGTCATGGGCATTGATACCGATTTTGGCACTTTCGGGCTCCTGCGATGACAGAAGCCGGTCCAGCCGCAGGTAATCGCCGTAGTAGACCGGTACGCGCATAGCTGATCTCCATCGAAAAGACGGACGACACCAACTCTTGCGCGGCATCATCCTCGCAATGCGGGTCCGCAGCAAGTGCACACTGAACTTTGCCAATCTACGCTTGAAAATGCTCCCGGGATTGAAGTGGCTCAATGACGCGATCGATGCGCTCGATACCAGCATCGACGGGCAGTTGCAGTTGTCCCTCTACGCTTCTGTGCAGGACCTCCTGCTCTCCCGCATGGTCTGGTACGTGCGCAATGTTGATTTCAAAGACGAGCTGGAGGCCGTCGTCGCGCGCTTCGGCCCGGCGATCCGCCAGATCGTCGCCGGGCTCGACACCACCCTGCCGCCGGACCTGCAGGCCGCACGTGCCAAGCGTCGGCAGGACCTGACCGATGCCAGTGTCCCGGCCGGCCTCGCCGGCGAACTCGCCGATCTCGACGCCCTGGTCTCGGCACCTGACATCGTGACGGTTGCGCAGCGCACCACGCGTGCCATCGGCGATGCGGCGGCGACCTTCTTCGCCGCCGAGGCCGACTTCCGTCTCGACCGCATCATCGCCGCCGCGCGCAGCGTGCCGGCAAACGATTATTTCGAACGTCTGGCGATCGACCGCGCCGTTGACCAGATCGCGGCGGCCGAAAGGAGACTGGCCGCGGATATGCTGGCAACAGGCCAGTCGGGCCCGCAGGCCGTCGCGGCCTGGCTCGCAGCGCATCCCGAAGCGACGCGGATCCGACGCTCGGTTGAGGAGATTGCTGCCAGCGGCCTGACGCTCGCTAAGCTGACGGCCGCGAACCTGCTGGGGGACTTGGTCAAAGCCTGAGGGCGTGCGAGGCAACGACGTGAAACTCTGAAGTGCGTGCTGGCGCAGGTTATTAGCCAGCGAACGGAAGAATCCAATGATCCACGCTACTTGCCATACCGCCGATAATGTCCGCTGCATCGAGTTCGATGCCACACCTTGGTTCAGCGAGGCTGACACACCAAGCATTATCGATTTGGCCCAGCGAGGATGGGCCAGCACAGCGATTGCAAATTCCCTCGAGCGCCGACGAGGATACGAACGCTTGCACGACCTCGTTGAGTATGCGGCGAGCCGACTGCAATCGGAATCCTTGGAGGACCCAACCTGGGAAACCTTCGAGTGCGTCGTCGATGGACCGGAGGCCGTGGCCTGGCTCGAGAAAAACCGGCCTGACGTTGTAGCAAGAATCCCGACCTAGAGCCCCCATGCCGTAGGAATCCGCTTTCAGCCGGGCCAATAGAATATCGTCGTGGAGGTTCAATCGGCGCGCAGTGAACGGCTGCCATCGACGCGCTGGTGCGGTCGCTGCTGATCCGTTGTATAGTTGAACGACAGGGGGCTGTGGCAACGGAGGTCCTCCATGAGAGTCAAGGACGTAATGCATAAGGGAGTCGATTGGGTCAGCCCCGATACTCCCGTCACCGAAATCGCGAAATTGATGCAAGGACACGATATCGGCTGCATCCCGATCGGGGAAAATGATCGGCTGATCGGTATGGTGACGGATCGCGACATCGTCTGCAAAGGCCTTGCGAGCAAAGACTTCAACGCCGCGCGCACGATGGCGCGGGACGTGATGACCGAAGGCATCCACTGCTGCCGGGAAGACGACGATTTAGCGAAAGCGGTGCATCACATGGAGACGCTGAAGGTCCGCAGGCTGCCTGTTATTAACAAGAGCAGGCGGATGGTCGGCATGATCAGCCTGGGTGACGTCGGCCATTTTGCCGCTACTGATCTCGTTTCGGGATGTGTGAAGAGCGTATCGGCCCATCACCACTGAAGCGAAGCTGGCTCCGTCCGCGAACAATGCCGGCCGGGGCCGCTCCGGAATGTCATCGATTGGGAACGGGGCTATTCCCGGGGCCGGAATCGCCGCGCCGTGATCGGCAACCCCGCCCTTGCTCATTCGGCTGGCGCGTGGCTCGGCTTCAAGCGCGCGATCGTCATTGCGGAAATCTTGTTGCTTTAGCCAACCCAAACAGGATCGCCGCTTGACGCGCGAAGTACTCTTTTCCGATCACGCTTGCTGTCCCCGTGGTATCCCCGCGCCGACGCCATTACGCGCCAGCCGGGGGATTCGTTCCGGGGAACTGTTACAAAGTGAACTTTATTTGGCGGTGTTCAATATTATACAGACAGCATCAGGACAACAGTCTACCATCTAACGACAACGGTGGCAGTTGGTCACCTTGAAGCTGTCCTTGAAGCGGCGACGTCCGAAGTCGCTGCTCGTCGTCGTAGCGGCGGCTAGAGCGCCATCGGAAGGCGCAATCTCATAGGCTCGATGCATTTACCAAGCGCGGATGCAAGCGGCGTCTGCGGCTGCGAACGCGCTTGTGTGCGCAAACAAAGGAAACCATCATGAGAATACCCGCAATTTTGCAGGGTGAGGCGCGGACCCGCTTCCTCCAAGGTATCGCTTTCGGCGCTGTTGCGGCGATGACGATCGGATTTATCTGGGGCGGCTGGGTCACCGGCGGCACTGCCAGAACTATGAGCGCAATGGCAGAGAGCAGCGGTCGGATGTCTATCTTGGTCCCGATGTGCGTCGCGCAGTTTACTGCGGCTGACGGCGCCGTCGCCAAGTTTAAGGCGGCGGGCTCATATTCAAAGGACAACGTCATTGGCGAATTCGTGAAGACCGTTGCCTCCACGAATATGGACTATTCATTCGCCAAGGCGTGCGCAGCCGGCGTAGAAGCTGAACTCTCAAGGACGGCCGCAAAGAGCTGAGCGGTCGGTTCGCCAAGATAGGGATCCAGCGAAATGAGCGGTCACAGGTCCGGACGGCTTTCCTATCTTGTGTATTGCTTGTTGGCAGTCACCCTGTTCGGCTGTTATTTGCTGCTCAATGGCTTTCAGGACGACAACTCCGCAACCATGGCCCCGAATCTGACACTCAATCGCTGACGTCTCGCGCGCTTTTTCTTTTGGGAACCGCACCGGCAAGCTTGTGAGAGCGAATGTGCGGTGTTTCAGGCGCCCAGATAGATCTTCCTGCTATGGACTCCCCTGAAGCCCTGCTTAACGATCAGCATCGCTACCGCACCAAGCCGATGGCTCGCCGCCCACTTACCAGCTTTGCCTATCGCCTCTTGGTCATTTGAAGCTTCGATGACTTCATTGTCGAAATAGATAGGCTCGCCGTTTTCGCTATCGGAAAGCTCTGCAAAATATCGCTCGTCGGCTTTGATCATTTTCGTCCCCTGTTGTCTCCTCGCAGCATCAAATCGGAAAGTGGAACAAAGGGGGCCACTTTATGCAGAAAGCCGCCAAACTCCGTGTTGAGATGGCGGCTTGTTCGACCGAGTACAAATGCGGTGAGGCGAGCGCTGCGATAACGCGGGAAGGCGAAGGCCCCTACCCCCCGGGGCCAAAATTCGCTCGCTCGATCGGGGGCAGTATCGTTGGGAGCAAATTTTATAAATTTGAAGGACCCATACCCATCGCAGCCGAGTGCGCTAGGGGTCGAAATCGATCACTTCGTGATGGCTGCCACTGATGCAGCCCCCAGTGAGGATCAGCAGAGCCTTTTTATTGCTAATCTTCAGGAACATCCCCGCCCATTCACGAGCTTTGCCGATTGCCTCACCGTCATTCGATGCCTCGATGACTTCGCTTCCATAGGATTTAGAATGGTCGAGCACATCGACGAGATCAGCGTCGTATAGGTCATCGGGTTCTGCCGGCTCGTTTCCTTCGGCCCAGATTTCATCTTCGTCGCTCATTGCCGCCCTCGATTGTCTGCGGTGTCATTATACACGAACAGGAAGCGGCCATTAGGCCGTGGGCCTCCTCGCAGTGGTAACTATGTGGTAGGCTGTTTCGACGTACATGCGGCCAGTGGCCGTCTCATTGGTAAGAAAGGAAGACGCCGCCTGACGCGGAAGTCATCTGCGTCATCGCATGCATCTGAACCGGGCCTATTTCCATCCAGCCAATCCTGCTCATGAGCTGACGCGAGCCAGGCGGCCTGCATTCTCTTGCAGCGAAGGAAGGTGTTGGTCATGGTTCCTCAGGCGAATGCCGTCGATCGATCCGCGCAGAGACGCCGATCGTTCTCGGTGCAGTCTCACGATACTCAGTGAACTCTTGCGTCACGATGAGCACGCGGCAATAGCCATCCCATGATCTTCTCGTACGGCTCGCGGCGGCTACGGACGAATGCGCTCTTGTTCTGCTGCGCTGCGGTCCTGGCAAAGGCAGATATCTCCTCAACGGACTGTCGCTTGTCCCTTGGGAGCTTCGTCCATTGGCGAATGATCTTTCGGCGCGCTTCGCGTTGCCTCTTGATGACGTCTGGCATATGCGGGACTCCTTGAACGCGCCCCCTCCTCGGTTTTTCGTACCTCGACATTCAAGTATAAACGCTGACGACGGAGGAGTCCGCCTTAAATGCTGGCGTCCGTCGGTTAGCCTGCTGCACGGACGCCGCCATCAAGTAGCTTGGATCTCCTGGCAAAAAATTCGTTCAAAGCGACCCAAAAATATATTCCTGTCGCAGACGTCCGGATCGAAGTCATCAGCGTCGATTTGACCGTACCTGGACGATGTCCGTTCTACCCCCTTAACAACCGACTTTCCTTCTTGCGCGCCGAGTTGGGAACGGGATTTTCGCCGCCGGAGACAGGCGTCCCGAAAGCGACCTGAAGACGATATCTCCGCGCAGAGACCGGAAGTTGGAGACCACCACACGCGAGAAATGGCAGCAAAAGCCTCCTTCGTGCTTGCAGGTCTTAATATCTAGGTTTCGGAGACTGGGTGGTGGAGACTATCTGGACCAAACTGCATGCTCCCCACGCAGTCATCGAACCAGTCTCCGAACCTCGCGCCAGGAACGGAATTTTTTGCTGCAGAGACGGGGCGCCGAAGTGGGCTCATTCGGCTCGATTGCATGAGCAGAGACTGCGCGAACCAGAGACTTCGGCAGACATGTCTTTGAAATTGCGGCGCTACTGCGAGTGTCCCAATCTCTATACAACCACAGAGTGTGGGTGGTGGGCACGACAGGGATCGAACCTGTGACCCCTACCATGTCAAGGTAGTGCTCTCCCGCTGAGCTACGTGCCCTAGTTCTTTAGATGGGTCGGGGTCCCTATATCGGCTCCGGACCGGGCAGGCAAGCCAAAGCAAGCCTTGCAGAACAGCCAAATCAGGCCGCCAGCATCTTGTTCACTTCGCTGACCAATTCGCGCAGGTGAACCGGCTTGGACAGCACCTTCGCGTTCTTGGGCGCTTCCGAGTCCGAATTGAGCGCCACGGCGGCGAAACCCGTGATGAACATGATCTTGATGTCGGGGTCGAGCTCGGAGGCGCGGCGCGCCAGCTCGATGCCGTCCATCTCCGGCATCACGATGTCGGTCAGGAGCATCTCGAAGGGCTCCTCGCGCAGACGCTGATAGGCCGACATCCCGTTATCGTGGGGCGAAACCTGAAAGCCGGCATTTTCCAGCGCCTTCACCAGGAAGCGGCGCATGTCGTTGTCGTCTTCGGCGAGGAGGATCTTGTGCATGGTCAAGGAGATCAATCCCGGTTCAAGGCGGATCAATGAACTTCACTAAGCCCGATAGACGGTAAATATCGGGTGAAAGGCGGCCGTCCGGAACCGACTTTCGCAGGGTCATTTCTGGACCGGAATGCGGCGTAAATCAATGAAGCGCGCACTTTTGAACCGCCAATGAACCCCGCCAGGAGGCGAGCGACCAAGAGGCGTTCCAAATTCAGGAGGACTTTTTCGCTTGGCAGACGGGTTGCGATTACCGAAAATGTGCATGGACACTTGCTTCGTTGTGTCGGCAAAATGGCCCGCAACGCAGCAGAATCAGCAGACCACCCAATAGAAGAATCAAGGGACGGCGCCCCGGTATGACCCGTTTTGAAGGTGAATTGCCGCCTCCGTTCGAGATCGTGGAGCCGGCCGAATGGCGGGCGCCGATCATCTTCAATTCCCCGCATTCCGGCTCGGTCTACCCGGAGGATTTCCTCAACGCCTCGCGGATCGACCTGCCGACGCTGCGCCGCTCCGAAGACTCCTTCATGGACGAGCTGATATCGGCGCTGTCCGGACGGGGCTTTCCGGTGGTCCGGGTCAATTTCCCCCGTTCCTATGTCGACGTGAATCGGGAACCCTACGAGCTGGACCCGCGGATGTTCGCCGGGCGGCTTCCGAGCTTTGCCAACACGCGATCGATGCGGGTGGCCGGCGGGCTCGGCACCATCCCGCGGGTCGTCGGCGACGGGCAGGAAATCTACCGCGAGCGGCTTTCGGTCGATGACGCGCTGACGCGGATCGAGACGCTGTACAAGCCCTATCACCGCGCGCTGCGGCGGCTGATCAACCGCGTGCACCAGACCTTCGGGACCGTGGTGGTCGTGGACTGTCATTCGATGCCGTCGATCGGCGTGTCGCGCGACGAGCCGCGCCGGCCGGACATCGTGATCGGCGACCGCTACGGCACGAGCTGCGCGCCGCTCCTGCCGGAGCGGGTGGAGGAGACCATGAGCCGGCTCGGCTACTCGATCGGACGCAACAAGCCCTATGCGGGCGGCTTCATCACCGAGCACTACGGCAACCCGGCGAGCGGACTGCATGCCATCCAGCTCGAGCTCAACCGCGCGGTCTATATGGATGAGCGACGCCGCGAGAAGGGACCGCGCTTCGCGCAAGTCGCCGCCGATTTCGCCACGCTCGCCGATGCGCTGGCGACCGTGCCGCTCGACGATCTCGGGCCGTTCCAGGCGGCGGCGGAATAAAAACGAAACTCGATCGATCCTGTCATTGCCAGGTCCGGTCTGCTCCCTGCTCTTTCACAGTCCGGCTCTGGTTCTTTCTTGCAAGAAAAAAGGGCCGCTTGCGATGAGCAAGCGGCCCAAGTCTAGGGAGGAAACGCCCAAGGAGGGCAGGCGATAGCGCGAGGCGCTACCGCACCGCAACAATATGCGACCGCGCTGCACAAAGCGCAAGGGTTTTTCAATCTTTCTCCATGCAAATTTTGCAGGGCTAGCAGGCGCGCAACAGTCAAAAATTTGCAATATATAACAGTACGTTAACAGATATCCCGCGGTCGGCGGGCAAAAAACGGGAACCTTCTCAAGCGTTCTCTCGATTTCGTGATGGCTTTCGTTATCCGAAAATACACCCGCAAAGCGCAGGTGATTCGGTATTCAATATGCCAGAAAATGAGCGGCACCTCCGCGCGGATTGCGCTGGATTGAAGCACAAGAGCACGTCAAGAATCCCTCGTCCTCGCCTCCACGCATCGGCCCCAGGTTTGTTTGCCAACAAGCTTCCCAATCAGAGGAACAGACGTGACGGTCATCGACTTCTCCGCCTTCATCGGGCGCCTTGCGACCTCATCCGGCGAAGTCATTCTGCCGTTCTTCCGCACCTCGCTGTCGATCGACGACAAGAGTGCGAACACGAATTTCGATCCGGTGACCGAAGCCGACCGCGCCGGCGAGGCCGTGATGCGGCGGATCATCAAATACCACTTTCCCCAGCACGGCATCGTCGGCGAGGAATTCGGCAATGAGCGCGAAGACGCGGATTATGTCTGGGTGCTCGATCCCATCGACGGCACCAAATCCTTCATCGCCGGATTTCCGATCTGGGGCACGCTGATCGCGCTCCTGCACAAGGGCACGCCGGTGTTCGGCATGATGCACCAGCCGTTCATCGGCGAGCGCTTTTCCGGCGACAACGCGTCCGCAGTCTATCAGGGCACCTCGGGCGAACGGAAACTGAAGACGCGGCGCTGCGCATCGCTGAAGGAAGCCACCTCCTACACCACGAGCCCGCTCCTGATGAACGCGTCCGACCGCGCCATCTTCGCCAGGATCGAATCGGAGGTGCGGCTGTCGCGCTATGGCGGGGATTGCTACTCCTATTGCATGCTGGCGGCCGGCCATCTCGATCTCGTGGTCGAGACCGAGCTCAAGCCCTACGATATCGCAGCGCTGATCCCGATCATCACCGGCGCCGGCGGCGTCGTCACCAATTGGGAAGGCGGGCCGGCGCAGAACGGCGGCCGCATCGTCGCGGCCGGCGATCCGCGCGTGCATGAGGCCGCGCTGAAGCTTCTCAAGGGCTAGGAGATGGATGCGCTGCTGGTGGTCGACATGCAGGCCGGCCTGCTCAAGGGCGATCCCAAGCACGATCTCGCCGGCGTGGTCGGACGCATCAACCAGCTTGCCGCAGATGTCCGCAGGCGTTCCGGCCGGGTGATTTTCATCCAGCATTGCGGCGTCAAAGGCGATGATTTCGAGCCGGAGACGCCGGGCTGGGCGCTGCTGCCGGAGTTGCGCCGGGACGCTTCCGATCTCGTGGCTCACAAGAGCCTCAACGACCCCTTTGCCGGAACCGATCTGCAGGCCCGGCTTCAGGCGCTCGCCGCCAACCGCGTCCTCATTGCCGGCTGGGCCACCGATTTCTGCGTCGATGCGACCGTGCGTTCTGCGGTCGCGCACGATCATCACGTCGTCGCGGTGGCTGATGGACATACGCTGAGCGACCGTCCCCACCTTGAGGCGATCCAGGTCATCCGCCATCATAACTGGGTCTGGAGCGAACTGATCACGCGGCGATCGATCAGGGTCGCCACCACAGATGAACTGATGTCGTAAGCAAGCAGGACAACCAGGAGCCCAGGATGAAGCTCGCCCGCCGCGATTTCCTGCATCTGGCAACCGGCACCGCCCTGCTGGCAGCCACCGGCCGCGCCGCCCGGGCCGACGCCGTCCCCCCGCTGGCGGACAGGCTCGCCGACTATGCCGACCGCATCAGCTTTTCCGACCTCGATGCTGCGACGGTCGAGCGAGTCAAATCGCATCTGATCGACGCACTCGGCTGCGGAATCGGCGCGCTCGATGAGCCGCCCGTGCGCATCTGCCGCGACGTGGCGTCCGCGGCAGCGGGCGCCTCGACCCTGATCGGCGCCGGCAAGAAAAGCACGCCCGACCTCGCGGCCTTCGCCAACGGCGCGGCGGTGCGTTACTACGACCTTAACGACAATTATGCCTCGCCAACGGCCGGCACGGTCCATCCCAGCGATCACATCGCGGCCTGCCTGGCCGTGGCCGAGTCCGAACATGCGAGCGGCCAGCAGCTTCTGACGGCGATCCTGCTCGCCTATGAAATCAACTGCCGCCTGGTCGATGCCTTCGACGCCCCGGCGCGCGGCTGGGACACGCCGGTCTACAGCCTGCCCGCGATCGCGCTCGCCGCCGGCAAGCTGATGAAACTTCCGCCGGCGAAGCTCACGCAGGCGGTAAATCTGGCGCTCAACGATCACATCCCGATGGGGCAGACGCGGACGCAAACCAATTCCGACTGGAAAGGGTTTGCCGACGCGGAGGCTGCACGCAACGCGATATTCGCGGCGACGCTGGCGCGCGGCGGCATGACGGGCCCGGCGCCGGTCTTCGAGGGACGCAAGGGTTTCTTCCAGCTCGTCGTGACGCCGGCCGAGGTGGATGTCGCGGCATTCGGCCGGCGCGGCCAGGCCTTCAAGATCCATCAATGCGGCATGAAGGCCTATCCCGCCGTCATCTACGCGCAGACCGCGATCGCGGCGGCGATCGCCGCCGCGCGGCAGGCCGGCGATCTCGACCGTATCGCGCACATCGAAATCGCCACCTCCCGGCGCGGCTACGAGCAGACCGGACGCGATCCCGAGAAATGGACTCCGGAGAACAGGGAGACCGCCGACCACAGCCTCCCCTACATCACCGCGCGCGCCATGTTCGACGGCGACATCAGCAACGCCAGTTACGATCATGACAGGCTGCACGATCCGCGCATTCTCGCCTTCATGCGCAACATCACCGTGAAGGAAGATCCTGCATTCGCAAAACTGATCGGCAATGCGCCTTCGACGCGCCTCACCGTCACGCTGTCGGACGGCAAGCAGATCGTCAGCCAGGTCGACAACCTCGCGGGTTTTCCGGGCCAGCCCATGAGCCGCTCCGACATTGAACGGAAATTCCGCGGCAATGTCGGCAGCCGCTGGCCGGCCGATCGCACCGACGCCGTCCTGCAGACATTGTGGGCGCTGGAAACGGTCGACGACATCTCCGCATTCATGGGCAAGTCTTTGGCCTGATCCGACCAATCCCCTGCATCGTCCGGATCGCTCCTGTGATGGACTTCACTTGCGAGTCTGACCTATCCGAGACGTTTGGTCAGCGCCCGCTGACCCAGAAATGTCCCCATTGCACGAAGCGGGCGGCAACGGCTTCAATCGGCGCGCTTGAACGACTCCGTCTTACTGCCAGTGACGAGGGTCAGTTCGGAGGGCATATCACCGTCGGCAAATCGCAATCGCAGGTTAATCGCGGTTGCGACGAATTCCCCTGCGGCCGCAGGATACACCGCAAGCGGCCGTTGACCGGCAAACTCGACGACAAGATGATTGCCCTCTCGTGCCACCACTATCTTGCCGGTCGCGCTCTCATAGCTTGCGGCATATGCTGCGTCTGGTATCACGCCGCTGATCTCCGGAACATTTTTGAGCACAGGCCAACCGTATTCGCGGCCTACAGCAGCGATGATCTCACCCCGCAACATCCAACCCTGATTGGAGTTCAGCATCACAACCGCGCCTTTGCCCACTGCCGGCAGCATCAGCATGGTGGCCACATACCCGTGATTCCAGCCGTCATGGAAAAAACGAAAACTCTGCTCTTTCCCCGCGCAAAACCAGCCGAGCCCCACGAACTCCTGCCCAATCTCCTGGCTCGGCAGCTGAGGGCGAAGCATGCTGCTCACGGTCTTCGGCGCGAGTCGGAGTTTGGAAACCTCGCCGCGTAACGTGCGCATGATCTCCGCTCCGAGCAGCGCGAGATCGCTAGCGGTCGTCCAGAAGTCCCGCGGCTGCCATTTCGGGATAGACGTGATACCCTCCTGGCATCTCGACGCCGTTGAGGGCATGCCCCCTGGCAGCTCGCGCGAATACAGCAGGCGCGCGCTGTTCGTAACCACTATCAACCATCCCAACCGGATCCAGGATGAGCTCCCGCATGAGTTCCGGAAATGGCGATCCCGTCACGTCGACGACGACCTGCTGGGCAATCGTCGTCCCACCACCCGAGTAGCGGAATTGCGTACCTGGAAGAACATCGACCACGACCGCTTGAGTGTTCGCCGGCGGAACGCCGCCCAGGATTTGAGGTATTGTGGGCAATGGGCCTGAAGGTGGATACCCCGGAAATCCGTGTATTGTTGTTCCGGCGCTGTGGCTCAACAGCTGCCGCAGCGTAACGCGAGGTTGCCAACCGTCTTTGCCAGTCAACTGCCACGATTTCAGGTAGCTGTTGACGTCGGTATCGAGATCGATAATCCCGGTCTCGGCCAGCTTCATCACGGCGAGCGCGAACACCGGCTTGCTGATCGAGCCTGATTGAAAAGGCGTATGTGCTGTTGCGGGCTCATGCCCTGCGGCAAGCGTGCCGAAGCCGCGTGCCCATGCCACATCGAAATTATCCATGACACCCACGCTCAACGCCGGTGTACAGGTTTGTTCCATCCTTTGATGAACCGGAGAGGGCGAACCATCCTGTCCCGGAATGGTGCTCTCCTCTCGCAAGTCCGATGTCACCCGACCAATTCGTTCTTGGACGTCTGAGGTCGACATGAGGCAGCTTCTTTCCTGATATGGCCCCAAAAATATACAACTACCAAGGGCAATCGTCGCGACCTCAAGATAGTCAACTGGCCTCCCTACTCGGCGACCCCGAACCTTCGAGTATGGCCGGGAAATAGGCGAGCGGAAGCGAACGCGTCAGAGTCCGAAGAAAAACGGCATTGTCTCGCAGCCATCCCCCTGCAAGAATTGCCTCAACAACAACGGTGAAAAAACGGGTGGAAACGGTTCAATGATGTCTGCACGCAATCTGTTGCTCGCGCTTTGCCAGCTCGCACTTTACTCGGTGCTGGCTTCCGGCGCCCTTGCCCAGGATTATCCGTCCAAGCCGATCCGCCTGATCGTGCCGTTCCCGCCGGGCGGTCCGAACGACATCATCGCCCGCGTGGTCGGCCAGCGCATGTCGGAGATCGCGAAACAACCCGTGCTCATCGACAATCGCAGCGGTTCTGCCGGCGCGCTCGGCACCGATGCGGTCGCGAAATCAGCGCCCGACGGCTACACGATCGGCATCACCAGCGCGAGCTCGCTTGCGATCCTGCCGAGCCTGGAGAAGATCAATTACGACCCGCAAAAGGATCTGGCGCCGGTCACGCTGGTAGCGACGGTGCCGGAAATGCTGGTCGTTGCCAGCAACGTGCCTGCCAACAACATGACGGAACTCGTCGCGCTCGCGAAAGCGCAGCCCGGCAAGCTCAACTTCGCGTCGGCCGGCATCGGCGGACTGCCGCATCTGGCCGGCGAGCTGTTCAAGCTGACCGCCAAGATCGATATCGTACACGTGCCCTATCGCGGTGCGGCGCCCGCGATCAACGACCTGCTCGGCCAGCAGGTGCAGATGACGTTCCTCGATCTCCCCGTGATCCTTCCGCAGATCAAGGCCGGCACTCTGCGGCCGATTGCGCTCGGCACCAAGGCGCGCTCGCCGCTCGCGCCCGATGTTCCGACCACCGCAGAGGTCGGTATGCCGGACGTATTGGCCGACAACTGGTACGGCATGATCGCGCCGGCCGCGACGCCAAAGGACGTGATCGCAAAACTCAACAAGCTGACGACGGACGCCATGTCCGATCCGAACGTGAAGGAGAAGCTGGCCGACCAGGGCCTGACCCTGGTGCCGCAAACGCCGGACGAATTCCGCGCCTATATGGTCTCCGAGAATGCGAAGTGGACCAAGGTGATCAAGGACGCCGGCGTCGTGATCAACAAATAGCCGCTATCTCGCAAGGGCGCGTGCCCCGCCACACAGGAGGCGAAGGCTCGGACAGGAGAGCGTGCCGGTGATAGGCTACGCGGGTCATCGGATGGAGGGCGAAATGGATTTCACCGGCAAGGTTGCACTGGTCACCGGCGGCGGTAACGGCATCGGCCGCGCGACGTGCGTGGCGTTCGCGCGGCAAGGTGCGAAGGTGATGGTGGTAGACCGCGATGGCGCCGGGGCCGAAGCGACCGTCGGCATCATCCGTCAGAACAACGGGGACGCCGTTGCGGTGACGGCCGATGTCACCAGGGCCGCCGACGTGAAAGCTTACGTGAAGGCGGCTCTCGAGACATACGGGCGCATCGACTGCTTCTTCAACAACGCCGGCATCGAGGGAAAGCTGGCTCCAACCGCGGAATATGACGAGGCCGTGTTCGACGCCGTGATCGGCGTGAACTTGAAAGGCGTGTTCCTTGGCCTGCGCCACGTGCTGCCGGAAATGATCCGGCAGGGCGGCGGCGCCGTGGTCAACACCGCCTCGGTCGCCGGCCTCGTAGCGACGCCGGGCATGCCGGCGTATGTGGCGTCGAAGCACGCGGTGATCGGGCTCACCAAGACGGCGGCGGGCGAAGTCGCGCGCCAGGGCATCCGGGTGAACGCCGTGTGCCCCGGGCCGGTCGACACGCGCATGATTCATTCGTTGGAGGAACAGATCTCGCCCGCTGACCCGGCCGCGGTCGGCGCACGCTATCAGGCCGCGATCCCGAGCGGGCGCTACACGACGGCGGACGAGATTGCCAACATGGTGCTCTTCCTCTGCTCCGACCTCGCCTCCAACACCACCGGTGGACAATTCGTCGTCGACGGTGGGCGCAGCGCGACCGGTGGCGCTGTGACCAATCTGGTGAGGCAGTGAAACCAACAGGGAGCTAATGGGTATTGGCACTACGCGCGGCGAGATCGACTACGTCGCTTCAAACCGCTCAATTGACCCGCGAAGCAGCCGATCCGTTGGATGAGCGTCTGATCTGGCAACGGATCACCAACGAGGAAATGACGATGCGCGACTGTCCAGAGGCGTGACCTCCGGCAGCGATCAAAAATTTCCCGATCAATAGCTGCCCGCGACCGGCTACAGCTGCGCGCGGAAGAATTTGATGAGTGCGTCGTTGAACTGCTCGTGAAACTGCGCCCGGTCCAGACCAGGCGGGTCTTTGCAGATGACCGGCTCTCGTTCGGCAATTTGCGGCGGGCAGACCGTCAGGAACGAGAAGTGCTGCGTATGCTCCACCTTCGTGAATGTGTGCGGCGCCTTGAGCGCCGTGTTGACCGCCTCGACGGTCATCGGCTCTACGCCATCGCCGCCCTTTTCCGAGCCCCATAACTGCACTGGGATCGTGACGCCTGCGAGACTCTCGGCTTTGAAAAAGGTGGAAGGCGGATCAGCTACGACAGCAGCCTTGATCCGGCGATCGTGCGTCAATGGCTCTTTGGGATACTCTTGCGCCCGAATCTGATCACAGATCTTGTCCGTCCGCCCCTCGCATAGTGGCAACCCGAGCGCGAAGTCGGGATTGGCGCCGATGGCGACGAGAGCCGTATAGCCTCCCCGTGAGAACCCATAGATACCAATACGATTTGGATCGATTGTTGTTGCCAAAGGCGAAGCGCCGGCAAGGAAGTCAATGACACGCTTCACGTCGAGGGGACGCTGCTTATAGATCGACAAATCGTAAAACAGGCTCTTATCGAGGGCAGTATCACCGGGATGGTTGAGCGCCGCCACGACAAATCCCGCGTCGGCCAACCGCTCAGCCGTATCGTGGTGCACAACAAATGACCCGCCCCGCCCATGCGAGAGGACGACGAGCGGCAGCCCGTGGCCGTCAATTTTGCCCTCCTGCGCCGCAAGCATTGTGAAGGGACCGAACGTAACTGGAGAGGGTTTGTCGTCGCTCGGATACCAGGCCGCGACTGTAATTGCAGGACCGCTTGCGTCGGCCGGCACGGTGAGAAATTTGAGACCGGCTGCGGCAGCGGGAGCAGTCATGATGATGGCGGCGAGAAGTCCGATTAACCCGTGCCGGTACATGCGTGGCTCCTGGTTTCTCTCGCCGTCAACCTACGGCCAGGCTGTCGAGGAGTAAACTCCGGTCTGCTTTGCCTCCAGCAGCGGATTCCGGTCATCGCGACCGACAAGCCGCCGCCGAGACCCGCAGATGCTCGGCCAGCAGTTTCGCCGGCCGCGGCAGCGCCTTGAAGCTTCGGGCGCAGATCACGAGCCGGCGGTTGGCCCAGGCGTCGCGGATCCGTACCGTCGCGATCCCCATCGTGCGCGCGCAACGCCGCGCGGCGGCCTCCGGCACCACGGCGACGCCGACATCGGCGGCGGCCATCCGGCAGATCGCGTCGAAATCCCTCAATCGCGCCCGAACGTGCAGGCGCATGCCGAGCCGTGCGGCGTGCCTGCTGATATGCACCTGCAGCGCGGTGGCGTTGGTGAGCCCGATGAAATTGCACCCGGCCGTCTCCTGGAAATCGATCTGGCGGCGGCCGGCGAACACGCCCTTCTTCGCGGTGACCAGAGTGAGACGATCCTCGCTGAAGGTGAAGCGCTCGACATGGTCGGGAAGCGCGTGTTCGGCGGCAAAGCCGAGATCGGCTGCGCCGGTCGCGATGGCGGAAGCAATGTCCGTGCTCTCACGTTCCTCGACATCGACGTTGATGTCGGGCTGGTCGCGCAGGAAGGATGCGAGCGAGCGCGGCAGATGCTCCGACAGCCCCGACGTGTTCGCCAGCAGAAGCACGCTGGCGCGCATGCCACTGGCAAAACGCGCGAGGTCGCCGCGCATCGTCTCGACATTGTGGATGACGAGGCGGGCGTGGTCGAGCAGGCTTTCGCCGGCGGCGGTCAGCTCGACGCCGCGGCGGCCGCGCTTGAACAGCGTCACGCCCAGCGCGTCCTCCAGGCCCTTGATCCGGGCGCTCGCCGACGCCAGCGCGAGATGGGCGCGATCGGCGCCGCGGGTGATGCTGCGGCTGTCGGACACCGCGATGAACAATTGCAGGTCGACCAGGTCGAAACGCATGTGGCTGATCCCCGCGATATGTGCCTTCGTCATAGTCGAAGGCTAGCTCCGTAAGCTCCACATTGTGCCCGATCCGCCGATCGGTCAATGTGGCGATCATGTCGGAACTTCATCCTTTCCTGCTGTTCATCGCCGCCGTCTTCATGCTGGCCGGCTTCGTCAAGGGCGTCGTCGGCCTCGGCCTGCCCACCGTGTCGATGGGTCTGCTCGCCGTGACCATGGCGCCGAGCCAGGCGCTGGCGATCGTCATCGTACCCGCCGTCGTCACCAATATCTGGCAGACGTTTGTCGGCCACTATCTGCGCGACATCGTCCGCAGGCTCTGGCCGCTGCTGATCGGCACCGCCGCGGGCATCTGGCTGAACCGCGGCTCGCTGACCGGCCCCTACGCGCATTACATCCCGATCGCGCTTGGCATCCTGCTCGTGATCTACGCGGTGATGGGCCTCACCAAATTCGCCTTCACGGTCGAAGGCCGCAACGAGAAATGGGTCGGCGGCGTTGTCGGCGTCGTCACAGGACTGATTTCGGCCGCGACCGGCGTCCAGGTGATCCCCTCGATGCCGTTCCTGCAGGCGATCGGCCTGGAAAAGGACGAACTGGTGCAGGCGCTCGGCGTTTTCTTCACGGTGGCGACGCTGGCGCTGTCGGTCAATCTCACCGCCTCAGGCCTGATCAGCGCCTCGACCGCGCTGCCCGGCGCGATCGCGATGGGTTGCTCGTTCGCGGGCATGTTCATCGGCCAGGCCGTGCGCGCGAAAATGCCGGCGGACGCCTTTCGCCGCTGGTTTCTGATCGCGATGATCTTTCTCGGGATCTATCTCGCCGGCGCCGCGATCTACAAGCTTCTGGCTTGAAATCACCTTGCCTGAATCATCGCGATGCGCGCGCCGAGATAGACGAACATCCCGCCGAGCGCGCGATTGATCCAGCGCATGGCGCGGCCGGACCCGCTGAAGCGGCGAGCCGCCCGCGCCGAGAACGCCGCGACCGCGAGGCACCACAGCGTGCCGTTGAAGACGAAGATCAGGCCGAGGACGAGAAAGGCAAGCGCCTTGCCGGGCGCCCTGGCGTCGACGAATTGCGGCAGGAAGGCGAGGAAGAACAGCGCCACCTTCGGATTGAGCACGTTGGTCAGCGCGCCCTGCCAGAACACCTTCGACAGCGGCGGCGTGCGATCCCTGGCCTGGTCCTCCTGCGCGGACGACGATGCGGCAGCCTCGCTGTCGCGCCTCAGCAGCATCCGGATGCCGATATAGCAGAGATAGGCCGCACCCGCCCACTTCACCAGGGTGAAGGCGGTCGCCGACGCCGCAAGCAGCGCCGAGAGGCCGATCGCGCAGGCCAGGACGTGAACCAGGCAGCCCGTCGCAATGCCGAGCGCGGCCGCCGCACCGCCGCGCCAGCCGAACTGGGCGCTGCGCCCGACGATATAGGCGGTGTCGGGTCCGGGCGTGATGTTGAGGATCAACCCCGAGATGATGAAGAGCCAGAGATCGTGAATGGCGAGCATCAAGCGGTTCCCCTCCTGCGTTCGAAAGCCGCACAGGCGCTGCTCCCGACGAGGGTAGCTATTGCGTCCGGACGACTCTTCCGCCAGATACGACATGCTTTGCGCACGTTTTCGCGCGTATCTCAAGTCAACCGCGCCAGCCGGCGGTTCCGCACAAAGGGCCGATGGAGAGACGTCTCGCCGCCATTGTTTGCGCCGACATCGCCGGCTATTCCCGCTTGATGGGCGCCGACGAGGCGGGGACGCACGCCTCGTTCAAGGCGCATCGCAGCGCCATCTACCCGATCATCCTCAACCACGGCGGTCGCCTCGTCAAAAACACCGGCGACGGCTTTCTGCTCGAATTTCCGAGCATCATCGGCGCGATCGAGGCGGCGGTGGCGATGCAGACGGCAATGGCGGAACGCAACCATCACCTGCCCGACGACCGCGTGATGCACTTTCGCATGGGCATCCACATGGGCGACGTGATGACCGATGAGGACGAACTGTTCGGCGATGACGTCAATATCGCCGTGCGGCTGCAAACGGTCGCCGCGCCCGGCGGCATCGCGATTTCCGACAAGGCCTGTGCGGAAGCCGGCAAGCGCCTCACCGTCACGCTCGCCGAGGCCGGCCCGCATCGCTTCAAGAATATCGCCGAGCCCCTGGATGTCTGGAGCTGGGTACCGCCGGGACTCGAGACCAGCGAGCGCGACGCGAGGGAGGGGTTCCTCCCGGGCCAGTACCGGACCGCGATCGTCGGCGTACTTCCCTTCGACAATCTCTCGGGCGGCGCCGATGAATATTTCTCCGACGGACTGACGGAAGACCTGATCTATGCGCTGTCCCTGCAATCGTTCTATCGCGTGCTCAGCCGCAACGCGACCTTTCCCTTCAAGGGCAAGAACGTCTCCACGCGCCTGATCGCGCGCGAAATCGACGCCACCTACCTGATCCAGGGTTCGGTGCGACGCGCAGGCACAAAGATCCGCGTCACCGCCGATTTGATCGCTCCCGAAAGAGGCGAGCAGCTCTGGACCGGCCGTTACGACCGCGACATGGGCGACCTGTTCGCCATGCAGGACGAGATCACGGCCAACCTTTCCGCCGCGATCGCGCAGGAGATCTATCGGGCCGAAGCATTCGCACCGGCGCACGCGACATCGGAATTGACCGCGTGGGACCGCTTCCTCAAGGGGCTCTCCCATTACTACCAGCAGACCAAGGCCGATTTCGAAACCTCCATCGCGCTGTTCGAGGAAGCGATCGCGCTCGATCCCGCACTTTCCATCGCGCACGCCTATCTCAGCCTCATCAAGGTGCAGGGGGTGCAGTTCGGCTGGATCAGGAGCACGCGCCAATTGTGGGCGTCGGCGATGCAGCTTGCCGAGAGCGCCGTGCGTCTCGATCCGCGCTCGTCCTATGCGTTCTCCCTTCTCGCCTATCTCAATACGATGCAGGGACATCACGAGGCCGCGATGGATGCCATCAAGCGGGCGATCGAACTGAACCCCTACGACATGGGCGCGCGCGGCGTGCTTGGCATCTGCCATCTTGCGATCGGCGACCATCGCGAGGCAATCGAACTGTTCTCGACGGCGGTCCAGCGCGGCAACAGCGATCCCCGCTACCAATGGGCGGTGCTGAACGCCTTCAGCCACTATCTGCTGGGACAGTATGATGCCTCGCTGTCGTGGTCACGGGAAACGCTTTATCTCAATCCGAGCCATATCCAGGGGCTCGCGGTGCGCGCCGCGGCGCTGGCGCAATCGGGCCGGACGGAAGAAGCCGGGAGAGCCGCCGAAGTCCTGCTCGGCCAGTATCCGCAGTTCACGGTCGAGCGGCATCTGCGCAATTTTTACTGGCGGCGCGCCGAAGACATTGCGCATTACCGCGACGGCCTGGTGAAAGCTGGGGTGCCATACGGCCCAGTCGCATTGGTCGCCAGGCGGGCCGCGGATTGAGGCGCACCAGCGAGCGCAAATTCCGCTGGCATAACCCCCACAGTTCAAGAGCAGCCTGAATGGATCAAGAAAACTTGAGCAACTACCGTGACTGTCCGCATTTGACTCACGGGTGACATCAGCGGCCATGGACCGGTATCATCACTAACGCAAAACTCGGGCGCAATATCAGCATAGTGGTTGCGTCGAACCAACAGGGAGGTCAGCATGCGAACGACTATACTGGGTGCGCTTTGCGCCATTGCGATGATGACGAGCGCGAACGCCGCGATCAAGGAAGAGCCCGTCACCTATACAGATGGCGAGGCCACGATGAAGGGCTTCCTCGTCTATGACGACGCCAGCCAGGCCAAGCGGCCCGGAACTCATCATGGTTCATGAATGGTGGGGCATCACCCCGCACATGCACAACCAGGCAAAGAAGTTCGCGGAGCAAGGCTACACCGTGCTCATTTCCGACATGTATGGCGACGCCAAGACCGCCGACAATCCGAAGGACGCCGGCGCGCTGTCGTCGTCTGTCATGAAGAACCCGACCGTCATGGAATCTCGCTTCAAGGCTGCGCGCGACCAACTCGCCAAGCAGGCCACGGTCAATCCCCAGAAAATCGGCGCGGTCGGCTACTGCTTCGGCGGCGCGGTGGTAGTGAACATGGCGCGCTCCGGCGCTGACCTTGCTGCCGTCGCGGGCTTTCACGCGTCACTCGGTCTCAATACGCCCGCGCCCGCGGCGGGAGCGGTGAAAGCGAAAGTCCTCATCCTGAACGGCGCTGACGATCCCTTCGTCAAGCGCGAGCAGTACGATACGGTCAAGAAGGACTTCGATGCGGCGAAAGCCGATTACCGGGTCATCGAGTATCCCGGCGCCGTGCACGCGTTCACGAATCCCGAAGCCACCGAGCTTGGCAAGAAGTTCAACCTGCCGCTTCGATACGACGCCAAGGTCAACGAGGAAGCGGAAAGCGAGGCCGCAAAGTTCTTTGCCGCCGACCTCAAGAAATAAACATCCAAACATAAACAGGAAGGGCCACCCGCGCGGTGGCCTTTCTATTTCTCTATTTCGACTGGTGACCCCATCGATGCGACGCCGTGTCAAAGCGCACGACGAACCGTTAGCTGCGGCCCTCGCACGGCCGTAGTCCTCGCATACATGCGGCGATCAAGACGCTGCGTTTTTCGGTCTTCGGTTGACACCGGCACGGAGACTTCGCTACATCCTGAAGTAGCGCAGCGCGGCGAAGTCGCGTTGATGACGCGATCAATCAGTTTCATGATCCGAGTTTCACCATCGATGCCCGCGCAAAACAAAGATACCGGTTCGAACAGCACGCCGGCCGGGCAAATCCCCGTCTCGCCCGACAATCCGTGTCCATTCCTGCGCGCGCTGGTTGCGGGCGGCTTTGTCGACGGCCACGTCGTGCCGTTGTCCACGCTTGCCCACATGGTCGAGGCCGCGAGCGGCGAAACAGGGCTGAAGAAAAAGGTGGTCGGCATCAAGACCCGCATGGTCGCTCTGATCGCCAATGGACTTGGTCCATTGCGCCTGTGGCGGAGCTGGCGCTTTGGGGCGGTGCTCGACGAACTGCGCAACGGTCCCCTCGACAAGCATGGCGTCGGTTCACGCATCCTCGGTGTCGACGGGCAGGTGAACGAGGACGAAATCGCGCGCCTCGCAGGCTTCGGCCAGAACTGCGAGGCGCCCGCGGGCGGCACAGAGCGCGGGCTGATCGCGCACGAAATCACGACCTTCATGAAAGCGAATTTCGATCGCGCCGAGAATCGCCGCTGGTACCACCCGATGTTGATGAAGGGCGAATGGCCGGTCCTGCTCAACATCATGGGCAAGGGCGAAGGCGAGGCGCGCTATCTCAGCGTGGGTGAAGTCAGCACGCTGTTCAACGAACGACGGCTACCGGCTCGGATCGCGGAACGATTGGCGTCTGCAAAGGTGTCCGCGCGGGGAGGTCTCATGCCCGTGCTCGGCAAGATCGTCCTCGCGGTGATCGCCATCGGAGTGTCGCTGATCGTGGCGACTGCCGAGTTTCCCGATCAATTGCAGAAAATCCTCCCCGCGAAGCTCGCAGCCTTATTGCCACCTACAACGGCGGAGCCGCCGTCAATCAAGGAGGCGCATTGGCTCGATCAGGACTGGTCGCTGGAGGACCGCCACTGGTTCCATCATGTCAGCCAGGGCACGATGACCTTTCCCGTGCCCTACGACTGGTTCGTCGCGCTTGAGCAACCGGGAATTCACCTGTTCACCCGACCCGGCCTGTTCAAGGACAGCGCCTATCTGGAGCGTTTCGGTTTCCTGCCGAGCCCGAAGACCATCCATACCAGCAAGGCGACGTTGCAGCACTACGGTTACTACGCTGGCAGTGCAAAGACCGACCCGGCGCCGGAGACGCTCACGGCTCCGAAGCTGACACCAACCCCGGTCGAGAATTTCGACGGCCTGCCGGTCGGTTTCGCGCGGATGACCGGCGCCAAAAATCCTGCGACCGGCGAGCCCGAACCCGACCTGATCGGGTTGACCTGCGCAGCCTGCCACACCGGGCATATCAACTATAAAGGCGTGAGCGTGCGCTTCGACGGCGGCCCGGGCATGGTCGATCTCTTCAAACTCGAGCTCGCGACCGGCCTGGCAATTGCGACCACGCGGTACCTGCCCACGAGGTTCAATCGTTTCGCGGACCGCGTGCTCGGTCCCGATGCGACCTCGACACAACGCGACCAACTGAAGCAAGGCCTGGAGAAGTCCTGGAACGTCGTGCTCGCGCAGGCCGATGCGCTGCAGAATACGCTGAAGGACAAGCACCAGCAGGACACTGAAGAAGGCTACGGACGGCTGGACGCCCTGAACCGGATCGGCAACCAGGTTTTCGCGACCGACATGGCGCTGAGCGGCGTCCCGGGTTTCGACAAAAATCTGGTGGCGAGGGACGCACCGGTCAGTTTCCCGCCGATCTGGACCGTGCCGTGGCTGATGTGGGCGCAATACGACGGCTCGATCGAACAGCCTTTGATCCGCAACGCCGGCGAAGCACTCGGGGTTTCGGCACTGCTGAATTTCTCGCCTGAAGCGCCCCGGGACACGCTGTTCCGTTCGTCGGTTGCGGTCGAGAATCTCATCCGCATCGAAGACATGCTGCGCGGGCCCAACCCTCTCAGCCGGAATCCGAAGGGGTTGGGCGGGCTGCAAGCGCCGAAATGGCCTGCCGCGATATTCCCCAACGATCCTGCGTGGAAAATCGATCCGGCGCGCGTCGTGAGGGGCCGCGCGCTCTATGGCGAAATCTGCTTCGAATGCCACCTCGGACCGGTCAATGATGCCGCTTTCGACGCACAATTTCCGGACAAGAGCATTTGGAAGCCGGAGCATTGGGACGAGGCGATGGGCCCGGCCTTGAAGATCGTGCAAAAATCCGTCGTCGGCATGGGTACGGATCCGGCGCAGGCGGAAGTGCTCGCTTCACGCAGGGTCGCCGTTCCCGGCTTCCTGGACATCCAGCCGGAGCGCGACCTCGGCAAGGCGTGGGGTTGCAAATCCATGCCCGATCCGTCGAGCTACTCCTCGACGGACATGCCCTATTCGATCGCCCTGATGACCGTTGTTGATCTCGTCAGCAGGAAATGGATGGATGATCTTTCCATGACAAGCGAGGATCAGAAGAACGTGTGGGGGCCGCGAAAGAATTGTCCCAACGACTGGAAGGAATCCGAATACCCGGCGAAGAACCCTCCAGCTGACGCGAAGAAACCGCGAGGCGGCGAAAACCTGTCCTATCGCGTGCGCCCGCTGAACGGCGTCTGGGCGACCGCTCCCTATCTTCACAACGGTTCGGTCCCCTCGCTGTGGTGGATGCTGACGCCTCAGGCGGAGCGTCCAAAACAATTCTGCATGGGATTTCGCGATTTTGATCCGCAGCAGGTCGGCTTCCGCGTCGAGGCCAATGAAACGCCGAGCTGCAGGTCCGGCGAAACCCTGTTCTCGACAACCAGGCCGGACGGATCGCCAATCCACGGCAACAGCAACCGCGGCCATTCGCTGGAGGCAAAGCCCGGTGAGAGCGCGCACGACCATAAAAGCGGGGTGATCGGCCGGCTATTGAGCGACGAGGAACGGCTCGACCTCATCGAATATCTCAAGACGCTGTAGTCGCTGGGAGGACGGCTTTCGACGCCCTCGTATCGTCACCGCCCGGAACGAAACGGCCGCTCGTGGTGCGTCGAGTAAGCGCCTGACGTACCGTCAACCTGACTAAGCCCGATATCAAGCGATTGGCAAAACTGTTCCTTCGTTGGCGGAACAAAAAATATCCGCCGAAGGAACCCAAACCACGATTCGTCAAATAATGGCGGACGCGCTAGAGCTTTGCTCAAGCGAAGTGAATCAAGCTGAGTGATGATCGCCGCCGTAAGAAAAATAGTCGCCAGAATATCAAGCATCATACGCTGGCCGCTCATCATGCTCACGGCAAGCGTGGTGAAGGCCAACAAAAGAATAATTCGATGGGCTATCCGGAGACGTGCCGGATGGGCGTATCTCTTGGCGATTTTCTGGTTTCCTGCTCTGACCGTAGCCGGACTAGTTTGGGCACTATTCTCAGTGCACCAAAAGCCAGCCGACCTATGGCCGGTTGCGAGCGTTGCGATAGTGTTCGTGAACAAATTTCTAGCGATAGTCTTGTATGCGCTTCAGCAAAGCGAGCGCACCATCAAGGCCGCTCGCCATTATCGCCGCCATTTTGATAAGCGCTAAGCCTTTTTCTCAGGTTTCTTTTTTGCTTTAAGCTTAGGCTTGTCCTTCAGCGGCTTCGCTGGCGTCTCGAGCGCGCCACGTAGCGCAGCTTCAAAACGCTGCTGGGCTTCCTTCTCGTCATATTTTTGAGGGTCATCGCTCATGGAAGAAGACCTCATCATCGGAGATACGGGCCTCCCGATAGCGCGGGAATTGGCCGAAATGGAACTCATTCATAATGATCTCAATTTGAGTCTTTCTAGCCTAGCCATATGGGTCGAGCGATACCAACCAGAAGGGCAGAAAGATGAAAAAGAGAGAGCAATCGACGGAAGCCTTTTCCGAGATGGAATAACACAATTCGTTGGGTGCTTTGACCGCAACAACGCTTTTCCTCTCGTAGTGGAAACAGTCTACCCTCACGTCAATGGAATTGGCCCTTACTTCCGGTGGCTGCGCGACCTCAGAAACTCATATACGGCCCATAGACATGGCGCGGCGCGCCAGTGCGTTATTGGCGCGGTTGTTCAACCAGGGACTGGGAATTTTCTTGGTCAATGCTAAGCTGGTGACCGTTTATGTTGGCCCAAGCCAAGAGGGTCACACTCAATTATTGGCCATCATCGGTATGGCCATTCAGTATACCGAAGCAAAGATCAAAGACCTTCGACAACAATTCATCAAAGCCGCTGAGGCGCTTCCGAAAGAAGAACTGCTTAGGCTGCCAACTGCCGTAGTACAGGCTCAAGAACCGGCAAAGATGGGTAAAAGCCGTGGGGATGTCAGGAAGGGAATCGTACGCGAATATGACGCGACGACCGAACAACCTCCTTCCCTAAATGTAACTCCTGCACAACAAGACAATCCATCAGTGGCTCCCGAACAGAAGCCGTGATCGCGGGCGCGCCAGCTTCGGACGCGGTGCGGGCCGAAACCCATATCTCTAGATTTCGGGGTGTGCGGTGCCACACATTCCCATAAGAACGCTAGAACTAAACAGGAAAGACCACCTCGATGGTGGCCTTTCTATTTTGGCTGGTGAGCGCGGCCTACTGATGAATCCGACTCTCAGCCGAACAGCGGCGTGCCCGGCACGAAGGCGTCGAACGCCGCCCAGAACTGGGCGCGATAGCGATCCTGCTCCTGCAGGATCTCGTGCTTGGAGCCGGCGATCACCAGATGCGATCCCGCGCGCAGATGATAGGCGAACTCCTCGATCGCCGACGTCGAGACCACCTCGTCATTGGAGGCCGCCAGCATCAGGATCGGCTGGCGGATCTGCGAGGGATAGTATCTCTGGCGGAACGTAACCATCGCGCGAAAGGCGGTATCGGCCCAGGCAACCGTCGGCGAGGCGATGCCGAGGGTCGGGTCCTCCTCCAGGATCGCGGCATTGCGGGCGTAGCGCACGGGATCGCTGGTCAGGGGATTGGTGATGAAGGAGCGGCTGCCTGTCAGCGTATCGTCACCCCCCGGAACGAAACGCCCGCCCTGCCCGGTCAAGCGCATCGCCCGCAACAGCAGACGCACCGACAGCGAGGTGGAGCGGCCGGGCAAGTCGATCATCGGCGCGGACAGCACCATGCGGTCGAACCAGCGCTTTCCCGCATGAGCCAGCCGGAGCATCACAGCCCCGCCCATCGAATGCGCCAGCGCGAAATGCGGCGGCGGACAATCCGGCAGCACCACCTGCTGCACGAAGGTGTCCACGTCGATCTCGTAATCGGCGAAGTCGCGGACATAGCCTTTGCGCGGATCGCGCAGGCGGCGCGAGGAATGGCCCTGCCCGCGCCAGTCGAGGGTGGCGACCGCAAAGCCGCGGTCGCGCAGGTCGCGCACGGTCTCGAAATACTTCTCGATCTGCTCGCCGCGCCCCTGAAAGATGCAGACCGTGCCTTTGCGTCCGGCGGGCGGCGCCCAGCGCGCAAAGCGCAATTCCGCGCCATCGACCGTGCGCAGCGTGCCGGTAACGACATCCTCCGGAACGGGATTGGCGGGAATCGAGACGAGCGTCATGCGGTCCGCTGGCTAGGAGAAAAACGCTGAAAAACAAGGGCTGGGAGGCTCAAAAAAGGCTCGAATCCCGCCCTCTTGAACGCCGTCTTGCTCCTCCCATATCACCTTCGTGCAGGCCGCGACCAGTGTTTCGGAACAGTCCGACACTGGGGCTGCACAGACTAAGCCCGGCCCGATGGCGGGCGGGTATTTGAAACAGTCGCTCAATGGAGGACTATCTGATGCGTACCTACGACCTTACTCCGTTTTATCGTTCCACCGTCGGCTTCGATCGCCTTTTTTCCCTGCTCGACCAGGTAAATTCTGACGGCGGCAACGGTTATCCCCCCTACAATATCGAGCGGACCGGCGAGAATGCCTATCGCATCTCGGTCGCCGTTTCCGGTTTCGCCAAGGAAGAGCTCTCCATCGTCGCGAAGGAAAACACGCTGACGATCAAGGGCGAGAAAGTCGCCAACGAAAACGGCAAGGATGCCTCCGAAGTGCTCTACCGCGGTATCGCGGCGCGCGCCTTCGAACGGGTGTTCCAGCTCGCCGACTTCGTGGTCGTGAAGAACGCCTCGCTTGAGAACGGCCTGCTCCATGTCGATCTCGTGCGCGAGATTCCCGAGGCGAAGAAACCCCGCAACATTCCGATCGGCTCGACCGCCCCTGCCCCGCAGGTGGTCGACGGCTCGGCCGACAAGGCCGCCTAAGCAACACCGTTATGTAACGTTGCGTAGTGAAACGCCCCGGGAAACCGGGGCGTTTTTGTTTTTGCTCATCCGTCATTCCGGACGGCGCGAAGCGGCGATCCGGAATCTCGAGATTCCGGGTTCGATGCTCACGCATCGCCCCGGAATGACAAGGGAGGAATCACTCCAAATCCTGCACCCTGGGCATGTCCTGGGTCGGCCGGATCGCAGGCGCGGGCTTCGCCTCGCCCACCGTGGTCGCGGCGGCCTGCGGCGGCGCATTCGCCTGCGCCGTCGCTGGGCGGCGCTGCCGATCTGGTGACCGACGGCTGAGGCGACGGATCGGCCGATGCTGCGGCGACCGCCGGCTTCGGCACGGGCAGCGGCACGGCACGGCTTGCGACCTGCGGGATCGACGCGGGCGGCCGCGGCGTTCGCCGCGGATCACGATCGGCGGCGGCAGCGCGGTTTCCGGACCGTGACCCGACATCCGTTCCATCGGCAAGCCGTGATCATAGAAGCCTTGCTCGTGGAAACCCTCGTCGTAGGGACGCTGGCCATAGGGGCCGCGGTTGTAGCCGTAACCTTGACCATAGCCCTGCCCATAGCCTTGGCCATACCCTTGACCGTACCCTTGGGCCGGCGTGAAGCGGATGATGCGGCCGTTGCGGGCATCGATCACGAGCCGGCCGTCCTCACCGTTCCGGTCGATCACCGCGACGGTGTAGACAAGGCCGCGCTGATAGGGAACGCCGAGCGGCGAGAAACCGTTGTCGCGCAGGATCGCATAGACCTCCTGGGGCGGCAGCAGGCTCGGGCCGCCGCGATACTGGCCATAATCGTAAGCCGGCGGCGGCCCCGGAGGCACCGCGCCGTACGGCCTCTCGTAAGGGGCGTCAAAATCGGAAACCGCCCGGTAGGGCGCCAGCATCTGAGCATGGGCGGCCGACGCCGCGAGTACCAATCCGGCCGAAACGGCCCAGCCTGTGAAACGCTTCATTACGTCCTGCTCCGGCACAAGCGCCCCCGCTTAACCCAGGCGCAAATCTCGGGGCTGATTTCGGCAAGGCTTGGGCGGGATCGCGGCAGTTTGCTTCAAATCGGGCGCACAGATCAGGAATGCGGTGGATGGGGCGCCGGAGGACTTTCAGATGCTTGTGTGGTAGAGAAAAATAAGGCATGGTGGCAGGTAGGACAGCATTGCTGTCTCTAATTTCGTTGCGAACCCGGCATGGGGATTGCAACGAAAAGTTCGGCGCCAGGCGCTGCAAAGGTACCCAGGCAAAGACGTTCTCCAGGGACGTTGAACGCTGAGCCTGAACTCTGAAAATACGGCTCGCTTTGAGGACGAGCGGTGACCCCCGAATTTTACTGGGGTGCCGCGGCCCGCTCAAGGTGCGCCGAAGACAGACAGGATCCTGACCGGGAGACGTAAAAATGAGCGGGTCGGACTTCGAGCGCGAACACATCGTGGCAGGCGAGCTGTCGGCGACCGCGCAAGCGAAACCGGCCGATCGCGCGTTGCGTAAAGAGCTGCACACCTGGCGCCCCGAAGCCGAAGGCCTGTACGATCCGTCGCTGGAAAAGGATTCCTGCGGCGTCGGCTTCATCGCCAACATCAAGGGCAGGAAGTCGCATCAGATCATCTCCGACGCGCTGAGCATGCTCTGCAATCTCGAGCATCGCGGCGCCGTCGGCGCCGATCCGCGCTTCGGCGACGGCGCCGGCATCCTGGTGCAGATCCCCCACGCCTTCTTCACGCGCAAGGCCGCCGAGATCGGCTTCCAGCTGCCCGCCCCCGGCGAATACGCCATCGGCGCGCTGTTCATGCCAAAGGATACGGCATGGCGGAAGGTGATCCAGAGCATCGTCGCCGAGCAGATCAGGGGCGAAGGCATGATGCTGCTCGGCTGGCGCGACGTGCCGTCCGACAATTCGTCGCTCGGCCCCACGGTCAAGCCGACCGAACCCACTCACATGCAGGTCTTCATCGGCCGCAACGGCGTTGCCGAGACCGACGAGGAGTTCGAGCGCAAGCTCTACATCCTGCGCAAGTCGATCTCGCAGGCGATCTATCAGCGCCGCGACCGCGGCATGGCCGGCTATTACCCGTGCTCGCTGTCGTGCCGCACCGTGATCTACAAGGGCATGTTCCTCGCCGACCAGCTCGGCAAGTACTACGCCGACCTGCACGAGCCGGATTTCGAGAGCGCGCTCGCACTCGTGCACCAGCGTTTCTCGACCAACACCTTCCCGACCTGGTCGCTGGCGCATCCCTACCGGATGATCGCCCATAATGGCGAGATCAACACGCTGCGCGGCAACGTCAACTGGATGGCGGCGCGGCAGGCGTCGGTGAGCTCGGACCTCTACGGCAAGGACATCAGCCGGCTCTGGCCGATCTCCTATGAAGGCCAGTCGGACACCGCCTGCTTCGACAACGCGCTCGAATTCCTGGTGCAGGGCGGCTACTCGCTCGCGCACGCCGTGATGATGATGATTCCGGAGGCGTGGGCCGGCAATCCGCTGATGGATGAGAAGCGCCGCGCCTTCTACGAATATCACGCCGCGCTGATGGAGCCGTGGGACGGCCCGGCCGCGATCGCCTTCACCGACGGCCGCCAGATCGGCGCCACGCTCGATCGCAACGGCCTGCGGCCCGCGCGCTATCTCGTCACCAGGGACGACCGCATCGTGATGGCGTCCGAAATGGGCGTACTGAAGATTCCCGAGGACCAGATCGTCACCAAGTGGCGGCTGCAGCCGGGCAAGATGCTGCTGGTCGACCTCGAGGAAGGCCGCCTGATTCCCGACGACGAGATCAAGGCGACGCTGTCCAGAAGCCATCCCTATCGCGAGTGGCTCGGCCGCACACAGGTCCAGCTGGAGGAATTGCCGGCCGCCAAGACCACGGGCGTGCGCAGCAACCTGCCGCTGCTCGACCTCCAGCAGGCGTTCGGCTACACGCAGGAGGACATCAGCCATCCTGATGACGCCGATGGCCTCCACCGGCGAGGAAGCCACGGGCTCGATGGGCAACGACACGCCGATCTCGGCGCTGTCGGACCGGCCGAAGCAGCTCTTCACCTATTTCAAGCAGAACTTCGCGCAGGTCACCAATCCGCCGATCGACCCGATCCGCGAAGAGATCGTGATGAGCCTCGTCTCGATCATCGGGCCGCGGCCGAACCTGTTCGACCTGCAGGGCGTGGCCTCGACCAAGCGCCTCGAAGTGCGCCAGCCGATCCTGACCGATGCGGACCTGGAAAAGATCCGCTCGATCGGCGACATCGCCGAGAGCCATTTCAGGTCGCGCACGCTCGACACCACCTTCCATGCGGGCCTCGGCGCGTCAGGCATGGACCAGGTGCTCGACGAGCTCTGCGCGCGCGCCGAAGGCGCGGTGCGCGAAGGCATCAACATCATCATCCTGTCCGACCGCATGGTGGGAAGCGACCGGATTCCGATCCCCTCGCTGCTCGCCTGCGCCGCCGTGCATCATCATCTGATCCGCACGGGATTGCGCACCTCGGTCGGCATCGTCGTCGAATCCGGCGAGCCGCGCGAGGTGCATCACTTCGCCTGTCTCGCCGGCTACGGCGCGGAGGCGATCAATCCCTATCTCGCCTTCGAGACCATCATCGCGATGAAGGATCGCCTGCCGACCGCACTCGACGACTACGAGATCGTCAAGCGCTACATCAAGTCGATCGGCAAGGGCCTGCTCAAGGTGATGTCCAAGATGGGCATCTCGACCTACCAGTCCTATTGCGGCGCGCAGATCTTCGACGCCGTCGGGTTGAAGGCCGACTTCGTCGCCAAGTATTTCGCAGGCACCCATACCCGCATCGAAGGCGTCGGCCTCGCCGAGATCGCCGAGGAGACCACGCGCCGCCATGCCGATGCGTTCGGTGAGGCGCTGGTCTACAAGAGCGCGCTCGATGTCGGCGGCGAATATGCCTACCGCACCCGCGGCGAGGATCACGCCTGGACCGCCGAGTTCGTCTCGAACCTGCAGCATGCGGTGCGCGGCAATTCCAGGGAGCGCTACCAGGCCTTTGCGAAGATCCTCAACGAGCAGTCCGAGCGGCTGCTGACGCTGCGCGGCCTGTTCCGGATCAAGAGCGCGGAAGACGACAAGCGCAAGCCCGTGCCGCTGGCGCAGGTCGAGCCGGCCAAGGACATCGTCAAGCGTTTCGCCACCGGCGCGATGAGCTTCGGCTCGATCTCGCGCGAGGCGCATACGACGCTTGCGATCGCCATGAACCGGATCGGCGGCAAGTCCAACACCGGCGAAGGCGGCGAGGAAGCCGACCGCTTCAAGCCGCTGCCGAACGGCGATTCCATGCGCTCGGCGATCAAGCAGGTCGCCTCCGGCCGCTTCGGGGTGACGACGGAATATCTCGTCAACTCCGACATGATGCAGATCAAGATGGCGCAGGGTGCCAAGCCCGGCGAAGGCGGGCAGTTGCCCGGCCACAAGGTCGACGCGACCATCGCCAAGGTCCGGCATTCGACGCCGGGCGTCGGCCTGATCTCGCCGCCGCCGCATCACGACATCTACTCGATCGAGGATCTCGCGCAGCTGATCTACGACCTGAAGAACGTCAATCCGGAAGGCCAGGTCTCGGTGAAGCTCGTCTCCGAGGTCGGCGTCGGCACGGTCGCGGCGGGCGTCGCGAAAGCGCGCGCCGACCACGTCACCATCGCGGGCTTCGAGGGCGGCACCGGCGCCTCGCCGCTGACCTCGATCAAGCATGCCGGCTCGCCCTGGGAGATCGGGCTGGCCGAAACCCACCAGACGCTGGTGCGCGAGCGGCTGCGCAGCCGCATCGTGGTGCAGGTCGACGGCGGCTTCCGCACCGGACGCGACGTCGTGATCGGCGCGCTGCTCGGCGCGGACGAGTTCGGCTTCGCCACCGCGCCGCTGATCGCGGCCGGCTGCATCATGATGCGCAAGTGCCATCTCAACACCTGCCCGGTCGGCGTCGCGACGCAGGACCCGGTGCTGCGCAAGCGCTTCACCGGCCAGCCCGAGCACGTCATCAACTACTTCTTCTTCGTGGCCGAAGAGGTCCGCGAGATCATGGCGAGCCTCGGCTTCCGCAGCTTCAACGAGATGGTCGGCCAGACCCAGTTGCTCGACCAGACCCGTCTGGTGGCGCACTGGAAGGCCAAGGGCCTCGACTTCTCGAAGCTGTTCGTGCGGCAGACGGAAGAGCCGGGCCAGAAGATCTATCACTCCGAGCCGCAGAACCATCATCTGGAGAAGGTGCTGGACCGCCGGCTGATCGAGAAATCGCGCGCGGCGCTCGATCGCGGCGCGCATGTCAGAATCGAGGAAGAGATCCACAACACCGACCGCTCGGCCGGCGCGATGCTGTCCGGCAGCGTGGCGAAGATCTACGGCCATACGGGTTTGCCGCATGACACCATCACGGTGAACTTCAAGGGCACCGCCGGCCAGGCGTTCGGCGCCTGGCTTGCCCGGGGCGTCACCTTCGATCTCGAAGGCGAGGCCAACGACTATGTCGGCAAGGGCCTCTCCGGCGGCAAGCTCATCGTCAAGCCCCCGCGCAATTCCGGCATCGTGCCGGAGGAGAGCATCATCGTCGGCAACACCGTGCTGTATGGCGCGATCGAGGGCGAATGCTATTTCCGCGGCATCGCCGGCGAACGCTTCGCCGTGCGCAACTCCGGTGCAATCGCCGTCGTCGAAGGCGCGGGCGATCATTGCTGCGAATACATGACCGGCGGCATCGTGGTCGTGCTCGGCAAGACCGGGCGCAACTTCGCGGCCGGCATGTCCGGCGGCATCGCCTATGTGCTGGACGAAGAGGGCTCCTTCGACAAGCTCTGCAATCTCGTCGATGGTCGAGCTCGAGCCGCTGCTGTCGGAGGAGATGATCAACGAGGGCACCTATCATCATTCCGGCGATCTCGAATCGCATGGCCGTGTCGACGTGTTCGACAACCTGCTCGATGCCGATATCGAGCGGCTGCATGTGCTGATCACGCGCCACGCCAAGGCGACCAGCTCCAGACGCGCCAATGAGATTCTCGCGAACTGGAAACTATGGCTGCCGAAATTCCGCAAGGTGATGCCGGTCGAGTACCGCCGCGCGCTTGCGCGAAATGCAGGTCGAACGCCGACGCCGAACCGAAAATCGCGATCGGGGCGTAATTCTTACCAGGCGTCATTCCGGGGCGCGCGAAGCGCGAACCCGGAATCTCGCAAACCAACTTCGAGATTCCGGGTCTGCGCCTGGCGGCGCATCCCGGAATGACGAAAAACGAACGCAGGGACTTCGGGTTTCGATGGGCAAGGTCACGGGTTTTCTGGAAATCGAGCGGCATGACCGGAAGTACACGCCGGTCGGCGAGCGCGTGAAGCATTACAACGAGTTCGTGGTTCCGCTGTCGGAGAAAGAGACGCGCGAGCAGGCCGCGCGCTGCATGAATTGCGGCATCCCCTATTGCCACGGCACCGGCTCGGCCCAGCCGGGCACACCGGGCTGCCCGGTCAACAACCAGATCCCCGATTTCAACGATCTGGTCTATCAGGACAATTGGGAAGAAGCTTCGCGCAACCTGCACTCGACCAATAATTTCCCTGAATTCACCGGCCGCATCTGCCCGGCGCCGTGCGAGGCCTCCTGCACGCTCAACATCGACGACAACCCGGTCACCATCAAGACGATCGAATGCGCCATCGTCGATCGCGCCTGGGAGAACGGCTGGCTGAAGCCGGAGATCGCGCCACAGAAGACCGGCAAGAAGGTCGCCGTGGTCGGCTCGGGCCCCGCGGGCCTTGCCTGCGCGCAGCAGCTCGCGCGCGCCGGCCATGACGTGCATGTGTTCGAGAAATACGCCAAGGCCGGCGGGCTGCTGCGCTACGGCATTCCCGACTTCAAGATGGAGAAGGGCATCATCGATCGCCGCATTAATCAGATGCAGGCCGAGGGCGTCACCTTCCATTACGGCGTCCATGTCGGCGCCAATGGCGCGCTCGATCCGCGCGAGATGCTGAACGACTATGACGCGATCGCGCTGACCGGCGGCTCGGAAGCGCCGCGCGACCTGCCGATCCCGGGCCGCGATCTCGCCGGCATCCATTTCGCGATGGACTTCCTGCCGCAGCAGAACCGCCGCGTCGGCAACGAGTCCCTGAATGGCGCGGCCGACATTCTCGCCGACGGCAGGCATGTCGTCGTGATCGGCGGCGGCGACACCGGAAGCGACTGCATCGGCACCTCGTTCCGTCAGGGCGCGAAGTCCGTGACGCAGCTCGAGATCATGCCCGCCCCGCCCGAGCACGAGAACAAGGCGCTGACCTGGCCGAACTGGCCGTTGAAGATGCGGACCTCGTCGAGCCAGGCCGAGGGCGCTGCGCGCGAATTCGCGGTGCTGACGCAGAAATTTTCCGGTGCCGACGGCAAGGTGCAGAAGCTGCACTGCATCAAGGTCGACGACAAGTTCAAGCCGCTCGCCGGCACCGAATTCGAACTCGACGCCGACCTCGTGCTGCTCGCCATGGGCTTCGTGCATCCCGTGCACGACGGCCTGCTGAAGCTGCTCGGCGTCGAGCTCGACCCGCGCGGCAACGTCCGCGCCAACCTGGTCGACTACCAGACCTCGCGTCCCAACGTCTTCTCCGCCGGCGACATGCGCCGCGGCCAGTCGCTGGTCGTCTGGGCCATCCGCGAGGGCCGGCTCTGCGCGCAGTCGATCGACAAGTTCCTGATGGGGACGACGAACCTGCCGCGGTGAGTGCGGGCCCGCTTATCCCTCGCAAGCCGTCCTCGCCCGCCTTGCGCGCATTGAATGACGGCCCGGCGTTCGACGAGACGATCCTACCGTCACCGCTGTCATCGCCCGGCCGATCCAGTATTTCAGAGACGGTAGTTGTCCACGGTGAAGCCGCGGCTTACGGGATGCCCCGGTCTAGCCGGGGCATGACGACGGAGTGAATGGGCGGAGCGCCGCTTGTGTGGCGAAGTCCCCCACGACGAAGCCTGCGGAACGTCGCTTTGTGACCCGCAGCCGACGATCGAGGCTGACAAGCGCCGTCACGGCCGATAAGTTCTCCTTGTATCGTGGCCAGCACGTCGCCGAGAGCGAATTGCCCTAGTCCAACCGGCGGTATTCGAGCGCCGGCAAAAACATCAGGAGGACCGATGAACACGCCTCTCCGCAGCGGTATTTTCCTCGCTCCGTTTCATCCCAGGGCCGACAATCCGACGCTGGCGATGGAGCGCGATTTCGAGCTGCTGCAGCACCTCGACCGGCTGAACTACAGCGAGGCGTGGATCGGCGAGCATCACTCCGGCGGTGTCGAGATCATCGCAGCACCCGACATGTTCATTGCCGCGGCGGCCGAACGCACCCGGCACATCCGGCTTGGCACCGGCGTATCGTCGCTGCCGTATCATAACCCCTTCATGCTCGCGAGCCGTATCGTCCAGCTCGATCACATGACGCGCGGGCGCGCGATGTTCGGCGTCGGCCCCGGTGCGCTGGTGTACGACGCCCACAAGATCGGCATCGACGCCGGCGATCAGCGGCGCATGATGGATGAGGCGCTCGACGTCATCGTCGCGCTGTTCAAGGGCGAGACGGTCAACAAGCAGACCGACTGGTTCAATCTCTGCAACGCCAATTTGCAGCTTGCGCCCTACACCAAACCGATGATCGAGATGGCGGTCGCCAGCGCGCGCTCGCCGGTCGGCGCGATGGCGGCGGCGCGCCACGGCATCGGCATGCTGGCCATCGGCGGCGCGACGCCGACCTCGATCGCCCATCACACTGCGAACTGGAATCTCTACGAGACCGAGGCGCGCAAGGCCGGCCACGTGCCCGATCGCGCCAAGTGGCGCGTCGTGACGCTGATGCATGTCGCCGAGACCCGCGAGCAGGCGAAGAAGAACGTCAAGTTCGGCCTCAAGGCGTTCGCCGATTACTTCCGCGAGATCGCGACCTTCCCGATCATCCCGCCCGACGCGCCCGACGATTACGACTGGCTGGTCGAGACCGGCGCCGCGTGCATCGGCACGCCCGATGACGCGATTGCCTATATCGACAAGCTGCTCAAGGGCTCGGGCGGCTTCGGCGTGATCATGGAGCTCGCCCATAACTGGGCCGATTGGGACGCTACGCGCCGCCACTACGAGCTGATGGCGCGCTACGTTCACTCCCATTTCCAGAAGAGCTTTGTGCCGCGCGTCGAAGCTTACGATGCGGCCGCAACCCAGCAGAAGGTGTTCGCCGGCCAGGCCGCGCAGGCGGTGCAGTCCGAGATCGACAAGCTGGCGGCGCGGCAGGCGAAGACCGGAACCTGACGGAGCGCGGAGTTTTCATGTTACGGCCTCAGGCGGACACGGGATCAATGGATGTCTCGGGGCTGGGCTATCGCTGATCGTGCGGGCAATGTTAGGACTGTAGGGCTTCTGCTGTTCAATTGCCCTCTTTCTTCGTGAGTTTGAACATTGAGGGCACAGGAGGTAACGATGCGCCCTGCTGGGTTCGTTCTCGCAGCATCGCTTGTCCTTGCAACCCCCGCAGTTGCGGATGGCCCGGACAAACTTTTTGGCACTTGGAAGGTTCTTTCCGCCGTCGCCGAGGACGCACAGACCCGGGAGAAAACGCCCCTCTATGGAGAGCACCCGAGGGGCTATCTGATAGTCCTCCCGAACGGACGGATGATGGCGCTTCTCGTAAGCGAAGATCGCAAAGAGCCCAAGACCGACGAGGAAAGAGCCGCCGCCTATCGTTCCATGGTCGCCTATACGGGCAAATATACCGTTGAAGGCAATAGATGGATGACGAGACCTGATGTCGCGTGGAACGAACAGTACATGACTGATCAAGTGCGCTATTTCAGGCTGGAGGGAGATCGGTTGATTATTGAGACCGCGCCCGCGATGAGTCGGATTTTGGGAAAGTCATACGATTCATTGTCGTATGGCGGAAGGAGGACTAGCAGCCGTCGGCGCGTAACTTGGCCAATTCGTGACGCCGACTACGAATGACCCTTGACTTACATCAAGGTGCCTTCGAAGCGTCCAGTGGAACCTGCAGAAGCAAGGCCTCAACAAGAGGAGTACGAGCCTATGCCCAGCGAGTTCAAGCTTCGGAATTTCAATCCTCTATCCGCGCCTGCGCTTACGAAGGAAACGCAGGAGCGCGCAAACGCTGCGCTCAAGGCGCTGTCCGCATGGCGTAACGAGATTGCCGATACAAACCAGAGAAATGGCAAGAAGGTCATCGAACAGATGGCCGCGGCTGCTGCGGCGCTGGGCTGGCCGGAGCAGGTCGTCAATGCTGCGCGCACGCAGCTTGAGAGCATTGCCGACATGCAGATCAAAACCATGGATCAATTGACCGATGCATGGGAGGAGCAGCTCAAATTGCCCAACCCGATGACTGCTTCACCATCGGCCATGTTGTCAAAAATGAAATCCGTGCCGGGCCTCGGTTCGATACAGTCGGCGACAAATCCCGTCGAATTCTGGATGCAATTCGCTGAGCAGTGGCAGCGAACATGGGGCGACGCGATGGGGAGTTGGTCGAGGCGCCATTGAGCCGCGCATGAACGAATGGGGACGTGGCGCACAAAACTCGGGCGCGCGTCCTGAAAGGCCACGACTGCTCGCACGCAAGCCGCGGCTGGCACGAGCTGCACTTTTTTATGAAGCGATTGGGCCTGTTGCATCAACGCCGGCAAGACCGGCAGTTCGGTCGAGGGAAGGCCTGACCACTAATCCCACATCGACGGCGGCGTCTTCAATGCGCGACGCCCGGCCGATCTCAACGCATCGGCGCTCAGCTCGCCCTTCGAGGCGCTCTCCAGCAATTTGGAAGCAACCATCGCCTTTCGTCCGGCCTCGTGCTGCGGCAGATCGGCGCACACCTCGTCCAGGATGGTGCGCAACAATGCGGTGACTTCGGTACTGAACATTGCGCTCCCCCCAAATGCCCAAGTCTTAAATGTGCCGGACTAATACGCGAGACTAATACGCGAGCTCTTTGAAACCCGCGTGTGAGCTGGCTTACAAATCCGTAAGTTTCGCTCATCTCTTGGTGAGGAGCGCGAACCCCACTGGCTCGCCAAAGGGAACTTTGTCGGGAATGTGTCAGCGAAACACGGGGGCTTCCGCCGCACTGGGCCTGCTGAAATCGCGGATGCTCCAGCGCCGAACCTCGCCCTCCACGCCGTCTCCAATCGATTAAGCTTTTCGCGCTAGCCTGCAGACTGGGCTTGTATCGACGGAAAAGACGATGCTGCGTGCGTTGGGAGAGTTGCTGTCGCGAGGAATCGTCATCCTGTCCGTTTGTTTGACCTCGGCCTTCTGCATTGTGGGGTTTCTGTCCTTGATCACCCCCAGCCTCCATCCGCACGGAAAAAACGTCGCCGAGGCCTCGGCCGGCTGCAAACCCGGCCATTGTAGTCACAAGATCGGCAATCGGCGGCAGCTGGCCGACGTGAAAGTCCAGTAGAGCGAACCTGCGCGGCTCCCACCGGCGCGTCCGGTCCCACCATCCGCCGAACTCCAACAGAGAGACGTCTTCGATCCCGGCGGCGTACCCGAGTAGTTGCCTCGAGCGCGGTAACGTTAATTCTTCCTTTCGATTGTCGATAAATTTTTATCGATTATCCTGATGACAGTTGAGCGGCGTGACGAACCGCGCGACGAGAGGCAGCGAAGAATTGCGCAACCTTCACGGCCTCGCCGAATTTTGTGTCGCGCCGTCCGGTCCATATTGGACGGACGGCCGACCGCCTCCTCTGAATGATTGCTTGTTGATTTTTGAACACGCGCTGCGTTTGGCGCAGTGCATCGCTCTGCTCTTTTGATGGGTCCAGAATGGCGCTCGCGTATGGTCTGATTGCGGCCGGTGCGTTGCTGTTGGTTGCCGGCTTCATTGGAATTGGCCTTCATAGAAATGATCTGCACTCGGCTGCGCGCATCTGAAGCGCGACGAGATGAGGATGATTCGTCATCGCGCTTTGGCTCATTGTTTGAGCATGATCTCCGTGCAAACGCGAAGCGTTTGTCACGACGGAAAACCGCTTCACTTTTCCGGATCATGCTCTGGCAAGCAGCCTTCGAATGGCCGCTCCGCCGGGCGGCCTGACAGCCGAGCACCTCGCCCTTCAGACCTACCCCAGGGCGATGCGTGCTCGGCTGTTCCCCTGTCGGATCGACGCCCGCCCGATGCCGTGTGATGGAGCGCCGCTCGTTTCCCCACAGGGCACGGGCGACGACGCCATTTTCATCAGGAGTTTCAGCCCGTTGCGCCCGGCGCAGGGCGACCCGAAAAATTCCTCTTCCATTTTTCAGAATTTCTGCTAATCATAAGTCTATCCCGCACCCGCAAGAGGGGCGCTTCGCGATCGTCACGGACGTTGGGCGCGGGATGCGATGGACGCGATCACATGGCCGGACGAGCGATGTGATTGCGGACGGTCAAGTCGTGTGGTCCCGATCCCCCGACGCTGGGATCAAGTTGGCGGAATTGGCGATGTCGGCCTTCGGCCCGACATGCCGAGATCCGCCGGCGACGGAGGCTAACAAGCCCGGCACTCCGGGGAGACCACGAAGCAGCCGTTAAAACCATTGCGCAGGGAATGCCGGTTGTACCGGCTGGACCTGTGGTGACTGCCGCCTGCTTTTTTTGTTGCAGGCGGGCCATGGGTGCGGCCTGCACCCGGCATTCCCTGCGCCCTCTTCTTTCGAGGACGCATGTTCTGGCAAGACCCGGACGCATTTCGCGCCGCGGGAAGGTGGAGGTGTGTTCTCCTGGCTGTTTGACAGTTGAATCCGAAGCTCAACGCCCGTCATTCCGGGGCGCCGCAGAGCGGCGAGCCCGGAATCCATAACCACGGGCTTGGGGTTATGGATTCCGGGCCTGCGCCTTCGGCGCATCCCGGAATGACGAGGCAGAGGGTTCGAATCTCGCAAGAGCCGCCCCTCAATTCTGCAGCCGCACCCCCAGCATTACCACCGTCGCCTGCGAGCTCGACAATGGCACGTTGGAATCGAGGATGTCGTGGCGGATGGTGCCCTTGATCCAGAGGTTGCGGTTCATCTTGTAGATGAGATTGCCCTCGACCGAGTAGGTCTTGTCCCTGCGGATGTCGCCTTGATAGTCGTAGGTGCCGTAGGTGAACTTGCCGATGCCGGTCAGCCAGCGGCGAAAATCGTGATCGACCTCGACCGCATAGGTGTGCACCAGCACGCCTGAGGCGCCCGGCAGCGTGGTCTCGGCGATCTGCGTGTCGGAGAAGAACTTCGCCGTCGTCAGCGGCGTGACGCTCCACACCAGCGAGGCGGTCGTCAAGAGGCCCTGCAGGCGGTCCAGCCGCGGATCGGTGTAGGTGCGCTCCGACCAGCCGACCGCGAGCTCGCCGGTCAACAGCCGCGTGAACTCAAAGGACGTGCCGCCCTTGACATAGCCGCCGTTGGAATCGCGCGCAAAGCCGTTGCGGTCCAGCGCCTGATCGTGCACGCGCGTGTCGCCCTCCGCCTCGACGAACGGCTTCAGGCCCGGCTTGAGCTCATAGGAGACGCGACTGATCCCGCCATACTGGTTGAAGTTGCGATCGTCATTCGAGGCGGTCTCGCCGTCGGTGAGCGTCGAGTTCTGGTAGACCGTGCGGTCGGCGGTGGCGCCGGCAGAAACCTGCAGGCGATTGAAGCGCTGGTCGAAGCCGAGCGTGCCGCCGAAGGTGGCGAAGACAGGATATCGCGCGAGGCCCGCCTGGATGTTCGGGCTGCCGGGATTGTCGGTCGCGACCCGCAAACGCGTCTGCGCGGTCAGGTCGAAGTCTCTCGTCACATCGAGACGGCCATCGACATGGCCGGTGAAATCCGGCCGGTCGATATTGACCGGCGCGGGATTGGCGAGGCCGTCGACGGTCGCAGGCAGCGTGCCGCCGTAGCCGGTGAAGGAGCCGCGCAGATCGGCGACAACAGCGTGACGCTCCCAGTCGGACACCGCGAGAAATTCCGGCGCGACCACCCAGAACGGCAGGCCGTGCGGCTCGAAGGTGCGCGCCGGATTGGTGTCGTAACCGCCCGACAGTTCGACCGCCGACTTGATCAGGAAGCCGCCGGCATAGTCGCCGACCGCGCCGAAGGGATCGTCGTCGATCTTCAGGCGCCGGCGCGACGGCTGGCCCGGCACGGTGCCCGCCATGCCCGGCGGCACCGGCTGCGTGTTGGCAGTGCTCGACGGCGGAATCGACAGGCGCAATTGCCCGGTCGAGGTGCGCGGCGGGTCCTTTGGCGGCGGTGTGCCTGGCCCCGGCGGCTTTTTCGGCTTCGCCTGCGCCGGATAATATTTCGGCTGCTTGCGGGTGCGGTTGAGCGAGTCGTAGCCGGTATCGGATGCGCCGTTCGCGGCCGGCAGTCCATTGGCCGGCGCGTTGCCGGCCGGTGATGACGCAGGCTGTTCCGCGACGCGCCTTCTCGGGGCGGCACTGGAGTCCGGCGTTGCGTTGGGGTCGACGCTCAGGGTGGTGCCGATCGGGCGAGGCGCGAGATTTCCCGGCGCGATCTGGGTGGCGCGGCTCGGGCTGAAGAGATCCGGCGTGACGGCCTGAGCCTCGGCTTTTTCGCGGCTGGTGGCGACCAGCACAAGGCAAGCGAAAGCGGCGCGGAAGATGAGCGCGCGCAATCTTCGGCCCCTTGCTGGACCTGCCCCCACGATGGATAAAACTCCAACAAAATCAAATACTTCTCAGACAAATTCCCACGCGACGCGGAACCGGGAAAAGCGGAAAAAAGTCCTTAATGGAGTTAAAACAATTATGGTTAATGAGCCGTTGAGGACCGCCGCTCTCGCGTCGCTTCGCCCGCTCGTCCGTGTTAATCAGGCCGCGGAAGGCCTACCCTTCCGGGGACCCGTCATGACAAGCCAACGCCAGCCGATGACCTCCTCATCCGGCAGTGAACCCACGAACGCCGTTCAGTCGGCGCTGCGCACGCTCGAGGTCGGCACCAGCGGCATCGCCGCGATCACGGCCGCGCTGGCCGGCCCGCTCGGGGTGGCATTCGCCGATACCGTCGAGCTGATCCGCCAGGCCAAAGGCCGCGTCATCGTCACCGGGCTCGGCAAATCAGGTCATATCGCGCGCAAGGTTGCGGCGACGCTCGCCTCCACCGGCACGCCCGCTTTCTTCGTGCATACCGCGGAGGCGAGCCACGGCGATCTCGGCATGATCACGCCCGACGACGTGATCGTGGCGCTGTCCTGGTCGGGCGAGCAGGCGGAGATGAAGAATCTGGTCAATTACTCGGCGCGCTTTGCGATCCCGATGATCGCGGTGACGTCGAATGCGGAGTCATCGCTGGGCGCGGCGGCGCGGATCGTGCTGGAGCTACCGAAGGCGCGCGAGGCCTGTCCGCACAATCTCGCGCCGACCACCTCGACCTTGATGCAGGCCGCGATCGGCGACGCGCTTGCGATCGCGCTGCTCGAGAGCCGCGGCTTCACCGCGCTCGAATTTGCGAAGTTTCATCCCGGCGGCAAGCTCGGCGCGATGCTCAAGCACACCTCCGATCTCATGCACACCGGTGACGCGCTGCCGGTCAAGCCGATCGGCACGGTCATGTCGGAGGCGATGGTCGAGATGTCGGCCAAGGGATTTGGCTGCGTCGCCATCGTCGATATCAGCGGCCAGATCGCGGGCATTATCACCGACGGCGATCTGCGCCGGAAGATGCGGCCCGACCTGATGGAGTTGAAGGTCGACGAGGTGATGACCCGAAATCCGAAGGTGATCGACCGCACCTCGCTCGCCAGCGAAGCGCTGGAAGTGCTCAATTCGGCGAAGATCACCACGCTGATCGTGACCGAAGCGAACAGGCCAGTCGGGATCATCCATCTGCACGACCTGTTGCGGGCGGGCGTGGCTTGACTTTCTCCACTCGTCATTCCGGGACGCGCCGTCAGGCGCGGGCCCGGAATGACTGTCAGTGAGAAACCTGAGCAACGTCACAACTACGCCGCCGCCACCGTCAAGTTCGCGCCATCCACCCTGACGACCTTCACCCGGCTGCCGGCCGGCGCATCGGGGCCGGCGACGCGCCAGATCGTGTCGTCGATGCGCACCGTGCCCGCGCCGTCGATGATCGGCTTCTCCAGCGTGAACTCGCGGCCGACCAGCGCGGCGGTGCGCCGGTTGAGAAACGGATTGCTCTGGCTTGCGCGATTGTTGCTCAACGCCAGCCGGCGCCACAATGGCACGGCGGCCAGCGCGAACACCGCAAACATCAGGAGCTGCGCCTGCCAGGAGGGATGCACCGCGAATGACACGAGGCCAACCAGCAGCGCCGCGAGCCCGAACCAGAACAGGAAGACACCCGGAGCTGCCAACTCCAACGCCATCAGGATGAAGCCGAAGATCAGCCAGTTCCAGGTGCCCAGGGTCACAAACATGTCGGACATGACACGACCTCTTGGATATTCTCTACTGCGACGTCGCCGGTGGCGTCGGACCGGCCGGCGGCACCGAGGTGGTGCGCCGCGCGGCGGATTGCGCCGACAATGCACTCTCGCCGAAGGTCGCCTTGGCGATCTCGCCGATGCCGGCGAGCGAACCGAGCAGGCTGGTCGCCTCCATCGGCAGCATGATGAGCTTCTGGTTCGGCGCCTCGGCAAACTGTCCGAACGCCTTGATGTACTTGTCGGCGATGAAGTAGTTGAGCGAGGCGACGTCGCCCTTGGCGATCGCCTCCGACACCATCTGGGTCGCCTTGGCCTCGGCCTCCGCCGAGCGTTCACGCGCCTCGGCGTCGCGGAAGGCGGCCTCGCGACGGCCTTCGGCCTGCAGGATCTGGCTCTGCTTGGCGCCCTCGGCGCGCAGGATGTCGGACTGCCGTTGACCTTCGGCCTGCAGAATGTCGGCGCGCTTGACGCGCTCGGCCTTCATCTGGCGGCCCATCGCCTCGACGAGATCGGCCGGCGGCACGATGTCCTTGATCTCGATGCGGTTGACTTTGACGCCCCACGGCGAGACCGCGGCATCGACGACGCGCAGCAGGCGTTCGTTGATCTCATCGCGATGCGACAGCACCTGGTCGAGATCCATCGAGCCCATCACCGATCGGATGTTGGTCATGGTCAGGACCGTGATCGCTTGCGAGAGATTGGCCACCTCGTAACTGGCCTTGGCGGCATCGAACACCTGGAAGAACGCGACACCGTCGACGGTGACGGTGGCGTTGTCCTTGGTGATCACCTCCTGCTCGGGAATGCTGGTGACCTGCTCCATCATGTTCATCTTGCGGCCGACGCGATCGAAAAACGGCACGATGAGATTGAGCCCCGGCGTCAGCGTGTGGGTGTATCTGCCGAACCGCTCGATGGTCCAGTCATAGCCTTGCGGCACCGTCTTGATGCCGGAGAACAGGGTGAAGATGACGAGAAGTACCAGCGCAATCGCGAAGATGTCGAAGCCGGACATATATCCTCCAGGAGCGCGATGGCGTTGTCGCGCAAAAACTCCGCCGCCAGAAGCAGCTCGCGGGCGCCGTTGTTTTGTCTTTGCTGCGCCAACACCGGTTCACCCGGCCGTTTCTGCAACAAGTCAGGTATGTATAACTCCCGGCGACTGCCAGATGTATGACGCTCCGGCACACCCAAGTGGCTCGCCGGACTTGGGAAAAGGTTCGTCTCAACTCGCCGTGTGAACTGCTGTTGAGAACGATTGGCTGGCGGCGCTGCACCGCACTCGCAAATCGTTAACCGCGTAATAAATCCAGCCTTGTCAGATCCAACCTTGTCAAATCCAGCCTTGTCAAATCCAGCCTTGTCAAATCCAGCCTTGCAGCTCGCGCAACACGAGCTCGCTGATGACTGTCATGCCAGCGTCGCTGTCGTTGAGACACGGGATTGCGGAAAACTCCTCACCGCCATTGCGCTTGAAGATATCGGCATTCTCCTGCGCGATCTCTTCCAGTGTTTCCAGGCAGTCGGCGGCGAAGCCCGGCATCACCACTGCGACGCGCTTCACACCGTCTTTGGCCAATTGCTCGATCGCCTTGTCGGTGTAGGGTTGCAGCCACTCGGCCTTGCCGAAACGCGACTGAAAGGTCAGCAGGAGTTTTGGAGCAGCCGGGCCGAGACGCTTGCGCAGCGCCTCCACGGTGGCGACGCATTGCTTCTGATAAGGATCGCCTTTCTCGACATAGTCCTTCGGCATGCCGTGGAACGACGCCACGATCAATTCAGGCTTGAAGGGAAGTTGCGCGAGATGCGCGTCGATCGAGGTTGCAAGCGCGTCGATATAGGCGGGCGCGTCATAATAAGGCGGCGTCACCCGCAAGGTGGGCTGGGCCCGCAGCGAGGCGAGCACGCGGAACACCTCGTCGCAGACGGTCGCCGAGGTCGCGGCCGAATATTGCGGATAAAGCGGCACCACCAGGATACGCTCGCAGCCGCGCGCCATCAGCGCCTCGATGCCGGAGCGGATCGACGGATTGCCATAGCGCATCGCCCAGTCCACCTCGACATGGTCGTGACCGGCAACAGCGCGCGCGAGCTTCTCGGCCTGCGCGCGGGTGATGGTCTTCAGTGGCAACTCGTCGCGCTCCCTGTTCCAGATCTTGAGATAGTCGCGCGCCTTGGTGCGCGGGCGTGTGCGCAGGATGATGCCATTGAGGATGAGCTTCCAGAGCAGCCCCTGATCCTCGATCACGCGCGGGTCGGACAGGAATTCCTTCAGATAGACGCGCACGCCGCCGGCGTCGGCCGTGTCGGGCGTACCGAGATTGACCAGCAGCACGCCGACATGCGGCAGCTTCGCGGCGGGGGCCGCCTGTGCGCTCTCGATGGGAAGTGCCGTGGTCATGCCGGGTGGATCGCGCAAGGTCACCATCCTTGTCAAGCAGGCCGGCCGTTCGCTACTGTTCCCGGCAGGGCGCGGCGATGAAACTCCCGCGTTTTGCCTGATATTTGCGCGCTGGGAGAACGAATGACGATCGCCGAATACTGCATTTTCGGAGTGGTGGCGCTCTATCTCCTGACGATCGTGCCCATCAAATGGGTCGGCTTTCGGCAATATGACAATTCCAAGCCGCGCGACCCCGCATTCTACCAGGATGCCATCCGCGCCCGCGCGCTGGGGGCGCACCAGAACGGCATCGAGGCCTTTCCGTTCTTCGCCGTCGCGGTGCTGCTCGCCGAATTCCGTGCCGCCCCGCAAAACCTGATCAACGAGCTCGCGGTGCTGTTCCTGATCGTGCGCATCGCCTATGTGCTGACCTATATCGGCAATCGTCCGCGGTTGCGCTCGATCCTGTGGAACGTCGGCTTCGTCATCAATGTCGCGATCTTCTTCCTGCCGCTGATGCGGCAATGGCTGGCGCTCGGGTAGTTCAGGCAAACCCCAGGAATTCCAGCACGGCGTCTGCCTGACAATCGATCATGAGCCTGCCGCCGCCGAAGCGGCAACCGACGCGGGCGGCCTCGGCCAGGAGCGGTGTCACGGCCGGCTTCGGTACGATGTCGAACACGACCATTTCAGGCCGGAGTCTGAGTGGAAGCGGAAGGCCATCGTTCGGCGCCATCCCGACGGGAGTCGCGTTGATCAGGATGTCGTAACCCTGTGCGTCGACGGACCCTGACGCTGTCACTACGCAGTCCGGATAGAAACGCTGCACGTCGCCGGCCAGCCCTCGCGCCTTGTCTTGATCCAGATCGCACAAGGTGAGCGCATCTGCGCCCGCACGGGCAAGCGCGACCGCAATCGCCCGCCCTGCTCCGCCCGTGCCGATGAGCAGGACTTTTCGATTTCGAGGCGCGGCATCCAGTTGCTCCAGCCCGCGCACAAGCCCCGCGCCATCGAACATGTCGGCGGTCCAGCCGCCGCCCGGATCGCGGCGCATCGTATTGATCGTGCCGATCTGCTGCGCCGACGGCAGGACACGATCGGCAAAGGCCATCGCGCGCTGTTTGAAGGGCACAGTGAAGATCAGGCCGGCCAGATTTGCCACACGCAGAAGGCTGGGCATGACAGCCTCGAAAGCCGACGCGGGCACATGCAGAGGGATCAAAAGGACGTCCGCCCCCGCTTGGGCGAGCCTCGGATTGTAGACTTCCGGAGAGAGCACCTGTGCTACGGGGTCTCCCAGGATGGCGATGAAGCGCGTGGTCCCGCTCACCAAGGCCTGGCGCTGTTCGGCCATCGCGTCTCACTTCCGATATTGACGATCCGTCGAATACATGTAACCGGTTACAAAACTACATGTCAACAACTCTCCCCTCAGGTAGCGACCCCAGACAGGGACGTTTATGATCCCGGCTTTCAACGGACGAGAGAGAACGAGGTGAACGCGGATCGCTCGCGAGCGAGCAGGCAGAGAAGCGGCGTTGCGAAAAGCGGCGAAGCGAGCCTTCGCAAGGTCGCTGAAATCGCCGGCGTCTCGACTGCCACGGTGTCGCGGGCGATGAACAGCCCGGAGCTCGTCTCTCCCGAGCTTCGCGAACGGATCGCCTCGGTTGTCGAGCGGCTCGGCTGGGTGCCACACGGTGTCGCGCGCGCGCTCGCCACGCGCCGCACCGGCGCGATCGGCGCGATCTTTCCAACTCTCACGCACGGAGATTTCGCCCGCGCCATCGAGGCTCTGCAGCGAGAACTGACCAGGCTCGGCTACACGCTGCTTCTTGCCTGCTCGGAATATGATTCCGGGCAGGAATACCAGCAGGTGCGGAAGTTCATCGAACGCGGCGTGGACGCGATCCTGCTGGTCGGCGCCGAACATCATCATGAGCTCAACGGCCTGCTCGAGCGCAATCACGTGCCGGTGCTGAACATGTTTGTCTATGCACCTGAAACGCACGGGACCTCGATCGGGCCCGACAATCACAAAGCACTCTATCGATTGACAAACCATTTGATCGAACTGGGGCACCGCCGGTTTGGCGTCATTGCACAGGATTCCCTCACCAATGATCGCGCGCGAGCGCGCAATCAGGGAATCCGTGACGCCCTGGCCGAGCACGGGCTCGCGGTGCGCCCGGATCATCTGACGATCGGGCAATGGACGATCCATGAAGGGCGAGAGCTTTTCCGACGTATCATCAACAGCATTCCCAGGCCGACCGCGGTGATCTGCGGCAACGGCTATCTCGCCGTAGGTGCATTGCTGGAAAGCCAGAAACTAGGCATACGCGTGCCGGACGACATGTCGATTGTCGGGTACGACGACATCGAGATCATGGCGGAGCTTCCGATCCCGATCACGACGGTGCGTGTGCTGAGCGACGAGGTGGGCCGGCGCGCTGCGCGCCACATCGTCGCCCGGGTCGAGGGCTCGGAGATCCCGCAAGAGTTCGAGTGCGACGCCGAGATCGTGGTGCGCGCCTCCTCGGGCCCGGCTCCAGCCTGATCTCGCAAGGCAAAGGATCTTGCGCTGCTCAATGGGCCGCACCGATCATATCGCGATTGATGACACCAAGCCGCGCGAAGTGGTCGTAGATCCGCTTGGCATATTCGGCGAGCGCCGGCTCTTCGCCAAGCGCCAGCGGCCGCGGCCGTGGCAGATCGATGCGCAGCTCCTCGACGACCTGGCCGGGTGACGGCGACATGACCAGAACCCGATCCGACAGCCCGACCGCCTCCTCGACGCTGTGGGTGATGAACAGCACGGTCGGCCGATCGGCCATCCAGAGCTGTTCGAGGTCGTAGCGAACCTGCAGGCGCGTGAGCGCGTCGAGCGCGCCGAACGGCTCGTCCATCAGCAGCACCGAAGGCCGCAGCACCAGCGCGCGCGCGAGCGACACGCGCTGGCGCATGCCGCCCGAGAGCTGGTGCGGATAGCGATCGGCCGCCTTGGTCAGGCCGAGCCGGTCAAACAATTCACGGGTGCGCTCCCGGACCGGCTTCATCGGAAGGCGGCGGATGACGCCTTGCAGCAGCACGTTGTCGAACGCAGTCCGAAAATCGAGCAGCAGATGATCCTGGAACGCGATGCCGACATCGGTCAGCGGACCGTGAAGCGGCTTGCCGCCGACACGGATCGCGCCGCCGCTTGTCCTCATCAGGCCTGCAACCATCAGCATCAGCGTGCTCTTGCCGCAGCCGCTCGGCCCCACCACCGAGACGAACTCGCCGGGCTCGATGTCGATGGTGACCGGGCGCAGCGCCTCGAACGCGCCAAACACCTTGTGCACGCGGTCAATTTCGAGCCGCACGTCGCGCCGGTCCATCGAGGCCGCGTTTGTCACGACTGCTCCTTCTGTTAACGCAGCGGACAGGGCCGCATCGACGATTCCGGCGGGAGATAGTCATAGGTGTAGTATCTTGTCGCGGGAATGTCGGCCGGCAGGATGCCGATGGCCGACAGGCTCTTGACCGTGTCCGACCATTGCTGCGCCTCGGCCTTGCCGACGAACTTCGCGTGATTGACACACATGAGGAATTTCGTGGCCTCGATCTGCCCCGGCGCAAGCTTCTCGTTCGCGTCGGGGAACAACTTCTTCAAGGCGGCAATCGCTGCGGCCTGATCGTCGATCGCAGCCGACCAGCCCTTCAGGCTCGCAGCGACAAAGGCTTTCGCCTGATCCGGATGCGCGGCGAGGAAATCTTCCGACGCAATGATGGAGGTTGACACCGTGGGTGCGCCGGAGTCGATGAAGAGGAAGTTATCGGTATCCACATTCATGCTCTTGAGTTGCGGCCCGAATGCATCGACCGATCCCAGGATGATGTCCACCGTGCCCTGCAGCAGCGCAGGCACCATCGAATCCGGCGGCATGTTGACGGCCTTGATGTCGCTCTCCTTCAATCCGTTCGCCGCGAGCACCAGCGGGAACATGGCAGCCTGCGAGCCGCCATTGGGGATGGCCACCGAATGTCCCTTCATGTCCGCGACCGACTTGAGGCCGAGTCTTCTTGAGCGCCGTGACCTGATTCGGATTGCCCTGAAGGATCGTCGCCAGCACCTTGATCTTGGCGCCCTGCGATATCGAGCTTCATCACGGGGGCCGAATCCGCGAACGCGATATTGGCCTTGCCGCTTGCGACGAGTTGGGCCGTGATCTGCGAGCCGTTGCCGGGCTCGATCGTCACGTCGAGACCCGCATCCTTGTAGAAGCCTTTGACCACCGCGAGTTCATATCCCGCATTGTAGCCGGCGGCGGGGTAGTTCAGCTGAAACGTGATCTTGTTGAGGTTATCGGCGGCAAGGGCGCCGGCGCCGGAAGCGAGGACGATGGCGGCGAAGGCGCTGGCCAATATTGCATGCTTTGGCGTGCTGCTGGACGTCATGATGGTCTCCTCTCTGTCGTTCCCTGAAACTCTGATGCTTTTCTCAGTCGGTCTTGAGCTCGCGACGCCATGGCGTCATGAAATATTCCGCGATCTCGACGATCGTATTGAGCGCAAGCCCGATGATCGTGAGCAGGAAGAGGATCGCGAAGACGTAGGTGGTGTCGAGGGTCCCCGTCGCCTGCAGCAGGATGTAGCCGAGGCCCTTGTTGGCGCCGACGAACTCGGCAACGATCGCGGCGGTGGCAGCAATGGTCGCCGAGGTCTTGAGGCCGCCGAAGATCACGGGCAGCGCCGATGGAAAACGCAGATACCAGAAGGTCTGCCAAAACGTGGCGCCCATCGAACGCGTCAGATAGAGCAGCCGCGGGTCGAGGATCTGGAACCCCGCCATGCTTGCAAGCAGCAACGGAAAGAACGTCAGGAGCAGCGTGAGCAGGACCTTGGACGTCATGCCAAAGCCCACCCAGACGACGAACAGCGGAGCGATTGCGATCTTCGGCACCAGCTGGATGAACATCAGCAGCGGGTAGAGCATGCGCTTGGTCAGCGGCGACAGCGCAATCGACGAGGCCCATCGGGATGGCCGTGACGATCGACAGCGCAAAGCCGAGAACGATCTCCTGCAGCGTGACCAGGCTATGATTCCAGAGGCTGACCCGCGAGGTCACCAGGCGCGGCAACACGTCTTGCGGCGGCGGAAGCAGATAGGCGGGCGCCCGAAGATCGCGCCTGCCGCCCACCAGATCGCAATCAGCGCCACGAAGACGAGAGCCGGCAGGCTGTGCTGCAGGATCGAGATCAGGCGTGCTCCCAATCCGGTTTTCACGTCCGTGCCCCCGCTGGCTTGCTTGCACTTGCTGCGAGCCCCATCGGTTGCGGCATGAAGAGGCGCGCATCCATCAGCTTCAGGTCGTCGGCGATGGCCGGCCGGAAGTCCATATGCGCGAGGACGTCGCGCTCGACGTCGATGCCGGGCGCGATCTCGATCAGCTCAAGTCCGGTCGCTGGTCGCGCGGAATAAGGCGCGCTCGGTGACGAACAAGCGCGTGCGGCCCTGCTCGGCGGCAAAAGTCGCGTTGTAGCAGATCTGTTCGATCGACCCGACGAACTTGCGGTGCCGGCCTTCCTGGATGATACGCAAGCGCCCGTCATCGAACGCTGTCTTCGAGCCCGCCCGCGGTGAACGTGCCGCTGAACACGACCTTCCTGGCGTTCTGGCTGATGTTGATGAAGCCGCCGATGCCGACGATCTTGTCGCCGAACCGGCTGATGTTGACGTTGCCCTTCGGATCGACCTCGGCGAAAGACAGGAAGGCGATGTCGAGCCCGCCGCCATCGTAGAAGTCGAACTGATAGGGCGCATCGACCAGCGCGTCGTAGTTCTGCGCCGTGCCGGAATCGACTCCGGTCAGAGGCGCGCCGCCGATGAAGCCCTGCTCGTTGGTCAGGATGATCTCGTCGAGGATGCGTTCTTCGGCCGCTACCGCCGATATTCCGGTCGAGATACCGGCACCGAGGTTGCAGATGGCGCCAGGCACGATCTCCATCGCCGCACGGCGCGCGATGATCTTGCGCTCCGAGAACGGCAGCGCCCTGAGCTGCTCAAGCGGCACGCGCAATTCTCCCGCATAGCTCGGGCTGTAGTCGGTCGCATAGGTTTGGCGCTGGAGCGGATCGACGACGATATAGTCCACCAGGATGCCCGGTATCTTCACGTTCTTGGGCGGTAGCATGCCCCGCTTGGCCAGCCGCTTGACCTGAACGATGACCTTGCCGCCCTGCCGCCGGCAGGCCTGCGCGGTCGACAGCATCTCGCCGAACAGCGCCTCGTGCTCCATCGTGACATTGCCGTCCTCGTCGGCGGTGGTCCCGCGAATGAGCGCAATATCGATCGGAAACGGCTTGTAGCGCAGCCATTCCTCGCCATCGATCATCATCAGCTCGACCAGGTCTTCCTTCGCGCTGGCGCTCTGGCGGCCGCCCCGCTGCCTGCGGATCGACGAAGGTGTGGAGGCCAACCTTGGTGATGAGCCCCGGCCGCCCGCCGGCGATGTCGCGCGTGATCTGCGACAGAACGCCTTGCGGCAAGGTGTAGGATTCGATCCTGTCCTCGAACGCCATCGGGATCATCACGGGTGAATCGATGAGCGCACTTGTGATGCTGCGCTTGATCATTCCGGGATGGCAAAACCTCGCCGCGCCCTTTTCCGCGCGATTGCCGAGACCGACGACATGGATGAGGCAGAGATCCCGCGGCAGCGCCGCGTCGAGGAACCGCCGCTCCAACGCCTCCAGGATCGATTCGGGAATGCAGTGACCACCGCCCGAACCGCTGATCATCACGCTGTCGCCGGTCTTGACGAGTTCGGCCGCTTGCTCGGCGGAGATGACCTTCATCTGGAGACGTTTCCCTGAAAGTTTCTTGGAATTTCTTGGAGGTTTCCTGGAGGTTTCCTGGAGGTGTTTTTGTCCGCCGCCGGATTGACGTCGTCGGGACGCCGATGTAAACGGTTACATGAGAAGCCGGCGGGGTGCAAGTCCAACCTCGCAGCCCTGAGAGCCGGCCCCTCTGCGATCCCGTGTGAGAAGAGGAAAGCACCATGGCGTCAGGACTCGATTTCGTCGAGGTCGGTCAGCACTACACCTTCGCCAAAACCGTGGGCGAGACCGACGTGACGCTGTTTGCCGGGATCACCGGTGACTTCAGCGACACCCACGTCAACGACCAGTACATGAAGGAGAAATCCAACCTCGGGCGGCGGATCGCCCACGGTGCGCTGCTGGTCGGCTACATGTCGACGGCGTCCACCATCAGCATCGCCCATGTCATCCACCGGGAAGGACTGACCGATTTTCCGGTGTCCTCCGGCTACAACAAGGTGCGTTTCCTCAAGCCGGTGTTTCTCGGCGACACCATCACGGCCCACTACACCGTCACGTCCGTGGACAAGGACGGCGGGCGGAGCCTCGCCAATGTCGAGGTCAAGAATCAGCACGGCGAGGCCGTGGCTGTCGCCGAGCACATCATGCGCTGGGCGAAGAAGCTGTCCTCGGCGGCCTGAACGAGCATTCCATGGCGCTGATCGGCAAAGGCGTGCTTGCCATCTGGAACGGCATCACGGCGGATTTCGAAGACGAGTTCGTGGCCTGGCACGTGCGGGAGCACATTCCCGAACGCGTGGGCCTGCCGGGATTCTGTCGCGGCCGGCGCTATGTCGCGATCGACGGTGCTCCCAAATATTTCAATTTCTACGAAACGGAAGATGTCGGCGACCTGTCGTCGCCGGCCTATGTGGCGCGGCTCAACGACCCGTCCGAATGGACGCGAAAGGTCGTCGCTCATTTCCTCGATACCTCCCGCACCATCTGCGACGTCGCCTGGAGCCTCGGCTGCGGTGAAGGCGCCTGGATCGATGCGATCCAGCTCGACGATTCCGCGGCGGCGTCCGACTTCCGGGAAACAATGCGTGCCTCTCTTGCCCCCGCGCTCGCCGCGATCCCCGGACTGGTTGGCGTGCACCTGCTCGAAGGCACAAGGCCCCCGGGCCAGGCGGACACGGCCGAGAAGAAATTGCGGGGGGCCGCCGACAATGTGGCGGCGTGGATCCTGCTGGTGGAGGCAAGCCAGGCGGAAGCCCTCGCAGCGTTTCGCGCCGGCGCCGGCTCGAACGCCGCGCTCGCGCGCTGCTGCGGTCACGAGCCGATCTCGCGCGGCATCTATCAGCTGCAGTTTGCGCTCACCAAGGCGGAGCTCATCGCTACCGCCGGGTAGCGTTTTCGTCGACAGACAGTCTGCGAGGCCAAGCCCAATGGCCGCAGCGGAGCCAGGCCGCCACCGGCCGTCCGCGGCTTGGGTTGGGCCTTCCGATTTGCTAGGCTCTCCGGCGAAGGAACCCGCATGGTTGCTCCCGAACCCGAACGCAGGCTTGCCGCGGTGGTCGCCGCCGACATGGTCGGTTACAGCCGGCTCATGGAGGTCGACGAGGCCGGGACGCTTGCACGCCTGAAGACGCACCGGATCGAGCTCATCGATCCCGCCATCGTCAAGAACCACGGCCGCCTCATCAAGACCACCGGCGACGGCATGCTGCTGGAGTTTCACAGCGTCGTCGACGCGGTCAGGTGCGCGGCCGAGATCCAGCGCCGCATGGCGAGCCGCAACGCCGACATCGCGCCGGCGCGATGGATCCAGTTTCGCTTCGGCATCAATCTGGGCGACATCATCGTCGAGGACAACGACATCTTCGGCGACGGCGTCAACGTGGCGGCCCGGCTCGAAGCACTGGCGGAGCCCGGCGGCATCTGCGTCTCGGGCGCGGTGCATGACCAGGTCGGAAGCCGGCTGGAGGACATCGTCTTCGAGGATCTCGGCGAGCAGACCGTCAAGAATATCGCGCGTCCCATCCGCGTGTTCCGGATTCGGATGGAGGACGGCTCCGGCATCGCGCCGGAGGGCGCGAAGGATGCCGCGGTCGAACCGGCAAGCTCGAAGAAGCCGTCGATTGCCGTGCTTCCTCTCGCCAATATGAGCGGCGATCCCGAACAGGAATTCTTCGCCGACGGCCTCTCCGAGGACATCATCACCGAACTGTCGCGCTTCCACGACCTGTTCGTCATCTCGCGTAACTCCACCTTTGTCTACAAGGGCAAGGCGGTCAATGTGCAGGCGGTCGCGCGCGAGTTCGGCGTGGACTATGTGCTCGAAGGCAGCGTGCGGAAGGCAGGCGACCGTATCCGCGTCACCGTCCAGCTGATCGATGCGGAAACCGACCGCCACATCTGGGCCGAACGGTATGACCGTCAGCTCGAGGATGTGTTCGCTATCCAGGACGAGATGACCCGCGGCATCGTCGCAACGCTGCAGGGCCGCGTCGAGGCCGCCAGACACGATCGTGCCAAGCGCAAGCCGACCGACAACATGGAGGCCTATGAGTGCGTGCTGGCTGCCAAGGTGCTGCACCACCGCTCGGCGCGGGCCGACAATGAGCAAGCGCAGCAGCTGCTCGACCGCGCGCTCGCGCTCGATCCGAACTATGCCCATGCGCATGCCTGGAAGGCGTGCGTGCTCGGCCAGACCTGGGTTTACAACTGGTGCGCGGATCGCGATGCCACGTTTGAGCAGGTCGGCGCGGAGCTGGAGACCGCGCTTGCGCTCGACGACAATGACGCCGACGTGCACCGTGTTTTCGCCGCGGTGAACCTCAATCGCGACGACCATGACAAGGCCGCCTATCATCAGGAACGGGCGCTCGCGCTCAATCCCAACTACGATCTGGTCGTCGTCCAGCAGGGCGAGCTTCTGACATGGTTGGGACGGCCCCAGGAGGGCATCGACTGGATCAAGAAGGCGATGCTGCTCAACCCCTATCATCCGGAGCGCTTCTGGAGCCATCTCGGGCGCGCCTGCTATTGCGCCGAGAGATATGCCGAGGCCGCCGAGGCTTTCGCGCGGCTCACCCGGCCTGACCACACCCATCACGCGTTTCTCGCCGCCACCTTTGCGCAAATGGGCGACCAGGTCGCAGCCAAAGCCCATGTGGCGGAGGCGCTCAAGCGCGAGCCGAATTTCTCGGTGGCGAAGTACCTCGCAACCCAGCACTACAAGCACGAGGCCGACCGCAAGCGGCACGAGACTGGATTGCTCAAGGCGGGCTTGCCTGCCTGATGCGTACGTCGCCGCGGCTTCTCCGTAGACGACTACCGTCTCTGGAATACTGGATCGCCCGCTTTCGCGGGCGATGACGGCGGAAGTTGTGGTGCGGTTTCGAGTCCACGTCGCTCGGAATGACAAGTGCGGCTTGCGGGCACTCCGAACTCTCCCCCTCGTCATTCCGGGATGCGCCGAAGGCGCAGGCCCGGAATCCATAACCACCATCGTGAGTATGGATTCCGGGCTCGCCGCGCTGCGGCGCCCCGGAATGACGAGCGTTACTTTTCCGATTCAACTGTCAAACAGCGGGGGAGAACACACATCCGCGTTCCCGCGGCGCAGAACGCGTCCGGGTCACGCCGGGAATCGCGTCCTCGAAAAAGAGGGCGCAGGGAATGCCGGGTGCAGGCCGCACCCATGGCCCGCCTGCAACAAGGAAAGCAGGCGGCAGTCACCACAGGTCCAGCCGGTACAACCGGCATTCCCTGCGCGATGGTTTACGGCTTATAGCGCGCTCTCCCCGGAGACCGGGCTTTGATTGCCTCCGTCGCCAGCGGACTCGTCCCGCCGGCTTGATCCCAGCATCGGGAGATCAGGACCACACGCCTTCACCGTCCGCCGCGGCGCTGCTCGTCCAGCAACGCCCCGACGTCCACCGCATCCCGCACTCAACGTCCGTGACGATCGCGATACGCCCCTCCTGCGGAGCGCGGGATGGCGGAAAAGAAACCACATATTTCCGAAAAACGGAAGCGGATTATTTTTGGCCTGAGGGCTTGACACGATTTCCGATAAATCGAAGAGACCTGCCGTCGGGCAAATCACCTATTGGCGGCAGCACCGCAATTTTAGTGGCAAGGGAACAAGCGCGGCCGATGCGGCAGCGCTGTCCGGACACAGGCGTAGCGTTTATCGCTCGCTAGCGCTCAGTGTCCCGGATGGAGGGCATCGTTGAGGTATATGCAGGTCAGCATCGCAAATACATAGGCCTGCAGAAAGGCCACCAGCAGTTCGAGCGCCGTCAGCGCAACGGTCATCGCCAGCGGCACCACGCCTCCCAGCCAGCCGATCGCGCCGAGCGAGGTCCCCAGCAGCGCAACGAAGCCAGCGAACACCTTCAACGTGATATGGCCGGCCAGCATGTTGGCGAACAGACGGACGCTGTGCGACAGCGGCCGCGACAGGAAGGAGATGATCTCGATCGCGACGACAAGCGGCAGGATGTAGACCGGAATACCCTGCGGCACGAAAATCCTGAAGAATTTAAGCCCGTTTCTGTAGAAGCCGTAAACCAGCACCATGAAGAACACGAGTAGCGCGAACGCGGCCGTGACGATGATCTGGCTAGTGATCGAGAACGTGTAGGGAATGATGCTGATCACATTCGCGACCAGGATGAACATGAACAGCGAGTAGACGAACGGGAAGAATTTCATGCCTTCTTCGCCGGCCGTGGACCTCACCATGCTGGCCACGAACACGTAGGTCAGTTCAGCCGCCGACTGGAAACGATCGGGAACCAGTTGCCGGCCCTTGAAGCCGCGAACACCCACCAGGCAGACCACCGCCACCGTGAGCAACATGTAGACGGACGCGTTGGTGAAGGCGATCGTGTGGCCGCCGATGTGACCGATCGTGAAGATGTCATTGATGTTGAACTGATGGATCGGATCGAGGGTCATGCGCTGCCCTTCGACTGCATGAGCAGGTTTGCGATCGGCCTGCGGACTCTCGGGAGCCGGCGCCTAAAGCGCGATGAGATTAGGATAAATCGTCATCGCGCTCCAGCTCATTGTTTGAGCATGCTCTCCGCGCAAACGCTCCGCGTTTGTCGCGAGGAACCGCTTCACACTTTTCCGGATCATGCTCTCGAGAGGCGGCACTGCGCCGCCTCTCTTCCGTCAATGCCGGGAGCTACTGGCAGATGTACGCCACGCCGTCGGCGCCTTTGACCACCGTGCCGGGATCGCAGACGATGCCGTTCGTCGTTTTGTAGGCGGCCCACCCGCCGCCATAGCCGCCGTAGAAGGGACCGCCCGCGCGATAGGCGCCCCAGAGGGTCCAGGGGGTAGACTGGCCAACACAACCCTCGCCTGTCGCGCAAGTCGCGGCTGGGGCGCCATAACCATAATAGGCCGCCCTCGCACCCAACACTCCAGGACCATAAGGTCCGCCGCCGTAGTAACCCGGACCATAGTACGGGGAGCTCGCAACCGCCGCAGCCGTGCCCACAACGGCGGCCGTGCCCAGCGCGGCGGCGCCAACGCCGTAGCCATATCCACCATATCCGCCATAAGCGCCGCGGCGATATTGCCGGCGCGCGACGCCTGCGCCGCTGAGCGGTGTCAGCGGACGGCCGATCCGCGCCTGGGCGCTTTCGACTGACAATGAAACTCCGCCTTGCTCAGACCAACCGAGGGAAAACACCGTCGCGCAAGCGGCGGCCGACGCTGTGATTGCAATCCTTGTCATCGTTCTCATGGGTAATACTCCACTGCGTATGGAACCCCAGTTCCGTAGTTTCCCTGCGCATCGGCTGTTCGTGCCTTGATCCAGATCAACTAGGCCGCGTCGCGGAGTTCACAGTTCCGCGATTGCCGCGCGTTCGTCATGATCGTGCCGGCGGGGAAGCAAGTGTCGCCTGCCTGTCGCACAGGATGGAGATGCTCACCGACAGAACCCATAGCGGGAACACCATCAGGCTCCAGTCGACATAATAGCTGCCGAACAAGAGCACGATCGCCACCGCATATCCTCCGATCGCAAGCCAGCGAGGGGTCAGGCGCGTGTAAAGTGCGATGGTCGATGTCGTGACCATGAAAACCGAAGCTGTTTTCACCAGGTAGATGTTGATCATCCCGTAGGCCAGGCCGCGTCCGAAATGAAACGTCGCCGAATGCTCGAGCGCTTCGGGAGCGGCGTGAAACGCGATGATGATGGCGCCGAACACGGCCGCGGCCGCAAACAGCATGGTGAGCAGCAAGAAGCCGCTCCCCAGGAACACCGTTGCGAAAAACTGGTCTTCAAGCTCGCCCAGCCTGTCCCGGAGCACCCCCACGAACCAGAGAAAGGCGACGCCGGCGAAGGGCACGAGATTCATCGCGATCGTCACATATTTCAGGCTGCCGTCGAGCCAGGCCCCGGGCTCGAACGGATCTCCGGGCACCGAAAGCCGCAAGAGTCCGAACGTCGCAAACAACAGCACCGAAAACAGGATGCCCGCCACTGCCGCCGCACGCGGGGTTCGCAGCTTGGCGTGCGTAAAGCTCGCTCGAGCGGAGATCATGGACGGCCTCTGAGTGTGTCCGGTCCGCTGTTTTCGCCGACCCGCGAAGGTCGGCCAGTGGAAGGACCGCGCAACCTGGTCAGTGCAGCGGCCGGAGAGCCTGAAAGGGTTGATCTATGTCAATCGAGGTCCGTTGAGACGCGGCAGCCTTCGAAGGGGCGTGCCGACACCCAACTGGCGACTGCCGGGGCGCGCCTGGCCAACCCGGGTGGGGACACGCATGGAAGACCCATTCCTGAACTACTTCGCGCTGGGCTTGCTGTTCTTCGTGATCATCGTGCTGGTCTACGGCATCATCGCAATCCACGACATTCCGGCTCGGATCGCCAAGTCGCGTCATCATCCGCATGAAGATGCGATCCATGCCGCCGGCTGGATCAGCCTGTTCATGCTGCACGTGCTGTGGCCGTTCCTCTGGATCTGGGCGATGGCCTACAAGCCGGATCGTGGCTGGGGCTTCGGTCACAAACCGGGCGAGCCATCCTCACCGGCAGAAGCCGTCGCTGAGCTGGACGAGCTGAAGCAGCGACTGGCAGCGATCGAATCCAAGCTCGGGATTCGAGACGGCGGCGACCGGCCTGCCTTGGTACCGGAGCCAACGCCGTCGGCCCTTGAGAAGCAGACGGTTCCCGATGCAGAAGCCGCAGCCGTGGCAAGCCGCGGCGCCTCGCGATAGCGACGGAGCGGAGCCCGAATGGGAGGCCAAAAATGGAAATATTGCTGACCTTGACCTATGTCGCGCTGTGTTATGCGGTCTTCAAGCTCTTCAGGATTCCGGTCAATCAATGGACGCTGGCAACGGCAGCGCTCGGCGGCGTCTTCGGACTGTCGCTCCTGTTCATCACGATGGCCTACAACCACCCGTTTTCGACCAATGCGCGCATCTACTTCTCCGTTACGCCGATATTGTCTGGTGTTCGGGGCCGCGTGATCGAAGTGCCGGTGGCGAACAAGACCAACCAGCACCTGGAAGCCGGCGAAGTCCTCTTCAAGATCGATCCGAAACCTTACGAATATAAAGTCGCGGAAAAGCGGGCGGGACTGGCTGACGCAGAATCCAGTGTTGCCCAGCTCAAGGCATCCGTCGACCAGGCGACGGCATCGGCCGAGAAGGCCAGGGCGGAACGGGACCTCGCTCAGACCAACTACGAAAGGCAGAAGGAACTGTTCGAGAAGAACGTCGTCGCACAGGCCACGCTGGACACGGCGACGCGGAACCGCGATGCGTCTGAACAGGCGCTGGCCGCCGCCGTTGCTGCGGAAGATCGTGCCAAGCAGGCCTATGGCGCCGTCGTTGACGGCGAACACTCAGCCGTCGTCAGATGGCGTAATGAACTTGCCGAAGCCGAGTACAATCTCAGCGAGACCACCGTCAGAGCGCCGATCGGCGGGTTTGTCACCGAGGTTTCGCTGCGGCCAGGCATGTTTGTCGGTGAAACGGCGGCCCTTCCGGTCATGATTTTCGTCAACGACACGCAAAAAGACCGGGCTTTGGCTGCCGCCTTTCAGCAGAACGCATTGCAGCGGGTCAAGGCCGGCGATGAAGCCGAAGTCCTGTTCAAGGGCATCCCGGGCCGGGTCTTCAAGGCCAGGGTCCGCCTTGTGATCGATGCAATCGCGGCTGGACAGCTTCAGGTCACGGGCGCGCTGATGCAGATCCGGGCTGCGGTGCCCGGAGACCGCGCCCTGGCAGTCCTCGACATCCTCGATGACATGTCCGGCTATCAGGTGCCGCTGGGTGCTGATGGCGAAGCCGCGATCTACACAGAGCATGTCCACGAGCTGTCGTTACTGCGGAAGATCCTGCTGCGCATGCGTAGCTGGCAGAACTACGCCTTCTTCGAAGCGGTATAGGGCTGCGACGTGCGCTCCGGCACGCGCCGCTACTCCGTGAACTCGATCTCGAACCGGCCGAGGTCGCTGGGCCTGACGACGAACTTGACCGTCTTTCCGGCGATCGGCGCCAGCGTGCCGGATGCGTACTTGAAGAAAGTCGTGCCGGAGGCTTCGAGGCCGATGGTCTTGCCATCCTTCATGAGCATGGAATTGGTGCCTTCCACGAGTTGCCCAACGGCAAATCCGCCGGGTGCACGATGGATGCCGAGGGACGCCAGATATTTGCCCTTCTGACCGTCCCATTCGCTCACCGAGAACGCCGTAACGCCCGTGTCCTTCAGGAGGCCATCCAGTCCACGGCAGGTATATTCAAGGCTGACGATGTCATGCCCGTCCCGATCGCCGATCGGCTCCCGAAGAATCGTTCCCACAATGATGCAATCATAGCGACCGATCGGGTCCGCGAGCGCAGGCCCGCTCATTCCGATCAGGCCGAGAGCGGAGCTCACGACAACTGCGGCGAGGCGCTTTCTCATTCGACTGGCTCCTGACGGGTGGTCGCATCGACATGCAGATGGCGAAAAACGCGCGCCCGTCCGTTGATCTAGATCAAGAGCCGCCGAGGCGGCGCTGCAACGTTGGCGCCTGTATGGACGACTTTTTTGATTCCCGCTGGATCGGCGATTTCCTGTTCGGGTTCGGCGCGCTGTTTGCGATCATCAACCCGTACGGGCTGGCGTTCGTATTCCTGGACAGAACGATTGCCCTCACCGAACGCGAGCGCGCTCGCATAGCCTTGCGGGTTGCGATCAATGCATTCGGCGTGCTTCTCGTGTCCCTCTTTGTCGGCAGCCAGATCCTGAATTTCTTCGGGATTTCCGTACCGGCCTTGCGGATCGGTGGTGGGCTTGTCGTCGCGGCGACCGGCTGGTCCATGCTCAACGCCCCACCGGTCTCGCCTGTCCATGCGAGATCGACAGTCGATTTCGCGGAAATCAAGAAGCTGGCTTTCTTCCCGTTGACGATACCGCTGACGGCAGGGCCCGGGACGATCGCGACGGCGATAGCGATAAGCACAAACCGGCCAGCAGGTATAGGCGGCCTGCTCTCATCATCCGTCATGTGGATCGTCGTCGCACTCGCCGTGACCACGACGATCTATCATGCGTACCGGAATTCGAGCCGAATGGCCCGGCTGCTCGGAGAAGAGGGCACGAGCGTCATGACAAGATTGTCCGCGTTCCTGTTGCTCTGCATCGGAGTGCAGATCATGATCACCGGAGGAGTCGAAGTCGCACGGTCCGTTCTGGCCAATTCCTAAAGCGCGATGAGATTAGGATCAATCGACATCGCGCTTTAGCTCATTGTCTGAGCATGATTTTTTCGGAAAACCGCTTCACACTTTTCCGGATCATGCTCTAGCCGGGAGAACGCCATGCTGAAATGGTGCGCCTATTGCCAGAGCTTCCTTGGCGAAGGTCCGCCATTTGCCGATTTCAGCCTGACCCACGGCATATGTCCCCGGTGCGAGGCAGCTCACCCCGACCTGTTTGATCCGCTGGTCGTCCGGAATGCGAATGCGATGAAGCACACGTTCGAGGCGCTTTTCGAGGCTGGACGGAAGAGCAATTTCGAATCGGCCGAGGCGATTATCGAACACGCACTGGCCACGAACTTCAAACCCGCCGACATCCTGATGGGGATGATCTCGCCGATGCTTTACGAAATCGGAGACGGTTGGGAAAAAGGCCGGCTCACCGTGGAAGACGAACATCGCTTCACTGCGTTCTGCAAGGACGTCCTGGACCTCATCTCCTCCCAATGGCTGCCGGATAAGCAGGTAATTGCCGGTCACGAGCAGATTTTGCTCGTGAACGCACCCGGCAATCTTCATGATCTCGGCATCCGCTTCCTGCACCTCTGGCTGGAAAGCCATGGGCATCCTGCGAGAATTATCGAAGGCGATATCGAAGCGGTTTTCGAGGCCGTCGTCCGTTCCCGCCCCAGATTTCTGCTGATGTCGATTTCGCTTCCCGAGCAGGCTGAAGGCGTTGCTGATCTTGTCGAGCGATTGAACCTGGCCGTCCCCGTGAAAACGCCAAGGGTGTTCGTGGGAGGACATGCGGTGAAAGTCCGCTCAGTGACGCATCTCGCAGGCGCCGATCTTTGCCCGGATGTCAATCTGCTCAACTTCGCCTGACATCCGCTCGATCCGGCTTCTGACCAGATCAAGGCTGCCGGCTAACCCAGCTCAAATGTTGTGACGCCGAATACGCGCTCGAGGCGCAAGGGAGGGATCGGTCCGGTGTACATGCGTGCCGTTTCGAAACTCGGCACAAGCCCGAAGTCCTGCGCCAACGCAACCGCGTCTCGGTTGATATCAGGAACGTCCAGGAAGATTTCACCGCCCCCGATGCCAACAACCAAAGCGGCAAGGACCGCTTCGGCAGTCGAGCGCTCGTTTGCGACGAGCGGACCCACCTTGTAGCCCCTGAGGCATGGCCGGATAACGCCCCAGCCCGCAAGCTCGCCGTCGCGCATGAGCGCGCGGCCGAGATGACCGGGAGCGCTAATCCATGCGCGCAGGAAGGCCGTGCGGCGAGCCGGGAATACGGTCGCATCATACGCGTCCACGACGGGCAACGGGATGTCGGCAAGCCCGACGATACCGGCCTGTGGCGAATCCATTGCCGTGACGGCGCCGCCATAACGGACATTGGCGTAGGCGAACTCAAACCCGGATTTTCGATAGTTTGGCTGCTGTGCCACGACACCATCGAGTCCGATCACACGTGAGCCGGCGTGTGCGATGGCGGCCTTCCATATGGACAGTCCGAAGCCGCGGCCACGCAAATCCTCCCGCACGATGTAAAATCCGAGGAAGGCGAAACGTCCTCCGTAGTTGACGCACGACACGGTCGCGGCCGGAACGCCATCAAGCTCGCCTATGAGGAAGCCTCCGGGATCGACCGCGGCGAAGCAGGCGTGGTCGGCGCGGCCGGGATTCCAGCCTTCGGCCGCGGCCCATTCCAGCGCCGTTGAGATTTCCTCGGGTCGCATTGTCCGGATGCGCAGCTCGTTCCCGGACGAATTCATGAGATCCATCTCATCTCGGGGAATGTCGACATTCGCTCAAGCATACGCACGTCCGCCGCGTGCGGCTCGTCCAGCACCGGACATCTGCGCAACGCAGTTTCTCACGCCGCCTCCGGCGTCTCCAGCAGGCCGCGCCGGCGGAGCAGCGCGTCGGGCTCGGGCTCGCGGCCGCGGAAGGCGATATAGGCCGCCTCCGGATCGACCGAGCCGCCCGTGGAATAGATGTCGTCATGCAGGCGCCTGGCGGTGGCGGGATCGAAGATGTCGCCGGCCTCCTCGAAGGCGCCAAAGGCGTCGGCATCCATCACCTCCGACCACATGTAGCTGTAATAGCTCGAGGCATAGTGGTCGCCGGTGAAGATGTGGCCGAACTGGGTCGGCCGGTGGCGCATCGCGATCTCCTCGGGCATGCCGATCTTCTGCAGCTCCGCCTTCTCGAAGGCGCGCACGTCGCGGCTCGCCGACGCCGGCTGGGTGTGGAATTCGAGATCGACCAGGGCCGAGGAGACGAACTCGACGGTGGCGAAGCTCTGGCCGAATTTGCGCGCCGCCAGGAACCGCTTCAGGAGCTCCTCCGGCAGCGGCTCGCCGGTCTGGTAATGGCGGGCGAATTTCTGCAGCACCTCGGGACGCTCCTGCCAGTGCTCATAGAGCTGCGAGGGCAGCTCGACAAAGTCGGTGAACACCGAAGTGCCCGACAGCGACGGGAACAGGACGTTGGAGAGCATGCCGTGGAGGCCGTGACCGAATTCGTGGAACAGCGTCCGCGCATCGTCCGGCGACAACAGCGCAGGCTGGCCTTCGGCGCCCCTGGAGAAATTGCAGACATTGATGACAAGCGGGGTGATCTCGCCATCGAGCTTCTGCTGGTCGCGCAGCGAGGTCATCCAGGCGCCGGAACGCTTGGAGGGACGTGCGAAGTAATCGCCGTAGAACAGCGCCTTGTGCCGACCCTCGCGGTCCCTCACCTCCCAGACCCGCACATCGCCATGCCAGACCGGGATGTCCTTGCGCTCGGCGAAGGTGATGCCGAACAGGCGCGTGGCACAGTCGAAGGCCGCCGCGATCATGTGGTCGAGCGTGAGGTAGGGCTTGATCGCGTCGTCGTCGAAATTGGCGCGCTGCAGGCGGAGCTTTTCGGCGTAATAGCGCCAGTCCCAGGGGGCGAGCGCGAAGTTGCCGCCTTCGGCGGCAATCAGCCCCTGCATCTCGTCGCGGTCGGCGAGCGCACGGGCCCGCGCCGGCTTCCAGACCCGCTCCAAGAGGCCCCGCACGGCGTCCGGCGTCTTGGCCATGGAGTCCTCGAGCCGGTAGGCGGCGTAGGTCGGATAGCCCAGAAGCTTCGCGCTCTCCTCGCGCAGCGCCAGGATCTCGACGATCACGTCATTGTTGTCGTTGGCATTGGCATTGTCGCCGCGGGCGGTGAAGGCCTTGTAGACCTTTTCGCGCAGGTCGCGCCGTTGCGAGCTCTTGAGGAACGGCTCGACCGAGGAGCGCGACAGCGTCACGATCGCCTTGCCGGCCATGCCGCGTTCGCCGGCCGCGGCCTTCGCGGCGGCCACGAAGCTGTCGGGAAGCCCGGCGCGGTCGTCCTCGCCGAGCTCCATGAACCAATCCTGCTCGTCGCCAAGCAGGTGATGGCTGAAGGTGGTCCCCAGATGGGCCAGCCGCTCGTTGATCTCGGCCATCCGCTTCTTGGCGTCGTCCGACAGGCCGGCGCCCGCGCGGTGGAAGCGCGTATAGGTCCGCTCCAGCAGCCGCAGCTGCTCGGCGGTGAGACCAAGCGTCGCGCGGTTGTCGTGCAGCAGCGCGATGCGGCCGAACAGCACGGCGTTCATCATGATGGGATTCCAGTGCCGGGCCATCCTGAGCGACACCTCCTTGTCGATCTCCAGGATCGCCGGATTGGAATGCGCCGACACCAAGTCGTAGAACACGGCCGAGACCTTGGTCAGGAGCTTGCCCGAGCGCTCCAGCGCCGTAATGGTGTTGTCGAAATCGGGCGTCGTCGGATCGTGGGTGATCGCGGCAACCTCGGCGGCGTGATCGACAAAGGCCTGCTCGAAGGCAGGCAGGAAATGTTCCGGCGCGATCTCCGAAAAAGGCGGCGTCTGATGCGGGGTCACCCAGGCGGCCAGGAGCGGATTGACCTGCTCCGGCACCGTGTTTTCAGCGGTTTCTGACATCGAAAGGTCCCGTATTTTTTCGGCTTTCCCAAGCAGAGCTATATCATGCCGAGGGGCCTTTTTTAGGCCTTTAACGCTTGCGAGCAGCCCCTATTTCGGAGAGATTGCGGCCCGCAAAGTTCAAGGATCAGGCCATGAGCACCGAGCCCTCCCCGACCACCCGCCAGATCGTCTGGCCCAGCGTCATCACCGTGATCTCAGCCGCGATCCTGATCGGCGCCGAGGTGTTTGGCGCCGCCTTCGCCGGCGGCTGGGCGCTCGCGATCCTGTTCGGGCTCGAGGACACCGGCGCTCGCATCCTGCAGGCCGCGCTGTTCGCCGTCGGCGTCCTCATCATGATCGCCTTCATCCGCGCCGCTCAGCGGGTCGAGCCGTTCTTCCGCCGCGCCTGACGGAGCGATTCGAGCAAGCACTGCGGCACAGCGACAACTCTCATCGCCCGGCTCGTTCAAAACTTAACGTCTGTTCACTTTTGATCATCGCGAGCGCGCCGAGCAGCGCTCCGTAAATGAGCTGTTAGGGAAATTTGTCCTCAGCCTAAAAAAATTCTTGCGAAGCTGAATCAAAAAGATTATTTCCAGACTTGCCCAATTTCGCACGTGCCTGTGGTCGTGTGTCAGTCGGTAGGTATCCGGACAAGAGGCCGGACAGCCGCCAAGGGATGAAGGACCGAGGGTCGCTCCGAGCTTCAATGCTCGGGTCGGAGATGAAGTCGAAGAGACGCAAGTCGAAGCGGCAACGTCAAAGACAAACAGCGGCCAGCATCTCTCTCAAGAGATGCCGTTGAAGGCCCCCTCCATCCTTTGCAACCGTGACTGGCAGCCGGAGGCGAACCGGCGCACCCCGCTCTCAACGGGGGACGCGACTTAAAGCAACGACGGATCGGGCTTTTTTGGTCTCTACCGGCATTCCACCGCCGGCGCGGGCTACTGAAAAGGCTTGTCCTTCATTGCCAGGTGATCGGGCGGGAAAATTCCCAACCAATCCACGGCAGCACAGTTCGGATCTGAGTTCGAGGCCTTGTCGCGTCTCCATCGTGCGGCAACGCCAAAGCACTCATGTCCGAGAACAATTTGAACGGGGCCCGTCGCTGGGTCCGTTTGGAGGGTGCTATGACCGAACGCATCAGGGAATTCCTGCGTAACCGCCGCAGCGAAGGCCTCGACACCGAGCCCTGTCTCGTCGTCGACCTCGAAGTCGTGCGTGACAACTACCAGAGCTTTGCCAAGGCGCTGCCCGACAGCCGCGTGTTCTATGCCGTAAAGGCGAACCCGGCGCCGGAAGTGCTGTCGCTGCTGGCCTCGCTCGGCTCCTGCTTCGACACCGCAACGGTGGCCGAGATCGAGATGGCGCTGGCCGCCGGTGCGACGCCGGACCGCATCTCCTATGGCAACACCATCAAGAAGGAGCGCGACATCGCGCGCGCCTTTGCGCTGGGGATTCGCCTGTTTGCGGTCGATTGCGCAGCCGAGGTCGAGAAGATCGCCCGCGTCGCTCCCGGCGCGAAGGTGTTCTGCCGCATCCTGTACGACTGCGCCGGCGCCGAATGGCCGCTGTCGCGGAAGTTCGGCTGCGACCCGGAAATGGCGGTCGAGGTGCTCGATCTCGCCAAGCGCTCAGGGCTGGAGCCGTGCGGCATCTCGTTCCATGTCGGCTCGCAGCAGCGCAAGGTGAAGGCGTGGGACCGTGCGCTGGCGATGGCCTCGCAGGTGTTCCGCGACTGCGCCGAGCGCGGCATCAGCCTCAGCATGGTCAACATGGGCGGTGGCTTCCCGACCAAGTACCTCAAGGACGTTCCTCCGGTCGTGCAGTACGGCCGGTCGATCTTCCGCGCGCTGCGCAAGCATTTCGGCAACCAGATCCCGGAAACCATCATCGAGCCGGGACGCGGCATGGTCGGCAATGCGGGCATCATCGAGTCCGAAGTCGTCCTGATCTCCAGGAAGAGCGACGAGGACGAGGTGCGCTGGGTGTACCTGGATATCGGCAAGTTCGGCGGTCTCGCCGAGACCATGGACGAGTTCGATCCGCTACGCGATCCGCACGCCCCATGACGGGGCCGAGATGACGCCGTGCGTGCTCGCAGGCCCGACCTGCGACTCCGCCGACGTGATGTACGAGAAGATGCCGTATCCGCTCCCGGTGACGCTCGAGATCGGCGACAAGGTGCTGATCGAGGGGACCGGGGCCTATACGTCGACCTACTCGTCGGTGGCCTTTAACGGCATTCCGCCGCTGAAGACCTACCACATCTGATCCGGGAGCCGGCAAAGCCGGCTCTCTCCCCCTTCATCCCGACTTTAGACAACGCTCCGCGGCGTGCCCGCCGCCGGAGCGGGGACTGACGTGCCATGACCAGATTGCGGAAGACCTCTGTTGCCCTCAACTCGACTGCCGCTCCGTTCGCGATCCGTGCGGAACGGGCTTCCGACGCCGCTGCGCGCGAAACGCTGCTGGACGCCTGCTTTGGCGAGAACCGCCACGAGCGGACCTGCCAGCGCCTGCGCGACGGACGTGCGCCTGCCAAAGGCCTTGCCTTTTCGGCAGTGCTCCGAGGCCAGCTCGTGGGCACCGTGCGGTTGTGGCACGTCAGCGCCGGGGGCATCCCGGCACTCATCCTCGGCCCGCTGGCGGTGGACAGCGCCTTCCGCAAGCTGGGCATCGGGGCCGCGCTGATGGACCACGCGCTTGCGGCGGCAGCTGCGCGTGGCCATCGCGCGGTGCTCCTCCTCGGGGATGCGCCCTATTACGCGCGTTTCGGTTTCTCGGCTGCGAAGACCGGCGAGCTGCAGCTACCCGGTGCGTTCGAGCGCGAGCGGCTGCTGGCGCTCGAGCTCGAGGGCGGCGCGCTCGACGGCGCCTGGGGGATGATCGTGCCGACGGGTGCCTCCCTGCACAAGCCGAAGGCAGCGCGGACACGGAGGTCTCTTCGCGCCGCTGCGGCCGTAGCTTGAGGGGGCCGGGATCATGCCGAAGAGCCGCGTCATCGCGCGGGTCGAACCACGCCCGCCGCGTTTCCGCAACACGGTCACCACGATCATGCTGGTCCTGATATCAGTCATGATCGTGCGGGACATCCTCGCGCGCCGCTGGGGCTCGCCCCCACCCTCGCCCGGCGTGACCGAGCGCTTGCGCTGAACCGGCTTTGGCTGCTTGCGCCTGCGGGCCAAAAGCTCTTAAACCCCGATTCAAACCGATTTTGTTTGACGCGTTTTCTTCACGCGAACCGGTGTCCACTTCGCTTGAAAACGCTATGAGGAGGTCCGCCATGCCACGCCGCCTGATTTCGACCGGCTCGCCGTTTGAAAAGACCTCCGGCTACAGCCGCGCCGTGGTCGACGGCGATTTCTGCTTTGTCGCGGGAACGACCGGCTATGACTACAGCACGATGATCATGCCTGATGACGTCACGCGCCAGTCACGCAACTGCTTCAAGACCATCGAAGCGGCGCTGAAGGAGGCCGGCTTCGCGATGGCCGACATCGTTCGCGCGACCTATTACATTACCGACCCCCGGGATGCAGACGCGCATCTCGCCGTCTGCGGCGAGATCCTCGGCGAGATCCGTCCCGCCGCCACGCTCCTGGTCGTCGCCGGGCTGTTGAAGCCCGAGATGAAGATCGAGATCGAAGTGACCGCCAAGCGACGCTCCCCCTGACCCCTCACCCCCTTTTGTCCGCCAGCACTTTTCCGGAGACACACTGAAATGAGCCCCGCCTCGCAGATCTACGCGAAGATCACCGGCCCCATCGTCATGGTCGGCTTCGGCTCCATCGGCAAAGGCACGTTGCCGATGATCGAGCGGCATCTCGATTACGATAAGTCTCGCATCACCGTGATCGACCCCAAGGACGAGGGCCGCAAGGCGCATTGCGAGAAGCACAATGTCCGCTTCATCCAGAAGGGCGTGACCAGGGACAATTATCGGGAATTGCTGACCCCGCTTCTCACCGAAGGCGGCGGCCAGGGTTTTTGCGTCAATCTCTCGGTCGATACCGGCTCGACCGACATCATGGAGCTCTGCAACGAACTTGGCGCGCTCTATATCGACACCGTCAATGAGCCCTGGCTCGGTTTCTATTTCGATTCCTCCAAGGGCCCGGAAGCGCGCTCCAACTACGCCCTTCGCGAAGTGACGCTCGCCGCCAAGAAGGCGCGGCCCCCGGGCTCGACGACGGCCGTCTCGTGTTGCGGCGCCAATCCCGGCATGGTCTCCTTTTTCGTCAAGCAGGCGCTGCTCAATGTCGCCGCCGATCTGAAGCTCAACGCCCCCAAGCCAAAGACCAGGGCCGAATGGGCGGACTTGATGCGGCAGGCCGGTGTCAAGGGCATCCACATCGCCGAGCGCGACACCCAGCGCTCCAAATCGCCTAAGGAGCCCGACGTCTTCGTCAACACCTGGTCGGTGGAAGGTTTCCTGTCGGAAGGCATGCAGCCGTCCGAGCTCGGCTGGGGCACCCATGAACAATGGATGCCCGAGAATGCGCATACCCACGAAGCCGGCTGCGGCGCCGCCATCTACCTGATGCAGCCCGGCGCCAACACGCGCGTGCGCACCTGGTGCCCGACCCGCGGCGCGCAGTATGGCTTCCTCGTCACCCACAATGAGTTCGATCTCGATCGCCGATTATTTCACGGTGCGTGACGCATCGGGCACGGCGATCTATCGGCCGACCTGCCATTATGCGTACCACCCGGCTGACGATGCGGTGCTGTCGCTGCATGAACTGTTCGGCCGCGCGGGGAAGATGCAGGAGAAGCATCACATCCTCGACGAGAACGAAATCGTCGACGGCATCGACGAACTCGGCGTGCTGCTGTTCGGCCACGACAACAACGCCTACTGGTATGGCTCGCAGCTCTCCATCGAAGAGACCCGCGAACTCGCGCCCTACCAGAACGCCACGGGCCTGCAGGTGACCTCAGCCGTGCTCGGCGGCATGGTGTGGGCGCTGGAAAACCCGAACGAAGGCATCGTCGAAGCCGACGAGATGGATTTCGATCGCCTGCTGGAAATCCAATTGCCCTATCTCGGCCCGGTGAAAGGCTTCTACACCGACTGGACGCCGCTGACGGATCGTCCCGGCTTGTTTCCCGAGGATATCGATACGAGCGATCCCTGGCAGTTCAGGAACGTGCTGGTGCGGTGAAGGTCGGCTGTACGCAGCTCTCTCCATCGTCATTCCGGGATGGCCCGAAGGGACAGGCCCGGAATCCATAACCACAACCGGGGGCTATGGATTCCGGGCTCGCCACTTCGTGGCGCCCCGGAATGACGACGGAAATTATTTCGCCAGATAATCGAAGGCCACCGTTCCGAGCCCCAGCGTCAGGTCCGCCCTGAAATGCAGGGCGGAGACCACCTCGCGGACCGGCAGGCGCGCGACGTCGCAGAGCGCGTGCGGGAACAGGCCGAGCGCAGCGGGTCCCGTCCAGGCTTCCTTCAGCGTGATGTCCTCGAGCTGGAAACGCACCAGCTCGCAGATGCGGGCTCTGCCGTCGACATGCGGGATGATCTTCAGGATGAAGTTCGGCGCATGCATCGATTTCAGAACGGTCTCGTGGTCGACGTAGCGGTGCTTGTAGCCCATGGTGGCTGACGCGCAGAGCACCGAGCCGTAATGCAGGCTGCCGACCAGCACGTCGCTCTCGATCTCGATCTTGGGTTTCGCCAGTTTCTTCGGAAAGCCCCAGATCTCGCGGCCGCCGGCGATGGGCCCTTCATCATCGAGATACATCGCGTGAGTGTAGGCGCCCAGCTCGCCCTTGAAACGCACCGGGATCACCTGCCCGGTCTCGGTGTAATCGCCGAAGCCCGTCGAGTCCGGCATGCGGATGAACTCGTATTTGACGACGGGCTCGGCAACTTCCAGCGGCTCCGGCACTACCGCGGCAAGCGCCTCCGGGTCGGTCTTGTAGGTGATGATGAAATATTCGCGGTTGAAGAAGCGATAGGGTCCCGGCGGGAAGGATGGATTGGTCAGCGGCATCGAATAGGCATTCAGCCTGACATCGTCGATTTTCATGGTCGCCTCGCTCGCTGTGATCTGCGCCATTATGCGGCAGCCAATGTGACGCGGGCGAGACTTTAAATGCGGCAGCGGTGGTGAGCCGTCACAACTCACTCGGTCATTCCGGGATGCGCCGCAAGGCGCAGGCCCGGAATCCATAACCACGATCTGGGGTTATGGATTCCGGGCTCGCCGCTGCGCGCCGCCCCGGAATGACAGGTGTTTTGTTCAACTTCACTTCTTCTCGGGTATCGGCGGCGCCATCTTTTCGGCGGGCGCGGGCGGCAATGCGGGCTTGGCACCCTCTTTCTGGGCTTGCGCATCGGGGCGGGCGGGCTCGGGGGCGGGCGTGGTCGGGCGTGTGCCGCCGGGTTTGGCCTCGGCCGGAGGGCTGGTGGGCGATACGGTCGGAGACGGTGTTGCCTGCAAGGGCTGGCCGGGCGTGCCGGTCGCCTGTGCGACCTGCGAGTGAGCTTCCGCGCGCAGTTGGGCCAGCGACAGGCCGATCGTAGCCACGCCCGCGGTCAGCAGGATAGCCGCAAGCCACAAATCCCGCCGGATATGCCTTCGCTTCTCGGCCGATAGTTCATTCATTCGCGAACTCCTCCGCGAACAGAACGGCCGGCTCAGGGCAATGGTTCCGTCCGAAACCTGCGTCAGCTTATCGTTTGGGCATGATCTTTTCGGAAAACCGCTTCACACTTTTCCGGATCACGCCCTAAAGCGTCAGAATGCCGCCATCGCCGTCTTCATCGGCGAAGGCAAGCAGGGTGCCCTTGGCGTTCCAGCCTAGCGCTGCGATCCCGGCCGCGCCGTCACGGCGGACCAGGATTTCCGCGCCGTCCTCCAGCCGCACCATCAGCACCGTGCCGTTGCTGTAGCCGCAGGCGAGGATGTCCTGCTTCGGATGGCAGGCCACCGCCGTGACACGTGCCTGCAAGGGGGCCAGCATCGCGGGCTCCTTGCCCATCGGGCCGTCCTTGCTGGCGAACGGCCACATGATGACCATGTCGGCGCCTGAGGTCGCGAGAGCCTTTCCGCCCGCGCTCCACGACATCGATTTGACGCGGCCGGGATAGCCGGACATGCGCATGTGCCTGTTGTCGGCAAGCCGCCAGCCATGCATGGACGGCTCATGCATCGTGGTGACCAGGAACTTGTTGTCGGGGCTGAAGGTCACGCCCAGATGCGAACCCGCCCATTCCAGGAAATCACCGTTCGCCGCCATGTTGGGAAACCACAACGTCACGCCGTTATAGTGGGCGATCGCAAGCCGCAGGCCCTTTGGCGCAAAGGCGAGCCCGCCGACGGTCGAGGGCACCTCGAAGGACTTGTCCTCGTTCTTGCTGCTGCGCACGAACGCCGTCTTGCCGACCGACCAGGCATAGGCGCCGTCGGGATGCAGGGCGACGTTGTCGATCCAGCGGCGCTTCGGATCGAGCGCGAGTTGCGTCACCTCGCCTTTCGAGTCGAGCGCGACGAGCTTGCCGTCATCGCCGCCCATGACGATGCGCTTGCCGTCGCAGGCCGCACAGAGAATACCGCCGCCCAGAACATCGACCTTGCTGGTCTCGCCCGCGGCGTCCGCGAACGTGACCTTCTCTTCCGCACCGACAAAGGCGGCGCGGTCGCCGAGAAAATGCAGTGATGACACCGGCGCGCCAATCGCAACCGAACGGACGCGATCGGTGACGGAAACGATGGAGGCCTGTTCGGCGGCCCCGGGATTGAATTCGCTCATCACGTGGTAATGCAGCTTTCGAAGCCGTCGCGGATCGCCTGCTGCGGCAATTCGCGGCCGATGAACACCAGCCGGCTCTCGCGCGGCTCGCCATCCTTCCATTTGCGCTGGTGGTCGCCCTCCAGCATCATGTGGACGCCCTGGAACACGTAGCGATCGTCGTCGCCGGTGAAGGCGAGGATGCCTTTCGAGCGCAGGATCTTCTGGCCCTCGGTCGCGACCAGGTTCTGCAGCCAAGGCATGAATTTGGTCGGATCGAGCGGCTTGTCGGTCCGCAGCGACAGCGATTGCATGTCCTCGTCGTGGTAATGCTTCAGGCCATGTCCATGATCATGGTGGTGGTGATCATGGCCGTGATGATGATCGTGATCATGGTGATGATCATGGTCGTCCACCTCGAGGAAGTCAGGCTCGATATCGAGGATGCGGTCGAGATCGAACGCGCCGCGCTCCAGCACGTCCGTCAGCTTCACCTTGCAGCGCTCGGTGCGATGCAGCTTGGCATAGGGGTTGATGCCGCGGATGCGCGCTTCGACTTCGGCCAGTTCCGGCTTCGACACAAGGTCGGTCTTGTTCAGCACGATGACGTCGGCGAACGCGATCTGGTTCTTGGCTTCGGGTGCGTCCTTCAGGCGGTCGGCAAGCCATTTGGCGTCGGCGACCGTGACCACGGCGTCGAGGCGCGCGTTCTTCTGCACGTCCTCATCGACGAAGAAGGTCTGCGCGACCGGCGCCGGATCGGCCAGCCCCGTGGTCTCGACGATGATGGCGTCGAACTTGCCCTTGCGCTTCATCAAGCCTTCCATGATGCGCACGAGGTCGCCGCGCACGGTGCAGCAGACGCAGCCATTGTTCATCTCGAAGACTTCTTCATCGGCGCCGATGATGAGATCGTTGTCGATGCCGATCTCGCCGAATTCATTGACGATGACGGCGTATTTCTTACCGTGATTCTCCGACAGGATGCGGTTCAGCAGCGTGGTCTTGCCGGCGCCGAGATAGCCGGTCAGCACGGTCACGGGAATCTTGGAAACTTCAGCCATCACAACCTCGGTCGGGGTTTTTCACGGGCGCTGCCGGCGGGCGGGGTGGCCCCCACCCCTCTAGTTGCCGAGCGCGCTGGTCAGGGCCTTTATATTGTGCCTCATGAGGTCAATGTAAGTGGGGGCAGGCCCCTTTTCGTCGGTCAAACTGTCGGAATAAAGGGTGCCGCCGACCTTCGCCCCGGTCTCGGCAGCGATCCGGCGGATCAGCCGTTCGTCGCTGAGATTTTCCAGAAAGACGGCCGGTATTTTTTCCAGCTTGATTTGCCGGATCAGGACGGCGATGTCGCGGGCCGAAGGCTCGGTCTCGGTGGAGACGCCGACCGGCGCGAGAAAGGCGATGCCGTAGGCGGCTGCGAAATAGCCGAAGGCGTTGTGGGTGGTGATCACCTTGCGGCGATCAGACGGGATTTTGGCGATCGCCGCCCTCACCTCTGCGTCGAGCGCATCCAACTCCTTCAGATAACGATCCGCGTTGGCGCGATAGACCGCTTCATCCGCCGGATCGGCCGAACTGAGCGCGTCGCGGATGTTGGCGACATAGATCCTGACGTTGGGAACGGATTGCCAGGCATGCGGATCGGCGGCGGAGCCGAGCTGCAACGGCGCGACGCCATCGCTTGCCGTCGCGATCATGGCCTTGCTTCCGGCTGATTGGACCAGCCGCGGCAGCCAGCCCTCCAACCCGAGGCCGTTGATGAAAAGGATTTTCGCCTCGGCGTTTGTCTTCGCATCCGACGGCGCCGGCGTATAGACATGGACATCGCCGTTGGGGCCGACCAGGCTCACCACATTGATCCTGTCGCCGCCGACATTCTTCACGAGATCGGCGAGGATGGAAAAGCTCGCGACGACGTCGAGGCGATCTTCAGCGCGCGACGGCTGAGCCGCCAGCGCAAAGACGACGAGGATGAGACAGAGCCGCCGCATGGCTCAAGCCTCGAGATGGCGGCCGGGGAAGAGCTGCCGGAGCACGCCGCCGACGCTGCCGAACAACAACGAGGCCAAATAGAGCACCGCCGCGACCAGGATGATCGCAGGTCCTGAGGGAATGCGGGTCTGGAACGACAGCACGAGTCCGGCATAGCCCGACAGCATCGCGCTCGCCACGGCGATGCAGATCATGCCCGTGATCTCGCGCGCCCAGAACCGGGCGATGCCCGCCGGCAGGATCATCAACCCGACCGCCAGCAGCGTTCCGAGCGCCTGGAAACCGGAGACCAGGTTGATGACGACGAGCGCGAGGAAAGCAAGATGCGCAGGCGTGCCGGCCCGGCTCACCGTGCGCAGGAACAGGGGATCGACGCTTTCGATGACGAGCGGACGAAAGATCACAGCGAGCATGACGAGCGTGATGGTGGCGTTGACCGCAATCGCAAGCAGGGTCTGGTCGTCCATCGCCAGAATGTTGCCGAACAGCACATGCAGGAGATCGATATTGGTGCCCTTGATCGACACGATGGAAACGCCCAGCGCGAGCGAAGCGAGATAGAAGGTCGCAAGCGAAGCGTCCTCCTTCAGCCCGGTCGAACGCGCGACCACGCCGGCCAGGATCGCAACCAGAAAACCGGCGATCAGGCCGCCGAAGATCATCGCCAGCAGATTGAGGCCGTAGAGCAGGAACGCGATCGCCGCTCCCGGCAGGATCGCATGCGCCATGGCGTCGCCCACCAGGCTCATCCGCCGCAGCATGAGGAACACGCCGATCGGTGCGCCGCCGAGCGACAGCGCGATGACCGCCGCCAGCGCGCGCCGCATGAACTCGAAATCGGTAAAGGGCGCGACCAGCGCGGCATAGAGGGACACGGGTCAGGCCGCCCGCGAAGGTGGATCGATGACGCAGGCGGCGGCGGAGTCATCGAAGGCCTCGCACATCCGCCGCGCGCTCTGGAGGTTTTCGGCCGACAGCACCTGCGCGGTCGCGCCCCATGCGACCGGTTCGCGCGCCAGGAGCAGCGTCTGTGGAAAATGCGCGCGAACAAGCTCGATGTCGTGCAACGCCGCGATCACGGTGCGGCTCTCGGCGTGCCAGTGCTTCACCAGCGCGAGCAGATCGGCGGAGGTCCGCTCGTCGATGGCGTTGAAGGGCTCGTCGAGCACGATCAGCCGCGCGTCCTGCAACACGAGCCGCGCGAACAGCAGGCGCTGCAATTGCCCGCCCGAGAGCGTGCCGATGGCGCGGTTCTCGAAACCGGTGAGACCGACAGCGGCCAGCGCCTTGTCGATCCTCTTGCGTTGGGCTTCGCCGATGCCGCCGAAGAGGCCCGTCGACCGCCACAGGCCGGAGCCGACGAAATCGAACACCGTGATCGGAAAGCTGCGGTCGATCTCGGCGATCTGCGGCAGATAGGCGATGTCGCGCGTGTCGAGGCCGTCGAGCGAGATCGCGCCCGACAGCGGCTTGAGAATGCCGACCATGCCGCGAAACAGCGTCGACTTGCCCGCGCCGTTCGGGCCGACCACTGCGAGCAGTGCGCCGCGCGCGACCTCGCCCGAGAGATGATGCACCGCCGGGTGGCGGTCATAGCCGAAAGTGACGTCGTTGAATTGCAGCTGCGCGGCCATCGCTCACCTCATCTGGCTCACCTCATCGCCATCAAGACCACCGCCCAGAGCGCGGCGCTCACGGCGAGCGCTGCACCGAGCCTCGCGGCAACCGTCATGCGCAGGATGGACCGGGTCGCGACCTGCGCCGGATGCGGCGAGGCCGGCCCGTGAGTGTGATCATGGCTGTGGCCATGGTGGTGGCCATGACCATGATGGTGATGGGGGTGAGACTCGGGCGGAACCATTCCCGCACGTTATATTATAACATTACATGTGCCAAGATAGGTGCCAAACCCTTCAGAACCCTAGGGTTTACCGATCAGCATGGCGATGGCCGCGGCCAGGAAGGGAAACGGGACGCAGACCGCGGCCCGGAACCAGACGAACCGGCCTGGCATGAACGGGATTTCCCAGAGCAGCAGCCGCTGGAAGGCGAACAGCGCCCAGGCGATGACATAGGCCAACACCTGCGGCGAACCTCCGCCGGCCTTCAGCGCCACCGCGCCGATGGAAAAACCGACTACCGGCCCTCCGGGGGTCGCAGCGCCCGCGAGCACGGCCGTGGCGACGCCGAGCCATCCGCTGTTCGGCCCGAGCCAGCCGGTGATGACCTCCTGCGGGATCACGGCGGCGATGTAGCCGGAGCCGATCACGCCGAGCGCGATCCGCGGCACGATGCGGACGAAGTCCATGGTGCCGTCGCGCATCGATGTCGTCAGCACTTTGGACCCGCGCAGATACACCGCAAAGCCGACGCCGATCACCGTGCCCCACAGGATGATGTCGATCAGGAGCTCCGCGCTCATTCCGCGCCATCCTTGGCCGGATAGACCCGCCCATAGAGAAAGCGGCCGAGCGCACCGGCAAGCAGCGGCAGCGGCAGCGAGACCACGATGCGCCACAGCGTGAAGTCCGCGCCCATGATCGGCAACTCCCAGGCAACGGCGCGGCCATAGCCGATCAGGGTCCAACTCACCACCATGGCGATGGTGGCGCCGAAATCGGCGCCGACGGTGAGCAGCGCGGCGGCGACCGGATAGACCGTGAATGGTCCGCCCGGCAGGATCGCGCCGAAGGCCGTACCGATCAGCAGGCCCTTGAGACCCGAGGTCGGTCCGAGCGCGCGCGAGACCTTCTCATGCGGCAGGATTTCGGTGATGAACGCGCCGAGCAGGCAGCCGGCGAAGACGCGCGGCAGGATGCCGCCGAACAGACTGAGGTCATGGGTCAGGATCTCAAGCACACCGTCGATGCCGTCGCGGCGCCAGACCAGCGTGGCGCTGACCACGACCAGCACGCCGATCGCGATCATCGACCAGCCGACCGGCTTGCGGCTTCGACGCTCGCGCGTGCTGCCGTCAGCCTCCTCATCCGGGACCGATGGGGTTTTCAGGGGAGTATCCGACAAGGCTAAAGGGCCTGGAGCATGGCAGGAAATCCACCCTGCTTAGGCGGCCGATCCGCGCGATGCAAACGGAAGTGCAGCGCAATCCATGCGCCGCGCGCAGGGCCCATACACTTCACGAGAAATGCACTTCACGAGAAATGCGCGTCGCGAGAGATGTAGCTCAGGCGAGATAGCGGATCAGCGCCAGCCCGGCGAACAGGCCGGCGATCGACAGAACCACCGATCCCAGCACATAGGCCGCGGCAAGTTCCAGCGCGCCGCGCTCATAGAGCGTCGCCGCATCGAGCGAGAACGCGGAGAAGGTGGTGTAGCCGCCGAGAATGCCGGTCATCAGAAACAGGCGCAAGGGCTGCGATGCCTCGCCCTTGAAGGCGAGATAGCCGGCGATCAGTCCCATGACCATCGAGCCCGTGATGTTGATGATGAAGGTGCCCCAGGGGAAGCTCACTCCGATGCATCTCGCGCACACGACATTGATGAAATGGCGCAGCGAAGCACCCAGCCCCCCGCCGACAAAAACCAGCACATAGCTCTGCATTGGCCCCACCGCTCCCCCAGGAAAGTCACCGGCGCATCGGTTTTGCCGCAATGGCGGGGCGCTCGCAAGCGGCCGACAGGCAAAAGGGGCGGTAGCCTGCGCCGCCGCCCCCTGAAGATTTCTTGCTGTCATTCCGGGGCGCACGAAGTGCGAACCCGGAATAACTCGCGCGACTATCAACCCGCCTTGCCGAGCATCTCGTCGACATAATCCCAGTTGACGAGATGATCGAGGAACGCCTTCAGGTAATCAGGACGGCGGTTGCGGTAGTCGATGTAGTAGGAGTGCTCCCAGACGTCGCAGCCGAGGATCGGCGTTGCGCCATGCACCAGCGGATTTTCGCCGTTGGGCGTCTTGGAGATCGCCAGCTTGCCGTTCTTGACCTCGAGCCAGCACCAGCCGGAGCCGAACTGACCGACGCCCGCGGCGGCGAAATCGGTCTTGAACTTCTCGAGGCCGCCGAGGTCGTCGTTGATCTTCTTCTCCAGCCGCCCCGGCAGCTTGTTGCCGCCGCCGTTCGGCTTCATCCACTTCCAGAAATGAATGTGGTTGTAGTGCTGGCCCGCATTGTTGAAGACGGCCGCGTTCTTGTTGTAGGAGCCCTTCACGATCTCCTCGAGGGACTTGCCTTCGAATTCAGTCCCCTTGATCGCGTTGTTGCCGTTGGTGACGTAGGCCTGGTGATGCTTGTCGTGGTGGAATTCCAGCGTTTCCTTCGACATGTGAGGCCCGAGGGCGTCATGGGCGTAAGGCAGGGGGGGAAGCGTAAAGGTCATGGGCTGATGTCCAGAACTGTGGGAGACGTGACTTAACGGAACCCCTTATAGAAGGTTCCAGGGCGCTTAAACACCGCAAATTGGAGAAAATGGGCCACTCCGGATGAGCATCGAGATCGACATTCTCAATGGTGACGCCTCGTGGAAGCGGACCGAGCCGCTGCATGAAGCGGTGTTCGGGCAGGAAATCGTCGGGAAACTGCCGTGGGGTCATATCGAATGGGCGCATGCGGATCTGCGCGTGCTGATCGACGCGCCCGAGGGCGGACTCGCCTGTCATGTCGGCATCTATTTCCGCACCATCGACTGGAACGGCCAGAAAGTGCATGCTGGCGGTATCGGAGGCGTCATGACGCGCGCGGATTGTCGCGGCCGCGGTTATGCCACCCTCGCCCTCGACGCCGCAATGCAGACCATGCGCGCCAACGAGGCTGCCCGTTTCGCGATCCTGTTCTGCGAAGAGCACAATGTCGCGTTCTACCGGGCGCGCAACTGGCATCCCTTCACCGGCGAGGTCTATTGCGAGCAGGCAAGCGGACGCATCCGCTTCGACGTGATGGCGCCCTTCGTATTCGACATCCGTCGCGCGCCGCGACAGGGCACGCTCGATCTCTGCGGCCTGCCCTGGTGAGATCCGCTTGAACGATTTCCGCAGCCCGTCAAGAGGCGGATGGCCCATGGCTTTCAGTACAATCCGGCGTTGCACAAATCCGGTCACCTGCTATTGAGGCTTCCTTGTCGGGGTTGGGGGAATTTCGATGGGGCGCGTTCTTGCATTTTGTGCACTGATCTGGGCGGCGGCGTTGTTCAGCACCGCCCCCGCGAGCGCGCAGGACGGCGGCGATCCCACGGGCGTCTGGCTCACGCAGCAGGGCGACGCCAAAGTGAAGGTCAGCAAATGCGGCGGCGGCATCTGCGGCGTGATCGTCTGGCTGCGCGATCCCATCGATAGCGCAACCGGCAAGCCGGCGACCGACAGCAAGAATCCAAATCCCGCGCTCGCCCGCCGCCCGATGATCGGACTGCCGCTGTTTTCAGGCATGCGGCCTTCAGGCCCGGGCAAATGGTCGGGCCAGATCTACAATGCCGATGACGGCAGCATGTACGCCAGCAACATCACGGTGCCGGGGCCGGGTTCGCTCCGCGTCGAAGGCTGTGTCGGCGCACTGTGCGGCGGCGAAACCTGGACCCGCGCCGGGCGCTGACCCGTTTATTGAGGCATGATCTTTTCGGAAAACCGCTTCACACTTTTCCGGATCATGCCTTCGCCATCGCCTTCAACGCGGTCGCGGCCGAGGCGTAGCCGCCGCGGGCGCCGTCGATGAAATGGACATGGTCCGAGCGCATCACCGACGGCGTGAAGCAGGTCATCATCGCCGCGTCCTGCCGGTGCAGCCCATAGCGCACGATGCCATTCGCGGCGGCGCCGGCGAGACGCTCGCTCAGCGAGTCCGCCAATTCCTCGGTGCAATCGAGAATCATCCGCAGCCCATCGTCATATTTTCGGAAATCGGAGTTTTCCACGAGCTGCCTGATGTAGTTCGCCGGCACGAATTTGCCGACCTTGATGCCAAACCGCATCACGACATAGCTCCACAGCGTGAAAGCCAGCACCTTGCCCCTGCGCGCGACTAGTGGGCCGCGGCGACCTGCACGCGCCTCGTATTCCAGGCCCTGCGGCGGCCATTTCAGCGGCGGACCTCCTGCAGGCACCGGCCGCCCTGCATCCGGACTGCGCTCAACGAGATGGATGATATCCTCGATCACTTTCCGGAAGGCGGACGGATCGGCCTTGGCTGCCGGCATCACCAGCACCGAGAGGATGAGGCCGCGCGCGGCAGGAATGACCTCGAACCGGCAGGACAGGCCCGACAAATCAGGCTGTGTGCCCGGCGGCGCCGGCTCGACGGCGAACTCACCGCGCTTCATCGCGGTATCGGCCCAACCAAGGCCTCCCCCCGAGAACATCGCGTAGGACAGGTTAGCCGACGGGCCGAAGCGCGCCACGCGGACGTCGAGGCCCTGCGCGCGAATGGCGCGGATCGGCACCAGCGCCACGCGCATCGCGAGATCGAGATCTTCCCGGACCCAGGTCGCGGTCGCCGCAAGCGCCTCGCGCGCGCGATCGAGATCATCGGGTCCGACGGCAAAGCTCGCGCCGTCGCCGCCGAACACGAACGGAAAGTCGCGCCCCTCAAGCGCATTCGTCACCGAGGCGATGACGGCCGCGCCCGCCATGTTGACGGCCTTGTAGCGCTGCGCCGCAATCGCCCTGGTCAATTCCACGATGTCGGCGACGCCGACGGTCCAGCTATCCGGCAGCGGCGAATAGAGCTGCGGTTCCATGAGCCTGGTGAAGCCACGAAACACCTTGATGCCGCCGTAGAACGTATCGCTGTCGCCTGGGATGCTCATCGGTGGATCGTCCGGAAGAACTGCTGAAGGTACGGTCAACCGCAGGGGATGGGTTCAGTCGAAGTTATCGAAGCTCGCGATTCCTGCAAAGGCCGTTGGCGCAGACGTGGCCGGCCGTCATCGAAAAACCCGCCCTGCCCTGTTACATTTGGCCCATGAGCGATCCCGTCCCCTCGCAGATCTCCGCCCATGCGGTCCAGATCGGCGACCGCATCAACACGGCCGGCTTCGAGGGCGAGATCCTCTCGGCCACGCCGCTTGCCGTGCGCGTCAGTGCAAATGGTGTGGCCGTCGTGTTCCGCTACGGCGTGGCGGTGTTTCTGGGACTGACCGCGGATCAGGAGGCCGAGTTCATCGAACGGCTGCTGCCGCGGACCGTCGGCCGGATCACCCCGCGCGAAGAGGAATGGGCCAGGATCCAGGTCGCCAGGGAAGGCGGCGAGCCGATTCCCGCGGGCGGGCCGATCCTGGTCCGCGACATGTCGCCGGAGCGGCTCATGGTGGTCTCCGATGCGCTGGCCAAGAGCGTGGTGCTTGGCCGCGACGAGCGCGAGGTCGCCAACGTCTTCGACGTCATCGAGCCCTTTGCGCGTGAGCTCGCCACCACCGGCCAGGCGTCGCGAAGCCGGACCAACCTGCTCAAGCTGCTCGGCAATTCATTGCTGGTGCAGCATCACGTCTCCGGCCGCGTGGCGGTCAGCGAGAAGCCGGATGTGCTCTGGGACCGGCCCGATCTCGAACGGCTTTATGCCCGGCTGGAGGACGAGTACGAGCTCAGTGAACGCGTGGACATCCTCAACCGCAAGCTCGAGGTCATCTCCGATACCGCAACCACGCTGGCCGACATCATCGACGCCAAGCGCTCGCTGCGGCTGGAGCTGATCGTCATCTTCCTGATCGCGTTCGAGATCGTGGTGACGGCTTACGAGATCTTCGCCCGCGGGCATTGACGCGACTCAATCTGGGATTGTTTTTGTTTTATCAGACACGTATGCTGCCGAGGTCTGGCGGATCATGACGATCCAGATTTGAGGATGATGACATGAAGCGCCTCTGCATCGCTCCGTTGCTCGCAGCCGCCGCGCTGTCGCTTTCGGCAGGCGACGTCAAAGCGGGCACGATGGCGACCGCCTGCACCCGGCTCGACCTCTGCTACTGCGTCAACAGCGACTTCCGCGACGCGATAAACGACAATGTGCAGCGCGTGCGCAAACTGATCGCCGACAACAAGGCGCTGGGCAAGTCGATCGGCTATCTCAGCATTCCGCTGTCGCCGGCCGGCGGCGGCTCGTTCACGCTCAATTCGAAGATTGCCGAAAGGGTCGCGGACAATGTCGGCGCGCGGTTCGGCAAGGGATCGATGTTTCTGCTCAATCCCGGCGCGGAGGGCGGCGACAGGATGGGCGGCGCAAGCGGCGCCGACTTCATGTATATGTGGACGCAGATCCTCGAAGGCCCGATCGGACTCGGAGAGGATTTCGATTTCTTCTATTTCGCCGGCCCGACGGATTTCGGGAGATACTTCCAATTGAACGGCGCCCGCGATCTCGAGACGCTGGATGCCTGGTTCGACGCCAATGCCGCGGCGGACCCCGGCCTCAAGCAGGCCATCGACCGCGACGGCGCCGCCAAAACGAAGCTCGCCTTTCGGAATTATTACGGCCTGCGCGCCTCCGTGACCTTCAGCTACGGCTCGCATGACGAATGGAACATCGCCCGTCTGATTAATGTGCGCCGGCGCGGCGCCACCGATTTCGGCATCGCCAACCAGCTTGCGATTTTCTTCGACGGCAACCCGCAATCGCCCGGCGCCTATGAAATCGCGACCACGCCGGGCGATGCCGGCCGTTGCGTGAAATAGGGGTCTATCTGAAGGGCGAGGGTGAGAGGCGCCCTCGCGAGGCTCCGATCAATCCCAAGTCATTCCCTCATCGAGTCTATGGCCGCTTCAGCTCTGTCACCCGGAACGGCTCCAGCGTGTCGATCACATCGGGCGATTGTGTGTGATAGCTGAAGCGGAAATAGCGCACTGTGATGCCATCCCGCGTGAAGTCGGCAATGATGAAACCGTTCTCCTCGATCGGCTTCAAATCCTCGACCATGGTGAGATGGGTCGAGGGCGTTGCGCCGATACCGCGAAATGCCGAGGGCCAGCCGCGATCGCCGGTACCGAGTGGTCCCGCCAGGATCACCACGACCGGGTTCTTGCCGAAGTCCAGCGCGCCGCTGCGCTGCATGCGCCCTTCCGCGATGGCGTGCAGGTCGCCGGAAATGACAAGCGGAATCCGGCCCGGCATGGCCGCGACCTCCGCCATCAACCGGTCGTGCTGCTTCAGCCAGCCGCTTTGCCAATAGGGCTTTGGCCTGTCGGTGGTCAGCTTGCCGTCCCTGGAGAGGACGTCCGGATACCACTCGCCCCATTTGCCCGCACTCCAGCCCGGCGGATTGGAGGGAATGTTGACGAGATGGATCATCTCGCGGTCAGTCATCCGCGATCTCAGCCAGGTCTCCACCGTGCCGTCGACGAAAACAGCACTCGGTCCCGCGAGCGTCTGCGTGCGGCGGACGTCGTAGAGCAGGATTTCAGCGAGCTTGCCGTAGCGGAGCGTGCCGAAGGCCTCGCCGACGCCGGACGGCCGATCGGCCGCCGATGCGCCGGGCAGGCCAGGCGGGCGATTCCGATCGGGTAGATATTCCGGATAATAAAGTTGGCGCGTCGCCCGCGCGAGGGCGAGCATGAAGGCATCCGGCGGAAAGGTGATGATCTCGTCGGTCGCCTCGTCATTGTCGAAATAGTCGTGGTCGTCCTGCATGAAGAAGACCGGCGTCGAACGCAGCAGCGCGCCATATTGCGGAATGATCTGCGCGGCCGTGGCGCGGCGGAACACCGCCTCGTTCGGCGTGCCGAACACGGGCTGGGCGCGATCGAACACGCCCGCAAGCTCCTTGCCTAGGGACGAAGCGCCGCTACCTTTCGACGCCTGCGGCGCGCGCAAATCCCAATAGATCTGGTCGCCATTGGCGATCAGCGCGTCCGGCTTGAAGGAGAGGCCGCGAGCGAGCAGGCGCCGACGCAGCGCGGACGGCAGCCAATTGATCTTGCCCGCGGGCAAACCCTGATTGAGACCGTCGTGTCCGCCGCCGCAGGTATAGATCATCACCCGCAGTCGCTCCGGCATCGCGTCCGGCGCCGGAAACGTCGCAAGCTGCCACGGCTCGCACAAGGCGCGGCTGCCCGTCCCCTTCAACGAAAGGCGGTACGGTGTCGCTGGCTTGAGCCCGGTCACGTCGAACTGCCAGAAATCGCCGGCTGAAGCGTTGGCTTGCCCGCGTATCCTGGTGCCGCCGACGTCAAGCTCCGGCGGGGCGAGTTGCGCTTTCGCAAACGACGCCTTGATCAGGAAGCGGTCGTGGCTCGCGGTCGGAATCAGGTGCTGGACCGCGCCCTGGTCCCAGTTCTTTTCGGGCGATGACTTGTCCTCCGCGGCGGCCGCCGGTCCGCCTATCCCCGTCCCGATCAGCCGTGGCAGCGTCGCCGCGGCGGCAGCACCAGCCAGGAAATCTCGTCGCGTCGCCATGACGTCCTCCTCGCCTACTCCAGCGCACTGACGTTCCAGGTGGCGTGGCTCACCCCGGAGAGCTTCGACAGATCGGCCACGATCTTGTCGAGGTCGTCCGAACTCGGCGGCCAGCGGAACCAGCACGGCGGACACTTCGACATTATCGTTGGGGTGAAACACGATGCGGGTTTCGCGCACGGGGTAGCTCGCGGCCTCCAGACGTTCGTTCAGGAAGTCTCGCACTTCGCCCGATCTTGTGGAGTTGGTCGTGATGCTGATCTGGTAGGTTGCTTCCGATGTCCGCTCGTTCAGCGGAATGCGATCGATCGCGTTCACGAGCGGCCGCAGCAGCGTGTTGCCGGCGAGCACGAAGAGGGTCAGCGCAATCGATTGCGCGACCATGTCGGCGCCGGCAAAGGCGCCGACCGCAGCCGTGGACCACATCGTTGCCGCCGTGTTGAGGCCACGGACGTTCATGCCCTCCTTCATGATCGCGCCCGCGCCAAGGAAGCCGATGCCGGAGACGACATAGGCGATCACGCGCACGCTGCCTTCCGCACCGGTCAGGCGATTGCCGAGATCGACGAAAGCGGCCGCGCCGACGCATACCAGCACATTGGTGCGCAGGCCGGCGCTACGCTGCCGGTATTGGCGTTCCGCCCCGATCAGCGTGCCCAGCACAAAAGCTGACAGCAGGCTGACAAGGGTGTCCAGGAAATCCCGGAGTTCGAACGTATGGATGAATTGCATTGACGGCCTCGATCGGAACGCGCGAGATAGTGGGCAAAATAGCCGTCACAAACAAGGTCGCCTCGGCCGGGACGGAAGGCGTGTGCGGGTCATTGTTCCCATCAAAATGCCGCCAAAGAAGCCTTGCATAGTCACCACTTTCATAGTCACCATTTTGATTTTCAGCGAGATTGAGCCGTGCCGGATAATGACAGGAAGGGTTACACAGTTCGAGCGGGACACGACGTCGTCAGCGCCGTGCAATTGTCACGGAGCCTGACGGCATGCATCGATAGCTGGGCAGAAGCGCGTCATATCAGCCGTTCAGACGCAATCGGTCAACTGATCGAGCTTGGCCTGAAGGCGGCCCCGCCGACGCCCGTTCACCGTACCGTGCAGCGCCATTCAAGCGAGATAGAGGACGAGGCCATCAGCCTGATCCGCGCGATGCTGGATCCGTCGCTGCCCGTCGAAGAGCGAGAGCGCCGCATCCGCAGACTGATCGAAGGACCGCCGGAATTCTCCGAAGAGCGGATGGACCTGCCGAAACACCGGAAGTAACGCCATCGCAAGTGATGCCGCGTTCCGCGACAGGCCGCGATCTCAGGCGGTGTTGCCGGCGTCGATGGTGAACACGCTGCCGGTGACGTTGCGGCCGCCGTCGCCGAACAAATATTCCACCATGCGCGCGACGTCGTCGACCTCAGGCAGCCGGCGCAGCGCGCTGCGCCTGGCAATGCGTTCGCGGCCCTCGCCGCCCAGACCCTGCGTCAATTCCGTCTCGATGAAGCCCGGCGCGATGGCGTTCACGGTGATGCCGACCTTGCCGACCTCCCTTGCCAGGGAGCGCGTGAAGCCGGTCGCCGCCGCCTTGGTCGCGCCATAGACGGACAGGCCGTTATAGCCGGTGGAAGCGATGATCGAGGAGATGTTGACGATGCGTCCCTCGCCATCCGACATCATGTGCCGCACGACATATTTGGTGAGGACCACCGGCGACAGCACGTTGAGGCGCACCAGCGCCTCGATGTCCGAATTGTGCATGGTCGCAAGCAGGCCCTCGGTGCCGATGCCGGCATTGTTGACCAGACCGTAGATCGGCCCGAACTCGTCACGGATCGCTTTCACGAAGGCGGGAAGCGCGTCGATCGCGCTGAGGTCGCAGGGGCGAAAATGCAGATTGTCCTGCTTCGCGCTGCCGATTGCCGCGCGCAGCTCGTCGCTTTCGCGGCGCGCCACCGCGATGACATTGAAGCCGGCTAGAGCGAGCCTCTCGGCGATCGCAAGGCCGATGCCGCGGCTGCCGCCGGTGACAAGGACGTTACGCATCGGAGCGCGCGAGCTTTCCGGCCGGCGTCACATCCAGCCCATCGACGAAGCGGATCACCGCGGGCACCTTGTGCGAGGCGAGCGAGGCGCGGCACTGGCCGAGAATCTCGTTGCGGATTTCCTTCGCCCTGTCCGGATCGTGGGTGACAAGGTCCTGAGCGGTGAGAACGACATCGGCGACCACGACCGATCCGGTGATCGGGCTGCGGCGCGATTTGACGCGCGACATCCGCACGTCGGAATGCCGGTTGATCACGGCTTCGATCTCCTCGGGATGAACCTTCAAGCCGCCGATATTGATGATGCCGCCGCGCCGGCCGACGAAGTGGTAGCGGTCGCCGCGCAATTCCACCATGTCGCCGGTATCGACAAATCCGTCCGTGTCGGCGAGCGGTCCCGCCTGCCGGCCGACATAGGCATGGGCGGTTCGCCCCGAGCGAATGCGCAAGGAGCCGTCGACGATCTTCATCTCGACGCCGCCGGTGGTCTGGCCGATCAGGCTCGCTGGAAATCCTTCGCGGCCGTCATTGACGGCAAAGCCGACGCCGGCTTCCGTCGAAGCATAGGCGTGGCCGATCGAGGCCTTCGGAAAGGCGTGCGCCAGGCCGTCGAGCACGGCCTGATCGGCGATCTCGCCGGAAAGGCGGACATAGCCCGGAGCGAAGCCCGCCGCTGCGCCGCTCATCAGGAGCTTGCGCCAATGCGAAGGTGTGCCGGAAATATGGCTGACGCCGCGCGCACAGAGGCGCGCGACATGGTCGCCGAGCGTCTCGCCATATTCGGACAGCACCATCGACCCGCCGCCGATGATGGCGCGGAGAAAAATCTGCAGTCCGCCATAGCGGCGAATGTCGTAGAAGGTCGCCCAGACCGGCGGCGTTCCGCGCGCCGGTCCGTCGGCGAGGATGGCGCCGCAAAGACCTTCGAGCGTATGGCCGACGATCTTTGGGATGCCCGAGGTGCCCGACGTCAGCATCAGCCATTCGGTGGCGCGCTCGGTTTTCGAAGGCGGGACCGCCGTCAGCGGCAGACCCGCGCTCATCACCAGCGCGATGGCCTTGTCCGCCCATTGCTCGGGACGGTCGGTAATGACAGCGTCGATCTCGGCATCCTCGATCAGCGCGCCCAGATAGTCCGGATTGAGATCGGTCGGACACAGCAGCATCCGCCGCGCGATCCCGTCGATCTCGATCATCACGAGTCCGGTGATCAACTGGCCCGTGAGATGAAGCAGCACCGAGCGTCCCGACAGCTCGTTGACACGGCCGTCGAGGCAGGTTTTCGACAGGATATCGGTCAGCGACACGATATGCCCGGCGTCGGAGATCGTGCGTCCCTTCAGCTCCGGGCCGAGATAGTCGCGAAGTGCGAAGACCTCACGCGGGGACATTTTCGTAGGCCCGGACGAAGTCGCCGACCGTCAGCGGGAACGCCGCATCCTCCGAGATGGTAAACGGATCGATGCCGAGATCATCCTCCAGCCGCGCGACCAGGATCGCGAAGGCGAGGGAATCGAAGCCGGTCTCATGGAGCGAAAGGTCATCGCTGAGCGGCGGCAATTTGACCTGCTGCTCCTCGGCGATCTGTTTCATCGCCGCAATAATTCTCAACCTGGCCGACATGACTACCCCGCTATTGGATATTCGCCGCGCACCATAATGCCGGACCATGAATTAACTCAGCTTTCGCCGCGGCCTTTTGGTTTGCTTGGTAAATGGCTCCCTCGCCAATCTTTCGAAGATCCGGACAATGCGGAAAGTCTTCGTAAAACTTTAGAAACGGATGTCGGACGCGGCAATGCGCGCGAACATGGTCGCATCGAGCGGGCGATATTCGCCGGACCTCGGATCCCTGAAATAGAGTGGCTCGCTGACGACGGCGGGATCGAAACCTTCGCGCGCCAATGCATGTTTCTTTTGCTTGAAGGTCTCGGTCGAATCGAGCGAGGCGCTGATACGCACGAAAAGCGGATGCGCGTAAGCCGGCAGCCGGCGCGCGAGATGATCGGCAAACGCCCTGAAATCGAAGTCCTCGCCGGCGACGATGGCCGTCATTCCGGCCCGGCCGTCGGTGTTGATCACTTCGACGCCATAGGTCGTGGCATCAAGCACGCCGTCGCATTCTCGAACCGCGTCATTGACTTCGCTGGTCGCGACGTTCTCGCCCTTCCAGCGAAAGGTATCGCCGACCCGGTCGACGAAATGAAAGAAGCCCTGTTCGTCGAGCCGCATCAGGTCGCCGGTGCGGAACCAGGCGTCACCCCTGGCGAAGACGTCGCGCAGGATCTTCCTTTCGGTTTCGCTGCTGTCGGTATAGCCCTCGAAACGGCCACCGCCCTCATCCGCCGTGCCGATACGACCGATGGCTTCGCCGACCTCGCCCCGCGCGCAGGCGATGCACAGGCCATTGTCGTCTCGAAGCGGAGTACCATGCTCGGCGTCGACCTTGACGATGCCAGCCGGAAAGCGATGCGCGAGCAGCGGGGGAATCCGGCCGATCGCACCCGCTTTGCCCTCGACATTGTAGAGCGAGAAATTGCCCTCGGTCGCCGCGTAGAATTCGAGAATGCGCGGAATCGCAAAGCGCGCCTGGAATTCCTGCCAGATGTCGCCGCGCAAGCCGTTGCCGCAGGCGAGCCGCAGCCGGTGCTGCGTTTCAAATTCGCCAACCGGCGCTTTCAGGAGATAGCGGCAAAGCTCGCCGATATACTGGAACAGCGTGCAATCGAAGCGGACCAGATCGCTCCAGAAATTCGTCGCGGAGAATTTTTCGGCCAACGCCACCGAGGCGCCGGCGAACAGCATGCTGCACGGCGCGACGATGCCGCCCACGGAGTGATAGACCGGCAGACAATTGTAGAGACGGTCATCCGGCCCGGCATCGGTGAGACCCGCAAACCAGCCGCCCCAGTTCAGGATACGGCGGTGGCTGATGCTCGCCGCCTTGGGAAGGCCCGTTGTGCCCGAGGTGTAGATCAGGAGCGCACGATCGTTGATCTCGGTGTCGCGCCGTTCGGCTGGCGACAGCACAGCGCCATCGTGCAGCGCAAGCGCCGCGTCGAGATCGGCCTCGCGCCAGACCCTCGGCGAACTATCAAGATGGATACGCGCGGCTTCGAAGGCCCCGGCGAGTTCGTCCGCCAGGATGACGTGCCCGGCCTTCGCCACGTTGATGCAATGGGCGAGCGACTGGCCGACCAGCCTGGTGTTGACGAGAGCGACGACGCCGCCGACCCGGCTGATCCCAAGCCACGCGGCGACGTAGTCGGGCCGCGTCGGCATCAGGAGGCAGACCGTGTCGCCGCGCTTGATGCCGGATGCGAGCGCCCAGCGCGCATAGCGGTTAATGCGCTCGGCGAGCGCGCGATAGGTGAGGCTTCCAGCATCGGACAATAGCGCAGGCCGCTCACCCTGCCGCGCCGACCATTCCTCAACGATGTCCGCGAACAAGCGCTGCGGGTTCGGCTCGATGCGCGAGGTGAGTTCGATCGCCTTGAGCCACGCCTTGGCGGGCGACGGTTTCCCGCGCGGCGTCGTCCCGGTCGGCTTGTCGAGCAATTCGGTCTTCATGACGGCCAAGGCCTCTTTCGAGGCCACGTATAGACCGGCATGACTGATCAGGTGTTAATCGCCACGGTTAAAGGCGCGGGACCGGACGCATGGGTCATACCCCGCGAAATAGTTTCAGCATTTTCGTTAACGTTGGCCCGATGGCGCGGAGTTCCTGCAAATGGATTCTGGAGAGCCGCTGCAGGCGGCGTTCCCCCTCGCTGGTCAACCGTACAAGGACACGCCGGCGATCCGAGGGGTCGACGCCGCGGCTCAGGGTCTTCAGTTTTGCCATCCGATCCACCAGTTCGACGGCCGTGTGGTGCCGGATCAGGAGATAGCGGGCGAGATCGCCCACGGAGATTCCTTCGCGCCTGGAAAAGCCCCTGATGGCGAGCAGGGCCTGATGCTGCCGGGCAGTCAGGCCCGAGCGATTGGCGGCCGCCTCGCTGAACGCCTGGAATTTCCGCAGTTCAAACCGAAAGCGGGCAAGCGCTTCGTAATCGACCGTTCCGCCGCTCGCACGCGCTGCGGCCCGACGAGTCGTTTTCGGAGGCCGCTTCTTTCCCGTGGCAGAAGACATTCCTGATCCCGTGCCGCACGTCGGCACGTTCGCATCAAGCGGCAGCCCTCGCCACAAGAACGCTCACAATATCTGTGGACTGTGTTGATCGGCGCAGCCGCTTACCTGTGCCTGTCGGCGCCGATTTCACTCAGGAATCTCAGCAGGATTCGCTGGGCCGGCACCGGAATCCTGGTGCTCTTGCGCCGCACCGATTTTTCCAGCGCTTCAGCCAGCTCCGCCTGGGTCAGTTCACCGGCCGCGAACCGCGCCGCGAGGCCGCGCCAGGTTTCAGACAGCGATTTGCCGGCGTGAAACACGGGCTGGATCTTCACCCCGCGCGCCTCCGCCCAGCGGATGATTTCGTCGACGGTTCGCGGGCCGCAATTGCGGGCGATCGACAGCCGCTCCACTGTGATCTTGCCAAGCAGGGACTTCGGCGGAACCCAATCGTCCCGCGGCGGCGCCTCGCCGGTGATCTCGTCGGCGAGAATCTTGAGCACATTGATCGCACGCACGCTCAGGCGACCGCCGCCCGACCCGGCCTCGCCAGCCTCCTCCGGCCGTGTGGGCGGCGCGACATCCGCCAGCCCGAAGCAGGTATTGATGATGTACACCGGAGCGATTTCCTCGCCCCGCGCCATCGGATCAAGAGAGCCGGCGTGCCCGGCCCGGTCATTTTCCGACATTTTGGTATCCCGGCCTGCCGCAACAGGCTTCGACGTCTCCCACTATATCGCTTTACGATATTATTGGGCGAATTTTCGCCTACCTTCGACGAAAGACGACATTGACACCCACCTATATCGTGGAACGATATATTAAACGCAAGCGCAATATCCAACGATTGCAGGCTGGCGTTCGCAATGTGCCTGGAGGTCCGACAGGACCTGCGCCGGCCTCACCAGACACATCACAACAATTTCCGGAGGACGCTTGGCTATGAGACACAGAATGGGCAATTCCACTTTCCTGCTTTCACGTCGTGGGCTGCTGCAAACCGCGGCCGGACTGGCGGGCGGCGCGATGCTGCCGGGCGGCATGCCGATCGCGCTCGCGGAGGATCATCCCGCCATAGGAACCTTTCCGGCGGGCTCGTCGGGATCTTCCGTATTCATCGGCGTCGCCGTGCCGCGCACCGGAACCTATGCGGTGCAAGGTGAAGACGAGCTCAAGGGCTGGGAACTCGCGGTCGAGCACATCAACAGCGGCCATGACCTGATCAAGAAGATTTCGCCCAAGACCAGCAAGGGCGTGCTCGGCAAGGAGCTCAAGCTTGGCGTCGCCGACTCCGCCGCCAAGCCGAACGAGGCGGTGCAGGCCCAGCAGCGCTTCATCACCGAGAACAAGGCGGTCCTGATCACCGGCTCGACCTCGAGCGCAGTCGCAGTCGCGTTGAACAAGCTCGCCCAGCGCGAGAAGGTGCTTTACGTCGCCGGCATCTCCGGCTCCAACGACACCACCGGCAAGGACTGCGTCCGCTACGGCTTCCGCCAGAACTTCTACGGTCAGACCGCGGCCGCCGCGATCGGTCCGATCATGGTGAAGACATACGGCAAGGGCAAGAAGGCCGCGTACCTGACGCCGGACTACACCTACGGCCACACCGTCACGAAATCGATGCAGGACTATCTGGCGACCGCCGGATGGACCACGGTGACCAACCAGGTCGCGCCGCTCGGCGCGCCTGATTACTCGTCATATCTCCTGAACGTCGCCAACTCGGGCGCCGACGTGCTGATCAACGTCAATTGGGGGCACGACGCTGTGCTCTCGACCCAGCAGGCGAAGCAGTTCGGCGTGCTCGACAAGATGAAACTGGTCGTGCCCTATCAGATACCGTTCATCGCGCGCGAAACCGGCGGACTGATGCAGGGCGTCTATGCCGCGACCGATTATTGGTGGACGATCGAAGACAAATACCCGCTCGCCAAGATGTTCAACGAGGCGTTCGAGAAGAAGAACGGCTACAAGCCGGAATGGGGCGCTGCCAACGCCTATATCAGCTTCGCGCATTGGGCGCACATGGTCGAGGAAACCGGCAGCTTCTATCCGCCCGACATCATCAAGACCTATGAAAAGGGCGAAACCCTCCCGTCGCTGGTCGGCGACGTTCATTACCGCCCCGAAGACCACCAGTGCGTCCGTCCTGTCATCATCGTGAAGGGCAAGATGGAAAAGGACATGAAAAACAAGGAAGACTACTACGAGGTCGTCGAGATCGTGCCCGGCGAGGGCTTGATGCAGAAGCCCGACGCGTTCGGCTGCAACCTCGGCGCCTACACTTGAACGCAAGCTGAGTTCTGACGCCGCGGGCAGCCCCAGGCTTGCCGCGGCGTCAGTCATTTGTGCGGCCTGATTTTCTCAGACCTGAACCTGGACCACATCGGTTTTCATGATCAGTTGGCCCAACTTCGTTTCGCAGCTTTTCAACGGACTGGCGCTCGGTGCGTTGCTGGCGCTGATCAGTTCTGGGCTCACCATCATCTATGGCACGCTGGGCGTACTCAACCTCGCCCATGGCGCGATGTTCATGATCGGCGGCTACGCCGGCTTCGTCGCCTGGCAATACACCGGCTCCTTCACGGTCGCCGTCATCGCGGGCTCGCTGTTCGTGATGCTGCTCGGCCTGTTGATGGAGCGCGTCATCATCCGCCACTTCTATCAGCGTCCGCACGAGGACCAGCTGCTCGTCACCTTCGGGCTCGGCATCTGCTTCGTCGAAATCGTGCGCCTGATCTTTTCCAGCCAATCGCAGATCGTCCCGCCCCCGCCTTTGTTCCAGGGCATCACCAATCTCGGTTTTGCGTTCTATCCGACCTATCGGCTGGCGGTCGTCGGCATCGTCGCGATCGCGCTGGGCGCGCTGTTCCTCGTCCTCTATCGCACGCGGCTCGGCATGATCGTGCGCGCCGGCATCGAGGATTCGGTGATGGTGGACTCGCTCGGCATCAATGTCTACCGCGTCTTCATGGTCGTATTCGGGATCGGCGCGATGGCGGCCGGCTTCGCCGGTATCGTCAATGCGCCGGTGGTCTCGCTGACGCCGGGCATCGGCGACGACATCCTGGTCCAGACTTTCGTCGTGGTGGTGATCGGTGGCGTCGGCTCGTTCCCCGGCGCAATCCTCGGCGGCCTGATCGCCGGGGAAATCATCAGCATCACCTCGATGTTCAACCCCGGCTATGCCTATGTGATGCTGTTTGCGGCGATGACGCTCGTGCTCGTTGTGCGGCCGCACGGCCTTCTGGGCGTGCAGGGACGCGAGTGAGCGTGGCCGTGTGATGCTCAAGCAACGTCCTTTCCTGATCGAAACACTGACCGTCATCGGCCTGATCGCGGCACCCTTCGTGCTGCCCTATCTCGGCTTTGCGCCCAACACCGTGAACCGGATCCTGGTCTGGGGCCTGTTCGGATTGGGCTTCGACATCCTCTTCGGTTTCACCGGGCTGCTGTCGTTCGGCCAGTCGGCATTTTACGGCACCGGGGGCTTCGTCGCCGCCTACCTCCTGACCCGCGCCGGCTTCTCCAATGTGGTGGGTGCGCTGATCATCGGCATGATCGCGGCAGCCATCACCGGCTATCTGGTCGGCCTCGTCGCGCTCCGCCGCACGGGCATCTATTTCGCGATGATCACGGTTGCCATCGCCGAAGTGTTCTTCTTTGTCGAGTTCAATCCTCTGTCGGACTGGACCGGCGGCGAGAACGGCCTGCCGGGCGTGCCGACCCCGAGCTTCAATCTCGGTTTCACGACGCTGCAATTCACCAATGGCTGGTCGCTCTACCAGTTCATCGCGCTGTGCTACTTCATCGGCATCGTCATCGCCTTGCGGATCGTGCGCTCACCGGTCGGAGCCGTTCTCAGCGCCATCAGGGACAACCCGCTGCGCGCCACCGCAGTCGGCCACAACATCCACGGCTATAAGCTGACCGCGTTCGTGATCGCCGCCGCCTACGCCGGATTTGCCGGCGGCCTGCTCGGCGTGTTGCAGGCGTTCATGCCACCGGATGCCTTCATGTTCGATACATCCGGCCAGCTCGTGATGCAGACCGCGATCGGCGGCCGGGGCACGCTGTTCGGGCCGCTGGTCGGAGCCGCCGTCTGGCTGTTCCTGCAGGATTTCCTGCAGGCGGCGCTCGGCCTCGGCGCGGCATGGAAGCTGGTGCTCGGCATCGTGTTCGTGGTGCTGGTCTGCTTCCTGCGCGGCGGCATCGTCGGCGGTCTCATCGACCTCTCCAACCTTGTCGCTGGCAAGCGGCGCAAGACGCTGGAGGAAACAGCACCGTCCGTCGCCGGCGCCGAAGCGGAGCAGACAACGGCGAAGGCCGGGATCGACAAGCCGTCGCCGGCGGTTGCAACGGCGGCGCGGCCGGGCAAGGCCGGCGCATGCTCCGGTCCGATCCTGCGCGCGACCGGCCTGACCAAGCGTTATGGCGGCCTCGTCGCCAACAGCGACATCGATTTCACGGTCAACCGTGGCGAACTGCGCGGCATCATCGGCCCGAACGGGGCCGGCAAGTCCACCTTCTTCAAGATGCTGACCTGCGAAGTCCATCCGACCTCAGGCACCATTGTGTTCGAGGGGCGAGACATCACCGGGATGAACGTCACCGAGGTCTGTCAGCTCGGACTGACCAAGAGCTATCAGGTAAACCAGCTCTTCAGCGGCCTCACGGTGCGCGACAACATCGTCATCGCCGCGCTCGCGCAGCTGCGCGGCAAGTTTCGCCTCGACATGTTTTCGAGCCTCGACAAGGTGCCGGGCCTGAACGAGCAGGTCGAGCGCACGCTCCGCCTGGTCAACCTCGCAGCGCGGCCGTCCACCCCGGTCTCGGAGCTCGCCTACGGCGAGAAACGCCGGCTGGAGATCGGGCTCGCGCTTGCGACCTCGCCGAGCCTGTTGCTGCTGGACGAGCCGCTCGCCGGCATGTCGCCGCGCGAGCGCGTCGAGACCGTGAGCCTGCTCAAATCGATCAGCCGCGACCGCACCGTGATCGTCATCGATCACGATATGGACGCGCTGTTCGAGCTCGCCGAGCGCGTCACCGTGCTGCAGGAAGGCCGGGTGCTGGTGGAGGGCACGCCGGACGAGATCAGGAAGAGCGCGGCGGTGCAGGAAGCCTATCTCGGCGGCGTACATGGAGTGATCGATCCATGAACCTGCTCGAAGTCAACGCACTCAATACCTATTACGGGGATTCCCATATCCTCTTCGACGTCTCGCTGCGTGTCGCGCGCAACGAGGTCGTGGCGCTGCTCGGCCGCAACGGCGCGGGAAAGAGCACGACGCTGAAGAGCCTGATGGGCGTGGTGACGCCGCGCACGGGCGTGGTGCGCCTCGACGGCGTCGATCTCGCCGGCCGCAAGAGCCACACCATCGCGCAGGCCGGCATGCAGCTCGTGCACGAGGAGCGGCGCATCTTCGGCAGCCTCAATGTCGAGGAAAACCTCGTCATCGCCGGCCTGACCGCGTCGAAGCGCTGGCCGCTCGAGCGCATTTACGACATGTTCCCGCGGCTGCGCGAGCGGCGCGGCAATCGCGGGACCGACCTTTCAGGCGGCGAGCAGCAGATGCTGGCGATCGCCCGCGCGCTGGTGCGCGACCCGAAGATCCTGCTGCTGGACGAACCGTTCGAAGGGCTCGCGCCGATCATCGTGCGCGACCTCATGAAAGTGTGCCGCGATCTCGCCGCCGCCGGCCAGACCATCGTGCTGGTCGAACAGAACCTGGCGGCAACGCTGGCGCTCGCCCAGCGCATCTACATCATCAACAACGGACACATCGTTCACGAAGGTCCGGCACAGGAAATCAAGGCACAACCCGAGGTCCTGCAACGATATCTCGGCGTCTAGACGTAGTGCGACGCGACCGGCGATAGGACGAAGGTCGAATGAGGATAGCTGCCTTTCCATTCGCAACGACTTTGGGAAGCGGTATGCTGCCGGCCAATGAGCGGCCCGGGGTTTCGGACCAACCGCTTGATGGGGCTAAGGAAACGCACATCCGCGCCTGCCTTGCGAGGCGCGGAGAAGATGCGCGAGCCTGCACGAGGCGTGCGCATGAACGAAAGCATTTCATCGCCTTTCATTCGCTTCCCGATCGGCACCTCGCTGCTGATGGCGGGCATCCTGTTCATCGGCCTCGTCTCCTACCCGCTTCTGCCGGTGGCTCCGTTGCCGCAGGTCGACTTCCCGACCATCCAGGTCAGCGCGAGCCTGCCCGGCGCCAGCCCCGAAACCATGGCCTCTTCGGTGGCGCAGCCGCTGGAGCGGCAGATGGCGCAGATTCCCGGCATCGCGCAGATGACGTCGACGAGTTCGCTCGGCTCGACGGCGATTACGCTCCAGTTCGACCTCAACCGCAACATCGACGGCGCGGCCAACGACATCCAGGGCGCGATCAACGCCGCCAGCGGCCAGTTGCCCAAGAACCTTCCCTCGCCGCCAACCTACCGCAAGGTCAATCCGGCCGACTCGCCGATCATGCTGTTGTCGGCGACCTCGGACACGGTGCCGCTGATCCGCTTGAGCGACGCCATCGACGTTCAGCTCGGCCAGCAGATCAGCCAGATCTCCGGCGTCGCGCAGGTCTTCATCGGCGGACAGCAGAAGCCCTCGATCCGGATCCAGATCGATCCGGCCAAGCTTGTCGCCAAAGGCCTGTCGCTCGAAGACATCCGCGCCCAGATCGCGGCCACGACCGTCGACAGCCCGAAGGGCAATATCGACGGCCAGAAGCGCGCCTATACGATCTACGCCAACGACCAGTTGCTCGATGCCGACAAGTGGAACGACGTGATCGTCGCCTACCGGAACGGCGGGCCGTTGCGGATCCGCGACATCGGCAAGGCCATGGCCGGGCCGGAAGACATGAAACAGGCGGCCTGGGCCGACGGCAAGCGCGGCGTGTTCCTCGTCATCTTCAAGCAGCCCGGCGCCAACGTCATCGACACCGTCAACAAGATCAAGGCGCAGCTGCCACGCCTGATCGCGGCGATTCCACCCGCAATCACGATCAAGATCATCTCCGATCGCACGCTTACCATCCGTGCCGCGGTCGAGGACGTTCAGATCACGCTCATGATCACCATCTTCCTCGTCATCATGGTGATTTTCGTCTTCCTGCGCAGCTTCTGGGCGACCGTGATTCCCGCGATCACCGTGCCGCTCGCGCTACTGGGCGCTTGCGCGCTGATGTGGGCGTTCGGCTATACGCTCGACAATCTCTCGCTGATGGCGCTGACGATCGCGGTCGGCTTCGTGGTGGACGACGCGATCGTGATGCTGGAAAACATCACGCGCTATGTCGAGCAGGGCGAGCGGCCGCTGGCGGCCGCCTTCAAGGGCGCGAGCGAAATCGGATTCACCATCGTGTCGATCAGCGTCTCGCTGGTGGCCGTGCTGATTCCGCTCCTTCTGATGGGCGGCGTCATCGGCCGCCTGTTTCGGGAATTCGCGGTCGTGCTGGCGATGACGATCTTCGTCTCCATGCTGGTCTCGCTGACGCTGACGCCGATGATGGCCTCGCGCTTCCTGCGTTCGCACCATGAAACCGCGCATGGCCGGTTTTATCAGTGGAGCGAGCGGCTGTTCGAGCGAATGCTGCGGAGCTACGAGCGCGGTCTCGACCTGGCGCTGGCATGGAAGGGGACCACGCTTGTCATCTTCTTTGCAACGATCGGGCTCTCGGTCTACCTCTTCATGATCATCCCGAAGGGCTTCTTTCCGCAACAGGACAATGGCTTCCTGACGGGCGTATCCGAGGCGTCGCAGGACATCTCCTTTGCCGAGATGAAGCGACACCAGGAGGAGCTCAGCGAGATCGTGCAGGCCGATCCGGCCGTCGAAAGCATCGCGATGTTCATCGGCGGCGGCGGCACCGCACTCAATTCGGGGCGCATGTACATCACGCTGAAGCCGCATGACGAGCGCGACGTCGACGCGCAGCAGATCATCGCGCGACTGCGCCCGAAGCTTGCCAAGGTCGAGGGCGCCAGACTCTATCTGCAGGCGTCGCAGGACGTGCGGCTCGGCGGCCGGGCGACTCGAACTCAGTTCGAGTTCACGCTGCAGGACGCCAACCTCACCGAGCTGAACGAATGGGCGCCAAAGATTCTGGCGAAGATGCAGACCCTGCCGCAATTGCGCGACGTCGCCACCGACCAGCAGACCGAAGGCACGACACTGCAGCTGACCATCGACCGCGATACCGCCTCGCGTTACGGGATCCTGCCGCAACTCATCGACGACACGCTCTATGATGCATTCGGCCAGCGCCAGGTCACGCAATACTTCACCCAGCTCAACAGCTATCATGTGGTGCTGGAGATCCTGCCCGAGCTACAGGGCAAGATTGACACGCTCGACAAGCTCTATGTCAGATCGCCGATCACGGGCGAGCAGGTGCCGCTATCGGTGTTCGTCAAATGGACCAACGTGCCGGTGCGGCCGCTGGCGATCGCCCATCAAGGACAGTTCCCAGCCGTCACCATCAGCTTCAATCTTGGCCAGGGCGTCGCGCTCGGACAGGCAACTGGCGCCGTGGCGCAGGCGATGGCGAGCATGGGCGCGCCGGCGACGCTGAGCTCGAGCTTCCAGGGAACGGCACAGGCGTTCCAGCAATCGCTCGGCACCGTGCCGCTCCTGATCATCGCGGCGCTGGTCGTGGTCTACCTGATCCTCGGCATCCTCTACGAGAGCTACATCCATCCGCTGACCATTCTCTCCACCCTGCCCTCGGCCGGCGTCGGCGCGCTCGCGATCCTGATGGCCTTCGGATTCGACTTCAGCCTGATCGCCCTGATCGGGATCATTCTTCTGATCGGCATCGTGAAGAAGAACGGCATCATGATGGTTGACTTCGCCATCGCCGCCGAGCGCGACGAGCATCTCACCCCCGAGCAGTCGATCAGGCAGGCGGCCATCCTGCGCTTCCGCCCGATCATGATGACCACCATGGCCGCGATGCTCGGCGGCGTTCCGCTGATGCTCGGCACCGGCACCGGATCGGAAATCCGCCAGCCGCTGGGCTATGCCATGGTCGGCGGCCTTCTGGTCAGCCAGGCGCTGACGCTGTTCACGACGCCGGTCGTCTATCTCTACCTCGACAACTTCTCAAACGCGTTGTCGCGCTGGACCCGGGGCAAGCGGCCTGATGACCCGGATGCAGATCTCGAAGACATCAAGCACGCCGCCGAATAACCGCGCATCCTGCCGCCGGTTTCGGATGGGCGATATTTCGACGCATGCGAGACAATTCACATTTGGCGTGCCGGATCGGAGCTATGCTCTCAAGAACAGCGGCGGTTCCGCTGGGTACCGGAGACATGCCATGTATCCGTCCCCCACTGAATGGCTACCCGCTTCGCTTGCGCCGGCCGATACGGATCTCGAAGTCTGCGTCCTCACCCTCGACAACATGGTTCATGCGCTGAGCTTCCCTTGTCACAAGGTTGGAACCGAATGGGTCGATGCGTCGGGTCAGACGCAATCCGGCATCGAACCGACGCATTGGCGCAGGTGGTCGTGAACTTCGGCGATTTCAGCTGCCGGCGATCCCCTGCAGCACCAGCCGGTTGAGCCGTGCGGCGAAAGCCGCGGGATCCTCCGGCAATTCGCCGTCGAGAATTTGCGCCTGCTCCAGCAGCAGCAGCGACAGGTCGTCGGCGACCTTCTTGTCGCTGCCCCTGGCGGCGATCGCCGATACCAGCGGGTGACGCAAATTGATCTCGAGGATCGGCTTCGACCGCATCCCGCGATTCTGCTGCGACAGCAGCCGTTCCAGTTCGCGATCCGGCCCCTGGCTGCCGGCGACCAGACAGGACGCGCTGGTGGTCAGCCGTGTCGACGCCTTCACGTCGGTGACGCGATCGCCGAGGCTCGCCTTGATGACCGCGATGGTCGCGGCTTCGTCGGCCGCCGGCTCCGCCTTGTCCTTGTTCTCGTCCAGGAGCGGTATCAGGTCAAAATTCAGATCACCCTGGCTCAGGGACTTCAGCGGCTTGCCCTCGAACTCCAGCCGCGCCGAGGTCCAGAACGCATCGACCGCATCGGTGAGCAGCAGCACCTCGATGCCGCGCGCCTGGGCTGCTTCCAGCCGCGGATTGGATTTCAGCCGCTCGATGCTGTCGCCGACCAGGAAATAGATTTCGGTCTGGTTGGGCTTGAGATCCGCGACATATTGCTTGAGCGTACGCTTGTCGCCCGAGGTCGACGAAAACCGCGACAGCGCCAGCAGCTTTTCCCTGCGCTCGAAATCCTCGTAGATGCCCTCCTTGATGACGGAGCCGAACGCATCCCAGATCCTGGCGAAGCTGTCGGGCTCCTTGTCCTTGAGCCCCTCCAATTCGCTGATGACGCGTCCCGTCACCGCTTTGCGGATTTGCACAAGCTGCGGATTGTTCTGCAGCATCTCGCGGGAAATATTGAGCGGCAGGTCCTCGCTGTCGATCACGCCGCGAATGAAGCGCAGATAGGCCGGCAAGAGATCAGCGTCGTCGGTGATGAAGACGCGCCGCACATAGAGCTTGACCTTGCCCTTGCGCGCCGGCTCGAACAGATCGAACGGCTTGGTCGAGGGCGCGAACAAGAGCACCGCATAGGAGTAGCGCCCTTCGGCGCGATAGTGCAGCGTCATCGCCGGCTCATCGAAGGCATGCGCGATGGATTTGTACGCCTTGGCGTAGTCTTCGGCCGTCAGCTCCGATTTCGGGCGTTGCCACAACGCGCTTGCCGAATTGATCTGGCGCGGCTCGGCCTCGTCCGCAACGAGCATGATCGGGAACTGGATGTTGTCGGAATAGGCGCCGACGATGCGCTCGATTTCGTGAGTCTCGAGATATTTCTTCGCATCCTCCTTCAGATGCAGCACGATCTCGGTCCCTCGCGCGACGCGCGTCGCTGCCTCCGCGCCTGCGGGCGCGACTTCGAACCCGGCGCCGCCGGATGACGACCAGGTCCAGACCGCGCTCGCGCCTGCCCGGCGGCTGGTGACGACGATGCGTTCGGCGACCATGAAGGCGGAGTAGAAGCCGACTCCGAACTGGCCGATCAGGCCGGTTCCGTCCTTGGCTTCCGCGAGCTTCGCCACGAACGCCTTGGTGCCGGAGCGGGCGATGGTGCCGAGATTGTCGATCAGCTCCTGACGCTCCATGCCGATACCGGTATCGGCAACCGTGAGCGTGCCTGCGTTCTTGTCCGGGATGATCCGGATCTTCGGGGTATCGCCATCCGTGATCAGCTCGGGCTTCGAGATCGCCTCGTAACGCAGCTTGTCGCAGGCGTCCGACGAATTCGAGATCAATTCGCGCAGGAAGATGTCGGTCTCCGAATAGACCGAATGCACCATCAGATGCAGCAGTTCGGAAACCTCGGCCTGGAACGGCTGGGTGGTGGAAGCAGAGTCAACGGTCATCGGCGGTTCGCCCATTCAAGGTCTGGAAACGGTCAGGTCCGATATAGCAATGCCGTTTATCAGATCAAGATTTTTGGATAAGTTCAATTTTAGGGTGAATGCCCGGAGCTGATCTCGATGAAGCGCATAGTCAGCCTGATCGACGGCACCTGGAACGAGGAGGGCAAGGGCAACGACACCAATATTGCCAAGCTGGATCCCAACTACGCGAAGGCCGGAGCGCCACTGATCAGGCCCAGGGCGGCGGACGGCACCAAGCAGATCGCCTTCTATCACGATGGCGTCGGCAGCGACCCTGATTTGTTGAAGCATCTGCTCGGTGGCGCCATCGGCATCGGTTTGAAGAAGATCGTGCAGGACGCCTACCGGCACATCGCCGAGAATTACGCGCGGGGGGACGAACTCCATATTCTCGGCTTTTCCCGCGGTGCCTATGCCGCGCGTGCGCTCGCCGGCCTGATCGGCGCTTCCGGCATCCAGGCCTCCGTCGACCCGCAGAATCTCGACACGGTTTTCGACGCCGTGTGGAATCATTTCCGTGTCGACCCTGATGTTCGCCAGGGCAAGAAGGCCGCAGGTTCGTCCGATCAAAAGGCGATCGATACCTTCAACAAGGTCGCGGCACAGAATACCATCGATCCCAACCCGCGCATCAAATGCGTCGGCGTGTTCGACACCGTCGGATCCTATGGCGTGCCGGCCGGCATCGGCCTTGCCGCGCTCGGCCGCTATTTCACACTGGCCTTCCTTGGCTTCCATGACACCGAGATCGGCCAGCATGTCGATATCGGCCTGCACGCGGTGGCGGTCGACGAGCGGCGGCGGCCCTTCGTGCCGACGTTCTGGACCGCGCCCAAGGCGAAGCCCCCGACAACACATGTCGAGCAGACCTGGTTTGCCGGCGTCCACTGCAATATCGGCGGCGGCTACCAGGACGCCGGACTCTCCGACCAGGCGCTGATCTGGATGATCGCCCGCATGCAGGCATTGACCGATCTGGAATTCGACATCGCACGCGTGAAGGCGGTCACCCAGCCGAACCCCGTGGGCAATATCGAGGACTCCGCGAAAGGCTGGTGGATCGACGAGACCTTCCCGCATGGCCGCGTGATCCTTTCGCCGGATGCGATCGAGCACGGCTTGTTCTTCAACACCGCGAACTCCGACGAGGAGCACGTCAACGAACGCGTGCACTGGAGCGTGATCGACCGCCGCAATGCTGCATCCTGTCTCATGTTCGGAAAGCCGGCCAAATACGCGCCGGACAATCTTCCCGCGACGATCCCGGACGACAAGATTGCGATGGTCACGCCCGAAGAGCAGGCGCTGCTGGCGCGGACTTAAGGTGAAGGCTTGTCCTTGCCAAAGAATTCCGCGGCGATCTGATTGGGCTCGATCGCAGCTGGAATACCGCAATACATTGTAATCAGCAGCAGCAGGTCCTGCACCTGGGCGGCCGTGCAGCCGTTCGCCAGCGCGCCCTTGGCATGGACGCGAAACTCGGCCGGCCGGTTGCTGGCCGCGGTGATCGCGAGCATCACCAGGCTGCGCTCCGCCGCGGACAATCCGGTGCGCTCCCAGACATCGCCGTAGACGTAGGCGTTGATCACGTTCTGCAATGGCGCGCCAAACTCGCCGGACGCGGCCATCCGCTTCTCGACGTCAGCCTCGCCGAACATCGCTTTGCGCCGCTTCAACCCCCGTGCATATAACTCACCGGTATCCGCCATGGTCGCCTCGCCCTTTTTGCTTTCCCAAGCATTTTATACGGATAAATCCCGGTCTCCTCAACGCCAGCCTTCTCATTTTAACTGACCCTCTCTTGCCTCCTCTCCGACTTTGTCCGTATAAATCGTTTACTGATGGGAGGATGCGGATGCGGTTGCGATCGGGATTTCTCGCCTGCCTGTGTTTTCTGGGCCTTGCGGCAACGCCCGTTCTTGCCGCCGGCGAGGACTATCCGAGGCGGCAGATCAAGATCATCGTGCCGTTCCCCGGCGGCGCCGGCCCCGACCAGGTCGCCCGCCAGGTCGGCAAGCATTTGCAGGATGCCTTCGGTCAGCCTGTGGTCATCGAGAATCGCGCCGGCGCGCTCGGCAGCATCGGTGCCCAGGAAGTCGCTCATGCCGCACCCGACGGCTACACACTCCTGATGGGCACCAACACCACGCATGCGAGCAATGTCGCGACGCTGAAGAACCCGGGTTACGATCCGGCAAAGGACTTCGCGCCGATCATCCGCACCACGACGACGGCGATGGTGCTGCTGGTGAAACCCGATTTTCCCGCAAAGGACCTGCCGCAATTGCTGGACTATGCGAAGGCCCATAAAAACATGACTGCGGGTTACGGTTCGGGCGCATCGCAAATCTCGGTGGCGCAGTTGCAGTCGCGCGGTGGAGTATCGCTGGTGGCGGCGTCCTATCGCGGCGTGCCGCAGGCCATGACCGACGTGATCGCTGGCGTCGTCGATCTCACTTTCGGCGATTTTTCCGTGGCGATCCCGCAGATGCAGGGCGGCACGCTGCGCGGCATCGGCGTGACCTCGCCGAAGCGGAACGAATTGCTGCCGGAATTGCCGGCGCTCGCCGAGGCCATGCCGGGCTTCGAGTCGACCATCTGGTACGGCCTCCTCGCCCCCGCCAACACGCCGGCGCCAATCGTCAACAAGCTCCACGACGAGATCCGCAAATTCCTGACCCTGCCGGAGACGAAGAAGCGGCTGGCGGACGTCGGCGTGATCGTCTCGCCGCTGACACCGGCCGAATTCGGCGATTTCATCCGTAGCGAGATCGTGCGCTGGGGTGAGGCCTGCAAGGCGGCCGGCATCGAGCCGCAATAGATGGCGAGCCGGGCTTCAGTGGGCATCATCGGACTGGGCCTGATGGGCGCGGCGCTCAGGCGCGACGCCTACTCAAACGCGATTATCGGCGCGAGCCGGCCAACCTCCGGAGCGTCCTCATGATCCGATGCGCCATCGCCGGCCTTGGCCGTTGGGGCCGCAGCCTTGTCGAAGCCGCCACGGCAAATCCGCGCCTGAAGATTGCGCGCGCGGTTGAGACCGATCTGGGGCGGGCGCTGGAGTTTTGCAGCGAGCGCGGCATCGCTCTGACCGACAGCCTCGGCGACGTCCTCTCCGACTCCGCCATCGACGCGGTCCTGCTGGCAACGCCGCATTCGCTGCACCGCGCGCAGGTGATCGCCGCCGCGGCTGCGGGAAAGCAGGTCTTTTGCGAGAAGCCGCTGGCGCTCCGCCGCGCCGACGCCAAGGCCATGTTCGATGCCTGCCGCACGGCCGGCGTGATACTGGCGGTCGGACATAACCGCCGTTTCTGGCCGTCGATGCGCGCGTTGCGAGACGTGGCGGCAAGCGGCGAGCTCGGTACGCTGCTCCATATCGAGGGTCACAACAGCAATGAAAACTCTAATGCGATTCTCGGCGGATGGCGGCTGTCGCCGGAGGAATCACCCGGCGGCGGCCTGACCGGCGCGGGACTGCATGTGATCGATGCCTTCACCAGCCTGCTCGGCCCGGCGCGCCAGGTCTACGCGCGGCTCACATCGCGCGAGATCGGACCGCCGCCGCTCGATACCGCCATGCTTGCCATCGACTTCGACAGCGGCGTCACCGGCACGCTTGCGACCATCCGCGCCACCCCGTTCTATTGGCGCGTCCATGTCTTCGGCACCAGGGGTTCGGCCGAAGTTCTCGACGAGACGACCATGGTGGTACGCAAGTCCGGTCACGCGCCGCGAGAGATCAAATTTGCGCAAGACGACACGCTAGCCGCCGAGCTCGACGCATTTGCCGATGCGGTGGAACACGGGCATCCCTTTCCGGTCCCCGAGCAGGACGTGCTCGCGACATTGGCCGCCTTCGAGGCGGCATTGCGATCGATGCAATCCGGACAGCCAATGACGTGCGATGTCCCCTGACACTCGAAAACGCAAGATGACGCGCTATCGCGATATCGCCGCGAAGCTGCAGAAGGACATCCGGCTCGGCCGCACCGACGTCGGCAGTCTGCTGCCGACCGAGACCGAACTGATGGCGCGCCATTCCGCGAGCCGGCAGACAGTTCGCGAAGCCTTGCGCATCCTGATGGACCAGGGGCTCATCGTTCGACGCGCGGGACTGGGCTCCGTCGTCATCGCGAACGAGCCGCCGGTGTTGTTCAGCCACAGCGTGAAGTCGCTCGGCGAATGGCTGCGCTATTCCAATGAGACCTATCGCGACGTGGTCGCGAGCCGCGAGATCACCGCTGACCGCAAGCTTGCCGGGCTCCTCAAATGCGAGCCGGCCAAGCGCTGGTTCCTGATCGAAGCAGTCAGGCGGTCCGACCAGTTTGCCGCCCCGCTTGGCTGGGCCGAGATCTATGTGCTGCCCAAATTCGCCGGGGTTGTGAAGCGCAGCGATCACGGCCGGACACCGGTGCATGAACAGGTCGCCAGGATGTTTGGACAGATCACCGAATACGCCCAGATGGAAATCTTTGTGCGCGGCATGCCGGCGGCGCTGGCAAAGCCGCTGGGGGTCAAGGCGGGCTCTCCCGCACTGACCGTGGTTCGCCGCTATTACGGCGCGCACGAGGAGCTGTTCGAGGTGACTGTGACCACCCACCCCGAAGGCCGCTATACCTACACGATGGACATGCAGCGCTCGCTCAAGCGGACCTGACCTACCGGCTTGCTGACGCCCGCCCGACCTCGTAAAGGTTAACTTGATCGATTCGCCTCGATCCGGGGCCCGCATCTCGGCGGCCGGGCCCGCGATCACTACCTATCTTCACGCAAACGCTATCCGGAAGTGATCGCGATGCACGGCTGGATTCGCTGCGATTCAAATATACATATCGACTCATTCATTTCATTTCGAATTCCATGAGCATCTCGACGACCAGGAAAAATCTTGCTGCGTGCGCGTCGGATTCGCGGGTGGATTTGCTGCGCGGCTTCGCCAACTGGTTTCTTTTTCTCGATCACATTCCCCACAATGTGGTGAACCTGCTCACCCTGCGGAATTTCGGCTTTGCCGGCGCGACCGACGTCTTCGTATTCGTCGCCGGCTATGGCGCGACCGTGTTCTTCGGCAACATGGCGCTTGACCGGGGTTCCGTGGTGGCGACAACGCGGATTTTCCGGCGAGCCTGGCAGCTCTACGCCGCCTATGTCGTGCTGTTCGTGATCTATGTCGGGGTGATCGGCAATGTCGCCGTACAATACTCCGCCACCGATCTTATCGACGAGTACAATGTACTCGGCATCGTCGACCATCCGATCCGGACCCTGGCGCATGGCCTGATCCTGCAGGCGAAGCCTCTCAATCTCGATACCCTGCAATTGTTCGTCGCCCTGATGCTGATATTTCCGCTGCTGCTGTGGTCGTTGCTGCGTCAGCCGAACCTCACGCTCGCGGGCTCAATTGCGCTTTATATCGCCGCGCGCGTGTTCGACTGGAGCCTGCCGGCCTTCCCGAGCGGGAGCTGGTACTTCAACCCGTTCTGCTGGCAGCTTCTGGCCGTGCTCGGCGGCTGGTTTGCGGTCAACGGCACGAGAGTGACGGCCGCCGTGCAGCGCCTTGGATGGCTGCGCCTGGCGGCGATCCTCTACGTCGCCTTTGCTTTGGTGATGACTGTGGCGGCGCGTGTGCCTGCCCTCTCCGGTCTCGTGCCGGACTTCGGTCTGTTCGCTGCCGGCGACAAGGAGAATCTCGCGCCCTACCGGATCGCGCATCTGCTCGCGCTTGCCTTGCTCTTTACCTATCTTGTGCCGCGCGACTGGCCGGCGCTGCGCTCGAGGTGGCTGCAACCGGTGATGAAATGCGGCGAGGAGTGGCTGCCCTCGTTCTGCGCCGGCGTCTTTCTGTCCTTTGCCGCACATCTCGTCCTGATCACCGGACCGAACTCCATCCTGATGCAGGTGATGGTGAGTGTCACCGGGATCGCGATGATGACCATGATCGCCTATTACATTTCGTGGTCGCGCCAGCAGGACCAGAAATCGCTCCTGCGCACCGAGAAACGGACGAACCTTCCCGGCGTCCCTGCCGAGTAGTTGGCTGCGCCCAAACTCGCTGCCGAATAGGCCGCGATAGCCAAGGCACGCTTCGCGTCAATAGCCGATCGCGGCACCGTCGCTGCGCGGATCGGAGCCGCCACTCAAGACGCCGCTTGCCGCATCGATCGTGATGCCGTGCGCGTGGCCCGCCATCTCGTTCCAGTCGTCCCAGCGATTGACGATATGACCGCGCCGCTCGAGGCGTGCGCATGGTCTCGGCAGGAAAGCGGCCCTCCATGTGCAGGGTGTCGCGCGCTTCTCCCAGCGCGAAGCGGCCGGACAGGAAGCGCGGCATCTCGATCGCTTCCTGGATATCGAGACCATGATCGATCATCGCCGAGTAGAGCTGGAGCTGAATCTGCGGCTGGCCATCGGCGCCCATGCAGCCGAGCACGCTCCACAGCCTGCCATCGCGCTTCGCCATCGAGGCGATCAGGGTATGCAAGGGGATTTTTCCAGGCTCGAGCCGGTTGGGATGCTGCGGATCGAGGGAGAAATAGGCGCCTCTGTTCTGGAGAACCACGCCGGTGCTCTCCCGCCACCACGCAGGATCCGAATGCGCCATACAGACTCTGGATCAGCGAGACGGCGTTGCCGTCGCGGTCGACCGCGGCGAGGTAGACGGTGTCGCCCGCGAGGCTGCCGGAGGATGGCACCTGGTCCCAGCGCAGCGCGGAGCCAGGGTCGATCAATCGGCTTCGTCTCGACGCATAGGGCTTTGAGATCAGCATCTCAGCCGGCACTTCGGCGAAATCAGGATCAGCCAGCAGCAGATCGCGATCGTGATAGGCAATCTGCTTGGCCTGCACCAGCAGATGCACGCGGTCCGGCCCGAGCAGATCCATCCGCCGCAGGTCGTGCGGCTCGATCAGGTTCAGCATTTCCAGAACGGTAAAACCCCTGGGTCGGCGGCGGCGTGTTGAAGATCTCGACGCCGCGATAAAGCGCCGATCAGCGGCGCGCCCCAAACGGCGGTTTGCCGTGCGAAGTCGCGCTTGCGCGAAGAAGCCTCCCGTGCCTTGCGAAAAGCGCGCCATTTCGGCCGCGACCGGCCCCTCATAGAAACCCGACCAACCCTGCTCGGCGATCGCCTGCAGCGTGCGCGCGAGATTCCGGTTGGTGAGCCTTGCGCCCGGCCGCGGCGCGCTGCCGTCGGGAAAGAACAGCATCGCAGCTTCCCGCTGCGCCAGCAGTTCCTCGCGCATCATCTCGATAAAGGACGCAAGCCGCGCCGTGACCGGAAACCCGTCGCTTGCATAGCCGATCGCCGCGTCGAGCACGCGCGTGAGCGGCAGCCGGCCATGGGCGCGATGCGCCTCGATCCAGCTTGCCACCGCGCCCGGCACCGTCAGGGTCGCCGGTACGATTCCGCGCAGGGGAATTTCGCCAAAGCCGCGCCCGCGCAGCGCCGCGATCGTCGCCGTTGCGGCAGCCTTGCCGCCGCCACGGAGATATTTCACCTCGCCGCCAATGCCTTCGTGGATGAGCCAGAAGGCGTCACCTCCGAGACCGGTCATGTGCGGATAGACCACCGCCAGGACGGCGGCGGTCGCAATCGCCGCATCGATCGCGGAGCCGCCGGCGCGCAGCACGTCGAGACCTGCCGACGACGCCAGCGAATGCGGCGAGGTCACCATGCCCTGTGCCGCGAGGGTGACAGGCCGCCCTGTGCGAATGTCCAAAGCGGCCTCCCGACCGAGTACCTGTAACGCGCGGCCGTGTTCGCTCAGCTGCTGCGCAGCCGGCGGATCAGGTAGGCGTCGTAAGTCGCCTCGCAGACCTGATCCCACTGAATCTGTTCGTTGCGGAACGCGATCATGGAATCATGAAGCTTCTTGAACTTCTCGTTCTTGGCCGAAAGCTCGGCGTAAAGTTCGGTGGTCGCCTTGTACGACGCATCGAGGATTTCGTTCGAGAAGGGCCGCAGCTGCGCGCCGGCGCGCGACCAGCCGCTTGATGGCCTGCGCATTATACGCGTCATACTTGGCCGTGAGATCGCCGGCCGCCACCGCGCCTGCGCTCGTCAGCATCGCTTGATAGACCTTCGGCAGCTCGGCCCATTTTGCCGAATTGATGTAGAGGAAGCCGTTGGCGTTTCCTTCCCACCAGCCGGGAAAGTAGTAATAGGGCGCGACCTTGAGGAAACCGAGTTTCTCGTCGTCATAGGGCCCGATCCATTCGGCGGCGTCGATGGTGCCCTTCTCGAGCGCGGGATAGATGTCGCCGGGCGGAAGCTGCTGCGGCACGACGCCGAGCTTGGCCAGCACCATTCCCGCCATGCCGCCGACGCGGAATTTCAGGCCGCGCAGGTCATCGACTGTCTTGATCTCCTTGCGGAACCAGCCGCCCATCTGCGCGGTCGTGTTGCCGAAGGGAATCGCATAGACGCCGTGGGCGGCGTGAAGCTCATTGAGCAGATCGAGGCCCGCCGCCATAGGCCAGCCACGAATTCATCTGCCGCGTGTTCAGACCGAACGGCACCGCGGTGCCGAACGCAAAAGCCGGGTCCTTGCCGATATAGTAGTAGTCGGCGCTGTTGCCCATCTCCACCGTGTTGTTGGCCACCGCATCGAGCACCTGGAACGATGGCACGATCTCACCCGGGCCATGGATGCTGATCTGGAATTTCTGGTCCGAAAGTTCGCCGACCGTCTTGGCCAGCAATTCGCAAGCTGCCATAGAGCGTATCGAGGGTCTTCGGAAACGAGGTCGTGAGGCGCCATTTCAGCGGCGGCGCCGACTGAGCGATGGCCGGTGCGCTGATCGCTGCGGTGGCCGCGGCCAGACTGGCAGTCTTGACGAACTTCCTACGGTTCATGAGCAATTGCCTCCCTTTGTTTTGGTTTTTAACCGGCGCACCATATCAGTGGCAGCATGCGCCGTCCCGGGTGTCGTGGCTCGCGGCGTTGCGGTCGGCGGGGAGATTCATCGACGGGTTCTCGGCAAAGAAGCCGTTCGGCTTCAGCGCGAAGCCGGTGTATTCGACCGGCATCACGGGGAAATCCTCGGGCCGGCAGACATGGGTGGCGCCGAAGGTGTGCCAGAGCACGATGTCCTCATTCTCGATGACCCGGTTCTGTGCGACATAGCTCGGCAGTCCGCCGCCGCCGGCATGCTGGTTCGGAAATTCGCCGGCGGCATAGCGTTCGCCGGGCGCATAGCGCGTCACCCAGAGATGCCTGGTCGCAAACGCGCCGCGTGAGCGCATGTAGCAACCTTCCTGCGCCAGCATCAGCGGCGAGGCATGGACCAGGAGCTTGTAGCCGGTCGGTCCGCCGACGCTGTTCTTGCGGTTGGTGTTGACGATCTTCCAATAACGCCCGGTGCGGCCGTCCGCTTCGCGCGCGGCGTCGCGTTCGCGGACAAGGACGCGCGACGTCGTGTCGAACACATTGCCGTAGGGGTTGCCGGCGCCCCAGGGCCGCGGCCTGAACTCGTGCTCGGTCACGCTGTTGCGCTCACCGTCCACCATCATGTGGAGCCGCGCATTGAAGAAGTGCTGATGCGTCGGACCGCCAAGACCGTCGGCGACCATGCCGCCCCACGGATAGGATTCACCCGGCGCCACGCCCGCGGTCTGGATGATTCCGGTCAGCTTGACCTCGAGCTGGATCGTGCCGTCCTGGTAGAAATACCAGTAGAAGCCGTAATCGTAATTGCCGACGGTCGAGAAGAAGGAGACGACGAGGCGGCGCGAGCGCCGCACCTCGAACGTGTCGTTGCGGAATTCATAATGCTTCCAGAGGATGCCGAAATCCTCTTCGTGCAGACAGATCGCGTTCTTCATCGTGGCCGGCTTGCCGTAGTCGTCGGCCACGGCCACGTCGAAATAGTGGATATGGCCGAGGCAATCGCAGCCCAGCTCCAGCGCATTGGCGAGCTTGCCAAGCCCATATTCGCCGGCGTCGAACGCGCTCTTCCAGAAATGGTTGGCGGTCGGATCGGCATAGGGCACGATCATGTCGGTGACACTGGCGCGATAGATGATCGGGCGATCCTGCCCGCCGTCGCGGAATGCGATCTGGTGCAGCACCAGCCCCTCGCGCGCGGTCCAGCCGACGCGGAAGGAGAAGTTCTGCCAGCGCACCTGCCAGCCCTCGACCGAGAAGCTCGCGCCTTCCGTCTGCACGATGTCGAGCGGCTTGAGGTCCTTGCGCGTTCCGGGAATGGAGGCCCGGTCGTAATTGCGCGGCTGTTTCGGGATCGGAACGATCTTCTCCTCATCGACGAGATGAACGACCTTCTCCTCGATGAGGTCGACGAGCGCCACCACGCCCTCGATCGGATGGGCATAGCCGTTGTCCTTGGCATCCCGCCGCCAATAGGAGACGGCGCTGACCAGCCGCCTGCCCTTCTCGACCTCGCGATCGAAATAGCCGGCCGAGAAAGGGTCGACCTGCACCAGCTCGATCTCCGCATCATTCAATCCACGCCGCGTCATTGCATGGCGCCAGCCGCTGTCGCGCTTGACGATGTCGCCGACCTTGAACACCTCCTCGATCGTGACCGGCGGCTGGCCATAGGGGTGGACCTTGGTGAAGTGCTCCTGCCAGGTCACCACCTTGCGCGCGGCAAGATCCACGGTGGCGAGATGGGTCGCCCCGGTCCGGCAATCGAACAGCGTTGCCGCCGCCCGTCGGTCCGGTTTCGATCCCTCCCGCCAGCCCAGCACGTCCGCTTTCGCAGGCTCCTCGAGCTGAACATGGGTGAAGCGGATGTCCGCTCCCAATTGCTTCTCCGCCCGCAGGATGTCAGAGGCGAGCGTCACCTCCGCCTCGCTGAGGGGATCGAGCGGATGGATGGCGGCGGTTTTCGCCTGCTGCGCTGTCTGTGCCATGGCGCGCCCAAGACTGAGGTTCAAGACTGAGATTCAAGGCCGAGGTTCAAGACCGAGTTTCAAGACTGAGACTGAGGTTCCCGGCAGGATAGGCCCCGCCCGCACCCACGTCTTGAATGAGCCTGCCAGCTTTTCGCGCTTGTCAGGGCGGCCGATCCCGGGGAGGTTAAATGACCCGCAAGACGGATCTTGGCTGCGATGCCGACCAGCGTCTCCACCGACCCGATCCGCCCGTCCGAGCGCCAGGCGTTCTGGACTGATGCGATCTCGCGGTCCTTTGCGCCGGTCGAGACCCGGCCGCTCGGATCCACCGAGGTCAGCGGGCATTTCGACTTCGTCGAGCTCGGCGCCGCCAAGCTGGTGCGCTTCGATTCCAGTCCGCAATGCTATAGCCGCGACGCGCGGCTCGTCAGCCGTGCCGGCTCCGACGAGTTCATGTTCGATTTTCAGCGCCGCGGCCGCAGCCTCATGCGGCAGGCCGGCAACGAGGGCACGATCGAGCCCGGCCAGGGCGTGCTCTACGATGCGCGGCGTCCATTCGAGGACCGGCTCTATGCCGAAAGCCGGCGTACTGAGCTGTTGATCGCGACGGTGCCGGCGGCGTCGCTGCTCAAAACCTTTCCCGAGGCCGAACGGTTTTGCGCGCGACCAATTCCGCTTTCCGGCGCTCTGGGGCGCGCCGTCGCCGCCTCGATCGATGCAAGTATCTCCACGACGCGGACCGGCGCCAATGAGACCGATATCGTTGCCTGGCTCGCCGCGCTGCTGCGCCTTGCGGCGGGGCTTGGCCATGGGCTCAGCCGCGCCAGCCTGTTCGGCCTGCTCGATGCCCATCTGACGGCGAACATCGCATGCCTGCCCCCGGCGCCGGCGATCGCCGCCCGATTCGGCATCGCCGAGCGCACGCTGCATCGCATCTTCGCCGATCGCGACACCACGTTCGAGCGTCACCTGCTGAAGCGCAAGGCCGACCTGCTTCGCGAGCTGTTGCGGCAAGCTTCAGCTGCAAGCATGCCGATCGCGCGGCTCGCAATGCAATGCGGCTTCTCCGATGCCGCACATGCGACGCGGACCTTCAAGGCCTTTTACGGAATGACGCCCCGGGACTATCGCGGCGAGGCTTCCGGCGTCACGTCACGTTCGTGAAATCCGGTGCACGCTTCTCGGCGAAGGCGGTAAAGGCCTCGCGCGCTTCCCTCGTCGTCAGACGCTCGGCGAAGACCGCACTCTCGGCAATGATCTGGGAGGCGAGGACTTCCGCGTTGCGCATGAGCCGCTTGGTCGCGGCCAGCGCGCCGGCGGGCAGTTTTGCGAGTTTTGCGGCGACGGACGCAGCCTCTGCATGCAATTGGTCGAGCGGCACCACGCGGTTTGCGACGCCGAGTTGAACCGCGGTTCTCGCATCCATGGCCTCGCCGAGCGCGAACATCTGATAGGCGCGGGCGTAGCCGATGCGCAGCGGCATCAGCAGCGACGAGGCCGCCTCCGGCACCAGCGCGAGATTGACGAAGGGCGTCGTGAGCCGCGCGTCGTCCGCGAGCACCACGAAATCACAATGCAGCAGCATGGTGGTGCCGATACCGACCGCGCGGCCCTGGACGGCGGCGACGAGCGGCATGGTCGAACGTGTGATCGCATCCAGGAAACGCGTGACGTGACGCTCGCCCTTGAAGGCGCCGGTCGCCATCATGGCAAATTCGCCGACATCGTTGCCGGAGGTGAACATGTCGCCCTCACCGCGCAGCACGATCACGCGGGCCGCCTTGTCGGTCTCGGCCGCGACAATCGCATCCGCCAACGCACCATACATCGCATTGGTCAACGCGTTCTTCTTGTCGGAACGCGCGAATGTCAGCGTCAGGACGTGATCGCGGTGGTCGATCTTGATATTCTCGGTCATTCGTCATCTCGCTCTTTGTCGCTCTTGGGAAACTTGCTCTGCACGCTGGCAAGCCAGCGCGATACGATGTCGATCTCGGCGTCGGAAAATCCTTCCATCAGCCGCGCATTCAGCTCGGCGGCGCCGGCCTTGCTGCGCGCCAGCGCCTTCCGGCCTGCCGCCGTCAACCACAGCCGCCAGGCGCGCCCGTCGTCAGGATCGGCATGCTTCTCGATCAGGCCGGCCTCGACCATCCGTTCCGCCAATCCACTGATGCCGGGCATGCCGAGGTCGAGGGCTGCGCCCGCTTCCCCCATCAGCGCGCCGTCGCGTTTCCCCAGCACGAACAAGAGCCCGCTCTGTGTCGGGGTCACCCCATCTTCTCTTGCCTGGGCTATGAAGCGCTGCACGCGGCGCTGCGCCACATTGAGCAGGAAGATCAGCCGGCGGTCCGGATTAGTTCGCATGCGAAGCATTTAACCCGGGAGCGGGATCTTGTCACCCCGGAAATTAGAGAACCATGCACGTTGCCGTGGCGCGATCCCCACGCCTACGACCTGAAGCGGACGCTTTTACCCGTGCCGAAAATTGCTTACCTTTCGATGGCATCAGCGATCGGGGCGGGAATGCGACGACGTGAGTTCATCACACTTCTTGGCGTAGCGGTTGCGGCCCGGCCACCGGCCGGGCGGGCTCAGCCATCCAATCAATTTCGGCAAATTGGAATGCTGATAGCGAGTGAGGAGAACGAGCCCCTGGTCCGCTCACGCGTAGCTTCATTTCGGCAGGGGCTGAGCGACCTTGGATGGATCGAGGATAACAATCTTCAAATCGCGTATCGGTGGACCGGCAACGATCCGGAGCGTACACAGCGCTGTGTGTCAGAACTGATCGCGTTGGCACCCGAAGTGATTTTCTCTCACTCGCCTCCCGCGACGGTGGCATTAAGCAAGGCAACACGATCCGTTCCAATCGTCTTCGTGCAGATCACGGATCCGGTCGGTGCTGGATTGGTGAGCGACCTTGCGCATCCCGGCGCCAATGTCACGGGGTTTACCACGTTTGAGTTTTCGATGGGTACAAAGTGGCTCGACCTGTTGAAAGAAATTGCTCCGAACATCGAGCGGGTCGCAGTCATGCAATATGCGAAGAGCCCGACGTGGTCGGGCCAGTTGCAGGCCGTCGAGAAGGCTGCGCCCTCATTGGGAATAGAGATCGTTCCGGCAGGCGCGGAGAATGCCGTTGATATCGAACACTCGATCGCCGAGATTGGTCGCCGGGCGAACGGCGGTCTCATCGTCATGCCAGACAGTATCACGCTTATCCATCGCAAGTTGATCGTGTCACTGGCCGATCGATATCATCTGCCGGCGATCTATCCCTTTCGTTATTTCCCCGATGATGGCGGCCTCATGTCCTATGGTATTGACCTCAACGACGTCTGGCGTCGCGGAGCGACATACGTTGACCGCATTCTCAAAGGGTCGGTGGCGGGCGACCTTCCCGTTCAGCAGCCGACCAAATTTGAGCTTGTGGTCAACCTCAAGACCGCGAAGACACTTGGCCTTGAAATTTCGCCGGCATTGCTCGCCCGCGCCGATGAGGTGATCGAATAAGACGCGATTGCTGCCGTGGCAGTCCAGAAAAGGCCTGGATGGCGTTCCAGGACCACACGGCCTGGGCATCAGCATACTGTGCCGCTCGTCACGGACACAGCCCGCACCCATGGTGTCATGCATCGAGCTTCAATCCGCGGAGATTTCCGTGAACATGTTTGATTGGATCGTCGCGATCCTGTTTCTCGCCATCGGCTATTTCACGGGCACATTGGAGCCGACGGGCCTGTTGCGACGCGAGAAGCCCCGCATTGCCACAGGGAAAGGGTGGCTGTTTGCCTTCCTGACCCTCGCCGGACTTGTGTCTTGTAGAACAGCCGCCGAGCCCATCTGGAATCGGCTGCAGCTCGACGTGGAAGGGGTCATCGTCGCGCGCCAGGATATCCCGAAGGACGCCATGACGCACGGGCCGGTAACTGCCTATAGCCTGCGGCGCAGCGATGGCTCTTCGACCGGCTACACAGCGACCGGTAGTGATATGTCCCTGCCGCGCACCATGCCGGTCGGTACGTCCATCGCCAAACAGCGATGGGAATTGACCTACGTCGTGAACGGTCAGCCCGTGCACGACTTCCCGCTGACGCACTATGTTGCGTTCCTCGCCGCCGGCCTCGCGTGCCTCGCAGGCGCCGGAATCGTTCTGGCGACGCGCAGGAACGAACCGCTGATGATGGGCCCGCTGCCCTAGCGCGTCTCAGGCCTGCTTGCCGTAGTCGTAAAAGCCCCTGCCGCTCTTGCGGCCGAGATAGCCGGCGTCGACCATCTCCTGGAGCAATGGGGCTGCGCGGTATTTCGGATCGTTGAAGCCCTTATAGAATACTTCCATCACCGAGAGCATGGTGTCGAGCCCGATCAGGTCGGCCAGCGCGAGCGGGCCGATCGGATGGTTGCATCCGAGCTTCATGCCGGCATCGATCTCCTCGGCGGAGGCGATCCCCTCCTGCAGCGCGAAGATCGCTTCGTTGATCATCGGGCAGAGGACGCGGTTGACGGCAAAGCCCGGACTGTTCTTTGCAGTTATCGAGACCTTGCCGATGCGCTTCGCAAAAGCCTCAGTCGCGGCGACGGTGCTGTCCGACGTCTGCAGGCCTCGGATCAGTTCAACCAGCGCCATGACCGGCACCGGATTGAAGAAGTGCATGCCGATGAAGCGGTCCGGACGATCGGTCGCGGTCGCAAGCCTGGTGATCGAGATCGACGAGGTGTTGGTGGCGATCAGCGCGCGCGGATTGAGGGTCGCGCTGAGGTCCTTCAGGATCTTGAGCTTCAATTCCTCGTTCTCGGTCGCTGCCTCGATGACGAGATCGCAGACGGCGAGCCTGCTCCGGTCGGTCGTGCCGGCGATGCGGCCGAGCGCAGCTTCGCGATCGGCGGCCGTCATCTTCTCCTTCTTGACCAGCCGCTCCAGGCTGGAGCCGACGGTCGCCAAGCCGCGCTGCACCGCCGCGTCGGAGATATCGACCATCACGACGGGAACGCCGGCCGCCGCGCAAATCTGCGCGATGCCGTTGCCCATGGTGCCCGCTCCGATAATTCCAACGGTCTCGATCATGTTGTCCGTCCCTTGAGTTCACCTGGCCCGCCGTCGACATCGGCGGATCAAGCCTTATTGAACCAAATTGCCGGATGCCTCAATGTCATTTTGGGAGGATTGCGAACCTGACCTCCGCGTCCTAGCCTGCACGGGAAAGCCGCAGGAGCCGTCATGGCGCGCATCAGCAAGGTCCAGGCCGGGCTCTACCGGATTCCGCTTGTCCGTCACTTTGTCGGACAGCACGCACGGCCAGATCGAAGCCTTCGAACTCGTCACGGTCCGCGTCTTCGACTCCGACGGCGCGGAGGGCGTCGGCTATACCTACACGGTCGGCCGCAACGGCGGAGCGGTCGCCGACATTCTCGGCCGCGAGATGCCCGAGATGGTCGAAGGCCGGGAGGCGGATGACACCGAGGCAATCTGGTATCATGTGTGGTGGGGCCTGCATTATGGCGGACGCGGCGGGCCGACGGTGCTCGCGCTCTCGGCCCTCGACATTGCATTGTGGGACCTGAAGGCGCGCCGCGCATCGCTGCCGCTCTGGCGTCTGCTCGGCGGCTTCGATCCGCGCGTACCCTGCTACGCCGGCGGCATCGACCTCGACCTGTCGGTCGAGGCGCTGTTGCAGCAGACCGACGACAATCTGCGCAAGGGCTTTCGCGCCATCAAGATGAAGGTGGGCCGGCCCGATCTCGCCTCCGACGTCGCCCGCGTGCGGGCGATGCGAGCGCATCTGGGCGAGGGCTTTCCGCTGATGGCCGACGCCAACATGAAATGGACGGTCGAGGAGGCGATCCGCGCCGCGCGCGCCCTGCAGCCCTACGACCTGACATGGCTGGAGGAGCCGACGATTCCCGACGACGTCGCCGGTCATGCGCGGATCCTCGCAGCCGGCGGCGTGCCGATCGCAGCCGGAGAGAATCTGCGCTCGCTCTGGGAGTTCAAGAACTACATCGCCGCGGGCGCGGTGTCCTATCCGGAGCCCGACGTCACCAATTGCGGCGGCGTCACTGCCTTCATGAAGATCGCCCGGCTTGCGGAAGCCTTCAATCTTCCCGTGACCAGCCACGGCGCGCACGACATCACTGTGCATCTGCTCGCGGCGTGCCCGAACCGTTTCTATCTGGAAGCGCACGGCTTTGGCCTCGACCGCTATATCGAGCATCCGCTGGTGCTGGAGGATGGCAAGGCCCTGGCGCCGGCCCGGCCGGGCCATGGCGTGATCTTCGACTGGAAGGGACTGGCGCAGCACGGCGCGTGATCAGAACTCAAATCTGCGGACCGGACTGCGTGAGCTCTCGTTCCGCGCGGAACACGTTGCTGTAGAGATTGGCGATCCACTGACGGCCGCTGGACGTCATGTTGAGATAGCGCAGCGCCGCCGAAATCTGCGGCGCGACGTTCTTCCAGTAGAACTGAGGGTATTTGTAAACGACATCGGCGGGCGTCTTGTAGCCCAGCGTCTTGTTGAGACCGACTTCCTCGAACTCGTAGAACAGCGCATTGGCCTTGCGCATGTAGTTGGGATCGCCCAACTGGCCGATCAAATCGGCCGCGCGCAGCAGCAGACCTTCCTCGTCGTCGAGATCGTCAGCGGCTTCGTTTTTCGGCGATGGATACGGAAAGCGGGTGTATTCGATGGCCGCGACGATGCGATCGGCATCGATATAATCGACGCTGTCGAAACGTTCGATGACGAACAGTTTCGAACGGTCGACGTGGTAGGGGCCCAACGACGCATCGGACGAGCCGATCGGTAGGCTGATCGTGCGGCCGGTGACATCGGCTATATAGGCCCCCTCGGCGTCCCCCTGCACCACCCCGCGCACATAGCCGATGTCATGGGTGAGGCAGGCCAGGATGAAATTGCAGTAATCGCGCGGCGTCGTCGGCCGTATCATCGCCCGTCCCATCTGGATGTCATGGCCGGCGAGCGTGACCAGCATCGAGTGTTCCATGTCGTGATACAGCGCATCGCTGTTGCCGATGCATTCCAGCGTGAGCCTGGAGATAAAGGGCAGGTAATCGGCGAGGTTCGCATGTGACGAACCAAACCGCCCCCGTGTTTCCGTGGCGAGGAAGGAGCCCAGCGCCTGTGCCACTACCTCTGGAATCGTGATCATCCGGGTCACCAGCGGTCGGTCCTTCCGAGGCTAGCACTTCGTGTCTGCCTGTCCATAGGGAAGCGCTTCTGGCCTTTTCAAGGCGACCGGGATCAATTCTTCGACGGCTTCTTGCCGTGCGAGGCGTCGGGCGTGCCGCGGAAGAGCGACATGTGCGTGTGCGTCGCGACAAAGGGATCGCCGGTCTTGGCGCGGGTGAAGGAGACGGTGGCGCGGCCCTTGCGGTCGAAGGGTTTGCCGTCCGGCAGGTAGCCGGTGGAATCCCAGACGCCCATGCCAACCGCGAACAGCCGGTCCGGCGAGACCATCGCCTTGACGCCGTCGAGGCGCCAGACAAACCCATCGATGGTCGGCCAGACGTTGCGCCATTGATTCTTCTCGGCAAGATCGCGGCCGATCATGAAATCGGTGAAGGTACCGAAGGCGACGAAATCCTCGGCAAACAGATGGCGCGCGGCGGCGAAATCGACCGCCTGCACATGCTCTGCAAGCTCGCGAAACCAGGCCTTGACGGCGTCGAGATCATCAGGCGCGGCTTGCGGCAAGGTCATGGGTATGTCGCCTTCGGTTATCGCGGCAGCGGATTATTCGTAGCCCGCATGAGCGAAGCGACATGCGGGGTTCTTGTGGAGAGCGGTCCCGGATGTCGCTTCGCTCATCCGGGCTACGCTCCTGCATTTTTAATCTGAACCTGCGCCCGAGCCGCCTGCCACGATCTTCTCGTTCAGCTTCTGGTCCACGATCTCGACGGTGCGATCGATCTCGTCATTGGGCACGCCGAGCTGATGGGAGATCAGCTTGACGAGAAGATCGACTCGCTCGATGAAGGGGGCGCCGCTCGCCACGGCGCGCGCCGCAGAGGATGGTTTCAAGAGGCTCTGCGCCGCCTTGGCGTATTTCTCGAACGGCACCTGATCGTTCGGATCGGCGCCGAGACGCCGGGCGATGGCATCGACATGCTCATAGATCGCCTGCGACATCTCGAGATCGTCGTGGACGGCGTCGCGGATCGATTGCGGCGCGTGCGTGGTGATGCAGCGGTAATTGCCGGTCAGCAGCATCGACCATTTGGCGAGCGGCACGAACAGCGAGTCGAACACCTTCAGCTTCACCGGAACGTCGTGGCCATCGAGCGTGACCGCGTCGATATCGGCTTCCAGCTCGCGCAGCAGCCTGTTGTGCTTCTCGTCCTCGAAGGCCGACGCCTTGAAGTTGGTCGGCAAACCGACGTGAAGCACGTTCGGCGCCTCTTCCGGCGGGCGGAAGGCCTGCGGATCGGGCGAGCACAGCGTCACCAGGGCGGGCTTGAAGCGCTCCCACACCTGGGCGTTGGTGTAGGCCTCCTCCAGATCCATCTCCGCCAGCGTCGGGATGCGCTTCAGATAAGGCAGCGGCGGCATGTTCATGATCGACAGGCACGGCAGGCCGGCGGCCGCGATCTTGACCATGAGAACGCGCACGGTGTGGTTGGTGTATTGCGGCTCCTGCATCGCAAGCGCCACGAGGTCATAGCGGGACAGGTCGGCATCGGCAGGCGTGACCGCGTCGAGCTTGCCCGGAAGATCGCGCGAGAAGATCGCGCGATGCACCGCCTCGTCGCGCAGCTTGATGCGCACCTCGGTGCCGTCGCGGTTGATCAGTTCCGCCGTCTTCTTCCGGCAAACCAGGGTCACGTTGTGACCCGCCATCAAGAGCTTCGTTCCCAGCAGGGAGCCATAGGAGGCTCCGAGAATCAGAATATTGCGCGCCATTGTCCCTCGTTCCGTCACGCCAAAATCGCACACGCCGTAGGGTGGGTTAGCGTTAGCGCAACCCGCCACTTCCATGTCCGGGGCGGCCAAAGAGGTGGGGTTACGCTTCCGCCTTCGCTCTTCGAGCTTTCGGCGGACAGGTCGCTAACCCACCCTGCAAGCCAGGCCCGGAAATCCGCCCGGACTTAGCGTACTTGGCGTGACGCCCGCAACACCGGATTCCAGCGATAGATCGAAACCGTCGTTGGCCATTGGTCGATACGCAAGCGGACGCTGCTTCCGACATCCGCGACGAATCGCGAGCCGCCCTCTGACAGAAGCTGGATGGGCGGAGACAATTTCCGAGAAACGTAACTTCGCGAAGCGACCCCTCGCAAATTCTCGGACTGCAAACCGGGCTTGATCCAGCTTTGCAGAGCGTGCCGGCGACCGATCGAAGTTCAGGGCCGAAAGCTTGCCAGCAGTCCGGAATAGGGCTTCTGCCTTGGCGCCGAGTAGGCTCCCAGACGGGAGGTCTTGAGGCCGAGACGCACCAGCGCCTCGGCGAGCGTCACTGCCGCCGTGACACCGTCGACGACGGGAAGCCCGTGCTTGCGGGCAAGTTCATCGGCAAGATCGGCCATGCCGGCGCAGCCGAGCACGATGGCCTCCGAGCGGTCAAACTTGATCGCGTCAGCGATCTCATTGGAGATTGCGGAGCGGGCATCCTCATTGCCCTCCTCCAGCGCCAGCACCGGGACTTCGGCGGCGCGAACGCGCGCGCAGCGCTCGTAGAGGCCGTATTTTCGTAAATTGTTCTCGATCGGCACGACGGAGACGTTCAAGGTGGTGACAACCGCAAAACGCCCCGCAACCAGGCTTGCAATGTGGAAGGCCGCTTCTCCGATGCCGATCACGGGCGCCCTGGCGATCGCGCGGGCCGCATCGAGACCTGTATCGTCGAAACAGGCTATGACATGGGCATCCGCGCCATCACGGTCAGCATCGCGAATGCATCCGAGCATCCCCGGCACCGCGAATGCCTCGTCGTAATAGCCCTCGATCGATACCGGTCCCATATCCGGCTGACGCGCGTCGATGACGGTGCCGGGCAGTGCGACGGCGCGGGCAACGGCGGCAATCTTCGCCGTCATCGTCTCGGTCGTGTTCGGATTGACGATATGGAGCCGCATCGGATCAGACCAGTCCCTTGCCGGCATCCGAGCCTTTGGAAGCCTGCCTCTTGGTAAGAATGTGAATGGTGCCAAGTGCGAGCGCGATGACGACGAATGACACCGCCGATATGATGGTGCCAAGCGCATAGATGTCCGGCTTCGTCACGGTCGTGGTGAGGCCCTGGAGGTCCAGGGGCAGAGTGTTGACGGGTCCGATGGCTTGGCTCGACCGCGCCAGTTCGTCCCAGGACAGCGTGAACCCGAACAGACCGATGCCGATCACAGACGGGAGAATGATCGGCAGCACGACATATCGGAATGTTTGCCAGGGCGTCGCGCCGAGGTCGCGGGCGGCTTCCTCCAGCCGCGGGTCGAAGCGGTTGAAGATCGCGAACATGATCAGCAGGCCGAACGGCAACGTCCAGGTCAGGTGCGCGCCGAGCCCCGAGGTGAGCAATCCCATCGAGGTTTCGAAACGATCGCTCAAATGCGCCTTGATCAAATCATCGATGATCCGAAATTCCAGGGAAATGCCGAGCGAGGTGATGATGGAAGGCACGATGAGGCTCGCAATCGCCGAATAGAAGAGGATGCTCTGCGCCCTGAACCTGCGGCGGAACGCCATGCCCGCCGCGACCGAAAGGACGACGGTAATCGCCATCACAACGATACCGAGCAGGAGCGAACGGCGGAAGGACGCGCCGAGATCGATAATGCCCGTTCCCTGAAACAGCTTCGACAACCAGTACGTCGATACGCCGTTCATCGGAAAGGTGAGCCCGCCTTGCGGTCCCTGAAACGACAGAATGTAGATCGCAATCATGGGCCCATAGAGGAACAGCACATAAGCCGCGAAGAACACGGCGAGGATATAGAAGCCACGCGAGCGTCCCTCTTTCATTGCTCAGAGCTCTTTTCGTATGTCGACGATTCGCGACATCATGGTGATGATCATGAAGGTTATCGCGAGCAGGATGACGGCGTTCGCGGCGGCTGCCGGGAATTGCAGCGCGTTCAACCGCGTCTCGATGATCTTTCCGGCAGCGGCGATCTGCTGGCCGCCCATCACGCCGATGGTGATGAAATCGCCCATCACGATGGTGATGACGAAGATCGAGCCGATCACGATGCCGGGTTTTGCCAGGGGGATGATGACATTGACGAGCGTCTGCAAACCGCTCGCGCCGGCGTCATAGGCCGCCTCGATCAGCGACTTGTCGATGCGGACCATCGAGTTGAAGATCGGCACCACCATGAAGAAGGTGAAGAGGTGAACGAGCGCCAGCACCACGGAGAATTCGGAATAGAGCAGCCATTCGATCGGCTGATTGATCAGTCCGGCCCCGATGAGGCCGGAATTGACGAGGCCGTTGCGCCCAAGCAGCGGGATCCAGGCGATCATGCGGATGACGTTGGACGTCCAGAACGGGATCGTGCAGAGCAGCGACAGTCCCATCTGCCATGTTCTGGACTTGACATGGAAAGCGAGGAAATACGCGACCCAGAAGCCGATGAAGAGCGTGAACGCCCAGACCAGGAAGCACAGCTTCAGCGTCTTCACATAGGTCTTGCCGATCGTGCAGAGATCAGGAAGTTGCGCGATACAGCCCTCAAACGTATCGGTGTAGCCCCGGCCCGAGAAAGCCGGCAGCAACTGATACTCGTTGTAGTCCCAGAAGGACACGACGACAACGAAACCCAGTGGAATCAGAAAGAAAGCGAGAAACACCAGCATCATCGGCCCGGCCTGCAGCCAGGAGATGAAAGATGGCGACAGGCGCGCCGTCTTGCCGCGGCGCGCCGTGTCCGAGCCTCTGGCGAGGCCCGGCGCCGTCTGGTGCAATATGTCGTCCGACGCGCTGGTCACGCGGCGATGAACTCATTCCACTTGCGGACCATATAGTCATTCTCGTCCATCACAGCGTTCCAGCATGCAACGCCGCCCATGCGCTCCTCGTAGGAGCCGCCGTCGCGCACGGCGCCGGCCTTCTCGAGCAGCGAGCCGTCGGGCGCCTTGATGTCCTTCTCGGCCGGCTTGCCTTCCATCCAATAGGCCCACTCATAGGGCTCCATGTTGGCCTTTGCCGTGGAAAGCACGGCCGAGTAGTAGCCTTGGCGGTTGAGATAGGCTCCGGCGTAGCCGGACAGGAACCAGTTGACGAATTCGTAAGCCCAGTCGAGCTTCGCGCCGGAGACACCCTTGGAGACGCAGAAGCCCGAGGCCCAGGAGCGGTAGCCTTCCTTCAGCGGCTGGAACGTGCAGGCGATCCCCATCGAGCGGACCTTCGTCACCGCGGGCGACCACATCGACTGAATCACCGTCTCGCCTGACGCCATCAGGTTGACGCTCTCGTTGAAATCCTTCCAGAAGGCGCGGAATTGGCCGGCCTTCTTGGCTTCCGTCATCGCTTTCATGGTGAGATCGATCTCTTCCTTGGTCATGTTGCCCTTGTCGGCATATTTGTAATTTCCGGTGGCTTCCACGACCATCGCGGCATCCATGATGCCGATCGAGGGAATGTTGAGGATCGACGCCTTGCCCTTGAATTCGGGATTGAGCAGCTCGGACCAGGAGCTGATCGGGCGCTTGATCAGATCGGGACGGATGCCGAGCGTGTCGGCGTTGTAGACGGTCGGGATCAAGGTGACGAAATCGGTCGCCGTCTTGGAAAACGTCTTGGAGTCCTTGCCTTCGAGATAGAGCACCTTCCACGGCGCGGTGCCCTGATTGCCGATCTTCTTGCCGCCGGGCGTCTCGCCCTTCGTGAAGACTGGGGTGATGTTGTCGAACTCCTTTATCTTCCTGGCCTCGAGCGCGAGGATATTGCCGGACGGCACCACTTTCTTGAGCGAGAAATATTCGGTGTCTAGCACGTCGAACGAGTTCGGCTGCGTCATCACGCGCTTGGTGACGTCATCCGTCGTCGCGGTGATGTATTCGATCTTGATGCCGGTGTCCTTCAGGCACTGCTTGGAGATGTCGTCACCCTCGTTCACGGCGGTGCCGAGATAGCGCAGTACCTTCGGCTCAGCCGACATCACGTAGGGGAAGCCGGTGATGGCGCCGGAGCCGGCGGCAAAGCCCGCCAGACCCGCGGTGCTCTTCAAAAGGGTACGGCGGCTGATGCCGGTCTTCCTGGTCGTCTCGGTCATATCAATCACTCCTCTGTTGCGCATCTTCTCGAAAGATCGGCGCTATTGCAGGCGCTGCGCCTTGGCTGGATCCCAGGTGGCCAGCACGCGATCGCCCGCCCGGAACGGATGCACGTCGAACGTGGACTCGGGAACGTGTGAGAACAGGGCCGTGCCGTCGTCGAGCGTGAGCGAGAGGGCGACATAGGACCCCTGGTATTCGGTCTGGGTGAGCAACGCGGGAGCGCCGAATGCACCGTCGGCAAATGGCATGATGCCGAGCTGATCGGCGCGCACGGCGATGAGTTGTCCGGCGTCGCTGAGTACGTTGTGGCCGCCGATGAAGCGCGCCACGAATTCAGTACGGGGATGATGGAAGATGTCGCGCGCGCTGCCCTGCTGCTCGAGCTTTCCCTGGTTCATCACGACGATGTAGTCGGCGAGCGCCATTGCCTCCTCCTGGCCGTGGGTGACCTGGATGAAGCTGATGCCGAGCTCGCGCTGAAGCCGTTTCAACTCGCCGCGCATCTTGACCCGCAGAAACGGATCAAGCGCCGAAAGCGGCTCGTCCAGCAGCAGGATCTGCGGTTCGGTGATGAGCGCGCGTGCAAGCGCGACGCGCTGCTGCTGGCCGCCGGAGAGCTGCGCCGGCAAGCGCGCCGCATACGGGCTCATCGCGACCAGTTCGAGCAATTCGCCGGCGCGCCTGTGCCTCGCCGCGCGCTCGACCCCGCGCATCTTCAGCGCAAAGGCCACATTGTCGAGCACGGTCAGATGCGGAAACAGCGCATAGGACTGGAACATCATCGCCGTGCCGCGCTTGGCGGGTTCGAGATCGGTCACGTTCTGCGCGCCGAGGACGATGTCGCCTTCGCTGACCGCCTCATGGCCCGCGATCATGCGCAAGGTCGTGGTCTTGCCGCAGCCGGAGGGGCCGAGCAGGCAGCAATAGGTGCCGGCCGGAATCTTCAGGTTGACGCCGTCAACCGCCAGCGTCGAACCGTAGCGCTTGGTGACGGCGACCAGTTCGAGGGCGGCAGGACTGGCCATGGACGATCCCCCAGGGAGAGGCGATGCAGCTCCTCTCCGCAAGGTCCGTGCCAACTCGCGATTTGCGGCCGAATCTCGAAACTGTGCAGCAGTGTCAGATCGTTAGATTGAATCTTGCATATTGAAGCGTCGTGGCTCGCCGTCACCGGCTGCACACAAATGGGTCATCGATTGTATAATCTTTCGCCTGTCATTGGATACAGCTCGTCGACTAACATTGGAGACCGACGTCCGCTGCTCGAGCCAGAGGCCTGTGACAGCCAAGACCCAACCGAAGCCTGATGCGCCTGCGGCGGCCGATGACGGCCGCGACCGCGTCGGCCGGATCCGGGAAGGCGTGATGGCGGCGATCCTCGAGCAGCGGCTGCTGCCGGGAACGAAGCTCGGCGAGGACGAGATCGGCGAGATCTACGGGGCGAGCCGCACGCTGGTGCGCACGGCGCTCCTCAAGCTCGCACATGAGGGAATCGTCAGCATCGAGAAGAACCGCGGCGCCTTCGTGTCGCACCCGACGCCTGCCGACGCCCGCCAGGTGTTCGAGGCAAGGCGACTGATCGAGCCCGCGATCATCGATCACGCCATCGACGCCGTGTCGCCGCTCTGGCTCGAGCGTTTGCATCAGCATATCGCAGAGGAACGCGAGGCGGAGCTGCGCGGCGATGCGCGCGCGATGGTCCGCCTTTCCGGTGAATTCCACCGCCTGGTTGCCGAGATGTCCGGCCACCTCGTCTATCTCGGCTTTCTCAACGAGCTGATCGCGCGCTCCTCGCTCATCATCCTGCTCTATCGGCGTCGCGACACGCCACCGTGCGGCACCGACCATCACGCCGAGCTCGTCACCGCGATCGGAGACCGCGACAAGGAACGGGCCCGTGCGCTCATGATTGCTCACCTGGTGGATATCGAGGCCGAATTGTTCCTGAAGGATAGCTTTCCCAACGAGCGGCGCCTGGCGGACGTGCTTGGTGCCTGATCGCGCAGGACGCGTGCGCGAGGACAGCGGATGAACGCCATGACAAGCGACAATCTCCATCTCGTCGACCATCCCCTCGTGCAGCACAAGCTGACGCTGATGCGCCAGAAAGACCGCTCGACCAAGGGTTTCCGCGAGCTGTTGAACGAAATCGGGATGCTGCTGTGTTACGAGGTGACGCGCGATCTGCCGATCGGGCTCATCGATATCGAGACGCCGGTCGCGTCGATGAAGGCGCCGCAGATTCTGGGAAAGAAGCTGATCCTGGCGCCTATTCTGCGCGCAGGCGTTGGTTTCCTCGACGGCATGCTGGCGCTGATCCCTTCGGCGCGCGTGGCGCATATCGGCCTCTACCGCGACCCCCGAACGCTCGAAGCGGTCGAATATTATTTCAAGGCTCCGCAGGATCTGTCGGACCGGACGACCATCCTGATGGATCCCATGCTCGCGACCGGAAATTCGGCTTGCGCGGCAACCTCGCTGCTCAAATCGCACGGTGCGAAAGACATCCGGTTCGCCTGCCTGCTGGCGGCGCCGGAAGGGGTCGCGCACTATCGGAAGGAGCACGGCAACGTGCCGATATGGACCGCCGCGGTCGACGAGCGGCTGAACGATCATGGCTACATCGTCCCCGGATTGGGCGACGCCGGAGACAGGATGTTCGGCACCAAGTAGCCCCCATCCTGCTCTAGACCAGGCTCGATTTGCCGCGACTGAGCAGCTCGCCGGCGCCCTTGGCGCCGACAATCCTGCCCTGCTCATACACCACGCGCCCCCGGGCGACCGTCATCACCGGCCAGCCTGTGACGTCGAATCCCTCCCAAGGCGTGTAGTCGGAGCCGTGATGCAAATCGGCCTGCCGGATCGGCTTCGTCAGGTTCGGATCCCAGAGCGCGATGTCAGCGTCGAAGCCGACGCCGATCGAGCCCTTGCGCGGATAGAGGCCGTAGATCCTCGCATGGTTGGTCGAGGTCAGCTCGACGAATTTCTGCCGCGATATTCGCCCCTTCGACACGCCTTCCGAAAAGAAGATCGGCAACCGGGTTTCGACGCCGGGAATGCCGTTCGGAACCCAGCGGAAGGAGGTACGGGCATTCGGCGTCAGCTTGCCTTTGGGATCGTCATATCTGAAGGGACAGTGATCCGATGAAAACGTCTGGAACACGCCGCCGGTGATGCCTTCCCAGATCGCCTGCTGGCTTGCCTTGTCCCGCGGCGGCGGCGAGCAGACATACTTCGCCCCCGTGATGTCCATGTTCAGCCCCTTCATGTCGTCTTCCGTCAGGGTGATGTATTGGGGGCAGGTCTCCGCATGCACGGGCAGGCCGCGCTGCTGCGCCCAGCGCACCTGCTCCATCGCCTCGCGTCCGGAGACGTGCACGATCATGATCGGAACGCCGACGATCTCGGCATGGCTGATGGCCCGATGCGCGGCCTCGCGCTCGACGGCCTGCGGCCGCGACACGCCGTGGAAGTATGGCGCAAGATGGCCCTCGCGCTCGAGCCTGGTGGTCAGATAGCGAATGGCGTCATAGCCCTCGCAATGAACCATCACCAGCGCCCGTTCGCGCCGCGCGACCTCGAACACCTCGAGGAGCTGCTTGTCGCTCAGGACGAGATCGTCATAGGTCATGAAGACCTTGAAGGAGGTGTAGCCGTCCTTGACCAGCGCCGGCAGTTCCTGCCCGAGCACGGCCGCGGTCGGATCGGAGATGATCAGATGAAAGGCGGTGTCGATGTAGCATTCGCCCTCCGCCAGCTTGCGATAATTCTCGACGCAGGCCCGCAGCGACGTCCCCTTTTCCTGAAGCGCAAAGGGCAGCACCATGGTGTTGCCGCCGGCGGCGGCCGCCCGCGTCGCCGAGGAAAAATCGTCGGCCATGACCACGTCGGGTCCAGACGGCTGCGAGATATGAACATGGCTGTCGATGCCGCCCGGCAAGGCCAGCAAGCCCGTCGCATCGATCTCGCGGGCCGCGCCCTCGACGGCGTCGGCGATGCTGACGATGCGGCCGTTGCGAATGCCGATATCGGCGCGGAATTCATCGCTCGCCGTCACGATCGTTCCGCCGCGAATGGCAAGGTCCAGTTGCTTCACCATGTCCTCCGTTGATGTCCACGAGCCCTGCGGATTCCCTGCAAATGCTGCGCCATCTTCACATCTCAACCCAATCACAAAGCGACTGAATGTCGGAAAGAATGAAATCCGGCCGCGGGACGGAGTCATCCAGCGCGATCTGCCGGCGATTGATCCAGGCGATGGTCAGACCGAGCGGCTTGCCGCCGACCAGATCCGTGAACTGCGACTGCCCGGAATGCAGGATCTCGTCTTTGGCGCAGCCGGCATTTCCGATCAGATAGCGAAACAGCGCGCCGTCGGGCTTGTAGCCCCGCGCGCGCTGTGCCGTGCACACGAGATCGAACTCCCGCTGCAGGGGCGTCAAGCGCGAGCAGATCGTCATCGATGTTGGACACGACCGCGAGGCGGGTGCGACGCGACAGGCGGTCCAGCGTGCGGAGCACGTCGTCGTAGAGAAAGAAGCGCGGGAAGGCTTCGAAATAGCGCTCGATCAGGCGGCCCTCGCCGGTGAGACCGAAATGCGCGAACGTCTCCGCAAGCGAGAGCTCGCAAATCTCGCGATAGCGTCCGGTATGGCTCCCAGTAGTGGACGATGTTTCGGTGCTCCCAGTGTTCCCAGAACGCCTTCACATCGACACCCCGCGCGCCGGCGTCAGCCAGAATGCGCTCGAATGCGCCATAGGAGCTATCGCGGACGCTGATCAACGTGCCGAACACATCGAACGACATCAGCTTCGGCCGCATCAACGTCTGGCGGGCTTCTTGAGTCATGAATTGAGCCTGCGGGTTGTTGCCTGGATATTGCGCCCCATTATCCCTTTTACATCGCGCCGCGTTGCCAACAATTCATCTCGTCATTCCGGGGCCCGAGCGTAGCGAGGGAGCCCGAAATCCATAACCACAGGTTGGGGTTATGGATTCCGGGCTCGCGACTGCGTCGCGCCCCGGAATGACAGCAGAGTGGATCAGGCGTTGGAGAACCCAACAATCCGCCAGTTGCTGGTTTGTCGTTAGCTTAACTCGCGTGAAACCCGCAACACTGGATTGCGGCGATTGAGGCACAGGTCCGCCCTCCCGCGGCAAGATCTTGCCCGAGGTGATGCATCGTCGTGACCCTCAGGAAAACAGAGGGCGCAGGGAATGCCGGGTGCAGGCCGCACCCATGGCCCGCCTGCAACAAGGAAAGCAGGCGGCAGTGACCACAGGCAAGGCCGGAGCAACCGGCATTCCCTGCGCGATGGTGTTACGGCTTATAGCGCGCTCTCCCCGGCGTACCGGGCTTTGTAGCCACCGTCGCTTCGCGAAACGTCTCGCAAAACTTGATCCCAGCATCGGGGGATCAGGACCACACGCCTTCGCCGTCCGTGAAGCTGTTGTCGTCAGCGCGCTTGAAGCGCGCGCAACACCCTCACGTCCACCGCATCCTGCCTCCCACGTCCGTGACGATCGCGAGCCGCCCCTCTGAATGGAGACAGGATGCGGCGGAGAGAAACATGGATTTCTGAAAAACGGAAGCAGAATATTTTTGCGCGGAGGGCTGGACAGGGGAAATCAGCTTGAAGTTGTTAGTGAAAATAGCTTTATGGCGCGAACGCAGATTGGTCCCGCATTCGCGCATCAAACTGCTGCAGCCGAGCCCCGCGCGAAGCTCAGTCATGGCCCGCTAGTTGGGGGGCTGTCCGCCAAGCTGAGAGGCATCGGAGCCACCGTAGCCACCGTACGAATAGCCGTAGGAGGCAGGACCGCCGTAATAGGGGGCAGGACCTCCGTAACCATAGCCGGGTCCATAGCCACCATAACCGCCGTATCCCGGAGCATACGCATAGGACGACGCGACGCCGGCGATGGCCGCTCCCGCAATCACGCCAGCGGCAATCCCTGCAGCTCCCGGCGCAAACCCTGGCCTGAAGCCGCGTCTGGCCTCGGCAGGCGCCGTGGCAACAAGTCCCGCCAGCGCAACGGCGCCCACGGTCGCAAACATCATCGATGATCTTGTCATGAGCTGAAAACCCTCTGGTCGATATGGTGGCGAACCAATGCGGAAGCCTTGCAAAGGTTGCCTGACAAGCCTGAGGTATCGCAGAGAGGGTTGATCCGCTTGTCACATCGGCGCGATTGAGTCGTCCCGCACCGGAGTGCGTCGTCATGCCGCGCGATCAATGGTTTCGAGGTGGCAAGAAAGGGAAACCATCTTCGCCGTCGAGAAGGCCGCCTGTGCTCTCTCTTGGAAGTGCTAAGGGTGATGTGGTCCGCCAGACATTCCCCGACGCACCGCCTCAAGCAGCGGCTCGGCCCGACCCATCCCCTGCTGCGCGGATGTATCGTTGTTTGCGCACAGCGGTTTGGTCCTTACGTGTTCCCAAGCTTGAGTGCTCCCACATACGTCCATTATAGCACCGCCAAAGGAAACGAACAAAATGTGAACAACCTAGCGTGGCAAGTCACGCGATCGGTTGTAAGCTATCGCCGGCACTCGAGGGAATCGGAATGGCTGAACCGCCAGAGACTTGGCACACGTTTCAAATTGCGTACATCGGACAAAACCCAGACGACCACACGATTGATGCTGATGAGCTCGGTGCAGCACTCGTCGGCTATGCGCAGATCATGCGGGTCGCCAATAGGGAGCTAAATAAAGACCGTTCGGCGGTTAGGCACGATCGACAGTTCTCGTCGCCTCCGATTTCGAGCATAAATGCTTCAACGATCGAACTTCGAGCTCATTCAGACCGCGATCGACACCATACGGTCATTTCTCGACGACAAAGACGCTGTTGCGAACGCAACGACAATCCTTTCAAAAGTCGCGACCTTGCATCGGAAGTATCGCAGGCACGGCCGTCGGCGGTGTATTCGCATATCTTAAATGGAAGAAGGGGCGGCCTATCGAGAAGGTTGAGAATAGCGGTTCGAATACCGTGATTGTGCAGGTACACGGCGACAACAATACCGTGAACGTCGACAAAGATGTCTACCAGCTGGCAGAGAACAGCCGAATGGCTGCGGCAGGTACGCGCCGCTCTCGCGCCTGTCTCGCGATAATAACGCGCAGCGGATTGAATTTAGGAAAGGAGATCTACCGGTCTCGGTCCTCACCGAGCAGGACGTGGAAGAGATCGAAGCATCACTTTCAACCACACTCCCATTGGAACTCACCGCGCCAGAGCCAGACAGTAAGCCGAGGAGCGCAACTGCGACCTTATACGTCTACAGTCCGGTCTTCGACGTAAAGGCCCCTATGTGGCGCTTTCTGTATCGCAACAAGCCCATTTATGCCGACATCTCTCAGACAAACATAGCCAAGGAAGCGGTGAAGCGCGGCGGCTCGTTCAGGAATGATCGCTATCGCGTGAAGATGGAAATCACTCCTCCCCGGGGCAAGCCGGACGGCGCACCACATTACGAAATCACCGAAGTCCTGGAGTTTACGCCCGCAGATCAGCAGCTGCCGATGCCCCTTAAGAAACCTCGCAAGAAGCGGTCGAAGAAATCTGCTTAGAGTTCGTGCAGGGGAAGCTTAGCAGCATGGCGGACATACCTCCGATACCCGACGAGTTGAAGAAGACGCACCCGCACCTAGAGCCCGCTTTCTGGCCCTATCTCTGCACACTCCATACAGAGAGCCCGCGTGGCAAAGTCCTGATCACTTCCAGTGTACTGGAAGATTTACTCAAAGGCGTGCTTCAAGCGTTCATGTGCAAAGGAGTAGGCGAAGGACTTTTCGAAGGTGCGTCTGCTCCGTTTGGCACGTTCTCATCTCGAATACTGGGATGCCATGCACTCGGCCTCATTAGCGATGACGAGGCGGCTGACTTGACGCTTATCCGCAAAATTCGGAATCAATTCGCGCATGAGCTCACGTCCTCTTTCGATACACCGGCCGTTCGGTCTAGATGCAGCGAGCTGAAATTGAGAATACCCGATAGTGTGGAATTGGTTGTAGGTCAGGACATGCAGGGTTCGCTCACCAATCCGGAAGTACATTTCACGACATCCGCGGTCAACTTGCTATTACGCTTGGTCAATCGTGCTCAATACGTCGGGAAAGAACGGCGGACAACGAAAGAATGGCAGTACTGAAGCGGTGCAAAATCAGATTGTGCGTCACTTGATTTTTGAGTCTCTCGAAGAATTTCTTGAGCCATTCGCCGCGCTCGGTCCTGCGATTGTCTGAGGGCGGTGGAATGAAATGGCGCGCCCGGATCGAAAAGCGATTCTCGGCATCGCTCACGATGCGCGTGGCGCGAAGGGAAGCTCCGAAGACTTTTTGCTAATTGATACAATCCCGAAGGACCCCTGAAGATTTAGCCAAGGCAGAAGCCACACGGCTTTCGGAAATTCTTTTGCCTTGAGAGCATCTAGGCGCCCTGGTCGGTGCTGACCAAACCAGCAAAAAGCCGCCCCTAGGGAGCGGCTTTTCTACTCAGGCTGCTTTCACAGCACCAAACTTGGTTGCGGGGATAGGATTTGAACCTATGACCTTCAGGTTATGAGCCTGACGAGCTACCGGGCTGCTCCACCCCGCGATAATCAGTGCGCGCCTTGATGAGAAAGCCGGGAGAAAAGCGAGTAAGGCCAAGGCTGGCCACTGCGCCGATTTTCCGTCCCGAAAGGCTTCCTGAGAAGGCAACCCGCAAGCCATAAGGCAGCGGGCGCGGGGTGTGTGTACCAATGCCGGTCCGCTTTGGAAAGGGTGTCGGGGGCGCTTTTTTCGTTTTTGTGACAGGTAAGATGGGGCAAAATGGACCGAAAGTGCAGGCTGTTGGCGGAAGTTCCCGCCTTCGCCGGGGCTGCGGCGGGACAAGCCCGTGTTCGCCGCGGCTTTCCGGCTTCGGCGGAGCAAGCCGAGGGAGCCTCAATCCATAGCCCTGGCCGGTGGTTATGGATTCCGGGTTCGCGGCTTTGCCGCGCCCCGGAATGACGGCAGAGTGGGTGAGGCGTCGGACACTCGACACGAACGACCAGACAAGGGGAAATGCCATGATGGACCAGTCCCTGAAAAGCCCTGCTTTGTCCGCGCTCGACGAGGCCTTCCATGCCCAGCTCAAGGCCTCGCGCGCCGAGCCCCTGCCCTCCTGCGATGTCAGGGTCGACCGGCTGCGGCGGCTGCGCGCGGCGATCGAGGAGAACGAGGCGCGGTTCGAGCAGGCGATCTCGGCCGATTTCGGCCACCGCGCCGCGGTCGAAACCACCATCGCCGAGACGCTGTTTCTCTATGTCGAGATCAAGCACACCGCAAAGCACCTGAAGAAATGGATGGCGCCGCGGCGCGTCCACACCGCGCTGCAATTCATGCCGGCCAAGAACCGCCTGATCCCGCAGCCGCTCGGCGTAGTCGGCATCATCGCGCCCTGGAACTATCCGCTGCAGCTCACGCTCGCGCCCGCGATCGGGGCGATCGCCGCCGGCAATCGCGTGATGATCAAGCCGGCCGAGCTGACGCCGCATTTCTCCGCGCTGCTTGAAGGAGGCGATCGCGAAACACTTCGACGCGACCGAGCTCTTCATCACCGGCATCGAGGACGAGGTGGCGAAGGCGTTCCCGGCGCTGGCCTTCGATCACCTGATCTTCACCGGCTCGACGCGCGTGGGGCGCATCGTCGCGGAAGCCGCCGGGCGCAACCTGACGCCGGTGACGCTCGAGCTCGGCGGCAAGTCGCCGGCCATCGTCGACCGCACCGCCGACCTCGACGAGGCGGCGGCGCGCATCGCCTATGCCAAGCTGCTCAATGCCGGGCAGACCTGCATCGCGCCTGATTATGCCTTCGTGCCCCGGGAATCCGTGCAGGCCTTCGCCGAGAAGGTGCGCGCGCATATGCGCCGGATGTTCGGCACCGAGCCGTCGAACAAGGATTACACCTCGATCATCTCCGACCGGCATTTTGCGCGGCTGGAAGCGCTGGTTGCCGACGCGGCGGCCAAGGGCGGGAAGATCCTGCAGCCGGCGAAATCAGATGATCTGAACTGGAAGGCGAAGCGCAAATTCCCGCCGACCATCGTGGCCGGCGCCACGCCCGAGATGGGCCTGATGCAGGAGGAGATTTTTGGGCCGGTGCTGCCTGTGATGGGTTATGCGGATGCGAGCGAGCCGATTGCCTTCATCAACAGCCGCGACCGCCCGCTGGCGCTGTACTGGTTCGGCCGCGACAATGCCGCGCGCGACGCCGTGCTGACGCGCACGGTCTCCGGCGGCGTCACCGTCAACGACTGCATGTTCCACTTCGCGCAAATCAACCAGCCGATGGGCGGCGTCGGCGCGTCGGGCAGCGGCGCCTATCACGGCGAATGGGGGTTCAACAATCTGAGCAAGCTGAAGCCGGTGTTCTACCGCTCGGTGCTCAATCGCTTCGCCGATCTCTACCCGCCCTATGGCGGCAAGATCGCGCGACTGGAGAAGATGATGCGGTTCATGTCGTGAGGACATTGTGAGGGCATCGCGGCCAACATTGAGGTCGTCATTCCGGGGCTCGCGGTTACCATAGAGGTCGTCATTCCGGGGCGCCACGAAGTGGCGAGCCCGGAATCCATAACCACGGCTCGGGGTTATGGATTCCGGGCCTGCGCCTGACGGCGCATCCCGGAATGACGAAGGGATAGATGGAATGCACGGGGGCACACACGTGACAGACACATTCGACTTCATCGTGGTCGGCGCCGGTTCCGGCGGCTGCGCCGTCGCAGGACGGCTGTCGGAGGATGCGGGCACGTCGGTGGCGCTGCTCGATGCCGGCGGGCGGAACGACAATTGGGTGGTGACGACGCCGTTCGCGCTGATCCTGATGGTGGCGGGCAAGGTCAACAACTGGGCGTTCGAGACCGTGCCGCAGAAGGGGCTGAACGGCCGCATCGGCTATCAGCCGCGCGGCAAGGGGCTCGGCGGCTCGTCCGCGATCAACGCCATGGTCTATATCCGCGGCCATCGCTGGGACTACAATCACTGGGCTGCGCTCGGCAATGGCGGCTGGAGCTATCTCGACGTGCTGCCCTATTTCAGGCGCGCCGAGACCAACGCCGATTTCGGCGGCGAGTATCACGGCAAGAGCGGACCGCTGCGCGTCAACAGATTGCGCACCGGCAATCCCGTGCATCAGACGTTCCTGCAGGCGGCGCGCGAAGCGCAATTCCGCATTTGCGAGGATTTCAACGGCGCCGACCATGAAGGCCTCGGAATCTACCAGGTGACGCAGGAGAATGGCGAGCGCTGGAGCGCGGCGCGCGCCTATGTGCATCCGCATATGGCAAGCCGCGCGAACCTGCGCGTGGAGACATCGGCGCGTGCGACGAGGATCCTGTTCGAGGGCAAGCGCGCCGTCGGCGTCGAATATGTCCAGGGCAAGGACAAGAAGACGCTCCGCGCGCGGCGCGAGGTGATCCTGTCCTCCGGCGCGTTCCAGTCGCCGCAGCTCTTGATGCTGTCAGGCGTCGGCGACAGCGCGGCGCTTCGCGCCCACGGCATCGCGAGCGTGCATCATCTGCCGGGCGTCGGACAGAATTTGCAGGACCATCCGGATTTCATCTTCAGCTATGCCTCCGACAGTCCCCATTTCTTCGGCACGTCGCTGAAGGCCATTCCGCGGCTGATCCGCGGTATAAGGCAATATCGCAAGGAGCGGCGCGGGCCGATCACGACCAATTTCGCCGAATGCGGCGGCTTCCTGAAGACGCGGCCCAATCTCGACATTCCCGACATCCAGCTGCATTTCGGCATGTCGATCGTCGACGACCACGGCCGCAAGCGCCATCGCGGCACCGGCTTCTCCTGCCATGTCTGCCTGCTGCGCCCGAAGAGCCGCGGCCATGTCAGCCTCGGCTCGGCCGATCCTCTTGCCGCGCCCCTGATCGATCCGAATTTCCTCGGCGAGGAATCCGACCTCGAGGCGATGGTCGCGGGATTCAAGACGACGCGGCGGCTGATGGAGGCGCCGGCGCTGCGCGCGCTGCAGACGAAGGACATGTTCACGGAAGGCGTGACGTCCGACGACGACATCCGCAAGCTCCTGCGCGCGCGGGTCGACACCGTCTATCACCCCGTCGGCACCTGCAAGATGGGCAACGATGCGGCGGCTGTGGTCGATTCCAGGCTCAGGGTGCACGGCGTGGAAGCCTTGCGCGTGGTCGACGCCTCGATCATGCCCACCCTGATCGGCGGCAACACCAATGCGCCGACCATCATGATCGGCGAGAAGGCCGCCGACATGATCAAGGCTGAGATGCGCTAGCTTTCCCTGGCAGCTTTCCTTGGCCAGCTCCACAAATTCGTCATGCCCGGCCTTGTGCCGGGCATCCACGTCTTTGGTTCCACGAAGAAAGACGTGGATGGCCGGGACAAGCCCGGCCATGACGATGCGGAAATATCAGCGCAAAAAGTCGGCGCTCGCACACGCGATGGCCTCCCTCAACGCGGGGAGAGGTGAACAGCCCGCACCTCCACTCCGGGGCGATGCATGGCACCCTCCCCGGAGCGACGGTGCTGAGAAATCAATGCCTCATCGGCTTGTAGCCGCCGGACACCTCACGGCATTTCAATGTCAGGTTGCATAGCAGAAGAGGCTTTGAGGAAGGTTTTCCGGATTGCTTCAAATGCAATGTGACGGCCGATATCGGCGTGCGGAACCGTAGGCAGAAAGGATAAGAACGCATGTCCGCTCTGACCTTCGAGATGCATCGGTGACGAGGAGGATTTCTTTACCGAGGTCGACTAGGTCTCACGTGGCGAAATCCTGTTGATCCGAAGACGGTGACGCAGGTGATTTTAGCGATTGGGAACCCTTAAGCGGCGCCGCGTAGCGAGAGGCCATATCCATCATGAACACCTTCGACCTTGCGGTCATGATCGCGCTGGTCGTCGCGATCTTCGGCGGCTTTGCGACCGGGCTGTTGCGCAGCGCCGTGACCATCCTGGCCTACCTGATCGCGATGCCGCTCGCGGTCTGGGTGATGTCCTATGTGCCGCCGCTGGACGAGCAATATGCCTCTCCGCTCGGCCACAACATGGGCTTCTTCTTCGGCGCGTTTCTCATCATCGGGATGGGGCTCGGAAAGCTCGCGCGCATGATGGTGGACGAAGCCGCCGGCGACGAGCCCGGCCTGCTCGATCGCCTCGGCGGCGGCATTCTCGGCGCGATCCGCGTCGGCCTCGTCGCAACCTCGGTCGTGCTGGTGTTCGACCAGATTCTGCCCGCCGGGCGAGAGCCCTCCTTCCTGAAGGGATCGCAGCTGCGGCCGCTGTTTTCGCAGGCCGCGCAAAAGGGTTTTCGCGCCCTGCCGCCCGACGTCACCGCGGCGATCGACCGCTTCAAGCGCGAACGGCATATTTAGCGACAAGACACCTCCTGTCATGCGATTTGGTAGGGCTCGCACCCTTACCAAAACGATCGCGGCTGGCTAAAGTCCGCCCGCAAAACCATCGGCGATATCAGGGAGTGAAACTGTGGATCTGGGCATCAAGGGCCGCCGCGCCATCGTCTGCGCATCGAGCAAGGGTCTGGGACGGGCATGCGCCATGGCGCTCGCCAATGAAGGCGTGCATGTCACGCTGACCGCGCGCGGCGCCGAGGCGTTGAAGAAGACGGCCGACGAAATCCGCAAAAGCCATCCGGGCGTCACCGTTACCGAGATCGTCGGCGACATCACCACGCCTGCGGGGCGCGAGGCCGTGCTGAAGGCCTGCCCCGATCCGGACATTCTCGTCAACAATGCCGGCGGCCCGCCGCCCGGCGATTTCCGCAACTGGACCCGCGACGACTGGATCAAGGCGATCGACGCCAACATGCTGACCCCGATCGAGCTGATCAAGGCGACGGTGGACGGCATGATGTCGCGGAAATTCGGCCGCATCGTCAACATCACCTCGGCCGCGGTGAAGGCGCCGATCGAGATCCTCGGCCTCTCCAACGGCGCGCGCGCCGGCCTCACCGGCTTCATCGCCGGCCTCTCGCGCAAGACCGTGATCAACAACGTCACCATCAACGGCCTGTTGCCGGGCCCGTTCGACACCGATCGCCTGCGCTCGACCGGCAAGGCCGAAGCGGAGAAGAGCGGCAAGCCGGTGGAAGTGGTCATGGCCGAACGCGCCAAGGTGAACCCGGCCGGCCGCTTCGGCACGCCGGAGGAGTTCGGCTATGCCTGCGCCTTCCTGTGCGGAGCGCATGCCGGCTACATCACCGGCCAGAACCTGCTGCTCGACGGCGGCGCCTATCCCGGCACGCTGTAGTCACATGAAAGCAGTCTGGTACGAACGCTGCGGGCCGGCGACGGAAGTGCTCACCTTCGGTGAGATGCCGACACCCGTGGCCGGACCGGGCGAGGTCCGCGTCCGGCTGGAGGCATCGGGCGTCAATCCTTCCGATGCCGCCCGCCGCGGCGGCTCGTATCGCAGCCTGGAATATCCGCGCGTGGTCACCAACAGCGACGGCGCCGGCGTCGTCGATCAGGTCGGGTCCGGCGTGACCCGGCTGAAAGCCGGCCAGCGTGTCTGGCTGTTCAACGGCCAGCGCAACGGCCGCGCCTTCGGCACCGCGGCAGAATACATCGCGCTTGCTGAACATCTGGTGACGCCGCTTCCAGATAATGTGACGTTCGCGCAAGGCGCGACGCTCGGCATTCCCTGCATGACGGCGTGGTGCTCCCTGTTCGCGGACGGTCCCATCGCAGGCAAAACCGTGCTGGTGACCGGCGGCGCCGGCGCGGTGGGCCATTATGCGGTGCAGTTCGCGAAATGGGGCGGAGCCAAGCTGGTGATCGCGACCGTGAGCTCGGCCGCGAAGGCCGAGCAGGCGCGGCTCGCCGGCGCCGACCACGTCGTGAATTACAAGACCGATGACGTCATCGCCGAGGTCATGAACATCACCGGCAAACGCGGCGTCGACCATGTCTCCGAGGTCGATTTCGGCGGCAATTTGGCCACCACGCTGAAGCTGATGGCCGTCAACTCAACCATCGCCATCTACGCCACCAACGGAAATCGCACGCCGGTGCTGCCGGTGCGCGAGGTGATGGAACGCTGCATCGCGCTGCGGCCACTTGTGCTGCCCGCGCTGCCACCGCCCATGCACGCGGCGGCGCAGGCAGACATCACGAAATGGCTGGATGCAGGCACGCGCCTGCACAACATCGCCGGGCAATATGCCCTGTCGGACACCGCAAAGGCGCATCTGGCGGTCGAGAAGGGCGACAAGCTCGGCACCGTCATCGTCGATTGCGCGCGGTGAACTCGGCTGCGAACGGAGTCGTCTGGCTCCGTTCGCGGGCGGACCGCTAGCCGTTCGATGAAACCGCCGTCGTCCGCCCCTCCGTCCAGTCGACACCGAATGCGTCGAGGCCGTCGGCGAGGAGATCGCCGAGCAAGGGGTCGCCGAGCAGATAGCGCACGGTCTCGGCCGGCGCATCGCGGTACTGGCCGCGCGCCTCGACGGCCCGGCTGCGGAGGTCATCCCATTCGTCGATCCCGCCCTCGCCGCGCCCGAGCCATGTCAGCGTCACCAGATCGAGCTGCTCGTCCTCGTTCAGCGCGCCGATGAAACTTGTGAGTTCGTGCTGCACAGGGTCGTGCCCGTTGTCCTCGAGCACGTCGACCATCCCGTCATCGGTGGCGTTCGAGCCGGAATCCGGATCGGTGTCCGTCTCCTTGACGTCGAACTCCCGCGCCTTCTGGATCAGGAAGGCCACCTTTTCCGGTGAAATCGTCAGTTCAGGCATCTCGACACCTCCCATTGCCTGACGCAACAACGCCGCTTGCGCCGGGATGATCCATTGCACGCGCGGCTGGAAACCAGCATCTTGCCGGTCCAAAACCAGCCAAGGACATCAAACAGGGAACGGGGAAGCGCCATGCAGTGGAAGGTCGGCAAGGTCAGGATCACCAAGGTCGTCGAGCTCGAGACGGTCGGTTCCACGCGCTTCATCCTGCCGCTCGCCTCCAACGAGGAAATCCGGAAGCTGCCCTGGCTGATCCCGCATTTCGCCACCGAGGAGGGCCGGCTGAAAATGTCGATTCACTCGCTCGTCGTCGAGACGCCCAGGCATCGCATCGTGGTGGATACCGGGCTCGGCAACGACAAGCAGGGTCGCAACGTGCCGACCTGGAACAACCGCAACGATCCTTTCCTGCAGAAGCTCACTTTGGCCGGCTTCCCGCCCGACTCCATCGACACCGTGCTGTGCACGCATCTGCATGTCGACCATGTCGGCTGGAACACGAAACTCGTCGGCGGCAAATGGGTGCCGACCTTCGCGAACGCCCGCTACCTGTTCGGCAGAAGCGAGTACGAACATTGGCGCGACCACAGTGTCGAGCCTGCGCATGTCGCCGTGTTCAACGATTCCGTGAAGCCGATCGTGGATGCGGGCAAGGCCGAGCTGATCGCAAGCGACGCCAGGCTGACCGACGAGATCACGATGATCGCGACCCCCGGCCACAGCCCGGGCCATATGAGCATCCACATCCAGTCCGACGGCGAGGAAGGCCTGCTCACGGGCGACGTCGCCCACCATCCCTGCCAGATGGCGCATCTGGACTGGTCGTCGACCGCGGACTCGGACCCCAAACAGTCCGTGGTGGCGCGGCGCGACCTGTTCTCCCGCTTTGCCGATCGGCATGTCCTGGTGATCGGCGGGCACTACAATGCCGGCCACATCAAGCGCGACGGCGACGCGTTCAAATTCATCGCGCTGGAGTAGCACAATCCGCATTGGTAAGCCGGAGGGTGGGCAAAGCCAACCATCCAATCGTCATCGTCATTCCGGGGCGATGCGAAGCATCGAACCCGGAAATCTCGAGATTCCGGGTCTGGTCCTTCGGACCATCCCGGAATGACGGTGATCCGTGCCGGCGCCGAAGAGCAGCAATGCAACCCGTTTCCCGATTGAATTCCTCCGCCGCCTGTTCCATGAAGCTTCCAACCAAAATCCAAGCTTTCCCAAGGGAGTGATGAAAAATGAAGCTTGTTCGTTATGGTGATAAGGGTGCGGAAAAGCCGGGTTTGATCGACAAATCCGGCCAGTTGCGGGACCTGTCGGGGCACGTCAAGGATCTCGACGGCGAGGCCTATTCCCCGGCCTCGCTGAAGAAGCTGGCCGCAATCGACGCAGCCTCTCTCGCCGCCGTCTCGGGCAAGCCGCGGCTCGGCGCCCCCGTCACCGGCATCACCAAATTCGTGGCGATCGGGCTGAACTATTCCGACCACGCCAAGGAGACGGGCTCGGCGATCCCCACCGAGCCGATCTTCTTCATCAAGGCCAACACCTCGCTGTCCGGCCCGAACGATGCGGTCGAAAAGCCGCGCGGCTCGACCAAGCTCGACTGGGAAGTCGAGATCGCGGCCATCATCGGCACCAGGGCGAAGTACGTCTCGGAAGCCGACGCGCTCAACCACGTCGCCGGCTACTGCGTCTGCAACGACGTCTCCGAGCGCAACTTCCAGCAGGAGCGCGGCGGCCAGTGGACCAAGGGCAAGTCGCATGACACGTTCGGCCCGCTCGGCCCGTGGCTCGTCACCAAGGATGAGGTCGCGGACGTGCAGAAGCTCGGCATGTGGCTCGACGTCAACGGCAAGCGCCGCCAGACCGGAAGCACCTCGACCATGATCTTCTCGATGGCGAAGTGCATTTCCTACGTGTCGCAGTTCCTCACGCTGCTGCCCGGCGACATCGTCACGACAGGCACGCCGCCCGGCGTTGGCCTCGGCATGAAGCCGCCGACCTTCCTCAATGTCGGCGACGTCGTCACCCTCGGCATCGACGGGCTCGGCGAGCAGCGCCAGGAGATCGTCGCGGCGTGAGCCGCCGCGCATCACTTCTCACACCACCGTCATTGCCGGGATGGTCCGCAGGACCAGACCCGGAATCTCGCAGATTCCGGGTTGGATGCTCGACGCATCGCCCCGGCAATGACGACGATAGACATGAGGGGCACGCCATGAAACTCACCTTCTCCCCGGCCTCGCCGTATGCGCGCAAGGTGCGGATTGCAGCCATCGAGCTCGGCCTGATCGACAAGATCGAGCTGACGCCGGCCACCGTGGCGCCCGGCCAGGCCAATGAGGACTATCAGCGCATCACACCGCTGAAGAAGCTCCCGGTGCTGATCCTCGACAATGGCGACGTCATCCTCGATTCCTATGTCATCGTCGAATATCTCAACGAGATCGCCGGCGGCTCGCTGATTCCCGATTACGGCCCCACGCGCTGGAAGGTGAAGAGCGACCACTCGCTGTTGCAGGGAATGCTCGAATGCCATGCTGCTCTGCCGCTACGAGAACATGACCCGTCCCGAAGCGCTGCGCTGGAAGGCGTGGTCCGACGATCACTGGAACCGGGCGTGGAGCGGCATGGCCCGCTTCGAGGGGCGCGACGACGTGCTGAACGGCCCGCTCACCATCGCCCAGATCGGCCTGGTCTTGCGTGCTCGGCTACGCCGATTTCCGCTTCGCCGATTGCGGCTGGCGCAAGGCCTATCCGAAGCTCGACAAGTTCAACCAGAAAATGCTGGAGCGGCCCTCGGTGAAGATCTCGGTGCCGCCCAAGGCTTAAGTAAAATCAAGGCTTAAGTAAAATCTGAGTAAAAAAAGCCCAAGCACAACCAAGGGCCCAAGCACAACAACAACAGGGAGCCTGTGATGAAACTGAATTTTTCGGTCGGCGATCTCACCATCCATCGCATCATCGAGCAGGAAACCACCTTCCTTCCGGCGCACGAGATGCTGCCCGATCTGACGCCGGAGCTGCTCGCCGAAAACCGTGGCTGGATGCAGAAGGCCGGCGCGCTCGACGACAAGGACACGCTGATCCTCTGCTTCCAGTCCTACATCGTCAAGACGCCGCATCACACCATCCTGATCGACAGCTGCATCGGCAACGACAAGCCGCGCCCGCTGCGCCCGAAATGGAACATGAAGACCGACGACACCTATATGCGCTCGCTGAAGGCGGCGGGGTTCTCGGTGAACGACATCGATTTCGTGATGTGCACGCATCTGCATGTCGATCACGTCGGCTGGAACACAAGGCTGGAGAACGGCCGCTGGGTGCCGACCTTTCCCAAGGCTCGCTACGTCTTCGCCAAGGGCGAGTACGACTACTGGACCGAGCAGAATGCCAAAGCCGAAGTGCCGCCCTTTGCCGACAGCGTGCTGCCGGTGGTCGAGGCGAAGCAGTCGCAGATCGTCACCCATGATTTCGCGCTCGGCGATCACGGGCGCATCCTGCCGACACCGGGCCACACGCCCGGCCATGTCGCCTTCACCTTCGGACGCGGCAAGGACGATGTGGTGTTCGCCGGCGACCTCATGCATACGCCGCTGCAGACGCTCTATCCGGAGCTGTCGCCGAAATTCGACGTCGATCCGAAGCAGGCGGGCGTGACGCGGCGCAGCTTCCTGGAGCGCTTTTGCGACACCGACACCCTGTGCTGCACGGCGCATTTCCCCTCGCCCTCGTCAGGCAAGATCAAGCGCAAGGGCAACGGCTTCGTCTGCGAGATGATGTGAGGCGCGCGCAGAATTCGTAAGGTAGGCAAAGGCGCACAGCGCCGTGCCCACCATGCCGCGACGCAGAACAGTCGGAGGGCACGCTTGCGCTCTTCGAGCTACGGCGGACAAGTACGCTTTGCGTCGATGTGAGAGCCACGGGAGAACCAGTGATGAAGAGCCGGATCGGCGGCTGGATCCGGCTACTCGGACCCCTCCTCATCGGTTACAGCATTGTCGGTCTTTTGGTCGAAGCGGCTGTGCCGCAGTTTCTGCCGGAAAACGGCCTGACGATTTCCATCGGCGAGGCCGCGAAAGCCGGCGTCTTTGCCATCTGGGTCTATCTGATCTGGCGCATCTTCGGATCGATCCGGGGCATATATGGTCCAGATAGCTCGCAGTATCTGGAGCGCACACCGCTCTGGAGAATTCTCGTTGACGTCACGGCTGCCTACATCCTGGCGGCGTTCTGCTTCGCGGTGCTTTACGTCTATCTGGTGCGTCGGGATGCAAACGCCTTTTCCGCCGAACTCAATCTGGGGAACGCGCTCTATTTCAGCATCGTCTCCATGACCACGACAGGTTATGGCGACATATCGCCCAAGTCCGGAGTGGCGAAGTTCATCGTCTGCATCCAGATCCTGTTCGGCTTTCTCTACAACGTGCTCTTCTTTTCGATCTTCGCCGGACTTGCAGGCCGAAAGCGCTCAAGCTGATGTGATGATCTTGCCCGCAGGGTGCGGCATCGGCGGTGAGCTCCCTCTCCCCGCAAGCGGGGAGAGGTAAAGAGGACGTCAATCGAACAGGCCCGGCGTGTGATTGACCACCGCGCCTTCGATCGCAAGCATCTTCAACTTCGTCTCGACACCGCCCCTCGCCGAGAAGCCGCCCGGCTTGTTGCCGGCCGCGAGCACACGATGACAGGGCACCACGATGGGACACGGGTTACGCCCGAGCGCCTGACCGACGTCGCGTGACAGCTCGACGCCGCCGAGCCGTTTTGCAATGTCGCCATACGTCATCGTCTTGCCCGGCGGAATGCTGCGGGCAATATCGTAGACGCCACGGTTGAAGTCCGGCACGCCGTCGAGGTCGAGCGGAATGTCGGTGAGATCGTCGGGCTGGCCGGCGAGCAGATCCACGATCCGGCCGATCGCGGTCTTGACCTCGGCGGTCGGCTCGGCCTCGTCGATATCGCCGCGGCGCTGGCGGATGCGGGCGCGGGTCTTGGCTTCGTCGCCCATCGGCAGCTGCACTCCGTTGATGCCGCGCGGGCCCCATTCAATGCCGCAGGGGCCGATCGCGGTCTCGAACAGACAAAAATGCTGGTCGGTCATGGCTGGCTCCTCATTCATCTGACCACATTGGTCTTGATGCGGAATCTAGGCTTGGAAATAGTTGCGATCCACCCGGATTCCGGGAATCTTGCACGTTGTTCCATTTTCGTGGCCGGGCTTAGTCCCGGCCATCCACGTCTTTCTTCCGGTCCTGGTGAAAAGACGTGGATGCCCGGCGCAAGGCCGGGCATGACGATCGAGGGTTTCCGGCCAGCGAGCGCTTCAACATGCAAACCCTTCACGTCAACGGTTACGACATGGCCTATCTCGACGTGGGCCAGTCCAACGGCGGCCCGCCGCTTGTCTGCGTCCACGGCTCGCTGAACGATTTCCGCATCTGGGGCTGCATCATCGGGCCGCTGACAAAGGCGCATCGCGTGATCTGCGTCAGCCTCCGCCACTTCTTCCCGGAGCAATGGGACGGCGTCGGCGACACCTATTCGATCGCCCAGCATGTCGATGACGTCATCGCTTTCATCGAGAAACTGGATGCCGGCCCGGTCGACCTGATGGGGCACTCGCGCGGCGGACATATCTGCTTTCGCGTGGCGCAGCGCCGTGGCGACCTTCTGCGCAGGCTGATCCTCGCCGAGCCCGGCGGCGAGCTCGATGCGACGCTCGATCCTGACTACAAGGGCGGCCCCTCGCCGCTGCTGGCGCGCTTCACCGCCGCGGCCGAGAAGATCACGGCGGGTGATATCGACGGCGGGCTCGAATTCTTCGTGGACACGCTCGAAGGGCCCGGCCGCTGGCGGCGGCTGCCCGCCCTGATGAAGCAGCCGCTCCGCGACAACGCCACAACCCTGATCGGACAGGTGCGCGACAATCGCCCGGGATTCTCGAAAGCGGATGCGGAATCGATCAAAGTGCCGACGCTGTTCATCGGCGGCGCGAACACCAAGGGCCTCCTGCCCAAGGTGCTGCACACGTTGGCGGCGCACGTCCCTCACGCCAGAACGGTGATGATCCCGAACACCACCCATCCGATGTTCGAGCAGGCGCCGCAGGCATTCTCCGACATCGTGCTGGACTTTCTGGCGGGCTGACCATGCAGACCATCCACGTCAACGGTTACGACATGCCCTATCTCGAAGTCGGCCAGGGGAGAGATGGCGACAGCCCGCTGCTCTGCGTGCACGGCACGCTCGGCGATTTCCGCACGTGGTATGCGGTGCTCGGGCCGCTGTCGAAGAAGCACCGCGTCATCACGGTCAGTCTGCGGCACTTCTTTCCCGAACATTGGGACGGCGTCGGCGACGACTACCGCATGGCGCAGCATGTTTCTGACGTGATCGCGTTCATCGAGCAACTCGATCCGAAGCCGGTGGATCTGTTGGGCCATTCGCGCGGCGGGCATATTGCGTTCCGCGTCGCGCAACAACGCCCGGATCTGCTTCGCAAGGTGGTGCTGGCCGAGCCGGGCGGCGATCTGGACTCGTCGCTCGATCCGTCGGTCAAGCCCGGCGCGCCCTCGGTGCTGGCGGCGCGCACGCTCAAATCGGTCAGGATGGTCCGAGAGGGCGACGTCGACGGCGCGCTGCAGAATTTCGTCGACGGCATCGACGGCGAACACGCGTGGCGGCGATTGCCGGCTCCGGCCAAGCAGCAATTGCGCGACAACATCACCACCCTGCTCGGCCAGGTGCATGAGGCGCGCAAGCCCTACAGTCTGGCCGATGTGCTCGCGATCAAGCCGCCAACGCTTCTGCTCGGCGGCGCCGAGACCACCGGCTCCCTCTCGGTGAATTGGCGCGAGATGGCCAAGCACATCGCAGGCGCACGCACGGCCGAGATCGCAGGCGGCCGCCACTGGATGTTCGAGCACGACCCGGAAGGATTTTGCCGGGCCGTGACGGAGTTTTTGGGATGAGGTGTGTCATACATCCACCACACGCGTGAGGGATGGCTGTGTCAGCATTCCCGTCAAAGCGGGCGAAGTGGCATTTCGACAGACCCCGCGATTGACAATCATACTGAGAGGCGGATGAGCAGCTATCAGGCCAATCGGCGGAAGCCATGAATATTTACAAGGCATCAATTGGCCCGGACGAACTGAAGAAACTATCGGTCCTGGAGCCTTGGCGCACCGCGACGGCGTTGATCTTCGATTGGGCGCTGATCGCTGCGGCAATCGCTTTCAGCAGCTATTTTGGCGGGTTTTGGGCCTATATCTCGGCGGTGGCGGTTATCGCCGGGCGGATGCATGGCCTCGGTGTGTTGACGCATGAGGTGGCGCATTTCCGCTTCCTCAAAAACAGGCAAGTTGCCGACGCAATTGGCGATCTTTTCATCGCATGGCCGATTTTGGCGACGGTTGATGGCTATCGTCAGAACCATCTGGCCCATCACCAACATACCAATACCGACAAGGACCCTGACTGGGCCGTCAAACTTGGCAAGGCCGCTTTCACGTTTCCGCAGTCAGTTTGGCACATGACCTGGAATCTCCTCGGCTATCTGGTCGTGGTAAACTCGCTGCGTGATCTGGCCCATGTTCTGCCCAGGGTCACGGCGACGAAGCAAACAGCTCGCTATCGGCTGGCGCGTCTTGGATACTATCTCGGTGTCGCGACGATCATAACGCTTCTCGGCGTCTGGAAGAGCTTTCTGCTCTACTGGATCGTGCCCTACTTCACGCTGTTCCTTCTGTTTCTCTACGTCCGCAGCGTTGCCGAGCACTTCGCCAGCATGGACTATGATGAAGAGCTTGGCAGCACGCGCACTGTCCTGCCCCATTTCTGGGAACGCGGTTTCTTCGCTCCTCACAACGTCAACCTTCATCTCGAGCATCATCTCTTTCCCGGCGTGCCGTTTTACAATTTGCCGAAGCTCCGCGCGGCGCTGATGCGTGACGAGACCTACCGCGCCCGGGCCCATATGACGCGCGGCTACTCGACAGGCTTGCTGCGGGAATGTCTGGCAGCGGCCAAATCAGACGAGCCGGCCGTTGCGCTATCTGTCCGAGGCGACTGAAGCCAGGAGTCAGCGTCCGGCCAAGAGCGGCTTCCCAACAGGCATGGATTGTCCTGGTGTGCGTCGTGCCTTCGCTTGTCGATCTCCCTTGGGAAGCGCTTGACCTCCGCCCGGTAGGGGACTAGCGTGCCGAATACGGCATTCCGTATTCCAAACGAGCGACCGGCATGATCCCCCTCGATCCAGCCCCGAACCTGATCGACCAGGTCTATGTGCGGATTCTGGAAGCGATCACCGACCGCACCCTGGTGCCCGGCCAGCGCATCCGCCAGAACGAGCTGGCCGAGCGGCTGGGCGTGTCGCGCCAGCCGGTCTCGCACGCGCTGCACCTGTTGCATCGGCAGGGCCTGGTGGCCGAGAGCGGCCGCCGGGGTTTTGAGGTCACGCAGCTCGATCCCGCGCGCATCCGCCAGCTCTACGAGGTGCGTGGCGCCATCGACGCATTGGCCGCGCGGCTGGCGGCTGGACGGGCCGCGGTGGACGCGGAAGGTCGCGCGCGGCTGGAAGCAGCCTTGCATGCCGGCCGCGCCATCGACAGGAAAACCCCGCTGTCGACATTGATCGCACTCGACGTCGAGTTTCACAGTGCGATCTATCACCTGGCCGGCAACCCGGCGATCGAGGAGACGATGGCGCCGCAATGGCCGCACATGCGCCGCTCGATGGCAACCGTTCTGGCCGAGCTCGATTATCGCGAGAGCGCCTGGAGTGATCACGAGAGGATTGCCGCCGCGATCCTGGCCGGCGATGAAGGCATGGCCGAGGTGTCGGCCTCGGCACATGCACAGGCGGCCGGACAACGAACGGAGGAGAGATTGAGAGCGACCGCGCAGGCGGCGTAAAAAATTCCCGTCGTTGCGGGGCTCGCGAAGCGAGAACCCCAATGCGCAATTGCGCATTGTGGAACCTCGAGATTCCGGGTTCGATGCTGCGCATCGCCCCGGAATGACAATTGGACAAGGAGGAATGCACCATGAAGCTCACGCCACAGCAGATCGAATTTTTCCATCGCGAGGGCTGGCTGTTCCTGCCCGAATTGTTCACCCGCGAGGAGACCGACTTCCTGGCGCGAGAGGCGGTGAACATCTACGACGCCGACCGCCCGGAGGTCTGGCGCGAGAAGAGCGGAGCGCCGCGCACCGCCTTTGCCGCCCATCTCTACAACGAGGCGTTCGGCCTGCTCGGCGCACATCCGCGCATGATCGATCCGATCGAGCAGCTGTTCGGCGAGAAGGTCTACATGCATCAGTTCAAGATCAACGCCAAGGCGGCCTTCACCGGCGACGTCTGGCAGTGGCACCAGGATTACGGCACCTGGAAACGCGACGACGGCATGCCCGAGCCGCGCGCGATGAACATCGCGATCTTCCTCGACGAGGTGATGCCGATCAACGGCCCCCTGATGCTGGTGCCGAAGAGCCAGACGGCCGGCGACCTGAAGGCCTCGCACGATCTCGAGACCACGTCCTATCCGCTGTGGACGCTGGACGAGGAGACGGTCACGCGCCTGGTCGACCAGGGCGGCATCGTCGCGCCGACCGGAAAGGCCGGCGGCATGCTGATGTTCCACGGCAATCTCGTGCACGGATCGGCCGGCAACATCACGCCCTATCCGCGCAAGATCGTGTACCTGACGCTGAACGCGGTCTCCAATTACATTCGCACGCCGACGCGGCCTGACCATATCGCCCATCGCGACTTCACGCCGATCCAGACGGTTGCCGACGACGCGCTGCTGCGGCTAGCGCGTGCGCCACGCCAGGCGGCGGAGTAAAACAATTCACCGTCATTCCGGGGCGCGCGCTAGTGCGAACCCGGAATCTCGAGATTCCGGGTTCGAGGCTGCGCCTCGCCCCGGAATGACGACATTGTTGAATCGGATAACGTCCCATGAACCTCTACCGCCTCCTCTCCGCCCGCCACAAGGCCGGCAAACCCGTCCGCGTCGCCCTGATCGGCGCCGGCAAGTTCGGCTCGATGTTCCTGTCGCAGGTGCCGCATGTGCCGGGGCTGGAGGTCCCCGTGATCGTCGACCTCGATCCGCAGCGTGCGAAAGACGCCTGCAAGACCGTCGGCTGGGACGCGGCGCGGATATCGGCGACGACTTTCACCGAAGACGGCGCGCGCGCGATGTCCGAAAGCCACATCGACGTGGTGGTGGAAGCGACCGGCAACCCTGCCGTCGGCATCCGCCATGCCCGCGCGGCGATTGCCGCCGGCAAGCATATCGTGATGGTCAATGTCGAGGCCGACGTGCTGGCGGGACCGCTGCTCGCCGAAGAGGCGCGCAAGGCGGGCGTGGTCTATTCGCTGGCCTACGGCGATCAACCGGCGCTGACGGCTGAGATCGTCGACTGGGCGCGCGCCACCGGCTTCCATGTGGTCGCAGCCGGCAAGGGCACCAAATATCTGCCGGCCTATCACGACGTCACGCCAGACGACGTCTGGCAGCATTACGGCCTCACGCGCAGCGAAGCGCAGTCGGCCGGCATGAACCCGCAGATGTTCAATTCATTTCTCGACGGCACCAAATCCGCGATCGAAATGGCGGCGATCGCCAATGCCTGCGCGCTGGACGTGCCGTCGCATGGTCTCAAATTTCCGGCCTGCGGCGTCGACGACCTGCCGCATGTGATGCGTCCGCATGACAGGGGCGGCGTGCTGGAGAGGTCCGGCGTGGTCGAGGTGGTGTCGTCGCTCGAGCGCGACGGCCGCCCCGTGTTCCGGGACCTGCGCTGGGGCGTCTATGCGGTACTGGAGGCGCCGAACGACTATGCCGCCGACTGCTTCAGGCAATACGGCCTGAAGACCGACGGCAGCGGACGGTTCGCGGCGATGTACAAGCCCTATCATCTGATCGGGCTGGAGTTGAACATCTCCGTTCTGTCGGCTGCGTTGCGCGGGGAGCCGACCGGGCAGCCCTACGGCTTCCGCGGCGACGTCGCCTCCATCGCCAAGAAGAACCTGCGCGCGGGCGAGATGCTCGACGGCGAAGGCGGCTACACGGTGTGGGGCAAGCTGATGCCCGCCGCCGAGAGCCTCAAGACCGGCGCCCTGCCGATCGGACTCGCGCATCGCGTCAAGCTCAAGAACGATGTGGCGCATGGTGCGGTGGTGCGCTGGAGCGACGTCGAATACGACGCCGGCAACGACACCATCAAGATACGCAAGGCGATGGAAACGGCGTTTTCGCGCTGAGTGAAACTGCGGATAGAACCCCTCATCCGGCGCGGACTCGCGTCCGCGCCACCTTCTCCCGCAGGGGGAGAAGGAAGAATTCTGCGCTACGGCAACAGCCTTTCCTGCCTTGCCTGCTTGAACCACTTCCGGAACATGTCCTCGGTGTCCATCATCTCGGTGAAGCCGGCGCGGTTGATCTTCACCGTGGAGACGATCGAGGGCGGACCGGATTCGGTGTGGCCGTAGCGCATGCTGTAGTCGGCATACTGGAAGGAGAGACCGACGAATTCCTTCAAGGAGGGGGCGGCCAGATTGTGCCGCCGCCGCAAGTCCTCCCAGGGTTCGATCCAGTTCGGAAACTCTCTCGCCATCGACAGCGGCACCGCCTTGCCGGGCTTCATGCCCAGCGCGTCCGAAATCGCCGGCCAGATGTTCTCCCAGGTGAAGACGTCGCCATTGGTGACGTTGAAGGCCTCGTTGCGCGCGGCGTCAGCGTCGCCGGACCAGGCGATGGCGCGCGCCAGCAGATCGACGTCGACAGCCTGCGCGACCCGCGCGGCGCCTCCGGGAAAATCGAGCGGGCGGCCCTGCTCGCGCAGCATCGAGGCATAGACGCCGAGCGGCGGGATCAGGTCCATCGCGCCGCCCATCGCAAGGCCCACGATCAGCACGGGGCGCAGGATACTGAAATGCCACGCCTTGCCCTTCTGCCGCTCGCGCAGGAAATTCTCCTGCGCCCAGTAGAAATTCGGCTGCTCGTACATTTCCGAGCGTCCCTCGCGGGCCGGCACCGTCAGCGGGCGGACGTGCACGCCATAGGCCTTGGTGCCCTGGAGCAGCGCGACATGTTTGAGCGACGGCGAGACCGGCTCCAGCGCGCCCATCAGGTTGCGAAGCATGTTGTCGTTGACGGTGATCTGCCTCTGATCGCGCCAGCCGTCGACGAGGCTCGGCTCCTCATAGAGCGCGGCATAGATCAGATGGGTCGTCCCCTTCAGTTCGCCGGCCGCGGCGGCGCATTGCCCGGCGTCGGTCAGATCGAGCGCGACATGGCGTGCGCCATAGAGCTCGCGCGGCCGGCGCCGCGATAGCGCCAGCACCTCTGCACCACCGGATGCACCGAAATGCCGCAGGGCCGCGTTGCCCACAAGACCCGTGGCGCCCGCCACCGCGACCTTCTTGTTAGCCATTTTTCCGGACTTCCGAGCTCCCCCGATGATCGCGACGAGAGCACGATGTTTTCGGGGTCGATGTCAACGCGCAAGAAAAAAGCCCCGGAGATGTCTCCGGGGCTTTTCGTCCGATCCGCCGATGATGGGTTTACTGGTTCTCGCTCATGATGGGGCTGAGCTTGTCGTAGTTCGCGACCACGAGATCGATGTTGCCCTTGTTCTCGATCGTGGGCTCCGGCTGCTTCAGCGCCGCGTTGAGATCGTCAAGCGCCGCCTTCTTGTCCTTCGGCGACATCTTCTTGTCGGCCTGGACCTGGGCGATCTGTCCCTTGATGACGGCTTCGGAGCCGACAAACTTCTTGCTGGCGGGATCGATGCCGCCGAACACCAGGCCGATATTATCCATCACGGTGTTGTATTCGTCGAAGCTCGCAAAGCCGTTCTTCTTGGCGGCGCCATCGAGCGCGGCCATCGTCTTCTGGTCCGGCTTGGCGTTGGGATTCATCTTGGACGTGATGGCGTCCATGTCCTTCTGCGCGGCCAGGGCGCTGTCGATCTGCTTCTGGTTCAGCGTGATCTGCTTGAGCTGCTGCTGCGCCGGGGGCGCGGCCTGCGCCGGGGGCGGCGCCATCTTGCCTTGCGGGGCCATCTTGCCCTGCGCCAGCGCGCCTCCGCTCGACACGAAGGCAACCGAAGCTGCGAGGCAGGCAATACTCAACGCGGTCGCGACAGGGCGAATGAACTGACGCATGGGAGACCTCCTTGGGGGATGAGAGAGTCTTGGTTTCTTGGGGGAACTGCGTACGGCGTTTGAAATGAACGGGCCATGAACTGGAACCGGGAAGGTAATCATGGCCGAAAATCAGGCCGCTGCAATGGTCTTGCCGAGAAAGATTGAAATCGCGGGGAAACAGCCCGGGTTCGGACGCGGCATTTCTTGTAACCCGCGACACCCCATGAGCAATTTTCACATCTCGCCGGCAGGCGGGGGTCACCACCGGGCGCCGAAACATTGCCTTGCGTGCAATTTGACAGTTGCGCGCCCCGGTACGTCTCGCTCAAGCTGGAGCGAACGAACCACGGGAACAGAAATGCCTTCCTATCAGGGATCTTGCCATTGCGGCGCGGTGAGCTTCCGGATCGATGCGGCGATCGAGGAATTGACGACGTGCGACTGCTCGCTTTGCAGCCGCAAAAACGCGCTGATGACGAAGGTGCATGAAAGCGAGCTCACCATCCTCGGCGGCGCCGAGATGCTGTCGGCTTACGAGTGGAATACGCATCGCGCGAAGCATTTCTTCTGTTCGCGCTGCGGCGTCTACACCTTTCATCGCAAGCGGGCCGCGCCCGACCATTTCGGGATCAACGTATTTTGTCTGGAGGATTTCGATCCCGCCTCGGTGCCGGTGCGCGCGACCGAGGGCATCGGGATGTCCGTGGTCGATCCGGCCGCGCGAAGCCAATGGAAGGGGCCGCGCGAGCTGGCGTAGAGCCGCGAACGTCCCCGCCGGATTCCAAACAAAAAACGCCGCCTCGCAAGCGAGACGGCGTTTCTGTTTGATCGTGACACGTAAAGAGGAATTTCCTTGTCCTTGGCAGGCCTGGCAGCGACCTACTCTCCCAGGGCTTAAGCCATAGTACCATTGGCGCTGAGGAGTTTAACGGCCGAGTTCGGGATGGGATCGGGTTCAAGCTCCTCGCTAGAACCACCAGGCCGGCGAAGGACAAGGAAAACGAAGCAAGCTTTCGAGCGCGATGCGCTCGGTCTCATTTGTCGGGGCTTGTTCAGCCCTATGGACACTGAAAATGAGAGCAATCAAGCCAATCGAACGATTAGTACCGGTAAGCTACATGCATTACTGCACTTCCACACCCGGCCTATCAACGTGGTCGTCTTCCACGGTTCTCAAGGGAATGCTCGTTTTGAGGTGGGTTTCCCGCTTAGATGCTTTCAGCGGTTATCCCGTCCGTACATAGCTATGCAGCACTGCCGCTGGCGCGACAACTGCTCCACCAGAGGTACGTTCATCCCGGTCCTCTCGTACTAGGGACAAATCCTCTCAACATTCCAACACCCACGGCAGATAGGGACCGAACTGTCTCACGACGTTCTGAACCCAGCTCACGTACCACTTTAATCGGCGAACAGCCGAACCCTTGGGACCTTCTCCAGCCCCAGGATGTGATGAGCCGACATCGAGGTGCCAAACGACGCCGTCGATATGGACTCTTGGGCGTCATCAGCCTGTTATCCCCGGCGTACCTTTTATCCGTTGAGCGATGGCCCATCCACGCGGGACCACCGGATCACTATGACCGACTTTCGTCTCTGCTCGAGTCGTAACTCTCGCAGTCAGGCAGGCTTATGCCATTATACTCGACGAACGATTTCCGACCGTTCTGAGCCTACCTTCGCACGCCTCCGTTACTCTTTGGGAGGCGACCGCCCCAGTCAAACTGCCCACCATGCGCTGTCCCGATCCCCGATAAGGGGACGCGGTTAGATATCCATAACCATTAGGGTGGTATTTCACATTTCGACTCCACCACGGCTGGCGCCGAAGCTTCAAAGTCTACCACCTATTCTACACAAACAGTCACGAATACCAGCGCAAAGCTACAGTAAAGGTGCACGGGGTCTTTCCGTCTGACCGCAGGAACCCCGCATCTTCACGGGGAATTCAATTTCACTGAGTTGATGTTGGAGACAGCGGGGAAGTCATTACGCCATTCGTGCAGGTCGGAACTTACCCGACAAGGAATTTCGCTACCTTAGGACCGTTATAGTTACGGCCGCCGTTTACCGGGGCTTCAATTCAAGGCTTGCACCTCTCCTCTTAACCTTCCGGCACCGGGCAGGCGTCAGACCCTATACGTCATCTTGCGATTTCGCAGAGCCCTGTGTTTTTGTTAAACAGTTGCCACCCCCTGGTCTGTGCCCCCACTACCCGCTTGCGCAAGCAATGGGCCTCCTTATCCCGAAGTTACGGAGGTAAATTGCCGAGTTCCTTCAACATCATTCTCTCAAGCGCCTTGGTATACTCTACCAGTCCACCTGTGTCGGTTTGGGGTACGATCTATGTGGAGGCTATTTCCTGGAACCTCTTCGAGGCCCGACCAATCCAATAAGGTCAGACAACATACGAAATTCGTCACCATCCACTGGCTGCAGAATATTCACTGCATTCCCATCGACTACGCCTTTCGGCCTCGCCTTAGGGGTCGGCTAACCCTGCGAAGATTAACTTTACGCAGGAACCCTTGGACTTTCGGCGACACTGTCTTTCACAGTGTTTGTCGTTACTCATGCCAGCATTCGCACTTCTGATACCTCCAGGCGCTCTCACGAGTCGCCCTTCGCAGGCTTACAGAACGCTCCGCTACCACGCATCTCTTGCGACATGCATCCTAAGCTTCGGCTCGTGGCTTGAGCCCCGTTACATCTTCGGCGCAGAAACCCTTATTTAGACCAGTGAGCTGTTACGCTTTCTTTAAAGGATGGCTGCTTCTAAGCCAACCTCCTGGTTGTTTTGGGATTTCCACATCCTTTCCCACTTAGCCACGAATTAGGGGCCTTAGCTGTAGGTCCGGGTTGTTTCCCTCTCCACGACGGACGTTAGCACCCGCCGTGTGACTCCCGCATATTGCTTTCGGGTATTCGGAGTTTGGTTGGGTTTGGTAAGACGGTAAGTCCCCCTAGCCCATCCAGTGCTCTACCCCCCGAAGCATTCATGCGAGGCGATACCTAAATATCTTTCGCGGAGAACCAGCTATTTCCCAGTTTGATTGGCCTTTCACCCCTAACCACAAGTCATCGGAGCCTTTTTCAACAGGCACCCGTTCGGTCCTCCAGTGAGTGTTACCTCACCTTCAACCTGCTCATGGCTAGATCACTAGGTTTCGGGTCTAATACAACGAACTTGACGCCCTATTCAGACTCGCTTTCGCTACGCCTACGCCTATCGGCTTAAGCTTGCTCGTTAAATTAAGTCGCTGGCCCATAATACAAAAGGTACGACGTCACCCAGAACGTATCTTGGGCTCCGTCTGTTTGTAGGTGTCCGGTTTCAGGTCTATTTCACTCCCCTCGTCGGGGTGCTTTTCACCTTTCCCTCACGGTACTGGTTCACTATCGGTCGCTGAGGAGTACTTAGGCTTGGAGGGTGGTCCCCCCGCGTTCAGACAGAATTGCACGTGTTCCGCCTTACTCGAGGACACATCATCGCATTACCCGTACGGGGCTATCACCCTCTGAGGCCCTGCTTTCCTGACAGGTTCCGATTGTCTTTGATGTGTCACTGGCCTGGTCCGGGTTCGCTCGCCACTACTACCGGAGTCTCTGTTGATGTCCTTTCCTCCAGGTACTTAGATGTTTCAGTTCCCTGGGTTTGCTTGAAACCTCCTATTTTATTCGGAAGTCTCATACCTTCTCTTGATAACCGGAAATCCAAAACCTCTGGGTTTGGCTCCGGACATCTCTGTTCGAACACCAAGACACAAGGTCTTGGAGTTCCGGCTATCGAAGGTGGGTTTCCCCATTCGGAAATCCGTGGATCAAAGCTTCTTCGCAGCTCCCCACGGCTTATCGCAGCGTAGCACGTCCTTCATCGCCTCTCAGCGCCAAGGCATCCACCGAACACCCTTAAGGCACTTGATTGCTCTCATTATCAATGTCCACACACTCGGCAGAATGCATACCGCGCACTGATCGGGACTGGTGTCTCGATGAATGTGGCGCGGCCGGACATTGACTAGAAAGACCAGCTTGCTTCGTAAGATCGATCCGATAGCGAGGCGGTCAAGCTTCGCTAAAAGGATCATTTACAACTCGCTACCTGCCTCACGGCTGAAAGCGAGCGCCGAAATGATCTGGAGATAATGAAGGGTCGCGCAACATTGCTGCACGATCCAACTCGGATCGATCTCCTCTTTACGATGTCAGAAATCACGCAAGCCGAGCTCTTGGTGAGAGCAGCGACATGCGAAGTGATGTTTTCGCGGACGAATGACAGAGCCTATCGGCAATCAAACCATCTGGTGGAGCCAGACGGGATCGAACCGACGACCTCATGCTTGCAAAGCACGCGCTCTCCCAGCTGAGCTATGGCCCCGTAACCAGAAGACGAATGCGCAGCACTCGATCGAGATGGTGGGCCTGGGAAGACTTGAACTTCCGACCTCACGCTTATCAAGCGCGCGCTCTAACCAACTGAGCTACAAGCCCCTAACACGAGGAGCTCGTCATAACGTGCGCGCAGCCGGCGCCGAACGCCGGATGCAATCGCACAAGCGCAGCCCCTGGCGCGTGTTCGTCCGCGAAGAAAGAGAAACGAAGACGGCGAAATCCCGCCAATGGGACTCAACAATCCTGAAATTGCTGGCCCCTGATGTTTCTAAAACGATCCGATAGCGAGCGTGAGCTCTCTGAAGGATCATCCTTAGAAAGGAGGTGATCCAGCCGCAGGTTCCCCTACGGCTACCTTGTTACGACTTCACCCCAGTCGCTGACCCTACCGTGGCCGGCTGCCTCCTTGCGGTTAGCGCACCGTCTTCAGGTAAAACCAACTCCCATGGTGTGACGGGCGGTGTGTACAAGGCCCGGGAACGTATTCACCGTGGCGTGCTGATCCACGATTACTAGCGATTCCAACTTCATGGGCTCGAGTTGCAGAGCCCAATCCGAACTGAGACGGCTTTTTGAGATTTGCGAAGGGTCGCCCCTTAGCATCCCATTGTCACCGCCATTGTAGCACGTGTGTAGCCCAGCCCGTAAGGGCCATGAGGACTTGACGTCATCCCCACCTTCCTCGCGGCTTATCACCGGCAGTCTCCTTAGAGTGCTCAACTAAATGGTAGCAACTAAGGACGGGGGTTGCGCTCGTTGCGGGACTTAACCCAACATCTCACGACACGAGCTGACGACAGCCATGCAGCACCTGTCTCCGGTCCAGCCGAACTGAAGAACTCCGTCTCTGGAGTCCGCGACCGGGATGTCAAGGGCTGGTAAGGTTCTGCGCGTTGCGTCGAATTAAACCACATGCTCCACCGCTTGTGCGGGCCCCCGTCAATTCCTTTGAGTTTTAATCTTGCGACCGTACTCCCCAGGCGGAATGCTTAAAGCGTTAGCTGCGCCACTAGTGAGTAAACCCACTAACGGCTGGCATTCATCGTTTACGGCGTGGACTACCAGGGTATCTAATCCTGTTTGCTCCCCACGCTTTCGTGCCTCAGCGTCAGTATCGGGCCAGTGAGCCGCCTTCGCCACTGGTGTTCTTGCGAATATCTACGAATTTCACCTCTACACTCGCAGTTCCACTCACCTCTCCCGAACTCAAGATCTTCAGTATCAAAGGCAGTTCTGGAGTTGAGCTCCAGGATTTCACCCCTGACTTAAAGACCCGCCTACGCACCCTTTACGCCCAGTGATTCCGAGCAACGCTAGCCCCCTTCGTATTACCGCGGCTGCTGGCACGAAGTTAGCCGGGGCTTATTCTTGCGGTACCGTCATTATCTTCCCGCACAAAAGAGCTTTACAACCCTAGGGCCTTCATCACTCACGCGGCATGGCTGGATCAGGCTTGCGCCCATTGTCCAATATTCCCCACTGCTGCCTCCCGTAGGAGTTTGGGCCGTGTCTCAGTCCCAATGTGGCTGATCATCCTCTCAGACCAGCTACTGATCGTCGCCTTGGTGAGCCGTTACCTCACCAACTAGCTAATCAGACGCGGGCCGATCTTTCGGCGATAAATCTTTCCCCGTAAGGGCTTATCCGGTATTAGCACAAGTTTCCCTGTGTTGTTCCGAACCAAAAGGTACGTTCCCACGCGTTACTCACCCGTCTGCCGCTGACGTATTGCTACGCCCGCTCGACTTGCATGTGTTAAGCCTGCCGCCAGCGTTCGCTCTGAGCCAGGATCAAACTCTCAAGTTGGACTTGAAACTTTGAACCGGCTGATCACAACGTTTGACGAGGTCCCACCATATCGACCAATGCGATTCACATCGCAGACGATCATGGTGTTTCCTTATTCAAAACGTGTACCGCCGAAGTCTTTCGTCCGGCCTCGATTTACGAAAATTTCGAAGCTTTCGTGATCGAGACCCGCAAGGACTCCGCCGTCCACGTTTCTCTTTCTTCATCTTCACTTGTCAAACAGCCCGGGGCCGAAACCCCTCTCACCCTGTCGGGGAGATCCGAAACCCCGCATTCGACGGCAAATGACAACCGATAACAATCGGCTGTTCTTGCACTCATCAAAATGAGGAGCTTAACGGGCACGAAAACTCGTCTTGGCCAAGGGCCAAAACAGCGCCGCGCTCAGTGGGCGGGTTATAGGCCCGCCCGATCTTGGTTGTCAACGGTCATTGTCAACAAATCGTCGCATCGTCGCGGCTTTCTTTCGCGGACGCGAAGAAGCCTAGATTTTTCAGCCCTTCACGCCGTACTAGAGCCACAATCCTGCGACGTTCTGGCATACAAATAGGTAGTAGAATCGCCGGGTCGCCAGAGGGGGCTGCCGGCGCTTTGAAACTGGGGGGGATCGGCGGGCCATGATAAATCCGTCGCCTGTTCCCGATAGCCGAGCAACATCGAGAGATCTTAACAGCATCTTCGTTCGCGATTTCGGCCTCACCATCGGCCTTACGATTGTCGGACAGGGACGAACGCGCCATGTTCCCGGAAAGCCCCTCGGCAAGTGGGCGAAGCGGATCTGGTGCGCGTAAGGTTTCCCCGTGGAGTTGGGTCGTAGTTGGGGGACACTGGGTTGAGCCAAAGGACGTCACGCGGGAGCGGCTATGGACGCGAGATCGGCATGATCGATCTCGGCCACGAGCCTCCGCTGTCGGTCGACGGCTCCGAAGCCGCGGTCATCGACCGCCGCCGCGTGTCCGTACAGTGGTTCAGCGGCACCATCCTGACCGGTCTGTGCGGCGCAGCTCTCATCGGCGGCGCCGTTTTTGCGTCGCTCGACGGCGAAATGACCTTTGCGCACGGGTGCCGGAGCGGGTCGAAAGCGCGTTGCGCGGCGCCTTCGGCGCCAATGATCGGACGGCCAGCCTGCACAAGAGCGACCGCCTGCCGCCACCGGGCGAGGCGACCGCCGCGCGCAACGTGGTGCGCGTCTCCACCGTCACCCGCGTCGGCAACCGCGACGTGATGCGGGTGCGGCCGTTCGTTCGCATCTCCGGCAATCTGTCGATGACGACGAGCGATCTGTCCGCGAAGATTCCGGCCTTCAACGCCCAGCGCATGCTGACCGATGTCGGCACGGCGCCGGCCGCATCCGACGACGCCGACGCCAATGCGGACGCCGCCGAGCCCGATGCCGAGGTCTCCTTCGTCACCAAGGATCTCGGCACGGTGCTGCCGAAGGCGAAGATCTCGGCCGTGGTCGCGCTCGACGAAGTCCTGATGCGGGTCAAGGATGCCGCGAACTGGCGCGGCAATGGCGGCGGCGTGCGCTATGCGGCGCTCGCCAATGCGACGGCGGATGCGACCGGCGCCACCTCGCAGTTCCGACATCAAGATGGCCTACGCCACCGAAGGGGCGCCGCAGCAGGACCCCTATGCCGGCTTCGAGACGCGCATCGTGCCGGAAAACGTTACGCTGCTGCCGAAGACCAAGGAACAGATCACCGGCGGCAACCCGACCGGCGAGCGCGTCCACCTGGTGAAGAAGGGCGACAGCGTCACCTCGATCCTCCGCGACCAGGGCGCCACCCCCGACGAATGCAAGGCGATCGCGGCAACGCTCGGCGCGCGCGGCCGCGACGGCGGCCTGAAGGAAGGCGAGAAGCTGCGCATCCTGATGGCGCCGGCGAGCGCCGCCCCCGGCGCGCGGCTGCAGCCCTATCGCGTGATCGTCGCCAACGACACCATGGTCGCAGGCCGTCGCCGCGCTGTCCGATCTCGGCAAATATGTCGCCGTCGACGTCTCCAGCATCAACACCGTCACCGACACCGCCGACAGCAAGAGCAATGACGACGACGATGATGACGATGGCAGCGGCGTCCGCCTCTACCAGAGCATCTATGAGACCGCGCTGCGCAACAAGGTGCCGATGCCGGTCATCGACGACATGATCCGCGTCTACTCCTACGACGTCGACTTCCAGCGCAAGGTGCAGCCGGGCGACTCCTTCGACGTGTTCTATGCCGGCGAGGACGAAGGCGGCAACCTGACGGAAAAGAGCGAGGTGCTCTATGCCGCGCTCACCGTCGGCGGCGAGACCAAGAAATACTACCGCTTCCAGACCCCCGACGACGGCGTGGTCGACTACTATGACGAGACCGGCAAGAGCGCGAAGAAGTTCCTGGTGCGCAAACCCGTCAACGAGGCGATCATGCGGTCCGGCTTCGGCGGCCGCCGCCATCCGATCCTGGGTTACACGAAGATGCATACCGGCGTCGACTGGGCGACCGCCTATGGCACGCCGATCTTCGCCGCCGGCAACGGCGTCATCGAGAAGATCGGCCTGGAAGGCGGCTACGGCAAATATATCCGCGTCAAGCACAACAACGGCTACGAGACCGCCTATGGCCATATGTCGGCCTTCGCCAAGGGCATGGAAGCCGGCAAGCGGGTCCGCCAGGGTCAGGTGATCGGCTTCGTCGGCTCGACCGGACTGTCGACCGGCCCGCACGTCCACTACGAAATCCTGGTCAACGGCCGCTTCGTCGACCCGATGCGCATCAAGCTGCCGCGCGGCCGTGCGCTGGAAGGCACGATGATGGCGGGCTTCGAGAAGGAGCGCGATCGGCTCGACGGCATGATGAGCGGCCGCGGCGCGCGCATCTCGGACGCCAGCGGCGGCCCGCTGCAGGTGACGAACCGCTGATCTGCGCATCTTGCGACACAAAAAATCCTCCCTGCACCGGGGAGGATTTTTCATGTCGCGCAACGCAAGCCCTCAGTTCAGCTTCCGCTTTGGAACCGGCGCCTCGAATTGCGAGATTTCCGCGGTCATGGGCGCCTTGCCGTTGAAGGTCAGCACATTGCCCTTGCTGGAGATCGCAACATTGTCGCCATCCTTGACCTCGCCCGACAGGATCATCTCGGCGAGCGGATCCTGGATGCTGCGCTGGATCACCCGCTTCAAGGGGCGGGCGCCATAGGCAGGGTCCCAGCCCTTGGCCGCCAGCCAGTCGCGCGCCGCCGCATCGAGCGTCAGCGTGATCTTGCGATCGTCCAGCAGCTTCTGCAGCCGCGCGAACTGGATATCGACGATCCGGCCCATCTCGCTCTTCTGCAAGCGATGGAACAGGATGATCTCGTCGACGCGGTTGAGGAACTCGGGCCGGAAATGCGCCCGCACCATCCCCATCACCTGCTCGCGCACGGCGGCGGTGTCCTCGCCTTCCGGCTGGTTCACCAGGAATTCCGACCCGAGGTTCGAGGTCATGATGATCAGCGTGTTGCGGAAGTCGACGGTGCGGCCCTGACCGTCGGTCAGGCGGCCGTCGTCGAGCACCTGCAGCAGCACGTTGAAGACATCCGGATGCGCCTTCTCGATCTCGTCGAACAGCACGACCTGGTAGGGCCGTCGCCGCACCGCTTCGGTGAGCGCACCGCCCTCGTCATAGCCGACATAGCCCGGAGGCGCGCCGATCAGCCGCGAGACCGAATGCTTCTCCATGTATTCGGACATGTCGAGGCGGACCATCGCGGTCTCGTCGTTGAAGAGATACTCCGCCAGGGCTTTGGTCAGCTCGGTCTTGCCGACGCCGGTCGGGCCCAGGAACATGAACGAGCCCATCGGCCGGTTCGGGTCCTGAAGGCCTGCGCGCGAGCGGCGCACGGCGGTCGCGACCGCACGCACGGCTTCGGCCTGGCCGACCACGCGCTTGCCGAGCCCCTCCTCCATCTGCAGGAGCTTGTCCTTCTCGCCCTCGAGCATCTTGTCGACGGGCACGCCGGTCCAGCGCGAGACGACCTGGGCGATGTGGTTGGCGGTGACCGCCTCCTCCATCGTGGCGCCGGCGCTCTCGCTGGCTTCGACCTCGGCGAGCCGCTTCTCCAGCGCCGGAATGCTGCCATAGGCCAGCTCGCCCGCCTTCTGGAATTCGCCGCGCCGCTGCGCGTTCGCCAGTTCGACGCGCAAGCCGTCGAGCTCGGCCTTCAGCTTCTGGGCGTTGGAGAGCTTGTTCTTCTCCGCGCTCCAGCGCGCCGTCAGCGCCGCCGATTTCTCCTCGAGGCCGGCAAGCTCCTTCTCCAGCGTCTGCAGCCGGCTCTTCGAGCCGATATCGGTTTCCTTTTTCAGCGCCTCCTGCTCGATCTTGAGCCGGATGATCTCGCGATCCAGCGTGTCCAGCTCTTCCGGCTTGGAATCGACCTGCATCTTCAGCCGCGCCGCGGCCTCGTCCATCAGGTCGATGGCCTTGTCGGGCAGGAAACGATCGGTGATGTAGCGGTTCGACAGCGTAGCTGCGGCAACCAGCGCGGAATCGGCGATACGCACGCCATGATGCTGTTCGTACTTGTCCTTCAGGCCGCGCAGGATCGAGATGGTGTCCTCGACCGAGGGCTCGCTGACGAAGACAGGCTGGAAGCGACGCGCAAGCGCGGCATCCTTTTCGACATGCTTCTGGTATTCATCGAGCGTGGTTGCGCCGATGCAGTGCAGCTCGCCACGCGCCAGCGCAGGCTTGAGCAGGTTCGACGCATCCATCGCGCCGTCCGCCTTGCCGGCGCCGATCAGCGTGTGCATCTCGTCGATGAACAGGATGTAGGCGCCCTCTGCTGAGGTGACCTCCTGCAGCACGGCCTTCAGCCGCTCCTCGAATTCGCCGCGGTATTTCGCGCCTGCGATCAGCGCGCCGAGGTCGAGCGACAACAGCTTCTTGTCCTTCAGGCTCTCCGGCACGTCGCCATTGACGATGCGCAGCGCGAGGCCCTCGACGATGGCGGTCTTGCCGACGCCGGGCTCGCCGATCAGCACGGGATTGTTCTTGGTGCGGCGGGACAGCACCTGGATGGTGCGGCGGATCTCCTCGTCGCGGCCGATGACCGGATCGAGCTTGCCGTCGCGCGCGGCCTGGGTCAGGTCGCGGGCATATTTCTTCAGCGCGTCATAGGCGTTCTCGGCGCTGGCGCTGTCGGCGGTGCGGCCCTTGCGCAGGGACTCGATCGCCGCGTTCAGGTTTTGCGGCGTGACGCCGCCCTTGCTCAGGATCCTGGCGGCCTCGCTACCCTTCTCGAGCGCGAGCCCAAGCAGCAGCCGCTCGACGGTGACGAAGCTGTCGCCGGCCTTCTCGGCGGCCTTCTCCGCCGCATCGAAGGCGCGCGCCAGTTCCGGCGCAAGATAGACTTGCCCGGCGCCGCTTCCCGAAACCTTTGGCAGCTTGTTGAGCGCATCCTCGGTGGCCTTGAGGATGGCGCGGGAGTTACCCCCGGCACGGTCGATCAGACCGCCGGCAAGTCCCTCGCTGTCGTCCAGCAGCACCTTGAGCAGATGCAATGGCGAAAACTGCTGGTGGCCCTCGCGCATCGCCAGCGACTGCGCAGACTGGACGAAGCCGCGCGACCGCTCGGTATATTTCTCGATATTCATGTCATTCCCTCAGCCTGCCGCCCCGCCCCATGGGCGCGGTCAGCAAAAGTGGAAACCGGTTTTGCGTCCGACCGCGCCCAAATTTCATATTGGCGCGTGATCTGATCGCGAAACCGCCCACACTTTCGCGGATCACGCGCGAGCACGGAAAGCAGCATCTTCATTGGGTTTCCGACGGCCGCGTTGACATTCCTCAACCAGCCGCCGGTCGTCGCCATCATTATTCAGGCTTGCGGCAAATGTGGGCATCGCGGCAGGGTTCCGAAAGAGCCGACCTCACAAATTCGTGCGCGGTGGCGCCGGGTTAAGGAATCTCTTAAGTAACGGAATGCCCCAGATGCAGCCTGCGGAAATCACCGGCCTTTACCGCTACCCCGTCAAAGGCCTCACCCCGGAACCCCTCGAAACCGTCGCCTTGCGCCCCGGCCAGACGCTGCCGGCCGACCGCCGTTACGCCATCGAAAACGGCCCGAGCGGCTTCGATCCGGCCGCCCCTGGCTGGTTGCCGAAGATATGCTTCCTGATGCTGCAGCGGGACGAATGGCTGGCAGCACTGCAAGCTCATTTCGACGAGAGCACCGACATTCTGACCTTGCGCGAGAACGGAGCGGTGGCCGCCAGTGGCAACCTCGAGACCGCCGAGGGCCGCGCGGCGATCGAGCGGTTCTTTGCCGAACGCCATGCGGGCCGGATCAAGGGACCACCGAAGGTGCTGACGAGCCCCGGTCACAGCTTTTCCGATGTCGCACGGAAAGTCGTCTCCATCATCAATCTCGGAAGCCTCGCTGACATCGAGACCATGGTCGGCTTTCCCGTCCATCCGCTGCGCTTCCGCGCCAATGTCTATGTCCGGGGCTGGCCCGCCTGGCACGAGGCGACCCTGCTCGGCGAGACGCTCGCCATCGGGAGCGCGCGGCTCAAGGTCGTCAAGCGCATCACCCGCTGCGCGGCCGTCAACGTCGATCCGGAGCTCGCGGTCCGTGACATGGAGATTCCGAACACGCTGATGCGCCGCCTCGGCCACAACGAATGCGGCATCTATGCCGAGGTGATCGCAGGCGGCGAGATCGCGGTTGGCGATACGGTTGGGGTCGAGCAGTCGGCGCTATTGTGACAGAGGGCAAAGGCGCGGAAGCGGCTTCGTCCGGAGCGCGACGTCATCCGGTGGTGATGCTCAGCGTGTTTGCGGGCGCGTCGCGGACGGTGCAGCCAACCGGCGAATGATCCGCAGCCCACCGCACCAGCTCTTCGAGTTCTCCCGCGCCGGCGTTCGATGCGGCGATCTCGACATTGGTGCGGATCGCCGAATGACCAGCCGAAATCGTCTCATCCAGGCCAAGCATTCCGCGCAGGTCGCCATCGCTCTCGACCCTCACGACGAGATTCGTGAGTGACACATTGCGGCGCGACGCCGCTTGGACGATCACGGTGGCGCAGCATGCCGCGAGTGAGGCCCTGAAAAACCAGCCGGGACTGGGCGCGGAACCCTCCCCGCCTGTCGCAGGCGGCATATCCGTCTCGATCACTTCTCCGGACCCGCTGATGCGGCATTTGACTCCGCTCGCCACGGTCGCGACGGCGGGTTTGTGCTTCGCACGCGCCTTGTCGGGATCCACCAGTATGGCCTGACTGATGCTGTCGAGCGTCGCGGCAATCGCTGCAGGATTCATCACGTCAAACCTCCTCGGTCGCGCCGCCGCTCGCGATCCAGTCCTTGATCGAACCGAGATTGCGGACGTCGCGATAGCCGAGGTCCTGCAGGCTTTTGGCCGCAAGCGCCGAGCGGCCGCCGGTGGCGCAATAAAGCAGCACCGTCTTGTCGGGGCTGAACGCCTTGTCGTGATAGGGCGAGTCCGGATCGGCGCGAAATTCGAGCATCCCGCGCGACACATGCACGGCGCCGCGGATCTTCCCGGTGCCTTGCAGCTCAGGCAGATCGCGCACATCGACGACCAGCACATTGTCGCGTCCGACGAGTGCAGCCGCTTCCTCGAAACTCACCTTCGAAACCGCGGCGTTTGCGGCCGCAAGCATTTCCTTCACCGAACCGGGCAATTTTTACTCCTCATCCAAACAAGAGTGGCACCCCGCGCACGGATACCTTTGCGACGCTGGCCTGCCGTCAACAATGATCAGGGCTCTCTGATACTTTGCCGAAACGCTCGGGACGGGCTTGACGCTGCAAAGGCCTTTCTGAAAAGGTCCCTCACCTTCTCAACGCTGTCTTGAATTCGCCCATGGACGTCTTGTCGGAAGTTCTGCGCGTGGTGCGTCTCTCCGGCGCGATCCACTTTTGCGGCGAATTCACCCACCCCTGGGCTTTCCTGAGCACTGAGCCGCAGATGACGGCGGCACGGCTGAAGCTGCCCGAAGGGTCCGTCACCCAATTCCACGTCTGCGTGGACGGCAATTGCTGGGTGACCTCTGGCACGCTTGGGCCGATCCCGGTCGAAGCCGGCGATGTCGTCATCTTCCCGCGCGGCGATCAGTATGTGATGGGGAGCGATCCCGATGTCGCACCCGTGCCGATCAGCGAGATCTATCCGCAGCCGATGGCGGACCGTGTGACGACGCTCAGGCACGGCGGCGGCGGCGCGTTGACACGCTTCATCTGCGGCTATCTGCAATCGGATCAACAGTTCGATCCACTCTTGCGTTCGCTACCGGCCGTATTGTGCGTCAGAAAGCGTAACGACGGGCTCGTGCTGGAAACGCTCGATCAAGCCGGACTGCGGGCACAGCCGATCGACAATGCCGGCGAAGCGGAGTGGTGGCAGGCCTCGGTGCGATATCTCATCGGCGAAACCGTGCAGTCAGGCCCGGGCAACCGCGCCGTGCTGGCGCGGCTCGCAGAGGCGCTGTTTGTCGAGGTGCTCCGCTGGCAGTTCCGATACAGCGCGCAGGGACAAGGCTGGCTCGCAGGCCTTGCCGATCCCCAGATCGGTCGCGTGCTGAGCCTTTTGCATGCACTGCCGAACCGGCCATGGACGGTGAACGAACTGGCATCGGAAGTCGCGATGTCACGCGCGGTGCTGGCGAAGCGCTTCGTCGCTCTCGTCGGCCAGTCGCCCATCCAGTATCTCGCGGGATGGCGAATGCATCTCGCCCGCCACCTGCTGCGGGAGAGTGCATTCGCCATCGGCGAGATCGCCGAACACGTTGGTTACGAATCGGAGGCGGCATTCAGCCGCGCCTTCCGAAGGGCCGTTGGCGTGCCGCCGGCGGCCTGGCGCCAGAACCAGGCGCAAGACGAAATCGCTTGATGTCGGGATTTCAGCGCCAATGCCGTCGCCGGACGTGCGAGACAGTGCGCCAGTCGGTTGAGGCTATGAGCGTTCGCCCTCCCGTCCAGGCGTAGGTGTTACGCCAGCCATCGGCGGACGCATAGGACGGCGAACTCTGTCCAACACCTGCGACGCCAACTCCACTGGCGCCTGAACTGGGATCAACGACCGTGTAGCCGGCGATCGACCGCGGATGTTCTCGCGTGACATGACCGCCCGAATTGCCGTCATGCACCAGCCACACATCACCCGCGATATGCAGTTCCAGGATCATGACGTGACCTGACCGAACCGCTGCCATCCCCGAGGCAGGCGCGCTACGGGGGAAACGCCGCCAGTTGGACGCGAGGTTCAATCCGGGAATGATTCGGCCAAACTTGTAGAGCGACGCTTCGCATCCACAGAATCTGTTCGGACATCCCGCGGGCCTGGAGCCGACGACCCTTTCGCCACCGGCCTGCAAGGCCACTGATTGCGGAAGATACTGGATGCGGTGAAGACGGTGATGAGGACGAGCTTCGGCCTGAACGGTGAAGACTGACAACGCGGCAATCACGTAAAACGCTTTGTACATCCGGAGGGACTCCTGAGTTTGAATCCCCTGCCGCGCCGGAGACCAACCAACAAACGTGTCCGCATCTTGGCCGGAGCAATGCAAACCAGCGCGCACGCGTCCCGCTCAGGTCGTAGCTGGAACTAGCCCAGGTTATTGCTATCTCGATTTGGCTTTTGTCCCGCACGGTGGGCAACACGCTTGCGCCATTGCCCACCCTCTCGCGAGAGCAACCTTAGTTCGGCATCACATAGGAATAGATCCGGCCGCGCGAGACGGGCGCCTCGCGGACGCGGTTGCGATTGTTGCCCGAGATCATGATCGGGTTTCCCGCGGCATCGATGCCGGTGATGATGCCGACGTGCCCGCCGCCGCGCCGTCCCATGACGGCGATGGCGCCGACCTGCGGGCCAGACAGGCGCTGACCGTACTGCGCGAACGAGCTCGCCATGTCAGAGCCGGTCCCGCTATGACCGGTCCGCGCGAGCACCATGTTCATGAAGCGCGCACACCACAGGCTGGCGCGGCTGGTTGGATTGGTGCCGAGATAGTGTCGCGCTTCCATCACGAGACTCGACGAACTGCCGGTCATGACCATGCCGCCACCGGGCTCATAGGGTGTGACGCTCGCCTGCGAGTCGGCGTACTGGCGCAGCCGCGCGAGCGCGACATTGCGCTCCGGGTGCGGGCGATAAGCGCGACGGCCCGCATGAGCAGTACGATAGACACCGTGATGATGCCGGGTGCCATGATGAGATCGGGCAGCGGCGGGAGACGCACAAGCAGCAACGGCAGCGGAGCAGAACGCCAGGGCCGCAAGCGGCCGGCGGAACACAGAGAACTCGAGCATTTAAGATCCTTGACCACGACACCCCCTTCCCCCACCGAGCCCGCAAGGGCCCGGCATTCACCGGCTCCTAAAATGTCGGCTTGTGGCAAGACGAAGACACGACGCGGCACTGCGACTCGATTTGAGGGAATTCCGGCGCAGATTCAGTGTTGGAACGAAAGTCATAGCTGCATTGCAGTCACGGGCATTAACTGCAAAGTTCCGTGAACCGCGTGTGATCGCTGAAAACGGGCGCCCGTTTCAAGACCATGCGTAATAGCAACCCCGCGATGATAACCATCCTCGCGCTTTCGGCTCACGAGAAGGAATCCAAATGCCCCACGCCGTCACATCAGACAACGTCCGGCTCTATTTCGAGGAATCCGGCAGCGGAACGCCGATCCTTTTCCTGCATGAATTCGCGGCCGACCACACCAATTGGGAGCCGCAGATGCGCTATTTCTCGCGCGGCCATCGCTGCATCGCCTATTCCGCACGCGGCTACACGCCATCCGACGTACCGGCTTCAGCCGACGCCTACACTTACAAACACTTCTACACCGACGCGATGGCCGTGCTCGATCACCTCAAGATCGAGAAGGCGCACTTTGTCGGTCTTTCGATGGGTTCGTATTCGTCGCTGCAGGCGGCGCTCAACATGCCCGGCCGCGTGATGTCGATGACGCTCGCCGGCGTCGGCTCAGGCTCCAGCCTTGAACATCTCGATACGTTCCGGAAAACCTGCCGCGACACTGCCGAGCAGTTCGAGACAATCGGAGCGGTCGAGGTCGCGAAGGTCACGCGCGAGGCGCCCGGCCGCATTCCCTTCCTGGTCAAGGATCCGCGTGGACACGCCGATTTCTACGCCGCGCTGGCGCGTCACGATTCGAAGGGCTCGGCCAACACCATGCGCGGCTTCCAGGGCGGACGGCCCTCGATCTACACCATGGCTGAAGCGATCGGGAAGGTCGCAACGCCGGCCTTGATCATCTGCGGCGATGAGGACGACGGCTGTGTCGAGCCGAGCCTGTTCCTGAAGAAACATCTGCCGGCCTCCGGCCTCACCTTCTTTCCGAAGACAGGCCACGTGCTCAACCTGGAAGAACCGGCGCTCTTCAACGAAATGGTCGAACGCTTCATCGCGCTGGTGGAGGCCGGCCGCTGGGGCCCGCGCGATCCGCGGTCGATGATGCCGCATTAGTTCGTCATTGCGAGGAGCGACAGCGACGAAGCAATCCATCTCTCTTCTGCAGAGACGTGGATTGCTTCGCTTCGCTCGCAATGACGAGGTTAGACCTAACCCCGGCTCAGCAAAAACACGCCCTGCTCGCCGAACATGTTCCAGACCCACCACGGCAGATTCAACGGCACCCGCCGGCCGAACGCGTCGAGCGCGACCGCGCGCTCCATCTTGACGTGGATTTCGTCGCAGAGCTGCACGAAATCCTTGATGGTGCAGAAATGGATGTTGGCGGTATCGTACCACGTTGCGGGCAGGTTGTCCGTGCGCGGCATGTGTCCGCCGATCAGAAGCTGCAGCCGCATCTTCCAGTAACCGAAATTCGGGAACGAGACGATGGCGCGGTGGCCAATCCGCAGCAGGTTTTCCAGCACCACTCTCGGCTGCCGCGTCGCCTGCAGGGTCTGCGACAGGATCACGTAGTCGAAGGCGTCGTCGGGATAGTTGACGAGGTCGGTGTCAGCGTCGCCCTGTACCACCGCAAGGCCCTTGGCCACGCAGCGGTTGACGCCCTCACGCGACAGCTCGATGCCGCGCCCGTCAATGCCGCGGCTTTCCAGGATTTGCAGCAGGTCGCCGTCGCCGCAGCCGACGTCGAGCACCCGCGAGCCCGGCGTGACCATGCCAGCAACCAAAAGATGATCGGCGCGATACTGCTCGATACCTGATCGCGCGAGCCCGGACAGCGGCAGGGTTTGATCAGCAGTCGCCATATCTAACCTCCGAGCCCGCGCGCCTTGCCCGCCGACTGCAGGAACGCGCGTGCGATGTCGAAGAACTCCGGCACATCGAGCAGGAAGGCGTCGTGGCCGCGGTCGGTCTCGATCTCGGCGAACGACACGCGTGCGCTCGAGGCATTGAGCGCGTGCACCAGCGCACGCGATTCCGAGGTCGGAAACAGCCAGTCGCTGGTAAAGGACACGACGCAGAAGCGCGTCTTGATGTCACGGAAAGCTTCCGCCAGCACGCCATTGCGGTCGGCGCCGATGTCGAAATAATCCATCGCGCGCGTCAGGTAGAGATAGCTGTTGGCATCGAAGCGCTCGACAAAGGACGAGCCCTGATAACGCAGATAGCTCTCGACCTGAAAATCCGCGTCGAACGAGAAGGTCGGCAGCTCGCGATCCTGCATGCGCCGGCCAAACTTGCGATGCAACGCGGCGTCGGAGAGATAGGTGATGTGTCCGGCCATGCGCGCCACCGCGAGCCCGCGATGCGGATTGACGCCGTCCTCGGCGTAACGTCCACCGCGCCAGTCGGGGTCCGCCATGACGGCTTGCCTGCCGAGTTCGTGGAAGGCGATGTTCTGCGCCGAGTGCCGCGTCGAGCAGGCGATCGGAAGAGCTGAAAAGACGCGCCCGGGATAGGCCGCGGTCCATTGCAGCACCTGCATGCCGCCCATCGAGCCGCCGACCACGCAGAACAGCGTGTCGATCCCGAGCCGGTCCAGCAGCATCGCTTGCGCGCGCACCATGTCGGGAATGGTAATGAGCGGGAAATCCAGCCCCCACGATTTGCCCGTCGCCGGATTGACCGAGGCCGGGCCCGTCGAACCCATGCAGCCGCCGATCACGTTGGAGCAGATGATGAAGTATTTGTTGGAGTCGAGCGGCTTGCCGGCTCCGACCATCGTATCCCACCAGCCCTCCTTGCCGGTGAGTGGATGGATATTGTTGACGTGCTGATCCCCCGTGAGCGCATGGCAGACGAGAATCGCATTCGAGCGTTCGGCATTGAGCGTGCCGTAGGTCTGGTAGGCGATCTGGAACGGCGAGAGGTCCATCCCGCAATCGAGCTTCAACGGCTGGTCGGCGCCGAACTGCGCCACCAGCGAATTGGGATGGTCGACCTCGTGCGATCGCTCTTCGTGGATCGTCGGGCTTGGTATCGACTTCACGCTCACCATGTGTCTCGACGCCGCTCTCGCGCGCGCCTCCCGGACCAGAACAGAATCAGGCCAATAAAAAACCCGGCCTGAACAAAGGTTCGGCCGGGATCAATCTGTCCCCGGCCTGTTTAGCGAGTTTTTTAACGTGGCTGCAAGCCGGCCGGCTCAAATGACCACGGAACGGTACAAAACTAGTCGCTTGGGCCCTTTTCGTCAAGCCGACGGCGTGGTTAACCGGACGCCTCATGGTGAGGAGGCGCACCGCAGACAAGCTTGCGCAGTCTGCGTATACTTGACTGCGGCGTCATCGCGAACCATGAGGCCAAAATGTGGCTTCATCCTTTGAGACGCGCTTCGCGCATCTGGAGGATGCGGTGCGAGATTTCAGGTTTCCAGCATGTCCAAGCCGCCATCCCCGCCTTCGCTCGCCGAGTTGCGCAAGGAGATCGACACGATCGATGAAGGCGTGCACCGCCTGCTGATGCAGCGCGGCGACATCATCGATCGGCTGATCCGGGTGAAGCAGACCCAGGAGGTCGGATCGGCATTCCGCCCGGCGCGCGAGGCCGACATGATGCGGCGCCTGGTCGAGCGCCATCGCGGCATCCTGCCGCTCGATACCATCGAAAGCATCTGGCGCGTCATCATCTCGACCTTCACCTACGTGCAGGCGCCGTTTTCGATTCATGCGGACGTCTCCGTCAGCGAAAGCGCGATGCGCGATTCGGCACGGTTCCATTTCGGCTTCACGGTGCCCTATGTCGCGCATTTCAGCGCGCAGGCCGCGGTCGAGGCCGTCGGCAAATCGAGGGGAGACCTGGCGCTGGTCTCGGCGATTTCGAGCCGCACGCCATGGTGGAGCCAGCTTGAAGCCGATGGCGCGCCGAAGATCATTGCGCGGCTGCCGTTCCTCGAGCGCGCCGATCACCCGGCAGCCCTGCCCGTCTTCGTGATCTCGCGGGTGGCCGATGACGCCATGGTCACGGAAGTCCAGATGTGGAGCGTGCGCGTGTCCGGCTGGAATGCCGACACCGCCCGCGCGCTGGCCCCGCTCGCCGAGATCGTCGCGGTCCCCGATACGGCCTTCGACGGCGCCGCCCTTCTGGTGTCGGACGCAAGCCACGGCATCGAGAAAATCAAGCTGGCCCTGCTCCAGGCGGGGGCCTCCGTTCGTTCGACAGCCCTCGTCGGCAGCCATGCAACGCGCTATACGGTGCCACATAACGGGTCGGCCAAACCCTAGCGCCGTCCCTGATATCCGGAGTCAAAGATGAACCGCCCCGTGCCGAACCCCGGCATCCTCGACATTGCGCCCTATACGCCCGGCAAGAGCCCGGTGCCGGAGCCGGGCCGCAAGGTGTTCAAGCTCTCGGCCAACGAGACGCCGTTCGGCCCCTCGCCCAAGGCCAAGGAAGCGTATCGGAGCGCCGTCGAGCATCTCGAGGACTATCCGGAAGGCACCTCGCGGGTGCTGCGCGAGGCGATCGGCCGAACCTTCGGGCTCGACCCCGACCGCATCATCTGCGGCGCCGGCTCGGACGAAATCCTCAATCTCCTGGCCCACACCTATCTGAGGCAGGGCGATGAAGCGATCTCGACCACGCACGGCTTCCTGGTCTACCCGATCGCGACCATGGCGAACGGCGCGAAGAACGTGGTCGTGGCAGAGAAGGATTTCACCGCCGATGTCGACGCGATCCTCAAGGCCGTGACGCCGAAGACGAAGCTCGTCTGGCTCGCAAACCCGAACAATCCGACCGGCACCTATCTCCCGTTCGACGAGGTCAAGCGGCTGCGCGCAGGACTTCCGTCGCATGTCGTGCTGGTGCTCGACGCGGCCTATTCCGACTACGTGTCGCGCAACGACTACGAGCTCGGCATCGAGCTGGTTGCGACCACCGACAACACGGTCGTCACCCACACCTTCTCGAAGATTCACGGCCTCGCCGCGCTGCGGATCGGCTGGATGTTCGCGCCCGCGCACATCATCGATGCGGTGAACCGCATCCGCGGCCCCTTCAACGTCTCGACCCCGGCGATGCTCGCCGCGGTCGCCGCGATCGAGGACACCGCGCATCAGCAGATGTCCAGGACGCATACCGAAAAGTGGCGCAACTGGCTCACGGAGGAAATTACAAAGCTCGGGCTCAAGGTGACGCCGAGCGTGGCGAACTTCGTGCTGATCCACTTCCCGGAGAAGGGCAAGACGGCTGACGAGGCGGACGCGTTTCTGACCCGGCGCGGCCTCGTGCTGCGCGGCCTGAAGAACTACAAGCTGCCGCACGCGCTCCGCATGACCATCGGCACCGAGGAGGCCAACCGGCTCGTCGTCGACGGCCTGCGCGATTTCATGGCTGGCAAGTGAGCGGCGGACCTCAGTTCAAGCGTCTCGCGCTGATCGGCTTCGGCCTGATCGGCGGCTCGATCGCGCGCGCGGCAAAGGCTCAGGGCCTTGCCGGCGAAATCGTCACCACCGCGCGATCCGAGAAGACGCGCGCGCGAGTGAAGGAACTCGGCATCGTCGATGCCGTGGTCGCGACCAATGCCGAGGCGGTCAAGGGCGCCGACCTCGTCATCCTCTGCATTCCCGTCGGCGCCTGCGGAGCGGTGGCGCAGGAGATCGCGCCGCATCTCGCGCCGGGCGCCATCATCTCCGACGTCGGCTCGGTCAAGGGCGCCATCGTGCGCGAGATGGGGCCGCATCTGCCTGCCAATATCCACTTCGTACCCGCGCATCCCGTGGCCGGCACCGAGCATTCCGGCCCCGATTCCGGCTTTGCCGAGCTCTTCATCAACCGCTGGTGCATCCTGACGCCTCCGGAAGGCACCGATCCCAATGCGACCGAGAAATTGCGCGCATTCTGGGCCGCGCTCGGCGCGCGCGTCGAGATCATGACGCCGGACCATCATGACCTCGTGCTCGCGATCACCAGCCATTTGCCGCATCTGATCGCCTACACCATCGTCGGCACGGCCGATGAGCTCGCTCAGGTGACCTCGTCGGAGGTCATCAAATTCTCCGCCGGCGGTTTCCGCGACTTCACCCGCATCGCGGCCTCCGATCCCACGATGTGGCGCGACGTGTTCCTCGCCAACAAGGAAGCCGTGCTGGAAATGCTCGGCACCTTCAACGAGGATCTCTCGAAGCTCACCCGCGCGATCCGGCGCGGCGACGGCGAAGCGCTGTTCGCGCATTTCGCCCGTACCCGCGCCATCCGCCGCGGCATCGTCGAGATCGGCCAGGACTCGGCCGCGCCCGATTTCGGCCGGCCGCACGGAGAACTCGGCAAGACATAGGTCTCATTGCCTGGCCGGGGCGGCGATGTACGCCCGCCCCGCGACCCCGGCGCCGATCTGCATCGCGACGCCGAGCAGCCACCACGAGCCGACCATGTATTCGAAACGGCCCATCGTCTCGTCGAAGATGAAGCTGTAGACCGAGATCAGCGCGGCGATCGTGGCAAGGAAGGTGCCGGTCGCACTCAAGAGTTCGACCGGATCGACCCGCGGCCGCACGCGAGCAGTGATGCGCAGCCGCGGGATATCGATGCCGAGGTAGAAGCCGACCATGCCGAACAGCACCATGGCGGCGATGAAGGGCGCAGAATCGAACCACGCGGCGTTGGCCCGGGTGAGCCCGGCGGCAACGAAGGTGCCGCACATGGCGCCCGCCATCGCCAGTCCCGCACGTCCGACGACGTGTGCGAGCGCGGTGATGAAGATGACATCATCGATCGGTCTGTTCTTCGTTGCCATTTGCGGCCTCCTTCAGTTGAACGGGTAGTAGCGGATCTGGGTCATGACGATGTTGTCGTCGGTCTGCGGGGCGCCGCCCACGCCCTGGAACGCAAAGCGCTGGTTGTAGGAATACTGCACGCCGGCTTTCACCTGGCCGTATTTGCCCTGGTAGATCGTGTCGTAGAGGCCGGCGGTGAATTGCCTGATCTCACGTGGTGTTGCCGTTGCAGGTCGCCGCCGGCGAGTTCTCGATATTGCAGCCCGTGTTGTTGTAGAGCGGGTTGCCGTAGCCGAACGGCACCGTGCCGACATCCATGAACGCGGCCTTGGTCTTCTCGAGGCCCGCATAGGTGTAGAGGTCGAGCGTCGGCAGCGCATGCCAGATCAGGCCGACCGCTGCGGATGTGATCGACAGCGGCAGGATGGTGCCGTCCTGCGCCAGCGTCGCGTCCGGGAACGGCGCGCGGTGAAGCGGCCGAGCGCGCCATGCGCGCCATAGACCTGCAGGTCCAGTGTCTTCGGAATGAGCTCCGCATTGATGTGGCCGCCGAAGCTGCCGGTGTCGTAGGTGTGATTGGCGAAGTTGAAGCGGTCGAAGAACTGGCGGTAGAGACCCCAGGCTTCGACATGCAGGTGGTAGGGCCCCAGCCGCGGATCCCACGACGCCTTCACCGTGACGTCAGGCACCTGGTTCAGGCTGACATTGTTGGCGTTGTTGAAGAAGCTGCCGCCCGGTCCGGTCAGGTTGACCAGCAGGTTGGGGTTCAGCACGCCCTGCGGGCCGACCGCCGGCGTGCCGACCGCCGGCATGTTGCCGCCGAAGAATGTAGTCTGCGGATTTTCGGCTGACGCCGCGATCTTGAATTCCGGTCCGATGTCCTGCCAGACCCGGATGCCGGGCTGGCGCGCGGCGAGGAAGCCGGGCACCGATTCGAAATCGATCACGCCGGGCGCATCGACGCCACGCGGATCGATGCCGACCTTGCTCGGCGCATTCAGCGACCAGGACTGGCCGGCGAGCACGTGGAAGCCGAGATCGGTACGATCGATCGTCAGGCTCATCTGACGCATGCGCGGGTTGAAGGAGTTGGTCGCAACCGAGCTTGCGGTCTGCGCCGCGCCCTCGAAATCGATCTCGCCATAGCCGGCCAGATGCGTATCCGACTCGACATTGCCTTCGGCGAGCACCGAGAAGCGGCTCTGCCGCGCCGAGAAGCGCGATTCCGGACGTGTAGTAGTTCTTCGCCTGCGGGAACGGGATGAAGTTGTAGACCGAGCCGGTATCGGAGGCGAGATTGCGCGTGCGATAGATGCCGGTGAGATCGACCCAGCCGCCGAAGGTCAGCGTGACATCCCTGTAGCAGACCTTGCCGTCGGGACAGGCCTGCGGCGGTGCCTTGTAGCGCAGCCGGCGCAACCGCCCTCGCCTGCGCCTCGATCTGTTTCTCCTTCCGCGCCTGATCGTCGACGCGCTGCTCAAGCTGTTTCAGCTTGGCCTTGAGCAGACGGATTTCAGCCGCGGGATCGTCTTCCGCAAGGGCCTGGCCGGCCGAGACCAGCAAGCCTGCCGACAACAATGCACCCAAGCAATCGCACGTGAACCTCCCTCCCGAAGGAAGCCACCCCGTGCACATCGCACCGTCGTTACCGGTGTGTGCGTGCTTCCTCGTGAGAGGAGAGACTTGAATGCGGCGGCCGATATTCGCGGCCGCGGTCATTTTCCCGATCACGTTTTTCTGCACGGACCTGCGGGAATTTTTCGAGGGGATCGCCGATCGCGCGCGGCGGACGGCCATCAATGCAGAAAACTGGGCCCGGCCGGGACATGGCCGAGCCCAGAGTTGGAGCATGCGCGGGGGGGAGTCGCTGCTCGGAGGAAAGGCTCAGTAGTGCCTGGCCGGGGCGCGATGCGACATGTGCGGCTTCACCGCCATCCGCATCTCGGCCATCGTGTTAGGGTTGAAGGGCTGCACCGCTGCCGGACGCGTGGGCCCATTCGAATAGATGGAGAAATTCGGATCGAACGCGGCGGCGGCGGGCTCGGAGACCGCCTGCTGCGCTGAGGCCGGCGCGACGAAAGCGGCAAATACGAGAGCGGCACCAAAAAGTTTGAAGCGGGTCATGGTCACCTCCTGCAATCGGCCCGCAACATCCGTGCGGGACGTACATGACATGACTGACAATTAAGCCTGCGCATTCCCGGCGACAGGGGCGCGCGCCTTCACGCTTCGGCGATTGTCGCGTGAACGATGCGCATACAAATTGTCGCACCCATCTTGTCAAGCGCCTTGGCAAAACGGCGAGCTAGAACAGCGGCGGCGTCTGCGCGACCTTCAGCGACCCCAGGAAAACCGCGCCGTCGACAAAGCGCAGCGGGAAGGCCCGCGCCTTCTTGCCTTCGAGCTCGGCTTCCTTGCCAAGCGCGTTGATGCCGGCGGCAACGCCGACATTGGCATTCTGCTTGACCACCTTGCCGAGGCCGGGAATGGCGCGGTCGAGCGCGCCGAACAGATTGTTGAGGTCCTGCGTCTTCACGCCCGGGGCGACGCGATCGAGCGTCGCCTGCGGCACGCCCTCTTCCAGCATCTTGTCGATGCCGAGCGCGGGGATCACCTTCTCGATTCCGGCAACGGTCATCTGCAATTCGCCGTCAATGCGGCCATTCGCATTCAGGCCCAGCGTACCTGCCGCAACCGCAATGAGATCGCCCTGCTGCACGCGCGATTGCACGATCTCGACATGACCGCCGGCGGCCTGCAACTCGCGAAACCGCACCGGCCAGGGCTTTGGCGAGAAATCCGTCAGCCCGGTCACGCGCGCGCGGACGTCGGCATCGAACGGGCTCGGCGAGCAGCGGATGCAGGCCCTGGATGCTGCCCTGATTGATCACGAGCTCGCTTTCGATCACGGGATGATCGGCGGACGAACCGTGGGCGAGACGGCCGTGCAGTTCGACATGTTTGGCGCGCGTCAGCGGCACCGGCATCTGGCCGACGCGGTCGAGGCGGGATCGTTGAACTCGACCGAGACGCGGTCCGGCGTCAACGGCAGCCCGGCGACGCTGGCATGACCGAGGCTCCAGTTCACCGCATAGGATTGCTGCGAGACCGGATCGTACAGCGTGGCCGGCGAGGTGAATTCGGCGATCACGCGCTTGGGATCATAGACCTGCGCCACGACCAGGATCTGGCCGAGCTTCGCGGTGAACGGCTGCGATGCGGGCTGGCCGGCGGTCTGCGATACCAGCGCCACGCTGGCGCCCTCGCAAGCGCACTTCGAGGCGGAACGGAAAGCCCGCGACCGATCGCTTCGCGCAATCATAGACCCGGCCGGACTTCGCCTCTCGCGCGCGCCAGGCATCGGCCTGCACGTCGACCTGGGAGGCGGCAAAGAACCAGAACGCGCTCCAGCCGATCGCGACGATCAGGAGCAGGAGCGGAGCGATGAAGATGCGCCAGCGCGAAGTGCGGCGCGGCGCCGCGGCAAGGTCGGTCATCGGCGAGCCTTTGATCGCTAATTTTGTCAATAAAGCGGTCGGCGTCCCCGCAGGCAAGTCAACGCCTTTCCAAGTAAGCGATTTTTCTGGTAATCGATCCACGAAATGCCCGGCATCACCCATCCCGAAGCAGAATCTTCCACAGGCGACCTCTGGGTGTTCGGCTATGGCTCGCTGATGTGGCGGCCCGGCTTCGACTACCTCGAAAAGGTGCCGGCGCGGCTGATCGGCGAACATCGGGCGCTGTGCGTGTACTCCTTTGTCCATCGCGGCACGCCGGAACGACCGGGCCTGGTCCTCGGGCTCGACCGCGGCGGCGCCTGCCGCGGCATCGCGTTCCGCGTCGCCGAGGAAAACCGCGCCGCCACCATCGCCTATTTGCGGGAGCGCGAGCAGGTCACCTCGGTCTATCGCGAGGTGATGCGCTCGGTGTGGCTCGAGAACGACGCGCAGCAGCGCGTCAGCGCGCTGGCCTATGTCGTCGACCGCGGCCATGTGCAATACGCCGGCCGGCTCTCGCTCGCGGACCAGCTCCGCCACGTGCTGCAGGGACACGGGCAATCCGGCATCAACCGCGATTACGTGCTGGCGACCGTGAAGGCCATCGAGGCGGAAGGTTTTCGCGATGCGCAACTGCATCAGCTCGCGCTGATGCTGCACGACGCGCATCCGCATCAGGTGCCGGCGCGGTCGGTGTAGCCGCATTTGCTTTTGTCTTCAAACTTCACTCGTCGTCATCGCCCGGCTTTGACCGGGCGATCCAGCATTCCAGAGACATCGGAGTTCATCCGAGAAGCCTCTGGGATACTGGATGCCCGCATGCGCGGGGCATGACAGTGGAGTGGGACGCGATTCCGCATTCCCGCGGCACTCATCCGCATGAAGCCCGCAAGTGGTCATCGCCGCGTTTGTGCACAGCGCGCCAGGTTGGCCCTGACCACGAGGTGATGAAAGGGCCTGATCGCGTTGAGATAGGTGAAGCCCAAGGCATTGTGGGTATGCACAACGGTTGTCGCGATGAGCAACGTGCCTATTGGAGAATGACGTCGGAGCAGAGATAGCCGGAAGTCCAGATGTCGGTCATCCGCACCGAGCACAATTTCGTCCTTGCTCTCCCAGTGCACCGGGAAGAAGTCCACCCGTTCATGGTTGTCCCGGGACGTCCTGACCGTATCGGAGGTTTTGATGCCAAAGGGCGTAACCATGGCGTCGCGCAAAGCGATCAACGTCTTTTGCCAGGCGGGTGGATTGACGAGTGTCCGCGTCGCCAGCTCGCGCATGCTCGACTGTTCCGATGCACTCAAGTCAATGCTGTAGCTATCGAGTAAACTGGCGTTCTCGTACCAGCTCGCAACGACACTTTCCGACGGCGGCGTCGTCCGGCGTACCTGCGGTTTGCGGTCTAAACCCATGCTCATGATGATGTCACCTATTCAAGGGGCCATCAACTACGGGCGTGAAGACAAGCAAATCGCCTCAGCACCTGGCCTGACGTAAACGACCCCGTAGGGCCGATGTTCTCCACCCTGGTCCGGCCCGTGTATTTCGCATTTCGAGCAACCGCTTTGACCTAGATCATGCGATTTCGATGTCCGCCTGGGGCCAGAAACCGACATCAGCATCTATCTAGAATCTTCCTGCAATCTATAATCGTCGTGCAATGACCCACGCCCCAACCCATGACGAACGCTCCGGCCCGGTGAGCCCATCGGACCGTATCGACAGTATCGACGCACTCCGCGGCCTCGCATTGTTCGGCGTTCTGGCGATGAATCTGGTCATGGAATTCCGCGTTTCGATTTTCGAGCGGTTCCTGCACGCCGGAAGGCCCGCATCTCCAGTCGACCGGGCAGTGGAAACGGTCTTGATGCTGGCCGTCGATTCGAAGGCTTTTGCTCTGTTCTCCCTGCTGTTTGGCGTAGGACTTGCGATTTAATTCGAGCATCTTTCGGTAAGCCCGCGCCGCACACTTCTCTTGATACGCCGGCTGATCGTGTTGCTGACGTTCGGATTGATCCACCTTTATCTGATCTGGAATGGCGACATTCTCACCGAATACGCGATCGCGGGTCTAATCGTTCTGCCGTTTCTGTTCGGCCCCCGCTGGCTTTTGGCGGGCGGCGCTGCGACGTTCCTCGGAGTGTATCTCGCGATGCACGCATGGCCACCACCTGGACTGTGGCCCGGCCTTGGTTTGATCCAACGTAACCTCCTGGAGGCTAATCAGATTTATCCAACGGGTAGTTACGGGGAGGTGTTAGCGTTCCGAATTCGCGAAATCCAACTGTTCGTTCCCCTGCACGTCTACATTTTCCCGCGCACCCTGGGACTGTTTCTGTTTGGTGCATTCGTTTGGCGCAGCGGCACCCTGCGGGCACCGCACCAGACGCTCCTGTTCTCAGCAGCCATCGGCTGCATCGGTCTCGGCGCTTTTCTTATCCTCCCAGCTTCAAGCAGCGCTGTCGCGGCCATCGGTATAGCGAAAATCGCAACTCCCCTTGGCACCATTCTGCTGGCGCTCGGTTACGGCGCACTCATCCTCGCGATCGCCAACCTGGCCAGCGGAAAGATGTTGCTAGGCTGGGCAGCGCCGCTCGGCCGCATGGCATTTACAAACTACATCGTTCAATCCTTGATTTTCGGTTGGATTTTCTATGGATACGGCCTTGGGCTGTTCGGCTCCATTGGCGAAGCAAAGGCGCTGGCCATCGGCCTTGCCGTATATATCGCCCAGGTATTTTTCAGCATGTGGTGGCTAAGCCGCTATCGATATGGCCCGCTCGAATGGCTATGGCGAACGCTGATGTACGGAACGTTGCAGCCGATGTCGCTAGCACCGCTCCCCCGCTCCATTTAGCGCACAGCTTAGGTCGCTTCAGATCATTGGGGGACATCTGCACCCTGCCCGACGTTGGTGCGTTCATAGCTCGAAAGCGGAGATCGCATCGATGACAGCCGAGGTCCGCTATGGGCCAACAACCGACATCGTGGCAGCGTGTGGGTCTGTCCAGTTCACCAGTGCCGAAGCCACCACCGTTTACCTTGTTTGAAGCGCGGCGTATCAATTTTCAAATTGTGGTGTACTCTTCATCTTGTGCATGTCGATGTCGACTTGCATTGAACCAACTGGGGTAGCGGAGGGCAACATGGCCAAGAAAGCTAAGAAGGCGAAGAAGGCGAAGAAGGCAAAGAAGACCAGCAAGAAGAAGTAGGTCTTCGCTGCTAGCCTTGCTGAGGCACATCAAGCCGCGTGCGCTTTGCCATCGCGAGGCTGACATAGCCGCGATTTGATGTGGTTCAGAAACTTCAAGAAATCCAAGCCGGCCCGTTTCGCGTTTTGAGCGCTGATCGGTCCGGCTTTTTCGTTCAGCGCGGCGAGCGTACCGCGAGAGGCCGAGGCCGGTCACTGCTCAACTTACATTTCTGGATCTGAAATGCGGGTCAGCATCTTCACGTGCGGTCCCGCCCGTTTGAAGATCGGTTCCCAGAAGACATAGGCCTTCTCGGCGAAACTCGCGCTTATGGTGAACTTCGTGAGCGCCCCCCGATATGCGGCCTGTCGCCCGCAGCCCTGCGCCTCGACAAGGTACCAAATAAATTGAGCGACCTGGCGCGTGTACGTGCTCGGGCGACCGTGGTGGTTGGGTACGATCTCAAGCCGCTGGGTTCCGGTGTCGCGCGTCTCCGGTTCGGTGATATTGGCGAGCCAGATGAAGATTGATGGATCAATGCTTGCAGCATAGCCATCGCGCTTGAGCTGCTGATTGATCATACAGAACGCGCTGGCGGCTTCTCTGAAGCATTCGCTCAGGATGAAATTCGCCTGATTCTCCAGCTTGCCGCTCCGAAGATCGTCCAGCAATCTAACCGCCTCGTCAGTGAGCCGCCGCATGTATCGTGGTTGCGGCTGCCCGGCGCTGTCGGCTGGTTCCTTCTGCACAATCAATTCGACCGCATCCGCGCGGCACTCCGTCATGGCGTCTTTGGGAACGGTCAAGAAACTGCTTTCAAGACTGGAACCGCCGATGTCTTTCCACGCCGCTTCGCCCCCCCGGGAGCTCGTCCTCGCGCGGCGCCGCCGCATTTCGAGATTTCAAGCACCGCAACGGGATTCGGGACCGTCGCTTGCCCTACAAGGATTGTTTGATCAGACGTTTTCTCGCCTGTGTGGTCGGATCGCGGATTGGAACGAGCAATCCCGCTGGACAACACGAACAGGCCATCGTCAACGGCTCGGATCGCCCCCGCGGTAAGCTCCACCAGCGAGCGTCGTGCACAGCGCGTATGGCTAGCCCGCCGCTGTTTTTGCCTGTGGCTCATGATCTAACGATCCCTCGACAAGCTTTTTCAAGACCCAGCGCCACAGCTCGCGAACTTCCTCCGAGGCTTTTCCTTGTGCAAACTCGGTCACGCCTAATCCTGCCCCAAGCGCGTCCTGGTGGTCATTTCGCTGTCCGACATAGGGAAGCGCAAGCACCCCGAGCGAATTGAGCGACGTTGCAGCTTCACTCAAGCGGCAGCCCCGCGGTGGCGTCTGATTAAGGACGAAAGCAAATCGGCGGTTGAGCTTACGAATAGCAATCAGCGTCGGTATCGCAGCCTCGATGTCGGCCGGACTCGGACGCACCGGGATCAGGCAAAGATCGGCCCTCGCGATGGAGCGCATGGCCGGTGCATTGTTCGTGGCGGCGGTATCGATGACCGTAAGCCAGATCCCCTCAGCTTCAAGGTTGACGAGCGCCCCCTCTATTTCGGCGGGATCACCGACCCGGACGACCCGCGGATAGGGATGGCCGCGCCGCTCTATCCATTTTGAAATCGTGCCTTGTGGATCCGCCTCGACAATTGCGACGCGCTCCCCGGTCCCCATCGCTGCGACTGCAATTCCGACCGTCAGCGTGCTCTTGCCGCTTCCGCCTTTTTGGGTGACCAGAGCAAGGACATACATCTCCTGCGCGTCCCGGTTGACAACGACATGAAACGCACGAGTTGTCGAAAAAAAGGGCCTACCAATCGGTGACCTACCACTCCCCGTCGTGAATCGCATCAGGAGCGAGCGTGGAACTCACAACCAAATCAAGGTCCAGCCAGTAACGATTTGCCGCGCTCAACGTCGCCCAACGCCGAGCGGACCCCGGTGAACCCGCCGGCTATGTCGGGTTTGGCCATATGTGCAAATCAATCATGATTTATCGGGACCAGCGAGGATCACAGCAAAACGACCGGCTCTGTGCGCGTGAATCAGGAAAAAAGGGATACCCTAAGGCGCTGAGGGCAACACATCGCAAAGCCGATAAATCTCGATTCCCGCCAGGACTGGGCGCTCTTGCCGCAATGTGACACGCTGGAGTTGATTGTGCCAGGAACCGCCGACCAGATCGACGCGTACTGGCTCGGTGACGAAAATTCCGGTTTCGTCGGATGCCAGAAGCTTTGTGGTCGCATTTTGCAGCGCCCCGCAAATCTCGCCATCGCGGCCGTAAAGAAAGGACCGATACGCATATACTGTGCCGCGGTGCAGTCCGATGTTGATCGCGCAGCTGATCTGTTTCCTTTGTCGGATTTCCTCCCAGGTCCGCGCGAAACATTCTGCCCCCGCAACGGCTCTCGAAGCCTCCGCGAAGGAAAAGTAATAAGCATCGCCCTGGTTGAAATCGATCCTCCCGCCGTATTCCCGGGCCGTCATTTGGCTCACTGTATCGAGCGCATCAAGGACGCGCTCCACGGCGCCAATGGCCTGTTCGCCATTTGTAATCCTGCGGAAACCGACAAGGTCTGAGTACATAAGAATTGTATCGGCGATGATACGGGTACGATGGCGCTGCTCGATACGATAGACTGGAACTGCTTCATCAAATCCTTTGAAGGTAAAGCTGTTGACCAGAGCAGTCGGCACGTCCGCCGACACGAGAGCGAGCCGGGCAGCGGCTGCGAGATAAATCTCGTCAGGCGGCGTAATGGCCTCGATGCGGGTCGCAAGCGCAAAGGCGTCGCCGACGAAGTCGCCGTCCTGAAGCGCGATGTCACCCAGCGCGATTACGATGCGTATCGCCAGGCGGTCGTCACCCCGACTTGGCTGCGCCAGTCGCAACGCCTCCTGCATCTCGACTGCCGCTCTGGCTGCCCCCGTCGCACTTGAAAACTCCAACCAGTAGCCATCGCCCGCCGACTTGATAATTCGGCCGCCGTGCTCGGCGGAATGGTGCGTTATGAAATTGAGATGGTTGCTCAGAAGCGTTTGCAAATCCGCCGCAAGTAGCTCACGAAAGCGGGATGTTGAGCCGCCAATATCCGTTTTCATGACCACGGTGGTACGAAGCGGGTTCATCTTCCACCATATCTGCGCGCCGCGCGGCGTCCATTCGAACAAGCGCAAGCGTCAACGCCTCGCGCCCCATCCGGCCCGGAAACATCGCCCTGCGATGCGCACGCTGGCTGCGCTCTTTACAAACGCCTAGGCGCATTACGGTCTTCCCAGATCGATCTTCATACCAATTTACCTCAGCTGCAAGTTGTTTCGGTTGCATCCAGCGCTGGGCAGGTCGAGCACAGCGAATATCCGCTAGGGTCAAAAGCCGACATTCACGACAGCCTCAGACATGTCCGTTTCGGGCCAGAACCGGACTTCGTCGCTGCCAAAATAGAAAGGGCTCCAGTGCTAAACTGGAGCCCTTTGACCAACCGGGGTCAAACGTCGGATTTCGCGAAACTAGTATCTTGCGACTACGGGCGCGCCCCAGTCGATCTGCACATTGCGATTGTTGAAAGTGAGCGTGTGGCTTTGGAGCATTTCCGCTTGACGCTTGGCCGGCATCTCTTGCCGTTTATTGACCGCAGATGCGCGCGTGGCGAACGCGCCACGCATAACCGTCCCAGACGCGCTGGGTAATCCAGTGGCATGGCGGGATCGCCTCTCCAACCGGCGCATCAACATAGCCCGACCAGTATGGATAGCCGCGTGGTCCGGGATAAGTGGGCGGATACGGATTGCCCCCGGGACCGTAGTCATAGCGCGGACCACCACAAGCGGGCGAGGCTGCGGAAACGGCCAAAGTCGCGGCCACAGCGAGAGCCAATAGCGTCTTCCTCATGGTGATAACCCTTCCAACGCAGTTTCTGCGGCGGCCAGGAGGACGCCTTGCGTTTGCCGTGGCCGGCTCATTGTACTCCTCCCATCTTCCGCCCGCCACCGCCGCCGGTTGGCGATCCCGCTTGCCGCTACGAGATTGGAATCGCTATTCGTTACGGTCGATAAATGAGGTCCACTAAGGGTCACTACCGGACTTCAGCCTGCCGCTCGATGTTGGTCCGCTCGCCCCCTGAAAGCGGACGTCGCTTCGAGTTCGCGCGAGGTCAGCTTGGGGCCAATGCAGTCGTTCCGGTTTCTCTCCGGCCACAATACCGTTGTCGTGTGGGAGGTTCGTGTGCAGAGCGGCCTGAAGCACCTATTCATCATCCTTCCAAATGAAGAACGCAGTACATGCCATCCCTTCGGTTGTCTCTGCGAAGCAGATCTGCGTAGGGTACTCGAGATTTTCGACCGAGATGGGTGAGCTGAAATCGTGGTTTTTCCCTTCACTGTCCTGGCCAGCGATGTGGATAAAGCTTCCTCCGTCAATCCAGTAGGTGCCTTGCATCGAGACCTGCAAAGTCGCCCGGGGGCCTGTTGCAGAGCTGTAGCTGCCCTCGCGGTGTTGGACTTTGACTTTGAGGCAGCCGAGCGTCATCCATTCGTCGCGTTCCCAGTCATGCCAGGTGCCTTCAAATCTGCAGTCAGCCTCGGAATGCCTTTCGAAGTAGGCTGCTGCCCTCGCGTCGGCGGGCACGACTTGGCCCATCTCTTTCCGAGCACCGTAGAAAGCCGTCGCCGTTAGTACGGCAAGCCCGACTATCACCGTAGCGGTGATAAAACGGATGATGCTGCTTTGTGCACTCATCCCGCACCGTTCCTCGCGCTTCAGCGTGGTGCTTAGTCCCAATTCGCCAAGGGATGGCTCGGCTCCAATATACCCGAGTTGATGGGCAAACGATGTGAATGAGCGCACAAAATGGCCTGTCATTCGCAGACCCGAGCGTGCCGCTGTGGAAAGCGGATTTCACGGCTGTCGAACAGAAGGTCAGCAGCGATGACAGCCTCGAATGTCCGCTGTGGGTGTCAAAGGACGTCCGCCCTCCGCCTGCTCAACCCCAAACAAACTCAGGTCGGCTGCAGGCTGGAAGCAGTCATTCGGAGCCAGTCCTCGCACACAAAGGCAGATCGAATCCGGGTCAGCGTCCCGCGCTCTTGAACGATTTCGCAAGTTCGCCAGCAGCCTTGAAGGCAGCCATAGCCTGCTTTGTTGTCATGGCAACGGTCGTCTTTGTGTCCGTATTGCTGCCCCCCGCTGCTCCGACGATCGCTATCGACAACGCGATTTCGTTGCTCGGGCACTCAACTATCACCAACCAGTCATCATCCCCGAACGTCAGGTAGTACGAAAGCAGCCTGCCCCCGGCTTTTTCCACGACCTTCGCAATAGCCGCTTCGCGATCCTCGGGATTCGCGATCATCCCTTTCAGAGATTCCGAGCTATATCGACCACGGAGAACATAAATTGGCATGGCGGCGTCTCCCTGAACCCCAGCCCACAGAAGTTTAGCACCAAGCTCCGGTCGCTGCCATTTCTCTTCTGGGTCCCAAGGCGAAAGACAGGGTCCTCGAGGATTCGCGCTTGTCGGCAGCGGGACCCAGGCTGGCCGCTAACTCACGGTCATTCCGGAAGTCTCGCTTCGCGAAGACCCCTGGCAAACAGGGCCAGATCTTCCGGCCGACGAAATGATGCGAGATCTGCCAGATTGGAGGTGCGCAAATTGGGCCTACATTCAAGGGCCCGCAACATGGCTCTTTGTGCCGTCTCGAGCCTGCCCGGCGAGCGCGTTGCTCGCCGCAGACATGCAAATGGAGAGCAAGAATACCGGATTGTCGCGAAGTGCGTTTTCGGCGCATGACGCGGCTATATCATAGCGTCCCGCCAGAAAATGAGCATAGGCATTGGCCGACTGGATTGTGTAGTACATGGATGGATCGAGCGGGCTAAGTCGCGTGGCGCGCGCGGACGTGCTCAAGCGCGAGCTCCGGCTCTCCTCTCCAAACCCTCAACCAGGCACTGAGCATCCAGGCTCGCGCCAGGTTCGGATTGACGCCCAGCGCCCGATCCATGAACGCCGCCGCATCGTCGAACTCATGGGCTACAAAGGCGAGAGCATAGGCACCCATACATAGTGCAAACGGATCATCCATCCCCAGACCCACTGCCTTTCGGGCGAGCCGCGTGGCTTCCGCGCTTTCCCTGGCCGGGTCGCTCGATCCAGCCGAGCCCCTTGCGCCGAACATAGACACCAGGCGGCCATGCCATAGGCACAGGCCAGGCGCGGATCGAGCTCAATCGCCTTGTAAAAAAGCCGGAGCGCTTCGCTGTTCGCATCCTTGGACCAGCGAGCCTTGGCCAGTCCACGCAGGTAATAATCGTATGCATCCAGACTTTCGGTCGGTTTGCGCCTGGCCCGTTTGATTTCCTCATGCTGCAGCTTTGGGGCGATTGCACCAACGACGCTCGACGTCAGGTGATCCTGCAGATCGAACATGTTCTCGGTCGGGCCCTCGAAGTGGTCCGCCCAGAGATGTGCTCCAGTTTCGGCATCGATAAGCTGACCCGCGATACGAATGCGATTTCCGGATCTGCGCACACTACCCTCAAGTACGTAGCGCACGCCGAGTTCCCGGCCGACCTGCTTCACGTCAACAACCCGGCCCTTGTAGGTGAAGCTCGAATTGCGAGCGATCACAAACAGCCAGCGAAAGAGAGAGAGCGCCATCGTGATGTCTTCCACGATGCCGTCTGCGAAATACTCCTGTTCCGGATCGGAGCTCAAATTGGCGAACGGGAGGATGGCGATCGAGGGTCGATCCGGCAACGCGAGAGTGGGCTTCGGAAGTTCCGGCGGGTTATCGGCGATCGTCGCTCCTGCGGGCACCTGCAATTCCCGCACCGGCCCGATGAACCGGAAGCCCTTTCGCGGAAGCGTTTTGATAAGGCGCTGCTCGTCGCCGGTATCGCCGATCGCGGCGCGGACGGCATTCAGACGCGTGGTGAGTGCGGCATCGGAGACGATCCGGCCGTTCCAAATGGCGTTGATGAGGTCGTCCTTGCTGACAACGCGCTCTCTGTTCCGGATCAGATATTCGAGCAAATCGAAAACCTGCGGCGCAATGGAAATGGCATCGGGCCCACGATGCAGCTCGCGCCGGTCGGTGTCGAATGTGAACTCCTCGAATTGATAGCGCAAGCCGCCAATCCCCCGGGTCGTCTCCCAACAGCCATATGCACCAGGCGTCCTGACCGCGCCTCCGCTCAAGAATAAGCCGCTGATAAGGGAAATGTAAGCGGCTGGTTAAGCGTAGCCTCTACGCCCTTGGCACTCTGCTTTCAGTGGAAACACACATCCAAGGGAGTGCCGCGATGAGCACAATATTTGATGCACTGGTGTTGGGACAGTCCGCCGCACCGAAGCTCTGGCTCTGGAGTTTGTTCAGGAGATATTGGGATGCGTCCTGGGAGCGACGGCAACGTCAGAAACTACGCGCAGCCCTGTCCGATCTCAGTGACAGGGAATTGATCGATATAGGCGCGACGCGGGGCGAGATCGACTACGTCGTTTCCAACCCGGGTCTCGATCCACGAGGCGTCCGATCCGCCGAATGGCCGGGACACCTGCCAACGGTAGACGGCCAAATTGGGCCTGCATGGACGCACCGACACTCGACAGGCGACTTCCGTTAGGAGTCGAAACTCGACGTCGCCGACCAATCGGAGCTAGCTCAATGAGTTGGCGATCGTTCATGAGAACCGTTGGTTTTGGGAAGAGGAAAAGAAGTATCAGCAAATCGCAGATCGCGTGAAAGAGATCGAGGCGGCGATAGCGGAGAAGTTCAAATGATCGAGCAATTGCACACGATAAACGCGATTATCCGCGACAGCTTTCTGACGCAGCCTCTGATGTCGATAGTAGCGTTGATCATCACCGGCTTCCTGCTGGTCCTCGAATACTTTCTCGTGACCACGGATAGGTCCGGGCAAGTCGATAAAAATTTCCTGGACGAAAGCGATAAATGGCTCGAGGAAATTCGGTTCAAGCATCTCGGCTCGACTTTCAAGCCCTCCTCCAGGCAGAACGTCGTTGCCGTCGCGCCCGAGGCTACAGACCCTTAACTGAACTCGGTCTCGCGCGTGCGGCGGCCCAAGTCCGCATTGAGCCGTTGAGCGGACTGGCGGTCCTTCGGCAACGCAAGCCGAGTCCGCCGATCCCCGGAGGTGGCAGCGCACGAGTGGCAAGGAAAGCGTCAGGCATCCCCACTGTCCGCGTGCGCTTCACCTCCGCCTTGCGATGTTCAGCCGACCGGTCCGGGACTCCACTCGCCTGAAAGCGGCGTGACTTTTACGCCGGCAATCACTCCGCGCTGCAAGCCCGGATCGAAATGGCGCATCGTCCTTTCATTGAGGTCAATGATGCGGCCGGGCGTTAGCGGCCCAACGTCGTTGATCTTGACGATGACCTTCTTGCCGACAGCTTCAACGAGAGCAAACTTCGGTCTTGCGCCATATTGAACGCCACCAAATTTCTGACGCAGATTTGTCTTGATGGCCGCCGCCCAGACTGTGGGATCGTAGCGCTCTCCGGAGGCCGTGCTCGGGCCGCCCTCCTGCGATCCCTTGCGGAACGGATTGTACATCGATGCTGCGCCGACGATCGTGTCCCCGGAAGCGGCATTGTCGACAGCGATCGAATGAACTGCAAGGATTTCACTTCGGGCAACGCCAACGGAAAAGACCATTGCAATCAGGGCGACGCAAAGCGCGCCGCTCGAGCGGAACAGCATCATAACTCCTTTGATTTTCTGGTTTTCCGGTTGCGGATGCCGCAAGCATGGCCCAGGGAACGCGGGAGCGTTCACGAAACTCGCGCCAACTTTTTGCGGACGCGTGCCGGACCTGGCGACCGAACCGGCTGTGGGAACCGGGACGGCCCTCGCACAGTGTTCTATTCTCTCCGACTAAGACAGAGAATGCGTCAGCAGAATGACCGCACAGAGCTTGCTGGAGATGCGTTCAGGCCATGGCCAATGGCTTGACATCAACAGATCGCCGCAATTTCCGGTCTCGCGTGTGAAGAACCTCGCTCACACGTTCGGCCTGTACAACTGGCTGCGCTTTGGAAGAAGTTACAGCTGCGTCGTAGCTACGCGATGGCCGGTGTGCGCCCCTATCGTCACGACTGGCGGCTGATGCAGCCGCTGTTTGCGCAGAAAGCTACGAGCGCGTTGATGCGGGAATGCCTCCGAACAGCTCTTTCTGCTCGGCCTGGGCCGCCGCCACCAGACGGTTGCTGGTGGTCTCGATCGTGGCTTGCAGACGATGCAGGAAGTCGTCGCGCTTGAGCCCCGGCGCGATCGGATCGAGAAACTCCACCACCAGCGTTCCCGGATAACGCATGAAGGTACGACGCGGCCAGAACAGCCCGGAATTGAGAGCCACCGGAAGGCACGGCACGCCGCATTCGGAATAGATCAGGCCGACGCCCGCCTTGTAGTGCGGCGGCGCGCCCGGCGCCGTGCGGGTGCCTTCCGGAAAGATCACGAATTGACGGCCGTGGCGCACCTCTTCGGCGGCGCGCCGCATCACCGCAAGCGCGGCGCGGCCGCCGGCGGCACGGTCGATCGCGATCATCCTGGTCTTGATGAGAAACAGGCCGAACAACGGAATGAACTGCAACTCGCGCTTGAGCACGAAGAACGGCGCCTCGAAGAAGTGCAGGAGCGAGATCGTTTCCCACATCGACTGATGTTTCGAGGCGACGATCAGCGGGCCCTTCGGAATCTTCTCGACGCCGCGAAACTCGACCTTGATGCCGCAGATCAGGCGCATCAGCAGGATGTTGGTCTTCGCCCACCAGCTTCCGACCTTGAGCATCGCCGCGCGCGGCATCGCGAAGGTCGGCAGCGCCACCAGCGACCACAGCAGGAAGACCACATAGAACAGGATGTTGAAGACGAGCGAACGCAGGAAAATCAGAACCATCGAAAACCCGGATGTTGTGTCATGCGCCGTCAGTTCGCCTGCGCGGTCGCCGGCCGCTGCGGCACGAGCGCACCGGTCGGTTGATCGGACGGCTCGATCGGAAGATCGATGCCGAGATCGAACAGGTGCACGCGCAGGCCGGCTGCGACGTATTTCACATATTCCGACAATACCAGCCGAAACGTGGCGCCACTCTCCCACCAGGGCTCGTCGCGCCAGCGCTCGCCGACCACGGCATAGGGAATCAGCGCGATATCGGGCATCGCGTGCGACATTTCAACGATGGCACGCGGCATGTGATAGTTCGACGTCACCACGATCAGCGACTTGAAACCCCGCTCATGCACCCAGCGCGTCGTCTCCGACGCATTGCCGCGGGTGGAGACCGCCGAGCGGTCGAGGTCGACGCAGCAACGGAACAGCGCCTGGCTTTCCTGCACGGAGCGGGAAATGTCGCTTGCGGTGGAGGCCGGATGCACGCCCGAGATCAGGAGCCGCTTGCCGTAGCCGGCGGCCAGCAATTCCATCGCGTCCGAGACGCGCGAGGCTCCGCCGGTGAGGACCACGATGCCGTCGGCTTTCCGTTCCGGCCGCGTCTCGCTGTTGCGGAGCTGCGACAGGAAACCGATGAAGCCGACGAGAATTGCCGCGACAAAGGCCAGCGGCACGGCTACGGCGGCGCGCAGCCGCCAGCGCGGCGCCCGCGCGGACGCATTCGGCGATTTATCGTCGGTCTGCGTGAGCATGTGCGGCGTACGACCGTCCCTGCCGGATTTTAACCCATCATACGGAAGCGTGTGTAGCGCTTTTCCGGGCGGATCGTGCGCCGGCCCTCCGCTTTCGGGAGGACGTGATCCCCATTCACTCGATGTCGTCAAGGGTGGCAAACAGGGTATGCCGCGACGCCCAGGCGGTGATCGCGGCAATCATGAGCGCCTGGACCGCCAGCACGAGATAGCCGGACGGGCGCAGCGAGAAGGTGCCCAGAAGGGCGGCGAACTGGTCACCCACCGGCGTACCGGAGAACCAGCCCGCGACCGACTCCGAGAAGCCGAACAACATCATCGCGCCACCCCCGCCGATGACGCCGCCCTCGAGGCCAAGCAGCAGGAAATGGCGGAAGAAGCGGTCGGCGATGAAACGGTCGCCGGCGCCGACGAAATGCAGGACCTCGACGATCGGCCGGTTGGCGGCCATTGCGCCGCGGGTAGCGAACGACACTGAAATAACGGTGGCGACGATGACGAGGGCAAGGATACCGAGACCGGCCGCCACCGTGGCGCCGCTCATCGATCGCATCCGCTCGATCCAGGCCCGATGATCGTCGACGCTCGCATTCGGCGCCGCCTGCGTGACCCGGCCGCGCAAACCCTGGAGGTCGAGCACCGCACCCGGTCCGACCCGGGCCACGATCACGCGCGGTACCGGAAGTTCATCCATCGACAGTCCGGTGCCGAGCCACGGCTCGAGCAGGGCCGCGGATTCTTCCTTCGAGAACGGCTTGGCTTCGACGATGCCGGGTTGCGCACGCACCGCATCCACGACGGAGGCGACATCGTGATCGAGATTGCGTCCGGCCTGCGGCCGCACCTGGATCGTGATTTCGCTCGCGACATCCGACTGCCATTCGGTCGCCGATGCGCTGATCAGGAGCACGGAGCCGGTCGTGATCGAGGCCAGGAAGGTCATGATCGCGACCACCGCGACCAGCGCCCTGCCCGAGATGCTCGCCCTGGGAACAATGGGCGACTGGATGCGGGCGCGCGCCGGCACCTGCGGACGCTCGTTGCCGAGGTCCACCAGCGGGATGTGCTCGTCGGCCTTACTCATAGACGTGCAGTCGTCCCTGATGCAGTACCAGCCGCCGCGCGTCGTACTGATCCATCATCGTGATGTCATGGGTGGCGATCACGACCGCGGTTCCGGTCTTGTTGAGTTCGATGAAGAGCCGCAGCAGGCGCCGGCCCAGTGTCGGATCGACATTGCCGGTCGGCTCGTCGGCGAGCAAGAGTTGCGGCCGCGAAATCACCGCGCGCGCGATCGCCGCGCGCTGCTTCTCGCCGCCCGACAGGATCGGAGGCAGCGCATCCATCCGCTCGCCAAGCCCGACCCACCGGAGCAGGTCGATGACTTCCTTGCGGTAGCTCGACTCGTCGCGTCCCATGACGCGGAACGGCAGCGCGACATTCTCGTAGGTCGTCATGTGATCGAGCAGGCGGAAATCCTGCAGCACGATTCCGATCCGCTTGCGCATGTCCGCGATCTCGTTCTTGCTGAGCAGCGAGACGTCGCGGCCGAACAGGTTGACCAGTCCTCGCGTCGGGCGCAGCGACAGAAACAGCAATTTCAGGAGCGAGGTCTTGCCGGCGCCGGACGGGCCGGTGAGGAACTGAAAGGAATGGGCCGGGATCAGGAAACTGAGGTCGCGGAGAATCTCCGGCCCCAGTCCGTACCGCAGTCCGACATTTTCGAACCGAACCAAGCTCAGCTCCGTTGCGATCCGGCCGCCAAGCCAGCCCTGGGAGGGGCCCGCCGCATGCCGGTTTTGCGTCCGTTATGGTTTCCGATTCGTTAACGGTCGCCTTGTAGCATTCTGACGTCACGAATCCGACCGGCTGGTGGAGCGGATTTGACGTTCGCCAGTGCTTTCCGCAGTCCCTTGATTCGAACGTCAAAATCGGGCCAACCAGCGTCACTGGAAGAGCGGCTCCATGCACATCGTTTGTCCCCATTGTACGACGTCCTATGCTGTCAATCTGGCGACCCTTGGCGAGGCCGGCCGCACTGTACGCTGTGCCCGCTGCAAGGAAACCTGGGTGGCGCGGCCGGAGGATGCGATCGAGGCGGTCCAGCCTGCCATGGCGGAAGCGGGCCATTCCGCCGGCCAACGCGACCTGGCCTCTGAATGGAACGAGGCGGCCGGCGGCGGCGAACAGGCGCCTGTCGTCGAGAGCCCCTCGATTGCAAACGACTGGCAGGACGAGGCGGCCTCCGCTAACAAGGACGACTGGATCGCGCTGGTTCGCGATGCCGCCGCCGAGGAGGAGCCGGAGCGGGGCAGAGGGTTCGGCCGCTTTTTCAAGCGAAACCAGGAGCGAAGCGCGCCCAGCCGTCGCTTCGGCGGTCTTTCGACCTCCTGCGCCGCCATGGGCGCACTGGTCATGGCACTGATCGTCTGGCGGGCGGATGTCGTGCGACTCGCACCGCAGACGGCAGGCTTCTACAGACTGGTCGGGCTCAACGTGAACCTGCGCGGGCTCGCCTTCAGGGACGTCAAGGTCACGGCCGAAACGGTCGAAGGCAAGCCGGTGCTGGTGATCGAAGGCGTGATCGTGGGCGAAAGCAAGAAGTCCGTCGACCTGCCCCGGCTGCGTTTCTCGGTGCGTGACGCGCAAGGCGCCGAGATCTATGCCTGGAACAGCGTGCTGGAACAGGCCACGCTCAATCCCGGGGAACACGCCTCGTTCAGGTCGCGCCTGGCCTCGCCGCCGGCCCAGGGCAAGAGCATCGACGTCCGCTTTTTCAACAAACACGACGTCAGCGGCGGCAGCATATGATACGGCGTCCGCACGAAATAAGCCGTCATTGCGAGGAGCGAAGCGACGAAGCAATCCATGCCTCTGCTCGCGGCACTATGGATTGCTTCGCGGAGCCTGTCATCGGGCGCGCTTCGCGCGACCCGTTGGCTCGCAATGACGACAGGTGAGCAATGCCGCGCGTCCTGATCGCAGACGACGAAGCCTCCATGCGCGCGCTGGTGGCGCGCGCCATCGCCATGGACGGCCACGATACTGTGACGGCGCAGGACGGTGCCGAGGCGCTTGAGATCCTGACCCGCGACAGCGGCGCCTTCGATCTGCTGCTCACGGATATCCAGATGCCGATCATGGACGGCATTGCGCTCGCACTGTCGGTGGCGCGCGACTTTCCGAAACTGAAGATCCTTCTGATGACCGGCTTCGCCGACCAGCGCGAACGCGCCAGCAACCTCAACGCCATCGTCCATGACGTGATCACCAAGCCGTTCTCGGTGGCGGACATCCGCACCGCGGTGGCCGACGCCCTGGCCGCGCGCTAGCACCCCATCTACTCGTCATTGCGAGGAGCGAAGCGACGAAGCAATCCATATCTCCGCACGTGGCGAGATGGATTGCTTCGCTTCGCTCGCAATGACGAGAGCCCCTCAATATTCCTTCAAGAGCCGCTCGATGTAATCGAGCTCGATCTGCGGCCGTGAGGGATCGGCGAGGCGACGGCGCAGCTCTTCGAGGATGCGGCGAACCTTTTGCACGTCGATCTCGCCCGGGATCTTGCTGGAGAGATCGTCATATTCGTGCGAACGCAGCGGCCGGCCGAGCGGATCCGTCGAGTTGGAACCGGCCTGCTGGCGTCCCATCCGGTCGCCCGGGCCCTGGTCGCCATCGCCCTGCTGCATCGCTTCGGCGAGCTTCTGGGCTCCCTTGCGCAGCGCTTCGACTGCCTTGCCCTGCGCGTCGACCGCGCCGTCGGCATTGCCCTCGCCAAGCTTGCCGCCGGCATCGCCCATGGCGCTGTCGGCCTGTCCAAGACCGTCCTCGCCGTCATCGCCCTGGTCGGCACCCTGCTGACCCTGGTCGCCCTGCTGGCCCTGGTCGCCCTGTTGCCCCTTGTCGCCCTTCTGGGGCGGCCCCATGCCGCGCCTGGCGAGTTCCTGCTGCAGCTTCTTCAGCCGGTCGCGCAGGCCCTGCTGGTCCTGTTGCAGGTCGTTCATGCCCTGATCGCCGCCCTGCTTGCCGCGCATGCGGTCGCGCCGCGAATCCTGGCCCTGCTTGAAGGTCTTGTCGCGCAGCTGTTGCTGCTTGCGGATCATGTCATCGAGTTCGTTGAGCGCCTGCTCCATCTCGTTGTCGCCCTGGCCGGGCTGCGCCATCTGCAGGTTCTCGAGCATCTGCTGCAGCTGCTCGAGCAATTGCTGGGCGGCTTCCTTGTCGCCCTGGCGCGACAGCCGCTCCATGCGGTCGATCATGTTGTTGAGATCCTGCTGACGCATGACCCTCGTATTCGGATCGAGCGGGCGGGCGAGCTGCTGCGGATTGTTGCGGAACTGCTCGGCCAGCTGGCGCATGTAGTTGTCCAGCGCCTGACGCAGATCCTGCGTCAGCTTCTTGATCTCCTCATCGCTCGCGCCGCGCTCCAGCGCCTGCTTCAAGGCGTCCTGCGCCGCACGCAGCGCCTTGTCGACGTCGGTGATGTTGCCGTCCTCGATGTTCACGGCGAGCGCCCAGAGGCTCGCCACCACCTCGCGCAGCTCGTCGTCGGTATGGGCCGCCTCGAGCTGCCGCGCCACGCTGTGCAAGCCGAGATATTGCCCGGCCTCGGGCATAAACATCTCCGGCGCGATCATCAGCGCATCCAACGCGGCGAAGACGTCGGAGTTCTTGTTGGCGTCGAGCGACAGCGTCCGGCGCTGCTCGATCAGCGCGCGCGCGAGCGGCTTGGTGAAGAGACGCTCGGGCAAACGCATGTTGAAGGGCTCGCTCCTGCCCTCGTTGCCGGCTTCGTCCTTGGCGGTCAGCGTCAGCGTGACGTCGGCACCGGCATAGGGATCTTCGCTCAGATCCTTCACCGTCTGGCCGACGCCGTTGCGGGTCCGCGCATTCGGCAGCACCAGCGGAAATTGCGGGGCCGCAAACAGCGGACGCGGCGCGGCCGAGGACTGCGCCTGCTGGTCGCTCGGACGGGCGGCGATCTCCGCGCGGGCTTCGGTGACGCCGTAATCATCCTCGATCTTGTAGGCCATCTGCAGCGAGCCGCGGGCCTGCCGTTCCGGATCCTTGGCGAGCGCGATCGTCGGCGGACGATCCGGGATTGCGGTGAATTTCCATTGCGGCTGTCCGGAGGGCGCGCGCACATGGACGGTGCCGTCGCCCGTAACGGTGAAATGCTTCTCGTTGGTGCCCTTGGGCGCCTGCTCGGCCGGCGCGGTCTCCGACACGCCGCCGCCGGCGATCACGTCGAGCGTGCCGCCGCTGGAGCGCACGATCAGCGTCGAGCCGGCCGGAACCGGCAGCGGACCGGACATCGGCAGCGCGGCTTCCTTGTTGGCGGCCGACAGAATCACGGGCGGCCTACCGGTATAGGGCGGCGGATTGACCCAGGCGTCGACGCGGATATTGACCGGCGTCAGCACGCCGTTCCAGTCGAACGCCGAAGCGATTCGCAGAATGCGCTCGTCGCCGGCGGCGAAGAACGCCGCGACCAGCATCACGCCGATGAGGCCGCGCAGGGCCCAGGGATCATAGAGCCGCAACCGCGGCGACGGCAGCCCGGCGCGGATGCGCGTGAGAGATGCGAGCGTGCGCTCGCGTTGCGCCTGCCACAGCGCGAGCGCAAAGGGATCTTGCGTCGAGAGCGTGTCGGTGAGCGTCGTCGCAGGGCGATGGGCGATGCCGGAGCCGCGATCAAGCCGGCTCAGGCCCTGTTCGCGGCTCGGCCAACGAAACCAGACCAGCGGCAAGGCAGCTGCAAGCGCCAGCAGCACGAACAGGACAAGCCCGATCGCGCGCACCAGCGAGGGCACGGCGAGCCAGAAGCCGGCCCAGGAGACCACCAGGAAGAGGCCGGCGACCGTGAGCAGCCGCGCCAGATGCGGCCAGGCGCTTTCCCACGCGATCGCATATTTCGCCCGCTCGAGGGCCTGCGTCAGCTTCAGCCGCGCAAGACTATCCGTACTGCGCTGGGGCTCGGTCGGATCAGGGGGCAGAGGGGGCGGGCCGTTCAATCATCTCTCCACGTTGCCGGCAAATCAGCTTAACACAATGGCGGCACCGAGGCACCCGTTCCTACACGGGATCCCACCCCTTTCGCGCATAACACGAAGGCGTGACTAAGCCCCTGCAAACCCCTAAGTTCCGCCCGCCATCACAAACATTCCAGACGAGGAAACGTCTCATGGACCAGAAAATGCACGACAAGGGCCTGGAAGTCCGCAAAGCGGTGCTGGGCGAAGCCTATGTCAACAATGCGCTGAAAAACGTCGACAGTTTCAACAAGCCATTCCAGGACCTGCTCAACGAATATTGCTGGGGCTCGGTCTGGGGCCGCGAGGAGCTGCCGCGCAAGACCCGCAGCATGCTCAACATCGCGATGATCTCGATCCTGAACCGACCGCACGAGCTGCGCGCGCATCTGCGCGGCGCGCTCAACAACGGCGTCACCCGCGACGAGATCCGCGAGATCCTGATGCAGGTCGCGATCTATGGCGGCATGCCCGCCGCGGTCGACAGCTTCCGCATCGCACGCGAGTTCTTCGCCGAAATCGACAAGGCGTAACGTAACGGCCCCGCTGTCGTCCCGGGCAAGCGAAGCGCGACCCGGGACCCATACCGCGTGATCCACGAAATGGGCATGCTGATCGTAACTCGCTTCTTCGCCAAAAACTGAAGACGGTGGTTATGGGTCCCTGCTTTCGCAGGGACGACAGTTGAGATGGGACACGCTGCTGGCCAGCCAGAACTGGAGAAGGAAAACAAAATGGAAATCGGATTCATCGGCCTCGGGAAAATGGGAATGCCCATGGCCCGCCGCCTGGTTGAGGCAAAGCATCAACTCGTCGTTTTCGACACACGCAAGGAGGCGACCGACGCGCTGGTCAAGCTCGGCGCGCAGGCGGCGTCCTCGCCAAAGGACGTCGCCGACCGCACCGAAACTGTCATGGCGAGCCTGCCGTCGCTGCAGGCCTCGCTCGAGGTCGCAACCGGCAAGGACGGCGTGATCGAGGGAAAGAAGGTCAAACGATTCGTCGATCTCTCGACCACCGGTTCGCAGATGGCGGTGAAGATCCACGACATCCTCGCCAAGAAGAACATCGTGCAGGTCGACAGCCCGGTCTCCGGCGGCGTCTCCGGCGCGGAGAAGGGCACGCTGGCGGTGATGGTGTCGGGCCCGAAGGCCGACTACGAGGCCATCAGGCCGGCCATCGAGGTCATCGGCAAGCCGTTCTTCATCGGCACCAAGCCGGGCGCCGGCCAGACCATGAAGCTTGCGAACAATTTCCTGTCGGCGACCGCGACGGTGGCGACCTGCGAAGCCGTGGTCATGGGCGTCAAGTCAGGCCTCGACCCGAAGGTGATGATCGACGTCATCAACTCGGGCTCGGGCATGAATACCGCAAGCCGCGACAAGTTTCCCCGCTCGATCCTGCCACGCAGCTTCGATTTCGGCTTTGCGACGGGGCTGATGGTGAAGGATGTGCGGCTCGCCGTCGAGGAGATGCGCGCGCTCGGGCTGTCGATGGAAGTGGCCGAAGCGGTCGGACGCCTGTGGGAGGTGATCCTCAAGGACCAGGGCGCGGAGTCCGACTTCACGTCGGCGATCAAGCCGATCGAGAAAGCCGCGGGTGTCGTGGTCGGCGGCAAGACCGGTGGCCTGATGGGGAAGTGACGCGCGCGCCACTTCCTCCGCAGTCATCCCGGGCGAGCCAACGGGTCGGCGCGAAGCGCCGCCCGATGACAGGCTCCGCGAGACCCGGGACCCATAACCACAGGCAGTAGTTTGCGCGAAGGCCAGGAGTTTACGTCTCGTCGCAACAACAACCACTTGTGGTTATGGGTCCCCGCTTTCGCGGGGACGACAGCGGAATTGTTGCGGGGCTTACTGCTTCTGCCTGGGCGTCAGACGGCCGGCTCTGCCGATCAATTCCACATCGAAGGTGCCGGCAAAATTGTCTGGCGTCCTGAAGCCCTCAAATTGCCGGCATCCAGCTCGGCCTTTGGGGCGGTCTCGACAGCTTCGGGAGCAACGATTGCTTTCTTCCGGGTTTCGTGTGTCGGCTCACTAACGCAGGACTCATCCACAACAGCGCGAAGAAAGGCAGTAACGACTGCATCAAACATCGCAACACCTCCTACTACCATGCTCTTGCGTGTTCTGAGATCCGCATATGAGCTGGCTTACAGTTTACAATTTTCGCTCACCCACGTTTGAGGCGGCTAAAGACATCACCAGCACCGGCGCGGATGCATGATGTTCTGAAATATCGCTCCGAATCGAATCACCCTGATAGGATTTGAATCTCCGGGTGGTCGACGGCAGAAATGAGAACGGCTGTGGGCGGTATTGCGGCGTTCCTGTCGCCGTCGTTGGCCGCAGCGTTTCCGACCGGGCCGCACCGTTCGTGATCGCTAAGGAAGTAATTTCCTCAAGTCGACGATCGGCGAATCCATGCTTGCCGCAGCGCTCGTTCGCAGCAGGATGGCGCTCAGCGAGCAGACGATGGCGACGGCGAGCACAATAACAGTTGTCGAGAGATGCCGCCTCGATGATGAGTTGTAGCCCGTAACAGGTCGTCGAAATGACACGCGCGTTGCCCCCCTCAGTACCCCATCGCCTGCCTTCGCGAGTCGTGGGGCGCTTTGGTGGCAGGCCGGCGGCCACACCACGGCGTCGATTGGGTGCTCATCGGGCGCCAGCTGCAAGTAAGGGCCGGGTTGCTACCAGGGTAGCCTGATTTTGCCGCGAAACCTACGGCAGTCGCGCAAATCGGGCCTCCCCCGCGCCCGGACGTACGCTCTTGTGAGTACGCGCTGGTACCTCACAGCCACGGCGCGGGCTTGTCCATCGCGATCAGCGCATCGACATCGATGCGCGGGCGGACCACGGCGTACTGGTCGCCCTTGACCAGCACTTCGGGAACGAGGGGGCGCGTATTATAGGTGCCGGATTGCACCGCGCCATAGGCCCCGGCGGTCATGATGACGAGCAGATCGCCCGCCCTGGGTTCGACCAGCGTGCGGTCGAGCGCGAGATAGTCGCCGGTCTCGCAGACCGGACCGACCACGTCGGCCGTGATCGTGCGCGCACCCTTGGGTGCCTCTTTCACCGGCAGGATGTCGTGATGCGCTTCATAAAGCGTCGGGCGGATCAGGTCGTTCATCGCCGCGTCGATGATCACGAAATTCTTGCCGTCGCCCTGCTTCACATGGATCACCCTGGTGACCAGGATGCCGGCATTGCCGACGATCATCCGCCCCGGCTCGAACATCAGCGTGCAGCCGAGATTGTGGGTGACGCGCTTGACCATGGCCGCATAGGCGTCCGGCGCGGGCGGCGCCTTGCGATCCATGTAGTAGGGAATTCCGAGCCCGCCGCCGAAGTCGATATGTTCGATGTGGTGGCCGTCGGCGCGCAAGGTCTGCACGAAATCGGCGAGGATGCGGAACGCGGTTTCCATCTTCCCAAGATCAGTGATCTGGCTGCCGATATGCATGTCGGTTCCGATGATCTTCAGACCCGGCAGCTTCGCGGCGCGGGCATAGACCTCGCGGGCGCGGGAAATCGGAATGCCGAACTTGTTCTCGGACTTGCCGGTCGAAATCTTGGCATGGGTGCCGGCGTCGACGTCGGGATTGACACGCACCGAAACGCGCGCGACGCGGCCGGTCTCGACCGCAAGCCTGGAGAGCAGTTCGAGCTCCGGCTCGGACTCGACATTGATACAGAGGATGTCGGATGCAAGCGCGGCGCGCAGCTCCGCCTCGGTCTTGCCGACGCCGGAGAACAGGATCTTTTGCGGCGGGATGCCGGCCACGAGCGCGCGCTTCAGCTCGCCGCCCGACACCACGTCCGCGCCGGCGCCGAGCTTCGCCAGCGTGCGCAGCACCGACTGGTTGGAATTGGCCTTCATGGCGTAGCACACCAGCACCTTCTCGTCCGCGAAGGCCTCGGTGAACACGCGGTAATGCCGCTCCAGCGTCGCGGTCGAATAGCAATAGAAGGGGGTACCGACGGCGTCCGCGAGGTCAGCCAGATTGACCGCCTCGGCGTGCAGCACGCCGTTGCGATAGTCGAAATGATTCATGGCGGGCCAAAAAGTCTGAAACGAGGTTTATTTGTCGAGGAGCGGATCGAGGATGAAGGCTTTCCTGCTGCCTTTGGGCGCCGCGGGCGGCGCGTCTGCGCCGTAGTTCGGGTTGAACACGCTCGGCCTGCTCGCAGCTTCCGCCTCGCTGTCGACGGGCGCGGCAGCCACCGGTCCGCTCGGAACACCGGCGCTCGGCGGCAGATCGAGCCCGCCTTTGCGGCCGCAGCCGGCAAGCGACAGCGCGATCACGCCGAGGAGAATGACGGCCCATCCCGATGATGCCGGGCGCAACTTACTGCTCACGAGTTCTATCCCCAAATCGGGCCGCACCATACAAACAATGCACAGCGAAGGCGAGACACACCAACAGGAAATTGCAGCGAAATTGGCGCGCGAAAGCTCATTTTCGCTGTTTTTCCAGCCGCTTCGCCCAGGCTTTGGCCTGGGCCAGGACATTCTTCGGCGCGGTGCCGCCGAAGCTGGTTCGGCTCTTCACGGATGCCTCCACCGACAGCATCTTCAGCGCCTCGGCGGTGATTCCGGGCTCGACCTCCTGCATCGCCTTCAGCGGCATCTCATGCAGCGCCACGCCCTGTTTCGACGCGGCTGCTACGATGCGGCCGGTGACGTGATGGGCCTCGCGGAACGGAATCTTCAAGGTCCGCACCAGCCAGTCGGCGAGATCGGTCGCGGTGGCATAGCCGTCGCCCGCCGCCGCCTTCATCCGCGGCTCGTCCGGCACGAGATCCAGCACCATGCCGGTCATCGCGCGGGTCGCGAGCGACAACGCGGCGAAGGCCTCCATCGCGCCCTGCTTGTCCTCCTGCATGTCCTTTTGATAGGCGAGCGGCAGACCCTTCATCACGATCAGGAGCGCGGTGAGCGCGCCGATGACGCGGCCGGTCTTGGCGCGCACCAGTTCGGCCGCATCGGGGTTGCGCTTCTGCGGCATGATAGAGGAGCCGGTGGTGAACTTGTCGGACAGCCGCACCAGGCCCACCAGCGGCGAGGTCCACACCACGATTTCCTCGGCAAAGCGCGACAGATGCACCGCCGCGATGGCCGCCGCCGCCAGCGTCTCCAGCACGAAATCGCGGTCGGACACGGCGTCGAGCGAATTGGCCGCCGGCCGGTCGAAGCCGAGCGCCTTGGCGGTGGCATGACGGTCGATCGGAAACGAGGTGCCGGCCAGCGCCGCGGCGCCGAGCGGTGATTCGTTCAGCCGCCTGCGGGCGTCGGCGAAGCGGCCGCGGTCGCGCCCGGCCATTTCCACGTAAGCGAGCAGATGGTGACCGAAGGTGACGGGCTGCGCGGTCTGCAGATGGGTGAAGCCGGGCATCACGGTCGCGGCATGCTCGGTGGCGCGCGCAACCAGCGCGCGCTGAAAATCGGCGAGCGCCGCATCGACCTCATCGATGGTGTCGCGGACATAGAGCTTGAAATCGGTCGCGACCTGGTCGTTGCGCGAGCGCGCCGTGTGCAACCGCCCGGCGGACGGCCCGATCAGGTCGGACAACCGGCTCTCGACATTCATGTGAATGTCCTCGAGCGCACGCTTGAACTCGAACGAGCCCTTGCCCATCTCGGACAGGATCGTGTCGAGGCCCCTGGCGATGTTCTTTGCGTCCGATGCGGTGATGATGCCCTGCTCGGCCAGCATCGCCGCATGCGCCTTGGAGGCCGCGATATCCTGGGCATACATGTGGCGATCGACGTCGATGGAGACGTTGATTTCCTCCATGATCTCGTCGGGGCGCTCGGAGAACCGGCCGCCCCACATTTTGTTGCTCATGATCACTTCCGCGCGCGTAAACCCCGCGCGCCCTTTGCGGGCCCGGCCGGGGCGTAATATAGGCCCCTCCATAGCCGTATCTGGAGCAGGATGACAAACACTATGCCCGAAAACCCCTCGCCCCGCTCGGCGGCCACACGCCGGATTCCGCTCGTGATCGGGGCGGTCGTGATCGGCGGGCTGGTCGGCTATGGCGCCATGGCCGGGCTCGGGCTGAAAGGCGGCGCCACCGGCGATCCGGCCTGCCGGGCTGCGGTCACCACGGCCAAGAAGATCGCGCCGCTCGCCCAGGGCGAGGTCGCAGCCCTGACCATGGCCACCGCGCCGCTCAAGCTGCCGGACCTTGCCTTCGAGGACGCTGACGGCAAGCCTGTGAAGCTGTCGGACTGGCGCGGCAAGACCGTGCTGGTGAACCTCTGGGCCACCTGGTGCGTGCCCTGCCGCCGCGAAATGCCGGCGCTCGACAGCCTTCAGGAGAAGCTCAAGGGTCCGAATTTCGAGGTGGTGGCGATCAATATCGACACCCGCGATCCCGAAAAGCCCAGGAAGTTCCTGCAGGACGCCAAGCTGACCCGGCTCGGCTATTTCAACGACCAGAAAGCCAAGGTTTTCCAGGATCTTAAGGGAATAGGCCGGGCGCTCGGGATGCCGACCTCGGTGCTGGTGGACAGCCAGGGCTGCGAGATCGGGACGATTGCCGGTCCGGCGGAATGGAACAGCGACGACGCCGTCAAGCTGATCGAGGCGGCGGTGAAGCCGCAAGCGGCGGTGAATTGATGGGTACGCTTGAGTGGTCATTCCGGGGCGATGCGACAGCATCGAACCCGGAATCTCGAGATTCCGGGTTCGCCTCTTCGAGGCGCCCCGGAATGACATTAAGCAAAATCAAGCCGCGATATTGAGATTGCCGCCGACGCCGGGGCCGACATTGCCGAGCGAGAGAGTCTGCTGCGCGCCACCGAGCAAGGTCTGGACCGCATCTTTCTGCGCATCGAGGTTCTGTTTCAGAACCGACGTCGCGACCTGCGACTGCACCGCACTCTGCTGATTGGCCAGGGCGGCCATCACCAAGCTCATATCCATACGCAAGCACCCCACAATTCCGGGTGTTACCCTAGGGGACGAAGGTTAACGGGGGGTGGAGATTGCGCCGCCGGCGTTAATGGAGGTCGCACGGCTCTTGCTTTCCAGAACTTGTGCAGGAGGATGCTTGTCGCGGGCTACGAAGCTTTGGAAAGCGGCACCAGCGATGAAAATCCTCAACATTCTCGTCCGGCGCTATTTGCCGCTCGACCGGTTCGATGCCGCGGTCAGCTTCCATGAAGTCCTGATCGGCCAGAAGGCCCGGCTCCGCTTCGACTACCCGGCCTACCAGCTCAAGCTCGCGCAGGTGGCTTCCATCCTGTTCATTGCCGGCACGAAGCAAAGCCTGGCTCCGTTCATCGACACGCATGCGAGCTTCATGGTCGATGATCTGCAGGCCTACGCGCACCACCTGCCGACGGTCGGCGCCGAAATTCTGAGGCCGCCGAAGGTCGTACCGACCGGCTGGAACATGCTCGCGCGGCACCCGGACGGGTCCCTGATCGAATACGTTGAGCACCGGGACAAACACCCTGCCGATCGCCTTCCGGACGTTCCCTATCCCGAACGGACCTTCGCATGACAGAACGGTTTGCAGGATGGGTTGAGTTCGTAGGATGGGTTGAGTTCGTAGGATGGGTTGAGCACAGCGATACCCATCAGTCCCGCCGCGGATAGATCGGTGGGTTTCGCTTCGCTCGACCCACCCTACGGCACCGGGAAAGCCTACCGCGTCGGCACAGGCTTGGGCCCGCGATAGTCGTAGAAGCCGCGCTGGGTCTTGCGGCCGAGCCAGCCCGCCTCGACATATTTCACCAGGAGCGGACACGGCCGGTACTTCGAGTCCGCGAGGCCCTCGTGCAGCACTTGCATGATCGACAGGCAGGTATCGAGGCCAATGAAGTCGGCGAGTTCCAGCGGGCCCATCGGATGATGCGCGCCGAGCTTCATCGCGGCGTCGATCGCCTCGACATTTCCGACGCCCTCATAGAGCGTGTAGATCGCCTCGTTGATCATCGGCAGCAGGATGCGATTGACGATGAAGGCCGGGAAATCCTCCGATACCGCGATCTGCTTGCCGAGCTTGCCGACAAATTCCTTGGCCGATTCAAAAGTCGAATCGTCGGTGGCAATGCCGCGGATCAGTTCGACCAATTCCATGCGCGGCACCGGATTCATGAAGTGAATGCCGATGAAGCGCTCGGGACGATCGGTGGTGGCGGCAAGCCGTGTGATCGAGATCGACGAGGTGTTGGACGCGATCAGCGCCTCGGGCTTGAGGATCGCGCAGAGGTCGTGAAACACCTTGCGCTTGACCTCCTCCTTCTCGACCGCGGTCTCGATCACGAGGTCGCAATCGGCGACGCCATCCAATGTCTCGCTGAGCTTGATGCGGGCGAGCGCCTTGGTCTTGTCGTCCTCGCTGAGGGCCTTCTTGGCGACCTGCCGTGACAAATTGCCATTGATGGTCGCCATGCCGGATTTCAGCCGGTCGGACGAGACGTCGTTAAGCACCACGTCGAAGCCAGCCACTGCCGCAACATGCGCGATGCCGCTGCCCATCTGCCCCGAGCCGATCACGCCGACCTTTTTGATCATCGCCATCTCGTCAATCTACCCGAACGGCGCAAACCAGCCGCGCCTGCCCCTGTCCTGGATAACAATAAAAACCACCGGCCGGAGCTTGCGCATCCGGCCGGCGCCTCGTCCTTATTTCCCGAGCTTCGCCAGTGCGTCGGTCAATTCCGGAACCGCCTGGTAGAGATCGGCAACCAGGCCGTAATCGGCGACCTGGAAGATCGGCGCGTCCTCGTCCTTGTTGATCGCAACGATCACCTTGGAGTCCTTCATGCCCGCCAGATGCTGGATCGCGCCGGAAATGCCGACCGCGACATAGAGCTCCGGCGCCACCACCTTGCCGGTCTGTCCGACCTGCCAGTCGTTCGGCGCATAGCCCGCATCGACGGCGGCGCGCGAGGCGCCGACGCCGGCGCCGAGCTTGTCGGCGAGCGGCTCGATATATTTGGCGAAATTCTCGCGGCTCTGCATGGCGCGCCCACCGGAGACAATGATCTTCGCCGAGGCGAGTTCCGGACGGTCGCTCTTGGCGACCTCCTCGCCGACGAAACTGGAGAGAGCGGGATCGGCCGCGGACGCCGCGTTCTCGATTGCGGCCGCCGCATCGCCGGCTTGTGCCGCAGCGAAGGTCGAGGTCCGCACCGTGATCACCTTCTTGGCGTCCTTTGACTTCACGGTCTGGATCGCGTTGCCGGCATAGATCGGCCGCTCGAACGTGTCGGGCGCGACCACCTTGATGATCTCCGAAACCTGCATGACGTCGAGCAGCGCCGCAACGCGCGGCATCACATTCTTGAAGCGCGAGGTCGCAGGCGCGACGATCGCATCATAGGACGGCGCCAGCGCCACGATCAGCGCGGCCAGCGGCTCGGCGAGGTCATGCTCGTAAGGAGCGCCATCGGCGACAAGCACCTTCTTCACGCCCTGCAGCTTCGCTGCGGCTTCAGCCGCGGCCCTGGTGCCCTGGCCGCCGCCGGCGACCAGCACGTGCACGTCGCCGCCGAGCTGGGTGGCAGCCGTCAGCGCCTTGTTGGTGACGTCCTTCAGGGTTTTGTGGTCGTGTTCGGCAATCAACAGCGTCGTCATCTCAGAGAACCCCGGCTTCGTTCTTCAGTTTCGAGACCAGCTCGGCGACGTCCTTGACCTTGACGCCACCCTTGCGGCCCGGCGGTTCCGATGTCTTCAGCACCTCCAGATGCGGCGTCAGATCGACGCCGGTATCGGCGGCGGTCTTCTCCGCGATCGGCTTCTTCTTCGCCTTCATGATGTTCGGCAACGACGCATAGCGCGGCTCGTTGAGGCGGAGGTCGGTCGTGACGATCGCCGGCCCCTTCAGCTTCACGGTCTGCAGGCCGCCGTCGACTTCGCGCGTCACCTTGAAATCGGAGCCGTCGACCTCGAGCTTGGAGGCGAACGTCGCCTGCGACCAGCCGAGCAGTGCGGCCAGCATTTGGCCGGTCTGGTTGAAGTCGTCGTCGATCGCCTGCTTGCCGAGGATGATCAGACCCGGCTTCTCTTCGTCGGCGACCGATTTCAGGATCTTGGCGACCGCCAGCGGTTCGACATTGCCTTCGGCCTTGACCAGGATGCCGCGGTCGGCGCCCATGGCGAGACCCGTGCGGATGGTTTCCGAGGCCTGCGCGGGGCCGATCGAGACCACGACGACCTCGGTCGCCTTGCCCGCTTCCTTCAGCCGCAGCGCCTCCTCGACGGCGATTTCGTCGAAGGGATTCATCGACATCTTGACGTTGGCCAGCTCGACGCCGGTTCCGTCACTCTTGACCCGAACCTTGACGTTGTAATCGACCACCCGCTTGACCGGCACCAGAACCTTCATCGATCCTCTTTCGCTTGAAATAATAGGTTTTAACCTGCTTCGCGCGGAACCTAGAGCGCCGGCCCACCCCGGTCAACGCGCGCGCGACAAAAATCGGGCTCCAAAACCGGCCATCCTAACGGTTCTGGCCCGGCACCCAGAGCACGTCGCCGGCGCCCTTATTGTTGGCGAAGCGGCTGGCCACGAACAGGAAATCCGACAGGCGGTTCATATACTGGATCGCGGCGTCACTGACCGGCTCCTCGGGCCGGCTTGAAAGTTCCACCATCATCCTTTCCGCGCGACGGCAGATGGTGCGGGCAAGGTGAAGGTAAGCCGCGGCAGGCGTGCCGCCGGGGAGCACAAAGGAGGTCAGCGGCGCGAGCTCGTCGTTGAGGCCGTCGATGTCGCGCTCCAGCCGCTCGACCTGGCTTGCCAGCACCCGCAACCGTTCGGCCTTGCCGTCGCGCTGGGGTACAGCGAGATCGGCACCGAGATCGAACAGATCGTTCTGGATCATGCCGAGCATCGCATCGAGCGCGCTGTCCTTCAGATGCACGCGCACGACACCGATCGCGGCGTTGGTCTCGTCGACGGTTCCGTAGGCCGCCACGCGCAGATCGTATTTCGGACGGCGCTCGCCCGAGCCCAGCGCCGTGGTGCCGTCGTCACCGGTGCGCGTATAGATGCGATTGAGCACGACCATTTACCGCCCCATGACTTACCGCTCTATGAATTAACGCCCCATGACCCACAACGCCAACATGGTGATGCAGATCGCGACGAATTGCAGCAGCACACGCAGCCGCATCAATCGCTGCGACGTATTCGGCGAGCCGCCACGCATCATGTTGACAAGACCCATCAGCAGCACGAGTGCCACCGCCGCCACTGCGATGGGAAGAATGAACTTGCTCAGAACTGTACCCATCGCGGCTACATACCACCCGCCTGCCTGCTCCGCCATCACGGGTTGGGGTTTTCATCGGATAAACTGGCTTTTCGCGCCGTAATATCGGATGCTGGCTTCAGACAGATTCTGCTGCGCAAGGTGAGAAGTGAGGTTCTTACGTTACGTCTTCCACGTCAGCCTGGATGCGTTCTACACGTTCCTCGCCGATGACGGCTGGGCGATCGCGAGCCACATCGCGCTCTCGACACTGATGGCGCTGTTCCCGTTCCTGATCGTGCTCACCTCGCTTGCGGGTTTCTTCGGCTCGAAGGAACTGGCGGACCAGGCGGCCGGCCTGCTGTTGCAGACCTGGCCGAAGCAGGTCGCGGATACGCTCTCGAGCCAGATCCACGACGTGCTGACCACCACGCGCGGCGACATCCTGACGGTCGGCGCGGTGCTGGCGGTGTACTTCGCCTCCAACGGCGTCGAGGCGCTGCGGGTGGCGCTCAACCGCGCCTATGCCGTGGTCGAGACGCGGCGCTGGTACTGGCTCAGGCTGGAGTCGATCGGCTACACGCTGGTCGCCGCTGTCACCTCGCTTGCGATGGCGTTCCTGATCGTGCTCGGACCGCTGATCATCGAGGCGGTAAGGCGCTACATTCCCCTCATCGTCGAGAGCAACGAGCAGCTTCTCAATCTGTCCCGCTACGGCATCACCATCACCGCGCTGACCGTCGCGCTTCTCATTCTGCATGCCTGGTTGCCGGCCGGCCGGCGCGGCTTCCTGCAGATCCTGCCCGGCATCGTCTTCACGATGGCGGCCTCGCTGGTGTCGGGCGTCGTCTTCGGACAATACCTCGCGCGCTTCGCCAACAACTACGTCACCATGTATGCGGGGCTTGCCTCGGTGGTGATCGCGCTGGTGTTCCTGTATTTCATCGCCGCGATCTTCGTCTATGGCGGCGAACTGAATGCCGCGATCATCAAGTCGCGGTTGCCGCGCGGCGTGTCGCTTCAAGCAGCGCAGTCGCTAAAGCACGCGGAGACACAGGTTTGAGCAGAAAGGCATCCGCGCCCGCCGCGCGCGATGCCGCCTCGTCGTCGCCGCGACCGGACACGCCGATGATGGCGATGCGTCCGAGCGGGGGCCTGAGCTCGCGAATACGCCGGATCGCCTCGACGCCATCGATGCCGGGCAGCACCATGTCCATCAGCACGGCATCGAACGAGCCCAGCTCGATCCGCTCGATGGCCGCCTCGCCGCGGCCGATGAACTCCGCGTTGTGACCGAGCTCGCTCAGGATGGTGTTGAGCACGACCCGGCCGAACGGATTGTCCTCGACGCCGAGAATGCGAAGCGGCGGGATCGCCGCCGACATGTGAGCCTCGCCAGGCGAAGCGGGGTCTTGCGACGCCTCGGCATTCTCCAGTGCGACCGTGAGCGTGAAGGTGGTGCCACCGCCCCGCCGCGGCGCCACCGCGATATCGCCGCCCATCATGCGCGCGATCTGCTTGACCGACGACAGGCCGAGGCCCGCGCCGCCAAAGCGCGCGGCGATCGAGACGTTGGCTTGCGAGAACGGGCGGAACAGGCGCTTGATCTCCTGGAGGGTGAGGCCGATGCCGCTGTCCGACACCGCAAAGGCGATGCTGACCTTGCCCTTGCCCTTGCCCTTGCCCTTCTTCCTTCCAACAGCCTCCTTCACCGGCATCGCCGCCAGCGCCACGGCGCCGGATTCAGTGAACTTCACCGCATTGTCGATCAGATTCTCCAGCGCCGCGCGCAGGCGGATGGCATCGCCGACCACGAGCGCCGGCAACGCGGCCGAAATGTCGACGTCGGCCTGCAGGCCCTTGGCCGCCGCACGCCCCGCGAGCGAATTGCCTGCGCTGCGCGCCAGCGCCCTCAGGTTGAACAAATCTTCGCGCAGGCCGTTCGAGCCGGCGCGGCCCGTCTTCCTGCTGGTGTCGCGGCTTTTGGCGGCGTCGACGAACAGATTGGCAAGGCTTGCCAGATGCTCGGCGCCCGCCTTGATGGTATCGGCCCAGCGCCGCTCGCGCTCGCCAAGCTCCGACGTCGCGAGCAGATCGCTGATGGCCAGGATGCCGGTGAGCGGTGTGCGAACCTCATGAGCGAATGCGGCGAGCGCCGCCTCGACCACGCCGGAGGCGGGAGCACGCTTCTGCACCTTGCGCTTGACTCCAACAGCGGTCTTGCGCTTCACCGTCCGCCCGTTCGGCGCGCGTTTCCTGCGCTGGTCGCGCGACTTTGCCGCCATGATACTCCCGGCTCCCCCGCTTCCCCACCATGGCATGCAGGGCTAGCGGAGTCACCTCAAGTCCCGAAACATTCAAAGAAATCTGTTAGATGCCAAGCCGCCTGCGGATCTCGGCCGGCGTGGCGCCCGAAGCACGCAATTCGCGCAAGCCGGTCGAGCCTGAGGATTTGGACAGCTTGTGCCCGGCCTCGTCGCGAATCAGCCGATGGTGGCGATAGGCCGGCTCCTGCAACCTGAGCAGGCACTGCAATAGCCGGTGCACGGCGGTTGCGGCAAACAGGTCCTGCCCGCGAACGACCTCCGTGATCCCTTGCAGGGCATCGTCGATCACAACCGAGAGGTGATAGCTGGTCGGCGTCTCCTTGCGCGCCAGAATGACGTCGCCCCAGGCTTGCGGGCGGGCCACGATCCTCCCTGTCTCGCCATCGGAAGCTTCGCCGTGCTCCGTCCAGCTGAGCTCGCCCACCCGCGCTGTGGCCGTTTCCATGTCGAGCCGCAACGCATAAGGTTCGCCGGCCTCGATCCTGCGCCTGCGTTCATCTGACGAAAGCCGCTTGCCGCCGCCGGGATAGAGCGGCGCGCCATCTGGGTCGCGCGGCCAGCCGCCTTGCGCTTCCCGCTCGGCCACCAGCCTCGCAATCTCGGCACGGCTTTCGAAGGCGGGATAGACCAGACCCTGCGCCGTCAGTTCGTCCAGCGCGCGACGATATTCGGTCAGATGCTCCGACTGCCGCCGCACCGGCATCTCCCAGGACAGGCCGAGCCAGCCGAGGTCCTCATAGATCGCCGTCTCGTAGTCCGGTCTGCAGCGGGCCGGATCGATGTCCTCGATGCGCAGCAGGAAGCGCCCGCCGCTTTGTCGCGCCAGGTCGAAATTGAGCAGCGCCGAATAGGCATGCCCGAGATGGAGGTAGCCATTTGGACTGGGCGCGAAACGGAAGATGGGGCGCATGCTCAACCGGACTTCGTCATGCCCGGGCTTGTCCCGGGCATCCACGTCTTGCAACCTGCTCCGCTCGCTTGCTCCAAGAGCTCACACTTCGAATGCTTTGTCGGTTGCCATATTCGACCCTTTCATTTCAATCCGCAAACCAGGAAGACGTGGATGGCCGGGACAAGCCCGGCCATGACGACCGGGAAAGAGCCCAAGTGTCGCAATGACCGCCCACCTCAACAGTCAGGCCGACCTCGAAGACGCCATCCGGGCGCTGGTCAAGCAGGACCCGCGGCTGAAGCCGGTCCTGGAGCGGGCGGGCATGCCTGCCTTGCGGCGGCGCGAGCCGGGCTTTGTCGGCCTTGCCCACATCATCTGCGGCCAGCAGCTCTCCACCGCGAGCGCCTCGGCGATCTGGGACCGCCTCAGCAAGGCGTTCGATCCGTTCGACCAGCATGCCGTGCGCCGCGCCCGCGCCGACCGGCTCGGGCGGCTCGGCCTGTCGGCGGCCAAGATCAAGACGCTGAAGAATCTCGCGCGCGAGCTCGCCAGCGATCGGATCAATCTCGATGTGCTGGCGGAGGAGAATGCCGACGCCGCGCACCATACGCTCACGGCGTTGCACGGCATCGGGCCGTGGACGGCCGATGTGTACCTGTTGTTCTGCCTCGGCCATGGCGACGCCTGGCCGGCCGGCGATCTCGCCGTGCAGGAAGCAGTCAGGATCGGGCTCGACCTCAAGGCGCGGCCCACCCCCAAGGAGATGGCGCCGATTGCCGAACCCTGGCGGCCGCTGCGCGGCGCGGCGGCACATTTGTGGTGGAGCTTTTACCGCGCCATCAAGAAACGCGAAGGGGTGATCGGAACCGGCGGCTAGCGTTCCGACCCATTCCCTCCGTTCAGAGGCGCATGTTGCCACGGGCGGCAGTGTCGGCTTTCTGCCTGCGCCGGATCGGTATAGCGTGGTGCGGGGAGGCAGGCCGCAACAGACGGCCGGTGAACGAGGCTGCGCATGCTCGATAAAACCGACGACATCTCGGTTTCCGCCGAAAACTGGCTGGTGCAATTCGAAGCCGCGTTGAGCGATGCGGACATCGGAGCACTCGAAGAGCTGTTCCACCCCGACAGCTACTGGCGCGACGCGCTGGCGCTGAGCTGGACGCTGCAGACCATCAACGGCCGCGACGCCATCCTGACAGCGCTGAAGGCGCAGGCCGCCGAGGCCGCACCGTCGGGCTTCATGATCGCTCCCGGCCGCGCGGCGCCTCGAAAGGTCATGCGGGCCGGCACCGACTGCATCGAGACGATCTTCAAGTTCGAGACCGGGACCGGCCGCGGCGACGGCATCCTCCGCCTGATCCCCGATCAAGGCGACGGCAACCGCTTGAAAGCCTGGACGCTGCTGACTGCTTTGGAAGAGCTGAAGGGCTTCGAGGAGCAGCTCGACGTCGCGCGCCCGCGCGGCAACGCCTATTCACGCGATTTCCGCGGGCCCAACTGGCTCGACCTGCGCAAGGCCTCCAACGCCTATGCCGACCGCGATCCGACAGTGCTGGTGGTCGGCGGCGGCCAATCCGGCCTCTCGATCGCCGCGCGATTGAAGCAGCTCAACGTCGATACGCTGATCATCGACCGCATGCAGCGCGTCGGCGACTGCTGGCGCAAGCGCTACCACGCGCTGACGCTGCACAATCAGGTGCAGGTCAATCACCTGCCCTACATGCTGTTTCCGCCGAACTGGCCAACCTACATTCCAAAGGACAAGCTCGCGAACTGGTTCGAATCCTATGTCGACGGCATGGAGCTGAACTTCTGGACCGAGACCGAATTCGAAGGCGGCAGTTACGACGAAAAAGAAGACCGCTGGACCGTCACGATCCGCCGCGCCGGCGAGAGGCGCGTCATGCATCCGCGCCATGTCGTGCTCGCGACCGGCGTCTCCGGCATTCCGAACATTCCTGACATTCCCGGCCTGAACAATTTCGCCGGCCGGCGCGTGCATTCCAGCGGATATGAGGACGGCGAGGACTGGAAGGGCAAGCGCGCGATCGTGATCGGCACCGGCAACAGCGGCCACGATATCGCGCAGGACCTCTATTCCAGCGGCGCCGCGGTCACGATGGTGCAGCGTTCCTCCACGCTGATCGTCAGCATCGAGCCGTCCGCGCAACTGGTCTATACGCCCTACAATGAGGGCACGCTGGAGGACAACGACCTCATCGCGGTGTCGATGCCGCTCAAGGTCGCGCGCAGGAGCCACGCGCTGACATGCCAAAAATCCGCTGACCTCGACAAGGAGCTGCTCGATGGGCTGCGCCGGATCGGCTTCAAGCTCGACTTCGGCGACGACAACACCGGCTGGCAATTCAAATACCTGACCCGTGGCGGCGGCTACTACTTCAATGTCGGCTGCTCGGACCTGCTGGTCCGGCGCGAGATCGCGCTGACGCAGTTTGCCGACATCGACACTTTCGTGGCCGAAGGCGCGAAGATGAAGAGCGGCGAGATTATTCCCGCCGACCTGATCGTGCTCGCCACCGGCTACCGGCCGCAGGAAGAGCTGGTGCGGAAACTGTTCGGCGAGACGGTGACGAACCGCGTCGGCACGATCTGGGGTTTCGGCGACACCCAGGAGCTCCGCAACATGTATGTGCGCACCGGCCAGCCCGGACTCTGGTTCATCGCCGGCGGTCTCGCGCAATGCCGCATCGGCTCGAAACAGCTCGCGCTGCAGATCAAGGCGATCGAGGAAGGGTTGATAAGGCGACTCTAACAATAGCCGTCATTCCGGGGCGACGCGTAAGCGTCGAGCCCGGAATCCATAACCACAACTCGCGCTTGTGGCTTGCCACATTCGCGACAAACGAAAAGAAGGCGCGCGATTCATCCTGGATTGCGCGAATGGCCCAAGGGCCCAGCGCGCCGTGAGTATGGATTCCGGGCCTGCGTGCTTCGCACGCATCCCGGAATGACGGCGAGGATACAGGGGAGAGAACCAAACATGAAAAACGTCCTCGGCTCGGGCGAGCATCGCTACCGCGTGGTGGAGAACTGGGCAAAGCTGCCGGCAGGCTGGCAGCTCACCGACGTCGCGTCCGTCGGCGTCGACAGCAAGGATCGCATCTATGTGTTCAATCGCGGCGAGCACCCGATGATCGTGCTGGACCGCGAGGGCAATTTCATCAAGAGCTTCGGCGAAGGCCTGTTCTCCCGCGCCCACGGCCTGCACATCGACGCCGACGACAATCTGTACTGCACCGACGATGGCGATCACACCGTGCGCAAATGCACGACCGAAGGAAAGGTGCTGCTCACGATCGGCATCCCGAGCAAGCCGGCGGCGTTCATGAGCGGCGAGCCGTTTCATCGCTGCACCCACACCGCGCTGTCGCCCAAGGGCGAGATCTACGTCTCCGACGGCTATGGCAATGCGCGCGTGCACAAATACACGCCGGACGGCAAATTGATCAAAAGCTGGGGCGAGCCCGGCACCGATCCCGGCCAGTTCAACATCGTCCACAACATCGCAACCGATGCCGACGGCTGGGTCTATGTCGCCGATCGCGAAAATCACCGCGTGCAGGTGTTCGACGGCAACGGCAAATACGAGACACAGTGGAACAATCTGCACCGGCCCTGCGCGCTGTGTTGCTGCGGCGGCGGCAAACAGCCGAGATTCATCGTGGGCGAGCTCGGACCGGGCATGCCGGTGAATTTCAAGGTTCCCAATCTCGGCCCGCGCCTGACCATCGTCGACGCCAAGGGCAACCGCATCGCGCGTCTCGGCGGCGAGCACGGCGCCGGCATCGAGATCGGCAAATTCCTCGCGCCGCACGGCGTCGCGCTGGATTCCAAAGGCGACATCTATGTCGGCGAGGTCGGCGTCACCAATTGGAAGACCAGTTTTCCGGGCATGGAGATGCCGCCGGAAGTGCGCGCGAGCCGGTGCCTGCAAAAGCTGGAGAAGATTTGAGCGGAATCGCAGGGTGGGTCAGCTGTGGAATCTCAGGAGGTCGTAGGCGACTGATGGGTGTTTTGCTTGCAGGCTGCCGTGCGGGCGTGCCAAGTGCAGTGTGAAGCCAGCTGGGCAGGTCTTTGGCGCGCCGATCTGGAGGCGTCATAGACGCACGGCACGAGACAGGTGGCCGTCGGACTCCACATGCTGGCCAAGCTTTTCCCATCAAAGAAGAAGTCGGCAGGAGTTGAACGGGAGACGGCGGCGGCAGGCCGGTATGCGCCGCCCAGGCGTGTTCAGCTTCCTTCATTTCCGGCCTGACAAGTTTGCTTGGGACGACGTCCTCGGTTTAACCGACAACTTGTTCCAAGGACTACTCAGGGCAGCAGGGTCGGCCTTCGAGATGACCCACCGCCGCTGCGATCCTGGCTAACTTGATAACGGCCAATGCCATTTCCGGACGGACTATTCAAGAAAGCGCGGGCCCGTATATCCAATGCCCCGGCCCCGATAATAGTTCGGATCCCAAGTGTACCATGGCAAGTTCGACGGGAAGGCTTGTCTCGCCGCTTCGATAACCTCTTGGCGCAGCTCAATGCTCGGTTGGCTGTCCAAAATTCGATTGATTGATTCTACAGCGGACCGCCCATTCAGGTCTTCTCCCATGTCCACAGACCATTCACCTACAATGTCTCCGGCGAGCTTTCCTCGCAAGTTGCGAAGACCATCTTCCAGTTTATTTCTTGCTTCTATAAGTGGATTTAGGTCTTCATAGTCAGGCCGATCGTGAGTCAGCCAGTACGAAAGGCTCGAAGGACCATACGCCGCAGTGTGCCGTTCCCAATCGCGCACAGCCCATATGACCCATTCCTGCCTCCGGTCATTTTCTCGAATCTGCCCCCGCAATACCGATATGCCTTCAAGGTCATCCTGTATTGCGGTCAAGGCGTCGTTCTTGTTCTCGGTAACGAGGTCCCTAACGGGAGGACCGAAATCGGGGCTCGCGAGGAGGGTCCTTCCGCCAATCGGGGCGGGGTTGCTCGCTCCATTGGCGGAGCTGTACCAGGCCGCTCTTGAAAAAGTACATGAGCTTCCACATTTGATAGTATCATCTTCTTTTTTATCGGGAGGAACGTTCGGATCCGTGTCACCATCATCCGTGGTGCCTGGAACCTCACCCATCATTGTCATTGGGGACGGCTGCTGATTGACTGGGTCGCGCTTGACGACCTTACACAAGTCACAGCCGGGACCAACGCTCCTCGACATGAGGCCGGTGGGGTCGGACTTGTTGATCGGATCGTTGTCGGCAAACGCGTAAGCGTTCCTGGGCTGAATGATGGGATCGCGACTGAGAAACCGGCCGATGACGGGATCGTACAATCGTGCGCCGAGATTGACGACGCCGAACGCAGCAAGGCGATCGCCGCCGTTCCACTGCTCGTTTTCATAATTGGTGGTGCCCGGCGTAGCGCCGCTGGGATTCCTGACCTCGCCGAAGGGCTGGTAGTCGATGTCCTGAACAAAATTGCCGTCCTGGTCCGTCACAAAGCGCGTGCCGCGCGCCTCGCTGAACGCGAACGTCCAGTTGTTGGTCGGTCCATGCCGCGTGGCGCTCCCGCCCGGCAGCGGGATCCGCCGGTTCATGACGCTCTGCGCGCCTTCGATACGCTGCTTGACGAACGCGCCGAAATACTTGTCGGCGCGTTGATCCGCCAGCGTCGAGTTGATCGTGAGCTGCTGCAGGCTGCCGAAGGCGTCATAAGAGAACGTGGCATTTGAGGCGCCGTCAGCCATGCCGCTCACGGAGCCGTTCGGGAAGTAGCTGATCGTGCGCGTGCCTCCATTTCGCTTCGGCATGGTCAGGATGTTGCCGGCGCCATCGTAGGTGACGTTGCAGTTGGGAGCCTGGGGCGCCGTGTCCGTGCCATAGGCAAGCCCGCAGACGCGGTCGGGGTCCGTCGTCCCATAGCTGAGTGAGACGCTGCCTGTGTGTCCGCTATTGGCGTCGGTCTGGCTCAAGATGTTGCCGAGCGCGTCGTAAGCGAAAGTGCGGTCGGGCAGGATGGTATTGGGGACGACCTGCAGATTCTGTGTTGTGGCAAGCTGTCCAAGTGCATCATAGCTGCGCATGCGGACGAACCCGGCGAAACTGTCCGCGAATTCGCGGCGCTGCCGCTCGCGGCCCATCGGATCATAGGGTGTAGGCAAATCGTCGACGTGCGGGTTGAACAGAATTTCGCGCGAATGCGCCTCATCCCCGGATGTGACGAGCACGTTGTCGAGTAGCCGCCGGCCGGCGGTCGCATAATTTGCGCGAAATCGCGCTGATCCATATTGCGCGCCAGTGATGCGGCCGCGGACGTCGTACAGCGAGAAGCCGGTCGCCTCGGAGAACAACGTCCGTGCGCTTGCGCCGTCACGATAGACGACCGAATTGACGCGACCGGCGGAGTCATAGGCGTAGGTGACCTGCTCGTCGCTGAAACTATCGGGAAGACCAAGATGCAGGACCTTCTCAGAGCCGTCGTCATGGTACTCGTGGGTTTCGACGACGACCGAGTTCCCGGTCCCCGTCGCAAACTGTTTTGTTTTGACCCGGCCAAGGTTATCGTAAGACAATCTCACCCCATCTGCGACCCAGAGGCGGCCGAGCAGCAGGTCAGGGATGAACGGATTGTGGGAACCGTCATACTGATAATCGTGGACACTGCCCGAGACGATTGCGCCCGCTACCCGGTCTTCGCGATGGATCAGGCGGCCGCTTCCGTCAAAAGAGCTCATGCTGCGGCGGTCCTGGGCCGGACAAGGCGCGGCGCTATTGTCGTCGCACCACTGCACCTGCGTGACCTGGCCCCAACTGTTGAAGGTCCGCGTCTGCGACGCTACCCCTGGCTCGTCAAGTCTGGTCATCCAGCCGAGCGAATTGTAATGCCAGGTGGTCGTCGCCGGCCCTGCTTTATTGACCGGGTCCAGATACCGCGTCGCGCTGGTCAGATGTCCGAGCCCGTCGTAGCCAAAAGCCGCGTCTGCGAGGACTTTCATTCCGCTGTCGTCCTTGACGACATCCTGTTCGAGCACCCGCCCCGTCGCGTCGAGGGTCTTCCTGCTCGCGACCCCAAACTGAGGGCTGTCCACCAGAAATGAATCGGCATCATTTCGAACCTGGAGTTCCCGATTGTCGGCGAAGACGCGGTTGAAGCACGTCGAATAAATCTCCTGGACCTCATCGACCATGCCGACGGTTATTGGATAAAGGCCGGGCCCACGCACAAGACAGTTCGGTGTGCCGTCGATGTTGTAATTATAGGTGGTGCCATAGCCGGCAACGCGCTCATCGGTCGCGAACGGGTCGGACATGAATCTGACACGGCCCAGCGGATCGTAGATGCGCTGGCCAATGACGACGGTGCGCTGATAATCGGCGCCGAGCTGCGCTTCAGTCCTCAAGGTCCGACCGAGGCTATCGAAAAAGGTCGTGCCGATGCGGCCCGGCGCGGTCGCGACATTGACCTCCGGCACGGTGTCCTGGAAGATCTTCTGCGCGATCGAGCGGCCCTGCGGGGGAGTCGAATCGGGAATACCATCTCCGTCCGTATCGATGAGCGTGAAGCCGTCGTAAGTTGTGGCAGACGACACGCCGCTGGTCCCACCGTACGGAGTCACAGTCGATCGTGTCACACGGCCGAAGCCGTCGTAAGCGCCGCCGCGCGCAGTCCCGTTCGGGTCGGTCGTGCTCGTTGTATTGAGAGTGACGGGATCGCGCGTGAAGATGGTGGTCAATTGCGGGGAATCCGTACGATCGGGGTTAACCGCAGAGACAGTCACTTTGGTGGTGACAAGGCCGAATGGGTCGTAGGTCAGATCTGTGAAGTTTCCGGCACCGTCCTCGTCGCGGGTCCTGCTGATGTTCCTGGGATTTCCGGCCGGGTCAAAGCCCACCTGAAACAGTTCAAGATCACCGAGCGAAGCATGCGTGTCCATGTCATAGCGGGTCACTCGGCTTATGTTGAGAAATCCATTTGTCACCTTCCCAGCCGCGTGCCCAAAAAACCCGTCATATTCGAAGCGCTTGCTGGCGAGTGTCACGCCGCGACAGTCCTGCACGGTTTGCTGAGCGACCGCGTTCAGGATGCGCACCGGTGAGGTTTGCGGCGCGGCGTAATCGACATGATAGCAAAGATTGTCGTTGGGAACGTTATTGTCGTCGGCCAAGTCGCCGTTGTCGGTGCTATCGGTCACACGGCCGAAATCATCGAACGCGTTGACCGAGGAGCCAGTCTTGACGATTTGCGGGCTCACGATCACGTCCGCCGTACCGACCGCCGTGCCGGGCGTGCCGCGCCAGGACGTCACGCTCGACTGCAAGGCGAAACCACGTTCCGCGCATTGGTCCAATGAACCGAAGTCATTGTTGTAAGCGTGGGAGTTCGGATAGTCATAGGGGAAAATCATCTCCACGCAAAATTCGTTGCCTGATCGTCCCTGGGGCAAGAGCCGTCCCGCATACTCCATATGCGTCGCCGCGATGCGGCGGGCATCGGTTCTGATGTCGGCGGTCAAGAGCGCCCAGGGGTCGCGGCCGAGCTCGCCTGAGAGCTTCGTCACATCGCTGACGCGGCCCGCCTTGAGATAGCGCAGCAAGCGGGTTGGAAAGTCCTCCAGGTCGTTGAAATCGACAATGGGTACGAACGGGATAGCGTCCGAAATGACAGCATTGCCCGCACCGGGATCATTCGCGTCGCCCGTGTTTCGCAGGCTCACCTTGCGCCGATAGCCCGGGAAAACCCAGCGGTCATAGGCGGCGTCGAAATGCTGGCTCGCTTCGCCATAGGCGTAAAGCACCGGCGAGAGCTGGTCCTTGGTACGATCATCCTGCGTCGCGATCGCCGTCACCACCAGTTCCGGACGGGGCAACAGATGGTTGGTAAGCGTATCCTCCTTCGCTGAACGGTAGGTGATGGTCGTGGATGCGCCGTAACCGTTGGCTACCTGAGTGAGAAGCCCCGAGGTCGGCGGATTTGACACGACACCAAGGCCAAAAACAACGGACGTATTAAGTCTGAAGATATTGAGGCCATTGTTGGCGTTGGTGACCAGCGTGGATTGTCCCTCGCCATAGAAGTCGTAGAGACCGGCTACCGTTCCGGATGTCGTGTTATCGGGAAAACAGCCGACCCGTTCGAGCGAGAGCTCGAATCCGCTGCCTTCACTCTCGATCGTTTTCGGCGCGGCAAAGCCGACGCCCGTTCCCAATGCCGCCGTCCAGACGCCATTTGCATCTCGGGCGAGATAGTCGCGGATGCCGTCGCCATTGATGTCGCTGAAGCCATGGGTCTGCCGGATCGGAAAGGTTGAATCAGGATATGGAAGCGGCGACGGACCGTTCTGTTGCGCCGGGCAGGCCGCCGCTCTGAAGCCGCCGGGATTATCGGTCGGCACCAGATCGGATTGCGAACGCGACGCAGGCCCCGGCAGCTGGATGAAGGCGTCGGAAAATGGCGCGCTCGCATCACCCGTCCCAAGCCGTGCCACATTCACCAGCATACTCCCACCAAATACCGGATCTGGCACCGCCGCATTTCCCAGGCGATCCGGAAGACCATCGCTATTGATGTCCTCGAAACCGCAAACCTCTGTCGTTGCGCTGCGCCCGGCCGCATCGGTGTCGGTCTGCGAACGGCTGACGCCGCACCCGACGTCGAGCGTGATCGGCGCGGAAAAAGCTGACGTTCCGCCTGAAACCAAAAAGCTATAGGTTGTTCCTTCGACGACACCCTGCTTCTCGACATCGTTTTCCAAATGAACGCCCGCGACGTTCAAGATCGCCATTACCTTGGTCGTCCCTCTCAGCTCGTAGGGCTGGGTAACCTGGGTCTCACGGAACTGTTGACCTAAGCCAGGAGGGTTCTGCGGCGGAGGATTGGGTGCGTCCAGATTAAGGACAGCGCCTTGGGTGCCGAGCCCGGTCCCATCCAAAAACACGAGGTCGGGATAGCCGTCGCCATTGATGTCACGAAGTTCCCATTGTGTGATCGTCTTTTGTGCGAGATTGGTCCAGCCAAAATCATTCCGCCTCGGGTCTTGCCCCTGCGGTCCCTGGCATTTGTCGGCAGGGTTGCTGCTTGAATAGCCATCGAGAACTCTCGGTCCATTGCGAGCCGTCCCATTTCCAGCAGTGATTGTAGCGGTGGTCGTGCCCCGACGACGTCTGCGACAGCGGGATATTTATGCCAACCGGGATAAATAGGAATGGGTCTTGTTCATGACCGGGCAAGTGTTGCAGGAACGGACGGATATCGATCTCGCGCCGGATCCAGACGATATGGTCTGGATCGTCAACAGCCGGGGTATTGAGATAGACCACCCAGGCGTTGCCGACTTCATCGGCACGGATGATGTCGAGACGGCCGTCCCCATTCATATCGATAATTTGGACCCACCGCTCAACTACATTAAAACTGCCGTCGGTGTCGTTGGAATGGCCCCAACTATCAACATCACGGGAATTGAGTTGGGTTTGCATTTCCCTGAGATTGACCCCAACGTCGACCGGCGTAAATAATGACTTCGAGGGATCGGCGGGGTCCGGCTTGTTGAGCGCCGCGTGCATGGTCAATGCGGGCCCACTTGGATGAAACTCACCCCGAAAATAGAGAAGGTCGGGGCGGCCGTCCCCGTTCATGTCAAGGACATTCTGCAAGGAAGAGCCCGTAACAACATCAGGGTTCGCACCGACCACCATGGCTGTGCTGGCCATCGCGAAACTCGTGTCGAATCCCGGGGGCAGCGAAGCGGACGGCACCACTTGAGAGAGCCTGTAGCGGAGGCTGCCGTTCGATTCCGTGACCTGGCCGTAGCTGTAGGTCGCCACAGGCAACGTAGCGGCGCGCTCGTCGGTGTTCTCCTGGCCGAGCAGGGTTACCCGGTGCAGCTGAAATTGCCCGGTGTCGGCGTCGTTCTGGTACTCCAGATTATAGGTGCGCAGCGATCGCATGGTCGTGTCGGAACACGGATGCGGGAACTCCGCGGCGCTATCGCGCGCGGTCACGTCGATGGCAAGCAATTTGTGCATGCGCACCAGTGGGGTTCCGCCCAGCATCTGTAACGACAACAGCGGACCGCTATCGGTATCGTAGACGAGATTGACCTGATGCTTGGCACAGGTGCCAGTGGCAGTATCATAATTGTATCTCACGCTGGTGAGATCGATTGACAAGCCCGTCGGCTGGGTCCCTCGCTCGAGGTCCTGAGCAAGGCCTGGCGTCGCGAAGGCGTAATCAAGATGCACATGCGGTTGCGCCGCGGGCGTTCCGCCAGGGCCAAAAATGTCTTTCAGGAGATACAGATTTCCGTTGTCAAGCGCGCCTACGCTGGTCTGATCGGCGTTGGCGCCGTCGGAGCTGAAGGAATATCTGCGACCATAGCCGTCATACATTTCGAGCACCCCGCCGCCGACATCGCGCACTTCGAGTTGCGCCTCATCGCGGCGCGCCACCCAGGCAGTATCCTCGGCATTGCGGACAAGGTCGACGCCCCCGCCGTCCAGCACGAGCGAGAGTTGTTCACGAGGTTGCGGGTTTGCATCCGGGTTGTCGGCCGGCCGTCGGTGCGCGACCGTCACATTGCGGCGAATGAAGGACAGCGGCACGTCCCAGCCGAGCCCTGCCGCACCAAACCGCCGTCCGCCGTAGACGACGCGCACCGACACCGGCAGGCCGCCCCTCGCCTCCGGCAAATTCAGCGGCACCGACGTGCCGTAGCCGCCGCTCGAACTTACTCCGCCGTCAAAACCCGTATCGGACGCGCGCGCCGCGTAATGTTCGCCCGTCGGCGCCAGCTGCGCCAGCGCCATTGAAGGCGCGGTCACGGCAAAACAAAAAAGGGCGAAGGAGCGGAGCAGTTTCTGTGGCAGAGCAAACATCATCGTCGTCCCCAGGGTGATCTTGCCGGGAAGGCAGGCTAGCGCGTGCCCCGTCGTGAGCGGTAGCGCGATCGAGTTCCTCGATTCAATCACAGATAGAATGGCGAATATCATCTCAAGACACAAGCCGGCATCGCGAGCCTGCTTTGATTTTTAGCTTTAGGTCAGCTGAGCTTTTTCTTGATGAAAGCTGATGACAAAAAATGGGGCCGGACTGTTGCGGAGAATGCCCCGCTCAAAACAATCTTTAGTTGTATCGATCAAAGGTAGCTGTAATGAATTATGCTACTTTTCAACGCGACGCGAAGGCCGATGAACGCTTGACGAGTCGGGCATCTGATTGCGCCGCAAGTGCGCGCGAGCCGGTGCCTGCAAAAGCTGGAGAAGATTTCGTAGCTTTGTAGGGTGGGCAAAGGCGTGCCCACCCGACGAAACAGCATCCGTCATTGCGAGGAGCGCAAGCGACGAAGCAATCCATGCTTCAGCGAGTGGTGAAATGGATTGCTTCGCTTCGCTCGCAATGACGACGCCGAAGCCACGAGGCCCTACTCCACCTTGATGTTCGCCGCCTTGATGATCGGCCACCAGCGCGCGGCTTCTTCCTTCTGGTAGGCGCGCAAGGCTTCCGGCGATTGCTGGTCGATGGGCGACATCTGGATGCCAAGTTCGGCAAAGCGCTGCCGCACCTGCGGATCGAACAACACTTGTGTCATGGTCGCGTTCAGCTTGGCGACGGCGTCCCTGGGCGTGCCCTTCGGCACCCAGAGTCCGTACCAGAGCGAGGCGAAGAAGCCGGGGACTCCCGCTTCGTCCGCGGTCGGAATGTTCGGCGACGACGGCAGCCGCGCCTTTCCGGTGATCGCGAACGGCTTGACGTTTCCCGTCCCGAGCAGCGATTTGAAGTTCGATGCCGGCTCGATCATGAAATCGATCTGTCCGCCGAGCAGATCCTGCATGGCAGGTCCATTGCCGCGATAGGGCACGAATTCGAACGTCGTGCCCGTCACCCTCTGAAGCGAGATGCCGGTGAGATGGCCGGTGGCGCCGACCCCGGCAATTCCGACCGAGGCTTTCCCCGGATTGGCCTTGAGCCAGTCGATCAGTCCCTTCAGGTCGGTCACGGGCAGGTCTTTCTTGCCGACGATCAGCAAGGGCTCGCTGCCGATCAGGATGATCGGGTCCAGATCCTTCAACAGATCGAACGGCAGGTTATAGAGGCCGCCAGTCAGCATGTGCGTCGTGGAGGTTCCGATCGAGAGTGTGTAGCCATCGGCGGCCGATCGGACCGCGCGGGTGACGCCGATGGTGCCGGCCGCGCCTCCGACATTCTCGATGATGACCGGCTGTCCCAGCACCGCGCGCATCTTCTCGCCCAGGAACCGCGCCACCGTGTCAGTGGCGCCTCCTGCCGGAAACGGCACGATCATCGTGATGGGACGCGTGGGATAATCCTGCGCAGGCGCGATTGTGACGCAGCCCAGCCAGACAACGGCCGCAAATACCGCCGCAAACAACCGCCGCATGACCCCTCCCAGATTGATTTTGTTGCCCTCGAGCGGCCCGAGATGCCCTGGGCATCCGTTCCGCACTCCCGGGATAAGCTGTTCTAAGCTCTTCACAATCCCGTCACGCTGCATGTAGTATGTCAATACTCGCTGCTTCGCAGCCGATAAGGGAGTCAGGAGCGTTATTTGAACGCACATGTCTCGCAAGGCGGTTGGCCGGTACTGGTGCTGAACGCGGATTTCCGGCCGCTGAGTTACTACCCGCTGTCACTTTGGTCGTGGCAGGACGCGATCAAGGCTGTGTTTCTGGATCGCGTCAACATTGTTGAGCATTACGACCGGGCGGTCCGAAGTCCCACATTCGAGATCCAGCTGCCCAGCGTCGTTTCACTGAAATCCTTCGTCAAGCCGACCACCCACCCCGCCTTCACCCGGTTCAACGTCTTCCTGCGCGACCGCTTCGTCTGCCAATACTGCTCGGCGTGCGACGATCTCACCTTCGATCACATCATCCCGCGCAGCAAAGGCGGCCAGACCACCTGGGAAAATGTGGTCGCGGCGTGTTCGCCCTGTAACCTGAGAAAGGGCAACATGACCCCGCAGCAGGCGAAGATGTTTCCGAGGCAGGCGCCGTTCGCGCCCAGTGTGCACCAGTTGCACCGCAACGGCCGGCTGTTTCCCCCCAATTACCTCCACGATAGCTGGCTCGACTACCTTTATTGGGACACCGAGCTCGATCCATAGGCTTTGCTCGCGCACCGCTCGATTTGCCCGCGACGGCTTGATCGAGATCAAAGAGCGCTTCCGGTTCTCATGACGGTCTATGGTCCGGATCGGCAAAGGAACTGTTCGCTGAACGGAACTTCCTGTATGAAACAGGTATCGGCACATCGTGCCGTGTTCGTTCTTGCGCAGCATCGGGGAGCAGCGTGCGGGCGTTAGTTGTAATTGTCGGGCTGGCTTTGGGGCTTGCTCTCCAGACTTGCCATGTTCTTGCTCAAGCGAGCAATCAGCCGCCTGACACCATGGCGGCCAGGGTGGAAGCCTGCACGCCGTGCCATGGAAACAAGGGCGAAGGCACGAGTGACGTCTATTTTCCGCGCCTCGCCGGCAAACCGGCCGGCTATCTCTACAATCAGCTGCTCGCGTTCAAGAACGACCGGCGGAAGTACCCGCCGATGAACTATTTGCTTGAATATCTGACGGACCCGTATCTGCAGGAGATGGCCGACTATTTCGCGAGCCAGCATCCGCCGCTGCCGCCGGCCGCGCCGAGCGATGTCAGCCAGGAGGTCCTTAAAGCAGGTGAAGCGCTGGTGACGCATGGCGATGCCGCGCGACAGATCCCGGCCTGCGCAAGCTGCCACGGACCGGCGCTCACCGGGATGGAGCCGGCCGTTCCTGGATTGCTCGGGCTGCGCCCGAACTATGTCAGCGCGCAGCTTGGAGCCTGGCGTTACGGCACGCGCACGGCCAAGACGCCCGATTGCATGCAGATCGTGGCCGGACATCTCACGGAAGCCGACGTTACGGCGGTCGCCGCGTTCCTTGCGACCCGCCCGGCCCCGGACAATCCGGCGCCCGTGCCGAAGGGCAGCTACATCCTTCCGTTCGCTTGCGGCAGCCAGCCGAACTGACGAGGTGCCGATGAGACCGCAATGGCGAGTTGCTGCTGTGTTGGTTCCGGGTCTGGTTCTCGGCTTCGCGATCCCGAGCGCGCAGGCCCAGCGCGACGACGTGGTGAAACGGGGGGAATATCTGGCGCGCGCCGGCGACTGCATCGCGTGCCACACCGCACCCGAAGGCCACATCTTCGCGGGCGGACGCGCGATGCCGACGCCCTTCGGGACGCTCTATTCGTCCAACATCACGCCCGATCGCGAGACCGGCATCGGCAAATGGACCGCGGACGATTTCTACGCGACGATGCACAAGGGCCGTTTTCCCGACGGCGGCCTCATCTATCCGGCCATGCCGTTTGCGTCCTACACCAAGGTCACGCGCGACGACAGCGATGCCATCTTCGCCTATCTGAAATCGATCCCGCCGGTGAACCAGAAGAACCGGGAGCACGATCTCCGCTTCCCCTACAACAACCGGCAACTGATTCTGGGCTGGCGCACGCTGTTCTTCACCGAAGGCGAATACAAGCCCGACCCGGGCAAATCAGCGGAATGGAATCGGGGTGCCTATCTGGTCGAGGGACTTGGCCATTGCGGCATGTGTCATTCGCCCATCAACGCGCTCGGCGGCCAGTCGCAGTCGGACGCGTTCAAGGGCGGCCTGATCCCGATGCAAAACTGGTACGCGCCTTCGCTCACGTCCAACCGCGAGGGCGGCCTCGGCGAGTGGAGCTTGAAGGATATCACGGATCTGCTGAAGACCGGCGTCTCGGCGCGGGGCGTCGTCTACGGACCGATGGCCGAAGTCGTCCACAACAGCCTGCAATACCTCTCCGACGAAGACACCAGGGCCATGGCGGTCTATCTGAAGGGCATCGCCGAAGCGTCGTCGCGTCCGGCGAGTTCGGCCTTGCCGAGAACCGAAAGCAGTCTCCTGATCAGCCTCGGCAAGACCGTCTATGACGCCAAATGCGCGAGCTGCCACGGTGCACAGGGCGAAGGCAAGCCGCCGCACTGGCCGCCGCTCGCCAACAATCAGTCGATCGAAATGGAATCAGCCGTCAATCCGATCCGGATGGTGCTGAACGGCGGCTATCCGCCCGGCACGGAGGGAAATCCTCGACCCTATGGCATGCCGCCATTCGCAGGGATGCTCTCGGACAACGAGGTGGCCGCCGTCGTCTCCTATATCCGCACGGCCTGGGGCAACCGTGGCGCGCCCGTGAGCGCACGAGAAGCCAACGAGCTGCGATCCGCGCCGCTGAATTGAGGCAGACATGATCAACTCAGAGCTTCCGGAGCCGATCGAGACGAGCGCGAACGAGCGCGTGAGCCGGATTGTTGCCGGCGGACCAGGCGGCGCGCTGGTCCTCGCCGGCATCACCACGGCCTGCGTCGTGGCGATGTGGTTCGCATTCTACCTTTTTGTCTTCCTGCCGCGTGGAGCCTTGCAGTGACAGTGCAGGACGACCATCACGGCGCAGAGGTTGCCGAGCGAACCGAAAGGCGGTGGGCAATCCTCTCCGTCGTTATTGCCACCGTCCTCACCCTGGTGGCGGCGATCGCCGGCATCCACCAGGCCACGATGCCTCAAGCCCGGGTCGAAACGGCCGATCCTGCTCGCCTGCATCTCGCCGGTGAATTCGTCGAGTCAAATCTGGGCACAGTGCTGGAGCCAAACGGGGCCGTCACGGTCCGTGCCATCGGCCAGCAATATTCCTTTACCCCGGCCTGCATCCTGCTGCCGACGCAAACTCCGATCACATTGCGCGCCACCAGCGCCGACGTGATTCACGGCATCCTCATCCAGGGCACCAACATCAACACGATGCTGGTGCCGGGCTATGTTTCCGAGCAGCACATGCGCTTTGAAAAGACCGGCGACTATCTGATGCCGTGTCAGGAGTTCTGCAGCTTCGGGCACGAAGGCATGTGGGGCAAGGTCAAGGTGATCGACAAGACGGAGTTCGCGTCGCGCGCCAAGAATGGCGGGAGGCTGAGCTGTGTTGGAGAATAGAAAGCTCGTCCTTGCGCATTTCTGGCTTGCCTTCGCCGCGTTCGGCGTTGCGCTGGTCCTCGGCGCCTGGCAGATGTTCGTTCGCAGCCCGCTCTACAACTGGATCAGCAATCCGGAATGGTACTACCGCTCGCTGACGGCACACGGCACCGTCATGGGCTACGTCTTCCCGACGCTGGTCGCGATGGGGTTCGGCTATGCGATCACCGAGTCGGCGCTGAAGCAGCGTCTCGTCGGCCTGCGCTGGGCCTGGGCCGGATTCTGGCTGATCGTCGCGGGCGCGATCATGGCGATGGTCCCGGTCGCGCTCGGCCGCGCCTCGGTGCTCTACACCTTCTACCCGCCGTTGATCGGCAACGCATTCTATTACATCGGCGTCGTGCTCGTGGTGGTCGGCTCCTGGATATGGGTCGCGCTGATGTCCATCAACCTGCGGGTCTGGCGGCGCGCGCATCCGGGAGAGCCGGTGCCGCTCGCCATGTTCGCCAACGTCGCGGGATCGTATTTGTGGGCGTGGACGGCGGTCGGCGCGGCGCTCGAATTGCTGCTGCAGATCATTCCGGTGGCGCTCGGCCTCAAGACCACGATCGATGCCGGGCTGGCGCGCGTGTTCTTCTCCTGGACGCTGCACGCCATCGTCTATTTCTGGCTGATGCCGACCTACATCGCCTACTACACGATCGTGCCGCGCGCGATCGGCGGTCGTCTCTACAGCGACACGATGGCCCGCATCTCCTTCATCCTGTTCCTGGTGGTCGCGATGCCGATCGGCATGCATCACACCTTCGCCGACCCGCAAGTGGGCGCCGGATTCAAGTTCATCCATTCGGCTTTCACCGCGGCGGTCGCGGTCCCGACCCTGCTCACGGTATTCACAATCTGCGCATCCATCGAGATCGCTGCACGGTTGCGCGGCGGCCGTGGCGCGTTCGGCTGGATCCGCACCCTGCCATGGCAGAACCCGATCATGCTGGCCGTGGCGTTCTCCTTCGTGCTGCTCGGTTTCGGCGGTGCAGGCGGCTTGATCAACATGAACTATCAGCTCAATGCCTCCGTCCACAATACGCAATGGATCACGGGACACTTCCATCTGATCTTCGGCGGCGCGATCGTGATCATGTATTTCGCGATCGCCTACGATCTGTGGCCCCATCTCACCGGCCGCGCCTTGCCTGACCTGAGGCTGGTCCGCACCCAGCTCTGGCTCTGGTTCATCGGCATGATCGTCACGACGTTTCCGTGGCATTGGGTCGGAATACTCGGCATGCCCCGCCGCATGGCCTATTACGACTATGCGGACCCCGCGATCGCGCCGCAGGCGTTCTCTGTCATCCTGTCGGTGATCGGCGCATTTATCCTGCTGATCTCGGGCCTGCTCTTCCTGTTCATCCTGGCCAGGGCGCACGCGCAGCCCGCCACGGACGCCGGTCCGTATCGCTTCAGCGTGCCCGTGCATCCGGTCCGCTCCGTGCCTCTCGCGCTGAACACCTACGCGATCTGGGTCGCGCTGATGATCGGGCTCACGGTCACGAATTACGGCTTTCCGATCCTGACGCTCGCGGCGCGTTCAGACACCTCCGTGCCCGCCGTCTACGTTGGAGCGCAATGATGAGCGCCCGCGACCTCTTCACATTCCGCAATTCTCACTTCTCTGCCGGCGTCGGCATCGCCGCCGGCGTCTTCGTGCTGGCGGCGATCGGCGGCTTCATCGTGCTGCCTTACGCGCAAAGAGGGGTGGAGTTCGCGAGCCTTTGGGACGCGATCTGCAGCGCCGCCGGGTTGCAGCAGCGCTCCGCGGCTACGGAGGCGCCAAAGGCGGCGCATCGGATCTCCCAGGCTGTTCTGACCCCTGCGATGCTTGCCCGGCCGAACCAGGAATCCATTGGACGCGGAGCCACGCTGGCGCAGCGCTGCGCCATCTGTCACGGACCGACCGGCATCAGCCGCGCGGACTCGCCCAATCTCGCGGGCCAATATGCGGCCGTCATCTACAAGGAACTCCTCGATTTTCGTTCGGGCGCCCGCACCAACGCGGTGATGACTCCCTTCGCGGAGAATCTCACGGACCAGGAAATCACCGACATCGCGGTCTACTACGCCTATCTGCCGCGGCTGCCGGCGTATCACCCGACACCGCAATTGCCGAAGCCGCGCATCGTCATCTATGGCGCGCCCGTCCGCGGCATCGCTCCCTGCGGTTCATGCCACGGCAGCCTCGACAACAAGACCGGAAGCCCCTGGCTCGAGGGTCAATCCGAAGCGTATTTGAAGGCCCAGTTGCAGGCCTTCGCGTCCGGAAAGCGCACCAACGACATCAGCGAGCAGATGCGCAACATCGCCCGCGCGATGACGCCGCAGGAGATCGACGAGGCGGCCGCCTACTACGCCTCGCAGCCGGCGGAGATCGTGAAGGCGGTCGACTGAACCTCGCTGCAACGATCCTGCACTGAAGACCGGCTGAGCGCCTCAATCCTTCATTCCCGTGATGGATGCGCTGACGGCGCGGGGATCGCGAAGCGGCCACCGACCGCTTTCGACCTGCGAGATGAAGTCGCCGACAATCCGATTATACGCCTCCGGCTCTTCGATGTTGATCGCGTGGCCTGAATTCGGGATCACCGCGAGTGCAGCCGACGGAATGGACTGTTTCATCAGGATGCCCGGCAGGAGGCACGGCCAGTCCTCGTCGCCAGTGATGATCAGCGTCGGCAACGTGATGCGCTTCATCTCCTCGACCAGCGCATAGAGCGAGGGGCGCTCCTTCTGCACACCCTGCTGGGTGTTGGCCGACCCCACGGCGGAATGTTCGGCCAGCATGGCTTTGAACTCGGCGTGACCGCGCGGGTCCTTGTTCTCGTATTGAACACGTGTCGGGCCGTAGGCATAGCGCTCGGCAAACGCCGGCATGCCCTCGGTCCGGATCATGTTGGCGATCAGGTCCGCTTCCGCGCGAAATGTCTCGCGCTTGTCGGGTTCGGCGCCATATCCGCAGCCGCCGATGCAGAGCGACAGTGCTCGCTCGGGATGACGCAGCCCGAAATGCAAGGTCGCGAAGCCGCCCATGGACAGCCCGACAACATGTGCCTTGCGCCCGCCGATATGATCGAGCACGGCGAGAATGTCATCTGCGGCGCGGGCCTGCGAGTAGGCGGAGACGCTCTCGGGCACATCGGACGGCGGAAAACCGCGCGCATTATAGGCAATGGCACGATAGCGTTTGCCGAAATGTCGCATCTGCGGTTCCCAGCTGCGCAGATCGCCGGCAAATTCGTGCACCAGGATTACGGGAACGCCCGATCCGGTCTCCTCGAAATACAGGCGCACGCCATCGTCAGTCCTGACATAGGGCATGTTGATCTCCCCGCTTACGCCCAGGCGACGCTGTACACTGGTGCACACTCGTCGTCACTGCTTCTCGGCCCGCCATCCGAGCCCTTCCACCGCTTGGCGCCACCCTCGCGGCGATGGCGGAAATCCAGCCGCTTCGCGCTTGTCCACAGGCCATTCGTGAGCCTGGCCACATGTGCGGCGGCTTGCTTCAGCAAATACAAAACGGTTGCGACCCGGCTCAAGACGCCGAGCAGGAAAATCACCATGAAGATATCGATATAGGCCAGCAAGTCGCCAAGCAGCATCAATTCCGGGGGGACAGGAATGCTGTGCGCGTATGCCAGGATGAGAATGACCAGAGGAATGACGGCGATGACCCGTCTCAGCGTTAGCCGGCTCAGAAAGGCGGCGAACTGGACGACCAACACGTCCCAGAGCAAGTCGCCGAAAGCAGCGGGCTTGTCGAGGGTCCATTTTTTCCAAAGTTGCTTCCACATGGACCCCATCGGCTCACTCCACCTATGATGGCGCGCTTGCACTTCTCACTACACCAATATCCAGTTCACATCTCGCGGCAAAATGCTGCGAGGGAACTGGTGCGATTCGGCCCAGAGATGCTAAATTAGGATAGAAGCCACCTCGGGCGCCAATCTTGTCCGGATGCCTGGCAGTTCACGTTTTCGGGCGCCGACGCGCCAACCAGAGGAGAGCCGCGATGCCCTCTATGAGCGAGTGGAGAGTGCCGCCCGCGTTTCAACCTCACGCCGCCGATTACAGCTTCGATCTCGAGCGCGTGCTTTCGTCGGTGGTCGGACTGCATTCCATCATTCCCCAGGACGCCTTCACCGCGGAGACGCTGGGAACCGAGCGCGCCGGCAACGGAGTCGTCATCGACGACGGACTGGTGCTGACCATCGGCTATCTGATCACCGAGGCTGAAACCGTCTGGCTTCATCTGGGCGATGGCCGTGTGATGCCGGGTCACGTGCTCGGCTTCGATGCCGTCACCGGTTTTGGACTGGTGCAGGCGCTGGGGCGCATGAATATCGATCCGCTGCCGATCGGATCCTCGGCCGCGGCACGAACCGGCGACCTCGTCGTGGTGGCCGGCGCCGGTGGTCCGACGCGTTCGGTGGCAAGCCAGATCGCGACCAAGCAGGAATTCGCCGGCTACTGGGAATATCTGCTGGACGAGGCGATCTTCACCCATCCCGCACATCCGAACTGGGGCGGCACCGGCCTGATCTCGAGCAGCGGGGAGCTGATCGGCATCGGTTCGCTGCAGCTCGAGCGCGAGCGGGCCGGGAAGGCCGAATATGTCAACATGATCGTCCCGATCGATCTCCTCGGTCCCGTGCTCGACGATCTTCGCCGATTCGGCAAGGTCAACAAGCCGGCGCGGCCGTGGCTCGGCATGTACTCGGCCGAGATCGACAACCGTGTCGTCGTGATCGGCATTTCAGGGAACGGCCCGGCGTCGCGCGCCGAGCTCAAGGCGGGCGATGTGATCCTCGCCGTGAAGGGCGAGAAAGTCACCAGCCAGGCCGGCTTTTACCGGAAGCTTTGGGGCCTGGGCCCCGCCGGCGTCGACGTGCCGCTGACCGTGCATCATGAAGGCGTCACCTTCGACGTCACGCTCGCCTCGACCGACCGCGCCAAGCTCTTGAAGGGACCAAAGCTTCACTAGCAAGCTAACGGCGGAGATCGGGCCATGAACGAGGCCGTGGTGGATGACATCGTGGCCGTGCTGCCGCCGCTGTTGCAATCGCTCGAAGCCCTCTCCTTTGTCGCCAGGCATTTGAACCCGCCCGATTTCGGCCGCGTGATGCAGGCCGCCGGCGCACCGGAACAGGCGCTGCAGGCCGCACGTGCGCAGCTTGGCGAATGGCCCGACAATTTCGCCGACGTGCGCGGCGCGCTTGAAACCGCGAGCGAAGCGACAATGGCAGCTTTTGCGGGCTTGCGCTCCGTCGAACAGGGCCAGGGCGATCTGATCGCGGTGTTCCGCGCACTGCGCTACGCGCCGCGGGCAATGGAAGCGCTCTATCCGCTGGCGGCAAGATTTCCCCCGGTCAGCGACTTCTTTGTCGATTCCACGCTGCGCGATGATGCGGGCCTCAAGGCGCGGCTGTCGCAGCCGGCGTCTGACAGCACCGGAGTGATGCATGAGGCGAACGAGCCGGGCAGCCGCGGCGGCTTCTCGCTCTATGTGCCGGAGTATTACACGCCCGATCGCGTCTGGCCGCTAGTGATGGCGCTGCATGGCGGCAGCGGCAACGGGCGCAACTTCCTGTGGAGCTGGCTGCGCGACGCGCGCAGTTTCGGCGCCATCCTGATCGCGCCAACCGCGACCGGCCCGACCTGGGCCTTGATGGGCGAGGATAACGACACGCCCAACCTCTCGCGGATCCTATCCTCGGTGCGCGACCGCTGGAACGTCGATCCGCGGCGCATGCTGCTGACCGGGATGAGCGACGGCGGCACGTTCTGCTATGTCACCGGGCTTGAGAGCGCCTCCCCCTTCACCCATCTGGCGCCGGTCGCCTCCACCTTCCATCCGCTGATGGCGGAAATGGCCGACGAGGACCGTCTGCGCGGCCTGCCGATCTTCCTGGTCCACGGCAGGCTCGACTGGATGTTTCCGGTGCAGGTCGCGCGCCACACCAGGGACGCGCTGTCGGCCGCCGGCTCAGATGTGACCTATCGCGAGATCGAGGACCTCAGCCATACCTATCCGCGCGAGATCAACGCGCAGATTCTGCAATGGCTTGGCGCTGCGTGAAGAGCCTTCAAGGGGCGGAACCATCTTCGGAGGTTCCGCGTTGATGGCGGTCACTGGAGGTTCGTCATGCAGGCTTTTCTCGGAATGATCCTTGGAGCGCTGCTTCTGGTCTGCGGCGTCTATGTTTACGACTCGATGCAGACCTCGAGCGTGGCTAACGGAAACGGCCAGATCGCGCAGAGCAATCGCACCATCGTGAACTGGGACGTGGCTTCCGCAGACTGGCAGAAGCTGAAGGCGCGTGCGCATGAGGACTGGATCAGGATATCATCGAAGTAAGGTCCCGTCGAAACAGCTTGCTTCGGCGACGACCCGAAAGCGCCTTCGCGGCGGCGAAGGCGCTTTTGCTTGGGCGCCTCACGCCTTCTTCGCCTTGCGCGCGTCGGCGATCACCTGCTCGAACTGATCGATCGTCAGCGCCCCGGGCACGCGGAATTTTCCGACGATGAATGAGGGCGTGCCGCGGAAGCCCAGCCCTTCGGCCGTTTCATTGTTGCGCGCGAGCATGGCATCGATCGCCTTCGAATTGGCGGCGAGGTCCTTCTTCGCGCGATCGACATCGACGCCGGCGCCCGCGAGCAGCTCATGGATCCGCGGCTCCGTCAGCCGGGAGCTGACGCCGATCAGCGCGTCATGGGCCTTGTCGTATTTGTCCTGGTATTTGCTGGCCAGCGCCATGCGCGAGGCCGTCACGGATACCGGCCCGAGGATCGGCCAGTCCTTCATGACAAGCCGGATCTTGCCGTCGTCCTGCACCACCTGGCGCAGCTCCGGCTCGAGTTTGCGGCAATAGGGGCAGTTGAAGTCGAACCATTCGACGATGCTGATGTCGCCCCTGGGATTGCCGAAGACGGGATTGTCGGGATCGCGCAGGACAGCGGCTTCGCCCGGCTCGCCCTGCGCCCGCGCCAGACCGGGCACGACCGCGAGCGTCGCCGCGCCGCCAAGCACGGTCAGCGCGCCGCGCCGCGTCGCTGAAATCCCCAAAAGTCCGTTCGATCTGCGCATCTTTCGCCCTGCCTTCTCCTCGACCTCTACGTTGCGCGGCCGGAGATGTTACGGGCTAGCATATAGAGCGCCACCGCGACAATGACAGCGGCTCGCCATATTGAGCGCGGCAAACCCCGCTCAACCCTTCAGGCGGTTGACGCATTCTGCGTAATAGCCGCCGTCCTTCTCGATCCACTTCAGGCCGCCATTGCCGTTTGTCGTCTTGTTGGCGGTGAACTGGTCGGCGCAGGTCTGCCTGCGCGCCTTGTCGAGATCCGTTTCGCCGGCATATTTCGGCGAGATCGCCGTGGGGAATACCGCGGTGGTTTCTTTCTCTCCGCAGACGTCGCGGCGGAAATCGACATAGGTGCGGCCCTGCAACTTGCCCGCGACCTTGGCTTCCAGGAATCTCACGTAACAGGCCGGCGCCGAGACCGCGGATTTCTTCGCGGTCGCGCTTTCGGTGGTGCCTTGCGCCGTATTTGGCGTTGGCGCGGCCGGCGGCACTGGTTGCCCCTGCGCTGCGCCTGCGGCCGGAGCCGCGGTGGAGGTCGCAGACCCGCCCGATGTCCCCGCCTGCGCGAGGAGGAGCGAGGCTGCATCACCGGCAAGAACTGGCGAGATCGAAATAAAAAAAATCAACGCCGCGGCAGCTCCGCGCTCAAATCGTCCCATGCTCCGCTCCAAATAAGGCGCGAGCCTATCATATCATGCCGATCGAGGGCGAGCCCGCGGGCGGCGAACGGCCCGGGCCGATCAGGCCCGGGCCCGCCGGAGCCGGCTTACGCCGGTCCCTTCAGGTGCTTGGTGCACTCGGACCAGTAGCCACCGCCCTTCTGGATCCATTTCAAGCCGCCATTGGCGTTGGTCGCCTTGTTGGCGTTGTACTGGTCGACGCAGGTGTGCAGGCGCGCCTTGCCGGCGGTCTCCTTGGCGTATTTCTGGTCGACCGCGTTTGGAAATATCGCATTGCCCATCGGCATCGGCGCAGGCGCCGCGGCTGGAGGCGCGGCTTCCTTCTTCGCGGTCGTGGTGGCCGGTGCAGGCGCTGGCGCAGCCGCGGGAGCTGCAGCAGGCGTCGCATCGGCACCGCATTGGGCCTTGCGGAAGTCGTTCCACTTCATGCCGTTCAACGTGCCGTCCTTCTTGGCGGCCTGATACTTGGCGCTGCACTCCTGTGACGTCAGCGCATTCGCCGGTGCGGTCGCCGCGAACGCAGCGAGACCGGAAACCGCAATCGCGCACACAAATTTTGTTTTTAGGCTCATCCTTTTCTCCCTTAACGACTTTCCGAACGGGAACCCAGTCTAGCCGAGGCTTCGGACGCGATCCATTCTCACAACTCAAAATTTAGCCAGCATCCCGCCACGGCCATTCATGCGCGGTTCATGATCATCGCGCGACGTTGCACCTCTTTCCTTTTCTCATAGGTGCCTCCATGACCATCACCTCCTCCCGCGCGCTCGGCCTCGCTTTCGCTGCCTCGCTTCTGCTGGCAGCGCCGAGCTTCGCGCAGACTGCAGCCCCCGCCCCGGCCAAGAGCGAAAAGGCCGAGAAGCCCCGCAGCGCCGCCTCGCTCGAGTGCTCCAAGGAAGCCGATGCCAAGGGCCTGCACGGCAAGGAGCGCAAGAAATTCCGCGAGGACTGCAAGAAGGAAGCAAAGAGCGGCGGCGCGGCTCCGGCAAGCAAGTAAGAGGCCTCGGCCGACATCCCCTCTTCTCTTCTTTTCTTTTCCTGAACGGGACCGGGGGCGAGTCTGGCTCGCCCTTCGGAGATTTGTGGGCGGGCGAAGCTTCGTCCGCAGCCAGCGCCTGACCCATTACGGGCGAGCGATGCTCGCCCTTGACCCATTGTGGGCGAGCGATGCTCGCCCATAGAGGATTGGGGTGCGGTCTCCGCTCTTTCAAGAGGCGGACGCGAAGCCGCGCATTGCTGCATCGCATTAGCGCATTTGTTCCGGCGATACGAATTTGCCATAAGGCGGCGTGAGGCAAATCCTTTCAGCCATTGCGGTCACCCTTCCGAGCCGAAGCAAGGCATTGATCACCCTGGAGACGCTCGCCGTCGGCACTGCCGGCGGCCTGCTGTTTCTTTGGGCGCACCTGCCCGGCGGCCTGATTTCGGGCGCCATGGCCGCAACCGGCGTCGCGGCATTGTACGGCCGCCAGCTCGCCGTGCCTGCGATCATCACCCAGGCCGTGCTCGTCGTGCTCGGAATCTCGATCGGCTCGGTGGTCTCGCGCGAGCTGATCGGCCATGTCAGCGCCTATCCTATCACCATCGGCCTGCTTGCGCTCGCCACCTTCTGCTCGACCTTCGGCTCGAGCTACTACCTGCAGCGCTTTCATGGCTGGGACCGCACCTCGGCCTTTCTGGCCGGCAGCCCCGGCGCGCTGTCGCAGATCACGATCCTGGCGGTCGAGCGCGGCGCCGACCTGCCGGGCATCGCGGTCGTGCAGACCATGCGGGTCATCATCCTCACCGCCGCGCTGCCGATGGTCCTGGCGCTGACGGGCGTCGCGCCCGCCGCCAGCGCAGGCCTGACGTTGTCAGTCGCCTCGCCGACGCATCTCGTTGCCCTGCTCGCCGCCGCGCTCGCCATGTCGCTGATCCTGCGCATCCTGAAATTTCCGGCGAGCTGGATGTTCGGCGCGATGATCGCCTCCAGCGTGCTGCATGGCGCGGGACTTGTCGACGGCGGCGTGCCGGCCTGGGTGCGCAACGTGGCGCTGGTCGGCATCGGCGCACTCATCGGCAGCCGCTTTGCGCGGATGAAGCCCAAGGAGTTGGCCGGCCATATCCACGCCGCACTCGGATCTTTCGCGGTCGCCATCGCGGTGACCGGCTTCTTCGTCGGCATCATCGCGCTCACGACCAGCGTCCGTCTCTCCGATGTCGTGGTCGCCTTCGCCCCCGGCGCCATGGACGCGATGTTGGCGCTGGCGCTCACGCTGCACATCGATCCGATCTTCGTCGGCGCACATCACCTCTCGCGCTTCGTGTTCGTCACCATCGCGACGCCAGGGATCGTGCACCTGTTCGGACGCACCCAGGACGACGTCGACGATTAGTGTCTTTCCTTGAGAAGAATCGCTAGGGTGGGCAAAGCCAACAGATCCGCGCGAACGCGCGGCCCGATACAGGCTCCGCGTGCCCACCGTTCCCGATGAATGCGCGGATGGATGGTGGGCACGGCGCGTTCGCGCCTTTGCCCACCCTACGATCAACGCTTCGCCGTCTTCACAAAGCCCCACGCCCCGATCGCGGCCATCAACAGCGAGATCAGCAAATTATAGCCGGCGAGCGAAATCCCGAGGAAGCGGAATTGCACCTCGTCGCAACGGACGACCTTCACCTTGTCGAGGTTGTCGAACAGGCTGCCGGCTTTGCCGGGATTGAAGCCGCTGCCGCTGCAATCGGTCGGGCCGGGCCAGAATTTCCATTCGACGCCTGCGTGATAACCGCCGAGGATCGCATTGCCGAGCGCGGCCAACATGAGGATGGCAAGGCCCGCAAGCACCACGCCGCGCGGCGCGCCGCGGGCAGCCGCGAGCGCCACGAGGCCTGCGAAGGGGACGGCGAAATAATAGGCGTAGCGCTGCTCGAGGCAGAGCGGACAGGGCAGGATCTCCAGCACGAGCTGGAAGAACCAGGCGCCCGCCAGCGTCGCCGCCGCGATCGCCATGATCGCAAGCGCCGCGCGCGTTGCGGCCACGGAGTCAGTCAGGGCGGTGTGCGCAATGGCCGATGTATCAGTCGTCACGTCGTCCTTCCCAAAGCAACTTCTGGAGTAAACAGGTCGGTAAACTTGGTATCCTGCGACGCTTGGGCTGTCGAGCCGGTGCGAAATCACATCCGCGCGGGTTGACCCCCTGCGACCGCCAGCTATATTCCGCCCGCTTCGCCGCCTCGGGGACTTCAAAGCCCAGGGACATGCGAATGCCCCTGTGGCGGAACTGGTAGACGCGCTCGACTCAAAATCGAGTTCCGCAAGGAGTGCTGGTTCGATTCCGGCCAGGGGCACCACGCTTCGCCCTTGCGGGCTACGCGTGGCGCAGCCGCGCCAGGCACGCAGAGCGAAGCGTGTCCGGCGTAGCCGAGCGAAGCGAGAGCGAAGACGGACTGCCACGAACGCATTTCCTCCAATTATCCTGCAATACTCATGCAGCACTCCCGACAGTGGGGTTATGCCACAGCACCCAAAGCCTGGTCCGTATCCGAAAGCCAAGCTGCGCGTACAACGCGACCGCCGGATTGTCCGGAAAGACATGCAGGAATGGCGCCTCGCCGCGCGCGAGAGCCATTCGCGCCAGTTGCAGGGTCAGCGCGGCGCCAAAGCCTTGGCCCCGCGCATCGGCCGCCACGCAGATGCCGCTCAGCTCAACGTAGCCCGCAAGATGAAGTCGTTCGCCGGCCATCGCAATCAATCGGCCCGTTGCATCACGCACGCCGGCGTAACGGCCAAGCTCCGGCGCTCGGTCGCTGAAGGGACCCGGCTTTGCCGCCTCGGCGAGCGCCAACATGTCGGCGTGATCGGCAGTGCCCAGCGTCACGAGGCGGTTTTCGGCTGGGTGACTGGCGAGCGAGCCGCTCGACTCCACGATCATTTGAAGGATCGGTCTTGCGCTGACCACGCCCCATCCCGTTGGCGCCGCCTCTTCGGACGGACGGAAGAGCCGGGCTTCCAATCCCTGTGGCAGATCAACCGCCAGATCCCGATACGCGTCAGGTGTCGCCTCACTGACAGCAGAAAATGGCACCAGCGCGCGCGGAAAATGTCGTGCCTTGCCGGCGCCCAGCGCCAAACGGGCTTGCGGGCCGACGAGCGCGTGCCAAACCGGATTGTCGAGTTGCTGTTCCAAGCTCCCTCCCACACATGCGTCCGCAATCCCGCAGGCAAGAATGCGTGTTCGAAAACCACTCACCTCAATGGAAGATGCGTCCGGCGTCGATGACCACGGTCTGGCCGGTCATGGTGTCGGTGCGGCACATGGTGACCACCATGTCGGCGCAGTCGTCCTTGTCGGCCGGCTTCTTGAGGAGCGCGCTCGCGGCGGAGCGCTCGATCTGCTCGGCCCGGAGATTGGCCGTGGCGCGCGTGCCGTCCAGCAGACCCGGCGCCACGCAATTGACGAGCGTCTCCGGCGCCAGCGCCACCGCCATGCAACGCGTCAGATGAATGAGCCCGGCCTTCGATACGGCATAGGCGATCGACGAGCCGGTCGGGCTGAGCCCTGCGACCGACGATATGTTGACGATGCGGCCGCGCCCCCGGGCCTTCATCACGGGGGCGACCGCCTTGGTCAGGCGCATCGGCCCCGTCAGGTTGGTCGCCATGATCTTGTCCCAGACCTCCAGCGTCAGGCCGTCGAGATCGCCGAAGGGGATCGCGATGTTGTAAGCGGCGTCGTTGATCAGGATATCGAGGCCGCCGAAGGCCTGGCTGACCTCGCCGACCAGCCGATCCACCGCCGCGCCGTCGGTGATGTCACAGGCGAAAGCGCGCGCGTTGATTTGATAGCGCGACGCCAGGTCGCGCGCGACGCCTTCCGCCTGCTCGCGGCTGCGCGCGTACATGACGGCGAGGTGCACGCCCTCCTCCGCGAGCGCGTGGCAGATGCGCTGCCCCAATCCGCCATTGCCGCCCGTCACCAGTGCAACCGCTCCCTTCAAGTCCATCGTTTCTCTCCCGTCATACAAGTGCGCGGTCGCATCGCCGCCACTCTGCTTTTTTGATACCTTGCTGTGCCATCCGTCGGATCGCAATGTCAAACTACTCCTACGGTGTCATCACCCGCGAAAGCGGGTGATCCAGTATTCCAGAGGCGACCGTGATTGAAGTGAAAAGCCTCTGGAAAACTGGATGCCCCGCTTGAAGCGGGGCATGACATCGAGGGACGTAGCAACACCTTCCCGCGGCACGAAATGCCCGGGTTTTGCAAGAACAGCACCCTCGAAAGACAGAGGGCGCAGGGAAGGCCGGTGCGACGATCGCACCCGCGGTCTCGTGTAAAGAACACGAGGTAGTCACCACAGGTACGCCGAACGAGCCGGCCTTCCCTGCACAATGGTGTTACGGCTTATAGCGCGCTCTCCCCGGGGTGCCGGGCTTGATAGCCCCCGTCGCCTCTCGGACATATCGCAAGACTTGACCCCAGCGTCGGGGGGCCAGGACCACACGCCTTCGCCGTCCGCATTCGCACCGCTCGTCTTGCGGGCGAATACGTCCATCGCATCCCGCCTCAACGTTCGTGACGATCGCGAAGCGCCCCTCTCAGCGAAGGCGGGACGGGTGCGGACATACACCTGATTTGCCCTTCTGGAAAAGCGAAATATTTTTCGATTGAGGGATTGACACGATTTCTGAAAATCAGACGTCGGGCAAATCAGTCGATTGGCAGATCGTTCGGGGCTGCATTTTGGGGGTACATATCCGCTTTCGGACTCTGAGCGGACCAAAATCGGGAAGGGACGAATGTCCGCTGATGAACCCGAAGCCGACATCTCGGGCGTTTGCGACCCCACCAGAGTGCCCTTGGGAATGACCCGCGGCGGACGTTGACCTAGATCAACACAAGTCTTCCGCGAACTTCTCCTACTAAGCATCCAGCAATCCGATGTCTCGTAAAAAAGGGAGTGTCAAATGCCCCGTACCCATGAGGAGGATAATTGGTCAACCCGAGGAAACAGCTTACTTGATCGGCGCAACTTGCTGCTTGGTAGCACCGCGCTCGCCGCCGCTGCGGCACTCTGTTCCGCTACATCAATTCAAACGGCGCAAGCCCAACAAGCGGTGGGTCAGAAACCGAACATCCTGGTTATCATGGGCGATGATGTCGGCTGGTTCAACATCGGCGCTTACCACCGCGGCATAATGTCGGGGAAGACACCGAACCTCGACAAGCTGGCCTCAGAAGGCATGATGTTCACGGATTATTACGCCGAGGCAAGTTGCACGGCGGGGCGGGCGAACTTCATAACCGGCGAGCTACCCATTCGCACTGGACTGACGACCGTTGGCCAAGCGGGAGCAGACGTCGGAATCCCCGCTCAGGCGGCTACGCTGGCCACCGCTCTGAAGGCTCAAGGGTACGCCACCGGTCAGTTTGGCAAGAACCATCTCGGCGATCTGAACAAGTACCTGCCGACCGTGCACGGCTTCGACGAGTTCTTCGGATATCTCTATCACCTCGACGCCATGTCCGACCCGTACTGGTACTCGTTCCCCGCCAACCAGGATTACTACAACCAGAACGGCCCGCGAAGCCTGATCCACAGCTTTGCCACTGACACCGACGATGCGACTGAGATGCCGCGCTGGGGCAAAGTTGGAAAACAGAGGATCATCGATGAAGGTCCACTGCCGCCGTTCCCCGACATGTCGAACGTGCCGAACATGCACGATTTGCCATTCCTGAAGGCCAAGTACGACATGACGACCTTTGACGAGGTGCTGGTCAAAGCTTCCAGCGACTTTATGGACAAGGCCAAGAGGGACGGCAAGCCGTTCTTCGTCTGGCACAACACCACTCGCATGCACGTCTGGACCTTCCTCGCGAAGAAGTACAGCGCCATGCAGAACAGCGAGACCAACTACGGTCTCGAAGAAGCCGGCATGGCGCAGCTCGATGACAGCGTCGGCGCCCTGCTCAAGAAGCTCGATGACATGGGTGAAGCCAACAACACCATCGTCATCTTCACCACAGACAACGGCGCGGAGGTGTTCACCTGGCCAGATGGCGGCATGACGCCATTCAAGAACACCAAAGGCACTGTTGGCGAAGGCGGCTTCCGCGTACCGTGCATCATTCGCTGGCCTGGAAAGGTCAAGCCGGGGACCGTCGAGAACCAAATCATCTCCGGGCTGGACTGGTTCCCGACCCTGATGGCCGCAGCGGGCAATCCCAACATCGGCGAGCAACTGCTGAAGGGCGTGATGCTCGGCGATCGGACCTACAAGAACCATCTGGACGGCTACAATCAGACGGATCTGCTCACCGGAAGCGGCCCATCCAAGCGCCATGAGATATTCTACTTCGGTGGCGCGGAGCTCGGTGCAGTCCGCGTCGACAACTTCAAGTTCCAGTTCTATCAGCAGCCCTATGGCTGGCCGGGTGAGAAGACCAGCACCGATATGCCGGGGTTGGTCAACATTCGCCAGGATCCGTTTGAGCGCACGCCCAACACCCGCGGCGAGACGCCCAACGCTGGTGCCTTCGGCTATGGCAACGACTTCTTTGCCCGCGAGTTCTGGCGCTTTGTCCTGGTCCAGCAATTTGTCACGAAGCTGGCGTTGACGGCGATCGAGTATCCGCCGATGCAGGATCCGGCTTCCTTCAACCTCGAGGCGGTGAAGAAAAAGATTGAAGCGGCAATCAAAAATCGCCCTGGTCAGTAGGTCACATCGGACCCGCAACAAGGGAGCGCATCTGACAAGGTGTGCTCCCTCGAACAAGCCTACTTTTTCCTCGTCCGCCCTTGGCGCTTTGGCAATTTGCATCACTTGATCGCGATGTACGCTACTGGCCCAAACTGGACCTCGGTCGCAACCGCTGAGGGCGGATGGCCGTTGATGACCTTAAGCGGACCATGGTTGATCTGGATCAAGTCCTCTCCACGTCATTCTCTCTCGAATGAGAGCCCTCGAATAGGCTTGGCAGTGTCCGTCAAGCCGCCGTGGTTTTCGCCAACGCCGGCGCTTTCGACCGAAAATATCGGCTCTGGTCCGGAATGCCGTGTGGCGTCTTGATTGGGAGGAGTGTCCTATGCATCCAGCAATCATAGCAATTGCGGTGGGTACACAGTTGTTGACGCCGGTTTCCGATGCTGTGCCAAAGCTGAACGTTGAAGCCACCTGCAAGAAGTCGGTAGAAGCGGATAAGGAAATGGGTGTGAACCTAGCTCAAGGTTTCGACAAGTGCATGAGCGATGAAAACTCGGCGAGACAACAATTAGGCCCGATTTGGTCTTCGTATTCCGCGGCCGTCAGAACCCAATGTGAGGGAGAGGCAACGCTTCTCGGCGAAGCAAGCTACGTCGATCTCTTGACCTGTCTCCAAATGACCGATGGATCAGCCACGACCTCGGCTAATGCATTAAAGGGCGCGAGCCGCAAGAAGAAGGCACCAAATTAGGCCGCGGGATCGGTGCACACTCCGCTTTCGAGAACAGAGCGGATAAGCGTCTGGATGTCCGGCGAGGTCGGCACCCGCTTCAGAAGGTCGCGGTGGCCTCGGGTCCGTTCTTGGTGCCGTGGACCCAGTGGGCCAGTTTGGTCTCCACCGCGGACCTTATCAGCTGCATCCTTTACGATTGAGGGAGCGCGCAGGGATGATGACCTTCAGGACTTCAATAACGTTCGCGGTGATGGCGTTTATCGTCACGCTGGCCGCCCTGCTGATCGCTATTCAGGACCGGGCTCTTCGCTGGGCCACGCAGGACGCCGCGGCTGCCTCTATGGATGCGTCTAGTACGAAGGCCTTCGGACGACTTCAGACGGAGCTAACCGCTTTAGCTTCGTTGGTGCATGTGCTGGCGACCAGCTCTAGTTTGGCCGATTCAAACGAGAGAACCGAGACAGGCCCCGCGATCCCACTCTTCAAAGACGTTTTGCAAGAGCTCCCTCAACTGGACAGTATCTATGCCGGTTTCGAAAACGGCGCCTGGCTACAGGTGCGGCGTATCGGCGACCTCAACGATGAACAGCGCGAGAGATTACGTGCGACGCCTGGCGCGAGCACCGCGATTAACTTAGTTCGTCCCGACCGCGATGGCGAGCTCCCCATGCGGCGCATTTTTGAGGATCGACAGGGTAACGAAGTCGGGCAACTTGATCTTTGGAAATACGGATACGACACGCGCAAGCGGCCCTGGTATCGCGAAACGATGAAAGCTGACCGATCACTGGTCTCGACGCCTTATCTTTCGTTCAGCATTGGCGCACCGGTGATCACAGTCAGCGCACCCTTGCGAGGCAAAGTGCCCGGCGTCCTTGCCGCCGATCTCAAGCTCGACACCTTTAGCGATTTCGTCCAGGCGCAACGCCCTGGAGAGCACGGGATTGTCGTGATGTTCGACTCGACTGGCTCGCTCATAGCCCACCCGGATTTTGCAAACTTCATTGTCAACGCGTTGACACATCCATCTCAACCGCAATTGCCCAACATCAAGGAAATCAACTCCGGGATCGTGGCGGCGGTCATGCGAAGGTCGCAGGGACGCGACCAATACGAAGGGAGTGTCCGTGACAACCAGGGACGGGACTATCTGTTCAGGGTGGCGAAGTTCACTTTGGGCGAGCAGTACAGTGCCGGAATCATGTTGCTGGCAGCCCAGGAGGACTTTGCCAAAAATGTGCGAAGGCTCCAATTCACCGGGCTAATCCTGGCAACTATTGCCAGCGCTGCCTTTCTTCCGGTCGTGTGGATCTTTGGTAATGGAATGTCCCGGGCTTTGAAAAGGATAACGGCCGAGGCGGTCAAACTACAGAAGCTCGCCGAGCCCAGCCCCTCGCCGGTCGCGTCACGCATCAGAGAGCTTCACGAACTCGGCAGCGCGATGACGCTCGCACAGCGCGCCATATGGTCGTTCGCCCGCTTTGTCCCCAAAGAGCTCGTCCAGCGGGTGGTCGATAATTCCATCTCGACTGATCTTGGCGGAGTCCGAGAGGAGATTACCGTCGTCTTTACCGACGTTCGGGATTTTACGACTATCGCCGAGTTTGCCGATCCCGACATTCTCATGCGCCAAACGTCGCGCTATTTCTCCGTGCTTACCGAGGCCTTCCTCGCGGAAGGCGGAACAATCGACAAGTTCATTGGCGACGCCGTGATGGTTTTCTGGAACGCGCCGAACCCGCAGCCGGATCACGTCGAGCGAGCCTGCCGTGCGGCTCTTGCGGCGAGATCGGCAGGCGAGAAGCTCAGCACCCAGTTCGAAGCCGAGGGTCTCAAGCCGTTCTTTACACGGTTCGGGATTCATGTCGGGGAGGCCGTCGTCGGCAACCTCGGATCGACCGAACGGATGAACTACACGGCTCTTGGTAATACGGTGAATCTGGCAGCGCGCCTCGAAGGCTTGAACAAACAATTCGCGACAGTCATCCTTGTGAGCGAGGACGTCTATTTGCGCGTTCGGCACCGCTTCCGGTTCAGGGCCTTCGAGGCGGTTGTTGCCAAGGGGATGACAAGGGAAACCGGCATTTTCGAACTCGTGGGGGCGGCGACATGAAGTCAGCTTCGATCTCACGAGGGTTCGTGCTGGGCCTGCTTGTCCTGCAGTTCACGCTCGCCTTGGCGCGAGCGGCGGCCGCAGGCGAAGACGCCATCAAGATCGGTATTCTGCATTCCCTGTCCGGCACCATGGCCATCAGCGAAGCGGTGCTCAAGGACACTGTTCTCATGCTGATAGCAGACCAGAACAAGAGGGGCGGGCTGCTCGGCCGGAAGCTGGAGCCGGTCGTCGTCGATCCGGCGTCCGATTGGGATGCCTTTGCAAAGGAAGCCCGGGAATTGCTCACGCAGGAAAAGGTTGCGGTCGTGTTCGGCTGCTGGACTTCCGCCTCGCGCAAATCCGTATTGCCGATCTTCGAGGAGCTGAACGGCCTCCTGTTTTACCCGGTGCAATACGAGGGAGAGGAAAGTTCGCGCAATATCTTCTACACGGGTGCAGCACCGAACCAGCAGGCAATTCCTGCCGTTCGATATCTGATGAGCAAGGAAGGAGGGGAAGTTCACAGATGGGTTCTGCTCGGGACTGACTACGTCTATCCGCGCACGACCAACGGGATCTTGAGCGCGTATCTCACCGCTCAGGGGGTGTCAGCGGACGACATCATGACGATTTATACGCCATTTGGCTATTCCGATTGGGGGGACATCGTCCGGAAGATCAAAGCCTTCGGCTCGAATGGAAAAAAGACCGCGGTGATATCAACCATAAACGGAGACGCGAATACGTACTTCTATAAGGAACTCGCGGCCCAAGACGTGGAGGCCAGGGCGATCCCGGTCATGGCTTTCTCCGTTGGTGAGCGCGAATTGTTCGGCGTAAACTCCACCCCTCTCATCGGTCACATGGCGGCGTGGAATTACTTCCATTCGATCAAGTCGCCCGAAAACGAAGCGTTCGTGAAAATGTGGGCGGACTTCACCGAGCAACGAGACAAGACGACAAATGACCCGATGGAAGCCACCTTCATTGGCTTCAGGATGTGGGCGCAAGCCGTTGTCCAGGCGGGCACCACCGACGTAAATGCAGTCCGGCAAGCCATGTACGGTCAGAGAATTAAGGCGCCGAGCGGCTTCGAGGTGGTGATGAACACCAACCATCTTCTTTCCAAGCCAGTCATGATAGGCAAAATCAATTCTTCCGGGACCTTTGACGTCATTTGGCAGTCGATCAATCCGGTCAGGGCAGATGCGTGGAGCAGGTACATCCCCGACAGTGCGAAGCGTACGGCCGATTGGACTTTTCCCTGGGTCTGCGGGGGGTGCATCGAGCCGACATTCAAGGATTGGTGACTGCTTCTCAACTTTTCCGATCGCGCGAGAGGGCGCTTCTAGTCCAGCCTGCGGCCGACGTCGGCTTTTGACCCCAAAGCGCTCGTCCCGGCGGATTGAGCCCAATTGGTGGTTCTGCGAAGGATTGGCATGGACATGCCACTGCTGTACGACTGATCTTTCACGACCGACAACTTGCTCCACACGACGGGTTCCCGCGCGGAACCGGATTTCCGGAAACAGGTGTGCCGCAGGTTTGGCCAGGAGCCGATCGGATCGATGGTTCGAACCGAGACCGCAACCGTCGTCTTCACCGACCTTGTCGGGTCGACCGAGCTTGCCAGCCGCCTCGGACACGACGCCTATGAGGCGATGCGCCGGACGCACTTCAGCACGCTGCGCCTCGCCGCTTCGCAATGCCAGGGAACTCGAGATCAAGAGCACCGGCGACGGCATGGTGTTCAGCTTCGGCAGTGCCAGCGACGCGCTGGCCTGCATGATCCGCATGCAGCAGACGGCCGATCTCGCCGCACGCCGCAATGGCGGGGACCCGAGGATCCGGATCGGCGCGTCGTGCGGCGAGATCAATCGCGACGATCACGACGTCTTCGGAATATCCGTCGTCGAGGCCGCCCGACTGTGCGCTGCCGCGGCACCGGGACAGATCCTGGTCACGGATCTCGTCAGGGGGTTGGTCCGCAATCTTGGGTACCAGTTCGGTCCTGCGAGCGAGTTCAGCCTCAAGGGCATGGCCGATCCGGTGCAGGCCTGTCTGGTCGAGTGGGAGCCGCGTCCGGCGCCCGAGGGCACGATGCCGCTGCCGCCGAAGATCGTGGCGGCGCCGCCATTCGGGCTCTACGGACGCGCGGCCGAGCAGACGACCATCGCTCGCTGCTGGGCCGCCGCCAAGCAGGGCCTTCGCCAGGTAGTCCTGCTTGCGGGCGAGCCCGGCATTGGCAAGACCCGGCTCGCGATCGATGCGGCCCGGATCGCCCACCGCGAGGGCGCCGTGGTGCTGTTCGGCTCCTGCGACGAGGACATCGGCCTTCCCTACCGGCCTTTCGTCGAGGCGCTGCGCCACTATCTGACGAACGCGCCCGACGAGATCCTCGCCCGCCATGTGCGCGAGCATCAGGGCGAACTGGTACGCATAGTGCCCGAGCTCAGCCAGCGCGTACCCGACATCCCGCCGCCCCGCGCGGCGGAGCCCGAAACCGAGCGCTTTTTCATGTTCGAGGCCGTTGCAGGCTTCCTCTCCGCCACCTCGCAACACAGCCCGGTCGTCCTCATCCTCGATGATCTGCAATGGGCAGGCACGCCGGAGCTGCTGCTGCTCAAGCACATCGTGCGCTCGGCGATGCCGATGCATCTCCTCATTATCGTCACTTATCGCAATACCGAGTTGTCGCGTACCCATCCACTCGCCGCGGTGCTCGCCGACCTCCGCCGGGAGACCGGGATCGAGCGGGTCGCGCTGCGCGGCCTCGACGAGGCCGGCGTCATCGCCTTCGTGACTGAGGCGGCCGGCCACGACCTCGATCCATCCGAGGTCGCCGTGGCGCGCACCATAGGGCAGGAGACCGAGGGCAGCCCGCTGTTCATCGCCGAGACCCTGCGCAACCTTTCCGAATCCGGCGCGCTTGGCCCGTGCGACCGCTGGGTGCTGCGCGCCGGCAGCCCCGGCCTCGAAATCCCCCAAGGCGTGAAGGAGACGATCGGGCGACGTCTGTTGCGGCTCACCGAAGGCACCAACAAGATCCTGAGCCTTGCCTCGGTGATCGGGCGCGAGTTCGACCTCGCTTTGCTGGAGCAGATCGCCGAGATGCCGGAGGACGCGATCTTCGACGCCATCGACGAAGCCAAGGCCGCCGCGCTGGTCGCCGAGGTCGGCGGCCAGGTCGAGCGCTATGCATTCACCCACGCCCTGGTGCGCGCCACGCTCTACGAGGACATCAGTCCGGCGCGCCGCGCCCGGCTGCATCGACGCGTCGGCTCCGCGCTCGAACGGCTGACCGAAACCCGGCCCGGCCAACGCATCGACGAGCTGACGCGCCACTGGATGGCGGCGACGACGATCGGCGATGCGCCCAAGGCGATCGCCTATGCGCGTCAAGCCGCCGAGCACGCGCTGGCCGGACTCGCTTTCGAGGAGGCGGCCAAGTACTACGACCAGGCGCTCGCCGCCATCCCCGAGGACGACCGCGACAGCGACGCGCTGCGTTGCGACCTCATGATTGCGCTGTCCGATGCGCGGCGGCGCGCCGGCGAAGCGGGCTATTACCGGGCAATGAATGAAGCGGTGAGAATCGCCCGTTCGCTCGGTGATTCCCGGCGCCTTGCCATGGCGGTGCTGGTCTCGGCCCGTCCGGGCGGGACGATGGCGAATGCCACCGTGGTCGATCACGAACTCATCGCGCTCTTCGAGGAGTCGCTCGCCGGATTGCGCGACGAGAACGACGACGTGCTGCGGGCGAAGCTGCTCGCGCAGCTGTCAGCGGAACTGCTCTACGCCGGCGAGTTCGAACGGCGTCATCGCCTGTCCGGCGAGGCGGTGGCGATCGCCCGGCGCAGTGGCGACCAGTCGGTTCTCGCCGTCGCGCTCCATGCCCGTGCGGTCGCTGTCAACGTCCCGACCACCCTTGTCGAGCGGCTCACGCTCACCGCCGAAATGGAGGCGCTGGCCGAGCGGTCTGGCAGCACCGAGACGCGGTGGACCGCCGCCTATCATCGTTTTGGCGCGCTGCTCGAATCGGGCGATATTGTCCGGGCCGAGCAAATGCTCGCCCGGTTGCGGGAGCTGATCCCCAAACTGCGGCAGCCCTACTTCAATTGGGCGACGAGTTCTTGCCGGCTCGATGCTGTGCGTGATGCGCGGGGGGGCCGACGCAGAGCAGCAGGTGTCGGCCGCCTTCGAGCTCGGCCGCGCCAGCGGCCAGCCCGACGCTAACATGGTGCGTCTCGGCCAGATGTTCGTCATCCGCCGCGACCAGGGCCGCTACGGCGAGCTGGTGGAGCCGCTGCGCCAGCTCGTCCAGGCACAGCCGCATCTGCCGGTGTGGGGTGCAACCCTGGCGGGCCTCTACTGCGAGACCGACCAACTCGATCAGGCGCGCGCGCAGGTGGCGATGCTCGCGGCCAGGGACTTCAACCTCCCGGTCGACTGGACCTGGCCGTCCGCCGTCATGAGCCTCGCCCAGGTGGCGAGCGATCTGGGCGACCAGACGCTCGCCGAACACTTCTATCCGCAGCTGCAGAAGGTCGCCGGCCAGGTGGGCGTCACCAGCATCGGGATTGTCTGTTATGGGTCGCTTGCGCTTCCATGCGCCCTGCTGGCCGCTTCCCTGCGGCGCTGGGACGAGGCTGACCGCTGTTTCGGGGAAGCGGTGGCGATGAACGAACGCATCGGCGCGCGGCCCTATCTGGTGCGCACGCGCCGCGCCTGGGCCGCCATGCTCATCGACCGCAACGCCCCCGGAGACGGCGCCCGGATCGCCGCCCTGATGGCCGCAGCCAGCGGCGCAGCCGTCGAGTTCGGGATGCAGCGCGAGATCGTGCGGCTCGAGCGGCTTCGCGAGCGGATGAGCCTGTCCCGGCGCGCGACCGGGGCCTGATTTCGAACCTCCTTTAATGCTGAGAGCAGACCGGACCTCGCGGAGGTCGTGGCTCACGCGGTCCAAATCGTGATTTAAGGTCTCCGCGACATCGGCGCGGTGCTGACGAGGCAAGATATTTCGACTATCCTTCAATGCGGACCATTCAAGGCGGGGCAGGCAAGGCGGGGCAGGACAGGGTCCACGAGAGGAGATCGATGAGCACTGTAAAAAACGCTCTGGCCCAGAAGAGTGGCGCCCTGATCCATGTTCGTTCCGGCGACATGGTCGTCGAAGCCTTGCTCCAGATGCGCGACAACCGGGTCCGGTCGGTGCTGGTCATCGACGACGACGAGCTGGTCGGTATCGTGACCCAGGGTGACTGCGCCATCAAAGTGCTGCTGCCCGGGCTCGATGCGAAGCAGACGCCGGTGGGCCAGGTGATGACGGGCAACCCGGTGACGGTCGAGCCGGACGATCAGCTGGACGGCTGCATGGCAATGATGGCTGCACGCGGCTTTCGCCATCTGCCAGTGCTGGACGCGGGCAAGGTCGTGGGCGTGATCTCGATCGGAGACGTCGTCAAGAACATCATCCGCGATTTGGAGCACAACGTGGGCGACCTGATGGGCTACATCATGAAGGACGGCCCCGGGGGCTGACAGACGAACCGCGGTGCCGCCCGCCCCCCGCATATGTCTGCTTTGGCTCACGGCCGACCTCGGTCGCAGTCGCCGGGATGTCCGCTTTCAGGGGTGAAGCGAATTTGATCCAAAGCGGACTCCACAGGTCTGACCGGTTACACGGCCCGGCTGCGCGGATCGCAAAACCAAGCGATTTTGCCCATTACACGGTTGCCTCGGCCGTGTTCTAATACGGTTGGCAGGTCAGCCAAAATCGACGAGGCGATCGAATGAGACGCCGCGAGTTCATGACGCTTCTCGGCGGCACCGCTGCGGCATGGTCGCTTCCCTCGCGAGCGCAACAACGTAAGCCAAACCCGCGCGTTGGAATTCTCTGGCACGCCGCTGACGCCAAGCAGGAAGAGGAATACCTGGGCGTCCTCACCAAAGCGTTCCACGAGCTTGGCTACTTCGAGGGGAAGAACATCGAACTGGACCACCGTTTTCCGGCGGAGCAGCCGGAGCGGTTTCGTTTGTTTGCACAGGAACTCGCCGAAAGCAAAGTCGATGTGATCGTTGCGGTGACCGGACTGGGGGCCAAAGAGGCCAAACGAGCCACCAGCAACATTCCCATAGTCCTCGTCGCCGATCCCGATCCGGTCCGTAGCGGGCTTGTCGAGAGCCTTGCACACCCTGGTGGCAATGTGACGGGACTTTCACTTATGACCCTCGATCTCTCGGGCAAGCGGATCGCGCTATTAAAGGAAATTGTTCCGAAACTGACTCACCTGGCGCTCGTGCTCGATCCCCGAGACCCGTCCTCTAAACCCTCCAGCAACGCTAATGAGCGGGCGGCGAAAGCCGTGGGATGTTTGACCCAAGTATTCGAAGCGACGACTGCCGATGAAATCGAACGAGCGTTTTTTGCCATTGCTAATGATGGCTACGATGCCGCATTCGTCCTTGGAGCACCAATGTACAATGAGCGAGTGCAAGTGGGCGTATCGGCCATGTCGCACAAGGTGCCGACGATTGCGGCCAATGCTGAACAGGTTCCATACGGTTTGCTTCTGTCCTATGGACCGGATTTTCCGGATCATTTCCGCCGGGCGGTCGGCTATGTCGACAGGATTCTGAAAGGCGCCAAGCCTGGCGATCTGCCCGTAGAGCAGCCGACGCGTCTCAAGTTTGTCCTCAATCTGAAGACCGCCAAAGCCTTTGGCCTCACCGTTCCGCCTTCGCTGCTCGTCACGGCCGACGAAGTCATCGAGTGAAGCGGCATTTCCGCTTATGGGCCCAAAGCGGACGTCGGCGGCGGTATGAACTAGCGACGTCCTGATCTCATGACGTCGGCGACCTGCATCCTCTCTCCGGACAATTTTCCCCCGGCAAGCAGGCTGGTGCAATACCACCAGACTTCATGAGTTTTCCATGCCAAGAACACTCCGGTCTCCGTGCACTCAACGTAGGTTTTGAAATTGCGTACGTTTCTGCACGTTGTCGAGAGTGTAAAGGGACCGCCCGACCCGGAGCATCCATTCCAGGGCTGGTTGCCGTATTTGAAGCTTGTTTGGCAACCATCGGCGCAATTGCTGCTGGTTCGCTCAAGCTCCTTGATCCTTGCCATGACCGAACCCGGCGCAGGCGTGCCAGCCCCCGTTTGAGTGGTCGCCTGAACGGCTGCGGCTCTCCGATAACCCGCACCGGAGTTTGCCGTCCGCACCGGCCTATGGTGCGGTCTCGCCGCTTGCTTCGGCGCCGCAACCGTGACGCTGGGAAGCGCGGAGCTTGGTGTGGTTTGCGACATCGCGGTACCGGTGAGGCCACACAGCAATATGGTTGACACGAGAGCAACAGTCGAAGGCGCGACAATGCTTGATGACATTCTCATGACTCGTTCTCCCGTCAGGACATAAATGCCATCCCGGTGCGGACACCGACCAAGTCGCGTCGCCGTAGCCGGGTGGTGCGGACTGCCCGTCAACGTCGCCCTCTCTCAAAAAGAAGAAGCATCACTCGAAGTGCTCGATGTATCTCGCGAATTTCCGCGTGCGACCGTTTTGAAATTTTCCGTGTCAAGCCGGCAGAACGATACACTATGTTACAAATAGGATGTGTCGCTTGCCTCGAAGTTGGGTACGGTGGTGTGCATGGGGAACCCGGACCACATTCTCGTCGTCGATGACGACCTGGGTCTGCGCGAGCTGTTGGACCGATATTTTGCCGGCCACGGCTATCGGGTGACCACGGTGGCCAACGGCCGGCAGATGCGCGAGGTTCTCGCAAACCACCAGATCGATCTGATCGTCCTCGACCTCATGCTGCCCGGGGACGACGGCCTCACGCTCTGCCGCAACCTGCGCGCAAATCAACCCTATGACATTCCGATCCTGATGCTGACGGCGCGCGGCGATGAAGCCGACCGGATCGTCGGCCTCGAGATGGGGGCAGACGACTACCTGACGAAGCCGTTTGCCCCGCGTGAGCTGCTCGCGCGAATCCGCTCGGTCTTGCGCAGGGCCGAGATGCTGCCCCGCAACCTTGCGGCATCGGAGAAAGCCCGCCTCTTTCGTTTCGGCCAATGGAAGCTCGATACGGCCGGGCGTTTCCTGGTCGACTCCGACGGGACGGTGGTCTCGTTGAGCGGCGCCGAATACCGATTGTTGCGCGTGTTTCTCGATCACCCCCAACATGTCCTCAATCGCGATCAACTGCTCGACCTGACGCAAGGCCGGGAGGCCGAAGTCTTCGATCGGTCGATCGACCTTCTTGTGAGCCGCCTTCGCCAGCGATTGCGCGACGACGCCCGGGAGCCGTCCTACATCAAGACGGTGCGCAGCGAAGGCTATGTCTTTGCAGTCTCCGTCGAAGCATTGCCGGAGCCGTCATGAGCACCCGTCTTCGGCGTATGGCGGCGCGTTTTTGGCCGGCCTCCCTGTTCGGCCGGCTGGCGATGATCCTGTTTTCCGGCCTTGTCGCTGCACACGTGTTGGCCTTCGTTCTGATTGCCCTCGACCGCATCGCGATCGAAGACGAGTTGGGGAGTAAATATGCTGCTGCGGACATCGCGGAAGCGGTCGCCTTCCTCGACTACGTCAAGCCTGAAGAAAGACCCGCTTGGCTCGACCGCCTCGCTCGACGCCATTATCGATACATTCTCAGCGATGAGGGAGACCTGGAAACGGAGACACCCAAATGGCGCCAAGCGAATATCGCGCGTTTGCGGGCCGCGCTGGGGCCCGACCACGACGCGAATTTTGTCCACTTCGACCCACCGCAGCGACTGCGACGCGGCATCCGCATGCACCTGAAGGACGGTAGCCCCGTGACGATCGTGGTCTTTCCGCCGAAGGAAATCATGTCGCCCTGGTTGCCGGCGGCGCTCGCCATTCAACTCTGTATCATCGCATTCTTCGTCTGGGTTGCCGTGAAGCTCGCGACGCAACCGCTGGCGCGCCTCGAGCGCGCGGCCAACGGCCTGGGCCCGGATTTGCGCGGCGAGCCGCTCCCGGAGGATGGTCCGAAGGAAGTGGCGCGTACCGCTGCCGCGCTCAACGCCATGCAGCGGCGCATTGCCGAGCAGGTCGCGGAACGAATCCAGATCCTTGCGGCGATCGCGCACGATCTTCAGACTCCGATCACGCGGATGCGGCTGCGCGCTGATTTCCTGGGTGACAGCGACGCAAAGGAAAGGCTGCAGGGCGACCTGCAGGAGATGCAGACGCTTATCAAGCAGGGGCTTGCCCTGGCGCGGGAGTACGACATCGGCGCGCCGGCCACCGCGCACGTCGCCGTCGAAGCATCGCGGGAGCCGTCATGAGCGCCCACCTTCGACGTATGGCAGCGCGTCTTTGGCCGGACTCACTGTTCCGCCGGCTGGCGATCATCCTGTTCGCCGGTTTGCTGGCTGCACATGTGCTGTCCTTTAGTCTGGTCGCCCTCAATGTCTTCGCCCCCAGCCACGAGCAGTCGGAAGACTATTTCATGAGGAGCGTCGCGACGGAGGTCGCGATCCTCGATCGGGTCAAGCCCGAAGAAAGACCCGCATGGCTGGATCGTTTTGATAAACTTGCGTATCGATACGTTCTCAAGGGTGGCGGGGAGGCATATGAGCCGCTTGAACGTCGAGAGGAAGTGTTCATAGCGCGCCTCAGGGCCGAGTTTGGGGCCGGCCACGATGTAAACTACGTCTACCTCGATGCACCGACGCGATCGAAAAGAGGCATGATCATTCACCTCAAGGACGGCAGCCCGGTGACGATCGAATACCGCGCGCCGAGAAGGGTGAGTTCGCCCTGGTTGCCCGCGGCGCTCGCCATTCAGCTCTGCTTTCTCGCCTTCTTCACCTGGGTTGCCGTCAAGCTCGCGACACGACCGCTGGCGCGCCTCGAGCGCGCGGCCAACAGCCTGGGTTCGGATCTGCGCAGCGCGCCGCTCCCGGAGGACGGTCCGAAGGAAGTGGCGCGCGCCGCGACCGCATTCAACGCTATGCAGCGGCGCATTGCCGAGCAGGCTGTTGAGCGCATCCAGATCCTGGCGGGGATTTCGCGCCGTCTTCAGAACCCGATCACGCGTATGCGGCTGCGCGCCGATTTCCTGGGTGACAGCGACGCCAGGGAAAAACTGCAGGGCGACCTTCAGGAAATGCAGACGCTCGTCAAAGAGGGTCTTGCGCTGGCCCGCGGACGCGACGAGATCGGCAAGCAGCGGCGCCAGACCGACCTGTATGCCCTTATCGACAGCCTCGTCTGCGACTATTCAGATGCCGGACAACCGCTTCGTTTTGCCGGAGAACGCGGGGTGACTGTCCTCACGCACCCGCAGGCCTTGCGCCGCATCATGATCAACTTGATCGATAATGGGCTGAAATTCGGCGAGGACGTCGAAGTCGCCATCGATGCGCAACGGTCGAACGGCATCGCGATCACCGTATCCGACCGGGGCCCCGGCATCCCCAACGAGCACCTGAAGTCGGTATTCCTGCCGTTTTATCGGATCGAGGCTTCGCGCAATCGCGAAACCGGCGGCACCGGGCTCGGCCTTGCCATCGCCCAGCAACTTGCCAACGCGGTTCGCGCGACGCTCACGCTCGCCAATCGCGACGGCGGCGGATTGGAAGCGCGCCTCGAATTCTTAGTGTTGCCAACACGATGACTTTGAGCTTCCAAAAATGATAACGCGCGCACAGCTGGCGAGCCGGTTCAAGAACCGGGCAAGCATCGGTTCTTCCCACATCACCTCGACATTCGAGAACCAGCCGAATACCACGACGAGATCTCTCGGCCCCTGGCCGAACACCTGGTAGGCGATGTTCACATCTCCGCTGCGCGTATAACGCGTCTTTGGTGTCATTTGCGAACTCCGATGCCGGGCACATTCTACATCCATCATTCGGCCCGGCATAAGGCGAACTGGCTGACATTGTGAGATGAAGGCACCAGGGGCGGCAACCCAAAGGTCGCAAAGGCGAGTTTGGTACGCAGGGTCGGACAGATCGGATGCGGGGTTGGATACTATCCATGACGGGAGCGCGGAATAACCGTACTGGCGGAATAGCCTTCCCCGTGGTTTGATCAACGAGAATGACCTGATCCGGGGTGAATGAATGAGGCGACGCGAATTCATTCTGTTGGTGGGCAGCGTTGCCGCGTCGGCGGCGGCCTACGGTCAACAATCGGCGAAACCGCCGATCATCGGCTTCCTTGTGGCGGGTTCCCCGTCTTCTCATGGGATGTGGGTAGCGGCATTCGCGCAGCGACTGTCCGAACTCGGTTGGAGGGATGGACGCAATATCAAGATCGAATATCGCTGGGCAGCGGGAGATCTTCCACAAACCACGAAATACGCCATCGAGTTTGTTCAGCAAAAGGTGGACATAATCGTTACGTCGGCATTCGGTGTTGATGCCGCAAGCGCGGCAACGTCAACGATTCCAATTGTATCCGCCGCTTTCGGCGATGCGGTCGCAAAGGGCCTCGCCAAAAGTTTAGCGCGGCCCGGTGGAAATGTGACCGGGCTTTCCATTCAGCCTGTTGAACTCAGCAGCAAGCGTCTTGAATTGTTGAGGGACATCCTTCCGAACGTTCGCCGTCTCGCCGCACTGGTAAACACACACGTTGTCGGCGAGCAGGAAGTGGTCGGCATCCGGACGGCATCTGCCAAATTGAACATAGACGCCAATATCATCGACATTCAAACCGCCCAGGATGTTGAAACAGCGATAGCGACACTCACGGGCCAGACAGATGCGCTTTACGTGTACAGTGAACCCCTGACCAACGCCAATAAGGACAAGATCATCAAGGCGGCCACTGATGCAAAGATCCCGACCATCTTCGGCTTTAGGGAGTTTGTTGACGCGGGCGGCCTGATTTCGTACGGGCCGAACTTCGTCGACCTTTTCATACGTGCTGCAGAATTTACCGATAAGATTCTGCGAGGAGAAAAACCGGCTGACCTGCCCGTCCAGCAGCCGGTAAAATTTGATCTCATCATCAATCTCAAAGCAGCCAAGGCTCTCGGGTTGAGCATCTCCGAGACCGTTCTTAGCCGGGCCGATGAGGTGATCGAATAGCGTTGATGGCGCATGCATCGTGCGGCAAATGATTGTGGGTTGACCTCAGTCCAGGCTAGTTTGTACGACAAGGTACGAGCGGGCCGAGCCGCGAACGAAGGCAATCCGGAACAACTGGTGATGGGGTCGTTTTCCGATGGCCCCGATGGATAATGGACGACGACTTGAGCAGGAAATCCTATCGCATCGGGATCGACGTCGGAGGAACTTTCACCAAGGCCGCCTTGATCGACAATATCGACGGCGACGTCGTCGGGCGTTCGTCCGTTCACACCACCCATGACCATCCGGACGGTGTTGCCGCGGGCGTGATCCAGGTGTTCGAGCAGGTGCTTGATGATGCCGGCATCGATGCCGGCGATGTCGTGCTCCTCGCCCACAGCACGACGCAAGCCACCAACGCGCTGCTGGAAGGCGACGTGGCCCGGGTCGGTATCCTGGGGCTGGCGGCCGCCAAGGCGGCGAAGCTTGCGGAGGCGCAGGTTCGCATCGATCCGATCGAACTTGCGCCGGGCCACGTGCTTCGGACCAGCAACCAGTTTCTGCTGAGCGACGCCCTGGACCGCAAGGCGGTCGAGACTGCCGTGGCCGCGCTCCGCAGCGAGGGCGCCCAGGTGCTGGTGGCATCGGCGGCGTTCGGCGTCGACAATACGTCGGCCGAAGAACTCGTGCGGAAGGTCGGCGATGCGTTCGGTCTTCCGACGACGTGCGGGCATGAGATCACACGACTGTACGGGCTGACGACGAGGACGCGCACGGCAGTGATCAATGCGTCGATCCTGCCGCGGATGATCGCGACCGCCAATCTGACCGAAACCAGCATGAAGAGCGCAGGCATCGACGCGCCGCTGATGATCATGCGCGGCGACGGCGGCATCATGGACATCAGCGAAATGCGGCATCGGCCGGCGATGACGATGCTGTCCGGACCCGCGGCAAGCGTGGCGGGCTCGCTGATGCATGTGGGCATGTCCGACGGCATCTATTTCGAAGTCGGCGGCACGTCGACCAACCTCGGCGTCGTCAAGGCCGGACGTCCCGTCGTGACCTACGCCAATGTCGGCGGCCACGATACGTTCGTCAGCTCACTCGACGTGCGCGTGCTGGGCGTCGCCGGCGGCAGCCTGATCAGGATCACGGACGGTTCGGTCCGCGAGGTCGGACCGCGAAGCGCCCACATCGCAGGCCTCCGCTACGCCTGCTTCGCCCCTCGCGAGGTCTTCGAGAAGGCCCGGGTCGTCTTCTTCGAACCCAAGCCAGGTGACGGTGGCGACTTCGTCGCGATCGAGACCGAACGTGACGGCCGCTTTGCGTTGACAACCACCTGCGCCGCCAATGCCGCCAGGCTGACGCACCCGGACATGCATTGCTACGCGCCGGCGGACGCCGCTCGCGCGGCCTTCGCTCCGCTCGCCGCAATGCTGGGCAAGGACGTCGATTCGCTCGCAAGGGAGGTGCTCGCCTCGGCGGCGGGCAAGGTGACGCCGGCCATTCGAACCTTGATCAAGGATTATCAGCTTGACGAGGACCAGCAGGTGCTGATCGGAACGGGCGGCGGCATCGGCGCCTTGTTGCCCACCGTCGCGGACGAGCTTGGCCTGCGGTCCGAGATCGCGAAGGACGCGGAGATCATCTCCTCGATCGGGGCGGCGCTGGCGATGGTTCGCGAAGTCGTCGAACGGGTCAATCCCGATCCGTCGTCCGACGATATCGCCCATCTTCGCGCGGAGACGCTGGAAGCCATCGGCCGGCTCGGAGCCGACCCGAAGAGCGTCGACATTTCAGTCGAGATCGACCGCCAGACCGGCAGGATCCGGGCGGTCGCCACGGGTGCAGCGGCTCTGCGTAGCGCCCGCGAAACGGAGACCGTCCCGGAACGGCAGGCCCGCCGGATCGCGGCAAGATCGCTCGGTCAATCGGAGGGCGACATCGAGCTTGCCGCCGAAACGCAGGGCGCGTTCGTCTACGTGCCGAAATCGGGACTCGAGGCATTCGGTCCGGATTGTCGACCGGCGCGGAACGGTCCGCTTGCAGCGCAGCCATGCCGTGGTGGTTCGGACCACCGTCGAAAAATGGCGGGATTCCCTGGAATCAATGGACCTGTTCGGGCCTGAAGATCCAATCGATGCCTTTTTCGGAGCGGTTTTGCTGTATGATAGTCACCTGATCGACGTGACCGGCGAAAGCCTCTATTCCAATGCGATCAAGATCGTGAACAGCGAATTGTCGGGCGTCCCGCCCGGGACGCCGCTGGTTTTGATCGGACTGGGGCGACCGACGCCGAGCGAGAAGATGCGAGAGGAGAATGGCGATGGAGAAGTTTGAGACGCTGAAAGCGGTGGCGGCCCCGATGGGAATTCCCAACGTCGATACCGACGCGATCATTCCAAAGCAGTTCCTGAAGACGATCAAGCGGGCCGGGCTCGGCAAGGCGCTGTTTTCCGAACGCCGCTACAATGACAACGGCGAAGAACGGCCGGACTTCGTCCTGAACCAGGGACCGTTCCGCAAGGCCAGGATCCTGGTGGCCGGCGAGAATTTCGGCTGCGGATCGAGCCGCGAGCACGCGCCCTGGGCGCTGCTCGATTTCGGCATCCGCTGCGTCATCGCGCCCTCGTTCGCCGACATCTTCTACAACAACATGTTCAAGAACGGCATGTTGCCGGTCAAGCTGAGCGCCAAGCGCGTGCACGAGCTGATCCAGTTCCTGACCGAGCTCCCCGGCGCCGAGATCGCCGTCGATCTGCGCGAGCAGACCGTGACCGGACCGGACGGGCAGGTCGACCGTTTCGAGGTCGCGGCCTTCTCGCGCGAGAGCCTCCTGAACGGCTATGACGAAATCGAGCTCTCGCTGTTGCAGAAGGACAAGATCGAATCCTTCGAGAAGAGAAAGAGCGCCGAGCGTCCCTGGCTGTAAGAGCTGCAACGCTCGAAAGAGAACGGCAAAAGGCGGGACGAGCCGACGCTCATCCCGCCTTTTGCTTATTCGCTATCGGCCCGTTTTGATGAAATTACTCAAATTTATCGTCGCTGGATCAGTTTGACTGTTCGGAGCTTTCGAAGCGCCGCCTTCTGCTGCATGTCCGGAGGCAAGATCCGGTCCCAGACCTGATTGACGAAGAAGACCGCGCCCGATGCGGTGAAATGGTTCACATCGTGGATGACGAGGTCAGCCGGCGCGTCGCTTAATCGCGTCAAGCACCCCTCGGCATTGCAAATTGCATCCCAGGTCGAGATGTATTCGACGCCCTGACCATTGGCGAATGCCCGCATCTTCGCATCGTCCCAGAGCTTCGTAACTCCATCCGCATAGCGTTGCGGCAGCACCGCATGATATTTGATGAAATAGCTCAGCGCTTCTCTGGAAAGCGTGCGCTTCCAAACGGGAGCCGGACCCAGCAGCACAATGCGAGGTACTCCCAACTCGTGAAGCGCCTGAAAGCTCCGCTCGAGCGCGCGCATCTCGTCACCGGGATGGATAGTGCCTCTGCTCTGCATCACCACCACATCGGGGTGCGCAAGCGCGATCTTTTGCAGAACCACCTCATTCACACCGCGACAGGCAGGATAGCCGGGAATATCGACCGACAGTTGGGGCGGACAACTGCTCGCATTGAACTGGGCCAGACCAAAATGAATCTCCTGCTGGCGCTTGCGCAGGCCCGGCATCAGCGCGGCAATGGTCGAATCGCCCCAGGTGAGGACGAGCGGCCGCTTTGCTTCCACGCAACTGTCCGCGAACGTCGTCTCCTGCTTCAGTTCGAGGAAACACTCGTGCAGCCGCTGCTCGCGGGATAAGGCCGGCACGTCGGCCAAGGCTCGGATCCCGGGCGGGAATCGCGCCTCGAATCCCCTCGCGTCGATGATCGCAACGCCAACAGCAGCCACCGCGACCATGCCTGCGCCGAGGGTGGCGATTTTTGCGCGGCCGGCGGGCCCGAAGCGGATCGGCCTCTCGACCCATTCATAAGTCAGCCAGGCGAGGGCAAAACTGATCGCGACGACCAGCCCCCGCTCCAGGTCCGTCAGTGCGCCAAACTTGAACGATTCGGCAAGCACAAGCAGCGGCCAATGCCAAAGATAGAGCGGGTAGCTGATGCGGCCTACCGCGACGATCGGTCCCGTTGCCGTAAGATAGGAGGTGATACGGCCGGTGCCGGGGGTCGCGACGAGCAGTGCGCACCCGATGGTGGGAACAAGCGCTAGCCAGCCCGGATAGCGCATCTGGCTGTTGAACGTGAAGGCCGCCGTAAGGATCGCAAGCAGGCCGAGGATACGGAGCCCTTCGGTCTGTCGCGCCGTGACAACGGATGGATGCTCGCGCATCAACCACGCCACCGCCGCTCCCAGCATCAGCTCCCATGCGCGTGTCAGCGGAGAATAGAAATTGGCCTCGTTGTGATCGATCGACAGGATGTTCAGCAAGAATGACAGCGCAGCAATTGCGAGGATGGCGGCAAGGATCCGATCGGGCCTGCGCCGAAGGAGCAGGAGCGCGAGCGGCCAGACGATGTAGAACTGCTCTTCGACGCCCAGCGACCAAAGATGCAGCAGCGGAAAACTGTGCGCGCCTGGAGAAAAATATCCGGACTGAAACCAAAAATAGAAATTGGCGACGAAGGCCGCGCTCGAAAGCAGTTGCCTGCCCAGCCGCAGCATGTCCTGGGGCAGAAGTATCCACCAGCCGACAAAAGCCGTGACCGCCAGCACCAGGACGAGAGCCGGGAAGATACGGCGAATTCGTCGCGCGTAGAATGAGCGCAGACTGAACGTGTTTGATCGCATCTCGTCGAAGATAATTCCCGAGATCAGGAAACCCGAAATGACGAAGAACACGTCCACCCCGATGAAGCCACCGGGGACGAGGTCCGGGAATGCATGGAAGGCGATGACTGACAGAACCGAAATCCCGCGCAAGCCATCGATATCCGCGCGATATACCGCCGCCCTTCCAGACGGCGTCTGATCCGGCGAAAGCGTCACAATTGGCCTGTACGATCAGTTTCAAGTCCGGTAGCGCGGCCCATTCGAGAGGCTCTCCCCAAGTTCAAGAAGACAAAGGCCGACGTGGCAAGGCCGGCGGTGCAGGCGACCTGCCGCATGTGACTAGCAGAGCGAAGCTCCGCCGTCACCCTTATGCACCCTCCGTTACCCCGGGCACGACGAAGCAAAGTGGAGATGCCGACTAATATTCCCCGATACAACGAGAAATTCAGAGCACCCCGAATTGAGTTGGGGAACACAGGAGCCTCGATCCAAAGTAACTGCATCAAAGGAGCAATTCGATCCGACGTCCACCTCCTGCCGATCCCGGTCCGTTCACAGCCCGAAACCGACACGCCCTCGTCCACGAGTGAGGTTTCCCCGGCGGTTGCCAACGGCTAAACCTCAGGCTTCTTCGAGAAGAGGAAGAGCGCCGAGCGTCCCTGGCTGTAAGAGCTACGAGCTTCGAAAGGGATATGGCAAAGGCGGGCGGAGCCGACGCTCATGCCGCCTTTTGCTGGTTCGATATCGGCCTCGCCTCGAAAACCCGCTTGGCTGAGGAAAGCCGGCCAGCTACTCGCGATCGCCGTCAGGCGTGCTTGCATCAGCAGCAAACGCCAGCACACAAAGCAGGGTGGCGGCGATTGCAATGAGAGGAAGGTGTTGCCCAAGCATTGCGTCGTGATGCCGCGCAAAGGTGGCAAGCTCAAGCGTTGCTTGATGTTGAGGTTACCGGCCCAGCATTCAGGTTCCTGATTTAACTATTTCTGCCGGCGTCAACCCTAACAAGCAAGTCTCGTTGCTGCGTTTTGTCAGCGGTTTAGGCTTACGCTCAGTCGTGCGGGCCAGTGCCGCGTGCAAGCGCGCGATGAGAGGCCCTCGCTGGATGCGACGTCCTCGTCGAGAATAGACCATCTATGCGAAGAAAGAGCACAATCGGACGAGTATTCGCTGCCGCTGCTTGGCTGGCCTTGCTGATTGCCGCGTTGACGTTCGTGCTCCGTTGGCGATCCGGAATAAATCCTCGAACGAAGGGCGAAAACTAAGAGGCGCTCCAAAAGCCCACCAAAAGGAAAGGTTGTTCCAACCGCCGACATGGACTTTTGCCGTTGGCTCCAATTGATCCTCAAGCGTCAAGCTTAATCGACAGCTTGCATTTGCACCGCTTCACGAGGGGCATAATCTGAACGGAACGCCTCTACTCGCTTGCCTCTCCGCCACCGTCTACTTGAGCTTTCCGAGATTTGGATTTGATGATGACTGAACCGTCGGCAATCGCAGAGCACGGACGATGGGACGGAGTTGAGCGCCGACGCGCCAAACGCAAAGCGGTTAGCGAAACCGTTCTACTCTCATTGCCAGGTACGACCACCGCGCAACGTTGCGGCATCCGGGACCTAGCGGTGTATGGAGCTGGTCTTGATTTGAGAAAATTCAAACTTCTGCCAACGGAATTCGGCCTGTCATTCGACGGCTTCCGGACCGAGTTTATATGCCGCCTGGTTTGGCGCGACCGAGACCGTGGCGGTGTAGAATTTGTCCCTTGATGTCAGTCCGCGTCCGCAGAAGCATCGCCAGACTTTCTGCGCACATTGTTCCAGATCTGAACCCCACGTGTGAGCATCAATCGCACCAAGCAACCTGCCAGTAGACGCTTCTACGTCCAGTTTGGGTCCAAAAGCTGACGTCGGCCCCCCTGCCCGATCCTGGTCCGCTCACAGCCCGAGAATCGGACATGCCTGCGCCTACGTCCCGTCGGCTGCCAACCGCCAAACCTCCGCTGCCCGGGTTCGCTTTGATCGACCCAGCGCCGAAGCAGCGCCCCTATCGAGACGCCTCGTGGGTGCGTTAAATTGGCCGGTACGGTGGAAAGTGGCGCCAGACCATGTATGCTCTGAAAGAACTCGAAAACCCAGTCGGGTGAGCGGCCGTGTGAGGGCGTGAACATGAAAGCACTCAGTCTTGGTCTCTTGTTGGTTTTTGGCGCTCTGTCGCAGGCCCACGCGCAACGCTCTCCCGATGCGCTGCCGCTGGTGACCGTCGATTGTTACCAATCGTTTGCCGCGAAGGCGCCATTGCCGGACCTTTCCGCCAAGGAAATCACCCTCGACGGCGGCAACCCGGAGACGTCACTGGTACGATACAGGCTCCAGGTCGCCGACAAGAGAACTCTCAAGATCATCAGGGATCCCAGTCGCCCGGTCTATCGCACCGAATACGCAAGAAGCGTTTGGCAGATAAAGCGGGATTTCACCGATACGCATCAAGTCGTGGGTTGGCGGGAAGAGTTGACTGGCGGCACCGTCAGGCTTTTCACGTTCGATTTCGAGGACCTTTTGCTCAGTACAATCGACGTCTCGCCGGCGCATTCGACTGCCGCAGGCCTCGAAGTCCACGTGATGAAATGCAGCAAATCGGTTTAGTCCGCGTCAAGCCGAAAAAGGCGGGATGGGTTGACGTTCATCCCGCCTCTTGGGGCTAGATCAGGAGAGAGAGATTCGGAACGACCAGACCGCTCGCAACGATACGTGCCGCGCGTTCAACCACCGAGACCGGTCCCGTCGTCACCCCAAATTTCGTTGAAACGATCCGCTGGTCGCCGCTAACGGTCTTGAGTCCACCAAAGATAGACACTTCCCACATCGATATATTGGGATTGTCCACGGCTTGCATGCCGTGATAGCGCAACGCTCCTTGACCAACATTGCCCGCGACACGCTGTGTCGCATTCATGCCGAGATGCTGATTGAACGTCTGTTCCCCGCGTTGCGTGAGGCTGTAGACCTCGACCGAGCAGTCACCGCCAAGCGCGGCACCCCAGTGGTGGAACATCAGACCGCGGACGATGAATCCGACCAGTGCTTCGATAAGTTCGGCGTCTATCGGTATGGCACGGCAGGGCACCATCAATCCCGCCTCTTTCGACCATGTCCGTGACTGCCCAGACGCAAGCTCGCGATGAAGGCGTCGGTTCTTAGCAAGCCGTCGGGAAACGTCACCCGAAAGGCTGGCAGAAGCTCCGACATGCCGCGCGCCGAATGGAATGACTGACGCGGCGTAATGCTCGAGATCGGCCTTCTTGCCATTGCACTGCGAACAAGCCGGGACGATAGGAATTTGCCCACGCAGAGGCTCAGCCACAAGCGATCGCGCAAGCACGTGATCCGCCGTCTGCGAGGTGCCAGCTCGTCCGCAGTAGGCGCAGGTCTTTCCCTTGTAGCGCTTGCTCATGTTGATCGAATTCAGCGAAGACCTGCGTCGGAAATTGAACCTCAGTGCTTCAATCGCGCGAGAGCTCCAGTTCTGATCGAATCAGAACTGGAGTGACAATTGTATCAGCTCCACTTCGCGAGCGTTCGGCTGAGGCCGTCGCGGAAGCGGTAATAGGCGCCGATGCCCGGCAGCGCCCAGTTGGGATTGCCGTTGTAGAGCGGGAAATCCGGAAAGTCCTCCAGCTCGAAGCCGCAGGTGGAGTTGGCGCCGCCGATGATGCGCCGCGCGGTCTGGCGTCCGAGATAGGTCATCATCGCAACCCCGCTGCCGTTGCAGCCGAGCGCATAATGCATGCCGCCGAGCGTGCCGGTATGCGGCAGCGCATCCCAGGTGAAGGCGACGTTGCCGGTCCATGCATGGGTGACGCGGATGCCCTTCATCTGCGGAAAGCGATCGGTCATGAAACGATGCAGGATCGGCGCGCTCACGGCGGGCGTGACCTGGGTGAAGCGGGCGCGTCCGCCAAAGAGCATGCGCTTGCCGTCCGGCGACATCCGGTAATAGCAAAGCACGCGCTTGGTGTCGGCCAGAGTGCGCTTCTTCGGGATCAGCGAGGCCGCAAGGTCCGTCGGCAGCTCTTCGGTCGCAATGATGTGGCTCGCCAGCGGGATCAGGCGGCGCTTCAGCTCCGGCGTCGCGTCACCCGTATAGCCGTTGGTGGCGATCACGACATCGCCGACCTCGATGTCGCCGCGTGAGGTCGCGATCCGCCAGCCTTTGTTGGTGGATCTCTGCCCCGCCGGCGTGATGGTCTTGACCGCGGCCTTGGCGCACAGCGTGATGTTGCGGCGGCGCGCCGCGTCGAGCAGGCCCTTGTAATAAAGCGCCGGATGTATTTTCGCCGATCGTTCCACCACCATGCCGCCATAGTAATAGTCCGACGCCATCTCTTCGCGCTGCCGTTTCTTCGGCACCATGAAGGCGCCCGATCCGGCATTGGCATTCAGCGTTGCGACGCGACGCTCCTGATAGGCGTAGTCATTGGGCGTCCACGCGCCGACAAAGCGGCCTGTCTTCTCCCAGTAGCAATCGATTTTCTCCCGCGCGATCAGGCTCTCGATGGTGCTGAAGGCATCGTAGCCGGACGCCAGGATGTTCTTCAGCACATCAGGCTCGAGCTGAGCGACCTTGCCGGTAAAGCTCTTGCCGATGTTGACGCCGCCCGAGACGCCGCCGCCGCTTCGCGTGCTGGCGCCGGCGCCGAGTTCGGCCGCTTCGAACACGCAGGCCTCGATGCCGGCATCCGCAAGCTCGATGGCGCAGGACAGACCCGCATAGCCGCCGCCGACGATGGCGACGCGCGCGCTTCGCGGCACATCAACGAGATCGCCGGTGACAGGCTTGTAGGCTTCCCACCAATAGGGCGCCGCCTTGAAATCCTTGTGGAGAATGTCGTTTGCCATCGGCGTGCTGCCCCTTTTGTTTCTTGTTATCTAACGTGCGGCGCGGTGACGGGCCGGCGCAGCCAGGTTCCGAGCAATAGCAACGCCGACACCAGCACGATCTGGATGGCGGAGACGGCTGCGACCGTCGGTTCGATCTCGCTCATGATGCTGTCGAACATCTTCTTCGGCAGCGTCATGTTGGCGCCGGAAATGAACATGGCCACCACCAGCTCGTCGAACGAGGTGATGAAGGCGAGGAACGCCGCCGAATAGACGCTCGGCGCCAGGATCGGCAGCGTGACGGTGCGCGCCGCTTCGATCGGGCTGGCCCCGAGGCCCCGCGCGGCGAGTTCAAGGCTGGTGTCGAAATCCCGCAGGCCCGACAGCAGCACGATGACGACGAACGGCAACGCCAGCACGGTATGCGCCACCGCGATGCCGTACCACTCACCGATCAGGCCGAGCCTGGAGAACAGCCCGTAGATCGCGATCGAGATCACGATATGCGGCACGATGATCGGCGCCGAGATGCCGTTTTCGATCAGGGCCCGGCCGCGAAAGCGCCCGCGTGCCAGCCCGAAGGCGAGCGGGATGCCGATCAGAAGCGCCAGCACCGTCGTCGCCGCGCCGACCTGCAGGCTGCGAAAGGTGGCGTCGATCCAGGTCGGGTCGTCGAAGTAGCGTGCGTACCATTTGAGAGAGAAGCCGGGCGGCGGAAAGCGCAGATAGTTCCCAGAGCTGAACGAGATCGGAAACAGCACGAGCAGCGGCAGCATCAGGAACGCGAAGATCAGTCCGCAGACGACGCGCAGCAAGATCCGCCCCGCTCCCGCGCCGCGCCGCCGCCCCTGCCCTTTCACCCTCGTCGTCTCCACCATGCGGATCAGTCCCTGAGATGGCGGGCCACGCCCTGATTCAACAGCCAGAACATCAGGAGCGTCACCGCCAGCAGGATCACCGAGAGCGCGCCGGCGAAATTCCACGCCAGGAATTCCCGCACCTGCTGCTCGATCACCATTGCGAACATCATCACCTTGCCGCCGCCGAGCAGCGCCGGCGTGATATAGAAGCCGAGCGAGACCACAAAGACCAGCGTCACGCCGGCAACGATGCCCCGCAAGGTCAGCGGAAGGTAGATCGTCGTCAGGATGCGGGCCTCGGACGCACCGAGGCCGCGCGCCGCCTTCGGCAGATCCGGATCGATGCGCGTCAGCGCAGAGTAGATCGGCAGGATCATGAACGGCAGCATGACGTGAACCATGCCGAGGATGACGGCGAGCCGGCTGTTGAGCAGCGACAATGGCGCCTCGAGCAGGCCGGAATCGATCAGGAGGCGGTTGATGATGCCGTTGCGTCCGAGCAGCACCATCCAGGCATAGGTCCGCACCAGCACGCTGGTCCACAGCGGCAGCATCACGAACGCAAATCCGATGGCGCGCCAGACCGGCGTCGTGGTCGCCAGCAGGAACGCGACGGGATAACCGATGATGAGGCTGAAGAACGTGACGATGCCGGCGATCTCGAACGTCCGGTACAGGATCGCGGTGTAGAGCCCGCCGGTCAGCGCCTTCTCGTACCAGCCGAAACCGCCGGCGAAACTCAGCGAGAACAGCCGCAGCAGCGGCAGCATGAACAGCAGCGTCAGCAGCAGCAGCGCCGGCAGCGTCAATGCAAAGGGTCCCGGCCGGAGCCAGGACCGGCTTGCAACTGATGGTGTGGTCTCAGTCAGCGTCATTGCACGGCAATCAGCCGCGCATCGGCGGCATGGAAGGCGGCCGCGATCGGCTCGCCCGCGCTGTAGCGGCGATGGCTCGGCCCCGATGGCAGCCGCATCAGCACGTCGAGTCCCTCCGATGTCACGACCCGGTATTTGTCCGACACGCCGATATAGGCGCTGTCGGTGACGCGGCCGTCGATCCGGTTGGCCCGCGCCGAACCCGCCTCGCCCGCGAGATCGACGAACCGCTCCGGCCTGACCATCACGCGAACGTTCTGACCCGGACGGGCCGAAAGATCAGCGCGGCGCCCGACCTCGATCACCGGCCCGCGCTCGAGCCGCACAAGCAGCGCGTTGCCGCCATCGGCTTCGACCACGCCGGCAAAGATGTTCGAACTCGCCGATGAAGTCGGCGATGAACTGACTTGCAGGCGCCTCATAGATTTCGTTCGGCGGACCGACCTGCAGCACGCGTCCCTTGTCCATGACCGCGATGCGATCCGACATGACCAGCGCTTCCTCCTGGTCGTGGGTGATGAACAGCGTGGTCAGTCCAAGCCGGCGCTGCAGGTGGCGCACCTCGATCTGCATCTGCTCGCGCAGCTTGCGATCGAGCGCGCCGAAGGGCTCGTCGAGCAGCAAGAGCCGCGGCTGGAACACCGTGGCGCGCGCCAGCGCAACGCGTTGCTGCTGGCCGCCGGAGAGTTGCTTGGGCAGGCGTTCGGCCAGGCCGCCGAGTGCGACCATGTCGAGCGCCTCCTTGACCCGCTTTGCGATCTCGGCCTTCGGCGTGCCGCGCATCGTCAGCGGATAGGCGACATTGCGCGCGACGCTCATATGCGGGAACAGCGCGTAGTTCTGAAACACCATGCCGATGTTGCGCCGCGCGGGATCGAGCTCGGTGATGTCGGCATGATCGATCAGGATGCGTCCCTGATCCGCGGTCTCAAAGCCCGCGATGACCTTCAATAGGGTCGTCTTGCCGGACCCGCTGGGACCGAGAATGGTGACGAACTCGCCGGCGGCAACGCTGAGGCTGACGTCCGCGAGCGCCGCCACCTGGCCGAAGCTCTTGCTCGCCGCGTCGACCTGCAGGCGGCCCGATTGCCGTGACGAAGGAAGATCGTCGCTCATGCGGGGGCGGGCAAATTTGGCGCGGAGATCAGGCCTTGGATCACGCCTTGGACAGCATCCATTTGTTCCAGCGTTCCCCGATTTCGTCGCCGTGGGCGGTCCACCATTTCTGGTCGAGCCAGACCTGCTTCTTGAGATTGTCGGGATAGAGCGGCAGCAGCGGCCGTATCTTCTCCGCGACATACTGATTGGAGTCGATGTGCATGCCCGAATAGCCGAGAATCTCGGCATTGGCCGCCTGCCGCTTCGGGTCACACATGACAGCCAGACACTTCATCGCCCAATATTGATCCTTGGCGCCCTTCGGCACCACCCAGCTGCTCTGCTTGAGGATGCCACCGTTCCACTCCTGCACCAGCGGCGCATCCTTTCGGATCAGATCGTAGAAACGGCCGTTCCAGCCCGTCGCCAGCACCACTTCCTTGTCGACCAGCAACTGCGCCGGCTGCTGGCCGGTGCTCCACCAGACATCGATATGCTTGTGGATGGCATCGAGCTTCTTGAAGGCGCGATCGACATCGAGCGGATAGAGCTGATCGAGCGCCACGCCATCGGCGATCAGCGCCGCTTCCAGATTGTCGACGGGGTGATTGCGCATGCTGCGCGGCCCCGGAAACGCCTTCACGTCCCAGAAATCGGCCCATGATTTCGGCCCGCCCTTGGGAAACGCATCAGCGCGGTAGCACATGACGGTGGAATAGCAGCGCGGCGAGAACACGTGGCTCATCTGCGCCTGCGGCTGGAATTTGCTGCGATCGACGATCTTGTCGTCGATCGGCTCGGCAAGGCCCAGTTCGGTGACGCGGTAGCCGTCCTGACCGCCGATTTCGGTGATGTTCCACGACACATTGCCGCTTTCGACCATGGCGCGGAGCTTGCCGAAATCGACCGGGCTGGTGTCGACGATCTTGATGCCGGTCTCTTTCTCGAAATCGTTGAGATAGTTTTCGCGCAATGCCGCAATCTGCGAACCGCCCGAGGCGTTGAAGACCAGTTGCTTCGGCCTGGCTGGTTCCCTGGGCTGCTCGCCCTCGGCAAACGCCAGGCTCGGCATCGCGACCTTTGGCATCGCCAAGGCGGCCGCCGTCGCTGCCAGTATCTCCCGCCTTGTCCTCATGGCTCGCTCCGCGAAAAACGATCGGACCAATCTGCCAAGTTTGACGCCGATCCGCTCGCATTGCAACGCATTATGGGCCGAGCAAAAAAGCATGCCCCGCAAGGCAGGAATGTGCGAGATGGCGCTCGACAGCGGCGCTTCGCGCTGCCATTGGCATATCCATGCCTCGGTCAGAACACGCTGAGGTTTACTCGCCATCAAGGACGCCCTGTGATGAATATCGGCTTGCCGTTGGCCACGCGCTTTGTTCCCTCGGACTACCGCTTGCGCATGCCGGGCCCGGCAGCCATTCCAGAACGGGTCCGTGCCGCAACCGCGCTGCCGATCCTGTCGCATCGCGGGCCGGAGTTTCGCGTCATCCTCGACGAGGTGACGAGGGGCATGCGCGGCATCCTCGGCACCGCGCATGACGTCTTCCTGCTCGGCGGCTCCGGGACCGGCGGGATGGAGGCCGCGCTCGTCAACGTGCTCTCCACCGGCGACGCCGTTCTGGTGATCGAGAACGGACAGTTCGGCGAGCGCTTCTCGTCGATCGCCGAAGGCTTGCCGGTGCAGCTCGACCGGCTGCAGATTCCGTGGGGGCAGGCGCCCGACGCCGCTGATGTCGCCGAGCGCGTGAAAGCGAAAGCCTATCGCGCCGTCGCCGTCATCCATAACGAAAGCGCGACCGGCGTTGTCAGCGATCTCGCCGCGATCGGCGCGGTGCTCCGCGACACCGACACGCTGCTGGTGGTCGATTCCGTCAGCGGCGTCGGCGGCGTCGAGACGCGGATGGATGAATGGGGCGCCGATGTGCTCGTCACGGCGACGCAAAAATCGCTGATGAATCCGCCCGGCCTCTTCATCGCCGCCGTCAGCGCCAAGGCCATGCGCGTGGTCCAGGCGGCGCACGGCATTCCCCGCTACTCCTTCGATTTCCGCCGCGCCAAAGCCTCCCTCGACAAGGGCGAGACGCCGTTCACACCGCCCGTGCCGGTGGTGCTCGGGCTGCGCGAGGCGCTCGCGATGATCGACGAGGAAGGCCTGCCGGCGGTGCTGGCGCGCCATGCCCGCCTGGCGGCAGCGCTGCGCGCGGGCTTTGTGGCGCTCGGCTTTCCCATGTTTCCGACCGCCCCGCAATTGTCGAACACCGTCACCGTCGGCGTCGTCCCCGAGGGACTCGATGGCGCGGCGATCGTGCGGCACATGCACGACAAATACCGCACCGTGATCGCAGGCCAACGCACCAAGCTGCGCAACAAGGTGATCCGCATCGGCACGATGGGATCGGTCGGACCGGCCGATATCCTGACCGACCTGCACTACCTCGAATGCACCCTGCGCGATCTCGGCCGTTCGCCAGTAGAGGGCGCGGGCGTACAGGCCGCCGCCGCGGCGCTCGCGAAATAGCTCTTCCCGATATAAGGTGCCGCCGGCCGATTGGAGATGACGATGCTGACACGACGGACGATTGCCAAACTGATGCTGGCCGGTGCGGCGGGCGCCGTCAGCCGGAGCGCGCGCGCGGCCGGCAAGGTCGTCGTTTACACCTCCAATGATTCCAACCTCAACCGCTTCGTGTTCGAAGCCTTCACCAAGGAAACCGGCATCGAGGTCGAGTCGGTCGAAGCAGGCTCGGGCGTCGTCTTTCGCCGTATCGCCTCCGAGCGCGAGCGCCCGCTCGGCGATATCGTCTGGGGCGTGAGCCGCACGCTGCTGCGCGCCAACAAGGCGCTGCTCGCGCCCTACGCGTTCAAGAACAAGGACGCCGTGCCCGCGATGTTCCGCGATGGCGACGATTTGTGGCTCGGCACCAATGTCCATCTGCTGGTGATCCTGCAGAACACCAAGCTCATTCCCGCCGATGCAGGCCCGAAGCGCTGGGACGACCTTCTGGACCCGAAATGGAAAGGCAAGATCGCCTTCACCGACCCTGCGAATTCCGGCTCCGCCTATTCCAACCTCACCATGCTGGCGCAGCTCTGGGGCAACAACGACGCAGCCTGGGACAAGGTCGCGCAATTGCTCGCCAACACCAAGGTGCTCAATCGCTCGACGCTGGTCTTCCAGGGCGTCGGCAACGGTGAGTTCGCGCTCGGCATGTCGCTTGAATATGCCGGCTATCAATGGTCCTCGAACGGTGCGCCGGTGAAGGTGATTTATCCGCAGGACGGCACGATCGCGCAAATGGAAGGCGTCGCCATCATCAAGGGCGGCCCGAACGCCGAGAACGCGAAGGCGTTCGCCGATTACGTCTCGCGCAAGGACATCAGGGAGAAGATCCTGGGCTTTGCGTTCCGCCGCGCTGCGCGAGGCGATCTCGACCTCGCCAAGCTGCCGGGGCAAATGCCGCAGCTCACCGACATCAAACTCGTCGATTATGACGAGGACGCCTGGGTGGAGAAGCGCGCCGAGACCGCGCAGAAGATCCAGGACATCATCCGGCGGACACGCTAGTGTTGCGTCTCCGACGCCTGATCCACTCCGCCGTCATTCCGGGGCGCCGTGAAACGGCGAGCCCGGAATCCATAACCACAACCGCGCTTGCGGCTTGCCGCATTCGCGGAAAACTAGGAGGCGCGCTTGGCCATTTTGGGCTTTGCGCGAATGGCCCAGGGGCCAAGCGCGCTGTGAGTATGGATTCCGGGCTCCCTCGCTACGCTCGGGCCCCGGAATGACGGGATTGACTGTTGGAAACGCAACACTAGAGCATGATCCGGACCAGCGGGGCCGCGCGAGCTCAAACCGGACACCGGTTTTCCCTCGCAACAAACGCAGAAGTCATGCTCCAACAATAAAAGACACGAGACGAGGCTCGCGTGACCGCGATAACGATTGATGGCGTAACGCGAAGCTTCACGGACGTGCCGGCGGTGGACAAGGTGTCGATCGCCATTCGCGACGGCGAGTTCTTCACGCTGCTCGGTCCGTCCGGCTGCGGAAAGACGACGCTCTTGCGCATGGTCGCCGGCTTTTGCGAACTCGACCGCGGCCGCATCCTGCTCGGCGAGCAGCGCATCGACACCCTGCCGCCGCACAAGCGCAACACCGGCATGGTGTTCCAGAACTACGCGATCTTTCCCAACCTCACGGCCGGCGACAATGTCGCCTATGGCTTACGTGCGCGCAAAGTGGCGAGCGACAAGATCCGCGACCTGGTGGCGCGGGCGCTGAAGCTGGTGCAACTCCCTGATTACGCCGATCGCTGGCCGCATCAATTGTCCGGCGGACAGCTCCAGCGCGTCGCGATCGCCCGCGCACTGGTGATCGAGCCGCATGTCCTGCTGCTTGACGAGCCGCTCTCCAACCTCGACGCCAAGCTGCGCGTGGAGATGCGCGGCGAGATCCGACGATTGCAAAAGCAGCTCGGCATCACCGTGCTCTATGTAACGCACGACCAGGAAGAGGCGCTTGCCGTCTCCGATCGCATCGCCGTGATGCGCTCGGGGCGGATCGAACAGGTCGCCTCGCCGCGCGCCATCTACGAGCAGCCGAACACGCCGTTCGTTGCGAGCTTCCTCGGCACCACCAATCTCCTCAACGGGATCGTGCAGCGCCGCGACGGCGATCTCGCCGAGATCGCTGCCGGCGGCGCGCTGATGCGGGCGACCGGCACGCAGGGCAAGCCCGGAGATGCCGTCGTCATGTCGCTGCGGCCCGAGGCGCTGCGTCTGCTGGCACCAGGGGAAACCGTGCCTGCGGGCTGGGCGGCGCTCTCAGGCACGCTTGGCGACGTCGAGTATCTCGGCCCGGTGACGCGTTTTTCCGTGGTGCTTGGCGACGCCGCGCTGCTCCAGCTGATGGCGCTCGCGCCGCCTTCCGGCTCGGGCGCCGTGACGGTGGCATATGACCCGCGCCGTGTCGTCGTGATGGGCGCACCGCCATGAGGCTGTTCCTCGCACGCAATGCCTTTCCGCTCGCGGTCGGCACGATCGCGGCGGCGTTTCTCGGCCTGTTTTTTCTGCTGCCGGTGCTCAAGGTGCTCGGCGCCAGCGTGCTCGATGCGTCAGGCAAGAACTTCACGCTGTCGAACTACATCACCATCCTGTCGAGCCGGTTCTACCTCAACGGCCTCACCAACAGCCTGATGATTGCGGCGGCGTCGGCGATCTCGACCGCGCTGATCGGCGTTCCCTTTGCCTTCTGCCTCGCGCGGCTGCCGATCGGCGGCAAGCCGGTGCTGCTGGCGCTCGCGGCCTTGCCGCTGGTGCTTCCGTCCTTCGTCGGCGCCTATGCACTGGTGCTGCTGTTCGGACGGGCCGGCCTCGTGACCGGCCTGCTGCATTCGATCGGCATTCCCTTTGATTCCATCTACGGCGCAAAGGGCATCATCGCCGTCTATACGCTCACGCTCTATCCCTATGTCGTGCTGCCGGTCACCGCCGCCTTCAAGGCGATCGATCATTCAGTCGAAGAAGCCGCGCAGAATCTCGGCTCCTCGCGGGCGCGCATGCTGCGCACCGTGACGCTGCCGCTCGTCGTGCCGTCGATACTCGCCGGCGCGCTGCTGGTTTTCATCGAGGCGTTGGAAAATTTCGGCGTTCCCTTCGTGCTGGCCGAGGACAAGACGATCCTTTCTGTCGAGGCCTATAAACTGTTCGTGGGCGAGACCACGGACAACCCCGCCTCGGCCGGCGTGCTCGGCGTGCTGCTGGTCGTCTGCACCGTCGCAGCACTGCTGGTCCAGCGCAGACTATTGTCGCGGCGGCACTACGCGACCGGCGCCCGGCGCTCCACGCCGCTGCTCAGCGTCAGCCCCTTGATACGCCGCGTTGCCGCCGCCTATTGCTGGATCGTCGTTGGAGCCGCGATCGTGCCGTTTGCCGCCGTCGTGGTGATCTCACTGATGCGGTTCAGCGGGCCCGTGCTGCATTTCGCGGTATCGGCCGACAATTTCGCGCAGCTGTTTCAGCGCTCGTACCGCCCGCTCGGCAATACATTGCTGCTGGCGACGCTGGCGGCGTGCGGCGCGACCGCTGATCGGCGTTCCCATCGGATACATCGTTGCGCGCCACCGCTCGCGCCTGTCGGCGCTGATCGACGTGGTGGCGACCTCGCCTTTCGCGGTGGCCGGCACCGTGCTCGGCATCGGCCTGGTCATGGCCTTCAGCAACGGCGTCCTGATCCTGACCGGAACGTCGCTCATCATCATTCTCGCCTACATGGTCCGCAAGCTGCCATTCTCGGTGCGTTCGGCCGGCGCGATCCTGCAACAGATCGATCCGAGCCTGGAGGAGGCCTCGATCAATCTTGGCGTACCCCCTGCCTTGACGTTCCTGCGCATCACGGTTCCGCTGATGCTCGGTGGCATTGTCGGCGGCTTCGTGCTCACCTTTGTCACGGTGGCCTCCGAACTGAGCGCGACCATCGTGCTATACAGCGGTCCGTGGACGACCATGACGATTGTCATGTTCCAGGCGCTGGAGGGCACCAGCCCCGGGATTGCGGCTGCGGCCGCGACCGTGCTCATCATTTGCACGCTGGTGCCGGTCGCCCTTGTCTATCGCCTGCTGCGGCGACACGAACTCTCGATGCTTTAAAGCGCGATGATTTTTGGATGTTCGACATCGCGCTTTAGTTTATTGTTTGGGCATGATCTTTTCGGAAAACCGCTCCACACTTTTCCGGATCATGCCATGGGACGGAACCGATGATCGATCTGCGAAGCGACACCATTACATTGCCGACCGAGGAGATGCGCGAGGCGATGCACCGCGCCGAGCTTGGCGACGATTCCCGCGACGGCGATCCGACCGTGCGCCGCCTCGAGGAAACAGCCGCCGCGCTGCTCGGCAAGGAGGCCGGGCTGTTCGTCGCCAGCGGCACCATGTCCAATCTCGTGGCCCTGCTCGCTCACACCGGGCGCGGCGGCGAAGTGCTGTTCGATGCCGAGTCGCATATCATGCGCAGCGAAATGGGCGGCATCGCCGCGCTTGCCGGCTTGTTTTACCGGACCGTACCGTCCACGCGCGGCGCGCCGGATCTGGCCGAGATAGAGGAGCGGCTGAGCGAGCGGCTGGCCCCCAACAAGCTCGCGACCGCGCTCGTCTGTGTCGAGACCACGCACAATAGCGCCGGCGGCGCGGTCATTCCGCTGGACTATCTCGGCCGCCTGCGGACGCTGACGAACGGCAAGGGCATTCCCCTGCACATCGACGGCGCACGCGTCTTCAATGCGTCTGTCGCGCTCGGAGTCCCCGTCGCGAACATTGCCCGCCATTGCGACAGCATCGGCTTCTGCGTCAGCAAGGGTCTGAGCGCGCCGTTCGGTTCTGTCCTGTGCGGATCCTCGGCCTTCATCGAACGCGCGCGGGCCTATCGCCGCATGGTCGGTGGCGCCATGCGCCAGGCGGGGGTCATGGCCGCGGCCGGCATTGTCGCGCTCGAGCACATGGTCGACCGGCTCTCCGAGGATCACCGCCGAGCCAGGCGGATCTCCGAGGGACTGCACGCCATCGATCCGCGCCTCACCGACCCGAGGCTGGTCGAGACGAATATCATCATGCTCGAGGTCGCCCATAGCGGCACCGACGCAAAAGGGTGGATCTCCGCTCTTGAGAAGCACGGCCTGAAGGCCGGCGCCTGGAGCCGCAACTCGCTCCGGCTGGTGACTCATCGCCACATCGACGACGCGGCCGTCGAGCAGGCGATCAAGATCGTTGGCTCCGTGTCTGCGAAAATGCGCTCCCATGAGAAGCGTCCGGAGAACGCCATCTGAGATCATCAGCCGATCAATTTTCGATCCTGATTTCGCCTGACGGAATCGCGGTCAGGCTGGCGGCCGGCACGAAGGATGATGCCACGGATTGGCATTTTCACAGGAAATCTCCATCGCCGGACCACAGGCTGGCGATCGCGGACGGCAGCGGCGTGGCCGGAGGCCTTCCCCTTGTCATACGGCAGTGGCCATCGGCCTGAATGAGCTAAGCGGGATCGCAGCGTCTTGAAGACAATCGGTTTGCAAGTCGCACGAATTGGAGCGACAAGGATACGCCTCGACCATCGACAATGACCGGCTCCGGTATTGGTCCAAAGGCGGACTTTGGAGTGTGGTCGCAGACCCCTGAGCGGAATATAGTGGGGCGGCAGGGACGTTAGGGCATTGTCATGGATGTCGCGAACTGGCTGCGAAGTCTGGGATTGGACAAATACGAGCCAATATTCATCGCAAACGCGATCGACATGGACGTATTGCCGGGACTGACGGAGCTCGATTTCGAGAAAATTGGAATTCCGCTGGGCGATCGCAAGCGCCTGGCCCGCGCGATCGACGTCTTGGCCGGAAGCCTGGGGCGCGAGGCGACCCCGGGAGAGCCTGCGCCGAGCAACAAGCCCGCCGAACGCCGTCATCTGACCGTGATGATCTGCGACCTGGTCGGATCGACCGCCCTGACGGCCCGGCTTGATCCTGAAGACATGGGCGCTGTGATCGACGCGTATCACGCCGCCTGTGCCCGCATCACGCTGTCCTATGACGGCTTCCTGGCCGATTTCCGTGGCGACGGGATCCTGATTTATTTCGGTTATCCCCGGGCTCACGAGGACGATGCCGGGCGAACGGTGCGCGCCGGTCTCGATATCATTGCCGCCGTCTCGCGGCTGGAAACGCGCGCTAGAGAGCCACTTTCGGTTCGCATCGGCGTTGCCACCAGCATCGTCGTGGTCGGCGATCTCGGCGGAGAGATCAAGCTGCGAGACCACCTTGTGGTCGGCGACGCGCCAAATCTGGCTGCGCGGTTGCAGGGGCTGACCGAGCCCAACACCATCGTGGTCGCCGAGTCGACGCGCCGGCTGCTCGGCGATGTCTTCACGTTGCGTGATCTCGGCAAGCATAGCCTCAAAGGCATGGGCGAGCCGGTTGGCGCGTGGGTGGTCGAGGGCCTGTCGACCCCCAGGAGCCGCTTCGACTCGGTCCGGACAGCCGGTCTTGCCGACTTTGTGAATCGGCACGCCGAGATGAGCTTCCTGCGCGAACGCCAACGCCTCGCCTGGCAGGGCGAGGGCCAGGCTATTCTGATCTCGGGCGAAGCGGGGATCGGCAAATCGCGGCTTGTCGCTGCACTGGCGGCCCAGATCGGCGTCCAGTCTGATAGCTGGTTTCAATACCAGTGCTCGCCCTATCATGCCGGCAGCGCGCTGCGTCCGTTCATCGAGCAGTTGGAGCGAGCTGCCGGGTTCAAGGCGGATGACTCATCGGACATACGTCTCGATAAGCTGGAGGCGTTGCTCGCCCCGGCTGCCGCGGACGTCAGGGCCGTAGCCCCCCTTCTTGCGTCATTGCTGTCGATCCCGTTCGGAGACCGATATCCAGCACTGGGGCTGAGCCCGGCGCAACAGCGTCGCCGCACGCTTGCGGCGTTGCTCGATCAGCTTGAAAGGCAAGCCCGGCAGCAACCGGTCCTGTTGCTCATGGAAGACGTGCAATGGGCCGACGACACCTCGCTCGAGCTGCTTCAACTTATTGTCGAGCGGATCCGTCAGCTGCCGGTTCTCGCTTTTGTCACGTTCCGATTTGAGTTCGAGCCACCCTGGAGCGCACTTGCCCACGTCGGCAGATTGGTGCTGGGCCGGCTCAATCGTGAGTGCGTCGAAAGCATCACGCGACATATCGTCAGCGGCCGTGCATTGCCCGCCGACATCATGAAACAGATCGTCGCAAAGACCGACGGAAACCCGCTCTTTGTCGAGGAGCTCACCAAGGCCGTCCTCGAAACGGGCGCGCTGGTCGAACATGCGGACGGCTATCGGCTGAGCGGACCGGCTCCGGCGATGGCGATCCCCGACACCCTCCAGGCTTCGCTGATGGCACGTCTGGACCGGCTGCACTCGATCAAGGGCATAGCCCAGATCGGCGCCGTCATCGGGCGGGAGTTCTCCTATACCTTGATCCACGCCGTCGTCGGCGGTGACGAGGGCGTCTTGAAGCACGCACTTGCCGAACTCGAACAGGCGGAGCTCCTGTTCCGGGATAGCGAGATCCCGGATCCCCTGTATCGCTTCAAGCACGCGCTGGTGCGGGATGCGGCCTATGAAAGTCTGCTGAAGCGGCGACGCCAGGAGCTGCATGGTCAGATTGCGCGTACTTTGGTGGATAAATTTCCCGACCTGGTGACCAACGATCCGGAGATCCTGGCGCATCATTTCACCGAGGCCGGCCTCGTTGATTCCGCGATCACGTACTGGCTGAAGGCCGGGACCCACGCGTCAAGCCGCTCTGCGAACGCCGAAGCCGTCAAGCATCTGAGACGCGGGATCGAACTGGTGCGCAATCTGGAGCCCGCGGCGAAACGCGCACGCAAGGAACTGGATTTCTATCTGGCCTTGGGACCTGTGGTGGCCGCGACGGAAGGCGACGCGGCCGAAGAGACGGTCAGGGTCTTCTCCCATGCGCGCGACCTGCTCGGCGATCGAGGCACTCTCGACGAACAGATGACGGTCCTTTGGGGCGTCTATCTGGCTCACAACATGCGTGCGGAACACCGGGCGGCCCTCGATGTCGCCCGGCAATTCCTTGACCTGGCCGCGGAACACGATCATCCGGGCGTGTCGGCCCTGGCGAACAGGTTCATGGGCCAGACGCTGTATTTCACCGGCGCTTTTGTCGCATCGCGCGCGCATCTTGAACGGACGCTCGAACTCTGTGCGACCAATCCGGAGGCGGTCGCGACCTATCGCAGGTTCGGGGTGGACGATCAGGTCTACACCCTCACACTTCTGGCAATCACACTGCTTTTGCTCGGCTACCCGGAGCGGTCAGCCGTTGCCTGGCAGCAGGCCGAGAGCCGCGCCCGGGCGCTCGGACGCGCGTTCACGACGGCAATTGCGTTTACCCACCTGGCCATGCTGGGCGCGATAGGAGGCGACCTGCAACACGCGTTGGCGAACGCGGACGAAGCGATCATCCTCAGCGTCGACAACGAATTCGCCGTCGAGCGAAGAGCGCGTTTCTACCGCGGGGCCCTGTTCGCACGCGCCGGAAATCCGACATTGGGCCTCGAACTCATGCAGAACGCACTGGAGTCGGTCGAGCGCAAGTCTGAGACCGGGCGCCGGTCTGTGTTTCTGCTCCACCTTGCCTATGCTCATGCAAGTCTCGGCCGGCCGGATGTTGGCCTTGCCTTGCTGGATGAGGCTATTCAAACGGCGCAGACGACCGACGAAAAATACTACGAGGCGGAGTTTTACCGCCAGCGAGGCGAAATCCTGCTGAGCATGGGCAGGAAGAGGGATGGCGAAGCGGCGTTGGAGCAGGCCCTCACGATTGCACGCACCCAGGAGGCCCGCTGGTGGGAATTGCGGGCCGCGACCGATCTTGCAGAGCATCTCTGCGACGAAGGCAGGTTGGCCGAGGCCGACGATCTTCTTCGCCCGATCCACGCCTGGTTCGTCGAAGGCCTCGACACGAGCCTCGACCTGAAAAGAGCAAAAGCGCTCCTCGACCGGCTGACGCCCTTCAAGACGGAGATTCGGGCCGTCAGGAAGGAAAGCTCATCCAGAGCTTCATGAGATCGGCCGGGTATCCACCGCCCGCCATCGAAGCCGGATGATCCGACGTCGATGACATCGCGACCGAACGCCGGCAAATCCGCCTGGTGGGGAGATAAGGCGCGATGAAGTCAGGATGACCATCATCGCGCTTTACTGCTGGACGCTCGTCGTTTGGCGAGCGAGCCTGTGCTTGCTGTCGGGATCAACGCCGTTTCGTGGTGCGCTTCTTCCCGGTCTTGCGCTTGGCTGATTTCTTGCTCGTCCGCTTGAGCCTTCTGAGACCCTCGTTGACGTCGCCGAGCGCCTTCTCGAGCTGGGTCTTTCGCCCCTGGAGCACCTTGTTCAGCTCGGCCCTCTGGGCGTCACTCAACTTGTCATAGTCCACCAATTTAACGATCGGTCGGAATGCCATGTTTTCAAATCCCCGAGTTTCTAGATCTGAAGGAGTTACTATGCATTTATTCTCTAACACCGAGAGGTTGTAGTCTAGCGTCCATGTTTCGTTTGTCACCAGCAAAAGCGGTCCGCAGGATACGCCGATCAGCCGACGAAGGTCTTGTGTCTTGACGACCGCGCAGGTCGTCCCGCCGTCCTCGCGCGCGGTTCCGCAGACGTCCTTCGATCGTCCCGTCCACGATCAGCCGGGAGGTCAAGCGGCTTGTCCGGCTCGGCAGCCGCCTGGGTCAGGATTGTTGCATAGTCTGCAAGCCAGCTCCGCACCGTCCTCGCCTTGAAGAGGTCCGTCTTGTACACGTACGAACCGGCCATGCCTGTCGGTGTTTCCTTCAGCATGATCGTCAGGCGGCCGCCGTCGACGGGAAGAACCGGTTCTGCCTGCAAGATCGTATCTCCAAAGTCATCAGCTGCGATTCCGGGCAGCAAAAAGGGCTTCGGAATCGCATTCTGAAGAACGAAGAACACCTGGACGAGCGAGGCCAGGTCGGGCTGGCCCTCATCAGGTGGGATCGCGACGAGCGTCTCGAACGGAAAGTCCTGCCTGGCGTAAGCTTCCAGTACCGAATGGCGGGTGCGGCGAAGGATTTCGCGAAACGGAAGACCCGTCTCAATCCGCGTTCGGATGACTGTTGTGTTCTCCACGGGGCCGACAACGCGCTCCGCCCATTGCTCGGTCCGGTTGGCCATGGTGGTGCCGACGCAGATGTCGCCGCGTCCGGTGTGTGCCAGCAGCATCGCCTTGAAGCCGGCCAGCAGCGCCATGAACGGGGTCGCTCCCTCGCTGTGGCTCAGCGCAGCCAGGGCGGCGATCAGTTCCTCAGGAAGATGGAAGGTCTGTTGTGCGGTGCGCGAGCTCAAAAGCGCGCCGGCATCGCCGAAGTCGGCGGCGAACACAGGCGAGGCATTGCGGAGGCAGTCCTTCCAATAGGCGAGATGCCGTGCCGCCGTCCCGCTCGCGCACCATCGGCGCTGCCAGGCCGCAAAATACGAGAATGCAAGTCCCGGCGCCGGTAGACGCACGTCTCGAACGGCGGCAAAGGCGGAATAAAATTCCGCCAGCTCCTCAAACAGGATTCCCATCGACCAGCCATCCACGATCACGTGGTGTACGATCAGGGCCAGCACGTGATCGTCGGGGCCGAGGCGCAACAGGCGCACGCGAAACAGGGGGGCGCGCGCCAGGTCGAACGGCGTCCAGGCCTCCTGCTCCACGCGCAGCTCGGCTTTCTTGAGCAGCAATGCGCTGGCCCGCTTGTCCCCGGCGGGGGCGGCGATCGAAATATCCTCGATGGCAAGTGGCGAAATCGCCTCGGACGCCGCCACGACCGACGGTACCGGCCCTTCCCCGGCCCATCCAAAGCATGTGCGCAAGGCCTCGTGCCTGCGGACAAGCTCAGTCAGGCCCCGTTCAAGCGCCGCAACATTCAGCGGTCCTTGCAGCCGGAACACGTAAGGCAGATTGAACTGAGGCAGGTCGGGCAATTCCCTCTCGATCCGAACCACCCGATCCTGCAGGATGGACATGGACGGGACGTAGTCCATGTCGGTGTCCGGGCTCCTCGGCCGCAGCCCGGCGGGCACATGCGCCTCTTCGATGCGAAGCGCCAGCGCCTCGATCGTACTTGCCTCGAAAACTGTCCTGATCGGCAAGGAAACGCCGAACACGTTGGCAACGCGCGCCATGACCCGGCCGGCCAGGAGCGAATGGCCGCCGAGATGAAAGAAGTTGCTCCTGACGCTGACCTTGTCGAGCTCGAGCAGATCCGTCCAGATGTCGGCGAGATGCCGCTCCGCGGAATTCCGCGGCGGCACAAAATCGCTGTCCGCGGCTGATGGTCTCGAATCGAGCTTTGCCAACGCAATACGGTCGAGCTTGCCATGCGCCGTCAACGGCAGTTCGTCCAGGACGACGTAGCCCGCGGGAATCGCATGCGCCGGAAGTCTCGTCCGGACGAAATCGCCGATCTCATCAAGGCTCGGCGGCTTGCGGGTCGCGCCGACAAGATAGGCCGTCAACCGGGTCTCGCCGCGCCCGCTATCGCGCGCGACAACCACAGCGGAGCGAATGGCCTCGTGCTGCATCAACACATGCTCGATCTCCTCGACCTCGAGCCGGCAGCCGAGGATTTTCACCTGATGATCGACGCGGCCGAAGCATTCCAGCGTGCCGTCGGCCCGCCAGCGCGCGAGGTCACCGGTGCGGTACAGGCGCGCCGAGCGGCTTTTCGAGAAGGGATCGCGCAGGAAGCTGCGGCGCGTCTGTTCGCTATCGTTGAGATAACCGCGCCCGATCGCGGCGCCCCCCGCATAGAGTTCGCCTGCAATGCCCGTGGGCACCGGCTGCACGTGTTGATCCAGAACATAGAGCTTGACGTTGGCGATCGCGCGTCCGATCGGCACCGTCACCGCCCCCGATGGCGGCGATGTCAGACGGCATGTGGCCACATCGTCCGAGGTTTCGGTGGCGCCATAGGCATTGATGAGGGGCACCTCGGGCACGTGCCGGAACCAGTCCTCGCAGAGGTCGGGCGCGAGACGTTCGCCTGTCGACACCAACGATCGAAGCCGGCCGAATGCGTGAAGAGCGACGGGAGACGGTTGCGGTTGGAGGATCGCGCGCAACAGGCTCGGCACGATTTCGAGAACGGTCACGCCTTCCCGCAGCATGGACTGCATGAGCAATGCAGGGTCCCGCACCTCCTCGCCGGCGATGATGTGAACGCGCGCGCCGACCATGAGCGGCGCCAGAAATTGCCAGATCGCGATGACGAAGCTCTGGGGCGCGGTCTGGGCGACGATGTCCGAGGCCGACAATTCGAGGTCGGCGATCTTGGACCGGAGATGATTGACCATTCCCTTTTGCTCGATCATGGCTCCTTTCGGCGCGCCCGTCGAGCCGGACGTATAGATGACGCAGGCCAGGCTCGAGGGCTTTCTTCGAACCGGCGGCATCGAACCCGGCGGCTTTGCCGTTGCGAGTTCTTCCAGAACAAGCACGCGGGGCCGCTGTTTGCGCGGAAGGCCGGACAGAGCCGCCTCAAGCGTCGCGAGGCTCCGCTTCGCCGCGATCACAAGCCGCGCCTCGCTGTGCTGGATGATTTGAGCCAGCCTTGCCTGCGGCGTGTCCGGATCGAGCGGAAGGAACGCTCCGCCAGCCTGCTGAATGGCGATCAGTGCCGCCAGGAATTCGACGCCGCGTTCGGCAAACAGAACGACGAGTCCATCGTTGCCGATTCGCTCCCGGCTAAGGCGGCTCGCAATCGCAGAGGCGCGGCCTGCAAGCTCACGATAGCTGAGGCCGGACTGCGCACACGAGACGGCCGGAGCGGCCGGCGTTCGTCTGGCGTGCCTCGCAAAGCATGCGAGGAAATCGCCGGACGGAGGCAAGACATTCGGAGTCCGGTTCCAGCCGGCAACGACTTTCTCCCTTTCGGTCGCCGGCAGCATTTGCAGGCGGGAGATCGGCTGGTCGGGATCGGCGACAATCGCCTCCAGCAGTGTACGGAAGTGAGCTACCATCCGTTTGATGGTGTCGGGTTCGAACAGGTCGCTGCTGTATTCGAGCCAGCCATTGAGCGGCCCGTTATCGTCGATCAACTCGAGCACGAGGTCGGACCGCGCAATTCCGGGGTCATGCTCGACGGTGCGCGCGGACAGGCCATGGAGCGAAAGCGGCTTCGCCGCCTTCTGCAGGATGAACATCACCCGAAACAGCGGATTGCGATCCAGGCTTCTTGGAAGACGAAGGGTCCGAAGGATCTCCTCGATCGGCAGCGCCTGGTTTCGATAGGCGTCCAGCGTCACGTCGCGGACTCGCCTGAGAACATCACGGAAGCTTGGGTCGCCCGAAAGATCGGTCCGCAGCACGACCGCGTTGACGAACATGCCGATGAGAGGCTCGACGTCCAGCCGATTGCGATTGGCGACCAATGACCCGACCGCGATGTCGTGATGCTGGGTGTATCTGCACAGAAGACATTGAAACGCGGCCAGCAGCGTCATGAACAGGGTGACTTCGCCGTCCCTGCTGAGCGAGCGAAGCTTGCCGGACAGGCTGCGATGCAATTTCAGCGGCAGCCTGGCGCCGCTGCCGGTCCATCTTTCCGGGCGGGGCCGATCGGTTCGCAGCGGGAGTTCGGTCAGGCCGTCAAGCCGGCCGTGCCAGTAGTCGAGCTGAGCGCGGGCCGCCGGAGTTTGCAGCCACGCCTTTTGCCACTCGACATAATGCCGGTAATGGAATGAGATTTCGGGCAAGCTGGCGGGCCGTCCGTTGACGCGTGCATTGTAGAGTTCCTCGAGCTCTTCGAAGAACAGCCGATGCGACCACCCATCCGTGATCAGATGATGCTGCTTGATCAGGAGGAGATGCTCGTTGTCGCCAAGTCTCTGGAGCTGGAGCCGGGTCGGCGGCGCGCCTTCGATGTCGAAAGGCTGCTGCAACAGCTTCTGAAATTGCGCGCCGACCGTGGTGTCAGCCCCTCGCGGCGGCTCGAGATCGAGCTCGATATGCGGCCGCACGGCCGTGACGACCTGTATGGACTCGCCAAGATGGTCGGGAAAGATCGAACGCAAGGTCTCATGACGTTCGCAGATCGCCGCAAGACCAGCTTCCAGCGCATCGATGTCGAGCGGCCCCGACAGGACAGCCGTGGAGACGACGTGATATTTGTGGGGGATCGGATCGATGCTGCCGAGGAGATGGATCCTTTGTTGCTGAAGCGAGAGAGGCCCGCCGTTGTCCGGCACCGCATCAAGCCTGATATCAGCGGTGATGGATGTGTCTTTCGATGCCTCGATCAGCGTCGCCAGGCTGGCGATGGTCGGAGCATCGAAAATGTCCCGGAACGACAGCTCGATGGCGAAGCGTGACCGCAGGCGTGCGAGCGCCTGCGCAATCGTCAGCGAGTCGGCCCCCAGCGCAAAGATGTCTTCATGGATGCCGACTTCGTTCAATCCGAGGAGTTCGGCCCACATCCTTTCGAGTTGCCACTCGGCTTGCGAGCGGGGCGGCGTCAGCTGATCATTGCGATGAACATGCGATCTCGGCGTCGTCATCGAGAATTTGGCGGCCAGTTCACTCCGAACGAGCTTGCCGTCCGTAGCGGCTGGTATCGCCGCCACCAGCCGGATGAGACCGGGGACCTTGAATCGCGCCACACGCTCGCTGACGAACCGCCGCAGCTTGCGGGCGTCGACCTTGTGCTCCGCCCGTAGCACCACCGCTGCGGCCACGTCCTCTCCGAGCCGCGCATGCGGAACCGGAAAAACAACGGCGGCGGCCACGCCGGGGTGGCTCAACAACGTCCGCTCGACCTCCGCAGGCGAGACCTTTTGTCCGCCACGGTTGATGATGTCGGCCTTGTTCATCCGGCCGAGCAGAAACAGGTATCCGTCGGAATCCAGATAGCCGAGATCGCCGGTTCGAAACCAGCCGTCCCGGAAGGCCGAGGTGGTGGCGCTGTCGTTTTTGAGATAGCCGCGCGTGATCGCCGGCCCCTTCAGCACAACCTGTCCACGTTCGCCCGCGGCAAGCGTGCGCCCCTCGCTGTCGATGACGGCGATGTCGGCTCCCGCGGGCTTGCCGACGGATCCGCCCTTGCGTCGCGCGAGAGGATTGGCCGCGATCTGGCTCGCCGCCTCGGTCATGCCGTAGGTCTCGATCACCGGAACGCCGAAGAGACTTTCCAGTTCGGTGAGCACATCGATCGGCAGCGACGACGACGCAGAGCGGATCAGCCGCAATGACGACTGGACACCCCGGCTTCGTCGACGGGCGGCTGCGATCAGGGCACGATGGATCGGCGGCACGGCCGTGTACCAGGTTGCCGCGAAGCGGCTCAGCCATCCGAGAAACGCCGTCGCCTCGAATGCCGGTGCGCACACGACGCTCGAGCCTGCCGCAAGCGCGGTGAGCAGTCCCGAGATCAGGCCATGGGCATGAGCCAGCGGCTGGACGTTGATGAGGCGGTCCCGGGATTCAAGCGAGAGCGCCACACCCGCATGGTAGGCCGAATGGCAAATGCCGCACTGGGTCAATGGCACCAGCTTCGGCTGCGCCGTGCTGCCCGACGTCAGGAGCACGAAGGCATCGTCCTGCGCGCCCGGCCATTCCTCCACCGCCGGTGGTCCGGGCGCCGGGCAATCGAGACTGAACGCGCCGATCTGCCCTTCCTCGCCCGGAGACAGCTCGATGACGGGCAAGCCGAGACTGTAGGCAGCGCTGCGGCCCGCCAACTCCAGGTCGCGGCTGGTCAGGAGCGCCGACACATCAAGCTCCTGCAAGGCGCGCCGCAATTCTCCCGTTGAAAATCCGGCGTGAAGCGGCACGCAAACGGCGGCGGACGCGACCGCGACTGTCGCGACGGAAGCATCCGCTCCGCCCGGCAGGACGACGGCGACGCGATCTCCGGCGGCGACGCCGAACCGGCGCAATTCGCCTGCGATCTCTGTCGTTCGCGTCCAGAGCGCGCCATAGGTCAGCGACGTGCCGTCAACGGCCAGAATGGCAATCTGCTGGGGCGTGGTCTGTCCGTAATGCGACAGAATGTCTGCAAGACGCGTGAAGAGGGGCTGGCTGCTGCACGAACCAGGACTCGATGATGTATCCGGACTATCCGACATGCCTCGTCCCATATTCTCATTCGGCGCGCAGGCGCGATTTCAAATGCTGCTTTTGCCGTTGACCGATTTCCGCTGACGCCTGGCGCCGGATCGTCGCCTCGGCAGCCGCCGGCCGGACCTGCTGTCCGAATAAGGCGGCTGCAATTCGCCTCCAATCGCGGCGAGCATCTCGTGCTCGAGCCGGCCAGTCAGGTTGGCTGAGTCGGTTGCTTGCAAGCCGAGGCGGCTGAGCCATTCAAACTCATCGCCAAGCGTGTCAAGCTCGGGCACCGCGTAGGCACGCAGATCCTCATAGTGTCTGGCGGCATCTTCCCGGAACAGGTCACGCGCCAGCCCGCTCACCAATCGACGCACGCCATATTTCAATCCGGGGATCGCCGCTCCAGTAAGGCCCAGGCTCGGCATGGCGCCGAAGGTGAAATTGTGGAGCCGCGCGAGATATGGCGCTGCACCCGGCTGCCGTTCGGTGAACTCGAAAGCGGAACCGAGATAAGGATGTCGCGCGAGCAGTTCGCTTTCCTCGCCCGGTGGCGGCGTGAAACGATCGCGCCAGAGCGCGATGTGATTGTGAACGGGAGCGAGTTCCGCACGCGCCGCCAGATCGGTGTCGAAGCCGGTGGCGAAGATGATGAAGTCGAAGACGAATGTACCGGCAGTGGTTTCGACGATGGCCCCTTTCGCGCTGTCGCGGATCGATAGCCAAGAACAGCCGCCATGCCAGGCGAAATGATCGAACCGGAGGCAGCGCCAGACACTCTCCTGCGTGGGCGGAACCGGAAGATCGTCCAGGATACGCCGCATGAAGCGCCAGCGCTCGAGGTCGCCCAGGTCTCCGAAGTGGCCGAACAGCCCGGCGAAATTCATCCAGATGAGCGGATTGACCCGGGGGATGTCCGGCCGGCGGAAGCAAAGGTCGACGCGCGCAGCTCCGGCCTCGAGGGCGGTTGCCGCATTGTCGAGCGAAGACGCCCCGATCCCGAGAATGCCGATTCGCTTTCCGCGCAGACGACGAAAATCGATGTCATCGGCGGAATGCGCATAGCGTGCCGGCCGCAGAGTCGAGACGAGGGATTGCGGGAGCCGCTTGCTCCCGCTGCCGTCAAAGCCCGTCGCGAGCACGATCTTCCGGGCGTGGACGCGCTCCACCCGGCCGGAGCGACGAAGATGAGCGAGAAGCAGATCCCCGGCAGGCTCGATGGCGGTCAGCTCGACGTCGTTTTCGACCGGAAGCGCGAGCACGTCGCGGTACCAGTCGAGATACGATCGCCATGTTTCCTGAGGCAGGCTCTGGATGTTGTCCCAGGCTTTCCGGCCGAACGTCGCCTCGTACCACGCGCGCGCGGTCAGGCTGGGAATGCCGAAGTCTGTACCATGGACTTCCTTCGACGTCCGCAGCGCCTTCATGCGGGCAAATCGGCGCCACGGTCCTTCGAGCCCGCGCGGATTGCGGTCGATGATGCGGACATTCGTGATCCGCTCGAGCCTCAAGCCGAACGCGATGACCAATCCGCTTTGGCCGCCGCCGACGATCAGCACATCGAGAACCGGCATGCCGTCGCGCGACTGCGGATAGGTCCATTCCCGAGGAGGATATCCCAGATATGTCAGCTCGCGTCGAACCCGATTGGACAGCTGGGTAATGCTCATGTGCACGCGTTCGAGTACGAGGGCCGCGAAGTGCGTCATGCCCGGTCAGTGACGGGGCAGGTCCGAAATGGCAGCAACCAAAGATTGCTTTTTCATATAATTGAATTCCATCAGATTATGCCGGCCGGCGCAAGGGTGCAGCGTTGTCATGCCCTCACAACTCTTCCATCCGCCGCCATGGATGGAGAATCCGCCGGCCGTCCCTGCTGAACGCGAAACAATAGCCGCCGCCGTCGCCCTGGTCGTGGCGGCGGTCGATCTCCAGACCGGCATAGTGGCAGAACAGAAGGGTGCCGACGGCGCCGTGGCCGACAAAGAGAACATCTCCCGGCCGGTCTCGACCGAGGACCTCTTCGGCCTCTTGCAAGATCCGCCGTTGCGCATCGATCGCGCGCTCCCACCCCCGGACACTGGCGAGAGGATAGCGGAAGAATTGATCGGCCACCGCCTCGAACTCTTCGGCGTGCAGGAAACCTGTCGCCGAACGGTCGTTCTCGTGCATGGCCTCGCGGATCTCCAGCGCAATGTTCATCTGGCCTGCGACGATTTCCGCCGTCTCGATCGCCTTCCGCTCGCCGCTCGCGATGATCTGGGTCGTGCCCGAAAGTCGTCCGGCATCCGCAAAGGCGATCGCACGCGCCCTGCCGGCCGCGCTCAATCCCCACGAGGGGACAGGGACGGACGGATCGATCGCGACCTGCGGGTGGGTCAGATAACGGACGAGGCCGGTCATGCGGGAGATGATGAAGCAATCCCTGCCTGACGACAATCGAGGTCGGACGCAGGCCGGTCACGATCTCACCTGCCGTCCGCGGCGCCCATCTCGCCGAGAATGGCGGCCTCGATTCGCTTCAATTTCGAAATATGCGCGTCGAGTTCCAGCAGTCGCTGCTCGGCTCTGCTCATCTGCGCCTCGCTCTCCGACAATTCGGCCGCCCTCCCCGGCTCCCGATCGTCGTGCTCATAGGTATCGGTGCCTGCCAGAATGGTCGCACTGGTTCGTGCCTCTTCGAGGCGCACGCCGAGCGCGGATTTTTCGCGCTCCGCAGCCTCGAGAGCGTCTCGCGCAGCGTCCCTTATAGCGGCGAAACGCTGCTCATCCGTCTCGCGATCGCGCGCAGCGGATCGAAAGTTGTTGGATTTGGCACGAAATGGAAACATCACCGGCACCGTCCAATTGATTCGGAGCACCAGAATCATATTATCTTTCAATATGTCCCAGCGTCAAAAGCTCCTCTCGCCGCTCAAGGGCCCGCCGTAAACGGGGGTTTGGAAACGGAGTAGCACCCAAGTTGCGCGACCGTCTCGTGAACCTCTGGCAAAGCGTGATCGGGGTTGTTAACAGCCCCACGACCCTGATTGCCATCGCTTGCGCCGCCTTCGCCGTCATGCAGGAGGTTTCGGGGCGTGCGATCCTGCCCACCTGGTTGTGGTGGTCGGCGGCCTTGATCCTTCTGCTCCTCTCCGGCATGGGCCTGCAATGGCAGCTGATGACGGAGCAGGCCAATGCCAAGGCCAAGGCCAAGACACCGCAGCCTGACCTGGCGTTGTCCGACCTCACCAGCGAGTTTCTCGGGACGCAGGATCCGGAAGCATTCGGCGCCTCGACGCGCCTGTCCCAGCTGTTTGGCAGGATACGCGAGGCCGCGAGTCTCGGGCTGATATCGGTGTGGGGCCGGAAGAACGCCAGGCCGCACCACCTCGACTTCCATCCGCTGGAGCGCATTCCGGAGTCGCATTGGAGCGGCGCGCAAATCGACTTTGTCGAGTATGTCAGGGACCCGCGATGCTCGACGCGCGATGCGCGCCATCCCGGCTCTCCCGATCATTACGCGGATCTTTATTTCAACTCGGCGCAAATCGGGGCGCGAATCGGTCGTGCGCCCATCGAGCCGCAAAGGGCCGAGGTTGCGGGAACGGGCTGATCCTGCCGAGGCGCCGTCAATCCACCTGAAGGCCGGCAGCCTTGATCGGACCTTCCCAGCGCGCGATCTCCTCAACCACATATTTCGCAAGGTATTCGGGCCCGCGCCGGTCGGGAGCAACGCCGACAATGCCGATCGCGTCAAACCGTGTCTTGACTGCAGGGCTATCCATCGCGGCGTTGGTTGCTTCATTCAGCTTGGCCACAATGTCCTTTGGCGCGCCCCTCGGCAGGAAGAAAGCCGTCCAGGTCACCACGTCGTAGTCCTTGATCCCCTGTTCGTGCGCGGTCGCAAGCTCCGGCATCAGCGGCGTTCGCTCGCGCGACAATAGCGCGAGGGGTTTTGATTGCCTTGCGGCGGCGCGCGGAATAGTCGAGCCGAGGTTGCCGCACATGTAATCGATGTGGCCGCCGATCAGATCGTTGGCGGCGGGGCCGCCACCCCGATAGGGAACGTGGGTCACCTCGACGCCGATCCTCGCGTTGAGCAGCGCGCAGGCAAGATGCGTCGTCGATCCGACACCTGCCGAGCCGTATTGCATCTTCGTGCCGTTTTGTTTCAGCAGCGCGATGAATTCCGCAAGGTTTTTGGCGGGCAGATCCTTGCGGCCCTCCAGGACCATCGGCTGATCGGAGAACAGCGTGACGGGCGTGAAGTCCTTCACCGCATCGTAGCGGTGCTTTCGGTATATCGATTGATTGTAGGCGTGGGTGCCGATGGTCCCGAGCAGCACCGTATAACCGTCCGGCTTGGCGTGCATCACGCTTTGGACGCCGATGATGCCACCTGCGCCGGTGACGTTCTCCACGATCACCGACTGGCCGAGCAGTTCGCCCATCTGCACTGCGATGATGCGGGCCATCGTGTCGAAAACGCCACCGGCCGCGTAGGGCACCACCATCGTGATGGGTCGTGACGGAAAGGATTGCGCTTGCGCCGCAACCGACCAGACCGCCGTCACGACGGCAGCCACCAGCAACGCAAGACGCCGTCCGACCATGCATCGCTCCCGATCTTCGAAAGCTCGCGGCATTGGAGAATAGCCTGTTTGGTAGCGCCTGACATGTCTACCGGAGTGGAGTGCCTGAACTCTTCCGGCTGGATGCTGCCGCTCGGCAAATATGTCAGCAATGCAGACCAGCATTCGGGCCCGCCTCAGCCGATGGCGCCTGAATTGCCGGATGTCGGAAGTTGGTTGAGCTCGGCGAAGCGCGTTAGCGCGCGATCTCATTCAAGGCCTTGAGCGCGCTTCGCACCGGCATGCCGTCCTGCGCGCCTCGTTTCAGGCATTTCAGCGCCGCGGCCTCACAAGCCACCTCCAGCGCTTTCGACAACGGCGCCTTCTCGCCGATCAGGCAGGCGAAGGCGCCGACAAACGTATCGCCGGCGCCCGTGGTATCGACGGGGTCGATCTTCTGCGTGGGAACATGAACCCGTCCACCGTCCTGCGCGAAGGCAAACGCCCCCTCCGCGCCGGCTGTCACGACGCAAATCAGTCCGCCCGACCTGGCGAGCTCCCGCGCGGCCATCTCGAACTCCGTCGCGCTCACGCCGAGCGCCGCGGCGACGTCCAGCGCCTCGTGCTCATTGACGACGAGATAATCCGTCGTCGCGAGCATGTCGCGAGCCATATCGCCGGTCATCCTGTCCGGAACCGGCGCCACATTCCAGATCACGGCGCCGCGCGCCGCTTTCGTCCTGCGGGCGGCTTCGAGCGACTGCGCGAACGGGACTTCCATTTGCAGCACCAGGACCGTGTCGGCGGCGAAGAAGGCCGCGGGCAGATCGGCGGCGCGAGCGGACATGTTGGCCCCGCTCGCCACCGTGATGGCGTTCTCGCCGCTGCCGTCGACGGTGATGAAAGCGCAGCCCGTCGGCTCCGCTGCCCTGACGACGAGGCTCGCATTGACGCCATTGTGCGCGAGGTTCTCGACCGCGCGATCGCCGAACCCATCCTCGCCGACGGATCCAGCCATGGATACTTTCCTGGCGCCGGCGATGCGCGCGGCGGCCACCGCCTGGTTGGCGCCCTTGCCGCCTAAATGCGTTTCATAGGACGGCGCGAGCACGGTCCTTCCGGGGCCCGGAATGACCGGCACCCGCGCGACCAGATCGATATTGAGCGAACCGAACACCAGGATCATGCGAGCCGTGATAGCAGAGTTCGGCCCTGCGCGAACAGGGCCCCGCGGACAAACGGCGAAGCCCGCATCCCGCTTACTTCGCCAGCGACGGCAGCACCGTCGCGACGATCGACGCATCCAGCGCCTCGAACGCCTTAAGTCCGATCAGGTCGTAGAGCTCGGCGCGGGTCTGCATCCGATCGAGGCAATGATGCGTGCCGCCGTCGCGCTTGAGCGCGCGATAAAGCTCGGCCTGGGCCTTGTTGGCGACCCGCAGCGAGGACACCGGCCAGATCACCATGCGGTATCCCATCCTCTGGAATTCCGCCGACGTGATGGATGGCGTGCGACCGAACTCGGTCATGTTCGCAAGCAGCGGCACGCCGGGCAATTGCTTTGCAACCTCGGCGAACATGTCGACCGACGTCAGCGCCTCCGGAAAGATCGCATCTGCCCCGGCCTGCATATAGAGCCTGGCGCGCGCCACGGTGCCCGCTATGCCCTCGCTCTCCGCCGCATCCGTGCGCGCGACGATATAAAGATGCCGTCTCGCCCGGCGCGCCGCGGCGATCTTGGCGGCCACGTCGTGGGCAACCGCCAGCTTCTTGTTGTTGAGATGGCCGCATTTCTTCGGCAGGAGCTGGTCCTCGATCTGCACGGCGCCGGCGCCGGCATCCTCGAAGGCGCGCACCATGTGCATGACGTTGAGCGCTTCGCCATACCCGGTGTCGCCGTCGACCAGTACCGGCAGGCCGCTGGCGCGGGCCACCTGCCGGATAAAGAAGGTCACGTCCTCGATGGTGATGATGCCGAGATCCGGCAGCCCCATCGATGCCGACATCGCCGCGCCCGACAGATAGAGCGCCTCGAAGCCCTCGGCCTTCGCCTGCAGCGCGGCCATGCCATTGTGAGCACCGGGCAATTGCAGGATGCCGCCACGCTCGACCAGCGCGCGGAAGCGCTCACCGGCCGGTTTTGCGGGAAGATCGGAGGCGACAAGATAGGGCATGGGGGACTCCCGTCGGAATTCATCCGTTGTTTGATCGCGACACCATACGACGGATTGCGTGACGCATGTCTCGCGCTTTTTCGTCATGACCGGGCTTGTCCCGGCCACCCACGTCTTTGTCGAGTTCGTAAAGCAAGCCGTGGATGCCCGGCACAAGGCCGGGCATGACCAATCTTCCTTGGCTCTCAGGAAGCCAGTCGTCTGGCGAAGAACGCCAGGATCTCGTCCCGCGCGAGTGTCGTGGGCTGGCCGGCCTCATCGATCAGATGCTGGGTCACCACACTATGCGGGAAGGGAACGCGCGCCGCAAAGAACGGCGCGACGTCGGTGTTGGCTGCGCTGTCGGGCAGTTCGCGGCCGACAAACCGGTCGCCGAGCGCGGACGCATAGGCGGCAAAGCGCTCCGCCCGGCAGATCTGATCGCCCTTGAAGCGATAGGCCAGCACGGTGAGATCCTCGCGATCGAGACGCGCGCGAACTTCGCGGATCTCCTCGGGCGAGATCTCCAGTTCCGCCGGTTCCCTGAACGGCAAAGACGGCTGCGCGAGAACCGGCGCCAGCATTGACGGTTCGAGCATCATGGTCAGCGCGAAATTGCCGGTGAAGCACATTCCGATGGCGCCTACTCCTCGTCCGCCGCATTCGCCATGCGCCTGCCGCGCCAATGCGCGAAGCCATTGCGTCACGGGGCTGGAGCGACCTCCCTTCAACGCATTGAACTCTGCGCTGACGCAGGCGCGCTGGAACACGGCAATGCCCTCCTCCTCCATCGGCACCGCGCCGTCGCGGCCGAACAGCGAGGGCATGTACACCGTGAAGCCCGCGTCGCGAACCCAGCGCGCGAACCGCGCTACATGCGGGCTGATCCCCGGCATTTCCGTCATGACGATGACGGCGGGTCCCTGCCCCGCGACATGGACCCGCTTGATAATGCCGTCGATCGCGATGTCGCGCGCGGAGAAATCATCGAGCGGATCGTCAAGCCCGAGATCGCGGGGCGTCATCGGCCTTCCTGCCATGGGACGTTCTCCATAAGTCCAATATCTGGACTTAGCTATACAGGCTGGATCCAGAAATGCAACTCAGGTAAAGTGGCGATATGAGCATTCCTCCTGTCCGCCGCTCGCCCGTCGCGGCCAAGCATTGCAACCTCGCGCGTGCCTTCGAGCTGATCGGCGATCGCTGGACGCTGCTGATCCTGCGCTCGGCGCTGTATGGCGTGAGCCGTTTCGACGATTTCCAGGCCGACCTCGACATCCCGCGCAGCGTGCTGAGCAGCCGCCTCGCGGGACTGGTCGAAACCGGCATCATGGAGCGGCGTGACTATCGCGACAAAGGCCGGCGCGGGCGGACTGAGTATCCGCTGACCGAGATGGGCGAGTCGCTCGGCCTGCCCTTCCTGGCCATGACGGCCTGGGGCGACAAATGGCTCGGCGAAGGCAAGGGGCCGTTCAGGCTGCGCTCGAAATCGAGCGGTGAGAGGTTGTCGGTGATGCTGGTCGACGAGCGCGGCCAGCCCGCGCGAAAATCCGATATCGAGGTGGCGATCGACCCCCGCGTCAAACGCGACTCGACGCGGAGCGGGTAGCTTTGCGAGAGCGTGTACTCGCAAAGCCGACTGGCAAATGGGCCGGCGCAGCCGCGGTGACCAAAGCTCGTATGATTGTTTCTTCTGCGAGCAGCCTACGGGTCTGGTAGGATTCCTGACATTTCCTGCAGCTCGGTTTCGAGAGTGCGTACGTTCCACATTGTTGACGAATTCGGAATGGGATGACGCCCACTTCCTGCCCAGCGGCGGTTTCGCTCGCAGCGCTGACGGCAAGGAGATCGTGGTTGCGGACCTATACGGCGAGCCCTAGGCTCGCGGCGTGGTCGCCAACGACACCACCTCTACAGGCAATCAAAGCAAACAGCGGCCAGGGAGGAAACAATGCGATACAGCAATCCAGACCGTCGAACCATTCTGAAGTCCATGACGTCATTGGCAGCGGCATCGTCGATGGCAAAAGTCACCGTCGGGAGCGCGGATGCGGCAACCGCCTCCGATCCGGCTCTCAGCCCCGCACTCGGGGATGTCGATCAGGCGTTGCGCCAAGCGGTCAACGCGAGGACCGTGCCGGGCCTTGTCGCCATCGCGGCAAACGAGAAGGGCATCGTCTACGAGGGCGCATTCGGGCCCTCGATTACCGCAGACAGCATATTCTGGATTGCGTCAATGACCAAGGCGATTACTGGCGCTGCGTGCATGCAACTCGTCGAGCAGGGCAAGCTGCAGCTTGACCAGCCGATGGGCAAATTACTTCCACAGCTGGAGCAACCCAAGGTACTCGAGGGGTTCGATGCCAGTGGCGCGCCGAAACTTCGCCCCGCCAAACGAGCGATCACGCTGCGCCACCTTCTCACTCACACTGCGGGCTTCGTTTACAGCATTTGGAGTGAGCCGATGACGCAATATGAGAAAGTCACCGGAACTCCCTTCATCGGCGACTGCACGAATGCCAGCTTCAACGCGCCGCTGATGTTCGACCCAGGCGATCGCTGGGAATACGGCATCAATATTGACTGGGTCGGCAAGGCAGTTGAGGCCGTGAGTGACCAGTCATTGGAGGTCTATTTCAAGGAGAAGATCTTTGCGCCGCTCGGCATGACCGATACCGGTTTCCTGATCAGCTCCTCGCAAAAATCCCGCGTCGCGCCAATGTTTGGCCGACAAGGAGACGGCTCGCTCAAACAGACGGATTTCGAAATGCCGCAGCGGCCGGAATTCTTTATGGGTGGAGGCGCGCTCTTCAGCACACCGCGAAACTATATGGCGTTTTTGCAGATGCTGCTGCACGAAGGCACGTTCAACGGCGCGCAGGTGCTGAAGCCCGAGACCGTCGCACTGATGCGGCAGAACCATATTGGCGATCTCAACGTGGTCACGTTGAAGACGGTGCACCCGGATCTCTCGAATGACGCGAATCTGTTTCCCGGCATGACACAGAAATGGGGACTGTCGTTCGATATCAATACCGAAGCCGGCCCGGCCGGACGCAGCGCGGGCAGCCTCGCCTGGGCTGGACTTTTCAACACCTACTTCTGGCTTGACCCGAACAAGCGAGTGACCGGCACGATCATGACGCAGCTCCTGCCGTTCGCAGACGATCAGGTCCTGAAGCTGTTCGCCAAGTTCGAGAGCGGTCTCTATGCTGCCATCGCGTAGCGCGCGACTGGAAAAGTGGACCAGGGCGCGATGACGAATGAAGCCATCGCGCACTGGACGCATGATCTGGCGTGGCCCGTGCTGTGGGCTCATCCTTCGAGACGCGCAGAGTTCGTCATCGGGCCGCGTTGCGCAGACCGTTGGCATGCCCCCGGGGTGAGAGCATAAAAGCCCTTTGTGACCCGGCACCCCCATGAACATGGGGATAGCAAATTGCCGCATCTCGCTTAATCTATCTGTCGTCGGAAGGACTGACGCACGGGATCTCGAGATGAATTCGCCGGAACAGGTATCAGCACAAGAGATCACGATCCTGCTGGTCGAGGACGATCCGCCGACCTTGTGGCGGCTGCAGGACGCGCTGGTCAAGGCCGGCTTCGATGTGGCGGCCGCCGCCACCCTCGGCGAGGCCCGCGCCTCGCTCGCCGCGCGCGATGCCGCGCGTGCTGCTCACCGACCTGCAATTGCCCGACGGCCACGGCCTCGAATTGATCCGCGAGACGCGGGCGCGCCACCCCAACACCGAGATCATGGTGATCTCCTCGCTCGGCGACGAGGAAACCGTCGTCTCGGCGATCACCGTGGGCGCCACCGGCTATATCCTCAAGGACGCTTTCCCGTCCGATCTCGCGGCCACCGTGCGCGATCTCGTCGCCGGCCATTCGCCGATCTCGGCCTCGATCGCGCGCTTCATCGTGCGGCGGACCCAGGCGCAGGCCGTACCGCCGCCGGGGCCGGAGCTCAACACGGCCAAATTGACGCCACGCGAGATCGACATCCTGTGGGGCATCGCCAAGGGTTTCAGCTATGCCGAAATCGCCACCCATCTCGGCATGTCGCAATCAGACCGTGCCCGGCCACATCAAGAGCATCTACCGCAAGCTCGAGGTCCACACCCGCGGCGAGGCCGTGTTCGAAGCCGTACAGCAGGGCCTGATCAAGCTGTGACTGACGGCGCTGCAAAGCCGGTCGCTTCGCCTGCGCCTGCCCAGCGCGGGCGCAACGTCGCGGTCTTCCTGATTCAATATGTGCCGCTGCAGATCGTGATCGCGGCGCTGTGCATCTTCGTGGTGAGCCGCCCGCTGCCGTCGCCGCCGGATCGTTACGGCGTCCCCTCCTTCAGCCTCAGCGATCGACGGCGCGACGCGCACGGTCACGCTGCCCGAGTTCGTATCCTCGCAACCGTCGATGAACGAGCCCGCGGTGTTCACCGGCACCTTCACCTGGAGCGCACGCGAAGCGGCTCAGACCTGGTCGGTCTATCTGCCGCGCTTCACCAATGGCGTCGTCGTCAGCGTCAACGGCATCGAGATCATCGACAGCCGGCGCGATCCCTCCGCCAATCGTTCCGATCGCGCGACGCCGGAGATTGCGGCCATTCCGACATCGCTGCTGCGCGACGGCAATAATGAGCTCGTCATCCGACTCTTCCACTGGAGCCCGATCTCCGGCTTTCTTGACAGGGTGTTCGTCGGCCCCGATGCGGAGCTGCGTCCCTATTTCGAAAAACGGACGTTTGTCTTCGTCACGCTGCCACTCGTGTTCTCCGCATGGCAGGGCATTCTCGCCGTTATCCTCACCGTCATGTGGGCAATGCGGCGCGGCGACGACGCGGCCTATGGCGCGCTGGCCGCCGCGATGGCGCTGGGTGCGATCCAGGCCGTCCTGCATGACCGCGATCGACCCGCCAGCCCAGCCCGGGCTGAACGCCATGCTGATCGCGTCCACTCCGCTCGAAAGCGGCTTCGTGGTCGCCTTCGGCATTCTCTTCTTCATCCGGAAATGGCCGCGCCGGCTGGGCCCGCTGATCTTCCTGCCTGGATTGATCATGCTGGCGATCGGATTGCTCGGCGACCCGTTTCTGGTCCGGCGTGCCTTCCTCGTGCTGGCGATACCAACGCTGATCATCCATCTGCTGCTGCTCGCGGGGATCGTGGCGTGGTCGGAGATGCGGCGGCGCGACGTGCCGAGCCTGCTGCTCGGCTGCGGCGTCACGATCGTCCTGACTGCCCTGCTGCACGACGTGATCGAGGTCGCGGGCTTCATCCCCGATGATCGCATCTTCTTCACGCGGCTGTCCTATTCCGCGATGCTGGTCGCGATCGGCGCCGGGCTGACCTGGCGATTCGCGCAGGCGCTGAACCGCGTCGACGGGTTTGCCGCGCATCTCGCGATCCAGCTCCGCGAGGCCGAGGCGAAGCTGAAGGCGAGTTTTGCGCGCGAGCAGGAACGCGAGCGCGCCGCGGCGCTGGCGCGCGAACGCACACGGCTGATGCGCGACCTGCATGACGGGCTCGGTGGCCAGCTTGTCTCCATCGTCGCGCTGAGCGAGCGCAACACGGCAGGCCGAGGCAACGGCGAAGCAAGCAAAGGCATCGGCGAGGCCGCGCGCGCGGCGCTGAAGGATCTGCGCCTGGTGATCGATTCCATGGACGACATCGGCGGCGACCTGATGCTGGCGCTGGGCTCGTGGCGCGACCGCGCCGCCGCGCAACTGCGGGCGCACGAGATCGCGCTCGACTGGCGCGCGGCTGCCGCCGGGCCTGCCGGTCTATCCGGAGCTGCGGCCCTCGCATGTGATCCAGATCGTGCGGATCCTGGATGAGGCCGTGACCAACGCCGTGAAACATGCCGGTGCCAGACACATCGGCGTGACCATCGAAACGATCAAGAGCGGCGGCAGTGAACATGGCTGCATCAGCGTCACCGACGATGGCAAGGGTTTTGCGATCGATGGCGAAAGACGGGCCGCCTCGCGCGGTCTCGCCAATATGAAAAACCGCGCCGCAAGATGCGGCGCGGAGCTCGAGCTTTCATCCGGCGAGGGCGGCACCACGGTGAGGCTGCAATTGCCCCTCCGCTTTCCCGAGGGTGACGCCGCCGCCGTCTGAACCTTTTCGACCCTCCCCTTCCAGGGGAGGGTCGCATCTCGCTATCAACGCCACACGCGGGTGTAACCGACATGGCGGACGCCATAGGGAGTCACGCGGGTGTAACCGACGTGACGGACGGTGGCGGGCGGCGCGATGACCGCGGCGCGATAGATCGGCGCGATCGGCCGCACCACGGGCGCGACCACGACGGGCTGGGTGCGCATCACGCAGCCCTGCGGCACGCCCGCGGTCTTGCAATAGACAACCGCGGCATTGGCGGGGGCGGAAGCGAGCGCAGCGGTGCTCAGGATGGCGAAGGCAATCGCGGCGCCAAGGAAACGGGACTTCGACATGGTACTTCTCCTGTTTGAAGTGTTTGGCGGTCTTTGCGATGGATCGGTTGATCACCGCAGCCGTCATGCCGCGAAAGATGCGCTCGATGACGCCAATGCAAAATCCCATGAGTATGGGGTGAGGACGTTTCCTTCGTCATTGCGAGCCAACGGGTCGCGCGAATGCGCGCCCGATGACGGGCTCCGCGAAGCAATCCATGCCTCCTCATACGCGGACAAATGGATTGCTTCGTCGCTTACGCTCCTCGCAATGACGCGACCTGCTCCAAAACGCCGAACGCGGTGGCGATTGTCGCCACCGCGTTCCGTTGGATCGGCGTTGGTGTTTGTGCGCTTCAGCGCCACACGCGGGTGTAGCCGACATGCTTGACGCCCCAGGGCGTGACACGGGTGTAGCCATAGTGATTCACGGCAACGGGAGCGGCAGTATTGACGTAACCGATGTGGGTGACGACAGCCGCATTGGCCGGCGCCGCCGCGAGCGAGATGGTGCCGAGCGCGGCAAGGGCGATCGCGGCGCTCAGGAGGCGGGACTTCCTGGTGATGGTGCTGGTCATGTTGTTGGTCATGGGAGTTCTCCTGTTTGATGCGTTTGGCGGTCTTGCGATGGATCGGTTGATCACCGCAGCCGTCGTGGGAGATACATGGACCCAAACAAGTCAGGGCAAAATCCCATGGATATGGGGGTATCGTTTGCTGTCATTCCGGGGCGGTCCGCAGGACCGAACCCGGAATCTCGAGATTCCGGACTCGCGCTGCGCGCGCTCCGGAATGACACTTCCCCAAAAACGCCGAACGCGGTGGCGATTGTCGCCACCGCGCTCAGCTGCATCGGAGTGTTTGTGTCTGCGCCCTAGCGCCACACGCGGGTGTAGCCGACATGGCGGACGCCGTACGGCGTCGCGCGGGTGTAGCCGGTGTGAGTCACGGCAACCGGAGCTGCCGGCGCGATATAGGCCGCGTGGACTGTCGTCGTCGCCGGCGCAACAACAACCGGAGCGGTGGTGGCGGCAACGCAACCCTGCACCGCACCGCCGGTCTTGCAGGCGACTTCCGCGGCCTGGGCCGGCGCCGTCGCAAAGGAAACGCTCGCCAGCGTGGCAAGGGCGAAGGCGGCGCTCACGAAATGAGAGGTCTTGGTCATGGTCTTCTCCTGTTTGAAGCTGTTTGGCGGTCATCGTGATCAACCCAGTGGGTCACCGCGGCCGTCGTGGAAAGACACATGCACTCGCCCGGCTGCGGGCAACATCCCATGGACATGGGGGTTTCGGCCGGATCAGAAATACTTGTATTAATTCAATATCTTATACTAAGCACCATGAACATGGGATCGACCCCATGTCGGATTTGGACGACGGTCGGCGCGCTTTCGAAATCTCAACCCAATCGAAAAGGTGCTCCCATGACCAAGTCCAACACCATCAAATCCGCCGCTATCGCCCTCGCTCTCGTGATCGCGGGCGTCGCCCAGGCGTCGGCCGAAAACGGCCCGAGCATGCAGGAGAGGATGGCCTGCCGCGCCGATGCCGAATCGTTCTGCTCACAATTCGTCGGCAAACCCTCGCAGATGCTGGCCTGCCTCGCGCAGAACAAGGCCAGGATCTCCACGCCCTGCCGCCAGGTCGTGCAAGCGCATGGCGGCTGATCAGAACGCCAGCGCCGGCGCCATCCACAAAACGGCCTCCCCTCGCAGAAGGGAGGCCGTTTCGTTTTGAAGCCGCGACGTTGACGGTGCCGAATTGAAGCGGATCAATCCTGATCGAACAGATTGAAGCGCGGGAATTCCATCCGCACCGGCCGATCCGAGTCGTCGCGCCAGGAGTCGACTTGACGATCGGCTGGACGATCGACCGGACGACCAACTTGGCGTTCAACCTGGCGATCGTCAGGGCGGACAATGATGTTGCGCTGTGGCGTGATGTCCTCGCGAACCTGTGCCTCGACGTCACGCAGCTCCTGCTCGCGCTGCTGTTGCTGTTGCTGCCAGCGCGCCGCCTGCTGCTGGCGGCGTTCGGCGCGATCGGCCCTGCGCTTCTCACTGGCGGAGCGCTTGATATCCGCATCGTGCGCCTTCGCATAAGCGCTCTCATAGGCGTTCCCTTGCGCCGAACCCTGCTCGCTCGCTGCCGCCGCCGCGGCGTCAGCCGGCTTGCTCGCGGCCTCGCTGGAGGCGGCCTTCTCGGTCTTCTCGATCTTTTCCGCTTTGGTCTGCGCGAGCGCGGCTGGGCGCGAAGCGTTGTTTGTTTCAGTCTTGGGCAGCTCGGTTCTGGCCTGCTCGGTTCTGGCTTGCTCGGTCTTGGCTTGTTCGGTCTTGGCTTGGTCGGTCTTGGGCTGCGGAGAACTGGATGAAGCAGGCGGAACCACCATCGGCGTCGTGGCGGCCTGTTGTGTCGCGGCGAGATAGGCGCCCGACGTCTGCGATCCGTTCGCCGCATTTGACTGAGTGGGCTGCGATTGCGAAGGCTGGGCCGATTGTTCGGCCTGCTGCGGGGCGTGCTGCTGTTCGAGCCTGCTCATGTCGCGTGATCGGTGCGGGTTCATGATGTCGGCCATCACAAACCCACCGCCGACGCCGACCGCAACTGCGACAAGCACGGTTCCCGCTCCAGCAAAATAAGCCATCGATGTACGCATGGTCCGGCTCCGTCATCAGTCAGCGGCAACGTCCTGATGGAAACGATGTTCCGGGTGCGCTAGGAGGGAACCCGCGGTGAATCGTTCACGGATGGGAGACGGGAAGCAGGGAAAGCGGGAACGTCAGATCGCGGCCGCGACCTTCTCCAGCCCAATGATGCGGGCAAGCTTGCGGACTTCGTCCTTCTGGTCCTCGCGCAGCTGGAACAGCAGCGGCATCGCCGCCGATTTGAGCTGCTGCACTTCCGCGCAGTCGGGATCGAGCTGGGCTGCGGTCGCGGCCGGATTGGACTGCTTGTCGGCGTGGATTTTGCGCGCGACGGCGCGCAGCGCCGTCTCGACGCCCGGCCAGTAAGATTCCTGCGACGGTGAAAGCCTGAGGCGTTCCTTGATCCCGGCGATCTGGACGTCGCTCAGAAGTGCGTAGGATTTCTGCGGTGCGGGCCTGGCGGCCGCTTTCGGCTTTGGCGCTTGTGGCATGTTCGCCTGCGGCGTCACCGACTGGAGCGTCATGGATTGCGGCATCGCGGATTGGATCGAGGCAACTTGCGGCTCGGCCGATGGCTGGGGCGATACTCGCGACAGCGCCTCGACCGCCTTCGCCGCTTCGACGTCCGCGCCGCTGGAGGAGGCATAGGCCTGGCGCAACACGTCGGCCGCGGCTCGGATCCCTTGGGTCCGCTCGGGCGCTGACGGCACTGAAGCCTGCGCCAAGCTCATTACCGACAACCGGTCCCGCTTGTTTTCGCGATTGGCGATCGGGCTCTTGACGACGCTGGCCGCTGTCTCCGCCTCCGGCAGGCCCAAGTTCCCGCGCGCAAGAATGCTGGTCACGGCCGCGCCGCCCATCAGCAAACAGGTCAGCGTGATGATGGTGATCGCCTTCGACAAACAGGACTCCGTCAGGGGTGGCCGCCTCTGGTCACTTTCCCGAAAACTGGGCGTTAATTAAGGCTTAACCGCGCCCCGGCCCAGACTCAACCCAATTCCATCAGTAAACATCTGAAAATACACAGAAAATCATGCCGCCAATTCGTAGGCTTCCTGGATGTCGGCGACGATTTCGGAGGCTTCCCAGACCGCCCGCGGCTCGATCGAGCGCATATTCACCGTCCAGTTGGCGCCGCGCTTGGTCCGGGGCATCGCGACCACGTCGAATTGCACCTTGCGGCAGAGCGGATGCCGCTGCAGCGCGTAGCCGACGCGAGCCCTGATTTCCTCGATCGTTGCGGGTGTTTTGGCGAAAAGCGTCTCGAAATCCATCGCGCATCCCCTGCGATCTCTAAGTTTTGCACCGGCCCTTGACGAGGCCGGCTTCAGGGGATTGTCGGCGCGGTATGGTTAATTGCCGGTTAAAGTCAGGGCCGTGCCTTTCCGGGGATGGCGCCGGCCCGGAATCATGCCTTCAGACCATATTCCGCGACGGTGCGGGCGATGAGTTCCGCCGCTGACGGCACATCCGTGACGCCCGAGGTCGAATGCCCCGCGCTCCAGATGTCGCGCCAGCGTTTTGGCTGCGCCTCGCGCGCGGCGACGTCGATGTCCTTGCCGATATCGATCCTCCCACGCGCCGGCAGGTCGTCGGGATCGAGCCCGGCCGCGACGATGGACGGTTTTAACATGTTGGTCTGCAATCCGGTGAACGCAGTGGTGAGCAGGACGTCGTCGGCGCTGCTCGCAACCAGCATCGCCTTGTGGCGCTCGTCCGCCATGCTCTCGCGCGTGGCGATGAACTTCGTGCCCATGTAAGCGAGATCGCAGCCGAGCACCTCGGCCGCGCGCAAGGCCCGGCCGTCGCTGACGCCGCCCGCGAGCACGATGGGTCCTGCAAAGAACGTCCGCACGGCGCGTACGAAGGCAAACGGGTTCAGCCAGCCGGTCTGGCCTCCGGCGCCGGCGGTTAGCAACACGAGACCGTCGGCGCCCGCCTCCAGCGCGCGCTCGGCGTGGCGGATGGTCGCGACATCGGCGAACACCAACGCGCCCACCTCGTGCAGCGGCGCGAGCACGGGCGCGGGGGAGCCGACCGACGTGATGACGATTTCGGGCCGGTGCCTGAGCAGGACCTCGAGATCATCGGCGAGCCGCGCGCTGGTGCGATGCACGACGAGGTTCGGGCAGACCGGCGCGGCATCGTGTCCGCGCAGGCGCTCCTCGATCTCGTTGAGCCACGCGTCCAGTTCTTCTGAACTGCGGCAATTGACGGTCGGAAACGCGCCGATCACACCGCTCCGGCAGGCCGAGACGACAAGCTCCACGCCGGAGATCAGAAACATCGGCGCCGCGATCAACGGCAGGCGGAGTCTGTCGCGGAATCGCGACAAGGCGTCGGCGGTTTGCAAAATTCTGTGTCCTTGCTAAGCGTGCTTTTTGGAGATTGGCACGACAGGCGTTGAAAATAAAACCGCCGTCATTCCGCGATGCGCCTTGCGCAGACCCGGAATGACGGTGAGCAGGGAGATCCGATGAATCCGCTCTACGCGTTCCCGCCGGTGGCCGAACAGACACTGCGCGCACTGGCGCGCTATCCGTCGCGCACCGCTTTTGCCTGGCCCGGCGGCACGCTGTCCTATCAGGGCGCGGCCGACCTGATCGGCCGCATCCAGGCGGTCTTCATGCGCCTTGGCCTCAAGCCGGGCACGCGCGCCGCCTTTCTGACGGCCAACCGCGCCGACACCTGGTGCGCCGGCAACGCCGCGCAGCTCTCGCGGCTCGCACTGACCTGGCTGCATCCCCTGGGTTCGCTCGACGACCAGTTGTTCCAGCTCGAGGATTCCGAGGCCGAGATGCTGGTGGTCGATCCCGTGACCTTCCGCGACCGCGGCGGCGCGCTGGCGGCAAAGGCGAAAGGCCTCAAACATGTCTTCACGATGGGGCCCGCGGATTACGGCATCGACCTGCTCGCTGCCGCCGAAGCGTCCGGCAGCGCCACCGCGCGCTGCTTCGCCGGCCCCGACGACATCGCGACGCTGAATTACACCGGCGGCACGACAGGCAAATCCAAGGGCGCGCTGCGCTATCACCGTGAGTATAGCGGCTTTACCAGTGCGGTCCTCGCCGATTTCGAAATCCCCCAGGGTTCGCGTTTCCTGGCTGTTGCGCCGATCAGCCATGTCGCAGGTACCAAGGTGCTGCCGACCCTGATGCGCGGAGGCACCGTGCACATGCTGAAGGGTTTTGATCCCGAGGCCGTGCTCAAGACCATCGCGCGCGAGAAGATCACTTTCACGCTTTTGGTGCCGACCATGATCTACGTGCTGCTCGATCACCCCGCGCTCGACAGGACCGACTTTTCCTCGCTCGACCTGCTGCTTTACGGCGCCTCGGCGATGTCGCCGTCACGCCTCGTCGAAGGCATGGAGCGGATCGGGCCCGTGTTCTCCCAGCTCTACGGCCAGACCGAATGCTATCCGGTCTCGGTGCTGCGCAAGCAGGACCACGATCCCGCAAACCCGGAGCTGCTGTTGTCCTGCGGCTTTCCGACCGCGACCTGCCAGGTGAAGATCCTCGACGACAACGACCAGCAGGTCGCGACCGGCAAGCCCGGAGAAATCTGCGTGCGCGCGCCGCATGTGATGGCGGAATACTGGAAGCGGCCGGACGTTACCGCCGAGACGCTGAAGAACGGCTGGCTGCATACCGGTGACATCGCGCGGAGCGACGAGCGCGGCTACATGTTCATCCTCGATCGCAAGAAGGACATGATCGTCTCCGGCGGCTTCAACATCTTCCCGCGCGAGATCGAGGACGTGCTCACGCAGCACGCCGATGTCGCGATGTGCGCCGTGGTCGGCGTCCCCGACGACAAATGGGGCGAGGCCGTCACCGCCGTCGTGGTGGCGCGCGAAGGCGCCAAGCCCGACGCGAACGAGCTGATCGAGCTGGTGAAGGCCCGCAAGGGCTCGCATCACGCGCCGAAGCAGATCCAGTTCGTCAAGGACTTGCCGATGACCGGCGTCGGCAAGGTCGACAAGAAGGCGCTGAAGGCGAAGTTCTGGGCCGGACGTGAACGGATGGTGGGCTGAGCCAGCGCGACGAACGCGCAAGCTTCAGCACTTGCGGTCAGAGCAGCGCCGATCGCCTTTCGACGACGAGGCTTTGCACGCAACGGCCGAAATGTCCGATCCTGTCGGCGAGCCGCGCCATCGAAAGCCCGGCTCCGTCCGGCCCGATCCAGCTCTCCGCCTCGAGCAGGATCCATTCGCCGACCGGCTCCCGCGCCATGCTCACCGTCAGATCCGCATTGAGGAAGGTCCAGTCGCGGAAATCGAGCGCGGCGGAGGTGCCGTTGCAGAAATCGGCGGCGACGATAGCGCGCACCGCCTGCGACACCGTCTCGCCCTCGATCACCGGCCGTTCGATGCGATACCAGATCGCACCCGGCCCCTTCACGCCGAATTGGCCGCGCGCGGCACGAAGCGACATGCCTCTCACGAACGGGCTGTTGGAGAATTGCGCGGGGTCCTGCGGCGACTGCTCGGGCGGCGGCAGTTCGACCAGCGGAGCGGAGACATCAGGTGGCAGCATCTCGGCCTGCAAGCGGACCTTGAGCACGGTTGCTGCAACCACAAGCACGCCGTCGGCGCGCAGGCGGATCGCGCTGAGCTGGATCTTGCGCCCCTGCCGCAACACCTCGGTCTCGAGCGTCAGGGTCTTGAGCGGCACCGGACGCATCAGATCGATGGTGACGCGCGCAATCCGCATCGGCACCGGCGTCGGAATGGCTTCCGCGGCCCAGACCGCGAGCGAGGCCGGGGCGGAGCCGTGCTGCATGGCGGGATCCCAGGGACCGGCGGCATGGGGGCTGACAATGACGCGATCGCCGTCGACGCGAAAAACTGCTTCCATCAACAAATCACGACCGCGGCAACGCCTTTTGCTGAAACGCTCAGCTCGCCGCCGCCAATGCCGGCTCGAGCCCGTTGGGGAGCTCGACGTCGACCTCGAGGGTCGACACGTTCTTGCCCCGCTCCATCCGCACCATAACCTTGTCCGGATCGAGCGCAACGTGCCGCGATACCGCAGCCAGGATTTCTTCCCGCAGCAACATCAGCAAATCGGGCTGCCTGCCGAGCGAACTCCGTTCATGGGCCAGCAGGATCTGCAACCGCTCGCGCGCGATCGGCGCCGTGGCGGGTGCGGGCGGCCGGCTGGCAAAAAGCCGAAACATGCTCATGCAGCTCTCCGTCGCAACAGGTTCATCAGGCCCTTGCGCTCGCTCGGCACCGTCATCGCAATGGTCTCGCCGAGCAGGCGTTTGGTCGCATCCGCATAGGCGCGCGCGGGCGCGCTCGCCGGATTGTTGAGCGTGACGGGCGAGCCGACATTGGAGGCGCGCAGCACGTCCTGGCTTTCGGGAATGATGCCGAGCAGGGGAACGGCCAGAATCTCCAGGACGTCTTCGATGCCCAGCATCTCGCCGCGCGCCGCGCGCGCAGCATCGTAACGGGTAATCAAAATGTGCTTGCCGACCTGCTCGCCCTTCTCGGCTTTCACCGTCCTGGAATCGAGCATGCCGATGATGCGGTCGGAATCCCGCACCGAGGACACCTCGGGATTGGTGACGATGACCGCCTCGTCGGCAAAGCGCATCGCGAGCATGGCGCCGCGCTCGATGCCGGCCGGGCTGTCGCATACGATATAATCGAAACTGCTGCGCATCTCCGCAATGACGCGGCCGACGCCTTCGTCGGTCAGCGCGTCCTTGTCGCGGGTCTGTGACGCCGGCAACAGCCAGAGATTCTCCAGCCTCTTGTCGCGGATCAGCGCCTGCGGCAGCTTGGCAATGCCCTGCGCCACGTTGATGAGATCGAACACGACGCGACGCTCGGCGCCCATGACGAGATCGAGATTGCGCAGCCCGACGTCGAAATCGACGACCGCGACCCTCTTCCCGTTTTGCGCAAGCGCCGCCCCGATCGCGGCAGTGGAAGTGGTCTTGCCGACACCCCCCTTGCCCGACGTCACCACCAGCACCTTGGCCATTTGAATATCTCCTATACTGTTGAACTCAATTGAGCGGCGTAATCCGCAACGTTTCGCCTTCAAGCCACGCCTGCACATGTCGATTGCGAAGAGTGGCGTCGAACTCTTCGGCAGTCCGGTAGAAGCCGTCGATCGCCAGCAACTCGGCCTCGATCTTCTGGCAATAGATTCGCGCGGCGGAATTGCCGTTGATGCCGGCCATCGCCCGGCCGCGCAGCGTGCCGTAGATGTGGATGGAGCCGCCGGCCACGATCTCGGCGCCGGACGCGACCGAACCGACCACCGTGACATCGCCCTCGGGGAAGATGATCGATTGGCCGGAGCGCACCGGGCTGTCGAGCAGCAGCGAGGTCGGCGGCAAGGTCCTGGATTCCTTCTTGTCCTCCGCGGGCTGCTGCACCGGACAGCTTCGTCCACCCGAGATCAACGGCGGCATGTTCGAGGCCAGCGCCGTCGCATCGACGCCCTCGATGGCGAGGACGCGGATGTTGCGCTTCTCCAGGCTCAGCAGCAGATGCGAGATCGCGGGACGGCTGAGATCGACCGCGGAAAGATCCAGCACCACCGGCTTGCCGACGAAAAAGCCGGGAGAGCGCGACAGCGTCTCGTCGATATCCGACAGCCAGTCGACAATCGGTACGACGGGGGCAAAAACGAAAGCGACATAGGAACGGCCGCGCAACCGCAACGCGGGGCGTACAGGTTCTGATTGGGTGTCCATGACGGGCGACTCGCCTTTGCTTAACTAAAGGTTACAGAGCGCCCGTCATGGTTAACGGCTCTTTAAGACTTTCTGGACGCGGGCGGGCCAAAGTCTGACAAAAAAATGGCCAACGCACTCGCGGTACGCGAAGTGCCTGCAACCGCGCGTGGAATTCCCGATGAGTGCCAGCCCGCAAACGCCTCAACGGCCGGCTTTGGCCTTTATTCCGCTCCGCGTTTCACACCCGGCTCGCGCACCGTCGGCCCGGCGCGTTCGCTCAGGAAGCGGCGGATCTCGCTCACCAGAACGGCCCATGCCGGATCGCGCGGCAGGAGAAAATGATTGCGGCTCTCGAGCGCGACGAATTGCGCGCCGGCAATGCGGCTTGCGATCAGCTTGCCCTGTTCGAACGGGAGCGTCATGTCGTCGCGTGCGTGCAGCACGAGAGTTGGCGCCCTGATGCGCGGGAGCGCGTCGAGGACATCGATATCGCCGGTTGCGTTCTGCACCCGCGCTGCATTCTCGGCCGAGATCGCCCTGTGCTGCACGTCCTTGAGCCAGCCGACCTCCTCCGCCGTGGCGTCCGGCAGGTTCAGCAGGAACAGCATCTGCCGGAATGCGGAAATGTCCGGATTGTGCCAGCCCTGCCGCGTCAAGGTGACGGTCGCCTCGCGCCGCTCGATCTCGGCGGCATCGCCCCACGCTCGCCATCCCGTCGCGATTGATCCGTGCAGCACGAGATGTGACACACGTTCGGGATGACGCGCCGCATAGGATATCGCCGTCGGACCGGCGCGTGAGGACCCGATCAGCGCAAATCGTTCGAGGCCAAGCGCGTCGACCACGGCCTCGAGATCGCGCACAAAGGCATCAACGGTAATGTCACGCGCTTCCCAATCCGAAAGCCCGTGGCCGCGCTGGTCGTAGTGAATGAAGCTGTGATCCCGCGCGAACTCCTCGGTCCAGTGACGCCAGATCGGGCTCACCCAGTTGAAGGAGAGATGGCTGAGCCAGTGCGTGGCCCAGACCAATGGCGGGCCCTTGCCGACACTGGCATAGGCGATCCGCACGCCATCCGCGGTCCGGCAAAAACGCACGTCGTGCAGCGTTGCGGCAGCCGACCCGCCGGAAGGCTCGTGACTTGCGCCAGGCGGCGCGGCGGCGGTGGCTGCCCGCAAGGGCGCATGGGCGGCCCGGCGCAAGGCGCCGGTCGGCGTCGCACTGAACTCCTCGAGCCGTTTCTGCGCGCGCTGAAGTTCCTCTTCGGCTTCGCGCCAACGTCCGGTCGCGCGCAGTAATCGAACGAGCGAAGCCTGCGCGTGCTCGTCGGCGGGCACAAGCATGCTGTGCGCGCGTGCATGGCGCAGCGCTTCCTCGGGCGCGTCCTGCAAGCGCTCGACCAGCGTAGCCAGAATCCGCGCTCGAAACAGCCGCGTCTCCTCGCGCTGGGCCGTGCGCCAGCTATGAAATTCCTCGCAATCCGGCAGGTCGAGATCCTCCAGGAAATCGCCCTCCAGCGCCTCCGCGGCCGCGCGCATCGCCTCGACCGAGAGCGAGGCCAAGCCGGCTCTGGCGGCCTGGCGCAGCGACAGGATGTCGACGGCGACGCTGTCATGATTGAGTTCGACATTCTCGCGGTCGGCCACGATCGCCCGGTCGTCCGCCGTATCGATGGTGGCCCGCAGCCGCGTCAGGCTCCAGCGCAAGGCCGCGCGAGGATCGTCCGGCAGATTCCAGAACATCGTGCAAAGCCGGCTGCGGCTGTGGGCGCGGGCAGTGACGGCGAGATAAGCGAGCAGACCGCGCGTCTTCTTCGACGGTGGAAGCTCCAGTCTGGTCCGATCGCGCAGCACTGTGAGCCGGCCGAGCACGGATATGCGTAGCAAAATTCTGACTCCTTGACGCGCGTGCGTCTAGCACGCGAAGCGCCAGCAACAAGCCGGCAGATGGCGTGCTTGAAAATTCCTACGGCAGCATCCGATTTTTCCACACTTGCTACAACGCCTTTTCCAACGATCGACCGGCAAAGAGCGCCTCGAAAGGGGCGGATCGACTCGTATCGACCGGGCGGCGCTCCATGCGGACGCTGACGACGCTGCGCCGGGCACAGGAGAACTTTGATGAAGCGGATACTTCTTGCCGCGGCGAGCCTTGCGACCGTCCTTGCGGGCGGGGCGGCAGCCGACGACATGCACAAAATGCTGAACCTGGGCGCGATGCAGTGGGTCCCCTCGCCGCGACTGCCGAGCGGCACGCAGGTCTCCATCGTCTACGGCGACCCGCGCAAGGAAGGACACTACGTCATCCTCGCCAAAATGCCGGACGGCTATTCGATCCCGGCGCACTGGCACAACCAGGTCGAGAACGTGACCGTCATCTCGGGCACGTTCAACGTCGGCATGGGCGACAGGCTCGACAAGACCAGTGGCGAGGCGCTCGGCCCGGGCGGCTTCTTCTCCTCGGGGTCCAGGATGCACCACTACGCATGGACGACAGGCGAGACTCTTCTCCAGGTCACCGGGATGGGACCGTTCGACGTCATCTATGTCGATCCCAAGGATGATCCCGCCAACGCAGCGAAGAACTAGCACGCTGCCGATGTGCGAGCGCGGTACACCTCCCCGGCATGTCCAGGCAGCCTGGAATCGCGCCGTGGATTCGGTTCACCGAATTTGATCCCTCGCACCACGAGTTCGTCATGGCCGGCCTGAAGCGCGAAGCGCATCTTCACGCAGCTAAGGCGCGAAACGCGTCTTCGAGCAAATGGCCGGACATCCACGTCTTTATCATCCCCCCGCGCAAAAAAGACGTGGTTGGCCGGGCATAGACGAGCGAAGCCGTGCTTCGAACGGCTATGCCCGGCCATGGCGATGCGGAAAGGTCAGCGTCGCGGACGCCGATACCGGTAAGGCTTTGCCGCCGGACGACAGGCCGTGACGGCCAAGGTTAATGCCCGGTTAATCCAAACTCAAATAGTCGCAAACTGCGTTACGTCACCTCAACAATGACGGACGGAACTTGCCTGCGAACGCAAACTCGGCGTGGTCCGGCAACGATTTGCGCCGCATAATATCATCAGCAAAGTCGCATCACGTTTCCGGTGAGACGGGCGACCGTCCTCACGCCGGCGGACTGGCAGAGTCATCGATGGGAATCATGGCCCGCCGGATCGGTTGTCGGATTTCCGAACAACCGTTCCGGACATCCCACACGAGCTTGCCCTGAAGCCTGGCCGGATGCGGGCGACACAACCGGATGGGTAACAGCCGGTGCGACAGGAGTAGCGTATGAGTAACACGAGTGAGCGACCCCAAGGCGACAACGTGCTGGAAGCGCTGTACGCGTCGCGCCGCGCGCGAGCCGAGGCGCCGCGTCTGGCCGCGGTGAACGAACAGGTCGTGGCGCGCGCTCCGAAGTCGGATCCCGCAAGTCCGGTCGTGCCGCTTCATGAGCGGGTGCATAACCCCCATCCCGAATCCGCGCAGGGCGGGATCGATTCCGACGGCCTGGCGGATGCGGACGATTTCAACAGCGACGGGGTGCGTCGCAAGGTGGTCGCGGGCGTGATCGGTGTTGCCGCCACCGTGGCGGTCGCCTCCGTGGTGGCGCTGTTGCTCGTCAACATCTTCCCCAAGGACAGGGATGCCGACCAGGCCCTGGCGGCCGCAGCGTCGGCGCGTCACGCCAACGAGACGCCCAAGGTCGGCGAGCCGCCCAAGGTCAATGAGGCGGCAAAGACTTCGCAAGTCCAGGCGCCGTCCGAAGCCGGCGACAAGGGATCAACCCAGAACGATGAGCAGCCAGAACGGCTGCTGCAGCAATTCATGCAATGGCGGCAGAAGTCCCCGTCAACCGACAAACCGTGAACCTTCCGGGAGCAACGACAATGCGTGACCATGGGATTCGAATCAGCGCAGTACGCAACAAGTCTCGCCATGCGAGCCGGGTGATCGCGCTCTGCAGTCTATTGCTGGCAGGTTCGGCAGCGAGCGGCGCGCCAAGTGACAATGCCGCTGTCGTGCGCGATCTCGCCGGCCGGGTCGGGCCGATCCTCGGTTCGGCGCTGGTCTGTCAGGACATTGCGCAATCGCGCATCCAGACGGTCGCCGACAAGTTCCGCGCGGTGATCCGCGATGTCTCCAACAGCGAAGCCGAGCGCATGGAGCTCGCGCAACAGTTCGACCGGGCCGTGATCGACGGCCGCGGCACCATCACCTCGGGCCGCACGGACTGCAAATCTGTCGACCGCCAGCTCGGCGAGCTGGAACGCTCGATTGCCACGCCCTCGCTCTCCGCCCTGATCGCGCCGGCGGCTGCCAATGCCGCACCGGCTCCGCACGCTCCGACCATGCCGGCGGCCACCGCGGCGCCCGCTCCGGTCCTGGCTCCGCCTCCCGCGCAGCAAGTGGCCGCGGTGGCGCCGTCCGTCACACCGGCCGCGCCGCCTGCGGCCTCCAATGTCCGCGGCATGACCGACAAGGAAATCCGCTTCGGCATCGTCGCGCCGTTCTCCGGCTCGGCCAAAGAGCTCGGCCGCCAGATGAGGCTCGGCGTCGATACCGCCTTCAACCGCATCAACGATGCCGGCGGCGTCAATGGCCGGATGGTGCGCCTGTTCGCCGCCGACGACGGCTACGAGCCGTCGCGGACGCTGGACGGAATGAAGCAGCTTTATGAAAAGGACCAGGTGTTCGGCTATATCGGCAACGTCGGCACGCCGACCGCTGCGGTGGCGATCCCCTACGCGCTGGAACGGCGAACGCTGTTCTTCGGCGCCTTTACCGGTTCCGGTATCCTGCGCAACGATCCGCCGGACCGTTACGTCTTCAATTACCGCGCCAGCTATGCGGAAGAGACCGCCGCGGCCGTGAACTATCTGATCAAGATCCGCCGGCTGCAGCCGCGCCAGATCGCCGTGTTCGCCCAGCAGGACTCCTATGGTGACGCGGGCTTTGCCGGCGTCGCCAAGGCATTCCGCGCGCTCGGCGTCAACGACAATGCGATCCTGCGCCTCAACTACAAGCGCAACACGATCGATGTCGACGACGCGGTCAACCAGCTCAAGGCGCAAAAGAACCCGATCAAGGCCGTCGTCATGGTCGCGACCTACCGCGCCGCCGCCAAGTTCATCGAGAAGACCCGCGACGGCTATCCGGGCCTGACCTACTCGAACGTGTCCTTTGTCGGCAGCACGGCGCTGGCCGATGAGTTGATGCTGCTCGGTCCGCGTTATGCCAGCGGCGTGATCGTGACCCAGGTGGTCCCGGCGGTCGGCGGCTATTCGAGCGCGGTGCTCGAATACAAGAACGCCCTCGCCAAGTACTTCCCCGGCGAGGCGCCGGACTACGTCTCGCTCGAGGGCTATGTCGCGGCCAATGTGCTGATCCAGGCCTTGAAGCAGTCCGGTCCGCAGCTCGACACCGAGAAGCTGATCGACAATCTCGAGGCCATGCGCAACATGGATCTCGGCCTCGGCACGTCGCTGACATTCGGACGCGCCGAGCACCAAGCCTCGCACAAGATCTGGGGCACGTCGATCGACGAAAACGGCAAGTACACCGCGCTCGAGCTGGAGTAGACCAGCCAGGTCATCCCCTCATCCTTAAGGAGCAACGCTTTCGCGTCTCGAAGGATGAGGGCGAATGAGCCTCGCACTCTCGCCGCTCGACCGAAATCTGGTAAGCGCTGGACAATCGCCGACATCTGCCTCCAGGTCTCCTCATCGACCTCCACAGGCAACTCGTCGGGCGTAACACGTTGGGCTTGTCGGCCAACCCAAACGCAGGCAGACTGGCGTGATCGGGGCACCGCGGTCTCAAGAATGCCACACGTAAGCTGTCGGCAGACAAGAAGTTAGCGCGATTCTGCCCCGATTTGGGCTCAATAATGTCGCTGCCGAGTCGCATGGGGACGGGAAAGTGTCTGCTGGCCGGGGACAGGCCATCGATGGGGGCGCTATTTGGGGATTGGAGATCGGATCTGTCGACCGACCCGACCCCGCGATCGCCCATACAGTCTGGCTTGAGCCTTCGCCGCATTCGGCAACAGGACCGCACGCGTAAGCGATCGGGGAGAGTAGCATTATGAGTAATACAAGCGAGCCGTCCCAGAATCCGCTGGATGCGCTCGAAGCGCTGTATGCAGCGCGCCGCACAAGCGAACGACCCGAGCCGCCGCGGCTCGCCGCAATCAACGAATTGGCGGCATTGGCGCGAGCGCCCCGGCCGGAGCCCGTACGCCCGGTCCCGGTCCCGCCCCTTGGCGAGCGGATCGACAGCGTCCTGCCCGAATCCGCTCGCCGCAGAATCCAGCCTGAACTCGTGCCCGAGCCGGAGAATTTCAATGGCGGGCTGCGGCGCAAGATCGTCGCGGTCGTGATCGGCGTCGGCGCAGCGGTGGCGGTCGCCTCGGTCGTGACGCTGCTGCTCGTCAATGTCTTTCCCAGGGACAAGGACTCCGCCGATCCGGCCGTCACGGCCGCCGTGGCAGCGCCGCCGCAACCGGGCCAGACCGATGCCGATCCGAAACCGGTTTCGCAACTCCCGCCGCAGGTCCCGGCGCAAGTCCAGGCACAGGTCCAGCCGCCCGCCACAACGAACGACGGCGAGCAGAATTTCAATCACGAGCAGTCCGAGCAACTGCTTCAGCAATTCATGCAATGGCAGCAGAAAGCCGCTTCAAGCGACAAACCCTGAAGTGTCCGGGAGCAATGACGATGTTTGATCATGGGGTTGGAAGGAACGCCGGACGCAATCCGCGCCGGTCTATCGGCTGGGCCACCATCGCCTTGTGCGGCGTAGTGCTGGCAAGTTCGGCGGCGACCGCTGCCGGCGACAATGTCAGGACAGTGCGCGATCTCGCCGGCCGGGTCGGGCCGATCCTCGGCGCGGCGCTGGTCTGTCAGGACATCGCGCAATCGCGCATCCAGACGGTCGCCGACAAGTTCCGCGCCGTGATCCGCGATGTCTCGAACAGCGAAAACGAGCGCATGGATCTCGCGCAGCAGTTCGACCGGGCCGTGATCGACGGCCGCGGCACCATCACCTCGGGCCGTACGGACTGCAAATCTGTCGACCGCCAGCTCGCCGAGCTCGAGCGATCGATTTCGGGACCGGCGCTGGCGACGATGCCCCCGCCCCCGCCGTCAGCGGCCACCGCTACGCCGCTCGCATCGATCATTCCGCCGGCTGCTGCCGCGGCCCCCCCGACCCTTGCCTCCCCTCCCGCTGCGATTCAGCCGGCTCAACAGGCTCCAACCGTGACGGCGGCCGTCACGCCCTCCGTGCCGCTCCCGGCCGCCAATGTGCGCGGCGTGACCGACAAGGAGATCCGCTTCGGCATCGTCGCGCCGTTTTCGGGCTCCGCGAGGGAGCTCGGCCGCCAGATGAAGCTCGGCATCGATACCGCCTTCAACCGCATCAACGATGCCGGCGGCGTCAATGGCCGCATGCTGCACCTGTTCGCCGCCGACGACGGCTACGAGCCGTCGCGGACGCTGGACGGAATGAAGCAGCTTTATGAAAAGGACCAGGTGTTCGGCTATATCGGCAATGTCGGTACGCCGACGGCGGCCCTGGCGGTACCCTTTGCGCTGGAGCGCAGAACCCTGTTCTTCGGCGCCTTTACCGGTTCCGGTATCCTGCGCAACGATCCGCCGGACCGCTACGTCTTCAATTACCGCGCCAGCTATGCGGAAGAGACCGCCGCGGCCGTGAACTATCTGATCAAGATCCGCCGGCTGCAGCCGCGGCAGATCGCCGTGTTCGCCCAGCAGGACTCCTATGGTGACGCGGGCTTTGCCGGCGTCGCCAAGGCATTCCGCGCGCTCGGCATCAACGACACCGCCATCCTGCGTCTCAACTACAAGCGCAACACGGTGGAGGTCGACGACGCGGTCAACCAGCTGAAGGCCCAGAAGATACAGGTCAGGGCCGTCGTCATGGTCGCGACCTACCGCGCCGCCGCCAAATTCATCGAGCGGACCCGCGACGGGTTTCCGGGCATGATCTATTCGAACGTATCCTTTGTCGGCAGCACGGCGCTGGCCGATGAGTTGATGCTGCTCGGGCCGCGCTTTGCAAATGGTGTGATCGTGACCCAGGTGGTCCCGGCGGTCGGCGGCTATTCGAGCGCGGTGCTCGAATACAAGAACGCGCTCGCCAAGTACTTCCCCGGCGAGGCGCCGGACTATGTCTCGCTCGAGGGCTATGTCGCGGCGAATGTGCTGATCCAGGCACTGAGGCAGACCGGTCCGCAGCTCGACACCGAGAAGCTGATCGACAATCTCGAGGCCATGCGCAGCATGGATCTCGGCCTCGGCACGTCGCTGACATTCGGCCGCGCCGAGCACCAGGCCTCGCACAAGATCTGGGGCACGTCGATCGACGAAAACGGCAAGTACACCGCGCTGGAACTGGAGTAGCGCAAGCCAACAGCGCCAACGCTTCATGGTGAGGAGGCGCGAACGCGCCGTTCCGGACGATGCTTCGCATCGCCGGGAGAACCATGAGGCCCCGCTATCGGCCTCATCCTTCGAGACGCTTGCTGAGTTTATCATCGGGCCGCGCTTGGCGCGGACCCGTTGGCAAGCTCCTCAGGAGGAGGGGCTAGCGCCGCAATCATGCCTCACCGTGGCACCGAAATCTGATACCGCTGGGCGATCGCCGAAAGCTGGCTCCAGGTCTCCTCGTCGACCTCGATGCCATGGTCGAGGCGCTCGGCGCGCGCGATCCGTTCGGGCTCGCCGGCCACCAGAACCGGCAGATCGGGATCGCTCGGCTTCGCCGATTTGACCCAGGCGATCATGGCGTCGATCTCGGCCATCATGCTGTCCTGCGTGGACAGGCGCGCCGGATCGATGACGATGGAGAGCATGCCGTTGAGGATGCCGCGCTCGGGCGGCGTCGCCGACGTCACGCTGGTCGAGCCGACGATGGCCCCTGCCAGCAATTCGCACACCAGCGCCAAACCGGAGCCCTTGTGCTCGCCGAACGGCAGCACCGCGCCGCGCGGCTGCGTGTACATGACGGAAGGGTCGGTCGTGGGCCGGCCTGCATGGTCGAGCAACGCGCCGTCGATCATCCGCTTGCCGGCGTTATGCGCCACCCTCACTTTGCCGAGCGCGACGCGGCTCGTGGCGAAGTCGAGCAGGATCGGCTCGTTGCGACCCGTGCCGGGAATGGCGATGCAGACCGGATTGGTCAGGAAGCGCCCCTCGCGCCCGCGGAACGGCGCAACGCCGGGCGGCCCCGAAGCGACGTTGACGAAGTGCAGCGCTACCATGCCGGCTCGCGCGGCGATCTCGCCATAGGTGCCGACACGACCGATGTGATGCGCATTGCGCAATCCGTTCACCGCGACGCCATGCTTGCGCGCGGCGGCGATCGCCCACTCGACCGCTTGTCGCGCGACCACCTGACCGTAGCCGGCATGCGCGTCCCATACCGAGATGGTTCCGCTATCCGAGACGATCTCCGGCGACTGGTTCGGCTTCAGCGTGCCGGCCTCGAAGTCGCGCACATAGGCGACGAGCATGCCGACGCCGTGGCTGTCATGGCCGCGCAGATTGGACTCGACCAGATGTTCGGCGACGATGGAGGCTTCCGCGGGCGAACTTCCGCCGGCCGCCACGATGCGGTTGGCCAGCGTGAGCAGCCTGGTGTGGTCGATGATCATGCCCTCTCCCTCCTGTGGCGTGGACTCGCCACGCGACACTCACAACGCGGGATCGAGCGCCTCGTCATATTCCTTTTTGAAGCGGCTGATCAACTCGCCTGCGCCGACGACGCCGGCGACACTGCCCACCCCCTGGCCCGAGCCCCAGATTTCCTTCCACGCCTTGGGCTTGGCGCGTTCGCCGGAGGCATCGGTGCCGAAGCTCATCGTTGAGGGATCGGACGTCGGCAGGTTGTCGGGATCCATGCCGGCCGCGACGATCGACGGTTTCAGGTAATTGCCGTGCACGCCGGTGAAGAGGTTGGAATAGATGATGTCCTCCGCCGACGACATCGTGATCATGTTCTTGTAGGTCTCGACCGCGTTGGCCTCCCTGGTCGCGATGAAGGCCGAGCCGATATAGGCGAAGTCGGCGCCCAGGATGCGCGCGGCTCGAATGGCGCGGCCGTTGGCGATCGCACCGGAGAGCGCGATCGGCCCGTCGAACCATTGCCGCGTCTCCGCAACGAAGGCGAGCGGCGAGATCGTGCCCGCATGGCCGCCGGCGCCGGCCGCGACCAGGATCAGACCGTCGGCGCCCTTCTCGATCGCCTTGTGCGCAAACTTCTGATTGATCACGTCGTGGAAGACGATGCCGCCCCACCCGTGCACGGCCTGGTTCAATTCCTCCCGCGCGCCGAGCGAGGAGATGACCATCGGCACCTTGTACTTTTCGCAAAGCGTCACATCGTGGTCGAGCCGGTTGTTGGATTTGTGCACGATCTGGTTCACCGCGAACGGCGCCGAGGGCCGCTCCGGGTGCGCCCTGTCGTAAGCGGCGAGTTCTTCCTTGATCCGCGCCAGCCATTCGTCGAGCAGCGCCGCCGGCCGCGCATTCAGCGCCGGAAACGAGCCGACCACGCCGGCCTTGCACTGGGCGATCACGAGATCGGGCACGGAAATGATGAAAAGCGGTGCACCGATCACGGGCAACGACAGACGGCCCTTGAACAAGCCAGGCATCGACATCGGGGGAAAATTCCTTATTTCGCGGGACGGGACATGCCCGCAGTGTAAAAAATGTCAGGCATCATAGCAAAGCGGCAATCACGCCGCGATTCTTGCGCGAGCCCGCTGCTCCGCTTCGAGCGCCGCCCTCCTTGATTGTCGGCAGGATCGGATGCAAGTGCGGCGCTTCAACGGCGAGCATGGCGCCATCCGGCGACCCCATCGGGGGTGACGTCGGACCGCAGAAGCTACAGGCTTCAGTTCACGCTCTCGATTCCGTAGGACGCAAACTGCGCGGCGATATTGGCATTGATCGCCTTTGCCGCTTCGATATCGGCGCGCGCCGCGTCGACATCTCCCTGTTTCATCCTCGCGATACCGCGGCCATAGAGGGAATCCGCGAGCTTCTCGTTATAGGCCAGCGCCGAGGTGAAATCGGCGATGGCCTCGTCGAGTTCGCCAAGTCGCAGATGGCAGAATCCGCGGCTGTCGATGATATTGGGGTTCGAGGGTTCCAGCTTCAGCGCCTGCTCGCAATCGTCGAGGGCGTCGCGGGCCGAACCGAGGATCGCCCGCGTCAGGCAGCGTCCGTTGCGCGCCAGCGCGAAGTCGGGATTATAGCGGATCGCGGCATCGTAATCGGTGAGCGCACGCGCAAAATCGTGGCTGTCGAAATAGAGGCTCGCACGCGCGTAATAATCCCTGGATGCCTTCGGATCGAGCGCGAGAACCGACGCAAAATCGGCGAGAGCGCGGCTTCTTTCGCCGATGCGGCCGTAAAGCCGCGCGCGGTTTCGGAAGGCCGGCGCATAGCTCGGATCGAGCCGGATCGATTCGCTGAAATCGGCGAGCGCCCGATTGTCGTCGCGGCGGTCGCGCCAGACGGTGCCCCTGTTGTAATAGGCGAGCGCGAATCTCGGATCAAGCGCGAGTGCGCGGTTGTAGTCGGACATCGCGGCATCGTCCTGCTTCTTGTCCCGATAGGAGTTGCCGCGGTTGTTGTAGTACCAGGCGTCGTCGGATGTGAGCTGGATCGCGCGGGTGTAATCCGCGATCGCGCGATCGGGATCGCCATTGTCGCTATGGGCAATGCCGCGATCGAACCACGCAAATCGAGTCCTTGGGATCAAGCGCGATGGCCTGATCGAAATCTGCGATCGCAAGCTCCACCTGCCCCTTGCGCCGGCGCGCTTCGCCGCGGTTGATGTAGCCGATCTTCATGGACGGCTTGAGGCGGATCATGGCGCCGAAATCGGCAATCGCCAGGTCGTATTCGTCCGCGTCGAGATAGATGATGCCGCGGCCGAGATAGCCGCTGGGATCGGGATCGAGCCGGATCGACGTGGTGTAATCGGCAATCGCGTGCGGTTTGTCGCCGCTCGCGAAATATGCGCCGGCCCGCTCGCGCCAGGCCACGGCGTAGGCGTCATCCAGCCGGATCGCGGCAGTGAAATCCGCGATGGCGGACGCGTAATCGCGCCGCGCGCTGTAGGCTTGCCCGCGCAGGACGTAGGCGGTCACCCGGGTCGCTTTCGAGACCTTCCTCTGGGCGAGCATGGCGCTGCAGCCATCGACGCGCTGGGTCGAGGTGAGATTGCCGATCGGCGAACACCACGATACGTCGACGGCATTGGATCGGTGCTGCGCGAAAGCCGGCGGCGACGCAAGGATCAGGGCAGACAACAGGAGGGCGGATGCCGCCGGCCGGATCAGGCCACAGGGCGCGGCCTGCTTGCGATGATGCGACATCTCGGGCTCGCTCAAATGACAGGTGCATGAAATTGATAACGAGCATTGGTCAACCGGACGTACCCGCAGGTTCATGCGCCGGCCCAGGTTCAGCCGCCGGCGACGCTGCCGTTACTGGCACAGGGCCGTGGTGACGAAATTGTCCGTGCGGCAATCGTCCGGCTTGCGCTGGCGGCCGGGGATCAGCACCTTGGCCGAGCAGGTCTGGGCGGAATTGGTGTTGAGGCTCTTGCCTTCCTTGTAGCCCTTGGTCTGACAAAGCTTGTCGGCTGCGACCTTGCAGTTCGGCGTACCGTCGCCGCCGGCCGGGCAGATCGTCCGTCCTGACACCATCGAGCCGGGTTTTGCCAGACGCGACAACGCGTCACCCGCGTCCTTGGCGCGCGCGTTGAGGTCGTCGAGGGTCTCGCCTGGGCCCTTGATCGAGGGTGTGATCCTGTCGATCAGCTTGCTCATTTCGTTGATCAGGCCCGGATTCTCCGGCGGCTGTTGCGGCGCGGGCGCGGCCTGGTCCTGCACGCCAAGGGTTGGCGCCTGGGCAGGCGGCTGGGCTTGCGGCCACGCCGTTGCGACGGTGGCGAGAAGCGCCACCACCGCGAGTCCGCCGCTTCCGCGCACAAATGGCCCCAGCCGGAGTTTCATGCCGTGAACCGTAACCGAAGCCGACCTCGGGCGCAAAGCACGTCGAACCGTCAGATCAGCTTGAGCGCAATCACGAAGCCGCCCACGAGCACGGCGGCGAAGACGGTCACCCAAAGCGTGAGGTGCCGCTCGATCCGCTCGCGGATCCAGTCGCCGTAGCGGTTGAACAGCGCCGCCGCAATAAAGAAACGCGCGCCGCGGGTGATCAGCGAGAACAGGACGAACAGCGAGATGTTATAGCCGGCAAAGCCCGAGGTGATGGTGACGAGCTTGTAGGGAATCGGCGTCAGTCCCTTGAGCAGGATGATCAGCGAGCCCCATTCGGCATAGGACTGCCGAAATGTTTCGACCTTGCCGCTGAGACCGTAGACATTGATGAGCCATTGTCCGACCGAGTTGTAGAGCAGCGCGCCGATCGCGTAACCGAGCACGCCGCCGAGCACCGAGGCAATGGTGCAGACGCCGGCATAGAGCCAGGCGCGCTTTGGCCGCGCCAGCGACATCGGCGCCAGCATCACATCGGGCGGAATCGGGAAGAACGAACTTTCCGCAAACGACACCGCGAACAGGATCCACAGCGCGTAGGGTTTGTCGGCGGCGTCGATGCACCAGTTATAGATACGTTTGAGCATGCCGCGATGAACCATCACGGGCGGCATTTGTCCATGCCCCGGAGCAATCGAAAAAGTCGGAAATAAACCGGAGGAACCTCAGTGGCGCTTGCGAAGCGAGCGGCCTTCGAGCGCAATCGGTCGGCGGGTGACCCGCGGCGACACGGCCTTGGGCAGCTTGATGGGCGACTTGGGCAGCTTCTCGGCGATGCCGAGCATGTTCTCGCGGCGGTCCATCTCGCGCCAGACATCCTCGGGCCGGACACCGGCGGAGGCCCATAGCACGGTGAGGTTGTAGAGCAGGTCGGCGCTTTCGCGCACAACGGCCCGGGTGTCGCCGTTGACGGCGTCGATCACGACTTCGATCGCCTCTTCGGCGAGCTTCTTGGCCATCTTCGAGGGCCCGCGTTGAAACAGCTTCGCGGTGCGCGAAGTGGCGGGATCGAGATGCCGGGCGGCAAGCACCGCCAGGTACAGCCTGTCGAGCGAATCACTCATGACGCAAACATAGTCCAATCCGGTACAAAGCGAGTTAACATCAAGCATCAAAAGCGAAAAATCCGCCGGTCGCAAGCCAGCGATCCGGCGGATTGGTCGGTCAATGCGAGGCTGCTACCAGCCCGGCGAATAATAGTAACCATAACCGGGCCCATAACCGCCGGAGGGGTACGGGCCTCCATAATAATCGTCGTAATAGGCCCGCCGGTTCTGCGTGGCGGCGATCGCGAGGCCCGTGCCGACGATACCGGCAAAAGCGGCAGCGGCTGCGGCGCCTCCGCCGTGACCGCGCCTCACAACCGCCCGGCGCCGCGCGCTGAAGTCGGTGGCGTCACTGCTGGCCGCCGAAACGGCCTTGCCGGCCCGCGGCGCCGCCATGGCCGCCGATGGCGCCACTGCGCTGAGAACCAGCGCCGCGGCCGTCGCAAGCGCGGTCGTGCGGCCCGCAGATGCCATCGAACTCTTCCGAGCAATCATCTTCCTCTCCCTTGATCACCATCCGGCCCGACAGGGCCGTTGTTGATCAATGACAGTCAGGCCGGTTCGGTTCCCGAGGGGCGCAGAACCGCCCGGCAACCTTAATGCGATCTGCTCATGGACCGTTCAGATTTGACGCGACACAATGGCTGCGCCGGTGCGCCCTCATTCCCGTTCAGGCGACATTTGAGGGTGCGGCAGCCCGTATTTCGTATGTCCGGCGGCAGCAGATGAAGACAACGCGTCGATCGATCTGGCTTGTGGCCCTGCGTCTCGGCTTCGCGGGACTCATGTGCCTGGACGCGGCGATTGGCCGCGCCAGCGATGCCGGCGCGCCGATCCCTGTCCGCCTCACTTTTGACCGCCCGCTCGAAGCGAGCATGGCTCCCCTGATCGCGGCATCGAGCCGCGGCCTGTTCGCAGCCGAAGGCCTCGCGGTGCGGACCGATGTCGCGGCCGGCTCGCCGGACGCCATTGCCCGCATCGTCTCCGGTGCGAGTGATTTCGCTCTCGTCGACATCAACGAACTGATCCGCTTCCGCAGCAAGGCCGACGCCGCGCCGGTCAAGGCGGTGTTCGTGCTGTTCAACCAGTCGCCCTACGCCATTGTCGCCCGCAAGAGCCGCGGCATTCACTCATTGTCCGATCTCGCGGGCAAGACGATCGGCGTCGCCGAGGGGGACCTGTCTTTCTATTTGTGGCCGGCGCTGGCGAAGCAGAACGGACTGAAGACCTCCAGCATGAAGATCTACAGCATGAGTGCGGCGGTGCGCGAACCGATCCTCTCGGCCGGACAGGTCGATGCGGTCGCCGGCTTCTCCTATCTGTCGGCGGTCAATCTGCGCGACCGCGGCGTGCCGTCGGGCGATCTCGCCGTGCTGCGCTACAACGACTATGGCTGCGAGGCCTACGGCTTTGCCGTCATCGTAAGCCCCTCCTTCGCCGCGGCGAAGCCGGAGGCGGTCAAGGGTTTTGTGCGCGCGGCGATATCTGGCACGCATTTCGCGATCGGTTCGCCCGAGGCCGCGGTCGACGACGTGATCAGCCGCATGGACGGCGGCAACCGCGAATTGGAGCTCGCGCGCCTGCGTACCGTCATATCGGACAACATCCTGACCGGTGAAGTCATGCGCAACGGCATCGGCGGCGTCGATCCCGCGCGCCTCGAACGCTCGATCGGCCAGGTCGGCGAAGATTTCAAGATGAGCAAGCGCCCGTCGGCATCAGACATCTTCGACGACGGCTTTTTACCTCCCGTCGGCGCCCGCCCGATCAATTGACCTATCGCGTCAGCGCAATCCCAGTCTAGAATGCGTTCAACGCCCGCCTCGTCGCGGGCCGTGGGTGGAGACCGCATGCCCCTGCTTCGCCTCTATACCCGCGTCCTCACGATGCTTGGCAAGGAGACGCGGCTCGGCTGGATCCTTGCGCTTGCCAACCTGCTTCTGGCCGCCTCGCAGTTCGCCGAGCCGGTGCTGTTCGGCCGCATCGTCGATGTTCTGTCCGGCAAGGCTGCGGGATCCTCGGCCTGGCCGCTGCTCGGCGCCTGGGTTGCCTTTGGCCTGTTCACCATCGCTGCCAGCGCCTGGGTCGCGTTGCAGGCCGACCGGCTTTCGCACCGGCAGCGCCAGGCGGTATTGACCGGCTATTTCGATCACATCCTGCAATTGCCGATGACGTTCCATAGCGGCACGCATTCCGGCAAGCTGATGAAGGTGATGCTGAACGGCACCGACGCGCTGTGGCGGCTCTGGCTCGGCTTCTTCCGCGAGCATTTCGCAGCGATCCTGTCGGTGGTCGTGCTGCTGCCGCTGTCGCTCTATCTCAACTGGCGGCTCGCGATCCTGCTGTTCATCCTGTGCGTGGTGTTCACCGTGCTGACCACTTTCGTGGTGCGCAAGACCTACGGCATGCAGAGCGAGGTCGAGCAGCATTACAGCGATCTCATGGCGCGCGCCTCCGACGCGCTCGGCAATGTCGCGCTGGTCCAGAGCTTCGTGCGCATAGACGACGAGGTGCAGGGGCTGCGCATCGTCGCCAACCAGCTGCTTGCGGCGCAGATGCCGGTCTTGTCGTGGTGGGCGCTGGTCACGGTGATCACCCGCGCCTCGACCACGATCACGGTGCTGGCGATCTTCAGCCTGGGCATCACGCTGCACGACCGGGGTCTCACATCGGTCGGCGAGATCGTCACCTTTGTCTCATTCGCGACCATGCTGATCCAGAAACTCGAGCAGGTCGTTTCCTTCGTCAACAATGTGTTCATGGAGGCGCCGCGGCTGCAGGAATTCTTCAACGTCATGGATGCCGTGCCCGCGGTGCGCGACCGGCCCGAGGCGATGGACATCGGCAGATTGTCGGGCCTGGTCGATTTCCACGACGTGTCGTTCTCCTATGACGGCAAGCGCCCGGCCGTGGAGGACCTTTCCTTCACCGCGCTGCCGGGACAAACCATCGCGCTGGTCGGCCCGACCGGCGCTGGCAAATCCACCGCGATCGCGCTGCTGCATCGCGCCTTCGATCCGCAATCCGGCTTCATCAAGATCGACGGCATGGACATTCGCGGGCTGAAGCTCGCCGCGCTCCGGCGCAACATCGGCGTGGTCTTCCAGGAAGCGCTGCTTTTCGACCGCTCGATCGCCGACAATCTGCGCGTCGGCAAGCCTGACGCGACCGAGGAGGAGATGCGCACCGCGGCGGCCCGCGCGCAGGCGCTGGAGTTCATCGAGAGATCCGAGCGCGGCTTCGAGACCAAGGCCGGCGAACGCGGACGCATGCTGTCCGGCGGCGAGCGGCAGCGGCTGTCGATCGCGCGCGCGCTCTTGAAGGACCCGCCGATCCTGATCCTCGACGAGGCCACCAGCGCGCTGGATGCGGTCACCGAGGCCAGGGTCAACGCCGCGCTGGATGAAGTGATGCGCGGACGCACGACCTTCGTGATCGCCCATCGTCTCTCCACCATTCGCAACGCCACCCGCATTCTCGTATTCGAGAACGGGCAGGTGATCGAAAACGGAACTTTCGATGAACTTGTCGCCAAGGGCGGCCGGTTTGCGGAACTCGCGCGTGCCCAGTTCATGGTGCAGGAAAACCAACGCGGAAATGCCAGGGAAAACGAGACGGAAAACGCGAGGGAAAACGCGAGAGCGAACACGAAGGGAACCGATGGCGATCACGCTGCCGTCAACGCTTGATTTTTGACGCAATTCGGCCGGTTTGACCTTTGAATTACTCCCGCTGACCTCTGTTCTGGATCGCGCGACCGGTATAGGTTTGCACGCGCCGTCGGCCTCACGGCGCCCCGGACACGCTTGAAACCCGAACGCCAGAACTCAAGACCTCCCTGGATGCAGGGCGGGTCTCAAAAGGACCGGAATCTGAAAGTGCATTTTCTTCGCTCGTTGCTTTTCAAGTCACCGATCATTTTCGCCGCGGTTCTCGCGGTGTTCGCTCCGCGCGCCGCGCATTCCGAGGCGCGGCTCGTCATCGAAGCCGACAGCGGCAAGGTTCTCGAAGCCGAGAACGCGACCATCCCCTGGTATCCCGCCTCCGTCACCAAGCTGATGACGGCCTATGTCACGCTGCAGGCGGTGAAGGACGGCAAGCTCACGCTCGACACGCTGTTGACCGTGTCGCCCACGGCCGCGTCGCAATCGCCCTCGAAGATGGGCTTCCGGCCGGGCACGCAGGTCACCGTCGACAATGCGCTGAAGATGATGCTGGTGAAGTCGGCCAACGACATGGCCGTGGTGCTGGCCGAGGGCGTGGGCGGTTCGATCGACGGTTTTTCCGGCATGATGAACCAGACCGCGCAGAAGCTCGGCATGACACAGACGAGCTACGTCAACCCGAACGGCCTGCCGGCCGACGGACAGATCACGTCGGCGCGCGATCTTGCGATCCTTGCCCGCGCCATCATCAAGAACCTGCCGGAATACGAATATTTCGTGCACATCCCCTCGATCCGTTACGGCAAGCGCATCACCCAGAACTTCAACCGGCTGATCGGCCGTTATCCCGGAGCCGACGGTTTCAAGACCGGCTTCATCTGCGCGTCGGGCTATAACCTCGTCGCCTCCGCCACCCGCGACGGCAGGCGGCTGATCGCCGTGGTGCTGGGCGCGTCCTCGGGCACCGCGCGATCGGTGCGCGCCGCGCAGCTGCTCGACCGCGGTTTCGCCAGCAACGGGCTGGCATGGATCAGGCCGTCGCTCGGCACCGTCGACCAGCTCAAGCCGATCGACGCCTCGCCGCCGAACCTTCGCGACGACGTGTGCAGCGGCAAGCGTCACAGGCCCGCCAGCGACGAGGACGATGCGCCGATCGCGAGCATCGGCAATTCAGGCTCCGCATCGGCCGCCGGCGACGGCGCCAATTCCAACTCCATGTTCCTCGCGTCCAGCCTGCAGGCGCCGCTACCGAAACCCTCGGAGTGGCTCGCAGCTCCTCCCGCGCCGTCGGAACCCATCGTGGTCTACACCGGACCGACCCGCAGCGGCGCGGCACTCGTGGCCGCGGTTGCGGCCGACACCGCAAGCCAGGACACGCCCCGCAAGCGCGGCAAGCGTACCCACGTCGCGGCCAAGAAGCCGGACGCGGCCGAGCCCAAATCCACGGAAGCAAAGGGCGCCAAGCCCGCGGCCACCCGCCACGCCAGCGCCAAGCCGGATACCGGCGCGAAGCCGGCGGCATCCGAGGCGTCCGCGGCGAAGCCCAAGAGCGCATCTAGCAAGCCTGCGCCGAAGACCGCCGCCAAGCCGAAAGCGAAGAGCGACAGCAAGCCGGCGAGCTGACACGGTATGGCCTGCGCACTGTTCGCCGGATGCGGCGAACTGCCCCTTTACCATCGACAATGATGCTCCCCTCCGCCGCTTGCCATGGGCGGCGGCAGGCTCAATACTGCCCCAAAATCGTCGTCCGCACGTAGTCGCGGACAGACAGTTTGGAGGGGAAGAAACATGGAGCGCATCTGGCTCAAGCAATATCCGGCCGGCGTGCCCGCCGATATCGACGTCAAGCAGTACGCGTCGCTCGTTGATCTCCTGGAAGAAAGCTTCAAGAAGTTCGCCGATCGCAAGGCGTTCATCTGCATGGACAAGTCGATCAGCTACCGCGATCTCGACGACATGTCCCGGGCGCTCGGCGCCTATCTGCAAAGCCGCGGATTGCAGCGGGGCGCACGCGTCGCGCTGATGATGCCGAACGTGCTGCAATATCCGGTCGCGACCGCGGCGGTGCTGCGCGCAGGCTATGCGGTCGTCAACGTCAACCCGCTCTACACCCCGCGCGAGCTCGAGCACCAGCTCAAGGATTCCGGCGCGGAGGCCATCGTGGTGCTGGAGAACTTTGCCGCGACCGTGCAGCAGGTGATCGCGAAGACCTCGGTGAAGCACGTGATCGTCGGCAGCATGGGCGACCTGCTCGGCCTCAAGGGCATGATCGTCAACCTCGTGGTGCGGCGGGTGAAGAAGATGGTGCCGGCCTATTCGCTGCCCGGCGCGGTCTCCTTCGGCGAAGCGCTCGCGGCCGGGCGCTCGGCAAAATTCGAGAAGCCGAACCTTGGACCCGACGATGTCGCGTTCCTGCAATATACCGGCGGCACCACCGGCGTCTCCAAGGGAGCCACGCTGCTCCACCGCAACATCCTCGCCAACGTGCTGCAGAACGATGCCTGGCTGCAACCGGCGCTCGCGATGCCGCCGCACGTGGATCAGCTCCTGATCGTCTGCGCGTTGCCGCTCTATCACATCTTTGCGCTGACAGCGTGTTATCTGCTGGCGGTGCGGGCCGGCGGCTGCAACCTGCTCATCCCCAATCCGCGCGACATCGCGGGCTTCGTCAAGGAATTGACGAAGTACCAGGTCAACAGCTTCCCCGCAGTGAACACGCTCTATAACGGGCTGATGCATCATCCCGACTTCAAGAAGATCGATTTCTCGAAGTTGAAGATCTCCAACGGCGGCGGCATGGCCGTGCAACGCCCGGTGGCCGAGCAGTGGAAGCAGATCACCGGATGCAGCATCGCCGAGGGCTACGGGCTGTCCGAGACGTCGCCCACCCTGACCTGCAACACCCCGACCTCGGTGGAATTCAACGGATCGATCGGCATTCCCGTGCCGTCGACCCTGATCTCGATCCGCGACGATGACGGCAGGGAAGTGCCGCTCGGCGAGGCCGGCGAGATCTGCGCCAAGGGTCCGCAGGTGATGGCGGGCTACTGGAACAAGCCGGATGAGACGGCGAAGGTCATGACCGCGGACGGATTTTTCCGCACCGGCGATATCGGCGTGATGGACGCGAACGGCTTCACGAAGATCGTCGACCGCAAGAAGGACATGATCCTGGTCTCGGGCTTCAACGTCTATCCGAACGAGATCGAGGAAGTGATCGCAGGCCACCCTGGCGTGCTGGAATGCGCCGTGATCGGCGTTCCCGACGACAGGTCGGGCGAGGCTGTGAAGGCCTTCGTGGTCAAGAAAGACGCCAACGTCACGGCCGAAGCCATCATCAAATATTGCCGCGACAATCTCACCGCCTACAAGGTGCCGAAGCTGATCGAGTTCAGGACCGAACTGCCCAAGACCAATGTCGGCAAAATCCTGCGCCGCCAGCTCCGCGACGAGAAAAAGGCGGCGGCGTGATCCTTACTCCTCATGGTGAGGAGGCCACGCAGTGGCCGTCTCGAACCATGAGGCCCGACTGCTGCCTCATCGTTCGAGACGCGCTGGCGCGTTCCTCAGGATGAGGGTCTAAAACTGCTCGTGACGATGAACTGCAGCGACACGCCCACTCCCGCCGATATCCTGGCCTTCTGGCGCGAGGCAGGCCGCGACCGCTGGTACTAGGCGGCGTGGACAAATTCCACATGCCACGGTTGCCCCTCAAGCGCCCCCGGGCAGGCAGGGAGCGAGGCGCGAAGCCGACGGTGGAGTGGACCTCCGTCAAGCCCGAGCAACGCTGCCAGGGCCGCCGCTTCGATAGGGGCCTTGGCCGACGAATTTTCGAGGAGGGTTTGAGCTTCCTGTTCGTTCCTTCGTCACCACGACGAAACCCGAACCCTCCTCAATATACACCCCTAAATGTCTACCATAGGCGATAATGGATGAGAGATGTCGTCAAGACCTGATGAACGAGAGCAGGTCGGGGTTGAGGACATCCGCATGCGTGGTGAGCATGCCATGGGGATAAGCGGGATAAGTCTTCAGCGACCCCTTCTTAAGCAGGTCGACCGCACGCGGCACTGAACTTGCGAACGGGACGACTTGATCAGCCTCGCCATGCATCACCAGCACCGGCACAGTGATCTTCTTGAGGTCTTCGGTATAATCTTCGAGCCAAGAGCCGACGGTTGCGTAATGAGCGAGGGCACCGCCGGCCATGCCTTGGCGCCACCAGTTCGCAATGATCGCCTCCGAAGGCTTCGCCCCATCGAGGTTGTAGCCGTAGAACGGGTTCTCAGGGACGAAACGATAGAACTCCGACCGGTTGCCCAGCACGCCTGCCCGGATCGCTTCGAACCACTCCGGCGGCTGACCGGCCGGGTTGTCCTCGCTCCGGTACATGTTCGGCGTCAGCGAAGCGACCAGCACCGCCTTCGCGACGCGCTCCTGGTGGCGAGCGACATAGCGAGCCACCTCACCGCCACCTGTCGAGTGCCCGATATGGATCGCGTCGCGCAGGTCGAGGTGTTCCGTCAGGGCCGCGAGGTCGGCAACCCAGTGGTCCATGTCGTTGCCGGTGCTGGGCTGGTCGGACCGGCCGTGGCCGCGCCGGTCGTGGGCGATCACCCGATAGCCGTGATGAAGGAAGAATGTCATCTGGGCATCCCAGTCGTCCGCTGTCAGCGGCCAACCGTGGCTGAAAACGATCGGCTGACCTGATCCCCAATCCTTGTAGAAGATGTTTACGCCGTCTGTAGTAGTGATCGTGGGCATTGTTCAGTTCCTTTAGATTAGCCGCGGACAGACAGTCATCACGCACTGGCGCGGCGTTCCAGCGAGAAACTTATGAAAAATATGTGACCGGACGTATATCTACCGGCCAAAATTGTTCAGGCCACAAGGGCAGGCAAAACGAAACCTTCAAAGCTGTCGAACGGCGACCGGTTAGGTTCGACCTTGGACCTGGCGGACCAGCTCCGCTGCGTGGAGCTCTTCCGCAACGCTCCCGACAGCCTCGAATATGCCGAGCGGCACGCCGACATCATCCGCCGCTTCGGCCGCTTCCCGCATAGAAATCGCGTGCTGGGACGCGCGACGACGCCGGACGAACAGGCTTTTCTGGACGCCGGCGGATTTTCGGGCTGATAATCCAGGGCGAAACGCCGTTGCCGTTTTCGGCAGCCTGAATATTGTACCGGCCGCCTTCCCGGTCTAAGACCCATTCCGCAGATCCCCCAAGGAGTAGTAACGATGACGATCAAAGTAGGCGACAAGCTGCCCGATGCGAAACTTCGCGTGATGACCGCGGAAGGTCCGCAGGTCAAAACCACCGACGACATCTTCAAGGGCAAGAAGGTCGCGCTGTTTGCCGTTCCGGGTGCTTACACCGGCACCTGCCACAAGATGCATTTGCCGAGCATCTTCCTCAACGCCTATGCCATCAAGAACAAGGGCGTGGACACGATCGCGATCGTCTCCGTCAACGACGCCTTTGTGATGAACGCCTGGAAGCGCGACACCGACCAGCGTGACGAGGCCACCTTCCTCGCCGATGGCAACGCCGATTTCACCAAGGCGATCGGCATGGAATTGGACGCCTCCGGCAACGGGCTGGGCATCCGCTCCAAGCGCTACTCGATGGTGGTCGAGGACGGCGTGGTCAAGAAGTTCAACATCGAGCCGGCCCCCGGCAAGGTCGAAGTCTCCGGCGGCGACACGCTGCTGGGGCAGCTGTAATTCTCAACCGTCATTCCGGGGCGGTGCGACAGCACCGAACCCGGAATCTCGAGATTCCGGGTCTGGTCCTTCGGACCATCCCGGAATGACGACACCAAATAAGTTCGCCCTATCCCTTCAGCCGCGCCATGGCGACGCCGTCGCGGGCAAGCTGGTCGGCGCGCTCGTTCTCGTCATGGCCTGCATGGCCCTTGACCCAGTGCCAGCGCACCTGATGCGGCTTCAGGGCGTCGTCGAGCCGCTGCCACAGCTCGGCGTTCTTCACCGGCTTCTTGTCGGCGGTGCGCCAGCCGTTTCGCTTCCAGCCGTGTATCCACCCCGTGATGCCCTGCCGCACATACTGGCTGTCGGTATAGAGATCGACCTGGCACGGCTTCTTCAGCGCTTCCAGCGCCGAGATCGCCGCCATCAATTCCATGCGGTTGTTGGTGGTGTGGGCCTCGCCGCCCTTCATTTCCTTTTCGACGTCGCCGAATTTGAGGATCGCGCCCCAGCCGCCCGGCCCGGGATTGCCCGAACAGGCCCCGTCGGTGTGGATGATCACGGTGGGAAGCTCGCTCACGCGACCAGCGTCCCCGAGACGCCGTAGTCGCGCAGGCTTTTGACGCCCTGATGGAAGCGCAGCTTGCGCGCATATTCGAGCGGATCCTTCGGCCGCACCAGCGCGCCCGGCGGCACATTCAGCCAATCGACCAGCCGCGTCAGCAGGAAGCGCAGCGCCGAGCCGCGCGCAAGCAGCGGCAACGCGGCCTGCTCGGCCTCCGACAGCTTGCGCGCGCGGCCATAGGCGAAAAGAAACGCACGGGCCTTGGTGACGTTGAAGGAATGATCGCTCTCGAAGCACCACGCATTCAGGCAAATGGCGACGTCATAGGCCAGCGTGTCGTTGCAGGCGAAGGTGAAGTCGATGATCCCCGAAAGCGCGTCGCCGAGGAAGAACACGTTGTCGGGAAACAGGTCGGCGTGGATCACGCCCTGCGGCAGGCTCTGCGGCCACACGCCGCCTTCGAGATAATCGAGCTCGCGCGCGATGAGGTCGCGCAGGCCCGTTTGAACGCTGTCGGCGCGAGCGGCCGCGACATCGAACAACGGCCGCCAGCCTGCGACCGACAACGCGTTGGCGCGCGACATCGCAAAGTTGGCTCCGGCCAGATGCATCTTCGCCAGCGCCTGGCCGACACCGGCGCAATGCGCGGCGTTCGGCTTGCGCGGCCAGATGCCTTCCAGGAAGTTGATGATGGCGGCCGGCCGGCCGCAGAGCGAGCCGAGCGCCTCGCCATGCCTGTTCTTCACCGGCTGCGGGCAGTTGATGCCGTGCGAGGCGAGATGCGTCATCAGAGCGAGGAAGAACGGCAGGTCGTCTCTGGCGACCCGCTTCTCGTAGAGCGTCAGGATGAAGGAGCCGCGCGAGGTGTGCAGCAGGAAGTTGGAATTCTCGACGCCCTCGGCGATGCCCTTGTACGACAGGAGCTCGCCGAGATCGTAGAGGGAAAGGAACTCCCCGAGCTCGTCGGCGGCGACGTCGGTGTAGACCGCCATGGGAGATCAGGCTGCGTCGGGCCGCACCGAGCGCGGCAGCGGGAAGAACTCGTTCTCTTCCGCGGCCGAAACTGTCTGCACATGCAGCTCGTAGCGCTCGGCGAACGCGCCCATGATCTCCTCGACGATCACTTCAGGCGCGGAGGCCCCCGCGGTGATGCCGAGGCTCTTGATGCCTTCGAAGCGTTTCCAGTCGATGTCGCTGGCGCGCTGCGCCAGCACGGAGATCCTGCAGCCCTCGCGCTCGGCGACCTCGCGCAGGCGCTGCGAGTTCGACGAGTTGGGGGCGCCGACCACGATCAGCGCGTCGACCACGGGCGCGACCTTCTTCACCGCAAGCTGGCGGTTGGTGGTGGCGTAGCAGATGTCTTCCTTGTGCGGCCCGTTGATGTTCGGGAAACGCTGTTTCAGGATCGCGACGATGTGGGCGGTATCGTCGATCGACAGCGTGGTCTGGGTCACGAAGGCGAGGTTGTCCGGGTTGTCAGGGGTGAAGGTGCGGGCGTCCTCGTCGGTCTCGATCAGCGTCACCGCGCCCTGGGGCAACTGGCCGAGCGTACCGACCACCTCTGGGTGGTGGGAATGCCCGATCAGCAGGATTTCCCGGCCGCGCTTGAAATGGATCGCAGCCTCGCGGTGAACCTTGGTCACCAGCGGACAGGTCGCGTCGAGCGAGAAGAAGTTGCGCACCTTGGCTTCGGCCGGGACCGATTTCGGCACGCCATGGGCCGAAAACACCACCGGGGCGTTGGTATTGTCGGGGATTTCCGCCAGTTCCTCGACGAAAATGGCGCCCTTGGTCTTCAGGCTGTCGACCACGTAGCGATTATGAACGATTTCGTGCCGGACATAGACCGGGGCGCCATAGATGGTGAGCGCCCGTTCCACGGTGTCGATGGCGCGGACCACGCCGGCACAAAAGCCCCGTGGCGAACAAAGCACGATTTTAAGGTCTGGTTTGGCGGCCATTGGAGCTGACATGTGGGACGGACCTGGGGGCTGGACCTTGGGGGGCTGGAGTTGGGGGCTGACTTGTTGGAGCCGATTTGGGAGCGGTTTCGGGACCGAATCACCCCTCGCCGACGGGCAGGGAACGGTCGTTTGGGCTACGAATTGGGACCGGTTTAGCCCCCTGTCAAGGCACTTTAGCATACCATTGCGCCGCAGGGGCGAGACAGCTTATATAGGGCTCAATTCCCGTCGTTATTGATCACTACCGGCTTCGCCTCCAAAGGGTGGGCGAAGCGCAAAGGAGATTTGCCATGAGCAACGCCCCCTTGATGCCCAAGGCGACCGCCGTCTGGCTGCTCGATAATACCGCTTTGACCTTCGATCAGGTCGCCGATTTTACCAAAATGCACCCCCTGGAGATCCGGGCCATCGCCGACGGCGACGCCGCCCAGGGCATCAAGGGCTCGGACCCGATTTCCAGCGGCCAATTGACCCGCGAGGAGATCGAGAAGGGCGAAAAGGACCCCAACCACCGCCTCAAGCTCGAGGAGAGCAAGGTGGTGCTGCCGCCGGCCGCCAAACGCAAGGGCCCGCGCTACACCCCGGTGTCGCGCCGCCATGAGCGCCCGAGCGCAATCCTCTGGCTGGTGCGCAACCATGCCGAGCTGAAGGACGCGCAGATCATGCGCCTGGTCGGCACCACCAAGACCACCATCGCCAGCGTCCGTGACCGCACCCACTGGAATGCCTCGACGCTGACGCCGATGGATCCGGTGACGCTCGGCCTGTGCTCGCAGATCGAGCTTGATTTCGAGGTGCAGCGCGCCGCCAAGGAGAAGCCGGTCGATACCCAATATGGCGGCGCCACGCTGCTGCCGGCCTCGGAGACCACGCGCAAGGAGCCTGAGCTCGAGCACGCCGAGAAGAGCAGCGACGACCTCAATGTCGACGCCGTGTTCGCCAAGCTGAAGACCATCGGCGGCAAGAAAGCCGAGGAGGAGTAAGGGGCCGCACCGATCTCTCCGCTGTCATGCCACGGCTCGACCGGGGCATCCAGTACTCCGCGCTCTCCCGATTGAATCACTGACGTCTCTGGAATACTGGATCATCCGCTTTCGCGGGTGATGACAAACTCCGCATCGTCATTGCGAGGAGCGAAGCGACGAAGCAATCCATCTGTCCGCGCGTGAGGATGCATGGATTGTTTCGCGGAGCCTGTCATCGGGCGCGCCTTCGCGCGACCCGTTGGCTCGCAATGACGATGCCCCACAGCTGCGCGATGCGCCATTGCCCACCATCTATCGGGCATCGTCAGCTAGCCCAGCTCAATCTCGTCGCTGATTTCGTGCGAGAGGCTGACACCGCCGATGGTCAGGATCACCTTGGCCGGCAGCTTCTCGTGCCCCTTGAGACGACCGGCTGCGATCGCATCGCGCACAGCCTTTTCGATCTCGCGCTGTGAGGTGATCCCAACCTTCTTCAGGAATTTGCGCAGGCTGCCGTTGAAAACGTCCTCATTCATTGCGGCCTCCCAAGATTCTGGCTAATTCGGATGGTTTAACATGTAATCGGCAAGGTCGCGTTGCTTGCGGTCGGCGCGCGAGACCGCGGCGTTGCGGGCCGCGTCGCGGTCCTTGCGGCAATAGACATAGTCGGGCGAGCCGACCTTGACCTTGCCGCCCTGCTGGCAGAACGCGTCGTCGTCCTCGGCCGGCGGCACCGACGCATAGGCCGGCGGCTCGTTGCGCGAGGCACAGGCCGCGAGTGCGAGGGCGATAAGCAGCAGTATCAGTAATCGCGCTGGCATTGAGGATCATCCCAAGATCGTCATTGCCGGGCTTGACCCGGCAATCCATCAAAATAATGGCATTTCTGCTCGGCGATGGATGCCCGGGTCAAGCCCGGGCATGACGAGAAAGACGTCACACCCTCCCCTTGAGCGCATCCGTAATCTCCTCGAGCACCTTGGGGTCCTCGATGGTGGCGGGCATGGTCCAGGGCTCGCCGTCGGCGATCTTCTTGATGGTGCCGCGCAGGATCTTTCCCGAGCGCGTCTTCGGCAGCCGCGCCACCGTGATCGCGAGCTTGAACGCCGCGACGGGTCCGAGCTTGTCGCGTACCAGGGCCACGATCTCGTGCTCGATGTCCGAATGCTGACGCGTCACGCCGGCCTTCAGCACCAGGAAGCCGCAGGGCACTTCGCCCTTGATGGAATCGCTGATGCCCAGAACTGCGCATTCGGCGACATCGGGATGCGACGCCAGGATCTCCTCCATGCCGCCGGTCGAGAGCCGATGACCCGCCACATTGATGATGTCGTCGGTGCGGCCCATGACGAAGACGTAGCCGTCCTCGTCCTTGTAGCCGGCATCGGAGGTTTTGTAGTAGCCGGGGAATTCGCTCAAATAGGCTTCCCTGAAGCGGTCGTCCTGCTCCCACAGCGTCGGCAGGCAGCCGGGCGGCATCGGCAGCTTGATCACGATCGAGCCCATGCTGCCTGTCGCGACGGGCCTGGAGGCCTCGTCGACCACATCGACCTGGTAGCCCGGCATCGGCACCGTCGGCGAACCATGCTTCACCGGCAGCTGTCCGAGGCCGATCGGATTGCCGGCGATGCACCACCCGGTTTCGGTCTGCCACCAGTGATCGATGACCGGTACCTTGAGCTGCGTCTCCGCCCACTCCACCGTCGGCGGATCGGCGCGCTCGCCGGCCAGGAACAGCGTGCGGAATTTCGAGAGATCATATTTGCGGATCAGCTTGCCGTCCGGGTCTTCCTTCTTGATGGCACGGAACGCGGTCGGCGCCGTGAAGAAGGCGACCGCCTTGTGCTCGCTGATGACGCGCCAGAACGCACCGGCATCGGGCGTGCCGACCGGCTTGCCCTCATACATGATCGAGGTCGCGCCGTGAAACAGCGGGCCGTAGATGATGTAGCTGTGGCCGACCACCCAGCCGATGTCGGAGCCGCACCACCAGATCTCGCCGGGCTTGACGCCATAGAGATTGAACATCGACCATTTGACGGCGACGAGATGCCCGCCATTGTCGCGCACCACGCCCTTCGGCTTGCCGGTCGTCCCTGACGTATAGAGGATGTAGAGCGGATCGGTCGCGAGCACGGGGACGCAAGGAGCCGCTTTGCCGGCGTCAAGCGCCGCGCGGCGCAGGCTCGCCCAATCATGGTCGCGGCCTGACACCAGCTCGCAGGTCTGCTGCGGCCGTTGCAGGATGATGCAGCATTGCGGCTTGGAGGCCGCAAGCCTGATCGCCTCGTCGAGCAGCGGCTTGTATTGCACGATGCGGCCGGGCTCGATGCCGCAGCTTGCCGAGAAGATCAGCTTCGGCCGCGCATCGTCGATACGGGTGGCCAGTTCCTTGGCGGCAAAGCCGCCGAACACCACGCTGTGCACCGCGCCGATCCGCGCGCAGGCCAGCATCGCCACCACGGCTTCCGGCACCATCGGCATATAGAGGATGACACGATCGCCTTTGGTCACGCCGAGATCCTGCATGATCGCGGCGAGCGTCTGCACTTCCTTGAGGAGTTCGGCATAGGTGAATTTGGTGACCGAATTGGTCAGCGGCGAATCATGGATCAGCGCCAGCTGGCTGGCGCGCCCGCCCGCGACATGGCGATCGAGCGCATTGTAGCAGCTGTTGACCACGCCGCCGGCGAACCAGCGGCCATAGGCGCCGGCAGACGGGTCGAAAATCGTCTTCGCCGGCTCGATCCAGTCGATCTCGCGCGCGGCCTCGGCCCAGAATCCCTCGGGATCGCGGAGCGAGCGGGCATGCACCTCGTGGTAGGCGCTTTTCTCGTGAATGTTCATGGTGTCCTCCCGGCCTCTCTGCCGTCATGGGCGGGCACAGCCGTTCGAAGAACGGCGTCGCTTCCGCTCGCCTATGACCCGGCCATGACGAATGCAAAGGCTTGGCGTCATTTGGCGCGCATTGTCGCGCGTCAAACCGACAATTCAAGCCGGAAAAGCTTTCACCCTTCGATTAACGCGCCGCGGTCGTGAGCGTATCGAGGCGCTTTTGCAGGGCGCTGCGAAGGTCGTAACCCGGCCGGCCATAGCCGGCGTTGCGTGCCGCGACGAAGTCGCGTTGCGCCCGGCGCAGGATCTCGGCGGAACGGCCGCCCGAATTGTTGACCAGCCGCGTATAGGCATCGGCGATCTGGTGGTCCAGCGCGCCGAGCTGCGGGTCGGCGCAGATCGCCTTCTCGACCGCGAGCCTGGCGGTGGAGCAATCGAAGGACGGATGGGCATCCGGCGCGCTCAGCGGGCGCTGCGGCTCGGCGCCGAGCCGGGCGATCTCCGCCTTCAGAACGCGGCGGCCGTTGATGGCGTTCTCATTGCCGGGATTGAGCTTCAGCGCGGCTTCGTAATCGGCCAGCGCCTTGGCGCGCTCGCCCATCTTCTTGTAGAGCACGGCGCGATTGTTGTAGGCCTTCTCGAACGTCGGATCGAGGCGGAGTGCGGTGTTGTAATCGTTGAGCGCCGTGCCGAGCTCGCCCTTGAATTGGTAGGCGTCGCCGCGGTTGGTGAAGAAATTGGTCCGCTGCTCCATCCGGATCGCCTGGTCGTAGTCGGCGATCGCGTTGTCGTATTGCTTCAGGTCGGCATAGGACAGCCCGCGATTGTCATAATATTCGGGCACCTTGGGATCGAGCCTGATCGCCTCGTTGGCATCGGCAAGCGCCTTGTCGAGCTCGCCGAGCTTCTTGTAGGCGGCGCCGCGGTTGGTGAGAGTGCGCGGCCGGTTCGGATCGAGCCGCAGCGCTTCGTTGGAATCATCGACGGCCTTTTGGTACTCGCCGCCGAGATAATAGGTCACGCCGCGGTCGGACCAGGCCTGGGCGTTGTCGGGCTTGAGCTTGATCACCTGATCATAGTCGGCGATGGCGCGGTCCAGCCTGTGCTGGGTCGTGTAGACGACGCCGCGCAGCTCATAGGCCTCGATGTCCTGCGGGTCGAGCGCGATCGCCTTGGTGAGATCCGCCTCCGCCTTGTTGAGATTGCCGCCGGCCTCGCGGGTGAGATCGCCGCGCAGGCGATAGGCGGCGCCGTTCCTGTCGTCGAGCGCGATGGCGCGATCGAGATCGGCGAACGCATCGGTCATGCCGCCCGAGGTCCTGGCATGCGCGTCGGCGCGGCCGACCAGCGCCGCCGAGCGATCGGTGCGCGATGCCGCATTGTTGTCGATGATGGTGGTGCAGGCCGCAATCAGCCTTTCCGGAGGAGCCTTGCTGCCGGGCACGCAATCGACAGGGGTCCCGCCGGCCGCGGCCGGTCCGGCCGCAGTCAGCAGCAGGCTGAGCCCGAACAAGCCGGATAGCAGCGAAAAACGGGATGTGGAGGGCAAGCGGACGGGCTGGGATTTGCCATACATGGCCGGGAGCTCCGAAAGCGACATTTTCCCATTGTCGCGGCCGTCCCGGATTCGGTTCAGCCTCCACAAACTCACCCTAATACCCGTCGGCCCCCAGAAGATGCTGCAGACGGTCGCGCATGACCTTCAGCAGGTCGTAGCCGGGTTTGCCGAAATCCGCGTTGCGGCGGGCGATGAAGTCATCCTGCTCGCGCTGCAAGGCCTGCCGCTCGCGCGCCGACTGGGCCTCGCGCACGACGCGGATGTTCACCGCATGGATCTGGCGGTCGAGATTGGCGAGTTCCGGATTGGCGCAGATCGTTTTCTCCGCCGGCCGGCGCGCCGCCGCGCAATTGAAGCTCGGCTTGCCCGCGACCGCCATCAGCGCACCCAGCCGCTCCAGCTCCCGCGCCAGCTTCCTGTAATTGCCGCGCGCGAGCTGGTGGTCCGGCTTGAGCTTGATCGCGGCGCCGAAGTCGGCCAGCGCCTTCGGCCGGTCGCCCTTCTTCCACCAGAGCTCGCCACGCGCATTGAAGAGATCGGCCTGATCTCCCTCGAGCCTGATCGCCGCATCGTAGTCGGCGATGGCGCGCTCCACGTCCGCCTTGCGCGCATAGGCGCCGCCACGCGCCACCAGCGCTTTGAGACGGTCGGCTTTTGCGGTCTTCTCATGGTCGATCAGCGCGCCGCAGTCGCCGATGATCCTGTCATCGTCGCTGGCCGATATCGCGGACGTGCAGGCAGACGTGTCGACCTCGGGAACGGTGCTGGTGTCGGCTCCGGTCGCGTGCAGCCGGACCGAGGCGAGAGCAGCAACGAAAAGCAACAGGACCTTGTGGCGGGCGCGCATCGGCATTCCGGACGGACGAAAAACGGAACCTGTTACCATGAAGGTAGCCGGCGCGGGCGAAATTAATTTTGAACCATCGACAGCGCGCCGAGACACACTTCTCATGACCACCTTGACGGATGATCGCGCACGCGCCGCGGCTGCGGCTCCTGCGCGATATTTTTATTTTCACATGGCACTGGCCTGCACGGCCGTCGCTTTCCTCGGCTTCGCGCCAACCTATTGGCTGCCGCTCGCGCATCGGACCTTCTCGGCAAGCCCGATCGTTCACCTTCACGGCCTTCTGTTCTTCACCTGGACCGTGTTCTTCGCCTTTCAAAGCTGGCTCGCCGCATCCGGCCGCGTCGCAAGGCATCGCGCGATCGGAATGGCCGGCGTGTCGCTGGCGACCGCGATGGTCATCTTCGGCTTCCTGGTGTCGGTGCATGTCATGAAGCAATCGGCCGCGATCGGACAGACCGATGCGGGCCTCGCCTTTTCCATCGTCCCGCTCAGCGGAATCGGCTTTTTTGCCGTGGTATTCAGCCTCGCCATCGCCAACGTGCGGCAGGCGGAAACACACAAGCGACTGATGCTGCTGGCCGGCATCTCGCTCTTGGACGCCGCCGTGGCGCGCTGGTTTCTCACCTTTCTGGCGCCAGCCGGACCGCCCGGCCCGCCGCCGGTTGCCGTGACGCTGCCGCCGGCGCTCATTGCCTACCTGTTGCTGGTCGTCGCCGTCGTCCACGACTGGCGCACGCGCGGGCGGCCGCATCCGGTCTATGTCTATGGCGGGATTGCGCTCATCGCCGTGAAGATCCTGAACCTGCCGGTCAGCATGACGCCGGCCTGGCACAATCTGGCCGGCGGGATCCTCAGGCTCGCGCAGTAGAGCATGATCCGGAAAAGTGGAAACCGGTTTTCCGAAAAGATCATGCTCAAACAAAGAGGCTAGCGCGCGACGCCCTCACGCGCCCGATTTGCAGGTGATGCCGCCATCGACCACGAGCTCGATGCCGGTAACATATTTCGAATTCGTCGGAGGCGAGGAACAGCGCCGCGTTGGCGACGTCCCAGGCGTCGCCCATATGGCCCATCGGCACCTGCGCGTCGCGCGCGCGCCACATCGCCTCCACGTCGCCCTTGGCATAGCTCTGCGCGAGGCCTGCGGAATGCTCGACCATCGGCGTCTTCATCAGGCCGGGCAGGATCGCATTCACCCGCACATGTTTCGGCGCGAACTCGACCGCGGTGGTGCGCGTCATCTGGTTCATCGCGGCCTTGCTGGCGTTGTAGCTGACATAGGAAATGCCGACATGGCGGATGGAGGCGATCGAGGAGATGTTGATGATCGAGCCGCCGCCCTGTTCGACCATCGCCGGAATGACGTGCTTCATGGTGAGAAAGGCGCTCTTGAGATTGACGGCGAAGACGCGGTCCCACTCGGCTTCCTTGACCTCGACCACACTGCCGACTTCGGCGATGCCGACATTGTTATCGACCACGTCGATGCGGCCATACGCTTTCAGGCAGGCGGCGACCATCGCCTCCACATCGGCCGCCCTGGACACGTCTGATGTATGCGCCATGGCCTTACCGCCTTCCCTGGTGATGATGCCGACCGTCTCCTCGGCAGCGGCGGGATTGCGGTCGACGCAGAAGACCTGCGCGCCCTCGCGGGCAAAGGTGACCGCAGTCGCCTTGCCGTTGCCCCAGCCCGGGCCGATCGAGCCGGCGCCGACCACCATCGCAACCTTGCCCTTGAGCCGATCCATCGACATTCTCCCGTTTCGTTTCTGTTGTTGTGCAGCAGGATTATCTACTCTCGAACTGCCGCAAAGCTTCGCCGCGCGCAAGCAGGCGTTTGGCGTTGGTATAGGTGGGAACCTCGACCAGCGAACCGTCGATCTCGACGCGCGCCTGTCCTTTCGCGCGCGCGGCCTCGAAGGCGGTGACGATCTCGCTGGCGCGGCGCATCTCGTCATCATCAGGCGTCAGCAGACGATTGACGATCGTTGCGTGCGCGGGATCGACCAGGCTTCTGGCGCCGTAGCCGAGCCGGCGCGCCCACAGCGTGTCATGCCTGACGCCCTCGGCATCGCTCCAGGTATAGGGACAATCGACCGCAACCACGCCGGCCGCGACACATTCGACGATGAAGCGCTGCCGGCAATAGGCAAGCTCGATGCCGTCGGGCGCACGCTCCGCCCCAAGGTCGGCGGCCAGATCCTCGGCCGCGAGCAGACAGGCCGACACGCGCCGGCTCGCCGCCGCGATCGCGCCAAGCTGCACGATGCCGCGGGCGAACTCGATATTGGGCAGCAGCGCGGTGACGCCTTCGGGAATATGATACTCCCGCTCGAAGCGCGCGACCGCCTCGTCGAGTTCAACAATTTGCGCGGGCTCGGCGACCTTCGGCAGCGCCACGATGTCGGGCCGGCCGCGCATGACCGCGGCGAGATCATCCATGCCGTCGAGCTCGAGCGGATTGATGCGGACCGCGGCGACGGCTCCCGCCGCACGCCAGGCGCCGTAGAGCTCGGGCGCGAGCGCGCGAGAAAGAGGCCGCAGCGCGGGCGGCGTAAAATCCTCCAGCTCCTGGATCAGGACATCAGCACCTGAAGCTGCGGCATTGCGCAGCACCGGTTCGTTGGCGCCTTCAAGAAACAACCAGGAACGGCATAGCCTTGCCGGGCGCAAGGGAGACATCACGCGCTCCTTGCGCCTTTAGCCGGCGCAACGCCGTTTCACTGAAACGTCATGTCCAGGCATTTGGAGATATCCGAACCCAGCCCGGACGAGATGATAAGGCAACCGCGTACCTTCTGCTGGGTGGTGTCGGCGGCCCAGATCGAATAGCCGCCGGGTCCAAAGAAGGAATTGGTATTCGGCGGCTCGGTCTCGGTGGCGTCGAAGGCATAATTGGAGTCGGCATCGAAAATGCGCGGCTTCCTGGTGCAGCCGCCGTCGGCCTGCACGTTGATCACTTCCTTGTTGTCACGCGTCAGCGCGAGCGACATCTGGCAGCGAAAATATTCCGAGGTCTTCGTATTGAAAACATAGGTGTACGACTTGCACGTCGCGGTATTGAGCTTGCCGGCGGCAAGGCCGCGGCTGCAGGAAATCCGCTGATTGTTGGACAGCTTGAACAGTTCGTCGGCGTCGGCTGCGGAAACCATCGTCGCCAGTGACAGTGCGGCAGCAAGGCAAAATTGAGTGACCTGACCCATCCGAATCATCCCTATGACTGCTTTTGTAGGATTGGTTGTAGACGCTAACGGGAACATAGTCGCCAAGCTTGCGGCGGAAAATCACAATGTCATCGCTTTGGCGTGAGGCAGCGGGCCTCATATTGACGGCACGACTCCGTTCGTGATTTGTTCAAGTTGCGGGCGATGGGGAGAATGATCATGCAAAAATATACGATCGGGATGCTGATACTGGCGGTCGCCACCGGCGGGCTCGCCACACTTGCTTTCGCCGAGGCCGCAGCTCCTACGCCATGGGAGCTGAAGCCCGACACGGGCTACGCCTATGACAAGCAGGGCAAGACATTCCAGTACAAGATGGGCACCAGCAATGCCGGCACGCTGTTGAAGGGCGCCAAGAAGGTCCCGAAGGGCACGCTGTTCTTCCTCGGACAGAATGGCCAGCTCTACATCCGCACCGGTCCCTATCTCGAAGGCGACAAGTTCATGTTCGGATCGGATTGAGGGAAGCTGTCGTCCCTGCGAACGCAGGGACCCATACCGCGGGATCCATCGGTGGAATCGGGTGGCACACGCTTGAGCGCCACAACTACGCCCTGTGGTTATGGGTCCCGGCTCGCGCTTCGCTTGGCCGGGACGACAAATCAACTAGAACGCCGCGGCCAGTTCCCTTGCGCCGGGCTGGCTGCTGTTGGAATCCATCCGCGTCTCGGTCACGGCGAGAAGCTTCGCCACCGTGTTGTTGCGGCTCGCCACCGGGTTGCGCTCATAGCCCGAGCGCTGGAAGAAATTCGCCGATGGCACCTGCTCGCGCATGTCCTGCGGCATGGTCACCATGTCGAGCCCAGTGCCGTCGCCGGTGAGGTTCATCATCTCGAGTTCGGCGGCCGTGAGCGGACGATCATAACCCTTGGCGCGGGCGAACCGCACCGATGTCATGAGCTTGTGGGTCTGCAGCATCGGGCCGACGTCGACATCGAGCACCATGGCGTGCAGCGCCCAGCCCTGCGGCGTGTCGCCGATCTTTTCATGCTCGCCCCACTCGTCCGGCACCGAGCGCGCCAGCGCCACCATCTGATTGAGCACGGCGATCTTGGTCTCCATCGCCTGGCGCGCGGGACCCGAGAGCAAGGCGGCGCGCTGCGCCAGCATTTTCAGCAACAGCGGCCCCTGCTCGGCAATCAGCTCCACGCTGTTGGTGGTGAGAAGCTGGTTGTAGCCGATCGCGGTCGAGATCGCGTGCGCGCCGGGGCGCCACGAGCTGAGGCCCGCCTGCATGTCGTGACTGCCATTGCCGCCGGTCTCGAACGCATAGACGCGCACCGCCTGCTCGCGCGTGAGGCCCGCTGACATCGCAAAGCGCGCATAGGCGCGCTTGAAGTCGGCCTCGGTCGCAGGCCGTTGCGGCGCCCACTGGTAATAATCGGAGGCGGCCTTCAACAGATCCGCGACCACGGGGATGACCTTTCGCGGGCGCTGCGGCGTTTCCGCCTCCGGCTCTCCAGCCGGATTCACCGGCCGCCGTGGTCCGGCATAGACCGGCGGCTGGGTCAGCACATAATCGTCGAGCGTGACGACCTGACGCTCGCGCCGCCTGGCGTTGCGGCCGCGCCGCTTTTCCGCGATGGCGCTCCAATAGGCGCCTGCCTCGACCTCGTAGGCCTCGCGCGCCGCCTGGTATTCCGCGAGCCTGCGCTGATACTCGTTGACCGCCTGGGGCGAAGCCATCTGCGCCAGAACGATCGTGGAGCCGGGACCGGCGCCCGCGCCCGCCCGCCCATCCTGCGCCGATATCAACGGCGCGGGAGCGAGCAGCGCGAGCGTGACCAGGCAACCGCGAATCGTTTGGCGTCGCATGCGGCCGTTGTAGCCGAGATTTCGCCTACTTCCAGGCAAAGACCGGCTGTTCGAGATCGTCAACGCGGGTGGGGCGCCCACCCAGCACCTCGCGGAACTGGTAGATCATGGCCGCGGTTGGCGCGTGGATCAGCCGGTCCTCCCAATGGAAGCGGATCACCCGCCGCGTGCTTTCGGGGATGGCGATGAAATCGAATGCCTCCCTGTGCTCGATCGCGCCGAGGGAAATGCGATGCACGGCGGCGACCTCAGCAGGGTTCGGCACGATCGCGCCCTCGTCTTGCGCCCACACCACGACCGGCGTGATGAGATAGCCGGAGCGGGTCGGATAATCGTCGAGCAGGCCGAGCACGGCGTCGGGACCGAGGTCGAGGCCGAGTTCTTCGCGCAGTTCGCGCAGCGCCGACTGGACCTCTGTCTCGCCTGCGTCGCAACGGCCCCCCGGCAAGGCCCATTGGGCGCGATGGGCGCGCAGGCCGGAGGCGCGGCGCGTCAGGAGAAAAGCGGTTTCGCCGGCCTTGTCCGCACCGGTCAGCGTGATGGCGACCGCCGCGCGCTTGAGCTCGGGCGCTGCGCCGGCGGGCTCCAGACGAGCGAAGGCCGCGCAGAGATCAGCGATATTCCGCCGTGTGGTATCGTTGAATGGACGGGTCATCCCGCTTGACTACATCACGTTTGCGCTTGATGGAATGTCGGCTAGGCATGATCCGGAAAAGTGTGAAGCGGTTTTCCGAAAAGATCATGCCTGAACAAGAACCTAAAGCGCACCGATCCATCCATCGCGCTTTGGCGTCAAGAAACGGGAATAGGCGGTATGATCGACAAGGCCACGGCCAGGCTCAAATCCGACGGCTGGAAGATGGTCGAAACAACGGGATTCATCCAGCTGATCGGACCGCTGTGGCAGCGTCAGAACCACGGCGCGCACGAATACGCGCTGGTGGCGGAGGACAAGCACCACAACCGCCGCGGCCTGGTCCAGGGTGGCGTGCTGATGACTTTTGCCGATCGCACCTGCGGCATGACCGCCCGCTTCGTCACGGACAAACCCACCATGGCGACGATCCAGCTCGACGTGCACTTCGTCGAGTCCGGCAAGATCGGCGAGACGCTGATCTCAAGGCCTCGCGTGGTGCGGGCGACGCGAAGTCTGATTTTCGTCAACACCGAAGTGACCGTCGACAAGCGCGTCATCGCCACGGCCAATGGCGTGTTCAAGATTCTGAGGGGTGAGAGTTAAACGTCGTCATTCCGGGATGGTGCGCCAGCACCAGACCCGGAATCTCGAGATTCCGGGTTCGCTGCTTCGCATCGCCCCGGAATGACGAACAAGGAGGAAAACGATGAACTACCGCAATCTCGGCCGCAGCGGCCTGAAGGTCTCGCCGATCTGCCTGGGCACCATGATGTTCGGCGGCCCGACCGACGAAGCGACCTCGATGCGCATCGTCGCCAAGGCGCGCGAGGCCGGCATCAACTTCATCGATACGGCGGACGCCTACAATGACGGCAATTCGGAGCAGGTGGTCGGCCGCGCGATTTCCAACAATCGGCCAGGCTGGGTGCTTTCGACCAAGCTTGCGAACCCCATGGGCAAGGACCCCAATCGCCGCGGCCTGTCGCGCAGCTGGGTGCTGCAGGCCGCCGATGAAAGCCTGAGGCGGCTCGGCACCGACTACATCGACATCTATTATCTGCACAAGGAAGACCATTCGACGCCGCTGGAGGAGACCGTGCGCGCGATGGGCGACCTGATGCGCGCGGGCAAGATCCGCTATTTCGGCGTCTCGAACTATCGCGCCTGGCGCGTCGCCGAGATCTGCAACATCTGCGACCGGCTCGGCATCGATCGGCCGGTGGCGAGCCAGCCTTACTACAATGCGATGAACCGCATGCCGGAGGTCGAGCATTTTCCGGCCTGCGGCTATTACGGACTCGGCATCGTGTCCTACAGCCCGCTGGCGCGCGGCGTCCTGACCGGCAAATACGCGCCCGACGCCGCGCCGGACAAGAGCACGCGCGCGGGCCGCAACGACAAGCGCATGATGCAGACGGAATGGCGGCCGGAATCGTTGAAGCTCGCGCAGGAGATCAGGTCGCATGCGGAGAAGAAGGGCATCACCGCCGGCCAGTTCGCGGTGTCCTGGGTGCTGAACTCGTCCTTCGTCAACGCGGTGATCGCGGGTCCCCGCACCGAAGAGCAATGGGACGACTACATCCGCGCGCTCGATTACACCTTTACCGCGGAAGACGAAGCGCTGATCGACCGGCTGGTCGTGAGCGGCCATCCCTCCACCCCCGGCTTCAACGACCCCGCCTATCCGATCGAGGGCCGGCGGGCGCGAACGGAAGGCAAGCCGGCATAGGCGTCGTTGCCCCGGAGTTCGATCCATCGTGCGCGCGCGATCGGCATTCTGCGATGTCACCCCACGCGGCCGGGCCGTCCAGCTCGCGGGCTATGCAGGGCGGCCGCCCACGGTGGAGATTCTCGACGCGATCGAAATCTCTGCCGTGCTGTTGGAGGACGGCGAACGGCGCTGCCTGATCTTCAGTTTCGACCTGATGGGCGTGGGCGCGCAATTACAGGCCATGATCCTGGCGCGCCTGGCGCGACGCGGCTTCAAGCCGGGCGAAGTGATGCTTCTAGCATCGCATACGCATTTCGCGCCGGCCACCGATCGCGCCTGCGCGCCGCTCGGCGAGCCCGACGATCGCTACGTGTCCGACGCCGCGGAGGCCGCCGAAAATCTGGTGAGTGTGATCCTTCAGGCCGAGCCTGTTGAAATCCGGCTGCAGATCAAGCAGGGCACGCTCGATCATTCGATCAACCGCCGCCGCTACTGGCCGCTGCCGACCCTGAACCGGACGTATGGCCTGCGCTTCTCCTGCATCGCGATGGCTCCCGAACCCGATGGCGCCACCGATGAGCGAGCCACCGTCATCCTGCTGCGCCGGACTGACAACGATACCGTCATGGCCGCCATCTGGCACTACGCCTGCCACGCGACCGCGGTCGTCCCTCCAAATGCGGTCAGCGCCGATTTTCCCGGCGCCGTACGCCGCGCGCTTCGTCGGCAATTGGGCGACGTGCCCTGCGTGTTCGTGCAGGGGTTTTGCGGCGACATCAGCCCCAAGATCATGCGCGCACCCTCGCCTCTTTCCAGCCGGCTGCGCAGCCTTATGCGCCTGCCGATCACAGGACCGACGTTTCCCTCCTCGACGCCGGACGACTACATCAGGTGGAGCGAGGGCCTTGCAGCGGCCGTGGTCCGGATCGCGCAGAGCCGAATGGACAGGCCGCCGGCAACGGGCTCACTCGCAACCGGCCTCGCCGATGTCGCGCTCTCATCCCTCTTCCAGGGCAGAACGCCGGACAAGCCGCTCACCGTCCAGACCCTCCGCCTCGGCGCAATCGAACTGATGGCGCTCTCCGCTGAAGTGACCATGGAATGGCAGCCCATTCTGGAGAGCAAGGTCCCGCCGCGCGACGGTACGCTTCGGCTCTATGCCGGTTATCTCGGCACGCTTTACGGTTATCTGCCGACGCCGGACCAGATCCGCCAAGGCGGGTATGAGGTGACCGGGTTCCAGCATCTGTTCGGACTGTCAGGCCACTTCGATGCCGATAAAATCGTTCCGGCGGTCGTTGATTGTGTTAAGCGAGCCGTCGACGACCTCGAACGTGCGCTCCAGGGATGACAGGCTCGATCCTCGCCAGCCGCAGTTTCACGCCTGACGACCAGCGCCAATTCGCGCAGGCCTCGGGCGACTTCAATCCCATCCATCTCGATCCGGATTTTGCCCGGCGCACCCTGATGGGCGCTCCCGTCGTGCACGGCATTCACACCCTGCTATGGGCCCTCGACGCCGCGCTGCGGTCGGAGCCGTTGGATCTGCAACATCTGAAGGTCCGGTTTCACCAGCCGCTTTATCTCGACGAAACCGCGGATGTCGCGGTCAAGGCCCGTGACGGGACTTCACTCAGCTTCGAGGTCGTCATGGATGGAATTGTCATCGCGGCCATCAAGGCCGCCTCCTCGCCCGGCAAGGCTACGGGAGAGGCAGCGCGATCCGTGCGTGCGGACGTCGAGACGTTTTCGGGCGCCGCCAATCCCGCCTTCGAGCAGATGGCGCGGCAGGCGGGCGCCGTCAGTGCGCCGGCCGCCGACGGCAATCTGCGGCATCTGTTTCCCGCGCTGGCGCAATCCGCCGGCACGTCAACCCTGCGCGCGCTGCTGGCAACGTCGCAAATTGTCGGCATGGCCTGTCCCGGCCTGCATTCGCTCTTCACCGGTCTCGACCTCAATCGCGATCCGGCCAGCGACGGCGAAAGTGCGCTACGCTACTCCGTCGCCAGGGCTGACCCGCGCTTTCGCGCGCTGCAGATCGACGTGGCGGGCTGCGGCGTCGTGGGAAGGCTCGAAGCCTTCGCGCGCCACGCCCCACCGCGACAGCCCGACATGGCCGCCATATCGAGCCGCGTTCGTGCGGGCGCGTTCGCCGGACGGCGCGCGCTCGTCGTCGGCGCGTCGCGCGGACTGGGCGAGGTCACCGCGAAGATCATCGGGGCAGGCGGCGGACATGTCCTGCTCACCTACCGCGACGGCAAGCTCGAGGCTGAGCGCGTGGCCGCAGAAATCAGCGATGCCGGCGGCTCCTGCGAGGTAGTGCGATATGATGCGCTCGCCCCCGTCTCCGGCCAGCTCGCCGGCGTCGGCGCGATTCAGAGCTGCTATTATTTCGCGACCTCGCGAATTTTCGAACGCAAGCTCGCCGAGACTTTTTCGCCGCAACGTCTGCGGCGGCACCTCTCCTACACGTCAGATGCGTTCCACGCGCTTTGCAGCGAACTCTCTGCGAGAGCGTCGGGCAAGACGATCGGAATCTTCTATCCGTCGACGGTCGCGATCGACACCGAGGCGAGCGGCATCGCCGAATATGCCATGGCAAAGGCCGCCGGCGAGACGCTCGCCAGATATTTGAACGCGTCGCTGCCGCATGTGCAGATCGTGTCGCACCGCCTGCCGCGGATCCTGACCGACCAGACCGCGACCGTCGGGGCCGCGGTCGCGCATGACCCGTTGGACGTGCTGCTCCCCATTGTGTATGAGATCGAGCAGATCGGCAGGCCGTAAGAGCCGCTTCCAAAGTTCACCACTTTCAGCTCACAGCTCATGTCCCGCGTGTTCCGCAGCACCGTCAAAGGCCTTGCCAGCAAGCTGCTGGGGCACGCGGATGTTCGCGGCTTCGTGCGCACCAGAAAGCTCTGGCTGTCGCGGCGGATCTACCGGCGCCCCGTCGAGCCCGCTGAACTCAGGCAAAAACTGATCGAGCTCGGCGTCACGCGCGGCCGGACCGTCTGGGTGCAGTCGTCGTGGAACGAGTTCTACAATGTGCGGCTGCGTCCCAGCGAAGTGATCGATCTGCTGCGCGACCTGATCGGGCCCGAGGGCACGCTGGCGATGCCGGCCTTTCCGATTGACCAGGATCTGTCGAAAGTATTCCTGGTCGATCGTGCGCCCGTCTACACCGGCCTGTTGTGCGAGGTGTTCCGCCGGACACCGGGCGTCTTGCGCAGCATCCATCCGGGTTCGTCGGTCTGCGCGATCGGGCCGCAGGCCGAGTTCCTGGTAAGGGATCATCACCGCGCGAAAACGGCGTGGGGGCCGGACAGCCCGTTTTGCCGCCTGATGGAGCTGAATGCCCGGCTGCTCGGCCTTGGCGCAGGCTTCGAATTCATGACTCCGCTCCACGTCGTCGAATGCCTGCTGCGTGATGAGGTGCCCTTCTTCCGCGGCGTGTTCGGCCCCACGGTCCGCTATCGCTGGAAGCGCGCCAACGGCGAGACCGGCGAGAACGAGTATCTCAACCGGATCGGAGACGTCCGGCCGGCCCGCCTGCGCCGTCATTTCGGCCCGGATATTCTCCGTGAGGCGCAAATCTCGAATTTGAAGATGATTGCCGCGGATGCTAAACCGTTCATCGAGCATGCGGTTGCGTTGGGCCGCCGGGGAATTACGATGTATGTGCAGCCGGCTCCGAAACCGGAGCTTTTCATCAAGGAACGGGTCGCGTGATGGATCAGGCACCGGCCTCCCGTGACGCGATTCTCGGCCGTCTTCAGGACATCTTTCGCGCCGAGCTCGACGACGACGATTTGCGGATCAGCCTCGATACACGGCAGGCCGACCTGAAAAGCTGGGACAGCCTCGCCCATGTGCGGCTGGTGAGCGCCATCGAAAGCGAGTTCGACTTCCAGTTCAATCTGTCGGAGATCGAAGAGATCAATTCGGTACGCCAGTTCGTCGATTTGATCGTGGAACACACGCAGTGAACGAGACGAGCGCCTCGCTCCGGCCGCTGACGAAACTGCCGCCGGAAGCATTGCCGTGGCTGCCACGCCCTGTCCGCAGGATGCGCGAAGAGATCGCGGCTCTGCCGGCTGAGGCGCTGCCGGCCCTGCAAGCCGCACGCCTTCTCGCACAGTCCGGCCGGGATGAGCCGGAGTTGCGGCTGCTCGGCAGAAAAATCCGCACCATCCTGACATCGGCGCCAGCCCATTTCGCAGGCGAAGCCCGCAAGCAGGGCCTGGTGCCGATGCACTTGCTGATCCTGTCGGCCAGTACCGCATCGCATCTGACAGACGCGCTGATCGGCACGGCGATCCGTTTCGGAGTCCTGCTGCAGGTCACCGCGGCCGAATATGAAGAGCCGGACTCCTGGCTTGCGCGGAACGGCGACGCGCTGAAACGGAATCCGGTCGATGCCGTGCTGCTGGCATCGGACAATCGCATGTTCAAGCTTGCCGCCCCGCTCGGCGACGAGGACGCGGCAAGGCAGACGATCGACGTCGCGCTGAGTCAGATCGCGCGGATCGTTGACGTCGCCCGCACCGCGACCGGAAAGTCGGTCATCCTGCAGACACTGGCTGGCGACCCCGACGCATTCCAGATCAACATGGACCTCGGGCTGGCCGGCAGCCCGCGGCAGTTGCGGAGCGCGTTCAACCGGCGTCTTGCCGAGTTTTCCCGGCAAACATCCTGCCTGCTGCTCGACGTTAACGGCATCGCCGAGCTCGTGGGACAGTCGGCCTGGTCCGCCGCGCGCTTCTGGTACGCGGCCAAATATCCGTTCGCGCCCGCGATGATCCCGCTCTACGCCGACCATGTGATGCGCATCCTGGCGGCGCAGCTTGGGCGCTCGCGGCGCGTGCTCGTACTCGATCTCGACAACACCATGTGGGGCGGCATCGTCGGCGACGACGGCATGGAAGGACTTGCGCTCGGAACGGGCACGCCGCTCGGCGAGACCTACACGGCGTTGCAGCGAATGGCGCTGTCCTACAAGGAGCGCGGCATCATTCTCTGCGTCTCCTCGAAGAACGACGAGACGATCGCGCTCGATGCCTTCCGCAATCACCCCGAGATGGTGCTGAAGGAGGAGGACATCGTCGCCTTCCGGGTGAACTGGGACGACAAGGCCGCCAATATCAAGGCGATTGCCGGCATGACCGACCTCGGACTGGAAAGCTTCGTCTTCCTCGACGACAACCCGGCGGAGCGCAAGCGCGTGCGCGATGCGCTGCCCGCCGTCGCCGTGCCCGAACTTCCCGATGACCCAAGCGAATGGATCGGCGTATTCCAGGCGGCCGGATATTTCGAGCAGGCGAGCTTTTCCCGCGAGGACCAGCTCCGCGCCGGATTCTACAAGGCCAATGCGCGGCGCGCGGCACAGCTCGAACGCATCGGCAATCACGACGACTATCTGCGTTCGCTCGAGATGACGCTGTCGATCGCGCCGTTCGACCAAAGCGGCCGCAAGCGCATCGCGCAGCTCATCGCCAAATCCAACCAGTTCAACCTGACGACACGACGTTACAGCGAGGCCGAAGTCGAGGCAGTCCAGGCCAGCAGCGACGCCGTGACGGTGCAGGCGCGGCTTGCCGACATGTTTGGCGACAACGGCATGATCTCGACCGTCATCTGCCGGCTCAAGGACGGCAGCCTCGAGATCGACAGCTGGATCATGTCCTGCCGTGTGCTGGGGCGCCGCGTCGAAGAGGCGATCCTGCAGCATCTCGTCCATGAGGCGAAGCGCCACGCCGCGGTCGAGTTGATCGGCCGCTATATCCCGACCGCACGCAACGGCCTGGTCAAGGACCATTTCGAGAAGCTCGGATTCAGCAAGATCAGTACGGACACGGACGGCGCGACCACCTGGCGGCTTGTCGTGGGCGACTACCGCGACAAGGATTTACCGATGAAGGTCGAGGCGGGATCGGCGTCCACGGCCTAGCCGGCGCCCGACTTCAACGAACCCGCGCAAACGCAAAGAACCCCGGCGTTTCCGACGGGGTTCTCGTTCGATAAATATTTCAGTACATCCGTGAAATACTTGTCGCTGAAGCGCGATGCGCTCCAGATTCCTGATCGAGCATGATATTCGCGCAAACGTGTTCAGCATTCGTCGCTGGGAACAGGAATTCGCCCGTTCCGATCATGCTCTCAGCGGCTCAAATGAGCGCGAGATTCTCTGCGCTGGTCTTGCCACGCATCTTGTCGGTCTTCAGCTCGAAAGACACTTTCTGCCCTTCGCCAAGCCCGGTCAGGCCTGCCCGCTCCACCGCACTGATGTGGACGAACACGTCGTTTCCGCCATCGAGCGGCTGAATGAAGCCAAAACCCTTTTGACCGTTAAACCACTTCACAACACCTGTAGCCATGTATCTCTCCGTGGGCAAAACGCCCTATGCCCGCACGACCACCGTGCAGGCTGCAATTCAATCTCAACGATGTCTCGGGGAAGGAGGCTTGGGCCGCAATCAGCAAGCTAGCGCGTTCAAATCGAATAGCGCCTACATAGCGCATTTCCTGGCAATTGCAAGGGCACGGTGGCAGAACATCTTCCACGTTGGCCTTTTTGCCGCCATCATGGCGGCAGGAAACGAGGGGGAGACAGAGATGGTTAATCACGACCGCTACGGCCTGCCGCTCTCCACAACGTCATCTTCCGCCGCTTCCGCCTATCGCGACGGTATCGACAGGATGCTGTCGGCCTGGCCTGGCGCGGCGGAGGCGTTCGAGCGCGCGATCGCCGAGGATCCCGATTTCGCGCTGGCGCATATTGCCCGCGCCCGCGTTCATTCCTTCTATCAGCAAGGGGAGGCCGCGCGGAAGGAGGCGGCAAGGGCGCGCCAACTCGTCGCGCGCCATGGCACTGAACGCGAGAAGGGCCATGTCGAGACGCTGGCGCTCGCGGTCGAGGGCCAGCTTGGCGCGGCGCTTTCGTCCGCGCTGAACCATCTCGAAAGCTGGCCACGCGACGCGGTCGTGCTGTCGCTGCCGCTCGGCGCGTTCGGGCTGTTCGCGTTTTCCGGCATGGCCGATCACGATCGGGCTCGGCAGGAGCTCTGCGAACGTCACGCGAAGCACTATGGCGAGGACTGGTGGTTCCTGTCGAACCACGGCTGGTCGATGACCGAGAATGGCCAGGTCGCAAAGGGACGCGCGATGACCGAACGCGCCTTCGAGCTTCGCCGTCAGAACGCCTATGCCACGCACGCGTTGCTGCACGCGATGTTCGAGGACGGCTCGGTTGCCGACGCCGATGCGCTGGTGGCGCAATGGATCGGCGGATATGACCGGTCCGGCATCCTGCATGGCCATATCCTCTGGCACCGGGCGCTGGGCGCGCTCGAAGTCGGCGACGCCGCGAAGGCGCTGTCGATCTACGCCGACGTGCTGCAGCCGTCCGTCACGGAGGCGCCGCCCTTGAATGCGATGTCCGATTGCGCCTCGCTGCTGTGGCGGCTGCAAGCCTATGGCCACACGGTTCCGAGGCAGCTCTGGGAGGACGCGGACGCCTATGCCCGGAAATTCTTTCCCAGGATGAGTCTCCCCTTTGTCGAAATGCATATGGCGCTGCTCGCATCCGCCACGGGCAACCAGTCCGCGCTCGACGAGCGCCTGCGCGCGATCGAGCAACGCCTCGCCGAAGGAAAGCTGCCCGCAGGCCCCGTCGTGGCAGCCATCTGCCGGGCGCTGCACGCTTTCGCGGGCGGGGATTATGCCGCCTGCATCAGACAGATCGAGCCAATGATGGACGAGGTCGCGCGCATCGGCGGCAGCCATGCTCAGCGCGAGATCGTCGAGGACACGTTCATCGTGGCGCTGATCCGCTCCGGCGAACTGGCCCGCGCCCACGCGCTGCTCGATGTCCGCCTCCACCGCCGCCCCTCGCCGCGCGATGCGCGCTGGCAAGCCATGGCGGCATGAACGGCGTTGTCAAGGCGGGGAAAGCTCGGCGCTTGCCGCGATCTCGTCGCTTTTGCGCTGGAGAATTGCCCGCAAACCTGTCAGAGATTCCCGCGCCGTGACGCGCCTGATGATGGAAGGTGGCATGACCAAACACCTCTGCTGGCAAGCCGCTCTTGTTGCCGGCATTTTTCTGGCCACGCCCTCGGTCGCCGAGCCGAACTATCCCGACCGGGACAGGCCGGACATCGACCTCTATGCGCTGATGTCGGGCAAATGCTCGACCCTGAAGATCGGCGGCCGTGATTATCCATGCAAGGCGATGGGCTATTTTCACAGCGAAAAGGGCCGCGCCAATTTTACCGTTGCGGTCGACGACCCCGCCGACGGCAGCCACGTCGTGGCGTTCTCGGGCGAATATGGCCGCCGGACACAGGCGGATGTCTATGTCCTCGCGGTCGATCGCATGGAGCTGAATTCCAAGGACCGGCCGAAAGCCGACGGCCTTCCGGTACCGGCGCTCGAACTGTCGGACGGCTCGTGCCAGCAGAACGGCAATTTCGCGCGGCTGCAGGTCTCCACCATCGCTTGCAATGCGACCGACAAGAAGGGGCGGCACTACCAGCTGAAATTCGAATCCGACGGTACGCCCATCACCGTGCGGCGGGTCAGGATGTCGGCACCGACCATCCGGAAGGACCCCTATCAGGAGACCCCCGTCAGCGTGCCGAGCGCGCCGCGCTGAGAAAATCCTGCAAGCCTTCGCGAAGCTCGGCCACGACCGTCTCCCATCGGCGCGATGCATCTTGCCGGAACAGGCGCGCCGTCGGATACCACGGTGAATTGGCGCGATCCGTCAGCCAGCGCCAATCCGCGACATGGGGCAGCAGGATCCAGACCGGCTTGCCGAGACTGCCGGCCAGATGCGCCACGCTGGTATCCACCGAGATCACGAGATCGAGCTGCGCGACCAGCGCCGCGGTATCGGCAAAGCTTCCGAACTCGGCTCCCGCATCGCGAACATCGCTCCGCTTGCGCAAGGCCTCCTGATCGCTCGCGCGCGCGTCTTTCTGCAGGCTGATGAACTGCGCTTGGCTGTCGAACAGCGGGCCGAGCAGCTGCAACGGTATCGACCGGTTGTGATCGTTGAGATGATTGGGGTTGCCGGACCAGACCACGCCGATCCGCGGCAGAGTGGATGGACCGAGCCAGTCGCGCCAATCTCTCGCCCCCTCCATGACCGGTAGATACGGAGGCGGAATATTTTCCAGCGTCGTACCGAACGGCAGCGGCAGGCTCGTCAGCGGACAATGAAGATCAAACGCAGGCAATGCTTCGCCCTTGATAACGAACTGCGCGACACCGTCGCAGCCGGCGAGCAATTCCTTCAAGGCGCGGCTGATTTCCAGAACGACCCGCGCGCCGCGACCTGCGAGAAGCGGGATGTAGCGGCAGAACTGGATGGCGTCGCCAAATCCCTGGTCGTTGTGCAGCAACAGCGTCTTGCCTTCGATCGGCTCGACGCCGAGCCAGAGCGGCTGGTCGAAGACGCGATGGTTCATCCGCAGCGATGACGATTTCCAGCGCCATTCGGCCTCGCGCCAGCCTGTCGCAAAATCGCCGGCGCGCAGGCGGTTGACCGCGAGATTCCAGCGCGTGTCGCCATGCTCCGGCTGCAATGAAAGCGCCTTCCGGAAGCTCGCGAGCGCCTCCTCCGGTCGCGCAAGCTCATCGAGGCAGGTGCCGCGATTGCCATGGGCCTCCGCGTAATCAGGCTTGAGCGCGATCGCGCGGTCATATTCACGGAGCGCCTCGTCGAGACGATTGAGCATTCGCAGCGGATGCGCCCTGGCGTTATGCGGTTCGGCAAGTGCCGGCGCCAGCGCGATGGCGCGATCGAGCGCGGCGAGCGCTTCGCCATAGCGCCTCAGATTGGTCAACGCGATGCCGAGATTGTTGAAGGCGGCCGGTGCCTTCGGCCTGACTCTGGTCGCCGCCTTGAAAGCCGCTGCTGCTTCCTCATAGCGGGCGAGACCCATCAGCAGGGTGCCGAAATCATTATGCGCGTCATAATTGTTCGGATCCAACTCGGTCCATCTGATGTAGGCGACAGCGGCGTCCTCGGGACGTTGCAGCGCCTGCAAGAGCCGCGCGCCCTTGCCGGCCGCTTCCGCGTTGCGCTGATCGAGCGACAGCACGTGGTTGTAGGCGAGCAACGCCTCCTGCATCTGCTGCTGTTGTTGCAGCAGATCGCCGAGCGCGATCCAGACCTCGACGAAATCGGGTTTCAGCTTGAGCGCAAGATCGAAACTCTTGAACGCCTCGTCGAAACGAGCGCGGCGCGCCAGCAGCGCGCCCAGATTGGAAAAATAGTCCGGATCGGCCTGGTTGTTGCGGATCGCCTGCGCGATCAACTCGATCGCGAGATCGATCTCGTTGCGTTGCGCATGGATCAGGCCGAGGAGATGCAGGAAGTCCGCGCGTTGCGGCTCGACGTCGAGCACCCGGCGGCATTTTTCCTCCGCCTGCGCCAGCCGTCCGGCCTGGAAATGCCGCATCGCTGCCTTGAACGGCCCCGCGGGCTGATCCGCTGCGTTGCTCCCCGTTTTTGCTCCGGCCATGTTCGGCAGGGGTATCTGATTCGAAGGCGACCAAGAAGGCGCGCGAGACGTGTGCAAGGGTGTCAGGCCGCCCATTGTTGGCTTACGATGCGATCCGATGAAACCGGGGACACCGAAGCAACGCGCCATGGCGACAGCACGGATCACGATCGCAGCCGGCGCTGCTCTTGCGGCGTGGGTTGCAATTGGGTTTGCGCCTGCTGCGACGGCGCAGGCTGTCGCGCCTGCCAACACACCGGCCAAATTGCACATGACAGACAAGCCGCCGTCGGAGGCGCTTGCCGCCTACACCGGCGCGCTGGGCCAATTCAAGGCGATCCTCGGCGAACGTCGCGGCCAGCTTGACGCGAAGCAGCTCCCGAACCTGCCGGGACAAGCGGTCTATCTCGCGCGCAACGACATGATCGGCGCCTATAAAGACCTCACCGACGCTGTTCCATCCCGGATCGGACGTCCGAACAAATTTGGCATCCCGCCAGCCTATTTCGACGCCGACAACGAGCCGCTGCTCGATGACTATCGAAAGCTGTTCGACCTGATGGAGGCGCCACCGGCCAATGCGCAGGCCTCCCCGACGCCGTTCAAGGATGTTGCCGACCTTGCGATCGCGATTGCGCGCGCCAAGGGTCTCGATGCCGCCGGCGCTGAAGCAGCGGGGCGGATCAGCGTCGGGCTTTTCTTCGCAGAGACCAACGGCCGCCAGAACGTCGGCAATGCGCGCTCGAACACCTACAAAGGCAGCTTCCAGACCGGACCGTCGGAAGACCAGAACGGCCGCAGGAAGTGGCAGGCCATTCGCTCATCGATCGCAGCCTTCGATCCAGAGCTGATCGCACGCGACGACAAGGAGGAGGCACGGGCGGGAAATCTCGATCATCGGTTCAACCATTGGACCGCCGTGAGGGACGGCCTGATGAACGCCCATGCCGAGCTATTCGCACAGATCCCGGCAATCGTGAAAACGCTGCCGGACCCGATCGACCAGATGAAATTGTTCGAGTTGATCCAGATCGTTCCGAGCCCGACCCGGTCGGCGATGCGCTCCGGCAACCTGCTCGGCTACCGCGTTTCCGACCCGACGATCATGAAGTATCTGCGCAACAACAGCATGTTCGCCTTCGGGCAGGCCGATCGCGCGAAAACCTCAGCGACCTATCGCGAGATCATGGACGCGATGTGGCTGTTCAACCAGAAATTCGAACTCGCGCGCGCCAAGTTCGACGAGGTCAAGGGACGTTGAATTCAGCCAGGCTTCCGTGCGACATGGATCGCCACGATGCCGAACGAGAGCCGCTCATAGCCGACATCGGTAAAGCCGAGCGCTTCGATCTCGCGGGCGAGTTCCACCGCTCCCGGAAAGCCGCGCACGCCGGACAGGAGATAATGATAGGCCGAGGCGTCGCCGCCGGTTGCGAGATAGCCGACAACAGGCATGCACAGGCCCATATAGGCGAGATAGAGCCGGTGGATGAAGCGCAGCGGGATCTCGGACGCTTCCAGGCAGATGAAGGCGCCGCCGGGCTTGAGCACACGCCACGCCTCCTTCATCGCGCGGGCGCGATCGCAGATCTTCATGCCGAGCGACATCGAATACAGATCGACGCTCTCGTTGCCGACCTCGCTCAGCCCGTGTGCGTCGTAAACGCGGAATTGCATGGCGCCTGCGAGCGCACCGGCGCGGCGTTCGGCAATCTCCAGCATTGCCGGGCAGATGTCCGAGACGACGCAGCTTCGCCCGCTGGCGCTGCCGAGGTGCCTGACCACGCGCAGCGCGATGTCGCCGGTGCCGGCCGCCACATCGACCATGCTCTGCCATGGCGCTTGCGCGATGCGCCGCGCCATCCGCCTCTTCCAGGTGCGATGCAAGCCAAGACTGAACAGGTCGCACAGCACGTCGTAGCGCGAGGCGATGCGGCTGAAGACGTCGTCGCGGATGGAATCAAAGGATGCGGCGTTGGCGTCGCTCGTCCTGTCCAGCATCGTCGCAGTCCCCGATGTGATTGGCCATGCCGGCGCCGTTCGTATCATGTCCGCTCCTGAAAATCGCCGGATCTTTGCTCGAGCGCAGGCGCTACGGCAGATGCGGTTAAAGAACCGTGATCGACCTCATGGAGCGGACAAATTAGGTCTTATTGCTACCGACGTTGCTCTTGTTTGAACGCCCGCGCTCGCCGATGATGACTGCCAAAAGAACAATTCCGGGGAGAGCGCCGCTATGCCTGTCTTGCGTGTCATTCTTGCTGCCGTCCTGCTGGCGATCGGCGCTCCGTCGTCGTGGGCGGAAGGATATCCGAGCCGGCCGGTGCGGGTGGTGGTCGGCTTCCCCGCGGGCGGCCCGACCGATGTCATCGCACGGCTGGTGTCGCAAAAGCTGACCGATGCACTCGGCCAGCAGTTCTATGTCGAGAACCAGCCCGGCGCCGGCGGCAACACCGCCTCCGGCCAGGTCGCGCGCGTGACGCCCGACGGCTACACCATCATGGCGATCAGCACCGGCTTTCTGGTCAATCCGAGCCTCTACGCCAAGGTGCCGTACGATCCGATCAAGGATTTCACCGCCGTGACACTGGTCGCGGCGTCGCCCAATGTCGTCGTGGTCAATCCGCAGGTGCCGGCGAAGACATTGCCCGAACTGGTGAAGCTGATCCGCGACAATCCCGGCAAGTACAGCTATGCCGGTCCCGGCGTCGGCTCGACGCCGCATCTCGGCGGCGAGCTGTTTCGCCTGACCTACAAGCTCGACCTGGTTCACGTTCCCTTCACGGGCGCTGCACCCGCGGTGCAGGCGACCATCGGCGGCCACACTCCGATCGCCTTCACCGCGCTGCCGTCATCGCTGGCCGCGATCCAGGCCGGACAGGTGCGCGCGATCGGGGTCGCCGCGACACAACGCGCGCAGCAAATCCCCGACGTGCCGACGTTTGCCGAAGAAGGCATCAAGGACCAGGAAGCCGATACGCTGACCGGCATCGTGGCGCCGTCAGGCACGCCGAAGGAGATCGTCGATCTGCTGGCGCGCGAGATCGCCAGAAGCGTGGCGCAGCCCGACGTCAGGGAGCGACTCGCCACGCTCGGCTTCACGCCGGTCGCCAACACGCCGGAAGAGTTCACCGCGCGCATCAAGCTCGAGATCGAGCGGTGGGGCAAGGTGGTGCACGACGCCAATCTCAGGATCGAGTGAGGCCTGACGGTCTCACCGCGCTTGTTCAACTCGCGCTTGCATCGCCCCACTGCCGCACATCAACAAACCTGCCGGCGATCGCGGCGGCGGCGGCCATGGCCGGCGAGACCAGATGGGTGCGGCCCTTGTAGCCCTGCCTGCCCTCGAAGTTGCGGTTCGACGTCGACGCGCAGCGCTCACCGGGACCGAGCTTGTCCGGATTCATGGCAAGGCACATCGAGCAGCCCGGCTCACGCCAGTCGAAACCGGCTTTGACAAAGATCCGGTCCAGCCCCTCGGCCTCGGCCTGTCGCTTGACCGGGCCTGACCCCGGCACGACCATCGCCGCCACATTGGGGTTGACCGTCCTGCCCTCCACCATGCGCGCCGCCTCGCGCAGGTCCTCGATGCGAGCATTGACGCAGGAGCCGATGAAGACGCGATCGATCGCGACATCGGTAATCTTCTCGCCGCCCTTCAGCCCCATATAGGCAAGTGCGCGCGCGGCGGCCTCGCGCTTTTGCTCGTCGGCGATCTCGTCCAGCCGCGGAATGCTGCCCGTGATCGAGATGACCTGCTCCGGGCTCGTGCCCCAGGTGACGAGCGGCGGAAGGGCGGCGGCGTCGAGACGGATCTCGCGATCATATTCGGCGGCCTCGTCCGAGCGCAGCGTCTGCCAATAGCGCATGGCATCGTCCCACAGTTTGCCCTTCGGAGATTTCGGCCTGCCCTTGAGATAGTCGAAGGTCTTGTCATCGGGCGCGATGATGGCGGTCCGCGCGCCCGCCTCGACCGACATGTTGCAGATCGTCATGCGGCCTTCCATCGACAGCGCGCGCACCGCCTCGCCTTCAAATTCGAGCGCGTGGCCGACCGCGCCGGCCGCGCCTATCTCGCCGATGAGGGCAAGGATCAAATCCTTCGCCGTCGCTCCCGCCGGCAGCGTGCCGTCGATGACGGCGCGCATGTTCCGCGGCCTGCGCTGGATCAGCGTCTGCGTCACCAGAACGTGCTCGGTCTCCGATGTGCCGATGCCATAGGCGAGCGCGCCGAAGGCGCCGTGGGTCGAGGTGTGGCTGTCGCCGCACACGATCATGGTGCCTGGCAGTGTGAAGCCCTGCTCCGGCGCGACGACGTGGCAGATGCCCTGGCGGGGATCGAGCGCGTCGAAATATTCGAGGCCGAACATCTCGGCGTTCTCCGCGAAATAGGCGATCTGCGCCTCGCTTGCGGGATCGGGATGCGGCTTGCCGCGGTCCGACGTCGGCACGTTGTGGTCGACGACCAGGAGCGTTTTCTCCGGCGCCTTCACCCGCAGGCCTGACTGGCGCAGTCCGCCGAACGCCTGCGGGCTGTCCACTTCATCCACGAGATGGCGGTCGACATAGAGCAGGCAGGTGCCGTCGCCCTCCTCAGCCACGACATGGTCGTTCCAGATCTTGTCGTGAAGGGTGGATGCCACGGCTGCCTCGTGCCATTGCCCATCAGGTTGGCGCGTCAGGCTTGGCGCGCCAGATCGCCATCGTCAGGGTTGTCCTGCGACGCTGTCGGCAAACCTTTCACCACGTTTTGCGCGATCGCAAGCACGGAATGTTGAGGCAAGGCTCAACAAAGCTGAGCCTGAGCTTCTCCGCCAAGGGCCGAGGCCGAACCGCGAGCGCCGCGCCGCCGAGAATCTACCCGGCGATAGCTCGCAGCTCGGCGGATTGGCCCGGCGCGATCGGCGGGGAGCTCTGGGCGTTGCGGCGCGCCTCGTAGAATTCGAGCACGCGCTTCGCCGTTTGCCATTCGAGCGCGTCGAAATTGACGCGCGCGCGGTCGAGGTCCGTCTTCGACATCCTGCGGTCCGCAACTTCCATCAGCAACAGGGCTTTGGCAGTTGCCCAGGAGCAGCCGGCAACCTTCGCAACGACCTGCAGCGGCCCCGGATTGGCATTGAGGACCGCCCGCTCCGCCAATTCGATCGGACAGCCCGCGAGAATCGTCAGTGCGGTGACCGTTCTTTCGAAATCCTGTGCGCGGGCCGCGGCGTGAATGTCGCCCTCCCTCAGATCCTTCCATTCCCTGAGCCGCCTCAGCCGGGATCTGGCGTTGGCGTGATCCTGAGACTGCTTGCGGACGCCGTCGTTGATACTGTCGATCACGTCGGTCACCGCGCCCTGGACGGCATCGGCGAATTTCGGATTGGCCGCGATGATCTTGCTGCACACGTCCGCTGATGCGAATTCAAGAAGCTTGACGAAGTGATGGCGGGGAATGTCGCGCCGCGCGCCGACACGCAGCGCAAGCGCGACATCGTCGTCGGACAATTGCACCAGCCTGGCAAATCCACCGTCGGAGATGCCGGCGCTTTCGTTGCTCGCGACCGCATGGATGACGCGTCGTTCGCCGCGCTCGATAAGAATGTCGGTGACGGCTTCGCTCACGCTCTGGCGTTGCGCGATGGCGTAGAGGTGGTCCTGGCTCTGGGTCCTGGCACTCGCGATGAGATCGGATTCGGCAAGCGCCGTCGAGTGGGTGAGCACGGGCGCAGCGACGTCGGCCGCATCGCTCGCGGCAAAGGCACGCGCGAGGCCCGCAGGCGTAGTCGGGTCGACCGCGAAACGCTCCGCAAGCTTGACGCGGGTCTTGAACTCGATGACCTCGACGAGGACCTTGAAAACCTCGCCGAACATTTCGACCTGCCGCTTCGAGTAGCTGTGGGAGCCGGCGAGAAAAAGGTCGGTCATGCGCGTCAGCGCCCGGATATGTCTTTCGGTCGACTTGGATGTCGCCGCATCCTGAACTTCGGTGACGAGAGAATGGAGCATTGTCATGGTTGAAGGGGCTCGCGGGCAGGCCTGGCTCCGAGGAGACCAGGAACACAGGAAGGCATCTGCCTGCAAGGACTACCGGCCACACGTGAAAATTGTGGGCGCGAGTTGCGTCAGAGGTAATTCAAATTATTCCGAGTGGCGAAACACATGTTGGTTTTTGCCACTCCGACGCGGAAGTAAGCCCGAAATCACCGGGTGAGCGGGACCGGAGCTCTGGCGGCGGGTCTTTGCTGCTGGATCGGAGCCGGAGGCTGGACCAACGTCGTGGCGATGGAAGGCGGCGTGAACGACAGCTTCTGCCTGATGTCCTCCTCGACGGCCTGCAATGCCGCGATGTTCTGCGCCATCTGGTCCTGCCGCAGGGCGAGCAGTTCGACGCTGCGTCGCAGGGCATCGAGGCCCGCTGCCGGCAGCTGCTGCGCCGGGTTGAAGGAGACCGCGACGGCCGGCGGCTTCGTCGGCACGTACGACAGCAACCAGCCCAGCGTCGGAGCCTTCGCAGCCGCCATGTCCCGTGCGAGATCACCGTAGGACTGCCAGGCGAGGGTAGCGCCGACACCGATGACGACAGCGACGACAAAACGGGTCATGCTGCGCAGGAGTTTGCGTCCAAGCGGCCGCCGCGCGCTGACAGCGGAATCGTCCTTGCGGCCGAAGGAATTGATCGAATGGATCGACGCGGTACCGGCCCGCTGATCAAATCGGTCGTCCAGACGATCCCGCGCGGACCTCGAAGGCGACGCTTGTCCGGCCGCTTGTGAGTAAGCCATGGATAACCCCCTGCCAGCAACTATCGATTGCGCGGCGCAGCGCGCCACCGCGGTTTGGCCAAAGTGAGGCAGGAGGCTCCCTGCGACAATGAGAGATCTTTGTGGTGATGCGTGATTGAGGTGCTCACGCTGCCGCCGCGCCAGTTGAGTGCATCAATGCGGCCCGTCTGAGGACACCGGGATCTCGCTCACCGGTCAGGGCACAGGCCAGGATATTTCTGGCGATCGCCACCCGATTGGCGGAGGTTCGCAAATTCGGTGGCAAGGACTGCACCACCTCATCGAGCACCTCTCCGAGCAGGCGAAGGTCTTCCGGCTGATAGACAGCGCTTTCGTCGTACGACATTTGCGTCGCTTTCCTCCTCGTCGTCGCGCTGCCTGCTTTGCATTTTGTTGAGAGGTTTGTTCCTGGTAAGGCATGATCCGGAAAAGTGTGGAGCAGTTTTCCGAAAAGATCATGCCCAAACAAAAAAGCCGAGGCGCGATGGCGCTCCTTTCAACCGTCGCGCTTGAGGGTACAACCGCCGCGCTTGAGGGCGGGAAGCTTTAGGGCAGGAAGAAGACCATCCGGCGTCGCCGACTGGTGGAAGCTGTGTGCAAACTGCGGGAGCGGCCCGATCGGCGCGTGCCGATCGCAACGGGCAACGGCGAGCATGTGTGTTGCGCCATCACGCAAGGCCGCGCCCCCGGCCGGATGGAGGCAGCCGAGGGCGCCGTGGCGATATGCCGCCGAACGGGTGCCATCGGGCGGGCGGCTTCAAGTTCGCCGTCGTTGTCGTCGCTTGGTCTTGCCGAGCCGCCTCGCATTTGCCGCCACGCGCCGGCGGTAGCCGCGGACGATGTCTTCACTTGAAGCGCCGGCCATCAGATGTCCGCCGGCCTGCATGGCCGCGACGATTTTTTCGCGGACCATCAGTTCGGCTTCACGCTGCGCTTTCCTGCCACCCTGCATCAGTTTCATGCACCGCAAGGCAACGACGCGGTTCGATTCCAGCCCCAGCATCATCAGGGAGCGAAGCATCCTCGTGTGTCGGCCGGCCACGATTCAACTAGCTCCTGCGGGCGACGTAGTCTCTGGGCCTCTTGGCGACAGGGCCGGGACGCGGCTCAACCGAAGCTGGATCAACGTCCGTCAGCATCCTGATGGCCTCCTGAAAGCTGATGTCCGGATCTGCCGGGCCGGAAGCTCGCAGCATCCTCTGACGTTCGGCGAACTGTCGCGCGCCTTGCTGCATCGCCGGCGCAGGGCGGCGACGCTGCAGATGCGCATGTGAACGGGCGTCTGAAGATGGGCCGGGCCGATCGTCGATCTCAGGATCCCGCACACGCCGCGTGACCTGGGCAACCGTTCGAACAGGCCGCATCGCGATGAGAAGGGACATCAGCCCGAGCGCCATCAGGAGCGGGCCGAACCACCTTGACGTCCACCACGGCCCGTCTTCGCCCGTGACGGTGAGAATCGCGAGGTTGGCCACCGCAGGCGCGGAGGCGGCGACCGCCTCGCTGCTGGCCGGTGAGGCCGCCAACAGCGTCTCTACATTATCCTGAGGCGCGTTGGAATCCTGAGGCGCGCTGGAACGTTGCGGCGGCAGCGGATCGGGTTGGGCGAGAACGGGCGGCGGCGGCACGAGCGCCGCTGCCCCGGTGGCGGGAACCGGAGCGGCAGCCGCTGTGGCGGAAACGGAAGCGGCAGCCCCTGTCGCGGGAACGGAAGGCGCGGCATCGACCACCTTCATGGCGGGCACGGACCTTGGTTGCAGCGTTTCCTCCGGCGCGGGACGGACGAGTTCCGCACGCGCATCGACCACTGCTTTTCGCTTGCGCGGCGCGACCTCGTCTTCCTCGCTCGCCGCAAGCCGGCGCTTGATCCCGTGACGTTGAGCCCGCTGCCTTGACGTTGCGGCCTCCTCGGGACCCAGGAACCAGCATCTGCGGTTGCCGTCGAGGCGATACCTCCAGTGCTGGCCGTCCACGGGCTTGCCGGGCCGAGACAGGCATTCGTCTTTCGCCTGAGCGTCTTTGGCTGGAGCAGGCGGAGCTGCTTCCTCGGGGGTACGGTTGAGCAATGTGTCGATGATGTTCGCAAATGCAGGCGAGGTCGAAAAAGCTGCGAGAACGAGAACAGCCGCAAAGCGAAACCGCAATGGACCGGACATGGCAACACCCATCATTTCGCCCTGCCCGAATCGGATTTTCAGGAGCGAACGAGGTCGTAATGGGACCCAAATCCGGCAATGCGGGGGTTTGATTCCGGCTTGAAAAGGCGGGATTTGGGGCGGATTTTTGCTGATTTTCCGACACGACCATTTCGGAATTCCAGCTGAACCCTCCCCTCGTGGGCATTCTCCTTATCCGAACCCGCCGCACCCAAAGGCGCCGGGAATCGCGGAAAACGGGCGTATCGGCCACCTCGCAACCGGGCGCGAAGCTGCCAATCATCGCGCAGTTGATGCAACGAACCGCATCGGCAGCGATTTGCCCGATAATCTGATTTTGCGAAATCGCGTCAGGCCTTCCGCACTACATTATTCCGCTTTTACAGAAACACGACACTATTCCGCTTTTACAAAAACCAGTATCAGTGGCGCTTATCATGGGTTGTATATAAATTGATTCACACTCAAAACAAGCCGCGGAGTCGCATGGCCTTCACAAGACGAAGAGCAGATATCAGGAGTCCACGCAGAGCGAATGGGGACGAGACCCGACGTCGCATGATCCATTTCCACCAACCAAAAAGGGCAGTCAGTCTGGCCCAATAGTAATACAACGAAAGATTGTTGGGCGGACGAGCCTCTAGTAACGTCAGCTCACTGTTGCTGAAGAGGAGCGCTTGCAATTGTCTTAGGAGAAATCAAATGGCCCAGCCTCCCACGATGCCGACCACACAGGTGACCAAAGGCGATCGATTGCTGCTCGCACGTCAATTCAAGGAAGCACAACAGCAAGCGATCAACGACGAGCTGGACCAGCGCATTCAGGACCATGTTCGTCAAGTGCAGCGATCCGAGAGAGCTCATCAATTTCAAAAGGTCGCCAAGAGGCGACTTGATTTCCTTGCGATCGGCGATTCCTGGTTTGACTATCCGCTATACAACAACCTGGCCCTGCCTCCCTGGGACTTTGGCATTCTGGGCGTCAGCAATCTGAAAGCTCTCGGAAATCCTCAGCCCGTTATTCTTTCCCTTGCACATTGGGGATGGGCGTCAACCCAGGTGCTGACGTGGCAAAATCAGGAAAAGATGATCGACAGCATCCAGACCGGTCCATGGACCAATGGCAAAGGCCCCGACGCGATTCTTGCCTCATTCGGCGGCGACGACATCGCAGGCGATCAATTGGCGATTTATCTGACATACGGCGGTCATCTGGCGACGGCCAGCGCTCGCTTTCAGGGAGTGTTGGAGTCGGTTCAAGCTTCCTACGAGGATCTCATCGCTTTCCGGGACATCTTTGCCCCGGGCGTGCCCATCTTCGCTCACTGCTACGACTACCCCTTGGCGAGCGGACTGCCGGCCGACAGCCTGGCCGGCCCATGGCTCAAACCATCATTCGATTTTGCTCTCTATGCGAGTGCGGATGCCCAGACGGTGCTTCACGACATGATCCAGAAATTTTATGATATGCTGCAAAATCTCGCCTCGGTCGCGAAAAACAACCTCTATTTGGTCGACACCAGAGGCACTATCGCTGCCGGGGATTGGTCAAATGAGATCCATCCGAACCCGGACGGTTTCTACAAGTTGGCACAGAAGTTTCTGGCTGCACTGCAGGGTCACTTCCCCGGACAAATTTAGGATGGGAACGATTGACGCGCCATGGGCGGCTAAATGTTTCGCTTGAGTGCAGCCGTCATCAAGCTTTCGAGATCTCTGGCGGCGTCCTTTTCGGTGATGCCATCAACCAGAGCGACCTCTCCGGAAAGGCGATCAAGCGCCGAGGCGTAAAGCTGGCGCTCGCTGAAACTCTGGCCGGAGTTTAGAGGGGGACGATAAAGATCGCGCATGACTTCCGCGAGAGCGATGATGTCGCCCGAATTGATCTTGCTGGAATATTCCTGCGCAAGTCGAGACCAGTTGCCCCTCGGCTTGTTGGGTCGTTGACTCAAGGTAGACCGAACTCGCTTGATGGCATCGGGCCCGGACAGCTTGCGCATGCCGACATTCGCCGCCTTCCGCGTCGGCGCGCGGAGCGTCATCTTGCTCTTTGCGAAATAGATGACAAAGACCTCAAGACTTGCTCCGGCAATGGCTTGTTCCTCGATCGAGAGAATTTGGCCGACGCCATGAGCCGGGTACACGACAAAGTCGTGCGTCCCAAATCCGAAACGAGCCTTACTGGGCTGTTGCAGCTGACCTTCATGGGATTGATCGGAGGAGGCGTCTGCCGCTAACGGACCGCAATCCAGATTCGGCTTTCGGAATTCGAAATTCATATCGCGGCTGACTCCATTCGGTTCTTTCGGCGCGCTGCCCTTTTCCCGATCCTGTCGATCGGCAGCAGCTTGCCTGAGCGCATCTCACCTTCGACGATCTCGCGCACGGTCCAACAGCAATAGGCCGAGAGCGCGCGCGCTGCCATGACAACGACGCAATTCGTGTCATTCCCTCAGGTCGCTGTGACTTCTTGGCAACTTGTTCCCAATCGGAAAAGTCTCGCGACGAGCGAGCCGCGCATATATTCGCTGGTTCGAAACAGTGGTATGAACAGTATGAGGGAGTGTGAAGCGTGAGTGCCGGACTTGATGATAAGCGCCAAGGCTACTCGGTCGATGCCGCATTGATTGCGCTTGCCCAGGCTCGCGATCAGATCGGGGTTCCGGATCATCGGCTGCGGGATGACAGGACTGTCGAGCCTGAATTAAAGGGCGATTCCGGTTCGAAAATGTTCGCGACGCTCAAGACGTCGGAATCGGTCTTGCGAACACATACGGCAAAGCCTGCCGAGAAGGCGACACCAGGCGGATTATCGATGTGGGGACTCATCGGATTAGGCGCACTTGTGCCCATTGGTGTTGTGATTCTTGGTTGGCAGTTGCTCTATCGACAGACGGACGCAGCTTCGGTCTCAACTTCGTCGGTGTCCACGGCTTTGCCGGCAAAGTCTGCTACGCCTTCGCAGAAGTCGTCCCAGGTGGCCCAGCAAAAGGACGCGGCTGTCGCTTCGGCTGGATCACCACGGCTCAATCTGGATCAATCAGTGGCGGAGATGGCGCGCCAGGTCGCCGACTCACAGCAGGAAATTGCGGAACTGAAAACGCGGCAGGCGCAGATACTCCTGGATAATTCAGAACTCGACAGGCGGCTCAAGGAAGCGCAGGAATTGGCCCAGAGTCATGCCGATCTGATAAATGACCTCAAATCGGCCCAGACTCAGATGGCTCAGGATAACGCCGATCTGGCAGCGCAAGTTAAGGCCAGCCAGGAGCAGGTCACCAAGCTCACTGCACTGCTCGACGCCGGCGCTCAAGCACAGGCGGCCAAGGTCACAGGCCAGATCAAGGCTGGCCAGGATCACAACGCTGCCTTGGTGGAGCAGAAAAAGCGCCCCAAGCTGTCAACAACTCCCGTTTCAATGCGTGCGAGCAGCCCGCCAAAGCGGCTCGCGCCCAATCCGCGGTTGCAACCGGCCAGACCGCAGTCAGAGGATCCGACAGAAACCCAGTAGGGCTCTGTTCCTCTACGGTTGAAGCCTGCTCGCGTCCTGTGAGAGGCCTCAGCAAAGCGTCCCTGTTCTCGCTCGTTGCGCTTTGCCTTCGAATCCCCGAATCTCGGGGTGGAGGCGATTCGTGCTGAAGGCAGCGACGACATACCTGGACGGGCTGAACCCGCAGCAGCGGCGTGCCGTCGAGCACGGCGTTGGGCGAACCGATACGATTGGACCGCCGCTCCTGATCATCGCCGGCGCCGGATCCGGCAAGACCAACACGTTGGCTCACCGTGTCGCCCATCTGATCGTCAGCGGTGCCGATCCGCGTCGCATCTTGCTGATGACGTTTTCACGACGCGCGGCCGCGGAGATGGCACGCCGGATCGAGCGTATCGGACGCAAGGTCCTGGGCGACAACGCCTCCGTGCTGACGGATACCTTGGTATGGGCGGGAACTTTTCACGGCATCGGAGCCCGCCTGTTGCGGGAATATTCGGAACGTATCGGACTTGATGTCGGATTCACTATTCACGATCGCGAGGATTCTGCCGATCTGATGAATCTGGTCCGTCACGAGCAGGGATTTTCGAAGACTGAACGCCGCTTCCCGGCCAAGCGCACCTGCCTTGCGATCTATTCGAGATGCGTGAATGCGGAGAGCTCGCTTGAGCGGGTGCTCGGGCAGTCGTTCCCCTGGTGCGCCGGCTGGGCGGCCGAGCTGAAGCAGCTGTTCGCAGCCTATGTCGAGGCCAAGCAGGCCCAGGGAGTGCTCGACTACGACGACCTGCTCTTGTACTGGGCTCAGCTGATGTCCGATGGGGCCTTCGCCGGGGAAATCGGAAGCCGCTTTGACCATGTCCTGGTCGACGAGTATCAGGACACCAACCGCCTCCAGTCCACGGTCCTGCTGGGACTCAAGCGAAAGGGTGAAGGTCTGACCGTCGTCGGCGACGATGCGCAATCGATCTACTCGTTCCGAGCGGCGACCGTGCGCAATATTCTCGACTTTCCGGATCAGTTCTCGCCCCGCGCCGAAATCATCACGCTGGATCAAAATTATCGTTCGACGCAGCCGATTTTGGCCGCAGCCAACGGTGTGATCGGGCTTGCGAGGGAACGTTTTACAAAGAACCTCTGGACCGATCGTGTGTCCTCGCAAAGGCCTTACCTCGCTTCCGTTCGAGACGAGGCGGATCAAGCCCGATATGTCGTCGAGCAGGTCTTGGCCAATCGAGAGCAGGGCTCTCTGCTGAAGCAGCAAGCTGTGCTCTTCCGTACCTCGTCGCACAGCGGTCCGCTCGAAGTCGAGCTGACTCGCCGCAATATCCCGTTCGTGAAATTCGGCGGCCTGAAATTTCTGGAAGCTGCCCACATCAAGGACATCCTGGCATTTCTGCGCTTTGTCGAGAACCCGCGTGACCGCATTGCGGGGTTTCGGGTCCTTCACCTCCTGCCGGGGGTCGGACCTTCCACAGCTCAGCGCGTCCTCGACAAGATCTTTGAATCCTCCGATCCCCTGAAGGCGCTGATGGATATGCCCTCCCCGCCGCGGGCCGGTGACGACTGGGCCTTCTTCATCGAAACGATCGCAAACCTTTGCACTTCGCAATGGCCCGCCGATCTCGAGACTGCCCGCATCTGGTACCAGCCGCATCTCGAGCGCATTCATGAAGATTCCGAAGTTCGGCGCGCGGACCTGGTCCAGCTCGAACAGATTGCAATCGGCTATCCCTCACGCGAGCGCTTCCTGACCGAATTGACTCTGGATCCCCCGGATGCCACGAGCTATCAGGCCGGAGTACCACTCCTCGACGAAGACTATCTGATCCTGTCGACGATCCATTCGGCCAAAGGCCAGGAGTGGAAGTCGGTCTATCTGCTCAATGTTGTCGACGGCTGCATGCCATCCGATCTCGGCGCCGGCACGACGGAGGAGCTGGAGGAAGAGCGTCGTCTGCTCTACGTCGCGATGACCCGAGCCAGAGACGATTTGCACCTCCTTGTTCCCCAGCGCTTCTTTGTACACGGCCAGAGCGCGCAAGGCGATCGTCACCTCTACGCGTCGCGGACGCGCTTCATTCCGGAGTCGCTGCTTGCGCTCTTTGAGAGGTCCAGCTGGCCGGCCTCCACCGAGGCTGCTGGACTGGGAGGAAATCGGGCCGGCCCGCGCATTGATATCGCCGCGCGCATGCGAGAACGGTGGCGCTAGAGCATGATCCGGAGCCTCAGACCGTGAAGCCAACGTCGTCCAATCGCAAGAAGCGGTGCTGATAGTCCAGCAAGTGGTTGCTGTGCGCATATCGACGGCGTGCCGGCGTCGCCGCGCGGAGAGCATCTTCGATGTCATGGCAGAGGCCAGCGCGTTTGGGGGTGGGCTGCGAACAGGTCGCCGCGAGATCGTTCAACCGATCTCCGGCTGCGAGAAGGTCGAGCCCGAACAGACGAAGCATGGCGCAGAGCATGGACTCGCTCTCACGGAATGCGAGCAATCGGGAACCGAGATCGCGGAAAACCTGCTCGGCTTCTCTGAGCTTTCGCACAGCCTCGTCGTACTCACGGATTTGCCGTGACGTCACGGCCGTGTCACGCGGGCTTGGGGCCGCTATGCTTCCCAACAAAAAAAGGTGCGCGAGGACGTCACGCCGAAGATCAAACAAGAGTCGGACTGGTCGGCCGAATAAAACCAGTGAGGACCAGGAGAAGACGACGGCAGCCGATGCCGTCATCAGGTACACATACCACTGCATGTGATGGGACCAGCCTTGCAGGTGACGCCGGGCGTACCACGATGAATTTTCGCCCTGCGATAATCAATCTTAACAGGTCGTTATCCTCGAGCCATGGGCCCTGGCGAGGCCTTGTGATCGTAGTTAACGCCTGAGGTGCGCGAGCGGCGCGGCGCCCTGGCGTTTCGTTTGTCGAGAGCCTGCCATTGTTTAGCTTTCCCGCTTGATTTGCCCGACGAGCTGATTTTCCGAAATCGTGTCAAGTCCTCCATGCGAAAATAATTCGCTTTTCCAGAAACTCAAATCAGGTGTATGGTCCGCTCGTCCCGCTCTCACAAGAGGGGCGCTTCGCGGTCGTCACGGACGTTGGGAGCGGGATGCGATGGACGTGTCGGCTACATTTGACGGGTGTTGCCGAGACGGACGGCGAAATCGTGCGGTCCCGATCCCCCGACGCTGGGATCAAGTCCTGGGTGACGAGCTCAGGGCGACGGTGGCTAACAAGCCCGGTACACCGGGGAGACCACGTATAAGCCGTAACACCATTGCGCAGGGAATGCCGGATCGTTTCGGCGTACCTGTGGTGACTTGCTTGCGTGCTTTTCTACTTTGCACGCAAGGCTGCGGGTGCTCCGAGCGCCCGGCATTCTCTGCGCCCTCTGACTTCCAGGGGGACACCGACGATGCACCACCCGGGCGAAATCACGCCGCGGGAGTGCGGAGGCTTGTCTTCTCGTCATTGCGAGGAGCAGCTGTTTGACAGGTTGAATCGGAAGCTTACCCGCAACTATCCGGGCCGGCCGCGCCACGCGTAGCCCGCAGGGCGAAGCGTGGTGCCCAGGGGCGGAATCGAACCACCGACACTGCGATTTTCAGTCGCATGCTCTACCAACTGAGCTACCTGGGCGTGCCGCGAAAGGCCCGAAAGGGCCAGCGAGCCGGCGGGTTATAGTGGGCTCGGACGGCGCTGTCCACCACGCTTCGCCTTCGGCTTCGCGTGGCGCAGCCATGCGAAGGACGGAGGCGAAGCGTGCCCGGCGTAGCCCGCAGGGCGAAGCGGGGCTGACGACATAAACTACTGTAAAATTTGACTATTTCCTGCGCTTGCCTCCATACCCGCGGCCACCGCCCTCCCCGCATCTCAATTTTCCAGCTTGATCTGCGCGTCGCGGATCACCGGGCCCCATTTATCCGTCTCCGATTTCAGGAAGGCGGCAAGTTCCGAAGGCGACGAGCCTTTCGGGACCGCGCCGAGGTCCTCGAAGCGGGACTTCACGGCCGGATAAACCAGAGCGGCATTGGTGTCGGCGTTGATCTTCGCGATCACGTCGGCGGGCGTCTTCACAGGCACGAAGAAGGCGAACCAGGACACGACATCGAAGCCCGGCACGGTCTCGCCGATCGTCGGCATGTCGGCCACCACGGCGACGCGGTCCTTCGTCGTCACGGCGACGCCTCGCACGCTGCCGCTCCTCACATGGGAGATGATCGAGGGCATGTTGTCGAAGATGCAGTCCACCCGGCCCGGGATGAGATCGTTGATCGCAGGCGCGCCGCCGCGATAAGGAATGTGCGTCATCTCCACCTTCGCCATCCGCTTGAACAGCTCGCCGCTCAGATGCAGCGTCGTGCCGTTGCCCGACGAGGCGAAGGTGACCTTGCCCTTGTTGGCGTTGCAGAAGTCGATGAACTCCTTCACCGACTTCGCCGGCGAGGCGTTCGGCACGCACATCAGGTTGGGCTGGGTGATGAGCATCGTCACCGGCGCGAAATCGCCGACCGGATCGTAGCTCAGCGAAGGATAGAGAAACTTGTTGGTCGCCATGCCCGGACCGACGATGAAGATGGTGCTGCCGTCGGGATCGGAATGGGCGACCATGTCGGCCGCGATGTTGCCGCCGGCGCCGGGCTTGTTCTCCACCACCACCGACTGGCCCCAGATCTCCTGCAGGCGGTTGCCGACAAGGCGCGCGGTGATGTCGGTCGATCCGCCCGGCGTGAACGGCACCACGATCTTCACAGGCTTGGCCGGCCAGTTGTCGGCAAGCGCGCGTGAAGAAAGAATCACGGGCGATGCAAGTGCTGCGGTGGCGAGACCGAGAAAGCGGCGGCGGGTAGGCATACGTTCCTCCTGCAAGCTCATCGCCCGATGGCCTCGGGTCGTATGATCAGGCGAAGTCTGAAGAAGCCAATTCGGCAAATCAATGCGACGATTGGCCGGAGCTGCGTCTACTTTTGCTCCTCTTCGTCGTTCTCGGAGCCCGGGATGACATATCTGCCGGAAAGCCACCGGTTGAGGTCGACGTCGCGGCAACGCGACGAACAGAATGGCCGGGTCGCGTCATTGGCGGGCTTGCCGCAGATCGGGCAACGGCCGACCTTGCGCTGGCCGTTCTCAGCCTCGCCTTTCGGCGTCTCAGGCGGGGGCGGCATTCAGCCAGCCGAAGCGAACCGGGAAACCTTCACCGCCGAGCAGCGTCACCAATTCATAAAGCGGCAGCCCCACCACGTTGCTGTAGGAGCCGACCATCTTGACCACGAAGGAGCCGGCAATGCCCTGCACGGCATAGCCGCCCGCCTTGCCGCGCCATTCGCCGGACCCGATATAGGCCTGGATGTCGTCCTCGGAGAGCCGCTTGAAGCGCACGCGGGTCTCGACCAGTCGCTGCCGAAAGCCTTCGCGCGGCGTGACAAGGCAGATCGCGGTGTAGACACGATGATTGCGGCCGGAGAGAAGCCGCAGGCATTGCGAGGCCTCATCGACCAGGTTGGCCTTGGGCAGGATGCGCCGGCCGACGGCTACCACGGTGTCGGCGGCGAGAATGAAGGAGCCGCGCAGTTCGTCGTCGAGCTGCACAGATTTCAGCGCGGCCTCAGCCTTGGCCCGCGCCAGGCGGTTGGCGCAGGCGCGCGGCAGCTCGCCCCGCCGCGGGGTTTCGTCGACGTCAGCCGGACGCAGCGCATCCGGCTCGATACCGGCCTGATTGAGCAGCGACAGCCGGCGCGGCGAACCGGAAGCAAGAACGATTTTGGGGCGGCCTAGCATGGCGAATGTGCGACGGAGATTCGGGTGGGATTAGGCCGCGGAAACTATCGGAAGGTGCTCCCTTCCACAACCCGTCGCGGTCTGTTGCAGGCAGATGACAGGGACCATGCCTAACCGCTGGCCGCGCCTGCCCTGGCAAAGCGCTTGCGGATGCGCGAGAGGAGCAAATCGCAGACCTCGCGATAGGCGGCAAGCTTCTGCTCGCGGCTGCCGTCGGTGCGGGTCGGATCGAGCGTCGGCCAGTATTCGACCTCGGCCGCGAGCGTCCGCGTCAATTCCAGCGCCTTGTGATGCGCCTCCGGCGACAGCGTGATGATCAGATCGAAGTTAAGCCCTTCCCAGTCCTCCAGTTCGTCGAAGGTAATCGGCTTGTGGCCGGAAATGTCCTGGCCGAGTTCGGCCATCACGGCGACCGCGAAGGGATCGAGCTCGGCCTTCTTGACGCCGGCCGACTTCACATAGAGCGCATGCGGGAACATCTGCTGCAGCAGGCTTTCGGCCATCGGCGAACGCACGCTGTTGAATCCGCAGGCGAACAACACCGACTGCGGATTGCGCCCACGCGGTGCGTCCATGAAAGGTCAGCCCTTCCAGTGCAGGACGGTGATCAGTGTAAACAGCCGCCGCGCGGTTTCGAAATCGATCTGCACCTTACCCTTCAGGCGCTCCTGCAGCGTCCGCGAGCCTTCGTCATGAATACCGCGACGGCCCATGTCGATCGCCTCGATCTTGTCGGGTGTCGCGGTACGGATCGCCTGATAGTAGCTGTCGCAGATCATGAAATAGTCCTTGACGATGCGGCGGAACGGCGTCAGCGACAACAGATGCGCGACCACGGGCGTGCCGTCCTCGCGGCGGATGTCGAACATCAGCCGGTTGCCGGTGATGCCGATATGCAGCGTGAACGGGCCGCTGCCGTCGTGTCCCTGAGGCGCAAAAAGGTTCTGCTCGACGAGGTCGTAGATCGCGATCGCGCGCTCATGCTCGATGTCCGGCCCCGAACGCCCGATCAATTCCTCGTCGAGCGTCACCGCGACGATGCGACTGTTCGGGTGGTCCTGGTCGCTTCCCCGGGTCATGGCAAATTGAGGCGCAACCCCACCGAACGCGAATGCGCCTCCAGCCCCTCGGCCTTGCCGAGCGCCATGGCCGCGGGTCCCAGCGCGCGCAACTGGTCCGGCCCGCATTTGAGGACCGAGGTCCGCTTCATGAAATCGAGCACGCCGAGCCCGGAGGAAAACCGCGCCGAGCGGGCGGTCGGCAGCACATGATTGGAGCCGCCGACATAATCGCCGATCGCTTCCGGCGTATGGGCGCCAAGGAAGATCGCGCCGGCATTGCGAATCCGTTTCGACAGCGCGTCCGCATCCGCGGTCATGATCTCCAGATGCTCGGCTGCGATGGCGTCCGCGAGCGGGATCGCCTCAGTGAGATTTTTCACCAGGATGATCGCGCCGAAATCCCGCCACGACGCGCCCGCGATCCCTGCACGCGGCAGCGTCTTCAATTGCGCGTCCACGGCCTGTTCGACCTCGTCGGCCAGCCGCTTCGAATCCGTGATCAGGATGGATTGCGCGCTTTCGTCATGCTCGGCCTGTGCCAGGAGATCGGCGGCGATCCAGGACGCATTGGCGGCATCGTCGGCAATCACGAGCACTTCGGAGGGGCCGGCGATCATGTCGATGCCGACCTTGCCGAACACCAGCCGCTTGGCGGCGGCGACGTAGGCATTGCCAGGCCCGACGATCTTGGCGACCGGCGCAATCGTCGCCGTGCCATAGGCAAGTGCTGCCACCGCCTGCGCACCGCCGACACGATAGATCTCGCTGACGCCGCCGAGCTGCGCTGCGGCCAGCACCAGCGGATTGAGCACGCCGCCGGGAGAAGGCACCACCATCACCACCCTGTCGACGCCCGCCACCTTCGCCGGCACCGCGTTCATCAGGACGGACGACGGATAGGCCGCGGTGCCGCCGGGAACATAGAGGCCGACCGCCTCCACCGCGCTCCAGCGCCAGCCGAGCTCGACGCCGGCCGCGTCGGTGAAATGTTCGTCCTTCGGCAGCTGGCGGCGGTGGAAGGTGTCGATGCGGTCGCGGGCGAATTCCAGCGCATCCAGCGTGGCGCGATCACAGGCCTTCACGGCGGCCTCGATCTCGGACGCCGTCACCCGCAGTGCGGAGGGGGCAAGATCGAGCCGGTCGAATTTCCTTGTGGCCTCGATCAGTGCGGCGTCGCCGCGGGCGGCGACGTCCTGCACGATGGCGCGCGCGGCCGCTTCGACATCGGCGGACACCTCGCGCTTGGCAGCGAGGAACTGCGCAAATCGCTTGTCGAAATCGGCGCTGGAGCGGTCAAGTCGGACAGGCATCGGAAGCTTCGTGCTGAGGGGATTCGTCAGCTATTGCAATGGCGCGGCGCCCTCGCCCCGTCAACCCATTCCGGACGGGCGCGGCGGCACCGGAGGCGCGACGACGTCAACTCCCTACTCCAAATCCGAGGCGCCGAGGTCCTCCGGGCCGAGATCGGTCAGCTCGCATTCCAGGCATTCGACGTCGAGCCGGAGCGCCGCGCCATCCGCGAACAACAGCAAGGCGCTGCCGCCAGGCGTGTCGGTTTCGTGAAATTCGATCCCGACCAGTTCCAGAGCGGTGTCGCCCTGGCCGAGATCGATGTTGCGCGACTTGCAGGCGAGCACGCGGTCGAAACGCAGCGCGGCGACGAGCCGGCGCGGCTCGGTCCGCCCCGACAGGGTCTGCTCCCAGTCCAGCCGGTTCATGCCGACGATCAGCCGTTTCTCGCCCTGGCGCCAGACGATGTCGGAGGTCCGCACGCGCGCGTCCTGCACATGGGTGGAGATCACCGCAAGGTCATCAGGGTCGAGCGCGATGAGTTTGAGCTGTGGCGACACGGTCTTGCCTCAGTCACTGATCCGCTCGATCGCTGCACCACAGGCCTTCAGCTTCTCGGTCAGCAAGGCCGCAATCATCAGCGGGAGCGCCGCATTCTTTGTCGCCGAGATCTGAATGACGCCGTTGAGCCCGTTACCGCCGACGATACGAATGCGATCCATACACAATTCCCGAATTTCGAAAGCGGAAGGCGACTATAGGGCGAAGCCCGATCTGCCAAAAGCCTGGAATTGCCGGCCATCCGGCGCGGCCCCCCGCCAATTCGTCACCAATATTGGAACCGAATCGCATCACGATGCGGCCCGACTCCGTCGCCGATCGGGCGAACGGCTACAGCGGCCTGAAGCGTCGCCAGACCTGGACAATCATGACGGCAAAGAACAACAGCACGATTCCCTGCACCGCCGCGATGACAGGACCTCCAGGGGGCTCGCCGGGTGCAAGCTCATGCAGGGGCGGAATCTTGAGAAAACTCTGGATCACCAGCACGAACACGTTGAGGTACAGCGAAATCAGCGCGGTCAGCACATAGATCCCCCGCCAGGCGCCCGACAGATGCTGCGCATACAGCGCGATGCAGGCGATCGCGAGCAGGATGACCGAGAGGATCCCGATCACGATCCCCGGCGTGATCCCACCGAACGGAAACATGAAGCCGGTGACACTGGTCAGGATGGTGAAGAGCAGGAACGTCGCGGTCAGCCGGCCCGGCTTGTGTGGACCGAGCATGCCGAACATCACGACGAGACCGGCAACGATGGCAATCAGGCTGATGACGACGTGGAGAGTGGTGAAGGCGGAGAGACTAAGACCCAGCATCATGGCGTATATCCCCCAATGGAAACATCGACGATCCTACGACGCCCACCGTGGAATTGCCACACGCAGCCTGCCCATGATCGGTCCCCGCCGCATCCTGCCGCGAATCACGATGGTTTGCTCGCGCTGTCACAATACCGACGGCTTTTTCATCGACAGCGCCGGCCAAAGCGCGATGAGATGAGGATGAATCATCATCGCGCTTTAGCTTGTTGTTTGAGCATGATCTCCGCGCAAACGCGTTCCGCTGATGTCGCGAGGGAAAACCGCTTCACACTTTTCCGGATCAGTTCCAGTCACCGCGCTTGCTCGGCTCGCCGTGCGAGGACGTCTCCCCGTCAGTCGGGGTTGGTTCTGCCATCTGGGTGCGCTCGCGCGCCTGCACCTTTCGCCGTTTCAGGTTTTCGCGAAGCGCCGACTTGAGCCGATCCGCCCGGGACTCTTTCCTCTCGCGCTTGCCAGTTTCGTCACTCATCGCAATCTGTCCGGACCATTGGCTCCGCGGTGGAAGCATACCCTGTTTTGTCCCGGTCTGTTTTGTCTGGCCTGTTTTGTCTGGCCTGTTTTATCCGGCCGGGCTTTCCTCCGCGCACGGCCGAAGCTGGAACCAACAGGGCCGATCCCGCGATCAGAGCTCGCCGACCGTTGATTTTCCGGCGGATTTATCGCCACGGCGCGCGCCATGCGTGCTTGCGCATGCGGAGGCCTTGTGGCAAGTACCAGCCGTCCCCCGCCGATGCCGTCTCGACCGATTCTCGGCGATGTCCAGGGCATGCTGCCGTAGCTCAGTGGTAGAGCACTCCCTTGGTAAGGGAGAGGTCGACAGTTCAATCCTGTCCGGCAGCACCAGTTCAGCCACACCCGCCACTTCCGTCAACTTTGTCGCAGAAAGCCGCGCCTTTGACGTGCGGCGCACAGGCGCGGGCGCAATTGTTCATGGGCGTGTCGCGGAAGTTCGCAACTCTTGGCGAAACCGGCTGATCGGCCGGGACATCGACGTGTCATCGCTTCGCCGGAATCATCACATGCCCAACATCACTGCCCAGACCATACCCGGAATATACGACGACTATGATCCAGCGATGGGTGAGTTCTCCGTCCTCATCACCTGCGAGGGACACGCGAGCCGCCGCTGGAAAGGCGCCCGTAGCGCCGCTGAGGCGGACGCATTGAACCAGCGCCTGTCCGAGCAGCGAGCGCGAGTGGTTTATGACCAGGTCAAGAAGATGGTCGAGCAAGAGCTGCCGGGCTTCCCGATCGCACTTCGAGAGAGGGCGGTAGGCTCCAGAAAGCCCGTGACGAACTCCACCGACAACAACGCCGCAGCCGAGCGCTGCGTCGCCGTCATGGTCGATCTGGTTTGGACAAGGCCGGGCGCACAAAAGGTCATTCTTCCCCAGTTCAGGAAGGTTTGGCCGAAATATGTGTCCTGGAAAGCCAGAGTAATCGACTATGTCGCGGTAACTCTTCTCGTAGCGGAGGGAGGCTACGTACGGATAGGTGTTACTCCTGATGTCCCCGCCACCGTCTCTGGCCACGGCAAGGAGGTCATACTCGCTGGCTTCCTTTATGGAGCCGATATCTCAGTCACTGATTTTCTGGCGGCCGTAGCGAAGGGGCCCATGAAAGCAAAGCAGATGATCAAGGACTTTTTCAAGATCAGAAGGCTCGCCGACATCAAGAAACTTAAAGATCTGAAAGACCTGGCGAAGGCGACGAATTGGGCTGAAAAGATATTGAAGCGGGTGACCACGGGCCAAATGGGAAGCATCATGTCGTTCACGACGCCGCCGATGAGCTTCGATGACTGGGGCCGAGGCGGAAACGGTCAGCCCTTCATGATCTTATGTGGCGAAATAAAATATTTTCTTGCCAAGTCAAATGCTGACTACATCATATTCGATGAGGTCAAGACCGATCCCGGCATGCTGGAGTGGGCGCATAATTGGATCCAGTGGTATCCAGACTCTATGGAACCTAGCTGGGACAAAGCGCCAGACGTCGGTGCCCATATTCTGGGAGGCACGCTCAGTGCTACGGAAATTCCGCGAGACGTCCTTATGATTCGTGACTGGAGTCAGCCCACCAAAGTGATCGATACGCATATCAATAGCGTCACTTACAGTCTTATCTATGTGGCCTACCCAACCGGGGAATCCGAATGGACGTACATCCACGAAGATCAACGGAGGGAGCTCAGAAAGTTTGTAAAGGAACGGGCAGCGGCCATTCGCGCACGCTGCGTCCTCGTAAAACCCGTACCCCCTCGGATCTGATCGCCTATTGGTTCTGCAAGCTGTAGCGCAGCCAAAGAGCGCCGTTGTCCAGCGGCTGCGTTTCCTCCAGCGTCATCTTCGCCAGCGGCGCTCGCGCGGCATCGCCGTCGCCAGCGTCGAATGCGCTCGGCGCGCCTCTGGTGCCGTCGATCGTCGGGTTGAGGACCAGATGGACCTCGTCGATCAGACCGGCGCGCAGGAAGCTGCCATTCGTGGCGCCGCCGCCCTCGACCAGAAGCCTGACGATGCCGAGTTCGCGATTGAGGATGTCGAGCGCGAGATGGAGATCGAGATCGGTTTCGCCCGCGAAGATGTAGGAGATGCCTTCGCTGCGCAGGCCCGCCAGATGCGCGTCCGTCACCGCTTTGGTGAGGACGGCGACGATCGGATCGCCTCCTATATCCGAGCGGCCGAAGGCCACCTTGCCGCGCGCATCGAGCACGACGCCCCACGCTTTCGCCTCGCGCCGGGCGAACCAGTTCTCCCGCGGAAATGTCTCACTCGACTCGGCGGGATAGGACTCACGCTTTGAATATTCGTGGCCGGTCACCCGCCCGATCAGCCAGGCGTCCGCGGCAAGCTCGTCGTGGACCCGTTCGAACAGGCCTCGCAGCGGCTTGGGGTCCGGGCTCCAGCGGCTCAACCATGTGCGGCCGTCGATGCTGGCGGAGACGATACAGGCGACATGAGGCTTCATTGCAAACTCCAGGGAGTGTTCGGACGGTTGTTCGGATGCACGGCTCCGCAACCATGGAGATGCGCGAAAGCGCGGCGCGAGGCAAGATTGCCGTGCCGGCGGCCTGCTCCGATCGAGGAAGCGATTTTGATCGCCCGTCCGTCACCATTTTCTGGCCGCACGAATCGGCGATGAAACCGCCCATTCGGCGTGACGTCACATATTGAAGACGGTTTTCAGATGACAGGCCCGGAATTGAAGCAACTCCGCACAAGCCTTGGCTCGGCCATTGGCCGACCACTCAGCCCGGCCGACATGGCCCGCCTGTGCGGGCTGACCGCGGCGAACGGCGATACCATCCGCCGCTGGGAAGTGAGCGGTCCGAGCGGCCCGGCCTGCGAATTGCTCCGCATCTTCGCGATGGCCAGCGAGGAATATCCGATCCTGGAAAACTTCAACGTGTTCGACCGCTTCAATATTCGCGAACAGGATCGCCCGTCCCGCCGCGCCGAATTTCGCGAGATGATGCGCAACGAGATCCGCCGTCGTCTCGCGTAAACCCGCAGCGCGTCAATCGCTTGTTAACGTCGCCGTCCCGGACAGGCACAGAAGCGGGCGCGCGTTAAGGCTTCCTTCACGCTTCGTTAGGGCTTCATTAGGCACAAGAAAACGTTTCCTTTCCAATGAGTTGGATTGGGAATTGCCGTGCCCGGCGGGTGACAGCTTTTTATTCAAATGAGGGCTAGTTGCTTGGCCAGGCGATGGCGGCCTTCGCGAAGGGGCGCCGCTTTGGTTCTTGTGTGTTGGAGTAACCGATGAAGAAGTATCTGTTCACAGCAGCCGTGATCGCAGCCTTCGGCGCGGCACTGCCCGTCAGCGCCGCCGATCTCGGCTATCGCGGCTATCAGGCGCCGGCCTACGCCGCGCCGCTGCCCTACAGCTGGACCAGCTTCTATATCGGCGGCCATGTCGGCGGCGCGTTCTCGAGCGACAATAATTTCAGCGGCCTTGCCACCGGCAATAATGGCAATGGCCGCGTGCTCGGCGGCTTGCAGGCCGGCGCGGACTGGCAGTTCAATTCGAACTGGGTCGCAGGCGTCGAAGGCCAGTATAGCTGGCTGTCCGGCAATGTCGGCGCTGTCTTCCCGGGCGGCTTCGCCTACACCAACGACCAGCGCGGGCTCGGCTCGATCACCGGCCGTGTCGGCTATACCTGGGGTCCGGGCCTGCTCTATGTGAAGGGCGGTTACGCCTATTCCGACAACAACGAGAGGGTGACGCTCAACGGCGCGCCGGTCGCTTTCGCCACGACCGGCGACCACAGCAACGGCTACACCGTCGGCGTCGGCGTCGAGTACATGTTCGCGCCGAACTGGTCGGCCAAGGCCGAGTACCAGTATTATAATTTCGGCAACGCCAACTTCAGCGCACCCGCCGCGCTGGTTCCGACCGGCAGCTTCACCACCGACGACCATGTCTTCAAGGCCGGCGTCAACTACCGCATCAACTGGGCCGGTCCGGTCACGCGCGTACTGAGCCTGCGAAAAAGCAACCAGACGTTAAGCGAAAAGGCCGGCCAAACGCCGGCCTTTTTCATTTCACGCACGGAAACTGCACGGCAAAGCCACGGATTTCGCGATTTTGTTAACCGCCCGCCGCGATACTGCCGGCCTCATTTCACCTTGAGGCTGCGGGGGCAGGAGCATGGCGATTCGATTGGGTCTCGGTAGGATCTTCGGCGTCCTGCGACCGCGTTGGGGCGTCAGGGGCAGCCTGTTCGCCGCGTTTGGCGTGATCGCCGGCATGGCGATCGTGATCTCGGGCGGCGCGGGCTTCGTGCTGCAGCAACTCGGCGAGCGCATGCTCGACCTGAGCGGACGGGAAATTCCGCGTCTTTCGGCCAGTCTGCAATTGTCGGCGCTCAGCGCCAGCCTGGCGGCGCAGGGACCGGCAGTGCTTGCCGCGCCGAACGAGGACGCGCTCAACGAACACGCCAAGAAGCTCAAGGAGCTGCAACAACAGACCCAGCAGAAGCTCGGCGAGATCATCGAGCTCGGTGCCGACAAGACGGTCGTGAGCGCGCTCAACGAGACCATCAAGAACATCAATGAGGCGGCCCAGAGCCTGGCTTCGGCCGCCCGCGAGCGGCTGGATGTCGCCGCCCTCCACGAGAAGCAATACGACGCGCTTCGCGCCGCGCAGGGCGCTTTCGTCGGCGCCGCAAGCCCGGCCATGCTGGACGCACAGACCAGGGTCAATGCCATTCTCAGCTCGGCCGATCTCTCCGCCAGCGACGCCACCGAAGCCTCCCAGACCGTCGGACAGCTCGGCAACGTCGTTGCGAGCGGCAACCTCGCGGCGGCGGACATGAGCGCCGCGCTATCGGCAAGCACGAGCGACAAGCTCGACGACATCGAAAAGGAGTTCAAGACGGCACAGGGCCGCCTGCGCTCCAACCTCGACCTGTTGCCGGCGAACGACGCGCACCAAGGCGATGCAGCAGGCCGCCGACAAGCTGCTCGCGCTGGGCACCGGCAAGACCGGCGTGTTCCGTCTGCGTCAGAAGGAGCTCGACGCCGCCGACTACGGCCAGACCGTGCTGGATGAAACGCGCAAGCTCAATATCGGCCTCGGCATCAGCGTGCAGCAGCTCGTCGACGGCGTACAGAAGGACACCAACACCGCCACCTTCCGGGCGCGCGACCAGATCTCGTTCGCGACCATGGTGATGCTGGCGCTGGGCGTCGCCACCCTGCTCGGCTCGGCGCTGTTCGTCTGGCGCTATGTCGGCGGCAACATCCTGCGCCGGATCCGCAGCCTGCAAAGCTCGATGCAGCTCCTGTCCAAGGGCGATCTCGACACCGAGATCTACAAGCTCGAACCAGAGCGACGAGATCGCGGCGATGTCGGACACGCTGCAGGTGTTCCGCGACAGCATGATCAAGGCGCGCGCGCTGTCCGCCGACCAGGACAAGGACCGCGTCGCCAAGGCCGAGCGCACCTCGCGCATCGAGGCCAGGATCGGCGACTTCGAGGCGACCGTGCGCGCCGCGCTCGACAATCTGCAGCAGTCGGCCAATTCGATGCAGACGACCGCCCAGAGCATGTCGTCGACCGCCGACCAGTCGAACGCACTGGTCGGCGCGGTCGCATCCGCCGCCGAGGAGACCTCGGTCAACGTGCAGACCGTATCCGCCGGCACCGAGCAATTGTCGTCGTCGATCGCCGAGATCGGCCGTCAGGTGGTGACCTCGGCCGAGATCGCCAAGAAGGCCGTCGCGGAAGCCGGCGCCACCGACACCACGATGCAGGGTCTTGCCGACAATGCGAGCCGCATCTCCGTCGTCGTCGACCTGATCCAGGTGATCGCCAAGCAGACCAATCTGCTCGCGCTCAACGCCACAATCGAGGCGGCGCGCGCGGGCGAAGCCGGCCGCGGCTTTGCGGTGGTTGCTTCCGAGGTGAAGAGCCTCGCGAGCCAGACCGCCAAGGCGACCGACGAAATCCGCGCACAGATCGCCAGCATGCAGAGCGTGACAACCTCGGCGGTCAGCGCCATCAGGAACATCGGCCAGACCATCGGCGAGATCAACGACGTCACCACCGCGATCGCGGCCGCGGTCGAGCAGCAGGGCACGGCGACGCGCGAGATCGCCCGCAACATCCAGCATGCCGCCGGCGGCACGACCGAGGTGTCCGGCAACATTTCCGGGGTCTCGGCGGCTTCCGCCGAAGCCGGCGCTGCCGCGGCCGACGTCCTCAACGCCTCCGCCGCTCTGCGCCGCGAAGCCGAAGGGCTCCGCGGGGAGATCGACGCGTTCCTGAGCAGTATCCGCGCGGCGTAGAATTGTCCGGGGCGGTGCGTCGGCACCGAACCCGGGATGACAGCCCCTCATGTCGTTTTTCGGCTGGCGCCGCGCCGCTTGTGCGGCTAAGCCGATAGGCATGCACAGCCGAACCGACTCCCTCCAGTCGTCCGCCGACGCCCTGCGCTACCCCTGGGAAAATCACCCGGGGCACGATCAGGTCGTCGAGGTCATGCCGGGCGTGCTGTGGGTCCGGCTGAAACTGCCGTTCCGCCTCAACCATGTGAACATTTACCTGCTCGCCGACACCGACGGCTGGACCGCGATCGATTCCGGCTTCGGCAACGAAGAGTCGATCGCGGCCTGGACCACGCTGCTCGAGGGCCCGCTCAGGCATGTGAAGATCACACGGCTGATCGTGACCCATTCCCACCCCGATCATGTCGGCCTCGCGGGCTGGATCACCGAGCGTTTCAACTGCCCGCTTTTCATGTCGCAGGTGGAATATCTGCAATCGGTCTACCACCAGAACCGCGGCACCGAGGAACGACGGGACGCGCAGCGGAAGTTCTTCCGCCGGCACGGCATGGACGCGGATATGACCGAGAAGCTGCTCGGCCGCGGCCAGGACTATCTGAAGCGCGTGTCCGTGCTGCCGCCGGCTTACCGGCGCCTCAACCATGGCGACGAGGTCGTGGTCGGCGCGCGCCGCTTCAAGGTCATCACCGGCGGCGGTCATGCGCTCGATCAGGTCATGCTCTATTGCGCTTCCGACAAGCTGTTCCTCTCGGCCGATCAGGTCCTGAGCAAGATCTCGCCCAATGTCAGCGTCTGGGCGGTGGAACCCGAGCAGAATTCGCTGGGCGAATACCTGGCCTCGCTCGCGAGCCTCACCACCACCCTGCCCTATGACGTTCTGGTGCTGCCGGGCCATGGCGTGCCCTTCTACGGGCTGAAGACCCGGATCAAGCAGCTCGCCGACCATCACGAGGAGCGCTGCCGGCTGATCGCGGATGCCTGCCGCGATGTCCCGCAGACGTCGAAGGACCTGGTGCCGGTCGTGTTCCACAAGCATGCGCTGGACCCGCACCAGATGGGCTTTGCCTCCGGCGAATTGATCGCCCATGTCAATTACATGCTGGTCGAGGGCCGCCTGACCGCGCAGGAAGCTGACGGCGTCCTGCGTTTCCGCACGACCTGACCGCGCAACCTCCTTTCCCGCCTCACCTTTTATTGATCGGGATCAAGGCCGCCCTTTGCGTCCTGAACCATTCTGCTGTCGCGACACGGGGTTAGCCCCGCTGCCGATTTCCGGCTCGACAGCCAAGCTGGAAACGCTCTAATAAGGTGTCTAAATCCCCCTCCGGTTCCAGGCCTTGCGATGGATTACAGCCAGTTCTTCAGTAACGCCCTCAGCCGTCTCCATGACGAGCGCCGCTACCGCGTCTTCGCCGATCTCGAACGCATCGCCGGCAGGTTCCCGCATGCGGTCTGGCACTCCCCGAAGGGGCGAGCAATGTCGTGATCTGGTGCTCCAACGACTATCTCGGCATGGGCCAGCATCCGAAAGTGGTCGGCGCCATGGTCGAGACCGCGACCCGCGTCGGCACCGGCGCCGGCGGCACCCGCAACATCGCCGGCACCAATCATCCGCTGGTGCAGCTCGAGGCGGAACTCGCCGATCTCCATGGCAAGGAAGCCTCGCTGCTGTTCACGTCGGGCTACGTCTCGAACCAGACCGGCATCGCCGACGATTGCCAGGCTCATTCCGAACTGCCTCATCCTCTCCGACGCGCTCAACCACAATTCGATGATCGAGGGCATGCGCCAGTCCGGCTGCGAGCGCGTGATCTTCCGCCACAGCGACATGGCGCATCTGGAGGAGCTCCTGATCGCCGCGGGACCGCATCGGCCCAAGCTGATCGCCTGCGAGAGCCTCTATTCCATGGACGGCGACATCGCGCCGCTGGCGAAGATCTGCGATCTCGCCGAGAAATACGGCGCGATGACCTATGTCGACGAGGTGCATGCGGTCGGCATGTATGGCCCGCGCGGCGGCGGTATCGCCGAGCGCGACGGCGTCATGCACCGGATCGATGTCCTCGAAGGCACGCTCGCCAAGGCATTCGGCTGCCTCGGCGGCTATATCGCGGCCAAGGCCGAGATCATCGACTCAGTGCGTTCCTATGCGCCCGGCTTCATCTTCACCACCGCGCTGCCGCCGCCGATCTGCTCGGCTGCGACCGCCGCGATCCGCCACCTCAAGGGTTCCAGCTGGGAGCGCGAGCGCCACCAGGACCGCGCGGCCCGCACCAAGGCGATCCTGTCCGCCGCGGGCCTGCCCGTGATGTCGAGCGACACTCATATCGTGCCGCTGTTCGTCGGCGATCCCGAGCTGTGCAAGCAGGCGTCCGACATGCTGCTCGAGGAGCACGGCATCTATATCCAGCCGATCAACTATCCGACGGTCGCCAAGGGCACCGAGCGGTTGCGCATCACGCCCTCGCCCTATCACGACGACGGCCTGATCGATGCGCTGGCCGAAGCCCTGCTTCAGGTCTGGGGCAGGCTCGGCCTGCCGCTGCGCAAGCAGTCGCTGGCGGCCGAATAGGCCGGCTATCCCCGTAGCCCGCATGAGCGAAAGCGACATGCGGGACTGCCGTTCGTCGGGGTTCGGACGTATCGCACCGCACAGCCCGGCTGCATCTTAACGACGTCGATAAATCCCGGATTTAACGGCCAAAATCGCTGTCGCCTGGGACAGCGCAAAGCGTTAGATTTGGCATAGGCAAACCCAAGGGGCGCCGCACAGGGAGTTAAGCGCCGATGCTGCACGACTGGGGCGTGATCGCGACCGCCTTCGGCTACATCGGGCTGTTGTTCTTTGTCGCCCATTATGGCGACCGCCTGTCGCCGGCGCAGCGCGGCCGCGCCGGCACCTTCATCTACCCGCTGTCGCTTGCGATCTACTGCACCTCCTGGACCTTCTTCGGTTCGGTCGGTTTCGCCACACGCACCAGCATCGACTTCCTGGCGATCTATGTCGGCCCGATCCTGATGATCGGCCTGTGCACGCCGCTGCTGCGCCGGGTGATCCAGCTCGCAAAGGGGCAGAACATCACCTCGATCGCCGACTTCATCGGCGCGCGCTACGGCAAGAGCCAGGCGGTCGCGGCGACGGTGGCGCTGATCGCCATCATCGGATCGGTTCCCTATATCGCGCTCCAGCTCAAGGCGATGGCGTCCTCGCTGGAAACCATCCTGAGCGAGGACCAGGCCTTCTCCAAGATCCCGATCATCGGCGACATCGCGCTGATGGTGACGCTGGCGATGGCGGTTTTCGCGGTGCTGTTCGGCACCCGCCAGGCCGACGCCACCGAGCACCAGCACGGCCTGATGGTCGCGGTGGCGACCGAGTCCATCGTCAAGCTCGTCGCCTTCCTCGCCGTGGGCATCTTCGTCACCTTCTGGATGTTCGATCCGCAGGAATTGATCCACCGCGCCATGAAGACGCCGGAGGCGGTGCGCGCGATCGAATACGAGCCCACGCTCGGCACCTTCCTGTGCATGACCGTGCTGTCGTTCTGCGCGATCATGCTGCTGCCGCGCCAGTTCCATGTCAGCGTGGTGGAGAATTCCTCCGACGCGGAGGTCGCTCGCGCCCGCTGGCTGTTTCCGCTCTATCTCGTCGCCATCAATTTGTTCGTGATCCCGATCGCGATCGCCGGTCTCGTCACCTTTCCGTTCGGCGCCGTCGACAGCGATATGTATGTGCTGGCGCTGCCGATCCAGGGCGATGCGCCGCTGCTCAGCGTCGTGGTCTTCATCGGCGGCCTGTCGGCTGCGACCGCCATGGTCATCGTCGAGTGCGTCGCGCTGTCGGTGATGCTGTCGAACGACATCATCGTTCCGCTGGTATTGCAGCGCTCGCCGCAATCGCGCGAGGGCACCGATTTCGGCGACTTCCTGCTGAAGGCGCGGCGCTTTGCCATCTTCGCCATCATGGTGCTGGCCTATTTCTACTATCGCGCGCTCGGCAACACCCAGCTGGTCGCGATCGGATTGTTGTCGTTCGCTGCGATCGCGCAGCTCGCGCCGGCCTTTTTCGGCGGCCTGTTCTGGCGGCGCGCTACCGCCCGTGGCGCCATGGGCGGCATGCTGGTCGGCTTCGCGGTCTGGTTCTACACGCTGTTCATGCCGTCCTTCCTCGATACCAACACGGCCGGCATCCTGTTGCTGCAACACGGGCCGTTCGGCATCGAAGCCTTGCGTCCGCAGGCCCTGTTCGGCGCCGATCTGCCGCCTTTGCTCCACGGCGTGCTGTGGTCGCTTGCGCTCAATGTGCTGACCTATGTCACGCTGTCGCTGGCGCGCCAGCCATCCTCGATGGAGCGTGTGCAGGGCGATCTGTTCGTCCCGAGCGAGATTGCGCCGATCCCGCCGGGCTTCCGCCGCTGGCGTACCAGCGTCACCGTGCAGGACATCCAGAGCACGGTGGCGCAATATATCGGCGCCGAGCGGGCCCGGCTGTCGTTCGAGACCTTCGCCGGCAGCCATCACACCAGGCTCGACCCGGCGGCGCCCGCAGATTTCGAGTTGCTGCAGCATGCCGAGCACCTGATCGCCTCGTCGATCGGCGCAGCCTCGTCGCGGCTGGTGATGTCGCTCCTGCTCCGCAAGCGCACCGTCTCGGCCAAGGCGGCGCTGAAACTGCTGGACAATTCCCACGCCGCGATGCACTTCAATCGCGAGGTGTTGCAGACCGCGCTGAACCATGTGCGGCAGGGCATTGCCGTGTTCGACACCGACCTGCAGCTGATCTGCTCGAACCGGCAGTTCAGTGAACTGCTCAGTCTGCCGCCGCATCTGGTGCAGATCGGCATTCCCTTGCGCGAGATCCTGGAGTTCATGGGCGCGATCAGTCCGCCGGGCAGCGGCGAGGGTGAAAGCGCGATAATCCGCCGGCTCGCGGCCTACACCACCGAGGGCGCACCTCATCTTGAGCGTTTACCCGACCGGCACATGGTGATCGAGGTGCGCTCGAACCGCATGCCGGACGGCGGCCTTGTCGTTACTTTCACCGACGTCACGCCGTCGATCGAGGCGGCCGAAGCGCTGGAACGCGCCAACGCCACGCTGGAAAAACGCGTTCGCGACCGCACCGAGGAGCTCACCAGCCTCAACTCTGAACTGGCGCTTGCAAAGAGCACCGCCGAAGACGCCAACATTTCCAAGACACGCTTCCTGGCGGCGGCCAGCCACGACATTCTGCAGCCGCTGAACGCGGCTCGGCTGTACGTCACGAGCCTCGTCGAACGGCAGAACGGCGGCGAGGACTCCCGGCTCGTCGAGAATATCGACGACTCGCTCGAGGCGATCGAGGAAATCCTGAGCGCGTTGCTCGACATTTCCCGGCTCGATGCCGGGGCGATGACACCCTCGATCTCCAGCTTCAAGATGGCCGACCTGATGCGATCCCTGGAGATCGAATTTGCACCGAGCGCGCGGGCCAAGGGATTGGACCTCGACTTCGTGCCCTGTTCGCTGCCGGTGCAATCCGATCGCCTGCTGCTGCGGCGCCTGCTGCAGAACTTCATCTCGAACGCCATCAAATACACCCCGCACGGGCGGGTGCTGGTCGGCTGCCGCCGCCGTGGCGAGGCGCTGCAGATTTGCGTCTATGATACCGGCGTCGGTATCCCCGTCGTCAAACGCGGCGAGATCTTCAAGGAATTTCATCGCCTCGAACAGGGCGCGCGGATCGCGCGCGGCCTCGGCCTCGGGCTGTCGATCGTCGAACGGCTCGCGCGCGTGCTCAGTCATCGCATCGCCATCGACGCCAATGCCGCCGGCGGCTCGGTATTTTCGGTGACGGTGCCGACCGCGAGCGCGATCAACCACACGGCCGCCGTGACCAGCGCAACGCCGCTGTCGCGCACGCCGATATCAGGCGCGCGGATCGTATGCGTCGAGAACGATCCGGCGATCCTCGACGGCATGAAGACGTTGTTGAAAGCCTGGGACGCCGAAGTGATCGCGGCAACCGATCCCGAATCCGCGATCGAGGCGATCGAGGCCGCCGGCGGCAGCGTGACCGGGTTGCTGGTCGACTACCATCTCGATCGCGGCAATGGCGTTGCCGCGATCCGCGAGATTCGCCGGCGCTTCGGCGAGAACATCCCGGCGATCCTCATTACTGCGGATCGCAGCCCGCATGTCCGCGCCGCGGCGCGCGAGGAGAAGATCGCGGTGCTGAACAAGCCGGTGAAACCCGCGTCACTGCGCGCCCTGCTCGGCCAGTGGCGAATCCAGCAGATGATCGCGGCGGAGTAGTTGCTAAGACTCGGTCGGCGTGCCCTGCCGCCACTGCGAGCCCGCGATCTTTGCTGCTGCGATCACGGCCTGGGTGCGGCTCTCGACGCCGAGCTTCTGCAGAATCGCGGACACATGCGCCTTGATGGTCGCTTCCGAGACGCCGAGTTCATAGGCGATCTGCTTGTTGAGCAATCCTTCCGAGAGCATCATCAACACCCGCACCTGCTGCGGGGTCAACGTCACCAGCCGGTCGCGAAGCCGCGTCATATCGGGGTCGGCGGCCGAGGTGAGGTCCGTGTCGGGAGGCACCCAGACGTCGCCGTCCATCACCTTGACGATCGCGTCGCGCAACGTCTCGACGCCGAAGCGCTTCGGAATGAAACCCGAGGCGCCGAAATCGAGTGAGCGGCGAATGGTGGCGCTATCGTCACTGGCGGACACGATCACGACCGGAATCGCCGGATATTGCGCGCGCAGATAGATCAAGCCGGAAAAGCCGGAAATGCCGGGCATGGTGAGATCGAGCAGGACCAGATCGACATCGGCGTCCTGTTCAAGCAGCGCCGTCAGATCGTCGAACGATCCCGCTTCATCAACCTTCGCAGAAGGGACGACACTATTCACCGCCTGCCGCAACGCGTCGCGGAACAAGGGATGATCGTCGGCAATGACGAGACGGGTGTTGGCGGCGGCGGACATCGGTTCCTTACGTATCCCTTACAATGAACCGCTTATGCTCTTGAAGGCCTGTTTGACGGAAATTTCAACGCGATTCTCTTCCGTTGGTATAACGCATGCAAGTACTCATTCGAGCTCCTGCGAACGCGGTTAATGACCGTTGTGCAGCGCAATAGCTGCCGCGTCGCTGACGCATCGATCCTGATTTGCGGCTTCCTTTCCACTTAACACTGGCAAAGGCCAAAAGTCGTATATGGCCGGTTTTCACCGCGATGTTACCGTAGGTAGAGGCCCCAGCGCCAACGGCTGAGTCCGGGCGCGACGGGTGTATGGGCCTTTCATCGACAACGTCGGGGAGCGGACAACAATGGCAATGGCAGCAACGGCGGACGGCGTCCGCAGCAGGGGTATGACGGCCGAGGAGAGGAAGGTCATCTTCGCCTCTTCGCTGGGTACCGTGTTCGAATGGTACGACTTCTATATCTACGGCACGCTCGGAGTGTTCCTCGCGAAATACTTTTTCGCCAACGTGCCGCCGAATGTGGGCTTCATCTTCGCACTGCTCGCCTTCGCCGCGGGCTTTGCGGTCCGGCCGTTCGGCGCGCTGATCTTCGGTCGCCTGGGCGACATGATCGGACGCAAATACACGTTCCTGATCACGATGACGCTGATGGGCGTCGGCACCTTCTTCATCGGCCTCTTGCCCGGCTATGGCACCTGGGGCATCGCCGCACCGGTCGTGCTGATCCTGCTCCGCCTGGTGCAGGGCCTCGCGCTCGGCGGCGAGTATGGCGGTGCCGCGACCTATGTCGCCGAGCACGCGCCGAAGGATCGCCGCGGCTACTACACCTCCTGGATCCAGACCACCGCGACGCTGGGTCTGTTCCTGGCGCTGCTCCTGATCCTCGGCATCCGCACCTGGCAGGGCGAAGAGACGTTCGGCGACTGGGGCTGGCGCGTGCCGTTCCTGCTTTCCGGCATCCTGCTCATCGTCTCGATCTGGATTCGCTTGAGCCTGAACGAGTCGCCGGTCTTCCAGAAGATGAAGGAAGAGGGCACGACGTCCAAGCGGCCGCTGACGGAAGCCTTCGGGACCTGGGCGTACGCCAAGATCGCGATCCTTGCGCTGCTGGGTGCGACCGCGGGTGAAGCCGTGGTGTGGTATGGCGGACAGTTCTACGCGCTGTTCTTCCTGACCCAGACCGTCAAGGTCGCCGCCGTACCTGCGCAAATCATGATCGTGATCGCGCTGGCGCTCGGCACGCCGTTCTTCATCATTTTCGGCCTGCTGTCGGACAAGATCGGCCGCAAGCCGATCATCCTCGCCGGCTTCCTGCTGGCGGCGGTGACGTATTTCCCGATCTTCAAGGGGATTACCTACTTCGCCAACCCGAAGCTCTCGGCGGCCCTCAGCGCCTCGCCCGTGACCGTGATCGCCGATCCCAACGAATGCTCGTTCCAGTTCAAGGCAACCGGAACCGAGAAGTTCACCACCAGTTGCGACGTGGCGAAGGCCGCGCTCGTGACGGCGTCGGTGAACTACAATAACGAGGCCGCGCCGGCCGGCACCAAGGCCAAGGTGAAGATCGGCGATCAGACTCTGGAAGCCACCAGCCCGACCTTCGCCAAGGATTTCACTGCGGCGATCAAGGCGCATGGCTATCCGGCGACCGCCGATCCGAACGAGATCAATTACGTCATGACGACGGTGCTGCTCTGGATCCTCGTCATCTACGTGACGCTGGTCTACGCGCCGATCGCGGCCTGGCTGGTCGAACTGTTCCCAAGCCGCATCCGTTACACCGGCATGTCGTTGCCCTATCACATCGGCAACGGCTGGTTCGGCGGCTTCCTGCCTGCGACCGTTTTCGCGATCGCGGCCGCGACCGGAAACATCTATTCCGGCCTGTGGTACATTGTCGTGGTCGCGCTGATGAGCCTGGTGATCGGCTTCCTGTTCCTCCCCGAGACCAAGGACGTCGACATCACCAAGACCTGATCATCAGGACATTGCCTTCGATCCATCGGCCGCGGAGCGATCCGCGGCCGATTTTCATTTGGTGACGCCGATGAATTGCAGCACGACCTCGCGCCGGTGCGGGCGCGGCGCGGTGCTCGATCAGATAGATCGCCTGCCAGGTGCCGAGCACCATCTCTCCATTCATCACCGGAATCTGCAGCGAGACCGAGGTCAGCATCGTCTTGACATGCGCGGGCATGTCGTCCGGCCCTTCGGCGTCGTGCGTCCAGCCGGCATTTTCGGGCGCAAGGCGCGAAAGCGCCGTCTGCAAATCCGTGAGCACGGAAGGATCGGCGTTTTCCTGGATCGTCAGCGATGCCGAGGTGTGGCGGATGAACAGTGTCACCGCGCCCTCTCTCGCATTCGACTCGCGGAGAAATCGTTCGACCTCGGAGGTGAGATCGACAAACCCATTGCCGCGCGTCTGCACCGTGAGTTGCGACGTGACGATGCTGGCCGCCGCGACGATGGAGGCTTTTGCGCTGGACATCGGTCCGGACAGGGTCACGCCAGCTCAGATCTTTCCGCCACCCGAGATGTCCTTCTGCATCTGGTTCGCCATCTCGACCAGCCGCTTCCAGGCCCGCTGCAGCAACGACATGACGCGGTCCACGTCCTGGTCGCTCGGCAGCGGAATCTCGATCTTGCGATGGTTCTCCGCGGCGCTCGGACCGGCCGGCTTGTCGTCGGGCTTGCCGGATGCGCGACGCGAGCTGCGACTTGAGCCTGTCGTTCTCCGCCTGCAAGCCGGCCGATTTCCTCGTCCAGCGCCTTGCGTTCGTCCGGCACCGCGTAGCAGGCCCAGCCGGAGGCGGAATTGCTGCAGTTGGAAACTGTCCCGGTCTTGCGTATCGAGCCGCATCATGCCATCGGCCGACGGCGAGAAGGTGTAGCGGCCGTTCTCGCTGTCCGGCGCCGTCTGCGCGGCGACCATGCGGGGCGCCGCCCAGGCAGAGCGCCGAGCGCAACGACGACGGAAAATCTGCAGGTCGACATCGCTGCAATTCGAAATCGCCGGATTCATGCGCAGGACTCATGACGTGCCTCCGCGCATCCGATCAGCGCCCCCTGAAACGCAGGATCATGCGCTCATTTTTCGAGCTATAGGCCTTGCGGCCGGATTTCAATGCGTCGGCCAGCAATTCGATCCGGTCCTGTCCCCAGAAGACTTCACCCTCGAGCACATAGACCGGCGAGCCGAACACGTCGGCCGTGATCGCGTCCTGGCGGTTCTGCTCATAGGCCGCGCTGATATCCTCGGAAGCCGAGCGTTCGACCAGCTCTGTCGCCGGGAAGACCGGCTTCATCGGCGAGCTTTGGCGACGACAGCGGGATCGGCCAGATTGAGTTCTTCCTCCCAGACCGCCGGAAAGGCGCGACGCAGATAAGGATCGGGATCGAGACCCGCTTCGATCGCCGCGATCACCACGCCGTCGGCCAGCCGCGCATTGAGCGGCACATGTACTTCGGCTGGAAATGAAAGTTCAGGCCGCGCTTGTCGCGCCAGCGCTGCAGCTCGACCATCCGATAGCGTTGCCGCACCGGATGACGCTTGATCAGCGGCAGGCCGCCGGTTTCCGAGAACAGGTCGACCAGCACGACCGGCTTGTGGTTCACCTTGAGATCATGGGCTGCGACGACGTCGCGGAACGCCTTGTGGCCGATATAGGCCCAGGGCGATGAGAAGGAAAAATAGTAGTCGACCTGACGCGACATGGATCACCGTGGATGTTGGAAGCTTCGATCATCCCAACAGAGCCGTTGAGATGATTCAAGCTGGTGATGATTCAAGCCCGGCCGAAAATCGCCGTTCAATTCAGTCCGCGCAATGTCGCCGCTGCCATAACAACCGCAACCGGAGCGCCGGTGAGTTGCGCAAAAGGAACCGGCTTTTTCTAGGTATAAATTCTCAAAACCCTCTCGCTGCCGCCCGATCGAGGCGATTGCGCCGGCGGGTTTGGTCTTTTCCAATACAAACAGGGGGTTTTGCAGTGCGATGACCGCCCCCTCGCTCCTCTGGAATGCCTGCAATAAATCCATATAAATCAACGAGCTAAGTGAATAACACGCAATCTTGACTTGGTTAGATGCCATCAGTATGGTCCGCGCGGCTTTTTAGGGTGACGGGGCGCAATTTCCTTCCTCGCGCGCTAGATCGGGTCTCCACGACATGGCGGCAGGCACGAACAGCAGCGGAAGCGGAAATGGCGATAAATCGCCCGACGAAGCTGCGCTTTCCGCAAGGCTCGGAAGTCTGGATCGGCGGTTGTCCAAAATTCGCGACAGCCGGAAGATCGGGACTGATCAAGCAGGAGGTCAAAGCGAAGACAGTGCAGCCAGGGCGTCCGCCATGGCGCGCGGTTTCCGCCTTTCCTCGGAGTTGATCGCGGGCGTTGTCGTCGGAGCGGCGATTGGCTGGGGCATCGACCATTTGCTGTCGACCTCGCCGTTCGGTCTCATCGTGTTCTTCCTGCTCGGTTTCGTCGCCGGGTTAGTGAACTGGTGAGGTCAGCCGGCGTCGGTCCCCGTAGTCGCTAGAACCGGCGGAAGTCATGACATCTAGAATTTCGATTGCCGGCATGACGCCGGCGGACCAAGAGCCGCGCGGATGAACATCGACCCGATCCACCAGTTCAATATCGAAAACCTCTTCAAGATCGGCCAGATCGGCGACCAGGCCATCTACTTCACCAACTCGTCGGCCTTCATGCTGCTCGCGGTCGCGCTGATCTCGGCGCTGATGATCGGCGGCGTCGCCGGCAGACAGCTGGTGCCGGGCCGTTTCCAGTCGATGGCCGAGATCACCTATGAGTTCGTCGCCTCGACGGTGCGCAGCACCGCGGGCTCGGAAGGCATGAAGTTCTTCCCGCTGGTGTTCTCGGTCTTCATGTTCATCTGCGTCTCGAACCTGATCGGCGTCATTCCCTACGCCTTCACGCTGTCGAGCCACATCATCGTCACCGCTGCACTGGCGCTGCTGGTGTTCTTCACCGTCCTGATCTACGGCCTGTACAAGAACGGTCTGAAATTCTTCAAGATCTTCGTGCCGTCGGGCATTCCGATCTTCATCCTGCCGCTGGTCGTCTTCATCGAAATCTTCTCGTTCTTCCTGCGGCCGGTCTCGCACAGCGTGCGTCTGTTCGCCAACATGCTGGCGGGCCACATCGCGCTGAAAGTGTTCGCCGGTTTCGTGGCGCTGCTCGGCGTCTCGCTCGGTGCCGTCGGCTGGGCCAGCGGCGTGTTGCCGCTGGCGCTGACGATTGCGATCTACGCCCTCGAAATCCTGGTCGCGTTCCTGCAAGCCTATGTGTTTGCGATCCTGACCTGCATCTATCTCAACGACGCCATTCATCCGGGACACTAAGCTGTCCGGGGAATTTCCACCCACACTGAAACCTTTCTCGTAAGGAGCTAAAAATGGATCCGGCAGCAGCAAAACTCATCGGCGCAGGTATCGCGTGCATCGGCATGGGCGGTGCGGGCGTGGGCGTGGGCGTCATCTTCGGCAACTATCTCGCCGCCGCTGTGCGCAATCCGTCCGCTGCCCAGGGCCAGTTCGGCAACCTGATCTTCGGCTTCGCCGTGACCGAAGCGCTCGGCATCTTCTCGCTGCTGATCGCGCTGTTGCTGCTGTTCGTGAAGCTCTGAGAGCCTCTCGCCCTTTCGCGCCGCCTCTTTGAGGCTTATCCTGAGGCGGCGCGCATGACAGCAACAGGAGAACTCCATGGCTGACAGTCATGGCGGCAATGAAAAGACTTCGGCCCACACCGAAACCGATGGCGGCCACGACAGCGGCTTCCCGCCGTTCGAATCGAGCACCTTCGCTTCGCAGCTGGTGTCGCTCGTCATTGCCTTTGTCGCGCTCTACGTCATCGTCTCGCGCGTCGCGCTGCCGCGCGTCGGCGCGGTGATCGATGCGCGTCAGAACAAGATCGAGGGCGATCTCGGCGAGGCACAGAAGCTGAAGGACCAGTCCGAATCGGCGCTGAAGGCCTATGAAAGCGACCTTGCCGCCGCCCGCTCCAAGGCCCAGGCGATCGGTGCCGAGACCCGCGAGAAGATGAACGCGGCCTCGGACGCCGAGCGCAAGTCGCTCGAAGACAAGCTCGCGGTGCGGCTCACTGAGGCCGAGAAGACCATCGCCGCCACCCGCGCGACCGCGATGGGCAATGTGCGTGGCATCGCCGCGGATGCGGCAGCGGCCATCGTGCAGCGCCTCACCGGCTCGGCTCCCGACAGCAATGCGGTGACCAGCGCCGTGGAAGCGTCCTTGAAGGGATAGTTCGATGTTTGAAGATCCGGAAACCTGGGTCGCGATCGCCTTCATCATCCTGATGGGCGTGTTCGCCTGGCTCGGCGTGCACCGCACGGTGCTGACGGCGCTCGACCACCGGGCCGACCGCATCAAGGGTGAACTCGACGACGCCCGCCGCCTCAAGGAAGAGGCCGCCAAGGTGCTCGCCGAGTACAAGGCCAAGCGCGCGACCGCCGAACGCGAGGCGGACGAGATCGTCTCCAATGCCAAGGCGGAAGCCGAACGCATTGCCGCCGACGCCAAGACCAAGATGGAGGACTTCGTCGCCCGCCGCACCAAGACCGCCGAGAGCAAGATCGCGCTCGCCGAGGCCCAGGCCGTGGCCGACGTTCGCGCGGCCGCGGCCGACGCCGCGGTCCAGGCCGCCTCGACCATCCTGTCGCAGTCGGTCAAGGGTTCGCTCGCCGACGATCTGCTCGCCAAGGGCATCGCTGAAGTGCGGCAGAAACTGAACTGAAGCAACAAGGTCTTTCGTCATCCAAAAGGCCGCCGCGGATATCGCGGCGTCCTTTTTGTTTTTGGCTCGCGGGTAGATGGTGCCGACGTTCGCGACGGTCAACCCCATCGGCGTAGTCTTCGTTTTGCTGCGGCGTCATCGCCCGGCTTGACCGGCCGATCCAGTACGCTGCGGCCTCTCGGCTTAAGCTCTGCCGCCTCTGGAATAGCGGATCGCCCGCTTTCGCGGGCGATGACAGCGGCATGCGTTGCTATCGCTTGCCTCTACTTCTTCTTTTTCGGCGGCTTCGACTTGTCGCCGGCGACGAGCTGCGGGTCGAAGCCGACATAGAAGATGTAGTTGTCGGCAACGTTCGGCGCCGGCACGGGATAGACGAGGTCTTCGGCCACGAAGGAGAACGGCACGCTTTCGTCCTCGGCGATGATTCACGGTGGTGCGGTAGGCCTTGGTCGCGATCACCTTCTCGCCGACGCCGCCCTGCACGACCGCGACGCGCAGCGGCACCTCGACCGAGCTCGGCGCACCGGCCGGGCCGGCAATGACCCGCCCCTGAATGCCGATCCGCGCGGTGATTGATCACCCGTCCTGACGCATTCGCGCGCCATCTTGGTGATGGTCGCCTGATAGCGCACATCATTGCCGATCGCCTGCTTGCCGGGCGCCGCCACCGAAAAGGTCGACGCACCGGCGCGGATGCTCACTTGCGGACAGTTAAGATCGGTCTTCGGTTCGCCGGGTCGACGATCGGAGGTTCCTCCTTCTTCCCACCGAACATGTCCTTCAGCTTGTCGGTGAAGGACTGCGCGGAGACCGCCGGGACCAACGCGGTGGAACCAATCAGAAGCGAAAGCGCGGCAAGCGCGCGAATTTGTCAAAAGATGTTCATGCGAAAATCCTGCCGACGTCCCCCTCGTCCCTGATATAGCAGGCCGATCGCGGCGAACCCAAGACTCGACGGTCGAGGCGCGAGACGGCACCGTCGAGACACAAGACCTTCGATGCCGGGTTCACCCGCGAAAATCCTCATGCAGCAGCCCGAACAGCACATGGTCCTGCCAGACGCCATTGATGCAGAGATAACGCCGCGCCAGGCCCTCGCGGGAGAAACCGCATTTCTCCAGCACCCGAATCGAGGGTGCATTCGAGGGTATGCAGGCCGCCTCGACGCGGTGCAGGTTGAGTTCACCGAACAGCGTCGGCAGCAGCACGCGCAGCGCCGCCGTCATGTAACCGCGATGCGCATGCGGTTGCCCGACCCAGTAGCCGATCGTGCCGGCCTGCACGATCCCGCGGCGTACATTCGCAAGCGTGATGCCGCCGATCATCGCCCCGTCGAGCTCGCGAAAGATCAGGAACGGATAGGAGCGGTCGGCGGCGATGTCCTCGGCATAGCGCCGCAGGCGGCGGCGGAACCCGGACCGCGTCAGGTCGTCAGACGGCCAGATCGGCTCCCAGGGCGTGAGATAGTCGCGGCTGAATTCGCGCAAATGCGCCCACTGCAAAAAGTCCGCCATCTGCGGCGCACGCAGCAGCAAACCGTTCCCGCGCGGGGCTAGCGCGGGCGGACCGCCGGTTGGTAAGCGAAACAGCGCCATGGTGATGCTCCCCCGAGCGACACTAGCAGATTTCTCGGGCCCAGGGGCGACAACCCCCGATAAAAAGACAAATGCTCATTAAGCCTAAGTTCTTGTCTGGGCCTAATGCAGCGCTCGCGCTCCTGCCCCGGTGAGGCCTTCGGCAAAGGCGACGGCGGAGTCCAGGCCCCGGCCGCTGCCGAGCGCGACCACGGCAGGTCGGCTGCGCGCCAGCAGGGCCCGCGCCGCGTTCCGGGTCGATTCCACGCTGACGGCGTCGATCCTCGCCACCAGTTCCTCGACCGTTTGCGGGCGCCCATAGGCCAGGATGTGCCGCGCCAATTGCTCGGCGCGCGAAGAGCAGCTTTCCAGCGCCATCAGCAGTCCCGCCTTCATCTGCGCCTTCGCCCGCGCGACTTCGGCTTCGGTGAGTGTCTCGACCGCGTCGGTGATCACGTCGACCACGACTTCCATCATCTCCGGCGCGTCGGCCGGATCGGTGCCGGTGTAGAGGCCGAAAAAACCGGTGTCGGTATAGGGCGCGTGGAAGGTGTAGATGGAATAGCAAAGCCCGCGCTTTTCCCGCACCTCCTGGAACAGGCGGGACGACATGCCGCCGCCGAGCGTGTTGGTGAACACCTGGAGCGAGAACAGGGAGACGTCGGTTTGCGGCACGCCTTCGAGCGCCAGTGTCAGATGCGCCTGCTCGAGTTCACGATGCACCACGCGCGAGCCGCCCTGCCCGAACATCGCCGGCTGCGGCTTCGGCGCCGCGCCGCCGTTGAAACTCCGGAAGCGCTCGGCCACTTCAGCCACCACCCGGTCATGGTGGATCGCGCCGGCGGCGGCCACCACCATATCGGGCCCGCGATAATGCATATCGAGATAACCGCGCAGCATGTTGCGGTCGAAACCCTTCAGCGTCTTGGCCGTGCCGAGCAGCGAGCGGCCCATCGGCTGGTCGGGATAGCAGAGCTCATTGAGATGTTCGAACACCACGTCGTCGGGCGTATCCTGCGCCGCGCCGATCTCCTGCACGATCACGTTCTTCTCGCGCTCGAGCTCTTCCGGCTCGAAGGCGGGATTGGCGAGGATGTCGGACAATACGTCGAGCGCGAGCGGCACGTCGGCCTTCATCACGCGCGCATAATAGGCTGTGGTCTCGGTCGAGGTGCCGGCATTGAGATCGCCGCCGACGGCCTCGATCTCCTCCACGATCTCCCGCGAGGAGCGCCTCTTCGTGCCCTTGAACGCCATATGCTCCAGAAGATGGGAGATGCCATGCTCGTTCGGCTTTTCGTCGCGGCCGCCGACCCCGGCCCACACGCCGAGGGCAGCGGTTTCCAGATGCGGCATGCTGTCGGTGACGACGGTGAGGCCGGTGTCGAGCTTGGTGACTTCAACGCTCATCCGGCGACTCCCTGCTTGGCGGCGCGGCTGACCGACAGCACAAATTTCTCGACATCGACCTGGTCGTTCCTGATGATCTTGACCTGTTCGGGCTTCGTCATCAGCCCGTCGAGCCAGGCCGGCAGATGCGGACGCACGCCGCAAGCCGCTTCCACCGCGTCAGGGAATTTGGCCGCATGGGCAGTCGACAGCACGATATTGGGAATCTTCGAACTCGGCCCGGTCGCGGTCGGCGACCGCAAGCGCAACCGCGGTGTGCGGATCGACGAGATCGCCGGCCTCGCGCCAGGCGGCGCGGATCGCGGCCGAGGTTTCGGTCTCATCGGCGCGGCCGGCATCGAACTCCTCGCGAATCGTCGCGAGCATTTGCGCCGGCAGCGAGAAACGCCCCGACTGCTTGAGCTGATCCATCAGCCGCCGCACGGTGGCGGCATCGCGTCCGCTTGCCTCGAACAGCAACCGCTCGAAGTTGGAGGAGACCTGGATGTCCATCGATGGCGAGGCGGTGGCGTGAACCTCGCGCACCTCGTAGATTCCGTTCATCAGCGTGCGCGGCAGGATGTCGTTGACGTTGGCGGCGATACGCAGCATGCGCACCGGCAGGCCCATGCGCTTGGCGACATAGCCCGCAAAGATATCGCCGAAATTTCCGGTCGGCACCGTGAAATCCACCGTCCGCGCCGGCGCGCCGAGCGCGACCGCCGAGGTGAAGTAGTAGACGACCTGCGCGACAATGCGCGCCCAGTTGATCGAATTGACGCCCGACAGCGCGACCTGGTCGCGAAAGCGGTGATGGTTGAACAGGCCCTTCACGATCGCCTGGCAATCGTCGAAGGTGCCCTCGACGGCGAGCGCGTGAATATTCGATGCCGCTGACGTGGTCATCATCCGCCGCTGCACGCCCGAGATCCGCCCGTTCGGAAACAGCACGACGAGATCGACATTTTCCAGGTTGGCGAAAGCGTCGACCGCGGCGCCGCCGGTGTCGCCCGAAGTCGCGACCACGATGGTGGTGCGCTGGCCCTTCTTCGCCAGCACATGATCCATCAGGCGCGAGATGAGCTGCATCGCCACGTCCTTGAAGGCGAGCGTCGGTCCGTGAAACAGCTCGAGCAGGAATTGCTGCGGCCCGATCTGGTCGAGCGGCACCACCGCGGGATGGCGGAAGGTGGCGTAAGCCTCGTTCGCCATGCGGCCGAGATCGGCGTCCGAAATTTCGCCGCCAACGAAGGGGCGGATGATATCGACGGCGACTTCCCAATAGGGCCGGCCGAAGAATCCGGCGATGGTTTCGGGCGAAAGACGCGGCCAGATTTCGGGCACGTAGAGGCCGCCGTCGCGGGCAAGCCCGGTCAGCATCACCTCGCAAAAGCCCAACGCGGGGGCCTCGCCTCTGGTCGAAACATAACGCGTCAAATCACCCTCCAAAGGCCGACACACGATCAAGCCTTTGATTTTACTTGATGATCCGGGATATTCCATCGCCGGACCAGTCGGGCACCATAGATTGTTTTGCGGCAGGGGGAAACCGGTTCTGGCTGGTATGGCCCTCAGATCGTCATTCCGGGGCGCGCCTCTTGGCGCGAGCCCGGAATCCATAACCACCATCGTGAGTATGGATTCCGGGCTCGCCGCTTCGCGTCGCCCCGGAATGACGAGAGAGTTGAGGACATACTTCCGCGTTCCCGCGGCACGACCTGCCCGAGTTTTGCAAATTCACACCCCCAAAAAACAGAGGGCGCAGGGAATGCCGGATGCTGGCCGCACCCGCAGCCTTGCGTGCAAAGGTAGAAAACGCACGCAAGCAAGTCACCACAGGTAAGGCCGAAACAGTCCGGCATTCCCCGCGCGATGGTTTTAACGGCTGCTTCGTACTCTCCCCGGGGTGCCGGGCTTGTTAGCCCCCGTCACCGGCGGTTTCGTCACCGCCAGCTTGATCTCAGCGTCGGGAGATCAGGACCATACGACTTGGCCGTCCGCGCTCGAGCCGCTCGTCTGGCGACCCCAACACGTCCACCGCATCCCGCACTCAACACTCCTGACGATGCGCAGCGCCCCTCTTATCGAGCGCGGGATGTGGAGAGAGAAACATATATTTCTGAAAAACGGAAGTAAAATATTTTGCATCGGGGGCTTGAAACGCCGGATCGATTTGAAAGCGCTCGCGAAATCAGTTTTTCGGCGCCGGCCGTTTGGCCGCCGCCGACAGCCCGCCCGGAGCCGTTTGATTCCAAAATCGGCCAGGCGATTCGCGAAGGCCAAATCCTCGCCGGGCAAATCAGCCGCCGACGCGTGTTAAAGTCGCGGCCTTCGGGCTGACAACAGGAGGAGCCAGTGATCATCGTGACGACCGAGAATGTGACCGGCCACCGCACGGTCCGCATGCTGGGGCAATGCTTCGGAGTCGTGGTCCGCTCCAGGGGGCTCGGCGGCAACCTGATGGCCGGGCTTCGCTCGATCGTGGGCGGCGAGATCCACGAATACACGCAGATGCTCGAGGAAGCGCGCCGCCACGCGCTGGATCGCCTGGCGCACAACGCCACTGCGATGGGCGCCAACGCCATCCTCATGATGCGCTTCGACAGTGCCGAGATCGGCAACACCATGAGCGAGATCGTGGCCTATGGAACGGCGGCGATCGTCGAGCCCGCGCCATGATCCCTTTCGCGCTGTGGGGCGCCGCCATTCTGCTGCCCTTCGTGATCTGGTTCCTGTTCCGCAAGGGCGGTTACAAGCGCACCCCGCTCGACGCCCCGCCGGGCCAGGACTGGCAGGCGACCGGCGAGCGCTTTGTCGATCCCACGTCAGGCGAGACGGTCGAGGTGTGGTTTCATGCCGCAAGCGGCGAACGGGCTTATGTGCGTTCGCGCGTCAATTCGTCCGACTGACGGCTCTCTTCCGCTCGGCCGGTTCGTTCGGGACGTTGGGCGCTCGCGGTCTCAATGCCAACTGCTGCCAGATGGTCATGAGTTGCGATAGATCTCGGGCAGAAAATCCGTACTCATCAGGTAGATAGCCGTTTCGTCCGGCAATCGGGCCGCGGTAGAATTTCTCTGCCATGCTCAGATACGGCTTGGCTGCAGTAAATACGACGAGTGCGGAACCTTGAGGCGAGGAGGCGCTGAAGTCGCTGACCTGATCCCAGGTGAAAACCCGGGTTCGAAGAATGCTTCTGACGATGAAACCGGATTCGTCGAGGCGTAGAAAGCCTCGCGTGAAAGTGTTCGTGAGACCTATGACCGCACTAGCGACAGAAAGGATCGTTCCAAGGACTCCCACTCCGACGTCCAAGATGAGACGCAGGGTGCGCCAGTGGCCAAGGGGATAAGTCCCTGCCAAGAGCAGATGACTCGCTAAGAAGATCAAGAGCAAACACGCCGCAGCCGTGAGAGATGCGACCGGCGTCAGCCATTTGGGAGGCGGCTCGGCGACGAACGTGATCGGCCCGGGGAATGCATCGAGGGCCTTTCTCACGACAGGAGAGATGTCCATTCGAGCCCCATCTATTTTCATCCAGACATGAAGCCGCCTGACACGGCCCGGGAACCAACAGTGGTCTCAATAGAGTGCAGCTTCAGTTGTTTGGATGTGCGATCCGTCACATCGCTGCAGGTGCGCCGTCGATACCGGCGGGGCCATGAGCCGCATTCGCCGCACGGATAGTAAGGAACTCGCGCGAGCCTGGACCGTTACCTTCGCGAATTCACGGAGGGATTTTCGTCATGGACAGTGACCGGATTCAAGGCGCGACCAAGGAGTTTGCGGGCAAGGCCGAAAGCGTCGTCGGCGATCTTGCGGGCGAGGCAAAGTCACAGGCCTCTGGCCGGGCGCGTGAGGCCGCGGGCAAGATGCAGAACCTCTACGGCCAGGCCAAGGATGTCGCGCGCGACGCGACCGACGCGGCCGTCACCTACGCCAAGGGCGACGGCGCCGAGGCGGTTGCCAAGCTGGTGCATCAGAACCCGATCGGTTCACTTGTGGCCGCAGGGATCGCCGGCTTCGCGCTGGCGCTCCTGATCAGCCGGCCGGCGTCACGCCCGGACCGTCGCTGGCGCTGATTGCCGAGGGCAGAAGAACTCTAGCCCGGATGAACCATCGGGCGCGCTTCGCGCGACCCGCTGGCTCATGCGGGCTTCCGTTCTGCTAACCGTTCTTCAACGCCGCGATCGCCTCGGCCGAGGTCACGATGCGGGCGAACTCGCCATTGAGATTGGCGAGCGTCATCGCGTGAATGTCTTCGGCCGCATGCGCATCGCCGTCGGGACCGACACGGTCGAAGGTCCAGGTCGCGTCGCGCACGAGACGCGCGTCGAAGCCGAGATTGCCGGCCATCCGTGTCGTGGTCTCGACGCAGTGATTGGTGGTGGCGCCGCAGATCACCACAGCGCCGATTCCGCCCGCGCGCAGCCGCTGCTCCAGATCGGTGCCGATGAAGGCGCTGTTGACCTGCTTGACGATGACGGGTTCGCCGTCGCGTTCGCGCGCTTCGTCCTTGACGGGAAAGCCGGTGCCGCCGGGCAGGAACGACGATGTCGGCTTGGTCCCCTGATGGCGGATGTGGAAGATCGGCGCGCGAGCCTTGCGAAAGGCGGCGAGCAGATCCGATATCCGCGCCACCGCATCCGGATTGTTGCGCCGCTTGCCCCGCGCCTCCCATTCATCGAAGGCGCGCTGCACGTCGACGATGATCAGGGCGGTCCTGGTTTGCGGTTCGTTCATGCGGGGGTCCTGATGCTGGCAGCGCGACTATGCAACAGCTGCGCCGGGATTGAAAACGCCGCTTTTGCCTCGATTTCCGACGTTATGCCTTTCGCCGCCACCACACGCCGAACGCAATCATCACCGCGAACGCCAGCGAGAACCAGGTGATGGCATATTGCATGTGATCGTCCTTGAGATGCACGTGCAACGGACCGGGCTTGGGAATGCCGTTCGGCGGCACCGGGGATTCCAGGTCGATATAGAACGGCGCCAGACGACTTTCGCCGACACCCCAGCCGAGCTGCCTCGCCATGTCAGGCACGTCGCGCGCGAACCACAGGCGCTTGCCGATGTTCGCCGCCGGCGTGAACAGGCCGCCGCTTTCGGGGAAACGGAGATAGCCCGTCGAGCGTAACGGGCGTTTTATCCACCAGCCGGGCCACCGCGCGATCCTCGACGGCGCGGTCCTGCATGGTGTTCTCGACAAAGCCTGTGTTCACGACCACTGTCTCGCCGGATGGGAGTCTGGCCGGCAGGAAGGCCCAGGTGACCGGGCCGGACATGTCCTCGCGTATGGCCGAGCCCGAGGCGTAGACCATCGCGTCCGGCTTCGCATAGGTCGCGGAGAAGGTGACGCGGCGGAATTCGTCCCGCTCGGGCGTGAGCACATTCCATTGCGCGGATAGCGGCAAAGGCACGGGCGCGGCAGCCAGCCGTTCCGTCAGCGCCGCGATCAAGGCGTGCTTCTCGACGCGGCGCTGCAACTGCCAGAGCCCGAGGGCGACAAAGGCCGCCATCATCGCAAGCGTGAACAGGCCGAAGCTCAATCGGCCAAGGTCGAAACGACGCCCGTTCATTTCGGCGCTTGGTCGATGAGGCGGCCCTCGGCGGCCTTGTGATGGAACTGCAGCGCGATCAACAGCGACTTCATGGCGCGCAACGGCCACAGCGTCACGGCAAGCATCAAGGGCAGCCACAGCACCGCATGCACCCATAATGGCGGCTGATATTTGACTTCGACGATCAGCGCGGAACCGACCACGATCGCGCCCGCGAACAGGATGATGAAGACGGCGGGGCCGTCACCGGCATCAATGAAGGCGTAATCGAGCCCGCAGGCATCGCAGTTGGGCCGCAGGTTCAGATAGCCGGAAAAGAGCTTGCCGCTGCCACAGCGCGGACAGCGGCAGGCAAGCCCCCGCAAGGCGCTTTCGGTGACGGTCGGTGTTTCACCGGGCATGAACGGCACTTTCGATGATCTCCGCGCAGTCCGCTGCGCGAAAGAAAAAGGGGCGGCCCGCGGGCCGCCCCTTGTGTAGCACAAACCGGCCGCGATCTACTCGCCCGCGACGCCGACGCGGCCACCGCCGGTGCCCCAGACATAGATGCACACGAACAGGAACAGCCAGACCACGTCGACGAAATGCCAGTACCAGGCGGCGAATTCGAAGCCGAGATGCTGCTTCGGCGAGAAGTGACCGCGATAGACGCGCACCAGGCAGACGATCAGGAAGACGGTGCCGATCAGCACGTGAAAGCCGTGGAACCCGGTCGCCATGAAGAAGGTCGCGCCATACACATTGCCCGAGAAGTGGAAGAGGGCGTGGGCGTATTCATAGGCCTGCACGCAGGTGAAGCTCGCGCCCAAGAGGACGGTGAGGATCAGGCCGTATTTCAGGCCCTGCCGGTCGTTCTCCAGCAGCGCGTGGTGCGCCCAGGTGACCGTCGTGCCCGAGGTGAGCAGGATCAGCGTATTGAGCAGCGGCAGGTGCCAGGGATCGAAGGCCTCGATACCCTTTGGCGGCCAGGTGCCGGGCACGGTGCAGGCGCCGGCCGCCGTACCCGGGCCGCAGCCGAACACCGCGTCGCGGACAGCGTGAACCGCATCCGCCGGGAACAGCGACGAGTTGAAGAAGGCCCAGAACCAGGCGACGAAGAACATCACCTCGGAGGCGATGAACAGGATCATGCCGTAGCGGTGGCTGATCTGGACCACGCGGGTGTGATCACCCTTGTGCTCGGCCTCATTGATGACGTCACCCCACCAGGCCGCCATGGTGTAGAGCACGCCGATGACGCCGACGCCGAAGATGACCGGCGCGAAGGAGGTCATGTGGTGCATCCAGGTGATCGCACCGACGGCCATGATGAAGGCCGAGATCGCGCCGACGATCGGCCATGGTGACGGATCGACGAGGTGGTAGTCGTGATGCTTGGCGTGCGCCTCAGCCATTGTCGCTCTCTCCTTCGAAGGCGCCGGTCCAGCCGGCGCCTGTTCGTCCCATATCAAAGTTCGGGGCTCCGACACCGAAGCCCGCCGGTTAGAGGTTGCCCCTCAAAAATTCCCCTTGCGCCTGTCCGTCTCGCCCGCAGCCACCGGCTTCGGAGCCGGATCGCGAACGGGAAAGAAGGTGTAGGACAGGGTGATGGTGTTCAGCGTGTCGTTCTCGTGATCGCCGGTGATCGCGGGATCGACATAGAAGACGACCGGCATCTCGCGCGTCTCGCCCGGCGCCATGGTCTGCTCGGTGAAACAGAAGCAGTTGATCTTCTGGAAATAGGCGCCGACCGTGAGCGGGGCGACGTTATAGGCGGCCTGCCCGGCTGTGGTGCGCGCCGACTGGTTGGTCACGGTGTAATAGACCGTCGTGACCTTGCCGATCGGAATCTCGATCTCGGTCTGCTCCGGCTCGAACTTCCAGGGCAGTCCGCCCGCCACGTTGGAATCGAACCGCACGGAGATTTTCCGCGCGATCGGTGCGGCCGCCGGCGCCGCGGTTGCGACCTGCGTGGTGCCGTTGAAGCCGGTGGCGCGGCAGAACCAGTTGTAGAAGGGGACGGCGGCATAGGCCGCGCCGACCATCGCGACCACGACGAAACCGCAGATCGACGCCACCAGCGCATCGCGCGTGAGGCGCGGCGCCCGCCTGGCTTCGCTGGCGGCTTCCCGGTTGGTCTGCTGATCGGTTTCCTGCGTCATGTCCTTCATAGCGGCCGGTTCAGGACCGCCGGTCCCTTGACGATGGTGACGGCGAAGAACAGCAGCACCAGCACGCCGAGCGCGAGCGCAATGGCGATCGAGCGGTTGCGGCGGCTGCGTTTCTGCGCCTCGGTGAGGACGATCCCTTCCTGGTCGCGCTGATCGGACATCGCTCGCTCATGCGCTCCCTACCCGACCAGCGGCGCGATGGCGCGGACGACGACCTCGAGCAGAAGCGTCGCAAACAGCGCGAACAGATAAAGGATCGAGAAGGCGAACATCTTCCTGTTGGCGCGGAGCGACCGGCTCCGCTCGCGGCTGATATAGACATTGACCGCGAGCGCCAGCATGCCGCTGCCCAGGATCAGCGAGGTGACGCCGTAGATCCAGTCGAAATAGCCGAGCGGCCAGGGCGCGGCCGCGATCGCCACCAGCACGATCGTGTACAGCAGGATCTGCAAGCGCGTCGCGTCCGGCCCGGCGACAACAGGCAGCATCGGCACGCCCGCGCGCGCATAATCGTCGGATCGGAACAGCGCCAGCGCCCAGAAATGCGGCGGCGTCCAGAAGAAGATGATGAGGAACAGCAGCACCGGTTCGATGGAGATCGAGCCGGTCGCTGCGACCCAGGCCACCACGGGCGGCAGCGAGCCGGCCGCGCCGCCGATCACGATGTTCTGCGCGGTGCGGCGCTTCAGCCCCATGGTGTAGATCACGACATAGAAGAAGATCGTGAACGCGAGCAGCGCGCCAGCATACCAGTTCACGAGGATGCCGAGCGTCATCACCGAGAAGAACGCGAGCGTGGTGCCGAACGCCATCGCCTCGGGCGGGGTGATGCGGCCGCGCGGGATCGGCCGGTTGGCGGTGCGCGACATCAAGGCGTCGATATCGCCCTCGAGCGCCATGTTGAGCGCGCCGGAGGCGCCGGCGCCGACGGAAATGCAGAGCAGCGAGGTGAAGGCGAGCACCGGATGGAAATGCCCGGGCGCGATCGCAAGCCCCACCAGCGCGGTGAAGATCACGAGCGACATCACCCGCGGCTTCAGAAGCGCGATGTAATCGCCGACATCGGCCTCCGAGATCCGCGGAGCCGCTAGTTCGATGGCATTGTGCTCGACGACTGACAAGATAACCCGCTTCCCTCAAAACGGCGCGGCGCCCGAACAAGGCGCCGCGGCTCTTCGATTACTGCACCCGCGGCAGGGTCTCGAACTGGTGGAACGGCGGCGGCGACGGCAGCGTCCATTCCAGCGTCGTGGCGCCCGCGCCCCACGGATTGTCCGCCGCCTTCTGCTTGCGCAGGAAGAACGCGTCGAACAGGCAGTAGAGGAAGATCAGAACGCCGAAGCCGGAAATGTAGGAGCCGATCGAGGAGATCAGGTTCCAGCCGGCGAAGGCATCGGGATAGTCGACATAGCGGCGCGGCATGCCCGACAGGCCGAGGAAGTGCTGCGGGAAGAACACCAGGTTGACGCCGACGAAGGTGAACCAGAAATGCGCCTTGCCGAGGGTCTCGTTGTACATGTAGCCCGTGATCTTCGGGAACCAGTAGTACCAGCCGGCGAAGATCGCGAACACGGCGCCGAGCGACAGCACGTAGTGGAAGTGCGCCACCACGTAATAGGTCTCCTGCAACACGCGGTCGACGCCGGCGTTCGCCAGCACGACGCCGGTGACGCCGCCGACCGTGAACAGGAAGATGAAGCCGACCGCCCACAGCATCGGGGTCTTGAAGTCGATCGAGCCGCCCCACATCGTGGCGATCCACGAGAACACCTTCACGCCGGTCGGCACCGCGATCACCATGGTGGCGGCGACGAAATAGGCCTGCGTCGCCGACGACATGCCGACCGTGTACATGTGGTGCGCCCACACCACGAAGCCGATGCCGCCGATCGCGACCATGGCATAGGCCATGCCGAGATAGCCGAACACGGGCTTGCGCGAGAAGGTGGAGACGATCTGGCTGACCATGCCGAAGCCGGGCAGGATCAGGATGTACACTTCGGGGTGACCGAAGAACCAGAACAAATGCTGGAACAGCACGGGGTCGCCGCCCTGGTCCGCCGAGAAGAAGGTGGTGCCGAAATTGCGGTCGGTCAGCAGCATCGTGATCGCGCCGGCGAGCACCGGCAGCGACAGCAAGAGCAGGAACACCGTCACCAGGATCGACCACACGAACAGCGGCATCTTGTGCAGCGTCATGCCGGGCGCGCGCATGTTGAAGATGGTGGTGATGAAGTTGATGGCGCCGAGGATCGAGGAGGCGCCGGCCAGATGCAGCGACAGGATCGCGAAGTCGACCGCGGGTCCGGGATGGCCAGAGGTGGAGAGCGGCGCATAGATGGTCCAGCCCGCGCCGACGCCGTTGGCGCCCGGCTCGCCCTCGAAGAAGGAGGACATCAGGAGCAGCGCGAAGGAGGCCGGCAGCAGCCAGAACGAGATGTTGTTCATGCGCGGGAACGCCATGTCGGGCGCGCCGATCATCAGCGGCACGAACCAGTTGCCGAAGCCGCCGATCATCGCCGGCATCACCATGAAGAAGATCATGATCAGGCCGTGCGAGGTCACGAACACGTTGTAGGTATGGGTCTCGTGGAAGATCTGGACGCCGGGATACATCAGCTCGGCGCGGATCGCGATCGACATCGCTGCGCCGATCACGCCCGCGATGATCGCGAACACCAGATACATCGTGCCGATGTCCTTGTGGTTCGTCGAATAGACGAAGCGCTTCCACCCCGTCGGGTGGTGCGCGTGATCGTCATGGGCGTGATCGTCGTGCGTGGTAGCGTTCGTTGCCATTTTGAAATCCTGCCTTGCAGTCTTTGTGGGACCCGACGGTCCCGTCGCCCTGTGCCTTGCTTGTCCCTGTGCCGGCGCGGAGTTACTGCGCCGCGCCCGTCGCCGCCGATGCGTAGGTCGAGTCCTTCGCGACGGCATATTTCTTCTTGGCGGCCTCGACCCAGGCCGTGAAATCCTTGTCCTCGACCACGCGCACGGCGATCGGCATGTAGGCGTGATCCTTGCCGCAGAGTTCGGAGCACTGGCCGTAATACATGCCGACCTTGTTGGCCTTGAACCAGGTCTCGTTGAGGCGGCCCGGGATCGCGTCGATCTTGATGCCGAAGGCCGGCACCGCGAAGGAGTGGATCACGTCGGCGCCGATGGTCTGGACGCGGACCACCTTGTTGACCGGCACCACGATCTCGTTGTCGACCGAAAGCAGCCGCGGCGCGTTGCACTTGGTGCGCGCCTCGTCGCAGGCGAGCAGCGAATTGAATTCGAACTTGCCGTTATCGGGATAGGTGTAGGTCCAGTACCACTGCTTGCCGGTGGCCTTGATGGTGAGGTCGGCCTTCGGCAGGTCGAGCTGGAAAAACAACAGCTTGAACGAGGGAATCGCGATGCCGAGCAGGATCGCCACCGGGAATCAGCGTCCAGGCAACTTCGAGCAGAGCGTGGTGGGTGGTCCGCGACGGCGTCGGATTGGCGCGGGCGTTGAACTTCACGACCACGGTGACCAGGAGCCCCAGCACGAACAGCGTAATGACGGTGATGATGACGAGCAGCCAGTTATGGAAATGCTCGATGCTCTCCATCACGGGCGAGCCGGCCTGCTGCAGCGTCCATTCCCACGGGGCGGGTTGCCCCAATTCGGCGAATGCCGAGCCGCTTGCGAACAGCGTCGCCCCGGCAACCGCAAAACCCAGCAACCGCCGGCCCATCTGGCTCATCGACATCTTCATGCCGCTCCCTTCGAATTCATCCCCAAAGCACTCCGCAGGACAGCGAAATGCTGCACGATTCGCCCCACGCCGCCCCTGCCAACGGCCAGAAGGGCTTGCCACAAAAGGGGCCCGGGCCAGATCGTGAGACAGCCGAAATCCAGCCTCTCAAACCATAATTCTCAGGGTCTCGCAATGCAGTAGTAGGGGTGATGGCACAGCCATCACAGGCTCGTCGCGGCCAGCGTTCGGGAACGCGATTTCCCCATAAAACGGGCGTTCCCGCAGCGTCAGCGGCGTTCCGCCGCTTGACAGCCGCCTCGACGGATGTAGCCAAGGATGGCGCGCGCCGGACCGCGGTGATTCGCGAACCGGTCCAAAGGTCGAGAACGGCCCGGCCGGGCACGGGATTTGCTCGCAAATGGCAGAAGCGCGCGCCTTCATGACGCCGTCATTGCCGGTTCAACCGCGTGCGTCACATGACAGTTCGAGGTATTGTCTTGAGGTATTTCCTTGAGATTTTCTGGGATGACCCGGATGAGACCTGATCGACACTCCACCCGCCGCACGGCTGTCCCTGGCCAGGCGATAGGCCATAAAGCGACAGGCCATAAAGTGATTGGCCTTGTCATGGGCGCGCTGATCGCGGGCGCACTGGCCGCGACCTTGGTCGCGCTTGGGAACACGCCGGCCGCCGCGCAGGGCGCCGTGCGTTCGGTGCATGGCGACTGGCAGATCCGCTGCGACACCCCGCCCGGCGCGCAGGGCGAGCAATGCGCCCTGATCCAGAGCGTGGTGGCGGAGGACCGCTCCAATGCCGGCCTCACCGTCATCGTGCTCAAGACCGCCGACCAGAAGAGCCGGCTGATGCGGGTGGTGGCGCCGCTCGGCGTGCTGCTGCCCTCCGGGCTTGGGCTGAAACTCGACAACCAGGATGTCGGCCGCGCCGGCTTCGTGCGCTGCCTGCCCAATGGCTGCGTCGCCGAGGTGATCATGGACGACAGCCTGCTCGGCAAATTGAAGGCGGCCAAGACCGCGACCTTCATCATCTTCGAGACGCCGGAAGAAGGCATCGGCTTTCCGCTCAGCCTGAACGGCCTCTCGGACGGGTTCGACAAGTTGCCGTAGGCCGTGAACAGTTTGGTAGCCCGGGTGAGCAAAGCGACACCCGGGAAGCCCCCGCATATCGCGGAGCCCGTCATCGGGCGCGCGTTCGCGCGACCCGTTGGCTCATGCGGGCTACGGCAGCTAGCCGTCAAACAGCAGCGCCATCATGATCAGGTTCTCGTAACGTCCGTCGATCCTGAAGGCGTTGCGCTGAACGCCCTCCGCCGCAAACCCCACGCTTTGATAGAGCGCGATCGCGCCCGGATTGTCCTCGCGCACCGTCAGTTCGACTCGCGTCAGACCGTTGGCGCGCGCAGCCTCGAGCGTCCGCTGGAGCAAACGCCTCCCAATTCCCTGCCCGCGAAATGCCGGCAACAGACCCATGCCGAGCACGCCGCTATGCGCGTAGATCGGCCGCCCTTTCGGCAGCACATCGCACCAGCCGACGACCTCGCCATCCGATATCGCGGCGAATTGCGCATGGCTCTGCCTGATGACGTCCTCGACGAACGGGCGGAATTGCCCGATCGGGGGCGCCTCCAGCAACGCCAGATATCGCCGCTCCCGCGCGACCACGTCGAGGGTGCGGTGAAAACTCTCGATATGTTCCGGCCCGATGGGGACGATTTCGACCATGTGGTCTCTGTAATGTGCGGACCGAGCCCTCGCGGACGGGCCGTAAAACCACTATCTTGCCCGTGATCCCCCGACAATGGACCGCCTGATGACCCCCACAACCTCGCTTCTCGACCGCGCCAATCTCGACCGCGATGCCGTTCGCACCGAGGTCGCCCGCGGGCTTTCCGGCGCCGATGACGGCGAGTTGTTCCTCGAATACAGCCAGACCGAAGCGCTGATGTTCGACAATGGGCGGCTGAAGCAGGCGACCTACGACACCTCGCAGGGGTTCGGCCTGCGCGCGGTAAAGGACGACGCGGTCGGCTATGCGCATTCCTCCGACGTGTCGCTGCCGGCGCTGATTCGCGCTGCGGACGCCGTCTCGGCCGTCCGCGGCGGCTACAGCGGCAGCTTCGCGGCTCCCCCGCCGCGCACCAATGTCAGGCTCTACAGCGACGACAATCCGCTGGATGCGCCGGGCTTCGAGGTCAAGGTGAAACTGCTCGCCGAGATCGACGCCTATCTGCGCGACAAGGATCCGCGGGTCCGGCAGGTCTCGGTGAGCCTGGGGGCGACCTGGCAGGTGGTGGAGATCCTGCGGCCCGATGGCGAGAGCTATCGCGACATCCGCCCGCTCGTGCGCGTCAACGTATCCGTGGTCGCCGGACAGGGCGACCGCCAGGAGAGCGGCAGTAAGGGCTATGGCGGGCGCGAAGGCTATGCGCGCTTCATCGAGACCGGATCCTGGCGCGAGGCCGCCGACGGCGCGCTGCGCGAGGCGCTGGTCAATCTGGAATCCGTGCCCGCGCCCGCGGGCGAGATGGACGTCGTGCTGGGCGCCGGCTGGCCGGGCGTGATGCTGCATGAAGCCGTCGGCCACGGCCTCGAGGGCGATTTCAACCGCAAGAAGACGTCGGCCTTCGCAGGCCTGATGGGCCAGCAGGTCGCAGCCAAGGGCGTCACCGTGATCGATGACGGCACCATGTCCTCACGCCGCGGCTCGCTCTCGATCGACGACGAAGGCACGCCGACCAACCGCACCGTGCTGATCGAGGACGGTATCCTGGTCGGCTATATGCAGGATCGGCAGAACGCGCGGCTGATGAACATGAAGCCGACCGGCAACGGCCGCCGTCAGGGCTATGCCCATGTGCCGATGCCGCGCATGACCAACACCTACATGCTGTCAGGAGACCGGGAACCCGCCGAGATCATCGCCTCGGTCAAGAACGGCATCTTTGCCGCGAATTTTGGCGGCGGGCAGGTCGACATCACCTCGGGCAAATATGTCTTCCAGTGCACAGAAGCGTACAAGATCGAGAATGGTAAAATTGGCACACCGCTGAAGGGAACGATGCTGATCGGCAACGGACCGACCGATCTCCATCGAATCACCATGATTGGAAACGATCTGGCGCTCGATACCGGAATCGGCACCTGCGGCAAGAACGGCCAGGGTGTTCCGGTCGGCGTCGGCCAGCCGACGCTTCGGATGGAACGCATTACGGTTGGGGGTACGGGTCGATGAGCAGCGAAAACGTGTCGATTCGCAGCAGAGCCACCGGCTGGCTCGGGCAGCTCACGCAACTGGCAGGCATCGTACTCGCGGTGTTCATCGCCAAGGGCGCCATCGCCGAGCCGTTTTATGTGCCGTCGGGTTCAATGGAACCGACACTGCTGATCGGAGACGCGCTGATCGCCTCGAAATTCCCCTATGGCTACGGGACGGCCTCGCTGCCGATGCAGATCAACCTGCCCGAAACCGGCCGGGTATTCGAGGGCACGCCCAAGCGCGGCGACGTCGTGGTGTTCCGCTGGCCGGGTGACAACGCGCAGGCCTGGGTGAAGCGCGTCGTCGGATTGCCCGGAGACCGCATCCAGATGCGCCAGGGCCAGCTCTTCATCAACGATCGTCCCGCGACGCTGAAGGAAGAAGGCATGGGCGAAGCCGAGGATGACAACGGCAATGTGGAGCGCGCCTACCGTTATGTCGAGACGCTTCCGAACGGGGTGTCCCATGCCATCCTGAAGATGCGCGACAACGGCAGGCTGGACAACACGCCGGAAGTGACGGTGCCGTCAGGCAAGCTGTTCGTGCTCGGCGACAACCGCGACAATTCCGCCGACAGCCGCGTGCCGGTGCGCGAGGGCGGCGTCGGGCTGTTGCCGATGGACAATCTGGTCGGCCGCGCCGACGCCGTCGTCGGCTCCTGGGATCTCGGCATGCGCCGCCAGCCGGTCTGGACCTGGCTCTCCGGCTTCCGCGTGGCGCGGTTCTTCACTGCGGTGCGTTGATCCCGCGCAGCCTGGATGCGGCCGCGCTTCGCGCGTCCAGCTACGGACTCCGCTACATTCATGGTCTCGTCATTGCGAGCCAACGGGTCGCGCGAATGCGCGCCCGATGACAGGCTCCACGAAGCAATCCATTTCTCCGCTTGTTGAAGCGTGGATTGCTTCGTCGCTTGCGCTCCTCGCAATGACGATCGGGCGGTATACTTATTTCATCGCCAAGGATTCGTCACCCTTGCCATGGATGAACAAGGCTTCCTCGCCGCCGCGCTGAAAAATCCTGCCAACGAGGCGATCGTGCGCGCCCTGGGCGAGCTCGCGCTGCCGGATGCGTGGCTGGTGTCGGGTTGCCTGGTGCAGACGGTGTGGAACGTGCTGACCGGCCGCGCCGTGGACTATGGCATCAGCGATTACGACGTCTTCTATTTCGATCGCGATACATCCTGGGACGCCGAGGACGTGGTGATCCGCAATGTCGAGGCACGGCTCCGGCACCTCGGGGTGAAGATCGAGACGCGCAACCAGGCGCGGGTTCATCTCTGGTACGCCGACAAGCACGGCCTGCCCTATCCGCCGCTGGCATGCGCGACCGCAGGCATTGACCGCTTCCTCACCGCGAACACGATGGTGGGGATCCGCCGCACCGCCAGCGGTGACGAGGTCTATGCGCCGAACGGTTTCGACGACATCGAAAACCTGATCGCGCGCCCCAATCCGGGACCGAATTTTTCGCCGGCAAACTACGCGGCCAAGGTGGCGCGGTGGAAGCGCATGTGGCCGGAGATACAAGTGATGGAGGCGCAGACGTGCCAAGTCACACGCTGTCGTCCCTGCGAAAGCAGGGACCCATAGCCACAGGGCGTGGTCATGGGCATGCGGATGGTCAAGGTCTTCGCGCGATAACTCCGGCCTGTGGTTAGGGGTCCCGGATCGCGCTTCGCTTGGCCGGGACGACAGCGAGTCACCGCACCACCCCCGAACTGAACCCCGCCCTGCGGCGCGGCGGCTTGATTTCCTTTTTCAGGAAGCAATGCGCGTCCTTGCCGACATAGCCGGGCCGCGCGAAGGTCCAGGCGCGGCATTTGTTGTCGGCGGTGCAGGCCGCCTTGCACACGTCGTCATTCTCGCCGTGCTTGATGTCGAAATTCTTGTAGTCGCCGCCCGGCCGGTCGATCGCGGTCTCCTCGGCGACGCTGCGCGGCTCGACCACGCCGGCGCCGCGCACGCCCGAGACGCAGCAATTGTCCTGCACGCGCGGCGGCACATTGCTCTTCAGCCAGCACACCGCGCCGACCACGGGATCGGTCGGATAATTGAAACTCCAGGCATGGCAGCGGCGATCGCGTTCACATGAGAGGGCGCAGTCGGCGGGGTCGCCGGACGTCACGGGCGAGCTCAGATAATCGCCACCCGGACGATCGAAATTGCTCTGGGCAGCCGCCGGCCCCGTGCCGAGAACGGCAACGAACAGGCTCAGCGTCATCAAAGGCGCCCCGAACAGGCGGCCGATCCCCATGGCTCGATGCTTTCAACGATTGAACGTCGGGCGAGCAGCCATTTGATCGCCATCAACCTGTACGGCGGATGAACGGGCCTGAAAAACCTCCACGGCAAAAAGACTTAAAGGCGGGAGAAATCGGCCTTGTCGGCCTGATGGTCCGGATCATGCTGACGCGCGATGAAATCCTTATCGCGCTTCAGGCTCTCCATAGAAGGCATATTCGTCGTAGGCCGGCTCGACGGAACCGTGCCACGGACCGTTGAATTTCTCGAGAAGCTCTTCGGCGGGCGTCTTGCCGGACTCGATGATGCGATCGAGGGGCTCGAGATGCCGCGTCTCGTCGCGGCCGTCATGGTCGACGCGGGCCCGGCGGCGCAGCCCGGCATGCGCAAGCGCCAGGCATTCCCTGGCGATTTCGAACAGAAAGCGGTCCCTGATCCTGGCCTTGAAGCCGAGGCGCGGAACGTCGTCGCGCAGCGACTGGCGCTCATGGGCGGTCCAGCGCTTCGCAATGTCCCAGGCCGCATCGAGGCTTGTATCGTCATACAGCAGGCCCACCCAGAACGCCGGCAACGCGGGCAACCGGTCCCACGGCCCGCCGTCGGAGCCGCGCATTTCCAGATACCGCTTCAGCCGCACTTCCGGGAAGATCGTCGACAGGTGATTGGCCCAGTCCGACAGCGTCGGGCGCTGGCCGGGAAGCCGGTTGTTGCGGCCGTCGAAGAAGGCGCGGAACGAGGAGCCGGAGACGTCGATATAGTCCTCGCCGCGCTTGACGAAATACATCGGCACGTCGAGCGCATAATCGACATAGCGTTCAAACCCCATGCCGTCCTCGAAGGCAAAGGGCAGCATGCCGGCGCGCGCATTGTCGGTGTCGCGCCAGATCTCGGAGCGGAAGGACAGGAAGCCGTTGGGCTGGCCCTCGGTAAAGGGCGAATTGGCGAACAGCGCGGTGGCGACCGGCTGCAGCGCAAGCGAGACGCGCAGCTTCTTGACCATGTCGGCTTCGGAGGAGAAATCAAGATTGGTCTGCACCGTGCAGGTCCGGTACATCATGTCGAGGCCATATTTGCCGACCTTCGGCATGTAATTGGTCATGATCTTGTAGCGGCCCTTGGGCATCACCGGGATCTGCGCCCGCGACCAGGATGGCGTCATGCCAAGCCCGAGAAAGCCGATGCCGAGCGGCGTTGCGACCTCGCGCACCTGCGCCAGATGCGCCATCAGCTCGCCCTGGGTCTGGTGCACGGTCTCGATCGGCGCGCCCGACAATTCGAACTGCCCGCCCGGCTCCAGCGAGATCGCGCCGCCGCCGGTGACGTCGTAGAGACCGATGATGTTGCCCTTCTCCATGATCGGCTCCCAGCCGAGCAGGAGCTGCATGCCTTCGAGCAGCGCGCCGATGCCCCGCGCGCCCTCGTAAGGCACGGGTTCATGGCCTTCGAGCGTGAAAGGCGTCTTCTCATGCTCGGTGCCGATCCGCCATTCGGACGGCGGCTTGCAGCCGGCCTCGAACCACGCCACGAGTTCGTCGCGCGAATGCAGCGGCGTCATATCGATCTGGTCACGCGCCATACGAATTCTTCTGATCAAGGGCGCGCAGGATGAGCGCGCGCGGGTAGCGGGGATATCCGCGCGACATCGCGTGCGCGGACGTGGAAAGCGTGAATGGGGTCATCGGGGCGATGCACCCTCGCCGATCGCGGGCGATTGCGCATCGCCGCAGGAACATCCCAGCCGGTCGAGCAGGCCGCAGAGCCTGACGGCGTCGGCATCCGACAGCTTCGAGCCGACATGCTTTTCGATCGCGGCCGAATAGGCGCTCCACATCTTCTTCTGCAATTCGCGGCCGGCCTCGGTGATCTCGACGAACTGGCCGCGCTTGTCGATCTTGCATTCGCGCCGGGCCGCCAGCCCCTCGTCGACCAGGCGGTCGATCAGCCGCGAGGTGGAATATTGCGGCAACAGCATCTGCCGCTCGAGCTCGACCGGGCGCAGTTCGCCGGTCGGCGCGCGCGACAATTCGAGCAGCGCATCGTACCAGGCGAGCGGCGGGAAGCCGGCCTTCTTCAGCTCGTGCTCGACGGCGTCGAGCACCCGGGTCGGAACCCGCATCAGGCGGATCCAGGCGGCGGTCGTCTCGGTCGACGGTTTGCGCTTCATGATATGATCGGGCCCATATCCTTCAGGTGCGACTCTACCGCACTAAATGCAGATGCATCAATCTTGACTATTCTATGCAGATGCATTTAGTCATCCCGCCGCCGAAACCCAAGCGAAAACGCATTGGCCCATCAACAAGACAAACGAGGAGGAAATTCGATGAAGCTTTATTACTCCCCCGGCGCCTGCTCGCTTTCACCCCATATCGCCCTGCTCGAGGCCGGTGTCCCCTACGACCTCGTCAAGGTCGACCTCCGCGCCAAGAAACTTGAAAATGGCGACGACTTTTTAACAGTCAACCCGAAAGGCCAGGTACCCGTGCTGGCGCTGGATTCGGGCGAACTCGTCACCGAGGGCCCGATCATCGTCCAGAGGATCGCCGACATGGCCGCGGGCAAGAACCTCGCACCCGCCCGCGACTCGGCCGAGCGCTACAAGCTGCTCGAATGGCTGAACTACATCACGACCGAGCTGCACAAGAATATCGGCCCGATGTATTCGCCGGTGCTGAAGGACGACGCCAAGGCGTTCTTCAAGGACCGCGTCATGGGCAAGTTCAAATATCTGGAAACCGAACTCGCCGGCCGCGACTATGTCATGGGCAAGCAGTTCACCGTCGCCGACGGCTATCTCTTCACCATGCTGATGTGGGCGGTCGATCGCCTGAACTTCGACCTGTCGGACATGCCGAACCTGCTGGCCTACAAGGCCCGCGTGGCGGCGCGGCCGAAGGTGCAGGAAGCGATGAAAAAGGAAGGCCTGATGAAGGCGGCGTGAGCTTCCGCGCAATTTCAGGGAGACAAAGGCCGGATCGATGATCCGGCCCTTTTTTGCGATGAGCAGGCCAAAAGTCCCATTACGCCGATCTTAACCACGAACGGGCTTCGGCGAGCATCTCGGGCAGGCTTAATGCGCGCTTAATACATTCACGCGAGTGTTAGCACGCCAGCGCAACCATCATCACCCACGCAGCAAGAACTGCGGGCGTAGTCCGACCTCTGGGGAGGGGTGGAATGAGGACGCTTGTCGTCTGTGCGTTGGCCGCAAGTCTGGTCGGCTGTAGTTGTTTCGTATCCCCGCAGTCAGGCATTGAAGCCTGCACCGGCGCGGACGGACGCGGGTTCGCCTGTTTCGACAGGAGTGCTGCGGTGGCCGGTCGTCTCAGCCAGACGACTGACCCGGAATCATTTTCATTCGATCCAGAGGCCGCGATACCAAGGGAAAAAACCGCATCCGCGGCCAGGACGGCGAAGCCGCCGTCCGCCCACGCCGCTGACAAGGCCCATCACGCGGTCAAGGAGGCAAAACGGACAGCGACGGCCATCGCGAAGGCCGAGCCCGCGGCCCTCGCCCCGCAGCCTGACCCGATTGATCCCGTTGTCGACAAGGCAAAGATCGCGGTGGCGGTCAAACTGGAGAATCCGGCATCCGCCATTTTCGGCGAGATGAACCGGTCGATGCGCAAAAATACGCTGGGACAATCCGTTGATACGATTTGCGGACACGTTAAAGGCAAGAAGGCGTCAGGCGAAGACATCGGCGACAGACCGTTTCTCTACCTCGTGAAGGTAGATGAAGCCTATGTCGCCGATGGCTCGCCGAGCTCGGAAGCCTCGACCGCCTATCGCAACATCTGCAACTAGCATCACGATTTTTTCGATATTCCACGATTGAGCGCCCTCTGAACGTGGGGACATGATGGACGATCTTGATATTGCTGCCGATCCGCTCAGCGGATCCCACAAACTGCCGGTGATCGTGATCGTCAACGATCAGGTTCTGCCGCGCAGCTGCATCGTCAATATCCTGAAGCGAGAGCTGACTGGATTCGAAATCGCCGAGATGGCGACGACGCACGGTCTGGACCGCCTCAGGGGAAGAGAAATTCGTCTGGTCGCCTACTATATGGGGGACACGGATATCGCCGATCCCTCGATAGAAGAACGTCTCGTGCTGATCGAAGAGCTTTGTCCAAACGCACATGTGGCGTTGTTGTCGAACCGCGACGACGAGGCCACTGCTACGGCCGCCATTCAACGCGGTGTCCGCGGTTTTCTCCCGAGCTCGATTCCGGTCGAGGTCGCGGTCGCGGGATTGCGACTGGTCCTTGCTGGTGGCGTCTACCGCCCGCTCCCGATCGTCAAACCAAATGGCGCAGCGAATCCGAGGCCCATCGTGGAATGCACGGACGCGCCGGCACTGTCAGCGGTGTCTGCGCGCAGCGGCTTTGCGGAACTCGTACCGGAGCGATTGCTTGCCGGACTAACGCCGCGCGAGCAGCACGTGCTGGCAGCGTTGAAGCTCGGTCTTCCCAACAAGCTGATCGCCGTCCGCCTCAATCTTTCCGAAAACACCGTCAAGATGCACATCCAGCACATCATGCGAAAATGCCGCGCACGCAACCGCACCGAGGCGGTGGTGCGTTGGAGCGGGCGCACCAACGGTCATCTGCCTTCCTGAAGGTCAATCCTCGCGGAAGGCGTTGTTGAAGCTGTCGAGCAGCGGCTTGAGCGCGTACAGCGCCACCGTGCCGCGGCCGGTCTTGATGAACACCTGGGCCGGCATTCCCGGAATGATCTTGATCGCGTCGTGCCCCGCGGCTTGCGAATCCTCCACGCGTATTTTCGTCGCGTAATAAGGCTGGTCGGTGCGCTTATCGAGCAAGCGGTCGGCGGAAACCCGCACGACCTTGCCATGGAGCGGCGCGACCCGGCGCTGGTTGTACGGCAAGAGGTTCACCTCGGCCTCAAGACCGGGGCGGACCACATCGATGTCCTCGGGCCTGACGCGCGCGGTGACAACGAGGCGATCCTGCCGCGGCACGAGATCCATCAAGGGCGCGCCGGCGCCGATGACGCCGCCCGGGGTATGCACCTTCAGATCGGTGACGACGCCGTCCTCCGGCGCCTTGACCGCCGTTCGCGCAAGCTGGTCATTGGCCGCCTGCAGCTTTTCGCGGACCTGAAAGATCTGGTTCTGCACCTCACGCAACGACTGGGAGATCTCGTTCTGCCGGTCGTTCTCCAGTTTCAGGAGGTTGGTCTGCGATTCGCTGATGACCTGCCCGGCACGCGAGATCTGCGCTGTGATCTCACCCCGCCTCCCCTCGATGTCGGCCGTCTCCCGTTCAAGATTGAGAAGGCGCGGACGCCGCTCCAGCCCCTTCTCCACGAGCGTCGCGACCATGGCCGCCTCGTCCCGGACGATGCCGATGCGTTTGGTGGCCGCGCTTTCCTGTGCCTTGAGACCCTCGATCTCCTTTTCGACCTGCAACCTCTTTTCGCGATTTACGGCGACTTGCGACTGATACACCTGCCGGCGCGTCTCGAAGATATTCTGTTGACCTGAAAGCACGGCCGCGACCGACGGGCTCACCTTGTTCGCCCGTTCCAGTTCGGCCGGAAACGACACAGACTGGTCTCCGCGCTGTTCGGCGATCAGCCGCGCCTCGCGCGCGATCGCATCCCACAACTGCCCTTTCAGGCTCTCGACCTCCGCACTCGCCTTGGTGTCTTCCAGCGAAATCAATGTCTGGCCGGCGTGGACGAGGTCGCCGTCAGCGACCAGAATTTCCCTGATGATACCGCCCTCGAGGTGCTGAATGGTCTTGCGACTCGACTCGGATTCGACGCTGCCGAGCGCGATCGCGGCGCTCTCGAGCGGTGCGAAGGTCGACCACGTGCCGAGACCGAGGACGAAGCATCCGACCAGCAGGTTTCCGGCCAAAGTGAGACCGCGAAGACGGTCCCGCAGAGCGCCGGCGATACCTGCTCTGATAGCCGCCCCGCTCGGCACGCCCGCGAGGCGACCGCATGCCATGCGGGTGAGGCTGCGCCATCTGTCGAAGAGGCTACGCAGACCACTGATGCAGATCATGACAAGATCGGTTGCGGCGAAACGCCGGCGTTGCCCGGACATTGCGGGTCCTCTTGCGGCAGCGCCGCTTCGCGCGAGGCGACTTGCGGTCGGGCCAGATATCTCTCGTAGATGTCCTCGCTGTCGCCAAACGCGGTGATCGTGCCACCCTGCATGATCGCGATCTTGTCGGTGGCGGCGAGGATCCCGATCCGGTGCGTGATGATCACCACGATCGCATTGGCGGCTTTCAACTCTGCGATCGCATCGAACAGCATGCGCTCGCCGAGGGAGTCCAGGCTGGCATTGGGTTCGTCAAGAACGACGAGATGCGGATCGCCATAGAACGCGCGCGCCAGGCCGAGGCGCTGGCGGAAGCCGCGCGAGAGACTGCTCCCTCCGCCCGCGACGACCGTGTCATAGGCCTGCGGCAGCCGAAGGATCGGTTCGTGAAGGCCGGTCAGCCTGGCTGCGGCGATGACCTTCTGCAGATCGGCGCCGTCGAGCCGCGCAATGATGTCCCTCACCGTCTCGCCGAATAGATCGATATCCTGCGACAAATAGCCGAGGCGCCAGCCGGCCGAGTCGCGCACCGACACGACGTCGGTGTTGTCGAGCTGAACCGCGCCGACGGTCGGCGCCCATACTCCGGCGATGATCTTGCCGAGCGTGGACTTGCCGGAGCCGGACGGACCAATGATGCCCAGGCATTCGCCAGGCGCGAGACCGAAGGAGACGCCCGCCGAGCATCAGCTTGTTCGTGCCCGGCAGCGCAGCGCCGACATTGTTGACGACAAGGCTTCCCTTGGGTCGTTCCGCGAAATCTTCGGCACTCGCACTCCACCTGACGACAGCCATGACGCCGTTGAGCCGCCGATAGGCCGATAGCGCCATCGCGAAGGCTTTCCAGCCCGACATCGCACCTTCGATCGGCGCGAGCGCACGTCCGAACAGCAGACTGGTGGCAAAGATGATGCCGGGGCTTCGGCTCTGTTCGAGCACGAGCCAGGCGGCGGCGCCCATGATCAGAACCTGCGCCACGGCGCGCACCGGCTTGGAGATCAGCATGACCAATTCGCTGCGACGCTGAGCCACCTCGTGCTCGCGCCTCGCATCCCACGCCGCCTGCTTGCACCAGCCGCGCGGCCCCCTCGATCATGCCCATGGCCTTGATCACGTGGACGTTCCCGACTGCGAGCCCGAAACGTCCGTGACTGCGCGTGAGCGCAGCAACGGAGCGCGCCAGCGGGCCTTCCGTGAGCCGCTCGCCGGCAAAGCCGAGACCGAACACGAGCAGTGCCGTTGCCGCACCGATCACTCCCAGCAGAGGATGCACCAGAAAAAGCACAAACAGGAAGAGAGGCGACCAGAGCACATCGAACAGCATCGGACATGCGCCCGACTCGGCGAACTGGCGCAGGGTCGTAAGGTCGCGATAGGCCTCCGACGCCCGCGCCGGATCGGATCGATAGGCGTATTCGAAGCACGCCGAAAGCACGGACGGACGCAGCCTGTCGTCAAGCCAGGCGCCGATCCGGCCCAACACGGCGCGACGCAAGGCGTCAAGGACGCCACCAATCACGACGGCAAATGCAACGATCAGCGTCAGCATCAGAAGCGTATCGGCGCTGCGGCTCGACAGCACGCGATCATAGATCTGAAGCAGATAGATGGAAGGCGCCAGAAGCAGGAGGTTGTAGCTGCAACCATAGACGAATACGAGCACGAGCGACCCGGCACAGGCCCGCAGCGCCGTTTCGAGCGGCGTTTGCGGTGCTGGCGTCGTTTGCGACCGGAGCGGCGGCATCAGCATGGCTGTCTCGCGCGAGTGTCTTGGAGGTCCGGCCCTTCCGCCCGTTTCCGGGCGGGCGAGAGAAAGACAAGAACCGGCGGCCGTGGCCGCCGGTTCTCCGTCACGCAGATCAGTCAGGTGTGCACGTGCACGTCGCCGCCATCGGCAGAGTTGCCGTTGCCGCCGTTTCCTCCGATGCCGGCAAGCACGCTCTGGGACATGTCGGCCGCAAGGAAGTTGGTCTGGTAGGCGGTCGTGTCGGCGTGGACGGCGGAAGCCTCGGGGCCGCTGACGTTGTGGTTGCCAGCCAGGCGAATCCCTGCGGCGCTCTGATCAGTGTGGTTGCGCCGTGTGGACGTCGACGTCGCTGCCGTTGGCGGTGTTGGTGGGGTTGAAGTTGATGTGGGCGTTATCGATGATGTTGCCGGTGTTGACACCGTCTCCGCCGTTTCCGGCGTTGCCGCCGTTCGCCGAGATGGTGTTGAAGTGGATGGTGTCGGAGGGAATATGAATTGGCATTTGACAACTCCCTTTTAGGTTTTGCGCAGCATGCGGCCCAATCTGGACGGCGCCGATTTTGGTTTCGTGCGTCGCATCGGCCAAGCTGCCAAAACTGGTGCCACCAATCTGGAGAACGGGTACGCCCAAAATGCGTACGGCGAGATGCCGCAACTTGCTTCGTGCGATCAGGCTGGAAGCTTCGAACAAAGCTTGCCTCTCCCGCGACCGTGAGAGGTGAGCGAGCCTCAACGAAACGCGCAGCGCTCTAGGCGTGACCGGTCAGTGAAGATCCGAGAGCAGATGCAGGGCGGCATCGCCACCGATGGCTGTGTTGCCATGGCCGCCATCGCCGCCGACACCCGCGATCTGGATCGCGCCCTGATCGAACTCGACATTGTTGGTCTGATGTGCGTCGGCTGTGGAATCGGGGCCGGCGACCGCAATGTTGATCGGCGCGTAGATCGCGATGTTGAGGTCGACGATGCTGCCGGCGAAATGGCCGATGCCGCCGGAGCCGGCGCTGTTGCCGCCTGTCGAAATCACGTCCGAGCCGATCAGGCCGAGGAGCGAGGACAGACCGCCGACATCGCCGCCGATCGCGACATTGCCGCCACCGCCATTGCCGCCGATGCCCGCCATCTGAATTGCGGTTTGATCGAACACGACGTTGTTGGACTGATCGGCGTGGCTGGTGGAATTGTAGCCCGCGACCGCGATGTTGATGGGGTCGTAGATGGCGATGGAGGTGTGAGCCATGCTGCCGAAGAAATATCCGTCGCCGCCGTCGCCGGCGTGATTGTTTCCGCTGGCGATCGAACTCGAGCCCGGCCGGGCCGTTGCTGAACGGTATCATCGCGTTCGCCGCGCTCGGGTTGTGAGCGTCCGTCCCCTCGCTCGACACGTCTCCGCCAACGGCCACATTGCCGTTCCCACCTCCGCCGCCACCGCCGGCAAACTGGAATGCGGATTGATCGAACTGGACCGAGTTTGACTGATGAGCGCCGGCACTGGCGTGAGAGCCGGCCACCGCGATGTTGACCGGACCATATACCGCGACGGGCGCATGCACCATAGCTCCCTGGAAGACACCGTCGCCTCCCGAACCAGCGCTGTTGTCTCCTGTCGAGATCGCGCCGCCGCCATTCGATCCGAGCAAACCAACGACGCTTCCGCCGATGGTGCCATTATCGTCGCCGCCATCGCCGCCGATCCCTGCGATCTCCGTCGCGGATTGATCCAGAATCGCGAAACTCGTCTGGTGAGCTGAGGCAGATCCATGGGCGCCGGACTGCGCCACATTGACCGCCTCGAAAGTCGCATAGGGGCTATCGATCAGATAACCTGAAAAATAGCCATTTCCACCATTTCCGGCGCCATTGCCTCCCGTGTCGATCGAGGACAGCGGCAGCGAACTCGTCGAAAGCCACATCGAAGAGGCTTCGCGCCCGTAATCATTCTGGCTCAGGTGAAAGCCATCCGAAAGCTGCCGAAGACCCATGGCCGATGTCCCTCGCCAAAATCGCTTCGTGTCGACTGAACGTATCGTCGACTGAGCGCACGCATCGCGACACAGAATGTCACCTCGGCAAGCGAGATGCCGAGTCGTCAATTCGAATACGGAGTTTTGGGCGGGATGGGGTGGTATCGGATCACACCCTTTTGGGTGCGACCTGCAATCGGCGGCCAAAGGCCGCCGACGCGCTTCGCAAGACGACAGGAACTATTCCGCGGCCTGCGCGGCCGGCTTCTTCGGCGGGAAGCGGCCGTAGAAGGTCTCGCCCTTGGCGGCCATGTCCTCCAGCAGCTTCGGCGGCGTGAAGCGCGAGCCGTATTTTGTCTCGAGCTTGCGGCAGAGCTCGACGAATTTTTTCGTGCCCATGAAGTCGATGTAGGACAGCGTGCCGCCGGTGAACGGCGCGAAACCAAATCCGAGGATGGATCCCACATCGGCCTCGCGCGGGTCGGTGATGACATGGTCCTCGACCGTGCGCGCGGCCTCCACCGCCTGCACCACGAGGAAGCGCTGCTTCAGCTCCTCCACGTCGAGCGTATCGGGGTCGAGATGTTTCGGCTGGAGCGCCGACAGGCCGGCCCACAGGCTCTTCTGGCCCTTGCCCTTCTCGGGATAGTCGTAAAAGCCCTTGGCATTCTTGCGGCCGAGACGGCCCAGCTTCTCGACCATCTCCACCATCAGCTTCTTCTGATCCTGGTTGATGGCGTTGGCCCCGAGATCGGCTTCGGTCGCCTTCATGATCTTCAGCCCGAGGTCGAGCGCGACCTCGTCCGACAGCGAGAGCGGGCCGACCGGCATGCCGGCCATCTTGGCGCAATTCTCGATCATCGCAGGAGGCACGCCTTCGAGGAACATCTCGTTGCCTTCGGCGACATAGCGGCCGACGCAGCGGTTGGCATAGAAGCCGCGGGAATCGTTCACCACGATCGGCGTCTTGCCGATCTGGCGGACATAGTCGAGCGCGGCCGCAAGCGCGGCATCGCCGGTGTTCTTGCCGAGGATGATCTCGACCAGCATCATCTTCTCGACCGGCGAGAAGAAGTGAATGCCGACGAACTTGCCCTGGTCCTTGAAGGATTCGGCGAGCGAAGTGATCGGCAAGGTCGAGGTGTTGGAGGCGAAGGTCGCGCCCGACTTGAGCAGCGGCTGCGCCCTGGCATAGGTCTCGGCCTTGACCTTGCGGTCCTCGAACACGGCCTCGATCACGAGATCGCAATCGGCGATGGCGTTGTAGTCGGCGGTCGGCGTGATGCGCGCCAGCGTCGCATCGCGATCCTTGTCCGAGGCGCGGCCTTTCTTGACGAGATCGTCGATCACGCTCTGCGCATGGGCCTTGCCCTTGTCGGCGGCGGCCTGGTCGCGATCGACCAGCACCACGTCGATACCGGCGCGGGCCGACACATAACCGACGCTGGCGCCCATGAAGCCGGCGCCGATCACGGCAAGCTTCTTCACCTTGGTCGGCGGCACGCCGGCGGGACGCCGCGCGCCCTTGTTCAGCTCCTGCATCGACAGGAACAGCGAACGGACCATCGCCGCCGCTTCCTTGGACCGCAGGACTTGCGTGAAGTAGCGCAACTCGACGCGCAAGCCCGCGTCGATCGGCAACTGCAGGCCTTCATAGACGCAGCTCATGATCGCGCGCGCGGCGGGATAATTGTCGTAGGTCTCGCGGCGGTAGATGGCGTTGCCGGCCGGGAACATCATCATGCCGGCCTTGGAGAACACCGGGCCGCCCGGCAGCTTGAAGCCCTTCTCGTCCCAGGGCGCGACCGCCTTGCCGCCGCCCTTGATCCAGTCCTTGGCCGCCTTGATCATGTCGGCTGCGGGAACGACGGCGTGGATCAAATTCAGCGCCTTAGCTCGCGCGACGTTGACCGCCTCGCCTTTGAGCAGAAGCTGCATCGCGTCCTGCGGCTGCACGATGCGCGGCACGCGCTGCGTGCCGCCGGCTGCCGGGAACAGGCCGACCTTGACCTCGGGGAGACCTAACCGCGTCTTCGGGTTGTCCGCTGCAACACGGTAGTGGCAGGACAGCGTCAGCTCGAAACCACCGCCCATCGCCAGTCCATTGATCGCCGCCGCCCATGGCTTGCCTGATGTCTCGATCGCGCGAAAGATCATCGAGAAGCGGCGGCTCTGGTCGAACAGCATCTGGTTGGCCTCGACCTCGCCCTTCTCTTTCAGCGATGTCGCGTAGGTCTTGGTCATGCCCTCGAGCATCGAGAGGTCGGCGCCGGCGCAGAACGCCTCCTTGCTGGAGGTGATGACGACGCCCTTCACCGCGGCGTCTTCCGACGTCTGCCTGACGATCGCGTCGAGCTCCTCGACCGAGGTCGGGTCCAGCACGTTCATCGAACGGCCGGGAATGTCCCACGTCACCAGCGCAATGCCGTCGGCGTCCTGCTCGACTTTGAAATTCTTGAAGGCCATTCGAGTGCTCCCTCAGGCGAGAATGCGGTCGTTGCTTCTTCGTAGCTGTCGTAGGGTGGGCAAAGCAAAACGTGCCCACCGGCCTTTCAGTCGGTTGGATGGTGGGCACGGCGCTTGCGCGCCTTTGCCCACCCTACGGGACCGCCCCACAGGGGGAGAGGGTGAAAAATCACACCCGCTCGATGATGGTCGCGGTGCCCATGCCGCCGCCGATGCAAAGCGTCACAAGCGCGGTCGACTTGTTGGTGCGCTCCAGTTCGTCCAGTACGGTGCCGAGGATCATGGCGCCGGTCGCACCCAAGGGATGGCCGAGCGCGATCGCGCCGCCGTTGACGTTGATCTTGTCCTTGTCGATCTCGAAGGCCTGCATGTAGCGCAGCACCACCGAGGCAAACGCTTCGTTCAGCTCGAACAGATCGATGTCCGACTTCTTCATGCCGGAGCGCTCGAACAATTTTTCGGTGACGTCGACCGGACCGGTCAGCATCATCGCCGGCTCCGAGCCGATATTGGTGAAGGCGCGAATCTTCGCCCGCGGCTTCAATCCGTGTTTGGCGCCCGCCTCCTTGCTGCCGAGCAGCACGCCAGCGGCACCGTCGACGATGCCGGACGAATTGCCGGCATGATGCACGTAGTTGACGCGCTCGATTTCCGGATGCGACTGGATCGCGACCCCGTCGAAACCGCCCATCTGCGCCACCTGCGCAAAAGACGGCTGCAACTGCGCCAGCGACTGCATGGTCGTGGTCGGGCGCATGTGCTCGTCCTTGGCGAGGATGGTGAGCCCGTTGATGTCCTTCACCGGCACCACGGACTTGCTGAAGCGGCCCTCTTCCCAGGATTTGGCGGCACGCTGCTGGCTCTGCACCGCATAGGCATCGACGTCGTCGCGGGAGAAGCCGTATTTGGTCGCGATCAGATCGGCCGAAATGCCCTGGGGCATGAAATAGGACGGCACCGCGATCGAGGGGTCCATCGGCCAGGCGCCGCCGGAGGCGCCGATGCCGACGCGGCTCATGGATTCGGCGCCGCCGCCGATCACCAGCCGGTTTTGTCCGCTCATGATCTGCGCCGCCGCGAAATTCACGGCGTCGAGTCCGGACGCGCAGAAGCGGCTGATCTGCACGCCCGGCACTTTCTCGCCGAGCCCTGCCTTGATCGCGGCGAAGCGTGCGATGTCGGAGCCGGCCTCGCCGACGGGATCGACGACGCCGAGAATCACGTCGTCGACGGAATCTTCCGCCAGATTGTTGCGGTCCTTCAGCGCCTTCAGCGGCACCGTGGCGAGAGCAAGCGCGGTTACCTCGTGCAGCGAGCCGTCGGCCTTGCCGCGGCCGCGCGGGGTGCGAACGTGATCGTAGACATAGGCCTCGGCCATGACGCTCTCCTAAAAGATGATGCTCGTCATATCATAATGTGTCTGGTCAACCAGTGAAAGGTCAGAACGCTTCCGCCGCCAGTTCCATGGTGGTCGCCGCACCGGTCTGCAGGCGTGCCAGATGCAGCGCCGTCTCCGGCAGCATCCGCTCCATGTAGAAGCGGCCGGTCACAAGCTTGGTTTTGAGATAAGGCGTCTCGCCGCCCGAGGCAATCTTGTCGAGCGCGACCTTGGCCATCCGCGCCCACATGTAGCCCAGCGTGACGAAGCCGAACAGTTGCAGATAGTCGGTCGCCGCGGCGCCGGCATTGTCGGGCTTCGCCATCGCGTTCTGCATTAGCCAGGTGGTGGCCTGCTGGAGATGGCCGAGCGCGGTCGAGAGCGGCACGATGAAGGGCTTCATGGCCTCGTCGCCGCCGTGCTCCTTGCAGTAGCCGCCGAGTTCGGAGAAGAACGACATGATGGCGCGGCCGCCGTCGCGCGGCAGCTTGCGGCCGACCAGGTCGAGCGCCTGGATGCCGTTGGCGCCCTCATAGATCATGGCGATGCGCGCATCGCGCACGAACTGCTCCATGCCCTGCTCAGCGATATAGCCGTGGCCGCCATACATCTGCTGGGCCTGCACCGCATTGGCAAAACCATTGTCGGTGAGAAAACCCTTCAGCACCGGCGTCATCAGGCCCATGTGATCGTCGGCCTCCTGCCGATCTTTCGAATCGGCGGAGCGATGCGCGACGTCGCTCTTGAGCGCGGTCCACACCACCATGGCGCGCGCCGCCTCGTTGAAGGCGCGGATGGTGAGCAGCGTGCGGCGCACGTCGGGATGCACGATGATGGGATCGGCCGGCTTGTCCGGCGCCTGCGCGCCCGTCAGCGCGCGGCCTTGCAGACGGTCGCGCGCATAGGCGACCGCGTTCTGGTAGGCGACCTCGGACTGCGCGAGCCCTTGCACGGAGACGCCGAGGCGGGCCTCGTTCATCATCACGAACATGCCCTGCATGCCCTTGTTCTCTTCGCCGATCAGCCAGCCGGTGGCATTGTCGTAATTCATCACGCAGGTGGAATTGCCGTGGATGCCCATCTTGTGCTCGATCGAGCCGCAGGTGACGCCATTGCGCGCGCCGACCGAACCGTCGGCCTTGACGAGGAATTTCGGCACCACGAACAGCGAGACGCCCCTGATCCCCGAGGGCGCGCCCTCGATCCGCGCCAGCACGAGATGGATGATGTTATCGGCAAGGTCGTGCTCGCCGGCGGAGATGAAGATCTTGGTGCCCGTGATCCTGAAGCTGCCGTCGCCCTGCCGCACCGCCTTGGTGCGAAGCAGACCGAGATCGGTGCCGCATTGCGGCTCGGTCAGGTTCATGGTGCCGGTCCATTCGCCTGCGATCATCTTCGGCACGTAGGTTTTCTTCTGCTCAGGCGAGCCGTGGACGATCAGCGCGGCGGTCGCGCCCATCGTCAAGCCGCCATACATCGAGAACGCCATGTTGGCCGAGCATTGAAATTCGGTGACCATCTGGCTCAGCGTCACCGGCAGCCCCTGCCCGCCATATTCCGTCGGCGCCGACAGGCCGAGCCAGCCGCCTTCGGCGACCTGCTTGAACGCCTCCTTGAATCCCTTCGGCGTGGTGACGCTGCCGTCGGAATTGTGCTTGCAGCCTTCGAGATCGCCGACGCGATTGAGCGGCTGCAGCACCTCCTCGGCGAGCTTGGCGGCCTCGCCCAGGATCGCCTCGCGCACGTCGGAGGAGGCGTCCGAGAAGCCGGGGAGATTATCGTATCGATCGATCTGGAAGACGTCGTTGAACAGGAAGGTGACGTCCTCGACGGGGGCTTTGTAGATCGGCATGGCGATGATGCTCCGGCAGGCTGCTTTTCCAGGGTTCCGCGCTGCATTGCTTACGCGAGTCGCAGCGCATCGGTCGTGAAAATGCCCGGGCGAACCTTAAACCTTTCGGCCGCCGGGGAAAGGAATTATCGCGGCGGCGGCTGCGACTTCACAGCGCTCGTCTCCGAAGCCTGCCGCATCAATTCCTCGCCCATCATCCGGTGCAGCAGGTTGATCGCCTTCAGCGGACGCACCATCACCTTGAAATGGGTAATGCGCCCGTCGTCATCGAAGGTGATGATGTCGACGCCGTTGATGGTGATGCCTTCGATCTCGTTCTCGAATTCGAGCACGGCGCCGGTGTCGCTATGCCACTCGCCGCGATAGGCGAAGGTGGGTCCGCCCAGCACCTTGTCCGCGCTGGCGAGATATTTGAACGTGATGTCGCGGCCGCGCTGCGGCGTGTGCACGACCGGGCTCTCGAAGACCGCATCGGGGTGCAGCAGATCCCAAAGCGCCGCACGGTCATGGGTCTCGACGTAGGCGCGCCATCTGGCGAGGCCGGCCGTCGACGATGCCTTCGACATGGGACGTCTCCTCTCGGCCTCGGGGGTCCGGGGGCATTGCCTCGATATGCACATTGACGCATATGCGCATCTGTGCATAATGTCAAGTGCCCCCTGCTGGAGCTGGCCAATGGCGCTCGGTGACGCAATCCTCGCTTGTCTGACGGAACGTCCGATGACGGGCTATGAGCTCGCCAAGACGTTCGAGGCCTCGATCGGCTTCTTCTGGAAGGCGGATCACCAGCAGATCTATCGCGAGCTGTCCAAGCTGCGCGACCGCGGCCATGTCCAGGCCCGTGAGGTCGTGCAGTCCGGCAAGCCGAACAAGCTTGTCTACACCCTCACTCCGGCGGGCAAGGCAGCGTTCCGGCACTGGGGCGCCCGGCCGAGCGTGCCGCCCTCGATCAAGGACGATCTGCTGGTGCGGCTCTATGCGCTCGACAGCGTCGATATCGAGCCTCTGCGCACCGATCTGATGGCCCGGCTGGAACATCATCGCGATCGCTACGATCGCTACGAGCGCCTGCTCAACAAGCGTTTTCCGCAAGAGATCGCGCCGCCCGCGGACATCGGCAAGCTCCTGAGCCTGAAGGTCGGCATGCGCCACGAGCGCGCCGCCGCGCAATTGTGCGAGGAAGCCATCGAGGCGCTCTCGGCGCTCGCCGGCAAAAGCAACGTCGTGCCGCTGGAAAGCGAAGCTCAGGGGTAATCGGAGACAGCCCTGCTCGCATGGGTTCCATCCGCCACCAACTTTAAACCCCCCGCGGCCCATTCCTTAACTCGGTATTTACCCAAAAGGAAAAAAGTCGGCGTCTGAGGCAGACGACCGGCGCGGAATTGGATTGTCTCTCGATTGGGACGCGCGGGGAGGCTGCGGGCGCCGGGTGGGGCGCCGGAGTCGAAACCGGACGGAAGCATGAATTCGCGCGTATCGTGGAGTGTCGACGGCATCGATCCATCCGTCCGCGAGAGGGCCGAGGCCGCCGCGCGCCGTGCCGGCATGTCGCTCAGCGACTGGCTCAATTCCACCCTCGGCGAATCAAGCCCACCGGATTTCCGCAATCCCACGCCCGACGTCTCGGCAAGCCGCGACGTCGATGACATCCACCAGCGGCTCGATTCCATCACGCGCCAGATCGAGCGGATCTCGCAGCCGATGCCGCGCAACGAAGCCACGCGCGAGCAAGGCGTCGCCCGCCAGCTCAACGACGCCATTTCGCGGCTCGATGCGCGGCTGTCGCAGATCTCCAATCCGCAAGCTGCGCGCGCAAGCCAGAACCGGCAGCAGCGCCAGACCCAGGCCGTCGAACGCGCCGCAAACCAGGTCTATTCGCAGGCGCCTGCTCCTCAATCCTACCGCGCCTCGCCGCCGCTGAGCCCCGGTTTCCTCGACGTTGCGGTCGCCGAAATCGCCGCGCGCCAGCACGAGCTCGACGCGCCGCCATCACGGGCGATGCCGCAGCGCCATGTGCCTCCGGCAGCGCCGATGGCGGCGCCTGCTCCGCCTCCTGCCCCGCCCGGCCCCGATTTTTCGGCGCTGGAACGGCATCTGTTCCAGATCACCAGCCAGATCGAATCGCTGCAGCGGCCCGATATCGAGCGGTCGATCGGAGCGTTTCGCCAGGAGCTCGGCGAAATCCGCGCAGCCATCACCGAGGCGATGCCGCGCCGGGCGATCAATTCGATCGAAGCCGAAATCCGCATCCTGTCGCAGCGCATCGAGGACAACCGCCAGAGCGGCGTCGACAGCACGGTATTCACCAATATCGAGAACGCGCTCAATGAAATCCGCGACGTTCTGCGCTCGCTGAAGTCGGCCGAGCAGCTTGCCGGCTACGACCAGGCGATCCGCAATCTCGGCGCCAAGCTCGACACCATCCTGCGCGCCAATGACGATCCCGGCACGGTGCAGCAGCTCGAACAGGCGATCGCGGCACTTCGCGGCATCGTCGCCAATGTCGCATCCAACGACGCGCTGGTGCGGCTGTCCGACGACGTGCAGATGCTGTCGTCCAGGGTCGATCAGGTCGCGCGCGCAAGCAGCAGCAACGTTGATTCCTTTGCGGCGCTCGAGCAGCGCATTGCCGCTCTGACGTCAGCAATGGAAAGCCGCGAGCGACCGGAACATCAGGACAATTCCGAGCAGATCGAGGCCGCGCTCCGCGCGCTGTCCGATCGCATCGACCGCATGCAGGTCGGCAACGATTCCGCGTCCGCCCTTGCTCATCTCGAGCAGCGCGTCTCCTATCTGCTGGAACGGCTGGAATCGTCCTCGGCCGATCGAAACTCCGGCAATCTCGGGCGCGTCGAGGAAGGCCTTCAGGACATCCTGCGTCACCTCGAAAATCAGCACGCGGCGCTGGCCTCGTTCGCCGACAACCAGCACGCCGCGCTCGCCTCCCTCGTCCAGAACCAGCATGCGGCGCTGGGGCAGTTTGCCGACAATCAGCAGGCGGTGCTCGCCTCCTTCGCGAGCAACCAGCAGCGCGGCGAACCTGCTCCCGGCGATGACGGGATGATCGACCTCGTCAAGCGCGAGCTCTCCGACATCCGCTTCAGTCAGTCGAAGAGCGACCGGCAGACCCAGGACTCGCTGGAGGCCGTGCATGCGGCCCTGGTGTCGTTCGCGGACAACCAGCAAGCAGCGTTCGCGTCTTTCGCGAGCAACCAGCAGCGCGGCGAACCTGCTCCCGGCGATGACGGGATGATCGACCTCGTCAAGCGCGAGCTCTCCGACATCCGCTTCAGTCAGTCGAAGAGCGACCGGCAGACCCAGGATTCGCTGGAGGCCGTGCATGCGGCCCTGGTGTCGTTCGCCGACAACCAGCAAGCAGCGTTCGCGTCTTTCGCGAGCAACCAGCAGCGCGGCATGCCCGGACCCGGCGACGATGGGATGATCGACCTCGTCAAGCGCGAGCTCTCCGACATCCGCTTCAGTCAATCGAAGACCGACCGGCAGACCCAGGATTCGCTGGAGACCGTGAATTCGACGCTCGGCCATGTCGTCGATCGCCTCGCGCTCATCGAAGGCGATCTGCGCACGGTTCGCTCCGCGCCGGTGCCGCAGCCCGAGCCGCCACAGGCCGCGCCGCGCCTCGCCATGGCGCCGCAACCCAAGCCGGAATTGCCCAATCCCGCGGCGGCCGAACTGTCCGCCTTCCAGGCGGAGCGCGTGCAGGAGGAACGTCCGCCGGCGCCGCATTTCGACGCCGCGCCGCGCGATTTCCATGCCGCCGAGCCGGAAGCGGCGATGCCGCCGCAAGCCGCGGCCGAGCCGCCTCCGCTTGCGATCAGTGAAATCCTGCTGCCGAGTTCCTCGCCGCGTGCCCCGGCACTGGCGCCGGACCTGCCTCCCGATCACCCGCTCGAGCCCGGCACGCGTCCGGGCGCGCGCCCCGCTTCGCCCTCCGAGCGCATTGCCGCCTCGGAGAGCGCGATCAGCGAAATCCCGGCAACGCCGCGCCCGCCGGTCTCGTCCTCGAGCTTCATTGCCGCTGCGCGCCGCGCCGCGCAGGCCGCGGCCGCCCAGCCTCTCAACGAGAAGGCCCGCGCCAAGGCCGAGAAAACCAGGGCCAGGGAAACGGCCAGGCAAGCGGCCAAGGAAAAAGACAAGGACAAGGAAAAGGACAAGACCAAGGACGGCGCGAAGGAGGGATCATCCTCCGTCACCTCGAAGATCCGTTCGCTGCTGGTCGCCACCAGCGTCGTCGTGATCGTGGTCGGCACCTTCAAGATGGCCATGAACTACCTGGATGGGGGCAACCTGCCCTTCAAGCCGAGCATGGAGAAATCCAGCGAACAGCCCTCGACGTTGACGCCCGCCGATAGCAGCGCCAAGGCGCCTGCGCCGCAGCAATCGGCTCCGGCTCCGGAGCAACCGGCGCCCGCACCGTCCCTGACGTCGCCGGCTCCGATCGGCCGCCAGTCACTCAACAAATTCGCGCCTGCGACGACGGACTCCGTCGCAAGCGTCGAAATTCCGCAGGGAGCGTCTGCGGCACCGGCCTCGGGCGATGACATCACCGGCTCGATACCGCGCGCATCGGCGGACGATGGCAAGCTCGCGCCGGCACAGATCCCGCAGGACGAACGGCTGCCCGATCAGATCGGCGGGGCGAACCTGCGTGCCGCGGCTCTGAAGGGCGATGCGACCGCGGCCTACGAAGTCGGCGTCCGTTTTGCCGAAGGCAAGGGCGTTTCGCAAAACCTCGAGGAAGCTGCGAAATGGTACGACCGCGCCGCTCAGGCCGGTATCATTCCGGCGGTCTTCCGCCTCGGCACGCTGTATGAAAAGGGCATGGGCGTGAAGAAGGACGTCGAGCTCGCGCGGCGCTATTATCTGCAGGCCGCCGAGCGCGGCAACGCCAAGGCGATGCACAATCTCGCCGTCCTCGACGCGGATGGCGGCGGCAAGGGACCGAACTACAAGAGCGCGTCCCAATGGTTCCGCAAGGCCGCCGACCACGGCGTTGCCGACAGCCAGTTCAACCTCGGCATCCTCTACGCCCGCGGCATCGGTGTCGAACAGAACCTCGCCGAATCCTTCAAATGGTTCACGCTTGCGGCGGCGCAGGGCGATACGGATGCGTCCCACAAGCGCGACGACATCGCCAAACGGCTCGACGCCCAGTCGCTCGCGGCGGCGAAACTCGCGATCCAGACCTTCACCGCCGAGCCGCAACCCGACGATGCCGTCAACGTGGCAACGCCGCGGGGTGGCTGGGACGGCACGCCTGCGGCTCCGGCCACGGCCGCGAAGCCCGCCAGCAAACCGGCAGCCAAGCGCGCGACCACCGCGCGCCTGTGATCGGCTGCGTTTACTCGAAATGCAGCCAATGAAATGGCGTTGTCAGGACTCGTCATGCCCGGGCTTGACCCGGGCATCCATCATTCTTCGATAGAATCCTTGTGTTGAGATGGATGGCCGGGCTTCGCCAGCGGCTTTGGCCGCGCAGGCAAGTCGAGCCCGGCCATGACGAAAAAAGTGCGCGTATCCTCACCATGAAGGATGAGCTGCCGACAGAGCGGTACCTGATGGCGTTCACGCATTCATCACAAATATTCACCACCACCGGATATTCCCGTTGGAACGGAGTTCTCGAAGGCATTCTTTAATCCCGCGCGAGCGCGAATTGGGCTATGCAGGGGAACGGCAATCGATCCGTGCTCACGGCCTTTATCGTCGATGTCGCGGATAGCTTGTCCGGCGAATGCTCGATCACCCCCGCAAGCGGCCTTAAAGGCCTACCTCGCGGCTCACTGACCAAAGCGGCCGCGCGTGCAGATTTATCTCCCGATCGCCGATATCCCGGTCAACATTTTCCTCATCCTGGCGATGGGGGCGGCGGTCGGCTTCGTCTCCGGCATGTTCGGGATCGGCGGCGGATTCCTGATGACGCCGCTTCTGATCTTCATCGGGATCACGCCTGCGGTAGCGGTCGCCTCGGTGGCGAGCCACATCGCGGCGTCCTCTTTCTCCGGCGCGATCGCCTATTGGCGACGGCGCGCAATCGATCCGGCGCTCGCGTCTGTCCTGTTGACCGGCGGCACGGCCGGAACGGCGCTCGGTGTCTCGACCTTCACCTATCTGCGTTCGCTCGGCCAGCTCGACCTGATGATCGCGCTGTCCTATGTCGTGCTGCTCACGACCGTCGGCGCGGCGATGCTCTATGAGGGCTTGCGCGCCATCCTGCGCACAAGGCGCGGCGTGGTGCCGCCACGGCGCACTCACAACTGGATTCACGCGCTGCCGCTGAAGATGCGCTTCAAGCGCTCCAAGATCTATCTGTCGGTCATCCCGGTCGTCCTGATCGGAATCCTGATCGGATTCATCGGCGCGATCATGGGCATCGGCGGCGGTTTCATCCTGGTGCCGGCGCTGATCTACCTGTTGCGCGTGCCGACCGCGACCGTGATCGGCACCTCGATGGTGCTCACGCTCGCCACCATGCTGTTTGCAACCGTTCTGCACGCCGTCACCAATCACCTCGTCGATGCCGTGCTCGCATTGATCCTGATGATCGGCGGCGTCACCGGCGCGCAGTTCGGCGCCCGCGCCGGCCAGAGGATCCGCGGCGAGCAGTTGCGATTGCTGCTCGGGCTCCTGATCCTCGCCGTCGGCATCCGCTTCGCGGTCGAGCTGGTGATCCAGCCCGAAGACCTGTTCAGCATTCGGGAAATCGGAGGGAGCCAATGATGATGCGGACGCTCCTCATCGCTTTCGCGCTGGCGATCGGTCTCGCCATGCAGGGAGCGCAGGCGGAACGGCTGATCGTCTCGGTCTCCAATCACCGCGTGACGGTGACGCCCAACTATGCCGGCGAAGAGCTGGTGCTGTTCGGCTCGATCGAGAAGGACGCTTCGACGCCGGCCGGCCGCGCCGGTTACGATCTCGTCGTCACCGTGAGCGGCCCGCGTGCCGACATGGTCGCGCGCCGCAAGGAGCGCCGCTTCGGCATCTGGATCAACACCGATGCCCGCGAGTTCCTGGAAGTGCCGGCCTATCTTGCGCTGTTCGCCAACCGCCCGTTCGACGACATCGCTTCCGCCGAGATCGAGCGCCGGCAGCAGCTCGGGCTCAACAATGTGCTGCTGCGGCAACGCGTCGGATCCGATTTCGGCGACGTCGTTCCCAACGACCTCTTCCGGCAGGCGTTCGTCCGGCTGCAGAAGCAGCGCGGGCTTTATCGCGAAGATACCGCCGCGGTCACCTTCCTGACGCCGACCCTGTTTCGATCAGGCATTCCGCTGCCCGGCCAGGTGCCGATCGGCACCTATGATGTCGAGATCAAGCTGTTTGCCAATGGCGCGCTGGTGACCAAGGCCGACTCCGCCTTCGAGATCGTCAAGGTCGGCTTCGAGCAATTCGTCGCCACGAGCTCGCGGCAGAACGGGCTCCTGTACGGGCTCGCCACCGCGGCACTGGCGCTGATGACGGGCTGGATGGCCTCGATCGTGTTCCGCAAGGATTGAACAGCGGAGCATCAGCCGCCGCGTGATCCAGGCGGCGGCGCGGCGGGACGCGTCACGAGATAGATGCCGAGCGCGACCGGCACGATGCCGAGCATATCGCGGAAAGCGACGTGCTCGCCGAGAACCAGCCACGCGAACAGCATGCCGAGCGGCGGCATCAGGAAGTGATAGGCGCTGGCAGCCGTCGCGCCGCACACTTTCAGCAGATGGAACCAGAGGTAGTAAGCGAGGATCGATCCGCCGAGGACCAGGAAGGCGAAGGCGCCGAGCAGCCGCAGGTTCGGCACGATCTGGCCGACATCGGCGAAGGTGAGCGCGATCGGCGCGAGCACGATGCCCGCGGCGAGATTCTGGATCCCGTTGCCGATCCACAGGCTGCCCTTCGGCGCGAACAGCTTGAACAGGATGGTGCCGAGCACGATCGAGGCGAGCGAGGCCAGCGTGAACAGGATGCCTTCGGGACTGTCGGTGCCCATCTCCATGCGGTGCCAGACGATGAAGCCCACGCCGGCCATGCCCAGCACCAGTCCGAACACCTTGCGCCAGGTCAGCGTCTCGCCGAGGAACAGCGCTGCGAATGCCGCGGTGAACACCGGATTGGCCGAGACGATCAGGCCGCCAAGCCCGGCGGAGACCGACTTCAGCCCGGTGTAGCCGAGGCCGAGATAGAGCGCGTTGTTGGCGACGCCGAGCATCGCGAAGATCGCGACGTCGCGCCATGAGAACTGCCAAACCTCGCCCCGGATAGCGGAGATGCCGAGGATCAGTGTGCCGGCCAGCGAGAAGCGCGCGGCCAGCAGGATCAATGGCGGGCAATACGTGACGCCAATCTTGCCGGCGACAAAGGCGAAGCTCCAGAGCAGGCAGAACAGGCCGATATAGAGCGGCAGCGCGCTGAAACGGCTGTGTGGGGCAGGAACGGCGACGGCGCGGGCAACGGACATGACGGGACTCCTTCGACCCCTGATCTAGGGTCCCGCATTGCTATTTGGAAATTAAATGATAAACTGATTATCAGTGGATTTTCGAATGGGTGCCGAAATGCTCGACCTGGAGCTTTTGCGCAGTTTCGTCTCGGTGGTCGATGCCGGCGGCTTCACCCGCGCGGGCGAACGCGTCCACCGCACGCAGTCGACCGTGAGCCAGCAGATCCGCCGCCTCGAGGAGGATCTCGGCCAGACGCTGCTGAACCGCAACGGCAAGGACGTGAGCGTGACCGAGCCCGGGGAGCGACTGTTGTCCTATGCGCGGCGCCTGCTCGCGCTGGCCGAGGAAGCACGCGATGTCGTGCAGCAGCCCGGACATGAGGGCGCCGTGCGGCTCGGCCTTCCCGAGGACTTCGCCGCCTACCGCCTGCCAAGGCTGCTTGGGGCGTTCTCGCGCTCCCATCCGAGCCTGCGGCTCGATGTCCGCACGGACCAAAGCCTTTACCTGAAGCGCGAACTCGAACGCGGCGAACTCGACCTCGCCCTCCTCAAGCGCGACGCCAGCGAGAAAGGCGGCATCGCCTCCTGGCCCGAGCGCGTGCATTGGGTGACCAGCAAGCATCATGCGCGCGACTTCCGCAACGGCTCGCTGCCGCTGATCGGGTTTCCGGGCGGCTGTCTCTATCGCGCGCGTGCGATTCACGCGCTGGAGAGCGCCGGCCGCGCCTGGCACATGGCCTATACATCGTCGAGCCTCGCCGGAATCCAGGCCGCGGTCGCCGCGGGAATGGGCTTGAGCATCCTGTCGGAGATGGCGATCCAGTCCGATCACCGCGTGCTCAATGCCAAAGATGGATTTGCGCCGATCGACAGGACCGAACTGGCGCTGCTCGCTTCGCCCGAGGCAAGCCCGGCAACGCTGCGACTGGCCGACAAGCTCGCCGAGTTCTGCGAGGGCGTGGCCAAGGCGGCGTAGTTCTACGCTTGCTCGACCAATACGTCCCTGGCGAGAATCCAGCCTGACAGGCCATACGATGAGCTCAACTGAAATCCCTGCACACCCTTTGCCTTGAGGGATTGCGTCGCGGCAGCGATATCGGCTGCCCATGGACCGGGTGCACCCGCCTGGCGAAACGACTCCACAATCTCCGACCCGTAGAACGCCAGCAACTGTTCGACGGAAATACGTTCCAATGAATAAACGATGTTTCCAAACGCGTCGTTCTCAAACTGATACCCTTCGACGCCTTCGAAAATGATCGCGCGGATCGGCAGCCCCCTATTTGCTTCCACCCTGTCATCACGCTTTGCGCGAAGTCTGATCCGGCGAGCCACACAGTCCACCTCGTATGAAACGAGGAAGTCGTCATGAAATGACGGCAGACCGCTCATCTCAATAACACCGCGAGGCGGCGATGGAGTGCACGCGGTTGTCGCCGAGCACATGCGCCATGAAGTCGGGCGCGCCGAAGATCCTGGTGAAGGCCTCGTCGCGGATGCTCAGGCCTCCGGCATAGGCGCCGAATGCCGGCATGACGGCGCGTTCGCCGTCACAGGCAAAACAACGCCGCTCCACCGTACGGCCGCGCGTCGGCACGCGCGCCTTGGGATGAAGATGGCCAGCGATTTCACCGGCCACACCGGTCGGCTCGTGACGGAACGCGATCGGCCCGATCGAGACTTCGGCAGCGACCACGCCGCCGAGATCGGAGGGGATGGCGGGATCGTGATTGCCCGAAATCCAGATCCAGTCGCGCCGCGACTGCAGCGCGCCAAGCGCGTCGCGGTCGTCGGCCGACAGCCGCGCATGCGCCTCGCGATCGTGAAAGGAATCGCCGAGCGCGATCACCACGTGCGGATCGTGCCGCGCGATCACCAGGGCGAGGCGGCTCAGGGTGGCCAGCGTGTCATAGGGCGGCAGCAGCACGCCGCGCGCGGCGAAGCTCGAACCTTTTTCCAGATGCAGGTCGGACACAACAAGCAGGCCCTGGTCTTCCCAGAGGATCGCGCCGGAGGGATCGGCGAGCAGCGAGATACCGGCGAGGTTCACGACCGAAGCGCGCATTCCCGTCTCTTCCGAAGATTGCGCCCGCCCCGCCACGTCGATTGCCCCTTATGTCGTCGCCTCCCTGACGAGCTCGCTGGCAGCTTCCGCCAGAAGCTCGTCGGATGCTTCGCCATAAACTGACTCGCGGCCGATTTCCAGCATCACGGGGACTGCGAGCGGGGATACGTGGTCGAGTTCCCTGTGGGTAATCCGTCCATGGATGCGCGAAAGCATGTCGCCGAGCCGCTTGAGATCGAGCAGGCCCGTGGCGGCATCGGCGCGCGCGCCGCGGAGCAGCACATGGTCCGCCTGGTGCTTGCGCAGCACGTCGTAGATCAGATCGGTGGAAAACAGCACCTGGCGGCGGCTCTTCTCCTCATCGGTGAATCTCCGGGCAATCAACCCGGAGATCAGCGCGCAGTTGCGGAAGGTGCGCTTCATCAGGGCGGATTCGGCGAGCCACGCCTCGAGATCGTCGCCGAGCATATCAGACTCGAACAGTGCGTTCAGATCGAGCTGGCCGTGGCGGACCATGAACGACATGTCGCCGACACCCCAGATCGCAAGCGCATATTCATTGGCGACAAAGCCGAGCGGCCGGGCGCGGGCGCGCTCCAGCCGCCGCGTCAGCAGCATGCCCAGCGTCTGGTGCGCCAGCCGCCCCTCGAAGGGATAGCAGACGAGATAATGCTTGCCGCCGCGCGGAAAGGTCTCGACCAGCAACTCGCGCAGGCCCGGCACGCGGGAGAAATCCTTCTGCAGCCTCAGCCAGTCGCGCACCTGGTCAGGCAGCGCATTCCATGCGCGCCCATCATCCAGCAATTTGCGCACGCGCTCGGCCAGATAGGTCGACAGCGGAAACTTGCCGCCCATGTAGGACGGCACCTTGGCGTCCCTGTCGTTGGCGCGGGAGACATAGACCTGGTCCTCGACCAGCGCCTCATAGCGCACGATCTCGCCGCCGAACACGAAGGTGTCGCCAGAGACGAGACCTTCAATGAAATATTCCTCGATCTCACCCAGCATGCGCCCGCCCCGCGCGATGGCGCCGGTCGAGCCGGAACCGCCGGCGCGCGAGCGCACCAGTTTCACCTTCAGCATCGGCTCCTCAACGATGGTGCCGACGTTGAGGCGATAGCTCTGCCGCACCCTGGGGTTGGCGACCCGCCAGCGGCCCTGCTTGTCCTGCTTGATGCGCGCGAAGCGCTCATAGGTCTTGAGCGCGTAGCCGCCGGTTGCGACAAAATCGACCACGTCGTCGAAATCACGGCGTGACAAGCCGGCATAGGGCGCCGCGGTGATCACCTCGGCGTAGAGTTCGTCGGACAGGAACGGCTCGCCGCAGGCGCAACCCAGCACATGCTGCGCCAGCACGTCGAAGGCGCCGGTGCGAAGCGGCGGCGTGTCCTGCGCATTCTCGGCGATGGCATCGATGGCAACCGAGCATTCGAGCACTTCGAACCGGTTCGCCGGAACCAGCACGGCGCGCGAGGGCTCATCGAGGCGGTGATTGGCACGGCCGATCCTCTGCAGCAGCCGCGAGGCGCCTTTTGGCGCACCGATATTGATGACGAGATCGACATCGCCCCAGTCGACTCCGAGATCGAGCGAGGAGGTACAGACCACGGCGCGCAGCTTCCCCGCCGTCATCGCGTCCTCGACCTTGCGGCGCTGTGCGACGTCGAGCGAGCCGTGGTGGAGCGCGATCGCAAGTCCGTCATCGTTCATGCGCCAGAGATCCTGGAACAGCATCTCGGCCTGGCTTCTGGTGTTGACAAAGACCAGCGTGGTCTTGTTGCGCTTGATCAGCTCATAGACTTCGCCGAGCGCATGACGCGCGGTATGTCCCGCCCAGGGCAGGCGCTCGCGGGTATCCAGCATCTCCACGATCGCCGCCGCCGCGCCGCCCGCGGTCACGATATCGGCGGACGCCGTCCTGCCTTCGGGTTGCGGCACCAGGAAGCGCGCGAGCTCCTCCGGCTCGGCGACGGTCGCCGACAATCCGATCGCACGAATGTCCGGCGCGAGCTTCCACAGGCGCGCCAGCCCGAGCGACAGCAGATCGCCGCGCTTGGAGGTGACCAGCGCATGCAATTCGTCGAGCACGATGCGCTTCAGCGACGAGAACAGGTATGGCGCATCGTCGGACGCGATCAGCAGTGCAAGCTGCTCCGGCGTGGTGAGCAGAATGTCCGGCGGATAGCGGCGTTGACGCTGCCGGCGCGACACCGGCGTGTCGCCCGTGCGCGTCTCCACCTTGATCGGAAGCTTCATCTCCGCGATCGGCGTTTCCAGGTTGCGGGCGATGTCGACCGCGAGCGCCTTCAACGGGGAAATGTAGAGCGTGTGCAGGCCACCCGTGCGCTTCACGCCGCGACCGGTGGAGATGACTTTCGCGCGCGCACCCGTTACGCCCCCGTCATTTGCACGGTGTTCGGACTCCCTCCCCCTGAAAGGGGGAGGGTCGGGGTGGGGGTCAGCCGCTTGCTCCGTATTCGCGGCTGACCCCCACCCGTCGCGCTGCGCGCGCCGACCTCCCCCTTTCAGGGGGAGGTTAGAAGTCAGCTCCACCAGTGTCGGCAGGAATCCCGCCAGGGTCTTGCCGGCGCCGGTCGGTGCGATCAGCAGCGCCGAACGATCGTCACGCGCCTTCTGCAACAGCGCGAGCTGATGCTCGCGCGGCGACCAGCCGCGCGCAGCGAACCATTCGGCGAAACGGTCCGGCAGCGCGGCCTTCCCGGCCGGGGATTCGAGCAGGTCAAGGAGCGACACGGTCTAACAGCTAAGCTGTCGAGGCCGGCTCGTCGAGGGTGGCGGTCCCGTTTTACTCGTCATGCCCGGGCATAGCCGTCCAAGGGACGGCGTCGCTTCGCTCGCCTATGTCCCGGGCATCCACGTCCTTGGTCGCCACAAGAAAGACGTGGATGGCCGGGTCGAGCCCGGCCATGACGATGTGGATAGATACTTGTTCTTCGCCGGGCAGCCTACTCCGTCACGGGCTTGTCGGAGATATCCCAATCATTGCCGTTGAAGATCGAGATATAGAGCGTCCGCATCGGCGTGTAGTCGTCCGGCGTGTAGTTGTAGGTGATGCCGTCGAGGAAGAACGGCGAGTGGAAGCCGTTGAGATTGGCGGCCTGCTTCAACACGTTTTCGCGCGTCAGCTCGTCGCCGCAGCGGCGCAGGATCTCGGTCATTGTCACGACCTGGCCATAGCCCGCATAGGCAATGGTGTTGTCAGGATCGACGTTGGGCAGATATTTCTTGCGCAGCTCCTCGAAGCCCATCACTTCCGGATCGTTCTGCCAGCGCGGCACGCCGGCGTCCTTGGCGTAGCGGATGGCGACGATGCCCTTGGCATTCTCGAAGCCGGCGGCCGAGAGGATCGAGCGGCCGGTCGAGCCAGCCGACAACAGCTGCAGCGGCTTCCAGCCGAGCTCGGCCACCTTGCGCACGGACTGCGACGTCGCCTTGCCGGTCGAGATGTTGTAGAAGACGTCCGCGCCCGATTTCGACAGGTTGATGAGCTGCGAATTGATCGTGGGATCGGTGAGATCATAGGTCTGCTCCATAATCACCTGGGCCTTGCCGCCGGCATCCGCCAGCGTCTTCTTGAAGGGCCCGAGGAAGTCACGACCGAAATCGTCGTTCTGGTAGAGGATGCCGACCTTCGCGTCCGGCTTCACGTTGACCACATGCTTGGCGAGGATGCGCGCTTCGGTCGGATAGAGCGGCAGGCCCGCCATGGTCCATTTGTAGTTCTTCGGATCGTTCCACTTCGACGCGCCGGTGTTGAGCAGCAATTGCGGCACGCCTTTTGAGTTGAGATATTTGTGCACGGCCGTCTGCGGCGCGGTGCCGAGCGAGCCAAACAGCGCCAGCACCTCTTCCTGCTCGACCAGGCGCCGCGTCGCCTCCACGCATTTCGGCGCGCTGTAGGCATCGTCCAGCGTAAGGAACTTGATCTTGCGTCCGTTGAGGCCGCCGTTCTCGTTGATCATCTGGAAATAGGCTTCGCCGACGCGCCCCAGCACGCCGTAGAGCGAGCCCGGGCCGGAATGCGGCACGGTCTGGCCGAGCTTGATTTCGGTATCGCTCGCGCCGGCGTCGTATTTCTTCTCGGCGGCCCAGACATAAGGCGAGCGGATCGCGGTCGCGGCAACAGCGCCAAGCGCAGTGGCGCCGAATTCGCGCCGGGTCAGATGTTTCTTCATGTTGTTTCTCCCTTTGCACGCAGTGTTCGGACATTGCCGCGCGGGGAGCAATAGGGAAATTGTGGTGGATTGCCACCTGACCGTCCCGCGTAGCGTCTAGACTCAAGTTCTGGCGGCGACCACCACCAAGCCTTGCACCGGCTCATTGTCTTCGTTGCGTGGCGAGGCTGTTTCGAGAAGTGCGACACCAAGGCGCGAGGCCGTCACTTTGGCGCGGACATGACCGGTAGCATGGGCGTAGCGCAAGCCCTGACCGACGACGACGCCATCGCCCGCGTGCGTTTCCAGCGTAAAGGCAAATAAGCCCCCAGGAGCGAGCACGCGGTCCGCCTCAGCGAGCACCGGCGAGAGATCGCTGACATAACACATCGCATCCGCCGCGATCATGAGGTTGGCGCTGGCATCGGGCTTGCTGCGCAGGCCTTCGACCATGTCGGCGATTTCAAGCTCCGCATACAGGCCGGTCGCGCGCGCCTCCTCGATCATGCCCGGCGACAGATCGATGCCGATGAAATGATCGACATGTTTCGCGAAGGCCCCTGCCCCAAGGCCGGTCCCGCAGCCGAGGTCGATCGCGCGCTTGAAGAAGGCCGGCGTCTTCGCTTTCACGCGGACCGACACCACAGCCTTGAACAAGAGCTGCGGCGCGCGATAGTCGAGGTCACCGAGCAGCGCCGCCTCGAAGCGAGGCGCGTATTGATCGAACAGCGTCTGCACATAGCCTCTCGGCATCTCGCCGAGCTGATCGGCTCCCAATCGCATCAGCCTCACCGCCGCGCCGTGGCGGTCCACGGGGTCGGACTCGCGCGCTTTGCGAAACGCCGCGATCGCCTTGTCGTTCTCCCGCAAGTGCTCGCGGATTTCGCCGAGCGTGAACCAGGCCGAGGTAAAATTCGGCGCCAGCTCGATCGCCTGCTCGAGCAGGTCGGCCGCGGCGGGAAGGTCGCCCTTCAGTTGCAGGTCGCGCGCGAATTCGTAGCGGCGGTCGGCCAACAGATCACCGGAGGAAAAGAATAATCGGGCGGGCATGGTCCAAGCTCGTCATGGCCGGGCTTGACCCGCCTGCGCGGTCGAAGCCACTTCGGCGGGGCGAAGGCCCGGCCATCCATCGAAAGAAGAGGCATTTTTTGAGGAGATGGATGCGCGGGTCAAGCCCGCGCATGACGACTGTGAGTCACGGCAGGCAAGGCGTGACACCTGATAATCAGTCTCCCACGGCCTATATTGGCACCATGCGACCGCAAGACATTCTCACGCCCGTCCCGGCCGGTCTCTGCTGCAAGGCCGGCAATTTCCATATCGATCCGGTGCGCCCGGTCGAGCGGGCCGTGATCACCCACGCACACTCCGACCATGCCCGTGCCGGCCACGGCGCGGTGCTGGCCACCCGGGAGACGCTGGACATCATGCGTCTGCGTTACGGCGAGAATTTTGCCGGCAGCACGCAGGCGGTGCGGTATGGCGAGGAGATCCGGCTCGGCGATATCAAGCTCAAATTGCATCCAGCCGGGCATGTTCTGGGCTCGGCGCAGGTCGCGGTGACGGCTGGTGGCACCTGCATCGTGGCTTCAGGCGACTACAAGGACGTGCGCGATCCCACCTGCGCGCCGTTCGAGCTGGTTCCCTGTGACGTCTTCATCACCGAGGCCACCTTTGGCCTGCCGGTGTTCCGGCATGGCAACGCCGCCGATGAGGTGAGGAAGCTGCTCGCATCCGTCGCGCTGTTCCCCGAACGCGCCCATCTGGTGGGCGCGTACTCCCTCGGCAAGGCGCAACGCGTGATCGCGCTGATCCGCGAGGCCGGCTATGACGCACCGATCTATCTGCACGGCGCGATGGAAAAGATCACGCACTACTACGAGGGCCAGGGCATTCCGCTCGGCGAGCTTCGTCCCGTGCGCGGCGTGAAGAAAGCCGACCTCGCCGGCACCATCACGCTGGCGCCGCCGACGGCCACCTCAGACATCTGGACACGGCGCTTTCCCGATCCCGTCACCGCTTTCGCATCGGGCTGGATGCGGGTACGCGCCCGCGCGCGCCAGCGCGGCGTCGAATTGCCGCTGGTGATTTCCGATCATGCCGATTGGGACGGTTTGACGGAAACGATCGCCGCCACCGGCGCGGGCGAAATCTGGGTCACCCACGGCCAGGAAGACGCGCTGGTGCATTGGTGCCAATCGAAAGGCCTTGCCGCGCGGCCGCTCGATCTCGTCGGCTATGGCGATGAGGAGGAGAGCGAAACGCTTGCCGAGGGCGAAGAGGCATGAACCGCTTCGCCCAATTACTGGATCGCCTCGCCTACGAGCCCGGCCGCAACAACAAGCTGCGGCTGCTGGAGGCTTACTTCCGCGAGGTCGGCGATCCCGATCGCGGCTACGCGCTGGCGGCGCTGACCGGCGCGCTGTCGTTCAAGCACGCCAAGCCCGGCCTGATCCGCGACCTGATCATGGAGCGCTGCGATCCCGTGCTGTTCGGCCTCTCCTACGACTATGTCGGCGATCTCTCGGAGACAGTCGCGTTGATGTGGCCGAAGGCCGCGCTCGCGGGTCACAACAATCCGCCTCCTCCGACCCTCACTGAAGTCGTCACCACGCTGCGGACGCTGGGGAAGACCGAGTTACCGCGGCAGCTCGCGCGATGGCTGGACGAGCTCGACGAAACCGGCCGGTGGGCGCTATTGAAACTGGTCACCGGCGCGATGCGGATCGGCATCTCGGCGCGGCTGGCGAAGACCGCGGCGGCCAATCTCGGCAACAAGGACCCGCACGAGGTTGAGCTGATCTGGCCGGGATTATCGCCGCCCTACACCGACCTGTTCGCGTGGCTCGAGGGACGCGGCGACAAGCCGGTCAATCTCGATCCCGCGCCATTCCGTCCCGTGATGCTCGCGCATGCGATCGACGATGCTGATTTCGCAGGCCTCGACCCGGCCGACTACGTCGCCGAATGGAAATGGGATGGCATTCGTGTGCAGGCGGTGGCAGGCCGTGACGCGCACGGTCACTTGCAGACGCGGCTCTATTCCCGCACCGGCGAGGACATCACCAAAAGCTTCCCGGATCTGACGCCATCGCTGCATCTGCCCGGCGCCATCGACGGCGAGCTGTTGGTGGTGCGCGACGGCCGGGTGCAAAGCTTCAACGTGCTGCAGCAGCGGCTGAACCGCAAGGTCGTGTCGCCCAAACTGACCAAAGACTTCCCGATGCATCTGCGCGCCTATGACCTGCTCGGCGACGACGAGAACGATTTGCGCGAGCTGCCGTTCGGCGCGCGTCGCGCGAGAACTCGAGGCGTTCGTCAGGAAGCTCAACGATCCTCGCATCGATCTGTCGCCGACCGTTGCCTTCGAGAGCTGGGAGGGCTTGCGCGCGGCGCGCGCCGACCCCGCAAGCGCGGGCGCTGGCGACGACGCCGAAGCGGTCGAGGGCGTCATGCTCAAGCGCCGCGACGCGCCCTATCTGCCGGGCCGACCGAAGGGCCAATGGTGGAAATGGAAACGCGATCCGCACATCATCGACGCCGTGCTGATGTATGCCCAGCGCGGCCACGGCAAGCGTTCGTCCTATTATTCCGACTACACATTCGGCGTGTGGACCAGTGGCGAGAGCGGCGACGAGCTGGTGCCGGTCGGCAAGGCCTATTTCGGCTTCACCGACGAGGAGCTGTTGCAGATCGACCGGTTTGTCCGCCGCAACACCACCGAGAAATTCGGACCTGTGCGCCATGTCGTGCACGAACCCAATCAGGGCCTGGTGCTGGAAGTCGCGTTCGAGGGCCTGCAGCGCTCGACACGGCACAAATCCGGCATCGCGATGCGTTTTCCCCGGATCAGCCGGCTGCGCTGGGACAAGCCGCCGCGCGAAGCCGACCGGTTGGAATCGCTGGAGAAGCTCCTGAAAACGGACGCCGCCAAGGACCTGGCTAAAGATTTCGTAACGTCCGCGGACCATTGACTGATAGAGCCGGGTTCCCCATGTGCTCGTCGCCGGTGTAGACTGAACGGCGAATCCGCGAGGAGAGATCGATGCCCAATGACACGAGGGAACTGCCGGCCAGCCATGACGGCCTTACCCGCTTCCTGGGCGGAACACCGCTCGCGGTGGCGTTCCGGCTGGCCCTGCTGTCGGTCCTGGTCGGCGTCGTGCTCGCCGCGATCGGCTTCGATCCCTACAACATCATCCGCAGCATCGAGCTTCTGTTCAGGCGCCTGTGGGACCTCGGCTTCGACGCGGTCAACTGGCTGTGGCGCTATTTCCTGCTCGGCGCCGTCATCGTGATCCCGGTCTGGTTCCTGTCACGACTGTTCGGCAGCTCATCGCAGCGGCGCTAGCACACCAACAACAACGTCAGCAAACGATACATTGCTTGCGCCTTCCACCAGAGTGACGACCGCGCAGGTCTTCGCCATCGCGGGTCCCGCGATGATCGCGAACCTGACGACTCCGCTGATCGGCGTCGTCTCCACGACCGCGATCGGCCGGCTCGGCGAGCCGGCGCTGCTCGGCGGCGTCGCGGTGGCGTCTGTGATCTTCGATTGCCTGTTCTGGCTGTTCGGCTTTGTCCGCATGAGCACGACCGCTTTCGCGGCGCAATCGCTCGGCGCGGGCGAAACCACCGAGCTCCGCGTGATCCTGGTGCGCGGTTTCATCGTTGCCGCTGTCATCGGCGTGGCGCTGATCCTGCTTCAGGTTCCGCTGATCTCGGCCCTGCTTGGCGCGATGGGCGGCAGCGACGCGGTCACTGCTGCGGCGAAAACCTATTTCAGCATCCGGATCTGGTCTGCGCCCGTGGTGCTGATCAACTATGTCGTGCTCGGCTGGCTGATCGGATTGGCGCATGCGCGGCTGGCGCTCGGTTTGCAGATCGCGATCAACGTCACCAATGCGGCGGCGACCGTGCTGCTGGTCCTGGTGCTGGACGCCGGCATCGCAGGCGCGGCCATCGCTTCGGTCGCGGCGGAAGCGGTCGGGCTCCTGCTCGGCGTACTGGCCGCGGGCCGTCTTACGCAGTGGAAGCTCGCCATCGCGCAGGGCTCGCTGTTCGAGCGCGGCAAGCTAATGCGGATGCTCGCGGTCAACAGGGACATCATGATCCGCACCGCGGCGCTGATCGCGGTGTGGCTGTTCTTTGCCGCGCAGGGCGCGCGCACCGGCGATATCGCGCTGGCTGCCAATTCGGTGCTGAACAACTTCCTTTTGATCAGCGCCTTCTTCCTGGATGGTCTCGCCAACGCCGCGCAGCAGCTTTGCGGCCAGACCTATGGCGCGCGCGACAGGAGCGCGTTTTCCGACGCCGTCCGGCTGGTCATCGCCTGGGGATTTGCCTTTTCGCTGGCCGTCAGCGCGGCGTTCCTGCTGTTCGGTCCGTCGCTGATCGACACCATGACCACGAGCGAGGGCGTGCGCGCCATCGCGCGCGAATTTCTGCCCTTCGTGCTGGTCGCGCCGCTGCTCGGCGTGTTCGCCTTCGCATTCGACGGCATCTATATCGGCGCCACCTGGGCGCGCGATATGCGCAATCTCATGATTGGTTCGCTCGCGATCTTCTTTGCCGCATGGTGGGCGCTGCGCTCATTCGGCAATGCCGGATTATGGGGCGCGCTGCTCGCACACTACGCCGCGCGCGGGGGATTGCAGGCGCTGCGCTATCCGGCGCTGCTGCGGGCGTCGTTCGTGAAGCAATAAGGCATCCGCCTATTCCGCTGTCATCGCCCGGCGCAGACCGGGCGATCCAGTATTCCAGAGACGATCGTGATTCACCGAGACGTCTCTGGAATACTGGATGCCCCAGCTTTCGCGGGGCATGACATTGGAGGGTGAGGCTACACCGGCCAGTCCTCGGCCGTGATCGCGGCGGCATCGGCGCCGACAATCTCGGAGAGCTGGTCGCGCCCGGTGCGAAGCAATGTCGAGGCGAGATCGCGCTTGATGTCCTCGACCAGGCGAAGTCCCTTGTAGATCAGCGGCGAGTAAAGCTGGATCAGGCTGGCACCGGCGCGAATGCGGGTCAGCGCCGCGCCGCCGGTATCGATGCCGCCGACGCCGACCAGCGGGAACGCGCCCTCGGCGCGCACATAGGTTTCCGCCATCATCCGCGTGGCAAGCCGGAACAATGGCCGGCCGGACAGGCCGCCCTGCTCCTTGGCGCGATGACTCTCGCGCAAGGTCTGCGGCCGCGCCAATGTGGTGTTGGCGACGATCATGCCGTCGACACGGCGCGAGCGCGCGACATGAACGACGTCGTCGAGTTCGGTCAGGTCGAGGTCGGGCGCGATCTTGAGCAGCACGGGAGTGTCACCGGCCTTCTCGCGCACCCGCTCGCGCGCATCGATCACCTTGGCAAGCAGGTCATCGAGCTGGGCGGCCTGCTGCAGGTTGCGCAGGCCCGGCGTATTCGGCGACGACACGTTGACGGTGAAATAGCTCGCGACCGGCGCAAACGTCTCGATCAGCTTCACATAGTCGGCGACGCGGTCGGAGGAATCCTTGTTCGCCCCGACATTGACGCCGACGATGCCGCCGTGATTGGCGCGGGCGGCGAGCCGGCGCAACACCGCCTCCGCGCCGTCATTGTTGAAACCCATGCGGTTGATGACGGCTTCGTCCCGTTCCAGGCGGAACAGCCGCGGCCGGGGATTTCCGCTCTGGGGACGCGGCGTCACGGTGCCGATCTCGACAAAACCGAAGCCGAGCCGCAACAGCGCGTCGGGCACCTCGGCGTTCTTGTCGAAGCCGGCGGCCATCCCGACCGGATTGGGGAAATTCAGACCGAAGGCGCGCACGGCAAGCTTGGCATCGTCCTTCGGCGGCCGGATCGGCGGCAACAGTTTCAGTCCATGAATGGCGAGGCGATGCGCATCCTCCGCATCGAGCCAGCGCAGCAGCGGGAGCGAAAGGGCGTCGAAGGCGCGGATCAAGGCCTGAGCTCCGGGATGTCGTGAGTGCCGTCGGAGCGCGCGTGCAGCTCGAGCACGCGCCTGATAGCGCCGAGGTCGAGCTCGCCATAGAGGTGCGGAAACAGCTCGTCGTTGCGCGAACGCTCCCAGCGCAGCGCCTCACCCAGCGCGTCCGCCTCCACCTCGACCAGGAAAAGCCCCTTCTGACCGAAATAATGCTTTCGCGCGGTGGCTTCGAGCTGGGTGGCCGTCGAGAGGTGAATGTAGCCGTCGCGGGCATCGTCGCTGCTGCCGCGGTAGACGCCCTGCCGTTCGGCCTCGCGCCACTCCAAGGCGGGGCAGATTTTATAGATCAAGGACACTTTGGTTGAGACACTTGGATTGAGACATTTCGGTTGAGCGACACTTCGCCCGACTGATGATACGGGTAATCGGATAAGTGGTTGAACGTCTTGTTGAAGCAATCGGGCGGCAGCCCCGCCTGGGGCGATTTTCGACCGTATCGGCGCCCCGACACTAACTCAAGGGCTGGAACTCGCCCCTTGCGGGAGACTGGAAAAACCGGTTCATTCGGCATGGGGTTTTTTCAATCTCAGCCCGGTCCGGCGATGGCAAAGCCTTCGAAAGCGCCGCGATTGCTGACACACGAACGGGTCTGGACGGCCCTGGATAGGCTTGCCGCAAAAGCTGGATTGTCCCCGTCCGGGCTTGCGCGCCGCGCGGGCCTCGATCCCACCACCTTCAACAAGTCCAAGCGCATCACCTCGGATGGCCGGGAGCGCTGGCCTTCGACCAAATCGGTCAGCAAGGTACTCGCCGCGACCGACACATCGATCGACAGTTTCGTTCAGCTGATCGGCAACGGCGCGCGGCAGGCTGCCTCAGTGCCGCAGATGATGCTGGCGGAGGCCGCCCAGCACGGTCACTTCGACGATCACGGTCATCCCGCCGGCAAGGCGTGGAGTGACATCGCGCTGCCGGCGGCCAACGCCGACCAATTATTCGCGCTGTCGATTTCCGGCGAGGCGTTCGAGCCGGCGTATCGCGGCGGCGACGTCCTCCTGATGTCGCCGGCCACCGCGACCCGCCGCGGCGATCGCGTGGCGGTGAAGACCGCCGGCGAAATTCTGATCGGCGAATTGAAGCGGCGCTCGGCGAAGGTGGTGGAACTGACGGTGCTTGGCGCGGCGCCGGGCGACCGGACGCTTCGCCGCGAGCGACGTGGAATGGATCGCGCGGATTGTGTGGGTGAGGCAGTAGTTCGACGTACACTCGTCATGCCCGGGCTTGACCCGGGCATCCACGACTTTTGGTATCGCCAAGACGTGGATGGCCGGGTCGAGCCGGCCATGACGAACTAAGTCGCGTAATCCGGCTCCTTGCGATCCAGGATTCGCTTCAGTGCGTCGAAGTGCCGCTGCGACGGCGTCGGATTGTAGCGGGTCTGGCCGCCATAGGTCTGCTTGGTCTTCTCGACCACGGGATCGGACATCTGCTTCAGCTTCTGGCCGGTCCACATCGCATAGATCTGCACCTGTGCGGCGCGCTCGACGTAATAGAGGCGCTCATAGGCTTCGGCCACGGTCGCGCCAACGGTGGAAATGCCGTGATTGGCCATGAACAGGATGCTCTTGTTGCCGATCACGCCGGCCAGCCGCGCGCCCTCCTCGGGCTCGACCGCAGGACCGGTATAGACGTCGTCATAGGCGATCTCGCCTGACAGTCCGACCTCGGTCTGGCCGATCTCCTTGATGCGGGGATCTTCGAGACGCGTCAGCGCGCTGGCGTAAGGCATATGCGTGTGGAACACGGCCTTGGCATGCGGCAGCGCCTTGTGGATCGGCGCGTGGATGCAGAAGCAGGAGCGCTCGACATCGCCGGCGCCGCTTTTCACGAGGCCATCATCGATGCCGACTTCCATGAAGCAGGACGCCGTCACCTCCGACCAGTGCATGCCGAACGGAATCTGGTAGTAGCGGTCGCTGTGGCCGGGCACGACGAGGGTCAGATGATTGAAGATGCCCTCGGAGAAGCCGTGCATATGCGCCAGGCGATGCGCAGCCGCGAGATCGACCCGCGCCTGCCACTCCTCGGTGCTGCATTCGGACAACGTCTTCGGCGAAACGCGGAATTGCATGCGAAGTCTCCCTGAGGGTTTGTTGTTAGAGGGGAGTATAGCGCGATTTGGCGCCACGCGCATTACCGTCGTCCCCGCGAAAGCGGGGACCCATACCGCGGAATCGGAATGCTTCGCGAAGTGGCCGACGCCTTTCGCGGCAATCGGCGCCTGGGGGTATGGGTCCCGGCGTTCGCCGGGACGACAGAGAGGGTCACGCCGACCGTGCCAGCGCGCCGTCGATCATGTTGACCGCATTCGCGACGCCGTAGACGGCGACGAAGGAGCCAAAGCGCGGGCCCTTCTCCTGGCCGAGCAGCACCTGGTAGAGCATGTTGAACCAGTCGAGCGACACACCGGGGCGGCCGTCCTTGCCCTTCTTCACGGGGTCGAGGAACGGCTCGCGGCGGCCGATCTCGTAGACCACGTTCTGAATGTCCTCGGCCGACGCCTCCGCAGGCAGGCTCGACAGTGCCTCGCGCAAATCCTGCAAGGCCACGCGCTCGCTCTCGGTGGGCTCGCGGAACTGTTTCGAGGGCGCGACGAAGTCGCGATAATAGTTGATGGCGTAGCCGACCATCGCGTCGAGCTTCGGATGCGTCTTCGGCGTCACGCCGGGACGATAGCGGCCGATGAAGCCCCACAGCGTTTCCGCGTTCTCCGCGTTCGACGACGACACCAGCGTCAGCAGAAGCTGGAAGGTGACGGGCATGTCGGCCTTGGGCGGATGGCCGGCATGGATGTGCCAGACCGGATTCTGCAATTGCTGCCTCGCCTCCTGGCGCGGGAAGCCGTCGAGGAACTGCTGGTAGTCGTCGACATTGCGCGGGATCACGTCGAAGTACAGCCGCTTGGCCGCCTTCGGTTCGCGATACATGAACAGCGACAGCGATTCCGGCGAAGCGTAGCGCAGCCATTCGTCGATGGTGAGCCCGTTGCCCTTGGACTTCGAGATCTTCTGGCCGTTCTCGTCGAGGAAGAGCTCGTAGTTGAAGCCTTCCGGCGGCGTGCCGCCGAGCGCGCGGGTGATCTGGCCCGACAGCTTGACCGAATCGATCAGGTCCTTGCCCGCCATCTCGTAGTCGACGCCGAGCGCGACCCAGCGCAAGGCCCAATCCGCCTTCCATTGGCACTTCACATTGCCGCCGGTGACCGGCGTTTCGACCTCCTCGCCGCTATCGGGATCGACATAGGTGACAGTGCCGGCGGCGACGTCGCGGCGGATCATCGGGACCTGAAGCACGATGCCTGATGTCTTGCTGATGGGCAGGAACGGCGAATAGGTGGCGCGGCGGTCCGGCCCGAGCGTCGGCAGGATGATCGCCATCACCTCGTCGTAGGCGGCGAGCATTTTCAGGAGCGTCGCATCGAAGCGGCCCGAATTGTAGTAGTCGGTCGAGCTCGCGAACTCATACTCGAAACCGAAATGGTCGAGGAACGCGCGCAGGCGCGCATTATTGGCGGCACCGAACGACGGATGGTCGTTCGAGAACGGATCCGGCACGCGCGTCAGCGGCTTGCCGAGATGGGCCGCCATCATGTCGCGATTGGGCACGTTGTCGGGCACCTTGCGCAGGCCGTCCATGTCGTCGGAGAAGGCAAGAAGCCGGGTCTTGATCTTGTCCTCGGTCAGCACGCGGAAGGCGTGGCGCACCATGGTCGTGCGCGCAACCTCGCCGAACGTGCCGATATGCGGCAATCCCGACGGACCGTAGCCGGTCTCGAACAGCACCTCGTCCTTCGGTTTCTTTTTCAGCCGCGCCACAATCGCTTTCGCCTGCTCGAACGGCCAGGCGTTGGATTGTTCGGCAACCGAGCGCAGGTCGCTCGGATTGGCTGATAGTTCGATCGTGGACATTTTGAAGAACGTTCTCCGAAGGTGAAGCGGTTACTATAACCGTCATTCCGGGGCGATGCGAAGCATCGAACCCGGAATCTCGAGATTCCGGGTCTGGTCCTTCGGACCATCCCGGAATGACAGCTAGAAACTAAAACGGGCTCACCGAGAAATAGCGCAGCCACAGATCGGTGTAGCGGCCCTTTTCCCAGACCCGGAACAGCGCCCAGTTCAACGCCTGCCGGAGCAGGTCGTTGCCCTTGCGCACGGCGATGCCGATGCCCTCGCCGAAAAAGCGGCTCTCGACAAAGGGCCCGCCGGAGAAGGCGCAGCAATCGGCGGAATCGGTGCCGTTGATCCAGAAGGCAAGCGAGATGCCGTCGCCGAAGATGAAGTCGACCTCGCCGCGGCGCAGCGCCAGCCGCAGCGCGTCGTCGTTCGGATAGGAATGCAGCTCGGCGTCGGTGAACATCGCCTTGAGATAGGCCTCGTGAGCGGAGCCGGTGACGGCGCCGACCTTCTTGCCCTCGAGATATTCGGGCCGGATCTCCGGCATGACCGCGTCCCTGCGCGACACGAAACGCGCAGGCGCGCGATAATAGGGATCGGTGAAATCGAGCCGGGTGCGCAACTGCGGCGTCACGCCCATCGAGGCGATGATGGCGTCGCCCCGGTTGCTCGCGATCGCATCCAGCAGCGTCTCGAAGCGGCGCATCTGGATGGTGCAGGTCACCTTGATCTCCTCGCAGAGCGAGCGCGCGAGATCGACATTGAAGCCGGCCGGATTGCCGTCGGCCCCGGTGAAATTGAACGGCGGATAGTCGGTCTCGGTCAGGAAGCGGATCACCGAGATGCGGGACAGGTCCGGCCGCTCCGGCCGCCGCCTGGGATCCCAGAAGCCGGGCACGGCCTGGGGGGCGGCTTCCTGCTTCGCGGGTGCGGGCGCAGCCGCTGGTCCCGATCCGGGTGCCTTGGCGGGACCCTGCGCCGCTGCCGGCGCGGCCAGGAAGGCAAACGAGGCAAGGCCGAGGACGAGCAAGCCACCCACAGACCGCCCCGCCACACGATTTCGGGCGGAGAGCAAAGACCTATGGATGGGCAATGAGGCTGACTGCACGGACCTTGCCGGAGATGTCTTGATGTGGAGGGGCCTTATAGACCATCCGGCGCGCCGGATGCGAGCCGGATTGGCGCCAGCCGGGCCGGTTTCCCCGCTCAGAGATATCGTTTCAGGTCGGTGGCCGCTTCCTCGGGTTTCCGGTTCACATTGAAGGGCGAGACGAATTTGCCGTCGCGATCCATCAGGTAGATCAGCGCGGTGTGGTCCATGGTGTAGTCGCCGTCCTTCAGCGGAACCTTCTTGGCGTAGACTCGGTATTCGCTGATGACCTTCTGCACCGAGGCGGGATCGCCGGTCAGGCCCCGCAAATGCGGATCAAAGCTCGACAGATAGTCCTTCATGGCGGCCGCGTTGTCGCGCTCCGGATCGACCGAGATGAAATAGGCGTTGACCCGGTCGGCGTCCTTGCCCATGGCGCGCAGGACCTCGGAGATCTCGAACAGGGAGGTCGGGCAGACGTCGGGGCAATGGGTGAAGCCGAAGAAGATCAGAGTCGGCTTGCCCTGAAGGTCCTTCTCGGTGACGGCCGCCCCGCTCTGGTCGGTGAGCTGGAACTGGCCTCCGATCGCCGCCGGCGCGGTCACGCCCCTCACCCCGCCCATTGCCCACAGCATGACCAGGAGCCCGACCAGCAGGCTTGCAGTAAAGGCCGTCACGATCACCAGCGGTCGGGCGGTACGATCCACGCGGAAAATCCCTTGTCAGAAACAGTTGGCGAAGCCGGCCGCGATGGTCTCGAAGAACACCGCGGTGCCGTAGTGGAACCACAATCCCGCAGCTGCAAGCAGGAGTAGTGCCCCAATTCCCCCTCCACCCCACAGCACGGCCGCGCGTAGCGAGCGCCCAAGGCGGGGCGCGGCGAGATCAGGCTCGAGGGTGGAAACCGGCTGGGCCATGACATTCACTTAGGGCCTGCCGCAAAAGCGGGCAAGCACCCTGACGGCGCCCGCGATCACGTCATGCTGATGGAATTTCCGTGGCTTAGTGCGGGGTCGGCGTCCGGGCCTGGGCGCGCGCCGGCGTCCTGAGCGAAGCCGGTTGGGGATCGAGGGGCGTTCTGGTCGCGGACGCCTGGGCATCGAGATAGCAGGGCCTGTAGAGGGCCTGCAATTCCTTGCCGCGCAGGAAGATCATGTGGGGGGTGAGACCGCCACGTGCCGAGATCCAACGCCGGACCGGCGACGGATACATCGAATAGAGCATCTGGGTCGCTTCGGGATTGGTGATGGCGCGGCCATTGGCGCCGAAATCCCAGGCGGCATGGAAGCCCAGGGTTGCGTGCGAGGTCACGCAGATCTTGTCACGCGGGATCGCCCCCAGGACGATGGTGCAGGCCGAGGCGCAGAGCCCGTCGATGATGACGGATTCGCCGGAACTGCGCAGGCCCTGATATCTGTCGACGTAGGTCCCGATCCGTCCCCCGCGGTCGTCGGCGATCCGAACCACGGCCTGGCTCGGCGCCATCCCCACCAGCAAGAGAACAGCCGCCAACACCCCAGTCGCCAGTCTCATGTCCTGCCCCAGCCCAATCGAAAATCGAATCTGATTGCTCGGTTATGCTGGACACAGGTTGTTGCCGGATCGGCTTTTTGTCTAGGCGGGCGAGAGACCTCAGGAGCAATTCAAATCGGGTGTTGCACGCCTGCTGCACCTAGCGGGGCTGCCAGGCCGCAGTTAGGACCGGGCCGGTCCAAAAAACGGAACAGGTTAAGATCTCGTTGACCGCCGTAATTTTCCGGAGACGCAAAAGAAAGCCCCGTGGAATCCGCGGGGCTTTCTGGAGCTCAGGTCGGGTGAAGCGAGCTTAGTGCTCGTGCTCCTTGATGATGGTCTTGCTCTCGGGCTCGTCGCGCTCCTTCTTGATGATCGTGGTGCGATCGCGCGGCTCGTCGACGTGTTCTTTCTTGATCACCGTCGTGCGGTCGCGGTCGTGGGACTCGCCAACCGTGACGCCCGCGCCCACGGGGCCGACACCGACGCCGACGCGCGTGTCGTCCGCGTTCGCGGCCGGAATGGCCAGCGCAAGCCCCGCAACGGTCGCCAATGCAATTGCCAGTTTCATGTGTCTCATCCTTCAGATGCTGCCCGCTGCACCAATTCCGAGAGGACTCTCCGGTTCCCCAACAAAATTCGGACAAGACAGGGAACCATGACTAGCATTCCGGCATCTCGACGCTTCCCGGATGTATCCGATGTTCTGGAGATTGGGGTGCGCCGCCGCGGTGCTGCTGTGGTCAGCGAGCGCCGCACCGGCCGACAGCATCAACATCGACGGCGTGACGCGGACATTCACCGTGAAATTGCCGAAGGCAAGGCCTGCGCCGCTTGTCGTCGTCCTGCATGGCAATGCCCAGACCGGCGAAGACATGATCTCGCGGACCTCCTGGCCGCAGCTTGCGCGGCGCGAAAATATCGGCCTGGTATTTCCCGACGGGCTGAACCGCGCCTGGGCGGATTTGCGATCCAACAGCAAGCGTGCACTGCGCACCCCGCCCGCGGGCACCGACGACGTCGGCTTCATCGCAAGGCTGGTCGAGAAATTCGTTGGCGACGGCAGCGCCGATCCGAAACGGGTCTATGTCACAGGCGTCTCCAATGGCGGCGCGATGACCATGACGATGGTCTGCGAACGCGCCGATCTGTTTGCGGCCGCCGCGAGTGTCATCATCAATCTGACGGACGAATTCGCGTCCGCCTGTCATCCTTCGCGGCCCGTACCGATCCTGATGATGAACGGCACCGCCGATCCGCTGGTCCCCTACCGCGGCGGACGCGGCAGCAGCCTTTTTGCAGCCGATGGCTTCTGGTCGACCGAGAGGACCCTGGACTTCTGGCGCCACGTCAATGGCTGCGATGGGCAGGACTCGGCGTCGGTCGATCTGGCGGACAGCGATCACGACGACAAGACCACGGTGACGCGAATTGAGTCCCGGTGCCCGCGGGGAGGCGATGTCGTCCTCTATCGCATCAATGATGGCGGCCATCGTATGCCGGGCAGTTTCGCCGATGCGCGCTTTCCGCGCGCCGTCGACTTTGTGCTGGGGCCTCAGAACCATGACATCGATGGCGCAGAGGTGATCTGGGATTTTTTCAGGCGATTTCCCTGAGGTTGCGGCCATTGCCCTGGGCGGCAGCAACGCGCTAGGTATGGCCCGCAAATAAAAATCCGGAGACCCCAATGAGCATTCAGCGTTTTGAAACCGGACCTCGCATGAGCCAGGTCGTCGTACACGGCAATACCGTCTATCTGGCGGGAGTTGTCGCGCACAAGGCGGGCGGCGAAAGCGTCACAAAGCAGACCCAGGACATCCTCGCCACCATCGACAGCCATCTGGCCAAGGCCGGCACCGACAAATCGAAATTGTTGTCAGCGAACATTTACATTACCGACATGAAGAACTTCGCCGAGATGAACGCGGCGTGGGACGCCTGGGTGTCGCCCGGCAACACGCCGGCGCGCGCCACCGTCGAGGCAAAGCTGGCCTCGCCGCAATACAGCGTCGAAATCATGGTGGTCGCCGCGAAGTAGGCGGCGATGAGATAGTTAAAAACATGCTGATTATTTCGTCATGGCCGGGCTTGTCCCGGCCATCCACGTCTTTGGCGCAAGTTGTGAGGAAGACGTGGATGCCCGGCACAAGGCCGGGCATGACGAAAAACGGAAATGCGTCACGCTGCTTTGGCTGCCGGCACGCCAGTTCGTGCCGGCCAAGGTTCGCTGCTTCCTGGACGCACTGGAACTCCATGCGCATGGCGCCGCGGCCGAGGCGGTGGAACCCCCGCCCGCTTAACCCTTCGGACCCGATTTTCGGGAACCTGCCGGCTCCTGCCGCATCCAATGGCTACATCTGCTAAAAGCGAGGTTGCCATGCAGAGGGCCACCCACCCCCAGACCATCGCGGCGGCTGCGACCGACGCCGAACTTGTCCGGCGCGCGCTCGAACGCGACGAGATCGCCGTCCGCGCGATCATCAAGCCGAACAACCGCCGCCTCTACCGGCTCGCTCGCGGCATCCTGCGCAACGACGGCGAAGCCGAGGACGTGGTGCAGGAGACCTATGTCCGCGCCTTCACGCATCTCGACGAATTTCGCGGCAACTCCAGCCTTTCGACCTGGTTATCGCGCATCGCGATGAACGAGGCGCTGGGCCGGCTGCGACGCCAGCGACCGGGTGTCGAATTCTCCTCGCTGCCGCCGGGCACGCTGGAGGCCCAGATCATCCAGTTTCCCCTGATGGCGGTCGCAGACGATCCGGAAAGATCCATGGCTCAACGCGAAATCCAGCATGTCGTCGAGGGCGCGATTGACGAACTGCCCGAACCGTTCCGCATCGTCTTCATCACCCGCGTGGTGGAGGGCATGAATGTGGAGGAGACCGCAGACATCCTCGACCTCAAGCCCGAGACGGTGAAGACGCGTCTGCACCGCGCCCGCGCCATGCTGCGCGACAATGTCGAGAAGAAGATCGGGCCCGTGATCATGGACGCGTTTCCGTTCGCCGGACGCCGCTGCGACCGCCTGACCGAGGCCGTGCTGAAGCGATTGGGTTACGCGTAAACTGTCCTGCAAATTATCTCGGGAACCTCGCGACGGCTTCTCCATCCAACTCCTGTGCGACAACGAAGCGCCGGCACGGCGCCACAGGAGGACCAGACATGTTCGTTCGATTGGGTGCGGCGATCGCCGCCATCACGCTCATGAGCGGCGCGGCGCTCGCGCAGGGAAAACTCACCGACCCGCAGATCGCGCATATCGCCTACACCGCAGGCAATATCGACATCGCCGCCGCCAGGCAGGCGCAAAGCAAGGCCAGCAACAAGGACGTCAGGTCGTTCGCCGACGACATGGTGCGCGACCATGAGGCCGTGAACAAGCAGGCGCTCGACCTCGTCAAGAAGCTCAACGTCACGCCGGAGGACAACGACACCTCCAAGGCGCTGTCGAAAGCGGCGGCCGACAAGCTCGCCGAACTCGGCAAGCTCTCCGGTCCAGCCTACGACAAGGCCTATGTCGCCAACGAGGTCGCCTACCACAAGACCGTCAACGGCGCGCTGGAGAAGCAGCTCATTCCGTCCGCCAGCAATGCCGAGCTGAAGGGTCTGCTGCAGACCGGCCTGAAAATTTTCCAGGGCCACGAACAGCATGCCGAGCATGTCGCGGCCGAACTGAAGAAATAGGACCGCGCCATGCAGCCGGCTCGCCTTCGCCTGATGGCCATTGCTCTCTTCGGCGCGATGATATTCCCGGCGCATGCGGCGACGATCCAGATCGTCATCGAGAACCTGGTGTACGCGCCGGCTGCAGCTTCGGCCAAGGTCGGCGACACCATCGAATGGGTCAACAAGGACGTCCTCGCGCATACCTCGACGGCGAGGAACGGCGACTTCGATGTGATGCTGCCGCCGAAGCAGGCGGTGACATCGGTCGTGAAAAAGGCCGGCACGATCGACTATTACTGCCGCTTCCATCCCAACATGAAAGCGACGCTGACGATCGAGCCCTAAAGCGCGATGAGTTCAGGATTGAGCGTCATCGCGCTTTGGATTCTTGTTTGAGCATGATCTCTTCGGAAAACCGCTTCACACTTTTCCGGATCATGCCGTAAGGCTTTGACCTCCGAGGTAATCGATTTGACCGCGCTCTCCTTCGATAGTTGGGCGGCCGACAAACACGGCCGCAGAAGAGGAGAGACAGACATGACCGACATCAACGCCATCGCCCGCCGCTATATCGAATTGTGGAACGAAAAGATGCCGAGCCGCCGCCGCGAGATGCTGAGCGCGGACTGGACGGCGGACGCCAGATATATCGACCCCATCATGAGCGGCGACGGTCATGATGATTTGGATGCCCTGATCGCCGGCGTGCAGCAGCGCTTCCCGGATTTCAAGTTCAGCCTGATCGGCGAAGCGAACGGCTATGGCGACCACGTCCGCTTCTGCTGGGGCCTCGGACCCGACGGTGTCGACAGCCCGATCAAGGGCACGGACTTCGCCGTACTCAAGGACGGGCGTATCCGCTCGATTACTGGCTTTCTGGATCAGGTGCCGCAAGGCGCGTGAGCACGGGCAGGTGAGCACGACAGCGCGGCCGTCCGGTTCGTCCGGGTGGCCGCGCGCATGGCGCCAACCGACGGCATAGCTCACACCTTTTCGTTCCGCTCCATCGCAAGCTCGGCCTTCAGATTGCCGACATCACGATAGATCGACGCCACCGCCAGCACGCGCCCCTTGCTCTTGTAGCGCAGCAGGCAATCCCTGCCCTTGATGTCGCCGTCGACGGCGATCTCGTCCCATTTTTCGGCGTGGCCGACATAATTGATCGGCACGTCGTAATGCTGGCTCCAGAAGAAGGGAACGGCGTCATAGGCCTCGCGCAGGCCCAGCATGTTGCGCGCGGCGGTCTGCCCCTGGCGTTCCGCCACCACCCAATGTTCGACGCGGATGTTTTCGCCCGAATGCGGGTCCGGCCAGCGCGCGATATCGCCGGCAGCAAAGATTCCCGGCGCGCTGGTTTCGAGATACGCATCAACGACGACACCCTTGTCGATCTTCAGGCCGGCCTGTTCGGCCAATGTCAACCGCGGCCGCACGCCGACGCCGACCACCACCAGATCCGCCTCCAACGTGCCGCCGCTCTTGAGCGTCGCCTTCTTGCCGTCGATGGCGGTGACGGTATCGCCGAGATGGAAGATCACGCCATGCTCCTCGTGAAGCGCGCGTACGAAGTCACCCATGTCAGGTCCCAACACACGCTCCATGGGGCGGCTTTCCGGCGCGACCACATGCACCTCGATGTCGCGCGCGCGCAGCGAGGCGGCAACTTCGAGGCCGATGAAGCTTGCGCCGATCACGATCGCCTTTTTCGCGTTTTTCGCATTGGCGATGATGGCGCGGCTGTCGGCCAGCGAGCGCAGCGTATGGACATGCGGCTGGTTGGCGCCTGATATCGGCAGCTTGACCGGCTCGGCGCCGGTGGCGAGCAGCAGCCGGTCGTAGGGCAGGCTCTTGCCGTCGCCCAGCACGACGTTTCGCGCTTTGCTGTCGATCGCGGTCACACCGGTCGAGAGCCTCAGGTCGATTCTGGCTTGCGGATAGTAATCGTCGGGGCGCAGCGGCACCCATTCCTCGGGCGCGCTGCCTGCGAGATAATCCTTTGACAGGTTCGGCCGGTCGACCGGCGGGGCGTTGTCGTCGCTCAGCATTGCGATCTCGCCGCCGAACCCCTCGCGGCGCAGCATCTCCGCCGCCGCAAAGCCTGCGGCGCCGCCGCCGACGATCACGATCCGGCGCGGCGCGTCCGCAGGCGGCTTTTTCGCGGGCTGCTTCTCGTCCTGCTTTTGCCGGACAAAGATGCGCCCGCCCTCCCGCTCCACCTTCCACACCGAAAGCGGCGACAGCGCCGGCGCGCGCACGGCTTCGCCCGTGCGCAGGTCGAAACAGGCGTGATGCCAGGGGCAGCGGACGTCATGACCGGTCACGATCCCGTCGGCGAGCGGCCCGTGATAATGGCTGCAATGCGCGTCGATTGCGAACAACCCCGCACTTGCCCGAACCAGCAGGACGTCCTGGTCGCCCACATGGCCGAGCAGCATGTCGTTGTTGAAGTCGCCGGGCGAGACGCCCAGCGCGAGATCGGGACCAGCGGGCGGGTTTTGCTGTTCGGCCATGTCGGTGTTCTCCTCCGCAAATAGATGACTATGTTGCCGAGAAGTTCCCACGGAAGCCAAAACAAGACGTCGCGACTAATACCTTTTTGCCACGGCGGCCGGTTTGCCAAGGCGGCCGGGTCCGCGTCCGCGGTCAACGGACGCAGACTGCCGGCGACGCCTCTCTCACGCCGCCGCGTTCTTGGCCTTGCGGTTCGCGTCGAGCCGGCGATCCACCAGCGCCACGATCTGCTCCAGCATCGGATGACTCATGCCGTGCTGTCTCGCGGCCAACTGGACCAGCCTGTCCGCCCGCTCGATATTCAGCGCACCGTTGCTGAGCGCACGCGCGGCAGAAGCCGGGCGGGACAGTTCGTTGGCTGCGGCGGCGTATTTTTCGAAGGGCACCAGGTCGTCCCGAGACGCACCGATCTTGACGCAGACCTCGATCACGAAATTGTAGATCGAGCGCGAAGCTTCCAGATCGGTATGTACGGCCTCCTTGGCCGTACGCATCCCGTCTTCGGTGATGCAGCGGTAATTCCCTGAGATCAGCATCGCCCATTTGGCGAGCGGCACGAAAACCGAATCGTAGAACCGCAATTTCACCGGCAGTTCGATCTTGCCGTCCGCGACCTCGAACCGTGCGGCATCGACATCCTTCTCCAGCTGCCGAACGATCTCGTTGCCGCGCTCATTGTCGAAACGCGCGACCTTGAAATTGGTCGGCAGTGTCACCTGCAACACATTCACCTTTTCGCCAGGCGGCCGGATCGCCTGCGGATCGGGACTGCAGAGCGTGATGGCGCCGGTGTCGAAGTGGTCCCAGACCTCCGGCGCTGTGTAGGCCGGCTTGAGCAATTCCGAATTGAGGCCGCGGATCCGCCTCATATAGGCGAGCGGCGGCATGTTCATGATGGACATGCAGGGCACATGCGACTTCGCCACTGCGTCGAGCAGGCCGCGAACGCCGGGCGAGCCATATTGCGGCTCCTGCATGGCAAGACCAATCAGATCATAGTCGCGCGGATCGACTTCGTTGGCGCCCGCCGCCGATACTTTTCCCGGCAAGCGCCGCGAGTCGATTTCCACCGGCTCACTTCGCCCGCGGACCGGCAAGCGGACACGAAATCCTTCCGCGTTGATGAGGTTGGCTTCCTCGGGAAGACAGACAAGCTTCACCGAGTGCCCGCCAAACAGGATCTTGGACGCCAACAGCGAACCGTACGATGCGCCAAGGATCAGAATGTTGAATTTCGACATCGGGCGTTTCCTATCTTTTGTTGACGGATTGGTTGTTGATCGGATCGGTGCCGATAGGGGCGAGCTGTGCTGCAGCGCGCAAGATCGCAATTCCGGATTTAGAATACGGAATTGAATCTGGCGCTGTCAAACACAGTACTCCTTCGCTGCTGCGAAGCATCGCCCGTTGAACTGTTCGCAGGCGCGAACGACTCAACCCATCGCCGCTGCGCTGCCGCGATCCCTGTGCGTATGCCGGTCGGCCCAGTAGGAGCCGAGTGCGAGAACGACCCAGCAAAGATTGTAAACAAGACCACAAAACAGCACGGCCCAGCCGGGAATTGGTCCGATCGCGGCGCGATCGACAAACTCGTAGAAATGGCTCGCCATGGTCGGATGAATCGCGAGCTTGCCGAAATACGCGGTCGTTTGAATAGCGATGATCCAGATATATGTGCGCCGGACGCGGCGGCCGGCGGCCCGGACAAAGCTGATGTGGTAGCGGGGATGCAGATAATCCTCGGCGAGGACGGCACGCCAGTTCTGGTCATCGGTCCCGCGTTTTCCGTTCAGGATTTGCACGTACAAATGCTTTTCCATGTGACGCGCCCGCGCACGCCAGACGTTGAAGAACCGATATCGGCGCGCCTCAAGTCCGAGAAAAACCGCAAGCAACATACCGATCAGGATGAGCGGCAACACTGACGCCTCTTTCGACGAGTATGACGAGGACAGCGCGATGCCCATGGTCACGATCGACCAATTGGTCGTGTTGTCGAGCCGCGTGCGCCAGATCGTGCTGCGATAAATCTCGCCGCGATAGAGGTGCGCGATCGCACCCAGTTCGGCTGGGTTGAATTCCTGAAGTTGGTCTTCCGCCGGTTTGAGCATGGGAACCACCCGAGACCAGATGAAATCTCCCGAGGTGCACTGCCTGGCAGCCGTCAACGGCGCAGAGCACGCGCGAGCGTTCTTGCCTGACCCGCATCATACCACAAGCGCTGATTAATTCGACAACGCGCGATCGGCGGCGCCCGACGGAAATTTTCGCAACAGCGAAGGGGCGATGTTTGTCAGCGCGCCATTTTCGTGCATACTCGGATCCGTGAGAAGGGACGTGCGGATGACCCAAGCCCTTCAGACCGATCTGGCGCCGACCGAGCATGCCCGGAAGCTGCCCGCAGTAGCGGTCCTTACGGCGCTGGGGATTGTCTACGGCGATATCGGCACGAGCCCGCTCTACGGCTTGAAGCAGGCCATCGCGGCCGGCGGGGGACCTCAGCCTGAAGCGGTGATCGGTGTCGTTTCGCTGATCTTCTGGGCCCTCTTCCTGATCGTCGGTCTCAAATACGCCATCCTGATCCTGCGCGCCGATAATCACGGCGAAGGCGGTATCGTCGCGCTGCTCGCGCTTCTGGACGCCAGGCATGCCCCCCGCGGCAGCCCGCGCGCGTCCCTACTCGTCGTCGGCTTGATTGGAGCAGCCCTTCTCTATGGCGATGGCGTGATCACGCCGGCGATCTCGGTGCTGAGCGCGGTCGAGGGCCTGAAGATCGACGCTCCGGCGCTTGCGCACGTGGTCGTTCCCGTCACGATCGTGATCCTCATCGGCCTGTTCCTGGTGCAACGCAAGGGAACCGAATTCGTCGGGACCATCTTCGGGCCGGTGATGCTCGTTTGGTTCGTCGCGATCGCCCTGCTCGGCATCAAGGGGATCGTGCAGAGCCCCGCGATTCTCGCCGCCATCAACCCCCTTCACGCCGTGCTCTATCTTGCACATGCAGGGCCCGGCATCGCCTTTGCGGTACTCGGCGCCGCCTTTTTGACACTGACAGGCGGTGAGGCCATGTACGCCGACATGGGCCATTTCGGGAAAATGCCGATCCGGCTCGGATGGTTTGCGATCGTATCGCCCGCGCTGATGCTCAACTATCTCGGTCAGGGAGGCCTGCTCCTGGCGAGCCCCGAGGCGGCAGAGAACCCCTTCTATCTGCTTCTGCCGAGATGGGCGCATTTTCCGATGATCGCATTCGCCACCCTCGCGACCGTGATCGCCTCCCAGGCGATCATCTCAGGCGCGTACTCGCTCACTCAACAGGCCATGCAACTCGGCTTCCTGCCTCGCATGCGGGTGCTGCACACGGCAAGTCACGAGAGAGGACAGATCTACATCCCCGTGGTGAATTGGCTGCTGGCCACCGGCACGCTCGCTGCCGTTCTGATATTCGAGACATCAGATGCACTTGGCGGAGCCTACGGCATCGCGGTTTCCATGCTGATGGCGGTCACCACAATACTGGCGGCTCTTGTCGCCCTGAAATGGGGCTACAATCCAATCCTGGTCGTCCTGGTGAACGGGTTCTTCTTCGTCATCGAGCTGGTCTTCGTTGCCGCCAACATGACAAAGCTGATCGAGGGCGGCTGGTTTCCGCTCCTGCTTGCGGGCCTCATTGCCTTCCTGATGCTGACCTGGCGCAGCGGCTGGCAATTGCTCGAGCAGGAACGCTCGAAGCTCCGCCAACGAGAGGACGATTTCATCGAGTGGGTTGTCACCACGCCACCGATCCGGCTGCCGGGAGCGGCGGCAATCTTCACTGCGGCGACCACGGGCATTCCGCTCTGCCTGACCCATCACCTGCGGCACAATCACGTGCTGCACGAACGCGTGTTGTTCATCGCCACGGTCATTGTGGATGCGCCACGGGTCGAGGCCGCCGAGCGCGTCAGGCTGGTGCCGGTCGGCGCCGGCATCTCGCGCGTCATTTTCCATTTCGGTTTCATGGAGACGCCCGATGTCCTGGAGGCGCTCAGGTTCGCCTGCCGCCTGCCCGAGCTCCACGGCATCGATCCCGATAACATCACCTATTATTTCCGCCGCGTGATGGTGATCCCATCGGAGAAGCCGTCGGGCATGGCGGTCTGGAGAAAATCTCTGTTCGCCACGATGCATCTCAACGCCAACCTGCCGGCGGCATACTTCAAGGTGCCGGCCGCTCAGGTCGTGGAGGTCGGACTCGAAGTCGAGATATAGGCAGATGGAGCGGGCGAAGGGAATCGAACCCTCGTATGCAGCTTGGGAAGCTCGGCGTTTCTGAGGCATCTCAAGCGGTTAGCTGCAAAACCAAGCGCAAGCGCTCTAAAGCGGATCAAAGGGTTACGCCGCGAAAGCAAAACGCCGATTTCGAGCCGCTGGAACATTCGGTCTACGTAGGCCGGCGCTTTCTGGGGCGCTACGAACGCGTTTCGGTCAAACGCTACGCGGCTTTCGATGAGAGCGGCCGGCGCCTCGGCGGCTTCGGCAAGCGCGCTGCGGCGTTGGTCGCGATCGATCGCGCTGGGGGCAACGCATGAGCGCCCTCTCCATCGATGCCGTGGCCGTGGCGATATACGACAGGATCAACGCGGCGACGTCGCCCTCCGAGCTCGATGAACTGTGTCTCGTCGTATGGCGTAGCGGCCTTAGCGAAACCGACGCGCAGTTCCTGGCTGAGGCCATCCATAGGCGGAAGCCGAGCCGAGCAACGTTTGTCACCGCTAAAGCCATGTCGGCATTACGCGGCCGCGTCTCATCGTTGTTCACGCCGCGCGCGTGCCGACGCCGATTGGACGGAAAGGAACGCGCCCAGCGGCGCCAGCGCAAGCGGAAGCTCGGCGGTTCAAGCGCTATGCCCGACACTCTGCGAGCTTTCTATACCGAGGGCGAGCGTGCCGTTGCCTGCGTCATTGCCGGCGAAGTCAAACGATCGGGCGCTTGCGATCTCTCGGTCAAGGAAATCGCCGATCGCGCTGGCGTCGGTATGACGACCGTACAGAACTTCCAGCATGAAGCGCGTCGTCTTGGACACATTCACATCAGACATCGTCCCCGGCGCGGGGCAAAGAACCTCACGAACGTGACAACGATCATCTCGCGCGAGTGGCTGGCCTGGATCAAGCGCGCTCCATCGCCCGCGCGCTTGCTGGATAGGGTCCAAGTTTTCAATAATTTGAGCGCCACAAAGAACATAGATTTAAAGAAGGAAGAGGCTTTCCGAGGAACACGCGGAAACAGCCCCCCATCCGGTTGAGAGCTGTCTGTTGGAAGCGCATCAAACAACGTCTGACGCCTCAAAGTAATCGATCTCCGACGATCACGATCTCAGGGTGAGGGGGGTGGCAAAAAGGTTGGCCGCGGCGGGCCGGACCGGCGTCCTAGCACTGCATTTTTTTGCGCGAAATTCTCAGGATTTTATTTTTTTGACCCCAACAAGAGGGCAGCGCAACGTTCTACTCAGTACGTGAAGGCAACCGTACCGGGCGGCGCGCGCCGCTTGCGTGTGGTGCCCGGGGTGGCATCCCTGATTCACGCGCAAGAAGTTGCAAAAAGCCTACCGGACATCTTGGACCGGAGTCTCCCCGATGACGCCGAGTTCAGATCTGCTTTTCGGTACAGACGGGATACCGCAGCGCTTGATGTTTGAATCCGGCCCAACGCTGACTCCGCTCGCGGTCGCCACGATGTCCGCTCTCGGGGGTCGAGCCGACCAAGATCGGGCAGCGGCGGATGCCCGCCAGTGACCCCGAAGCAGACAATGCTTCGACGGCGAGGCATCCGATTATGCTCGTCCGACGTCCCTCGGCCATTGTGCGATGTTGCGGCGCAACAGCGCGGATTCTGTCGACTCTGGAACTGACAGGGTTCCATCTGCATATTAGGATCGATGGTGCTGAACCATGCGGCGTAGGACCCGCAAGCACGGGGAGAATTGTCATGCAGCGTCGTCGATTTAAACAAACCACGTCCCTTGAAGCCCGCCTTGCCGAAGAAGCTACTCGCCTACGGGAGGAAGCCAAATCGCTTCCACCTGGTGCTGTACGCGAGGAAATACTTCGGAAAGCCCGGCAGGCGGAAACCGGTTCTCATATGACCGAGTGGCTGACATCCCCCGGACTTCGCCCGCCAGAATAAATCCGTCATGAAGGACATGGAGGCGCACGTTGCGAAGCTGCGCGCCGATGCAGCTGAGTGCGCGTTGATCCGCGATCTGGCGACTGATCCGCAGAAGCGTGCGCTGTTCACGCGGCTGGCAGAGCATTTGAGCACGCTGGCGGGTGAGGTTGAGACGGCGATTGCGGCCAAGCTCACTGATCCAGAGTAAGGCCGACTTAGTTGGCGGTCTCTCTCATTCAGTTAAATCGGCGATGTGTGCAGTCGACCCAAAGCGTACATTAGCCAGGCAGCGTATGCCTGCCGATCTTCTAGTGAGCGCGGTCAATGCGGAACCTGTTATCGATTAATCAGTTATTTCGGGTTCTATCTCACCGGTAGGACCACGGTTTGCCGGATCTCGCTTTTTAGGTATCGGATGGGTAAGCGACCCACGGGGGATGCGAGCGACGCTTATCTCGTGCGCACCGCGACCTACACGGAACGCGACGCGATCGTAGGCCTTCCCCTCTTCGCGGCCTTCCCGGATAACCCCGAAGATCCCGCAGCGACGGGCCTCAAGAACCTGCAATCATCTTTAAAGCGAGTTCTAACCCACGGGCGACCGGACACGATGGCCGTGCAACGGTACGATGTCCGCAAGCCGGACGGAAGCTTCGAGGAACGGTATTGGTCACCCATGAACGCTCCGGTCACCGGGCCGGACGGTCGAATCCTCTACATCGTGCACCGGGTTGAAGACGTAACTGAGATCTCCGGCAACAATCGCACATCCGCGCGCGAGGATGAGACGATGCGGCTCGAGGTGATGTTGCGGGCGCAGGAGCTGCAGGAAGCCAACCGTCAACTGCGAGAGGTTACGGAGCAGTTTCAGGCGATCTACGATCAGGGCCTGTTCGCTGCGCGACTTCAACTCGACGGAACGGTCCTCGACATCAACAGGTCCGCCGTCGAGGTCTGCGGCTTCGATCGTGCCGACATCCTGGGCCGGCCGTTCTGGGAATGCGGCTGGTGGAATCGTTCGCCGGAGGTGCAGGCCTGGGTCCGTAACGCAGTCGAACAAGCCGTGGCCGGTGAACCCTTCCGGGGCGAGTCGTTGTATTTCTGGGGCGATGGTTCGGAGCACATTGTCGACTTCGCGTGCATGCCGGTGCGGGACGCGTCTGGACGCGTGGTCGTCGTGGTCCCGACCGGAATGGACGTCACCGAACGGGTCAGAGCTGAGCAGAACCAGCGAGAATTGGAAGCTGAGCGCCGGCGGGCCGAGGCGCTCGCCGAGATCGACCGCGGCAAAACACTGTTCTTTTCCAATATCAGCCACGAATTTCGCACACCGCTCACCTTGATGCTGGGTTCGCTTGAGGAGATGAAGCGCGATGTCGCCAGCGCGACAGTGCCACCTGTGTACTACGATCAGATGGACCTGGTGCACCGCAACGGTCTGCGCCTGCTCAAGCTCGTCAACACGCTACTCGATTTCTCGCGGATCGAGGCGGAGCGCGTACAAGCGGTTTACGAGGCGACCGATCTAGCGGAGCTGACCACGAATCTCGCGAGCGAATTTCGTTCGGCGATCGAGAAGGCGGGGCTGGCTCTGATCGTAAACTGCCCTCCGCTTGCGGATTGCGCGTATGTCGACCGCGAAATGTGGGAGAAAATCGTCCTCAATCTTCTGTCCAACGCATTCAAGTTTACGTTCGAGGGCAAGATCGAGGTTTCGCTCCAGCATGAAGGTGACGAATTCGAGCTCGTCGTCGCCGATACCGGCACGGGCATTCCCACCGCCGAATTGCCACGGCTGTTCGAGCGGTTTCATCGCGTGGAAGGCGCGGTGGGGAGAACCTACGAAGGCTCGGGTATCGGCCTCGCGCTAGTGCAGGAGCTAACCCGGCTACACGGAGGCAATGTCACCGTTGAGAGCGAATACGGCAACGGTTCTACGTTCCGGGTGACGATACCCGCCGGGGCAAGCCACCTTCCTCAACAGCAGATCGGTGGCGCACGGACCCAGGCTTCGACGGGGCTGACTGCACAGCCGTTCGTCGAAGAAGCACTCCGTTGGCTACCCGGTGACGCGTCCCAAGTTGCCGACGCCATCATCGATGTCGGGTTACCAGCTGACCGAAGTACGGTACCGGAAGCGCAGCGTCCGCTCATTTTGTTGGCGGACGACAACGCCGATATGCGCGAATATCTGACTCGCATTCTGAGCGCGCACTACCGCGTCGAAACGGTGACGGACGGCGAAGCGGCACTGAGGGCAGTCGCGAGGAAACTGCCCGGCCTCCTGCTTAGTGACGTGATGATGCCGCGGGTTGACGGGATGGAACTACTGACACGGCTGCGCGCCGATCCGCACACCAAAGCCTTGCCGGTGATCCTTCTTTCGGCGCGCGCGGGCGAGGAGGCCAAGGTCGACGCTCTCGGTGCCGGCGCCGACGACTACATCGTGAAGCCGTTCACTGCTCGCGAATTGCTGGCCCGCATCGACGCGCACTTGAAGATCGCTAGCGTGCGCGGCGAAGTCATGGAGAGCCTTCGCGAGAGCGAGGAGCGGTATCGCGCGTTCGTCACCACGACCTCCGACATCGTCTACCGGATGAGCCCGGACTGGAGCGAGATGCGCAACCTACATGGCAAGGAGTCAATTCGCGACACGGAGAATCCGAGCAGAACTTGGCTTGAAACGTACATTGATCCGGACGATCGGCCGCAGGTCCTTTCGGCCATCAACGAAGCGATCCGAACCAAATCCCCGTTCGAATTCGAACACCAGGTCAAGCGGCTCGATGGTGCGTTGGGATGGGTCCATTCGCGGGCCGTTCCTGTGTTCGGGGAAGATGGCGAAATCATCGAATGGTTCGGGGCCGCGCGCGACATTAGCGAGCGCAAGAGGCATGAAGAGACGCAGGAATTGTTGGTGAGTGAACTCAGTCATCGCGTCAAGAACATGCTCGCGGTCGTTCAGGCAATTGCTCAGCAGACGCTTCGACGCGCCAAGGATCCCGCGGAGTTCGCGGCGAGTTTCGGCGGGCGCATCCAATCCCTTTCGCGCATTCACGCGCTGCTAAGCCAGTCCGGCTGGGAGCATGCGGACCTCCAGGAAATCCTGCGCGACCAGCTTGCCGCGCACGAAGCCTCGCGCGTCGTCGCGTCCGGCCCGCCGGTGCGGCTCGAGCCGCAAGTGGCGTTGCATGTGGCACTGATGCTGCATGAGCTTGGGACCAACTCGTTGAAGTACGGCGCTCTATCGAAAGCCGAAGGAACGGTGAACGTCGGTTGGGCGGTGAATGACGATCGGCTGCTGCTGGAATGGCGCGAACGCGGCGGGCCACCGGTCAAATCGCCCCTCAAGCGTGGCTTTGGAACCAATCTCATCGAGCAAACTGCGAGGAGCGAGGGCGGTGGCTCGCACGTGTTCGCCGAAGCGAATGGTTTGCGCTGGGAGATAACGCTTCCGCTCAACACCGGTAAGGCGATTGTCCCGGATGAGCGGAGCACGAAGCCGACGTCTCTCGGTCCGCGGATCGTTCCGCAGGCTACACCGACCGAGCCGCTCAGAGGCAAGCGATTCCTGATCGTCGAAGATGAACCAATGATCGCGCTCGACATCGTGGCCGGCCTTGAAAGTGCAGGAGTGGACGTCGAAGGACCCGTCAGTTCGGTGAAAGATGCGGTTCGGGCGGCCGAGGAAGGTTCGTTCGATGGCGTGCTGCTTGATGCCAATCTGCGGGGCGAGGCTGTGGGTGATGTCGCTGCCGTGCTGACGCGCCGAAATATCCCGTTCGCATTCGTGACTGGTTATGGACGCCAGGCCTTGCCGGAAAGTTTCGCTCGATCCAGGGTGCTGACGAAACCATTCACGCAGGAGCAGTTGATTCAAACAGCTTCGCAGCTTGCCGGATCGAAACGGCCTGGCCTGCATCTAACTAAGGCTCGCGACCAACGCGGCTGATGCATTGGCGCAAGCTTGACCGGCGTTTTTTTGTCGCGACGCGGGACTCAGCGACCGTGCAGTAATGTCCACTTGTGGCCCCTCAACGGACCTCGGCTCCGGCTCTTGCGACACGGCTGCCGATCTCGCTGCGAAGAGCAACAAAATCGACGGGCTTTGTTATGAGCGCCTCGGCTCCGCCTTCCCGCGCTTTTCGCCTGGTATCGGAGTCGCCATAGGCCGTGATCATAATGATAGGGACGTCTGGTCGTGCTGCCTTGGCCTTGGGCAAAAGCTCAAGACCGGTCATTCCAGGCATGTTGATGTCGGAAAGGATCAGGATCAATGATGCACACGCCGCGTCACTGATCAGTTTAAGCGCGTTCTCTGCCGATTGCGCAAAGTCCATAGTGAAGCGGCCGGCGCGGATATCGCGTCTGAATTGCTGGCGAAACAGCGCCTCAACATCGGGTTCGTCGTCCACGACAAGAATAAGCAAGCTCATTTGCCTTTCCCTACTTTGCTCTTGGCTGCCATGCGCGGAAGAGTGACCTTGAATTCGCAAATTTCACCAGGCTGAGTGTCGATCTCGATCGATCCGCCATCTCGCTTGACAACGATGTCGTAAACTCAACGAGAGACCAAGTCCGCTTCGCCAGGCAGTTTGGTAGTTAAGAACGGAGTGAATAGCTGCCGCAACTTCAGTCCAATTGCCATCGCATATCACTCACTACCATCTTCGGTCGTTGCGGGCGATGGCGCCGGATGCAATTTGAAGCGAGGAACCAATTGCCCAACAGCACCCGACCAGAAGTGCCAATCCGTCATGCACGGGCTCATCAAGCGCAACGATGGTGATAGACAGAAACGCCGCAATGCCGGCAAGGAATGTTCCCACCGCACTGAGGATCTCTGCCGCATCAGTGCCGGGGTTCAATTCCAGTCTCGGATTCGATCTCTGAGCGGGACGCCGAGGCAGATCGATGCCGACATAGAAGCTAAAAGCTCCGGAGAGCATCAGCAATAAGACGATCCAACCGCTTAGAGACAATTCGTTTCCTCGGCGCATCAATCCTTCGGCCACGAGCAGGCCACACGAGCCTCCAATCGTGGCGAGTCCAATTCTTTCAAGGAGATGCGCTGATTTGATGAGCGCGGAAGGAGCTACCCATATGGTAGCCGCGACGTAAGTGTTCTTAGCCAAAGAAAATGTGCTGAGAACTGCATTTGTCATTTTCATATAATTCCTTTCTAACAAGTGGCCTGCCGCAATAAGCCACGCGCTCGCGCATGCTTCGAAATACAATTCGAGAATCAATTCGTAAGAAACATTTGTGCCTGTTGGCGGCACTGGGGCTACCATTTAGTAAGCGGAGACTTCGGTGCGTCGCCGTTTTTTGGCAGTCTCAGACAAGCAATCGCTTGACCGTAACGAGAACGCTACGCTGTCTCCGGTCCAACGCCTAATCAATAGTGCTCGCTGTGAAAGGTGTTATGCCACCTTATCGGTGAAAACGAGTGCGCATAGGATATGACCGCTGTTGGCCCACCGCCGACCTTAGCGAGCAACCATTGAGGTTTTTTTCTCGCCCACCCGTTTTGGCGTGAGAAATCCGATACGGTCCTAATTGCCAAACTGCGCCTGGGAGAAACGATTGCTGTATCCGATGCTTGCCAACGGACTAAACAAGCCGGGTCTGTTTCAGCATGAAAATCAGGTAATTTATTTTCTGCCGCGTCGGTAGGGGGTGGGTCTCAGGCGAGACCACCACTCGCTGCGGCTCGAAGCTATGCAGCGCAAAGTGCATTTTCCGAGCACGCGTTGTTGCCATTTGATCTCGGCGGGTGGATGCTGTCAGCGCGGTCACAGTGGAGGGAAGCATGAGCAAGGCAGCTCCCGACAATCGCCATCGCAACAAGGAGGGCGAAATCAGCGCCAAGCACGGAGACACCCTTATTCGCACGTTGCGCAAGGTACGGCCAGAGTTTCGCAGCCGGCTATTCTGACACCGAGAAGCTCAGCGAGGTTTTACTTAAGCTGAACGAGACATCGTTGAGCCAGCTCCGCCGTGATCATGAGACCGGCCACCTGAAGCACAAGATCACCAAAGTCTCGAAATAGCCCTTGCGCCCCAGTGGGACAAGCATATGTGCTAGTAGCTAGCAGTCACTCATTGTAACTGCCAATCGAGAAATGATCAAAAAAGCCAAGGAGGATTGCGTGCAATTCCGCCCACTCCATGACCGCGTTGTGCTCAAGCGCATCGATGCCGAAGACAAAACCGCTGGTGGTATCATAATTCCCGACACTGCCAAGGAAAAGCCCTCGCAGGGCGAAGTCGTCGCAGTTGGCCCTGGTGGCCGCGACGAAGCCCGCCAGCTGATTCCGATCGATCTCAAAGTCGGCGACCGCGTGCTGTTCGGCAAGTGGTCAGGCACTGAGGTCAAAGTCGATGGTCAGGATCTGCTGATCATGACCGAAAGTGACATCATGGGCGTTCTCACAGATCTGCCCGCCGCCAAGAAGAAAGCCGCGTAAGCGCGCATCAGTTTTTCCTTGTCCTGGGGAGTCGGCGCAGCCGGCGTCTCGAAGTATGAGGCCGCAAGTTCAAATCTCATCCTGAGAACGCGCCCAGTCGCGCGATCTTTGGGATCTGATCAGTTGAAAACGGAGATCATTATGTCGGCCAAGGAAGTCAAATTCGGCGTCGATGCCCGCGACAGGATGTTGCGCGGTGTCGAAATTCTTAACAATGCTGTAAAAGTGACGCTCGGTCCCAAGGGCCGCAACGTGGTTCTCGACAAGTCGTTCGGCGCTCCCCGCATCACTAAGGACGGCGTCACCGTCGCCAAGGAGATCGAGCTCGACGACAAGTTCGAGAACATGGGCGCGCAGATGGTGCGCGAAGTCGCCTCCAAGTCGGCGGATGCGGCCGGCGACGGCACCACCACGGCGACGGTGCTCGCAGCCGCGATCGTCCGCGAAGGCGCCAAGTCGGTCGCCGCCGGCATGAATCCGATGGATCTGAAGCGCGGCATCGACCTCGCGGTCGAAGCTGTGGTTGCAGACCTCGTCAAGAACTCCAAGAAGGTCACCTCGAACGAGGAAATCGCTCAGGTCGGCACCATCTCATCCAATGGGGACGCGGAAATCGGGAAATTCCTCTCCAATGCCATGAAGAAGGTCGGCAACGAGGGCGTGATCACGGTCGAGGAAGCGAAGTCGCTCGAGACCGAACTCGAGGTCGTGGAAGGCATGCAGTTCGACCGCGGCTACATCTCGCCCTACTTCGTCACCAACGCCGACAAGATGCGCGTCGAAATGGAAGATGCTTACGTTCTTATCAACGAAAAGAAGCTGTCTCAACTGAATGAATTGCTTCCGCTCCTGGAAGCTGTGGTGCAGAGCGGCAAGCCGCTTTTGATTATCGCGGAAGACGTTGAGGGCGAAGCTCTAGCCACGCTTGTTGTAAACCGTCTGCGCGGCGGGCTGAAGGTCGCTGCTGTCAAGGCGCCGGGCTTCGGCGATCGCCGCAAGGCCATGCTGCAGGACATCGCGATCCTGACCGGCGGCCAGGCGATTTCAGAAGATCTCGGCATCAAGCTCGAGAACGTTACTCTTGCTATGCTCGGTCGTGCCAGGAAGGTGATGATTGACAAGGAGAACACCACGGTCGTCAGCGGCGCCGGCAAGAAGGCCGACATCGAGGCACGCGTCAACCAGATCAAGGCGCAGATCGAGGAAACCACCTCCGACTACGACCGTGAGAAGCTGCAGGAGCGCCTGGCCAAACTCGCTGGCGGCGTCGCAGTGATCCGCGTCGGCGGCGCAACCGAGGTCGAGGTCAGGGAGCGCAAGGATCGCGTTGATGATGCGATGCATGCGACCCGCGCGGCGGTTGAGGAAGGCATCGTACCGGGCGGCGGCGTCGCCCTGCTTCGCGCCTCCGAGCACCTCAAGGGCCTCCGCACCAAGAACGACGACCAGAAGACCGGCGTCGAGATCGTGCGCAAGGCACTGTCCTATCCAGCCCGTCAGATCGCGATCAACGCTGGCGAAGACGGCTCCGTCATCGTCGGCAAGATCCTCGAGAAGGATCAGTACGCCTATGGCTTCGACAGCCAGACCGGCGAGTACGGTAACCTCGTCACCAAGGGCATCATCGACCCGACCAAGGTGGTTCGTGTGGCGATCCAAAACGCGGCTTCGGTGGCGGCGCTTCTGATCACCACCGAAGCTATGGTCGCTGAAGTTCCGAAGAAGAACGCAGGTGCTGGCGCCATGCCTCCGGGCGGTGGAGGCATGGGTGGTATGGACTTCTAAGTCAAACCGTTCAGAGCTGACAACAAGAAAGGCCCGGCAGCTATGCCGGGCCTCTCGCTCGAAGCGATAGCGCAGATCGCGGAAACGATGCGATCGCGTGGTGTGGATCAGCCAGCTCCGCCAAACATCGCGAATGGCAGCTCCGGAGCTTGGATAGCACTAAGAGAGGAAATGCGAGCAGCCTCTAGCGAGGCTGCAGTTGATTGCGATGGACCGGAAGTCACCGGCTGAGGATTTAACCGACGCGATCCCGCTCTAACGATTGCGCTTTTCTTTGTCGTCTTGCGGTATCTCGCCGCGGTTCTTGGCTGTCTGCTCAGGATCGCCGGGCTTTTTCCCCGCCATATTTCCCGGGTTGAAATGATCCTTGCCGTCTGGATTCTCACCGGGGTGCTTCTCATCAGTTTTTTTGTTGTTGGCCATTAGGATTCCTCTCGAAGGAGTGACAACGTCCAACGGGGACGAAAGCCGCTTAGTTCCTATTGGTTGAACTGGCGTTGACTTCTTCGAAGTGATCAATATTGAGCAGTTTGTCGGTACCGCACGTGCCAGAGTATGGCTCTTCGGGCGGTAAGCAGAGGATTTGCGTCATGCGGCGAAGACGTTTCGAGCAAAACGAGCCCCTTGAAGAGCGGCTTGCGGAAGAGGCAAAGCGCCTTCGTGAGGAAGCCAAGGGCATTCCACCCGGCATTGAGCGTGAGCGGATGATCCGCAAGGCCCGACAGGCTGAAACTGGCTCTCACATCAGCGAGTGGCTGCGGTCGCCTGGACTGCAGTCGCCGAAATAGTTCACATCGTTGCTAGCGGCAAACCGTCTGCGTTTGTATTAACTGGAGCCCGTGCCCCACGCCTGTCCCACTGCAGGAGCAGCAGCAGAACGAGCGGCCGCGGAAACCGTTGTGCCAACAGCAGACGTGAGCGCTTACTCAATCACCTCGTCAGCGTTGACTAAGAGCGAGTTCGGAACGGTAAGTTCGAGGATTTTAGCGGCCCTGAGATTAACCACCAGTTTGAAGCGTGTCGGTTGCTCGATCGGCAGATCTCCAGGTTTCGCACCTTTCAGAATTTTATCAACGTAACCGGCGGCTCTGCGGAAATAATCAGGTATATCCGGTCCGTAAGAGAAAAGGAGTCCATGGGGGACCATTTCGGAAACACCCGCCAAGACCGGAATTTTGTGCGCCAAAGCCGATGAACCTACTCGTATCCGATCATTGAGCAGCATCGGTCCAATTACGACTGCTCCTTCAAAACCATCTCGCGCAATCGCAAGAAATGCAGGCTCGATATCATCAGGCGAGGCTACGTCGACGACCTGCGTTCGAATTCCCTGGGCTTTCGCGGAGTTCTCATAGCCGGCGCGGATGCGGGCTGAAAATACGTCTCTGGGATCGACGACAATCGCAAAATGGGAGAGATTAGGGACGATTTCCCTGAGCAGTCCCAGGCGCTTGCCAGAGAGATCGACGGCCATCAGTGAAAGTCCAGTGACGTTGCCGCCGGGGCGCGCCAAACTATAGGCAAGCCCATTTCCGACCGGATCCGGGTCGGCGACTAATACTATGGGAATTGTACTACTGGCTTGTCTGGCTTCTTTGCCAGCTATTCCAGCGACCGCGATAATCACATCGACTTTGCTTTCGACGAGTTCGCGCGCGAGCTGACGAAATAGCTCGGGTCGTTCTGCAGGAAAGCGATGTTCAAGAAGAACCGTCTTACCATCCACGTAGCCGAGGTCGCTGAGCGCTTTCACTAAGACAGTCAGATAGATGTCCTCCTCAGCGGCGCTTCCAGCGTGCCAAAGGACCCCTACACGAGGAATTCTCTTCGGTTGTTGCGCGTACCCGGCGAGCGGCCGCGCCAAACCCGCGCCGATCAAAAGCTCGATGAAATTCCGACGTTGCATTTGCCATCCTTAAAGGGAGAACACGTTTCCCCTTTTCAAAGGGTACACTTTCTGGCCACTGGCCATGTCAGGAACGGCAATTGATGCTCATTCGATCACTTTGTCGGCGCGCAGCAATATGACCGGCGGCACGACGAGGCCGAGTACCTTGGCAGTTTTGAGGTTGATTACCAGGTCAAACTTGGCCGGCTGCTCCACCGGCAAATCGGCTGGCTTGGCGCCCTTCAATATTTTGTCAACGAAGGTCGCTGCCCTCCGAAACAAGGCGGAGATATCCGCGCCATAAGACAAGAGGGCGCCAGGTTCACCGGCAAGCCTGCTGGTATCAACCAGTAGCGGCACCCGCGTCTTTGTTGCAAATTCCACGATCTCGGTTTGATAGGCCGCATATATCGGAGAAAGCACGTAGACAGCATCAGGAGGATCTTTGGCAGCCAGCGTCAAGGCAGCGGTGAGCTCCCCTGAACCAAGTGCTGCTATTGATTGAAGTTTGATCGCAAGCTCAATTGCCGCGATTTCGATTGCTTTCAGTCTGAGCATCATGCCTTGATTTTTCGGGTCAAAAATCATCGCCACACGCTCGGTTTTGGGCAGGATCTCCTTCAGGACTTCGAGAGTCTTCTGATCTGTCTCAGGGGCGAGAAGTGACAAACCAGTGGCGTTACCACCGGGGTGACTGAGAACTCTGGACCAATCCGGCTCCCACTGGATCAGCCGAGACGGCAATGACAATCGGTATTGAACTTGTTGCTTGCTCGGCGGCCTGGGTGGGTGGCGTGTCTACTGTGACGATCACATCCACACTAAGAGCGACAAGCTCGGCAGCGAACGGACCCAGTCGGTCTAGTTGACCACCTGCATCGCTGTACTGAATGCCGATATTCTTTCCCTCAACCCATCCAAGATCTTGGAGGCCTTGTCGGAATGCGTCTATTTGACTTGCAACGGAAGCGTCGCTCTTACGCGTCAAAAAGCCGATTTGAGCAATCTTACCCGTCGGACGTTGGGCGACCGCATCAAGAGGCCACGCCAGGGCCACGCCGCCTAAGAGCATGATGAGATCACGGCGCCGCATGCGTCCTCCAAGGACCACGCCTTCGTGCAGTAGCTAAAGTCTATCACTTTGCGACTGGTCGGCGTGAGAGCAATGGCGCACGAAGAGACCTCAAAGGATTGATCAGACTAAATGTCGCACATGAGACAATCGCGTCGGTTTGATGCCCCACCACCTACTTACGGCCTGCCGCCAATCAGCGGATATCGCGAGACCTCGCCGGTTGGTTCGATTTGTGCCCCAAAAGCTGAAATAACTGTAGCCGGCGTCAAACCAAAGAATGTCGCGGTTAGCATTCCGACAATCGTCACCTTCTAGTGCGCCACCGCGATTTCGCCTGACAATTGCTCGCGTCTTGCATCGATCCGCACCATCAAGACAACGAGCGCGCCCACCAGCGCGCAACCCGCCAGCAACAGAAGGCCAGCGGTAAAATTGCCGGTCAAATCCTTCAGATAGCCCATCGCGTAAGGACCGGCGAAACCGGAAAGGTTTCCAAGCGAGTTGATCGCGGCGATGCCAGCGGCGGCCGATGCTCCCGTCAGGAAACTCGCCGGCAGCGGCCAAAACATCGGGGGTACCGCGGAAACGCCGATCTGGGCAAAACAAAGCAACGCCATGACGATAACGGAGTTGGAAACGAGACCTGCCAGTCCGATCCCGACCGCGGCCATCAATAGCGCTACAGCGACGTGACCTTTTCGCTCCATGGTCCGATCGGAATGACGGCCAAGCAGCACCATGCCGATTGCCCCGAAAACAAAGGGCAACGCAGCAAGTAATCCGGTCTGGGCATCGCTGACGCCAAAACCCTTAATGATAGTCGGCAGGAAGAACGCTACGCCGTAGCTCGCGGCATTCAGGCAGAAATACACCAGAGCGCACGACAAAATACGAGAATCCGTGAGCGCCTGTCCCAAGGACAGGTGTTCAACCTTCTCCTTGTTACGCTTCTCGGTCGCCTGCACGTTCTCCAGCCACGCAATCTCATCTTGTTGCAGCCAGCGAGCCTGGCGCGGGAAATCGGTCAGATAGATCAGGACGCCGATACCCACCAGAACCGACGGCAACGCCTCGAGAATGAACAGCCACTGCCAGCCTTCCAATCCCCAACCTGTCAGGCCGAGCAACATCCCGGAGATGGGTGATCCGATGATGGACGAAATCGGAATCGCCAGCATGAACAGGCTAATGACCCGGGCACGGTAAACCGCAGGGAACCACAGGGTCAGATAGAAGATGATGCCCGGAAAGAAGCCCGCCTCGCAGGCGCCGAGCAGTAAACGGAGAGTGTAGAACACGCCCGTCGTCGGAATTCCGGTCGCTGTGGATATCGATGGGATGAATGCGAAAGCCGCCGAGACGATCCCCCACGTAATCATGATGCGGGCGATCCAAACGCGCGCGCCGACTTTCTCCAGAAAGATGTTCGAGGGCACTTCAAACAGGAAATATCCGACGAAGAACAAGCCTGCACCCAGTCCAAAGGCTGCTTCACTTAAACCGAGCGCCTGGTTCATGTGCAGCTTGGCAAATCCGACATTGACCCGATCGAGATACGCTACGAAATAGCACACGATCAGGAACGGAATAAGCCGCCACATAACCTTGCCAATGACACGTTTCTCCATATCTTGCATGGGGCAGGCTCCCTGCTTAGTAATTAAAAGGCCCGTGTTCAGAAAATCCGGGCAGCGTTGCGAGCCAATTAAGTCCGGCAACGCCTGCGTTCGATTGGGTGGCCGATCGACGTCCTAAGCTGACGAGAGAAGCGGCAGCCTGACGCCCGATGCGAAGCCGCTATGCCATGATGGGGCGTGATCAAGTACGCTAGCGCCACTGCCCATCTCAGCGCTGTGTCAATTTGCTCACCTTTAGAGAATTAACGAACTGCTTAGGTGGCCAACGGTCGCCATCAAGCGGCAGAAGATCACCGGTTTGGAAATAAGAAATACATTAGCATCACAAGCAACAGGCGTTGCAGGGACGGGTTCCTAATTCTCCATCCCGGTGGCACCCATAACAAGTCTCAGTCGCGGACAGGAACGAACCACGGAATCACCGGTTCACTCCGTGCTGCAACATTTCTCATGGAACTGGGTCATCGGTGCGGTCAACCAAGGAAGCTGCAGATGACATTCCCGCGCACACGGTCAAACTCCTTCCTGTCGAATTGCATCTCCATTTTCAGGCAGTACCCTGCGGCAACGGCAGTCGCCGCGGCAGCGGGCCTTCTTGCGGCAACGGCCGCCGTGAACGGGCAGCTTGCCCGGAAGGCGCAGCGCGATAATCCCCCCAAAGGGAAGTTCATCGAAATCGACGGTGTGCGACTGCATTACGTGGAGCGCGGAAAAGGCCGGCCTTTGGTTCTGTTTCATGGCAACGGCAGCATGATCCAGGATTTCGAATCCAGCGGCCTGATCGATCTGGCGGCGAAGAACTATCAGGTGATTGTGTTCGACCGACCTGGGTTCGGTCATAGCTCGCGGCCTCGGAGCGTCGTATGGACCCCGGAGGCCCAGGCTGATCTTTTCGCGAAGGCACTCGACCGGCTAAGCGTGCCGAAAGCGATCGTACTTGGGCATTCCTGGGGAGCGTCAGTTGCCGTCGCTTTGGCGACAAAGCATCCATCTCTGGTGGAGGCTCTGGTACTCGCCTCGGGATACTATTTTCCTACTGCCCGCGCAGACGTGCTCGCCCTGTCAGGACCCGCCATACCCGGTCTTGGCGATATCATCAGTTTCACACTCGCACCAATCCTCAGCAGATTGATGTGGCCGACGATGTTGAGCAAGATGTTCGGGCCGCGTTCGGTTCCCGAGAAGTTCGCTGGCTTTCCCAAGGAAATGGCGGTTCGTCCATCGCAAATACGAGCCAGTGCCGCAGAAACAGCGCTGATGATCCCTAATGCGCTCACCTCATCCAAAACCTACGACGAGCTTGCCATGCCAGTGATCATCATTGCCGGCGAAGACGATCGCCTGATTGATATCGACGAACAATCGGAACGGCTGCATGGCGAAGTCAGGCAAAGTAAAATGCACCGCATTGCCGGCATCGGCCACATGGTCCAGCAGTCTGCCACCGGTGAAGTGATGGCAGCCATCGACGAAGCCGCCGCGACGCTGCACTAAAACAGCATTATCGCGGCGGAGCGGAAAAGACGATTTCGACTTTGCATTGGGAACGTTCCCGGTGAGCCATGATTGGTCTCAGGCTCACCGTCTTATCTTTTTCTGGCTCGAATTGAGGTCGTCAATGTATCATCATGTCAAGAAGCTCATGTTCACCGTACGTGTCGACGAGCCGGACCCGCGCTTCGGCAATATGTTGCTCGAGCAGTTCGGAGGCGCCAATGGCGAGCTTGCCGCCGCCATGCAGTATTCGGTCCAGGGACTGAACTGCGAAGATCCAGACCGCAAGGATCTGCTGATGGACATTGGCACCGAGGAGCTCAGCCACCTCGAAATAGTGGGAACATTGGCCCGGATGCATCTAAAGCCCATGAAATTCGACCGGCAGGCTGCGGAAGCAGACCCGCTGATCGCTATTGCCGGAGGCGGTGGCGTCAATCTGTTCAACTCGCAGGGCAGCGCATGGACAGCCGACTATCTCAAGATCACAGGCGAGCTGGACGTCGATTTGCGTAGCAACATTGCCGCCGAAGCCCGGGCCAAGATCGTCTACGAACGCCTCATTAATTTCTGCGACGATGCAGGTACGAAGGACGCACTGCAGTTTCTGATGACGCGGGAGATCACGCACATGAAAGCGTTTTCTCTGGCACTTGAAAGCATGGGAAAGCCCCGGTTCAGCATCGGGCGCATCGCGCCCACTCCAGGCCTCGTCAATCAATTCTTCAACGATTCGACTGGAACCGGCGATCATGGGGAAATCGATACGCGAGGCCCCTGGAATGAAGGCGTCGACTGGGTCTTCACCAACTCGCCTGCGTTGCAGGTCGGGGATGCCGCTCCCTCCATCGTGGCCGAGAGTTCGCCCCTGGAAAGTCCGGAAGGTCTGGCAGATCTGCTTGTGAACGAACTCCGTGACCTCCTTCATGCCGAAAAGCAGCTCACAAAGGCGCTCCCGAAGATGGCGAAAGCGGCTCGGTTCGATCAACTTCGCGAACTGTTTGATTTGCATCTCGCCGAGACGGAAGGTCAGGTCGAGAGATTAGACGAATGCCTGGAGCTTTTGGGCCAGCCGGCCCGGGCAAAACCCTGTCGCGGCATGATGGGGCTTGTCGAAGAAGGCCAGGAAGTCATTAATGAAGCAGAAAACAAAGAAGACGCCGCAGCCGACCTGGCGCTTATAGGTGCCGCGCAGCGCGTGGAGCACTACGAGATTTCCGGATACACGACAGCCCGTAACCTCGCGCAGCAACTCCGCCACACGGCCATCGTTGCCCTGTTGTCGAAATCACTGGCCGAAGAAGAAAATGCCGACCAGCTTCTCAATCAGGTGGCACGCTCTTTGATGTCGGTCGCAAAAATGCCCGCCGCGATCGAGCAGTCCAGCGAAGCGGGATAGCCTGCGATTGTCGAAAATGAGACCTCAGCCTGCGAGCGGCTGGGGTCATACACCATTCGGCGACTCGCCGCCACGGCCCGTGGCGGATGCATTGCACCAGAGGTTTTCGCTTATCAGCGTAGCGGCATCACAAAGGTGAATTTCGTTTCCTCGGGCGTCGAGGTGACGGTCAAGACACCGTCGTGAGCTTTCGCGATTTGCGAGGCAATGTGCAATCCAAGTCCCAAACCCTGTCGGCTGGCGCGTACTTCGCCCCGGAAGAACGGTTCGAATAGTCTTTCCATTGCGGCGTGGAGGTATTGGTTCCCCGCCGTTCGCGACGGACAATTTGAATAACCCGTTCGCGGTCTCCGCACGCACGCGCACAGGTTCGTTGGACGATCCGTGACTGAGGGCGTTGCCGACGAGATTGGAAACAAGCTGCCCAATTCGGGACCTGTCGCAATCTACCGGACTGTCGATTGCATAATCGGCTTCGATCTGGCGGCCCGGCGAAGACAGCCGCAGTTCATCGATAACCTGATGCAGCACGGGCTCCAGCGGTCTGCGGGCGTCGCGGTCAAGCGTGATCCCTCCACCGAGCCGTCCACGCGCGAAATCAAGCACGTTGTCGATTAGCCCAGCCATCCGCATGACGGTCGTCTGCAACATCGCTACGACTTGATGTTCTTTTTCGGTCTTCGCATCGCGCCCGAGTATGCGTGCGCCGGCGCTTATGGATGCGAGAGGATTGCGAAGATCGTGGCCGAGGACAGCAATGAATTGCTCGCGCAATTCCGAAGTCTCGCGTTCGCTGGCCAAACTGGTCTTCGCTGCTTCGCGGGCCGCCAAGAGTTCCTGTTCGTAGCGGCGTCGATCGGTGGCCTTTAACAAAGCCAATCGGATAAACAGCGGCTTGCCGGCGGCATCTCGACCTTCCAGCGCGTTGCATATCATCTGGACCGGCTCGCCGCCTGCCGTCACCATTTCGATTGCGAACTCGTTGAAAAACCCCTGCATCCGCAGTAACGGCGCGATGTGGGTTTCGTAATAGATGCGGCCCGCCATGTTGACGAAATCGCTGAACCGCTTGCCGATCATCTCGTCGGCGGTATGGCCGGTCCATCCCAGCAGCGTCTTGTTCACGCGCTCGATTCGACCGTTCGCCTGCAGCGTGATGTAGCCGCAGGGCGAATTCTCGAACATGTCCTGGAAATCGTCGATCCGGGGGTCGCGCACGGAATAGGCTCAGACGAACGTTCGCATGGCGGCGATGACTTCGTCGGGAGCGCTGAGATTGGGGCAATGGCCGGTCGCCTCCAGGATTATCATTTCGCTGTCGGGTATGGCGCGGTGGACAAATTCGCCAACCTCTTTTGAAGCAATGATGTCTTCGCTGCACTGAAGTATCAGCGTCGGGATATCGATTTTGGCCAGGTCCTCGCGGTTGTCGGACTTGAACGTGACCCGCGCAAATGCCTTGGCGATTTCGGGATCGGTTCGGCAGAAACTGTTGGTCAGTTCCGTCGCCGAGTTCGGGACGGTCCGGATTGCCCATGATTGCCGGCGCCATCTGCGCCGACCAGCCCATGTGATTGGCTTCAAGAAACTGCAACAGCTCTTCGATCTGCTTTTCGCTAAAGCCGCCGACGTAGTCGCCATCATCGATGTAGCGGGCTGACGGCCCGACCATGACCAGCTTCCCGAACATCTCCGGGCGCTTTTTGTGCAGCCAACGCGCCAATCATGCAGCTGACCGAGTGGCCGACGAAGACGGCATCCTTCAGACCAACTTCGCGGCCGATTTCGACGACGTCGTCGGCGTAACCTGCCAACGTCGAGTATTTGATCTTGTCGTAGGCCTTGAGGTCGGACCCGCCGGCGCCAACATGGTCAAACAACACGGTCCTGAACTCGGCTTCAAACGCAGGTTCCACGAAGCGCCACATGTTCTGATCGCAGCCGAACCCATGGGCAAACATCATGGCCCGCTCGCCCGATCCGCGAACATTGACATTATTTCGTTCGATTACGCCCACGATCACACTCTCCTGCCGACCTCCGCCTGTCAGCTTTGCGCTAAAGCGGAAACCACACGCGGATTGCTGGTTACTCCCGTCGTTGGAACGCCGAGCGCAATGGAGGCAAGTTCGACCAGTCCTCAACATGAGCCCCGGTGTCGGCCAGCCGGGCCTTCATTAGTAGGGCGTCACGCTCCGGACCGGGCGGACGCTGAGCGGCTTTCTCCCTGGCTTTCCGGCCGAAAGATGCGATGCGATCCTGAAAAGGCTCTATCTGTTTGGAACGGCTCTGCTGCATCGCGCTTCTCCACATTTTTAAGGGGGCGGGAGCGCTATACTCTCAGTCGCCGGAATGCCGAGGGCCGGGCGGCGATAACCTTCATATGGCGATCATGGGCGCTTCAAAACAGGCCCATCTTGAAACTAACCGACCCCGTCAGAGGCGCAACACACGACCTACTAGTTTAATCTATAAAGAGCTTGCGCCTGACCGTTCAGTACGCTGGCGCTGTTAGCCCCGCGTTTCTTCCATGATGAAAGCAGACGATGCGCTTCCTTACGAGCGCCAAGGGGACTGATCGCTGAAATCGTCGTCTCGTGCACAAGCGTTTCCGCTCGTGGTCACGTAGATCTTTATCGTGAACATCATCGACCGATGCCCTTAATTCAGAAACATGAACAAAGGGAACTTACACTAGTTCCATTCGGCCTTACGATCCACTATTAAAGCGTGCGATCCGGTGCTGGTGCTTCGACGAAGACTGCGCAATGATTACGACGACCTCTCAGTTCCACGCGAGCGGCAATTCCTAATGCCCACCGCACGGAGCTCGCCCGCAATTGCGTCACGAGACTAAGGAACGGATGTGCGCTGTCAGGCCTTACCTACCGAATACGGATTACGATGAGAGAACCAAATGAGCATGCAGCCCGTCGAACGCGCGCTGAGCATATACGGCGCTCTTGCAAACCGTCTTGAGGCAAAAGGCGCCCGTAAGGGGCTTTCAGAGCTGCTGGCTAGAAGGTATCTCGAGGGCGAGAAAGACGAGCATCGCTTGACGGTAGAGGGACTTTCCTACCTCCAGGCTTTCCATCGAGAAATCGACTCGAGAGATTAGCTGCCAGGGCAACGCGAACCGCCTTCATCCTTGTCGCCCCTCTCCCTTGCCCTCACGCACTTCCTAGTAGTCCCGATCGCCGGCTGCATTCGCGTCGGTGTGGTGACGAGTTTGCTCCAGGCAGGGCGGAACGATTTCGAATTTCTTACCGCCCTTTTCATCTTGGCTATGGGGAGGGACAAGAGATGGTCAATTCTTTGATGTTGTTGGCATTGGAAGCAAATGGCGTGATTGCGCTGCGGATGATGAAGCTGATGCGCGGCGGCAGGAACGCCCGTCGCGAAGCTGAATTGATGGTCAGCGAAAAAATCAAGGCGGCCGTCGAAGCATCTGCAAGTCTAATGGCCGGGGCTTCGGGCGATGAAATCGTTCGTCGATACCGGAAGCATGTAGCGGCAAATGCGAAGCGACTGGGTAAGCTCAATTCGGGCCGGAGCCGAAAACGTATGCAGAAACGAAAACAGTCTCGACGGAGGTAGTTCAGCGATTCCTCGGGTCAAGAAACTTCCCTGTGCCTAATCAGTGCCTCGAAGGATGTGCATGGAATCAATCAACATACGGTGTCTGATTTCTTGAGGAGGGGAACTTTCGGAACGTTGCACCGAACGGCATGTTGTTGTTCGGCAGCGCCCCCTTTGTGCGTGGGCCAATCATCCTTGGAGCGTCAAATGAACAAACGTAAGCCGGCAACAGCGTCAAGGCACGCCCACAGCCCGAGAATCGCCGTGAACGCGCAACGAGCCTCCCAAGCCAATGTGAGAAGTCCGAAAGATAGCGTTTCGCGCTCCGTTGGCGCTGGCTCGACTGAACCGTCTCCAGAGCCTCACAACAACTTAGAACAAGACGCCCTTTTGGCTGAGCAAGGGGAGCCTCTCATCAAGAATCCGGAGGTAACCGTTCAAAACGACCCCAAACAGATGATGATGGAGGACGTTTCGAAGACAGGGGTTGATTTTCTCTCCTCGGCCAGCGCAAACGTGCGGGCTTACCAAGCAAAGCTACTGGAAGTGGCGCAAGCCAACATGCAACTTGCTTTTGAATTCACTCAGACGCTTGCGTCGATCAGGTCGCCCGCCGAATTTCCCCGCATCATTGCAGAATTCACAAGCAAGCGTATCGCCTTGTTCCGCAAGCATTCGACAGAGCTGACGGAATTAGGCACCAGGCGGTGGACATCCTAGAATCAGGTTTCATGTATTGCCAGCCGCCGCTCATACGCGTGTGCCATCGTTACCCAAAATCATCCAGGCCTAAGGAACTCTCGTGATCGCCCGTCCGGCAGCGTTGATTTTGGGGCTAGGATTCACGGAATACCTTGCCGCCCCCGGCCATGTCCTTAGGTCGCTGTCTCTTCGTGACTTTGGGTCGCTTGCGACGATGACCAACTGGTCTATTTCGATCGGCCAGGCTGCTTGGCTTTGCCGACGCAGGCGCCAAAGCTTTGAGCTTCTGCGCCCATCGTCTTTCAAATCGGTCCTCAATGTGGCGCGGCAAGTTCAATCCATCCATCGAATTATTCCTCCGACGCGATCCGCCAGCAAGCGCACCAGCGTTATTGACAGATGGGGCGCACCCTTCTTTTACGCCCGTGTTTAACGCCCGTGGCGCCTCTAGGTCCCAATTGTCGGCTCACGAGACGGCAGGCTTTACGTTGGCGCCGGCAAGCTCGCTAGCTCAACAAGGTACGGACCTTGTTGGCCGCGTCATAGATTTCGATCTGGAGCCTCGGATAATCCGACTTCAGTTCCCGGCCCGATGCTTCAGCAGCCTCGACCGTGTCGAACTCTGCCTTGAAGCGGCCGTCGACGATCGTGGCGAACCCTTCGGTGGGAGGCCGGTCGGCTCGCATTGCCTTCTTCGGCTCTGGCTCGTCATTTGAGAGAACGGGTTTTTTCATCGTTGCTTCTTCGCGGTTGCTGAAATCATTTCCCATGAAACGCTGGCGGCAAAGGTTCACGCACGAGTTCTGTTAGATTTAGATCCTCGCCGCTTTCCGTGATGTCCGAGAACAATACCTCGACAAAGGGATGCTGTCGGTTGGACGCGGCGCCTCGCTGGTATTTCCCGCTCACGATTCGCTGAAGCGCGGCAAGGTTCAGCTTGCCAAGCGCGTTATATTGATCACGGAACAGACTTTGTCGTCCTCCGCGGTGCTCGACGGACTCCGCCCAGACGTCCAGTACCTTGCGGCCTACGAACGCCTCGACCTGTTCAGCGCCATCCTGGGCAAAGAGCCGCAGCCCGTCCATGTTATGGGGGCCGTCATCGATGCTGAATTGTGCAAGTGACATCGGGAATCCTCCTATTGTCCTCATTCATTCACGTCGGCAGTCCGTCGCGAACTGCGCCTCCCTCGTTATCCCACCGCGACAAAGCCGCAGCGCCGGATCTCGCATCGCCAGCCGTGTCTTCTGTCAAAGGCAATTTGACGCGACCGGATTCATTCTTGTGCTTGTGCAGAAATCGGGCGATCTGCCCGCGGAGCGCCGCTGTCTCCCACAACTTTCCGACGGAGCCGGCGGTATCGAAGATCTCCCGTTGCAGCGACGTCGGCAAGGTGTTCCATTGCATGATGATCGCCGCCCCAAGACAGCGCAAGACCTGCTCTTCTTCGGCAGCAAGGACCTCGCCGCGGGTTCGGTCCAATTCGTCAATGTGCACGGCATCGTGATAAGCTTCCGCGAGGCCGCGTTCGTTATTCGCCAACGCGACGAAGCGGTCCTCCAGGTCTTGATATTTTCGGCCTTCGTCAGCGTCAGCCGAACTCTTGACGAGTTCGCCGTACTCGGCTGCTTTCGCGCGATACTGCTGGAATTTGAACATGCGAGCCCTTTCGTATTGAGGTCTCCGCTTATTTGAACACGCACGCGTGGCGCCTTCTCGCCAGCGGACCCGAAGGGCCACCACCCGGCCTTCATCTGGCCGGTGCATCAACCTTGCCGAGGAAATGCTTGTGCATTTCTACGGCGTTGCGAAGGATCATTGCCTTGTTCATCGCCTTCGCACGCCGAACTCCCGGCGGCATTTCGCGAGCTGCATCCAGGGCGGTCGTCGCCCGAATGTTCAGTTGGTCAGCCAGCGATGCCAGGGGTCGTTTAACCGGGGCAAACGAACGTTTTGCCTGAGATGACAGCGGCGGTCTGTCGAGGTGAATTACCACTGAACAAGCATTGCGGCGACGACCAAAAGCACAAGAAAGATCGGCAGCAATATCGGGGGCACGAGCCACTCGCGAATACTGAATTTGTTGACATGTGACATATTGACCGCCTGTTGGTCGCGGCGGGAGCGCGAAGCTCTCAGTCACCGATAACGGCCGGGGCGCGCGGTGATATCTAACATATGGTGACCTTTCGCCGAATAACGAGGTCTGTGCGATTTATTTTGTTCGGCCAAGATCGGGCAGCATTGTAATCCGATTTCAACGTAGCCATGTTTAGCGAAGCGCATCGGGGTCGTTCAACATCCTCTGGCGTTTCGCCAAGCCTGCCCTCACCGGATCTTGTCAGCGGATCGACCAAATCGGACGCCGTCTCGGCGCGACAGTCAGGATAAGACTGTGGCCATCGAAATACCTCGGTGCGGATCGTGCGCAGGCCGGCACGGGCCTGTGCACCGACAGACTTGATCGGTTTCAGCCAATGATTGAGTTTCCGAATTATAGTCGCTCATACGACCGAACACGGCATGCTGTGCGGTTTTGGGGATATGATAGCGCGATGGAGGCGTCCTTCTTCATCAACGACGCCGCGCTGCGGCGTATTCAACCAAATATCCGCCTCGATGAGCCTGGCTTTCTGAACGCGTTCGATTCCAACCGTGAGCTGATATGCGCCGCGGCCGCCAGGGTTTATGTTCGCGGAAGCAGGGGTTCTTATGACCTGGTCGCGGATAATTTTTGAACGAAAACCGGGCAGTTGGTGCTAAACGGCAAGGTGTTTCGAAGAAAGAAAGAGAGCGCACTCCCGGCCTCGAATGGTCTGCGCCAATTTGCGTCGCAAGAAAGGCCGCGGTTTGCTCCGCGGCCTTTGTTTTAATCTTCTCGTCAGTTTCCTCAGTAGCGGTCGGTGCCAATTCCCACGCTCACGCCAGGCGCGCGGAAGCCGACACCACCGCGGTCGTCATAACCGCGGCGCTCGATATAACGCTCACGAGGAGCGTATCCATATGAATCGCCTGGGTCGCGGATGATGACGTGGCGTTCGCCGCGTTCGCGCCAGCAACGGCCGCCTTCATTGCACACCATCCGGACGTTTTGAATGTGGTTCTGCGGTGCGACTGATACGTCGGCGGAGAGCGGTGCGAGCAGTGGCAGTGGCGACGAGAAGCACACTTGCTCCCGCTGCCAGGTAGATCGCAAGATTTTTCATGCCATTCTCCAAAAGTGATTGTACCATTGAGCCAATGGGCTCGCGACCCAATGGTTCCGGGAGCCGGGCCGTCTCATACTGATATCGCGAGAAGCGATCCCTGTTCGGGTGGCACCGATTGACGAATAACACTGCGCGCGGACGCGTGAGGTCTGCTCACGGATATTTCGTATTCACAATTCAGCGCGAGCCCAGGTCTGCGGGCCTTTATCCGTTTGACCGACGGGCGATCACCGCTGCCTCTCCAAATGAAACGAGACGCCGTCCGTCCTCATCCCACAAAGCGAGCGGTGCACACTGTAAACTCTGCAACAGGGTAATTCGTCCGACGAAAGTGAGCTCCGGATGATCCCGCAATACATCTGGCAACCGATAGCAGGGAATTCGACTGCATAAGTGATGGACGTGGTGAACGCCGATGTTTGCCGTGAACCAGCGCAAGACGCCTGGCAAGTGATAGTAGGAACTGCCATGCAGCGCGGCTTCGTGAAAACGCCAGGGCTCTTCACGGGACCAGGACGTGTGCTCGAACTGATGCTGGACATAGAACAGCCAGACGCCGATCGACGCCGCCAGAACCATGATCGGCAGGTGCACCAGCAGGAATGGCCCGACTCCGACCAGCCAGACCATCCCGGCGACCAGAATCGCGATGGCTGCGTTCGTACCCATCGTACTCAGCCATGGCTCCCAGCCGTTACGCATCATCCCCATCGGCAACCGATGCCGCAGGATGAACAAATAGGCTGGACCTACGCCGAACATCACGATCGGATGCCGGTACAGGCGATAAAGGATCTGACGCCATCGCGGCCGCGCGACAAACTCACGGATCGTCAACACGTCAATGTCGCCAACGCCTCTTTGGTCGAGATTTCCTGAGCTCGCGTGATGGTGCGCATGGTTCCGTCGCCAGTAATCGTAAGGCGTGAGGGTCACAACGCCGATCGCGCGTCCAACCAAATCGTTCGCAAGTCGGCCATGGAAGAACGATCCGTGGCCGCAATCATGCTGGATCATGAAGAGACGGACGACCAGGCCCGCCGCAGGCACCATCAGCAGCAGCCCACTCCTATGGCCGTGGACAAGAACAACCCACATCACAGCCCAGATGACAAAAAAGGGCCCCGCCGTGATCATCAGTTCGAACACGCCGCGTGCATTGTCGGGTCGGCGATAACGGGCGAGCTGTTGTGCAAACGCGCGGGTTTCTGGTTGGCTTTGAAGCATGTCTGGACTGCTTTCGAACATGTGCATTCAAGGCATGTTCACTAGCGGCCCTTTCCAGGACTGCGTCATTTTGGTTGGCCGGCAAGTGAAGTCTCTTCGACGCTGGAAGCGTTTTTCTGCTGCGTGGAGCGTCTGCTCGGCGGCAGCGATCTAGTTGCATTGCCCGGCGCGGCCTTGTCCTGCCCAGTCAAAGCCAAGGCCACGACTGGGTTCATGCTGTCGATCATCGATGTCGGTATCAGGATCGTCGTTCCGCGCTCCTTGGTGGTCTCGTAGATGATGTTCATGGCGCGGAGTTGCAGGGCTTCGGGCTGGCCCGCATATATCGTCGCGGCCTCGACGAACTTGCCGGCGATCGCGGCTTCGGCCGATCCGAGGATAACGCGCGCCTGCTTTTCCCGCTCGGCCTGCGCCTGCCGAGACATCGCATCTTGCAAGGCCACCGGAATCGCGACGTCGCGGATCTCGACCGACTTCACCGAGATGCCCCAATCCGCCGTTTTTCGCCCGATTTCGCCGCGCAACAGCTCGTCTGCGGCAGTCCGCTCCGACAACAGCGCTGATAACATCGACGAGCCGATCATCTCCCGCAACGAAGTCTGGGCGACACGATCAATGGCTTCCCGATAGTTCGTGATGTTCAAGGCCGCCTTTTGCGCATCATGAACGAACCAGAAAATGATGGCATCCACGTTCACCGGCACGGTGTCCCTTGTCAGGGCCTCCTCGGCGCTGAACGCGGTCGTCTGAATACGCTCGTCAATGACAGCCACGACGTTGTCGATCACCGGAATGATCAGGAACAGCCCCGGCCCCTTCACGCCGCGCAATTTGCCGGCGCGCAGGATGACGAATTTCTGCCAGGTGTTCGCCATCTTCAGGGCGGAGGCGATAACGATCGCGAAGAACACGAAGATGGCGCCCGGGACGAGGTAACCTGTCGTAACAAGAATCGCACCGATGGCCACGAAGCCAAGCGCGATAAATACCGTGATCGGATTCACTTCGGCTCCTTACTCGAGCTACCGCCCCGCGAGCCCGCATATTGATCCATGTCTCGGCGTTTTGCTGAGCAATATTGCTCAGTCCGGGATCAAGGCTTTGCCGGAATTTTCGGGGAATGTGAGCAATATTGAACGGTGACCCGGCGTGGAGCGCGTCATGCTTGCTCCATCGTAGCCGCCGTATCGGTTGCTATCGGCGGGGCGCAGCATGCGCCGCCAATAAGCAGGGGGATACATGTCCGAAGCTTATGCGCGTCTCGAACCAACGCTGATTCCGATGCTGCGGCCACTGTGCCCGACGTGCCGGGGTCGCATGATGCTGACCGGCATCGAACCCGGTTGCGATGGTCCTGATCTGCGGATCTTCGAATGCTCCGAGTGCGGGCACGTCTATAGGGCGCCCGCCGAGGAACCGATCAAATTGGCCGGCCGCGAGCCAGCCGGCGGCGATCCCGACAATCATTGACAATTGTGGTGCGCGCGGGCTGTCGGCGGGATCAGGTAGAGCCGCAGCTGTCCCCATCCATGAAGCAACCATCGCGCACATCGATGCACGGGGCACGTCGGCGCGAAATAAACAAGTTCCCCCACATGCTGGCCACCGGATCTGCTAAACTGAGGCCAACACCGGGTGCCAAAGGCCTCATGTCAAAAGCAGCGAAAAGCTTGTTTGATCCAAAGCTCTTTCTCGCCAAGGTCGGCGAGGGCACAGCCATATTGAGAGTTGACAGAAACGCGGTCGTATTCTCGCAAGGAGACGTCGCGGATACTGTCTTCTATATTCAAAAGGGAAGGATCAAGGTTCTTGTCGTGTCCGAGCAGGGTAAGGAAGCCGTGGTCGGAATCCTGGAGCCCGGACAATTCTTCGGCGAAGGATGCCTGAATGGCCATTCTTTGCGAATTTCGACCACGATGGCCATGGAAGCATGCGTAATCACTTCCATCACGAAAACCGCGATGCTTACGGCGCTTAAAAGCGAGCCACAATTTTCCGAATTGTTCATGGCGTACCTGCTCAGCCGAAACAGCCGCATCGAGGAGGACCTGATAGACCAGCTATTCAATTCCAGTGAGAGACGGCTCGCGCGTCTTTTGCTGCTTCTGGCCAATTTCGGAAAGGATGGCGCCCCACAGCCCATCGCGGCGCAGGTGAGTCAGGAAACGCTCGCCGAGATGATCGGGACGACCCGCTCCCGTGTCAGCTTTTTCATGAACAAGTTTCGCAAACTCGGTTTCATCACCTACAACGGAAAGATCGAGGTTCATAGTTCGCTTCTGACTGCGGTGTTGTACGATAAGCCCGAGATAAGGGGAGACGAGGGGGGCAGCTGAGCGGAAGAACCGACGCTTAGAATCGACCCTCTGAAGGCCTTATCCGGCCTCGCCAAATCAGCGGTGGCAGAAGCCTCTTCGTACAATTGGTGGCCAACGAAAAAGGCACACACGCCTTTCTAAGCTATTGCATGCAAGTTTAGTGGCTAAGCTCCGGTGATGAAAATAGTCGATCAATTCGACGGCGTGTAGCGGCAAGGTCAAAGCAATCGGACGGGCTTAATCAGCGCGAAGCCGGAAAATTCGGCGAACGCGATCTCGAACGAAAAAACCCCCTCAGGCCTACCATTGCCAGCTGCTATGGTGTCGTATCGTTCAAGCTGCCAATTGCTCTTCGGCTTCGATGTTGACGAGAGCTTCGGCAAGCTTGGTAAGAGCGGAGTCTGTCGCTTTCTCTTCGTCAAGCGTCGCCTGCAGAAGCCTTGCTGCATCAGGAATTCCAAGCTCTTCGGCCCAGGTTCGAAGGGTGCCGTAGCGCGACATCTCGTAATGCTCGACCGCCTGAGCCGCAGCGAGAAGGCCCGCGTCCAGCGCCGGCATTCCCTTGAAGTCCTTCATGATCTCGGCACCCTCTTCTGTGATGCCATTGATGGCCGCACAGGTTTTCCCGCGTGCCGGCTTGCCGATGATCTTGAAGACCTGATTGAGACGCCTCACCTGGCCCTCGGTCTCCCGAAGATGTTTCGTGAAGGCCTTCTGCAGATCTTTCGACTGTGCAGCCTTCGCCATTTTTGGAAGTGTTTTGAGGATCTTGTTCTCGGCAAAATAGATATCCTTAAGCGTTTCGTGAAAGAGGTCGCTCAACAGCATTGGTTTCTTGGCCATGTTCAATTCCCGTCTCGGTTGGGGGACGTCGTGTGTGTTTAGCGCAAAAGCAGGATGAGGACGATGAGGGGGATCGGAATTCCGACCAGCCAGAGAAGAATGGGCATTGCTTGCTCCTGTCAGGTTCGTACTGCTGATGAAAGACGGGCGCGCGAACCCCAAGTACCGTCACGCAGACCACCGCCTTCGGTCGCCGCGAGAACTCGCACAGAAGGCTCCGAGTAAAAGCGAAGCTGTCAGCCAAAAAGCGAGCTGCGCTGTTGTTTTTCTTGCCGCATCGGCATCTGCCTTGATTTCCGTCGTGACATCAGCGACGCGTTTGTCGGCGTCGGCCGGACTCATGCCGGTCCGCGCAGCGACGACCTTGGAGACGTAATCCCGGTCATTCGACTTCAACTCCCCGCCATTACGGAAGCTCGAAGTGAACAATCTCGACATTTCACCTTTAGCGTCGGCTGAGGCGCTCTGAGCCTGCGCGGCCGGTGAATCTGCCCGGAATAGCGTATCGACATAGTTATCCATTGGACCCGAGCGGTTTGCCGCAGCAGAAGTACTCTGACCCACTGCGCTGACGCCGCCACCGATCAGGCTAGTTGCGGGCGTCGCCAGCAAGATGGCACCGATGACGGATGCAAGGGCCCAAGAGACGAAGCCATGTGCCGTATCGCGGAAGTACACTTCATCCGAACGGACGCCGACCCACCGAGAGCGCAAGCGACCGGCGACGTATCCGCCGATCGAAGACGACAGCATGGCAATGACCATCAGATAGAGGCCCGTCCCGATCCTGAACGTCGTGGCCGTAACGCCCGCCCCGCTCCACGGAGAGACCACCGACAATCCCAGTCCGACCCCGAATGCGAGGAGCACCAATGTCAGCGCGCAGGAAACGACTGCTCCAGCGGCAACGGCGGCCCACGACACGCCCGCCATGGACGGTTCTGTCAGGACTGCCGCACCTGGTTGTGCGGCTAGTGCATCGTTCATGGGGTCTATCCTCGTCGGTGAAACGTTGTTCGTGGTGCCGCGACAAGAGGCAGATAGAGCAATGGTTCCAAGGTGGGAGGATATCTTTGCATAAAGGGCTTGATAGCCCGCCACTTGCGGATGCGAATGAGGCCACCACTCACTTGGCGCTCGCCGACGACAGTGAGACGAACTGAGCCTCGCGCCGAATCTGCAAGCAGAGGCCGTTTGAGGTACTCCGCGGGATGAAGCGCGCGGGGGTCGATCAGGCATTGAACGCCGGAAAGCTGTCGATGCACTGTCTGGCCAGAATGCTATGGCTTTCATCACTTGAACTCGACGATTTTGCAGCTCAGGCTGCTTACGCTCACTCGGGCGATTAACGTCGTATGACGTAATCCATAGGAACGTATTGGCGGCTTGGTAGTTGCCCCTCGCCAATCCCCACCGAAGGAGCTGTCATGATCTGCCGTTTTGTCGGAGCCGCCGCTATTGCTGTCTCGGTCTTCCTCCCGGTTGCGACCCAGGCCCAAGGTGTTCCTGGAGGTGTCGAGCGGGGTGCACGAGATGGTGAACGAGCAGCAGGCCCCGTCGGTGCGGTTGTGGGTGGCGTCGTAGGCGGCGTGGTCGGCGGCGTAGCTGGGGTGCTTGGTGTCGATGAGCGTCCTCGCTTTCATTCCTATGTCGTCGAACAGAGACGCCCTTCGTACCAGTATCGCGAAGATCCAAGAGTTGGGGCGGTTCTCCCCGAAGATGGCGTTACATATTACGATGTGCCGCCCGAGTATGGCGTTCGTGAGTATCGCTACACGATAATCAACGGCCGCACGGTCTTGGTCGAGCCGCGAACACGCCGCATCGTTGAAATTGTCGAGTAACAACACATGGGCCGTCTTTCGAGGCGGCCTTTTCGTTCGTCGACCTAATGGAGCGGGTGTGCTGCTCATGTACGAAGACCATGGGGTGTCGTGTCCCGAGCAGCCTTATTGGAGATCGGCTCGCGCCATCATTTGAATCAAAATTGTCACAGTGACAACCGAAACTAGGCAAGCAGATGATGCCTGTAATCAGGCAGCCGTTCAAAGCGCATACGACTGAAGAGCTTATGGCGCTGCTGAGCACGGTGGCGGCTGCGATCCTGGCTGTCATAATTATCGCGATGCTGTATTTTGGCCGTGAGATCTTCGTGCCCATCGCGTTGGCTATTCTTCTCAGCTTCGTCTTGGCGCCGCTCGTTTTGATACTGCAGCGCGTGCGTGTGCCGCGCGGATTAGCGGTCGTGAGTGTAGCTCTGCTTGCCTTCGCGCTCATTTTTGCGATGGGGAGCCTGCTCGCCACGCAACTGACGCAGCTCGCCGGAGAGCTCCCACGTTATCAATCAACGATAAGCGAAAAGATCCAGTCTTTCAGAGATACAAAAGCCGGCAGGGGGACGCTTGAACGCGCCTCCGACATGCTGAAGGATCTCGGTAAAGAGATCGACAAGCCAAAGGACGCCGCATCCGCGCGCGGGCCAAGCTCTATCGTTAATGCCGGTACCTCGGGATCGCAGGCCCCCGTTCCGGTGGAAGTACGCCAGCCCGATCCCGGTGCGCTGGAGAACCTGCGGACTCTGATCTCTCCCCTTGTTCATCCTCTTGCGACAACCGGTATCATCATCATTTTCGTTATCTTCATTCTGCTCCAACGCGAAGATCTGCGTAATCGGCTCATTCGGCTGGCCGGCTCCAACGACCTGCAACGAACCACAGCGGCGCTGGACGACGCGGCGGGACGCCTCAGCCGGCTTTTTCTGACCCAACTCGTCTTGAACAGTGCATTTGGCGTAGTGATTGGGATAGGCCTATGGTTCATAGGCACGCCCAGCGCGATCTTGTGGGGCATTTTAGCGACAGTCCTTCGCTTCGTGCCATACATCGGCGCCGTCATCGCGGCCGCGTTTCCGCTTGCTCTGGCGGTGGCCGTCGATCCTGGCTGGTCCATGCTGCTCTGGACGCTCGCGCTCTTTCTTACTGTCGAGCCGGTCGTGGGCCATGTCATCGAGCCGATGGTCTATGGTCATAGCACGGGGCTTTCGCCCGTTGCTGTCGTTGCGGCGGCGACGTTTTGGACCGCGCTTTGGGGACCGATTGGGCTCGTCCTTGCGACGCCTCTGACGGTATGCCTCGTCGTGCTTGGGCGTCATGTGGAACGTTTGGAGTTTCTTGATGTCATGTTTGGAGACCGGCCCGCCCTCTCTCCCCCGGAAATCTTCTACCAGCGGATGCTTGCGGGTGACCCGGCCGAAGCTGCCGAAAAGGCCGAACAATTCTTGAAGGAACGTTCGCTGGCCTCATACTATGATGAGGTCGCCTTGAAGGGTTTGCAGCTCGCGCAAATTGATGCCGAGCGTGGAGCGCTTGACCCGGAACGCCTCACCAAGATTCGAGATGCAGTCAGAGAATTTGCCGGCGACCTTGCTGATCAGGATGAACGACCGCCGACGAAAGCCAATTTAACCACCGATGCAGAAGCCTCATCCGCAGTAGAGAGCGTCGCGGAAAATGCGGTGCACGAAAACTTACCCGTTGTCAGCAAAGAAGACCTGCCGTCCGATTGGCTCGGTGAACATCCCGTTCTTTGCTTGGCTGGACGAAGTCTCATCGATGAAGCGGCTGCTATCATGCTCGCTCAGCTTTCGACCGCACACGGTCTCGCAGCACGGGTCGAAGGGGCAGAATCGCTTTCCAGCACGAACGTCTTCCGACTTGAGACCACCGGTGTTGTGACCGTCTGCCTCATCTATCTCAATTCCAGTGGACCAGCCCATATGCGTTATTCGGTTCGGCGCCTAAGGCGGAAGCTGCCGAAGGCGACCATAATCCTGGGCTGTTGGGTCAAGGACATCGATCCAGATGCGCTGGAAGCGTTGCGTGACAACGCGAAAGCCGATCTCGTAGCCGGGAACCCGGGCGAGACCGTCAAGCTTTGTATTGAGGCTACGGGTTTGGCGCACCGGTCTCTCTCAGCTACCAAGCAGGAGAAATCCGCTACGGCCGCGGCTTGAGATTTGGGGCTCGCCCATAGCGGCATGCCGACGGTCCGCGGTGTCTAGGCAGGGTGCCAGCCGATCGTGCGGAGAGGAAAGGCAATGTTGCCTGTGGAACAACGAGGAGCAATGGGCAAGCCCGCGCCTCCCGCGAAATGTCCCGGGAGCCTCTGCGGGTGAGCAATATGATACAGATCAGATCGGGAGATTGTGCTTGGGTGAGCAATTGCCCGGTATCGAAGTATTGCGTTAAGCCCGGCATTGTGCCGGGCTTTTCGTTGCGTGTCCCTAGCTCTTTTCCCGCCCGAACAGCGCATGGAGGTTCTGACCTAGCCTGGCGATAGCACTCGCGCGCATATCCTTATCGCTACGTCCGGCCAGATACTCTTCAATTCCGCAAGCGATCTCCTCCGTAAGTCCGGTTCTGGAGCTTGGTTGGAAGAGCGGCAGTTCATCAAGGCAATCATCATCATCGTCCAAGACAGCATAGCGCGTCACCTCCGGGTGCTGCGCCAGCCATGATTGCATCTCCTCGCACCGCGGAGCGTTTGGAACATCGGGGCAGATGTCGTGAAACGGCACCTCGTAAAACTTCGCAGCGAGGCGGCCGACGGGATCCACCCGCCACGTTGAAGACAGAACCACGGTGGCGCCCGTTCGGCTGACAAGCTCTCTAAAGCGGACCAGCAGCCGGTCGTCCACGATGTAAGGAAACTTGCGAGGATTTGGGGTCGAGTCGCTGTTCAATACGCCATCAATGTCTAAAAATATTACTCTCATAAAAACTTAACGCTGGGGATCGTGAGCTGTTCCGAAGCCGCTAGAGGGCTTCAGATCGCTTCAGGCATCAGGCCGAGCTGATTGGTCCGGCTCCGCATCGCTCCCCTGAAGTGCACGCAAGTGCAGGCTTCTTGGTAGCTCGCCCGGCACTCGGTCGCGCATCTCCGTAGCTTCCGATGAGCGAAACCATGCTCTCCCGAAGTCAGAACGGTAATTCGAGTCTCTGAGACCGGTGACGCTCGACATCGTCCCACCAAGTCTGTCTCGGAAACAGAAACGGCCCGCCGGAGCGGGCCGCCTCGACGTTATTTATCGGAGCGAGCCGCCGTAGACTTGCCGCTCCTTGAGAACCTCGTCAGCGCCGTAGGGCTTGCTGGCGGGATCGAACGATTTCCATCCAGTCTTTTGCCAGGCAGCGCTCCGGTCACGCAAGTTGACGGCGGACTCATTCAATATTGAGTCAAGGCGGGGTCGGTCTTTGTCAGCCACTCGTGCCGACACCAACGTGCCCCCACGACGGACGCCCTCCGCGTAGGAGTGAGCATCCTCTGCCGAAACGCCAGCCTCCGTGAGCGCTCCGACTATTCCGCCGGTAGCTGCTCCTGCAGCCGCTCCGACCGCCGTCGCAGCCAGCCAACCAGCTGCAACAACGGGTCCAAGGCCGGGGATCGCCAGCAAGCCGAGCCCGGCAAGAAGGCCGGCTGTGCCACCTACGCCTGCACCAATGCCTGCGCCCTTCCCAGCACCTTCGGTGCGATCGTCGACGCCATCGCGGTCTCGATCCACCTTCTTGTCGGTTTTGAACCAGCTGTCCGAATTATTGGCGACCATGCTGATGTCCGCGTGCGGCACACCTGTGGCTTCCAGGCGCTGAACTGCCTGTTGAGCGTCGTTGTGGTTGTCGTAAAGACGAGAAATTGTAACGGTCATGCTATGCCTACCTTACTTTGCCGTATTGACGTTGCCTTGAAAATCCACGCTTACCGCGGTGGCCGGGCCGCCCTTGCTGGCCTTGCCGCGCCAGACACCATTGTCGTCCTTCTTCAATTCGGTGACGTTGGTGTATCCCGCTTGCTCGATTCTCGATTTGGCTTGTCCTTCAGTGAAACTATTGCGACCAGCGACAGGAGCGTTGGAGTTGTTTTGACCGGTGCTGTTGACAACGGCGTTATTCGGTCCCGACTGCGCTGGCGGATTTTGCGCGGAAGCCGTGGTAGCCGCCAATAATCCAATACAAATGAATAGAAATGCACGCTTCATAGTTATCTCCAGAGTTTTATGTGCAAGCCCAATCTCTCGTCGAAGCGTTGGTTCCTCGGCATAAGCGCCGCTCCCACTCTAATCGCTGCGAAAGGCGAAGATAAAAGCGGCCGGAGAGGCCTGAGGCATCAGCCGTATCGTGAGGTTAGATTAGGTGCGGCCCTAAGGCGCACGCGAGGGGAACATATCGGTGCTCCACGGCTTGGACCCGTTGGAGACCACCATGACGAGAGTTCTGGCAGACCCCCATTTTCGCAGTCGCCACCGCCTATTTCATCATCGACGGTGTCTTCTCCTACATCACGCGCCCTCTGACAGCGTGGCTCAGCAAAAAGAAACTTCTTGTTCGGGTTCGGCGGTGGGTCACTCCCTGGCTCCGTATCCCTCGCTGGCACTCTTTGCAGTGCCGGTTATCATCTTGGAGCCCGCAAAGCCGCTAAGCGGTTACTTGATCGCGTCAGGGCATTTCTTTGCTGGAGCGGTAGTTTTCATTGCGGCCGAAGTTTTGAAGCTCACCGTCGTCGAACGGTTGTTTCAATTGAACAAAAAGAAGCTGTTATCGATTCCAGCTTTTGCGCGGAGCTATGGATACTGGCGGCGAATGATGGGCCTTCTCGAATCGACGGAATTTTGGCGAGCGTCTCGACGAATTGGTGTTAAGGCAGTGGGTTGGGTTCGTGCGGTTCGGGCCGAGTCAAAGCGGGTTTCTGGAACAGCAACTCGAAGGGTCGCTGTGCTTCTAAAGACAGGACGTCGGCACCACATCTGACCAGAGCCTCCCTCGCTGGGGTGCGCGTGAGATATCTGAAATGTCTCGGTGGGATCAGGACCTTTTATTGACGGGGCGGCTTGGTCTTCGAGTTGATTGCACTCAGCACACCAGACGTGAAAGCGTAGAAAATGACGAATGAGATGAAACAGAACATCCGTGAGAAGCTCGCCCAGTCGCGTCGCATTTTGCAGCAAGTAACTGATCCCGACAGCGCCGAAAGTCTGCGGAAATATATTGAGGAACTAGAAAGAAGAATGCTGCACGCCATGAGCGAAGGACGAACCAAACGCGTCGAGGGAAAGTTCGACTGACTTGCTAACCAAGCGACGCAACGACGGGGCAAGAGCGTAGCGCATCGCAGAACGGCGCTGGCTTCAGCATCACACTCAGTTCACCAGGCGCATCTAGCTAGCAAGATATGGCTGACCAACGTTGGACATTCCCGCCGCGATAGACTAGGTGAGTTTGATAGCTATCTTCCGATTGATGCGTCAGGCGCTAACGGGGGCACCTTGTGCATCGAAACGAACGTTCGTCCCCTAGTGACATTCTTCTGAGCGCGGATTTGAGAATTGTCGTACGTCCAACACTCACCGGAATCGTCCAGAGAAAAAAAGCCAAAGCAGGTTATGCCTGCTGAAATCAACAACGCTCTATTCAATACGACCCCTTCTAAGATTTCGCTTTGCAGAGGCCGCGAACTGTCCGCTGGGTTAGATCCCCCAGGGAGGGCCGTTCTGATCAATATTGATCACGGAGATTATCCGCAACCGACGCGGCCCAGATCGACCGTCAAAATGTCGCCTAGCTGGATCTGCGATCAATTCCGGAAGTGGAGTTTCGCGCGACATCTTTTTGGTAGCTTTTGCGACGAATTGCATATCATGATGCTTTCCTCCGCGGCGCGCAGGAACTGAAGTCTGCGTCATCTGTTTGCCCCCGAGAGTTCTCTCTAAGGGACATTGCGCCATGGACAAGGATCGTATTGCCGACTCGGCGACGGATTTCGCCGGTAAGGTCGAAAGCACCGTCGGCGGTATTGCCGGCGACGCAATGGCTCACGCTGCAGGCCGGGTTCGCGAAGCGACAGGTGCGGCCCAGAACCTCTACGGCCAGGCCAAAGACGCCGCACGGGAAGCTACGGACGCCGCCGTCGGCTACGCTAAAGATGCCTACGACAATAGCGGCGGTAGCTTGCGTGACGGCTCGCAAGCGATTGCGAAGCAAGTGCGGGAAAATCCGCTGGGCGCGATGTTGATCGCGGGCGGGATCGGCTTTGCGTTGGCGCTGCTGATGACGCGGACGCCGCGCCGCCCGCCGCCGCGCACGCGCTATTTCGGCTAAGACGGCGGTATCGGGACAATCGAGGCGTTGATCTGATTCCACTCGTTGCCAGGAGGTAGATCATGAGCGATGACAGTCCACTGGCCCCTTTCGCTTTCGAAGGCCTGGATCCCGTTCCAGAAGCGAAATCCACCTTCGCGGAAGTATCGAAAGCTGTCAAAGGGACAGTCGATCGAGTGAACAGCGCGATAGAGGTAGGTCGAAAGCCGGGGATGCCGTTGAGCATCCTGAGTAATATCGCTCGTGAAGCGCCTCTTGGTTCGCTGTTGGTCGCGTTCCTATTGGGATTTGCCGTTGCCCGCCGCCGATGAGGCTCTGCCGCGCCGGCATAAAAACTGCCGCTTCTAGGTAATCGCCAAGCCCTGCTCGGCACATGAAATAAAAGCGAATGCAACGACTGGAGAAGGACGACTGTATCTCTATCGGATCAATCTCGTCTGTCTGACGCCACAGCAATTACTTCACATGTGCCCCAAACGGGCGAATAATTCGGGCCGATTGCCGCGCTTTCCTAACCTGGTCGCGTAGCTTGTTTAATTCAGATAATTGAGCTTTTAGATCGGCTGCGGTGCGGGTGATAGATGCAAGGCGCTTTTCAGGGAACGGGGCATTGTGCCGTTGAAGAGAACTCATTTGAAACCCCAACTAACTAGAGTGAGACCTGCGAAACCGACGTCACCTTGCTCGATTTGTGTCCCCCAACTGCTGGAGTGATCGCTTAATATTGCTCGCATTGGAAAGAGGTGGCCCTGGTTGTAGTCTGGAGCCGCCGGAACGACGCGAGATCCCATTTCGCAGCGTAATGCAGGTTATCCGCGAAGCTCTGCAGCTTTCCCGCGACCGAGCGATTCGGCACAGGCCTTCGCAACAGCCGAGTTTGGCTCAGTGCTTCCGGGCATCGTGGCCCACCCGCCTTTTTCGACGAACTTGCTCTGATCCCAGGTATAAGCCGTCTTTTTCATTTCGGCCAAGTTCGCCGAAGCGTCAGCGGCTTGTCGGAACTTCTCAACGCAGATGGGTGTGAGAGCTGCGACGACAGCCGTCGCAGCTCGGTTCGTCGCGATGGACTCGGCCGTTCCACCAGTCACCCAGCCGCCCCAGCTGAATCCCACGATGGCCAGAGCAATTGCCCCGGCTGCAGCGCCCCACAGGGCGGGCCGCACCGCGGCCTTTGTCTCACGAGAGACGTCCATGTTTTCACCTTCACTTGGAAGTATCGAGAGCTTCACGAACGTTAGACACGTCGACCGATCGAAGTCTGTATAATATTGCTCACGCGGGTGGCCTGACGCATTTTGTTCGGTTGTGCCTCGCGGTTCCCGCGATCCTCAACTCAGTCGCGGCGTCGCGATTGGCGAGTTCGATCGCAGACTTCGTGTCGTCCAACATTCCAGCGTCGGCTGACTCTGCTGGGGCGTTCTTTCCTCCTTCGCCGTAACGCGTCCGCCCACTTTTGAACTCAGCAAACTCATTTCTGAAACGGTCCTTCACACGAGGTGTTGCGAATTAGTGCATCTTTACTTGCCTCGGCCGTATGTGTGAGCTGCGGGAGGTTGAGTTGACGGAGGCGCACCTACGCGAACAGACATATGAGCCGGGTCGGCTTTAAGATAGTGCCGCGATATCCCATCGATGCCGGGACGGCCATTGCATTGGAGCTGACGCACAAAGGGTTTGAGCTGCCCGGCTGACATATTGTTGACACGGCAAGTTGCCAGCGACGCAGTCAAAAACAACTCCTAAGTCACTGACTTAATGGGTTATTTAGTTGCGGGGATAGGGTTTGAACCTATGACCTTCAGGTTATGAACCTGATAGGGACTTTCGCCCAGCAGGCTGCTCCTCCTTTGACGTTCATCCGTCAAAGAGTATTGACGCTTACCCGTCAATGTTGCAATTCTAAGGGATGGATATTGAATCGGCGATAACTTGGTACCGGGACAGCCAGTTCGACGCGGCCGACATGCAGCGTGCGACAGGTCTTTCCGAGCGATCTCAGCGGGAGCTTTTAAAGCTCGGCATTTTGCAGGCCGTCCCGCAATTGCGTACGGCGACTCGTCTGTTCGACGCGCGTATGTTGAAACGTGCTGCCTTGATCTATCCGCTGAATAAGCACGGGGGTTTCAGCCTCCAGCTCTCGGGGAAAATGATCTACGCGAACAGTATTATCGAAAGCCTGCTGTTTAGCACAATCGATCCTTGGCTAGTCTATAACCGAACGGGAGCCAAGCAGCGTGCCGAACAAGAATGGCATTGGCTAACTTCGAATGAAAGTCTGACCACAAAGCCGAGTGACTATTATGTCGCCGTGATCAACGGCCATTATGTTGTAGCAGGATGGATCGACAATCTTGTCGCATACGGTCATTTGACAGACGACAAAACAGACATCGTGGTCTACCGGGGAGCGGTATGGGACGAACTGATCCAACCGTCGGGTGACATTTCAGAGTGGTCCGACAGCGAACTTCACCCGAGATCGGCCCTAACGGGTAATTCTCGCAATTTCAAATCAAGGAATGCAACCGAAGCCGAGCGGGAAGCTTTCAGGCAGGCGCTTGACAGCCCGATATCAAAATTTTCAGTCAATGCTAGTCTTACATTGCGGATGGCAATGCGAAGACTCCTCAGATTTGGGGGAGCCGCATTGTGAGCACTACAAAGATCAAGCGACGCGCGCAAAAGCCAAAAATTACACAGCTCGTCAAGCAAATCCTTCTCGGCGCCGCTCAGGCAGGTATCGACATCAACAGGTGCAGCGTCGTCTACGCCGGCGACAAGATTATTCTACAACCGAGCCCTGCGTCTTTTCCGCTTGATGATCTAGACGAAGAGCTAGCCGAATTTGAGGCGCGTCATGGTTCGGATTGATTTGAAGGGTATTGCCAAGGTTAAGGCCAAAGGTCGAATCTATTATTATGCTTGGAGAGGCGGTCCACGGCTGACTGGAGAGCCGGGTTCTTCGCAATTCATCGCCTCATATAACGAGGCCATCGAGCATAGGCGAACGCCGGACAAGAACCGCTTTCGCTTTGTGATGGTCGACTACAAATCGAGCGGAGAATATAGGAAGCTTGCAGAATCGACGCGTAATCAGTGGGGTCCATGGCTTGACCGCATTGGAGAATATTTCGGAGAATTGCGCATCGCACAATTTGATCGACCAGAGAAAATCAGACCTGTAATTCGTCGCTGGCGCGGTCAATATAGCGAAACGCCACGCACCGCTGACTATGCGATGCAGGTCCTCTCTCGCGTTCTGGCGCACGCTGTCGAGCTCGGCAAGATAGCTGGCAATCCCTGCGAAGGAATCAAGCGCCTATACAACAACGATCGCTCCGAGATCATCTGGACAACCTCCGATGTCTTGCACATCAAGAAAACTTGCTCGCCGGAGATCGCCGATGCAATCGACCTGGCTGGCCATACCGGCCTGCGGCTCGGCGATCTTGTTCGCGTGGCATGGTCGCACGTTGACGAGGATGCGATCGTATTGCCCACAGGCAAGAGCAGGCATCGGCGCGAGGCGATCATTCCGCTCTACGGTGCGCTCCGCAAGGTGCTCGCACGTATCCCAAAGCGCGCCACCACAATATTGACCAGTAGCAAACGCCGGCCGTGGACGGTGGATGGCTTCGGCAGTTCGTTCAACAAGGCCAAGATCGATTCCGGTATGTCCGAACGCGATCTGCACTTCAACGATCTGCGCGGGACCGCGGCAACGAACTTCTATCTCGCCGACCTGACTATTCGACAGATCGCCGAAATTCTTGGTTGGGAAGAGGAGTCAGTCGAGAAGATCATCCGCCGGTATGTCGGTCGGTCCGCGGCAATCAAGGCGCTCATCAAGAAGCTGGAGACCAGAGAATGAACAAATCGAGCAAAACCACCGACAAAACCGCCGACTCAGGTTCGGCTAAGTGTTGGAGCGGGCGAAGGGAATCGAACCCTCGTATGCAGCTTGGGAAGCTGCCGTTCTACCATTGAACTACGCCCGCGCTTATCTCCCTGATTAGCTGAGACTGCGCGATCCGCCAAGCTTCTTGGTGTGTCCTGGCGATCATTCTCCTGTCGCCGGGCAACGGATCAGGCATAATCGAACCGCTTGTTATGGGGAGACCTGCCTTGTTGACGCTGCTCGAACACCCTCTGTCGTCCTATGTCCAGAAGGTGAAGATCGCCCTCCGGGAGAAGGGCGTTCCGTTCACGGCCGAAATTCCCGGGGAGCTCGGCTCCGGCCGGGCCGGCGGCGCCTTCAAGGCGGCGAACCCGCGGATCGAGGTCCCCGTCCTGATCGACGGTCCGGTGCGCCTGTTCGAATCCACTGTCATCATGGAGTACATCGAGGAGCGTTGGCCCGATCCGCCGCTGCTGCCGCGGGATCCGGCCGAGCGGGCGTTCGCCCGCATCACCGAGGACGTGTGCGACACGCATTACGAGGCCGTGAACTGGGGTTTTGGCGAGATCCTTTGGTACAAGCGCGCCACCGGCGCGCTTGCCGATCAACTGAAGTCCGAGGCAGCGCGCCAGACCGCAGTGCTGCAGGCCTGGCTGACCGAGCGCCTGGGGGCCTCGCCCTGGTTTGGCGGCGAGACATTCGGCTGGGCCGACGCCGCGGTCGCACCGATGGTCAATCGTTCGGTGCACTATGGCATGGGACCGGCGGCGGGCACGCCACTCGCAAACTGGCATGCACAGCTCCGTCAGAGACCCTCCGTGGCCGCCACCTTCGCCGAGTTCGACGCGGTCAAGGATCGCATGGGCGACAATGCGAGCGCCTATGCGTCCGGCGAACGGCGGCGGGAATATCGCGACCACCGCCTGGAATGGATGGTGAAATCGGGCGGCATCGAGGTCGTGCTGGCGGGACTGCGCAACAACACGATCCGCTTTCCCTGGCCCGACCCGGTGTAAGGGCACGAGCCGGACCCGAAGGACCGCGTGAGAGAAAAGTGTGGAGCGCGTTGGCGCCCTTGACCGCCTGTCAAAATTCCACGTGCGCAGTGTCATGACAGTGTTATGATGCCGCCGGGGAGCGGGTTATGGGGCGCAAGTACGCGATCTTCGACAGCGGTGTCGGCCGTTGCGGTATCGTCTGGAGCGATGCCGGCATTGTCAGCGTGCAATTGCCGGAGGCGCGGGAAATCGAAACCCGGCGACGCCTTTACCGGCTTTATCCCGAAGCCCGCGAGCATCGCCCGCCGGCGATGGTCGAGGGCGCGATCGGGGGCATCGCCGCGCAGCTGCGCGGGCGCGACAGCGATCTTTCCCAGGTGACGCTGGATCTGACCGACATCAATCCCTTCCAACACCGTGCCTACGAACTGACCCGCGCCATCCCGCGCGGCGAGAGCCGCACCTATGCCGAGATCGCCATCCGGATGCGCCGCGGTGAATTTTCGGTCGCGCAGGCGCTCGCCAAGAATCCGTTCATGATCATCGTGCCCTGCCACCGCGTGCTGGAAGTCGGCAACTACGCCGACAAGAACTCGCCCTTTGGCGGCACCATCTCCAAGCGCCACCTGCTGTCGCTCGAGGGCACCCGGCCGATCGCCAGCAAGACCCTGTTCGACGTGCTGCTGCCTGTTGCCGCGACGCGCCCGCATAACTAGATCTGGAGCATGAGCTCCACCACGCTGCTGCAGCGCCCGACACTGACGGTCTCCGATTTCCGCTGCACGGCGGTCGCGGGCGAAAAGCCGTTTGCCGAGCTGCATCGCGGCCACTCCATCTCCTTCGTCCGGAAGGGCAGTTTTGGCTACCATTGCCGCGGACGCTCGCATGAGCTGGTGGCGGGTTCGTTCCTGATCGGCGCGCCCGACACCGAATTTATTTGCACCCACGACCACGTCTGCGGCGACGAGTGCCTGTCGTTTTTCTTCGCGCCCGAACTGGTCGAAACCATCGGCGAACGCGCAGACGCCTGGCAGATCGGCGCCACCCCGCCGCTGGCTGAACTGATGGTGCTGGGAGAGCTGGCGCAGGCCGCCGCCTGCGGGCGGAGCGACATCGGCCTCGACGAGGTCGGCCATTTGATCGCAAGCCGCCTCATCGAGGTGGTCTCGGGAGAACCACGCAGACCTGCGAAACTCACCGCGCGCGATCGCCGACGCGCCGTGGAAGCCGCGCTCTGGATCGAGGCCAATTCGCACCTGGACATCGAGCTGGAGGATGCCGCGCGGCAGGCGGCCGTCAGCCCATACCACTTCCTCCGGCTGTTCGCGACCGTCCTCGGCGTCACCCCGCATCAATATCTGCTGCGCACGCGGCTGCGTCGCGCGGCGCGCCATCTCGCTGGGGATGACAAGCCCGTGACCGAGATCGCCTATGATGTCGGCTTCAACGATCTCTCCAATTTCGTCCGCAGCTTCCACCGCGCGGCCGGCGTGTCCCCGCTCAAATTCCGGCAGGGTTCCCGGGGCGAGCGCAAGATTTTCCAAGAACGCCTCGCGCTCAATTGAGAAACTGATCTCCATCAGGCGCGGCGTCACGCGCGCGAAATGGAGATCATCATGTACGACCATATCGGATTGAAAGTCGGCAACCTCGATGCCGCCGTGCGTTTCTACACCGCCGCGCTGGCGCCGCTCGGCTTTGTGCTCTGCTCGAAGGACGAAAATGGCGCAGGCTTCGGGCCCAAGGGCGAGCCGGCGCTGTGGCTGCATCTGCACAAGCAACTGAAGAATACCGGAGCGCATGTCGCCTTCCGCGCGCCGAACCACGCCGCAATCCAGAAATTTCATGCCGAGGGATTGAAGGCCGGCGGCCGCGACAACGGCACCGCCGGTCATCGCCACGATTACAGCCCGACCTACTACGCCGCGTTCCTGCTCGACCCCGACGGCAACAATGTCGAGGCGGTGTGTACGTAGTGGAATCAACCATCGTCATTGCGGGAGCGCGCAAGGCGACGAGGCCGGAATCCATGCCTGAGCTGGTGGATATGGATTCTTCGCTACCGCTTCGCGGTGCACCGGAACGACGATGCTGTAAAGGAGAACTGCCAATGGCTTCCATCCACAAGGACATCACCCTCGCCGCGCCCGCAGACGACGTGTGGGACGCGGTGCGCGATTTCGGCGCGCTGCACACGCGGCTGGTGCCGGGCTTCGTGCGCGACACCACGCTGGACGGCGAGGCGCGCATCGTCAGTTTCGTCAACGGCACGACAGCGCGCGAGCTGCTGGTCGATTGCGACGACGAGCGGCGGCGGCTGGTCTATGCCGTGATCAGCGAGCGCGTGAGGCAGCATTCGGCATCCGTGCAGGTTGTTGCCGATGGCGCGGCGCATTGCCGGCTGCTGTGGACCGTCGACGTGCTGCCGCATGAGATCTCGCCCTATATCAACGCGCAGATGGATCTCGCCACGGCGGCGATGCGGAGGGCTTTCGACAGGGTCCGGACGTAGCTCCAACAAGGGCAGAGGCCGCTCTCAACTGTGATCTTTCTCACGGAAGCATCCGCCTGATGGGCTTAGCCCTCGCGGATGCATTCGGTTGGCTCCGTCGTCGCGGCGCCGCGCAGTTCTAGGAGAAGACATGAAGAGCGCCGACAAGCTCGTTTGCCTGGCCGCCACGATGTTCCTGTCGTTCGCGCTGACGTCTGCGCCCGCGAACGCCCAGTTCAACCTGGGTGGAGGTGGCGGCGGCGGTGAAGACATGATGACCCAGATGGCCCCGATGCTGGAGATGATGAAAGCCAAGCTCGGCAAGCGCCGTTTCGCCAAATTGATGCAGACCATGGGCCCGATGATGGGTCAGATGGCGGAAGGCGGCGGTGGCGGCTTCGGCGGCGGCAACATGATGGGCATGCTTGGCAGCATGGATATGGCGAGCATGATGAGCATGGTCGGCCCGATGATGTCGATGGCGAATCTCGGCGGCGGCCATCATCACAGGCACCACCACCGGCACAAGTGAACGCGCCCGGATAGACTCGACGCAAACCCCTATTCGGCCGCGGTCGAAAGCGCGGGACGAGCGGATGCGGCCCGCGCGCGCCGCGGTCCCCAGCGCGTCAGGATGACGCTGCCGCAGGACAACACGCCGAGCACCACCATTGACGAGGCTGCCAGCACGAAGAAGCCGTGCACGGTCGCGCCACGCGTCGACAGCCACCAGCCGCCAAGCGCGATGAACACCAGCCGCGCGGTCTGCGCCAGCACGGGTCCGATCATCTTCGCCGCACCCTGTGACGAGAAATACATCGAGCTTGCGAGCCCGATGAAACCGTAGCAGGGCGCCGCCACCGACAGATACTGCCGGCCCGCCGCACGCACGCTCTCGTCGGCCGTGAAGATATTGATCCAGAGATCGGGAAACACGGCAATGAAGCCGGCGATGGCCCCGACCGACAGGAACGACATCGCGCCCGCGGTCCAGGCGACCCGGCGCGCACGGGCCACGTTGCCGCCGCCGATCGCCATCCCGATGATCGGCACGGAGGCGATGCCGAACGAGAACGACAGCGACGTCAGCAGGAATTCGAGCCGCGCGCCGATACCGAAACCCGCCAGCACCGCCGTCTGGTCGAAAACCGCCAGCATGTGAGTGAAGATCGAAATCGTCAGCACCGATTGCAGCGGCGAGAAACACGACACCGCGCCGACCTTCAGGATATCGAAGAACATCGCGGACTGAAGCCGCAGGCCGCGGATCTTCGGCGTGACGCGCGCGCGGCCCGAGAACATGTACCACGCCATCACCGACACACTGATCGTGTAGGCGGTGAGCGAGCCCGCCGCGACGCCACGCATGCCGAATTGCGGGATCGGCCCGATGCCGAGCCCGAGCGAGCCGCCGAGAACGATCTGGCAGACCGCCGAATTGAGGAACAGCGCGGAAGGCAATTTCATGTTGCCGGTGCCGCGCAGGATGCCGGCCAGCGAATTCATCAGCCAGGGCAGGATCGCGCCACCGAAGAATATCTGCACATAGGAGACCGCCTGCGCCAGCACGTTGCCGCGCCCGCCCATCAGCTCGAGCAGATGCGGACCGAAGATCAGCATGACCAGCATGAAGACGACCCCGAAGCCGATCGCATTCAGGATCGCGTGCGATGCCAGCGTCGACGCGCGATCGACGTCGCCCGCGCCGAGCGCTCGCGCGATCGAGGACGCCACGCCGCCGCCCATGGCGCCGCCCGACATCGTCATGGTCAGCATCACGAACGGAAACACCAGCGCCATGGCGGCAAGCGACTCGACGCCAAGCCGGCCGATATAGGAGGTCTCCGCGATGACCACGCAGGTGCCGGCGGAGAACGCAAGCGCGTTGGGCCAGGCAAGCTGCAACAGCGTCGGCAGGATGCGGCCGTCGACCAGCGCATTGCGCACCGGCGGCGCCGGCGGCGGCAACGGACGCTCGTCCTCGTCGACCGGGATTTCCGCGACGCCGATATCGGACATTCAATTCCCCGCAAAGGTCATGCGCTCCGTAGCACGGCTGGAGGCAATTCCACCTGCGCCGGGCGCAATGGGGGCCTGCGTGAATCATGGTGGTCACGCCAAACCGTTATCCGATCGTCCAGACGAAGGGCGGCTTGCCGCCCGGGCCGGGCCGCAGGCGCACGGGAATGTTCCGGCCGCAACCGAAGGCAAGGCCCTCAAACAGGCCTTCCAGCACACGCGCGCAGGCCGGATGATCATCACTGACATCGGCCATCAACTTCCAGCCGGGCTGCGCGATCTCGAACGCGCTCCCGGTCCGGCTGATCTCGGCGGCCTCGTCCTGGGCGGCAAACAGCGCGAGCAGGAAATCCGCAAATTCCTTTGCCCCGCCCTTCTTCTGCCCGAGCGCATGGGCGACCTCGTCGAAATACTGCATGCCGATCAGCTTGCCGGTGAGATGCAGGAGATGGCCGCCCTCTTCCGGTCCGAACAGCTGCACAACGACGGGCGCCGCGGTCTTCACATACTCCATCGCGTAATTGCGATAGGCCTTTTCCAGCCGTGGCCGCGGCCAGCTGTCGACCGGCAGCGCCGGCGCCTTCGCCGGATCGAAGACGGGCGCTTCGAGATGGCGCGCGAAGACGAGGCGCTCCTCGACGTCGAGCGGGCGATCATACTCATAGTAATAACCTTCGAGCCCGTCCTGACCGTCGACGCTCTGCTTGGTGCAGACAAAGCCGAGTCTCAAATCGCCGAGCGCCACGCCGTTATTGGCGTGCCAGCCCCGCAACATCGCCCGCGACACCTCGCCGGGGATGCCGCAGATCGCGGTGCCCTTCCAGGCCCAGCGCGGCGGCGGATAGCGGATCCAGGCCTTGCGGTCGCTCTCGAACATGTATTCGACATGGACGCCGCCGATCCAGTTCGAGAGATAATGATACTGCGCGGCGGCAACGGCGGGCGGCAGATGATCGATGCCGAGTTTCTTCAGGCCCGGAAGAAACCGCTCCTGCTGCTGGCGGCGGAACACCCGGAACATGAATTCGGCGGCCTCGCGCGTGCCGCGGCGGGTGACCACTGAAAGCGTGAGCCCCGTGAAACAGGCATGATAGAGTTCGGCGACGCCGCGCCATTTCGCCCAGAGCGCGGATTGTGCGTTATCGTGTTCGTCTGGCATCGTCGTTCCCGATCGCTTGCTGCGACCTAGCTTGTCATTGCGAGCGAAGCGAAGCAATCCACGGTTCCGCAGGCCGAAAAATGGATTGCCTCGTCGCGGGCGCTCCTCGCAATGACGTCGGGGGCACGATGCATTCCTTAATCTCAGGTTCTAAAACGCCGCCGCCAGCTCCTTCGCGCCGGGCAATTGCTGTTCGCGGTCCATCACGGCGTCCGTTGCCGACAACAGCGCCGCAACCGTATTGTTCTTTCGCGCGACGGGATTGTGCTCATAGCCCGCTTGCGTAAAGAAGTTCGAGGTCGGCACCCTGGATCGCATCGGTTGCGGCATCGAGATCATGTCGAAACCGCTGCCGTCGCCGGTGAGGTTCATCATTTCCAGTTCGGCGGCGGACAGCGCTGCGGCATATCCCCGCTGCCTGGCGAAGCTGACCGAGTTCACCAGCTTCTGCGTCTGCAGCAGCGGGCCGACATCGATATCGAGATTGAGCGCATGGATGGCGAGCCCCTTCGGCGTGCGCCCGAGGCGCTCATGCACATTCCAGTCGTCGCGCACCGAGCGCGACAACGCCACCATCTTCTGCAGCACCGCGATCTTGCGCTCCAGCGCCGCCTTCCTCGCGGGCGACGCGTCGGCCGCACGGCCCTTCAGCGTGTCGATGAACTGCCGCCCCTGCTCGGCCAGCAGCTCGACGCTGTTGGTCGACAGCAACTGGTTGTAGCCGAGCGCGGTGGTGATCGCCGGCGCGTTGGGATCGAACTCCTGGCCGGCCACGAGATCGTATTTGCCGTTGCCGGTCGCCTCGAAGGCATAGACCCGCACGGCCTGGTCCCTTGTCAGCCCGGCCGCCGATGCAACCCGCGCATAGGCCCTTTTGAACTCGACCTCGCTCGCCGGCCGCTCCGGCACGAAATCGAATTGCCGCTGGGCGTGCTGGAGATAGTCGGCAACCACGGGCACCTCGCGCACTGTGGCCGCCGGATTGATCGGCTTCTTCGGCCCGGCGTAGTCAGGCGGCTGGGTCAGCACATAATCATCCAGCGTGATCTCACGATGAGCGCGCCGCTTGGCCGCGCGCGCCGCACGCTTGGCCTTGACCTCTGCCCAGTAAGGCCCGGCACGCAGCTGATAGGCGGCCCGCGCCGCGTCATATTCGGCGAGCTTGACGAGATATTCCGCCATGTTCGCCGGCGTGGCCGGTGGCTGCGGCGTCTGCGCGAGTGCGGCCGAGGCCAGCGTGACGGCAAGCAGCGAAGCCAGAGCGAGTGCAACCAGGCGCATGGTTCTCACACCCGAAAATGCTTCGACAGCTTCAGGCCCTGCGCCTGGTAGTTCGATCCGATGCGCTGGCCGTACATCGCGCTCGGCCGCGACAGCATCTTCTCATAGACGAGCCGGCCGACGATCTGGCCATGCTCGAGGATGAACGGCACCTCGCGCGAGCGCACTTCCAGCACCGCGCGCGCCCCCTCGCCGCCGGCGCCGGCATAGCCGAAGCCGGGATCGAAGAAACCGGCATAATGCACGCGGAATTCCCCGACCAGCGGATCGAACGGCACCATCTCGGCAGCGTAATCCGGCGGCACCTGCACCGCCTCTTTCGACGCAAGGATATAGAACTCGCCGGGATCGAGGATCAGGCTGCCGTCCTCGCGGGCGTGGATCGGCTCCCAGAAATCATCCACCGCGTAGCCGCCGCGACGATCGACATCGACGACGCCGGTGTGGCGCTTGGCGCGGTAGCCGACAAAGCCGTTCGCGTTCTTGCCGGAGAGATCGACCGAGAGCGCGACGCCTCCGACAAGATCGGCCTTGTCGCTGTCGACCAGCCGCTCGGCCTCGTGCAGCGCGCCGAGCTCCTCAGCGTTGAGGATCGCGTTCCCGGCCCGGAAGCGCACCTGCGACAGCCGCGAGCCCTCGCGCAGCAGCACCGGAAATGTCTTCGGACTGATCTCGGCATAGAGCGGACCATGATAGCCGGCGCCGATCATGTCGAAGCGCCGCGTGCCGTCGGCGATGACGCGGGTGAACACGTCGAGCCGCCCGGTCGAGCTTTTCGGGTTTGCCGCCGCGACGATCTCCTTCGGCAGCGCCAGGCTTTCGATCAGCGGCACGATATAGACGCAGTTGGTTTCCAGCACCGCGCCGTCGGCCAGCGAGATTTCATGCAGCTTCAATTCGTCGATGCGCTCGGCGACGGTGGCGCCCGGTCCCGGCAGAAAGCTCGCGCGCACCCGGTAGGCGATATCGCCGAGCCGCAGATCCAGGCTTGCCGGCTGGATCTGGCTTTCGACAAAGGGATAGTCGGGAAGGATCAGGCCGGAATCCGCCATGGCCGCGATCATGCGGTCGGGCAGAATGCCGTTGGCGTGCTTTTGCAGCGAAAATGACAAGCGCGAATCCTGATTTCGTCCCCTAAAACCCCTGAAATAGGACCTTTTACGGGTATCCGATGGCCGCCTTGACGGGAAGCTCGGCGGAGAATAAGAGCATGACTTATCCCGTGGTGATTTGAGCCGGCCGGCTTGCAGCCACGTTAAATAAATCGCTAAACAGGCCGGGGACACGTGTGATCCCGGCCTTGAGGAATTTTCCCAGGCCGGTTTTTTTGTGGCCGCAGCGCGTGCGGTCACGATGGAGGTCACATGTCCAAGTCCTGCCGTCAAGTCTACCGCCGCCTCCCAGACGGCACGCTACCGCCCCGAAACCCGCCTCGTCCATTCGGGAACCATTCGCTCGGAATTCGGCGAAACGTCCGAGGGGTTGTTCCTCACCCAGGGCTATGTCTACGAGACCGCCGAGCTGTGCGAGGCGCGCTTCAAGGGCGAGGATCCCGGCTACATCTATTCGCGCTACTCCAACCCGACGATCGGGATGTTCGAGCGGCGCATGATCGAGCTCGAGGGCGCCGAAGCCTGCCGTTCGACCGCGACCGGCATGGCGGCGGTGACTACGGCGATGCTGGCGCCGCTGAAGGCCGGCGACCATGTGGTGGCCTCCAAGCAATTGTTCGGCTCCTGCCGCTATGTCGTCGAGGATCTGCTGCCGCGCTACGGCATCGAGGCAACGCTGGTGAACGGGCTCGACCTCGACGCCTGGAAAAAGGCGATGCGCCCGAATACCAAAACCTGCTTCCTCGAAAGCCCGACCAATCCGACCCTCGACGTGCTCGACATCCCCGCGATCGCCGACATCGCCCACCAGGCCGGCGCGCGGCTGGTCGTCGACAATGTGTTCGCCACACCGATCTGGCAGAGCCCGCTCTCGCTCGGCGCCGATGTCGTCGTCTACTCGGCGACCAAGCATATCGACGGCCAGGGCCGCTGCCTCGGCGGCGTCATCCTGTCTTCCGAAGCCTTCATCGCCGAGCACATCCATAATTTCATGCGCCAGACCGGGCCGTCGCTGTCGCCGTTCAACGCCTGGGTGCTGCTCAAGGGACTCGAGACGCTGGCGATCCGCGTGCGCGCGCAGACCGACAGCGCCGCGAAGATTGCGGACGCGCTGGCGACGCACCCGAAAGTGTCGCGGCTGATCTATCCGGGCCGCGCCGATCATCCGCAGGCCGCGCTGGTCAAGAAGCAGATGCGCGCCGGCTCGACGCTGATCGGCTTCGAGGTGAAGGGCGGCAAGGCCGGCGCGTTCCGCTGCCTCAATGCGCTCAAGCTCGCCCGGATCTCCAACAATCTCGGCGACGCAAAAAGCCTCGTCACTCATCCCGCCACCACCACGCACCAGCGGCTGAAGCCGGACGCCCGCGCCGAACTCGGCATCAGCGACGGCTTCATCCGCTTCTCGACCGGGCTGGAACATGCGGATGATCTGATCGAGGATCTGGCGCAAGCGCTGGAGAAGGTGTGAGGGCCGAAAACGAACTTGGACTTTTCGTCATGGCCGGGCATAGCCGTTCGCAGAACGGCGTCGCTTCCGCTCGCCTATGTCCCGGCCATCCACGTCTTGCAGTATCCCCGCATGGCAGGCGGCTACGTCTACTTCATGACCAACAAACCGAACGGCATCCTCTATGTTGGCGTGACGAACGATATTGTCCGCCGCGTGTTCGAACATCGATCTGGCTTCGTCAAAGGTTTTACAAGGCAGTATGGATTGAAGCGGCTCGTGCATTTTGAGAAATTCGAGACAATTCAGGACGCCATTCAGCGCGAGCATAACATCGAGCATTGGCCTCGCGCCTGGAAGATTCGATTGATTGTTGCCGACAATTCGAATTGGGACGACCTGTTTGAGACGCTAGCGCAGTAAGACGTGGATGGCCGGGACGAGCCCGGCCATGACGAGTATCGAAGCGCTTTCGACTCACTGTCGAGCGTCCGCGTTCCCGCGACATCAACTGTCCGAGTTATCCGTCTTGCATGCCCCTCGAAGAACGGAGGGCGCAGGGAAAGCCGGGTGTTTTGCGCACCCGCAGCCTCGTGTGCAAAGCTAGAAAGCACACGAGTCGTCGCCACAGGTCGCCGAAACAGTCCGGCCTTCCCTGCGCAATGGTGTTAACGGCGTATAGCGCGCTCTCCCCGGAGTACCGGGCTTGATAGCCTCCGTCGCCTGCCGGATGATCGCCGTCAGACTTGACCCCAGCGTCGGGGGGCCGGGACCACGCGCCTTGGCCGTCCGCTTCCGCTCCATTCGTCCGCGCCATCGGCGCCGTGAAGCCGAAACGTCCATCGCATCCTGCCGCCAACGTCCGTGACGATCGCGATACGCCCCTCCTGTGGAGCAGGACGGGGCGCACCATAGCCCCGATTCCATTTCTGAAAAAGAGAAATATTTTTGCGAGAGGGGATTGACACGATTTCCGAAAATCAGCACGTCGGGCAAATCAGTCGCCTTCTAACGGGAGATCGATGCCCGCCCCGCAAGCTGTCAAATCGCGGGCGACACAAGCGGCAGCCTGACGGAGAAAATGGCGCCGCCTTCCGGCTTGTTCTCCGCAATCAGCTGCCCGCCATGGGACTCGACAATGGTCCGCGCAATCGACAGGCCCATTCCCATGCCGTTCGCCTTCGTCGTGAAAAACGGCTCGAACACCGTTTTGAGCTTTTCAGGCGGAATGCCGGGCCCCGTATCCGACACCGAGACTGTTGCGAATCCGTCGACGCCCTTGGCGATGATGTTGATCGCGCGCAAGGCGCCCGGCCGCTCCGGCATCATATCCATCGCATTCGTCATCAGGTTGATGAAAACCTGCTGCAGCTGGATCCGATCGCCCTTGATTGGCAGAGGCGAGGTCTGAACGACGCTGTCCAGCTTGACCTCGCGCGCGGCCGCCAGCCGGGACAGCAAGTCGCTTGTCTCCCTGACAAGCTCGGCCAGATCGACCTCCTTGAGCTCGAACGGCGTCCTTTTGAGAAGGCTGCGCAACCGATGAATGATCGAGCTGGCCCGCTCATTGTCGCGCCGGATGTCGGCGAGGATTTCATTGATCTCATGCATGTCCGGCGCGGGTGAGCTCGCGATCAGTTGCGCGGTCTCGGTATTGGTTAGCATGGCGCCGAGCGGTTGATTGATTTCGTGCGCGATGGCCGCGGTCAGTTCGCCGGCCATGGCGAACCGGTTGACATGGGCCAACTGGGCCGTGCGTCGCGCCGATTGCACCTCGGCGCGTTGACGGCCACGGCGCTCGAGCAACAGCGCCGAGATCAGCGCGCCCTGCAGGAGGATGAGACCAAGAATGAACGCGGCAGGCGCGCGATATTGCTGCCACACTCCGGGCTCGCGAAAACGCACGATGCTTCCCGGTGGGAGGTGATCCTCACTGATGTTCCAGTGCTGGAGTTCGCGCCAATCATATTGCGGCACGACGGTTGTCAATGGCGGGATGTTGAGGTCAGCCGGCGCCTCGCCCTTCAGGATACGAACGGCGGCTTCCGCGATCCTCCCTCCCACTTCGCCGCTGGACATCAACGGCCCGCCGACGATGCCCTGCCCAAGGTAGTTGTCGACATAGCCGAAGATCGGGGCGTTCGTCGCTGCTCTGAGCTTGGGAAGCACCGATTCCCGGTCGAGCGGAATGCCGGCTGCATCGATACGAACATCCACGAAGAATGCGGCCGAGTGCGGTGGCAGCTTCGACAGCCGCTTCTGCATGTCTTCAAATGTGAGTTCGTTTAACCACTCGAACGATAGTCTGTCCGCAAAAGGCTGCGAGACTCGACGGAATTCCTCGAGCCAGAACTGCTCCAGCGGAGAGGCTCCGAGGATCCAAACAAAATGGCTCGTATCCGGGAGAACACGCAGGACATTTTCAATCCACTGCGTGAAGTCCAGCACCACCAGAACGGCGGCATCGTTGGGCGTGAGCGCGGCGCGATTGACCGTCCGCTGCTCCGGCCCGCCGAGGAGCAGTGGCGTGGAAGGGAAAAATTCTGCGCGGTATTTCTGAACGAAGATAGCCGCCGGAGCACCGATCGTGACGATCAGGTCCAGTTTCCTCGATCCGAACAGAGCCGTCAGATATTCGATGAGCGGGCGCAGCTCATCCGCTTGCTGAAATCGCGCTCCTTCCAGCGATGCTTCGTAGAGATCGATCCTGTCCGGCGACAGCTTGAATAGCTCCTCCCGGAAGTGCGCTGCGACGAAGACCCAGGGCGCAAAGTGCGGCCCATAGGAATGCAGTATCAGCACGCGCTTCGGTTCCGCCGCAGCCGAATTGATCGCGGCAAAAAGGAGCACTACGAGAACAAGCCAACCACGTTTCGAGCAAGCCATCGCTCACCGACCGTAGAGCCCCCGACGAGCGGGCAGTGTCGCACGATGGCATGTCATCAGCAACACGGCATCGGACACACCGCGCACGGGCGGCAGCCAGGAACATGTCCCGCGCACTGCCGTTCATCCGCCATGAAGCGGAAACCGATCAAGGTCGCGATCGTCGAGGGGCCCGAGGGGCGCTTCATCGTCAGGACGTTTGCCGATGGCGCCGTCGAGCGCGAGCCCATCGTGAAGCTGCCCCGCAAGAAGAGATACCCGCCCCGTCCCTATTGGGTATGGAAGTTCGAGCAGGAGGATGAATGAGAACCGACGATCAAAGCGCGATGAGATCAGGATAGATCGTCATCGCGCTTTGGCTGGTTTTGAGCATGATCTCCGCGCAAACGCGTTCCGCTGATGTCGCGAGGGAAAGCCGCTTCACACTTTTCCGGATCATACTTTAGCCGCATCTCACTCAATGATCTCGTCCGTCAGAACGAGTATCGTCGGCGGGACCGTCAGTCCGAGCGCACGCGCCGTCCTGAGGTTTACGACCAATTCGAACTTGGTGGGCAGCTGGATCGGCATCTCCGCCGGCCTCGAGCCCTTGAGGATCAGATCGACATAGCCGGCGGCGCGGCGGAACAGGTCCCCGATGTCGGCGCCGTAGCTCAACAGCGCGCCGCCGCGCGCAAACTCGCCCTGTTCGCCGATCACGGCGATGCCTGCGTCGAGCCCGGCGCGGCAGATCTCCTTCAGCATCGCCGCGGTCATGTAGTCGCGGATCACGATCATGGCCTTGCCGCCCGCATCGGCAAGAACCTTGACTTGTTCGGCCACCGCCGCCGGCGAAGCGGCGGTCAGTCCGAGGCGCACCGGCTCGATGCCGGCCGCCGTCGCTTCCTTCATGGTCTGCGCACCCCAGGCGCTGAAGGTCGGATCGGTGACGTTGTGCATGACACCCAACTTCTTCAGTCCCGGCAGGATCTCCCTCAGCATCTCGATGCGCTTGGCCGACATCTCCTCGCCAAAGGCCGCGAAGCCGGTCAGGCTGCCGCCCGGGCGCGCCAGGCTCTGAAACAGTTCGGGATCGCTTTGCACGGCCGGCAGCGCGATCGCGACGACGGGAATTTTCGTCTTGCGCACGATCGCGCGCGCCGCGGCCGGTCCGGGCGACAGCAGCACGTCCACGGGCCTCGCCATGAACTCGTCGATGAGCTCATGCCCTTTCGCGACATCGCCGAAGGTCGAGCGCGCGTCGACGATAATGCTGCGCCCCTCGACATAGCCAAAGCCGGCCAGCGCCTCGCGAAACGGCCGCAGCGTCGGGTTGTCGATCTCGGGCGTCGCAAATCCGACAAAGCCCACGATCGGGATGTGCTGCGCGGCGGCCTGCTGCGCCCGCACGAGCCGCGGCCATGCCGCCGCCGTCCCCGCGATGCCAAGAAAATCCAGGAGAAACTCCCGACGTCTCATGCCCATGCACCAGTCAAACCCTGCCTTCCAGCGTAGCACTGCCGTCAGTCGCGTGCGATACGGCGAATACATCACCGTCCGGCTCGTTGCAGCAACAATCAAATACCGCAACGCGAGATACCCGCCCCTATCGGAAAGCGACCAGCGCGGCACAAACGCCGGCTTTCGGCGTTAATGTCGATCGAGACGCCGCGCCATGGGAGTACGCCATGAAGTCCTTATTGCCAGTCGCTATCGCATTATCGTGTCTGTCGTTGCAGTCGGCAGTCGCATCGGCCGACGAGGTTTCTCCTCCCCGAACGACGGCCACGCGGCCGGCCAGGGAACACCCGGAGGAAACCTCTCTTCCCAGCAATGCACCTGCCGCAACCAGGACGCAAACGACAGGGTCCAACAGTCAAAATCCGACGACGAAACGGATGAACGAAGAAGGGCTGAAGAAGCTGCAGATCGAGGGCAAGTAGCGGCGAGCTGCGATAATCGCGCGTCACATCGGGCGATAGGTGCGAACGTCGGCGGGAACGTTGACGCCGAGCTTGATCTGGCCGACCGACCTGATGATGTCGTCGCCGAGAAGCTGGGCAAAGCAGGCATAGCCCCAGTCGTTCATGTGCAGGCCGTCGGCAGTGACGAAGTTCTCGACCGGCAGCGCCTGCTTCTCGTGCCAGTCGCGCATCACCTCGAAGCGCGGGAAGATGCCGACATGGCGAAGGGAGGCGATCTTGCCCAACAGCTTGACCATGGTGCCGACGCGCTCGCCGCGCTCCGTGACCCGCGGCGAGTATTGGGGATCGACCAGCACGACGTCGGACCCTCCCGCCTGGATACGCGCGATGCCATCTTCCACGAGCTTGCCGGTTTCAACGGGATCGAGGTCGCGCAGCACCGCGTTGGTGCCGACCTGCCAGATCACGAGATCCGGCTTCCTGTCGATGACCGCCGTCTGCAGCCGTTTCATCATCTCCGGCGCATCCTCGCCGCCGCGGCCGGCATTGACGACCGTGATATCGACGGTTGGATACTGACGCTTCAGTTGGGCCGCGAGGCGGTTCGGATAGGTGAACTCCGGCGCACTCGAGCCGAAGCCCTCCGTCGAGGACGAGCCGAACGCGACGATCACCACCGGCTGGCCGGCGGCCAGCCTGCTCGCGACATGCGGCAGCGAGCCCAGCGGATTGACGCCGCCCTTCGGCGGCAGGCAGGGCACGCGGCTGAAAATATTGCCGGCCGACTTCGCGACCTCCTTGACCCTGTCGATCGCTTTCGCGGTCAGCGTCTTCTGTTGCGGCGGATTGGTCTGATCGGCCGTGGCCGCGTTGCCGGTCGTTGCCGCCTGGGAGGATTGTTGCGCAGCCTGCGACAGCGCGATTTTCCCGCCGCTCTGCGCCTGCGCGCCGGCCGGCAAAAGCATCAGGGCGAAAATGGCGAGCCGCGCGAAAGCGCGCGAAAAGCGATGACAACTCCCAAACATCATTAACCAACAATCCTAATTCTGCTGCGCCGGTCCGAGATGCGCCGCGTCGAACACGAAGGTCGACAGCGCGCGGCCGATGCAGTCATGAACACGCTTCGCAAGCTCCGGACCGCGATGCGCGCTGAAAAGGTCAAAGTCTCCCTGATCGTTCCACTGGTGCATGATGGCGAAACGATCGAACAACGGAATTTCGCGGTTCTGCGCCACCGCGCGCAGATTATCCAGATAGGGCGGGACCGAGATCATGGTCTCGGTTCGCGGACTGTATTGGGGGTTCATCAGCACCACGTCGGCTCCCGCCTTCTGCAACGCAGCCACGCCCTCGTCGACTGCGTTGCGAAAATCATCGGGATCGATCGATCGCATAGCATCGACCGTGCCGGTCTGCCAGATAACCAAAGTAGGCGATTTTCCTTCCATCAGCTTAACGAGGCTGCTGCCGACTTCTTCGGCGGTTTTCGAAGCCTGTATTTCTACGGAGACATTGACGGCAAGCTGCGGCAACTTGTCCTTCAGCGCCGCCTGCATCCGCGCCGGATAGGCGTTGGCCGCATCGGAGCCAATCGTCGAGGAGCGGCTTCCGATCACCAGCACGTTCAGGGGCTGGCCTTCCTTGACGGCGGCCGTGACCTTGGGCAGCGGGCTTTCGCTTTCCAGCAGGGATGGGGGGACATCGCAACCTGCGGCAGAATCCTCCGCCCGCAGCGGCTGCACGGCCCAAACAGCCGCCACCACGGCCAGCGCGAATGTCGAGATCAGCCCCGACCGCATCAACCTCCTCCTGCCAGATCGGCATTGCCGGCGACGCCCTTACGCGAGGCGCTCTTGTCGGCCGAGTGCTTGTACCACGAAATCAGCCATGCCACGGCCCACATGATCAGGATTCCGCTGATGCTGACAAGCGCGTGCAGTGCCGCACCGCCGCCGCCCTCGGCCAGCACGAAATGACCGGCGAAGGCCAGGAACACGCCGAGGCAGAAAATCTCCAGGGAATGCTGGCCGCACAGGATCAGCGGCTTCAGCCAGGGCGATTTCAATCCGGGCCACTCCTTCGGCAGGAAGCGCACGGTCAGCGCCGCCAGCGCCAGGAAATGCGCAAACCGCAGGACATCGAGATCGGTCTTGTCGATCGGGTACATCCACTGCTCGAGCCGGCGCGGCAGCCAATGGCTCATCTGCGGGATATACCAGGTCAGGGTCACGTAGAAGGCCGCAACCAAATAGATCACGCAGGCCCACAGCGTGATGCGCGACGACAGGATGCGCGACATGCGTTGCGCGCCGCCGAGCGCGCACCAGGCGCCGAACACGAACAGCAGCTGCCAGGCCATCGGATTGAAGGCCCAATAGCCGTTCGGATAGGCGGAGAGATAGAGATCGAATTCCCAGGTGACGGCGTAAAGCAACGCCGACAGGGCCAGCGTCACATCGGGCCTCCAGCGCATCAGCGCCAGGATCAACGGCAGCGCCAGCATCAGGACGATGTAGAGCGGCAGCACGTCCATATTGACCGGGCGGAAGCGGAGCAGCAGCGCCTGGATGATGGTGACGTCCGGCTGCTTGAGGAAATCCATGATGCCCATTTCCTCGGAATAGAGCGGGTTCTCGAAATGGGTCGCGACGTAGGAGATCTCCGCCAGGAAGATCGTGAACAGGAACACGTGCGCGACATAGATCTGCCAGGCGCGACGCAGGATACGCGCGGTCGCAACCAGAATGCCCCGCTCCAGCATCGCGCGGCCGTAGACGAAGGCGGCGGTGTAGCCGGAAATGAAGATGAAGATCTCGGTGGCGTCCGAAAAACCGTAGTTGCGGATGGTGAACCAGGTGAGCAGGCTCGGCGGCAAATGGTCGATGAAGATCAGCCACAGCGCGAGCCCGCGAAACAGGTCGAGCCTGAGCTCGCGCTCGCCGAGCGCGGGCAGCGAGATTGCCGGCGCCTTCGCCGCCGCGGCGTCATGAAGCGCGGCATCCTCCGATGGTCCGGAAACCTGCGGCCTTGCAAATTGATCGGCAATGGACGTCATCAGTCACCGTGTCAGGGCCGGGCGCAAAGCGCCAGCGCAGTGATGGATTTTACCGGGCCAAGACTCCCAGGCAATGCCTGACCCTCGAGCAAAACGCGGCACTCGATCAAATTAACGAAGTCCGGGAGCGTCACGATCGCGCGGAGCCGTAAAATGGAACTGTGTTGAAAGCACGGATGCCCGGCAGCGGGGCGTTGGTTCCCCGGCGAGTTTTGGTTATTGTGGGCGCCATGTATCGCGCCGTCACCCGCCAGATCGAAGTCACCGTCGTTCCGAACTTCATGCCGGACCGCTCCTCGGTCGAGCATTCGCGTTATTTCTGGTCCTACACCATCGTCATCACCAATACCGGCGAGGAGACGGTGCAGCTCCGCACGCGGCACTGGATCATTACCGACGCCTCCGGCAAGCAGCAGGAGGTCCGCGGCGAAGGCGTGGTCGGCGAGCAGCCCACCCTCGGCCCCGGCGAGCGCTTCGAATATACCTCGGGCGTTCCGCTCTCGACCGCATCCGGCATCATGACCGGCCGCTACCAGATGGTCACCGACACTGGTGAGCGCTTCGAGATCGACGTGCCGACCTTCTCGCTGGACAGCCCGGACGGGAAAAGGGTGTTGAATTGACGCGCGACAAGCGTGTCGTCGCCCGGCTCGACCGGGCGATCCAGGGCGGATTCAATCGTTCGTCGCAACACCCTCGGCAGAGGAGGTTGCGATGGAGAACAGTGTGCGGGCAGGTCGTCCTCGAGAAGGTCTGCGAGGGGATTATAGGCCGTTCTGGACTGCGATTGCCTTGGGGCGATCGAGCGAGGATGCTGCGGTTGAGGCCGGGGTATCGCCGTCGGTCGGAGTACGCTGGTTCCGGAGGGCGGGCGGCATGCCGCCAACTCATTTGTCGCGATCATCAAAGCCTCTGTCAGGGCGCTACCTTTCTTTCGCCGAACGCGAGGAGATCGCCATCATGCGCGCGCAGGGGCATGGGGTGCGAGCCATCGCCCGTCAGCTCGATCGGCCTCCATGCACGATCTCGCGTGAACTCCGGCGCAACGTGGCACGACGCCACGGCGCTCCAGAGTATCGGGCGACCACGGCACAATGGCATGCTGATCGGTCCGCCCGACGGCCCAAGTTGGCGAAGTTGGCAATCAATCCGACCTTGCGAGATTATGTGCAGGACAGGCTTGCCGGTATGATCGCTAAGCCGGACGGGGAGCCCCTCGTTGGCCCGAAGGTCGTGTGGAAGGGACGCCGGGCTGTGCACCGGCAAAGCCGGCGCTGGGCGACGGCATGGAGCCCGGAACAGATTTCTCGGCGACTTCGGCTCGACTTTCCCGAGGACGAGACGATGCGCATCAGTCACGAGGCGATCTATCAGGCACTTTATGTGCAGGGTCGGGGAGCTTTGCGCCGCGAACTGACGGCCTGTTTGCGCACCGGGCGGGCGTTGCGGATGCCGAGGGCGCGCGCCCGTAAGGGCAGAAGCTTCATTCCTACCGAGATCATGATCAGCGAGCGTCCGGCAGAAGCCGCCGATCGAGCTGTGCCGGGTCACTGGGAAGGTGACCTCATTATGGGTCTTGGAAGCTCCGCAATCGGCACCTTGGTGGAGCGTACGACCCGTTTTACCATTCTGCTGCATCTACCCCGCATGGCGGGCCAGGAAGAGGACGTTCGCGTGAAGAGAGGATCTGCCCTCGCCGGACATGGCGCTGAAGCAGTGCGCGATGCCATCACCAAGGCAATCTTCACCATGCCCGAGCAACTGCGTCGGTCGTTGACCTGGGATCAAGGGGCTGAGCTGGCTCAGCACGCGCGTCTGAAGATCGATGCAGGCGTCCAAGTTTACTTCTGCGACCCTCACAGCCCATGGCAACGAGGCACCAACGAGAATACGAATGGGCTGCTCCGGCAGTACTTTCCAAAAGGGACCGATCTCAGCATGCACAATATCGATGATCTTGAGGCCGTGGCTCTCGCACTCAACACCAGGCCCCGAAAAACCCTCGGCTGGAAAACACCAGCGGAGAACTCTCGACCAATTGCTACGCGCGAGCGATATTGAGGGTGTTGCGACGAACGATTGAATCCGCCCAGTACGCCGCGGCCCCTCGGTTCAATCACCGCCGTCTCTGGAATACTGGATCACCCGCTTTCGCGGGTGATGACAGCGAACAGCAGGCGAGACGGCGCGCCTCACGCGTTTTCCACGCCGGCTTCCTTCGGCGTGAATTCGTACACCGATGAGCAGAACTCGCAGGTGACGACGACCTTGCCGTCCTTCACCATCTCGGCCCGCTCTCTCGGGTCGAAGCTTTTCAGCATCGAGGAGACCGCCTCGCGCGAGCAGGAGCATCGCGCCTGCAACGACAATTCCTTGAACACGCGTACGCCGCGCTCGTGGAAGAGCCGATAGAGCAGCCGCTCGCCCGACAGCGCGGGATCGATCAGCTCGATGTCTTCGACGGTGGAGACCAGCGACTGGCCCTCGACCCAGGCGTCGTCCTCGGCAACCGTGTGCGGCACGGTGCCTTCCGGCGCATCGCCCGGATGCAGATCGGCCTGCCGCGCGCGCTCCGGCGCCTTCGGCAGGAACTGCACCAGAAGACCGCCGGCGCGCCAGCGATGCTTGCCGCCCTCGCCGCCGCGCCATTCCTCGCCGACCGCGATGCGGACGCGGGTCGGGATCTGCTCGGAGCGCAGAAAATATTCGTGCGCCGCCGCTTCAAGTCCGCCACCGTCGAGCGCGACGAGGCCCTGATACCGGCTCATGTCCGGGCCCTGGTCGATCGTCATGGCGAGATGACCCTTGCCCAAAAGCGCGCCTGAATCAGCGCCGGACTTCAGCCGCCCCCTGTCGTAGCGCGCATAGGCGCGCAGGCGATCGGGCGCCTGGAAGTCGACGATCAGAAATGACACCGGGCCGTCGGTCTGGGTCTGCAGGATGAAGCGACCCTCGAATTTCAGCGACGAGCCGAGCAGCGTCGTGAGCACGATCGCCTCGCCGAGCAGCTTGCCGACGGCTGGCGGATAATCGTGCTTGCCCAGAAGCTCGTCGAGCGCGGGCCCGAGCCGCGTCAGCCGGCCGCGCAGATCGAGCGCGTTGACCTCGAAGGGAATGACCGCGTCATCCACGGGCACCGCCGATGGCGCGCGGACGGGGCTTGTGAAGGTGATCTTGTTGTCGGGGGAGTCTGAAGACATGGCGCTCTATGTGGGGTCGTGAGGAGAAATCGAAACCCCTCGATCTCCGTGTTTCGTCATGGCCGGACTTGTTCCGGCCATCCACGTCTTTCGTTCCGCGAGCAAGACGTGGATGCCCGGGTCAAGCCCGGGCATGACGACTGAAATCAACTGCAGCACTGATCGATGACGACGCTACCCCACCGCGTCGAAGCACCAGGCGAGGATGCCCTTTTGCGCGTGCAGGCGGTTTTCGGCTTCGTCGAACACGACCGATTGCGGCCCGTCGATCACGTCGTCGGTGACCTCCTCGCCGCGATGGGCGGGCAGGCAGTGCATGAATAGCGCGTCCGGCTTGGCCAGCGACATCAGCTTGGAATTGACCTGATAGGGTTTCAGCAGGTTGTGGCGATGCTCGCCCTCCTTGTCGCCCATCGACACCCAGGTATCGGTGACGACGCAATCGGCGCCGCGTACGGCGACTTCCGGATCGGTGCCGAGCATGATCGGCACCTGCGTGGCCTCGATCCAGTCGCGCATCTCCTTTTTCGGCGCGAGCTCCGGCGGGGTCGCCACATTCAGCTGGAACTTGAAGCGCTCGGCGGCATGCGCCCAGGACGCCAGCACGTTGTTGTCGTCGCCGGTCCAGGCCACGGTCTTGCCCTCGATCGGGCCGCGATGCTCCTCGAAGGTCATCACGTCGGCCATCACCTGGCAGGGATGCGAGCGCCGCGTCAGGCCGTTGATGACGGGCACGGTGGCGTGCGCGGCAAGCTCGAGCAGCGCCTCGTGGTTGAGGATGCGGATCATGATGGCGTCGACATAGCGCGACAGCACGCGCGCGGTGTCGGCGATGGTCTCGCCGCGGCCGAGCTGCATCTCCGCGCCGGTCAACATGATGGATTCGCCGCCGAGCTGGCGCATGCCGACGTCGAAGGAGACCCGCGTGCGCGTCGAGGGCCTCTCGAAGATCATCGCCAGCGTCTTGCCTTCGAGCGGCTTCTGGCGCCTCTCGCCGTGCTTTTCCTTGGCCTTCATGTCGCGGCCGGCCGCGAGCATGTTGCGCAGCTCGGGCAGCGGAATCTCGCTGATGTCGAGGAAGTGGCGCAGCTTCTTCATCACCCCGCCGCCTTCAGCTTGGCTGCCGACAGCGCCGCACAGGCGCGCTCCAGGCACTGCACGGAATGCTCGATCTCGGTCTCGTTCACGATCAGCGGCGCAAGGAAGCGCACGACATTGTCGCCGGCGCCGACCGTGAGCAGCTTCTCGGCGCGCAATGCGTTGACGAGATCGCCCGACGGCACCACGGCCTTGACGCCGACCAGCAGGCCCTCGCCGCGCACGTCCGACAGCACGGAAGGGAAGCGGTCGACGACGGAAGCGAGCTTCTGCTTCAACAGCAGCGACATCTTCTGCACGTGCTCGAAGAAGCCCGGCTTGAGCATGACGTCGAGCACGGCGTTGGCGGAAGCGATCGCCAGCGGGTTGCCGCCGAACGTCGAACCGTGCGAGCCCGGCGCCATGCCTTCGGCGGCTTTCGCGCTCGCCAGCACCGCGCCGATCGGAAAACCGCCGCCGAGCGCCTTGGCAAGCGACATCACGTCGGGCGTGACGCCGAGGCGGCGATAGGCGAAGAGATCGCCGGTGCGGCCCATGCCGGTCTGCACCTCGTCGAAGGCGAGCAGCAGGCCATGCTCGTCGCAGAGCTGGCGCAGCGCCTTGTAGAAGGCGTGCGGCGCCGTGCGCACGCCGCCCTCGCCCTGCACCGGCTCGATCAGGATGCCGGCGGTGTGCGGGCCGATCGCCTTCTTCACCGCTTCGAGGTCGCCATGCGGCACCTGGTCGAAGCCGTCCATCGGCGGACCGAAGCCTTCGAGATATTTGGCGGAGCCGGTGGCGGCGAGCGTCGCCAGCGTGCGGCCGTGGAAGGCGCCTTCGAAGGTGATGATGCGGTAGCGCTCGCCATGACCTTTGGAGAAATGGTAGTGGCGCACCAGCTTGATGACGCCTTCCATCGCTTCCGCGCCGGAATTGCAGAAGAACACGAAGTCGGCAAAGCTCTGCTCGCACAGGCGCGCGGCCAGCACCTCGCCGTCCGGGCTCTTGAACAGGTTCGACATGTGCCAGAGCCTGGTCGCCTGCTCCTGCAGCGCCTTCACCAGATGCGGGTGCGCGTGGCCCAGCGCGTTCACCGCCACACCCGAGGTGAAGTCGAGATAGCGATCGCCATTGGTTGCGATGAGCCAGCAGCCCTCGCCGCGCTCGAAGCCGAGATCGACCCTGGCGAAAACGGGAAGCAGATGCGACGTGGCGCTGGTGCTCATGGCGTTCACTTGACGGTTCGAAGGTTGGGGCCTGTCACGATGCGCGCATGGCGCCGCGCATCATGACCCGCGGTTCGAAACGAAACGTGCCGCCTTTTAAGGGCGGCACGCGGCAACATTCTAGGCGCAAGGCATCGGTGTCAATGCTGCGCAGCAGCGCTTTTGACGCGAAGGTCCAGTCCGTAGGATTCCGGTGAAAGCGGAAAAAACGCTGAAATTGCCTGCATATCGGAACTGTGGACTGTCGGCTCGGACTCTTGCGCGGGAGTCACGCCATATTGTAGCGTTCTTCCTGTCGGGTACGACATCTCGTGCGGCAGTTTTGACCCCCTGAGTTCTGGTTGTTTTGCGTAAACGTCCGGGCGCGCTTTTTGCGTCCGGCGAGGGCTAAGGGATTCTGCGTACTGGGATTTTTTGCAGATTTGGCATCGCAGCACCGCCGCGAAAGCGGCCGGCGCTTAAGCGAAGGAAGAATGCGATGACGGTATTGACCTGGTCCGACGAGCGCGTTGAGCAGCTTAAGAAGCTATGGGAGTCCGGCCTTTCGGCCAGTCAGATCGCCGCTGAACTCGGAAATGTGACGCGAAACGCCGTGATCGGAAAGGTGCACCGGCTCGGGCTGTCCGGCCGCGCCAAGAGCCCGGCTTCGGCGGCGCCGCGGCAGCGCAAGGCGCGCCCCGCCCAGCACATCATGCGCGTGTCGCGCCCGATCTCGCGCGGCAACACGGCGCTCGCGCAGGCCTTCGAGGTCGAGCTCGAGCCCGATCCGATCGCCTATGACAATGTCGTTCCGATGAGCCAGCGGCTGTCGCTGCTGGAGTTGAACGAAGCCACCTGTCACTGGCCGGTCGGCGATCCCGCAAGTCCCGATTTCTTCTTCTGCGGCGGCAAGGCGCTCGCCGGCCTGCCCTATTGCGCGCATCACTCGCGCGTCGCCTATCAGCCGGCCTCCGATCGCAGGCGCCAGCCGCCGAAACCGCAGCAGCGCTGAAATCGGCTCAACTCCTGAGATGAAAACATCCCCGCTTTCGCGGGGATGTTTTTTTGTGGGTGATGTCGTCATTGCGAGCCAACGGGTCGCGCGAACGCGCCCCCGATGACAGGCTCCGCGAAGCAATCCATCTCGCCGCTTGCTGAAGCATGGATTGCTTCGTCGCTATGCTCCTCGCAATGACGACGCGGTTGACAGCAGAAATCCTACTCCGCTTTCGCAAAGCGGTCGTCGAGCGCGTAGCCGGCGCCGCGGACGGTGCGGATCGGATCCTGCTCGCGGCCGGGATTGAGCAGCTTGCGCAGACGGCCGATATGCACGTCCACGGTGCGCTCATCGATATAGATGTCGCGGCCCCAGACGCTGTCGAGCAACTGCTCGCGCGAAAATACCCGGCCCGGATGTTCCAGGAAGAATTCCAGCAGGCGATATTCGGTCGGCCCGAGATCGATCGGGCGGCCGGAACGCGCCACGCGGCGCTTCTCGCGATCGAGTTCGATGTCGCCGTAGGCAAGCACGGTGGCGAGCCGCTCGGGGCTCGCGCGGCGCAGCAGGCCTTTCACGCGCGCGAGCAGCTCGGGCACCGAGAACGGTTTGACGATGTAGTCGTCGGCGCCGGTCGCCAGTCCCCGCACCCGCTCGCTCTCCTCGCCGCGCGCGGTCAGCATGATGATCGGCAACTGCTTGGTCTCGGGACGCGCGCGCAGCCGGCGGCACAGTTCGATGCCGGACAGACCCGGCAGCATCCAGTCCAGCACGATGAGATCGGGCACGCGCTCCTTCAGCCGCGTATCCGCATCGTCGCCGCGCGCGACCGTCTCGACCTCGTAGCCCTCGGCATCGAGATTGTAGCGCAACAGCGTGGTCAGCGCTTCCTCATCTTCCACCACCAGAATGCGCGCGCTCATGGCGTCATTTTCTCCTGACTTGTCTCGTTGTCGGTTGCTTTTCAGTTACCCGGCACGGTCGTCGCGAAGGTCGTCATGTCACCCTTCGGGCGCTTGTCCGTGATCTGCTGGCCTTCGATCATGTAGAACACGGTCTCGGCGATATTGGTGGCGTGGTCGCCGATGCGCTCGATATTCTTGGCGCAGAACATCAGGTGGATACAGAACGAGATGTTGCGCGGGTCTTCCATCATGTAGGTGAGCAATTCCCGGAACAGGGAGGTACAGATGGCGTCGACCTCCTCGTCGCCCTTCCACACCGACATCGCCGCGGGCAGGTCGTGCGCCGCATAGGCGTCGAGCACGGTCTTGACCTGCGACTGCACGAGGTCGGTCATGTGTTCCAGCCCGCGGATCAGCTTCAGGGGATGGAAATCGCTTTCCAGCGCCGCGACGCGCTTTCCCATGTTCTTGGCGAGGTCGCCCATCCGCTCCAGATCGGTGGCAACGCGCATGGCGCCGACGATCTCGCGCAAATCGACCGCCATCGGCTGGCGGCGCGCGATGGTCAGCACCGCGCGCTCCTCGATCGCGCGCTGCAGGTGATCGATCTCGGCGTCGTTCTCGACCACGCGCTGGCCGAGCGCGACATCGCGGCGGACCAGGGCATCGACGGAATTGACGATCATGCGCTCGGCAAGGCCGCCCATTTCCGCAACAAGCCGGGTGAGCTCCTGCAGGTCGCTGTCGAAGGCCTTGGCGATGTGTTCAGAAGCCATTTCCTGTTCTCCTAACCGAACCGGCCGGTGATGTAATCCTGGGTGCGACGGTCGCTGGGCGAGGTAAAGATCTTGCTGGTGTCGTCGAACTCAATCAGCTCGCCGAGATACATGAACGCCGTCTTGTCCGACACGCGCGCGGCCTGCTGCATGTTATGGGTCACGATCGCGATGGTGTAGTTCTCGGACAGTTCCTGGATCAGCTCCTCGACCTTGGCGGTCGAGATCGGATCGAGCGCCGAGCAGGGCTCGTCGAACAGGATCACCTCGGGCCGCACCGCCACGGTGCGGGCGATGCAAAGACGCTGCTGCTGGCCGCCGGACAGCGAAAGGCCGGAGGCGTTGAGCTTGTCCTTCACTTCGTTCCAGAGCGCGCCGCCGCGCAGCGCCTTCTCGACCCGGCCGTCCATCTCCGACTTGGAGATCTTCTCATAGAGGCGGATGCCGAAGGCGATGTTCTCGTAGATCGTCATCGGGAACGGCGTCGGTTTCTGGAACACCATGCCGACCCGGGCGCGCAGCAGATTGAGATCCAGCTTCGGGTCGAGGATGTTGGTGCTGTCGAGCATCAATTGTCCGACCGCGCGCTGACCGGGATAGAGGTCGTACATGCGGTTGAAGATCCGCAGCAGCGTGGACTTGCCGCAGCCGGATGGGCCGATGAAGGCGGTGACGCGGTTGGTGCCGAGCGCGAGATTGATGTTCTTCAGCGCATGGTGCTCGCCGTAATAGAAATTGAGGCCGCGTGCGGTGACCTTCGCCGACGCCTCGGGGCGAGGTGTCGGCATGGCGCTCGCGGGAGTACTCACGGATACAGAAAGATCGTTCATTTTGCGCTCCTCTCGGCGCCAATAATGCGCGCACCGATGTTCAGGGCGAGCACGGTCAGAGTGATCAGAAGCGCGCCGCTCCAGGCGAGCTCCTTCCAGTAGGCATAGGGGCTCTGCACGAAATTGTTGATGGTCACCGGCAGGTTGGCCATCGTTTTCGTCAGGTCGAGGCTGAAGAACTGGTTCGACAACGCGGTGAACAGCAGCGGCGCGGTTTCGCCGGCAACGCGGGCGGTCGCGAGCAGCACGCCCGTGATCAGGCCCGAACGCGCCGCGCGATAGGCGATGCGCCGGATCACGAGCGAACGCGGCAGGCCGAGCGCACTCGCCGCCTCGCGCAGGGGATTGGGCACCAGCGCCAGCATGTCTTCGGTGGTTCGCAGCACCACCGGGATCACGATCACAGCGAGCGCGAGACAGCCCGCGATCGCCGAGAAGCCGCGCATCGGAACCACGACCGCGCCGTAGATGAACAGGCCGATGATGATCGAGGGCGCGCTGAGCAGGATGTCGTTGATGAAGCGGATCACCGAGGTGAGCCGGTCATGCTTGCCGTATTCGGCAAGATAGGTGCCGGCGAACAGGCCAAGCGGCGCGCCGATGCCGACTCCGATGACGGTCATGATGATCGAGCCGATGATGGCGTTGCGCAGGCCGCCCTCCGTCGATCCGGGCGGCGGCGTATCTGATGTGAAGACCTGGAGGCTGAGCCCGGTGACGCCGTTGTACAGCAGCGTGAACAGGATCAGCGCGAGCCAGGTGACGCCGAACAGGGCGGCGGCGACGCAGAGCCCGCGGACGATGGTGTCCTTGCGGCGACGGCGGGCGTAGATCGGATTGACGGTCGTGGTCATGTCACTTCCCCGCCTTTTGCTCTAATCGCAGCAGCATCAGTCGCGCGGCGGCGAGCACGAAGAAAGTCAGGACGAACAGCAGCAGGCCGAGCAGGATCAGGCCGGATTGATGCAGCCCGTCGCTCTCGGCGAATTCGGAAGCGATCGCCGCTGAAATCGTCGTGCCCGGCGAGAAGATCGAGCCGGTGATGCGGAAGGCATTACCGATGATGAAGGTGACCGCCATGGTCTCGCCGAGCGCGCGGCCGAGCGCCAGCATGACGCCGCCGATGACGCCGACACGGGTGTAGGGGATCACCACGCTCCTGACCACCTCCCAGGTGGTGCAGCCCAGGCCGTAGGCCGCCTCCTTCAGCACCGGCGGCACGGTCTTGAAGACGTCGACCGAGATCGCGGTGATGAACGGCAGCACCATGATCGCCAGGATCAGCGAGGCGTTGAACAGGCTGAGATATGAGGGCGGCCCCGCGAACACCACGTTGAGCAGCGGGCACGTGGGCAAACACCGAGATCATGAACGGCTGGAAGGTGTAGGCGAGAAACGGCCCCAGCACGAAGAAGCCCCACATGCCGTAGATGATCGAGGGAATGCCGGCGAGCAGCTCGATGGCGATGCCGATCGGGCGCCGCGCCCATTGCGGACAGAGCTCGGTCAGGAAGATCGCAACCCCGAGCCCGACCGGGATCGCGATCAGCATCGCGATGAAGGAGGTCACCAGCGTGCCGTACATCGGGCCGAGGGCGCCGAGCACCGGCGGATCGGCCGAGGGCGCCCAGCGCTGCGTCCACAGGAACGCGAAGCCATATTCCTGCATCGCCGGCCAGGCGCCGATGATCAGCGAGACGATGATGCCGCCGAGGATCAGCAGCACCGAGATCGCGGCGAGCCGCGTGATCCAGTAGAACGTGACGTCGCCGATCTTGAAGGCGCTGAGCGCCTTGGCGCGATCATAGGGTCCGGCGGACTCGATCACATCGCCCGTGTCGCTTTGAACGGCCATGTCTGCCACGCCCAATCCCCTGGATTATACTGTTCGTTGTTCTGGTCTTGCAGTCAGTCTCGTGCCCCGGACGTTGCCCGGCACGTTTGCGCTACGGCGGTCATCCGGGGCCCATTGTCGTCAGGTGCGCCGCCCCGGCGGCACAGCAGACGGACGATGTTTTCGCATCGCTCGCCGCTGTGCCGCCTCCAGGGCACGCGAACCCCCTCAGCTCTTGATGTCGGCCGACCAGGTCTTCTCGATCAGCTTGACGACGCTGTCAGGCATCGGGATGTAGTCGAGTTCTTCGGCCATCTTGTCGCCATTGGCAAAAGCCCATTTGAAGAACTTGATGGCTTCTGCCGAGGCCGCCTTGTCGGTCGGTTCCCTGTGCATCAGGATGAAGGTCGACGCGGTGATCGGCCAGGACTTCTCTCCGGGCTGATCGGTCAGGATGACGTAGTAGCCGGGAGCCTTGGCCCAGTCGGCATTCGACGCGGCCGCCTGGAAGGCCTCGACCGTCGGCTGCACGGTCTTGCCGGCCTTGTTGATCAGGCCGGTGTAGGTCAGCTTGTTCTGCTTGGCATAGGCATACTCGACATAGCCGATCGAGTTCTTGGTCTGGCTGATGTTGCCGGACACGCCTTCGTTGCCCTTGGCGCCGACGCCGGTCGGCCATTCAACGGCGGTACCCGAACCGACCTTGCTCTTCCAGTCGGCGCTGGCCTTGGAGAGATAGTCGGTGAAGTTGAAGGTGGTGCCCGAGCCGTCCGAGCGGCGCACGACCGCGATCGCGTCCGAGGGTAGCTTCACGTTCGGATTCAGCTTCTTGATGGCCGGATCATCCCACTTGGTGATCTTGCCGAGATAGATGCTGGCGAGGGTCTCGCCGTCGAGCACCATGTCGCCGGCCTTGACGCCGTCGAGGTTCACGACCGGGACGATCGCGCCCATGACCATCGGCCACTGAACAAGGCCGTCCTTGTCGAGCTGCTCGGCCTTGAGCGGCGCGTCGGAAGCGCCGAAGGTCACGGTCTTGGCCTGGATCTGCTTGATGCCGCCGCCCGAACCGATCGACTGGTAGTTCAGACCGTTGCCGGTCTCTTTCTTGTAGGCGTCGGCCCATTTCGAGTAGATCGGGAACGGGAACGTCGCGCCCGCTCCGGTGATGTCGGCGGCGAACGCCGAGGTCGATGCGGCAACAAGGCCGGCAGCGACGAGTGCCTTTACGAATTTCATTGCTAATCTCCATCTCGTGAGCGGAGCGCCTTTTGCGCCCGACCGGGCCCACGCGGTCCCCTTTAGAAGCGGTCAGTTTTGCTTTTACGACGGCTGGATGACAGTCAGATGACAGAGCTAACACTCTGATTAGACTAAGCTTTGGGCCGCGGAGGCCGCTTTCGACTGGGGAAAACAGGCGGTAAAGGTCGCGCCCTGTCTGGGTACGCTTTCGATCAAAAGGCGGCCGCGATGGCGGTTAAGAATATGTTTCACCAGCGATAAACCGAGCCCGGTCCCGCCCTGCGAGCGGCTGTCACCCACGTCAACCCGATAGAAGCGTTCGGTCAGGCGCGGCAGGTGCTCCGGCGCGATGCCGGGGCCGAAATCGCGCACCATGACGCGGATCTCGGGCGTGCCTTCGCCCGAGAGGGCAGATGTCAGGGATACGATGACCTTGCCACCGGAGGCGCCGTATTTCAGCGCATTCTCGATCAGGTTCTCGAACAAGCGCAGCAGTTCCTCGCGATCGCCCGCGATGGGAATCTGCCGTTCCGGCAGGTCGATCTCGACCACCACCTGCCGCTCGCGCGCGAGCGGCTCGAGCCCGTCGGCGACCTGGCGGATGATCGGCACGATGTCCACTATGGTGTCGGGACGCACATGCGCAGACAGTTCGACCCGCGACAGTGACAGGAGGTCGTCGATCAGGCGGGCCATGCGGGTCGCCTGCGCATGCATGATGCCGAGGAACCGCTCGCGCGCCTTGGGATCGTCCCTGGCCGGCCCCTGCAGCGTGTCGATGAAGCCCGACAGGGCGGCGAGCGGCGTGCGCAATTCGTGGCTCGCATTGGCGACGAAATCGGCGCGCATTTCCTCGACCCGCCGCAACGGCGTCTGGTCGTGAAAGGTCATCAGCATGCACTTGTCGGCGCCGCCGAAGGCGCTCGGCACGGGCACCGGCGTGATGATCAACTCCATCCAGCGGTCGACCGGGACATGGTCGAGATAGGTGGCGCGGCGCGGCTCGGACGTGGAGATCGCCTCGCGCAACGCCGTGATGATTTCCGGCGAGCGCAGCGCGAACTGGGCAAGCTCGTTCCTGCGCAGCGCGGGCGCGAGCGAGGCTGCCGCCGCGTTGAGATGAATGACGCGGCCGGCCCGGTCGAGCAGCACGGCCGGGTCGGGCATGCCGGCGACGACCGCGCTGACCACGGCGGTCTCGACCGGATTTGCGCTCACGTCCTCGCGCGAGGCGTCGGCATTGTGCAACCGCCAGGGCACCAGCGCCGCCGCAGCGAGACAGACAAAGACCGTGGCAGCGCGCAGCACCGACAATTCGTCGAACAGGACCAGTGTCGAAAGCGCGACGGCGGCCACCGCCAGAACCAGGGCGGAGTGCCGCAACCGGTCAGGCCACAGCGAGAACGGCGAAGACGATGAATGCGCCTCTATTGCCACTTGGCCAGATCTCTCCGTTTTCCCCAAAGCGCGACCCCGCTTCAGGCATGCGTGTCCCCACGCTCTCTCCTCACATAGGCAGCTTCGCGCGCGGGAGCAGCGTCGAGCCCGAGCGCTGCCTGGGCCTGACGCAGGCGTTTCGATCGGGCGCCAAGGATAACCTCCCGAAACGTCAGCAAGATTACAGAGATGACAAAGGGGGCGATATAATAGAGGAGGCGGAACAACAGCATGCCGGCGAGAAGGTCCTCCCGGTCCATCTGCCACAGCCCAACCAGCATGGCGGCGTCGAACACTCCGAGCCCGCCAGGGGAATGGCTGGCAAAGCCGAGCAGCGTCGCGGAGACGAAGATCACGGCGACCACGACAAAGCCGAGATTGGGTTCATCCGGCACCAGCACATACATCGCGAGCGCGCAAAAGCCGAGGTCGACGATCCCGATCCCGATCTGAAGCAGCGTCAGCGGACCTCCCGGCAGTTGCACGGTCCAGGGACCGCGGCCGACATTGCGCGGCCGGATCCACACCCAGAGCACATAGGCGACCAGCCCGAGCACGATGAAGATCGCGGACACGCGGTTGAGCCAGATCGGAAGCTGGTCGATCGAGGCGGCGGCTTCGGGATGAAAGGTGATGCCAAGTCCGAGCACCGCGGCGTTGCCGAGCCAGAAGGTCAATCCGGCCAGGAAGCATATCTTGGCGACGTCGATCGCGTTCAATCCGTAACCCGAATAGATCCGGTAACGCACCGCGCCGCCGGTAAAAACGCTGGCCCCGACATTGTGGCCGATCGAATAGGACGTGAACGCCGCCAGCGCGTTGACGCGGTAGGGAACGTGGCTGTGACCGATCGCGCGCACCGCGAACAGGTCGTAGAATGTCAACGTGAAATAGCCCGCCGCCACGAACAATGCAGCGAGCGCAATCTGACGCGGCTCCGTGCTCTTGATGGCCTCCAGCACCTCGTTCGTGTCGATGCCGCGCAGCATGTGATACAGCACATAGCACGCGATCCCGATAACGGTGACGCTGATGGCAACCCCGAGCCGGTGCAGGATTTGCTTGTGGCGCAGAACCAAAATCGCTCTGCGTATGGCTTCCAGCATCGAGTGCCCCGTCTTGCGAAAGTCGTGAACGCCAGGCTTGTTCCCGGGGTTGAGGTGGTAGCGCGTTTTTAGCCGCTATGGAATTCGCTAGGTGCGAATAAAAACGCGCGGCGTCAATATATTAGCTGGACTAAGTAACGATGGGTTGCGCAGCTTCGCGATCCCCAGTTCCCCGATCCGCGACGCGCGGTCGCAGGGCCTTGGTCCGCCATAGCGAGTTTTCGCCAAAAATCGAGGAATTGCAGGCAGAGGACGTCTCCCGGCGCGGTCGCCAAGCGCCGTCAGGCGCTCATGATTTCGGCTCGTCGTCCGGCCAGACCGGAGGAATCGCGACCAGCGTTCCCTGCCGGATGGGCAGGACTCGCAGCGAGGCGCAATCTGGCGGGCAGGATCAGTCGGCAGGTGTCGCAGGCGACCGCGAGACCACACGGTCGCGCAGCCAGGAACCGACGGCGCAGCCGACGAGGTAGACGGCGAACAGCGCCAGTCCGAGGTCGAGCCAATAACCGAAGCGGCCGGGCATGACCTGTGCCGCCGCGAGGCCGATCAGCGCGACCGTCAGCGCGGCGATCCAGCGCGCCACCACCCTGGAGACGCGCTGCCCGCGATGAACCACGGCGATCCAGCCCATCGCGAGCCCGAGCAGCAACGAGGCGAACAGCCAGCCCCAGTGAAACGTCACGAGATAAGCCATGCTCACCTCACCAGGAATTCGATGCGGCGGTTCTGCGCCTTGCCTTCGTCGGTGTCGTTACCGGCGACCGGATGCGCAGAGCCATAGCCGACCGCGGTGAACCGGGTCGCCGGCAGGCCGGCCTTCACCAGATAATCGACGACAGCCTGCGCGCGCTTCTCCGAGAGCGCCTGGTTGAACCCATCTTCGCCATCGCCATCGGTATGTCCGGCGATTTCGATATTGGTGGTCGGGCAGCGCAGCGCGATCTCGATCAGGCGGTCCAGCAACGCGGTCGAATCCGGATCGATGGTGGCACGGGCCTGCTCGAAGCGGATTTTCCCCTTGGACAACAGCTCGGAAAACAGCTGCTGACACACCGTCTGATCGACCGGCGCGGCGGCCGGCTTCACCGATATCTCCGGCTTGAACTGGAAGCCTTGCGGAAAATCCTTGCCGAGGCCGGCGCGGATCTGTGCGGCGGCGCCGTCATAGAGCACATCGCCCGAGAGCTTGACCTCGCGGTCCGACACGACAAGCGTCCCGGTCGAGAGCCGCGCCAGTGCGCCCAGCGCGGTGACGACGGCGTCGGAAAAGCCGCCGGGAGCACCGATGCTCGCCTTGAGATTGTCGACCACCTTCTCGCTGACGAATTTTCGCGAGGCCGCCCTGTCGACGGCGGCATGGACCTTGTCGTCGGGCACATAGCCCGACAGCGTCAGTGTCACCGCGACCGGGTCCTTGTAGGCCTGGAAGACGTAAGGCGGGGCCTTGACGTTGTTGGCGGCGACTGTGAATCCCTCCGGGAGATTTTTCAGCGCGGAGACGATCGCCTCCCGGCCGCCGAGATCGCGCGCCATGCCGGACAGCGACACGCTGGTGTCCGATAGCGTGACCTTGCCGTCCTTCAATTTCGCGACCTGATCGAGCAGCAGCAATGCCGCAGCGTCGAAACGCGGCGGCGCTCCGCGCGCCAGCGCCATCTGGTCCGCCACCTCGACCCCGCCGATGGCCGCGCGCGCGACTTCCATCAGCTTGCTCTTGATCGCCGGCAGCGGCGCATTGCCGCCGAGCGTGACGCGCGCGACATCGCGCTCCGCCGACCACACAAAGGGTTTTGCCTCCGGCACCAGCCGGGTTTCATCGTTGACGAGCCGCACACCATTCACCGACTCGACCGCCGCCAGCGCGCTGCGGCGCCCATCCTCGGCGAACGCGTCGGCGCCGAGGGTGACATCACGGCCGGCAACCACGATCCTGGGCTTGTCGAGCACGACATCCTTGAGCGCGGCCGCGCTGCGGGCCGCCAGATCGGCCTCCATGGGAGCGGTGCTGACCCAGCCGGCAATGACCCACAAGGCGACCAGGGGGATCAGGCCCGGCCACCATTTGCTGCTCCACTTGAAAAGACCGTGCATTCGATTTCCGCGCAGCGGGACCCGCAACTCCATGATTCCAGTCCGCTTTTGGCTTGGGCGTTCCACCTCGCGCGCAACCGGCGCGGCTCGGGGAACGTCAAATCTGAGCACCTGGAAAGATAGAGAGAAAACAAACCCTTGGCGGGCTGTCAAACCGGAAATATCGGGGCCGTGAAACCGCCCCTGACTACAAAGGATAAGGGTTTGTTCAGCGGTTCGACGTTAACTGGTTGGATACATCCGATCGGCCGGACCTGCGCGGCATGAAGCTCATTCGTCACACCGTTATCCGCGCCGGTCTCGAGGCGCTGTATTTCTCCGGCGCGCATGTCCTGCTGCGGCCGATCCTGTCGGGTGTCGGCACGATCTTCACACTGCACCATGTGCGCCCGGCGAAAGGCGGGGATTTCCAGCCAAACCGCCACCTCGAGGTCACGCCCGATTTCCTGCGCGCGATGCTGCACCATCTCAAGTCGCACGACATCGATATCGTCACCCTGGACGAAGTTCATCACCGGCTGACGAACCGGATGTTCGCGCGCCGCTTCGCCGCATTCACTCTCGACGACGGCTATCGCGACAACAGAGATTTCGCGCTGCCGGTGCTGCGCGAATTTGCCGCGCCGTTGACCGTCTTCGTCGCCAGCGACTTCGCCGAAGGCACCGGGCGGTTGTGGTGGGTCGCGCTCGAGAGGGCGATCGCGAAGGCTGCCACGGTCGAGGTCACCATGGGCGGCAACGCCATGCGCCTCGACACCTCGACCGCATCGGGCAAGCAGACCGCGTTCGACCTCCTGCATGACTGGATGCGCAGCCTGCAGGAGCACGACCTGCGGCGCGAGATCGGCGCGCTGTGCGCGCGCCACGGCGTGGACGAAAACGCCATCTGCCGCGACCTCTGCATGTCCTGGGACGAACTGAAGACGTTTGCGGGCGATCCGCTGGTCGCGATTGGCGCACACACCATCAGCCATTGCAATCTGGCGCAGCAGAGCGAGGCAGCGGCACGAGAGGAAATGACGGTCAGCCGCGCGCGGATCGAGGAGAGATTGCAGCGCGACGTGTTCCACTTCTGCTATCCCTATGGGGACAGGCCCGCCGCAGGCGCACGCGAATTCGCGCTTGCCGCGGCGGCGGGGTTCAAGACCGGGGTGACGACCAGGCCCGGCATGATCTTCGCCGAAAGCGCCGACCATCTCACCGCGCTGCCGCGGGTCTCGCTCAACGGCAACTACCAGGAGAAGCGCATCCTGCCGGTGCTGACGTCGGGCGCGGCGACCGCGATGTGGAACGGCTTCCGGCGCGTCGACGCGGCCTAAAGCGCGATGAGATCAGGATGAATCGTCATCGCGCTTTAGCTTATTGTTTGAGCATGATCTTTTCGGAAAACCGCTTCACACTTTCCCGGATCATGCCCTAGCGCCAGATTTAGCGATCAGGGCTCAACGATCGAGACCGTCCGAACCCGGCTGGTCTTCGAGCGAAATCAGATGGCGGTAACGGCGGACGATCCGGCGGGCCTGATTGCGCCGGGACTGGTGCATCGCGTCGAGCACGCGCGCGAACAGAACTCTTTCGCTTCCACGGAAACGAAATGACGGTCGCGGACCTGGTCTCTGCTTCCGGGAATGATGCATGCTTCAACACGAAACCCTCGTCTTGTGATCCACCCCCACGGAGCATGCCCCAGATCGCGCCGCGCTTTTGTGCGCCGGATCACATTTGCCAATTCGTTATCGAATCGCCTGCGCGGCCGAGTGCTCCACCGTCACAAATATGAGAAACAGCGACGATGCACATCCTCCCGAGAGATGACCCGTCGTGATGAAGTTCCCCTGCGATCCGGGTGCAAAGCGCGGGTTCGCCGCCCCCCGGCTTTCTTGACTCACCGCGCCTGCCCGCCCAGAAGTCTGGCCGAAGCAAGGGAGGCGTCATGCTCAAGGATCTGTTTTCGCTTCATGGCCGCGTTGCGCTGGTGACGGGCGGGTCACGCGGCATCGGCAAGATGATCGCGGCCGGATTTCTCAGCCAGGGCGCTGCGAAGGTCTACATCACCGCGCGCAAGGCCGGGCCCTGCGAGGCCACGGCCAAAGAGCTCACGGCGGAGTATGGCGGCGAATGCATCGCCCTGCCGATCGACATTTCCACGGTCGCAGGCTGCGACCAGCTGGCCTCCGAGTTCGGCAAGCGCGAGTCCAGGCTCGACATCCTCGTCAACAATGCGGGCACGGCCTGGGGCGCGGAGTTCGACGAATTCCCGGAAAGCGGCTGGGACAAGGTGATGAATCTGAACGTCAAGTCGCTATTCTTCCTGACCAAGGCGCTGCACAAGCCGCTGCGTGCGGCGGCGAGCGCCGAACGTCCGGCCAAGGTGATCAACATCGCTTCCATCGACGGCATCTTCGTCAATCCGAACGAGACCTACTCCTATGCGGCGAGCAAGGCCGCAGTGATCCATCTGACGCGGCGCATGGCGACCAAGCTGATCAAGGAGCACATCAACGTCACCGCGATCGCGCCGGGCGCATTTGCGTCCGACATGAACCGCACCGCACGCGATCATGGCGACGTGCTGGCCGAACGCATCCCGGCCGGGCGCATCGGCACCGACGAAGATATGGCGGGGCTTGCGATCTTTCTCGCATCGCGCGCCGGCGACTACGTCGTCGGCAACACCATCGCCGTCGATGGTGGCGTTGCCTATGCGAAGGCAGGCGAGGAGATCGCGGGGTAAGGCGGCGCGCCGCCTACTACAAGCTCAACGTCATGCCCCGGCTCGACCGTGGCATCCAGTACGCCGCGGCTTCTCAGCTTGAGCCGTGCGGCCTCTGGAATACTGGATCACCCGCCTGCGCGGGTGCGACAGCCTGCCAAGACCTCACGTTTCGATCTTCACGTATTCGAAATCGCCCGGCTTGTTGTCGATGCCGACCTTGGGCGGCGAGATCCATGACGCGAACTTTCCGGCTTCGGTGACCGGAATCATCAGCGAGGCGATGAAGTCGCCGTCCGCGGTCGACGGGACCCAGTCGTTCTTGCGCCTGTTCCAGGTGGCGTCGTCGATCAAGAGGCCGTCCGGCGTCGCGTGCACGTCCTTGAACTCGCCGATGGCGCGGTGGAAGGCGACGTTCGGCAGCGCCAGCTTGAAGTCATAGCCCGCGGTCGAGATCACCTTGTTCCAGCGCAACAGGCCCTTGACGCAATCTTGCGTGTAGTCGTCGCGCAGCCGCATGTTGAGCGCGGTCAACGCCGGCTCGTCGACCCGCTTGATCTCGCCGCCCACGAGCTTCAGCACGGGATAGGTCGAGGTCTTGAGCTGATGATCGTCCTCGATCTGCGTTTCGCGATAGCGGCCCTTGATGCCGGCATTGAAGGCGTTGGCGGCATTGGTCGACACCTCCGAACCAAATAGATCAAGCGACAGCGAATAGTGCAGGTTCAGTTTCTTCTGGATGGTCGGCAGATCGACGACGCCGAGCGCGCGCACCTTCGCGATATCGGTGGGATCGGTGATGCCGGCCTCTCGCATCGCCTCGCAGGTCCGCTGCACGACGCGGGTGATGCCGGTCTCGCCGACGAACATGTGATGGGCCTCTTCCGTCAGCATGAAGCGGCAGGTGCGCGACAGCGGATCGAAGCCGGATTGCGCCAGCGAATGCAGCTGCATCTTGCCGTCGCGGTCGGTGAAATAGGTGAACATGAAGAAGGAGAGCCAGTCCGGCGTCTCCTCGTTGAAGGCGCCCAGCATGCGCGGGGAATCCTCGTCGCCGGAACGGCGGCGCAGCAACTCGTCCGCCTCCTCGCGGCCGTCGCGGCCGAAATATTTCTGCAGCAGATAGACCATCGCCCAGAGATGGCGGCCTTCCTCGACATTGACCTGGAACAGGTTGCGCAGATCGTAGAGCGAGGGCGCGGTCTTGCCGAGATGGCGCTGCTGCTCGACGGAAGCAGGCTCGGTGTCGCCCTGGATCACGATCAGGCGGCGCAGCATGGCGCGGTATTCACCGGGCACTTCCTGCCAGGCCGGCTCGCCGTAATGCGCGCCGAAGGGGACCTTGCGATCTTCTTCTTGAGGCGCAAGAAGGATGCCCCAGCGATAGTCAGGCATCTTCACATAGTCGAACTTGGCCCAGCCGCGCGGATCGACCGAGTAGGCCGTGCGCAGGTAGACCAGCGATTGCTGGAAGCCCTCCGGCCCCATGTCCTGCCACCAGTCGACATAGCCGGGATGCCAGCCTTCGAGGGCTTTGAGCACCTGGCGATCCTCGGACAGATTCACGTTGTTCGGAATCTTGGTGGAGTAATCGACGTTCATGATGTTCACGGTCATGGCGTGCTCCTTCGGTCTCTTGTGATTTCGTCATGCCCGGCCTTGTGCCGGGCATCCACGTCTTCCTTTGCATCTCGAAGAAAGACGTGGATGGCCGGGACAAGCCCGGCCATGACGAAGCAAAATTTCGCTACACTCTCGTCATATCGAATTTCGGCTTCTGGCCGCTTCCGTAGCGCCGCAAGGCGCCCTCCTCGCCGACCGCGTTCGGCCGCTGGAAGATCCAGTTCTGCCAAGCGGTCAGGCGCGCGAAGATTTTCGATTCCATGGTCTCGGGACCGACGAAGCGCAGGTTCGCTTCCATGCCGGTGAGGCTGTCGGGCGAGAAGGAGGCGCGCTCCTCGAGGAACACGCGGATCTCGTCGTCCCAGTCGATATCGTCGAGCGCAAAGGTAACGAGCCCGAGCTCTTCGGCGGCCTCCGCATCGAGCGCCGTGCCGACGGTGGCCTCGGCGCGATCGAGATCGGACGGATCGGCCTGGAACCGCGACGCAAGCCGCGTCAGTCCGTGGCTCATCGGATAGGGACCGAAGTTCATCGATGACAGTTGCAACGCCGGCGGCGGGCGGTTGTCGCCCTGGCGCGAGCCGATCAACATGTAGGAGCGGTCGGCGGCAAACACGAGTTCGGCGAGCGTGCCGGCGAAGCAGGAGCCGGGCTCGACCAGCGTCACCAGCGTGCGCGAGGTGACATCGATGCGCTTCAACACGCGCTTCCAGAACTGCCTGACCTCGTTGACCAGCCAGTGCGCCTTGTTGGCATCGAGGAAGGCGTCGTAGCTCAGGACATGAGCGCCGTCGCCATGCGACTTGAACACAAGCAATGCGATGTCGAGCTCGTTGATGCGCAGATGCAGGATCGCATCGTCGAGCTCGCGCGCGACCTGCAGCGGCCAGAACGACGCGCCTTGCGCGATCATGCCATCGATATCCGCGGGCGTGGAAGCTTCGGGCGCCTTGATCGAGATTGTCGCGATCCGCGTTGCGCGGTCGATATCGACTGAAACGAAACCATAGCGGATGCCGTTCTCGTCGATACGGCGAGCAAGCGGCGTCAGTGCAACGCCCTTGCCATTGCCGTTGCGCTTCGAGGCCGCGGCGAATTGCTTTGCGCGCTCGGCGATCTTGCCCTCGAGCTTGCTATTCGGCGCGATCTCGTCGACCAGCCGCCAGGCGACCGCGCGCTTGCCCTTGATGCCTTCCTCGATGGTGCAGAAGAAATCGGCGTGGTCGCGCCGCACCTTGCGCTTGTCGACGACGCGTGTGAGCCCGCCGGTGCCCGGCAGCACCGCAAGCAGCGGCACCTCCGGCAGCGCCACGGCCGCGGCGCCATCGTCGGCCAGGATGATGTGGTCGGTCGCGAGCGCGAGCTCATAGCCCCCGCCGGCCGCGGTGCCGTTGACGACTGTGATGTAGCGCTGACCGGAGTTTTCCGAGGAGTCCTCGAGCCCGTTGCGGGTCTCGTTGGTGAACTTGCAGAAGTTGACCTTGTGGGCGTGGGTCGAGCCCGCAAGCATGCGAATGTTGGCGCCGGCGCAGAACACGCGGTTCTTGCCCGAGCGGATCACGACGACCTTCACCTGCGGATGCTCGAAACGCAGCCGCTGCACGGCGTCAGCCAGTTCGATGTCGACACCGAGGTCGTAGGAATTGAGCTTGAGCTGGTAACCTTCGAACAGGCCGCCGTCCTCGTCGACGTCCATGGTCAGGGTCGCGGTGTCGCCGTCGACCGCGAGCTTCCAATGCCGGTAGCGCGACGGATCGGTCTGAAAATCGATGTAAGTCGCCCCGCCCGCGAGGACGCGATCGTCACCGGCCATGCGCCACCTCCGGGCTTCCTAGCTTAACTAAAGATGCACTATATTGCATATTCAGGACATCGTCTAGCCTGAAACCCTCAAATATGCATTTTGTTTCATGGGCGCGCGTAACACCACCGCTATACACCTCGCACTGGCCTGTGAAACCGCAAGTTGACACGTCGGGCAAATCACCTGCACAAATCCATGGTTGCAAATCTTCCGAACTCGTACCGAACATCCGTGCGAGCTGTGTCGTCGAAGTGCGACGAACGAGATCTTCCACCTCATCGCTGATGGCACCGACCCGCGGGCAAAACTCCGCTGGTGCAGCCATTGATTGTGTTCATGGTATGTTCTATGAACAGCGGGCCAGCGGATAACGGTTAGAGGCAAGGCCATCTCTCATGAAACTATTCGGCTATATCTATGCGGCTGTCCTGGCTCTGCTGATTTCCAGCGCCGCATATGGCGCGCAGAAGGCAATGCGCTGGGAAAACGGAGCTCAGTGCGAGTTCGAAACCAAATTCGATCCTGCGAAAATTGATGAGGATAAGCTCAGGAACACGGTCGAGGTCCTCTTCGGCGACGGCTTCTATAAGCGGCCGAGTTTGGTCACGGCATTGATCGGCCCAGATGGCAGTCTGACTTCGAACACGGACGAATATCGGCAAGCGTGCGAGCGAGAGAGGGTGAGGGTCGAGAACCTCGCGGTGCTTGATCTCCCCGGAATCGAGAACTACCGCAGGCGGAGCCTCGAGGAATTCGAGGAGACGTGCCGGTTTAATGTGCTTCAGGGCCGCGCGGCCTTGGGCGATTCCTCGGCTCTGCGGGAATTCACACCGTCGGCGGCAAAATGCTCACCCTTCATCGATGCCCTTGAGGGAAAGACCGATATTCGGGCGGTATGGCGCGACATGGTTGAGGCGCAGTGTCGAGAGAACGGTAGCCCGGACCAATGTAAGGCGGCACTTTTCGCTGCCGAGAGCAGACCCAATGCGGCAGATGCAATCAGACTCAGCGTTCTCGGATTTGGCTGGAACAATTGCTCCGTACCCTTCCTCAAGACGAGCGACTTGGACCGCGGTGAAGCAATTCGGACGGCACTCGAAAAGACCTTTCGCCGGCGCTTCAAGGTCAAAGCCTTTCCCTGCGCTGACTAGCCGCTATCGACAGGCTTTTCCCGCCCACAACTGATCGAGTTGCCCAAACCTCAGAAATAAACCACGCGCGATCATGCACGGCTTTATCCGCGCGTGAAATCGCGACACAACAAATAGGAGAGTACGAATATGGCCGTTGATCCACTGATTCAGGAACTGCTGGACCTGATTGAGCCGCCGGATGATGGTGATCAAGCTAGACCGACGAGTGAGTTCGGCGCTGGCCGGACTACCGGTTCGAACCCCCATGGGGGCTTTGACATGAACCGGGGCCGCGGGGTGCAACCGCACGGGCGGGTGACGTCCCCGGTGTACGGCAGCATCAAAGAAATCGAACCTAAGCTTGGACGCATCGTCATCGAGGAGTGGCATGATCCAATCTCTAAGAAGCCAACCGGGTATGATGTTGAGATACTTCACACGCAGACGCAGACGGTGAAAGCGGGAGATGAGGTCAAGCCGACGCAGCAGATCGGCACGCAGGGCGATGTTGGCGCGCCGGGCGCTTCCGGACGACGACGCCTCCGCCTGATTTTGTCGCGCGTGAAATTTGATGCGGGGCTCGCATCAGGCGGCGCGCCCCTGCGAACCCTCATGCGTCTGCAACACGGCGTTTGCGAAATCGGAGATCGCATGCAGCGCCGCCTCCGGCGCCTCACGGTGCGGCGAATGTCCGGCCCCCCGGAGCATGCTGACATCGACAGGACAATAGCATTCCTCCCGCGCGATCTCGACCTGCCGGGTCGTGCCGTACTGGTCGTCGGCACCCTGGATGATCGCGACGGGAACGCGGATATAGGCGAGGTATTCCGAAATATCCCAGTTGCGGAAGGCCGGATCGAGCCAGGCGCCGTTCCAGCCGTAAAAGGCGTTGTCGACGTCCCTGTGCCATCGCGCGAGCTTCTCGCGCAGATCGGTGGTCTCGTAGGCGGCCTTGATCCCGGCAATCGATGTGACCGAGATGTCCTCGACGATGAAATGCGGCGCGATCAGCGCGAGCGCGCGCACGCGGTGATCCTGCACGCCGCCGGCATAGATCGCCGCGATCGAGGCGCCATCGGAATGGCCGACCAGCACGCCGCGGCTGAAGCCGATGGCGTCGAGCACTTTCGGCAGCACCTCCAGCGCCTCGCGATGCATGTAGTCGAGCGGACGGGGCAGCTTCGCAGGCGTGGACGCGCCATAACCGCTGCGCGAATAGACGAAGACGCCGGCGCCGGTCGCGGCCTGCAGCTTCTCGGGGAAGTCTCCCCACAAAGCGGCTGAGCCGAGACCTTCGTGCAACATGACGATGGTCGGCGCTTCGTCCGGCGCGGGGCCGAGCCTACGGTATTCGAGATCGTGGCCGCCGATGTGGAGGAAGCCGGAGGGAGCGAGGGTCATGTGTTTTCTCCCGTCATTCCGGAGAGCTCGCAAAGCGAGCTGATCCGGAATCTCGAGGTTGTTTTTGCGGCTCGAGATTCCGGGTTCGCGCTACGCGCGACCCGGAATGACAGCTCAATTCTCCGCGCCATCCCGGAGCTTGTAACGCTGGATCTTCCCGGTGGCGGTCTTCGGCAGCGCTTCCACCGTTTCGATCCAGCGCGGATATTTCCAGACGCCGATCTTCTGCTTGACGTGCTCCTTCAGCGATTCGTAGAGCTTGTCCGTCTCGCTGCCGGCGCGCAGCACGACAAATGCCTTCGGCTTCAACAGTCCTTCCGGATCGGCTTCGGGCACGACGGCCGCCTCGAGCACAGCCGGGTGCGTGATCAGCGCGCTCTCGACCTCGAAGGGCGAGACCCAGATGCCCGGAGACCTTGAACATGTCGTCGGCGCGTCCACAGAACGTATAGCGGCCGTCGGCATCGCGGATGTATTTGTCGCCCGTCCGGGTCCAGTGGCCCTGAAAGGTATGCCGGCTCTTGATACGTTGATTCCAGTAGCCCTCGCCGGCCGAGGGTGCCTCGACCAGGAGTTCGCCGACTTCTCCATCCGGCACGTCATCACCGTCGTCGCTGACGAGCCGGACCTTGTAGCCGGGCACGGCGCGGCCCGAGGTGCCGTATTTGATGTCGCCGGGCGCGTTCGACATGAAGATATGCAGCAACTCCGTCGAGCCGATGCCGTCGAGAATGTCGACGCCGAAGCGCGACTTCCAGGCCAGCCCCACGGATTCCGGCAGCGCCTCGCCCGCCGACGTGCAGATGCGCAGCCGCGTCCCTCCCCGCGCGCCTCTGCTGGCCTCGTCGTTCAGCATTGCCGCAAACAGCGTCGGCGCGCCGTAGAAGATCGTCGGATTGTGCTTGTCGAGCAGCGCAAACATCAGCGCCGGCGTCGGCCGGTCGGGATTGAGCACCGTGCTGGCGCCGACCGCCATCGGGAAGGTCAGCGCGTTGCCGAGGCCATAGGCGAAGAACAATTTTGCAGCGGAGAGGCAAACGTCATCCTCGCGGATGCCCAGCACCTGCTTGGCATAGGTGTCGGCGGTGGCCTGCATGCTCGCGTGCAGGTGACGCACGCCCTTGGGCATGCCGGTCGAGCCGGATGAATAGAGCCAGAACGCCGGCTCATCGGCGTGCGTCTCGACGGTCTTGAAGCTATCGCTCTCGCGCGCGAGCTCGTCGGAGAGCAAGACGTGGCCGTGCGCATTCTTGCCGGAGACGATGACGCATTCGAGATCCGGCATGCGTCCGACGATATCCTTCACGGCCGGATAGAGCGCCTCGGAGACGAACAGCACGCGTGCGCGGCAGTCGGCGAGCACATAGGCATATTGCTCCGTCGTGAGCAGCGTGTTCAGCGGCACCGGCACGATGCCGGCGCGAATGGCGCCCAGGAACACGATGGGGAAATCGATCGTGTCGAGCATGATCATGGCGACGCGCTCCTCGCGCCGCACGCCGAGCCGGCGCAGCAGATTGGCGGCGCGACAGCTCTGCTTTTGCAGGTCGCCATAGGTCAGATCGGAAACCGTGTCGGTATAGGCGAGCTTGTTGCCGCGCCCCTCCTCGACGTTGCGGTCAAGCAGCCACGTCACTGCGTTGTAGGACGTCACGACGCTTCTCCCCCGAGATTTCGGCTGTATTGAATTATAATGCATAGAAAGCCACCGGCGTCGCTTGCTGTCAATCCTTCCCGGCATTATGTTGCCGGAATATGACCGACACCAGCGACGCCGAATCCGGCTTTCTCGACCAGCTTGGTCAGCGCGTCCGCACCATGCGCGCGCTGCGCGGCATGTCGCGCAAGGTGCTGGCCAAGGTCTCCGGCATTTCGGAGCGCTACATCGCGCAGCTCGAAAGCGGCAAGGGCAACGTCTCGATCGTGCTGCTGCGCCGCGTGTCTGATGCCATGGGCGCGCATCTCGAAGACCTGATCCCGGCGGCCGATCCCGCGCCGGACTGGCCCGTGATCCGCGACCTCTTGCGCAAGGCGACGCCGGCGCAGATCGCGCAGGCCAAGGACCTGCTCTCCGGTCACGGCGCGGCGTCGCATCGCGCCTCGTTCTCCGGCATCGCGCTGATTGGGCTCCGCGGCGCCGGCAAGTCCACGCTCGGCAAGATCCTGGCGAAAAAGATCGGCTGGAATTTCGTCGAGCTGAACAAGGAGATCGAGGCGCAGAACGGTCTCTCCGTCGCCGAGATCATCGCGCTCTATGGGCAGGAAGGATTCCGGCGCATGGAGCAGAGCGCGCTCAACCAGCTGCTCGCGCGCAAGGAACTGATGGTGCTGGCAACCGGCGGCGGCATCGTCTCCGAGCCGCTCACCTTCGACCTCATCCTCTCGTCGTTCTACACGATCTGGCTCAAGGCCGAGCCGGAGGAGCACATGGGACGCGTCCGCAAGCAGGGCGATCTGCGCCCGATGGCCGACGACCGTTCGGCGATGGCGGAACTGCGCAACATCCTGGTCAGCCGCGAACCGCTTTATGCGCGCGCGGCGGCAACCGTCGACACCGCGGGGCTTTCGGTGGATGCCGCCGCCGCGCGGCTGATCGATACCGTGCGGCCGGTGCTGCAGAACGAGGCGCGCGCGTTCGGACTGCGGAGCGTGGCGGTCTAGCCAAGCGCCTGTAGCCGGGATGAGCGAAGCGACATCCGGGAAGAAAGTCCCGCATATCGCTGAGTTTATCATCGGGCGCTTCGCGCGACCCGTCGGCTCATGCGGGCTACGCTCTTCTATAGCAGCCGGCTCTTCACGTCCGCCGCGCCTTCGCGCAGCAGCGGCAGGAAGCGTTTCACCATCTCCTCCGTCGAGACGCGGTCGACATGCGCGCCGATATTGATGGCGGCCACGATGGCGCCGTCGTAGCGCCTCACCGGAACGGCGATCGAGCGGAAATGCGGCTCGGCCTCGCGGTCGACAAGGGAATAGCCGCGCGCGCGGTCGGCGGCGATGGCGGCGAGAAGACGCTTCGGATCGGTCACGGTCTCGCGCGTCAGCGCTTCGCGCTTCACCGAGGAGAGCCTCGCCTTCAACTCAGCATCGCCACAGCGGCCGAGCAGCGCGCGGCCGACAGCGGTGCAGAAGGCCGGGAGGCGGTAGCCGATGTCGACGCCGCCGGAGAACATCCGTGTCGGGCTGCCCCGCGCGATGAACACGACCTCGTCGTCGTCGAGCAAGGCAAGCGAAGAGATCTCCTGCGCCTTGATCGCGATCTCGTCCAGCACGGGCTGCAGCACGGAAACGATCTGGTTCGAGCGCAGATAGGCGCCGGCCAGCGTCAACACTTGCGGCGTCAGCGCGAACAGCTTGCCGTCGCTCGAGACGTAGCCACCATGCTGGAGCGTCAAGAGGATGCGCCGCGCGGTGGCGCGCGGTAGGCTCGCGGCGCGGGCGATCTCGCTCAACGACATCGGTGCGGGCCGCTCTCCGAAAGCGCGCAGGAGCCGCAGGCCGCGGTCGAGGCTTTCGACAAAATCGGTGGCGCGCGGCTCGCCGCCTTGGTCGCCGCCTTGTTCGCTTCCTCGGCGTTTCAGCTTGGGCATGAACGTTTTCGGTCGGACATTGATAGACTGCCGCTTGCAGCGTTCGAAGGCTGTGTTACCATATTGAACATATGTTCAATAGACGAACAAACTAGCGGCGTCTGCCGTGCATCGCAAGTCCCGAGGGGCCAACAGACCCGGCCTGCAAAGACAGGCCCCATCCAATGAGGTGACGCGCCATGATGAGCCAGGAACAGAACGACCTGATCACCCGCATCGGCCCGAAAGACCCTTGCGGCAAGTTGATGCGGATGTACTGGCAGCCGGCGGCGCTGGTCGATGAATTGCAGGGGCCGCGCGCGGTGCGTCCCGTCAAGCTGCTCGGGGAAAACCTGGTGCTGTTCCGCGACCAGCAGGGACGCTACGGCCTGATCGACCGGCACTGCGCGCATCGCGGCGCCGACCTCGCCTTCGGCCGGCTCGAACATGGCGGCCTGCGCTGCGCCTTCCACGGCTGGCTGTTCGACGTGACCGGCCAATGCCTGGAAACGCCGGCCGAGCCTGCGGGTACAAAACTGTGCCAGGGCATCCGGCAACGCTCCTACCCCGTGGTGGAGAAGAGCGGCATTCTCTGGGCTTACATGGGTGAAGGCGAGCCGCCGGCGTTTCCCGAGCTCGACTGCTTCATCGCGCCCGACAGCCATGTCTTCGCGTTCAAGGGCCACTGGGCCTGCAACTGGCTGCAGGCGCTTGAGGTCGGCGTCGATCCCTCGCACGCCTCCTATCTGCATCGCTTCTTCGAGGACGAGGACACCTCTGCCTCGAACACGTATGGCCGCCAGTTCCGCGGCGCCTCCGCCAGCTCCGACATGCCCATGACCAAGATCATGCGCGAGTACGATCGCCCGATCATCAATGTCGAGCACACTGAATATGGCATGCGCCTGATCACGCTGCGCGAGATCGATGCCGAGCGGACGCATGTGCGCGTCACCAACCAGATCTTCCCGCACGCCTTCGTCATCCCCATGAACCAGGAGATGACGATCACGCAGTATCACGTGCCGATCGACGACGAGAATTGCTATTGGTATTCGATCTTCACCTCCTTCACGACGCCTGTCGACAAGAAGACGATGCGCGACCAGCGGCTCGCGACCTATGAGCTGCCCGACTACAAGTCGCGCCGCAACAAGAGCAATGATTACGGTTTCGATCCGCACGAGCAGGCGACCGCGACCTATACCGGCATGGGCATGGACATCAACGTGCATGACCAGTGGGCGATCGAATCCATGGGCCCGATCCAGGACCGCACCAAGGAACATCTCGGCCAGGCCGACAAGGCGATCGTGCAGTACCGCCGCATGCTGCGCGAGCAGATCGAGCGTGCCGCCTCGGGCGAGAAGCCCGTGATGTGCCTGGACGAGGCGCATGCGAGGAGCATCCAGGGCCCCGGCACGATGGACGGTATCGGACCGACCCAGGGCTGGGAGATGTACTGGATGGAAGTCGACGTGAAGCGCCGGCGCGGCGCACCATGGGCGGCGCCGGTGCCGAGCGAGATCGCGCAGAAGGTGCCGCATCTGACGGCGGCGGAGTGAGTTTCTCCGTCATTGCGAGCGAAGCGAAGCAATCCATCACGCCACTTGCGGAACCATGGATTGCTTCGTCGCTTCGCGCCTCGCAATGACGAATGCATATTGATGGTCGATGTGTAGGGTGGGCAAAGCGAAGCGTGCCCACCAATCGGTGCGAAGTTTGCGAGGCGATGGGCACGGCGCATGCGCGCCTTTGTCCACCCTACGAGTTCGCCGCAACGACGACGATTTGGGGGCAGCATGACTTTCGTCGAGCGTCACGGGCTCTGGTCAGCGGAGCAGAAGGAAGCGGCGAAGCGGCTTGCCGCCATCGTCGAGGAGAAAAAGCTCGAGACCATCCGTCTCTCGTTTGCCGACCAGCACGGCATCCTGCGCGGCAAGACGCTGATCGCGTCCGAGGCGATTGCCTCGCTCGAAGATGGCTGCGGCATCACCACCTCGCTGCTTGCCAAAGACACCTCGAACAAGACGGTCTTCCCTGTCTTCACCGCAGGCGCAGGTCTCGGCTTGAAGGAGATGGAAGGCGCCGCCGATGCGTTGATGGTGGCGGACCCCACCACGTTCCGGACACTGCCGTGGTCGCCGGGAACCGGCTGGGTGTTGTGCGACCTCTATTTCGGCAACGGCAAGCCGGTGCCGTTCTCGACCCGACAGATCTATCGATCCGTCGTAAACAAACTCGGCGAGCGCGGCTATGATTTCGTCGCGGGGCTGGAAGTCGAATTCCACCTGTTCAAGCTCGACGATCCGCACATGGCCCCCGAGGACGCCGGCCAGCCCGGCCGGCCGCCCGACGTCAGCCTGCTATCGCATGGCTATCAATATTTGTCCGAGCAGCGCTACGACCAGATGGCGCCCGCGCTCGACATCATCCGCCGCGACGTGCTCGCGCTCGGCCTGCCGCTGCGTTCGGTCGAGGTCGAGTTCGGTCCGAGCCAGTGCGAATTCACCTTCGCGCCCAAGAAGGGCATCGAGCCTGCCGACAACATGGTGCTGTTCCGCTCGGCGGTGAAGCAGATCGCGCGGCGGCACGGCTATCACGCCACCTTCATGTGCCGGCCGAAGCTGCCGAACGTGTTCGCGTCCGGCTGGCACCTGCACCAGTCGCTGGTGTCGCACGGCGACGGCAAGAACGCGTTCATGGCGACCGACGGCACTGAAACGTTGAGCCCGCTCGCGCGCAACTATCTCGCCGGGCTCCTTGCGCATGCGCGCGCCGCCGCCGTGTTCACCACGCCCACCATCAACGGCTACAAGCGCTACCGCTCCTATTCGCTGGCGCCCGACCGCGCGATCTGGGGCCGCGACAACAGGGGCGTGATGATCCGCGTGCTCGGCGCGACCAACGATCCCGCCACGCGCCTGGAGAACCGCGTCGGCGAGCCCGCCGCCAATCCCTACCTCTATATGGCCTCCCAGATCCTCTCCGGTCTCGACGGCATCGACCGCAAACTCGATCCGCCGCTGTCGGCGGACACGCCCTACGAAACCAAGGCCGATCTCTTGCCGAAATCCCTGCGCGAAGCGGTTTTCGCGCTTGGGGACGATCCGTTCTTCCGCAAAGAGCTCGGCGCGGCCTTCGTGGATTATTACGTCCACATCAAGAACGCCGAGATCGAGCGCTTCCAGGCCGAAGTGTCGGACTGGGAACACCGCGAATATTTCGAGATGTTTTGAGGCGCCGCCCCACACAGCTCGGATTGGTGTATGCTCCCGGCATTATTGTTCCGCCCGCAGGAACGCCGGAGTTTTCAGATTCGGAGTTTTCAGATGAAGGCGATTTCTCTCATTGCATTGGCCGCCTTTTCGTTGATGTGTCTGCCGGCAGGTCGCGTGCTGGCCCAGGCCTCAGCCGACACGCCTGCCGCTGCGCCCTCGCCGGCGCCGCCCGCACCTGCTGCGTCACCCGCGCCTGCCGCTTCTCCGAGCGATTCGACGCCGCCTGCGGACGCCGGCAGGAAAACGGCTGCGCCGAAGAAGAAGAGCAAGCAGATGACGCGGCAGCAGGAGATCGACAGATCGATCGACAGCGGTACGGTGCCCTCGCGCTATCGCAGCCAGGTTCCGAAAGAGTACCAGCAGTACATCCCGTTCGATAAGCGCTAAGGCATGATCCGGAAAAGTGTGAGGCGGTTTTCCCTCGCGACAAACGCTTGGCGTTTGCGCGGAGATCATGCCCAAACAAAACGCTGAAGCGCGATATCGCGCTTTGGGACGGCGCGGGCGGTTTATGCCAGCCCGCCATCGCGCATGCGATACCAGGCGACGATGGCCGATATCCAGGCGCGATGGAGCGCATGCAGCGGCATCGCCTTCATCGGCACCAGCGGCAGCGGCAGCGCTTTCTCGTCGCCCGTTGCGACATAATCCGCCATCGCCCGTCCCATCGCCGATTGCAGACCGACGCCACGGCCCATGCAGCCGATGTCGACCAGAAGGCCCGGTGCGGGCTCATGCAGATGCGGCAGGAAATCGCGCGTCAGCGTCACGCGTCCGCACCATCTGAATTCGATCGGAATGTCCTTGAGCTGCGGAAACAGCTTCACCGCGATGCGCTCGAGATGATCCCAGTCCTGCGGGCCCTTCGGCTCGCGGAACGGGCCACGCCCGCCCATGATGAAGCGGTTGGTATGATCCCTGCGGAAGTAAAACAGCAGCTGGCGCGTGTCGGAGGTGATCTGCCACTCCGGCAGAATCGAGCGCGCGACGTTATCCGACAGCGGCGCAGTCGCGACCTGGAATGAGTTCGGCGCGATCACGGTAGTGCGCAGCGTCGGCACGAGATCGCCGGTATAGCCGCCCGTCGCGACCACCGCGCGGTCGGCCGTGACGCTGGCGCCGGAGGCTGTCGTCGCCACCCACTTGCCGTTGACGCGATCGAGCTTTGCGACTGGACTCCGGCCGTGGATTGTCGCACCTGCCGCGATCGCGACACGCGCCATCTCGCGCGCATAGGCGAGCGGCTGGATCGCGCCGCCGCGCGGATCAAGCCAACCGCCGAGATATTTATCCGTGCCGATCATGTGACCCGTGTCCTGCGCGCTCAGCTCGCGCGCGCCCTCGACGCCGCGGCCGGCCCATTGCGCCGCACGCTTTTTCACGATGTCGAGGCCGGCTTCCGTATGCGCACCCTGGATCCAGCCCTTGCGCTGACGCGGCACATTCATGTTGTGGTTCTCGATCAGGCCGAACACGGTGTCAGCCGAGCCTCCGACGAAATCGACCAGGCGGCGGCCGCGCTCGGGACCGAACATGTCTTCCAACTCGTCCGGATCGTATTTCAATCCCGGGATCACCTGGCCGCCATTGCGGCCCGAACCTCCCCAGCCCGGCTCGTGCGCTTCGAGCACGACAACGCGCGTGCCGCGCTCGGCGAGATGCAATGCGGTCGATAGGCCGGCATAACCCGCTCCGATCACGACGGCATCGGCGGTGACGCTGCCTTCGAGCGGCGGCGTGGCTACAGGGGGCGGCGCGGTCGCGGCCCATAGTGAAGGAGCCAGGGAAAAGGGCTCAGCCATCGTCGACGTCTCCTAAATCGGCCGCAGCACGCGGCGCAAGAATTCCTGCGTGCGCGCATGCTGCGGCGTGGTCAGGACCTGCTTTGCCGGCCCCTCCTCCAGGATCTTTCCATGGTCGAGGAACAGCACGCGATCGGCGACTTCCTGCGCAAAACGGATCTCGTGCGTCACCACCACCATGGTCATGCCGTCTTCCGCCAATGCGCGCATCACGGCCAGCACCTCGCCAACCAGTTCAGGGTCGAGCGAAGAGGTCGGCTCGTCGAACAGGATCGCCTTGGGCTGCATTGCCAGCGCCCGGGCAATCGCGACGCGCTGCATCTGGCCGCCGGAGAGCTCGGCCGGATAGGCGTTCGCCTTGTCCTTCAGTCCCACCCGCGCCAGCAGTTCGATCGCGCGCGGCACCGCCTCCCCGCGGGCGATGCGTTTCACATGGATCGGACCTTCGATGACGTTCTCCAGCGCGGTCCGGTGCGGAAACAGGTTGAAGCGCTGGAACACCATCGAGATCTGGGTGCGGATCGACACGATGCCGGGCGACTGCCGGTCGACCCGCACACCGTCGATAGTGATCGCGCCATGGTCGTAGCCTTCGAGACCGTTGATACAGCGCAGGATGGTCGACTTGCCCGATCCGGACGGGCCGATGATGCATACGACCTCGCCGCGGCCAACGCTCGCGGTGATGCCGCGCAGCACCTCGACGGCGCCAAAGCTCTTGTGCACATCGGAGAGCTCGATCATTTCCGCGCCTCTCCCATGCGCCGCTCCAGCCAGCGCACGAAAAAAATCAGCGGCACGCTCATGATGAGATAGAGCACCGCGACCATCGAGAGCACGCTGGTATATTTGAAAGTCGAGGACGCGATCAGCTGGCCCTTCAAGGTCAGTTCCGCGACCGTGATGGTGGAGGCCTGCGAGGAATCCTTCAGCATCATGATCATGATGTTGCCGTAGGGCGGCAGGATGATCTTGACCGCCTGCGGCAGGATCACGCGCCGCATCATCTGCGCCCAGCCCATGCCGATCGATTCGGACGCCTCGATCTGGCCCTTGTCGATCGCCTCGATCCCGGCGCGGAAATTCTCCGCCTGATAGGCCGAATAGGCGATGCCAAGACCGATGATCGACGCCTGCAATGCGGTCAGCGTGACGCCGAGTTCCGGCATCACGAAATAGATGTAGAAAAGCTGCACCAGGATCGGGATGCCGCGGATGCCGTTGACGATGAGGGCCGACAGCCGCTGCAGGAAGCGAATGCGGCAGACCCGCATCAAGGCCCAGACCATGCCGAGTACCGTCGAGAGCACCAGCGAGCCGACGGTCACGACGATGGTGAGCCAGACGCCCTGCAACAGGATCGGCAGAAACTCACGGGCGTCGGCGAGGAATTTCGTCATTGCCACCGCCGATCCGTCACGCTCACTTGCAATCCCTTAACTCAGGATCAGTCCAGGCCCCATTTCGCGAGGATCTTCTTGACAGTGCCGTCCCTGGTCAGCTTGTCGAGCGACGCATTGATCTTCGCGAGCAATTCGCCGTCGCTCTTGCGCACGCCGATCCCGACCGAGCCGTTGATGGTCGAGACATAGCTGTTCACGAGTCTCACCTCCGGAAACAGGCCCTGCTTGAGATTGTAGGCCAGAATCGGCTTGTCGGCGAAGCCGGCCTTGAGCCGCCCGGTGTTCACGTCGGCGAGGATGGAGGGGATGTTGTCGTAGATCTTCACTTCCGGAAAGAAGCCGGTCTTCTGCAGAGGCTCGATGAAGGCGGTGCCCTTTTGCGCGCCGACGGTTTCGCCCTTGAGGTCCGCAAACTCCTTGTAGTCCTTGCTGTCCGTTTTCGGCACGATCAGGCCTTCGCCATAGGTATAGACCGGGCCGGAGAAGTCGATCACCTCCTTGCGCGACGGCGTGATGTACATCGCCGCCGCGATGATATCGATCTTGTTCGCCGTCAGCGCCGGGATCAGGGTCGAGAACGTCATGCCCTCGATCTCCACCTTGAAGCCGGCGTCCGCGCCGATCGCCTTGATGAGATCGACCATCAGGCCTTCGATCGTATTGGTCTTGGTGTCGAGGAAGGTGAAAGGGATGCCGGTCGGGGTCGAGCCGACCTTCAGCACCTTGTCGTCGGCGCTGGCGCCGGCTCCGGCACCGAGGCCTACAAGGCAGAACAGCACGAAGGCGGCGGCGACTTTCCTGAGCGACATGAAATCTCCTTCCCGGAAATGGTCTTTTCGGGAAAAATCTGGCACGCGCGTCAGCGCGGCACAATGGAAATTTCAACGAGAATGCGCGCTCAAATCCCGAGATATCGGTGTTGCAGATCGGGCTGCGCCATCAGCTCGGCAGATGTGCCGCTCCAGACGGTGCGGCCTCGCTCGATGATGGTATGGCGATCGCAGATTCGGGTCAGATGTTCGACATTCTTGTCGATCACCAGGATCGACTGGCCGCGCGCCTTCAGCATCGACAGGCAGTCCCAGATCTCCTGGCGGATCAGCGGCGCGAGTCCCTCGGTCGCCTCGTCCAGGATCAGGAGTTTCGGGTTGGTCATCAGCGCGCGGCCGATCGCGAGCATCTGCTGCTCGCCACCGGACAACTGGTTGCCCATGTTGCCGGAGCGCTCGGCGAGGCGCGGAAACATGGTGTGGATTTTTTCGAGCGTCCAGGGATCGGATGCATTCAAGCGGTTGGCCGAGGCCGCCACGAGATTTTCCCGCACGGTGAGGTTCGGAAAGATCTGCCGCCCTTCCGGCACGAGGCCGATGCCGAGCTTGGCGATGCGGTATGACGGCAGTTCGCGCACCTCCTCGCCGCCGAAGCGGATGTTGCCGGCCCGCGCACGCGTCAGGCCCATGATCGAGCGGATGGTGGTGGTCTTGCCCATGCCGTTGCGGCCCATCAGCGAGACCATCTCGCCGGCGCGAACCGACAGCGACAGCCCGAACAGCACCTGGCTCATCCCATAGCAGGTCTCGATGCCGTCGACTTCCAGAAGGGCGATGTTGTCGGCCTCAGTCATGGCGCACCACCACATGCTGGTCGCCGAGATAGGCGCGCTTGACCTCTTCGTTCTGGCGGATCTCGGACGGCATCCCGGAGGCAATCACGCGCCCATAGACCAGCACCGTGATGCGGTCGGCGAGCGCGAACACAGCCTCCATATCGTGTTCGACCAGAACGATGGTCACCTCTTTCCGCAATTCGCCGAGCAGCTTCACCATGCGCGCGGATTCGGTGACGCCGAGCCCGGCCATCGGCTCGTCCAGCAGTAAAAGCTGCGGCCTGGTCGCGAGCGCGACCGCCAATTCCAGCTCGCGCTGCTCGCCATGGCTGAGCCTGGAGACCAGCACGTCGGCACGATCGGCAAGGCCGACGCGTCCAAGCGCGGCCGTTGCCTTCTGACGCAGACCTGATTCCTTTCGCGCATTGGCGAAGAAGCGGAAGGAATGTCCGTCATGCGCCTGGGCTGCCAGCGCGACGTTGTCGGCGGCGGTGAAGTCGCGCAGCAACGAGGTGATCTGGAACGAGCGCGCCAGTCCCAGCGCGCAGCGGCGGTAGGCCGCGAGATGCGTGATGTCGCGCCCGGCCAGCGAGACGCTGCCGGAATGCGGCGTGAGATGCCCCGTCAACTGGCTGATCAGCGTGGTCTTGCCCGCGCCGTTGGGGCCGATGATGGCGTGCAACTCGCCTTGCGCCACGTCGAGCGAGACGCTGTCGGTCGCGACGATGCCGCCGAAGCGGCGCACGAGGTTCTGGACGCGCAGCAGAGGATCAGCCACGGGAGAACCTCCCCAGCAGGCCCATGATGCCCCCGCGACCGAACAGCACGATCAGCAGCAACAGCGGCCCCATGATGATCGCCCAATATTCGGTGATCTGCGACAGCAGCTCTTCGAGGACGAGATAGACCACCGCACCGATCACTGGACCGAACAGCGAGCCCATGCCGCCCAAAATCACCATCACCATGAGATCGCCGGAGCGGGTCCAGTACATCACGGCGGGGCTGACGAAGTCGGTGTTGTTGGCGAGCAACGCGCCGGCCAGTCCGCACATGGTGCCTGCAATGATGAAGCAGACCAGCTTGTAGCGCTTCACCGGGAAACCGATCGCCTGCATGCGCTGCTCGTTGGAGCGCAGTCCCTGCACCACGAGCCCGAAACGCGAATTGACGATGCGCCAGATCAGGAGGATCACGCCGAGCAGACAGGCAAGGCAGAGATAATAGAACTGCACCCGATTGGAGAGATTGATCAGACCGGAGAAATCGCTGCGCTTGTAGATGGTGAGACCGTCGTCGCCGCCGTAGCGCGCGAGACCCGAGGCGACGTAGTAGGCCATCTGCGCAAAGGCGAGCGTGATCATGATGAAATAGACGCCGCGCGTGCGCAGCGAAAGCGCGCCGATCACAAGCGCAAAGAGGGCGGACACCGCGAGCGCCACCGGAAACTGAACGAAGCCGGAACCGACCCCTTCCTGGGCCAGGATGCCGACTGCATAGCCGCCGATCCCGAGATAAGCGGCGTGGCCGAAACTCATCATGCCGCCATAGCCCATGATGAGGTTGAGGCTCACTGCCGCCAGCGCGAGGATCACGATGCGGGTGAACAGGGTCAGCGCGAAGACATTGCCCGACAGCGCCGAATACACGGGCAGCAGCAGAAGGCCGGCGATCAACAAAACAGTGACGGCCGTGCGAACGTCGAGCGGGGGCTTCATCGTCTGCCGGCCGGAAACAGCCCCTCCGGACGCAGCACCAGCACGATCGCCATCAAGAGATAGATCAGCATCGAGGAAATCGCGGGCGCCGCGGTCGACGCCGCCGCGCCGCTCAGGACCTGCCGCAGCAGATTGGGCAGGAACGCGCGGCCGAGCGTGTCGATCAGTCCGACAAGGATCGCGGCGACAAAGGCGCCGCGGATCGAGCCGATGCCGCCGATCACGATGATGACGAAGGCCAGGATCAGGATGTTCTCGCCCATGCCGATCTGCACCGTGAGGATCGGCGCCTGCATCAGTCCGGCAAGGCCGGCAAGCGCCGCACCAAGGCCGAACACCAAGGTGTAGAGCAGCTTGATGTTGATGCCGAGCGCGCCGATCATCTCGCGATTGGACGCGCCGGCGCGGATCAGCATGCCGATGCGGGTACGCATCACGCCGAGATAGAGCAGTAGCGCGACCGCGAGCGCCACCACGATGATGGCGAGCCGATAGGCCGGATAGAAGATGCCGGGCAGGATCTGCACCGGCACGGTCAGCCAGGCCGGCAGCGGCAATGCCAGTCCCGCCGGGCCCCAGATCAGCCGCACTGCCTCGTTGAAGAACAGGATCAGGCCGAAGGTCGCCAGCACATGGTCGAGATGATCGCGGCCATAAAGATGCCGCAGCGCCGTGAACTCCAGCACGATGCCGATCAGCAGCGTCGCGCCGAGCGCCAGCACCGCGCCCAGCACGAAGCTGCCGGTCCAGGCGACAAAGGTCGCGGCGAAATAAGCGCCCATCATGTAGAGCGAGCCGTGCGCGAGGTTGACGAAGTCCATGATGCCGAACACCAGCGTCAATCCGGCCGCGAGCAAAAACAGCAGCAGCCCGAACTGCAATCCATTCAAGATCTGTTCGATGAGGAGCAGCATGCGTCCCTATAGCCGGCACAAACAAAAGGCGGCAGCGCCTTGGGCACCGCCGCCGTTTGTAGCAGATGCCACGATCACTTCATCGGGCATTTGTCGTGGAAGCGGTCCTGGTCGTCCTTGACGATGGTCGCGACCGTCTTCAGCGAAAGCTGGCCGTCGGCGCCCTTGACCACGTCCTGCAGGTAGAAATTCTGGATCGGGATGTGGTTGTTGCCGTATTTGTACGAGCCGCGCAGCGACTTGAAGTTTGCCTTTTCCATCTCGGCCTTCATCGCGTCCTTCTTCGACGTGTCGCCCTTCACCGCAACCACCGCGCTGTTGACGAGCTGGGCGGCGTCATAGGCCTGCGCGCCATAATAGGTCGGGCGCAGTCCCGGATATTTGGTGTGGTAATCCGCGACGAACTTCTTGTTCTGGTCGTTGGGGAGATCGTTGACCCATTCCTGCGCACCCGGCACGCCGATGGCGTTCTCCTTCTGCAGCGGCAGCGACAATTCATCGACGGTGAAGGCGGTGTAGAGCGGCATCTTCTCCTTGATGCCGGCCTGGGCATATTGATTGAGGAACTGCACGCCGGCCGCGCCCGGATAGAACACGAAGATCGATTCCGCGCCGGAGTTGCGCGCCTTGGTCAGTTCGGCCGAGAAGTCGAGCTGGGTCGGCCACACCGTATATTCCTCGCCGACGACCTGGCCCTTGAACGTGCTCTTCACGCCCGCGAGCATGTCCTTTCCGGCCGCATAGTTCGGGCCGATCAGGAACACCGACTTCACGCCCTTCTGGTTCATGTAGAGGCCCATGGCCTGCGGCGTCTGGTCGTTCTGCCAGGAGGTCGAGAACACGTAAGGAGAACACAGTTCGCCCGCGAGCTGAGACGGGCCGGCATTGGCTGATATCAGGAAGGTCTGGGAGTCGACCGCTGTTTTCAGTGAGGCCAGCAGCACGTTCGACCAGATGTAGCCGACGATGAAATCGACCTTGTCGGACTGCACCAGCTTCTCGGTCTTCTGCTTGCCGACATCCGGCTTCTGGCCGTCGTCCTCGTAGATCACTTCGACCGGCTTGCCGCCCATCTTGCGGCCGAGATGATCGAGCGCAAGCTCGAAGGAGTTGCGCATGTCATTACCGATCACGGCGGTCGGGCCGCTGAAGGTCGAGACAAAGCCGATCTTGATCGTATCGCCCGCCAGCGCAGGACCGGAACCTGCAAGGCCCGACAGCGCAAGCGTGGCCGCGCCCGCAAGCAAATAAGCCGTCTTCATTCGTTTCCCCTCCTCGTTATCTCACTCACGTCGGCCGGCCGGCACGATCGCCTGTTCAGGCTGTTTTGTGCGCGAAATCGCCGATGGCCAGCAAGCAGGAAGCCGGCCTGAAGCCCTAGAACCTTAGGCTCAGGGCCATCCCAACCGTCTGTGGACCTGCATCATAATTCGTACAAATCGCGAATGGCAAGAACTATAGTGCCGGTCGATTGGTCGCAGGACATGAGCCGGTTTCAGCAATTTGCGCCATTCGGATCGCCTATCGATCGATCGGATGCGGGCACTTGGAGCGGATCGCGAGGCGCGTAGATTAGGGGCAGACCACTGAAATGAGGCTGCAGCAAATGGCACCTCCGGCAAAACCCCATCGCGTGGTGATCGTCGGCGCCGGCTTCGGCGGGCTCGAGACGACCTACCGGCTCGCCGGCGCGCCGGTCGAGATCACGTTGATCGATCGCCGCAATCATCATCTGTTTCAGCCGCTGCTCTACCAGGTCGCGACCGCATCGCTCGCGACGTCCGAGATCGCCTGGCCGATCCGCTATCTCCTGCGCGACCGCAAGGAAGTCACCACGCTCTTCGCCAACGTCAACGGGGTCGATGCAGCCGGCAAGCGCGTGCTGATCGAGGATGGCAGCAGCATTGCCTATGACACGCTGGTGCTCGCGACCGGCGCCCGCCACGCCTATTTCGGCCATGACGAATGGGAGCCGTTCGCGCCGGGCCTGAAGACGCTGGAGGACGCCACCACGCTGCGGCGGCGCATCCTGGTCGCCTTCGAGCGCGCCGAGCGCGAGACCGATCCGGCGCGGCGCGCAGCGCTGCTCACTTTCGTGGTCATCGGCGCGGGGCCGACCGGCGTCGAGATCGCCGGCACGATCGCCGACATGGCGAGAGATACGCTGCCGCGCGACTTCCGCCACATCGACACACGCAAGGCCCGCGTCGTGCTGATCGAAGCGGGAAACCGCGTGCTCGCCGGCTTCCCCGACGACCTTGCCGCCTATGCGCAGCGTTCGCTGCAGCAGCTGGGCGTCGAGGTGATGCTGGGCGAGGCGGTCACGGAATGCTCGGCCGACGGCGTGGTCTATGGCGGCAAGACGCTTGCCGCGCGCACCCTGATCTGGGCCGCCGGTGTCCGCGCCTCGCGCGCCGCCGAATGGCTGAACGCAGCGGCCGACCGCGCCGGTCGCCTCAAGGTCGAGCCCGACCTCACGGTATCAGGCCATCCCGAGATCTTTGCGATCGGCGACACCACGACCATCGCCGGTCCCGACGGCAATCCGGTGCCCGGCATCGCGCCGGCGGCGAAGCAAGAGGGACGATATGTGGCCAAAACGATCAAGGCACGGCTAGCGGGCCGGACCCAGCCGCCGTTTCGCTACAAACACGCCGGCAGCCTCGCGCAAATCGGCAAGCGGCTCGCAGTGATCGACTTCGGCTGGATCAAGCTGCGCGGCACGATCGCGTGGTGGATCTGGGGCATCGCGCACATCTATTTCCTGATCGGGTTGCGCAACCGCCTGAGCGTGGCGCTGAGCTGGCTCTGGATCTATGTCCGCGACCAGCGTGCATCCCGCCTGATCACGCAAGGCAGCAGCAAGGTCGCGAGCTAGCGCATGATCCGGAAAAGTGTGCGGCGGTTTTCCGAAAAGATCATGCGCAAACAAGAATCTAGAGCGCTATGACAATTCTGCCCAATCTCATTGCGCTCTAGCCCTGCCCGCGAATTGAGCAGACGGCGGTGAAAAGCCGGCGCCTCGGCCGTCCCGGCCAAGTCCAAACATCTGACGCATCGCCCTCTTTCACTCTGTCCTGCACTGCGCGGATTGTACACAATGGCATAGTGCTTGCTTCGATCGGCCGGCATTGTGGCAGCCACAATCAAGGGGCGTTGGCAAAAGGGAGCGTGGCTTGACTGAAACCGTGGCTGCGATCGTCGCCGCGCATCGCGAGGGAACGCTGACGCCGGCTGAGACCGTTGCGCGTTCCTATCAGCGCATCCGCGACCATGGCGATCCCGCCGTCTTCATCAGCCTGCGCGCGGAAAAGGACGCGCTCACCGAGGCCGAAAGCCTGCTCGCAAAGGACGCGACCAGGCTTCCGCTCTATGGCGTACCGGTGGCGGTGAAGGACAATATCGACGCGCAGGGTTTTCAGACCACCGCCGCCTGCCCCGCCTTCGCCTACACGCCGGCGCGCGATGCGACTGCGGTGGCCAGGCTGCGCGCGGCCGGCGCCATCGTCCTCGGCAAGACCAATCTCGACCAGTTCGCGACGGGGCTCGTCGGCGTGCGCTCCCCCTATGGCATTCCCGGCAACCCGATACGAAGCGATCTCATTCCGGGTGGATCGAGTTCGGGCTCGGCCGTTGCCGTCTCCGCAGGACTCGTTCCGCTCGCGCTCGGCACCGACACCGCGGGAAGCGGCCGCGTGCCGGCGATGCTCAACAACATCGTTGGCCTCAAGCCGAGTCTGGGCATGATCTCGACGGCGGGCGTCGTGCCCGCCTGCCGCACGCTCGACTGCGTGTCGGTATTCGCGCTCACGGTCGATGACGCAATCATGGCGCTGGCGGCGATGGCCGCGCCCGATGCCGCCGATCCCTTCTCGCGTGACCGGCCGCTGCAGGCGCTGGCGCCGCTTACGCCAAAGCTACGGCTTGGGGTGCCGCGGAGCGGGCAGTTGATCTTCTTCGGCGACAAGGCTTCGGAGGCCGCCTACGCGCAAGCGCTGCAACGCTGGACTGCGCTTGGGGCCAGTCTGGTCGAGTTCGACATGGAGCCGTTTTACGAGGCCGCCCGGCTGCTTTACGAGGGACCCTGGGTCGCCGAGCGCTACCTTGTCATCCGCGATCTCCTGGCATCGTCGCCGGACTCGATTCATCCGGTGACGCGCGAGATCACGGCCGCGGGCAGCCGCCTCACGGCGGCGGAGACCTTCGCCGCGCTCTATCGCCTGCAGGGGCTACGAAAGCTCGCCGAGCGCGCCTTCGCGACCATGGACGCGATGGTGCTGCCGACTGCGCCGACGGCCTATTCGACCAGGCAGGTGCTGGCGAACCCGATCGAGCTCAACAGCCGTCTCGGCACCTATACCAACTTCGTGAATTTGCTCGATCTGTGCGCCCTGGCGCTGCCGGCGGCGATGCGACCGGACGGCATTCCCTTCGGCATTACGCTGCTCGCGCCCGCCGGGTGCGACGCGATGCTGGCGAGCATCGGCCGCGTCTTCCATGCCGACACGAGATTGACCCTCGGCGCGCGCGGCGTTGCACAGAAGCCGCTCGCACCCCTGCCGGCTTCTGCGGGCAACGACATTCCGATCGCGGTCGTCGGCGCGCATCTCTCGGGTATGGCGCTGAATGGCGAGTTGAAGGCGCTCGGCGCCAGCCTGCTTGAAGCCACCCGCACCGCGCCGGACTACAGGCTGTTCGCATTGCCGACCACGCCGCCGAAACCGGGCATGCTGCGCGTCGACGCCGGAAAGGGAGCCGCCATCGAACTCGAAATCTGGTCGCTTTCGTCTGCGGCCTTTGGGGAGTTCGTCGCCGCGATCCCACCGCCGCTCTCGATCGGCACGATCATTCTTGCCGATGGCCGTGGCGTGAAGGGATTTCTCGTCGAGGCAGCGGCGGTAGACGTCGCGCGGGATATTTCCCCGTTCGGCGGATGGCGCGCCTATATGGCGCAGAGGGCGGCGGTGTAAACATCCTGCGTCATTCCGGGGCGGTGCATAGCACCGAACCCGGAATGACAGCTTGGAAATCAAACCTTCGGCTCGTCGATGACGCTGACATGGGCCGCGACGATCCGCCAACCTTCGCCACAACGCACCCAGGTCTGCATCTGCCGTCCAACTTTGCCCGGCAGGCTGTCGCGGTAGAACAGGGTCGAGGCCACCGCTGTGTCGCGGCCGTAGGTTGATATCACCGTCCGCGCGGTCCTGCGCATCAGACCGACCGGCGAACGTGCGGCGCGAAAAGATGCGATCTCGCCATAGCCGTACAGATTTTCGCCGATGCCATAACGCAGCGTCCGTTTGTCATTGCGGAACAGCTCGTCGAGCACGGCGACATCGTTGGTCACCAGCGCCTTCTCGTAGCGCTCGAACTGGGCCGTGACTTCGGCGAGCACGTCGGGCAGGTCAATTTCCATGTCAGATCCCACTTCCCGGATTTTGCTTCTTCCGCTTCTCGGATTCCGCTTCTTATAGTCCTCTCGGCGGCGGTGCGGCGACCGCGCCCATCCGCTCCAGCGTGTAGGCGACGCGCAGCGCGATGTCCTCGCGCCAGGGCGGCGCGATCAATTGGACGCCGATCGGCATCGGTGCAAGCGGCACCGGCACGACGACGACGGGGAGCCCGATGAATGAGATGGGCTGGGTATGAATCCCGATATTGGCGCGCACCGGCAGATCGACGCCATCAAGCGTGAAATTCACCTGACCGATGTTCGGCGCGACGCAAGGCGTCGCCGGCGCGATCAACAGATCCACCGTTTCGAAAATCTGCAGCAATTTCGCGCGATACCAGCGGCGGAATTTCTGCGCGCGATCGACCATCGGCGCCGGCACCATGGCGCCCGCGATCAGGCGGTCCCGCACGGCCGGATCGAAATCGTTCGGCCGCTTGCGCAGGCGGTCGAGATGCAGCGAGGCGCCTTCGGTCGTGGAGATGACGTAGGCCGCGGCGCGGGCGCGCCCGGCTTCCGGGATCTCGACAGTGCGCCTGACGCCGAGCGCCTTGGCAACATGCGCAACGGCCTCGACCGCTTCCGGGAACAGGTTCTTCTCGAACCAGCCGCCGGCCAGCGCCATGCGCAGCCCGCCGACGTTTTCGGCCAAGAGCGGCGCCGCTGGTTCGATCGACCGGGTGGTGCAGGCGGCGTCGTCGGGATCCGGACCCTGCATCGCGTCATAGGCCAGCGCCAGGTCGCGCACGCTGCGCGCAAAGGGGCCGAGATGATCGAGGCTGGGGACAAACGGAAACGAGCGCGCCCGCGACAGCCGGCCATAGGTCGGCTTCAATCCGAAGATGCCGCAGAAGGACGACGGCACGCGAATTGATCCGTTCGTGTCGGACCCCAACGCGATCGGCACCAGCGCGCCGCCGACGGCGCCGCCCGAGCCGCCTGACGAGCCGCCTGTCATCCGCATCGGATCGTGCGGATTGCGGGACGGGCCGTCGTGCACGTTCTCGCCGGTGAAGTCGTAGGCGTATTCGCCCATGTTCAACGCGCCGACCAGCACGGCGCCGGCGGCCTCCATTCGCTCGATCAGCGTCGCGTCGCGCGGCGCAGGGGGCAGGTCGCGGTTGATCTTCGAGCCGGCGCGGGTGGAAATTCCCTTCACGTCGAACAGATTCTTCACGGCAAAGGGAACGCCCGCGAGCGGCCCGGGGCTTTTGCCGGCCGCAACATCGGCATCGAGCTGCCGCGCCCTGGCGCGGGCGCGATCGGCGGTGACGTCGGTGAAGGAGTTGAGAACGCCGTCATGTTGCGCGATGCGCGCAAGCGCGAACTCGGTCGCCTCCAGCGCGGACATCTTGCGCGAAGCGACGGCCTTGGCGATTTCGGAAGCCGACAAAGGCATGGCAGGATCACGCACTGAAGATACTGGCGGGCTCGCTCTCGTCGGGCAGCGGAAACTCGTCGACGAGGCGCGCCATGCGGAGCGAAACTTCCAGGTTGAACCGTATGGCGGGGCGCCATCCCTCCTCGATCGGGAGGTCAAGCGCCTCTGCGACGGAGTTGATGTAATCGTCGATACTGCCGGTTGCCATGATCTCTTCCAGTCGTCGCTGCTCGCCACGAGGGTAGCGGGGGTCCGCCGGACGATCAATCCGGCCAGATCAATTCCTGAAGCTGCACGAGATCGTCCGCCTTGTCCTGCCAATTTTCGATGCAGATGTGCCTAACCGGATCGCTGGCCCGGTGCAGCAGCATCAGCGCCATCAGGCGCCGCTTCAGCGCGAAACCCACATCACGGCGCGAATAGCCGAAACCTTCGAACAGGCGTTGCACCCGCCGCGGGCGGCCCGCCGCCATGAAGGCGCTCGGGCCAAGCAGGTCGTAATCGCCAAAGCCCGTCATCACATCGCCGAAATCGATCAGCCCGGCGAGACGCCATTCGCCACCGTCCTCGGCCAGGAGAAAATTCTCCGGGATATATTCGCCGGTCAGGATCACCGGCGGCGCATTGACCGGGATCAGCGAGGCCGCGTCGCGCAGGAGATCGTCCAGCCCATCGAGGAATTTCGCCGCCAGACCGAGCCGCTCGTGCCGCGCCCGGCAGCCGGCGATCTGGCCGCGCAGGAACTCAGTCCAGCCCGGCTCGACATCAAGCAATGCGGCTGGAGGAACGCGCTGGACCTCCGCAATCGTCGCCCCGATTTCGCCGAGCACGCGCTCCTTCTGCGCCTCCGGCAGCATGGGCCAGGCCTGCGATCCCAGCACGCCGGCAAGGCGCGTGATGACCAGATAGGGCCAACCGTCGCGCTCGCCCTCGACCACGATGTCCGGGATCGGAAGACTGAGCCGCCCGCGAAGATGCGATAAGGCAAGGCGCTCGGAGGCGAATTGCGCGCGCAGCATTGGCGGAAACAGCTTCAGGATCAGCCGCTCGTCCAGCGCCACGACGATGTTCGTGCCGGTGGCAAAGACATGTGGCGCATCGCAGCCGAGTCCGCGGCTCCGCGCGATGTCGCGCGCGATCGCCAGCGGATTACTGGCCGCGCGCCAATCGCGATAGGACTCGTAATCCGCGATGGAGGGGAGAGAAATCAGCATTCATTACGCGTCATTGCGAGGAGCAAAGCGACGAAGCAATCCATCCCTCCCAATCTGAGGCATGGATTGCTTCGCTTCGCTCGCAATGACGAGAGCAAATCTTGACATCCGCCCGCTACCGGTCCGGGCTTGCGCGTTCGAACTGCCGCAGCAGCCGGTTGCCGCGCTCGACCGCCGAATCCATGGCGGCCTGCGCGGGCTTCTTGCCGGCAAATGCCTGCTCCAGCTCGTCCTCGATCGCATCGCGGATCAGCACGAACGAGCCGAGCCGCAGGCCCCGCGAATTTTCGGTCGGAGGTTTCAGCGTGATCTGTTCGATCGAGATCGAGGCACCCGGATGGCGGTCGTAAAAGCCCTGCGCGCGACTCAGGTCAAACGCGGCACGGGTGATCGGCAGATAACCTGTGTTCTGGTGCCACGCCGCCTGCACGTCCGGCCTGGACAGGAACGAGAAGAATTTCGCCACGCCCTTGTATTCGGCCTTCGGCCGGTCACGGAGCACCCAGAGCGTCGCCCCGCCGATGATGGTGTTTTGCGGCGCGCCGGCGACGTCGGGCCAATACGGCATCATGCCGTAGCCAACCTGGAATTTGGAATTGGCCTCGATGTCGGCGCGCGTGGCCGAGGAGCCGATGAAGATGCCGCACTCGCCGTTCTGGAAGCGCGGCTCGGCGGATTGCGCCCGGCCGCTATAGTCGAAGATCTTCGTGGCCTGCCATTCCGCAAGCTGCGCGACGTGACGAATGACGGTCGGATTGTTGAAGGTCAGGATCGCGTCGAGCCCACCAAAGCCGTTCGAGCTGGTTGCGAGCGGCAGATTGTGGAACGCCGACAAATTCTCGACATGGATCCAGGACGGCCAGGACGTGGTGAAACCGCAGACCGCGCCGTGCTCGCGCAAACTCTTTGCCGCGGCGCCGAGCTCCGGCCATGTCTTCGGCGGCGTTTCCGGATCGAGGCCGGCATCGCGAAACATCGTCTTGTTGTAATAGAGAATCGGCGTCGAGGAATTGAACGGGAAGGACAAGAGATTGCCGGCGAGATCGGCGTAGTACCCGGTCACGGCCGGCAGATAGGCGCTCGGCGTAAAGGGCTCCTTCTCATCCCGCATCAATTCGAACACGGGATAGATCATGGCCCTGGCCGCCATCATGGTCGCTGTGCCGATCTCGTTGACCTGCACGATCGCGGGCTGGCTGCGGGAACGAAACGCGAAGATCGCCGCCGTGACGGTCTCGGTGTATTTGCCCTTGTAGCTCGGAATGACCCGATATTCCGATTGCGAGGCGTTGAAGTCCGCGGCGAGCTTGTCCACCTGCCTGCCCAGCTCACCAGACATGGCGTGCCACCAGTTGACATCGGTGACCGCGAAGGCGGGCGTTGCGAAGGCGGCCAAGACCGCCACGGCCGCCAACTGCAGGAAGTTAACCGCGGATTTCACGATACGGATACTCGCAATTTGAGGGCATCGCCGCATGGCCTCCAATATCCACCCAGAAGTAGGTCGCCGGCCGGGCGTTTAGGTCCGGGCCGCACACCATTGACGAGCATTGCGGCGTCGGCACAATAGCCGCATCCCGCCACCGCTGCAAAATGGCATTGAACCTTTTCCGTCGACCCAAGACTCCATTATGAAGGGGACGAATTTGTTTGTGTACCGCGCCGGCCCTCCGCGGATCCTGGCTCTCGTTGCCGCGCTGCTTCTGGCAGCCGGATCGAGCGCGTTTGCGCGCGAGTTTCGCGCCGCCGATACCCAAACCGAAGATTACCCGACCGTCCAGGCTCTCCGTTACATGAGCCATTTGATCGAGGAACGCACCGGCGGCCGGCTTCAGATTCGGGTATTTCACTCACGTCAGCTCGGTGAGGAAAAGGAAACCATCGAGCAGACCCGCGTCGGCGCGATCGACCTCAATCGCACCAATGTCGCGCTGATCGGAACCTTCATACCGACCATGAACGTACTGGCGATGCCGTTTTTGTTTCGTTCCATCGAACATCTGCAGAAGGTGCTGGATGGACCGATCGGCAATGAAATCCTCGGCAGCTTCGAACCCTACGGTTTCGTGGGATTGGCCTTTTACGATTCCGGCGCACGCTCGATCTACAACAATGTCCGCCCGGTCCGAACGCTTTCGGACCTCAAGGGCCTGCGCATCCGCGTGCAGCAATCGTCCCTGATGTCCGACATGATCAGCGCGCTGGGCGCCCAGCCGGTCGAACTGCCCTACGGCCAGGTCCTCACCGGTCTCGCCACCAGACTGATCGACGGCGCGGAAAACAACTGGCCGTCCTTCGTCACCACCGATCACTATAAACATGCCGGCTACTACACGCTCACCGAACACACGATGAGCCCGGAAGTCCTGGTGATGTCGCTGAAGGCCTGGCAGAGCCTGTCGGCCGAAGACCAGACGATCTTTCGCGAGGCGGCGATGAGGTCGAGCCGTTTCATGCGCGAGAAGTGGCGCGATCTCGAGGACCGGTCGCGCCAGCAGGCGGAGGCCGCCGGCGTCACCATCGTCAAGGATATCGACCGCAAGCCGTTCGAAGCAGCCATGGATCGGCCTGTACGAGAAGGCGCAGCGCGATCCCACTTCCGCGCAGCTGATCGAACGCATTCGCAAGGTGGAGTGATATTCATCTTGTCATTGCGCATCACCAGCGAAGCAACGGAACGACCCACGAGCCTGGCGGCGCGGGTCCGCGCCCGCATTGTCGGGGTGCTGCGCGCGGTGCCGATCCGCTGGCGCATCCTGTCGATCGCGCTCCTGAACTCAGCGGTCGTCGTCGTGCTCGCCGTGCTGATCTGGAACGGCTCCAAGGTGCTGGGCTCGGCCTGGGAAGACGTGCGGCAGGTGCGCGAGTCCGACAAGATCCTGGCGCTGCTCGAAAGCGAGACCAGCCGGCTGCAGAATCTGATCCACCGCTATATCAACCAGCCGAGCCCGGAGCTGTTCGCGGAGATCCTGCTCCTGCGCGAGGCGGTGCTGGGAACGCTGACCACACGCGCCTCCACCGATCCCATGCTGTCGGGTTCGGTCGAGGAGCTCGAACGCGTCACCGACCGCTTCCTCAACGGCTTTGGCGATCTGCGCGCGGTGCAGGCGACCATCACCAAGACCTATGAGGACGAGGTGCTCGCGCCGGCCAGGGACATGGCAGGGCTCTATTCCATCATCGAAGGCGCCACAGGGCATCGCGATGCGTTGATCTGGCCCTCGCTCGGCAAGTCGCGCGAGGCCTTCACCGGCATGCTCGTCGCGGCCAACTCCTACTATCTCTCGCTTGCCACCACCGCGGCCGAGGAAGCGCGCCGCAACACCGAGACGATCGAAAAGACCATCCCGGTCATGGCCGATCTCGCCGACAATGACCTGCAGCGGATGGCGCTCACGCGTCTGAAGGAGCGGGCGCAGGCGTTACGGCAGGGGCTGGAGAAATTGTCCGACCAGCTCAGCAATCGTACCGAATTGCTGCGCAACACTATCGATGCCGCGCAGGCCGACGAGATCGGGGCGATCGACGATCTCTCTGCCAGGATGCGCGAGCGCGAACAGAAGGCGCAGGAGACCTTCGACCGGACGCTGGCGGACATTTCCCGCCGCGTGCTCTCGATTGCGGTGATCTTCCTTGGCATCATCCTCTCCGCGGGCGTCCTGATCGCGCTGTCGATCCGCCTGCCGCTGCAGCAGATCATGTCCGCGATGCGCGCGATCACCATCGGCGACTACGACCGCCAGGTGCAGGGCATCGCGGCCCGCGACGAGGTCGGCGCCATGGCCCGCGCGGTGGAGGTGTTCCGGGAGAACGCGATCGCCAAGCGGCAAACCGAGGACGAGCTACGCTCGTCCAAGGAAAAGGCCGAAAGCGCGCTGCTCGAGCTCAGAACCGCCCAGCAGAACCTGATCGACGCGGAGCGGCTGGCCGCGCTCGGCGGGCTCGTCGCCGGCGTCGCCCACGAGGTCAACAATCCGATCGGCATCAGCCTGACGGTCGCCTCCAGCTTCGCGCGCCGCAGCGAGACGTTCGAGAACGAGCTGAAATCCGGCGCCGGACTGCGCCGGTCCCAGCTCGAGGACTTCGTGCGCTCATCGCGCGACGCCGCCCAGCAACTGGTGGCAAACCTGCACCGTGCCGGTGAGCTGATCCAGTCGTTCAAGCAGGTCGCGGTCGACCGTTCGCACGCCGAACGGCGTCAGTTCTCGCTCGCGGAGGCCACCGACCAGATCATCGCGAGCCTGCGGCCGGTCCTCAAGCGCGCGCCGATCGAGCTGACCATCGACGTGCCGGAAGGCCTGATGATCGACGGCTACCCGGGCTCCTATGGGCAAATCCTGACCAACCTGTTCCTCAACGCGGTTAACCATGCTTTCAGTGACGGCCGCGCGGGCACGATTTCGATCTCGGCAAAGCCGCGCGGCCATGATGATGTCGAGATCATGTTCGCCGACGACGGCGCCGGCATGACGCCGGAGGTGCAGCGGCAGGCATTCGACCCCTTCTTTACGACGCGCCGCAACGAAGGCGGCACCGGGCTCGGTCTACACATCGTCTATAATCTGGTAACCCAGCAGCTCGGTGGGCGGATGATGCTGGAGTCAAGGCCGGGACAAGGGACGATTTTTCGGATTATCATGCCCCGGACCGCCAAGGGCGAGCCGGCGAGTACTCTGAGTTTAGCGGACGGGACCACGCAATGGCCGAACAGGACGATGTCCTCCACCTGATCGACGATACCGGATCTGTCCCGGACGATCAGCCTGTCCGCAAATGGAAGGTCGCCGTCATCGACGACGATCAGGCCGTGCACGAAGGCACCCGCTTTGCGCTGTCCGACTATCAGCTGAACGGCCAGGGCCTCGAAATCCTCTCGGCCTATTCCGCCGCCGAGGGCCGCGAGCTGATGCGCGCCCACGGGGATATCGCCGCCGTCCTGCTCGACGTGATCATGGAGACCGACGTCGCCGGTCTCGAGCTCGTCGAATTCATCCGCAACGAGATCCAGAACGAGACCGTCCGCATCATCCTGCGTACCGGCCAGCCCGGCCAGGCGCCCGAACGGCGCGTCATCGTCCAGTACGACATCAACGACTACAAGGCGAAGACCGAGCTCACTGCCGACAAGCTGTTCACCTCGCTGACAGCCGCGCTGCGCAGCTACCAGCAGCTCGAGCGCATGGTGCAGACCCGCCGCGGGCTCGAGATCATCATCGACGCCGCCTCGACGCTTTATGACTTCAAGTCGATGCAGCGGCTCGCCGAAGGCGTGCTGACGCAGCTCGCCTCGCTACTCAATGTGGATTGCGCCGGCATCCTGGTGCTGCGCGATGACGGCAACCGCAGCGAAGAGCTGTCGGTGCTGGCCGGCTCCGGCTGCTACAGCCGCTTCATCGGCGCCGCCAGCTCCAAATCGCTCGATCCCGACCTGCGCGAGATGGTGGAAGCAGCCTTCAAGCGCCGCAAGCACGAATTCGCCGACCACCGCACCGTGCTCTATGTCCGCACCGGGTCGGGGCGCGAAGTCGTGGTGTTGCTGCAGGCGGAACGGCAATTGTCGGAAACCGACCGCGCGCTGGTGGAGATTTTCGGAAGCCGGCTGTCGATCGCCTTCGACAATGTGATCCTCTATCAGCAACTGCATGAAGCCAACACCCAGCTCGAGGACCGCGTCGCGCAGCGCACCCGCGCATTGATGCAGGCCAATCGCCGGCTTTCCGCGCAATGGCTGCGGCTGCAGCGCGCCAACGGCTTCAAGAACGAGATTCTCGGAACGGTCGCCCATGACCTGAAGAATCCGCTCGGCGTGATCCTCGGCCGGACCGAGATGCTGACCGAGCTGATCTCGACCCCGGCGTCCCGGGAAAGCGTCACGGCGCAAATCGAACACATCCGCGACGCCACCAAGCGGCTGACCTCGATGGTCGACCACCTGATCTCCGACGCCATGGCGGATGCCTTCGACATCACCATCCGCCGCGAACCGGTCGACGTCGCGGCTTTGGTCAGCGAAGTCGCCGAAGCCAACCAGCCGCTGGCGGTCAACAAGCAGCAGACCATCAGCGTATCGGCCCCGCCGAATATCGTGACCATGTGCGACACCGACCGGATCCGCGAGGCGATCGACAATCTCGTCTCCAACGCCATCAAATACTCGCCGATCGGCGGCAAGATCGCCGTGGGCGTCAGCCATGACGAGGACAACACCATCATCAGCGTCACGGACGAAGGCGCAGGCCTGTCGCCGGAAGACCTCGGCCGGCTGTTCGGCCGCTTCCAGCGCCTGTCCGCCAAGCCGACTGCCGGCGAGAGCTCGACGGGCCTCGGCCTGTCGATCGTCAAGCGCATCGTCGACATGCATGGCGGCGATGTCACCGCCGCAAGCGCGGGCCCCAACAAGGGGTCGACCTTCACCATTGTCCTACCTGCGACCGAGATGTCATGAGCCAGAGCCAACACATCATCATCGTCGATGACGAGGCGCCGGCCCGCGAAATGGTCGGCGACTATCTCAAGATGCACGGCTTCACGGTGACGCTTTGCGACGGCGGCAAGAGCCTTCGCGGCGCGATCGATGCCGGTGCGGCGCCCGACCTCGTGGTGCTTGATCTCAACATGCCCGAGGAAGATGGCCTTTCCATCATCCGCGATCTCAAGGGCCGCACCAACGTTCCCGTCATCATGTTGACGGCGACCGCAAGCCCGATCGACCGGGTGGTCGGGCTCGAGCTCGGCGCCGACGACTACATCGCCAAGCCCTGCGAGCTGCGCGAACTGATGGCCCGCATCCGCTCGGTGCTGCGCCGGAGCGGCCCAGCCAAGGCCGCGCCCGTCGCCGACAGCGGCGCCAAGGCCGCCAAGGACAATCTGGTGCGGTTCGGCACCAAATGGCTCGACCTGGAAGCCCAGGCGTTGCGCGACGACGAGGGCAACGAGCACCCGCTGACCGCGTCCGAATTCGGCCTGTTGAAGGTCTTCGCCGCCAACCCGAAGCGGGTGTTGTCGCGCGAGCGGCTGCTCGAGCTCGCCAATGCCCGAGACAGCGAAGCCTTCGACCGCGCCGTCGACCTGCGCATCATGCGAATCCGCCGCAAAATCGAGCCCGACCCGACCAAGCCGGCCGTGATCCGCACGATCCGTGGCGGCGGATATCTGTTTTCGCCCGCCGGCGAAAAGGCCTGAGGCTCACCGGTCCGGCGTCAGGCCCTTCGCGCATGGTATCGTCCGGCCTCAGCGTAGGGACCAACACACAAATGGTCAGATCAGGCCGGTCACGCTGACCGGCTCCAGCTCGAGGTATCGGGCTGCCCCGTCCCACCCGATTTCCCTACGCCAATGAGATGAGACGGGAATCCCCCGCCGGGGGTAGGGAACTTTTGCCGCTCTGAAATGCCCGTATTTTCCGCACATTGAAATTACTGACGTTTTTACCGCGAATATTTCGTCGATCGCTCCGCGACGAAACAATTCTTTTTGGCACGAAACCATTTTCCGCTTTTGGAGCAGACATCCCGAAACGTTGCCTCATTAACACTTTGGACCAACGAAGCGCCGGCTGGAGCGGCGTCATTGGGAGCAGGTCCATGCAGAACGTTATCGCCATCAACTCCGCGGCTCGCCAGAGCATCATTGCTGTGCAGGCGACTTCGGACGAAGTGCTTCTGCAAAGCATTGCCGATGGCAACCGGACCGCGATGCATACGCTTTACGCCCGGCACAACGTTCGGGTTTACCGTTTCATCCTGCGCATCGTCCGCGACACCAGCATGGCCGAAGACCTCGTGAGTCAGGTCTTCCTGGACGTGTGGCGCACCGCAGGCCAATTCGAGGGCCGTTCGCAGGTCTCGACCTGGCTCTTGTCGATCGCCCGCTTCAAGGCGCTGACCTCACTGCGCCAGCGAAAGTTCGAGGACCTCGACCAGGACGATGTCCGCGAGATCGCCGACGGGACCGATACGCCGGAAGCTTCGCTCGATCGCTCCAACACCAGCGCAATCCTGCGCGCCTGCGTTGCAAAGCTGTCGCCAGCACACCGCGAAATCATCAATCTCGTCTACTATCACGAGAAGTCCGTGGAAGAAGCCGGCCGCATCATCGGGATCCCGCAAAGCACGGTGAAGACCCGCATGTTCTATGCCCGCAAGCAGCTGGGCGACCTGCTGCGCAACGCCGGCGTCGAAAGCCTCGCCGCGTAACGCATCCGGTCCGGCGGTAGCCCCGCCGGCCAGCCCAGAAACACACGCAACGAAACCAATGAAACATTCGACGAAATAACCCGGAAAAAATCGCCTGTTAGATAGAACCCCATCGAATTTCTTCTTCGACCTCCCATAGACCTCCAACGACCCGGAAAGGATGCCCCCCTTTCCGGGTCGGCTTTATTTTGGCCGCAACTCACGTCCCGAGGGGCGCCGGAACCGCGGTCAGATTCTCGTCAATTGGAGCGCTAAGTAACGGAAAGGATGGGGATTCCTTGCCCACCGCCGCGCCTTGACCTGCATCAAGCCGCCGCTCCAATTTGACGGTTCCGATGATTTGCCAATCAATGATACAAGCGCGGTGACTGACTTTCTCTTTTGCTCGCCCTTGTTCTTGTTGCTCTTCTTCTGGAGACATTCGAAATGACGAACCTTCGCCACCTGGCCTGGATGTCGATGGCTGCGATCGGTCTGCTGTTCTCGACCTCGCAGGGTTACGCGCAAACGCAGGACCCGGGCGATCAACCTGGTCTCGTGGCCGACGACAACTACGCGCTCGATCCGGAATGGCAGAAGCAGGTGGTGCTCTACCGCACCACCGAGCCGCCGGGCACGATCATCGTCTCCACGTCCGAGCGCCACCTCTATCTGATCCAGCCGGGCGGCCGCGCGCTGCGCTACGGCATCGGCGTCGGCCGCGACGGCTTCCAGTGGCAAGGCCTTGTGACCATCACCAACAAGAAGGAGTGGCCGGACTGGACGCCTCCGCCGGAGATGATCGCCCGCCAGCCCTATCTGCCGCGCTTCATGGCCGGCGGGCCCGGCAATCCGCTCGGCGCACGCGCGATGTATCTCGGCACCACCGTCTACCGCATCCACGGCACCAACCGCCCCGACACGATCGGCACCAAGGTCTCCTCCGGCTGCTTCCGGCTGGTCAACCGAGACGTCGCCGATCTCTATGAGCGCGTGCCTGTTGGCACCAAGGTGGTGATCCGGCAGAAGCCCGAACTTTAGTCCGCGCCTGCTCCCATCCCTGTTTTCAACAGTCATCGAGAGAGAGACATGTTTCGCAGCTTTCGTGGCGGCCTGATCATCGGGCTCGCGGTCGCGGTCCTCGTCGGCATCATCGCCATCGTCTATGAGTTCTACGACACCCGCACCCTGAAGCGCACGGTTCGCCGCGGCGAGGTGCTGTGCGGCGTCAACAAGGGGCTGCCGGGTTTCTCGAATCCCGACGACAAGGGCAACTGGACCGGTTTCGACGTCGACTTCTGTCGCGCGGTGGCCTCGGCGATCTTCGACGACCCGAGTAAGGCGAAGTTCGTCCCGCTCGATGCCAACGAGCGCTTCAAGGAATTGCAGAACCGCACAGTCGACATCCTCTCGCGCAACACAACCTGGAGCATGGCGCGCGAGCAGAACTACGATCTCTATTTCCCGGCAGTCGCCTATTATGACGGCCAGGGCTTCATGATCCCGCGTTCGCGCAACATCGAAACCGCGCTGGATCTGAACGGCAGCAAGGTCTGCGTGCAGGCCGCAACGACCACGGCGCTCAATCTCGCCGACTACTTCAAAGCCAACAACATGAAGTACGAGGAGATGAAGTTCCCGCAGCTCGACCAGGTCGTGAAGGCCTATGAGGACGGCAAGTGCGACACCTTGACCGCGGATGTCTCCCAGCTCTACGCGTTGCGGATCAAGATGTCGAAGCCGAACGACCAGATCATCCTGCCCGACGTCATCTCCAAGGAGCCGCTCGCGCCGGTCGTGCGCCAGCGTGACGACGACTGGATGATGATCGTCAAATGGACGCTGTATGCGATGATCAACGCCGAGGAGCTCGGCGTCACCTCGAAGAACATCGACGAGGCCCTGAAGTCGACGAAGCCCGATGTCATGCGCCTCGTCGGCAACGAGGGCACTTACGGTCCCGACCTCGGCCTCAGCAAGGACTGGGCCGTGCGCATCATCAAGCATGTCGGCAATTACGGCGAGGTCTATGAACGCAACGTCGGAGCCGAGTTCGAGCCTGCACATTCCGCGCGGCCTGAACCAGCTCTGGAACGCCGGCGGAATTCAATACGCGCCGCCGATCCGGTAGTTCGGTCAACGTCGTCATTGCGAGGAGCAACGCGACGAAGCAATCCATGTCCGTCGAGGCGAGATGGATTGCTTCGCTTCGCTCGCAATGACGAGCCAGTAAGTCGAGATTTCGTCTGGCAGCTTGCTGCCCTGCCCCGTCCCGCGGTGACATCATGAGCGATCGCATCCTCGTCTTCTACGGTTCCTACCGTTCGGACCGCATGGGAATCCGGCTCGCTGATTTCGTCGTCGCGCGGCTGCGTCGGCGCGGCTGCGATGTCGAGCTGATCGACGCCAGGGCAGTTAATCTTCCGATGCTCGACCGGATGTACAAGGAACATCCGAAGGGCGCGGCGCCGCCCGTGCTCGAGGAGCTCGCCGCAAAAATCCGCGCAGCCGACGGATTCATTTTTATTACCGGTGAATATAATTGGGGCGTGCAGCCCGGGCTGAAGAATCTCACCGATCATTTCCTGGAGGAGTGGTTCTGGCGTCCCGCCGCGATCGCAAGCTATTCGGCCGGACGCCTGTCAGGCGTGCGATCGGCGAGCGCCTGGCACGGCACGCTTTCGGAGATGGGGATGATCGTGATTTCGAGCACCCTCAGTGTCGGCCCGATCGGTGAGAGCCTGTCCGCCGAGGGGGAACCCACCGGCGCCGGAGGCGCGGCGCTCGAGCGCGCGTTTCCGCGCTTCGCCGACGACCTGATGTGGTGGATCGAAGCGGCCAGGGAACAGCGTCGTCGCAAGCCGCCGCCCTATTGATCGCGGCGCGCGCGTCGCCCTTGCCCCAACGCCCCTACACCACCGCCACCATGCCGCTCCAGAACTGCAACTGGCCTCCGGTATCGATCTCGTAATTGTTGGCGAAGGTGAGCTTGCCGTCGCTGCCGACGCGGAAAGTCGAGATGTTGGCGGGAATGGTCCTGAAGCCTGCGCCATCGCGCGTCAGCCGGGGCTCGACATCGGTCACAACCAGCATGCGCGCGGTGGGATCGAGCGCGAAGGTCCGCGGATAGACGCCGCGCACATCCTCGTGCTGGATCGGCGTCGGCTCGCCGGTCTGCTGGTCGATCGCGAACACGGCGATGTTGTTCTCGCCGCCGGGAAAAACGTCCTTGCCATCGACCTTGATGGCGTCGAAGGCGCGGTTGGCGAGATAAAGAAAGCGGCCGTTCGGATGCACATGGAGGGTACAGGCAGCCTGCCGCGAAATGATGTTGTCGGGCGAAGCCAGCGTATCCTTGACGAAGATAACCTCCGGATCGATCACGCCGTTCGAAAGCCGGTACACATTCAGCTTGTTCTCCCGCTCGCGCGACACATAGACGAACGGCAGCGTCGGGTGAAAATCGAGATGGCGCGGGCCGAAGCCGTAGCCGCCCTCCGGCGCCACCGACACGCGGTTGGCAAGTTGACCGTCCCGGAAGGAAAAGAATTTGAGCGAACCGGGGTCTTCCGGCTTGTCCTTGCTCTTGTCGTTGCCCCGGCACACCAGGATCGCCGCGTCGTTGGCAGGCGTGAGGCGAATCTGGTGCGCGAATATTCCGCAATCGAGCGAAGCCGGCTGTGCCACCTCCTCGCCGACGCTTCCATCCGCATTGATCCGGTGCACGGAGACACTGCTTGGATTGTTGTAGGCGGTGAGCGCATAGCGGCCGGCGGCATCGACCGTCACATGGATCGGGCGTGAGCGCAGGGGCGCCGAGGCCCCATGCATCTGCAATTCGCCGCTGGTCCTGTCGACGCGTAGCGCACTCAGGAAATGCCGGTCGCCTTTCACTCCGGCCAGAGCGGAGCCGCCATTGCTGGAGGCGACATAGACAAACGGCGCGGACGGATGCGGCCAGACATACTGGATCTTTTCCGGCACCGTCACTGTGCTCCCCGGCGAGAGGGTCGCGGCATCGGGATTGATCCGATACAGCTTCAATGCGGGCCCGAGGCTGACATAGAAGAAGGCTTTGCTTGTCATCTCTGCTGTTTTGTCCTGAGCCTGCGCGACATACGGCGCCGCGGCCGCAGCCGCCGCCAGACCAAGGAATGTCCGACGATTTGGCATGACCGTCTCCTCCATCTTGCCGGGAGGCCCGTGACGCAACGGCTCCCTTGAAAGATGAGGCAGTCTGTCACAAAGCGCGGTTTCGGGCCAGAAACCCGCGGTTTGCAAATTCCCGGAGCGGCTCAGCGCAGGATGCCGCGCGTCATATGCAATGCGAAAAGGCTGAGCGGGACGATATCCATCAGCATCGCTGCCGCCAACAGCGCACGTGCCGCGGGCCAGCGGACGAAAAAGATGGCGACCAGTTCGATCAGCAACAGGACCGGGCCGGCGACCATCCGTGGGATGGCAACCAATGCAATAAGGGGTCCGATCAACAGGTTGAGCGCTCCCGGCGGATCCGTCGGAGGTCCGCCGGCAAGACCGACGACCGCGAGCCAGCTCAACGGTCCCATCACCGCAGCCAGCAGCAAGGCGGCGATCAGGGCGCGTGGCGCCTGCTCTATGGCGAGCTTCAGCAGGAACCAGGTCGGCAGAAGGCTGAGAAATCCCGTGACCAGCACCAGCAGGATCATGTCGCCGAAGGCGACCATTCCGGGCGAGCCCTGCGCGACGTCAGCAGGCATCAAGAGCTCGTTGACGGCCACGGCGGCGAAACCGCCGGCAGCCGCCAGCACGTAGCCCAGCGCAATCAGGACCAGTCTTTGCGCCACATTCATGTGGCCACCCCAGCCAGGAGCAGGACGCTCAACCCTTCCTGAAGTCGCCGGCAGACATGAACTGGTTCAAGCCAACCGCGTGGTTGGGCGGCGGACCGCGCCAACCAGCTTCAATAGCCCTTCATCCGTGCCAGCCGGTCGGCATGGAAATTCGAGTCGCCGAACAATTCCTCGCAGACCCGCGCGCGCTTCATGAAGAAGCCGATGTCGAACTGGTCGGTCATGCCCATGCCGCCATGCATCTGCACGCCTTCCTGCACCGCGCGGGTCGCGGTGGTGCCGGCGCGGGCCTTGGCCACCGCAACCGCGGCCGCGGCCTTGTCGGGATTGCCGTCGAGCGTCTGCTGCGCCTTGAGCACCGCGGCGCGCGTGATCTCGATGTCGATATAAAGCTGCGCGGCGCGGTGCTGCAGTACCTGGAATTCGCCGATCGCCTTGCCGAACTGCTTGCGCTCCTTGAGATAGGTGACCGTGCGCGAAAACACTTCCTCGCTCAGGCCCACCATTTCGGAAGCAACCGCGCCGCGGCCGACATCAAGGACACTTTCAAGCAGCGCATAGCCCTGGTCGACTTCGCCGAGCACGTGATCGGCATTGACCTCGACATTGTCGAATTCGATACGCGCGGCGTTGTGGGCATCGACCATGATGGTGCGCTCGGTCGCGATGCCCCTGGCTTTGGGATCGACCAGGAACAGGGTGATGCCGCCGGACTCGCCGGCTGCGCCCGCGGTGCGAGCAGCGACGATCAGGAGATCGGCGACATGGCCGTCGACCACAAGGGCCTTCGATCCCGTGAGCCTGAAACCGTTGCCGGACCTGACAGCCTTGAGCTCGGTGTTCAGCGGGCGGTGTTTCGATCCCTCGTCGACCGCAAGCGCGGCGAGCAGGCTTCCGGCCGAGATCTTCGGCAGATGCTCGGACTTCTGCGCCGCGCTGCCGCCGCGCGACAGCGCGGACGCGGCGAGCACCGCGGTGGACAGGAACGGCGACGGCATCAAGGTACGGCCGATCTCCTCCATCACGACGCCGGCCTCGACGAAGCCGAGGCCGCTGCCGCCGAATTCTTCCGCGATAAGCAGGCCGGAAAATCCCATCTCGGCGAAACTCTTCCACAGTTCAAGCGAAAAGCCGGTGGCGTCCTTGGAGTCGCGCAAGTGCCGCAGATGCGACACCGGCGCCTTGTCCGAAATCAGGCCGCGTGCGCTGTCGCGCAGCATCGATTGTTCTTCTGTGAGGACGAGGGCCATGATGTAGCTTCCGCCTATCAAACACTTATTTGGATCGTCATTCCGGGATGCGCCGTTAGGCGCAGGCCCGGAATCCATAACCACCATCGGGAGTATGGATTCCGGGCTCGCGACTGCGTCGCGCCCCGGAATGACGGGGTGAAAGAGTGCCTTAAGCCCCCGGCAAATCGAGGATACGCTTGGCGACGATGCCGAGCATCACCTCCGACGTGCCGCCTTCGATGGAGTTGGCCTTGGTGCGCAGCCAGGCACGCGGACGGGCGCCGCCTTTGGACCGTTCGCTTTCCCATTCCAGCGCGTCGATGCCGCCGGCCGACATCAGGATCTCGTGGCGGCGCTTGTTGAGCTCGGTGCCGTAATATTTCATCGCCGAGGAAAAAGCCGGATGCGCCTGGCCGGCCTTGGACAGATCGACCATGCGTTCGGCAGCGGCGGTAAGCGCGGCTTCATCGACCTCGAAGCTTGCGATCTGGCCGCGCAACACCTGATCTTCCAGACGGCCCTGCTCGTCCGCTCCGATGGAAGCGGCCGCCACCTGGCCGAGCGGCCGGCCGACACCACGCTCGCCCATGCCCGAGATCATCGCTCGCTCGTGCTGCAACAGGTATTTCGCGACATCCCAGCCACGATTGACCTGTCCCACGACATGCGATTTCGGCACGCGAACATTGTCGAAGAAGGTTTCGCAGAACGGCGAATAGCCTGAAATCAACAGGATCGGCCTGGTCGATACGCCCTGCGAGGTCATGTCGAACAGGATGAAGCTGATGCCGTCATGCTTCTTCGCGGATGCGTCGGTCCGCACCAGGCAGAAAATCCAGTCGGCGTAGTTCGCGTAGGACGTCCAGATCTTCTGGCCGTTGATGACGTAGTCATCGCCGTCGCCGACGGCGCGGGTCTGCAGGGAGGCGAGGTCGGAGCCGGCGTTCGGCTCGGAATAGCCCTGGCACCAGCGGATCAGCCCCGCGGTGATCCTGGGCAGATGCTCCTTCTTCTGCGTGTCGGTGCCGTATTTCAAGAGCGCCGGCCCGAGCATGGAAATGCCGAACGAGGAGAGCGGCTGGCGCGCGCCAATCGCCGCCATCTCCTGGCGCACGATCTTGGCCTCCTCGCCGTCGAGACCGCCGCCGCCATATTCTTTCGGCCAGTGCGGCACGGTCCAGCCCCTGTCGCGCATGCGCTCGAACCAGAGGCGCTGCGCCTCGGAGGAAAATCTGGCGTTGCGCCCGCCCCAGAAGGTGTCGCCTTCCGCGGCGACCGGCTTGCGCATCTCGCTCGGACAGTTCTGCTCCAGCCAGGCGCGGGTTTCCTGGCGGAATTTTTCGAGGTCGGCCATCGGACGTTTCCACTGTAAAGATGTCGCTCGACCTTAACGGGGGGCCAGCGGATTTCAATATCCCCATGCGGTGACTGCCAGTGTCGCGCCGCGGCGCGATCGGCTATACGGATGTCGCGGTAACGGTTGAAAAACAAGAGGAAACGCGAGATGAGGCTGAAGCTGCTTTCGCCTGGCGAAATGACGCCTGAGCAAAAACAAACCCATGACGAGGCGATCGCGGGCAAGCGCGGCTCGGCGCCGGCGCCGATGATGGCCTGGCTCAACAGCCCGGCGATGGCGCGCCATGCGACCAGGCTTGGCGAGGAGCTGCGCTTCAACACGATGTTCCAGGCGAAACTGTCGGAGATCGCGATCCTGGTGACCGCGCGGCATTACACGGCGCATTACGAATGGTGGGCACACAAGCGGCTGGCGCTGAAGGGCGGCATGGACCCGAAAATCATCGAGGCGATCCGCGATCGCCGCACGCCGGTGTTCGAGGATGCCAAAGGCAAGACGATCTACGAGGTCGCCAAATCGCTGCACGAGGGCCACGGACTTTCGAAGACGCTTTACGACGAGGCGGTCCAGGTGCTGACCGAGCGCGGGCTGGTCGAGGTCATCGGCCTCTGCGGCTATTACAGCCTGGTGTCGATGACGCTGAACACGTTCGAGTTCGGGTTGCCGGAAGGGGAAGTGTCGGAGCTGGTGTGAATTCGCGAAACTCAGCGTTTCCCGGCGAGTGGCTCTTGTAGGGTGGGCAAAGCGAAGCGTGCCCACCATTTGAAGTGCTAGTCCTGAATTGGTGGGCACGGCGCTGTCGCGCCTTTGCCCACCCTACAGCTCCGGAGATTGCCGATGTCCCCTGCCCTACCTGTCGTCGCCGGCACCCGCATCGGGCACGTCCATCTCAAGGTGGCCGATCTCGATCGCGCGCTTGGCTTCTATTGCGATGTGCTCGGCTTCGAGCTGATGCAGCGGATGGGTTCGGGCGCGGCGTTCATCTCGGCCGGCGGCTATCACCACCACATCGGGCTCAACACCTGGGAGAGCAAGGGCGGCCATCCGCCGCCGCCGGGCACCACCGGCCTGTTTCACACCGCCATCCTCTATCCGACGCGGCCGGCACTCGCGGACGCGCTGCATCGCGTGCTGAGCGCGGGCATTCAGCTTGACGGCGCCAGCGACCATGGCGTGAGCGAGGCGCTATACCTGCGCGATCCCGACGAGAACGGCGTCGAGCTCTACTGGGACCGGCCAAAGGAGATGTGGCCGCGTGCCGCCGACGGATCGCTCGCGATGTTCACGAAGCGGCTCGATCTGGAGGATTTGCTGCGGCAGCGGCAGGTTTGATTCTCGTCATTGCGAGCCAACGGGGCACGTAACCCTCCGTCATTCCGGGATGGTGCGTTAGCACCAGACCCGGAATCTCGAGATTCTCAGGTGCGCAAGTGCGTACCGTAGTTCGCGTCTTCGACGCGCCGCGGAATGACTGCCTAAGTCCGTCGTCCCCTCATCATGATCAGCACCGCCGCGACCAGTTCCAGCGCGATGCAGCCGTAAAACGGCACGGTGTAGCTGCCCGAGAGATCGCGCAACACGCCGATCACGCCGGGACCAAACGCGTAAGTCACCTGCGAGATCGCGGTCTGCAGGCTGACGAGCACGCCAAAGGCGCGGGCGTCGAACTCGCGCTGCACGATCAGCGACGGCAGCGTGATCAGGTTTCCGACCGAGAAGCCGAACAGGGCGCAGGCCGCGATCAGAAGCCACTCGGCGCGGAAATTGATCAGGATCGCCAGCGCCGCGGCCTGGCTCAGAAAGGACAGGGCCGAAGCAAGCCGCTGATTGAGCCGGTCGATCACCGTGGAGAACAAGACGCGGCCGACCACCGCCATGGCGGCGAGCAGCGCCAGCGCCGTCGCGGCACTGGCGCGGCCGATCACGGGATCGAGGAAGGCGATCAGGTGCACGATGAAGCCGACCTGCGCGAACAGCACCAGCGCAAAAGCCGTCGTCACAGAGAGAAAGGAAATATCCCTCAGCGCAAAGGAGCGGATCTGCATGGAAGAAGGCGCATCCGCCGAGCCCGCCGTGGCGCTGCTCTTGTGGCGCGGCGGCCGTCCCACGAACGCCAGAACCGTCGGGACCACCAGCGCAACCATCACAGCCGCGGAGACCAGCATCGCCCTCGAGAATCCGAGATAGCCGATCGCAATCACCAACAGGGGCACGCCGACGATGCCGGCGAAGCTCGCGCCGTTCAAAGCCAGGCTGATCGCCATGCCGCGCTTGTGGTCAAACCACAGCCCGAGCGTATTGTTGATCATGGCAAGGCTCATCCCGGCCCAGCCAAGGGCGAGCACGGCATTGGCAAGATAGAGCTGCCACGGCGCGTTGACCTGGCCGATGCCGACGGCCGCGAGGGCCATTGCAAGCGTGCCGGCGATCAGGCAATTGCGCGGGCTGAATTTTCGCACCGCCTCCGCAACGAAGACGACGAGCAGCGCGCCGAACAGATAGAAGAAAGTGGTCGCGCCCGACACCAGCGAGGCCGTCCAGCCTTGCGCACGGTGCAGCTCGGCGAGATAGACGCTCTGCCCGTAGAAGCCGAAAGCCCAGCCGAAGGTCGCGACCAGAAAGCAGACCGCGACGATGCGCCAGCCCTCATAACGCAGCGAGCTCTCGTCTGTTGTCGTGATCGGGCTTGAGGCGTCCACTGGCGGCTCCACGCTTGCCTGACAACAGATGAGGGCGGAACGAAAGCTCCGCCAGATCCAATCGCTTCGATGGAGATCGAAGTGTCAGCAGTTGGCATCAGCTGCGGGAAAGCTCTTGTTGGCGCATGATCTCATCGGAAAACCGGTGCCCACTTTTCCGGATCATGCGCTAGATGCTCGGCTCCGGAAATTCATCGATGTCGGCGAGCCGCGCGCGGCGCCTGGCGAACGAGGCCAATCCCAGCGCGACGAGACCGAGCAGCACCGGCGGATAGACCACGAGGTTCACGGCGTTCCAGCCATAGTTGGCGAGCAACTGGCCTGAGGAGAACGAGCCGACCGCCATTGCGCCGAAGATCAGGAAATCGTTGAAGGCCTGCACCTTGTTCTTCTCCTGCGGCTGGTGCGTCTCCAGCACCAGTGCGGAGGCGCCGATGAAGCCGAAATTCCAGCCGACGCCGAGCACCACGAGCGTCGCCCAGAAGTGCAGCGCGGTGATGCCGCTCAGCCCGATGGTGACCGCAACCGCTTCGAGCCCCAGACCCAGCGCAACGATGACGGGCGCACCGAAGCGCGCGATCAGCGAGCCCGTGATGAAACTGGGCCCGTACATCGCAACGATGTGCCACTGAATGCCGAAATTGGAATCCGAGACCGACAGGCCGCACATCTTCATGGCGAGCGGCGCCGACGTCATCACCAGGTTCATCACGGGATAGGCGATGACGCCGCACATCGCAGCCGCGATGAAGCGCGGCTGCCGCACGATCTCGAGCAACGGCCTGCCGCCATGCAGGTCGGCCGCAGCCGGTTTCGGCGCGTCGACTCCGGCCAGGATCGCCATCGCGACCAGCGCGACACCGGCCTGCACCACGAATGAAAAGGCGAACAGATAAGGCGGCCAGACGTCCATCGTCCATTGCACGAGCTGCGGCCCAAGCACGCCGGCGAACACGCCGCCCGCCATCACCCATGAGACGGCTTTGGGCCGGTAGGCGGCGCTGGCGCCGTCGGCGGCGGCGAAGCGATAGGATTGCGCGACCGAACCATAGAGGCCGCCGAGGAACGTCGCGCAGCAGAACAGCCAGAATGCCGCATGCAGAATAGCGAATGCGCCGAGCATCCCGGTGATGGCGCCGAGGCCAGTGCCGATCATGAAGGCGACGCGGCGGCCGTAAGCCCGCGAGATCGCGCCAGTCGGCAGGGTGCCGGCGGCCATGCCCAGCACATACATCGACAGCGGCACAGTCGCGAGCGAAACGGAAGGCGCAAGGCTCGCGCCGATGATCGAGCCGGTCGCGAAGATCACGGCCGAATTGGCGCCGGTCAGCGCCTGCGCCGCGGCAAGCCGCACCACATTCGCTTTCACGCGGGCATCGTTCGCGATGTCCCCGCTGGCCGTCACATCGATCATGGGCGTTCCCGCTCGAGCCCGCATTGTCCGTGATTCCGCCGCAACTATGCAGAGTTGGGCCGGACGATCAACCGGCGCCAGCGGGCGCGGGCCATGCGTCGGCGTCAGCCGGGCGCGCGCCGGCCGAACATGAGAATCAGATTGTTCGCCGGCATCTCGAAGCTCTCGCGCAATGCGAGACCGTTACGTCCGGCGAGTTCTTCGAGGTCGGCGACATCGCGCACGCCCCATTCCGGATCGTCCTGGCGCAGGCTGGAGTCGAATACCGCGTTGGAAACCGCGGTATGCTTGCCGGCGCGCTTGAACGGGCCATAGAGAAACAGAAGACCATTTTCGGCGAGCGTGCTGCTCGCACCGGCGAACAGCCCTTCGGCCACGCGCCACGGCGCGATATGAATGACATTGGCGCAAAACAGCGCAGTCAGTTTCGATACTTCGCTGCGCACCGCCGCGCTCCAGTCAGCGTCGGAAAGGTCGATCCTCATGGGCGGCCGGATGTTTTCCAGCCCCGAATGCGCGCGCCACGCCTCGATGCTGGCCAGGTGCCGCTCGTTGAGGTCGCTCGGCCACCAGACGATGCCGGGGGTGTGACGGGCGAAATAGACCACATGCTGGCCCGTGCCACTGCCCGCTTCCAGCACGTCGCCAGACCTGCCGTCGAGGCATCGTCGCAGCACCGCCCAGATCGGCTGATGGTTGCGGTGAAACGCCGGCGCATCGAGCCCGCCGTCAGGCTCAACCTGACGGCCATCCCTGCCAAATTCGAGCCTATTATTCGCCATCGACGGCTCCGCCTGGGCAGCGCATATCGACGCTGCACCGCATTTTAACCTCAATCGAGAGCGCCGATAGTCCCGATTGCCAGAAGATGGCCTTTGTGCTTTTCACCACCTATATTCACCGAACAAAGCTTCGCCGGAAACGCTCTTGATCCGCCATCCCATCGTCAAAACCGCTACTGCCGCCGGCGCGCTCGTGCTCTCGGTAGTTGTGGCGCATGCGCAATCCGCCGACGCGGGAAGGAAGCTCGCCTTCGACCGCGGCAAGGGCAATTGCCTGACCTGCCATGCAATCAAGGGCGGCGATCTGCCCGGCACGATCGGGCCGGAGCTCAAGGAGCTCAACGCCAGGTACGACCGCAAGCAGCTGATCGCGATCGTAGCCGACGAAACCCAACGCAACCCGCTGACGGTGATGCCGCCGTTCGGCCGCAACCGCATTCTGACGGAGCAGGAGATCAATGCGATTGTCGATTTCCTGCAGACGCTCTGACTTTTCCACGGAGATTTTCGCCATGAACCTCGATCGGACTTCAGCAACACGGCGGCTGGTGCTGAAGGGCGCGGGCTCGGTCGCGCTGATCGGCGCAGGGGTCTACCTGGGCTTCGAGACGGGCTTTGGCATCCTGCCGGCGCTCGCCGCGGCCAATGGCAAATATCCGGAGGAGGCGTTCAAGCAGAAGAGCGACGCGGATGCGATCAAGGCGCTCTACGGCAAGACCGCGGAAGCCAGCGACAAGGTCAAGCTCGATGCGCCGGAAATCGCCGAGAACGGCGCGGTGGTGCCGATCGCGGTGGCGACGACGCTGCCGGACGTCACCTCGATCTCGTTCTTCGTCAGCGAGAACCCGAACGCCCTCGCGGCATCGTATGTGATTCCCGCCGGCACCGTGCCCGCCATCGCCAACAGGCTGAAGATGGCGAAGACCTGCAACGTGATCGCGATCGTCGAGTCCTCCGGAAAGCTGTTTTCCGCGACCAAGGAAGTCAAGGTCACGGTCGGCGGCTGCGGCGGCTGAGCAAGAAGGACAAATCCGATGGCATCGACCATTCGCGTGCGCGCCACCGCCACCGGCGACACCACCGAGGTGCAGGCGCTGATCCAGCATCCGATGGATACCGGCCTTGTGAAGGACGCACAGGGACAGATCATCCCGGCCCATTTCATCCAGCAGCTTACGTTCGAGCACAACGGCAAGACCGTATTCCTCGCCAACTGGGGCACGGCGGTCTCCAAGGACCCCTATGTGAAATTCAGTTTCAAGGGCGCAAACAAGGGCGACGATCTCAGGATCAGCTGGGTCGACAACAAGGGCGCGACCGACAACACCACGGCGAAGATCCAGTGATGTTTCGAACGATCCTCTGCCCGGCATTCGCGGCGCTTGCGGCCGCTGCGCTCGCCTGTGTCGCTGCTTCCGCCATCGCCGCATCCGACAAGGCCGATCCCAAGATAAATGCCGGGATAAATCCCGTGGCCGACGCCACAGCCTTCAGGAAATTCTTCACCGACAAGTTTCCGAAGGTGAAGCTGGAGGAGTTCGTCAACGGTCCTTATTCGATGGACGAGGACCTGCACAAGCAGTGGGAGGAGAAGGAGCAGTTTGCGCCTTACGAATTCGCGCTCGAAACCGGCAAGGACATGTTCTCGACACCGTTCAGGAACGGCAAGACCTATGCGGACTGCTTTCCGAACGGCGGCATCGGCATCCGCCAGAACTATCCCTATTTCGACGAAAAGGAAGGCAAGGTCGTCACGCTGGAACTGGCGCTCAACCGCTGCCGCGAGGCCAATAGCGAGGCGCCCTACTCCTATGTGAAGGACGAGATGGCTTCGCTCACCGCCTATATGGCCTTCACCTCGCGCGGCAAGCCGATGGACATCAGGATCCCGAACGACCCGCGTGCGCTGGAGGCGTATGAGAACGGCAAGCGTTACTTCTACACCAGGCGCGGCCAGCTCAATTTCTCTTGCGCGACTTGTCATGTGCAGAGCCCGGGCGAGCACATTCGCGCCGAAATCCTCGCGCCCGCGCTCGGCATCCTGAACGCGATGCCGATCTACCGGTCCGAGTGGAGCGGCATGGGCACGACCAGCCGGCGCTTCATCACCTGCAACAGCCAGACCCGCGCGGTTCCGCTGGAACCGCAATCCGACGAATACCGCGACGTCGAATATTTCCTGTCCTACGTCGCCAACGGCCTGCCGATCTCGGGACCAGGAGCCAGGCCATGAACCTTGCCAAGAAGCATGCCATGAAGACGGCCATGAGCATGATCAGGAATATGATGATATCAGCGGTGTTGCTCACCTTGGGCGCGTGGCCGGCGCGGGCCGCTTCCGAAGCCGACTACAAGACGGCGCTGGCCGCAGCGGAAGCCGCCGAGAAGGAAGCCGGGCAACTGCGCAACAAATGGACCACGACGGAAACGGAGCTCGCCGCCGCGAAAAAGGCTGCTGCTGCGGGCGATTTCGATGGAGCGATCAGGGCTGCAAGGGAAGCGGACGCTCTGGCGAAGGCTTCCATCTTTCAGGCAACCAGCGAGAAAGAACGCTGGAAAGACATGGAAATTCGCTGATGGAAATTCGCTGACGGTTGAGGCGATTTCGCGATGACGTTCCGCCGGCGGGACTTTCTCAAGCTTTCTGGTGCGGCGGTCCTGTCCGGCGGCATCGCCAGCGGCGCGCGCGCAGCGGACAGCCACAGCATCTACGACGTCGAACGCTTCGGTAATGCGCGCATCCTGCATTTGACCGACACGCATGCGCAGCTGCAGCCGGTCTATTTCCGCGAGCCGAGCACCAATATCGGCATCGGCGACATGGCGGGGAAGCCGCCGCATCTGGTCGCTAAGGCCTTTCTCGACCGCTTCGGCATCCGGGCAGACAGCGCAGACGCCTACGCCTTCACCTCGATCGATTTCGAGAAATCGGCGGCGCGCTTCGGCAAGCTCGGCGGATTTGCCTATCTGAAGACGCTGATCGACAAATTGCGCGGCGATGCCGGAGAGAAGAACGCGCTGCTGCTCGACGGTGGCGACCTCTGGCAGGGTACGGGCCTCGCCAACAGCTTGAAGGGCGCCGACATGGTCGAGGCGGCGAACCTGCTCGGCATCGAGGCGATGACCGGCCATTGGGAGTTCACCTATGGTGTGGACGCGCTGCGCGCCAATCTCGAACGTTTCAAGGGCGAATTTCTCGCGCAAAACGTTTTCCTGACTGAAGAAGCGAAATTCAACGACGCGAAAGCGTTCGATCCGGCATCCGGCCGTGTCTTCAAGCCGTCGCTGCTCAAGGAGATCGGCGGCCGCCGCGTCGCCGTGATCGGCCAGGCCTTTCCCTATGTGCCGATCGCTCACCCCAGGCGTTTCACGCCGGACTGGACTTTCGGCATCCGCGATGACGAGCTGCAGAAACTCGTCAACGTCCATCGCGAGACGGACAAGGTCGATGCCGTCGTGCTGCTGTCGCATAACGGCATGGACGTCGATCTCAAGCTCGCCAGCCGCCTCACGGGCATCGATTTCATCCTTGGCGGCCATACCCATGATGCCGTGCCGCAGCCTGTCGGCGTGAAGAACGCGGGCGGCATCACTTTCGTGACCAATGCCGGCTCGAACGGGAAATTCCTGGGCGTTCTCGATCTCGATCTCGCCAAGGGCAAGGTCAGGGATTTCCGTTACCGCTTGCTACCGGTCTATTCGGAGCTTCTGAAGCCTGATCCGGCCATGCAGGCGCTGATCGACCGGCTGCACGCGACGCCTGCGAAGGAATGGAGCGACAAGATCGCGACGTCCGACCGGCTGCTCTATCGGCGCGACAATTTCTGGGGCTCGATGGACCAGTCGCTCTGCAATGCCCTGCGCAGCGAACTCGACGCCGAGATCGCGCTGTCGCCGGGTTTTCGCTGGGGCACGACGACCCTCAGCGGCCAGCCCTTGACCATGGAAGACGTGCTGGCCGAAACCGCGATCACCTATCCCGAGACTTACGTGCAGACGATGACCGGCGCGCAGATCAAGGACATGCTCGAGGACGTCTGCGACAATCTCTTCAACACCGATCCCTATTACCAGCAGGGCGGCGACATGGTACGCGTCGGCGGCCTGACCTATGCTTGCGCGCCGACGGAAACCATCGGCAAGCGCATCTCGGACCTGAAATTCGTGGATGGCAAAGCACTCGATGCCGGCAAGCACTACAAGGTGGCCGGCTGGGCGTCGGTCAATCCGCAACAGGGCAAGCCGGTCTGGGAGGTGTTCGCGAATTATCTGCGTTCGGGCAGGATTTCGACACCCTATGGCAGCAACGTGCAGCTGAAGGGCGTCGACGGCAATCCGGGCATTGCGGGATAAGCGGCTTTGGACAACCCCCTCCGGGCCGGAGTCAGGCAGATACTATTCTTGGCGGAAAACGGATATACTCTGGTTAGGCCCTAAGACGTCATTCTGCGACCATACGACAGCCTTAGGCCGGAAATATATTCTCCAGTCGATGGTGACCAGCCATGATCTTCCGCCAGCTCTTCGACAGCGTCTCGGGCACCTACTCCTATCTGCTTGCGAGCCGTCCCGGCGGCGAGGCGCTGATTCTCGACCCTGTCCTGGAAAAGGCGGACCGTTATTGCAAACTGCTGCAAGAGCTGAACCTGAGACTGGTGAAGGCGGTCGACACCCATCTGCATGCCGACCATGTCACGGGGCTGGGTGAGCTGCGTGACCGCACCCAGTGCATCACCATCATGGGCGAGCAGAGCAAGGCCGACGTGGTCTCGATGCGGGTCTCTGACGGCGACAAGGTCACGATCGAGGGGCTTGCGCTCGACGTGATGTACACGCCCGGACATACCGACAATTCCTACTCCTATCTGATGGGCGATCGCGTGTTCACCGGCGACACGCTCTTGATCCGCGGCACAGGCCGCACCGACTTCCAGAACGGCAGCGCTCGGGCGCAATATGACTCGATCTTCCACCGGCTTCTGAAGCTGCCCGAAGAGACGCTGGTGTTCCCCGCCCATGACTACAAGGGCGACACCGTCTCCACCATCGGCGAGGAAAAACGCCACAACCCGCGACTGCAGGTGAAGTCGATCGACGAGTATGTCGAGCTGATGGGCAATCTGAACCTGCCCAACCCGAAGCTGATGGATGTCGTGATCCCCGCCAATATGCATGTCGGGCTGCATCAGGACGAATTGGAGAAGCAGGGGCTGTCGCTCAATGCGCGCCAGGCAATCGAGAGCCTTGGCCGGACCGACGTGCTGCTGGTCGACCTGCGCGAGAGCGGCGAGCGCTCCAAGCACGGTACGCTGTCCGGCGCGCTGCATGCACCCTACCCCTCGATCAGCGAAAACCTGAGGCCCGGCGGCATGCTGCGCGAGGTCGCGGCCGCGACGGGCCGACGCATCGTGTTCTTCTGCGCCTTTGGCGAGCGCTCGGCGATGGCGGTGAAGGCCGCGAAAGAAGCCGGGATTGCCAACACCGTCCATATCGCGGGCGGCATCGACGCCTGGAAGAAGGCCGGCGGGCCGGTTCTACACGGCTGATCTGTTACGCTTCGTTCATCGTCAGGGGGAATGCGATGGGTAACACGGGCAGGAAGAGTGAGCCTCCGAAACAGGCTGACGAAAAGCCAAAGGCGCCGTCACCGCCACCGCGGCCTGACGACTACGATTGGGAGCATGGCGATATCGCCGCGCCCAATGGCGAGCACTACGGCAATGACGACGAGCCGCTATAGTGGGCCGACCAGCGTTCGGTTGCACGTGGAGATAACAAAATGAAAGTCGGTGTTGAAGGCAGCCAGGGTTGGCGCGCAATGAGACGCGTTCGTATTGCACTGGTTGGTTACGCGCTTCTCGGTGCGCCTGCGCTGTACGCCGGTGACGAAGCGCGTGTTCTTGCACCGAGCGGCCATTTGCGCGTAGGCGTATACATGGGCAGCCCGACTTCGATGGTGACGGATCCCGCCAATCAAGCCCATGGCGTGACTTACGATCTTGGCAAGGACTTTGCCGAGCGGCTGCATGTCCCGGTCGACTATGTCCCGTTCGGCCGGATTGCCGAGGTCGTGGAAGCCATCAAGGACGGCAAGGTCGATTTCACCGTCACCAACGCGACGCCGGTGCGCGCGAAAGACGTTGATTTCAGCCAGATGCTACTGGCTGTCGAGCTCGGCTACCTTGTGCCGGCCAATTCGCCCATCAGGGACGACAAAGAGCTGGAGCGTCCGGGGGTCCGCATCGGCGTGACAAAGGGTGGAACCTCCGAGCGAGTTCCTGTCGGACAGGTTGAAGACAGCGACGATTATGTCAGAGGACAGCGTTGCACGCGGCATCGAGGCGATACGCAAGGCTGAACTCGACGTCTATGCGACCAATAAGGCGATCCTGTTCCAGATGGCGGAGCAGTTGCCAGGCGCCCGCGTGCTGGACGGCAACTGGGGCCAAGAACGCATGGCGATTGCGGTCCCCAAGGGGCGCGACAGCGCAAAGGCGTTTCTCGATGATTTTGTCCGCGAAGTCCAGGCGAACGGACGGCTGGGGCAGATCGAAGCACAAGCCGGACTCAGGGGCGCGGTCAAGCCGAAGGACTGACCCGTCTCTCCATTCCAATGGTCAGGCGTAGTAATCCGCCGCTCCGGTCTCGTCCGGCAGGCTGCGTTGCGCGCTGCTGGCATTGAAGACCGGCGTCAACACCGCCGCGACGACCAGATTGAGGATGACCGTGTAAAGCGCGCTGTAACCAGGGAAATCGAAGCCGCCGATGACAAGTGAATAGGTGGGCGTGAGATTCGAGGCGATCGCCATCGCGGTGCCGGCCGTCATGCCGACCGCCCAGCCCGCCAGCAACGCCCAGCCGTTGAACCACCGGGTATAGGCGCCGAGCATGACCGCGGGCAGCGTCTGGATGATCCAGATGCCGCCGAGCAGTTGCAGATAGATCGCGTATTTGGTCGGAACGAACAGCGTGAATACGAGGGCGCCGAGCTTGACGATCAGCGACACCCATTTTGCCATCTGCGCTTCCTGTCGGTCGGTCGGATTGCGGTTGATGAATTCACGATGGATGTTACGGGTGTAGAGGTTCGCGGCGGCAATCGACATGATCGCAGCGGGCACCAGCGCGCCGATCCCGACGGCCGCAAACGCAATGCCGACAAACCATGACGGGAAGCTTCTCAGGAACAGCGCCGGTACCGCGAAGTTGTTGCCGAACTCCTTGAAGCCCTCGGCGTATTGCGGATCGTTACCGACGCCGGCGGCGATGGCAAAGAAGCCGAACAGCGCCAGAAAGCCGAGCATCAGCGAGTACAAGGGGAGCATGGCGGCGTTGCGGCGAATGGCATGGCCGCCATTGGCGCTGAGGATCGCTGTGATCGAGTGGGGATAGAGAAACAGGGCGAGCGCCGAGCCGAGCGCAAGTGTCGCGTAAGCTCCGTAAGCGCCCGTCGTGTTTGGTCCCGGCGTCGCCAATAGCTGCTTTGCCGGCGGCACCATCGCAAAGATCTTCTCAAAGCCGCCGAGCTGCATCGGGATGACAACGATCGCGGTGAACGCCGTGACGTAGATCAGGAGATCCTTGACGATCGCGATCGAGGCCGGCGCGCGCAGGCCGCTTGAATAGGTAAAGGCGGCAAGGATGATGAATGCGATGATCAGCGGCAAATCGCCGGCGAGGCCGCTTCCGTAAATGCCGAGTCCGGCGATGACAACCTGGATACCGACGAGTTGGAGCGCGATATAGGGCATCGTGGCGATGATACCGGTGATCGTCACGGCAAGCGCGAGCCAGCGGTTGCCGAAGCGGCCGCGCACGAAGTCCGCTGCCGTGATGTAGCCGTGCTTGTGGCAGACATGCCAGAGGCGCGGAAAAACCAGAAAGAGAATGGGGAAAATGACGATGGTGTAGGGGACGGCGAAGAACGCCACTGCCCCCGCGCCATACGCCAGCGCCGGCACGGCGATGAAGGTATAGGCGGTATAGAGATCTCCGCCGAGCAGGAACCATGTGATGAAGGTGCCGAAGCGCCGGCCACCCAGCCCCCATTCATGAAGAAGATCGAGATCGCCTCGACGCCACCTTGCGGCAGCAAAACCGAGCCATGTGATGAAGGCAAACAGCAGGACGAAGATCACCAAGGCAGTCCAGTTGATGTCTTGCACCGGGGTTCTCCCTGGACCTTCGTGCCCTGACCGGGCACGTCACGACGTGACGTATCCGCCGAACTGCCGCGTCCTAGCGTCCGCGCGTTTGAGCTTCCGTGGCGAAGTAAACGATGACGGTCAGGACCGCGCCGATGATCACCCAGAGAAGCTGGTACCAATAGAAGAACGGCATGCCCCCGAGCGTCGGCTCGATCCTGTTGTAGAACGGGGGCCACAAGACAGCGACGAATTGCACGACGAAGAGCAGATACCACCAGCTCCACCCGTCGCGCCTGCTGGTTGGCCTGGTATCCATGCTGCCTCCTGTCGTCAGCCGAACTCCGGCGCGCGAATGCCACATCCGGTCTTCAGGCAATCACCTGAACGCAGCACAGTGACGCTTGTTCCTTTTCTCGCGGGAGCCTTTGCGATCGGGATGGTGCGGCGCAGTGAAGTGTCACATCTGTCATTGCGGGGCGATGCCAACGGGTCCGGCCTCCATGGCCGGCCCGATGACAGGCCCGCATCGGACTGTGGAGCGCAATTGCGCTCCTGAGAATCCCGAGATCCCCCGATGCGCAATTGCGCATCTGAGGTCTGGTCCGGAGCCCGTCATCGGGCCGCGCTTCGCGCGGACCCGTTGGGACCATCCCGGAATGACATTCTCATTCAGCTGACTGCAAGTCCCGCCGTACATCCACGCTCGACGCGATGTCGCCGCCGTGCTGGCGCACCAGGCGAACGGCATCCCCGACCCAGGCGAGATTGGTTGTCCTGCTGCCGAGCGGCGCATCTTCCAAGCCGACGCGGACATGGCCGCCCCGCGCCACCGTCTCGCCGATCAGCGGCCTGACATCGGCGGAGAAACCCGCGATCATCCAGAGCGGCTGGGCTGAGGTCTCTTCCAGCAAGGACAGATAGGCCGACAATGCGTACGGCTTTGGCGGGAAGCCGACCGCAAAGGTTTCCGAAAACATCAAGCGATAAAGCGGCGGCCTGGTCCCGGCCGCCTGCGCCAGCGCCGCGCCTGCCCGCGCAAAGCCGGGCTCATAAATCGCGAGATTTGGAGGAAGATCATGCCGCGCCGCGAAGGCAAGCGCCTCTCGCACCTGCGGCTCGGGATTGATGTAGGTCTGGGCGGGCCGCGCGTTTGCTGTCGTCCTCGCCAGGGTGAAGTTCACGCTGCCGGGGTCGCTCACCGAGAAGTCGATCAACCCTCGCGCGGCCAGCTCCTCGATATGTGCAAAGCGCTCCGCATAAGTCGGCGTGGCTCCGGAGGCGGCCCTCGCCGGATACGAGGGATAGACGACGACATCGACCTGGTTGCGGATACCTTCGATGATGCGCGCGTAAACCTGCCAGTCGAAGGTCTGCGGACCGCCGCCGTCATAGGCGTGCATGTGGACAATGGCGGCACCCGCTTTCGCGCAGGCGACACCTTCGGAGATGATAGCATCGATCGTATCGGGAATGCCCGGCTGCAGCGCGCGGCCCCAGGCGCCGTTCAGCGCCACCTCGATCCAGACCTTTCGCATGGCGGTCAACGCGACGGCGGCGCTGCCGCGTGCAGCACCCGGTTGGGGTGCACCCCATCGACATAGCCCATGAACGGCGGATGGATCGAGTAGCCGATCAATTCACGCGCGCGCTCCGGCAGCGTTCGCGCGATGTCGGGTGGAATGGCGAGACACATGTTCTCGAGCTGGCGCACCCAGCCCGCGCAATATTGCGGCGTGATGATCAGACGCGGCCGATCGGACCGGTTGCTGCCGCCGCGATGCCAGAGCGTGCCCTTTGCGATCGCGAGCGAGCCCGATGGCATTGCGAGCTTCACCGCATCCGCGCGATGGCCGGGATCATGACTCTGGTCCAGCGCCGACCTGGCATTAAAATCCGAAGGCTTCGCGGCACCTTCGATTGTCCGCTCATCCCACAAATGACTTCCGGGAATGACCTCGGTGCTGCCATTCGTCTCGGTGGTGTCGTCGATGGCCCAGAACGTGCTGACGCCGAGCGCAGGCCGCGGGCGTGGCAGCCGCGCGCCGCCATCGTCGGTGTGCCAGGGTTGCACCGTCTCGCCCGGATGCAGGTTGATGGCAAGGAAGGCCGACAACAGGCAACTCGGCCCAAGCTCGGCTTCGACGAAGGAAAGCACGAGCGGATGGATCACGAGTTCGGCGAACAGAGGCGACTTTGTAAGCAGCGCGTAAACGCGGTTGGTCTTCAGTCCCTCGAAATCGTTGCGGCCCTTCAGGTCGCGATCGAGATACGGCGCGAGAGCGGCGCGGATCGCCGCGACCTGGTCCGGCGCCAGCACGCGCTCGAAGATCACGAAGCCGCGGCGGTCGAATTCGTCCCGCCAGTCCTCCAGGGAACGGCCCTTGAGCCATGGCGAAGCCTGCGCATGGAAGCCGGTGGATGCCGCCTGTGCCATTCTCATATCCTTCACGAATGCCTTCCCATCCCACCCGCGTCCGGATATATTGAATTGAATTCAATTCAGGAGTCAAGATGGCAACGCAACTCGCCCGCAGCGTCCCCGCTCGCGGCAAGGAAAACGGCGAAGGCGGCGCGCGGGAGCGCATCGTGGCGGCGGCCATGAGAGAATTGATCGACGGCGACGGCGATTTCGAGATCGCCGACGTAGCGCGCCGGGCGGACGTCTCGGTCGGCCTCGCCTATCATTATTTCGGATCGAAGGCCGGGTTGATCGCCGTCCTGATTACGGATTTCCACGACCGCCACCGCACCCTTGTCGATCATTCGGTCGACAAATCGCTGCCCTGGCCGGTTCGGGAAAGGATGAGGCTCAAGGCCAGCATCGACTTTCTCTATGCCGACCCGTTCACGCATCTGATGATGGGCAAGCTCAACAGCAGCGCGGAGGTGATCGCGATCGATACCGGACGGCGCGCCGAGAGGATCGAGCTGGCCGCTCGCAATATCGCGAACGGCCAGAAGCAGGGTTACATCTCGGCGAAGATCGATCCGGTCGTCGCCGGCGCTGCGATCATTGGAGGCATCAACCAGGTGGTCGCTTACGCGCTGTCGTCGCGGAAACGGCCCAGCGCCGGGGAGCTGACGGAGCGGCTGTGGACCTTCATCTCCGGCGCCGTCTCGCTCACGCCGCAGGCGGACACAGACGCAAAGCGTCGCGCCTCGGCGCGAAAGCGCTAATGCGCCATCAGCACCGGCAACTCGGCGTGCTGCATGATGTGGCTGGTGGCGCCGCCAAAGATCATCTGCCGCAGGCGGTTTCTGGTAAAGGCGCCCTTGATCAGGAGATCGCAGCCTTGCGCCGCGGCGGCCCCGAGCACGGCTTCGCCGGTGCTGCGGCCGTCGAGTTCGACGCTCACCGGTTCGGCCGTGATCCCATGATGGCGCAGTTGCTTGCGCACCTGGTCGGCGGACGGACCCGGCACGTCCTGCCCGCCGATCACTGTCAGCACGCTCACGCGCCGGGCCATTTTGAGGAGCGGCATCGCGAATGCGTTGGTTCGCGCCTGTTCGGTGCTGCCATTCCAATGGATCATGATGTTGGTGGCGATCTGTCGCGGCGCGGCGGGCGGCGACAACAGAACCGGACGGCCGCTTTCGAACAGCGCCGATTCGATCGCGCGGCTGTAGGAAGCGACCGTGTCGTCGTCCGGCCTGCTCATGACGATGATGTCGAAGGTCCGGCCATGGCTGCCGACGAGCGATTCACCCGGCGAGACCGCGTCGACCCAGCTCGACCAGGGGCGGTCGCCGGCCGCTTTGGCCGGAATGTTGTGCTCGGCCATGAAGATCTCGAACAGCTTGCGCGCGCTCTCAGTCTCCTCGTCGCGGCGCGCCCGGTAGACCTCCATGGAAAAGCCGCTGGCGAGCTCCGCCACGACAAACTCGGGTGCGCCAAACCACAGCGGAATGCCCTCGATGTAGGCGCCGGTGCGCTGCGCGAGCAGCACCGCCGTCTCCAGCGTGGATCGCATGGTCGGAATATTCTGGGTGGGTACCAAGATCGTCTTCATCGCCGGCTTGCCCCGCTCGTCTGGTAGTGAGCGATCATCCCCAATGCAGCCAAAACGGTACTGACTTAAGGCAGGCTAACCCGTTCGGACAAATCCGCCAAGAGAATGGAGACCGGATTCGCAACCGGAATCCGTCAAACAATTCGCCAGGACGGATCCGCCAAAGAGAACCAACCACGACAACAAAGACGCTCAGCCCGGAGTTCCCGCCCCGCCAAATCGAATTAACGGTTAACGCCGTGCATTTTGCGAGCCAGCTGAACATCTCGCTCTCGATCTGTCGGATTCCGATGCTGTCGAGCCTCAGCAGATGCGCGCCAGAGCTGCCGCGCGAGGCAAGACAAGGCTGCGCCTGCACGGACAGATGCCTGCGCATACCCCGTGGCTCCCGGGCAGCGCCTCGCATCGGAACCTGGACGGTTGGCCGACAAATCGAGTGATAACGGCAGGTTTAGCCGCCATTGGCCAAGGCTGCCATGCAGCGGCGTTCATGGACAAACAAACCCCGCTCGACGATAGTGCTGCGTCGCAAAAGTTGGAATTCGAAAGCCCCGATGGCCGACGTTCTCGCCGCACCGCAACAACCCAAAGAACAGGCCAAGGAGCGGGTCAAGCAGCAGGCAAAGCAACGGGACAGCGAGTTTCGCACGCTGTCGCTGATTTCGGTGGCTCACTGGGTCAGCCATTTCCATCTGCTCGTGCTGCCGATGCTGTTTCCATTCCTGAGGGCGGAGCTCGGCGTCGGCTATATCGAGCTCGGCTTCGCACTGACCGTCTTCGGCATCGTCTCCGGCGTCACGCAACCGCCGCTCGGCTACATCGTCGACCATTTGGGTGCACGCGTGATTCTGCTGCTCGGCCTCACCGCCGGCGGGCTCGCGCTCATCCTGCTCGGCTTGCATCTGAGCTACTGGTCGCTGATTGCGAGCGCCGCGCTGCTCGGCGTCGCCAACAGCGTCTATCATCCGGCCGATTATGCGATTTTGTCGGCGCACATGGACGAAGCGCGGATGGGACGCGCCTTTTCCATCCATACCTTCGCCGGCTTCCTCGGTGGCGCGGTGGCGCCCGCGATCATGGCCGGCCTTGTGACCTGGGTCGGCGGGTTCGGCGCGCTGATCGCGGCGGGCGCTATCGGCGTGCTGGTCGCGCTATTGCTCCTCGTCGCGGGGATTCCCGATGCCGGCGGCAGGCACGCGCGGGCGGCGGGTGGCGCCGCTGCACCGAAGACAAGCATCCTGACGCCCGCGTTGATCGTGCTGACCGCGTTCTTCACCCTGCTCGGCCTGTCCAATTCGGGTATCGCCAGCTTCGGCGTAGTCGCGCTGATGAGTGGTTACGGCACCTCGTTCTCCACAGCCAACCTCGCGCTGACCTCGTTCCTCGGCGCCAGCGCCGCCGGCGTTCTTGCAGGCGGCTTCCTCGCCGACCGCACCGAACGCCACGGCCAGGTCGCGGCCGTCTGCTTTGCGATCAACACGGTGATCGTGCTCGTGATCGCGTTTGTGACGTTGCCGGCGATTCCGCTGATCGCCGCGATGACGATGGCCGGATTCCTCGGCGGGGTGATCGCGCCGTCACGCGACATGCTGGTGCGCAACGCCGCGCCTGCGGGCGCAGCGGGACGCGCCTTCGCCATTGTCTCCACCGGCTTCAATTTCTCGGGGATCGTGAGCCCGCTGCTGTTCGGCTGGATCATGGATCAGAACATGCCGCACGCCGTGTTCATCGTCTCGGCCGTGTTCATGGCGTCAACAGTCGTGCTGACATTTTTCACGGAGCGGAAAACCCCGCCGAAGCCCGAGACCGCAGACGAACGCGAGGCGGATGCATTGCTGAGCCCCAACGCCAGCTGTTGACAGCCGGCAGGTGTGGCCGATGATGCGATCAACACACGACAACACGGGACGAACGCCATGACAGCCTCTCCAGACCTCGTGATTCGCGGCGGCACCATTGCAGACGGCAACGGCGGCGAGCTCTACGAGGCCGATGTCGCGATCAAGGACGGCCGCATCGCCGAGGTCGGCAAGGTTGCGGCCAGGGGCAAGGAAGAGATCGACGCCAGGGGCAAGCTGGTCGCGCCGGGCTTCGTCGACGTCCACACCCACTATGATGGACAGGTGACCTGGAGCCAGGACATCACCCCCTCTTCCCAGAACGGCGTCACCACCGCGATCATGGGCAATTGCGGCGTCGGCTTCGCGCCTTGCAAACCGGACGATCATCTCCGCCTGATCCAGCTCATGGAAGGCGTCGAGGACATTCCGGAGCCCGTGCTGAGCGCCGGCATCCCCTGGGCGTGGGAGAGCTTTCCGGACTACATGAACTGGCTGTCGAAGCGGAGTTTCGACATCGATATCGGCGCGCAACTGCCGCACGCCGCGCTGCGCGTCTATGTGATGGGCGACCGCGGCGCGCGCCGCGATCCCTCCACGGCGGACGACAACAAGGCGATGGCGCAGCTTGCGCGCGAGGCGGTGCGATCAGGCGCGCTCGGCTTCTCCACTTCGCGCACCCTCAATCACCGCACCTCGACCGGCGACTTCACGCCCACCCTGAAGGCCGGCGAGGATGAATTGACCGCGATCGCGGAGGCGATGCATGCCGAAGGCCGCAGCGTGCTGCAATTCGTGCTGGACCTCTCGACCATCAACGACGATCTGCCGATGATGCTGCGGGTGGCCGAGAACACCAGATGCCCGGTGACCTTCTCGATCACGCAGAACGACAAGGCGCCGCAGCGCTACCGTCAGACCTTTGCCGAGATCAACGCCGCCGCCGCGCGCGGGCTGACGGTCACAGCGCAGATCGCGGCGCGTCCGGTCGGACTGATGCTCGGGCTGGAGCTGTCGCGCAATCCGTTCCAGACCCATCCGAGCTACAAGGCGATCGCGAAATTGCCGCTCGCCGAGCGGCTGGCACGACTGCGCCGGGCGCGAGGTGCGCGCCGCGATCCTGAGCGAGAGCGCAAGCTGCCACCGACGATCCGCTGTTCTTCCGGCCGAACTACGACAAGATGTATCTGCTCGGCAATCCGCCTGACTACGAGCAGCCGCCGGAGAACACGCTGGGCGCCCGCGCGCGCCGCGAAGGCAGGCGGCCGGAAGAGCTCGCCTATGACGCCATGCTCACCGATGAAGGGCCGCGGCATGCTCTACGTGCCGTTCCTCAATTACGCCGACGGCAATCTCGATGCGACGCGCGAGATGCTGCTGCGACCCGCGCTCGGTGCCGGGCCTCTCCGACGGCGGCGCGCATTGCGGCATCATCTGCGATGCGAGCTTCCCGACCTATCTGCTGACGCACTGGACCCGCGACCGCAGCCGCGGCGAAAAGCTGTCGATCCCGTTCGTGGTGGCGGCGCAGTCGCGCAAGACCGCGCTGTCGGTCGGCCTCTACGATCGCGGCCTGATCGCGCCCGGCTACAAGGCTGACGTCAATGTCATCGACTATGACAGGCTGCACCTGCATCCGCCGAAGGTGCATTACGACCTGCCGGTCGGCGGCCGGCGGCTGCTGCAGCAGGTCGACGGCTATGACGTCACGATCGTGTCGGGCGTGGTGACGCAGCGCGAGGGCCGCGCCACGGGCGTGCGCCCGGGCAAACTCGTGCGTGGCGCACAGGGCATGCAGACGAACTTCGGCGCGGCTGCGGGTTGAGCGTCATGAAAAATTGTAGGGTGGGCAAAAGCGAAGCGTGCCCACCCCTGCTTCTTCACAATTGAGCTCGCGCCATCGCGTCCTACGAAACCAGCATGTAGCGCGTAGCCCGGGTGAGCGAAGCGATACCCGGGACAGTCCCGCATGTCGCTGCGCTCATGCGGGCTACGATGATGGTTCCCTAAGCAGGACGGTCACGCCCCATTCATCATGTCGTAGGCCAACAGCTCGGCGCCCGGCTTCGGCCGCATCCATGATGCGCTTGCCGATGAGATCGCGCAGCGTCTCCGTGGTGCCGCCGCCGAGCGTCCCGTAGCGTGCGCCGCGATAGAGGCGCGACACCGGGTACTCGTCGGTGAAACCGAATCCGCCGTGCAGCTGGATCGCTTCGCTGGTGACGCGGTTCGACATCTCGTTGCAGGTGATCTTGGCGACCGCCGCCATGAACGGATCGGGAAACGGATTGGCGGTCATGCAGGCGCGATAGAGGATGCTGCGCGCCGTCTCGATCTCGCGGTACATTTCCGCGAGCTTCCAGCGTATGCCCTGATAGTCGCCGACCGCCTTGCCGAACACCGTCCGCTCCCTGACATAGTTGCGCGCCTCGTCAAAGGCGCCTTCGGCGAGGCCCAGCGATATGCTCGGATTGAGACATCGCTGCGTGTTGAAAGCGTTCAGGAGCTTCCTGAAGCCGTCATCGCGAATTACGAGATTCTCCAGCGGCATCTCGCAATTGTTGAACTGGATCTCGTGCAGGTTTTCGCCGCCCATGGTGTGGTAGGTGCCGGTCACCTCGAAACCGGGCGTGTCGGGCTCCAGCAGCACGCAGCCGATGCCCTCGCGGCCGGGCTTGCCGTCGATCCGCGTGAAGATGACGAACATGCCGGCCTCCCTGGCGCGGCTGATCAGCGTCTTGGTCCCGTTGAGAACGACGCGGTCGCCCTTGACGACGGCGTTGGTGCGGTAGTTCGCCACGTCGGTGCCGGCATGCGGCTCGGTCATGCAGACGGCCAGGATGCATTCGCCGGACACGACCTTCGGAAGGATTCGCTCGCGAATGGCCTGCGGCGCGTAGGTCGCGATCACGCGGGTCTGAACGCCGGCCTCGCCGAGCGTTGCCATCGCGGTGACGTAACAGGTCTTCGCAATCTCCTCGAGCACCAGCGCGGTGTCGAAGACCGGCAGGCCAAGCCCGCCATATTCTTCGGGGACCGACATGCCGAGCACGCCGATCTCGGCGAGCTTCTTCATGTTGTCCCAGGGGAACGTGCCGTCCATGTATTTCGGCGCGTTCGCCTTGAACTCGCCCTGGGCGAGCTCGCGCACCGAGGCCACCATCCGCCGTTGCTGTTCGCTGAGTTGGAAGTCCATTGCCTGTCCCTGAAATTGAAAGCCCTGCTCCGCCAAAATGCCGGTCGCGGATGCGATAATTATGGGTCATCTTCGAACATGCATTGCCATAACATCAGCGCCGGAGAGAAGCCGATCATGATCAAGGCCGCAGCCTTTCTTGCCGCCGCGCTCGTGCTGACAAGCCCGCGCGGTGCGCGCGCAAACCTATCCGTCGCAGGCAGATCACGCTGATCGTTCCGTTCGCGGCCGGAGGTTCGAACGACGTGGTCGGCCGCGCGATCGGCCAAGAAGCTCAGCGAGGTCTGGGGCCAGCCGGTGGTGGTGGAAAACCGCCCCGGCGCAGGCGGCATGATCGGCAGCGCCGCCGTCGCCACGGCGGCGCCGGACGGCTACACGCTCCTCCTGATGTCGTCGACCTTCACGATCAACCCGGCCATCAAGAAGACCATGCCGTTCGACACCGGCAGGGACTTCACGCCGGTCGCCTTCATCGCCCGCTCGCCGCTGCTGTTCGTCGCATCGAACCAGCTCGCCGGTGAAATCCGCCAGCGACGTGCTCGCGCTCGCCCGGAGCAAGCCCGGCCAGATCACCTACGCCTCGGCCGGCCTCGGCAGCATCAATCAGATCGCGGCCGAGCTCATCGCAACGTCGGCGGGCGTGAAGTTCACGCACGTTCCCTACAAGGGCGGCGCGCCGGCGCTCAACGATCTCATCGGCGGCCATGTCGACATCTACGTCTCGAGCCTTCCGCAGGTGCTGCAGCTTGCCCGCGACGGCCAGGCCAGGCCGCTTGCGGTGACGAGCGCCAGGAGGACGGCGCTTCTGCCTGATGTGCCGACGCTCGACGGAGGCGGGTATCGCCGGCTTCGACCTGTGGTCCTGGTGGGGCATTGTCGGTCCGGCCGGCATGCCTGCCGACGTCGTCAAGGCGCTCAACTGCGGAGATCGGCAAAATGCTCGACCTCGCCGGAGCTCGCCGAGTTTCTCAAGAACGAGGGCGCCGAAGCCGCCACCATGACGCCGGAGCAATTCGGAGACCTGATGCGTCTCGAAACCGAGCGCTGGATCAAGGTCGCGCACGAGGCGAATATTTCGATCGATTAGGCCGCCGTCAGGGCGGCTACCCACCTGGCATTCCTACGCAAACTTCGGCTGCGCGGCTTGCTCACCCATCAACCGCGCGCGCTCGGTGTTGGGCCAGAGCAGCGCCAGCCCGAGCATGCCAGAGCCGACCATGATGACCGCATTGATCGTGAAGCCCGTCATGTAGCCATCGAGCATGCCGCCCGCATTCTGGATCACGTTGCCCATGACTACGGGCGCGATGATGCCGGCCAGCGTGTAGAGCGCGCCATAGATCGCGATGATGGCGCCACGCTGCGATACCGGCGTGAACTCGCCCAGCATCGGCGGACAGACCACATAGATCGATCCGCAGAGGCCGGAGCCAACCACGAGCAAGCGCGATCTGCAGACCCGCGCCGCTGACGTGAGGCATCAAGGCGAGGATCGATCCGCCGACAATCAGCGGCACCGAACCGAGCACGCCGCGCGCGCTGCGGGTGGAGAAGCCACGCGCCATCATGAGCTGCGAGACCCATCCGGTCAGGATCACGACAATGGCACCGAAAATCCAGGGCAGGATGGAGATGAAGCCTGCCTGCTGCTGCGAGAAGCCGAGCCCCTGAACGATGAAAGAGGTGAACCAGGTCAGTCCGAGCGACAGCGCCCAGTAGGCGCCGAAGGTCGCGGCGACGCAGCCGATGAAGGTGCGCGACGTCAGGAGCTGGGAATAAGGAATCCTGGTCTCACGCGCCGCGGCGGCCGATTGGGTGTGCACCAGTGGCCCTTCCTTGCCCATGAACAACCAGACGATTGACCCATAACAGGCCGACGACGCCGAGTGCGCCGAAGGCATAGTGCCAGCTATAATTGACGATCAGCCAGTTCAGCGCCGGCACCGCAACGATCACGCCGAACGCCGAGCCCTGCGACAGGATGGCGGTCGGCATCGCGCGTTTCTCGTCGGGAAACCATTTGTAGATGGCGTGGACGGCAACCGAGAAAGCTGGCCCCTCGCCCGCGCCCAGGATGATCCGGCAGACCATGAGCGTAGTGAGCCCAACCGTGCCGACCATCGGAAACTGCGCCAGCGCCCAGATCAGCGCCAGCACCAGCAACACCCAGCGCGTCGGAACGCGATTGACGATGAAACCGACCACAATCGCCGAGATCGGAAAACAGGAAGAAGAAGGAGGAGCCGAGCAGCCCGAACTGGCTGGGCTCGAGCTTCAGCTCGGTCATGATCGGCACGGCGGCAAGGCCGACCACGATCTTGTCGGCGAAATTCACCAGCATGAAGAAAAACAGCAGAAAGGTGATGGTCCAGGCGCCCTCTGGCGTCTGGGCTGTGCCCTCCGTCGACGACGTTTGCGCGGCCATGATTCCTCCCCGTGTTAGGTCCGTAGCCAGGCGTTCTCCTTATATGATGCTAGCCATTCCTTCCCCGGCAAGGCAATCGGGCATTTCGACTCGTCGCGACGACGGGATGCTACCCATCCCTGTCCTCCTCGAGCGACACAACCGATCACGATCGCGTCGTCACATCATTCTGGCGATGATCTCGTCATCCCGCCTTGATATCTTCTTCGAAACCAAAGGGAGCAACCATGATCCGCCCTGCCCACCGCCTTGCGGCCTTCAGTCTCGCCGCATTGTTCACGCTGGTCGCCGAGCCTGTGTTGGAGCCTGCCTTGGCGCAGGGCGACAAGACGCCGGACTACCAGGCCATCGTCGCCGCCCCCGATCGCAGCGACGCCGACCGGCAGAGCGACCAGCGTCGCGAGCCGGCCAAGACGCTGGCCTTCACCGGCGTTACCGAAGGTATGAAGGTGCTCGATATGGAGGCCAATGCCGGCTACTCGACCGAGCTCATGGCGCGTGCCGTCGGCCCCACGGGGACGGTCTGGGCGCAGGACCCCGCCGCGATCATCGAGCGCTTCGTGAAGGACAAGTTCGACATCAGAGCCAAGAGCCCGGCGATGAAGAACGTCGTCCATGTCATCAGGGAGTTCGACGATCCGATCCCGCCAGATGTGTCCAACCTCGACATGATCACCTTCTTCTATGCCTATCACGACGTCACTTACATGCCGGTCGACCGCGCCAAGATGAATGCAAAGATGTTCGCGGCGCTGAAGCCCGGCGGGTACCTCATCATCGCCGATCACTCCGCCAAATCGGGCGAAGGCACGACGGTCGCCAACACGCTGCACCGGATCGAGGAAGCCACGCTGCGTCAGGAGATCGAGGCCGCCGGGTTCAAGCTGGTCGCCGAGGGCGATTTCCTGCGCCACCCCGAAGACCCCCGCGACGACAAGGTGTTCAAGCCCGCCGTGCCGGTCGACAATTTCATCCTGAAATACCAAAGGCCCAAATGAAGCTGACGTGAGGCCTTGCAACGCGGGGCGCGACGGATAACAAGACATCGTGCTGAGCGTCCGCAACCTGACCAAGACCTACCGCACGGCCGGCGAGGAGATCGCCGTGCTGCGCGGGCTCAATCTCGATATCGCCGCCGGCGAGCGCGTGGCGCTCACGGGCGAATCCGGCTCGGGCAAGAGCACGCTGTTGCACCTGATCGCAGGGCTCGACGCCGCCGACGGCGGCGAGATCAGGCTGAACGACACCAGCATGACAGGTCTTTCCGACGCCGGCCGCGCGGCGCTGCGGCGCGACCGGCTGGGACTTGTTTTTCAGCAATTCAATCTGATCCCAAGCCTCTCGGTCGAAGACAATCTCGCCTTTCAATCGCGCATCGCAGGCAAACATGATGCGGCCTGGCACGCCGAACTGGCGGAGCGGCTGGGCCTTGCCAAATTGCTCCGGCGATACCCCGAGCAATTATCCGGCGGACAGCAGCAGCGGGTTGCGATCGGGCGCGCGCTCGCAACCAGGCCCGCTCTGCTGCTCGCGGACGAGCCGACCGGCAATCTCGACGAAGACACCGCCGACGCCGTGCTGGCGCTGGCGCGCGACCTCGTTGCGCGCACCGGCTGCGGCTTCCTGATGGTGACGCACAGCGCGCGGCTTGCAGCGACGCTCGACCGGCAGGTCACGCTGCATGCGGGACGGGTCACATGAGCCGCGCGATCTGGATCCTCGCGGTGCTGCTGAGCCATTGGCGGCGTCATCCGATGCAGCTCGCGACGCTCCTGATCGGATTGATCTCGGCAACGGCATTGTGGAGCGGCGTGCAAGCGCTGAACCAGCAGGCGCGCGAATCCTATGACCGCGCCGCCGCGATCTTCGGTGGCGCCCGAACCGCGATGCTGGTCGCCCGTAACGGCGCGACCTTTTCGCAGGACCTCTTCGTGAAACTGCGTCGCGCAGGCTGGCCGGTTTCCCCGGTGCTGGAAGGACGCGTGCAGATCGGTGGGCATTCCTTCCGTCTGCTCGGCATCGAACCGGTGACGCTACCGGCCGAAGTCGGTAATGCGCCTGGCATCGGAACGGCCAGCTTGCAGGCGTTCATCGCGCCGCCCGGACAAACGCTGGTCGCGCCCGAGACACTTGCCGATCTTCATCTCGCCGAGGGCGCTTCGCCTTCGGCCAGCAACGGCGTCGCGCTGCCGCCGCTGCAGGCGCAACCGCAGCTCGTCCCGGACGTGCTGGTGGTCGATATCGGATTGGCGCAAAGGCTCCTGAACAAGCCGGATCAAATCTCGCGTCTGCTGGTCGGCAATTCGAAGAGCCCGCGCGAGGTGCTGGAAAATGTCACGGGCGATGCGCTGCGCCTGGTCGAGCCCGACGCCGAGACCGACCTCGAGCGGCTCACCGACAGCTTCCATCTGAACCTCACCGCTTTCGGCTTGCTGTCGTTCTTTGTCGGCCTCTTCATCGTCAATTCAGCGATCGGGCTTGCCTATGAACAGCGCCTGGCGATGCTACGGACGCTGCGCGCCTGCGGCGTCTCGGCAAGGCTCATGAACGCGGTGCTGGTGTTCGAGCTGGTGTCGCTGGCGCTGGTCGCCGGTATCATCGGGCTGGTCTGCGGCTATTTCATCGCCGCGCAATTATTGCCCGACGTGGCCGCATCGCTGCGCGGCCTCTATGGCGCGCCGATGGCGGGCGAATTGTCGCTGAAACGCGAATGGTGGATCGCGGGCCTCGTGATCAGCGTTGCCGGCGCCTTGATCGCAGCCGCAACCAGCCTTGCCAAGGCCGTCCGCCTTCCGGTGCTGGCGGCCGCGCAGCCGCAGGCGTGGCAGCAGGCCCAGCGCCGCTGGCTGATCCTGCAAGGCGCCGCGGCGCTTGCCATCTTTGCCGTGGCCGGCTGGCTGCTCTGGGCCGGCAATTCCCTGATCGCAGGATTTGGCGTGCTGGCCGCGCTCCTGTTCGGCGCGGCGCTGATCCTGCCTGCGATTCTCGAGGTCGTGCTGTCGCTCGGCGAGCGCGGCGCGCACGGCGCACTCGCCAGCTGGTTCTGGGCCGACAGCCGTCAGCAACTCTCGGGCCTGTCGCTGGCGCTGATGGCGCTGCTGCTTGCGCTGGCAGTCAATGTCGGTGTCGCCACCATGGTCGAGACCTTCAGCAAGACGTTTCTCACCTGGCTCGACGGCCGGCTTGCGGCCGACGTCTATGTCAGCGCCGCCGACAACGCCCAGGCCGACGCGATCAAGGCATGGCTGCGCGGGCGGAACGAGGTGAAGGCCGTGCTTGCGGGCGGACGCGCCGACACCCAGATCGGCGGCGCGCCGATCGAGGTGCTCGGCCTGCCCGACGATGCGACCTATCGGGATCACTGGCCGCTGCTGCAATCGGATGCGCAGGCGTGGCAAGAGCTTCCACGCGGCGAGACCTGCTTCATCAGCGAGCAATTATCGCGTCGCATGAATCTTGCGCGCGGCGAAACGATTGTGGTGCCTACACAGGCGGGCGATTGGCGGCTTCGGATCGCCGGCATCTATGCCGATTACGGCAACCCCAAGGGCCAGATCGCGGTCAATGCGGCCGCGCTGTTCAAGCACTTTCCGGCCGTCCCGCAGACGCGGCTCGCACTGCGCGTCGAGCCCGGCACGACTCCCGCGCTCGTGACCGCACTCTCGGAGACATTCGGACTCGATGGACGCAACCTGCTCGACCAGGCGGCGCTGAAGGCGGAATCGACGCGCATATTCAATCGCACTTTCGCGGTGACCAGCGCGCTGAACGCGTTCACACTCGGCGTTGCCGGCGTCGCATTGCTGACCAGCCTGCTGACGCTTGCCAATTCGCGCCTGCCGCAACTTGCGCCGCTCTGGGCGATCGGCGTGACAAGGCGGAAGCTTGCCGCGATCGAGCTGACCAAGACGCTGTCGGTCGCGTTCATCACCGCGCTGCTGGCATTGCCGCTCGGTCTGCTCGTCGCCTGGTGCCTGATCGCCATCGTCAATGTGAAGGCGTTCGGCTGGCGACTGCCGTTCCATGTCTTCCCGCTGGAACTGGTCAAACTGCTGGGCGTTGCGCTGGCGGCGTCGTTATTGGCCTCGCTGATACCGGTCGCGCGGCTGGCGCGGATGCAGCCGGCCAATCTGGTCAAGGTCTTTGCCAATGAGCGCTGAGCGAAACATCTCTCGGCGAACATTCGCCGGTGGTCTCGCGCTGCTCGGCTTTGCCAGGCCGGCGCTGGCGCAGGGCTTCGCCGGGCTCGGCACTCAGGCCGACGGCTATGCGGAGGTCACGCCCGGAAAGTCCTTCACGTTTCCAGCCGATCACGGGCCGCATCCGGATTTTCGCATTGAGTGGTGGTACATCACGGCCAACCTGACCGACACGGGCGGCGTGGCCTACGGCGCGCAATGGACGCTGTTTCGGCAGGCGCTGGGGCCGGGCGCGCAGCAGGAAGGCTGGGCCAACCAGCAGATCTGGATGGCGCATGCGGCGGTGACGCGGGCCGACACGCACCGCACGGCCGAAACCTTCGCCCGCGGCGGTGTTGGCCAGGCAGGCGCCACGGCCGAGCCGTTCGTCGCCTGGATCGATTCATGGAGGATGAGCGGCGCAGAAAAGTTCGACGCGACATCCGTCTCGCCGCTTGATCTCACCGCGGCGGGCAAGGATTTTTCCTATGCATTCCATCTCCAGGCCAGCCGCCCGCTCGTGCTGCAAGGCGACCACGGCTACAGCAGGAAATCCGAGCGCAACCAGGCGTCATATTATTACAGCCAGCCGTTCTTCGAGGTGACCGGGCGCCTCACCATCGACGACAGGCCCGTCACCGTCACCGGACAGGCCTGGATGGATCGGGAGTGGAGCAGCCAGCCGCTGGCGCCGGATCAAACGGGCTGGGACTGGTTCGCGCTGCATCTCGCCGGCGGCGAGAAATTGATGCTGTACCGGATGCGGCAGAAGGACGGCCACAGCTACGCGTCGGGGACCTGGATATTGCCCGACGCGACGACACGGCAACTTGCGCCTGCCGATCTCCAGATAACGCCGAAGGCGTCCATCGACATCGACGGCCACAAGCTGCCGGTCCAATGGCAGATCGCCATTCCCTCCCTCAGCCTTGCGATCGAGATCATGCCTCTCAATCCAAAAGCCTGGATGGGTACGAGCTTTGCCTACTGGGAAGGCCCGATCGCCTTTCATGGCAGCCACGCCGGCGTGGGCTATCTGGAATTGACGGGCTATTGATCCAGCCTGTCATCCCGGCATGATAGCGTCGGTTCGCAGCGGCTCCGAGGGAAAGCATGTACCGGCGCGATTTCATGGCTCTTCTTGGCGGCGCCGCCGTCGCCGCGCCGGGATTGGCAAGAGCGCAGACGCCGACCAGGGTCTTTCGCCTGGCCGTGGTAAGCCCGATGGGACTGATGCCCGCCGCCAATCCGTTCGCCAAGGTGCTGCTCGGTGCGCTCTCGACACGCGGTTACACGGCGGGACAAAACCTGATCTTCGTGGGGCCGGCAGCCCAGCCGGGACCGGCGTTGCCTCCGGAAAAGATCGTCGAGCAGCTGAAGGCGAACAACGTCGATGTCATCGTGGCCTGGGGCTATCCGGTCGTGCTCGCCGCAAAGCTCGCCGGTATTCCGACCGTGGTCGCCTTCGGAGTCGGCGATCCCGTCGCGACCGGACTCGTTGAAAAGCTGGCGCAGCCGGGCGGTCTCGTCACCGGCATCTCCGATGTCGCCACCACGCTCAGCACCAAACGCCTTGGACTTCTCAAGCAATTGCTGCCGCGGCTCAGTCGCGTCGCGATGCTCTGGAACAAGGACGATCTCGGCATGTCCTTGCGCTACGAGGCCTCGGCGAAGGCCGCCCAGTCGATCGGCGCCGACGTCGAGGCTGTCGGCGTCCGCGAGCCGGACGATTTCAATGAGGCATTCACGGTCATGGACCGCGAAGCGCCGGACGCCATTCTGATGGTGTCGGACTCGCTCACCATGCTCAACCGCAAGCGCGTATTCGACTACGCCGCCGCTCATCGCCTGCCCGCGATCTATGAATTCGATTTCATGGTCCACGAGGGCGGCCTGATGTCCTATGGCGCCGACCTGACGGAATCGTTCGAACGCGCGGCCGCGATTGTCGATCGCATCTTCAGCGGCACGAAGCCGGGCGACCTTCCATTCGAGCAGCCGACCCGCTATCCCTTCGTCATCAATCTCAAGACGGCCAAGGCAATCGGACTGGAGGTTCCGCCGACCCTGCTCGCACTCGCGGACGAGGTGATCGAGTAGGGGCGAACGGTGGGCAGACTTCGCGCGACCGGCGCGATGGTCTGACGCTTGGTGAGCGATGACACCTGGAAGCGCCGACGTCGCCAACAGCCAAGCAAACGTCTTGCACGTCATTCCGGGATGGTCCGAAGGACCAGACCCGGAATCTCGAGATCCCGGGTTCGATGCTGACGCATCGCCCCGGGATGACGCTACGCGTCACTTTGTCAGAGGGCAGCCGCTTTCCTTGGCGGTGAAGAAGGCCTTGTCGCCGGGAATGACGGAGATCTGCTTGTAATAATCCCAGGGCTTCTTCGATTCCGACGGCTTCTTGACCTCGAACAGATACATGTCGTGCACCATGCGGCCGTTCTCGAGCACCTTGCCCTGCGCGAAGACGTCGTCGACCGGCAGCTCCTTCAGCTTCTTGGCAACGGCTTCGGAGTCCTTGCTGCCGGCGGCCTTGACGGCCTTGAGGTAGCTCAGCGTCGCGGAATAGGTGCCGGCATGGATCATGCTCGGCATATGGCCGGTGCGCTTCATGAAGCGCTCGCCGAACGCACGCGTCTTGTCGTCATGGTCCCAGTAGAAGCCTTCGGTGAAGACCAGGCCCTGTGCTGCCTCGAGGCCGAGGCCATGCACTTCCGCCAGGGTCATCAGCAGGCCGGCGAGCTTCTGGCCGCCCTTGACGATGCCGAATTCGGCCGCCTGCTTGATCGAATTGGTGGTGTCGAGGCCGGCATTGGCAAGACCGACGATCTTGGCCTTTGAGCTCTGCGCCTGCAGCAGGAAGGAGGAGAAGTCCGACGAGTTCAGGGGCACGCGGACCGAGCCCAGCACCTTGCCGCCATTGGCGTTGACGATGTCGCTGGTGTCCTTTTCCAGCGCATAGCCGAAGGCGTAGTCGGCGGTGAGGAAGAACCAGGTGTCGCCGCCCGACTTCACCAGAGCGCCACCGGTGCCGACCGCGAGCGCGCGGGTATCGTAGGCCCAGTGGAAGCTGTAGGGCGTGCAGGCATCGCCCGAGATGCGCGAGGTCGCCGCACCCACCACGATGTCGACCTTCTTCTTTTCCTTGGAAAGCTCCTGCACCGCGAGCGCGACCGACGAGGTCGTCAGCTCGGTGATCATGTCGACGTTTTCGGCGTCATACCAGCGCCGCGCGATGGCCGTGGCAAGATCGGGCTTGTTCTGATGGTCGGCGGTGACCATCTCGATTTTCTGCCCGAGCACCTCGCCGCCGAAATCCTCGATCGCCATTTTGGCGGCTTCGACCGAATATTTTCCGCCATAGTCGGCATAGACGCCGGACTGGTCGTTCAGGATACCGATCTTCACGCCCTGGGCCGACGCGGGTCCCGCCATCAACAGGCCGCCTGCCGCTGCCGCCGCCATCCAGACTGATTTCATAAGTCGCCTCCCGGAAGTTCTAAAAGCACAATGCTCACTCAAAGCGCTTGGTATATTTTATAACCCTGCGCCTGCCCATCTATTTCAAATAGGCCAATAGTATCGGAGGGTTGCGACTTAGTTGCGCACCTATTCGGCGGCCTTCGCAAGCTGGGCAGGTTTGCCGCCATCGGCAAGGTTGCGCACCACGATATAGAAGATCGGCGTGAAGAGCAGGCCGAACAGGGTCACGCCGAGCATGCCGAAGAACACGGCGACGCCGACCGCCTGCCGCATCTCCGATCCGGAGCCGGTCGAAATGACCAGCGGCAGCACGCCCAGGATGAAGGCAAACGATGTCATCAGGATCGGCCGCAGGCGCAGGCGGCAGGCTTCGATCACGGCCTCAAGCCGCGGCCGGCCCTCGAGCTCGATGTCGCGCGCGAATTCGACGATCAGGATGGCGTTCTTGGCCGCCAGCCCCACCAGCACCACAAAGCCGATCTGCGTCAGGATGTTGACGTCCTGGCCCATGATGCGCACGCCGATGGTCGCGGCCAGCAGGCACATCGGCACGATCAGGATGACCGCGAGCGGCAGACTCCAGCTGCCATATTGCGCGGCCAGCACCAGATAGACGAACAGCACGCAGATCGGGAACACCAGCAGGCCGGCATTGCCGCCGGTGACCTGCTGATAGGACAGATCGGTCCAGTCATAGGAGAAACCGCTCGGCAGCGTCTCGTCGGCCAGCCGCTTCATGATGTCGATCGCGGTCGCCGACGACACGCCGGGCAGCGTGTCGCCCTGCAATTCGGCGGCCGGATAGAGATTGTACCGCGCCACGCGATCGGGACCCGAGATATCCTTGAAATCCACCACGCTGCCGAGCATCACCATATCGCCATTGGCGTTGCGTGTGCGCAGCCGCGCGAGATCGGTGCGTTCTTTCCTGAACGGAAGATCGGCCTGCGCGGTGACGTGATAGGTGCGGCCGAACAGATTGAAGTCGTTGACATAGGTCGAGCCGAAATAGGTCTCGATGGTATCCGTGACATTCTGGATCGGCACGCCGAGCTTCTGAGCCTTGACGCGATCGATGTCGACGAACACTTGCGGGGTGTTCGCCGAGAACGGCGAGAACACCGAGGTCAGTCCCGGCGCCCGTCGCGCCGCGTTGACGAGTTCGTCGTTTGCAGCAGCCAGCAATCGCGACCCTCTCCCCTGCCGGTCCTGGACGCGCATGGTGAAGCCACCACCGGTGCCGATGCCGGGAATCGGAGGCGGCGGGATCACGATGATGAAAGCTCCCTGGATCGCCGACAAGCGCTTGCGCAGGTCCGCAGTGATGGCGGCCGCGGTCAGGCCCTTCTTCAGACGCACTTCCGGTTCGTCGAACACCGGAAACAGGGCTGCCGAATTGCTGGCCTGCGTGCGCGTCGCGCCCGACAGTCCGGCAAAGGCGGCGACGCGGACGATGCCGGGCGTATCGAGCGCCGTGGATTCGATCCGGCGCACGATCTCGGTGGTGCGAGCCAGCGATGCGGCGCCCGGCAGCTGCGCGGAGATGATGACGTAACCGCGGTCCTGGGCCGGGATATAGCCTTGCGCCGTGGTGGCGAGCAGCCAGCCGGCGCTGCCGATCAGCACGACATAGATCAGCAGCATCGCAAATCGATACCGGATCACGAGGCCGGCGAGGTCTGCGTAGAAACGCGACAGCCAATCGAAGCCGCGGTTGAAAATCCCGACAAACCACTCCCAGGACCGGCCGATCAGATTCCATGCCGCGGGCGGCCGCCTGGCCTCATGCGGAACGAGGATCTGGGAGGCGAGCGCCGGAGACAGCGTGAGCGAGCAGAAGCACGAGATCGCCGTGGCAACCGCAATGGTGACGGCGAATTGCCGGAAGAACTGCCCGGAGATGCCGCCCAGGAATGCGGTCGGCACGAACACCGCGCACAGCACGAGCGCGATCGAGACCAGCGCGCTGCCGACCTCTTCCATGGTCTTCAGCGCGGCGTCGCGCCGGCTCAGGCCATTGGCAAGATGCCGTTCGACATTCTCGACGACGACAATCGCGTCGTCGACCACGATCCCGACCGCGAGCACAAGACCGAACAGGGTCAGGTTGTTGATGCCGTAGCCCATCGCGGCCATCGCCGCGAAGGTGCCGACCAGCGACACCGGGATCGCCGCGATCGGAATCAGCGCCGGCCGCCAGCCCTGCAGGAACACCAGCACCACGATAACGACGAGTATCATCGCCTCGTAAATGGTCTTGATCAGCTCGTGGATCGACTGGGCGATGAACTCGGTCGGGTTATAGCCGATATTGTAGTCGAGCCCTTTGGGGAAGCTGGCCTTCAGCTTCTCCATCGTCTCCTTGATGCCCTTGGCGGTCGCAAGCGCGTTCGATCCCGGACGCTGCGTCACGAGCATGGCGACCGATGATTTCCGCAACATGAAGCTGTTGGTGGAATAGTCGAGCGCGCCGAGCTCGATTCGCGCCACGTCGCGCAGCCGCACGAGGCGGCCGTCCTGACCCGCCTTGACGACGATGTTTTCGAACTGGGAGGGATCCTTCAAGCGTCCGGTGAAGGTCAGGTTCGGCTGAAAGGCCCGGTCGGAGATCGGTGGGCTCGCAAGCTGGCCGCCGGTAATCTGCAGGTTCTGCGCGCGGATCGCCGCGACCACATCGCCCGCCGTCATGCCGAGATTGGAAATCTTGTCCGGATCGAGCCACAACCGCATCGAATAATCGCGCGCGCCGAAGATCTGGACGTCACCGATGCCGTCAAGTCGCAACAACTGGTCCCGGACCTGCAGCAGCGCGTAATTGGAGATGTAGAGCTGGTCGAACGTGTTGTCCGGCGACAGCATGAATACGACCAGCAGGATGTCGGGCGAATTCTTGCGGGTGACGACGCCGTTGCGCTGCACCTCTTCCGGCAGCTGCGGCTGCGCGATCGCGACGCGGTTCTGCACCAGCACCTGCGCCTTGTCGAGATCGGTGCCGAGCTTGAAAGTCACCGTGATGGTGAGCTGGCCGTTCGAGGTAGCCTGGCTGTAGAGATACAGCATGTCCTCGACGCCGTTGATCTGCTGCTCGATGGGCGCGGCCACGGTATCGGAAATCGTTTGCGCGGACGCTCCCGGATATTGCGCGCTTACGACCACGGTCGGCGGCACCACTTCCGGATATTCGGCGACCGGCAACGTCTGGTAGGCGATCGTGCCCACGATCAGAAGCACGATCGACAACACCATCGCCAGAATGGGCTGGTTGACGGAAAGACGCCCGAGGTTCATGTCTTGCTGCCACTCTCGGATTTTTGCTCGGATTTTTGCGGGGTGACCTTGGCGCCGACGCGGGCGCGCTGGATCCCGTCGATGATGACACGGTCGTCGCCCTTCAACCCTTCACGGATCACCCGCAGCCCGTCATCGAGTGGACCGAGTTCGACCGCGCGCGCTTCCACCGTATCGTCATCCTTCACCACGAACACGATCTTGCGCGACTGGTCGGTCGCGATTGCCGTGTCCGGTAACAGCAACGCCTCATAGGGCGAAGAGCCGATCAGCCGCACACGACCGAACTGGCCTGGCAGGATGGAGAGATCCTTGTTCGGGATCACGGCGCGGCTGCGCAGCGTGCCGGTCGACTCGTCCAGGCGGTTGTCGAGGAAGTCCATATGCCCGTCATGCGAAGGCTTGGTCTCGCCGCTCAGCGCCACCTGCACCGGATTGGGCGTATCGCGCGAACTCGGCCGCTTGCCCTCGAACCACAGCTTGCTGTTTCTCTGATAGGTCGCCTCGTCCACATCGAAATAGACGTAGATCGGATCCATCGAGACGATCGTGGTGAGCAGCGTCGAGGCGCCGGTGTCGCTGCCCTGCACGAGATTGCCGACGCTGACGAGGTGACGGCCGACACGGCCGGTGATCGGCGCCAGCACATGGGTGAATTCGATGTTGAGTTGCGCCGCCTTCAGCGCGCCTTCGGCCTGCATTTCGGCGGCGTGTGCGGCCTGCAAGGCCTGACGACGCTGGTCGACATTCTGCTCGGAGACTGCGCTGGTCTGGACCAGGGCCAGTGAGCGATCGAGTTCGCGCTTGGCAAGTTCGGCTTTGGCCCGTGCATCGGCGAGCTGGCCGTCTGCCTGCTCGGCCACTGCCTCGAAGGGGCGCGAGTCGATCACGTAGAGAAGGTCGCCGGACCGCACCATGTCGCCGTCCTTGAACTGGACGCTGGTGACGGAACCGCCGACCCGCGGCCGGACCTGCACGGCCTCGACCGCTTCGAAGCGGCCGGTGAATTCATCCCAATCGGTAACGGTGCGTTTGACGGGCTGCGCCACGGTGACGGGCGGCGGAGGCGGAGCCGCGGTGGCCTGCTGCCTCTGATCACAGCCGCCGAGCGCGGCCGAGAGACATATCACCGGCGCAATGCTTGCGAAGATGCCGATGCCGGAAACTGGTTTCTTATTCAAACCTTCGGAAGGGTTCGTTGCGCTCAAGGAAATTCTCCTCTGCACCATGCCGTCATCCGGCGGCCTGTCGGCGAAGGATGGGCTCGTCCGCGAGCATTGCATATACCAGCTTTGTGGCACAAATTTTTTGCCGTTGGGCCCGCCAGGGTGGGATAATCATCGCCAGGAATAAGCAAGGGGCAAACCTGCCCGATGGTCAGCTCGACGTGCAAGCGTCGCACGAGAAGCGCCCTTAGCGCATATGGGGTCTGCCATGGACGCGCTTTCAAACCGCCGGCATCTATCCCGTGATCGCGGGCCGGATCTTCTCGCGCCCGACGGCGCCGGGCCAAATTTCTACGCCATCGATCGCGGATTGCGGGAGCTGTTGCCGCTTTATTTGGCAGCGGAAGATTTCCGCAGACTGGAACCGCATTTCGAGCGCATGGGGGAACTGGCCGGTGGCCGCCTCGATGAACTCGCCCGCATCGCCGACCAGCATCCGCCGGTGCTTCACCCGCGCGACCGCTTCGGGCGCGATGAAGACTGGATCGATTACCATTCGTCCTACCGCGAAATGGAGAGCATCGCCTTCGGCGAGTTCCAGTTTCATGCCATGACCCACCGCGCAGGCGTGCTCGGCATGGACCGGCCGCTGCCATTGGTGGCGAAATATGCCCTGCAATACCTGTTCGTGCAGGCCGAGTTCGGCCTGATGTGTCCGATCAGCGTGACCGATACCTCGATCCACCTGATCCGCAAATTCGCGGACCAGGCATTGCAGGACTATCTGTTGCCGAAAATGCTCACCAGTGATGCCGGCACGATGTGGAAGGGGACACAGTTCATGACCGAGCGCACCGGCGGCTCCGACGTCGGCGCGATGGAGACCACGGCGCGTTTCGAGGACGGCGAGTGGCGGCTCACAGGCGACAAATGGTTCTGCTCGCACGCCGACGCTGATGTCGCGCTGATGCTGGCACGCCCGGAAGGCGCGGCCGACGGCACCAGGGGCCTGGCCCTGTTCGCCCTGCCGCGCCGCTTGAAGGATGGCCGGCGCAACTCGTACCGGATCGTGAGGCTGAAGGACAAGCTCGGCACGCGCTCGATGGCATCAGGCGAAATCGTGCTCGACGGCGCGGTCGCCTATCTCGTCGGCGACATCCGCGCCGGATTGAAGCAGATGATGGAGCAGGTCAATTTGTCGCGGCTGTCGCACGGCGTGCGCGCCGCCGCGATGATGCGACGCTGCCTGAACGAGGCCATGGCCTGCGCGCGCGGCCGGAAAGCGTTCGGCCATACCATCATCGACTTTCCGTTACTGCGGCGGCAACTCCTGAAGATCGCGCTGCCGGTCGAGCAGTCGCTGTCGGTGTTCCTGTTCGCGGCAAGCGTCATGGACCGCGCCAATGCCGGCGAAAAGGACGCCGCCGAACTCCTGCGCATCCTGACGCCCTTGCTGAAATTCCGCGCCTGCCGCGACAATATTCCGGTTGCGACCGGCGCGATGGAGGTGCGCGGCGGCAACGGCTATATCGAAGAATGGGTGAATGCGCGGCTGGTTCGCGATGCCCATATCGGCGTGCTCTGGGAAGGCACCAGCAACATCAACGCACTCGACATCATCACGCGTGCCGTCGGCAAGAGCGGTGCGCATCGCGTCCTGGGCGCGGCGCTGGCGAAACTGCTGGATGAGGCTGACGCAATTCCGGCCAGTTTCCGCGACCGTCTGCGCGGGAAACTCGACCGCGCGCTCGATTTCGCCGCGCGCGTCGCCAATACCGCCGCGCTGGAGGCGGATGCGCGAACGGCAGCCGGCAGCCTCTATCATGTAACCAGTGCCGTACTCATGTGCTGGGAAGCCGGCCGCGCGAGCGTGGATGCACGACGCGCGCTGCTGTCGCGGCTGGTGCTCGAACATCGACTGAGCGCGCAGGATCCGCTGGCGCCGGCGACTAAGGACTGGGAAGGCGAAGCTGCGGAGCTCATCTTCGCGGAGCGGAAGCTGTCGCTCGCCGACGTCGGCGCTTTGCTCGGCTGATCAACCGCTGTCGCGCAGCACCAGTTCGAAGCCGAGGTCAACGCGGCGCGGGCCGTCCCGGGTCAGCACCAGCCGCGCCGCGGTCCGGCCGATGGCGTCTCCATGCACGCGGATGGTGGACAGTGTCGGCGCGATCAGCCGCCCCATTTCGAGATCGCCGAGGCCGATCACCGCAACCGGCTGTTCGCTTGCGGGACCGTTGCGCAGCAGACCCGCCTTGCGCAGGCCCGACAGGAAGCCGATCGCATGCGCGTCGTTCGCGGCGAACACCGCATCGACATCAGGCAATTCCGCCAGCGCCGCGACGCTCCCCGACGCATTGCGCTCCAGCACCAGCCGGCGCGGATCCGTCACGCCCGCCTGCGCAAGCGTGTCCTTGAATCCATTCCACCGCCGCGTCGCCCGCGGGTCGTCGCCGCCGATGAATGCGAATTTCCGTCGACCCTGCGCGAGAAGATGCTGTGCGACAGCCGCTCCTGCGGCGTAATTGTCAAAACCTGCGACCGCATCTATGGGCTCGGGCGGCAATTCCCAGGTCTCCACGACCGGAATGCCCGCGCGTTGCAGGAGCCGCGCGCCCTCCGCGGTCGCCGGCGATCCCACCATGATGATGGCTTCCGGCCGCCGCGAGAGCAGCGCCGACAACATGCGGTCCTCGCGCGCGGCATCGTAGCGCGACTGCGCCAGGATCACGGCGAAACCGAGCGGCTCCAGTTCCTCGGACAGGCCCTGCACCGTATCGGCAAAGATCGAGTTGGCGATCGTCGGCACCAGCACGCCGACCGATTTGGTGCGCGCACCGGCGAGCGCGCCGGCGATCTGGTTCGGCACATAGCCGAGTTCGCGCATCGCCGCCTCGACCCTGGCGCGGGTCTGCGGCGCGACCATGTCCGGCAGCCGCACCACGCGGCTCACGGTGATCGAGGAGACACCAGCCAGTTCCGCGACGGCGGACAGGGTTGGGGCGGCCTGGGGGTCGGAATCAGTGAAGGGCATGGCTGGGCTGTCGAAACGATGGGGTTTGAATACACCAAAGCGCTGGTCGATGCATAATGTTAGCGCTATCATCCTAAATGACAGCGCTATCATTTGCGCAAAGGAGGTTTTCGGGATGATTTCGGAAAGAGATGTCGAGACTTACCGCCGGGACGGTGTGATCGTCGTGCCGGAGGTGCTTGATGGCGCCACCCTCGGCCGGGTGCGCCAGGTGGTGGCGGAAGTCGTGGCCGGCGCGGCCGAGCTGACCGAGCACAACGACGTCTACGATCTCGAACCGAGCCACAGCCGCGACAATCCGCGGGTGCGCCGGATCAAGACCCCGCACAAGGTGCATCCGATCTTCGACGAGATCGTTCGCAGCAAGCCGGTCATCGACATTCTCACCAGGCTGATCGGCCCGGGCCTGAGGCTGCACGGCTCCAAGCTCAACATGAAGTCGGCGCAATATGGTTCGCCGGTCGAATGGCACCAGGACTGGGCGTTCTATCCGCATACCAATGACGACGTGCTCGCGATCGGCGTGCTGCTCGACGATTGCGACCTCTCCAACGGGCCGATGCTGGTGACGCCGGGCACGCATAACCGCGAGCTCTGGAATCACCATGACGACGAAGGCTATTTCGCCGGCCTGATCGATCCGGATCTCATCGGAGACGAGATCGGGCGCGCGGTACCCTGCATGGGCAAGGCGGGCAGCATGTCATTCCACCATGTCCGCGCACTGCACGGCTCCGCCACCAACACCTCGAACCGCCCGCGCAATCTGCTGCTCTATGAAGTCGCCGCCAGCGACGCCTGGCCTCTGATGGGCGTGAAGGATTTCGACGAGTTCAACAGCCGCCTCCTCACCGGCGGCATCGTGGTCGAACCCCGCCTGACCGACGTGCCGGTGCGAATGCCGCTGCCGCCGGCCAGGCGCCAGGGTTCGATCTACGAGACCCAATCGGCGGCGAAGAAGTCCTACTTCACCAAGGCTGCCTGACCTCTTCGAAGCGCCCGCGGTAACGCGGGCGTTTCGCTATCTGACGACGCGTCAAGCCCAAAAAATAATGACCACATACCACACGGGGGAAACCATGACGGAGAGTTCGGTCGGTCAATCGCCATCCTCAAAGCTGCGCGTGATCTTTGCAGCCTGCATCGGCTCGGCGCTCGAATGGTATGACTTCTTCCTCTACGGCACCGCTGCCGCGCTGGTGTTCGGCGAATTGTTCTTCCCGAAAAGCGACCCTGTCGTCGGCACGCTGCTGGCGTTCCTCACCTTCGGGGTCGGCTTCGTGGTCCGGCCGCTTGGCGGCATCATCTTCGGCGTGCTCGGCGACCGCTACGGACGCAAGCCCGTGCTGGTCGCAACGCTGCTGATGATCGGCATCGGCACGACGTTGATCGGCGTGCTGCCGACCTACGCCCAGATTGGTTATTGGGCGCCGGTGCTGCTGGTTCTCATGCGCGTCATCCAGGGATTGGGCGCCGGCGCCGAATATGGCGGCGCCGTGATCTATCTCGTCGAGAATGCACCTTCGAACCGGCGCGGTTTCTGGGGCAGCTTCGCACCGCTCGGCGTCTCGATCGGCAATCTTCTGGCCGCCGGCGCGTTTGCGCTGGTGTCGCCGTTGCCGCGCGAGGACCTGATGTCCTGGGGCTGGCGCCTGCCGTTCCTGGCAAGCTTCCTCCTGATCCTGGTCGGCGTTTTTGTCCGGCTCAAGGTGACGGAAACGCCAGTCTATACCGAGGCCGTCGTCGCACGCGGCAAGGTCGAGCAGAATCCGGCAATGGAAGCGTTGCGCCGTCATCCCCGCAACTTCTTCGTGGTGCTGGGCGCGCGGCTCGCCGAGAACGGCCTCGGCTATCTCTTCCCCGTGTTCGGGCTCAGCTATGTGGTCACCACGTTGGGCGTTCCCAGATCGGACGCCTTAAGCGCGCTGATGCTGGCCTTCTTCGTCGAGCTGTTTGCGATCGTCGGCTTCGCATCGTTGTCCGACCGCATCGGACGACGGCCGGTCTATCTGTTTGGCGCGCTCTGCGGCATCGCGCTCGCGTTCCCGTTCTTCTGGCTGGTCGGCACCAAGGAATGGATCTGGATCGCACTCGCCTTCATCCTCGCGCGCGCGGTGGTGACGGCGGCGATGTTCGGCCCGCAGGCGGCCTACTTCGCCGAACTGTTCCCGCCGCAACGGCGCTTTGCAGGTTTCGCCTTCGCCCGCGAAACCGGCTCGCTGCTCGCGGGCGGACCGGCGCCGTTTCTGGCCGCTTATCTCGTCTCGGTCACCGGCAGCTGGTGGCCGGTTGCCTGTTATGCGGCATTGCTGTCCGCGTTGACGGCGCTGGCGATCTGGGCCGGCCCGGAAACCTACGAGGAGAATATCGCGGCCAACACGTTGCCGGATGAGGAGGTGCATCCGACGGTCATGCCGGCGAGAGCATAGCTGCATGGCCCAGCAACTGCGCATCCTGCAATCGCTCTGGGCGATGGAGCGGCGGCTCGCCAATGAGCCGGAGTGGCCGCTGCAGACCCAGCTCGAGATGATCCGCGACGCCGGCTATGACGGAGCCGGCGTCCGCTTCATCGACCCCGCCTTTGCGACGGAAGTGACCGGCTTCCTGCGCGCGCATGGCATGATCTGGCAGGCGCAGTGTTATCCGACGTCGGTTGACGACCTCAAGCCGGTGCTCGACCTGGTGGCGCGTCTTGGCGCCGATCACGTCAACCTGCAACCGAATGTCCGCCCCTATCGGTTGCAGGAATGCATCCCATTCCTCGAGGGATGGCGCCGGCTCGCGGATGAAGCCGGTGTCGCCGTGCATGTCGAGACCCATCGCGACCGCATGACGACCGACCTCTTCTTCACGCTGCAACTGCTCGATTGCTTTCCCGATCTCAGGCTGACGGCGGATATCTCGCATTACCTGGTCGGGCGCGAATTCGCCTGGCCGGTGGATGACGTCAATCATGCGATGATGCATCGCATTCTCGACAACAGCTGGGGCATTCATGGGCGGATCGCCACCCGCGAACAGGTGCAGATCTCGCTCGGCTTTCCACAACACCAGGGCTGGGTCGACCTGTTCATGGACTGGTGGGAATATGCCATCCGTTCATGGCGGCGCCGCGCGAAGCCCGATGCGATCCTCACCTTCCTGTGTGAATTGGGTCCGCCGCCCTACGCCATCACCGGGCCTGACGGCGCGGAACTCTCGGACCGCTGGCAGGATGGGCTGGTCATGAAGGACATGATCCGGAAGCTCTGGGATCGCATTGCAAGCGAGGACGCGCGCGACGCGGCCTGACATCCGCGGACCAGGTTAGCACTACTTTGGCAGATTGTTGGATTTGGGCTTTTTATTAGGATTCCCGAATCGATTTTTCAATGATTCATAGGTGGTCGGCTCTTGGAGGGCTGACCATGGCGGAATGGGAAGACGAGCTCGAACGCTGGCTGAAGCCGTTCCTGGATCGGTTGGGTCATAAGACGCGGCAGCGGATGTGTCCTCTGTATGTTGCGGGATTGATCGGTCCTGGTGATCGCAAGAGCGTTCAGCCGATGGCGGAGCGCCTTGCCACGGGCAACTACGACCAGCTGCACCATTTCATTGCGGACGGTGTCTGGGACGCGACGCCGCTGGAGACAGAGCTGCTCAATCAGGCGAACAGACTTGTCGGCGGCAAGGATGCGGTGCTGGTTATTGATGACACCTCACTGCCGAAGAAGGGCGAACGCTCGGTTGGTGTCGCGGCTCAATACGCGTCGGCTCTCGGTAAAACGGCAAATTGCCAAACGCTGGTGTCGCTGACACTTGCGCGCGGCGAAGTGCCAGTGATGGTCGCGTTACGTCTCTTTTTGCCTGACAGTTGGGCAAGCGACGTGTCTCGTTTGAAGCGCGCTCGCGTGCCAGTCGAACACCGAACGGCACGGTCCAAGCCGGAAATTGCTTTGGCCGAGATTGACCGCGCGATGGCAGCCAACGTGCGCTTTGGATGTGTGCTGGCGGATGCAGGATACGGACTTAGCGCACCATTTCGACAAGGGCTAACAGAGCGCGGGCTGGACTGGGCTGTCGGCATCCCTCGGCACCTGAAGGTGTATCCGGTCGATGTACAGCTCATTTGGCCGATTACCAAAGTCCGCGGGAAACCACGAAAGCACCACGTGCCCGATATCTTATCGATTGCGGCAGAACAAATGCTGGCCAGCGCCAAATGGAAAGCCGTGAGTTGGCGCAGCGGAACGAAAGGTCGGCTGAAAGCCCGGTTTGCTGCTCTCCGTGTCCGCACCGCCGACGGCCCTCCTCAGCGGATTTGGGATAAGGGTCAGCAGCATCTCCCGGGCGACGAAGCTTGGCTCATTGGCGAGCAACGTGCCTCAGGGGAGAAGAAATACTATCTCGCCAATCTCCCTGCGGCGACGGATCTGCGCACACTAGCCGCCACCATTAAGGCAAGATGGATTTGTGAGCAGGCGCATCAGCAGTTGAAGGAGGAGCTTGGACTTGATCACTTCGAGGGGCGATCATGGCAGGGTCTTCATCGCCACGCCCTGATGACAATGATTGCCTACGCCTTCCTGCAACATCGTCGCCTCGCACACGCGGGGCGGAAAAAAAGAATCAACGGACCTCCGCCTCAGCCAACCATGCCCGCCGTACGTCACGCCATCGTCGATCTCATCCTTCGGCCGCCGTCTCAACGGTGTCCATACTGCCGAAAACAAATCCTTAAAAAACACTGGCGCAAATAGATTCTGCCAAAGTAGTGTTAGGGCGTGTACTCATGAATTCGGGATGTCGGCTTTCGAGGATAAGCGGACATGTGGCCCCGGACCCGGAATGTCGCCTTGTGACCTCGAACGGACCTCAGATCATCTCGTTCAACCGACTTGGGCGCTTGAACGCCTCAAAGCGGTCAGCATGCCGCTTGCCGGCTACCGGCAAGGCGCTCGGGATCAGCTCCTGCTCACCCCCTCGGACGTGCCGACGACGTGATCGAATGAGGCGAAGGTTGCACGACCGCGTTCCGTTTCGCCATTGGCCGGTCCATGAACGGCCCGCGAACACCGCAAAACTCAACTCCGCAGAAGCGATTTTCGCCCGCGCTGTAAACGTGCCGTAAACCGGGTGTAAACGCCTGTAAAAGCGATATAATTTCCAGAACCCGTTGAGCCAAGGCGGTCTACTAAAGGGCAAGGGTGAATGATCACCCCTAACCCAACAGGAGACTTCCAATGATGAATTTGAGCAACGACATTCGCGAACTGAGCATCGACGCACTCGACGCCGTGATCGGCGCCGGACAAACAGCCGTCAGCCACAATGAACAAATATTGGCTCACTTCCTTTCGATCCACGAACGCACGACAGTTGGGACGAGCAGGGATCACTTTAGGTCTCCGCATAAGAAGAACCCGTTCGCCTAGCTCCCGCTTGAGAAGCCGCTGCGAGGCGGCTTTTCGTTCGGCTCGATTAACGCTCGCCACTTCCGTTCATGGCCCATAGCGGGCCTTCAATTATTCATTGTCGACGTCTGCTTTTAACGGAAATGCGGACATCGTCGTCCCCGGACGCGCGCATTGGATTTATGAGTACATGCCCTAAACCAATTCGCTGGTCAGTGCTTCCGGTTCCGGCTTCGTCGCCTGAAAGGCCGGCGTGGCCTGCAGCCGGTCCGCCAATTCATCGAGCTTGCCGCAGCCGAGTCCCGCGACGAAATTCGGCCGCTTGCCGCGCGCGAACAGCCAGAACACGGCGACCGTGATGTCCGCCTGTGTCATCCGCTCGCCCAGGAACCAGGGCCCCACAAGCGCGTCGTTGAGCCAGCCAAAGCCGTCGCGCACCTGTTTGTCACAGACATCGAGCCACGGCCGGTGCCAGGCCTCGCGCGGCCGGAAATGACGTTCATAGAGAGCGCCGACCAGCTTCTCGTTGGCGCCATGCGCGACCGCCAGCAGCGTCAGCACGCGCCGTCGCGCTCGCCCGCCGGCGGGCGTCAAAGCCCGCTCGGGTCCGGCAAGACTGTCGAGGTAATCGAGGATGACGGCGCTGTCGATCAGCATCTCGCCGTCGGCGAGTTCAGCGCCGGCACCCGCGCGATCGGATTGAACTCGGCCAGTTTCGCCTTGTCCGGCCCGAACGGCATCAGTGGCTCATGCCGGTAGCCGATGCCGTAGAGCCGAAGCGTGACCGCCACACGCCGGACGAACGGAGAGGCATGGCGGCCAAACAGAACCGGATGATCTTGGGGCATGACGGCCGCCATTTCCTTCGCTAGTCTTTAACCCAACGATACAACGAAAACGTCCGGGGAGGACAAGCACGTGCACAAGGGACGTGTCGTTTTCGGCGCGATGGACGAGGTCGTGTTCGGCGAGCCAGCCGCCGAGGCGCTCGTCAGGCAGATGGATCGGCTGCGCGCCTCCCGCGCCTTTCTGATGGTGTCGGGCACGCTGCGGCGGGAGACCGACGAGATCGAGAAGATCCGGCGAGCGCTGGGCAGCCGCTGTGCCGCGATCTTCGATGCAATGCCGCAACATACCCCGCGCGAGGCCGTCATCGCGGCGAGTGAGCAGGCGCGCGCCGCCAATGCCGACCTGATCGTGACGGTCGGTGGCGGCTCCATCACCGACGGCGCCAAGGCGGTGCAGCTCTGCCTCGCCAATGACGTCCGCACGGTCGAGGCCATCGACACCATCCGCGCCGTGAAAGGCGTATCGCCGCCGATGAACGCACCGAGAGTGCGGCAGCTCAGCGTGCCCACGACGATCGCGGGCGGCGAATTTTCGGCCATTGCCGGCGTCACCAATGTCGCAACCAGGGTCAAGGAGATGCTGCGGCATGAACTGACCATGCCGCGCGCGGTGATCCTCGATCCCGCCATCAGCCTGCATACGCCGGAATGGCTGTTCCTCTCGACCGGGATCCGCGCCGTCGATCATTGCGTCGAGGGCATCTGCTCGCACGAGGCGCATCCCTATGCCGATGCGCAGGCGCTCAAGGGACTTTCGATGCTGGCTTCCGGCCTGCCGCGGGTGAAGGCAGACCCGCGCGATCTCGAGGCGCGGATGGATTGCCAGATCGGCACCTGGCTTTCGACGGGGCCCTTGACCTCGGGCGTGCCTATGGGTGCGAGCCACGGCATCGGCTACGTGCTGGGCGCGGCCTATGGCGTGCCGCACGGCTACACATCCTGCGTGATGCTGCCCTACGTGATGCGCTGGAACAAATCTGTCAACGCCGATCGCCAGGCGCTGGTGGCGGAAGCGATGGGCCAGAAGGGCAAGGACGCCGGCGACGTGCTCGATCAGTTCATCCGCAATCTCGGCATGCCGCGCAGCCTTCGCGAGGTGAAGGTCGCATCCGACCATTTCGAAGCGATCGCCAGCGCCGCGATGCAGACACCATGGGTGCCGCGCAACCCGCGCAGGATCGACGGCCCCTCGGACGTCCGCGAGATACTCGAACTGGCCGCATAATTTTTGAGCATGATCTTTTTCGGAAAACCGCTTCACACTTTTCCGGATCATGCATAGGGAACGGACACGATGTACACCGGCAAGCATGCTCATCTGCGTCCGCTGCAGCCCGCCTTCATCATGGCGTCGTCAGGCGAAAGCGTGACCTATCGCGAGCTCGAGGCGCGCTGCAACCGCCTCGCGCATCTGTTCCGCAAATGCGGCCTGAAGCGGCTCGACCACTATTCGATCTTCATGGAGAATAACAACCGGTATCTCGAATCCTGCGGCGCGGGCGAGCGCGCCGGTCTCTATTTCACCTGCGTCAATTCCTATCTCACGGCGGGCGAGCTCGTCTACATCCTCACCAACAGCGAATCTCGGATCCTCATCACCTCCGTGGCCAAGCTCGAGATCGCGCGGGAGGCGATCAGGGAGTGCAAGAGGATCGAGCTTTGCATCGTCGTCGACGGCCGGAGCGAGGGCGATCGCATCTTAAGCCTCGAGGACGCAACCCGAGGTCTGCCCGCCACACCGATTGCGGACGAGTCCGTCGGCACCGCCATGCTGTATTCCTCAGGCACGACGGGCCGGCCGAAGGGCATTCTGCGGCCGCTCGCCGAGCAGCTGCCATCGCAGCAATTGCCGCTGTTCGAGTTTCTGACGAAACTCTGGCAATACCGCGAAGGCATGATCTATCTCTCGCCGGCGCCGCTCTACCACTCGGCGCCGCAGGCTGCGGTCAATCTCACCATTCGCATGGGCGGCACCGCGATCATCATGGAGAAATTCGATCCTGAATTTTATCTCTCGCTGGTCGAGAAGTGGGGCATTACCCACACCCAGCTCGTGCCGACGATGTTTTCGCGCATGCTGAAATTGCCGCCGGAGGTGCGCGAGCGCTACGACCTGTCGTCGCTGGAGATCGCGATCCACGCCGCCGCGCCCTGCCCCGCTCTGGTGAAGGAGGACATGATCAAATGGTGGGGACCGATCATCCATGAATATTACGGCGCCACCGAAGGCCTCGGCTTCACCGCCTGCAACAGCGAGGAATGGCTCGCCCATCGCGGCACCGTCGGCAAGGTGCTGCTCGGAGACCTTCATATCCTCGACGCGGACATGCAGGAATGTCCCGTGGGCACGGCGGGAACGGTATGGTTCAAGACCGCCACGCCGTTCGAATATTTCAACGATCCCGCGCGCACCCAGGAGGCGCGCTCGGCGGACGGCAGCATGAGCACCGTCGGCGACGTCGGCTATGTCGATGCCGACCGCTATCTCTATCTCACCGATCGCGCGACGTTCATGATCATCTCGGGCGGCGTGAACATCTATCCGCAGGAATGCGAGAACCTGCTGATCACCCATCCCAAGATCGCCGATGCCGCGGTGTTCGGCGTGCCAAACGCCGATCTCGGCGAAGAGGTGAAGGCGGTGGTGCAGCCGATGCCCGGCGTCGAGCCAGGCCAGGCGCTTGCCGACGAACTGATCGCGTTCTGCAATCAGTCGCTGTCGCGCCAGAAGGTGCCGCGCTCGATCGATTTCGAGGCCGAGCTCCCGCGGCTGCCGACCGGCAAGCTTTACAAGCGGCTGCTGCGCGACCGCTATTGGGGCAACAAGACCTCGCGAATTGTGTAACGCCTTCGTTACTTCGACCGCTACCGAAACAATGACGGACATGGAAGCTTAAAACAGACGCGGGCGCGCGGGCATTCGAGCGCGCCGGGAAGGAACCTATCGTGAAGCGAGACGTCATTCGGGTCGAACCGCTCTCAACCTGGCTCGAACGCTGGAAGGCGCCGACCTCGGCCGTAACACGGCACGGCGATACCATCTATGTATCGGGCTTTCCGCCCTTCGATCCTGTGACGGGCGAAGTGGTCGACGCCCCGATCGAGCGCCAGACCGAACTCGTGCTGGAACAGCTCAAGCTTTGTGTCGAGACCGCCGGTTCCGGCCTCGACAATGTTCTCAAATGCAACGTGTATTGCACCTCCGTCGAAAAATTCGCAGCGGTGAACGCGGTCTATGCGCGTTACTTTCCGAAAGATCCGCCGGCGCGGATCTTCGTCTGCGTTCCCGCCTGGCCCGGCCATTTCGACATCGAGATCGACTGCATCGCCGCCGTGTGACGTGTGGAGACGAATATGTTTTCAGTCCTCTTCGAAGTGCATCCCAAAGCCGAGCATTGGGACACCTATCTCAACGTCGCCAGGATGCTGCGGCCCGAGATCGAGCGGATTGACGGCTTCATCGACAACATCCGCTACAAGAGCCTGACGCGAGAGGGCTGGATCTTCTCATTGTCCAGCTGGCGCGACGAGAAGGCACTGGTGCGCTGGCGGACGCAATCGAAACACCATGCCGCCCAGGACCGCGGGCGCACCGAGATCCTGAGCGACTATCACCTGCGCGTCGGCGAAATCGTGCATGACAGCGGTCTGCCGGACGGAGAGGCGTTGCGAGAGCAGCGGCTGGACGAAACCGCGGCCGGAAAGGCGACAACGGTCACGTTGATCGACACCCGGCGCGCCGCCGACGGGATCAAGCAGCAGGGCGCCGAGGACGTCGCGAGATCGCTCGGCCTCGACGCCGGCGCAACGGGGCTTGTCGGCTGGGATGTGTTCGATGCGGTGTTATCGCCGGGAGACGTGATCCTGATGCAGTCGTGGCGCGACAGGGATGCGGCCGCGGCGTTTACCAGGGGCGCGTTACTTCCGGCAGGCGCACGGCTTCGCCAGATCCGCGTGGTGCGCGACTACGGCATGTACGACCGCCGCGAGGCGCCGCAATTTTATCCCGACGCCGGCGGCCGTACGACCATTCACGCCTGAGCGTCGCCGAGACCCCTGCTCAGGCCTCGCTCGCGGCCTCCGCACGGCCGCCCATGAGCAGCAGCACACAATTGCCGACAACAAGGCTCGCGACCGCAATCAGGCTCGCCAGCGCGAAGGCGTGACCGGAATGGCCGAGCAGACTCACTGTCAGCGGCCCCGCGATCTGGCCCGCGCCGAACGCGGCCGTCATCACGCCGACCGCAAGTGAAGCGGGCGTCGCCGCCGAGCCGCAAGGCTTCCCTGATGCCGGCCATGGTGATGATCATGAAGGTACCGCCGACGCACACGGCCGATAGCAGCAGGGTCGGCACATTGACCCAGAGCGCCGGCGCCAGCACGCCGCCGGCGAGCACCCATTTCGCCCGCGTCCATAATTGCCAGGGCTTTAGCCCGCGACCGAGCCAGCCGCTGGCAAACGTGGAGAGCGCGGCGGCGACGCCGAACACCGGCCAGACCAGGCCGAACATGGCGGGATTATCGATATAGCCTTTGGCGAGTGCCGGCAGGAACGTCGCCGGAATGATGTAGCCGAAGCCAAACGCAGCGTAGCAGAACGCGGCGATGATCGCGGGGCGCGGCAACGCGCGCAGCCCCTGCTCGCGCGATGGCGTCGCGGACAAGCCGTCGGCCGACAGCGGCCGCCACAACAATGCCGAAGGGCCAAGCGCGACGGCGCCGAGCACGATCCAGGTGACGCGCGAGCTCCAGGAATCGACGGCCGCGGCGAGCCCGAGCAGACCGGTGACGGCGATGCCGATGCCGACGCCGGAGAACACGTGGCCGGACCAGTCTTCCTTGCCGTGAGCTCTGAGAATGGGCATCGCCCAGGCCGACGTGCCGACCAGCACGAACGCGCTGGCGAGCCCCGCGACAAACCTGAGCGCCAGCCACAGCAGCGGCTGGTCCGAACATCCCATCAACAGCGTGGTGACACCGACGCCGGCCAGCCCCCACCGGATCGACAGCGAAGGGCGCGGCGTGAGCACGATGCAGGCCAGTGCACCGAGCAGGTAGCCGATGTAATTGGAGGTCGCGAGCCAGCCGCCGACCGCCAGCGTCAAATGGGCGTCTTCCTGCATCAGCGGCAAAATCGGGGTCAGCGAAAAGCGCCCGATCCCCATCGCGCTCGCTAGCGCCAGCAGGCCGACGGAAGCGGCGGCAGCGGCCGAGGTTTCCAGTTTCCTGTCCATGCGCTCTTGTCTAGCAAAACCGCGTATTCTGTGATATTGAAAATGTAGATCATATTTATTCTCTTATTGGAGAATGGAGCCCGTCATGAATTTCGCCGACCTGCAGGTCTTCAAGAGCGTCGTCGAGGAAGGCGGCGTGATCCGCGCCGCGAGCAAGCTGCACCGCGTCCCCTCCGCGGTGACGACACGGATCAAGCAGCTCGAGGCCTCGATGGGCGTCAAATTATTCCACCGCGACCGGCAGCGGCTGCATCTTTCTCCGGCCGGCGAGCTGCTGCTCGACTATGCCGACCGGCTGATCCAGCTGTCCGAGGAGGCGCGCGACGTGGTGACCGGCACGACGCCGCGCGGTGTGTTCAAGCTCGGTGCGCTCGAGAGCACGACCGCGAGCCGCCTGCCGCCGATCCTCAGCGCTTTCCACGGCCGCTATGGCGATGTCCGGCTGGAACTGACCACCGGCACCAACGACTGGCTGCTGGGGCAATTGGCGGAACGGCGGCTCGACGCTGCTTTCATCGCCGAGCCGCCTTCGTCGCGCACGTTCGAGCATATTCCGGTCTTTGCCGAGCGACTGACGCTGATCTCGAGCCCGGATCATCCGCCGATCAAGCGCGCAAAGGATGTCGAGGGCCAGTCGCTGATCGCGTTTCCGGAAGGCTGCGCCTATCGCCGCGTGCTGCAGCGCTGGCTCGGTGCCGACAGCCTCACGACTTTCCGTGTGCTCGACCTGTCGTCATATCACGCGATCGTCGCCTGCGTGACCGCGGGCGCCGGCATCGCGCTGATGCCGGAATCGGTGCTCGAAGCCATGCCGCATGCGAAGGTGCGCCAGCATCCGATCCCGAAGGCGCAAAGCCAGATCACGACGCCGCTGGTCTGGCGCCGTGGCGAGATTTCGGTGTCGGTGCTGGCGCTGCGTAACCTGCTTGCCTCGCTGCCGAAACAAAAGCAGGCGGCCTGAAAATGCAGACGGCCGGACCTAGGGTCCGGCCGCAGCGAAAGCGCATGGATATGATGTGAATCAGTTCGGCCAGCAGCGGTGCCCCTCGCGCCCGATGTGATAGCCGGGAGGACAGAAGCGGCCGGGGCCGACAATCGGATGGCAAGCTCCACCGGGACCGCGCCAAAAGCCGCGTCCGCAGCCTTCCGCCGCATTGGCCGCTGTCACCAGGCTCGCCACCAGACCGAAAGCCACCGCGGCACCAAGAGCGATTGTACGTATCATCGAGTGCTTCCCTTATTTTTCAGGTTGTCCGCCCCACCGATTCAGGAATCGGAGCAGCGGAACCTACCATCGAAGATACCGAAGACAATGACAGAATGTCGCACCCCCTGATTTGCTTGTTGTGCATCGCAATATCGGAGCTCCGATCGCCTCCTTGTCAGCGCTTACGCCAGTGACCAATGCAAGCTCGCGTGCCCGACGCATCTCAGCGTCTTCATCCAATTGCCAATGCGGCACAGTGGCTTGAGCGGTTGCCTCACCATAGGGCGGTAGCTATCGTCCGCGCGCAAATCGGCAGGGTGAAATGCCGAAGCTATCAAGGGAGGACCGGATAAGATGTTGAGCGTGCGGGCGTTTGCCGCCACTCTGGCGCTATCATTGCTGGCGATGTCGAGCGCCGCGCAGGCAGCCGATCAGCCGAAGTCCGGCGGAATCCTGCGGATGTATCACCGCGACAGCCCCGGCAGCGCTTCGATCCATGAAGGCGCGACCTATTCGCTCAATGTTCCCTTCATGCCGATCTTCAACAATCTCGTCATCTACGACCAGCATATCGCCCAGAACAGCCTCGACGACATCCGCCCGGAGCTCGCGGAAAGCTGGGCCTGGAGCCCCGACAAGAAGACGCTGACCTTCAAGCTCCGCCAGGGCGTCAAATGGCATGACGGCAAGCCGTTCACCTCGGCCGACGTCAAGTGCACCTTCGACATGCTGATGGGCAAGTCGCAGCAGAAATTCCGGCAGAACCCGCGCAAGACCTGGTACGAACAGGTCGACGAAATCACCACGTCAGGGGATTTCGAGGCATCCTTCAAGCTGAAACGGCCACAGCCCTCGCTGCTGGCGCTGCTCGCCTCCGGCTATACGCCTGTCTATCCCTGCCATATTTCTCCAGCGCAGATGCGCACCAATCCGATCGGCACGGGTCCCTTCAAATTCGTCGAGTTCAAGGCCAATGAATCGATCAAGCTGACCAGGAACACCGACTACTGGAAGAAGGGCCTGCCCTATCTCGACGGCATCGAATACACCATCATCTCGAACCGCTCGACCGCGATCCTGGCCTTCATCGCCGGCAAGTTCGACATCACCTTCCCGACGGAAGTCACGATACCGCTGCTCAAGGACGTCAAGCAGCAGGCGCCGAACGCGGTCTGCGTGACCGCGCCGCTGAACGTCTCCACCAACATCATCGTCAATTCGAGCGCACCGCCCTTCGACAATATCGACATCCGCCGGGCGCTCGCGCTGTCGCTCGATCGCAAATCCTTCATCCAGATCCTGTTCGAGGGCGAGGGCGACATCGGCGGCACGATGCTGCCGGCGCCGGACGGACTGTGGGCGATGCCGAAGGCGATGCTGGAATCCATTCCGGGCTACGGTCCCGACATCAACGCCAACCGCGAGGAAGCCAGGAAGCTGATGCAGAAGGCTGGCTATGGCCCGGACAAGCATCTGGCGGTCAAGGTCTCCACCCGCAACATCCCGGTCTACCGCGATCCCGCGGTGATCCTGATCGACCAGCTCAAGAGCATTTATATCGACGGCGAGCTCGACGTGGTCGATACCGCGCAGTGGTTTCCGAAAGTCGCCCGCAAGGACTACGCGCTCGGTCTCAATCTGACCGGCAACGCCGTCGACGATCCCGACCAGTCCTTTTATGAGAACTACTCCTGCGGCTCCGAGCGCAACTACACCAATTACTGCAACAAGGACATCGAGAAGCTGTTCGACCAGCAGTCGGAAGAGACCGATCTCGACAAGCGCAAGAAGCTCGTCTGGGAAATCGACAAGAAGCTGCAGGAAGACGTGGCGCGCCCCATCATTTTCCACGGTCGCGAGGCCACTTGCTGGCAGCCCTATGTCAAGGGCATAACTGTCATGGTGAACAGCTCCTATAACGGTTATCGTTACGAGGACGTGTGGATGGACAAGTAGTCCAGTCACACGATTTGCCGGGCGATCGACAGGAGTAGGCCCACGTGTTTGCTTATATCGTGCGCCGGCTTGGCTTGATGATCGTGACCCTGTTCGGGATTTCGATCGTCATATTCCTCCTGCTGCGCATCGTGCCCGGCAATATCGTCGATATCCTGTTCGACGCGGCGGGCTTCGTCGATCCCGCCGACAAGGCCAATCTCGAACGGGAGCTCGGCATCGACCAGCCGCTGGTGGTGCAATATCTGCACTGGATCGGCGGGCTGCTGCATGGCGACCTCGGCTATTCCTACGTGTCGGAAAAGCCGGCGCTGGACGAGATCCTGCCGCGGATACCGATCACGGCCCGGCTCGCCGCGCTGGCGCTGCTGTTCTCGGCCTCGATCGGCATTCCCCTGGGCGTGCTCAGCGCGGTCAACCAGGGCTCGAAGCTCGATTATGCGCTGCGCGTCGTCAGCCTGAGCGGGCTGTCGCTGCCGTCGTTCTGGCTCGGCCTGCTGATCCTGATGGCCGGTGTGGCGATGTTCGGCACCATTCCGATCTTCAATCCGAACCCGAAGACGTTCGGTGAGATGTTCTCGACCTATTGCCTGCCGTCGCTGGCGGTCGCCTTCCGCAGCTCGGCGCTGACCATGCGCATCACCCGATCCTCGATGCTCGAGATATTGCGGCAGGACTATATCCGCACCGCGCGCGCCAAGGGCGCCTCCGAAGCCTCCGTCAATTTCCACCATGCGCTGAAGAACGCCATCCTTCCCGTCATCACCGTGGTCGGCATCGAGGCGGCCTTCCTGATCGGCGGATTGATCGTCACCGAGACCGTGTTCAACATCCCGGGAGTGGCGCGCTTCCTGGTCGAAGCCATTCGCTGGCGCGACTACCCGATCGTCCAGAATCTCGTGATGCTCATTGCCGTCGTCGTCGTGACGACGAATTTCATCGTCGACATGCTCTACGCGGTGTTCGATCCGCGTATCCGCTACACGGACTGAAGGGGAAAGCTTGGTCACGATCGACTACGATAGCGAACTTCGCCGCGCCGGCGCGCACGCCACGAGCTCGTGGCAGCGCATCAGATATCTCGCGCGGCGAAACATCCTCGGCACGATCGGCCTCGTCATCATGACGCTGTTCGTGCTCGCCGCGCTGTTCGCCAATGTGATCTGCGGCTACAGCCCGCTCACCGTGGATTCGGCGCATGCGCTGGCGCCTCCCGGCTCCCAGCACTGGATGGGCACGGATTCCTTCGGCCGCGATGTCTTCGCCAGGATCATCCACGGCGCACGGATTTCGCTCGCCGTCGGCATCGGCTCGACGACACTCGGCGCGACATTCGGCGTGATGATCGGGCTTGCCTCCGGCTATCTCTCCGGCTGGGTCGATCTGCTGTTCCAGCGCGTGACCGACATCCTGCAGGCACTGCCGCTCCTGGTGCTGGCGCTGGTAATGACCGCCGCGCTCGGCCCCTCGCTGCCGAACGTGATCATCGCGATCGCGATTCCGCTGATCCCGATCGTCGCGCGCGTGATCCGCGCCAACACGCTGGCGCTGCGTGAGCTGCCCTTTGTCGAGGCCGCGAAATCGATCGGCATGAGCGAGATGCGGATCGCAATCCGCCATGTGCTGCCCAACACGCTGGCCCCGCTGATCGTGCTGGCCACTGCCCAACTCGGCTCGACCATCCTGACCGAGGCCTCGCTGTCGTTCCTCGGCCTCGGCATTCCCGAGCCCTATCCGTCCTGGGGACGCATGCTGTCGGAGTCGGCGGCGGAATATGTCCGCACCGCGCCGTGGCTCGTGATCTTCCCGGGCATTGCGATCAGCCTGGCTGTGTTCGGCACCAACCTGTTCGGCGACGCCTTGCGCGATATCCTCGACCCCAGGCAGCGCGGCTGATGAGCGGCACCTCCTCCGACTCCAACGTTCTCGACGTCAAGGGCCTGCAAACGGTGTTCTTCACCAATTCCGGCCTGTTTCGCGCAGTCGACGACGTCTCCTTCCATGTCAGCCGCGGCGAGACGCTGGCGATCGTCGGCGAATCCGGCTGCGGCAAGAGCGTCAGCGCGCTCTCCATCATGCGGCTGGTGCCGAACCCGCCGGGGCGGATCGTCGGCGGCAGCATCTCGCTCGAGGGTAAGGATCTGCTCGCGCTCGACGAAGCTGACATGCGCAAGATCCGGGGCAATCGCATCTCCATGATTTTCCAGGAGCCGATGACCTCGCTCAACCCGGTGATCCGGATCGGCGACCAGATCAGCGAAGCCGTGCGGCTGCACCGCGACATGAGCGCCAAGCAGGCTTGGGAAAAGGCCGTGGAGATGCTGCGTCTCGTCCGCATTCCCGAACCCGCGCGGCGCGCGCAGGAATATCCCCATCAGCTTTCCGGCGGCATGCGCCAGCGCGCCATGATCGCGATGGCGCTGGCCTGCCGGCCCGCATTGTTGATCGCGGATGAACCGACCACCGCGCTCGACGTGACCATCCAGGCCCAGATCCTGGCGCTGATGCTGGACCTGCAGCAGGAATTGGGCATGGGCCTGATCCTGATCACGCACGATCTCGGCGTCGTCGCACAGACCGCGCAACGCGTGATCGTGATGTATGCCGGCAAGAAGGTCGAGGAGGCCGATGTCGAGACGCTGTTCGCAAAGCCGCGGCATCCCTATACGCGCGGCCTGATGGCCTCGATTCCCGCGGTGCCGACGCAGGAGACACGGCGCAACGAGCGGCTCACGGAAATTCCCGGCGCGGTTCCGGCATTGACGAAACTGCCGAAGGGCTGCGCCTTTGCGCCACGCTGCGCGCTCGCCGTCGACCGTTGCCATGCCGAATATCCGCCGCTGCAGGATTTCGGCGGACCGCATCTGGCGGCCTGCTGGCGCGCGGCGGAAACGGTGACGATGTCATGAGCGAACCGCGCGCCCTGCTCGAGGTCCAGGACCTCGTCAAGCATTATCCGATGCGGAGCGGACTGCTGCGGCGCAGGGTCGGCACCGTGCACGCCGTCGACGGCGTGAGCTTTTCGGTCGGTGTCGGCGAGACGCTGGGGCTGGTCGGCGAATCCGGCTGCGGCAAGTCGACGGTGGCGCGCAGCGTGCTGCGGCTGGTCGAGCCGTCAAGCGGCGCGATCCGGATCGACGGGCAGGACATCACCCGTCTCAGCAAGACCGAGCTACGTCCGGTGCGGCGCTCGATGCAGATCGTATTCCAGGATCCGTTCGCCTCGCTCAACCCGCGCATGACCGCGGGCGATATCGTCGGCGAGCCGCTGAGCGTGCATGGGCTCGCGTCCGGCAGCGAGAAGCAGGACCGGGTCGCAAAGCTGTTTCAGCAGGTGGGGCTGCGGCCCGACCAGATGAAGAACTATCCGCACCAGTTCTCCGGCGGCCAGCGCCAGCGCATCTGCATTGCGCGGGCGCTCGCGCTTGGGCCTCGCCTGATCGTGTGCGACGAACCGGTCTCGGCGCTCGACGTCTCGATCCAGGCGCAGGTCATCAACCTCCTGATCGATCTGCAACGCGAGCACGGCTTCTCCTATCTCTTCATCGCGCACGATCTCGCCGTGGTCGCCCATATCAGCCACCGCGTCGCCGTGATGTATCTGGGCCGCATTGTCGAGATCGCCGACAAGACCGAGCTGTTCAGGAATCCGCGCCATCCCTACACGCAGGCGCTTCTCGCCTCCGTGCCAGTCGCCGATCCCAAGATGAAGCGCCTGAAGCCGCTGGTCGATGGCGATGTGCCCAGCCCGGTCAATCCGCCTTCAGGCTGTGCCTTCCACACCCGCTGCAGGTTCGCGATTGATCGCTGCAAGGTGGAACGGCCGATGTTGAAGGAGGCGGCGAGCGGGCACGAGGTGGCGTGCCTGCTGAATGACGGGACCGGACGGCCGGCGTAACCCACTGTCGTCCCGGCGAACGCCGGGACCCATACCGCGGAATCTAGCCGTGGCGCACACCGGCCGAGACTCTTCGCAAAACAACGGCCTGTAGTTATGGGTCCCGGGTCTTCGCTTCGCTCGCCCGGGACGACAGCGGTGATTAATTTGCCGCGATCTCCACCACGACATTTCCCATAGCCACCTGCTCGCCTTCGATCACGTCGATCGATGCAACGGTGCCGGCGATGGCTGCCGCATGCACATGCTGCATCTTCATGGCCTCCAGCGTCATCACCGCCTGGCCTGCGGCCACGCGATCGCCGAGCTTCACCAGCACGGCAACGACACGGCCGTTCATGGACGCCCGCACCTTGCCGTCGCCGCCGTTGGCGGCGATTGCCGCAGGGGCCGCGAGCGTGAGGTCACGGACGGCATGTGGAGACCCGCGGTGCAGGAACCAGAGCCGGTCGCCATCGCGCAAATATTCCACGCTCTCGATGACGGCGCCGTTGCGGAATCGAATGATGTCCGCATCGATCTCCTCGATCTCGAAATGATGGTCGCGTCCGCCGTCGTTGACCCGATAGCCGCCCTCACGATCCCTTAGCAGTTCCAGATCATGGACCGATCCGCCGGCTTCGACGCGGAGCGGAACCGGGAATGTCGCTGACAGCGTGCGCCCATTACGCATGTTTCGCGCAAACGGGTGGCTTAGATGGAGCAACAGCGCGACAAGAGCGGCCTCGGAAGCGACACCCTCCACCGGAGCCTCTTCGCGATGTTCACCGGCGACAAGCTCCTTCTGATGGCCGCCAATAAATGCCGTGGTCGCCAGGCCCCGTCCAAAGACCGGATGCCGCAGGCATGACATCAGGAACGATTGATTGGTGGTCACGCCGAAGGCCACCGTCTGCTCCAGCGCGCAGATCAGCTTGCCCCGCGCCTCCCCGCGATCGGCGCCGTGACTGACGATCTTGGCGATCATCGAGTCATAGAACGGAGAGATCTCGGAGCCGGATTGCAATGCATGCTCGACGCGTGCACCCTGGGGAATACGCCATCGTGCCATGGTGCCGGATTGCGGCATGAAGTCATGGCCGGCATCTTCCGCGCAGAGCCGAACCTCGATCGCATGACCGGAGAACGTGACATCCTCCTGGCGCAGGCCGAGCGGTTCGCCGCTCGCGATCCGCAATTGCAATTCGACGAGGTCGAGGCCCGTGATCGCCTCGGTGACGGGGTGCTCGACCTGAAGGCGCGTGTTCATTTCCATGAAATAGAACGCGCCGCTTTCATCCAGCAGGAATTCCAGCGTGCCTGCACCTTCATAGGCGAGCGCCTTCACCGCTGCGACCGCGACCGCGCCCATCGTCGCCCGCAGTTCCGGCGAGACTGCCGGCGACGGTGCTTCCTCGATCAGCTTCTGATGCCGCCGCTGCACCGAGCAATCGCGTTCACCCAGATGAATCGCGTTGCCGTAGCGGTCGCCGAACACCTGAATCTCGATGTGGCGGGGATTCTCTATCGCGCGCTCCAGGATCACGGCGCCGTCGCCGAACGCCGCCTTGGCTTCGGAGCGAGCGTTGCGAAGCGCGTCGGGAAACGCCGACGCATCCGAGACCAGCCGCATGCCGCGGCCGCCGCCACCGGCGACCGCCTTGATCATGACGGGGAAACCGATCTTGCCGGCTTCCGCCAGCATCGCGGCGTCTCTCTGGTCCGTGCCCTGAAAACCCGGCACGACAGGCACGCCTGCCTCGGCCATGATCTCCTTGGCGCCGGCCTTGTTGCCCATCGCACCGATCGCGTCGGGCGACGGCCCGATGAAGACGAGGCCGGCATCGCGGCAGGCTCGGGCGAATGTCTCGTTCTCGGCGAGAAAGCCGTAACCGGGATGGACGGCGCCTGCGCCGCTTGCCTTCGCGGCAGCAATGATCGCCTCGATGTCGAGATAGGATTGCGCCGGCAGCGACTCGCCGATCCGAACGGCCTGATCCGCCTCGCGCACATGCACCGCGTCGCGGTCCGCATCCGAATAGACCGCGACCACGCCATAACCCATGCGGCGCGCGGTCCGCATGATGCGCAGCGCTATCTCGCCACGATTGGCAATCAGGATCTTGAAGAACGGCGTCCGCCTCATGGTCTCGCTCATGGCCGCGCGACCGAAAATTGCATGGCTTGAGGCTCGCGTGCTTCGGACTCGCGGCAGATCGCCAACACCTCGGCAAGCACGCTCCGGGTGTCGCGGGGATCGATCACGCCGTCGTCGAGCACGCGCGCGCTGGTCGAGAATACGTCCATCTGGCCGTCGAACACGCCGGTGATCTCGGCCTTCATCGCTTCCAGCTTCTCCTTCGGGATCGGCTTGCCGCGCCTGACGGCCGCGGCTTCGGTGACAATGGCCATGGTCTCGGCCGCCTGCTCGCCGCCCATCACGGCGGTCTTGGCGTTGGGCCAGGAGAAGCAGAAACGCGGATGAAAGCCGCGGCCGCACATGCCGTAATTGCCGGCGCCGAACGACGCCCCGCAATAGATCGTGATCTGCGGCACGGTGGCCGATGTCACGGCCTGGATCATCTTCGAGCCATGCTTGATCATGCCGGCCTCTTCATAGGCGCGGCCGACCATGTAGCCCGTGGTATTGTTCATGTAGAGCAGCGGTGTGCGGGTCTGGCAGCAGGCCTGGATGAAATGCGTCGCCTTGTTGGCGCCGGGCACGTCGAGCGGGCCGTTGTTGGTGACAATGCCGATCGCGTGTCCCTCGATGCGGGCATGGCCGCAGACAGTGGCGGGTCCGTAGTTCGGCGAAAACTCGGTGAAATCGGAGTCGTCGACAAATCGCGCGATCGCCTGGCGCATATCGACGGGGCGCTTGTGGTCCATCGGCATGATGCCGAGCAGCTCTTCGGCGTCGTAGCGCGGCGGCTTGAACGAAGCTCCGCCTGCGACAGGCCGGTCCCATTTCAGCGCGGCCATGATCTCGCGCGCGATGCGCAGCGCATCACGGTCGTCCTCGGCGAGATAGTCGCCAAGGCCGGAAATCGAGGTGTGCATCTCCGCGCCGCCGAGCTCTTCCTCGGTCGCGATCTCGCCGGTCGCGGCTTTCAAGAGCGGCGGCCCGGCGAGAAAGGCGCGGGTGCGGCCGCGCACCATCACGATGTAGTCGGACAGGCCGGTCTGGTAGGCGCCACCCGCGGTCGAGGAGCCGTGCGTGACCGTGACGACGGGCAGCCCCGCCGCCGAGAGCCGCGCGAGATTGCGGAAGATGTTGCCGCCGCGGACAAAATCCTCGACGCGGTAGCGTAACAAGTTCGCTCCGGCACTCTCGACGAGCTGCACATAAGGCAGCTTGTTCTCGAGCGCGAGTTCCTGGACCCGCAACGTCTTGTCGAGACCGTAAGGCTGCAAAGCGCCGGCGTCGATGCCGGCATCATTGGCGCTGACCATGCAGCGGATGCCCGAGACGAAGCCGATGCCGGCGATCACGCCGCCGCCGGGCACGCTCTTGTCCGGATCTGACACGTCGAACATGTAGCCCGCCAGCGTCGACAGCTCGATGAAGGGTGAGCCGGGATCGAGCACCAGCGCGACGCGCTCGCGCGGCAGGAGCTGCCCGCGCTTGTGGAAACGATCCTTCGCTGCGGCCGAAGCCATCCGCGTGCGCTCCTCCAGCGCCCGCATCCGCGCAATCAGCGCCAGCATGCCCTGGCGGTTGGCCCTGAAGGCGTCGCTGGAGGTTGCGATTGTGTTTTCGATCAGGGCCATAAGGGAAACTGCTCCGTCATTCCGGGACGCTCCGAAGGACCGGACCCGGAATCTCGAGATTCCGGGTTCGATGCTTCGCATCGGCCCGGAATGACATGATACTCACGCACTCTTCTTCTCACTGAAATGATCACTATACGCCTGCCGCAGCTCGATCTTGCGCAGCTTGCCGGTCGCGGTCATCGGCATCTCTTCGAGGATGCGGATCATCTTCGGAACCTGGAAGCCACCGAGCGATTTGCGGCAGTGCTCCGATATGTCGGCCTCGCTCGCCTGCGCGCCCGGCTTCAGCTTGACGAAAGCGGAGACCGCCTCGCCCCATTGCGGATGCGGCAGGCCGACGACGGCGGCGTTCTGCACGGCGGGATGCGCGAGCAGCGTCTCCTCGATCTTGACGGACGCGACGTTCTCGCCGCCCGACTTGATCATGTCCTTCTTGCGGTCGAGGAACAGCACCTCGCCGTTCGCATCGATCAGCGCGAGATCTCCGGTATGATGCCAGCCGAACTTGCGCGCCTCCTCGGTGGCCGTCGGATCCTTGTAATAGCCCATCATCACGTTCGGTCCGCGATGGACGAGCTCGCCGACCTCACCGCGCGGCAACAGGTTGCCGTTGTCGTCCATGATCGCGGTCTCGTTCACGATCAGCGACTCGCCCCAGTAATTGCCGAAGCGATCGAGCTGCACCTCTGGACGCGACATGGTGGTGGCCGGATACATTTCGGTCTGCCCGCTCGACAGCACGAAGTTCGGACAGAGATCCGCCATCGCCCGTTCCAGCAGCGGCCGGCCCATCGGCGCCATCGTGTAGATGCAGAAGCGCAGGCGCGACAGATCGTAGTCCCTCCGGCGCGGGTGATCGAGGATCGCCTGATACATCAGCGACAACCCGACAAAGACCGTGAGCTTGTCGCGCACGATCGCTTCCATGCAGGCGAGGGGATCGAAGCCGCGCATCAGGGACATGCGGCCACCGACCGAGAGGTAGCTCAGCAGCAGCACATGGCCGGCGCAATGGAACAGCGGGAATTGTCCGGTGATGCCGTCGTCGCGCGACAGCCCAAACTCGATGCAGTTGCTCATCACCGCCATGACAACAGCGAGATGGCAATGCATCGCGCCTTTCGGCCGCGACGTCGTGCCCGACGTGTAGATGATCATGGCAAGGTCGCGATCGCCGATCTCGATGTCGGGCTCCATATCGGACTCTCCCTGCAGCAGGCTGTTGAATTCCGAAAGGCCCGTGGCATTGACGTTGCCGGCGAGATCGATCGCGATGAGGTCCATGCCGCGCTTTTCCAGCGCCGCGCGCCGGTCGGCCTGGGCATGCAGATTGTCGTCGATCAGCGCGAAGCGCACCTCGGCGTGACCGAGGATGTAATCCATGTCGCCGGGACCGAGCATGGTGTTGATCGGGACCCAGACGAGCCCGGCGCGATGAATGCCGAACAGCGCTTTGACGAATTCGACGGAGTTGTTGCAGATGGTGGAGATCTTCTCGCCGGGCTTCAGGCCGCGCGCCACGAGATGGTTCGCAAAGCGATTGGCGTCGCGTTCGATCTCGGTAAAGGTCACCTTGCGCTCACCGTCGGTGACGGCGATGCGATCCGGAAAGCGCCGCGCGGCGCGCTTCAGCAGATCGCCGATCGCGACCCGTCCGATACGGCCCGGCCCCGGCACGCCGCCGGTCGCTGCGAGATTGTCCATCGCGTTCTCCCCGCTCTCCGTCATTCCGGGATGGTCCGAAAGGACCAGACCCGGAATCTCGAGATTCCGGGTTCGATGCTGCGCATCGCCCCGGAATGACGACGTATCCTCTAATGCCTCGTCCCGAAAATCTTGCGCGCCTCGGCAGGCGAGGCAATTTCACGCCCCGCGCGCCGGGCGCAGGCCGCGAGCGCTTCCACCAATTGACCGTTCGATGTGACCTTGGTGCCGTCGCCGAGATAAAAGGTGTCCTCGAGCCCCGAGCGCAGATGGCCGCCAAGATCAGCGCAGCGCTGATGCAGCGGCCAGATTTCGGCGCGGCCGATCGCCGTGACCTGCCAATGCGCGTCGCCCGCCTTCAGCCTCAACAGGATCGGCAGCAGTTCCGGATCGGCGGGCATGCCGGAGGCGACGCCCATCACGAAATTATATTCGAGCGGCCCCGCATACATGCCGGTCTGCCGGTACATGCCGACGCAGCGCACGATGCCGACGTCGAAACATTCGAACTCCGGGATGGTGTCGACGTCCTTCATGACGTCGAGATAATGCTGCACCTTCTCGACCGCATTGTCGAACAGCATCGGCGGCCAGGCCCAGGAGTTGTCGGCCTTGACCTTGAGATAATTCAGCGAGCCGGCATTGCACGCGGCGATCTCGGGCCTTGTCTCGCGCACGCAATTGAGCGCGCCCTGGTAATCCGGGCCCGGCGTGCCCGTGGTGTGGTTGATGATCACGCCCGGGCAGGCCTCGCGGATCGCCTGCTGGATCTCCTTGCTGACGCTGACCTCCCAGGACGGCAAATGGCCCTTGTTCGGTTCCTGCTGGCGCAGATGGATGTGCATGATGCTTGCGCCGGCATTGAACGCGGCCCTGGCCTCGCGCGCCATCTGCTCGGGCGTCACGGGCACATTGTGCTGCTTCGGATCGGTGAGCACGCCGTTCAGCGCGCAGGTGATGACGGCCTTGTCGCTCATGACACTCGTTCGTTTACATCAGTCGTGGGATCAACTCTCTTGCAACTCTTGCATGATGGCGGACCGTTCGTCACGCCTTCTTGCGTTGACAGGCTGGAGCCCCTTGCAGCGCAGCATGCTCGTGGTCCAGCCCATTGACGCAAGACCGCGAAGAAGCGGTTACCTAGGCTGAAGCTCAACCATTGCCCCGAAAACGGGCCACGATCGCGGGAGGCAAGCATGATCGACCGACGTTCGCTTTTGGCCGGCGCCGCGGCCGCCTCCGCGTTCGGGATTCCTTCCGCCCGCGCCGAGGATACGCCCGGCGTCACCGCCACCGAAATCAGGATCGGCAGCACGACCTCGCTCAGCGGACCGGTCTCGGCGCTGGGCGTGCAGGCTCGCTGCCAGGAAGCCTATTTCCGGATGATCAACGAGCAGGGCGGCGTCGGCGGCCGGCAGATCAAGTACATCTATTATGACGACGCCTTCAATCCGGCCAAGACGGTCGAGCAGGTGCGCCGCCTGATCGAAAGCGACAACGTCGCGTTCCTGTTCAACATGCTCGGCACCGCGCCGAACTCGGCTGTCGTCAAATACATCAATGCCCAGAAGGTGCCGCATCTGTTCCTGTCGGTGAACGGCGACAAATGGGGCGACTACAAGACCTATCCCTGGACCATGGGCTTTGCGCCGAGCGCGCGGACCGAGGCGCAGATCTTCGCCAAATATGCGCTGAGCCAGAAGGCTGATGCGAAATTCGGCGTGCTCTACCAGAACGACGATCTCGGCAAGGATTTTGTCAGTGGCCTGCGGGACGTGCTCGGGCCGCAAATTCGACTCCATGGCGATCGCGGTCTCGCACGAGGTGACCGATCCCACGATCGACTCCCAGGTCGTCTCGCTCAAATCGGCCAATCCCGACGTGCTGATCTCGGGCACCACGGCGAAATTCGCCGCGCAGTCGATGCGCAAGATCTTCGAGCTCGGCTGGAAGCCCATGCATTTCATCCCGAGCGGGGCGTCGTCCATCACGGCGACCATCATTCCCGTCGGCGTCGAGAAGACGCAGGGCGTCATCACCTCGGTTTATCTGAAGGACGTCGCCGATCCCGCCTGGGCTGACGATCCCGCCATCAAGGAATATCTCGTCTTCATGGCGAAGTATTTTCCGGAAGGAAATCCCAAGGACGGCTACAACCTCTATGCCTATATGGTCGTCGGCGTGCTGATGCAGATCCTGAGGCAATGCAAGGGCGATTTCTCCCGCGAGAACATCATGCGCGAGGCCAACAATCTGCACGATGTGGAGCCGCCGACCCTGTTGCCGGGCATCCGCGTCAACACCAGCCCGACCAATCACCGTCCCCTGCAGCAGATGCAGTTGCAGCGCTGGGAAGGCAACGGCTGGACCCGGTTCGGGAATATCATCGAGGGCGCGAATATTTGACGCTGTCCTCGTCATTGCGAGCCAACGGGTCGCGCGGACGCGCGCCCGATGACAGGCTCCGCGAAGCAATCCATAGCGCCGCAGCGGAAGGCATGGATTGCTTCGTCGCTTACGCTCCTCGCAATGACGGCGGACCCTACGTCAGCGCCGCCTCGCTCGCTTCCTGTCCGCTGCGGTAGATCGCAAGATCGCGCGAGCCGGAGAAGATCGCGCGCGGCTTCAGGCCATAGAACCGGCGGATCGAATGGCTGAAATGCGTGGAATCGGGATAGCCGATATCCTGCGCGAGATGGGCAAGGTTGACGTCCTGATTGGCGAAATGCAGCAGATGCCTTGCGCGCTTCCAGGCACGGAAGGAACGGAACGAGATGCCGGTCTCCTGCTTGAACAGATGCAGGAAGCGAGACGCGGAAAGACCGGCTTCCGCCGCACAGCTCGCCGCCGTCGCGGGCTCGCCGGAGAACTTCCCGATGCGCACGATCGCCCGCACCACGCGCGGATCGAGCCGGCGCTGCGGCAAGGTTTCGCCAAAACACATCCGGTCGAACTCGGCCGCATCGATGTCGGTCCGGCATTGGCGTGTCAGCAGCATTTCATAGGCGAGGCGGATGCGGTTCGCGAACAGATCGCGCTCGGCGCCCTGCAACCGCTTCTCCCATACCTCGAAGGTGCCGTCGCAGACGCTTTCCGGTTCGACGGTGATGCAAATCGCGGAGCGATAGTCGCTGAGGATGGTATGCCTCACATTCGGCGCCACCGCGATCAGTTCGCCAACAGCCTCGCGGCCGTCGGCGGCCCAGAGCCGCAATCCGCCGCGCAGCGCGACATAGACATGAAAGGCGCCCGGGCAGCGCTCGCGAGGCCGTCCAAGCAGGCCCGCATAGAACACCCGCTCCGGCGTGATCAGCATCAGATGGCTCGACGCGCTGGCTCTGTCGTCCATGGCACTCCTCCTCGCGCGGCTCTTTTCGACCGCTGCGACGGGCAGCACCTTAGCGCAAAATTTTCGGCTGTCACCCACTGTCATTTCGGGCCGCTCGTAAACAGCGAACGAGCCCGGAATCCGGAGATTATCGCGGGAGATTCCGGGCCTGGCACCAAAGCGCCATCCTGGAATAACGCATTCCAGTCACGCCCGCACCCGCGGGGCGACATTCTGTTCGATTCCGGCCTTCGTTTCGGCCGCGACGGCCCGCTGGTATGCCTTGCGCTGCTGCAGACGGGTCCAATAGGCGCTGACATTGGGACCGAAATCCTTGGCCAGGCCGATCGACGTGGCGAGCCGCAGCGCATAGCCGATCACGATATCGGCCGCGGTGAAGCGGCCGGCGCACAGCGTCCCGGACGCTGCGGTCGCGGCTTCCACCGCACGCAGCCGGCCGAGGAACCACTTGGCATAATCAGTCGCCACCTGCGGACTACGCCGCTCCTCGGGCTCAAGCTGGGTATAGCGCAACACCAGGGTCTGCGGGAAGGTCAGCGTGGCGTCGGAGAAATACATCCAGTTCAGGAACGCGCCATAGGCCGCCTCGCCTTCGCCGACCATCAACGGCGTCGGTCCATACTTCGTGCCGAGATAATGACAGATGCCCGACGACTCCGTCATCTTCGTCTCGCCATCGATCATAAAGGGAATAGTGCCGAGCGGATTGAGCGCGAGATAGTCCTTTGCGAACACACGCGGCGGGAACGGCAGCATCTTGAGCTCATAGTCGAGCCCCATTTCCTCCAGCATCCAGAGCGGACGAAAAGAGCGCGCCCCGTCGCAATGGTAGAGCGTGATCATTTCCTGTTCTCCTCTTTCTCCGGGCATTGCCCATCATCCTACACAGCATCGGCGCTCACAACCCCATCTGCCTCGAGGCGAGATCCTTCATGATTTCCTCGGTGCCGCCGCCGATCGCATTGACCTTGACCTCGCGATAGATGCGCTCGACCTTGATGCCGCGCATGAAGCCGGCGCCACCGAAAATCTGCACCGCTTCGGAGGCGCAGTGGGCCATGGTCTGCGTCGCCTGGTTTTTCATCATGCAGATCTCGGCGACCGGGCTTTCGCCTTGCCCCAGCCGCCACGCCAGCATTTCCAGCATCGCCTGTGAGGCCGCAACGCGCTGCGCCATGTCCACGATCTTGTGACGGATCACCTGATGCTGTGCAATCGGCTTTCCGAACGTCTTGCGCTCCCTGGCATAGGCGATCGCTTCCTCGACACAGACGCGGGCATAGGCCGTGCAGCTGGCGGCCATGCCCATGCGCTCGCTGTTGAAATTGAACATGATCTGCTTGAAGCCCTGCCCTTCCTCGCCGATCAGGTTTTCGACGGGCACAAGGCAATCGTCGAAATGCAGCGTCGCCGTATCCGACGCCCACCAGCCCATCTTCTTCAGTTTCGTGCGCGACAGGCCGGGCGTGTTGCCTTCGATCAGCAGCAAACTGACGCCACCGGCGCCCTCGCCACCCGTGCGCACCGCCACCGTCAGGTAATCGGCGCGCATGCCCGACGTGATGAAGGTCTTCTCGCCGTTGACGACGTAATGGTCGCCGTCACGCCGCGCCCTGGTGCGAAGGTTGGCGACGTCGGAGCCGCCGCTCGGCTCGGTGATCGCCAGCGCCGAAATCTTCTTGCCGGACAGGACGTCCGGAAGCACACGCGCCTTCACCTCCGGCCGCGCCGCACGCGCGATCGGCGGCGAACCGATGGTGTGGCTCATCAGACTCGAACTGACGCCGCCTGCTCCGGCGCGCGCCAGTTCCTGGGAGGCCACGATCTTCATGAACTGGTCGGCGGGAACGCCGCCATGCTCTTCTGGAAATCCCAGGCCGAGCAGGCCGACGTCCGCAGCCTTCTCATACAGCGTGCGCGGAAACTCGCCGGCTTCGTCCCATTCATGTGCGAACGGCTCGATCTCCTTTTCGACAAAGCGGCGCATCACCTCGCGGAAGGCTTCGTGCTCGGCGGTGTAAAAGGGGCTGGCCATCGGCTTGGCTCCGGTGCTTGTCTGGTGCCATTCAAATCTACAGGAATTGCAAATCTACAGGAATTACCAGGCTTGCGCCGAGTGGCTGGCACCCGTTGCCCCGTGGAAATTGGACGCGCGAAACGAGAGGGAGGCAGGATAGCAATGGCTGTGTTGATCGTTGCGCAATTGAGATTCAAGGACCGCGAACGCTACAACCGCTATCAGGCAAGGTTCGCTGATGTGTTTCGCGAGTTCCGCGGACGAGTGGTTGCAGCCGCCGAGCATCCGCAGGTGCTCGAAGGACAGGATGGACCTGACAAGATCGTCGTGCTGGAATTTCCCGATGATGCGGCGGCGCTCGAATTCCACAATGCCGTGGAATATCAGGAGATCGCGATCGATCGGAAGGCCGGCGCGGACGCGCTCGTGCTCCAGTTTCGAACGCTCTCATGAGAGCTTGAGGCCGGACCGATTTGGGGACATCGAGCGTTGCCGCTGCTCCAACTTGCGTCCAGTGGCTAGCATCATCTTCATATTCCGCTCGGCGGGCAAAGCTTCGCCGCCATCGGCCGTTTCCCCTTACCGCCAACGCGGTCCTGACGACCATGCCCAAAAGTCCGGCTAGCCGGACCTGCCGGACTTCGGCATGCTGCGCAGTCGAAAAGCCCGGTCAAGGGTATGGCGGCAAGGCCGCGTCAGGGAGGACGTGTTGATCGCTCGCATTCACGGCTGCATCGCGCATCACCGCAGCGGTACATCCAAGGCAATCGTCGTCAATGCGCTGCACGGCAACGTCAGCGACAAGATCCACAATCCCACCTTGCGCAAGATTTCTTAGTGCCCGCGGCGACCGGCCTCGCGCGGGCCAAGGCGTCGCATGTTCAACCTCCAACCATGGAAAAGCAGGAATACATTCTATGAATAACAAGAAACTGCAGATGGCTGCGGCGGCAGCCGCCTTCTCGCTGCTGCTCACGCAGGGCGCATTGGCCCAGAAGAAATATGACACCGGCGCCTCCGACACCGAAATCAAGATCGGCAATGTCGAAGCCTATAGCGGGCCCGCGTCGGCCTACGGCATCATCGGCAAGACCGAGGAAGCCTATTTCAAGATGATCAACGACCAGGGCGGCATCAACGGCCGCAAGATCACCTGGATCTCCTATGACGACGGCTACAGCCCGCCCAAGACGGTGGAGCAGATCCGCAAGCTGATCGAAAGCGACGAGGTGTTCCTGGTCTTCAACGCGCTGGGCACGCCGACCCAGACCGCGGTGCAGAAGTATCACAACGCCAAGAAAGTGCCGCAGCTGTTCCTCGCCACCGGCGCCAGCAAGTGGAATGACCCCAAGGATTTCCCGTGGACCATGGGTTATCAGCCGAGCTATCGGGTCGAAGCGCGCATCTTCGCGAAATATATCCTGAAGGAGAAGCCCAACGCCAAGGTCGCGATCTTCTACGCCAATGACGACTTCGGCAAGGACTACGTCGCCGGCATCAAGGAGGTCTTCGGCACCAAGAACGCCAGCCAGATCATCGCCGAGGAGAGCTATGAGACCACCGAACCCTCGATCGACAGCCATATCGTCAAGCTGAAGGGCACCGGCGCCGATGTGCTGGTCAACATTTCGACGCCGAAGTTTGCCGCACAGGCCATCAAGAAAATGGCCGAACTCGAATGGAAGCCGATGCATGTCATGACCGACGTCTCGATCTCGATCGGTGCGGTCATGAAGCCGGCCGGCTTCGACGCGGGCCAGGGAATCCTGTCGGCGGGCTATCTGAAGGACGCTGCCGATCCGCAATGGACGAACGACGAGGGCATGAAGAAGTTCATGGCCTTCATCGACAAATACATGCCGGGTGCCAACGTCACCGATGCCAACCTGGTCTATGCCTTCTCGGCGGCGCAGACCATGGTGCAGGTGCTGAAGCAATGCGGCGACGATCTGACCCGCGAGAACGTGATGAAGCAGGCGGCGAACCTGAAGGACTTCGCGCCGGACACCCTGCTGCCGGGGATCAAGATCAACACCAGTCCGACCGACTTCGCCCCGATCGAGCAGCTCAAGATGATGCAGTTCAAGGGCGAGAAATGGGACTTTTTCGGCGACATCATCAGCGCCGAAGTCGGCGGCTAGCGCCGGGAATTTCCAGGCTCCAACACGCTTCAACACTGCGAAATCGCCCCGTTTCGGGGCGATTTCTTTTTGAGGTGATCGTCACAGCCGGGGCTTGTCCCTGATATCCACGCCTTATCTTTACATGGTCTCATGACGTGGATGCCCGGCACAGGGCCGGCCATGACGTGCGCGAGACAGCACGTGATGCACGATGAATTCCCAGATGCACTATCTGCCGCTGACGCCGGGGCTGTTTTCCCTGCTCGCACTGCTGTTCGTTGGGCTGATCATCCTGATTCAGCTCCGCATCCTGCGCTACGCGTATATGAAGCTCGGCCTCGGGCCGGGCATGGCGCTGCTCCTGTTGTTCGGATCGCTGATCGGAAGCTACTTCAATATCCCCATCACGATCCTGCCCGGCCGCACCGTCGAGAACGGCGAGGTCGTCGATTTCTACGGCATGCGCTATGTGGTGCCGCTGGTGAGCGCGTGGCCGGGCACGGTCCTGGCCGTCAATGTCGGCGGCGCCGTGATCCCGACCGTGATGTCGACCTATCTGGTGCTGCGCTATCAGCTCTGGCTCAAGGCTGCGATCGCGGTGGCCGTGATTGCCGCCGTGATCCATTCGATGGCGACACCGGTGCACGGCGTCGGCATCGCCGTGCCGGTGTTCGCGCCGGTCGTGGTCACGGCGATCCTCGCCTTCCTGCTGTCCCGCGAATATGCGGCGCCGCTTGCCTATATCGGCGGCTCGATGGGGACGTTGATCGGCGCCGATCTCCTCAACCTCGACAAGATCGCGGGGCTCGGCGCTCCCGTCGCTTCGATCGGCGGTGCGGGAACGTTCGACGGCATTTTCCTCACGGGAATCCTGGCCGTCCTGCTTGCCGGCCTCGCCTCGCCCGCGCGCCCGCAAGCGACCTGGTGAAGAGCCACGCGGGCCTGTCATGGCGCAGTTCCGGTGACGTCGGTTGCCACCCCGGTGATTGGACAATAATAAAGACGAAAGGCCCAAAGCCGTCCGCGCCCGCCGCGCGGAAAAACACGTCAGGTAGGAATCACGCCGATGGAAGCTCAGGTCAGCCCCGCAGCTCACCCCGCCCGCAAATGGTCGCCTTCGCCTGACGCGAGCCGGATGATCAGGAACATCCACGCGATGCTGCATCCGCGCAACATCGTTCTGGTCGGCGCCACCGACAAGCCGGGCAACTATGCCGAGCGCATCTGGACTAACCTGATCAAGTACAAATACCAGGGCGGGCTGTTTCCGATCAACGCGAAGCGGGAAACCATCTGGGGCGTCACCTGCTACAAGGATTTCGCCAGCCTTCCCGAAAAGCCGGATCACGTGCTGGTGCTGGTGCCGGCGCGTTTTGCCGTGCAGGTGATCCGCGAGGCCGCGGCCGCCGGCGCGCGCTCGGCAACGATCGTCACATCGGGCTTCTCCGAATTGCAGGACAAGGACAGCCAGCGGCTGGCAGCGGAATTGCAGCAGGTCGTCCGCGAAACCGGCATGGCTGTCACCGGCCCGAACTGCCTCGGCAACTTAAGCGCCGGCGAGAACCTGTTCACCAATATCGACGACCGCATCGTCACCATGGAGCAGGGCCGGGTGGCGATCGCCGGCCAATCCGGTGCCATCGTCATGGCGGTCCGCCAGGCGCTGGAGGATCGCGGTGTCGGCGTCGGCTACATGGTCACGACCGGCAACGAAGCGGGCCTGGAAACGCCCGACCTGATGGCCTATTTCGCGGCCGATCCGTCGATCCGCGTCATCGTGGTCTATCTCGAAGGCGTGCGGAACACCAAGGCGTTCCGCGACGCCTGCAAGGCCGCGCGCGCCGCCGGCAAGCCCGTGATCGCGCTCAAGCTCGGCGCCTCCGAAGGCGGCCGGGCCGCGGCGATGGCGCATACCGGCGCGCTCGCCGGCTCGATCGAGACCTTCGATGCGATCTCGACCCGCGAAGGCGTGATCCGCGTTCGCGGGCTGGACGAACTGGTCGAGACCACCGAATGTTTCGTCCACGCTGCCGTCCCGAAGGGCGACCGCCTTGCCGCGGTGACGCTGTCCGGCGGCAAGCGGGGACTGCTGCTCGACGCTTTCCATTTGGCCGGCATGAACTTCGCGCCGCTGAAGAAAGACGCCCACGACAAGCTCGCCAGGATGCTCGGCCCCGGCTCCATCGTCGGCAATCCGCTCGACGCCGGTTTCGCCGCCGTGGTCGATCCCTCCGTCTACATGCAGTCGATCAAGATCATGATCGATGATCCCGACACTGACATCGTCATCATCGATTCCGAGCTGCCGAAGGCGCCCCATGAACTGCGCGAACGCAACCTGCGGATCGTCAACGACATGGCGGGCCAGGGCGGCAAGCCCGTGATCTATATCAGCGCGATGTCGATCGGCTTTACGGACCACACCAAGGCCCTGCGCAAGTCGCTGCCGAACATCACGGTCATGCAGGGCATGGATCGCGCCGTCACCGCGATCAAGTCGCTGATCGATTATGCGAAGCTTCGCAAGGAAGTGCCCGACATCGTCTCGAGCTCCAAGACCTCGGCCCGCACGGTGCTGGAGAAGACGCTGAAGAACGCGAGGGGCGCAGCGCTTGACGAGGTCGCCTCCAAGAACCTGCTCAAGGCTTACGGCATTCCGATCTCGAAGGAAGCCATCGCGCAGAGCGCGGCAGAAGCCGTCAAGATCGCCAAGACAATCGGCTTTCCCGTTGTCGCCAAGGTCGTCAGCGCCGAGATCCTGCACAAATCCGATATCGGCGGCGTGGTGCTCAATCTCAACAGTGCGGCCGAGGTCAAGAAGGCCTTCAATGACATCACCGCGCGGGTGAAGAAGCTGAAGAACAAGCCGAAGCTCGACGGCATTCTGATCGCCCAGCAGGTCAAGGCCGATCTCGAACTCGTGGTCGGTGCCTCGCTCGATGCGGAGATGGGTCCCGTCGTGCTGTTCGGCACCGGCGGCGTCGACATCGAATTGCTGAAGGACGTGGCGCTTGCCGGAGCGCCGCTCGATGCGGCGGAGGCAAAGGCCCTGATCGCGTGCACCAAGGCGGGCGTGAAGATCAAGGGATATCGCGGCAAACCCGCGCTGCACGAGCCATCCGCGATCAAGGCCCTGGTCGGCCTCTCCAACCTGATCGCCGATGCCGGCAATCGCATCGCCTCGATCGATGTCAACCCGTTCCTGATCAATTCCAAGACCGGGGTCGCCGTCGACGCCTTGATCGTCCTCAACAACGAAGCCGCAAGAAAGGCTGCAAATCACTAGCCGGCACAGCATGTCGGCCGTCTTTTCAAGGAGTCTCAGCCAAAGGTCGCAACACCTCCTCTTGGCAAACATTGACAGGAAAGGCTACGCTCCCCCGGACAAAAGGCATCGGAGAATGCCGTCCAGCAACACCAAATCATTTCCCGGGGAGGATTGCATGCCTGGCTCACCACGCCGTTTTCCGATCGATCGGCGCACCATTCTGAAATCCGGCGCTGTGATTGCTGCGGCGCAAATCACATCGCCCTTCATCATCAAGGCCAGAGGCGAAACCCCGGTCCGGATCGGATTGGTCGATCCGCTGACCGGCGTTTACGCCGCGCTCGCGCAGGGCGAAGTCGTCGGCGCAAAATATGCCGTCGAAGAGCTCAACAAGAAGGGCGGCATTCTGGGCCGGCCGGTCGAGCTCCTGGTCGAGGACTCCGCCAACGACGTCGGCACCGGCGTGCAGAAGACGCGCAAGCTGATCGAGCGCGATCAGGTCAGCTTCATCATCGGCGACGTCAATTCCGGCATCGCGATTGCGATCGCGCAGGTCACCAGCGAGAAAAAGATCCTGCACATCGTCTCCGGCGGCCATACCGATCCGATCACCGGATCGAGCTGCTCGTGGAACGTCTTCCGCGTCTGCAACTCGACGACGATGGATTCCTCCGCGATTGCGCAGACGCTGATCGAGAAGTTCGGCAAGAAATGGTATTTCCTGACACCGGATTATGCCTACGGCCATTCGGTGCAGGCCGGCTTCGAGAAGATCCTGAAAGCCTCCGGCGGCACCTCCTCCGGTTCGCTGGTGCCGCTCGGCACGCCGGACTACTCGTCCTATCTGATCCAGGCCAAGGCCTATAACCCGCAGGTGCTGATCAACGTGATGGGCGGCGGCGACCAGGTCGCGAGCCTGAAGCAGTTCGTGCAGTTCGGTCTCGACAAGCAGATGGCGGTCGGCGGCGCCCTGTTCGAGCTGGAGAGCCTGCGCGCCGTTCCCGACAATGCCCGCATCGGCTGGTGGACCATGGAATGGTGGTGGGACCAGCCCGGCGTGCCGCATGTCGCGGAATTCAATGCCGCGATGAAGAAGCTGACCGGCGGCGCCGCCTCCGCGCGCAACTGGTTCGGCTATGTCTCGGTGCAGACGCTCGCCGTGATCGCCAACCAGGAGAAGACGCTCGATGCGCCGAAGCTGGCGAAAGCATTGTCCGGCTTCAAGCTGCCCCCGGAGATCGCACTCCAGCCGGGCGCACCGGAATATCGCGCCGGCGACCACGAACTGATGAGCACCGTCTTTGTCGGCGAGGCGCATCCGCCCAAGGGCGATCCCGACAACATGTTCACCATCCGGAATCCCGTGCCCGGCGAAAAGGCCGCTGGCAGCGTCGAGTTCGACCGGTTGCAAGATCCAGTGGCCGTCCTGATCCACGAATGAACGCCCGGCGCCGCAAGCGCCGGGCGGTTTCGCGCGTGCCAGGAAAATCATCTACAACAAGAAAAACAACTACAACAACAAGAAACCAGTGATCCTGGAGAGAAAGCACATGACCCAGATTTTCGGACCAAGACTGAACCGCCGCACGCTGGTGAAGGGCGCAGCCGCGCTCGGCGCCCTTCAGGTGACGTCACCCTTCATCATCCAGGCCCGCGGCGAGACGCCGATCCGCATCGGCATGGTGGACCCTCTCACCGGCGTCTATGCCGCGACCGCCGGCAACGAGGTGATGGGCGCCAAGCTCGCGGTCGAACAGATCAACGCCAAAGGCGGCATCCTCGGTCGCCCGGTCGAGCTCCTGGTCGAAGACTCCGCCAACGACGTCGGCACCGGCGTGCAGAAGGCGCGCAAGCTGATCGAGCGCGATCAGGTGAATTTCGTGATCGGCGACGTCAATTCCGGCATCGCAGCCGCCATCTCGCAGGTCACGAGCGAGAAGAAGGTCCTGCACATCGTCTCCGGCGGCCACACCGATTCGATCACTGGCAAGGATTGCAAATGGAACGTGTTCCGCGTCTGCAACACGACGCGGATGGAAGCGAATTCCGTATCGAACGTGCTGTTCACCAAATACGGCAAGAAATGGCACTTCATCACGCCCGACTACGCATTCGGCCACACGCTCTATGACGCCTGCGCCGACAACCTGAAGAAGCTCGGCGGCACCGTGACCGGCAACGAGCTGACGCCGCTCGGCACCGCCGATTTCGCGGCCTATCTGATCAAGGCCCGCGCCGCCAGTCCCGACGTATTGATCCTGCTGGTGCAGGGATCGGACATGGTCAACTGCCTCAAGCAGGTCGTGCAGTTCGGCCTCGACAAGCAGATCCACGTGGCGGGCACGCAGCAGGAGCTGGAGTCGCTCGCCGGTCTGCCGCCGGAAGCCCGCATCGGCGTCTGGATGTTCGAGTGGTACTGGAAGCAACCGGGCGTGCCGGGCGTCGAGAAGTTCGTGGCCGACGTCCGCAAGCTCAACAACAACAACGTGCCGACCGCGCGGCACTGGTTCGGCTATGTCTCGGCGATGAGCTTCGCATTGATCGCAAACCGCGAGAAGACGCTCGATGCGGTGAAGCTCGCGACCGCGCTGGAAGACTTTGAACTGCCCGACGATGTCAAGCTGCAGCCGAACAAGGTCTATTACCGCAAGGGCGACCATCAATTGATGACGTCCGCCTTCGTCGGCGAGGCGCAGGCGAAAGGCAAGGACGATCCGGAAGACCTCTACAAGGTCGACGAAGTCATTCCGGGCGACAAGACCGCGCCGCCGGTTGCCGAAACCGGTTGTAAAGTTCAATGGCCATCTTAGGATGAAAGTCACGATTTTACTGATCCGGGACATCTCCCGGATCAGCTTTTTTCTTCGGTGAACGATGACGCTGCTGCTCCTCTTCAACATCACCAACGGCCTGATCGTCGGCGCTTTCTATGTGCTGATGGCGCTCGGGCTCTCGCTGATCCTCAACCTCAGCAACGTCATCAATTTCGCCCATGGCGGCTTCCTCGTCATCGGCGGCTACATCGCCTACGCGCTCTCGCCCTATGTCGGCTTCTGGGGCGCGCTGTTGCTGGCGCCGCCGCTCACCGCCGTGATCGGGCTCGCCGTCGAGCGCGTTCTGATCCGTCCGCTCTACGGCCGCGATCCGCTCTACAGCCTGCTCCTCACCTTCGGTCTCGCCTTCATGATCGAGGACGGCACCCGCTTCATCTTCGGCCCGCAGGGCAAGCCAGTGGCAATCCCCCCGTTCCTGGCCCAGCCGCTGTCGAACGACCTGTTCTTCATCACCGGCTATCGGCTGTTCATGGTCGTCATGGTGGTCATCGCGATCAGCCTCCTGTTCGTGCTGCTGCGCTACACCAAGCTCGGCATCCGCATTCGGGCCGGCACCCTCGATCTCGAAACCGTCGCCGCGCTCGGGATCAACGTCCGGATGTTGCGCACGCTGAATTTCGGGGTCGGCATTTATCTCGCGGGGCTCGCCGGCGTTTTGGCGGCGGGACAGCTCGGTCTTGAACCCACCATGGGTACCGGCCTTCTGATGCCGAGCTTCATCGCCATCATCGTCGGCGGCATCGGCAGCCTGCCGGGAACGCTCGCCGGCGGACTCCTGATCGGCGTCGCCTCCGGCGTCACCGCGGTGTTCTTTCCGGCGGCAAGTGAGGCGGTCATCTTCATCCTGATGGCCGTGATCCTGCTGGCGCGCCCGCGCGGACTGTTCGGCGAAGAAGGAATGATGACTTGACGTCCGAACAATCCCGCAAGCTGATCGTCCTCGCGGCGATCTGGGCCGCGCTGCTGTTTGCGCCCTACTGGATGGCGCCGCTCGGCGGCTATACCGCACTCGCCACCCGTGTGCTGGTGCTGGGGCTCGCCGCCATGTCGCTCAACTTCCTGCTCGGCTTCACCGGCGTGCTGTCCTTCGGTCACGCCGCCTGGTTCGGCCTCGGCGCCTATGGCGCGGGGCTCACGCTGAAATATCTCGCTCTGAGCACACCGCTTGCGGTGGTGGGCGGCATCCTGCTCGGCGGCGTCTGCGGCGCGATCCTCGGCCTCCTGATCGTGCGGCGGCGCGGTGTCTATTTCGCCATGGTGACCATCGCCTTCGGCCAGGTGTTCTACTACATCGCCTTCCAGTGGAGCTCGCTGACCGGCGGCGATGACGGCCTGCGCGGCTTCGCGCGCCAGCCGATCGATCTCGGCGTCGTCAAGCTCGACATTCTCACCAACGCGAACGCCTTCTATTATTTCGTGCTGTTCTGCTTCGCGCTTGCGGTCGGCGCCATGGGCTTCATCCTGCGCTCGCCGTTCGGACGCACCATGATCGCGATCCGCGAAAACGAGCGCCGCGCGCGTTTCCTCGGCATTCCCATCGAGCGGCATATCTGGATCGCCTTCACGCTGTCTTGTTTCTTCATGGGCTTTGCCGGCGCGCTCTATGCGCTGACCAACAATTTCGCCGACCCGCGCGGCCTGCATTACAGCCAGTCCGGCGACTTCGTGATGATGGCCGTGATGGGCGGCATGCGCAGCTTCTGGGGCCCGCTGCTCGGCGCGGCCGTGTTCGTGGTGCTGCAGGATTATCTGTCCAGCGTCACGGTGAACTGGATGTCCTTTGTCGGCCTGTTGTTCGTGCTGGTGGTGCTGTTCTTCCCGCGCGGCCTGCTCGGCTTCTTCCAGCGGAGCAAGGCATGAACGTGCTCGAGATCAACAGCGTCACCAAGCGCTTCGGCAATCTCGTCGCGGTCCGCGACGTTTCGCTGAACGTGGCCAAGGGTGAACTCTGCGCCATCATCGGCCCGAACGGCGCCGGCAAGACCACCTTTTTCAATTTGATCAGCGGCTATTTTCCGCCGACATCCGGCAACATCAGCTTCGACGGCAACGACATCACCCGCCTCGCCACCCATGAGCGCGTGGTCCGCGGCATGGCCCGTACCTTCCAGATCACCGAGATCTTCCCCGAACTCACGGTGTTCGAGAACGTCCGCATCGCCACCGAAGTCTCCAGCGGATATCGCCTGCGCCCCTGGATCAACCGCGCGGAAGCGGAGGCGATTCACGGCCATGTCGAGGCGACGCTGAAACTCGTCGCGCTGGAGACGAAGGCCGACCGGTTGGTCGGTGAGCTGTCCCACGGCGACCAGCGCGCGGCCGAGATCGCCATGGCGCTGGCGCTGAAGCCGCATCTGTTGCTGCTGGACGAGCCGACCGCCGGCATGGGCGACCAGGAAACCTTCCAGATCAGCCAGCTGATCCGCAAGCTGCACCGCGACAGCAACTACACGATCGTGCTGATCGAGCATGACATGCGCGTGGTGTTCAACCTGGCCGATCGCGTCTGCGTGCTCGATCAGGGGCGCATGCTGGCGCAGGGCACGCCGAAGGAGATCGCCAACAACGAGGCCGTTCAGGCCGCCTATCTGGGCAACGCCGCATGACCGCAGCACTCACAGCCGAAGGCCTGCACACTTATTACGGCAAGAGCCATATCCTGCACGGCGTCTCGCTCTCCGTTGCCGAAGGCCGCATCACCGCGCTGCTCGGGCGCAACGGCGCCGGCAAGACCACGACGCTTCGCAGCCTGATGGGCCTGACGCCGGCGCGCGAGGGCAAAGTCACCATCTTCGGCGAGGACACCACGCGCTGGCCGACCTTCCGCATCGTGTCCAAGGGCGTCGGCTACGTGCCGGAGGGCCGGCGCATCTTCGCCAATCTGAGCGTGGAAGAGAATCTCAAGGTGCCGCTGGAGCGTGACGGTCCGTGGACCATCGCGCGCATCTACCAGCTGTTCCCGCGCCTCGAGGAGCGCAAGCAGAATCGCGGACGCCAGCTCTCCGGCGGCGAGCAGGAGATGCTCTCGATCGCCCGCGCGCTGCTGGTCAATCCGCGGCTCCTGATTCTCGACGAGCCCTCGCAGGGACTGGCGCCGCTGATCGTACGCGAGGTGTTCCGCATCGTGCAGCAGATGAAGGCCGAAGGAATTTCGGTGCTGCTGGTCGAGCAGAATGCGCGAATGAGTCTCGAGATCGCCGACGACGCCTATGTGCTGGACGACGGCGCCGTGGTCTATTCCGGCTCGGCGGCCGAGCTTGCCGCCGACGACGCCCGCGTCCGCTCGCTCGCCGGCGCCAGCGCCGAGGAATGGACGCTCGCGTAGGGGCGGTAGCCCGCATGAGCGCAGCGATATGCGGGTCCTTTTCCCGGATGTCGCTTCGCTCATCCGGGCTACGACGCCCCGACCCGTAGGGTGGGCAAAGGCGCTTGCGCCGTGCCCCACCATGCCTCCGCAGGATGACTCGTGATGGTGGGCACGCGGAGCCTGTCATCGGGCCGCGCATGCGCGGACCCGTTGGCTTTGCCTACCCTACGGATCTGATTTGAATTTCAAACAGCAACCTCGTCATTGCGAGCGAAGCGAAGCAATCCATTCCGCCACTTGTGGTACAATGGATTGCTTCGTCGCTTGCGCTCCTCGCAATGACGAAATACGCGCACGTCCGCATTCCCGCGGCATCATCTGCCCGAGTCCTGCGAATTCGTCGCCCTCGAAAACAGAGGGCGCAGGGAATGCCGGATGCATGGCCGCACCCGCAGCCTTGCGTGCAAGTGAAGAAAGCACGCAAGCAAGTCACCACAGGTCAGCCGAAACAGTCCGGCACTCCCTGCGCGATGGTTTTAGCGGCTGCTTCGTACTCTCCCTGGTGTGCCGGGCTTGATAGCCACCATCACTGACTGAACATCACAGCCAGCTTGATCCCAGCATCGGGGGATCAGGACCATACGACTTGGCCGTCCGCGCCCGGGTTGCTCGTCTGGCAACACAAACGCGTCCACCGCATCCCGCGCTCCACGTTCGTGACGACGCGTACGCCCCTCCTGATGAGCGCGGGACGGGGCTATAAATCCACATTTTCCGATTTTCGTAAACGAGAATATTTTTACGCCGAGGACTGGACAGCCCAAATCAGCTTGAGATCGCTTGTGAAATTGGTTTTTCGGCGCGGGCGTTTTTGCGCTCCGTCAGGTGTCCAAGATCGTCATTGCGAGCCAACGGGTCGCGCGAAATGCGCGCCCGATGACAGGCTCCGCGAAGCAATCCAGTTCACCCAACGGGATAGATGGATTGCTTCGTCGCGGAGACTGTCATCGGGCCGCGCGTTCGCGCGGACCCGTTGGCTTCTCGCAATGACGATGTCTCCTCAGGACCGATATGCCGTCTTCCCCGTTCCGCGATAGAGCACCCTCACCTGCTCTTCCGACACCATCTTGTGGAACTCGAGCGCCTCGGGTTCGAGGTCGCACCTGGGCACATGGGCGGGCGCGAAATGGTGATAGGTGTCCTTGCCGCGCACCAGCGTCGCCCAGTCGCGCTGACCCACGGCCTGCTTCAGGTGGGTCGGGATGTAGCGGACCGCGAGCCCGATGCGCCGCTCGTCGGAGCGGTTCGGCTCGGAGCCATGGAACAGCAGCACATGGTGCAGCGACGCCTGGCCGGGCTTCAGCTCGACATGCACGGCATCGGCCTCGTTCACATCAACCGCGATCTCCTGGCCGCGGGTCAGCAGATTGTTCTGGTCGAACGTGTCCTCATGCGCGACCTGATTGCAGATGCGTGCCGGCGATGAACTTCATGCAGCCGGACACCTTGTTGGCCGGCGACATCGCGATCCATGCGGTGGCGACATCTGAGGAACTCAGTCCCCAATAGGTCGCGTCCTGATGCCAGGACACGAAGCCGGGATCGTGCGCCTCCTTGATGAAGAAGCTGGTGTTCCAGCACAGGATGTCCGGTCCCAGCACGTCCTCGACCGCGTCGAGAATTTTGGGGTGACGGATCATCTCGTCGATCCAGGCAAACAGCACGTGGCTGCGATGGCGCATCTCGCCCTTGATCGGGCCGCCGGTTTCGGCCTCATAATCCTCCAGCTTCTTGCGGAAGCCGGCCACTTCGCTCGGCGAGAGCGCATCGATCGGAAAATGATACCCCTTGTTGCGATAGGCGGCGACTTCCGCGTCGTTCAACACCTTGGGCATGCATGTCCTCCCGAATTCCTGTTCTTGAACTTGTTCTTGAAACTTGACCGGAAGCGTCGCCCCGGCCTCAAAGACTGTCAAGTCACTGTCAGGCAGCCGTCAACCGCCCGCCATTTACCTTTTGTTCGTGCGCCTTAACCGATAAACTGAAGCTCATGCGGGCCAGCAACCTCGTGATCGGGACCTTGACAATCGCGGTGATCGGCGCCGCGTTGGCGGGCTTGCTTGCCTACAAGAAGATCAGCGCCGCCCGTAACCAGACCCAGCTTCGCATCGTCTTCAATGGCTCCGCGAGCGGCCTGCGCCGGGGCGGCTCAGTCACCTTCGACGGCGTGCCCGCTGGCCTGATCCAGTCGATCAAGCTGGAGAACCCGCGCAAGATCGTGGCTCTCGTCCTGCTGGACAACGCCGCGCCGCTGCGCAAGGACACCGTGGTCGGCATCGAATTTCAGGGCCTGACGGGAGTGGCCGCGATCGCACTGGTGGGCGGGGCGCCGAGCGCGCCGCCCGTGCCGCTGGATGAAGACGGCGTCCCCGTGCTGATCGCCGACTGGAGCGAGCAGCAGTCGATCACCGACACGCTGCACAATGTCGATCACTTCCTGATCGACAACCGCCAGATGATCAAGGATTCCATGCTGTCCTTCGAGGCCTATACGGCCATCGCTGAAGGGCCAGAGCGACGACATCGACCGCGTCCTTGCCAAGACCGAGGACAGCATTGCCGGATTCGACCGCGGCGTGACCGGGATCGACGGCCTGTTGCCGGGGCTCGCCGACGGCAAGACCGAGGAGCTGTTCGAGAAGTTGAAATCGCTGCGGGAGCTTGCCGACAGCTACAAGCAGAAATCCGCGACCTTCCTGGACGAGGGACGGCGCATGCTGTCCGACCTCAGCGAGGGCGCCAACAATTTCAGCCGGAAGATCGACCCCCAGTCAGTCGGGGGCCCGCGGGCCCAGCCGGTCGCGGCGCCGCGGCGAGCGGCTGCGCCGCCCCCACCGCCCAGGCGGCAATAGCAGGCGTCCGGTTCCGGCGCGGAACAGCTGCTTTGGTATGATGGCGTCAAGGCAATCGCCGCAATAAGCGTTAACCCTAGAATCGTGGCGCCCCAGGAAACCCGAGAATCTTCTTCGCGCACTGGAACCGTGTGCCCGGCGCGACGTTAGATCGGTCAGGCTAAATCAGGCGGGTTCCAGGCCTGCATCACGGATTTCGCCTCCGCTTGATTTAGACGCCGTCAAAGTTTTGGTTATTCGCGCGAATTTGCATTCGGCCGGCACGTGCTGGGGGGAACGCCATGAGTGATCTCGATCCGGTCTCGTCATCGAGGCGCCGGTCAGCCAAGGTCAGTCCCTACGACAACGGAAAAAGCGACGCCGCGCAGGAACTGCTGCACGCGCTGCAGGCGATGCGCGCCGGCGATTTCTCGGTGCGCATGACCGGCGATCATCTCGGCATCGATGGCAAGATCGCCGATACGTTCAACGAGATCGTTGCCGCCAATGAACGCATGGCGCAGCAGCTCGAGCGCGTCGGCCAGGTGGTCGGCCGCGAAGGCAAGACCCGCCAGCGCGTGAAGTTCGGCCTCGCCTCCGGCTCCTGGGCCGACATGGAAGGGTCGGTCAATACGCTGATCGACGATCTGTTGTGGCCGACGCGCGAGGTGACGCGCGCGGTCGCCGCCGTGGCGCAGGGCGACCTGCTGCAAACCGTGAAGCTCGACGTCGACGGCCGCCCGCTGGGCGGCGAATTCCTGCAGTCGGCCAACATCGTCAACACGATGATCAAGCAGCTGTCCGTGTTCACCTCCGAGGTGACGCGCGTCGCGCGCGAGGTCGGCACCGAGGGCAAGCTCGGCGGCCAGGCGCAGGTGCCGGAGGTGACGGGCGTCTGGAAGGATCTGACCGAGAGCGTCAACTCGATGGCCAACAATCTGACCGGCCAGGTCCGCAACATCGCGGAAGTGACGATCGCGGTGGCCAATGGCGACCTGTCGAAGAAGATCACCGTCGACGTGCGCGGCGAAATCCTGCAGCTCAAGGAAGCCATCAACACGATGGTGGACCAGCTGCGCTCGTTCGCTTCCGAAGTGACCCGCGTGGCGCGCGAAGTCGGCACCGACGGCAAGCTCGGCGGACAGGCCATCGTCCCCGGCGTCGCCGGCACCTGGAAGGACCTGACCGACTCCGTGAACGCGATGTGCGGCAACCTCACCGCCCAGGTGCGCAACATCGCCAACGTCACCACCGCCGTGGCGCGCGGCGACCTGTCGCGCAAGATCACCGTCGACGTGCGCGGCGAAATCCTGGAGCTGAAGGACACCATCAACACCATGGTGGACCAGCTCAACTCCTTTGCATCCGAAGTGACGCGCGTGGCGCGCGAGGTCGGCACCGAAGGCAAGCTCGGCGGACAGGCACAGGTGCCCGGCGTCGCCGGCACCTGGAAGGACCTGACCGACAACGTCAACTTCATGGCGCTCCAACCTCACCGCGCAGGTCCGCAACATCGCCGATGTCGCCACCGCGATCGCCGGCGGCGACCTGTCGAAGAAGATCACGGTGAACGTGTCGGGCGAAATCCTTCAGCTGAAGGAAACGCTCAATACGATGGTCGACCAGCTCAACGCCTTTGCCGGCGAAGTGACGCGCGTGGCGCGCGAGGTCGGCACCGAGGGGCGGCTCGGCGGACAGGCCAACGTGCTCGGCGTCGCCGGCACCTGGAAGGACCTGACCGAAAGCGTCAACTCGATGGCGTCGAACCTGACCGCGCAGGTCCGCAACATCGCGGAAGTGACGACCGCGGTCGCCAATGGCGACCTGTCGAAAAAGATCACCGTGGACGTGCGCGGCGAAATCCTGGAGCTGAAGGACACCATCAACACCATGGTGGACCAGCTCAACGCGTTTGCCGGTGAAGTCACGCGCGTGGCGCGCGAAGTCGGCACCGAGGGCAAGCTCGGCGGACAGGCGCAGGTGCGCGGCGTCGCCGGCACCTGGAAGGATCTGACCGACAGCGTCAACTCGATGGCGTCCAACCTGACCGGCCAGGTCCGCAACATCGCCGAAGTCGCCACCGCCGTGGCGAAGGGCGACCTGTCGAAGAAGATCACCGTCAACGTGTCGGGCGAAATCCTTCAGCTGAAGGAAACGCTCAATACGATGGTCGACCAGCTCAACGCCTTCGCCGGCGAAGTGACGCGCGTGGCGCGCGAGGTCGGCACCGACGGCAAGCTCGGCGGACAGGCCGAGGTGCCCGGCGTCGCCGGCACCTGGAAGGACCTGACCGACAGCGTCAACTCGATGGCGGGCAACCTCACCGCCCAGGTTCGCAACATCGCCGAGGTCGCGACCGCCATCGCCGGCGGCGACCTCTCGCGCAAGATCACCGTCGACGTGCGCGGCGAAATCCTTCAGCTGAAGGAAACTCTCAACACCATGGTCGACCAGCTCAACCGCTTCGCCGGCGAGGTGACGCGCGTGGCGCGCGAGGTCGGCACCGAAGGACGGCTCGGCGGACAGGCCAACGTGCCCGGCGTCGCCGGCACCTGGAAGGATCTGACCGACAGCGTCAACTCGATGGCGGGCAATCTCACCGCCCAGGTCCGCAACATCGCCGAGGTGACGACCGCCGTGGCCCGCGGCGACCTTTCCCGCAAGATCACCGTCGACGTGCGCGGCGAAATCCTGGAGCTGAAGAACACCATCAACACCATGGTGGACCAGCTCAACGCCTTCGCCTCGGAAGTGACGCGCGTGGCGCGCGAGGTCGGCACCGAAGGCAAGCTCGGCGGACAGGCCGAGGTGCCGGAGGTGGCGGGCACCTGGAAGGACCTGACCGACAACGTCAACTTCATGGCGTCGAACCTCACCGCGCAGGTCCGCAACATCGCCGAGGTGGCGACCGCGATCGCCGGCGGCGACCTGTCGAAGAAGATCACGGTGGACGTGCGTGGCGAGATCCTGCTGCTCAAGGACACGCTCAACACCATGGTCGAGCAGTTGCGCTCGTTCGCGGCCGAAGTGACGCGCGTGGCGCGCGAGGTCGGCACCGAGGGCCGGCTCGGTGGACAGGCCGTGGTGCCCGGCGTCGGCGGCACCTGGAAGGACCTCACCGACAACGTCAACCTGCTTGCGGCGAACCTCACCACGCAGGTGCGCAACATCGCCGAAGTGACCACCGCCGTGGCGCGCGGCGACTTGTCCCGCAAGATCACCGTGGACGTGAAGGGCGAAATCCTCGAGCTGAAGAACACCATCAACACCATGGTGGACCAGCTCAATGCGTTCGCCGGCGAAGTGACGCGCGTGGCGCGCGAGGTCGGCACCGAGGGCAAGCTCGGCGGACAGGCTCAGGTGCCCGGCGTCGCCGGCACCTGGAAGGACCTCACCGATACCGTGAACTTCATGGCCGCGAACCTCACCGAACAGGTGCGCGGCATCGTCAAGGTGGTGACCGCGGTCGCCAACGGCGATCTGAAGCAGAACCTGACGGTGAAATCCAAGGGCGAGGTCGCGGCGCTTGCCGACACCATCAACAACATGACCGAGACACTCGCAACCTTCGCCGACCAGGTGACGTCGGTGGCGCGCGAGGTCGGCGTCGAAGGCCGGCTCGGCGGACAGGCCAACGTGCCGGGCGCGGCCGGCACCTGGAAGGACCTGACCGGCAACGTCAACCTGCTCGCGGCGAACCTGACCTCGCAGGTGCGCGCGATCGCGGAAGTGGCGACCGCCGTGACCAAGGGCGACCTCACCCGCTCGATCCAGGTCGACGCCCGTGGCGAGGTCGCGGAGCTGAAAGACAACATCAACACGATGATCACCAATTTGCGTTTGACGACCGACGTGAACACCGAACAGGACTGGCTGAAGACCAACCTCGCCCGCTTCACCAACATGCTGCAGGGCCAGCGCGATCTCGCCACCGTCGGCCGGCTGCTGCTCACCGAGCTGTCGCCGCTGGTGAACGCCCACAAGGGCGTGATCTACCAGGTCGACAACGAGGACAGCCCGCTATTGCGCCTGCTGGCGGCCTATGCCGATGACGGCAACTTCCCGCATCGGCAAAGCCTGCAATTCGGCGAGGGGCTGGTCGGCCAGTGCGCCGCCGACAAGCGCCAGCGGCTGGTGGCGGATATTCCCTCCGACGCCGTTCCGGTCTCCTCCGCGCTGATGCGCGTGGTGCCGCGCAACCTCGTGGTGCTGCCGGTGCTGTTCGAGAACCAGGTCAAGGCGGTCATCGAGCTGGCGTCGCTCAATTCCTTCACCACCTCGCAGATGGGTTTCCTCGAGCAGCTCACCGACTCCATCGGCATCGTGCTCAATTCGATCGAAGCCACGATGCAGACCGAAGGCCTGCTCAAGCAATCGCAGCAGCTGGCCGGCGAATTGCAGACCCAGCAGCGCGAATTGCAGCAGACCAACGAGCAGCTCGAGCAGAAGGCGCAGCAGCTCGCCGAGCGCAACGTGGAAGTCGAAGCCAAGAACCAGGAAATCGAGCAGGCGCGGCGCGCGCTGGAGGAAAAGGCCACCGAGCTTTCGCTGACCTCGAAATACAAGTCCGAGTTCCTGGCCAATATGAGCCACGAGCTGCGCACGCCGCTGAACTCGATCCTGATCCTGGGCCAGCAGCTCACCGAAAACCCCGACGGCAATCTGACGGCGAAGCAGGTGGAATTCGCGCGCACCATCCATGGCGCGGGTACCGACCTCCTCAACCTGATCAGCGACATCCTCGATCTGTCCAAGATCGAATCCGGCACGGTCACGGTCGATGCCGAGGAAATCCTCACCGCCAACCTCCTGGAGACGGTCGGCCGGCCGTTCCGGCACGAGGCGGACAACCGTCAGCTCGCCTTCAATATCGATCTCGATCCCAATCTGGCGCGCAGCATCGTGACCAACTCGAAGCGGCTGCAGCAGGTGTTGAAGAACCTGCTCTCGAACGCCTTCAAGTTCACCGCCGAAGGCGGCGTGCGCCTCAATGTCTCGGCCGCGCTCGGCGGCTGGAGCAGCGATCATCCGGTCCTCAACAGCGCGGCGGCTGTGATCGCCTTCGAGGTGTCCGACACCGGCATCGGCATTCCCCTGGACAAGCAGAAGCTCATCTTCGAGGCGTTCCAGCAGGCGGACGCCGGCACCAGCCGCAAATATGGCGGCACCGGCCTCGGGCTTGCGATCAGCCGCGAACTTGCGAGCCTGCTCGGCGGCGAAATCCATCTCAAGAGTGCGCCCGGCAAGGGCTCCACCTTCACGCTCTATCTGCCGCTGAAATATTCCGGACCGGCGGTCGCGCCGCGCACGGGCGTCTCGCTGCAGCAATATGGGCAGGCGCCGGCATTGCAGACCGCGGTCCAGGAACCGCGCGTGATCGAGCAGTTGCCGGACGACCGGCTCAACCTGGAGCCGGGCGACACCATCCTCCTGATCGTCGAGGACGATCCGCATTACGCGCGCGTGCTGGTCGACCTCGCGCGCGACAAGAACTTCAAAGTTCTGGTCGCATCGCGCGGCGCGGAGGCGCTCGAGCTTGCCAAGCAGTATCAGCCGGCCGCGGTATCGCTCGACGTGTTCCTGCCGGACATGCTGGGCTGGACGGTGCTGAGCCAGCTCAAGCACAATCCGCTGACGCGGCACATTCCCGTGCAGATCATCACGCTGGACGAAGACCGCCAGCACGCGCTCGCCCGCGGCGCCTTCTCCTTTGTCAACAAGCCGACGACCACCGAAGGCGTCTCCGCGGCGCTATCGCAGATCAAGGAATACGCCAAGCCGCGCCGCAAGCGGCTGCTGATCGTCGAGGACAACAAGGCTGAACAGCTCTCGATCCGCGAGCTGCTGCATCACGACGATATCGAGATCGTTGCGACCGACACCGGCGCCGGCGCGCTGACGGAGCTGCGCGAAAATCCCTGCGATTGCGTGGTGCTGGACCTGCGCCTGCCCGACATGAGCGGCTTCGAGGTGCTGGAACAGATCCGCAATGACGAGGAACTCGCCACTGTTCCCGTCGTGGTGTTCACCGGCCGCGAGCTTTCGGCCGAAGAGGACGCGGAACTTCACACCATGGCGCGCAGCATCGTGGTGAAAGGCGTGGAATCGCCTGAACGGCTGCTGGACGAAACATCACTGTTTTTGCACCGTGTCATCACGGAATTGCCGATCGAGAAGCAGCGTATGCTGGAGAAACTCAACAGTTCCGACGAGGACCTGGTGGGCAAGACGGCGCTGCTGGTGGATGACGACGCGCGCAACATCTTCGCGCTTTCGAGCGTGCTGGAGCGGCGCGGCATGAAGGTCCTGACCGCCACCACCGGGAACGAAGCGATCTCGCTGGTCGAATCCAATCCGGCGATCGCGATCGTGTTGATGGATATCATGATGCCGCAGATGGACGGTTACCAGACGATCGGCGCGATCCGCCGGAACCCGTCCTTCGGCCGGCTTCCGATCATCGCGCTCACCGCGAAAGCGATGAAGGGCGACCGCGAGAAATGCCTGGAGGCCGGCGCCTCCGACTATCTCGCCAAGCCCGTGAATACCGAGCAATTGCTGCTCGCCATTCGCATGTGGTTGCACCGCTGATGGAGCACGAGAAGATCAACATCCTCCTGGTGGACGATCAGCCGGCCAAGCTGCTCGCCTATGAGGTCATCCTGAAGGAGCTCGGCGAGAACCTTGCCGTTGCGACGTCGGGGCGCGAGGCGCTGGAATATCTGCTCAGGAACGAGGTCGCCGTCATCCTGGTCGACGTCTGCATGCCGGAGCTCGACGGCTTCGAGCTTGCCGCCATGATCCGCGAGCACCCGCGCTTCCAGAAGACGGCGATGATCTTCATATCGGCGATCCAGGTCAGCGACATCGACCGCCTGCGCGGCTACGAAATGGGCGCGGTCGATTATGTGCCGGTGCCGGTGGTGCCCGAAGTGCTGCGCGCCAAGATCAAGGTGTTTGCCGAGCTTTATCGCAAGACGCGCCAGCTCGAGCGGCTCAACACCGAGCTCGAGGACCGCGTTCGCGCGCGCACTGCCGAGCTCGAGACCTCCACGGCCCGCCTGGTCGAAAGCGAGTGGCGGCGCAGCATGGCGATCGCCGCCGGCAAGATGGGATCGTGGGACTGGGACTGGGTCAACGGCGACTGGATGTGGGACGCCGGCCAGTACCGGATCTTCGGTGTCGACCCCAAGAGCTTCGAGGTGACATCGGACAACGTGCAGGCGCTGCTGCATCCGGATTACGTCGACAGCCTGCGCAAGGTCATCACCCATTTCAAGGACGGCGGCCGTGCCTATGAGACGGAGTTCCGGATCGTCCGTCCGGACGGCGAGGAGCGCTGGTGCGTCGGGACCGCCGCGGCCACCCTCGACAAAGCGGGCCGGGTCGTGCGGCTCTCCGGCGTGACGGTCGACATCACCGAGCGCAAGCGCGCCGAGGAGCGGCAGAACCTGCTGGCGCGCGAGGTGGACCATCGCGCCAAGAACGCGCTGGCGCTGGCGCAGTCGATCGTCCGCCTGACCCGCGCGAGCGAGGTCAAGGACTATGTCCAGGCCGTCGAGGGGCGCATCAGCGCGCTGGCGCGGGTGCACACGATCCTGTCACTGTCGAACTGGCAGGGCGCCGAGATCGGCCGGCTGGTCGAGGAGGAAATCGCGCCCTATTCGACTGGCGAACAGATCGAGTATCTGGGCAGCGAGTTGCAGCTTCAGCCCGCGACCGCGCAGACGCTGGCGCTGGCGCTGCACGAGCTCGTCACCAACTCCGCCAAATACGGCGCGCTGTCCACGCTGGCCGGCCGGCTCAAGATCACATGGGAACTGCGCAGCGACGCGCTGCAGCTCGACGCACTGCAGCTCACTTGGGAAGAGAGAGGCGGGCCGCCGGTCGAAAAGCCGGTCTCGCGCGGCTTCGGCACGCGAAGCGTGATAGCGAGCATCGAGACCCAGCTCGGCGGCAAGGCCGAGTTCGACTGGCTCAATGAAGGCCTGACCTGCCGCCTCTTTGTCCCGCTGTCGAGAAGCACCGCACGCGAAGCGACCCAGCACGCCGTCGCCACCGGCCGTTCCGCCGAACAGGCGTTGCGGTCGGCGTGACGCGGGCAGCTGCGCGCGTCAGCCGGCTCAACCCTGCTCTGGAAATCGCCTAGTAGTTCGTCCCGGTCAGCTCATTCGGGATTCCCTCGATCGGGCATTCGTCGGTTCCGACCATCGGACGCGTCATCGCCTCGACCATGTCACGCGTACCTTCGGGATCGGCGATCCACTTCTTGTAGAAATCATAGGGACAGGCGGCCACGCCTCGCGTGCCATCGCCGGAATTGATCATGCCGGTATAGCCGCGATGCAGCAGCTTGAAGAGATGATTCTGCGACTGGCCGTTACGGCGCGCGTCGCGGATCAGGCTCTTCGAGAGAGCCGCATACTGGATGCCGTATTCCTCCTCGCCGGTCTCACCCAGCGTGCGTCCGTCGAAGCCGATGATCGCAGAGTGACCAAAGTAGGAATAGACGCCGTCGAAGCCGGCGGCGTTGGCAACCGCAACATAGACATTGTTGGCCCATGCCATCGCCTTGGAAATCAGGATCTGCTGTTCTTTCGCCGGATACATGTAGCCCTGGCAACGCACGATCAACTCGGCGCCCTTCATGGCGCAGTCGCGCCAGATCTCCGGGAAGTTGCCGTCGTCGCAGATGATCAGGCTGACCTTCAGGCCTTTCGGACCTTCGGAGACGTAGGTGCAGTTGCCGGGATACCAGCCTTCGATCGGCACCCACGGCATGATCTTGCGGTATTTCTGAACGATCTCGCCCTTGTCGTTCATCAGGATCAAGGTGTTGTACGGCGCCTTGTGCGGGTGTTCCTCGTGCCGCTCGCCGGTGAGCGAGAATACGCCCCAGACCTTGGCCTTGCGGCAGGCCTCGGCGAAAATCGCGGTCTCCTCACCCGGCACCACGGAGGCCGTTTCGTACATCTCCTTGGAGTCGTACATGATGCCGTGGGTGGAATATTCGGGGAAGATCACCAGGTCCATGCCCGGAAGACCGGTCTTCATGCCCACGATCATCTCGGCGATCTTGCGGGCGTTGTCGAGCACCTCCGCCCTTGTGTGCAGGCGGGGCATTTTGTAGTTGACGACGGCGACGCCGACGGCGTCGTTGCTGCTGGAAATGTCACCGTGAAGCATTCGGATCGCTCCTGTTTGTTTGAGATTGCCGCCGATCGCACGACGGCATGAACTAGTGGCTGATCATCCAGGGACGCGCGGTCGGAAACCCCTTGGCCCCGCTCTTCGTCGTGGTCATCGGTCGCGCCGGCTTCTTCCTGCCCGAGCAGCAACCGCATCCGGGTCCATGCGAGGCCTTGTACTGATCGAGCGTCTTCGGCGCATGCGCGCTGCGCTCGTTGATCGCGATCGCCTTCTTCCTGTCTGACGGCATGCAGAAGAAATTCGGCGCGGTCAGGATCACGCGTGGCGACGCGGTCTCACAGTGCGGACAGTCTTGCGGATCGTCACATTCCGACATCGGCCGCATGTCGGTGAACGGGCCGCATCTATCGCAGAGATATTCGTAAACGGGCATATTTGCACCTCGGCCGGTTTGATCTGCTCTGCGCTACCGGATGCGGGGCGGCAAATACGCACCGTCCCGCATCCTTCGCGCAGGGAGCTGCTACTTGTCTTGCGAAATCGGCATCTGGATATCGCCCTTGATGTGCTTGATGGGCCCGGCCGCCGACGGCATGACATCGAAATCGAAGATTTCGGTCGGCAGCCATAGCGTGGCGCAGGCGTTGGGCACGTCGACGACGCCGGAGATATGGCCCTGGCACGGCGCGGTGCCGAGGATCGAATAGGCCTGTGCGCCCGAATAGCCGAACTTCTTCAGATATTCGATCGCGTTCAGGCAGGCCATGCGATAGGCGATGTGGACGTCGAGGTAGTGCTGCTTGCCGGCCTCGTCGACCGAGATGCCCTCGAAGATCAGATAGTCCTTGTAGGCCGGCGTGATCGGCGACGGCTTGAAGATGGGATTCTTGATCCCGTATTTCGCGACGCCGTCCTTGATGACGTCGACCTTCAGATGCAGCCAGCCCGCCATTTCGATGGCGCCGCAGAAGGTGATCTCGCCGTCTCCCTGGCTGAAATGCAAATCGCCCATCGACAGGCCGCCGCCCGGCACATAGACCGGGAAATAGATTTTCGAACCACGCGACAGATCCTTGATGTCGCAGTTTCCGCCATGCTCGCGTGGCGGCACGGTGCGTGCGCCCTCGGCGGCGATCTTCGCCTTCGCATCTCCCTTCGCCTGCCCGGCATGCGTCGTCGGGGCAAAGGGCGGATTGGCGAGGCCGGGCACGCGGGTCGGATTGGTCGCGATCAGCGCCGCCTCGCGGGCATTCCAGGCCGCCAGCATCTTGGGATCAGGCAGACAGCCGATCAGGCCCGGGTGAACCAGGCCGGCCCAGCTCACGCCGGGAACGTGGCGCGACGACGTGTAGAGACCCTTGATGTCCCAGATCGACTTCTGCGCCAGCGGGAAATGATCGGTAAGAAAGCCGCCACCGTTCTGCTTGGAGAAGAAGCCGTTGAAGCCCCACAGGCTCTCCTTCAACGGACCGACATCGAGCAGGTCGACCACCAGCAGATCGCCGGGCTCGGCGCCCTTGACCCCGATGGGACCGGACAGGAAGTGCACGATGGAGAGATCGATGTCGCGCACGTCGTCCGCCGAGTCGTTGTTCTTGATGAAGCCGCCAGTCCAGTCGACGGTCTCGATGATGAAATCATCGCCCGGCTTGACCCACGCCACGATCGGCACATCCGGATGCCAGCGGTTGTGGATCATGTCATTCTCGTAGGCCGACTTGGTCAGATCGACCTTGATCAGTGTCTCTGGCATCGATAGCTCCCCTTTTTACTGGCCAATTCGCAAAAGATTCAGACCGACAAATATTTCGAGATCTGCGCGGCATCGACCGCGTCACGCGGATCGTCACGGACGATCTCGCCGTTTTCGATCACAAGCACCCGGTCGGCGATATCGAGCGCGAAGCTCAGGACCTGCTCGGACACCACGATGGAGAGCCCGCGCTCGTCGCGGATGCGCTTCAGCGTTCGCGCCATGTCCTTGATGATCGACGGCTGGATACCCTCGGTCGGCTCGTCCAGCAGCAGCACCTTCGGCTTGGTCGCAAGCGCGCGGGCGATCGCAAGCTGCTGCTGCTGGCCACCCGACAGATTGCCGCCGCGGCGTCCCTTCATTTCGAGCAGCACCGGAAACAGCTCATAGATGTCGCCGGGCACTTCGGAGCCTCCGGACACGACAAGGCCGGTCTCGATATTCTCCTTGACCGTCATGGTGGAGAAGATCATGCGGCCTTGCGGCACGTAGGCCAGACCCTTGGCGACGCGCTCGTAGCTCCTGAGCGACAACAGCTCGGCGCCATCCATGGACACGGAACCGGACTTCGCCGGCAGGATGCCCATCAGCGATTTCATCAGCGTGGTCTTGCCCATGCCGTTGCGGCCCATGATCGCGACGATCTCGTTGGGCGCGACCGAGACGTTGAGTCCGTGCAGGACTTCGCTCTGGCCGTAGGCGACATGAAGGTCGGCAATTGCGAGCATCGATATGTCTCCTATCCGTAGAGCAGGTCGCAAAAGCAGGACTTTGTCGTCCCGGACAAGCGAAGCGCGATCCGGGACCCATAACCACTGGCCGTGGTCGATCGGCGCGCTGGCCGCCCCAGCTCAGCGCAACAATGACGGCCTGTGGTTATGGGTCCCCGCCTTCGCGGGGACGACGTCGAGTTTGCGGGTACGCCTTGCACTGACTTCATCATCTTCAATGCCCCAGATAGACTTCGACGACCTTGGGATCGTTCTTGACCTTCTCCATGGTGCCTTCCGACAAGATCTGTCCCTGATGCAGGACCGTGACCTTGTGGGCGATGTCCTCGACGAACTTCATGTCGTGCTCGATCACCAGCACCGAGCGGTTCTTGATGATGCGGTTGAGAAGCTCGGCGGTCTTGGCGCGTTCGGATACGCTCATCCCGGCAACGGGCTCGTCGAGCATCAACAGGTCCGGGTCCTGGATCAACAGCATGCCGATCTCGAGCCATTGCTTCTGGCCGTGGCTGAGCAGATCGGCACTCATGTTCAGCCGATCCTTGAGGAAGATCATTTCGGCGACTTCATGCACCCGCTCACGCACGGCGGCGTCGCGGGTGAAGGTCAGCGCCCCGAACACGGAGCGGCCACGGGGATAGGAGATTTCCAGATTCTCAAAGACCGTGAGATCGTCATAGATCGACGGGTTCTGGAACTTGCGGCCGATTCCGGCCTTCACGATCTGATCTTCCTTCATCCTGGTCAGCTCCTGGCTGCGGAACTGAATCGAACCTGACGTTGCTTTGGTCTTGCCGCAGATCAGATCGAGCACGGTGGTCTTGCCGGCGCCGTTGGGTCCGATGATCACGCGGATTTCGTTTTCGTCGACATAGAAGGAGAGATTGTTGACCGCCTTGAACCCGTCGAACGACACGGTGAGCGCCTCGACCGCGAGCAGGAATTCCTTGGGCTGGTTACCAATGAGCATGACGATCTCCTCACTCCGCCGGAGCGCTGTCGGTGACGGAGCTGTCGGTCCAGCCGTCCCCCGATTTCGACTTCCTCAACGCGATGAGAGAGCCGAAGCGCGGCTGCACATGGTCACCCCAGATTCCGGCGAGGCCGTTCGGGAAGGCCAGGACGACGGCAATGAACAGCCCGCCCAATCCGAACAGCCACAATTCGGGAAAGGATTCCGACAGGCCGGTCTTGGCAAAATTGACCAGCAGGGTGCCGTAGATCGCGCCGAGGATGGAGAGCCGACCGCCGACCGCGGTGTAGATCACCATTTCGATCGACGGCACGATGCCGACAAAGGACGGTGACATGAAGCCGACATTGAGCGCGAACATGGCGCCGCCGATTGCCGCGAAGATCGCGGCAATGCAGAAGGCGAAGACCTTGAAGTTCGCGACGCTGTAGCCGGAGAAACGAACCCGGTCCTCTTTCTCCCGCATCGCGACCAGGATGCGTCCCAGCTTGGAGTGCCGGACGAACTGCGCGATCATGATGCAGACGAACAGGCATCCGACTTCGAAGAAGTACAGCACGATCTTGGCGTGATCGGGCCGGATATCCCACCCCTTCAGCGTGCGCAGGTCGGTCATGCCGTTGATGCCGCCGGTGTAACCCTGCTGTCCCACGATCAGGATGGTCAGGATGGCCGCAACCGCCTGGGTGATGATGGCGAAATAAGTGCCGCCGACCCGGCGCTTGAACATCGCCGTGCCGATGATCAGGGCGAAGATGCCGGGCACCAGAACAATGGCGGCGATCGTGAAAGTGAGGCTGTGAAACGGTTTCCAGAAGAACGGCAGCGCGGTGATCTGATTCCAGTCCATGAAATCGGGAATCCCGGGCGTCGACTGGATCTTCGTGTTCTCCGGGCTGGAAGCTTCCAGCTTGAGGAACATCGCCATGCAGTAGCCGCCGAGCCCGAAGAACACGCCCTGGCCGAGGCTGAGAATGCCGCCGTAACCCCAGCAGATCACCAGCCCCAGCGCGACGAAGGCATAGGTCAGGTATTTTGCAACCAGGTTCAGCCTGAAGACATCGAGGGTGAGCGGAAGGATCACCACCAGCAGGGCCGCGAGCACCAGAATTCCGATGAACTCCGATCGATTGAAGAAACGATTGTCGGTCATGACATTGCCTCAGTTTCTCACTTGCGGACCTTGAGAGCGAAAAGCCCTTGCGGCCGCAGCATCAGGATTCCGACAACGACGAGCAGCGTCAGGACCTTGGCCATCGAACCCGACATGAAGAACTCGAGGGTGGACTGCGTCTGCGAAATCGAGAAGGCCGAGGCGATGGTGCCGATCAAACTCGCGGCGCCGCCGAACACCACCACCAGGAAGGTGTCGACGATGTAGAGCTGTCCCGACGTCGGCCCGGTCGAGCCGATCATCGTGAAGGCGCTTCCGGCTACGCCGGCGATCCCGCAACCGAGGCCGAAAGTGTAACGATCGACCTTCTCGGTGTTGATGCCGACGGCGCCGGCCATGACGCGGTTCTGCACGACGGCGCGCACCTGGCGCCCCCAGCGGGATTTATACATCACGTACGCCACGCAGATCGTGATCAGGACGGTGAGACACATCACGAAGACACCGTTGATCGGCACCTCGATTCCATCGGTGATGTGCAGCGACCCGAGCATCCACTGCGGAAGCTCGACGCCGACCTCGCGCGCACCGAACACGGAACGATAGGCCTGCTGCAGCATCAGGCTGAGCCCCCAGGTGGCAAGCAGCGTGTCGAGCGGGCGCTTGTAGAGATGCCTGATCAGCACCCATTCCACCGCCATCCCCAGCGCGCCGGATGCGACAAAAGCCAGGATCATCGCCAGGAAGAAGTAGCCGGCGAACAAGCCCGGCAGGTAGGACTGGAACAGGTTCGACGTCATCCAGGTGACGTAGGCACCGAGGATCATGAACTCGCCATGGGCCATGTTGATGACGCCCATCTGGCCGAAGATGATCGCAAGGCCGAGCGCCATCAGGACATAGACCGAGAAGAGGATCAGTCCCGCAAAGCCCTGCATGACGAAGATGGAGCCGAGGTCACCAATCGAGTAGTCGCCGAACATCGAAGTCCTCCATCGGGGGATAGGGCCCCGCGTCGCGAGCAATGCCGCGACGCGGGGGTCTTGAGCGCGGATCGACGGTCCACGCCAGGGAGCGGCCTGGTTCAGGAAACGGCTTGTTTTTGAGGGACCGCGGCCGACGCCGCGCCTTACTGGTAGCCCTTCGGGAACGGATCGGGCTCGACGAGATCGGCGGTCTCGTAGATCAACTCGAACTGGCCATCGAGCTTGGCGCGTCCCACCCGGGTCTTCGACCAGAGGTGATGATTTTCGTGGATGCGGACATAGCCTTCGGGAGCTCCCTTGAATTCGACGCCCGGCGACGCCGCGGCGATCTTGTCAACGTCGAAGGAGCCCGCCTTCTCCACCGTCAACTTCCACAGCCACGGACCGAGATAGGCAGCCTGCGTGACGTCTCCGATCACCGTCTTCTCGCCCCACATCTTCTTGAACGCCGGCGCGAAGGCCTTGTTGTTCGCGTTGTCGAGAGACTGGAAATACTTCATGCAGGCATAGGCACCCGCAATGTTCTCGCCGCCGATGCCGTCGATCTCATCTTCGGTCACCGAGATCGTCAGCAGCGGCTGCTTGGAGAGGTCGATGCCGGCCGCCTTGAGCTGCTTGTAGAACGCTACGTTCGAGCCGCCGACGACGTCGGTGAAGATCACGTCGGGCTTCGTCAGCTTGATCTTGTTGATGACCGAATTGAACTGGGTGTTGCCGAGCGGGTAATATTCCTCGCCGACGACCTTGCCCTTCAGCACGTTCTCGACGTGCTTGCGCGCGATCTTGTTCGAGGTCCGCGGCCAGATGTAATCGGAGCCGACGAAGAAGAACGATTTGGCGCCCTTTTCCTTTGCGATCCAGTTCAGGCCGGCGAGAATCTGCTGCGTCGCCTCCTGGCCGGTATAGATCACGTTCTTGGACTGCTCGAGGCCTTCATAGAAGGTCGGGTAGTAAAGCATGCCGTTGTACTGCTCGACGACCGGGAGCACCGCCTTGCGGGATGCCGAGGTCCAGCAGCCCATGATCGCCGCGACCTTGTCGTTGACGAGCAGCTTCTTGGCTTTTTCCGCAAAGGTCGGCCAGTCGCTGGCGCCGTCTTCCTGGATGAACTTGATCTTTCGCCCGAGCACGCCGCCGGCGGCGTTGATCTGTTCGATCGCGAGCTTTTCGGCCTCGATCGAGCCCGTTTCCGAGATCGCCATGGTGCCCGTGGCAGAGTGCAGGATGCCGACCGTCACCTCGGTGTCGGTGACCGCGAGACCGGTGGTGTTGACCGCCGACGTCGCGGGGGCCTGCGCAAAAGCCGCCCTCGGCAGCATCGAAAGGGCCGGCACCGCCGCCATTCCCATCAGCAATCTGCGCCGAAGCGGCGATTGCGGGCCTTTTTTGATCTCGTCTGACATGAGCACCCCATCTGGTTCGAGGACACGCTTATTGGTCAGGCGAGGATTGCCTAAATTTGTGCACTGCACAGATACGCAAGATCGCGTATATTGCACCGCAAAATTGCGACGTAGGTTCTGGCCCGGAACTTGCGAGGCGTCTTGTGAGGTCGCGATCGGGTCGGGGGTGTGGTGGTGGCAGGGCGGCAGCGGATAGACCGCGTCAGGCGCCAATATAATCAATGGGTTGCCAACCAGACGCTGGAAGACTACGCGCTGCGCTTCACCGCCAAGAGCGCGCGGCGATGGTCTGCCACCCGCGTCGCCAATACCGCGATCGGCGCCATCTCGTTTCTGGCCCTGGAAGCGATCGGGGGCACCATCACCCTCAACTATGGCGTCACCAACGCCACGGCCGCGATCCTGGTCGTCAGCGTCATCATCTTCTGCTGCGGGCTGCCGATCGCCTATCACGCCGCCAAAGGCGGCATCGATATCGACCTGCTCACGCGCGGAGCAGGCTTCGGCTATATCGGCTCGACCATCACCTCGCTGATCTACGCGTCCTTCACCTTCATCTTCTTCGCGATCGAGGCCGTCATCCTCGCCTCCGCGCTGGAGATGTGTTTCAGCATTCCCCGGCCGGTTGGCTATCTGATCAGCGCGGTCGTGATCATTCCCCTGGTGACGCATGGCATCACCCTGATCAGCCGTTTTCAACTCTGGACGCAGCCGCTCTGGGTCATCCTTCACATCATGCCGTTTGCCGCGATCGCCTGGGCCAATCCGCATTCCTTCGCGGAATGGACGACATTCGCCGGTGAGCATGGCCGTCCGGACGGGCAACTCGATCTGCTGCTGTTCGGCACGGCGGCTTCCGTCGTGTTCTCGCTGGTGGCGCAGATCGGCGAGCAGGTCGACTTCCTGCGCTTTCTGCCGCGCGACCGCCGCACCACCTCGCGCAAGGCCTGGTGGATCGCGCTGCTCAGCGCCGGCCCCGGCTGGATCATCCTCGGCTCGCTCAAACTGCTTGCAGGCTCGTTCCTCGCCTTCTTCGCGCTCCGCCACGGCGTCTCGACCGAACATGCCGCCGAGCCCGCCAGCATGTATCTCGAAGCGTTCCGCTATGTGCTGTCGCAGCCGGATCTCGCGCTGGCGCTGACCGGCACCTTTGTCATCCTGTCGCAGCTCAAGATCAACGTCACCAACGCCTATGCCGGTTCGATCGCGTGGTCGAATTTCTTCTCCCGCCTGACGCATAGCCATCCGGGCCGCGTCGTCTGGCTGGTGTTCAACGTACTGGTCGCCCTGCTGTTGATGGAAATCGGCGTCTACAAGGCACTGGAGCAGACGCTTGCGCTCTATTCCAACGTCGCGATCGCCTGGGTCGGCGCGCTGGTTTCCGACCTCGTGGTCAACAAGCCGCTCGGCCTGCGCCCCTCCCAGATGGAATTCAAGCGCGCGCATCTCTACGACATCAATCCGGTCGGGGTCGGTGCGATGACGATCGCGACCATCGCATCGATCACGGCCTTCTACGGCGTGTTCGGCCCCGTCGCGAAAGCGCTGTCGGCCTTTGTTGCGCTCATTGTCGCCTTCATCGCAGCGCCGCTGATTGCCTGGGCGACCGACGGCAAATTCTATATCGCACGCAAGCCGAAGAAGAGCTGGCAGAACATCGAGCAGATCAAGTGCTGCATCTGCGAGCATCATTTCGAACCGGAAGACATGACTTCCTGCCCCGCCTATGCGGGTCCGATCTGCTCGCTGTGCTGCTCGCTCGACGCGCGCTGCCACGACCTTTGCAAGCCGCATGCACGGATCCAGGCGCAGGTGTCGGAGTCACTCGGCAAATTGCTGCCAAAGCCGATCTACGCCAGGATCAACTCGCAGCTCGGTCACTATCTCGGTGTGTTCGCGGCCTCTCTCGCCCTCGTGGCGCTGACGCTCGGCCTGATCTATCTCGAAAGTTCGGCCGGAGGATCGGCCGACCGGCTGCTGGTTTCCGATGTGCTGTGGAAGGTGTTCCTTTCGCTCGCGCTGATCATCGGCGTGGTCGCATGGCTGTTCGTGCTGGCGCAGCAGAGCCGCCGCGCCGCGGAAGCCGAGACACGCCGCCAGACCACGCTGCTGATCCAGGAAATCGACGCGCACAAGCGCACTGATGCCGAGCTGCAGCGCGCCAAGGAAGCCGCCGAATCCGCCAACCTTGCCAAGAGCCGCTATGTGGTGGGCCTCAGCCACGAACTGCGTTCGCCGCTGAACGCGATCAGCGGCTACGCGCAGCTGCTCGAGCAGGATGCGGCGCTCAACCCGAAATCACGCGATCAGGTACGCGTGGTCCGCCGTAGCACCGATCATCTGTCCGGCCTGATCGACGGCATTCTCGACATTTCGAAGATCGAGGCTGGGCGGCTGTATCTGTCGCGTGACGAGGTCCGCCTGAGCGAGTTCCTCGATCAGCTCGTCGGCATGTTCCGCCTGCAGGCTGCCGCCAAGGGCATCGCGTTCCTGTTCAAGCGGCCCACTGTCCTGCCGCTCGTGATCTATGCCGACGAGAAGCGGCTCCGCCAGATCCTGATCAACCTGCTGTCGAACGCGATCAAGTTCACGCAGGAAGGCAGCGTGCAGTTCCTGGTGCACTACCGCAGCCCTGTCGCGGAGTTCGAGGTCATCGACACCGGCCCGGGCATTCAATCCGGAGATCTGGAGCGCATCTTCGCGCCGTTCGAGCGCGGCGCGATGGGCGCGTCGCAGCCGCAGACCGGCACAGGCCTCGGGCTGACCATCAGCCGCCTGCTCGCGGGCGTGATGGGCGGCGACATCAAGGTGACGAGCACGGTGGGCCAGGGCAGCACCTTCAACGTCAAGATGCTGTTGTCGGAAGTGACCAACCCGAGGCACCACGCACCGGTCGAGGCCCCGGTCGCCGGCTATCCTGGCCCACGCAAGACCGTTCTCATCACCGACGACGATCCGGTCCAGCGCGACCTGATGCGCGAAGTGCTGGGACCGCTCGGCTTCATCCTGCTCAGCGCCCCCGACGGTCCGGCCTGCCTCGCACTGGCGCAGCATTGCCGACCCGACCTTTTCCTGCTCGACATCTCCATGGGCGGGATGGACGGCTGGAAAGTCGCGGAGACCTTGCGGGCGAACGGACATCACGAGGCCCGTATCCTGATGGTGTCGGCGAGCGCGCTGGAGGCGCATGGAACGCTGTTGGCGCAGACCTATCACGACGGCTACCTGATGAAGCCGATCGACATTCCGAGGCTTCTGGAGACGATCCGCCAACTCCTGAGGATCGAGTGGACCTACGGCACCGACGAGGTCGTCGCGCCGCGCTGGCAGCCGGAGACCGGCGCGCGTCCGCCGGTCAAGCACGTCGAAGAGCTGATCAGCCTTGGACAGATCGGCTACGTCAGGGCAATCCAGCTCAAGCTCGACGAGATCGCCGGCGCACAACCCGAGCTCGCGGACTTCGCCTCGCAGATGCGCAGCCTCGTCGACCGCTTCGATCTCGATCAATACATGGCAACCCTCAAGACACTGCATTCGTATGATCACTGAGCCGAAAAAGCGCGACGTCGCGCTGGTGGTGGACGATTCCCCGGAGACGCTCCGATTGCTCACCGATGCCCTCGACGGCGCCGGCATGACCGTCATGGTCGCGCTTGATGGTACCGCCGCCATGCGGATCGTCGACCAGATCACGCCCGATATCATCCTGCTCGATGCCATCATGCCCGGCATGGACGGTTTTGAAACCTGCCGCCGGCTCAAGCGCGACACCGGTCTGAGCGGCGTGCCGGTCATCTTCATGACAGGACTGACCGAGACCGAACACATCGTGCGGGGGCTGGAGGCGGGCGGCGTCGACTACGTGACGAAGCCGATCGCGATCGAGGAGATGCTCGCACGCATCCGCGTGCATCTCGCCAACGCGCGCCTGACGCAGAGCGCCCGCGCCGCGCTCGATGCGTCCGGACGCTTCCTGCTCGCGGTCAACCGCCAGGGCAGGATCATGTGGTCGACGCCGCAGGCGCAGAAACTGCTGACGGACTGCCTGGAAAGCGACGCCGACGAGCTGGTGTTGCCGGAGCCGCTGCTGCAATGGCTGGAGCAGGCGCAGAAGGGAAAGGGCGCCACGGCGCAGCCCTCGTTCTTTCCGAACCAATCGGCGCTCAAGCTTCACTACATGGGCAATGCGGGCCCCAACGAGCTGCTGCTGCGGCTTTCAAAGGACGCCGCCGCGAATGCTCCCGCCGATTTCTCGAGCGAACTTGGACTTACGACCCGCGAGGGCGAAGTGCTGTCGTGGCTGTCCAAGGGCAAGACCAACCGCGATATCGCGCAGATCCTGGGCTTGAGTCCGCGCACCGTCGACAAGCACCTCGAGCAGATCTACGCAAAGCTCGGGGTGGAGAATCGCACCGCCGCGGCGGCGATCGCGGCCAATACGGCGAAGAAGAATACGTGAGGCTAGAAATATTCCCCGCTGTCGTCCCGGACAAGCGAGCGTCAGCGAGCGCGATCCGGGACCCATAACCACAGGCCGGAGTTCTTGAGCAACCTGGGTCGACACGCGCTCGTAACAACATCCGCCTGTGGTTATGGGTCCCCGCGTTCGCGGGGACGACAGCGCGGATGGGGTCACATCGAACTCAACTATACACGAACGCCTTGTCATCGAGATCGATGCCGGGGAACTCGCGCTGCTCGGTCCAGTATTCCTGGCTGTGCTGCCATTCCGGCTTGTCGCCGCGCCTGGGGAGGCGGTGCATGTCGCGCATCAGGTAGTTCGGGTTGAAGTTCTCCGGATCGATCCATGACAACAGCGGCATGTTGTGGTCTTCGGCGCGCAGCGCCGGCACCACCCTCTTCGCGCCCTTTTTCTTCATGTGAGTCAGCAACCGGATGACGAACTCGGCGACGAGATCGGTACGCAAGGTCCAGCTTGCGCGGAAGTAGCCGAACACCCACGCCATGTTTGGAATGCCCGTAAACATCATGCCGCGATAGGTGACCGTGCCGGCGAAATCGAGCGGCTTGCCGTCGATGGCGAAATCGATGTCACCGAGGATCGAGAGATTGAAGCCGGTCGCGGTGACGATGATGTCGGCGGGCAGCGTCCTGCCGGATTTGAGCTTGATGCCGTCGGCGGCAAAGCGCTCGATCTCGTCGGTGACGACGGAGGCCTTGCCGTCCTTGACGGCGTGGAAGAAATCCGCGTCCGGCACGAAGGCGATGCGCTGGCGCCACGGCCGGTAGCTCGGCGTGAAATGTGTGCCGACGTCGTAGTCCGGCCCGAGCACGGCGCTGATCTGGCCGATCAACTCCTTCTTGACCTGCTCAGGCTCGGCGATGCAGCGTTTTGTGAACGCATCCTGCTCGTACACGATCTTCCGGCGCACGATCTCGTGGATCCATTCCTCTTTCACCTGCAGCCGCCGCAGCTCCTCCACAATGTCGATGGCGTTGCGGCCGAGCCGGAAGAAGGTCGGCGAGCGCTGCAGCATGGTCACATGCGCGCACTTGTCCGCAATGTTTGGGATCAGCGTCGCGGCGGTCGCGCCCGATCCGATCACCACGACCTGCTTGCCTTCGACGGCGAGATCGTTCGGCCAGGTCTGCGGATGCACGATCTGGCCCTTGAAATCCTTCATGCCGTCCCATTCGGGTGTGTAGCCCTCGGAGTGCCGGTAGTAACCCTGGCACATCCAGAGGAAGTTCGCCGTGATCGTCACGCCCTCGCCGCTGTCGGTCTTCTCCGCCTCGATGGTCCAGAGGTTGGCCTCGCTCGACCAGCTCGCTCGCAAAATGCGATGCTTGTAGCGAATGTGCCTGGCGAGATCGTTCTCCTCGATCACCTCGTTCATGTAGGCGAGGATCTCTGCGGCGGTGGCGATCGGCGGTCCGACCCACGGCTTGAAGCTGTAGCCGAAGGTGTGGAGATCGCTGTCGGAGCGGATGCCCGGATATTTATGCGTCCACCAGGTGCCGCCGAACGTCTCCTGGGTTTCCAGGATCACGAAGCTGGTGTCCGGCAATCGCTTCGTCAGATGATAGGCGCTGCCGATGCCGGATATGCCGGCGCCGACGATCAGCACGTCGAAATGTTCTGACGCTTGTGCGGCGGACGCAAAGGTCTTGCGGGCGGCTTCTACGTTCATTGGACTGTCCACGATTTTGAGCTTTGACGCAGGCTGAACCTGATTGACCGGTGCGGTCAACCCATCCCGGCGCAACGCAAATAATCAAACAGCGTTTGAATCCCTGGATTCTTTTTTGGGCATGATCTCCGCGCAAACGCGTTCCGCGTTTGTCGCGAGGGAGAATCGCTGCACACTTTGCCGGATCATGCCCTTGCGTCTTGCGTCTTCACAGCGAAAAACCCCATTGCCGCGCGGTCTGCAAAATCCAGTCGCGGTAAAGCGTTAGTGGCGTAACGCCGGTCAGGCCGCCGCAGCCGTCGCTGCCGTTCGCCCCGGTGGACCAGGAGACGACGCCGATGATCGCCTGCCCGCCCTGCTGATCCTCGAACACAGGCGCACCGGAATCGCCGGTGCAGGCGCCAAGCCCCGCTATCGTGCCCTGCCCCGCCGGGTCGACCAGGCGGATCTGCAACGTGCCGGGCTTGCCGGTCGCGATCAGCGCCGCGGTGCGGATGATACCGGCGCTCATGCCGTCGCCGCGGATGGTGACGCCGACGCCGGCCACGGTGAAGGCATTGCCGGGCGCCAAGGGAGGCTGCGGCACCGAAAGCCGTGCCGGGATCTTTCCCTTCGCCGGAACGGCAAGCCGCAACAGCGCGACATCGGCGGTGGCGCGATGCCCCAGCATCTCCTGCATCCTGAAGCCGGGATGGATGGCGACGGTCTTGACGTCCCGCAGTTCCGCATTCCGCTCGGCGTCGTACTGCACGATCTTGTAGTCGGCGCCGGGCTGCACGCAATGCGCCGCCGTCAACACGAGGTGAGGCGCAATCAGGCTGCCGCTGCAGAAATTACCGCGCGAGCCGACGATCGTGACCACGGAGCGGCCGATTGCATCGGGTGCTGCCGGCGCGCCGCCGACGATGGCCCGAGCGGGGGCGGAATACAGAAAAAGGGCCGCAATCAGCGGGAAAAGACGCGATTTCATGGGGGAAGGATCGATTGGTTCGTTTTCGGCATCAGTCTGTCCACGCCTTGCCGGATTATCACAAGCAAGGTCCTGCCGCATTCTCCTACCTGCCAAGGCGATGAATGCCAAGGAAAACGAGACCCGAAACCAGACCAGACACGAGCACAGAGGAGAATACCATGATCGACCGCGAGATTTTCGCCGCCGACGTCAAGGCTGACCGCTTCCCCTTCCCGAGCCAGGGCGACATCACGCTGGCGGTCCGCTCGGCGGACTACACGCTCGGCCCCGTCATGCTGCACCTGAACATGCAGGGCGGCTCGGTGATCCCCGCGCATATTCATGAGGGTGTGGCGGAAATCCTCTACGTGGTCGAAGGCGACTTCGTCAACGAAGGCAAGTCCTACGGCCCCGGCGACTCCCTGCACATCAAGGCGGGCCAAGTGCATGGACCACACACGACGAAAGCCGGCTGCAAGCTCGTGGTGCTCTGGAGCGAGCGCAGCGAGAACGCGACACCGGATCTCGGCGACTTCGTCCTGCCTGCCGTTGCCAAAGCCGCCTAAAGACGCTCGACAAAACGGGAGGAGCAGTCGAACTCCTCCCTTTTTTCGCGTAAGGACATCTTCGAAAGGCGGCGGCCGAGCCGCCAATTCGGGAGTACCGCATGAAGCCGCTCTATGAAGCCCAGGCCACCGCCATCGGAGGGCGGACCGGCATTGCCGCGACCGCCGACGGACGGCTGAGTGTCGGCTTTTCGATGCCGAAGGAGGTTGGCGGGGCCGGCGGCGACGGCGTCAATCCGGAGCAACTCTTCGCGCTCGGCTATGCGGCCTGCTTCCTCACCGCGATCAAGAACGTGGCGGGCCAGCGCAAGATCGAGATCACATCCGACAGCAACGTCACCGCGACCGTGGGCGTTGGTCCGCGCGAGAAGGACGCCGAGGCGCTGGTCCTGACGATTGCGCTGACGATCGATCTTCCCGGCCTCGACCGAGAAACGGCAACGAGCCTGGTTGCTCACGCCCACGAAAACTGCCCCTACTCCAACGCGACCCGCGGCAACGTCGCCGTCAAGCTTCACATCGCCTGAAGCCAAAACGTTTCAGAATTCGATTCCGACGGCCCAGGACTGCGCCGCGAAGCATTGCCGCAAATATTCGATCAGCACGCGGACCCGGGCGGGACGCGCGCGGCCGGGCGGGGTCATGACATGGAGCGGCATCGGCGTGACAATCCAATCCGGCAACACGGCCTCCAGCCGTCCATCGGCCAATTCCCGTGACACATAGGCTTCCGGCAGCGCCGTCATGCCGATGCCCGACACCAGCGCCGGAATAGCCGCCACCGCATTGTTGAACCGAACGGGCCCATCGACCTGCACGTCACAGGCGCCGTGGCGGGGGTGACTGAAATGCCAGACGCCGGCTCCCAGAATATGGGTGAAGACCAGCGCCGGCATCTTCGCGAGTTCGCGCGGATGATCGGGCCGGCCGTGCAAATCGAAAAACGCCGGAGAGCCGACCACCGGTACCCGAAAGGAAAACAGGCGGCTGATGCGCATTGAGGAGTTTGCCAGGGGGCCGACCCGGAGTGCGAGATCGAAGCTCTCCGCGACAATGTCGACGCGATCCTCAGTCAGGCAAAGGTCGACCTCGATCTCGGGAAAACGCTTCATGAAGCCGGGCAGCACATTGGCGAGTTGTTCGATGCCGAACGCAATTGTCGAGGCCACGCGCACCAGCCCGCGCGGGATCGCTGCCTCTTCCAGGATTTCGGATTCGACCGCCATGCCGTCGCTGAAAATGCGGGCGGCGCGTTCCAGAGAGACGCGCCCGCTTTCGGTCAGCGAAAGCTGCCTCGTGGTGCGATGAAGGAGTGTGGTGCGCATCCGCTCCTCCAGCCGGGTCACCGCCTTCGAGACCGTCGTCTTGGCCAGCCCCAGCTCGTCGGCGGCCTGGCTGAACGAGCCTTTCTCGGCGACTTTCGCAAAGATCGCCCAGGCTTCGAAGTCGGGCATTTGAGGCATTCCAAATCTCCGCCATGTCCCGCGCCCTCGCGTCTGGCCAAGGCCGCGCCTCGCATGCTAGCGCAGGATCCGGAAAAGTGTGAGAGCAGGACATGATCGAAGCGGTGATCTGGGATTTCGGCGGGGTACTGACCACCTCGCCGTTCGAGGCCTTTACGCGGTTCGAGCGCGAGCGCGGCCTGCCCGCCGACATCATCCGCCGCACCAACGCCGCCAATCATTTGGAAAATGCCTGGGCGAAATTCGAGCGCGCCGAAGTCGATATCGAGACGTTCGACCGGCTGTTCGCCGATGAATCCCGCGCACTCGGCGCGGAAGTCCGGGGCAGGGACGTGCTGCCGCTTCTGCAGGGCGACCTACGCCCCGAAATGGTCGAGGCGCTCAAGCGCATCAAGCAACAATGCCGGACCGGCTGCATCACCAACAACCTTCCGGCCAACGCGACGGGCAGCGCCTCGGGCCGTTCGCTCTATGTCGCCGAGGTGATGGTGCTGTTCGACCATGTGATCGAATCCGCCAAGATCGGCCTGCGCAAACCCGATCCGCGCATCTACCGGCTGATGGTCGATACGCTGAAAGTCGATCCGGCCAAATGCGTCTATCTCGACGATCTCGGCGTCAACCTGAAGCCCGCGCGCGAGATGGGCATGACCACGATCAAGGTGGCGAATGCGCCGCAGGCGATCGCCGAGCTTGAGGCAGCGACGGGGATGAGGCTGGGCTGAAGCCTGCCTGCCCCGCCCGACACCGCTTCCATTTCCTCTGCTGTCATGCCCCGCGAAGGGAGGCATCCCGTACGCCGAGACGATCGTAAGTATCGAGATGGTTGTGGTTAGCGGATCGCCGGTCCCGTCTGCGCCAAGGCTTCGACGAGGCCGCGCGCTCTCTGGCGCGCCGAAGCTTTAGCGAAGGCGGCGAGCCGGGCGATGACAGTTGTGATCATTGCTCCACGTTCAGGTGAATTGGCAGCTCGGGGTCGAACGGGACAAAGTCAGCTCCGCCTCGTTCATGTCCGCTTCGATCGACTCGAACAACGGCGTGGTGAGGTAACGTTCGCCGGTGTCGGGCAAGATGCAAAGGATCGCCGAGCCGGCCGGTGAACGCTCGGCCACCTGACGCGCAACGGCGAAGGTCGCCCCACCCGAAATGCCGGTGAAGATACCCTCTTTCTGCGCCAGTTGTTTCGTCCAGACCAAACCTTCAGGACCGGCGATGGGAACGACCTCGTCGCAGAATTTGGAATCGATTGCCTCCTGGAGAACGGCCGGAATGAAGTCCGGTGTCCAGCCCTGGACTGGGTGCGACTCCCACGACGGATGCCCGCTTGCCGGCGCCCCATCGGCTGCACGTTGCTGTGCGATGCCGCTGCCGACCAGCCTCGCATTCGCCGGTTCGCACAGCACGATGCGTGTCTCCGGCCGTTCGCGCCTGAGCACGCGCGCGACACCCGCCACCGTTCCACCGGTGCCGTAGCCGGTGACGAAAACATCCAGCCGCTGCCCAGCGAAGTCATTGATGATTTCACGTGCCGTCGTGCTTTCATGGATGTCGGCGTTGGCTTCGGTCTCGAACTGGCGGGCGAGGAACCAGCCGTGGGTTTTCGCCAGTTCCACCGCCTTCTGGTACATGCCAAAGGCCTTCTGGGCGCGCGGCGTCAGCACCACCTGGGCGCCAAGCATCCGCATGAGCTTGCGGCGCTCGACGGAAAAGCTGTCGGCCATGGTCACCACGAGCGGATAGCCCTTTTGCGCGCAGACCATCGCCAGTCCGATTCCGGTGTTGCCGCTGGTCGCCTCGACCACGGTCTGACCGGGCTTCAGCGTGCCTTCGCGCTCGGCCGCTTCGATAATGTTCAGGGCGAGCCGGTCCTTGACCGACGATGCCGGGTTGAAGAACTCCGCCTTGACATAGATCGTCCTGCCATCGACCCCGAGATTGTTGATGCGGATCACCGGCGTGTCGCCGACCGTGTCGAGGACACTGTCGAACAGGCGGCCTCGGCCCTGCGTACTTCTGACTTTTCGCATAGACATTCTTGATCCCTTGTCCGTGTGGTTGTTGTTCGTTCGGTTGTTGATGAGCATGACAGAAGAGTTAGTCGTTGGCCTGGAAATCAGCCCGGCTCCGCCAGGGAATGATCATTGCGACCTCCTTTCGATAGTGACGATACTGGTCACCGAAGATCGCCACGAGATCACGTTCCTCGAGTGCGATCCCGATGAAGATGTAGGCCGTGGTAGCCGCGGCAAACAGCAGGTGACCGACGCTCATCACGGGCGCCGCCCAGAACGCGATGATGAAACCCAGATAGATCGGGTGTCGCACGAACTTGTAATAGAGCGGAGTACGAAAGCGAACCGGCGCCATCGGACGATCGGCGAGGTTGTTGGTGACCTGCTGCAGCCCGAACAGCTCGAAATGGTTGATGAGGAACGTGCTGGTCAGCACGATGAACCATCCGACAAAGGACAGGACGGTCACCGCCGTTGCGATCTGCGGATTTCCGATCTGCCAGACAACGGCCGGCATCGGCTCCCACTGCCAGCACAACAGAGCGAGCGACAAGCTGGCGAACAGCACATAGGTGCTGCGCTCCACGGCCTGCGGCACGATCCGCGTCCACCATCTCTTGAACCCCTGGCGTGCCATGATGCTGTGCTGGAGCGCGAAAATGGACAACAGCACGAGATCGACGAGCAACGCCGTGACGAATGGCGCGGGGACGCCGCTGTCGATGGTCTTGGGCACCACGAGGCCCGAGACAAAACCCACCGCATAGAGGAAGCTCGTCAGGAAGACGGTATAAGCGACCAATCCGTACAAAAAGGCTATCAGGCGAGTCACGAGAGTTTCTCCTTGTCGAGAATTGCGGGATTAGTTGCCGACGGCCAGCTTCGGTTGGCCGGCCGGGCGGAAGATCAGCAGCACCGCGGTCGCGAGCAGGCAGAGCAGTCCGCCGGTCAGGAAGGCGGGCAGATAGCTCGCCAGCGCATCGCGGGAGACGCCGGCCAAAGCGGCCATGATGCCGGCACCGAGATTATGACTGGCGGAGATCCAGCCGAAGACGAGTGGCGCACGCTCGGCGCCGAAGCTGCGCGCGGTCAGCAGCACCGTCGGCGGCACGGTGGCGATGAAATCGAGCCCGTAAAACACGGCAAAGGCCGACAGCCCCACCAGGCTGAAGTCGCTGAAGGTCAGCCAGATCAGCGACAGTCCACGCAAGCCGTAATACCACGCAAGCAACAGGCGATTGTCGTAGCGGTCCGAAAGCCAGCCCGAGCCGATCGTGCCGATCAGGTCGCAGATACCGACGACGGAGAGCAGCCCGGTGGACGTCAACTCGGAGATGCCGTTGTCGCCGCACAGCGTCACGAAATGCGGGGTGAGGCCGAAGCTGGTGACACCGCAGACAAAGAAGGTGAAAGCTAAACCCCAGAAGGTCGGAGATCGCGATCCCTCGGCCAGGGCGTTAAGACTGAGCTTGAAAACGTTTTCACCCGCGCGGCGGCGTGATGGCGCCGTGGCTTGACCGCCAAACGGCGCGAGTCCAAGCTTGGACGGGTGATCACAGAAGAAGAGCACGACGATCGCTGCAAGGGTAGCGATCGCGGCAATCGACGGCACCAGCGCCGCACGCCAGCCGTAATGATCGGATAGCCATGCCGCGAGCGGCAGGAAGATGAGCTGTCCGGTCGCGGTGCCCGCACTGAGAATACCGAGAACAAGGCCGCGCCGGGTTTCGAACCAGACGGTGGCGATCGTGCTTGCCAGCACCAGGGATGTCATGCCCGTGGCAATTCCGAGAATGATGCCGAGACTGAGCCACATCTGCCATAGCGCCGTCATGTGGATCGTAAGCAGCAGCCCGCCGATCAGGAGCGTCGCGGAACCGATCAGCACGGCGCGCAATCCGTACAGACGCATCAGGCCGCCGGCGAACGGTGTGACCAGCCCAAAAAGGGCGAGCCGAAGTCCGAGCGGGCTCGAGAGATCGCCAATCGACCAGCCGAACTCCTTCGACATCGGCAACAGCAACACGCCGGGAATGCTCAGCGTTGCCGAGGCGCAGACGCCAAACAGGAAAGCGAGCGCGACAATCACCCATGCATAGTGAATGCCGTAGAAGGCAAGGCCACGAGCGAGAGCCTTCGAAAGCATGCTGGATCCTCAGGAATTAACGGAGGGCTTGGCTGTTGCGCGGGATTGCCAAATTGCCAAGCGTAGGCGTCGGTCCCGCCGCAGCCAAACTGGCCCAACGAGAATCCGAAAACACCCACGGCAGCCTGATTTTTTGTTGAGCTTAGCGTTAGGATTGCTTTAGAAGAGGCCCAATAGAGGTGGCCGCATGAAATTCTACTTTTCAGATCAATGCCTTGATGCTGGTCGTCGTGAGTTGTGCCGAGGCTCCGTTCGCATCGACCTCGAGCCGCAGGTGTTCGACTTGCTTGTTTACCTGCTGCAAAACCGCGATCGCGTCGTCAGCAGGGATGATCTGATTTCGGCAATATGGAATGGACGAATTGTCTCTGAATCAACCCTGACCAGCCGGGTCAACGCCGCGCGCAAGGCGGTCGGCGACAGCGGCAAGGACCAAAGCTTGATCCGCACAGTCGCTCGCAAGGGCTTTCGCTTCGTCGGCGACGTTCGCCGGGCCGAACCGGACATCGTCGACACGGCAAGTGGAAAAAGTTCGCCGCTGCCGCTGCCCGATAGGCCCGCGATCGCGGTGCTGCCGTTCATCAATATGAGCGGCGAAGCGGAGCAGCAGTATTTTTCCGACGGCATCACCGAAGACATCATCACCGCGCTGTCGAAGCTGCGGTGGTTCTTCGTTATCGCGCGCAACTCCTCATTCATCTTCAAGGGTCAATCGGTGCACTTAAAGCAGGTCGCCGACGAACTCGGGGTTAACTACGTCGTCGAAGGTAGCGTGCGCAAGGAGGGCGAGCGCGTACGCATAACCGCCCAACTCAACGACGTAGTGACAGGCGGCCACGTGTGGGCGGAACGGTACGACCGCAACCTTGCTGACGTGTTCGAGGTGCAGGATGAAATCACGCAGGCCATCGTCGCTGCGATCGAGCCCGAGCTCTACGGTGCGGAGGGATTCCGAGCCCGTCGCAAGGCTCCGGACAATATGGATGCATGGGACCTGGTCATGCGTGCGCTTTCCCACTATTGGCGCGTCACGCAGCAGGACAACGTAGCTGCTCAGGCTCTTCTGGAGAAAGCAATCAGCATCGATCCGCATTATGGCCAGGCTCTGGGTGTCCTCGCAGCGAGCCACACCCTTGGCGCTCATATGGGTTGGGAAGAAATGGCGCAGGCAATGCCGGTGGCCGAGCGAGCTGCATTCGCTGCGATCGATGCGGACGCCGCTGATCCCTGGGCACACTATGCCTTGGGCAGTGTTTATTTGTTCAATCGTCGATTTGACAATTCAATAGCGGAGTACAACCTCGCGCTCCGGCTGAATCCGAGTTTTGCCTTGGCACGAGCTTACTATGGGAGAGCGCTGGCGTTTTGCGGACTTTGGGAGGAGGGTGATCGAGAGGCTCGTCACGCCTTGCGCCTCAGTCCCCGCGATCCCTTCGCTGCGCGTTATTATGGCGTGGCTGCGTACGCGCGGTTTGTCGGCCGCGACTACGAGGAGGCGATCCGGCTGAGCCACGACGCATTGCGGCAGCGCCATGATCTTGTCGGGGCACTTCGCGTGCTTACCGCGGCAGCAGGCATGAGCGGTCGGACGCAAGCTGCTGCTACTGCCCTTCAAGAACTTCGCAGAGCTCAGCCGAATATCTCATTGGAATGGATCGCGACCCAAATGCCAATCAAACGCGACGTCGATCGCGAGCACTATCTGGAAGGCTTTAGGCGTGCGGGCCTGGAGTAGTCGTGCCGGATCCTCAGAAGCTGAACTTGAGACTACGCGGCCCTGAAAGCCGATGGCACGGATTGGCTTTCAACCGCCTGACGAGCTCCGCATCCGCGGCGACCGGTTCGCTGCCTGTTCGGCTGCCGCGATGTGATTCAGGATCTCGGCGTTGATGGCCTCTGCATGCGAAATCGCAAGCATGTGACCGGCCGACGGCAGGTGCCTGGCGTCAATTCGGGGAACGACGGACGCGAGCCGGCTGGCGATGCGCTGGGTCATCGCGGGCGAGAGTCCGCCGGAATAGAGCAGCGTCGGCACATCGATCGACGCCGCAGCGCTCGCGACATCGTCTTCGGCAAAAAGCGCCGTGAACTCATAAGCGAGCTTCTGGACCTGCTCGATCATCCGCGCGCGCATCTTCGCCGGAAGCTCTTCCGGTGGTTCGGATCCTCTCCAATAGTCGAGAAATCGATCCAGGGCCTCGCCTGGAACATCATTCCAGAGATCCAGAAACACCTTGTGGCCGAGGCGAAAAAACTGCTCGTACAAGGGGCGATCCATCGCATGTTCGAGCAGCATGGTCGGCAACACCGGCTCGATCAGGGTCAGGCTGAGAACGCGCTTGGCCAGGGGCGAGGCGGTTGCGAGATTCAAGGCAATGGCGCCGCCATAGGAGTGTCCGACCAGATGGATCGGGCCGGTCGCGGCCAGCGCGTCACTCAAGAGCTCAGCTTCCTGAGCTACGGTTTTCGGCAACTCGATCGCGTTTTGACGGGCACCATAGCCGGAGATATCAGGCGCGATCACGTGGTGTCGCGCTCCGGCGTCTTCGACAAGGCGGGCCCATTGCCGGCCCGAGCCGAGCGAGCAGTGAAGCGCGACGATCGTGGTGATGGCTTTTCCCTCGGGAGGCAACGGACGATTCATGACTGGACTTGCGTTGCTCACGATGTCTCGCTTTCAATCTTCCGGGGCGGCCGATGGGAGATCGCCGCACGCCACGTCAATGACCGAACGAGAGCCGAAAAACACCGACAGCAGCCTGATTTCCTGTTGAGCTTAGCTGACGGATTGCTTTAGAAGGATTACCTTCCGCTGAGACGAAAATGCGATTTTTCTTTTCTGATCAATGCCTTGATACCGATCGACGCGAGCTATACCGGGGCTCGCAGCGCATCGACGTGCAGCCGCAGGTGTTCGATGTCCTGGTCTATCTGGTGCAAAACAGCGACCGCGTGATCAGCAAGGATGATCTGATCTCGGCGATCTGGAACGGACGCATCGTCTCGGAATCGACCCTGACCAGCCGCATCAATGCGGCGCGGAAGGCGATCGGCGACAACGGCCTGGATCAAAAGCTGATCCGTACCATTCCGCGCAAGGGCTTCCTTTTTGTTGGCGCATTGCGATCGCGACCGCAGGCTGAACCATCGGAAAGGGACGATGATACGCCTTCACAGAAACGAGCCGACGAACCCCATTCGGCGCCGCTCGCTCTCGACAGGCCCGCGGTCGCCGTACTTCCCTTCAAGAACATCGGAGAGCCCGAGCAGGACTATTTCTCGGAAGGCATCAGCGACGACATCATCACCGCGCTCTCCAGGATCCGCTGGTTCTACGTGATCGCCCGCAATTCCTCCTTCAATTACAGAGGACAATCGGTTCCCCTCAAGGAGGTCGGCGAGCAGCTTGGCGTCGGCTATGTCGTCGAGGGAAGCGTGCGCAGGGACGGCGAACGCGTGCGCATCAGCGCGCAGCTGAGCAACGTCTCCACGGGCATCCATATCTGGTCGGAGCGTTACGACCGCAGCCTGGCCGACGTATTCTCGGTGCAGGACGAGATCACGCAGGCCATCGTGGGCGCCATAGAGCCGCAACTCTACGCCGCCGAGAACTTTCGCGCGCAACGCAAGACGCCCGACAGCATGGACGCCTGGGATCTCGTAGTGCGCGCCCTGTCCTATTACTGGCGCGTAACGCGGCGCGACAACATGGTCGCACAGGCGCTGCTTGAGAAGACCATCAGCATCGATCCGAATTATGGCCAGGCGCACGGCCTGCTCGCGGCCAGCCACATGTTCGATGTGCACATGGGCTGGACGGACATCAAAGTGGCAATACCGGCGGCCGAGCAGGCGGCGCTCGCCGCGATCCGCGCGGACGGCGAAGATTCGTGGGCGCATTACGCGCTCGCAAGCGTCTATCTGTTCACGCGCCGCTTCGAGGAGTCGTTTGCGGAGTTTGAACTGGCGCTCCGTCTGAACCCCAGCTTTTCGCCGGCCCGCGCCTATTACTGCGGCGCCCTGAGTTTTTGCGGAGAGTGGGAAAAGGGCTATATGGCGGTGCGCCATGCGTTGCGCCTCAGTCCGCGCGATCCTTTTGCGGGGGTCTATTTCGGCTTTGCCGGCTTCGCTCAATTCATTGGCGGCAATTATGAAGCGGCCATCCAGCTGGCACGCGAAGGCATCAGGTTGCGCGGCGACTATGCCGGCGCGCACCGGGTTTTGACGGCGGCAGCCGCGATGGCGGGTTACGATCAGATAGCGCGCGATGCGCTTCGCGACCTCCGTCGCTCCCAGCCCAGCATTTCGCTGGCATGGATCACCAAGCAGATGCCCTTCAAACGCGACGCCGAGCGGAGCCGTTACCTGGAGGCTCTCCGCCGCGCCGGATTGAGATGATCTGGTAATCTCGAAAGCGAAACGGCTACTCCGCCGCCGCGACGATCCGTTCCGGAAACGCCGCAGACAGCGCCATCCGGTTGGCGGCAAGCACCCCGCGCTCGGTGATCAAGCCGGTCACCAGCCGGGCCGGTGTGACGTCGAAGGCATAGTTTGCCACCGGCGATCCTTCCGGCACGACGCGCACCGTCTCGATCCGCCCGTCCCGGGTGCGGCCGGTCATGTCGGAGACCTCTTCGGCGCCGCGCTGCTCGATCGGAATCTGCGCGACACCGTCGGTCACGCTGAAATCGATGGTCGGCGAGGGCAGCGCCACATAGAACGGCACGCCATTGTCATGCGCGGCCAGCGCCTTCAGATAGGTGCCGATCTTGTTGCAGACGTCGCCATTGGCGGCGACGCGATCGGTGCCGACGATGACGAGGTCGACCTTGCTATGCTGCATCAGATGTCCGCCGGTATTGTCCGGGATCACCGTGTGCGGCACACCGTGATGGCCAAGCTCCCAGGCCGTCAATGAAGCGCCCTGATTGCGCGGGCGGGTTTCGTCGACCCAGACATGGACCTTGATGCCGCGCTCATGCGCCAGATAGATCGGCGCCGTTGCCGTGCCCCAGTCGACGGTGGCAAGCCAACCGGCATTGCAATGGGTCAGCACGTTGACCACCTCGCCCGGCTTTTTGGCCGCGATCGTCTCGATCAGCGGCAGACCGTTTTGCGCAATGTTCCTGTTGATGCCGACGTCTTCGTCGGCGATATCGTCGGCCCTGGCGAAGGCGGCCTCAGTGCGTTTCGATGGAGACAGCGGCCGCAACACGCGCCGCATCTCGTCCAGCGCCCATTTCAGATTGATCGCGGTCGGCCGGGTCGCGATCAAAGTCTGACAGGCGCGCTCGATTCCTGCATCGGAACTATCTTCGCGCATCGCGAGCGCCATGCCGTAGGCGGCGGTGGCGCCGATCAGCGGGGCGCCGCGCACCAGCATGGACCGGATCGCTTCGGCTGCGTCGGCGCAATCGGTCAGCTTCGCAACGACGAACTCGTGCGGCAGCCGGCGCTGATCGATCGCGCCGATCGAGTGGCCGTCGGTGTCGCGCCAGATACTGCGGAAATGCTTGCCGTCGACCTTCATGGCACACTGATCTCTGTCGCTGGCTTGAGCCCGAGCACGCGGCCCGCCACCGCATCGAGCTTCTTCAACAACTCCGGATCACGCGCGTCCGGTGCGGTGATCAGCGCGGTATCGAGCGCGCGGTCCGAGCCGATCGGGCACGGCTCGTGTTCTCTCGGGAAATCGCGGGCAAGCCGCGCGACCAGCGCTTTCGCCCTGTCGGCGTTCGAGGTCAGGACGCGGATGATATCCTGCACCGTCACCGCGTCATGGTCCGGATGCCAGCAGTCGAAATCCGTCACCATCGCCACGGTAGCGTAGCAGATTTCGGCCTCGCGGGCGAGCTTGGCCTCGGGCATGTTGGTCATGCCGATCACGGAATAGCCTGACGCCTTGTAGGTCAGGCTCTCGGCCAGCGTCGAGAATTGCGGGCCCTCCATGCAGACATAGGTTCCGCTTCGCGCGATCGCGATGCCTTCGGCTTCGGCCGCTGCGGCAAGATGGACGCGCAGGCGCGGCGACACCGGATGAGCCATCGAGACATGAGCGACGCAACCCTTGCCGAAAAAGGAACTCTCGCGCTTGTGGGTGCGATCGACGAACTGGTCGACCAGCACGAAGGTACCCGGCGAAAGCTCCTCCTTGAAGGAGCCGCAGGCCGACAGCGACACGAGGTCGGTGACGCCGGCACGCTTGAGGGCGTCGATATTGGCGCGGTAATTGACGTCGGAGGGCGACAGGCGATGGCCCTTGTCGTGTCGCGGCAGGAACACGATCGGCAGCCCGGCGATGCTGCCATGGCGGACCGGGGCCGAGGGCTCGCCCCAGGGCGTCCTGATCGCCTCCTCGCGCGCGTTCTCCAGACCCGGCAGATCGTAGATGCCCGAGCCGCCGATAATGCCGAGGACTGATCTTGCCATGCTCACCCCGCTGATGCGGATGGAGCTATGCCAGTTTTGAGGCGGATTTGGAACAGCGATGGTTCTTCGTCATTCCGGGATGGTCCGAAGGACCAGACCCGGAATCTCGAGATTCCGGGTTCGATGCTGACGCATCGCCCCGGAATGACAAACGGAAACTACGCCGCTTGCGCGACACCCAGTTCGCCGGCGACGAGGCGCGCCAGCGTGTCGACGGATTGGAAATTCTCCGGCGTGATCTTGTCCTGCGGGATCATGAAATCGAACTCGGCTTCGACGCCGAGCATCAGGTTGACCATGTCCATCGACGTCAATCCGATATCGACCAGCAGCGCGGACGGCGTGACGTCGACGGCAATCGAATTCTGCTCGAGAGTGCCTTTCACCAGGACAACGATCCGGTTGCGAATATCGATCTCCCGAGCGTGCATGCCTAATCCTTCCGGTCCGCAGTTCCAATCCGCCTCGTCAACGTGATGCGCGTGATATAGCGCAGGCAGCGTTGAAAATCCGTGGCGTCGATCTGATACAAATCCCGCTTTTGCGCTTAAGGCTAATGCGATCGCGGAGAATCGCATCTTTCAAAATACGATGAGTTAACCGATCCATCTTGAATCGAGAGCGTTTACCCTGAATTTCATCGACGCATTTGAATTAAATCCATAGCCTTGGGATCAACAGCAAAACAAAATCGGATCGCCATGACATCGCACTTGTTGCCGGCAAAGTACTTGCCGCCGGCGATGGTGTCGGCAGCGATCAAGCCCGGAGGCGTCGATCCATGAACGTTCAGGACGCGAACATTCGTAGCCGTCGCGAAACGAGCGAGCCGATACTGGTCGACCACGGCCTCTCCTTTGCCGAACGGACCGCAACAGTGGCGGCGGCTGCGGCGGCGGAGGCCGAAGAGGTCGACCTGAAGGGCCGCTTCCCCAGGGCCGCGATCGACGCGGCGCGCGACCGCAAGCTGCTCGGCGCCCAGATCCCGGTCGAGTTCGGCGGCTTCGGCGCCTCGATCCATGACGTCACCGAGATGTGCTACACGCTCGGCCGCGCCTGCTCCTCGGCCGCGATGATCTTCGCCATGCACCAGACCAAGGTCGCCTGCCTGGTGCGGCACGGCGGCGGCAGCGCCTATCATGAGAAGCTGATGCGACGCGTCGCCGCCGAGCAATTGCTGCTGGCGTCGTCCACGACCGAGGGCCAGAACGGCGGCAACGTCCGCTCCTCCGCCGCCGCGGTCGAACGCAATGATTCCGGGATTTCGCTCGTCCGCAACGCGACCGTGATTTCCTACGGCGCGGAAGCCGACGGCATCGTCACCATCGCGCGCCGCGCCGGCGACGCCGCTTCGTCCGACCAGGTGCTGATCGCCATCACCCGGGACGATTACACGCTTGCCCGCAGCCTTGCCTGGGAGACGCTCGGCATGCGCGGCACCTGCAGCGCGGGCTTCGAGCTGAAGGTCAACGCTCCGGCTGACCGGATCTTCCCGGAGGCCTATGAGAAGATCCACGCGCAGACCATGACGCCGGTCGCGCATCTGTGCTGGTCCTCGGTCTGGGCGGGCATCGCTGCCGCCGCGGTCGAACGCGCCCAGCGCTTCGTCCGCAAGGCCGCGCGGGGCGCGAACGGCCAGATGCCGCCGGGCGCCGCACATTTCACCGCGGCGAAGATGTCGCTGGCGAAACTGCGCGCCGTCATATCAGCCAACCTCGACAATTACGCCGCGCGCGAACATGACGGCCACGCGCTGTCGGCGATCGATTTCCAGTCCTCGATCAACCTGCTCAAGGTCGAAGCCTCCGAGCTTGCGGTCGAGACGGTCATGAGCGCGATGCGCGCCTGCGGCCTCTCCGGCTATCGCAATGACGGCGAGTTCTCGATCGGCCGCCTGCTGCGCGACGTGCTGTCGTCGCCGCTGATGATCAACAACGAACGCATCCTCGGCAATATCGCAACCGCCACCCTGATGAGCGGCGTTCCCGCCTCGCTGCGCGACTAGAATTCGGACCGAGACAACCAAAAAGACCCGATAACAGGAAGACCTCGCGATGAATGCTCCCGTTCGAACCGAATCGCCTGAACTCGCGCCGCAATCCACCGACCCCCTGGATCATCTCGCCGACATCCTCTTCCACAAGATGGGCACCGACGGTGTCTATGCCCGCACCGCGCTCTATGAGGACGTGGTCGAGCGGCTCGCCGCGCTGATCACGCGCAATCGCGAGGACGGCACCGAGGTGATGCGCTTTCCACCCGTGATGAATCGCGCGCAGCTGGAAAAATCCGGCTATCTGAAGAGCTTCCCCAACCTGCTCGGCTGCGTCTGCGGCCTGCACGGCACCGAACGCGAGATCAACGCGGCGGTCAGCCGCTTCGACGCCGGCGGCGACTGGACCACGTCGCTGTCGCCGGCCGATCTCGTGCTGTCGCCGGCCGCCTGCTATCCGGTCTATCCGATCGCCGCCGCCCGAGGTCAGCTGCCCAAAGGCGGCCTGCGCTTCGACGTGGCCGCCGATTGCTTCCGCCGCGAGCCCTCGCGCCATCTCGACCGGCTGCAGTCGTTCCGGATGCGCGAATATGTCTGCATCGGCACGGCTGACGACGTCGCCGATTTCCGCGAGCGCTGGATGGTCCGCGCCCAGGCGATCGCGCGCGATCTCGGCCTCGCCTTCCGCGTCGACTATGCCAGCGATCCCTTCTTCGGCCGCGTCGGCCAGATGAAGGCGGTCAGCCAGAAACAGCAATCGCTGAAATTCGAGCTTCTGGTGCCGCTGCGCTCGGAAGACAAGCCCACCGCCTGCATGAGCTTCAACTATCATCAGGCCCATTTCGGCAGCACCTGGGACATCAGGGATGCCGACGGCGAACCGGCGCACACCGGCTGCGTCGCGTTCGGCATGGACCGGCTCGCCGTTGCGATGTTCCACACCCACGGAACGAGGCTCGATGCCTGGCCCGGCAGGGTGCGCGAATTGCTCGGCCTGCGGGCGCTCGCCACCGCCGAGGGATAATGGGCTGACATGCCGTGACCGCGCTGAGGCCACAAGTCCGCTGCCGGGAAATCGGGGAGGCCGATCTGCATTCCGTCGCCGACCTCCTGACGCGCGGCTTTTTCGGCCGTTCGCGCGATTACTGGATGCAGGGCCTGTTGCGCCAGGCAGCGCGCGAGGTGCCGCCGGGCTATCCGCGTTTCGGCTACATGCTCGACCATGACGGCATGCCGGTCGGCGTGCTGCTGCTGCTCTACTCGCTGCGTCCGTGCGACGGCGAACTCGCGATCCACTGCAACCTGTCGAGCTGGTATGTCGAGCCCGCGTTCCGCAACTACGCGTCGATGCTGACCAAGATCGCGCAGCGGCACAAAGAGGTCACCTACTTCAACGTCAGCGCGGCGGCACGGACCTGGCCGATCATCGAGGCCCAGGGATTCCACACCTATTGCCGGGGCCTGTTTGTTTCGTTCCCGATGCTGTCACGCGGCGAGCCGGGCATGCAGGTCGACGTCGTAGGCAGCGATGCGATCGCGATCGATGGCCTGACCGCTCGTGAAACCGAATGTCTCGCGCGGCATGCCGCCCTTGGCTGCCTCAGCCTGGTCTGCCGGACGCCGCAGGGCGCCTCGCCTTTCATCCTGCTGCCGATGCGCATCCGTCGCGGCTGGATCGCACTGCCCGCCATGCAACTGATCTATTGCCGTGACACCGCTGACTACGTGGCCTGCGCCGGAGCGATCGGCCGGGCGCTGTTGCCCAGAGGCAAGCTGTCCGTGCTGTTCGATGCCAATGCTCCCGTTGAAGGATTGACGGGCTTTTACACCGAGATGCGCGGCCGCAAATATGTCAAGGGTCCACACCGGCCGCGCCTGGCTGACCTGACCGACACCGAGCTAGTGCTGTACGGGCCGTAACTCCGACCTCCATCGCCATTGCGAGCCAACGGGTCGCGCGAATGCGCGCCCGATGACAGGCTCCGCGAAGCAATCCATCTCCGAGCTTGTTCGGACATGGATTGCTTCGTCGCTTCGCTCCTCGCAATGACGACGCTAGGCTGCCAATCGTTTCGCGTGCGCGAAATCCCAATAGAGCTTGCGGGCGCGCGTGTAGAAGCGACCTACCTGGAGCTGCCGGTCGTCGATCCGGATCACGGGCGCGACCTTGGCGAAATTTCCGGTCGAGAAGATCTCGTCGGCGGCCTGGAAATCCTCATAGCGCAGCGTCTTCTCGACCACGGCGACGCCGTCGCCGCGCAAAAGTTCGATCACGCGCTGCCGCGTGATGCCGTTGAGGAAGGTGCCGTTCGGCGCCGGCGTGTAAACCACGCCGTCTTTGGCCATGAAGACATTGGCGTTGCCGAATTCCGCGACATTGCCGAGCAGGTCGAGCATCAGGCAGTTGTTGAAGCCGCGCGAGGCCGCCTCGATCAGCGCGCGCGAATTGTTCGGATAGAGACAGGCCGCCTTGGCGTCGACCGGCGCGCAATCCGCCGTCGGCCGGCGGAACGGCGACAGCGTGATGACATTTCCCGTCGGCTGCGGCATCGGAGCCTCGTAGACGCACAGGCACCAATTGGTGGTCTCGGGGTCGAACAGCACACCGCCGCCGCTGCCGTTCTGTGCCCAGTACATGGGACGAACGTAAAGCTCGGTATTCGGCGCGAAACGCGCGATGCCTTCGCGAGCGAGCCCGATCCACGTCTCGGTGTCGACCACCGGCTTCAGGCGGAAATTGGTGGCGGACCAGTTGACGCGGGCGCAATGGCGATCGAGATCGGGAGCAACGCCTTCGAAGGCGCGCGCGCCGTCGAACACCATCGAGGCGAGCCAGGCTGCATGTGTCCGCGGCCCCATGATCGGCGCGTTGCCTTCGTGCCATTTGCCTTCGAAGAAGGTCCAGGTCTGCGAATAGCTGACGGGTTTTGCGATATGAGGCATGTTCGTCATCCCTGCGGCCGCGCGTCGATGCTCTGAATGTTCGTTCCAAATCCTTAATCGATTTCACTCCAGGCCGCCATCGCGGCCCAGATCGCCATGGATCGGAACCCATGGTAAGCTCTCGTGGTTAATCGGAACCGCCATGCCGCTGGATCCTCTCGCCAAACGCTTCCTTGCCATGATGGCCGCCGCGTCGCCCGGCGAGCGGAACCGGCCGACGCCGAGCGAGCGGCGCCTTTCGCTGGCGAAGCTGATGCAGTTTTCCCGCGCCGAGGCGGCCGAAGTAACGACGGAAGACGGCACGCTGCCCGGCCCTGCCGGCGCTATCGCCTATCGCCTCTATGCGCCGACAGGCGTCGACACGCCGTTGCCCGGTTTCGTGTTCTTTCACGGCGGCGGCATGGTCGCCGGCAGCATCCAGACTCACGACAAGGTCGCGGCCGCGCTGGCGCAAGCGACCGGCTGCCGGCTGGTTTCGATCGGTTACCGCCTCGCGCCGGAGCACAAGTTCCCGGCGGCCGTGGACGACGCGATCGCCGCGACTGAATTTGTCGCGCGCCACGCGGCTTCGCTCGGCATCGACGCCGACAGGCTGGTGGTCGGCGGCGATTCCGCTGGCGGCACGCTGGCCGCGGTGGTCTGCCAGCATGCGGAGCACCATTCCGGCCCGCTCATTCTCGCGCAATGCCTGATCTGTCCGGTGCTCGATTTCGAGGACATTTCGCCCTCGCGCGAAGCCTTCGCCGACGACCATCTGATCGGACGCTCGACACTGGAGGCCGATCTCGCCGATTATCTGCCTGAAGGCACGGACACCGCGGATACCAGGATCTCGCCGCTCCGCGCGCTGAACGTCAAGGGTCTTCCGACCGCGATCATTCACACCGCGGAATTCGATCCCGTCCGCGACGAGGGCAATGCCTACGCGCGCAAGCTGCTCGCAGCCGGCGTTGCTGTGGAACATGTCTGCCACGACGGCATGATCCATAACTTCCACGCCATGGGCGCAGTGCTGCCGCAGGCCCGGCTCGTTCTGTCGCAGATTGGTGAACAGGTGCGGCGCGCCGTCGGCGCGTGACCGTATCGTTCAAGTTTTAATCAACTGGCCCGACTTCGTTAGGGTTATTTCGTCAATCTTGGCACGAATTATTGCCCGTTTTACGCCTCGCATCTAATCAGGCGAAGGGACAGAACGCATCGCAAAAAAGATGCGGTGGACCTTCGCGGAGGTGAAAGATGCGGAACGAGACGATCGCCATTCACGCCGGCTACGAGCCCGATCCCGCCACCAAGTCCGTCGCCGTCCCGATTTACCAGACCGTCGCCTATGCTTTCGACAGTGCCGATCATGGCGCTGCGCTCTTCAATCTCGAGACGGAAGGTTTTCGCTACAGCCGCATCGCCAATCCCACGACCTCGGTGCTCGAGAAGCGCATCAGCGAGCTCGAAGGCGGCGTTGGCGCGCTCGCGGTCGCGACCGGCCAGGCGGCGCTGCATTTCGCTTTCGTCAATCTTGCCGATTTCGGCGGCAATATCGTTTCCGTGCCGCAGCTCTACGGCACCACGCATACGCTGCTCGGCCACATCCTGCCGCGGCAGGGCATCGCCGGACGCTTCGCCGAAAGCGACCAGCCGGATGCGATCGAGAAACTGATCGACGAGAACACCCGCGCGGTGTTCGCCGAAACCATCGGAAATCCCGCCGGCAACATCTGCGATATCGAGGCGCTGGCCATGGTCGCGCACCGCAACGGCGTGCCTCTGATCGTCGACAACACGGTCGCCACGCCGATCCTGCTGAAACCCTTCGATTACGGTGCCGACATCGCGGTCCATTCGCTGACGAAATTCCTCGGCGGTCACGGCACCACGCTCGGCGGCGCCATCGTCGACAGCGGCCGCTTCCCCTGGAAGAACCACGCCGACCGCTTTCCCGGCTTCAACCAGCCCGACGCCTCCTATCACGGCCTCGTCTATGCCGATCGCTTCGGGCCGAAGGCCTATATCGAGCGAGCACGCAGCATCTATCAGCGCACCATGGGTTCGGTGATGTCGCCGTTCAACGCGTTCATGCTGCTGCAGGGCATCGAGACGGTCGCGCTGCGCGTCGAACGCCATGTCGAGAACGCGCGCAAGGTCGCGGAATTCCTGCGCGGGGATTCGCGCGTCGCCTGGGTCAATTATGCCGGCTTCCCCGACAGTCCCTATTACCCGCTGGCGCAAAAATATCTGGCGGGCAACTCCTCCTCGCTGTTCACCTTCGGCATCAAGGGCGGCATGGAAGCCGGCAAGACCTTTTACGACTCGCTGAAGCTGATCACGCGGCTGGTCAATATCGGCGATGCCAAGTCGCTCGCCTGCCATCCGGCCTCGACCACGCACCGCCAGATGTCCGCCGAGCAGCAACGCATGGCCGGGGTGCTGCCGGAAACCATCCGCCTCTCGATCGGCATCGAGCACATCTCCGATATCATCGAGGACATCGACCAGGCGCTCGCAAAGGCCTGCGCGCGTCCGACGCTGCAGGCCGCGGAGTAGAGGCGAGACCGCCCCATGCCGATTCCGCTGCACAGGCAACGGCCGATCCGAAGCCCCGCACTGGCGCCGGTCGAGTACGACACCGAGCGCGACGGCAAAGCCGGCCTCACCATCGCACTCGTCAACAACATGCCGGACACCGCGCTGAAGGCCACCGAGCGCCAGTTCATGCGCCTGGTGCAAGGCGCCGCCGGCAGGACCCACGTCCGATTCCACCTCCTTGCACTGCCTTCGGTCATCAGGTCCAAGCCGGCGAAGGACCACATCGAAAGGGGCTATCGCGACATCGCCGAACTCGACCAGCTCGACATCGACGGGCTGATCGTCACCGGCGCCGAGCCGATCGCGCCGACGCTGTCGGAGGAAAGATACTGGCGCGAATTCGTCGAGCTCGTCGATTGGGCGAAGACCAATACGCGTTCGACCATCTGGTCCTGTCTTGCGGCACATGCCGCCGTCACGCATCTTGGCGGCATCGAACGTCAGCGGCTGACGCGGAAATGTTCCGGCGTCTATGATTGCAGCAAGGTCGCCGACCACGACCTGCTTCGCGATCTGCCGCGCTCGATCAAGGTCTCGCATTCGCGTCTCAACGAGATCAGGGAAAGCGACCTCGTCGCGCAGGGATTTTCGATCCTGACCTATTCGGACCAGGCCGGCGTCGACATCTTCGCGCGCGATGATGACAGCCGCTTCATCTTCTTCCAGGGTCATCCGGAATATGACGCGCTGTCGCTGCAGCGGGAATATATGCGCGACATCGCGCGCTTTCTCGCCGGCGAGCGGAACGATTATCCTGCGATCCCCGCCTCCTATTTCGATCCTGAAACCGAAGCGATCCTCGTCGATTTCGAACAGCGGGCGCGCCGCAAGCGCAACCCGGAACTGGCCGCGGAGCTTCCCGGCCTGGCGCTCCGCCCGAACGTCCCGGCCGGAGGTGCTGCGACCACGATCTTCCAGAACTGGATCGACTTCCTCGGCGAAGGCATGCGTGCACCGGCCTCCGAACTTATCCGCAAGTAATCGCCTCACGCGTTCGGCGGCGCGCCGACATATCCCATGAACAGGACGAGGCCGGTCTTGTCGTCGCGCAGCGCGAAGACGAACGGCCTGTCGAAGGTCACGACCTGATGCCGCGGCGCGAGCGAGCGGGTCGTCATCACTGCTGTCGCCGCTGCGCCTTCGGTCCCTTCCTCGTTGACGCGCAGTTCGATCTTCTGCAGCACGCGCGCAATCTGCAGCTCTTCGTCGGAAAACCCCTCAAATGCGCCGGGCAAATGGCGCGCGGCGCTGAGACCAAAGGCATCCAGCGCCGGCAGCAATTCGCCGGTCGCCGACAGCGTCAATTTCGGCAGGCCGATTTCACCGCTTTGCGCCTCGAACCCCTCGCCGCCGAGCCAACCTGCGACCGCGGTAAAATCCTGCGCCGGGGCGGGCGCCGACTTTGTCGTGATCGCAACCAGCTTGAAATTCCCGTTCATGTAGCCGAGCTCGGCCGCGACAAAACGGTTGTCGGCACGGAAACGGAACGTGGAGACCGGCGAATGCATCATCTGGACGTCCGCCGGCTTGCCGGACACGGTCTGGAACGCGGCCGTGGCGGTGCGCGAGGCCTCGAATGGCGTCTGCCATTTGTCCTTGAAGTAAAGCGCGTTCACCGCAACGAGCCCGAGCGTCTCCGGCGCCTCTCCGATAACAGACGGAATCAAATCGCGAGTCCTCTGCTTCACCCAGCCATTGATCCGATCGACGATCTTGCTGTCGGCGAGATTGTCGACCAGCACGTCTGCGCCGGCGCCCGACAGGCCGAACATCGCCAATTGCCTGGGCCTGATCGAACGGTCGAAGGCGACAAGATTGGCGAGCACGAGCGGACCATTCTTTCCGCCATTCTTTCCACCCTGCGCGACAAGCGCTGACACGCTGGTGCGGAGCGAGGCGAGGTCGTCCTCTGCCTTGCGCCTTGCCGTCCGCCTGTAGCCCAGCGCTCGATGGATGGCCAAATGCATCGCGCCGCTGCCCCCGAGATCGACAAGGGAGAGGATCGCGGCGAGACTTGCCGGCGATACGACCACGTTCGCGCTATCGGCTGCATCCGCGCTCCTGTGGCGCGCGAGATAGCGGATCAGAAGCTCGCCCAAACGCATTTGCGACGCCAGCGGACCGTCGCCGCGCACGATGCTGTCTGTCTCGCTCATCAGCACGTCGGCAAACGCGCCGCGGCCGGCCAGGCCGAGCAGCGCAGCGGCGCCGCCAGTCAGAAGCCATCTTCGATCAATCGCCAGCGATGTCATGGGCCGCGCTCTCTCCAATTCCGGCGATGATTTGAGGTGGGGTTTGACCCCATCATATGACCGCGTCAATCCCGTGTGATCCAAATCACTGTGTCAAGCCACGACACCTCGGGGTTCAATGCATCGCCAGAGCGCCGAATCTGACATAGATTGCCGCGGTCGTTTGCGGCCATGCCGCCGTCGACCATCTTCCATGCAAGCGCCCGCGCCCCAGCGAACCCAATTCGAAATGCCTGTTCCCGCCAATACCACCGCCGTGACCGTCGAAGCCACCAGCCGCGACGCGCACGCCCTGCTCCATTCCGTGTTCGGCTTGCCCGCCTTCCGCGGGGCGCAGGAGAAGATCGTTGATCACGTGGTGAGCGGCGGCAACTGCCTGGTGCTGATGCCGACCGGTGGCGGCAAGTCGATGTGCTATCAATTGCCGGCGTTGATACGCGAGGGTTGCGGCATCGTCGTCTCGCCGCTGATCGCACTGATGCGCGACCAGGTCGCGGGCCTCCTCGAGGCCGGCGTGAAGGCTGCGGTGCTCAATTCCACGCTGTCGGCCAGCGAAGCCTTTGCTGTCGAGGCGCAACTCGTCGCCGGCGAGCTCGACCTCCTTTACGTCGCACCCGAGCGTCTCCTGACGCCGCGCTGCCTGGCCCTGCTCGAGCGCTCGCCGCATCGCGTTGTTTGCCATCGACGAAGCTCATTGCGTGTCGCAATGGGGGCACGATTTCCGCCCTGAATATATCGGCCTCTCTGTTCTCGCGGAGCGGTTCCCGTCCGCGCCGCGCATCGCGCTGACCGCCACCGCCGATGAGCTCACGCGCAAGGAAATCGTCGCAAGGCTGGCGCTCGCAGACGCGCCGCAATTCGTCGCAAGCTTCGACCGGCCGAATATCCGCTACGAAATCGTCGACAAGCAGAATTCGGTGGCACAGCTCAAGGGTTTCATCACCGAACGCCACGCGGGCGAGGCGGGCGTCGTCTATTGCCTGTCGCGCGCCAAGGTCGAGGATGTCGCCGGTTCGCTCCGCGACGCCGGTATATCCGCCCTGCCCTATCATGCCGGCCTCGACGCCTCGATCCGCGCCCGCCATCAGGATCGCTTTCTCAACGAGGACGGCATCGTCATCGTGGCAACCATCGCCTTCGGCATGGGCATCGACAAGCCGGACGTGCGCTTTGTCGCACATCTCGATTTGCCGAAAAGCATCGAGGCCTATTATCAGGAGACCGGCCGCGCGGGCCGCGACGGCAAGCCGTCCAGCGCCTGGATGACGTATGGTTTGTCCGACATCGTGCAGCAGCGCCGCATGATCGAGGAGTCGGAAGCGCCCGACGCTTTCAAGCGGGTTTCGTTCGGGAAACTGGATGCGCTGGTCGGACTTGCCGAGACCGCGCATTGCCGGCGTGGCCGCCTGCTCGGCTATTTCGGCGAAACATTCGGCGCGGTCGGGTGCGGCAATTGTGACAATTGCCTGTCGCCGCCGCGGGTCACGGACGGCAAGGTCACCGCGCAAAAGCTGCTGTCCTGCGCCTATCGCACCGGGCAGCGCTTTGGCGCCATGCACCTGATCGACGTGCTGATCGGCCGGCAGACCGAGCGCGTAACGCAGTTCGGACACGACAAGTTGTCCGTGTTCGGCATCGGCCGTGAGCTGAACGAAAAGCAGTGGCGCGCAGTGATCCGCCAGCTCATCGCCATGGGTCATCTTCGCTCCGACAGCGAGGCGTTCGGCGCGCTGAAGCTGACCGACAGCGCGCGCGGCGTGCTGAAGGGCGAAACCGAGGTGTGGCTTCGCGAGGAAGCACCGGGCAAACGCGTCCGCGCCAGCCGCGCCAAGTCGCGGCGCGGCGATCTCGCGCCGCTGCCGGCAAGCGAGGCACGCGATGTCGATCCCGATTTGCGCGCGCGGTTACGGGCCTGGCGGTCCGATGTAGCCCGGCAGCGCGGCGTGCCGGCCTATGTGGTGCTGCACGATGCGACAATCGACGGCATCGTGCGGGCATGGCCGACGACGCTGGACGAATTACGCGGTGTTCCCGGGATTGGCGACAAGAAGCTCGAGCATTATGGCGAGGAGCTGTTGCGCCTGGTGCGGACACGGGGCGAGTAGGCCCGATCGCTTCGGTTTCCGGCACCAAACAGGCCGCCAGACTATGGACTTTCGGGGACAATGTCCCTATCGCAAACCCTGTATCCTGCCTGTCGGACCGTGCCCGATTGCAGGTAAATTCCGACGGAAGAAATAACACACCGGAGCTGACATCCGTGGCTGATCAACGGCCCTCGGCCTCCCCCTTGGCCTCCCCCCTGGCCTCCATCGAAGCCGTCGAAGCGGGCCTTGCCTCGCAGGGCTATATCGCGAGCCGCCAGATCGCGACCGCCGTCTACCTGTCGGAGCAGATCGCAAAGCCGATCCTGGTCGAAGGCCCGGCCGGCGTCGGCAAGACCGAGCTGGCCAAGGCGATTGCCGGCTGGCGCGGCCTGAAGATGATCCGCATGCAGTGCTATGAGGGGCTTGACGAGGCCAAGGCGCTTTACGAGTGGAAATACGCCAAGCAGCTGCTTTACACGCAGATCCTCAAGGACAAGCTCGGCGAAGTGCTGGGCGGCGCGCAGACGCTGCATGACGCGCTGAACCAGCTCCACGATTTCAGCGACGTGTTCTTCTCCAAGGAATTCGTCGAGCCGCGTCCGCTGCTGCAGGCGCTGGAGCAGCCGCAGGGCTGCGTGCTCCTGATCGACGAGATCGACAAGTCGGATGCCGAATTCGAATCGCTGCTGCTGGAAATCCTCAGCGATTTCCAGGTCAGCATTCCCGAGCTCGGCACCGTCTCGGCCGTGGTGCCGCCGACGGTGATCCTGACCTCCAACAGCGAGCGCAATCTCGGTGACGCGCTGAAGCGGCGCTGCCTGCATCTGCATATCGGCTTCCCCGAACAGAAACTCGAAGAACGCATCGTGGAAAGCCGCGTGCCCGGCATTTCGCAAACGCTGCGCAAGCAGCTCGTCGGCTTCATCCATTCGATCCGCACCCTCGACCTCAAGAAGCAGCCCTCGGTCAGCGAGACCATCGACTGGGCGCGCGTGCTGGTGCTGCTGCAGGCATCCGAGCTCGGCCACGAGATGGTCAAGGACACGCTCAACGTGCTCCTGAAATACGAATCCGACGTCGAGGCCGCGCTGCCGCATGTCACGACCTTCGTGGCCAACGCCACCCGCCACAACGTTTTTGGATAGCCATTCATGAGAGAGAACCTGCACCGCTTCTTTCGCGCCGCGCGGGGAGCGGGAGTGCATGTCTCTCCGGCCGAAAGCATCGATGCGATGCGCGCCGTCGCGAAAGTCGGGTTCGAGGAACGCGGCATCCTGCGCGACACGCTGCTGCTGACACTGGCCAAGAGCGAGGACGAGAAGAAATCGCTTGGCGCCTGTTTCGACCTGTTCTTCTCGCAGCCCGAACCGTCGCAGCCAAAGGATGCCGAAAGCGAAAACGGCGCGGCCAATGAAAACCAGGCACCGGGCAACAGGGCGCGCAGCCGGCGGGCGGCCAATCGCAAAATCTCGGGCCGCTGGCGCAGATGCTGCTGGCGCAGGACACCGCGCAGATCGCGGCCGCGATCGCCAACGCAGCCAGCGCGGCCGGGCTGTCCGACATCCGCTATTTCACCCAGCGCGGCCTGTTCTCAGAGCCGCATCCTGGAGCAGATGGGGATTGCGCGCCTCAACGACGATCTCGATGCCCTGACCGCGGCCAACCCTGCGCTGGCGGAACGGCTGACGGCGGCCACCGACGCGCTGCGCGAAAGCGTGCGCGACCGCGTCTCGCAGGCGCTGCTGCTGTTCGGCCGCGAGGAGGCCGAAAACCTGCGCAACGAAATCCTGCGCAATGCGCCGCTTGGACGGATCGAGCCCCGGCAGATCGAGGAGATGCGCGCGCTGATCCGCCAGATGGCGCGGCGCCTGCGCGAGCGCTTCTCCAAGCCGCGCAAGCGGCAGCGGCGCGGCCATCTCGACGTCCGGCGCACGCTGCGCAAGAACGCCGCCTGGGGCAGCGTGCCCTTCATCACCGCATGGAAGCGCAAGCATCGCGACAAGCCGAAGATCGTCGCGCTCTGCGACGTGTCGGGTTCGGTGGCGCGGGTGTCCGACTTTTTCCTGCTGTTGATCCACAGCCTGCACGAAGTCGTCTCCGACGTCCGCTCCTTTGCTTTTTCCGGGCACCTGATCGAGGTCAGCGACATCCTCGAGTCAAAGAGCGCCGACGAGGCGATGCATGACATCATGGGCAAGGTCGGCTTCGGCTCGTCCGACTATGGATCTTCCTTCGCCGATTTCGAGCGGCAATGGATGGAAAGCGTGACGCCGCAGACCACCGTGATCGTGCTCGGCGACGCGCGCAGCAACAACCTCGATCCCGGGGCCGACATCATCAAGCGCATTTCCGAGCGCTCGAAGCGCCTGGTCTGGCTCAATCCCGAGGGACGCATGACCTGGGGCTGGGGCGATTCCGAGATGCCGCGCTACGCGACCTTCTGCAATCTGGTGCGCCAATGCGCCACCGCCCAGCAGCTCGAGCGCGCGGTGTCCGACATCGTCTCGGCGTATCAGTAGGGCGCAGGCAACGCGGCAGATCGGGCAGCGTTGCGGAATGCTGTTCCACAAGCTCGTCATGCCCGGGCTTGTCCCGGGCATCCACGTCCTTCTTCCGCGTCAGGAAGACGTGGATGGCCGGGACAAGCCCGGCCATGACGATGTGGTTTGTTGTGCGACCTCACTTCGTCTGCGAGGCGCTCTTGCTCGCCGCCTCGACCAGCGGGCATCCGCCCTTGTCGAGCGGACGGTAGGCCTTGTCGCCGGGCACGGTCTGGATGATCCTGGCGTAGTCCCACGGTCCCTTGGACTCCTCGGGCTTCTTGACCTGCACGAGATACATGTCGCGCAGCACGCGTCCGTCGATGCGCAGCTGGCCGTTGTGGGTCATGAAATCGTTGATCGGCGTTTCCCGCATCTTCTCCATCACCTTGAGCGGCTCCTTGCTGTTGAGCGCCTTGACAGCTTTCAGGTAATGCAGGGTCGCGCTGTACACGCCGGCCTGCACCATGGTCGGCATGTGACCGACCTCCTTGATGAAGCGCTGCGAGAACGCGCGCGTTTCGTCATTCTGGTCCCAGTAGAAGGCCGTCGTGAACTGGAGCCCCTGCGCGGCCTGCAATCCGAGCGCATGGACATCGGTGATGAAGAACAGCAGCGCCGCGAATTTCTGGCCGCCACGCACGATTCCGAATTCCGCACCCTGCTTGATCGCATTGGTGGCGTCACCGCCGGCATTGGCAAGACCTACGATATCGGCCTTGGACGCCTGGGCCTGCAGCAGGAAGGAGGAGAAATCCGAGGTGTTGATGGGCGCGTAGACGGATCCCAGCACCTTGCCGCCTTCGGACTCGACGACCTCGGCCGTGTCACGCTGCAGCGCGCGTCCGAACGCATAGTCGGCCGCGAGGAAGAACCACGACTTGCCGCCGGACTTCACGACGGCCGAGCCGGTGACATGCGAGAGCGCATAAGTGTCGTAGTTCCAATGCGCGGCATAGGGCGAGCAGTTCTTGCCGGTGATATCCGAGCTCGCAGGTCCGTTGAACAGCACCAGCTTCTGCTTCTGCCGTGACACTTCCTCGACGGCGAGCGCGACAGCGGAAGAACCACCGTCGGTGATCATGTCCACGCCGTCATTGTCGTACCAGTTGCGTACGATGTTGGTGGCGACATCCGCCTTGTTCTGATGGTCGGCGATGATGATTTCGACCGGCTTGCCGAGAACCGGGCCAAAATCCTCAACCGCCATGCGGGCTGCTACGCCGGTGCCTTTTCCGGTGATGTCGGCATAGAGCGAGTTCATGTCGCTGAGCACGCCGATCTTCACCTGCGCCGATGCGGGAGCTGCGGACGCCAGCAATAGGGTGGCAAGCAGCAGCCAGTTTCTCCGTCTCATCTGTTTCTTCCCTTCCTGTGTGTCTGTTGCCGGTCCTGGCCGAGCCGTCGGCGTTGTCCGTGACGGCCATCGACGCTTGAAAGCCCGATGCTTGTTGTTGGGAGCGTTGCTCCGGGCGGCATTCAACACCCGCCGGAAGGGCCCGGCAAGAATGACCCCGCGCGCATTCACGCGGCAAGGAGCCTCATTTAGTCGAAGGTATTCCGCCCGGCGGCATTGCCTCGCCAAATTGCCTCACCAAGGGCGGAAGCTGCTCGGTACCGGCCCTCGCTCATCTTCCGCTGAAATCCGGTCTGCGGCGCTCGTTGAAGGCGCGCACGCCTTCGCGCCGGTCTTCGGTCGGGACCAGACGATTATAGGCCTCGATCTCGAACGCGAGTCCGTCGGCAAGCGACATCTGCAACCCGCGATGGATCGCCTGCTTGGCCTGGCGCACGGAGATGGGTCCGTTGCCGGCGATGCGTTCGGCAATGGCGAGAGTGGCCTGCATCAGTTGATCGGGCGGCAGCACGCGGTTGACCAGTCCCCACGCTTCTCCTTCGGCAGCGGTGAAGGGCAGACCGGACAGGATCAGTTCCTTCGCGCGGCGCTCGCCGACGGCGCGAGGCAGGTTTTGCGTACCGCCGGCGCCGGGCATGATGCCGAGCGTCACCTCGGTCAGCGCAAAACGCGCCTCGCTCGACGCATAGATGAAATCGGCCGCCGCCGCGATCTCGCAGCCCCCGCCATAGGCGGCGCCGTTGACGGCGGCGATGACGGGAATCGGACAGGCGAGAATCGCGCGCAGCATGCGCTCGAACACGAGATGCTGAGCCTGCCAGGCTTCGTCGGTCATGCCGTTGCGCTGCTTGAGATCGCCGCCGGCGCAGAACGCCTTGGTCCCGCTTCCCGTCAGGATGGCGATGCGAAGCCCGTCGAGCGCGACCGAAAAGGTCTCGAACAGTTCCATGAGATCCAGCCCCATCTGCGTGTTCAGGGCGTTGGCCGCCTCGGGCCGGTTCAGCGTGATCAACACGATGCCGTTGTCGCGCCGCTCGACCGTGATCGTCTCGAAATCGCTTCGCATGGTCTTCTTTCTCCCTGGACCGCTGTCGTCCCAAGCCGACACATTGTCCTTTTGCGCCAAGACCGCAACCGTTCCGCAAGCCACGATCCAGCGACCTTAATGCCGGGATTCGAGCCGAATTGCAGGGCGATGCCAGACGGAGGGCGAGCCGCCCTGGATTTCATGCCCGGGCATCAGAAGGATTGAACACGATGCGATTGCGCGGACTTTTTGTCTTGGTTGTGTGGCTTGCTTCAGTATGCAACGTCTTCGCCGCTGAGCAGGGCGGGACCCGGCGGGGCGTATCCTGCGGCATGGTTCGATATTATGTCGCGAAATATACCGCGGCCAAGGCGGAAGCATGGGCACGCAAGAAGGGCGCGACAGACGCGGAGATCGAATGGGCCTACGGCTGTCTGAAGGGCGGAACGGCTGCCGTTCACAGCGCGCAGAACTGAGCCGATCGTGGGCCGCCCCTCAACGACCCCTGCCTTCGCACAGGTCTTTCCGGGGACAAGTCCCTCCGGAGAGAGGCCGTTAACCTTTTTTTAACCATAAACGCGCAGCCTGACCGCCTGGTTCGGGCAAGCATTTGGAATACGAAATTTGTCGCGAACTGAACCCGACCAGCCGCTTTTTTTCGTTCATCCCTGGGCAACGGGCAATTCCCGTGGGGGCTCTTGGAGCAACGGCATGACCGGGCGTGAGTTGCGTTACGGAGAGAATTCTGCTTGCAGCCTCTGCGTCGATTGTTGGCAGCACCATCGGCATCGGCGTTCCCCTGACGCTGCTGATCATCTGGCTCTGTTCCTGAAGAGCGCGCCATCGGCGTTGAATTGAACGGGACCTAAACTCCTCATCGAAGCCGCATGCCTGAACCTCCGGCGTGCTTCGGCGGACTGAGTAGAACCTTTATGGTCCAGGGGAGCCTTCCCGTGAACGACAAACCGGTCGATCGGCGACCGCCGGCTGTTCTGGCCACGAACAGCCTGATGCGGCGAATGTTCGCCATCGTCGCCCCCGCCTGGATCATGCTGCTTTGGGCCGCGGCGGCGTTCGCGGCCGATGCGCCGGACTCCCGCCTGTCCGAAGATATCGCGCTGACGAAGGCCACCATGTCCCTGCTGGCTGCGAAAGATATGACAGCGGTCCGCGATCGGCTCGTCGGCCAGATCACAGACGATACGTTACGGAAGATGTCGGACACGATCGGCGCGAACGAGCCTGCCTCGATCGAGACAATCTGGGCGACCGAAACCCACAGCCTTGAAAATGGAGACGGCAATAGCCGGATCATCCTGGAATATGGATTGGCCGGTAAATGGGTGATCGTCGACGCCGTGGTCAGGACGGAGGCCGCCTCGAAGCGGCTCACCCGACTCTACTTCACCGTCAATGCCCTGCCGCTGAGCGAGCTGAACGCATTTCACCTGTCCGGCAAGGGACTGGCGCAATACCTGTTTCTCGCCTGCTGGGTTGCCGTGATCGCGCTCACGGCGTGGGCGATGGTCGTCGCCTTCCGGCGACAGACCGGTTGGCGCAGATGGGTCCTCATCGTCCTGATGCCGTCGGGGCTCACGCCCACTGTTGCCCTGAACTGGAACACCGCGCAGATATGGGTTCTCGAGGCCTTCAGCAATTCGGCCGGACAGTCCATTCCCGTGTTGGCCTTCCGCTATCCGATGGCGCTGCACGGATACACAGAGCTTCGCGTACCCTATCTCTACGTTTCGCTGCCGCTGATCGCTCTCGGCTATTTGATCTGGCAGTGGAGATCGTCACATGGACGACCGTTGCTGGCATCGCGCGCAGATCCAGCGAGTTGATGGTGGCCGTGCAACGCCGGCTGACACCGCGGGGTTGATGCCGCTTCACGAGAAATGCCTTGGCGCGCCTTGTTTTGCCGGTGCATACTCCACCAAGGGCCAGCGCTCGGTGACGACATGCGCGTGACAGCTTTCTCCATTGGTGCGATTGCAGCGATCTTGGTAGCAGGGCCGGCGCGGGCTCAAACCTACGATCCTGGTTACCCGATTTGCATGCAGACCTACGGCCCTTTCAGCGGCATGAATTGCCGCTACACGTCGATGGCCGCCTGCCAGTTCCTGGCGCAGGGGCGGGCAGCACAATGTTTGATCAATCCCTATTTCGTGCCAAAGCGAAAGTCCCGGCACTGATTTGCGAGCTGGCAGCAGCGTAGCCGGTTCTTCAATTCTTACTGCACGTGCATTTTGGAGAGAGAATGCGTTTCCCGCGCGTCGCTATCCCCCTGGCGAAGTCGCGCACGTATCCGATCTGTTCGTCGTGGGCGGCGTGACGATCTCGCGCGCGCGTGAGATTCATGGCAGAAACTGCGGCAATGTGAGGTAGCGAGTTGCCCGATCCAAAATAGCAGTTCTGGGGAGATGAGCGATGAAGCCTAACGATATCATTCACAACATCGTCAAGGACAAGCTCAAGCGCGACGAGGTCGTGGCGTCGATGACAGTCCGGCTTGTGCGCGGTGTCGAGATCGCACGGCTGGCCGCGACAGCTGGCTTCGACATGATTTATATCGACCTCGAACATTCCACGCTGACTCTGGAGGCGACGGGCCAAATCTGCCAGGCGGCGTTGAGCGCGGGCGTAACGCCAATGGTCCGCGTTCCCGCCAACACGCCGGACTATATTCAGCGCGTCCTGGACGCCGGCGCGCTCGGCATCATCGCGCCCGACGTGCGATCAGCCGAGGAGGCCCGCGCGGTTGTTGCGGCCTCGAAGTTTGCGCCGCTCGGCGGACGCGGCGCTGGCGGCGCGCTGCCGCAGCTGCAGTTCCGGTCTTTCCCGGCCGCCGAGGCGAACGCAGCCGTCAACGACGCCACCATGGTGATCCTGCAGTTCGAATCTGCAGAGGCGGTCGACAAAGCGGAAGAGATTGCAGCCGTCGAGGGCGTCGACATGGTGCTGATCGGTGTCAATGACTTGCTCGCCGATCTCGGTCTGGCAGGTCAGCTCGAACATCCGAAGGTTCGCGACGCCTATGCGCAGACGATCGGTGCCTGCCGCAAATACGGCAAACATGTCGGCGTCGGCGGTCTCTCGACACGACCTGAGCTCGCCGCCGAATTTATCGCCATGGGCGCGCGGTTACTCTCGACCGGAACCGACATCCAGTTTTTGTCCGCCGCGATGGCCGAGAAGGCCAGGCAAGTCCGCGAGATCTCGGTGAAATGGCGATCGGACAAAACGTCGTCCTCAAAAGCCCATGGATGAACAGCAGTCGAGGGCGCCATGACGTCAATGCAAACAGCGAGTTCCAAGATGGAGTCGGGTCCATTTTTTGTCGACGCCAAAGTGGCGGAGAGCTTTGGCCGCCGGCTTCTGGTCGCGCATGGGCTTTCTGAGGAGGATGCCGCGACCGTCGCACATTGTCTGGTGCTGGCCGACTTGCGCGGCGTCGACACCCACGGACTGCAAACCTTGCCGCATTATCTCGAACGGGTTCGGCGCGGGCTTATCAACCCTCGTCCGAATCTGAAGGTCGAGCGTGTCACGCCGATGGTCGGCTCGCTCGACGGGCAGAATGCCTTCGGCTTCGTAGTCGCGACCAAGGCAATGGCCGAGGCGATCGATATGGCACGCGAGTTCGGCGTGGGAATCGTCTCGGCTCGCCGCAGCACTCATTTCGGCATGGCCGCCAATTATTCGCTTCAGGCGATGGAGGCAGGTTATATCGGCATCGTCTTCACCAACGCATCGCGCGCGATGCCGCCATGGGGCGGCCGGGAAGGGCTGTTCGGCACCAGTCCGATTGCGGTCGCAGCCCCTGCCGGCAAGGAAACGCCGTTCGATCTCGACATGTCGCCGGCTGTTGCTGCGCGCGGCAAGATCCGGCGCGCGGCGCGACGTGGGCAATCGATCCCGCCTGGTTACGCGCTCGACGCCAGGGGCCGCCAAACGACGGATCCGAACGTTGCGCTCGATGGCGGCACGGTGCAGCCAATCGGTGGGCCGAAAGGATCGGCGCTGGCGATGCTGATGGACGTGATGGGCGGTGTGATTTCCGGAGCAGCCTTCGGCGGCGACGTCCGCAATCATTTCGAGGATTACGAAGCGCCGCAGAACGTCGGCCATTTTGTCATGGCCATGAAGCCGGATTTGTTCGTTAGCCGGGAGGAATACACGCAACGGATGGACACGCTGGCGCAACGGGTGCACGCCAACTCTACCGCAGAAGGTTTCGACGAGGTGATCATGCCCGGCGAGCGCGAGCGACGGCTGGAGGCCAAACATCTCCGCACCGGGGTGCCGTTCCACGCCAAGGAGATGGCCTCGTTGCAGGACGCTGCTGCCAAGGCCGGATTGCCACCGCTACCGGTGTCCAATAATCCGTCGAGTTAGTCTCTTCGGAGCACTGCCAAGTCTCGGCACTGTCAAGTCTCGGCACTGCCAAGTCTCGGCAACGGCCATTTCCGTTCGGGACCATCTCATCACGGGCCTCAGCCAGGCCGAAAATTTCGCACTGCGGCGAGCCCTGATTTAATGGCCGCCCTGGCCAGCAGCAGCAGAACGAGATTTCCGCTAGACGAAACCGCCGACGCAGGTGACAGTCGACGCCGGCACCTGCGAGGGCAGCACAATGATCACGAAATTCGACAGCTCCTATTACGGCACGGTCGACATGGAGAATCTGGGGTACGCCGGCACCCCGATCAATGAGCGCCGCTACTCGCAAGCGGAACTGGGCGGCGCGCTGCAAAAGGTCGTGGAATACGCCAAGTGGATGGATGAGCGCGGCTATGACACGTTCTGGATGGCCGAGCACCATTTCCAGCCGGAAGGCACGGAGCTGATCCCGAATCTTCTGATGATGGCGATGCACTTGTGCGGGGTGACGAAGAACCTGCGCTTCGGCTGCGGCTTCAATGTCGTGCCGATGTGGCATCCGCTGCGCCTGGCGGAAGACTATGCGATGGCCGACATTCTGACCGGCGGCCGGGTGATCTTCGGTGTCGCGCGCGGCTATCACACCCGCGAGGTCGAGACGTTCGGCGCGCCGCTGCAAGACCAGAAGGCCAACCGCGAAATGTTCGAGGAAGGCGTTGATATCCTGTTCAAGGCGTTCGAGGGCAAGCCGTTCTCGCACAAGGGCAAGTACTATACGATCCCGCCGGAGGTACCGTATCGCGGTTATACGCTCAAGGAGATCACGCTGGTGCCGGCGCCGAAGCGCCTGCCGGTCGAATGCTGGCAGCCGATCCAGAGCGGCTCGGAGCAGGCCTTCGACTTCATGGCCAAGCACGGCATCAGCGGCATCATCGGCGGCGGCTCTGCCGAGGGCGGCGCCGTCGAACGGCACATGATCGGCTTCCAGGCCGCCTATGCACGCCGCGGTATCGAGCTCGGACTCGGCGAGCGGCTTGCGCTGGGCTTCCAGTTTCATATCGCCAAAAGCCGCGAAGACGGCATGCGCGAGGCGGCCAAACACTACGAGGAGAACATGAAGATGTTCGGCGAGTTGCGCCTCGTACGGGCGCTCACTGACGAGCAGATCGCCGCGATGCGCGATCCACGGCTCGCCGCCGCGACGAAATTGCCGGGCATCGAGGACGCAGTGAAGGCCGGCGGCTTCCTGACCGGTACGCCCGCCGACATCATCGAGCAATTGAAGGCCGTTGAAAAGCGCTATCCGGGCGTCGACCGGGTGGTGTGCGCCACGCCGCTGGGGACACCCCTCGAGGTCCAGCTGGAAGACCTGGATCGATTCGCGAAGGAGGTCATCCCCGCGTTCCGCCCGGCTAAGATCGACGCGGCGGCGGAGTAGGACAGCACAGGCGACGTGCCCGCGAATGGCCCACGCTCGACGCCGTCGGTCACAGTCCAAGTCACGCCACGCTAGAGCATGATCCGGAAAAGTGTGAAGCGGTTTTCCGAAAAGATCATGCTCAAACAATGAGCTAAAGCGCGATGACGATTCATCCTGAACTCATCGCGCTTTAGACGACTCCCTGCCGGCGCAGGTGCTTCGCTTCATCAGGTTCGACCCCGCACAGGGATTCAAGCAGCGCGTCGGTGTGCTCGCCGAGCAGCGGCGGACGGCTGACCGCGACGGGTGAATCCGACAGTTTGATCGGGCAACCGACCGTCTGATAGGTACCGCGGGTCGGGTAGTCCACGTCGACGATCATCTCGCGCGCCTTGAGATGCGGATCGGTCAGCACCTCGCCGGTGTCCTGGCAGGCGCCGCAGGGAACGCCCGCATCGCCCATCAGGCGCATGACTTCGTGCTTGCCGCGCTGGCGCGTCCACGCCTCGATGACGGCATTGAGCTCTGCCCGATGATCCCAGCGCGCTTCCACGGTCTTGAAGCGCGCGTCCTCGGTCAACTCCGGCTGCCCCAGCACCTTCGCCACCGCCGGCCACATCTGCTGCTGCGCGTAGAGGTAGACGTAGTCATTCGGGCCGCCCGGCGCGCAGGGATAGGTCGTGCCAGGCACGTTGCGCCCCAGCTGATTGCCGTTGCGCGGCATCGGACGGCCGAAGCGCTGGTGGTCGCGCAGGCTCACCCGCACCAGGTTGACGACCGCGTCCTGCATGGACACCTCGACCTGCTGGCCGCGGCCGGTCGCATGGCGCTGCTGCAGCGCGGCCAAAATGCCGATCGCCATGTGCATGCCGGTGCCGGAATCCCCGATCGCCGGGTAGATATAGGTCGGCGGATTTTCGGGGAAGCCGGTGACGCTCATCGCCCCGCCCATGGCCTGTGCGATCGGCTCGAAGCTCTTGTATCCGCTGTAGGGCCCGTAAGTACCGAAGCCCTTGATGGTGGCGTAAATGAGCCGCGGGTTGATCCCGGCCAGCGCTGCGTAGCCAAGCCCGAGGCGATCGAGCGCGCCCGGTCCGAAATTCTCCACCAGCACGTCCGACTGGGCGATGACTTTGCGGAACAGATCCTTGCCGGCGTCAGTTTTGAGATTCAGCGTCAGGCTGCGCTTGTTGGCGTTGAGGATCAGGAAGAACAGGCTGTCGCTGTTGTTCTGATCGCGCATGTTCACGCGCGCGATGTCGCCGCCTTTGGGCTCCTCGAGCTTGATCACGTCGGCACCGAGAAAGCCGAGAATCTGCGTACAGGCGGGCCCCGCCTGGTTGTGCGTCATGTCGATGATGCGGATGCCTGACAACGCCTTGTCCATGGTCGCGCTCCGGATGGAGGGAATGGGATGATCGAGTATGAGCAGTTAGGGCGGATCAGGGTAGCGTAATCCCTGAGGAACGCCATGACGGTCCGTAATAGCTGTCGACCAATTGTGCGGGTCTCTCGGGCACGCGTCGCTGGGGCCCTATCGCTCATGGCCGCGAGGGCTGGCGGCTCCGTTCGGATCGGGTAGATTCGGTCTTATCAGTGTTGTCATGCAAAAGCTGCACCGCCGGACTGACAGACGCGCCGCGGACATACAATGAGCAGCTTACAGCCATCCCTTCTGCCGCATGCGACGAGCACGCTGGCACAGTTCGCCGCGATATGCAGATTTGACCAAGTACCGTCCAATGTGACTGAGAGGATCAAGCTGAGCCTGATCGACGGATTTGGTTGATTGAGCTGGCGGGTCCATTCCCAATGTTTTGGATGTGGCGATCCGTGCTATGACGCGGCGCCTTGAACCGAACCAGCGAGATCAGCCATGGCGACAGTGAAGCTGCTTTCCGACGACGAACTCTCGCCCGAGGCGCGTATCGTCTTCGATGACATTCGCAAAACCCGGCAATCGGATTTCGTCAACAATTTCTGGCGTGCGCTTGCGCATGACCCGAAGACATTGTCCCGTACCTGGGAAAGCATCAAACAGGTGATGGCGCCCGGCGCGCTTGAACCCAAAGTCAAGGAAATGCTTTACGTCGCCGTTTCGATTGCGCACGGCTGCCCCTATTGCATTCATTCTCACACGGCGAGCGCTCGCGCGAAGGGCATGACCGACCAGGAATATGCCGAGATGATTGCCATCGTTGGCATGGCGGCGGAGACAAATCGGCTTGTTACTGCCTTGGGCGTTGCCGTTGACGATGCTTTCCTTGTTGACCCGGAGAGAAGCGGCGCCCAGGACCTTTAGCAGATCAAGTCGCAGAACACCTCTCTGGGAGTAAGATGGGGACCAAATTCGGGGCCAAGGATCGATTTTTCGCGATCATATTCGCCCGAGAGCGGCCTAGCGACAAATTACCGTTTTGTGACAGCACTGCTTATCGGACAACATCAAGCGTGACCTTGGCCAGGCCTGCATCGATCATCCCCAGGGCCTCGGCGGCCGCGGATGTGAGGTCAATGATACGTCCACCGACGAAGGGACCTCGGTCGTTGACACGCACGGTTACAGAACGCCCGTTTCTGAGATTTGTCACGCGCAGGCGTGTGCCGAAGGGAAACGAAGGATGTGCAGCATTCAGCCCATGCCCGTCGAACCTTTCGCCGCTCGCCGTCTCGCGATCTTCTGAGTAGAAGCTGGCTATTCCGAGCATTTCAATTTGCTTCCTTGAAGACCTTACACTCGATGCAAGACGGTCAAGTGTCTTCCTGCGCGCGGCTTGCGTGACCAAGCGAGCGACTTGCCTGTGCTTCACGACAAGTTGGCGGCGTGACGACAATTTTCCAGTGTTGCGCGCACCAACCGTGCGCAAGGAAATTCTGCGCTGGAGCGATCCGACGGCAGTGGCGCGATTTGCGGGTTGGCCAAGTTTTGAATGCCCCGTCTGAACTCCACCATCACATTCGACGCAGGAGAGCGCCAGAACGGTGACAGCGAACAACGCAGTCCTGGCGCTTATTCCCTTCACGGTTGCCTCCCAGGTCTTTTCGGGTGGGCACAGTGGCTGGGCCGGAGAAGCTGACTGCCTTGACATACATCAAGAGAGGCGGCGGCCGCGCGCGGCACGGGCGAAAGGCGACAAACGCTCACCGCGACAAATCTCGGCAGCGTTCGTCGAGACGCTGGTCATCTGACGATGACGGGAAATCCATATGCGGATCAAGCTCATGCTCGATAGGAGGTAGGGAATTTCCCCTTCGGCAAGCACGCTTTCGCCTCGGCCACCGGGGGAGGACCGGCGCCTCCTACGCCTCGCCCTGCTACCAGCTGATGATCCTTTTGCGCCTTGTCGCCGACCCCTATGGCTTCAGCACCGGCGGGTATGCCGAGAGCCTTCTGAGGGACTGGTGGAACGCGCGGATCGCCTGCGGCGACATCGTCGAGATGGCGGAAGGCTACCCACCTCATTTCGACCCGGAGCTGAAGACCTTGCAACCCCTCGACAACCCGTTCGGCACGAGGTTGTAACCCATGCTTTAGGTTCAGCTCGTTACCTATGTGTCCAGGCCGTACCTGCGCTAAGTCATCTTTTGGTGCGACCGCCACGCCGCCGAACAGGATCGTCCTGATGTCGCTGCCATGCGCGCCGATAGAACGGACCCTTGTTGCGCCGCTTCCCCTAGGCGCTGGGACCTGCGAAAAGGGATGCCGCTTTGGAGGGGTGAGCCGTGCGCTTTGTCGTTTACAATCCGCAATCAAATGGCGGGGCGACTGGGCGCCACTGGCTTGAGATCGCGAAGCTTATCGAGGCGGCGATCGGGCCGTTCTCGTCGGCCCCGACGTGCTGTCGCGACGATGCCGCCCGTCTCGTGCGCGAGGCAGTCGCAAATGGCGCGCAAGAGGTGGTGGCGGTGGGTGGCGACGGCACCATCAGCGAGGCGATAAATGGACTATTCGGCGCCGAGCTGCCTTCGCGATCCCAGATCGTCTTCGGCTTCGTCAGTTGCGGGACCGGCGAAGATTTCCGGCGGGCGCTCGGCATCGCGCCCGGAATACGCGCCGCGTGCGAGCGACTGGCATCCGGACGCACTCGCTGGATCGATATCGGACGGCTAAGTTTCCTCGATGACCGGCTTCAGCACACCGTTCGCTACTTCAGCAATATTGCGAGTTTGGGCCTCTCTGGCTCTGTATCCAAAGCCGTCAATGGGGCCGGGCTCACACGGCTTCTTGGAGCACGCGCCATGTTCCGATATCATAGCGTGGCCGAGCTATTGCGCTACAGCTTTCCGACGGTGCGAGTAACAGTGGATGAGAACCAGCAGTTCGAAGGGCCCGTGGCGACGGTCGTCGTCGCAAACGGCAGTCACTTTGGGGGCGGCATGCACATCGCACCGATGGCGGACCCTGCCGACGGCCAATTGGACGTCGTCGTCGTCAAAGGCGAGAGTAAATCCCGGCTCGTCGCCGCGATGGGGCTCGTCTATACGGGCCAACATCTGAGGCACCCCGCGGTCCAGATAATGCGCGGTCGAAGAATAGCAGCCGAACCGCTTGTACTGGATCGCCCAGTGCTCCTCGACGTCGATGGCGAAGTGCCAGGACGCCTGCCGGCAACATTTGAGGTCCAACCGTCCGCATTGATGGTGAGGTGCTGAAAACCGAACTACTGTGTCGCACGCTTCGCTACGTTGCTCGATCGCGAGCTGCATGGCGGACCAGCTGCCGGAAAGGCCCCACCACGAGACAGCTTCATCATCACTGCCGCACTCACTGTCTTAGCACGGACGATCGTTCGGCCCGCGCAGCCAGCTGCGTCAGCATCCGGCCATCATTTGTCAAACGCGGCGATGGCTTGTAGATTTCCGGGCACAGGACGGCAGCTGCAATTCGGGGAGCGCCAGAGTGAAACTATACAACATCGTTGGCTATTTCATCCTTGCGCTCTACGCCGTAGCTTGCGCATTTTTTGCTCCAGAAAAAATCGGAACGTTGAGCGCTCTGGCAATCGGTAGCATCTATTTGGTCGTCTTCTGGTTCCTTGCAGGCGTCTACCTTGCCGACATACTCCATTTGGGCATCGCGCATCGCGCGCTCAACTTCAAACCCTGGTTTATCAAGTCGGTGACCATCGCCAACAATCTTTTCGGCGTCTATGTCAGCCCGATCGATTGGGTCAACCGTCATCGCCTTCACCACAAGTATTCGGATCATGACGGTGACCCAAACAAACTGAGCGAGGACGGCTTGTGGAGAACACTCTATCTTTGCCTATTCCCCTATCCCTGCACCGAAAACCTGGCAAAGGACGACATATTGAAGTCACGCACCTTCCTGATTTGCTCGAGCAACGCGTTCCTGGTGGCATCGCAAATCTTCAATTTCGCATTGCTGTGGTACATCGTCGGCGACGTGAAATTCACCATCGTCCTGTGGGCCGGGCTGAGGATCTTTGCGCTATGGGTTAACATGGTGCAGAATTATTGGACGCACACGCGCAAATTCGGCTATCGTCGTTATCATGATGAGCACGACAACGCGATGAACATCGGCGAATGGCTACCGGTCACAGCTACGTTCAGCGCGTGCCTGCAGAATAACCACCACCACTATCCAAGCTTGTTACGACTGAGCCACAGCGATCAGGAATACGACTTCGGGTATCAAACAATTAAGCGGATGAAATCCCTTGGTCTGGTCGAGGCGACGGAAAGAGGGAAATATATTCCTCCCGATGTACCGCTTTCAACTCTGGGGTTTTAGCCGTTTTTCGTTCGGCTTGAAGAACGGCATGATCGTCTGGCGGAGGAAGCCACTCGGAATTTCTTCCCCATCCAGGCCGTATTTCTCTGGCCAGTGCTGGGGGTAATAATAGGTCCCAAATAGTTTGTCGATCCAAGGGAAATGGATCGCGAAATTCTTATCGATTGCTTCAGTCTGCGACGAATGATGCCAGTGATGATATCTGGGCATCACCAGGAATGGCTCTAGCCATTTGACGCTCGGACCAAAATTGCAATGCGTCCAGGTGGCGTGCAAAGTCACGAAGATCAGATAGGCCAGCACGATCTCGTGCGAAAAGCAGAGCATCATTGGAACAAGAATGAAACCGCGAACCAGGATGTCGTCGACGACGTGAGAACGAGAGCCGGCAATCCAGTCAAGTTCCTTTGAGGAGTGATGGATCGAGTGAAATCGCCACAAGAATGGAATCTTGTGTAGCGCGAAATGAATCGTCCACTCCGCGATATCGGCTACAACGACGGCCAAAAGGAATTGAATGAGAATGGGCAGAGAAGCGATGAACTGCGCCACGGGTGGGATGGCCAGGTAGCGCGTAGCTTCGGTCGCAGGCAACAGGACCAGGAACGAAACGACCTGTACGGGAATATGGGTCGACAGAAAATAGATGATGTCCAGTGTCCATTGCGGCCTGAAGGTGCTCTGATCAGGATATCGCGGCCAAATGCGTTCCAGTGGGACGTAAATCAATGCCGTCGCGAAGAGGTCGAGCAGGAAATAATCTAACCCGATGGCGGGACCATCCGAGAGTTCTCCGGGGAGCTTGACATTGGCGCCACCAAGCAATGCCGCTACGGTCGCCAAGGCGAGGCCGCACAGGGCCAGGACCTTTTTCTTGCGCAGAACCGAGCCGATCGTCCCAAAAAGCAGAGATGACCAGATCAGGCCCTGGATGAGCAGGCGGATTGTGGCGACGGGATAATGGGCACGCAGCTCGGGCGTCGTCAGCAGTTGCGGAAAATACAAGCAGAGCACGCCGCCAAACGCCAAGACGCCGAAGAATGCTGAAAGCACATTGGCCCACCAACCTGTCCCTAGATGCTTGTCTTCATTGTCGCCAAGAAAATCGTTGAGCTGCTGTTCATTCATGTCGATCGCCTGCTGGCGCCGAGGCGCGTGTCAATTGGTGGTGAACTCTGTACATTGGTTCCCTGTCCGATAGGGAACGAGGACGGCCCGAGAGATTCACATATGACCAACATTAAGAATTGCGTCGCTTAATGAAGCCTTATCTGGGTTGGCCTTGGTTCTCTTTGTCGCTCCCGCGCAGATGCAGCGGCTATATGGGTTGGCCACTACCGTGAACAAAGAGTTAGGGGAGTACGGGGTCAATTCGCTGTAGGGATTGGGATTTCCCGCGTGAGATCGTCCGGACGACCAAAGTCGCATTTGGTCAGTCACAATTGCCAAACATTGATAATGTTTGGCTTTTTAGTATGGACTTGGCGGAGGGAGAGAAACTTCAAAAAAACTTCCTCCCTGGCACTCTGTCAGGTGCTCTCCCAAGGGCGATAGAACCTTGCTCTAGGATACGGCTTTCGGCTCTCGGTCTAGGAAGGCATGGCTCGTAACATCGTCTTGGGACCTGCTGCAAATGCTCTTATTGGCGCCGATACCTTGAGATTCATGTGCTTGCTGCAGTGCAAATGCAGCTCTCTAAACGCGCCCTTTAGCTCCGGCAAGGTAAGCGCCCATCCGGGGGCGTTGTCACCGGGGGGCTGGCGGTGAGGCGCCGGGGTCAAGCCGAGACAAATGGGTTCGCCTGAGCGTTTAACCCCTATGGGCTTAAGGTGCTAGCGCGCCGGATTGGTCAGCCACCCCAGACGGCCGTTATGAACGACCCACGGGGGTGTAACATCCGAGACTGCGTCCTGCGATTGGAGGACGAGGAATTTGACAAGACTGCCTATTGTGAAACTGCCGTCCCATCCTTGCATTTTCACTGCAGTCGAATTTCAGAGTCGGTTGCTCCGGAGTGATCAAATGATTGCATGCCCCCATGGCGCCTCAAACGCATCTCTGCTACCGCGCGGCGTCCGGCGCGTCCTCGACGCGATGCGCGCGAATCTGGGTCACGATTGGAGTTTGGCCGATCTGGCCGATATCTCGGGGGTGTCGGGGAGAACATTGCAGCGCCAGTTCCGGAGTTTTCTCGGCAAGACGCCCCATGCTGTGCTTCGCGATATCAGGTTCGAGGGTGCGCGGCGCGAGCTGCTCCATGGCTTGCCGGATTCGAAAGTCATGGATGTTGCACAGGACTGTGGCTTGCAGCATTTCGGGCGGTTTTCAGTTGAGTACCGGCGGCGCTATGGCGAGACGCCATCGCAAACCCGTAAGCGGCAAGGCGTTTTGATAAGTGCTCTCGCGTCGAAGCCTTCATTTTTAATCTCTGGCCGCGATCGGCTGATGGTTACGCTGAGCCCTATCGAGGCGGATCCGGAGAATGGCGAAATCTCGCGTCACGTTGCCGAAGAGCTCGCAAATGCGCTTATGAGTGCCGGCGTTTCCGTCGCAAGTCCCCCGGCGACATCTTCTTACCATCTGTCGGGTGCTATCAGGGGATCGGGCAAGCAAACGCGTCTGACCCTTCGATTGATCGAGACCGGAACCCGCCGTCACCTCTCGGCGCATCGTTTCGATGGCGCCCTTGATGAGTATTCAGCTCCCAAGGAATATCTCGCCGCCCGAATCGTCGCGGCGCTTCAACCGTCCCTGCGTCTTGCAGAAATTGAGCGCTCGCAGCGAAAGCCCGATGTGGACTTAAGCTCGCACGATCTGGCGTTGAGGGCGATGCCCCATGTTCTGTCGCTCGATGCTGACGGCAATGCGCGCGCGACCGATCTTCTGGAGCGTGCGATGAATCGCGATCCAGACAACGCGCTGGCAACTGCGCTCGCCGCGTGGGCGTATGGGCAGCGGGTCGTCTATCATTTCACCGCTACGCCGGCCGACGATCGGGCTCGAAGCACAGAGCTCGCGCAAAAGGCAGATACTCTCGCCGGCGACGCGACGGCGCTTGCTGTTCTCGGTAACGCCCTCACCTTGCTTCATGATGTTGGCGCCGCGGATCGGGTCATCCGCGAGGCACTCGCGGCCGACGGTGGCTCGGCGTGGGCCTGGAGCCGAGGCGGGTGGATTGACGTGTATAATGGCGACGCCGAATCGGCCATCGAGCGGTTCAAGATCGCCCTTGACCTCGCGCCGAACGATTCCCTCACATTCAACAGTCTGGTGGGGATAGGCTGCGCGCATTTTGGAGCGGGCAACTATGTAGAGGCAGCCCGTTGGCAGCAGCGTGCTTTGGCTGAACATCCGTCGGCGACCTGGATCCATCGGACCATGTGCCCTGCGTATGTCCTGGTTGGTGCCGAGTCGGAAGCCCGACGCAGCGTCACCGCCCTGAGAGAGCAATATCCGGAGCTCACGATCGCCGAGGTACAGCGGGGCTTTCCGCCAATGCCGCAAGCTTACCGGGATCTTGTTTTTGATGCTCTGCACACAGTCGGACTGCCGTCCTAGGGCCGCATCGCTCACCGCGACGATATTGGCCACAGCAGACGAAGCCGATCGTCCGCCAAACAACGTAGTCAGCGATCTTGCTGACTATCAGGAGGCTCACCGCTGAACATCCGGATATTCGTTGAGCGGGCCGCCCGACCAAGGTGCGGATCGTCAGCGCGCGTTAGAGGGCAACAAGGCAGCCGATTTGCTCATGCGATCTATGTGCGTATCGTGCTCCGCGAGGACATTGGCGACCAGGCTCGCATGGGCGCGATCATGAAATGGGCCGCACCATCGAGGATGATGGCAGAGGCGCTCGGTATGTACTCAGCCAGAAGCTCGTTCGCGCGTTGAATCGCCGCATGACTGGACCCGCCTCACAAAACCAGGCTCGGAATGTCGACGGTCGCAAGCAAAGCAGGCGTAAGACGGAATCCATAGGCACTTGCCCAATCCAGAATGTTGACTGCTGTTGTTTCCACAGCGTAGTCTCGAACGCGCTGCGGCCAAGCGGCGAATGTGCCCGCGCCGCCATAGAAATCGATCACCTGTTCATCGCTCGCCGAAGGTTGAAACCACCACGTCGAACGTCGCCTCAGCAAAGCCGAGCGCCTCTGCATCCGCATCCCTGTACTCAACCGACAAGCCTTCGGCCGCGGCACGGGTTTGGCTGTGTGCGAGCAGGTTTGGGACGTAATCGGTAGACACGACGTTACACCAGCGCCGGGCGGCGGCGAGGGTGACGTTGCCGTTTCCAACCGCGACGTCGAGCACACTCTGTCCTGAGCGGACGTCGATGGCTTCGCATGATCCTCGCCGACGATCTGGAGTGTGATGCCAACAACAGCCTAATTACCGGACGACCAGGCTCCCCGCTAACGAGCCTTCAATGCCTCGAGATCAACCTGAGCGGATTGAGGTTTGGGACCAGGACAGTGGTTGACGACGTCATGATTATTCTCCTTCGAGGTTTGGTGGTGTCTTGCTTTGCTTGCAGTTGTCTTGACCGGAGATCAAATCGTCCGAGTGTTGGTAATACGAGAGTCACGCCGTGACCTTCCTCATCATCGCGGATTGTGTTCCGCGGCCGAGGTTCTGGCGCCGGTCGTACGGACCGGCTTGCGCCCCGGCCACGGAATGAGCATCGCGACCTGTTTCCGATAGTGGCGATACTGGTCGCCGAAAATATCGACGAGGTCGCGCTCTTCCAGCTGGATGCCAATCAGGATGTAGCCGGTGGTCGCCACGGCAAACACAAGTGGCCAGCGGTCATGAGCGGAGTCGCCCAGAAGGCGAGCAGGAAGCTGAGATAGATTGGGTGCCGGACCAGCCGATAGAGGAGCGGAGCGTGGAACTGCGGAGGCGGCAGATTTTTACCGCACAACCGCGCGAATACCTGGCTCAATCCGAACAGTTCGAAATGGCTGAGCATGAAGGTGCTGGCAAACAGCAGGCCCCAGCCGAACCATGATGTTGCGTCAAGTATCGACGCAATGAGCGGATTGTGCGCAGTCCAGATCAGTGCGGGCATCGGCCGCCACTGCCAGAACAGCAACAGCAGCACGAGGCTGGAAAGCAGCACGAACGTGCTGCGTTCAATGGACGGCGGCACGACACGCGTCCACCATTTCTTGAAGCCTTGACGCGCCATGAGGCTGTGCTGAATCGCGAACAACCCAAGCAGCGTCGCGTTGACGACAAGGCTCTCGACGAGCGGCCCGGCCACCCCGGAATCGATCGATTTTGGGACAACCAGATTGCCGACGAATCCGATCGAGTAGAGAATGGTGAAAAGAAAGACGGCGTAGGCGCAGATGCCATAAAGAACCGCCAGTAGACCCGCCATTGTTTCCTCCAGGATTGATAATTGGACAAGCATGACTTTCGTGTTCCTGAGGGATCGCCCAAGCCGAAGCCCGCTGCTATCCGCGTTGCGACGCGGCTATCCGTAACGGGACGTTTCTCACCGCAGCCGCGTTCGATTTCGATATGTTGGAAGCGCGCCAATGTGATGCGCGAACGCGCTCGACGCGATGTGCGAGGGATCGCGCGTTCTTACCGTCGTAGCGCGGTTTGCGTCATGGTTGTCATGTGATCCAAGAACGCGGCGGGCTTCGCATGATCAATCGGTCGGCGCACCAAGCCTGACCAATGGGGCACCCATGACGATCTCTTCAGCAAGCGATCCTCTTGTCGAGATCATTTGGCTTTGCGCAATAGGCCTGGTTTTGTCGTTTAGGGTCATGACGACCTCGCGGGTGATTGACCCAACGACCTATATTCAGGAATGAACCGGCCGTTTGCGGCCTGGGAAATCGCACGCGAAATTTGAATGATTGCGGGCGCCTTCTTCTCGAGAAGGCGTCAGTGCATCACGCACCGAGTTTGCAGCCAGCCCGATCACCCCGGATACCAGGGGCCCAATCGACGAGACGCCAGGCAGTCGGTCGGTCCAACGGTCCCTCCATCCCTGTTTCTCGTCATGCGCTATCCCCAAAGCGACATTATCTGCCTAAATCCGGCTTCTTTCTTCAGAAGCTTTAGCGAGAAGCCGAGATCTGTCGTATTGCCACGCAGCCGTTCGCGCGCAAGTCATTAAAGGTTCAATCAACACAGCCGGCTGGAACCGACGACGCCGTGTCTCCCCGATGACACATCAGGCACGTCATCAATCGATCAATTGTGGAAGCGCCTAAGGGGTTTTGCAAAATGAAAACAGCAAAACGACAAGCAGTATCTGAATTGCTTATCTTGCCAGATCAAAACTATGACCCTCAAAGGCTAAGCGATCTCATCGGCGACGTTTATGACACCGCCCTCGATCAATCCCTGTGGGAGGGTGTCATTGAAAGAGTGGCACATTTCGTCCGCGGGACTGGTGCGGCGCTCTTTTCCAAGAACGCGGCCATCCAGGAGGGCAGCGTCCAATACGTTATTGGAATTGATCCGCGCTACACGCAGCTCTATTTCGAAAAATATGTGGCGCTTGATCCGGCGACGGCAGGGCATTTTCTCGCGGAGATCGAACAGCCCGTCGCGGTTGCGGACCTGATGCCTCGTCATGAATTCATGGAAACACGATTTTATCAAGAATGGGTGCGGCCGCAGGGCCTCGTCGATTTTGTGAGTGCCGTTCTCGATAAATCGGCAACCAGCGCGGCTATGTTCGGTGTCTTCCGCAGTGAGCGAGACGGCGTGGTTGATGACGAGACGCGGCATCGGATGCGGCTGATCGTTCCTCATATCCGCCGAGCGGTTCTGATCGGAAGAATGATTGATCTGAAGGCCGCAGAGGCTGCGACGTTTGCCGATACGCTCGACGGCCTTAGTGTGGGCATGTATCTTGTCGATCCAGTCGGCCGTATCGTTCATGCCAATGCCGCAGGCTACGCTATTATCGGCGTCGCCGATATTCTGCGTTCTGCCGGCGGCCGGCTTGTGGCCTGTGATGCGCAGGTTGATAAAACGCTGCGTGAGATATTTGCCTCGGCCGGCCAGGGGGATGCAGCGCTCGGCACGATGGGAATAGCCGTCCCGCTGATCGGCAAGAACGACGAGCGCTATGTTGCTCATGTGCTGCCTTTGACCTCGGGGGCTCGTCGTCGTGCCGGCAGAACCTACACGGCCGCAGCCGCCTTGTTCGTTCGAAAGACGGCCCTGGCAGTCCCGTCTGCTTTCGAAGTGATCGGCAAAACGTTCAAATTGACGCCGACTGAACTTCGCGTGTTGCTAGCGATCATCGAAGTCGGCGGCGTTCCGGAGGTTGCGGCGGCTCTTGGAGTTGCAGTAACAACCGTCAAGACGCATCTCGGCCGGCTATTTGAAAAGACGGGTGCGACGCGGCAAGCAGATCTCGTTAAACTTGTCGCAGGATATGCGACGCCGTTAACCGGTTGACCGCGATGTCGGGAATATCGAGAGCGCAAACGCCCGCGCCGGACAATGCATGCCCGATCCAGACTCCAACAACAGGCGGCTCTTCGGGACGAGGCGAGCCGTTACCCGTTGCGCCCGCAATTGGCATCTCACGAGAACGGCTGACCTCGACGCCGCCAACACATGTGTACCAAGGGGTAGCCAAGTCGGCGATCGACTTGCCGTTCGAGAGCGTTGCAGCGAACCGGCGATTGCGAAGTCACGGCGAGATACCCTCCAGCGCGAATTTCGTGACGTTTCTCCAAGCCCATCCAGCCATCCCTCGTTCGGAGGACGATCTGCCCATGAATCTCTGGCTAAGAAGTCTTGCAAGAATTTGGAATTCATCTTTCGAGCACAAAAGCTCGATGAAGAGCAAATCCGGACAGGAAGCTTCATGATCTCGCAATGGCTATCGGCTGCTCTCGCCCGCAGGAATATCCATTATGGCTGGGTCATGGTCGGCGTGACCTTCCTGACCGCGGTGATTACCGCCGGTACGGTCGGCGCACCCGGTGTATTCATCGTACCGCTGCAAAAGGAATTCGGCTGGTCGACGGCGGAGATATCCTCGGCACTGTCTATCCGCTTTGTCCTGTTCGGGCTGATGGCGCCGTTTGCCGCGGCCCTGCATAACCGCTTCGGGTTGCGCAACGTGACGCTGTCGGCGCTGGTGATCGTCGCCTCGGCTCTCGTCGTTTCACTGACAATGACAAAAATCTGGCAGCTGATGCTGCTGTGGGGCGTGGTGATTGGGCTCGGGACCGGCATGACCGCGCTGGTGCTCGGAGCCACCGTGGCAGCACGCTGGTTCACAGCACGACGCGGGTTGGCGGTGGGCATTCTCACCGCAGCGGTAGCCACGGGCCAATTGGTGTTCCTGCCGTTGCTTGCCAGTCTGACCGAGCGGATGGGCTGGCGGGTGGCGCTGGGGCTGATGTGCGCGTTGCTCGGGCTTGCGGCCTTGGCGGTCTCGATGATGATGCGCGACCGCCCAAGCGACATTGGGTTACGCCCGTATGGCGATAAAGGCGGTGAACAACTGCCGGCGCCGACGCCAAGCACGGCACCCATCATGGCGGCGGCGCTCGGCACATTGCGCGATGCCGCGAAATCACGGGTGTTCTGGATCCTGTTCGCTACTTTCTTTATTTGCGGTGCCAGCACCACCGGCCTGATCCAGGTGCATCTGATTCCGATGTGCGTCGATTTCGGTATTCCGCAGGTCCAGGCCGCCGGCCTGCTTGCGGCGATGGGGATGTTCGACCTTGTCGGCACGATCGGATCCGGCTGGCTGTCGGACCGCTATGATAATCGATATCTGCTGTGCTGGTATTACGGCCTGCGCGGATTGTCGCTACTGTTCCTGCCGTTCACGAATTTCTCGTTCTATGGCTTGTCACTGTTCGCGATGATCTACGGTCTTGACTGGATTGCGACGGTACCGCCGACGGTGCGGCTCACCGCGCAAAGGTTTGGCCCTGAGCGCGCCAATTTGGTGTTTGGCTGGATCTACGCCGGCCACCAGCTCGGCGCGGCAACCGCCGCATTCGGTGCCGGCCTGTCGCGGACCGCCCTCGCAACGTATTTACCGGCATTTTTTGTGGCTGGTGCGTTGTGTGTCGTTGCCGCGTTGATCACGCTAGCGATCGCCCGACAGCCGAAGCAGGCGATGCCATGAGCGTGGCAGAGCTTACGAGAAGCTCCGCGCGTTGGCGCTTTGCTCCTTTGTCGTTTCTGCCTCGATCGTGTGGTCGGCGAAGCAACGGCGTCGGGCAGCAGCAATTGCAATATCTGCTAACGGGTCCGCCACCTCTGAAGATTTTTGAAGCAATTGGTTCGGATATGCGGAAAGTCTCGATCGGACACTGTCTTTTATTAACGTCAACGCAATGTGAGAGCCAACATGAGCCATAGATATCAAAGTATCCTCGATACGGTTGGACACACGCCGGTAGTGAGAATCAATCGTCTTGTACCAAAGGGCGTAAATCTGTTTGTAAAAGTTGAGGCCTCCAACCCGCTTGGTTCGGTGAAAGATCGGCTTGCTCTCGGTGTCATCGAAGCAGCGGAGAAATCGGGAGAGCTGAAGCCTGGCCAGACGGTGATCGAAGCGACGAGCGGGAATACCGAAATCGGCCTTGCGATGGTCTGTGCAGCCAAGGGGTATCCCCTTGTCGTGACGATGGCAGAACCTTTCAGCGTCGAACGGCGGAAGTTGATGCGGTTTCTCGGAGCAAAGGTGATTGTGACACCCGCAGCCGAACGCGCTGTGGGAATGATCAACAAGACCATCGAGCTTGCGAAGACTCATGGCTGGTTCATGACCCGCCAATTCGAGAACGAAGCAAATCCGGATTATCATTCGCGAACCACTGCTCGTGAAATCGTGGACGATTTCGCGGGCGAGCGACTTGATTACTGGGTTACGGGTTATGGCACCGGCGGAACGCTGAAGGGCGTCGCACGGGTGCTGGCAAAGGAACGTCCCGAAACGAAGATCATCGTCTGTCAGCCGGAAGATGCACAGTTGATTGGTAGTGGCATCGCGCAACAGCGGAATTCGGACGGCAGTCCATCGGCGCCGCATCCGAATTTCAAGCCGCATCCGATGCAAGGCTGGACACCCGATTTCATTCCGAAGCTCACTGACGATGTCGTGGCAATGAACGTGATCGACCGTGTTTTAGCAATCTCCGGCCCAGACGCAATTCGCTGTGCCAAGGAGCTTGCGACTAAGGAGGGCATTTTTGTCGGCATCACTTCGGGCGGCACGCTTGCGGGCGCGCTCAAGGTTGCGGCCGAAGCGGAGAAAGGAGCAAATATTCTCTGTATGCTTCCCGACACAGGCGAGCGTTATCTAAGTACGCCGCTTTTCGCCGACATATCGGCCGATATGAACGAGGAAGAGGTCAAGATTTCACGCTCGACGCCTACCGCTCAGATGTCTTGAACGGGTTAGAGGATCGGCAGGATGTTGTCTCTAAGCGCTAGCAGTAATCCGTTTCGCCAGTCGCCAATCCCGCATTATGGAATAGGTCAGTTCGGATATCAGATGTTACGCAATAAGCAGGCCAATGGCCCCACCTCCCCAAAGACAGCGACGGAGCTTTCTCGAATCGCCCCGGCGGCTTCGTGCGGAGACGGCAAACGTTGCGATGCCGACCGGGCACGCCCCAATAGCAGCAGTAAGACTCAGCCCGTCGCACGTTCACGTCGAGAATCGATCTGCAGCGCATCGTCGACAGCGGCGCCTCTGACATAGATGGGGGTCCTATGATGAAATGCGGCCCGGGCCAAGCCGTAGCGTTTCGAACGCGGCCATATAATCTCGCGCGACCAGACTGATATCATCCGGTAGGGCGTCCTTCCCCCTTTTCGGCTTTTTTCGGTTTGCTGCTCGTTCGAGCCGCAGTGGTTTCGGCCTGACCTTTGGCAACGCGGAAGTTCAGGGCCCACTTGGCATGGTGCTTGCTTAGGGGCAGTGACTGCGTTCTAATGATGAAACGTAACGGACGGGAGTAAATGCGATGTTTTCAAAATTGGGAACAGGCGGGGTCATTTTTGCGCTGGCGCTGATGCCGGGCTTGGGGGCGAAGGCTCAGGAGGTTATAAAAATCGGAATACCTACTGGGCTTTCCGGGGCCAACAGCGTGGTGGCGCCTTCGGTGGTACAGTCAGCTGAATTGGCCGTTGATGAGATCAACGCGGCTGGCGGCATTCTCGGCAAAAAGGTAGAGCTGGAGGTTGCCGATGACGGCTCGGGCGCGGCCGGCGCTCAGAAAGCCGCGGACTCGCTGATTTTTCAGAAGAAGGTCAATGCGCTGATTTCGATGCAGACCAGCGCCGCCCGTAACGGCATGCTGCCCATCGTATCGCGTGGCAAGGTCCCCTACATCTACACGTCCCTCTATGAGGGCCGCTCCTGCAACAACTATCTCTACGCCGATGGCGCGGTCCCCGAGCAGATGGTAGGACCTATCGTCGATCATTTCATGGACGAGTACAAGGCGAAGACCTTTTTCCTGGTAGGTAGCGACTATGCGTTCGGGCGCGGAATGTTGGCCTTCACCAAGGCTTACATCGAGAAGAAAGGCGGCAAGGTCGTCGGCGACGAATATCAGCCAATGGACGCGACCGACTGGACCGCAATCATCTCCAAGATGCGAAGCGCCAACCCGGACGCAGTGATCTTCTCAACCGCCGGCGGTGCACCGAATGTCACATTGCAAAAGCAGTATAAGGCCGCAGGGATGAAAGCTCCTGTCGGCAATCTTAGCGTGGACGAGGGCACGGCAAAGGCAATGGCAGCCGATGCGGATGGTGTGTTCATCTCCGCCTCCTTCCTCACGAACATCGATACGCCCGCGAATCAGAAATTCATGTCGGCAATGAAGGCGAAGTTCGGCGACAAGCTTCTGACGCCCAACGATCTTTCCGTGCCGGAATATGACGCGGTTTATCTTTATAAGGCGGCCGTCGAAAAGGCGAAGACTACCGATGCCGGGCCGGTCGTCGCGGCCTTGGCCGAAGTTTCATTCGACGGCCCCCGCGGCAACGTGCAGATGAACGCCCAGCGTCATGCTCCGCTCACGATGTATCTCGGGCAGGTGCAGGCCGACGGCTCGGTGAAGATCGTGAAGAGCTTCCCGAACGTCAGTCCGGGCGAGCAGTGCCCGAAGCTCTGACCGGGTGAGAAGGCGAGAACACATGGCGCGGTGACCCCCGAAACAGCGGGGGTCATCTGTGCGCTAGTCGCGACTTTGTCGCAGACGATCGCGGGTCCCCTGGAGTGGCGCCTATCTCTCTCGTTTTCCTGACGCGCCGAGGAGGCTGATTCCGTTCATCGGCAGCATCGAAGCCACGCGGAGACCGGCATGACCGCACTCGTTTTGGACATCATCACGACCGCAGCAATATTGTTTGCCGTCGCGTCCGGGCTGCTTATCATCCTTGGGGTGCTTAAAATCGTGAATTTCGCCCATGGCGGCTTTCTCACCATCGGCGGCTATTCAGCACTCGTGGTCACGCAGCTTGGCTGGAATGCATGGCTGGCCTATCCGTCGGCGGCTATTGCCGGGGTTATGATGGGAGCCGTCATCGAGCGCTTTGTTATACGTCCGCTGTACGATCGGCCCCTCGATGCGATCCTGGCGACCTGGGGTCTCGGCATCATCATCGGCCAGCTCATCACGATCGCTTTTGGCCGGGAGATTCAATTTGTGCAGTCGCCCATTACAGGCGCTACCAGCGTCGTTGGAGGGACTTATTCGATTTATCGTCTCTTTCTCGTCGTCGCGGCGGCAGTAGTGGCGGGTGGCATTGCAGCGCTCCTTAACGCAACCCGGCTCGGCCTCGAGGCGCGTGCGGTGATCATGAACGAGCCGCTCGCGCGAGGGCTCGGCATCAATAGCGGGCATGTCCGCTTCGTCACCTTCTGCATCGGGGCCGGGCTTGCGAGCCTCGCCGGTGCGCTGATCACACCTCTTTCCAGCGTCGATCCGAATATGGGCGTGCCCTGGCTGGTCAACGCGTTCATGCTGGTCCTTGTGTCATCAGTATCGCTCGCAAGTCTTGCGACCGCAGCGCTCACGCTTGGAGGTGCACAGGTGCTCGTTTCCACCTTCATCAGCCCAGTGATCGGCGGACTGACCATCGTAGTGTTGGCAGCCCTCCTCCTGCGCATCCGGCCCGCGGGATTCGGCCATGGCTGACCTCGCCGCAAAACACGAGACCCTGCCGCGCCGGGCCTTTTCTAGCCGGCTCGTACCCACTGGGTCGATAGCGGGGCTGGGCATAGTCGCGGCCGTCGCAGCACCCTCTCTCCTCGACGCTTATACAACCAACATCCTCGTGCGCTCCTTCCTCTACGCCGCGACAGCGCTCACGGTGGACATCCTTTGGGGCTATACCGGCATCCTCACCTTCGGTCAGGCCGCGTATTTCGGAATTGGGGCGTATGCTGCTGGCATCGCCTTCACGTATATGGATTTCACACCACAAACCGCGGTGCTGGCGCTGGTTGCGGGTTTGGCCCTTTCGGCGATATTGGCTAGCGTGACCGGGTGGATATCGTTCTTCCACGGGGCATCCCCGCTGTATGTCGCGATCGTGACGTTGGCGCTGCCGATCATCCTCGTGCAGGTCCTCTACTCAGGCGGAACCTTTACCGGCTCATCCAGCGGACTCGTTGGCTACAACACCTTCGACATGTCGGTAGAAGCCTGGTTCACGATCTGCGGCATCGGCCTGGTGGTGCTGACGACAGCGGCCTGGTTCTTTGTCAATAGCGATTTCGGCCGGGTGCTGGTCGCGATCCGCGAGAACGAGCAGCGCTGCACGTATCTTGGGATCAATGCGCCGCGGGTCAAAATCCTGCTGATGGTGGTCATGGCAATGATCGCCTCGGTCGCTGGCTATGGATACGCCGGATATACGGTGGTCGTCGCGCCGGAGATTGGGAGCTTCGTGTTCGGCACCCAGTTGGTGATGTGGGTCGCGCTCGGCGGACGCGGAACGTTAATCGGCCCGGTGCTTGGCACGATCGCCATAGACCTGATCAGCGCCTACCTGTCCGGCAATCTGCCGTATGTCTGGAACCTGATCATCGGTTCTATCTTCGTGCTGGTGATCGTAGCGCTGCCGCAGGGAATCGTACCAGTACTCCAAACTCTCGTGCGGCGTTTGTGGTCGACTGCCATCGGCCGCGATGCTGCGCCATTCGTCGCGGTCCCGGCACTCATTGAAGCCCCGCAGGGACCCCGCGCCGGCGCCGGCACGGATTTACCTGCCTTGGATGTTTCAGAATCTGGCCTGCTCCTATGGCAGCCTTAAAGTACTCGAAGGAGTGGCGTTCAAAGCGCTCGGGAGCGAGCTCTTGGGCATCATCGGCCCGAATGGCGCGGGCAAGACCACGCTCATGCGCTGCCTTTCCAACGGTTATGAGCGCACGGGCGGGACCGTTGCTGTGTTCGGACAGGCGATTGCGCGCACTCCCCCTCAGAGTGTGGTCGGCTTCGGTATCGGGCGAAGCTTTCAGACCACCAGCCTCTTCGAAACTCTAACGGTGGCCGAATGCCTCCGCCTCGCCCGATACCGGCAGGACGGAACGCGCATGCTGAGCCATGCGCGGACGCTTGCGCTGCCTGACAGCGCCCGCCGCGTCATCATCGCGACTGGCCTCGACCGGCAGTTGGCAATCGAATGCCGATATTTGTCCCACGGGATGAAGCGCGCGCTGGAGCTTGCGATGGTGTTGGCGCTGGAGCCAAGTGTGCTGCTGCTTGACGAGCCGACTGCCGGCCTCAGCAAGCCCGAGCGCACGCTGATCGGTAGTACCCTGGTTGATCTCGTCCAGCGCGAGGGCCTCTGCACTCTAATCATCGAGCACGACCTAGACTTCGTCCGCGAAATCTCCACCCGCATCATCGTGCTACATCAGGGCAAGGTGTTGCTGGACGGTTCGGTGGCTGAGGTGGTCGGCTCCGAGCTAGTGCGCACGATCTATGCGGGCGGCACGCATCAGGAGGCGCCATGAGCCCGACCGTCCTCGACATTGCCAATTTGAGCAGCGGGTACGGCGAAGCCATAGTACTGCGCAATGTTTCGATCAGCATTCGGTCCGGCGAAATCTTTGCCCTGCTTGGCAAGAACGGCATGGGCAAGAGCACTCTTCTCAAAACGGTACTCGGCTTTCTCCCGGCCAAGAGGGGTAAGATCAAGCTATTCGGGGAGGACGTCACGGCCCTGCCCACCCATTTAATCGCGCGCAAGGCCATTGCCTATACCCCCCAGGAGCAGACGCTGTTCCAGGATCTGACAGTAGAGGACAATCTCCGGCTCGGCCTCCGCGACGATCGGGGCTTTGCCGAAGGGTTGGCCCGCGTCAGCGAATACTTCCCCATCGTCGGAAAGCGTCTGAACCAGAAGGCCGGCACTCTCAGTGGCGGCGAGCAGAAGATGCTGATCGTCTCCCGCGCACTACTCGGCTCGCCTCGCCTCATGCTGATTGACGAGATCTCGGAAGGATTGCAGCCGTCCATGATCCAGCGCTTGACGGAGATTCTGTTGGCCGAGCGCAAGCGCTCGGGGACGGCGATCTTTGTCGTGGAACAGAACGTGCCGTTCGCCTTCTCTATGGCCGACCGGTATGCAGTGCTAAAGATCGGAGAGATCGCCGATGAAGGCGTGGCCGGCGACGAGCTTGCTGCCGCACGAGTCCAGGATCAACTACGGGTGTGATTTTTTGAGACGTGAAGCGAACACTTTCTCCATCATTGCCCGATGCCCGCGGAGCGGGCAACTCGGGGTGGCGGTGGCCTCGGCCGTACCCGCCGTCGGCTCGATGTGCCCGTTCGTCCTGTCGGGTATCGGCGCGGTATCGACACAGAGCTGGGTCAATCCCTATCTGGCGTTGACGGCGCTCGCCGAACTGGAGAGAGGGGCAGGAGCAACTGATGCATTGTCGACTGCGCTCGCCGGTGACGAGGCGGGCGCCTTCCGGCAGTTAGGCCTTGTGGATGGAAGCGGAACAAGCGCCGCCCATACCGGCACAGAATGCACGCCATGGGCCGGACAAATCCTCGGAATGGGCGTGGCGATAATCGGCAATATGCTCAGCGGGCCCGAAGTGCTGGGTACAATGGCCGCGGCTTTCGACGACAGCAAGTCTAAGGACCTTACCGAGCGCCTGATGTTGACTCTCGAAGCTGGAGACGCGGCGGGTGGCGATAAGCGCGGTAAGCAGTCTGCGGCTCTGCGGGTCCATGCGGATGAGGTCTATCCGCTCATCGACATCCGGGTGGATGAGCATGCCGAGCCGATCTCCGAACTGCGCCGCGTGCTGCGCATAGCGCGTGCGCAGCTCATGCCCTTCATCGCAGGGATGCCAAAGCGCGGCAACCCCGCCGAGCCGGCCCCACGGGGGGTAACGCAAATGCTACTGCGATCGCCCCCGGATCGGCCGGGAGGCGGCGGGAGCCGAAGGCGGTAAGGGATAACGGGGGAGGATACGATGAACGAGTTGGAGATGCTTGTTGAGGCCCTGGGAATCCAGCTGGAAAAGGAGCGAAGATCTGCTGTTCTCGCCGCCTTCCAGCCGGTAGCCCAGGAGATAGCAAAGCTGCGAAGCCTCGATCTGACAGATGTTCATCCGGCGGTGGTTTTCTCGCCGGTGCTCGGCGAGCCAGCAGGGTTGAGGTTGACGATGCACGACAATCCAATCACGCGCCCAGTTGCGGAACTGTCGGCCGATCTTCGCCTGGGGAAATTGACAAGCATCGATCTCCTCGAGAACGCGCTAGACCGCATCGCAATGCTCGATTGCAAGCTGGAAAGCTTCGTATGCCTCTCCGACGATGCCCGCGCCCTAGGCTGCGGCGGCAGATCGTGAAATTAGTCAGGGCCGGTGGCGTGGACCTCTGCACGGTGTGCCTGTGGCGGTCAAGGACAACTACCTGACCGCGGACATGCCGAGCCGCGCCGGTACCGATGCCGGCGGTGTGCACTTCGCCAGGCAGGACTCCGCAGTCGTCACGAAGCTACGTGATGCCGGCGCGATCATCCTCGGCAAGACCCGGATGCACGAATTCGCATGGGGCAACGTAACGCCGCCCACGAAGAACCCTTGGGATCTGAGCCGCGTTCCTGGCGGCTCGAGCGGGGGATCGGGCGCTGCCGTCGCTGCGCGGATCGTGCCTGTGGCGATGGGCTCGGACACTGGTGGATCGATCCGCATCCCAGCTGCTTTGTGCGGCACGGTCGGGCTTAAGCCGACGTTCGGCCGAGTGAGCCGCGCCGGCATCGTTCCCCATAGCTGGTCGCTCGACCATGCCGGGCCGCTTTCCTATACTGTCGCTGACAGCGTCTATGCTCTGAACGCTATCTCCGGTCACGATCCGAAAGATCCGGGCTCAACGCTCACCGACGTTCCGGATTTTACGGCGGCGCTTGGCCAACCCATCACCAACCTTCGGGTCGGCATCTGCCGCAACCACATGTTCGGCAACAATCAACCCGACGTCGATGCGGCCATCGAGGCAGCGATCCGCTTCTACCGTGACGCCGGAGCCCAGCTCGTTGAATTCGAGCTGCCGATCCTTGCTTTTAGTCTTGGAGCGATCTTTGCGATCGAGCTGTCCTCTTCTACTGCCTACCACAGCCGCAATCTCGCCACCGGGGCGGTGACCAGCTTCACCGACGACGTGCGCACGCTGATTGAGATGGGCCGTTTGGTCACTGGGCCAGATTACCTCAAAGCCGAACAGCTCCGCCATGTGCTGATCGATGATCTGGCCAAGGTCTTTGCTGACGTAGACGTGATCATCGGGCCAACGTGTCCCCTCACCGCATGGCCGATCGGGGAATGGACAGTTCGCGTCGGGGCGCAGGACGAGAGCGTGCTCGCAGCTTCGTGGCGACTGACCTATCCTTGGAATCTGGCCGGGTTGCCCGCGATATCCCTGCCTTGCGGGTTCGATAGCAACGGATTGCCCATCGGCCTGCAGCTCGCGGGCCGCCCCTTCGACGAGATGACCCTGATCCGCGCGGCTGATGCGTATGAGCGCGGGCATGGCTGGAAAGACATGCAGCCCAAACTTTGAGATCGCAAATGCAAGCGTCAAACTCTTCGAAAGCCTGCAAGAGCAAAGCCGTATTGGGGTCGAATCCGTGCCAACGTTTTCGGATCGAAAGTCAAAGTTACTGGCAGTATTCATCCTGTGCGCTTTTATGACCGTTTGCTTCGGCACGCTGTATTTCGTGGGCAACCTGGCAAGATTCCAGGATGCCATTTCCGTTAGGGAAGGCCAGGCTGCCCTCGGAAGGGTCAATGATCCAGAACAACTTGACCAAGCACTTAAGCAATATCCCTCAAATAAAATCCTAAAGATAATCGCCTTGGCAAAACGGGACTCCGTTGAAATGGGTACCGTTACTCGCGGTTTGTTGAAAGAAGGTGACCCTAGAGATCTTTGGAAACAAACTGATCTGGGTGCCTCCAGCCGTAATGACCTTGAAGCGCTTGGCCATGATCTACTGATTGCGGAAAGCAACGCCAAAACTTTGGAATCCCGCTATCTCGCTCTGGTTAAGGCCGAGCGCGACAAGGTTGAGCATGACGCAAGCGTGCTGGTCGGGAGAACCAATATCCTTGCAAAGTTCATGGCCATGATCGACGAGCAGCATGCGGGATTGAAACCCCTTATTTCCCGAATATCGGTCGAACGGCTCGAATATATCGCTGCTTACGAGAAATGCGTTGCAGTATTGATGCGCGAATTTGGCCGCTACAACGTCGTCAACGGCCAGATCATATTTCAGCTTCAACCCACTGCGGATAGCTACAATGAAGCAGCAGCGAAGATGGCTGCTACTGCAAGCCACCTTGAAGACCTAGGTGCTGAAGCGACAACGCCAAAACAGTCTCCGCTGGATAGGTATAAAGACCTAGTCGGCCGCTAGGCGGCGACGCCACGGGTGCCGGCAAAGTAACGGAGGCGCCACGGAAACATAATGATCACTTCACAGGGCTGACGCCGGTTGGTGTCCGCGCCCTCTCACGAGCCAGCCGAGTAGCTAAGCGAGCTGTCCGTTGCTGTAACCGTCGCCGTGCGTTCGGAAACGCCTTAGAAACGCGCTGACTCCATCTCGGCCCAGCAAAGGCCATTGTTCCATTCGATGAGAAGCCGTCGTGGTTGCGCGTGACCGACAAGCGGAACTCGCCGCACTGCATTCACGGTGATCTGAGACGAATTCCTTCGCTTTGATGCTATCGTGGGCGTGGGGCACGGGCAGTCTGTACGCGCGTCCGACATGCCAGGATGGAACTTCTCAACTGCAAAAGGGCTATTGATTGCGCTGGCAATCGCGCTCGGCTTTCTGCTTGGCGGACCAAGCTCTGCGCAATTTTTCAATTTTGGTGGTTACCCGCAACGACCGGAACAACACGGTGGCGGTTGGTTTGGTGGCGGCTGGTTTGGCAACGGTACGTTTGGGCCCTTTCAGCAGGGCGCGCCCCAGCCTCGGCGAATCCGACCACCTGCTCGTGAAGATTATTCAAAGGCACCGCCAGTCGAGAAACGCAACACTGTCCCGGCCCGCCACATCCTGGTCCTTGGCGACGGCATGGCGGACTGGCTCGCCTATGGTCTGGAAGACGCCTACTCCGAACAGCCAGACATCGGCGTCACCCGCAAGGTCAAAAACACCTCGGGTCTGATTAAATATCAGCCTAAGGGCGAGCCTTCGGATTGGGCCGCGGCCGCCAAAGTCATTCCGACGACCGAAAAGCCCGACATTATTGTGGTGATGCTCGGCATCAACGATCGGATTCCAATCCGCGAACCAGGCGCGGAAAAGGGTGAAAAGGGGGCCGACAAGAAGAACGACAAGAATGACAAGAGCTCCAAGGGCGATGCCCAAGTCAGACGGCAGCGCCAAGCCGGATGTCGCGCAGGCGCCCGAGGTCGATACCGAGCTGCCGCAGGACGATGCCGACATCGCGAAGGAATCGCAGGTCAGGACCGCACGCTCACCCAATGGTCTATATCAGTTTGGTGAAGACCGCTGGAGCGCGCTCTACGCGAAGAAAATTGACGAGATGGTTGTGGTGGTGAAGTCGAAAGGCATGCCCGTGATTTGGGTTGGCTTGCCTGCGATCTCCGGCGCCAAGGGAACTTCCGATATGCTGTTCCTGGATTCGCTCTACCGAGAGGCCGCTAGCAAGGCTGGCATCACCTATGTCGATGTTTGGGACGGGTTTGTCGACGAACATGGTCTATTCCAGCAGAAGGGACCTGACTTCGAAGGCCAGATCCGCCAGCTGCGTTCTTACGACGGCATCTTTTTCACCAAAGCCGGCGCACGGAAATTGGCGCACTATGTCGATCGCGAGATCACCCGCCTGCTCGCAGCACGCTCCGGGCCCATCGCATTGCCGACCGAGCCTGCTACGCCAGATACCAGCGCCGCGCCCGGGCAGCCGCCACGTCCACTGGCAGGGCCAATACTTCCACTGACCGCGCCATCGCTCGCCACCGACCAATTGCTCGGCGGCCCCGGAGCGAGACCCCTTGTTGTCGATGGGCTCACTGCGCGCACGCTGATCAAGGGCGAGGCACTTCATCCTCCGCCTGGCCGCGCCGACGACTTTACCTGGCCACGCCGCGAGGTCGGACGCGAGCAGATCAAAGGCGATGCGCCGGTGGCTTCGGTGTCGCCCAACAGCGCTCGCGATGCTCGTGCCCAGGTAATGGCGTCGGGATCAAAAAGGTTGAAAAGGCGCTCCCAGTAGCAGTCCAGCCAATTTCATTCGTGATAGGGATCGGCGTCGCTGGTGTCGTTGAAAACAACTCGCAAACTGGATGTTATGACAGAAATCGGCCAGTGACCGACGCCGGGATGAGGTTGCCGCATCTGGCAAACAACGGCATGCGCGCACAGACAGCCAAAGTTGTTCTCGCTCCAGGCACAGGTGGGCTGATTCTCACGAAGGTGCGCGGCCCAGCTTGGCTATATCACCGAATTCGATGCACGACGCGCGCGCCTAGCGCTTTGACATACTCGCGAGCTGTTGTGGCAACGGATGATAGCGCGCGCCAGGCCTCCGTCGCCTTGAGCCAAGCTATCGCCCGGCTATACCCCCCATATAGTCGAGCGAAGCTCGGAATCTTCATCAGCTTTTCTCGTGTGAGACTGAATAGCCTCTCCACCAACACGAGCTCAGTAGTTCGCCCACAATGAACGTCAGAGCTCCGCTGAGAAATTGGCCAGTGGCCGCAAGGTACGCTGCTAAGGGCTTGATCGGCTCGAGAATAATCACCGGCACGGAAAACAAGGCGAGAGATGGGTAAGGCGGCAGCGACCTGATCCAGCTCCTCAATCTCCGCAGCGGCACATGCTTATCGATCCAGCTGGCAATAGGCCGCGCGAACGTCATGAAGATCGCGTCGACCAGCAGATAAACTCCGGCCGCAACGTAGATGAGCATTCTCAGGATTGGCTTCACGCGTTCGACCTCCGGTCGCGCGGGCCGTCCAGACGTACCGAAGCGCTACTGTGTACCTAAGCCAAATCAATTCAGATAACGTGCAACGGACCGTCCGGTTTCCTGGCGTCGAAGGCCAAGTCGACATCGCTTTTGGCAACTTTCAGGAGTGACCCGATTGCGAGCGCCGTCCGTGTTGACGGAACCTCTTTCCGGCAAGGAAGCAACGACGCGCGACCCGAATAGCTGACGGACCGCGATGAGTGTGCGGAATGCAGTGGTCTAGCCGCTTGTGGAGCCTTAGGTGGGCGGCTTCAGCTCTTCCGAGCCAAGCCAGTCCGCTAAGTACGCCGCTTCATCGCGGCGCGCTTGGCGCTGTGCACGGAAGTAGGCCCACGTGATAAACGGGATGATAACGCAGGTCGACAGCACCACCCAGTAGGTGACGATCTGAAGTACGACTTTCACGACAATGCCCCCCAACGGACTTTCAACTAAGACATCAATCCAGCCGTCAGTTCGATAAGACCGAGGCAGCATCTTGGCTATGGCGTGCCTTAGCTGGGGCACTTGCGATATTCTATGAATGCGGGAACCCGGCAGGCGGTCGCGGTGAGGTCAGTACAGCGCTCGCGAGACGCAATCAGAGCATGGTATGCCCTCTGTGCTCGTCGGCCCTTAACGGCCGGTTAGTGGCCGCCCTGATATTCTTCGCCTCAAAGAGCATTCGCGAATTCCAATGCTTATTCCAAACCGGCCGAAGCTGTACTGCCAAGCTCAGGACTACAAGGATGACACGGCCGGCGTATGCGGCGCAAATCGAGGATCTCGAAGACGCGATCGTGCGTTGCCCCGAATACCGCCGCGCGCTTGTGCTGCAGCAGGTTACCACTCTGTTTCTAGACGATCAGGGTGAAGCGGTCGGCAAGCTGGACCATCTCGACGATGTGCTTGTTTGTCTCATGCGGCCTGTGACGGTTGAGGACCTCGCAAAAGTTAGCGACGCTCTCGTAAGGTCAGGGCTAAAGCTCCCGAAAGCTATCCACGAGCTCGTTCGCCATCGCGATACATCGGTGGCTATGCCAATACTGAAACACTCGAATTGGGTTTCTGAGGATGACCTCGCGGAAATCGCAGAAACCGGTGAGCTCGAGTATCTTTTAGCCATCGGGTCCAGGCCGGTCCTATCTGAGTATCTCACCACCACCCTGATCATGCGCGGGCACACCACCGTCCATGCGTTGATTGCTCGCAATCCAGGCGCACGGTTTTCGGAAGCGGGCTTTTCGGTTCTGTTCAAGATCGCCGAGCGCGACGACAAGCTCGCGGAATTGTTGGGGGCACGATCCGACATTCCGCCTGGTCTGTTGCGGAAATTCCTGGCTATTGTGGACGAGAAACCGAGAGCGGCATTCCTGCGGGTCGCGCCGGCGAGCGTCAAAGCGCTTGCAACGAGAGCCACTTCAAAGATTGTCGTTTCAGATAGGGACTATTCGGAAGCTGAAAGAGAAATTGCCGAGCTGCGTCGGACGGGCAAATTGAACGACTCGACCTTCAATCGATTGGCCATCACGCAACAAATCGCTAAGCTGACGGTAGCATTAGCGCAGGCCTCAGAAGCATCGGTCAAGTCAATCGAACGGCTGCTATCCAACAGCGGTAATGTGGATCAATTGGTGATAGCTTGCAAAGCGTCCAGGCTTCGTTGGGCGACTACGGTCGCTATCCTCAACAACCGGGAATGTTGCGCTGCGATCGGTGGAAATGAACTCAAGGCGCTAGGTGGCCTGTTCGAAAGTTTGTCTCTTTCAGAGGCACAAAGGACCGTGCGGTTTGGCCCCGCCACCAAGCAGTAGGTGAACGCGACTGCGCGGTCGGGTTGCGAACGGAGTCCGCGGCACGAACGCCCGGATTCGGAAGTTACCCTGTTAATGTGCGAGTTTAGCCGCTACAAGGTCGTCAACGACCAGATCATATTTCAGCTTCAACCCACTGCGGCTAGCTACAATGAAGCAGCAGCTAAGATGGCTGCAACTGCAAGCCGCCTTGAAGAACTCGATGCTGAAAGGACAACGCTAAAACAGTTTCAGCTGGATAGGTGGAAAGACCTCGTCAGCCGCTAGGCAACGCGCAGGTGCCGCCGAAATTACGGAGGTGCCACGGAAACATAATGAGCGGCTTACAGCCCTCCCTTCTGCCGCATGCGACGAGCAATCGACATGCAGGTTTGACTAGGTACCGCTCAATGTCAGACGGCATGCATGGACGGAGCGGCACACCTTCGAACACCGCCCTTCCTGTTCTTCCGCTTATCTCAAGCCAAAGAAGGACAAGATCGCCGCAATGATGACGATCAAGCCCACCAAATAGATAATTCCATTCATAACCGATCCTCCAGCTTCAGTTACAATTGTTAAGATGGATCGATCTCAAAAGTTCCCGCAAGCTAGTGCCCTGAAGGTCGGATTGAGCTTTGCGGCTAGGCAGTCGCTCGCGCTCAGCAGTTCAATGAGAGCCGCTATGGCTCCGAGCGGACAGTCACCTATGCAGCGTCGAGGTAGGTTGAGGGGAATGCAACGCCGTCCTGCAGGCGCGCGCTGGATTTGCGAGTAGACGCCCGAAGCGAGCTGTCCGAGGATGTAATCGTCGCAAGCGTTCGCAAAATAGACGTTACGGAACAACCCGGCCAATGGCCGAGCGGACCGACCCAAAGCCCTAGCGCCAGCGTTCTCGCATACGCTCAGCATTATCAATGCGTGGGCCGGCGCGTTTACTTTCTGGCGCGCCCCCGAATAGCTCTGGATTTTCCTCCTTAAGATTGATGCTCAAGTCGGTAGTTCACTGCCGGCATCGCCGTTCACACGACCGCTTAGAAATTCTGTAACCGCGACCATCACCATGCCGATTAGCAAGATCAGGATGACGCCTCCCGCTGCGATGGTCGGCGCTGCACTGCGAGCGGTCGCCTTCAATGCAGGCATGGGATCAGGAGTTCGCACATCAAGTCGGCGCGCGGCCGGCGCCCGATCCTCCCCCTGGTCCACCCCTGGCACGCCACCCGAACGCTCGGACGCCCTCTCGTTCTGCTCGGACGGCTGCAACTGCGGCACCGCCGATGAAGAATTTGCAGATAGCACTTCGGAACGCGCTTCCCGCCAGTTTGGCTCGCGGCCTTGTCCGCGAACGGACTGCACTTTCCTTTGCTGGATGTCACGCACCGGCTGGGGCCGACCCGGGCTCGCATCCCAGCAATGGTCCGGTCCGTGCCAATAGAGATAGGTCGTAGCAAAGTGAGAGCGTGCTTCGTCCTTGGTCATACAAGACTGCGAAGCATGCGCTGATGAAGCGGCCAACAGTGTCAACGCGATCACGACTGCGACACGCATGGAGCGTACGGCCCTAACCCAACAAGGAACGCTACTTACATCGAAACCGAATTCTGAAATCACTTCGGGAATCTAGAAGGCCAAAAGTGGCAAAATGTGGCGATCGGCCAGCAGTCTCGTTTGGACTAATACCAATGCTGGATATCCTCGCCCATTTGCCGCCTAAAGGTCGCCCGCAAACGGCCAGGCGATTTCTTAACCATTCGTTAATTGATCGAGCACATCGTGGTTTCGAGACAGTCCAACGATTGAGGCGCACGCATGCGTAATGATTGGACACTGACGCGGTTGGAGGCTGCGCTCTTCATCACAGGTGTGACGCTTGCGGCCGGCGGCTTCGTGTGGGCAGCGGGCTTGGGCTGACATCACCACCGCATTGATCGGCGACCAGTTCGACGGCCCGAGCCGCAGGTCACCACTTTTCATGCGGAGGCGCGGCCGGTGCGTCGCGGGAAGTCCGACGTGACGCTCACTCGCAACAGCGACTGACGGTGCTCACCGTTGCAGTAGAGGCGAGGACGCCTGAGTTGATCGCGCCTTTTAAGATCGAAGCGGCTTCATCCAGGCTGGAACCGGGTCGAGCGGAGCACGATAGAGCTCCCTGTTTTCAGTGTCGGTGACCCGGACCGCACAGCCCTTGCTTTTCAGCTCGGGACGTACCGCACAAAGTTCGTTTGCAAGCTGCACGGCGCGGTCAGAGGCACCGTCCAAATCCTCCAGGATCATGCCGCCCTGGTTTTTGTAGTCGTCGCCAATGATGAGATCAAAGGAGTAGTAGGGCATCCGAAAATCCCCCGTTTCGGTCTGCTCGCTATCTTACGCCTGATTCGAATGGTTCCCTGAGTTGCAAGGTGAACGTTCGCTTGTCATTGCGGCCGAGTGTTGCATTTGGGCACGGCGTGCCGGTGACACAGCAACCGGACTGCATTGCAGCCAAACCAGGATTCGGAAACTGGATGTTACGGAATACGTCAGCCAGCGGCCGACAGGCTTCTTTTGCAGACTAACCACCTTCTCGAGGAACGAATTACGCCCTTCACCCAGCACAGACGACTCGCGCCGCCTACTTCCGTTCCGAAGACCATGGAAAGTTTATGTATTGATCCCGCGTGTCGAAGCAGATGTTCCCATACATTTTCAGGTAAGCCGCACGCTTCTTCAAGTCGCGATAAACCGTGCCCGGGTCAGCAACGTCGCGCTCATATTCATCGAGGTTCTCGCGGGTTAGCGCGCGCGGCAGGATGTCCATCGCCTGAGGCACGCTCTTTCCTTCTAGCCAGTCAGCCGCATGCTGGCCCATCGCGTAGCTGAAGACAGGAGAGGCGAGGCTGACGCTTGCTTTGTAGGGGCCGCCCCGCCTGATCTCGGCCACAGCCGCGGGCTCCCCGTCAATGCCGCCAAGGAATTGATCGGACCGAGCTTTGCCCGCTTCTCGCAAAGCGGCCAGCGCCCCCAGTACGACGGTGTCCGCCCCTAAGACAACATCGACATCAGGGTTGGCGAGCAAGATCGTTTGCATCATCGCCTTGCCCCCGGCTTCATCGACGGTGAGCGGTGAGATATCGGCGACAATCGTCACACCGGCCATCCTCCTGAAAACATCGCGCATCGCGGTGAAGCGCGGTGCCAGAAACTGCAGGCTGTCGTGGGTAAGCAGGACAATCCGGGCTTTGCCGGCAAGACGCTGCCGGATGAAATCTGCCGCCTCGTCAGCAAGCACCTTGCCCGTCAGATATTGCGGCGCGTTCAGAAGTTCGGTCGCAGGCGGAGGAACCACCGTGCCGACATAGGCGCCCGACCAGATCACCTCCTGCAAACGAGGGGCGATCGATGGAGGATCGACGGGAGATAGCACAAGTGCACCAATTTTGGCGTCGAGAAAGGCCTGAACTTGGCTGATCATCTTCGCAGCATCATTGTCGGCTTGAGCGAGCCGGAACTCCATTCCGCGGTCCCTCGCCGCGCGCTCCAGCCCAAACGCCACCCCGTGCATGAACTTGCGTTGATTGTCCTGGGCGAATGCGAGCACGTGTTGCAGCCCCGATGGTGGACTACAACTCGGCGCAGTGGGATCGAAAGGCGGCAACAACACTGGGCGGGTGATTCCCGGTGGTTCTCCCGGTGCAGCGACACAGCAAGCCCCCGCGCCCAGCAATCCGATCACTGCGAGGCAAGCGAACATTTCTCTAAGAGGGGGCGGCACCGGCTAGCTCCCGGCTGCGAACGGAAACGCGAGACGAGCGCTCGTTCCGGGCTGACGCGGGGAATAATCCACCTCGGCACCAATTGTCCGCGCCATCGCCGATACGATGCGCGTACCAAGCCCAGAACCCTTCGCCGGACCCTCGGCGCGGCCCACCCCATCGTCTTCTACCACTAGCTCACCTTTGCCATCGCCCACCCGCTTAAGCTTTACACGGACTTCTCCTTCGCCGTTCGGATACGCGTACTTGAAGGCATTCGTCACCCACTCCATAACGATCACGCCGAGGTTCACGCTGGAATCTGTCTTGAGCTTCACCGGCTCAAGTTCGCATGTCAGCGAGGCACCGTGCCCCTCGCTTCGCATCGCCGTTTCGACGTTCTGTAAAAGGCTCGAGAGGTATTCATCGAGGTCAACCAAAGCCATATTGCCTGAAGTGTAAAGGCGGGTGTGGACGGCCGCGATCGCCTGATTCTTCCCTCGGTCTCGCTGAGCGCTCGCTTCGCTGTGGGTTCTGCAAGGGAATTCGATTGCAGCCGGACCAACGAAGCCACGAGCGACAGACTGTTGGCAACGCGATGGTTAACTTCCGCGAGCAGGGTCTCGGCTCGATCACGCGCCTGCTCCAGCGCTGCGGTTCTGTCGTTGACGCGTCGCTCGAGCGTCCCGTTGAGCAGCTGAACCTCGTCACGCGCTTGCGAGATTTCGCGCGCGTAGCGGAACAGGGTGACGATAACGCCGCCAACGACAAGAACGATTACAAGCCCGCCTCCGGTCGAGGCCAGTCGCAGCCACGTCGCATTACGCGCTTGCTCGGCGATACCGGCGTTCAATTTCTCGTCGGCGTTCCGGATGATGCTTGAAAGGTAAACATTCGCTTCGTCCATTAAGGCCTTACCACGATTGCTGCGGAAGAGCGCGATCGCCTCGTTGTCCTTGAGCTCAGCTTTGAAGGAGATGGTGTGATCCATCTCGTCAATCTTTTCCGTAACGATCGCAGAGAGCCGCGCGAGCAAAGCGTCAATATTCGCGCGCTCTGCGATCGTTTGCTGCACGCGCGCGAGCTGCGTCCTGGCCTCGGACTTCGCGTTGTCATAAGGAGCCAGATAGATCTCATTGCCGCCGACCAAGAACCCGCGCTGGCTCGAACTCGGCGCTTTGCAACGCGTTACGCAACTCGACCGCGGCCACGCGGATGTCGCGCAGCCGCCCCGCCTCATCGGAATAGAGCCGGGCTCGCTCGCCCAACCAGACGGTCATCCCAACGATCCCAAAAAGGACGAAGAAACCGACGGTCAACAGCAAAATGGTGGAATTGACGACAAACCGAGCTGAAATGGGCATACGCGACTAATCCAATAGGGTCCGTCGGGCGTCCCGGACCTCGTCGGCACAGCCTAGCATCTCACGAGCAGGCAGGGGGGGGTTTTGGTGAATGAGGCGGGCCTAACAACTCGCTAGTCGCCGCTTCGTCATCACGAGGAATCGCCTAAGGTGCAGCACAATCTCGCGTAGAAACCATACCGGAGAAAGCCTTCTCCAGTTTTTGACCAACCCTAGCCACTTGCAAAGTCCGATGCTTTGCTAGGACAATTCGGCGGACCAAGATCGAGCAATTCGGATTCCCGCAGAGCGACGGCGGCCGATCGATCGTCCCAGGGAGAGGTAATGGGGGAACTCAGCGGGTCAAAGACCGCGCCAGTCTCGCAAACTGGATGTTACGGAATAGTCAGCCAATGGCCCTAGGCCTCGTCGCCCGCTTACCCTTGCTACGCGCTCAACACTTCATTGACGAACGCGGTCGGCCCCTTCTGATCAATCAGAAGTCGTTGGCACGCATCGCAACACGCTGATCCTATGCCGTCGGATGAAATCGATCTAGCCGCAATAGCCGAGACCTTGGCGAGGTCTCCCGATTATCGGGTGCTTCGCAGGCTCACTCCTCGTACGGAGTTTGCTTCCTGCGAAGGCCAGGCTACCAGGGTTGGTATTCTGATCGACGTCGAAACCACGGGTCTCAACACCGCGCAGGACGAAATCATCGAGCTTGCGATGGTGAAATTCGAATATCTGTCGGATGATAGGATAGCGAAAATTACGGAGGTCTTCTCGTCGTTCAACGAGCCTTCAAATCCGATACCTGCCGAAATCACTGGAACTCACCAGCATTACCGACGAAATGGTATCGGGACATCGGATTGATCCGGACGAAATATCCGCGTTTGCTGCGGACGCAGTGATCATCGTCGCTCACAATGCAAGCTTCGATCGGAAGTTCGTTGAGCGCTATTGGTCTGTCTTCGATAGGAAAAATTGGGCCTGCTCGGCAACCGAAGTGGAATGGCGGAAGCTTGGGTTCGACGGATCGCGATTGGGATATCTTCTCGCGGGTGTTGGCCTCCAACAGGCTCATCGGGCTATCGATGATTGTCGGGCTCTCATCGAAATCTTGTCGAGCGACGTGCCAAAGCTAGGTCGATCAGCGTTCTCGCTCCTTCTCGAACGGGCGCGACGCAAGACCCTTCGGATATGGGCCGAGCAATCACCGTTCGAACTCAAGGACCTGCTGAAGAGGCGAGGTTACAGATGGAGCGATGGCGCCGACGGCCGCCCCCGATCCTGGTACATCGATGTGGACGAGGCTTCTAAAGCCGATGAGGTCGAATTCCTCAGAAGGACGATCTACCTGCAGGATGTGGACCCGCGCGTACAGTTCTTGAGCGCGATGAACCGGTTTTCTGTTCGAGTTTAACGATTCGCCACAGCCCGGCCATCCACCCTCCTCCTACCGAATTTCGCGACGTTTTCTGTAACGACCCATCGCGTCCACGATGCGGTGAAGAATAATAGTCGTTTTCCGTACGACCGGCTTTCGTGCCTCACGGACTTAAGGAGGCCGAAGTGCCGGAAACGACAAATCTTTCGCTGATCTACGAGGCGATCGGCGGAGCCTCAACACCGAACCGAGGACATCAAAAACCAGCTTCTGACGAAAAAAATCCGTGAATGGGAGAGGGGCCGGTCCTTGCCCGAGAGCTCGCTGAGGATCGAGCCACCCCCACCGTCGCGATTTTTGGTGGATGTCCGCTGATGGTCCAGGAGCTGACGGTGGGCGACCACGTTTAGACAGCCGCTTTGGGCCAACAACCCAATTGGTGCGGACACAAACTGAAGCCTGGCACAGGTATATGCTTTGTTGATTGGCCCACCTACTGGGGGCGGGCTCGTGCCTCTTACTTTTTTCGTCTTTTCCGCGCGGCGTAGCGCGCGTCGCGTGCAGCTTTCTGCTCGGCTTCGAGCGCTACTTGCCGTGCGGCGACCTCTTCCTTTTCGCGCAGGAGCTGGGCTGCGGCAGCGGCAGCGGCCTCTTCCGCGAGGCGGTTTCGCTCGGTCTTCGCGGCCTGGCGCGCGGAACTGACCCTCGCACGCGCGGCAGCGAACCCTTCGCGCTCGGCCTGCCGCGCCTTGACCGCGGGATCGTCGGGTCCGGGTTGGCCGCGAAACTTGTTCAGGATGTTGGTTCTGGCTTCCTGCGCCGCCTTTTGCCGGTCCGCGAAGCTAGGTTCCTTGAATCCACTCATGATTACGCCTTGCCGTTTACCGCTTACGATGAGGCCATGGGCTTTACGCCCCGAAGAACCGGCCAGCGTGACCAAAGAGGAATGTCTACACGTCCAAGATCTCTCCGCGGGCGCATAGCAGTCGAACCACTAAGCACGGATCATTGTCCCAGGTCACGTGCTAGCTTCGGTTCCGAGCGCAAAATGTACTTAAAATTGTAATTCAAGTTCGTGAAGATCATCGGCTGATCCTGATTGGCGCTTGGGCGCAGGGCCTGCTATTTTCAGGAACGCATGCGTCATACCTCGAGGTTGGATTCTTGTATTAATTCCAGAAATTTGACCGACCATGGCAGGTGGGCTTTTCGGATTTAAATTCGAAATTTTGGGTATGAACCAGGAACACCGGTCCACGGGGATCAATCGCTAGAGTTTTGGTCCACCCCACCCGCCATGGCATCTTCCTCATACTCGTCAGCGGCGAGTTCAAGAAGCGGCAGCTGATCGGGTGGCGGCGCCGATATGCGGCTGCGGCTTGCTGGCGTAAAGCCGAACTCGGATGCAACACGCATCATGATCTCAGCTTGCCTGTTGGCTATCGATAGATACGGCGACTGGATGGGATAGCCAGTCGGCGACTTCACCATGGTCCCATACTTCTGGATCTGCTCTGTCGCCTCTGCCCACAGTGCGTAGGAGCCGCAATAGGTAGCAAGCGCGCCACGATCGAGATGGGTAATCAGATTCAGCTTGGCGAGCTCCGCCGTAAGGCGAACCCATTCTTGCCTTGCAAGGGGATTGAGCTCCGGCGGACAATCCGGCGCCGCCGGCTCGGGCCTTGGCTCGTGCGAGTTCAAAGGGCGTTTTCCGGGATTACCGGTCAAAGCCTTCATCCTCGTTGGTTTCGGGTGCCGACCACGCATCATGATGCCCCCTCGATAAGCTCGCCTGGCGCGAGTGCATCAAAAAAGATGCCGTCTCCTTCGCGCCTCGCCTTCTCGCCAGTGAATGCTTGCCACCGGCGGATCGCAAGATCGACGAAGAGGGGATCGATCTCGACACCGAAGCACACTCGCCCGCAGGACTGCGCGGCGATCAGCGTGGTGCCGCTGCCGAGAAACGGCTCGTAGATCGCCTGCCCGGGGCTGGAGTTGTTCAGCATCGGCCTGCGCATGCACTCGACCGGCTTCTGGGTCGCGTGCTTGGTCGCGACGTCCTGTCCGCCGCTCGCAATGGTCCACAGCGTGGTTTGCTTACGATCACCCGTCCAGAAGCCCTTCTTGCGAACCGCGTACCAGCAGGGCTCGTGCTGCCAGTGATAATCGCCCTGACTCATCACCAGCCGCTCCTTGGCCCAGATGATCTGCGCCCGGATCGTGAAGCCGCTTTTGATTAGGCTTTCGGCGACGATGGTCGAACGGAGGGCACCATGCCAGACGTAGGCGATCTCACCCGGAAACAGCTCCCAGGTTGGCGTCCAATCCGCGATCTCGTCGTTACGTATCTTGCCGGTTCTGCGCCGAGTTATTGACGCCGCGGCGATGGCGCCATTCCGGATCATATTCGACGCCATAGGGCGGGTCGGTGACCATTAGCTGCGGCACGGTGCCGGCAAACAGCGCCTTCACCAAATTTGCGTCACGACTGTCGCCACAGGCTACGCGATGGGGTCCGAGCTGCCAGATATCGCCAGGCCGCGATACCGCTACCTCTGCGACATCGCGGACCTCATCTTCGTTCGTCAGACCGCCCTCCACCCGCGAAAGCGCTGTCGCCAGTTCCTTGGCCGTGAAGCCCAGCGTCGAAAGATCGGCACCCAGCCCGGAAAGGTCGGCTAGCTCGAGGCCCAGCATTTCGGCATCCCAACCGGCGTTCAATGCGATCCGGTTGTCGGCGAGCACCAGCTGCCTGCGCTTCAATTCCGTCAGCGGCAACACGACCACCGGCACCTCGGCCAACCCGAGTTTACGCGCCGCAGCCAGTCGGCCATGGCCGGCGATAATGTCGCCTCCCTCACTGACCAGGATGGGATTGGAAAAACCGAAAGCCCGAATGCTGCCTGCGATCTCTGCGATCTGCGCCTCGCTATGCGTCCTCGCGTTACGCGCATAGGGAATCAAGCGATCGAGCGGCCAGTATTCGACATGAAGGCGCGGTTCCTCGTTCAGTGAGTTCAATTCATCAGGCTCAGCCATTGTCTCCCCTTCACATCCAGGCCCGTTCCCACCTCCCCCTCCCTAATTTCGCGACAGTTTTTTCAACGCACCTCAGCTCACTGAACCAAAAAAATAATTTTTCAGGAATTTCGCGCAAAAAAATCCACCTCTAGGACGCCGGTCCGGGGCCGTTCAGCTAAGCTTTTGAGTACCCCCTGTCATTCGGCTTGCAATATTGACCCCCTAAGCCGGGGGATCGGCGTCCAAAATTGACCCCCTAACGTTGGGCTGTTGCGCTGCCTGCTTTGGAATGAAGCAGGTGGTCGGGGATGCTGATCGTGGAGACGATTGCCCGGATTCGGCGCGAGCACTTCATCAAGGGCAAGACGATCAAGGAGATCGCCCGTGACCTGAAGGTGTCGCGGAACACGGTCCGGAAGGTGCTGAGGTCAGGAGAGACCTCCTTCGAGTACGAGCGGCAAGTGCAGCCGCGGCCAAAGCTGGGACGATGGGCCGTAGAGCTTGACGGGTTGCTGGCGGCGAATGCGGCCAAACCGGCTCGTGAACAGCTGACGTTGATCCGGATCTTCGAAGAGCTGCACGGCCGCGGCTATGACGGCGGTTACGATGCGGTGCGGCGTTACGCCAGGCGGTGGAGCAAAGAACGCGGGCAATCAACCGCGGCGGCCTATGTCCCGCTGAGCTTTGCGCCCGGCGAAGCCTACCAGTTCGACTGGAGCCACGAGGTGGTTCTGCTGAACGGGACCACGGTGATGGTGAAGGCTGCCCATGTCCGGCTCTGTCACAGCCGTATGCTGTTCGTGCGGGCTTATCCGCGAGAGACGCAGGAGATGGTGTTTGACGCCCACGACCGGGCGTTCGCCCTGTTCAAGGGCACCTGCAGCCGCGGCATCTACGACAACATGAAGACAGCGGTCGAAACGATCTTCGTCGGCAAGGATCGCCGCTACAATCGCCGCTTCCTGCAAATGTGCAGCCACTATCTGGTCGACCCGGTTGCCTGTACGCCGGCCTCGGGCTGGGAGAAGGGCCAGGTCGAGAACCAGGTCGGACTGGTCCGAGAACGCTTCTTCACGCCGCGGCTGCGGTTCAAAAACCTGGACGAGTTAAACGCCTGGCTGCTGGACAAGTGCATCGCCTACGCCAAGGCACATCGCCATCCAGAACTGGCCGATCAGACGATCTGGGAAGTGTTCGAAGCCGAGCGCCCCAGGCTCGTCCCCTATGCCGGTCGGTTCGACGGCTTCCATGCGGTGCCGGCGTCGGTCTCGAAGACCTGTCTGGTGCGCTTTGACAACAACAAGTACTCGGTCGCGGCCAGCGCCGTCGGGCGCCCGGTCGAGGTCCAGGCTTATGCCGATCGCATCGTGATCCGTCAGGATGGGCGCATCGTCGCGGAGCATCCACGATCCTTTGGCCGCGGCGAGACAACCTACGATCCCTGGCATTATGTGCCGGTGCTGGCCCGCAAACCCGGCGCCTTGCGTAACGGCGCTCCCTTCAAGGACTGGGTGCTGCCGGCCGCGATCGAGCGGATCCGGCGCAGGCTTGCCAGCACCGACGATGGTAATCGTCAGATGGTCGACATCCTCAATGCGGTGCTGACTGACGGCCTGCCGGCGGTGGAAGCCGCCTGTGCCGAAGCGCTCGGTCACGGCGTCCATTCCGCCGATGTCGTTCTCAACATTCTAGCCCGGCAACGTGATCCGGCCCCACCGGCCAACATCATGACGCCGGCTGCATTGACGCTCCGCCATGCGCCGATCGCCGATTGTGCCCGTTACGACAACCTCCGGAGGACCATCTGATGGAACGAACCCAAATCTTCGACCTCATGGGCGAGCTCAAGCTCTACGGCATGAAGGCCGCCTTCGACGAGATCATGGCAACCGCCGTCAAGCGACAGCATGAACCCCAGCGCATTGTCGGCGACCTGCTCAACGCCGAGATCAATGAGAAGCAGGCCCGCTCGATCAAATACCAGCTCACCATCGCCAAGCTGCCGCTTGCCAAGGACCTCGAGGACTTCCAGTTCGACGGAACGCCGATCAACCGAACGCTGGTCAATGACCTCGCCGGCGGTGGCTTCATCGCCCAGCAACGCAACGTCGTGCTGGTTGGCGGCACCGGCACCGGCAAGACCCATCTGGCTATCGCAATCGCCAGGAGCTGCATCCGATCCGGTGCCCGTGGCCGCTTCTATAACGTGGTCGATCTCGTCAACCGCCTCGAAATCGAGACCCGCAACGGACGTCAGGGCCGGCTTGCCGAGCATCTGACCCGGATGGACTTCATTGTCCTGGATGAGCTCGGATATTTGCCCTTCGCTCAGTCTGGCGGCCAGCTTCTCTTCCACCTCGTCAGCCGGCTCTACGAGCGTGCCTCCGTCATCGTCACCACCAATCTCGCCTTCGGAGAATGGCCCAGCGTGTTCGGCGACGCCAAGATGACCACCGCGCTGCTTGACCGGCTGACCCACCACTGCGACATCGTCGAGACCGGCAATGACAGCTGGCAATTCAAAAGCCGAGACGACGATCACGCCACCCGCGCTCGTCTCGTCTCCGCTATCCCGGCTGGCTCCGACGAGCCGAGCGCTACCGTCAAACCACGCCGTGCGAAGGGGTCAAAATTGGACGCCGATGAGGGGTCAAATTTGAACGCCGATTGACAAGAGGCTGAAGAACACATGGCGTTGTCGCGGTGAATGGAGAGACGTAAGCGCAAGCTGCCGAGGCGTGGGCGAATTCGCGAGCTAGCTGGCCGGCTCCAGCTTTTCCCGTTCGGCGCCCTCGATTTTAAAAGGTTTCACGCACAAAAAGATATATCGGGTTCGCCTTCTGCCGCGTTCACGCGATGGTTAACCGTCACAGCTCGGTAAGTGGTTTTCATCTGTGATGAGAACGCCTTGTTGCGCTCCCGCCTTCCTCCAAAGAGAAAGCGGAGCCGCCATGCGGTCGCGTTTTACACACGCAAACCAAGAGCGCCTTCTCGAAGAAGCAAAAAATCTTCGGGAGCAAGCGAAGCTTCTGCCGCATGGACCAGTTCGAGCGGCTGCGATAAAAAAGGCGCGGCAGGCCGAAATCGCGGCTCGTCTGGGTGAGTGGGCTAACTCGCCGGGGCTGCGGCCGCCGAAGAAGGACGACCCGTCGAGCACAGTCTGACCGTAGGCGCGGAACAATTCCGATGGGCCTCCATTGAAGTTCCAAGAGGAACCGGCCTTGAAGTTCGTAATAGAGATTTATGCGACCGCTAAAGATAACGATGATTTGGAACCTCTTCACCGAGCCGAGGCTTCCACCATCACCCCGTTGGGGGCACGCAAGGAAGCGCGGCGCATGCTCTCATTATGGGGACGGCGCGGAGCGAAGAGAGCTCGCGTACTAAACGCGCAGGGGCAGGCCATTTATACGCTTGCTGTGACGTCTGACGCAGACCAAACCGGCCGCCAAATCCTAGAAGACCCCTAGAGCTACCGCCAGAGATCGCCCAGGCCTCCGCGATATGAAGGCTTTTTTCGCCTGCGGCCACGACACCATCAAGGCCGATGGGATCGCCGTCGGCACGCTTCACGCGCTGAGGCAGCACTACCCCGGCAAGCTGCGGCTGTCCTCACGGTTGGTTTGTTGTGAGAACAACGTAAGGCCATCAAGGACCGATTTGAATCCCTATTTGTACGTAGAGCTGTACGTGTCCGGACAGGCTCGGAAAAATACTTTTTGCGGCGGAAGATGTTTCCGCCAGTGGTCCGTTTAAGGACCACCGTCCTTGTTGTTCACGCTGCGTTGGCGATCTGTACCGTACAAACACCCGTACAAATTCCTAGAGACGGAATGTAACGCTCGCGCGCGTGCGCGTAGTGGCTGTGTATCGTATGAGGGGGCGGCGCTTAATAGCGGCAGAGCGAGGTGACCCGCCCGAGGGTCTAGGTCAGGCGGGTCGAGGCGCTATCGCAAGCAGCGAGGCAGGTGCCCGCCGCCAGCGGGAAAATCGGTAACAAACTCGCCTTACGTGGCCCTGACACTCGCGGATACAAATCGTCGCGCTCGTCGGGATGGATCTTCAAGCATGAGCCGGCGATCGCCCCGAGCGGTCGTAATGCCCAGCACCTTGAAGCCCTCCGCAATGGCTTTTACTAGGAACTGCACGAGCAAAGAGGAGTTGGAAGCCCAAGGAGGACTGTTCCGGATGAACGTCGTTAGGAAGGCCCAGCTTTGGGATTTCGCAGCCGGAACCTTTATCGCGGCATCGATTCTCAGCGGCATGGCATACATCTTCGTCACCGCCATCCACTAGCTCGACCCGGCCTGTCTGTTCCTGTTGTCAGTTGTGCACTGAAGTCGGAAAATTCCCGGAACGCAGCCGAAACACACTGCGAACGCTCAAGGACGAACTGGTGACGGCAGCAATTCATTGACATTCAGGGCAACATCTATTTGATGCGCCCTCCGCAGAACCGCGTCGCGACAAACGCCATGGGGCATGTTCTCGGCCTGCTGGCGCAAGTCAGATGCCTCATCCTCAAAACGGTATTGGAATATCGATGATTGGTTGAACACGGTATTGCTCCCCTGTTCGGTTGGGCGGGAGCGCAACTAGCGTTCTCATCACCGATAAATGCCATTGGCTGCGCGGCGGTGGTGTTGATGTGGGGGCTCGGCCGCACTCAAACTAGTGCCTCCCCAAAATCAAAATACTGAAGGGGAAGAAAGCGCCAACTAAGGCTGCCCTTAGCTCATAATGAGGCTTGCAATCGCCACTGCGGCAAGCGACGCAACGCCGATCATCGCAAGGCCAAAACAGACAAGTCCGGGGATCGAATACGAAGGGAAATCGGGCTGGTCGATCAAGCAGTGCTCCTCTCAAAGACGGGCGGGAGCGCAAGCGAGCGATCTCATCACCACTGCCACGGGCTACGTGGTGATGAGGGGCATGCTGCCATGTCCGGGGCCGACACGTGGTCAATATTGACCGCCTTCGGAAGAGTCACGAAGAGCAGTGCCCCTTAGGAACATCGCTACCTGTGCTTTGTTCTATATGGGCACAAGGATGCGCCCATATGACGGCCGAGATGGTTATTCCACTGATCGCCCTGGTAGCCGGTATGCTTTGCCTCATGGCTGTCGTCGCTGATCACGGGCGGTGATGAGTTTCCAGGATCGTCGCTTTTACGTACTTATCGGCACGTGCTTGCTCGCTGCGGGCGTCCTCGTTGCACTGATGATCGGCGGCGAGGTCGCTGGACCACGTGTGGCAGAGACGCCGAGCCACCAGAGCCACCACGACGAATAGACGGCGGAACATTTGCCCTCCCCCGGCATTCGTATGCGATGAGGATCTATAGCTTCGGCATTGCCGCTCTAGTCGGCACCCTACTCCTCCTCTTTGTGGCGTGGCTTGCGGACCGTGAGAAACGCGCGGGCATCGAGCGACTGGAACGTTGGGAAGCGCCCCATCTGTCGGGCAAGAGCTTGGTTCCCACATTTAGGCCGCAGTGGCCTTCTCTTCAAACTCAACCTCTCTGAAGTGCAATAGCAATGCTTCCTGAGAATGCGGAACTTTGTTTCCGGTGCGACGCCGGACTGGCGTGCTAACCCCACCTTCGATGTTCTGGTCATGGATGGCGACGAACCGTCAGATCATCGGCGTCCTCGCAATGCTTGGAATCGGTCTTTTGGCCGAGTTCTTCGTTGGCACCACCGCGCTATAGGCGCTCTTACGCTGGCCAGGAATTCACCGTTGCTGCCCCCGATCTGAAACACACGAGCGAGCAGGGCCCCAGGCGTTCGGCTCGCGCCGAGCGCGACAAGATTGATAACCAATAGGAACTCTCCCCTGGCGGCGGGAATTGTGAAAGCAAGACTGCCGCGAAACACCAGCACCCTGCCCAGCGACAGTCTGAAGCCCTAAACTCCCTTCCCCCCGGAGCTTGGGGCTTTTCGCTGGCCGAATGCACATGAGCAACCGAGAGTTTTTCTGGGGCCAGCGCACCGCTGAGATTCTGTCACAGGAACTAATGATCGCGAGGCGCGTCGAATCCAGGTCCTTCCGCGGAACGGCGACATCCGCCGGAGGGCAAACCCTTCACCCACTAGGGTTGGCGCCCTCGGCTTCCCCCAAGGACCGGGGGCGTTTGTCGATTATCCGTCATGGCGCGCGGCGAGGCGGCCTTATTCGGCTGGTGGGCTCGCATTGAGAAGCTGGGAAACGGCAGTCACTAGCTGCGCGGGCGCGAACGGCTTCGCCAACATGATGCTGTTAGGAACGCCCTTGGAGGCCCAATCGTCGGCGTCGCTTCCGCTCATGTAAACAACGGGAAAGTGAGGGTCGATTTCTCTAGCGCGTCGCGCGACTTTCCATCCGTCGATCTCTCCCCCCAACTTAACGTCTGTGACAAGCGCCCGGTATTTACCTTCGCCGGCATCAAGCAACTCGACGGCATTTGCACCGGTCGAAGCTATTACAGCCTCGAATCCACCCTCGCTCAGGGTTTCTTCGACAACACTCTGAACAAGCTGATCGTCTTCAACGACCAGGATAAGCAGTTGTTTTTCCACTCGGATACCTCAGTTGCGCCGCGATGCGAGCGCGGAGGTACACGCCGGAGTGAGACTATCGTTCCGGACAAAGTGTGCAAAATTGCTCATAAATGAAGTTAGGATACTCCCCGGGCCTGCAACCACCGTTGCCCCGCCGAGGACCCTTCTAAGGCATGCCCCGAAAGCCCCTAGAACTACCGCCCGAGGTCGCGCAGGCCTTCGTCCGCGATGGCCGGATGAAGCACTGAGGATCGTGAGGGCGCGAGGTGATGCAACTCCGGATCGTGATGCAGGGCGCGGAGAAGGAGGATCGGGCGGCGGCTTAGTCAGCATGGCACCTTGGCAGACGACTGCATCGAGGACGGACGTCCATTACATTCTGTTCGGGAAGGAACGGCGATGAACCTCTGCGGTTGGTCCCACAACCGAAGGAGACATAGATGGACAAGGAACACGTAAAAGGCGCCGCCGATAAGGCAAAAGGCGCGATCAAAGACACCGCCGGCAAAGTGACCGGCGACAAGGAACTTCAAGCCGAAGGCAAAATGGACAAGGCGAAGGGTTCCGTACACAAGGCCGCTGGCGACGTGAAGGACGCCATCAGGAAGGGCACCGACTAAGCACTCGAAAGCATCTCTCCAAAAGGTCGCTCGCAAGGCGGCCTTTTTTGTTTGCTCGGTCACCCCAACAAATGTTGATGCAGGAACAATCGTTCGAAGTGCAGTTTGAACAGCTCCGCCGGGTGGTGATGGCTTGGCGGCTAAACCTCCAACGGCCTTGGTCAGCCCCACTGCCCGAGGCCGTTTTTTGATTACGCCTTGGGCATGTGCGGATCGATACAAGGAAAGAAACCTAGCTCAGATGCCCCGCCGTAAATCTCAGCTCCATCCGGCCGCTGAAGAGCAAGCATCCACCATCCTTGCCGCGCTTCATGAAGCACAGGCCGAACTTGTTGGCAAAGCGGTTATCCTGACGGATGGGAAAGCTGGAACTGTCGAGCACGTTTGGCTCGATGATCTGCACGGATTGCGCATTTCGGTCCGAGGCCACGAAGGCAGGTGGCCTGTTTCGACGATTAAGCTGGCGCAGACACGTTGACCGGGCGTTTGAGTTCCTCCGACCAATAGTGGACCGACGCGCCGTATCACTCGCGCTTAGGGTCGGTGCGGGCACCCGGAGTTTAGTCATGCGTATCTCTCCATCAATCGTGCCCCATGCGACCGACCGAGACATCTATCTCGTGCTCGAAGACTTCGGCTGGATCGGATGCTGCTGGCGCGAGACCGACAAGGTAAGTACGGAACGCGAGGCGGTGATCCGCGCCCTTGTGGAGGGCGAGTTCATCAAGCCGGTTCGGATCGTCGCCTTCAACACCGCCGAAGGCTGGTCCCGTGACGTAACCGTGGAGATCGCCGAGGAGCTGCGCCGACGCTACGTTGAGTTCGGCGAGGTGCCGGAGGCGATACTAGACTTCATGGATGCGAACCGGCGATGATGTCGCCTCGCGGCACCGGCAATGAAGGCCGCCAACTGAGGCGGCTTTTTCTTCAATCCATCTGAGCAAAATTGAACATTCATGAGTTTGGACCTGCGCTATGTTGGATCATGGCCCCGAAAAAGCTCACGCGCGAAGAATTTGCCTCGCTGCTTAAGGTCGGCAATTGCTCGGCGATCAGCCCACCGGCCACAATTCCCGTCGAGCACAGCGCCAAACTGATCGCGCTGGGTTACATGGTGGACTTGGTGGGAAGGCTTCGGATGACTACGCCCGGCAGACAGCGGATAGCTGTGGGGTTAACACAGGCTGACTGATCCAACTGAGGCGGGCCTTAATCGTCCCAAATGCGTTCGCCGCATTGACACTGGAATAGACGAACCACCTTGCCTTTGCGGCTATCGAGCATGGTTTGAACGAAACGAGGAAAGGCGCCGCAGACCGGACAGCGGCGTTGCGTACCTTGCATCCGTTGGGCGGTGACTGTTCCTTGGTATCGGTCACTTTTGCAACTCCACCGCCCCAAGACAAACATACGGCGCGGCAATCGGCTGTTCGAAAATTGCTCACCTTTCAAAAACTGGCTGATTTCAAAGGGGGCCAATTCCCGAAACGAAAAGGGACCACGGGCCAGCACCTTGCTCACACCGGAAAAGTTAACGAAAGGCAAATTAGGTCGTTAGGAACAGGCGGCGGCCCAATACCGCTTGTGCTTGCCCGACTTCGATTATCAGTATCGGCGAGACCCGACAAATAGCCGACCGTTTTGCGTGGGGGTGACCCGATGAATTCCAGTGCAACTTTCGACAATTCTAGACCGCATTCTTGATACCGCGGCGGATAATCTCAGGGTCGCAAAGATTCTGATTCAAATGGGACTTGATCCCAACAACATTACCTACGACGCACTGTTCAATCGGCTGTTGGAAATTGTGCTGGCCAACATCACGCTTGCCAATATGTTCGCCCTGGTCGGCGCGATCTTCTTTGTCGCTACCTTGCTGATGCAGACCATGGTTCCGCTGCGCGTCGCCAATATGGTCGGCTGCACGTTCTTCGCGACCTCTGGAGCGCTCTCGGGAAACGTCGCCACTTTTCTGCTTTATCTGCTGTTGCTGCCGATCAATGCCGTTCGTCTCCGTCAAATGCTCAAGCTCGTCAAGAAGGCACGTAACGCGACGCAGGGCGACATGTCGATGGAATGGCTCAAACCGTTCATGACCGAGCGCAGATATCGCCGGGGCGACAGATTGTTCAAGAAGGGTGATGCAGCTACCGAAATGTTCCTCACCGTCACGGGAAAGTTTCTGGTCAAGGAAATCGGCGTCGAGCTTCCGCCGGGACGTCTGATGGGAGAACTTGGCTTCCTTACGCCGAACAACCGACGAACCGTGACGATCGAGTGCATAGAAGACGGACAAGTCCTGAGCATAACTTATGAAAGGCTGCTTGAAATCTACTTTCAAAATCCGCAATTCGGCTATTACTTCCTCGTCCTGACCAGTCAGCGCCTCCTGGAAAACATCTCGCGGCTGGAAGCAGCTCTCGCACAAGAGAAAGCGGCGCGACAGACGGCAGCCGCGCACGGCATAGCTTGAAACCTTGACCTTGACTGCTCCACCATTGGGCACGACTGTGCCGACACAGTGCGGGTCTCTCGAGGCGGGGATGTCCGCTTGGGGCCGATACTGTTGAAAAAGTCGAAAGTAACGCGACAGCAAAAATATCGCTGAAATCGGCTCGAATTGAACTTTGGCAATAAATGCCCTCGCCACAAGAATGGGAAGGTCGTTGATCAATCTTTCGTAGATTGACGTGGTCCCCCGCATCCAACGGCGTCAAGCGCATCGGCAGCCCTTAAAAAATGGGCATGCGCGCCGCAAAGGACTTTTTCAACGGAATCGGCCAGTAACGGAAATCGCGGACACAAGCCGCTCTGTGAGAATTTGCTCATCGAGCAACTACGAGTTAGACTTTCGGTGATGGATCATCCCGCTCTATCTCGGGCTTTTCATGCAAAACGGCGTTCAACAGCGAATTGTGAACTTCTATCTTTCCATTGTAGCTGATGAGTCCAAGTTTGCGGAATTTGTTCATGAAGAAGCTCACCCGGGATCGGGTCGTTCCAATCATGTCTGCCAGGGTCTCCTGGCTGATATCCACTAAGATAGCCTGAGGTGTGCCTTCTTTTCCGAAATGCGCGAGCAGAAGGAGAAGGCGCGCGAGTCGCTTCTCGCTCGAATTAAAGAGCTGGTCGATCAAATCCTCTTCAACTCGGCTGTTCCGTGTCAAGAGATACGCCATGAACAGCTCGGAAAATTTCGGTTCGGTATGAAGGGTGGCGATCATCGCTTCTTTGGTTATTGAAGTGATCACGCATTCTTCCATCGCCGTTGTGGTCGCGATACGCAACGGATGCCCATTGAGGCACCCCTCGCCGAAAAATTGGCCCGGTTCCAAAATTCCGACGACCGCTTCCTTGCCTTGCTCGGATAGGACAGTGAGTTTGACTCTACCGTCTTGAATGTAAAAAACCGCATCCGCCGCGTCTCCTTGCCTGAAGACGTGCTGACCTCTCTCAAATCTCAGAATTGTTTTGCCGGTCCCTACCTTGACGAGAAAGGCTTTGGGATCGAACCCGTTATTGGCTGGATTGCCCACAGGAGCCTCCTTTGCTCCGATGAACGCGCGCGCCTCGCATTAATAGCCGGTTGGAGCCCATCAGTCACTCACATCATAACGAACTTCGCCGGCTGGAGGGGGCAAGCGGAACCTAAAACGGACCCGCCAGGTCTGCGCGGGCCAAATCTCGCACCTCATGAAATGGCGACAACTACGCTTTCCGTCGCGGCACACATAAGGCACGCATAAGTGCGCAAATCGAAGCCGGGCCTTTCCGGTTCAAGATGCGAGAGGATCATCGGAGACTCGCAGTCCGCACAGAACGGATGCTCGCTAGTCGACTTTTCATGAAAAAACGAGTGAACGGAACGATTGAGCATAACACGCTTCCCTTAGCTGGGCGGGAGCGTGACGCTCTCAGTCACCGGTGGGTGCCGTTGCGGGACGGTGATGGGATAGTTGTGCGCTTCAGCATTCTGAAGTCTGATCAATATCGCTCACATTCACAGAGTTTTTAACCTGCACCTATATGGGTCAGTCCGAACCTCAACCACGGAACTTACTTGCAGACCAGGACGTTTTCTGTTGGAGCGCCGCGTTTTCATTTTGAAATCTCGGATATCTCAAACGGAGTACACCATGAATATTTTCTACATCATCGGCGTGATCGTCGTCATTATCATTGTTGCAGGCTTTTTTGGGCTTCACGTTTGAACATTTGGCACGATCCGGCAGACTGAACTAAGCAGCGCGGCGCTTAGGTACGAAAGAAGAGAAACCAGGACGACTACTAAACAGACGCTGACGACTAGAAGCAACGATATTGAGGGCCACGCTCGGCTCGCCGCGCTTCCGTGGGGGATTCAATAATTACACCGTGCTTTTTGATCGGTGCCAGACTCCGCTAGATTTTTGGCGGAAGGTCCGCCCGGTCGAACACAGGCGTCGCTTCCACATCGTCCGGCGAGGCACCCGAGGGCGTATCTTCTGCAGCGCGCCGCAGAGCCTCTGTGGTCGAGTCCAATCCGTCGGTGGTTTCGTTGGCTTGGCTACCGGTATCGTGGGGACGCGGCTGAACCTGCTTTCCAACCTCGGACACGGTAGGGTGTTTGTCGGGCATCGTGGCGTCCTTTTGAAAGACCAAGCCGCACTAATGGCCATGGTTCCAAATCGCGCGCAAGGAAGCGCATGCTGTACAAGAGGGCAGTTGCGCCCGGCCGCTCCAACGACAGACCGTCCCCATGCGGACGGCTTTTGGAGCTTAGTACTTAAACTCCGGCATGGCCTTCAATTCATCCTTGGTGGCGTTATACACCGCGTGATCGGGATACCAATGCTTACTGGCGTTGGTTGTGGTGGTTGTCGTGGTGGTAGTTGCGGCACCGGTGGTGGTTCGCGTGGTGCCGTCTGGAGCGGAAGTAGTTGCAGGCGCATTCGCCGGTGCAGACGTTGTTGAGGCAGTTGTCGACGTCACCGGCTGGTCAACCCACTTCAGCTTATCGAAGGCGACTGCCACGTAGTGCTCGCCCAAGCCGAGAACGCCGCCCACACCTAGAATGACATTGGCCACCTTGCCTGACCTATCCAAAATCACGTCGTTGATGTCGCCGATCTTCTCGTTTGCTTCATTGTACACATCGACGCCGGCGAGCTTGGACGCGCGCCATTCACCCTCCTTGTGCGTGGTAGCACTGGTAGTCGAATCCACTTGGTTTGTGGCTGTTTGCGCCGACGCCGCGCCGGTCATCGACGCGGTAGCCAGCAATGCTATTGCAAGACATTTGGAAATCATGATGTTCCTCCATTGTTTAGGAAACAATAATGCGGTGGGACTTTGGTTCCAGCGGCGGAAATTTCCGTCGCGGTAAGGTCTCTGAGAAGCGGCATGACCCACGACGCTGAGGAGGCGAGGATCATGCGACCCGGCCTACAGCCAGCTCGACGAGGAAGCTTGGCTCAGGGTAGCGAAGAATGGCTAAAGCTCGCCGCGTCCGCCGAGACGTGATCCGGAGTAAAGCAGCCTCGGGCGACCATCTTCGTTAATTTTTCCGAGATGTGGTCTGTATTGCTCAGTATGCCGGAGCACTTGCGTGGAAGGCTATTGCCATCACCGCCCCCGAAATGGCAGTCTACCGGTGACTGAGAGTATTGTGCTCCCGCCTGATGTTGAGGGACGACATCATGAGCGCGTTTTGCAAACCACCCCGTCTGACGTGCAAAAACATGACGATGCTGGCACGGATCACGCGTAGCCTACCGGCTATGACATCCGAACATTCGAATGCCCTGCCTGCGATGACGTTCATCGGCGCGTGGTGGATCTTGTCGATCCGATGAAGTCTCGCACGACAGCGGGTTGGCTCCGTAGCGAATTGCGAGCGCCGAACTAGGCCGGTTTGGAATAAACCGGCACCGTAATTTCGTCTCTGTCTGCATTCAGAACAGCAATACGCCGCGTCGGATCGGCCAGCGCCGCGACGAGGCCGTCACGCTCTGACTGACTAACCGCTCACGCACGCGATGCAGCGCCTTTCAAATCGAGCTGCTTCCTGCGCTACTGCATGGACCTAGTCTCCTGATCAAGTCGCTCGTGGCACTAGGAATCGATCCCCGCTGTCCTTTGGACGGAACGCCGCAACAAGTGCCGGGTTGTTCAGGTGGATGAGAGCGTTTGTCGGACTAGCCAGCAATGACATCCTATTTTGCCCGACTGGTCGACTTGGTGGGAGCGCATCCACAACTGTCATTCGTTGCGGTTTTCCTGCTGGCGCTGTCTGAAGCCGTTCCTGTGATCGGAACCGTGGTCCCCGGCTCCACGCTGATCCTTGCGATCAGTGCGCTCGCGACCACCGCCGGTATCACACCCTGGGCGCTTCTCGGAGCGGCGATAGCCGGCGCAATTGTCGGCGACGGCTTTTCGTTCTGGCTCGGGCATCGCTATCACCGACAGATACTCAGAGGTTGGCCCCTCAATCGCTTTCCCCGGGTGACCGAGCGCAGCGCACAATTGATCGGAAGATTTGGCGCCGCCAGCGTGTTCCTCGCGCGCTTCACAGCAGTTGTGCGTGCCTTTGTCCCATTGGTGGCCGGCATAGTGAGAATGTCATCACGCCAGTTCTATTTGGCCAATATCCTGTCGGCGCTGGTTTGGGCGCCAATGCATGTTTTCCCCGGAGTGTTGGTCGGCCTAGCAATCGCGCTAGGAGGTGTGCACGCGCCCGAACTTACCCTCGCAGCCATGGGCGTACTGATATTAGCTTGGATCGCCTGGAGCATGATCAAGCGTAAGGCGGCCGGCATTGTGGACTCCGCAGCCGGCCAACACGCACCCGGATCAAGCTGCGACAAATCTGGGGCGCAGCTCAGGCGTTGAGTAGAAGCTTGTTAAAACTAGAAAGGCCACAGGGAGGAGTTCGAGATGGCACGTGTTGCATTGGTGACAGGGGGTACACGGGGCATCGGGGCTGCGATCAGCAAGGCGCTGAAGGCCTCGGGCTACATGGTCGCGGCGACCTATGGCGGCAATGAAGCGGCGGCCGCGAAATTCAAGGCCGAGACCGGCATCCCCGTCTACAAATGGGACGTCGCCTCGTTCGACGCTTGTGCTGAAGGCGTCAAGAAGGTCGAGGCCGATCTCGGTCCCGTCGACGTGCTTGTCAACAATGCCGGCATTACCAAGGACACCGCCTTCCACAAGATGACCGTGGAGCAGTGGAACGCCGTCATCAACACCAATCTCGGCTCGCTGTTCAACATGACGCGCCAGGTGATCGAGGGTATGCGCGCCCGCAAATTCGGCCGCATCATCAGCATCTCCTCGATTAATGGTCAGAAGGGCCAATTCGGCCAGGTCAACTATTCCGCGGCAAAAGCCGGCGACATCGGCTTCAGCAAAGCCTTGGCGCTCGAGAACGCCAAGGGCGGCATCACCGTGAATGTGATCTGCCCTGGCTATATCAACACCGAGATGGTGCAGGCGGTACCAAAAGACGTGCTGGAAAAGAACGTGCTGCCGCAGATTCCGGTCAATCGTCTGGGCGAGCCCGAGGAAATCGCGCGCGCGGTGGTTTTTCTCGCCGCCGACGATGCCGGCTTCATCACGGGATCGACGCTGACCATAAACGGCGGCCAGTATCAGGCATAAAACAATCCAACAAAGAGGAACTCTAGGCCGGTTGCCAGCGAGACAAACTGGACTGGCCGCTCGAAAAGCTCGTCACCGACTGGGTTCGAGCGACCAATGACGCGAAGCGAAAGCAACTTGCAGATGAGATCCAGAGACGAGGCGCCGTACGTGCCTTGGGGTGAATGGCTTCAGCCCACGGCTCTCCGAAAAAACGTTCGGGACGTCGTCAAGTTCGGAGCACCGGTCTTCTGGAATGTAAGGCTCTCGTAAGCGATCATGTCCGGATCGGGTCTTGGTCGTGTCAAAACGGGCTTGGGATGTCGCCCGGCAGTCAGAGCCCGGCGGGGTTTCAGACAGCGATCGCAGCGATCAAGGGCCTGACCCCAATGATGTTCATGACCCGGGTCAGATTGTAGGCCAAAACCGATAGAGCCATCTCTGCGGCTACCTTTGGAAGGGTTTTAGTGAGGAAGTGGGTCGCCCCCATGCGAGCCTTCATCGTGCCGAACGGATGCTCTACCGTCTCCCGACGCTGGCGCATTGCTTCGGGGTTTGCATCGAGGCGCTGCTGCACCGCTTCGAGCAGATGCTCATGCTCCCACCGCGGAATCCTCCGCTCAGGCCCCGTCGTGCATTGGGATTTGATCGAACAATTTTGACAGGCCGTCGTCCAGTAGCGTCTTATCAGTCTGCCGTCCTCCTTGCTCGTGAAGCGATATGACAGTTGCTCTCCGGCCGGGCAACGATAGGCGTCTTCCTCCGGCAAATAGACAAAGTCCTGCTTGCCAAAGCGCCCGTCCGCCTTGGCGCTCGACGTCTGCGGTTTGGGCAGATGTTACGATGATGCCGGCCTCGTGGCAGGCGAGGATCTCCGGGCCGCTGAAGTAGCCGCGATCGGCCACGGCTTCGAGCGTCTCGGTCCCGAGCACTGCTTTCGCCTGCTTGGCCATATTGGCGAGTTGTGCCCGGTCTGAGCCGCTGTTCGTGACCTCATGCGTCACGATCAGATGGTGATCGGTATCCACGGCGACCTGCACGTTATAGCCGACCACGCCGGAGCCGCGCCCACTCGTCGCCATCGAACGGCTGTCGGGATCGGTCAGGGAGATTTGCTGATCGGGCGAAGCAAGCATCTGCTTCTCGTAGACAACCAGCTTGCCCATCTCCTCCTTCAGCTTCGTCAGCTTCTCTTTGAGCTTTGTTACCTTGGCGGCCAACGCTTCCGTCGGCTCCTGCCGGTCGGCCGTGTCAAGCTGGCTCAGATAGCGGGCGACACTCTCCTCCAGCTGAGCGCGCCGCCGTTGCACCTTCGCCCCGGTGAAGTTCCTGTCCCGATTGTTCACGGCTTTGAACTTGCTGCCATCGACGGCGACGCTCGCGGTCGCAAGAAGCCCCATCTCGCGGCAGAGTTCGACGAAGCGTGCACAGACCCGGCGCAGTGCCAGGCCGTTGTCCTTGCGGAAGTCCGCGATCGTCTTGTGATCGGGAGCGAGCCGACCCAGCAGCCACATCACCTCGACATTGCGGCCAGCTTCACGTTCGAGCCGCCGGCTCGACTGCACCCGATTCAAATAGCCGTAGATGTAAAGCTTAAGCAGGACCGACGGATGATACGACGGCCGGCCCGTCGCTGCCGGCTCTACCCCTTCAAAACTCATCTCCGCCAGATCGAGCGCATCGACAAACGCATCGACCACCCGGACAGGATTGCCCTCGTCGATGAAATCGTCGAGGCATTCGGGCAAGAGCGTCCATTGCCCACGATCCGCCTCCTCAACGAAGCGCCTCAGCGTCGCTCGCACACATTGACCATTTAGTGCAGCACCCTGTCGGGAGCTTCGGCGTCAGGCTCATCCTGCAGCGGCGGATCGAACGCGGCTCTCTCGTCTTTGTCGTTTCCTGAGACGCTGCTCGCGCATCTAAGCGAATTGAGCTCGGAGCTACTTGCCCAGGGTCGCCCCGACGCACCGGGCCGGAAGTTGACGCTTCCCCGCAGCTCGCATTTAGTGTAATGCCTTAATTATGAAGAAGTCAACAATAAAGGGAATACCCAAGAAGCGGGGACGCCCAGCGACCGGCAAAGACCCCCAAGTGGTGATCCGCATGCCGGCAACTATGCGCAGCGCGATCGTAAAGTGGGCTGCAACACAGCCAGACAAGCCTCTATTTTCGGAGGCGACTCGCCGGTTGCTCACACTGGCGTTGGCGAAATGAACGATCCGCCTGAGCAACCCACGACGCGCTGTAGCTCGCAGCCGTTCCGCGCCCCAAGGGATTGATGATTTGCGCTAACGATCGCCTCGCGACATCATCCGCGCATGACCAATGTATACCTCAGAAAGCACGAAGCCGTCCGGGACTGTGGCAGCTACGAAGTCTGGTTTGAGGACGGCCGCCCCTCGAAGTTCTTCTACTTCGACGATCTGCTGAACCGGCGCTTGCGGCCTGATATCATGACGAAAGCGCAGGCTGCCGACGCGGCCCAAGCGTTCGCTCGCGCCGAACGGGAAAAGCTGGAAGGCTGACTGGTAGGCGAGCACACCAACGACTGTGGCGGTCCAAGCTATTGAAGCGGTTAGGATCAAGTTATCTTGGGTCAACGCGCAGCGACGGGCCTTTCCTGTTTGAATTGAGGGGCACGCCGGCCGAATACAAGGCGGGCCTTGCTGCGCGATCGAGAAGGGCTGGCTCATGATGCATGAAAGCGGAATCTACCTCCGCTTCACCCAGGCCGGCGCGGATCTGTTCGCATGATGTTGCGCGCTGCGTGTGGTCAAATTTGCTCAGATTCGATTTGCCACAGCTGTTAAAAACAGCCATCACCGCCCGGCCCCCTGGCTTCTATCGGTGATGAGACCGCTCGGCTGCGCTCCCGCCTTCGTCTAACGGAAGGAGCAGCGCATGTTTGATCGGCGTAGTTTCAAAGGCACCTTCAAAGATCGACTCGCCTCATTCGCGAAAGATATACGCGACAAGGCTTCGCTTTTGCCGCCTGGAATGGAGCAAAACGACCTGCTTCGGAAAGCGCGCCAAACTGACATCGCGCTCCAGATGGATGAATGGTTGTCCTCGCCAGGCCTACAGCCGCCGAGGTAAATGGCTTTATGCAAAGGATGGAGAAGCTGAATGGCGTTGACCTATGTCGAAGGCCTTCGGGCAAAGCGGATCGAATTGCAAGATGAGCTGGCCGGTTACGAAACTGGTCGGCTTTACATCGGAAACCGTTGGGAAGGCCGTACCAACGCAAAGATGCATGATCTTCGCCGCAAAATCGCGGAACATGATCTGCTAATTGAAAAGAACGATGCCTCGCCTAACGGCGAAAGGGGCCCTGGCAACGTGATTGGCGCGGCCGGCATGGTCGGCAGTAGCGCAAGGAGAGTAGTCGATTTCCGAAGGAAATGGGCAAACAAGAGCGATAGGGCCATCAACGCTGCCCTGAACCACTTCTGGGTCTGGGGTAAGCAGATCAACAAAAGTGCAACCGCCATGCCGAAGCACAAGGAGAAACCCCACAACTAGGCCGGGTGCTAAGAAATACGAGGCCAAGTTGGTGGCCGTTTCAACTACGGCGCACCGTTAAGACCGCCAAGGCGCACCGTTACGACCGCCAAGGAACCAATGCCCTCAAGGCGCGTCGACTCCCTGCCTCCGGACATGCCCCTCTCATCTGCCACGGAGGAAACCCAAGGGTTGGCGGCCTCGGCACGATAGCTCCTTGCCGGGGCCGTTTGTAGTTCGCCATCGCCGGCACTTAGGTGGTCAAAATTGCTCAGATTCGATTTGCAACAGGTGTTAACAAATAGCTATCACCGCCCGCACAGGTATCCACCGGTGACTGAGAGTATTGTGCTCCCGCCTGATGACGGAGCAACACTGTGCCCAACTCCCGACAGTTCGATCCGCTGGCGTTCCTTAGTCGGGCCGAGGCCGGAAAGACACTTGAGCTATACCCAAAGAATCAGAGGATATTCAGTCAGGGGGACGTTGCTGACGCGATCTTTTTCATCCGTCGCGGGAAGGTCAAGCTCACCGTCGTGTCCGAACACGGGAAGGAAGCGGTCATTGGGTTCTTAACCGAGGACCAGTTCTTCGGCGAAGGATGTCTCGACGGGTCAAAATTACGCAGCGCAACAAGCCACGCTATGGAAGAGTGTCACATCACCTCCATGACAAAGACCGCCATGCTGGCGGCCCTTGAGAAAGAACCGAAATTCTCGGCGTTTTTCTTAACCTACCTGTTGTCGCGAAACAGCCGGATCGAGGATGACTTGATCGACCAGTTGTTCAATTCCAGTGAAAGGCGCCTCGCGCGCCTTCTTCTGCTTTTGGCGAATTTCGGCAAGGAAGGCGGTCCGGTGCCCATTCCGGTGGCCCTCAGCCAGGAGACGCTGGCGGAAATGATCGGTACCACTCGATCGCGGGTGAGCTTCTTCATGAACAAATTTAGAAAAAAGGGATTCGTCAATTACAACGGAAAAATCGAGGTGCATCGTTCGCTGCTGGACGCTGTGTTGCGGGATCAACCTCAGATTCGGGAGGATGAGTAGTGGAGCGCTGAATTCCCCAGGATGGTCTGTATTGCTCAGTCGCGCGTCCCAGTACGTGTAAGACTTACCCCATCACCGGCCCGTACAGGTATCTACCGGTGACTGAGAGCATTGTGCTCCCGCCTGATGTGAGGGACCACATTATGAGCGCGTATTGCAGACCATTCTGTCCTAAATGTAAAACTACAATGATGCTGGCAAAGATCAGTGGCCCATCAGGATTTGACATCCCAACATTCGAATGCCTTGCCTGCGATCATGTTCCCCAACGCATGGTTGTCGATCCGATGAAATCTCGGGAAACAGCGGGCTGGCTCCGGGGCGAACTGCGAGCGCCCACGTAAGGCCGGCTCTGCCGATAGGAACAATCCCCCCAGCGGCGAGATTGTCGTCGCGCCTGCCCATTAAGACCCCAGCGGCAGACTTAAAGCCCCAAGCTCTATGGACACCGGAGTTTGGGGCTTTTCGCGTTGCGGCCGGCCAGCCTTCGGGTCGATTTTTGCTCCGATAGGGCCTTGGCGAAAACGTCTGCCGACGGACCATCTTGATAGGCGGATAGTCCAGACTAATTTTTTGCGGGGCAACGCCCTGACTTCTTAAAGGATAGGCATAGCCGACTGCATCTCGGTGTCATTCATTACAGCTACTTGCGGAATGAACGAACAATAGCCATGTATGATTGATCGAGTTTCGGCCGAACGACTTGGCCTCGCCGCTCATAGCGCGCCTGACTGACGACCCTCCCTCCAGACCTCGAACTAGATTGCTGCGCTCTTGAGCGCGGCACCAAACACTTATCTTAAAGGACGATCACCCATGAATACGGGAACTGTGAAGTGGTTTAACGGCCAAAAGGGTTTCGGCTTCATTCAGCCAGACCAGGGAAGCCAGGATGTTTTCGTTCATATCAGCGCTGTTGAACGCGCAGGAATGAACACTCTCGACGAGGGACAGAAGGTTTCTTTTGACATCGTTGCAGACCGCCGCACGGGCAAATCTGCTGCGGAAAATCTGCGCACCGCGTAAGCGGCCGCAATCGACACCATGCCGCTTTGACCACGGATGTACTGGCAGAGCTTCTAGGTATCGCAACCCGCGACTGGTTTACCGGCCGCGGGCTTTTTACACCGTGGCAAACCGCGCTAGGCCAGGCCTTGAGCTGTCTGCTGCGCCGCGCGCACGAAACAACGAGGGTAGGGCATTTTATGTCGGGCATTCCCATATAAGAAAGATGGTATGCTGGCAAAGAACGATCACGCGGCAATCGCCTAAAGGTTGAGCTCCGCGAAATGCTGACCGAGGCCATCCGGAACACGCAGGCCGGCCCGAGCCAGGCGCCGAAGCCCAAAGGATGCAGACTGCCGCAGTCCGCGTCGACTAACCTTCATAGCGCGGCTCGACGCCCCACCGGTCCGGGTCAACTGTAGCCGCCAACTCATTCGAGTCCGCGCGGAATTTCTGGAAAGAGATGTATGCGCAAGCCTCCCAAGCCTACTGAACAAGAGATTAACGAGGGACCCCAAGCGGTATCTTTTCAAATTGCCAATGGCAATGTTCGGCAGAGCTGCATCTTGCAAACCAATCTTCCCACGAAAGCACAGGCGCAGAAGCATCTTCTCGCGAATTGGCCGGCGATCGAAGGAATGGCTCGTGACGCTCTTGCGGCGGGAGCGATTGAAGGCGGACAGATCAAACTCGCAATGATCTGAACAGCCTAATGAGGGCCCAAACACACTCTCACTACTCGTGTTCTATGGCGCTTATCTTGGTCGCATACCGCCGCTAGTGCATCGTGAGGTCGATAGCGCAGACTGACTTGATTTAGTCAATCTACCACTCTCTTGCGGCAGTAAGCTGACTAAGCACTTACGATGGCGAGCGGGGCACCCTTTTCACTCCGTCCCGTGAGGGCCCGGCTTTCCCGGGTTCGAACTTTTTCCAAAGGATAGATCATGACCATACGCTCGCGACGCGAAACGATCACGTTCAAGCATCCTTTCCAGATCAAGGGTATCGACCGCCTTTTGCCACCGGGTTCCTACGAGGTCATCACCGATGAGGAGATGATCGAGGGATTGTCGTTCGCGGCGTTTCACCGTGTTGCTACGATGATCACGGTGCCCGCGGGCGCTTTAAGGATGGAAAGGATTCCGATCAGCCCGGACGATTTGGCCGACGCTCGTCGCGTTGATGCCGGCGGATCGCGTTTTCAGATGGCGTAGATAGCCAAGAATACAAACACTTCTTTGTCGCGGTCGTATCCTGTCCTCGCTTCCTTTTCTGTTAGCGCTGCATTTCCGTAATAGCTGCAGCGCATCGCCACGTCCGGATCGGATGGACTTCCCTCTACCCCGCTTTTCCTTTGTGAGTAGGTGCGGCCATACAGGGAAGCAACTAGACAGCGGAATTCATCTTTCAAAGGCAGCGCAGTAAAATAGCCCTCGGATGGGCCACCATCGCTGTTCCGATCGTCGAGAGTTGCCCATCGATCAAGAGCAGGCTTGATCGTCTCCGGGGCGTGAACCTGCGTGAAATTCAATTCATCAATAAGTCCGTACAGGACGCGCAGCCACTGCCTGTCAACCGGAGCGGTTTCAAGCAATCTAAAAATCCCTTTGTGAATTCTGTAGTGCCCCAGATCAGGATCGTGGGATTCGTCCTGCTTGCTTCCAAGCCGGCCGTTTTTCCGGCTTAAGTACACAAGACTGCACCAGCGTTCTCCGGGAACACTCGCGAAGGCGCCGGTGCGACTATATAATTCTTCGAGTAACTTATCGGCGATCGAAGGATTACATAGGAGCGCCTCTAACTCACTAGTCTCAGCGGCTTCCAGCAAACGCGCTACTTCATCTGGACCCAATAGGTCCCGGGGGAAGTCAAAGAAGAAATGGGAAGCCGTTATGAACTCGTTCGAGAGGCAACCAATGCGAAGACCTCTCTTATAATCAGCATCGATCGCGTCGCGCGGTACTTCTAGGCCGTGCTTGTAGAGAGCCTTGTAAACCTCCTTGTGACTTCCGAAACAGGCCAATCCTAGATTGATGATCGGCTCGCTACGTTCCATTAGAACAGCTTCAAACTCATCGTCCCGGCCCATGAGTGGAAGGCTTGGCACTTGCGCAAGTTGCTCCAGCTCCCACAAACGATCGACCTGTCCTCTGCGGTTGAAATGCGCGACTAAGCCTGAATAGGTAGCGCCATTGTTTATGGGTCAGGCACTTAACTAAGGATCTCAGCGGGTGTCACGGCTACAATACCTTTTGGGCTATCTACGATTTCGCTGCCAAGATTGCGCGATTAGAAGTCTGGAGACCCAGCCGAATGCAAAGAAAGTCGGGATTTCGCCGGCTCGTGAGGCGAAGGTTGCGAGCTCGGCCTGAACACAGGACTGCTGGCTGGGGCGACAGGGATCGGACTTCCACATTCCAAATGCGAGAAGCCACTAGCTTTCTAGCTACTTGAGAAAGCCGACCGTTTTGGCGGGCTCACAGCGCTGGAAATTCTCTCGAGAGACAGAAAGATTTGCCGAGACCCCGAAAATCCCTCGATTCTTGCCTGTCTTGGGGCTGTCAAATCCATTCTGCAGTTCGAACCAGACTTGATGGCGGATGGAGAATACTCGGCAAAATCATCTCAGATCGGGCAGCGATAATCGCAACAGATCTGTTCCGAGGAAAGAACCATTGACCGTCAGCATCCCTTGCAAATGCTTTTCAGCGCATGATCGAGCTTCCTGTTCTCGGCGTCGATCTGTGCGTCGCTCGTCCCCTCCTTTGTCGTCGTAGGCCCGGTAGCTCCCGACATTCGCGTCCCATTTGATCGTACCGATCCGCCGCCGCCTGGCCCCGATGCGTTAGCTGTACCTAATGAATTCGTGCCTTGCTGAGGGTTAGCGGTGTTTCGCTCGCGACCATTAGCCGGATTTTGCCGTGAGGAATTGGCCGATGGATTGGCAAGCCCTGTCGTCGTGCCTTGATTGAAAGTTGGCGTGTTCCCGACGCCGCTTGGATCGTTGCCGGAATTATTCAGCCCAGCCGCGTTCGCAGGACCTTGCGGCACTCCATTGACGCCAAGCGATCCAGCACCCGCGGAGCCCGCGCTTGGCGAACCGGCCGTGCTTCCGGAGGAAGTGCCACCGGCAGAGCCTCCACCTGCATTGCTGCCGCCTCTGCCACCTCCTCCTCCGCCTTGGGCGTATGAGGTCTGCATGGAGGCCGACGCGATCAAGGCCGCCAATGCCGTGATAAGAATAGCCTTGCGCATTTTATTCTCCGTCATGTGAATAATGACCAAGAATTTGGCTGAGAGCTTTGTTCCTTCCCGGCGAGAGCCTTCCAGTAAAACTACTCAAGGCATTCGCCTTCTCTCGCGCCAATGCGACGGCGTTTTTTATTCCTACCGACGGCGACCTGTTTAGCAGCCGTCGTCCGCAGCCTTGGCCCTGGCGCCCTGCGCTTCCTGGGCGGCGGTGGGTTTGCCTTGCATCTGGCGCTGCGTGTCTGCCGATGAGGTAGCTACGTCGCCGGCGGCCTTGTCCATCCGATGGTCGCGGGATGTTCGTCACTGCGCGCGGGAGCTTCGCCAGTTGTTTGTGTTGCGCGTCGTTCTTCCGCGAAGGCGCCGTTCCAAGTGCAGCTGCTCAAGGTCCCTAAGTCGTGTTTAAGCAACGCGAAAAGCCCCAAACTCCGGTGTCCACAGAGCTTGGGGCTTCAAGTCTGCCGCTGGGGGTCTTAAAGGGCAGGCGCGTAGACAATCTCATCGCAATGGGAAATGTTCCTATGGGCAGAGACGGCCTACGTGGGCGCTCTCAATTCGCCCCGGAGCCAGCCCGCAGTTTCCGAGATTTCATCGGATCGACGAGGTCTGCCACGCGCTGTCGCGACGACCGCAGCGTTCATGACGCGCAAACGGGCAAGCTGCTGTTGCTCCATCGCCGGTCGCGAGGAACCCGGGAGACGCTCGGATATTCCGTTAGTGGGGTGACGTGCAAAGAATGGAGGCTCCGATTTGCCGAAAGCTGCCATCTTCGACTTGGACGGTACTCTGTTGGACTCGGTGGACCTGCATGCGATCGCTTGGCACGAAGCGATGATGAAGTTTGGCCACGACGTCAGCTTCGAACAGGCCAGGAGTCAGATAGGGAAAGGCGGAGATAAGCTAATCCTCACTTTCCTGACTGCCGAGGAGCGGAAGGACCATGGCGAAACACTGGAGCAGTGGCGCGGCGAGCGGTTCAAGAGTAGGTACCTGTCGTTGATCCGGCCGTTTTCCGCGGTACCGAATTTTGGCGGGAATCCGGGTCGCCATTGCCTCGTCGGCTAAGAAGGACAAACTGAATAAATATCTCGAGATCGCCGGCCCGTCTCTCATCTGGTCGATCACGCGGTGTCATCAGACGACGCCGATGGCTCAGGAAATGAACAAGAACCGCAAATAATCGAAAAGAGCCGTCTCGTTCGCGGCCCGGCTTTTGACATGGTAGATTGCTTTTGGATCCCTGCGCCCGCGGAAAAGGCGATGGTTTCAAACTAAGCATGGCGTTGACCCTCAAAATGAGGGGCGCCCGATGCTGTGTTTACTTTTGGATGCTGGCATGACTGCTCTTGGTTCGGAACGCGCCGCCAAGGGGTCCAACGGATGACTTATCCTTCAAGACTCTTATCATTCTGGCGGCCGGGCTCGGCTTAGGATCATGTACGGCGGCTTCAGCGACTGGGTCATAATCATAGCCAACATCGTCGGATTCGCTCTAGCGGCGGTGCTTCTGGCTTTGAAAATACGTGACGCGCAGTGGCTCACCAAGGCCACGGCGAACGCTCCCTAGGGAGGTCGCGATAGATTACGTCATGATTTGTTGCGGCCTCGATCGCGGTGATGCGTCGCGTCGTGTGCCTTCCAACTCTTATCGCTGGCCTGTCCCGCCAGCTGCGCATAGACGGCGCCAGTCGCGTAGCTCGCGTCGCTCATGTGGCATGGTCTGCGGTCCTGAAGGAGCCCTTACGTATTGCCTCAACCCCGAGCGTGACTGGTCACCTGGGAACGAAAATGGAAAAGCCTCGTGAGGAGGAGTGATGTCGTCGCGATTTCAGCAAGCGAACCGCCGAACTCTCCATGGCCTCCATGAAAAGCGAATTGCTTTCATCAATCAGCGGAATTGCTGTTACTTCAAGAGCTCCCTCGCGAAATAGCGGAGTGACCGACGCCCGAGCAACCTTGATGTTCTTTATGTCGTAGGAACGCTAAAGGATTTCGCAGGTTGCCGCAGGTATTTCGAAGGAGAGAGTTATGCGTGCATTATGCTGGCACGGCAAAGGCGACGTCCGGGTGGACACGGTTCCCGATCCGAAAATTCATCATCCGCGGGACGCGGTCATCAAGATAACCGCTTGCGCCATCTGCGGCTCCGACCTTCATCTCCTTGATGGCTTTCAACCGACTATGGAGAGCGGTGACATCCTCGGCCACGAGAACATGGGTGAGGTGATCGAGCTGGGATCCGAAGTTACTAACCTCAAGATCGGTGACCGGGTCGTCGTACCTTTTACCATTAGCTGTGGGAAGTGCTGGTTCTGTCAGAAAGGGCTTTTTTCGTGCTGTGACCGCACCAACCCCAATGCCGAGATAGCAGCAAAAGCGATGGGGCAATCGCCCGCCGGCTTGTTCGGATTCAGCCATATGCTCGGCGGCTACTCCGGCGGTCAAGCCGAATATCTGAGGGTGCCGGTGGCCGACGTCGGGCCGATTAAAATTCCGGAGAGCGTGACGGATGAACAGGCGTTGTTCCTTTCGGACATCTTCCCGACCGGTTACATGGCCGCCGTCAATGCGCAGATCGAGCCCGGCGACACCGTAGCGATCTGGGGCTGCGGGCCCGTCGGACAGTTCGCAATTCGCTCGGCGCTCCTGCTAGGTGCCGGGCGCGTGATTGCGATAGACGAAGTGGCTGAGCGGCTGGCCATGGCGGAAGCCGGCGGCGCCGAGATCATCGATTTTTCAAAGACCGACGTTTACGACGAGTTGATGAAGCGGACTAATAAACGTGGGCCCGACAGCTGCATCGACGCGGTCGGTTGCGAGGCCTCCGGTCATGGATCTGCCGACGCGGTTCTTGACAAGGTCAAAACGTCGACGTTTCTGGCCACCGACCGCGTTCATGTGCTTCGGCAAGCCATTATGTGCTGCCGCAAGGGAGGCACCGTTTCGGTCCCTGGCGTTTATGTCGGTATGGCAGACAAGATTCCGCTTGGCGCAGCCATGAATAAGGGACTCACCATCAAGACCGGGCAGACCCACGTGCAGGCCTTCACCAAGCCGCTTCTGAAGCGGATCGAAGCCGGTGAGATCGATCCGAGTTTCGTCGTCACGCATCCGGCCAATTTGGAAGACGCACCGGCGATGTACAAGAAGTTCCGCGACAAAAAAGAGGGCGTTATCAAGGTCGTGCTACGACCGGGCACATCATAATTTGCAACCGTCGCGTTGCACTCTTTAGTGATCGTCAATACGCGGAAACAATATTTAAGCCGCTGCCGATCGATCTCCTCGACAGCGGAGCGTTTGGCAAGTCTGGCGCTGTCGTCAAACGGTACCTCGTAAAACAGCGGTTCCGCTTTTCTTCTTGCCCTCGTGTGGTGGGGCCGTGCTCCGTTCGAGAGGGCGTGCCCAAAGCTTTTAGAGGGCGTATTCGATCGCTGATGATTTTCAGGATCGCCAGCATCGGAACGGCCAAGATCGCGCCCCCATCCCCGACGTGAGTCCACGCTAAGTCCGCGCCCCACCAGTCAGCTTCAGTAGCTTCGGGGCGGTACTGGTGGCGCGTCGAAAAGAGAGAAATTCCCTCAGTTGAACAGACGACCTATATGGATCACTCCGCGGCTCTGGTTTCTGGCCGCGACCATAAGCTAATCCGATTAAGCGGCCCTGCGGCGCCCGGCTACCATGCCGTAAATCAAGAGGACAATGACGGCTCCGATCACGGCGCCGACCAGGCCTGCGCCCTGTCCTGGTCCATACCAGCCTAACGCCTGGCCAAGGTATGTCGCGACGAACGCGCCGACAATGCCGAGCACCGCAGTGAGAATAAAGCCGCTCGGCTCGTTGTCGCCCGGCATGATAAATTTGGCGATGACGCCTGCGACGAAGCCAATGATGATAGTCCAAAGAATGGTCATGACAAAACCCCTTTATGGGCTTGGTTTCAGGTGAGGCTCAGCGACGGGCAACTGCCCGTCCGGCGTATATTTGTCGACGGCACCGGGCAATTCTCTCGATAGACGCGCGAGAAGTTCTGATTGTGATAGCCCGGTTTGCTGCTCGAGGGCTGCCAGCATATCCGGTCCGATTGCTTGCTTCAGGTCAGGCGGAGAGATTTGTTGGTTGGGACCACTATTGACCCAAGACTGAGCCGTCTCGCCATGGCCGCTCTGCTTGAACTTATCGAGCAACTCGCCGAGCCCCCCGCTGAGCAGACCGCCCGCGCCAACGCCCCCCAGCGTTCCGCCCAAATTGCGAAACAACCCGCCTAAGGGAGCCGTGGTGGTCGATCCGGGCAGCGCGGCGGAGGGCGATCCGCCTTTAAGCATCTCGGCAATCTTGTCCCGATTTTGATAGCCGGCAAGTGCGACCAATCCCAAAAGGGCGGTCATTGATGGCATTCCATTTGACACTTTGAGTTCCTTTAGCTTTCTCCACGCGGGAGACGGAGGGACGAACGAAGGATCTGTCGTCGCACGAACCAGATTTGCCGGTGTGAGGCCGAGTTTAAAAACGAACCACTCGTCTGGCCCGTTAGTTCCTAATTATCGTGCTATCTGACAGCGCGCTTCACGATAACCGGCGATGATGGCCTGCCGCGATCGTTTGAGCACATCACGATGCGAGGCCGAACGGACCCTTTGCGCAGTCCCGCGAAGCATTGTTCGTCATTCCGGTCTCGATCGCGGAGGTTGCGTTACTCCGTCGCGCCCACTACGGAGCGGCTTCTCGGTAGCTCGGCCGGCACTCGGTCTCTCCGTAGCGTCCGCTCAGCGGAACGCTAGGAACCATTCAACGCAGCGTGAGTTCCCCCTGAGAGAAATCCAGCAGGTGACACCATGACACGATCCGTGAAGGAGTTGAGGCAAGAGTCCGAAAACAGCCGCGTAGAGTTGACGGCTACTGTCCATCAACTCAGGCAGCGGATATCCGATACCGCCGAAGACATCCGCCAGAAAGTTTCGCCGCAACACGTCAGATCAGAAGTCGCCGACTACGTCAATAACACAACCCAGAGCTGGCTCGGTGCGCTGAAGCAAAAAGCCAGGGATAACCCGATGCAGGCGATCGCGGCTGGCACCGCGGTCGCGGTTCCGGTGCTACGTCTGGCGCGCGGTTTTCCGCTGCCATTACTGATGATAGGCGCCGGCCTTGCCCTCACATCGAAGACGGTGCGCGAGCGCGCCGCGGAGGCGGCTGCTCCCGCAATGGAGAAAGCCAGGGGAATGCTGGATGACGCGACGGAGCGCGCCCAGACGTTCCGCGGCGACGTCAAGGAGGCGATCTCGTCGGCTCAAGACCGAGCCACCGGCATGGTCGAGAACGTGCAAGATACAGCTGCCGGCGTCGCGGATGATCTCCGAAGCCGGACGGCGCAGACCACCGGAACGGTCGCCGATAAGCTCAGGAGCGGCATGGATGCCGCCAAGGATGCCATCGGACAGGCAAAGGACGCGGGCGCCGCGGTCAAAGAGGCCGCAGCAACGGCGCCAGACAAGGCCCGTCGGGCCGTTGGCGACAACGCTGCGCTCATTGGCGGTCTTGGGATCGCCATTGGCGCGATCATCGCCGCGGCTCTCCCCGCAACGAAAGCCGAAGCCAGCCTGATGGGCCAGGCGAGCGACCGCGTAAAGCAGGCGGCGGGCGAGGCGACGCAATCCGGATTTGAGAAGGTCAAGGATGCGACGATGTCGGCCGCCGACGCCGCGACGAAAAGCGTCGCCGAAGCCGACCTCGGCGGGCACGCCAGCCGCATGACCCAAAACATGGCGGACAAACTCAGAGAGGCTGCCGACGATGTCGTAACGGCTGCCTTTAACCCCTCCCGGAACCCGAACACCTGAAAGAAGCCCGTCATGAGCGATTTGGACCTCACCAAGAAGACGAATTTCACCCAGAGCCAGAATACCGGCTCGTCGCAGAATCTGAAGGATCAGGTTGCGGATGCGGGCGCGGAGGTGAAGCGGCGCGCCGGCGACGCCTTTCGAGCGTCGACCGATGCTGCACGCGACAAATTCAAGGACGCGGCTGACGCCGCCAAGGACGTGGCCTCCGATACGGTCGACCAGTTCAAGGGCCACGCGCGCGAGCAGCAGCGGTCGGGCGCCGATTTCATCGAGCGCTTTGCCGGCAATATCCGCGAAGCCGCTCGTGCATTCGAGAACGACGCGCCTTTCGCCGCCCGCGGCATCAATTCCGCGGCCGAATATGTCGATGATGCCGCCGAAAAAATCCGCAACGGTAGCTTCCGGGACCTCGTCGACGGCGCAACAGATTTCGCGAAGCGTCAGCCGGCCGCATTTCTTGGGATGTCGGTTCTTGCTGGCTTCGCGGCTGTCCGCTTCCTCAAGGCGTCCGGAGGGCAGTCCTCATCTTCACAGAGAAGCAATGCGGGGGACACGTTGTATTCGGAACGCGACGATCGGCAAGGCTCTACTGGGCCAGGTAATAGCTGGGAGCAAACGCCGTCCTCACAACGCGGCAATGTGTCATGAGCATACAGAACGATATCGAAAGCAGTCAGAACGATCTTCGAGCAATATCAGGGCTACTGGGCGATGCGCTGTCGCAATTCGCCAAGCTCTTTCAGAACGAGGTGGACCTTGCGAAGGCGGAACTCGGTGAGAAGGCGCAAAAGATCGGTAGTGCACTGGGTTTCATTGCGGCCGGCGCCGTCCTGGTGATCCCCGCACTCGTGATGGCGCTCTTTGCAATATCGGCCACGTTGATCGCGGCAGGATGGTCGCAGCCAATCTCTTATTTGATCTCGGCCATCTTGGCTGCGGCGATAGCCGGCGTGCTGTTTGGGATAGGCCTCAACCGGCTCAACGCGCGCAAGCTGGCGCCCAATGAGATTATGCGGCAGCTGGAAAAAGATAAGGATGCCATGAAGGGAATGGTGCGATGAGCAGCACACGATCCGGCTTTTTCGACAATCTCGTGTCGGCGGTTCAGGAAAATCCGCTTGCCGCGGCGCTCATCGGAGGCGGCGCGTTTTGGCTGTTAACCGGTACCGATAGGCTCAAGAACGCAGCGGCATCTGCAACAGCCGCGGTTTCCCCCATTGTCGATGTTGGGGCAAGCAATCTGCGAGTAGCCCCATCCAAGCTTGAACGTACGGCCGCTCCGCCGACGGCGCCCGAAATGGATCACGATGAATCATTTCGTGTCGGTGAAACCTGGAGCAAAGCCGGTAGCACGGCTTCCGATGCTGTGTTGGGAGCGGCAGAAAGGGTCAGAGACCGGTTCAGCGAAGGCGTCAGCTATAGCCGCGAGAATCTTGCCAATGCGCTTCCCGGAAAGGACGTTTTCACGAACGCGCAATCGTCGTTTACCGAGATACTTGAGCGGCAACCGCTCGTGCTCGGCGTAGTCGGCCTCGCCATCGGCGCAGCCATTGCAAGCGCGTTCCGTACGTCCGATGTTGAGAACGAATGGGTTGGTGAGTTCAGCGACGACCTGAAAACTGAAGTAAATACGCGGGCCGGAGCGGTTTCGCAGAGCCTTCGCGAGGCCTCCGATACTGTCAAAGCTGAACTTAGCGACACGGGAGCGGAAGCCGTCGACCGATTGAAGCAGGCCGGGATGGATGCTGCGGATGCAGCGCGGACAACCGTGAAGTCCCCGTAATCGAGCCGCCAACACAAGTGCACCGTCGAGATCCGCTCTTGAGGGAATAACCGACGAACACAGCAGGCCCCTCCTGGGCCATGTTTGTTGCAAATTCGCATGACCGCGCGGTCAGTTCACTTTGTCGTTTGGGCACGGCGTGGGTAGGGCCAAATCTCTTATATTACCTTGTATGAACCGTCTTCGAAGCAGATGGCAAAAGTGGGACGCGCTCTCATCCATCGCAATCGTTTTGCCCGCAAGATCGGCGACGAACTTGATTTCCGGACGAGCTATGACAACGGCAACCAGGGACGTCAGTCCGACATTGTCAGGCGGATCTGCCAAAGCCGCAACCGTCGTCCGCTCCGCGACCTCGGTCGCAGCTGCCACCTGCTCCTGCGTACTTTTGCTTTAGGAGGAGACAGCCCCACAGTGGACTGCGCTGTCGTGGCCAAATCCGGAAGGGTTTTGCCTTTCGGCTCCAGTTGCGTCCTCGCCGAGATCGGCTTAACCGACGTTTTTCCCTGCGCGGTGTGAGCCTGCTGCAGGTCGCGCGGTTGCGCTGCGTGCCTCCGGCCTTGAGAACCATGGTGGCGTTCGTGGAACCGAAACCAAGGGTCACCAAACCCGAACCAACGACTGCCAAACCAAGGCTTATGGCTCATTGAAGCGGCGGAGGCGTGCGTAGTCGCTAGCGGTGCGACCATAGCCGTCAGCAACATTCCCACGAGGGAAAGCTTGGTCGCCAATCTGAGCACTTCTGCCTCAGGGCAAGCTATCCAGACTCCCTTAACTCCGCCTCGAGATGAAGCGTTCCCTCTTTACGCTTTGGCGCAAGGGCACCGTCCAGCCATAACACGTGCCTTGGAGGAACTCACTTTCCATTTAGGGAAAGGCTGATCCGGGTGACTACGTCGTCCCAATCCCTCTCCTCACTAGCGGGGTAGGTAATCATCACGCAATGGACGAAGCCATGCGAGAAGTTGCAGCGTGAGTAATAGACTTCGTCACGCTTGTAGCCTGAAACAGCGAAAAATCGTGGCGTCACTCTCTTGTACTGGATGTCCGCAGGAGGATGCCTTTTTGCAAGAAAAGTTGCAGGCGCATCCTTATCCACGTTGGGCGCGGTCTGAACCGTCAGCTCTGCTCGCCCGTCCGCCGTTTTAAGCCGCTCCCCATATCCGGTCGGTTGCCCTGCTTTCTCCGTAAAGATCGAAGTCGGGATATCGACGGAGGTGCCGGTCTCCGCGACCGAATAGGTTTCCCAGTATACCGGCCCGGGGAAAGCCATCGCCGCTGGAGCAGCAATTATTGCAAGAAGTGAAGCCGTCAGCGACCATTTCATCATTGCGGTAATCCCTTAAGTCCCACATCAACTTCATCCTTGAGACATGAGTTCCTCATCTTCTCGACAAGCCACTCTGTGCAATGCAGCACTGAATGGAACGGGGTCAATCTATAGCTCCCCGCCAAAGGGCCCCGATGATATTGCGCCAGCGGTCGACTACCTCGTCTCCTCGGCTTCTTTTCGATAGTCGTCGGCAGCCTTTTTAAGGTTGTCCTTTACAGCGTCGTCGATAGTCTGCGCAGCTTGGCGATCGGCATTGTCCGCATGTCTCATGAGGTCTTTTTTGCTCATGTCGCTCACCTGAAGCTGAGGTAGCTCCCAGTTATCCACGTCGGGTTTGGCGTCAGTCAATTTGTCGACGGGGCAGGGGCGGATTGTAAGTCCGTCCTCCAGCCTTTCGCTTTCCTGGTCTAGAAGGCCCGCGTGCTCGGCATGATCCCAACAGGCTTTCTCTGTCGGGAATGCGCGACTGAGCTGGTCATCATCCTCGAAAAGGGCGTAGGGCATAAGCTTCTCCAACCATTATCGATTCAACGTTCGGGGAGAGTTTGCAGTTCCTGACTCAATCCTTAAACCGCCTTCTGCGTAGTCGGTTTGTGCCCGTTCCTGACATGCGTGCCGAGCGCAGAGCTTTCGGGGCTTCGAAGACGGTCTCGCTTGTGCGGTCTCGGGGTAAAGCGGACTGACGCGCAATCGGTCTCCCGTGTCCGAAGCGGGCCCATATCAGAGCAGCGGACGATCGTGGAACTCCTGCGCCTCACTTACGCAGCTGGGTTTCTATCAGCTGAACTCGATCGGAGGTAGCAAACCGTATCGGATCGCCTGTACCATACGGTGGCTTTGGATCGTACTGCATACTTAGTTCGATAGCCTCCGCTAGTTTGCGACCAACAAGCTCTCCGCACAGTGCCAGTCCCATATCAAGCAGCAACGAGTGTTCACTTTGACCGTAGTCATTGATGCGCGACAATCGGAGATCCACGCAGGCCGCCTCCTGGTCGACTGAAATAACGCGACTTACTTTGGGAACCATTAGTTCTCGGTTGGGTTGTCTCTGAAAGTAGTATCAATTTATGAATGAGTTTGCTTTAGTTGCGGTTGCTGCCGCTACTCTGTTGGGTGCAGGTGCGGCGTCCGCTCAAGGAGTTGAATTCGGTGTTGGCCACGGTGGTGCCGGGGTTCGCGTTGATGATGGTTACCGTGGATACCGTGGTGACCGTGATGGTTACCGGGATCGTGACTTTCGACGCAGTCGAAATCAGATCATTGTCGTTCAACCAGACCGGGATCGTCACCGAAATTGGGATCGTCGACGTTACGAAGATCGTGATTGAATAAAGAAGACGGTCCGCTTAGCGGGCCGTTTTGTAGGCGCGTCTATAAGTCCAGCTGGCCTCGGTACACCCATAATAGGCCGTTCTCGTTGTGGCTATAGCGAGACGCTCGTGGGGAAGATCAGCCCAACTACAAAGAGCGTGCTCAACAATCGGGCGTGAATGCTCCAGGGCGTTCGTTCAAACTAGGTTGCACGGGACTGACTGGGCGGTTTTTCTGCAGTCAAGCCACCTTGAGGCTTGGCGTTCGTCACGCCCGCGCCAGCTGAGAGATACTCAGCCATTCTTTCGAATGCTTCCGGAACATGGCAATCCGCTTGCTTGTGAACTCTTCCATGACCCTGAGAAACTCAACCGGCGACTTAATCGCCGCAAACTTTTGGGAGAATTCCAAAGCAAATTGCATGTTGGCTTGCGCTATTTCCAACAGCTTCGCCTGATAGGTCCCCGCGTTTGCCGTGGCGGAAGAACGAACAAACTCCGTCTTTGAATCGGTCACCGTGGTTTTCTGTTTGGAGTCATCGTGCGTCAATGTTGCCGGACTTAGAATAAGGGAAGCCCTTTGTGACGAGTCGTTATGACGATCCGGCCGCGATTTAATTGAGCTTTCCGTAGCCGAGCGTAGATCGCTGTTTTTCGGGCTTCTAACAACAGCCTGCTTCGCCCGTTGGCCTTCGTTACTATTTTCGGCTTACTAATGTGCTTTAACGCCGTGCTGGCTTACGTTTTCTCATCTGATACTCCAAGGGATGATTGAGCGACCACAATGGTCATAAAGGCAACATACTGCGCAGTTTAACGTTCCAGCGCAGGGTACAGCTTCCCGATCGGTGCCCAACAAGATTGACACCATCGAAGCGTGGCTGACGGTCGTCGATCCGGTTCGGAAGCCTTCATATCACATGCGTGCGACCAACCTACACTAGGGAACTAGGCTAAGCACTGGCGCTATACGGTGCGAGCAATTTTTAAAATCCCACAAGACTCATCTTTCCGAAATTCCATACGAACGCCGAATTTGCGAGCGAGCGCTTTCATCCGTTCGTTGTTGCGGTCTGTGGTTATATGAAGGCTATCATAACCTTTTTTTCTAGCTTCATGTGAAGTGCGGTCCACCGAGCCGAGCACCTTCGCCCATAGAGTGAATACGACGGCTCCCGAATAATCACCTGCCCGGAGACGTCCTGACCGCTACAATGGCCCGTGAGGCGGCCTCTGATCGCAGTTCTGCGGTTGGCGCCTTCACCCTGCCCTCGCCTGCCAGCCACCAGCCGTGAGCTTCGCCGCACACGAAGGCCGCAACAACCGGGCCCTTGGCGAAGCGGCTCTCAAGAAGGCCCGTGAGCTTGCTAAAAACGGATGTTACGACCTCCACATAGTCACCCCCGAAGGGCGCGACTATCATTCGGCCGAATTCAGCGATCTGCCGCGATCCCACAGAGCTGAGCGAGCGGCAAGGCCTCAGACCCGTTGACGCATGCCCTAGTCGACGCCGCACGGACCACCCTATCTCCGTCGCGCCACCAGTACACCCAGCATGAAGGCTACTGCCAGGCAGGCGAGCGGCTCCTCTGTTGCAGTTTGCCTGATGGTTTCGAGCCAGCGTTCTCCAATCCACGGTTCTAGCTCGAGAAATGCATGACGGTGATGAGAACGAATTCATCGATCGATGTTTGTACACTGTGATACGAAACCATTTCCATGCAACCACCAGAACCACCCAAAGAAGAGCGCCCCTGTCCTCGTTGTCGAGCATCGGTGACCACACCTGTCAAGGTTTCCGATATCAACAAGGGCAAGTACGCCTACCTGTTTCGATGTAGCTGCGGTCAACTCATCTGGTGCGACTAAGCTCGGCCATTGCACCTTTCAGAACGCGGTATCCAATTGTGTGCCCATGACTGGCTTGATGGACCAAAATCCGTTGCAAGACGGCACAAACGCCCGCCGCTGGTGTTGTCGTCCGTTAAAGGCGGCACTGACGCCGTCCCCCATGGGAGGTACACAATGAAGTTTATTAAGCCAGTCGTTATCGCATTGTCATTTTTCTGTTTTCAGGTTGGCATCGCGTCGGCCGATGATCCACTTAAGACAACCGCTACCCGGCCGGCGCGCGAGCATCCAAATGAGACTTCCCTTCCCAACAATGCGCCCCCGGTGAGCTCAAAGCAGACAACCGGCTCGACCAATCAAAGTCCAATGGTGAAAGAAATGAATGCCGAGGAACTCGAAAAGGTGAAGAAGGAAGGCAAATGAGAGCTGGCAGGACTTATTCTTCAGTGTCCGGAATGTGAGCCCTAAAAGCGCACATCGCTGCGACCGTGACCGAGGTCAGCTTTGGGCCAATTTTGTTGAAAAAGGCGGCTGTTGCGACGCAGAGATATCAATGATTCAGTCTGTCTAATTGGCAGGACTGAAGATCATGATGGGACATCGGCAAGTCGAACAGGCTGCGTTGTTCTATGAGTTCTCGCTCGAAAGGCATATCCCTGCCGACCATCTGCTCCGGTCGATTGACAGATTTGTCGACCTCGAACAAGTCAGACAGGACTTGGCGCCTTTCTTATAGTAAAATGCGTCTACTCAAGTGGACAACAGGTAGCTTAGGAGCATATCGCCTAACAAATCTCGTTGGAAGATACTCCATTTTGCGGATGTGCGGTTTTTCCCGGTCGAAGCCTCTTTTTCGCTAGAGATTCGAAGCCCCCTGTGATCGGCGAGCATCAGAGGGTCTAGCGATACGAATAACGTTCGCATCCATTGCCGATCGTCGCGAAGCAGCGCATTGATCGCGGAGCGCGCCGATCCCATGCCATTCCCGAAGGAGGGAGACACGGAACACCTTAACCTAGCAGAGATCCATCCGATCTGCTCCGCGTGACTTCGGGTGATCTTCGCCTGCGTTGTTTTGATTTCATACAAAAACCTAAAATCGCTGAAGGATGCGTTAGCACGCATCGTGCTTGTGAATGATTCGGAGATAATCAGTTGCCCAAGAAAAAGAAGAAACTCACTCGTCGCGAGTGGTCGAAAGATGACGTGAGGACGTTGAAGGCGATGGCGAGGTCAAAGGCCGGGGTCAGTAAGATCGCAAAAGCTTTGAAGCGAACGCCGGGTGCAACCACCGTAAAGGCCGCGAATTTGGGTGTGTCCCTTTCGATGCGTTAGCCGGAAAATCCACGCTGAACCGGAGGCGGGGTGCGGATATTTGACCGTTGGCCGGTCGCAAGGGCCGCCTGCCCAAAGGCACACCCCCCCACCCTCCTTGGTCATTACGAAGCCATGCCGATAGCTAAATCCTCGCGGCGACATGCCGCGCGGAACTTTGAAGGCTCGGAAAAGTTTCTGGTCAGGGCGGGACCGGGAGCTTGAGAATGATCCGCCTCGTATGCGTTTGCGCCGCTACGTTGCTTTCCGCTTTTCCAACATCGGCATTCGCCGAGACCTGTATTGCTTCTCACTATGGTTATAGCGGTGGTCGAACCGCATCCGGCGAACGGATGGACCCAAACGCCATGACGGCGGCCCATCGTACGAGGTCATTCGGTTCTCATATCACCGTCACGTCGCAAAGAAGCGGACGGAGTGTTATCGTTCGCATCAATGATCGCGGCCCATTTGTGAAGGGGCGCTGCATTGACCTGTCCAGCGGAGCAGCGCGTGCGCTCGACATGGCAGGAATTGAACGAGTTTCCCTCAACTGAGTTCGTCGGCAAATGATGCCACCATCCTTCATCAAAGAGTTGCTGTTACGCTTGCGCGCCTTCCTGACATAAGATTACTGCGATTTCACTGGCGGATCGTGCCGGGTTAGACGATAGCTTCGTTGCCGGTGGGGCTATTGCCGCCGCCGATACCTCCATTATGGCGTCGAGTTGCCCAATCCATTTGCCTGGTTCGGCGTCGGCCGGTTTGGACGTTGATTGTCTTTCTGAAGCGTCGCCACGCGAGAGACATGGGAGTGAATGGCCGACACGGACGACCTGGTACGGCATCCCGGGGGTTCATGCGTAGCAGATCGACAACGAGGACATCTTTTACCCGAAACTGTGGGAAGTCCGGGTCGCCCCTATTGCCGCCGTGATCCTCTACGTGCTCGAAGCGCCAACAAGGGTCGCGATCGGCCGGGTCGTACTTACCAACCGTGAGCACATCATCGCGCTTGAGCCGCTCGACAAGGGGCTGGTCGGCACGCTCCTGCGCTACCCTTACGAGGTGCGCGGAGAGGCGGAGTATTTTGACGACATCCAGGACGTCAAAGTCACCGCCGGCGAAGAAGCCGCGTCCGGAGATCTGCGAGCGGGACGCCCGAAAGGCCGCTGCCGAATTCGAGAAGGAGCAGAAGCGCCGTGAGGCCGAGCGCCGGCGTGAGGAAGCTGCCCGGGAAAGAGATCGCGAACGGCGCGAGAAGGCAACTGCCAAAGCGCAAGCGGCGCTTGAGAAGGCCGAGCGCGAGCATGCGAGAAGGGCCGCGGAGATCCGCGAGTGGGCCGGTCGGTGGTCTTTTCGAGGCGCATCGAGGCAACGTCCGCCCCTTGCGCCACGTCTGGGACCGTATAGATCGGCCCGATCTCTCCGCGATGCAGTCGATCACCCGCTAGGAAGTGATCTCGTCGGTCCAGACTTTAAAGCTGACCAAGTTATTAGGTCCAAACGTATGGGTAATCGGGACGTCAGCAGCGTCGCGTCCTTGAGCAATCAGTATGCGTCCAATACGCGGGACATTGTTACGCGGATCGAATGTGTACCAGCGCCCGCCAATGTAGGCTTCGAACCATCCAGCGAAATCCCCTGCGGCATAGGGCGGAGGCATACCGATGTCCCCCAAATAGCCGGTGCAGTATCTTGCCGGAATGTTCATGCAGCGGCAGAATGTAATGGCCAGATGCGCGTAATCGCGACAAACGCCTTTACCCTCGTTGAACACTTCCCGGGACGTCTTAGTTGCGCGCGCGTACTCATAGCCAAATTGAATGTGATTGTGGACATAATCGCAGATTGCCTGAACGCGCGCCCATCCGGCAGGCTCCTTCTCGAAGAGCTTCCAGGCGACATCGGAGAGCTGGTCGGTTTCGCAATAGCGACTGGCAAGAAGATATACGATTGTCTCTGCTGGCAAGTCCTCGACGGCATGTTGGGACGCCGAAGGCATAATGACGTCCGGCAAGCCTGTGTCGCGAATGATGCCGTCAGCGGCCAAGCGCATTCGGCCGGTCGGAGCAACGATACGGCTGCACCAGTTACCGAAGCCATCACGGTATGGAACGATCTCAACTGGGGGCTCAGTCGTCAGATAATCTGGTATGATAACATCCGAAGCCCGGGTAAAATGAACGCCTAAGACCATGATCATGGGTGTACGTTGCGGAAACTCGTAGATCATCTCATAGCCGACCCGGATCTTCACTCCGCGCCCTCCAAGTCAATCAGTAGGTGAATGAAGCTTTCCATCGCTGACCCCTGTTTAACTCTTAAGGCGCCAACAGTCGCGACTTTCGATGACAAAGCGACGCAGAATCTTAGGTTATCTTCACCGGCTGCAGTTACAATCCAATCTTCTAATCAAATCCTTCGAGAGCGCCCGGTTGTAGGAGGCACAACGGATTATGTGTTGATAGCTTCATGCTCGTTCCGTCCGAAGCGCACCGTGAAGCGCGCGCCTCGTCCCCAAATGATTTTGAATGAATAGCGTCTCACCTCCAATTTGAGTGACGAGAGATGAAACGATCTTCATCCCGAGCCCCTTCGACTTCTTCGGATCAAACCCTTTCGGCAAGCCGGACCATCGTCAGAAACCGAAAGCAGCCTTTCGGATCCCGCGAGGGAACGACCGTTCGGGCGCGCTCATCAACCCGAGCACAGCTCGCTCGCGAGGCTTTCAGCTTTGTCGATGCCTACCGCTTCAAACCTTGCTCGGCGGCTTCGACCATCGCCCCATACATCGCGAGGCTAATGTCGGCGTACGCATTGAATACTGAGAGTGACAAGCCGACCAAGTGCGGCAACGGTGTATGACGCACCTTGCGATGGTCGGACAGCTTGATTATCTGGGCTGACATTTTGAAAATCTCCGCAGGACCACGCCAACCGCCCGATCCGTCACACGCCAAGCAATTCAGATCGCCCGATCGTGGCTCTAAACTACAAAGCAATCCTCTCACGAAGTGTTCGTTCCAACAGTATGAGGCTGCGGCGCGAGTAGTGAGCAATATTGCTCACTTTCGGATGCCGATGAACGCATCCGCTTTTGTACCCATGACCGGAAGTGCTGTAGGGCGTGAGTTACTAAGGACCAAAGCTCCCGTTCGGATTCGACGGCTCTGCTTACCTAGCGAGGTACCTGCCTATCGAGGCTGGTCCCGACCTCCTAACAGCCAAAAAGGCACGCGTGTATTGCTTCGAAATCTTAGAGAATCCATTGATGCTCTCTATGGCGTAGAGCGTCAAAGTCCTTAGCGGGTTCATTCGGCGCTCGTCATCGCATAACAACGGACCGAACACGCCACCGATGTAAGCTGTTGATGAAGCTGACAACTGCCTCTTTGTAAGCGCTCGGAGTGAGCGAAGGCGGTTGATTTGATATGCCCTTTGCGACGGCCTGAGCCTGGGCTGCATCGACCAGAGTGCCTCGAACTTTCCTGTTTGCCCGCACTGTGGCAGCGTTGATGATAGCCGCCAACTCAAGGGCGCACCCCGCTTCCGCTGGAAGGGCCCCAAGAAGGATTTCAACGTTCACGGCCGGAACACTGTTCGCCAGCCACAAGCCCTGCGTTGCTATCTGGACAGCTATCGCCATCTTCTGCAACGAGGTGAAGAACGCATCGTCGTTCAGCCGCGATCTGCGCGTCTCCTACAAATGCGCTTTCGTGCTCCTCCACAAGTTGCGGGAAGCCATGGCGGACGAATTGAAGGCCGCGTTGTCGGCGGGCAAGGCAAGACGGAGAAGTCGATGGCGTTTACGTCAAACCTGCCAATGTCAAAGCAAATCGCCGTGATCGGCGCTTCGCCGGGAACCAGAGCGGCAAGCGCAAGGTTGTGGTGATAGTTCGGGAGCGAGACGGCAATTCCGTCCCCGCAGTTTTCAATTCGGAAAGCCAAGCTGCTTCATTCATTCGCGCGCGCATCGCGAAGGTAACGGTTGTGCATGCCGATGAAGCCGCAGCATGGGATAACCTTCATGAGCGTTTCGAGGTCAAGAGAATTAATCATCAGGAAGCATACAGCCTCGATGGCGCGTGCACTAACATGGCTGAGGAATACTTCTCCCGCCTGCGCCGAGCCGAGATCGGCATCCATCATATCGCGGGGGCCTATCTTCTTCGTTACGCGCAAGAGTCCTCATGCGAAGACAACCGCCGCGTTTAGAACGGGGATCAGGTGAACCGTATTGCTGCGCTGGCTTTGAAGCCCGGCAAGAACCAGCACGGCCGCCATGCATCCGCCGGCGCGCTCAAACTTGCCAGGCATAAACCGCTGGAACGGCAACTGGACCTACTGCATTGAACCCGCGATGTCCGCTTCCGGGTGGAGCGGACTAGGGTAGGCCTGGAGCTGACACAGCTTAGAGTTCGGGTGCGGAAGTTGTATCAGTGACTCCTGATCCTAGCCGAGGATGTCAGTGATAGGCGTTTTGGCACCATTCTTCAGCAGCTTGGTGTGCGGCCTCCCACTCGCGAACACGAAAGGAATGAGGTTGATAAAGCTTGTGCGCGAGCACACGGATTGACGTCAGAGCCTGAGCACGAGCAGAGTTCAACCTTTGAGGTGACTTCAAGTCGCGCAACAAATCGTTCACGAGCCTTGACGCGACATCATCTTCCGCGACCTCCGCTTCGCGCAATACCAGTTTTGCGTAACGAGCTTCTACGTACTCGCTCATCTCAAAACCTCATAGCCATCCAGAGCAAAGAACAAACGTAATCTAGATCTAGTTCCCTGGAACCTCGTTCTCTCCGGCATTTCCACACGAACAGTTCCGCGGATGCGCTTTGGGCCACACGGGGCCAAAAATCGAGCGGTTCTGAACCGAGACCGCCGACATCTGGATAAACATTCGTGTCGGAGGCCTCCGCATAAGGAACGGCAATCAATACCGGCCGTTGAGGTGGCAACGACTTCGAGGAAAAATGACACTTTCATCTTTTTCGGTAATTGCGACCGCTCTACTTGCCTTAACCGTCGGTGCTCAATTGGTGAAGCCCGCTGCCGCCGAAGAGCAGATCGCGGCGCCTACCGCCGATGCTAGCGTTAAAGAGAGCGTCATAGTTGACTGCACAAAGGAAGTTTGGCCCAACTTTTCGCCTGCTTGTCTCCGCAATGCCTGTTCGACCGTAGTTCGCTTAATCACGGTAGATCGACGACAATGATCGCTATTGTCCACCATTCAGCCAACAAGGCTGGTGACACCACAGATTGAAAAACGAATTAGATCGACTCAGCTCTTCAACCTGGGATGCGAACATGTCGCCAATTGCCCGTCGAGTGCGGCGAGAAATGACGTTGTTGGCTCGCATCCGTAGACATATTCAAAAATTAAGCCCTTATCAGTCGTTGCTTTTACTGATGGTTCCGGTGGCCCTTGTAGAGCCCTTCAAGATCGTTGCACTTTTCGTAGCCGGCAAGGGCCACTGGTTTTCTGGCACTGCAATGATATGCATGGCCTATGCAGTCAGTCTCTTGGTGATCGAACGTCTCTTCCGGATAGTCAGACCTAAGCTCGTTGTGATGCGTTGGTTCGCCACGATCTGGGATTTCGCAACTAAGTTGAGGCGTGGCGTGATCTCAGCACTCTTTCCTCACCGAACCCACGCCCATCAATTGATGGATGAGTCCTTCCTCACTGAGCGCTTCGCCTTGGACAGACCCATTGATAATCTACGGCGGAGGCATGAACCGCCTCTCCCAATTCAATCGGCTGCTTTTGGCGTGTTTTCTTTCAGCACGATGTCAAAGCCAGCATCAGTGAGTGCCGCAACAATGCATTTCGCCATATGCTTTGCTTTCTCCACATCCACGCTTTCATCGCCCGCCTCGACGTTACAGTTCAGGATTGCTGAGGAAATTATGGAGTTCACTTGATGTGGATCGGTCATTTGAGGGTACCACCGTCGGAGGACTGATGATGGCTCTCGTCGTCGGAACAAGCCGCCGTCCTCTGGAACTCTACCTCCTTCGTAATCGCAGCAATCGAATTTCCGCTCTTTTGAATGATTTGGCGCAATTCGTCCGCCGAGATTTTTAGTCGTTTCGTGAGAGTTCGAACTTGTTTTGCGTTGGCAAGATCAATCAGATTTCGGGCGGGCTGATGTTTTGCGGAAAGCATTTATGAACCTCTACATTTGATGTTAGGGACACCGCAACTCTCCCAGTCTCGTCCACTAATCGGTTCGACCGATGCGCGGCCATGCAGGCTCGGCCGCGTCCCCGTCCCTATTTCAACGCGACCAAGCACGCATAGTTCTGAGCTGGCGTCGACTCTTTGATGTTCTGTTCAAAGCTCGCAATCGATTTCGGATCGGCAAAACCAGCTTTTCGAAGAAGTTCGAGATGTCGGCTAGCTATCTCCTGCCATGCCACGCTCGCCAATCTCATCGATTGGCATTGACGTACTCTGCCCACAGCCGCTCCATCATCTCCTCGACTTCATACGGAGAGTAGTCATCGCCGCCTTTCCCCAGCCTGCCGAGTTGAGATTTGTTCATCGTCCCAGAGAACGGACTGCCGGGATGAGGCGTATATGTCGCGCCCGTCGGCTTGTGTGTGATGCCGCGAACGCTGATCTCGAATTGCTCTCTAGTGACCGGCTTGCTTCCCATCTGCGCCTCAACCGTCATTCCTTCGCCTTCAGTTGCTTTTCGTTTTCGGCGATGAACGCACGAATCTGATCGGACATGCCCAGAAGCTTCAACCATTGCTCCTTATACAAGGTCACTGGAAAGCGTCCCATTCCGTAAACGGAGACGGCACCCTTTTCACTTACCTTCATGCGGATGCCATCGGAAGCACCTTTTTTCAGAGCCTCGTTCTCCCTGCGCAGACGTTCGAGTTCAGCTTTCATATCATCGTCAGACATGGCATTTTCCTTTTTGCTAGCCTGAGTTTATCACCTGCGCCCCGGTGGCTGAGAAAGAAATCGCAAAGGGCGCAAACAGTTTTAACTTGTTCGCGCCAAACGGAGAGCCATATGCCAAACAAGAAACTTTCGGCTGAAGGCGAAGTCATCGCCGCCTATGGTGCTGCCGTGGTCGCCGCATTCCAAGTGCTCATCAACTGTCTCGAAGAAAGTGACCCCTACTACCCGGACAATTTCCTGATGCGCTTGGCGTCTACATGGAAATGGTGAAGAGCCGCCAGGGTGGCGTGAACGATTTGACGCTCGCGGTGCTGCACGACATTCGGGCGGCTACATTAGATTAGCCGACCCGGACAAGCGGCTGCACCAAAATCGCTCGCGGGTCGATACGCCGATGATGTCCTCGTATGACCATGATCACGGCAACGATCATCACCACAACGAACACGATCGCCATCGTCGCGATTACAATCGCACTCACAACTACGATCATCATCATAACGATCGCAATCACGGCCATGACGGTTTGAAGCACTATCACGACGAGGACATTGATCTGCCACTCTGACGTTGGTCGTTGACGGAATCGCGAGCTAGGACTTAGCCTGAGGGCGTTACCAGCGACAGAGTTGACGAGAAGTAAGAGCTAGCAAGGAGCTGTAGCTCGTCTCGAAGACGTCGCTCCATCGAACATTCGATCGAGCGCAGGTGGAGAACGCAGATGAAATTCGCTCTCGTTGGAGGAGAACGTCGAGAAGCTGGGCCGGGCCTGTCAGCTGCATGCCCGGTTTGCGCCGCTGCCATGATCGCCAAGTGCGGGGATATCAAAGTAAGACATTGGGCGCATCGCAGTACGAGCGACTGCGACCATTGGTGGGAACCGGAAACAGAATGGCATCGCGCTTGGAAGAATAACTTTCCCAACGAGTGGCAGGAGATAATTCATACGTCTAAAACCGGCGAAGCGCATATCGCGGATGTGATGACGGATGGCGGCGTAGTTCTTGAATTTCAGCACTCCTTTCTGCAGCCAGCCGAGCGCCAGTCGCGGGAGCAGTTCTACCCGAAGATGGTTTGGCTCGTTGACGGGACAAGACGCAAGCGAGATCGGAAGCAATTCTTCGGCTCGCTTCGCGGACCGATGTTCGGCCAGTCCCCGATATACTCGGCCTCAATAAACGAGAGCGCGCTCTTGAGGGACTGGGGCGCTAGCTGCGCACCCGTGTATTTTGACTTCGGGACCGGTGAAACGGACGATACGTCAGGCTCCGATACGGCCGCCCTTTGGCGGCTTAATCCCGGTAGCCGTGATGGCGGCGTGTACTTGTTGCGTGTACCGAGAGCGGAGTTCCTACGCGTTCACCTTGCAGGGGCGCCTTTCGAAGAGCAGTGTGCCGGTCTCATTGAGGACGTGCATGACTATTTCAGGCGGCAGCAAGCCCGACGACCGCTTGATGCGTTTGAGCGATACTCGGCTCTGCGAAGAACGCGACGTCGCTTTTAACCTTTGAACTGTCAGATGCATCGGCTACCAACCCCGCCGCCTGCGAGCCGAGAAAGGACTTGCGCAGGACGACCTAGCCTATGAGGCTCAGATCAGCCGCAGCTATTTGAGCCAGCTTGAAAAGGGCATGTTCTACGCTAGTCTGAAAATACTTGAGAAACTTTCGAAAGCACTTGGCGTAGAGCCATGCGAGCTGATTGCGCCTCCCAAAAGACGTCGATGAAGTTGGGTAAGCCCGAGGACATCCTTCTAGTGTTCAGTCGAATGCGGTCCCACTTTAGAGCCGCCGATATGGTGACCTATAGCGTCGATTGCATCGGCCAACCGATTTGGGTCACCGCTTTCCCGGTGAGCGTCAGCAGTCTCATGAAGCATTGCGATAAAGCGGTCTTGGTTTAGTGCTCCGCTAGTCGAAAGCTCCAAAACCAAAGTCCGAAATGCAGACTGACCTGCTCCCCTGAAACGCCCCCGGTTTTGAGTTAGGGTTCTGTTCTCCACCGAGGAGACGGACGATGCGTAAAGGCAGGTTCACGGAAGAGCAGATCATCAAGGTCTTGAAGGAACACGCTGCCGGGATGTCGGCGAGCGATCTGTGCCGCAAGCACGGCATCAGCGATGCGACGTTCTACAAGTGGCGGTCGCGCTATGGCGGGATGGAGATCTCCGACGCCCGCAAGCTGAAAGGCCTGGAGGACGAGAACCGCAAGCTCAAGAAGCTGCTGGCGGAGACGATGCTGGACGCATCGACGCTGAAGGAGATGCTCGGAAAAAACTTCTGACGCCCAGCTTGCGGAGACGTGCTGTGACCTGGGCGATCGATGAGAAGGGCTACTCGCAGCGGCGGGCCTGCAGGCTGGTCGGCCTGCATCCGAAGACCTATCGCTATGCCTCGACGCGGCCGGACGATGGCGCGTTGCGGGCCCGGCTGAAGGAATTGGCGTCGCAACGACGGCGGTTCGGCTACCGTCGCCTGGGGCTGCTATTGGCTCGGCAAGGGATCCGGCTCAATCGGAAGAAGCTGTACCGGCTCTACAAGGAGGAGCGGCTGACCGTGCGCAAGCGTGGTGGCCGCAAACGGGCACTGGGCACCCGGGCGCCGATGACGATCCCGCAGGATCAGAACCTGCGCTGGTCGCTCGACTTCGTGATGGACACGCTGCTCCAGCGGCCGGCGCTTCCGCATCCTGACCCTGGTCGATGACTTCACCCGGGAATGCCTGGGCCTGGTCGTCGACACCTCGCTCACCGGCCTGCGTGTCGTGCGCGAACTCGATCGGATCATCGAAACCCGCGGCTGTCCCCGCATGATCGTCAGCGACAACGGCACCGAGTTGACCTCGAACGCCATCCTGGCCTGGCAGGAGGAGCTCGGGATCGAATGGCACTACATCGCACCCGGCAAGCCGATGCAGAACGGCTTTGTCGAGAGCTTCAACGGCCGCCTGCGCGACGAGTGCCTCAACGAGCACCTGTTCGCCAACCTCAACGAGGCTCGCCAGATCATCGAAGAATGGAGGATCGACTACAACACCAACCGACCGCACACGAGCCTCAACGGGCTCACACCGACCGAGTTTGCAGCCCGCCCCAACAGGGGCAAAACCAGAACAGACTCTCCTTATAAACGAGGGCAAATTGGGGAGCAGGTCAGTCGCCTCCGCTGAACTGATCAGATTTGAGTGGCCCGTCTGCTGGAAACTGCTTGCCAACAGCGACACCGGCGATGGCTTTGCTGTCGTACTCCTTTCCATCGTGTTCTAAAAAAGTAGGCTCGCGTAGGGCCGTAACCATAGCGGGCGAGAAACGCTTCGCGTCCAATTTCATCGTACTCAGCGATAGCGCTAAGAACGGCAGACCTTTCGGTCAGTGCGGATAGCGGCACGACTTGTCCCCCAATCAGTTCCTAGTCACTCTTCAGCAAAACCCAGCCTCGTGATTGAGCTAATTTGGGTCGCCGCCCTACTGACCTCTACGACATGCGAAGGCGTTCTCGAATGCCTTCGCAGCCAAAGAGGCCGCGCTGTAGTGACGTTGTTCAGGATGGGCCTGTAGGTAAGCCATCAGGACATCTCTGACTTGCGACTTGGTGACCCCCTTGGTCTGGCAGCTATATCCTAGAGCTTGCATCATATCGAGATAGGCAGCGGGGTTTAAGAAACAGAGGGTGCCATTCGTCTGGCAGTCACTGTACAAGTCATTGCCCCTATCGAACATGGCGGCTCCAGAGGCTGGACCTGCCAATCCCATGCACATGCTCAATACGACCAGCCGTTTCATTGCCGCCCCCGCGAAGCTACAGAACCACGCAATCCTACGCTAAAGGATCGGCATGTTTGTCCCCCGATTGTCTTCGGCATGGATCGTACACTATGAACAGAAGGCAACCAATTGTGGGAGGCCGCGAAGGGGATCGGGAAATGCGGCGACTGTTGATCGCGATGGGGTTGGTTGTTGCGATGTGCGGGCGTTCCGTCGGCTTTGAGCAAGCTGTCGATCCAACGTCGCATCGCAATGACAGGTGCGAATTAAGCTTGATGATCGCAATGGTCCGATAATTAGGAACCTCACCTGGCGGACGAACACGCAGCGGAACCTCGACGTTAGCAAGGTGGCAAGGTACAGCCCTTTTCGCCGACCGCGTTGAGCAACGCGAGCTTGTCACCCTGTCACCCTTAGAGGCACAGACCGCAGTTACGGTCGAACGCGCTCATCGGCAGCAGTCCCACTCAACGTCGTGACCGCCGGACCGCTCAGCGGATTGGCGCTCGACCGTGGGACAGCCCTGACCCGACACCGGGAAGCTAATGGGCAGGTCCCACCTTTAAACCTTACCCATTCGTTAACGACCCTTTTTTGGCCCTACATATTTTCGAGCCATGTCTCGCGCGCGCGAGACGGGGGGCCTTGGCCAGGGTACCGGGGGGATAGAATTGCGCCATAGGCCTGACGCCAAACTGAGAGCCTTGCCCAACGCGGCTATGGAACGCGGCCAATCACGGTCGCATCAGCCATACCAGCGAGGCGAGGATGAAGCGCGACATCTATGCGGAAGTGTCGACACGTATTGTTGCAGAACTAGAGAAGGGCGCTGCCCCCTGGGTAAAGCCGTGGTCGGCCACCCCCGGCGCGAATACTCCCTGCAACGCGGTGAGCAACCGGCCATACTCAGGCTGCAACGTCGTCCTGTTGTGGATGGCACAGGCAGCCGGTTATCGCACCCCGCGCTTTCTCACGTTCAAGCAGGCTTTGGAGTTGGGCGGCAACGTGCGCCGAGGCCAGCGCGGCACGAGGGTTTACTTCGTCAAGCAACTTCAGGTCCGGGACCAAGACGCGGATGAGAGCGCCTCCGCACGTCACATCCCGATGATGCGGGAATATACGGTTTTCAACGTCGACCAGTGTGACAACCTTCCCGATAGCGTCAAAACGGGAAAGCCTGTCCGCGTTCGCAATCCCGACACGCGCGACGAACTTGCTGACGCTTTCCTGCAATCAACAGGTGCCGACATCCGCGAGGGCCACGGCGAAGCCTACTATGTACCGAGCCGAGATTTCATCTCAGTGCCTGCGTTCGCAGGGTTCAAGGGCGCGGACCACTTCTACAATGTAGCCTTCCACGAATTGACGCATTGGACGGGCCACAAGTCGCGGCTTGATCGAAATTTGAAGACCCGGTTCGGCAGTCTCGTCTACGCGGCCGAAGAACTCATAGCGGAGTTGGGAGCCGCCTTTCTGTGCGCGGAGTTTGGCTTTGACGGGGATGTCCGAAGCGCGGGCTATATCGCCACGTGGATTGAGCTTCTGAAGAGCGACAAGCGGGCATTCTTTACGGCGTGCAGCCAAGCGTCCAAGGCGGCGGACTACCTGCGCGGTTTAGCTTTTGAGGCGGCTGATGATGTGGCGGCATGAGCAGCCATCAACAAAGGCTTGGGCCGCTCTTCGATGTCCATCCGGTGACGGGTGCGTGCATCGAGGTGTTCTACGCGGACAGAACGATGGAAACATTCGGATGGGGCAGCGCTGGCTGGTTCTGGTGGCCACGACGGCGGGGGTTCGCGCCGGACAGGGCGGCAATTGGTCCGTTCGCTACAAGCTACTCAGCGTACAGGAACGCCCTTCTTGCTGCATCCTCTGGGGACCAGTTTGGGGGCCCCGGCCAAGCTTCTGACATTTCTATTAGTATGTTCAATAGGATGACTAAGATCCATGGCGGAGAGAGTGGGATTCGAACCCACGGTACAGTTTCCCGCACACACGCTTTCCAAGCGTGCGCCTTAAGCCACTCGGCCATCTCTCCGCGAGAGCCCTCTCTTGGCGGGCCGAAACGATTTTTGCAAGGGACTGCCGCGCCTGATCGCCGAAATTTATCTAAGTATTTGAAACTGCATGAGATTTTTTCAACGTAAGGCAGCGGTCCGCCGGCTGCGGTGGCGGCGCGGCGGTGAACCGAAAAGGACACAGTGCCGACGACTGATTTGAGCTTCATGCAAGCTGCCAAGGGGGATCCCATGACCATCAGGCCAAAGATCGGCGTTCGCCGTCACTCGTGTCGGTGATCGCATCTGGCTGTGCAGGCCCCGCGGCGGCGCAGAAATGCACGCGGCAGGGCAACGACGTCACCTGCGACGACGGCCGGCGCGGGATGTTCACGGGCGACGCGATCATCTGGCCCGACGGCACGCGATCCAGCCTCGCCTCGCCGCATCCGAGCGTCGTCATCGGCAACAGCTCGTCGGTCATCGTCGGCCAGGGCGTGATGGTCGGCAGCGGCAGCGGCAAGGGCATGGTGCCGATGGAGAACCCGAGCGCGCAGACGCGAACTGCCCGACCCTCGACGGCGTGCCGTACTGTTATGATTCAGATGCAGTGCGCGCGGCGGCGAACCGGCCGAGCGCAGCGGCCATAGCGTCGGCGTATCCGGTCGCAGCGGCGCGACGCGGTCCCGTCAGCCTGCGACCGTCCTGCAGTGCCTCGATGAAATCGGCGAACCATTGCTGGATCGAGTGGCCGCGCAGCTTCTTGCATCATCGCTTCATAGCGCATGCGCCGTTCGGTGAGCGGCATCGATAGCGCGGTCGCGATCGTGCGCGCCATGCCGTCGATGTCGTGCGGGTTGACCAGGAGGGCCGCGTCGAGCTCGTTGGCGGCGCCGGCGAATTTCGACAGCACCAGCACGCCGGGATCGGCCGGATTCTGCGCGGCGACATATTCCTTGGCGACCAGGTTCATGCCGTCATGCAGCGGCGTCACCACGCCGACCTGCGCCGTGCGATAGAGGCCCGCCAGCACGGCCTGGCCAAAACCCTTGTTGAGATAGCGGATCGGCGTCCAGTCCACCTCGCCATGACGGCCGTTGACGTCGCTGACCAGCCTCGCGACCTCGTTCTGCAACTGGCCATAGGCCTCGATCGCGCCGCGCGAGGGGGTGGCGATCTGCAGCAGCGAGACCGTGCGCGCCAGATGCGGCTGCTCCGTCCACATCTGGTCGAAGGCGCTGATGCGATTGACGCAGCCCCTTGGAATAGTCGAGCCGGTCGACGCCGATCGCGAGCCGCTCGCCGTTCAGGCTGCGGCGCAGCCGCGACACGTCAGGATGCGTGACGGACTTGGCCGCCTGCTGCGCGAACTTCTCGGCATCGATGCCGATCGGAAATACCGCCGCGCGCGTGCCGCCCCGCGGGCGAGATCACGACGTCGTCGTGAACGGTGAGCTCCAGATTGGTTCGGACATAGCACGAGGAAATTGTCGCGATCGCTCCTCGGTCTGGAAGCCGATGAGATCATAGGCCAGCATCGCCTCGATCAGTTCGCGATGATGCGGCACGCCTTCCATGACGCTGTGCGCGGCCAGGGCGTATGCAGGAAGAAGCCGATCGGCGCCGGTGACGCCAAGCTCGCGCAGCTCCGCGCCGAGCGCGAGGAAATGATAGTCCTGCACCCAGAACGCGGTGTCGAATCTTGTTGAAGCGCAGCAGCGCGCGCGCCATGAAGGCGTTGACCTCGCGGTAGGAGACGATAATCGCCCTGCGTCACGCGGATCAGGTCGCTGCGCGAATGCAGCGCCGGCCACAGCGCGGAATTGGCGAAGCCTTCGTAATAGCCGCCGTAATGCGCGGCCGGCAGGTCGAGCATCGCGAGCGCGCCGGCGCCGAGCGCTTCGATTTCGGCAAACGGTTCCTTCTGGGCGCCGTCGCGCAGCGCGTCCGGAGGAACCGACCCAGATCGCGCCGGAATTTTCGACCACCGGCAAGAGCGCAGCGGCAAGCCCGCCGGTCATCGGTTCATTGGCATTGGCGCGGGCCACGCGATTGGAGACAACGACGAGGTTCACAGAGCTCCCTCCTGGTATTCGGGCATTTAACTGCCGTTCATCAATATGGTTCCTTGAAGATGCCGATTGAATTGAAACCGAATTCAGACATGTGAGCGACGGAACCGCGGTTCCTTTGCACAAAGCATGAAAGTCTGATGCAGGAAAAGCACGATAAAGCGGAAGAAAAACGCGGCTGCGCCACAAAGCCAGCGCAAGCGCGTGGCGACTATGGCGCCTGCGTCACGCTTTGGACATCGAGCAGCCGCGCAAGAAATTCGCGCACGTCGCTCGGCGCATCGAAATGACCGGCTACGCCGCGGACGACGATGACCGACGGAGAATCGCGACACCGTCGAAATCGGGCATAATTGCGAACACGCTTTCATCGGTCACGTCGTCGCCGATGAACAGCGGTTTGCGGCCCTTGAACGGCTCATGCGTCATCAATTCACGCACGCCGGTCGCCTTGGTGAATCCGGAATGCTTGATCTCGCAGACGCATTTGCCCGGCAGCACTTCGATCGGCGCATTCGGAAGATCGGCGCGGATCAGCGACACCGCTTCATAGATCGCCTTTTCCGCGTGCGGCGCGAGACGATAGTGCAGCGCCAGCGAATAGCCCTTGTCCTCGAGCAATATTCCCGGACTGAGCTTTGCGATGGTCGCGAGCCGACGCTTCAGCTCCTTGTCCAGCGGCGGCGCGTGGACCGCGACCGCCTCGGAATCGCGCGCTCAGGCGCATTTCCGCACCATGGCCGCCGACTGCCGGAAACTGGTCGGGTGCAAAGATCAGATCGATATCGTTGAGCGAGCGCCCGCTGACCAGCGCCATCGCGCCGGAGGTTCTCTCGAGCAATCCATTCAGCGTGTCTCGACAGACCCGGCGGCACCCAGACTTCGCGCGGCGTCGGCATCAGGTCGAGCAGCGTGCCGTCGATGTCGAGCAGAATGGCGGTCTCGGACAAGATGCGGCACGAGCAGATGCGGCACCGGAACAGCTTCCGGCGATTCGTCTTGCTTCGCGGTGTCCTTTTCCTTCGATCGCATCTCGGTCAGGTCCTGATCCATCTCATTCTACTCCACGATGCGAGCGGCTTTGCGACAGATTTCGAGCGACTTTCGCTCGGCCGCCACCGCATAGCGCCACGCCACGCAGGCCGCCACGATCATCAATACCGCACCCAGGAGATAGCCGGCGAACACGCTGCCGCGCGATCCGGTGTCGATCAGCACGCCGAACAGCGCGGGCCCCGCCACACCGCCGATTCGCGGTGCCGATCGCATAGAACAGCGCGATCGCGAGCGCGCGCACCTCCAGCGGAAAATTCTCGCTGACGGTGAGATAGGCCGCACTCGCAGCCGGCGAGGCAAAGAAGAAGATCACCATCCAGGCGATGGTCTGGGTCTGCGCGCTGAAGACTCCGATCGAGAACAGATAGCCCGACAGCGCCAGCAGCACGCCGGAGACGCCATAGGTCAGCGCGATCATGATTCGCCGGCCGAGCGTGTCGAACAGCCGCCCGAGCAACGAGCGGTCCCAGGAAGTTGCCGGCGGCAAAGGGGAGGATGTACCAGCCGACATGGTCGGAGGCGATGCCGTAGAAATCGGTCAGCACCAGCGCAAAGGTGAAGAAGATCGCATTGTAGAAGAACGCCTGCGCGACCATCAGCGTCAAGCCCGACCAGCGAACGCTGGCGATAGGTCGAGAACAGCGTATGCGCGACTTCGGCCAGAGCGGCGTGTGGTCGCGCATCCTCAGCCTGATCTTGGCAAAGGCCGGCTCGCGCGGATTTTGCGTATGCCCGATCGCGGAGCGTTCGATATCGTCGACGATCGCATGCGCCTCGTCGGGACGGCCATGGATCATCAGCCAGCGCGGGCTTTCCGGAATCCACATCCGCATGACCAGCACGATCAGGCCGAGCACCGCGCCGGTGAAATAGGCAAGCGCGCCAGCCGAGATCCGCGGACCGGCGACGGCCGGATCGAGCAGCACGATGGCGCTGGTCGCGCCGAGCGCCGCGCCGATCCAGAAGCTGCCGTTGATGACGAGATCGGTCCAGCCGCGATAGCGCGCCGGCACCAGTTCCTGGATGGTCGAATTGATCGCGGTGTATTCGCCGCCGATGCCGGCACCGGTCAGAAAGCGGAACAGCACGTAGCTGCCGACGCTCCAGGACAATGCCGTTGCGGCGGTCGCGGAGAGATAGAGCGCAAGCGTGATGAAGAACAGTTTTCGCCGGCCGATCCGGTCGGTGAGCCAGCCGAAGCCGATCGCGCCGAGCACGGCGCCGGCGAGATAGCCGCTGTTGGCGAGACCAACGTCGAAATTGGAGAAATGCAGCGTCGGGCTTTCCTTCAGCGCGCCGGACAACGCGCCGGCGAGCGTCACTTCCAGCCCGTCGAGGATCCAGGTGATGCCGAGCGCCAGCACGACGCGGGTGTGGAAGCCGCTCCAGATCAGCGCATCGAGCCGCGACGGAATCGAGGTTTCGATGATGCGATCGTCGACGCGCTCAGCGGCCGGCGCGATGGCCCCGCGGTCGTTCGAAGGCCGGATTTTCGTGCAAGACCATTGGATCAACCAATGCAAAGTGCCCCGGGACGCCGCGCCTCCCGAGGTTTTTCAGGCGGGATTGCGGCAAGGCTGAGCCCGCCGCCCCGAGATAACGTCGCGATCAAGGCGGAGTTCCGACTTCGCCGCCGGGAACGATCGGGGTCAATTCGGCTTCTGCTAGGAAATACAAGGAGATGAGCATGGCGGAACGCAGAAAGAAGGCCTCCCGAAAGACCGCGCGAAAAAGCGGCCGCAAAACCGGTCCCAAACGCTGGTCGCAGCGGGTGACGCGCGAAAGCGACGCGCTGGACCTGAAGCGCGGCGTGTTCAAGCAGACCAGTGCGCGGAAGATCGCCGCATCGCTGAAGCGATCGGCCGAGCACAGCACGCGCCGCAAATCCGGCGCTTACCGTTCGGCGTTATCGATGCTGACCTTCTACATCAACCGCGCCGGCAAGACCTTGCCGAAGACCCAACGCGAGCGGCTGGAGCGCACGAAGGTGGAGCTGAAGCGGGAGTTCGGGAGGGAGTAATGGCCGCTCAATTTCCTACGTCATTCCGGGACAGCGCGAAGCGATGGGCCCGGAATCCATAACCACGAGCGGTGATGTTGAAGAAAGCTGAGGCCGCCATCGTGCCCAAGGCGAACGATGGGGTTATGGATTCCGGGCTCGCGACGTCGTCGCGCCCCGGAATGACGACGAGAAGATAACGCCTTACGCCGCGCGGATATTTCTGCATGAAGCGGTCGAGCTCGGCGCGCAGCCGCGTGCTTTCGCTCGACAGCGCCTTCGCCGAGCTCAGCACTTCCTCGGACGCCGAGCCGGTTTCGGTCGCGCCGCGGTTGACCTGCACGATATTGGTGGCGGCCTCGCGCGTGCCCTGCGCGACGCTCTGGACGTTGCGCGCGATCTCCTGGGTCGCCGCGCCCTGCTGCTCGACCGCGCTGGTGATCGAGGCGGCAATGCGTCGAGATCTGGCCGATGGTCGCGCCGATCTCCTTGATCGCGGCGACCGACTTCCCGGTCGCCTCCTGCATGCCGGCGATGTGGTTCGAGATGTCCTCGGTCGCCTTCGCGGTCTGGCTCGCCAGCGACTTCACCTCGGAGGCGACCACGGCAAAGCCGCGGCCGGCATCGCCCGCGCGCGCGGCCTCGATGGTGGCGTTGAGCGCCAGAAGATTGGTCTGCTCGGCGATCGCGGTGATCAGCTTGACGACGTCGCCGATCTCGGCCGCGGCACGCGACAACTTGCCGATCCGCGCATCGGTCTCCTGCGCCTGGTTCACGGCGGCTTCGGCGATGCGGTTGGATTCGCGCACCTGCTTGCCGATCTCGTCGACCGACGCCGACAATTCTTCGGTCGCCGACGCCACCGACTCGATGTTGGTGGACGCGGTTTCCGAGACGCCGGCCACCTGGCTCGACAGACCCTGCGTGGTCTCGGCCGTGCGCGTCAGCGTGCCCGCGGCCTGTTCCAGATGAACGGCGGAGGCCGAGACATTGGAGACGATCGAACCGACGGCGGTTTCGAAATCATCGGCGAAGCGAATGAGCTCGGCGCGACGCGCCGCACCGGCCTCCTTGTTCTGCGCGTCCTGCGCGGCCGCATCGCGCTCGGCCCTGGCGATGGCCTGCAGCTTGAACTCCTCGACCGCGCCGGCCATCTCGCCGAGTTCGTCCTTGCTGCCGAGCCCGGGCAGCACGACATCGAAATTGCCGCCGGCGAGTTCGCGCATGGCCTTGCACATCGCAATCATCGGCCGCGAGATACTGCGCCCGAGCAACAGAGCGAGCACCGCCCCGAGCAGCGTGCCGCCGACGGCGAGGATGAGGATACGGTGCTGCGTCTCGCCGATGATCGCGTGCGATTCGGTCTCCAGCCGCTGCTGTTCGGCGACGAGATCGGCCTTCATCGCGCCCGCGCCCTGGCTGATCGCACCGGCCGATCCGCTCATTTCTTTGACAAGATCCTCGATGGTCCTGGCGTTCTCGACCAGCCTGCTCAGCGCCTGGCGGTATTCTCCGAGCAGCGCCGCGGCTTCCTTGAGCCCTGTCTTGATGGTGTCCTCGTTCGTCGAGATGGCCTGCAGCGCATTCTCGACGAATTTGAGCCGCGCCAGCGCACTGTTCGCAACCGCCTGGTCGGAATTGACGACAAAGGTGTTGGCCAGCGCGACGGTCGCGGCCAGTTGCGTCGACACCTGCTTGGCGCCAAGTTCGGCCGCCGGATCGGTGTCGGACGCGTTGCTGGCGACATCGTCGAGCTTGTAGCGCAGCATGTTGGCGCTGCGGCCAAGCTGGTTCTGCACGATCAGCGCGCTCTCGCGCTTGACCTTGAGGATGTCGGCAAAGGTTCCGGCAAAATTCTTGAACTCGATCGCGAGCCGCTTGATGCCCTCGAGCCTTGCCGCATTGCCGGTGCCCGCAATCGACTTGTCGATGGCATCCTTCAGGCTTGCCTCGGCCGCCTGCGCCGCCTTGGCGTCGTCCTCCTTGCCGGTCACGACATAATATTTGACCAGGGAGCGATAGGAAATCAGTTCGCGGTCGATGTTGCGGGCAAGGTCCGCTTCCGCGACGCTGGTTCGGTAGGAGCCGACCGCTGTCGAGACATGGTCGAAGCCGAAATAGGCCATGGCCAGGCTGACGGCCGAAATGGCCAGCACCAGCGCGAAGCCGATCAGGATCTTGGCGCGGAAACGCAGCGTTGGAAGGCGGGACAACAACGATCGTGAACGGACGCTTCCCGACATTCCAACCCCCAGAATTCCAGGCCTTCCCAGCAATGCCGGTCGCGGCAGGAAATAACGGCTGCCGGCCCCGGTCCGGCAAGCTAGGGCAGAATGGATAAGGGGGCGTAAATATACGGAGGATGCCAGCCCCTCCTTTCGAAGCAAGCCGCATGCTGCGGGTCCGTCGTCACAATGATTTCACGACGAATTTCCCAGTTGCAAAGTTCCCGCCCCCTGTTTCTAATTGGACCAATCAAAAATCATCAATCGGGAGGGTTACGTGTCGACCGTTAAATTGACAGTCAACGGCAGGGCGGTTTCCGCCGATGTCGAGGACCGGACGCTTCTGGTCCATCTCCTGCGCGATCAGCTGAACCTCACGGGCACCCATGTCGGCTGCGATACCAGCCAGTGCGGCGCCTGCGTGGTCCATGTCGACGGACGCGCGGTGAAATCCTGCACCATGCTGGCGGCACAGGCCGCAGGCTCCAGCGTCACCACCATCGAGGGTATCGCCAAGGGCGACGAGCTGCACCCGATGCAGGCCGCCTTCCGCGACAATCACGGCCTGCAGTGCGGCTACTGCACCCCCGGCATGATCATGTCGGCCATCGACATCGTGCATCGCCATGGCGGCAAGCTCGATGAGGCCACGGTCCGGCACGAGCTCGAGGGCAACATCTGCCGCTGCACCGGCTATCACAATATCGTCAAGGCGGTGCTGGATGCCGCCTCCCGCATGAAGGTTTCGCAGGCCGCTGAGTAACCGTCGGCCGCAATTCACACTGATTTCAAAGACCGCCGCATTCGATGGAAATGGCTGGTCGAAAACTCCGGCAGGGAGGAACAGGACATGGGTGTTGAAGGTATTGGCGCAAGCGTTGTGCGCAAGGAAGACCGGCGCTTTATCACCGGCAAGGGAAAATACGTCGACGACATCAAGCTTCTGGGCATGACCTTTGCCCATTTCATCCGAAGCCCGCATGCGCATGCCAGGGTGAAGGGCATCGACGCGTCGGCGGCGCTGAAGATGCCGGGCGTGATCGCAGTTCTCAATGGACAACAGCTCGTCGACGACAAGGTCGGCAACCTGATCTGCGGCTGGGCGATCACGTCAAAGGACGGCTCGCCGATGAAGATGGGCGCATGGCCCGCGATGGCGCCTGAGGTCGTGCGCTTTGTCGGACAGGCGGTCGCGGTGGTGATCGCCGAAACCAAGAACCAGGCCCGCGACGCGGCCGAAGCCGTTGTGGTCAACTATGAAGAGCTTCCGGCCGTCCCCGACGTCAAGGCCGCGGTCAAGTCCGGCGCGCCGCAGCTTCATCCCGAAGCCCCCGGCAACATCGTCTACGACTGGCATCTGGGCGATGAAGGCGCGGTCAAGGACGCCTTCGCCAAGGCGGCCAACGTCGTCACGATGGACCTCACCAACAACCGCCTGGTGCCGAATGCGATGGAGCCGCGCGCAGCGATCGCCGATTACGACACCGCGGAGGAACACTTCACGCTCTACACCACCTCGCAGAACCCGCATGTCGCGCGCCTGGTGCTGTCGGCGTTCTACAACATCGCGCCCGAACACAAGCTGCGCGTGATCGCGCCCGATGTCGGCGGCGGCTTCGGCTCCAAGATCTACATCTATCCCGAAGAGATGGTGTGTCTCTGGGCGTCGAAGAAAGTCGGCCGCCCGATCAAGTGGACGGCCGATCGCACCGAGTCCTTCCTCACCGACGCGCATGGCCGCGACCATGTCTCGAAGGCGGAGATGGCGTTCGACAAGGACAACAAGATCCTGGGACTGCGGGTGAAGACCCACGCCAATTTCGGCGCCTATATGTCGCTGTTCTCCTCGGCCGTGCCGACCTATCTGTACGTCACGCTGCTGTCGGGCCAGTACGTCATTCCCGCGATCTATGCTGAGGTGATCGGCGTCTACACCAATACCACGCCCGTCGATGCCTATCGCGGCGCCGGCCGTCCCGAGGCGAGCTATCTGCTCGAGCGGATGATGGAGACGGCGGCGCGGCAGTTGAAGGTCGATCCGGCCGAACTGCGGCGCAAGAATTTCATCACCCAGTTCCCGTACCAGACTCCGGTCATCATGGCCTATGACACCGGCGACTTCAACGCGTCGCTGAACGCGGCGATGAAGGCGATCGACTATGCCGGCTTCGCAGGCCGCAAGGCCAAGGCCAAATCCGAGGGCAAGCTGCGCGGTATCGGCGTCTCCTGCTACATCGAGGCCTGCGGCATCGCTCCGTCAAAGGCGGTCGGCAGCCTGGGGGCCGGCGTCGGACTGTGGGAGTCCGCGGAGGTCCGCGTCAATCCGGTCGGCACCATCGAGGTCCTCACCGGCGCGCACAGCCACGGCCAGGGCCACGAGACGGCGTTCGCACAATTGATCTCCGAGCGGCTGGGCGTGCCGATCAGCCAGGTCTCGATCGTGCATGGCGATACCGACAAGGTGCAGTTCGGCATGGGTACCTACGGTTCGCGCTCGATCGCGGTCGGCGGAACGGCAATCGTGAAGGCGATGGAGAAGATCGAGTCCAAGGCCAAGAAGATCGCCGCGCATCAACTCGAGGCCTCCGAAGCCGACATCATCATCGAGAACGGCGAGTTCAAGGTGACCGGAACCGACAAGTCGCTGGCGCTGCCGATGGTGGCGCTCGCGGCCTACACGGCGCACAACCTGCCCGACGGCATGGAGCCCGGCCTGAAAGAGACCGCGTTCTATGATCCCACCAACTTCACCTTCCCGGCGGGCTCCTATATCTGCGAACTCGAGGTCGATGCCGGGACCGGCAAGACAACGTTCGTCAACTTCGTCGCGGCTGACGACTTCGGCCGGCTCATCAACCCGATGATCGTCGAAGGCCAGGTCCATGGCGGGCTCGCGCAGGGCATCGGCCAGGCGCTGCTCGAAGGCGCGATCTATGACGCCAACGGCCAGCCGGTCACGGCATCGTTCATGGATTACACCATGCCGCGCGCCGACGACCTGCCCTCGTTCAAGCTCTCGCACACCACGACGCTGTGTCCGGGCAATCCGCTCGGCGTCAAGGGTTGCGGCGAGGCCGGTGCGATCGGCGCGTCCGCCGCCGTGATCAACGCGATCACGGATGCCATCGGAAACAACAAACTGGAAATGCCGGCGACGCCAGATCGCGTCTGGCACGCCATCCACGGCTGAGGGAGGATAACGATGTACGAGACGACATATCACCGCGCTTCCTCGGTCGACGACGCGGCGGCGCTGTTCGCCAAGGGCAATGAAGCCAAATACCTCTCCGGCGGGCAAACCCTGATCCCGGTCATGAAGCAGCGGCTGGCGCAGCCGTCCGACGTGATCGACCTCGGCAAGATCAAGGATCTGGTCGGCGTCGAAGCCACCAACGCCGGAATCCTGATCAAGGCCGCGACGACGCACTACGACGTGGCGACGAACGCGGCCGTGCAAAAGGCGATTCCCGCTCTCGCTCACCTGGCATCGCAGATCGGCGATCCCGCCGTGCGTTATCGCGGCACCATCGGCGGCTCGCTTGCCAACAATGACCCCGCCGCGGATTACCCCGCCGCGGTGCTGGCCCTGAACGCGACCATCAAGACCAACAAGCGGACGATTTCCGCCGACGAGTATTTCAAGGGCCTGTTCTCGACGGCGCTGCAGGACGGCGAGATCATCACCGCGGTCTCGTTCCCGGTCGTGGACAAGGCCGGCTATGCCAAGTTCCCGCATCCGGCCTCGCGCTTTGCGCTTACTGGCGTGTTCGTGGCGAAGACACCGGGCGGCGAGGTTCGGGTCGCGGCGACCGGGGCATCCCAGAACGGCGTGATGCGGGTCGGAGCGATCGAGTCCGCACTGAAATCGAACTGGTCGGCGGGCGCGCTCGACAGCGTCAATGTTCCGGCGACCGGGCTGTTGAACGACATCCACGGCTCGGCCGGCTACCGCGCCAATCTGATCAAGGTGATGGCGCAGCGCGCGGTGGCTGCGGCGGGTTAAGCGCATGGTCCGGAAAAGCGGGAACCGGTTTTCCGAAGAGACCATGCACAAATAATAGCGCCTAGACACAAGGAAAGCGGCGCGCAGCGATGCGCGCCGCTTTGCTTTTGGGACCCTTTTGCGCGCATAAGGCGCTTGCCTCCCCAAATCAGAGGCGAGACAATTCAGCACGAAACACATTGGGACGTGACGAGATGCTCGACAAACCCGCCTCGCAGACTTCCGTCCGCGCCACCGGCCCGCTCGCCGGCTATCGCATCGTCGAATTCGCCGGCATCGGTCCTGGTCCATTCGCCTGCATGATGCTTGCCGACATGGGCGCCGAGGTGGTCACGCTCGACCGCGTCGGCGCCAGGAAGAGCCTGAAATCGGTGGCCGGACGCGGCCGCAAGATCGTCGAGCTCGACCTGAAGAACAAGGACGCCATCGCGCAGGTGCTCGATCTCCTGGCCGGCGCCGATGCGCTGATCGAGGGCTTTCGCCCCGGCGTGATGGAACGGCTCGGACTCGGGCCTGACGTCGTGCACGCCCGCAATCCGAAGCTGGTCTATGGCCGCATGACCGGCTGGGGCCAGGAAGGCCCGCTCGCCAATGCCGCCGGCCACGACATCAATTATATCTCGATCACGGGCGCGCTCGCCTCGATCGGAACAAGGGAGAAGCCGGTCCCGCCGCTCAACCTCGTCGGCGATTTCGGCGGCGGCGCGCTCTATCTCGTGGTCGGCGTCCTTGCCGCACTGCTCGAAGCCTCGAAATCCGGCAAGGGCCAGGTGGTCGATACCGCGATGTGCGACGGCGCCGCTTCGTTGATGTCGATGTTCTTCGACATGAGCGCAATCGGCCGCTGGGTTGAAGGCCGCGACCAGAACTTTCTGGACGGCGGCGCGCATTTCTACGGCGTCTATGAATGCTCCTGCGGCAACTTCATCTCGATCGGCTCGATCGAGCCGCAATTCTACGCGCTGCTGCGCCAGCATGCCGGGCTGACCGATGCCGATTTCGACGCGCAGATGGACCGCAAGGCCTGGCCGGCGCTGAAGGAGAAGCTGACCAGAAATCTTCAAGAGCAAGAGCCGCGCGGACTGGTGCAAGATCATGGAGGGCACCGACATCTGCTTCGCGCCGATCCTCACCATGGCGGAAGCGCCGAAACATCCGCACATGGCCGCGCGCAAGGTTTTCGTCGAGCGCCACGGCGTCACCCAGCCTGCCCCCGCCCCGCGCTTCTCGCGCACGCCATCGGCCATCCGCGAGCCGGAAGTGGTGGATCTCGGTGGGTTGTTAGGCGAGTGGAGGAAGGGGAAGTAGTCTTTCCGTCATTGCGAGCCAACGGGTCCGCGCGAAGCGCGGCGCGATGGCTCCTCGCAATGACGGTCGGTCGGCTACGCCGCGTGGTCCACCTTCAGCACGCCGCGGCGGATCTGGTCTTCCTCGATCGATTCGAACAGCGCCTTGAAATTGCCCTCGCCGAAACCATCGTCGCCCTTGCGCTGGATGAACTCGAAGAAGATCGGACCGATCGCGTTGGCGGAGAAGATCTGCAACAGCACCTTGGTCTGGCCGCCGTCGACCACGCCCTCGCCGTCGATCAGGATGCCGTTGGTCTTGAGCCGCGCGACATCCTCGCCGTGCCTGGGCAGGCGCACATCGATCTTCTCGAAATAGGTGTGGGGCGGCGACGGCATGAACGGCAGGCCGGCGTCGCGCAGGCCCTCGATGGTCCGGTGGATGTCGCGGCAACCGCAGGCGATGTGCTGGATGCCTTCGCCGCGATAGGTCTTCAGATATTCCTCGATCTGGCCGGACTCGCCGGCATCCTCGTTGATCGGAATCCGGATCTTGCCGTCGGGGCTGGTCAGCGCGCGCGAGAACAGCCCGGAGGCACGGCCCTCGATGTCGAAGAAGCGAATCTGGCGGAAGCTGAACAGCTTCTCGTAGAAGCCGGCCCAGACGTCCATCCGGCCGCGATGGACGTTGTGGGTGAGATGGTCCAGATAAAATAACCCCGCACCTGATGGACGCGGATCGCGTACGCCGCTCCATTCGAACTCGGCATCATAGGCCGAGCCCTTGGCGCCATAGCGATCGACCAGATAGAGCAGGCTGCCGCCGATGCCCTTGATCGCGGGAACATCGAGCGTCTTCTGCGCGGGCGATACATCCGCCGGCTCCGCGCCGAGCGAAAGCGCGCGCTCATAGGCGACCTTCGCATCGACCACACGGAACGCCATCGACGGCGCACATGGTCCGTGTGCTGTGACGAAGTCGAGGCCGTGCGTGCCCATCTCCTCATTGACGAGATAGTTGATGTCGCCCTGCCGATAGACCGTGATCTTCTTGCTCTTGTGGCGCGCGACCGGCGAAAAGCCCATCAGCTTGAACAGCCGGTGCAATTGCTCAGGTTCAGGGTGCGCATATTCGACGAACTCGAAGCCGTCGGTGCCCATCGGGTTGCCGGCGCTGATAGTGGCCGGCGGCGCGTCATGCGGAAACGGACCCATGGCTGGAATCTCCATCGATTGTTGAAGGAGATTTTGCGCCTGATACGGCACAATGTGCGTGCAAATGGAGGCATATTCTGGCATCAATGCGCATGGTTCGTGCATAATTTGGGTAAAACACGCATGATCGGGGTAGACACTTTCGACCTCAAGATGCTGGCCGCGCTGCAGGACGATGGCCGGCTCACGAACCAGCAACTCGCCGATCTGATCGGCCTGTCGGCCTCGCAATGCTCCCGGCGTCGGATGCGGCTCGAGGAAGAGAAGGTCATTTCGGGCTATCATGCCGACCTCTCCAGCGAAGCGCTTGGCTTCAACCTGATCGCCTTCATCAACATCACGCTGGCGACCCATTCGCCCGACAATGCCAAGAAGTTCCGCGCACTGATCAACCGCGTTGACGAGATCCAGGAAGCCTACGCGTTGACCGGCGACGCCGACTACGTGGTGAAGGCGGTGCTGCGCGACCTCAAGGGCCTGTCCGATATCGTCAACAACGTGCTGATGCCGCATCCGAGCGTCGCGCATGTGCGCTCCTCGGTGGTACTGGACCGCCTGAAGGAGAGCACGAAGCTGCCGCTGCGGTCTTAACGACGCTCTTCGCCATCGTCATTCCGGGGCACGGGCAACGCCCGTGAGCCCGGAATCCATAGCCACCATCGTGAGTATGGATTCCGGGCTCGCGCCAAGAGGCGCGCCCCGGAATGACGGTGGACGTGGCGCAAATCGAGGGAAATTCGCCGTTCGGTTCTCAGTGGTGATCTGCGATGCTCCCGCATCAGGAAAATCGAGATGGCCCTGCAATTGCGCCCCAACTGCGAATATTGCGACAAGGACCTGCCACCGCAGTCGACGGAGGCGCGAATCTGCTCGTACGAATGCACCTTCTGCGCGGATTGCGCGGAGACCAAGCTTCACAATGTCTGCCCGAACTGCGGCGGCGGCTTCGTGCCTCGCCCGATCAGGCCTTCGAACGAGTGGCGGCCGGGCGTGTGCGTGGCCAAGCATCCGCCCTCGGACAAGCGCGTGAAGCTGAAATATTCGCTGGAAGAAGTCGCCGCACATTGCGCGCGGCTGAAGGATGTGCCGCCACAGGAGCGGTAGTTTCTACCGCGTCATTCCGGGGCGATGCGAAGCATCGAACCCGGAATCTCGAGATTCCGGGTCTGGTCCTTCGGACCATCCCGGAATGACCGCGTGGCGGTCACCCCGCCGCGACGATCGTTCCCTCGACCTCGCCGAAGCCGACGCGGTAGCCGTCGCCCTGGCACCAGCCGCGCATGACAAGCAAATCGCCATCCTCGAGGAACGACCGCTTCACGCCGCCGGGAAGCTCGACCGGCTCGGCGCCGTTCCAGCTGATCTCGAGCAGGCTGCCGCGTTGATGCTTTTCCGGACCGGAGATCGTGCCGCTGCCCAAGAGATCGCCGATATTCATGGCGCAGCCGCTCGAGGCGTGGTGCAGCAATTGCTGCACGGATGACCAGTACATGTACCTGAAATTGGTGCGGCAGATGCTCTGCGACGCGTTCGCCGGCGCCGCACGCAACGACACCTCGAGTTCCATGTCGTAATTGTTGGGCTGCCCCTGACGCAGATAGGGCAGCGGCTGCGGCTCCTGTGCCGGGCCATGCAGCCGGAACGGCTCCAGCGCCTCGCGCGTGACCACCCATGGACTGATCGAGGTGGCGAAGGCCTTGGCCTGGAACGGGCCGAGCGGCACATATTCCCATTGCTGGATGTCGCGCGCGCTCCAGTCGTTGAGGATCACGAAGCCGAAGATCATCTCCTCGGCCCTCGCTTCCGTCAGCATCTCGCCCATCGCTGACGCCTGCCCGACCACGACGCCCATCTCGAGTTCGAAGTCGAGGCGCTTGCTGGGGCCAAAGCTCGGCGCGTCCGCATTCGGCGGCTTCAACTGTCCGCGCGGCCGCTTCACTTTAGTGCCCGACACCACCACCGTCGAGGCGCGGCCATTATAGCCGATCGGCATGTGCAGCCAGTTCGGCTGCAAGGCATTGTCCTTGCCGCGGAACATCACGCCGACATTGGTGGCGTGCTCTTTCGACGAATAGAAGTCGGTGTAGCCGGCGACCGCGAAGGGCATGTGCAGTTTCACGTCGCTCATCGGGACCAGAGTCGAGTTTGCGCAGCTCCTCACTGTCGCGCAGCTCCGGATGGTCATGACGCAGCAACTCGCTGATCCGCGAGCGTGTCTTCGACCACATCTTCGGCCCGAGCGCCATGAACGCATTGAGCGAGGCTTGCGAGAACACGCCGATCTCGCCGAACGCGAAGCGGCCGTCCTGCTCCAGCTCCCAGAGATCGAGCACGTAATCGCCGATGGCGACGCCGACCCGCGGCGCCAGCCCGCGGGCGGAGAACACGCCATAAGGGAGGTTCTGGATCGAAAAGTCGCAGGCGGGATCGACTGGGATGAAGGAGCGGAGTTTTGGGTCGTTGGGGTGGGGCACGTGTATTTCCTCTGTCATTCCGGGATGGTCCGCAGGACCAGACCCGGAATCATCTCGATATGATTCCGGGTTCGATGCTTCGCATCGCCCCGGAATGACGAGCTGAAAAACTACGGCTTGTTCGGATCGAACCTCTTCTCCAGCCCCTTCCAGCAATCGGCGTAGTCGTCCTGCAGGGTCGCCGACGTCGCCGCATGTTGCGTGACCCGCTGCGGAAAGCGCGTCTCGAACATGAAGGCCATGGTGCCCGAGAGCTTCACCGGCTTCAACTCGCTGTTGGAGGCATGATCGAAGGCCTGGCGATCCGGACCGTGCGGCAGCATGCAATTGTGCAGGCTCATGCCGCCGGGGACGAAGCCTTCGGGCTTGGCATCATAGACGCCGTAGATCAGCCCCATGAACTCGCTCATGATGTTCATGTGATACCAGGGCGGCCGGAAGGTATTTTCCGCCACCGCCCAGCGCTCGGGGAAGATCACGAAATCGATGTTCGCCGTGCCCGCCGTCTCCGACGGCGAGGTCAGCACGGTGAAGATCGAGGGATCGGGGTGATCGAAGGAGATGGCGCCGACCGGCGAGAAATGGCGTAGATCGTATTTATAGGGCGCGTAATTGCCGTGCCATGCGACCACGTCGATCGGCGAATGCGGTAGATCCGCGATAAAAAGCGAGCCGCCCCATTTCACATAGAGCTCGGTCGGCGTGTCCTTGTCCTCGTAGCTGGCGACGGGCGTGAGGAAGTCGCGCGCGTTGGCGAGGCAATTGGCGCCGATCGGGCCGCGCTCGGGCAGCGTGAAGGCGCCGCCGTAATTCTCGCAGACATAGCCGCGCGCAGGCCCCGAGGGAATCTCGACGCGGAATTTCACGCCGCGCGGAATGACAGCGATCTCGCCGGGCTCGATCTCGATGCGGCCGAACTCGGTGACAAAGCGCAGATTGCCTTGCTGCGCCACGAACATCATCTCGCCATCGGCATTGTAGAAATGCTGGTCCACCATCGACTTGGTGACGAGATACACATGCGCGGCCATGCCTCCTTGCGTGTTGACGTCGCCTGCGGTCGTCATTGTGCGAACGCCCTGCAGGAAGGTGATCTCTTCCTTGGGCAGCGGCGTCGGGTTCCAGCGCAGCTGCGCGATCGGCAGGTCGTATTCGTGGCAGGGCGCGGAGCGCCACAGCCCGGCATCGACCTTCCTGAATCGACCCGAATGCTTCACCGACGGACGGATGCGATACAGCCACGATCGTTCATTGGTCCCGCGCGGCGCGGTGAAGGGCGAGCCGGACAGCTGCTCGGCATAAAGACCGTAGGCCGCGCGTTGCGGCGAGTTGCGGCCGATCGGCAGCGCACCGGGCAACGACTCCGTCTCGAAGCTGTTGCCGAAGCCGGACATATAGCCCGGCGTGATTTGCGCGGAGCTTCTGACGATTTGGTCAGGCGAGGTGTTGATATTCATGTCTCATCCTCCTCCTTGCAGCGCGGCCCACATTTCGCGGTCGCGCTTGTCGGTCCAGATCACGGGATCATCGATGCCGGACGCCTCGTCATAGGCCCGCGAGACGTTGAACGGCAGGCAGTGCTCGTAGATCGCAAAGCTGGAAAATTTCGGATCCATCACCTCGCGCGTCGCGGCCATCGACTCCTTGAGACTGCGGCCTTTTGCGACAGAGCTTTCGGCGGCATTGTAAAGCGTGGTGACGAAGTCGCGCGTCATGGCGATGGCGTCGCGCGCGGTGGCAACGCCTTTGAGCGCGTCGCCACGGCCCGGCGCGATCGCCTTCGGATTGAACTCGCGGATTTCGTTCAGCGTCATCGGCCATTCCCGCAGATGCGCGTCGCCGCAATAGCAGGCCGAGTGATATTCGATGAGGTCGCCGGAGAACATCACCTCGGCATCCGGCACCCAGGCAACGATATCGCCTGAGGTATGTCCTGCGCCAAGCTGCATCAAGCGCACCTCGCGCTTGCCGAGATAGATCGACATCTGGCCCTCGAAGGTCAGCGTCGGCCAGGTCAGACCGGGAATGCTCTGCGCGTCCTGAAACAGCCGCGGGAACCGGCCGTATTCCGAATCCCAGTCCTGCTGGCCGCGCTCGGCCACAAGCCGGTAGGTTTCCTGCGAGGCCACGATCGCCTCCGCCTTGTAGGCGGACGCGCCAAGCACGCGCACGGCATGATAATGCGACAGCACGACATATTTGACCGGCTTGTCCGTCACCTTGCGCACGCGCTCGACCACCTTGTTCGCCATCGCGGGCGTGGCCTGAGCGTCGAACACGAGGCAGCCGTCCTCGCCGACGATCACGGCGGTGTTCGGATCGCCTTCCGCGGTGAAGGCATAGAGATCGGTGCCGATCTCGGAGAAAGTGATCTTCTTTTCACCGAGATCGGTGGTGGACGCAAAACCCTTCGCCATCAGTTCATTCCCTTTTACGGTAAGCCGTCATTGCGAAGCGACGAAGCAATCCATGGCTCCATGTGCGGAACCGTGGATTGCTTCGCTTCGCTCGCAATGACCATTTAGACATCTGCATGCTATTGTTGCTGTTGCTGTTGCTGTTGTTGCTGTTGGCCGGCATCGAGCACGCGGCGCTTCGCAAGCGCGATCGCCTCGCGCAGCACGTCGATGTCGCCGATATGATTGGCGAGGATCAGCACCATCGCGGCGTCGAAATCCGCGCTCTGCAACTCCGAGAGATCGCGATGCGCTTCCACGATGGCGCGGAAGGCGTCATCGGGTTTCGCAAAGTTCGAGCTGGTCGAGAGCGTCATGGCCAGTCCCTTGTCACGAGAGGCCAGCCGCACGCGCCAATGCCGCGTCCAGCTGCGCATGCGTCGGATGCTTGAAGCGCGCGGCGACATATCCGTCCGGCCGCAGAAGATAAGTCGTGCCGGGTTCGGCGTCGTAGCGCGAGGTGGCTATCCCCTGCGGATCGAGATAGCCGTATTCGCCGCCAATCCGGATGGCGCTGACGGCTTCCGGCTCCTCGTCCGGTGCAAACCCCAACAGGGTGAAATTCGTTCCGACGCTGATGAATGCATCGGTCAGAAATCTCGCCTGTCCATCCCGGAAAGCAAGGGGCGCATCCTGCATCGATGCGCCCGGCCGCGGGCCGCCGCGCCAGTTATCGCAATCCGCCGTTGACAGCGGCGTCTCGTAAACCGACGGCACCGACAGCCGTCCGCCATTGACCATCCGCTTGCCGAACTCGGTTTCTTTTGCGAGCGACAGCACCGCCTTGCGGAGCCGCGCTTCCTGTGGCGTGGCGGGCGCCATGAAATCGGTCGATCGGGTGGATTCGCGGATGTTCTCATCCGCCGCGGCGCTGCGCTCGAAGTGATAGCTCTCCAGCAGGCTCGCCGGCGATTGCCCGCGCAGCACGCGGTCGAGCTTCCAGGACAGGTTTTCGGCGTCCTCTAACCCCGAATTGGCGCCGCGCGCGCCGAACGGCGAGACCTGATGGGCGGCATCGCCGGCAAAGATCACCCGGTCGTGGACGAAGCGGTCCATGCGGCGGCACTGGAATTTGTAGAGCGAGATCCATTCGAACTCGAACTTGTCGTGGCCGAGCATGCGCGCGATGCGCGGCCGCACGTTCTCGGGCTGTCGTTCGACGATAGGATCCGCATCGCGGCTGAGCTGGAGGTCGATGCGCCAGACATCGTCGGGCTGCTTGTGCAGCAATGCCGAGCGCCCGGCATGAAACGGCGGATCGAACCAGAACCAGCGCTCGGTCGGGAATTCCGCGGTCATCTTCACGTCGGCTATCAGGAACTGGTCCTCGAATACCTGGCCGGTAAATTCCGCGCCCACCATCTGGCGCAGCGAGGAACGCGCGCCGTCGCAGGCAATCACATAGCCGGCATGAATGCTGTAGGGCCCGTCCGGCGTCGACACCGTCAGCGTCACTCCATCGTTGCGGCTCTCCAACGCGACCACCTTGTTGCGCCAGCGCAAATCGATCGCCGGCAGTTCCCCGACACGGTCGACCAGGTAGGCCTCGGCATGGAATTGCTGCAGGTTGATGAAGGCCGGCCGCTTGTGCCCTACCTCCGGCAGCAGGTTGAACTGATAAAGCTGCGAATGGCCGTGGAAGATCTTCCCCAGGCTCCACACCACGCCCTTGTCGACCATGCGCTGGCCGACGCCGAGTCGATCCCAGAACTCCAGCGAGCGCTTCGAGAAGCAGATCGCGCGCGAGCCCTCCCCGATCCGGTCGGCATCGTCGAGCAACACCACCTTCTGGCCGCGCTGCGCGAGATCGATCGCGAGCGACAGCCCGACCGGACCGGCGCCGACCACGACGACGGGATGTTCGGCGACATTGCCGGCGGCGCGATCCTGATCGCCATGCCTGCGGTAGCCGAACTGGGTCTTCGTATGCGCCATGCTCGAGTCCGAAAGGCGTCCCTGCCGAAGATGTGAATTGGTTTCACTTATTAGTTTCACTTGCAACTATTCTGGCATCCTGTAGGCTTTCCCGTCAACTCAAATCGGAGCGATCCTTGCCCAGAGCGGCAACCACCGATGGGCCTGCGGAGGCTATCAGGCAAACTGTCGCCAAAGCCGCGCGGCTCGACCTGCTCCGCTTCATGCCGTTTCGCCTCAACCGGCTTGCCGCCGAGGTCAGCAACGCACTGTCGGCGGAATACCAGGCGCGCTACGGTCTCGACATCCCCGAATGGCGCGTGCTGGCAACGCTAGGCTTTCGCAACGACGCCTGTAGCGCGCAATATATTTCCGACTGCACGCGCACGCACAAATCGACCATCAGCCGCGCGGTGACGACGCTGATGGAGCGGCAGATCATCGAACGCGTCGAGAATGCGAAAGACCGCCGCGAATTCCGCCTGCGGCTGACGCGGAAGGGCCGCGCGCTCTACGAGGAGTTGATCCCGCGCCTCCTGCGCAAGGAGCAGGAGATGCTGTCTTGCCTCAGCGCGCAGGAGCGCAAGGATTTCGCCGCGCTGCTCGGCAAGATCGAGAGGGGTCTGGGGCTGGTCCAGACGAGCCAGGAAGCCGACGCGAAGGACGCGTATTGAGGCATGACGTCATTCCGGGGCGATGCGTCAGCATCGAACCCGGAATCTCGAGATTCCGGGTCTGGTCCTTCGGACCATCCCGGAATGACACTCAGTGCTTGACAACGTACTTCGCAATCACAGGAAAATAATTATCCCCCGAGCCGGCATCGATCGCCTCCTGCAAAACCTGGCCAATCAATTCCGCGCCGCGTAGCTTGATGCCGCCGTCATCAGCCAATTCCAGCGCGTAGGACAGATCCTTCAGCGCATATTCCGTCGAGAACGCGCGCTCAGGGAAGACGCCGGGCACGATCGCCTTCAGGCCGTGATTGCGCAGCGCGAAGCTGTCGGCCGATCCCTTCGACAGGGTCTCCAGCAAAAGCCTGGGATCGACGCCCGCGCTCTTCGCCACCGCAACCGCTTCCGACAGCGCATTCACCGTCTCGAACAGCACCATGTTGTTGAGGATCTTGGTCACCTGGCCGGCACCGACATCGCCGCAATGGGTGACATCGGTGGCGAAACAACGGATCAGCGGCTCGATCGCATCAAACAGCGCACGCGGTCCGCCGACCATGACGCTGAGCGTGCCGTCCTGCGCCGCCTGCCGGGTGCGCGCGATCGGCGCATCGAGCCAGGAGGCGCCCTTCGCCGCGATCTGTCCGGCGAAGTCGCGGGTCTGGCTGACCGAGGAGGTGCCGAGATCGACCACGATCTGCCCGCTTCGGACGGTCTTCAGAATTCCGTCGCCCTCGAACACCGCACGCACATGTTTGGCGCTCGGTAGGCAGAGAAACAGCAGATCGCTTTGCCGGATCACATCCGCCACCGCGCCCGCGATGTCAGCACCATCGGCGCTGAGCCGTTGCAGCGGCTCCGCCGAGAGATCGAAGGCCACCACGCGCGCGCCGCTCTTCTTCACGAGATTGCGGCAGATCGGCTCGCCCATGACGCCGAGGCCGATGAAGCCGATGGTCTTGTACGCCGACATCGCTCACTCTCTTTGCTTGCTTTTGACTTCTTGTTTTTGACGCGTTTTCTTCACGCGAACCGGTGTCCACTTCGCTCGAAAACGCTATGGTCTCTTTTGACGCGTTTTCTTCACGCGAACCGGAATGCACTTCGCTCGAAAACGCTTTGGTTACTTCACAAACGAGCGCGACGGCGCCTTGTGCAGGGCCCAGGCATCGACCTTGTCGCTGGCGCGCGGATAGATTTCGGTGACGAGCGGATCATGCCCGGGGATGAAGCGGTCCGGATGCCCGGCGAGACGCTCGACAGTCTCCCATCCCGTCACCATGTCGCCGATGTTGTAGACGATCGGAAACGGGCTTCTGCGGTGCAGATTGGCGTAGTAATGCGCGGCATCGGAGGCAAGCACCACCGGGCCCCGCTCGGTCTCGACCCGCACCACCTGCAGGCCATCGGAATGGCCACCGACGCGATGCACGGTGACGCCGGGCGCGATCTCGCCCTCGCCGCCATGGAACGTGACGCGCTCGCCATAGACATGGCGCACCATCTGCGTGACATGCTCGACCGTGAACGGATGGCGCAACAGCCCGTTGCACATGCAGCGTCCGGTTGCATAGGCCATTTCCCGATCCTGCAGATGAAACCGCGCATTCGGGAATCGATCGAGATTGCCGGCGTGGTCATAATGCAGGTGGGTAACGACGATATCCTTGATGTCGTCAGCCTTGACGCCGAAGCCCGCAAGCGCATCGACCGGATTGAGCGTCAGCTTGCGCCCGCGCACCTTGGCCTCGTCGGCGTTGAAGCCGGTATCGACCAGGATATTGCGGCCGCCGCCGCGGACCAGCCAGACGAAGTAGTCGAGGTCCTGGGCGCTGGTCTCGTGCGGATCCGGTGAAAGAAAATTCATCTGCGGCGTGCGGGCCATGGTGGCGTAGCGAAGCGCATAGATTTCGTAGGCGTTTCCCATCGTTTTCACATTTCTTGTTTGAGAGCGGGGGACAGCACCAAGCCATTGTGACCGCCAAAGGTCAAACCGCGAAGGCGCCTGTCACGGGGATGACGCAGGCGAATCCTAATGTGAGCCCAATCACATTGATGCGGTCATGCATGTGGGACATGTGGGAACCTGACCAGCCAGCCCGGGACTGCTCCGCGAGGTCAATTCGATGCGCGCATGGCGGGCGGATCGAAGCTAAGCGGTGATGGTTCGATGTGTCGCAATAAGTCCTATTTTGCAATCAGTTGACGGGTCGTGACCGTGGTTTGATAATGCCGTTAGCGTAGAGTAATGTCGCCGAGGCGCGAGAAACGTCGGCGCCCTTTTTCCTGGACCGCCGTGGTATGAACATTCGTCTTGGCCTGTTTCTGATTGCCCTTTTCTCGCTCGCTTGGACGGCTCCCTCTTCCGCCGCGGGCGACCGTTTCGCGCTTGTCATCGGCAACTCGAAATATCCGGATGCCGACGCCCCGCTCAAGGAGCCGATCAACGACGCCCGCGACGTCGCCGACGAGCTCAAGCGGGACGGCTTCACTGTCGATATCGGGGAAAACCTGACCGTCGACGGCATGCGCCGCGCCTTCGAGCGGCTGTATGGAAAGGTCAAGCCGGGCTCCGTGGCCCTGATCTTCTTCTCCGGCTTCGGCGTCCAGTCCAACCGCCAGAGCTACATGATCCCGGTCGACGCGCAGATCTGGACCGAGCAGGATGTGCGCCATGACGGCTTCAGCCTCGAGACGGTGCTGGGCGAGATCAACAGCCGCGGCGCCGGCGTCAAGATCGCCCTGATCGATGCCTCCCGCCGCAATCCCTATGAACGGCGTTTCCGTACCTTCTCGGCGGGACTTGCGCCTGTCATCGCGCCGAACGGCACTCTGGTCATGTATTCGGCGGCGCTGTCGTCGGTGATTTCGGACACCGGCCGCGATCGCAGCCTGTTTGTGCAGGAGCTGTTGAAGGAAGTCCGCGTTCCCGACCTGATGGCCGAGGAAACGCTCAACCGCACCCGCGTCGGCGTCACCCGCGCTTCCCGCGGCGAGCAGGTGCCGTGGATTTCGTCCTCGCTGGCGGAAGACTTCTCCTTCATCCCGGGTGCCTCGGCCGCGGCGCGCCCCGCGCCGCCCCCGCCGCCGGTTGCGTTGGAGCCGGCGCCCGCGCCATCAGCCTCGCCTGCTCCGCGGCCCGCGCCGCCGCCGCCACCAGTCGCATCAGCCCCGCCACCGGCGCCGGCTCCTGCACCCTCGCCTTCCCCGCGGGTCGCCGATGTCGCGCCGGCCCCGCCCCCGCCCCCGCCGCGGGTCGAAATACCGGCACCGGCGGCGCCGCCGGTCGAGCGGCCGACCCTGAATTCGCCACCGCCCGAGCCGCCTCAGCCCAGTTCACCGCAACTGGCGCTGGCCGACGACCCGACCATCAAGAGCCTGACGGCCAAGATCGACGCCAACCCGGATGACGTCAGCGCGCTGTACCGGCGCGGACAGGTCTATGCCAGCAAGGGCGCCTACAACCTCGCGATCAAGGATTTCGACGGCACGCTGCGGATCAACGCGAAGGATGTGGAAGCGCTCAACAACCGTTGCTGGGCCCGCGCGGTCGTCGGCGATCTGCAGGCGGCCCTGAAGGACTGCAACGAGGCGCTCCGGCTCCGTCCGAATTTCGTCGACGCGCTCGACAGCCGCGGCCTTGTCAACCTGAAGAGCGGAGCGACCAAGAACGCGATCACCGACTTCGACGCGGCGCTGAAGGTCAATCCGAGGCTGACATCGTCGCTCTATGGCAGGGGCCTCGCCAAGCAGCGGAACGGCTCGATTTCCGAGGGCAATTTGGATATAGCCAATGCAAAGGCGATGGATCCGAATATCGTCCAGGAATTCGACGGTTACGGGGTACGCTGACAGGATTTTGGCCGGAACCGCGGCCAGGGCTGAACCGCCGGCGAACCGTCAGCGACAGAGTAGTTAAGGCGTTCTGATCGCGCCCGATTTTGTCGCGATCGTGCCGAAGATTTGGGACCGCGCGGGCAGCGCAGGAGGGACAGGCAATGATCAGGCTGGCAATCAGCAGGATTTCTCGCAGCAGGATTTCTCGCAGCAGGATTTCCCGCAGCAGCAATTTCATCGCGATGCTTTCGGTATTGGCCATTTTTACGATGCTGTCGTTCGGCGTCGGTCAGGCGCGCGCCGAGGACAACGTCAGCGAAGACCAGATCGTCAAGGCGCTGACCCCGCCGAAGAAGGCGCCGCTGACCCGCGGCCTGTCGATGGGCCCGCAGGCCGATCAGGCGCCGAATCCGGCGGAAACCAAACTGATCAACAGCATCCGCGGCCGTTCGACCCGCTCGCTCTCCAACACGGAGCGCGAGGAGATCGCGACGATGGCCCAGGACAAGCCGAACATCGACCTGACCATCACCTTCGACTACAACTCGGCCGATATCAGCGCCAAGTCGCTGCCCGAGGTGCAGAAGCTCGGCCGCGCGCTCACCAATCCCGACCTGAAGGGCTCGACCTTCCTGCTCGCCGGCCACACCGATGCCGCCGGCGGCGACAACTACAACCAGGACCTCTCCGAACGGCGCGCCGACTCGATCAAGCGCTACCTCATGGACAATTTTCACATCACCGCGAACGATCTCGTGACCGTCGGCTATGGCAAGAGCAAGCTCAAGGATCCGTCTCAGCCGCTGGCGGAAGTGAACCGCCGCGTGCAGGTGGTCAACATGGAAAACAGGACCACGGCGTCCAAGTAAGCGGCTCCATCGATCAAGTCACGCGAGGTGGTGCCGACTCACGTTTTGCGACGCGCAAGCGTCCCGCCTTCCGGCGGGGCGCATGTTCGTTTCCAGACCGGCCGCGCCGCACGCGTGACGCGATCCCTTTGCTTTATTCCCACCTCAATTTTCCTGGACTGATCCGACGATGGCGCTTTCCGAAAACATCAAATGGGTGGTCGGCTCGGTGTTCTTCATCGCGCTCGCCGGCGGCTATTACTGGTTTGAGCATCGGCCGGAGCCGGAAGAAAAGGAAACGCAGGGCAAGGCCCAGGTCGTCGTCACCAAATCCACCAATGCCTGCTTCTCCGACCAAGTGCGCGTGACCGGATTCGTGGTGCCGCGCCGCGAGGCCGTTGTGGGGGCCGATCAGGAAGGTTCCAAGGTCACCGACCTGTTCGCGCACGAAGGCGACGTCGTGACCGACAACCAGGAACTCGCCCGCCTCAGTGCGCCGCCGCAACAGCCAGGACCTCAGCAACAGCCAAGCGGCAGGACGGGCCCGAGCTCGCTGCGCGCCCCGGCACCCGGCCTCGTCACCGAGGTCCGCACCATCGTCGGCGCTCCGGCCTCGCCGCAGGCGGGCCCGATGTTCCGCATCGCCATCAATGGCGAGCTGGAACTCGACGCTGAAGTTCCGAGCGTCCACCTGTCCAAGCTCAACCCAGGCGCCACGGTCCGCATCTCGCGCGACAACGCGCCGGACCTGATCGGGCGGGTCCGGCTGGTATCGCCGCAGATCGACCGCACCACCCAGCTCGGCCACGTCCGGATCGCCTTGACCAACAATCCATCGCTGAAGGTCGGCATGTTCGCGCGCGCCAACATCGACGCCAAGCGCAGCTGCGGCGTCGCCGTGCCGCGCACCGCCATCGACCATCTGACCGTGCAGGTGATCAAGGGCAGCACCGTCGAGACCCGAAAGGTCAAGGTCGGTCTGACGTCCGATGCCAATACCGAAATTCTCGAAGGCCTCGAAGTCGGTGAAATCGTCGTGGCGGACGCCGGCTCTTCGCTCCATGATGGCGATCAGGTCACCACCATGTTCGCTGACGAACTCGATCGACGGGTACGCTGATGGCACTCAATATCTCGGCATGGTCGATCCGAAACCCGCTTCCCTCGATCGTCTTCTCGATCATCCTGCTGGTGCTCGGCTGGATAAGCTTCACCAAGCTTGCGATAACACGGCTGCCTTCGGCCGACATTCCCGTGATCTCGGTCGCGGTCTCGCAATTCGGCGCAGCGCCCGCCGAACTTGAATCCCAGGTCACCAAGACGATCGAAGACGGCGTCTCCGGCGTCGAGGGCGTGCGCCACATTTCCTCCTCGATCACCGACGGCTTGTCGGTCACCACGATCCAGTTCGCGCTGGAGACCAACACCGACCGCGCGCTCAACGACGTCAAGGACGCGGTGACGCGCGTTCGCGCCAACCTGCCGCAGAACGTCAACGAGCCGCTGATCCAGCGCGTCGACGTGATCGGGCTGCCGATCCTCACCTATGCCGCGATCTCGCCCGGCAAGACGCCGGAGCAGCTGTCTTACTTCGTCGATGACGTGGTCAAGCGCGCGCTGCAAGGCGTGCGCGGCGTCGCTCAGGTCGAGCGCATCGGCGGTGTCGAGCGCGAAATTCTGGTCTCGCTCGATCCCGATCGCCTGCAGGCCGCGGGGCTGACCGCCGTCAATGTCAGCCAGCATCTGCGCGGCACCAACGAAGACCTGGCCGGCGGCCGGGCCGAAATCGGCAAGAACGACCAGGCGATCCGCACGCTGGCCGGCGCGAAAACCCTGAACGATCTCGCCGGCACCATGATCCCGCTGTTCGGCGGCGGCGAGGTCCGCCTCGACGATCTCGGCACCGTCACCGACACCATTGCCGATCGCCGCACCTTCGCCCGTTTCAATGGTGAGCCGGTCGTCGCGCTTGGCATCAAGCGCTCCAAAGGCGCTTCCGACGTCAAGGTCGCGGAGCTGGTGCAGACGCGCATCGAGGCGCTCAAGGCGCAATATCCCGACGTCGACCTCAAGCTGATCGACACCTCGGTGCAGTTCACCAAAGGTAACTACCACGCCGCGATCTCGACCCTGTTCGAGGGCGCGATTCTCGCCGTCATCATCGTCCTGCTGTTCCTGCGCGACCTCCGCGCCACCATCATCGCCGCCGTCTCGCTGCCGCTGTCGATCTTCCCGGCGTTCTGGGCGATGGACCTGCTCGGCTTCTCGCTCAACCTCGTCTCGTTCCTCGCGATCACACTGTCGACGGGTATTCTGGTCGACGACGCCATCGTCGAGATCGAGAACATCGTCCGCCACATGCGCATGGGCAAGTCGCCCTACCGCGCGGCGCTCGAAGCCGCCGACGAGATCGGTCTGGCCGTCATCGCGATCTCGCTCACCATCATCGCGATCTTTGCGCCGGCGAGCTTCATGTCCGGCATCGCCGGGCAGTTCTTCAAGCAGTTCGGCATCACGGTGTCGGTGCAGGTATTCTTCTCGCTGCTCGCCGCGCGCTTCGTCACGCCGATGCTGGCCGCCTACTTCATGAAGCACCACGAGCATGACGACCCGCCGCCGGGACGGATCCTGAACACCTATCACGGCGTGGTCAGCTGGTCGGTGAAGCACCACTACATCACGGTCCTGATCGGGCTGGGCGTTTTTGCGCTCTCGATCTGGTCCATCACGCTGCTGCCGCAGGGCTTCCTGCCAGCGCAGGACACCGCGCGCTCGCTGATGGCGATGGAATTGCCGCCGGGTTCGCAGCTTGCCTATACCGAACACGTCACCGAGGACATCGTCGCACGGTTGCGCAAGCGGGCCGAGGTCAAGAGCATCTTCGTCGACGGCGGCCGCGTTCCGCCCGGCATCCAGGAGGTGCGGCGCGCTTCGCTGATCATCAATTACACGCCGAAGGCCAATCGCAGCATCACCCAGCGCGAGCTCGAACTGGAGATCAGCAAGGAGCTCGAGAGCGTTCCCGACATTCGCTACTGGTTCCTCGACGAGAACGGCCTGCGCGCGATATCGCTGGTCGTGACCGGCACCGACAGCAATATCGTGAACAATGTTGCCAACGAGCTGGCGACCCAGATGAAGCGGATCACGATGATCTCCAACGTGACCCCGGAGACGTCGCTGGACCGGCCGGAGCTTCGCATCCAGCCCAAGGCCGATCTGTCCGCGCGGCTCGGCGTCACCACCGAAAGCCTGTCCCAGACCATCCGCGTCGCGACCATCGGCGATGTCGGCCCGGCACTGGCGAAATTCGACGCCGGCGACCGGCTGGTTCCGATCCGCGTGCAGCTCGAGGACGGCGCGCGCGGCAACATCCGCACCCTGGAGCAGTTGCGCGTCCCGCTTGGACAGCACGGCGAGAAGGGCGGCGTGCCGCTCTCGGTCGTAGCCGACATCAAGCTCGACCAGGGCCCGACCAGCATCAACCGTTATGACCGCGACCGCCAGGCGACAGTGGCCGCCGACCTCGTCGGCAACTCGGCGCTCGGCGATGCCACCAAGAAGATCAACGAACTGCCGGTCATGAAGAGCCTGCCGAAGGGCGTCAAGGTGAGCCCCTCCGGCGACGCCGAAAGCCTCAATGAGCTGTCGTCGGGCTTCGCCACCGCCATCACCGGCGGCTTGATGATGGTCTATGCGGTGCTGGTGCTCCTGTTCGGCACCTTCCTGCAACCGATCACTATCCTGTTCTCGCTGCCGCTCTCGATCGGAGGTGCGATCGCCGCCTTGCTGGTGACCGGCAAGCAACTGACCACTCCGGTCTGGATCGGCATCCTGATGCTGATGGGCATCGTGACCAAGAACGCCATCATGCTGGTGGAATTCGCGATCGAATCCATTCACGCCGGCCAGAAGCGCGAAGAGGCCATGATCGATGCCGGCATGAAGCGCGCCCGCCCGATCGTGATGACCACGATTGCAATGGTCGCCGGCATGATGCCGAGTGCGCTCGCCTTCGGCGCCGGCGGTGAATTCCGTTCGCCGATGGCGCTGGCGGTGATCGGCGGCCTGATCTTCTCGACCGTGCTGTCGCTGGTGTTCGTGCCGGCGATGTTCATGGTGATGGACGATCTGGGCTGGGTGATCTGGCGCTTCGGCAAGAGGTTCGTGGTCTCGTCCGAAGACGCCGATCATGGCAATCATTCGGGACACGGTCCGCCGCCGGCGATCCGGCCGGCAGCGGAATAGGCTCCGCCGTTTCTGACCTCAGTTCGTAGCCTCGAAGTGCCGGCGGCGCATCTGCTTGAGCACGGTGAGCGCGAGGACGGCGGTCAGCGCGTCGAGGCAGGCAACGACGATGAACACCGCGGTCCAGCTTCCTGTCATCTGCTTGAGATAGGCCGCGGCCGGTCCACCGAAGATCGAGCCGACGCCTTGGGCGATGTAGAGGAAGCCGTAGTTGGTGGCGGCGTAGCGCGGCCCGAACGTGTCGGTCAGCGTCGCTGGGAACAGCGAGAAGATCTCACCCCAACCGAAGAACACGAGGCCGGTGAGCACCACGAACATCGCCGGATGGTCGATGAAGGCGAACAGGATGAGGATCGCCACCGCCTCGAGCGCGAATGCGAGCGCCATCGTGCTCTCGCGCCCGATATGGTCGGACACCCAGCCGAAGAACGGACGGGTGAGGCCGTTGGTGACACGCGAGAGCGTGAGCGACAGCGGCAACGCCGCCATGCCGAGCACCAGCACGTCGGCCACCTTGAACTCCTTGGCGAAGGGGCCGACGTTCGATACCACCATCAGGCCGCTGGTCGACATCATCGCCATCATGACGAAGAGCAGATAGAAGATCGGGTTCTGCAGCATCTCCATCGGCGTGAAGCTGCGTTTCGTCTGCATCTCGGTCTGCACCGTAGCGGGGTCGTAGCCCTCCGGACGATAGTCCTCGGGCGGCGTGCGCAGGCCGAGCGCTGCGGCGACGCCGATGATGCCCTGAATGATGCCCCAGACCACCAGCGTGTGCTCATAGCCCGAGCTCTTGATCATGTTGTCGATCGGAAAGCTGGTAAAGAAAGCGCCGAAGCCGTAGCCAGCGGCCGCGAGCCCGGTGGCGAGGCCGCGCCGATCCGGAAACCAGCGCACCATCAAGCCGATGATGCCGACATAGATGATGCCGGTGCCGAAGCCGCCGATCACGCCATAGGTGAAGTAGAGCGCGGTGAGGCTTTGGGCCTGCGCGGCCAGCACCCAGCTGCCGCCCGACATGATGGCGCCGATCGAAATCAGGAGTTTTGGCCCGAAGCGGTCGACCAGGAATGCCTGGAACGGCGAGAAGAAGGTCTGCAGGATAATCAGCAGCGAGAAGGTGAACTGTAGCTCGGCGAGCGTGGTGCCGAGTTTTTGATTCAGCGGCCCGGTGAACAGTGTCCAGACATATTGCGGGCTGGAGATCGACATCATCGCGATCAAACCCAGCACGAGTTGTATCCAGCGCGTCGAGGCTGTCGAGCCGCGCGCGTCCGCCAAAGCCGTCGTCATTGCAACGTCCCCCAATGATAAAACCCAGCCGGTATGACGATAGGGCCGGCACTGCGATGCAGGCAAGACCAGCAACCGGGCAGGGAGATCAATTACGAGGCTTTTTTTCGCCGGGAGCCGGCTGTGCGCTGCGCAAAAAGGCAGGATGACTCGACCAGTCGCCATCCTCGATCAGCGCATAGTCAAGCTGCTCTGAGGCACGCGTCTCGATCTGCGCAAGCTGGCGGCGGAAATAGGTCAGGAAGCTCTCATCCAGATCGGACGAGATCGAATGCCGGCGGGTCTCGATCGCGACCCGGCTCGTCACCCCGCTGCCGGCGAAGAAGTCCAGCACCGTCGAACCCGGAAACGACAGCGAGCGGACGATCCGCTCGATCAACTCCTTCGGCTTTTGCGTCGGATGACCGACGCGCTCTTTCGAATTGCCGTTGAGACGCGGGATCTTCCAGACGTTGGTGGGGTTGATGCCTTTTTCCAGGCTTTCGGCATTCAGCCGCTTGTCACGCTTGTAGATCTCGAGAGTCTGCGGATCGAGCGGCTTTCTGACCGCGTCGAGGTCGAAGAAATACTTTGGCGTCTTCGCAAACCAGGCGATCTCCTCATGCCGGTTGGCGAAGAAGCGCTGCGCGCCCATGCCGTTCGGGTAATTCCAGATGATGAGATTGGCGAGCAGCATGCTGCTGTTGGCGCGCATCCAGCCCATCAGGCTCAGGAGGTCGCCGCTGCCGGCTTCGTTCTGATATTGCAGGCCGCCGAACAGCACGAAATTGCCCGACGGCGACAACACCCGCTCGACTTCATGCAGCCATTTCCCCGCCCAGTCGACATAGTGTTCGAGATCGTCCCAGGCCGCGACGTTGATATTGTAGGGCGGATCGCAGACCACGAGCTGGACCGACTGATCCGGGATCTTGCGCAGGGTCTGCAGACAATCACCGACTGCGACGACATGCGAGGTCGCCGCAACGACGGGCAGGGTCGCGACGCTGGCCGACGAATGCGCAAGCCCGCTCTTGCGCAGGCGGTTCATGCCGATATGCCCGGCATTGCGATGAGATCGGTTCGGCATCTGTCGACCGCGGCAGGCGACGGCGAGGGCGCGCTATTTGTCGTTAGCGATCAGGGTCAGCTTGTTCATGTTCTGCAACAGAATGCGGCCGCGCTGCAGGTCGAGAATGCCGTCCTTGCGCCAGGACTGGAGCTGGCGATTGACGCTCTCGCGCGCCGCACCGACGAAGATGCCAAGCTGCTCCTGCGAGATGTGCACCTCGGAACCGAAATCCGCCGCCAGCGCCACAAGCCGCCGCGCCAGCCGCACCGGCAGAGGATGCAGCATCGATTCTTCCATGCGCTCGCTCTGCCAGCGAATGCGCTGACACAACAGCTCGATGATCCTGATCGCGACCTTGGGTTCGCGCTCGAGGAAAGTTACGAAATCTTCCCGGCGCAGCACGAACAGTTCGCTCGCCTCACCCGCGGTGGCGTCGGCCGTTCGGTTCTGGCCGTCGAGCACGGCCACCTCGCCAAACATGTCGCCCGGCCCCATGAAGTTCAGCGTCAGCCGGCTGCCGTCTGGGGCGCCGGTCTCGATGCGGACCTGGCCGCGGCGGACCCCGAACAGGGCGTCGCCGGGATCGCCCTTCTGGAAAAGGACCTCGCCCACCGCCAGATGCTGGGTGTGACACAGATTGGACATCCGCTGCAGCTCGTCGGTACCGAGATCAGCGAACAGCGCGTTCATCTTCAAAATGACCGCAAATTCGGCCTGTTTGCTCATTTCTATCCTCTCAGCCCAGATACGTTGATTTAGCCGTTTCGGAATGTGCCATAGGTCACATAACTTTGCACCCCCTCGGGCTATTTGTGGACCCATTTTGAGCGATTGCCCTTTTCCGGGGTAAGCTGAAGCCATCTGCCCGGCCCAGGGGAGGCCGGACCGCATGATGCCGTTGCCGGGAACGCCGATATGAAGGTTTTGAAAATCGCGGGCACTGCCGTTGCCGCCGTCGTCGTCATCCTAGCGCTGCTCCTCATCGTCGGGGTTCCCTCGGGCTTTCTCGCCTCTGCGATCCAGGATCGCGTGGAGCAGCAGACCGGCTACCGCCTGACCGTCGCCGGCTCGACCAAAATCAGCGTGTGGCCGACGCTGAATGTCCGGATGGACGACCTGACGCTGCAGGACCCGAAGGATCGCGAAACGTCGCGGCGCTTCACCGTCGGCAGTGTGGAGGCCGATGTGAGCCTGTCGAGCCTGTGGTCGGGCCATCCCCAGGTCTCCGAGCTCGTGATCACCAAGCCCGTGATGTACCGGCAGCTCCTGCGCGAGCGGACGCAGGATGGCTCCTCGCGCGCGACGAAACCCGCAGCCGAACCCGACGCCGTCGCGATCCATCGCGTGAAGATCGTCGACGGCGCCATCGTCGCAACCAATGCGCGCGACCGTTTCGAGCGCCGCATCGAAGGCATCAGCGCCGACGCGACCATCGGCGACGACCACACGCTGAAGGTGACGGGTACGGCGCGCACCGACAACACTCCGCTGAAATTCGACGTCAGCGCGGCGCTGCCCGCATCGTCGGCTGCACGCCAGGTCATCCCGGTCGAACTCGCCCTCGATGCGCCCGGCCTGTTGCGCGGCCCCCTGTCGGGCAAGGCGGAGGTCCGCTTCAACGGGCCGCTGATCTCGATCAACAGCCTTACCGGCGCGATCGGCGACGGCGGCTTCAATGGCTGGGCCTCGGTCGATATCGGCAGCAAGCCGCTGGTCAAGCTCGACCTCGATTTCCAGCGGCTTGACCTCGGCTCCTCGAACAATGCTGCGTCCGCACCCGCCGCACAGGGCTGGAGCCAGGCGCCGATCAGCCTCGTCGGGCTGAACTATGTCGATGCGCAGGTGCGCATCTCCGCGGCGCAGCTCATCCTTGGCGCCGCGCAATTCGCGCCGGCCGCGATCGACGCCACGCTGGCTGCCGGCGTCGTCAAATCCTCCTTCGTCAATCTCGGCGTCTATGGCGGACAGGCCAATGGCGAGCTGATCGTCGATGCCTCGAGCGGCAGCCCGAGTTTTGCGATGCACGCCGATTTCGTCGGCGTGCGCGCCTTGCCGCTGCTGTCCGGCCTTGCCGAGTTCGACAGGATCGACGGCAAGATGCAGGCGAAGATCGCCGCGCGCTCGGCCGGCGACAGCCAGCAGGCGCTGATGTCCAATCTTTCCGGCACCGCCTTCGTGATCTTCCAGGACGGCGCGATCCGCGGCCTCAACGTCGCGCAGATGATCCGCTCGCTGACAGCGAGCACACTCAACGGCTGGCAGGAGCAGCAGGAACAGACCACCGACCTCTCGCAATTGTCGGCCTCGTTCCGCATCGATCGTGGCCAGGCCGTCACCACCGATCTCAATCTGGTCGGTCCGCTGGTCAAGGTGACCGGCGCGGGCACGGTGGATCTCGGCACCAAGATGATGGGCTTCCGCGTCGAGCCGAAGCTCGTGCTGACGACCGAGGGCCAGGGCCGCCTCTCCGATCCGGTCGGTTTCGGCATTCCCGTGATGATCGAGGGACCGTGGTCGCAGCCGCGGATCTATCCGGAGATGCAGGGCATGCTCGATAATCCCGATGCGGCCTATGCCAAGCTGCGCGAAATGGGCAAAGGCCTGTTCGGCCCCAATGGCGGCGGCATCAGTGGCCTGCTTGGCGGCTTGAGCGCGCTGACCGGCAAGCAGTCCGGGTCCGGGACTAACGGCAATGACGGCAGCGGCGGCAACGGTGCTTTGGGCGGCGCGCTTGGCGGCAATATCGGGCAGGCGCTCGGCAACCTCCTGCAGAAGGGCAAAAGCCTCGGCAGCAGCCGCAGCATTCCGCCGCGCAACGGAACCCAGCAACAGGGCGCGGACCCGGCACCCGCGCCGGCGCCTCCGGAGCAGCCTCAAGCCCAGAAGGATGCCCAGAACGATGCGGCTCCGGACAGCCAGCCCATGAACGACGTTCTGCGGCAGCTGTTCAACCGGCAGTAGCGCATCCGTTGCTCCGTCCCTCGCCCTGCCGCCGGGGCTTCGCCCGAGGCGGGAGGGCAAGAACCCTGTGCATCGGGCCCTTCCAGCCATACCGGCGCCCCAAAAGCGCGTCATTTCGCCAGCCCGGCGGCGGTAACCAAGCGGGCAGCATCCCGGCCACCCCCCTGGAATTATGCTAGAACCGGTCCCGGCCGGGACGTCCTAAACTGGTCCAGCCATGGTCCCTTAAGTCCCTCCCCATGGTCCCTTCTCCGGGCGGCCCGCCGTTTGCAATGACGCTGCCCGCGTGCCGGGCGGCGGGTAAGTCAGGCTGACGCAGGGTCGAGCGAGCCGCCGAAAGGTCGGGATGAGCGCCAAGGACAAGATCTGGTTTCTGCGCGAAGGCCTGTTCGCGAAATACGTGATGGCGCTGGTCGGCCTCGTCGTGTTCGTGCTCGCGGTCAACGGCGCGACCGAGACCTGGATCAGCTATCGCGCCACCAAGGCCAGCCTCACCGACGCGATGTCGGAGAAGGCCGAGACCACGGCCAAGCGCATCGACCAGTCGATCTTCGAGCTCGATCGCCAGATCAGCTGGGTGACGCGCGCAAGCGTGGTGAGCCTGGAGCAGCGCCGCTCCGATTACGCGCAGCTTCTCAACCAGGTCTACAACGTGACCCAGCTGTTCCAGCTCAACGGCCAGGGCCGCGAACTGCTTCGGCTGTCGCGCACGGCGATCGCGGTCAACAGCAACGCCGATTTTTCGAAAGACCCGCGCTTCACCGAGACGGTCGCGCGCGGCGTCAGCTTCTCGCCCGCGATCTTCTCCGACGGCAAGCCCTTCATGTCGATCTCGGTGGCGCATTCCGGCTTCAACGCCGGCGTCACCATGGCCGATATCGATCTCTCCTTCCTCTCCGACTTCCTCGGCGACGCGCAGGTCGGCAAGGCCGCCTTTGCCTATGTCGTCGATCCCCGCGGCCAGGTGCTCGCCACCTCCTCGCGCGGGCCCGACATCGGCAAGGACCTCTCCCATCTGCCGCAGGTCGCCGCCCTGATGACGCCGACCGGCGCGCCGCTCGCCAGCGGCACCGACGACTCCGGTCATTCGGTGCTGACCACGTCTTCCACGGTGCCGAAACTCGGCTGGGTGGTGTTTTTCGAGCAGCCGACGGCGCAGGCGCTCTCTCCGATCCGCGATCAGCTCGTGCGTGTCGCGCTCCTGATCGGGCTCGGCCTCCTGATCGCAATCCTCGCGGGCACCGTGCTGGCGCGCCGCATGCTGGTGCCGATCCGCGCGCTGCGCGACGGCGCCCGCCAGCTCGGCGCCGGCGATTTCAGCCAGCGCATCGAGGTGCACACCAAGGACGAGCTCGAAGAGCTCGCCGGCAGTTTCAACAGCATGGCCGACCAGCTCGGCCAGACCTACGCCAGTCTCGAGACCAAGGTGGAGGAGCGCACCCGCGATCTCGCGCAGTCCATCGGCGAATTGAAGGTGCTGGAGGAGGTGGGCCGCGCGGTGTCGTCCTCGCTCGATCTCAACGCCGTGCTGCCGACGGTGGCGGCGCAGGCGCTGGCCATCACCCATGCCGACGCGGTGCTGATCTACGGCTATGACGCGCGCAAGCGGCATTTCCACCTGGTCGAGGCCAGCGGCATCGACAAATCGGTCGAGGGCGAGCATCGCGTCATCGACGAGGATTTCAGCGTGCTGGGCGAAGCCGCGCGCAAGGGCGAGCCGATCGCGATTTCCGACCTCGCCACGGCCGATGACGTGCACCTGCGCAGCATCGTGATGCAGGCCGGCTTCAACGCGGTGCTGGTGGCGCCGCTGGTCGATCAGGGCGGCGTGCTCGGCGCGCTGGTGGTGCTGCGCCGCGCCGCCGGCACCTTCGCGGAGAATGTCGATCGGACTGATGCGCACCTTCGCGCACCAGTCGGTGCTCGCGATGCGCAATGCGCGGCTCTTCACCGAGGTCGCGGACAAGGGCCGCGAACTCGCCAGCGCCAATGACGTGGTGCGCGAGCAGGCCGGCAAGCTCAGGGAGCAGACCGAGCAGCTCAAGGACTGGAACCGTTCGCTGGAGGAGCGGGTGGAGAAGCAGCTCGACGAGATCGAGCGCATCCGCAAGCTCGAGCGCTTCCTCGCCCCTCAGGTGGCGCAGCTGATCGCCTCCTCCGACGGCGCCAATTCGCTGCTCAACAGCCACCGCGGCGAGGTCACGGTGGTGTTCTGCGACCTGCGCGGCTTCTCGGCGTTCACCGAGGCGACCGAGCCGGAAGAGGCGATGAACGTGCTGCGCGAATATCACGCGGCGCTTGGCGAACTGATCTTCAAATATGAGGGCACGCTCGACCGCTATGCCGGCGACGGCGTGATGATCCTGTTCAACGCGCCGATCCAGTTCGAGGATCACGTCAAGCGCGCGGTGAAGATGTCCTGCGAGATGCGCGACACGATCGGCGCGCTGACCCAGAAATGGCGCAACCGCGGCCACAGCCTCGGCTTCGGCATGGGCATTGCGCTCGGCTATGCCACGCTTGGACAGATCGGCTTCGAGCAGCGCCTCGAATATGCTGCGATCGGCAGCGTCACCAACCTCGCCTCCCGCCTCTGCGACGAGGCCAAGGCCGACCAGATCGTGGTCAGCCGCCGCGTCTACGGCATGGTCGAGCAATGGGTCGACGCCAGGCCGCTCGACGATCTCGTGCTGAAGGGATTCAATCACCCCGTGCTCGCGATGGAAATCCTGGGCTGGCGCGAGGAAGTCGACAATGTCGTCGATGCGGCGACGGCTGCCGCGAGGCGGCGGGGATAAGAATCTCCACTGTCGTCCTCGCGAACGCGAGGACCCATACCGCGGACTCCATCAATAGAAGACAGCAGTCGACGATCGTCGCTCCAACGGGCGGCGGTGGTTATGGGTCCCGGATCGCGCTCCGCTTGTCCGGGACGACATCGGTGGATTCGAATTTCAAACAGCGCGCTCTCGTCATTCCGGGGCGCGCCTCTTTGGCGCGAGCCCGGAATCCATACTCACGATGGTGGTTATGGATTCCGGGTTCGCCGCTGCGCGGCGCCCCGGAATGACGACAGAGTTTTGGACACACCTTCGCATTCCCGCGGCGCGATTCCGCCCGGGCCATGTCAGACTGCGTGTCCCTCAGAAGCAAGAGGGCACAGGGAATGCCGGATGCTCAGCCGCACCCATGGCCCGCCTGCAAACAAAAAAGCAGGCGGCAGTCACCACAGGTGTGCCGAAACGTCCGGCATTCCCTGCGCGATGGTGTTACGGCTTATACGTGATCTCCCCGGAGTACCGGGCTTGTTAGCCTCCGTCGCCTTGTACATCGCGTACAAGGCTTGACCCCAGCGTCGGGGGACCAGGACCACACGACTTCGCCGTCCGCCGAAAGTTCGCGCGCCTCGCGACATCTCAGCGTCCATCACATCCCGACCCAACGTTCCGTGGCGACGCGCGTACGCCCCTCTTGGCAGGTCAGGACGCGCCAAGCCAAACCAGTGATTTGCCCGACGGCGCAAGTGGTATTTTGGTGACAGGTGGGGTGGGGAGGTGGATCGGATTGAGATGACGAAAGAAATCAAATCTTAGACGCAGCCTTCGTCTAATCTTTTCGCGGTCTTGCGATCGCATAATGCTCCGTGGAAACGGCTCACACCCCCGCCGGCCCCTGCGACACATCGATCACATGCCGCTCGGTGCCAACCGTGATCACGATCGTGTACGTCTTCGGTCCGCCGCCTTGATCCGTGGGCGGCGCCAGATGGAGTTGACCGCCGTACCACTCGCCCGGCATCAGTGTGTTGTCCTTGATCACCGATTGTTCGAGCACAGCCATATTGCGCTGACCTGTCTCGACAGTCGCGGCGATCATTGCCTCGTTTTGATATGCGGCATTGTTCACGGCAATCGCATTTGCCGTCGGACTATAGAATGTGCCGGTGCGGCCGTTTGGAGTTGTGTAGGCGCCGTATCCCGTTCGCGATGCGCTATATGAATTTCCGGCCACGGCAACGCCGGCGAGAATCGCTGCGGCGACTTGGCGGTTCTTTTCCTCCTGAACGAGCATCTCGTAGGTGACGACCTTCATGTCGAAATCCGAACCGGCGACATGCTGGACCGCCTCAACCTGGGAGACGCGGAAATCGACCGGCTGCCTGCCCATGTTGTTGATGCCAACGACAAAGACCGGACGGCCATTGGGCTGAAGCTGGCGAGCCGCCGGCCTGACCAACACGAGCGAGTTCTTTTGACGGGATACCAGCGCCGGCTGTCCGTCGCGCATCATGGCCTGTTGCTGCGGATTTGAAGGCTTGAAAGCAACTGTTTCGCCTGAAGTGACACAGCCACCCAATGTCGCGCAAAGCGCGACGACAACAATTTTACGCATGAAACACCCCCGTGCCCGAAAGCATCCAAGCGCAACCATTGCGTGAGATCAACGAGAACTCGCCTATTTGTCTTCAGTCCATTAGGCGATGACCGGCCGGCCACATCGTGAACCGTCCGCCGGTTTGGACGAACTTATTGTCACTTGGCCCCAGCAGCTCCCGTCTGGTATCGCTAAGGCTACGAAAACCCAACGGATTTCAGATGTCCGAATTCAGCGCGCCGCTCCTTTCCCGAACCCTCCCGGCCCTCGCCGCGGCCACCCTGCTCGCCCTCACCTCCCCCAGCCTCGCCGCGGACGACGACGCCCCCAGGGGGCCGGCCGTCACCGTGCTGAAGGCGACGAAGTCCTGCTTTTCCAACCTCGTCGAGGTGTCGGGCATCGTGATGCCGCGGGAGGAGACGACGGTGCGGCCGGAGCGGCTGGGGCTGAAAGTGGCCGATGTGATGGCGGATGCCGGCGACACTGTCACGGCCGGGCAGACGCTGGCGCGGCTGAACCTGCCGGAGGGCGGCTCGATCAATGTGACGGCGCCGGTCGCGGGCGTCGATCTCCGTCGCCAACGCCGTGGTCGGCGCGTTCGCGTCCGGAAAAGGCGAGCCGCTGTTCAACATCATCGCGCGCAGCGAATACGACCTGGTCGGCCTGGTGCCGACCGCCGATCTCGCGCGGCTCCAGGTCAAGCAGCCGGCCACCGTGCGCGTGATCGGCGTGACCGGCGATATCGACGGCCAGGTGCGCCGCATCGCGCCGACGGTCGAGCCGGCCGTGCAGCTCGGCCAGGCCTTCATCGGCCTCACCACCAACCGCCGCCTGCTGGTGAACTCGGCGGCGCGCGCGCAGATCAAGATCGGGCAGAGCTGCAATGTCGCGGTGCCGCTGACAGCGGTGCAATATGGCAGCGCCGGCACCGTGGTGCAGGTGGTGAAGCGCCAGCGCATCGAGACCAAGCGCGTGGAAATCGGATTGATGTCGGGCGGCCAGATCGAAATCCGCGACGGCCTCACCGAAGGCGAGGAAGTCGTCGCCCGCGCCGGCGCGCTGTTCCGCGAAGGCGATGCCGTGCGCCCGGTGGCGGAAGCGAGCGCGAAGTGACGGCGTAGCCAATCGACCTTTCGTCATTCCGGGATGCGTGCGGAGCACGCAGGCCCGGAATCCATAACCACGAGTCGGGGTTATGGATTCCGGGCTCGCCGCTTCGCGCGCCCCGGAATGACAGGGTGTTATGTGGCTGACGCTTTGGGCGCCCGGAGGATGTACGTAAATCAACCGCCGCTGGAATCCGCCGCGGCGAAGCGGATGTCTTCGAGCAGCGAGGAGGACACCGACGGCACCTGATCGCCTTCGCTGGCCTTGGAGATGGCGACGCGGGTGTTGCGGAACACGGCGTCGGCGCTCAGGCCCTTCTGGTTGAGATTCTTCAACAGCTCCGACACCAGCACGCTGTGGCGCTCGGTGGAATCCTCGGCGACGCGGCCGGGCGTGGCGGAGGAGAGGATCAGCGCCTTGTCGGGCGCGGCGATCGGCGCGAGCCCGTGCGAATAGGAGCGGAAGCGGCGCTCATAGGGGTTGCGGCGGGAGGCGTCGACCACGACGAGCTTGGCGCGCGCGCCCTGCTCCTTCATCACGTCGAGCACGGATTCGACGCTGACGCCCTCGCGCCTGACGTCGATTTCCTTCCAGATCGTGGCGTCGACCGGGATCATGTAGCTCTGGCGGCCGACCTGCACGCCATAGCCGCCGAAGAACAGCATCACGACGGAGTCGGACCGGATGCGGCCGGCGCAGGCGATCGAGCGCGCGCGACATGTCGTCCTTGGTGGCATCCTCGACCACGTCGACGTCGAAACCGTCACGGCGCAGCGACGCCGACAGCGCGCGCGCATCGTTGATCGGCTGCGCCAGCGGCGCGGCCGCATCGGGATAATGACCGTTGCCGATGATCAGCGCGACGCGCGACGCCTTGCGCGTCACCTCATAACCCTGCTCGGTGGCGACGGCCTTGGCCGCGTCCATCGCACGCCCGTTCAGCGCCGCATGGGCGCCGATCGCAAGCCCCACCGTCACGACCAGCGCAGCCGACAGCGCGATGGTCCGGCGGGAGATGTGAAGCTGCGATACTCTCATCACGGTCATTCCTGCTCGTTACCAAGGGCGCGCGGGTTAGTCGCTTGAACGCTTCCAGGGTGTGAGGGGTTTGAAGGGAGGCGTGTGTCGCCCAATTGCGCGCAATTTGCGGCGTCGCAACAAACAAAGCCTTAAACGCTCCTTCCTGCACAGGCAAGCCGGAACCCGGCATTTCCGCCAAGTCATTGAAAGGTTTTGTTAATTAAATCGTAACGGGGGTAGGCAGGGGTACCATAGTGCCTCCCAGGCAGACGGTCCCGCAGAAATACTGGGGCCACATTGTCGCCGCGACTGTGACCTTTGTCACAGTAATTGTTTGTAATTGCCAGGCCTTTCTGCCACCTTTGATGCGCTTCCCAGGTTTTCAACCGGCGGCGGAACCAAAAACCGGCCTCCAGGCGACCCGCAACGGCATCGCGCGAAAGAGTTTGCATGGGTCTTCAATATTTCGCCGGTGCCGCCTATCGCGCGCTGACGGCCCGGAAAGACGGTCCCTCGCTTTACGATGTCTGCGATGACGTGCTGCTCAACGGCCACTCAAGCAGGTCTCGCGGCGACCCGCATCTCATCAAGTTCTACAAGACGGCGCTGCGCAATCCGGCCTTGCGGCCGCTCTTGAACCGCGCCGGTCTGCCGGAACTGTCCGACCCGGCGCGCCTCGCCGCGCTGCGCACCGCGCTGACGCAGGCGCGCGACCAGGACAACCCGGACTGGCAGGCGGTCGGCCAGCCGCTGGCCGATCTCCTCGACACCATCGAGCTGTCGCACCCCAGACCTGCGAAGGTGAAGCCCAACGGCGCCGCGCCGGCCGCAAGCGAGATCGAGCGCGTGATCCGCGCTTGCGCTGCGCACCTGCTCGGCTCGTACCGGAAAAACGGATTCATTCCGACCTATGCCGCCTTCAACCTGATCGGCGATGCCGATGTGCGCGGCCGCGAATTCCTGATGGCGCTGACCGGGTTGAACGCGCGCGGCTACAAGAACTCGACGCTGCTGTTCACGCTCGCGCGCGTCTTCATCGCGCGTTCGAAGGCGCGCGAGCTGATCAATCCGCCCTGGACGGGCATCGCCGAGCCGATGTGGGAGCCGATGCAGATCCGCCACCGCTCGGCCTATTACGATGCGTTCTTCATCGAGGCGCTGCTCTCCTATGTCGAATGCGGGCTGGCCTCGACCGGCGAGAGCGCGGAGGCGCGGCGGGTCATATCAGACATGGTCGAGTTCTGCGTCACGACCAGCCGCGAGCAGGTGCGCTCGCATGACGGCAGCCATGTCAATGTGATCACGGCGCTGGCGCCGCCGCCGCATCCGCGCTTCTCGCGCTTCTTCACCCAGATCAAGCAGGATCTCGGCTTCGGCATCTACGTGCCCGATTGCGACACCACCGCCTGCTCGTTCTCGGCGGCGACGCAGGCCGGTTCGAACGATCCGATCCTCGACCAGCCGCTGCTCGACTTCTATGCCGGCTACCAGGTGCGCGAGGGCGCCAACGAGCCCAGGGTGACGGTGCCGCTCAACGATCATCTCGATTTCGAGGGCGGCGTTGCGACCTGGATCGACAATCTCGCGGGCGACCGGCCCTACGGCAACGACCTCGATCCCACTCTCAATCTCGACATCCTCGAGGTCTCCTTCCGCAATCTGGCGCGCTGGACCATCCTGGAGACGCCGGCGCGGCTCGCCATGCTCCAGCGCATCATCGGCTTCCAGCGGCGGCTCGCCGAAAGCGGCGCCTTCGCCAATCCGCGCTCGCACATCTATTATCTGCCGGAACTCTACTGCGCCTATTTCGGCCGCTGCTATGCCGCCTTCTCGGCGCTGCCGGCGGCGGCGCGCGCGGCGATCGATCCCGGCGGCGCGTTCGAGCTGATCCGCGCACGCGTGCTCGCCTATGTCGAGAGCGAGCTGATCACCGGCGAGATGAACGCGTTCGACGCGGCGCTGGCGCTGATCGCGCTCGGGTATCTCGGCGCCGACGTCGCGAGCTTCACCGCGCCGCTCCATTGCATCATGAGCACGTTCGGCGAAGGCGGCCGTCACGGGCCCTACCGCGGCTATGAATGGAACAAGATGAAGACGCCGACGCGCATCCTGGTCGGCGGCCCGGAGGTGACCTCGGCGTTCGTCCTGATGGGGCTTTCGCTGGCGCGCCGGGCGATGGTTGGAAAGCCATGACCTGTCGTCCCGGCGAACGCCGGGACCCATACCGCGTGATTTCGCAGACGGGCAGACTGGCCGCGGCAATGAGTTTTGTCGAACTGACGCCGGGGGTTGTGGGTCCCCGCGTTCGCGGGGACGACTCGTGGAGAGATATCGCGGTAAGTTGACGGTGCATGGCGGTTCAAACCGCTGGTTTGGACACGAGAATCCGTCCAGAATCGGAGCATTGGATTCGATTGATTTCCGTTGGCCATCGCTTGAACAGAACTGTTGTGAACAGAACTGGCATGATCAGGGTCACCCTCGCCATTCTGCTGCTGGCGCTGCCGCGGCTTGCCGACGCGGCCGACATCACCGGCGTGCCGCGCATCCGCGATGGCGACCAGGTCCAGATCGGGACCACCCGCATTCGACTCGGCGGCATCGATGCGCCCTCGACCGACCAGCTCTGTCTCAACACCAAGGGCGAGCGCTGGACCTGCGGGGTCGCCGCGCGCGACGAACTGATCAAGCATGCGGGCGGCAAGGGCTGGACCTGCCACACCCGCTCGATCGACCGGCGCGGCCGCACCGTGGCGCGCTGCGAGGTCGACGGCGAGGACATTCAGAAATGGCTGGTCTCGAGCGGCTGGGCGCTGGCCTTTACCCGGATCTCCAAAGATTACGAGGCCGACGAGAAGGCCGCGCGCGAGGCCAAGGCCGGCATGTGGCAGGGCGCCTTCATCGCGCCCTGGGACTGGCGCGTCCGCAACAAGAAGACGCCGATCCTCGGCGCTACCCGGCCGCCGGAAAATGCGCACGCGATCCTGCTTGCATCGGCCTCGGGCGAAGTCGCGCCCTCGCCCGACTGCACCATCAAGGGCAATGTCAATTCGGCCGGCGAATGCATCTTCCACAAGCCGACCAGCCGCTGGTACGCCCAGATCAAGATGAAGGTTTCCAAGGGCACGCGCTGGTTCTGCTCGGTGGAAGATGCCGAAGCCGCCGGCTGCCGCGAAACGCGACGATAACGCGCTTACCCTGCCCTGGAGGGGGAGGGTAGAAACGTGCTGCAATATCGCTCAATCTGGTGGCTCAGTTCATTTGGGGAACTTCCTCCGATGACCGATCATCCCGTCGATCCCAGTTCCCATGCCGCCCGCCATCATGCGCGGCTGCAGCGCGTGTTGCTTGCGCTGCTTTGCATCGTCGTCGCTGGGCCGCGCTTGCCTATGTCGTGCTGCCGGCGTTCTGGACTCATTATGAGCACCAGAAGGGGCTCGCTTCATTGCCGATGGTGACGCGAACGGCACAGGGCATTCCGGGCGACGCCATCAATGTCGGGCTGATCGGCAACGAAAAGGAAGTGCTGTGCGCGATGAACGCGGCCGGATGGTTTCCCGCCGACCCCGTGACCCTCAAATCCTCGATCGAGATCGCCGGCAGCGTGCTGCTCGACCGCGCCTATCGCGACGCGCCCGTCAGTCCCCTGTTCTATCTCGGCCGTCGCGAGGACTTCGCCTTCGAGAAGCCGGCCGGAAAGAGCGCCGACCGCCGCCATCACGTGCGCTTCTGGAAGGTGCTGGACAAGGGCGAGGAGCAGCGGCCGGTCTGGCTCGGCGCCGTTACCTTCGACAAGGGCGTCGGCGTCAGCCATTTCACCGGCGCCATCACCCATCATATCGACGCCGACATCGATGCCGAGCGCGACGCGCTGGTGCGCGATATCGAGACGGCGGGCATGGCGACCGCGAAATATCAGGTGACCGGCGTCGGGCCGACGCTCGCCGGGCGCAATGGCGGCGGCGACCTCTACTACACCGACGGCGAGGTCTGGATTTTGCGGCTGGTTGCGGATTGCCGCAAGGAGAGCGAGCCGGTTGTGACCCTGCCGAGCCCGCCCGCCACCGAGCTGAAAGATCAGATCTGGCATGCGATCGCGGATTCGTTGCCGAAATAGGCCCGCCCCGAGCTTGAATTTCCGCGCAATAAACTGCATCCATGCAACCGGGAGTGCGCCGAAAGCGGCGCGCTCCAGATTCTTGATTGAGCATGATCTCATCGGAAAACCGGCAACCACTTTTCCGGATCATGCTCGAAGAACGAGGAAGAAAAGATGACCGTTCGCGCCGGCCGGGAAGTCCTGGCAATTCCCGGACCCACCACGATGCCCGACGAAGTGTTGCAGGCGATGCATCGCCCGGCGATCGACATCTATTCTCAGGAGATGAAGGATCTCAGCGAGGGCCTGCACGGCGATCTCGGGAAATTGTTCGCCACCAAGGGCAAGTGCTACATCTACATCGCCAATGGCCACGGCGCCTGGGAGGGGGTGCTCTCCAACGTGCTGTCGCGCGGCGACAAGCTCCTCGTGCTGGAGAGCGGGCGGTTCGCGGTCGGCTGGGGTGCTGCTGCGAAGCTGATGGGCGCCGAAGTCGAGGTGCTCAAGGGCGACTGGCGGCGCGCGGTGCGGCCCGAGGAAGTCGAGGCGCGGCTGCGCGCGGACAAGACGCACGAGATCAAGGCCATCGTGGTGGCGCAGGTCGACACCGCCTCTGGCGTGGTCAACGACATCGAGGCGATCGGCAAGGCGATCCGCGCCAGCGGCCATCCCGCCCTCTACATGGTGGATACGGTCGCCTCACTGAGCTGCATGCCCTTCGAGATGGACAAATGGGGCGTCGATGTCGCGATGTCCGGCTCGCAGAAGGGCCTGATGACGCCGCCCGGCCTCGGTTTCGCCGCGGCGAACGATCGCGCGTTCGCCGTGCACAAGAAGGCGAACATGCGCACGCCCTATTGGGACTGGAGCGAACGCGAAGGCACGGAGAACTACCGCCGCTATGCAGGCACCGCGCCGGTGCATCACTTGTTTGCGCTGCGCCAGGCAATCAACATGCTGTTCGCGGAAGGACTGGAGAACGTGTATAATCGCCATCGCCTGCTCGGCGAAGCCGTGCGGCGCGCGGTCGGCGTCTGGGCCGAAGGCCAGGTGCTCGGCTTCAACATCGCCGAGGCGAGCGAGCGTTCCGACACGGTGACGACCGTGACGGTGTCCGGCGGACACGACCCCGCGAAGCTGCAGACCTATTGCAAGGACAAATGCGGCGTCGTGCTCGGCACCGGGATCGGCGACCTGCAGGGCCAGGCGTTCCGCATCGCCCATATGGGCCATGTCAACGCGCCGATGGTGCTGGGCACCCTCGGCGTCGTCGAGGTCGGCCTCAACGCGCTTCAGATCCCCCACGGCAAGGGCGGGCTGGAGGCGGCGGTTTCCTATCTCGGCGAAAACGTCAGCGCCTGACGCACGCGCCTTCGCCCCACATCATCCGGGCACGCCATCCGGCGGCCCGGAGTCGGGCGGACTGCTCGTCCTCCATCGAACGGCGGAGCGGACCACGTCCTCTGCGCACACACCAGTCGCAGAACGCGCGGCTGCCCATGCAACGCGCTCAGGGCAGGATTGTTCAAAATTGAACAGTTCAGGCGTCCGGCCCGGGATCGCAAAAGCGAGTTCAGCGTTTACGACCACGGCAGGCAGCACGAGCGTGCATATGCGAGGAGAACGTGCACGACCAGCAACGGTGGAAACCATGGAGTTGCTTCGAGAGAATACCCCTCAGCCGCTTTTGGAATCGCAGCATTGTCGGGCCATCTGCGAGGAAACGGGCGAACGGCTCCGGCAAAGCCTGAGGCCGCAGGAGGCGACATCGATGCCGCGCCGTCTCTCCAGATTGCTCACGCGCCTCCTGGCGAATTCGGACTCAACCAGGGCATGATCGGCGGCCGTTGACGGCTTCAGAACCGTTTCCTGATCCCCGCCGACGCACCCAGCGCGGCCGCGCACAGCACGATACAGATCGTCAGCGCCGCGTTGTAATTGCCGAACCAGTCCCGCAGCAATCCGGCTACCGTGGGCGCGAGCAGCCCGGCCAGCGCGAATGCGGTGTAAATGATGCCGATGATGCGCGAGATCTCCTTGTTGCCGAAACTGTCGGCGATCACGGTGGGCAACAGCGCGATGCTGAGACCATAGGTGATGCCGAACAGCGCGGCGACGACGTAGTAGACGCCCACGCCCCAAAGATTTGGGCCCCCCGCGTTCTCCCACCACAGGAGCGAGGTGATCAGCATCAGCGCAAGCGCGACGCGAATCATCCTGACCCGGCCGATGCGGTCGCCCCACGATCCACCGCCGAAGCGCGAGGCGAGACTCGCCAGTCCGATCACCGAGACGATGGTCGCCGCAGACATCCGTTCGCCGCTCACCTCGGCAACGTGCTGCGGCAAATGAACCAGCGCCATGAACGAAATCACGGCCGCGCCGAAGCTGCAGAAGTAAATCTGGTAGAATTGCGAATCGCGAAAGGCTTCGCGCAGGCTCATACCCGAATTCGCCCCCGCTCCCGGCTGAGCCGTCGGATCCATTTCGCCGTCGGGATTGAGGCCTCGCAGCGCGGGGCTCGCGACCAGCGCGCTCGCCGCCACGGCGCCGATCGAGATGCAGATCACGGCGAATCCGACATAGAGCCATCGCCAGCCCAAGCCACCGACGACAGCGCCCGCGATCATCGGAAAGCTCAGCGTGCCGATGCCGACACCCGTCGTCGCAAGCCCGGACGCACGGCCCCGATGCCGGTAGAACCATCGCTGAATGAGCCCGAGCAACGGCACATAGATAGCGCCGGTTCCAATCCCGACCACGACGCCATAGCTGCCGAGCAGCAATCCGTAGGACGTCGCCTGCGCCGCGCCGATCAATCCCAGCGCCATCAGGACAAGCCCGCCACCGACGACCACGCGAGGCCCATGTTTTTCAGCCAGCGAGCCCGCCACCGGCGCGGCCAGGAACGCCATGACCTGGCTGCAGGAAAAGATGAACGCAGCCTGTCCCCGGCCGATGGCGAACTCCGCCTCGAAGAAACGAAACAGCACAGGCGTCGAATAGGTGATGCCGGAGGAAATCGTGAGAAGAACAAAGGCAGCCCAGACGATGATCCAGCCATAGAAAATGCCCGGTCGGCCGTCCTCGCCCATCGATAACGAAACGACTTTTGCCTGATCGCCCGCCTCACTCATCCTCATCTCCCATGCGCGAATGGTTTCGGAAGCGCGAGGCTTAAGGACTCCGGCTGACGAGGTCTTGGGCGTGCGTGCAACCGGCTTGGCCTACAGTGCAGCGGACGGATCGAGAGCAAGACCGGATCGGCCTCCTCCGATCGAGGGACATCGCGACTTTTGATGCCTTTCCCCGGGCTGATTTTAGTGCTTATTACTGCCCGGCCCGAGCGCGGGCCGATCGATCAATATAATAAGACTCGGGGGGATGAGTGGCGTCAGTTGAACTGCGCGGCCTGACCAGGCAATTTGGCTCGCTGAAGGTGGTCGATGACGTCTCGCTGCGGATCGATCATGGCCAACTGGTCTGCCTTCTCGGCCCCTCAGGCTGCGGCAAGACCACGACGCTGCGCCTCATCGCGGGTTTTCTCGAACCCACCGAAGGCGAGATCCATGTCGGCGACCGCACGGTGTCGTCGCCCGCAAGGACCGTGCCGCCCGAAAACCGCAAGATGTCGATGATCTTCCAGAGTTATGCGCTCTGGCCGCACATGACGGTCGCGGACAACATCACCTATGGCCTGCGCCTGCGCAAGCTCGACCGCGAAACCATCGGAAAGAAGCTCGCGGCGATCCTCGCCACCACCAAGCTCGAGCCGCTGGCGCAGCGCTATCCCGGCGAACTCTCCGGCGGACAGCAGCAGCGCGTGGCGCTGGCGCGTGCGCTGATCGTCGAACCCGAGACGCTGCTGCTGGACGAACCGCTCTCGAACCTCGACGCCAATCTGCGCGAGGAGATGCGGTTCGAAATCCGCAGGCTTCACGATCAATACCGGTACACGACGGTTTACGTGACCCACGACCAGTCGGAGGCGATGACCACCGCCGACCTGATCGCCGTGATGAACGCAGGCAAGATCGAGCAGCTCGGCACTCCCGAAGACATCTATGACCGGCCGCAATCGGAATTCGTCGCGCGCTTCATCGGCGCCAGCAACGTCATCAAGGGCGCCGCGCGCGACGACAGCCACGTCTCCTTTGCCGGCACGGTCTTGCAGGTGGTCGGCGCGAAACTGAAGGCCGGCGAGACCGCGCCTGTCGCGATCCGCCAGCACGACATCCAGCTCTCGACGCAGGCGCCGGCGAATGCGCAGAACGTGGTCAAGGCGCGCGTGACGCGACAGGTGTTCCTTGGCGCAAGCCGCGACTATCTGGTCGAAACCTCAGACGGCACGGCGCTGCGCGTGGTGACGCCGCCGGGCAATATCGTAACCGAAGGCAGCGAGGTGCATCTGACGCTGCCGCCCGAGCGCTGCCGCGCCTTGAGCCGGTGAATACGGGAAAGGAGAGCGCGCGATGAAAAGACATTCGGTTTCAAGTCGCGCGGTTTCAAGTCGCGCGGTTTCACGTCGCGATGTCCTGAAGGGGACGGGCGCAGCCGCGTTGGGCACGGTGTTTGCCAAGCCTGTGCGCGCCGCGGCGCCGCCGGCTGAAGCGATCACGCCGCAACTGGTCGACGCCGCGAAGAAAGAGGGCACGGTCGTGCTCTATTCCTCGATGGACCTGCCGGTCGGGGAAAAGCTCGGCAAGGCTTTTGAAGCTGCCTATCCCGGCATGAAGATCCAGATCGAACGCTCCGGTTCGGAACGGCTGTTCCAGCGTATCGAGCAGGAATTCTCCTCCAACATCCATGCCGCCGACGTCATCAACTCCTCCGATGCCTCGCACTTCATCCCCTGGAAGAAGAAGGGCTGGCTGATGCCGTTCGTCTCCGAGGACATCGCGAAATATTTTCCGGAGATCTATCGCGAGCCCGACGGCATGTCGGCAACCTCGCGCATCTACCTGTCGTCGATCGCCTACAACACCAACCTGGTGAAGGCCGAGGATGCGCCGAAAAGCTACGCCGATCTGCTCGATCCCAAATGGGCGGGCAAGATGGTGAAAGCCCATCCGGCCTATAGCGGCACCATCATGACGGCGACCTTCCAGCTCGTGCGCGAATTCGGTTGGGAGTATTACGAGAAGCTCGCCAGGCAGCGCGTGATGCAGGTGCAGTCCTCGACTGATCCGCCGAAGAAGCTTTCGCTCGGCGAACGCGCGGTCATGGCCGACGGCAATGAATATGGCGTCGTGCTGCTGAAGGAAGCCGGCCAGCCGGTCGAGCCGATCTATCCGGCCGAGGGCACACCGACGGTATCAGGACCAACCGGCATCTTCGCCAGCGCCCCGCATCCCAATGCCGCAAAGCTGTTCCAGGCCTGGCTGCATACGCGCGAAACGCAGCAATTCTTCACCGACTACACCGCGCAATATTCGGCGCACTCCCAGGTCACCTCGAAGCCGGGACGGCGCAAGCTCTCCGACATCAAGCTGATGAAGGAGGACCCCGCCGGGGTGGAAGCCCAGAGCGAAGAGATCAAGACGCGCTATGCGAAGCTGTTCCGGGTGTGAGTTGATGAGCGTCGCAACCTGCCACCGTCATTCCGGGGCGATGCGCAGCATCGAACCCGGAATCTCGAGATTCCGGGTTCGCCTCTTCGAGGCACCCCGGAATGACGGAGAAATTGCCGGATGACCACCACAGCCACCGCCACGACAACCACCACCGACATCCCCAGATCCCGCATCGACTGGACGCAGCCGGTGCTGTGGCTGTTTGCGCTTGTGCTGGCCGGGCTGATCCTGCTGCCGATGTCGTGGCTGGCGATCTACGCCGTGACCGACAAGGCACGGCACCCGACGCTGCAGAACTTCGTCACGCTGTTTACCGATCCCGACTTCCTCGATCCGTTGCTGACCACCGCGATCATCGCCGTCAGTTCTGCAGTGATCTGCTGCGTCGTCGCGGCGCCGATCAGCTGGCTGGTCTCGCGCACCGACATGCCGGCGCGGCAGACCGTCCGCGCGCTGGTAACGGCGTCCTTCGTGACGCCGCCCTTCCTCGGCGCGGTCGCATGGGAATTGCTGGCCGCGCCGAACAGCGGCCTGCTCAACCAGCTTTATCGCTACGCGACCGGCGCCGAGTTCGACAGTTATCTCTTCAATATCTACACGCTGCCGGGGATCATCTTCGTGATCTCCTCCTACACGTTCCCGTTTGTGTTCGTGCTGGTTGCCAATGCCCTCGACACCATGCCGGGCGAACTCGAGGATGCGTCCGCCATTCTCGGGGCGAAGGCCTGGACCACGGCGCGGCGCGTCACGATCCCGCTCGCGCTGCCGGCGCTGGTGGCGGGTTCGCTGATCGCCTTCCTGCAGGCGATGACGCTATTCGGATCGCCCGCGATCCTGGCTCTGCCGGCGGGCTTCCACACCATGACCACGAAGATCTGGAGCCTGTTCCAGTATCCGCCCAAATATGAGCTCGCGGCGGCAGCGGCTGTCCCGCTCCTTGTGCTCACGATGCTGCTGTTGCAGGCTCAGAAATTCGTCCTGGGCCGACGCGGCTATTCCGTGGTCGGCGGCAAATACGGCGCGCCGCGCCGGGTCGAGATGGGCGGCTGGCGCTGGGCCGCGTTCGCCTTCTGCATGCTCGTGCTGATGGCCCCGGTCTTCCTGCCCTATTTCGCGCTGCTCAATGCGGCGGTCTCGCCGAACGCGACGACGCTGGCGACGCCATGGACGATGACGCTGCACAATATCGTCTTCGTGTTCACCGAATTGTCGTCCACCGCGCTCGTGCTCAAGAATACGCTGATCCTGGGCGTGGCGACCGCAACCGTCGGCACCATCCTGGCGCTGGTGATCGCCTATGTCACGACGCGCAAGGCGATCGTGGGCTGGCGCGCGCTTGGGTTCCTTGCGACGGCGCCGGTTGCGGTGCCCGGCATCGTGCTCGGCGTCGGCCTGTTCCTGAGCTATACCAGGGGGCCGGTGGTGCTGTTCGGCACGCTCTGGATCCTGTTGCTCGCCTTCCTCACCATCAATTTGCCGTCGGCCTATCAGCAATTGCAGGCGGCGTTCGCGACGATCCACCCCGAACTGGAGGATGCAAGCCGCATCCTCGGCGCGACACGGCTGCAATCGCTGGTTCGCATTACCGCACCACTACTGCGCACCGGCGTGATCGCGACCTGGTGCTTCATCTTCATCGGCGTCATGCGCGAGCTCTCGGCTGCGATCGTGCTGTTCACCTCGCAGACCAAGGTGCTCTCGGTCCTGATCTACGACCTCAATGAAAGCGGCGATCTCGCCGCGATCTCCGTGCTCGGCATCGCCATGCTGGTGATCACCTTCGCCGTGGTGCTGGCGGTCAATCGCATCCCGATGTTTGGGGGTGCGCGGCAAGGCGCCGGAGTCGTCACCGGCTAGCAACCTCGACATACGCCGCTGATCTTGCGGTCGACATTCGCGTCTTCATCATCAAGACTCTGCTGAGAGGCAGGTGCGGGAATATCGGCGGCGCGCGGCTGGCGGTGACCCACCGGGGCCGACCAGGGTCTGGTCATCGTCTCGAGCCCTCTCTTTGATGAAGGGACGAATGATGCCGACATCGTTACGTCCGCTTTTTCCCGACCGACAGTAGTGGCTTCTCGTTGCCGGGCCGGTGAAGATGCAAGTGAGGGAGCTGCGATTGCAATCGACAGAATTGCAGCCATGCCAAACAATGAAAATCTTGTCATCGGGTGTCTCTGTGTAGTTGCCATTGCGCGTGAGCGCTTCTGATAACCAGAGTTGCGTTGCGGTGCTGATATTTCCCGAACACCGAATAGTGAGAACTTTCCAGCCACGCCGTCGCCGTAACCCTCCAGACGATTAGAACCACGCCATCGCAAATCGGGCCCATGCGGCGACAAATCTGTTCGCGATATCACTCGCGATGCGTTGATCGCGCCGTGATGAAATAATCCGGGAGGTCCACGGCACTTGGTCACAGGAGCCGAACTTGCTTGGCTCCTGTCACCATGTGGAGAAAACGATGACCAAAGTGACCTTCATGGCGGCTGCGCTCGTTGCGGCAGCCGCATACGCCAGTCAGGCCTCCGCTGCCCGCAACACTGTCGCGCCGCGGCATGCCTCGGCGATGACCAATCCCCAAGGCGGTTGCGTGCGTGCTCCGGACGTCGGTGCGTTCGCCTCGGCTCCGTATACGTCGCCGCCCTGCATGCCGGGCACAGCTAACTGACGGTGCGAATGGTCGGGCCGGCAGGCCTTTGGCCGGCCCGATCATCGCCTGCCGTTGCAGGCGACCCAGCCAGCACACGACACGTACTCGCCGGGTGAGTGCCCATCTGGCAAATCCGCCTCGTCATTCCGATATAATACGGCAGCGATCCGCTCCAGCCTCGACGAGGAATTCCGTGACAAAGCTGAAAGAAAAGGCGCCAGTCGCGCCGCGCCAACCGCACACCTTTTCGCTCCACGGCATCACGCTGACCGACGACTATGCCTGGTTGAAAGACCCGGACTGGCAGGAGGTGCTGCGCGATCCCGCGCTGCTGAAGCCCGATATCCGCGCCTATCTCGAAGCGGAGAACAGTTACACCGAAAGCCTGCTCGGCCACACCGGCGCATTGCAGAAAAAGCTCGTCAAGGAAATGCGCGGCCGGGTCAAGGAAGACGATTCCAGCGTGCCGTCGCCGGACGGACCTTACGCCTATTTCCGCAAGTTCCGCGAAGGCGGCCAGCATGAACAGTTCGGCCGCATGCCGCGCAACGGCGGCGCGGAAGAGATCGTGCTCGACGGCGACGAACTGGCGAAAGCGAGTGAATATTTCCGGTTTGGCGGCAGCCGCCATTCGCACGATCACAGGCTGATTGCCTGGAGCGCCGACACCCAGGGCTCGGAATATTTCTCGGTGCGCGTGCGCGACTGGGCGAGCGGCAAGGATTTTGACGATCTCGTCGAGGATACCGAAGGCGCGGTGGTGTGGAGCAAGGACTGCAAAAGCTTCTTCTACGTCAAGCTCGATGACAACCACCGCCCGACGCAGGTCTGGCGTCATCGCCTCGGCACGAAGCAGAGCGACGATGTCCTGATCTACGAGGAGCCGGATGCCGGCTGGTTCACCCATCTGCATGAATCGACCAGCGGCAGATATTGCGTGATCGCCGGTGGCGACCACGAGACCTCGGAGCAGCGGCTGATCGACCTCGCTGATCCGGATGCTCCGCCGCGCCTTGTCGCGGCGCGGAACGACGGCGTGCAATATGCGGTCGCCGACCGCGGCGAGGAGCTCTACATCCTCACCAATGCCGATGGCGCCATCGACTTCAAGATCGTCACTGCGCCACTCGCCTCGCCGGAGCGAGCCAACTGGCGCGACCTTATCCCGCATCGCGCCGGTGTCTACATCCTCGACCACGATCTCTATTCGGGCCATCTGGTGCGGCTGGAGCGCGCCAATGCGTTGCCCGCGATCATCATCCGCGACCTCGCAAGCGGCGAGGAGCACGCCATCGCCTTCGACGAGGCCGCCTATTCGCTCAACTCCATGGGCTCCTACGAGTTCGACACGACGACGCTGCGCTTCAACTATTCGTCGATGACGACGCCGTCGGAGATCTACGACTACGACATGGCTGATCGTACGCGCACCCTGCGCAAGCGCCAGCAAATACCGTCGGGACACGGCCCGGCCGACTATGTCACGACCCGGATCATGGCGAAGTCGCATGACGGAGCGGAGGTACCGATCTCGCTGCTGCATCGCCGCGATTTCGTCCGCGACGGCAATGCGCCGCTGCTGCTCTATGGCTACGGCTCCTACGGCATGGCGATGCCGGCCTCGTTCAACGCCAACCGCCTCTCGCTGGTCGACCGCGGCCTCGTCTATGCCATCGCGCATATCCGCGGCGGCACCGACAAGGGCTGGGGCTGGTATCTCGACGGCAAGCGCGAGAAGAAGACCAACACGTTCGACGATTTCGCGGCCTGCGCGCGCGCATTGATCGCGGCGAAATACACCAGCGCGAAACGCATCGTCGGCCATGGCGCCAGCGCCGGCGGCATGCTGATGGGAGCCGTCGCCAACCGCGCCGGCGAACTGTTCGCCGGCATCGTTGCCGAAGTGCCGTTCGTCGATGTCATGAACACGATGCTCGATCACTCGCTGCCGCTGACGCCGCCGGAATGGCCGGAATGGGGCAACCCGACGCTGAGCGAAAAGGACTTCCGGACCATCCTGTCCTATTCGCCCTACGATAACCTTGCGGCCAAGGAGTATCCCGCGATCCTCGCCATGGGCGGACTTACCGATCCCCGGGTCACTTACTGGGAGCCGGCGAAATGGGTCGCGCGGCTGCGCGCCACCATGAGCGGCGGCGGGCCGGTGCTGTTGCGCACCAATATGGGCGCGGGCCATGGCGGCGCCTCGGGCCGCTTCGACCGGCTCGACGAGATCGCGATCGTCTATGCCTTTGCGCTGTGGGCGCTGGGGCTGGCCGGGAGGACGGAGGGGTGAACCGAAGCCACGGCTGTCGTCCCCGCGAAGGCGGGGACCCATAATTACAGGCCATTGTTGTTATAGAGGGGTGTCACTACGAATCTTCGCCAAACTAAAGCCTGTGGTTATGGGTCCCGGATCGCGCTCGCTTTGCTCGCTTGTCCGGGACGACAGTGGAGGTAGCCATGCCCCGCACTACCAAGAAGGACTTCCCCGTCCATAACATCCGCCGCTTCCTCGAGCCGGGGCCGATCGTGCTGGTGAGCTCCGCGCACAAGGATCAGACCAACATCATGACCATGGGCTGGCACATGGTCATGGAATTTTCGCCCGCGCTGGTCTGCTGCCTGATCTCGAGCGGCAATCACAGTTTTGAGCTGATCCGCGGCAGCAAGCAATGCGTCATCAACATCCCGACCGCCGATATCGCCGAGACCGTTGTGAAGATCGGCAATTGCTCCGGAAGCAGCGTCGACAAATTCGTCGAATTCGGACTCACTCCGAAATCAGGCACGCATGTGCGCGCTCCCCTGATCGATGAATGCTACGCCAATTTCGAATGCACGCTGTCCGACTCGGCCTGGGTGAACAAGTACAATGTGTTCGTATTCGAAGTGGTGAAGGCGCATGTGGCGACGTCGCCGAAGGTGCCGAAGACCATCCACTATCGCGGCGACGGCGAGTTCATGATCTCAGGCGCCGAAACGCGGAAGTGGCGGAAGCTGTTCCGGCCGGGGATGCTGTGAGGGGCGACGGGCGCGGCCACGAATGTCGCTGTCGTCCCCGCGAATGCGGGGACCCATAACCACAGCGATTCGTTGTCGCGCTCGCCCTCGCCCCGTCATTGCGCGCCAACGGGCCGCGCGAATGCGCGCCCGATGACGGGCTCCGCGAAGCAATCCATGTCTCAGCACCGGGGAGAGATGGATTGCTTCGTCGCTTTGCTCCTCGCAATGACGACGATAACAACCGTCTGTGGTTATGGGCCCCGGGTCGCGCTTGCGCTTGCCCGGGACGACAGCAATCAAGGTGGCGACTTACCGCCCCCTCGCCTTTCGCCAGGCGGCGAAATCCTTCAGGGTCTGCTCGTCCGTCGCCGGATAGAGGCCGACAATGCCGCGGCCTTTGCCTACCTCCTCCGCGACGAAGTCCTCGAACGCAGTCATCTCGAAGGTCTCGTCGGCAATCTCATCGGCGAGATGCGCGGGGATGACGATGACGCCGTCGCTGTCGCCCAGGATCACGTCGCCCGGAAACACCGGCGCATCGCCGCAGCCTATCGGCACGTTGATCTCGATCGCCTGATGCAAGGTGAGATTGGTCGGCGCGCTCGGTCGGTGATGGTAGGCGGGAAAGCCGAGCCTTCCGATCTCCTGGGAATCACGGAAGCCGCCGTCGGTGACGACGCCCGCACAACCGCGCTGCATCAGGCGCGTCACCAGGATCGCGCCCGCGCTTGCCGCGCGCGCATCCTTGCGGCTGTCCATCACCAGCACCGCGCCCGGCGGGCACTCCTCGATCGCCTTGCGCTGCGGATGGGAGCGATCGCGGAAGACGTCGAGCTTGTTGAGGTCCTCGCGCGCCGGCATGTAGCGCAGCGTAAAGGCCTCGCCCACCATCGTGGGCTGATCAGGACCAAGAGGGTGGACATCCTGAATGCACTGGATGCGGAAGCCGCGCTTGAACAGCGCGGTCGCAACCGTGGCGGTGGAGACGGTCTTGAGCTTGTTGCGGGTGGCGTCGCCGAGTTTGGGCATTGTCTCTCCCCTGTCATTCCGGGGCGATCGCGTCAGCGAGCGAACCCGGAATCTCGATGTTCTGGGTTCGCTTCGCGCCCCGGAACGACGGTGATCAATAAATCGCGGGCTCGTCGACCGGCTTGCCGAAGCCGGTCTCGAGGAAATCGAAGTCGCAGCCTTCATTGGCCTGCTTGATGTGTTTCGAGAACATCCAGCCATAGCCGCGCTCGAAGCGGCGCTCAGGCGGCTTCCATTCGGCACGCCGCCTGGCAAGCTCGGCCTCGCTCACATCGAGATTGATGGTGCGCGCGGCGACATCGAGCGTGATTCTGTCGCCATTCTTCACCAGCGCCAATGGCCCGCCGACAAAGGACTCCGGCGAGACGTGGAGAATGCAGGCGCCATAACTGGTGCCGCTCATGCGCGCATCCGACAGCCGCACCATATCGCGCATGCCCTGCTTCACGAGCTTGGTCGGGATCGGCAGCATACCCCATTCCGGCATGCCCGGGCCGCCCTGCGGTCCCGCATTGCGCAGGATCAGCACGTGATCGGCGGTCACATCCAGATTGGGATCGTCGACCGCCTTCTTCAGCGACGGATAATCGTCGAACACCAGCGCGGGTCCGGTATGTTTCAGGAATCGCGGATCGCAGGCGGAAGGTTTGATCACGCAGCCGTCGGGCGCGAGATTGCCCTTCAACACCGCGAGCGCCCCTTCCTTGTAGATCGGATTCTGCACCGTGCGGATCACATCGTCGTTGTGAACCTCCGCGCGCGCAATGTTCTCAGCCAGCGTCTTTCCGGTGACGGTGATGCAATCCAGATGCAGATGATCCTTGATCCGGCCCATCAGCGCCGGGAGTCCGCCGGCATAGAAGAAGTCCTCCATCAGATATTTATCGCCGGACGGCCTGACATTGGCGATGACAGGCACCTTGCGGCTCGCCTTCTCGAAATCATCCAGCGAGATGTCCTGGCCGGCGCGACGCGCCTGTGCGATCAGATGGATGATCGCATTGGTCGAGCAGCCCATCGCCATCGCCACCGCGATCGCATTCTCAAAGGCCTTGCGGGTCTGGATCACCTTCGGCGTCAGATCCTCCCACACCATCTCGACGATGCGGCGGCCGCATTCGGAAGCCATGCGGATATGGCCGGCATCCGCCGCCGGGATCGACGAGGCGCCCGGCAGTGTCATGCCGATCGATTCTGCAATCGCGGTCATGGTGGACGCCGTTCCCATGGTCATGCAGGTGCCGTAGCTGCGGGCGATGCCGGCTTCCATGTCGACCCAGTCTGCGTCGGAAATTTTTCCGGCGCGCCGCTCGTCCCAATATTTCCAGGCGTCCGAGCCGGAGCCCAGCGTCTTGCCCTTCCAGTTGCCGCGCAGCATCGGACCCGCCGGCAGGTAGATCGCGGGAAGATTCATGCTGGTGGCGCCCAGCAGCAATGCGGGCGTGGTCTTGTCGCAGCCGCCCATCAGCACAACGCCGTCGACGGGATGGCCACGCAGCAACTCCTCCGCATCCATCGCCAGAAGATTGCGGTAGAGCATCGTGGTCGGCTTCAGCAAGGATTCGGAAAGCGACAGCGCCGGCAATTCGACCGGGAAGCCGCCGGCCATCAGGATGCCGCGCTTGACGTCATCGACCCGGCTCTTGAAGTGCATGTGGCAGGGCTGCGCGTCCGACCAGGTGTTGAGGATCGCGATGACCGGACGGTCCTTCCACTCCTCCGGCGCATAACCCATTTGCATGGCGCGGGAGCGGTGGCCGAAGGCGCGCAAATCGTCGGGCGCGAACCATCGCGCACTGCGAAGCATTTCCGGCGTCTTCTTGTGGACCTTTGATGTCATGCTGGGCACCTGTCTGGAGATCGATTGCTCATCTCACGCCCGGTCGGCGCGGGGCAAGTCCGTCCTCACTGACCGTCATCTGCACGACATCATGCATATGGAACCCGAGCAATTACGTCCCTCGCCGGTCAGCATTGCGACCAAAGCGAGGCTTGCGAAAGATGCGCGTTTCGGCACTATCGCTGCAACCTGCCGTTGATGATTCCGCAGTCAGGGGAAGGAACTTGGCGAAAATCCTGGTCGTGGATGACGACCCCGCCGTGCAAATGACAATCCGCCTTCTTCTGGAACGGGCTGGGCATAGTGTGGCAGTTGCCGGGGACGGCCATAAAGGATTAGCTGCGTTCGAAAGCGGAGACTTTGATCTTTTGTTCCTCGACATTTTCATGCCGGGCATGGATGGGCTTGAGGCCATGCGGCACGTTCAACGGCTGCGGCCGACCGTGCCCATCGTGGTGATCTCGGGCCGGCCGCTGGTCACGGACGCCGGCGCCGAGCCGGATTTTCTGGCCATGTCGACCAAACTGGGCGCGATCTCGAGCCTGCCGAAGCCTTTCAAGCCGGCGGCCCTGCTGGCGACTGTCGAGAATTGCCTCAAGGCGCGGGAGCGCAATGTCGGAACAGGTAGCTGATCTCAAAACCATCTCGCCGGTCCTGTCCGACAGCCGGCCTGCGGACACCGGCGGCTCCGCCGCCGGGCTGACGCTGACCACGCGGCTTGCTCTTTCCATGATCCTGTTGGTGGCGGGTGCGGTGTTCGCGGTCGGCTGGCTCAGCTATCGCAGCCTGGAGGAGGCGTTGATCCCGCGGGTGCTCGAGCGCGTCGAGACCCAGTCACGGCTCATCGCGGCCGATCTCGAATCCCATCTCCGTACGGCGCCGGGCGACATCACCACCTTCGCGAACCTCGAGGCGGTCGCGGGACTGATGCGCGCTCGCCTCAACGGCGGCATCGATCCCGTGGATCAGACCAGCGAGGCGGCGTGGCGGCAGCGGCTGGAAGGACGGCTCGCCGCCCAGATGACGCTCAAGCCGGCCTACTCGCTGCGCTTCATCGGCGTGGCCGACAACCACCGGGAGATCGTCCGGGTCGACCGTTCCGGACCCAATGGAAGCGTACATATCGCATCCGATTCCGAGTTGAAACAGCTCGGTGATTCCAGCGACTTCCGCAACACGATCGAACTCGCCGCGGATAAGGTCTATGTCTCGCAGGTCGGCCTGAACGCGGAAAATGGGATCGTCGGCACGCCGCGCGTCCCGACCATGCGGGTCGCCAAGCCGGTGTTTGCGCCCGACGGCAAGCCGTTCGGCATCGTGATGGTCGCCGTCGACATGCGTCCGGCGCTGAACCGCGTTCGCGCGTCGGCGCGGCCGAACGAGATCGTCTATGTCGTCGACGCCTACGGCACCTATCTCGTCCATCCCGATCGCGCGCGTGAATTTGCCGAGCCGGCGGGGACGTCCGGCTGGAAGGCGGACATGCCGTATTTCGCCGACGCCGTCGGCACGATGCAGAGCGTCTCGCGCGCGGCAGTCGACACGCCGGGCTCGCCCGGCGGCATTGCGCTCGCGCCGACGCTGCTCGCAGGCAAGCAATGGGCCGGCATCATCGAGACCGTGCCGAACAATGTTCTCATGGCGCCCGCCGCGGCGATCCGCAACACGTCGCTGCTCGTCGGCCTGGTGGCGATGCTGTGCGCGGCGGTGCTTGCGGTGATCGTCGCCCGCTCGCTGACCGGGCCAATCCAGCAACTGACGGCTGCGGTCGAGGGTTTCGGGCGCAGCGGCGCAGCGGACATTCCCGTCGACGCGCCCGGCGAGACCGGCGTGCTGGCGCGCGCCTTCGCCCGCGCCATGGATGAAGCCAATGCGAAGACCGCAGCGCTCGAGGAGCGCCGTCGCATCTTCGAGACCTCGCAGGACCTGATCCTGGTCAGCGATCCCAGGGGACTTCTGGTGCAGGTCAGCCCCAGCGTGGAGACCATTCTCGGATACAGGCCGGACGAGATGATCGGCCGCAACGGCATCGAGTTCATCCATCCCGACGATCTCGATCAGGCGCGCAGGGAGATGCGCGCGGCGCGGCACGGCGAAAAGGTGATCAACGCCGATTCCCGCTACGTCCACAAGGACGGCCGGGCGGTGACGCTGTCCTGGCGGGGCGCCTGGTCGGAGCCGGTGCAGCGGCATTTCTATGTCGGGCGCGACATGACCGAAAGCGCGCATGCGCAGGAGACGCTGCGCGAAAACGAGCGGCTGGCGCGCAGGCATCATCGAGACCTCGCTCGACGCCTTTGTCCAGATGGACGAGACCGGCGCGATCCGCGGCTGGAACTCGCGGGCCGAGAAAATCTACGGCTGGTCGCGCGAGGAGGCGCTCGGCAAGAATGTGATTGATCTGACCGTCGTCGAGCCGGACCGTGAGGACCTCCACGCCGCGCTCGCCCAGTTCGTGCGTTCCGGCCGCGACAACACCGACGGTCGGCGTCGAGAACTGCTGGTGCAGCGCCGCAACGGGCAGCAATTCAGGGCCGAGCTCAGCATGACCGCGACGCGGACGCGCAGCGGCTTCCTGTTCAACTGCTTTGTCCGCGACCTCACCGACAAGATCGCCGCCGAGGAGCGGATCCGCCAATCCGAGAAGATGGAAGCGCTCGGCCAGCTCACCGGCGGCATCGCCCATGACTTCAACAACATCCTGACCGTCATCACCGGCACCATCGAAATTCTCGCGGGCGCCGTCGCCAGGGAGCCGCAGCTTGCGGCGATCACCAGGATGATCGACGAAGCCGCCGCCAGGGGCGCCGACCTCACCCAGCACCTTCTCGCCTTTGCGCGGCGGCAGCCGTTGCAGCCGCGCGAGACCGACATCAACACGCTGATCATCGACACCGCGAAATTGCTGCGGCCGACGCTTGGCGAACACATCGAGATCGAATCGGTGTTCAAGGACGAGGTCTGCATCGCCGTCGTCGACCCCAACCAGCTCGCCACCGCCATCATCAATCTGGCGCTCAACTCGCGCGACGCCATGCCGGGCGGCGGCAAACTGATCCTGGAAACCCGTCTAGCCGAGTTCGACGAGGCCTATGCCGCCGCGAATGACGATGTCCGGCCCGGCCGCTATGCCATGATCGCGGTCAGCGATACCGGCTATGGAATTCCTCCGGCAATCCTCGATCGCGTGTTCGACCCGTTCTTTACCTCGAAGGGCCCGGGCAAGGGCACCGGCCTCGGTCTCTCGATGGTCTACGGCTTCATCAAGCAGTCCGCGGGCCACATCAAGGTCTACAGCGAGGAAGGTGAGGGCACGACGGTCCGCATGTATCTGCCGCCGGGCATCGGCGCCTCGCCGGACTCCCGATCGGACGTCGAAAGCGAGATGGAGGGTGGCACCGAGACGATCCTCGTGGTCGAGGATGACAAGCTGGTGCGCGACTACGTGCTCGCCCAGCTGCATTCACTCGGCTACGCCACGCTGAGCGCCGGCAATGCCGACGGGGCGCTCGATATCGTCCGCAGCAACGCGTCCTTCGACCTGCTCTTCACCGACATCATCATGCCGGGATCGATGAACGGCCGGCAGCTTGCCGACGCCATCGCAGCAGAGCAGCCGGATCTGAAGGTGCTGTTCACGTCAGGCTATACCGAGGACGCCATCATTCATCATGGCAGGCTCGATTCGGGCGTGCTGCTGCTGGCCAAGCCCTATCGCAAATCCGAGCTGGCGCGCATGATCCGCCGAGCCCTGGAGGCCTGACCTCGAGCGCCGGCCGTTCTCCCGGGCGGAGTTCAGGACGCGCGCTGCTGCGCGGTCATCACGATGCGCACGAGGTCCGCGGCGTTCTTGGCACCCAGCTTCTTCATGATATTGGCGCGGTGATCCTCGATGGTGCGCGGGCTGATGCCGAGCGTGCGCCCGGCCTCCTTGTTGGACGCACCTGACGTGAACTGCTCCAGCACCTCCCGCTCGCGGCGCGTCAAAGGCTCGCGTCCGGGGAAATGCAGCGAAGCGATGTTGGAGACCGGGTTCTGCGCGTGGCGGCGCGCATAGGCGCCGATCGCCTCATCGAGCCGCGTAACGATGTCGCTGCCGCGAAACGGTTTCTCGATGAAGTCCAGCGCGCCGTTCTTGATCGCGGTCACCGCCATTGCGATGTCGCCTTGTCCCGAGATCATGAAGATCGGCGCGGGATAGTCCTCGCCGTGCAATTCGCGCAGGATGTCGAGACCGGACTTGCCGGGAATATGCACGTCGAGCAGGATCGCGGACGGCGTGCGGCTCCGCGCGATCGAGAGCAGAGCAGCACCGTCGGCAAAGCAGATCACTTCATAACCACCCGCCGACAGCACCATCGACAACGTGTCGCGAACGGCAGCATCATCGTCGACGACGAAGATTTCGCCGCGTGGCGCTTTTTTTTCGGTCATTTGCCATCACCCCCAGCAATGTGAAAAACGACGCGCACTGACTAAACCCTTCGTAAGTTCCATCCGGATTCGAAGCTTTCCGTATTTGTACGGGACTAGGGCTTAACCCACAAGTAGCAGCGGTTTCCCTGGGTTGCGGCGAGGCAGAGCATTCATGGGCACAGCAGGAAGTGACAGCTTTGCGACGCTCGTTTCGAGCCTCACGTCGCTGGCTCAGCACGTCCAGGCGAGTATCAAGCTGAATCGACAACGCGCTCGCGCGGGAAACAATCTGCGACGGCATCGAGGCGAGCAACGTCATCGTGCTCGACGATGTCACACCGCAATATCTCAAGGCAAGCCCTGCGCTCGGCAGCTGCAGCGCAAGCCTCGTTGCCGCGCTGGAGTCGCTGCTGGAAGGCGAAGCGTACCGTTCCGCAGGAGGACAAGGCTGGCTGGTTGCAGCGCGACCAGGTCCTTCCTGCACCGCAAAATATCACTGGACCATTCAGATTGTGAGCGGTCGGACCGGCCGACGCATCACCACATCGTGAAGCCGTCGCTCGCCGCAAGCGGATCGACTGCGGGTGGAACCGCAGATCAGGCGCGCGCCAACACGCATTCGCCGTCAGGCATCGGCCATCTCCTGAGCCCTTGCAGTCGCGGCGCCAGGTTCCGTCGATGGCCATGATGCAGACGTCATGGCCGCGAGTTGACGCGGTCGGAGGCCATGGAGTCATCCGACATTTTCTATGCAGTCGCAAGTTTGAACGCAGCCGTCATGACTGAACCGGGCGCGGCTGTCGCGGTGCGCCCCTCGCTCGGCCGATAAAGGCCGCGCCGGTCGGAAACGGGCTTGAACACTTCGGTCAATCCGACCACGGTCTCGGCCGCGCCGAGCACCAGAAAACCGTCGGGCTCCATCATGCGGCCAAGCCGGCCGAAGATATTGATCTTGGTGTCCTGATCGAAATAGATCAGCACGTTGCGACAGAAGATCACATCGAAGGCGCCGAGCTGCGAAAAATCGTGCAGCAGATTGAGCTGACGGTGCTGCACCATGGCGCGGATGTCGGCGTTGATCTGCCAGAGCTCGCCGGACTGTTTGAAGTACTTGACCAGAAACTGGATCGGAAGCCCGCGCTGCACCTCGAATTGGCTGTAAATGCCGGACCTGGATTTCTCCAGCACCTCTTGCGACAGATCCGTCGCCAGGATCTCGACACGCCAGCCATTGAGCAGGCCTGCCATTTCCTTCAGGCACATCGCCAGCGAATAAGGCTCCTGTCCGGTCGAACCGGCGGCGCACCAGATCCTGATGGTCTTGCGGTTGGCCCGCGCCTGCACCAGCTCGGGCATGATTTTCTCGCGGAAATGATCGAAGGGCACCTTGTCGCGGAAGAAGAAGGTCTCGTTGGTGGTCATTGCTTCGACCACCTGCGCAACAAGATTGTTCGAGCCACTCTTCATCTTCTGAACGAGATCGGGGAGGCCGGCGAGGCCGGCCTTGCGCGCCAACGGCAGCAGGCGGCTCTCGATCAGATATTGCTTGTCCGTGGACAGATCGAGACCGGAATGGTCCTTCAGCAGTTTGCGGAGATATTCATAATCGGGCGGGGTCACTGGAGTCTCTCGAAGGCAAAGTGAGGGGGTGAGGGGGTCAGACGGTCTGATTCAGATGATCAGATTGGGACGTCTCTTGGAGTGGAGCCTCGACCAGGCCGACTTCCTGGAACTTGGCTGCGACGATGTCCTTGTCGAACGGCTTCATGATGTATTCGTCGGCGCCGGCAGAGAGCGCACGCGAGATGTGGTCCATGCCGTTCTCGGTGGTGCAGAACACGACTTTGGGGGCGTCGCCGCCGGGCATGCGCCTGAGATTGCCGAGGAACTCGTAGCCGTCCATGACCGGCATGTTCCAGTCGAGCAGCACCGCTTCCGGCATCGCGCGCTTGCACGCCTCGAGCGCCTTCTCGCCGTCCTCCGCCTCGATCACATGAAAGTTCATTGCCTCGATGATGCGCCGGGCGACCTTCCGCACCACACCGGAGTCGTCGACAACCAGACAAGTCTTCATTTCGGTTTGCCTCTTCCGTTGCGCCGCCGCCGCTATGCCGCCAGCGAAACCGTCGTGGTCGGCAGTTCGAGGACGCGATCGACGTCGAGGACGACCATGAGCTGTCCGTCGAGGCGATGGACGCCGCCGGCGAGCTTGGCCATTCTTGGGTCGAGGTTGACGGGGTTTTCCTCGCAGCTGGCCTCGGGCAGCCGCAGCACCTCGCCGATCTGGTCGATCAGGAGGCCATAGGATTCGCCGCGCAGGTCGACGCCGACCGCCATCGGCGGCTTGCCGTCATCGGCTTTCGGCAGGCCGAGGCGGGCGCGCATGTCGACCACGGTGACGATGCGGCCGCGCAGATTGAGGACGCCGGCGATCTCCGCCGACGACAGCGGCACCCGCGTCAGCCGTTCCGGCATGAACACGTCCTGGACGCGGGAGATCGGCAGGCCGAACAGCTGCCCGCCGATCACGGCGGTGACGTATTCGGCGACGATCCCCTCGGCGGTGTCTTGCTTGCTCATGTCCTGTCTCTTTCCGTGATCTGGGTTAGGCCGCCTGGTTCAGTTCGGCGGTCTGCTCCTTGAGCGCCGCGATCAGGCCGGGACGGTCGAACTTGCCGACATAGTCGTGGAAGCCGGCCTGGCGGCCGCGCTCGATCGCCGCCGGCGACACCAGCGAGGACAGCCCGATGATCGGCATCTGGTTCAGATGCTGGTCGGAGCGGATCACCTCGGCGAACTCGAACCCGTTCATGTCGGGCATCTCGATGTCGGTCAGCACCACATCGAAGCTCTGGCCCGAGCGCAGCGCCGAGAGCCCTTCCTGGGCATTCGGCGCGGTGCGCACCCGGTAGCCGGCGGCCTTGAGCACCGGCGCCAGCATGTTGCGGAAGAAGGCGCTGTCGTCGACCAGAAGGATCGATTGCGCCGTCGCCGACGGCTTCATCTCCTTGCGGGTGAACCAGTCGGCGAACGCCATCGGCAGGAAGTGGCCGACATCGATCACCTCGGTGGCCTGGCCCTTGATCACGGCCGAGCCCAGGATGCCCGCCTGCGCGCCCGCCACCTCGATGTTGAGCCGCTCCTCGACGATGTCGACGATCTCGTCGACCACGAGCCCCATGGCGCGCTTGTCGTCGACGAACACCAGGATCGGCTGCGAACCCGTGGTGCGGACCTCGACGCCCTCCATCTGCACCAGCGGCATCAGCTGCTCGCGGTACTGCACCATGTAGCGGCCGTTAGAGAGCTCGATCTTGTCGGCGGCGATCTCCTCAAGGCGGGTGACCAGCGCCAGCGGCACGGCCTTGGGCTGGCTGGTGCCGGCGCGGAACACCAGAAGCGAGGTCATCTGCTCGGCGGAGGAGGCATGCGCTGCGGCATGGTCCTCGGCCAGCTCATGGGCGGCATTGCCGGCGGCGCCGAGCGCTTTCGCAATCCCGTTGGGGTCGATGATCATGATGACCGCGCCATCGCCCAGGATGGTGTTGCCGGAGAACATGTCGATGTGGCGCAGCTTGGTCGACATCGGCTTGACCACGATTTCTTCGGTGTGGAACACGCCGTCGACCACGATGCCGAAGGTCTGGCTGCCGACCTGGGTCACCACGATGAAGCCGTTCTCGGGGTCGCTGGTGGAACCGTCGTCGATCCTCAGGAGCTTCTTGAGGTGGATCAGCGGCAACAGCTTGTTGCGCAGCCGCAGCACCGCGGTGTCCTTGATGCGCTCGATGCGGTGCTCGGAGTTGGCGCGCGCCCGCACCAGTTCGACGACCGAGAGCTGGGGGATGGCAAAGCGGTCGCCGCCGGCTTCCACGATCAGCGCGGAGACGATGGCAAGCGTCAGCGGGATCTTGATGGTGACGGAGGAGCCCTCGCCGGCCACCGACTTGATGTCGATGGTGCCGCCGATCTGGTCGATATTGGTGCGCACCACGTCCATGCCGACGCCGCGGCCGGAGACCGAGGTGACGGCGGCCGCGGTGGAGAAGCCGGGGGCGAAGATGAACTTGTGGATCTGGGCTTCCGACATCTTCTCCAGCTCAGCCTCGGTGACGAGACCGCTGGAGACCGCCTTGGCCTTGATCTTCTCGGTGTTGAGGCCGCGGCCGTTGTCGGCGATGCAGATGATGATGTGACCGCCCTCGTGATAGGCGGAGAGCCGAACGGTGCCCTGCTCGCCCTTGCCCGCCGCCACGCGCTCGGCCGGCGTCTCCAGGCCGTGGTCGGCGGAGTTGCGTACCATGTGGGTGAGCGGGTCCTTGATCAGGTCGAGCACCTGGCGGTCCAGCTCGGTGTCGGCGCCGTGCATCTCCAGTTCGATCTGCTTGCCGAGTTCGCCCGAGAGGTCGCGCACGATCCGCGGCAGCTTCTGCCAGGCGTTGCCGATCGGCTGCATCCGCGTCTTCATGACGCCTTCCTGCAGCTCGGCGGTAACGTTGGACAGCCGCTGCAGCGGCACCTTGAACTCGGTGTCCTCGTTGCGGCGGGAGATCTCCAGAAGCTGGTTGCGCGTCAACACCAGCTCGGACACCATCGTCATCAGGTGCTCAAGCGTGTCGACATTCACACGGATCGACTGGTTGGCGACCTTGTCGCCCTCGGGCATGGGATCATTCATGAACTATACTCAAGGTTCTGCGGTCGGCTGCAACCGATTGTGCCAGCCAGCGTCGTCGGCCTGACGGGACATTCGGTCCGCGGAAAGTACGCGGGAACCCCTATCGGCCGGAAAAGCCGACAGGCTCCCTTCTGCAATCGATAATCTCTCCGGTTCTCGTTCCCGTTAATTTCGACCTCCGTGCTAATACGGAGCCGACAACGGTCGGACCCGGCACAAGGCCGTTGCTTTCATTGGATGGGGATCAAGAACACGCCGTTACCGGCGAACCCGCAATCGTCAGACCACGGGGCACTCTTCGTCGCGCTTCATCAGCTTCCTGATTTCCTTGAGCGCCTTGTAGAGCAAGCCGGCCGAGACGTGCTGATCGATATTGGCGATGTCAGCATCGACATTGCGGATCGCCTCGGACGAGCCGGCACAGGATCTTCGCAACTCATCGAGTGCGGCAAGATAGGAGGCCTGAAAACGGGGAACGTCGTTCTTCAGATACATCGTCTGAACGCAGTGATAGAGCCGTTTTACGGGCGTATCCGCGTTCTCTGCGCTGACCGTGTCCTTCTCGCGAAGAATCGGGGTATCGCCATCGATCAGGAAAGAGGCGCGCGCGCCCGAGTTGATGATGACGCTGTCGCCAATGATGATCCGCTCGAACGGCTTCAACTCGACCCTTAACGGCATCGTCGTTGTCTTCCCTGAACGGCGCGAGGCGCGGCTGCCATCTTCGGACATCGACGCCCTCGGCGCGGTCCGATCGCCTTTCGATATTCCGGATTACGAGGAGAAGGCGGCGGGGCTTGCCCCGCCGCCTCGATCTTTCAAGCCGCCCGGCTTAGCGGAGCAGCTGCAGCACGCTTGCCTGCGACTGGTTGGCCAGCGAGAGCGCGGAGACCGCGATCGACTGACGGGTCGAGAGCGCCTGGCTGTTGGCCGCTTCCTCGTTGGTGTCGGCCAGCGTCAGGTTCGACGAACCGGTCTGCAGAACGTTGATCAGGTTCTTGTTGAAGTCCTGACGGATCTGCACGATCGAGAGGTTCGAACCGAGGGTGGAGGATTCCGACCGCAGCGTGTTGGAAGCGTTCGAGAGCGCGGTCAGGGCCTTGTTCGCCGACGAGTTGTCGAGGAAGTCGGTGCCCGATGTCAGCGTCGACAGACCAAGGCCTGCGGAGCTGAACGTGACGCCCGAGATGCTCAGGGTCGACCTTCCGGTCTCGTTGAACACCAGCTTCAGCGTGTCACCGTTGAGCAGGTTGACGCCGTTGAAAGAGGAGTCCTGCGCCGTGGTGTTGATCTGCGCCAGCACGTTGTTGTACTGCGAGACCAGCGCCGAACGCTGGGCCTGCGAGTTCGGATCGGCAACCGCCGCCCCCGGAGCAGTCACGGCGTTGAACGCCGCACCCGAGGTCGAGGCCGCCGTACCCGAGATCGCACCGATCGTCGAGGACGCCGCATCGTTGGTGGTGACGATGTTGATCTTCCCGGCAGCCGCGTCGAACGTGGCCTGCAGGTTGTTCGCCGCCAGCTTCGCGTTGAGGTCGTTCAGCGATGCCACCTGGCCAGCGCCGATACCGAAGGTGATGGCCGTCTGCGTGCCGCCGCCGGTGGCGCCGATCGTCAACGTCTGACCGGCCAGACCGTCACCGGTGATCGAGGACAGGCCGAGCTTGGCCAACGCCGTGCCGGAGAGCGTCAGGCCCGCCGTGCTCGGGTTGATGGTGATCGCGCCGGCCGAGAGCGACGTCGAGGTCCCCACGGCGGCGTTGATGGTCGAGAGCAGGTCGGTGACGTTGTCGCCGATGCCGATGCTGGTGCCGCTGCTGGTCGAGCCGGAGGTGAAGGTGAAGGTGGTGCCGTTGACGACCAGCGTGTCGCCGGTGGTCAGGCCGCTGGTGAGAGAATGCGACGTCGAGCTGGAGGTGCCGGACAAGAGCGTCGCGCCAGTGATCGCAGCCGTCGAGGTCGAGTTGTTGTCGACCACGGCAGTGCCGGTCTGGGCCTTGGAACCCAGGAGGTCGGCGGCGGACGCGCCGGTCAGCGTGTTCGTCGTCACGTTCGACTTCGTCGAGTAGCCGGTCGGGCTCTGCAGCACCTGGTTGGCGATCGACTGGGCGCTGGCGACCAGGCCCTGCAGCGAGGTCAGGCCGGTGTTGGCGGACTGCAGCACCTGCACGCCGTTGCCGATGCCATCAAGCAGGTTGCTGATGTCGCTGGCGCGGTTGTTCAGGGACTGGGCGGTGAAGAAGTTGGTGGGGTTGTCGAGAGCAGAGTTGACCTTGTTGCCGGTGGCGAGGTCATTCTGGGTCTTTGCGAGCAGCGAAGCAGTCGACTGCAGCGAGAGGAGGTTCTGGCGGACTGACGCCGAGAGGACGATACCGGACATGCTGTTTTCCTTCTGGATGGACACGAGTGACGCATCGCCGAAACGTTCTTCTCGGCGACCATGCCACACTGTTCGCGAGGTCCTACCCGTTGGTTAAACCGCTTCCGCAAGATCGATGAAATGCCGGGGCCGCCGTTGTTAATACTAATTGGCTGCTAACCGGATGCTGAAGTTTGAAAAGTGGATACGTGAAGATAAACGCCGCCGTTAATCAACGAGAGCGTTGATTCGATTGAGATTCGCGCAAGGTGGATCGTAAGCAGGCGAAAGCGATTTCGCGTAAACGGTTTAGTCCTCCGCTAACCATCGCGCCGTTGCCGATGCTCTCGGCAACAGGATTTCGACGCGCGCGAATTCGCCGGAAACGGCGCATCGTCTCAGACTGCCGCCGGATTTTCGGACAAAATCCTCGGCCATGACAATGTCGGTAAAGATCTGCTCAGGATGTTCGGCAACGTTTCCATAACCATGCGCGCGGAGCGCTATCATGATCCGGCCTTCGGTATCGCGCGGACATGCGTGTCCCGCTTCGGCGCGGACCGAGCCGGTTTCGAACGACAGCTTGCCGCCTTCGCTGAAGGCGTTGCGCGCGACGCCGCGAGCCGCCGCGTCATCGATCAGCTTCGTCATGGCGGCGAGCTGCGGCTCATCGGCAACCGCGTCCGTCAGGAGCCCGATGGCTCCGGCAATGACCGTGAGCACGTTGTTGAAGTCATGAAGAATGCCGCCGACGAGCTGGCCGACGATCACGGCGCGCTGAACGCCATCCTCCCGCGTCTCGACCGGCGTAGGCGAGGAAGACCTGCGATATCTCTCCGGGACGTTCGAAGTGGCCTCCCCCAACCGGCCTGAGCTGTCGCCTGCTATCTCAGCTGCGCCTTGTTCGGATAACGCTCTCTGGCTTCGCCCAGACAGTCGTTGATCACCGCCAGCAGGGCCGCCGGCGTGAACGGCTTGTGCAGGCAACGTGTCGCGCCGAGATCGAGCGCCATCCTGAGAAAGTCGGGCGCCGGCGTGTTGAGATTGGCAAAGGCATAGCCGGACATCGCGATCAGCGGGATCGCGGGCGCCCGCTCGTGGAAGATCCGGATCGATTCAAAACCGCGCATGTGCGGCATGAAGATATCGACGATCATCAGATCGAATGCATTGCCTTCGAGTGTCCGTAGTCCGGATTCGCCGCCGTCAGCGATGGTCACCAGAAAATTGTGCCGTTCGAGATATATCTCGATGGCCGTGCAGACCATCGGATCATCGTCGACAACGAGAACCCGCGGCATTTCGTCCCGCCATCTCTCGAAATCGCTCGTCGAATGTTTGACGAGGTCCGCATCCCGCTGCACACAAGCCTCCTTGGCTCGATAGCGCTATTCCAGACAACACGGATCCGGCCGCCACTCCACCGCCACCTCAAACACCAGACCGGCCCGCCTCACGACATGCTCCCGCTTGACAGGGGAATGTTCGGGGCCCGCTGGTGGAACAACCGGATCGCTTCGAAGCAGCGCATGATCGCGTTTGGTTTTCCCATCGCGAATCAGCGTTCGAATCTCATTTCCGCCGCAAGCTGACAGGCTGTCTGCCCTCTAACGTGTATAAGGCGTGCAGCACGCCTAGTCCGCTAACGCAATTGCATCCCGCCACGAGGTTCTCTAGCTTCACGGCAGTTGCCCGATACCGACAGACCCGCCCGCTCGGCGGGGAGAATGATGTTTGCAGATCAGCGCCCGCCCAACCGCTTGTTGCAATCGCTGCCAGCGGCAGATTTTGAAACCCTACAGCCGCACCTGCAGATTGTTGAGCTGAGCAGGGATAGCTTGCTGGTCGAAGCAGGCGCGGCCCTGACCCACGTATATCTGCCGCATTCGGGAATCGTCTCGCTGGTGGTCAGCCTGTCGGAGGGACAAGCCGTCGAAGTCGCCATGATCGGACGGGACGGAATTGTCGGCGCCGCAGAGGCGCTTGGCGACGGGATATCGCTGACGGATGCGGTGGTGCTGTGTCCCGGCACGGCGTCCGTCCTCGCGATCGCGGATTTCCGGACGCTCGCCGGCCAGAATGGGGCGTTTCGCAATCTTCTGGTCCGGCATGAGCAGGCGCTGCTCGCCCAGGCTGAACAATCCGCCGCCTGTAACGCATCGCATACGGTGGAACAACGGTTGTCGTGCTGGCTGTTGCGCGCCCACGATCTGTGGGACAGCCCTCCCCTACCGATGACCCAGGAATTGCTCGCCCGCATGATCGGCGTGCAGCGAAATGCGGTCTCGATCGTCGCACATGCGCTGCAACAGGCGCGCGTCCTCAGCTACAGCCGCGGCCAGATCGAAATCAACGACATGAACGCGCTGCTGGAGACATCGTGCGAATGTTACCGCTCGGTCAAGGCCAGGCAGGAGAAGTTGCTCAAGTAACGCGCCGGTGATCAGCCGTCTCCAAAACGGCCCACCGCGGGCCGCGCCCGGATACAATCTAGACGTGCAATAGTACTTATTGCCAATTTTTTTCGACGGTGAAATAGTCACCCTCGTCAAGTGTTGATACGCGTGCACAGCACCCGGCCCAGAGACCTGTTCGGCCCGTAAGGCAGGAGACGGCTTTGGATTCGACATGTCGTTCGCCTAACGGCTTTCTCTCCTCGCTCAGCGCGGAAGATTTTGATTTGGTCCGCCCGCATTTGCGGAGCGTCGATCTGATTCAGGACTTCATCCTGGTGCCCACGGGCGAACCGCTCAAACGAGCCTATTTTCCGCATGGGGGGGTCATATCCCTGGTCGTGGACATGGCGCGCGGCGAGCATGTGCAGATCGCGATGGTCGGCCGGCAGAGCATCTTCGGCGCGTTTTCCGCGCTCGGCGATGCGATCGCGCTCAACAGTGCGGTCGTGCTCGTGCCGGGGCAGGCTTCGGCGATCGATCTGGACCGGTTACGGGCGGCAGCCGACCAGAGCTCGACCTTCCGCTCGACCGTGCTACGGCACGGGCTGGCGATTTACGCGCAGATCCAGCAGACCGCCGGCTGCAACGCCGCGCACACCGTGGAGTCGCGATTGGCCCGTTGCCTGCTGCAGACCCACGACATGTCCGGCGGCTGCAAGCTCGTGCTGACCCAGGAGACGATGGCCCAAATGATCGGCGCCAGGCGCAACAGCGTCTCGCTGGTCGCAAGCATGCTGCAACAGGCGAACTTCATTCACTACAGCCGCGGTCATATCGAGATCACGAATATCGAGGGCCTGAAGAGGACCGCGTGCGAGTGTTATGCCTCGGTCAAGGCGCAATATGACCGCTTGCTGGTACCGCCGGGCGGCGCCGAAATCATGCCGCGCAGCCGCGTCAGCTGACTTCGCGCCGCGCCCCCGATCCCGGACGTCCGTAGAACTACGGTTCCCGCAGATTTATGCCCGCGGGAATTAACGCGCTGTTCAAGGACCGCTGATAATTGTCACAATGCTGACGAGCGCGAGTTCCTGGGGGAGCTTCGAACCATTCGCCGCATGGCGGATGCCTCGCCCGTGTTCGGCCGATTGCAGATTTTGCGCGGAGTAACGATATGGCCTTCGATTTATCAATGCCGATTTTGGTCGTCGACGATTACAACACCATGATCCGCATTATCCGCAATCTGCTCAAGCAGCTCGGCTTCGAGAATGTCGATGACGCGAGCGACGGTTCGGCCGCGCTTGCCAAGATGCAAACCCGCAAATACGGCCTCGTGATTTCCGACTGGAACATGGAGCCGATGACCGGCTACGACCTGTTGCGCGAGGTGCGCGCCAATCCCGAGCTGTCGAAGACGCCGTTCATCATGATTACCGCGGAATCGAAGACCGAAAACGTCATCGCCGCGAAGAAGGCCGGCGTCAGCAACTATATCGTCAAGCCGTTCAACGCCGCGACGCTGAAGACCAAGATGGAAGCGGTGTTCGGGCCCGCCGAATAGTTTTCGCGTAGGGCAGCAACGCCAGCCGGCCGCTTCATCCTGTTCTTTCTCCCGGCGGCGCCCGCCACGGCGCGTACCGCGGCATCTCGCCGCCCAACCGTACTTGTACGGTTGGCGATTTTCATATCTGGCTAACAATGAACGACCATAGTCGCATGAAGCACAGGAGAGCTTCATGTTCAGCTTCGAGACCGCGGACCAGAAGGAAGTCCGGCGTTTTCGCATCGCGCAGTTCAACGGCCGCGCGGCGACGATCAAGTCCGGCGACAAGACCGTGACCGGCCTGGTCCGTTCGGTGCTGGAAAATGCGACTTCGGTGCCGCCACGCTGGACCATCACGCTGATCCCGGCGCCGGCGAAAGCGCGGCCCCTGGTGTTGAGGCCCGGTGCACGCTTCGACAGCTTTGCCGACGATTATCTCTGAGCGGCGTTCGCGCCGATCCGGCTCCGGCCCGGCGGGCCCGGTCGGGCTCAATCCATCGCCTGAAGAAGTGCTGCGCGGACCAGATCCGCGGTATTGCGCGCGCCAAGCTTTCGCATCGCTTCGGCGCGATGGCTTTCGAAGGTCCGCGGGCTGATACGCATTCGAAGCGCGCCCTGCTTGTTGGAACAGCCTTCGCTGATCAGATTGAGGACCTCGCGCTCGCGCCTGGTGAGCGGCTTGCGGCCGCCATCCGCCGAAAACTGGACGAGGGCGGCGGTCTGCCCCTCCTTCGCATGCTCATCGCGTCCCTGCCGCGCAGGACTGGCGCCGCCCTGCACACCCTGGACCTGCTTGACCAGCGCGCAGACGCGTTCGGTTTGCTGCAAGGCGTTCTCGACGATCTTTTGCAGGTGATCCCGCTCTTTCTTGTTGTCGCAGAGCAGATGACTGTGCTGCTTCAGTTCCTCCATATAGATCAGCAGCGCCGTGAGCGGCCCGTTCAACAGGCGGGCGATGGAACCGTTCGCGTGATCGTTCGCGCGGCTGGGGGCCGGGCACGGCGCGAAAATGTCGGGTTCGGCGAACCGATCGCCGGCTTCGCTCCAGCCCGAGGCACGCGAATCGGCCATCCGGTTTCCCTGCTCTGACATGAGCCCGATTTAACGTGCACGATGCTGTTCCATGGTTAATTTTTGGTTCCGTAAGATTACGGGAGTACCCGCGGCCGAGACCATTCCTGCACGCTGAAATTGCGAACAGACCCGCGTTGATCTCGCTTAAGTTGCAAGGCCTTCCCGAGAAGGCCGGTCCGCGACGGGTGGCCGGGCGACGGGCCAGGCCGTGCGGCCCACCTCTTAATAAGCCGCCAACTGTTTTGGTGTTTTCTTACCTGATGCTCGCTCGGTTAGCGGGTCCGTTTTCGCCGAACGCACTTGCGGAAAATCAGGCCCCCCTGAATGCCAATCGAAAAGATCTGGGAATTCCTGCAGCGTCTATCGCCGCTAACTCGCAGCTCCCTTCTGCTCGAACTGGAGCGGCTGGAGCTTTGCGGCGTCGACATGCCGGGTTCGGCCGACATCCGGGCCAAGCTGCGCGCCGAGTTCGGCAAGGACGGATCGCCCCAGAATCGCGAGACCCAGCCGTCCTATTATTTCTTCGCTCCGCTTGAGCTGCTCCTGGTCGAAGGCGCGCCCGAGCACCCCAATGCGGGCCGGATACCACGCTGCTCGCTGACGCCGATCTGGGAATGGATCAACCGCGATCTCCTGCCCACGATGGCGCGCGATTTCAACGCGCAGATGAGGGGCCTGATGGGGGCGGAGAAAAAGCGGAAGGAACTGCAGCAGGCCGTTTCAGTATTCCAGACCAAGGTCGTCAAATATCTGGAGAGTACGCTGAGCGATGCCGGGGCTGCGGAAGCGGTCCGCGCCAAGCTTGCGACCTACACGGCAGCGCGTTCAGCGTATAGCGATCTGCAAAAAATCATGAGCGCGCTGCGTGCGCGCGAGACTATCGCCAAATTCACCCAGGCATTGCCGGAGAAATTCGCCAAATTCGACAATGCCCAGGTCGCGGCCATGACGGCGCTGCTCGATGCCGTCCGCAAGCAGAACGCGCAAGCGGTGCCATTCGCGGTCGCTCTGATCGGAAGGCGGCTGAAGACTCCCTGGCATCTGATCCGGCTCGCGACCAAGGCCGCCGCTTCCAAGGACGCCACAGACGTCGCCGCGACGCCATACGCGGTCGCGGTTTCGATGGTGCTGGACCGGATCGACGATGGCCGAACGGCGCTTCGCATCGCGTTGAAGCAGAACCGCGTCATCATCGCGCGCGACCTGCTGGCCGAGATCTACGACACCGAATTTTCGCTCAAGGTCCGCATCGACCGCTTCGAGGAGTCGGAGTGGGGTGTCAGGCTGCAAGCGTCGATGGACGCGATCGCCGAACTGGTGGCGGCCGAGATCAGCCGTTTCCCGGCGGATGTGGGTCACGTGCTCGCCTCGCGGAGCCTGCGCAGCCATGACTCGCTGGTTGGAAAGCTGACCTACATGGCCTGGAAGGGACGCGACGCCGTGACCAACGGCGCGGCCTATTGCAAGAGATTGATCGACGCCGCCTGAGGCCGGTCATTCACGTGCGGCTCCGCGAAAGCGCCATGCGCCTCTAGTCGCGGCGGCTTCGCAGATTGAGGAAGGTCTCCAGGAAACGGCCCGAGAGCACGAACCTGAACCACCAATAGATCTTTCGTCGCGTCGACATGGATCGCGTCCTCGACAGCAGGGGCCTGCGGGCGGCCAGGCCACGACTGATCGATAGCGCGTGCGCTGCGGGAAGCTTGTGATGTCCTTCACAATTCCTGCCAGGTTTTGCAGCGGCTCCCAATACCTTCGATAGCGGCGGGAACCGCGGGTGAGTTCGCACGTTTGGGGAACACCGAAGAAGACCTTCTTCAGCCGGTTTTGGGGGCGACCAAGGAGACCCCAGATGGCAACGACTTACCCAGACCCCACTCCCCTCACCTCGACCGAACATCAGGTGCAGCTTCGCCGCGCCGTGATCGCCTCAACCATCGGCACGGCGATCGAATGGTATGACTTCTTCCTCTATTCGACCGTCACCGGTCTGGTTTTTGCCAAGCTCTTCTTCCCGCATTCCGATCCATGGGTCGGCACGCTCGAGGCCTTTGCGATCTATGCGGTGGGTTTCGTCGCCCGTCCGGTGGGCGCCGCCATATTCGGTCACTACGGCGACCGCATCGGGCGCAAATCGACCCTGATCGCCACGCTGTTGCTGATGGGGCTCGCCACCTTTGCGGTGGCGCTGGTGCCGACTTATGCAACCGCCGGCATCTGGGGCGCCGTGATCCTCACCGTTCTGCGCTTCATCCAGGGCATCGGCGTCGGCGGCGAATGGGGCGGCTCGGTCCTGATGTCGATGGAGTGGGCGCGCTCCGACAAATCACGCGGACTGATTGCCTCCTGGCCGCAATTCGGCGTCCCCTGCGGCCTGTTCCTAGCCAACCTCGCCGTGCTCGCCTTCAGCCAGATGTCCGGCGACAGCTTCCTCGCCTGGGGCTGGCGCATCCCGTTTGCCGCGAGCCTCGTACTGGTCGCGGTCGGCCTCTATATCCGGCTCGGCATTCTGGAGACGCCGGTCTTCTCGAAACTTCTCGCCGAGCAGAAGATCGACCGCACGCCGATGCTCACCGTCATCAGGGATCATCCGAAGGAGATCCTACTCTCCGCTTTTGCGCGCATGGCCGAGCAGGCGCCATTCTACATTTTCACTGCGTTCATCTTCTCCTACGGGACCGCGAGCCTGCACGTCTCGCGCGACTTCCTGCTGACCGCGGTGCTCGCCGCCTCCGTGTTGTCATTTGTCTCGATCCCTGTGTTCGGACATCTGTCGGACCGGATCGGTCGCAAGAACATGTACCTGATCGGCGCGGTGGTGACCGGAATATTCGGCTTCATCTACTTTGCGATGGTCAACACGGGATCGCTGCCGATCATCTTCTTCGCGATCATCCTGTCGCTGGTGCCGCACGACATGATGTACGGGCCACAGGCCGCCCTGATCGCGGAGAGCTTCACCGGCCGCTTGCGCTACAGCGGCGCCTCGCTCGGCTATCAACTCGCCTCCGTGATTGCCGGCGGGCCGGCCCCGCTGATCGCAACCTGGCTGTACAAGACCTATCAGTCCCCCATCGCCATCGCGATCTACATCGCGGTCTGCGCGGTCATCACCGTGATCGCGACGGTGCTGATGACCGATTACACGGGAAAGGACATTTCGGGAGAATATCAGAAGGGCTAAAGCGCGATGAGATCAGGATGAAGCGTCATCGCGCTTTAGCTTGTTGTTTGAGCATGATCTTTTCGGAAAACCGCTTCACACTTTTCCGGATCATGCTTTAGGTCGGGTCTGGCGTTCGCATCAAGGTATTGTGGCGAGTGGTGCGACGCCACATCTGCTCCACCAGGCCGCATTGCCTCCGCGCTGTGAAACTGCTGTCATCCGGCCCGCAAGATCATTCGAACAGAAACGGGAGGACGGGCGATGGGACGATGCAGGATGTTGGTGACGGCGCTGGCGGTGCTGGCGGCTTCGATGTTCAGTTCGGGCTTGAGGGCACAAACACCCACGCCGGCACCGACAGCCGCCGCAACGCCGGCACCGGCCACGCCGACACCAGACAACGCATTGTTGTTGACGATCTTCCTGAAGCACGACCAGTCGCGACCCCTCGGGGAACTCAACGCCCAGCTCGAGAAGCAGGGATTCTACAAGGCGTTTCCACCCGACGGAATCGAAGTCGTGAGCTGGAATATTGTGATGGGCGTCGGTCAGGTCGTGACGCTTCGCCTGCCGGCCTCGCGGCTGCGCGAGATCAACCGCATCTTCGAGACCACCGCCTGGGGCGCCTATCGCACCGAGTTCTATCCGACCTACGACTACAAGCCGATCGGCATCGCCAACCACGAAAAGGCGAAATAGGCTCGCAACACTCGGCACCGTTAGCAGTTCAGCTCACCAGCTTCGCGCATGCCTAGGCATGCGCCTTGGGTTGCGTGCTGAGCTTGCGTGCCAGGATCCGCAGATCCTCGACACGGCCGGAGCCTATCAGCCTTGCGAATTCTTCGGAATCGACCATGGGTAAGGGAAGGCTGGACGAGTTGCGGTCCGCATTTCCGCGCCGGTGCCGCAAGAACTGGAAGAGACGCTTGAGCATCTTCTTGGAGCCTTGATGAGAGCCTGCCTGGACAAGTCACCTGCGTCCTCAATGGTTCCTTTCGCGTTGTCTTCCGGCTTGAATTTTCTCCCCGGCAAAGACAGGGTGCCGCTCGCATCAGCAACAACGAAACCATCATGACCGCATCCCGCACCCCGCAGATCGCGCTCTACCGAAACTGGCTCAGGGAGACGCGCGGCCTCGACTTCCAGAATTACGAAGCACTGCGGCAATGGTCGGTCCGCGATCTCGAAGGCTTCTGGCAGAGCATCTGGGATTATTTCGACCTGCGATCGCCGACACCGCATCTTGGCGTGGTCCCGCAGCGCAAAATGCCGGGCGCGGTCTGGTTTCCCGGCGCCAAGGTCAATTATGCGCGGCAGGTGCTGCGGCATGTCGCGCCGGCTCATGCCGCAGGGCAGCCGGCCATCGTCAGCGCCGGCGAAGACGGACTGCTGAAGGAGACGAGCTGGCCGGACCTGAAGCGCAAGGTGGCGGCGCTCGCGCTGCATCTGAAAGCACAAGGCGTCCGTTCCGGAGACCGAGTCGCGGGCTATTTGCCGAACATCGCCGAAACCATGATCGCGTTTCTTGCGACCGCGAGCCTGGGGGCGATCTGGAGCGTCTGCGCCCCCGACATGGCGGCGCCTGCGGTGATCGACCGCTTCAAGCAGATCGAACCGAAGGTGCTGATCGCCTGCGACAGCGTGGTCTATGCCGGACGACGGCACGACCGCCGCGCGGTCGTCGACGAGCTGCGCAAGGCGCTGCCGACCGTGGAGCATCTCATCCTGCACACCGGCGCCGCGACCTCCAATCGGCTGTCCGCCATTCTCGCCGCCGAGAACGGTGACATCGATGTCTTCGAGCCCGCATGGCTGCCGTTCGATCACCCGCTCTGGATCGTCTATTCCAGCGGCACGACCGGACTGCCGAAACCGATCGTGCACGGCCATGGCGGCGTCATGATCGTCGGCCTGCCGCTCAACGTGCTGCACAACGACATCGGCTGCAGCTATGCCGCAATTTCGCGCGGCGAGCGCTATCACTGGTATTCATCGACCGGCTGGATCATGTGGAACTGCCAGGTGTCCGGCCTCCTCAACGGCACGACCTGCTGCATTTTCGACGGCAGTCCCGGCGGAACAAAGGACAATCCGGACTGGCTGACGCTGTGGCGTTTCGTGGCGGATACCAAAGCGACATTCTTCGGCGCGGGTGCGGCGTTCTTCGCCAACTGCGTCAAGGCCGACATCGATCTCGCCGCGGCCGGCGATCTCGCGCAGGTGCGCGCGCTCGGCTCGACAGGCTCGCCGCTATCGGCCGATACGCAGGCCTGGTTCAACGGACGTTTCGCCGAGCTCGCCACCATCACCGGCAATGCAGAGCAAAAAGACATGTGGTGGGCCAACATGTCCGGCGGCACCGACTTCGCGGGCGCCTTCATCGGCGCCTGTCGCGAGCTGCCGCAGGCGCCCGGCACCATGCAGTGCCGCCTGCTCGGCGCCGCCGTCGAGGCTTTCGACGCGGCCGGCCGTCCCGTGACCGAAGAGGTCGGCGAGCTCGTCTGCACGGAGCCACTGCCCTCGATGCCGCTGCGTTTCTGGAACGATCCCGAAGACGCACGCTACCGCGCCAGCTATTTCGAGACCTATCCCGACAATTATGACGGAAGCGGCCGCGGCGCAGTGTGGCGACATGGCGACTGGCTCAAGGTCCACGCCGACGGCAGTTGCGTGATCTATGGCCGGAGCGATGCAACGATCAATCGCCACGGCCTTCGCATGGGGACCAGCGAGATCTATTCCGCCATCGAGGCGCTGCCCGAGGTGCTGGATTCCATGGTGGTCGATCTCGAATTTCTCGGACGCGAAAGCTACATGCCGCTATTCGTGGTGCTGCGCGACGGCATCGCGCTCGACCGCGCCATGGAGACGAAGATCAACAAGGCGATCGAGGCCGGATTGTCGCGCCGATTCCTGCCGAACCAGATTTTCGCCGTGCCCGAAATCCCTCGCACATTGTCCGGCAAGAAGCAGGAACTGCCGATCAAGCGGCTGCTGCTTGGCCACGCAATCGAGAAGGTCATCAACAGGGACGCTATGGCCAATCCCGGCTGTCTCGACTGGTATCTCGATTTCGCGAAGAGCTACGCACAACGGAATGCAGGCGCGGCCTGACCAGGCCGTCCGCGAGTTCAGCGGAAGGAGACTGCGCTGGCGAGTTGCATACCGGGGTCAGGGTTCCACGCCACCGACATGACAAAGACGGCGAGAAGCGCGCCCAGCACGCAAACCTTCATCCGCACCGTCTTGCGATCGGTGATCGGCAGAAACAGAAAAAACAGCATCGCCAGGACCAGCAGCACGTCGACCAAAATCATGGCTTCCTCCCAATGGGAAAGACCCTGACACGACGGCGACCAGGCGTGTGTGGGGAAAATCACATTACGGACGAATCTGGAGCGCCACGCTCCACTGATGACAGATGCCGGGATTCGCTGACAGGCTTTCGATCGACCGGATCGAAGTTCTCAACGGATTTCAGCGATGCGCCGTCAGCCGGCCAAAGCGCAGCATCAGCGTGTTGGCTGCAATGGCCAGCACGACGATGATCAGCACGACGGCGGTCGAGAGCGGAACGTTGTTCTGCGCCATGCCGTTGACCAGCAGGAAGCCAAGTCCGCGTTGCGACGAAAACATCTCGCCGATCAGTACGCCGAGCATCGTCAGCGAAAAGCTGATCCGCAAGCCGTTGACGACATCCGGCAGGCAGGCAGGCAGCAGCACCCAGAGCATGGTGCGGACGGGTGAAAGACGCAGCACCTTGGCGGTGCGGATCAACACCGGTGGCAGACTGCGCACCGCGCCCATCGTGAACAGCGTCATCGGCACAAGGCCATGCATGACGCCGAACGCGACCTTCGCCGACAGGCCAAGGCCGAAGATGAGAAGCACGACCGGATAAAGCGTGACCTTCGGGATGGTATAGAAGCCCGCGAGGATCGGCTCGGCGACCTCGCCGGTGAAACGATGCACGCCGAAGATCAGCCCAAGCGCCAGGCCGATCAGCGACGCAAGGACGAAGGCCAGGAAGAACGCATACAGCGTCGCGGCTGCATGGTTCCAGAACATTGCCGTACCAAACAGATCGAACAGGTAGGCCAGCGTCTGAAGCGGCGGAGCAATCGCAACGCCCCTGGTCCAGATACCAACCGCCTGCCAGACGGCGAGGATCAGCAGGGTCAGCAGCGTTGCGTCCAGGGCGCGGACCCGTCGCGCACGCGCAACCTTGGACAGCGCGTCTTCGAGCGAGACATCGCTCATCCGGTTGAGCGGCGACGAGCCAGCCGCCCCTCCCATACATAGAGAACGCCGTTGGCAATCACCGCAACCAGCAACACGAACAGCATCAGGCCGTACATCGCGCGGTTATCGAAGCTCTGATAGGCATAGGAAATCGAATAGCCGAGCCCGGTGCCGGACAGGATGAATTCACCTGCGATAACGCCGATCAGCGCATAGCTCAGCGCCAGCTTGAGCCCGCTGAACAGCCGCGGCAGCGCATCCGGAAGCACGATCCACCACAGCGTTCGCGCCGGGCTCAGGCGGTGAACCCTGGCCAGCTTCAGCAGCACGGGCGAAACGCCGTCCAGCCCCGAAAGCGTGCTGATCATGACGGCGGGCGCCGCGGACAGCACGCCCAGCGAGACCAGCGGCGCCTTGCCGAGACCCAACAGCGCCACCAGCAGCGGATAGAAGATGAAGGTCGGCACTGAATAGTATGAGGCCAGCAGCGGATCGACGATATCGCGCAGGCGGGACTGGCGATGAAGCAGCACGCCGCCCAATGTGCCTGACACGACCGCCAGCACGAAGGCCAGCGCGATGGTCGAGAAGGTCTGAATGATGCCTTCGTCGAGCTCTCCCGACGAGACGCGCTCGATCATCGAGGCGAACATCTCGCTGGGAGGAATCACGGTGAGCGGATCGACGATGCCGGTGCGGCAGCAGATTTCGAGCAGCAGCACCAGCCCCGCGAGCAGGGCAATCCGGACCAGGAGTGCCGCGCGGCGCCGCGTCAAGCCACCCTCCCCATCGTCTTGAGAGACTCCTCGCGAAGGGAAGACCACAAGCGAGCCGTAAGTGCACCGAAATTCGGCTCGGAGACGATGCGGCTGTCACGCTCGCGCGGCCATCTCGTTTCCACCATGTCGATGAAACGGCCCGGCCGGGCGCTCATGACGCCGACACGATCGGACAGCATCGCCGCCTCGTCGAGCGCGTGCGTAATCAGCACGACGGTTGCGCCCGTCTCGCGCCAGAGCCGCAACAATTCATCGCCCATCAAGAGCCGCGTCTGCTGGTCGAGCGCGCCAAAGGGCTCGTCGAGCAGGATCAGTCTTGGACGAAGCACCAGCGTTCGCGCGATACAGACCCGTTGCCGCATGCCGCCGGAAAGTTGCGCCGGATAATGATCGGCGAATTGCATCAGCCCCATGAAACGGATGGCGTGCTCAACCCGCTCGGCGATCTCCTGTTGCGAGAGGCTGGAGGTGCGCAGGCCGAACGCGACGTTCTGCCGAACGCTGAGCCAGCGCATGCTCGAATCCTCCTGGAACACGACGCCGACGCCATCGGGAACTTCGCCATGCAATTCCTTGCCCTCGAAACGCACGCTTCCGCTGGTCGGACGGACCAGGCCGCAGAGCACGTCGAGCAAGGTCGACTTGCCGCAACCGGACGGTCCAACGACTGAGAAAAACTCGCCGGTACGGATTTGCAGGTCGATCGGCCCGAGGGCATGGACGACGGGAGGTCCTTCATAGTTCCGGACCACCCCGCTCAGCGTGACATGCGATGGCTCGTTCCCGGGGGTCCCACTCATTGCGAGGCACGGAGGTCCGCCGGCAGATAGGACGTATCGACATATTTCGGCCAGTCCACATCACCCGTCATCTGGCCGGTGATCTGCAGACCTTCGACCATGTGGTTCATGGCGGGATAATCCAGCCGGCCGTCGCTCCAGTACTTCTCCTTGGCCAGGGTGTGGAGATGGGCCCGGAACAGATTCACATTCGGGTTGTTGTAGGCCTTCGCCGTGATGTCGGCGGCCTCGTCCGGGTGCTCCAGCGCATAGGCCAGCCCTTCGCGACGGGCAGCGATCAGGCCCTTGATGATATCGCCATGCGCCCTGCCGTAGTCCGCCGTCGTGATCATGACCGTTTGCATCATGCGCGGATCCATCGCGTCGCGCACCATGAACAGCGGCTTCACGACGTCCTTGTTCTGGGCGAAGACCAGCTCATCGGAAAAGCCGGCATCGACCGCGCCGCTGCCGACCGCTGCGAGATTGGCGCCGAGATCGCCGGCCGGCACAAGCTTGACCTGCTGCGGCGTAATGCCATTCGCTTTCAGGGCCATGAGTATCACCATGTTGCTCACGGAGCCCGGCGCGGTGAAGGCGATCTTCTTGCCGACGAGATCCTTGATGCCCGTGAGCGTCGAGTCCTTCTTCACCACCCACATCTGGTCGGACACGGTTTGCGCACCGGCGCCGATGATGATGAGCTTCTGGCCGGAATTGATGGCCTGCACCGCCGCGGCGAGCGAGACTTCGCCGAAGGGAATGCCGCCGGCGAGCGTGTTGCGCACCGCCGTTCCGCCGCCTGCGGCCGTCAGGATGCCCGTGACATCGACACCGTTCTTCTTGAAGAAGCCCTTCTCCATGGCGACCGCATAGGGCACACCGTAGAACTGCCCGCCCCAATGCGTGACGGTGATGGTCTCGGCCCGGGCGGCTGACGTCCAGGCGAAGATGGATGCGGCGAGGCCCAAAATCAGGCCAAATCGTGCCAGTGATTTTCCCTTCATGACGTTTCCCTTTGGTCTTTGTTTTATGTTGTGATGATCGAGATCGTCGGCTTCAACGATGGTTCCTGTCAATTGCGGCCTTTGGCGAGGCCGAGGCGAGAGGCGCGATCTACTCCTTTCGGCTGTCAGCAAGGCCGTAGCGCTTTTCGAAGGCGTGCACGGCAGGAAAGCCCATCAGCGTATTCATTTCCGTGAATGGCAACATCGGCGCTTCACTGCCTTTTGCGGTTCCGGCCGCCTTGAGTTGGCGATACACCAGTTGCAGCGCGCCGGCCGCCGTCAGAAAGCCGGAGGCCGGGTACAGGCCGATCTTGAATCCCATCGCGGCCAGTTCGCCGGTCGACAGATAGGGCGTGCGGCCACCCTCGACCATGTTGGCCAGCAAGGTTGCACCCTTGAACCTCTCGGCGACAAGGCGCAATTCCTCCAGAACTCTCGGGGCTTTCGACAAACAGCACGTCGGCGCCGGCCTTGAGAAAGCGATCGGCACGGCGCAACGCCGCGTCCATGCCTTCGGCATAACGCGCGTCGGTCCGCGCGACGACGAGGAAATCGCGACAGGGGCGCGCATCCACCGCCACGCGGATCTTGGCGACCGCATCCTCGAGCGGGATCACGCGGCGAAACTCGGTGTGGCCGCACTTCTTCGGAAACTCCTGGTCCTCGAGCTGAATGCCGGAAGCGCCTGCGCTGGCATAGCCCCGCACCGTGCGCTCGACGTTCAACAGCCCGCCGTAGCCGGTGTCGCCGTCGGCGATGAAAGGCTTGTCGCTGGCGGATGCGATGACGCGCACGCGCTCCAGCATTTCGGTGAATGTCGCGGTTCCGGCATCTGCAACCCCGAGCGCGGATGCGACCACGCCATATCCGGTCATGTAGAGCGCGTCGAAACCCAGGCTCGTCGCCACTCTCGCTGAAATGCCGTCGAAAACACCGGGAAGCGTCAAACAACCTTCCCTGCCGAGCAGCGAGCGCAACGTCGTTGCTTCTGTCACGCATTCCTCCCTTTATTTTCTTGCCATGTTCCGGCGCTTGCCGCCGGTCCAGGGCCATTTGCCTTGTTTTTTGGGTATCCCGTCTTCTTTTGCTATCCCGTCCTGGCTCGGCTCAGCCAATGCCCGACGATCCCGGATACAACAGAGTATCGTCCCCGATAAAATCCCTCAATCACCTCTGTCAGAAGCTTGCCCGGAAACAGCCCTGAATGCGCTGGCATCGCAGGTTTCAATACTTAGGAACGCGCCGGTATCCAATCTGTTGGAGAGGCTGGCTGCCCATATCCACGCGACGCGAGCGCCGAAGCGATGGCTCAGATTCCCCTTTCCGAGCGCGCCAGCACGGACAAACAGTCAGACGACAGGCAACGTGACGACAAGACACGGCAGATCGCGGATGATGTCGCCTACCGGCAGATCCTTCTTGCGAACATCGTCTTCGTCGGATTTCCGAATGCCGGGGACGACAATTGGGTGTTGATCGATGCGGGCCTGCCCGCGTCCGTCACCGATATCAAATCCGCGGCTCGCGCTCGCCTTGGCGGCACCGGGCGGCCGCGCGCCATCGTCATGACGCACGGACATTTCGATCACGTCGGCGCGCTCGAAGCCCTCACACAGGAGTGGGATGTGCCGGTCTACGCCCATTTGCGCGAACACCCCTATCTGAACGGGCGCAACTCCTATCCACCGCCGGATCCCAGCGTCGGTGGCGGCGTGATGTCGCTGCTTTCGCCGCTGTTTCCGAGGCGTCCAGTTGACGTCAGCCGGTGGCTGCGAGCGCTTCCGGAAGATCATTCGGTGCCGCCGATGCCTGGCTGGCGCTGGATCCATACGCCCGGACACACGCCGGGCCATATTTCGCTCTGGCGTGAAGCGGACCGGCTGTTGATCGCTGGTGATGCGTTCATCACGACCAGGCAGGAATTGGCCTATGCGGCCGTGACCCAGGATGGGGAGGTGCACGGGCCGCCGATATATTTCACGCCGGATTGGGACAGCGCGCGACAATCGGTGCGAACGCTCGCGGCCGTGAAGCCGGACGTCGTGGTGACCGGCCATGGGCAGGCGATGCGGGGGCCGCGGATGCAGGCGGCGCTCGAGGATCTCGCGGCTAGATTTGACGACGTCGCCATTCCAAATCACCGAAGGCCAGCTTGATAGGCGTCTCGCAGCTCGCGGTTCGGAGGCCTCGGGGCGCGTGCGTATTTTGAGAAGCAGCGGGAACTTGCGTGAGCAAAGTGACCAGGGGAACTCAAGAGGCAGGCGACCCGGGCCGAGGTGGCGGCGAGATTCGCGCCCGATGATGCGGCCGCGAATCAGCTCAAGGCTCTCACGACCGCTTTCCGCACCCAGGCCAAAGTCATCAAGAAGAATAGAAAAAAGAAAACCCGTTATGGTTGAAGGAAGCCAAATCGACATGTGCCGATTTATGGATTGCAAACATTCAGCCGGCTACTTGCCGTTGCACCCTCTGTGGTCCGCGGGATGATTGAGGTTGCCGCGCGCACGATCGGACGCCGTTGTTGGCGGCGCTGAGTGCTCCGTTTCATGGCAGCGATGAGATCGCGGGGTTGACCAAACGATTCCCTCTTCAAGAACCCGGTTCAGCTCGGCTTGCATCGCGGCCAGCACTTGATTCGCTTGACGTTATTTCAAGACCTGGCCTCTTCGACACGACTCGAATCGATCGGCGCGACCCCTTGTCTCATCCACCGATCGAAGGACGTCAGCCCCTGATTCGCAGGCTAAAAAGACGTGCGCGAAAAGTCAGATCAATCTTTACGTGCAATGGTTGCGGACCACCCGGCGCTGAAAAATAGATTATATTTTAGGTATCATAATACCAACAAATTTGCGTACTATATTACCGACCAGATTCAGAAGTCGTGAAAACTTGGAAGGGTAACGGTCTCCAGGATTGGCACGCTTGCTGGTCTTCGCACTGCCACCGCATGCGGACAATCTTCTGTAGAGAAAACCCAGGGACCGTAAAATGTTGAAAAAGACTCCAACGCCGACGACGAAGAAACATACAACTTCTGATACAATCCCGTCATCTGACTCAACTTTGAGCGACATGACTGCGTTCAGCACGATGACCGTTGCGTCGCCGGCTTCAGCGGTTACGCCGACACCGGTCAAGGTCGGCAATGAGTTCACGGCGAACACGACCACGGCCGGCGGACAGTTCTTTTCGACGGTCGCGACATTCGCCAACGGCGGCTATGTGATCGCCTGGACGGATACGAGCTACACCGAAAAGGGCACCAACGCATCCGGTGCGCAGATCCGTGCCCAGATCTTCGACGCGAACAACAACAAGGTCGGCAAGGAATTCCAGGTCAACACGGCCGCCCAGAACGGTCAGTACCTGCCGCAGATCGCTGTCCTCAACAGCGGTAACTTCGTGATCACCTGGGAAGACGACAGCTCGACGGGCGGGGACAAGAGCGGTGCTGCCGTCAGGGGCCAGATGTATACAGCCGGCGGCGCCAAGGTCGGCGGCGAGTTCCTCGTCAACACCACGACGGCGGGCGACCAGGAGATGGCTTCGGTGACGGCTCTTGCCGATGGCGGCTTCGTCGTCGCGTTCCAGTCGTCCACCGGCACCGGCGATGCCAGCGGCCTGTCGGTCAGGGCGCAGATGTATCATGCCGACGGTACCAAGAACGGCGGCGAATTCCAGCTCAACACCCAAACGACGAACGACCAGAGCCTGCCGTCGATTACTGCTCTCCACGGCGCCAACAGCGGAAGCTTCATTGCGGTCTGGGAGGACGACAGCCGCCTGAACAACGACGGCTCGCGCGAAGGTTCGATCAAGTCGCAGATGTTCGATGCCAACGGCCACAAGGTTGGAAGCGAGAACGTCGTCAACGCCGCGAACATCACCTACGTCAATACCGCGCCGAACATCGTCGCGCTGGCCAATGGCGGCTACGCGGTGACCTGGCAGGGGCAGTCGGATAATCCGCGCCTCTCTACCGATACCGACGATTCCAACATTCAAGTGCGTATTTTCGACGCGAATGGCAATCCGGTCGGCAGCCAGCTTCAGGCCAATCAGGTAGGCGATGAGTACCAGCAGGCCCCGAAGATCACCGAGCTGGACAACGGCTTCCTTGTCGTGACCTGGGAAGACGTGAAGGATCTGAACAACGAACCGAACGGCGATCCCGGCCAGATCAAGGGACGAATCGTCGACGAGATGGGCAATCCGGTCGGCGACGAGTTCACGATCAACGGCACCGCCGCCGGTGAACAGCATACACCGTCGATCGCGGCGCTCCCCAATGGTCGGTTCATCGTCACCTGGACCGACAACAGCAGCACCGGAACCGACAAGGACGATGACTCCATCCACGCGCAGATCTTCTCGGTCGGCGGTAACGGTGTCATCCCGAACCCGCCGCCGCCGCGTCAGTTCACTGCGGTCAACGAAACGAAGTCGGGCAGCGAAGACAGCCCGCTTTCGATTGCGGCTTCCGCTCTGATCGGCGACGCCACCAATCCGACGAATGTCGCTCTGTCACTCAGCCTCGGACAGGCGAAGCACGGGACCGTCACGATGGTCAACGGCAACGTCCAGTTCACGCCCGATGCAAACTTCAGCGGCGTCGCATCATTCGACTACACGTTGAGCGATGGGAACGGCGGTACGAGCACAGCGACTGTAACCGTGAATGTCGCACCTGTCGCGGATGCGCCGACACTGTCGGTGTCCTCCCAGGCAGCGACTCCTCTGCCAGCCAATACGTCGCGGGTCGGTGCCGAGTTCCAGGCAAACGGGCTCACTGTGGGCGGAGAGTTCTTCTCCGACGTCGCAACCTTCTCCGACGGCGGCTACGTGGTTGCCTATACCGATACGAGCTACACCGACGGCGAGGAAAATTCGGGCATCCGTATGCGGGTTTTCGACGCCAACGGCAACGGCGGTGCGGACATCCACGTCAACACGACCGTTGCGGGAGGTCAGTACCGGCCGAAGATCGCCATCCTGGCGGACGGCAAATTCGTCGTCTCCTGGGATGACGAAGGCGCGACCGTCGGCGATACCGACGGTGATGCCGTCAGGGCCCAGATCTATAACCGCAACGGCACCAAGGTCGGTGGCGAGTTCATCGTCAACACCACGACGGCGGGCAATCAGGACAACACCTCGATTGCAGCGCTTCCGAACGGCGGCTTCGTCGTCACCTGGGACGACACGAGCGGCCAGGGTGGCGATGCCAGCGGCTCCTCGATCAAGGCGCAGATCTACGACGGCGGCGGCAACAAGGTCGGCGGCGAGTTCCTGGTCAACAGCCAGATGACCAACGACCAGCAGCTACCGTCGGTGGCGGCCCTCAAGGGCGTCAACAGCGGCGAGTTCGTCGTGGCTTGGGAGGACGACAGCGGCCTGAACAACGACGGCGCGCGCGGCGGTTCGATCAAGGCGCAGACGTTCAACTCGAACGGGAACAAGGTTGGTGGCGAAGTCCTCGTCGATACGAGGAACATGACCTATGTCAACACCATTCCCAACGTGGTCGGGCTGGCGAACGGCGGCTACGCCGTCACCTGGCAGGGGCAGTCGGACGGTACCGGTAATCCAGGTATCGATGACGACGACTCCAACATCATGATGCAGATCTTCGACAAGAACGGCGCCAAGGTCGGCACTCAGCTTCAGGTCAATACCAAGGCCCTGCAATATCAGCAGGCGCCGCGGATTACCGAGCTGACCAACGGCTTCATCGTCGTGACCTGGGAAGATGTGGAAGATCTGGGCGAGATCCCGAACGGGGACAACGGCCAGATCAAGGCGCAGGTCATCGACCAGCAAGGCCACAAGGTCGGCGGCGAGTTCGCGATCAACTTCAATGCAGCAGGCGAACAGCATACGCCTGCGATCGCGGCACTTCCCAACGGCCAGTTCATCGTCACCTGGACCGACGCCAGCGGTGTCGGAGCGGACAAGGACGACGACGGCATCAGGGCGCAGGTCTTCGCTGTCGGCACCGGCGGTGTCACCCAGGTCAACTCGGTGAACGTCAGCATCGGGGCAAACGTCACCGACAAGGATGGTTCGGAGACCTTGCAGGTCATGGTGTCGGGCATCCCGGTCGGCGTCACCTTATCGGACGGTGTGAATACGTTCACGGCGATGGACGCAGCTCACACGAGCGTCGATGTGAGCAACTGGAAGTTCGGCAGCCTGACGGCGTCAGGTGCGACCAGCAACTTCCAGCTGACGGTCACTGCGACGTCGACGGATACGGCGACGTTCTCGGATGGTTCGGTTCATACCAGCACCAGCCAACCGGTCGTACAGACCGTCAATGTTGCTCTCCCGTCGAACACCACCGGCGGCGCTGGCAATGACGTGCTGTTCGGCAGCTCGGCCAACGATGTGCTGACCGGAAACGGCGGCAACGACACCTACCAGTTCGGCCATGGCGGCGGGCAGGACAGGATCGTCAACGGCACGGCGTCGAGCATGACCGCAAGCGGCGAACTCGACTTCGGCGCCAACATCACCGACAACCAGCTCTGGTTCCAGCGCAATGGCAACGATCTGACGATCGATGTCATGGGCAGCCAGGACAAGATCACGGTCGCCGGCTGGTTCAACGGTGCGGGATCGCAGTTGCAGGAGATCACGGCGGGCGGCATGAAGATCGATGCCGGCGTGACCCAGCTGGTCCAGGCGATGGCGAGCTACTCGTCGAGCCACGCCGGATTTGATCCGACCACCGCGACGCAGGCGCCTGCCGAGCTGCAGACGACGATCGCGGCGAGCTGGCACGCCTAAGCCGGATCCCCGCAACCAAAAGCGCCGCGGTCGTGAAAGCGACCGCGGCGTTTCCTTTTCCGGCGATCCGTGTTGCGTGACGACGGAACGCCGCCAAGGACCGGAGTGATTCCTGTCCATCGTGAAAGCGAGCCTGGAATCGGCGTCAGAATGCTTCGGGACGCATTCTTTCGGATTTCATGATTTTGCGGGCGTGGCGGAGAGGGAGGGATAATCGTCGGACTCATCGTGATGTGCTGTCGGGACGTTTGCCGATGCCGACACCGGCGGCCATGCCACTGGCGATCATCACCGCGAACGCGCGTCGGCGGCGCGGCCGGCAGCGTAAAGAACGAGCCGAATGCTATCCGCTAGATTTTTTTGGGCGGATATTTTGGGGCTTGTAGTGATTTTCGGAATCGACAGAAATCCGTGACGCGGAGCGGCCATAAATGCCTTTTTTGCAGGAGAAAGTGGACTGGAGCGGGCGAAGGGAATAAATTAGCGTTGCGCGAGACCTTATCGGGGAGGACCTCTCAGTGACCAAGAAGCTCTGTCTGCTGTCCGGCGTCATAGCGGCGCTGGCGCTGGCCACACACGCCGGCTTCGGCCGCCGACATTGTCGGTCTGATTACCAAGACCAACACCAATCCCTTCTTCGTTAAGATGAAGCAGGGTTTTGAGGCAAAAGCCAAAGAACTCGGGCTCACGCCACAAGCCTATGCCGGCAAGTACGATGGCGACAATGACGGCCAAGTCGCCGCGATTGAAACGTTGGTGAATGCCGGTGCCAAGGGCATCCTGCTGGTGCCGAGCGATTCCACGGCAATGGTCCCGACGGTCGAGAAGGCGCGCAAGGCCGGCGTTCTGGTGATCACGCTCGACACGCCACTCGACCCGATCACCGCCGCCGACGCCAATTTCGCCACCGACAATTTCAAGGCCGGCGAACTGATCGGCCAGTGGGCAAAGGCGACGCTCGGCGACAAGGCCTCGTCGGCCAAGATCGCCACGCTCGATCTGACGCCGAACCAGCCGACGGTCGACTATCTGCGCCACAACGGCTTCCTGACCGGCTTCGGCATCAAGGTCAAGGATCCCAAGCACTACGCGCAGAGCGACAGCCCGCAGATCGTCGGCTCCGACGTCACCCGCGGTGACGAGGCCGGCGGCCGCAAGGCGATGGAGAACATTCTCCAGAAGGCGTCCGAGTTCAACTTGATGTACGCGATCAACGAGCCCGCCGCGTATGGCGGCTACAATGCGCTCAAGGCGGCAGGCAAGGAGAAGGGTGTGTTGGTGGTCGCAGTCGACGGCGGTTGCCCTGGAGTGAAGATGGTCAAGGACGGCATCATCGGCGCCACCTCGCAGCAATATCCGCTGCTGATGGCGTCGAAAGGGCGTCGAAGCCGTCGCCGAATTCATCAAGACCGGCAAGAAGCCGCAGAGCATCGATACCGGCGAACAGCTGGTGACCGATCATCCGGTTCCCGGCGTTCCCTCGATTAATACGGAAGAGGGCACGAAGCTTTGCTGGGGTTGATTTCCGCCAGCTTTGATCGCCTAATCTGAGTGAGAGATCGGCGCGCGTAAGGACGGTCTTGCGCGCGCCGATTTCGCTTAAACGACGAGACCAGGGAGTGCGCTATGAGCGAGGCCACGCAGGAGCAGCTCGCGGCGCAGGAATACGAGCAGGCGCTCGCCGGCGCGTCGACGGCACAGGTCTCCTTCGAGGAGACGCTTTCGTCCATTCAGCGCGTCCAGCGCTTCCTGCATTTGTACCCGACCATCGTCCCCTTCCTCGTACTGCTACTCGGCGTGCTGCTCGGCGCCTCGGTCAATTACTCGCACTTCGTCACCGCGACCAATTTCTCGACCGTGCTGACCCAGGTGACGATCGTCGGCATTCTCGCCATCGGACAGACCTTCGTCATCTTGACCGCGGGTATTGATCTCTCCGTCGGCGTTACCATGGTAATTTCGTCGGTCGTCATGGGCCGCCTAGCGGTCATCGACGGATTGCCCCTCATGGTGGCGTTTCCCGCCGGCCTGTTGACGGGCGTCGCCTGCGGCTATCTCAACGGCGCCCTCGTCACGCGACTGAAAATGCCCCCCTTTATCGTGACGCTCGGCACCTGGAGCATCATCGGCGCCCTGAACACGTTCTACTCGCAGAGCGAAACCATTCGCTCGTACGACCTCGACAACGTCCGCGCCGTTCCTGCAATCGATGGGCGTGACGTTCGACGTCGGCGGAGCGCGCATCATGTTGGGGACGTTCCTCCTGATCGCGCTTTCGATCCTCTCCTGGTACGTGCTCAACCGCACCCCTTATGGTCGCCACATCTACGCGACCGGCGATGATCCAGAAGCGGCGCGGCTCGCCGGCATTAACACCGAACGCGTCCTGCGCAGCGTCTATGTCCTGGCCGGCCTCATTGCGGCGATAGCCGGCTGGGCCATCATCGGCCGCGTCGGCGCGATCAGCCCCACGGCGGGCGATAACGCCAACCTCGATTCCATTACCGCCGTGGTGATCGGCGGCACCAGCCTGTTCGGAGGTCGCGGTTCGATCGTCGGCACGTTAATCGGCGCGTTGATCGTCGGCGTGTTCCGCTCCGCGGTCTCGCTGGCTGGCCTCGACGTGCTTTGGCAGGAATTCGCCATCGGCGTGCTGATCATCATAGCGGTCGCGTTCGATCAATGGATCCGGAGGGTGTCGGCATGAGCACGGAGCCCATTCTGCAGGCGCGGGGCCTCGTCAAGCGTTACGGTCGCGTTATCGCTCTCGACAACGCCGATTTCGACCTCTACCCCGGCGAGATCCTTGGGGTGATCGGCGATAACGGCGCCGGCAAATCGACCTTGATCAAGGCGCTGTGCGGAGCGGTGACCCCGGACGCCGGCGAGATCAAACTCGCCGGCAACGTCGTCAATTTCCAAACGCCACTCGAGGCGCGCCAGGCAGGCATTGAGACTGTCTATCAGGATCTCGCTTTGTCGCCGGCGCTGTCCATCGCCGACAATATGTTCTTAGGGCGAGAGATGCGTATGTCGAATGCACGCGGGCGATTATTTCGCACGCTTGATCGCCGCAGCATGCAGCGCATTGCCCGCGAAAAGCTGTCCGACCTCGGATTGATGACGATTTAAAATATCAACCAGCCGGTCGAAACGCTATCTGGCGGCCAAAGGCAGGGCGTTGCGGTGGCGCGCGCCGCGGCCTTCGGCAGCCGGGTCGTCATCATGGACGAGCCGACCGCGGCCCTCGGCGTCAAAGAATTGCGCCGCGTGCTGGGCTCATCCTCGACGTACGCAAGCGCGGCCTGCCGATCGTGCTGATTTCGCACAATATGCCGCACGTCTTCGAAGTCTGCGATCGGATCCATGTTCACCGTCTGGGGCGGCGGCTGACGGTGATCGATCCAAAGAAGCAATCAATGTCGGACGCGGTGGCGATGATGACAGGCGCGATGGCGCCGCCGACCGAGATGGCCGCCTAGATCACCTTCCGTACTGCTGCTGACAACCAAAATCGACACGCTGTGGATGATCCTGGGCGCCGCCCTGGTGTCGCTTGTGGTTTCGTCAGTCGAGCTCGCTGCCCTTCTCTAAGAAACGGGCCGTGCCGGCGCCCGGGCTTGCAGCACCCTGCTGAATAGTGGCAGCTTGAGCCACCCATGGTGCTACACCGTCCATTTCCGGCGGTTCGAGAAAAGCCTGGTTTTGAAGGACTTCTGCGCTGTCTAAGATCGATGGCGGAGAGGGAGGGATTCGAACCCCCGATAGGCTTGCACCTATGCCGCATTTCGAGTGCGGTGCATTCAACCACTCTGCCACCTCTCCTGAAGGCGCCAAATCAGGGGCTGAGCCCCGTGGTCGGGGCCGTGTTCTAGGCGAGGATGGCTGACCAGACAAGGCGCGGAATGATAATTCCTTGGGCCTTTTTCGCTCTCACCCAGGGAACACCGATGATCGAGCACCTCCATCTCAAGGCCAATGGCGCGACATTCCACGTGCGCGCGGGCGGGCGCCGGCAAGCCGCTGCTGTTGCTGCACGGCTGGCCGGAATTCTGGCTGACCTGGGAGCCGGTCATGACGCGGCTGGCGGGCCGCTACACCCTTGTTGCGCCCGACCTGCGCGGGTTCGGCGACAGCGACAAACCTGATGGTCCATACGGACCCGATCAGCACGCAACCGACATGCTGGCGCTGATGGACGCGCTCGGCTTCGAGCGATTCGGCGTGATCGGCCATGACGTCGGCGGCGCGGCGATGCAGCCGCTGGCACGGACCGCGCCCGCACGCGTGACCGGGCTGTTCTTCTTCGACTTCGTCTATCCCGGCATCGGAGCGACGCATGGGCGCGCCCGACCGGCTCAATCACATCTGGTATCAATCGTTCCACCAGATGGAGATGGCGCCCGCTCTGGTCGGCGCCACGCGCGAGACCTGCCGGACCTATATCGGGCACTTCCTGAAAAACTGGTCATACCGCAAGGATGCCTTCGACGACGGTGCTCGACGCCTTCACTGATAATTTCATGAAGGCGGGCAATCTCGCGGGAGGCTTCGCGCATTACCGCGCGGCACATGCCGGCCGCATCAGGATGATGCAGGGCGAGAGCGCCAAAGCTTCCGCCGATTGACGTTCCCACCTGCGTGCGCTGGGCCGAGCATGATCCGCTCTTCCCCTATGCGTGGACCGACCGGATGGGCGAGACTTTCACCAATCTCGATCTCGCGATGTTGTCCGGCGTCGGACATTTCCCGCATCGGGAGGATCCCGATCGCGCGGCAAGCGAGATCGCGGCCTTCTTCGACCGGCGAGACTGAGCTCTTGTTCGAGCGTCATGCCCTGAAAAAGTGGGACCGCCGGTACGCGATAAAAATCTGGCGGTCCCGTGTCGTCTCATTGAAATACCGCACGGGGAAGTTGGGGTTTTCGCCGATTGGTGTGAGCGACATGGACACGCTAGCGGATGCGCGGAAAGCGGCAACGCGAAGCCGGTTTTAACCTAACCGGTCAACCTTACTTCTTGTCTTTTTTGTCGGCGTCTTCTTCGCGTCTTTTTTGGCGCCGTTCTTTTTCTCGCCTTTGCCGTTGGATTTGCGGCGGTTGGTGAAGCGGGCGTTGCCGAGCCCGGTTCCGATGGTCAGCACGCCCCAGCTTTCGACATCCTGCATGAACGGGACTTCGGCGAGGCCCTGCACCACCGCGTCATTATGCATCAGCACGGCCGTATCATGATTGCCGATCGTGGGAATGGCTTCCACCAGGCTCCCCGGCAGATTGAACTTGCTGCTCTCCCAATTGCCCGGAAGGTTTTGCGCGCCCTTCTCGATCGACCCGTCCTCGTTGATCACGCCGGGACAAGCGATGCCGATGAACGGCGCAAGCTTGAACCCCTCCTCATCGGCGGCGGCGAGCAGGTCCTTGAGCATTTTCACCAGCCGCTTGACGGCAGCTTCGCGCGTCGGCTCGTCGTCGGCATAACGCCACAGTTCGGACTTCCAGACGCTCGCTTTCGACAGATCGTCCGCTTTCTTCCATCGCGTCTCGACCACGCCGCAGCGGATATTGGTGCCGCCGATGTCGACGGCCAGGATGCTGTCGTACCCCTCGAAGATCCAGGATGGCGCCAGATGCACCGCGCCGATCAGCGCTGCCTCATCCGGATCGAAGCGGATCGGCACCATCTCGATCTCGAAATCCTCCGCGCGCAGGATGATTTCGGTGCGCGCAATCGCAAGCTCGCCGAGCCGGCTGTCACGAAAGCCCCCGCCGACCACGATGCATTCCGTGTCGGCCCAGGCCTTGGTCTTGAGGAAGCGGCGCGTCACATAGGCCAGTTCCTGCGCGAACTCCTCGATCGCGCTGTGCACCACCGCGGAGGCCTCGGTGTCATCACCGACCAGCATGTCGTCGAGGGCCTTCTTGCTGATCTTCTCCGACGGCACCTCACCGAACGGGTCCTTGCCCGTTTTGCGCAGAGGCTTGCGCCACTTGTCGAACATCTTGCGGAACGCGCCCTTGGAGGCCCGGTCGCCCAGGAAGCCCTCCTCGTCCTTCAATTCCAGGTTGAAGCTATCGACCTCGACCGACGGAAGACGGCCGGCCCCGTGATGGGCGATGCCCGTGGTGATGACGTCCTCAGCCATGTATTTCCCTGCCCGTGTCTTGAAACTCGACGGGACAACGGCTGTGGAACCCGTTGGTTTCAGGGGGGCGAGAGGCGAATGGCGAGTAGCGAATAGCAATTTCCCTTTTGTTCCCCCATTCGCTATTCGCCATTCCCTACTCGCCCGTTTCGGGCCAAATCCTTCATTTCTGGCCGGTTTTTGCCCTAGTTTTCCTTGACTCGGAGGCTCGAGCCGCTATAAGTCCGCCCATTCCGGCGCGGGATTTCTCGCGCCGCTTGTTTTTGCGCAGAATCCGTAGCCCAATTTGCAGCGGATCGCGCGAAAAAGTCCCATAACGACTGAACAAAAAGCCGGCCCGGACAAGGTTCGAGGACGGGATCGAACACGAAGGAATTAAACGATGTTCGCAGTCATCAAAACCGGCGGCCGGCAATACCGGGTCGTTCCGGATGATGTGCTCGAGATTGGCAAGATCGCCGGCGACGTCGGTACGATCGTGCAGCTTGGTGAAGTTCTGGTGCTCGGCGGCGAGACGCCGGTGCTGGGGATGCCGACGGTGTCCGGCGCCTCGGTTGCGGCCGAAGTGCTGCAACACAAGCGCGGTCCGAAGGTGATCGCGTTCAAGAAGCGCCGCCGCAAGAATTCGCGCCGCAAGCGCGGCTATCGCGACGAGATCACGGTGCTTCGCATCACCGAGATCCTCGCCGATAACGCCAAGCCCTCGATTGGCCCGCGGCCAAAGAAGGAGAAGGTGGCGAAGCCGGCTGACGACGGCGACGAGGCGCCCAAGGCTGCCAAGAAGCAGGCGGCCAAGAAGCCGGCAGCCAAGAAGGCCGCCGCAAAGCCTGCTGCGAAAGCTGCGGCTAAACCGCGCGCCAAGGCTCCGGCCAAGAAGCCGGCGGCGAAAAAGTGAAGCCGGCGACGAAAAAGTAAGGTCTCTGTCAGGTTTGAGACAGAGATCAAAATGGTGCGACAAAAAGTGAAATGATTCCTTCAAGGAATTGACCTAAGAACACGGTAAGTTTGGAGACGGGCCATGGCTCACAAAAAAGCAGGCGGTTCATCGCGTAACGGGCGCGATTCCAAGGGTAAGCGCCTTGGTATCAAGGCCTTTGGTGGCGAGCGTGTGATTCCCGGCAACATCATCGCGCGTCAGCGCGGCACCACCTGGCATCCCGGCCTCAATGTCGGCATGGGTACCGATCATACTCTCTTTGCCAAGGTCGAAGGCCATGTCGAGTTTCACGCCAAAGGCAATGGCCGCACGTTCATTTCGGTACGCCCGATGACGGATGCTGCGGCCGAATAGACGGTGGACCAAGTTTCGAGTCCGCCGGGTCCTGATGAACCGGCGGAGTTCGAGAAGGGCTCCAAGGGGGAGGCGGGAAACCGGCCTCCCCCTTTCGTTTTGATGTATTGATTTTATGGAGCCCGACATGTTGCAGGACATTCCGACTCTGGGTCTGCGCAAGGCCAGTCCTTGCGTCCTCGAGACCGAACGGCTGACCCTGCGCAGCCCGACGCTCGCGGACGTAAAAGCAATTGCGCGCCTAGCCAACGACCGCCGCATTGCGGAAAATACCCGCCGTCTGCCGCATCCCTATTCACTGGACCATGCGGTCGAGTTCGTGCGCGCGCTGGCCTCCAGGGATAGCGAGTTGGTGTTCCTGATCGAGCAGGATTTCGAGCCGATCGGCGTGGTCGGCGTCAACTTGCGCGACCCGAGCGCACCGGAACTCGGCTACTGGCTTGGCGTCGAGCATTGGGGCCGGGGCTTCGGCACGGAAGCCGCGCGTGCGGTGATCGATCATTTTTTCGAGGCGTTCGACAACGAGGCGTTGTTCGCGGGCGCCCGGGTCGCCAACCCGAGCTCGCGCAACATCCTGGAGAAGTGCGGATTCCAGTGGACTGGAGTCCAGTTGTATCGGTTCGATGCCTTGGGCTCGTCCAGTCCCGTCGACTGCTTCCGTCTCTCACGCAGCGTCTGGTCGTCGCTGAAGGACTGGGCCAGTTCGACCAAGAGAGCGCGGTAGGCAACTGCAATTACCGTCGTCATTGCGAGGAGCGAAGCGACGAAGCAATCCATATCTCCATGAGTGGCACGATGGATTGCTTCGCGGAGCCTGTCATCGGGCGCGCATTCGCGCGACCCGTTGGCTCGCAATGACGAGGATGCAGATCACGCCGGCGGATTCACCGCCGTCTCTTCCTGACCGAGCCTGCGCTCGCGCAGGAAGATGTAGAGCCCGGCGGCAATGATGATCGCCGCGCCGACAATGGTCGCGGGCTGCGGCACATCGCCGAACACGGTGATGCCGAACATCACGGCCCAGACGATCATCGAATATTGATAGGGTACGACGACGCTCGCGGGCGCAAGCTTCAGCGAGCGGTTGACGCAGACAAGTGCGGTGACCGAGATGCAGCCGGCTCCGGCGAACAGCGCGAGACTGCTCACGCTCGGCGTCACCCAGCCGAACGGCGACATCAGTGCTCCCAGCGCAAAGGTACCGACGAACTGCGTTGTCGCCATCACGATATCGGGCGTTGCGCGCAGACTTCGCGTGATCAGCATCAGGAACGAGAACGATATGCTGCCGCCGAGTGCGATCATGGCCGGCCAGCTCACGGTCTGCGCCGAGGGTCGCAGCGCGATCAGAACGCCGCCAAAGCCGATCAGGATCGCGCTCCAGCGCCGCCAGCCCACCCGTTCGCCCAGCACCAGCGCCGAGAGCGCGGTGACGAAGATCGGACAGGCGAGATAATAGGTCGTGACGTCAGCGAGCGGCAGATAGACGGTCGCGAGGAAAAACGCCGCGACTTCCAGCGTCGAGAGCACGATCCGGATCGCCTGCAGCCTGGGCCGCTCCATCCCTAAAAATTGCCTGCGGCTGCGCCAGATCAGCGGTGACAGCACCAGCAGCGCCGCGCAGGCGCGCAGCCACAGCAATTGTCCGACCGCATAGGTCGACACCAGATACTTCCCGAGCGCGTCGCCGAACGAGAACATGAAGACGCCAAGCAGCATCAGGCCGATGCCTGCCAGGCGCGCGGACCGTTCGTCGGCATGGGTGGAGATCTTTGTCAGCAGGGACATTGATTATTCAGGGTTGAGCGACTCTGCCCGCATAGCAGGACTCAGCCCGTCTCTCCAGTGTCATTCCGGGATGCGCCGCAGGCGCAGGCCCGGAATCCATATTCCAGAGTTGTGGTTATGGATTCCGGGCTCGCCACTGCGTGGCGCCCCGGAATGACAAGGAGCGATTGCCGCCACGGCAGCTCTGCGCTACCCGTGGTTCGATCGCAAACACTCTGGAAGGCGTCATGACCGACTTCGATCCCGCCGCGCATCGCATGGTGCCTCAGCAGCGCTGGTTCGAGGATTTCGTGGTCGGCGAACGTTTCGTGCTGCCGAGCCGGACCCAGACGTCGGCGATCTTCGCCGCGTTCCAGACCGCGAGCGGCGACACCCATCCGGTACATTACGATATCGAATATTGCCGCGCCCGCGGGATGCCTCATCTGCTCGCGCACGGCTTTCAGACCCTCGTTCACACCGCCCCGGGCGCCGGCCTGTTTCCGTTCCTGGTCGAGGATTCGCTGGTCGGCTTCCTCGAACAATCGAGTCGGTTTCTAAAGCCTGTCTATGCCGACGACACCATCTATCCCGCACTCGAGGTGACCGAGCTGGCACCCGGCCGCACCACGGGCGTGGTGACGTTGCGAAGCACCGTGCACAACCAACGCAAGGAGCTGGTGCTGGAGGGGATACAGAAATTTCTGCTGCGGAAACGAGGCGCCTAGCTCTCGCGGGCGCCCGTGCTGTGACAACGTGCTCCGCTAATTTGTGAAATACCTAACAAACAACCCGCTCGATCGGGACTACGTTCGGCTGTCATTGCAAAAGCAGATGGCGCGGAGCTTTTGCACTCAATCACTTGGTTTGCCGTTTCACGGTATCTAAGATGAACATCAGGTTGTCGCGTACCAGGCTCCTCATGAAAGGCAATGCCGCCGACATCGACGGAGCAAAGATCGAGCGATCCGCCGCGCGGGACGCCGGAAGTTTGTTGGTGCGACAAAAGACCGTCGTGCTTCTGGTCGATCTGGTGGAATCCGTGCGACTCATGCTTGAGCATGAGGCATCGACCGTTCGCCGATGGGCGAACTTCATCCAGGCCACCGTTTCAGCGATCCTCCCCCGCTACCATGGAACCCTCGTCAAAAGCCTTGGCGATGGACTGCTGGCCCGTTTCGAGACCGTGCCGGATGCCGTTCGCGCTGCCGCGGAGATGCACAGGAGCATCGCCGCAGGAAACGTCGGCATACCGGAGGACCAGCATTTCCACCTTCGCGCGGGCATCAACGCTGGAATGGCATGGAGCGACGGCACGGACATCTATGGGACGGGCGTAAATCTAGCGTCGCGCCTGGCAACTCTTGCCGGCCCCGGCGAAACCATCGCCAGTGCATCGGCCCATGCGCAACTGGCGGCCGCGCTGGCGAGTCTCGCCCACCCCGGCGAGACGATCGGCAGCGCCATGGCCCGCGACGAACTGACCCATGGCGTCGACGCAGTGTGCGAAGATCTCGGAGAATGCATTCTCAAGCACTTCGATGAGCCGGTTCGGGCCTATCGGGTTGGCCGGGCGTGTCCACATCCGAATCTTCCCGGGCGACGCGATTACGGCACTGCCATGCAGCCATCGATCGCGGTCATTCCTTTCTCCACCCGAAACGATGGTCCCGGGGCTTACGACATTGGCAACCTGATCGCCGACGCTGTGATCTGCCGGCTGTCGAAATCGGCCAACCTGAAGGTGATCTCGCGGCTGTCGACGGCAGTGTTCCGCGGCCGCAGCAACAGGGTGAGCGAGGTATCAGCTCATCTTGGAGCAACCTATGTTCTGAGCGGGGCGTATGTCATCAGCGGCGACAAAGTCATGGTGACGGCGGAACTTTCCTCGCCACGCACGGGCCGGGTGGTCTGGACCGAACGGCTGGGCGGCGACATCGGCGACCTGCTCAAAGCGCAAAGCGAATTGGCCAATCGCATCGCGCAGGCCGTCCATTACGCCGTATTCGATGCCGAGGTCGAACACATCCTGACCCAGCCCCTGCCGACGCTTGAGAGCTATTCGCTGCTGCTTGGCAGCATCAAGCTGATGCACCGCTCGAGCAAGCACGAGTTTCTCGAAACCCGCAAGATACTTGACGAATTGATTCATCGGCACGCCCGAATCGCCGCTCCGCGCGCGTGGCTCGGCAACTGGTACATCCTGCGCGTTACGCGGGGCTGGTCGGAGGACCGCACGCGTGAAGCTGCCGAGGCCCTGAGTGTCACACACGCCGCCCGCGACCGGGATCCGTCGGACGCGCTCGCGCTGGCGACGGAAGGGTTCGTCTATTGCCATTTGTTGAAGGACCTGGACTCCGCGCGCAGGCGCTGCAGCGAGGCCGTGAGTGCCAACCCAAGTCACGCGCTCGGCTGGCTCTACCTCGGTACGGTCGACGCCTTCAGAGGCGACGGGAACGCCGCGATGGAAGCTACCTCCCGGGCGATGGAGCTCTCGCCACTGGATCCGCAGCGCTACTATTTCGAGTCCCTCGCTGCAACCGCCGCACTTTCCGCGCATCGCTACGGCGACGCCGAACGACTTGCGCGCTCGTCATTAACGCTCAATCGCATGCACACTTCGACATGGCGGGTCCTCTCGATAGCGCTTGTGTGTCAGGAACGCATGAAGGAAGCGCGGGCAGCACTGGGCAAGCTGCGGGAACTCGAACCGGAATTGACAGTGGAGAGATATTTGGGACGCATTCCAAATGCCGAACTCGAAACGGGCCGGCACTGGGCGCGGTGCCTCACGCTTGCGGGATTGCCGTCGGTGAGCAGCAACTCGAACCGGCATTGATGCAGAAGCTAGCTTGCGTGCTGGTTGAGCACGCTGCCATTAAGAGGTTTACCGTTGAAAATTTGATCTAGTCATAGGAGGCATCAAATGAGCCAACTGGGCGGAGCTGGAGGTGCAGGCGGAGCGGGCGGAGCCGGAGGTGCGGGTGGCGCAGGCGGCGCGGGCGGAGCTGGAGGCGCGGGCGGCATAGGCGGAGCAGGTGGTTCGATCGTCGGTACGCTGGGCGATGTCTATGCCAATCCGGTCATGATCGACGCGCTCATTCACTCGCGCGAAGGGACCATCGTCGTTCCCGAGGTCCCGCCCTCGTCCTACGACTATTACGGGCCGTCGACGACGACCATTGATGCCCCCGGTGAAATGGATCGTTGGGAGCCCTGGGTTCGCGCCTACATAGCAGTCGGCGAGATGCTGCAGGGTGTCACCTTCCAGGCCTCGACTGGTAGCTTCCAGGTCCTGTCGTCAGGAAACCCGATCGCGGAAATCGAACGTCCTGCGAAAACCACCTTCGAGAACCAGATTCCCCTGGTGCTGAGCTGGGCGCAACTGCGGAACGAACGCGCCACCGAAATCCTGGCGCAGATCGATCCGCAATACGCGTTCTGGTCGTCGATCGTCCCGCTGAGGCCTGACCGCACGAGGTGGACACTCGAACTCCTGAACATGGTTTTGCAGTTCTGCGTCTATGTCGAAATGCGTTTCAAGCATGCGCTGGGATGCTACCGTCCCGTCGACTACAACGCGGAGGTTCAGCCGATGATCACGACCCCCGGTCACGGCACCTTCCCGATGGGCCACGCGACACAGACTTATGCCATCTGCTATGTCCTGCGGCAGTTGCTCAAGCTCGATACGCTGCCGCAACTCAAGTGGGTGATCGACCAGCTCGACCGCGTGTCGGCGCGCATCACGACCAACCGGGTCATCGCGGGAGTCCATTTCCCGGCGGACAGCATGGCGGGACGCATGCTGGGCGTGGCACTGGGCGAGTACTTTGTCGGACGCTGCACCGCTAGTCAGCCATTCCTGGACCGCAAATTCCTGGCCGCTACGGGAATCGACCTTTTCTCGACGACCGATTTCAATCCGTTCCACACGGCGCCGTCGACACCGACAATCCCAAGCCAGGATCTCAGCCAGGGGCCGCTTTACTCCGCAGCGAACACCGGAACGACCGTTACCCCCTCCCCATTGATGCAATACCTCTGGGGCAAGGCTCAATATGAGTGGACCGGCAGATTTGGCGTCTAACCGAAGTGGAGGGCAATCCGATGGCCGATCGTCAGCCACACCCGGCCTGCTTTGGCCCGTATCTCAGATACGCAATCGAACTCGGACTTCGAGAACTTCGTCACCGACCTCGAGAATTTCGGGAAGACGTTTCGAATCCTGGACGAAGAACAATTCCGACTGCTGCTGCTCATTGAAGTGAAGCCGAGCGAAAGCGTGCAGGCATTCGAGCAGGCAATGGGGGCGCACGTCGCGTTCGGTACGGAATTCGGCCCGGACGTCGGCAACACGCAATACGCCACGCTGCGCTGCCGGAGCGCCGCCGTTCAAGCTGCCTCCTTTCCCATCTGGAATTACTATGTTTCCAGGGTCGAGCTCTCGCTTCCGGTGAAGCCGTCATCTCCGACCGTGTTGACCAAGAAAGCGATTCTCGAGGATCGTTACGATCAGGGCAAGGATCCGCCTGGGTCGCTCTTGATCGGTGTGCTCGACGACGGCTGCCCGTTCGCCGCGGCGCAATTTCTCAACACCCTGGCCGGTGTCTCAAGCACTCGCGTGCGCAGCATATGGGACCAGAACCAGGGTAGGCATCCAATCACGATCAATGGAAATGTTTTTGGAATGCCGCTGAACGATTTTGGCTACGGCCTCGAGTACCGGCGCGATTTCTCGCCGCTGCTTGCGCCCGGCAAGATCGGCCTTGACGACTGGATAGGCTTGCATTCGACGCCGGCGCACGGCATCGACGAGGACAGCTGTTATGCCGACGCGGGCTTCGACAGGCTTGCATTCCAGCAGTCGCACGGCGCGCATGTGATGGATGTGCTTGCGGGGAAACTCCCGCCCTCTTCACGTCTCGGTCCCTTCCCGCCCGGCGACCGTCGCGACCCGCCGAGTTGGAAGCCCGTCACCGACACCGCGTCGGATGCTGAACTGGTGTTCGTGCAATTCTCGGACGAAAACCTCCGTGACGCCTCCGGCGTATGGCTACCGGCCTATGCCGTCGCCGCCATCCAGTACGTGCTGTCATTTGCCAAGCCGAACGTCACCCAGAACGTGATCATCAATCTCAGCTACGGGCCCACAACCGGGCCGCACGATGGCCTTTGGCTGTTGGAGACGGCGTTGACCGCGCTGGTCAACGAGTACGATGGAACCGCGGGCAAACCAAAGCTTGAGATCGTTCTCGCGGCGGGCAACTCATATCTCACCGAGGGCCACGTCGTTTTCCGCAGGCACCCTCACCAGCATGGCCACGTCGAATGGATCTGGCGTCTTCCTCCCGACAACACCGTGCTTTGCTTCGCCGAGGTGTGGATGAAAACAATTCATGCCGGCGGCGTTACGGTGACGCTGACATCTCCCAGCGGAGCCACCTACACATCGACCACTTCGACTCCCCCTCAGTCTCCCGCCGGAGTGGGCTCGCCAACAGCATGGGGCATTGACGACACGATGTGGCGGGTTGAAGTGAAGCCCACGGTTGCTGCCGCTGGAACTCGTAGCCGAGCATGGGGATTGGAAAATCAAGGTGGCCGGCGTGCCCCATCACGCCGCGGTCCACGCCTATGTGGCCCGCACCGACCCCAACATGAACATCATCACCGGCGCCAAGCGGTCGAGTTTTGTTGACCCGCAGTGGGAGCGAACCCGGTCGGCATCGGCAAGTTGTACCCGCGTCAACGGGGAGTTCGACAAGACAGGCTCGCTGATCCATCGCCTTGGCACGCTCAACGGCACGGCCACCGCGGCGGACTACAGCGTGCATGTCGCCGGCGGCTACATTATCCAGGATGGGCACAAGTCGCCCTATTCGTCTGCCGGACCGGCGCGTAGCGGCCCGCTCACCCGTCGCGTCGGTCCGGATTACCTTATGCCATGCGATGAGTCCTATGCCCTTCAGGGCATCCTCGCCGGAGGCACCCGCAGCGGCAGCGTGTTTCGCCTGATCGGCACCAGCGCCGCGGCGCCGCAACTGGCTCGATGGGTTGTCGATGCGTCGCTGCCGACACCATTCAATGTTCCGTCCCCAGGCGATACAATCGAAATCGAAAAGCGGGGCGGCGGCGATCTTGCGCCGCCGTAGGAACGCTCCGGCGAGCCGCACCGCGTAGAGCCAAGCGCGGACGAGGTGTGCGCCGTTGACCGAACCGCGGTCGCGGCTGCTTTACCAACAACGCCTTTATCGGCCATTTGGCCCCGTTTTGGGTTGCCGGTTCGCCCGCTCTGCCTTACCTAAGTCCTATGAAATTCCTCGACGAAGCCAAGGTCTATGTCCGCTCCGGCGACGGCGGGAACGGCTGCGTCGCGTTCCGGCGGGAGAAGTTCATCGAGTTCGGCGGGCCGTCCGGCGGCAATGGCGGCCGTGGCGGCGACGTCATCATAGAGGTCGTCGACGGGCTCAACACGCTGATCGACTATCGCTATCAGCAGCATTTCAAGGCGCCCAAGGGCGAGAATGGCATGGGCAAGGATCGCCATGGCGCCAACGGCAAGCCGATTGTGCTGAAGGTGCCGGTCGGCACCCAGGTGTTCGATGAGGATCGCGAGACGCTGATCCACGACTTCACCACGCTTGGCGAAAAATTCGTGCTCGCCGGCGGCGGCAATGGCGGCTTTGGCAATGCGCATTTCAAATCGTCGACCAATCGCGCACCGCGCAATGCCAACCCCGGCCAGTCCGGCGAGGAGCGCTGGATCTGGCTACGGCTGAAGCTGATCGCGGATGCCGGTCTGGTGGGATTGCCCAATGCCGGGAAGTCGACCTTCCTCTCCAAGGTCAGTGCCGCACGGCCGAAGATCGCGGATTATCCCTTCACCACTCTGCATCCGCAGCTTGGGGTGGTGAACGCCGACGGCCGCGAATTCGTGCTGGCCGATATTCCGGGCCTGATCGAAGGCGCGCATGAGGGAGCCGGCCTCGGCGACCGTTTCCTCGGCCATATCGAGCGCTGCCGCGTGTTGTTGCATGTGGTGGATGCGACCTCCGAACATGCGGGCAAGGCCTACAAGACCGTGCGCGGCGAACTCGAAGCCTATGGCGGCCAGCTTGCCGGGAAGATGGAGATCGTCGCGCTGAACAAGATCGACGCGGTCGAGCCTGACGAATTGAAGAAGCAAAAGGACCGGCTCAAGCGCGCGGCGAAAAAGACGCCGCTGTTGATCTCGGGCGCGACCGGCGAAGGCGTCAAGGAAGCGCTGCGCGCACTCGCCGACATCATCGGGGACAAGCAGGTCACGAGCAAAGCCAAACGCGCCGCGCAAATGGCGCCCTGGGAAGCATAGGGCTGGTCGGCCAAATGGCGCGTGCGAAGAACGTCATCTGGATCATGTGCGACCAGCTTCGCTATGACTATCTCGGCTGCACCGGACATCCCACGCTTAAGACGCCGAACATCGACGCGATGGCAAAATGCGGCGTGCTGTTTTCCAACGCCTATGTTCAGTCGCCGATCTGCGGCCCCTCGCGGATGTCGTTCTACACGGGCCGTTACATGCGCTCCCACGGCTCGCACTGGAACGGCTGGCCGCTGCGGGTCGGCGAGCCGACGCTCGGCGACCACCTGAAGAGGATCGGCGTGCGCAACGTGCTGGTCGGCAAGACGCATATGGCGCCCGATCTCGACGGACTGAAAGCGCTCGGCATCGCGCCGGATTCGATCATCGGCGTTCACGTCAGCGAATGCGGCTTCGAGCCCTATGAGCGGGACGACGGACTGCATCCCACCGGACGGCCGCGGCCCCGCTACGACGCGTACCTGCGCGAAAAGGGATATGACGCGCCCAACCCCTGGGAGCATTGGGCCAATTCGGGCGCTGCCGAGGACGGCGAACTGCAGAACGGCTGGCTCCTGGTGCACGCCGACAAGGCGGCGCGGATTCCCGAGGAACTCTCCGAAACGCCCTATATGACGCGTCGAGCGATGGACTTCATCACCGAGGCCGAAAGCGACGGGCGGCCGTGGTGCCTGCATCTCTCCTATATCAAGCCGCACTGGCCCTATATCGCGCCCGAGCCCTACGCCAGCATGTATGGGACAAAGGACGTGTTGCCTGCCATCCGCTCCGAGAAGGAACGGCAGGAAGCGCATCCGGTCTTCGCCGCCTACATGGACATGCGCTACTCGCGCAACATGTCGCGCGACGAGGCCCGCGAAAAGGTGATCCCCGCCTATATGGGCCTGATCAAGCAGATCGACGACCAGATGGGCGTGTTGATGCGCTTCCTGGAGGAACGCGGCCTGCTCGACACCACCATGATCGTGTTCACGTCGGATCATGGCGATTATCTCGGCGATCACTGGATGGGCGAAAAAGACCTGTTCCACGAACAATCCGCGAAGATCCCGCTGATCGTGATCGATCCATCGAGCGCGGCAGACGCGACGCGCGGCAGCGTTTGCGCGGCGCTGGTCGAGGCGATCGACCTCGCGCCGACCTTCATCGACTATTTCGGCGGAACGCCTCCCGACCATATTCTCGAGGGGCGTTCGCTGCTGCCGCTGCTGCGCGGACAAACGCCTGCATGGCGCAAAGTGGTGTTCTCCGAATACGACTATTCGATGCAGGACGTGCGGCTGAAACTGAATCAACCGATCGAAAGCTGCCGGCTGTTCATGGTTTTCGATGGCCGCTGGAAATATATCCATGCCTCGGGTTTCCGGCCGATGTTGTATGATTTGCAAAGCGACCCGCAGGAATTTTCCGATCGCGGCGAGGATCCCGACTGCACCGAGGTGATCGCGCGCCTGCAGGCCGCCCTGTTCGAATGGGCGCTGCATCCGAAGATGCACATCACGACGCCGAATGCGAAGATCGCGTCCTACGCGGACAACCAGATGCAGGTGAAGGGCGGCATCCTGATCGGCATCTGGGACGAGGCCGAACTTGCGGCGATCCGCGCAAGGATCAGCGCAAACGCCAAGCCTGGATCGTGATCAAGCCTAGTTCGTGATCTTGTAGCCGGTCGCCTTGACGATCGGCTGCCAGCGCGCGGTATCGGCGGCGAGCGCCCTGGTCAGATCCTCCGGCGTCGAGCCCACCGGAATGAGCGTAACGTCGAGAAGCTTCTCCCTGACCTCAGGCCTGGCGATCACTTCTGCGACCGCCGCGCTGAGCTTGTGCGCGAAATCAGGCGAACTGCCCGCCGGCAACCACATGCCGTACCAGCCGTCGGCGACAAGATCGACGCCGCTTTCCTTCAAGGTCGGCACATCGCTTTGGAACGGCGACCGTGTCGCACCGCTCACCGCGACGATCCGCACCGTGCCCGCACGATGCTGCGTGATGGCATCCGCAAGCGTGGTGATGCCGAATGGCAGATGCCCGCCGATCAGATCGGTCACGATCGGCGCGGTGCCGCGGTAGGGCACGCGCGTCATCGAGAGCTTGAGGACCTGCTCGAGCTGCCAGCCGGTGAAATGTGGAATGGTGCCGTTGCTCGGAACGCCATAGGACGCCTTCGCCGGGTTGGCCCTGACCCAGGCCACCAATTGGTCGAAGTCCCTTGCACCGATCGAAGGGCTCGCAACGATCGCGAATTCGAAGCGCGCGATCTGGGACACCGGAACGAAATCCCTTGCATTGTCGAAGCTCGGCTCGGTCTCGACCATCGGCAGCAGGTACATCGTGGGACCGGTCGTCACCAGGATCGTGGCACCATCGGGACTGGCGCCCTTGACGGCCCTGATCCCGATCAGACCGTCGCCGCCGGTGCGGTTCTCAACGATGACGCTGCGGTCGAGGATTGGAGCAAGAAATTGCGCCAGTTGGCGGCACAACCCGTCACCGCCGCCACCGGCCGCGAAGGGAAAGATGATCTTCGTCAGCGGACCGGATTCGGCGCGCGTGCGGTTCGCGCCCATCAACATCGGCAGCGCCAGCGCGCCCCCCATGAAATCCCGCCGCCGCATGTCCCCGTCCTCCAGTGACCTCGACCAATTAGACCAGAATCGATCCGGCCACGGAACTAGCGATAGGTCGAACGGCCTTTCGGGCGAGAGAGACGCCTTGCAGGCGTCATCATCCTGCTGCAAAACCTCTGCGCGCCAGTCAGCGAGGGAGAGAAACGATGATCGGTTATATGACCGTCGGCACCAAGGACCTGAAAAAAGCCGGCGATTTCTACGACAAGGTCTGCAGCGAACTCGGGATGGGCCGCTTCATGGCCAATGACCGCCTGATTGCCTGGAGCGGCAAGGGCCATGGCGCCGGTTTCGGTGTCTGCCAGCCGTTCGACGGCAAGCCGATGACGGCCGGCAACGGCGTGATGGCCGCCTTCGCAGCCAAGGACAAGGAGCAGGTTGACCGCGTCTACAAGCTCGCGCTGTCGCTTGGCGCCACCTGCGAGGGCCCTCCCGGTCAGCGCAGCCCGCAATTCTACGCCGCCTATTTCCGCGATCCCGACGGCAACAAGCTCAATGCCTTCGTGATGGGCTGATTTAACCTTAACTTTCACGCGCTTTCTTACATGCGCGCCACTTCCAAAGTCCGGACGTGGCGCGTATTGCTTTCGCAAAGCACGCTGTCATCGAACCCTCATGGCCCGCCCTCAGCTCGACAATTTCCGGCGCATCGTCGTCAAGGTCGGTTCCGCGCTTCTGATCGATCAGGACGCGGGCCAGGTGCGCGCGCCGTGGCTGGCGGCACTCGCCGCCGACATTGCGAAGCTGCATGGCGAGAGCCGCGACGTGCTGATCGTCTCGTCAGGCTCGATCGCACTCGGGCGGGCCCGGCTGAAATTGCCGCGCGGCGCGCTCAAACTGGAAGAAAGCCAGGCCGCCGCAGCGGTCGGCCAGATCGCGCTGGCGCGGATCTGGTCGGAGGTGCTGGGCGCGCATGGCATCGGCGCCGGCCAGGTTCTCGTTACGCTGCAGGACACCGAGGAACGGCGGCGCTATCTCAACGCACGCTCCACCATTGCCAAATTACTGGAATGGCGCGCGGTGCCCGTGATCAACGAGAATGACACGGTCGCCACCAACGAGATCCGCTATGGCGACAATGATCGCCTCGCCGCGCGCGTCGCCACGATGGCGAGCGCGGATCTGCTGGTGCTGCTTTCCGATATCGACGGTCTGTATGATGCGCCGCCCGCGCAAAACCCGAACGCCCGACTGATCCCCGTGGTCGACAGCGTCACCGCCGAGATCGAAGCGATGGCGGGTGATGCGGGCTCCGAACTCTCGCGCGGCGGCATGCGCACCAAGATCGAGGCGGCCAAGATCGCGACCACCGGCGGCACGCACATGCTGATCGCGTCCGGCAAGATCGAGCATCCGCTGACGGCGATCGCGGATGGCGGGCGCTGCACCTGGTTCCTGACCCCGGCAAACCCCGTAACCGCGCGAAAACGCTGGATCGCGGGCTCGCTCGAGCCCAAGGGCACGTTGACCATCGATGCCGGTGCGGTGACGGCGCTACGCGCCGGAAAGAGCCTGCTTCCCGCCGGCGTGATCCGGGTCGACGGCCAGTTCGCGCGCGGCGATGCCGTGGTGGTGCGCGGTCCCGACACCCATGAGATCGGCCGCGGCCTGGTCGCCTATGACGCCGATGATGCCGAGAAGATCAAGGGCCGCTCCTCGCCTGATGTGATGGCCATCCTGGGCGTCAGCGGCCGGGCCGAAATGATCCACCGCGACGATCTGGTGGTGGGCGGTCCGCGGACAACCGATCCGAGCTGATCATCGCTCGATATCATCGGCATCGATGTCCTGGCGTCCGTGCATGACACGCGCGACTTCGATTCCGTCGGGTATCGGCACATAGAAGATGATGTAATTGCCGACCGGGAAGCTGCGTAAGTTTCTGGTCAAGTCGCTCCTCGCGCGACCCGCAAGCGGCGTATCTGCCAACATGTCGAATGTCGCTTCGATGCGATCGATCAGCGCGTCCGCCGCTCTTACATTGTCCGCAGCGATGAAATCCCAGATCGCAAACAGATCAATCTCTGCTTGCGGCTTCTTGAACGGCTTTTTTGCCATGCTTGGCCGCCAGCCGCTTTCGTCCTTCCGATTTGATCCGTTCGAACATGTCGCCGACTTCCTCGGCGGGACCGCTGTCGAACCCCTTCTGGATCTCGGCGCGCAACGCTTCGAGCTTGGCCTTGCGGCGCTCCTCGCGTTCCTCGATCAACCGCAGGCCATCACGCAGGACTTCACTCGCCGTCGAGTACCGGCCGCTTTCAATCAGGCCTTCGATGAATTCCTCGAAATGCCGTCCGATGCTGTAACTGCTTGGCATTCGCAATCCCTCTTTATCATTTTATGCTATATATTGATCTCTGAGCCAGCCGGCAAGCGGCGCGCACATTCCGTTGCGGATGTGCTCAAATAGGCCATTGACCTATGGGCTGAACCTCAACACCGGCCACCTGCCATGCCGGTTCCGCGCCTCGCCAAGGGCACAAATTCCGTGCTACGACATGGTCTTAATCCGATGGCCCGGATCCCCATGAGCGCGCCCCTCAAATCCATCGATGGCAATGCCGATTTGCCGGCCCTGATGAACGAGCTCGGAGCCCACGCCCGTGCCGCGGCGCGGGTTTTGTCGCTCGCGACGCCCGAGCAGAAGAACCGGGCGCTGGAGGCCATGGAGCGCGCCATCCGCAGCCATGCGCCAGCGATCCTCGCCGCCAATGCCGAGGACGTGGCCGACGTTCGCGCAAGCGGCGAGAACGGCGCCTTCATCGACCGCCTGGCGCTGACGCCGGCGCGGGTCGAAGCCATGGCCGAGGGCATTGCCACGGTGCGCAAGATCGCCGATCCGGTCGGGGTCGTGACCGAAAGCTGGCAGCGGCCGAACGGCATGACCATCGAGCGCGTGCGCGTGCCACTCGGCGTCGTCGCCGTGATTTTCGAAAGCCGCCCCAACGTCGCAGCCGACGCCGGCGTGCTCTGCCTGAAGTCCGGCAACGCCGTGATCCTGCGCGGCGGCTCCGACAGTTTCCGGTCCTGCCGCGCCATCCACGAATGCCTGCTGCAGGGTCTGCGCGAAGCCGGCCTGCCGGAAGGCGCCATCACGCTGGTGCCGACCCGCGACCGCGCCGCGGTCGGGCTGTTGCTCGCAGGCCTGCACGGCAATGTCGACGTGATCGTTCCTCGCGGCGGCAAGAGCCTGGTCGCGCGGGTCGAAACGGAAGCGCGCGTGCCGGTGTTTGCGCATCTCGAAGGCGTCAACCACGTCTATGTCGATCGTGCCGCCAATCTCGACATGGCGAAGTCAATCGTGCTGAACGCCAAGATGCGCCGCACGGGCGTCTGCGGCGCGGCCGAGACCCTGCTGATCGACCGCGCGGGCGCGCCCGCAAACCTCAAGTCACTGGTCGATATGCTCATCGAATCCGGCTGCGAGGTGCGCGGCGACGAAACCGTGCAGCATGTCGACAGCCGCGTGAAGCCCGCCTCCAGCGAGGATTGGGACACCGAATATCTCGATGCGATCATTGCCGCGCGCGTGGTCGACGGCGTCGATGGCGCGATCGCGCATATCCATGATCACGGCTCGCACCATACCGATGCGATCGTGACCGACGACAAGATGGCCGCGCAGAAATTCCTGAACGAGGTTGACTCCGCGATCGTGCTGCATAACGCCTCGACGCAATTCGCTGACGGCGGCGAGTTCGGTTTCGGCGCGGAGATCGGCATCGCCACCGGCAAGTTCCATGCCCGCGGACCGGTCGGCGTCGATCAGCTGACGAGCTTCAAGTACCGTATCCACGGCACCGGGCAGACGCGGCCGTGAGGACCACAGCGCTTTCGAGCGAAGTGGGCACCGGTTCGCGTGAAGAAAACGCGTCGATCAAAAGAGCCTTGTTTGCGTGGGGCACGCATTGAATCAGGTCTCGGCCGCTTCCCCCCTGTCTCACGAGATTCCGCTCCACACCGATGGCATGCGGGTTGGCCTGCTCGGCGGCTCATTCAATCCTCCGCATCTGGCGCATCGCGCGATCAGCCTGTTCGCGATCAAGCGGCTCAAGCTCGACCGGGTCTGGTGGCTGGTGTCGCCGGGCAATCCGCTCAAGGACAATGGCCATCTGCGCGAGTTGAGGCAGCGCGCGCAAGCGGCTCGCGACATGGCCGCCGATCCGCGCATCGACATCACCTGTCTCGAATCCGTCATCGGAACGAGGTACACTGTCGACACGGTCAATTTTCTGCTCCGCCGCGCTTCCGGACTGCGCTTTGTATGGATCATGGGCGCCGACAATCTCGCGCAATTCCATCGCTGGCAACACTGGCAGCGGATCGCGACCAGCGTCCCGATCGCCGTGATCGACCGTCCTCCGCAGAGTTTCCGCGCTCTTGCCGCGCCGGCCGCACAGGCACTGGCGCCTTATCGTTTGCCCGAAAACGAGGCAGGCAAGCTCGCCGACCGGCGCGCGCCCGCCTGGGTGTTCCTCACCGGGCTGAAACTGAATCTTTCGTCGACGGGCTTGCGGAACCCGGATGGGAGCTGGAAGACCGCGACGTGAGAGCACGGGGGATGGATATTGAAACCATTAACCCCACATGCGTAGTATGGTCCGTGGGCCATCAGGATTCGGCGGCCCGCGATACAGTGAAAGGAATGGTCCCTGGCCACATCTGTATTGTCCAAGTCAGTTTTACCCAAGTCTCGACAGAGCGCGCGTAAAACATCGACCCAAGCTGCGGCCTTGCCTGCGCCGTCCGACGCCGACAAGACGCTGAAACTGATCCTCTCCCGCCTCGAGGATATGAAGGCGGAAGAGACGATCACCATCGACCTTCACGGCAAATCGGCATTTTCCGACTACATGATCATCACCACGGGCCGGGCCAACCGGCACGTCGGCGCGATCGCGGAAAACGTCACGAAGGCGCTGAAGGAAAACGGATTGAAAAACATCCATGTCGAGGGCTTGCCCAATTGCGACTGGGTGCTGATCGATTCCGGCGACGTGATCGTGCACGTTTTCAGGCCCGAGGTGCGTGAGTTCTACAATCTCGAACGATTGTGGACTCAAGGTCCGGGAGCGGCGAAGGCGATCTAGGGTTTCGTGCCGATGCCCATCGGCAGGGGCGTGTTGGTGGAGCGGATTTGACGTTCGCTCCACGATAGCTGTGGTTGCACATGCGAACGTCAAATCCATAAGCTCCACCAAAACCTCCATTTTGGCAGTGTCCCTTTGGACCTGACATTCGCAAAAGTGCCCGCCGGGAGGGATTGCGAATGTCAGGGCCGGGACACTACTGTGCGCGCCCATGCGAATCGTCGTCATTGCCGTCGGCCGGCTGAAGCAGGGACCCGAGCGGGAACTTGCCGAGCGTTATGCCACGCGCTTCGACGATGCCGGCCGCAAGCTCGGCTTCCGCGGCCTCGACGTCAGGGAAATCGCCGAAAGCCGCGCGCGTGACACGCCTGCGCGAATGACGGAGGAGGCGGCTGCGATATCGGCCGCGATTCCCGACAATTCCGTTCTGGTTGCGCTCGACGAGCGCGGCGAAAATATCGACAGCGCCGCATTCGCCCGCCGGCTTGGTCAGTGGCGGGACCAGGCGGTCGCGCAGGCGATTTTCGCGATCGGCGGCGCTGACGGACTTTCGCCTGAATTGCGCGGCAAGGCAAAGCTTACGGTCGCCTTCGGGGCCGCGACCTGGCCACATCAGATGGTTCGCGTCATGCTATTGGAGCAGCTCTACCGGGCTGCAACGATACTGGCGGGGCACCCTTATCACCGCGCGTGAGACACGCGCTCGAACGGCATTGGCACCTCGGATCGGATGCGGCAGGCGCGACATCTTCGATGGCATTCCGGAACCGCCCGCCGCGGCGGCGTCAGCTGTGCGCCGTTCGTCGCCCTTCTGATCCTCGCAAGCCTTCCACACGCGGCCGCTCAAGGTACGGCGCAAGGACGGACAGGGACTGGACAAGGGACGCTGGCCGGAACGGCATCCGCACCGCAACCGGCGCCTGCGTCGGCCGACGCGCTGAAACAGCGCGAGCAGGAGCTCGAGGCTGCGCGTCTTCAGCAGAAAAATGCCGCCGAGCAGCAGACGAGGATGAAGGCCGAGATCGCCGCCATCGGCGAGGATCGCAGCAAGCTCAACCAGCAACTGATCGACATCGCCTCCCGCGTTCGCAACGTCGAAGGCGGCATCGCCAGCACCGAGGCCCGTCTGAGCGCGCTTGACGGCCGCGAACAGCAGATCAGGACGTCGCTGGATTCCCGCCGCTCCGAGGTCGTCGAAGTGCTGGCAGCGCTGCAGCGCGCCGGCCGCCGCACGCCACCGGCGCTTCTGGTCCGGCCCGAGGATGCCCTGCAATCGCTGCGCACCGCGATGCTGCTTGGCGCTGTCGTCCCGGAGTTGCGCGCGCGGGCGGAAAGCCTTGCCGCCGATCTCGGCGAGCTCGTCACCGTGCGCAGGACCATCACGAGCGAGCGCGATCGCCTGGCCGCCGACCGGGACGGCTTGCGCGCCGATCAGACGCGGCTATCAGCCCTGATCGACGAGCGTCAGCGCAAGCAGGCGGGCATCGAAAGGGACGTCGAGGCGGAAACGACCCGGGCCATGGCATTCGCCCGCCAGGTCGACAGTCTCCAGGGCCTGATCGGCAAGATGGAGCAGGACGTCAGGAGCGCGGCCAAAGCCGCCGCCGCGGCCCAGCAGAGCGCTAACCGGGCCGATCCGGCTCTATTGAAGAACCCCGGTCGCACCAACCCGGCTGTCGCGTTTGCTTCGGCCAGGGGCCTTTTCAAATTCCCGGTTAACGGCACCAAAATCCGTGATTTTGGCGGTTCCGATGGCGCAGGCGGCGCAGAAAAGGGCATTTCTTTGGCAACGCGGCCGGGTGCGCAGGTCACAACGCCGTGTGATGGATGGGTTGTTTACGCCGGTCCTTTTCGCAGCTACGGACAACTCTTGATCCTCAATGCCGGGGGCGGGTATCATGTCCTCATCGCCGGGATGGAGCGCATTTCGGTAAACATCGGACAGTTTGTGCTTACGGGGGAGCCGATCGCAACCATGGGGACGACATCCCAGGTAGCGTCGATTCTTGCGACCAACGCGAGCCAACCTGTGCTCTATGTCGAGTTCCGCAAAGACGGCACTCCTATCGATCCAGGCCCATGGTGGGCCGCAAATGAAGGCGAAAAGGTTCGCGGATGATGCGCAAGACTTCAGTAGTTCTCCTCAGCGCTGCCACGGGCGCGGCGTTGACCCTGCTCGTGACCCAGCCGCGAGCGGTGTTCATGGGATCCAGCGCCCGCGCCGCGACCGCGGACACCTACCGCCAGCTCAATCTGTTCGGCGACGTGTTCGAGCGCGTGCGCAGCGACTATGTCGAGAAGCCGGACGACGGCAAGCTGGTCGAATCCGCGATCTCCGGCATGCTGTCCGGTCTCGATCCGCATTCGAGCTACATGGACGCCAAGAGCTTCCGCGACATGCAGGTGCAGACCCGCGGCGAGTTCGGTGGCCTCGGCATCGAGGTCACCATGGAGGACGGGCTGATCAAGGTGGTGTCGCCGATCGACGACACGCCTGCGTCCAAGGCCGGCATTCTCGCCAACGACATCATCACGCAGCTCGACGACGAACAGGTGCAGGGCCTCACCCTGAACCAGGCCGTCGAGAAGATGCGCGGCCCGGTCAACACCAAGATCCGGCTCAAGATCGTCCGCAAGGGCAGCGACAATCCGATCGAGGTGACGCTGGTGCGTGACAACATCCGGGTCCGCTCGGTGCGCGCGCGCGTCGAGGCCGACGATATCGCCTATATCCGCATCACCACCTTCAACGAGCAGACCACCGAAGGCCTGAAGAAGGAGGTCGCCAACCTCTCGGGCCAGATCGGCGACAAGCTGAAGGGCTTCATCATCGACCTCCGCAACAATCCGGGCGGTCTGCTTGAAGAAGCCGTCACCGTCTCCGACTCCTTCCTGGAGCGGGGCGAGATCGTCTCCACCCGCGGCCGCAATGCCGAAGAAACACAGCGCCGCTCCGCTCATCCGGGCGACCTGACCAAGGGCAAGCCGGTCATCGTGCTGATCAACGGCGGCTCGGCCTCTGCGTCGGAAATCGTCGCGGGCGCATTGCAGGATCACAAGCGCGCCACGCTGGTGGGTACCCGCTCGTTCGGCAAGGGCTCGGTGCAGACGATCATTCCGCTCGGCAGCGGCAACGGCGCGCTGCGCCTCACCACGGCGCGCTACTACACGCCGTCGGGCAAGTCGATCCAGGCCAAGGGCATCGTGCCCGATATCGAGGTGGTGCAGGACGTGCCGGAAGAGCTTAAGGCGCGCACCGACACCAAGGGCGAGGCGTCGCTCCGAGGCCATCTGAAGAATGACGGCGACGAGAAGACCGGATCGCAGTCCTACGTTCCGCCTGATGCCAAGGACGACAAGGCGCTCAAGATGGCGGACGATCTCCTCCATGGCATCAAGTCGAGTTCGTCCGCACCGGCGCCGGCCTCGAGCGACAAGCCGGCAACCGGCGACAAGGCCGCCAACGACAAGCCGGCGACCTCCGACCGGCAACCGGCTCAAGGACTCAACAAGGATTAGAACTGGGCCGGCGAATCGACCGAGTGATTCAAAAGCGATTTGGCAAAGGGCGGCCCGGCGGGGTCGCCCTTTTTGCTGGGCGGTTCTTGTTTGGGGAGTTCCCCGGGCGCGCTGCCGTGCCGCCGTGGTATCTTCGGCAGCGTTGATTCGGGAACATTGATGGCTGATGCGGTCGACGATCTGAGCGCCCCGCTTGGACAAAAAACCGAGCAGCGGAAGCGGCGCCGGTTGCGGCTGCCGTTCTCCGCGCTGCAGGCGCTCGCCGGCCTGCTGGGCCTGTTTCTGCTGGGCTTCGTCGGCTTCGCGCTGTTCAACAAGAATCCGCTCGGGGGAGAGCCCGTTGCACAGGTCGCCATTCAACAGAACGCGGCGGGCGAGAAGGGATCAGCTGAGAGTGCGTCCGGCCATGATCATGGCGAAAAGGCGGCACCGAAGCCGGTTACCGGGCATGGCGAGCAGAAGACCGTCACCATCATTGATGGCTCGAGCGGCAAGCATCAGGACGTTGTGATCGGCGCAGGGGCAGCGCCCGATTCGGCCGGCAGCGGCACCATGGCACCTGCGATGGTGACCGGCATCGACCAGCGCCTTCTGGAAAAGACACGCTACGGCATGATTCCGGTGGTCACGGACGGGCTGAAGCCATTCACCGTCTATGCCGCCGAAGCCGACCGCGCCAAGGCTGCAAAGGTGCCGGTCGTCTCCATCGTCGTCGGCGGCCTCGGCGTTGGCGCAGCGAAGACGACGGAAGCGATCATGAAGCTGCCGGGCGCGGTGACCCTGGCCTTCACGCCCTATGGCGCCGACCCGGGCAAGCTCGCGGAACGCGCACGCGCGCAGCATCACGAGATCCTCCTGCAAATTCCGATGGAGCCGTACGACTATCCCGACAACGATCCCGGACCGCAGACCCTGCTCGCGAGCCTCGGGCCGGAAGAGAATCTCGACCGTCTGTACTGGCATCTCGGCCGGTTGCAGGGCTATGCGGGCATCGCCAATTTCATGGGCGCGCGCTTCGTCGCCGCCGATAACGTCATGACGCCGATCATTCGCGAGGCCGCCAAGCGCGGGCTCGGCTATTTCGATGATGGTTCAGCCCCCCGCAGCGTGGCTTCGACGCTGGCCGCCGGCCAGGCCATGCCCTTTGCCAAGGGCGACGTGGCGATCGACGCGGTGCCGACTTCGGCGGAAATCGATCGGTCCCTGGCCAAGCTCGAAGCCATTGCAAAAGAACGCGGATTCGCGATCGGCACGGCATCGGCACTGCCGATTTCGATCGACCGGATCAGCGCATGGGTCAAGACACTCGATGGCCATGGCGTGATGCTTGTGCCATTGACAACTGCGATGCTGAAATCAAAATCGAGCTGATATCGACTAATTAAGTAAGGGGTTCACCGCGTCTTTGCGGGCTCCTTTGGCAGCCGTCTGGCAAGCCTTTTCTGTCAGTCCTTGGCCGCATGACCGCGCGGGGCGTTGAACGAATGACGCGTTACGAGGATCTGCCCTACCGAACCTGCGTCGGCATCATGCTGATCAACCGGGACGGGCTGGTCTTCATCGGCCGGCGCGCCGGCGGCATCGAGCACGTCGACGACTCCCATGTCTGGCAGATGCCTCAGGGCGGCGTCGATCCCGGCGAGGACACCTGGGACGCTGCCAAGCGCGAGCTCTATGAAGAAACCAACGTCCGCTCGATCGAAAAGCTCGCCGAGGTCGGTGACTGGCTGATCTACGACATTCCGCGCACCGTGGCCGGGCGCACCTGGAAAGGGCGCTATCGCGGCCAGCGCCAGAAATGGTTCGCGATGCGATTCACCGGCAAGGACGCCGAGATCAACGTTGCGAGCCCCGCCGGGGGCGGCCACAAGGCCGAATTCATCAAGTGGCGTTGGGAGCCGATGAAGAATCTTCCCGAGCTGATCGTGCCGTTCAAGCGCCCGGTCTACGAGCGGGTGGTAAAGGAATTCGCGGATCTCGCGCGCTAGCGGCGCCTCTTCCATTTGGTTCCGCCGCCAACTTGCCCGGCGGATACCCTCTCTTCACCTTTTCGGTGGATACTCGATCCCGCCCAGAACGGGTCTGGACGGAGCGTGCCATGAGTAGCATCGGCGCAGCAGCGCTGTTTCCGCGCGGTGTCTCGGCATCGCTTTTCACCGGCCCGTCCGACGCACTGCCGGCTTCCGCCATTCCTTCCCAGGCGTCATCGGGACCATCTTGGGGGGCGTCACGGGGGCACCACCATCAGCGCGACCCCGCGACTCGCATCGATCTTTCCGACAAGGTAAAGGACATTCTTGCGCGCGCCGGCACCGACCAGGACGTCGCAGACCGGCTCAAGGCCTTTGTGGAATCCCATCGCAGGGATGGGTCAGCGCAGGATCCTTCGCCGTCCGACGCGAGCTCCAGCACCGATATCAATCAGGCTTTCGAGCAATTGACCCAGGGTATCTCTGCCGCTGACGATACGCAGGATCCTGACGGAGCGAGCTCTGGCTTCAGCAGTCGCGAAGCCAATTTGGCCGTGCAGGCCTACCGGCGCGGCAACAAGGAATACATCACCTTCTCCGAAAGCGAGACCGCTGCGACCAGCGTGTCGGCGTCCTCCGATGCGGGCTCGGTGTCCGCGACGTCGGCGGCCACGCACACGGCGTCGCTGACGTTCGCGATCGATTTCAGGACCGGTGCGATCTCGATAGCGGCGTCCGAATCCACCTCGGTCTCGACGGCCGTTCAGATCCAGCAGTCGACCTCCTCGTCCTCCGCTTTCGCATAAGTGATCTGACGTCAGGCGACGCTCCGCGCGATCTGGTATAGGACCAGCGCGTGGAGAGCTCTCATGTCGGAACCAAGGCCGCTTCGTCCCAATGTGGGGATCGCGCTGTTCAATGCGGATGGACGCGTCTTGATCGGCCGCCGCTTTCGCGACGATGGGCCCGAGATCATTCTCCCCGGTCTTGAATGGCAGATGCCGCAGGGCGGTGTCGACGACGGCGAAGACCTGAAGGCCGCCGCATGCCGCGAATTGTGGGAGGAGACCAGCGTCAGGAACGCCGGCTATCTCGGCGAGACCGATTGGCTGGAATACGAGTTCCCGCCCTATGACGGTCCGCCGCACCGGCTGGGGAAATTCCGCGGCCAACGGCAAAAATGGTTCGCGCTGCGATTTACCGGAAACGAGGATGAGATCGATCCGCTTACGCCGCGCAATGGACAGCCCGCGGAATTCGACGCATGGCGATGGGAGCGGCTCGACCGGGTCGCCGATCTCGTGGTGCCGTTCCGGCGCGAGGTCTATCGGGCGGTCGCGCACAGCTTTGCGAGATTTTCGCAGCTCTAAAGCGCGATGAGATGAGGACGAATCATCATCGCGCTTAGCTTATCGTTTGAGCATGATCTTTTTCGTAAAACCGCTTCACACTTTTCCGGATCATGCTCTAGTTATTCGGCCCGACGGCAAACGGCCCGATCGCGATCACACGGCAGTCGTTGTCGCGCCTGGCGCAATTGGCAAGCGCGTCGGTGATCGCGCCCTGCTCCGATCCTGCCCTCAAGGCGAGACCCGGACGTTTCGCGATTCCGACCGCGACCGCATTCCAGCCCGAGGAAGCTCCAGCCAGCTGGCGCGCGACATCGTCGCGGGCATCAGCGGCAATGGCCTCGTTGTTGGCGGAGCGGAAGAAGCCCGTCGCCTTCATCAGGGTCGGAACCGCCACGACGAAGACATCGTCGACGGCGACGATCATGCAGGCGACGCCAAGCGTGGCACCGCAATTCTCCAGGCTTCGCCGAACCAACTCGTCGGCATTCTCCTGCCCTGCGTTGAAGGTGAATCGGCCGTTAGGACCGAGCGCGAGCGATTTGACCTTTCGCCCCGGCGCGTAGAGATCCCCGATCCGCGCCTTCGCCTGATCCGACGCGATCGGAGTTTGCGCAGCGGCAAAGGGCCGCTCGGTCGCAGGATCGTGCCGGATCCACGGCAGCGGCGGCATCGGCGGACGGCCGTGCGAATACACCACCGAGTTACCGACGGCATAAAGCTCGCAGCGGCGCTGCGGTTGCACATTGTCGGCCTGCTTCTGGCACTGCTCCAGCGCCGCCGATCTGGCGGCCTCCTCGCTTGGCTGGGCAACGACAAAGCGCATCACGCCGGAGGGCGTCAAGGCGAAGGCCTTGTAGTCCGCTCCCGGCGCATAATCGCTGGCCAGTGTTGAACGCGCGCGATCGCCCACAAACGGCACCGTGTCGGCCGCGAATATCTCAGCCTTGGGAGTTGGCGGAGCCGCGGGAGCCCGAGCCATCTGGGGTGCGGGCGCTGAAGGAGCTGGCGCCGACGACGGTGCAGGCGTGCTGGCAGGCGTCGCGGAGCTCGCCTGTGTTGCGGCAGGCATCATCTCAAGCCTGGTGAAATAGAGCAGCCCGGCCACGACGATTGCCACCACCGAGACCACGCCGACCACGACAGGCCAGAGCCAGGTTGGCGCACTCGTGATCGCGGACTTTGCGGAGGGCTGCTTCGCCAACGGAATCGAGAACGCGCCGTCGTCGCGCCGCATCGCGACCATGTAGGCATGGACGGGCGTCGGGATGTTCTTCACTTCCTGCGCGCCGATGTCGGCGAATTGCACCGACAGCTTGTTGGCGACCTGCTCGTGAACCGATCGCGAAATGCAGATGCCGCCGACTTCGGCGAGCCCTTCCAGCCGTGCGGCGATGTTGACCCCGTCGCCAAGCAGGTCACCGTCGCGTTCGATGACATCGCCGATATTGATGCCGATCCGGAAGGACATGTGGCGGCTCGGCGGATAGGCCATGTTCCGTGTCCGCAGCGATTCCTGAATGTCGATCGCGCAGCGCACGGCGTCGACCGCGCTCGGAAATTCCGCGAGCACCGCGTCACCGGCGGTATTGAAAATGCGCCCGCCTGCCCTGGCGATGAAATCGTCGACGACCGACCGGTAGGATGCAAGACGCCGCAGCGTCTCCTCTTCGTCTTCGGCGACGAGCCTGGAATAGCCCGCAATATCGGCGGCAAAAATCGCTGCGATCTTGCGCTTCATGAAGCCAGCCCCGGACCACGCTGCAATGAACGCAGAATGCCGCCTCGAAGGCCGTCACGCAACGGGGTTGGAGAGCAGCCTCGGGGCCGATCAGTGCATCGCGGTCGTGTTAAGCTCGTTCTGGATGCTCTTGAAATGATCCAGCCGCTCGATCTCGCGATCGAGCTCGGAGCCTTCCTTCTCGGCAAGCTTCTGCTGCATCTCGTCGATGGTTGCGGCGAACTTGGCGCGGTCGAGCTCCTCGATCGTGGTGGCAACATTGGCAAGCACGGTGAGACCGCTTTCGGACATTTCAGCCAATCCGCCAAGCACGATGATCTTCCGCCTGGAGCCGCCGGTAATGACGGTCAGGATGCCCGGCCGTACGGCGGCTACGACCGGCGCGTGGCCCGCGAGCACGCCGAAGTCGCCCTCGAGGCCGGGGATATCGACCTGATCGACTTCACCGGAGAACGTAAGCTTTTCCGGGGAGACGAGATCGAAGTGGAAGGTGGCCATTGGGACGCCCGTGGTTCAGACTTGGTTCAATCGGTGAGAGACGAATAGCGAATGGCGAGTAGCGAATGCGCCCGCCGATCCTTCCCTATTCGCCACTCCCTATTCGCAATTCGCCAGCTTATGCCGCTTCGGCGGCCAACTTCTTGCCCTTCTCGACAGCCTCTTCGATGGTGCCGACCATGTAGAAGGCGGCTTCCGGCAAGTGGTCATACTTGCCGGCGCAGAGATCGCGGAAACCCTTGATGGTATCGGCGAGGTCGACGAACTTGCCTGGCGAACCGGTGAAGACTTCGGCGACATGAAATGGCTGCGACAGGAAGCGCTCGATCTTGCGGGCGCGGGCCACCGTCAGCTTATCCTCTTCGGACAGTTCATCCATGCCGAGAATGGCGATGATGTCCTGCAATGACTTGTAACGCTGCAGGATCTGCTGGACCGTGCGCGCGGTATTGTAGTGCTCCTCGCCGACGACAAGGGCGGAGAGCATGCGCGAGGTCGAGTCGAGTGGATCCACAGCCGGATAGATGCCTTTTTCCGAGATCGCGCGCGACAACACCGTGGTCGCGTCGAGATGCGCGAACGAGGTTGCGGGCGCCGGGTCGGTCAAGTCGTCGGCCGGCACGTAGATCGCCTGCACCGAGGTGATCGAACCCTTGGTCGTGGTGGTGATGCGCTCCTGAAGCGCACCCATGTCGGTCGCCAGCGTCGGCTGGTAACCGACCGCCGAGGGGATGCGGCCGAGCAGCGCCGACACTTCGGAGCCTGCCTGCGTGAAGCGGAAGATGTTGTCGACGAAGAACAGCACGTCCTGGCCCTGGTCGCGGAAATATTCGGCGACCGTCAGCCCGGTGAGGCCGACGCGGGCGCGCGCGCCCGGCGGCTCGTTCATCTGGCCGAACACCAGCGCGCATTTCGACTTCACACCTTCATCAGGTTTGTGAGGATCCGCGTTGACCTTGGACTCGATGAACTCGTGATAGAGGTCGTTGCCTTCGCGGGTCCGCTCGCCGACGCCGGCAAACACCGAGTAGCCGCCGTGCGCCTTGGCGACGTTGTTGATCAGCTCCTGAATCAGCACGGTCTTGCCGACGCCGGCACCGCCGAACAGGCCCACCTTGCCACCCTTCGCATACGGAGCAAGAAGATCGACGACCTTGATCCCGGTCACCAGAATTTCGGCTTCCGTCGATTGCTCGACATATTCGGGCGCGGGCGCGTGGATCGGCCGCTTGCCTGCCGACTTGATCGGGCCGGCTTCATCGACAGGTTCGCCGATCACGTTCATGATGCGGCCAAGCGTGCCCTCTCCGACGGGCACCTCGATCGGCTCACCGGTGTCGGTCACTTCCTGACCGCGGACCAGACCTTCCGTCGCGTCCATCGCGATGGTGCGCACCGTGGACTCGCCGAGATGCTGCGCAACCTCGAGCACGAGGCGGTTGTTGCCGTTCTTGGTCTCCAGCGAGTTGAGAATGGCCGGCAGGTGGCCCTCGAACTGCACGTCGACGACGGCGCCCATGACCTGGGTGACGCGACCGATCTGGTTGGCTGCTGTAGCCATCAATCTCTCCTTCGATCCGAATTCTATCTCGTGTTCTGGTTCGCCCTCAGACCGCCTCGGCGCCGGAGATGATCTCGATCAGCTCCTTGGTGATCATGGCCTGACGGGTGCGGTTGTAGATCAGTGTCTGCTTGCGGATCATTTCACCGGCGTTGCGGGTGGCGTTGTCCATCGCGCTCATCTGCGCGCCGTAGAACGAGGCGTTGTTCTCGAGCAGCGCGCGGAAAATCTGGGTGGCGAGATTGCGCGGAAGCAGCGCCTTGAGAATCTCGTCCTCTTCGGGCTCGTATTCGTAGGACGTCGATGCCGCCTTGCTGTCCGGCTCCTTCAATTCCAGCGGAATGAGCTGCTGGGCCGTCGGGACCTGTGCGATAACCGACCTGAAGCGGGAGAAGAACAGCGTGCAGACGTCGAACTCGCCCGCCTCGAAACGGGCAATGACCTTGTCTGCGATGTCCTCGGCATTGTTGAAGCCAAGCTGCCGCACGTTGCGCAAATCGATGTGCTCGATGATCTGCTTATCGAACTGCCGGCGCAGCTGGTCATAGCCCTTGCGGCCGACGCAGAAGAACTTGACGTCCTTGCCTTCGGCCATCAGCGCAGCGGCGCGCTCGCGCGCCAAACGCACGATCGAGGAGTTAAAGGCCCCGCAAAGACCGCGCTCACCCGTACAGACCAGCAGCAGGTGCACCTGGTTCCTGCCAGTGCCGGTCAGCAGCGCGGGGGCGCCCGGAGAACCGGCGGCAGCGCTTGCGATGTTGGAGATCACCGCTTCCATCTTTTCGGCAAACGGCCGCCCCGCTTCGGCGGCCGACTGCGCGCGGCGCAGCTTGGAGGCCGCCACCATCTGCATGGCCTTGGTGATCTTCTGCGTCGCCTTGGTGGAGGCGATGCGGACCCGCATGTCTTTCAGTGACGCCATTCTTCGTTCACCCCGGCGACCGGATTCTCAATCCCGGCCGCTAGCCTCGTCCTTTGTCATGCCCAGCGTCGCGCCGGGCATCCGCGCTCTGTTTTTGGTCCACGCTTACGAGGCGTGGATGGCCTTCAAGCAAACGACTTCGCAAAACCTTCGACCGCGGACTTCAGCTTGCCGGCCGAGTTGTCGGAGAGGTCACGGCTGTCGCGGATGGCATTGAGAAGATCGGCGTGCTTGGCGCGCAACAGCGACAGCAAGCCGTCCTCGAACGCCCGCACCTTGTTGACCGGCAGCGGATCGAGATAGCCGTTGGTGCCGGCCCAGATCACGCAAACCTGCTCTTCCATTTTCAGCGGCGAGAATTGCGGCTGCTTCAACAGCTCGGTCAGGCGCGCGCCGCGGTTGAGCAGGCGCTGCGTGGTGGCGTCGAGGTCGGAGCCGAACTGCGCGAACGCCGCCATTTCGCGGTATTGCGCGAGCTCGCCCTTGATCTTGCCGGCAACCTTCTTGGTGGCCTTGGTCTGCGCCGACGATCCGACGCGCGACACCGACAGACCGACGTTCACCGCGGGGCGGATGCCCTGGAAGAACAGATCGGTTTCCAGGAAGATCTGGCCGTCGGTGATGGAGATGACGTTGGTCGGGATGTAGGCCGACACGTCGTTGGCCTGGGTCTCGATGACGGGCAGCGCGGTCAGCGAGCCCGAGCCGTGGTCGTCGTTGAGCTTGGCGGCGCGCTCGAGCAGACGCGAGTGGAGATAGAAGACGTCGCCGGGATAGGCTTCGCGGCCCGGAGGACGGCGCAGCAGCAGCGACATCTGGCGGTAGGCGACGGCCTGCTTGGACAAGTCGTCATAGATGATGACGGCGTGCATGCCGTTGTCGCGGAAGTACTCGCCCATGGTGCAGCCCGTGAAGGGCGCGATGTACTGCATCGGCGCGGGATCGGAGGCGGTCGCGGCGACGATGATGGAGTATTCCAGGGCGCCCTGCTCTTCCAGCACCTTCACGAACTGCGCGACCGTGGAGCGTTTCTGGCCGACGGCGACATAGACGCAATAGAGCTTGATCTTCTCGTTGCCGGTCGCGTTCAGCGGCTTCTGGTTCAGCATGGCGTCGAGCGCGATTGCGGTCTTGCCGGTCTGGCGGTCGCCGATGATCAGTTCGCGCTGGCCGCGGCCGATCGGGATCAGCGCGTCGATGGCCTTCAGCCCGGTCGCCATCGGCTCGTTCACCGACTTGCGCGGAATGATGCCGGGCGCCTTGACGTCGACGCGCTTGCGCTCGGTCGCCTGGATCGGGCCCTTGCCGTCGATGGGATTGCCGAGTGCGTCGACGACGCGGCCGAGCAGACCCTTGCCGACCGGCGTGTCCACGATCGCGCGGGTGCGCTTGACGGTCTGGCCTTCCTTGATCTCGCGGTCGGCGCCGAAGATCACGATACCGACGTTGTCGGTTTCGAGGTTGAGCGCCATGCCGCGGGTGCCGTTCTCGAACTCGACCATCTCGCCGGCCTGGACGTTATCCAGTCCGTAGACGCGGGCGATACCGTCACCGACGGACAGCACCTGTCCGACTTCGGAGACCTCGGCCTCCTGGCCGAAATTCTTGATCTGGTCCTTGAGGATCGCGGAAATTTCCGCGGCGCGGATGTCCATCAGCCTGCCTCTTTCATCGCGTGCTTGATCGAATTGAGTTTGGTGCGAAGCGAACTATCGACCATGCGGCTGCCGAGCTTGACGACAAGCCCGCCGATGATCGAGGGATCGACTTTCACATCGAGGGTGACGTCCTTGCCGCTGATCGCCTTGAGCGCCGCCTTCAAGGAGTCGAGATTCTTGTCGGAGAGCTGTTCCGCCACGGTGACTTCGGCGCTCGCCTCGCCCTTGAACCTGGCGACCAGCGCGCGGAAGGCGCGGATCACATCGGTAACCGCGAACAAGCGGCGGTTGGCGGTGAGCACCTTCAGGAAATTGGCGGAAATGCCTGAAATGCCGGCCTTGTCGAGCACTGCCGACAGCGCCTTCATTTGCACATCGGCTGCGAAAACCGGACTCCGCACCAACCGTTTGAGGTCGGCACTCTCGTTCAGCATCGCCTCGAACCTGTCGAGTTCGGCCTTGACCGCGTCGATGGACTTTTCATCGCGGGCCAGTTCGAACAGCGCCGTCGCATAACGGCCGGACACTCCCGAAACAGACGGATCTTCAGCAGCCACAGACCTAGCTCTTCATGCTGTCGAACTCACAAGGGAACAAACCGTCGCCACAAAGCGGCGCCTAGCGATTTAAGCCCTTGGAATTCAAGCGGGACTTCGATTTTCGACCGGCACCGAGAGTGCCGACATCGTTAAAATCGCGGCTTTGCTAACATAGAGGGACCGCAGGTGCAACATGACGGCGAATTGATCGCGAAATCGCCCGCGCCGCCCGCCAAGCCCCGCCGCGGGATCGTTCCATCTCCTCCTGCATGGCTGACCCGAATGATCCCTGCGAAACGAAAACGGGTCCGCCACTCCATTTGCCGGACTACTTGGGCAAACCTTGGCAACGAGGCTGACGACTTCACTCTACAGTATTCGCAAGTAATTACGTAGTTAACGGTTCGTTAAATTCAAAGTTGTCGGATATACCCCGATCGGAGTACGCCCAGTAACAAGATGTTACAGCCACTAACATCCGTTAGTTACTGCCCAATTCACGCCATATTGCGACGCAAAACGCGCCATTCCTCTCACTGGAGCGGGGATTCCACTTGTCACGCATGTGGCAATACTACTCTATAGGGACAAACCGAATGACATCTTGCAAGAAGTCGGCGGCGGGAACAGTAACCCGCTCGAAATCGGCGCTCGCGATACTTGCCGCAACTCTTTTGATCGGCGGTACTGCCACCGAGGCCTCGGCGAAGACCAGGCATCATCATCGGCACTACCACGTTCATCACGCCAAGGCCGCGACCGGCAGCGCGTCGAGCGGCAGTTCCTGGCGGAACGCCAATGCCTCGATCGGATCGACGGGTGGGCACAGCTTCTCCGGCGTCGCCTCGATGTATGGCAACGAGTCCGGCAACAGGACCGCTTCGGGCCAGCGCTTCAACGAAAACGCCATGACCTGCGCCCACCGCTCGCTGCCGTTCGGCACCAAGCTGCGCGTCAGCCATGGTGGCCGTTCCATCATCGTCACCGTCAACGACCGCGGCCCGTTCGTGCGCGGCCGGGTGATCGACCTCTCCAAGGGCGCTGCCCGGGCGCTGGGCATCTCCGGTCTCGGCCAGGTCACCGCCGAAGTCGTCAGCTAAGGCGCGCAACCGCGCTCCCCTTCCACGGATCTGGGAAGTATTGCGTCCAGAGAGGCCGCCGGCCGGCGGCCTGGCGTCCAAATCACCCGCCGTCGCGAATGACGGCGGGTTTTTGTCGTGTTGCCCCTCTCCTTCATCGTCTTCCGGGCTCGCGACTTCGTCGCGCCCCGGAATGACGATGAAGGATGCGGATACACACGCGTCACAAAAAGCTCTGCGGGTCGACATCGACTTCCAGCTTGAGATTGCCCTTCGGCTTCGGTCCGGCCGCGAGCCATTCGCGCAAATAATCCGACAGATCGAAGCCGCGGGCGGATTTGAGCAGCAGGCGGAACCGGTAACGGCCCTTGATCACCGCCAGCGGCGCTTCCGCGGGACCCAGCACCTGCACATGCTCGTCGCGCGGGGCGAGCGCCACGAGCCGCCGCGCGAAGCCTTCCGCGCTGGCGCGATCGCCGGCCGAGATGATGAGGCCCGCAAGGCGCCCGAACGGCGGGTAACCCGTCCGCTCGCGCGAGGCGATCTCGGTCTCGTAGAAGGCGTCGCGGTCGCAGGCGACCAGCGCCTTCATCACGGGATGCTCGGGCTGATGGGTCTGCAGGAAGCCGACGCCGCGGCCCTGGTCGCGGCCCGCCCGCCCGATCACCTGGTTGAGCAATTGCCAGGTCCGTTCCGCCGCGCGCGGATCGCCATTGCTCAGGCCAAGATCCGCATCGACCACGCCCACCAGGTTGAGCCGCGGGAAGTGATGGCCCTTTGCCACCAGCTGCGTGCCGATGATGATGTCGACCCGGCCTTCGGCGATGTCGTTGAGCTCGCTGCGCATGGTCTCGATCGAGGTGATGAGATCGCTTGAAAGCACCATGGTGCGGGCGGACGGGAACAGCGCCGCCGCCTCCTCCTGCAACCGCTCGACCCCGGGACCGACGGCCACCAGCGATTCCTGCGCCGCGCAGTGCGGGCAGGACGGCGGCCGCGGCATCGAGAAGCCGCAATGATGGCAGACCAGCCGCTGGCGAAAGCGGTGATCGACCAGCCAGGCATCGCAGATGGTGCAGGCAAAGCGATGGCCGCAGGCGCGGCACAGGGTCAGCGGGGCGTAGCCGCGGCGATTGAGGAACAACAGCGCCTGCTCGCGCTTCTCGATCGCCGTATTGATCTCTCCGGCAAGCCGCGGCGAGATGAAGCGGCCGCGCGCGGGCGCCTCTCGGCGCAGATCGATCGCCTCGATATGCGGCATGTGCTGGCCGCCAAAACGCGACGGCAGCACGACGCGCTGATAGCGATTCTTGCGCGCATTCACCTCGGTCTCGACCGAGGGCGTCGCAGACGCCAGGACGATCGGGATCCTGGCGATATGAGCGCGCACGACCGCCATGTCGCGGGCGTGGTAATGCACGCCATCGTCCTGCTTGTAGGCCTGGTCGTGCTCCTCATCCACGACGATGAGACCGAGATCGGCATAGGGCAGGAACAGCGCCGACCGCGCGCCGACCACGACCGGCGCTTCGCCCGCCGAGATCGCCGCCCAGTTCCGGGCACGCGTGCGCGGCGTCAGCTCGGAATGCCATTCCATCGGTCGGACGCCAAAGCGCGCTGAGAAGCGGTCGAGGAACTGGCCGGTCAGCGCGATCTCCGGCATCAGGATCAGCGACTGCTTGCCGCGGCGAATGGTTTCGGCGACCGCCTCGAAATAGACCTCGGTCTTGCCGGAGCCGGTGACGCCGTCGAGCAGCGCGACATGGAAGCTGCCATTGGCCGCGAGCGCACGCATGGCGTCGACCGCAATGCGCTGCGCCCTCGAAAACTCCGGCTGCCCATGGGCCGGATCCGGCGGAGGCGGCGGAAGCGCGCGCGGCATGGTCTCCACCGTGAGCGTGCCCTCGTCGACCAGGCCGTCGATCACGCCAGTGGTGACGCCCGCTTCCTTCGCAGCTTCCGACTTGCCATGCAGCAGGCCATCGGAGAGCACCTCGATGACACGGCGGCGCGCCGGCGTCAGGCGGCGCGGCGGCTCGCCCACCAGACGCACGCCCATGCGCGCCCGTTCGGGCCCGAGATTTTCACCCATGCGCAAGGTCATGCGCAGCACCATGCCGCGCGGCGCGAGCGTGTAGGTGGCAACCCAGTCGACCAGCGAACGCAGCTCGCCTTTCAGCGGCGGCACGTCCAGCTTCTCGCTGACATCCTTGAGGCGGTTGTGCAGCCGCGGATCAGGATTGGCGTTCTCCGCCCACACCACCGCCAGCACCTCGCGCGGACCGAGCGGCACGCCGATGACATCGCCCGACTTAAGTTCCATGCCGCGCGGAACGCGGTAGGAATAGGTCTGGTTCAGCGCAACCGGCACCAGCACATCGACGATACGCGTCGATGCGGCGGAAGCGGAGGTTCTGTGCGCGGTGTCGTCCATCGAGAATCGGTCTGTCGGGCCTTCAAGGCTAGCGCCGTGGCGCCAAGTTAGCGAACGGTAAACGAAAGAGGTGCGATATAATTGGGAGAATCACCGCGGCAAGTCCGGCATGGCCCAAAGAACCCAAGCCCAGATCCAACCGGTCGAGCTCGACAGCGCCGACGAGAGCGTCGCGCTGCAGATGACGCGCTGGCTGACGCATCTGAAGAGCGAACGCAGACTGTCGCCGAAGACGCTGGAAGCCTATGCGCGCGATCTGCGCCAGTGCCTCGATTTTCTCTGCGAGCATTGGGGCGCGCGGGTGACGCTGGCGCGGTTTTCCCTGCTCGAAGCCAGCGACATCAGGGCGTTCATGGCGATGCGCCGCGCCGACGACATCGCCGGCCGCTCGCTGATGCGGGCGCTGGCCGGCCTGCGCTCGTTCGGCCGCTTCCTCGAACGCGAGGGCAAGGGCAAGGTCGGCGCGCTCTCAGCGATCCGCGCGCCCAAGGTCGGCAAGAGCCTGCCGAAGCCGCTGCCGATGGCGTCGGCAAAACGCCTTGCGGATGCCGACGAACGCGCCGGAGAGGCCCGCGAGACCTGGATCCTCGCCCGTGACGCCGCGGTGATGGCGCTGCTCTACGGCTCCGGCCTGCGTATTTCCGAGGCGCTGTCGCTGAAGCGCCGCGACGTGCCGAAGCCGGGCGAAGGCGACGTGCTCATCGTCACCGGCAAGGGCAACAAGACCCGCATGGTGCCGGTGCTGCACAACGTGCTCGCGCTGATCGCCGACTATGTCGCGATCTGTCCGCATGCGCTGTCGCAGGACGCGCCGATCTTTGTCGGCGCCCGCGGCGGTCCGTTGAGCCCGCGCATCATCCAGCTCACCATGGCGCGCATGCGCGGCGCGCTGGGCCTGCCCGACAGCGCCACCCCGCACGCGCTGCGCCATTCCTTTGCCACGCATCTGCTGTCGCGCGGCGGCGATTTGCGCGCCATCCAGGAATTGCTCGGCCACGCCTCGCTCTCGACGACGCAGATCTATACCGGCATCGACAGTGAGCGGCTCCTGGAAGTCTATCGCAGCGCGCATCCGCGAAGCTGACCTCTCCGACACACAGCCGTCACATCCGTCCCCCCTTGCGCTGGCCACATTTGTTCGGCAATCGTTGACTGCCATTGGGCCTGGAGGGGAATCATGAGCGCACATGAAAGCATGGAGCATGCGGAGCACGCCGAGCATGCCTCCGGCGAGAACAGAAAGATCGCGTTGCTGATCGCGGTGATCGCGCTGTGCCTGGCGCTGTCGGAAACGCTCGGCAAGGGGGCGCAAACCGAATCGATCGCCAAGAATGTCGAGGCCGCGAATCTCTGGGCCTTCTTCCAGGCCAAGACCATCCGCCGCACCGTGGTGCAGACGGCGGCCGAAAATGCCAAGCTCATTACCCCGACCGATGACGCCAACAAGGCGGCGCTGGCCAAGCAGATCGACGATTGGCAGAAAACCGCCGCGCGCTACCGCTCCGAGCCCTCGACGCATGAAGGCAGCGAGGAACTGGCCGAGCGCGCCAAGCACGCCGAGGAGGAACGCAACCTCGCCACCGAGAAATATCATCATTTCGAGCTGGCCTCCGCGGCGTTCCAGATCGCCATCGTGCTGGCGTCCGCGACCATCATCACCGGCATGCTGTGGCTCGCCGGGGTTTCGGGTATCCTGACGCTCGTGGGGATCGCGATCATGGCGCTCGGCGTTCTCAATCCGCATCTGCTGCCGTTTCATTGAGGACGCGCGAAGCCCGTAGGGTGGGCAAAGGCGCGTATGCGCCGTGCCCACCACGCCGCGGCTGGGCTCTTGAGCGGTGGGCACGCGGAGCCTGTCATCGGGCCGCGCGTTCGCGCGGACCCGTTTTGGCTTTGCCCACCCTGCGAATCCGGACAAGCGTCAGTATTCCCGCGGCGTGATTCGCCCGAGTTGTGCAAAACGATCGCCCTCGGAGAACAGAGGGCGCAGGGAATGCCGGATGCACGATCGCACCCGCAGCCTTGCGTGCAATGGAAGAAAGCACGCAAGCAAGTCACCACAGGCACGTCGAAACGATCCGACATTCCCTGCGCGATGGTGTTACGGCTTATACGTGCTCTCCCCGGTGTACCGGGCTTGTTAGCCACCGTCGCCCCGTACGTCGCGTACAAGGCTTGATCCCAGCGTCGGGGGATCAGGACCACACGATTTCACCGTCCGCATCGAGCCGCTTCGTCTCAAGCGCGTCGACACGGGCCACCGCATCCCCGCGCCACGTGTCGTGACGATCGCGATACGCCCTCATGAGCGGCGCGGGATGGCCTCACCATACAATGGATTTGTACTTCTGATAAAGCGAAATATTTTCGCTGCGCAGTCTTGACACGAATTCGGAAAATCAGCCCGTCGGGCAAATCACGGAAGGAGCAAGGGCTCAGCGCGCCTGCTGCACGCTCTTGCGGAAGCGCTGGATCAGCCGCAGCGTGCGGGCCGACCAGCCTTCGCCGCCACCGGAGAGAATATCCCTGAGCCGCGCCTTGATCGGATCAACCAGCGCGTGGGCCTTGGCGCGCACGACGAGAACGGATTGGTAGCACTTCTCGAACCAACTCATCTCCATGAGCTTCGAGCGCGTCACGTCGAAGATGAAGGCGGTGACACCGACACCGAGCATTTTTGCAAACAGGATGGTAAAGACCGCGCTCGCCCAGTGCTCGTGCACGAGCAGCCACATGCCGACCAGCTTCAGCGGGAACAGCGGAATCACCGGCACGATGAAGACGATCAGCGTCATCGCCGGCGACAGCGTGTCGACGCGCTCGGCAAGCCACTGCTTGAAAGCCTGCAGCGGAATCCAGGCGACCACCCTCGCCACGATGGGCTCGAGGTGATCCCATAGCCAAGCTTCGATCAGGAAGACGATCGCAAGCAGAACCCAGAGCGGTTGAAGCAGACGGCGCAGCATGTTTGTCCCGGCCCAACTTCTCGCCGGGCGATGATCACATATGGATCGCTCGCTTGCCAACTGCAAGCGCCGCTTCCTTGATCGCCTCGGAACGCGTGGGATGGGCGTGGCAGGTGCGGGCCAGATCTTCCGCTGCACCGCCGAACTCCATCAGCACGGCGGCCTCGTGGATCATTTCTCCGGCCTCAATTCCGATGATATGCACGCCCAGCACCCGATCGGTCTTCGCATCTGCGAGAATTTTCACAAAGCCGTCAGTGGTTTGATTGACCTTCGAGCGGCCGTTCGCGGTGAACGGAAATTTCCCGGAATTATACGGGATGCCGGCCTGTTTCAGCTCTTCCTCGGTCTTGCCGACGGACGACACCTCCGGCGTGGTATACACAACACCTGGGATCACATCGTAATTCACATGCCCGGCCTGGCCGGCGATGATTTCCGCGCAGGCGACCCCTTCGTCTTCGGCCTTGTGCGCCAGCATCGGTCCCGCCACCACGTCGCCGATGGCAAAGATACCCTTCACATTTGTCGAAAAATGATGATCGATCTGCACGCGGCCGCGATTGTCGAGCGCAACGCCGGCTTCTCGCAATCCGAGGCCCTCGGTGTAGGGGACACGGCCGATGCAGACGAGCACGATGTCGGCCTCCAGCGTGTCCTGCGCGCCGCCGGCCGCCGGCTCGACCTTCACGGCGAGCGTCTTGCCCGAGGCGTCGACCGCGGTGACCTTGGCGCCGAGCCTGAACTTGAACCCCTGCTTCTCGAGGATGCGCTGAAATTGCCGCGCGATCTCGCCATCCATGCCGGGCAGGATGCGATCGAGAAATTCGACGACGGTGACCTCGGCGCCGAGCCGGTGCCACACCGAGCCAAGCTCGAGCCCGATCACGCCGGCGCCGATGATCAGGAGTTTTCCCGGCACCTTCTCGAGCGACAACGCGCCGGTCGACGACACCACGCGCTTCTCGTCGATCTCGATGCCCTTCAGCCGCGCAATGTCGGAGCCCGTGGCGATTACGATGCTCTTCGTCTCGAGCGTTTGCGTCTTGCCGTCGGTGCCGGCGACCTCGACCTTGCCCGCGCCCAGGATCTTTCCCTTGCCCTGAATGACGTCGATCTTGTTCTTCTTCATCAGGAACTCGACACCCTTGACGTTGCCGTCGATGCCCTGCTGCTTGAAATTCATCATCGCGGGCAGATCGAGCTTCGGCGCGGAGACGCTGATGCCCATCTTGGCAAAGGAATGCGCAGCTTCCTCGAACAGCTCGGAGGCATGCAGCAGCGCCTTCGACGGCATGCAGCCGACATTGAGGCAGGTGCCGCCCAGCGTCGGGTTCTTCTCGACCACGGCGACCTTCATGCCGAGCTGCGCGGCCCGCACCGCGCAGACGTAACCGCCGGGACCGGTACCGATGACGATGAGATCGTAACTGGCCATGATCTAATCCTGTAGCTTTGGCATGTGACGACGGCGTGTTTGCACATGATCTTTGCGCTAACGCCCGCCCGATACGTCGAGCGTGGTGCCGGTCACGTAGGATGCATCCTCGGACATCAGCCAGACGATGGCATTGGCGACTTCCTCCGCGCTCCCGACCCGTTTCATCGGCACTAGATGCGCCAGCCGATGCGCGCGCTCGGGATCGCCGCCGGAAGCATGAATCTCGGTGTCGATCAGGCCAGGCCGGATCCCGGCGACGCGGATGCCTTCGCCTGCGACTTCCTGCGCAAGGCCGATCGTGAAGGAATCTGATCGCGCCTTTCGACGCGGCGTAATCGACATACGTATTGGCGCCCCCAAGCTTGGCTGCCGCCGACGACAGATTGATGATCACCCCACCCTTGCCGCCATGCTTGGTTGACATCCGCTTCACCGCCTCGCGCGCGCAAAGGATGTTACCCGTAACATTGACCGCCATCACGCGCTGGATGCGCTCGATGCTCATTTCGTCGACGCGCACGCCACTCCTGCCGACAATGCCGCCATTGTTGACCAGTGCACCGAGCGTACCGAGTTTGTCGCCGGCCTCGAACATTCTGAGGATATCGCTCTCATCCGCGACATCGCATTTCACCGCGATCGCCTTGCCGTTCTTCGCCTCGATCTTCGAGACCACTTCGTTCGCCGCCGCCTGGTTGCTCGCATAGGCCACGACGACGCGATAGCCGCGTGCCGCTGCCGCCAGCGCGGTGGCACGGCCGATGCCGCGGCTGCCGCCGGTGATGATTGCTACCTTGTCAGTCAAAACCCACCCCTGTCATAGAGCACACTTCACCACTCGCCCGCAGAGAAGCGCGAGCGCATACGATTCGAACCCGATGTCCTCAGAGATCCAGCACCAGGCGCGCCGGATCCTCCAGACTCTCCTTGACGCGCACCAGGAAGGTCACCGCTTCCTTGCCGTCGATGACGCGGTGATCGTAGGACAGCGCCAGATACATCATCGGCCGCACCTCGATCTTGCCGCCGATCACCATCGGCCGCTCCTGGATCTTGTGCATGCCCAGAATGCCGGACTGTGGCGCGTTCAGGATCGGCGTCGACATCAGCGAACCGTAGATGCCGCCATTGGTGATCGTGAAGGTGCCGCCCTGCATCTCGTCGATCTTGAGCTGGCCATCGCGGGCGCGGCGGCCGAAATCGGCGATTCCCTTCTCGATATCGGCGATCGATTTCTGGTCGCAGTCGCGCACGACCGGCACCACGAGGCCCTTGTCGGTGCCGACGGCAATTCCGATGTGGTAGTAGTTCTTGTAGATCAGATCGCTTCCGTCGATCTCGGCGTTGACGGCGGGAATGTCCTTTAACGCCTGCACGCAGGCCTTGGTGAAGAAGCCCATGAAGCCGAGCTTGGCGCCGTGCTTCTTCTCGAACACGTCCTTGTAGTGGGAGCGCATCGCCATGACGTTGGTCATGTCGACCTCGTTGAAGGTCGTCAGCATCGCCGCTGTGTTCTGCACGTCCTTGAGCCGCCGCGCGATGGTCTGGCGCAGCCGCGTCATCTTCACCCGCTCCTCCCGCGCCGCATCGTCGGCCGGTGACGGCGCGCGGACCTGCACCGCGGCAGCCGGCTGATTCACGGGCGTCGGCGCGGAAGCCGCCTTCTCGATCGCCGCCAGCATGTCGCCCTTGGTGACGCGTCCGTCCTTGCCCGAGCCGGGCACGGTGGAGGCTTCGATGCCGCTTTCGGCAGACAGCTTGCGTACCGACGGCGCGAGCGGCCCGTCTGTGGGCGGAGCCTTCGCGGCGGGCGCAGGCGCTGGCGGGGGAGCCGCCGCGGGCTTGGCCGCGGCAGGCGCTGCGGCCGGTTTGGCGGCGGCTGCGCCGTCGTTGATCATGCCGAGCAGGGCGCCGACCGCGACCGTATCGCCGTCCTTGGCCGCGATCTCGCCGAGCACGCCGGCCGATGGCGCGGGCACCTCGATCGTGACCTTGTCGGTCTCGAGCTCCACCAGCGGCTCGTCGACGGCCACCGCCTCACCGGCCTTCTTGAACCAGCGGCCGATGGTGGCCTCGGTCACGGACTCGCCCAGCGTCGGAACGCGAATTTCAGTCATGATCTGTTTCCTCAATCGCCTCTGCCGTCATCGTCCGCGAATGCGGACGATCCAGTAATCCGTGTCGTTCGTGACCAAAACGTGCGGCGCGGCGTACTGGATGCCCCGCTTTCGCGGGGCATGACAAATGAAAGTTTTTTAGTTCAAGGCGTCGTCGAGCAGCGCCTTCAGCTGTGCGAGATGCTTCGACATCAAACCGGTCGCGGTCGCAGCTGAAGCCGCGCGTCCGGCGTAACGCGGACGCTTGTTCGGCGCATTGATCTGGTTCAGCACCCATTCGAGATAGGGCTCGATGAAGTGCCATGCGCCCATGTTGCGCGGCTCTTCCTGGCACCACACGATCTCGGCGCCCTTGAAGCGGCCGAGCTCCATCACCAGCGCCTTCAGCGGCACCGGATAGAGCTGCTCGACGCGCATGAGGTAGACGTCGTCGAGCCCGCGCTTTTCCCGCTCGTCGTACAGGTCGTAATAGACTTTGCCCGAGCACAGCACGACGCGACGGATCTTCTCATCCCCCACGAGCTTGATCTTCTCATCCGGCAGCATCTGCGCGTCATCGTAGAGGATGCGGTGGAAGGTCGTTCCCTGGCCAAGTTCGTCGAGCCGCGACACCGCGCGCTTGTGTCGCAACAGCGACTTCGGCGTCATCAGGATAAGCGGCTTGCGGATCTCCCGATGCAGTTGCCGCCGGAGCGCGTGGAAGAGATTGGCCGGCGTCGTGAGATTGCAGACCTGCATGTTGTCCTCGGCACACATCTGCAGGAAGCGCTCGAGCCGCGCCGAGGAATGCTCCGGCCCCTGCCCCTCATAGCCGTGCGGCAGCATGCAGACGAGACCGGACATGCGCAGCCATTTGCGTTCGCCGGAGGAGATGAACTGGTCGAACAGCACCTGCGCGCCGTTGGCGAAATCGCCGAACTGCGCTTCCCACATCGCGAGCGCATTGGGCTCGGCCAGCGAGTAGCCATATTCGAAGCCGAGCACCGCTTCTTCCGACAGCAGCGAGTTGATGACCTCGTAATGGCCCTGATCGTTGCCGAGATGATTGAACGGCGTGTAGCGGCTCTCGTCCTCCTGGTCGATCAGGACCGAATGGCGCTGCGAGAAGGTGCCGCGTTCCGAGTCCTGACCGGAGAGGCGCACATGACGGCCTTCCTGCAGGAGCGAGCAGAACGCCAGCGCCTCGCCGGTCGCCCAATCGATTCCGATGCCGGTATCGATCGCCTTGGCGCGATTCTCGAGGAAACGCGCGATGGTGCGATGAACGCGGAAACCGTCGGGCACCCTGGTGATCTTGCGGCCGATCTGCTTCAGGACAGCAGTATCGACGCCTGTGATGCCGCGACGGGCATCTTCTTCCTGGTCGGCGATCTTCAGGTGGGCCCATTTGCCGTCGAGCCAGTCCGCCTTGTTCGGCTTGTAGCCGGTGCCGGCCTCGAACTCGGCGTCGAGCCGCGTGCGCCAGTCGGCCTTGGCCTTCTCGACCTCGCCCTCCGTGAGCACGCCTTCGGCGACCAGACGCTTGGCGTAGATTTCCACCGTGCCCGGATGCGCCGCGATCTTCTTGTACATCACCGGCTGGGTGAACATCGGCTCGTCGCCTTCGTTGTGCCCGTGGCGGCGATAGCAGAACATGTCGATCACGACCGGCTTGTGGAATTTCTGCCGGAACTCGGTCGCGACCTTGGCGGCGAACACGACGGCTTCGGGATCATCGCCATTCACATGGAAGATCGGCGCGTCGATCATCTTCGCAACGTCCGACGGATAGGGCGACGAACGGGAATAACGCGGATAGGTGGTGAAGCCGATCTGGTTGTTGACGATGAAATGCACGGAGCCTCCGGTGCGGTAGCCCTTGAGATCGGAGAGGCCGAAGCATTCCGCCACCACGCCCTGGCCCGCGAAGGCCGCATCGCCATGCATCAACAGCGGCATCACCGAAATGCGCATGTCCGGCGGATCGCCATGCTGGTCCTGCTTGGCGCGCACCTTGCCGAGCACGACGGGATCGACGATTTCCAGATGCGAGGGGTTCGCGGTCAGCGACAGATGGATACGATTGCCGTCGAACTCGCGGTCGGATGACGCGCCGAGATGGTACTTCACGTCGCCCGAGCCCTCGACGTCTTCGGGATTGGCCGACCCGCCCTTGAATTCATGGAACAGCGCGCGATGCGGCTTGCCCATGACCTGGGTCAGGACGTTGAGGCGGCCGCGATGCGGCATGCCGACCACGATCTCCTTCACGCCGAGATTGCCGCCGCGCTTGATGATCTGCTCCAGCGCGGGGATCAGCGATTCGGCGCCGTCGAGGCCGAAGCGCTTGGTGCCGGTGAATTTGACGTCGCAGAATTTCTCGAAGCCTTCGGCCTCGATCAGCTTGTTGAGAATCGCGCGGCGCCCTTCGGGAGTGAAGCTGATCTCCTTGTCGGGACCTTCGATACGCTCCTGAATCCAGGCCTTCTGCGCGGCGTTGGAGATGTGCATGAACTCGACCCCGAGCGTCTGGCAGTAGGTCCGCTCGCAAATGGTCACGATCTCACGCAGCGTGCCGTATTCGAGGCCAAGCACATGATCGAGGAAAATCTTGCGGTCGAAATCGGCCTCCGAGAAACCGTAAGTGCGCGGGTCGAGCTCTTCGCGGTTGCGCGGCGCCTCGATGCCGAGCGGATCGAGATTGGCGTGGAAGTGGCCGCGCATGCGGTAGGCGCGGATCAGCATCAGCGCGCGGACGGAGTTGCGGGTGGCCTGGTGCAGTTCGGCCGCCGTCACCTCGGCGCCCTTGCCCGCCGCCTTGTCGATTGCCTTGGGTTGCGCCTTTGCCGCGAGCTTGGCGCCGATCGCCTTCTCGACCTCGACCCAATTGCCGTCGAGCGCGGAGGTGAGGTCGTCCTGCGGGGTCAGCGGCCAGTTGTCCCGGCCCCAGGACGGGCCCTCGGCGTTCTTGCGGACGTCGTCGGGCGCGTCCTTCAGGCTCTTGAAGAACTCCTGCCACTCGGCGTCGACGGACGCCGGGTCCTTCTCGTAACGGGCATAGATATCGTCGATGTAGCTGGCGTTTGTGCCCTGCAAAAAGGATGAGAGGGCAAAAGCGGCGTTCGCGTCCTGACGAGACATGATGGCGTCCTGGTGATTTCGGCTCGCGCGTAGCAGACGGCGCGAAATAGGGTGCGATCCCGGCGAACTGGCCGCACCGCGAACCCATACCTCATTTGGTGCGAATCTTCGCGCCTAAAAGGACCAAGGACTGAATTAAACCTTCAATTTTTCGGCGAGGGTATGGCCAAGCCGCGCCGGCGACGGCGAGACGGTGATTCCGGCCGATTTCATCGCTTCAGCCTTGGAACCCGCGTCGCCCTTGCCGCCGGAGATGATGGCGCCCGCATGCCCCATGCGGCGGCCGGGAGGGGCGGTGACGCCGGCGATGAAGCCCACCATCGGCTTCTTGCGGCCGCGCTTGGCCTCGTCCTTGAGGAACTGCGCGGCGTCTTCTTCGGCGCTTCCGCCTATCTCACCGATCATGACGATCGACTTTGTGGCCTCGTCGGCCAGGAACATCTCCAGCACGTCGATGAACTCGGTTCCCTTGACCGGATCGCCGCCGATGCCGACCGCCGTGGTCTGGCCGAGACCTTCCTGGGTGGTCTGGAACACCGCCTCATAGGTCAGCGTGCCCGAGCGCGAGACGATGCCAACCGAGCCGGGCTTGAAGATATTGGCGGGCATGATGCCGATCTTACATTCGCCGGCGGTCATGACGCCGGGGCAGTTCGGACCGATCAGCCGCGACTTCGACGCCGACAGCGAGCGCTTCACCTTGACCATGTCCAGCACCGGGATGCCCTCGGTGATGCAGACGATCAGCGGGATCTCGGCATCGATCGCCTCGCAGATCGCATCCGCCGCGCCCGGCGGCGGCACATAGATCACGGACGCATCCGCTCCCGTGGCGTCGCGCGCCTCCTTCACGGTGTCGAACACCGGCAGGTTCAGATGCGTCGAGCCGCCTTTGCCGGGCGAGGTGCCGCCGACCATCCTGGTGCCGTAGGCGATCGCGGCTTCGGAGTGGAATGTGCCGTTCTTGCCAGTAAAACCCTGGCAGATGACCTTGGTGTTCTTGCCGATCAGGATGGACATGCTGTCGAATACTTTCGCGAAGGCCTGAAAAAAGACGGGTTAGCTGACGCGCCGATAGACGCCGGTGAGGACGTCGTTCCAGCCTTCCGCGTCGGGCGAAAACTGGATCTTCATGTTGTAGGTGTTGTCGTCGATGACTTCGTAGACGTGGCGCGCATTGCCGCGCAGCGAGCCGCGCACCAAGACCAGCGACTTGCCGCTCCAGCCGCCGGAGGCGGGCGCAGGCGGATAGTATCCAAGTGAATCATGCCAGAACAATTTGTAGGTCCGGTCATCGCGGTCATAGGTGAAGACACCGTGGGTCGCGAAGCTCTCCTTGCCGTCGCGGATCTGGCGCGTGTCCTGGATCAGATAGAATCCGTTGAGATCCATGCGCGCGCTGACCTTCGAGGTCGCCGGGCCTCCGGCGTTCCAGCGCGAGGGATGGACCATCTCCTCGCCGCTCCATTCGCCGGCGAACACCTCGAGCCTCTTGTGCTCCGGCAGCGGCGACGGCGCGGCGAGACGGTCCTCGGCCATGGCATTAGCTCCCTTTGACGGCCTTCACGATCTTCTGCGCGGCGTCATCGAGATTGTCGGCCGGCAGCACGTTCAATCCGGATTCACGAACGATCTTCTTGCCCTGTTCGACATTGGTGCCTTCGAGGCGCACCACCAGCGGCACGCTGAGCCCGACTTCGCGCACGGCGGCGGTGACGCCCTCGGCGATCACGTCGCACTTCATGATGCCGCCGAAGATGTTGACCAGGATGCCCTTCACATTGGGATCGGCGGTGATGATCTTGAATGCCGCGGCCACTTTCTCCTTGCTGGCGCTACCGCCGACATCGAGGAAGTTGGCGGGCTCCATGCCGTAGAGCTTGATGATGTCCATGGTCGCCATGGCAAGGCCGGCGCCGTTGACCATGCAGCCGATGGTGCCGTCGAGCGCGACATAGTTGAGGTCGTATTTCGAAGCTTCGATTTCCTTCGCATCTTCCTCGGTCTCGTCGCGCAGTGCCGCGACTTCGGGATGACGGAACATCGCGTTGTCGTCGAACGACACCTTGGCGTCGAGCACGCGAAGCTGGCCCTGTTTGGTGACGACGAGCGGATTGATCTCGAGCATCGCCATGTCCTTGGCGACGAAGGCCTTGTAGAGCTGCGTCGTCAGCGTCTCGGCCTGTTTGGCGAGATCGCCGGAGAGTTTCAGCGCCTTTGCCACCGCGCGGCCGTGATGGCCCATGATGCCGGTGGCGGGATCGACAGAGAAGGTGACGATCTTCTCGGGCGTTTTGTGCGCGACGTCCTCGATGTTGACGCCGCCTTCGGTCGACACCACGAAGGACACTTCCGAGGTTTCGCGGTTGACCAGGAGCGAGAGATAGAACTCCTTGTCGATGTCGGAGCCTTCCTCGATGTAGAGGCGGTTGACCTGCTTGCCATGCGGGCCGGTCTGCACGGTCACCAGCGTCGCGCCCAGCATCTGCCTGGCGTATTCGGCGACCTCGGCGACGGACTTGGCGATCCGCACGCCGCCCTTGTCGCCGGCGCTGGCTTCCTTGAACTTGCCCTTGCCGCGGCCACCGGCGTGGATCTGGCTCTTCACCACCCAGACCGGGCCAGGGAGCTGCCTGGCGGCGGCTTCCGCATCGGCCGCCTTCAGGACCGGCACGCCCTTCGAAATCGCGACCCCGAATTCGCCGAGGACGGCCTTGGCCTGATACTCATGGATATTCATCTAGGACGCTCCCCGAAGCCTATTGGCGATGAATTTCCAGCCATTCACGCCGGTTTCAGTCTGGCATACCATATACCAAAGCAGCTGCAAGAGCCGGGACACTGATCCCGGCCCCCGCTCATCAGCGGCCGAGCAGGTCCGGCGCGATCTTCTTGCAGGCGTCGACCAGGCCCTGGACGGCGCCCACCGACTTATCGAAAGCCTCGCGGTCCTTGCCTGCAAGCTCGATCTCGACAATGCGCTCGACGCCCTTGCTGCCGATCACGACGGGCACGCCGACATACATGTCCTTCACGCTGTATTCGCCGTTGAGATAGGCGGCACAGGGCAGCACGCGCTTCTTGTCGCGGAGATAGCTCTCGGCCATCGCGACCGCGGACGCCGCCGGCGCGTAATAGGCCGAGCCGGTCTTGAGGAGATTGACGATCTCGGCGCCGCCATTGCGGGTGCGGTCGACGATCTCGTCGATGCGCGCCTGCGAGGTCCAGCCCATCTTGACGAGGTCCGGCAGCGGAATGCCGGCAACCGTGGAGTAGCGCACCAGCGGCACCATGGTGTCGCCGTGACCACCGAGCACGAAGGCGGTGACGTCCTCGACCGAGACGTTGAACTCGTCGGCCAGGAAATAGCGGAAACGCGAGGAATCCAGCACGCCGGCCATGCCCACCACCTTCTTGTGCGGCAGGCCTGACGCCTTCTGCAGCGCCCAGACCATCGCGTCCAGCGGGTTGGTGATGCAGATGACGAATGCGTTCGGCGCGTATTTCTTGATGCCGGCGCCAACCTGCTCCATGACCTTCAGGTTGATCGAGAGAAGATCGTCGCGGCTCATGCCGGGCTTGCGCGGCACGCCGGCGGTGACGATGCAGACGTCGGCATTGTCGAGCGCCTCATAGGAGTTGGCGCCGGTCATTTGCGAGTCGAAGCCGTCGACCGGCGAGGACTGCGCGATATCGAGGGATTTGCCCTGCGGCACACCCTCGGCGATGTCGAACATCACGACGTCACCGAGTTCCTTGAGGCCGATAAGGTGAGCCAACGTTCCGCCGATCTGGCCGGAGCCAATCAAAGCAATCTTGTCGCGCGCCATGGGAGGTCTGTCCTTATGAACCCGAACCGGGAGAGAGGTGGGGAAGCCGACAGGCTGGTTATCGCTTTCAACCGGCCCGTTCAAGTCGGGCCATGCCCATTTGGCGGGCCTGCTCTGAATTCAGGCCGGTTTGGCCCCTCCGGCTCCGTCATTGCGAGCCAACGACGGAGGGGCGCCCCCTAAGTCTCCACCAGACCCGTGGTCGAGCCGCTGGCGGCGGAATCCTTGTGGCCGTGCGGCAGGGCCAGATAGGACTCCGAGCTCATTTCGATCAACCGGGACGACGTTCGCTTGAACTCGTTGGCCTCGTTGCCGTCTGTCGCAAGATAAAGCGACAGGGGATCGGCCGCGGCGGATGCCATCAGCTTCACCGCGTTGTCATAAAGCGTGTCGATCAGCGTGATGAAACGTTTCGCGGCATTGCGCTCGGGGTAGTCCATTACGGGGACGCGGTCGACCAGGATGGTGTGATAGTCGCGCGCGAGCCGCAGATAGTCGGACGCGGCGAGCGGCTTCTCGCAGAGATCGGTAAACGAAAATCGCGCCACGCCATGCGAGGAGCAGGGCACATGCAGCGTGCGGCCCTTGATCGGAATGTCGCGCGGCCTGCATGGGGCCTTGCCGGTCAGCTTCGCCCAGGCCTTGTCGAGCGCGGCTGCGGCGTCGGCATCCGGCGGCACCAGCCACATCTTCACGCCCGCAAGCTTCTCGAGGCGGAAATCGGTTCGGGCGTCGAGCCGCATCACGTCCATATGCGCCGAGATCTGCGCGATGAAGGGCAGGAACAGCGCGCGGTTCAGTCCGCCCTTGTAGAGGTCCTCGGGCGCGACATTGGAGGTTGCGACCACCACCGTGCCGAGCTCGAACAGTTTTGCAAACAGCCGGCCCAGGATCATCGCATCCGCGATGTCAGTGACGTGAAACTCGTCGAAGCAGAGCAGCCAGGCTTCCTCGAAGATCGCGCTCGCCGTCAGCGCGATGACGTCGGCGTTGGCGAGCTGGCCCTGCGCGATCTCCTGACGATAGGCATAGATGCGCTCGTGCACGTCAGCCATGAATTCATGGAAATGCGCGCGGCGCTTGTGGCTGACGGGGCTTGCCTGGAAGAACAGGTCCATCAGCATGGTCTTGCCGCGGCCGACCTCGCCATGGACGTAGAGGCCGTGCGGCGGCCCGCCATTCTTGTCGGCGAACAACCGCCCGAACAGGCCGTTCTTGCGCGGCGGCTTGTAATTGGCGAGCCGCGCTTCCAGCGCCGCGAAGGCATCCGCAACCTCGGCCTGCGCGGGATCGGGCTCGATCGCGCCGGACGAAATCAGGGACTGGTATTGATTGCCAAAGGTTTCGGCTGGGGTGGAGAACATGCCCACCTTTCGGCCTCAACCGCGCGAAAATTGCAAGCCGTGAATCGATGCGGCGGGTATGCGTGCAAGCAACAACTGAGGCGGCTCGGCTTCTACCGAGAAGCCGCGGCTTACTGGATGCCCCAGTCAAGCCGGGGCATGACAGCGTTTGTGGATGTCACGCACAGAGGGCGTAGGAATCCTCGACCACATAAGGGCCGCCGCCGGTGGAAGCACGCGAGGAGAACAGCACGAAGCGCTCGGCGGTGAAGACGCGGCTCGGAAAGTATCCGCGCACCGAGAGATAGTCCGCCACGTCCTGGCTCGAAGCGTCATGCAGCCGCGCGAGCGTGACATGAGGGACGAATTTGCGGCCTTCCGGATCGAGCCCGATCCGCTGCATCTTCCGCTCGAGCTCCGCCTGCAACTCGATCAGCGGCTTGCTCGGCGCGATGCTGGCGACCACCGCACGCGGCTTGCGGCCGCCGAAGCTGGTCAGGCCCTGCACCTTCACCTCGAACGGCTTTCGGTTGACCCGAAACAGGATCGACGCGATCTCGTTGGCGGAAGCGCCGTCGATATCGCCGATGAAGCGCAAGGTGACGTGATAATTTTCGGGATCGATCCAGCGGGCGCCGGGGAGACCGCCCCGCAAGCCGGAAAGCGTCTGGCCGACATCGGCCGGAATTTCCAGTCCAGTAAACAAACGCGGCATCGTTCAACACTCCCGATGCTTGGGTTTGACGCTGCGAATCATAGCGCAAACCCCTTAAACAAATCCCGATGACGAATCACCGACGGCTCATTTCTACCCGAGTTGTGTGACTCTGCGAAGGACGTGGCATTAACGGGTCGGACACCTCCTCAAGTAAACATCATGGGGTCATTGTGCCTGTTTTTCAGGATGGTTGCGCAATCAGCGAGCTGAGAAATGCCTCGACAGCGGGCATGATCTTCCCGACGATGATGTCGACACCTTGCGGCGTCGGATGGATGCCGTCGGCCTGGTTCAGCTTCGCATCTGCAGCGACGCCGTCAAGGAAGAAGGGATAGAGCGGCACGCCGAAAGATCTGGCGAGATCCGGATAGATAACATTGAAACGATCGGCATAGTCGCGGCCGTAATTGGGCGGCGCCAGCATCCCGCAGAGCAGGACGGCGATGTGACGCGCCTTCAGCCGCGTCAAAATGTCTGACAGCGCAGCGCGGGTGACGGCGGGATCGGTACCCCGCAGCGCATCGTTGGCGCCGAGCTCGACAATGACCGCCTGGGTTCCATCCGGCACCGACCAGTCGAGCCGGTCGCGGCCGCCGGAGGCGGTGTCGCCGGATACGCCGGCGTTCGTCATCTCGACGTTTATCCCCTTATCCTTCAACGCCTTTTGCAGCCTGGCGGGAAACGTGTCGGCAGCCGAGAGGCCAAGCCCCGCAGACAGCGAATCACCCAGCACCACCATCCTGATCGGCTTGCCGTTCGCCTTGACCTCGCCGGCGACCGCCGCCGACATTCGCGGGGTCAAGGCCCAGACCAAGGTCAGGGTCAACACAAGGATGTGCGCGAATGCGGCACGCCGCCCCTCGACCGTAACGGCGGAAGTGCCATATGACCGGGACATGGACAGCCTCATCGAATCCCCTTCGCTTGCCGGCAATGTGCCGGACACCATCGCCATCACCAACGTCAATCTTTCGCTCGGCAACGGCGCCGCCCGTGTTCATATCCTGAAAGACATCAGCCTGCGCGTCGGATCCGGCGAGGCGATCGGCCTGATCGGCCCCTCGGGCTCGGGCAAGTCCACGCTGCTGATGGTGATGGCGGGACTGGAACGTCCCGACAGTGGAAAGGTGGTGGTCAGCGGCACGCCTTTCAATGCCCTCGACGAGGACGCGCTGGCGCGCTTTCGCGGACGCCAGGTCGGCATCGTGTTTCAGTCGTTTCATTTGATCCCGACCATGACGGCACTGGAGAACGTCGCCGTTCCCCTCGAACTCGCGGGCAACGCGGACGCCACGCGCCGCGCCGCGCAGGAATTGGCGTCGGTCGGGCTCGGCGACCGCCTGCATCATTATCCGAGCCAGCTGTCCGGCGGCGAACAGCAGCGCGTGGCTTTGGCGCGGGCGCTGGCACCCGATCCCGCGATCCTCGTGGCCGACGAACCGACCGGCAATCTCGACGAGGCCACCGGCAAGCAGATCATCGATCTCATCTTCACCAAGCATGCCGAGCGCGGCATGACGCTGGTGCTGGTCACGCACGACACATCGCTCGCGCAGCGCTGCGATCGCGTGGTGCGGCTGCGTTCGGGCCGCATCGATAGCGCAAACCCCAACCGCATCACGGCGCCATGAGCGTCGCATCCGACGACATCGCGTCCGGAGACCTGGGCCGACGGGCGCCCGCAGGCTCGCGCAGCGGCGGCACAGTCTCGCTCAGCCTGCGTTATGCGCTGCGCGAACTGCGCGGCGGCCTGCGCGGCTTCTATGTCTTCATCGCCTGCATCGCACTCGGGGTGATGGCGATCGCCGGCGTCGGCTCGGTCGCGGCGAGCCTTGGCGACGGCATGGCGCGCGAGGGCCGCAACCTGCTTGGCGGCGACGTGGCCTTCATCCTGTTCCAGCGCGAAGCCTCGCCGGAGGAACTGGCATTCCTGCGCTCACGCGGGCAGCTCTCGGTGATCGCGACGTTGCGCGGCATGGCACGCGCCGCGGACGACAAGCTGGCGCTGGTCGAGATGAAGGCGGTCGACGACACCTATCCGGCGACGGGCGAACTCACGCTCAATCCCGCCATTGCCGTGAACGACCTCCTCGCCGAACGCGACGGCGCGTACGGCGCGGCAGCCGATCCGACCCTGCTGGCGCGGCTGGATCTCAAGGTCGGCGACACCGTCATGGTCGGCGACGGGCGATTCCAGATCCGCAGCGCCGTCGAATCCGAACCGGACAAGCTCGGCATGGGTGTCGGATTCGGCCCGCGCTTTCTGATCAGCCAGGCGGGACTGCGCGCCACGGGATTGATCCAGCCCGGCAGCCTGGTGCGCTGGAACTATCGCATCAGGCTGCCTGACAACGCGGCCGACGAGCGCGCCGTCAGCGCCGTGATCGAGGCGTCGCGAACGGCGGCGCCGCAAGCCGGCTGGGAGGTCCGCAGCCGCGCCAATGCGTCGCCGCAGCTCGAACGCAATATCACCCGCTTCACGCAGTTTCTGACGCTGGTCGGACTGGCGGCGCTGCTGGTCGGCGGCGTCGGGGTCGCCAACGCCGTCAAGAGCCATATCGACCGCCGCCTCGATGTGATCGCCGCCTTCAAGGCGCTCGGCGCCACCGGCCGCGACGTGTTCGCGATCTATCTGACGCAGGTGATCGTCTTGGCCGCGCTCGGCTCGCTGATCGGGCTTGCCGCCGGTGCGGCGATGCCGTTCGTCATCGTCGGTCTGTTCGGCAAGCTGCTGCCGCTGCCGGTGGTGCCCGCCGTTCACGGCAGCGAACTTGCGCTGTCGCTGGTCTATGGATTGTTGACCGCGCTCGCCTTCGGCCTGTGGCCGCTCGGCCGCGTCCATGACGTGCCGGTGGCGGCGCTGTTTCGCGAAGCGGTCAGCGCCGAATGGCATCGGCCGCGCTGGCGCTATCTCGCGCTGATGCTGATCGTGATCGCGCTTCTGATCGCGGTCGTGATCGGGCTTGCCTATGACAAGCGGATCGCCGCGGTTTTCGTCGTCTCCGCTCTGATCGTGTTCGCATTGTTGCGCGGCATCGCCGAGGCGGTGATGGCGCTGGCACGGCGGCTGCCGCGGACGCGCTTTCCCATGCTCCGCCTCGCCATCACCAATATCTACCGGCCGGGCGCGTTGACCCCGTCGGTCGTGTTGTCGCTCGGCCTCGGCCTCGCCGTGCTCGTCACCATCACCCAGATCGACGGCAATCTGCGCCGCCAGTTCCTCGCAGCCCTGCCCGAGCACGCGCCCTCGTTCTACTTCATCGACATCCCCTCCTCCGACGCCGATCGATTCAACGACTTCCTCAAAAAAAGCGAACCTGACTCCACCGTCGAGGACGTGCCGATGCTGCGCGGGCGCATCGTCGCCGCGCGCGGCGTGCGCGCCGAGGAGCTGCACCCCTCGAGCGACTCCGAATGGGTGCTGCACAGCGATCGCGGCCTGACCTATACCAGCGAGATGCCGAAGGGCTCCAAGGTCGTCGAGGGCGAGTGGTGGAGCGCGAACTACAGCGGCCCGCCGCTGGTCTCGATCGAGAAGAAGATCGCCGACGGGCTCAAGCTCAAGCTCGGCGACGAGATCGTGGTCAACGTGCTCGGCCGCGACATTTCGACGAAGATCGGCAACATGCGCAATATCGACTGGCAGGGGCTCGGCATCAATTTCGTGCTGGTGTTCTCGCCCAATGCCTTCAAGGGCGCGCCGCACAGCCATATCGCCACGCTGACGGAAACGAATCCGAATCCGAAGGATGACGCCCGCATCATCAAGGAGGTCGCTGACCACTTTCCGATGGTGACAAGCGTGCGCGTGCGCGAGGTGATGGAGACCATCGGTTCGGTCGTTACCAATCTCGCGCTCGCGATCCGCGGCGCCAGCGCCGTGACGCTGATCTCGGCCGTTCTGGTGCTGGGCGGCGCGCTGGCCGCCGGCCATCGCCATCGCGTCTACGACGCCGTGATCCTGAAGACGCTCGGCGCGACGCGCGCGCGGCTGCTCGGCGCCTATGCGCTGGAATACCTTCTGATCGGGCTTGCCACCGCATTGTTCGGCGTCGTCGCCGGTTCGGTCGCGGCCTGGCTGATCGTGACGCGCCTGATGACGCTCGGTTTCACATGGCAGATCGGCAGCGCCGCCCTGGTCGTGATGGCCGCGCTGCTCGTCACGGTCGGGCTGGGCCTTGCCGGCACGCTGCTCGCGTTGAACCACAAGCCCGCTTCCGTGCTCCGGAACCTCTGACAAATTGAAGCACCTGTCGCCTACGGTTAACGCCGGCGAGTTCGGCTGAAATAACCTATGTTTGCCTAGGGAACGTCGCGTGCGCAGCGGCTGCGGCATCATCGTAGCGACATTCAGCCGCGCATAGCGAACAAGGCGAGCTATGGTAGTTTGTGCTGGGAGCGCCACATAAGTGAGCAAAGCCAGCTGGCGCGGTCGATGACACAAAATTAATTGTCGGCAGGCCGTTCCATCTGAGATAGATATCGACTTGAGCCGGCGAGGCAAAGCTTACAACAAGCTTACAGTGCGCTTTCGTCGGACAACAAACGGGACATTCGACCATGTCGGACCTAGACCGCAACCACACCTCACCCTTCGGCCGGGTCGCCGGTCGCATTGACGCAGCGGCCGTCGACGCGGGTCTGCGCGCCTACATGCTGCGCATCTACAATTACATGAGCATTGGCCTGGCCATCACCGGCCTCGCCGCGCTCGGCGTTTACATGGCAGCGGTAACGGACGTTCCGACGCCGGACGCCGTCCGCGTCGGCAAGCTGTTCCTGACGCCGTTCGGCTACGCGATGTTTGTGAGCCCGCTGAAATGGCTGTTCATGCTGGCGCCGCTCGCCATGGTGTTCGTGATCTCGGGCGGCATCAATCGTCTCGCCCCCTCGACCGCGCAGATCCTGTTCTGGGTGTTCGCGGCGTTGATGGGCGTCTCGATGTCGTCCATCTTCCTGGTGTTCACGCACACCTCGATCGTGCGCGTGTTCTTCATCACCGCGGCATCGTTCGGCGCGCTCAGCCTTTACGGCTACACGACGCGGCGTGACCTCACCGGCATGGGCTCGTTCCTGTTCATGGGCCTGATCGGCATCATCATCGCGAGCCTGGTGAATCTGTTCCTGGCAAGCTCGATGCTGCAGTTCGTGGTGTCGGTTGTCGGCGTGCTGGTGTTCGCGGGCCTCACCGCCTGGGATACGCAGCGCCTGAAGAACGAGTACATCTACGGCTACGCCTCGGCCGGCGGTGACGTGGCGGAGCGTGCGGCGATCAGCGGCGCCCTGTCGCTCTACCTGAACTTCATCAACCTGTTCACGCTGCTGCTGCAGTTGCTTGGACAACGCGACTGATCGGCGAAAAGCTTCTGAAGACGACGAGCCCCGGCCAAACGGCCGGGGCTTTTGTTTGGGGCGCATGCCCCGACCTCTCCCCATCGTCATTGCGAGCGAAGCAATCCACGTCACCACTCGCCGAAAGATGGATTGCTTCGTTGCTGGCGCTCCTCGCAATGACGCACCGAACGCTCTTCCATCTTTCGGCGCCCGCCTCTAATCTCCGCCCCATGTCCTCGCCAGAAATCCGGACGGCCACCGAGGCCGACCTTCCCTCCATCACCGAAATCTACGAACACGCGGTACGCTACGGCACCGCGACGTTCGAGCTGACCCCGCCCGACCTTGCCGAGATGACCCGGCGTTTCCGCGCGCTGACGGAGAACGGCTTTCCCTATCTCGTCGCCGCGGTCGACGGCAGCGTGATCGGCTATGCCTATGCCGGCCCCTTCCGGCCACGGCCGGCCTATCGTTTCACGGTCGAAAATTCGATCTACCTGAAGCCCGCCATCCATCGCCGCGGCATCGGCCTGCTCCTGTTGCAGCGATTGCTCAGGGAGTGCGAGGCGCGCGGCTACCGGCAGGTGGTTGCCGTCATCGGCGACTCCGCCAACGCCGGATCGATCGGCGTGCATGGCAAATGCGGATTCCAGATGATCGGGACCCATCCCAATGTGGGGCTCAAATTCGGGCGCTGGCTCGACACCGTGATGATGCAGCTGGCGCTCGGCGAGGGTGCGACCACGGTGCCGCCGGGCGACAGCTGATATTTCCGTGGCTGCGTGTATGATCGGCCGCGAACGAAGCGGCACGGCAAAATTCGCTGATCCAGGAGCTGGCACATGCGCATCCTCGTGATTGGAGCTGGCGCCCTCGGCGGCTATTTCGGTGCTTGCCTGGTTCGGGCTGGCCGCGACGTCACGTTCCTGGTGCGCCCTGCCCGTGCGGCGCAACTCGCGCGAACCGGCCTGCAGGTGAAGAGCCCGCACGGTGATTTCTCCGTGCCCGCCGTCACCGTCGCGGCGGAGAATCTCAAGCAGCCCTTCGATCTCATCCTGCTCGGCGTAAAATCCTATTCGCTCGATGATGCGATGGATCAGTTCGCGCCCGCCGTCGGCGCCGAGAGCGCGATCCTGCCGGTGCTCAACGGCATGGGCCATATCGATCGCCTCAGCGCCAGGTTTGGCGCAGGACACGTGTTGGGCGGAATGGCGAATATCAGCGCCGGTCTCGATGCCGAAGGCGGCGTGACGCAATTCATTCCCAACCATGATCTCGTGTTCGGCGAGGTCGCGGGCGGCACATCGTCTCGCCTGCGCGCTCTCCAAACCATCCTCTCCGGCGCGGGCTTTGACGCGCGCGCAAGCGAGGCCGTCATGCAGGATATGTGGGAGAAATTCGTGCAACTCGGCCTTGGCGCCGGCATCACCTGCCTGATGCGCGCCAGCATCGGCGACATCCTCGCAGCGCCCGGCGGGCGCGAGGCGATGTTCGCGCTGTTCGACGAATGCTGCGCGGTCGCGACATCAGCCGGATTTCCGCCGCGACCTGCTTTCATCGAATTCGATCACAAGCTGATCACGACCGTTGGCTCGCCGCTGAAATGGTCGATGCTGCGCGACATCGAGCGCGGATCGACGACGGAGGGCGAGCATATTCTGGGGGATATGGTGGCGCGGGCCCGCAAGTACGGCGTCGCGACGCCGATTCTCGACCTCGCGCGCACCCATGTCGCGGCCTACGAAATCGCCCGGGCCCGCGTAGCCGGCGAGGCGAGTTAGATCGGGCGGTGCGTCGTCGCGCTTTGGCTCAGACCACCGCGAGCTTGCGGTCGATCACCAGCAGCACGCGGTCGAGTTCGTGGCCGCGGCGCAGGATCAGGCCCGTCGCCGAGATCACGCTGTACATGCCCTGCTTGCGCGCCAGGCGTGGATCCTTCTCGATCCGGTAGAGGGGAACTTCGGAGGAGCGGCGGAAGACCGAGAAGACGGCGCGGTCTTTCAGGAAATCGATCGCATAGTCGCGCCACTCGCCATCGGCGACCATGCGGCCATAGAGATTGAGGATGCGGTTGAGCTCGAGACGATTGAATGTCACCCGGTTCGGCGCTGCACTCGCAACGGCGCTACGCGCCGCTGCGTGGCTTCCGCTTGGTTCGGCGTCCTCCGAAATCAGACTCATGGAGAGCCTCCTGTCATGTCCCTGACATGATCGCGCCAACCGGAGCCGGCTGCAAGGGTTCCGTTGCGCGATGAAGCGGCACAGGCGCGGCCAAATGCCCGATTTTGCCGCGTCCGGTCAATGCAATAGCCGTCACGGGAACGTTAGGAAGAATCACATTAACGCCCCACTTCTGCCCATCGACCGCCCCGCTGCCTTGGCACAAACGGACACTGCGTTGGCTCGGTCCTGAGGATTTCGGATTCCTCAGCCCCCAGCCCCCCGGGATTGTCGGGGCCGGGCCTAACGCAGCTGATCACCCGGAGGACCAACGCGAGTTGGTCCTTTTTGCTTTTTGGATAGCTGCCGTCATTCCGGACGGCGCGAAGCGACGATCCGGAATTCTCGAGATTCCGGGTTCGGTCCTCACGGACCGCCCCGGAATGACGACGTACGACTTTTCCGAAAATCAGTGCAGGGACGTATAGGCCGCGCCGAGCATCGGGCCCGGCTTGTCGCCGCTGCCATCCTGGACATAGACCACGGCGGCGTCGACGCCCTCATGCGCGACCTTGTCGATCGGCACGGTCCAGCTTCCGGAGTTGCCATTCCAGTCGCCGAGCTTCAGCAGGTTACGCACCACGTTGTAGTAGGTGATCTGTTTGCCGTGGTTTTCACCGCGGTCGATCGAGATCGGCACGGCCTTGGAGATCGAGCAGATCCACACCTCGCCATGAGCCGCACTTTGCGTGCCACCATGCGCGGCAGGGCCCTTGCTCGCCGCGGCGACCGACACTGTGAGCTGCTCGCCGGACTGCGTCATCGTCACGGGGACCGACATCACGCCGTTTTCCTTGCGCGTGGCGTCGATCGCACCCTCGATGCTGTCGCGCTCGCTGCCGATCACATGGGCCGCACCGTTGATGATCGCCTGCGGTGTGTAGACCTCGCGGTCGCCGCGCATTTTCGAATAGGCCTTCTGGCGCGCCGAGAAACGCGAATCCGCCAGCGTGTCCTTCCAGCCGAGATAATCCCAGTAATCGATCGGCATGCTCATCGCGATAATGGAAGGATCCTTCGCGAGCTCGCCCATGATCTTGTCGGCGGGCGGGCAGGACGAGCAGCCCTGGGAGGTGAAGAGCTCGACGACCGCGCGAGGATCGGCGTGGGCGGGACGGATGATGGCGACGATCGCGCAAAGTCCGAGAGCCCCGGACCAGCGCGAGACCAGATTACAAGCCATCATTCCTGTCATACTCTAGCGTCCATACGTCTTCCAGGCCCCGAAAACTGCCCCGAAATGCAAGGAGGCGGCCAATGTCATAGGCCGCCTCCCAATCAGCCGCTACTCACTTCGCAGTGAGGGATTGATAAAGTCTGGCGTTACGCGGCCAGTTTGCGCAGCACATAATGCAGGATGCCGCCGTTCCTGTAGTAATCGAGCTCGTCCAGCGTGTCGATCCGGCAGAGCAGCGGCACGCGCTGCAGCGCGCCATCGTTTGAGACGATCTCGGCGGTGAGCTTCTGGCGCGGCCTGAGGTCGCCTTGGAGGCCGCGGATGGTCACCTTCTCGTCGCCCTTCAGGCCGATCGATTCCCACGAGGCGCCTTCCTCGAAGGTCAATGGCAGAACGCCCATGCCGACCAGGTTGGAGCGGTGGATGCGCTCGAAGCTCTGGCAGACCACGGCGCGCACGCCGAGCAGGCGCGTGCCCTTCGCGGCCCAGTCGCGCGAGGAGCCGTTGCCGTATTCGGCGCCGGCGAACACCACCAGCGGAACGTTCTCCATCTGGTACTTCATCGCTGCGTCGTAGATCGACATCTGCTCGCCGTCGGGCCAGTGCCGGGTGAGCCCGCCTTCGGGGATGTTGCCGTCGGCGCCCTTCAGCATGAAGTTCTTGATGCGGATGTTGGCGAAGGTGCCGCGCATCATGACTTCGTGATTGCCGCGTCGTGTGCCGTACTGATTGAAATCGGCCGGCCGCACCTGATGCTCGCTCAGGAATTTTCCGGCCGGCGAGGTCAGCTTGATCGAGCCGGCCGGCGAGATGTGGTCGGTGGTGATCTTGTCGCCGAACATGGCGAGGATGCGCGCATCGACGATATCGGCGATCGGGTCAGGCTGCTTCTTCATGCCCTCGAAGTAAGGTGGGTTCTGCACATAGGTCGAGGACATGTTCCAGCGATAGGTCTCGCTGTCGGTGGTCTTGATCTTGCGCCAGTTGGTGTCGCCCTTGAACACGTCGGCATAACGCTTCTTGAAGATCTGCGCGGTGACGAACTTCTTGACGAAGGCGTTGATCTCCTTTGCCGTCGGCCAGATGTCCTTCAGATAGACCGGCTTGCCGTCCTTGCCTTCGCCGAGCGGCTCGGTCGCAAGATTCCTGGTGACGCTGCCGGCGAGCGCATGCGCGACCACGAGCGGCGGCGAAGCGAGATAGTTCGCCTGCACGTCGGCGCTGACGCGGCCCTCGAAGTTGCGGTTGCCTGAGAGCACGGCGGCCGCGACAATGCCGTTGTCGTTGATCGACTTCGAAATCTCCTCCGGCAGCGGCCCGGAATTGCCGATGCAGGTGGTGCAGCCGAAGCCGACCAGGTTGAAGCCGACCTTGTCGAGATCGGCCTGCAGGCCCGAATTGGAGAGATATTCGGCGACGACCTGGCTGCCCGGAGCCAGCGAGGTCTTGACCCAGGGTTTCGCCTTCAGCCCCTTCGCAGCGGCCTTGCGCGCGAGCAGGCCCGCGCCGATCAGCACGCTCGGATTCGAGGTGTTGGTGCAGGAGGTGATCGCCGCGATCACGACGTCGCCATGGCCGAGGTCGAAATCGCGGCCTTCGACCTGATAACGCTGCGCGGCTTCGGTCGCCTTCTTGTATTCGTTCGCCATCGCGGTGGCGAAACCGTCCGACACCGACGGCAGCGCAACGCGGCCCTCGGGCCGCTTCGGACCGGCCATCGACGGCACGACGTCGCCGAGATCGAGCGTGATGGTCTCGGTGAAGACCGGGTCGGCCGACTTGTTGGTGCGGAACAGGCCCTGCGCCTTGGCATAGGCCTGAACGAGCTTGACGCGATCGGCCTTGCGGCCGGAGGTCTTGAGATAGTCGATGGTCGCGGTGTCGACCGGGAAGAAGCCGCAGGTCGCGCCATACTCGGGCGCCATGTTGCCGATGGTCGCCTTGTCCGCGACCGAGAGATGGTCGAGGCCGGGGCCATAGAATTCCACGAACTTGCCGACCACGCCGAGCTTGCGCAGCATCTGCGTGACCGTGAGCACGAGGTCGGTCGCGGTGACACCCTCTTTCAACTGGCCCTTCAGCTTGAAGCCGACCACGTCAGGCAGCAGCATCGACAGCGGCTGGCCGAGCATGCAGGCCTCCGCCTCGATGCCGCCGACGCCCCAGCCGAGCACGGCAAGGCCGTTGACCATCGTCGTGTGCGAGTCGGTGCCGACAAGCGAATCCGGATAGGCGACTTCGAAGGTGCCGGTCTTCTTGCCGACCGTCATCTTCTCCTTTCGCGTCCAGACCGTCTGCGCGAGATATTCGAGATTGACCTGGTGACAGATGCCGGTGCCGGGCGGCACCACGGAGAAATTCGAAAACGCGCGCTGGCCCCATTTCAGGAATTCGTAGCGCTCCTGGTTCTGCTTGTATTCCTCGACCACGTTCTTGGCGAAAGCCTTGTTGTCGCCGAAGAAGTTCACGATCACGGAATGGTCGATGACGAGATCGACCGGCACCAGCGGGTTGATCTTCTCGGCATCGCCGCCGAGCTTCTGCATCGCATTGCGCATCGCCGCGAGATCGACCACCGCCGGCACGCCGGTGAAATCCTGCATCAGCACGCGCGCGGGCCGGAACGCGATCTCATGCTCGAGCTTGCGCTTCTTCAGCCATTTCGCGAACGCCGCGATGTCGTCCTTCTTGACGCTGCGGCCATCCTCGTTGCGCAGCAGGTTCTCGAGCAGCACCTTCATCGCGTAGGGCAGCTTCGAAATCCCTTTCAGACCGTTCTTCTCGGCGGCGGGCAGGCTGTAATAGACGTAGGTCTTGCCGCCGACCTTGAGGGTCTTCCGGCATTTGAAGCTGTCGAGCGAGGTCATGTGAGAATCCCAATTTATCGTTATACCCGTTTGGGGTATCTAAACACCGGCGACGGGGCTTTGGCCTGATGGCTTGCAGCGGCGTGTCGCGTGCTGCATCAAGTTCTGGGGCTTATAGAATCTTTCCAATCGCGCCGCCACACCCGGCGGCCCGTTTGCAACAGTCCGGGACCCATAAATTGTGATGCGCTACCCCTCGGATCTCAGGGGGTGTGCAAGGGCCTAAAGAGAGGCGTGAAGGGGCGAGATGCGACTCTCAGGACGCGGCGTGACTTGTGTGCGGGGAGGCCGGACCGTGTTTTCCGGGCTCGATTTTGCGGCCGCCTCGGGCGAGGTGCTGGCGGTCACCGGCGCCAACGGATCCGGCAAGACCTCGCTGCTCCGCCTGATCGCAGGGCTCCTCGCACCGGCCGAGGGGGCAATCGCCCTGGAGGGCGGCGAATCCGAACTGACGTTGGCGGAGCAGACCCATTACCTCGGCCATCGCGACGCGCTGAAACCGGCATTGAGCGTGATGGAAAACCTGTCGTTCTGGCGGGACTTCTTCGGTGGCGAGGTTTCCGACGCCGATGACAGCCTGAAGGCCGTCGGCCTCGGCCATGCGGCGCACCTGCCCGCCGCGTATCTCTCGGCGGGACAGCGCCGGCGCTTGTCGCTGGCCCGCCTGCTGGTCACGCGGCGGCCGGTCTGGCTGCTTGATGAGCCGACCGCGGCGCTCGATGCCGCCGGCCAGCAACTCCTCGCCGGCCTCCTGCGCGACCATCTCGGCCGCGGCGGCCTGATCGTGGCCGCCACCCACGGCCCCCTCGGGATCGAAACGCGCGAGCTGAGGATGGAGGGCGCGTCGTGACCGCGCTCGGTGCCCTGATCCGGCGCGACATCGCCATTGCGCTGCGCGTCGGAGGCGGCGCGCTGATCGGCGTGCTGTTCTTTCTCAGCGTCGTCGTGCTGATGCCGTTCGCGGTCGGGCCCGACCTGAAGCTCCTGGCGCGGCTCGGCCCCGCCATTCTCTGGCTAGGCGCGCTGCTTGCGAGCCTGCTCACGCTGGATCGCCTGTTCATGGCCGACCACGAGGACGGATCGCTCGATCTGGTCGTCATGAGCCGAACGCCGCTGGAACTCGCCTGCGCGGCGAAAGCGCTGGCGCACTGGATCGCCGCCGGGCTGCCGCTGATCGTGGCGACGCCGGTGCTGGGTCTCCTCCTCAATCTCGACGCGCGCTCGACCTCGGCCGTGGCGCTGACACTGCTTGCCGGTACGCCCGCGCTGACCTTCACCGGCATGATCGGCGCAGCGCTCGCGGTGACGCTTCACCGTGGCGGACTGCTGCTCGCCGTGCTGGTGTTGCCGCTGTCGATCCCGGTGCTGATTTTCGGCGTCGCGGCCTCCGAGGCAGTAATCACCGAAACCCAGACCTTCGGCGCGCCGTTCCTGATCCTGTGCGCGCTGTCGCTGACCAGTCTCGTTGTCGGCCCGTTCGCGGCGGCCGCAAGCCTCAGGCAAGGACTTGACTGAGAAAAGGACTCGATTGATGCCGATCAACTCTTGCCGAGCGGCCTTATGTCAATTGCGTGTGGCGCCGCGCACGACTATCAGGAGGCCAATTCTCGGAACACGATGCCGTTCTTTCCCAAACCGCTCGATACCAAGCCGCTCAATCTCATGTCGCTGATCGATCTCGCCAACCCGACCAAATTCCTCGCGCTCACCGCGCGGGTGTTGCCGTGGCTCGCCGCCGTCACCGCGATCCTGCTTGCGATCGGGCTCTACCAATCGGCGATGGCGCCCGACGACTATCAGCAGGGCGCGACCGTGAAGATCATGTTCATTCACGTTCCGAATGCGTGGCTGTCGATGTTCGTCTGGGGCGTGATGTCCGCTGCGGCGCTCGGCACGCTGGTGTGGCGCCATCCCCTGGCCGACGTCGCCCAGAAGGCCGCCGCCCCGATCGGCGCGGCCTTCACCTTCCTCGCCTTGGTCACCGGCGCGCTCTGGGGCCGGCCGATGTGGGGCACCTATTGGGAATGGGACGCGCGGCTCACCTCCGTGCTGATCCTGTTTTTGATGTATCTCGGCCTGATGGCGCTGTGGCGCGCCGTGGAGGATCCCTCGCGCGCGGCGCGCGCCGCCGCGGTGCTGACCCTGGTCGGCGCGATCAATCTGCCGATCATCAAGTTCTCGGTCGATTGGTGGAACACGCTGCACCAGCCGGCCTCGGTGTTCCGGGTCGGCGGCTCGACACTGGATCGCGCCTTCCTGATTCCGCTGCTGGTCATGGCCGTCGCCTTCACGCTTCTGTTCCTCACGCTGCATCTGGCGGCGATGCGCAACGAGATCCTGCGCCGGCGCGTGCGCAGCCTGCAGATGCTGCAGGCCAATCACCGGGCCGCCTGAGATGTCGCTTGGGCCCTATGCTTCCTTCATCGTGACGGCCTATGGGCTGGTTGCGATCGTGCTGGTGCTGCTGATCGGCTGGATCGCGATCGACTATCGCAGCCAGACCCGGCGGCTGCGTCAATTCGACGAGAGCGGCGTGATGCGGCGCTCCGGCCGCAGTGTCACGGAGCTGCCATGACAGAGTCGCCATGACGGACCTGCAATGACGGAATTGCAATGACGGAATTGCCAAACCGAAGCGCCACGAGCCAACCGGTGGCGCCCGCGCCGCGGCGCGGCCGCCTGCTGATGCTGCTGCCGCTGATTATCTTTCTGGGGCTCGCCGCACTGTTCTGGCTCCGGCTCGGCGACGGCGATCCGTCCCGGATTCCCTCGGCGCTGATCGGGCGCCCGGCGCCGCAGACAATGTTGCCGCCGCTCGAAGGTCTCGCCAGCGACGGCAAGCCCGTGCCCGGGCTCGATCCCGCCGCGTTCAAGGGCAAGATCTCCGTCGTGAATGTCTGGGCGTCGTGGTGCGTGCCATGCCACGACGAGGCGCCGCTGCTCACCGAACTCGGCAAGGACAAAAGACTGCAGGTGATCGGAATCAACTACAAGGATTCGCCCGAGAACGCGCGGCGTTTCCTCGGCCGTTACGGCAACCCGTTCGGCATGATCGGCGTCGACGGCAATGGCCGCGCCGCGATCGAATGGGGCGTCTACGGCGTGCCCGAGACCTTCGTCGTCGGCCGCGACGGCAAGATCGCCTACAAGCTGGTCGGCCCGATCACGCCTGAGAATCTCGATCGCGTGCTGAAGGTCGAGATCGACAAGGCGTTGCGGGCGCCGGGCTCTTAGTCGTCGTCATTGCGAGGAGCGATAGCGACGAAGCAATCCACCTATCCGCTTGCGGCACCGTGGATTGTTTCGCGGAGCCTGTCATCGGGCGCGCATTCGCGCGACCCGTTGGCTCGCAATGACGGCTACTTCCTCACGTCGCCCTCGGTCGCGTCGCTGGCTTCCAGCGAGACCGGTTCGAGATGATGGCGGTTGATGAGCGGCATCTGAAGGAGGGCGAAGAGCATGGTCAGCGGCGTGACGCCAAAGACCTTGAAGTTCACCCAGAAATCGGTGGTCTGGGTGCGCCAGATCACCTCGTTCAGAACAGCCAGCGCGGCGAAGAACAGCGCCCAGCGCATGGTGAGAATGCGCCAGCCCTGCGGCGTCAGATTGAACATCTGGTTGAACATGATGGCGATGAAGGAGCGGCCGAACAAAAGTCCGCCGCCAAGCACAAGCGCGAACAGGGTGTAGATGATGGTCGGCTTCACCTTGATGAAGGTCTCGTCATGCAGCACCAGCGTCAGCGTGCCGAAGATGAGAACGATGATGCCGGTGACCAGCGCCATCAGCGGCACGTGCTTCGTCACCATATAGGACGCGATCATCGCCGCCACGATCGCGACCATGAAGGCGCCAGTCGCGACAAACAGATGGAATTTCGCGTTGAAGATGAAGAATACGATCAGCGGACCGACCTCGGTCGCGAGCTTGAAGAGCGGATGCGGCTGGGTCTTGTCCATTACGAAACCTTCAATTCGTCATCACCCGCCTTGTGCGCAATTGCACGCTGGGGCCAATGGGTCCAGTGCTGCGGGAAATCCCGGTCGCGATCCGTGACGCAGCTCACTGGATGCCCTCCCCTGGCGTTGCAAGACAAGAGCAAATCACGCCTCTAGTCCGGCGATCGCCCGCGCGAAATCCTTCGCGGTGAACGGAGCAAGATCCTCCACGCTTTCGCCGACACCGATGAAATGCACGGGCAGCCTGTGCTTTTCCGCCAGCGCCACCAGGATGCCGCCGCGCGCGGTGCCGTCGAGCTTGGTCATCACCAGCCCCGTGACGCCCGCCGTACGATGAAACGCCTCCACTTGCGACAGCGCATTTTGTCCCACCGTGGCATCGAGCACCAGGAGCACCGCGTGCGGCGCGGTGGGGTCGACCTTCCGGATGACGCGCACGACCTTTTCGAGTTCGTTCATCAGCTCGGCCTTGTTCTGCAAGCGTCCGGCGGTATCGATGAGGAGCACATCTATGTTCTGCTCCTTCGCCGCGGTCAGCGCGTTGAAGGCGAGTCCCGCGGAATCCGAGCCCTGCGCACCGGCGATGACGGGCGATCCGGTGCGTTCGCCCCAGACACTGAGCTGCTCGATCGCGGCGGCACGGAAGGTGTCGCCGGCCGCCAGCATCACCTTGCGGCCCTCGGCGGATAATTTCGCGGAGAGCTTGCCGATGGTCGTGGTCTTGCCGGAGCCGTTGACGCCGACCACGAGGATCACGAAAGGTTTATGCCTGGTGTCGATCACCAGCGGCTTTGCGACCGGCGACAGCACCTTCTCGACCTCGGTCGCCACCACGTTCTTCACTTCGTCGGCCGAAATCGCCTTGTCGTAGCGGCCGGCGCCGACTGCCTCGGCGATCCGGGCGGCGACATCCGTTCCAAGGTCGGCGCGCAGCAGCACATCCTCGATATCGTCGAGCATGGCGCGATCGAGCTTGCGCTTGGTGACGAGATCGGCGACGGCAGTGCCGAGCGAGGTCGAGGTTCGCTTCAGTCCGCTGGACAGCCGCCGCCACCAGCTCAGTTTGGGCGGGTCAGACGTGGTATCGTTCATGGTGGCGTGTTAGCCGTTTCGGGCCACAAACGAAAGTCTCGCGATTGCTCGATGTTCCTCAATTGACCGCGGAAGAAATACTGGCACGCGTGCTCCATCGCGACGGGCTGATGCTGGTCATCGACAAGCCGGCGGGACTGCCGGTGCATCGCGGGCCCAAGGGCGGTCCCAATCTCGAGGCGTCGTTCGACGCGCTCTGCTTCGGCTTGCCGCGACCTCCGGTTCTGGCCCATCGGCTGGACAAGGACACGTCGGGTTGCCTGGTGCTGGGCCGGCATCGCAAGGCCACGGCCTCGCTCGGGCTGCTGTTCAAGCATGGCAAGATCGACAAGACCTACTGGACCGTGGTCGAGGGCGGCCCCGCCGCGGATGAAGGCACGATTGACCTGCCGCTCGGGCGCCTGAATGCCGAGCGCGGCTGGTGGCAGAAACCCGACCCCGAGGGCCAGCAGGCCATCACCCACTGGAAGGTGCTCGGCCGCGGTGACGGCCTCACTTGGCTGGCGATGGAACCCCTCACCGGCCGCACCCATCAACTGCGCGTACATGCGGCGAGCCAGGGCTGGCCGATCGTCGGCGACAACATTTACGGCAACGGTCCAAGGTTCGGCGAACCGCGGCTGCATCTGCATTCGCGCGAGATCGGGATTCCGATTTCGAAGAACAAGGAGCCGGTGCGCGTGACGGCGCCCGCCCCGGAGCACATGCGCGAGCGGCTCAGGGCGTGCGGATGGAATGAGAAGTGAGAGCGCCGTCACCGCATTCTCTCTGTCGTCACCCGGCTTGACCGGGTGATCCAGTATTCCAGAGACGTCTGTAAATTCACCGAGAAGCGCGGCGTACTGGGTCGCCCGGTCGAGCCGGGCGACGACAGCGGAGTTAGCCAACGAGCCGCGCACCGTCATGGCCGGTGATTGCAATCCGCTTCACCATTCCCGGCGTCTCGCCCGCAATCGCCACCGGCACAAAATGCTCCGTCCGGCCCTGGGTCGCGCTTTCGATCAGCACGTCGCGTGTGGCGCCGACCTCTGACGCCAGCCGCTTTCGCAGCGCCGTCTCGCCCGCCGCGCGCAGCCGCTTGGCGCGCTCCTTGATCACGTGGCTTGCGACCTGCGGCATTCGCGCGGCCGGGGTACCTGGCCGCGGCGAGTAGGGGAAGACGTGCAGGAAAGTGAGGCCGCATTCCTCGACCAGATCGAGCGAGCGCGAAAACATCTCCTCGGTCTCGGTCGGAAACCCTGCGATGATATCAGCGCCGAACGCGATGTCCGGCCGCAGCCGCCGCACCTCTTCGCAAAATCGAACGGCATCCTCGCGCAGATGCCGCCGCTTCATCCGCTTCAGGATCAGGTCGTCGCCGGATTGCAGCGACAGTTGCAGATGCGGCATGAGCCGCGCATCGCCGGCGATCGCATCCAGGAGATCATGGTCCACCTCGATCGAATCGATCGAGGAGATGCGCAGGCGCCTGAGCTCGCCAACGTGGCGCAGGATCTGTTTCACCAGATGCCCGAGCGTCGGAGCGCCCGGAAGATCGGCGCCATAACTCGTGAGGTCGACGCCGGTGAGCACGATTTCGGCATGCCCGCGCGCGGTGAGCGCACGGACCTGCTCGACGACGGCGCCCATCGGCACCGAGCGCGAATTGCCGCGGCCAAAGGGAATGATGCAGAAGGTGCAGCGGTGATCGCAGCCGTTCTGGACCTGCACAAAGACGCGCGGCAGGCCGCGCTGAAAGCCGTCCACGAGATGCGGCGCCATCGCCTTCACGGCCATGATGTCGCTGACGGCGATCTTTTCTTCGGCATCGACATCGAAGGCATGCCGCGTCGCGCGCCAGGCGTCGCTTCGCATCTTGTCGTCATTGCCGATGACGCGATCGACTTCGGCCATGCCGGCGAAGTCAGCGCTTTGGGTCTGTGCGGCGCAGCCGGTGACGACGATGCGCGCTTCAGGGCGTTCGCGCTTGAGCCGGCGGATCTGCTGCCGCGCCTGCGCCACCGCCTCGTTGGTGACGGCGCAGCTATTGATGACGATGGTTTGGCTGAGCCCGGCGCTCTCGGCCTTGCGCGCGATCACCTCGGATTCGAACGCATTGAGACGGCAACCGAAAGTGACGACCTCGACGCTCATGATTTACGCCACGGAGGCGAACAGCGCGGGATCGAACCTGCCTTCGTATTCGAACGAGGCCGTGCCGGTCATCAGCACGTGATCGTCGCGCTCGCGCCATTCGATGGCGAGCTTGCCGCCGGGCAGCGCCATTTCGACCTGACGGTTGGTGCGCTTCAACCGCGCCGCAGCGACGGCGGTGGCGCAGGCCGCCGAGCCGCAGGCCTTGGTCAAACCCGCGCCGCGCTCCCAGGTGCGCATGGTGATGTGATCGCGGTCGACGATTTGAGCGAGCGTGATATTGGCGCGATCCGGGAAGATCGGATGATTTTCCAGGAGCGGCCCGAAGCGCTCGAGATCGTAGGCGTCGACGTCGTCGACCCAGAAGATCGCGTGCGGATTGCCCATGTTCACCGCTGAGGGCGAATGCAGGATCGGCTTGTCGATCGGTCCGATCTGCAACTCGATGTAGCGGGTGTCGCGAAATTCCTCGGCGAGCGGAATGTCCTGCCAGCCGAACTTCGGTGCGCCCATGTCGACGGTGTAGAGGTCAGGTGCGGGGCCTTGCCAGCAGTTCAACAGGCCTGCCGCCGTCTCGAAGGTGACCGAGGTCTGGCCCGTCTTCTCGAACAGGCGGCGCACCACGCAGCGCATGCCGTTGCCACAGGCACCGGCTTCCGAGCCGTCATTGTTGTAGATGCGGATGAAGGCTTCGGTGCCGGCGAGCCGGGCCGGATGCAGCAGCATGAGCTGGTCGTAATGCACTGATGTCTCGACCGCGCGCGCGTCCGCGCCCGTGACCTTGCCGGCAGCATCGCGCAGATCGACCACGACGATGTCGTTGCCGATGCCGTTCATCTTGGCGAAAGCGTGGTTGGCGAGCGCGCTCATGAAATGCCCAAAAATTCTGCCCGTGTTATATGGCGAATCTTGAGCCAATGACCAGCCCGCAGGGCAGATGACCGATCTGTTAGGGGACGACACAAGCTGTGCGTGTTAGGGTCGCCACGCTTGGGACACCTGCCCTTGGAGAAATCTGGATGAATCTCCCCTTCCTTCCCCGCTTTGTCACAATCGCGTTGATCCCGGCCGCCGCGATCTGGCTGGGGGTCGGGGGAGCAATGGCCCAATCACCGGCAGCCACGCCGGCGCCCTCGGCCAGTCCTGCCCCTGCGGCAAGCCCTCCCTCATCAAGTCCCGCCCCGTCAGCAAATCCGACCCCGGCCGCAAGCCCCTCGCCGCCGGCCCCCGCCGCGGAGTCGGCGCCCGCGCCTTCGGTCCAGACCGCCGACCCCTTTGGCGAACCGATCACGCTTTCGGCGAAGAAGGTCGTCCTCGCCAAGGGCACGGCCAATTGGGATTCGGCCTTTGACAGCCTGATCGAATCCTACAAGTCGCTGACCGCGCTGCTCGACAAGCAGGGCGTCAAGCCATCAGGCAATCTGATGATCGTCTACACCTCGACCGACGACACCGGCTTCAGCTACCTGGCTGAGGTTCCGGTGGACCAGGAGCCGAAGAATCTGGCCAAGAACATGAGCATGGGCCAGTCGCCGGAGGGCAAGGCGCTGAAATTCGTCCACCGCGGTTCCTATGACAACATGGACAACACCTATGAGGCGATCACCAATCATCTCGATGACAAGAAACTCGAGGCGAAAGACACCTTCATCGAGGAATACATCACCGACCCCGTGAAGACCGCGGAGGACAAGCTCGTGATCAACGTCTATGTGCCTCTGAAATGAGAGCGGCCCTGGTCGCCATCGCGCTTGCATTTTCGGGCGCGCCCGCGCTGGCGCAGACGTCTGACGCCTTTCCGCCCGCGATCTCCGTGACCGGCGAAGCCAGAATCTCCGTCGCTCCCGACATCGCCTTCGTCGATGCCGGCGTTGCGACCGACGCCAAAACGGCGCGCGAAGCGTCCGAGACCAACAACGCGGCGATGGCCAAAGTTCTGGCGGCGTTGAAGACCGCCAATATCGAAGCCAGGGACATCCAGACCTCGCGGCTGTCGCTGCAGCCGCAATATGCGCCGAACCGCTCCGGCCCCTCGCCGATCGCGGGCTACCGCGCCTCCAACCGCGTCACGGTGCGCATCAATGACGTGAACAAGGTCGCCACGGTCATCGATACGCTGGTCGGCGCCGGCGCCAATGATATCGGCAATGTCGCCTTTGAGGTGGCACAGGCCTCGAGACTGCTGGACGACGCCCGCGAGAAAGCCGTGGCCGATGCACGCCGCAAGGCCGAGATCTACGCCAGGGCCGCCGGCGTCACGCTCGGCGCGCCCTTGAGCATTTCCGAGGGAGGCGCGCCGCAGCCGGTATTCCGCTCGAAATCGGCGGCGCCGATGGCCATCACCTCCACCTCGATCGCACCCGGCGAGGAGATGCTGTCAGTCTCGGCCAATGTCACCTGGGCGATCAAGCAGGGGCCGTAGCGGCCTGCAGCTGCAACATACGAGATGTCATCCCCCGCGAAAGCGGGGACCTGTAACCACAGGCCGCCGCGACGAGCACGACCGCGCTTGACAAGCACCTGACGCTCACGCTTGAGGTTCCCTGTCACCATAGGCCGCGTGCAACGCATGGCCGGAACAAGAACAGGGCAGGACTCCCAAACATGCAGATCAGTTTAAAGGGGCGACGCGCCGTCGTGGCGGGCGGCAGCAAGGGAATTGGCCGATCCATCGCGCTCGGCTTCGCAGCTGCGGGCGCTGACGTTTGCATCTGTGCGCGCGGACAAGCAGCGCTTGATGCGACGGCGGCCGATATCCGCAAGCATGGCGTGAAGGCGCACGCGGAATCCTGCGATCTCGCCAACAAGGACGCGATTGCCGCTTTCATCGCATCCGCCGCGAAAGCACTCGGCGGCATCGATATCCTCGTCAACAACGCGTCCGGCTTCGGTGGCGGCGACGACGAAGCGGGATGGGCGAAGGGCCTCGACATCGACGTGATGGCGACGGTGCGTGCCTCGAACGCGGCGCTGCCCCATATCGAGCAGAGTGGTGGCGGCGCCATCCTCAACATCTCCTCGATCTCGGGCTTCCATGCCAGCGCACGCGCAGCATCCTATGGGGCGGTGAAGGCGGCCCTGATCAATTACACCATGTCGCAAGCCCTGATGTATGCGCCGAAGAAAATCCGCGTGAACGCGATTGCTCCGGGTTCGATCGAATTTCCCGGCGGGCTCTGGGAGGAGCGCAAGACGTCCAATCCGCAATTGTACAACAGCGCGCTCAACTCGATCCCGTGGGGCCGCATGGGCAGGCCAGAGGAAGTCGCCAATGCGGCGGTGTTTCTTTGCAGCGAGGCGGCATCGTGGATCACGGGGCAGACGCTGACGGTCGACGGCGGCCAATTGCTTTGACGGCTGGTGACCCGGGACGATCAAGCAGAACCGCAAGATCCAGAATGACAAAGGTCGTCATGCCCGGCCTTGTGCCGGGCATCCACGTCTTGCTTTCTTTGTGAGACAAAGACGTGGATGGCCGGGACAAGCCCGGCCATGACGAAGTGAGAGGGTCGCAGCTAAATCTCGAACACTTGCCCCGGCTTCAGCACCGCGAATTTCTCGCGCGGCACTTTCGCCTCGTCCAATGCCGCGCCGAGCGCGAGGGCGGGGGCATCGATTGCCTCATCGGTCAGCTGGAACGTGCCGTGATGATGCGCCAGCGCCTGCTCGGCGCCGCAATCGGCCAGCGCCTTCACGGCGTCCGCCGGGTTCATGTGCTGGTCGCGCATGAACCAGCGCGGCTCATAGGCGCCGATCGGCAGGATCGCGAGCCTCGACAGGCCCATGCGCTTCCGCGACGCGACGAAAATGCTTGCCGTCGCCATAGCCGGAATCGCAGACGATGTAGAGTTTGCCGGCCCCGCGTCTCCAGCACGAAGCTCGCCCACAGCGCCTTGTTGCGATCGAACAGGCCGCGCGCCGACCAATGCCGCGTCGGCACCAGCGTCACCGCCAGACCATTGCCGAGCTCGACGCGGTTTTTCCAGTCATAGGCCTCGGCCCTGATCGTGCTGTCCGCGTCCTTCATGGTCACGTCATTGCCGAGCGGCGTGACGACGCGGGGAGAGAATTTCGCGGTGAGCTTCGACAGCGTCGCAATGTCGAGATGGTCGTAATGACCGTGTGACACCAGCACGATGTCGATCTTCGGCAGCGCATCGAAAGCGATGCCGGGATCGTTGTGGCGTTTCGGCCCGGCAAAGGACAACGGCGAGACACGCTCCGACCAGACGGGGTCGACCAGGATGTTGAGGCCGGCCGTCTGGATCAGCCAGCTCGCATGACCGACGAAAGAGAAGCGGACCTTGCTGCCCTCGACGCGCGCCGGCGGCGTATCGGCATGGGCGTTCGGAACCCAGTCCGGCCACACCGCGCGATCGCGCCGGCCGAACTGCCAGCTCAGCACCTGCATCAGCGATTTCGGCGGCGAGCCGTCGGGGTCAAAAAAGTGCAGGCCGTCAAAATGGTCGGAGACGGGACCCGAATAGGTTTTCATGCGGGAATACCAGGCGGACGGGAGACCGATCGCGGCAGCGCTCCCGGCGAGCACTCCCAGGACGCGGCGACGGGTGGGTTTCATGAAGGAATTGGCCTCAAATCGATTAACTCAGGCAAGATGGGGTGGCTGCTCGGGGCGCAAAAGATCGGCTTTTTCAGCAAGTTTCCTTGACTTTTGGCGGAGGCGGCTATTTAACCGCGCCACATCAATCGGAAAGAGTTCCTTTTCGACCCGCCGACCGATCCTGGAGACCGGAGGCCAACGCCCGACAGCGCGATGCGCCCTCGGGCGCAAAATTGTTTGGAACGAGGTCAAACCGCGCGTAGCGAGATCGCGCGGCGAGACCCAAGTTAAGGTGTCATCACCCGCCTTGTGCGATTGCGCACTGGAGCGGGTGATCCAGTATTCCAGAGGCGGCTCGGCTCAAGCTGAGCGGCCGCGGCGTACTGGCCCCGGTCAAGCCGGGGCATGACAGCGGCAACAAAAGTGGCAGCCCTGCGCGAGCAGGACAAAGGACAACGGCATTGTTCGACAATCTGTCGGAAAGGCTTGGCGGTATCCTCGATCGGCTGACGGGCCGCGGCTCGCTCAGCGAAGCCGACGTCGATGCCGCGATGCGCGAGGTGCGCCGCGCGCTGCTGGAGGCCGACGTCTCGCTGGACGTCGTCCGCAGTTTCATCGACCGCGTGCGCGAGCAGGCGATCGGCGCCACCGTGGTCAAGTCGGTGACCCCCGGCCAGATGGTGGTCAAGATCGTCCATGACGAACTGGTCGCGACCCTCGGCTCCGACGGCCAGACCATCGATCTCAATGCCGTGCCTCCGGTCGCGGTCATGATGGTCGGCTTGCAGGGTTCGGGCAAAACCACCACCACGGCCAAGCTCGCTCGCCGCCTCGTCCAGCGCGACAGGAAGAAAGTGCTGATGGCCTCGCTCGACGTCTATCGTCCGGCGGCCATGGAGCAGCTCGCGGTGCTCGGCCGCGACCTCGACATCCCCACCCTGCCGATCGTCGCCGGCCAGCAGCCGCCGCAGATCGCAAAGCGCGCGCTCGAAGCCGGCAAGCTCGGCGGCTACGACGTCGTGCTGCTCGACACCGCCGGCCGCACCACGCTCGACGAAGAGATGATGGCGGAAGCGGCCACGATCAAATCGACCGCCAATCCGCATGAGGTGCTGCTGGTCGCAGACGCGCTGACCGGCCAGGACGCCGTCAACCTCGCGCGCTCGTTCGACCAGCGCGTCGGCCTCACCGGCATCGTGCTGACGCGCGTCGACGGCGATGGCCGCGGCGGCGCGGCGCTGTCGATGCGCGCGGTCACGGGCAAGCCGATCAAGCTGCTCGGCACCGGCGAAAAGACCGATGCGCTGGAAGATTTCTACCCGAGCCGCATCGCCGGCCGCATCCTCGGCATGGGCGACATCGTCTCGCTGGTCGAGAAGGCGGCTGCGAATATCGACGCCGAGAAGGCCGCGCGCGCCGCCGAGAAGATGCGCAAGGGCCAGTTCGACCTGGCCGACATGCGCGAGCAGCTGCTGCAGATGGCGAATATGGGCGGCATCAGCGGGTTGATGGGCATGATGCCCGGCGTCGCCAAGATGAAGAACCAGATCGCGGCCGCCGGCCTCGACGACAAGATCATCAAGCGCCAGGTCGCCATCATCGATTCGATGACGCGCCAGGAGCGCAAGACCCCTGACATTCTCAAAGCCAGCCGCAAGAAGCGCATCGCGGCCGGCGCGGGGCAGAATGTCGAGCAGGTCAACAAGCTGCTCAAGATGCACCGGAACATGGCGGACATGATGAAGGCCATGGGTTCGGGCAAGCGCGGCCCGCTCGCCGGCATCGCGCAGGCGATGGGCTTTGGCGGCGGTATGAAGCCGCCCTCGCCGGAAGAGCTGAAGGCGATGCAGGAAAAGCTGCAGAGCGGCGGATTGCCGGGCGGCATGCCGAACCTGCCAAAGGATCTTCCGCCCGGCCTGCGCCAGGGCCTGCCGAACTTGCCAGGGCTGACCGGGCTTTCCGGCAAGCCGAACCTGCCCGGCCTCGGCTTTCCGGGGAAGAAGAAATAATGACGAAGCGCGTTTCCTCTCACCGCCCGTCATTCCGGGATGCGCCGCAAGGCGCAGGCCCGCAATCCATAACCACCATCGTGAGTATGGATTCCGGGCTCGCGACTTCGTCGCGCCCCGGAATGACAAATTCGCTTTAAACGTTCATATCGAACCACACTCAGGAGAACCCAATGCCCGTCGTCATCCGCCTCGCTCGCGCAGGCACCAAGAAGCGTCCGGTCTATCACGTCGTCGCTGCCGATTCGCGCTTTCCGCGCGACGGCCGCTTCATCGAGCGTCTCGGCCACTTCAATCCGCTGCTGCCGAAGGACAACGAGGCGCGGCTGAAGCTCGACATGGACAAGGTCAAGGCCTGGCTCGCCAAGGGCGCACAGCCGTCCGATCGCGTGATGCGTTTCCTCGACGCCGCCGGCGTGAAGAAGCGCGAGAAGCGCAACAACCCCGAGAAGGCCGTGCCGCGCAAGGAGCGCAAGGCGCAGGCCGAAGCCGCCGCCAAGCCGGCGTAAGGCTGAAGGCGGCACGTGACAGTGCCCGCACAAATCTGCGTCGCCAGGATCGGCGCCGCGCATGGCGTGCGCGGCGCCGTGAAGCTGTGGACCTTCACCGAAGATCCGTTCGCGGTGACGCGCTATGGACTGCTCTCGACCAAGGATGGCGCGCGGACGTTCGAAGTGGCGCATGCCCGCGAAGCCAAGGGCCATCTCGTCGCCACGCTGAAGGGCGTCACGACGCGCAACGAGGCCGAGCGCCTCAACGGCCTCGAACTCTATGTCGCGCGCGACAAGCTGCCGACGACCGACGAGGACGAATATTATCACGCCGACCTGATCGGACTGTCCGCGGAGACTACGGGCGGCGCGATGCTCGGCAAGATCATCGCGATCCATAATTTCGGCGCGGGCGACATCATCGAGATCGCACCAGTGAGCGGCGGAACAATGCTGCTGCCGTTCTCCAACGCCGTGGTCCCGACCGTGGATATTGCCGGCGGCCGCGTGCTGATCGAACTGCCGCAGGAAATCGAAGGCGACGATCCCACCGCCGCCTGATCGCGTTGCGAGACAGGAGCGAACAAGATGGCTGAAACCCACAAGGCCTGGCGTTTGCACGCCCACAATGACCTGCGCTTCGACGAGGTCGAGACGCCCGCACCGGCGGCGGACGGCGTGCTGGTGCGCATCGAGGCCGGCATGGTGCTGTCCTATATGGGGCGCGTGCTGTCGGGCCAGGCGCCCTACAACCTGCCGCCGATGCCGTTCGTGCCCGGCACCAACGCGATCGGCCGCGTCGTCGCGGTCGGCGGGAACGTCGGCCATGTGCAGGCGGGCGATCGTGTCTTCCTCAGTCCGCATCTGCGCGGCGACGTGCCGGATTCCGATCCGCCGCAAATCCTGATCGGCCTCACCGCAACCGTCCCCACGCCGGCGTCGCTCGCGATGCAGGCGCGCTGGCGCGACGGCGCATTCGCCGAGATCGCGCATTGGCCCGCGGCCTGCGTTACTCCGCTGTTCAACATGGACGACAAGCCTGCGACCGAGCTGATCGGCCTTGCGAAGCTGATCGTTCCGTTTGGCGGGCTGCAGCGCACAGGCTTTCGCGGCGGCGAGACCCTCCTTATCAACGGCGCGACCGGCTATTTCGGTTCAGGCGCGGTGATGCTTGCGGCGAGCATGGGCGCCGGCCGCGTCGTCGCGATCGGACGCAAGCGCGAGGCGCTGAAAAATCTGCGCGACATGTTCGGCCACCGCGTGATTCCCGCAGAGGTCACCGGCGACGCCGAAAAGGATCTCGCTGTCATCCGAAAAGCCGCGGGAGGCCGCGCGGATGTCGCGCTCGACCTGCTCGGCGCGGCGAAAAGCACGTCGACCACGCTGTCCTGCCTGCGCGCGCTCAAGCGTGGCGGGCGCATGGTGCTGATGGGCAGCGCGGAGGTGCCGCTGGAATTGTCGTTCCGCGAGATGCTGGCGAATGACTGGGAGGTGGTCGGCCAATTCATGTATGCGCGGCATGCGCCGGCACGGCTGGCTCAGCTCGCCGCGGAAGGTCTGCTCGATCTGAAGAAGATTGTCGTCTCGACATACAAGCTGGCCGATTTCAAGCGCGCGATCGAGGCCGCAGCGCTGATGCAGGGTCTCGATCTTACGGCCGTGGTGCCGTAACAGAGCGGCATGACGCATCTGGCGCGCCAACGTCCTCACCCTCTTCCCCGACATGTTCCCGGGGCCGCTCGGTGTCAGCCTGGCGGGAAAGGCGCTCGCCTCCGGCATCTGGGCGCTGGAGGCGCGTGACATCCGCGCCACCGCCACCGACAGGCATCGCAGCGTCGACGACACGCCGGCCGGCGGCGGGCCGGGCATGGTGCTGCGCGCCGACATATTGGCCGCCGCGATCGATGCGGCGGATGCCCCGCCAGCACTGCCTCGCCTGCTGATGAGCCCGCGAGGTCGGCCATTGACCCAGTCAGGGGTCCGGGAACTCGCGACAGGTCCGGGCGCGCTGATCGTCTGCGGCCGGTTCGAAGGCGTCGACCAGCGCGTGATCGAGGCGCGGGGCCTCGAGGAGGTCTCGATCGGCGATTATGTGCTGTCCGGCGGCGAAATCGCCGCCATGGCGCTGATCGATGCCTGCGTCCGGCTGTTGCCGGGGGTGATGGGCAAGGCGGAGTCCGGCGCCGAGGAAAGCTTTTCCGATACCCTACTTGAATACCCCCAATATACCCGCCCCCAGACCTTCGAAGGCCGTGCCGATCCCGGACATCCTCACGTCCGGCGACCACGCCAAGGTCGCCGCCTGGCGGACGGCGGAGGCCGAGGCCCTGACCCGTGTCCGCCGCCCCGATCTATGGGCGGCCCGGCAACTTCGAAAAAACACGACGGACGGGTGACAAAGCGGCTTTCATGCCGTATAGGAGCGCCCAATTCCGCAAGTGACGGCAGGACCAAGCGCGAGCCCCCGGTTGGCTGGGCGCGCCGCCGATGGAGATTTCCAATGAACCTCATCCAGCAGCTCGAAAAAGAGCAATTCGACAAATTGTCGGCCAGCAAGGAAATTCCGGAATTCGCTCCCGGTGACACCTTGATCGTCAACGTGAAGGTGGTCGAAGGCGACCGCACCCGCGTGCAGGCCTATGAAGGCGTCTGCATCGGCCGCTCCGGCTCGGGGCTCAACGAGAGCTTCACCGTGCGCAAGATCTCCTACGGCGAAGGCGTGGAGCGCGTGTTCCCGGTGATGTCGCCGATGATCGACTCGATCAAGGTCGTGCGCCGCGGCAAGGTCCGCCGCGCCAAGCTCTATTACCTGCGCAATCTGCGCGGCAAGTCGGCCCGCATCGTCGAAAAGCAGGATCGCGCCACGGCGGTGGGCGAGTAAGCGCGACACGCATCGGTTTGACGAAAAGCGCGGGACGTACCCGCGCTTTTTTGTTGCGCGGCGCCGTCCTCGAAATGACGGAAGCAAAAGCCCCTCGCGCTTTTTGCTCGCCGTGCTATATGATTTTGGAATGGTTCTGGATTCCGCCAGCATGATCCGCCAGCGCGTCGTGATCGACGATCGCTCGCGTCTGCCTGGCCGCTTCTTCGGACGGTTCGCGACCTCGGCGACTTCTGAGCTTACGCCCGCAGCGTGACGCTGCACGGATGCTTTCGCCCCTTTGCGCGCAACCGCGACTGACCGACCTCACTGAATTCCCCTGGAGCTCAAGCTCATGTCCAAACCAACCACGCTCTACGACAAGATCTGGAACGACCATCTGGTGCACGAAGCCGCCGACGGCACCTGCCTGCTCTATATCGATCGCCACCTCGTGCATGAGGTGACCTCGCCGCAGGCGTTCGAAGGGCTGCGCGTCACCGGACGCAAGGTGCGCGCGCCGGAAAAGACGCTCGCGGTCGTCGACCACAACATCCCCACCACCGACCGCTCCAAGCCCAATCCCGATCCGGAGAGCATCGAGCAGATGCGCGTGATGGCGGAGAACGCCAAGGAATTCGGCATCGAATATTACAACGAATTCGACAAGCGCCAGGGCATCGTCCACGTCATCGGCCCCGAACAGGGTTTCACCCTGCCCGGCACCACCATCGTCTGCGGCGACAGCCACACCTCGACGCACGGCGCGTTCGGCGCGCTGGCGCATGGCATCGGCACGTCGGAGGTCGAGCATGTGCTGGCCACGCAAACGCTGATCCAGAAGAAGGCCAGGAACATGCGCGTCAACGTCGACGGCAAATTGCCCGAAGGCGTGACCGGCAAGGACATCATCCTCGCCATCATCGGCGAGATCGGCACCGCCGGCGGCACCGGCTATGTGCTGGAATATGCGGGCGAGGCGATCCGCTCGCTGTCGATGGAAGGCCGCATGACCGTCTGCAACATGTCGATCGAGGGCGGTGCCCGCGCCGGCCTCGTCGCGGCGGACCAGAAGGCGTTCGACTTCCTGCGCGGCCGTCCGAAAGCGCCAAAGGGCGCCGACTGGGATGCGGCGATGCGCTACTGGGAGACGCTGCGCTCCGACGATGGCGCACATTTCGACCACGAGATCCGGCTCGATGCGGCGCGTCTGCCGCCGATCGTGACCTGGGGAACCTCGCCCGAGGACGTCATCTCGGTTGCCGGGCTATGTCCCCGATCCCGACAAGATCGAGGACGAGGCCAAGCGGCTCTCAAAACACCGCGCGCTGAAATATATGGGACTGACGGCCGGCACGAAGATCACCGACATCAAGCTCGACCGCGTCTTCATCGGCTCCTGCACCAATGGCCGCATCGAGGATCTGCGTGCCGCCGCCAAGATAGCCGAGGGCAAGATCGTCAATGCCAATGTCAACGCGATGATCGTGCCGGGCTCCGGCATCGTGAAGGAACAGGCGGAAGCCGAAGGCCTCCACAAGATCTTCATCAAGGCGGGCTTTGAATGGCGCGAGCCGGGCTGCTCGATGTGCCTTGCGATGAACCCCGACAAGCTGAACCCCGAGGAGCGTTGCGCCTCGACCTCGAACCGCAATTTCGAGGGCCGCCAGGGCTTCAAGGGCCGGACCCATCTGGTTTCGCCGGCAATGGCGGCCGCCGCCGCGATTGCCGGGCATTTCGTCGACGTGAGGGAGTGGCGGTAAGGCACGTAAACCACGCTTTGTCTCAACGTCGACGCGCTTCGGCAACGTGCCGTTAAGCTGCCTGGCGCACACTCCTTGCCCAGCCTGACGGCGAGGAGCGTGCCATGGCGGACAAGCCGGAATTCGTCGATCTGATCAAGGAAAGGACGCGCCAGCACTGGCGCCGGCCGGCCAAGCCCGCTGACCCCGAGCCGTCGGGTAACCGGGCGCGCCTTCAGCCGTTCAATCTGGATGACGAAGAACTGGCCGCGGTCAACAAGCCCGAATTCGTCGATCTCATCAAGGCAAGAACGCCCCAGCACTTTCGCCGGCCAGGCAAGGTCGTCGCGGAGCCCGAGCCCGTGGAAGAGAAGCGGCTGAGCAACTGGCCGCCCGTGCGCATGGAACAATGGCGGCTGGTCAACCTGACGCCGTGGAAGATGAAGCTCAAGTCCTGGAAATTCAAGGACTGGGTGTGAGCCTTCCGGCATCGCGAATATGATCGGGCGCCCGAGGGCGCCCTTTTTCATGTCTGCCTCGCTACTCGGCCCCGGCCGCGCCCCTCACCAGTAATGGCGGTGATGATGCCAGCGGTGCCAGTGATGTCGGTGATGCCAGTGGCGATAGTGGCAGATCCGGCGCGGGCCGTAATAGGTCCAGATCACCCGGCAGCGGTAATGATAATAGGGATAATAGGCCGGATAGTAGCCGCCATGGAAGAAGCGACGGTGGTGGACGCGTGCGAAGCGAACACCGCCGCCATGCCAGCCGCCACCGCGATGCCAGCCCCCTCCTCCATGCCAACCTCCACCATGCCAGCCGCCACCGTGACCCCCTCCGTGTCCGCCTCCATGGCCTCCTCCGTGCCCGCCTCCATGTCCGCCGCGAATCTGGATCACTCCGTCACTGGCAGCCTTCGAAAGCGAAGCGCCTGGCGTCATCAACGATGTTGCTTGCGCGCGATCGCTTGCGGCGAACGAAATCGTCAACATCGCAGCGGCGGCGAACGCAAGTCCGCGCACAAATTTCGGCGTCGTTGGTGTTGTCATCCTTGTGTCCTCCCTCGGGTGCGGACTTTGGATGCAAGCGGCCGCGAGCCCTCAAGCGTTCATGCTTGTGGCGCGTCCGGCGCGCGTCTGCTGCATCGTCCCAGGATGAGGCTAGAGGTGACGAACTGAACGCGGCCTGAATGCCGCGTTCACCACCATTCCCAGCCGTAACCGAAGAGCGGCGGAATCGGAGCGAATGGCGCCGGCGTATAAAGCTGAGGGCGGCCGTAGTAAGACGGTTGATCGACGGCGCGATAGCGACGTCGCGAGTATTGGTGCGCAATGGAAACCATACCCGGCGCGGATTGCACCTTTTGTGCTGCGGCCGATGCTGCCATCGCCGGCGCAAGGTTGGCCGCGACAGCAAGTGCCGCGATGGTCATCAGCGTGAAGCCCATCCATTTCATGGTCGAAGGCCTCTCCAGGATCGTGACGGGTAAGCCTATCACCGACCGCGGGCGAAATGAAAAACAGGCTCGCCGCAGAACGAACCTGTTTCAATCAGCAAACAGGATTACGGCCGAAGCCCCTTCACCAATGGCGGTGATGATGGTGGTGATGGTGCCACCCCCAATGGCGGCGGTGGTGCCAGCGACCCCAGTGATGGTGATGGCCCCAGTGATGATGATGCCCGTGCCAGCGCACATCGGTCGTCATCTGCTGCCTGGCATCCTGCTGCACCGTCGCCGCAGCGCCCGGATTGATCAGCGAAACAGCTTGAGCGCGCTCGACTGGAGCCGCGATCAAAAGCATTGCGCCGACAGCCGCAAGACCCAGAGCTCTCGTTCCGATCATTCAGATTCCTCCTCGCATGCCATTCACGTCCGCGCCGTGCCGCTGCCATCTTTGGCAACAGCCCGCTGCGACGCGAGAATCGAATCTTGCGGAAGGTGACGTGAATGATGACTGAATACCCGCGCCGCAAGGATGAATGCGAGCGGGCGCGCCCAGTTCCGGGCTCGGCGCAAATTTTGGGAACGCGAGCGCGAAGAGCGCCTTTACCAGCCGTTAGTCCAGTGGCAGCTCATGCGCGGCACGATCACGGTACCGCTCGGGCGATACTCCTGCACATAATGGGCGTTGCACACGCGCACGGCGTTCGGCCCCGGATAGTAGTGCGGAATGACGCCCTGCTCCTCATAGTAAGGCGTGACGCGAAGCCTGCTCGCAGGCCGATAGGCCCGGCGTGGCGGGCGCGTATCCTCCGGCGCGGCCTGTGCGAAGCTCGTTCCATTCGATGACTGTGCGGCGGCGTGCGTCGCCGGCCAGGCGACAGACACGAAAGCCACCAGGATTGCCGCCACGCCGATCCGTTTCATCACACCCACCCAGACTGGTTTCTGCCTCCATTTTCTAGCATCCGCTTTGCCGCGCCACTAGCCCCGTCACAAAACCAGGATGCACTGTTGCAGATCTCACGCTAGAACCGTCGCCATGTGGACCGATTTGAAAGCGCCCGCGCTGGCCGACATGGAAGCCATGGCGCACGACATTTTCCAGCGCCTGCCGGAGCGCTTTCGCGCCCTCTGCGAGGGGGTGATCATCCGCGTCGATGACTTCCCGACCGACGAGGTGCTGGAGGAGATGCAAGCCGAGAGCGAGTTCGACCTGCTCGGCCTGTTTCAAGGCACCGGCCTGCCGCACCAGAGCCATAGCGACCACGCCCGCCTGCCCAACATGGTCTGGCTCTACCGGCGGCCGATCCTGGACTATTGGGCCGAGCACGAGGAGGCGCTGGGCGACATCGTCCGCCACGTGCTGATCCACGAGATCGGACATCATTTCGGGCTGTCCGACGCCGACATGGCCGAGATCGAGGCCGGCGCCGACTAGACCTGCGCAAAATGAACTTGGAGCGGGCCCGCGCAGGCGCTAAACCACTGCCTCCAAAAGGCCCCCAACCCAAGGCTTAACGCAAGGCTTAACCCAAGGCTTAACCCAAGGCTTCGACCGATGGACAAGTTCACCAAGCTGGAAGGCGTCGCGGCGCCGCTGAAGATCATCAATGTCGATACCGACATGGTTATTCCCAAGCAGTATCTCAAAACCATCGAGCGCACCGGACTTGGCAAGGGGCTTTTCTCCGAGCAGCGCTACAACGATGACGGCAGCGAGAACCCGGACTTCGTGCTGAACAAGCCGGCCTATCGTAATGCCAAGGTGCTGGTCGCGGGCGACAATTTCGGCTGCGGCTCGAGCCGCGAGCATGCGCCGTGGGCGCTGCTCGATTTCGGCATCCGCTGCGTGATCTCGACCTCGTTCGGCGACATCTTCTACAACAACTGCTTCAAGAACGGCATCCTGCCGATCCGCGTCAGCCAGGACGATCTCGACAGACTGTTCGACGATGCCGAGCGCGGCGCCAATGCGACGCTGACGATCGATCTTCCCAACCAGGAGATCCGCGGTCCCGATGGCGGCACGGTGAAGTTCGAGATCGACCCGTTCCGCAAGCACTGCCTGCTGAACGGCCTCGACGATATCGGCCTCACCATGGAAAAGAAGTCGTCGATCGACAGTTATGAGGCCAAGCTCAAGGAGCGCGCCTGGGCATGATGCCCTGCGCCGACGTTTGGGTTACGAGAGCCCCGATGAAAGTCGGGGCTCTTTCTTTCCGAGGTGAGGCGGATGCGGCCTGACGTCGTCACCTTCTGGCACGGTCCGCTGGACAGGCTTCGGCAAACCTGCCTGCGCTCGCAGGTCGCCGCCGGTCACAGGGTGACCGTCTACAGTTTCGACACGATTCCGGGATTGCCGGACGGCGTCGCCAATGCCGAAGCCGAGGCGATCCTGCCGCATGCGTTTGCGGAGAAGCTGCGGCCGGCGCAACCGGACGGAATCTGGCGCGACTGGACCACCCTGCAATTCAGCGATTTCTTCCGCATGCGGCTGATGGCCGTGCGCGCCGGGCTGTGGCTCGACGCCGACGTGCTGCTGCTCAAGCCGATCGAGATCGATCCGGCAAAGCCGTTGTTTGCCTGGGAGCGGCCGCATTTGATCGGCAACTCCGTGCTCTACCTGCCACCGGACGATCCGATCGTCACCGCCTTCGAGAGATTGATGGAGCAGGACGAGCTGACCCCCGAATGGCTGTCGCTGCGTCACCGCGTCACCTTTGCGATGCATCGCCTGATCGGCCGCTCGAGCCGTGTCTCCGACATCCGCATCGCCATCTACGGGCCGGCGGCTCTGACAGCGCTCGCGCGCCGCTTCGGGTCCATACGCGATGCGCTGCCGAGGAAGTCGTTCTACGCGGTGCATTCGCAGCCGAAATTGTTCTTCGAGCCGGTTGATGTTTCGAAATACGTTGACGACCCCGAGATCATCGGCCTGCACATCTCGGGGAAAGGACGCGCCAAAACGGCGCCGCTGCCGGGCAGCCTGTTTGCGTGGGCGGTGAAGCGGTTCGGCACGTCTTGATTCCTCTGGTTCCGGAAGAAAAACGGCGGCTGATTGATCCAGCGCAATTTTTGACCCGGCCATTGCTGGTCAAATAGCCCAATCTTCCGGCGAAGCGGAGTTGTGCCATGACCACGCAAAGCAGCCCCTACCCCCGCGTCACGTCGCTGATCGGCACCTTTGCCGACTGGCTGAAACATCGCCGCGAGCTCAATGAAATACGCCGGCTCGATCGCGGCGAATTCGATCGCATCGCGGCGGATCTGGAGATTTCTTCGTCCGACCTGGACGAGCTTGTCCGGCATGGCGTACACGGAGCCGACGAATTGCCGCTTCTGCTGAACGCGCTCAACATCGACCATGCGCGGCTGGAGCGCGTCCATCCGCTGGTGCTGCGCGACATGGAGCGGGTCTGCACGCTTTGCGGCCACAAGGCGCGTTGCGACCGTGACCTTGCCGCGGGCACATCGGCGGAGCACTTCTCGAATTATTGCCCGAACGAGCCCACGATCGAGCAACTCGAGAAGGCGGGGACGACCTAACTTCCCATCTTCGCGATCGCATCCGATATGGCGATGGTGCGCCTGGCCATCTCGGCGTGCAGCCGCTCCACCATGCGGCCCTCGAGCTGGATCGCACCGCGCGAGGCGTTTTCCGGCAATTCGAACGCCGCGATGATCTTGCGCGCCTCGGCGACCTCTTCCGCCGGTGGCGTGAAGATCGCATTGCAGGCGTCGATGTGGCTTGGATGGATCAGCGTCTTGCCGTCAAAGCCGAGATCGCGGCCCTGCGCGCATTCGGCGGCGAAGCCTTCGAGATTGCTGATATCGCTGTAGGGCCCGTCGAGCATGTCGAGGCCATGGGCGTGCGCGGCCAGTACGCAATGCGTGATCATGGGAATCATCGTCGAACGGTCCGGCACCATTCGGATCCGCGTCTCGCGCGCGATGTCGTTCGGCCCGAATGCAAAGCCGGCAAGGCGCGTCTTCGGGTCGCGCGAGGCGGCCGCAAGCTTGTCCGCATCGAGCACGGCCCGCGCTGTCTCGATCATGGCCCAGACCTTGATGGTGGGCGGCGCGCCGACCTCGCTCAAGCGCGCGCCGATCCTGTTGAGATCCTCGACCGTCGAAATCTTCGGCACCAGAATGCCGTCGGGCACGACCGCGCCCGCCATCGCGACGTCGTCGCGCCACCAGGAGGTGTCGAGGCTGTTGGTGCGGACCAGCACCTCGCGCTTGCCGAAGCCCCTGGCTTCGACGGCTTTCGCGATCTGCTCGCGCGCCTTGTCCTTGGCGTCGGGCGCGACCGAGTCCTCAAGATCAAGAATCAGGCAATCCGCCGCAAGATTGCGCGCCTTCTCCAACGCCCGTGCATTCGATCCAGGCATGAACAACAGGCTGCGCCGCGGTCGAGTCATGGGGTTCCCTCCCAGGTATTGGTGCAGAGCCGATAACATTTCGGATGGACGGCCGAAAGCCTTGTTCCCGTCGTCGGCATGTGGTTAGGCAATGGCATGATCACGTTCCCGCCACGCCTGCTCGACGGCTACCGGACCTTCGCCTCCGAGCGGCTGCCCACCGAGCAGACCCGGTATCGCGAATTGTCGGTGAACGGCCAGTCGCCCGAAGTGATGGTGATCGGTTGCTGCGATTCCCGCGTCTCACCCGAAGTGATCTTCGATGCCGGCCCCGGCGAATTGTTCGTGATGCGCAACATCGCCAACCTGGTTCCGACCTACCAGCCCGATAGCGCGGCGCATGGCGTCTCGGCCGCGCTGGAATTTGCGGTCACCGTGTTGAAGGTGAAGCACATTGTGGTCCTCGGCCATGCCCAGTGCGGCGGCATCCGCGCCTTCATCGACAAGAGCGAGCCGCTGACGCCGGGCGATTTCATCGGCAAATGGATGGCGATGTTCATCAAGCCGGGAGAAGTCGTCGAGCAGCGCGCGCACGAGACCATGCAGGAATTCATTGTCCGGATCGAGAAGGCCGCGGTGTTCCGGTCGCTTGAAAACCTGATGACCTTCCCGTTCGTTCGCAACCGGGTCGAGCATGGCGATCTGCAGCTGCATGGCGCCTATTTCGGCGTCGCCGAGGGCACCCTGTTCGTGCTCGACAAGGCGACAAAGGAATTCAAGAGCGCGCGGCAAGTCCCGGTGACGTAATTTCGCCCACCCACGCGTAGCCGGGCGCTACCCGTCCTTCTCCGGCGTCCAGCGATCCGACAGCGCGAGCAGCAGCGTGGAGATCACGAACACCAGATGCACGGCGACCAGCCAGGTCATCCTGGTCGCGTCGAACGACGCATCGATGTTCAGGAACGCCTCCAGCACATGAATCGCCGAGATCGCCACGATGCAGGCGAGCAGCTTCTGCTTTAACCCGGCGAAATCGATTCGGGTGATCCAGACCGGCCAATTCGGATTGCCCGTGGTGTCGATGCGCGACACAAAATTCTCATAGCCCGAGAACACCACGATCAGGACGAGGTTGCCGACCAGCGTCACGTCGATCAGGGCCAGGGCCTCGAGGATGGTCTCGGTCGACTTGGCGCCGGGCGCATGCAGGATGAACTCCCACAGCATGCGGATGAATTTGAGGAACAGCACCGCCAGCGCCACGACGAGACCGACATAGAATGGCGCCATCAGCCAGCGGCTGTTGAACAGCACACGCTCGAACCCGCGGCGGACGCGCTCCTGCGCGGGTCTTGCCTGCGGCGGAGCCGGTTGCTCAGACATGATTCCGGCCCCCTGTCGTCCCCGATTACGCCGCCTTCTTCTTGGCGCTGAGGAGCTTGCGGTTGATCAGCACTTCCGCGATCTGGATCGCATTGAGTGCGGCGCCCTTGCGCAAATTGTCCGACACGCACCAGAACGAAAGCCCGTTCTCCACCGTCGCATCCGCGCGGATGCGGCTGATATAGGTCGCGTCCTCGCCGGCCGCCTCGTAGGGCGTGACGTAACCGCCCGGTTCGTGCTTATCGATGACGAGACATCCAGGCGCGTTGCGCAGGATGTTGCGCGCCTCGTCCGGCGCGATCGGCTTCTCGAACTCGACATTGACGGCTTCGGAATGCGCGACGAACACCGGCACCCGCACGCAGGTCGCGGAGAGCTTGATCTTGGGATCAAGGATCTTCTTGGTCTCCGCCATCATCTTCCACTCTTCCTTGGTGTAGCCATCCTCCATGAAGACATCGATATGGGGGATGACGTTGAAGGCGATGCGCTTGGGGAATTTCTTGTTGACCAATTCGGCGTTGGTATAGACGGCCTTGGTCTGCGAGAACAATTCGTCCATCGCATCCTTGCCCGCGCCCGACACCGACTGATAGGTCGCGACCACGACCCGCTTGATGGTGGCGGCGTCATGCAGCGGCTTCAGCGCGACCACGAGCTGCGCGGTCGAGCAGTTCGGATTGGCGATGATGTTCTTCTTCGTGAAGCCCGGCGGCGGCATCGGCATTCACCTCCGGCACGATCAGCGGCACGTCCGGATCCATGCGCCAGGCCGAGGAATTGTCGATCACCACGGCGCCGGCGGCGCCGATCTTCGGCGACCATTCCTTCGAGACGGATCCACCCGCCGACATCAGGCAAATGTCGACATCGGAGAAGTCGAAGTGCTCGAGCGCCTTCACCTTGAGAGTCCGGTCGCCATAGGAGACCTCGACGCCGACGCTGCGGCGCGACGCCAGCGCCACGACCTCGTCAGCAGGGAATTTGCGCTCGTCCAGAATGTTGAGCATTTCCCGCCCGACATTGCCGGTCGCGCCGACCACTGCGACTTTGTAACCCATCGTTCACTCTCCGAAGAAAAATGCCCGATCCCACGCGAGCGCGGAAAGGGAAGCGGCAGCGCTTCTATGCGAGAAACACCGTCAACACAACGTTACTATGGTCAGTCAGGCGTTTGATGCAGTCCTTTACGACCGACGATCTCTTCCATTCACGATCTGCCGGCCCGATCCGCCCGGCGCTGACCAGCTTCGCCGACGAAGTCTGCGCCACGATCGCCCGTCTCGTTCGCCTATGTGGGGGTGCTCGCGCTGTTTGGCATCCTTGGCATCCATGCCTGGAACCAGCTGCACTTTGATTGGGTCGAGGACCCGACCCTGAAGACCGGCTGGAGCGCCGCAGAACGGGCCTCTCCGGATTTTGCCCTGGTCCACGGGGATGCACCCGATAAGTCCGATAATTCAGACAGCTTACGTCGTACTTCGGCATTCCGCCGGCGGACGCAAGGATGTGTTCCGCTGGCCAGGCCCAAGAGCCACCCCCGTCGCCGAGTTCGAAATCTACCGTCCCGGCGCCGAATATGGATCTGTCACCACCGCCCGCGCCGAACTGGCAAGCCGGATGCCGGGCTCCAGGCGCGCGGGTGCCGGGCTCGAATCGGCCGGCAGCATCGAGACCAGGTTCGGCAGCGTCGCGCTGCTGCGGCCGGCGGGCACAACCGCGGGCGAATCGTTCTGCCTCGGCTTCCTGAAGCGGATCGACGAGCCCGCTCTGCAGATTTCAGGCTGGTCGTGTCAGGGCGACAGCCCATCCGTCCGCCGTACCGGCATCGATTGCATGCTGAGCCGGCTGGTGCTGGCGAGGTCCGGGAATGAGCCCGAAACTGGCCCAATTGTTTGCTCGCGCCGAGCTTCCGCCCGGAAGCTGTTCGTCCGTCACCGTTTCGGCCGACTGGATGGCCGGCACCGGAGCCCCGAGCCTGCGTGGTTCTCTCTAGGGCGAGAGGGCCAGGGAAGCCAAACGCGCGGTTTAAGGCTCTGGTATTCATGCAACTTTTATGTCGCAGCCGAAGTTTATCTCGCCTGGTGTGGCCGGATTGACCTTGTGGCGCCACAAGCGTGGCCGATAAAATGCGCAGCAAATCGGGAAATGGCGTGCCGCCGCCTCGAACAGACGGCCAGAGGATGTGATGACGACAGGATTGACCGCTGTGAACAAGCTTGCGCTGCTGGTGGCGGCAGGCGCCATGATCGCTATCGGTCTGGCGAGTTCCGCGAATGCCCAGTCCGCCCCGCAATATGATGGTCGCGGCCGGCCCACCTACGGCAATGGCGGGCCCAACGTGGTCTATCAGCAGGGCCGCACCCGGATTTATGTCTCCAAGCGCTCCTGGCTCGACGGCGGAACCGAGGTGCTCCCGGGCGACCGCAAATTCCAGGACTATGCTTTCCCGTCGCAGTTCGGATATCCCACCTTCGCTCGCGAGAACAACAACCGCCCGATCGATCGGCAGCCGCTCAGCACGCCTTCGGATGTTGGCGGGATTCCCGACGCGCTTCCCGCTCTACTGAGCACAGCGACACCGAGCTGAAAGCAAAATGGCCGGGCATCGACCCGGCCATCTTTTTGGGAGCTTGAGAATCAAGCGTCCCTGTCAAGCCGCCGCGCGCTTCACGCGTGCAGCTTCTGCATCTCCGCCAGGATCGCTTCGCCCATCTGCGCGGTGGATGCGGCCTTCGAACCCTCGGATTTGATATCGGCAGTCCGCAGGCCGCTGGCGAGTACGGCGGCGATCGCGGCATCGAGCTTGTCGGCGAGTTCACCCATGTCGAAGGAATAGCGCAGCGCCATGCCGAAGGAGGCCAGCATCGCGATCGGATTGGCGAGGCCCTTTCCGGCAATGTCGGGCGCGGAGCCGTGCACGGGCTCGTACAGCGCGCGACGCTTCTTCGTCTTGGCATCGACTTCGCCGAGCGAGGCCGACGGCAGCATGCCGAGCGAGCCGGTCAGCATCGCAGCGATGTCGCTCAGCATGTCGCCGAACAGATTGTCGGTGACGATGACGTCGAACTGTTTCGGCGACTTCACAAGATTCATGCCGCCGGAATCGGCGAGCTGATGCTCCAGCGTGACGTCCCTGTATTCGCGCGCGTGGAGCTGGGTCATCACCTCGTTCCAGAGCACGCCCGACTTCATGACGTTGCGCTTTTCCATCGACGTCACCTTGTTCCGGCGCTTGCGCGCGAGATCGAAGGCGACCCGGCCGATGCGCTCGATCTCATAGGTGTCGTAGACCTGGGTGTCGACGGCGCGCTTTTGGCCGTTGCCGAGATCGGTGATGGTCTTGGGTTCGCCGAAATATACGCCACCGGTCAGCTCTCGCACGATCATGATGTCGAGACCCTCGACCGCTTCGCGCTTCAGGCTCGACGCATCCGCGAGCGCCGGATAGCACACCGCGGGACGCAGATTTCCGAACAGGCCTAGATCCTTGCGTAGCCGCAACAGGCCGGCCTCGGGCCGGGCCTCATAGGGAACGCTGTCCCATTTGGGACCGCCGACCGACCCGAAGATGATGGCGTCGGCTTCCTTCGCCTTCGCCATGGTGTCTTCCGTGATCGAGACCTTGTGCGCGTCATAGGCCGAGCCGCCAACCAGGCCCTGCTCGGTCTCGAATGTCGCGATGCCTTTTGCGTTCAGCCAGTCGATCAGGCGCTTCACCTCCGCCATGACTTCGGGGCCGATACCGTCGCCGGGGAGAAGCAGCAATTTATGGGTCGCCATGATGGTTCCTCGGTAAGACGCGGATGTCCGGCACAAGGCCGGACATGACGGAGAATTTGAAATCCGCGGAGTGCTAATGCGCCTAGCGCGGATTGGCAAGGAGGCTTCGCCGGCTCACAGGAATACAAGTCACAAGCATACGAGGGGCCAATCCCCGCGTCACGCGGCACGTCAATGCTCGCAAGTTAGTTGCGCCGGCCGCAAGACAGCGTTGCCTCGCCAAGCCTGTCCAAGCCACCGCCGGCCTGCCACAATGGCTGATCGCCGGAGTCCTCAGTGAAATCCCCAGACCGTCCTCAAGTTGCCGCTCATCCCGCGCGGCTGATCCTCATTCTCTCGCTGGCGCCGACCATCGGGCTCGGCATCGGCCGCTTCGCCTATGCGCTGGTGCTGCCGGACATGCGCGACTCCTTGCACTGGTCGTATTCGGCGGCGGGCTTCATGAACACCATCAACGCGGTCGGCTATCTCGCCGGTGCCCTCGTGGCGTCCCGACTGATCAAGCGTTTCGGCCTTGCCCGCAACGTGGTGTGGGGAACGGTGGCCTGCGTGCTCTCGCTCGCGCTCTGTGCGGTCACCGGCAATTTCATCCTGCTGAGCTTCGCGCGCCTGTTGTCGGGCTTCGCGGCCGCGGCCGGCTTTGTCGGCGGCGGCGCGCTGGCGGCGGCGATCGCGCAGTCGCGCCCGGAGCGCGCGAATTTCCTGTTGAGCCTGTTCTATGCTGGACCCGGCGTCGGCATCCTTGCCTCCGGCCTTATTGCTCCCTTCGTGCTTCAGGCGTTCGGCGCGGGCTCGTGGTGGATCGTGTGGTGGGCGCTGACCCTGCTCTCGGTCGTGATGATCGTCCCGTTGCTGCTGGTTTCGCTAGGGAACAACGCCGCCATCGAAGACGGTGCTCGCGCCGGCTTCTCCTTGCTTCCCGCGCTGATCTATCTCACCGCCTATTTCCTGTTCGGCGCGGGTTACATCGCCTACATGACCTTCATGATCGCGTATGTCCGCGACGGCGGCGGCGGCGCTTCGGCGCAGAGCCTGTTCTGGAGCCTGATCGGAGTCAGCGCCTTCGCCACGCCCTGGGTCTGGCGGCGCGTGCTGGCGCTCGACCGCGGCGGGCTCGCCACCACGATCATCCTCGGAACCAACGCGGTCGGCGCCGCGCTGCCGATCTTCGGGCATTCGCCGCTGTTGCTCGCGATCTCGGCGCTGGTGTTCGGCGTCGCCTTTTTTGCGGTGGTCGGCTCGACCACCGCCTTCGTGCGCTTCAATTATCCGCCCGCGGAGTGGCCGGCCGGCATCGCCGCAATGACCATCGCGTTCGGAATCGGCCAGACGCTCGGCCCGATCGCGGTCGGCGCAGTTACCGATGCGCTGGGCAGTCTGTCCTATGCATTGAATGTGTCCGCGGCGTTGTTGGCCGTGGGTGCGGTGCTGGCGGCGTTCCAGGGGAAGTTGAAGAGCTAATTCCGTGTCGTCCCTGCGAAAGCAGGGACCCATAACCCCAGGCTCCTGTTTGGTGAAGAACGCCGGTACGAGCAGCCTGCCCATTTCCGGAGATTGCGCGGTATGGGTCCCGGGTCGCGCTTCGCTTGCCCGGGACGACAGAGCAATTCAGCTTCCGCTGAACGAATTGTAGCCCTGGTCTTCCCAGTAGCCGCCCTTGTAGTCGTTGGTGACCTCCATCGAGATCACATATTTCGGATTCTTGAATCCGAGCTTGGTCGGGACGCGGATCTTCATGGGATAACCGTAGGCGCGCGGCAGGATCTCGTCGGCGAATTTGAACGTCATCTGCGTCTGCGGATGCAAGGCGGTGGGCATGTCGAGCGGCGAATTGTACCCCTCCTTGTCCGCGCACTGAAACCAGACATATCTTGCCTTGGTGTCGGCCCCGATCAGCTTGAGGAAATCGCGCAACGGCGTGCCGGTCCAGCTTCCGATGGCGCTCCAGCCTTCGACGCAGATGTGGCGCGTCACCTGCTTGACCTGCGGCAGCTTGTACAATTCGTCCAGCGTCCAGGATTTCTTGTTGTCGACGAGGCCGCGAACCTCGAGCTTCCATTCCTTGCCGTCAACCTCGGGCGCGTCGTCGACATCATAATAGCCGTTGAACGGGAACGGCCTGGTGATCATGCTCTCCGGATATTCCGGCGCCAGCGCATCGGGATTGAACATCCAGGCCTGCACCGCGTCGTTGAACTTGGAGATCTGCGCCAGCAGCTTGTCGGCGGAGTTGCTATCGACCACGTCGCAGCCGGTCAGCATGGTCAGCGCGCCAAAGCTGGCGCCACCGGTGATAAAGCGCCGGCGCGTCGGGTCCGGCATAACCTTTATTGCGTCCCTGATGAGCAATTTCTTGTCGACGCCGGGGATCAGAAGCTTTCGCATGCGGCCCATGGAAGTTCTCCTCTCAGCGCCCGATGATCATCGCGCGCAGGCTCTTCGGCACCAGGATCGCCAGCAGCACATGTACTATCAGGAAGGTGACGATCAGCGCCATGCAAACGAAGTGAACGTAGCGCGCCACGTCGTAGCCGCCGAACAACGCCACCAGCCAGCCGAGCTGCACCGGCTTCCAGATCGACAGGCCCGACAGCACGATCACCACGCCGACCAGGATGATTCCGGCGTAGAGCAGCTTCTGCACCGAGTTGTATTTCGTGAGGTCATCATGGGCGAGCCTGAAGGTCAGCGCCGCCTTGACGTCGGAGATCACGCCGCCAGGGCTGATCGGCAGCAGTTTCTTGCGGAAGCGGCCGGTCGCAAGCCCCGTGATGAGATAGGTCAACCCGTTCACCATCAACAGCCACATCGCCGCGAAGTGCCACATCAACGCGCCGCCGAGCCAGCCGCCGAGCGTGATCTCGGGCGAAAAACGGAAATCGAACAGCGGCGAGGCATTATAGATCTGCCAGCCCGACATGATCATCAGGATCATCGCAACGGCGTTGGCCCAGTGCATGGCGCGCACCCAGGTCGGCTGGATCACTTTCGCCGGTTCACGAGTGGCTACGCTGTCAGTGGCGGCAAGGCTGGACATGGTTGTTCCCTGCTGGAATCTCTTGACGTGGAATATACGCCATCGATGGCTGCTTCGTTACCTTGGGAACCCCGGGAGGTCGAGGACCCCCCCGAGAATGCATTCACAAAAAAGCGAGCCGGGTTTTCCCCGGCTCGCCCGTCGCGCGTACCCTACGGACCGTTGCGAGATCCGGATATGCGGTGTCAGGAGGCCGGGAGCAGAACGGTGTCGACCACGTGGATCACGCCATTCGACTGGTGCACGTTGGAAATCGACACCATCGACTGGTCGCCCTTGGCGTCGATGATCCAGGTCTTGCCGTCGGCCTTCTTGACGGTGAGCTCTTCGCCCTCGACGGTCTTGAGCTTCCTGCCGTCGGTCAGATCGGAGGCGTCGAGTTTGCCGGCGACCACATGATAGGTGAGGATCTTGGTCAAGGCCGCCTTGTTCTCGGGCTTGACGAGGTTGTCGACCGTGCCGGCCGGCAGCTTGCCGAACGCTGCATTGGTCGGCGCGAACACCGTGAACGGGCCCTTGCCTTCAAGGGTGGAAACCAGGCCCGCGGCCTTCACCGCGGCGACCAGCGTGGTGTGATCCTTGGAGTTGACGGCGTTCTGGATGATGTTCTTGGAGGGGAACATCGCCGCACCGCCGACCATCACGGTCTTTTCCTCGGCGCGGGCAGGCGCGACGAAGCTGGACGTGAGCGCCAGCGCGCTGAAGGCGACGGCGGAAAACAGAGCAATACGCTTGGACATGGCAATACTGGACATGGAAGGTCTCCCGATTTGAATTTGCTGCGTCCGGCGGACGTCCGCCTGACTTGGGGGCAACAACCGCGCCTCGTTGAGAGATCTCGGCGCCGTCGTTGCTGCGAATTACGGGAGGGGTTCGTTGGCGGTTTCGGGAAATAACTCTTTGTGATTCCTGAAACCGGCGGGCGTGCATCGCGTAGCGGCGCGCTTGGCGACCGCCGTCCGCAATTCCACTCAACGGAATGGACGGTTGCGATGCCGCGAGCAATTCGCTTGCCGGTCCTCATCGATGGGTTCAACCTGAAGCATCCGGCGCAGTCTCGCAGGCAGCGCCGGCAACATCAGCGCCGCAATGAAGCGGCGCGAGGGAGGACGAGCATGAGCAGCATCACCGCGGATGGCCTGTCCGCGCCTGCAGTTGGTCCCGCCGGCGGCGAGGTTGGGCCGCTCGAGCAAAAACATCTGCAATACGCCAATTATCGTGCGGTGACCGACGGCACGGAGATTTCAAAAACGCATTGGCATATCGCACTCGCCAATGCGCTCGGCTGGGGCTTTGACGGGATGGACGGCGTGATCTTTGCGCTGATCTCGCCGATGGTGATCAAGGAATTCTCGCTCACGGTCCCGCAATATCGCTCGGGGCTTCAGATTGCGCTCTTCATCGGCATAGCCGGGCTTTATTTCTGGCCGTGGTTGTCCGACCGGCTTGGACGGCGCACGCTGCTTGCGGTCAATATCGCCCTGTTCTCCTTGTTGATGCCGGTGGCGGCGCTGTCGCCGACCTTCACGATCTTCGTGATCGCGCGCTCGGCGCTGGGCTTTGCGCTCAACGGCGAATGGTCGCTCGGATCGATGCTGGTCGCGGAAACCTGGCCCGCGCGGTTGCGCGGCCGGGTGATCAGCGCAACGCGAGCGACCTGGTGCCTCGGCGCCTCGCTCGCCGGCGGCATCACGGGGCTGGTCGCCGCCGATTTCGGCTGGCGCGTTGCGGTCATGGTGCCGGGCGTGATCGCGCTGCTTGCGATCTATGTCCGCGCCACCTGCCCGGAATCCCCCTATTGGGTGCGCGCGCAGGACCGCAAGCGGCGCATCTCGGAAACTTTGGCGCGCGGCGGCAACGTCAGCGACGAGGACAGCGCCTGGTTCGGCAAGGCGCGGTCGGTCGGCATCCGCCAGGTGTTCCTGCCCGATGTCTTGCCTGCCACGCTGGTCGCGTTGTTCGTGGCCTGCTGCAGCACCTGCATCTTTGGCACGGTCGGAGGCTGGATGCCGCTCTATCTCGCGACCGAGAAGCATTGGTCGACGACCGAATACAGCCTCTTCTATGTGTTCTGGGGCATTTCCGGTTTCTTCGGCCTGTGCGTCGCGGGCTGGCTCGCCGACCGCATCGGCCGCCGCCTCGCCTTCGTGGTGATGCTGATCGAGGGCGCGATCTTCATGACGCTGTGGGTCTACTCCGAGAACCACATTCTGCTGTGGGTGTTCGGATTGGCCTGGAGCTTCGGTTTCCTCGGCTTCTGGGGACCGAGCACCACACTGACCGCCGAGGTGTTTCCGACGCGGATTCGCGGCGCAGCCAATGGCGTGGTCTGGGCCATCGCCTATTTCGTCGGCTTCGTGCTGTTCCCCTTCGTCACTGTCGCGCTGCAACAGCACACCGGTTCCTTCGCACTCTCGTTCCTCTGCATCCCCGTGCTGATGATTGCGATGGCGATCGGCGTCACGATGATGGTGCCCGAACATTCGGGGAAGGAGTTGAACGAGATTATCGTGTGATGCAGGTGGACGGTCCGGCCGTCATTGCGAGGAGCGTAAGCGACGCAATCCACATCTCAACAAGCTCAGAGATGGATTGCGTCGCGGAGCCTGTCATCGGGCGCGCATTCGCGCGACCCGTTGGCTCGCAATGACGAGTTCGCAGGCTGGGTTGCCTAATCCCTGTTCGCCGGCGTCTGGATGAAGCCGCGATTATGCGTCGGACTGATCAGGATCTCGTTCATGCAGACACGCGGCGGCATGCTGGCGACAAAGGCAATGGTGCGGCCGAGGTCTTCCGGCTGCAGCATTTTCGCCTGCTCCGCCTCGCTCGGCACCACGGGCCGCAGCTTCAGGATCGGCGTTGCGACCTCGCCCGGCGACAGGCAGCAGGCGCGCAGGCCGTTGACGCATTCGTCCATGTTGAAGGAATGGGTCAGCGCCAGCACCGCATGCTTGGTCGTGGTGTAGGCCGGGCCCGGCATCTTCGAGACGTGGCGGCCGGCCCATGAGGCGACGTTGATGATGCAGCCGTCCTTCTGCTTGCGCATCGCCGGCAGCACCGCGCGCATGCAATACAGCACGCCGTTGAGATTGATGTCGACGAGCTGGTTCCAGCCTTCCAGCTCCATGTCGGCCCAGCGCCGCTTCGGCACGTTGATGCCGGCACTGTTCACGAGAACGTCGATGCGGCCGTGCCTCGCCAGGATCTGGTCGGCGGCCTTCTGGACGTCGTCGGCCTTGCTGACGTCAAGCGGGATCGCTTCGGCCTCGCCGCCGGATTTCTTGATTTTGGCGACCACGGAATCGAGCGCATCCTTGCGGCGCCCGGACACCACAACCGTCCAGCCGTCCGCGGCCAGCGAAATCGCGCCAGCCTCGCCGATGCCCGTTCCGCCGCCGGTGACCCAGGCCACGCGTTTTCCTTCCCTCGTCATCCAACTGTCTCCGTTGCTTTTTTGGGGGCGTTTTTGCTAATCCACCATCTTCCGCTACCCCCTTGAGGGAATTGTTGCATGAACACGACCGCCAACGCCAACCTGTTTTCACGCCTGTTCGATGGGCTCGACGACCCCAAGCGGCTTGCGATCGAGACCCATGACGGCGAGCGCATCACTTACGGCGATCTGATCGCGCGCGCGGGCCAGACCGCGAATGTGCTGATGGAACGCGGCGTCAAAGTCGGTGACCGCGTGGCGGCACAGACCGAGAAGTCGGTCGCGGCGCTCGTGCTTTATCTCGCCACGGTGCGTGCCGGCGCGGTCTATCTGCCGCTCAACACCGCCTATACGCTCAACGAGCTGGACTACTTCATCACCGACGCCGAGCCGTCGCTCGTGGTCTGCGATCCCTCAAAGGCGGACGGCATCAAGGCGATCGCGGCCAAGGTGAAGGCCGCCGTCGAGACGCTCGATCCCCAGGGCAAGGGGTCGCTGACGGATGCCGCCGCCAGGGCGAAGGCCGATTTCGTCACCGTTGCGCGCGGCAACGACGATCTCGCCGCGATTCTCTACACCTCGGGCACGACCGGCCGGTCCAAGGGCGCGATGCTATCCCATGACAATCTCGCCTCGAACTCGCTGAGCCTGGTCGACTACTGGGGCTTCACCGACAAGGACGTGCTGATCCACGCGCTGCCGATCTATCACACCCACGGCCTGTTCGTGGCGAGCAATGTCACGCTGTTCGCGCGCGCCTCGATGATCTTCCTGCCGAAATTCGATCCGGACCTGATCATCAAGCTGATGGCGCGCGCCACCGTGCTGATGGGCGTGCCGACTTTCTATACGCGCCTGTTGCAGAATCCGGCGCTGAGCAAGGACAGCACGAAGCACATGCGGCTGTTCGTGTCGGGCTCGGCGCCACTGCTCGCCGACACCCATCGCGAGTGGTCCGCGCGCACCGGCCACGCCGTACTCGAGCGCTACGGCATGACCGAGACCAACATGAACACCTCCAACCCCTATGACGGCGAGCGCGTGCCCGGCGCCGTCGGCCATGCGCTGCCCGGCGTCTCCGTGCGCATCACCGATCCCGAGACCGGCAAGCCGCTTGCGCCCGACACGATCGGCATGATCGAGATCAAGGGCCCGAACGTGTTCAAAGGCTATTGGCGTATGCCGGAGAAGACCAAATCCGAATTCCGCGACGACGGCTTCTTCATCACCGGCGACCTCGGCAAGATCGACACCAAGGGCTATGTCCACATCCTCGGCCGCGGCAAGGATCTCGTGATCTCAGGCGGCTTCAACGTCTATCCGAAGGAAATCGAGAGCGAGATCGACGCCATGCCGGGCGTGGTCGAATCCGCCGTGATCGGCGTGCCGCATTCCGACTTTGGCGAAGGCGTCACCGCAGTCCTGGTCTGCAACAAGGGCGCCGATGTCAGCGAAGCCTCGGTGCTGAAGGCGCTCGACGGGCGACTGGCGAAATTCAAGATGCCCAAGCGGGTCTTCGTCGTCGACGAGCTGCCGCGCAACACCATGGGCAAGGTGCAGAAGAATGTTCTGCGCGACACCTACAAGGATATTTACGCCAAGAAGTAGACGTATCAGGCGGCCCGATACCAACGGAAATTTCTCAGTTCGACCCGTGACTCCTTCAGAAGATCGATCTCGTCGTTACGTCCATCGATCTTGAGCTTGAGCACCTTGAGTGACCAGACCCCCTTCTCCTTGAGCGCTTCCACCGTCACCTGCCCTGCCGCTTTGGTCCCGGTTGCTGTAAACTGGAGGTCCGCTCGGCCCGATGCGCCCTCGATCGAGATTTTTCCGGACGGAATGCCTGATGATATGGGAGCACCGAGTACATTCACTGCCGCGGCATTGGTCTGAAGCCTGGACACCGCAAGCTGGTAGGCGTCGGAGCTTTTGAGAGCATAGAAAACGGCTCCGAGGATCCCGCCAAACAGGACGATCACCGCGAGCCAGATCACCACACCCCAGATCGCCCACAGGCGCTGGACGCGCTTGAAGTGTTCGATGCTGTCCCACCGTCCGTTGCGCCAGGCCCAGGCGCTGCCCTTCACCCCGAGCACAAATGCCATGATGAGGCCGGCTCCCGGCACCAGCGTCAGCAGCGCGATGAAGGTGTTGTTTCCGATGCCCCAGATCCAGTTGAGCAAAAACGCACCCCAATTCCAGCGGTCGATTTCCACCGGAATCGCTGCTTTCTCGAGGGGAGGCGGAGAAGCGGTCATGGACACGTCCTGCGGCAGAGGCGAAGGCGGTGGGCGAACTACTGCCCGCTCATCAGACTTATCACAAACCGCCCGCCGACGATGAAAAGGTAGCTGCCGAAGGCGATTTCCAGCATGCGTTTTGACATCGCGTGCGCGGCCTTGACGCCGAGCGGCGCCGTCCAGAGGCTCATCGGCATCACCAGGAGCGCGCCGATCAGCGAGACATAGCCGAATGCGAGGGGCAGCTGCAGCGCGGCAACCGCGGGAAAGCGGGCCGCGACCGGCCAGCCGGCATAGACATAGCCGAGTGCGCCGGGAATCGAGATCAGGACGGCAAGCGCAGACGAGGTGGCCACGGCCTGATGGATCGGGCGGCCATAGAACGTCATCAAAAGGTTGGAGAACAGCCCGCCGCCAACGCCCATCAGCGTCGACAATAACCCGACGAAGAAGCCGAAGACCTTCATCAGGATCCCCTTCGGCATCTCGTCGCCCAGCTTCCAGCCCTCTCGCGCGAACCAGAGCCGCAGGGTGGCTGACCAGGCCACGGCAACGAAGACATATTTGAACAGGCGCTCTGGCGCATAGCGCGCGGTCACGCTGCCGACGACCACGCCGATCAGGATGGTGATCCACCAGGACCTGAGGATCTCCGTATCGACCGCGCCTCTGAGGTAATGCGCGCGAAACGACCGGATCGATGTCGGAATGATGACAGCAAGCGAGGTGCCGATGCAGAGCGGCATCCGCACCTCCAGCGGCACGCCGGCCAGACGGAAGCACTCGTAAAACACCGGAACCAGCACCGCGCCGCCGCCGATCCCGAACAGGCCGGCCAGGAATCCGGAGAGCGCCCCCGTCGCGATCAACAACAGGCCCAACTCGACCAGCTCGGCGACGTCGAGGCCGGCGACCGTCATGCCCATTCCCAGATCCCGAATAAACCGTTCCCAAACCGCGCTTCAAGCATACCAGCAAGCCGCCCCTGTCAACGCTTCCCTTTGCAGGGCTCGTCTGTAGGTGTGAACTCGCGTTCGGATTTGCCCAGATTCCTCGTTGCGCGGAATGATTCGACTACGTAAATAAGTCTCGAATCGACCACGATCCCCGACGGGTCCCGCCTTCCGAGCCACGGGCCCCGCAACATAAAGCCGCCAATGACCGCCAGGATCGAACGCCCCCTTTCGCCACATCTGCAGACCTATCGCTGGACGCTGACGATGATGCTGTCCATCGTCCATCGCGGCACCGGGATCGCGCTGTATTTCGGAACGCTGTTGCTCGCCTGGTGGCTGATCTCGGCCGCCTCCGGCCCCGGAGCCTATGCCAATGTGCAGGCCTTCACCTCGAGCTTCATCGGCCGGCTGATCGTGTTCGGCTACACCTGGGCGCTGCTCCATCATCTGCTCAGCGGCATCCGCCACTTCGTCTGGGACCTCGGCTACGGCTTCAAGCCCAATGAGCGGGAAGCGCTGACCTGGGGCGCGCTGATCGGCGGCATTTCGCTGACCGTGCTGGTGTGGATCGCGGCCTATTTCATCGGAGGCGGACGATGAGCGCAGACAGCCCCCACGGCGCGCCGTCGATGCGCACGCCGCTCGGCCGGGTCCGCAATCTCGGCGCCTCGCATTCGGGCACGACCGACTTCTGGCGCCAGCGCCTGACGGCAGTCGCCATGACACTGCTGATCATCCCGGTGCTGGTCATCATCATGATGCTGATCGGCAGCAATCAGGCCGGTGCGAAACTCATCCTCGGCTCGCTGCCGGTCGCGATCATCCTCATTCTTTTCATCATCGCCTCGACCTGGCACATGAAGATCGGCATGCAGGTCGTGATCGAAGACTACGTGCACAATGAGAAGCTCAAGCTCGCCTCGATCATGGCCAACAATTTCTTCTCGTTTGCGGTGGCGCTGGCCTCGATCTACGCCATCTTCAAACTGTCATCGGGAGTCTGAGCCATGGCCAGCGATACCAACGGCAAGGGCAACGGCGCCGGCCCTGCCAGCAACGGCAAGGCCTATCCGATCGAAGACCACACCTACGACGTCGTCGTGGTTGGCGCCGGCGGCGCGGGATTGCGCGCCGTGGTAGGCTGCAGCGAGGCGGGCCTGCGCACCGCCTGCATCACCAAGGTGTTTCCGACCCGCTCGCACACGGTCGCCGCGCAAGGCGGCATCTCCGCCGCGCTCGGCAACATGCATGCCGACGACTGGCGCTGGCACATGTACGACACCGTCAAGGGATCTGACTGGCTCGGCGATCAGGACGCCATCGAATACATGGTCCGCCACGCGCCGGACGCCGTCTATGAGCTGGAACATTGGGGCGTGCCGTTCTCGCGCACCGAAGACGGCAAGATCTACCAGCGGCCGTTCGGCGGCATGACCACCGAGTACGGCAAGGCCCAGGCGCAGCGCACCTGCGCGGCCGCCGACCGCACCGGCCACGCCATGCTGCACACCATGTACGGCCAGGCGCTACGCCATTCGGCCGAGTTCTATATCGAGTTCTTCGCCATCGACCTGATCATGGACGATGAAGGCGCCTGCCGCGGCGTGATCGCGCTGAAGCTCGACGACGGCACGCTGCACCGCTTCCGCGCCCAGACCACGATCCTCGCCACCGGCGGCTATGGCCGCGCCTACGCCTCCTGCACCTCGGCCCATACCTGCACCGGCGACGGCGGCGGCATGGCGCTGCGCGCCGGCCTGCCGATGCAGGACATGGAGTTCGTGCAGTTCCACCCGACCGGCATCTACGGCTCGGGCTGTCTCGTCACCGAAGGCGCCCGCGGCGAAGGCGGCTACCTCGTCAACTCCGAGGGCGAGCGCTTCATGGAGCGCTACGCGCCGTCCGCCAAGGACCTTGCTTCCCGCGACGTCGTTTCGCGCGCAATGACCATCGAGATCCGCGACGGCCGCGGCGTCGGCAAGAAGAAGGATCACATCTTCCTGCATCTTGACCATCTCGACCCGAAGGTGCTGGCGGAGCGCCTGCCCGGCATTTCCGAATCCGCGCGCATCTTCGCCAATGTCGACGTGACGCGCGAGCCGATCCCGATCCTGCCGACCGTGCATTACAACATGGGCGGCATCCCCACGAATTATCACGCCGAGGTCCTGACCAAGAAGAACGGCGACGACAATGCCGTGGTCCCCGGCCTGATGGCGGTGGGCGAGGCGGCCTGCGTCTCCGTTCACGGCGCCAATCGCCTCGGCTCCAACTCGCTGATCGACCTCGTGGTGTTCGGCCGTGCCGCCGCGCTGCGGCTCGCGGAGAAGATCACCGCCAACGCCAAGCAGCCGGAGCTGCCGGCGGACTCGGCCGACATGTCGCTGCACCGGCTCGACCACTTCCGATACGCCAAGGGCGGCACGCCGACGGCCAAGCTGCGCGACAGCATGCAGCATGTGATGCAGAACAATTGCGCGGTGTTCCGCACCGGCGACGTCCTCCACGAAGGCCAGAACCTGATCCAGAAGGTGAACAGCGGCGTCGCCGACATCTCGGTGTCCGACCGCTCGCTGGTCTGGAATTCGGACCTGGTCGAGACCCTGGAATTCTCCAATTTGATCGTGCAGGCGCTGGTCACGATGGACTCGGCCGCCAACCGCACCGAAAGCCGCGGCGCCCATGCGCGCGAGGATTTCTCGGAGCGCGACGACAAGAACTGGATGAAGCACACGCTGGCGTGGATCGACGAGGGCGGCAAGACCACGATCGATTACCGCCCGGTGCACGACTACACCATGACCAACGACGTACAGTACATTCCGCCGAAAGCGCGGGTGTATTGATCACTGCTCGTTACCAGAGGCAGAACTAATGGTTGAATTCGCACTTCCGAAGAACTCGAGAATCACAGGCGGCAAGGTGTGGCCGAAGCCGCCGGGCGCAACCGAGATGCGCGAGTTCAAGGTCTATCGCTGGAATCCGGATGACGGGAAGAATCCGAGCGTCGACACCTATTACGTCGATACCCATGATTGCGGCCCGATGGTGCTGGACGGGCTGATCTGGATCAAGAACCACATCGATCCGACGCTGACCTTCCGCCGCTCCTGCCGCGAGGGTGTCTGCGGCTCCTGCGCCATGAACATCGACGGCCAGAACACGCTCGCCTGCACCCGCTCGATGCACGACGTGAAGGACGGCGCGGTGAAGATCAATCCGCTGCCGCACCAGCCGGTGGTGAAGGACCTCGTGCCCGACCTCACCAATTTCTATGCCCAATACGCCTCGATCGAGCCGTGGCTGAAGACGACCTCGCCGACGCCGCAGAAGGAATGGAAGCAGAGCCACGAGGACCGCGAAAAGCTCGACGGGCTTTATGAGTGCATTCTCTGCGCCTGCTGCTCGACCTCCTGCCCGAGCTATTGGTGGAACAGCGAGCGCTTCCTCGGTCCGGCCGCGCTGCTGCAGGCCACGCGCTGGGTCACCGACTCCCGCGACGAAGCCACCGGAGAGCGCCTCGACAATCTCGAGGACCCGTTCCGGCTCTATCGCTGCCACACCATCATGAACTGCGCCAAGGCCTGTCCGAAGGGCCTCAATCCCTCGGAGGCGATCGCCGAGCTCAAGCTGAAGCTGGTCGAACGGCAGATGTGACGTCGTCATTGCGAGCCAACGGGTCCGCGGCAAGCGCGGCCCGATGTCAGGCTCCGCGAAGCAATCCATGTTCCCACTTGTGGTACCATGGATTGCTTCGTTGCTTTGCTCCTCGCTATGACGCGTGAAGTCGAGGGATCGCATGTCAGCCGCACACCGCATCATCCTGCATCATTTCGACGAGTCGCCGTTCTCGGAAAAGATCCGGCTGATCTTCGGGTTGAAGAAGATCGCGTGGACCTCGGTCCTGATCACGCGGATCATGCCGCGTCCCGATCTGATGCCGATGACCGGCGGTTATCGCCGCACGCCGGTCATGCAGATCGGCGCCGACATCTATTGCGACACCCAGTGCATCATGCGCGAGCTGGAGCGGCGCTTTCCGGAACCCTCGCTGTTGCCAAAGAGCTATCAAGGCCTGGCCTGGGGCAGCGCGATGTGGACCGACCGCACGTTCTTCCAGAGTACCGTCAACCTCATCTTCGGCCTGCGCGGCGACAAGGTGCCGGCCGACTTCATCGCCGATCGCGAGAAGCTTCGCGGCGCGAAGTTCGACATATCAGCAATGACCGCGGTGATCCCGCAGATGCGCGACCAGTTTCGCGCCCATCTTGCATGGATCGACACCCAGCTTGCCGACGAGCGCACATGGCTTGCCGGCGAGAGCCCCAGCCTCGTCGACATCAACGCCTACATGAATCTCTGGTTCGTGCGCGTGAACCTTCCCGACGCCGACCAATTGCTCGCCGAGTTCGACCATGCCCGCGCCTGGACCGGACGGATCCGTGCGCTGGGCCACGGCGAGCGCACCGAAATGTCGACCGCGGAGGCACTCGCGATCGCGGCCGCCGCGAAGCCCGAAACGGAAGAGTTGCACGACCCCAACGACCCGAATGACCGCAAGGTGGGCGACAGGGTCGAGGTCATGCCCGACGATTACGGCAGGGTCCGCGTCGCCGGTGAAATCGTCGCGATATCGCCGCAGCACATCGCGATTCGCCGGCAGGATCCCCGCGCCGGCGAGGTGGTCGTGCATTTCCCGCGCGCCGGTTTCATGGTGTTTCCGGCCTGACCCGCGTTCCCCCGAAGGAACCATTCTGATTGCATCCGCGTTGCCGCCTCATGTCCGAGGGCGCCGCGAAGCAGCAGGGCGATTCGAAATCGCACGAGGATGAAAAATCGCGCGAGGAGCGCGAGGAGAAGGCGCCGATCGCCGAAGTCGTCTCGGAGGACGGAGGCGAAGTCGAACCGCCCCCGCCTGAAGTCGTCGAGCCTGACAGCGCGCTCACGCCGGAAGAGGCCGAGCAGGTCCGCAAGACATATCTTCTGACGCGTTTCTGGATAAGCGCCCGCGGCTATTGGGCACGCAAGGGCGATCGGCTGGCCTGGCCGCTCTCGATCGGGCTGTTCGTCCTGATCGCCGGCACGGTCGGCCTGCAATACGGCATCAATGTCTGGAATCGCGCCATCTTCGACGGCATCGAGAAGCGCGACTCGACGGCGGTGTTTCACTTGACCGCGATCTTCTTTCCGCTCGCGATCGGCAGCGTCGTGCTCGGCGTGGCGCAGGTCTATGCGCGGATGAGCATCCAGCGCCGCTGGCGCACCTGGCTGACCACCTCGGTGATCTCGCGGTGGCTTGCCAATGGCCGCTACTACCAGCTCAATCTCGTCGGCGGCGACCACAAGAATCCGGAATACCGCATCGCGGAGGATTTGCGCATTGCGACCGACTCGCCCGTCGACTTCATCGCCGGCGTGACCTCGGCATTTCTGTCGGCCTCGACCTTCATCGTCGTGCTCTGGACCATCGGCGGCGCGCTCACCGTGACGGTCGGAGGATCGATAATCACCATTCCCGGCTTTCTGGTGATCGCGGCCGTGCTCTATGCGGCGGTCGCCTCCTCCTCGATCATGGTGATCGGCCGCCGCTTCGTGCAGATCTCGGAGGACAAGAACCAGGCCGAGGCGGAATTCCGTTACACCCTGACGCGCGTCCGCGAAAACGGCGAAAGCATCGCGCTGCTCGGCGGCGAGGAAGAAGAACGCGACGGCATCGACCGGACGTTCGCCAACGTGCTGAGGCAATGGGCGCGGCTTGCCGGCCAGCACATGCGCACCACGCTGGTGTCGCAGGGATCGAGTCTCATCGCACCCGTCGTGCCGCTGCTGCTCTGCGCGCCGAAATTTCTCGACGGCAGCATGAGTCTCGGCCAGGTGATGCAGGCAGCGTCCGCCTTCACTATCGTGCAGGGCGCGTTCGGCTGGCTGGTCGACAATTATCCGCGGCTCGCCGACTGGAACGCCTGCGCGCGGCGTATCGCCTCGCTCATGATGTCGCTCGACGGACTCGAGCGCGCTGAGCAGGGCGGCGGTTTCGGCCGCATCTCGCGCGGCGAGACCGAGGGCGAGGCCATGCTGAGCCTTAACGATCTCTCGGTGTCGCTCGATGACGGCACCGCCGTTGTCGACCAGGCCGAGGTCGTGATCGAGCCGGGCGAACGCCTGCTGGTCGCCGGCGAATCCGGCTCAGGCAAGAGTACGCTGGTGCGCGCCATCGCCGGGCTCTGGCCATGGGGCGGCGGCAGCGTCAACTTCCATGCCGACCGGCGGCTGTTCATGCTGCCGCAACGGCCTTACGTGCCGTCGGGCACGCTGCGCCGCGCGGTCGCCTATCCGGGCTCCGCCGACAGCTGGAGCGTCGAGGAGATTGGCGAAGCGCTGAGCAAGGTCGGGCTCGATCATCTCAGGGACAAGATCGAGGACGACGCGCCATGGGACCAGACGCTATCCGGCGGCGAGAAGCAGCGTCTCGCCTTTGCGCGGCTGTTGCTGCACAACCCCGACATCATCGTGCTGGACGAAGCCACCTCTGCGCTCGATGACAAGAGCCAGGACAAGATGATGCAGATGGTGATGAAGGAGCTGTCAAAGGCCACCATCATCAGCGTCGCGCATCGCGCGGAACTCGAGGCCTTTCACAGCCGCAAGATCACGCTGGAACGCCGCAAGGGCGGCGCAAGGCTCGTCAGCGATATCGAGCTGATCCCGCGCAAGGGCAAGCGCCGGCTGCTCGGCAGCTTCCTGCGCCATCGCACGGCGAAGGCAAGCAGGAAGGCCGCGTGATTTCGTTGGAGTCACACGCAAAACCGGCTATGCATGCGCCGCTCCGTCGCCGCATTGCCGAGGATGTTTCAATTGATTCCCGATAACGATCCATCGCCGGCGCCATTCGGCGCGTTTGCGCCGACTGCGTCGCAGGCGGCGGTCATCCGCCTGGCGCATCGCTCGCGGCTGAAGCGCGGCGCGTTCCGTCCCTTTCTGTCGCGACTGGTCAATCTGCTGCGTCGGGGTCCCGTCGACGTGCAATATCAGGGCGCGTCGTTCCGCTTCTATCATCAGGCAAGCGCGACAGAGCGCGGCGCGCTGTTCAATCCCGACTACAATCTCGAAGAGCTGGATTTTCTGCGCGCCCATACGCCACCGGGCGGCGTGTTCGTCGATCTCGGCGCCAATGTCGGAACCTACGCCATGGTGCTGGCGCGCCATGTCGGTGCTGTCGGCACGGTGATTGCGGTCGAGCCGCACCCGGTCACCCATGCGCGGCTGGCGTTCAACAACAAGGCGAGCGGCTACACACAGACAAGACTGGTAGCGGCGGCAGCCGGCGCGGCCGACGGCGAACTGATGATCGAGACCGACGGCGGCAATCTCGGCGCCAGCCACATTGTCGCAGGCACAGCCGGGGCTAATGCCATCAAGGTGCCTTCGCTACGGCTCCAGCGCATCCTTGAAGACAATGCCATCACAGGAGTCGATGCGCTGAAGATCGACATCGAGGGCTTTGAGGACCGGGTCCTGACGGGATTCTTCAGGCAAGCGCCGCCATCGCTCTGGCCGCGCGCGGTCGTGATCGAGCATCTCTCGCGCAAGGAGTGGGAGCAGGATTGCATCGCAGACATGGTGTCGCGCGGCTATGGGGAAGCGGGCCGAACCCGCAGCAACACATTCCTTCTGCGCGCCTAGCTTCAGCTCCCGCAGGAACATCGCGCGGAACGAGCCGTTGTCGCTCTCTACAGGGAGAGAAACATGACCGACAACGCAGCTAATGTCGACCGCGTCTGGGAACTGATGAACAAGATCGGCTTTGCGATGCTGGTCACCTCTGACGGCGACAAGCTCCGCGCGCGCCCGATGAGCGCTTGTCTGAAGCGCGACGAGAACGCGATCTATTTCCTGACCGATGCCCGGCATCACAAGGACGATGAGATCGCGCGCGATCCTTCCGTCAATCTCGCGTTCGCCGATGCGGGCAGCCAGAAATATGTCTCGCTCACGGGCACGGCCGTCGTGGGCAATGATCGCGCCAAGATCAAGGAGCTGTTTTCGACGCCCGCGAAGGCCTGGTGGGACAGCGCCGACGATCCGAATATCCGCATTCTCAAGATCACGCCCGAAGACGCCGAGTATTGGGACGCGCCCGGGAGCGTGATCTCCTATGCGAAGATGGCGGCCGCGGCGATGACCGGGACGAGGCCGAAGATCGGCGATAACAGCAAGGTCGCGATGTAAATGCTGACCGCATCTGGAACGCCGATCGAACCGCCCGAGATCCCACCACCGGTCCCGGGCACGCCGACCGAACCGCCGCGCGAAGATCCTCCGGGACATCCGCGGCCGGAGGTGCCGCCACCGTTGCGCGAGCCCGGCGAGCCCTCACCGCCAAATGAATTGCCCGGCCGGATGCCCGACGAGGTTCCCCAGCGCAGACCGAACGGGCCTGCCACTCCAATCCCGCCACCGATCAGCGGCCATGAACTGAGCTGGGTGGTTCCTGATGCCCTGAATGCATCATGAATAATGCTGCATTCACGTGCTATGCCCGGAAAAATAAATCCGAATCAGCGTTTGAACCGCGCCACAATCCGGCCTAACGCTGGTTGTTGATCGGCAAACGTCAAGAAACCGCGGGATCCAGATCATATGAAGAACCTTCGCCTGCTGCTGCTTGCCACGACCGCGCTCAGCGCGATGCAATTCGCCAGCTCAGTGTCGCACGCGCAAAGCGCGCCTGTCGTCGTAGCGCAGGCCAAGGAAGAAAAAGGCCCTGACGGCAAACCGAAGCAGCCGCCGAAGGCCGCACCGCCTCCGGCAAGACCTGCGCCGCCCGCAGCGCCTCCCGCCGCCAAACCCGCGGCGCCGCCGCCGCCCCCACCAAAGCCGGCAGCTCCACCCCCGCCGCCGCCCAAGCCCGCAGCGCCACCGCCTCCGCCCCCGCATGCGGCGCCACCACCACCGCCTCCTCCTCCGGCTGCACGGCCGGCAACGCCGCCTCCTGCGCCTCCCGCCGCGAGACCGGCCACGCCGCCACCCCCGCCTCCACCACCGCCGGCTGCTGCGCCCGCGCGGCCCACGCCTGGGCCAACAGCAGCGCCGCCAACGGCTGCGCCCCCGACGGCAGCACCGCAAACGTCAACGCCGCCCGCCGCCGGTGCACCGCGCGAGGAGCATCGCGAGGGACGTCCCGGCACGCCTCCGCCAGGTGGTCCGCAGCATGGCGGCCAGCCCGGTGGCGCAGCGCCCGCACCAACGGCCACGCCGAACGCGGCACCTGCTCCAAATGCAGCGCCGGTCACCACCCCGACGCCGCAGGGTAGAACCCAGCAGGTCCCTCCTGCGGCTGCTCCTGCTACGCCGGCTCCCTCGTCCGCAGCTTCGCCGATCCCCGGAGGCCCCCCGCCGGGCAGGCCGCCGACAGTGCCCAGCGTCGTGCCCGCCGCGCCCAACGCGGCGCCCCCGCCCGGCAACGTGCAGAATGCGCCGCCCACCGTCGCGCCGGCCTTCCGCCGGGCGCCCACGGTCACCGCTCCGCTACCTGCCATTGGCGCTGGAGTGGCGGCCGCCGCCGTGTTGACGCCGCTCGCGATCGGCGCGGCGCGGCAGGGGCCGCAGCACATCGATGATTTCCGCGGCCAGCGCCGCGAGGTTCAGGAGGGCGGCCGCACCATCATCACCGAGCCCGGCCGTATCATCATCCGCGATCCGAGCGGCCAGGAATTCGTCCGCCATAACGAGCTGGAGCGCTTCCGCTACGGCGCACGCGACATTCGCTCGGAAGTCATCGGGGGCGAAAACCGAACCATCGTGATCCGTCCCGACGGCAGCGAGGTCATCACCGTGGTCGGCGCCGACGGCCAGTTGCTGCGGCGGATCCGGCGCGACCGCGACGGCCGCGAGATCATCATCATCGACAACACCTATCGCGATCCGCGCTCCGTCGGCGGCTTCTTCGTCGACCTTCCGCCGCCGATCGTGCGCATTCCCTATGACCGCTACATCGTCGACGCCTCGGACGCGCCGCCGGATCTGATCTACGACACCATGATGGCTCCGCCCGTGGAGCGTCTCGATCGGCGGTATTCGCTGGAGGAGATCCGCTACAGCCCGAACGTGCGCATGCTGATGCCGAGCATCGACGTCAACAGCATCAACTTCGACCTCGGCTCCTGGGAGATCACGCCGGACCAGGCTTCGAAGCTGCAGGTGATTGCCGACGGGCTCAATCGCGCCATCCAGCGCAATCCGCGCGAGGTGTTCCTGATCGAGGGCCACACCGACGCCACCGGCAACGACACCGACAATCTGTCGCTGTCCGACCGCCGCGCGGAATCGGCGGCCGAGTTGCTTACCCAGCAATTCCAGGTGCCGGCTGAAAACCTGACCTCGCAGGGCTATGGCTCGCAATATCTGAAGGAGCAGACGGACGGACCGAGCCGCATCAACCGGCGCGTCACGATCCGCCGCATCACGCCGCTGCTGAACGGCAACACCGCATCGCTGCCGCCGCCCCCGCCCGGCACCGCGCCGCCGCGATAGGTGCGAGCACGACACGCATGCCAATGGCCGGGAGAGATCCCGGCCATTTCTTTTGGGGCACGCTTACTTGCGCGGCTGCGGCTCCGCGTCATCTCGTCCCGCGTGCGGCGCGAGGGAGCACACGACTGTTCGTAGCCGCCGTCACCGCTTCATCTGCTGCGGGTCGAAGAAGAAGCGCTCTTCGATCAACTGTTCGCCGCGCCAGGTCTGCCAGGCGACCTCTTCCATGCCGCGCACCTTGCCGTCCTTGCCAGTAAATTCGAAGCGCCAGCAAATCGCGGAACGATCGCCCTCGAGCAGCAACGGGCCAAGGCGCGTGGTCTTGACGCCGGCAACCGAGGCCAGCACTGCGGCTTCGCGCGCGGCCAGGGCATCGCGGCCGACCCGCCACTCGCCGTCATTTTCCCGGGTCTTCGCGTCGGCTGCGTAGAATTTCCTGATAGCGCCGACATGGTCGTTTGATTCGACCGTATCTGCAAAGGCCCGCAAGGTTTCGAGCGTTGGCACGACATACTCCAATAACCGACTTATGGTCGGTATTTACCGACCGGCAGTCGGTATGTCAATTGGCCCGGGAATGAAAATGCGCTAGACAATCCGCCCATGGCAACCCAGGCCGAGCGGCGCGAAAGGACCAGGGCGGCGATCATCAAGGCCGCGAAGCGCTTCTTCGGCGAGCGCGGCTTCGCGGCGACGACGATGGACGACGTCGCCGCGAGCGCGCGTCTCGCCAAGGGCGCGCTCTATCACCACTTTCCCAGGAAGGAAGCGCTGTTCGAGGCGGTGTTCGAGCAGACCTCGCTGGAACTCGTCTCCGACCTCGACCGCGTCTCACGCGCCGAGAAGGATCCGCTGGCCGCGATGGCCGCGGGCACGCAGGGCTATTTCAACGCCTGCTCGAAGGGACCGACCGGGCAGATCATCCTTCGCGACGGCCCCGCGGTGCTCGGCTGGGAGCGCTGGCGCGAGATCGACGCGAAACATTTTGGCGGCAAGTTTCCGCGCGCCCTTGCCGCGGCCATGGACGCAGGCCTGATTGCAAGACAGCCGATCGAGCCGCTTGCGCGCCTGCTGCTCGGCGCAGTGACGGAAGCGGCCGTTGCGGTGTCCGCCGGCCCCGATATCGGCAAGATCGGCGCCGATTACGCGCGCGCGTTCCGCTCGCTGCTCGACGCGCTGCGGGTGAGGTGAACAGGACGGCCGCTAACTCTCCATCGTCATTGCGAGCGACGCGAAGCAATCCATCTGTCCACACGCGTGGATGGATGGATTGCTTCGTCGCGGAGCCTGTCAGCGGGCGCGCATTCGCGCGACCCGTTGGCTCCTCGCAATGACGACTGCGACTTGCGCGCTTCAGCCCTTGTCGCCCTTGTCGCTCTCCAGCCGGAAGATCTCGGTGCCGTCTCCGCTCGAGATCAGGCCGGTCTTGCTGTAGAGGCCGAGCTTGGCGCGGGTATCGGCGATGTCGAGATTGCGCATGGTGAGCTGGCCGATGCGATCGGCCGGCGTGAACGGGGCATCCTCCACCTTTTCCATGCTCAGCCGCTCCGGCGCATAGGTCAGGTTCGGGCTCTCGGTGTTGAGAATCGAGTAATCGTTGCCGCGGCGCAGCTCGAGCGTCACCTCGCCGGTGACGGCGCGGGCCACCCAGCGTTGCGCGGTTTCGCGCAGCATCAGGGCCTGCGAATCGAACCAGCGGCCCTGGTAGAGCAGGCGGCCAAGCCGCATGCCGCTGATCCGGTATTGCTCGATGGTGTCTTCGTTGTGGATGCCCGTGACCAGGCGCTCGTAGGCGATGTGGAGCAGCGCCATGCCGGGCGCTTCGTAGATGCCGCGGCTCTTGGCTTCGATGATCCGGTTCTCGATCTGGTCGCTCATGCCGAGGCCGTGCCGGCCGCCGATGGCATTGGCCTCGAGGAACAGCGCCACAGGGTCAGCGAAGGTCTGGCCGTTCAGCGCGACCGGCTGGCCTTCGACGAAGCGCACGACGACCTTCTCGGCCTTGACGTTGCAGTCATCGCGCCAGAACGGCACGCCCATGATCGGGTTGACGATCTTGATGCCGCTATCGAGCCGCTCGAGATCCTTGGCTTCGTGGGTCGCGCCGAGAATATTGCTGTCGGTCGAATAGGCCTTTTCGGCGCTCATCTTGTAGGCGAAGCCGTGTGCCGTCATGAACGCCGACATTTCCGCGCGCCCACCCAGTTCGTCGATGAACTGCTGATCCAGCCAGGGCTTGTAGATCCGCAAATTCGGATTGGTGAGCAGGCCGTAGCGGTAGAAGCGCTCGATATCGTTGCCCTTGAATGTGGAGCCGTCACCCCAGATGTTGACGCCATCCTCCTTCATGGCCGAGACCAGCATCGTGCCGGTCACGGCGCGTCCGAGCGGCGTGGTGTTGAAGTAGGCGATGCCGCCGGTGGAGACATGAAAGGCGCCCGACTGGACAGCGGCAATGCCTTCGTGAACCAGCTGCGTGCGGCAATCCACGAGGCGGGCATTTTCGGCGCCGAATTCGCGCGCCTTGCGCGGAATCTCGTCGTAATCGGCCTCGTCGGGCTGGCCGAGATTGGCGGTGTAGGCATAGGTGCGGGCGCCCTTCTGCTTCATCCACAACAGCGCCGCGCTGGTGTCGAGACCACCGGAAAAAGCGATGCCGACTTTTTCCCCCTTGGGCAGGCTTTTCAGGATCGTACTCATGGAGCTTCCAATCGGTCGGGATTTCGAGACGTCGTTCGTTGCTTGGATGCGCGCATATCAAATTTTGCAGACATGGGCACGCATTTAGATGGCGGCCGAGGGGCCGATCATTCCGCCTGACGCCGGCGCTGACGGAGCCGGTAGCCCGGCCAGGCCATCCGCGTCAGCGCGGCATCGATGGCCTCATCGGATATCCGCGTCTTCGGCCAGCGGTACAGCAGGCCGTAGCTCAGCCAGACCACCAGGAAGGTGACGATCCCGGCGGCAGCGATGTCGGTGAAGAAATGCCCGCCAAAGGCCATGCGCATCACGCCCGTTGCCGTGCCAAACGCCATCGCCGCGACATAGGCGAGTGGGCGAAAAGCGGGAGGGGCGAGAGCTGCCGGCGCAACGGCCCAGAACGCGGCGGAGCCTTCTCCGGAGAAGAACGAGCAATTCCGGGCGCAGCCGCCGCGCGGATCCCACCACGGCACAAAAGCAAGCCGGTTGAACTCTCCGGTGTTGAATTGCGTGACAACGACAGGGCGCGGCCGCCCCCAATAGCTCTTGAAGACAACATTGGACAGCACGACCGAGGACAACACCAGCGTCGTGAGAAGAAAGAGGATGGCCCGCCCCGAGATCAGGAGCGGCCGGTCCGGACGCCACATCTTGAGGGCCAGCGCGCCAAGCGCGGGGATCACCATCGCCCAGGTGATCCACATGGCGGCATCGCGCACGAAGGCCGCCCAGGCGCTCGCCTTCAGCGGAAAGCTCCTGGTCTGCGGATCGAAGAACAGAGCCGCAAGCTTCAGGTCAAGCTCGGGATAGATCCCGAACACGACGCCCACGACGAGCGCCAGCGACAGCGCGATGAAGAGGCCGGTCCGGTTCATGGTCGCGGTTTAGCGGAGCGGAGCGGGGATGAAAACCCCTGTGGGTCATCGTCATTCCGCGATGAAGGCACCTAGAGCGGCGGCGGCCGCGACCCCGAGGGCAGCGGCGGGGGCGGCGGGCGCCGCAGCGGCGGCTTGCGCCAGGCGCCGGCGTTGCGGCCTGCGACCATCCAGTAGACCATGCCGGCCACGATCCCGGCACCGGTCATGATTTCCATGTGACGGCGCACGATGCCGTTGAAACCCCAGGTATCGGTGTCGAACGGAACGAGGCTGAGATAGCAGGCCAAACCGACCAGCGCTCCGCCGATGGCGTAAGCAAGCAAGCTGCGAATCGAGAACGCTTCCGTGATCAGCGCAATGATCGCCGCCGGCAACAGGGCAAAGCCGGTGATGAAGATGAAGCTGAAGCCGACCAGGATTTCAAGAACGCCCTGATCCACCGGACCGGTGCCGAGATCGCTGAACTCGGGAAACATCACCGCCGCGACCACGATCATGCCCGCAACGAGGCTCGCGGCAAGGAAGGCGAAAGCAATGACGAAAAGGCGGCCGATCAATGCCATTGTCGCGCCCTGTCATTGCGAGCTAACGGGTCCGCGCAAAGCGCAGCCCGATGAAAGGTTCCGCGAAGTAATCCATGGCGTACCTTGCCGAGATATGGATTGCTTCGTCGCTTCGCTCCTCGCAATGATGAACCGCAGGCTCGCGACATCGTCAATCCGTCATCGCCATGGCGCGCAGCGCCTGGCGTTCCCGCGCCGAGAGCTTTTCGGTCTCCGACTTGAGCTGACCGCAGGCAGCGAGAATGTCGCGGCCGCGCGGCGTGCGCACCGGCGACGAATAGCCGGCGTTGAAGATGTATTCGGAGAATTTCTCGATCTGCTCCCAGTCCGAGCATTCGTAACGCGTGCCCGGCCATGGATTGAACGGAATCAGGTTGATCTTGGCGGGAATGCCCTTGAGCATTTTTACCAACAGCCTGGCATCGTCAAGCGAATCGTTGACGTCCTTGAGCATCACATATTCGAACGTAATGCGCCGCGCGTTCGATGCGCCCGGATAATCGCGACAGGCCTGCAGCAATTCGTGAATCGGGTATTTGCGGTTGAGCGGCACCAGCTCGTTGCGCAGCTCGTCGCGAACCGCGTGCAGCGAGATCGCCAGCATCACGCCGATCTCTTCTCCGGCGCGGATGATGTTCGGCACCACGCCGGAGGTCGACAGCGTGATGCGGCGGCGGGAGATGCCGATACCCTCATTGTCCGAGACGATCAGGAGCGCGTCGCGCACGGCGTCGAAATTGTAGAGCGGCTCGCCCATGCCCATCATCACGATGTTGGTGACGAGGCGCGTGCCGTTTTCGCGATCGGCCCAGTCATTGAGGCGATCGCGCGCCACCATCGCCTGGCCCGCGATCTCGCCGGCGGTGAGGTTGCGCACCAGGCGCTGCGTGCCGGTGTGGCAGAAAGAGCAATTGAGCGTACAGCCGACCTGCGAGGAGACGCACAGCGTGCCGCGATCGGTCTCGGGGATATAGACGCATTCGACTTCGTGCGCCCTCTCCGCCTTGTCGCCGCCGGGCAGCCGCAACAGCCACTTTCGCGTGCCGTCATTCGAGATCTGCTCGGCGACGACTTCGGGCCGGTCGACAGTGAAGTGTTCGGCCAATTTTGCCCGCGTATCCCTGGACACGCTCGTCATCTCGTCAAAGCTTCGGGCACCGCGAAAATAGATCCAGTGCCAGAGCTGCTGCACGCGCATCTTGCGCTGGGCAGGTGCAACGCCGATGTCGCCGAGCCGCTCGGCCAGTTCCGCGCGCGACAACCCGATCAGCGACGGCTTGGCCGGCGGCACATAGGTTTCGAGCGGGGTCTTTTCCAGGAGCGCCGAGGTATTCGCAGGCTCGATCGATTGCATTCAAGTGACCCGGATGTTGTTACGACGTCGTCATGCCCGGCCCGCAGTCAAGCTTGCGCAGACTGCGTGAACTTGTCTGCCGACCATCCGCGTCTCCATTGCCGCCAGCAAGACGTGGATGGCCGGGACAAGCCCGGCCATGACGACCAAAAGGCTTCAAACCGATATATAGCAATTTTCGCGTCAAATGCGACCGCGACTAGCGGCGGCAGTCTTGCGCGATCTTGTCGAGGGCCTGCGACAGGCCCTTCATCGAGAACGTGTCCGTCGTCTCCGTGCCCTTGGCCGAGACACCCTTGACCACGGCGTCGGCAGAGCGGCGCATCGCCTGGACCATCTGATCCTCTTCGGCGGCGTTCTTGATCCAGAGCCCGTCGCCCTGGGTGTACATCGCATAGGAAGCGCCACCGACCTCGAATGACGATTCCGAGCCCGGCTTCAGCGCGTAGCCGATCATGATCGAAACTTCGTTCACGACCTTCTCGGCCGGTCGCGTCGAGACGAACGCATAGGCGGGATCGCGCGGGCGATTCGGTGGATTGGTCTTGGAGGACGTCGGCTTTGCGAGCGCAAAGCAAACACGCTTGCCGTTTGGCGTGGCCGAATAGGCGCCCCATGTGCCGAACTGGCCGATCAGTGTCGGCTCCACGCCGCCCGTCATTGAGGGCGGCGGCTTGACCGGTTCCTGCTTCGCAGCAGCCGGCTTGGCGGCGGCGCTCTTGGCAGCGTCGCTCTTGGCGGCCTCGCTCTTGGCGGCCTTCGGCGGCGCCGTTTGCGTCTGCGCAAAACCTCGCGCTCCGCACAACAGCGCGCACGCCATCATCAATGGTGCCAACAGCCGCCGAAAAAACATGATGCGGTCTGGTTCCCTTATCATTGTGACTGGAAGATGGCCCGCGGTCCCGGCGAAAGCCATATCCGGGAAACGCCGATTTGGGAAGGCTGGTCGAGGCGCGGAATCGATTACCGTTCAACCCTTTGCGCGCGCGGCGCGTTGCTGTTCCCACTGCGCGTCGGTCCACTGCAGCAAATCCTCCGCGCCCGATGAGCGCAGATGCGCGCCGCCATCCTGCACCACCATTTCGCCATTGATGTAGCCGGCCTCATCCGAAATCAAAAAGCTCGCAAGATTCGCAAGCTCGCAATGTTCACCGGCGCGGCCGAGTGGATTGCGCGACGCCCAGCTCTGGTCGCGGCCCTCGGGACGAAGCTGCCCCGTGGCGCCCGGCGTCGGAAATGCGCCCGGCGCGATCGCGACTGTGCGAACGCCCTTCGGTCCCCACTCCACCGCAAGACTCCTGGTCATCGCCAGCACCGCTGACTTCGCCATCGCCGAGGGCACCGTGAACGCGCGCCCCGTGATGGTCGAGGTCGAGAGAATCGAAAGCACCACGCCCTTGCGCTTGCCTTCGATCCAACGCCTGCCGGCGGCGAGCGTGCAATACATCGTGCCATGCAGCGTCGGCGCGAGGATCGCGTCCGCCGCACGAAACGACAATTGCTCCGACTGCGCGATGAAGGTCGCAGCCGCATTGTTGACCAGCACGTCGACCGGCGCCGCGCCCCACGCCGCATCCATCATCGCATCGACTGCGGCGCCGTCGCGAATGTCGCAACGAATCGCGCTGACCTTGCCGCCGGTCCTTTGACGCATCTCGGCGGCGGTCGCCTCGAGCAGCTCGAGCCTGCGGCCGCAAATGACGAGATCCGCGCCAAGCTCGAGAAAGCGGCGCCCCATCGCCGCACCGAGCCCCGAACCGCCGCCGGTGACCAGGATGCGTTTCCCCTTCAGCAGGCCTTTTTCAAACATAGTTCACTCCCATTTTTATCTCCTCGTCATTGCGAGGAGCGAAGCGACGAAGCAATCCATATCTCGGCTTGCCGCGCCATGGATTGCTTCGCTGCGCTCGCAATGACGAGGATGGATCTTCCTTCGATCAAACCCATGAAACCCGATTGTCCCCGGGCCCCAAATCCGGCATGGAGTATTGAACACTCCTTGTCCGCGCGAAATCAGGTCAGATCCATGAAAGCCATCCTCTGCTCCCAATATTGCCAACCCGATGACCTCGTGCTGGCCGACGTGCCGGATCCCGTGGCCGGCCCGGGCGAGGCCGTGATCGCGATCAAGGCGGCGGCGCTGAATTTCTTCGACATCCTGATGATCCAGGGCAAATACCAGATCAAGCCGCCGTTCCCGTTCTCGCCAGCCGCCGAAATCGCGGGCGTGGTCGAGAGCGTCGGCGCCGGCGTCACCGCTGTCAAAGTCGGTGATCGCGTCGTCGCCTCATGCGGACATAACGGCGCGCGCGAGAAGATCGCGCTGCCGGCCAATTCGATCGTGAAGATTCCGGACAATCTCGACTTCGACCGCGCCGCCGGCATCATCATCATTTACGGCACCGCGCTGCATGCGCTGGAGGATCGCGCGAGTCCCAGGCCCGGCGAGACGCTCGCCGTGCTGGGCGCCGCCGGTGGCACCGGACTTGCCGCCTGCGAGCTCGGCAAACTGATGGGCCTCAAGGTGATCGCCTGCGCGTCTTCGGACGAGAAGCTGGAATTTGCAAAGCAGCACGGCGCCGAGCTGACGCTCAACTACGCCAAGGAAGACCTGAAGGAAGGCCTGCGCAAGCTTACCGGCGGCAAGGGCGCGGACATCGTGTTCGATCCCGTCGGCGGGGCCTACGCCGAAGCTGCGCTGCGTTCGACCGCCTGGGAAGGCCGTTTCCTCGTGATCGGGTTTGCCGCCGGCGACATTCCGAAGATGCCGCTCAACCTCGCGCTGCTCAAGGGCTGCGACATCCGCGGCGTGTTCTGGGGCCATTGGGCGCGGCTCAACCCGGAGAAAAATCGCGCCAATCTCGAGAAGCTCGTGAAGTGGACGGCGGAAGGAAAGATTTCCTCGCATGTCGATCGTACCTTCCCGCTGGCGCAGACCCCGGACGCGCTCAAGGTGCTGGCCGGGCGCAAGGCCATGGGTAAAGTGATCCTCCATCCCTGACCTCGCCAATGTCATGAGTCCTAAGTTTTGGTTAACGCACGACCCTGGGTAGTCACTCCAGCGCAAGATCCGCAAAGCGATTGTGGATAACGTAACAATTCCAGGTGACTACGTCAGTGTCGTTCGCTTGACTGACTGGAAATCTAAGAACACTGAAGGTAGAAGTCTTACTTCGATTCACCCTGTTTGCCGCAATAAAATCAAAATATCTCCCAAATCGAGCCGGTGGCGGCCGCTTTTTGGGCCAATTCCAACGGAGATTCAGAAGCAGTAAGCGGGGCGTACCGGGCCGACCACCATAACAAGATACAAGTGCCTTGGTTCTCCCTGTAGTTGCGTCATTTGTTAGTGGGGAACATCGCCATGGTGGAACGCTATCGCTCCTACGAGCCCGACATCGATCGCCTCGAACAGGACATCACCAACGGCCTCAACGAGCAGGGCCGGCCCCGGCCCTACGCTTTCGGCCGGACCGCACCTGAATTTCAGCAGAACGATTCCGTCCCGCTGTTTCTGAGCGATCCCGAGGGCGAACCCGATCCGGCGGAGTTCGACTATGTCGGACAGCTCCGCGAACCGCGGCGCTTTTCGCTCTCGTCAAAAATATTGATCTCGACGGTCGCGGCCTCCGCGATCGCGATCGCATTCGCCTGGTTCTCGTCGGATGCGACACGCGAGACGCTGGAAAACGCGAGGGCCTCGTTCGCGAGCATGCTTCCCGTTCCTTCCGCCGCGGCACAACCGGAAGCCACCACGCAGCTGACGCCGCAGGACATTCAACTGAAGGACACCGCGCAACTGAAGGACACCGCGCGGATGTCAACTCCGGCCAATCCGGCTCCGAGCGCCGCCCGCGCTCCGCAGCAGCAGGTCGCGATGCTGCCGTCGCGCGAAGAGATTTCGACGGCCTATCAGAATGCGATGCAAGGTGGTCAGGCGCCGGCAGCGCCCGCCGCGGCAGCGCCGCCCGCACCGGCACCGCTCGCCGCCATAGCCCCGGTCGCCGTTGTGCCTCCCGCCGTTACGGCCCCCACCGCTACGCCTCCCGCCACCACGCCCGCCGCAGCACCCGTACGGCGCATGGACCCAGGCGAGCTTGCGAATCTCATGCAGCGCGCGAAGGGTTTCCTCGCCGCCGGTGACATTCCGGTCGCACGGCTGCTGCTCGAGCGCGCCGCTGATGCGCAGGAGAGCGAGGCCGCACTGATGCTCGCGCAGACCTACGACCCTGATGTCATCGGTACGCGGGATGTGCGCAACATCATCGCCGAGCCCGCGAAGGCGCGCGCCTGGTACCAGAAGGCGGCACAGCTCGGTTCGGCCGACGCGCAACGCCGGCTCGCTCAATTGCCAAACTGAGTTCTCACCACTAGGGGATAACATGCGACGTTTATTTGGACTGGCACTCGTTGCCATCATGATGGCGTGCGGTTTTGCTGCCCGCGCCGACGAGACGGAATATGATCCGGCGAAGGTGAGCGACAGTCTCAAGGCCATCTTCCAGTTCGGATCCGCGCAGACCAAGCAGGCGCTGAACGCCAATACGGTCACGCTGATCACGGGAACTATCGGCGGCACCTACGTGCAGATCGGCGCCGATCTTGCGTCCGTGCTCGACGACGGCAACAAGCTGCGCGTCCTGCCGATCGTTGGCCGCGGCTCGGTGCAGAGCGTCGCCGACATCCTGTTCCTGCAAGGCGTGGACATCGGCATCGTTCGCGCCGACACGCTCGACTATCTCGAGCGCAAGGGCTTTGCAAAGGACATCAAGAGGCAGTTCACCTACGTGACCAAGCTCTACAACGAGGAAATGCAGGTCATCGCGCCAAAGGCGGTGCAGAGCCTGAAGGACCTCGAGGGCAAGACGGTCAGCGTCGACCTGCCCAACGGCGGCACTTTCGTCACCGCGCTGACGGTCGCCGAGCGGATCGGAATGAAGGCGAACTTCGTCTACATCGAACAGCGCATCGCGATGGAGAAGCTGAAGGCCGGCGAAGTCGACGCCGTGATCGTGGTCGGCGGCAAGCCGTACAAATCGGTCTCGACGTTCGTCAATGACGGCCGCTTCCATCTTGTGCGGGTCGACTACGACAGGCCGCTGCAGACCGACTATCTGCCGGCAACACTCACGTCGAAGGACTATCCGAACCTGATCGCAGAAGGCGAGAAGGTGGACACGATCGCCGTGCCGGCCGTGCTCGCGGCCTACAACTGGCCGCCCAATTCCGATCGCTACCGCAAGCTGTCGCAATTCGTGGACGCATTCTTTAACAAATTCCCGACGCTGCAGAAGCCGCCCTTCCATCCGAAGTGGCGGGAGACATCGCTGTCCGCGCCGCTCGCCGGCTGGAATCGCCTGCCTTACGCGCAGCAATGGCTCGACCGAAACAACGTCCAGCCGGTTGCACGCGGCAAGTTCGACGATTTCATGAAGCAGAATCCGGTCGCCGCGGCGAAGGGTGCGCAGTCGGAAGCCGATCGCGATGCATTGTTCAAGCAATTCCAGGCCTGGCAGGCGGATCAGGCCGGCAAGGAACGGCCTGAAAACGCGCGGGCCCAGGTTCACCGGCAATAAAATTCACAGATAACGCATCGAGCGGCGCAGACTCCGATCAGCCCGGCACCACTGCCGGGCTGATCGTCATCAATATTTCCCGGCCACCGCTGACAGGATTGAACGCGTGACGGCCGAGCGGGCGGAGATTGCGCCCGCCTCCACAACCTTCAACGCACCGCACTCACGTTTCGCTGACGCCCCGCCGCAGGGCGGCACGCGCCGCCGCGCGATGGTCATTGGTGATGTGGCTTGCGACCAGCCGGATGGCGGTGGCGAGGATCGCCGCATCATCAGTGAAGCCGAGCACCGGCATCATGTCGGGGACGAAATCGAACGGCAGGATGAAATAGGCGATCGCTCCCATCAGGGCGACCTGCACGTGCCGCGGGGTGTCCTTGTCGAAGGCGCAGTAATAGGCGGCCAGCAGGTCTTCGGCGAACGGCAGCCTGGCTGCCACCTGCTTCAGCTTGATCCAGAATCGCTTGCGGACGCTCTCGCGATCCTGTGCCAGCCTGTCGGCCGGCTCGAAGCCTGCGCTGAAATCCGATGCCATGGAGAGTTCCCTCGCTGCGCGGCCAATCGCCGCGGCGGCCCGTTAACGAGTTGGGGATTTGGAAGCGTGGACGCAAGGCCGATCAGGCCGTCCCGAGCGCGCCCGCGATCGCATTCATCGCCCTGGCCAGCTCGACATCCCTGTGCGTGACGCCGCCGGCATCGTGGGTCGACAGCACCACCTCCACCGTCTTGTAAACATTACGCCATTCCGGATGATGGTCCTGCTTTTCGGCCACCAAAGCGACGCGCGACATGAAGCCAAAGGCTTCATTGAAATCCGAGAAAACGAAGGTCCGGGTGATGGCATCCCGTCCCTTGAGCTCGGTCCAGCCGGGCAACCCCTGCAGGGCAGATTTTCTGGCCTCGCCTGTCAGACCCGACATAGTCACCTCCCTTGTTCAGCCCAATTTTACCCTGCCGCCCGCCAGGCCGGTAACCATGACGCAGATGTAACCTCTTGGCCGGCGGCAGAGTTGCTACAATATTGCTGTATTACGGCTTGCAAGGTGAATTTGAGTCTCAAACGGTTGTTCGCGAGATCCATGACCGAAGAATTCGTGCGGGCCCGACCGCCCTCGCCGCCATCGCCACGCTCGATGGCGCGGCGCGCGGTGCTGGTGACATTGGCCGGGGTCCTCGCCATCGTCGGCGTCCTGGTCGGCGCCTACTATTATGCCGAGCGCCCGGTGACGCTGAAGATCGCCGTCGGGCCACCCAACAGCGATGACGTCAAGGTCGTGCAGACCCTGTCTCAGGCCTTTTCGCAACATCGCAGCTACGTTCGGCTGAAGCCGGTGCAGACCGACAGCGCAGTGGCGAGCGCCGAGGCGCTGGCGCAGGGCCATGTCGATCTCGCCATCATCCGCGGCGATCTCGACGTGCCGAAGAATGCGCAGGCGGTCGCAACGCTGCGCAAGAACTTCGTGGTGATGTGGGTGCCGCCCGCTCACGGCAAGGGCAGGAAGTCGGGACCGAAGATCACCAAGATCAGCCAGCTGGCCGGACGCCGGGTCGGCGTGGTCGGCAAGACCCAGGCCAATGTGAACGTGCTGAAGGTCATCCTGCGGCAATACGGCGTCGATCCCGCCAAGGTCGAAATCGTCCAGTTCCCCGCCAATGAAGCCGCGGAAGCCATCCGCAACCAGAAGGCGGACGTCTATCTCGCCGCCGGCCCGCTCAACAGCAAGATCACGCTCGACGCGATCGCAGCCTCCACCAGGGACGGCGGCGCGCCGACCTTCCTCGCGATCGATGCGTCGGAGGCGATCGCGCAGAACCACCCCTCTTACGAAGCCGGCGAAATTCCTGCCGGCACGTTCGGCTCGGCTGACCGGCCCGACGAGGAAGTGAAGACGATCAGCTTCTCCCACCACATCGTCGCGCGCAAAGGCATTTCGGACGTAACGATCGCCGCCTTCACGCGGCAGCTGTTTGCGATCCGTCAGCAATTGATGTCGGAATTCCCGCTGGCGGCCAAGATCGAAACGCCCGACACCGACAAGGACGCCGTGATCCCCGTTCATCCCGGCGCGGCCGCCTTCGTCGACGGCGAGGAAAAGAGCTTTCTCGACCGCTACAGCGATTTCATCTGGTGGGGCCTGATGGGCCTGTCGGCCATGGGCTCGGTCGGCGCCTGGTTTGCCGGCTACCTGAAGAAGGATGAGCGCGACAACAACTCCACGCTGCGCGAGAGGCTGCTCGACATGATCGCGCGGGCACGCAAGAGCGACTCCGCCGAGGAGCTCGATCAGATGCAGTCGGAGGCCGACGACATCCTGCGCGATACCCTGCAGTGTTTCGAGCACGGCGCGATCGAGGACGGCGCGCTGACCGCCTTCAATATCGCGCTCGAGCAATTCCACACGCGGTCGCCGATCGCCGCATGCTGCTGATCAATATCCCCCAGAACGTGCAGCGCGTCAGCGCTCCGCTTTCGAAGCTTGCGGGGGTCTGAGCCGCACCAGGCGGCGTCCGGGGCGGCGGCTTGTCCGCCCGCCGAAAGTCACCTTCCCTTGTGAAACTCCCTGCTCCTGTAATCGCTTCGTCACAGAACCTTTCTAGGTCTGTGGGCGCAGACAATGATGGGCAAGGAGGCTCGCATGACGCTTAAGGTTCCCCGCAGGACGTTTCGAATGTCGCGCCGGCGCTTTCTCTCCACCGCGGCGGCCACCAGCGTCGGCCTGGTCGCAATGCCCTATCTGTCCCGCGCCGCCGACCGGCCGGTCATGACCCATGGCGTGCAGTCCGGCGATGTCGGCGCCGACGGCGGCGTGGTCTGGGCGCGCGCCGACCGCCCGTCGCAGATGATGGTCGAGGTCTCGACCACCGAATCCTTCAAGGATGCCCGCGTGCTGCCGCCGATCAATGCGCTGCCCGAAAGCGATTTCACCGCGAAGCTCCTGATCGAGGATCTTGCCGTGCGGACAGGACATCTTCTATCGCGTCCGCTTTCGCGATCTGTCCCATATCGACATCGTGAGCGAGCCGGTGGTCGGCCGCTTCCGCACCGCGCCGTCCGACAAGCGCGATGTCAGCTTCGTCTGGGGCGGCGATGTCGCCGGCCAGGGCTGGGGCATCAATCCCGATGACGGCGGCATGTTCACCTTCGCCGCCATGAAGAAGCACAAGCCGGATTTCTTCCTGCACTCCGGCGACACCATCTATGCCGACGGCCTGATCCCGTCGGAAGTGAAGCTTCCCGACGGCAAGATGTGGAAGAACGTCACCATTCCGGAGAAGGCCAAGGTCGCCGAGACGCTCGACGAATACCGCGCCGCCCACAAGTACAATTTCCTGGACGAGAATGTGCGCGCCTTCAACGCCGAGGTGCCGATCTTCGTGCAATGGGACGACCATGAGGTCACCAACAACTGGTCGCTGTCGAAGGATCTTCCGGCCGCCTACAAGGAGCGCAACATCACGCTGCTCGCGGCCCGCGCGGCCCGCGCCTTCCACGAGATGTATCCGATGCGCGAGAGCATCGTCGAGCCGGGCCGCGTCTACCGCACGCTCAGCTACGGTCCGCATCTCGACGTCTTCATGCTCGACGAGCGCAGCTATCGCGGCCCGAACGGTCCGAACCAGCAGGAGACATACGGTCCCGACGCCTACTTCCTCGGCCCGGATCAGATGCAGTGGCTGAAGCGCGCGCTACTCAATTCGCGCGCGACCTGGAAGGTGATCGCCTCCGACATGCCGCTGTCGCTGATCGTCTATGACGATGCAACCAACAAGAAGGGCTCGGAAGCCTTCGCGCAGGGCGACGGGCCGGCGCGCGGCCGCGAGCTCGAGATCGCCGAGATCCTGCGCTTCATCAAGACCGCGCCGATCAGGAACACGGTGTGGCTGACCGCCGACGTGCACTACGCCGCCGCGCATTACTACAATCCCGACAAGGCGCAGTTCCAGGACTTCGAGCCGTTCTGGGAATTCGTCTCGGGCCCGCTTCATGCCGGCACCTTCGGCCCGAACGAGCTCGACAACACCTTCGGGCCCGAAGTGAAGTTCGTGAAGGCACCGGGCCTGGACAAGCAGAACCTGCCGCCGTCGGCCGGAATGCAGTTCTTCGGTCACGTCAAGATCGAAGGCGCGACCGGACAGATGACCGTGACCCTGCGCGACCGCGCCGACGTCGCGCTGTGGTCGACCACGCTCGATCCGAAGCCGGTGTGATCCAGCGCTGTCGAACCGGATAAGCAGCGGGCTCGGCTCGCGCGGCTATGGCAGGCCCAGTTCTTTCCGGACTGGGCCTCGTTCTTGCGAGCGGCTTCTCATCGCCCCGCCCGCGGCGGTCCGCCGAAACGGCGCAGCACCGCCAGCAGCGCTTCGCTCGAACAGGGCTTTGGCAGCCGCGGCCTGTCCGCGAACCGGGAATCCACGCGGTCGCCGCCATAACCGGTGACGAACGCGAACGGGATATTCAGCTTCGCCAACCTCTCGGCGACGCCGAAGCTCTTCTCCCGGGCCAGCCCGACGTCGAGCAGGGCGAAATCCGGGACACGCTCCTCGATCACCATCAGCGCATGCGCGACGCTGCCGGCGCACCGCACCGCCTTCACGCCAAAGCCGAGGATCCTGTCCTCGAAATCGAGAGCGATGATCGGATCGTCCTCGACGATCAGGACATCATGAGGCAGGCCGTCGGGCGAGGCGGGTTCCATGATCACGCCATAGGTTGGGTGGGTTCTGGATCAGACGGCCGCCGCCGGTGCCCAAAGGCGCACCGGAGGGTTCCCAAGGTGAAACCAGCACATTCATCGCGGTCTTGTCTGTGCACTTGTGGACATAAATCGGGAACCACATGGCCTATCGTTGCTTTGATAGGACAGAGGGGTTCGGATGCTGACGCGACGCAATACGTCGAGCCAAATTGGTGATCGGCCGTACAACAACCTGCTGCGCCGGCTCAACAAAGCCGATTTTGCGCTGATCGAGCCGCATCTGGCGCCAGTGGAGGCGCAACCGAGCGACCTGCTCTACAGTCCCGGCGCTGATGTCGAGACCGTTTATTTTCCCTGTGGCCCCTGCCTTGTGTCCTATGTCGTCCCTAGCGAGGACGGCCGCGACGTCGAGACCATCCTGGTCGGCCGCGAGGGCGCTGTTGGCGGCGTCGTCAGCCAGGGTTTTCTGCCGGCCTATACCCGTATCTGCATCAAATTCAGCGGACCGCTGATGCGCCTGCCAATTTCCAGGCTCGAAGCCGCCAAGGCGACATCGGCGACACTGCGCAATATTTTCGCGCGCTATGCCGATTGCATGCTGGCGCAGATCTTCCAATCGACCGCTTGCAACGCGGTTCATTCGATCGAGCAGCGCACCGCGAAGTGGATCCTCTCGGCGATGGAGCGCATCGACGACAGCGACGCGGTACCGCTGACGCATGAGCAGCTTGCGACCCTGCTCGGCGTCGGCCGCTCCTATGCCAGCCGCGTGATCCAGGTCTTCAGGACCGAGGAAATCGTGGAGACGCGGCGCGGCTCGATCGTGGTGCGCGATCGCGACGCCCTGCAGGCGCGCGCCTGCCTCTGCAACGAGGCGGTCAAGAACCATTTCGAGGAAGTGCTGCGCGGCGTCTATCCCACCGAGGAAGAAAACCGCAGCTCGGCCTGACGGAAATTCGCCGGGCGAACCGATCCCGATCCGCAGATGCATCAGCGAAGACGGACCCTGCAAGGCATGGCCGATCCGCACAAGATGTAGCCGCGCAAAAACCGGGCAGGGTGAGCGCAGCCGCGGGTATCCAGCGCGATCGATCTCGCGTTAATATGCCTTCCATGAGCGGAACGGCGCTGCACGCCCTTTTCGATGTTGCGGCCTGGCTCGCCGCAGGCGCGGGCATCTGGTGGTTGTCGCGCGCGCGCGGCCTGCAATTTCCATCGCAATCCTTCGAGCTGTCCTACATCGCCGCGCTGGTGTTCGGCGCGGGACTTGGCGCCTATCTCTTCGGCACACTGAACCTGTTTCTGTCGGGCCAGGGCGGCCTCGCACGATCGGTCGAGGGCGCACTGGCAGGCGGCATCGTCGCAATCGAGCTCTACAAATGGAAGAACGGCATTTCGCTTCGCACCGGCGCGCGTTTTGCGCTGCCGCTCGCCATCGGGATCGCGATCGGCCGGATCGGCTGCTACCACGCCGGCCTCGATGATTTCACCTATGGCACGCCGACGGCGCTGCCCTGGGGACATGATTTCGGCGACGGCATTCTGCGTCACCCGGTGCAGCTCTATGAGAGCCTGGCGATGGCGGCCTTTGCCGGCCTCTATGTCGTGGCTGTCCTCCGGCGCGACGAATATGTCATCACCAACGGCTTCTATCTCGCGCTGGCCTGGTACGGCCTGCAGCGCTTCGTCTGGGAGTTCTGGAAGCCCTATGGCGCATTGATCGGCCCTCTGACATTGTTCCACCTGCTGTCGCTCTCGATCCTGGTTTATGCCGTCTTCATGCTTGCGACGGCGCCTGCCATGAGGTCCCGTCATGAACGCGCCGCTGCGTAAGTCCCGCCCCTACATCTTCTGGGGCCAGACCCAGTCGCTGTGCGAAACCTGTCTCAAGCTGGTGCCGACCAAGATCCAGATCCTCGGCAACGAGGTCTGGTACGAAAAGCGCTGCCGCGACCACGGCGTGCAATCGACGCTGGTCTCGACGGACGCCGCCTATTGGCGGCTGTGCAAGGACTTCATCAAGCCCGGCGACAAGCCACTCAGCTTCCAGAGCCGCACCGAATATGGCTGTCCCTATGATTGCGGGCTCTGCGGCGACCACGAGCAGCATTCCTGCCTGGCGCTGATCGAGATCACCGAGCATTGCAACCTGACCTGCCCGGTCTGCTTTGCCGAATCCTCGCCGGCGCGAACCTCGTTCACGCCGCTTGCGAAGATCGAGACGATGCTCGACGCGCTGGTGAAAAGCGAGGGCGAGCCGGACCTCGTGCAGATTTCAGGCGGCGAGCCGACGCTGCATCCGGATTTCTTCGCGATCCTCGATGCGGTGCGGGCACGGCCCATCCGCCATGTCATGATCAACACCAACGGCCTGCGCATCGCCCGCGAGCCGGACTTCGTGGCAAAACTCGCGGAAAACAAGCGCGGGCTCGAAGTCTATCTGCAGTTCGATTCGCTCGAGCGCGACGCGCTGGTCAACCTGCGCGGCGCTGACTTGCGCAAGATCCGCCAGCAGGCGCTGGAGAATCTCGAACGGCACGGGCTCTCGACCACGCTGGTCGCGACCATCAAGCGTGGCGTCAACGATCACGAGATCGGCGACATCGTCCGCCACGCGCTGCACCTGGACATGCGTGCGCGGCGTGACGCTGCAGCCGGTGCAGGACGCCGGCCGCAACGAGCACTTCAACAAGGATACCGACCGCATCATGCTTTCTGAGATCAGGCAGCGCGTGGTCGAGACCGGCGTGTTCGGCGACGCCGACATGATCCCGCTGCCCTGCAATCCCGAAAGCATCTCGATCGGCTACGGCCTGCGCAACGGCGAGAAGGTGCTGCCGCTGACCTCGATGTTCCCGCGCGAGCAGTTGCTCGCTGTCATGCCCAACACCATCAGCCCGGAAAAATATCCGGTGCTGCGCGAAAAATTCCGGGAAAAATTCTTGGATCTGTTTTCGCTGTCCTCGGGACCGCTGAACACCGGCGAGCGCGTCGCGGAACTCCTGTGCTGCCTGCCGACCTTCCAGGTGCCGGACGGCCTCAGCTTACGAAAACGTCTTCCGCGTCACCATCGTGCAATTTCTCGACCGCTTCAATTTCTGCGTCGGCAACGTCAAGCGGTCCTGCATTCATTTCGTCACGCCGTCGGGCGCGATCATCCCGTTCGACACCTACAATCTGTTCTATCGCAACGGGACAATCGACGACATTCGCGCCGCGATGGCGGGCCAGAGATATCATGACAAAGAGCCGGCGCCGCGATGAGCGAGCCGCATCAGTCATTGCCGCCTCAATCGGCGCCGCCGCCAGCAACGCAGTGGCTGCCTCACGGCGCTGATGATCGTCATCGGGATCATCCTGCTGCTCCCCGGCCTTTGCTCCCTGTTCTTCATTTTTGGCGGTCTCATTAAAACTGCGGAGGACATGCAGTTCGCCGCGATCCTGCTGCTGCTGGGAGCATTGGGCGTCGGGCTGCTATGGTGGGTGATCCGCGGAAGCCGATCATGAGCACAACGCCCGGGCCAACCCCGCCTTCGCCTCCAACACCTTCGCCCCCGCCGCCTCCGCTACCCCCGCCGATCCCGTCAGGGCGTAGGCCTCCGGAACAGCGGGACGGCTGCGCGACCGCCTTCATGGTCGTCGTTGGCATCATCCTGCTGTTGCCCGGCCTGTGCGCGCTGATCGTCACGGGCGCCACGCTCAGCGAGCGGCGCTTCCCCTCGGACTTGATGTCGCTGATCGTGTTCGGACTCTTGACGGGATTTGCCGGCGTGATGCTGATCCGCGCGGCCACACGCGGGCCGCGATCATGAGCGACGAGCAGCAGCAGCCGTCATCAAACTCTCCGGGCGGTCCGCAACCGCTGCCTCAGAGAAGCGGTTGCGCGACCGCGTTCATGGTCATCGTTGGCATCATCCTGCTGTTGCCCGGCTTGTGCGCGCTGATCTTCGCAGCCGCCGCGCTCACGGAACGGAGCTTCCCCTCGGACTTCATGTCCTTCATCGTGATCGGTCTCCTGGTGGGATTTGTCGGCGTGATGATGATCCGCGCTGCCATCCGCGGGCCGTGGTCGTGAGCGACGATCGCCGGCCATCGGCGGTGCCGCGTGGATCGTCCGGAACTCGCGCTCATGACAGTTTTGCAAAGCCGAAACGCCCGTTTTGCTGTCGAATTCAGCTAACCAAACCCCAAACAACGCATTGTTTTTTAGCCTTTTCTGAATATATTGCGCCGCAAACGCGTAAGGAGTTCGCCCGGTCCCTTTTGGCCGGGCTTCCTTTTTGGGGCTTCGAGCGCCCTGCCCGAATTTCAGAGTTTGAACCGCAAAAACACGGATCCCGGTTTTCCGCGCGATCAAACTCTCGCCATTGCACGGCTAGAAGAAGCAGCCATGAACCTCCGCAACGTCGCCATCATCGCCCACGTCGACCACGGCAAGACCACCCTCGTCGACCGCCTGCTGCAGCAGTCCGGCACCTTCCGCGAAAACCAGAAGGTCGCCGAGCGCGCGATGGATTCCAACGATCTCGAGCGCGAGCGCGGCATCACCATCCTCGCCAAGGCGGCCTCGGTGCAGTGGAAGGACACCCGCATCAACATCGTCGACACGCCCGGCCACGCCGATTTCGGCGGCGAGGTCGAGCGCATCCTCAACATGGTGGACGGCGCGCTGGTGCTGGTCGACGCCGCCGAGGGCCCGCTGCCGCAGACCAAGTTCGTGGTGTCGAAGGCGCTCAAGGTCGGGCTGAAGCCGATCGTCGTCATCAACAAGGTCGACCGTCCCGACGCGCGGCCGACCGAAGTCATCAACGAGGTGTTCGACCTGTTCGCGGCGCTCGACGCCAGCGAGGAGCAGCTCGACTTCCCGATCTTGTACGGATCGGCCAAGCAGGGCTGGATGGCCGCGAGCCCGGAGGGTCCGAAGGACAAGGGCATGCAGCCGCTGTTCGACCTGATCAAGCGCCATGTCGCGCCGCCGCAGGTCGAGGACGGCCCGTTCCGCATGATCGGCACCATCCTCGAGGCCAATCCCTATCTCGGCCGCATCATCACCGGCCGCATCAGCTCGGGCTCGATCAAGCCGAACCAGCAGGTGAAGGTGCTGTGCGGCCGACGGCAAGCTGATCGAGCAGGGCCGCTGACCAAGATCCTCGCCTTCCGCGGCATCGAGCGCACGCCGCTCGAGGAAGCCGAGGCCGGCGACATCGTCGCCATCGCGGGCCTGACCAAGGGCACCGTCGCCGACACCTTCTGCGATCCCGCGGTCGAGACGCCGCTGCCGGCGCAGCCGATCGATCCGCCGACCGTGTCGATGTCCTTCATCGTCAACAACTCGCCGCTTGCCGGCACCGAAGGCGACAAGGTGACGAGCCGCATGATCCGCGACCGCCTGCTGCGCGAAGCCGAAGGCAATGTCGCGCTGCGCGTGACCGAGGCCGCCGACAAGGATTCCATGGAAGTGTCGGGCCGTGGCGAATTGCAGCTCGCGATCCTGATCGAGACCATGCGCCGCGAGGGTTTTGAGCTCTCGGTGTCGCGTCCGCGCGTCGTGCTGAAGAAGGACGAGGCGACCAGCGGTTGGCAGGAGCCGATCGAGGAGGTCGTGATCGACGTCGACGAGGAGCATTCCGGCGTCGTCGTGCAGAAGATGAGCGAGCGCAAGGCCGAGATGATCGAGATGCGGCCGTCCGGCGGCAACCGCCTGCGGCTGGTGTTCTACGCGCCGACCCGCGGCCTGATCGGCTATCAGGGCGAACTGCTCACCGATACCCGCGGCACCGCGATCATGAACCGCCTGTTCCACGGCTATGCGCCCTACAAGGGCGAGATCCAGGGCCGCCGCAACGGCGTCCTGATCTCCAACGAACAGGGCGAGGCCGTGGCCTATGCCATGTTCAAGCTGGAGGACCGCGGCCCGATGATGATCGAGCCCGGCTGGAAGGTCTATCGCGGCATGATCGTCGGCGAGCACACCCGCGACAACGATCTCGAGATCAATGTGCTGAAGGGCAAGCAGCTCACCAATATCCGCACCACCTCCAAGGACGAGGCGGTGCGGCTGACGCCGCCGATCAAGATGACGCTGGAAAAGGCGCTCGCCTATATCGAGGACGACGAGCTGGTCGAAGTGACGCCGAAATCGATCCGGCTGCGCAAGAAGCACCTCGACCCCAACGAGCGCAAGCGTGCCGAAAAGGCCAGGGAAGCCGTCGCCTAGTCCTCCGCTGTCATGCCCCGCTTTAAGCGGGGCATCCAGTACGCCACGCCTATCGGTTCTATCGCTGACGTCTCTGGAATACTGGATCACGCGCTCCAGTGCGCAATTGCGCACAAGGCGGGTGATGGCACCTGCAATTTGGCTGGCTTCAAGCTCGATGACAGACATGCTACAGCCCAGCCTATGACTTCCCTCCCCTCCTCCGTCGACGTGGTCATCATTGGCGCAGGCGCCGCCGGCCTTGGCGCGGCGCATGGGCTGAAAGACTCCGGCCTGTCGTTCGTCGTGCTCGAAGCGCGCGACCGCGCCGGCGGACGCGGCCATACCGTGATGGCGGCGCCTGACATCGTGTTCGACGTCGGCTGCGGCTGGCTGCATTCGGCGGACAAGAACTCATTCGTGAAGATTGCGGAAGATCTGAACTTCGAGATCGACAGGACGCTGCCGCCCTGGCGCGAGCGCGCCTATGGCAAGGCGTTTCCGCAGGAAGAACGCGCCGACTTCATCCGCTCGCTCGACGAATTCTACGACCGCGCGTGGGACGCTGCGCAGACGGGCAAGGATGCGCCGGCCGATCGCTATCTCGAACCCGGCAATCGCTGGAATCCGATGATCGATGCGATCTCGACGTATGTGAACGGCGTCGAACTCGACCGCGTGTCGATATCGACATGGACGCCTATGAGGACACCAACCTCAATTGGCGCGTGCGGCGCGGCTATGGCGCGCTGATGGCCGCCCACGGCGCGCCGCTGCCGATTGCGTTCAACTGCGCCGTCACGCTGATCGATCATTCAGCCAGGCGCCTGCGCATCGAGACATCTCAGGGCACTCTCACCGCGGACAAGGCCATCGTCACCGTGCCGACGAACCTGATCGCCGAGGAAGAGATCCGCTTCCAGCCCGCGTTACCGGAGAAGGTCGACGCGGCGGCGCATCTGCCGCTCGGCCTCGCCGACAAGGTCATGATCGCGCTCGCCGAGCCGGAGGCGCTGCCGAAGGACGGCAATCTGCGCGGCGCCACCATGCGCACCGAGATGGGCACCTATCACCTGCGGCCGTTCGGCCAGCCCTGCATCGAAGGCTTTTTCGGCGGACGGTTTGCGAGGCAGCTCGAAGACGCCGGCGACGGCGCCATCGCCGCGGCCGGCATCGACGAGATCGCATCGTTCCTGGGCAACGACATCCGCCGCAAGCTCAAGCCGCTCAGGGAATCCCGCTGGGCGCACGACCCCTATGCCCGCGGCTCCTATTCGCATGCTTTGCCCGGCCATTCCGGCAAGCGCGCCGTGCTGGCGGCGCCCGTGGATGGAAGGCTGTTCTTTGCGGGCGAAGCCACGTCACCAAACTTCTTCTCGACCGCGCACGGGGCAAGGGATTCGGGCGAACGCGCGGCAAGGGAGGTGTTGGGGGCTATCGCAAGGTAGTCCGTCGTCATTCCGGGGCGATGCGCAGCATCGAACCCGGAATCTCGAGATTCCGGGTCTGGTCCTTCGGACCATCCCGGAATGACAACCAAAACTACTCGATCACCCTCGCCCTCAGCCCCGCATCCGGCACCATGCACTCATCGTACTTCCCGAAAATCCGGTAGCGATTTCTCGCCACAACATTATACACCGCGTCCCGGATGAACCTCGGCACCAGAAGCAACACACGGACCCAGCTCCAGCCCGGCAGGCAGGAGAGCACGGTAAGCGCGCCGTCGGATTTAAAATAGGCCACGCCGCCATGGACCACCGCGTTGGTGTCGGGATCGTCGGCGTCGATGCCAAGCGCTTGCGCGAGCCTCGTGCCGTAGGGTGACTGGATCGCGGTGAAGCGAAAGCGCGCAGAGGTGTCGCGCGCGGCGACGAAGCGGACCCAGCGCGAGCAGAAGATGCAGACGCCGTCGAACAGGATCACGTCGTCGTCGGGCCAGATTCTCGTCGCTGATGTCATCGGTTGTCCAGCGTCAGCAGCGCCACGGCCATCAGCACGATCGCGGGCCCCGTCTTCACCAGCGCGCCGAGCGGTTCGATCCAGAGATCCGGCGTGAGCGCAGCCGTGCCCACCATGTAGCCGAGCGAAGCCACGATGCCGGCCACGAGCCCGATCGCACAGGTGCGCCGGAAGGCGATCAGAACGCCGATGCTCATATCCATCAAGCTGGTGCCCACAGCGATGGGATCGACCAGCGCGGGCGGAAAGCCATGCACGCGCAGGATATCGGCGCAGCGCGATAGGAGATGAACAGCGCGATGAAGCCGGAGACGACCCAGAACGTCACGAGGCTCGCCAGGACCAGCGCCTTGATGAGGAACAGCCGCGCGAACCATTTGTCCTGAATGGTCGCCGCGCGCTGCCCGATCGCCTCCGCAATGGACTTCGGCACGATGCCGGTCGCCTTCATCCACGCGGCGGGATCGCCGGTGACGCCGCGCCGCAGTTCGGCAATCGCCGTGGAGCGGATCGGCGGCATCCAGCCGAGCCGGTTGACGAGGTCGCCGAGTGTGGCGCCAAAATCGAGCAGAAAGCCCGGCATGGCAAGCCGCGGCCAGCCGGCGGTGCCAAAGGCGAAACGAAACTGATCAATGACGCCGGCCGAGTGAAATCCTTTGCGGCTGCATCAAGTCCCAGTTCACCGCACGCATCGCGGGATCATCGATCGCGCGGGCGGCGAGCCAGGCGATGGTCGCGGCGATATCCTCCACCGCGACCGGCTGGAAGGGCGTGGCTGGAATGTCCGCCGGCAGCGCCAGCGGAAATGCCGCGAGCGAGCGCACCATGGCGCTGCCGCCATAGGCCGAGGGCGCGATCACGAAACCCGGCCGCAGGATCGCATAAGAAATCCCCGAACCCTCGATCAGACGCTCAGCCTCGCGCTTGGTGGTCGCGAATGCGGTCTTGTCCTCCTTGTCAGCGCCGGGAATCGAGACATGGATCAGGCGAATGTTCCGTCCGGAATCCCTGACAGCCTGGACCAGACGCTCGACGAAATCGCGATGCACGGCGCGGGTGTCGCTGCCCGGCCCGTCCTGCAAGACGCCGAGGCAATTGACCACGAGATCGATGGCACGGTCGCGGAACAGCCGCGCCAGCGCGCCCGATGCCATCGCCATGACAGACATTTCGAGATCGAGCACGCTTGAACGCTGGGAGGCGGAAAAGCCTCGCGCCACGCCAATGGTCTCGAAGCCGCGAATGCGCAGGTCGTCGGTGACATAACGGCCGATCAGGCCGGAGGCGCCGAGCACCATGATCTTCCTGGAGGACTGGTTCATTTCTAAAGCGGCTTCGCAATCATCAAATACAGAATAATCATCACCGAGCCGAAGCCGGGAATGCCGAAAACAAACCAGCGGCGAAACAGCACAAGATAGCGCGGCGGCAGGGCCAGGCCCTTCTCCGCCGCCACGCGCGCAAGGTCGCGCATCTCCATCTGCATGAAGATCACGGGCACCCAGAACAGGCCCGCGACGGCATAGAGCGCCAGCGAGGCCACAAGCCAGCCCTCGGTGAGCGATGTCGACGACAGCATCATCAGGATGCCGCCGGTGACCGGCTGTGCGATGACGGCCGAAAGCGTGAACATCATGTCCGCGAGCACGACCACCGACGCCGTGCGCGCGATGAAGGCCGCGTCGCGGCTCAGATGCGCCATCAGCATGAAAAAGGCGATGCCCGAGCCGGTGCCGAGGATAACGACGGCGCCAAGCACATGCAGATATTTGACGACAAAATACAGCGTCATCGTTTCTTCACCGTCGGCGGCTGCGCCTTTAGCGCGCGATCGAGATCGGATGCGGCCAGTTTAACGCCGCTTTCGGTCTCCGGCAGCCAATGGCCTTCGCCGCCGGACGCCGGAAGCGCGCGAAAATCCACCTTGCCGCCGCCGGCGCGAAATGCCTCGACCAGTTTTCGCGAGAACTCTGGCGAGAAGTAGGTATCGTTCGCCGCCACCAGCCAGGTCACCGGCACCCGCGCCTGCTGGCCGAACGCGGTTGCGGCGGCCAGAAGCGTATGCGGGGCGCAGATACGGTTCTCGAAATCATTGGCATGACCGCCCCGGCCGGGCGCGAAGGCTATGATCGCCGAAATCGCTCTGGGGTCCTCGCCCGCCAGCGCCAGCGCGCCCCAGCCGCCGGCGGAATGCCCGATCAAGACAGCCGCATCGGACCGGATGAACGGCTGGCGGTGCATGAAATCCAGCGCCAGACGGATCTGGTCGGCGGTCGCGCGCCCTGAACGGGCGTAGTCGGCCTCGTCGCAGCCGCCCTGGTCCTCCAAATAGGCGCCGCCGGTTGGCGCGTGGCCAAGCCGTTCCGGCACCAGCACCGCGAAGCCGCGCGCGACCAGGAACGCCGCGAGCCCGCGGTAGTCCGGCTGCGGCATTTGCGCCCGACGCAACACGTTCTGGGTCGTCGCATGCGCGATGACGGCGAGGCGGAACGGACCCTCGCCGGGCGGACGAAACAACAGGGCGCGCGCAGCGCGGCCGCTATCGGGTGTCGGCACCAGCCATGGCTGCGCGCGGTTGGGTGCGCCCTCCACACCATCTGCGCCGTAAGGAGGCGGCGGCAGCGGCGTCTGTCCGGCGAACGCGGCCAGCACCGAGAGCGCGAACACGACTTTCAGCCAACGCATGAAGCTCGAACACCCTGCCGGACCGTTTCAGGCAAAGAACTATCTCACGCGAATCAACGCCAGCGAATTTTGCGTGCAGTGGCCGCGCGCGCCTGTCACAAAACCGGACACCGGTGGGGACAAGCCGCCATGCCGCCATGCAGCACCGCAGAAACGCTCCCCGCTGCGGTAAGCTTGTCCGTTTTCGGCACAGCCCTGCCAAAAAACTGATGCAGAAAGTCCACAGGTTAACCGATAATTAAGGATAGACCTTGAAGGCCGCCCGCCGACTTGCTTTGATTAGTCCCATGAGCACTACCCTTATCGAAGTTCGACCAGCCAAGGCTGCGGATGCGTCCGCGGTCGCGTCCACCCATGACGAGGCCTGGCGGGCCGCTTATCAGGGCATTATCCCGGGTGGTGAGCTTGAAAAGCTGATCAACCGCCGCGGCCCGCAATGGTGGGATTCGGCAATCCGCAAGGGCAGCCGTGTCAGCGTGCTGGTGTTTGGCGACAAGGTCGCCGGTTATGCCAATTACGGTCGCAACCGCGCCCGCAGCCTGCATTTCGAAGGCGAAATCTACGAGCTTTACCTGCGTCCGGAGTTCCAGGGTCTGGGCTTTGGCCGCCGCCTGTTCTCGGCCGCCAAACGCGACCTTGCCCAGAGCGGGCTGAAGAGCATGGTGGTCTGGGCGCTTTCGGACAATGAGCCTGCCACCGAATTCTACCGCGTGCTCGGCGGTCGCATGGTGGCGCGTTCCTCGGAACGCTTCGGGCCGAAGTCGCTCGACAAGGTTGCGTTCGCCTGGACGAACTGACGTCCTCCTGCCGCGTTTTTGCTAGATCGTCATTGCCGGGCACAGCCGTTCGACGAACGGCGTCGCTTCCGCTAGCCTATGACCCGGCAATCCATCGTTTAGAAACGCCGTCTCTCAAGATTGATGGATACGCGGGTCAAGCCCGCGTATGACGAGTTTACAATCTGGCGATCACCGCCCCCATAAGGGAGAGAGCCATCCATGCGTATTGACGCCATTTCGATCGGAATCGATCCGCCGCGCGAGGTCAACGTCATCATCGAGGTGCCGGTTGGCGGTGAGCCCATCAAATACGAGATGGACAAGGAGGCCGGCACGCTGGTCGTCGACCGCTTTCTCTATACGGCCATGCGCTATCCCGGGAATTACGGCTTCATCCCGCACACGCTGTCCAATGACGGCGACCCCTGCGACGTGCTGATTGCGAACACCCGCGCCATCGTGCCCGGCGCGGTCATGAGCGTGCGCCCCGTCGGCGTGCTGCTGATGGAGGACGAGGCCGGCGGCGACGAGAAGATCATCGCGGTGCCGTCGTCAAAGCTGACCCAGCGCTACGACAAGGTCAGGACCTTCAGCGACCTCCCCCAGATCACGTTGCAGCAGATCCAGCACTTCTTCGAGCACTACAAGGATCTCGAGCCCGGCAAATGGGTGAAGGTCCTGCGCTGGGGCTCGGCGGAAGACGCGCACCGGCTGATCGAGGAAGGAATCAAGCGGGCGAGGGCGAAATAGAATGTTTCGTCGTTCCGGGGCGCTCGCGTAGCGAGTGAACCCGGAACCTCGAGATTCCGGGTTCGATGCTGCGCATCGCCCCGGAATGACGCGATCAAACCCCCGGCTTCGGCAGTCCGGCAATCCCGCACGCCGCGCGCAGCGTATTCACCAGCAAGCACGCCACCGTCATCTGGCCGACGCCGCCGGGCACGGGCGTGATCGCGCCCGCAACGGCCAAAGCCTCCTGAAAAGCCACGTCCCCGACCAGCCGCAGCTTGCCGCCATCGGCGGCGGGCAGCCTGTTGATGCCGACATCGATCACGGTGGCGCCGGGCTTGATCCAGTCGCCGCGCACCATTTCCGCTCTTCCGACCGCGGCGAAGACGAGATCGGCGCGCGCAGTCAGCTTCGGCAAATCGCGGGAGCGCGAATGCGCGATCGTCACCGTCGCATTCTCGTTGAGCAGCAATTGCAGCAGCGGCCGGCCGACCAGGTTCGACCGCCCGATCACGATCGCGTTCAGGCCTTCAAGCGAGGCGTGCACGCACCTGGCCAGGATGATGCAGCCGAGCGGGGTGCAAGGCGAGAGCGCGGCAAAGCCGCCGGCGAGTCGCCCCGCATTGGCAGGATGCAGCCCGTCGACATCCTTGGCGGGATCGATCGCGTTGATGACGGCTTCGGTGTTCAGCGATCTCGGCAGTGGCAGTTGCACCAGGATGCCGTGCACCGAGGGATCGCGGTTGAGGCTTTCGATCAGCGCCAGCAGATCGGCCTGCGCCACGTCGGCGGGCAGCTTGTGGTCGAAGGAAGCCATGCCGGCCTTCTGGGTCTGCTTGTGCTTGCTGCGGACATAGACCTCGCTCGCGGGGTCGTTTCCGACCAGCACCACGGCAAGGCCCGGCAGCAAGCCATGATCGCGCTTGATGCGGGCGACCTCGCTCGCGACACGCCCGCGTAGCCCCGCCGCGATGGCCTTTCCATCGATGATCCTGGCTGTCATCTCATTCCTTCATTTTGAGCATGATCTCCGCGCAAACGCGGCGCGTTTGTCCCGAGGGAAAACCGGTGTCCACTTTGCGCTCGCGGCCCTCCGGGTCCGGATCATGCCTTCGTCTTCGCCGCTATCAGAGCGCGCAGAGATTCGCCGAGCCCTCTGGGATCGCCGTCAACAGCAATTTGTTTGACCCGCGATGTGGCGCCGGCCAGCAGGCGTACGCTGGTCTTCGGCACGCCAAGCGCCTTGGCCAACAGCTCCGTAACCGCGCGGTTGGCTTCGCCGCCTTCGGCGATGGCGCGCACCCGCACCTTCAGCACACTGCGCCCGTTCGCGAGCGTCTCGATTCCGTCGATATCGTCGCGGCCGCCGCGCGGCGTCACCCGCAGGCTGATGCTGAGCCCGGCCGGGGAGTATCGCCAGGGATCAGCCAAGCATTCACCGGAGATCAGAACACTGCCGGGTAGATGTAATAGGTGATCACCCGCTCGATGAACATGATGATCAGGATCAGGATGATCGGCGAGATGTCGAGCCCGCCTAGATTGGGCAGGATATTCCGGATCGGCGCCAGCAGGGGCTCGGTGATCCTGTACAGAAACTCCGCCACCGCCGCGACGAACTGGTTGCGGGTGTTCACGACATTGAACGCGATCAGCCACGACAGGATGGCGGAGGCGATCAGGAGCCAGACATAGAGATCGAGGACGATCAGGACGATGTCGAGAACGGCGCGCATGCGGGAAATCTCTGCTTCGATTTTGGCTTCGACCGCTTGGATACCGGTTCCAACCGGCCCAAACAAGGGAAGCCACCGGCCAATCGGGGCGGAAAACGCGAATTTCAGCCGTCCCGGGATCGCGTTTCCTGTCCGGCTTTTCTTGACTTGACCCGGCCGCGGACTTAAATGGCCACCACTGTCCGCCGCCTCCTTCGCGAGGCCGCCGCGGAAGGGGCCATAGCTCAGCTGGGAGAGCGCGTCGTTCGCAATGACGAGGTCGGCGGTTCGATCCCGCCTGGCTCCACCACGCTTCGCCCATCGGGCTCCGCGTGGCGCAGCCGTGCGGAGCCTGAGGGGCGAGGCGTGGTGCCCGGCGAAGCCCAAAGGGCGAAGACGGGCTTTCGCAAAATTCGCTCCTGTCAAACTTCGTGCACCGGATGTCGCTGGCGGCAATGTGGTACGTCTATATCATCCGCAGCACTAACTTTCCGGATCAGGAATACACCGGCGCCAGCGAAGACCCAAAACAACGCCTCACGGACCACAACGCCGGCCGATCAGCGCACACCGCAAAATACAAACCGTGGAAGCTGGTTTGGTACTGCGCCTTCCCCGACAACTACAAAGCTCTCGCGTTCGAGAAATATCTTAAATCTCACTCAGGGCGCGCATTTGCGAAAAAGCGTCTGACCTGACCCCTCACCTCCCCGTAAACCTCGGCGCCCTCTTCTCCACGAAACTCGCCACGCCTTCGCGGAAATCCTCGCTGCGCAACGACACCATCATCTCGCGATTGGCGTCGATGGTGGCTTCCGCGAGCGTCTGGAACGGGACGTCGTAGAGCTGCCGCTTGATCACCGCCATCGAGCTCGGCGAAACGAAATCGGCAAGGTCGCGCGCATAGGCATATGTCTCCTCGCGCAGCTTCTCGGCCGGATAGAGCCGGTTGACCAGACCCATGCGCAACGCCTCGTCGCCGGACACGCGGCGCGCCGACATCAGGAGGTCCAGCGCATTGGCGTGGCCGACGAGACGCGGCAACATCCAGGAAATGCCGTGCTCCGCGATCAGCCCGCGCCGCGCGAACGCCGTGGTGAACACCGCGCTCTCGGCGGCGAAGCGCAGATCGCAATAGAGCGCGTGCACCAGCCCGATCCCGGCGGTGGCCCCGTTCAGCATGCCGATGATGGGTTTTGGAATCGCAGGGTAGTAGGCGTAGCGTGACTGCCAGTCGCTCCTGCGATTCATATCGAAGGGTGGAACGTTGTCCGCACGGCGCATGGCATCGGGATCGATGGTCTTGAGCACCTCCATGTCGGCGCCGGCGCAGAACGCGCGGCCGGCGCCGGTCAGCACGATGACGCGGACATTGTCGTCGTCTTTCGCGGCCGTCATGGCCTCGCGCACCTCGTGCTCCATGACAGCCGTCCACGCATTCATGCGGTCGGGCCGGTTGAGCGTGATGGTCGCGACCTTGTCGCTGACCTCATACAGAATGTGCTGATAGGGCATCATCGTCCTCCCACCGCTCGTCGCTGCAAGCGTTGGAGGCGAGCCTACCACATCGCCGAAGCCGAAAGTCTTCCGTGAGACGGAATGGCCACTCGCACTATTCGGCGGCCTGTGCGAACATCGTCGCGGGCGCGATTTGCGGAGAAGCGGTCGGCAGAACGAGCGAAGGCCGGTTGAGCCAACCGGACATGAAAGCCTCGAGCCATGCGCGCTCGACCACGTCATGGATGGCGCGGCCCTCGAAATGCTTTTCGCGCGGCTGCGCGCCGGGCAGGTCGGTATTCCCGTGGGTCGTCCAGCAGCACATCATCCGAAACGTCACGTCGGGATGAAACTGCAGGCCGAATGCAGTGTCCCACTGGAACGCCTGCATCGGGAAATCATCGCCTTCGGCGAGCAATGTCGCACCACGCGGCAATTCGAAGCCTTCGCGATGCCAGTGATAGACCTGGGCCGGCCAGTTCGGGAGCAGCGCAAGTCCCGCCCGGGTGGGACGGATCGGGTAGTAACCGATCTGGGTCACGGCTTCCGGATGCGGCGCGACGTTCGCGCCCAGATGTTTCGCAAGCATTTGCGCGCCGAGGCAAATGCCGAGCAAGGGGCGCCCTTCCCTGAGCGGCACCTTGATCCAGTCGATCTCGCGGCGGATGTAATCGTCGCCATCATTGGCGCTCATCGGCCCGCCGAAAATCACCGCGCCGGCATGGTCATCCAGTGTTTGCGGCAGCGCGTCGCCGAACCGCGGCCGGCGGATATCGAGCGTAAACCCAAGCGCGCGGAGCACATTGCGGATGCGGCCGGGGGTCGAATTTTCCTGGTGAAGCACGACCAGAACCGGCCGCGAGGGAGCGACCCTGGCGGCTGCGCGCAGCGGAATGATGGGCACGTGCCGTGTCATGACACGGCAATATTAGCTAAACAGAGGTTAATTTCGTGTGAGCCCGCGCACACCGGTCCACGCTTGAACCCTTTCCACGTGAGTGGCGGGCACCTGCATGTCAGCGTCGGCGGAGCTGAAAGCGCCCGACGGCAGCCAAAACGAAACTGCGTGGAAATAGCCGCAACACCAGCGGTAGCGCCTTGTTCCCCAGACCGGGCAGCACGGCGCGGCGGTTGGCCATCAGCCCCTGGTAACCCTGCCGCGCGACCTCGGCCGGCGAGACGTTGAGGATCACGGAGTCGAATCCAGGCCGGAATCCCGCTCGTTGCTGGAATTCCGTCGGCACCGGCCCCGGGCAGAGCGCCGTTACGCGTACGCCCTGGCGTTTCATTTCCTGCCGCAGCGCTTCGGTGAACGACAGCACGAAGGCCTTCGAGGCGTAGTAGACCGCCATCCCCGGTCCGGACAGGAAAGCCGCGATCGAAGCGACGTTGAGAATCCCGCCGTGGCATTTGATCACGGTGGGTGCAAAACGCAGCGTGAGGTCAGCGAGCGCGCGAATGTTGAGATCGATCATGCCGAGCTGTTCGGCGCGGTCGAGTTCGACCGCATGGCCGAACAGGCCGAAGCCTGCATTGTTGACAAGGTATTCGACCTCCGCATCCTCCGCCCGGAGCGCCGCTTCGATCCTGTCCGCTGCATCGACACTCTGCAGATCACAGGGGATCAGAATCGGCGTCTTGCCGCCGGCCGCGGTGATCTCACCCGCGATCGCTTCGAGGCGATCGGCGCGTCGCGCCGTCAGAGCCACGCGATGACCCTTGGCTGCGAACACTCGCGCCAGTTCAGCGCCAATGCCCGCCGAAGCGCCGGTAATCAGCGTCACACGCTCAGTCACAGTGTTGAACTCTTGCAGTCAGGGAATGTCGCGACAACCAACGAGAGCATAGGGCCGCGGTCGCCTGCAAGCCGTCTCGCGGACATGGCTGTGTGCAGAAACGCACATACGGCCGGATGTGGCTTATTTGCGCTGACGATAGTCGCGAAGATTAAAGTTTTGTCATGTCGCCGCGCTCAGCGGCCCGAGGCAGGCGCCGACCGTTTTTCGGCGACCTGATGCTTCAGGTCCAGCCGATCGCGCGAGGATACGCCGAGCAGATCGGCGGCACGCCAGACCACATTGTCTTCAAATTCTGTGACATTGCCGTCGGCATACACCAGTTCCCACATCATCTCGACGATGCGGAGCCGGCCGGCTTCATCGACCGTTCGCATGATCACACTGGTAAAGTGATAGAGATCGACCGCCTCGCCTTCGACCAGCGTGGCCGATGCGATGAGGTGATCGGCGGTGCCGCGGTCGAGCCCGAAGCGGCTTTCGATCAGGCTGTGCAGCTTGCGCTTTTCGATCTCCGACGGCACGCCGTCGAGCGAGACGACATGGATCAACAGCGCGGTCGCCGCGAGCTGGTATCCGGTATCGTCAAAGCTGCGGGCCGGCGCATGCGGCGAAACCACGTCCGCAATGAATTGGCGCAATCCGTCGAGCATCGCGTGTCCTGTCGAATGAACCGTACCGGAACTGATATGGCGCGGATTTAACGCCTGCGCAATGCGGTGGTTTCGCCGCGGGGATTACCGTTAGGCAATTCAAGTAACCGTCATTCCGGGGCGATGCGTCAGCATCGAACCCGGAATCTCGAGATTCCGGGTCTGGTGCTTATGCACCATCCCGGAATGACCGAAGTTACGGGATCTCATAAACCACCATCTTGTCGGCGATGCCGCGCAGCGCCGCGTGTTTCTGGATCGGCTTGATGGCCGCCTGTGCCAGGATCGAGGCGACCTCGGGCGCGTCGTTGACCGGCGCGGTGATGTGGATCTCCTGCGAGGTCGAGAGCGACTGCACGCGCGCGGCAATGTTGACGGTCTGGCCGAAATAATCCTGCCGCTCGTTGAGCATGACGGCCAGACACGGCCCTTCATGGATGCCGATCTTGACGACGAGGTCCTTGGCTCCGCGCTCCGCGTTCAGACGGTCCATCGCGGCGCGCATCTTCAATCCTGCGGCAAGCGCATGCTCGGGCCGGACGAAGGTCGCCATCACGGCATCGCCGATGGTTTTGACCACCGCGCCCTTTTCGGCGGCGATGATCTCGAGCAGCGCGCTGAAATGCGCGCGCACGAGGTCGAAAGCAGCGAGGTCACCGACCCGCTCATAGAGTGCGGTCGAGCCCTTCAGGTCGGTGAACAGGAAGGTCAGGGAGGTGATCTTCAGCCGCTGGTCGACGTGGAGGTTATCGGCCTTGAACACGTCGCGGAAGGTCTGGTTGGAGAGCATCCGCTTGGCGGTGAGGAACGGCCGCCGGTGGCCGAGCAAATCATGCAGCGGGTCGGCCGCGATGAACACCGTCGGCAATGTGCGCACGCCGGACTGGTTGTCCAACGACAGCCGCAAGGGGCCCGGGCGCATGGTCGTGCTGCCGGTCGGCGGATGCGCCTTGTTGTAGATCAGCGAAAGCTGCTGGCGCTCCCTGGTCGGCTCACCCTGCACGTCGATGAATTGTGCCGAATGCGTCACCGGCTCGAACACGATGATGAATTGTGCCGGAAGCTGCAGCGACAGCACCGCCTTCTCGCCAGGCGGCAACTCGAGCGCAGTCGAGCGTCACTTCATCGACAAGGGAGGACAAGGAGTCCTCGTTGAGATCGATGCCGGAGCTCCAGAACACCTGCTTGTAATAGTCCCAGAGCGGCAGGCTGTGAGGATCATGTGCGGCGATGCGCCGGACGCGCCGCGCAACGGTGAAGGCAACCTCAACCTGCTCGTCGACCGAGCATTCGTAGCCGCAGGCGCACAGACCGCAATGATAGTCGTCCGGACGCAGCGCCTTCAGCGTATCATGGACGTCGAGCACGCCGCTGCAGCCGGGGCAGAGCACGTTCCAGCCGAGGTCGAACAGGCCGAGCTTTGCGGCCTGCAGGAAGCCCGAGATCGTCTTCTCCTCGTCGAGACCGGCACGTTTGGAGAAATCCAGCGCGTTGACCCGATTGAGCTCGGGGTCCTTGCCGTCCTTCACCAGCCGCACGATGGCATCGGCGACCGCAGGATCGGCCGACTGTCGCAGCAACGAAAACTGGGCCTCGATGTCGCTCATGACCCTCACCGGATGGGATGCAGACACACCGGCAATGGATACCGGCGGCCTTGTGAACGGGACGCAGTTACCCGGAATCAAGCCGGGCACATCGATCGAAATAACCTAGCGCGGTTTGACGACAAACATCGGCGAGTGGTCGGGCTGCGTCGTGACCACGCCGATGGGAAGCACCGGCGTCTTGTCGGCCAGTTCGATGCGGAATGCTCCGATCAGCCTGGCCAGCGCCAGCGTCGCCTCCACGATCGCGAAATGCGCTCCGACGCAGATCCTCGGGCCGGCGCCGAACGGCAAATAGGAAAAGCGTTCCGGCGGCGCCTTGGGGGCCATGAAGCGTTGCGGGATGAAGGCGTTCGGATCGCGCCACAATTTCTCATGCCGGTGCAGCAGCCACGGCGCGATCAGGATCACGTCCCTGGCCTTGACCGGCAAACCGGCGACCGTGTCGGCGGCATAGGCCGCGCGCGCGACCAGGAAGGCGGGCGGGTAAAGCCGCATGCTCTCGTCGATGACGGCGCGGGTGAATTTCAGCCGATCAAGATCGAGCGCACCGGCCGCGCCTTTGACTTCGGCCGCGACCTGATCCTGGACTGCGGGATCGAGCGCCAGCAGATAGAGCGACCAGAATAGCGCGGTCGCGGTGGTCTCGTGACCGGCGAGGATCATCGTCGCCACCTCGTCGCCGAGTTGCGCGTCGCTAAACGCCTTGCCGGTCTCGGGATCGCGCGCGGCCTCCATCAGCTCGAACAGGTCGCGCGGCGGCGCGCCGTCCTGCTTGCCGGCAGCGCGGCGCTCGGCCATCAGCATCGCGACAAAAGCCGTCCAGCGCTTGCGGAAACGCGCACGGCGGAAATCCTGCGGGGTCTTCCACCACAAGGGCAGCGCAAGATCGAGCAGATGCGGTCGCGCAAGCTTCTCGCCATACTCCATCACGAAATCGCGCAAGGCGGCGCCGTGGCGTTCCATGCCGAACGAGAACATGGTGCGGCCGGCGATCTCCAGCGTCATGCGTTGCATGGTCTCGCGCAGGTCGACCGGCGCGCTCGTCCTGCTCTTCACTGCGGCGATCGTCTCCTCGACCACCGCGACCATATGCGGCACCAGCGTCGACACCGCGCGCGGAGTGAAGGCGGGCGCAAGCGTTCGGCGCTGATGCTTCCAGGCGCGGCCCTCGGCAATTAGCAGGCCCTGGCCGAGCATCGGCCGCAGCACGCGAAAGCCGGTCGGCGTGCGTGTGTAATTCTCGTAATTGTCGATTAGCACATGCTTGATCGCGTCGGGCGTGTTGAGGATGAAGCTGGAGCGGCCGAAAAAACGCCCCTGCAGCACGTCCTCCTCATAGGCGCGCTGGCTCCATGTCTCGATCGGGCTCTTGCTCATCACCCGCATACGCTGGAGCGCGCCCATGGTTTCGGGCGCGCGCGGCGGCTGCGGCGGTACCAGCGGGGTGTGCGTGACCGGAAGGTCGTAGGTTTCGGCGATGCTCATCCAGCGGCCTCGTTGTCGCTACGTCACTGCGTCCACAACATCTAGCTAGTAAGTCAATTCCACAACCGCAATCCTGTTTTCTGACAAAGGCCAGGCCCGCGCCACAATCCGTTCTTCGTTGAACAGGCCGACAATGTTACGGCCGATGTCAGCAGCTGGCAGCCGCAGCGTGGTCAGAGAATCCGTCGGCACGCCGCTTTTCACGTCGGTGGGCTCCTTGCCGTCGAGCAGCACCACGTCGCGCGGCAGGCCGAAATAGCCGCGCGGCCGCGACATCAGCACAACGGCGCCCGCGCCTGCATCGGCCGGCCCGATCGGCCGCGCCGCGCGCAGGTGCACGATGTCGGACGAGCGCGGGAACGGCGAGCGATAGAAATGCGTGATGGGCTGATCCTTTGACGTCAGCACGATTTCGAGCGGCCAGGACGGATCGACCTGCGCCGGCCCCCAGCGTCCGTTCTCACCGGTCTGTGAGCTGTGAATCGCCGCCCCGATCCTCATCCCGCTTTCGGGCGCAAGGCGGAATATTTCGACGGTGGCGCCGGCCACCGGACGATTGGTCTGCACACCGGCAGGTGTGCCCGTCACGAGCCCGCTCAAATTCACTTGCGCTTCCGGCATGATCTCGAGCCGGCTGGGCTCGCGGCCGGCGATGAATTTGAAAATCTCGCGGAAGGCGCGCGGATGATAGGCGGTCTCGCGATGATCGACCGCGCCCAGCACGAGATTGCTGGCGCCTTTCAGCGCCGGACCGTCTGACGTGACGTTGGTGGGCACGCCCGGCTTGCCGACAAACCGGCCATCTCCTTGCGCGAATTTGTCGAGGCCGTCGCTGCGCAGCGTCAACCAGGCCGGACCCGGCGTCACCTCGCTGTCACCTTCATTCAGGCCGCGCAGGAACGGGCCGCTGCCGTTGAACTCGTTGCCGGGATTGTCGTCCCAGGCATAGACGCCGTGATTGGGAACGCCGCAGAGCACGGCGTGGCTGACATCGCCGCTGCCGCCGCTCTTGATGTAACTGCGGATCGAGTTGCCGCCGCGCGAATTGCCGACCAGCGCGAGGCGCGAGGCGCCGGTGCGCTGCTTCAACGCGGCGATTGCCTCGCCGAGCTCGCGGCGCTGGTCCACGGTCGAGGAGCGATTGGCTTGCGCCACCGCGTCGTCGCTGCGCGCCAGGGGATCGAGGAAGTTGATCGCGAACATGCGCTCGCGCGGCACGCCATTCGATTCCATCCGCCACAGCGTGGTGATCCAGAGCGCGGCATGGTCGCCATTGCCATGCACGAACAGGATCGGCGGAACCTCGGTTCCCGCGGGGCCTGCCGGCGGTGTCTGCGCGATCGCGGAACGCAACACATTACCGCCCAGCAAGGGCAGCGCCGAAGCACCCGTCAGAAACGTCCGTCGCGACCAGCCCATCTCTCGATCTCCTGATTTTTCAACAACCTAGCCGGACTGCCCCGCCTTGAAAATCCTGTCAACCTCTGGACAGAGTACGATATTCGCGGGCATCACATTGGCTGATGGGAATCATCCATCAAGGCCCGAACGGACCGAATATGACCGAAGCGCCCAAACGCCCGCCCCTTTCAGCCGACGGCATCGCCGCACCGCTGCGACACACCACGTTCCGCCGGATCTGGCTCGCCAGCCTGCTGTCCAATCTCGGCATCCTGATCCAGGGCGTCGGCGCGGCCTGGGCGATGACGCAGATGACCTCATCGGCCGACAAGGTGGCGCTGGTGCAGACCGCCCTGATGCTGCCGATCATGCTGATCTCGATGCCGGCCGGCGCCATTGCCGACATGCATGACCGCCGGGTCGTGACCATGGTCTCGCTGGCGATCGCCCTCACCGGCGCGACCACGCTGACGGTGCTGACCTGGCTCGGCTGGCTCGCGCCGAACCTGCTGCTCGCGCTCTGCTTCATCGTCGGCAGCGGCATGGCGCTGTTCGGACCAGCCTGGCAATCCTCCGTCAGCGAGCAGGTGCCATCAGAGACACTGCCGGCGGCGATCGCACTGAACGGCATCAGCTACAACATCGCCCGCAGCTTCGGTCCGGCGATTGGCGGCGTGGTGGTCGCAGCGCTCGGCGCAGTGGCGGCCTTCGCGCTCAATGCGCTGCTGTATCTTCCGCTGCTCGCGGTGCTATTCCTCTGGAGGCGCACCCACGAACCTTCCCGTCTGCCGCGTGAGAAACTCAACCGCGCCATGGTGTCGGGCGTGCGCTACATCACCAACTCGCCGCCGATTAAGATCGTGCTGACGCGCACATTCGTGATCGGCCTTATCGGCGGGTCGCTGTCGGCGCTGATGCCGCTGGTGGCGCGCGACCTTCTCCATGGCGGCGCGCAGACCTATGGCATCATCCTCGGCGCCTTCGGCATGGGCGCGGTCATCGGCGCGCTCAACATCGGCGAGATCCGCAAACGGCTGAGCGGGGAATCGGCGATCCGCGCCTGCACGATCTCGATGGCGGGTGCGATCGCCGCGGTGGCGCTCAGTCGCGAACCGGTGCTGACCTCCGCCGCGCTTGTGATCGCCGGCTCGGTCTGGATGCTCGCGGTCGCGCTGTTCAATATCGGCGTCCAGCTTTCGGCGCCGCGCTGGGTGGCTGGCCGTTCGCTCGCCGCGTTCCAGGCCTCGATCTCCGGCGGCATCGCGGTCGGAAGCTGGGGCTGGGGCCGCCTCACCGACGCCTATGGCGTGGAAACGGCGCTGCTGGTGTCCGCCGCGCTGATGCTGCTTTCGCCGCTGCTCGGGCTTATCATGCCGATGCCCCGCGTCGGCGCCCGCAACGAGGCTGCCGAGGTGCTGGAAGATCCTGAGGTGCAGCTGCAACTCACCGCACGCAGCGGACCGCTGGTGGTGGAGATCGAATACCGCGTGGCGCAGGATGACGCGCGGTCCTTTCACAATGTGATGCAGGACGTGCAGCTCTCGCGCCAGCGCAACGGCGCCTATGGCTGGTCGATCGCGCGCGACATCGCCGATCCCGAATTGTGGACCGAACGCTATCACTGCCCGACCTGGCTCGATTATCTGCGCCAGCGCAATCGCTCGACCCAATCGGAGCGCGCGCTGCACCAGCAGGCGATCGCGTTCCACATCGGCCCTGACCCGGTGCGCATCCGCCGCATGCTGGAGCGGCCGTTCGGCTCGGTCCGCTGGAAGGAAGACACGCCCGATCGCGCCGCCAATGAGGTGCTGCCGGTGGTCGCGAGCGCCGCGGGCAGCACGACGTAATTCTCCGTCATTCCGGGGCGGTGCGCAGCACCGAACCCGGAATCTCGAGATTCCGGGTTCACGCTTCGCGTGCCCCGGAATGACTGCTTCCAAAACCCCTCACACAATCTGCATCGTCTCGGCAGGCGCCTTCATTGCGTTCGACAAGACCTGCAGCGCCTGACCGAGTTCGGCGCGGCTGCGCGCGGCGCCGAGCGAGACACGCAGGCCACGCGGCGCGGCGTCGCTCACGGCGAAGGCGTCCTCTCCGACCACCGCGAGCCCGTTGCGCCGCAGATGCGCCAGCAAGCCGGCGCCATCCTTGTGTTGCGGCAACGGCATCCAGATATGATGACTGGCCGGGCGTGCGGCAAACGCGATTCCCTTGAGGAAGCGCGCGGCGAGCTGCTGGCGCACGGCGGCTTCGTTGTGTATCGCCTTGATGATGTCGTTGGCGACGCCGGATCTCAGCCAATGCGTGAGCAGCGCCACCATCAACAGCGGCGGCATTTGCATCGTCGCCTGCAGGCCGCCCCGCATCTTCTGCTCGGCGGCGAGATCGGGCGCGAGCAGATAGGCGACGCGCAGCGCCGGCGCGATGCATTTGGAAATGCTCGCCGCATAATAAGTGCGCTCGGGGATGAGAGTAGCGATCGGCGAAACCTGCGGCTCCAGCGGGCCATACACATCGTCCTCGATCAGGATCGTGGAGCGCTTGCGGATGACATCCGCGATCGCCTTGCGCCGGGTCGGCCCCATGGTCGCCGTGGTCGGATTCTGCTGGGTCGGCACCAGGTAGACCGCTTTGGGTTTGTGCTTGCGAATGGCGTCGTCGAGCGCGTCGGGCCGCGCGCCCTCGCCATCCATGGCGATGCCGGCCAGCCGCACGTTCAAGCGCGCCGCCGCCGCGCGCAGGCCGGGAAAGGTCAGCGCTTCCGTCACCACGACATCGCCCGGCGAGGTCAGCGCCAGCAGGGCATTGAAGATGATCGCCTGCGATCCGGGAAAGATCACGATGCGCTCGGGTGCTGCTTGCGGCACGCGTGCCCTGAGCCACAACGCCGCGGCCTCGCGCTCGTCGGCATTGCCGCCCGGCCGCGAATAGCTGAGGAAGGCGGAAAAGCCCGCGGCGGAGCGGATATGCGCGAGCCCTTGCGCGATGCGCAGATCGAGGTTGGCCTCGACCGGCTGCGGCGGCAGGTTCATCGACAAATCGATATTGACCGGAGCGGGGAGATCGTGAGCGGCGCGCGCCGTGGTCTCGGAGACGAACGTCCCGTGGCCAACTCGTGCCTCCAGAAGTCCGCGCCGCCTCGCCTCGCCATAAGCCCGCGTCACCGTGGTGAGGTCGAGATCGAGAGCGGAAGCGAGCGCGCGATGGGTCGGCAGCCTCTGACCGCGGACCAGCCGGCCGCTTGCGACATCCGCGGCGAGCGCATCGACAATGCGCAGGAACATCGGGCCTTGCCATTCGGAAAGTGTAGGGACCCAGTCCATGCAATTCTCAGCTTTGTCTTTGATTGTATGGTGCATCAGGCATATTGTATGGAGGTACTCAGCAGTCAAGGACGACGACGATGGCTCAACCGGTTTCCCTCCTCACAGCGCTCGGACGCGGTTTTGCGATGAAGTGCCCGAACTGCGGGCGCGGCCACCTGTTCCGCCGCTTTTTGAAGGTCGCCGACCATTGCGAGATCTGCTGCGAGGACTTCACGCCGCAGCGCGCCGACGATTTTCCCGCCTATCTCGTCATCGTCGTGGTCGGACACGTCGTGGTGCCGGCGCTGTTGGCGGTGGCCGTTGCCTATGATCCGCCGGCCTGGCTACAGTTCGTGATCTGGCTGCCGATCACGATTCTGAGCGCACTCGGATTGCTGCAACCGACCAAGGGTGCCGTCGTCGCCCTGCAATGGCAGAGCGGAATGCACGATTTCGACGCGGCGAAGCGCCGGCGAGAGTCGAGTTACACCGGCGCCGGTGCGACAGCGTGACGGCGATTTATTTCTTCAGCACGTGATAGCTGAGCTCGCCGGGGTCGGTGAGGTCAGGCACCTTCCAGCCATCGAGATCGTATTCAGCCATGCAGTCCTCGGCGAAGCCCTTGAAGCGCTCGGCGTTGCCGGAAGCCAGGGCTCCCCAATAGTTGAACAGCCGGATCTGCTCGGTGGCACCGCCGTAGTTGATCTCATAAAGTTCATGCCGACCCCCGAACTCCGTGCCGAGGCTGTCCCACAACAGTTTCATCAGCTTCACGCGCTCCTCGGCCTTGTAGCCGTTGGAGCCGCGCATGTACTGATCGATGTAGGGCCTGATCTCGGGATTCTTGAAATCGCGGGCATGACTGTTGAGATAGATGAGGCCGGAGGCGACGATCTGCTCGATCAGATATTTGATCTTTGTGTAGGCAATGGTCGAGAGCACCTGGTAGGCATTGCCGGGGTCGGCATTGGGTTGAACGTAGTCGCCGATCCAGGGCCTGGGATCGCGCACCATGGCGTCGCTCAGCCCCCAGAACAGATTGCGCCACGCGATGATTTCGCCGATGTTCACCTGCACGCCGCGAAAATCCTTGCTGCCCATGGCCTCGACGGCTTTGAGCAGCAGACCGGTGATGAAGTCGAGTTTCACGGCGAGCCGCGTACAGCCGTGCACGACAAACCGCGACAGAAACCCGGTGCGCGGGAAAAAATTGTTGGCCTTTTCGATATCGGCGTAGACGAACACGTTCTCCCAGGGGACCAGCACCTTGTCGAGGATGAACACGGCGTCGTTCTCGTCGATGCGGCTTGACAGCGGGTAGTCGAACGGACTGCCCATAACGGTCGATGCCATCTCATACGACGTGCGGCAAAGAAACTTCACGCCCTTCGCATTCGTGGGGATCATGAAGACGACAGCGAATTTCTTATCCTGCAGCGGCAACTGGCCGTGATGCGCCACGAACGTGTAGTTGGTCAGCACCGAGCCGGTCGCGACCACCTTGGCGCCGGACACGATGAGGCCTGCATCGGTTTCCTTTTCAACGTGAACGCAGACGTCGCCGACCTCATTGGCCGGACGGTCCCGATCGATCGGCGGATGGATGATGGCGTGATTGATGAAAGGCACGCGCTCCTGGCTGAATTTGTACCAGCGCCTCGCATTGTCCTGATATGGATCGTAGAAATCGGCATTGGCGCCGAGCGTGGCGAGGAACGCCGCCTTGTAGTCCGGCGCGCGCCCCATCCAGCCATAGGTGATCTTCGCCCATTCGGCGATGGCGCTGCGGCCGGCGAGCAGATCGTCCACGGTCTTCGGCGCCTTGAAGAAGGCGTGTGTCATGCCGCCATTGCCGGTATCGGTCGGCAGCAGCAGCTTGTCTTTACGCTTCTCGTCATGCAGCGCGTCGTAGAGGCGGGCCACCATGCGCGCGGTGTTGCGGAAGGCGGGATGCGTGGTGACGTCTTTGACCTTCTCGCCGTAGATGTAGACGGTGCGGTCGTCGCGCAACGAGTCGAGATACTCTTGACCGGTTTGCGGCTTCGCCACTTTGACGTTGCCGGTGTGTTCCGGCGGAATTGCCGAAGCCTGCGCCTTGCCTGCCATCGTCTCCTCCCCTCAATGTTCGATTATCGAACTTCTGTCCGTATTCCGAACTTGCCGAAACGATACGGCCGCTCCTCGCCGATGGCAAGAGAGCCCTCAAGAGTGCCGACGATCAGAGCGTCATGGACGCGAGCTGGGTGGCAATCCGATTGAGTTCGGGCAGGAAGCGTTCGCGCATCTCGTTGCGCGTCGTCCGCGTCGAGTGCGTCGACAGATTGATCGCGCCGACCGCCTGCCCGGCACGATCGCGCACAGGCACCGCGAGCGCCCGCAAGCCACGCTCGAGCTCCTCATCCACGATCGAGAAGTTCTGCTCGTGATCGGCGCGGATGCGATCGAATAGCGCCTGCAGATCGGTGATGGTTTGCGGCGTGTGCGCCTCGATGCGCTGCGACTTAAGCCGCCGCCAGATCTCGGCCTCATCGAGATAGCCGAACATGATTCGCCCGAGTGCGGTATGCAGGGCCGGCAGCCGGCTCCCGACCGATAGCACAGCAGACATGATCCGCCGCGCCGGAATACGTGCGACATAGACGATGTCGTTGCCCTGCAGGATCGCCGCCGAACAGGATTCGCCGAGCCGCTCGTTCAAGTCCCGCATCATCGGCAATGCGCGATCGATCCAGCTCTGTGTCGACAAATAGGCGAAGCCGAAATCCAGGATACGCGGCGTCAGCGCAAAGACGCGGCCGTCCTGCTCGACATAGCCGAGCAGCGACAATGTGCGCAGCACGCGTCTCGCTGCCGCGCGCGACAGATCGGCAACCTGCGCGGCCTCCGACAAGGTCATGGTCGGACGTTGCCGGCCGAACGCGCCGAGCACGGCGAGCCCCTTGGCGAGAGTCGCCATGAACTCCTTGTCGTCGCGCTCGCCTTCGCGTTGGATTTCCCGGCGTTGGATTTCCTGAGCCGTTTGGATTTTCTGAGCCATGGCGCGGCCTGTTGACTCCCTCAAATCTCTGGCGGACACTGCTCGACTAACGAACGATTGTTCGAATATCGAACGCCAGTGCGGCAGTCAACCGACGGTGAGGCCGCAAAACCGGCGCATCAAAAGGGGGGAGGACGCGCAGATGACCCACCGCATTGTCAGCTCGAGCCATCACCATGCGATCGATCGTCGCTCGTTGCTGAAGATCTCGGCTGCGACCGGCGCCCTGCTGGCGACCGGCGTGTCGGCGCCCGCCATCGCGCAAAGCCGCGCGATCAAGCTCGGCTATGTCAGCCCGGCCACCGGGCCGCTCGCGGCCTTCGCCGAAGCCGACAATTTCATTATCGCGAATTTCCGCGAGGCCACCAAGGGCGGCATCAGGATCGGCAACGCCACCGTGCCGGTCGAAGTCGTCGTCAAGGACAGTCAGTCCAATCCGAACCGCGCCGCCGAAGTCGCCAAGGACCTGATCGTTCAGGACAAGGTCGATCTCATGCTGGTCGGCTCGACACCCGAGACCACCAATCCGGTTTCGACTCAATGCGAGATCGAGGAGGTGCCCTGCATTTCCACGACCGCGCCATGGCAACCCTGGTTCATCGGCCGGCAAGCCAACCCGGCCGGCGGCCCGCCCGCCTGGAAAGGGTTCGACTACACCTATCATTTCTTCTGGGGCCTCGAGGACGTCATCGCCGTCTTCACCAACATGTGGAGCCAGGTCGAGACCAACAAATCCGTCGGCGGGTTGTTTCCCAATGACGGCGACGGCAATGCATGGGGCGACAAGATTGTGGGCTTTCCGCCCGTATTGGAGAAGAGCGGCTACAAGCTGACCGATCCCGGCCGCTACCAGAACCTCACCGACAATTTCTCCGCCCAGATCGGCGCGTTCAAATCTGCGGGCTGCGAGATCGTCACCGGCGTCGTGCTGCCACCCGATTTCACGACGTTCTGGAAGCAGGCGTTGCAGCAGGGCTTCAAGCCGAAGGTGGCGTCGATCGGCAAGGCGATCCTTTTCCCGGTTGCGGTCGAAGCGCTTGGCAAGGACGGCCACAATCTGTCCTCCGAGGTCTGGTGGTCACCGAATCACCCCTTCAAATCGTCGCTGACTGGCGTGAGTGCGAAGGAGCTTGCGTCTGCCTATGAAGCCGCGACCAAGAAGCAATGGACGCAACCGATCGGCTTCGCCCACGCGCTGTTCGAGGTAGCGGTCGACGTGCTCAAGCGCGCGCCGCAACGCGACGGCAAGGCGATCGCCGCGACCATCGCCGCGACCAATCTCGACACGGTGGTCGGCAAGATCCAGTGGAACGGCGCCAACCTGCCGCCCTTTGCCGCCAAGAACGTCACCAAGACGCCGCTGGTCGGTGGTCAATGGCGCTTCAAGGATGGCAAATACGATATTGTCATCACCGACAATCGCACGGCGCCGGCGATCCCGGCGGCCGGCAAGATGGAGGCGATTGCCTGATCACCTCACTTGCGGCCGCGCCATGCTGCTGGAAATCGCCGGCCTGAAAAAGACCTTTGGCTCGATCGTCGCAGCCGACGACCTCAATCTCGCGGTTGAGCCTGGCGAGGCGGTTGGCATCATCGGGCCGAACGGCGCGGGCAAGACCACATTGTTCAACCTGATCGCAGGCAGCCTCGCGCCCGACGACGGAAGCATTCGACTGGACGGACGCGACCTGACACGCGCGCCTCCGCAGATGCGTTGCAGGGCGGGCATCGGCCGGACCCATCAAATCCCGCAGCCCTTCGAAAAGCTCACGGTGTTCGAGAACCTGCTGGTCGGTGCGGTCAACGGCCGACGCCTATCCGAGCGCGAGGCGGCCCAGGCCTGCGGCGAGATTCTCGAACGGCTTGGCCTGTTGAAGCGAGCCAACGCACTCGCGGGCTCGCTGACGCTGCTGGAACGCAAACGCCTCGAAATGGCGCGCGCGCTCGCCACCGGTCCGCGGCTGCTCCTGCTCGATGAAATCGCCGGAGGGCTGACCGAAGGCGAGTGCGACGAGCTCATTGTCACAATCGGCGAGATCAGGCAGACCGGCATTGCGATCGTCTGGATCGAGCATGTCGTGCATGCGTTGCTCGCCGTCGTCGGCCGCCTTGTCGTTCTGAATTTCGGCCGCAAGATCGCCGAGGGCACACCGCACGATGTGATGCGCTCACCGGACGTGCATCAGATCTACATGGGCATCGAGGCCTGATCCATGCCGCTATCCACACCGCTCCTGGAAACGCATGGCCTTACGGCGTTCTACGGCGACTTTCAGGCGCTATACGGCATCGACACCGTGCTCGAGGCCGGAGAGACCGTCGCCATCATCGGCGCGAACGGCGCCGGGAAGTCCACCTACCTGAAGGCCATCGCCGGGCTCATTCGCGGACCCGCCGAGAGCATCATCCTCGATGGCCAGCCGGTCGGCTCGCGCAACGCGGCCGAAATCGTCAGGCTCGGCATCGCCCTCGTGCCGGAGGGACGGCGGCTGTTTCCCTCGTTGAGCGTCGAGGAAAATCTTCTGATCGGTGGTCATGGCCGCAAGGCGGGCGCGTGGACGCTCGATCGCGTCTATGGCCTGTTTCCGGTGTTGAAGGAACGAAGATTGTCCGCCGCACCGACGCTCTCCGGCGGACAGCAGCAGATGGCCGCAATCGGTCGCGCGCTGATGTCCAATCCCCGCATTCTCCTGTGCGACGAGATCAGCCTCGGGCTTGCGCCCATTGTCATCGCCGGCATCTACGCCGCGCTGCCGCAGATCAAGGCAGAAGGCACCAGTGTCGTGCTGGTCGAACAGGATATCGTGCAGGCAATGAAAGTCTCCGACCGCGTCTATTGTTTCCAGGAGGGCCGTCTTTCCCTTTCCGGCCGCCCGCAGGAACTGACCCGCGACCAGATCCACCGTGCATATTTTGGCGCATGACATGACGGGCTTCATCGATGCGCTGATCCAGGGTGTCCTGTTGGGCGGGCTCTACGCACTGTTTGCAGCGGGGCTCTCGCTGATGTTCGGCGTGATGCGGCTGGTCAATCTCGCCCATGGCGACCTGATCGTGCTGGCCGCGTTTGTGATTCTCGCGCTCTCGGAACGGCTCGGACTCGACCCCTTCGCGGCCGTCCTGCTCGCACTGCCCATTTTGTTCGCGGCCGGCTTCGCCCTCCAATTTGTCCTGCTGAACCGGACGCTTGGACGCGACCTGCTGCCGCCGTTGCTCGTCACCTTCGGCCTGTCGATCATCCTGCAGAATGGATTGCTGCAGCTGTTCTCCGCCGACAGCCAGCGGCTGCGCTCCGGCGCGATCGAAACCGCCTCGATCGCTCTCGGAGGCGGTATCGCGGTCGGCGTCGTGCCGCTGCTGACGCTGCTGTCGGCGATCGCCGCCATTCTCCTGCTTAATCTCGTTTTCTATCGGACCCCGCTTGGCCGCGCATTCCGGGCCACCTCGGATGACCTCGAAGTTGCGCAGCTGATGGGCATCGATATCGGCCGCACCTTTGCAACCGCGATGGGGCTCGCCTTCATCGTGATCGCGATTGCGGCGCTCTATCTCGGGCTTCGTGCCAATTTCGATCCGACCATCGGCCCGGCGCGGCTGCTCTACGCCTTCGAAGCTGTCATCATCGGCGGGCTCGGCAGTTTCTGGGGTACGCTGGCCGGCGGCATCGTGCTCGGGCTGGCGCAGACGATCGGCGCCCGCATCAATCCGGAATGGCAGATCCTGTCGGGCCATCTCGCCTTCCTGATCGTGCTGGCGTTGAAGCCGCGCGGTCTGTTTCCACGCGCGATCGATTGAGAGCTGCGATGACCGAAGCCGGACAATCGGCGCAGACGTTCCACACCGAGACGGCCGGACGCGGCTGGCGTGCGGCGGCGGCGGGAGCCACGGCCGTCTTTCTTGTCCTTCTGGCGCTTCCGGTCCTTGCCGGCCGCAACCTGATCCAGGACCTGATTTTCCTGTTCTACATGCTGGCGCTGGCGCAATGCTGGAACCTGCTCGCGGGCTATGCCGGACTCATTTCCGTCGGCCAGCAGGCTTTCGTCGGGCTCGGCGGTTACATCCTGTTTGCGCTCGCGCAGCTCGGCGGCATCGATCCGCTGCTCGCGATTCCCTTTGCAGGAGTAGTGTCCGCTGCATTTGCCCTGCCCACTGCATTGATCGTATTCCGGCTGCGCGGCGCATATTTCGCGATCGGCACCTGGGTGGTGGCCGAGGTGTATCGGCTGGTCTTCGCCCAATTCAAGGATCTCGGCGGCGGCACTGGCACCTCGCTCGCGCCGTCTGCGACATCGGCTGTGTCAGGCATCGAGTGGGTCAAGACCTTGTTCGACGTGCGCACGCCGGCGGCGCGCGACATCATCTCCTATTGGGTCGCGCTCCTGCTCGTGACCGGAACGCTCGCCTTCGTCTATCTGATCCTGCGCTCGCGCCGTGGGCTGGCGCTCGGCGCCATTCGCGATCGGGAGGAAGCCGCAGCCGGTCTCGGCGTGGATATCTACCGCATCAAGCTTGCGGTCTATGTGGCGACCGCTGCCATGACCGGCATGATCGGAGCGCTGATCTACTTGCAAAAGGCGCGCATCTCGCCCGACGCGGCGTTCTCGGTCCTCGACTGGACGGCCTACGTCATCTTCATCGTGGTGATCGGCGGCATCGGCACCATCGAGGGGCCGGTCATCGGCGCTGTCATCTTCTATTTGATGCAGCGCTATCTGGCCGACTTCGGCGCGTCCTATCTCATCGTTCTCGGCGCACTCGCCATCGTCGTCATGCTGTTCGCGCCGCGGGGCATCTGGGGATTCGTCTCGGAACGTAGCGGGCTGACGCTCTTTCCAACGCGGCGACGGCTCGTCGGCCGTCGTTCCTGAGGTTATTGTTTGAGCATGATCTCCGCGCGAACGCATTCTGCGTTTGCCGCGAGGGAAAGCCGCTGCACACTTTGCGCTAACGCGGCCGTTCCGGTCCGGATCATGCCCTAGCGCCGTTTACTGCCCGTGATCGGTCAGCACCTTCTCGCAGGCTTTGGAGAGCCGCGCGCGGTTTTGCTTCAGGCAGGCCAGCACGACCATATCGCCTTCGTTCATGTGAGCGCGGCAGAACCGCGAGACGTCGCGCGCGCAGGCGTCGTGTCCCTGCTGCGCGACGGCGCTGGATGCGAGCAAACCGATGGGAATGACGACGAAAAGAAATCTGGTCATTTTCAAAACCCCAGCATGGGCATGATCCGGAAAAGTGTGAAGCGGTTTTCCGAAAAGATCATGCCCTCAAAAACGCTAAAGCGCGACCCGGTCGCGCTTTAGCATAAAAGTCGCCTTCTAGAGGGTGCCCTTGTGAGCTGCAATCGAATTGTGGGGTCAACACGCAGCAGGAACGACGCAGGGGGGCGGCCTGCGTCGTTCCCAGTCCAGGGACGGGGGGACGTCAGTCGTTGGTGGCGACAGTCCTGGACTTGGCTGCGGATTCCTTATCCATCACCGCGCGGCAGCCGGAAGAGAGCTCGGCCTTGTGCTTGAACATGCAGGCGGTGATCTTCGGAATATTCGGGATCTCGGAGCTGCAGAGCCTGAAGGCGTCGCCGGTGCACATCTGCTGTGCTTCGGCGCTGAAGGCGAAGCTCGCCGTTGAGGACACCGCCGAGGTGGCGAGGGCGACAGCCAGGACCAGACCGGCCCGGCGCAGGTTCTTGGAAAATAAATTGGTCATATCAGGCTCCCATTGGCGCCGTCGAAGCGGGCCGTTGTTGCAATGACCACATCATGCGCCTCGCCGGCCGAATTCACTGTGATCGCCCTCACTTCCTGTGACCCGACTGTGACGTCGCTCACTTTGGCGCATATCCAGCGGAAATCCTTCGCGGAAGCCGCCCGCGTTGGTGAGGCGTTAAGACTTTCTTCGCATTAATGACGGGGCGCGAAGAGTGGCGCATCCCGATCTGTATTGCGTTTGTGGAAAGTCATGCGATGCGTAATGCGTTAGGCCTGATGCTGGCCAGTCTTGTTGCGGCGGTCATGATCGCCGGCGTTTGGTACCTTACCTCCGCGCCGCGTCTCGATGCGGCTCCTCCGAAAACGATTGCGGCAAGACCGCCCGAGCCGCTGCCGCCAGCCAAGGCGAAGCTTGCCGAGAAGGACGACGTCCCGGCCACGGCCTCGCTGTCGAAGGCTCTGCCTGCGCCGCCGCCCGCCCCGGTCGCGCAGAAGCCCGTTTGCGCCAATCCGGACGCGCTCGGCGTCGGCCGCGTGGTCGAGATCGACACGTCAGGCGGCCCCGGCTTCGGCTTCGAGCATTTCAAGCAACTCGATTTCCTCGAGCCCAAGGAAGTGGTGCTGACCTTCGACGACGGCCCCTGGCCGGGCAACACGCCCGCCGTGCTCAAGGCGCTCGAGGACGAATGCACCAAGGGGCTGTTCTTTGCGATCGGCAAGCACGCAACGTTCCATCCCGAGATTCTCCGGCAGGTCTATGCCGCCGGCCACACGGTGGGGACGCATACCTGGTCGCATGTCAATCTGAACGGCAAGAAGATGACCGAGCAGATGGACAAGGACGAGATCGAGAAAGGCATCAGCGGGGTGAAGTGGGCGCTCGGCGGCGCCTCGCCCGCGCCGTTCTTCCGCTTCCCTGAATTGCAGCACAATCCCGCGATGATGACCTATCTCGGCACGCGCAACGTCGCGATGTTCTCCACCGATCTCGATTCCTTCGATTTCCGGAAGAACTCCAGCCCCGAGAAGGTGGTCACCACGGTCATGACCAAGCTCGACAAGCTCGGCAAGGGCATCATCCTGATGCACGACTTCCAGAAGCACACGGCGGACGCGCTGCCGACGCTGCTGCGCCGGCTCAAGGAAGGCGGTTACAAGGTCGTGCAGATCCGCGCCAAGGCGCCACTCACGTCGCTGCCCGAATATGACGAAGCAGTCGCGAAAGACCTGAAGCTCCCCGGCACGAATGTGAGCACACGTCCGGTTTCCAGCGTGGTGCAGACGGTTTCGCGGTAAGACCTGCCGCCGACAGGGCGCCGTAGCCCGCATGAGCGACAGCGGGCCATGGCCCGCATGAGTGAAAGCGACATGCGGGACAACTGCTCCCGGATATCGCATGCGCTCATCCGGGCTACAAGCAACCCAATTTTGCTTTCTCAAAAAGAAAGCAATCCAGGACCGGTTTGCGGTCCTGGATTGCTTGGCCGTTGCGCTCGGGGGACCGGAACCGGGCGCGACGGTTTACCAGAAGAAACCGTAACGATGCAGCGCTGCGAGGATCCGCCGGGTCGACCAGTGCGGCGTCCTGAAGCGCGGACGCCGATAATCCCATCCATAGTCGGACCAGCCTGGTCCATAATAATCGGCATGACGGCCGCGGCCGTGCCACTCCCGTGCCTCGCGCGACGTCGTGTGCTGCCGCGTCGACGGCGGCGTGGTGGCGCCCGACGCGTTATCAACCGGCGCGGGCCGTGCGGTGTATTGCGGCGCCTGCGTCTCGACAGGAGACTGAACCTGGGTCTGAGCCGGCGTCTGCGCGGGGGTCTGGGCAGAATTCTGGGCTGGTGTTTGTGCCGGGGTCTCGGTGTTGCGCGTGGTGTCGACGGCCTTCGGCGTCTCGGTCGCCGGCGGAGCCGGTGGCGGGACATAGCCCGGCGGCGGCGCGTAGCGCGGAGTTTCAACAGCCGGCGGCGCGGCCGCGGGCGTGGTGGTCGCGGCGCCACCGGTCTGGGCGCTGACAGCGCCGGCTTTCGGCGGCGGATTGGTGGTGGCGGTCGAATCGTTCGCGGTCGCGCCGCTCGACAGGCTGCGTGAATCGCCGGCCAGCACGTTCGCCTTCGACGCACCCTTGGTGACGGCCGGCACATCGTTCGGCGCGGCGTCAGTGGACAGGCTGCGCGAGCCGCCGGCCTGCGCGCCGGCAGAGGCCAGGGCCAACAAAGAGGCCATTACAGAGGCCAATGCAGTCATCAAGACCAGTCTGCGCACGCGAAGTCTCCCCACTTGCCTCAGGCATGTCCGGAAAAGGACGAAACGGCTTTCCGAAAGGTCATGCCCAAACGAGTTACCTTTGGCGCGGACCATAGGTCGATTTCGGCACGGGCTTATGTGACAAAGATCACGGCAGCGGCAGCCGCGACAAAGAATCACGGCCGCGGCCGGCAGAAGAAACATCGAACGCAACTTGCTGTTGGTGTTGCCGGTTTACGTCACCGGTCACCTCACAAGGTCGCGGCTGCTTCTGTCGCGTTGACTCGCGCGAAAGGCGGGTGCCATCCTGAAAGCGGTAGTGCCCGCAAGGGCTAATCAAGGGAATGCGGTGCGTTGGTCTCTCCAACAATGCCGCAGCTGCCCCCGCAACTGTAAGCGGCGAGCCGACGACCATTTGATACCACTGGGATTTCTCGATCCTGGGAAGGTGGTCCGAGGCCGTGACCCGCGAGCCAGGAAACCTGCTACCGGCAATGAGTCATGTACGAACGCGCCGGGCGGGGTGCTCCGGGGCGTTGTGAAAGCCGAGTGTGGTCTGCCGAGTCAGGGCGAAGGGCAGATTGTTGCGGCCAACGTGCGTGACGGCTTTATTGTTCGCCGTTGGTCACATCAGTGTCTCACATCAACTTCACCGGACGTCATCCGTCGCGCCTGCGCGCGCATTCCTCCTTTCTCTCGTCAAGACAGCATTGGCGCTCCGGCGCCGCATTGCCGCTCGGCATCGTGCTGATGCTCGCCGATCTGCCACGGCCTGCATCGGCGCAAAACCAGCAGCCGCTCAATCCGGTCACCGTCGCGCCGGCGACGCCGCGCAGCAACGCGACGCGACCGGGCAATGACTCGCAAGCCTTGCCCAAGCGGGCCAAGCGCACAGCGCGAACCGCGGCGAAACCGCTGCCGCCGACGCAGCCGGTGATCAGCTCGGAGGCCATACCGACGCCACCGGGCAGCTCTCACATGGTCGTTCCCACACCGCTCAACGGCAATCTGGTTGCGACCAGCGCCAGCCGGCTCGGGCTGACCGTGCATGAAACTCCAGCGAGCGTCGAGATCGTGACGCAGCAACAGATGCGCGAGCAAGGCTACCGCACCACGACGGAAGCCGCGCAAGGCGCAGTCGGCGTGCTGTCAGGCGACCTCGGCGGCGCGCCCGCGGTCTTTTCCATGCGCGGTTTTACAGGCCCCTCCGTGAACACGCTCTACAACGGGATATGGATCGGCCCGGGAGACATTACGTCGCGCATCATGGAGACGGCCAATCTCGATCAGATCGAATTCCTCAAAGGGCCCTCCGCGCTCATGAGCGGCCTCGACGCGATCGGCGGCTCCGTCAATTTCGTCTCGCGCCAGCCTCACACCGGCGCGATCAAGAGCGAGCTCGACACCTCGATCGATACGCTCGGCACCTATCGCACGCATTTCGGTTCGGGAGGGAGCACCAACATTTCCGGGCTCGATTATCGTTTCGATGTCTCCTCATCCAAGGTCAACGGCTTCATCGATGGTGTCGACGACCAGCTCAACAACATCTCGGGGCAACTCAATTACCGCGTCAACGATGCCTTCAAAGTGTTCGGCGCGGTCGATTACAAGCGCGACGACGGCCACGCCTATTGGGGCACGCCGTTGACCACCACGGCGTTTTCCGGCCCGTTCTCAACCCATGGCGTCGTTGCGGGATCGGCCATTAACACCTTCACCGGTGACACCCTTTTCCCGGTCACCATCGACTCGCGGACCACCAGGACGAATTACAACGTCGCCGACAATTCCGTCGGCGCGCATGAGCTCTGGCTGCGCGGCGGCTTCGAATTGAAGTTGACCGAGGATATCACAATCAAGGATCAGGCTTACCAATATGGGGCCAAGCGTCACTGGTTTGACAGCGAGACCTACGCCTTCAATCCTGCGACCTCGCTGATCGACCGCGACAAGTTCTTCGTCACGCACAAGCAACAGGTGGTCGGCAACAATGCGGATGTCGCATGGGACTCCGCGTTCTTCGGTATGCAGAACAGGCTCGCCGCACAATTGCAGGTGAGCCGCAACGACATCCTGTTCGGACAAGAACAGAATCCCGATGATTTTCCGGACCCGAACGCGTCTGTGACTGTGGTCAATCCGGTACCGGGGCTCTACGGCCTGACACCACAGCCGGGCTTCCGCAACAGCACCCTGGAAACCGTCGCCGGCTCGGTCGAGGATCGCCTGAAGATCACGCCGTGGTTTGCCTTGATCGGCGGCATCCGGATCGAGGATATCAGGTTGTCACGCAACGGCGTCAATTTCGACGGCAGTATCCCGACGGGCCAACCCTTCACCAACGATTGGCAGCCCGTGTCCTATCGCGCGGCCGCGACCTTCGAGCCGGTGAAGGGCCTGATGTTCTACGGCATGTATGCGACCGCTTACGATCCGGCGGCGGCGGGTATCTTCTCGGTCAGCCCGGCGAACTCGCTGGACCTGAGCAGCTCACGCATCTACGAGACCGGCGTCAAGCTGATCTCCGCCGACAAGCGGGCGGAGGCGACGGTCGCGGCCTATGATATCGAGCGCCACAACGTTTTTGTCGCGCTCACCAATACGATCACGACGGAAGCCGGCGAGGTTCACTCAAGGGGCGTCGAAATTGCGGGTGCGGTGCGCCCGATCGAAGGTCTCAAGCTTTGGGGCAATGCCGCATTCACCGAATCGACATTTGGCAATTTCGACATCTGGACCGGCAACACCGTGCCCAATGTCGCGCCTGTGATCGTCAACGCCGGAGCGTCCTACCGTTTCGACAGCTGGCGCTGGCCGGTCGAGTTCGGCGGCTCGATCCGGCATGTCGGAGCGCGCTTTGTGACACAAGACAATCTCACCACCATGCTGCCCTACACAACCGGCGATCTCTACGCGTTCGTCGACATCCCGGGACGCGATCTGTGGTGGCAAGGTCTGGAGAAGATGCGCGTGAGCTTCCGCGTCCGCAATGTGACCAACGCGCTCTACGCCCAGTTCTCCGATACTGGCTTGCCCGATCAGGTGGTCCTCGGCGCGCCGCGCACCTTCGAACTCGCCGCTTCGGCGAAGTGGTGATGCGATAGATGCGCCTCCTCACCACATTGCATCGCTGGTGGGGAGCAGCCTTCTGCCTGTTGTTTGCGATGTGGTTCGCGTCGGGGATCGTCATGCATGTCGTGCCGTTCCCGGCGCGAAGCGAGCGGGCGGTGACGGCGGAGGTTAAGGCGGCGCGTGGCGCCGAGCTGATTGATTACGATCAATGGACGGTGGCGGGCGATTTCGATTCCGACCGCCCGCTGTTTCGCCACGACCTGAACGACCATGAGGGCACCGAGGTCTACGTGTCCTCGAGATCGGGCAAGATCGTTCTCACCACCACGCGAGGAGAGCGCCTGGCAAATTACGCCGGCAGCATCGCGCACTGGCTTTACCCGACGGAATTGCGCCACCACCGGCAGGCCTGGAGCGCGCTGATGTGGTGGCTGTCGCTGCTCGCCACGATGGGCGCGGCGCTTGGCGTGATCATCGGCCTGGCGCGGCTGGCCTGCGGACCTGCCCATCAAGGCCTGCAACGCTGGCACCACATCGGCGGTCTGATCTTCGCGCCATTTCTCCTCGCCTGGATTTTCTCCGGCTTCCTGTCGATAGACGACGGAACGCTGTTCGGTCAGAGCGAGGTGCTGTTTCGCGCGCTGCATCGGCTTGAATTCGAACCGCTGGCATCACACCCGTGGCTGCGGACGGGCGCGATCGTCGGGCTGTGTCTCTGCGGCTTCGCATTCAGCCTGACCGGCGTGGTGCTTGCGTGGCGGCGGGTATGGACCGGCGCGAGGTGAGCGGGGACGCGGCGACTGCAGCCTAATGCCGCTTGACCGCGATCCAGGTCCCGGAGCAGCCGTCGGAGCGGTCGAACGTGCCGGAGCCCGTCTCCAGATCGAGATGTCCTTCCGCCGTCAGCGTCATGCCGCCGCCTGCGCCAACCGAGTGCAAGGTGCCGTCCGGCGCGACCTGTCCGCTGCCGCCGCGGACGATGATTCGCCCTTGCTTGATCGTCGCTGGCAGGGAGCCGGTGTTCTTGCATCCGGCACTGGTGAAGATCCACCTTCCATCGAAGGCCGTGGGGCCCGGTAGCATCGGCGCACTGGTCTGATGATCGTCCTTGGCTCCCGACAAAAACGCCAGGCGAAGATTTCCAGCGCTTGCGTCAACGGTCGAACCGGTCGCGGCAACCAGCAATGCGGCGAGGCGCGCGCGCCATCCGGCAATGAACGCCCCCGACTTCATCCGAACATCCCGTCGACATCCGCGCCAAGCGCAAAAGCTTACCGTCGGCGCCGAAGCTTGCAACCCATCGAGGCGCCGTTTGTCACAACGCTGTTACGCGGGATAGAAGCGGCGGGGGAATCGTCCATCTTCGCTCTGCGAGCTTCGCCGGACATGCTTCATCCTTCTGGCCTGCGTGGCCGTGCCACGCGAAGCCCGAAGCGCGGTGCCGCAAGAGGGACTCGAACCCCCGACCCCGTCATTACGAATGCTGTGGATTAGGCAAACGCCTGCCAACCACAAACAACTGTCACAGTGCTAGAAGTACCCGCCATTATTAGCTTTCCTGCGTGTTTCGATAACATTCAACAACGTCACCCAACTCGACGTAACAGCCCGATTTGTTTACCCCGGTTACCCCAGCAAGAGAAGTCCCAATGCCCGCCGTTACCCTGACCGCTGAAGCCTGCCGCAAGTACACGCCGAACGGCACGCGTCAAGAGATCGCCGACGCCAAAGCCAGCGGCTTGTACCTCGTGATTCAGTCCAGCGGCGTGAAGTCCTGGGCGTGGCGCGGCCGAGTCAACGGCACGCCGAAGAAGATCACGCTCGGCCGTTTCCCTGATGTCGATCTGACCGCCGCTAGGCACCTTGCGAGCGACGCTCACAAGGCCGCTCACGGCGGCCGGGTCTTTGAGGCTCACGCGCCAGAGGGCGTACCGGAGCCCGCACCGGACGGCTCCAGCGTGCGGGAGGTCTGGGCCGAATACCGGCGGCTGCGGTTGGAGGTGGAATGTCGCGCCTCGACCGTCGCCGAGCACAGCCGCATTTTTCACCAGCACATCGAGCCGAAGCTCGGCTCCCGCGACATCGCCAGGATTGAGAAGGCCGATTGTCTGAAGCTCACCGACGCCGCGCTCAAGCGTGGCTTCTCGGCCCGCAACAAACTGATCGCAGTCCTGACCGGATTCTTCGGCACATGGTGCTATGAGAAGCGCGACCTGATCGCCACCGACCCGACACGTGGAATAGAGCAGAGCCTCGGCAAGCAAGCCAAGGGTCCGAAGCGCGTCCTGGACGATGCCGAGGTCGCGAAATTCTGGAACGCCTGCGACACCGCGCCCCTGGGCGCGATGTTCAAGTTGATGCTGCTCAGCGGCTGCCGCCGCAACGAAGTCGGCGGCATGCGCTTCGACGAGATCGAGGGCAAGACGTGGAATCTGCCGGGCAGCCGCACCAAGAACCACAAGCCGCTCACGGTGCATCTGACGAAGACCGCGCTCGCCATCTTGAAGGAGATTCCGCGCATCGACGGTTGCTACTATATCTTCGGCCCGTGCGGCGAGAAGTGCAGCTACGGCTATTCGAAGGCGAAGCTCGCGCTCGACGAGCTCGCCAAGATCGCGAAGCCATGGCGCTTGCATGATTTGCGTCGCACCTTTCGCACTGGATTGGGCCGCCTCAATGTGCGCGAGGAAATCGCCGAGCGCTGCGTGAATCACCCTCCCGGCGGACTCAAAGCGATCTACGATCAGCACAAGTATGAGCACGAGATGGCCGAGGCGTGGCGGATGTGGGAACAGCACGTGCTGAGCATCGTTTGCTGACGTTGTGGGAAAATCACATGACGGTGCTTGACGAGACCGGGTCGGGATGATCAAAGGCGCGTCATCCGAGCGCGCCCTTCCGGCTCGGCATCTCTGAGTACTTCAGGAGACACACGACAGGGTTTCAAAATCCCTCCTCACTTCCGGGGCGACGTGTGTCTGAAAAATACCTGAGAACCGCGCAACTGCGCGAACGCTATTCTTGCAGCATGATGTGGATCGAGAGGCGCTTGCGCTCCGATCCTTCATTCCCGCGCCCGCGCTTTTTCGGCCGCTTGCGCCACTTCGCGCTCTCCGAGTTGGAAGCGTGGGAGAAGACGCAACCACGCAAAGCAACCGACGCCGCCTAGCTACCGGTCTCCCGCGCCTCGCCGGAGCCGAGAGGCGCATCTAAACAGGAATCCCCTATCTTCAGCATCTGCGCGACAAGTACCAGCATGCTGGACGCGGCGAGATTCCGCCGATTCCGACTGAGGAGAAAGCAGAATGACCGAAGACGAGCAATACGCCCTGGTGCAGCGCTATGCGGACTTTATCGAAGCGTGCGGTGATCGTCGCACGTTTGCAGTGCCAGAGGCCGCCGAAATCCCGTTTCAGATGATCGATCGGCTTTGTCTGTTGTGCATGGCGTATGAATGGCAGTTGCAGAGGCTGGAGGAGACCGGCGAGCCGGACGCCGACGCCATGGCGCTGGCCCAGGCGGTGCCGACCATGTGTCCCGTCGAGGTCGTCGAGCACATCCTAGCGAATATCAGGGTGGCTGATGAACCCAAAGGCGAACCCGGCCGGATGCCTCGTGGAGGGCGTCAAGTCCACTGATAGTTTCGCAGCGCGCCGCGCCCATGCAGAGTCGACCGACATCGTTGTTGCAAAAGCGAGATGTCCACAAGCTGTCGGGCTTTGCCGCCGCCGCAATCCATGGCATCGGACACCGGTTCAAATGTCATCCCACTGAATAGGAAAGCGACGGATGACTGAAGCACGGAAGACCAAAGCATAACCCCCAAAACAAACCCCGGCGGCTTTGGTAGAGCCGTCCGGGGTCAAGCATCCAGGAATGACACTTTGAATAACACATCTCGACCGAACGCGCAAACGCGCCTGCTCACGCACGAGCAATCCTATCGACAGGCCGAAGCCTACATCAAGAAACATCCGACTCGGTTCCTGATTCCACTGCGCCCGAGCTCAAAGGTCACGTGGCTGACTGACTGGCCGCACGCGGCGAGCAACGATCTGCGCCAGATCGAACAATGGGCGACTGAGTTCAAGCGATCGGGCCAGAGTGGGCGTGTGCGCTCTGGATGTCCGGCCTAATCGACATGGACGTGGACACCAAGACTAAAGGCGGCGTGAAGAAAGCCGGCGACGAGACTCTCGCCGCGCTGATCGATAAACATGGTCCGCTCGGCGACACCGAGACGGTGCGGTCTTCGTCAACGCGTGGCACGGCGGCCGTGGCGTCGTAGCGCATCCCTGCGCTATTGCTGTTCAGCGGGTTTGGCATGGTCATCGGCGGCTGGTTGGCTGGTCTGCCGTACGATCACTTCGGCTACTACGCGCCAGGCCGCTCGCACGGGCACGAGGGTAGATTCCGATTGGCTGCATCGCTCTTTGTGCCAGGCAGAAGGTGGACAGAGTTGTGGCCTTGAAGAAGGTGAAGAGTCGATCATTCGGCACAATGGTACAAAAGTCCAAGACTCTCCGTAGTCCCGATAATCTGATTGGCGTTACCACGCGACCGGCGACTGAAGCTGAAGGCCAAGCGTTCACGCGGCTCGGGTCCAATGAATTGCACATCGCATTTCTTAAGAAGTGGGCAAGCGCCGCGATCCAGAATGACTCGAACGATCCGGCTCAATACGAAAAACTCATCAAAAAAAGCATCGCTGCCGACAGCGCCTATTTTGCGGCACGCGTACTCAAACGGCTCGACGGAATAGAGGCGGGCCTCAAACTTGTCGAGCGCCTGGGCGATGTTGAGTCTCTACGCCGGATTGCATCTCAGATTACACGCGAGGCGCTTACACTCGCCTCCGAAATTCATGCGCTGACGATCGTCGATAACGAACGGCCGCTCTTCACAGGTACGCAAAACGCGCAAAACCTTCGGGAGAGCAGCAGCGCGGCTAACACTGCTCGACGCAAAGAGCGCAGTCGCGAGTGGATTCTGTGGAACGCCGAGGCCACGCAGATTTGGACCCGCAATCCATCGCTGTCGCGGCAAGCGGTCGCGCAGCAGGTCAAGGTCAAGCTCAGGCTCCATGAGCGCGTGCGGACGATCGCCAAAAAACTGAATAAACCTGGCACGGCAGGCTGAGCCTTGCCCGTCTGATCCGTCTATGCCTGCCCGTGCGTTCACACACGGAGCAGGAAATGAGTCTCCAACGATTTTCTCAGGACGAGCACTCTGTCGCTAACCAAACGGCCGAACGAGCGGCATACACGATCGCCGAATTTTGTGCCGCCCATAAACTCAGCCGCTCGAAGCTCTATCAACTTTGGGCCGCTGGAGCCGGTCCCCGGTTCATGCACATCGGCAGCAAGAAGATCATCACCGTGGAGGCAGCCGCTGATTGGCGGCGGGCCGGCGAAACTGCGCAGCTTCCTGCGGTCACTTTCTCGATCATCAAAGCGCCCGGCACCCTGGCTGAAGGTGGGGGTCAGTCGTGAACGACCAGTCCCCAGTCGGCGGATCCACTTCGGGCAAGTGCTCGCTGGCACAACCGCGCGGGACGCAAGGTGCTGTCGGGAGCGCGCCCATGAACGCGCATAATCCCAATCCGCCGAGCGGTGAGCCGGTTGGTGCCGAAGACCACAGGGTGCTCCCGCAGATCACGTTAATTTCCAAGCGCGATGTTCCGTCACTCATGTCGAAGCGCATCTCGCTGACAAATGATGGCAAGCTAGATAGCGATGGATCGAAGTGTCTGATGGTCACCGGCACCGCCGTTCGGGCGTTTGCGAAAACGGCAAGCGACCTTGCGCGGATCATCCAAAGCTGCGGTTCTGATCAGGCGATTGCTCTGGGCGCTTTGAGGGAGAACCTCTCCAGCCCCGCCGATGTGATCTCAAAGAAGCGTCTCGACCAGATTCCAGGCGCCATTGCTCGGGCGCGGGGATTCATCGACTACCGGCCCGGAGTTCGTTCTTGGTGTCTGATCGACTTTGACACGAAGGGAATGCCGAAGGAGGTGTCCGACCGCATCGATGCCGAGGGCGGGATGTGGAACGCGCTCCTGAAGGTCGCACCCGAACTCGCGAACGCCGCTCGGGTTAGCCGGGCGAGCACCAGCGCGGGCTTTTACCGGACCGACACAGGCGAGCCAATTCCCGGTTCCAATGGAGTACATCATTTCGTGCTCGTACTCGATGGCGGCGACATCGAGCGCCTCTTGAAAGATCTGCACGACCGCTGTTGGCTGCTTGGCTTCGGTTGGCATCTGATCGGCCGCGCTGGCCAATTGCTTGACCGCTCCATCGTTGATCGCATGGTCGGCACCGGTGAACGCCTGTGCTTCGAAGGTGCGCCGGAGATTGTCCCACCATTGGCGCAGGATCAGGCCAAGCGCGTGCCTGAGGCGTTTGAAGGGGACGCCATTGACTCGGCTTGGGCTGTACCCCGGTTGAGTGAATACGAGCGCCACCGTGTCGATGAAGCCAAAGCTGCGAGCGCCAGGGGGCTGGGTAAATCTGCGGCCGAAGTTCGCAACAAGCACGATAAAGAACTTGCCGAGAAAATCTCGGCCGAGTCCGGGACTTCCCCCGCCACTGCGATGCGCCTGGTCCAGGCACGACATCGCGGCGTGCTTTTCCCGGGTGTGCAGCTGGAGTTCGATCATCGAGGCATCGTTACTGTCGCGGCCGTGCTGAACGACCCAGATCGTCATGTCGGCGAGACGCTGGCTGATCCTATGGAGGGCGTCGATTACGGCCGCTGCAAAGCCATGGTTATGAAGGGCTACGACGGCGGCCTGTTGATCCACAGCTTCGCACATGGACGCAGCATCTACTTCCTTCGATACGATTTGAAGTTCGCGAAATCGGCGTTTGCGCAAGGCCCGGGCGCCGGCACGGTTGACCACGCGATGGCTATCTTGGCTCAAGCCGAGCTTGAGGACGACGAGGTTGATGAGTTCGCCAAGCTGGTGTCGAAAACCACAGGCGTGGGCATACGGACCCTTAAGACGCGAATCAAAAAACAGCATACGGAACGCGCGGCTGACGCGCGCGACGCTTCCATGGAGTCGCAAGCCGACGGCCGCATTGTTCGGCCCCGGCCCGAGCCCAACGGCGAGCTTTCGCCCGTCGTGAGCTTCCTTGACGAAGTCCTGTCGAACGATAAGAGCGAGGAGCCGCCGATGCGCAATGCGTCGGGTGGCCTTGTGCGGGTGGAAGAAAACAACCCTTGGGCGCTACACCTGCTGACCTCTGGTCGCGCCAACGCGGCCGAGGATCAAGCCGATACTATGGACGCACCAGCGGAGCCGGTGCTGGTTACACTGACGCCGACCGGTGTCGAGCTGCTCCTTGAAAACTACGTGCGCTGGGTCGTGCACAAGAAGGATGGAGAAGCCTATTTTGCGACACTACCAACACCGTTCATCAATGCGCTTATGGAGGGTCCGAACAGCGCGATCCCTGTGGTACGAGCAATCAACACTGCGCCCCTCCTTAATACGTCGGGCCGCCTAATAGACGGCGTTGGCCTCGATCGGGCCACCCAGTTGTTTCACCGCATTGATCCAGCTCTGCGCTCCTGTCTGCCTCAAGGCGAACCGACAGAGGAGGAGATCAAAGAGGCGCTCAACTTCTTGCTTAACGAGTGGCTCGTCGACGTCGCTCTGGATCCAGTCGGCAAATGCGTCGCTGTACTGCTGGCGCTCACCCTGTTACAGCGCGCGCTCTTGCCCGAGCGACCTGCCTTCTTCGTGACTGCGGGCCAACGGGGTGGAGGAAAGACGACCCTAATCAGCATGATCATTAACGCCGTGCTGGGGCGGCGTGCGACCGCGGCGGCCTGGTCGGATAGCGTCGAGGAACGCAAGAAGGCGCTGTTCTCATATCTCCGGCTGGGCGTCGCGTCGCTTGTGTGGGACAACATCGCCCGCGGATCGACGATCAGCTGTCCGCACATTGAGGCGGCGCTTACATCCGCGGAGATCTCCGACCGCGTGCTCGGCGTTTCCACGGTGGAGACGGTACCTGCGTCAACGGTCCAGATTTTCACCGGCAATTCGATCGCGCCACGTGGGGACATGGCAAGTCGCTCGTTCGTGGTGTCGCTGAACGTGGATCGACCCGACCCTGAGAATCGGAGCTTCACCCATGCCGACCCGTTCGCGTGGACGCAGGCGAACCGGGCGAAAATTCTGCGCGCCCTATACACCATCTTGATCGGTGGCGCGTTGCTCCGCCCGCAGGCTCAGGTCGCAAAGACGCGCTTCAAGCTCTGGTGGGGCCTGGTCGGATGGCCGGTGGAGTTTGCCGCGGGTCTGCTCGACATCAACGTCGATTGCACCGAGCTGTTACGCTCCGGTGAGTCAGGTGAGGAAGAAGCGAGCGCTGCCTCCCGCGTGCTTGCCATTCTTATGAAGCGCTGGGGCGCTAAAACGTTCACGACGCGCGATGTAGTCAGGGAACTCGCGAACGTAAATTTTATGACTGATGAAGGGGACGCGGAAAGCGCGGAAGAACTGGCCGATGCGCTCGGAGAATTGATCGGCAAGGCGCTCGAAAATCCGACCGCCCGCAGCCTTGGCAAGCTCTTCCAAAAGCACCTGACGAACCGGCCCGCTTGGATCGACGACGGGAACTGCGTGGCGGTGCTGCGCAAAATCTCAGGTGATCGGGCAAACGAGTACAAAATCGAAATCCCGGGGCAGCCCACAGGAGATGCAAAACCGGGAAGGACCGAAAATGTTTCGGCCGGCGAGTTCCGGAAGAAAACAGCAAACCCAGAAGAAACAACCGGAGGATCGTGGACGCTATGAACGGCCGAGGTCATCAACGACGCGCCTGTCCTAGGAATCCAGATCAATCTGCTCAGGTCCGGCACTGCCGGCCTCCCGAAGCGCGGGGTTAGCTGGCTCCATATGGATGTTGCCGTCGGGAACGACGCGGGCCGGCGCGCATCTGGCGCGACGAGCTAACCAGCCGCGCCGACGAGACGGCGGCCGCGACACTCTCCAGCAGCATTCGCGAGCCATGCCCGCAATGCGGCGATCTTCGGGTGTTGCTGCGTGCGCGCGAATGGTGTCGGGGATGAACAGCAACCGCGTGGCGTGGTGCCGCTCCAAATCCGCCAAATTGGCCGATTTGCGGCTGGCGATGCCGACCAACTAGCTTCTGGTGACCTCGTCAATCGGGCGCGTGCGGAAAGTGCGGAAACTACGGAAAGTTTTCAGCCTCATTTTCTCAAGAGAAGAGCAAATTCGGAGCCATCATCATGGAAATCACACAGTTTGGGGGGCCGAAGCGGCTTAAACTTTCCGTAGATTCCGTATATTCCGTAGTGCGCCGCCGGACAGCGGACGCGGGCAGCGTGCCCCGCGGGACCGGCCTTGCTCGAGATCGCTACGGGTGAGGATCACGACATCGACGATCATCACTACAGGGGGGCATCGGTACGTTCGCATCGTCGTCCGCCTCACATCCATGCCGACGGGATCAATAACCTCATTCGTCTTGATCCTACGCGCGCGCGGCTTGGTCCGAGGTCTCGGGATTTATCCAAATCTAGGAAATCAGTAGTTGATGTGGTCGACTAGGATCTCGGGATTTAACTAGATCTCGGAAAATATAGCGGTCGATATCGAGCGTTGCCGCATCCCGACGTGGGATCCCAAATTGAACGAAAGATCTGACAATGAGGATGACGAGTGGTACGTCTCGGGTGGATCAATTAACCTAACAAACTAAGCTTGATTTCCAATCAATTAACCTAACAAACTAAGCTTGATTTCCAACGGGCTTCAAATCGCCAGCAAGCGAGACATCATTCTACGTCGCCACGCGCATGGCTTGCGCGTGTCGAGGGCCCAGGATGACGTTGTTTACCCTGGTTTGCGGGTTTTGCGGGCACAACCTTGACAAAAAGCGATGTGAGCAGTGCGCGACTTACGGCTGAATGGTGATGTGCATCTTCGCGTATCGATATTTATGGAATCTCGGGATGCACGTTCACCGCTTCGTGCTACCTTTGGTAGTATAGATCCCAAGAACGTGGTCAACGAATCGTTAATAGCGACGCGACGCACAGCTCCAAGCGATCGCCGCTCACGCGACCTTCGTTTCGAGCGGGCAGGTTGCGTCAGAGGCGAGCTACCGGGTACTTTCCTGCTTCACGACCTCTTTGCAAACGAGTGATGCCTCCTAGCGTCTGCTCGCTTGGCCAAAATTCGGGGTCGAGTTCGAAAAAAAAATAAGAAGACGTCTAGAAAAACTTTCGCTCCCCATACGTAGACGGTTCGAAATGGGCTCGAGCCCTGACCTTAGTATAGTGTTTGCACTCTCTGCCCTGGGCTTCGGGATTTATTGGTCGATCATCCAATTACCGGAAACGAACGCCTACCGGCCTGGGGGCGTCTTCAAACAACTTTGCTCGGCGTGCATCGCCCCTTCATCCAAATGCAAGTCCCGTGGATCGCGATGGACAGCTTGGGCGCTATGGAAAGCACCGGTTCTATAGTTCGGAGCAGCGACCGACGGAGTCTCTTGCAGCACGCGCAGAATCCTCTCGCTGCGGCCACGGGCTGCCCCGGATTCGATCTCCAGGAGGGACGCGCAGCCTCGCTCATGCGTTAGCCGATCTCGGATGCGCTGCATGTCAAGAGCTCCCGCTTGGCATGTCATGGGCTGACATTGCGCAGGAGGAGCGCTGGACGTTGCGAGCGACCATCTAACCTTGTCGCGCAATTACTCCCGTCATCTGATCCACCGAACAGGGCGCCTCAAGGGCTCGGCTCCGTGCTGGACCCCCTAATCATCGTGCTGCCGTGGCTGGAACTGATCGACACGAAACTTTAAGGCGCATCGTCAGACCGCATCAAATATCGTGGAGCTTTTGCAACGTGGTCCATGAAGTGCCGATACAGAGTGACGGAATAACAATAAAAATAGTGCAATAGCAATTCCCGCCGTTGCGCGCGCGTGGGACGGGGATTTTTGCGTTCACCCCAGGAGAGAAGATAAGCATATCTCCGGGTCAATTCTCCAACAACGAACTCGGACGTGAGGCGGGTATCGAAGAGGAATTCGTCGGCGGCAAATACGCCTGTGTTTACATCGATGATCTGCAGTGTATCGAACAAGACACCTTCGCCGTCGTCGCGCACAAATGCATCAAAACGAAAGCTATTCGTCCTCAGCGTTGCAGAAATCGCCCGGCAGAGATCCAGAAATCGCTCGCGATCGACATTATTCGTTATGTCCCGGACAACGAAATTTTTCGAGACATGGTGACGGCCGCCTTTCCATTTTTTCGCCAAAACCAAGGGCTGCTTGACGCCGACGCCAAAAAAATCGGGCGAGCCTTCCGGGTTGCGTGTAAAGGACACGGCAATTTCCAGGGCATCCGATATCAGCGGTTGGGCGATATAGCGGCTATGCCCGTTGGGAAGAAAGCGCCGCAATGCGTCTTCATCCCGGATCCCTGCAACACCTCCCGACTGCGCGCCCCAGATCGGCTTTACGACCAGCGGAAACCGGATGGACCGTCCATTTCCATCGGCCATGAGCGAAGAGACCAGCACGGTCTCCACGAGATGCGGTGCAAGAGCCGGAACCTGTGACAATAGCAGGAACGTCTGATACTTGTCCTGGTCCTCCCTGTTTCCGAATACGCTGTCAGAGTCGGCAAAAAAGAAGGAAGAGGGCGAGATGTCGTGTGCCTTGGCGATTGCAAATGTACGCCGGACGGCCTTGGCATGGCGCCAAAGCTTTTGGAGCGTACACCAAGTCCGAACAGCTAGATTCCTGGATTCGTGGGCCGACACGCCGCTGTCTACTTCTTGCCAGCTGGCCCACGATCGTCCGCCGGCTTCTCACTCTTCGGAGGCTTTTCGCCCTTCGAAGCCGGCGCCCTGTCATGTTTCGATGGTTCACTGATTGTGCTTGGATGGTTGACCGTCTCGACGTAATAGCGAGCCAGCAGCCGCTGCAACTGCGCCGGCGTGTACTGCCGCAAATGCAGTGACTTCAGCGCGCTGAACTGCTCGGGTCTGTACTTGTGGGCAAACTTCTCCACCTCGGCCATTCCCTGCATGAACTCGTTGAACTCCTCCAAGGTCGCCATGAGTTCTGCGAGCCCATCTACGTCGGCGAAGTCCAGGGAAGCCGGATTCAACCCGATCAATTCCGCGATTTTCGCCCGCACGCGAGCGATATCCAGCATAGTGGCATGATCCACATCGTCACCCTTGATGGTGATGATCTGACTGGCTGGATCCGGAAGGCCGAGCAACTTCGTTGTCCAGGCTGGCTGGGTACCATCTCCGGGGCCGGGCACGCTTTCGATCGGATCGGGATCGAAATCAGGCGAGAACGACGACGATACACGGGTCCAGAACTGGCGGACTGCGGTCTCGTCGACGTCCTGGTTATTGTGCTGCTGAACACCGCGGATATTGTAAAATTTCGCTGCTATCGCCGCGTCGGCGAGCGGGCTCGAGATTTTCCGCGCCGTTGCATTTCCCCGGCTCAGTAAGCCCGACTGAAATCCAGTCAGCGGCGGATAGCGCTGCGGGTCATAGACATAGGGATCCGCAATTACCGCGTGATTGCCCGCATCGAGACTGGGATAGGCATTGAGATCGTACCCATCCGGGTCTTTTGTAAATTCTACCTGGTTGATCCCGTAGGTATAATAGTCGAGATACGGGTACTCATAGCCACCAGGCAACGAAGAGATGAGCCTCGCCGTGAAGCTCCTCGGGAATCCGACCACGAGCAGATAGGGATCACCCATTATGAACCGGCGGATTTGGTCGCCATATCCGTAAAATGGAGTTGCCACGGTGATGGCCTTCTTGACCCGCTGCACGTACGAATTCGTCGCGGAGTTCAGCATCGCTTTGACCACCATGCCGCCGGCGCTGTGGCCGACGAACGAAAAATGGTCCAGCGGATGGGGCGTCATGCCGGCGAAGCGTGCGTCAAACTTCGGCATGAAGACATTGAGGAAGAAATCAGCCGCGTCCTGCACGCTTCGCCGCCAATCCCAGCCAAACACAAAAAGATCGATCGAATTGCGCCTGCACCATTGAATGAAGACCTCGTAGGCGTGAAAAAGCGCGATGGGACCGGGAAAATCCACACAGCCATCGGCAACGACATATTTCTGTTCACTGTCGACGTCGCTAGGCAACATTCCAAGACGGGGAACGTCCACCCAGATCCCGATATCGAGCCATACCTTCTCGAATGATTGCGCCGGGTTGGGATAAGCCTGATAGGAGCGCATCAGATCCGACCCGAGCCCTCCGGGAAAAAGAAATATCGTTCTCCTCGGGCCACTGGAATTGGCGTTCAATCGGTACTGCGAGGCGAAGGCCTCAATTGCCGTTTGGAGCCTCGCATAAGATGCTTCGTCACGGCTTGTTGCATAAGTCATGAGGTCCTCCGTTGCGGCGGGGCGGGGGCCTTCCTTGAAGACCATTCGCGTCCCAAGACTGATTTGCCCGGTCCAGCCAGTCCGCTCCCAATCCTATGGCTTGGCGTCATTCTCAATTGTGAACCGCTTCACATCAGCAGCAGGCAAGTCAATCCTGACGCCGTTTCGCCGGCACTAGTCTTGCGCGGCGGAGCGCCGGATCGTCTGTTCAAGTGTCCTGGCCAGGGCCTTGCGGTCAGCCTGAACGTCGGCCGGAATCGGTGCTTCCCAGCGCAGGGTGACGTCAATGCCACGCAGGCGGATGACCTGCAACAGGTGCGAGAAAAACGAGCTGTCGTCTTCGCGCGCCCAGGCGGCCAGGCGACGATTGGGCCCGGCATATCTGACTGAAACAGGCTGGACGTGCACCGCGCGAAGATCCTCTGCCTTGAGCAGCGTCTCGCGCACCGCACCCAGCAGGGCAGATCGAAAGGGCAGCACAGCCGTGCCGTCGGTCGACGTTCCTTCCGGGAATATGGCGACCACGTCGTCGACGCTCAGGGCGTCCGAGATACAGTCGATCGTTTGAATCACCTCGCGCTTCCGATCCCGGTTCACGAAGATCGAGGGGCTGAGTTTTGCCAGCCGGCCGAAGACCGGCCAGCTTGCGACACCGTGCTGGGTCACGAATATGGCCGGCAGCATTGAGGAAATAGCCACGATGTCGAGCCAGGACACGTGATTGGCAATGACCAGCAGGGGCCGGCTGGGTGCCGGCCGGCCCTTCACCGAAATGTTCAGCCCCAGCACGGTGGCTATGATCTTGTGAAATGTTCTTGCAATGAACCACTGCCCAGCGCGGAAACGAAGGCACGCCACCAGTTCCAGCGGAGGCCACAAAAGGACGATTGTGACGGCTACGGCGGACAGCACGTACATCAACCGGAAAACACGCGGCTTGCTGCGAACTAACTGGAGCGGATCGGCTTCGCCGGTTGGCACGTCTGTCTGCAAATCGCGCTTCTCCAATCGGACGCTCTCTACTCACTCCGTGCACGCCTCTCAGGCCTTGAGCAAATCGGCGGGCCTGCTCATCGCGCGAGATACCTTCTGGGAGAGGTCGCCCAAATAAGCGAGCTCCTTAAGCCTGGCTTCCACTTCCAGGTCGTGACGTGCGGGTCCAAGCAATTGCTTTAGGCTGACAAGACAGCGGCGCTCCACCACGGGATAGGCCAGGGCCTGAGCTTTGAGCACCGCTTCGCGAAACACTTCTTCCGCCTGATCCGTCCCCTTGGTTTCCTTTGTCATGAGACCTTTTATGCGAAGCAATTCCGGCTCGAACCAGATAAAGTTGCTGGGAACGATCATGCTGAAAGCTCTTGAACAGGCGGCTTCGGCGGCGGGAAAATCGCCGACCTGTCTTTTTGCGTCGGCCAGCAGCCCCAGATAGCCGGAGAGGCCGGTACGAAACTCTATCGAATTCGAGGATCGCGATTCCCCGCTCAATGTTCTGGATTCCTTCTTTGAGGTGTCGCCGTTGAACCATTGCCCAACCCAGCAATGCACTGCCATGTCCGCTGAACGCAGTCAGCCGATGCTGTTCGGACAATGCCAGCAGCCGTCGGGCCGAGTGCAGCAGGTGCTCGCTGGCGTCGCACATCCCGAAAATCCAGCCGCCGACATAGTTCAGCGGAATTGCGGTCGAGTGGGGATGTCGGAGCATATCCGCGGAAAGCAATGCGTCGACACCGACCTCCAGACCACGATCCATCTCGCCAGAAGGAACAATACGGCACTCAGCGCGGATTTCGTATGGACCTCGGTGCTCTGCCCAAATTGAAATGTGGTCGCCGCGTCGCGTTCAGGCACGTAAAGCTGCAGTGAGAGTTCCAGCTGCTCCTTTGCCGCCGCGGCGTTGCCTTGACCGTGGAGGACCGTGCCGAGCATCCGATGACCGATCACCCGGCCCGACTCGCTGTTTGCTTTTTCGGCCATAGACAGAAACAGTCGAGCGAGCGACGAAGCTTCCTGCACCTGCCCCCGGCAATAGGTGTACGTGAACTGGCCGAAGGCGAAAGGCAGCGCCAGCGGACTGGGCTCGCCCTGCCGGCAGAGCTCGAGGCCTCTCTGGCAGCACTCCGACACGCGCAGCGAGGTCGCTCCTTCCGCTGCCATGATGGATCCCATCAGCCCGACCTGAAGATAAAGTTCAAGCTGCCGGCTCAGCGCTGGATCCGAAATCCTCTCGAGCAGCGCAAGGCCGCTTCGCAGATGCTCGATCGCCTCGACATGCGCCGATCGTTCGGCCGCATGGCGTCCCGCGCGCAGCCAGGCTTGGATCGCTTCGGGAAACTGGCCGGCTTCGGTGAGGTGATAGGCGATCACCTCCGGCGGGGCCTGCTCCGGCCGCTCGACTCTTGCGCAGCATGGCGACCACACCGAGGTGGATCGCACTGGCGCTCCGGCTGCAGCATGGATTCGTAGGCGATCCGCTGCAGCAAGGCGTGGCGGAACTCGTATTGAATTTCGGCGCCGTAGCGGCGTGGAAGCAGGATCTCGGCCTCGACGAGCGCCTGGAGCGGTTCTGCGACCGCCTGCGGCTCCTGTTGCAGCAATGCAGCCAGAAAGACCAGGGCAAACGAGCGCCCGACCACAGCGGCAGCCTGGACAATCCGGCGCGCACCCGGACGACGATCAAGGCGCCCCGACATCTTCTCGGCAAGCAGGAGCGGAACGCTAGCGGCTTCGGGGTCGAGTCAGGCGATCGGCGATGTTCCTCGATCAGCGAGATCATGAATTGTTCGAGGAAGAGCGGCACGCCTTCCGCCGCCTCTACGGCACGTTCAAGCAACGTATCGGGCAGTTCGCGCGCGCCCGGCATCGACCTGCGGCGACCTCAAGTGACTTCGAACCGTCGAAAGCTGCTTGAGCTCGATTGTCTCGTCGAGGCTGCGGCAGAGCGACCGAATTGGGGAATGACCGTCGCGTCAGGATCACCAGCAGCGGCACGTCCGATGCGGCGGCGACGATTTCCTGCAGCAATTCGGCGGAAGACGCATCAAGCCAATGCGCGTCCTCTACCCACAACAGCGTCGGCTGACGGCTCGCGACCTGGCGCAAGACCTTGATGATGAAATCGTACTGCTTTCTCTTGAGCAGCAGGGAGGTAGGCGCAACGGCTTCGGCCGCTTCGCGCCGACAGAAGGCCCAATAGGCTCGCGACGATCTGATCAGTTCTCCGTCGTGTTGATCGCCAGTTCGTCGAGAAAGGTGGATATCTTCTGCATTCGGCCGTCGACATCGTCTTCGGGCATCAGACCGACGCGGGCCCACAGAAAGCTCGCCAGCGGATAGAGCGGTGTGTTCGACGAAAAGCTCGTGACAATTCGCCTGAATGATCGTGTTGTTCGGCGACTTCCGGCTGGCTGCAAAACTCCCGGACGAGGCGCGTCTTGCCGATGCCGGCATCACCGACTATGGCGACGGTCTGACAGCGCCGCTCAGCCTGCGCGATCCGCCATCGCCTGAGGATGCGGTCGACGCTTGGCTTGTCGGCCGACGATCGGGGTCATGCCGGCCGGCAGTGGCCCTCCAGGCCTCGCATCGGTGGCGCCGCGCTCAGGCCGCGCAAGTCACCTTGTAGATTTCAATCTTGCGAGAAAGACCCTTGATGGCCCGGGACCCGAGGCTTTCGAGCGAAAACCGTCCGCCGATCAGCGCTGCCGTCTCCTGGCTCACGACCGCGCTGCCCGGGGGCGCCTCGGCCTGCAGACGTGCGGCGAGATTGACAGCTTCTCCGATCGCGCTGAACTCGGCAACGCCGCCGCTCACCAATTCCGGCCCGATCAGCACCAGACCCGTGTGGATGCCGATCCTGGCCGTCAGCGGAATGTCCGAACCGTCCCTTATGTGGGTGTCCAGATTTTGCAGGCGCTCGAGAAATTCCAGCGCCGCCCGCACTGCACGCTCGGCGTCGTTTTCATGCGCTACAGGATAGCCGAAATAGACGACAACGCCATCACCCTGAAATTGGGATACGAACCCGCCAAATCGCTCCATCACCGTCAAAGCGAGGTTCTGATAGCGGCGCTGGAGCAGATCGAAGATCTTCGGGGTCAAGCTGCTCGGACAGTGGCCGTGTAGCCGACCAGATCGATGAAGACGCTGGTGAGATAGCGCCGTTCGGTCACCAACGACGCCGGCTCGGTCCCGCTTGCCATTGGATGGTCCTCTCAGGCCCGATCACTGACACTCAGCAAACACCATGGCAATGTGGCGCTTACTTTCAGGATTGCCACAGTTGCACTTGCTGAATACCATACCCTGCAGCGATCAGAGTAGCGCGCGGTTTCGTCACCTACAAGACTGCGGTGAGATGTCATGAGCCTGGAGCCGGCGTTTCAGCAGCCTCGCGCGCAGGCAGCCCAAGCCAAAAGCCTTGGTCGTATGCGCCCATCTTCGGCCCGGCCGCGACAAGCGTCGCAGCAACTACCTGATGCAGCCGATCGCGGGCCTCCACGTGGCGTCGCTCATCGACCAGTCGGTCTTCGACGTTTGCCTGCACCACGAAGACTGGCACGGCCCACTCGAGGCGGCGGACTGCCGGGGATACGACCTCGTCTTCCTCTCCGGTCTGCAGGTCGATTTTGACCGGTTGCGGCAGCTGTCGTTTTACTTCCGCCGCAGCGGCGCCAAGGTCGTTGCGGGTGGCAGCATCTGCACCGTAGTTTCCGGATTTCGCGTCGCAGTTTTTCGATGCCGTCTGTGCCGGTGGGGTCGATTGCGTTCCGCGATGTCGTCGCGGATTTCTTGACCGGCTCGCTGCAAGACGATCTATCGATCTCCGATCGCGCGCGATTTCTTCGTACACACTCGACTACAGCATCTTCACCAAAAGCCGGATCAGCCCCGTTGTTCACCTGATCGAGGCAACGAGAGGATGCAGCTTCAAGTGCTCCTTTTGCGTGATTCCAAGCGAGGTCGGGGGCCACGCGAGCTACGACTTCGATCAACTTACGAGAACCATCGACAATGCCATTTCGAGCAGCCCGAGGCTGAGTTTTCGCCGGCTGTATCCCATCGTCATGATGCTCGACAACAACTTCTCGGATGATCGCGAACACATGGTGCGAGTGTGCGAGTATTTGAAATCCAACCGACGCGTCCGTGGCTGGGTAGCGCTAGTCACGCAAAACGTGCTGCATGACCGCGACCTCATCCGGCGACTTGCCGCGACAAAATGCCTCGGGCTGTTCGTGGGCCTGGAATCGTTCGACCCGGACCTTTTGCGACGGTACCGCAAGACGCAAAACCTAAGCAAGCGCTACAACGTCATCGACGATATCGCCTACGCGGAGAGCCAGGGCATCACGATCACTTACGGCTACCTGTTCGATCCGCGTCACCAGAAGGCATCGGACATGGAGCGACAGATATGCGCTATCGCGGAAAATCCCGTGATCCCGATGCCGATCTACATGAGCGTTGTTGCGCCGCTCGCGGGCACCGAGACCTTTTGGGACGATCTAAATTCGGGCCGCCTTGCGCCGAATCTCCGGCTGCGCGATCTCGACGGCGAGACGATTGCCTACTCGCAATTGGCCGATAAGCCCGATGCTGTCGCTGGCTTCGTCGAGCAGATTTTCCGCCGCCCATGGACGGTGGTCGGCCGCGCGGGCGTCCTGCTCAAGACGGTTCGACGGCTCGCGAGAAGCGGCACGCTCAATCCTGTCCGCTGGTATTTCATGGCGGTAGGGACCTTGCACTGCTTTATCTGGTCGAGCGGAACGCCATCACGGCCAAGATCGTATCTTGCGGGCACTGACACGCTCGATCCTCAGTATTTTGAGCGCCCGACCGACCTGAGCGAGAACGATCGCGTGACCTATTTCGAACCGATCTACTTGACGGACGGGCACGGCGGCCCGGCGGATTGGCTGAAGCCATACCATGCTCGACGCGCAAGCAAGGATACCCGCCGGGGCTTGTATTCAAATCCGGCCGAGGTCGCGGCTTCATGATGAACGGTGATACGCAACGGCTGGATACCGAAGGCGTCGCGCCAATGGACCGGCCCGGCCTATTCGCGCGGTTCTTCATGTCGGTCGTCGGCCGCGTCGAGCGGTTGAACCTGCGCTATGCTAAGCACGGCAGTCCATGCGTTTACGACAATGCGCTATTCCCGTGGGTAGCGGATATTGAGAAGAACTGGACGGCAATCCGGAGCGAACTTGATCGCGTTCTGCTGCGCAGGAGCGAGCTGCCTAATATTCAGGACATCACTACGGACGCCAGATCCATCACTGTAGACTCCGGGTGGAAAATTTTTCTGTTCGTGGCCTATGGTATCGAATCGAAGCTCAATATCGCACTTTGTCCGCAGACTTGGATAGCCGTAAAGCAAATACCGGGGCTAAAGACGGCCATGTTTTCGGTGTTTCAGCCGGGCAAGCGACTGCAGCCGCACCGGGGTCCCTACAATGGAGTTCTTCGGCTTCATCTGGGGCTTCTTGTCCCTGACCACGACCGCAATCTGGGAATTCGCATCGGCTCCGAGCAGCATAGCTGGAGCGAGGGCAAGGTGCTGATTTTTGACGACGCCTATGAGCATGAGGCCTGGAACGAGACCGAAAAGCCGCGGGTGGTGCTTTTTGTCGATTTCGAAAAGCCGCTCAAATTCCCGGCCAATATCGTCAACAAGGCGCTGCTCAACCTGGCACTGCTCACGCCGTATTTGCGCGAAGGCAACGATAATTTGCGGCGCTGGGAACAGACATTCCACGCCGAATCCTGACCCATGCAGTCAGTCCATAGCGCAATCGAGGCTGTGCGAAAACGCCCTCAGTTAAGCCGCCGCACCATTGCGATGGCAGCCGTTCATCCGGTAGAATGATAAGAGTTTAAAGATCTGATCTCGGGCCGTTTGCGAGAGCGAGCGTCTTGTCATGACCTACCAGCAGGCAAGAGACAACGAAGATCTCAATCATCTGGACGACGCGATTACCCGTTTCATTTCGCGGTACGCGTCGAATTTGTCCAACACAAATCGCAAGACCATCATTCTGTTCCCCGGTGGAATGGGCTCTCAGCTTTTGCGCGCCACTACACCGGTGCAGAACGGGCCGCCGTACTCCTACAATCTCGTGTGGCTCGACTGCTCTATCTTACTTAGCTTCTCGGCACTTGACTTGCAGATGAACGGCGATATCGACTTGAACAACCAGATCATTATCCCGGATGGTCCGGTCAGATTTCCCCTGCCGCCATATGACGGGTTCATCATCTGGTGTGACCTAGAACAAATTGACTATCTGATTTTCGGTTGGGACTGGCGGCGCGATTTGTCGCTGAATGCTGACTTTTTCTTGAATATCTTCATGCCACTATTTGAACAGCGGGTCGCAAATTTAACACCTAATCCGTTGCAGCATTTATCATTCGTCGGACATAGCGAAGGCGGCATGCTGCTTAAAGTGATCATGAACAGGAGCAATAACCAGTACGTGCAGCAGCTCAAGGGTGCCATCACTGTGGCAAGCCCGTTTTATGGCTATGGCGGGCAATTGCCCCGCTACTTCATTGGCGATCCCGACCTCAATGCGATTTATGGCAACCAAACCGTCACGCGCATTGTATCGTCGCTGGCGGGCGGTTACAGCCTGTTGTTCCTCGACCAGGCGACCTTCGCGCGTGACCAGGCATTGCTAACGCAAGATCCTTATTATCCGCCGGCAAAACAATATCCGATCCTGGACGCAATAAGCGGGGTGCCAGCCGATCCCTACAATCCGCAGACGAACGGCCCACTAGTTCGCTACCCACAATACTATAATTTTAATTCGCAGATGTTGGGCTCCGGTCAAGTGACCTACAGTCAGGTCGCCGCGTTACTAGATCAATCCGTGATAGGCAAATTCTACAACATTCGCGGGGTGACCACCTTCGCGGGCGCCCCCATCAACCAAACCGTGACGCATCAGACTTGGGGGTGGATCGATCCTCACTTTGATCCAAACGACGTGGCGGGTTGCCCGATTACGGATTATCTGGGTCCAGGAGACGGCACGCTTCCAGCCTGGTCGACGCGCTTTGCGCAAACCCCTGCCGCCAATGTATTTACTGTGAGCGGCGCCCTCGTCGATCATATGTTCATGATGAGCGACCCTCAGGTGCTCGCCAAGCTGGCAACGTTGATCTGACATGGCAAGAAAATCAAAAACAGCTCCCGATAGCGACCACCCGCCGCTCGCTACCCGGCGCGAATTAAATGCGTTTCTCGCGGGTGTCGCAAAGTTCCGCGAGTCCGTGAAAGATCTCACACCCGTCGAGCAAGCGGAGGCGCTGCGCGCCTATGTGCGGAAAAATGCCAGCCAGGTAAAACAGCGCCGCTTGTTCGAGCGCGCCTTTGCCGACGCTCTTAAAAGCCCCAGCCAGAAGCTTGGCACCGCCAAAGCGCCCGCCGAGTCGCAAAAGCGGGACGATGGCCGCAGGCGCCGAGGCAACCGCAAAACTTCCCGCCGGTGACCAAGCCGACTAAAACGGTGCGCCCGCGGAGAGCGGATGCGCTTGCGGCAAACGGCTATGCCTTTCTGCGCGAGCGGAACGTTATAGAATTGCTTATCAAGCTGCGCGTGATTGCGGCACGACATCAAATTTGAATGCCGAAAGCGCGATTCGATTTGCCTACCCCGCCATCTACTCACCCGTTCGGATGAACGGATTGAATGATCTAAAAGCGTCCGAATCTGGCGGCCCAAAGCAGACATGCGTCCATGTCCGCTCCAATGTCCGCTTTCTAGGGGCAACACGGACGTGTCGGAATTCATGAGGCCCCCCTCTCGCCGGTGGTGCGATCAAGAATCGTCTCAGCCTGCCGCATGGCGACGCTGCGCATGGGCGCCAAAATAGCGAATATACCGCGGGCTGATCGCGGCAACAGGTAGCACAATGAGAACGTCAGTTGTGCCAAAGCGTGGGTCGATCACTGCGCCGTCACCGACATAGGCTCCGGCCCGTAGATATCCCTTGATGAGTGGTGGTAGTTCACGCCATGCGCAGTCGACGTCGATTTCACTTCGCCTCATCATATTCATCTCGATTCGCCGCGAATTATGCGCAGAGGCGCGCCAGGGCTCGGGTGCGAGAGCGAAATGGTGGAGAAACGAGAGCGGACGGGCCAGTAGCTCGCTATTGGTCCCTTCGAAGCTCGCGCAGCCGATCATGACGTCAACGCGTTGTTCCCGCACATAGCGCCAAATGCCGAGCCACAACAATTCAATTACACGCCTGGACCGGTAAGCAGGCAGGACGCATGCCCTGCCGAGCTCGAGAAAACGCTGGCCGGCATGCCTCTCAAGCAGGCCGGAAATGTCGAACTGGCTCGCGCTGCAGAATCCGCGAGTTTCTGCCGCGAGTTCCTGGGCGAGTAACCGATAGGTGCCTACGACGGGTGCCTCCCCATTGGCTGACTGGCGCAACGATCGATCGACGACCATCAGGTGATCGCAGATGGCATCAAAATCATCGAAATCCCGCCGCGTGAGGTAGCCGAGAATATCCGCAATAGCTGGGCCATGCTTGTAGAAGACCTTGTAGCGAAGCCTCTGGACCCGTTTGAGGTCTCGCTTGCTCCGGGCAAGGCTGATTTCGAGAGGACCTATGGCGCCGAGCGAAGCAACGGACGGTGTGTTGGGAGTGACGAGATGTCCAGCGATGGCGTGCCGCGTCGGCCAGCTGGGTAGACGGCCGATCTTCTGGCCTCCGGACAGGTCGGTGGAAATCAATTCAGGACCGGATAGTCCATCGATACGCATCTTCGCCTCTAAACTCGACCCAACCACACCGGCAGGCTTGTCAAGTTATCCGCAATCTGAGGGCCAGCTAATGGCTGACCTTTGACGACTACCTCAATTCAGTATCCTACGGCCAGCCGATGCAATGCGACAATGCCCGATTTCAAGATAAGCCGATACTCTCTAAAGCTGCGGATGTGCTTTTACCGGCCCCTGGCGAACCTGCCGACCTGGGCGGCGGATGGCTGTTGGATCGGCGTCGATCCCGATACCGCGCCGTGGCACTCGCTGCACAAAATGCGATGCCCGCCAGCTATGCGTTTCGTGAATTCCCGCTGGCCGGAGGGTTGATGAGTTACGGAGCCGTTTTTTTTTAACGTCGATCGTCAGACTGGCCGTCTACACCGGCCGGATTCTGAAGGGTGCCAAATCCGCCGATCTGTCGGTCCGGCAGCCAACCAAGTTTAATCTAGTCATCAGTCGGAAGACCGCGAACTCGCTTAGACTGGAAATTCCACCCTCCAAAGAAGACGCGGCTTGCACAACTAAAACGTCGGCTGGGGCACCAAGAACTGCTCGCAAAGGTGGTACTCTAAAGCCTAACTTGGGAACGGCACACAAACGGAGGCGGCGATGGCGTCTATTGGCAAGCAGGCCGTTGTGATCGGCGCGGGAATTGCCGGGCTCACGGCAGCGGGCGCGCTCGCCGACAGTTTTGATCAGGTGGTTATTCTGGAGCGCGATAGTCTGCCCTCGGAGCCCACTTTTCGCGCCGGAACGCCGCAGTCGCGGCACGTGCACGCGCTGCTGCTCAGCGGCCAGCGCGCCCTTAGCGAACTGTTCCCGGGGTTCGAGCAGGACCTGGCCGGAGGGGGGCCGTGCCGCTGCGGGTCGGTCTAGATGTTCGCATGGAGCGCGTGGGCTACGATCCATTTCCGCAACGCGACCTCGGCTTTTTCAGTTACGCCATGTCGCGGCCGGCAATCGAGCGGGCCGTGCGCCGGCGGGTGGAGAGCCGGCTGAACATCGTGTTGCGACAGCGCTGCCGGGTGCGGGAAGTGCTGGCGTCGCCGAACGGGGAGGCGGCTGCTGGCGTGCGCTACGACAACGATGATGGCGTGAGCGAGACGATTGCGGTGGATTTCGTCGTCGACTCCTCCGGACGCGGCGATCTTACTCTAGCTTTGCTGCAATCGATCGGGCGACCACTGCCGGAGGAAACCACGATTGGTATCGATCTAGGCTACGCCACATGCGTTTTTGCCGTCCCTGACGACGCCCCAACCGATTGGAAAGGCGTCATGACCTTCGGCGAGCCGCCCCAAAACAGCCGCGGCGGCCTGATGTTGCCGCTGGAGGGCAATCGCTGGATGGCGACCATCGGCGGGCGCCATGGTGATGTGCCGCCCGGCGATGTGGAGGGTTTCCTGGCTTACGCGAAGGAACTGCGAACGCCGACGATCTATAACGCCATTTGCCACGCCAAGTGCCTGGATGGGGTCGCGCGCTACGGTTTCCCGGAGAGCGTGCGGCGCCATTTTGAGCGACTCGACGGCTTCCCTCGCGGGCTTTTGCCGATCGGCGACGCCATTTGCCAATTCAATCCCGTCTACGGTCAGGGAATGAGCGTAGCCGCCCAGGAGGCTTGCCTGCTCAAGACAATTCTTGAGAGATCGAAGGCAGAAAACGATCCAATGGCGTCGACATTCTTCACTGAGGTGCAGCCCTTGATTGAAACGCCTTGGTCGGTGGCCACGCTCGACTTCGTATTCCCAAGTACACGGGGACAACGTCCGGCGGATTTTGAGACTACGCTTAGGTTCGGTATCGCGCTGACCCGGCTCGCCGCCGAAGACCCGGCCATCCACAAGCTGACCGCTGAAGTCCAAAATCTGTTGAAGCCGCGCAGCGTCTATCGCGATCCCGCCTTGGTTCAGCGTGTGTTGACGATGATGGCGCAGGCGTGATCCTCGCCGGCAAATCAACACCTTGCGGGGAAGAATATCGAAACCTTGGCTGGGGCGTAGGCTTCGGCCAGTTGGCGGTTATCTCGCTGATTGATCTTCCGCTCGGCGGCTGGGGTGAGGCTGCGCCTCACCGCACGTCGTCCCACTCGTTTTCAGTCCTGGGCCATGGCAACGGCGCACCAGAGAAAAGGATAATTCTTCCGTCGCGATCGATCTCAAACTGTCGATTCGCCGGCAATCCGCTGCTCGAGCGATCGCTAAGTTTGTGGGCGTCCAAGCCGCCAAGACGGTTACTACCGCATTTACTACCCAACTCTTTGATACAAGCTTCCACGAGACGGGACCAGACGAGATGACGAGGTCAAAATCTACCATGTTTTCAGGTTTAGAAGGTACGACGCAACACTAGCCCGGACGGCCATTCCTGAATTTCAAGACCGGTGCCTTCACTGGCCACTTGTTCCTCGGCCGGTACTCGCGGCGCATGTACACGTTCCTCAAGATCGAAGCCTATCCTCAGAGCTCAACCTTCTGAAGGTTGAGGCTAATCGTAATTTCGTGGTGTCCAGATGAGGATCCGCAGTAATTGGGCTCCCCTTGCTGGGAAGCCGAGGGGAGCGCCGACGAAGTCAACATTTCGCTAGCTCGCTCAGCGCTGATTTTCTGAGAAAGATCGACCTTAACGTTACGAAATCCAAGGAGCTGCACGTGGCGAATTTTGGTGCCTCATACCCGTGGGGGCGTACTTGCGGCTGTGAGACCGCTGGGCCCCATCGCTTGACCTGTTGAAGTGAGAAGGGGCCGCTTTGGCAGGTGGATCGCCAAGGTGCGCATACGACCGCTTGCCAGTAGTTTAGCGGGCGCAAGCGGCCGGCGACGCTATGTCGCTGTTCAAGTTCGGGCTTGAACGAACGGCAATCCGTTGTATGGTCAGGCATGCAAAATTCGTATGGCTGCTAACCGCTAGCGGCAGCTCACCGGCCACAAACTAGCTTTTCGGTTTGGAACGGGGCCCGACATGGACGTTGGTGGATCGTTGGACACGTTCCCCAAGTTGCTCCTGCGAAATGCCGCGCAGTTCGGCAATCATGCCGCGCTCAGGCATAAGCACCTGGGCATCTGGCAGTCGTGGAGTTGGACGCAGGTACTCGACATCGTGCGCGCTTACGCGGTGGGTCTGCAAAACCTCGGACTGAAGCAGAACGACACGATCGCCATCGTCGGCTCGAACCGTCCTAAAATGTACTTGACCGTAATGGCCGCGCAAACGCTGCGCGCAATTCCGGTACCGGTCTATTCGGATGCTGTTGCGGTCGAGCTGTCTTACGTTCTTAGCCACGCCGACGTTAAATTCGTGGCGGCGCAGGATCAAGAGCAGGTCGACAAGCTCCTGTCGGTGCTGGAGCACTTGCCGCATCTGAAGACGATACTCTATGACGAAGATCGCGGCTTGCGTGACTACGATCACAGCCTCTTAACGAAGATCGATGACGTCATCGCCGACGGCCGCGCGGCACTCGCCGCAGATAACTCGTTTGCTGCCAAAATAACTGCGATGATCGAGCGCGGTGAAGGCTCCGATACGTCTGTCATCCTTTACACTTCCGGAACAACCGGCTCTTCGAAAGGTGTCGTGCTCTCTGCAAAAAGGTGCATCGACGCCGCAACCGATACTGTGCGCTTCGATAAGCTAACTGAAAATGATGTAGCACTTGCCTACCTGCCGCTCGCATGGGTTGGTGACCACTATATGAATTACGCGCAGGGCCTTGTTGCAGGCTTCTGCATGGCCTGCCCGGAAGGCCGCGAGACGGTTCAGCAGGATTTACGCGAGATCGGTCCGAGCTTCTACTTCGCTCCGCCACGGGTGTTCGAAACCATGCTGACGCGCCTGATGATCCGCATGGAAGATGCCGCCACGATCAAACGTAGCATGTTTCATTACTTCTTGAAGGTGGCACGCAGGTATGGCGAGGCGATTCTCGCCGGCAAGCCGGTGCCGCTTTCAGGTCGCATTCTCTACAGCATCGGCAGTACGCTAGTTTACGAACCGCTCAAGAATGTGCTCGGCCTATCGCGTGTGCGCGTTGCCTACACGGCCGGCGAAGCGATCGGCCCAAATCTGTTCGCATTCTATCGCGCGATCGGGTTGAACTTGAAGCAGCTCTACGGACAGACCGAGGCATTTCTGTATGTCACCTGTCAACCCGATGGCGAAATCTTCGCGGACACTGTTGGTCCTCCCGCGCCAAACGTTGTCGTCCGCATCGCCGAATCCGGCGAAGTACAGTTCAAGTCTCCTGGCATGTTCGTGCAGTATTATAAAGATCCCGCGAAAACGGCCGAGACAATGACCCTAGATGGATATGTGAAGACTGGCGACGCCGGCTTCTTTGACGAGAAGACCGGGCATCTGAAAATCATCGACCGTGCCAGGGATGTCGGACGTCTAAAAGATGGGACGTTGTTCGCGCCGAAATATCTCGAAAACCGGTTGAAGTTTTATCCCAATATCAAGGAAGCAGTGACTTTCGGTGATGGTCGCGATTGTGTCTGCGCGATGATCAATATCGACCTCATGGCCGTGAGCAACTGGGCGGAACGCAACAATATCGCCTACGGCTCATATCAGGAGTTGGCGGCGAATCCGCTTGTCTACGAAATGGTCGAAAGGAACATCGCGGAGATGAACGCGTCACTCGCTGAGGAAAAGGTCATGGCCGGAGCGCAGGTGCGGCGCTTCGTGATCCTGCACAAGGAGCTAGAGGCCGACGACGGCGAACTGACCCGGACGCAAAAGGTACGCCGTGGCTTCGTTGCCGATCGCTATGCAGCGCTGTTGGCGGCCTTCTATAATGACGCGAAGGAAGCAGATATCTGCACCGAAGTCACTTTTGAGGACGGGCGCAAGGGACGGATGACCGCACGGCTGAAGATTTACGATCTTCCTACGACACAGATGCCCGCCGACTTGGAGAAGGCCGCATGAGGTCACCTGATGTAGACGATGTCCTGCTCAGGGTGGAGGGTGTCTCGCTCGCGTTTGGAGGTGTGAAGGCGTTGACCGACGTCTCGTTCGATATCCGGAAAGGCGAGATTCGCGCCATCATCGGCCCGAACGGCGCCGGAAAGACCTCAATGCTGAACGTCGTCAACGGTTTCTATCATCCACATCAGGGCTCCATTACATTCAAGGGCAAGACGCGGACCCGGATGCAGCCTTATGAGGCGTCGCGAGGCGGCATCGCCCGCACGTTCCAAAATGTTGCGCTATTCAAGGGCATGAGCGCGCTCGACAACATCACTGCCGGGCGGACGCTGAAAATGCGTTGCGGGATGTTTTGGCAGGCAGTGCGGTTCGGTCCTGCGCAACACGAGGAGATCGAGCATCGCCGCCGCGTCGAGGAAATCATCGAATTTCTCGAGATCGAAGCAATCCGCAAAGTGCCGGTGGCGCGCTTGCCCTATGGCCTGCAGAAGCGGGTCGAACTCGGCCGGGCGCTGGCGATGGAGCCGGAACTGCTGCTGCTCGACGAACCGATGGCCGGCATGAACCTCGAAGAGAAAGAGGATATGTCACGCTTTATCATTGACGTGAGCGATCAATACGGCACCACAATTGCACTGATCGAACATGACATGGCGGTCGTGATGGACCTATCCGACCGCGTGGTCGTACTGGATCATGGCATCAAGATCGCAGACGGTTCGCCGGATGAGGTGAAGAGAAGCCAGATGGTGATCGACGCCTATCTCGGAGTCGCCCATTGAGTGATCTGAGGCTCAGTAACTGAGCTCTCGCTGCGCGAACGTGGAGAAGGGGAGCCTATTCTTTGTTCTCGGAATGCATTCCGAGTGGAGTTTATCGTGATCGCATTCGGACAATTCCTCGAGATCCTGATCGGCGGCTTGTTGTCCGGCGTGCTGTATTCGCTCGTCGCGCTCGGGTTCGTGCTGATCTTCAAGGCGTCTGGTGTCTTCAACTTCGCGCAGGGTTCGATGGTTTTGCTGGCTGGCCTTTCGCTGGTTCGTTCGCTAGACGTTCTGGTCGCGAAGGGCTTGCCGCTTTGGAGCGCTATCGTTTTAGGGCTCGTGTTCGCGGGTGCAATCATGGCATTGATGGCGTGGTTGGTCGAACGTTTCGTGCTCGGACCGCTAATTAATCAGGACGGTCTGACGCTATTCATGTCAACCATCGGTGTGACGTTTATCCTCGATGGCGCGTCGCAAATGATCTTCGGCTCGGATGTCTATCCGTTGCGGCTATTTCCGACCGATGCCTGGTTCCTGTTCGAGAATCTTTTCCCCGGTGGCATTCTCGTAAATAAGCTCGATGTCTGGGGGGGATTGATAGCGGGCATCTTAGTCGCCGGTCTCACTATCTTCTTTCAGCGCACCAAAACTGGCCGGGCACTGCGCGCAGTCGCCGATGACCACATGGCCGCACAGTCGGTCGGAATTCCGATTTCGTGGATCTGGTTCGTCGTGTGGCTAGTCGCGGGCCTTGTCGCGCTAGTCGCGGCGACTGTATGGGGCACTAAGCTTGGTGTCCAGTTCTCGATCACGTTCCTTGCGCTGAAGGCGCTGCCGGTGCTGATCATCGGTGGCTTCACGTCAGTGCCTGGCGCGATCGTCGGAGGATTGATCGCCGGAGCCGGTGAAAAGCTTGCGGAAGCCTATCTTGGGACATTCATCGGCGGCGGGATTGAATACTGGTTCGCCTACGTGCTGGCACTGGCAGTGCTGCTGGTGCGGCCTCAGGGATTGTTCGGTGAACGGATTATCGAACGTATTTGAGTGATTTGAGAGTCGATCGTACTGAGGAGTGAACGGCCAACCGCGTGCGGTGCAAAGCGATGGCAGCCCGATGCCGCTGGCGATCGGCCACTCATCCCTCGCTGCCAAATGTAAGAAGCACAGAATGCTTTACCGTGAGAACGGCCAGTTCAAGACGAATTACGCCGACGATATGGCGGTGTTTCCGATTCGCCAGGACAGGATCGCGCTGTGGCTCTTTCTCGCCTTCGCTTTTTTCGGCGTTCCAATACTCGATGCGCTGAATATTTGGCCGTTCAAGGGAGAGTACTTGCTGCGCGCCGTCCTGATCCCGTTTCTGATCCTTGCACTGGCGGCGGTCGGATTGAACATCTTGACCGGATACTGCGGGCAGTTGTCGCTTGGGAGCGGCGCGTTCATGGCGATCGGAGCCTACAGCGCCTACAAGTTCGGCACAGGGGTAACGATCCCGCTTGAGTTATTCACGATCGCGATCCCGCCGCTCCCAGCACTGCCCTCCATATTGCTTGGCGGGGCGATGTCTGCGGTGGTCGGAATTCTGTTTGGCATCCCGAGCCTGCGTATCAAAGGGCTTTACCTTGCTGTCGCTACCCTGGCGGCCCAATTCTTCTTTGACTGGCTGTTCATCCGCGTGAAGTGGTTCACCAACTATACGTCGTCCGGGTCCGTCACCGCGCCGGCACTCGATTTTTTCGGGTTCACCGTCAATACACCGATCGAACGCTATCTGTTGTGCCTGAGCTTTGTGACGGCGTTCGCGCTGATCGCCAAGAATCTCGTGCGCGGAAACATCGGACGACAATGGATGGCGATCCGCGACATGGATATTGCCGCCGAACTGATTGGTATTCGTCCACTTTATGCGAAACTCTCTGCGTTCGCCGTGTCCTCGTTCATTGTTGGCGTCTCGGGAGCGCTCTGGGCGTATGTCTATCTGGGATCCTGGGAGCCACTGGCCTTCAACATCGATCGTTCGTTCCAATTGCTGTTTATGGTGATCATTGGTGGCCTTGGTTCGATCCTCGGCGCGTTTCTCGGTGCAGCATTCATATTGATCCTGCCGATTTTTCTGGATCAGGTGCCACATGCGCTCGGCATGCCGCTGTCCGTCGAATTTGTATCCTTACTCGTTTTCGTCGTGACTGGCGCATTGATTTGTTGGCTGTTGATCGTCGAACCCCATGGATTTGCTAGGCTCTGGTCCACCGGAAAGGAGAAGCTGAGACTTTGGCCTTATCCCTATTGAAGGCGAATTCTTTCAGATTCAGATGGCGGCGCGGAAATGGAGCGTACGCGTCGGCCGAAAGTCTCAGCACGCTCCATCACGCGCCCGGCCACGGCCGGAAGTGAGGAGGAAGCAATGAGTAAGGTGATATTGGCTTTCGCTACCGTAGCGCTCTGCAGTTCGATCGACGCCGGGCCTGTCGCCGCACAGCAGAACGAACAATTCCTGCCCGCGCTGGTCTACCGGACGGGTCCCTATGCCCCAAATGGAATTCCGTTCGCCGACGGCGTCATTGATTACTGGACTTTGTTGAATGAACGCGACGGCGGCATCAACGGCGTCAAGATTGCGTTCGAGGAGTGCGAGACCGGCTACGACACTGCCAAGGGCGTTGAGTGCTACGAACGCCTCAAGGCCAAAGGACCAACCGGCGCCGGCTATTTCTCTCCGCTCTCGACCGGCATCACCTTCGCGCTCACCGAAAAGGTCCCAGGCGACAAGATACCGCTCTTGACGATGGGTTACGGCCGGTCGGAAAGCCGCAACGGCGCGGTCTTTCCATGGAACTTCATTGCGATCGGCAGCTATTGGACCGCTGCGGATATCGCCATTCAGCACATCGCGAAAGAGCTCGGCGGCTTTGACCAGCTCAAGGGCAAGAAGATAAGCCTCGTCTATCACGATAGCCCATATGGTAAGGAGCCGATCCCCGCACTCGAGGAGCGCGCCAAGCTAAATGGCTTCACCTTCAAGGCTATCCCAGTCACGCATCCCGGAGTCGAACAGAAGTCGCAGTGGCTGGCCATCCGCCAGGATAGGCCTGACTACGTGCTGTTGTGGGGCTGGGGCGTGATGAACTCAACTGCGATCAAGGAGGCTGCGGCGGTGGGCTATCCACGCGATAAGATGATCGGGGTCTGGTGGTCGGGCGCCGAACCGGATGTGATTCCGGCCGGTGACCAGGCGGCAGGCTACAAAGCGCTGATGCTGCAACATCCGGCAGGCAAATTCGCGGTACATCAGGACCTCGACAAGTTCGTCGTGGCCAAAGGCAAGTCGGTCTCCAAGGATGACTATGCCCAGGTATTGTACAATCGTGGACTACTGAACTCCATGATTGGCACCGAGGCGATCCGTACGGCCATGAAGAAGTACGGCAATAAGCCGCTAAATGGCGAGCAGATTCGCTGGGGCTTTGAGAACCTCAATCTGACCGCCGAGCGAATTAAGGAACTCGGTTTTGACGGCATGCTGGGCCCGCTGTCGTTCAGCTGCCAAGACCACCAGGGAGCCGACGTTGCGCGGGTCCAGCAGTGGGACGGTAAGGCATGGAAAATCATCTCCGATTACTATACCGCCGATCGCAAGATCCTCGATCCGATGGTCAAGGACGCTTCGGCCAAGTACGGTGAGGAAAAGAAGATCGCTACACGCGACTGCGCGAAGGAAACCTGATCGAAAATTAGCTGGCCTCGGGAGGGCGGTAGCGCCCTCCCGACATTTTTCATTGCGAGTTTGGAGGTGATTGCGTGTCCAGTGCGACTGCCGCTTCAGCCAAGCAACCTGGGACACTTCTTCTCTCGATCAACAACATCGAGGTAGTTTACAACCATGTCGTCCTCGTGCTGAAGGGCGTGTCGCTGCAGGTGCCCGCTGGCGGCATTGTTGCGCTGCTTGGTGCGAACGGCGCGGGCAAGACGACCACGCTGAAGGCCGTGTCGAATTTGTTGCATGCTGAGCGCGGAGCGGTCACAAAAGGTTCGATCGTGTTCGACGGCACCGAGGTGCAATCACTGTCGCCAAATGAGGTGGTTCGGCGCGGCTGCATACAGGTGATGGAAGGGCGGCGCTGTTTCGCTCATCTCACCATTGAAGAGAATTTGCTGACTGGAGGCTTTACGCGACGCGATGGTAAGGCCGCTGTCGCCGCCGACCTCGAACGTGTCTACGCTTATTTTCCGCGCCTAAAGGAGCGGCGCGACTCCATGGCGGGCTACACATCCGGGGGCGAGCAGCAAATGTGCGCAATTGGCCGCGCACTGATGTCAAAGCCGAGGATGATCCTGCTCGACGAGCCGTCGATGGGGCTTGCACCACAGATCGTCGAGGAAATCTTCGAGATCTCACGCGACTTGAACTCCAAAGAGGGCGTTTCATTCCTGCTCGCCGAACAGAACACCAACATGGCCCTGAAATATGCCAGTCACGGCTACATTCTAGAGAATGGCCGCGTGGTGATGGACGGAGAGGCCATGGCGCTGGCGTCGAACGAGGACGTCAAGGAGTTCTATGTCGGGGTTGCGGGGGACAAACGGAAATCATTCCGCGATGTGAAGCAATACAAGCGGCGCAAACGATGGGTACTCTAATTACGATGGGTACTCTAAATTACATTGAGAGACCGGACCCGTAGTGACTGAAGTGTTTGTCTAACAGTAAAATTTCATTTTGGAGGCCCGCATGCCGAAATCATTGGGAAATCACGCCGTCGTACTTGGCGCCGGAATGGCCGGGCTAGCGACAGCTCAAGTTCTTTCCGGCCATTTCAGGAAAGTCACTGTACTGGAGCGTGATCAATTTACTGAAGAGCCTGCGCCCCGGAGCGGCACGCCTCAAGCCGCGCACGCGCACGCTCTCCTGGCAGGGGGGCTGCATGCGCTGCAATGCCTCTTTCCTGACTTTAGACAGGATCTGGTAGATGCGGGAGCGATTCAAACTCGAGCTGGGGTGGAAATACGACTGGAGCGCCCCGGTTTTGATCCATTTCCGACCAGAGATCTCGGCTTTGACATCTTCTTTATGTCCCGTCCGTTGCTTGAAGCTGTCACGAGGCGACGAGTTGAAGATACCCACAATATCACCATTCAGACGCGTCACCGCGCTACGGAGATCGTTGCGTCGCCCGAGACGCTACGTGTGGAGGGAGTTCGATGTGACAGCGAGGATGGAAAAAACATCGCGATCGATGCTGATTTTGTAGTCGATGCGACCGGACGAGGCAGTCTGACCCTTCAGCTTCTGGAGAAGATTGGTCTGCAAAAGCCGGAGGAGACAGAGATCGGAATTGATCAGGCCTATTCGACCACGATCGTCGAGCGGCCTCATGATCGGCAGGCTTCTTGGGACGGCGTTATATTTCTTCCCAGCGCGCCGGGAAGCAGCCGTGGCGGGTTTGTTTTTCCAATCGAGAACCAGCAATGGATCGTCTCGGTCGGCGGTAACCACGGCGACGCTCCCCCTGGAGAATGGGAAGGTCTCCTCGATTTCGTCAAAAGTTTTCGTACCTCTACTATATATGATGCCCTCAAGAACGCCCAACCGAAAATGAATATCGCTCGCTTCCGCCTTCCGGCAAGTTTACGACGCCATTTTGAGCGACTCGACACGTTCCCGAAAGGGTTACTCGCGATCGGTGACGCTATCTGCCGGTTCAATCCAGTGTTTGGCCAAGGCATGAGTGTGGCTACTCGGGAAGCTGTCGTCCTGAACGGCTTGCTGCAAGACGATGTCCCCGCGGATAGCTTGGCAAAGCAGTTCTTCAGCGCAATTCAGTCTACTATCGAGACGCCTTGGGGCGTAGCGCAGAGCGATTTCGTCTATCCAACTACAAGAGGAGCTAGACCAACAGAATTTGAGAAACGAATGCAGTACAACATTGGCTTGACCAGATTGGCAGCTCAAGATTTCGAAGTTCACAAGCTCTTGTCAGAAGTTCAAAATCTCTTGAGACCGCAATCGGCGCTTCGCGAGCCGGCAATTGCAACGCGAGTGATGGCGCTGGTGGGTTCTGAACCGGTGGCCTGAACAAGCAGCAGTTCGCCGTGATTAAGCACCCAGCGATCTGCGGTGGAGTATATTTTGTTGCGTCCGGCTAGTTCAAACTCGCAACGAACGCGTTGATTGCTTCAGCCCCTTGTTTTGGCTGCTGGCACATCCACCAATGGCCAGCCCCTTCCAAAATGGCGGGCCTTGCGCCGGAGCGCTCGGCGCAACGGCGCGCGAGGGTTTCGCCTCCACAGTAGTGATCTTCAGTCGCGATGAGAGCCAAGCCGGGTCTCGCGGCTGCCCTCGATAGGCCGATTCCGAGATTGCGCATCACGGGCTGCGCGGCCGATCTGTACAGGGCGAGGATCGCCTTGCCCATGTCTTCGTTCGCGGCAACAGCTACCTTTCGGGCTATCGCCGCCGTCATCCCCAAGCTCTCGTACCGCTGGGCTCGCGCCTCGGCCGGCATACTCGTCATCTGCGCAACGGCTTGCTCCCCAGCTTGCGGCGTCTGCCAGACCTGCGCGAGGTCGTGCCAAACATAATCGGGGTCGAATGCGCCCATAATATCGATCGCCCAGGATCGTATTAGGTCCGGATGCTCCATTGCGATGCGCATGACATGTCCTCCGCCCCAGTCATGCCCCACGAGGTCGATCGGTTGCGCTATCGTCTTGAGTTCGCCCGCTAGCCAGTCGCGGTAGGCATCGGTAGAACAATCAAAGCTGGGAGGGATAGCGGACCCAAATCCGGGGGGAGAGAGACGAACGATATCATGGCTGCGCAAAAGCGGCACGAAATCGTCCCAGATCGCCTCGGTTTCAGGATTTCCATGAACCAGAACAAGAGTCATCGTAGTGGGTCCCTATCAACATTGTCGCAGATCTCTCAACACAGAACGTCGAATTGACGGCATTGAAGCTATTGCTTCGCCCTTCGCGTGAAAAGCGGATTCTCGGCGGCTTTTTTCTCGATCAGCTGGGCGACCGGGAAAGCTCATCACGTCTTTTCTGGCCCCGAAGCCGACGTGCCTATTGCTTGCAGTATCGATTGACGTGATGGGCGGATCGCCTCTTCTTTCGCTACCGCGACTTCGACCAACAGGTGGCGCTTGGCGGTCTTCTTCCGCCCCATGAGCAACAAACAAATCAATGAACCTTCTGCGACAGCGCGACCTTGAGAGGCGGCGTTAGGTCGACCGAGTAGGCGCTCTATTCTCCCGAAGATTGCGCAGGAGCCGACGTATCCAAACGGTGACAGCGTTGGGGTTGTAGAACGCTTCATTCCTCAGTCTGGAGCCGTATTCCCACAAGAGCTTTTGCGGAGCGCACTCCAGGCAGTACAGGACGCCGATCCGCCTCTCACACCCAGTGCCCAGTCTAAACCACGCTACGCGGTGCCAGTTATCGCCAAGGCGATTGCGCCACATCGTAGAGGCAAGATTTCTGAACCGGAGGCCAAGGCCGTTCTCCGCCATCTAATTAGCTCCGGCCTTGCCAGTGTTGAGGAGCGCAAGATTAGTCGAGAGGGGAGCCGATCCGACTTGCGCAAGGGTCTGTTCCCGACGCCAGCGGGGGCCGAGCTGCTACGGCGCGACAGCACCAGCCTGCAATCCCCGCAATCTCCCGCAATGCCATCCGCGGCGAATGCAGTTGATGCGGGCGGGGGCCGGCCCTGCGGGTCCCCCGCAACGCAAGGGGGGTATGGGGGGGAATGCGGGGGCGACAATGCGGGCTGCGAACCGATCAGCCACGCCGTTCCGACGCCCGCGCCAAAGGTTAAAACTAGAAGACGTAGCGGACGCCAGCCGGCGATGGACATCACCATATCAGTGGGGGAGCCCGATGAGCTTCATTAGCCGGATGCACGAAGCCGCGCGCCAGGCCGAAGCGCGCCCGCGAGACCAATGGGAGCCGAGGCTTAGAAGGGCCATGGACGGCGTCGAGGCGATGTCCAGCGCGGCACTACTCGACCTGGTCGATGCCGACCCAACGACCGGCAACGCCCGTCGCCTCGCTGCCATAATGCGCAGCCTCAACTTCATCCCGATCAAGACGCGCCGTTTCATGCCGGGTGGTTTTCGGGATACCGTCACCAGAGGTTGGTCGCGCCCGGTTCGCGGGTCGTTGCCACTGAAAGGAGCGGATCGATGAACAAGCAATCAAGCAAGGTGAAACCGCTCAAGTATCTCCTTCAGCGATATCCTTACCACTACGATATTCTAAGCGACGACGCCGACTACGTCGCTGGCCAGGTTTATCTCCTACGATCCCCGCTGCATCGAGTGTGTGACGATCAGGGAGGCGATCTTTTTTCCGTTAGGCGCATCGAGAATGCCATCCCCAAGTTTGCAAGGTACTACAGGCAAAACCCTCCCGCTTGGTACCCAGCCTACCGCAGAGGAGAGCCGCACAGCGACCCCAGATTTTTTAGAAAGCGAACTCACTTCGGTGAATTGCTTGTATATCGGAACGACGAGGGACTATGGACCGCTGATAGGGACGATCTTCCGTTGATGCGTGGAGCGAGCATTGCTCGTTTCAACACGAGTGAAGAAGCTCGCGCCGCCGCTGACACCCATGTTCGTGATTACTATCCGAACTCTGCATTAATTGAGGACGGGTTATGTTGGGCCGACCACGGACATTGCGATTGGCGGCTCAACAGAAATAGGGTGCTGGAAAGAAAAATGCGGGCGGCCAAGTTGGAGACTGGCCAGAACTGAGGTGCCCCGGGGCCACTATTCACACCCGGACATTAAGCATGGACGACTTCGAGCGCGTTTCGCAGAACGACGGCTTCGACGGCTTGCACTTCGCGTTCAAGACCTGACACGTGGTGGGTACGGCGGCAAGTTCGCGCGATATGTTCGTGACACACGCACCTGCCTCGATGACACCAGTTGTGAACGCTGCGGGCAAGTCCCATCCCCCACAAGAAACAGCCGCTTGGCGGTGGTAGTATGCCATCGAAACGATACCGGAACATGGGGTTAAAATTCACCGAGCCAAACTCGAAAATAAACGACTAATTAGCCCGGGCTGGTAATTGATATTTGCAGCTCTTATTAGAACCTTGATGCGCTCATCGGTCCAAGACATTTCCTGCGGTCGCTGATAACTTCCAACAGAAAACTCGTTCATCAAGTCATCCTGATAGTCTTTTGTTCCGTTCCAAGTATTCTCGGGGTTTGCCAGCGCCATTCTAACTGCTTCGATATGCTCCTGTGCCGATTTCACTTGAGACGCCACCTCGATGCGATAGACCATCTGTCCAGTGCCGATCGACTGGCGTTTCAAGATGCTTGTTTGGTAAAGACCGCCAAGTTCGCTTCGGTACACGGTTGACACTACGTAGACGAATGAGTCCTTCAGAAACGAAGTTGCAATCCCCGTAAACAATACGGTCGTCTTTAGGTTGTTGCCTTTTCCAAAGTCCGTTCCGAACTCGTTTGCGCGGGCCGGGTCCCCTGGCCCTGACTGCACCGATATTTTTGAACTACTCCTTTCGCCTGCCCTTACCGATAATTTTGAAAGAAGCTCTTGCCTAAGTTCATTCAACTCGGGACGGATCACCTCCTGGGCAGCCCGCTTCACCAGGTCGATCAAATCCTCACCGTAATCGTCTATGTCCTCCGATGTGATCAGTCCGATAGGGGGCGAAGACATGACGGGAACATCATTCGACTTTGCCTCAGCCATTCTTGAAAGAAGCTCGTGCCTGAGCGCATCAAGCTCCGGGCGCATCGCATCTTGGGCCGCCCGCTTGACCAGATCGATCAACTCCTCGCCGTAGTTGTGTATGTCATCCTGCGTCATCAGAGTTTGCCCTTAAGCCGCGTATTCATTGGCAAGTTCAATAAATCATCCGCCGATGACATTTGCTAAAGTTTAAAGAGCCAAACTTCGCAATTGATGCAGTGCAGTTTTAACCAAAAGTGCGCCGACCTTTCTTCTTTGGCATCTCAAACCCCTCGTCGAGGAAGACGATCGGGCGAATAACACGACATTCAAAAATCGACTTGCAGGTATCAATAAAGAATATCCATTGGTGCTGAATACCGAGGCCGGTCGCTCCTTTTCAGCAGTCCGCCGCATGAAGGCAGAAAGAGAGTTCGGCATTCCAATAAATCTCCGCACCGGTTTCGCAGTTTCTGTAAAGACTGGAAAAGCGGCAAACGAGATGACTGACGAAGAGTGGGAAGAGTTCTACCGATCTCTTTCTAAAAAGCTCAAAGGCGATTATCCAGATTTGTACAAGACGCTATTCTCGCCTGAGAAATAGCCGGGCATGCTCGACCGCATCGAACATCTACTGGCGTTACCGATCGATAGTTTCGCTGCAAAGGGACTGCGGAAGGAACGCGAAGAGGCGTGGGTTACCACATTGAAGGGTGTCATTCACATCACCTAACCGCTTACGGATCACCAGCGGCGCATCGCCGATGAACGCCGAAAACTCCTCGATCACCTGTGGAAGAATGGCGCCATCTATCAAGCCGTAGCCGCTGAGGTCGCCGCACCATCGCACGCATCTAGATGTGATCTATTGCCGGGCAAAAGCTGATCGGGAAGCTTTGCTTCGGTGCGTAGCCTCTATGGTGTTTGGCGTCGTGTTCTGTGCTCCCTTCACAGCGACCACTCAGCGTGCGCGAGCGGCTCCTCGTTCAATGTCTGCCGAACAATGCGCCACTGCGGTAGATGGTGGTCCATGAGGGTTACGAACCGTTCGCTGTGGTCCGGGACGAGGAAATGTAGCATCTCGTGAAGCACGACATAGTCTAGGCACTGCGGTGGCTTCTTCGCCAGTTCAAGGTTGAGCCTGATGTGGTGCAGGCGCGGATTGCTGCTACCCCACTTCGTTTTCATCTTCTGCACAAAAGTGCGCGCGACCCGAACCCCGAGGCGTTCTTCCCACTTTCCGATCAGCGGCACTAGCGCGGCTTTCACTTCCGCGCGGTACCATGATTGGAGAACCTCGCGCCGCCGTTCCATCGAGGCGCGGTGGGGCACGGTCAGGACAATCGCGCGGTGGTCGGAAGCCGCGCCGGACTGTCCCTCCCCTTCATCGATCCGCAGCAAGTAACGGTTACCCCAAAGGTAGTGGCTTTCGCGCTCAAGATATTCTCGCGGCGACTCGCGTGCCTGCGATTGTAACTTGATCTGCTGCTTCTTGATCCAGCTGAGCTTTGAGATCGCGAAGACGCGAACGGCTTCCATTTTCATTCGCGCCGGTGCTGCAATGCGCACGCGGCCGGTGGGTGGATGAACGCTCAAATGGACATTCTTAATGTCCTTGAACACCACGTCGACCGCCACGCCACCAATCTTCAGTTCCGCGGTCATCAATATTCCTTTTGCGCCTTGATGATCACGAATATGCGCTCAACCTCGTCAGCATTCTTAAGAATGTCGTAGAGTGCCCTTTTTATTTGCTGCTCTCGCGGTTGGACACCGCGCCAGGCATCAGACCGCTTGGTCTTAACCGCTTCGTCAATGCGAAGCGCCAGCTCTTCGTTCCGCCCGAGATTGTTGTAGAGAGCCCGCTTGCCCGGGGTGTCGAGCGCTCCCGGCGTGTCGTCGGCGTGGCCGGCTTCGGCCTGCTTTGCGATCTCAGCAACCCGCTTGAGATAGTCCTCATACTCGATCGCCTTGGCCCTCCGGTTGGCTATCACTTCATCAAGCAATGTCGATATCTTGTCGTAGTAGGCCGGGTCGTTGAGATGTTCCTTGATGATCTTGCTGCGGACGTTGTTCTCGATGGTTTCCGCAATAGCGTCCTTGTTGCCCTTGAGGCTGCCGAGCCGGTTAGCAATGGCATCGGCGATGCCGGTTTTTACGATGAGCTCGACAAGGCTCATATCGTCGAACAGCGAAATCTTTCGCGGCTCGTCGGCCTGGATGTAGGTGTCGATGAGGTGCCGCATGTCGGCCTCGTATGCCTTGAGGTCGATGGTCTCCCCGCTGGCTTTGCGGATGATCTCACGGACATTCACGTAATATGCGATCTGCTTCTTGATACTTGAGATATCGACGGTGCTGTAGCCGGCCTGCTCCAGTTCGTCCGCTATACCTGCGTAAGCTCGGACAAGCGCAGCTGTGGCCTTGTAGAGAGCCGCGCGCTGCGGCTCGCGTTCCTCAAGGTCAGTGGCGATTTCGGTGTTGCCGCAGAAGTAGTGGATATATTGAAGCTCGCCGTGCGGCGGCTCAACCGGCTCGCAAGTTAAGGTGATCGCTTCCAGTGCGTGGTCAAGCCGCTCCTTCCCCTTCTTGAGCCTATCCTGGAGCAAGACCTCCGGCTCAGCTCCGCCGGAGCTGTGGTCGAGTTCGGAAGTGTACACGGCGATCGCGTTCTCGACCTTCTTGAACAGGTCCTTGTAATCGACGATGTAGCCGAAATCCTTGTCCTCGCCGTCGAGGCGGTTGGTGCGGCATATGGCCTGGAATAAGCCGTGGTCCTGCATCGACTTGTCGATGTAGAGGTAGGTACCAGCCCCACAGGCCGATTGCTCACCGGGCAACAACACCAAATCACCCTGGGCGGCACCCCTCCCCTTGAGCTGACCGCTGCGCGTCGCCATGCGCGGGAGATCATCCAGGCCGCCACAGAAGGTCGCGACCTGCGGATCGAGCGTCGCGAGCGCAACCTGATCCGGGCGGTGAACACGTTCGAGGCCGTATTCGCCAGATTCATGGAAATCGAGATCATCCCAAACGTCGGCGCCTGGCGAAACGTCGACCGAGTGCTGCGGCGCCATGCCCTGCCCCGTTGGGCCAAAACGCCGGTCCAGGAGCTCCGCCGTTCGCACGTTCACGAGCTCATCGACGAGCTGGTCAAGGGCGGCAAGCATGGAATCGCGCGGGAGGTGCGCAAGCATCTGTCGCGCTTTTTCAATTGGGCTGTGGACCGCGAAATCATTGCCGATAACCCAATCCACGGCTTGAGGCGGGTAGACTTACAGAACGTTGAGGAAGCCGGGCGGGCCCTTGACGACGCCGAAATAAAATTGCTTTGGCGCGCTAGCCTTTCGCTCGGCTACCCCTTCGGCCCAATGTTCCGTCTTTTGCTGCTAACGGGACAACGACGGACTGAATGGGCTGCATCGCGACGCTCGGAAATCAATTCTCACAAGAGATGGCTCGAAGTTCCTAAGGATCGCTACAAGGGCGACCGCGACCACATCGTTCCCCTTGCTGAGGAAGCGTGGCGAGCAGTCGAGCAGCTGCCAGTTTGGCCGGGCAACGATTACTTTTTGTTTTCGACCCGGAGCGGCAAGCTCGCCGTCTCCGGATTTTCCAAAGCAAAACGGCGCCTGGACGAAGAGATTTCGAAGATTGCAACGACCGAGCAGCCTCCGCTGACTCTCCTTCCGTTCCGTGTTCACGATCTGCGAGTGACATGTGAAACGAGACTAGCGAAACTTGGATTCAACCAGGATGTCCGTGACGCAGTTTTGGGGCACGCGAAACCAGGCCTGCAGAAGACTTATAATAAATACGACTACCTGACAGAAAAGGCTGACGCGCTAACAAAATATCAAGCTCACCTGTTGGAGTTGGTAGGATGACCGCCTTCGATAAGCAGGTTGCCAGCCGTCTCTTTACCGATCTCTCTCGCTCAATCCCGAACCTGAAGCTGACCGAACAGGCGAAGCTCAAGAAAAGGCGCAGGCTGCTCGTCGCATTGAGAGCTGCTGAAAAGAATATGCGCAACACTCCAGTTGGAGCGTTGCCGCGACGGCAAGCGTCAGATGCTCTCATTTGTTCATCGCGATTGCAAAAAGTTGGCATCCCATTTAGCGGCCGCGCGGAGATGCTGGGCTAAGATAGGGCAATACGGCGGGCAACAGGAGATTGCGCGGTTCGTGCCGGCCGCAGATGCTCAAGAGAAGTTGGAACTCGTTCATCGAAGGCTTTGAAGAGACTATGAGCCTGATGATCCGGAGCTCCAACCTGTGCCGATCGGAAAAACAGTTTTCATGGCGTGGCCGTCCAGGGAGAGGCACATCCGGAATATCCATTTTCGCGCTGACCGAATTTGCAAAAGTCGTCCGAGCGTTCTGGTCAGCAGAGATTTCGTCGCCATTTAGCTTTGGCTACGACGGCGCGCACTCGAAGAAGGTCCGCAAGCAGCTAAATGCGGCGACGCGCTTCATGCAGCATTCTGCACTACGCTTGGACTCGCGCTGTACGTTGGCAAATGTGCGGCAAGCTATGAACCGAGCGCGCGGCGCGACCCTTTTATATGGCACGACTGATTAATCAGCCCTCGTTCATCCGCGCACATCCGCTTGATATACTTGGCTAAGCGTTGACAGCTGAGCGTGCGGCAAATCTGTAAATTCATGTGGCGACGGTCGATTTTTCCGATTCGCAAGAACCCCTAGTCCAGCGCATATCGTCTGGCACTGCTTAACCCAGTTAGGACAGAGCTGATGCGTTTTCTTCGGGTTCGAACCGTCGTCGAGATGGTCGGGATCTCCAAAAGCACCCTCTACGCCCGCATACGTGATGGATCGTTTCCAAGACCCATCCAGATCGGCGCACAGACAGTCGCTTTTCTGGAGTCGGAAATCTTCGATTGGATGCAGGATAAAGCTGCGAAGCGGGTCACCAGATCTGCGGAAAAGTCGAAGATCACTTGTGACCTTCCACTCAAGGGAAGCGCGTCTCATTCCGGGTCTGCCGCGAAGAGGCAGACTTAGAACAGCTTTATTGACTGTCACCAACGGGGAAATGCGGGAGATGTAGGTCGACCGTCGAGAGGACGGTCTCACGAGTATTGGAGACTAACGTGAATGATCTGAAAGCTGCCAGCGCGGAAGCGCTGAACGAAGACGCGTACTACGAACTCGCTTTCGAGTTTCACCGCAAAGAACACCCCAATGGCTGGGACCTCACCGCCTTCCGTCCAGACAGGAAGGGCCAAGACTTCGGAACCTTCACGCCTGACACAAAGGACGAGTACCTCGCCTTCAGAAGGAAACATGCGGACAACAACATCTATTTCGGCTGCGTCCCAATTGGCCAGGCCAAGAAGGCTAAGAAACCCGATACTCTGGGCAAGCTGTGTTACGGCGTGTGGGTCGACTGCGATGCAAACAAGACTAAGTCTATCGCAGAGGAGCTTGCGCGCCTCCATGCGCTGGCAACCGACTCTGCGAAGTGGCCGGACGGTGTGCCAGATCCGACCTACAGGATATTCAGCGGCGGTGGCTGGTGGTTTCACTTCATGTGGAAGGAACCAATCCTCATCACCGAAGAGACGCTGCCACAGATCGAGCAAATCAACCAGTGGCTGGTGGAGAAGCTTGATGGCGATCAAAGCTGCTGGAACATCGACCGCATCGCTCGCGAGCCGTACTCTTGGAACAACCCGGATGCTGGTAAGGTGGCTGCAGGCCGCACTCGCCAGCGTGGCTGCATCCAGGCGCAGGAGAAGCGCCACCGCTACCTGCTAAGCGCGTTCCACGAAGCCCTCAAAGCTCCAATCAGGCGCAAGCGCAAGCATGACGCCCTCGAGAGTGAGCGCGGCAACGTCACCGTTGACGTCAAAGCTGGTGACAACGTCAGGCGCATTAAGAATATGGACGAGCTCAACCAGTGGAACGTACGAGATCGGGAGAAGGTTATCCTAGTGCAGGGTCACCATCCCGATGAACCTAAGGAGAGTGATAACAGCCGCTCCATGTGGGTGTTCGACGTTTGCTGCAACCTTGTTAGGGCCGGCGTACGTGACGAGGTGATCTACAGCATGCTGACGGACGAAAATTGGGGAATTAGCGAGAGTATCCTTGAGAAGGGCGGCAACGCTGAGGATTACGCCATCCGCCAGATCGAGCGCGCCAAGGAAGAGGCTATCGACCCCGAGCTGGCAAATAAGAACGCGCGGTTCTTCGTGATCAACGATGTGGGCGGCAAGGCAGCGGTATGCGAATGGAAGACCGTGGAACGAATCGAGCGCTTGTCTACTCGCAGCTTTGAGGCGTTCGAGCAGGCCTTCCGCAACCAGTATGTCACGGGCCAGAATGCCAAAGGCGATCCCATCAAGGTACCGGTAGGCAAGTGGTGGCTCGATCATCCGCGCCGACGCACCTACGAGAACTTGGTGCTAGACCCAGCAAGCCCGAGGTGTTCGAGGAAGACGGCCTCCAGTACTACAACATGTGGCGCGGCTACGGGGTGAAACCTAAGCGCGGTAGCTGGACGCTGATGGAAGCGCACATCGATAGCGTGCTCGCCAACGGCGACAAGACGCTCGCTAAATACATCAAGTGGTGGGCTGCGTGGAAGCTGCAAAACCCCGGTTCGCATGCCGAAGTGGCGTTGGTGTTCCGTGGCGGCGAAGGCGTCGGCAAGGGTGTGTTCGGCCGCGCCATGAAGACTTTGTTTGGACGCAACGGCAAACAGATATTCTCGTCCAAGCACCTTGTTGGCCGTTTCAATGCGCACCTGCGCGACTGCTGTCTGCTGCTGGCGGACGAGGCCGTCGCTCCCGACGACAAGGAAGGCAATTCCGCCCTGAAGGGCCTAATCACGGAGCCCGAGCTGCCCATCGAAGGCAAGGGCAGGGACGTTGAACCTGCTCCGAACCACATCGGCGCAATCATCATAGGCAACGAAGATCATCTGGTACCCGCTGGTAGGGACGCGCGCCGTTTCGTGGTGGCCGACGTGCCTGACACGCACCAGCAAGTGGCGGGATACTTCGTTCCGCTGTACGCGGAGCTCGCCAACGGCGGCCTAGAGGCCATGTTGCATGACCTGCTGGCGCTGGACCTTGGCAAGTGGCATCCGCGACAGCGCGTTGTCACCGATGCACTCCGCGAACAGCAGCGCCTGGGCCTGAAACCTGCCGAACGGCTGATGTTTGACATGCTAGATAACGGGCAGTTCTTGCCTGTGAGTGCACCGAAGTTCGAGCACACGCGTGACCAAGGTTACCTGAACACATATGACCTCTCGGCCTCCTCCAGTCAGTATTTCGGCGAGAAAGTGGGCTACAAGGCCATCGCCAATGTGTTTAGCACGCTGCTGTTCCATCACGACCTCGATCACAAGGACCGGCTGTGGATACCGCAGCCCCTGCAGGTGGCGCGCAAGAACTTCTGCAAATTCATCCTGCCGGTGAAGTTCAACGAGGCGATTACCTCCTGGGCTATTAAGGCGCGGCCAATCCCCATGCCCCCCGAGGTGCAGCGCGAGCTGCCGTTTGTGCCTGAGGACAAAACCGGGAGGCCGGCATGAAGCGCTGGCCCAAGCACATACGCCCAAAGCTGCCGCACGAGGACATCGCGATCTATGAACTCGGCAATTGGGAGGCAATGCCCTATTGCATAGGGCTGGTTGAGAAATGGGGCTGGGTAGTGCTCAACCGGCACTACCACAAAGTGGACGGCGGGGGGCACCTGTGCTCCGGCGACGGACCACCGCCGCACGGTGGGTTGCAGTTCCACGTGGACCCGCGCGAGGCCGGAGTGTTCGCGTTGGTCGAGGGCAACTATGGCTTTTTCTACGACCAGAGCATTGAGAGCAGCGTGGTTTATTTTCAACGTTTGGCCCGTTTGTGGGCGCTGGCGAAATCTGATTGCGGGCAACCGGTGGCCTAGGGCATATGGAGCTCCTCCAATGCTTATGAAAACTAACCCCAGCATGCCTAGACCGGGCCTGCTGGGGTTTTTCTATGTCTGAGCTTCAGGGCTTTTCGAGGATTGTGGACGATGCTTTTTGTTACTTTGAAATCCTCGGATGAGGGAAAGCCCTAGAGGATGTGGGGCTTACCTCGATTTTCCGAGGATCAAAGGAATGGGTGCGCTCTACTTGCTACTCTCTAGACATTCTACCGGTGCTCCCAGTTCTATCCTCTCTATGCTCCCATCCTCCTAAGTAATTGGAAAAATGGTAAAACTAAAACCGAGGATCGCAGGAGGGATCATCCGAGGATCCGTGAGCTTGGAGGGAAGCGCGCATCCTAGGCATAGGAATGTCGGTACGTCGCCGCTTTTCGTCGCAATCACACGTATCATTTGGACCCCCTACGCGCGCGCGCGCGAGCGATCAAACTTTTTTCTGCGGTGTTCACTCGTCGGGTTGCGCACTACAGCTTCGACGAGAACCAGTGACCGTACGAGCCCGCCCTTCTGAAGGTTGAGGCCCGACTCGAGTTGGGGCTGTTGCTGAAGGCCTTTGAGGGAATAGCCGATCGGAGGGGAGCGGTGGGGGAGCGGTGTTCGACGTTTGCTTCCCGGAGATGGCCGACCAAGGCCGGGGTGAGGCCACCCCGCGATCTGCTTTGCGGTTCATACCGGTGTTGAGGCCGATCGTGCCGAAATATCGACTTGTGAACCTAAGCAGATATATTCGACGTGTTCGGCGGAGCCACCGTAAACCTTCTCTTAAGCTCTCGCTGGGGCGAGTGAACGCCTTCATTTCTGAGCACAGTGCGGACCGCCACACGCTAATCGTCAAGACACTCGTGCCTCGACGAGGCCGTGCAATAATCACCGTCGTTTAAACGAGGAAATCGCCTGATACCAGTTTGACGATCCCGGTCAATTGCATCTCGAAGTCGGCAATCTTGTCGCCGTTGAGATCGCCGCTGATGACCGTGATGTCGTTCGCAGTGCCCGGCTGGTCGAATATCTGGTAATGGAGCTCACCGGCCTTGCCGTCAAAATTCGACGCCCCGATGAACCGGAAGCCCTGGTCGCCCTTTCTGGTCGGGTCAGCGTCGATGGCCGAGAGATCGATCTTGTCCTGGCCGGACTGGAAGTCGGTGATGATGTCGCGCAGGCCGGCCCCGACCGGACTCTCGTCCACCGACTTGAAAGCGAAGATGTCGTTGCCGGCGCCGCCGGTCAGCGTGTCGTGACCGAGGCCACCGATGAGCAAGTCATTGCCTGCGCCGCCGTTCAGCGCATTGGCACCGGCGGTTCCAGTGAGCTTATCGGCGAACGCCGAGCCGGTGACATTCTCGATGCTGTCGAGCCACTGCTGCGTGTTGTTGTTGATGAACTGGAAACTAAAGGCATTCAGATCGACCGTGACGCCCGACGTCATTCCGTCATACGAAACCGTATCGATACCGTCCCCGCCGTGGAATTGATCCTGGCCAGCCGTCGCAATGAGCGTGTCGTCACCGGCGCCGCCGTTCAGGATGTTATCGCCCGCGTTGCCTTTGAGCGTGTCGGAGAAAGCAGAGCCCGTGAGGTTCTCGATGCCGATCAGCGTGTCGTTGCCATCGCCCGTGTTCTGCGGACCGGAAATACCGAGGTCCACGGTTACGCCCGAACTTGCTTCGGCATATGACGCCGTATCGCCCAGAGAGCCGCCGCCATCGAGGATGTCGTCGCCGCCACGGCCCATGAGAATATCGGCACCGTCGCCGCCCAGCAGGGCGTTGTTTCCGCCGTCACCCTTCAGAATGTCCGAGAATGCCGACCCGATCACGTTCTCGATATTGACCAGGATGGTTCCATCCGCTTGCGGACCGCTGATAGCAAGGTCGACGATGGAGCCGAAGGTGGAGGCGAACGATGCCGTGTCATTCCCGGTCCCGCCGTCAAGCACGTCGCCGACACCGATGAGCAGATCGTTGCCGGCGCCGCCGTACAGGTGGTTTACGACTCCACTGGCGCCGATAAGGGTGTCGTCGAACGCAGAACCGATGACATCCTCGATGCCAATAAGCGTATCCATCCCGGCGCCGGTCGCCTGTGGACCGCTCACCCCCAGATCGACATGCACGGCCGCTGAAGCCTGCGCGTAGGAGGCCGCATCACGGCCGTCGCCGCCGATCAGGATGTCGTTGCCATCGCCGCCATCCAGGATGTCGTTGCCGGTGCCGCCATCGATCCGGTCGTCGCCACCAAATCCAAACAACGTGTCATTGCCGCCCGCGCCGCTGATGTCGTCCGCCATCGCGGATCCCGTGAGGGTGTTGTCATTGTTGTCTCCGGCGAGGAGCGAGGCGGTGGCGATCGCGCCGTCCGAGAACTGGAGCGTCTCGACATGCGTCACATGGTCCACCTGTCCGAATCGCGTGAGGCCGAAGGTCTGCGACGCGGCATCGTAGCTGATGGTGTAGTCGGCGCGTCGTCCGTCCAGAACGACGGTGTCGTTTCCCGCTCCGCCGTCATAGTCGTCGCCGCCGCCGCGGCCGATCAGCGTGTCGTTACCGGCGCCGCCTTCGAGTATGTTGTGATTCTGGTCGCCTTCCAACGTGTCATCGAAATTGGAGCCGGCAAGCCCGTCGATCAGAACATAGGTATCGCCGGCCGCATCGCCGGTGTTGTTCGCGGAATGGCTGAGGCTGGCGATGATGCCGCTCGTCGCGGTCTCGTAGCTCGCGATGTCGGCAGCATCGCCGGTATTAGACGGAGTGCCTTGATACCAATTGGAGAGATCGAACGCGCCGGCGAGATGGTTGAGGTTGCCGTCCCAGTTGCTGTAGGCGAAGTAGCCGCCATTGAGGACGTCGGCGCCGGCGCCGCCGATCAGCCGGTCGTTCCCGAAGCCGCCGACGAGCACGTTGTTCCCGCTGTCGCCGATCAGCGTATCGGAAAGGATGGACCCGACCAGGTTTTCGACGCCCTCATAGGTATCGCCGGTTGCGATGCCGGTGTTGCGCGAGGAATCGGCAAGGTCGGCCGTGACGCCTGTGTTGATCGTGGCATCAAAACTGTAAAAGACCGTATCGAGGCCATCGCCGCCCACGAAATGGTTGTTGCCGAACGCGCCCATGAACAGGTCGTTGCCCGCACCGCCGATCAGGGTATCGCCGCCGCCCAGTCCATCCAAAATATCATTGCCGGCCCCGCCGATGATCGTGTCGGCGACACCGACTCTCCCGATGATGAAGTCACTGTGGCTGGTGCCGATCACGCCCTCGATGTTCGCGAAGGTGTCGCCCGCGTCGTCCCCGACGCCACCCTCGCCCGAGATGTCGATAATCGTGATGTTGAGGATCGGGAATACGAACGTATCCGTCTCGTAGCTCACGAGATCGAATCCGTCCCCGCCGTCGAGCACATCTGCCCCGGCGCCTCCGATCAGAATGTCATCCCCGGCACCGCCGTGGAGCACATCCGCCCCGGCACCACCGTTCAGGATGTCGTCACCGGCCCCGCCGTTGAGTGTGTTGGCCCCGGCATTGCCGGTCAGGATGTCATTGTGATTGCTACCGGTCAGGTTCTCGATCGACACCAGCGTGTCAATGCCGGCGCCGCCGGTATCCTGCGGGCCGGTCACCGCGAGGCTGACCGACACGCCCTGCGTCGCCGAAGCGTAGCTTGCGGTATCGACGCCGGTGCCGCCGTCAAGCACATCGTTGCCCTCGCCGCCTTCAAGGACGTCCTCGCCGGCAAGGCCGGACAAGGTGTCGTTGCCGCCGAGCCCGTGCATCTCGTCAGCAATCGGTGTACCCGTCAGCGTATTGTCGCTGTCATCGCCGTTGATCGGGCCGGGATTGCCGTCGGTCACGGAGGACGCCGACACCGAACCATCCGCGAATACGAACGTCTCGACGTTTCGCACGTGGTCGGTGCCGTCGGGCGAGCCCTGGCGCAAGTCCTGGACGACGTAGGATCCCGTGGCAGTATCGAACCCGACGAAATAGTCGCCACGCGATCCGCTGTACACGGCCTGGTCGATTCCATCGCCGCCATCGAGCGTGTCGTTGCCGCCGCGACCCTGCAGCAGGTCGTCGCCGCCGCCGCCCCGGATATCTTCGGCTGCGTCTGTGCCTCCGAGCTTGTCGCTAAAAGCAGAGCCGATGATGCCCTGGATGTTCATCAACACGTCGCCGGTGCCGTCGTTACTTCCCGCAGGCGAAGCAAAGCCGACGGTCACCCCACTTGTCGCATCGTCGTAGCGGACGTAATTGACGCCGCCGCCGCCGTCGATGATGTCCGCGCCTGCGCCGCCGTAGAACGTATCGTTGTCGCGACCGCCGTACAGGTGATCGTCCCCGCCGCCGCCGTGAATGATGTTGTTGCCGTCGAGGCCATAGATGTTATTGGCCTGATCATCTCCTTCGAGAACATCGTCGTAATAGGACCCCCACATGTTCTCGATCGACACATAGACGTCACCCGCCGCATCGCCGGCAGTCCCATGGCCGCTGGCGAGGCTGGCGGCGACACCGCTCTGCGCCGAGCTGTAGGTCACTTCATCATTGCCGGCACCGCCATCGAGAAGGTCGGCTCCAGCTCCGCCCTCGAGCGAGTCGTCGCCTTGACCGCCGAACAGGCGATCGTTGCCAGCATCGCCCCTCAGTATGTCGGGGCCTTGCCCGCCAAAAATGGCGTCGTCGCCGCCGCCGCCGTTCAAAATATCAGTGCTGATACCGCCAAAGAGGTCGTCTGCTGCGTCTGATCCGGTCAGCACCCGAGTGGCGCCATCATCCGCGAAGGCGAAGTCGGAAGCTGTCAGCTGCGCCGCAGAAATGCCTGTCAGCGTCATCGTCGAGCTGACGCCGTTTGAGATCGTCGTGATGACGGCGTTGCCCTGCGCATCGCTGGACATGAATTGCTGCGCGGTGGCGAAATCGCTGATGCCGGTCGCCCGGAGGTCGATCGCGTCTTCGCCCTGCCGAAAATCTGTGACGACGTCGTGGTGCTGGCCGGAGAGGGTGTAGACAAAGGCGTCCCTGCCGGTGCCTCCGGTCAGAACGTTGTTGCCGTCCTTGCCGCCGAGTACATCGTTGCCGTCTCCGCCCGACAGCGTGTCGTCGAAGTCACCTCCGAAGAGCCGGTCGTCGCCGGCCGTCCCTGTCTTGTTGACGGCGGCCGAGGCCTCGCCGTAGATCACGTAGGCGGAGCCTTGCGTGAAGGAACCGGCGGGCGCCCCCACGACAATGTCGCTGTATCCGTCGCCGTTGATGTCGCCGGCGCCGGTGACCGACGTCCCGAGATGGGTGGAATAATCGAACGGTTGAACAATAGCTGGACCATCGATCCGAAAGCCATCGGCGGCGCTCAGGTGAGCGAGGTCAACGTCGCCGAACCCGGACGCCTTGCCGAAGATGACATAGGCCGATCCCGCGTCCGTCTTCCCGTTCGGATCAGCGCCGGGTGCCCCAATAATCAGGTCGTCGAAGCCGTCGCCGTTGAAATCGCCCGCGGAAGCAACCGAGTATCCGGCTTCGTCTCCGGCAGCGGCGCCATGGATGCGGAAACCATCGCCGGGCGCGAGATGCGCCGGATCGACATTCGACAGGCCGCCGACCTTGCCGAAGATGACGTAGGCTGAGCTGCCCGCGCCAGGGCTGGCACCGGGCGCCCCGATGACGATGTCGGCGAGGCCGTCGCCGTTGATGTCGCCCGCAGCCGATACCGAGAACCCCATCTCCTCCTGCAGCACGCCGTCGAGACGAATCCCCTGGCTTGGCGCCAGATTGGCGAGGTCGACGTCGGCTCCGGAATCGCTGCCGTATACGAGATAGGTTGAGCCTGCCAACGCGGCGCCGTTCGGGCTGGTGAACGGGGCGCCGATGAGGAAATCCATGCGCCCGTCGCCGTTCACGTCGCCGGCCGCGGTGACCGATTGGCCGACGCCGTCGAAAGCCGGGCCAATGATGCGGAAACCCTCGCTCGAGTCGAAATGGGCAAGATCGATGTTGGCGCCCGATGCGTTGCCATAGACCACATAGCTGACGCCGGCCCACGAGCGTCCGTCGGCGGCTGCATGCGGCGAACTGATCAGGACGTCGTCGAAGCCATCGCCACTGACGTCACCGACCGCCGCGACGGAATAGCCACTGAGGTCGCCCACGCCGGACGTTTGGCTGCCATCGATGCGTATCGCCTCGGTCGGGTTTGCATCGGAGAGCCCGGTCTTGCCGAAGACGATGTAAGTGGCACCATCCTGGCCGTCATCGTGTGGGGCCGAGACCATAAAATCGCCGATGCCGTCGCCATTGAAGTCGCCGGCATACGAGACGGCATAACCTGCCTGAGTATCCCCGGAATTGACTGCGCCGAACTCGACGTTGAATACCGCAGTGAGATCGAAATTGTCACTTGTCGAGACCGCCGGCCGCACGGGAACGTCATCAGCCCCATGACCGAAAATCACATACGCGCTGTAGTCCGGTCCCCCCAGATAGTTGAAGGCAACGCCGGGAGCGCCCACGATGACATCCGCAAAGCCGTCGCCATTGACATCGCCGACGGCAACCGACGAGCCCGGCGCCTCATTGATGTTCGCCGCGTCGATTGTGAATCCGTTTGACCCGTCTAGGTCTGTGACATCAATGACGGACGGAATTCCAGGCATAGTCACACTCCTCGGCTTGAGCAGACGAGGGCTGCTCACGGCTCACAAAGCGAAATCACGCGATGTCGGTTTGAAAAACTTTGGCTCAACTTTCGCGGGAGGATCGATTGATCTCCCTTAAGTTGTGCAAATCTGCCGCGCATCCAAATTCAGTGACGGCGTCCTGTCAATGAATCCGGGCGAGAGCCGCGTTCATGACATCGAATAAAATGCCGGTGTGATTGAAAGACCTCACCGCTGAGCGACGGCGGGCGCCGCACCGTGTCGGAAAGATGACTTTCGTGTGACTCACCGCGAGCGGAGCGAAGTCCTCTACAGACATGGTGGAGGTCCTTTCCCCTGCAACGCTCAAGAGTCTGAAACGGCGAGCGCTCCCTCTACAGAAAACTTTCAATGGTGTCGTCCTCCCAGCGGAGGATCGACTGAACAGCCATATGCCGAAACAGCCGTCTCACGTGTTCGATGAGTTGCGGTTTACTTTGCGACGTCTCTAGCCATGGCCATCGCACTTCGAACGACTTCCGATTCTGGCCCGAAACCGGAGTTCGGGCCAGCCAACAAGTAGTCCGCTTATCGGTATAGACCGGACCTAAGCCGCGCTGCTTTCTACAGCCGGTTTTGACCCACAGCCGACTTTACGCGCTATCCCGACAAAGCGGGCTTTGCGCGGTGTCGCAGAAAGCCAAGTCTTTGTCGTTTGAAACCATAGCCCGATTTCGGGAAGTCTATCTACTGTGGCAGAAGGTAGAGCATCTCGTTGAACGTCTCTCCGAAGGGGATGGCTTCCCAAGTGTAGACTTCAAGGTGAGGCAGATGCCCAAAGTTGGACCTATCCTGATCGCGACCGCTTTTTTTACTGTCGGAGCAAACGCCTGGGCGCATGATCCGCCATTATTCGCCGTCTTCAAAGCGTTCTGCATAGACACGGGTGCGAACCCGGATGCGGTCAAGTCTGCTATTGAGGCAGTCGGCGGCAAGCAGCATGCTGCCGGCGCGACGGAGCAGCCCTTCACGATGACGGTGACCAGTTGGGACGTCACTGCGGGTGGCGCCAGCCTGAATGTCTCAGCCGGAACCCAACAGGCTTCCCTGGCGCAGAATCGAGCCGAAGAGAATTCGAATGATTGCGTAGTGACCAGCTTCGTCAACGACGACGCGAGCATTGAGGCGCTGCATAGTTGGGTTGGTGTCCCGCCTGACCATGTTTTGCGGGGCAATCCGACCATCTCCTTTTTCAATTATCAGGAGCAGGGTTCCGTACGATCGACGTTGCCAACGTCCAAGAGCGTTTATGACATGGCAAAGGTCGGGGGACGTCTTTGGTCACTTGTGGTGCTTCAGTCGCAAGACGGCGCATCTGTGCAACTGGTACACCATCTGGCGCCGCCCAGTCCGCGCTGAGATGAGACCGAAAGAACAGGAAATCCATCGCATTTTGACCCACTTCCGCACATGCAGACTGCGCCCGTCACGTGGCGCTTGCCTACAATGATAGTCCGAAAAGGTCAGGTCGGCAGACCGGCCAGTTACCGTGGACATTTGCCGCAACCAGAGCTGGCCGCAGCGAGAGGTAGGGTAAACCTTCCCCAATGGTAGTAGTTGAATGACGGAGTTACGAGGAATTGAAAGCGTCGATCCGCGCGAACTAGAGAGCCAACGTGCGCTTATGCGTGCGGCAGCCGACCGCGAGGATAACAGCGAGAAGCACGTCGCGATGGAAAATCGGCTGTACCCGATGCGCGAGTTGCTGGCCGACCCTTTTGCTGGAGAACGGCGACCCTGCCCATGCGCTGGATGAATACGAAGCGTCGATGAAGAGCGCGCCGGAACGCCTGCGCGGTTTCTATGGAGCCGCGAAGGCGGCTGATGCAGTAGGCAACAAGGACAAGGCGGCTGCATATTTTCGCAAACTTGTGCATTTGACCGGCTACGCTGACAGTGACCGCGCCGAAGTTCGCGAAGCGAGGCAATTCGAAGCCGTCAAGTAAATGCGGTTTTTATAGCTGCTGCTGACTCTGGTGGTCGCATTCATGGTTATCAGTGGGGACTCGTCCCTAATATGTCTTCTGTTGGCCCAAGGCCGACATGCCGATTGGGCGTCTGACGTCCGCTCCCGGGAACGGACCCGACATGGCGGACGTCAAAGTTTGATGCTGGGGTACAGGCTTCGAACCTATTTGTAATGCGCGGACGGCCTCTTGTATCGAAATGAGCTACCGCGACTTCGACCAACAGGCGGCGCTTGGCCGTCTTCTTTCCGCCTCATGAGCAACAAACGAATCAATGAACTTCCAGTGACAGCGCGACGTCGAAAGGCGGCAGTAATGTCGACCGAGCAGGCGCTGTCCACTCCCGAACTTCTCTGGCTTCTGGGAAGCATTGCGCGAAAGTGCAGACGCGAGTTCAATCTCGCGAATTGCAACATACATCTTGACCTGTGGAGTTACGGGTCAGGAGACCAAATCGAACATGAGCTGTGGGCGTAAATCAACGCAACGGTCATTGTTGCGGTGTGACAGACGTTAGAGGTGACCCTGGCAATCCTGGAATAGCCTCTCTCGTCAATAACCGGAAATAGCAGCCGATGGAGGTGACAATGCCAAGTGCGCGACGCGCAGCACTCAGTGAGGAGGAGTGGTCTTCGGTTGCTAGTCCGATGAGCAATCCAGACGGCCAAATCAAACGGCTCATTGAGAACCAACCGGCAAAATCGTCGATCGATTCGCCCCTTTCCTCCAGCCTTGAGGAGAGACAAGTTCCGCGAGACCGGCCCTCGATTCGCATTCGAACCTTCCGGCTTCCTTTGTTCTCCATTGCGGTTCTCATCGGCATCGCCGCCACCCTCGGTTGGCAATCCTACGGTGATGCAGCAAAGGAGATTATCGTAGGTAAGGTTCCGACACTGGCTTCATTTCTACCCGTTTCGACGATGAAGTCGCCGGTTTTGTCTGCTACTCCTCCTGAAACAGCGCAGCAGCTCATGCCCCTGACTTTTGGTCTTGAGGTCATGCGGCGCAGTGTAGATCAAATCGCCGCCAAGCAAGAGCAGATTTCACAGAATATTGCGGCGTTGCAAGCTGTGGAGGAGGATGTCAGGCAGAAGGTGTCGTCAACACCTCAAACCCCGTCACAGGGAAGCGCCTCCAGCCAGCAGCCTAAACGCTCGCGGCTGAAGGCGCGGCCGCCGGCCATGCAAGCCTCGTCAGCGCCGCGCCCGCCTTCAGAATCAGGCTTTGTTTCGCGCTGACGAGAGCCAAGCGTTTTGAAAGCAGCCGATGCGTTCGTAGCCGGCGGCTGCTAGAGCTCAACCTATGCAGGGTTGAGCCCGGAACTGAGAAATTCCAGTCCTGGCTACAGATTCTGTTCTCACCTAGTGTTCAGGGGGAGCCCCGGGGTATCGGGCCCACCTTTAAAGGCCGCCATATGTTCGCTAGCGGCGACAAGGGAGTCAGCGTAGGAAGTCAGAGTCGAACCAAACGCAGAAGCTCACCCGCCGCCGCGCCGAGCCAAAAGGCCTCAGCATGGCAGCCGACCTCCTCCCGGCAAAAAGAAATAGCTAGCGTCATCTGATGCACTGTCGGGAAGGCCCCGCCGCTTGGTCGCAACCGCACGCCGATGGGCCGGCGGCACTTTGAGGCTTGTTGATCTTGTGATCCAAAGGGCCAGTTTCATGATCCCGGCGGAGCTGGCTCAACGATTGTCGACCTCGCGGAGCTTCTCGGTGTCAGGATAGCTAGTGCAGCGCTCGTTTTGCTTTCACGAGCAGCCCAGTGCCAGCAATCGGGTGCGTTACATCACCATATGTTCTACGCTAGATGAGTTGGAAATTTCGGAGGTAGACATATGTCACATGTCTTTAAGCTGAATCAGGACGTCCGTCACCAGTCCCAAGGTCCACAGGGTCGTGCCGCAATTGATGCCCCAATGATTTACACCATCGTTCAACGCATGCCCATCGAAGCGGATGGACTCCTTCGATACCGCATCAAGAGCAAATCGGAGAACATTGAGATAGTAGTTACGGAAGATCAGCTTTCGTATCCTCAGTGATCTTGCGCGTTCGCTGAACCCGAGTACCACTACGTTCGGACGTCCCGTGACTTTTTATGATCACCGAGCCTTTAGATTCGGTTTGGCTCGGATGTCCACTCAGATCGAGCGGGCTTTCCGGTTTGTTGAAGTCCTCAAAAAATCCGCCGCCGATCCATCAAATCGAAGCTCGATTGATCCGCCGCTATTCCGGCTATCTAGGTCGGGGTCGAACTCATGATGCCAGAGCTCATTGAGCATCGTTTCATGAATGGCATTTTTTACGCGCTGAGCTTCTTCTGCATTTCCTGATGCCGTAAAGTTAGCGATAGCAGAAATGAACCTGTTGATTTCGCCAAACGGCAGCAATCGAGCGTACTGCAACTCGATTTCGGTTCCGACCCGTGGATTAGCCGGGCCGTAGTGATGGCTCGCAAAAATCTGCAGGTTTCCGACACTATACTCGTTATAGAAAATCTCGTAGCGACGACCGTACTCTGGTTCCTCGCGGCCTGTGAGTTCAGCGTTAGGTCGTTCTTGCAGCCGCCATGGTTCGTTTGGCTCGAACCTGTGGTTTAGAGCGTCGGCAAACATCTCGAAATCGGAGAAGAACCGTCGATCCTCGTCGCTGATTCGTAGCTCGGTGCCGTTTCGTAACGAAGACGGTGTATGACTGGGCGTGATGGGCTTGCCATTTAGCAGTTTACCTTGAAATTTCCGCTTAGGGCCACGCCTGATCGTTCGCCAGATGTAGCCGGTGAGGCCTAAATTCACCAGAACCAGCAATATCAGAACTTCGTACATGTTCGCCCCTAGTCGCTGTTGACGGCGGTTGAGCGATAGCTGGCACGAGGAAAAAAATGCAATGCCAGCCAGTTTAGCACTTTTGTGATCGTTCACGTGGTACAATTTTCAGTGCGGGCCCAACGCGAGTGCTGATTATCGCGCAGGAATACTCACGACGGTACGCCCTCTTCAAATTTGGTCCGAGGCAAATCCTCGCGCCAAGACGGGCGCCGGACGAAACGCTGACGTCAACCGAGATACCTAAGCGAACCGTCTAACGATAGCCATCAACGCGCGCGAGCTTAGGTGAGCGAACGAATCGGACCGCCATGTCCTCCAGCTCCAGCTCCAGTATCGCCAAGAAGGCCCGCACGAAGGCCGAGGCGGATTTTGCCACTTGGCTCATGATGGCCAAGCTCGGTGGTTTCGATGACCTTCCGTCAGACGCACAGAGCTTTCTAATTAGCTATCGAACCCGACTCGAGACAATGAGCGAGGCCGAGTCCACGGCTTTGGCCATTCGCGAGGTCTACAGCGATTATTACAGGAAGATGGGAGGCGTTGGCGCGGCGCCGGAACTAAAGCCTCGCGCGCAAACGACAACGAGCAGAGTCGTGCGGTCGCAGAGACAGCTTAAACCTAAACCCGGTCCATCGGCTGCACACCATTCGACGAGGCCAATGATTCGAAGATCGCTCCCCGCGCTGTTGATTTTCGCAAGCATGGTGGCGCTGATTGTCGCATATAGATTTCTGGCCCAGTAATGCTGCCGGCAGATCGTGTGCGACGCTACCAAACAGTCGGCGCCGAGCACTTCTTCTGAAATGCCAGGTAGCTGGAAGGCGAACTATGTCATAGATGTCGCTTGTTGAGCATTTCATGCGGTATTTGCGGGAGCACGGCACAACAATGTGGAGCCTTCCTGCTTCCACCAGGCGGTTGTGGCGGGGCTGAGCCTGAGTGCGCCTCTACGGATACTCGCGTTTCTGTGATTAAGATCGTCTCTGCAACACCAATAATGCCTTTGCTCACGGCATCTACCCTTGGTATGGCGTCCGACTTTTAAGCGGCAAGATAAGCGCGGACGGACCCGGCTAAGTTTCCACAATCGCCGATATCCTATATTCTCGCGCATCAATTAGCGCTGATGCATCTTAAGAGGGAGCTGCGGCTGAACATGCGTACGATGAAAGCGATCGCCATCATAGCGGTCTTGCTTCTGGCCGTTGTGAGCGCACTGGAATTGCTGCCGGCAGCGAGCGCATTCCAAATGTATCTATCGGGTGTGGCAGTGGCACTTAGCCTTGTCGCACTGGTAGCGATCCTGGTCGAGGCCGGCCCGTCACCCGACAACCGGAGTGCTGTTGCTGAGGCGGCGAGACCGATGCCTGTTACGACTCGGGCAAACGAAGCAGATGCCGAGATCGTCAGCTTTTTGGCGATGCTGCAGGCAAGGGGTCGGCTGGTCGACTTTCTGATGGACGATATCAACGCCCATGATGACGCGCAGGTTGGGGCAGCCGCGCGCGTGGTCCATGCCGGATGCAAGACCGCCCTGCTGGAGCACTTCCGAATCTCCCCCGTGCGTGCCGAGAGCGAGGGATCGACGGTGCAGGTCGCCGCTGGCTATTCGCCGGACGAGTACCGACTGGTGGGCAAGATTAGCGGCGCGGCGCCGTTCTCGGGAGTGCTTGTCCATCACGGCTGGAAAACGGATGCGGTGAATTTGCCGCGCGTTTTGCGGAGCTCAACCCGTCGACTTCCAGCGATCGCTCCGGCGGAGGTTGAACTGAGTTAAGCGGGCTCGCATCGTGTGCTACCGCTCGCCCGCGCGAATTAATAAAACCAGCGCTCTCCATCACGAGTGGCTGTTGACCCGAATTAACAGTACGACAACCAGGACGACCTTCCCGCCATGAGCTCTCGTTTCAGTCTTGCTATCGACCTTGGCACCAGCAACAGCGCAATCGCAATCGCTGATCTCGAGAGTGGTGAGACGAGGATTATCAGGGTCGCGCAGCCTCTCGGACCAAATCAAATCGGCGAGATGCCGACGCTGCCGTCCGCCGTTTATATTCCGCACTCCGAAGAGTTCGTGGAGGGTTCGTTTCCTCTGCCCTGGAATGATGCCGGGGAGCGCACGATCATTGGCCAGTTCGCGCGCGAGCGGGGAGCGCTCGTGCCTGATCGGGTCGCGACGTCCGCCAAATCCTGGCTGTCTAACCCGCATATCGACCCGCAGCAGCCGATCCTACCCTGGCGATCCGACATCGCAGAAGAGAAGCTCTCGCCGTTCGAATGCTCACGCCTTTACCTGCAACATCTCAGGGTCGCTTTCCTACATACCGAACGGGCGCAGGGGCGGAATTGGGACCTCTCGGCAGGTGAGATCGTTGTAACCGTTCCTGCCTCGTTCGATGAGGTCGCAAGAAATCTCACTGCAGACGCTGCAAGGGCCGCGGGGCTTGGGGACGTCACATTGCTGGAGGAGCCGCAGGCTGCATTCTACGCCTGGATGGGGCAGACGAGCAGAGAATGGCGAAACCTGATTGCCGATGGCGATGTCGTCCTGGTCTGCGATGTCGGTGGCGGAACAGCCGATTTCAGCTTGATCGCGGTCACCGATGTCGAAGGCCGCCTGGAACTTGAGCGTGTCAGCGTCGGCGAACACATTCTGCTCGGTGGCGACAATATGGATCTGGCGCTCGCATATGCGCTGAATGCCAAACTTGAGGCCACGGGCAAACAACTCGACCCCTGGCAGTTCCTGGCGCTCGTGCATGCCGCCTCCAAAGCCAAGATCGCACTTTTTGATGATGGCAGGCTGGCGCAGGCGCCAATCGCGGTCCCTTCGCGCGGTTCCAGTCTGCTTGCCAAGACTGTCTCAACGGCTCTTGATCGCGAGATGCTGGAGCAAGTTGTTGTCGACGGCTTTTTCGCCAGAACCAGAGTTGATGACCTGCCGCGCGAGAGCGGTGGGACGGGGCTGCAGGAATTCGGTCTGCCCTATGCTTCCGATCCGGTCGTCAGCAAGCACATCGCCCGATTTCTCGCCCAGAGCCTGCAGAACGTGAAGGCAAGCGAAAAGCTTGCCGCTCTGGTGGGTGCATCGGCGGGCACACAGGTTTTGATGCCAACCGCGGTATTGTTCAATGGGGGTGTTTTCAACGCCGCGCCAATCCGGACCCGGGTGCTTGATCTGCTGGCTTCCTGGAATGGCGGGCAGCCAGTCCGCGAACTGCACGGTTTCGAACCAGATCTCGCCGTCGCGCGTGGCGGCGCGATCTACGGACGTCTCCGCGCCACCGGCAAGGGCATGCGCATCAAGGCCGGCGCAGCGCGCTCCTATTACATTGGCCTGGAAACATCGATGCCCGCCATTCCCGGTTTCAAGCCACCGTTGAAGGCATTGTGTGTTGTCCCGCAGGGAATGCAGGAAGGCACAGAACTGCTGATCGAAGGACGCGAGTTCGGCCTTGTCACCGGCCGTACGGCGGAGTTTCGGTTTTTCTCCTCCTCGGTACGAAGCGGTGATACGCCGGGGCAGATCCTTCCCGACGCGGAGCGTGAGCTTGATGACGCTGGCCTGCTCGAAGTCGTGATTCCGGCACAAGACGTCCCGGTGGGGCAGGTGGTGCCGGTCCTCGTCAGCCCCGTCGTCACCGAACTTGGGATCCTTGAGCTTTGGATGAGGCACACGAACTCCGATCGCCGCTGGAAGGTTGAGTTCCAAGTACGCACGGAATAGAGACCGGACCGCCGCTGGAGGTAATTCTTGACGAAAGACCGCGCCCGCTTCGCCATTGGTATTGATCTCGGCACGACCAACTCCGCACTCGCATTTGCGCCGCTCATCGGCGAGGGGACGCCAGAGGTCTTCCTTGTCCCGCAATGGGAAGGCCTGGCAAGCCTGACGGAGAAGCCAACGCTACCTTCGTTCCTGTATCTGCCGGAGGAAGCGGTCGCAGTACACTTGCGCGGTGAGGAAGTCGGAGCGGGGCAATGGATCGTTGGCCTTCTTGCACGCATGAAGGCAAGCGAAGTGCCGGAACGGGTCGTCCATTCCGCGAAGTCGTGGCTTTGCCATCACGCCGCCGATCGGTCAGAACCCTTTCTGCCATGGGGATCTGCGGTTCTGGCACGTGAGCAGAAAATCTCACCGGTACGCGCCTCGGCACTGATCTTGAATTATCTGCGGGGGATCTGGAATAGCCGGTTTGCCCAAGCCGGGTTTGCGTTCGATGATCAAGACGTCACAGTCACCGTCCCGGCTTCCTTCGATGCGGCAGCGCAGCGGCTGACGATTACCGCCGCCGAGGAGGCGGCCTTCCCCGGCAATGTACGACTGCTCGAAGAGCCGCAGGCTGCGTTCTATTGCTGGCTGGAAAGCCATGACCCGGCGCGCGAACTATGGGAGCGGCCCGACGATGTCGGGCAGCGGCATGTGTTGGTCATCGATATCGGCGGCGGTACCTCGGATTTCAGCATTTTTGAAGTTCGCCTGAACGAGGAAACGCAGGACCCCGACATCAAGCGTGTCGCGGTGAGCGAGCATACGCTGCTCGGTGGCGACAATATCGATCTTGCCGTCGCCCATTTCCTGGAGCCGCGACTTGCCGGGGCGGGCGGCCGGCTTTCCGGCTCGCAATGGGATCAGCTCGTCGCCGCCTGCCGTCAGCTGAAAGAGCACGCGCTGACCGCGACGGGGCCGCCGGATGAGCGGTTCGTTGTCGCACTGGCCGGCCGCGGGTCGGGGATGGTCGGCGGCTCGCAGACGGCGACGGTGATGCGGGCGGAAATCGAGGACCTGGTGCTGGAGGGATTTTTTCCCTTTTGCGATGCGGCGGCGCGGCCGTATCGGACGCACGCGGCGTTGAGGGAATGGGGACTTCCTTATCCTGCCGACAGCGCGATAACCCGACATCTTGCCGAATTTCGCAACGATCGCCCGCGCGTTGATGCGGTCCTGTTCAACGGCGGATCCGTCCGACCACCGCTCCTGCGCCAAGAACTCCGCGAGCAAATTGGAGCTTGGCAGGACGGCTTCGTTCCGCAGGTTCTGGAGAACGAGGAGCCGGATCTGGCGGTGGCACGCGGAGCTGCGCGATTTGGTGCTCTTCTCCACCACCGATCGGCTCGCATTGCCGCCGGGGCCGCAGCTGCGATCTTTCTCGAAGTCGAGGGGATACAGCCAACCGATCGCCAGGATGTGCGTCCGCCCCTCGTATGCGTTCTTCCTCAGGGGGCAGCGCCGTCCCAGCTTTTTGAGATCACTGATCTTGGGCTCAAGCTCCGCACCGATCAGCTGGTCCGCTTCCAAGCCTACTCCTCAACCCGGAAAAGCGACAGCCGGGCCGGAGACATCGTTTCCTGGTCCGAAGGCGAATTTCACCCACTGCCCCCGCTCCAGACCATTGTCAAAACGGCTGAGCTTTCTGGTCCTGAAGCGGGCGCGATGTTGCCTGTCGGTTTGACGGCGCGAGTGAACGCGCTGGGCCTGCTCCACATCTCGTGCGTCAGCGCTGACCCCGCCGTCCAGCAGTCCTGGCCGCTGGAGTTCAACATGCGCCAGCACATCCAAGGTGCGGGGAGTCCGCGGCAAGCAAACGTATTGATTGAACCGAATGCTGCAACGGATGCGCTGGAAACGGCACGTGAGCAGATCGGAAACGTATTCATCCAACCTGCCGATAACAGCAAAAAGAACAAGCTTACTGCTGCCACTATCCTCAAGGGTATGGAGCGCGTCCTCGCGTCTGCCAGAAGTCAATGGAACGGGCCTCTGCTGCGCGCCCTTTGGCTTGCGCTCGAGGATCGATGGGACGACAGACGACGGTCGCCAGACCACGAAGAGGCATGGCTCATCATGGCTGGATTCCTGCTCCGCCCGGGCTTCGGCGTTGTCCGGGACGACCTTCGTATCGATGCCCTGTGGAGGCGGGTGCACGATGATGGCCCGTGTTTTCCCGGTCGGCGAATCAAGAACCAGGAATACATCCTTTGGCGACGGGTGGCGGGCGGCCTCACGCGCGAACGTCAGACCAGGCTTATGGCTGAAGAGATCGACAGAATCCGCAGTGGCAGAGCGCCCGACGAACTCGTGCGACTTACCGGATCCTTGGAATTGATCGACCTCGACACCAAGGCGGAACTGGTGCGTTGCTTCTGCAAAATCGCGGTGGCGCTCGCGGAGGCTAAGCGGCACTGCGCTCCGTATCTTGCGGCGCTCGGGCTGCTGCTCAATCGAACTCCGCTCTATGCAGGGCCGGAGACTGTCGTCTCGCCGGATCTCGCCGAGCACGCGTATCTGGCTTTCGAGCGCTTCGATTGGACTACGCCGGAGTTGATCGATCTACAGATAATGTTCCTCCGGTCTGCGCGCGTCGTGGACGATCGCAGGCTGGATCTACCCAGGCCCTTGCGCGGCCTGATTGCCAGCAAGCTGGAGAAATCCGGCGTCCCTGCGCTGCAGACTGCAAAGATCAAAGGGTTCGTTCCGGTCGGGCGATCCGACCGGGCCGATCTATACGATGAGTCACTCCCTCCCGGTCTGATCCTGATCGAATAAATATGCGCGAGGTCCTCTCGTGCACATTTCCTCGTAACGCGTCGTCGTTGCTGCAGGTCTGAGCCAGACGACCTCGTCCGGCTCGTGACAGTCTCCGCGCGTCGCGCGCGTCAGCAAACGGACGCCTGAGCAGGACGCGAGTATTCTCTAGGTCGGATCTGTTCCCATGGGCGACTGGCTTCCATTGGGGGTCCATACTTCGGAGGTACGCAGAGCCCCCGGCCAAACTCCGATTGGAGCTCAACCTGCGCAGGGTTGGGGTCGGACTCCAGAAGTCCCACTAGTAAAGTCAGATTCCGTTCCCACGAATTCTTCAGGGGAGCTCTCGGGTAACAGGTGCGCCTTTGAGGTCGATTGCACCCGCGTCGTCTGTGACGATTTGCCGTTCTGATGGGGCAGCCGCCTCCAATGGAAACGACTCAAGGTCTCGCAGCGCCCTTTTTTAAGTCCGATAGGGGATTGAAGCCTAAGACCTCGATGGCTTCGTCAATCAGCGATTTGAGCTCGGGATCATGCTTACTGGCCGCCTCTGCAATCAGCCGTCCTAATCTGAATTTAAGGGCTTCGTTGGTTTCGCCGAGGTCTTGGATGGGTTCTACTTCGAACAAAGCCATATTCACGCGCCACTCTAGATTCGAACAAATTGCTTTTACTGATGCTAACGGCCAAATCTAAAATCTTTGTTCGAGCACCGCCAATTTTGGGGTAAAAATCTTGATGTTCATAAGCGAAAGAGAGCGTCTGACGATTGAAGAACTGGTACCGATTGTTTGATGTGCGCGAATTACAGCGGAAGGGATTGTTGAAGGATCGAACCTTGGCACTTCGACCTTCTCCGCGATCGAAGCACTGGTGAATGTGAAGAGCTGGAGCGTCCGGCGATGGACCGCCAGATTGGGTGACGGTTACCGACCTGTACTCGACCGACTTTAATGCTGTGAGGTTACTGCAGGCTGTAAAAAGCACTGGATTTGGAAGAGGAACCAGAAACATCGGCTCCGCGCCCGGTGATGCCGAACGGAGCTAGAGCGTTGCGGGCCATGCGTTTGGTCGCGTCGCGCTCCTGGTTGCAGTTCCGCGGTTCGCGTCTCCGCCAGCCGCGCGGTCTTGGCCTGCTGTTCGAGGGCCATCGTTTTTTCGCGCTCCTGTTGTAGGGATTGGCCCAGTTCGGTAACCGTGCCTTCCAAAGCCTGCCGCTGCTCGGCTTCCTCGCTGGCCTTGCGCGACAACATTTCCTGGCTATTCATCTTCGCCCCCGCGAGTTCGCTCGCCAGCATATCACTATGCGCGGGGTATTGCGCCAGAACGGCCGTGATCCCGTCGTGGAAATACGTGCCGGCGAACGACGCCACGACCAAACACGCCACAACGAAAACCCCAAATTTGCGCTGCGTTTGAACCGGCGCAGTCGCGGCCTCAAGCCTCCGAGCAGCCCCATCCATAAATGCTGTTAAGCGAGCGAGCGGGAGGAACCGGACGGCGGCCCGCATCGGCGCCGTCGCGGTCTCAAGCCTCCGAGCAGCCCCATCCATAATTGCTGTTAAGCGAGCGAGCGGGGGGATCCGGACGGCGTCCCGCATCGGCGCGGTCGCGGCCTCAAGCCTCTGAGCAGCCCCATCCATAATTGCTGTTAAGCGAGCGAGCGGGGGGATCCGGACGGCGGCCCGCATCGGCGCGGTCGCGGCCTCAAGCCTCTGAGCAGCCCCATCCAAAAATGCTGTTAAGCGAGCGAGCGGGGGGATCCGGACGGCGGCCCGCAGCGGCGCCGTCGCGGCCTCAAGCCTCTGCGGGGCGGTCCCGCTCGGCTCTCCTTTCTCACTGATCCAAGTCCTCGGCCAGATTCGCACCAAGTTGGCACGCCGAAGAACGAACGGTGATGTCGGCGGCACCACTTCAGGCAATTGAGGTGCGGCGGTTACCTGGTGCGCTTCTACACTGAACGGTTTAGGCATCTCGGTGATTGCCACGGGCTTATGGAGTGCCCGCCAACCGATTTTATCGGTCGCCTCCAAATAGGCCGCCAGCAGGCCGTGCTCCCTTTGCAGGCCGTCGATCACCGCGCTCATATTGCCGCGAGTTTTCATGTTAACGGTGATGGTGTATCCGCGTGGTTAACGCAACGTAAACCGGAGAAACTGGCGGCATGTTTGTGTTCTGCATTCCCACCCGAGCGACCGCTGTCCCCGACACCCCGGATTGGCTGCACGAAGTGATGTACGACGGTTGTCGGCTCCGCTCGCCTTGGCGCAGTTAGGCGCGACGTGTGTGCTTCTGAAAGGCGCAAATCCCAAATCGTTGGCCGGCAATAACAAGGCCCGTGGTGCTAGGTGCAGCGATGCTCTAGGCCATGTGAGGGGCCGTATGCCTCTCCGTCACCACCCAGGCCAGCAGAATGGCGAGACCGCTTCTTGGCTGACTTCTTGCTGCACGTGTTGTACGCGGCGAGTTAGGAGCGCAAATGTCCCGCATGGTCGGCGCGCCAGTCCGAGCGAAGGAACCACAGGACGCGGTCTGACGAGTAACGGGCGCAAGTGACGCCGGTCACGCCTGGTTGCCCTTCAGCCGCTCGTTGCGTCGGCGCAAGCCTTCCATGGTGGCCAGCAGGATGACTGATACTGTCGTCAGGATCACCGCCGCCGAGGTGATGGTCGGACTGATGTTCTCGCGGATGCCGCTGAACATTTCGCGCGGCAGGGTACGTTGCTCCGGACCGGCCAAGAACAGCACGATCACGACTTCATCGAAGCTGGTCGCAAAGGCGAACAGCGCGCCCGATGCCAGGCCAGGCAGGATCAGCGGCAGGATCACGCGACGGAAAGCATAGAGCGGCGAGGCGCCGAGCGAGGCAGCGGCGCGCGCCAGGTTCATGTCGAAGCTTTGCAGCGTTGCGCCGACCGTGATCACCACAAAAGGCGTCGCCAACGCGGTGTGGGCCAGGATCAGGCCCAGGTAATTGCCGGTAAGCCCGATCGGTGCGAAGAAAAAGTACATGCCGACCGCGGTGATGACACCCGGCACGACGACTGGCGACAATACGAACGCCAGCACCAGCGGCTTGAACTTGCTCTTCCACTGCGCCAGGCCGAGAGCGGCCAGTGTGCCAAGCACCACGGACAGCAGAGTCGAGGCGATCCCGATGATCATGCTATTCTTCAGCGAGGTCATCCAGCGCGGGGAATTGATGAAGTCGTCGTACCAGCGGAATGACAGGCCCGGCAGTGGATAGGTCAGGTATGAGCCGGAGCTGAAGGACAGCGGCATGACCGCCAGGATTGGCGCCACCAGGAAGATGAACACCAGCGCGGAGGCAAGAATGGTCGTGGACCACGCGACGCGCTGGCTGGGCGTGCGGGGAGAAGCGGCGCCACTCAATTTTTCATTCCTCCCGTGACTTGCTGGCCATAGATCAGCTTGCCGTAGACGACGCCCAGCACCAGTGTGGCGAAGAGCAGCATCGCACCCAGGGCCGAGGCCAGGCCCCAGTTGGCGGTTTCGGTTGTGTAGAGGGCAATGAAGTAGCTGATCATTTGATCGGCGCCGCCGCCGACGAGTGCAGGCGTGATGTAGTATCCGAGCGCTAGGATGAAGACGAGCAGGCTTCCCGCGCCGATGCCGGGCAGGGTCTGAGGCAGGTAGATCCGCAGGAAGGCGGTAACCGGCGGTGCGCCGAGCGACGCGGCGGCCCGCATGTAGGCGGGCGATATCGCCTTCATGCTGCTGTACAGCGGCAGGATCATGAAGGGCAGAAGAACGTGGGTCATCGCCACGCAGACGCCGAAGCGGTTGTAGATCAGGCGCAGCGGCTCGTCGATGATGCCCAGCCAGCGCAAGCTGTCGTTCACGACACCCTTACTCTGTAACAGCACGATCCAGGCACAGGTTCGGACAAGTAGCGAAGTCCAGAAGGGCAGCAGGACGAAGATCATTAGGAGATTCGACCGGCCGGGCGGCAGCGTCGCCAGCAGGTAGGCGACCGGGAAGCCCAGGATCAGGCAGAGCGTCGTGACGCCGAAGCTGATGATGAAGGTGCGGGCGAATACGTCGCGGTAGATGGCCTGATCCGGCGGGGCCGCGACAATCGCGCCGTCCACGTTCCGGGTCAGGTCGAGCGCCGCCAGCAGATAGAAAGTAGTCATCGGGCCAACGGCACCCTTGATCGCTGCCCAAGTCTTTCGTTCGCGCCAAGCCGGATTGATCCTGACCAGCGCCTCCTTAGCCGTGCCGGGCTCCGGCGCAGCCTTCAGATTGCGCGCGGTGCTGGCCAGGATCGTGCGAAAGCCGTTCAGTGCATAGTTTAGCCGCTTGGCAGCGATGGGTATGGTGCCGGAGGCGCGCGCGGCAAGGATGTCGGCCGCCAGCGCCGCATAGGCATTTTCGCCAGGCAGGTCCTTTCCGTCCCAATCCGTGAGCGCCACCACGACGCGGGGCAGGACTTGACGCACCTCCCGGTCGTCGACCGAGCGCCAGAGCATGCCGGCGATCGGGCCTGCGAAGGTGAAGAGTAGAAATAGCAGAAGCGGCAGAACCAGCGCGAACGCCTTGATCTGGCGCGTCCGCTCCGCCCGTTTCAGGCGGCGCTTGAGCGGCAGCTCGGTCGGCGCATCGGAGTCGGTCAGAAACGCAGTTGTCATTGGTCGAGCCTGTTTGACCGAGAATCCCGCACGACGCTAATCAGGGCCGCGAGGAGGGGTACAGGCGATGAGAGCATCATCCTCTGCCGACACCCCAACCCAACTCGGCCGCGCTCTATTTCGCGGCCCACTTGTTGAAGCGCTCCGTCAGGCGGTCGATGTTTTCAAGCCAGAAGGCAACGTTGATCTCCACCGCATTCTTCATGTTGTCAGGCGCGGTCGGGAGGTCCCTTAGAACGGCCGGCTGCAGGAGGGTCGCTGCGTCCTTATTCGAGGTACCGTAAGCAATGTTCTCCGACAGCTTGGCCTGGTTCTCCGGCTTGCCGGCGAAGTCCAGGAACTTGTAACCAGCGTCCCTGTTCGGGCTGCCCTTCAGGATGACCCAGCTGTCGAGGGTATAGAGCGCCCCATCCCACACCATGCCGAAGTTCTTCTTGTCGTTCTTGTTCGCAGCGTCGATGCGGCCGTTGTAGACCGAAGTCATCGCCACCTCGCCGGACGCGAGCAATTGCGGCGGCTGGGCACCGGCCTTCCACCAGACAATGTCGTTCTTGATGGTGTCCAGCTTCCTGAAGGCACGCTCGATGCCCTCGTCGGTAGCCAGAACCTTGTAGACGTCCATCGGCGGGACGCCGTCGGCGACGAGCGCAATCTCCAGCGTGGTCTTCGGACCCTGACGAAGGCTGCGCTTCCCCGGATACTTCTTGGTATCGAAGAAGTCGGCCCAGCCCTTCGGAGCGTCCTTCAGCTTGTCCTTATCGTAGCCGAGAACGAAATCGTATACGATGGCGCCGACGCCGCAGGGATTGACCGACGGCGGCAGATAGGCGGCCTCGCCGCCGATCTTCGAGTACTCGATCTTCTCAAAAAGACCTTCATCGCAGCCTACCGCCAGTTCTTCGCTCTCGACCTGGACGACATCCCAGGTAGCCGCGCCACCCTGCACCTTGGCGCGCAGCACGCCGATGCCACCGTCCCAGGACTCGTCGTTCATCGGAACACCAGTCGCCTTCTTGAATGGCTCGAAATAAGCCTTCTTCTGGGCATCCTGATAGGCACCGCCCCACGACACCACAGTCAGGTCACGCGCCTGCGAAGCCGTAGCCAGCGCAATGCCAGCGGTGAACGTCGCCGCCAATCCCAGTGCTACCTTGAGCTTCAACATCGTTTTCGTTCCTTCTTGATGTGAGGTTGCGTCTTGGGGGTGATGTGTCCCGACTAGATCGCTCGGAAGCCGGGCACGGGGTTCGATTACACGGGATCAAGGGCCAGGCAGTCTTCGGGCCGGAAGGTGATGGATACGCTCTGACCATAGTGCAGCCCTCCGTACGCGCCCGGCTGGAGCTTGACCATGAACTCGTCGTTGCCGGCGCCCCGGAGCATGGCGAGCGCGTGGTCGCCGAGATAGATGGTGCTCTGCACCGTGGCCGGCAGGCAGTTCGGCCCCTCGCAGACAGCCCCGTCCGCGAGGATAGATATTCGCTCCGGTCGCACCGATAGTGAGGTGACGGCGCCAGCGCCGGCCACGTTGACGGCCCGGGCCATGACCGAGCCGCCAGAGGCGAGGGCAACGCGGCAATATTCTTGCTCGATCGTCTCGATAGTGCCGGCCAGCACGTTGTTCTCGCCAACGAAGTTGGCAACAAAACTATTAACCGGGTGCTCGTACAGCGCGTCCGGCCTATCGATCTGCTGCACGACTCCGTCGTTGAACACGGCGATCCGGTCCGACATGGTGAGCGCCTCGCTCTGGTCGTGGGTAACGTAAACGATGGTGATGCCCATCGTCTCGTGCAGCTGCTTGATTTCCAGTTGCATCTGCTCCCGCAGTCGCTTGTCCAGGGCGCCAAGGGGCTCGTCCATCAGCACGAGCTGCGGATTGAAAACCAGCGCGCGGGCCAGCGCGACACGCTGCTGCTGGCCGCCGGATAGTTGCCCTGGCCGCCGGTGGGCCAAGGTTTCCATCTTGATCATGCGCAGCGCCGCACGCACGCGCTCCTGCGCCTCCGCCTTCTTGACCTTGCGAACGGACAGCGGGAAGGCGACATTCTCCTCGACCGTCAGGTGAGGAAACAGAGCATAGTTCTGGAATACCATTCCGATGTCGCGTTTATGCGGTGGCATGTTCTTGATCGGCCGGTCCGCGAGGTAGATCTCGCCATTGGTTGGAACCTCGAAGCCGGCCAACATCATCAGCGTGGTCGTCTTACCTGAGCCCGACGGGCCAAGCAGGGTGATAAACTCGCCCTTCCTGATGTCGAGGTCCAGGCTCTTCACCACGAGGTGTTCGCCGTCGTAGGTCTTCTGAATACCGGATAGTCGCACCAACGCTGGCGCGGGCGCGACTATGCCGCCTTCCACGCCTTCCTCCGGCCCCGTCGATGAGCAGCAAGTCGTGACTGTCATCGAGCAGAACCTCCAGAGGTTGTGGCGTTGACTATGCGAGGGCGTCTGAGCGACACGTCCAGGACGCGATCAACCCGCGAAGACCGTCGGCAACGGTGGACGTCCGACCCGGCAATGGAAACGTTTTTGCCATTGGCCATGCGCAGTGTGTTCTCCAGGAGGCGGCGTGGTTGATCATGCGGCGAACGGAGCTCTGACGCTATGGGTCGGCTCATCAGGTACCCCTGATTCCACCGCCCGCGCACATGCACCGGCAGGCCCGCTACGGGGTCCGCTACAGCGCTGTCAGCACCTCGTCCGGGGTAGCGAGGGGCAGCTTAGCATCCTGCGACCGGAATACCAGCGGGTGGAAACCACTAGGAGTTTGTCAGGACGCTCCGGAGGAGCGGGAATCGAGCATATCTCATGCTAGCCTCTCAGGCCCTCCTCATATGCAAGAAGCCGCTGAGCCAGCCCTTCCGCATTTGACAACGCGACGAGATGGCCACCAGGAATTTCATCCACGTCCTTACCGAGTCTTTCACGCGCGACACGCCGTTGAAATTCGATCGGGAAAAAGCGGTCGTCTCGTCCCGCAAGAACATGAATGGGGATGTCGGGCCAGCGCTCGAAGCGACAGGGCTCGCCGAAGACCGTCTCGGCTTGCTCGCGTGGCTGTTCCGGGCTGGTGCGCAGCACGTCCTGCGGCACGTCGTGCAGAAAGTACGTTCCCACATCGAATTCCGTCGCATAGCCGCGGCGCACCGCAGCTTGTTCCCGGGCTTCGATCGCTCCTGTTGCGCCCCACCATGCACCGGCCGTTTCGCCCGGTTTTGGGATCATCGCGTTGACGAAGACGATCATCCGCAAAGGCGCGCGCGCGCAAACAAGGGGCGCGGTGAAGCCCGCGAGCGACTGAGCGACGAGAATAACGTCGCTTCGTTCCGCGATAGCGCGGATGACGATGTCCGCATACTTCGCAAGACCGGCGTGCCTGTCGTCGGCTGGTAGATCGACCGCGATGGGTTCATGGCCCGCCGCCACGAATGAGCGGAACCACGCGGTGCCAATACCAAGCCATGCCACCTGCCCCGGGGACAAGGACGAATGATGCCATTGAGTTCTACTCCGTGCTGCCGGATTAGTTTCTCAACGTGCTCGGCTTGTTTGATCAGGATTGATCTTGCAAAGACGTTGGCTTATCGCCAATCCAGAATTGAGGGCAGGCTTATTGTCGGCTCAGGGTCCAAAAGGTCGGAGACGTGATGTTCATTTCAGGTCCGGTTTTGACCCCAACTCCGGACGTCCCGCTATGGCAATCTTCTGGCGCGACTCGGTTGGAGCGGTAACACCACTCGGCGGGAACTTTAGAGCATCGGAGCGCAACCTTCGCTGGGTTGGGGCCAAGCCCAGAAAATTCAGGCGCTAATACCAATAGCGTAAGTCCAATAAAGCAGCGCTGATGTCCGCTTTGTGGCCAAAGGCAGACATCAGCAGGAAATGGCCAGTTCGCCAGCGACGCAAGCGGCCTTCTCCGGCAATCCGTCATCGACTATGCTCGCCGACGTATCGTAATCGCCGGAGACATCCATGCCGACTCGCCTCGGATATCTGCTGCCCACGCGCGAGAAGATCATGTCCGGCGAGCCGGCAGCGGATCCCTTGCTCGATCTCGCAGCGCGCGCGGAGCGGCTCGGCTTCGACGCCATCTGGGTCGGGGATTCGCTGTTTGCGCGGCCGCGTCACGAGCCACTCACTTTGATGACGGCGATTGCGGCGCGGCTCAGGCGCGTCGAGGTCGGCACCGCGGTGCTGTTGCCTGCGCTGCACAATCCGGTGCTGCTCGCGCATCAGGTCGCGACCCTTGATCAGGTCGCCGAGGGGCGGCTCATCCTCGGCGTCGGCATCGCCGGCGACGTGCCAAACATACGCGCGGAATTCACCGCCGCCGGCGTACCGTTCGAAAAGCGCGTCGGGCGCATGATGGAAGGGCTGCGCCTCATGCGCGCGCTGTGGAGCGGCAAGCCCGTCGATTGGGACGGGCGCTGGAAGGTCGAGGGCGCAGTGCTCGGACCGACGCCGCATCGTGCCGGCGGTCCGCCGCTGTGGGTCGGCGGCTCGCTGCCCGCGAGCATCGAGCGCGCCGGACGCTATTTCGACGGCTGGATGCCGATCACCCCGGACGCGGCGGAATGGGGCCGCCTGTGGCGCGAGCTCAAGGACATCGCGCGCGCGGCTGGTCGCAACGCCGACGCACTCGTTGGCAGCATGTATCTTACCATCGTGCTCGACGACGACGCCAAGCGCGCCAATGACAGGTTCGACCGTTTTCTCGAGGCTTACTACGGTCAGCCGGCGGCGCTGATGCGCAAGCGCCAGATGGGCTACGCCGGCCCGGCGTCGGGCGTCGCCGAATGGCTCAACGAATACGTGCGCGCCGGTTGCTCGCACCTCGTTCTGCGCTTCACGGGCGAGCACGAGCGAAATCTGGAGACGATCGCCGGGCTGCGGGAGAAGATTGTCTGAACCGTCGTTACGAAGAGGCGAAACGATACCATGCGTGACATTGCGCCGTGCGCGAGAGCCTCTGCCATGACCCTCGATGTCCGCTCAGGTCAAACTCGGAAACCGAATCCTGCGAAAGCCAGTTCCGGTCTTCCGCTAAAAGCGGACACGTCGACGCCTTAGTACAAACCACGGGGGTAATCGGCTCGGCCTAGCCGCCCTCAGTCGAGGTCGTGGAGATCTTTGCCAAGGGGCGGCTTGAGGCGAAACGTCGAGAAAACGACGGTCAACCCGGCCCGCTCGGGTGTGCATGCCATCGGACCGACGAGGTATGAGTCTGTCTCAGCGAATGGTGCGAGCCGCATGAGCGGCCAGAGCTTGCCGTCGGTCGAAACCTGTAACCGAACAACACCATTCGCGACCGTCGCGCGCATCCAGAATTCGCCAGCACCGTGGTCATAGGGCGCCATCGCCCAATCCGATCGTCCATCGGTCAGCACGCTCGCAAGCATGACGCGACCGTCCGAAAACTCGATGCCGGCCTTGACCCAACGCTGCTCGTCGATGCGCACCATGATGCCGGCCTGGTCATAGAGCGCCTGAAAATCGGCCCGGACCCGCAACTCCGCGGTAAACGCTCCAGCAGTCGGAAAGCCCAGGAAATGCCCGCTGTCCCGGCAGAACCCATAATGCGTTTCTCGCCAAAAGTCGGTGGCTTTGTCGGTGACGATTTGAAGGCTATCGTCCTGCGCAAACCATCGTTTCGGTTCGTTCAGCCACGCGCCATCGTTTCTGCGAAAGATCGGGTCGCTCATGTCAAACCTTGGCTTGCCGCTCGGGCCGGCAGCATAGCATGCACGAGCGATAGGATGACCGAATTCAGAGCCTGGTTCAATTATCGAACCAGAACTCTGTCGGTTCTCATGACCGCCTTGAAAACTAGGAGATCAAAGCAGTCCATTCTTCTTCAAGATCTCCTGCGCATTATCCTTCGTAATCAGCATTGTGGGAAGGGTGATGACCGGCTGAAGCTTTTCGCCTTTCAAAAGTTTGACAGCCTGGCGCAGGCCTTCGGCTCCCGGCGTCGCATAGAGGAATGTCGCTGTAAGCTGCCCCTTGCTGACCCAGGTCACACCTTCATCCGGCAGGCCGTCGATACCGAGAATGAACTTGATGTCCTTGTCGCGGCCAGCGTCCTTTGCCGCGAGATAGGCACCATAGGCCATCGGATCGTTGTGACCATAGACCAGATCGATCTTCTCGTTATTGCGGAGCGCCGTCGTCATAATGTTGTAGGCCTTGTCCTGCTTCCAGTCTCCCGACTGGTTGTTGAGTAGATTCTTGATGCCCAACTCCTTATCGGTGAAAGCATGGAAGCCGTCGTGCCGATCATGTGCAGGTTGTGTGCCCATGCCGCCCCAGATCTCGACGACATTGCCGGTCGCGTTGCCGGGACCGCCGAGCAGCTTGACCGCGTGTTCACCAGCTGCGCGACCGATTGCAACATTGTCGCCGCCGATAAATTGGGTGATCCGCTTGGTATCGACGTTCCGATCCAGCACGATTACCGGAATTTTGGCGTCGATCGCCTTCTCGACGACCCCAGTCAATCCCGCTGATTCCTTCGGAGAAATCAGGAGGACGTTGACCTGCTGCACGATCAGATTATCACAGTCGGCGACCTGCTTTTCAGTCTTGTCCTGTCCGTCGGTAATCACGAGTTCAACGTCCGGCTGATTCTTAGCCTCGGCCTGGATGTCCTTGTTGAATTGAACGCGCCACGGCTCAAGCGTGGTGCATTGGCTGAAGCCGACCTTCCATTTGGCTGCCGCTCTGGCAGGAGTCCATCCGGCCGGCATATAGACGGTCATCGCGGCACCAGCCATGGTGGTCGACAACTTCAAGAATTCACGACGCTTCATCGAGGTCCTCCCTTGCAAACTGCGCCTTGTTGGCGCGCGGCAGCCGATAGGATGCGGCTGTTTTCGGATCGACGTTCACTTCCGGCGATCGGCTGAACCGCCATCGCGCAAAAAGCTGGCCGAGATTCTGTTCCTGCACGAGCACGGTGCAGACGATGATCAACCCCTTCATCAGCAACTGGACGTTGGAGTCGATATTCTGAAGCTGAAGAATATCGGAGAGCAAGCCGAAGATCAGGACGCCGACGAAGGTGCCAGCGAGACCGCCTCGGCCGCCCATCAGGCTTGTGCCACCGATCACGACCGCGGCGATTGCGTCCAGTTCGAGCCCGGCGCCGGCGTCGGGCTTGCCTTGTCGGTACTGCGCGACGAACAGGACGCCTGCGACGCCTGCCAGCAACCCGGAGAGCAGATAGGCCGTGAGCTGGACCTGGGCGACCTTGATGCCCGACAGCTTGGCGGCCTCGACATTTCCCCCGATTGCGTAGGCATAGCGGCCAAATGTCGTGAAACGCAAGATCGTTCCAAACAGGATGATCGCGGCCAGAAAGAAGACGCTCGGCACCGGCAAGACGCCCCACAACATCGAACGGAGAAGCTCGAATGCTTCGGCCGCGTTGGTGCCTGTGTACACTGGCACTACTGCATTATCCTGCCCTGCAGTGAGCCGGGCGATACCCAGGGCACTGACCATCATCGCCAGTGTGGCGATGAATGGCTGCAACCGTCCGGTGACGATGAGAAGTCCGTTGATGGCGCCGAGCAATAGCGCCAAGCACGGCGCTACCAGAAGAACGCCGAGAACACCGAACTTCGTTGTCACCTGGCTGGCCGTCCACCACGCAATTGCGATCGCGGCGACAAGGCCAAGTAATGCTGGTATGCCCGTGCTGCGCCAAGGCGAGATCGAGACCTCGCGGCGCCGCCCCGCGCCGATATCGTGACCGCGCGCGAGCCCGATCGAGATAAAGCGAGCCACAAGTCCCACGGCAACACCGCCTACAGCCGTCGCGACCGGCACTCCCATCGCCGAAGCGGCGGTCCAGCCGGACTTGGTAAGCAACATCGCGCAAATAACGGTCGAAAAGCCCATGACGGATCCGACCGACAGATCAATGCCGCCGAGCAAAATGACCATCGTCATGCCGGTCGCGACCAGTCCGGTGATCGAGACCTGGCGCAGGACGTCTGTCAAATTTGCGTACGACAGAAAGATATTGTTGCCTGAGGACGTATGCGGCGAAGTGAGCGTACCGATCAGGCAGATGATCAGCAGACCCCAATAAAGTTTGGTCCGCGAGAGGAGCCGAAGTGCCTTCATGATGGTGTTCATTGCGACCATTCCGCCATGCCGGGAGCAGCAAGACGCATCACAGTCTCTTGCGTCGCGTCTTCGCGCCGCAGAATCCCAGTCTGTCGTCCCTCGCACATCACCAGAATTCGGTCAGATAGCAGCAGAAGCTCGGGCATTTCCGACGTCACCACGATGATGCTGAGGCCTTGCTTGGCGAGATCAAAGATCAGCCGATATATTTCCTGCTTGGCGCCGACGTCGATACCGCGCGTCGGCTCATCGAGCAGAAGAATATGGGGCTCGGTCGCGAGCCATTTGCCGATCACGACCTTCTGCTGATTGCCGCCAGAGAGTGCCGCGGCTGCCTGAGTAAGACCCGTGCATCGGACTGAGAGACGGCGGACCATGTCGGTGGCCAATGCGCGTTCTCTCGCAAAAGCGCGCAAGCCAAACTGCGACATGGCTCCCATTGAGGGCAGGGCGATATTGTCACAGATCGAAGCAGACAGGTGAAGGCCGCGTTCCTTACGATCTTCGCTGACGAGTGCGAGGCCAAGACGATAGGCGTCGGCCGGCGAGTTGATCTCGACGGTTGCACTGTTGATCGCAATCTCGCCGCCCCGGCGACCGCGGACGATCCCAAAGATCGACTCCAGGATTTCCGTCCGGCCGGAGCCAAGCAGGCCGCCGATGCCCAGGATCTCGCCCCGCCTGAGCTGAAAGCTGACGCCATGCAGGGTCCGCCGCCATCCTCGCGAACTGAGCGTGTCGAGCGTCAAGTCACGCAGGGAGAGGACGACCGCGCCGTCTTGCGCCGCGGGACCCCGATGGCTTGAGATGATGTCGCGGCCAACCATCGCCGAAATGATCGCGTCGTGAGACAGCTCGTCGATCGGAGCGGTCACCACCCGCCTTCCGTCGCGCAAGACCGTTACTCTATCGGCGAGATCGAGAACCTCCTCGATCCGATGTGACGTGTAGATGATCGCGACGCCTTCGGTCGCAAGTCGGCGCACGATCTTGAACAGCGTCTCGCATTCCGAAGAGGACAAGGCCGAGGTCGGCTCGTCCATGATGAGGATACGGGCACTAAGCGATAAGGCCTTGGCGATTTCCACCAATTGCTGCTCTCCGACGCGCAGTTCAGCAACCCGGCTTTCGGGAGCGATCGTGACGCCGAGAGCTTGCAAGAGCCGCCTCGCTGCCTTGACCATGCGACGGCGATCGATGAATACGCCGGCGATCAGCGGCTCGCGACCGAGGAAAATATTATCAGCCACACTGAGCTCGGGAACGAGATTGAGTTCCTGATGGATGATCGCGACGCCCGCTGCTTCGGCGTCGCGTACGCCAGCAAATGACACCGTGCGGCCCTCGGCCTGGATGGCACCGTCATAGCTCGTGTGTACGCCAGCGAGAATTTTCATCAAAGTGCTTTTGCCGGCACCGTTCTCGCCCATGAGGGCGTGCACTTCCCCGTACCGCAGATCGAAGTCGACGTTGTTTAGCGCCTTAACGCCTTCAAAGGACTTCGAGACCTGTTCCGCGGAAAGGACAATTTGCGCAGTAGGATGGCCGGCGCGGCTGACGAGCTCGACCATGTGAGGAGAGTGGGACGCCGCTGGCTCATCTGCTCCAAGAGCGCCTAAGCGTGTCTCCATCGAGCTGCTCCTCCCGGCGCGCCTTCGCCTCTGGAGAGATTACGCGCGCTGGTATCTGCCGCGTATTTTCTAAAATGCTAGTTATATCAGTTGAGCCCCGTCAAGTCTCTTGGTTCCGGAATGGGTTCCAGGGATAAAAACACTCGAACGCCAATTCAGCGGAGGACGGCACGAAGTACGCGTCGCGTGCAGGCAATCGCCAGGTTCGGCTTCACTATCGACCTGGTCGGCAAACGCGCACACCGTCATTGGGATCGATCTTCGCGCGATGGGTATCGTCATTATAGACGTTTTGGAAAGTAAGGGCGCTAGCCGGAGCCTGACCTCCGCAGGGTTAGGGCCGGCCCCGAGAACCTTCAGTCCTGACGACACGATCTGTCACAAATTATGCTTCAGGGGAGCGTGGGGGGTTCAGTCCACATTGCTCCCGCGGCCATGCTACAGAAGCGAGCCTACGACGTCCGAAACGGCTGATGAACGGCAATGAGACGTGCTTATTCAATCACTTCGTCGGCGGCCACAAGCAAGGCCGGCGGAACCGTAAGTCCAAGCGCCTTAGCGGTCTTAAGGTTGATGACCGTGAGATATTTAATGGGCATCTGAACAGGAAGGTCCGACGGCTTTGCACCGCGCAGGATCCCATCTACGTATCGGGCAGCACGGTGGAATATGTCTCGGAAGTCCGCTGCGTAGGAAAGCAAGCCGCCATCTCGCGCGATAACAGCGGATTGGGAGACCACCGGCATATTGTTCTGCGCAGCCAGTGACACTATCCGCGCTCGGTGGATTTCCACAAAATTATCGGGCAGGGCCAGAAGACCGCTGCCAGGCTCGCGTGCAAGAGTTGTGATGGCCGCTTCGATCTCTGTCTCGCTATGAACCGGCGCTGCGATCATGGATACTTTAAACGATTGAGCAGCAATCTCGAATGAGGGCAGGAAAAAATTCGATCTCATGTAGATCGCCGTGTCGGGATTGAACATATACGCGGCTTGTTTGACGCCAGGTGCGATCTTCGTAAGTAACTCTAGCCACTTGCTCGCAAATGAGGCCTCTACCACGCCGAAGCCGGTGATATTTCCACCAGGGTGTGAGTGGTTTGCAACGAAACCAGAGCCCACCGGGTCAGCAACGACTGTAAATACGATTGGGATCGTGTGCGTCTCGCTCTGGAGGGCAGCAGTCACTGGGGTTGTATTCGCGAGTATCGCGTCGGGTTGCAGGGCAACGAGTTCCTTCGAGTAGGCATGCATCGCATCGGGGTTGCCCGGTGCCCATCGGACATCCATTCGCAGATTGCGGCCATCGGTCCAACCCAACTCGGAGAGACCTCGCGTGAACTCAGCAAGCAGCGCCTTGGCCTCGGGGTCGGTTTCACCGTATGCCATCAGCACGCCTATGCGGCGCATCTGACCGGGCCGTTGTGCGCGCACAACAAGCGGTAAAGCGACAGCGGCAGTACCAAGTACGCGAAGAAATTTCCGTCGGCTCATGTCCGCCCCGGAGGTCAGGATGCTACGAAGCTAATGTCAATCGTCCGTCACTCGATCACCTCGTCGACGATCGGACGTTCACCGGACTTTTTCACTTCTTACAGCTTTAGACGACTTTCGGTGACTTCACGCACTCCGCACCATCAACTCGGTTATTCGGTCCGGCGCATCCAGCATAGCCATGTGCCCAACGTCAGACAGTTCGAATGTGGTCCAAGACTTGTCGCTCTTGCAGTCTGCTAAAGCCTTATCGAAACCCGGCTGTGGAAATTTAGGAAGCCGAACATAGGTTTTCTTCGACACCTTTTGGAGCGCTCCCGAAAGCTTGATCGGCTGGGTATAAGTGCCAATCGGATGCGCGGTGACCTTAGACACGGCAAAGGCCTGATCACCTTCCGCTACGGCAGCCACCCCCAACTGCTTTGGCGGACCAAAACTTGCCTCGCCCTTTTCAAGGGCTGTCTGTACGATTTTGGCAAAAGGGCCTCCGACTGTGTAGTCCGCCACCTTCTGTCCGTCGGCTGGCAGAAAAGCATCAAGCCAAACGATGGATGACACTTGAGGGCCTATGCTTTCGAGTGCGCCCGCGCCTACGAAGCCTGCATAGGACCACGCTACCAGGCAGACATTCTCGAGGCTCTCCCATTTGACCAGATTGACGACGTCGGCAATGTGGGTGTCCAGATTGACGTCCTTACTCAGCAAATGCGAGCGGTCCCCCAAACCCGTCAGTGACGGAGCGAATACTTTGTGGCCGCCCTGTTCGAGACGATCAGTGACCCGGCGCCAAATCCAGCCGCCGCAAAAAGCTCCGGTGACAAGGACGAAGGTCTTTCGCGCTGATTGGGCGCGCGCGGCACCAACTAAAGTGTCGGGCCCCGCCGCAGCCATGAGACCGCCGGCCATGACGGCGCTGTGAAGCACACGGCGACGGGAAACTTGAAAGTTGGTCATCAGTATCTCCCCAGTTTGATACGCAGAAATCGACCGGCATAAATCAATAGAGAATTACCAACATTCATTTTGATTATCCCGTTTCAGATTGTTGACCCTCGACTGAAAATAGTTGCACGTAATCATAGACATGAAATCGGTGGATGGTCTTATTCGATGCGAGCGAGCAATGATTGCGGCACCTGTAAGTCAAGCGCCTTTGCAGTTTTGAGGTTGACTGCGAGTTCGTAGCGGGTTGGTTGTTCGACTGGTAGATCTTTTGGTTCGGCCCCACGGATGACTTTATCAACCTGCCCGGCAGCTTGCCCCCACAACTCCCTGAGATCGGGCCCAAGGCTGACGAGCCCGCCCATAGCTACAGTTTCTTTGAAGGGATGGCACGATGGCAGATGATGAGCGAGGGTTAGGTCGGCGGTCAACTTTACATTCCGGACTGTGAGCAGCCCAGCAATAACAACCAGTGCCTCGGCTTGGCTCTGCTTGATTTCATCGAATGCGCCTTCAAAGTCGTCGCGAGAGCTGACGCTGAACGTCGACAATCGCACCCCCAAACCTGGAGCGGCTTCTTGTAAGGACGCCGTTGCGAATTTGACGTTCACGTCGTCTTTCGTCTGCAATATCGCAACGTGGTTCAACTTGGGCATGATCTCCTTGAGGAGTTGCAGGCGCTTTGCATAGGTTTCTGTGCCCGCCTCAAACGTAGTGCCGGTCATGTTCCCGCCGGGGCGGGAAAGGCTCTCGACTAATCCGATATCTAGTGGCGCGCCCACCGAAACGAATACGACCGGTTTGTTGGTCACGAGCTTCCTTGCTGCAATTCCGCCTATCGTTCCGACCACCACCAGCAAGTCGACTTCCGGGAGGAGCGATGCAATAGCGTTCTCAACTCCCAATATGCTCCCATCCGAAAATTCATAGACGAGAGTAATGTTCTTGCCGAGCACATAACCCAGTTCGCCCAAGCGCCGCTCGAACCTATATAAGGTAAGATCTTGCGCCTTGGTGGCGACTGTTCCGACCGTGGCGATGCCAATTCGCCAGGTCCTACCGGTCCACTCCGCGCGGGAGGAACGTGGCCATCCGGTTATCGCACCGCCGAGAAGACCTACAAACTCTCGCCGTCTCATGCATTCCCCCCAGATGCGAGGACTGCGGGTATCATGCACCGGTTGCATGTAGGGCGAAAGGGGGTGTGTCTGTCCGGTGGGACAGATTCGAAAGTGCGCCCGATTGGCAGTTTTAGTCAGTTTCGATCCAACGAATGGACCTGACCAACCAAACGGGCCAACTGCCGGGAGCTCAACCCGCGCAGGGTTAAGCTCGAACCGGCGAGCCTACCGAAACGACTGCAGGAATTCGTTCGCCAATCTCGCGAGGGGAGCTCTGGGGTATCCGACGACGGGCTACAGGGCCGTAGCTTGTCTACTGATCTCATCAGGCTACTATCCCTATCTGTTTCACCGATCATTTGACGTGTCGAGATAATAGGTGAAATTTCTCACGACTGCGCCCAGTTCCTTCCAGCAGACCATAGATGAGCCACAGCCAGAGGGGGATAGTCGCGCAGAACGTGACAACAAAAATATTGTAAACGGAGCAAAACCTATCGCGAGCTCCAACCTTCGGAAGATCGAAGGGTTCTCTGTGGTGCATCCATCAGAGGTAAGGACTCGTCGCCCGTTTACCTTTGCTACGCGCTCAACACTTCGTTGACGAACGCGGTCGGCCCCTTCTGGTCAATCAGAAGTCGTTGGCAGGCGTCACAACACGCCACCTCCCGCTGCGGCACTTCGCGATCTGCAAACACGAGTTCAAGTAGCCAAGTCGAAAAGCTCCTACGTGTCGGACGCTCGGGTCCGGTGAAATACCCAACGAGAGCCTCGCGAAAGCATCCGCCGGTCATCGCTATGCCTGCCATTCGATCGATCTGCGCGCACTTATGGCTCAAAGAAGCCGAGGCCTCGGCAGGCGACAATTGCGCGCTTTGGACCGCTCGACCGGCCATAAATCGCAAGAGATCGATATCGCGTCGTGAACCGCTTTGGTCGTGCAGCAGCACCGCGACAGAAGCCTTGCCGTCTCGGCCGGCGCGTCCGAATTCTTGCAGATAGTCTTCAACGGAAGACGGATGCTGCCAATGAATGACCATCCGAACGTTCGGGACGTCGAGGCCCATGCCGAACGCGCTTGTGCAGATGATCCTATCGACCTCGGGCCGACTATCCCCGACAAACCGCTTCAAGAGCTGCTCCCGCTCCCAGGCACCACTGAAGCGCGAGTGATAGAAGGGCGTTTCTAATCCTTGTTCGCTGAGATGCTTTTGCAGCGCCTGTCCGATCTTACGGGTCGGCACAAAAATCATGACCTTGCCCCTGCCCGGCATTCGAAAACGGCAGAGTTGAGCGATCGCGCCTGGGCGTTCGTCGACCGGCACACTTGTTCGAAGAAGGGCGATGTTGGGGCGGTCGACCCCGCGCACAAATACGTCTGCATCGGGAATCCCGAGCGTCTCCAAGATGCGCTTCTGCATGTCTTGGCCAGCGGTCGCGGTGAACGCCAGAATGGGTGGCGAGCCCAGCGCCTCGCGAACCTCTTTGAGGCGACCATACTCCGGTCGAAAATCCCTTCCCCACTGGTCAACGCAATGGGCCTCGTCGATCACCATGAATGCCGGACGAATCGACCTAAGTTGCTGTTGTTCATCGGCGCTTCGAACGAAGAACCGCTCTGGGGCCACGTAAAGGAACTTGAAATGGTTACTCGCCAACAGCCGGTAGCGAAGACGCTTCTCATGCCCGTCGATATCGCTATTGATGAAGCTGGATGGAATTTTGCGCCTCAACAAGGATGAGACCTGCTCGCTCATGAGCGCCTTCAACGGGGAGACGACCACAGTGGCCCTTCGCCGCAGCATCGCCGGCAACTGAAAGCACAACGTCTTGCCAAAGCCCGTCGGGCTGACAACCAGGAGCGATTGACCCGTGAGAGCAGCCTGTACGATTGCTAGCTGGCCTTCCCGAAAGCGATCCAAGCCAAACAGCCGAAGCGCCGGTCCAAAGTTTTGGCTTTGCTCAGGGACTTCATTCTGCCGATCAAGCCATCGGGCTAGTCCCACTGCCCATCGCTCGATTGCACGGCGAGCCAGTCCGGCTGAGAGTTTGGGATGATGTGCGGCGTGACAGCCGTCGCACAGAGTGACCAAATTTGATGGCTCATCGCTGCCGCCGGCAGTTCGTGGAAGAAGGTGATGAATATCGGCTTCGCCGCGATCACACGGCCTCTCGCATTCGACGCACCTGAATTTATCGCGTCGACGTATACTCTCTCTAATTCTGCGCCAATCCCCTTCGACCGCAGTCAAGCCCACCTCTCTACCTTTTTAGGACAGCCCTCGCTGACCGCCAGGGCTAATTCTCTAGGCGGGCCTACGTGATCATCGTAATCGCGCCAATTATCTTCTGTTCTCGACAGCTTGCTATCATCCCTTTTACTCGAGACGTACATGGACGGATTTTAACCCTTGCTGTCAGCAAGGGCTAAAATGGCTTTCCAGGAGCTTCCGGCAGAATTGCCAAGTCAAAGGCACGGAAGACCGCACTCAGCCAGGAATGTCGCCGTTCCGTCGTAAAAGGCCGGTGGGCGCGTCCCGTCGATCTCATCGCCTTTCGGGATATAGATTACCATGCCCTGTCGTGCTCGCGTAAGCAGCACGCGGTATGCGTTGGCTAAATAGACCTTGCGATTGTCCTCATTGACGTTTTGCCAGCGCGTGCCGGAGAAGCGATAGAATTGCCACCTACCATCGACTGACCGAAAATCGGCATCCCAACAAACCCCGACCCATTCGAGCTCGAGACCCTGAATGTCAAATTCAGTTGCGGGATCTTCCATATAGTAAGACGATCGAACGTCATCTTTGCCATTTAAAAACCAAGTGGTCGCTTCGATCTTTTCGTGAACGTTTATCCCTTCCGGTTTCAACCGCGATGCGCCCGACGAAGCGACCAAGCCGATACGCTCGGATCCCCTCGCATGCTCTCGAAGCCATTGTCGAGCTTGCACTAAGTCTCGGGTCAGAGCGATCGGATAGGTCTTCTCGATCGCTTGATAGAGCTTTTTCGCTTCTTTAGCATCACCGACGACGAGCGCGCCGACAAACTCAGAGAGCTTTTCGGCGCGGAACGATCGAACCGAGATCGCCAAGTGCAGAGCAGGTAGAGATCTGCTGTCAATTCCTTGCAACAAGGCGGACAGGTCTTGACCCCAATGATAGTCGCGATGGGCAAGCTGCTCAGAGGTGTAGACCTGCCAATTCCGAAAGCTCCGCTTGAGGGCTGAGAACCATTCGGTTAAGCCGGCCTCCCCTGAGTTGATTTCTTGCCCTCCGCCGACGAGGCAAATGACCGTGCACCAACCCTCATGTCGGTCCATCACGCTAATAAGGAACTCCGGCTCAGACATTTCGAAATTCGGCTGACCCTTCTTTTGGCTCATAAACTTAGCCAGATGCGCTGCATCCCAGGCGCGTTGCGCCTCGTCGAAAACGGCAACACGCTCGATCGGCGGCTCGGACGTGACAAGGTTGGCGTCTCGAAAATGCATGATGTTCTGAACAAAGCTCTTCACCTTGCGAGCCGCATCCGCTTTCTTGCTTTTTTCGCCGCGCTCCCTCAGTTGCGCATGTTCGTCACGCGCTAGTGCCTCACGCAACACTTCCACCAACGGGCCGTTGCCGGATAGGAAAACGGCATGCTCATCCAGATGGGCTTTCGTTCGCAGCGTCACCAGATTGAGGCCTGCCAGTGTCTTGCCGGCGCCCGGTACTCCCGTCACAAAGCAAATCGCCTTTTGCCCGTTCGTCTTGGCGTTCTCGATAATCTCCGCCAGACAAGCCGCCGTCTGGCTTAAATTCTTGGCTCCAGCGTCTGAACGGGTGATGTCGTCCACGCGATGCCCTTGGTAAAGCGCTTGCGCGGCCTCAATGATTGTGGGCGTCGGCTTGTAGCCTGTACGCGACCAGTGGTCACCGTCGAGTCCAGGTTCCGCTGGTAACTCACTGGCTACACGGGCAATAATCTCGCGAAGATCATGGCCATTTGACTTTATTGGCCTCGCCACGCCATCACTTGCCCACGTGACACTAAACGGCGAGGCATCAGCCATCGTAGCAACAACGATAGGCACTATTCGTCGATCGTGGCTACCAGCGTGAAAGTTCTTGAGATCAAGAGCATAGTCAACGACCTGGTCGATTGCTGCGGCATCGAACTGCTCTGAGCCTACCTTGAACTCAATCACGAAAACGATCCCTGCCGTTATCAATACAACGTCGGCACGCTTACCCATACGAGGGATTGCGAACTCAAAGGCTATCCAGCCGTCCAGGCCAGCAAAATGGGATTGCGCGAGGCTGATTTGACCTAGCCACGCATTGCGTTGCAATGCGTCCAGCGAGAAGGGATTGCGTTTAGCAAGTTGCCCGAGGACGGCCTCAGAGGTTTGATCGACAAGAACCTGGATCGAGCTAGAATAATAGGCACCATTCATCGAGTTCGCGAACGCTCCCGCCCAATTTGGTTGATCCTATGTCGTCGGATGAAATCGATCTAGCAGTATTAGCTAAGACCTTAGCCAAGTCCCCGGACTATCGAGTACTTCGCAGGCTCATTCCTCGCACTGACTTTGCTCCGTACGAAGGGCAAGCTATTAGGGCTGGCATTCTGCTCGATGTCGAGACTACGGGGCTCAACATCGCGCAAGACGAAATCATCGAGCTTGCGATGGTTAAATTCGACTATCTGCCTGATGACAGAATTGCGCGGGTTACAGGGGTCTTCTCGTCATTCAACGAACCATCAGCTCCAATTCCAGCGGAAATTACTGAGCTCACCGGCATCACTGATGAAATGGTGTCCGGGCATCGCATCGATCCAGACGCTGTGTCAGCGTTCGCTTCGGATGCAGTTATAGTCGTGGCTCACAACGCAAACTTCGATCGGAAATTCGTCGAACGCTGTTGGCCCGTCTTTGAACGGAAAAACTGGGCCTGCTCGGCAACAGAGGTGGAATGGCGAAGGCTCGGGTTCGACGGATCGCGATTGGGATATCTCTTGGCTGGCGTTGGCCTCTTTCATCAAGCTCATCGAGCCATTGATGATTGTCAGGCCCTCATCGAAATCTTGGCTGGTGACATCCCCACGCTAAACCGCTCAACGTTCGCGATCCTACTTGAACGAGCTCGACGTAAGACAGTTCGGATATGGGCCGAGCAATCTCCATTCGAACTGAAGGACCTTTTGAAGAGGCGCGGCTACAGATGGAGCGACGGCGCCGACGGCCGCCCTCGATCGTGGTACATCGATGTGGACGACGCAGCCCAGCCGCCAGGCTGCTCTGGTCGCCGGCACGGCTAGCGCCAAATTTCTCCTAGTTTGAATGTGAGAGCTTGCGCAGCGGGCCAACCGGCACGTACAAAAACATCCAGGCAATCCATGAGGTCGTTCAGTCGTGCCGGATCGGTGAAGACGGCTCGATAATCTGCCAGATATCGTTGGACAATGCGCACGATCAGGTCGGCCGCCATGCTCTCATCGCTGTACCCACCCTGTTGGGCCGATTTCACGGCCTGGGCGACGAGTTCGAAAACGCCGGCCGGATCGATCGGGATATAGGTTTCAAGCATTTGAATTAGGTGATGAGCCACTGGTACGACAATGGCGTTGGCGAGGCGGCTCACAATCGGCCTCGTCTCCCAATACAGGCGAGCAAGCTGCGGTGACACTTCACTCGGCGGGCCGTGATGATTGCCGGTGGCAAATTGCAACCGAAGTGCGACCTCGTCCAGGATTCCGAACATATCGCGGACCGCGGTTTGGTCGGCTTCCGGCCAGCTGCTGAAATTGCGAAGGTCGAGACGCTCGGCACGGTCTTCGATCTCACGGAACGCGCGTTCGGTGGCGGCATGGTAGAACGCAAGTGTCTTGTGGCGCGGGGTGTTATCAGCTGCTGACGGATCATCGATACTCCCCCGCAACAGATTGTCCGAATAGCGAGCGACCAGCTGACGGATGTGATCGGCCCCTTTCGGCAATCCTTCTATTAGGTCAGCAGCAAACTTATCGGCTTCCGCATTCGTATCGAAAATATGCAGGTCGAATATTAACGTCGACGCGTCGAATTGGCAGCCCGCCATACCGCGCTCATTCTTCCCACGGTATCGACGGATCAGACCCTTCGCGGCGCGGATAGCGCGGGGGACGTCGAGCTGTGCCATTCGGTCAAGGGCGTCGAGCGCACCATTCACAACGCCCCGAGCCCGCTCCTTCGCGAGCACGTATTCCAGTTCCGACCAAGCCCATTGCGGATCGAGAACAGAAAGCATCTGCAGGTTCTGAGCAATCTGCAGACGCACCTCCGGCATTCGATCGCGCGCCAGCTTGCGGATGGCCGTCATGATCTGCGGATCACGCGTCTTGGAGGCGCAGGTAAAGTCGAGCAGTCCATGGGCGGCGGCGGTGCGCGCTGAAGGTCCGCCCCAAGAAGGGCTTTCGTGAAAATCGCCGGCGTGTTCGGCGTTGTAGCGCGGATTTTTGCTCTTAGCGCTGAAGAGCAAAATTTCTCGCAATAGCCCCTTAACGGCGGGTGCCGCCAGAACTTTAGGCTCAGCACGCGCCAATCTCCCAGCTGCCTCGCCCAGGAGGCCGCTTGCATGGTCAACGAGTTTGGCCGCGATCTTGCTGGAAGATTTGCTCTTGAGCGCCTTATAGAGCTTCTTGAGGTCGTCGAGCTTCCGCTTGACCGAAGGGAACGAAAGGTCCGCTGCACCACTGAGTCCCGCCAGTGCCTCGACGGGGCGCATTAATTGACGCAATGCCACGCTTGCCGGATCCATCAGCGCCACACCCTCTGATTCGAGATACGCATCAGTATCGAACGCCCGTGTCGCGCTTGTGATGCGCATCGGGGGTGCATTCGGTCGCAGTTTATCGGTCTGCTCAAGCGTCTCGACGTAACCACGCATCTCGGCTGTGAATATCAACTCTCGGGGAATGCAGCCCGCGAGGACGACCTTGGCCCGATTGCCTGCTGGATTGTCAGGCAGGGCTAAAATCGTTCTTTCGATTGTTTCGCGACCCGCTTCGGCAAAGGACGCGTATGCAACTGTGAGAAAGTTGCCGAGCTGAAAGCGCGTATCGGAGCCGAGCAAGATCGGCGACGCCGATGCGATTGGGAGCAACCCATGTGCAAGAAGGGCTGGATGCCTGGCACCGGCGATCAACAAACTCGCCCACATGGCCGCAACAACATGAGGTTCGTTCGCGAGCGTTGTCAAGACGCGCCCGAATTTGGCGCCGGCATCGGCTTCTGTAGCCAGACGATTGAGATATTCCTCGAATTTCTTGAGCAGGACCGGAGCATCCTGGTTCGGCTGATATCCGCCTCGAAACCAGGAATAGCTCCAGTCGGCCTCGAAATTGGCGGCTTGCGAACCGACGGCAAACGACTCGGTGGAAGGTTCATGAGAATGGTGCTGATAGCGCCGCTCTCGCTGCACATAGCCGTGGAGACCACGTGCGACGGCACGTACGCCTGCCTCGAGATTATCTGCAAGGATCGGCGTGATCGCTTCCGATAATTGATACCAAGCACCCTGATAATCCTGACGCCGATTGGAGCGCAGGGCTAGGATTTGGCTGCTCCCCATGGGGGTCGATTCATCGGAGGTTTCCGAAAAGCCATAGGCTGCTTGATAAATATCGACGGCCAATGAAGGATCACCCTTGGCGATGGGGATGATCTCTTGGGCGATCCATCTCAGTTCCTTGTAGCCGTGCTCCTTGAGGTGGTCGGGGGCGATTGCTTCGCGCAGTAAAGCAGCAGACGCGTGGGCGTCAGTAGGGAATGTTCGTCCGACACCAATAAGGCTGCTCGTAACCAACAGCTCATTCCTCGGCTCTCTTGCCCAGGCGAAGCGCAACAAATCGCGCGACGCATGTCCGATCGAGGCAATTTGCTCCGGTGTGGCTGTCATAGTGCGTCCACCGCATTTGCAATGAGTGCCCGGACCGCCATCATCAGGCGGTCCTGCCCCAAGCTCGTCAATTGGTCGGCGAATTCCATCCATGGGCCCGCCGATGGCCCAACCAGGGGTACGCCGGCTTTCATGCGGACAAAAAGCGCGCCAACGATATTTCGTGCGACATTCTCGGCCGCTTCCTTCGGTGCGCCGGTCCCTTTGAGGGCTTCCAGAACCGGCATCAGATCGCCCAGATCTTTCGTGTGCTCGACGGCGACCGTGGGGGCCGCAAGTTGAGCAACGCCAGGCAGATCATTTACGCCACCGAGCGCAAAGGCCAGCTCCCAAAACGGCTTACGGCCCATGCCCGCGTTCCAGGCGTCGGAGAGCGCAAGTGTAAGGCTTGGACTGAGCATTAGCGAAAGTTCGCGGCGCGTCGACAGCAGAGAGACCAATCGATCCGGCTGCCGTCCACGCAAGAAGATAAGGCGCGCGACAGCGTAGTCGAAGAGAACGTGGTGATTAAAGAGCAACACGTCCTCGTTTGCCCTTCCTCCCTGGTCTTCGGCATGGAGGATGCCCTGGCGTTCCAGATCAACCATCGCATCGGCGACCACATGAGGCCGAACATCGGCCCGCAACACGCGAAGCTCCTGAGTATCGATCATTTTGTTGGCGATCACAGTCAATGCAGTCTCACGATCGTCGTGTCTTCCGTCCTCACGACGCACGCGATGCCGCCAATAACTGTCCAGAAGCTCTGATTGCGTGGTGATCTCGCTCAGGTCGGAACGGGCGACGCCCGTAGAAAGCAAATCTGCCAGCAGGTGCAGATTGAAGATATTCTGAAGAAGATCGCGCAATTTCGGGGAGGCCCGCCTGTACAGGTCCTCAAGCGCCGGCAGCGTGCCGGCGATTTGGGATACTTCGGCGTTGCTTAGACGGCCAACGGAGACGTGCGAGACACCTGAAAATTCCGGATCCGCGTGGCCTGGTATCGGCGGCCGCCCGCGGAACATCGCAGACCATTCCGTCCCCTGACGGAGATCATATTTGCGGACCGAGGCAACGACATTCCACCGCGTCTCGCTGTGCCTGAGCACTTGGCCGACAACTTCGCGCAGGAGCTTCTGCGTTTCCGGCTTTCGGGCGGCATCAAGAGCATCCAAAATAAGAAGCCCGCGATCCGATCCGGGCCAGTTTGCGAGAACGTCGGCGAGCCCGTGAGTAATTCCAAGCTCAGCCTGAAGCCCAGAGAACGTGTCCACATTGAGAAGGTCAACGGGGATAAAGACCACGTCGCGGCCCGCCTCTATGGCGGACGACGCCAATCGATAGGTCAGCCCACTCTTGCCCGCGCCCGGTTCGCCAACAAGAAGGGTTGATCTGGTTTCAACGGCCGAGCGGAAAGCCGGCCATGCCGCGCGTTCTATGGTCAGCCGCGCATCGCCTGCCAGAAGCCTCGTAAATCTGGGTGCCGAGGCGAGCCGAGCCGTGGTCCATTGCGACAGCGCACCAACATCGCCCCGGAAATCGGGCATGGCGCGAAGCCCAATGCCGGCATCGGTCAGAAGACGCAACAGGGTCGGTCTGTCCGACCCTGAACGTTCCGCGCGCAGGCGAGCAGAGAGCTTGATCAATTCCGAGAAGGCGACGCCCGCTTGCGTCGGATCCTGCAAGAAGTTCGCGCGAAACTGCTCGTGGATGATCCGCCGGTCTCTCCGGCCGCTTTCCAGGTCCAGTTCCTGTACCCGGATGAGCCGCAAGATCGTATTCAGATCAGTTGGGGTCGCAGCACGGCGGTAAGCAGACTTCCAGGAGCGCTTGAGGCTGATCTCGACGACCCTTGCCACCTCCTTCTCGGTCTGAGAGACGGCCACGTCCTTTAACGTACGCACTTCAGCTCCATCACGGATACGGCGAAGAAGCTCGGGCAATACCTCGGTGACCTTTGATGAGCTGGCGCTGCGGGTTGCGAGCACAAGCCGATCACGCGACGGATCGAGCGGACGCGACCATATATGCTTGAGTTCTCCGGCCGCGCAGGCTCGCACCTGCCTTACAAACTGGTCCAATGCCTTTGCAAAGCTCGAACGTGGAGCAGCGCTCAGACTCACGCTGCGCTTGGCCTGAACGAAAATAATGCCCGCATCGCTGGTCGTCGCGTTAACGTCGTCGACTGGGGCCTCGGTCTGGCAGGAAAAAGATACAATCTGCAAATCAGCGCGAAGATCGAAGGGCGGTTGTGCCACCCCCCCGAGCAGGACCAAATGGGCATACCAGATTGTGACGAGCGTTTCGTAATTGCCGCCAGACGCCTCCGCCTTGCCACCGGATGATGTGGATTTCTTCGCAGGCACGTCGACCTTCTTCGTCAGACCTAATCAAATCTAATGCATTGATTGGGGGACAGGATTTGAAACTGTGTCTTCAGGTTATGAGCCTGACGGGGGTTGCCCAGGCTCTACACTGGTTGACCTCGGTTGACCGAGAGCTATTCGAAATAGGCAGCCCCTCGACCATTGGCAGAGTTGGATATTTGGCCCAATACTACCTAAGCTCAGCATAAACGGGCTGGAGAATATTCTGTTCTCCAACACGCTTTGGGAGCCGCTTGACCAATTCCGTCCAGTTCTCCAGGGCGAAAAGCCGAGCAAAACAGCAGGATTTGGAGGCCTTCGAGAAAGCAGGGCTAACGAGCCCACCGAGCCGGTATCTTGCGACGACAGAGAATCTCACAAGGCGGCGTTACCCCGAATTCCGCGGCAAGTCGCCCGGAAGTAGGCTGAGCAGGCCACCAGGAGGAAATCCACGGAGTACGTGGCGGAGCAAGAGAGATTTCGAACCGGCGGTATGAGTCCAAGCCAAACTGGACCGATCCCCCAGCCGCTCCCCCAAGTACAGCAGACGTAGCGCGGCTTTGGGCCGCGCGGTCTAAGCTTCACGAATGCTGAAGGTTTTTGGAGCGGGCGAAGGGGCTCGAACCCTCGACCCCGACCTTGGCAAGGTCAGGCTCAAGCGCTCCGCTAAGCTGATCAATTATGAGCGCGAGGGGCGCTGCTTGCGCGACCCCAAAGGCATAGCTGGCGCAAAAAAAACACCTTTCTTCACTTACCGTCAAATTGTTTACCCCGCTGTTACCCACACTTGGTTCCACAATTTGGCGCTTTAGCTAAATGCTTGATTTTGCTGGTGCCGCAAGAGGGACTCGAACCCCCGACCCCGTCATTACGAATGACGTGCTCTACCAACTGAGCTATTGCGGCGAACCGTGAAACACGCGGCCCGCGAGATCAGGGCAACGCGTGCGCCCCTGATATCGGGCGCAGTCGCGATTGGCAAGAAAAACGGCCATCTTCGCGCATGATCTCGCAGGCAAAACCGGACCCCACTTTGCCGGATCATACGTCCCGGAGGGCGATTAGCCGCCCCAGCGGGTCAGAAAGCCGCGCCAGCCGCCGGCCTGCGCCTTCGGTGTGCCGATTTGTTCCACGAATTCGTCCGTGGGCCCCTCATCGTCGATCCCGGGATCGTCGGGCGCGCGGACGATGGGGATGACGGCCGGCAAAGGTGTGACCGGCCTGGAGAGGTCGGCGCGGGTGCGGAACAGGGGCGTCGGCGCCGCTGCGCCTTGCGGCTCACCCGCAGGCGACGACGATGCTGATGGCGTGGGGATGGGCGTGGGCGGGGACGCAACGGCAACGGGTTCGGCCGGCCGCGGCGGCGCCTCGGGCTCGATAGCTTTTTCGGCCGGCCTATCTTCGAGCTTCTCCGCTGCCGGAGGCGACTCCGGCGGCTGGGAGATCGCGGTCGGTTCGCTCTCGCGCGGCGGCTCGGCAAGGCCGTCGCTGGTTGCAATCTCGCGGCGCGGCGCGGGCGCAGCCAGCATCGCCTGCTCGAACGCCGAGGACTCGACGGTGGCGCTCTTGTCCGGGGACGGCAGGCTCGCAACCGGCGTCTGCCACTGGAACGCGTCAAGCCGGCCGGTCACCGGCGACACCGGCCGCCAGCGCTCGGACACATAGCCGTCCGCCGTCCAGGCCGGATCGTGCCGCGCGCGCACCGCGCGGAGCGTCCACATCCGCGCCTTGCCGCCGTCGCCATGCTCGGTGCGCTCGATCTCGGCCATCAGCATCGCGACCCGCTGGGTCGGATCGGCCACAAGCGAGACGAGCGCCTCGCGCGCCTTGCCGAATTCGCTCGCATCGATCGCGGCGCGCGCGATCGCGAGCTTGCCCTCGACATGATCGGGCGCCTTCGCGGCCAGCGTCTCGACCCGCACCAGCCGCTGCCGCGCGGAATCGCCGAGCCGCACATGCGCATAGGCGTCGGCGAGATCGGGATGCGGGTGGGCGAGCCATGCCGCCTCGACGATCCGCATCGCGCGACGCACCTGATGCGCTTCGCTCTCGAATTTCGCCGCCAGCACCGCGGCCGGCACCAGCGTCGGCGCGAGCTTGACCGCCTCCATCGCACTCTCGCGCGAGCGGTCGCGGTCGACCTTCTCCAGTTCCAGCGCACGTGCCGTCAGCAGCACGCCGCGGCGGCGGCGCCATGCCGCCTTGTCGATCAGGCCGGAGGCGAGATCGTTGTCGAGAATTTTCAGCGCGCCATCCCAATCGCCCTGCGCGCAGCGGAAGCCGAGCACGGCATGCGAGGCCCAGGTCGAGGCCGGCGACTGCTTCAGCGCTTCCTCCGCGATCATGGCCGCGGCGACCGCATCGTCGGAGCGCTGCGCCTCGATGAACAGGCCGCGCAGGCCGAGCAGCCGCGTATCCTCGCGCTCGGCCATGGTGTTGAACACCGCCCTGGCGCCATCGCGATCGCCGGCAAGCTGCGCCGATTGCGCATGCAGTAGCAGCGTCAGCGGATCATTGCCCGCAAGCCGCCGCGCGGCTTCGGCGTGCTGGCGCGCGGCTGCCTGGTCGCCATGGCCGATCGCGAGCAATCCATGGGTGATGGCGTGGCGTCCCCGCGCCGTACGTCGCTCGTGGCGGCGGCGGCGGACGCGCCCCGGCGTGCGCCACAGCGCGCCCGCAAGGCCGAGCACGATCATTGCGGAGACGACGATAATGGCAATGCCGAGCACGAAGACCGGCAGCGTGGTGGTCAGCTTGGTGCCGCCCCAGGTCAGCATCACGTCGCCGGGCTGATCGGCCACCCACGCCGCGCCTACTGCCGCAAGCGCGATCAACAGAAGGAACAGGACAATACGAAACATGCAATTCCTATTGCACCGATTTGGCCAGACCCGACATGGTATCATCGGCGAATTGACGGGACGCGGCGAGGGCGGCATCGCGCGCGGCCACCTTGTCGAGCCAGGCCTGCGCGGGCGCGCGATCGGCGGCATCGAGGGACGCCAGTTCGCGCCGCGCATCGGCAAAATCGTTGCGAAGGGCGTCCGCGGTGACGCGCGCGACGATGGCGCTACGATCGCTGCCGACTGAATCGGTGCGCTCGATACGCACCAGCTTCGATGCGCCGGCCTGCAGGCGATCGACAATGCTGCCGCCGCCGGCCGGAGCTTCGGCGGCCGGCGACAATTTCGGCACCAGCGTCAGCAATTCGCGCATCAGCGCCGGCGGACCGGGCACGCCCTTGTCCGCGAACGGCTCGAGCGGCTTCAGCTTGTCGGGCTCCGGTGCGAGCGCCTTCGCCGCGGCCAGCGCGCCCGCGAAGGGATCGCCATGACGGACCGCAACATCGAGCAGCGCGGCCGCAACCACCCGGCGCAGCGGCAGGTCGTCGGCCGGCTTGCTCGCCACTTTCTCGTCCGTCTGCGCGATGGCCGCACTCTGCGCGCGATTGGTGCGCTCGATCTGATCGATGCGCGCGTTGATGGCCGAGAGATCCACGGCGGGTGCCGCTGCGCCTGCGGACTGCGCCGCCGACCTCGCCTCGTTGACGGCAGCTGCGAGCTTGTCCGATTGCGCGCGCAGATCGGCGGCGTCGCCGCGCAATGCGGCCGCCGATTTTTCCATTGCATCGAGGCGCGCGGTCACGGCGGGATCGGTCGCGGGCTTGCCGAGTTTCGCTTCGAGGGCGGCGACGCGCTTGCCGAGATCGTCGACGGCGGCCGCGCTCACCTGTGGCGCGGCCGATGGCGCCTGCACCGGCGTCTGTACCTCGGGCCAGCCAAGCAGCCATCCGACCAGGATCACGAGGCTTGCTGCCGCCGCGCCGGAGAAGGGCGCGATCACCCAGGGAGAGACAGGACGCGAAACAGGAGGAGAACCGGACGCAGAGGCGTCCGCCCTGGCCGGTTCCGGGTCCTGCGGATGCGGTGGCTCGGCCGCGCCGTCGGACTTGCCAAGGTCGGACTTGCCAAGGTCCGCCTGGACAGGGTCCGCATCGGCCGCTCTGGATTCGGTCGCGGTCTCCGAGACCTTTGTGGCCTCGAGATCGATCGTCGGGGGCGCCCGCTTGGCCTTGCCCGCATCCGGTGCCGGTCCAGCGTCCTCTAGCACGTCATCGGCCATCCCTGCGGTTCCCTGATTGGTGGCGCCTGCGGCGATCATATACCGGAATCGGCGGGTCTCTTACGCCAATCAGGGCCGCAACGCACGCTCCAAGGCGACGAAAAGCGCATTTTCATCCGGCGAGGCGGCGCCCAGCACCCGCAACGCACCGGCCTCGCGCAAGACCGCGGCAACATTGGCGGAAATGCAGCATTGCGGCACCGCCAGCGCTGAAATCTCGACGCCGTCGGCGCGCACCGCGTCCAGAAACGCGCGCGCGCTGCGCTGGGAATAATGCAGCACCGCTTCGATCTCATTTTCGGCAAAAGCGTCATGAATCTCGCGCGGCAATCTTGATACCGCCACCATGCGATAGGCGGTGTGAGTGGCGACGTCGAAACCGTCGGCGGCGATCTCGCCGGCGAGATCGCGCGAGAGTTCGGCCCCGGCGAGATAAAGCAGCCGTCCGCCTTTGCCCAGGCGTTTCCCTGCTTCCTTGCGCACGCGCTCGCGCAGCCTCTCCGCGTCGCCCTCGGCCGCGATCACCTTGCCGAAACCAAGGCGCTTCGCCTCGGCTGCCGTGTGCTCGCCGACGGCAAACAGCGGCAGTTGCAGGAGCCCGCCCAATTGGGTCTCGACGGCGCGCAAGGCATTGGCCGAGGTGACGATGACCGCGCCGAGATCCTTCAAGATCCCCGGCCAGCGCCACCGGCTCGAAGCGCAGCATCGGCGCCAGCGCCGCCGCAAAGCCGCGATCGCGCAGGGCGCGCGCCGTTGCTTCATTGTCGGGATGCGGGCGGGTGACGAGAACGGCCATGTTTGGCCCTTGCGGGTGATTGCAACGACGGAGTTACGCGGTTACTTACGGAACACCGGGATTAGCGCAAGGGCTTAAATTGGATCGCGACAAGCCGATTTTGGTGCTGGGCATCGAGACCACCTGCGACGAGACCGCAGCCGCCGTGGTCGAGCGGAAGGCCGACGGGGCGGGGCGGATCCTGTCCAATGTGGTGCGCTCGCAGACCGAGGAGCACGCCCTCTATGGCGGCGTGGTGCCGGAGATCGCCGCGCGCGCGCATGTCGATCTGCTCGACGGCGTTGTCGACCGCGCGATGAAGGATGCCGGCATCGGCTATGACCAATTATCCGCGGTCGCGGCCGCCGCCGGCCCCGGCCTGATCGGCGGCGTCATCGTCGGCCTCACCACGGCGAAGGCGATCGCCATGGTACACAACACGCCGTTGATCGCGGTGAATCATCTGGAAGCGCATGCGCTGACGCCGCGCCTCACCTGCTCGATCGCTTTTCCCTATTGCCTGTTCCTCGCCTCCGGCGGCCATACCCAGATCGTCGCGGTGGCCGGCGTTGGAGACTATGTGCGCCTCGGCACCACCGTCGACGACGCCATGGGGGAAGCCTTCGACAAGGTCGCGAAGATGCTGGGCCTGCCCTATCCGGGCGGGCCGCAGGTCGAGCGCGCGGCTGCAAGCGGCGACGGCACACGGTTTGCGTTTCCACGGCCGATGCTCGGCCGGGCCGACGCGAATTTTTCGCTGTCCGGATTGAAAACCGCCGTGCGCAACGAGGCGAACCAGCTGACGCCGCTGGAGCAGAAGGACATCAACGATCTCTGCGCGAGCTTCCAGGCCGCCGTGCTCGAATTCGACCGCCGACCGCCTCAGCGTCGGCCTGATGCTGTTTGAAGAAAAATTCGGCCCGCCGCGGGCGCTGGTCGCCGCCGGCGGCGTTGCCGCCAATCGGGCCATCCGCGGCGCGCTGCAGGATGTTGCGGCGAAGGCGCAAACCACGATGCTGATCCCGCCGCCTTCGCTCTGCACCGACAATGGCGCGATGATCGCCTGGGCCGGCGCCGAACGGCTTGTGCTCGGCATGATCGACACGATGGACGCAGCCCCTCGCGCCCGCTGGCTGCTCGACGCCAACGCCACCGCGCCGGCCGGCTACGCAAATTCGCGTGCAGGATTTTGATCGATGGCTTCGTTCGACTCCGTCGCGGTCATCGGCGCGGGCGCGTGGGGCACGGCGCTCGCGACGGTCGCGGCACGGGCCGGGCGCCGGGTGACCCTCTATCCGCGCAGCGCGGAGCATGCATCGCGGATCGCTTCCAGCCGCGAGAACCCCCGCCTGCCCGGCATACGTCTTGAAAATATCGCCGTGACGAGCGAGCTGTCGCGTATCCGCAACGACGACCTCGTGGTGATCGCAACGCCCGCGCAGCACCTGCGCGGCGCGGTCAACGCATTGGCATCGCACCTTGCCAGGCCGACGCCGGTCATCGCCTGCGCCAAGGGCATCGAGCATGGCACCCATAAATTCATGACCGATGTGATCGCGGAAGCCGCGCCTCTCGCACAGCCCGCGATACTGTCCGGCCCGAGCTTCGCCGACGATGTCGCACGAGGATTGCCGACCGCGGTGACGCTGGCGGCAAAGGACGAGGCGCTTGCGCGCGAACTCGCCCAGGCGCTGGGATCGCCGACATTCCGGCCCTATCACTCCACCGATGTGCGCGGTGTCGAAATCGGCGGCGCGGCGAAAAATGTCCTGGCGATCGCCGTCGGCATTACGGTCGGCCGCAAGCTCGGCGCTTCGGCGCAGGCGGCGCTCACAACGCGCGGCTTTGCCGAACTCGGCCGCTTCGGCCGCGCGCTTGGCGCACGCAGCGAGACGCTGTCCGGACTGTCCGGTCTTGGCGACCTGATCCTGAGTTGCTCCAGCCCGCAGTCGCGCAATTTCGCGCTCGGTCTGGCGCTTGGCCGCGGCGAGCCCAGACCGGCCGGAAAACTGGCCGAAGGCGAATTCACCGCGCCTGTCCTGATCGAACTCGCGGCTTCGCAAGGGATCGAGATGCCGGTATCGTCAGCGGTCGCGGCGATCCTGAGCGGCAAGCTCACCATCGAGGCCGCGATCGAGGGTCTTTTGACGCGACCCTTCAAGGCGGAGGAATGAGCATGGCGTACTGGCTGGTCAAATCCGAACCGTCGGCGTGGTCCTGGGACCAGCAAGTCGCCAAGGGCGCCAAGGGCGAAGCCTGGACGGGCGTGCGCAATTTCACCGCGCGTCAAAACCTCGTAAACATGAAGAAAGGCGACAAGGCATTCTTCTATCATTCCAACGAGGGCAAGGAGATCGTCGGCATCGCCGAGATCGTCAAGGAGTCCTATCCGGACCCGACCGACAAGACCGGCAAGTTCGTCTGTGTCGATATCAAGGCCGACAAGAAGCTGCCGGCGCCGGTGACCATGGCCGCGATCAAGGCGGAGAAGAAGCTGTCCGCCATGGCGCTGGTGAAATATTCGCGCCTCTCGGTGCAGCCGGTCACGCCCGACGAATGGAAGCTCGTCTGCAAGATGGGCGGACTTTGAGAACGCTGGATATGAGCTTGGGCTCAATCTTCCCGCAGCGTGAACACCTCGCATGACGAAGCGATGCCGCGCAGCTCATGCACGCCGAGCGACACCAATGGCACGTCGGTCTCGGCGGCCAGCGCTCCCGAGACAAGGACCGTCATGCCGAGCGGCTTGCACAACCCTTCCAGCCGGCTGACGAGATTGACCGCAGGCCCGATCGCCGTGAAATCCAGCCGGTCCGCGGCGCCGATATTGCCCCACAGGATCTCGCCGAGATGCAGCGCGGCACCGAACGGCAGCGGCGGTAGTCCCTGCTTGATTCGCTCCTGATCCAGATGAACCATCCCTGCTCGCGCGGCGGTCACCGCGCGCAGGGCGGCATCGCAGGCGGCTTGCGGCGTGTCGGCGGTCACCGGGAAGATCGCCAGGATGCCATCGCCGATGAACTTCAGTACCTCTCCGCCAAAGGCGTGAACCGCGCCAGCAATACGATCGAACCAGGCGTCGAGCGCGGAAATCACCATCGCAGGCGGATTCGCTTCGGACAGCGCGGTGAAGCCGCGCAGATCGGCAAAGAGCAGCGCGGCCTGGATGGTCTCGCCGACATTACGCCGCAACGGCGCAGCCATCACCCGCGCCGCACTGCGCTTGCCGAGATAGGCCTCGAGCGCCGCGATCATCGTGGCGCGCGCGGCGAGCACGGCGAGAGGCGCTGCGGCGAAGCGCGCGGCCTGGCGCAGTGCATCGATCTGCTGTGCCGCGAAGGCATTCGGGCCGATCCAGGCAAGCGTTGGTCCGTCACGATCCGGTCCGATCGCGTCCTCATGCAGTTCACCGCTTGCGATTCCCTTGAGCCAGTGCCGGCCGGCATCATTGGCAGGATTTGTCAGCAGCGACGCTGTGGGATCGGCCGGCGCAAAGCCGAGGGCTTCGATGACCACGCCGGTTTCGGCGCGCCAGAGCCAGGTCCGCCGTGCGATCAGCGGGTGCGGAACGTCAAGCGTCAGCGCGCCGCCGGCCAGCGGCAATCCGTCCGCGGTCAGATGTGCACCCAATTCAGCGAGCAGCCTGTCGGCTCCCGCGCTCTCGGCGGCCCTGTCGACGAGCCAGGAGAGCGTCGAGGAAAGCAACATGGCGCGATCATGGCGCTGGCCCGCTGCCTTTGTCACGGCCTATCCTCGATCACAGGCGCCTTGACGGTGGGCTTTCGCGCCGCCATCTCAGGAGTTGAACCAGGGATGAACTGATGACCGAAGCATTCGTCGTCCGACGCGAGACCCAAATCGCGGCCCCGCCTGCCACGGTTTTCGCCTATCTGACCGATCCTCAGAAAATCCTGAGCTGGCTGGGCACCGAAGCCTCGACCGAGCCACAGCCTGGCGGGCTTTATCTGGTCAAGGGCATCGGCGAGGGCAATGTGGCGCGCGGCGCCTTCCGCGAGGTCGTGCCGGTGCATCGCCTCGCCTACAGCTTCGGCTGGGACGGCAATGAGGAAGTGCCGCCGGGATCGGGCCTGATCGAAATCGACCTGATGGACCGCGACGGCGGCACCTTGCTGCGGATGACGCACAGCGGCCTCCCGAACGCGGTGGCGTGCGAGAACCACAACAAGGGTTGGGCGCATTATCTTGGCCGGCTCGCCATTGCCGCGACGGGCCGGAATCCCGGTCCCGATCTCCGCAAGCCGGCCGCCAAAGCAAGTTGAATGGAAGAGAGCGCCGCCGCCTACGCCGCGGCTGCGGTGACCACCTGCGCCAGAAGCTGCTCGCGCTTCTTCTGCGTCCGCGGACCGGTCATGGTCGCCGCAAAGCGCTCGAGGATGCCGTCCTCGAAGGCGGTGACGATGGTGTCGTGCACGTAACTCTTGCGGCAGATCGCCGGCGTATTGGAGAGCTTGTCTGCTGCCGCGCGAATGGCCTCAAGCACCTGGCGCTTGCGGCCGCGCTGGCTGTCGGCCGGCGTCACGCGTGACAGTGACTCCACCACCACCGCTGATGCCATCAGCGTGCGGAAGTCCTTCAACGAGATCTTGATGCCGGCGATTTCGCGCAGGAACGCATTGACCGTCGTGGTCGAGACCCCGCGCACGATGCCGTTGACATCGCGATACTGGAACATGCGCTTGCCGGGTACGGTGCGCAGAATGCCGACGGCGCGCACGAGCTTGGCCGCGTTGCATTCCTTGCGCACGGCCTTGCCGCCCTTGGCCTTGAAGGTCAGCACGACGGAATCGTCTTCCAGCGTGACATTGGACTTCAGGAGCGTGGTGGCGCCGCGCGTGCCGTTCAGCCGCGCATAGGATTCGTTGCCGGGACGGATCGCGGTGCGCGCGATCAGCTCGATCACGGCCGAGAGCGCGAACTCCCGTGTCGGCTCATCGCCGCCGAGATGGGCAGAGACGTTGCGGCGGATTTTCGGGAGCGCGGCGACCAGCTTCGCGAGCCGATGCGCCTTGCGCTGCTCGCGCACCTTCTCCCAATCGGCGTGATAGCGGTATTGCAGCCGTCCCGCGGCGTCGATGCCGACCGCCTGCAAATGGGAATTGGGATCGGGCGAGTAGCGCACGTCGCGATAGGCGGGCGGCACGGCCATGCGGTGCAGCCGGCGGATGGTGCCGGCATGGCGGATCTGCGTGCCGTTGGCCCGGACGAATTGGTAACCCTTGCCGCGCCTGATGCGGCGAATCGTCAATTCATTCTGATCGGCAAGCTTCAGGCCGAGTTCCTGGGCGAGTTCCTCGACCGAGGTCTTGAGAGGGGCCAGAACCGGCTTTTCGACCGGAAGATTGGGCAATTGCCCGAGCATCTCCGCCAGTGCCACGGCAGGATCGGCGGAAGCGGGCCGCGCGGCCTCGTAATTCTGCTGATCCGTCATGGTTGTACTGGCCTTGCTCCTGTTGTCTTCCGCTAATGCCGTGTCGCACGGCTTCGTTCCGGCCGGGCCGGTCGCCCCCGGCGAGCGCATTTAGGGGGTTGTACCGAGCAATGCGAGTCACAATCGTTAAATTGGAGGTTATTAGATACCTTTCATACGTGGCATTCCGTCGCCAAAGTTGATTTCAGGCCAAACGAAAACGTGAACGGGATGTCAACGCAGCCTACCCGAGGCGCCTCCCGGCCGGGGTTGATGCGGCTCAACGCGCATCGTGACGATTGGTCTATTCGTCGCGCTTGTCGGCGTCATGCACGCGGACGCATAATTGCGCCAGCAATGAAGACGGCTTCAGCGCGCCAAAAGTCGCTTGATGCCTGTGTGGGAGGGTCTGATGTCCGAGAAGATCTACGATGTGAGCACCGAATGGACAAAACGCGCCTGGATCGATCAGGCCAAGTACAAGGACATGTACGCCCGTTCGATCTCCGACCCCTCCGCCTTCTGGGCCCAGCAGGCCAAGCGCGTCGACTGGATGAAGGCGCCGACCAAGATCGAGAACTGGTCGTTCGCGCCCGGCAACATCTCGATCAAATGGTTCGAGGACGGCGTGCTCAACGCCGCCTACAACTGTATCGACCGTCATCTGGCCAAGCGCGGCAACCAGACCGCGATCATCTGGGAGGGCGACGATCCTTCGCGAGTCGAAGCACATCACCTACAAGGAGTTGCATGACGAGGTCTGCCGGATGGCCAACATCCTGCGCACCCGCAATGTGAAGAAGGGCGACCGCGTCACCATTTATCTGCCGATGATTCCGGAAGCCGCCTACGCGATCCTCGCCTGCGCGCGGATCGGCGCCATCCACTCGGTGGTGTTCGCCGGCTTCTCGCCCGACAGCCTCGCCCAGCGTATCAACGACTGCAAATCCAAGGTGGTGATCACCGCCGATGAGGGTCTGCGCGGCGGCAGGAAGGTCCCGCTGAAGGCCAATGTCGATGCCGCGGTCGCCAAGACCGAAGGCGTCGACTGGGTCGTGGTGGTCAAGCGCACCGGCGGCGCCGTCGACATGAAGCCGTCGCGCGACCTCTGGTACCATGAGGCGGCGAAGATGGTGACCACCGAATGCCCGTGTGAGCACATGCATGCGGAAGATCCGCTGTTCATCCTCTACACTTCGGGTTCCACCGGCACGCCGAAGGGCGTGCTGCACACAACCGGCGGCTATCTCGTGTTCGCGTCGATGACGCATCAATACGTCTTCGACTATCACGACGGCGATATCTATTGGTGCACGGCCGACGTCGGCTGGGTCACCGGCCACAGCTACATCCTCTATGGGCCGCTTGCCAACGGCGCGACCACGCTGATGTTCGAGGGTGTGCCGAACTATCCCGACAATTCGCGGTTCTGGAATGTCGTCGACAAGCACAAGGTCAACATCTTCTACACCGCGCCGACCGCGATCCGCGCGCTGATGCAGTCGGGCGACGACCCCGTGAAGAAGACCTCGCGCAAGACGCTGCGCCTGCTCGGCTCGGTCGGCGAGCCGATCAATCCGGAAGCGTGGGAGTGGTATCACCGCGTGGTCGGCGACGACCGCTGCCCGATCGTGGACACCTGGTGGCAGACCGAGACCGGCGGCATCCTGATCACGCCGCTGCCGGGCGCGACCAGGCTCAAACCGGGCTCGGCGACGCAGCCCTTCTTCGGCGTGGCGCCTGAAATCGTCGATGCCGACGGCAAGACCCTGACCGGCGAAGCGACGGGCAATCTCTGCCTGACGCGGTCGTGGCCGGGACAGATGCGCACCGTCTATGGCGATCACGCGCGCTTCGAGCAGACCTATTTCTCGACCTACAAGGGCAAATACTTCACCGGCGACGGCTGCCGGCGCGACGCCGACGGCTATTACTGGATCACGGGTCGCGTCGACGACGTCATCAACGTGTCCGGCCATCGCATGGGCACGGCCGAAGTCGAGAGCTCGCTGGTCGCACACGCCAAGGTGTCGGAAGCCGCCGTCGTCGGCTATCCGCACGACATCAAGGGCCAGGGCATCTATGCCTATGTCACCCTGATGGCCGGCACCGAGCCGAGCGAGGAGCTGCGCAAGGAACTGGTCGCCTGGGTCCGCAAGGACATCGGGCCGATCGCCTCTCCCGACCAGATCCAGTTCGCGCCGGGCCTGCCGAAGACGCGCTCGGGCAAGATCATGCGCCGCATCCTGCGCAAGATCGCGGAGGACGAACCGGGCAGTCTTGGCGACACCTCGACGCTGGCCGATCCCGCCGTGGTCGATGACCTCGTCAAAAACCGCCAGAACAAGAAGCAGGTGCAGGCTTAAAGCGCGATGAGATCAGGATAAATCGTCATCGCGCTGTAGCTTATTGTCTGAGCATGATCTTTTCGGAAAACCGCTTCACACTTTTCCGGATCATGCTTTAGCCGGCGTGCTTATTGGCATTGCCGCGTCCGGGTGGTGAGCAGCCCCCGGATACGCAATTGGCGCATGCTTGGATCCTGTCGCATCGCTGCGGGAAGACGGCGGCGATGTCCGTTGCCCCTGCTCACGCAAACGTCGGGAATTGTGGCGGTTTTCCGGCAAGTGTTGTTTCCATGTCATTTACTTTGAATTCGAACTTTTCCTTTTCTCGCCCTGCTTGAACGCCGTCCGGCGAAGCCGTGGAAACCAGCTGGCCAACGCGTGCGGTTAAGAATGCGTGGACCGGCCGCTCCTTCGGCCAGTTTGAGCGAATTGCCGCCCTGGATTGAAACTTTCCGGGCGGCGGGCGAAGTGGAGAAACGTTCGATGTCGAAGCGAATCGTGGCGGCCTTCGCGGTCACCGTCGCAGCCGCCTTGCCGGCGACCGATGCGGCACAGGCGCGTCCGGAAATGGTGCCGGTTCGCAGTGCCGAATACTCGCCGGGCACCATCGTTGTGAGGACCGGCGAACGCCACCTCTATCTGATCCTCGATTCCGGTCACGCGATGCGCTACCCGGTCGGCGTCGGCAAGGCCGGCAAGCAATGGGCCGGCGTCACTCGCATCGAGGGAAAGTACCAAAATCCGGCCTGGTCGCCTCCGAGTGAGGTCAAACGTGACAAGCCGAGCATACCCGACATGATTCCCGGCGGCTCTCCGCGCAACCCGATGGGCGTCGCGGCCATGACGCTTGCCGGCGGTGAATACGCAATCCACGGCACCAACGTGCCGGGCTCCGTCGGCGGCTTCGTATCCTACGGTTGCATCCGCATGCTCAACGCCGACATCACCGACCTCTACGGCCGCGTTTCGATCGGCACCACTGTGGTGGTGACCCGCTAACAACGAGATGTCGACACCGCCGGCGGCTTCGTATGCCGGCCGCCTACGCGGTCGGCGCGAACAAGATCGGTTACATCAATCCCAAGCGCGGACCGGGTCTGCGAGATCTATTGCGAGAACCTCGATCTCGACAACTTCATTCTCATCAGCGCGGCAGCGATAGACACGATCGATTCTCGCCGTGTCCTTTCGCCACGAAAATAAGATGGAAGACGTTCGACGTGGGCAGCCCGCGCTTGGGTCAGCAGCGTCATGATACACACTGGTTTTGGGGGCGCGGAGAAATCCACCATCGCCAATCTGTCGAAAGATGCCTCTGCGGTCTCGGACGCCACATCGACCTGCACGACGTCGACAATCTTCGACACGGCCTCAGAAGTCCGAGGCGATACCCTTGTTCTCCCAATCGCCATACCGCGTCGGCTCTGGCCCTTTCGGTCCCTGAAATTCCTTCGGCATCGCCTTGGCAGTGGCGGCTGCCGCCTGTCGCCGCGCTTCGGCTTCGGCAAGCGCGCGCTGGGCGGCCGGCGGGAGCACCTTGCGTCCGGGGCGCGTTCCTGAGGGATCGTCCTTCATTGCCAACCCTCCTGCGTTCGCAACCAGCCTTTCAACAGATCGTTCTCGAAAGATCGTAGCCGGGGGTGAAAATTCCAAGAGCAATTCTTAAATTTGGCATATTCGCGTGGCAGTTCTGCGGCTGTATTGGCATGCCCCGATTGCTTGGGCGTGATCCGGAAAAGTGTGAAGCGGTTTTCCGTCGCGACAAACGCATAGCGTTTGCGCGGAGATCATGCCCAAACAGGAAGCTAATTGCCTTTCCCGTCGGGTGATCTGCCAGCATGCCGTCCCAACGACTCGCCCGCCCTGCTGAAGCGCCTGGTCTCGCCGCACGGCGGATCGCCGCTGACATCCTCGACGGAGTGCTGCACAAGCACCGCACGCTCGACGACCAGCTCGATGGCGCGGCCGCTCATCCCGGACTGAAGACGCTTGCCGATCGCGACCGCGCGCTGATGCGGCGGCTGGTGGCAACGATCCTGCGCCGCCTCGGCACGCTCGGCCATGTGTTGTCGCGGCTGCTCGACCGCGGCATCCCGACCGATGCGCCGCGCGCGCAGAGCGCGCTGCTGATTGGCGCTGCGCAGATCCTCTGGATGGACGTGCCCGATCACGCCGCGGTCGACCTCTCCGTGCGGCTGGCACAGTCGGATCGTCGCGCGGCGAAATATGCCGGCCTCGTCAATGCCGTGCTGCGCCGCTGCGCGCGCGAGGGCACGGGCCTCGTCAACGAGGTCAAGGACGAGACGCTCGACATTCCGCCCTGGCTCTTGAAACGCTGGATCGCGCATTATGGCGACGCCACCGCGAAAGCAATGGCGCTCGCGCTCGGCCATGAGCCTTCGCTCGACATTTCCGTGAAATCGGACGCGGCGCAATGGGCCGCGCGGCTGCACGGCGAACTCCTGCCTACCGGCACCGTGCGCACGCTTCTGCAAGGGTCGGTCACGATGCTGCCGGGCTTCACGGAAGGCGCCTGGTGGGTGCAGGATGCTGCCGCAGCACTCCCCGTGCGGCTGTTCGGCGAACTGAAGGGCAAGACCATTGTCGATTTCTGCGCCGCGCCCGGAGGCAAGACCGCACAACTCGCGCAAGGAGGCGCACGCGTCGTTGCGCTCGATCGTTCACCCGCCCGCATCGCGCGGCTGAAGGATAATCTGGCGCGGCTGGAGCTCAGCGCCGAGGCCGTCGTCGCCGACGCCACCGAATGGAGCGGCGCCGAACATGGCAGCATCGACGGCATCCTCATCGATGCGCCCTGCACTTCGACCGGCACGATTCGCCGTCACCCCGACGTCACCTGGCTGCGCCAGGAATCCGAGATCGCCGCGCTGGCCGCCCTGCAAAAGCGCCTGCTCGAGAAGGCGGCCGGACTGCTCAAGGCGGGCGGCACGCTGGTCTATTGCACCTGTTCGCTGGAGCCCGAGGAGGGCGAAGCCGCCATTGCCGCGCTGCTCGCTGCGGAACCTTCCCTGACGCGGGCCCCGATCGCAGCCGGCGAGGTCGCCGGCCTGACCGAAATCCTTAATCCGCAAGGCGACTTGCGTACCCTGCCCTGTCACCTGCCACATTCCGACCCCAGGCTCTCCGGTCTCGATGGATTCTACGCGGCCAGGCTGGTTAAGGCATGATTTTAGCAGGGATTTTCCTGCTTCTGCGGTGATTCGTACGCATTCAAGAGGGTGCCACATCAGCGTTTCCGGATTAAAAGGATTCGCTGTAATCCTCTCCCCCTCCAAGGCCAGGCGTGTCGGTCGCTCAACGCAGACGCATATCGTCCCTGATCGTGGGTCGCTTCGCGCGACGCATGATGGCGCGCGCCAGCGGCGGCTCGGTCGCGCTGTCGAAGCTTTGGCCGGGGCGTACGGACCGGCTGATCATCGCGCCGCATGATCTGCGCACCGCGGACGCGACCCGCGCCGCCGAGATCTATGCAGGGCGTTTCGTCTTCGCCGGCAAGATCGTCACCTGCCATGGCCGCTCGATCTTCGAACTCGAGCCGCCGTCGGAAGACTGGGACGTGGCGCTGCTCGGCTTCGGCTGGCTGCGCCACCTGCGCGCCGCCGACACCGCATTGACCCGCGCCAACGCCCGCGCGCTGGTCGACGACTGGATCTCCAATCCCGGCAACAGGCGGCCGATCGGCCGGCGCGCCGACGTGCTGTCGCGACGGGTGATCTCGATGCTGTCGCAGGCCCCGCTGGTGCTCAGCGATACCGACAGCAAATTCTACCGCCGCTATCTGCGCGGGCTGGCGCGGGAAATCCGCTATCTGCGCTTCGCCATGCTCGACGTTTCCGACGGCGTGCCGAGGCTGCAGGTGCTGATCGCGCTGTGCTACGCCTCGCTCTGCCTTGCCAACCAGGCGAAGCATATTCGCGCCGCCAGCCGGAAATTGTCGGACGAGTTGCAGCGGCAGATCCTGCCGGACGGCGGCCACGTCTCCCGCAACCCCGGCGCGCTGATCGATCTTCTGATCGACCTGTTGCCGTTGCGCCAGACTTTTGCCGCCCGGAACATCGCGCCGCCGGCGGCCCTGCTCAACGCCATCGACCGCATGATGCCGATGCTGCGCTTCTTCCGCCACGGCGACGGCACGATCGCGTTGTTCAACGGCATGAGCGGCACCCCATCCGATCTGCTCGCGACATTGCTGGCCTATGACGATACGCACGGCACGCCGATGGCGAGCATGCCGCATGCCGGCTTCCAGCGGCTCGATGCCGGCGCGATGACCGTGATCATGGACACCGGTCCGCCGCCGCCTCCGAGTGCGAGCCATGACGCTCATGCCGGCTGTCTCTCCTTCGAAATGTCCTCTGGATCGAGCCGCATCGTCATCAATTGCGGCATGCCCTCGACCGGCCGCGACAACTGGCGCGCCTTTGCGCGCTCGACCTCGGCGCATTCGACGCTGACCTTCAGCGACACATCGTCGTGCCAGTTCGTCGAACTGTCGGCGATGAAGAAATTCCTGCACGGTTCGCCGATCGTGAGCGGGCCGGAAGTCGTCGAGAATTTCCGCGAGGCCGTCAGTAACGGCCTGCTGCTGACGGCTTCCCATGACGGCTATGTCTCGCGCTTTGGCGTGATCCATCGCCGGGTCGTGATGATTTCGTCCGACGGCACCAAGCTGGAGGGCGAGGATACGGTCTCGCTGGCGCCGGGCGGCCGCATCAAGGGCAATCACTCCAGCTATGCCGTGCGGTTCCACCTGCATCCTTCGGTGAAGGCGAACCGGCTGTCTGACGGGCGCGGCGTGATGCTGGTGCTGCCGAATCGCGATGTCTGGACCTTCGAGGCGCTCGACGACAAGGTCGATCTGGACGACAGCGTCTTCCTTGCCGGCAATGACGGTCCGCGCCGCAGCGCGCAGATCGTGATCCGGCAGGATATCCGCCACGTGACATCGATCCGCTGGAGCTTTGTGCGCTCGAATTCCTCGCCGGCCACCACCAGCACCCGCCGCAGCACACGCCGCGAGCCGGAACTGCCGTTGTAGAAAACTGCCGCGCCGCAGGCTGGACCCGCGTCATCCTGCGTTGTGATCGCGGCCGGAAGCTGCTAACCACCCCCTCGCTCGCGCGACTGGCGACTTTGGATGGAGCACCATCGGGAAGCGCGGGACGTTTCGCCGCGCGCCTGGGCAAAAGTACCCCTTGAATCCGATCTTGCCCAAGGAGCTTGCCCATGACCGACCAGTTTCGCCGCGTCACCCGCGCCCTTCTATCCGTTTCCGACAAGACCGGCCTGATCGAATTCGCCCGCGCGCTGGCCATCCATGGCGTCGAACTCGTCTCGACCGGAGGCACCGCAAAGGCGATCGCGGAAGCCGGGTTGAAGGTCAGGGACGTCTCGGAGCTGACCGGCTTTCCCGAGATGATGGACGGACGCGTCAAGACGCTGCATCCCAAGGTGCATGGCGGATTGCTCGCAATCCGCGACGATGCCTCGCACAATAGCTCGATGAAGGCGCACGGTATCGTGCCGATCGATCTTCTGGTCGTGAACCTCTATCCCTTCGAGGCGACCGTCGAGAAGGGCGCGGATTTCGAGGAGTGCATCGAGAACATCGACATCGGAGGCCCTGCGATGATCCGCGCCGCGGCCAAGAACCACAATGACGTCGCCGTCGTCGTCGAGGCCAGCGACTATCAGGCGGTGCTCGACGAGCTCAAGGCCAACCAGGGTGCGACCACGCTGTTGCTGCGCCGGCGTCTCGCCGCGAAGGCCTATGCGCGCACCGCCGCCTATGACGCCGCGATCTCGAACTGGTTCGCGGCCGAGCTGAACACCGAGGCGCCGGACTTCCGCGCCTTCGGCGGGCGGCTGATCCAGGCGCTGCGCTATGGCGAGAATCCGCACCAGAAGGCGGCCTTCTACCGCCTGCCCGACAGGCGTCCGGGCGTTTCGACCCTGCGCCAGCTTCAGGGCAAGGAGCTGTCCTACAACAACATCAATGATACCGACGCCGCTTTCGAATGCGTCGCCGAGTTCGATCCGAAGCGCACCGCGGCCTGCGTCATCGTCAAGCATGCCAATCCCTGCGGCGTCGCTGAAGGTCCCGACCTTGCCTCTGCCTACCGCAAGGCGCTCGCCTGCGACTCCACCTCGGCCTATGGCGGCATCATCGCGCTCAATCGCACGCTCGATGCCGAGACCGCGCGCGCCGTCACCGGCATCTTCACCGAAGTCATCATCGCGCCTGACGCGACCGAGGACGCGATCGCGATCGTCGCCGGCCGCAAGAACCTGCGCCTGCTGCTGACCGGCGGCCTGCCCGATCCGCGGGCGATGGGGCTCACCGCGAAGACCGTCGCGGGCGGCCTCCTGGTGCAGAACCGCGACAACGCCGTTGTGGACGACATGGTGCTGAAGGTGGTGACCAAACGCGCCCCGAGCGAAAGCGAGATGCGCGACCTGATCTTCGCCTTCCGCGTCGCCAAGCATGTGAAGTCCAACACCATCGTCTATGCCCGGGATCTGGCGACGGTCGGCATCGGCGCGGGCCAGATGAGCCGGGTCGATTCCGCGCGGATCGCGGCACGCAAGGCGCAGGATGCCGCGACCGAACTGAAGCTTGCCGAACCCTTGACCAGGGGCTCCGCGGTCGCCTCCGATGCCTTCTTCCCCTTCGCCGACGGCATGCTCGCCTGCGTCGAGGCCGGCGCCACCGCCGTCATCCAGCCGGGCGGATCGATCCGCGACGACGAGGTGATCAAGGCCGCCGACGAGCACGGCATCGCCATGGTCTTCACCGGCGTCAGGCATTTCCGGCATTAGCTGAGTTGCCGAGGCGATGACTCTGGAGTGTGACCGAAGAGTCCGCCGATCAACCAGTAGGCTCGTCATGCCCGGCCTTGTGCCGGGCATCCACGTCTTCGCTTCACTTCGACAAGGAAGACGTGGATGGCCGGGTCAAGCCCGGCAAATGACGAAAACAGCGACTTATAGTCAGTCGCATGACCGCAACGCCGTCAGCGCCATCAAAAATCTCATCTGCCATCACGCCGACGCGTTTGGCAGGATGCTGTCGTGCCGTGTAGCATGTTGCTCGTCCTGTAAGCCCCGAGCCAGCGGTGCGATTCGATTATGCTTGTCATCCACAACCGGCGCCTGATACTGGCCATACTGATAGTCCTTGCACTGCGTCCCGCGATCGGCTTCGCGCGTGACGCCTACGTTCCGCCTGCGCTCGACAGCGTTCACGCTGTCACCGCCGAGCACGGCCTGGTGGTGGCGCAGGAGAAGATGGCCGCCCGGATCGGCGCCGACATCCTGCGGCAGGGCGGCAACGCGGTGGACGCCGCGGTCGCAACCGGCTTTGCGCTCGCCGTCACCTATCCGCGCGCCGGCAATATCGGCGGCGGCGGCTTCATGGTGATCCATCTCGCCGGCCGCAACGAAGACATCGCGATCGATTACCGCGAGACCGCGCCGGGCGCGACGACCCCCGAGATTTTTCTCGGGGCCGATGGCAAGCCCGACACGGCGAAATCGCGCGATTCCGCGCTCGGCATCGGTGTGCCAGGCACCGTGGCAGGCCTCGCGCTGGCGCTCGAAACATACGGCTCGGGCAAATTCACGCTCGCCGGAATCCTCAAACCCGCGATTGCTCTTGCACGCGACGGCTTTGTGCTGACCGACGATGTGGCCGACACCTTGCCGGAATGGTACAGGCGGCTTGGCAAGTGGCCGGCATCGGCGGCCATTTTTTCACGTCCCGACGGTACGGCGCTGCGCGAGGGCGACCGCCTGGTGCAGGACGATCTCGCGACGACGCTGTCGGCGATCGCCGAACAGGGGCCGCGCGGTTTCTATCAGGGGCCCGTCGCCGAGAAGCTGGCAAAGGCCATCGGCGACGCCGGCGGCATCATGACGGCGGACGATCTCAAATCGTATCAGGCGCAGATCCGAACACCGGTGCGCGGCACCTATCGCGGCCATGACATCGTCTCGATGCCGCTGCCCTCGTCCGGCGGCATCGTGCTGCTGGAAAGCCTGAACATCCTCGAAGGCTTTCGGCTCGGCGATCTGGAGCAGGGATCGGCCGCCTCGCTCCACCTGCTGATCGAAGCGATGAAGCGCGGTTACGCCGATCGCGCCCGCTATCTCGGCGACCCCGCCTTCATCAAGGCGCCGACCGATATCCTGCTGGCAAAGGACTATGCGACGAGACTGCGCGCGGAAATCGACCCCGACCACGCGACGGCGGCGGCCAAACTGGCGATGCCGCAGCCGCGCGAAGGCAGTAACACCACGCATTTCTCTGTGGTCGACAGCGCGGGCAACGCCGTCAGCAACACCTATACGCTGAATTTTTCCTATGGCGTCGGCATGGTTGCCGAGGGGACGGGTGTGCTGCTCAACAACGAGCTCGACGATTTCACCGCCGCGGTAGGCGCCACCAATGCCTTCGGACTGGTCGGTTACGAGGCCAACCTGCCGGGACCGGGAAAGCGGCCGCTCTCCTCGATGTCGCCGACCCTCGTGCTAAAGGACGGCAAGGTGCTGCTGGTGACGGGATCGCCGGGCGGCAGCCGCATCATCTCGACGGTGCTGCAGGTGATCGTCAACGTGCTCGATTATCACATGGATGTCGCCGCCGGCGTCGCGGCGCCACGGCTGCACCATCAATGGACGCCTGATCGGCTGATCGTCGAGCCCGGCTTCTCCGACGAGGTGCTGGCCGCGTTGCGCGCGAAGGGGCACTCCATCACGGAATCGATGGGCTACACGTCGGCCAATTCCATCCTGGTGACGCCGAAGGGACTGCTCGGCGCGCCCGATCCGCGCACCCGCGGCGCGGAGGCGGCGGCGGAGTAGAAGGCATCGTAGGGTGGGTTAGCCGTAAGGCGTAACCCACCATCTTGGTCACAAGGTGCTCGGTGGGTTACGCTACGCTAACCCACCCTACGATCATGAATTCCCGGGAGGCTCCTCATGACCTCGCTCAAAGACAAGACGCTCTTCATCTCGGGCGCGAGCCGCGGCATCGGGCTTGCGATTGCGCTCCGCGCCGCACGCGACGGCGCCAATGTCGCGATCGCGGCCAAGACCACCGAGCCGCATCCGAAGCTGAAGGGCACCATCTACACCGCGGCCGACGAGATCCGCGCCGCCGGCGGCAAGGCGCTGCCGCTTGTGTGCGATATCCGCGACGAGGCCCAGGTGATGGCGGCCATCGAAAAGACCGTCGCCGAATTCGGCGGTCTCGATATCTGCGTCAACAATGCCAGCGCGATCAGCCTGACCAATTCGCAAGGAACCGACATGAAGCGGTTCGACCTGATGATGGGAATCAACACGCGCGGCACCTTCATGGTGTCGAAATACTGCATTCCGCATCTGAGGAAGGCGGCAAACCCGCACATCCTGATGCTGTCGCCGCCGCTCGACATGAAGCCGAAATGGTTCGAGCATTCCACGGCCTACACCATGGCGAAGTACGGCATGAGCATGTGCGTGCTTGGGCTGTCGGCGGAATTGAAGGGGGCCGGCATCGCCGTCAACGCGCTGTGGCCGCGCACGACGATTGCGACGGCGGCCGTCGGCAATCTGCTCGGCGGCGACGCCATGATGCGCGCGAGCCGTACGCCCGAGATCATGGGCGACGCCGCCCACGCCATCTTCACGAAGCCCGCGCGAGAGTTCACCGGCCATTTCTGCATCGATGACAAACTCCTCTATGCCGCAGGCGTGCGCGACTTCGAGCGCTATCGGGTCGATCCATCGGTGCCGCTGATGGCGGATTTCTTCGTGCCCGACGACGACACCCCGCCGCCCGGCGTCACCGTGCAGGCGCTGCCGTCGGTTGGCGCTGCGAAGGCGGGTTGACGAGCTGTCCGCCGACGACGCGGGGATATCTGTGGGCTGGCGAACACCGACCGCAATTGCTGCCGTGCTTGTTGTGGCCGTAGCCGTGGGGCTGTCGGCAATCTACCATCCCGAGCGCGCGATCCGCGTCGGGACCGGAGCCGCCGCCGACGCCCTCTGCGCCAAGACCTTTGTCAGCGGACTGGATCCGCAGCTCAGCTTCGACGAGATCCTGGACCGTCCGGGCCTCCGCCGCCTGCGAAGGGTTCTTCGATATCGTCTCGATCGCACCGCGAAGACTATCGATGTATCGGTCCTGGGCCTGTTTGGGACTCACGCTGCGTTTCACGAAGGCCTTGGCTGCGTACGCGTGCAGGGCTCCGAACAACCCTATGTGCTCAGGACCGACTTCGTGGCGCTGAAAACGCCGAAGACGCCGTCGCTGCTGCCCGACATCGCCGGCCCCGAAACGGTTGAACCGTCCGATCCCGCGCTGAAGATCGCGCTTGATCATGCCTTCGAGGAGCCGCCCGCGCCACCCTATCGCCGGACCAAGGCGGTGGTCGTGGTGCGCGACGGACGGGTGATCGCCGAACGCTATGCGCCGGGCATCGGCATCGACACGCCATTGCCCAGCTTCTCCATGACCAAATCCCTCGTCAACGCGCTGCTGGGCATCATGACCCAACAGGGCCTCACCTCCCCGTCGCTGCCGGCGCCGATCCCGGAGTGGCACGGCCCCGGCGATCCCAGGCGCGAGATCGAGGTCGGGCACCTCATGCGCATGACGTCGGGACTTGCACTTGACGAGACCGATTCGCCGTCCAACGCCTCCGAGGAGATGTTTCTGCACAACGACATGGCGGCGTATGCGGTGAAGGCGCCGCTGATCGCGGAGCCGGGAACGCGTTGGGCCTATTCCAGCGCCACCACGCAGATCCTGGCGCGCATCATCCGCGAGGCCGTGGGCGGACCCGAGCAGACGCTGTCCTTTGCCTGGCGCGAGCTGTTCGATCCCCTGGGGATGCGAAGCGTGACGCTGGCGTTCGACGGATCAGGCACATTGCAGGGCGCGAACAACATGCTGGCGAGCGCGCGCGACTGGGCGCGGTTCGGCTTGCTCTATCTCAACGACGGCAAGATCGGCGACAAGCGCATCCTGCATGAGGAATGGGTGGACTTTGTCACCTGGGCGACGCTCGACACCGATTATGCCGCAGGATTCTGGACCAACAACAGCGAGCATCCGAGGGCGAAAGCCCGCGTGCGCGCCGGGATGCCGCGCGATGCCTATTACGCATCAGGCAATCTCGGACAGCGCTGCGTGATCATTCCCTCCGAGCGCATGGTCGTGGTGCGGATGGGCGACGCGGTCGACCCAACAGGCGATATCGGCGGCCTTGAGCGGCTGATCAGGGAAGCGATCGAGGCGACGCGCTGAGTGTCGTTCCGGGGCACGCGCAGCGTGAACCTCAGATGCGCAATGGCGCATCGGGGAACCTCGAGATTCCGGGTTCGATGCTTTCGCATCGCCCCGGAATGACTGAGGATGTCATCCCCGCCCAACCTGATACGGCCCGCCCTTCTCCAGCGCGCGCTTGTAGGCCGGACGCGCGTGGATGCGTTCGAGAAACGCCACCGATCTGGGATGCCCCTGCTCCAATCCGCCTCGCGCGGCGGCTGCTTCCAGCGGAAAGCTCATCTGAATGTCGGCCGCGGTGAATTCAGGGCCGGCGAACCATTGGCTTTTCGCCAATTCCTCTTCCCAATAGGCCATGTGCTGCTTGAGCTGCGGATTGACGATGCCGGTCAGCGCCTGGTTGGCGACTTTGCGGACCAATGGACGCAGCAGCGCCGGCGCGCGTTTCGGCATCAGCGTGAACAGCAGCTTCATCAGAAGCGGCGGCATCGCCGAGCCCTCGGCATAGTGCAGCCAATAGGTGTAGCGCAGCCGCTCCGGCGTGTTCGCCGCCGGCACGAAGCGACCATTGCCGTAAGTGCCGACGAGATATTCGACGATGGCGCCGGACTCCGCGATCGTATTGCCGTTGTCGGTAACGACAGGCGATTTTCCGAGCGCGTGGATCGCGCGCAGTTCCTTCGGCGCGCGCATGTCGCCCTGACGCTGATAACGCACGATCTCGTAAGGCAGCCCGAGCTCTTCGAGCAGCCAGAGCACGCGCTGCGAGCGTGAATTGTTGAGATGATGAACTGTCAGCATGGTGTGTCCCCGGCGAGCCTGCGGTCGGCGTCGTTCCCGTAACAGGCAATTCGCGCGTTAGCGATCCGACGAAAGCGTCGCCCCGCCATTTTATTTACCCGGGTAATATTGACATCTGCAATTATACCCGGATATAAAGGGGACGGAGAACAGTCATGACAGAGACATTCACGGCCTTCGAGGGTGTGCGACGCCTCGCCGCCGGGCCGCTTGCCGACATCGCACCTGACATCCAGCGGGCCGAACGCCAGGCGTCCGAGCCGATCGCGATCTTCAGCGACGCCACGGGACGGGCGATCGATCTCGACCTGCGCGGCAGCGTCGACGAGATGCTGGCGTGGCTCGCCGCCTCGACCAAAACGGCTGAAGAACAGACGCCGTCAAACGAACCGCGCGGCCGCGGACGGCCGAAGCTCGGCGTGGTCGCCCGCGAGGTGACGCTGTTGCCCCGACATTGGGAATGGCTGAACGCGCAGCCCGGCGGCGCTTCGGTGGCGTTGCGCAAGCTCGTGGAGGAAGCCCGACGCGCCAATGGCGATCGCGACCGCCAGCGCGCCGCGCGCGATGCGGCCTATCATTTCATGTCGGCCATGGCCGGCAATCTGCGGAATTTCGAGGAAGCCTCCCGCGCATTGTTCGCGGACGACCGGCCTCGCTTCACCGCCCTGATCGCATCCTGGCCGCCTGATATTCGCGAGCACGTCGTCAAGCTCGCTTATGGCGATCATGCAAAATTGAGCGCTTGAACATTGCCTTCCGGGCTGGTCGAATGATGTCTATCATATCAAGATAACCCGGGAGGCCGCCGATGGGCACCAATCCGCAGTTCATGTTCGATGTCGGCAGCCCCAACGCCTATCTCAGTCATCATGCGATCCCGGCCATCGAGAAGCGCACCGGCGTCAGGTTCGAATATGTACCGATCCTGCTCGGCGGCATCTTCAAGGCGACCAACAACAAATCGCCGGCGGAGACGCTTGCCGGCATCAAGAACAAGCGCGAATTCCACCAGATCGAGACCCAGCGCTTCCTCAAGCGCTTCAATGTCGAGCCCTATGTCTGGAATCCGTTCTTTCCCGTCAACACGCTGAACCTGATGCGCGCGGCCGTCGCGGCGCAGTTCGAGGGCGTGTTCGAAAAATATGTCGAGGTCGCATTTCACCACATGTGGCGCGAGCCGAAGAAAATGGACGATCCGGAGGTTGCGGCAAAGGCGCTGAACGCGTCCGGCCTCGACGCGGCAAAACTGTTCGCGCGCGCGCAAGAGGCCGAGGTGAAGGCAAAGTTGCTGGAAAACACCCAATCCGCGGTCGAGCGCGGCGCATTCGGCTCGCCGACCTTCTTTGTCGGCAAGGAGATGTTCTTCGGCAAGGAGCAGTTGCGCGACGTCGAGGACATGGTGTCGGGGAAGTGACGTCGGAATTGCGCAGCAACGAGGCGTCATCCCGGGGCGCGAATGAAATGAGCGAACCCGGGATCTCGAGATTCCGGGTTCGATGCTGACGCATCGCCCCGGAATGACCACGGTGACAGTGGAGAGTCAAATGCAAAAGCGTAGCGCCACAGTCGCCGTGATCGGCGCGGGCGACTATATCGGCGCCGAGATCGTCAAGAAATTCGCCGCGGAGGGTTTCACCGTCTTCGCAGGCCGGCGCAACGGCGAGAAGCTCGCGCCGCTGGTGAAGGATGTGGAGGACGCGGGCGGCGCCATTGTCGCCCGCTCGCTCGACGCGCGGAAGGAAGACGAGACGACGGCCTTCCTCAAGGACGCCGACGCGCATGCGCCGCTGGAGGTCTGCATCTTCAATGTCGGCGCGAATGTCAATTTCCCTGTCCTCGAGACGACCGACCGGGTGTTCCGGAAGGTCTGGGAGATGGCGTGCTGGGCCGGCTTCGTCGCCGGCCGCGAGGCGGCGCGGCTGATGGTGCCGCGCGGTCAGGGCCATATCTTCTTCACCGGCGCGACCGCGTCCTTGCGCGGCGGCAGCGGCTTTTCCGCCTTTGCCAGCGCCAAGTTCGGCTTGCGCGCGGTGGCGCAATCCATGGCGCGCGAGCTCGGACCAAAGAACATCCATGTCGCGCATCTGGTCATCGATTCCGGCGTGGACACGGCCTGGGTGCGCGAGCGGCGCGCGCAGCTCTGGGGCAAGGAGGCGCTGGACAATCCGGACCTGTTGATGCCACCGGCTTCCGTCGCAGGAGCCTATTGGCAGCTCTACCAGCAGCCGAAAAGCGCCTGGACCTTCGAAATGGAAATCCGCCCGTTCGGCGAAAAGTGGTGAGAGGGCGGTTGGCGGAAAGCGGGTGGCGAACGTTGACCTGACCTCATACTATTCGCTACTCCCTGTTCGCCTTGCCCCAACAACAAGAAAAAAGGAATTCCCCCATGCGTGTTCTCGTGGTCGGCGCCGGCGCCATTGGCGGGTATTTCGGCGGCAGGATGCTGCAGGCGGACCGCGACGTCACGTTCCTGGTGCGGCCGAAACGCGCCGGCGAACTCGCTTCCGCCGGTCTCGTGATCAAGAGCCCGAACGGCGACGTGACACTGAAGAATCCGCCGACCGTGCAGGCCGACACCATCAAGGACAAGTTCGACGTCGTGGTGCTGAGCTGCAAGGCCTACGATCTCGACGACGCCATCAAGTCCTTTGCGCCGGCGGTCGGGCCGCAGACCTCGATCATTCCGATGCTGAACGGCATGATGCATCTCGACACGCTGGACCGGGCATTCGGACGCGAGCGCGTGCTGGGCGGGCTCTGTGCGATCGCGGTGACGCTGAACGAGCAGCGCGAGGTGGTGCAATTGCAGCCGCTGCAGACGCTGGGCTTCGGCGAGCGCGACGGCGGCAAGAGTGACCGTGTCCGCGCCATCGCCGAGGCGTTCTCGGTCGTCAATGGCGCACTGCCGAGCGAGAATGTCATCCAGGACATGTGGGAGAAATGGGTGTTCCTGGCCTCGATCGCCGCGTCCACCAGCCTGATGCGCGCGCCTATCGGCGCGATCGTCGCTGCGCCCGGAGGCAAGGACTTCCTGCTCGGCATTCTCGACGAATGTACCGCGGTGGCGAAAGCCGCCGGCCACGAGCCGGGCGGACCGTTCTTCCAGCGCATCAAGGGCATGCTCACCGCCGAAGGCTCGCCGGGCACGGCCTCGATGTTCCGCGACATCAAGGCCGGCGGAAAGGTTGAAGCCGATCACGTTATCGGCGACATGATCGCGCGCGCCGACGCCGCCAAGATCCCGGTCCCGAAGCTGCGTACCGCTTACACGCATCTGAAAGCATATGAGAACGTGCGCGGGAACGCCTGACGATCTGTCGTCCCTGCGAAAGCAGGGACCCATAACCACGGGACATGGTTTGGCGAAGAAAATCGTTACGACCCGCCTGCCCACTTCCTAGATCACGCGGTATGGGTCCCGGGTCGCGCTTCGCTTGCCCGGGACGACGGTTACAGATGCGCGATGTAATGCGCGAGCGCTTCGATCTCTTCCTCGCTGAGGGGATAAGCGACGTCGGCCATCGCGGCCTGGCCGCCGCCGACGCGCACGCCCGCCTTGTAGTCATGCAACGATTTCAGCAGGTAGTCCTCGCGCTGCCCGGCAATACGAGCGACCGCCTTGGCGCCGGCGAAATTATCGCCGTGACAATTGGCGCAGCGGCGGCCGGCGGAGGCCTGCTTGCCCTTCGCGGACAGATCGGGATTGTCGTCCGGCTGTCCCTTGAACGGGGCCAGCGACGCGAAATAGGCGCCGAGATTGCGGATGTCCTCGTTGGAGAGATCCTCGACGATCGGCTGCATCTGTTCGTTCTTGCGCGCGCCGGAGCGGAAATACACAAGCTGCCACTGGATATATTGATCAAGCTGGCCGGCCAGCGAGGGGACGTTGTCCATCTGCGAAATGCCAACGTCGCCGTGGCAAGCCTTGCAGGTCTCGATTTTTTCCTTGATGTCGGCGGCGTGCGTTGGGGCAACCAAAAGAACCAGGATGCCTGCGAGTAGCGCTCGCGATAGGGACAGCATTTGCATGGGCGGGCTCTCGCGGTTCGTCATTCCGGGATGCGGGCGAAGCACGCAGGCCCGGAATCCATAACCCCGTTTCGTGGTTATGGGTTCCGGACTCGCGCTACCGCGCGATCCGGAACGACAGAGATAAAAACGGGAAATAAATGAGGCCGCGGCGCCGAAGCAGCCGCAGCCTCCTCTCATTCAGCTCGCGCTATTTGCTGTAGCTGATGCGATAGATCGCACCGGCCCAGTCGTCGGCGACGAGGATCGAACCGTCCTTGTTGATGATGATGTCGTTGGGACGCCCGAGATAGCCCTGGTCGCCCTCGATCCAGCCGGACGCAAACACTTCCTGCTTGGCGTTCTTGCCGTCCGTATCCGCGGTGATGCGCACGATACGGCCGCCCTGGTATTTGTGGCGGTTCCAGGAGCCGTGCTCGGTGATCAGCATCGAGTTCTTGTACTCGGCCGGGAACTGGCTGCCGGTATAGAACTTCATGCCGAGCGGAGCGACGTGGGCGCCGAGCTTGTAGGCCGGCGGGGCAAACTCCGAGCACTTGTGACCCATCGCGAATTTCGAATCCGGCAGATCCCCCTGGTGGCAATAGGGATAGCCGAAATGCTCGCCCATCTTGTTGATCACGTTGAGCTTGTCGGACGGCAGGTCGTCGCTGATCCAGTCGCGGGCGTTTTCCGTGAACCAGAATTTGCCGGTGCGCGGATCGACGTCGCCGCCGACCGAGTTGCGAACGCCGAGCGCATAGATTTCCGCGTTGCCGGTCTTGGGATCGACGCGGCGGATCTGCGAGACACTGGTCGGCGGAATGCCGACATTGAAGGGAGGTCCGAAGGGGAGGAAGAACCAGCCGTCCTTGTCGACTGCGATATATTTCCAGCCATGCGCGGCATAGGACGGCATGTCGTCATACACCACCTTGCCTTCGCCGAGCTTGTCGAGATTGTCCTCGGCGTTGTCGTAGCGGATGAGCTTGTCGACGGCGATGACGTAAAGCGCGCCGTCCTTGAAGGCGAGACCGGTGGGCATATTGAGGCCCTTGAGGATGGTCTTGACCTCCTTCTTGCCGTTGTTGTCCTTGATCGCATAGACGTTGCCGAGACCGAAGGAACCGACGAACAGCGTGCCCTTGTCGCCCCAGGCCATTTGCCGTGCCGCGAGCACCCCCGAAGCCCAGACCTCGATCTTGAAACCCTTCGGCAGCGTGGCCTGAACCTTGGTGATCAGCTTGGAAAGTTCCGCATCCGTCGCGCCGGTCGGCGGCCCGTTGGGAGGCGCCAGACCCTTCTGCTGCTCGGTCTCGTCGCCGAGGAACCAGTCATCCGGCGGATGCGTCCAGAATTCCTTGGTTCCGGATTCGTATTTCTTCAGCGGCCTGTTCTTGTCCGCCTGCTGTGCACTGGCAACGCTCACCCCCGCAACAATACCCAGTGTTGCGAGCGCAAGTATAGATCGATGGAATACCGATTTCATCACGTCACTCCCTCTGCAGCCCGGCGGCTGCGCGCATTATTATTGAACGTTTTGAGAGTCGAACCTTGGTCCTGATAGATCAGACCCGAAAAATGTTAGCACATCCCGCGCGGGAGAGAAGCGCGCGCTGTCGCATCAGGTTCGCGCCAAATCAAATTGAGAAAAATTTTCTTGACCCGCGTTCGATTGAGACGAATTTGTGTCGTTGCACTGCAGCGCAATATCCCGTCGAAGCGAACGCTCCGCCGCGTGAGACGCTATGATCAAGAGTGGGCGTCCTTCCATGCTGGAGATGTTCCGTGCGCATTCTCGTTCTCGGTGGGACAGGTACGATCGGCTGCGCCGTGGTGCGCGAACTGCTTGCGCGCGGGCATGTCGTCATCGGTCTCGCGCGGTCGGATGCCTCGGCAGCAAAACTGAGCGAGTTGGGCGCGACGCCAATGAGCGGGGACATCGCGGCCCCGCAGGCGTGGGCTACCAGGCTCCCCGAACTCGATGCCGTCATCCACGCTGCGTGCGACTTCGATACCGACATGGGCGGCATCGATCGCCACCTGCTCGACATCTTGCTGCCCGCGCTCGCTGAGCGGGCCGAGCGGCCCCGCTTCATCTATACAGGCGGCTGCTGGCTGTTCGGCGCCACCGGGGACGAGGTTGGGACCGAGGAGACCGCGTTCGATCCGCTACCGGCCTTCGCATGGATGGTGCCGAACCTGCGACGCGTGCTTGCGGCTCGCGCCGTTGACGGCATCGTCATTCACCCGGGCATGGTTTACACGGCTGACGGCGGCGTCTTCCGCCGTTTTGCCCGCGACGCAGCCGAACGGGGTGCATTGAGGGTCGTTGGAAGCGAACATGTGCGCTGGCCGCTCGTGCATGCGGACGACCTCGCATGCCTCTATGCGTCCGCGCTCGAACGCGCAGCGCCGCGATCAAGTTACATCGGCGCAGCGATTGACGGCTTTGCCGTCGGCCGCCTCGCGCGCGCGTTTGCCAGGCGGCATCGCAGGCCGGATCGGGACTTGCAGATCATCTCCGCGGACCAGATCGCCGCCGAACTCGGCGGATGGGCGCGCGGCTACGCGCTCGACCAAAGGCTGAGCGGCGCCAGAGCACGGCAGGAACTCGGCTGGCAACCCAGGCATCTCGACCCGGAACGGGAGATCGCCGACCTCGCTGCGACACGATGAAGACGGCGCGCGCGTGCCGATCTATTTCCGCGTGATGGTCAGCGTCGCCGCGCCCTTGTTGTTGCGATAGAACCAATCATACAGACCCGGGATGCCGATCACGGCGTCATTGACGAAGACGAACACTTCGCCATGGCGCTTCGGCCTGATCGGAGCTTCCAGCCTGGGGTCATCGGGGTCGGGCTCGATGAAGTCCTCCTCGCCGCCGACGCTGCCATAGCGCAACACGACGTGGAACCAGTCCTGGGTCGTCTCACGCCGCAGCGGCACGATCATCGCCAACAGGATACGGTGATACCAGGACGGCGGATCGGCGGCGGAAAAGCCACCCAGCGGCACGGAAATCCCGCCATCGGTCCAGCTCTCCACCTTCTTGATCTCGACAGTGTACCGCGCGCCGCGCTCGACAAGGATTTTGGTCGGCTTGCAGAAATCGGACGTATTGAACGGGATGGGCTCGGAGTGATCGCCCGCGTTGTTCAGTTTTGTTGTTTCGCTTGCGGGACTTTCCGTGCAGGTCAACCCGGCGACATCCTGGACGTTGAAGGCCAGATGGCTGGCGAAGCAGAGCCCGAGATAGAGGAACATCAGCGCGAAGAAGGCGGGCGCCAATCGATATTTCAGGTTCTCGTGGAAGGCGACGTAGCCGCGACTGCTGCGCAGCCAATAGATGAAATCGTTTGGCAGGCCCGACGGCGGATTGGGAACGCCGCGCCAGATCGTGCCCATGGTGACCGAGATGCGCGTGGCAATGCGCATTCCCCACAACATCAGGCCGATGACAAGGGCCGCGAGCAGGACAAAGGAGATCGGTGCGCGCGCGTAGCCGTCGACCCATGGCTTGGCAAATCCGGGCAGAAACGCGCCCACGATACGGATCAGGTCCGAGACCCATCGGATGGGGCTCAGAAGTTCATCTTCGCGTTTGGCTGTGCTGACCAGCGGAAAGACCAGCAGCCACAATGTAGCGCCGACGGTGGCAAAGTAGACGATGCGGCGTTTCCAGATATCGTTCCAGACATGCTCCTGCGCATCGCCGCGCAGCTTGGCCTCGTCGTCACTCTCCAGGCCGAACTGCGACGGGGTCAGGATTGCGCCGTCGCGTTCGCGGACGACGTCATAGACCCGGGGCAGACCGACCGGCGCGTAGGCGTGGGCGCGATTGCCGATGCGGCTGAAGGCGGTTTCATGGATCTTGGGCCGCGGGATGACGACCGTATCGTCCGTGTTCTTCCCCTTGCCGTAGTTGGCGTTGCACAAGAGATCGAGCTTGCGCGGCCCGTAACGATAATAGGAGCCCAGGCCCGCACGCGGATCGTAGATGCGCCCGTCCTTGTCGCGTCTGGAAATCGCGTTCTTGAAGGTGTCGGGATCGGCCACCGGCGCCGGCGGCTGCGCCAGATCCGACTTGAACTTCAACCCGCAGCGCTGCGCCTCGGTGATCATCCAGACAAAGGGAATGTAGGCCAGCAAATCGTCGGGATAGCCGCCGCCGACATTGGAATGCACGCCCGCGAACCAGACCTGGCTGAGCTGCTCGTCCTTGATGTAGCGCTCCTTGTCCGGGTCGACCGGCGCGGAAGGCACGTCGCCTTCGTTCCATAGCTCCGGATGGAACGTGGTTCGCTCCTCATCCAGCGCCAGCGCCTGGCAGGCGCGCCTCACCCGGTCGCGCGGCAGGGTGTGTGTGGGCAATTCCAGCGGCCAGATATAGCGGCTGATGCCGCGCGTCATTTCGTCCAGCGGCGCGCCATAGGCGGCCACCGTGTCCCACACGCCGACAAAATGAACCTTCGGAACCCGCCGGTTTTCGCTTTTGTCGTATTTGTCGCGGAAGAAGGCGTCGCGGATGGCTCGAAAGAACCGCTCGACACCAAACACCGTGTGGTACCGCTCGCGTCGGTACTGGCGATAGGCGGCATGGGCCTGGCGATCAAGTTCGGCTTCGTTCCGCGCCGTCACTAGGCCCTGGCTGAGGATCAGCCCGCCGACGACGCGGATGGTGAAGGCGCCGCGGCTGAAGCCGAACCCGAAAAGACGATCGTCGTCGCTGCGATAGTTGCGGCAGGCGAATTTGTAGATGTCGATGACGTTGCGCTTCAAGCCGAAGCCGAACGCCCCGCCGAGAATGGCCCACGGCTTGAACGACGACGTGCCGACGCCGTCGTCATAGAAGGCGACCTGGTCGTTGCCGGAGAGATCGAGGGCCTCGAAAGTGCGCCACACATTGGTGCGCCAGACCTTGGCGGAGGAATTCCCGGTGCCATCGGACAGCAGGACGATGTTTCGGCTCATGGGAAAACCCCCGAAGGTCCGCCGGACGCGCGCAATCTCAGGTTTTGAAGAATGGCACGCGCTCGGGCTTGCGGAAAGCGATCTGCTTCACACACATGCGCGACTATTCGCCCGCTGGATGCGGGTGGCGGATCTGCGGTGGGCCTTTTTACGATGGGCTTTGGCTGCGACGTTATTTGGAGCGGGCGAAGGGGCTCGAACCCTCGACCCCGACCTTGGCAAGGTCGTGCTCTACCACTGAGCTACACCCGCATCCGAAAGCGTTGGCGGCGGCAAGTCGCGCCGGCAACGGCAGACCTATGCCAAATGCGAGCCGCGATTGCAACACTCTGATGATCGGCCGGAATCGGCCAAATCGACGCGATCAGCCTCATCTCACGGCAAAACCGGCCAAATCGACGTCCCATCCAGGCGGATAACGCCCGGCCGCACGACCCCGTTTCCCGGGAACCGGCGCCGGCTTCAAGGCGATTCGACTGGCGGCGGCCCCGTTCGGCCCCCAACAGATTGAAATTTCCGCCCAAACCGCCACCTAAGGGACCGAGCTTCTGAAAAAGGCCGTTCGGGCTGTGCTAGAAGAAGCCCGCTTTCAGGGACATCGGACGAGGGACCCCCGTGACGATCTTAGAACAGGGTAATGGAGCGGCGGCGCCTGCGCCGTCCGATCTGATCAAGGAAACCACCACCCAGACCTTCGTGAAGGAAGTCATCGAGGAATCGCGGCGCCAGCCCGTTCTGATCGATTTCTGGGCTCCCTGGTGCGGACCGTGCAAGCAGCTGACGCCGGTGCTGGAGAAGGCGGTCCGCAACGCCAAGGGCAAGGTCAAGCTGGTCAAGATGAATATCGACGACCATCCGGCGATTCCCGGCCAGATGGGGATCCAGTCGATTCCCGCGGTGATCGCTTTCATCAACGGCCAGCCCGCCGACGGCTTCATGGGCGCGGTGCCTGAAAGCCAGGTCAACGCCTTCATCGAGAAGATCACCAAGGGCGTGACGGCACCCGGCGAGCCGAACATCGCGGAAATCCTGCAAGAGGCCGAAGCCGTGCTCGCCGAAGGCGACGCGGCGGCCGCCGCCCAGATCTATGCCGAGGTGCTCTCGCTCGACGCCACCAACATCGCAGCACTGGCGGGCCTCGCCAAATGCTACGTCATGACCGGCGCGATGGACCAGGCGAAGAAGACGCTGGCGATGGTGCCGGAGTCCAAGCGCAACGACGCTGCCGTGAAGGCCGTGCAGGCCACGCTCGACCTCGCCGAGCAGGCCTCCTCGCTCGGCCCGGTCGGCGAGCTCGAACAGAAAGTCGCGGCAAATCCGCTCGACCATCAGGCGCGCTTCGATCTGGCGACTGCGCTGAACGCGGCCGGCAAGCGCGGCGAGGCGACCGCCCAGCTGCTCGAGATCGTCAAGCGCGACCGCAAGTGGAACGACGACGGCGCGCGCAAGCAGCTGGTGCAGTTCTTCGAGGCCTGGGGCGGGGCAGATGAAGCGACCGTCGAAGGACGCAAGCGGTTGTCGACGATCCTGTTCTCGTAATGGTTGAAGCATGGTCCAATCGAGCGTTCGTTCGGAAATCGATGGCGCGGCTCGACGCGGCGCTTTAGAAATCCGCTGGATGCGCATGGGATAGAGTCCAACCGGGGAGCTGCATGCCGATCAACGCCGAATATCGCGGGCCGGCCGATCTCCCCGAGGTGATCCCGGTGTTTCCGCTGCCGGGTGCGCTGCTGCTGCCGCGCGGGCAGATGCCGCTCAACATCTTCGAGCCGCGCTATCTGTCGATGGTGGACAACTCGTTTCGCGACGGCCACCGCCTGATCGGCATGATCCAGCCCGACGCCACCCATTCGCAGAACGAGGCGCGGCCGATGCTGTTCCGCGTCGGATGCGTCGGGCGCATCACCCAGCTCGCCGAATCCGGCGACGGTCGCTACATCCTCGAGCTCACCGGCGTCACGCGCTTCAAGGTGGTGGAGGAGATGAGCGTGCTGACGGCGTACCGCCAGTGCAAGGTGGATTACTTCCCCTTCATCGACGACTTCACCGCGCGCAAGGGCGAGGATGCGGTGGACCGCGCGGCGCTGCTCGAGGTCCTGACCGATTTCCTGAAAGCCAACGATCTCAACGTCGATTGGGAAGGTGTCGAAAACGCGCCGAACGAGGCGCTGGTCAACGCACTTGCGATGATGTCGCCCTACGGCCCTGCCGAAAAACAGGCCATGCTGGAAGCGCCGGACCTGAAGACGCGCGCCGAAATCCTGATCGCGGTCACCGAGATGGATCTCGCCAAGAAGCGCACCAGCGGCGACCCGCCGCTGCAGTAACGTCGCATGACGCGAAGCTGAATTGCGATCTCGTTACTTGCGCCTTTATTCGATGATCTGGTCAGCACTGGCGGTGAGCGATGCAGGCACGGAGAGGCCGAGATGGGAGGCCGTTGCAAGGTTGATCGACAACTCGAATCTTGACGTCTGATAAAATGGCATGTCGGCCGGATTCGCCCCCTTGAAAATCTGATCAACATCGCTCGCGCAGCGTTTCATCAAGTCGGTAAGATCGAAGGAATAGGCCATCAAGCCGCCCGCTTCGACATACTCGCGAAAGGCGCCGATCGAAGGAAGTCCTGCTTCCCCTGCGAGCCTCGCGATCAAACGGCTGTTGCGGAAGGTCTCAGGCAAATCCGCCACCATCAGCGCATTAGCACCCTGGCTTAGAACGCTCTCGATCGCGCGCCTGTAGTCGGCTTCGCTTGCGCCGAATTCCAGCGGAGACATCACGATCGGCAGTCCGGCCGCTTGGGCATTGGCTCGGATTCCCGGGCCGGCTACTCCATCGATCTGAATGCGGAGGAGGAGGCAGCCCAGTTTCGACAAAGCGGGGCTGATCTCGCGCAACAGCTCGATGCGTTTGCCATGGATCGAGGGCCCGGTATCGATGCTCGCGCCGGTGAAATTTCGACCGGGATGCGCGATGCTGTCGGCAATGCCTTGAACGACCGGATCACCGGTCAGGGCTACTATGGGAATAGTCGCTGTAAACTCTCTGAACACCGGTGCGCCCGGCCCAACCGCGTAAACAGCGTCTGGTTTGCCTCGCACAATCTCCGCAGCCAGTGCCTGAAGCCCGGATGTGTTCTGCTCTCTTCCGTAAGCTACGACAATCAGGTTCTGGTTTTCGACGTAGCCCAATCGCCGGAGCTCATCAAAGAAGGCTTTGAAGTATCTTTGCTCGGTGCCGGGATGGAGCACGGCGCGGGATTCCGAGGGGTCGAAGACGGCGAGTCGCTTCACACCCTGCTGCGCGCGCGCTGCGAGGGGAACGCCTGTGACGAGCCCCGCCATCAGTGTCATGAAGTGGCGACGTTTCAACCGCACTGCCAGACAGTCCCACAAGAGCGACCTCAGGCAGCCTAGCAGGCCAGCCGAGAGTTGGTAAGTTCCGGCTCGTGTTGACGGCTGTTGTTCGTTAGCTGAACTCGGTCGTGTTTCCCTGGGTGGCCATCAGCCCCGATCAAGCGGTGCGGTGCGCTCGGTAGATGATCTCGTCCTATCCCCAGCCGAAAGTCGAGACCGGTGGGCTGATGGGGCGAAAGTGGCGGATGCATTGAAGCGGCTGATCGTCTATGAGAACTGTGAGCCGTAACAGACAATATGTCCAAGCCGAACGGACCGGATGCGGATTTTGTCAGCGGGTGGCTGGAACAGCTAGGGCTGTCCAGCTACCTGCACGCATTCCTCGACAACGACATCGACGCCGGCAATTTGGCCCACCTGACCTCGACTGATCTGGTCGAACTCGGCGTCACGTCGGTCGGCCATCGCCGTCGGCTGCTCGATGCCATCGCAAGGCTTACCGTGGAGGTACAGCGGCCCGAACCGAAGGAGAAGCCTGTCCCGCGTGCCCCAGCGGGCGCGCCGCGGCCGCTTGCTCTCGCCGAGCGGCGCCAGGTCACGACCCTGTTCTGTGACCTCGTCGGCTACACCAGACTTTCCTCGAATTTCGATCCCGAGATCGTGCTGGAGCTTCTCACCAACTACAAGGACATCTGCGCCACGCTGATCGAGAGCCATGGCGGACACGTGCTGCGCTATGTCGGGGACGGCGTGCTCGCGACCTTCGGCTATCCGCGTGCGCGAGAGGACGACGCGGCGCGTGCGGTCGCAACCGGGCTGATGCTCGCCGAGGAGATCGGCAAGCTGCTCACACCAAAGGGAGACCCGCTCCAGGTGCGGATCGGGATCGCCACCGGGCTGGTCATCGCTGGCGACCTGGTCGGCGATGCGGCCGTCGAGCGGCACTCGCTGGTCGGGGAAGCGCCCAATCTTGCCGCGCGGCTGCAAGGCGAAGCCTCGGCCGGCGAGGTGCTCATCGCGGAAGCGACCGCAAAAATCATCGGCGGACAATTCCGCCTGGAGAACCTCGGTATGCGAAGCCTGAAGGGCTTCGACGCGCCGGTTGCGGCCTACCGCGTGCTCGGGGAATATAGGGGAGCGACCCGCTTCGAAGCGGTGCACGGTGCGATCAACTTGCCGATGGTCAGTCGCGAGGACGAGGTCTCCCGACTGGTCGACCGCGCCACCGCTGCTCTGCTCGGCCAGGGCCAGATCGTCGTGATCACCGGCGAAGCTGGCATCGGCAAGTCCCGTTTGATCGAGGAGATGCATCGCCGGCTCGAGATCAGGCCGGAACAGCGCGTGGTGCTGCAATGCTCGCCGATCCATACCAACCGTCCGTTCCACCCGATTGCCCACTATCTGGACTACGTGACCGGCGTCGAAGCACCAGATGCCGATGTGCGCCAGCTCGACAAGCTCGACGCGCTGCTGCGCGGTCTTGGCCAGGCGACACCCGAACGGCTGGCGCTGATCGCCGAACTGTTGCGGCCGGAGAGCAGCGACCGCAGGCTATTGCTGCGGCTTGCGCCCACGGAAATCCGCGCGCGAACGATGGCGGCGTTGCTTGACATCATTGAGGCGATCTCGCGCGAAAGTCCCATCATCGTCATCGAGGACGTTCACTGGGCAGATCCCTCGACCAACGAATGGCTGGAGCAACTGGCCTACATGGTCCGCAGCCTACCGGTATTGCTGGTCGCGACCATGCGCCCGGAGCAGACGCCGCAATGGGCGGAGCATTCCGGCGCGAGCATCCTGCAGCTGGCACGGCTGCAGCCCGACGAGATCAGGCGGCTCGTCAACACCATTGCTGCCGAGCACAAGATGTCGACCAGCGTGGTCGATGCTATCGTGGCGCGCTCGGACGGCATTCCGATCTTTGCCGAGGAATTGGCTCGCGGCGTGCAGGCGATGGCGAACGCGTCCCCCGGCGCGACCGATACGACCGCCATTCCGGTTACTCTGAACGAAATCCTGTTGGCGCGGCTCGATCTGCTCGAGAATGGCCGCGAGACCGCGCAGCTCGCGGCCGCGATCGGGCGCGACATCCCGCTCGATTTGTTGATTGCGGTGTCGCCCATCGGCGAGGCTGCTACGCGTGCGAGCATCGAGCGGCTGATCGAAAGCGGAATCTTCGTCACGCGCCACGGCGGCTTCGGCGATGCCGTCGATTTCCGCCACGCGCTCCTCCGTGACGCCGCGTATCATTTGATGCTGCGGCGCGACCGGGTGCGTGTCCACAAGCTGATTGCCGATGCCATTGAAGCGGGGTTTCCCGCAATCGCTGACAGCATGCCGCACGTGCTGGCACACCAGTTCGCGGAGGCCGCGGACCATTCCGCCGCCATCATCTATCTCGAAAGGGCAGGCGGCGACGCTGTGCGTCGTTCGGCGGCCGTGGAAGCGGTCGCACATTTCACGGCGGCCCTGGAGCAGGCGTCAAAGCTGCCACCGGGACGCGAGCGTGACGTCCGCGAATTCGATTTGCGTCTCGCCATTCTAAGGCCATTGATCGCGGCACGTGGATACGGCGCGCGTGAGGTCGAGCGGCAGATCGAGCATGCTGTCGAATTGTCGGCGCGCATCGGCAGCGGCGACCGCATCGTGCCGGCGCTGTTCCTGAACTGGATCGCGCGCTTCAACGAGACCGAGTTGCGGCTCGAAGTGGCGCGCCAGATCGCGCAGGTGGCGGTGCATGGCAGCACGCTGGACCGGCTGATAGCGCATCGCTGCATGGGCACGACTTTGCTGTTCCGCGGTGAGTTCGTCGCGGCGATTGCCGAGTTCGAGCAATTTCAGAAACTGTTTGATCCCGAATTACACAACGAGGCGCTGAACAAGGTCGGCGCTACCGTCCATGCCGTCACCGTCAAAGTTGGGCTTGCCGAAGCCTGGACTGTGCTTGGCGACGCCGAACGCGCCGGCATCTGGGGCAAGGCTGCGATCGAGGAGGCCGACGCGAGCGGTCATTACCAGACGATCTGCCACACCACCGCTTTCGCCGGCGGCCTGCTTGCCGCCTTGATGGAAGATACCGACAGTCTCGCCGTCCATGCCACTCGGTTGCGCGACCTGACGCTGAAGCACGACTTGTCCTACTGGCGGCCGCACGCCGATCTGCTGGCAGGATTAGCCGACATTTGTCGGGGGATGGTCGAAAAGGGTTTCCGTTTGGCGCAGCATGGCATGGAACGGATGATCGCCGATCGCCTGCCATCGCTGTCAGCGTGGTGCGTGGTGTTTGCCGACGGCTGTCTCAAGGCACGCCGTCCGCAGGAAGGGCTCGCGACACTCGCAGGTATCGCCGAGGAGATCGAGACCGGCGAGCGTTGGACTGCTGGGGAGTTTCACCGGCTGCGCGGACTGCTGCGGCTGCAATCCGGCGACATGAAGGGCGGACTTGAGGACCTCGCAGAAGCGCAGCGGATCGCCGCTCAGCAAGGAGCGGCGTTGGTCGAGCGCCGCGTCACGGCCGATCGCGAGCGGTTCGCCAACGCGAGAATCGTTGCTCAAAAATAGATCACAATGCCACGCGACTGGCAGTCCTAATACCCCGCGACCGCCATCGCCGCGACGGCGCCGAGCACCATCCAGCCGAAATGTTTTCCGCGCGTGCCGACGGCGTTGCCGATCGCGCTGAAGAGGAACAGGCAGGCCAGCATGACGACAACCCAGTGTCGCGCGGGTTCGGAGGCGAACGAGGGCGCCGCGATCAGCAGCACGCCGCCGGCGATCCAGGCCACCGTCGGTACCTGCCACACCATGCGAAACAGCGTGCGCAGCCTCTGCGGCTCGATGGTCACACGCGGGAACACCCGGGTTTCCGCAAGCACGCCGTGGATCAGCGCGGCCAGGATCGCCACCGCGCCCGAAATCTGGAGCAGAAGATCGCGCATCGCGCACCTCCATCATGGCCTTCCATGCAATACGGCCATACAGTACTGTATGGTGATACGACGAAGGCTGGCCGCCGTCAATACACTTGTGTATGGTGGTCGTGACATGGCTGATCAATTGTCCGCGCAGGACTGGCTCGACCAGGGGCTCAAGACGCTCGCCGCCCGCGGCTTTTCGGCACTCAAGGCCGAGCCGCTGGCGAAGGACATGGGCGTCTCGCGCGGCAGCTTTTACTGGCATTTTGCCGATATCGGCGCCTATCACGCCGCTGTCCTGAAACGATGGCGCGAGGTCGCGGCGGACGCGATCATCGCCCATGTCGAACAGGCCCGTGTCGAACAGGCCCATTTCGAGGCCGAGCCGCTGACCGTGCTGCTGCGCCTTGTGTTCTCGGAGCGACTGGCGCTGGAACGCGCGGTGCGAAGCTGGGCGGCATTCGACGGCGGAGCCAGGAATGCGGTGCAGGCGATCGACAGACGCCGGTTCGACTATGTCGAAGGCCTGATCCGCGCCAGGGGCGTCGCGCCCGATATCGCGCGGGCCCGCGCGCAAATCCTCTATTGGGCCTTCCTGGGCTATGCGCTGTCCGATCATGCGCCGCGGAAGACTCACGCCGATCCCGTCATCGAGGAACTGGTGCGAATGGCTGTGCGATGATCCCGCGCGCGTGCTAGAGCATGATCCGAACGCCGAAAGACGGAGACAGACCGATGACCACCGCGCCCGAGCGTCCCGAAAACACCGTCGACCCCAAACTCCTGGAGATCCTGGTCTGCCCGCTCACCAAGGGGCCGCTCGAATTCGACATCGCCTCCCAGGAACTGATCTCGCGCTCGGCCAAGCTCGCCTATCCCATCCGCGACGGCATCCCGATCATGCTGCCGGAAGAGGCCCGCAAGCTCGATTGAGCAGATCCATGCGGGCGATCGTTGCCGCTCTTCTGCTCCTCCTTGCGATCGCACCTGCGGGGGCCGACGCGGGCGGCGATGAAGATGACATTCATGTCGGCGCCATCGGCGCCGTGTTGACCGTACCGCCTGATGTCGACAAACCGCCCGTGGCGCTCCTGATCGCAGGCTCGGGATCGACCGACCGCGACGGCAACGGGCCGCAGCTCAAGCCTGCGACGCTGAAGAAGCTTTCGGACGCGCTGGTGGCGCAGGGCATCGCAACGCTCCGCTATGACAAGCGCGGCGCGGGCGGATGGAAAAAGGAATTCGGCCGGCCGGAAGATTTCCGTTTCAAGGATTTCGTCGATGACGCGGCCGCCCTGGTCAATTACCTGCGCAGCAGCGGCAAATTCTCCCGCGTCGCCGTGATCGGGCACAGCGAGGGCGGGCTGGTCGCGATCCTCACCGCGCGTCGCATGCCCGTCGACCGGCTGGTGCTGCTGACGACCGCAGCCCGCAAGCAGGGCGATCTGTTGAAGGCCCAGCTCGAAAAGCAGCTTCCGCCGGAGAAGTTCGCACCGATCGCCAAGGCGATCGACGCCATCATGGCCGGCCAGATCGTCGATCCGCCGCCGGCGGGACTTGCGATCGCGCCCGCCATGCAGCCCGGCATCGCCTCCGCGTTCACGGAGGATCCGATCGACCCCTTGCGGAAGATCGATGTGCCGACCCTGATCGTTGCCGGCGGCCGCGACCGGCAGCTCGCGCGGCTCGATTTCCTCGCGCTGACCACCGCCGATTTCGCGGCCAAAACGCTGTGGCTGCCCGACATGAACCACGTGCTGGTCGATGTGAACGACGACGCCGACGATGTCGCCAGCTACAATCAGCCGGAGCGGCCGCTCGATCCCGAGCTGACGGAGACGGTGGCGGGGTTTGTGAAGATGGAGGGGCGGTGATGCTGTCGTCCCTGCGAAAGCAGGGACCCATACCGCGTGATGTGTGAAGTGGGCAGACTGGACGTAGCGACGTTCTTCGCCAAATTACCGCCGGTGGTTATGGGTCCCTGCGTTCGCAGGGACGACACCGAATACACCGGCTACAGCGCTTCGCCTTTCAGAAGCCGCGGCACTTCGCCCGATAGTCCCGCCGCCTGGCGGATGAAGAACTCCTTCACCGGCGGCACGCGGTCGACGATGCCGAGTCCGATGTCGCGCACGGTACGCAGCAGCGTCGACTGGTTCGAGAACAACAGGTTCAGCGAATTGGTCGTGACCCCCATCGCCATGGTGTCGAACCGCCGCCAGCGCTGATAGCGCTCGAGCACGTCGGCTTGTCCGAGATCGATACCGAGCCGCGCCGCATCGACCACGACTTCGGCCAGCGCCGCGATATCCTTCAGCCCCAGATTCAGCCCCTGCCCCGCGATCGGGTGGATGACATGCGCGGCATCGCCGACCAGCGCCAGCCGCTCGGCGATGAAGGAGCGCGCCACAAAGTAGCCGAGCGGAAACGAGCGCGGCTTGTCGAGCACCTTGATCTCGCCGAGATGCAGGCCGAAGCGCTGCTCGAGTTCGGCGTGAAATGCCGCCTGGTCGAGCGCCGTGATGCGCGCAGCATCGGCGCGCGTCTCGGTCCAGACCAGCGACGAGCGGTTTGCGGTGAGCGGCAGGATGGCGAACGGACCGGCGGGGAGGAAATGCTCTTCGGCGCGGCCGTGGTGATCTCGCTCGTGACCGACGGTGACGACGATGCCGGATTGATCATAGTCCCAGCCATGGGTCGCGATTCCGGCGCGTTCGCGCAGCTTCGAACGGGCGCCGTCGGCGGCGACCAGCAGGCTCGCTGATATCACGCTGCCGTCCGCCAGCGTCACCTCGACCCCGCCTTCGCCCGGTTCATACGAAGTCACGGCGGTCGCGCGCAGATCGATGCCATGCGCCTCGGCGCGCGCCACCAGCGCATCGATCAGATAGCGGTTCTCGACCATGTGGGCGAAAGGCTCGCCCGGCTCGACCTGCCCGGCAAAGGTGAGGAACACCGGCCGCGTGGCGTCCTCGAGCTTCGAATCCGTCACCACCATGTCCAGTATCGGCTGCGCAGTTGCGGCGATGTCGCCCCAGACCCCGAGCGCCCCGAACAGCCGCCGGCAGCCCGCGACGATGGCGGTGGCGCGGGTGTCGCGGCTTGGACGTGTGCCCAGCGCCGGATCGGCCACGATCACGGCGACCTCGGCGCCAAGCCCCTGCCGCAAGGCGAGCGCCAGCGCCAATCCGGCCATAGCGCCGCCGCCGATGACAATGCTTCGCTGTGAGGACATGGAAACCTGCTTACTCAAACACGCGCGGTGCTACTATAGCTGGGCGAGCCAGGTTCGTGAAACAAGCCCTATCCGCAGTCATTCCGGGATGGTGCGTCAGCACCAGACCCGGAATCCCGAGATTCCGGGTTCACGCTTCGCGTGCCCCGGAATGACCACCAGACAGAATGAGAGCCGCCACATGTCCAGAAGCCTGATCGACCTCCTATCGATCCTCGATATCGAGCCGCTGGAGGTGAATTTGTTTCGCGGCAACAGCCCGAAGACGAGCTGGCAACGCGTATTCGGCGGCCAGGTGATCGGACAGGCGATGGTCGCGGCCTGCCGCACCGTGGAGGGGCGGCTGCCGCATTCGATCCATTGCTATTTCATCCTGCCCGGCGATCCGCAGATCCCGATCATCTACCAGGTCGAACGGCTGCGCGACGGCAAGAGCTATTCGACGCGGCGCGTAACCGCGATTCAGCACGGCAACGCCATCTTCTCGATCATGGTCTCGTTCCATGCCGAGGAGCCGACCAATTTCGACCATCAGGACAAGATGCCTGATGTGCCGCCGCCGGAAAAGCTCACCGCGGAAGAGGTCTCGAAGCAGCCGATGTTTCGCGAAATGCCTGATTTCATCCGCCGCTACTACGAATCCGATCGTCCGATCGAACTGCGGCCGGTCGAGCTCGGCCGCTATTTCGGCCAGAAGATCGACGACGGCCGCATTCACATCTGGATTCGCACGGCGGCCAAGCTGCCCGATGACCCGGCGCTGCATCTGTGCGCGCTGGCCTATGCATCGGACTTCTCGCTGCTCGACGCCATCATGGCGCGCTACGGCCGCACGCTGTTCGACCACCGCATGATGCCGGCGAGCCTCGACCACGCGATGTGGTTTCATCGCCCGTTTCGCGCCGACGAATGGCTGCTTTACGCCCAGGATTCGCCGAGCGCGCAAGCGGGCCGCGGCCTGACGCGCGGCCTGATCTTCAAGCCCGACGGCACGCTGGTGGCCTCCGTCGCACAGGAAGGCTCGGTGCGCGAGCGGCGCTAGGGCATGATCCGGATAAAAAGCATCACGCGTTGGCGTAGGAGCCGGGTTCGACGAGGCTGATCTGCGATGTGTACCAGCTCGCGTACCAGCGCAGCATCCATGGAATCGGGATGATGAAAGCGCAGGCGAGCGCGAAGACAAACGAGCGCCACAACATCTCGAGGCCCGATGCGGTGAAGATCACTTCGCGATTCGTGCCGGCGATATTGCGGCAATTCCAGCGCATCCAGGCGGTGATGACCCATGCCCAGCCGATGATGGTGATGAAGGAAATCATCATCAGCACGTACCAGCCCATATAGCCGAGCAGGCTGCCCTTGAATTCGATCGGAAGCTTGTGGCCGTCCGCGGCGATGTTGCTGGCGATCCAGCGCAGCGTCACCCAGGACAGGTAGGCTTCGAGCGGGATCGCAACGAGCTGAAGCCCGGGATAGTCGGTCGCGCCGCTATAGCTGCAGATCCCCAGCAGCACGAAGACCCACCAGATGTCGCCGACTTGTCCGGTGAAGGTCAGCCGCGACCGGCCGGGCACACGCACATGCTCCACCACATAGCGGTACAGCATGGTCGCGACCCACGGCGCCGGGATGATCAGCAGGAGGCCGATCATCATCAGGAGGCTTCGGCCGAGAAGCCCCCAGATCCCGATGTCGAGCGACAGCGCAGCGCCGCCCTCGCCGCCGGCCCCGCCGGAATAGCCGCCCCCACCCATCATTGCGCCGCCCGGCGGCATCGCCGGCGGCGCCGAGCCGGCCGCCATCAGTCCCGGCACCGCGCCGGCCTTTTGCCAGCCGGCCATGCCCTCGCTCCAGACAAGTGTCTCTCGCGTGACGGTGCCACGCGCGATCAGGTCGCGGAATTGAGCCTCCGGGAAGGGGCCTTGCTGCTGACCGTTGGATGCAAAGAACCATGAACGGTTGGACATTCGTTTCCCCCATGGACCGCAGGACGAGCAAAGGCGGGCGGCCGATCGGCGTCCTGCATTATGAGCCATTGTGGCGGAGAAGCGGGAGCACTGTATAGGGCCTAAACGACACAGAACCGGGCTCGAACGACACGGATGGACATGTTTCCGCTTAACGCTGCAATTTTTTTGTGCCATTTGCCCGGAAAGATGGCAGATTTGCGCGACCGCCAGCCCCGCCTCCCCCCATTGAAGCTCGAGGAAACGAAGGCCCCCCATGAAACTAGTCGTTGCGATCATCAAACCGTTCAAGTTGGACGAGGTACGCCAGGCGCTGACCGCCATTGGCGTGCACGGCATGACCGTGACCGAGGTCAAGGGTTATGGCCGCCAGAAGGGCCACACCGAGATTTATCGTGGGGCGGAATACGTCGTGAACTTCCTGCCGAAGCTGCGGATCGAGATCGCGGTCTCCTCCGAGCTTGCCGACAGGGCGGTGGAGGTCATCACCGCGAATGCACGCACCGGCCAGATCGGCGACGGCAAGATCTTCGTGACGCCGATCGATCACGCGCTGCGCATCCGCACCGGCGAGACCGACAGCGACGCGCTCTAATCCATTTCTGCAAGAACGCTGCCGGCAACGCGGCCGGCCACGCGATCAACACGCCGGGGAAAGTCATGGGGGCAAACTCGTCTCGTGCAGCGTGTCGCGCTGCGCTCATTCCATCCGCAGCCTTGTTTACGACGCCGGCTCTTGCCGCCTCGAGCGACATCAACGCAGCCGATACCGCCTGGATGATCACGGCCACCGCGCTGGTGCTGATGATGACCGTCCCCGGGCTTGCGCTGTTCTATGCCGGCATGGTCCGCAAGAAGAACGTGCTGGCGACCATGGCGCAGAGCTTGGCCTCGGTCATGCTCGTCTCGATCCTGTGGGTGGCGTTCGGCTATTCGCTCGTCTTTGTCGGCGACGGCCAGTGGCTCGGCAGTCTCGATCGCGTCTTTCTCGCCGGGATGACCATGGACAGCGTCAATCCCGCGGCCAAGACCATTCCGGAAGCACTTTTCATGCTGTACCAGATGACCTTTGCCGTCATCACGGTGGCGCTGGTGGCAGGCTCGGTCGCCGATCGCATGCGTTTTTCGGCCTATCTGATGTTCTCGGTCGGCTGGTTCGCCCTGGTCTATGTGCCGCTCGCGCATTGGGTGTGGGGCGGCGGCTTTCTCGGCACGATGGGCGTGCTGGACTTTGCGGGCGGCCTCGTCGTGCATCTCTCGGCCGGTATCGGCGGGCTGGTCGCGGCGCTGGTGATGGGCCGGCGCCAGGGCTATGGCAGCGAGAACCTGTCGCCGTTCGATCTGTCGCTGGCCGTGATCGGCACCGGATTGCTGTGGGTCGGCTGGTTTGGCTTCAACGGCGGCTCCGCATTCACGGCGAGCCCGCGCGCGGTGATGGCGATAACGCCACCCATCTGGCGGCGTCTTCGGGTGCGCTGGTCTGGGGCGGCATCGAATGGTCGGTGCGCCGCAAACCGTCGGTGCTCGGCATGATCTCCGGCGCGGTCGCGGGCCTTGGCACCATCACGCCCGCTTCCGGCTTCGTTGAGCCCTGGCACGGCATCGTGATCGGCGCCGTCGCCGGCGCGATCTGCTATTGGGCCTGTACCTCGCTGAAGCTGCGCTTGAATTACGACGATTCGCTCGACGTGTTCGGCGTGCACGGGATCGGCGGCATGACCGGCACGCTCCTGTGCGGCGTGTTCGCCACCGCGGCGATCGGCGGAACCGCGGGCCTGATCGAGAACCATCCGCAGCAATTGCTGATCCAGCTCTACGGTGTCGCGGTCACGCTGGTCTGGTCCGCCGGCGTGACCTATGCGCTCTTGAAGGTGGTCGGCCTGTTCGTGCCGCTGCGGGTCTCCAAGGAGCATGAGATGGAAGGCCTCGACATCACCCAGCACGGCGAGGCGCTGCAGTAACCTGCCGAAACCGGCCCCCTCGTTGCTTGCGCCGTGAGCAGAAACGGCGTGAGGACGAGGCTGTGCTCAGCTCCTGGGCAGGTATGCCTAGGTTTTAGGCGCGGCGGAATACCGCAGCACCGCCGGAGACCGCAAAGGTACGAAAATAGTCGCCTTCATAATTCTTTAGGCGATCCGGCCGATCTGGCACGGCATTTGATTCTATCCGCTTCGGCTGGGCCGCGTAGTGATCTCCTCCGCGTGGTGAACCTCAGTCGAGAACGCCCGGTCAGGTCCAGGATCCGAGATCCCGGATCAAGCCACGGCCGGGCCCCAAGCGGGGATAGGACCGATGAAAATTGTTATGGCGATCATCAAGCCATTCAAGCTCGAAGAAGTCCGGGATGCCCTGACCGCCATTGGCGTTCACGGTCTCACGGTGACGGAAGTCAAGGGTTACGGCCGGCAGAAGGGGCACACGGAAATCTACCGGGGCGCTGAATACGCCGTGAGTTTCCTGCCCAAGATCAAGATCGAAGTCGCTGTCGCCTCCGAGCAGGTCGACAAGACCATCGATGCCATCACCTCGGCGGCCAAAACCGGCCAGATCGGCGACGGCAAGATCTTCGTCATCAACCTCGACCATGCGGTTCGCATCCGCACCGGCGAGGCCGATGCAGCAGCCCTCTGATTTCGCGCACAACCTTACAATTCAGGAGTCAAACAACATGACGTTCAAGCGTCCCAACAGCGCGGGACTAGCGGCCCTCGCAATTCTGGCGGGGCTTTGCGCCATCGGCTTTGCCGATGCAGCGCTCGCTCAAACCGCCGATGCAGCCAAGGATGCGGCGCCCGCCGCGGCCGCAGCGCCCGTTCCCAACAAGGGCGACACGGCCTGGATGCTGGTCGTCCAGCGCGCTCGTTCTGATGATGTCGATTCCCGGCCTGGCGCTGTTCTATGGCGGCCTGGTCCGCACCAAGAACATGGCCTCGGTGCTGACCCAGGTGTTCGCGATCGTCGCGATGATCGGCGTGACCTGGACCATCTACGGCTACTCGATGGCCTTCACCGACGGCGGCAGCATGACGTCCTACGTCGGCGGCTTCAGCAAGGCCTTCCTGCATGGCGTCGACGCCTCTTCGACGGCGGCGACCTTCTCCAACGGCGTGGTGATTCCGGAACTCGCCTATTTCGTGTTCCAGATGACCTTCGCGATGATCACGCCCGCGCTGATCGTCGGCGCCTTCGCCGAGCGCATCAAGTTCTCGGCGGTGATGCTCTTCATCCTGCTGTGGTCGACCTTCGTCTACTACCCGATCGCGCACTGGGTCTGGTACGTGGCCGCGCCCGATGACGTCGCCAACGCCGCCAAGGCGCTTGCGGCCGCGACCGACGGCGCTGCGAAGACGGCGGCGCAGGCCAAGCTCGACGAAGTCACCGGCGCGGTCGGCTGGCTCGCCGGCGCCGGCGCTCTCGACTTCGCGGGCGGCACGGTCGTGCACATCAATGCCGGCATCGCCGGTCTTGTCGGCGCGCTGATCATCGGCAAGCGCGTCGGCTACGGCAAGGACCTGATGGCCCCGCACTCGCTGACCATGACCATGATCGGCGCCTCGCTGCTCTGGGTCGGCTGGTTCGGCTTCAACGCCGGTTCGAACCTGGAAGCGAACGGCACCACCGCGCTCGCCTTCGTCAACACGATGGTGGCGACCGCGGGCGCCGCGCTTCTCCTGGCTGCATGGTCGAATGGATCTTCAAGGGCAAGCCCTCGCTGCTCGGCATCTGCTCGGGCGCGGTCGCGGGTCTCGTGGCGGTCACGCCGGCGTCCGGCTTTGCCGGCCCGATCGGCGCGCTCGTGCTCGGCCTCGTGGTCTCGCCGGTCTGCCTGTTCTTCGTCTCCACGGTGAAGAACAGCTTCGGCTATGACGACGCGCTCGACGTGTTCGGCGTGCACTGCATCGGCGGCATCATCGGCGCGCTCGGCACCGGTATCCTGGTCAACCCCGCGCTCGGTGGCGTCGGCATCACCGACTACACCAACATCACGGGCAACAATGCCGGCACCTACGACTTCGCCACGCAGATGATCGCGCAGGGCAAGGCCGTGCTCGCCACGCTGCTGTGGTCGGGCATCGTCTCGGCGATCCTCTACAAGATCGTCGACGTGATCGTCGGCCTGCGTCCGTCGGTCGAGCAGGAGCGCGAGGGTCTCGACATCACCGACCACGGCGAGCGCGCCTACAACTACTGATTCCTCCCGGGGCCTGGTCTCACGAGACCGGGCCCACAACTTCGGTTTGGGCACATACCCGGCAATGCCCCGACCGTTGAGGGGCTCCAGCGCAAGTTGGAGCCCCTTTCTTTTTGTGCGCCGGGGATTGTCAGGTCCCCACCGTCCGTCCCACACTGCCGGCAATAACAGCGGGAGGACGTCATGAAACTCGAAGGCGGATGCTATTGCGGGGCCGTGCGCTATGTCGCCGAGGGCGAGCCGATGCTGCAGGCCCAGTGCCATTGCCGCGAATGCCAGTATATTACCGGCGGCTCGCCCAACATGTTCGTGGTGATGCCGCCTGACGGCTTCAAATACACCAAGGGTGCGCCGAAGCAGTTCACGCGCAAGGACCTGGAGAAGCCGGTGACGCGGGAGTTCTGCGCCGAATGCGGCACCCATGTCGTGACAAGGCCGCAGCGGCCGGCCGTGGTGGTCAAGGTCGGCACGCTCGACAATCCCGCTCAGATCATGCCGCAGATCGCGATCTTCACTATCGACAAGCAGCCGTTCCATCACGTGCCCGACGGCATGCCGGCGTTCGAGCGGCGGCCGCCGCCGCGATAGGGCGGGCCTAAAGCGCGATGAGATCAGGATAAATCGTCATCGCGCTTTAGCTTATTGTTTGAGCATGATCTCCGCGCAAACGCTGCGCGTTTGTCGCGAGGGAAAACCGCTTCACACTTTTCCGGATCATGCTCTAGACGGCCGGCACCCACACCCGGCCGTCGAACAGCCGGCGCGCCGTCCGGTAGAACGAGCCGGCACGCGCGATCCACACGCCGTTCTCGCAGGCGACGTCGGCATCGACCGTCAGCACGCCCGAGGGCATGCCGAGGCGGAGCGTTTCCCCTGCCGTCGTCGACAGCGCTTCGGCCACGAGCGTGCCGGTGATGCGCGCGGCGACCGCCGTGCAGAGCGAGATCGTGACCGGCAGCGCGCGGTGCACCTGTCCGCTCGAGACGACGCGAACCGTGAGATCGACGTCCGCTGCTCGAACAGTTTCGCCGGTCAATGTCCGCGCGTCCGATGGCGGGCTGACGAAGTCCGATGAAGGGCATCGAAACGGCGCGCGCGGCCGCGACGTCGCTTGCGAGCCCCATCCGCACCGCTCCTTGCACGCGGATGTCCTCGATCAGCTGCATGATTTTCGGATTGGCCTCGATCTGGTCGGGAAGCTCAGTGCCGGCAAGCCCGATATCGGCGGCGCGCAGGAAAACGGCCGGATTGGCCGCATCGATCACCGAGGCATCGAGCAGACCGATATCAGGCACGTCGAGGCGATCCACGACCTTGCCTGATGGCAGCAATTTGCCTGAAGCCGCGCCGCCGGGCTCGACAAAGTCGAGCCGCACGGGCGCACCTGTACCCGCCACGCCGGGGATCACAAGATCACCGTCGTAGCGCGCCTGTTCGCCATCGAGCGGGAAGGTCGCGCGAATGATCTTGCGCGTATTGGTGTTGAAGATGCGCACCGTCGCGTTGTCGCCGTTCGCGCGCACCAGCCCCTCGTCCACCGCGAAGGGGCCGACCGCCGAGCTCATATTGCCGCAATTGCTCTTGTAGTCGACGCGCTTCTCGCGGATCTGCACCTGGGCAAAGGTGTAGTCGATATCGGCGTCCGCGCGCGCCGATGGCGCAAGCACGCACACCTTGGACAATGAGGAGACGCCGCCGCCCATGCCATCGAGCTGCCGGCCGAAAGGGTCCGGCGATCCCATGGCCGCCGCGAACAAGTCGTCCCACGCCGCGCGATCGGCCGGCAAGTCGCGCGCATGGAACATGATCGCCTTGCTGGTGCCGCCACGCATGAAGACGGCTGGAATGGGTCGCTGTTGCATGGGAGAGGCTTTCCGTAGGTGGCGCGGGTGGAACGTGCCGGCCGCGCCGGCACGCAACGCTCGTGTCCCGAAGTTAGTCGTTACCGAAGTTACTTCGCGTATTTGCCCGTCAATTGCGGGGTGATGTCCGGATAGGAGCCCGGCGTCTTCTCCCTGGCCTCTTCGTGCACCTGGAGGCGGGTCTTGCGCGCCCAGCTGCGCTTCAGACCGTCGCGCACGCCGAACTTCAACCGGCCGAGCCCTTCGATTTCCTGCTCGATCGTGTCGCCGTCCATGTAGGGGTTGAGGCCCCGGTGATTGGTGCCGGTGGCGACGATGTCGCCGGGCTGCAGCGTATGGATGCTCGACAGCCAGGCGATACACTTGACAATCTTGTGGCCCATATCGTCTGTGTTGAAGTTCTGCATCAGCACGCCGTTGTTCCACTGCCTGATCTGCAGCTTCTGCGGGTCCTTGATCTCGTCTGATGTGACGAGATAGGGGCCGATCGGCGCGAACGTGTCGCGGCTCTTCATCTGGAAGAACACGTTGCCGGGCGGCGGCAAGCCGCGCGCCGAACCGTCGATGAAGTTCATGTAGCCGAAGACATAACTCATCGCCTCGGCCTCGCTGACGTGGCTGCATGTCTTGCCGATGACGACGGCCATCTCGGCCTCGCCCTCGAAGACCGTGGCCGGCGCGTCGGGCAGCACCATCGTGTCGCCGTGTCCGATGATCGCGCTCGGCGATTTGTGGAAGGCGTTGATCGGCGCCGGCGCGCTGCGCGTGCCGTCTTCCATGTAGTTGACCGCCATGCAGTCGATCGTGCGCGGGTTTGTCAGCGGCGGACGGATGCGGACGCCCGACACCGGCACCCCGGCGTCGCGCGCGACCGCTGCCTCGAGCCGCGGCTTGTAGCTGCCCCAGTGCTCGATCAGCCCGTTCATCCGGTCTCCCGGGCCGGTATGCGGGATGTCCTTCACCTCCGCGCTGACATCGACCACGTTCTCGCCCTTCAACACGCCGAGCTTGAAATCATCGAAATGGAGCAACTTCATCCTGTGTTTCCTACCCTTGTCCGGAGCTTGTGCTCATTTTCGGTCCGATCGCGACGAGCCATCGCCGCGCCAACCCTATCAACGAGGAGCTTATACGCGCTTCCGGGCAACGCGAGAACTGGCCTTGCGTCGGCAAGCGGAGATTCCAGGATGCTGGTTTATTCGATCAACTCGTCGGCAATAGCAAGCAGTTTGGCCGAGACGTTGAGACCAAGTGCCTTGGCCGTTTTGAGGTTGATCACCAGTTCGAACTTCGTCGACTGCTCGACGGGCAAATCGGCCGGCTTTGCCCCATTGAGAATTCTCCCGGTGTAGACGCCGAGTTGCCGAAAGGCGTCAATATAGTGAGTACCATAACTGATGAGGCCCCCCGCCGCTGCGTACGCACGCCGGTCATAGATCGCGGGGATCGAATGGCGTGCCGCCAGCGCGACGAGCTGATTGGTCCGGTCAATGAAAAATGCGTCGTTGGTAATGATCAGGGCGCCGTCCTGGTGTTGGGCGAGTGTAGCGAAGGCGGCATCAACATCACCTTCCGTGCTGGCATTCAGGATGTGAATCGGCTGCCCGAGAGCGCGTGCTGCCATCTGCACATCTCGCAATTGGGGGTCCGCTTCCGGGCTATTGGGGTTGATCAGAACGGCAACCGCCGACGCCGTCGGCACCAGCTCTCGCGCAAGCTGCAGCCGCTTTCCCGTCATTTCGGACGTCAACAAGTTCAACCCCGTGACATTCCCGCCCGGCCGGTTAAGGCTCGCGACAAGGCCGAATTTGACGGGGTCGTCTCCGGCGAGGCAGACTATCGGAATTGTCGCGGTAGCCGCCTTGGCGGCGAGGCCCGAGGTTGTGCCGGTTGTCGCGATCACGGCCACACGACGCTGCACCAGATCGGACGCCAGCGCCGATAGCCGATCAAATTTCCCCTCTGCCCATCTGTATTCGATCGTGACGTTGCGGCTCTCGGTGTAGCCCGTCTCCGTCAGACCCTTGCGATATGCGTCCAGAAGTTGCGGATACGCGTCGGCAGAGCCACTGCTGAGAAAACCGATCGGACGGATATCCGACTGCCGCTGAGCTTGCGCCGTGAACGGCCAAACGACCGACGCACCGCCCAGAAGCGTAATGAAACCCCGACGCCTCATGTCGAACATGCTGCATTCCCTGCCAGTTCTGGTTAGCCCATGGCACCGCACCAAGTTATTACGGACCAAGTGACTTCCGGAAGTGGCCTTTGGCCGACCTCGCGCAACCCAACGTCCGTTTTGGCACCCGCAGCCATAGGATCAGTCTTCCGAGCCCATCCCGAATGTCAGCTGATTGCCGTCGAGGTCGAGCACGTCGAAGTCGCGCATGCCGTAGGCGTAGTCTTCCGGCGGCTTGACGACCTTCGCGCCCCGCGCGGCCAACTCAGTGTGAACGGCGTCGACATCCCTCACGAACACGCAGACGCCGCCATGGCCGGCCCGGCGTTTCGTCTGGCCCGCGCCGAGCAGGTGCAACGCAACGTCGTCCCGGCAGAGGCATACATAGAAGATCGGCTCGCCATACTCGAAAGTGATCGTGAAGCCGAGTACGTCGCAATAGTGCGCGGCGCTCTTGGCTATGTCGGCAACCACGAATACGGTAGCGGCGCCAACCATCATCGGGTTTTCAGCCATCGGCGTCTCCAGACATCTGGCCGCCGGCACTCAACACCTAACGTCACGCGGTGGGGAATACCGACATGCAGCTTCCATATCATGGCCGCTACCCTTATTCACCGATCATCGACCGCCCCGACTATTCCTGGCCGGACGGAAAGCGGCTGGCTGTCTATCTCGGCCTCAACATCGAACATTTCGCGTTCGGCGCCGGCGAAGGCCATCTGCTGACGGTCGCGGGCGCCGCACCCGATCCCCGGACATTCGCCTGGCGGGATTACGGCAACAGGGTCGGCGTCTGGCGCTGCCTCGAACTCTTCGACGAGCTGAATCTGCCGGCCGCCCACCTGATCAATACGGCGGTGTTCGACTATGCGCCACGTATTGTCGACGCCCTCAAGGCGCGCGGCGACGAATTCATCGGCCATGGCCGCACCAATGCGGAGCGCCACAGCCACATGTGGGAAGCCGACGAGAAGCGATTCCTGCAGGAAATTCGCGATGCGATCGAGCGCGCATCGGGAAAGCCGCCACGCGGCTGGATGGCGCCGTGGATGGCATCGACCCACCACACGCCCGATCTGTTGAAGGAAGTCGGGTTCGATTTCCTGATGGACTGGCCGGCCGACGATCAGCCGCTCTGGATGAAGACGCGGTCAGGCCCGATCATGAGCGTCCCCTACCCGATCGAGATCAATGACAGCCCGCAGATCCTGGTGCGGCATCACTCGCCGGAGCAATTCCGCGATTTCATCATCGGTCAATTCGAGGAGTTGTTGCGGCAGTCCGCCAAACAGCCGCTGGTGTGCGGCATCGCGCTACACACGATGATCGTCGGGCAGCCCTACAGGCTGCGCATGCTGCGCGAGGCCTTGCAGCACATCGCCAACCATCCGCAAAAGGACAAGGTGTGGTTCACCCGGCCGTCGCAAATCTACGACCATTGCGCAGCGTTGCCGGCGAACAGGCTTCCGCCGGCATAGCTGTCGCTATCAATGTTGTTATGACGATTGACGCGCCGATCCTGCGTCGTCTTCGGCTGCCGCTTCCCGCGCCAGCCGTTCCGCTCTGAGCCGCTCGCGATTGGCATAGAACGCGCGCTGAGCCACCTCATGCTCTTTCATGGCAAGCTCGGCATCCGCCCTGCGCTGACGGTCCCGCTCTTTGCGCTCTTCGGATGTAAGGGTTTTGGGGGTCACGCGATCGAAATGTTCGTTCATGGGGCTGATAACGCATGACCGGGGAATTGGTTCCCCTGTGCGGTTCCAAAGCAGCCAAATCGCTGAAGCACATCGCAAAAACGTCTGAAGATATTTGCTCACTCGCCGTTGGCGCCGCTGACATTGATTACGCGGGCCCCGGGGTAACCGAATTCACTTCAGCTACCCCGGAGGAGCCGAAGCTCACTTCAGCTGATCGGCGACCTTGTCGATGCCTGCCTTGACGCAAGCCTCATCCTTTTCGCCGCCGGGCGCGCCCGAGGCGCCGGCTGCACCGATGACCTCCTCACCGACCTTGATGGGAAGCGCGCCCTGATTGGCGATGACATTGGTCAGATGAATCAGGCCGAGCGTCGGATCGGCCTTGACGCGCTCGACAAGCGCACCCGACGGCGAGCGGAACGTGCGCGCCGTATAGGCCTTGCGGAAACTGTTCTCAATTGTATGCGGCCCGGTGTTGTCGCCGCGAACCTGGGCAATGATCTCGCCGTTGCGGCCGACCACCGTCGCCGACACAGCGTAGCCGTTGGCTTTGCAGGTCTCGATCGTGGCCTGAATGATCGTCAGCGCAATCGACGCGGACAAGTCCTTGTGCTGGAGCAGCTCCGCGCGTGCGGGCTGCACAAGGGCGCTGCTTGAGACGACGGCGATGGCGGCAAGACGCAGCCCTGAGATTTGCATAGGCGTTCTCCCTCTTGTTTTTCACCGCACCTGAGGCGGGCGGCTTGAGCGCAAGCTTACGGTATTTGCGCGCTGGCGTCAGGAGCCATCTTTGCAACTTGCAGACGAGTTTCTGTAAATGGCTCAAAAAATCTGGTTGCGATAAAGTCGCGATCCGATGGAGCGCCTCGGGTCCGCTTTCGAGCGTCGAGCGGGCGAGGCACGGATGCTCGGATCGATTGACGTAATGGGCAGATGGCCTCTTTGGAAATGAGCTACCGCGACTTCGACCAAGAGGCGGCGCTTGGCCGTCTTCTTTCCGCCCCATGAGCAACAAACGAATCAATGAACTTTCAGCGACAGCGCGACGTTGAGGGCGGCATGATGTCGACCGAGCAGGCGTTGTCAACTCCCGAAGATCTCTGGCTTCTGGGAAAAGTCCTTCATTGCGGTCATTGCCGCGGAGTGCGGACGTGTGCTCAGCCGGGCGCAAATCGCAAAAAGTATCTTGACCTGTGCAGCCACAGGTTAGGCAGAACAAATCGAACATGAGTTATGGGCGTGAATCCGCAGCCACTGTTGCGGCGTGACTGACGTTAGAGGTGAACCTTGCAAATTCCGGAATGACCTCTTTCGTCACCAACTGCGAACAACAGCCGATGGAGGTGACAATGTCCAATGGGCGACGCGCGGGACTCAGGGAAGAGGAGTGGTCTTCGGTTGCTAGGCCAACGAGTCATTCAGGCGGCCACTTCGATCAGCTCATTGAGAAACAACCCACGCAATCGTTGATCGACTCCCCCTATCCCTCCAGCGGCAAGGAGCGACAAGTGGCGCGTGACCGGCCCCCGATTCGTGTGCGAACCTTCCGACTTCCCTTATTCTCTTTCGCGGTGCTCACCGGTATCGTTGCCACCCTCGGCTGGCAGTCTTACGGTGATGCAGCAAAGGACACTATCGCAGAACACGTTCCAGCGCTGGCCTCAGTGCTATCAGTTTCGACGATGAAGTCGCCGGTTTCGTCTGCGACCGCACCTGAAATCGTGCAGCAGCTGATGCCCCTGACCTTTGGTCTCGAGGTCATGCGGCGCAGCGTCGATCAAATCGCAGCAAAGCAAGAGCAGATTTCACAGGATATTGTAGCGCTGCACGCTGTTGAGGAGGATGTCAGGCAGAGGGTTTCGTCAACGCCTCCACCCCCGTCACAGGTGGTCGCCTCCTCCAGCCAGCAGCCCAGACGCTCGCGGCTCAAGGCGCGGTCGCCGGTTATCCAAGCCCCGCCGGCGCCGCGCTCCACTTTGGAATCAAGCTTCGTCTCGCGCTGATAGAGCTCAGCGTTTGAAAGCAGCCGACGCGTTCTTCGTCAGCGACTGCTAGATCTCCTCGCGTGGGACACTCGGGGGATGTTGCTGAACTGTTGGATTTTCAGCGACCGGCTTAATGAGTTTGTGCCTCGATTTCGCTATGACATCCAACACGTGATGGGCTTCGACGGGCGCCGGCGTTCAGACAACGAAGCTGTCGCAATTCGTGCATTCGCTCCAGCAATTCGTGCATTCTCAGTGCCTCTTCCGCGAGCGGCCTTCCTCGTGTCCGGGGTCTCAGCGCCAATTCTCAATACCAGCGCGATCCCGAAAGCTTGATCAGATAAGCTTTCGATAGCGGAGTACGTCTGCAATGAAAAAGACGAATCTAACTATCGAACACGAAGCATGTATCGAGAGCTTGCCGAAAATTGACCGGCAACTGCATCCGTTGATAAGAACTCGAGACCGCAACCAAAAAGCGAAGAGCGTTAAAAAGGGCTGCAAACAATTCTGTGCTTGTGAAGTTGAACGCGTCAGCAAGACGGGAAGGCAAAAAGGAGCATACGAGCATTCCGCCGAGTTAAGATTTGAGTTGACCAGGGCATGCTGGCAAGGCGCAGCGGAGCGCCAAATCCGCTTGGCCAGCATGCCAGTGCGGACGTGATGGCTCCTTATTCTCGAGAGCGCTAGCCCAGGGAGTGGACGTGAGGCGAGCATCTGGTCAAACTCAACGACAAGGTCGCGGCCGGACAGAAGGTTGCCATCCAGCGCAATAGCTTCGGCGAGGTCGTTGCGGAGTATGCAAGCGGCGTGGCCGGAGAGATAACTGGCCAGCGCAGCGATGCGATGCGATGTCCGAGCAACCCCCTGGTATTCGTCCTTTTCAAAAAACCGGGGCCGGAGGACGTTCCGGTCTATCCCGAGTAGTGCTGTAGCCGTGGAGGCGAGCCCTCCTTTTCGTCTCAATTGACTCGTATCTACGTTCTCCGTCATCCAAAGGGGGCCCTCAAATGCTTCGTACCTTTGCTTGGTCTGTCTTGCTCTTGCTCGCGCTTGCGATGCCCGCGACGGACGTCATGGCGCAGAGTTCGGCAGGGCGCGGCGCTGTCGGTGGAGCTATCATTGGTGGAGCGGTTGGAGGCCGGCGCGGTGCCGCAATAGGAGCCGCCACCGGGGCCGTCGTCGGAGCCAATCGGGACAGGAGACACGCGCACTACTACTGGCGTCATGGTCGTTGCTGGGTCCGCACCCACGGCAGATCGCACGCCGTCGCTGCCCGCTATTGCAGGTAGGCGCGCCAGCCATCCGCTGGTCTATGCGCTGCTCAGTCCGACGAGCTGATCGAACAGCGGGTCGATGTCTGCTTCTCGCCCAAACCGGACATGTCGCGTTGGTTCCAACATGTCTGCTGTTAGGGGTGGAACGGACATGCCGTTCAGGCAGGCCGGACTTCCGAGTTTGACCGATGCTGTCGAAAAAGGTCTTGAGAAGCCGAGCGAACAGTGATTCCTGCTTAAGCGGCGGCAGGAGAGTCGGCGATGATGGGGCGGCAGGACCGGGATCAACGGCAGCTCTTTTACGAGTTTAACCTCGATGAGATGATCCCGCCGGAGCACCTGTTGCGGCGCATTGATGTCTTCGCGACGGCCGTTCTGGCCGATTTGCACGATCAGCTCAAGGCGTTTTACAGCGATATCGGCCGGCCTTCGGTTGATCCCGAGCTGATGATCCGAATGCTCCTGGTCGGTTACTGCTATGGCATTCGTCATGAGCGGCGGCTGTGCCAGGAAGTGGCGCTGCACCTGGCCTACCGTTGGTTCTGCAAGCTCGATCTCGACGACAAGGTTCCGCACCATTCGACGTTCTCGGTGAACCGGCTCGGCCGCTTCCGTGACAGCGAGGTCCTGCGGCATGTCTTCGAGCGCGTAGTTGCAACGTGCATGGCCGCGGGCCTCGTCAAGGGCGAAGGGTTCGCGGTGGATGCGAGCGTGATGGAGGCCAATGCCAGCCGCTATCACGGCAAAGCGCCGGACGAACTGGACTGGACCGATGCGCAACGTCAGAAGCGTGCAGTGGCTGAGTACCTTGCTGGACTTGAGGTCGAGGCGCAGGTCCAGCAAGGCGGAGATAGCCGCGATGGCGGTTCTGATGGGACCCCGACCGCAACGTCTGATCGCAAGCCGCCGAAGGTGATCTCGCCTTCCGATCCGTCGTCGGCTTGGACGGCTAAGGCCAACAAGCGCGTGCAGTTCGGGTACGGGCTCAACTATCTCATCGACGTCGAGCACGCGATCATTGTCGATGTCGAGGCGACGCCGGCACGCACCTATGATGAGGTGGCGTCAACCAGGACGATGATCGAGCGCACCGAACGACGGCTTGATCTCAAGCCTGATTGGCTCACCGCCGATACCGCCTACGGCACCGGCAAACTGCTTGCATGGCTGTTGGGCCAAAGCATCACGCCGCATATCCCCGTGTGGGAAAGATATCCGTCGTCTGATAACATGTTCTCCCGGAGCGAATTCACCTACGACGCGGAGCGGAACGTCTATGTCTGTCCCAATGGCAAGCTCTTGCGAACCTCGGGAACGGTCCATGATGGCCGAGTCAGGAACTACCTGTCACAGCCTCAAGACTGCCGCACCTGCACGCTCAAGCAACGATGCACGCGCGCCCCGTTTAAGAAGATCGCGCGCGACATCAATGAAGATGCGCGCAACCATGCGCGGTCACTAAAGGGCACGCCGGAGTTCGAGCGATCGAGCAATGCGCGCAAGAAGGTAGAGATGCGTTTTGCACACCTGAAGGTCCAGCATGGCTTTGAGCGTATGCGTCTTCGCGGTCTCACCGGCGCCCGCGACGAGTTTCATCTCGCCGCCATTGTGCAGAACCTCAAGACAATGGCGCTGCGTCTGATCGGCCCGCCAACAAGAGGACCCGCGGCGATGGCGTAAAAGGCTTGCCAGGTTGGTCGTGGGGCTTCCCGATCAGCTCCATCCAGCCAGGAATAAGCCGAAAACGCCTCCCGGTAGCAAAACCAGCTACGTCACGGCATTTTTCGACAGCATCGACCCATCTCCGACATCACCCTTCCGGCACCCCGGCTATGCGCATGCCCTCACAGAGGCGCTCTTGTCCAGCGAGATAAATCGGATTGTCGCTTATTTTGGCAGCGCGCAAGCGGCGGATGGTAAAGCCCGGGTTGAGCGCAAATCCCGCTTTCGCAGCGGCTCGCGCCTCATCCAGCGCGCCGAGCAAGCCCAAGGCAGCGGCGAGCGAAAAATGGGCGAGAGGATGAGTGTGGTTGGCCCCAATGCTTCGTCGTAGCCAATCGACGGCTTCGGCATCCGCGCCGAGCTGTAACTTGGCCACGCCCACAAAACGCATCATCCGGTAGGCACCGGTATCGCGAGGGGACAGACGGAAAGCCTCGAGCACATGGCCTTCAGTCTCGGTGGGGCGACCCATATAGAGTTTGGCTAAACCAATAGCGCCATGAGCATAGGCAAGATTGCGATTGAGCGTTAATGCTTGCTCGCATTCGGCAATCCCTTGCGCAGCGCGGTTTGTTACAATGTAGACGAGAGCCAGGATCATGTGTGCCCCTGCAACGTCGGGGGCTAGTGAAAGTGCTTTGATCGCGTTCGCTTCGGCTGCCGAAAGGAGCGCGGCTCGTTCGTCCGCTAACAGGTCGGCCCCCATTGTCAGATCGATGTTTGCCATGCCGATCATCGCTCCGATCGCTCCGATACCTCGGGGATCGATCGCCAAGGCACGTTCAAAAAAGCCGCGCGCCTGGGTAAAGTGCTCACGGGTCGTCGGCCCCCTGTAGAACCAAGCAGTCCCCTGAAAGCACAGGTCTATCGCATCGGGATGCGGCGAACGCTCCGCTTGCCGTGCCTCGGCTACAACGAGTTGGGCACCTAACGAGTGGGCGAGCCTCGATACGATTTCGTCCTGCATATCGAAAAGATCGGCGACAGGCTTTTCGAAGCGCTCGGCCCAAAGATGTTTGCGGCTTTCGGCATCGATGAGCTGCACGTTCACTCGAAGCCGCTTGCCGCTGCGCTGCATCGAACCTTCAAGCACATAGCGGACGTTCAACTCGCGGCCGACTTGCCGTACGTCGATTGCTTTGCCCTTATACGAGAACGCACTGTTTCGGGCGATTACGAACAAACCGCCAATGCGCGACAAATCCGTTGTTAAGTTCTCGGTTACACCATCGACGAAATAGTCTTGTTCGGGATCGCTGCTGAGGTTTGCAAAGGGCAGTACAACTATGGAGAGACGAGGTGGCGAAGGTGACGATTGCGCTGTTTTGCCGCTCTGCGCCGAGCCGACTGACGCAACTACTGGCCTTTGCGCTTCCCGCACTGTGCCAACGAAGCGGAAGCCTTTGCGCGGCAATGTTTTTATTAGACGCTGCTTCTCGCCCGTGTCGCCGATTGCGCTCCGAGCGGCATTCAGGCGGGTCGTCAGCGCAGCATCGGAAACCACGCGTCCATTCCAAACGGCGTTGATAAGCTCGTCCTTGGTAACGACGCGCTCCCTGTTGCGGATCAGGTAATCGAGCAGGTCAAAAACCTGTGGCGTGACGGAGACAACGTCGAACCCGCGCTGCAGCTCGCGCAAGCCGATGTCGAATGTGTATTCCTCGAACAGATACCGCAAGCTGACAATTCCTTGGGTGGCCGCCGATCGTCCAGCATTTGCGACATTCTAAATGATCGGGTGAGGTAAGGCGATGTCGCTTCTTGGCCCGTTGCCGACATCCGTGACGAACGTCAGGATGTCCGGTTTCTGGGGTAGAGCAGACCTCCGTTCGTTGTATCGGTGATGTCTGCAAATGACCCAAGGCGGACATGGGCAATTATCTTATCTCCAATCTCGGAGTAGACTGCGTGGGGGCGGTTTGGTGGGCGCCTACTCCAGTAGGAAGGCTCCGGACCATGGCTATTACCCACCCGCACTTTCTTCTGCTCGCTCTTCTTCTTGCTTCATCGGTTATGGCGCGAGCCGCTCAGGCCGCCGAAGGAACTGCAACTGTGCCGCGCTTCGAGCCGGCGCCGTGCCCTAAACTGCAGGGCGCCGAGACGCTCGCCGACGCGAGCTGCGGCTATCTCGTCGTGCTTGAGGATCGGAGTCGACCGGATGGCCGCACCATTAGGCTCATGGTCGCAAAATATCCCGCCCGCTCGCCGGAGAAGCGAGCCGATCCGGTTGTCTATCTGGCCGGCGGGCCGGGCGACATTGCCCCTCTGGAGGTCAACGCATTCATTGCCGCCAATTTCATCCGCGACCGGGACATTCTGGTCGTGAGTCAGCGCGGCACCATGTTCTCGGAGCCGGCACTGACCTGCGCGTCCGTCGACGACTTCGCCAGAGAGCTTCTCGGCCTTCGCTTCTATTCCGAGGCAACCAAGCGCGCCCATTTGGCAGCGACAGAAGCCTGCCACCGCGAACTCGCCGCCACCGGCGCCGACCTTAGCGCCTACAATTCGACTGAGAATGCCGCTGATTTCGCCGACCTCCGCAAGGTGCTCGGCCTTACCACGTGGAATGTCTACGGGACTTCATATGGCAGCTACCTGGCGCAGACGCTTATGCGCGACCACCCCGAAGGCATCCGCAGCGTCGTCCTCGATTCGGTCTTGCCGACGACCTACACCATCCCCGGAAACTGGTGGATCACGCGCGCCGGCTTCGACAACCTCTTCCAGGCCTGCGCGGCGGAAACGGCCTGCAACGCCGCGCATCCGCGTCTCGAAAAAACTTTCACCGAACTGGTCAACAAATTCGAGGCCGAGCCGCTGACAACAACCGTGCGCGACCCCGTTACCGGCAATGACCTCAAGGTCGTGCTCGACGGCGGAGCACTGGTCGACTGGCTGCGCAACCAGAACTATGCCGTGCCCTTACTTCGCGCCGCGCCGGATCTGATCGGTGGGCTCGCCGCCGGCCGGCCCGAGGCCATCGAGGCGATCGCCAAGGATCGGGTAGGCCGGGCGCCGCCACCCGGTCCGGGTGTCCCTGCCCTCGGCTACGGATTGTCCTATGGCGTCACCTGTCGCGAAGACTACCCGTTCGCGACTCCGGAGGATCTCGCCGCCGCTGGCCGGGAAGCGTTTCCCGACTATCCGGCCTCGGTGCAAGGTGAGGGCGTCGGCGGCTGGGCGTATGTCAACGAAGACTGCCGCGACGTCTGGAAGGTTCCCGCCGCCCCAACGGCCATGCGCCAGCCCGTCGCGAGCAGCATCCCGACACTTCTCATCTCGGGCAGCTTCGATACGTTGACTTCCCTCGCCGGGGCGAAGGCCGCCGCAGCAAGTCTGTCGAACGCAACCATCATCAGCATCCCGGGAGTCGGGCATGTTGTCGCCCCCGCGTCTCCCTGCGCCCAAGCGGTAATCGTCTCGTTCCTCGCCGATCCGGACGCTCCCGACACATCCTGCGTCGGCGCATTGAAGCCGCCTAGCTTCACCTCACGGACCTCGCCGTGAGCCGTTGCCCCATGCTGCGTTGCATCAGTCCGCTCCTCGCCCTTGGCTGACCTTCGGTCGTGGTCGCCGCGATGTCCGCTTTCGCGGTGGAGCGAACCGTGATCACGCACCTGCCGGAGGTCCGCCCGTGGATTGGAAAGCGCACCTACCCGCCTTTCGCCCCGGAAATCTGCGTCACGATTGCGCTCAAGGCCGCGCGAACGGAATCGTTGGTATAGGGGTCGTCCGGATGCGGCGGAGAACCTTCTCTGTTGAAATGGGGCCGCTCTTCCATTCGTCGTCCCCATTCGACATCGGCTTCGCGAACAAGTTCTTCCAGGCGATGGTTGGTGGCGAGAACCTGTTCGCAGTAGCGCGCCAGGGCAAGGAGCGGCCGATCGAGGTTGTTGAGCAGCAACACGCTTCCCGTAAGCTGACGGTGCAGCAGCGCCTGCAATGCTCCCGACGGATCCGTGAGGTTGTTTCGTAGCCATACCCCGATCTCGATCTCGGCCTCCTGCACTTGAGAGATCGGGGAACCGCCTTTCATGGCGCCAGGACCAATCATCCGCGCCATGGCCTCTTTTGCGGTAAACTTTCGCCCCTGGCGGATTTGGCGTTCGAGTTCGGCGTCCGCCTCGGTCCGCCGCTTGTCCTGGTCATCGCCCATCGAATTGCCCTTTCGCCGGACCCCGCGTCCGAAGCGGTGATGGTGCAGTCGCTCACGCAGGCAAAGGACGCGGTTGATCCAGATCAAGCGCGCTCAATCGAGCAGACTTTGTGAACCAGCACACTTAAATCTCCGCCGCACTGCGATAGGGTTTGGGGCCGAACGGCATTGCCGTCTCGGCTGGCCTCCAAGGCTAGGCCCCAGCTTTCGCAGAAGGCTGGGGCCACGGGCTCGTTCGTCCGGACTACAAGGGGGAGATCAAATTCACGGTCGGGAAGTAACGGCGATAGCGTCTGGTATCGCGGGTCAATAGCGGGAGCTGGTCGACCTGTGCATGCGCCCCGATGAAGAGATCGGGAAGAACGCCGGCGCGGGTCCCTCCTGCATCCCGATATTTGACGAAAGCCTTGCCTGCGAGAAAAAGCGCCCCTCGTGGAATCGCGGTCATTGTGATCCCGGCTTCGGCGAGAGCGCTTTCAAACGCATCGGCGCGGGCAAAGCGGATCGACGCTTCGGCATAAATCACATCGTTGATCCGGAGCGGGCCGTACAGCGCGGCTTCCTCGAGTTGGCGCAGCGACCATTGCCACCAGTCGGGCGTCTTGGTGAAGACATCCAGCAGAATGTTCGAATCCACCAGAACCACGCGTCACTCCCCGCGAGTCATGTCCATGATCTCATCGGTGGTTGGTCCGGGCCCGGCGATACCCACTAATTTGGCGAATCGGCTGGGCTCTTTGGTGCCGTCCGCTTTCTCGATCACGATGCTGCCGTCCGCGGCCAGCCTGAAGTCGACCTCGCTGCCGGCAGAAATGCCCAGATGATCGCGAAACGGCTTCGGAATCGTCACTTGGCCCTTGCTGGTGACCTTGGTCGCCATCCCAAACCTCCGGTATTACCTCTTCAAGATATAGTAATACCTTGCAATCTGTCCAGTATGGTCATTGGTTAATCGCGTCTTAACCTCGCCGTATCTATGGTGGCTGGTCGCTTCCGGCCGGTCCTCCATCGCGGCCTCGAGAAATGCTGGCGTTGAACGTATGGCCATGACCGCTTCATCCCGCGCGCCACAAGGCAGCGGACCCCAGGAACAATTGAAGCAAAGCGAACGCTCGCCCTTTGCGCGCACGACCGAACTGTTGGCGCCCTACAAGCCCGCCAAGCCCCTGATTACGTTATCGTTGGGCGAACCGCAGCACCCCGTGCCGGACTTCGTCGGACCGGTGCTGGCCCAGCACATCGCCGATTTCGGCCGCTATCCGCTCGCCAAGGGCATCGAGCCATTTCGGAAGGCCGCTGCGGCCTGGTTGTCGACGCGTTTCAGGCTTCCCCGAGCGGTTGATCCGGATAGCGAAATTCTGGTGCTCAACGGCAGCCGCGAAGGCTTGTTCTTTGCCGCGCTTGCGGCCGAAAGTTATGTCGGCGACCGGCGCGGCCGGCCGGCGATCCTGATGCCGAATCCGTTCTATCCGGCCTATGGCGCGGGCGCCAAAGCCTCGCGCTGCGAGCAGATCTATCTGCCGACCACGCTCGCGACCGGTTTCCTGCCCGACCTCGACGCCATCGACGAGGCGACACTGGCGCGCACGGTCGCGTTCTACATTGCGTCACCCGCAAATCCGCAAGGCGCGGTCGCAACGCCGGATTATTTCCGCAAGCTGAAGCAGCTCGCCGATCGCTTCGGCTTCATCGTGCTGAGCGACGAATGCTATTCGGAGATCTACACGCGCGAAGCGCCGGGCAGCATGCTCGAATGCGCCGGGCCCGACTTCGGGAACGTCGTGGTGTTCCAGTCGCTGTCGAAGCGCTCGAACCTGCCGGGCATGCGCGTCGGCTTTGCCGCCGGTGACAGCAAATTCCTCGCAGCCTTCCATGAGCTCCGCAACGTCGCCGCGCCGCAAGTGCCGGTGCCGCTGCAACAGGTCGCGACCTCTGCCTATGGCGACGAGGCGCATGTCGAGGAAAATCGCAGGCTCTACCGCATCAAGTTCGATCTCGCCGATCAGATCCTCGGCGGCCGCTATGGCTACAAGCGCCCGGCCGGCGGCTTCTGCGTCTGGCTCGACGTGTCCAAGCATGGCGGCGACGAAGCCGCCGCCATCAGGCTCTATCGCGACGCGGGCGTGCGCGTGATCCCCGGCAGCTATCTCGCGCGCGAGCAGGACGACGGCTTCAATCCAGGCAAGGGCTACATCCGCCTGGCGCTGGTATCAGACAGTGAATCAACGGCCGAGGCGCTGCACCGGCTGGTCGAAACTTTGGCTTAATCGCGAGGCTCGGGGCTTATGCCGGCGATCGAACGTGTCATTCCACTGGTCAGCCATCTGCCGGCCTCACTCCGTGACGCGCTGGTGAGACGACTTCGTGAGCTGATGGGCTTCGCCCTGATCGTGGCCGCCGGAATTGCTTTCCGCGGCGCTGATGACATGGTCGGTGCAGGACCCGTCTCTCAGCCACGCCACCTCGCGCGCCATCCGCAACATCATCGGCTATCCCGGAGCGATCGGCGCCGACCTGTTGATGCAGATCCTCGGACTCGGCGCGATCATGCTGATCCTTCCCATCGCGGTGTGGGGCTGGCGCATGATGACCCATCGTGCCTTCGATCGCCAAGCGTTGCGGCTGGGCTGCTGGATATTGTCGACGGTGTTGGCGGCGGGCTTTGCGAGTTGCTGGCCGCATGGCGGCGCCTGGCCGCTGCCGACCGGACTTGGCGGCGTGGTCGGCGACGCGCTGCTGCGTGCGCCGGCCGTCGTGTTCGGGCCGCCCGGTTTCATTTACCGCTTTGTGCTCGGCCTCATCCTGTTCGCCGGCATGAGCGTGGCCTTCCTGATCGCCTCCGGATACGGCTCGCAGCCGAAGGACGACGAACTTGCTGTCATCGAGGACGATGACGCGCCGTTCGTGGAAGACGAGGAGGAGGATCGCGGCTCGGTGTCGCTCGGCTGGTTCTTCCACGCGCTGATGAGCACCAAGGCGCGGCTCTCCTGGTTCTTCGCCACCTGCTATCGTTCGCTGGTGTCGAGCGGCCCGCAGCCGCGCAAGCTGTCGTTCGAACGCCAGGAGCCCAATCTCGGCGGCCGCGCCGCGCCGTCGATCGCGCCTGACGAGGACGAAGAGGCGGACGAGGAAGAAGAGGACGAGGAGGAGGAGCCCGCCGCGCGCGCCCCGCGCAAGAAGGCTGCGCCGAAGCCATCGTCAAAGAAATCCGACAAGTGGGAATTCCCGGCGATGTCGATGCTGGCCGCGCCCAAGGCGGCCGATCGCCAGCCGCTGTCGAAGGCGGAGCTCGAAGCCAATTCGCGTCGCCTCGAAGGCGTGCTCGGCGATTTCGGCGTGCGCGGCGAGGTCGTCAAGGCCAATCCCGGCCCCGTGGTCACGCTGTACGAACTGGAGCCCGCGCCCGGCATCAAGTCCTCGCGCGTGATCGGACTTGCCGACGACATCGCCCGCTCGATGAGCGCGCTGTCGGCGCGCGTCGCCGTCGTGCCCGGACGCAACGCCATCGGCATCGAATTGCCGAACGCGCATCGCGAGAAGGTCTACCTGCGCGAGCTTCTGACCGCGAAGGAAACGGTCGAGTCCGTCGCGAAGCTGCCGCTCAGCCTCGGCAAGACCATCGGCGGCGATCCCGTCATCATCGACCTCGCGCGCACGCCGCATATGCTGATCGCCGGCACCACCGGCTCCGGCAAATCCGTCGCGATCAACACCATGATCCTGAGCCTCGTGTACCGGCTGCGGCCGGATCAGTGCCGGCTGATCATGGTCGATCCGAAGATGCTCGAACTGTCCGTCTATGACGGCATCCCGCATCTCCTGACCCCCGTCGTGACCGATCCGAAGAAGGCGGTGGTCGCGCTGAAATGGGCCGTGCGCGAGATGGAAGAGCGCTACAAGCGCATGTCCAAGCTCGGTGTGCGCAACATCGACGGCTACAATGCGCGGCTCGGCGAGGCCAGGGCGAGGGGCGAGGAGCTCACACGCACGGTGCATACCGGTTTCGACAAGGAGACCGGCAAGGCGATCTATGAGGAAGAGAAGCTCGATCTCGATCCGCTGCCCTACATCGTCATCATCGTCGACGAAATGGCCGACCTGATGATGGTGGCGGGCAAGGACATCGAAGGCGCGGTGCAGCGGCTGGCGCAGATGGCGCGCGCCGCGGGCCTGCATGTGATCCTCGCCACGCAACGCCCGTCGGTCGACGTCATCACCGGCACGATCAAGGCGAACTTCCCGACCCGCGTCGCCTTCCAGGTCACCTCCAAGATCGACAGCCGCACCATCCTCGGCGAAATGGGCGCCGAGCAGCTGCTCGGCCAGGGCGACATGCTCTACATGGCCGGCGGCGGACGCATCAGCCGCGTGCACGGACCGTTCGCATCGGATGAAGAGGTCGAGAAGGTGGTGCGCCATCTCAAGACGCAGGGCCAGCCCGAATATCTCGAAGCCGTCACCGCGGAGGAACCGAGCGAGGAGGACGGCGCGGTGTTCGACGCGTCAAGCATGGGGGCCGATGGCGGCGGCGACCTGTTCCAGCAGGCGGTTGCGATCGTCAAGCGCGACCGCAAGGCGTCCACCAGCTACATCCAGCGCCGGCTGCAGATCGGCTACAACCGTGCGGCCTCGCTGATGGAACGCATGGAACTGGAAGGTATCGTCGGCCAGGCCAATCACGCCGGCAAGCGCGAAATCCTCGTGGCCGAGGAGGAGGAGGGTTTCTAGGTTCCTCGGTAGTACTCCCTTGGCCGGCCCATCGCGGCAGGATTTCACGGAAAAACGATACTGCATTGCACCGAAACTGCGATAAAATCAGAGCCAGCCAGTCAGGATTATGCGTTGAAAACTGAACGAGAATTCCGAATCGCCGCCCTCGCACGCTCGCGTGTGATCGCGGCCTGCGTGGTTGTGACGGCGGCAGCCATGCTCGCCTCGGCCTCGAGTGCGCAGCAGGCAGTGCCGATTCCAAAGCCGGCGCCCAAGGGGCGCGACAACACGCAACTGAGCGCGGAAACGCGGGTGGCGCCGCTGACCACGGGCGCCACGCGAACGACCCCGCCGGACCCGGTGATTCCCGATCCGCGCCGCAACGTGCCGAGCAGCATCTTCGCGAGCTTCGACGACAAGCAGAAGGCGCAGGCGGCCAAGGTCAGCAATTATCTGTCCTCGCTGCAAACGCTGGTTGGCAATTTCGTCCAGGTCGGGCCCGACGGCAGCAAGACCAAGGGTGATTTCTACATCCAGAAGCCCGGCAAGGTCCGCTTCGAATATGATCCGCCGACGCCGATCGACATCATCGCCGACGGCTCCTCGCTCGTGGTGCGCGATCGCAACCTCGCGACCCAGGACGTCTATCCGCTGTCGCAGACGCCGCTGCGCTTCCTCTTGTCCGACCGCATCGACCTGATGAAGGACACCAATGTCGTCAACGTCACCGCCGACGACGTGTTCATCAGCGTCACCATCGAGGAGCGGCAGGCACTGGTCGGCACTTCCCGCCTGATGCTGATGATCGGCGCCAAGGACGGCCAGCTCAAGCAGTGGACCGTGACCGATCCGCAGGGCTACGACACGACGATCGCCGTCTATAATCTCGATGCGACGAAAAAGGTCGATCCCGGCCTGTTCAAGATCGACTACACGAAGTATCCGACGTCGCCGGGCTGAGTTTCTCCGACATTTGCAGGTTTCACAGGGTGGGCAAAGCGCAAGCGTGCCCACCAATCGTCCATGCAACGGGAGTGGTGGGCACGGCGTTGACGCGCCTTTGCCCACCCTACAAGCCTGGTTTGCCACAGTGAGAAAGACGTGGATGGCCGGGACAAGCCCGGCCATGATGACGTGAAAAGCCTGCTACACAGCCGCCATGCGTCTTTCCCTGACAACCTGGAACATCAATTCGGTGCGCCTGCGCATCGATCTCGTCGCCAGGTTTCTCAAGGCGCATCGCCCCGACGTGCTCTGCCTGCAGGAGACCAAATGCATCGACGACGCGTTTCCGCGGAAACGCTTCAAGCGGCTGGGCTATGAGCACATCGCGCTGAACGGGCAGAAGGGCTATCACGGCGTCGCCGTGATTTCGAAGCTGCCGTTCGAGACCACCGATGTCAGAACCTTCTGCGACAAGATCGACTCGCGTCATATCTCGGTGGCGTTCGGAGAAAAGGCGCAGCTGGCAAAGCCGCTGGTGCTGCACAATTTCTATGTGCCCGCCGGCGGCGACGTGCCCGATCCCGCGCTCAACCCGAAATTCGATCACAAGCTGAAATTTCTCGACGAGATGAAAGCCTGCGAGCCGCTGCATCCGCGCGGGGACGACCGGCACATCCTGGTCGGCGATCTCAACGTGGCGCCGCACGAGAATGACGTGTGGTCGCACAAGCAGCTGTTGAAGGTGGTCTCGCACACGCCGGTCGAATGCGAGAAGCTGCTCGCGGCGCTCGCCGCCGGCGAATGGCACGACGTCGCGCGCGAGCGGATTCCGTCGTCGGAGAAGGTCTACACCTGGTGGAGCTACCGCGCCGCCGACTGGACCGTCGGCGACCGCGGCCGGCGGCTCGACCACATCTGGGTGTCGCGCGCGCTCAAGGACGCCGTGTCCGATTTCCGCATCCTGCGCGATGCCCGCGGCTGGGAGCGGCCCTCCGACCACGTGCCGGTCACGGTGACGCTGGAGGCGTGAATCTCCAGCTGTCGTCCCTGCGAAAGCAGGGACCCATAACCACAGGCCTTTTTGTTTGGCGAAGAAAGACGTTACGCGCAGCGCGCGCCATCACAGCCATCACGCGGTATGGGTCCCTGCGTTCGCAGGGACGACAGCTATGTATTCAATTTTCCGCCGGCGATCAGGATGTCGCTTGCGATCTGGCTGGTGCGGTTGACGAACTCGTCGCGCAGCCGGCGCGCCGCAGAGGGATCGCTCTCCAGCACGCGCTGAAAAAGGCCGCGAGTGATGCGGATGACGGTGGCGTATTCCAGCGCGGTCGCGCTCGAGGGCCGGCGCATCCGCACGACCAGCGCGAGCTCGCCGAGCAGCGCACCGGGCCCGACGGTCATCTCCGCGCCGGCGCCGTCGTCGACCCGGAACGATCCACGCGCGACCACAAAGCCGGAATCGGCGTCGTCACCCTGCTGGAACAGGAAGTCGCCTTGCGGCACCTCCTTCTGCTCCGATCCGATCGCCAGCATGCGTAACGATTCGCGTCCCAGCAGACGCAAGGTCGGGACACACTCAAGGAGGGCCACATCGTCATCGATGGACATAAAGGTGACCAGCACGCCTCTTTATTGGAGCATGATCTCCGCGCAAACGCCCGGTCTGCCGCGAGGGGAAACCGAACGCCGATGTGCTGGCGCGGCGGCTTTCCGCCTTCCGATCATGCACGACGATTCGCTAAACGCGAACCGTATCACGGCACCAGCTTGTAGCCACCCGCTTCCGTCACCAGGATCTCCGGATTTGCAGCGTCTTTCTCGATCTTCTGCCGCAACCGGTAGATGTGAGTTTCGAGCGTGTGGGTGGTAACGCCGGAATTGTAGCCCCAGACTTCCTGCAGCAGCGTCTCGCGCGACACCGCAAGCTGCCCCGCGCGGTAGAGGAAGCGCAGGATCGCCGTCTCCTTTTCGGTGAGACGGATTTTCCTGGCATTGGCGCCGGTCAGCATCTTCGAGCCGGGCCGAAAGCTGTAGGGCCCCACCGAAAACACCGCGTCTTCACTCGCCTCGTGCTGGCGAAGCTGCGCGCGGATTCGCGCCAGCAGCACCGCGAAGCGGAAGGGCTTTGCGACATAATCGTTGGCGCCGGACTCGAGCCCGAGGATCGTATCCGAATCCGTGTCATGACCGGTCAGCATGATGATCGGGGCCTTGAAGCCACCCTTGCGCAAGCTGCGCACGACCTCGCGGCCGTCGGTATCGGGCAGGCCGACATCCATCAGCACGAGATCCGGGGCATTGGCCTTCGCCGCACTTGCGCCCTTGGCACCGGTGTCGACAGCGGAGGCCTCGAACTCGTCATGCAGGGACAATTGCTCCACCAAGGTGTCGCGGAGATCGGTATCGTCATCCACGATCAGGATTTTGCGAGCATTGGCCATCGGTACAGTCCTGTAGGCAGCAGCGGGCGCAAGCCGGCGCCGGCAGCCGCGAGTTGGTAAGTTTGGTGTCGTCTTTGGCTTGTTTTCGGCTCTTTGGACTTCAGGTAGGGAACCATTACCGATTCACAAGGCACGCGATACTCTACTCAAATTCCGGCGGAATTGGATGAATGTCCTGTAATGAACCCTTCGGACTAGGCCCTTGGAGCTTCTTCGGGGCATCCGGTGAAATGTTACACGGCGAGAAAGCGACATATTTTCAATGCCTTACGGAACGGGTACTGCCGATCAGCCGCTGTCCTTGATCAGGATTCGCCCGCGGGCCGGAAATTCCCGGCAGGGCTGGCTGACGGCGGGGAGAATGACCATCCCGGTGGCACTTGGCCGCGGCGGCATCCTGGCGAACAAGCGCGAGGGGGATGGCGGAACGCCGCGCGGCGTCTTTCGTCCCCGGACATTGTGGTGGCGGGCCGATCGATTTCCGCGCCCGCGGACCCACCTCGACACCCGTGCGATCCGGCCCGAAGACGCTTGGTGCGAAGACCCAGGCGACCGCCATTACAACCGTCCGATCCGGCTGACGCGCGACCAGCCGGGGGACCGGCTCACCCGCAAGGACCACCTTTACGATTTCATCGTCGAGATCGACCACAACACGACGCCGCGCACTGCGGGCCGCGGCAGCGCGGTGTTCCTGCACCTGGCGCGCGACAATTTCGGACCGACCGCCGGCTGCGTCTCCATGACCAGATCGTCCATGCTGCATCTGTTGCGGCGGCTCGGACCGCGAACCAAAATCGTGATCGGGTAGCGCATGATCCGGAAAAGTGTGCAGCGGTTTTCCGAAAAAGATCATGCGCCAATCAAGAGGGGAGAGCATGCTGGACAAGAACCAGATCGCGGCAGCATCGCGCACATTGAACGGCCATTGGCGGGCGGGCACCAAGCTCGCGGCGCTTGATCCATCGCAGCGTCCGCAGAGCCGGGGCGAGGGCTACGCAATCCAGGCCGAGCTCGCGCACATCTCCAGCCATCCCTTGTTCGGCTGGAAGATCGCCGCAACCAGCGAGGCCGGGCAGAAGCACATCAATGTCGCTGGACCCATGGCCGGGCGCATCCTGCGGGAGATGCTGATCGCCGATGGCGGCATGGCGTCGATGGAAGGCAATGAGATGCGCGTCGCCGAACCGGAATTCGCCTTTCGCATGCGCGCCGATCTGCCGCCGCGGCCAGCGCCTTACACCGTCGCGGAGGTGCTCGCCGCCGTGGACAGCCTGCACCCCGCGATCGAGATTCCGGATTCGCGCTTCGGCGATTTCGTCGGCGCGGGCGAAGCGCAGCTCATCGCCGACAATGCTTGCGCGCATCTTTTCGTGCTGGGCACGCCGGCGGAAGCCGACTGGCGCGCACGCGACCTGGTGGAGGAGCGGCCGGTCATCACGCTACGCGGCCAGCGTTATCAAGGTCACGGCAGGAACGTGCTCGGCGATCCACGCATCGCGTTGGCCTGGCTCGCCAACGAATTGCGCGGCCTCGGCCTGACGCTACGGGCAGGGGAGATCGTCACGACAGGCACCTGCCACCCGCCGCTGCCGATCCAGTCCGGCGACCGCATGGAGGCGGATTTCGGCGTATTGGGGAAAGTGTCGGTGGGCTTCGAATAGACGTTGTCATTCCGGGGCATCGCGAACGCGATGAGCCCGGAATCCATAACCACAGGCTTCGGTTCGACGAAGAACGTGGTTACACCGTTCGGCGTTGTCCTGAAAAATCGCGCGGTATGGATTCCGGGCTCGCGCTTCGCGCGCCCCGGAATGACGAAGAGGGCGCCCCTTTACCCCCGATGGCCGAAAATTGCGGATCCCACGCGGATGTGGGTGGCGCCGAACTGGATCGCGATGGCGTAGTCGGCGCTCATGCCCATCGACAGGTTTTTCAGGCCGTTGCGCGCGGCGATCTTCGCGGTCAGGGCGAAGTGCGGCGCCGGCGCTTCGTCGACCGGGGGGATGCACATCAGCCCGGAAATCTCCAGGCCATGATTGTTGCGGCAGCTTGCGATGAAGGCGTCGGCGTCCTGCGGCGCGATGCCCGCCTTTTGCGGCTCCTCGCCGGTGTTGATCTGGACGAACAATTGCGGCCGCCTGTTCTGGGATTCGATTTCCTTTGATAACGCCTGGCAAAGGCTGGGGCGGTCGACCGAATGAATGGCGTCGAACAGCGCCACGGCCTCTTTCGTCTTGTTGGATTGCAGCGGCCCGATGAGATGGAGCGCAAGACCAGGGTAAGACGAAATTAACGATGGCCACTTCGCCTTGGCCTCCTGCACGCGATTTTCGCCAAATACGCGCTGGCCGCCTGCGATGACGGGGACAATCGCGTCCGCACCGAACGTTTTGGAGACGGCGATCAACGTGACGGAGGCGCGGTCGCGCTTCGCCTCGCGGCAGGCGCGCGCGATCTCCTGCTCGACATCGGCGAGCGCCTTTGGTGAATGCATCGTTACGGCAGGTGAGTTTTCAGTTGAGCTTTCAGTCATCATATCGGCAACCGGTCACGGATTTGCGGCGGTAGGTCCATTTTTAGAGAGTTCCTGAAAGGGGTCTTCAACCAATCATCGTAGGCTGCGTGCGGGGTAGGGGATCTCCATGTCTCGCATCAGTTTCAACCGCAGGAAAGCGAAACTCAAGGCGCTTGTCGGCATACGCGCCCGGCTTGCGCTGTTGGCCGTGATCCTGGTCGCGCCCCTGATGCTCGAACGCGCCCGCTCGCTCGAGTACACCCGCAGCCGACAGGTCGCACAGGCCTCGGAGGAATTCCAGCGGCTTGCCAATCACAGTGCCGATACCCAGCGCGAGGTGATCTCCTCGGTGGAGACCGTGTTGAAATCGGCGGCGTTTATCCGGGCTTCCGCCGGCGGCGTGGTTCGCGCCTGCGACATCCTGCGCGCCAGCCTGCCAACCAATCTCCCCTGGGTTCGCAACGTGCTGCTCGTCGGCGGCGACGGCCGGGTGCAGTGTTCGACCAACAACACCTTTGTCGGCATCGACCTCAGCCAGCGCCCCTACATCAAGAAGGTGCGCGAGACCGGTGCGCTCCAGTTCAGCGATTTCACCTTTGTCGAGGCGGTCAGGACTGCCGTGATGCTCGCCGGCTATCCGGTCTCCGCCATCAAGGCGGACTTCGGACGCGATCGTCGTCGCCAGCATCAGCCTCGACTGGATGTCGCGGCTGATGGACAATCTCGGCGGCAAGGCCGGCATTTCCGCGGCGCTTGTCGACGCCAGCGGAACCATTCTGGCCGCGCCAAGAGACCAGGAAAGTATCATCGGGAAATCGCTCGACAGCGTTCCCATCATGTCGGCGATCGCCGAGCAGGCGCTGCACTCGACCAGGGATCGCGGCTCGCTGACCTTTGGCCCCGCCGATGGTCACCACCGCATGGTCAGCTACGAGCGGATCGCCGGCACCGGCGCGCGGCTGATCGCCAGCATCGATGAAGACCGGGTGACCGCCGACATCAACCGCGACATCCGCACCGCCTATCTGCAGCTTGCCTTCGTCGTGCTGTTCGTCCTGGTCGGCGCGCTGATCGCGGCGGAAAAGCTGATCATCCGGCCGGTCGAGATGATGACCGCGATGGCCAAGCGCTTTGGCGAGGGTGAGACCACGGCGCGGGTCAAGCACACCCGCCTGCCGGCGGAATTCGTCCCGCTGGGGCGCGCCTTCAACGCCATGGCGGCGCAGCTCGGCCATCGCCAGCGCGAGCTCGTCGCCACCAACGACCATCTCACCGTGATCGCCTCGATCGACATGCTATCGGGGCTCGCCAACCGCCGCGGCTTCCAGAGCCGGCTCGACTTCGAATGGATGAAGGCGCAGCAACAGGAAGGCGAGCTGTCGCTGTTGATGATCGATGTCGATCATTTCAAGCTCTACAACGACACCTATGGTCATCCCGAAGGCGACGCGTGCCTGACCCGTCTCGGCGAAACCTTGTCCGGGCTCGCCGCGATGACAATGGGCTTTGCCGCGCGGTATGGCGGCGAGGAGTTCTGCCTGCTGCTGCCGGACACCGCCGCGGCGCGCGCACGGGAAATCGCCGAGATGGTGCGTGCCGCCGTCGAGGACCTGGCGCTGCCGCATTCCGCCTCGACGCATCAGCACATCACCGTCAGCATCGGCGTCGCCTCGACCCGCCCGAACGACAGCCACCGGCCCGGCGACCTGATCGAAGCGGCGGACGCCGCCCTCTACGCAGCCAAGCATCGCGGCCGCAACAATGTCGCCCAGCACGGCTTTGCCGGCGTAGCGACTGCCGGCGGCGTGGCGCTGACCGGGTGATTTGCCCGACGTCTGATTTTCAGAATTCCTGTCAATCCCTCCAGGTAAAAATATTTCGCTTTTCCAGAAGCCCAAATCAGGTGTATGACCGCGCCGTCCCGCTCTCACCAGGAGGGGCGCTTCGCGATCGTCACGGACGTTGGGCGCGGGATGCGATGGACGTGGGTGGCTTCGCCAGACGAGCGAGGCGGCCTGCGGACGGCGAAGGCGCGTGGTCCTGATCCCCCGACGCTGGGATCAAGTCCTGAGTGATGGCGATGTCGACCCCGATGGGGTCCGACACGCCGTGATCTCGGGGCGACGGAGGCTATCAAGCCCGGCACTCCGGGGAGAGCGCGCTATAGGCCGTAACACCGTCGTGCAGGGAATGCCGGTTCGTTCGGCGTACCTGTGGTGACTTGCTTGCGTGCTTTCTACACTTGCACGCAAGGCTGCGGGTGCGTTCGTCGCACCGGCATTCCCTGCGCCCTCTGATTTGGAGGGACATTGTCGATGCATCCCTCGGGTGAATTCACGCCGCGAGAACGATGAAGCGTGTCTCCATTAGCGAGCCATCCACGCCGCCCGCTTGCGGACAGGTGGATTGCTTCGTCGCTTGCGCTCCTCGCAATGACGACGGAGGTGCTGTTGAGAGTTGAGCCTAATCGGGCAATGGGCGCCTTGCGCCACCGTGGCCAGGCAGGCTCGCGGCAGAGGCTATTCCGCCGCAACCTCGAGCGCGGTCTCGGCGAGGATGCGATTGCGGCCGCTCTTCTTGGCGAGATAGAGCGCGCGGTCACAGCGGTCGATCAGGTCGGCCAACGGCTCGCCGCCCCGGAACTGCGCAACGCCGACCGAGATGGTGATGCCGGGCAGCTTCTCGCCGGTGGACCGGCGGATGATTTGACCTTCGAAGACGGCGCGGCGGATGCGCTCGGCGACTTCGCTCGCGATCCTGAGGTCCGCACCCGGAAGCACGACAACCAGCTCCTCACCGCCATAGCGCGCCGGCAGATCACCCTCCCTCAGACGCTCGCACAGCACTTTCGCTATCAGCTTGAGGACCTGGTCGCCGACCTCGTGACCGAACTCGTCGTTGAAGCGCTTGAAGTGATCGACGTCGATCAGGAGCGTGGAGAAAGGTTCGCCCTTTTCCATCGCGGCGATCTGGGTCTTGCGCAGGAACTCGTCGAGTGCGCGCCGGTTCGCGAGGCCGGTCAGGGTGTCGGTCCTGGCGCGTTCCTCGGATTTGGCGAGCGAGTCGCGGATGGTGTCGAGCTCGCGCTGTTTCTCCTGGAAGTTGGCTTCGAGCTTCGCCGCGCGGGTCGCCACCTTGTTGAGCTCGTCGATCAGGCTCTGGACCAGGATTTTGGGATCGGAGCCGGCGCCGGTTTGTTCGGTCACGTCGCTGATCGCGGCCATATGATCGCGATTTTCGTCGATCGCGGTCGAAAGGAACTGCCTTGCCGACTCCAGCACGGAGTGGAGCTGCTGCGAGACCTGGTGAGCCACGGCCTCGTCGGAGGCCTTCGAGCCGATATAGCTCGCATAGAGGCCGCGATTGGTGGCGGCGTCGAACTTTCTCTTGTTGCCGATCACGATGTCGATCGCCCGCTTCAACACGGGCGGTTCGCCCAGCCAGTAGTTGAACCAGACATGAAAATTATTGGGCGTCGGCGGCACCCGCTGCTCCTGCATCGAGTGCAGGGCCTTTTCCGCGATCGAACTCCCATACTCGTAATCGAGCTGTTCCAGCGACGCAGCCATGATATCGATGGTTTCCTTGGCGGGGATGTGGGTTCGATTTGGCGACTAGGTTGTCATCAATTCGTTAAATCCGCCTCAAGCCGATCCCGCGAAACGTCCGGGACGGTGCCGGGAAGCCCATGAAGGCCACTCAAGCCGTTGACCGCAAAGCCGATTCTATGGCCTAGTCCGGCCTCTTTGACCGGCCGAAAACCCTCTAAGAACAAGCCCGATGACCTCAGAACGCTACAACGCCCGCGAAGCCGAGCCGCGCTGGCAACGCCAGTGGGACGAAAAGGCGATATTTTCCTCCAAAAACGACGATCCGCGGCCGAAATACTACGTGCTGGAGATGTTCCCCTACCCGTCCGGGCGCATCCATATCGGCCATGTCAGGAATTACACGCTCGGCGACGTGCTGGCCCGCTACATGCGCGCCAAGGGATTCAACGTACTGCATCCGATGGGCTGGGACGCCTTCGGCCTGCCGGCGGAGAACGCGGCGATCGAGCGCGGGGTTCGCGCCCAAGGCCTGGACCTACGACAACATCGCCGCGATGAAGAAGCAGCTCCGCTCGATCGGCCTGTCGCTCGACTGGTCACGCGAGTTCGCGACCTGCGACCCCTCCTACTACAAGCATCAGCAGAAGATGTTTCTGGACTTCATGCGGGCTGGGCTGGCCGAGCGCGAGAAGCGCAAGATCAACTGGGACCCGGTCGACATGACCGTGCTCGCCAATGAGCAGGTGATCGACGGCCGCGGCTGGCGCTCCGGAGCGGTTGTCGAACAGAGGGAAATGAACCAGTGGGTCTTCAAGATCACGAAGTACTCGCAGGAGCTGTTGGACGCGCTCGACACGCTGGACCGTTGGCCCGACCGGGTGCGGGTGATGCAGCGCAACTGGATCGGCCGGTCCGAAGGCCTGTTGATCCGCTTTGCGTTGGACCCTGCGACCTCGCCCGCCGGCGAAACCGAGCTGAAGATATTCACGACGCGGCAGGACACGCTGTTCGGCGCGAAGTTCATGGCGATCTCGGCGGACCATCCGCTGGCACTGGCAGCGGCTGCAAAAAATCCAAAGCTCGCGGCGTTCATCGCCGAGATCAAGCGCATCGGCACCGCGCAGGAATTGATCGATACTGCCGAGAAGCAAGGCTTTGACACCGGCATCAAGGCGATCCATCCGTTCGACCCGAACTGGAAGCTGCCGGTCTATGTCGCCAACTTCGTGCTGATGGAATATGGCACCGGCGCCATCTTCGGCTGCCCCGGCCACGACCAGCGCGACCTCGACTTCGTCAACAAATACAATCTCGGCGTCACGCCGGTGGTCTGCCCCGAAGGGCAAGACCCCAAGACCTTCGTCATCACGGACACCGCCTATGATGGCGATGGCCGCATGATCAATTCGCGCTTTCTCAACGGCATGACCATCGATCAGGCCAAGGAGGAAGTGTCCAAACGGCTCGAAACAGAAACGCGCGGCAACGCGCCGGTCGGCGAGCGGCGAGTGAATTTCCGCCTACGCGACTGGGGCATTTCACGCCAGCGCTTCTGGGGCTGCCCGATCCCCGTGATCCATTGCCCGAAATGCGATGTCGTGCCGGTGCCGGAAAAGGAGCTGCCGGTAACGCTGCCGGAGGATGCCACCTTCGACAAGCCGGGCAACGCGCTCGACCATCATCCGACCTGGAAGCACGTCAACTGCCCCAAATGCGGCGGCAAGGCCCAGCGCGAGACCGACACCATGGACACCTTCGTGGATTCGGCCTGGTACTTCGCGCGCTTCACCGATCCCTGGAACGAGAAGGAGCCGACCACGCGCGCCGTGGTCGATCGGCTGATGCCGGTCGACCAGTATATCGGCGGCATCGAGCATGCGATCCTGCATCTGCTCTACGCGCGCTTCTTCACGCGCGCGATGAAAGCCACCGGCCACATTGCATTCGACGAGCCGTTCGCCGGCCAGTTTGCCCAGGGCATGGTCGTCCACGAGACCTACCGTAAGGCGGATGGCACTTACGTGACTCCGGCGGAGGTGAAGATCGAGACCGTCGCCAATGACCGCCACGCCATCATGATCGATGGCGGCGAAGAGGTCACGATCGGCCCGATCGAGAAGATGTCAAAGTCGAAGAAGAACACGGTCGACCCCGACGACATCATCGCCACCTACGGCGCCGACGTCGCGCGCTGGTTCATGCTGTCGGACTCCCCGCCCGACCGCGACGTAATCTGGAGCGACGAGCGCGTCCAGGGCTCGTCGCGCTATGTACAGCGGCTGTGGCGGGTGGTGAACGAGTCAGTTGATATCGCCAAGGCGGCGCCGGCGGCGCGGCCGGCTGCGTTCGGCGCCGAGGCGCTGGCCCTGCGCAAGGTGGCCCATGGCACGCTCGACAAGGTGTCGACCGGGATCGAGCGGATGCATTACAACGTCTGCCTTGCCCATATCCGCGAGTTCACCAATGCCCTGGCCGACCTGCTGGCCAAGGCTGGAACCCCGGCGCCCGAGCTCGCTTGGGCCGTCAGGGAGGCCGCGACTATCCTTGTTCAGCTGATTTCCCCGATGATGCCGCATCTGGCGGAGGAGTGCTGGGTGGCGCTCGGCCAGACGGGGCTGGTTTCGGAGGCCGCGTGGCCGCAAATCGAACGCGATTTGCTGGTTGAAGACAGCGTGACCCTGGTGGTCCAGGTCAATGGCAAGAAACGGGGTGATGTTACCGTGCCACGGGGCGCCCAAAATCCGGAGATTGAGGCTGCCGTTCTGGCGCTCGATGCGGTAAAACTGGCCCTGGGCGGCAAGGCCGTCCGCAAGGTGATCGTGGTTCCCATGAGGATCGTGAATGTCGTCGGCTAGGGTCGGTTTATTCGTTCGGCTCGCGCTCGTCGTGGCCCTGGGCGCGCTGACGGCTGGCTGCTTCCACCCGATGTATGCCGAGCATACCGACGGCTCGCCGGATCTGCGCGAAAAGCTGATGGGCGTCGAGCTGCCGCCCATCACAGACAAGAGCAACGCCTCGCGCGACGCCCGCGTCGGGATCGAGATCCGCAACGCGCTGGCGTTCAAGCTCTATGGCGCCGCGACCGGCATGCCACCGACCCACCGGCTGGTGCTGCGATTCGGCAGCAGCCGCTCGTCCCTGATCGTCGATCCCAACACCGGGCTGCCCACGAGCGAAAATTATGGCATCGACGTCCAGTACAATCTGGTCGAGATCGCCACCAACAAATCGGTCATGAACGGCTCGACCTTCTCCCGTATCAGCTATGACATGCCGGGCTCCTATCAGCGCTTCGCGCGCTCCCGCGCTTTCAGGGACGCCGAAGACCGGGCCGCGCACGAGGTCGCCGACAACATCCAGACGCGGCTGGCCGCGTTCTTCACCGCCGGGACTTGATCAAGGCATTGGTCGCGCTTCGCGGAAAAGACATCGACAATTTCCTCGCCCGTCCCGATCCGGGCCGCCCGATCATCCTGCTCTATGGACCCGATGCCGGCCTCGTGCGCGAACGGGCCGAAGCGCTGTTGAAATCCGCGGTCGACGATCCCGCCGATCCGTTTTCGCTGGTGAAACTCGACGGCGATGAGCTGGCGGCCGAGCCCTCGCGGCTGGTCGACGAGGCGCTGACCGTGCCGCTATTCGGCGGCCGGCGCGCCATCCGCGTCCGCGCCGGTTCACGCAACTTCGCGGGCGGCGTCGACACGCTGGCCGAGATGTCATTGAAGGATTGCCGCGTGGTGATCGAGGCGGGCGATCTTCGCGCCGAGTCGCCGCTGCGCAAGGCCTGCGAGCGCGCCAGGACCGCGGTCGCGATCGGCTGCTATCCTGACGGCGAACGCGATCTCGCAAAGCTCATGGACGAGGAATTGCGCGCGGCCAATTTGAAGATCGCGGGCGATGCGCGCGCCACGCTGATGAGCTTGCTCGGCGGCGACCGTCAGGCCTCGCGCAACGAGCTGAAGAAGCTGACGCTGCTGGCGCATGGCGAGGGCGAGGTGACGCTCGACCATGTGATGGCGGTCGTGGCTGACGCCTCCGAGATGAAGCTCGACCCGATCATCGACGGCGCCTTTGCCGGCAAGCCCGAGCTGGTCGAAAGCGAATTCGCGAAAGCCATGGTCGCCGGAACCTATCCCGGCATGATCATCGCCTCCGCGCAGCGCCACGCGGCATGGCTGCATAAATCGGCGCTGTCCGTGGGCGAGGGCACGCCGGCCTCGCAGCTGCTCGATAGCGGATTTCCCCGGCTGCATTTTTCGCGCAAGCCGATGGCCGAGACCGCGCTGCGCAATTTCACGCCGGCCCGATTGGTCGCGATCATCGATCAGCTCGCGGTGGCTGCCCTCGAGATGCGCAAACAGACCACGCTTGCCGCCGCCATCGCCCAGCGCGCGCTACTGTCGATCGCGGTGAACGCGAAGCGGAGGGGATAGTTTTACACATTGTCATTCCGGGGCATCGCGCAGCGATGAACCCGGAATCCGGAGATCAGTTTCTGAAGGCCACAACGAGGTTCCGGGTTCGCGCTGACGCGCGCCCCGGAATGACGAAATCCAAATCAACCGCTTCGCGCCAGGCGCCGCATCACTTCGTCGAGCTGCTCGAGGCTGCGATAGTTGATCTGCACGGTGCCACCGGGATCGCGATGATTGACGCTGACGGCAAGGCCGAGCGCGTCCGAGACGCGTTTCTCCAGCGCGACGGTGTCGGCGTCCTTGGATTTGCCGGTGCTGCTGCCGCGCGCCTTTTGCGGCTTGCGCTCGGGCACGCCCTCCTCATGCGCCAGCGCTTCGGTCTGGCGGACGTTGAGCCCCTGCTCCACGATCTGCTTCGCCGCGGCGAGCGGATCGGGCACACCGATCAGGGCACGGGCATGTCCCGCCGACAATTTGCCGGCGGCGATATAGGCCTGCACCTCGGGTGGCAATTTCGTCAGCCGCATCATGTTGGCGACATGGCTGCGGCTCTTGCCGACGATCCTGGCGATGTCTTCCTGATTGCGTTTGAATTCGTCGGCAAGCGAGTGGTAGCCCTGCGCCTCCTCCAGCGGATTGAGATCCTCGCGCTGCACGTTCTCGATGATCGCGAGTTCCAGCGCATCGCTGTCGCTGACTTCAACGGGAACGATCGGCACCTCGTGCAGGCCGGCGGCCTGCGACGCGCGCCAGCGCCGCTCGCCGGCGATGATCTCGAAACGGTCATGGGCGCCCTTCACCGGCCGCACCACGATCGGCTGGATCACGCCATGCTGCTTGATCGAGGCGGTCAGTTCGGCAAGCTCGCCTTCCGAAAACGTGCGGCGCGGATTGCGCGGATTGGGCTTGAGAAACTCGATCGGCACCTTGCGCTGCGCGCGCGGGCGATCGACATGCGCCGCCTCGCCGCCGACATCGCCGATCAGACTTGCAAGACCGCGGCCCAGTCGCGAACGCGCTTCGTCGGCCATCGTCGCCAGCTCCCTTGGATTCACTCGACTACTCCTGTCACCCGGCACCGTCATTCCGGGGCGTGCGGAGCGCGAACCCGGAATCTCGACGTTATTTTGCTTTTCCCGATCTCGAGATTCCGGATCAATCCGCTCCGCGGATTGTCCGGAATGACATCATGTTGTTCAACTCGCCCGCAGCTCGCGCTCGCGCTGGATCACTTCCGTCGCAAGCTTGAGATAGGCTTCGCTGCCGACGCATTTGAGGTCGTAGACCAGCACCGGCTTGCCGTAGGACGGCGCTTCGGAAATGCGCACATTGCGCGGGATCATGGTCTTGTAGACCTTGCTGCCCATGAACTGCCTGACGTCGGCGACAACCTGGTTCGACAGATTGTTGCGGGAATCGAACATGGTCAGCACGATGCCGTGGATCGACAGATTGGGATTGAGCGTGGTGCGCACCTGCTCGACGGTTTGCAACAGCTGCGACAGACCTTCGAGCGCGAAGAACTCGCATTGCAGCGGCACGAGGATCGCGTCCGATGCAGCCATCGCATTGACCGTGAGCAGATTGAGCGACGGCGGGCAATCGATCAGCACATAGGTGTAATCGGAGTCCGGCGAGACATTGTTGTTCAGCGTCGCGATCGCGTCGCGCAGGCGGAAGGCGCGGCCGGGCGTGGTGCCGAGTTCGAGCTCGAGACCGGAGAGGTCCATGGTCGAGGTCGCGATATGCAGCCGCGGCACCGCCGTCGGCACCACGGATTCGCGGAGCTGGGCCTCGCCGATCAACACGTCATAGGTCGAGCACGCGCGATTGCGGCGATCGATGCCGAGACCGGTGGAGGCGTTGCCCTGCGGATCGAGATCGACGATCAGCACCCGCTCGCCGATGGCGGCGAGCGCAGTCCCGAGATTGATGGCGGTGGTGGTCTTGCCGACGCCGCCCTTCTGGTTGGCAAGCGCCAGGATGCGGGGGTGGCCGGGCAGGTTTTCTGCTCTATGTTCTTGATTTACTTGATCAATTACGCCCATGGCCGTTACCATTACAGTGGCGCGGAGGTTAGCGTCGCTCGACTTTGCCGCGTTCAACCTGGTCGAGTTCGACGATCCAGCTCTGCCCGCCCGTCAGGCTGGAGTGAAGAAGTGGCTTGATATTCCAATATTTAGTAGCCTCGGTCAATTCCGCCTCAACATCTTGTCCCTTGAGGAACAAAGCCCTTGCACCTCTTCGCACCAGCGGCTGCGCCAGTCCGATCAGTTGATGTAGCGGAGCCAGCGCCCGCGCGGTCACGCAATCGATCGGGCCCTCGATCCTATCCACAGTATCCTCGATTCCCGCCGCATGTACGATTCCCGGGGCAGACGTGATTCGCAATGCTTCGCGCAGGAAGGCGGCTTTTTTCGAATTGCGTTCGACCAGGTGCACCGTTGCCCCGGGCATCTCCGCCAGCGCGCAGGCCAGCACCACGCCTGGGAAGCCGCCACCGCTGCCGAGATCGACCCAGACCTTGGCGTTGGGGGCAAGTCGGAGCAGCTGAAGAGAATCCGCGACGTGGCGGGTCCAAAGGTGCGGGAGCGTGGAGGGCGCAACGAGGTTGGTCTTGGTCTGCCATTGGCGGAGCAGATCGAGATAGCGATCCAGCCGCACCTCTGTTTCACGTGAAACGGGGGTGAGCTTCAGCGCCTCAGCCTTGTCGGTCGCCGCCGAGGGATCGTCGTTCCCCATCGCTCGCTGTTTCACGTGAAACGCCTCTAGGCCATTGCCCTAGGTTTCCGCGCCTCACGGCGAAGATAGGCAGCCAGGATACCGAGCGCGGCCGGCGTCATGCCATCGATCCGGCCCGCCTGCCCGACCGTCCAGGGCCGCCTGGATTCAAGCTTGGCGCGGACTTCGTTCGAAAGACCCGGCACGAGACTGTAATCGATGTCGCCTAGCATCATGCCTTCATCGCGCCGGAAGGCATCGACATCGGCGGTCTGGCGCTTGAGGTAGACGTCGTACTTGGCGTCGATCTCGAGATGGATCGCGATGGTTGGGTCAATGGCCGAGAGCTCCGGCCAGATCGCTCTCACCTCGGTCCAGCCGACCTCGGGATACGCGAGTAGCTCAAAGGCCGAGCGGCGCTGGCCATCACGGTTCAGCGCGAGCCCATGCCTGGCGGCTTCGTTCGGGGTGATGTTCAGCGATTTCGACAGCGCCCTCGCCTCGTTCAGCGCGGCCATCTTGGCGGTGTGACGGATGCGGCGGGCTTCACCGACGCAGCCCAGAGCAATGCCCTTATCGGTCAGGCGCTGGTCGGCGTTATCGGCCCGCAGCGTGAGCCGGTACTCGGCGCGCGAGGTGAACATCCGGTACGGCTCGGTGATCCCGCGAGTCACGAGGTCATCGATCATCACGCCGAGATAGCCGGCCGCCCGGTCGAACACGACCGGCGCAGTGCCGCTTGCGGCCAAGGCAGCATTGAGCCCCGCCACCAGCCCCTGGGCGGCCGCCTCCTCATAGCCGGTCGTGCCGTTGATCTGGCCAGCCAGGAAAAGGCGCCTCAGCCGCCGGGTCTGCAGGGTCGGATCCAGTTCGCGGGGATCCACATGGTCGTACTCGATGGCGTAACCGGGCCGAACCATCCTGACCCGCTCCAGACCTGGGATCGAGGCCAGGATTGCGAGCTGTACTTCCTCCGGCAGCGAGGTCGAGATCCCGTTGGGATAGACCGTGGTGTCATCCAGCCCTTCGGGCTCAAGGAAGATCTGGTGACCGTCGCGGTCGCCGAACTTGACGATCTTGTCCTCGATTGACGGGCAGTAGCGGGGACCTGAGCTCTTGATCTGGCCGGAATACATCGGCGAGCGATGCACATTGGCCCGGATCACCTCATGCGTGGCCGTGGTCGTGCGGGTGATGCCGCACTGGATCTGAGGGGTCGTAATCCGGTCGGTCATGACCGAGAACGGCTCCGGCGGATCGTCGCCGGGCTGCATCTCGACCGCAGACCAGTCGATCGTGGTGCCGTCGAGCCGGGGCGGCGTACCTGTCTTGAGCCGGCCGAGGGTGAAACCAGCCCGTTCAAAGGACCTCGACAGCCCCATCGCGGGCGCCTCGCCGACGCGCCCAGCCGGCCAATTCCGCTCGCCGAGATGGATCAGGCCCCGCAAAAAGGTGCCGGTCGTGATGACCACGGCCCCAGCGGCGATCTCCCGGCCATCCGCCAGGCGGATTCCCGTGACCTGATCGCCGGAGAGGAGCAGCTCGTCGGCCTCACCTTCGATGACGCTGAGATCGGCGGTCTCTTGAATGGCGGCCTGCATGGCAGCCGCATAAAGCTGCCGATCGGCCTGGGCGCGAGGGCCACGGACGGCTGGGCCCTTGCGGCGATTGAGCATGCGGAACTGGATTCCGCCGGCATCGACGACCCGGCCCATCAGTCCGTCCAGAGCGTCCACCTCACGGACCAGGTGGCCCTTGCCGAGGCCCCCGATTGCGGGGTTGCAGGACATCGCGCCGACGGTTGCGAATTGATGAGTGACAAGAGCCGTCCTAGCGCCAAGGCGCGCGGACGCGGATGCGGCCTCGCAGCCGGCATGGCCGCCGCCAATCACAATCACATCGAATGATTCTCGAGCCGGGCTCATGGCGCGGACTTCTATCGCGGGAACGGGGAAGCCGGAAGCTGTTTCACGTGAAACGGACAAATTTCGCCGGGCTCCGGCTGTTTCACGTGAAACATCCCAATTCAAGCCATTACCAAATGTTTCACGTGAAACCGGTTCGTTAGTTCCTGTTAATCGGTTGAATCAAGCAATAGAGCTACTTTCCGATGCAGAACTCCCGGAAGATGACATCCAGAATGTCCTCGACGTCGACCCGGCCGAGCAGCCGCCCGAGACAATAGGCGGCAGACCGCAAATCCTCGGCGACAAGTTCATCGCCCTGCCCGGCCGCGCCGAGATTCACGTCAAGACTTCGCTCCAGCGCCGCCGCGGTGTCGCCGAGCAGCCGGCGTTGCCGCTCGCGGGTGATCAAACCGGCCTCGACCGACCCGAAGAAGTCCTGCGCAAAATGCACCAGGGCTTCGACCAGATCCGCAAGGCCATCGCCCCGCACGGCCGAGATCCTGAACTCGCGCGCTGCATTGGCCTTGCCGTTCGCTGCGTCCCCAAGATCGATCTTGTTGCGGACGAGCCAGATCGGCGCGCTGCCCTGATGGTCTTTCACCCCGTCATCGGCATCGGTGAGCCACAGCACAAGATCCGCTTCGGCTGCTCGCGACCGCGCGCGCCGCACACCCTCCTGCTCGACGGGATCATCGGTCTCGCGAATGCCGGCGGTGTCGATCACCGTGACCGGATAGCCGTCGAGATCGAGTTGCACCTCGATGATGTCGCGGGTGGTGCCGGCGTGGGGCGACACGATCGCAACCTCGCGCCTTGCCAGCTGATTCATCAGCGTCGACTTGCCGACGTTGGGCGGACCCGCGATCGCGACGATCAGGCCGTCGCGCAAGCGTTCAGCTTTGCCCTCTGCCGCCAGGACTTCCTTGATCTCGCCGAGCAGCACTTTGACCCTGCCGAGCGCTGGCGCGATCAACTCCGACGATACATCGCCTTCGTCCGAGAAATCGATACCGGCTTCGATCAGTGCGGACGCGTCGATGATCTCTCGTCGCCAGTCGCGCGCGCGATCGCCAAGCAGACCCTTGAGCTGCCGCAGCGCCTGCCGCCGCTGACGATCCGTGTCGGCGTGAATGAGATCGTCGAGACCTTCGGCCTCGGTGAGATCGAGCTTGCCGTTCTCGAAAGCGCGGCGGGTGAACTCGCCGGGCTCGGCGGCACGAACATCTTCGATTGCCGACAGCGCCGCGAACAGCGAGGCGAGCACGGCGCGTCCGCCATGGATATGAAGCTCGGCGACATCTTCGCCGGTCGCGCTAGCGGGCCCAGGAAACCAGAGCGTGATGGCGTCGTCGATCGCCTGACCCTTTCCATCGCAAAGCAGCGCGCGAGTCGCTGTTCGAGGAAACCGAATTTTTCCGGCGAGCATTTCAAGGGCGACGCCGGCCTTCGGGCCCGACACGCGAACGATCGCGATCGCGCTCGGCGGCCGGCCGGACGACAATGCAAAGATGGTCTGCTCTCGCGGATGCATGGCCTAATAGAGCCGCTCGCGTCCAAACGGCAATGCCCCTCAACGCTCCTCACCTACCGCGTCAATGTTGCAGTGCAGCATTCCAAAAGCTGTCGGTCGCTGCAGCGACAGCCGCAAAAGAAAAGGGCGCCCCGAGGCGCCCCTCTCAGCAACCAGGCTGAACCTCGATCAGGTATTCATGGACTCGAAGAACTCGGCGTTGCTCTTGGTGCTACGCAGCTTGTCGAGCAGGAAGTCGATCGCATCCATCGTCCCCATCGGATTGAGGATACGACGCAGCACATACATCTTCTTGAGCACCTGAGGATCGGTGATGAGCTCCTCCTTGCGCGTGCCGGAGCGCGAGATGTCGATCGCGGGGAAGGTGCGCTTGTCCGAGACCTTGCGGTCGAGGATGAGCTCGGAGTTACCGGTGCCCTTGAATTCTTCGAAGATGACTTCGTCCATGCGGCTGCCGGTATCGACCAGCGCGGTCGCGATGATGGTGAGCGAACCGCCCTCTTCGATATTGCGCGCGGCGCCGAAGAATCGCTTCGGCCGTTGCAGCGCGTTGGCGTCGACACCGCCGGTCAGCACCTTGCCCGATGATGGAACGACCGTGTTGTACGCGCGGCCCAATCGCGTGATCGAGTCGAGCAGGATCACGACGTCGCGACCGTGTTCGACCAAGCGCTTGGCTTTTTCGATCACCATCTCGGCCACCTGAACGTGACGCACCGCCGGCTCGTCGAAGGTGGACGACACCACCTCGCCTTTCACCGAGCGCTGCATGTCCGTGACTTCCTCGGGACGTTCGTCGATCAGCAGCACGATCAGATAGCAATCGGGATGATTGGCCGTGATCGAATGCGCGATGTTCTGCATCAGCACGGTTTTGCCGGTGCGCGGCGGCGCCACGATCAGCGCGCGCTGGCCTTTGCCGATCGGCGCCACGATGTCGATCACGCGGGCGGACAGGTCTTTCCGCGTCGGATCGTCGATCTCCATCCGGAACCGCTGATTGGGAAACAGCGGTGTGAGGTTGTCGAAATTGACCTTGTGCTTGGCCTTTTCCGGGTCTTCGAAGTTCAGCGTGTTGACCTTCAACAGCGCGAAGTAACGCTCACCTTCCTTCGGGCTGCGGATGTGGCCTTCGATCGTGTCGCCGGTGCGAAGACCGAAGCGGCGGATCTGGGAGGGCGAAACATAGATATCGTCCGGGCCAGGAAGATAGTTGGCATCGGGTGAGCGAAGGAATCCGAAGCCGTCGGAGAGCACCTCGACGACGCCTTCGCCGACGATATCAGTTTCTGCCGCCGCCAGTTGCTTGAGGATAGCGAACATCAGCTCCTGCTTGCGCATGGTGCTGGCATTTTCGACCCCGTTCTCTTCAGCAAACGAAACAAGTTCCGCCGGCGTCTTCGATTTGAGGTCTTGGAGTTTGATTTCCCGCATTGGGGTTGGTCCTGTGGAGTAGCTTTCGAGAAGGGGGGTGCGAGGTGGCTTCAGGAAAAGCGGGCGCAAAAAAAGAGGCCCGCAAGCTCAAAGCAAGGAAAGCGCCGGGTGGCTTCAAACCTGATGTGGCGGCCGGTTTGAACCGGAACGCAACCACATCCGCCTGCGTTGGGTGGGATAAACCTCAATATAGAAAATCGATGCATGTTTCGCAAGCATCGCTAACGCCCAACTCATTACAAGATTAACTCATGAAAACGGCTTCACCACCACCAGGATCACAATGCCGATCATCAGGACCGTCGGCACCTCATTGATAATTCGATAGAATTTCTGGCTGTAGGTATTTTGGTCGGACGCAAATGCCCTCACGCATCGGACGAAAAAGCCGTGGACACCGGATAGCACCAGCACGAGTAGAACCTTCAGGTGAAGCCAACTGAACAGATACCAATCGTGGGCCCAGGTCAGATAGATGCCGGCGAGCCAGGTCACGATCATCGCGGGGTTGATGATCGCCTTCAAGAGCCGCCGTTCCATCACCTTGAAGGTCTCGGACTGCTTCGAGCCGATCTCCGCCTCGCAATGATAGACGAACAATCGCGGCAGATAGAGCATGCCGGCCATCCAGGAAATGACGGCAATGATATGCAGCGCCTTGATCCACTCATACATCGCCGGGATGTTCCACCATTCGTCCCGCGGTCTTCGCGAGCGCTTCCGAAATCTCTTAACGTGGATTTGCGCCGAGACCTGTCCGCAGGGCAAGCCTTCCCTAAATAAATCTTAGATTCTTAAGGTTTGAGTCTTTAGTTGCGGTGGATTGGACTCATGCAATGGCGTCCCTTGGCATTGGAGGGCTTGTTCACATCCCTCAACATTTCGGTAACGGTCTGCATCATGACGAATAAGGACACCTGAATCAGCCGCTTAAGTCGCCTCGCCGGCAGCTTATGCAGAGACAATTCCACATTCCCTCACTATCATGCCTGGGACCTCTCTGACTTTTCCTTCGGCGAGGTGATGTGAAGAACGCGCCGGGTTATCCCAAACAGGACAACCGGCACCCGATTCTCATCACCGAGCTCCACACGGATTCACAGGACACACAGGACCGACGTGCCGACTTCGGGCAATTATTTTCACCTTCATCTCGTCTCTGATTCGACCGGCGAGACCCTGATCACGGTGGCGCGCGCGGTGGCCGCGCAATACGCCAATGTGACCGCGGTCGAGCATGTCTATCCGCTGGTGCGGAGCCAGAAGCAGCTCGACCGCGTGCTGGACGAGATCGAGGAAGCGCCCGGCATCGTGCTGTTCACGCTGCTGGAAAAGGATCTGGTCCACAAGCTCGAGGCCAAGTGCCGGGAGATCAATGTTCCGAGCCTGTCGATCATCGGACCGGTGATGCAGTTGTTCGAGGCTTATCTGGGTGCGGCAACCACGGGCCGGGTCGGCGCGCAGCACGTGCTCAACGCCGAATATTTCAAGCGCATCGATGCGCTGAACTACACCATGATGCATGATGATGGTCAGCACGTGGAAGGCCTGGAGGACGCCGATGTGGTGCTGGTCGGGGTGTCGCGAACGTCGAAGACGCCGACCTCGATCTATCTCGCCAATCGCGGCGTGCGAACCGCCAACGTTCCGCTGGTGCCTGGAATCGTGCTGCCGCATCAGCTCGAGCATCTGACCAAACCGCTGGTGGTGAGCCTGCATGCCTCGCCGGAGCGGCTGATTCAGGTGCGGCAGAATCGGCTCTTGAGCATCGGCGCCGCACCGAGCAACGAGGATTACATCGACCGCCAGGCAGTCGCCGACGAAGTCGCCTTTGCGAAAAAGCTGAGCGCAAAATTCAACTGGCCGCAGCTCGACGTGACGCGGCGCTCGATCGAGGAAACGGCGGCTGCGATATTGAAGCTTTATACCGACCGGCAGCGGGCGCGGCTCGCGGATGACGCGTAAGATATGACGATCTGGCGCGGGAAAAGCCCGCTTGTCCTGGCCTCGCAAAGCCGGACGCGAAAAATGCTGCTCGCCAATGCCGGCCTCGCCTTCGAGACCATGCCGGCCGATGTCGACGAACGCGGTCTCCAGCAGACCTCGAAATTGTCCGCGCCTGGCGAGATTGCGAGCCTGCTGGCGCGCGAGAAAGCGCGGTTTGTTTCGGCGCGAAAGATGGGACATTATGTGGTCGGCGCGGACCAGACACTGGCGCTGGGACACCGTCTCCTCAACAAGCCCGATGGCCGTGCCGCGGCGGCCGAGCAAATTCGCGCTTTGGCGGGGCAGACCCATGAGTTGCACTCGGCCATTGCCGTCGTGCTGGATGGGCAGATAGTGTTCGAAACCGTCGCTGTCGCGCGCATGAGCATGCGGCCGCTCGATGACGATGCAATCCGCGCCTATCTGGATCAAGCAGGTGAAGCCGTGACCTCAAGCGTCGGCGCCTATCAGCTCGAAGGACTCGGTGTGCATCTGTTCGAGGCCATCGATGGCGACCACTTTACGATCCTCGGTCTGCCGTTGCTGCCTTTGCTCGCATTCTTTCGTGGCCAGCACCTGATCGGAATTTGAGCATGCTGATCCTCGGACTGACAGGCTCGATCGGGATGGGAAAATCCACCACGGCAAAGCTGTTCGAGGAGGCCGGCGTTCCCGTCTACGACGCGGACGCTGCGGTTCATCAATTGTATGAGGGCGCAGCGGCGCCGGCGATCGAGGTTGCGTTTCCCGGCACGACCGCTGACGGCAAGGTCGATCGCGCCAGGCTTTCGTCTCGCGTGGTGCATGATCCCGCTGCAATGAAGCAGCTGGAGCAGATCGTGCACCCGATGCTCGGTGCGTCCCGGAAGAAATTCTTCGACGACGCGGAGGCTTCAGGCCAGCGGGTCGTGGTCGTCGACGTCCCGCTGTTGTTCGAGACCGGCGGGGAGAAGCGCGTCGATGCGGTGGTCGTGGTCACGACCTCGCCGGAACAGCAGCGCGAGCGTGTGCTGGCGCGCGGAACCATGGACGAAGAGAAGTTCAATTCCATCGTCGCCCGGCAAATGCCCGACGCCGAGAAGCGCAGGCGGGCCGATTTCGTCGTGGATACGTCGCATGGGCTCGATCCGGTGCGGGCCCGCATCCGCGACATTCTGGCAGAGGCTGTTAAGATGCCGCAGCGGCGAGCTTGATTCGCCGCCGTTCGTTCCGGAAGACCATGCGCGAAATCGTCCTCGACACCGAAACCACCGGCCTCGATCCCCTGCGCGGCGACCGCCTGGTCGAAGTCGGCTGTATCGAATTGGTCAACCGTATGCCGACGGGGCAGACCTTCCACCGCTACATCAATCCCCAGCGCGAGATGGCGGCCGAAGCCTTGGCGGTGCACGGCCTCTCGACGGAGTTCCTGGCCGACAAGCCGCTGTTCCACGAGGTGGTGGAGGAGTTTCTCACCTTCATCGGCGATGCGCCGCTGGTGATCCACAACGCCTCATTCGACATCAGCTTCATCAACGCCGAACTGGATCGTGTGAGACGGCCGCCGGTCCCGCGCGAGCGGCTGGTCGATACGCTGCTGCTGGCCCGGCGCAAGCATCCCGGCGTTTCCAACCGGCTCGATGATCTCTGCTCGCGTTATGCGATCGACAATTCACGCCGCACCAAGCATGGCGCGCTGCTCGACGCCGAGCTTCTGGCCGAAGTCTATGTCGACCTGATCGGCGCACGGCAGTCGGTCTTGATCCTGGCGGCTGACAGCCAGGAGATCCGTGTCGGGGTCACCGGCGAGGTGGCGCGCCGGCAGCGACCCGTTCCGCTCGCGCCGCGCGTCACCGAAGCCGACCGTGACGCGCATCGGGCCTTTGTCGCGACCCTCGGCGAGAAGCCGATCTGGAACGATTTTCTGGCAACCGCCTAGTGCCGCCGCTCCTGAGATTATTGGGAGCGGCGGTTCGCGCGCTTCGACGCGATCTTGTTAGCGGCTGTGTAGCCCACCGATGGGGTTGCCCCGCTGATCGCCACCACCGCTGACATAGTCAAGCTCGTTTTCGCTGAGAACGCTGAGCTCAGACTCCACCGTCTCTCCGGCCGGCAAGTCCGTTTTGATTGGGACATTCATCGTTGGTGAGGGGTTCATTCCATTCTCCATTGCCGCATTGGCTCACCATGAGCGCTTGGCTGTGGAGATTTACCGGCGGTGCCATTGCGGGAAGGTGACTTGAGTCACAGCGTCGAGGCATCACTTGCGGCAGGCCCGACGGCCTGACCGCGGATGCGTCACTCAATTCGGCCTTGAAGTTCTAGCTCGGCTTGGCGCCCGAGACCTGCGCCGCAGCCGCCTGCCGCTCCATATTCTGCCGATAGAGGCCGACGAAATCGACGGGATCGAGCATCAGGGGCGGGAAGCCGCCGTCGCGGACCGCCGTCGCGATGATCTCGCGCGCGAACGGGAACAGAAGCCGCGGGCACTCGATCATGATCAGCGGGTGCAGGTTTTCCTGCGGCACGTTGACGATGCGGAAGACGCCGGCATAAGCGAGCTCGAAGCTGAAGATGATCTTGCCGGCATTCTCGGCCTTGCCCTCGACCGAGAGCGTCACCTCGTATTCGTTTTGATTGACGTTGTTGGCGCCGACATTGATCTGGATGTTGATCTGGGGCGGCGTGGCCTGCGGTCCCAGCGAGGCGGGCGCGTTCGGGTTCTCGAACGAGAGGTCCTTGGTGTACTGCGCCAGCACGTTGAGCTGGGGTGGTGCGTCTGCCCCGGGAGGGCTGCCATTGCCGTTGGTCATCGAACTTAACTCCTGAAAAGGCTGACGTCGCGGCGAGTGGCTATCATAGCCGCGCGGTGCTCCACAAGGATCGCTCGGCACTTGGCGGCCCGTTTGCCGCCGCTTCATTGCCGCCAAGCTTGCCCGCAATTGGCGATTGGAGCCCTTAAAGGTGTCGGCTGCGAGGCTAAATAATTGAATATACGCGATTTCCAGGCAGGATCGGGTTTCCCCTCAGCCTCAAAACGCGCTACAATTCGTCACTGCGAACTGCCATTGGCCCGGCGAATTTTCGTGCCTACATCCAGCGGACTTGAACGGGTGGTGTAGTGTTGAGGCTTTCCCGCAAACTGGGAACGCTGTAGCCCAGGATCGGTTTTGGGGACCGGTTGACGGGACCGGTTACCAGGCTGGTTACCGGTAGAGACCAGAAAGCAGAATACGACGTGGATATTTACACCATCATCTTCCTGGCGCTGGCCGTCTTCATTTTCCTGCGGCTGCGCAATGTGCTCGGACAACGCACCGGCAACGAACGGCCGCCGTTCGATCGCACCGCGCGCAATACGGTTCCGGGTGCGCCGGATGCCAATGTCGTGCCGATCCCGGGCAAGGTGATCGATCAGGCGCCGCTGGCGCCCACCGCCGACGTTGCGCCGCCGACCGATCGCTGGAAGGGCCTTGCGGAGGCGGGCACGCCGCTCGCGCAGGGGTTGGACGCGATCGTGGCGCAGGACTCCTCGTTCGATCCCCGTCATTTCCTGTCGGGCGCGCGCAGCGCCTACGAGATGATCGTGCTGGCCTTCGCCAACGGCGATCGCCGCGCCCTGCGCGACCTGTTGTCGTCAGAGGTCTATGACAGCTTCGAGACGGTGATCAAGGATCGCGAGAGGCACGAGCAGAAGACCGAAACGCGCTTCGTGTCGATCGACAAGGCCGAGCTTGTCGGCGCCGAGGCGCGCGACCGCACGGCACAGCTGGCCGTTCGCTTCGTGTCGCAGATGATTTCGGTCACCCGCGACAAGTCAGGCACGATCGTCGACGGCAATCCGGACAAGGTGGCCGATATCACGGACGTCTGGACCTTTGCGCGCGACACCACCTCACGCGATCCGAACTGGAAGCTGGTTGGCACGGGAAGCACTCACTAACGCCAGACGTCTGAAGCTTGTCATCGCGGTGCTCTGCGTCGCCGCGGCCGGGCAGGCGATGATGCCGCTCGTAGTGATGGCCGCGCATCGCTGGCGAGCGCACCCGCAGCCCTCGCCTCGCCAGGCGGAACGCGCCCTGCCCTACCCGAAACTCGATCTTCCGCCCGAAATCGCCGACAGCCAGTATTTCCCGATGTCCTGGTCAGACATTCCCGGCTGGACCAATGACGACCAGCTCGCCGCCTACCAGACCTTTCGCGCAAGCTGCAAGCCGATCGCGGCCCAGCACGACGCATCGCCGGACTCGCGCGCGATCGGCGTGACACTGCGCGAACCGTGCCGCGCGGCGCGCGCGGCCGAGATTTCCGACGGCGCCAGGGCGCGCGCCTTTTTCGAGGACTATTTCGTGCCGCTGGAAATCTCGCGTCTGGGCCAGGATGCCGGCTTCGTGACTGGCTATTACGAACCGATCATCGAGGGCTCGCGGACCCGGACCGACGTCTACAATGTGCCGGTCTACCGGCGTCCCTCCAACCTGTTCATGCGCGGCTATTCGCAGGCCTCGCCCGATCTGCCGAACAAGGGCCAGGTGTTCCGCAAGATCGGCCGCCGCAAGCTCGTGCCCTACTATGACCGCGGCCAGATCGAGGACGGCGTGCTCGAGGGGCGCGGCATCGAAATCTGCTGGCTGAAGGACCAGACCGATCTCCTGTTCGCGCAGATCCAGGGCTCGGCGCGGGTCCACCTGCCCGACGGTTCGACGCTGCGCATCAACTACGATTCGTATAACGGCTATCCCTACACCGCAGTCGGACGCGTGCTGATCGAACGCGGTCTCTTCACACGCGACGAAATGTCGATGCAGAAGATCAGGGAATGGATGGAGGCCAATCCGGAAGGCGCAAAGGATGTGCGGCGTCAAAATCGCTCCTATGTCTTCTTTCGCGAAGTCCAGCTCGGCGACAAGGACGAGGCGATCGGCGCCCAGGGCATTCCGCTGACGCCGGGCCGCTCGATCGCGGTCGACAAGGCGCTGCATGTCTACGGCACGCCGTTCTTCATATCGGGCGAATTGCCGATCGAATCCGACAAGTCGAATACGCCGTTTCACCGGCTGATGATCGCGCAGGACACCGGCTCGGCGATCGTCGGGCCAGCGCGCGCCGACCTTTATTTCGGCGCCGGGCCCGATGCCGGAAAAATCGCCGGCCGGCTCAAGAGCAACATGCGCTTTGTGATGCTGGTGCCCAAAAGCCTCGATCCGCTGGCGCGCGGGCGCAGGCTGCCGCTGCCGGATGCGCGGCCGACGGCGCAGATCGCCAGGCTCTATCCGCAGACGGCGCCCGCAAAGGGTCAGCCCGTTGACCAGAGGACGGCGTCATCAGCGTCAACGGTCGGGCAGGTGCCCTTGCCCGCCGAGCGGCCGAAGAATGCTCCGCCACCGGTGCTTCAGCAGAGCCGCGAGCCGCGGCACATCCGCCATCCATGAAGCGACCGCAGTCGTTCTCCATGACGGATCCGCCTCCTTCGCCGCGGCGGCGCAGCTTGAGCGAAGAGGAGCGTGCGCTGTGGGAAAGCGTCGCACGGCAGGTCAAGCCGCTGCGGAAGAAGCCGCGGCTTGGCAAGTCAGCTATTGGCAAGGCGGCCGCGGCGATTGAGACCGATCGGCTGAACAGACCAGCGCCATCGCCACGGCCAATTTCATCCCAGCAGGCGCCCAGGCCGAGCAAGCCCGTGATGCCGCCGCTGGCGCCGCTCGGCCGCCGCGAACTGTCAAAACTCTCGCGCGGCAGAAGCGAGATCGACGCGCGGCTCGATCTGCATGGCATGACGCAGAGCCGTGCGCATCGCGCGCTGCTTGGCTTCCTGCACAAGGCCCATCGCGACGGCCACACCTTCGTGCTGGTCATCACCGGCAAGGGCAAGGTCGGAGGCGGCGAAGCCGAACGCGGCGTGCTGCGCCGGCAGGTGCCGCAATGGCTGAGCTCACCGGAACTCCGCTCGCTGGTGGTGGGCTTCGAGGAAGCGCATATCGGCCATGGCGGCGAAGGCGCGCTCTATGTGCGGATCAGGCGGGCTCGCTAAGGCATGATCCGGAAAAGTGCGACGCGATTTTCCCTCGCAACATCGGCGGAACGCGTTTGCGCGGAGATCGTGCCCGACTAGAACGGCCGTATGATCCCGACGCGCGGGATCAGCGTAATGATCGCGCCGAGAATCGTGGTCTTCCTGTCGTCGGCCGCAATGGGCGTCACCTCGCGCGACGCCGGCAGCATCTTCACCGCGTGCAGGATCAGGAACAGGCAGACCGCCCAGTTCGAGACCCAGCGCGAATAGTCGAACACGATACCAAACATGATGAGATAGCCAAGGGTCACGCCGGTCAGCGAAGACATCACGAGGCGCTGGTGAAGGGGGTGGCGCAGCGCGCGAATGGTTTCGGCAAGATAATGCCAGAGCGGCGTGTGCAGCCAGATCAGCAGCGCGAAGACGGGCACGCCCAGGATGTTTTCGGGCATGCGCGCCCAGGTGTCCGAGATTTCCTTCGAGAGCGGCTGGTACCAGATGAAGAAGAATTCGAGCAGGTCGGTGCGCGACGGATCGGCCATCCGGCTTTTGAGGTGATCGACGAACTGCGCCGCCGGGATCGGCATCGTTCCCCAGAATTGCGCGGTGAGGAAGAGCGCGCCGACTGCTGCTGCCGCGACCACGCCGGCAGCGATGGTCCTGCCGCTCACTCCGGCGACGAGATAATGCCTGAGCACGACGATGACGGCGATGGTCGGCACATACATCAGGAGATGGATGTGGTGGATCAGGATCAGCACGATCGAGAACAACGCTGCGAGCAGCACGAACCAGATCGATCGCGCCGGCACCAGCAGGAGGATGATCGCAAACAGGCAGCCATAGATGTCGAAATGCCCGAGCGAGAACATGAAGTTCTTGAAGAAGAACGGCGAGCCCGCCAGGAACACGAACAGCGGCAGGTTCTTCTGCTCAAGGCCGAAGGTGCGCTGAAACAGCCGGACAAAAAGGCCGAGCGTGACGAGCCACACCGTGCCTCCGAGCGCGAACACCAGCCAAATCGGCACCTTTGCCGTAAACAGCGACACCAACGCGCCGATCAGCGCGCGCTTGATGAAACCGAAATGGTAGTCGACCAGGAGATGGATGTAGGGAACGAACGGCCGCAGGATGAGCTTGTGCAGGAAAACGCCGAGAACGACGACGGCGTTGACGGCAAGCATCACGCGCCACGGATTCGCGCGCCAAGAGCTTACGTGCAACGCGTTTTGCCACGTACTCATCTGTCGTCCCGGCCAAGCGAGCAAAGCGAGCGCAGAGCCGGGACCCATAGCCACCGATGTTGATGTTGCGCCAACGCTGGAGCCGCCATCTTGTCCGAGCAGGAAAGCCTGTGGTTATGGGTCTCCGCTCCCGTGCGCAAGTGCGCACTCGGCGGCGACGACATCGGATATAGCGCGGCCGAGAGGAATTACAAAATAAACCGGCTCAGATCGGCGTTCCTGGCGAGGTCGCCGACATGCTTCTGCACATAGGCGGCGTCGATCTGCACCGTCTCGCCATTGCGGTCCGGTGCGGTGAACGAGATCTCGTCCAGCACCCGTTCCATGACGGTCTGCAACCGCCGCGCGCCGATATTCTCCACCGTCGAATTGACGGCGACGGCGACGTCGGCCAGCGCGTCGATCGCGCTGTCGGTGATGTCGAGTGTAACGCCTTCGGTCTGCATCAGCGCCACATATTGCTTGATCAGCGACGCCTCCGGCTCGGTCAGGATCCGCCGCATGTCGTCGCGGGTCAAAGCCTGCAACTCGACCCGGATCGGCAGCCGGCCCTGCAACTCCGGCAGCAGGTCGGAGGGCTTTGCGATGTGGAACGCGCCCGACGCGATGAACAGGATGTGGTCGGTCTTGACCGCGCCATGCTTGGTCGAGACCGTGGTGCCCTCGATCAGCGGCAGCAGGTCGCGCTGCACGCCTTCGCGCGAGACATCGCCGCCGTGGCGGTTTTCCCGCACGCAGATCTTGTCGATCTCGTCCAGGAACACGATGCCGTTGTTCTCCACGGCGTGGATCGCCTCCTGCGTCAGCTGGTCATTGTCGAGCAGCTTGTCGGACTCCTCGTTGACCAGGATCTCGTGCGAGCTTTCGACCGTCAGCCGTCGCGTCTTGGTGCGGCCGCCGAGCTTGCCGAAGATATCGCCCAGCGAGACCGCGCCCATCTGCGCGCCGGGCATGCCCGGAATCTCGAACATCGGCAGGCCGCCGCCCGAGGACTGCGTCTCGATCTCGATTTCCTTGTCGTTGAGCTCGCCCGCGCGCAGCTTCCTGCGGAATGAATCGCGCGTGGCGGCGCTGGAATTGGGTCCGACCAACGCGTCCAGAACGCGCTCCTCGGCGGCTTGCTGCGCCCTCGCCTGCACGTCCTTGCGCTTCCTGTCCCGCACCTGGACGATCGCGACCTCGACCAGATCGCGGACGATCTGCTCGACATCGCGGCCGACATAGCCGACCTCCGTGAACTTGGTCGCCTCCACCTTGATGAAGGGCGCGCCTGCGAGCTTTGCCAGCCGCCGCGCGATCTCGGTCTTGCCGACGCCGGTCGGGCCGATCATCAGGATGTTCTTGGGCAGCACTTCCTCACGCAAGCCGCCATTGAGCTGTTGCCGCCGCCAGCGGTTGCGCAGCGCGATGGAAACCGCGCGCTTGGCTTCGGTCTGGCCGACGATGAAGCGGTCGAGTTCGGAGACGATTTCGCGGGGAGAGAAGTCTGTCATGGGCATTAGCTAGGGTCGGAGCACGGTCAGGACAAGCTGTATTTTCAGATGATGGGCGGCCCGCTCTGCCAGTCCCGGATCGCGTCGAACGGGTGGATCAGCATGATGATATTGAGGGTCAGATTGTCACGGATGTGGAGCCCGACAAGCACCTCCATGGCAACCGCCAGTGCGACCGTCGCCGCGACGGGCAACCTCCTTGCCAGCAGAAAGCCTGTGACCATCGCCAGCGTGTCCGACACCGAGTTGACGATGCTGTCGCCATAGTAATCCAGCGAGATCGTCCCGGCGCGATAACGTTCGATAATGAAATTGGAGTTTTCGAGCAGTTCCCAGCCGCCTTCGATCACCATCGCGAGAACAAGCCGGCCGGGCCAGGGCCAGCGCGGACAGATCAGCCGGCTCAAGCCATAGAAGATGAAACCATGAATGATATGGGAGAAGGTGTACCAGTCGGTAATATGCTGCGAGTTCTCCGAACTCTGCACCGCGCCATGCCAGAGTTTGACATATCCGCAGGTGCAGATCGGCACGCGGCCCATCGCGTAAAGGATCGTGGCTTGCAGCACGAGCAGGCCGGCGCCAATCGCAAGCCATTGCGGCGTCGAAAGAGATTTGGCGCGGGAGGCTTCTGCGGTCATGGCTCGCGCACCATCAGAAGTGCGATGCCATCGGGCGTGTCAACCAGGCGATCCCTGGCGAAACCGGCTTTTTCATAGGCGCGGATTGCGCGCTGATTATTGGGGTCGGGATCGGTGACGATGCGGGGTGCGCCGTTCCCGAGGCGGTCATCGACGAAAGTCCGGATGAAGGCCGAACCGTGACCGCGGCAGATCATCCCACCGTCGCCGATGAAGAGGTCGATGCCGCGCGTACCCCTGGGCTGATCGCCGAAACCGGAATTCCACGCGGTCAGGTCGTAGCACTGAAGATAGCCGAACGGAGCACCTGCGGCTGATACGATGTATTGATCCATCGCGACTTCATCGAGATCGCCGCTGACCAGCGCATATTGCTCGTCAGGGTCGCCCCACCATTGCCGGACATGCGGCTCGACGAGCCAGCGCCTGATCAAGGGCAGATCGGCTGCCGTCATGGGTTCGAACGTGTAAGCCGACGCCATCATCGGCTAACCGCTCTGCAGGGTCTCGATGGTGACGCTGCGGTTGGTGTAGACGCAGATGTCGGCGGCGATGTCGAGCGAACGCCGCACGATGGTCTCGGCGTCGTGAGCGGAATCGATTAAAGCGCGGGCCGCGGCGAGCGCATAATTACCGCCGGAGCCGATCGCCATCACGCCGGCTTCCGGCTCCAGCACGTCGCCGGTGCCGGTCAGGACCAGCGAAACGTCCTTGTCGGCGACGATCATCATCGCCTCCAGCCGCCGCAGATAGCGGTCGGTCCGCCAGTCCTTGGCGAGTTCGACCGCGGCGCGGGTCAATTGTCCCGGATATTGCTCGAGCTTGCTTTCCAGCCGCTCGAACAGCGTGAAGGCATCGGCGGTGGCGCCGGCAAAGCCGCCGATCACGTCGCCCTTGCCGAGCTTGCGGACCTTCTTCGCGTTGGACTTGATCACGGTCTGGCCGATCGAGACCTGGCCGTCGCCGCCGATCACGACCTTGCCGCCCTTGCGGACGGTCAAAATGGTGGTGCCGTGCCAGACCGGCGGCTCATTCGATGCGTACATATGGGATACCCTCTTCTCCGGCCAGATTTAGGCGTTAACGGACGGGGTTACAATCGGCTGGCGTGATGCGTGATTCCGCTCACCATAGGTTCAGGTTCAGGGGCGGTTCAGGGTATCCCGCAGTAGCGAAGCCGCCATCGGCCTGTTAAAAGACCCGCGCTTCCGGAAGGAATAAAGGCCAATTTCATGCGTAGCGCCACCATCAAGCGCAAGACCAAGGAGACCGACATCGAGGTTTCGGTGAACCTCGACGGCACCGGCCTTGCGACTGTCTCGACCGGCATCGGCTTCTTCGACCACATGCTGGATCTCCTGGCGCGCCACTCCCGCATCGATATCGCGGTGAAGGCCAATGGCGACCTCCATGTCGACCACCACCACACCACCGAAGACGTCGGCATCGCGCTGGGACAGGCCGTGAAGCAGGCGCTCGGCAACATGGCCGGCATCACCCGTTATGCCTCGATCCACATGCCTATGGACGAGACGCTGTCGCGCGTGGTGATCGACATTTCCGGCCGGCCGGTGCTGGTGTTCAAGGTGCCGTTCCCGCGGGACAAGATCGGTCAATTCGACACCGAGCTGGTGCGCGAATGGTTCAACGCCTTCGCCATGAATGCGGGCGTGACTTTGCACGTCGAGACCCTATATGGCGAAAACAGCCATCACATTGCCGAATCCTGCTTCAAGGGTCTGGCGCGGGCGCTGCGGACGGCTGTTGCGATCGATCCGCGGGCAGCCGGCGAAGTGCCGTCCACCAAGGGTCAGCTCGGAGGCTGACGTCCGGGAGTTCCAGGGTATGCCGGTCTATACCGTCCACGCGCCTTCTGCCTATGCCGCGGATTTCCGCGCGACCGACAAGTTCGTCTTCGTGCGCGATGGATTCCACTTCTGGGCGATGCTGTTCGGCCCGCTCTGGCTGGCTGCGAAGCAGCTGTGGCTTGCACTGATCGGCTGGGTCATCGTGACGGTCGGGATCGTCGTGGCGGTGGTGCAGCTTGGCGGAGGCCCACTCGCGGTGACGGCCATCTCCGCTGCTATCGCCGTCCTGACGGGGATGGAGGCTTCGACATTGCTGCGTTGGGCGTATTCGCGGCGCAAATGGCGCCAGCTCGATGTCGTCGTCGCCGATGACGAGGAAACGGCCGAACGCCGCTTTTTCGACCGCTTCACGTCAGGCAAGCGCTGGTCGGGCTACGATCCCCTGTCGGTCGATCGCGGCGGTCCGCCGCCGACCCGCGACGTGCCGGGCCAGAGATTTTCCGAGCCGCCACCGCTGCCGCAGGGTGGCATCATCGGATTGTTTCCAGAGCCGGGAGGATCGCGATGACGGTTGCCATCATCGATTACGGCTCCGGCAATCTGCATTCGGCGGCCAAGGCCTTCGAACGCGCCACGCGAAGTTCGGCGGAGCCGCAGAAGATCACGGTCACCCGCGATCCCGAAGCGGTGTATCGCGCCGATCGCATCGTGCTGCCCGGCGTCGGCGCCTTTGCCGATTGCCGCCGCGGCCTCGATGCGCTGGACGGCATGCTCGAGGCGATGACCGAAGCCGTGCGCGTGAAGGCCCGGCCATTCCTGGGCATCTGTGTCGGCATGCAGTTGATGGCGACCCGCGGCAAGGAGCATGTCACGACCGACGGCTTCAATTGGGTCGAAGGCGATGTCGAGAAAATCACCCCGCGCGACGAGAACCTGAAGATCCCGCATATGGGCTGGAACACGCTCGAAGTCCTGCGGGATCACCCCGTGCTGGAGCGGCTCGATCTCGGGCCGAAGGGCCGCCACGCCTATTTCGTGCACTCCTATCACCTCAATGCGGCTGATGAGGCCAACGTGCTGGCGCGCGCGGATTACGGAGGGCCGGTCACGGCCATCGTCGGCAAGGACACCGCGATCGGCACGCAGTTCCACCCAGAGAAGAGCCAGCGTTTCGGCCTTGCCCTGATCTCGAACTTCCTGAAGTGGAAGCCGTGATTCTTTTTCCCGCGATCGATCTGAAGAACGGCCAGTGCGTGCGGCTCGAGCAGGGCGACATGGCGCGCGCCACCGTTTTCAACCTCGATCCCGCCGCCCAGGCGAAGAGCTTCGCTTCGCAGGGATTTGAATACCTGCATGTCGTCGACCTCGACGGCGCCTTCGCCGGCAAGCCCGTCAATGCGCTGGCCGTCGAGGCGATGCTCAGGATGGTCAGCATGCCGGTGCAGCTCGGCGGCGGCATCCGCGATCTCGGGACCGTGGAGGGCTGGCTGGAGAAAGGCATCACGCGTGTCATCATCGGCACCGCCGCGGTGCGCGATCCGGAGCTGGTGAAAAGCGCCGCGAAGAAATTCCCCGGCCGCGTCGCGGTCGGCCTCGACGCGCGCGACGGCAAGGTCGCGGTCGAAGGCTGGGCCGAGACGTCGCAAGTGACGGCGCTGGAAATCGCGCAGCGTTTCGAGGACGCCGGTGTTGCCGCCATCATCTTCACCGACATCGCCCGCGACGGCCTGCTCAAAGGTCTCAATCTCGACGCCACGATCGCGCTGGCGGACAGCATCTCGATCCCGGTGATCGCGTCAGGCGGACTGGCCTCGATCGACGACGTCAAGGCGATGCTGGCGCCGCGGGCGAAGAAGCTGGAGGGTGCGATCGCGGGCCGCGCCTTGTATGACGGCCGGCTTGACCCGGCCGCCGCGCTGGCGCTGATCCGCAATGCGCGCGCGGCGGCCTGATTGGTTTGTTTGACGCGTTGTCCTTGCACGAAGGACTATCCTCTTCGCGGGACAACGCACTCGGGAGCTGAAGATGTTCAAGGTTCGCGTAATCCCCTGTCTGGACGTCAAGGACGGGCGAGTGGTCAAGGGCGTCAACTTCGTCGATCTGCGCGATGCCGGCGATCCCGTCGAGGCTGCGATTGCCTATGACGCGGCGGGCGCCGACGAGCTCTGCTTCCTCGATATCACCGCGACCCATGAAAACCGCGGCATCATGCTGGACGTGGTGCGGCGGACGGCGGAAGCCTGCTTCATGCCGCTGACCGTCGGCGGCGGTGTCCGCACCATCGAGGATATCAAGACCCTGCTCCGCTCCGGCGCCGACAAGGTCTCGATCAATTCAGCCGCCGTGGCGCGGCGCGAGTTCGTCAAGGAGGCGGCCCAGAAATTCGGCGAGCAGTGCATCGTGGTGGCGATCGACGCCAAGCGCGTGCAGCGCGCGGGCGGCTCCGACCGCTGGGAGATTTTCACCCATGGCGGACGGAAATCCACCGGGATCGACGCCATCGAATATGCAGAGGAAGTGGTCGCGCTTGGCGCCGGCGAGATCCTGTTGACCTCGATGGACCGCGACGGCACAAGGGCGGGCTTTGACCTGCCGCTGACCCAGGCCATCGCCGACCGCGTTCCCGTACCGGTGATCGCCTCCGGCGGGGTCGGCAACCTGGATCACCTGGTCGACGGTATCCGGCAGGGCCACGCCACCGCGGTGCTGGCCGCCTCCATCTTCCACTTCGGCGAATTCACCATTCGCCAGGCCAAGGACCATATGGTGCGCGCCGGCCTGCCGATGCGGCTCGATCCCTGATTACTCCCTGTCATAAAAGTGCTACATCAGGCCCAATAGCGCGCGCCCTTTTGGCGCGCGCCTGCGTAGAGTCGAAGTTGATGTCGCGTTTCACGATCCATGACCTTGCCGCCACCATCGATGCCCGCGCGGCCGCGAGCGGCGAGGCGTCCTACACGAAAAAGCTGCTCGACAAGGGCGCGGAACATTGCGCCAAAAAACTGGGCGAGGAGGCGGTCGAAACCGTGATCGCCGCGATCGAGAACGACCGCGGTCACCTGATCGCTGAAAGCGCCGATCTTCTCTATCACCTGCTGGTTTTGCTGAAAGCCCGCGACATCTCGCTGGCCGACGTCGAAGCCGCGTTGGCGCAACGGACCTCGATGTCCGGGCTCGAAGAGAAAGCGTCGCGCAAGCGCGACTGACCGGGGGCGACGCATGGATATCCGCGCACCAGACCAGCAATACAATCCCTACCGAATCTTTACCCGCGAGCAGTGGGCGCATCTGCGCGACGACACGCCGATGACGCTGGAGCCCGGTGAATTCGATCGCCTGCGCTCGTTGCACGACCGCCTCGACTTGAAGGAGGTCGAGGAAATCTATCTGCCGCTGTCGCGCTTGTTGTCGATCTATGTCGACGCCGCGCAGCGGCTTTATTATGCGCAGCGCCAGTTTCTCGGCATCCGTGACCGCAAAATGCCCTACATCATCGGCATTGCCGGCTCGGTCGCGGGCGGCAAATCGACCACGGCGCGCGTGCTGCAGGCCCTCCTGGCGCGATGGTCGCCGCGACCCAAGGTCGAACTGGTGACGACTGACGGCTTCCTCTATCCTAATGCCGTGCTCGAGCGGTTGGGATTGATCCAGAAGAAGGGTTTCCCGGCGAGCTACGATCTGCCGCTGCTGCTGTCGTTTCTAAGCGACATCAAGGCCGGTCGGCGCAATGTGCGCGCGCCGGTCTATTCGCATTTGAGCTGGGACATCGTTCCCAACCAGTGGCAAGAGGTCGACCAGCCCGACATCCTGATCGTCGAGGGCGTCAATGTGCTGCAGACCGGCCCGTTGCCGCGCGACGGCAAGGCGGTGCCTGTCGTCTCCGACTTTTTCGACTTCTCGGTCTATATCGACGCCGAAGAGTCGGTGCTGAGGGAGTGGTATGTGACGCGCTGGCTGACGTTGCGCGATACCGCGTTTGCCGATCCGAAATCGTACTTCCACCGCTATGCGCTGCTATCCGACGACGAAGCGGTCGCCACCGCAACTGCGATCTGGGAGCGCACCAATCTCGCCAATCTCGAGGACAATATCCTGCCGACCCGGCCGCGTGCGACCTTGATCCTGAAGAAGGGCGCCGACCACGTCATCGAGACGGTAGCGCTGAGAAGGTTGTAGTTGATCCTTGTAGGGTGGGCAAAGAAGCGCCGTGCCCACCGTTGATCCCCGATCTCTGACCGCGAATGGTGGGCACGCTTCGCTTTGCCCACCCTACGCGGCTAATCCTCGCATGATGGAGGTCTGGTCCCTTACGCCGCGAGATGCCTCGCGGCGGTCAGTCCCGCCAGCGCTTCGGCGAGTTTTTCGCGATCAAGCGGCTTGATCAGAAAGCCATCCATGCCGGCTTCGAAGCAGGCATAGCGATCCTCGATCAACGTGTTGGCTGTCAGTGCGAGGATCGGTGTGCGGCGTGCGGGTTCGCCGGCCTCGTGGGCGCGAATGCGTTTGGCGGCCTCGATGCCGTCGAGCTCGGGCATCTGGACGTCCATCAGCACGAGATCGTAGGGCGTGCCGGCGGATTTCGCGGCCAGCCATGTTTCGATCGTTTCCGTGCCGTTGGTCGCAATCACGGTGTGATGGCCGAGCCGGGTCAGCAGCGAGCGGATCAGGAGCGCGTTGATCTCATTGTCTTCGGCGACCAGCACGGACAGGCCGCGCGGCGGCTTGTCCGCGGGGACTTCGGCATCGGCCTCGATCAGGGAATCTTCCGCGATACCGGGCGCGGCCACCTCGGGTGCGGCCACGAGACGCGCCGCGAGCGACGCTGCGCGCAGCGGCTTGACCAGATAGGCGGTGAAAGCGGACGAGGGCTTCAGCTCGCGCCGTGTCGACGGCGTGAACATCAGGATGCGCTGGCCGGCGTAGGGCCGCGCGGCTTCGCCGATCGCCTGGACCACATCGTCGCCAAGGGCGCGATCGACCAGAACGGCATGCCAAGTCCGCTCGGGGAGCAGGGCGATTGCGATGTCGGTATCCGAGATGAAGCAGGTCTGGCCGCCCCAGCGCTGCAGCCGGCGCGCAATGAGAGAAGCCTCGATGCTTTGCGCCGACACCAGCATGATGGATTGGCCGGCGAGATCGGCCGCCGCGAAGGGCCGTTGTCCGCTCGCCGGCGAGGCGGCCGGGAGCGGGATGGAGACTTCGAAGGTCGAACCGGCGCCCGGCTGGCTTTCCAGCGCGATGCGGCCGCCCATGCGCTTGACGATGCGTTCCGAAATGGCAAGCCCGAGCCCGGTGCCGCCGTAGTTGCGCGCGATGCGCTCATCGGCCTGCTCGAATTCGCGGAAGATGCGCTCGCGCGCCTCGGGAGCGATGCCGATGCCGGTATCGCGCACCATGAAACTGATCTCGTTCGGCCAGATGCCGGGCTCGACGATCAGCGCCACGCCGCCGGTCGCGGTGAACTTGATCGCATTTCCGGCGAGGTTGAGCAGCACCTGGCGCAGTCGCGCCGCATCGCCGATGACGTCAGCCGGCAGGCGGTCGTCGACATAGGCGGCAATCTCGAGGTTTTTGGCTTGCGCCCGCGGCGCCAGCAGTTCGGTGATGTCCTCGATCAGCGAGATCAGCGCGAACGGCCGTTGCTCGAGATTGATCTTGCCGGCCTCGATCTTGGAATAGTCCAGCAGTTCCTCGATCAGCGACAGCAGGGCATCGCCGGAGGTCTTCACGGCCTTCGCATAAGTCGCCTGCTCCGGCGTCAGCGGCGTATCGAGCAAAAGCGAGCTCATGCCGATGATTCCGTTCAGGGGCGTGCGGATTTCATGCGAGGCCATGGCGAGGAAGCGTGACTTGGCGCGATTGGCGGCATCGGCCTGGTCGCGCGCATCGGCGAGCGCACGCTCGGTCTCGGTGCGATCGGTGACGTCGCGGCCGACGCATTGCAGTTCGGCCGGCTGTCCGGCGTCGGAGCGGACGAAAGCTTCGCGCCAGGCAATCCAGCGCGGCCCGAGTTCGCGTCGCGATCCTCTGGTCATGCATCCGCGTGCCGTTGGTCTCGAGCGCGCTGTCGCCCTGCTCGATGACCTCGAAGGAGAAGCGGCTGCCGATCAGCGTTTCGCGCGGCCGTTCGGCCATCATGCAATAAGCTTCGTTGGCAAAGGTGATGCGGCCTTCGGCATCGCGCATCACGATCAGGTCGCCCTGCGATTCGAACAGGCTGCGCGCGCGGCCCTCGGCTTCCTGCAGCTCCCAATTGCGGTCGGCCATGGCTTCATGGTGAAGCATGATCCCGCGCATCTTCCTGCGCAGGAAGCGCAGGCGCATGCTGAGCGTCGCGCAGCCGAGACAGGCGATCGCGAACAGCAGACTCGCGCCGATCGCGAAGGCATGAGGATTATAGCCGGAGCTTTCGGACCGGCTGCCGACGATGAAGCCGTAGGCGCCGCCGAACGCGGCCGAGAACACCATGAAGGAACGGATGGCGCCGATCAGGGTGCGGTGGCGTCGGGCAAAGCGGCGAATGCGCAATTTGATCCGGAAGGTTCGTCCCATCATCAGGGCCCCTGAAATTGCCGTCCGCGCGCTGTTCGATTCGTTGACGTGACCTTGCGGTGCGCGATCTTGCAAAGTCTTTGAGGCTGCGCCGGTTCCCATGGCCCGATGAGATCGGAGTTAGTGAAGGGTTAATGGCGCGATGTCAGAGCTCGGCGCTTTCAGAGATCGCAACGCGCACCGTCGCAAGGCGGGGATCGTCGGTGAAGCTGACGTGAAGGTCGGCGTGCCAGGGGACCGAGGCGATCTCGACCGTCCCTGGTCCAAGCGTGATGCAGGGCTGCGCCGCCGGAAAGTATTCGATGCGGGCCACCGCCGCGGCAGCGATCAGGGGGACCGCCGAGACCAGAACCTTGAAACGCAACATGAAACGCAACTCACTCGAACGCATCGCCCGCAACACAGGTGGGCTTATGGTTGTCGGAGCGTAAAGAGAACTCATTACCGGCAGGTTGACGAGCGCCTCCGATCAGCGCCCTGGCCTCGCTGATCTACAGAAGCGGGTCGGGATGCTGGTCGACCTTGCCCAGCCGCGTCAGGCGAAAGCCGGGCTCGATCAGCGCCCCCGGTGCGATCACGGCGTTGGCGCCGATCCGCGCATGATCGCCGATCAGGGCGCCGAATTTCTCGACCCCGGTGTCGATGACGCCTCCCCGCCAGACGATGCGGATCCGCTTGTCGTCCATTTCATTGCGATAGTTCGCCACGATGGCGCCGGCCTCGATGTTGACGCCGGCGCCGAGGATCGAGTTGCCGACAAAACTCAAATGCGCGACCTTCGAGCCGGCGAACATCATGGTCGTTTTCAATTCGCAGCATGGACCGACGATGCAATCCTCATCCAGGAACACGCCGCCGCGAAGATATGCGCGCGCGGCGACGAATGATCTCGGGCCGAGGATCGCAGGGCTCTTGATCACGGCGCCGGCCTCGACGGTAGCGGAGGCGTGAATGGCCTTGTCGCCGTCGATGGCATAGCCGGCGCCGAGTTCGTGGATCATGGATCGGACGAGTTCGACGGCCTGCGAGGTGATCTCCCACGGCTTCGAGCCATACTGCGCAAAACGGCTCGAAGGCCACGCGGCGATGAAATGACCGATATCAATCACGGAATCAGACCTCATGCTGCGCTGCGCGCGTCCTCGGCGAGTGCGCGATAGGAGAGTGCCTCGGCAAGATGCACCCTGCCGACCTTGTCCGCGCCGTCGAGATCGGCGAGCGTGCGCGCCACCCGCAGCACGCGGTGATAGCCGCGCGCGGAGAGCCGCATGCTCTCCGCGGCGTCCCGCAGTAGTTTCTGGCCCTGCGTGTCGGCCTTTGCGATCTCTTCCAGGAGTGCGGCCGGTGCTTCGGAATTGGTGCGAACATGCGCAAAGCCGGCCGCGGCGTAGCGCTTGAGCTGGGTGTCGCGAGCTGCGGCGACCCGGGCTGCGACCTCGGCCGATCCCTCCGCTGACGGCGGCAGGATCAGGTCGGCGGCGGTGACGGCCGGCACTTCGATGCGCAGATCGATGCGATCCATCAGCGGGCCCGAAATCCGCATCTGATAATCGCCGGTGCAGCGTTCGATCGGCGCGCGCCGGCAGGAATAGCCGGGTTCGAACGCCTGTCCGCAGCGGCAGGGATTCATGGCCGCGACCAGCATGAAACGGGCTGGATAGGTGACGCGATGGTTGGCGCGCGACACCGCCACCTCGCCGTTTTCGAGCGGCTGACGCAGCGAGTTCGAGCACGCGCGGGTCGAACTCCGGCATTTCGTCGAGGAACAGCACGCCGTGATGGGCGAGCGAGATCTCGCCGGGTTTCGCACGCATGCCGCCGCCGGTCAGCGCCGCCATGCTCGCGGAATGATGCGGGCTGCGGAATGGCCGTTGCGACGTCAGCGCGCCGCCTTCGATCTCGCCCGCGACCGAGGCGATCATCGAGACCTCCAGCAGTTCCGACGGCGACAGCGGCGGCAGGATCGAGGGCAGCCGCGCCGCCAGCATCGACTTGCCCGCACCGGGCGCGCCGATCATCAGCAGATGATGTCCGCCGGCGGCTGCGATTTCGAGCGCGCGCTTGGCGCTCTCCTGCCCCTTGATGTCGCGCAGGTCGAGCTGGGCCGATGGCGCCTGCCGGACCTTCGGCTGCGGTCGCGACAGCACCTGCGTGCCCTTGAAGTGGTTGGCGATCTGGATCAGCGAATTGGCTGCGATGATCTGGATATCGGGACTGGCCCAGGCGGCTTCGGCGCCGCAGGCCGCCGGGCAGATCAGGCCCTCCTCGCGCGAATTGGCCCCGATCGCAGCCGGCAGCACGCCCGCAACCGGCGCGATCGATCCGTCAAGTCCGAGCTCGCCGAGCACGGTGAAACCGGACAGCGCATCCGGCGGGATTGCGCCGATCGCCGCCATCAGGCCGAGCGCGATCGGCAAGTCGTAATGGCTGCCTTCCTTCGGCAAGTCGGCCGGCGCGAGATTGACGGTGATGCGCCGCGCCGGCAATGCCAGCCCAGAGGCGATCAGTGCCGATCGGACCCGCTCGCGGGCCTCGGACACGGCCTTGTCGGCGAGGCCGACCACATGGAAGGCCGGCAGCCCCGGCGCGACCTGCACCTGCACATCGACGGGGCGGGCTTCGATTCCCTCAAAGGCTACCGTCGAAACCCGCGCAACCATGCCGCCCCCATTCCTCAACCTAAGCTAGCGGAACTCAACGAAGGAAGCAAGAACGTTACGTGAACATATGGGCGAAGCAGGCGTGTCGGTCGGCTCGTAACTCAACCAGCCCCATAGGCTGCGGGATGGCCCGAGGCCGGGCGAAGCCGGCCGGCTTCAACCGCTAAAATGAATTCCAAATCTTCGATCGATTGCCATCGATGAAGTCAGGCATATCCCAACGAATCTCCTGTAGACCCAATGAGGTACCGATCGAACGGTATTGATGGGGTAGAGAATCGACATGTTGGCTGCCAATCGTCGTAGAAGTGAGCGTCGTGTCTGCAGGAGTCTCGCGAAGATCCAGTTCGGGACCGGTGGGCTGCCGCGGGATTGTCTGATCACGGACATCTCGGATGGCGGCGCGAAAATCGTGGCCGAGCATCTCGAGCCGCCGTCTGAATTCACGCTGATCTTCTCGACCGGCAGCCCGCGCCAGTGCCGCCTGGCGTGGCGCATCGGCTGCGAATTTGGCGCCGAGTTCATCGCCTGACGCGCGGACGAATTCCGCGAGCGCCGCCCTTTCTTTTCTTTCTCCTCGTCGGAGATGATCTCCGCGCAAACGCGCTCCGCGTGGCCGCTGGAAGAAACCGCTTCGCATGTTGCGATGACGCGGGACGTCGGGGACCAGGCCCCCTCCCGGCAGGTCTGCCCGCATGTCGCCGAAATCCTGCCACGGCGGGGGCGCGGTTAACTCGAATTTAGGGTTAAGCTGCAACGATTTTTTGGCCAGTCGCCAATCCGTTCAGGCCAAAGAATACATGTACCGGTTTCCCATCAAAGAAGGTCGCGCGGCGCGACTGGTTATCGCAGTGGCTTCCTCTGCCGCACTGGTGATCAGCCTCGGTGGCTGTCAGACCACCGCGTTGTCCGACGTCACGGGCTCGATCGGCGATAAAGGCGAAGCGAGCGCCAGTGCTGATCCCCGCCGCGACGTCCAGTCCCTTCGCGAACGCTTTCGCGCCAATCCCAAGGATCCCGCCATCGCCGTGCAATACGGCACGGCGTTGCGCGCAACGGGCGAACGGGCGCAGGCGGTTGCGGTGCTCGAACAGGCGGCGATCGCCAATCCAGGCAACAAGGCGGTGCTCGCCGGTTACGGCCGCGCGCTCGCGGACAATGGAAACTTCCAGCAGGCTTATCGACGTGCTGAGCCAGGCGCATTCGCCGGAAGATCCGGACTGGCGAATCCTGTCGGCTCAGGGCGCCGTGCTCGATCAGATGGGCCGGTTCGAGGAGGCCACGGCAATATTATGCGAACGCCTTGAAGATCGTGCCGGACGAGCCGTCGGTGCTGTCCAATCTCGGTCTCTCCTACATGCTTTCGAAGGACCTGGCGAAGGCCGAGGAAACTCTTGCGCCGGGCCCATAATGGCCACGAGACGGATCCGCGCGTGCGCATGAATCTCGCGGTGGTGCTGGCGCTGGAAGGCCGTCAGGCCGAGGCTGAAAGCGTCCTGAAGACCGACCTGCCGCCGGAGGAGGCGAGCGCCAGGGTCGCGGAGCTGAAACGACTGGTGTCGAAGAAGGAAGCGTCTTCCGATCGGAACGGCAATCGCGCGCCTGATGCCCCGAAGGTCCGCGCAAACTGAGGACGTGACGGGCGGCGTTGCCGGCCGTCGCGTTTCGCCTAGCCTCTATGTCCGGCGGAGCGCCGGCCCACCATCATGTTGGCCAATATCCCTGATCGGCGCCAGCAAGCGAACCGCCCGGCTTCCTTTCCTCGCCATGGCCGGTCAGCTTGCGCGCGATCTCCAGGAACATCCTGCTGGTGCGATGGTTGGCGGAGAGCTCCGCGATCATCTGACCGTTGTTGGCGGCGGTGCCGAACAGCCGGGAATCGAAGGGGATGACCGCGAGCGGCTGGCTTTCCAGCGTCTTGGCAAAGCTGCGCCGGTCGATTTCCGGCCGCTTCGGCAGGCCGACCTGGTTGAGGCAGAACAGCGGCAGCGCGTCGTTGGGGCGCGCCGCCTTGAGCACGTTCAGCAGGTTCTTGGCATTGCGCAGATTGGCAAGGTCCGGCTCGGCGACGATCAGGATGTCGTCGGCGCCCTCGAGCGCGCGCCGCGTCCATGCCGTCCATTGGTGCGGAACATCCAGCACGATGCAGGGCGTCGTCAGGCGCAGCGTGTCGAAGATCGCGTCGAAGGCGTTGGCGCCGAGATCATAGACCCGGTCGAGCGCGGCGGGCGCCGCGAGCAGGCTCAGATGATCGGTGCATTTCGCCAGCAGGCGATCGATGAAGGCGCTGTCGGGCCGGTCGGGTTGAAACACCGCGTTCGCGATGCCCTGCGCCGGATCCTGATTGTAGTCGAGGCTGGCGGTGCCGAAAGCGAGGTCGAGATCGATGACGACCGAATCCAGCTTGAGATTGCGCGCGATGGCCCAGGCCACGTTGTGCGCGACGGTGGAAGCGCCCGACGCCGCCCTTGGCGCCGACCACGGCGATGATCCGGCCGACGGCGACGGCCTCGGACGCCGAGAACAGGCTGCAGATCGAGCGCACGATGTCGAGCGCTTCGACCGGCCGAATCACGTAGTCGTTGACGCCGCGGCGCACCAGCTCGCGATAGGGCACCGTCATCCCTCTCGTTGCCGACCACGATGACGCGGCGTCCCGGGATCGCAGACGGTCGGCGAGCTCGTCGAGCGCGGCGAGCAGATCGCTTTGACCGTCGCTCTCCAGCAGGATCACGTTCGGCGTCGGCGCATTGTGATAGGTCTCGAGCGCCGCGGCCATGCCGCCCATCTTGACGGTGAGATGGGCCTTGGCGAGCCGGCGGTCCTCGCCGGCCGATCGAACGGCGGCGGCGGCGGTCGTTCGCTTTCGCAAAACGCCTGCACCGAGATGCGTGGCGCCGCCGCGATATAGTCGTTGGCGGTCGGTGACGGCGGCGGAGTGACGTCTGACGCTTCTTCGATCTTCTTTTTTGTGTCGCTCATCACTTGCCTGTGTCGCTGAGCTTGGCCTTTTCGGCATCGGAGTAGACGGTGGCGGTCGGCTCGCCCTTGCGATATTTGTCGAAGCCTTCGGTCCGCCGCATCGTATAGGCCGGCGTTTCCGCCCGCGGCTGCACCAGGTCGGATGGATTGTCGACCATGGCCGCAAGGTTGCGCTGATTCGCGCAGCCGAAATTGTAATAGGGCTTGTTTTCGTTGTAGCTCGGGTTTCCGAGCGAAGGACCGAGATCTTCCGGCCACATGCCGCAGGGGCCGGCCGTTGCCGCGATCCTGGTATAGTTCAGCTTGATCGGCGCGAGCGCCTGCGGATCGGTCGGATGATACGATATCGCGCGATGCCCGCGCGGGCACGCCGCCGGCCATCAGCACCGAGCGGATTTCGCCGAAAGTGATGGAAGCAGCCCTGGCGTTCGGCGTATCGACCGGCACATTGACAACGATCGCGCCGGTGCCTTCGCGAACCCAGGTCCGCGCCAGTCCGATGACGTCGTCGCGCTGCGTCGCGGTGAGGCCGCTCCGTCCATGGCCGACGAAGACGACAAGTGAGCGGTTGGCTTCGGTGATCGCGATCGGGTGACGCAGGCGATAGTCGTCGGGCACGCCGCCGGTGATAATGGCCTCCGGCGCATAGCTGCAGGCGCCAAGGACAAAGGAGAGGCCCGCCAGCGCGCCGGAGAGGCGCAAGGCGCGTCGCAGGCACGTTCGGGCCTCCAGTCGATACTACGTTCGTCATCGTGTTTCCCCCGTCACGCGCGCAGCGTCAGTCAATGATGAAACCGAAATTGCTCTGATGGCCGGTCACCGGATCGACGCGCGCAGCGATGCCGTAGATCCGGTTCATGCGGGCGAGCAGTGTCGATTGCGAATCCGAGGCCGACGCGAAGCCGTCATCGGGACGCGACAGCTCGTTCTGAGCGACGGCACGCACGACATAGGGCGTCACCAGCACCATCAGTTCGGTCTCGTGTTGACGAAGTCCTGACTCCGAAAAAGCTGTCCCAGAACCGGCAACTGGTCGACGCCGGGCAACCCGTTGATGGCCTGCTTGGTTTGCTCCTGGATCAGGCCTGCCATCGCCATCGAACCGCCGGACGGGATTTCCAGGGTTGTTTCGGCGCGGCGGGTCTTGATCGAGGGGATAGTCGTGCCACCGGCGCCGCCGGTGAGCGCGTTCTCGCTGAGAGACTTCCGACACTTCGGTCATCACGCGCAGGCTGATCCGTCCCTCGCTCAAGACGACCGGCGTGAAATTGAGCGAGATGCCGAATTTCTTGAAGCTGACGGTCTGAACGCAATTGCCGATGGTGCCGTTGGTCGAGGTTTGGCAGGTCACGCCGGTTGGAATCGGAAATTCACCGCCTGAAATGAAGGTCGCGGACTCGCCGGAGATCGCCGTCAGATTCGGCTCAGCCAGCGTGTGCACGACGCCGGCGTTCTCCATCGCGCGCAGCGTCGCGTTGACCGTGGGCAGGCCCTTCAGGATGGACGACGCGGACAGGCCGTTGTTGGGAACGAGGGGCCCGTTATTGGCGGTGAACGGGTTGGAGTTGTTGAAGTTCACGACCGCAGTGCCGAAGTTCATGCTGGCGCTGAGGTCGATGCCCATTTGCTTGACGATGTCACGCTTCACTTCGGCCACGGTGACCTTCAGCATCACCTGGTCACGGCCCCTGACGACGATGCTGTTGACGACCTTGTCCGCGCTGCCGACCAGACGCGAGGCGATATCGCCGGCCTGCTGCGCCTCGATCGGGCTCGCCACCGAGCCGGTCAGGACCACGCCTTCGCCGACGCCTTCGATCGAAACTCCCGGCAATGATTGTTTCAGAGCGGCACGAATGCCGTTGAGGTCGCGCTTGATCGCAATGTCGTAGCTTGCGACCTGCTGGCCTTCGGCGTCGAAGAACACGACGTTGGTCTGGCCGACCGCGGATCCGATGATGTAGGCGCGCTGGGATGATCGGATAACGGCGTTCGCGATCTTGGGATCGGCGACCAGCACGTCCTTGACGTCGCGGGGCAGGTCGACGACGACCGATTTGCCGATGCCGAGCGACAGGAAGCGGGTCCGCACCGGAATGCTCGAGGTCACGCTCGGGGCGGGAGCCGTGTCGGCCGTGGGAGCAGCCGGGCTTGCGGCGGCCTCGGTGGTCGCCGGTGCCGACGGTTGCGGTCCTTCGGCGGCGCGGGCAGGCACAAGCTGCAGGGCCATCGCGAACGTGGTCGAAAGCGCGAAAGCGCGGATGATTTGCGATGTCGGCTTGTTCGACCTGCGTTCCATTTCTTATCCTTCGGTCACTTCTGTGACGCTGCTCGGCTGGCGACGCCGTAACGAATGACGTTCACGCCTTCGCCGTTGGCTTGAGAGGTTGTCATTTCGACCGCGTTCACGTCGGCGATGCTGCGAAGCGCCAGCGACAGGGTGCCGGCCTGGCGCCCGGCGGCGAGCGTGCCGGTCTGCTCAGGCTTCAATTCCAGCGTGACGGTCCTGCCGACCAGCGCGTTCTGGCCGTCTTTTTCCTTGGGAGCCTGGTCGATCGCGAGCACGCGGATGTTCGACAGCAGCAAAGTCGCGGTGACGACTTCAGGCTGGTTGGGGTTGTCGGGATTCTTGATCCGCCGCGTCAGAATGACGTCGACGCGGTCATTCGGGAGGATGAAGCCGCCGGCGCCGGTCTCCGCCGAAATCTCGGTCGAGATGGCGCGCATGCCGGTGGGCAGGATCGCTGCCATGAAGCCCGATCCGTCGGCCTTCACCAGCTTCTGCTCGCGGATCGGCTCGTCTGCCATGATCGGGGCGCGGGCGATCGAGCCGGCGATCTGGTTGATCGCATCGGGGCGATCGTTGCGCTTGATGAAAGAGCCGCTGGCTGCGGATTTGGGCCAGGTCTGCCAGCGCAGATCCTCGGACTTGGCGGTCTGGCCAAGGCCGATCTCGGTCTTGGCGACGAGGACGTCGACGGTTTCGACCTGCACCACCTGCTGGACCGGGGCGGGGGGCTTGTTGTCGACGCTGCTTGCGAGATAGGCGGCAATGCCGCCCGCGCCGAGCGCGATGACAAGGACGACAATTCTGGCGGTATACATACGCTTTACTGTCCGCTCTGGCCCGAAGGCCGGTTGGGCACCCTCTCCCAACATCAGGACTAAGCAGCAAAGGTATAAGCAGACTTGCGGCGCACCCCGGACGAGCGTGCGAAATCAAGGCATTCGTCCGCATGGTGAATGAGCCGTTATCGTTCGAAGGGCGGGTCTCCGTATCCTGACTGATTGACAGACGGCAGCCTGCAGCGGGGCAGCCGCCCAGTATGAAGAAACCGTTTAGAGCGAAAGGACGATCTTATCGGCGCTTGGCCTCGATCGTATCCCAGATCCTGGCGGCGATATCCGGACCGCCGAGGCGCGCGATCGCGCGAATGCCGGTCGGCGAGGTCACGTTGATCTCGGTGAGGTGATCGTCGATCACGTCGATACCGACGAACATCAGGCCGCGCTTTCTCAGTTCGGGCCCCAGGGTCGTGCAGATCTCGCGCTCGCGCGGCGTCAGGTCGGTGGCCTGGGCTGCGCCGCCGCGCACCATGTTGGAGCGCAGATCGTCGGCCGCCGGCACGCGGTTGACGGCGCCCGCGAACTCACCGTCGACCAGGATGATGCGCTTGTCGCCGTGCTTGACGTTGGGAAGAAAGCGCTGGATCACCCAGGGCTCCTTGAACGTCACCGAGAACATGTCGAAGAGCGAGCCGAAATTCATGTCCTGCTGCATGATGCGGAAGACGGCGGCGCCGCCATGGCCGTGCAGTGGCTTCATGACGACGGCGCCATGAGCGTCGCGGAAAGCATTGATCTCACTGAGGTCGCGCGAAATCAGCGTCGGCGGCATCAATTGCGGGAAGTCCATCACGAACAGCTTCTCCGGCGCGTTGCGGACGCTCGCCGGATCGTTCACGACCAGTGTCCTGGGATGGATGCGCTCGAGAAAATGGGTCGAGGTGATGTAGGCGAGGTCGAACGGCGGGTCCTGCCGCAGCAGGATGACGTCGAAGGATGCGAGCGGCTCCCGCCGGGGCTCGCCGAGGGTGAAATGGTCGCCTGGCTCGTCCCGCACGGTCAGGAGCTGAACCGGCGCAAATATGTCGCTGCCGACCTGCGAGAGCGTGTCGGGCGTATAATAAGACAGTCCATGCCCGCGTTTCTGAGCCTCCAGTAACAGGGCAAAGGTGGAATCGCCGCGGATATTGATGCGCGCGATAGGGTCCATCTGGACGGCGACGTTCAAGGTCATTGGGGAGGCTCGGGTCTGGAGGGAAGCTTAAGTGCTGGCGTCGAAGGCTGCTAACACATGGCGCGGCAGGCGCCGCGGCGCAATCAGGATCGCATCAAAACGCAGGTCAAATTCGGCATATTCAGGGTGCGCCATGAGCCAGGCCTGTGCCGCGTTGATGATGCGCGCCTGCTGGCGCGGCGTCACGGCGAAGGCTGCGTCGTCCAGCGTCGCGCGGGCCTTGACCTCGACGAATGCCACGAGATTGCGCCGCCTGGCGACGAGGTCGATCTCGCCGTGCGGCGTGCGGAAACGCTTGGCCAGGACGCGATAGCCTTTCGCCATCAAGAGAGCGGCGGCGCGGCTTTCCGCCGAGAGCCCGGTCTGAAAGGGCGCCACGCGCTCGGGTGAGGCCTCCTTTTTCGCAGTCGCCGCGTGAGGCGTCGCATTATCCTTGGCCATGGCCGCCCTTGATCTGCCCGGCGATGTCCTTCGCTATGTCCTTGGCCAATTCCAGGGCGCGCGCATAGACCTCGCGACGCGGGCGGCCGGATAGCTCGACCGCATGTGCCACCGCGTCCTTGAGGCTGTGCCGCGCGAGCTGGTCGCGCAAGAGCTGGTCGAGCGCTTCGGCGCTCATGGCCTGCGCGTCGGCGGCGGGCGGGCCGATGACCAGCACGAACTCGCCGCGCGTCTCGAGCTGGTCGGCCCGACCGGCCAGCTCGGTGAGCGTCGCGCGCGATACGTCTTCATGCAGCTTGGTCAGTTCGCGGCAGATGGCCGCCTCGCGCGCACCCATGGGACCGGCGAGATCGCGGAGCGCGTCCTGGACGCGATTGCCGGATTCAAAGAGCACCAGAGTGGCGTCGATCCGCGCGAGCTCGGCGATCCGTGCACGCCGGGCCGCTTCCTTCGCCGGCAGAAATCCCTCAAAAAAGAACCGGTCGGTCGGCAGTGCCGCCACCGACAGCGACGCCAGCACCGACGAAGGGCCGGGCAGCGCGATCACGGCATGTCCGGCCGCGCAGGCTTCGCGGACGAGCTTGAAACCGGGATCGGAGATGAGGGGCGTACCGGCATCGGACACCAGCGCAACGGAACCGCCCTGCGCTATCCGTTGCAGGATCTTTGGACGCGCCGCCGCGGCGTTGTGCTCGTGATAGGGCGTCAGTTCCGCTGCAATGCCGTACCGCTCGGTCAGCCGCCGGGTGATACGGGTGTCCTCGCAGGCGATCACATCGACGCCGGCCAGTGTTTCCAGCGCGCGCAGGGTAATGTCGCCGAGATTGCCGATGGGGGTCGCGACAAGATGAAGCCCGGCGCTCGCCCTGGGTGCGGCCAAAAGGTGACCACCGACTGAAAAGCGGCGGGATGCGGGTTCCCCGCTTCCTTCAGTATTTATCGAAGCTGCTTTTGCGCGCATAATGCCAACTTAGAGGGGAGAAAGCCCCGACGCCACCATCGTAAGGGTTGCCCGTGAGGGCCTCGAGATGGGGCGAAGCGGCAAGGAAGCCGCTGTATTCGACGATCGGCGTGGTCACAATCCTTTTGATTTGGTTAACCATTCGCCGACAATATAACCCTGAATACACCCCTCCGACCCCGTCGGGAGGGAGTGCTGGCCGATCGCGGTCGGTCAAGTCAAAGAGATGCGATGGTTGGGCCGCTCAAACCGAATTCCGATCCCGCGGGTTCGCGCCATCTGACTGTGACCCGGCGGTCGGCGATTGGGCTTTTGCTTGGCGCCCCCCTGCTCTCGGCCTGCGCCGGTGTCCAGCAAAGTATCAGCCAGTTCTCCAATCCATTCTCCGGTTCTGAAACGCCACCGGCGCCGGCCGGGCCGCCGCAGCAGCCGACCGCCATCGGCAATGGCCAGGTCAAGGTGGGGCTGATCCTGCCGCTCTCGGCCTCGGGCAATGCCGGTGTGGCCGCGCTCTCGTTGAAGAACGCCGCCGAGATGGCGCTGGCGGAATTCCAGAATCCCAATATCCAGCTTCTGATCAAGGACGACGCCGGCAGCCCGCAGGGTGCGCAGCAGCGTGCACAGGAGGCGGTCAATGAGGGCGCCGAGATCATGCTGGGGCCGCTGTTTGCCCTGTCGGTGCCGTCGGTGGCGCAAGTCGCGCGCACGCGCAGCATTTCGGTGATCGCATTCTCGACGGATTCGAGTATCGCCGGCCGTGGTGTCTATCTCCTGAGCTTCCTGCCGGAATCCGACGTCAACCGCATCGTGGATTATTCGGCCAGTATCGGCAAAAAATCCTTTGCCGCGATGCTGCCGGACAACGCCTATGGCAATGTCGTGGAGGCGGCGTTCAAGACGGCGGTCAGCCGCCGCGGCGGACGCATCGTCGCCTTCGAGAAATATGGAGCTGATCGCGCAACACCGGCGCGCGCCGTCGCCACGTCGCTCGGACAGGCGGACGCGCTGCTGATCGCCGATGATGGCGATTCCGTCGTCGCAACTGCCGATGCGTTGACGGCAGCCGGCGCCAATCTGCGCAACATCCAGTTACTTGGCACCGGCCTGTGGGACAATCCGCGGGTGCTGGGAAATCCTGCTCTGCAGGGCGGCCTGTTTGCGGCGCCGGATCCCGCGGGCTTGCGCGCCTTCTCCGGCCGCTACCGTACGCGCTATGGCGGCGAGCCGGTGCGAACGGCCACCCTCGCCTATGACGCCGTCGCGCTGGTCGCCGCACTTGCGCGAACGCAAGGCGCGCAGCGCTTCTCGCCGGATGTGCTGCAAAATCCCTCCGGCTTTTCCGGCATCGATGGGCTGTTTCGTTTCCGGCCGGATGGCAGCAACGAGCGCGGACTTGCCGTCATGCGCGTCGGCAGCGGCGGCGGCGTTCCGGTCGCGGGTTCACCGAAGAGTTTCGGGGCCTGACTTCTAGAGCGCGATGAGATGACGACGAATCGTCATCGCGCTCTAGATTCTTGTTTTGCGCATGATCTTTTCGGAAAACCGCTGCGCACTTTTCCGGATCATGCACTTTAGCCCGCCCTGGTCGCGTCAGCGAATTCGGCCTCGTAGCGACGACGGTTGCTCCAGTAGATGTTGGCGAACAGCGCCGCCTCCTGCCGATAAGGAATGTGATCGTCGGCATCCTGCGCAGCCTGCGCCTCGATCCATGCGGCGTGCTCCTGGATGGCGCCTGACCGATCGCCCTCCAGCGCGCGAATTTGAAACGCGAACATATGGCGTTCGATGTCGCCGTAGCGATCATACCAGCAGGTCGACCATTGCCGATTCTGCAGCGCGAAGCGCCGGATCCAGCGTTCCGCCAGATCCATTTCGTGTTCGGGCTTGGAGAACATCACGTCTCGCCGGGCTTCCTGCAGCGTCTCGATCGCAACCGACTTGTTGGAACGCCAAAGCGTTTGCATCGCTGGATCTGACAGGTAGCGATCGGCATAGATCGGATGCGGAAAGGCGATTTCGCGCAAGCGCGGGAGTTCAAAGTACACCCTGATCTCGGAACAGACGCTCGCCTTCAGCTCGTTGTCCTCCATCTTGCGGTGGAAGGCGTCGAAACCGATGCCGGGGAAGTAGGGCATGAAGGCGGCGTGGAACATCTCATGCAGGCGATAGAGGTCCTCAATCGCCGGGTTGTCATAGGTGCGGTTCATGGTGACGCCCCACCACGAGCAGAAATGCGCGCGCTCCAGCCGGTCGTCCGTCGAGTCGCAGAACAGCCGCGGCAACACGGCGAATTGTTCGACGAGCTCGTGAATGAAGCCGCCCTCGGCGTGCGAGGCGCGTATGGGCTCACTGCGCCACAGACCATGCACATGCCGGTGAATCTCCTGCGCGGTGGTCAGGACAACAGGATTCTTCACGCGGCGCCCCCGGCGATCGGCCCGGCGGTGCCGATGATTTCGGCCATCGTCGGCGTCAGGCATAGCCGCAACGCTGCGTTGGGATCGCCGGCTGGCCGGCGCAGGAAATCGGCGAGTGCGCGGTCGGCCGCAGCGGTCTGATCCGCCTGCGCGAGCACGCTGACGTCGCAGGGAGTAAGCTTCAGGCCCAGGCGGCGTCCGACACGTTCGGCGGCCTCCTGCTGCACGTGTTTGTAACGGCGCGGCAGGTTGAATACGTCGTGGCGATCGAGCAGCGCCTGGCCGAGCTGCAGCGACGTCAGATTCTTGAACCATTGATTGCCGAACAGGCTCGGCATCGCCGACCGGCACAGCACACCGCCGATGCGATCGTAATAGACGCCGAACGGCTTCGACAGGCTGAAGGCGAGCGCGTTCACCGATGGGCTATCGGCGGCAATTCGGGCGGCGGGCGGACCGGCAATGGCGCCGACATAGGTGACGTCGAGCAGCACGCGTGGCGAATGGTCGGTGGCGAGCAGAGCGAGAAAATGATTGGCATCGCTCCACACATTGCCGTCGATCGCGGACGGTTGGCTCAGACAGAAGAGCGCGGTTGCCGGAAGCGTCCGGCCGACGGCCTGCCAGTCGGCCCGCTCGTGTTCGACAACCGTGATTCCGCTGGCCTCGGCATAGGCCTTGTATCCTTCATACTCGCCGGCAAAGACGTGCACTTGCGGATTGAACCGCTCGACGCGCGCGCGATTGCCATAGGCGGCGATGACGTGAAACAGCGCCTCGCTGCCGCCAGCAGTCGGGTAACGCCAGCGGAAGCCGGCTGCATCGATCGCGACGACCGGCGCGGCCCAGGACATCCAGCGTTCGATGAAGGCTTCGTGGGACGCGAACTGCTTGCCCGTCCAGGCGTCGCGGAATTGTTCGAGATGGCGTCGGCGGGCCGCATCGGGGCCGGCCAGCGCATTTCCCAGGATGGCGTTCTTCGCCGTCTCGGTTTCGGGGGTGACCAGTGCGTAAACGGTCTTGCTCGCACCGGCGTCCTTGACGCGGCGGTCGAGGTCGGGATCATGGATCGGTGGCGGTAGGGTCCGTTCGTTCACGATCGTCGATGTGGCTAGGGGCGCGGCAATCGAAGCCGAACCGATGTACCACGATCAGGCCGATGCCGCACGAAATCCCTGCGCGTTGGCTTATCAAGTCCTTTACGCAGCGAGGTCAGCCACGACCGCATCGAGCACCGGAAATCCAGCTTGCGTCACGCGTACCCTGCCGTCGGCGTCGACCGTGATCGCGCCCTCTTCCTTCAACAGGGCGATGCGACGCTCATCGAGCGGCCGGCCTGAAATCGCCGCGTAGCGCCTGGGGTCGATGCCTTCGGTCAGGCGCAGGCCCATCAGCAGGAATTCGTCGGCGCGTTCGATGCCGTTGAGAACGTCATCAGTGACGACGCCGTGACCATTGGCCTCGACCCGCATCAGCCACGCTTCGGGCCGTTTTTCCGTCGCCGTCGCGTGCCGCCGGCCGTCGATGTCCAGGCGGCCATGCGCGCCCGGACCGATCCCCGCATATTCCTCGCCGCGCCAGTAGACGAGATTGTGCCGGCACTCCGCGCCCTCGCGCGCGTGGTTGGAGATCTCGTAGGCCGGCAGCCCGTGCCTGCCGCAGACCTCCTGCGTGACGTCGTAGAGTGCGCGCGCCGTCGCCTCGTCCGGCGTCTTCAATTTGCCGGCAGCGTGCAGTCCGAAGAAGGGCGTGCCCTCCTCGATCGTGAGTTGATACAGCGACAGATGTTCGGCCGCCTCCTTGATCGCAAGCGCCAACTCGTCAGCCCACGCCTGCGGCGTCTGGTCCGTTCGCGCATAGATGAGGTCGAAGGAATAGCGCTCGAAGGATTTCCGCGCGATGGCCACGGCGTCGAGCGCTTCGCGCACCGAATGCAGCCGTCCCAATTCCTTCAGCGCCGCATCGCTGAGCGCCTGCACGCCGAGCGAAACCCGGTTGACGCCGGCGGTGCGGTAGCCGGCAAAGCGTGTCGCATCGACACTGGTCGGGTTGGCCTCGAGCGTCACTTCGACGTCCGCAGCGACCCGCCAATGTTTGCCGATCGCGTCGAGCACCGCGCCGACGGTCTCGGGCCGCATCAGGGATGGCGTGCCGCCGCCAAGGAAGATCGAGGTGACCTCGCGCGCGCCGGTCCGCGCGGCCGTGGTCTCGATCTCACGCGCAAAGGCGCGCGCGAACCGCTCCTCGTCGATCGCTGTATGGCGGACATGGCTATTGAAATCGCAATACGGGCATTTCGACAGGCAGAACGGCCAGTGCACGTAGACGCCAAAGGTTTGCTGCTCAGCGGCGCCCAAGGCAGATCTCCGCAAGCTTCACGAAGGCTCGCGCGCGGTGCGAGAGGCCGAGGCCGAGCGGCGGCAGGCCGTGTTTTTCGACGCCGGTCATCTCGCCGAAGGTGCGCGCGTGACCTTCGGGCAGGAACATCGGATCATAGCCGAAGCCGGCGGTGCCGCGCGGCGGCCACACCAGCGAGCCGTCGGCGCGCGCCTCGACTTCCTCAAGGTGATCGTCCGGCCAGGCGACGCAGAGCGCGGAGACGAAATGCGCGGTGCGCTTGCCGGGTGCGGTGGCGCCCCGCTCCTGTAACAGCCGTTCGATCCGCGCCATCGCCTCGTTGAAGTCCTTGTTCGGACCGGCCCAGCGTGCGCTGTAGATTCCGGGCGCGCCGTCGAGCGCGTCGACCACGAGACCGGAATCATCGGCAAAGGCGGGCAGCTTTGCCGCTTGCGCGGCCGCGATCGCCTTGATGCGCGCGTTGGCGACGAAGGTCTTGCCCGTCTCTTCGGGTTCGCCGAGACCGAGCTCGCCGGCGGATACGGCTTCGACGCCGTGGGGCGCAAGCAGCTCGCGCATCTCGGCGAGCTTGCCGGGATTGTGGGTCGCGATGACGAGCTTGCCTTCGATCCGGCGATGCATGGCTTATGCGACCGCGAGTTTCTGCAGGTCCACCAGACGCGCAACGCCCTTTTTCGCCAGCGCGATGAGCGCCAGGAATTCATCCTGCGTGAATGGCGTCTTCTCCGCGGTGCCCTGCACCTCGACGATGCGACCGTCGCCCGTCATGACGAAATTGGCGTCGGTCTCGGCTTCCGAATCCTCGGCGTAATCGAGATCGAGCACCGGCGTACCCTGGTAGATGCCGCACGATACGGCGGCGACGTTGTCGCGCAGCACGTTCGCCTTGATCATGTTGCGCGTGCGCATCCAGTTGAGGCAGTCGGCAAGTGCGACCCAGGCACCGGTAATGGAGGCGGTGCGCGTTCCGCCATCGGCCTGCAGCACGTCGCAGTCGATGGTGATCTGTCTCTCGCCCAGCGCTTCGAGGTCGATGGTGGCGCGCAGCGAACGGCCGATCAGGCGCTGGATCTCCACGGTACGCCCGCCCTGCTTGCCGGCGGATGCCTCGCGGCGCGTGCGTTCCAGCGTGGCGCGCGGCAGCATGCCGTATTCGGCCGTAACCCAGCCGCGGCCCTGCCCCTTCAGCCAGGGTGGCAGGCGCTCCTCCAGGGTGGCGGTGACGAGCACATGGGTATCGCCGAACTTCACCAGGCAGGATCCTTCGGCATATTTAACGACCCCGCGTTCCAGCGTCACGGCGCGCAGTTCATCGGGGGCACGGCGGCTTGGCCGCATGAAAATCCTCCAGAAATCCGGTTTTGGGCTTTGCGGCAGCTTGTAGGAGCGCCGGGCAGGCACGGCAAGGCCTTAACCCTGCTTTTCGCTTCCACAGGGAACGCTTGTCACCGGCGTGCCGGATAGACAAATTAGCGGGGCGTAAGGGAGTTGTCCGTGGCCCACCACGATCCGATCGGCCTGATCACGCCGCATGCCGGCCTTGCCCAGCTCAATGAGCGTTCGCGCGACATTTTTCGTCAAATCGTGGAGAGTTATCTCGCGACCGGCGAGCCGGTCGGTTCGCGGAACATTTCACGCCTGATCACGGTGCCGCTGTCGCCGGCGTCGGTGCGCAATGTGATGGCCGATCTGGAGCAACTCGGCCTGATCTATGCGCCGCATACCTCAGCCGGCCGGCTGCCGACCGAACTGGGCCTGCGCTTTTTTGTCGATGCCCTGATGCAGATGGGGGACCTGACCGAAGCAGAACGGCAGTCGATTCAGAGTCAGCTTGCGGCCGTCGGGCGGGCGCAGTCGGTCGAGGCGGCGCTTGGCGAAGCCCTGACACGGCTGTCGGGCCTGACCCGGGCCGCCGCGGTCGTCCTCACCGCCAAATCCAATGCGCGCCTGAAACATATCGAATTCGTGCGCCTGGAACCGGAAAAGGCCCTGGTGGTCCTGGTCGGCGAGGATGGCCAGGTCGAGAATCGTGTTTTGACCCTTCCGCTCGGCGTGCCCTCCTCCGCACTGACCGAGGCCAGCAATTTCCTCAATGCCCGGATTAGGGGACGGACCCTGGCCGAAGCGCGGCTTGAGCTCGAAACCGCGCTCGCCCAGGATCGCGCCGAGATCGACCAGCTCACGCAGAAGATCATCGCGGCCGGGATCGCGAGCTGGTCCGGCGGCGAGAGCGAGGACCGGCAATTGATCGTGCGCGGTCACGCCAACCTGCTCGAAGATCTCCATGCCCTTGGTGACCTCGAGCGCGTGAAGTCGCTGTTCGACGATCTCGAGACCAAGCGCGGCGTAATCGACCTGCTCGGCCGCGCCGAGCGCGCCGAAGGCGTGCGCATCTTCATCGGGTCGGAGAACAAGCTGTTTTCGCTGTCGGGCTCGTCCACCATTGTCGCCCCCTATAGCGACGCTGCAGGCCGCATTGTGGGCGTGCTGGGTGTGATCGGGCCGACCCGACTCAATTATGCGCGGGTGATTCCGACCGTGGATTACGCCGCACGCATGGTCAGCCGGCTTCTGGGAGGCTGACCTAGGAGGCTGACTTGGGCGGCCTCACTTTGGGCGGGTGACCCCGGCACAATCACGCGCGCTTGATTTTCATCGCTTAAAGCACGATATGGCGGCCGACAGCGCCATTCATTCGTTCCAGACCGAGTTCCTGAGAAAGCAAGCCATGACCGATCCCGACCTGCACAAGAACGATCCGGCGGACGCGGCTCAGGCCAGCGAACCAGTGGTTTCCAAACCTTATGTGATGCCCGACGATCCCGAGGAAGGCTCGATCGACGCGCTCGCCAGGGAAGTCGCGGACGCGCGCGACAAGATGTTGCGCACGCTGGCGGAGATGGAGAATTTGCGTCAACGGACCCGGCGGGAGGTCGCCGATGCCAAGACCTACGGCATCACCGGTTTCGCCCGCGACGTGCTCGATATCGCCGATAATCTGCAGCGGGCACTGGATGCGGTGCCGGCTGAAGCCCGCGCCGCGGCCGATCCCGGCCTCAAGGCGCTCATCGAAGGCGTCGAACTAACCGAGCGTTCGCTGCTCAACGCGCTGGAAAAGAACGGCGTCAGGAAGTTCGATCCGTCGGGCGAGAAATTCGATCCGAATTTCCAGCAGGCGATGTACGAGGTTCCCGATGTGTCGGTGCCGTCGGGCACGGTGGTTCAGGTCGTGCAGGCCGGCTACACAATCGGCGAACGCGTGCTGCGGCCGGCGCTGGTCGGCGTTTCCAAGGGGGGTGCGAAAGCGGCGCCCGCTGCTGCGAACGGGAACGATCCGAGTAACGCGGGCTAGATCTGGCCGGCCGCGATTTCAGCCGACCGGAATCGCTTCATGGGCTCAGCCTCGCGGCTGGATTCCGTCGCGCACTGCGCGGAACCGCGGAAAGGCGTTCGACCATTGATCGCGGGGCGCGCTGCCGATGATGCGGAGCATGTTCGCCCCGCCGAAGCGCAGCCACTGCACCACGGTGACTTGCGTATTGTCCTTGCCGCTGGTCGCGTCGATCCGGGTCTCAAAGGCCTGCTGGCCGTCGATCCGGATCGGCTCCGACATGGTGATTTTTGCATCGCGTATGCCTGGAATGCGGGTGGCGGCCTCTTGCGCGAAGCGCGCGCGATCCTCTGGACTGGGCGGCTTGGCGCCAATGATGCCGATCACCATGAAGGGAGCCGGCTCGAAACCGGTCGCCTCGTCGCCGTCGGCAATCACCACCGCGGCGCCCGGCGCGAGCGTGCGCACATTTTTGAAACTGCTCATTTCCGTAAGCTTGAACGGCATCAGTCCAAGCTGTTCCTCGACCGGGACCTCCTTGCGCACTGTGGCCGATGCAAACATCTGGCGAACGGCATCGTCGGAATAGATCCTGGTGGCGTTGTCGGGAACCTGCACGGCGACGTAGCCCGAGAAATTGCCGCCCGACAGCATCATCGAATAGCGGCGGATGGTGGTGGCGCCATCCTTGCCGGTTTCCACGGTGTAATAGGCCAGGCCGGCCGAGGTATCGATGGTCTGCGGCGTGGAGCCGTTCGGCGCCACCGGATTGGCCGAGAGTGCCGTCTTGACTTCGTTGTAGGCGTCGGCCGGAAGCTCGGTCACCAGCACCTTGACGGCATGGTCGTCGGATTCGAAGCCGGAAAAGGTCTTGGCCTGGATCAGGCCGACCAGCGGCGTCAGTCCCACCCGAACCCCCGGCGGATAGGTCACGTCGGCGGCGAACGCTCCCCGCGTCGCCGTCAACAGCAACGCGGCCACGGTCAGGTGTCGGAGGTGCTTCATGAACAACCTTTTTGGTTTGCAATGGGCGGTCAGACGATCGGCGGAAGCCGTCCGCCTGGCTTCTCCTTGACGTCCCTTTTGTAGTCCGGCGAGCCCGAGGAGGCTCGTTGGAGGCAGGCTTTTAACGGTTTTGCCGGCCGCGCAACAGGGCTGGCGGCCGGATCTCGGTGGCCCGCAGCTCGTCCTCTCCATTGATTAACGTGCGAATTGGCGGGGCCGATTGCCGTCGAAAAGACGGATATTATCTTTCAACGGCGCGGGTTTTCGTGCGGTAAGGTTGCGACGCGGTCCTTGCAGCCCTATGCCACCCTCCTATATGAGGCTCACCGTCGCAATATCGCGAGTATTTGATCTGAAGGGGGTTTCGGATTGGGCGCCGTCAGGGCCCAGCCAACCTGCTGCAAAAGGAAGGACATAGAGACCATGGGAAAGGTCATTGGGATCGATCTCGGCACCACCAATTCGTGCGTCGCCGTAATGGATGGCAAGAACGCCAAAGTCATCGAAAACGCCGAAGGCATGCGGACCACGCCCTCGATTGTTGCTTTCAGCGATGATGGCGAACGCCTCGTCGGCCAGCCCGCCAAGCGGCAGGCAGTGACCAATCCCGAGCGAACCTTCTTTGCGGTGAAGCGGCTGATCGGCCGCCGCTATGACGACCCGATGGTCGAGAAGGACAAGAAGCTCGTCCCCTACAAGATCGTCAAGGCTTCGAACGGCGACGCCTGGGTCGAGGCCGACGGCAAGACCTACTCGCCCTCGCAGGTCTCCGCCTTCATCCTGCAGAAGATGAAGGAGACCGCGGAAGCCCATCTCGGCCAGAAGGTCGACCAGGCGGTCATCACCGTCCCCGCTTATTTCAACGACGCCCAGCGCCAGGCCACCAAGGACGCCGGTAAGATCGCCGGCCTCGAAGTGCTGCGCATCATCAATGAGCCGACCGCGGCTGCCCTCGCCTATGGCCTCGACAAGTCGAAGGCCGGCACGATTGCCGTGTACGACCTCGGCGGCGGCACCTTCGACGTTTCCATTCTCGAAATCGGTGACGGCGTGTTCGAGGTGAAGTCGACCAATGGCGACACCTTCCTGGGCGGCGAGGATTTCGACATGCGCCTGGTCGGCTATCTCGCCGACGAGTTCCAGAAGGAACAGGGCATCAACCTGCGTAACGACAAGCTTGCCTTGCAGCGCCTGAAAGAGGCGGCGGAGAAGGCCAAGATCGAATTGTCGTCGACCACGCAGACCGAGATCAACCTGCCATTCATCACGGCGGACCAGACCGGGCCGAAGCATCTGACGATGAAGCTGACGCGCGCCAAGTTCGAGGCGCTGGTCGACGATCTCGTCCAGAAGACCATCGAGCCCTGCCGCAAGGCGCTGAAGGATGCCGGTCTCACCGCCGCCGAAGTCGGCGAGGTGGTCCTGGTCGGCGGCATGACCCGCATGCCGAAGGTCCAGGAAGTCGTGAAGCAGCTGTTCGGCAAGGAGCCGCACAAGGGTGTCAACCCCGACGAGGTGGTGGCGATTGGCGCCGCGATCCAGGCCGGCGTGCTGCAGGGCGACGTCAAGGACGTGCTGCTGCTCGACGTGACACCGCTGTCGCTCGGCATCGAAACGCTGGGCGGCGTGTTCACCCGCATCATCGATCGCAACACCACGATCCCGACCAAGAAGAGCCAGGTCTTCTCGACCGCCGAGGATAGCCAGAACGCGGTCACCATCCGCGTCTTCCAGGGCGAACGCGAGATGGCGGCCGACAACAAGATGCTCGGCCAGTTCGACCTGATGGGCATTCCGCCCGCGCCGCGCGGCATGCCGCAGATCGAGGTGACCTTCGACATCGACGCCAACGGCATCGTCAACGTCTCGGCCAAGGACAAGGCGACCGGGAAGGAGCAGCAGATCCGCATCCAGGCCTCCGGCGGCCTGTCGGAAGCCGACATCGAGAAGATGGTCAAGGATGCCGAGGCCAATGCGGCCGCGGACAAGAAGCGCCGCGAGGCGGTCGACGCCAAGAACCATGCGGATGCGCTTGTGCATTCCACCGAGAAGGCGCTGGCCGAGCACGGTTCGAAGATCGCGGATACCGAACGCCGCGCCATCGAGGATGCCGTCAGCGATCTGAAGGAAGCGCTGAAGGGCGACGATGCCGAGGCGATCAAGGCCAAGACCAATACGCTGGCGCAGGCTTCCATGAAGCTGGGCGAAGCCATGTACAAGCAGCAGGCCGAGAGCGATGCGGCCAAGGATGCTGCGAAGGACGACGTGGTCGACGCGGAGTTTACCGAGGTCGACGACGACAAGAACAAGAAGTCTGCTTGAAAGAGCGGACGCGAGCCATGACCCTCACGCCAACGAGTGCGCATCCAGCGTCTCAATGGGTGGGGGTCATTTTTCATTAAGCCGCAGGCTGCATCCTTGCCGGTGCGTCGCTGCGGGATGAAGACGAAGTTCGGGCGGGTCTGACGGATGTCCATCAAGCGCTGCTATTACGAAACCCTCGAAGTCGAGCGCAACGCAGACGAGACCAAGCTCAAGGCGGCGTTCCGCAAGCTCGCGATGAAGTGGCATCCCGACCGCAATCCGGGCGACAAGGCCAGCGAAGTAAGATTCAAGGAAATCAACGAAGCCTACGAGGTCCTGAAGGACAGCGACAAGCGCGCCGCCTATGACCGGTTCGGCCATGCGGCCTTCGAGCACGGTGGGGGCATGGGTGGTGCCGGTCCCGGCTTCGGTGCGGGCTTCGCTTCGTCTTTTTCCGATATTTTCGAAGATCTGTTCGGCATGGCCGGCCAGCGTGGGCGCGGCGGTCGCGAGCGCGGCGCCGATCTCCGCTACAACATGGAAATCACCCTGGAGGAAGCTTTCCTGGGCAAGACCGCGCAGATCGAGATCCCGGTCTCGGTCACCTGCGAGTCCTGCTCCGGAACCGGCGCCAAAGCCGGCACCAAGCCGAAGGCCTGCTCGACCTGTGGCGGCGCGGGCCGGATCCGGCAGGCGCAGGGCTTCTTCACGCTCGAACGCACCTGTCATGGCTGTCAGGGCCGCGGCCAGATGATCGAGGACGCTTGTCCTTCCTGCTCCGGCTCCGGCCGGGTGACACGTGACCGCACATTGTCAGTCAACATTCCGCAGGGTGTCGAGGACGGCACGCGGATCAGGCTCGCCGGCGAAGGCGAGGCCGGCGTTCGCGGCGGTCCGGCCGGCGACCTCTACATATTCCTGTCGCTGAGCGCACATCAGTTCTTCCAGCGCGACGGAGCCGACCTGCATTGCCGCGTGCCGATTTCGATGGTGACCGCAGCTCTCGGCGGTGAGTTCGAAGTGCCGACCATCGAGAAGGGCAAGACCAAGGTGAAGGTGCCTGCCGGAACCCAGTCCGGCCGGCGTTTCCGCATTGCGTCAAAGGGTATGCCGGTGCTCCGTTCACGACAGACCGGCGACATGTATGTACAGGTCGTGGTCGAGACCCCGCAGAATCTGACGAGGAAGCAGCAAGAGTTGCTGGCCGAGTTCGAGAAGCTGTCGTCGGGTGAGACGCAGCCCGAGGCGGCCGGCTTCTTCACGAAGGTGAAGGATTTCTTCGGCAATCGCGCCGCGAGCTGAAGCTCGCGCGTGTTGGTGCCGGTGGCCTTGGTTTGAAATACTTGAGAAAACACTAAGCGTTATCCGCGAATCACTGACATCAGCGATGCGGTGCAGCGGCATGGTTTGTCTTGACCGACCCGCCTCCTCCCTATACGTCTTTGTGACTGTTTTCTGACATCCACCGCGAAAGTCGCGCGGTCCCGTCTGGTTCCGACATGCCATTGCAATCGTCCGTGCGCGCGTTGAAGAAGCCTCGTCTCGACGACGAGGTTCGTTTTCTGCGCTCATGGATCGAAAAACCGCTGCACATGGGCGCAGTCATGCCGTCGGGACGCTTCCTTGCGCGCACCATGGCGCAATATGTCGACGTGGGCGCGGACGGCCCCGTCATCGAATTGGGACCCGGTACCGGTGCGATCACCAATGCTCTGGTCGCTCACGGAGTCGAGCAGAAGCGGCTGGTGCTTGTCGAATACAATCCTTCGTTTTGCGCGCTGCTGCGCGATCGCTATCCACAGGCCAAGGTCGTGCAGGGCGACGCGTATAAACTGCGCGACACCTTGTGGAACCTCCTGGGCGCGCCCGCGACCGCCGTCGTCTCCGGCCTGCCGCTGGTCACCAAGCCGATGACGACCCGCCTCAAGCTGATCCGCGACGCGTTCACCGCGCTCGCGCCCGGCGCGCCCTTTGTCCAGTTCACCTATGCGGTTGTGCCGCCGATCCCGAAATCGCTGCCCGGCGTGTCCACGGAGGCCTCCGAACGGATCTGGATGAACCTTCCGCCCGCCCGAGTCTGGGTGTATCGCAAGCATTGACGCCGCTCGGCGCATTCGCCGGGCCAAAGCGCGATGGCTTCAGGATGAACTGTCATCGCGCTTTAGGTTGTTGTTTGGGCATGATCTTCTCGGAAAACCGCTGCACACTTTTCCGGATCATGCCCTCAGCCCCGAATGCGTTTCATGGCCGTACTGAAAATCCTGGTCATCCCCGGTTCGCTGCGATCTGGCTCGCATAATGCGAAACTGGCTCTCGTCGCGGCATCCGAGTTCGCGCGGGCCGGCGCCGATGTCACTCGCATCTCGCTCGCCGACTATCCGTTGCCGATCTACGATGGCGACCTGCAGGCCAAATCCGGCGTGCCGAAGCACGCCGTGAATCTCAAGCGCATGATGGGCTCGCATGACGGCGTGCTGATCGTGACCCCCGAATACAATTCGTCAGTGCCGCCGCTGGTGAAGAACACCATCGACTGGGTCACGCGCGTGCAGGATCCGCACGAAAGCCGTGGACAGGTGTTCCGCGAAAGGCCCTTTGCGATCGCAGCCGCTTCGGAAGGCCGGCTTGGCGGAACGCGGGCGCTGGCCGCGCTCCGGCTGATCCTGTCTGCCTGCCACGCGACGGTGGTGCCGAACCAGCTGGCGCTGTCGTTCGCCGATCAGGCCTATGACGATATGGACAGATTGAGGAAAGAGGCCGATATCGAGGCGTTGAAGGCGCTGGTGCGGCAATTGATCGAAGTCTCCCAACGCATGATGTGAGGTAAGCATGCAGCCGTCCGACATCCCGACCCGAGAACGCCTGATCGTGGCACTCGATCTGCCCGCCGTCGAGCAGGCGGAAGCCATGGTGGCGCGGCTTGGTGAGAGCGTGAATTTCTACAAGATCGGCTACCAGCTCGCTTATGCCGGCGGGCTCCCTCTGGTGCGGAAACTCGCCGATCAGGGCAAGAAGGTTTTCATCGATCTCAAGCTGCACGACATCGGCAACACGGTGTCGCGCGGTGTCGAAAGCATTGCGAAACTCGGAGCGACTTTCCTCACGGTGCATGCGTATCCGCAGACGATGAAGGCTGCAGTCGAGGCGCGCGCCGGATCTGGTCTGAAGATCCTCGCCGTCACGGTGCTGACGTCGTACGATGATGGCGATCTGCATGCCGCGGGCTATCGTCTTGGCGTCTCCGATCTCGTCGAGGCCCGCGCGCAGCAGGCCCAGGTGCTCGGCGTCGACGGCATCGTCTGCTCGCCGGAGGAGGCCGCCTCCTTGCGCAGGATCGTCGGCCATCAGATGCATCTGGTCACCCCAGGCATTCGCCCCGCGGGAGCCGCGAGTGGCGACCAGAAACGCATCATGACGCCGGCGCGCGCCATCGCCGCCGGCAGTGATTATCTCGTGGTCGGACGCCCCGTCGTCGAAGCTGCCGATCCAAAGGCGGTCGCGGAAGCGATCCTCGCCGAAATCACGCCGCCGCTGGCGGCCTAAGGCGCGATGATCGACATCGCGCTTTAGCTTCTTGTTTGAGCATGATCTCTTCGGAAAACTGCTTCACACTTTTCCGGATCATGCCTTGGAAAAAAGGAAGAACCTCATGGCCAAAGCCTATTGGATCGCTCGCGTCGATGTTCACAATGACGAAGGTTACAAGGGGTATGCGTTGGCCAATCCCGCGATCTTCAAGAAATTCGGCGGGCGCTTTGTCGTGCGTGGCGGCAAATTCGAGGGCATGGAGGGCCAGAGCCGCGCGCGCAATGTGGTGATCGAATTCCCCGATTACGCCACCGCGATGGCCTGCTATCGCTCGCCGGAATATCAGGAGAATATCCAGCGCCGCACTCCGCATTCAGTTGCCGACCTCGTCATTATCGAAGGCTACGACGGTCCTCAGCCGTGATAGCTGGCCGCCTTGGTTGCCGGAACGGCCCGCGCCCGCTATAGGGCGGAGAGAGGTATTGCCATGGCCGATATGCGTTTGATCGTTGCAGGAGCCGGCGGCCGCATGGGCCGGGCGCTGACTCGCGTGATTTCGGAGACCAACGGAGCGGTGCTCGCCGGCGCGCTGGAAGCGCCCGGGTCGGAGCTTCTGGGCAAGGATGCCGGCGTTCTCGCGGGCGTTCCTGCCAACGGTATCAAACTCTCCGCCGACCTGTGGGCGCTGTCGAAGGAAGCCGACGGCATCCTCGATTTCACCGTGCCGGCCGCCACCATCGCCAATGTGGCGATCGCTGCCGAGCGCGGACTGGTGCATGTGATCGGCACGACGGGCCTCTCGCCGTCGGACGATGCGGTCATCCAGAGCGTGACCTCGCGTGCCGTCGTGGTGAAGTCGGGCAATATGAGTCTTGGCGTCAATCTGCTGGCCGCATTGGTCAGGCGCGTGGCGAAGTCATTGGACGAGGGCTTCGACATTGAAATTGTCGAGATGCATCATCGCGCCAAGGTGGATGCACCTTCCGGCACGGCGTTGATGCTCGGCCAGGCGGCCGCTGATGGTCGCGGCATCGGTCTCGGCCAGCATTCGGTGCGTGGCCGCGATGGCGTCACCGGCGCGAGACGTACCGGCGATATCGGTTTCGCCTCGCTGCGCGGCGGCACGGCTGCCGGCGATCACAGCGTGATGTTCGCCGGTCCCTATGAGCGCATCACGCTCTCGCATCATGCCGAGGACCGGCTGATCTTCGCCCATGGCGCGCTCAAGGCGGCACTGTGGGCGCATGGCAAGAAGCCGGGCCTGTACAGCATGGCTGACGTGCTGGGCCTCGGCGACTCCTGAAGCTCGATCTGAACGGAATTAGTGAAATGAGTGAACGCCTCCTTGTGCTCGTGCGCCACGGCCAAAGCGACTGGAACCTGAAGAATTTCTTCACCGGCTGGAAAGACCCCGATCTCACTGAGCACGGTGTCGCCGAAGCAAAGGACGCCGGCCGCAAATTGAAGGCGCAAGGCCTGCAATTCGATATCGCCTTCACGTCCGTGCTGACGCGCGCCCAGCACACGCTCGACCTGATGCTGGCCGAGATCGGTCAGACCGGATTGCCGACCAAAAAGAATCTTGCTTTGAACGAGCGCGACTATGGCGACCTCTCCGGCCTCAACAAGGACGATGCGCGCAAGAAGTGGGGCGAGGAGCAGGTGCTGATCTGGCGCCGGTCCTACGACGTGCCGCCGCCGGGCGGCGAAAGCCTCAAGGATACGCTGGCGCGGGCGCTGCCCTATTTCGTCCAGGAGATCCTGCCCTGCGTGCTGCGTGGCGAGCGCGTGCTGGTCGCTGCCCACGGCAATTCGTTGCGTGCGCTCATCATGGTGCTGGAAAAGCTTTCGCCCGAGGCCATCTTGAAGCGTGAGCTCGCGACCGGCGTGCCAATCATCTATCGCCTCAACGCGGACGCGACGGTGGCGTCAAAGGTCGATCTGGCGGCGTAGCCGTCATTCCGGGGCGATGCGAAGCATCGAACCCGGAATCTCGAGATTCCGGGTCTGGCCCTTCGGACCATCCCGGAATGACGTGGCAACCAACTCACGCCGCCGCTGATGCACCGATTTTTCCGGCTTCCCAGCCGAGCATGGCTTGCTTGCGGGTGATGCCCCAATGATAGCCGGTCAGCTTGCCATCCTTGCCGAGCGCGCGATGGCAGGGCACCACGAATGACACCGGATTCCGGCCGACCGCGGCGCCGACGGCGCGCGATGCCTTCGGGCTTTGGATGTTGCAGGCGATGTCGGAGTAGGAGACCGCCCGGCCCATCGGGATCTTGAGCAACGTCTCCCAGACCCGAACCTCGAAATCGGTGCCGATCAGCACCACCCGCAGCGGCTGGTCCGCCCGCCAGAGTTTGGGGTCGAAGATGCGCTGCGCCAGCGGCGCAGTCGCGATGTAATCCTCGATATAGGTTGCGTTCGGCCAGCGCCCCCTCATGTCGGTGAGTGCGGCCGGCTCCTCGCCGGGATCGGCGAAGGCCAGTCCCGCGAGCCCGCGGCTTGTCGCCATCACGATTGCAGTCCCGAACGGCGAGGGATGAAAGCCGTAGTGCATCGTCATGCCGCCGCCGCCGTTCTTCCATTCGCCGGGCGACATCGCTTCGTGCGTGACGAACAGGTCGTGCAACCGTCCCGGACCGGAGAGGCCGGAATCGAGCGCGGCGTCGAGCACGCTCGCCGATCCCCTGAGCAGGCCCTTCGCGTGATCAAGCGTCAGCGCCTGCATGAAGGCTTTGGGCGTCAGCCCTGCCCAGCGGCGGAACAAATGGTGCAATTCGTCCGGAGTCACACCGGCGGAGTCCGCCATCGCCTCGATGGTCGGCTGTGTCCGCCAGTTTTCGGAGATGAAGCCGATCGCGCGACGAACGGAATCGTAGTCGCGCATCGCGGCGCTTTGGGTGCCTGGCTTGGCCAGATGCAAATCATGTATCGCGAGGGTCATCATGGTGGTGGATTTAGGACGCCGGCCCATCTCAAACCACCCAATTCCCGACAACCATCAGTTCACCGGATTATAGGTGATGCCGCGCCGGGCAGCGGCGAGCCCCTCTTTCAAGGCATTGGAAAAGCTCGCCTTTTCCTCGGCGCCGAGGAAGTTGCCGACCGACACCCGACGGCCCCGGGAGACCAGATAAAGCTTCTCGATACCGAACTCTTCATGCGCGATCTGGTCGAGGCGCACCCAAACCGGATTGAGCACCCATTCCATCACATGGCCGCGGTGGCTGACCCGGCGCACCCGCAATTCCGATGATGTCACCGAGATTTCCTCGCGCGCAAGGGCGCGGCGATAGTTGATCCTGAAGGCCCAATAGATCGCAAGCACGTCGAGCCCGAAGAACCCGACGACCGGCCAGGCGCCCATGATCAGGAAGGCGATGCCTGCCGCAAAGCTGATCACGGTCAGGAACGCCATCAGCAGCACAAAGCCTGTGCGGTTGAGGGATCGGTGCGGCGTCAGCAGGGCCGAGAACAGTACCGGCTCGGGCGCACCAAGATCAGCGCTTGGATCAAAATGATTGCCTGCGGTCATGACGTATCAGTATATCCCCTTCATGGCGAAAATCATCCGCGCACAACGCGCCAGGCAGACGTCGGTTCGATCGCATCCGAAGAAGACGGCCAAGAAGGCAGTCAAGGCCGGGCCGGCGCGCGCAACCGCAAAATCGAAGCCGCAGAAGGGCAAAGCCGCGAAGCCGAAGCACAATACGTCCAAACCCAATATTTCAAGACCTTGGACGCCTGCGGAAGTCCGCGAGGTCTTCGAGCGTTTCCGGAAAGCCAATCCGGAACCCAAGGGCGAGCTCGAACACCTCAACCCCTTCACGCTTCTGGTGGCCGTCGTTCTCTCCGCGCAGGCGACCGATGCGGGGGTCAACCGCGCCACGCGTGAATTGTTCAAGGTCGCCGACACACCGCAAAAGATGCTCGATCTCGGTGAAGAGCGCCTGCGCGATTACATCAAGACCATCGGTCTTTATCGCACCAAAGCGAAAAACGTGATCGCGCTGTCGCAGAAGCTGCTCACCGATTTCGGCGGCGAGGTGCCGCGCACCCGCGCCGAGATCGAAGTCGCTGCCGGGCGCCGGCCGCAAGACCGCGAACGTCGTGCTCAACATGGCCTATGGCGAGCACACCATGGCGGTGGATACGCATGTGTTCCGGGTCGGCAACCGAACCGGCCTCGCGCCGGGCAAAACGCCGCTCGAGGTCGAAACTGGACTTGAGAAGATCATCCCTGGCGAGTTCATGCTGCATGCGCATCACTGGCTGATCCTGCACGGCCGCTACACCTGCCTGGCGCGCAAGCCGCGCTGCGAAGTATGTCTGATCAACGATCTGTGCCGCTGGCCGGAAAAAACCGTCTGAAGCTGGCGTCCGGATTTGGGCGTACGCCCACCACGCAACGGCCGGCGAGCTTGTCTGTGCTAGATGTCAGGCATACGCTCGCCGCCAAGGCCGCGATCAACGGCCGCCTTGAAAGCGGGGAGGTGTGTCGTGCGCGTGCGGATGCTGCTGGCTTCGGCTTTGGTCACGCTTCTCGGTCTCACAGGCGCTCATGCGCAGATTTCCGACAACACGATCAAAATCGGCGTGATGAACGATCAGTCCGGTCTCTATGCCGACCTTGGCGGACCGGGGTCGGTGACGTCAGCGCGCATGGCGGCGGAGGATGAAGGTGGCAGCGTTCTCGGAAAACCAATCGAAATCGTGGTGGCCGATCATCAGAACAAGGCCGATGTCGGAGTTGCCATCGCACGGCGATGGTTCGAAAGCGAAGGCGTCGATCTCGCCATCGGCTTCGATCATTCCGCGGTGGCGCTCGCGGTCGAGCAGCTCGCCGCGCAATATAACCGCATCGCGATCGCGGGCGCGGTCGGCAGCACCGCGTTCACCGGGAAGAACTGTACGGCCAATGAAGCGTCCTGGATCTATGACAGCTACGCGCTGACAACGAGCCTCGCCAGGTCTGCCGTCGCCGAGGGCCGTGATACCTGGTTCTTCATCACCGTCGACTACGCCTTCGGCCATTCGCTTGAAGCCGACGCGACAGCGGCGGTACAGGCGGCCGGCGGCAAGGTGCTCGGCAGCGTGCGCCATCCCCTGAACACGTCCGACTTCAGCTCGTATTTGTTGCAGGCACAGGCCTCGGGCGCCAAGGTCGTGGCTTTCGCCAATGGCGGCGGCGACATGGTCAATGCGGTGAAGCAGGCCAATGAATTCGGCCTCACCAGGCAGCAGAGCATGGTCTCTCTGCTGGTCTTCATATCAGACGTTCACAGCATGCAGCTGCAGGCCGCGCAGGGCCTGAAGTTCGTCACGGGATTCTACTGGGATCGCGACGACGAGAGCCGCGCCTGGTCGAAGCGCTTCTTCGACAAGCAGGGCCGGATGCCGACCATGGCGCAGGCCAGCGTCTATTCCGCGGTCCGCCACTATCTCGCCTCGATCAAGGCCGCCGGGTCAGATGAGGCGAAGGCGGTGATGGCGAAGATGCGCGAAATTCCGGTCAATGATTTCTATGTCAAGAACGGACATTTGCGCGAGGACGGACGCCTGCTGCACGACATGCTGTTTGCGCAGGTGAAGACGCCAGCGGAATCAAAGGGACCGTGGGATTATTACAAGATCCTCAGCGTTATCCCTGCCGACCAGGCCTTTCGGCCGCTTGCTGAAGGCGGTTGTCCCCTCGTCGCGCATTGATCAGATCACATCAACTTAGTGTGACTGACAGACATAAAACCTCGCGCCGTCGAAATATTTGCGCGATTGCGCGGTTCTGATCTTTCGTCAAAAAGAGGCAGGAACTTTCATAAATGCATCACATGGCCGCCCTCGTTTCACTGGCGACCTCGGTCCCCCCTTATCAATTCCAGCAGAACCAGATCTTGCAGGTTGCCCGCGGCCTCATGGCCGACCGCTATCCCGAGTTCGATACGCTTTCCAGCCTGTTCGCCAACACCGGCATCCGCCATCGCTATGGCGTCAAGCCGATCGAGTGGTATCTCGCGCGCCGGGGCTGGCCCGAACGGACCCAGGCTTTTCTGGAAGGCGCGGAAGCGCTTTTCGTCGACGTCGCGCGCAAGGCGCTGGCGCGCGCCGATCTGGCGGCCGGCGATATCGATACCGTCGTGACGGTCTGTTCGACCGGCATCGCGACGCCCACGCTGGAGGCGCGCGTGGCTGGCGTGATGGGCTTTCGCGGCGATGTCTCGCGCGTCCCGGTGTTCGGGCTCGGTTGCGCGGGCGGCGTATCGGGATTGTCGATTGCGGCACGGCTGGCGCAATCGCGGCCGGGGGCCAATGTGCTGTTGGTCGCGCTCGAACTCTGCACGCTGGCGGTACGCCATGAAGAGCTGACCAAGGCCAATGTCGTCGCCGCCAGCCTGTTCGGCGACGGTGCCGCGGCCATCGTGCTCCGCGCGGGCGACGGAGGTGCGACGCAAGTCGAAGCATCAGGCGAAAAGCTCTGGCCCGACACGCTCGACATCATGGGCTGGAGCGTCGACCCGGAAGGGTTCGGCGTGATCTTTCAGCGCACGATTCCCGATTTCGTGCAGCAATATATGGGGCCGGCGGTGGCCGAGATCGCGGCGAAGATGGATATCCCGCTGGCCGAGATCGATCGCTTCATCTGTCATCCCGGCGGCGCGAAGGTCATCGCCGCGCTGGAGCTAGCGCTGTCGCTGGAGCAGGGCGTGCTCGATCATGAGCGCGACGTTATTGCCGACTACGGCAACATGTCGGCTCCGACGGTGCTGTTTGTGCTGGAACGCGCGCTGGCGCACGGCTTGCCGCCACGCTCGCTGCTGACGGCGCTCGGCCCCGGCTTCACTGCAAGCTGCGTCGCGCTGCGGCACGCCGCGTGAGCCTCGCATCCATCATCCTGGCATTGGTCACGCTGCAGCGGCTGGGCGAGCTCGTGCTGGCCCGTCACAATACGCAAAAGCTGCTTGCGCGTGGCGCCGTCGAAATCGGCGCCGCGCATTATCCGTTGATCGTCGCGGTTCATGCCGCCTGGCTCGCCGCGCTTTGGGTGCTCGGCCGCGATCAGGAGGTCGATCTTCTCGCGCTCGCGGCCTTCATTGTCATGCAGGGTCTTCGCGTCTGGATCCTCGTGACGCTCGGCTCGCGCTGGACGACGCGTATCCTTGTTTTGCCGGGAGAACCGTTGATCGCATCCGGTCCATACCGGTATCTGGCGCATCCCAACTACGCGGTGGTGGTTGCAGAGATCGCACTGTTGCCGCTGGCGCTGCATCTGCCGTTGGTGGCGCTTGTGTTCACCGCTTTGAATGCGGCTGTCCTCTTCATCCGGCTTCGCTCAGAGACCCGCGCGCTCGCTGAATCTAGCCGGCTGCCCGCTCGCACCGCGCCATGAGCGCGTCGCCGGAGATCAGCGTCCCGGGGCCGGGCGCAACGCCCGAAGCTTCGGTGTGGACCGCTTTCCTCCTGATGTGCCTCGGCATGTTCATGGCGATCCTGGACATCCAGGTGGTCGCAACCTCCCTGCCCGCGATCCAGGACGCGCTCGGCATCTCGCGCGATGCGATGAGCTGGATCCAGACCGCCTATCTGATCGCGGAAGTGATCGCGATTCCGCTCACCGGACTGCTTACGCGCGTCCTTACGCTTCGCTGGCTGTTTACTGCCGCGGTCGGCGTCTTCACGCTGGCCTCGATAGGCTGCGCGTTCAGCGGTGACTTCTCGACACTGCTGGTGTTCCGGATCGTGCAGGGATTTTCCGGCGGCGTGCTTATCCCCGCGGTGTTTTCAGCGGTCTTCATGTTGTTTCCCGTGCGCCTGCACGCGGTTGCAACCACGATCGGCGGCGTCGTCGCGGTGCTGGCGCCAACCGTCGGGCCCATCGTCGGGGGTGCCATCACCGCGACATGGTCGTGGCCCTGGCTGTTTCTGATCAATGTCATCCCGGGACTGATCGCCGCCGCGGCGACTCCTTCCTTGCTACCGCGACAGAAGACCAATCTCAATGAGCTGAAGACGCTGGATGCGCTCTCGCTCGTGCTGATGGCACTGGCACTGGCGAGCCTCGAACTCGGCCTGAAACAGGCGCCGGAAAGCGGTTGGCTTTCCATGCGCTGCGCGGGCCTGCTGCTGGCGAGCGCGATTGGCCTTGGCCTGTTCCTGTGGCGCACTTCGCGCGAGACGCATCCGGTGTTGCGGCTGGTGGCGCTGAAACGCCGGTCTTTTGCCTTCGGCTGCGCGCTGAGCTTTTGCCTTGGAGTCGGGCTGTTCGGCTCGGTGTATCTGATGCCGGTCTTCCTGGCCTTCGTGCGGGGCCACGATGCTTTCGAGATCGGCACGATCATGCTGGTCACCGGCGTGGCGCAACTGGTCGCGGCGCCGTTGGCCGCGCTGCTTGAAAGCCGGATCGGTGCCCGATGGCTGACCGGGGCCGGCTTCGCCCTGTTTTCGATTGGTCTCGGCCTGAGCTTTTTCCAGCCGCGCACCGCTGACTTCAGCGAGATGTTCTGGCCGCAGGTCATTCGTGGCGTTGCGATCATGTTCTGCCTGCTGCCGCCGACCCGCTTTGCGCTGGGTGACCTCCCGGAAAGCGAAATCGCGGATGCCAGCGGCCTCTTCAACCTGATGCGCAATCTTGGCGGCGCGATCGGAATCGCGCTGATCGACACCGTTCTCTATGGCCGTGTCGTGGGCTATGCGGAGAATTTCCGCGACCGCCTCCTGGCTGGCGATGTGAGCGCGGCGCGGGCCATCGGGCTCGATCCTTCGCTGCTACTCAACCGCGCGTCTGGTCCGCCTACCGAGGCCGAAATCGCCTACGTGCGCCCTCTGGTGGAAAAGGCGTCGCTTGCTTTGTGCGTGAACGAAGCCTGGGCCATGCTTGCCGTCATCGCGCTCGTCGGCCTGCTGCTGGTGCCGTTTTCGCGCGGAACCAGGGCATGATCCGGAAAAGTGTCGGCGGTTTTCCCTCGCGACAAACGCGTGGCGTTTGCGCGGAGATCGTGCCCGCTCAAATAGACACGCCCCTTCGCCGCCCGGGCTCGATCAGTTCCGGCCTGGGGCCCGAGAGGCGCTTGTGCATGTGCACCATCAAGGCCATGCCGAACAGCGGTGTCGCAAGGTTGACGATCGGGATCGAGACGAACGCCGCGATCAGCGCGCCGGCGGTGAAAACGGTCGCCGCATTGTCCTTGCGCATCAGCTTGGCTTCGGCCGGCGACCGGAAACGCATCGCGGCCAGTTCGAAATATTGCTTTCCCAGCAACCAAGCGGTCGCAACGAAGAACACGAGAAAGCCGGCGCCGGCCAAAAAGACGAAAGGCAGCGCGATCAAATAGACCAGGATGGCCAGGAGGGCGATCTTGATGCCTTCGAATGTCGCCAGCATGAGCGGCAACGCCGTGCCGGGCTGCTCGGCCGGATAATATTCACGCTCGACAAGGTCGCCGACATCGTCGACGAAGAAGCCCGCAATCGCCGAGGTAATCGCCGGCATCAGGAAGATGCCGCCGAGGACGACGCCGAGCCCCGCCGCGATCGAGAGCACCCAGGACAGCAGATGGAGCGGCGTGTGGAAGTTCGGCCCAAGCGCTACGTCGGCCCAGCCCTCGCCATAGGTCGCAAACCAGCTCAACAGCCGCTGCAGGCCGATCGCCAGCACGGTGATCAGCACCAGCGCAAAACCGATCGACCTCCACAAGATGGAGCGCATCGGCGGCGACAGGATCTGCGATAGCGCCTTGACGGCGGCGTCCAGCATGGCGGGTACCCTCTCGAATGGCCTACGACACGTAGACATGCCCGCGCGCGCGAACAAGGCCCTCAAGTCAGCCGGTTTGACGCAGTCAGGCGTCGAGCGGCTTGCCGCGCACGAGCGGTCCGAAAGCCGCAAGCGTGATGATCACGATGATCATCGCCGTGATGATCAGCCCGAACACGCCGCCGACCCCGCCTTGCTTGAGCATATAGGCCACGATGAAACCCGAAAACATCGCGCTGATCCGGCTCATCGAATAGACCAGCCCCGCGGCCCGCGCGCGTACGGCGGTCGGGAACACTTCGGTCTGATAGGCATGATAGGCGTAGGACATGGTCATGTTCGCTGCCGTCAGCAGCACGCCGCAAACGATCAGGAGCACCGGCAGCGTGAGCTGTGAAAAGGCGAGGCCGAAAATGATGATCGCGGCACAAGCGCCGCTGATGATCCATTTGCGCTCGAACCGGTCGGCGAACGTCGCGGCGAGCAGCGGCGCGATCGGATAGGCGAAGGCGACGATGAACGCGTATTCGAGGCTCTTGGTGACATTGATGCCCTTTTCGACCAGCAGGGTCGGAACCCAATTGGCAAAGCCGTAGAAGCCGAAGGCCTGGCAGAGATTGAACACCATGAACATGACGACAAGCGGCAGGTAAGGCGGCCTGAACAGGTCGCCAAAACTCACCGCCGGCATTGCAGCCGCAGCGCGCCCCTCGGTCACCGTTTCCATTTTCCCGCTGGCGCCGGTTGCCGCCTCGAGCTGGCGCACAACAGCGAGCGCTTCCGCGCCGCGCCCGTGGCGTGCCAGCCACAGCGGGCTTTCCGGCAGATAGAGGCGCAAGATCCAGATCACCATGCTGGCGGCGGCGCCGATCAGCACCACCCAGCGCCAGCCGTCGAAACCTGCGGGCGCGAGCGGCACCAGCCACCAGGCGAGGAACGCGACGATCGGAACCGCAATGAACATCACCGCCTGGTTGACCGCGAAAGCGCGGCCTCGCATCCAGCTCGGCACGAGCTCGGTGATATAGGCGTCGATGGTGATGATCTCGACGCCGATGCCGATTCCGGCCAGGAAGCGCCACAGCAGCACACCCTCCGAGGTATTCTGGAAGGCCATGATGACCGAGGCTGCGCTATAGGCGAGCAGCGCCCAGGTGAAGATCGCGCGGCGGCCGAACCGGTCGGCGAGGAAGCCAAGGAAGAACGTTCCGACGAACAGTCCGGCGAAGGTCGCAGCGACAAAGGCGCCGATACCGGAGAAGCCGAAGAACGCGTCGGTGGTGGCGGTCAGGAGCTTGGCTCGCGCCAGCCCCGGCGCAATGTAGCCGGTGAGAAACAGGTCGTAGATTTCGAAACAGCCGCCGAGAGAAAGCAGGATCACCAGCCGCCAGAGATAGGAGGAGGCGGGCAGGCTTTCGAGCCGCGTCGAAATTTCGGTCGGGCCTGCGGATGCGCCAGCCAGCGCGGCGCCGCCCTCGATGCTCACTGAACTCATGTTGATCCCCCTGCCCGTCCGGCGTTTGCGGTCGTTTTGCACCGCTTTTTTGCCGATTTCGGCCCTCTCGCAATCGCGTTATGCTGACGCGAATGCAGCGTTGCAAAGATTATATTTTTCACGGAGCCCGGCAACGCCTATCTTCCCTGCAATGTTGGAAGGGAGACTGGAATGGCTGAGACGGGACTGCCGCTGGAGGGCGTGAGGGTGGTCGAGATGACCCATATGGTGATGGGTCCGACCTGCGGCATGATCCTCGCGCAGCTCGGCGCCGAGGTGATCAAGGTCGAGCCGCCCGCCGGCGACAAGACCCGCTCGCTCGGCGGCATGGGCACCTCGTTCTTCCCGCTGTTCAACCGCGGCAAGCGCAGCGTGGTGCTCGACCTCGCCAAGCCCGAGGACCGCGACACCATGCACCGGCTGCTCGAAAGCGCCGATGTCTTCCTGGAAAATTTCCGCGACGGGCAGTTGGAAAAGCAGGGGCTGGGGGCGGAACAGCTTCGCCAGAAATATCCGCATCTGATTGTCACGGGACACAAGGGATTTTTGTCCGGTCCCTATGAGCATCGCCCTGCCCTCGACGAGGTCGTGCAGATGATGTCGGGGCTTGCCGCCATGACCGGCACCAGGGACAAACCGCAGCGCGTCGGCTCCTCCGCCAATGACATCATGGGCGGCATGTTCGGCGTGATTTCGATCCTCGCTGCGCTTTACCAGAAGCTTGCCGGCCGCGCCGAGGGCGCCGGCATCCGCATCGGACTGTTCGAGAACTGCCTGTTCCTGGTCGCGCAGCACATGGTCGAATATGAGATGACCGGTAACAAGCCGCGCTCGATGCCGGAGCGCGAGCACGCCTGGCCGATCTACGACATCTTCGATGCGGCCAATGGTCAGCGCATCTTCATCGGCGTCGTCACCGAGGGCCACTGGCAGAGCTTCTGCAGCGAGTTCGGGTTGCAGGATCTGCTTGATGATCCGAACATGCGGACCACCACCGACCGCATCCTGGCGCGCTCGACATTCCTTCCGCGCGTGGCCGAAGTCATCAAGAAGTGGGATGTCGCAAAACTCTCCGAGAAGCTCGATGCGCTCAATATCTGCTTCTCGCCGATCAACCGGCCCGAGGATCTGTTCGACGATCCGCATGTGCTGCGGCCGGGCGGGCTTGTCAACAATTTCAACATCGATGGCGCGTCGTTCCGCGTGCCGGCGCTGCCGATCGAATGGAACGGCGCCAATATCGGCGAAGGGCTCAAGGTGGCGCCGCTCGGCGCTGACACCGCGGCTGTTCGCTCCGAGCTCGAGACAACGGAACCCGCGAAAGGGATGAGGAAACGCGCATGACCGACGTTCAGAAAGTCTATCCAAGGGATCATGTCGTCCTGCGCGAGGTCGGATTGCGCGATGGCCTGCAGCTGGTCAAGACCTTCCCGTCGACGGATGCGAAGCGGCGCTGGGTCCGCGACGAATATGCCGCCGGCGTGCGGCATTTCGAGGTCGGCTCGTTCCTGCCGGCCAAGACCTTCCCGCAATTTGTCGATGTGCGCGACGTCGTCTCCACCGTCGGGGCGCTTCCCGGCGCCCATGGTATCGCGCTGGTGTTGAACGAACGCGGCGCCAACGAGGCGCTGGCGTCGGGTGTCGCCGAGATTGGTTCGGTCGTGTCGGCGACCGAAGAGCACAGCCAGGCGAATGCCAACCGGTCGCGCGACTCCGCGATCGCCAACGTCAAACGGCTTTGCGACCTGCGCGATGCGAGTGCGCACAGGCCGATCGTCAATGCGGGAATCTCGATGGCGCTGGGCTGCTCGATTGCCGGACCTGTCAATCCGAACGAGGTGATCCGGCTCGTCGAGAAATGCTTTGAGGCCGGTGTCGATGCGGTCGGCATCGCCGATACCGTCGGTTATGCCGGACCGAAGGCGGTCGGCGAATTGACCAGGGCCGCGGTGAAGATTGCCGGCAACAAGCCCATCTTCATTCACCTGCACGATACCCGCGGCATGGGCATCGCGAACGCGTCGGCGGCGCTCGACGAAGGCGCGCGCGTTCTCGACGGCTCGCTCGGAGGGCTCGGCGGCTGCCCGTTCGCACCGGGCGCGACCGGCAATGTCGTGTTCGAGGACCTGGCATTCCTCTGCGAGAGCAAGGGCTTCAAGACCGGCATCGACATCGAGAAGCTGGTTGCGGCCCGCGCGATCCTGCGCGAGGCAATGCCGAGCGAGCCGACCTATGGCGGGCTTGCACGAGCCGGCCTGCCCCGCCCGACGCCTGCGAAAGCGGCCTGACCCAAAGCATGATCCGGAAAAATGTGAAGCGGTTTTCCCTCGCGACAAACGCGTAGCGTTTGCGCGGAGATCATGCTCAAACAACCAGCTAAAGCGCGATGACGCTTCATACTGATCTCATCGCGCTTTAGAGTTGCGTCACGCGCAGCCGCAACGCGTTGCCGACCACGCTGACGGATGACAGCGCCATCGCTGCCGCCGAAATGATCGGCGACAGCAGGATGCCGAAGGTGGGATAGAGAAGGCCCGCTGCGATCGGAATCCCGGCCGCGTTATAGATGAAGGCAAAGAGCAGGTTCTGGCGGATGTTCCGCATGGTGGCCTGCGACAATCGCCGCGCGCGAATGATGCCGGTGAGATCGCCGTGCAGGAGCGTCACGCCGGCGCTCTCCATCGCGACATCCGTGCCCGTTCCCATGGCGATGCCGACATCGGCGGCCGCGAGCGCCGGTGCATCGTTGACGCCGTCGCCGGCCATCGCGACGACTTTGCCTGCCTTCCGCAGCTTGGCAACGACAGATCCCTTTTGATCGGGCAGCACTTCGGCTTCGATCTCGGCGATTCCGAGCCTTCGCGCGATCGCCGCCGCGGTGGTGCTGGTATCGCCCGTGAGCATGATGACCCTGATGCCTTCCGCTGCGAGCGCCTTCAGTGCTTCAGGCGTCGAAGCTCTTCACCGGGTCGGAGATGGCGAACAGCCCGGCCAATTTGCCGTCGGCGGCGATATTGATCACCGTGGCGCCATCAACGCGCAACCGTTCGGCCTCGGCCGCGAGCGAGGTCGTGTCGATACCGATCGATGCGAGATAGGCCGAATTGCCCAGCACGATCGACTTGCCGTTGACTTTGCCGGTCGCGCCCTTGCCCGTCGGCGAATCGAATCCTTCGACCGCGTTCAACTCAATCCCGCGCTGCTTCGCCGCACGCAAAATGGCATCGCCCAGCGGATGCTCGCTGGCGCGCTCGACGCTCGCCGCAAGTTGCAGGATCTCGTTTTCGACAAATCCGGCCGACGGTACGATGGCGGTCACGCTCGGCTTGCCTTCGGTCAGCGTGCCGGTCTTGTCGACGACCAGCGTGTCGATTTTTTCCAACCGCTCCAGCGCTTCGGCGTTCCTGATGAGCACGCCCGATTGCGCGCCGCGGCCGACGCCGACCATGATCGACATCGGTGTTGCGAGCCCGAGCGCGCAGGGACAGGCGATGATCAGGACGCTGACGGCCGCCACCAGCCCGAACGCCATTCTCGGCTCCGGCCCAAAAATGGCCCAGGCGGCAAAGGCAGCTGACGCCGCAACGATGACGGCGGGCACAAACCAGCCCGCGACCTGATCGGCCAGGCGCTGGATCGGCGCGCGGGAGCGCTGCGCATCGGCGACCATCTGCACGATCTGGGCAAGCAGTGGTTTCGCGGCCGACCTTGTCGGCGCGCATCACGAAGCTGCCGGATTGATTGAGCGTGCCGGCAATCACGCGTCGCGCCTGCTTCCCTTGTGACCGGCATGGATTCGCCCGTCACCAGCGACTTATCCAGCGCGGAGCGGCCTTCCAGAATGATGCCGTCGACCGGCAACCTTTTCGCCCGGGCGCACGCGCAGGCGATCACCGACCCTCAGGCTGTCGATCTCGACTTCATGGTCGGCGCCATCATCGCCAATGCGACGCGCTGTCCTGGGCGCAAGTTTCAGCAGCGCCTTGATCGCGCCCGATGTCGCCTCGCGAGCGCGCAGCTCCAGTACCTGGCCGAGCAGAACCAGCACCGTGATGACGGCAGCCGCCTCGAAATAGACAGCGACCGTGCCGTCATGGCCGCGGAACGTCGCGGGAAAGGCCTGCGGAAACAGCGTTCCGATCACGCTGTAGACATAGGCGACTCCCGTGCCCATCGCGATCAGCGTGAACATGTTCAGATTGCGCGTCACCAGCGATTGCCATCCGCGCACGAAGAAGGGCCAGCCTGCCCACAGCACGACCGGCGTCGCACATGCGAGCTGGATCCAGTTCGACAGCGTCGGATCGATCAGGCCGTGACCGCCCGCAAAATGTCCGCCCATTTCCAGCACGACCGGCGGTGCCGATAACGTCGCGCCGATCCAGAAGCGGCGGGTCATGTCCGCAAGCTCGGGATTGGGCGCGTCGTCGAGACTGACCACGTCGGGCTCGAGCGCCATGCCGCAGATCGGGCAACTGCCGGCCCCGACCTGACGAATCTCCGGATGCATCGGGCAGGTGAAGATGGTGCCTTCGGCGATGGGTGTCTTGGGCGCTTCGGACTTCGACCTGTCGAGATATTTGAGAGGATCGGCTTCGAACCTGGTGCGGCAGCCGTTGCAGCAGAAATGATAGGTCGCGCCGTTATAGTCGAAGCGGTGCCTGGAGGTCTCCGGATTGACGCTCATGCCGCAGACGGGATCGCGTGCCGTCTTGTTGGGATCAGCCTTGGCGGGGTCGGCGCCGTGGTGGTGATGGCCGGCATGGGCGTCGTTCCCATGCGCGTGTGCGGTTTCACTCATCCAGCGCTCCAGTCTCTTGAAGTCTATACCCTAGGGGGGTATATAGAGAGCATGCGCAAGGACATCAAGTCTTCCGTTCAGAAGCGTCTCGGCCGGATCGAGGGTCAGGTCCGCGGCCTGTCGAAGATGGTCGACGAGGATCGCTATTGCATCGACATCGTCACGCAGATCTCGGCCGTTCGTGCCGCTCTTCGCCGCGTCGAGGAGGAGGTGCTGCGCGATCACGTCGCCCACTGCGTCGAGCACGCGATCACGAGCGGCAACAGAGGCCGATCAACGCGAAAAGATCGCGGAGCTGATGGACGTGATCGGAAGGTCGGACCGGTAGGTATTCGTCATTGCGAGCAAAGCGAAGCAATCCATATCGCCACTTGCGGATAGGTGGATTGCTTCGTCGCGGAGCCTGTCATCGGGCCGCGCGTTCGCGCGGACCCGTTGGCTCCTCGCAATGACGGCGTGGTGCGGCTTACGCCACCATGTCCGTGTCGCGCTGTTCGTCAGGACGCTCGGGCAGCCGCGCTGGCCCATGTTCGACGCGCAGGAAGTGCTCCTCGACCGTGACGCGCTCGATCAGGGCCGAGCCATCGGCCATCTCGATCACGTCAGTCAGTTCAGTCGTCCGGGTTACTTCCTCAAGCGAAAGCGACGCTTTCTCGTCAACCTCTTCAGGAGCAAGTGACGGCGATTCGAGCGTGTCCGGAAACACACCGAGTTCGCCCGCTACCTCCTGGAGCGGCTTCTGCTTGTCGGCCCAATGCAGGCTGGTGTAGTCGAAGCCGCGGATAATGGTCGGCTTGACGATCTGGAAATAGGGCGAGATGTCGAAGTCGCGCGGCATGTACAGCGAGGAATCGCGGATATGCAGGATTTCGCGGCGTGCCGCCCGGCTGCCGGCGCGCGTGATCCTGGGCAGGATCGGGTAGCGCACGGTGTCGAAGGCCTGCGCGATCAATGCCGAGCAGATCATCTTGGTGGGGTCGCCCGAACCGATCGCAATCATGCGCCGCCGCCAGCGCTGCGGGATCGGCAGCGGAACCAGGAAGCGCATCAGATCGAGGATGTTCTTGGTGTCGTAGCCGAAGCCGATCCGGTTGATGGCGTAGCGGCACACGGCGGTGCGGTCCTCGTAGGAAAGACCGACTGGCCGGCAGAGGCGGGTGTGATAGCTGAAATATTTCGATAGCGGCGCCGAGATCACGCCGTCGCCGACATAGGCCTCGATCAGCACATGCGGCTCGCCGTCTGCTTCCTGCGCGCCGTCGATCGGACCGACATAGAGCGCGGAATGGGACCAGGTCGATTGGGTCAGATATTTGATGATGCCGGAGATGCGATTGTTGCCCTCGACGAGCAGGACGTCGCCAGGCTCGATGACGCTGCGCAGCGATTCCGGATCGCTGGGCGTAAAGGGCTCATAGCCCGGTACCTCCTTCTGGAGGTAACTGGCAAGAAGCCTGCCGACAAAATCGAGCATTACGCCCATGACTTCAACTTCCCCCCGGCAGCCTTTTGCGGCCGCTTTTTCCTTCTCATATCATGCATGATAGCGGTTGCAATTTGGTTCATGCATGGCCGGGCCTCAATCATGATTGATTCACCATGGCGGTTGCCGCGCCTCGCCGAATACGGCAATTTCATCACTCATTCGCGCTTTTCAAAGCATTCGGAAACCATGACATGACAATGACGCGGCGCGGCTTCCTTTCGGCGTCGGCGGCGATTGCAGCGACCCCGGTGCTTTACGGGCGCGCATTCTGCGCTCCGCTGCCGCGCGAGGCCGACATTGTCGTGATCGGCGCCGGTGCGGCCGGCATTGCCGCGGCACGGCGGATCCAGGCGGCGAACCGCAAGGTCGTCGTGGTCGAGGCGGCGAACCAGATCGGCGGCCGCTGCATCACCGACACTTCGAGTTTCGAGGTTCCCTTCGACCGCGGCGCGCGCTGGATGCACAATCCCGACACCAATCCCATGATCAAGCTGGCCCGTGCCGCCGGCCTCGAGATCGTGACCGCGCCGTCGGGCCAGAAGATCCGCATCGGCCGCCGGAACGCCCGCGCCGGCGAGACCGAGGATTTTCTGGCGACCCTGGTCAAGGCCAATCGCGCTCTCGATGACGCTTCGCGCAGAGGCGACATCTCCTGCGCGGCTGCATTGCCGAAGGACCTGGGCGACTGGGCCGGCACCGTCGACTTCATGCTGGGCGCCGGTTTCTCGGGCAAAGATCTCAAGGATCTCTCGGTGGTCGACAAGGTTCGCGCGGGCGACCACAATCTGGTGTTCGCCTGCCGCCAGGGTCTCGGAACGCTCGATCGCAAAGCTCGGCGACGGCCTTCCCGTTTCGCTGTCGACGCCGGTCAGCCGCATCGCCTGGAGCAATCGCGACGTCACGGTGGAAACGCCTGCCGGCAAGATCGTGGCACGCGCCGCGATCATCACCGTGTCCAGCAACGTGCTGACGGACGGCAACATCAAATTCGCGCCCGATCATTCCCAAGCGCACGCTCGATGCGGCCTCTAAACTCAGCCTCGGCAGCTACGATCACATCGCCTTGCAAATGCCCGGCAATCCGCTGGGGCTCTCGCGCGACGACGTCATCATCGAGCAGAGCACCTCGAACAAGACGGCGCTGTTGCTCGCCAATATCGGCGGTTCGTCGCTGTGCTCGATCGACGTCGCGGGTTCCTTCGGCCGCGATCTCTCGGCGCAGGGTGAAGCGGCGATGGTGGCGTTCGCCAGGGAGTGGCTGACCAAGCTGTTCGGCAGCGATGTGGCGAACTCGGTGAGGAAGACAGCCGCCACGCGCTGGAACGCGTCTCCTTACGTGTTGGGTGCAATGTCGGCGGCGTCACCCGGCGACCAGGCCTCCCGCAGGGTTCTGGCGGAGCCGATTGGTGCGATGTTCCTTGCCGGCGAAGCGACGCACGAGACACAGTGGGGCACCGTCGATGGCGCCTGGGAGAGCGGCGAGCGGGCCGCCGACGCCGCGCTGCGCCGGATCGGTGCGTTGAAGGATGAGCCGGTGTCATCGGTCCCGACAAAGCGGCCGCCGAAGTCGCGGCACGCCGCGCCACGGTCCTTCTAGCGCAAGACGCCGTCGAGCGCGGGCAGGCCGAAGATCACCGCGAGCGCAATCAGCACATAGCAGATGCCGCGGACCTTGACCGAGATATCGCGATATGCGATATTCGAGCATGAAGCCGATTGCGTACACCGTCGCGAGCGCCCGTCAATGGGCGAAGGTACGGCGTAGGCTGGATAAGCGACTAAACGAGTTTGCAACCAGCGGGCACGGTGACGTTAAGCGGCTAAAGGGTCGGGACGGCATGCGACTTCGCGTCGGAGATTGCCGTGTGATCTTCTACGAAGATCAGGGCACTATTGTCATTGTAGCTGTTGGCCACCGTCGAGAGATTTATGACTGAAAGGACAATTATGGGCGTTCGGTTTCAGAAGACGTCTCGTGGCGAAGTCGCGATTCTCCCACGAGAAGAGTACGACCGCTTAGTGATCAAGGCCGCCGAAGCGGACGAGGATGCGGGCACCGCGCGAATTGTCGCGCGCGCGCGCAAGGAAGTTGCCAGCGGCGCTCCATTGCTGCCGAAAGACGTTGTTGATCGCTTGGCGAACGGTGAAAATCCGGTGCGCGTGGTGCGCGAGTGGCGCGATCGTGATCGGTCCGGAGGGATGACTTAGATGTATTTGTCTTTTAAGACAGGTCTTAGTCAGGGTTACATCTCGGATATTGAAAATGGCCGGCGAAAGGGCACAGCCGCGGCCCTGCGTCAGATAGCGACCGTACTAAATGTGCCGCTCGACCTTCTTGTTCAGGATCGCTGAATATTTCCCGAGCTTGCACGATCATCTGGAACCAGGCTAGCGCAAGACGCCGTCGAGCGCGGGCAAGCCGAAGATCACCGCGAGCGCAATCAGCACATAGCAGATGCCGCGGAATACGGACTCGCTTGCGCGCCCGAACAGTAGCGCGCCGCAGCGCACGCCGATCGCATAGACGGGGCCCACCACCAGCGCGAACAGGACCGCCTCGCGGTTGATCAGACCGGTGACGGCGTAGCTCACCATCGAAAAGAAATCGGAGGCGGCAAAGAACAAAACGATATTGGCGCGCGCGATGCCTGAGGCGATGGGCCGTCCGAGCCAGTATCCGACGATGGGTGGTCCGCCGGTCTGCGCGAGCCCGGAGCAAAAGCCCGAGAGCATTCCGATGCCGACAGAGAGTGCTGCATAGTCCTTGTCGCGATAGCGCCAGCCGGACAGCAACAGGAGCAACAACGCAGTCACGAAGCCGGAAATGATCCAGCGCGTCGTCACGGGATCGAGCCGGGTCAACAACCATGTTCCGATGGGTACGCCGACAAGTGCGCCGGCGACGATGACACTGGTCGCCTTGCGGTCGGCCTTGTTCCAGGCGTTCGGCAGAAGCGGCAGCGCGCCGACGAAGTCGATGACCAGGAGAAGCGCTGCAATCAGGCGCGGCGGCGCGAGGCTGCTTGCCAGCGGCATGAAGATCAGCGCCGAGCCGAAGCCGGAAAAACCGCGTGCCGTTCCCGAGATGAAGGCGATGGCGCAGATCGCGAGCGCAGTACGTGCGCTAACGTCGGTCGGAATGAGGTCCGCCAGACTCATGGCTTTATCCGGGGCATGAGGTCATCCGAAAACCGCCTCACAGGTTTCGGCCTCATGCCCGCAAGGTACCGCCGGTCTTCTTCGTCACCTCGGCGACGACCTTCGCGCCGACCGCATCGATCTCCTCGTCGGTCATGGTCTTTTCCCGCGGCTGCAGCGTGACGGAAATCGCGATCGACTTCTTGGCCTCGTCGATACCCTTGCCCTCATAGACGTCGAAGACCGTGACGTCGATGATGAGCTTCTTGTCCACGCCCTGTGCGGCGCGGACGAGGTCGCCGGCCTTCACGGCGCGGTCGACGATGAAGGCGAAATCGCGCGACACCGGCTGGAAGGCAGAAAGCTCCAGCACCGGCTTGGCACGGGTCGGCCTCTGCTTCGCAGCAGGAATCCGGTCGAGATTCACCTCGAACGCCATCAACGGACCGTCGGCACGAAGCGCTTCCAGCGTGCGCGGATGCAATTCGCCGAAATAGCCGAGGATGTTCTGCGGCCCGATCTGGATCGTGCCGGAGCGGCCCGGATGCAGCCACCCCGCCCCGCCGGGCACGATCTGCAGCGCCTGCATCGGTGCGCCGGCCGCAGCCAGCACCGCAAGTGCGTCCGCCTTGGCGTCGAAGGCGTCGGCCATGACCGTGCCGGACCAGTGCCGGCCGATCCCTTTCGATGAGGCGTAGCCGTGCCGGATGCCGGCGGTCGCGGTGAACTGATCCTCGGGGCGATCGCCCCGGAAGATCTGCCCGACCTCGAACATGGCCACGTCTGCAAAGCCCCGATCGCCGTTGGTCTGAACGGACGCGATCAGGCCGGGCAACAGGCTCGGCCGCATGTCGGAGAGATCGGATGCGATCGGATTGGCGAGCGCAAGCTCGGCCTTGCCGCCACCGAACAGCTCAGCCGCCGGTTTGGAAATGAACGACCATGTGACGGCCTCCACCATGCCGCGCGCGGCGAGCGCGCGTCTGGCGCGGCGGGTGCGGAGCTGCATCGGCGTCAGCACCGGCTTGCGCGGCTCGTCGCCACGCTCGAAAGGCGTCATCGGCACCTTGTCGACGCCGACAATGCGCACGATCTCTTCCACAACGTCGGCCTTGCCCTGCACGTCGGTGCGCCAGGAGGGAATCGCGATCTTCATGACGGGGCCGGTCCCGGCCATCATGAAACCGAGCCGCGTCAGGATGCTGCGCATTTCCGGCAGCGGCACCTCGATGCCGGCCAGCCGCTTCACCTCGGCGAGCGGGAAATCGATGACGCGGTCGTCACCATAGGCCTTGCCGACCACGACATTCTCCGACGGCGTGCCGCCGCAGAGCTCCATCACCAGGCGCGTGGCCATTTCCAGCCCCGGCACCATGAAAGCAGGGTCGACACCGCGCTCGAACCGATAGCGCGCATCCGAATTGATGCCGAGCTTGCGTCCGCTCTGGGCGATGTTGATTTCGTTCCACAACGCGGATTCGATCAGCACATCCGTTGTGGCGTCATCGCAGCCTGAGGCCTCGCCGCCCATGATGCCGGCGAGCGATTCGACGCCGTGCTCGTCGGCGATGACGCAGATGCCGGAATCGAGCGTGTAGGTGCGGCCGTCGAGCGCGAGCAGCGTCTCGCCGTCGTGGGCGCGGCGGACGGTGAGATTGCCCCTCACTTTCCTGGCGTCGAACACATGCAGCGGCCGCGCGCGGTCATAGGTCATGAAGTTGGTGATATCGACCAGCGCGTTGATGGGCCGCAGGCCGATCGAGGTCAGGCGCTTCTGCAGCCATTCCGGCGATGGGCCGTTCTTCACCCCGCGCACCAGCCGCAGCGCAAAGCCCGGGCACAGGCTCTCGTCCTCGACCGTGACCTTCACCGGGCACGGAAACTCACCCTTGATCTGCTTGATGCCGGGATCCCTGAACTTGCCCATGTCGGCGGCGGAAAGATCGCGCGCGATCCCATGCACGCCGGTGCAGTCCTGCCGGTTCGGCGTCAGATTGATCTCGAACACGGGATCGCCGAGGGCTGCCCATTCGACATAACCCTTGCCGATCGGGGCGTCCGCCGACAGCTCCATGATGCCGTCATGATCGTCGGAGATCTGCAACTCGGCGGCCGAACACAGCATGCCGCGGCTTTCGACGCCGCGGATCGTGCCGACGCCGAGCGTGATGTTCTTGCCCGGAATGAAGGTCCCCGGCGGCGAGAACACGCTGATCAGGCCCGCGCGCGCATTCGGCGCGCCGCACACGACCTGCACGGGGGCCGCGCCGTTGCCGGTGTCGACCATGCAGACCCGCAAACGGTCGGCGTTCGGATGCTGCTCGGCCGAAATCACCCGCGCGATCGTGAACGGCGCGAGCAGCCTGGCCTTGTCCTCGATGCTTTCGACTTCAAGCCCGATCATGGTGAGCTTGTCGGCGAGCTTCTCGACGGAGTCGTCCGTGTCGAGATGCTCCTTCAGCCAGGAGAGGGTGAATTTCACGAGCTCAGCCCTCCCGCGAGCGTGGGCACATCGAGTGGCTTGAAGCCGTAATGCGACAGGAAGCGTACGTCGCCTTCGAACAACTGCCTCAGATCCGAAATGCCGTATTTCAACATGGCGATGCGATCGATGCCCATGCCCCAGGCGAAGCCCTGGTAGACGTCGGGGTCGATGCCGCAGAGCCGCAGCACGTTCGGATGCACCATGCCGCAGCCGAGAATCTCGAGCCAGTCCTCGCCTTCGCCGAAGCGGATTTCACCCTTGTCGCGGCGGCACTGGATGTCGACCTCGAGCGATGGCTCGGTGAAGGGAAAGAACGACGGCCGGAAACGCATGTTGATGTGGTCGACCTCGAAGAACGCCTTGCAGAATTCGTGCAGGATCCATTTGAGGTGCCCGAGATGCGAGCCCTTGTCGATGACGAGCCCTTCGACCTGGTGGAATTGCGGCGTGTGGGTCGCGTCCGAATCGATACGATAGGTGCGGCCGGGACAGATCACGCGGATCGGCGGCTTTTGACTCAGCATGGTGCGCACCTGCACCGGCGAGGTGTGCGTGCGCAGCAGCATGCGCGAGCCGTCCTCCTTCGGCTGGAAGAAGAACGTGTCGTGCATCTCGCGCGCGGGATGGCCGATCGGGAAATTCAGCTTGGTGAAGTTGTAGTCGTCGGTCTCGATATCGGGACCTTCCGCGACCGCAAATCCCATGTCGGCGAAGATCGCGGTCAACTCGTCCCAGACCTGGCTCAAGGGATGAATGCGGCCGGCCTCGGTTGTCGCCTCGCGCAGCGGCAGCGTGACGTCGATGGTCTCTTTCGCGAGTCGCGCATCCAGCGCGGCCGATTTCAGTACGTCGCGGCGCTCTGACAAGGCCTGCGTGACCTTGTCCTTGGCGAGATTGATCGCCGCACCTTGCGTCTTGCGCTCGTCCGGCGACATTTTCCCGAGCGTGGCAAGCAGCGCCGAGATCGAACCCTTCTTGCCAAGTGCGGCGACGCGCACGGCTTCAAGCGCGGTCTCGTCGCCGGCGCCGGCAACCTGGTTCAGGATTTCGGATTCCAGTTGGGCGAGGTCGGTCATGGCGATCCCTTTTGACCAGGATGCTAAGCCCGTGCCCCCAGTCGTGCCCGTCTTGTACCGGGCATCCACGTTTGCAGTATTACGAAAGATCAGGCGTCGATGGCCGGGAAGAGCCCGGCCAAGACGATTTGAAGGAGCGAGCGCAGCGTCAGGCCGCGAGCGCCGCCTTGGCCTTTTCGGCGATCGCCTGGAACGCCGCCGGTTCGTTGATCGCGAGATCCGACAGCACCTTGCGGTCGACGGTGATGCCCGACTTTGAGAGGCCGTCGATAAATCGGCTGTAGTTCATGCCGAATGGACGGACCGCCGCGTTGAGGCGCTGAATCCAGAGGGCGCGGAAGGTGCGCTTCTTGCGCTTGCGGTCGCGGAACGCGTACTGGCCGGCCTTCTCGACCGCCTGCTTGGCGGTGCGGATGGTGTTCTTGCGGCGGCCGTAATAGCCCTTCGCAGCCTTGAAGACCTTCTTGTGCTTGGCGTGAGAGGTCACACCGCGTTTGACGCGAGACATGACGGAAATCCTTGGTCTGAAGAGATAATGATGGGGCGCGCGGGCGCAGCCCTGGCTTGTCGGTGAATGCGGACGATCAGGCGTTCGGCAGAAAATACTTTTTGACGTTGTCGCCGTCGGTCTTGAACAGCACGCGGGTGCCACGGAGCTGCCGGATCTGTTTCTTGGTCCGCTTGATCATGCCGTGGCGCTTGCCGCGCTGGGCGTGCATGACTTTACCGGTAGCAGTCACCTTGAAGCGCTTTTTGGCGCCTGACTTGGTCTTCAGCTTGGGCATTTGGCTCTCCTGTTGGCCGCAACAAGAAACGCGCCCCAGAGGCGCTTTGGCGGCTAAAATGCTCGTTAGAGCGTTGAAAGTGCTGAGGTTTTTCCAAGAAGGAAACGACCCGCACGGATATCGCCACGGCAGCCCTTGATCAGCCGGGCGATTAAGGTCCGGGCTTATGACAGAGGTTGCGCAAATTGGCAACGTCCAACCGATGAACCGGGGAGCCGGCCAACGTTACCTACTGCTCGATTGCCCCCGCAACCCATCTGGGATCAGCGCCCATGACACATTCCCTGAAGACGAATCTCATCCCATTCCGCAACCTGCGCTGGACTTTTGCCGCCGTCACTCTCGCTACGATAGTCGTCCCGGGGGCGGCCAACGCCGGGACGGTCCGTGCCGGCGGAGCCTATGACGGAACATGGAACGTCGTATTCGCCACCACCCGAGGCAACTGCAGCTCCGGCTATAGCGTGCCGTTCATGGTCGCGGGCAGCCGCGTCAGCTCCGCGGGCGGCGGTCGGGTGTCGGGTTCGGTCAATCGCGCGGGCGGCGTTGCCGTGCAGGTTTCGGTCGGCGCGTCGCATGCCACCGGCGGTGGCCGCCTTGCCCGCAACTCCGGTGCCGGCTCCTGGCGCGGCGTGATCACAGGTGACGCCTGCAGCGGCACCTGGCAGGCGACGCGAGGCTGATCTGCCAAGTCTGAAGTGAAGCCGCCTGACGCGTAATTGCCTAACGCGAAACTGGTTCAAACGAAACGGCCCGCCGGATCATCCGGCGGGCCGATGAAGGGCACTCCACTAATCTAGCGCGGCGCCAGCACCATCACGACCTGGCGGCCTTCGAACCTGGCATCCTGCTCGACCTTGGCGAATTCGGCGACGTCGGCCTTCACCTTGTCCAGGAGCTTGGTGCCGATTTCCTGGTGCGCCATCTCGCGGCCGCGATAGCGCAAGGTGATCTTGACCTTGTCGCCTTCCTCGAAGAAGCGCTGCATCGCGCGCATTTTCACGTCGTAGTCGTGATCATCGATCATCGGACGAAGCTTGATCTCCTTGATCTCGACGACCTTCTGTTTCTTGCGGGCTTCCGCGGCTTTCTTCTGCGCCGAATATTTGTACTTCCCGTAGTCCATGATCTTGCAGACGGGAGGATTATTGTTCGGCGAAATCTCCACCAGATCCATGCCGGCATCCATGGCCATCTTGATGGCCATCATGGTCTCAACGGTCCCGTGGTTCTGGCCGGTGTGATCGATCAGCTGGATCTGCGCATTGCGGATGTCGTCATTGACGCGCGGCCCGTCTTTGGCGGCAGCGGGCGGGGCTCTATTCGGACGGCGAATGGGGTAGTCTCCAATGTTGTGAACGAGGGCGATATTTTGAAGCAATACTGGGCTACGGGCAAGCGAAGTCGCACGTTCTGCGACAAAACCGCCAAATGCGAGGCATTTCCGCCACGGCCTGCGACATAGACACCAATCCACGCTTCCGCAAGGACAGAGAATGCCATAGGTCAACGGTCCCTTTCAGTGACATATGACAATTTCCTGCCGGGAAATCTGTGCAAGCGGCGAATGAGAGTGACGATCCATGACCGACTCCCTGCCTTCCACGCCTGATCCGGCCTTCATCGAGGTCGGCCGGGCGGATGCGATGCGGCGGATCGCGGTGCGTTCCCGCTCCGGTGGCGGGCCGGGGCTGTTCTGGCTCGGCGGATTCAATTCGGACATGAAGGGGACCAAGGCGCTGGCGCTCGATGCCTGGGCGGCCGAGCACGGCCGCGCCTGCGTCCGGTTCGACTATTCCGGTCATGGCGAGTCCGGCGGCCGCTTCGTGGACGGGACCATAGGCCGCTGGCTGGAGGACAGTCTGGCCGCCTTCGAGCAGTTTTGCCGCGGTCCGCAGGTCTTGATCGGCTCGTCGATGGGAGGCTGGATGGCGCTGTTACTGGCGCGCGAGATCGCCAAACGCGCGCCAGGCGCCTCGCCCGCCGGCCTCGTCCTGATCGCGCCCGCCCCTGATTTCACCGAGGAACTGATGTGGAAGGGCTTTTCACCCGAGATCCGGCGGGAGATCGAGGAGAAGGGCCTGTGGATGCGCCCCTCGGACTACGGCGATGGGGCGCCCTACCCGATCACGCGCGCGTTGATCGAGGATGGCCGCAATCATCTTCTGCTCGGTGGTTCCATCGAGGTCGGTTGCCCCGTGCGCATCCTGCAGGGCGCGAAAGACCCCGATGTGCCATGGCAACATGCATTCGCCCTGGTGCACCGTCTGCCGGCCGACGATGTGGTCCTGACCATGATCCAGGACGGTGATCATCGCCTGTCGCGGCCACAGGACATCGCGCGAATGCTGGCCGCGGTCGCGGAAATCGGAGGAGAAAAGCCGGGAGAAAAACCATGAACGTCACCGCCATGCTGCGCTCCTTCTGCGAGGCCGTCGAACGGCGTGACGGCAATGCCTTCGCGGCCCTGTTCACCGAGGACGGCGTCTATCACGACGTCTTCTATGGCGCGTTTGCCGGCCGCGAAAAGATCGCGGCCCTGATCGACGACTGGTTCTATCGCACAGCCACGGATTTCCGCTGGGACATGCATGCTCCGGTCAGCGACGGCGAGACGCTCTATGCGCGCTATACGTTCAGCTATCGATCGACGCTGCCGGAGGCGAAGGGCGCGCGGGTGATGTTCGAGGGCGTCTCGATCATGAAGCTGCGCGAAGGTCTCATCGCGGAATACCACGAAGTGGCAAACACAGCGCCGGGCTTTGTCGACATGAATTTCGCCCCCGAGCGCATCGCCAAGATCGTGGCCAGACAGGGCGCCGCGTTAAAGGCGCGCCCCGAGATGGCGCGGCATTTGAAGTAACACATGGGCTCCAACCTCTTCGTCATTCCGGGATGCGCCGGAACGGCGCAGGCCCGGAATCCATACTCACGATGGTGGTTATGGATTCCGGGCTCATCGCTTTGCGATGCCCCGGAATGACGATGGTTGGAGTTGATGTTGTTAAGGCGGCGGCGGTTTCGCCATCGGCTTGCGTTGCGCCAGCGCCGCGACCGTCGAGGTGCCGATCGCACCCTCCTCGTCATAGAGCCAGCATTCGCCGATCGCGATGCCTGATGTCGCGTGATGGTTCACAACGTCGAAGCCGATCCATTGCGTCACCGGCAGGCGATGCAGATAGAGCGTCATGTCGCTGTTGATGAAGCCGAGGCCTTTTTCACCGGCATTGGCGAAAGGGCTGGCAAAATCCGCGGCCAGCGCCACGCGCGCAAACGGAGTCAGCGGCACGCCTTCGACCAGCGCCCGCACCTCGCTCATCCAGAGCCTGCGCTGGCCGAGCGAGCCCATCCTTCCGGCGATCGGCCGCGTGGTCCATTTGCCGTTCATGCCGAGCCGCGGATCGGTCGGTGCTGGAATCTCCGAGGGCTTCGGCACATCCCAGTTCGGTGGCGACCACACCTGCCCTTCCGGATTTTCCGTCCTGCGCAGGAACTGCGCGGACGCTCGCGCCATCGGCACGCCTCCGGACAGGAAATCGGCCTCGACGACGCGGATGCGCAGGCCGTCACGGATCACCTTTGTTTTCACCTCCACCGGCGTCATGATGTTCGGCAGGCGGAACATGTCGACGGTGAGACGTGCGGGCACGAACTCCTCGCCGCCATGGCGCTGCTCGACGAGGTGCGCGAGCAGGCCGATCACGACCCGGCCGTGCATCGATTTCGGATCCCACGGGCCGTTCGTGGCAGCGGTCGGGATGAATGCGTCGTTGTCGGGGATGAAGAAAGGCTGGTTGGTCGCTGCAATGTTCATGGTGCCGGCACCATGACCGATTGCGAGATGAAATCAAGGGCGCGCCGCCGCGGCCTGCCATTCCGCGCACACCGTCGCGTCCTGTTCGTCGGTAACAGCCTGCAGCGCGAGCGCCTGAAATTGCTCGCGTCCCAGCAGTCGCGAGAGCGCCCATACCGCCGCGCCGCGGACCAGCGGACTTGCATCGTCAAGCAGGCGCTCGGCTTCCGTTGCCAACGCGCCCTCGCCCGAGTTGCCGATCGCGGTCAGCACATTGCGGATGAAGCGGTCCCGGCCGATGCGCTTGACCGGTGATCTGGCAAACCGCGCGCGAAACGCGGCATCATCGAGCCGCGCGAGTTCGGCCAGTTCCGGCGCGCGCAATTCATCGCGCGCGGCGAGCTTGGCTTCGCGCCCCTGCTGCGCGAACTTGTTCCATGGACACACCGCAAGGCAATCGTCGCAGCCGTAGATGCGATTGCCGATCTTCCTGCGGAATTCGTGCGGGATCGGTCCCTTGTTCTCGATGGTGAGATAGGAAATGCAGCGACGTGCATCGAGTTTGTAGGGCGCGGGGAAGGCTTCGGTCGGACATATGTCGAGGCAGGCGCGGCAGGAGCCGCAATGATCGATCTCGGCCTGATCGCGCGGCAGATCGAGCGTGGTGAAGATGGCGCCGAGGAACAGCCATGAGCCGTATTCGCGCGAGACGAGATTGGTGTGCTTGCCTTGCCAGCCGAGGTTCGCTGCCTGCGCCAGCGGCTTCTCCATCACGGCTGCGGTATCGACGAACACCTTGACCTCGGACGGCGCTGACGCAACCAGCCAGCGCGCCAGCATCTTCAGGCGTTTCTTGATGACGTCATGATAGTCATCACCCTGGGCGTAAACCGAGATCGCGCCGCGGCTCCGTTCATTCAAGATCGTCAGCGGATCCCGATCGGGTCCGTAGTTGACGCCGAGCATGATGACGGAGCGTACCTCCGGCCAGAGCCCGCGCGGATCGGCGCGGCGTTCGGGGCGCTCTGCCAGCCATTCCATGTCGCCGTGGCCGCCGGACTTGATGAACTCGCGAAAATATTGGGCCGCTTGCGGGATCGCATCCGGAGCGGCGACGCCGACGCAGTCGAAGCCAAGCCTGCGCGCCTCGTCCGCGAGGGCCTGCCTGAGGTCGTCGCCGTTCAGACGTTCAGGTTTCAGAAGTCCAGGTCCACGTAGGTCCGCGACGCCGGCACGCCCGCCAGCCACTCGCTCAGCAGCGGACGGAACGACGGGCGGGATTTCACCCGCGCGTACCACGCCTTTGCCGCGTCGTCCTCGCTCCATGGCACATCGCCCAGATAGTCGATCGCCGAAATATGCGCCGCGGCGGCGAGGTCCGCGTAGGTCAGCCGTTCGCCGGCCAGATAGTTCCGCCGCTGCGCCAGCCAGCCGATATAGGACAGATGGTAGCGCACATTGGCTTTTGCCGCGCGGATCACGTCCGCCGCCGGCGGACCACCGCCATTCTCCTCGCTCATGAAGCGCTTGTAGATACGTTCTGTGACCAACGGGCTCGAGGCTTCCTCAAAGAACTTCTCGTTGAACCACGCCATCAGTCGGCGCACCTCGATGCGCTCGCCCATCGTGGAGGGCAGCAGCCGCCTGTCGCCCATCTCGGCGCCGCGGGTCTCGTCGATGAACTCGGCGATGATCGCCGAGCCGGGGATCGCCGGTTGTCCCTCCGTGAACAGGACGGGCGTGGTGCAAGCCGGGTTGAGGGCCAGAAAGCCCTCCCGCCGTTCCCAGCTCCGCTCCTCCACCAGCCGCAAATCCAGGCCGTATTCGCCTAGCACCAGGCGAATGAAGCGCGAATGCGGGCAGAAGGCGTGGTGAAACAGCGTGTACATGCAGACTTTCAGTAAGTCTTCTCAGTAGGCCCCGGGCGCTTAACGAAACGTTCAGGCCCGCCGAAAAGGAGCGTCAAACTACCCAAGCGAACGCACCGCGCAAGGCGTGTTTTTGCAGAATATCGATTGCGGCACGGGAACGAATAAGCGAGAAGAACGCGGCTTTTGGGCTGAAAGCGATCATAGCGGAAAGAGCTCACGATGTCAGACGCAATACGGGCGGTGATTCTCGGCATTATCGAGGGTGTCACCGAATTCCTGCCGGTGTCCTCGACCGGTCATTTGTTGCTGGCGGAACGTTTCCTCAATCTGGGTGAGGATAATTTCTGGAAGAGCTTCGCTATCCTGATTCAGCTCGGCGCGATTCTCGCCATCGTCGTGATCTATTTCGCCAAATTATGGCGCATTGCGCTTGGCATGTTCTCCAATGCTGACGATCGACGCTTCGTCATCGGAGTCCTGATCGCGTTTCTACCGGCGGTGATCATCGGCCTCATGGTCGGCAAATACATCAAGGAAGTGCTGTTCAATCCCTGGGTGGTCTGCTTTTCGCTGATTGTCGGTGGCGCGATCCTGCTTTGGGTGGACCAGATCGACCACAAGCCGCAGGAGCATGATGCGACGCGGTTCCCTCTCCTCACCTATCTCTGGATCGGCATCGCGCAATGTCTGGCGATGATCCCCGGCGTATCGCGCTCCGGCGCAAGCATCGTCGCGGCGATGCTGCTCGGTGCCGACAAGCGCGCGGCGGCGGAGTTTTCCTTTTTCCTCGCCATCCCGACCATGGTCGGGGCCTTCGCCTATGATTTCTTCAAGAGTCGCGCCGAGATGACGACCGATCATCTCGGGATCATCGCGATCGGCTTCGTCGTGTCGTTCGTCACCGCGATTGTCGTCGTGAAGACGTTTTTGAGCTATGTCACCCGTCACGGCTTTACGCTGTTCGCATGGTGGCGCGTGATCGTCGGCACGCTCGGCCTCGTCGCGCTCGCGATGGGACATTGAGGGGCGGCGCGGCGGTCACCGTCGTCATTGCGAGGAGCGTCAGCGACGAAGCGGCAAATTTTTAGAATTCAGGCATTCTTCCGCTGGAATTGTCCGGCGGGACGGAAGCGCCAGAGATATTGCGGCGCAATCGCTTCGATCGAGTCGGGCGTGATGCCGAGCCCCTCCAGCGTGAGGCCTGCGGCCTTTGCGGCATCGGACACCACATTGTCGCTGCGCAGGAGTTCGACCTGATCCGGCGTCAGCTTCATGGCGCCCGGCGCGAACTGCAGGAACAGGGCTTGCAGCCTGGCGAGACCGAAGGGCAGCGGCACGAGCGCGCGCTTGCGGTCGGTGATCTCAAGAATAAGTTCGATGATTTCGCGGAAGCTGAGGATTTCGGGGCCGCCGAGTTCGTAGGTCGCCCCTCGCTTTGCCTTGCCGTCGACTGCGTCCGCAATGGCGGTCGCGACATCGCCGACATAGACGGGCTGCATCCTCGTGACGCCGCCGCCGATCAGCGGCAGCACCGGCGCCATCCGCGCCAGCGCCGCAAAGCGGTTGGTGAATTGATCTTCCGGCCCGAATATGACGGACGGGCGCATGATGACAGCCGACGGCAACGCCGTTAGCACGGCCTTCTCTCCGGCGGCCTTGGCCTGCGCGTAGTGCGAAGGCGAGTTTTCGTCGGCGCCGATGGCCGAGACATGGACCATGCTTGCGTCAGTGGTTGCCGCCGCCCTGGCCACGGTTTCCGCGCCCCTCGCCTGCACCGCGTCGAACGTCTGCGATCCGCTCGGGGCCAGGATGCCGACGAGGTTGATCGCCACATCGGCGTCGCGCATGGCGGCCTCCACGGAGGCCGGGTAGCGCAGATTGGCCTGCACTGCGTGGATCTGGCCGACTCTGCCGAGCGGCTGCAGATGGCCCGCCAACTCCGGCCGGCGGACCGCGACGCGGATTCGATAATCGCGCTTGCAGAGCGCGCGGACGACGTTTCGCCCCAGAAATCCCGATCCGCCGAAAACCGTGACCAGCGTGTCCTGATTCGATGCCATGAGGGTCAGCTTCCTGGTCGATTTCTTGGGTCAAATTCTTGGGTCAAAAGCGGGCTTATTTCGCGCGAATCGCGATACGCCATCGCGTCCGCCCTGTACAGGATAATTGCCCTGCGCCGCGTCTATTTGACAAGCGCGCGACCGGTCCGTAGTAAGCGCCCCCATGCCCACGTGGCATGCCCAGGTGGCGGAATTGGTAGACGCGCTGGCTTCAGGTGCCAGTGGCTTCACGGCCGTGAAGGTTCGAGTCCTTTCCTGGGCACCACGCCCTTTCAGCTCGAGATGCTGAAACGTACCTAGTCCTCCGGATCCATCCCTTGCATGTGGCCATCGGGGCCGCGCTTGAACACGCCAAAATTGCTGGATTTCATACCGGCCGGGCCATCGGTCGTGACGACGGTCAGCCCGAGCTTGAGCAGCTCGCGGACCGCGGCGGCACGTGTCGGCATGCGGTGCTTGAAGCGGAAATCATCGAGGGCTGCGAGTTCCTCGGGCGAAAGCATCACCTGCAGCCTTTCTCCCCTCGTATCGTTCATCGGAACCACCCAACTTCTGCTAATTGAGTAATTTACTCAACGTTGTAATTTACGGTTAGTTCCAGAAAAAGCAAGGTTGGCATGAACTTAGCTAAATAAGATAGCGATTTCAATAAGTTAAGTATTGATTTCTGGTTCGCCCGAGGCGCATGCTCGGCCGGCGGAGAAACAGCCATGACTGAGGAAATCAAACTGCCTCGTAAATTGTCGGAAGAGCCGAAGGCGCCCAGTCCGCGCCGGCCGAGCCACCAAAAGGTCATCGAGAATCTCGACCGCTGGGCCAATAGCCCCGGCCTGCAGCCGCCAAGATTGTCAAATTCGGAATCGGCCTGATCGGCCGGCAACCGTCACGGTGGTTACGGCCTTGTTCGTCGAGCCGAGAGCCTGGCGGCTCAAACAGCGGCCTGCCCCGCCCGGCGCGCGACCTGCCGCTGCACGAAGTACATCGCAAGCAACGCGCATAGCGACGTGCCGACCACGATGTAACCAAGACGATCGAAATGCCGCAGCGTGCCGTCGGCATTCTCTGCGATGATCGCCGCGGCAAATACCGATCCGATCCCACCGGAAAGCTGCTGCAGCGAGGCGCTGACGGCGCTGAACGAGCCGCGCTGGTTTGCCACTGGGATCGCCGTGATCAGCGCCTGCGACGGAATCATGCGGGAGAAGATGCCGACGAACATCAGCACATTGACCGTGATCGCCACCGTCAAGCTGACCCGGCCGAGATGGGTGTAGATCAGCACCATGACGATCGACATGGCGGTGCCGAACGTGAAGGTCGGATATTTGCCGAATGCGTCGCTGACGCGGCCGACCAGCGGGCCGGTGACGATCGCGAAAAGTCCGGACACGAGATAGATCGTCGGCAGGTGCTCGATCCCGATTCCGAGATTATGCACGGTGTAGGCGCTGCCGAACGGCATCAGCATATAGCCGCCGGTCGCAAGCAGTGTCGTCACGCCGAAGGCCAGCGTATAGCTGGGCTCGCGGATCGTCGCGATCAGATGCGCAAACGCGTTTCTCTCCTGCTTGAGCCGCAGATGCTCATTCACCGGCCGCATCAGAAGCATGACGGCGATGATGACGGCGAGCGCGACGATCACGATCGCACCGAAGGCGACGTGCCAGTTCCAGCGATTGGCGAGATAGAGGCCGAACGGGATCCCCAGCACCTGGCTCGCCGCGAACCCCGTCTGGACGAACCCCATCACCCGGCCGCGGAGATGCAAAGCAAAGAGATCGGTGATGATGGCCAGAACAACGGAGCCGATCACGCCGCCGAACAGGCCGGTCACGATTCGGCCGAGCAGCAGCAGATGATAGTTCTGCGCCAGCGCGCAAAGCGCCGTGCCGGCCGTGAAGCCGGCATAGAAAAACAGCAACAGGCGCTTGCGGTCGAAGCGATCGGCAAAGCCGGCAGCAAGCACGCCCGAGATACCGGCGCTGAAGGCGTAGGCCGAAACCGCCACGCCGAATTGCCCCGCGGTGATGTCCAGCGCCGGCATCAGGATGGCGCCGAGCGGCGACATGATGATGAAGTCGAGGATGATGGTGAATTGAACGAAAGCCAGCAGTGCGACCAGGCCCGACTGATAGCGGGAAAAGCCGCGCGCAAGCTCTTGATGGTTTTCGACTGACGCCGCGAGGGTCTGTTCGGTCATGGCATTTCTTTGCTTTGGCTCAGATTCGCCTTCCGGGGTGGTGAGCGATATCCGCAAGCGGAGCGGTCCAACAGCCAATTTTTTGTTATGACGGGTTCCCCGCTCGGCCGGTGTTCGTGTTAAACGGCTGGAGCTTCGCTTCCCCGCTTGTCAGGAAACATGGCAGGCGGCGTTCCCGCGATACGACAGGATTTGAACCAGCAATGACTGTACGTCTGCATCGTGGCGACCTGCCCGATCTTTCCCGCTACACGGGATCCGTTGCGATCGACACCGAGACCCTGGGGCTCAATCCGCATCGCGACCGGCTGTGCGTGGTGCAGCTCTCGAACGGCGACGGCAGCGCCGATGTGGTGCAGATTCCGAAAGATCACGGGGATGCGCCGAATCTGAAGGCGCTGCTGGCCAATCCGCAGGTAACGAAAATCTTCCATTTCGCCCGCTTCGATCTCGCCGCACTCTATCACGCCTTCGGCGTGATGCCGCAACCGGTCTATTGCACCAAGATCGCCTCGCGCCTGACGCGTACCTACACGGATCGTCACGGCCTGAAAGATCTGGTGCGCGAGCTGCTCAACATCGAGCTCTCGAAACAGCAGCAATCGAGTGATTGGGGCTCGGCCTCGCTCAGTGAAGCGCAGCTCGCCTATGCCGCCTCCGACGTGTTGCACCTGCATGCGCTGCGCGAAAAACTTGACACGATGCTGGCGCGCGAAGGCCGCACCGATCTCGCCCAAGCGTGTTTCGAGTTTTTGCCGACGCGGGCGAAACTCGATCTCGGCGGCTGGGAGGCCGAGGACATTTTTGCGCATTCATGAGGCGCGGCTCCCGGCCTCCGGTTCGGCAAACGGCCGGCGAGGGGCGTTTCGCCCCGTTTCGGACACACTGGTCGGGCGTCTCGCGGGCTGCATAACCCGGCGGGACCGGATATGATACCGCGCATTGGCCCCTCAGGGAGCAGTAGTGAACTCGGTCCAGAACCCAGCCTACCAGGTGGCGCTCGAGGCGCGTTTTGCGGCGGCCGCGCGCCACAGCCGCATGGTGCGGATCCTGCGGGTCGCGGTGCCGGCCGCGGTGGCCTTGGCGATGGCGGGGGTCATCGGGATATCAATCTTCAACCCGTTCCGCCTGATGCCGAAAATACCGCTCGACATGGGCAACCTCGTTGTGTCGGGCACCAAGATCACGATGGAGTCGCCGCATCTGTCCGGTTACACGCCGGATCAGCGCCCTTACGAGATGTGGGCCAAGACCGCGATCCAGGATGTCACCGATCCCAATCACGTCGAACTCAACAAGGTCAGGACCCGGCTCCTGATGCAGGATGGTTCGACTGTGTTCCTGGATTCGCTGACGGGCTTGTTTGACAACAAGGGGCAGACGCTCGATCTGCAGAAGGACATCTTCCTGAAGACCACGAGCGGCTACGAGGCGCGCCTCAGCCAGGCTCATATCGACATGGCCAAAAACACCGTCGACTCCGATCAGCATGTCGACGTCAAGCTGACCAACGGCACGCTGTCTTCCGATCGTCTGCGGATCACCGGCGGTGGTGACCTCATTATCTTCGAAGGCAATGTCGTGATGCATCTCGATCATTTCGACACCGACAACAACACGACCAACAGCTCGACCCCGCAGCAGCCTGCGCCGGCCGAGACCGCGTCCAAGAAGAAGTCGGGCGGCAAATCCGCCAACACGAAATGAATCCAATGACCATGCTTTCGCAACGCGACGTTTCGATGGGACGAAGGGCAGGGCGCGCCGCCGCACCGATATTGTTGCTCCTGATGTCAGCGGCCGCCGGCGATGTGCATGCGCAGGGCGCGATGCAGGGCGTGCCGAATGCGATGCAGGGATTCACCCAAAATCGCGACCAGCCGATCCAGATCGAAGCGGCCAGGCTCGAGATGCGCGACAAGCAGAAGGAGGCGACCTTCTCCGGCAATGTGAAGGTGGTGCAGGGCGACACCACCATGACGTCGAAGACGCTCGTGGTGTTCTACGAGAGCGCGGGCTCGTCGGCAGCGCCGGCGCAGCCCGCACCCGCGAAGGCGGCCAAATCGTCGATGCAGTCGGCTACGCCCGGACCCGGTGGCGCATCCTCGATCAAGCGGCTGGAAGCGCGCGGCAATGTGGTGGTGACCCAGAAGGATCAGGTCGTCACGGGCGAATCGGCGGTATTCGATACCAAGAGCAACCTGATCACCATGGCCGGTGGCGCAGGTGGCGTGGTGTTGACCCAGTGCAAGAACGTGCTGAAGGGCGACCGGCTGTTCGTGGACATGACCACCGGCGTGTCCCGGGTCGAATCCGATACTGGCCGGGTGGTCGCGCTGCTCCCGCAAGGCGGCGACGATTGCAAGGCGGGCGGCGCGCCCGGTGCAAATAAACTCAAATAAAATCAATTATTTGTCTGCTCAGCGAGGACGTCGAGGGTTGAAGGCTCCCGCGCGAGATTGTATCTAGCGGGACGGGCGATGGGGGTTCGGCTGGGCAAGGGAAGCCCCTTGCTTCATGCTGGGCCAGCGAATTATACGGCCAACCCCCGGGCCAACTCCCAGGGGGTTTGCGGGACGCCTTCGAGATAGACACCTGTAGCTACTTGGTTGCACATGATGTTCCCGGAAAACCGGTGTCCACTCTGCGCTGGTACGGCCCTTCTGGTCCGGATCATGGGTTAGGCCTTGATGGGCAAGGCTTCCGCAAGGCTTCCTGGATAGGCATAGCTCCTCGATAGGGTAAGGTTTGGGCAAAAGCGGGGATGGTGGATTTACTCGGCATGTTCCGGCGGCGCCCCGCAAAACGGGGCAGGGGCGGCTTCGCGCGCACGCGCGACGACATCACCTCGCTCGGTGATCCCATTGGGAACATGTTGACAAGCCCGGTGCGCGACGCCCCGTCGATGGCGCGCGCCGCGCCGATATCGGGGTCGGACCTGCCCTTTTCACCGCCGGTCGCAGAACTGCCGCGAGGCTATTCCAGGGAACATCAACTCGAGCTTCCGGCGGAGCACGCGCCGCAGACGCCGCGCGCACGCGCGCGCCCCGCCAGGCCGGCGAAACCGGCCAAGACCAACGGTTCGGCAGGGCAGCAATTGTTGCGGCGGCCGGGCTATCTGGCTGTGCATAGTGTGGAAAAGAGCTTCGGTTCACGACAGGTCGTACGCGGCGTCAGCATCTATGTCCGCCGTGGCGAGGCTGTCGGACTGCTGGGTCCCAATGGTGCCGGCAAGACCACCGTGTTCTACATGATCACCGGGCTGATCAAGGCCGATCGCGGCGCCATCGAACTCGACGGTCACGACGTCACACGCCTGCCGATGTACCAGCGGGCGCGCCTGGGCATCGGTTATCTGCCGCAGGAAGCCTCGATCTTTCGCGGCCTCACGGTGGAACAGAACATCCGTGCGGTGCTCGAAGTCGTCGAACCCTCGAAGAAGAAACGCGAGGCGGAACTCGACTCGCTGCTCAATGAGTTCAACATCACGCGCTTGCGCAAAACCCCGTCAATCGCGCTTTCCGGCGGTGAGCGCCGGCGTGTCGAAATCGCACGCGCGCTTGCGACGCGTCCGAATTACATGCTGCTCGACGAGCCCTTCGCCGGCATCGATCCGATCGCGGTGGGTGATATTCAGGATCTTGTCCGTCATCTGACCAATCGCGGGATCGGCGTGCTCATTACGGACCACAATGTCCGCGAAACGCTTGGTCTGACCGACCGAGCCTACATCGTGTATGCCGGCGAGATCCTCACGGAAGGCAGTCCGGAGGAAATCGTCAGCGATCCGGACGTGCGGCGCCTTTACCTCGGCGAAGAGTTCCGTCTCTAGCCGGTCATATCGGACCCATGCCGATTGCAATCTGCTAACCAAGGTTCGAAAGGACCGGCCGTCTAGCCCGATTTTTGCATTCGTCAAGGCGTGTACATCGGGAATGGACTGAGATAAGCAAGAATCGGACCACTTTCAGGGACGGTACTTGCCTCCATGGCGCTGACTCAAAGATTGGAATTCCGCCAGTCGCAGTCGCTGGTGATGACGCCGCAGCTGATGCAGGCGATCAAGCTGCTGCAGCTGTCCAATCTCGATCTGTCCGCCTTTGTCGAGGAGGAGTTGGAGCGCAATCCGCTGCTGGAGCGGGCCAGCGACGGCCCCGAACCCCCGGTCGCGGGCGAGGTCGCGCCAGAGGGGGCCGGGTTTTCCGCCGACGGGGAGGGTGGAGACTTCAACGGAGAGGACGCTTCGGGGTCCTTTGCCGAGGCCGCCGGCGAGGGTGAGCCGGCGCCGGAAGAATGGATGAGTCGCGACCTCGGCAGCCGCACCGAGATCGAGCAGACCCTCGACACCGGCCTCGACAATGTGTTTTCCGAGGAGCCGGGTGAGGCCGCCGCGCGCAATGCACAGGATGCCGCGCCCGCCGTCTACACCGAATGGGGCGGCGGCGCGTCCAGCGACGAGGACTATAATCTTGAGGCCTTTGTCGCCGCGGAGATGACGCTGGCCGACCATCTCGCCGAACAGCTTGCGGTCGCCTACAGCGCGCCGGCGCCGCGCATGATCGGCCAGTACCTGATCGATCTCGTCGACGAAGCGGGCTACCTGCCGCCCGATCTCGGCCAGGCCGCGGAACGGCTGGGCGCCGCGCAAGCGGATGTCGAGGCGGTGCTTGGGGTGTTACAGAAATTCGATCCGCCCGGCATCTGCGCCCGAAGCCTGAGCGAGTGTCTTGCAATCCAGCTCCGCGAGCTGAACCGTTACGATCCCGCGATGCAGGCGCTGGTCGAGCACCTCGATCTGCTGGCAAAGCGCGACATCGCGGGTCTTCGCAAACTCTGCGGCGTCGACGACGAAGACATTGCGGACATGATCGCCGAGATTCGCCGGCTCGACCCCAAACCCGGCCTGAAGTTCGGGTCGTCACGAATGCAGACCATGGTGCCGGATGTCTATGTGCGGCCCGGTCCCGACGGCGGCTGGCATGTCGAGCTCAACAGCGACACGTTGCCGCGCGTCCTCGTGAACCAGACCTATTACGCCGAGCTTTCGAAGACGATCCGCAAGGAGGGTGACAAGACCTATTTCACCGACTGCATGCAGAACGCGACCTGGCTTGTGCGCGCGCTGGATCAGCGCGCCCGCACCATCCTGAAGGTCGCAACCGAACTCGTGCGCCAGCAGGACGGCTTCTTCAGCCATGGCGTCGCGCGTTTGCGGCCGCTCAACCTGAAAGCGGTGGCGGATGCGATCCAGATGCATGAATCGACGGTCTCGCGCGTCACCGCCAACAAATACATGGCGACCAATCGCGGCACGTTCGAATTGAAATATTTCTTCACGGCCTCGATCGCGTCGGCCGACGGCGGCGAGGCGCATTCGGCGGAAGCCGTCCGTCACCACATCAAGCAGATGATCGACGCGGAGGATCCGTCGGCGATCCTCTCCGACGATACCATCGTGGAACGTTTGCGCGAATCAAGCATTGACATTGCCCGGCGCACTGTCGCGAAATACCGTGAAGCCATGCGAATTCCTTCCTCGGTGCAGCGCCGCCGTGACAAGCAGAACTCGCTTCTGCTGCCGACCTGACGTCTGCGAGGCGATTGTTGCGCCCTGTTTGAATCGAGTTAGTGTTGATCCCCTGTCCCAGCGAGGCATCCCATGACTCTCAGGATTTCGGGAAAGAGCATCAGTGTCGGCGAAGCGTTGCGCGATCGCGTCAGCGAGCGCACAGATGAGGTGCTTCGCAAATATTTCGACGGCAATTATTCCGGACACATCACGCTCTCCAAGGACGGCTTCGGGTTCCGCACCGATTGCGCCCTGCATCTGGATTCCGGCGTGACGCTGGAAGCCGAATCCAACGCCACCGACGCCTATGCCAGCGCCGACGCCGCGCTGTTGATGATCGAAAAGCGGCTGCGCCGCTACAAGAGCCGGCTCAAGGATCGATCAGCGCGCAAGGCGCATGCCGCCGCCGCGGCGCTTGCGGACATGAACGCCCCGGCGCTCGATGCGCCGAGCTATGTGATCGAGGCGCCCACTGAGGATGATGACGTCGCAGCCTACAATCCCGTCATCATCGCCGAAGCAACGACCTCGCTGAAGCGCCTGTCGGTCTCGGAAGCGGTGATGGAGTTCGATCTGACCGGCGCCGCCTGCCTGGTATTCCAGCATGGTTCGAGTGGAAGGGTGAACATCATCTATCGCCGTTCCGACGGCCATATCGGCTGGGTCGATCCGCCGGCCGTAAAACCGTAAACCCGGAAACCGTAAACCTACGGGTTTTCGACATTTTTCGGGCAGCCCCCCTTCTTTGAAGGTTTTTAAGGTTAGCCTCTCGCAGGTGTTGGCACCGCCGAAATGTTGGAGTAGAAGCCCCCACAAATCAGGACCCGGGCAAAAACGGCCCGCCTCCCGCCAAGGCTCCTTGACGCCGCTTGTCCAAGGCCTATTTCGCAACCTGACGGTCAATCACCTCGGAACGCCCAATGACGATTATCGACCTGGTCGCTCCCGAGGCGATCCTCCCGGCGTTGAAGGTCAACAGCAAGAAGCAGGCATTGCAGGAGCTGGCGGCGAAAGCCGCCGAGCTGACCGGGCAGAACGAGCGCGCCGTGTTCGAAGTGCTGCTGCAGCGCGAGAAGCTCGGCACCACGGCCGTGGGCTATGGCGTCGCCATCCCCCACGGCAAGCTGCCGAAGCTCGACAAGCTGTTCGGCCTGTTCGCGCGGCTGGAACGGCCGATCGACTTCGAGGCCATGGACGGCCAGCCGGTCGACCTCATTTTCCTGCTGCTCGCTCCGGAAGGCGCGGGCGCCGACCATCTCAAGGCGTTGGCCCGCATCGCGCGCCTGCTGCGTGACCAGGACGTCGCGAAAAAACTCCGCGCCTCGCGCGACGCCCAGGCGATCTATTCAGTCTTGGCCCTGCCACCCGCAACCGCTGCGTAGCTAGACGCTGCGGCGCAGATAACACACCGTTTTGCTGCCATTGTGGATGCTCGCGCGTCCCACTTCCGAGAACCCCAGGGCCGCATGAAACGCATCCGAGGCCGGGTTCGGTGGCTCTGAATTGACCTCACAGACCACGCTGGAATGCCGTTCGCGCACGGCTGCCGCGAACAGTTCGACATAAAGCAGGCGCGCCAGGCCGCGTCCGCGCGCGGAGGAGGCGACCGCGACGCGGTCGACATAGACGAAGCGTTCGTAGCGCTCTCGGAACCAGAGGAAATTCGGGCTGTCGTAGTCGGCGTTCTGATCGAGCGCGAGCAGGAAGGCGTCGACATGCTCGACGCGCTCGCCGAGGCGGCGCGCGAAGAAGCTTTGGCCGACGAGATGCTCCAGGCGCGCAGGCTCGAGCCAGGATAATTCCCGAGCATGCGCGTTGTTGAGCGCGAGCAGGGCGCCGCCCAACGGTGCGGGCGGCGTCACCTCTGCGGCCGAGATCGGCAGCGATGTCGTGTTGTTCATCGCCGCGACGATAAACGGTGCCGGCGAAAGAAAGAAAGCGGCAAATGAAATGCGCGGACACTGTCCTCGTTTGAGGCAGATGCCCGCGCATCGAAAAACTCGTGCGGCGCGCCTTCGCGCCGCGATATGATCAGTGCACGCTTACAGCTTGAAGCTCGTTGCTCCAGGCGTTGGCGACGGCCGCTTCGCGCGAATCGGTCAGCATGATCGGCGTCCCGTCAGCGGCGTGAAGCGCGAACAGCTTCATGCCGGGCGCGAGGTTCGGCGCCTGCGGGAATAGCCCGGGCACGTCCTCGGAGCGGATCTGCTTCACATAAGCGATATGACCCTCGCCCAGATGGGCCAGCGCCTCCAGTGAGACGCGAGGTTCCGACGCAACATTACCTTCAGTCATGGTCTCGACTCCTCTGAGACTTAAGCGGTCGAGTCCGCTACTCGTTCCATTATTCGTGTTCATTGATAGCGATTGTCTTAACGATCCTCTCCGGTTCAGGCCGGGCAAGATCGATCGACAACAGCCCGTTCTTCAGATCCGCGCCCAGCACCTGCATCCCTTCTGCGAGCACGAAAGTGCGCTGGAAGTGGCGCGCCGCGATGCCGCGATGGATGTATTGCCGGGCTTTGTCATCCTGCTGGCGCCCCCGGATCACGAGCTGGTTTTCCTCAATGGTTACATCGAGTTGGTCACGGGTAAACCCCGCCACCGCCAGCGTGATTCGCAAGCGCTCGGGCTGGCCGTTCGACCGGTCGCACCTCTCGATATTGTAGGGAGGGTAACCGTCGGCGCCCTTGACGACCCGATCGAGCACGCGCTCGATTTCGTCGAAGCCCAACAGGAATGGACTGGAGAGCGAAGGAACACGAGACATAGTTTACAAAGTCCTCTCGAAGCGACTTTGACGTTTCAGGGCCCTATCGGCACCCCTTGCGGAACAATATGGGGACGTTGCCGGGGTGTTCAAGCACCTCGGAGATGCGTCAATTAAGCCGTTTGCGGCCGTCCGCGGTGAATAGATGCAGCTTTTCACGGGGTGCGACGGCCCGGATTTTCTGGCCGATGGCCGGCCCTTCCTGTCCGGGAATCCGGACCAATACTTCGCCCGGCGGCAGTTCGCCGGGTTTCGAACTCACTGCGGACTGACCGGCCTGCTGAGCCCGCAAGCCGTATATGTAGGTCTCCGCGCCGACGCGCTCGATCGCCTCGACCGTGAGGTCGAGGGCGACACCGCCGTCGGGAGCGGCGCCGTCGGCGATGGCAAGATCCTCGGGCCGAATGCCGACCATGCCGGCCTCACTGCCGGGTCCTCCGAGCTTGATCCCGGAATCGCGCGGCGAGAGCAGATTCATCGGCGGGGCGCCGATAAAGGCCGCCACGAATGTGGTAGCCGGCTTCTGATAAATCTCGAGCGGATTGCCGATCTGCTCGACCTGGCCGGCGCTCATCACCACCAGGATATCGGCGAGCGTCATGGCCTCGAGCTGGTCGTGGGTGACGTAGATCGATGTGGTGCTGAGCCGGCGTTGCAATTTGCGGATTTCCACGCGCATGGCGATGCGCAGCTTGGCATCGAGGTTCGACAGCGGTTCGTCGAACAGAAACACTTTCGGCTGGCGCACGATGGCCCGGCCCATCGCCACACGCTGGCGTTGGCCGCCGGAGAGCTGGCGCGGCTTGCGGTCGAGCATTGCCGAGAGCTCGAGAACGCGCGCGGCCTCTTGCACGCGGGTATCGACCTCGGGCTTGGCCATGCCACGATTGCGCAGGCCATAGGCCATGTTGTTGTAGACGCTCATATGCGGATAGAGCGCGTAGTTCTGAAACACCATGGCGATGTCGCGGTCGGCGGGCTCGACCTGGTTGACCACGCGCCCGCCGATGTCGATCTCGCCCGAGCTGATCGTCTCGAGCCCCGCGACCATTCGCAGCAGCGTGGACTTGCCGCAGCCCGAGGGCCCGACCAGCACGCAGAACTGGCCGTCGCCAACCTCGAACTCGACGCCCTTGATGGCTTCGAACCCGTTTGGATAGGCTTTCTTCACGTTGCGGAGCGCGACGTTGGCCATGCCTTACTTCTCCGTCTCGACGAGACCGCGTACGAACAGTTTTTGCATCACAACCACCACGAAGACAGGCGGCAGCATGGCGAGCACCGCCGTGGCCATGACCATCGGCCATTCGGTCAGCGCGTCGCTCGTCGTGATCATCTTGCGGATGCCGACCTGGATGGTCTGCATGTCGTCGCGCGTGGTGATCAGGAGCGGCCAGAGATATTGATTCCAGCCCAGGATGAACAGGATCACGAACAGCGCCGCCATGTTGGTGCGCGACAGCGGCAGCAGTGTATCCCAGAAGAAGCGGAACGGCCCGGCGCCGTCGATGCGCGAGGCCTCGAGCAGTTCGTCGGGAACAGTCATGAAGAACTGCCTGAACAGAAGCGTCGCGGTCGCCGACGCGATCAGTGGCAGCGACAGGCCGGCGTAACTATCGAGCAGATGCAGATCGGCGACGATCTTGTAGGTCGGGTAGATGCGAACCTCGACCGGCAACATCAAGGTGATGAAAATGATCCAGAAGATCGGCATCCGGAACGGGAACCGGAAATAGACGACGGCATAGGCGGAGATGATCGAGATCGCGATCTTGCCGATCGCGATCAGCAGCGCCATCACCATTGAGTTGAACATCATGTTGCCGACCGGCTCTCGGGTCGAGCCGCTCGTTCCGACGAAGATTGTCTGGTAGTAGGTCTCGAGGAAATGGCCGCCCGGCAACAGCGACATTTGCCCGTTGGCGATCGCCGCGTTGTCCTGCGTCGAGGCCACGAAGGCGAGGTAGACCGGGAACGCGACGATGATGATCCCGATCCACAGAATGACGTGGGCGACGTAGCGTCGAATGCCTTCTTGCTCGACCATCAGTAGGTCACCTTGCGTTCGACGAAGCGGAACTGGATCGCCGTCAGCAGGATGACGATGACCATCAGGATCACCGACTGCGCCGCTGAGCTGCCGAGATTGCCGCCGAGCAGGCCGTCGCTATAGACCTTGTAGACGAGCGTCTCCGTCGCCTTGCCGGGGCCACCACGAGTTCATCGTATCGATGATGCCGAACGTGTCGAAGAAGGCGTAGACGATGTTGACGACCAGGAGAAAGAAGATGGTCGGCGACAGCAGCGGAAATGTCACGGTCCAGAACCGCCGCATCGGCCGCGCGCCGTCGATTGCGGCGGCCTCGAACACACTTTTCGGAATTGCCTGCAGGCCGGCGAGGAAGAACAGGAAATTATAGGAAATCTGCTTCCAGGCTGCGGCGAGGATGATCAGCAGCGCGGCCTGGTCGCCGTTCAGCAGCGGATTCCAGTCGACGCCTAGTCCGCGCAGATACCGGGAGAGCACGCCGAGTGAGGGGTGCAGCATGAATAACCAGAGCACGCCGACGACCGGCGGCGCCACCGCATAGGGCCAGATCAAGAGCGTTCGGTAGAGCATCCCGCCGCGCATGGGCTTGTCTGCCATCACCGCGAGCAGCAGTGCGAGCGACAGCGAGGAGAGGGCGATTGCGAAAGAAAAGACGAAGGTGCGGACGATCGCGTCGAAATAGGCAGGGTCGTTGAACAGGTCAACGTAATTATCGAACCAGACGAAGCTTGTTGAGAGGCCGAACGCGTCCTGGAGCAGGAACGATTGGATCACGGCCTGCGCGGCCGGCCAGTAGAAAAAGATCAGGACGACCGCAAGCTGCGGCGCGACCAGGGCGTAGGGCAACAACTTTGATTGAAAAATGGATTGCTTTTGCATGATGTCGGCCAGGCGGCAGGCCGCACCGTGCGGCCTGCCCGTTCATCGCCTCAAGGCATCATGTCAGTGGACCGCGGTTTTTTCAAACTGCCGGAGCATGGTGTTGCCCCGTTCGACGGCGGCGTCCAGCGCTTGCTTGGCCGTCTTCTTGCCGGCCAGCGCCTGCTCGATCTCTTCCGACCAGACGTCACGCAGCTGCACCATGTTGCCAAGCCGCAGGCCGCGTGAATTTTCGGTCGGCTCCTTGTTGGTGAGCTCGAGCAGCGGCGTCTCGAGATAGGGCTGATCCTTGTAGAAACCCTCAGCCTTTGCCTTCTCATAGGCGGCCTTGGTGATCGGCAGGTAACCGGACGCCTTGTGGATCCAGACCTGGCGGTCGGTATCCGACAGGAAGGTCAGGAATTTTGCGACGCCCTTGTATTCCTCGGCGGATTTGCCGCCCATGATCCAGAGCGAGGCGCCGCCGATAATCGAGTTCTGCGGCGCACCCTTGACGTCGGGATAATAGGGCATCGGCGCGGCGGTGAAGTTGAACTTGGCCTGCGCCTTGACGTTGCCGAAGAATGCCGACGATGTCAGGTAGATCGGGCATTCGCCGGACGTGAAGCGGCCTTCGCCGGTGTTGGTGCGGCCGGCATAGTCATACGTCTTGTCCTTCTGCAGCTCGACGAGGTTCTCGAGATGCTTGACCTGTAGCGGCCCGTTGAATTCGAGTTTTGTGTCAAAGCCGTCGAGACCATTGGCCTTGGTCGAAAGCGGCACGTTGTGCCAGGCCGAGAGCTGCTCGAGGTTGACCCAGGTAACCCAGGAATTGGAGAAGCCGCAGGTGGCGTGGCCCGCAGCCTTCAGCTTCTTGGCGGCCTCGAAAACTTCGGGCCAGGTCTTCGGTATCTCGACATTGGCTTTCTTCAGCTCGTCGAGATTGACCCACATGACGGTCGATGACGAGTTGAACGGGAACGACAACATCTCGCCCTTTGAGGTCGAGTAGTAGCCGGTGATCGCGGGCAGATAGACCTTGGGGTCGAATTTTTCGCCGGTCTCGGCCATCAGCTTGTAGACTGGTTTCACCGCGCCGGTCGCAGCCATCATGGTCGCGGTACCAACCTCGAAGACCTGCATGATGTGAGGCGCGTTGCCGGCGCGGAAGGCCGCGATGCCGGCGTTCATCGTGTCGGCGTAATTGCCCTTGTAGGTCGGAATGACCTTGTAGTCGCTCTGCGCAGCGTTGAAATCGTTGGCAAGCTTGACGATGACGTCGTTATTGGCCCCGGTCATCGCGTGCCACCACTGGATTTCCGTCACCGCAAACGCGGGTGAGGCAGCAAACGCCAGCGTGGCAGCGGTTGCGGCAACAGCGGTGAATTGGCGAAAAGCCATCAAGAATCCTCCCTTGGAGCGTCAATCGGATCGCCGCGCGTTATCAGCGGCGGATGACGTGCGAATGACTGTTTAGTGCGGCGGATCGTAAGGGGCAAGACGAGGCCAAGGAAGCCCAAATCGGGAGGAGATCTTGGACTTTGGTCTTGGCTTTTGCTGTCGGCGAAGCTGCGCTAGGCGCAGCGGCAGGAGCGCCTCAAGAGGGAGTTCAGGCCCTCGCCGCCGCCGTCACGCTAGCGCTTTCGTTCGGAACCGCAGACCACTCCGCTCTTGATCAGCGCGTCGATGTCAGCGGCAGAATAGCCGAATTCGGCGAGCACCTCGCCGGTGTGCTGGCTGAATTTCGGCGGCGTGCGGCGCAGGCTCGGCTTGCTGCGTTCCATGCGGATCGGCGAGGCGACACCCTTGTACCAATCCCTGGCGATCACATCGCCGCGGTGGAGCGTGTGCTCGTTCGTCAACGCCTGGTCGATTTTCTGCACCGGCCCGGCCGGCAGCCCCGCCGCCAGCAGGCGATTGCACAGCGGCTCCGCGTCATGCCGGGCGAATACGGCGGCAAGCTCCTGCCGCAACGCGTCGCGGTTGGCGATGCGGTCCTTGTTGCGCGCGAAGCGCGGATCGGTACCGAGCTCGGGCTTGCCGATCTCCTTGGCGAGCTTGCGGAAGGTGCCGTCATTGCCGACGCCGATGAAGATATCGTCGGTTCTGGTGGAAAAGATCGCGTAGGGCACGAGGTTGGGATGCTCGTTGCCGGTGAGGCCCGGCGGTTTGCCATGCATGAAATAGTTCGCGGCATGCGGATGCATCACCGCAAGCCCCGTCTCGTACAATGTCGTCTCCAGGAACTGTCCCTGCCCTGATTTTTGCCGCTCCGACAGCGCCATCAGGATGCCGATCGCGGCATAAAGCCCGGTGGTGATGTCGACCACGGGGACGCCGATCCGCATCGGCCCGCTGTCGCGCGAGCCGGTCGCGGCGATCATGCCGGTCATCGCCTGGATGATCGCGTCGTAGCCGGGATTGCCTCCGCGTGGGCCGTCGGCGCCGAAGCCCGAAATCCGGCAGTGCACGAGACGCGGGAATTTTGCCCGCAGCACGTCGTTGCCGATACCCCATTTGTCGAGCGTGCCGGGCTTGAAATTCTCGATCAGCACGTCTGCCTTTTCGAGCAGTTTCATCAGCACCGTGCGCCCGCCTTCGGAAGCAAGGTCGAGACCGATCGAGCGTTTGTTGCGGTTGATGCCGATGAAATAGGCCGCGTCCTCCTCGTGGAACGGAGGACCCCAGTCGCGCGTCTCATCGCCGGCCGGCGGCTCGACCTTGATCACGTCGGCGCCGTGATCGGCCAGGATCTGCGTGCAATAGGGGCCGCCGAGCACGCGTGTCAGATCGATCACGCGCAATCCCGTCATTGCACCGGCAACCGGTGGTGAGTTCATGGAAAGCCTTTGCTCGCGATTGGGTTCTTGAGGTAGCGCTAGCCGTCTTCGCAGACGGCATCAATGCCTTTGCGCCTGGCCGCATGGCAGGACTGCCACGCGCAGCGATAACGTCAGGCGAACGGCCCGCGGCTAATCGGGCGGCGAGCCGTTTTGCAATGGGGATTCAGACAACCTTCAGGCGGACGTCGACATTGCCGCGAGTGGCATTGGAGTAGGGGCACACCTGATGCGCCTTCGCGACCAGCGCTTCGGCGTCGGCGCGCGGAATGCCCGGCAGTGAAATCGCAAGTTCGGCATCGATTCCGAAGCCACCCTCGGAGCGCGGCCCGATGCCCACCGTCGAGGTCACCGAGGCGTCGGCCGGCACCTTCGGGCCGCCCTGGGAGGCCACGAACTTCATGGCGCCGAGAAAGCAGGCGGCATAGCCGGCCGCGAACAGCTGTTCAGGATTGTTTCCGGCGCCTCCGCCTCCGCCCAGTTCCTTCGGGGTGGCTAGCTTGACGCTGAGGGCCCCGTCCAGGGTCGCAGCCTGGCCATCGCGGCCGCCGGTGGCCTTGGCGCTGGTTTTGTAGAGCACGTTCACAGACATGGATTGTCTCCCTTGGTTCGCATCGGGGAGACATATAGGCAGCGAACGCGACGAATGTGCGGGCGGTCGAAGGGCGGTGGACGGGGCGGGGAGTGGGAAATCGTTCTGCAGCCCGTCTTCGCCCTTTGGGCTTCGCCGGGCACCACGCTTCGCTCTTCGGCTATCACGCGGCTGCGCCACGCGTAGCCCGAAGGGCGAAGCGTGGTGGAGCCAGGCGGGATCGAACCGCCGACCTCTTGCATGCCATGCAAGCGCTCTCCCAGCTGAGCTATGGCCCCGTAACCGTCTTGTAGCACGATCCCTTGCCGAGGATCATGTCTATCCCCGAGAGCCTGGTGACTCGCGGGCGCGAACCCTGATCACAGATCAGGGTTGATCTCAAGTCTCTTCGTCGCCGCTGACGTCGCCGATGATGTCGGTGACGTCCTCATCGCCTTCATCTTCCTCGTCGGCGATGAAGGTGGAATCATCGTCATCATCGTCTTCGATGGTCTCATCGATTTCGATGTCGTCCTCGGACTCAGGAACGACCGCCTTCACCTTGCCGGTTTTCTCCTCGGCGTCGGCTTCCTCGAGCGACACCAACTCCTCGGCCTCCGCAGGCTCCGGAGCCGCCTCGGCGGTTGCGGCCGCGTGCGCGCGGGCGGCTTCGCCCCGCATGGCACGGGGCGGCGCGACCGGAGCAATCGGTACAACTTCGCCGGTATAGGGCGAGATCACCGGATTCTTGTTCAGGTCGTAAAACTTCTTGCCCGTGGTCGGGCAAATGCGTTTGGTTCCGAGATCGGATTTGGCCACGGCGGAATCCTGGGAAATGTCTGAAAAGCGGTGCTTCACTTGGCTAGTTGCTGGCCCGCTGTCAATAGCGGGTTGTGCATGAAGTTCGGGGCCGTGACGCTGCGCAAGCCCTGTGTTACCTGCCGGGCAAAGAGGACCCCGCCTTGACCCATTCCGCTCGACCGACCCCACTCGAATCCCGCTCCAGCGGCCCCCTGACCGGCAATGTCCGCATTCCCGGCGACAAGTCGATCTCGCACCGGGCCCTGATCTTGGGGGCTCTGGCGGTCGGCGAAAGCAGGATTTCGGGCCTTTTGGAGGGCGAAGATGTCCTGAACACCGCCAGATCCATGCGGGCCCTGGGGGCCAGGGTCGAACGGACCGGCGATTTCGCATGGAAGGTTAACGGCGTAGGGGTCGGCGGCTTCGCCGAGCCCGAAAAGGCGCTCGATTTCGGCAATTCCGGCACCGGTTGCCGGCTGGTGATGGGGGCGGTGGCGGGCTGCCCGATCACGGCTGTGTTCGACGGCGACGACTCGCTACGCAGCCGCCCGATGCGGCGGATCCTCGATCCCCTGGAACTGATGGGCGCCCGAACCGGCGACATCAGGGAAGGCGGCCGCCTGCCGCTATCCCTGAGCGGGGCCCGCTATCCGGTTCCAATCACCTATAAGACCCCCGTCGCCTCCGCCCAGATCAAATCCGCGGTTCTGTTGGCCGGGCTCTCCGCGCCCGGCGTCACCACCGTGATCGAGCAGGAGGCGAGCCGTGACCACACAGAATTGATGCTGGAGCATTTTGGCGCGGACATCGTCTCGCAACCGGAGGGCGCTCATGGGCGCCGGATCACGCTCACTGGTGAACCGGAGCTGCGCGGGGCCAATGTCGTGGTCCCCGCCGATCCCTCGTCGGCGGCGTTTCCGCTGGTGGCGGCGCTCGTCGTTGCAGGTTCCGATATCACGCTGAACGATGTCATGACCAATCCGCTGCGCACCGGATTGTTCACGACGTTGCGGGAGATGGGCGCTTTCATCGAGGAAAGCGAGACGCGCGGCGACGCTGGCGAGCCGATGGCGCGGCTGCGCGTGCGCGCCTCGAAACTCCGTGGCGTCGAGGTGCCGCCGGAACGCGCACCGTCGATGATCGACGAATATCTGGTGCTGGCGGTTGCCGCCTCCTGTGCAGAGGGCACGACGATCATGCGCGGCCTGAAGGAGCTGCGGGTCAAGGAATCCGACCGGCTGGAAGCGACCGCTGCGATGCTGCGGGTCAACGGCGTCAAGGTCGAGGTGTCCGGCGACGATCTCATCGTCGAGGGCAGGGGCCATGTCCCCGGCGGCGGCCTCGTCGCCACCCACATGGATCACCGCATCGCGATGTCGGCGCTGGTGATGGGGCTTGCCGCCGACAAGCCGGTGAAGGTCGATGACACCGCCTTCATCGCGACCAGCTTCCCCGATTTCATTCCGATGATGCGCTCGCTCGGCGCGGAACTGTCATGATTATCGCCATCGACGGCCCGGCGGCCTCGGGCAAGGGCACGCTCGCCAGGCGCCTCGCCCTCCATTACGGACTGCGCCATCTCGATACCGGAGTGATCTATCGCGCGGTGGCCCATGCGCTGCTCCGGGCCGGAGCCGACCTGAAGGATGAGAACGCGGCGGTGAAGGTAGCCCGGGAGCTCGATCCCGGAGCCTTCGACGACCCAGCCCTGAGGTCCCACACGGTCGGCACCGCCGCTTCCGTCGTTTCCGCCATTCCCGGGGTCCGCCAGGTGCTGGTCGAGTTCCAGCGGCAATTTGCGAGCACGCCGCCCGGCGCAGTGATCGACGGCCGCGACATCGGCACGGTGATCTGCCCCGATGCGGACGTGAAGATCTTCGTGGTCGCCGATCCCGCCGTTCGGGCCCGCCGCAGGGCGCTGGAGGCGCGCGGCCGCGGCGAGGAAGCCGACGAGGCCACCATCCTTGCCGATATCATCGCCCGCGACGAACGCGACCAGAACCGACCCGTTTCGCCTTTAAAACCGGCAAAAGATGCTTACTTGCTAGATAATTCCAATCTGGATATAGAAGGCGGCGTCCGGGCCGCCATCGATATTGTCGAGGCCGTTCGAGCGGGCCGGCAGCGGGTCTGACCTCGCTGCCGTCATTGGAGGTAAAGCCCGCTCCCGCCCTCAAGGTCATGTCGATGTCTCGAACAGAATCTTCGAGACCTCATCCTGGACGGAAACCATCGTATTGAACGTGCAGGCATCTGCCGGCCCGCTGTTGCATTTTTCTGCAATCAGCGGCCGCTGTGGGTTTTGCGAGCCCCGGCCCTTTACGCGCGATACGCCCATTGACCCGAACGGCCGGCAAGATCATCGCAAGTGGAGAACCAATGGCTTCGAGTGCTGCTACTGCAAATTCCTACAACCCCACCCGCGACGATTTCGCCGCGATGCTGGACGAGTTCTTCGCCGGCGGCAACCTTCAGGAAAGCTCGGTTATCAAGGGCAAGGTGGTTGCGATTGAAAAGGACATGGCCGTCATCGACGTCGGCTTGAAGACCGAGGGCCGCGTCGCGCTGCGCGAATTTTCGGGCCCCGGCCGTGACAGCGATTTGAAGGTCGGCGACACCGTCGAGGTGTTTCTCGACCGCATCGAGAATGCGCTCGGCGAAGCCGTGCTGTCGCGCGACAAGGCGCGCCGCGAAGAGAGCTGGGGCAAGCTCGAGAAGGCGTTCCAGAACAACGAAAAGGTGATGGGCGTCATCTTCAACCAGGTCAAGGGCGGCTTCACCGTCGACCTCGACGGCGCCGTGGCCTTCCTGCCGCGCTCGCAGGTCGATATCCGGCCGATCCGAGACGTCGCTCCGTTGATGAACAACTCCCAGCCGTTCCAGATCCTCAAGATGGATCGTCGCCGCGGCAACATCGTGGTGTCCCGCCGCACGGTCCTCGAAGAGACCCGCGCCGAGCAGCGCCAGGAACTGGTGCAGAACCTCGAAGAGGGCCAGGTGATCGACGGCGTGGTCAAGAACATCACCGATTACGGTGCGTTCGTCGACCTCGGCGGCATCGATGGTCTGCTGCATGTCACCGATATCGCCTGGCGGCGCGTCAATCACCCGACCGAGGTGTTGACCATCGGCCAGACGGTGAAGGTCAAGATCATCAAGATCAACCACGAGACGCACCGCATCTCGCTCGGCATGAAGCAGCTGCTGGACGATCCGTGGCAGGGCATCGAGGCGAAGTATCCGCTGAACTCCCGCTTCCATGGCCGCGTCACCAACATCACCGACTATGGTGCGTTCGTCGAGCTCGAGCCGGGCATCGAAGGCCTGATCCACGTCTCCGAGATGTCGTGGACCAAGAAGAACATGCATCCCGGCAAGATCGTCTCGACCTCGCAGGAGGTCGAAGTGCAGGTGCTTGAAGTCGATTCCGTCAAGCGCCGCATCTCGCTCGGCCTCAAGCAGACCATGCGCAATCCCTGGGAGGTCTTCATCGAGAAATTCCCGGTCGGTTCGGTGGTCGAAGGCGAGGTCAAGAACAAGACGGAGTTCGGCCTGTTCCTCGGCCTCGAGGGCGACGTCGACGGCATGGTCCACCTCTCCGACCTCGACTGGAAGCTTCCGGGCGAGCAGGTCATCGACAACTACAAGAAGGGCGACATGGTCAAGGCCGTGGTGCTCGATGTGGATGTCGAGAAGGAGCGTATCTCGCTCGGCGTCAAGCAGCTCGAGGGCGATCCCTTCGCCGAGCCGGGCGACGTCAAGAAGGGCGCGGTCGTGACCTGCGAAGTGCTGGAAGTGAAGGAGCCCGGCATCGAGGTCAAGATCGTCGGCACCGACTTCACCACCTTCATCAAGCGCTCCGAGCTTGCTCGCGACCGCAACGACCAGCGCGCCGAACGCTTTGCCGTCGGCGAGAAGGTCGATGCGCGGGTGATCCAGTTCGACAAGAAGGCCCGCAAGGTGCAGGTCTCGATCAAGGCGCTCGAAGTCGCCGAGGAGAAGGAGGCCATCGCGCAATACGGCTCCTCCGATTCGGGAGCGACGCTGGGCGACATTCTCGGCACCGCGTTGAAGAACCGCGCAACCGAGAAGTAAGCCTCGCCGGCTTCGACAGTGAGATCAGGCCCCGGTTACGACCGGGGCCTTTTTTGCTGAGCGGGCTCCGACAAATCCGGCTTGTGACCCCGATCACGCGGCCCCTGACCGCATGCGGGAAGAGCCTTCAATTCTTCATATTGGGCCGCAATTGATGGTATTGGTTTAGCCCTTGATTTACGCTGCGGATGCAAAACGCGACGGCCTTGCTTTCAGGAGAATTTCGATGTCGATGGAATCGGATGTGATCGTCGATCGCCGGCGGATGCGACGCAAGTTGACCTTCTGGCGCGTGGCGGCCGCTGTGATCGCGATCGCGGCGATCGCCGTGGTCGGCACCCGGTTGTGGCCCGGCCGAAGCGCGACCTTCGCATCATCAGGATCGATCGCGCGCGTCACCATCGAAGGCCTGATCCGCAGCGACCGCGATCGCGTCGAGGCGCTGGAGCGGCTGGAGAAGTCGCAGGCCGCCGCCGTGATTGTTCACATCAATTCGCCGGGCGGAACGACGGCGGGCTCCGAGCAGCTCTATGATTCGCTGGCGAGCCTGAAGGCGAAAAAGCCGCTTGTGGTGGTGATCGAGGGGCTCGCGGCCTCGGGCGGCTATATCACCGCGATCGCGGCCGATCATATCGTCGCGCAGCAGACCTCTCTGGTCGGGTCGATCGGCGTGCTGTTCCAGTTTCCGAATTTTTCCGAGGTGCTGAAGACTGTCGGCGTCAAGGTCGAGACGGTGAAGTCCTCCCCGCTGAAGGCTGCGCCCAACGGCTTTGAACCGACCAGCCCCGAGGCTCGCGATGCGCTCGATGCGCTGGTGAAGGATTCCTATGCGTGGTTCAAGAACCTGGTGAAGGAGCGGCGCGGCATGGATGACGCGCAGCTCGAAAAGGTCGCAGACGGCCGCGTCTTCACCGGTCACCAGGCGGTCGGGCTCAAGCTGATCGACCAGCTCGGCGACGAGAAGACCGCGGTTGCGTGGCTGGTCGAGCAGAAGGGCGTCAAGAAGGACCTCCCGGTGCGCGACTACAGGCTCGGCCCGCGTTTTGGCGACCTGACCTTCCTGCGCACCGCGGCTTCCGTCACCCTGGATGCCCTCGGCCTCGGCACGATCGCACGTCAGATCGAGCATGCCGGGATGGTGCAGGCGGTCGATCGCCTTGCCCTCGATGGCGTGCTGGCGCTCTGGCAGCCGGGTGCGACCAATTGAGCCGCAAGGAGGCTGTTGAGGGCTTCTCCCGCACCGCGAGCAGCGTGACAGACCGCCTTTCCGGCCCTTGTCACGTACTTTCCCGCGGCCCTAACCGTATTTAGCGTCTTGACAGATCAACGTATTTTCACGGAAATGCGTATCCGACGTTCCCGGGTCCGACCAAACGATGATCAAATCCGAACTCGTTCAGCGCATCGCCGAGCACAACCCGCACCTTTACCAGCGGGATGTGGAGAACATCGTGAATGCCATTCTCGATGAGATCATTGCGGCGCTGGCGCGTGGCGACCGGGTCGAACTGCGCGGCTTTGGCGCCTTTTCGGTAAAGCATCGCCCGGCGCGGGCCGGTCGCAATCCGCGTACCGGTGCCCATGTTCCTGTCGATCAGAAGAGCGTTCCGTTCTTCAAGACCGGGAAGGAAATGCGCGAGCGGCTGAATCGGGAGAATCCCGAGGCCGGCGCCTAGTCGCCGCCGTCTGGAGGTCGAAAGCCCGCGGCCGCCTGTTTTGCAGGATACGGCAGCCGGTATTGTCAACGCGAGCCATTGTCATGCGGAAGTTCTTCAGCACGCTTTTCGCGATCCTGCTGGCCCTGATCCTGGTCACCTTCGCGGTGGCGAACCGCCATTTCGTCACGGTGTCGTTCGATCCCTTCAATGCGGCCAATCCGTCCGTGTCGGTGTCGCTGCCGTTGTTCGCACTGATCATCGCGGTCGCCATCCTGGGCGTCATTGCCGGCGGCTGCGCGACGTGGTTCGGCCAGCGCCGCTGGCGCCGGGCGGCGCGCCAGCACGAGGCGGATGCAAGGCATGTGAGGGCGCAGCTGGCGGAACTGCGGACCTCCCCGCGCAGCGAGGCGCCGCGTCAGGCGCTTCCCGCACGGGGCCTTTACCTGGCCGGGGGGCGAGACAAGCAGGGCGCGACGTTGTAGAAGCGCTCCGGTTGCACCCCCGAATTTTCCGCTCTGCGAAACATCATGCCCCTGACCGTCAAAATCTGCGGCCTTTCCACGCGCGAGACGCTCGACGCCGCGCTGGAGGCTGGGGCCGACTTGGTGGGGTTCGTGTTCTTTCCGCCGTCGCCGCGGCATCTCGCGCTCGAGACGGCGCGGGAGCTTGGCAAGCAGGTCAGACAACGCGCTGCGAAAGTGGCGCTCACCGTCGATGCCGATGACGCGACGCTCGAAGGTATTGTCGAGGCGCTCGGGCCCGACCTGCTGCAACTGCACGGCCATGAAACCCCGGCGCGCGTGCTCGAGGTCAAGCGCAAGTTCGGCCGCGCCGTGATGAAGGTCCTGCCGGTCGAGCGCGCCTCCGATCTCGCAAGCCTGGGCGACCATGCGGCGGTCGCCGACCGTATCCTGTTCGATGCCCGCGCGCCCAAAGGCGCCACGCGTCCGGGCGGTCTCGGTGCGGTGTTTGACTGGGAGCTCCTGAAAGATCTCGACCTCAAGCTGCCGTTCATGGTGTCCGGCGGGCTGCACGCCGGCAATGTTGCCGAAGCGATCCGGATCACCCGCGCCGGCGGGGTCGATGTGTCCTCTGGTGTCGAGCGCGCTCCCGGCGTCAAGGATGTCGAGATGATCCGCGAGTTCATCCGCGCCGCCCGCGCCAGTGAAGAGTTGAGTATCCGATGAACCAGGCCCGTCCCAATTCCTTCCGCAGCGGCCCCGACGAGCGCGGACATTTTGGCGATTTTGGCGGCCGCTTTGTCGCGGAAACGCTGATGCCGCTGATCCTCGATCTGGAGAAGGCTTACGCTACGGCCAAGGCGGATCCCGCATTCCATGCGGAGATGAGCGGTCTCCTGAAGAACTATGTCGGCCGGCCGTCGCCGCTCTATCTCGCCGAACGCCTCACCGAGCATCTTGGCGGCGCGAAGATTTACCTGAAGCGCGAAGAGCTGAACCACACCGGCTCGCACAAGGTGAACAACGTGCTGGGCCAGATCATGGTCGCGCGGCGGATGGGCAAGAAGCGGATTATCGCCGAGACCGGCGCCGGCCAGCATGGCGTCGCCACCGCGACGCTGTGCGCGCGCTTCGGGCTGGAATGTGTGGTCTATATGGGCGCGGTCGACGTGGCCCGTCAGGCGCCAAACGTCTTCCGCATGGAGATGCTGGGCGCCAAGGTCGTGCCGGTGCAGTCGGGCACGCGCACGCTGAAGGATGCGTTGAACGAGGCGCTGCGCGACTGGGTCACCAACGTGCACGACACCTTTTACTGCATCGGCACCGTGGCGGGCCCGCATCCCTATCCGATGATGGTGCGCGACTTCCAGTGCGTCATCGGCGAGGAGACAAAGACGCAGATGCAGGAGGTCGAAGGCCGCCTGCCGGATTCGCTCGTCGCCTGCATCGGCGGCGGCTCCAATGCGATGGGACTGTTCCATCCCTTCCTCGACGATCCCTCCGTGGAAATCATCGGAGTGGAAGCGGCCGGTCACGGCCTGACGCAATTGCATGCGGCCTCGCTCGCAGGTGGCCGGCCTGGTATCCTGCATGGCAACCGCACCTATCTGTTGATGAACGACGACGGCCAGATCCAGGATGCGCATTCGATCTCGGCGGGCCTCGATTATCCCGGCATTGGCCCCGAGCATTCCTGGCTGCATGAAGTCGGCCGCGTAAAATATCTCTCCGCCACTGACGACGAGGCGCTCGACGCCTTCATGTTGCTGACGCAGCTGGAAGGCATTCCGCCGGCGCTGGAGTCCGCACATGCGATCGCCAAGGTCATGGAACTCGCGCCGAAACGCCCGAAGGACCATTTGATGGTGGTCAATCTGTCCGGCCGCGGCGACAAGGATATCCCGCAGATCACGGAGATCCTGAAAGGCAGGAAGCAGTGACGACCCGCATTGACGCACGATTTGCCGAACTCGCGAAAGAAGGCCGCTCGGCATTCGTCACCTACGTGATGGCCGGCGATCCAGATCCCGCAACTTCGCTCGACATCGTCAAGGCACTGCCCAAGGCGGGCGCCGACATCATCGAATTTGGTGTGCCCTTCACCGATCCGATGGCGGACGGCCCGTCGATTCAGGCGGCAGGCCTGCGCGCTTTGAAGGCGGGCATGACGCTGAAGAAGACGCTGGAGACGGTGCGCGGCTTCCGCAAGGAAAACGACACCACGCCGCTGGTGCTGATGGGGTACTACAATCCGATCTACATCTATGGCGTCGACAAGTTCCTCATCGATGCCAAGGCTGCCGGAGTCGATGGGTTGATCATCGTCGACCTGCCGCCGGAGGAAGACGACGAACTCTGCATTCCCGCGCTGAAGGCCGGGCTCAACTTCATTCGTCTGGCGACACCGACCACCGACGACAAGCGGCTGCCGGCCGTGCTCGCGAACACCTCTGGCTTTGTCTATTACGTCTCCATCGCGGGCATCACCGGCGCCGCGGCCCCCGACTCGAACGTCGTCGGCGATGCCGTCGCGCGCATCAAGCGCCATACGCCGTTGCCGGTTTGCGTCGGTTTCGGCATCCGGACATCGGACGCTGCACGTTCCATCGCGGAGCGCGCCGACGGCTCCGTGGTCGGCACCGCGCTGGTCGATGCGCTGTGCGACAGCCTCGATGGGGAAGGCCGCGCCACGCCGAAGACCGTCGACGCGGTTCGCGATCTTGTGGCTTCCCTGGCGCAAGGCGTGCGAAGTGCGAAGAAACGGGCCGCGGAATAGGCTAAATTGGCGTTGAGACAAACGTTGAGTCGGCGGCTTGCCGGGCCTGATCCGGGCCGCCATATATTGAGTGCCGCCATTCGGAGCGAAACATGAATTGGCTCACCAACGTCGTTCGGCCGAAGATCCGCAACATGCTGCGTCGGGAGACGCCGGAGAATCTGTGGATCAAGTGCCCGGATTCCGGACAGCTGGTGTTCTACAAGGACGTCGAGGCCAACCAGATGGTGATCCCCGGCTCCAATTACCACATGCGCATGGGTGCGCTGGCGCGGTTGAAGTCGATCTTCGACAACGAGACCTGGTACGACATCGCGCTTCCGGAAGTAACGGCCGATCCCCTGAAATTCCGTGACGAGAAGCGCTATGCCGACCGCATCAAGGATGCGCGGGCGCGCACCAGCCTGAATGATGCGGTCAAGGTCGGCTATGGCAAGCTCGAAGGTGCCGCTGTCGTTATCGCCGTGCAGGATTTCGATTTCATGGGCGGTTCGCTCGGCATGGCCGCGGGCGAAGCCATCGTCCGCGGCATGGAGCTTGCGGTCGAGAAGAAATCGCCCTTCATCGTCTTCGCGGCGTCCGGCGGCGCGCGCATGCAGGAAGGCATCCTGTCGCTGATGCAGATGCCGCGCACGACGGTCGCCGTGCAGATGCTGCGTGAAGCGAGATTGCCCTATATCGTGGTGCTGACCAATCCGACAACCGGCGGCGTCACGGCGTCCTACGCCATGCTCGGCGACGTCCAGATCGCCGAGCCCGGCGCACTGATCGGCTTTGCCGGCGCGCGTGTCATCGAGCAGACCATCCGCGAAAAATTGCCGGAAGGTTTCCAGCGCGCCGAATATCTTTTGGACCACGGCATGATCGACATGGTCGTCCACCGCCACGAGCTGCGCCCGACGTTGGCGCGGCTGTGCCGTATCCTGACCAGGTCGCCCGCGATCGAGACCGAGCAAAAGCCGTCGCCGCCCGCTGGCGAGCCCACGCAGATCGTATCGGCTCCGGAAACGGTGCCGGCCGCGCCGCACGCGTGAACGCGCCGGCTGCCAGATCGAAGGCCTCGCTTGGCGAGGTGATCGCGCGGCTTTCGATGCTGCATCCGAAGCGCATCGATCTCAGCCTCGATCGCATGCATCGGCTGCTGGAGCGACTCGGCCATCCCGAACGAAAGCTGCCGCCGGTGATCCATGTCGCCGGCACCAACGGCAAGGGCTCGACCGTCGCCTATTTGCGCGCGATCCTGGAAGCGGCGGGACTTCGCGTTCACGCCTATACCTCGCCCTGGCTGGTCCGCATCAATGAGTGTTTCCGCCTCGCGAGCCGGCTGGTCGGCGATGACGAACTGCAGGCCGCCCTCGAGCAGTGCGAGCGGGTCAACGCAGGCGAGCCGCTGACCTTCTTCGAAGCCAAGACCGCGGCCGGTTTTCTGCTGTTTGAGCAGCACCCCGCCGACGTGCTCCTGCTCGAAGTCGGCCTTGGTGGCCGGCTCGATTCCACCAATGTGGTCGAGGCGCCGCTTGCGAGCGTAATCACGCCGATCAGCATGGATCACATGGAGTATCTCGGCGACACGCTGACCTCGATCGCCGGCGAGAAGGCCGCCATCATCAAGCGCGGCGTGCCGGTGATATCGGCCGAACAAGCGGACGAGGTCATGAGCGTGATCGAGCAGCAGGCGCGGCGGATGCGTGCGCCGCTGCACGCCGCCGGCCAGCAATGGCATGTCAGCATCGAGCGCGGCCGGCTGGTCTATCAGGACGAGCGCGGATTGATGGATCTCGCCGCGCCGAGATTGTTCGGACGGCATCAGTTCGATAATGCCGGGCTTGCGATCGCGACGCTGCGCGCGATCGATCGGCTCAAGCTTGGTCACGCGGCCTATGAAGGCATTGTCAATGCCGAATGGCCGGCGCGGATGCAGCGCCTGTCGTCCGGCAGGCTGGTCGAGCTCGGGCCTGCGGGCTCCGAGATCTGGCTGGACGGTGGTCATAATGCGGAAGGCGGCCGCGTGGCGGCGGCGGCACTCGGCGACCTCGAGGAACGGGTGTCGCGTCCGCTGGTGGTGATCGTCGGCATGATGGGCACCAAGGATGCCCGCGCGTTCCTGCAGAACTTTGCCGGGCTGACCCGCCACATCTTCACCGTGGAGGTTCCCGATCAGGACAACGCGATGCCGCAGGATCGGCTTGCCGACGCCGCGCGCGCGCTCGGCATGCGTGTCGAAATCGCCGGCACCGTCGAGGCCGCACTTCGCTCCATCGCCAGGCTCGCCTACGAAGTGCCGCCGCGCATCCTGATCACGGGCTCGCTCTATCTCGCAGGTCCCGTGCTCGCCGCGAACGGCACATTGCCGTCATAGGACTACGATGCGATTTGCGGCGATCGCCGACGTTCATGGAAATCATCTCGCACTGGAAGCGGTAATTGCCGATATCCGCGCGCAGGGCATCACGGACATCGTCAATCTCGGCGACATGGCAAGCGGCCCGCTGGATGCAAGGCGCGCCATGGACGCGTTGATGGCGATGGATGCCGTTCACGTCCTCGGCAACCATGATCGTTATCTGATCGATCGGCCGCCGGAGAAGATGGGATCGTGGGACCGGCCGGCCTATGCGCAGCTTGATCCGGCGCATCTCGATTGGCTTCGCACCGTGCCGCCGACGCTCGTCTATCGCGATCAGGTCTTCCTCTGTCATGCCACGCCCGCGAGCGACGAGGTATATTGGCTAGACACAGTGCTTCCCGACGGTACGGTTGCGATGTCTCCGCGCGAACGGATCGAGCAGCTTGCGGCAGGCGTCGACCGCTCACTTATCCTGTGCGCTCACACGCATCTGTCCCGCACGGTTCGGCTCGCCGATGGCCGGCTCATCGTCAATCCGGGCAGTGTCGGAATCCCGGGTTATCGCGATGATCATCCCTATCCGCATGTCGTTGAGGCGGGTTCACCCGACGCGCGCTACGCCATCATCGAGCGCAAGGACGATGACTGGCGCGTAACATTCCGCCACGTGCCCTATGATCACCAAACGATGGCGGCGCTGGCGCGGCGAAATGGCCATCCCGAACTTGCCACCGCGATTGCAAGTGGCTGGATCAGCCGCGGTTGACTGGTGGGATCGAAAAACAAGCGGCCGGCAAAGCGCCGGCCGTCATGGATACATCTTGCGAGAAGCGGGATCAGACCGCAGCGGTGATCCACTGCTGCAGCTTGGCTTTCGGCGCCGCACCGACCTGGCGGGAGGCCATTTCGCCGTCCTTGAAGATCATCAGGGTGGGGATGGACATCACGCCGTATTTCGAAGCCGTCTTCGGGCTTTCGTCGACGTTCAGCTTGACGATCTTGACCTTCTCGCCCATCGCGCCCGCGATCTCGTCGAGCGCGGGTGCGATCATGCGGCACGGACCGCACCATTCGGCCCAGAAATCGACCACGACAGGCCCCTGCGCTTTCAGCACTTCGGCTTCGAAATCGGCGTCAGATACCTTGCCAACGGCCATTGGACTTACCTCGTTCGGTTGGAGAGTGCGGCGCGCCTTCAGAATCGCGCCGCCGATCATGGCTGAAACCTATGAACGAGGCGTCGCCGGGTCAAGCAGGGCTGTCCACACGCTCTCGGGATGCCAGAGCCGCGTCCAGCGCGGGGGCTGAAATCTCCATCAAATCAGCGGTTTCTGTCCATAGCAGCGCAGCGCGGACGCCCGCCTGGGGATAAAGCTTGCGCAAAACCGCCCGATACAGCGCGAGCTGGCGGACATAGGCCGGCGGAGCCCCGGCCGCGGTCGTGGGCGGGGCATGGTTGGTCTTGAAATCGACGATCAGAACCTCGTCCGGTGTGACCACGAGCCGGTCGATCTGGCCGGACACGAGCGCTCGATTGCCATGAGGCAGATCCAGCCGGCCGACGATCGCGACCTCGGGGCGGCTTCCCTCGGCAAAAACGGGCGCAAATCGCGGCTCGGCGATCAGCGCCAGCACCTTTTCGGTGAGCTCCTCACGCTCGCCATCACTCCAGGCGGTCGCATTGCGTGACAGAAATTTTTGCGCGGCGTCGCGCCGTCGGTCCGCCGGAAGCTCCGGCACGGATTGCAATAGGCGATGCACCAGCGTGCCGCGCTGGAGCGCGCGCGTGCGCTGCGCGATCGATTCGCCGGATTTCGCCTTTTGCGCAACGGGTCCGCCCGGATCCGAAGGTCGCAGCAGGCCGGTCATCTCGGTGCGTGCGGGCGCCGATGTTCGAAGCCACGACGGCAGCTCACATCGCACGCTCGCGGTTGTCGCCGCCGCGCCGGTCAAATGAACTCCATCCTCCGGCCGGGTGTAGCGTCTGATCGACCCGTCTTCGGTATCGATCGTTTCTTCCTGCAAGCCCGCGGCGGTGAGGCCCTTGTCGATCAAGTCGTACCAGCATGCCGGGCGTACACCCTTGCGGTTGCCGGGTTGGATGCCCGCGACGATCAGCCGATCGGCGGCGCGAGTCATCGCCACATAAAGCAGACGGCGGTATTCATCCTCCGTCTCGGTAAGCATCACGCCGCGCGCATCGGCGACCGCCTTCGGGTCGTCGTCGACCCTGCCGGCCCAGATCGTTACTTCGTTGCCTTCGTGCGGCAGCTGGATCAGCCGCAGCCGCTGCGTATCCGATGGCGACGATGTTGTGTCGACCATGATGACGACGGGCGCTTCCAACCCCTTGGCCCCATGCACCGTCATGACGCGGACCTCGTCGCGCGAGATTTCCATGTCGCGCTTCACCTCGGTGTCTGCGGAGCGCAGCCACGCCATGAAGCCTTGCAGCGACGCCGGCGCCTTCCGTTCATAGTTCAACGCCAGTTCAAGGAATTCGTCGAGCGCGTCATTGGCCTCATGTCCGAGCCGGCGCAGGATGCGTTGGCGTCCGCCGTCGCCGCCGAGGAGCCAGGCATAGAACGCAAACGGCGTGTCATGCTGAAAGCGGCGTTCGCATTCCGCCAGACGTTTCAGCACGCCTTCGAACCCCGGAGTTTCCTTCGCGTGTGCCCCCAGCGCCTTGCGCAGCGAGCCCTTGCGGTTCCAGGCGAGCTTGAACAAGTCGTCCTCGTCGAGGCCGAACACCGGACTCTTCAGCGCCACAGCAAGCGAGAGATCGTCCCGCGGCTGCAACAGCGCGTCCGCGAGGTTCATCAGGTCGATGATCGCGATATGCTCGGTGAGTTTGAGACGATCGGCGCCCGCGACCGGTATGCTGCCTTGTTTGAGAGCCTGGATCACGGCATCGAACAGATTGCCGCGGCGGCGCACCAGCACCAGTACGTCGCCATAGGTGAGCGGCCTGCGACTGCCGCTCGGACCGGTCATGCTGCCGCTTGCGACAAGCCGCTTGATCTCGGCCTGAATGCGCCTGGACAGCTTGACTTCGGGGCTCGTGACCGACACGCCGTCGAATGGCGCGCGCCAGCCTTCGACCTCGTCGCGCTTATCGGCTTCCGCCAACGGCCAGAGTTCGATCACGCCAGGTCCGGCATCGGCGAGCGCCTCGTGGGGCGGCATGCCGTCGCGATCGGTGGTGATGCTCTTGTAGATGTCGGGCGACTGGAATGCGCTTTCGACCGCACGCAACACGGCGGCGCCGGAGCGGAACGAATAGGTAAACGAGATCGGCTCGAAAGCGAGATTGGCGGCCTTGAAGCGCGCGCCAATGCGTTGCCGCCGCGTGTCAAACTCTCGCGGCGCCGCGCCCTGGAACGAGAAGATCGACTGTTTCTCGTCGCCAACCGCAAAAACCGTGCGCTCTACGCCATCGCGCGCGCCGTGCCCCGCGGCGAATTCGGAAATGATGTGTTCGACAATATCCCATTGCCGCGGGCTGGTGTCCTGCGCCTCGTCGATCAGGACGTGGTCGACGCCCCGGTCGAGCTTGTAGTGCACCCAACCGGCGGAAACCTTGTTCAGCATCGCCAGCGTCTTGTCGATCAAATCGTCGTAATCGAGCAAGCCGCGCTCATCCTTTTCGCGCCGGTAGTTCGCCGCCGCCGCCATCGCGATATGCAGCAGCGCCTCGCTGCGGTCACGGGTGACGACGGCGCGGCGCTTCTCGATGAGCGATCCGAGGCGTGAGATTTCCTGCTCGAACAGATGGGCGACCGACCGATTGTCCCTCATGAACGCGCGAGTGAGGACATTTGCGCGCGGCTCCTTGTCGTCGGTCAGAAAGACGCAGAGATATTCATCGACCATTGCGCTGCCGGTGAAGGCCAGCGATGCGCGCAACTGGTCCGCCTGCTTCTGATCCGTCTTGCTGCCGCCATCGAGCGCGGCTGCGATCTCGAGCCACCGGCGGCTCGGCATATAGGGTCCCTCGACGATCGCGCGCTCGACGCTCTCGAGTGTATCATTCGTTCCAAGGCCAAGCGCAGCAGAGACCTGAACCGTCGCGGCTTCGGCGCTTCCCGCATAGTTGGTCCAGGCCATGAAATGATCGCGCGCCAGGCAGGCTTCGCGTACCACGTCCTTGAAGGTGACGTCGGCGGCGTTCGCCATCGCGGCGAGAAGCGCGCGGCCAAGCACGCTATCAGGTGCGCCGGCGGCTTCAAGGAACACCTTGAGGTTGGCGCGCTCCATCATGTCGGCCTGGTCGCGCTCGTCGAGCACGGCAAAGCGCGCCGGCACGTTGGCTTCAAACGGGAATTGTTGCAGAAGCCGCGTGCATAGAGCGTGGATGGTCTGCACCTTCAGGCCTCCAGGCGTTTCCAGCGCCTGTGCGAATAGTTGTCGCGCCGTCTTGCGCAATGTCCTGGCGGGATTCGGCACGCCGGCTTCGATGATGGCTGTATCCAGCGCGGCATCGTCGAGCGTCACCCAATGGCCGAGGGTGGTGAACACGCGCTCGGCCATGTTGGCGGCGGCGGCCTTGGTAAAGGTGATGCAAAGGATTTTTTCCGGCGGCACGCCTGTGAGTAGCAGCCGGATGACGCGCTGAACCAACACATGGGTCTTGCCGGAGCCTGCATTTGCGGTGACGAACGACGACGAATGCGGGTTCGAGGCGCGCGCTTGTCTGTCGCGCACCGCATCCGGAATTTTGCGAGCGGCCTTCACCATTCCGGAAGCCCCAATCCGCCGGCCGCGGACCATTCCTTGATCCGTGCGAGGTCGTCATAGTTGCCGTAGCGGTTGGTCCACATCGGCAGGTTCAGCGAACGGTACGGTTCGGCCTCATTCTCGAACGCGCGGATCAGCGCCTCGAGCTGTCTGCGCGCATGATCGGCGGCCTCATCAGGCGGCTGCGGCGCTTCGTTCCTGATCCTGAGCTCCAGGGCGCGGTACTCGCCCGGCGGATTGTTGCCGCTGATGCGGACATAGGCGAGTTCGCCGACGGACGATCCCGCGTCGATGTTGTCGAAGCCGCCGCCGCGCAGGATCGCGGCCTCCAGAGTGAGCTGGGGCGACAGTCCCATCCGCACCTGCTTTGCCGTCGGCGGTTGCCCGGTCTTGTAATCGAGGATGGCGAACGAGCCGTCGGCGCGGCGCTCGATGCGGTCGGCGCGCGCCGAAAGCACGAAGGCGCGTTCATTGTCGAGCCGGATCGAAATCTCGCCCTTGATCTCGGCCGCGATCGCGGCGATCGCGCCGCGCCGCGCTGTCTCCCATTCCGAAAACCATTTGACGATGCGCTGAAAGCGCGGCCACCACAGCGCGCGCGCCTCGGGCCGCTGCATCAGCGGTTTGAAATGTTTCTCGCCGATCTGGCGTAGTGCGCCGATGGGATCGGAAGGAAGGTCCTTGTCGTAGGTTTTGGTGAAGTCGCCGAGGGCGTTGTGGATCGCCGAACCGCGATCGGCCGCCGACGGCGGCATGTCAACGCGATCGAGCGGCTGCAGATCGAGGATATGACGCGCATAGATCGTGTAGGGATCGCGGAGCCAGTCCTCGATCTGGGTTACGGATAGCCATAAGGGCCGTGTCGCGCGGGGTGGTCGCGGTTCGGGTTGCGTAATGGGCTTGACCTCGGCAGGCGCGTCGAGCGCCAGCGCGTACTGCACATATTGTTCCCCGGCAGCCGTCGCGGCCTTCCAGCGTTCCTCGCCCGCGACGGCTTCGAGGCGGTGCAGGAAGCGCGAGGCGACCGCGGGCGCGCCGCCTGCCTTGGCGCTGTGGCTCAGGATCACGTCGTGATGGCCGAGCAACTGCGCGAAGTCATGCGCAGATAATCCGATACGGCGCTCCGGCAGGTCGAGGCCCAATTCGTGCCGCATCGGCCGGCTCAGCCAGGGATCGATCCGCGGGGCGGGCGGCCACACGCCCTCGATCAGCCCGCCGACAATGACGCGGTCGGCCTGCATCAGCCGCGATTCCAGCGGACCGTAGATGTGCAGTCTCGTGCCGGGCCGCTCGGCGCGCCGCACCGCGCGATCGGCGAACGCGGTCTGAAACAGCTCGGGGTAATCGAGCGGCGTCACCATCAATCCGCTCCGCCGTTCTTCGGCAAGCAGATCATCGAAGCTGGCGGCAAGCGCGAGCCCCGCCTGGTCCTCAAACGCGTCAGCGATACCGTTCTCGTCGCGCGACATGTCCACGAGAACGTCGCGATGGCGACTGGCGATCTCGGCGAAATCATAGGGCCGCGCCGGCGACAGACTTTCCAGCGGCTTGAGCGCCGCGGCAAGCGGTGTGATCAGCGCCTGCGCGCGATCAAGCTCGTGAGCCCTGAGCCGCACGCGCCGCTCGGCAGGGTGCAGCGACGAAACCTCGCCGGCATTCAACTTGTTCAGCTCGGCCCGGAAGCGCGCAAAATCCTGCGCGAGCCCTGCCGTACCCGGCTGCGGACGCGTGCCGCGCAGCACGGCAAGCTCGAGCGTCTCGATCGCGTTCGCATGTGCGCCCTCCGCCGCGCCGAGGCGGCACATTGGATGCTTGAGCAGCGCGAGCAGCGTCGGCGGCTCCAGGCCACGCGCGGCAGCCTCGGCGGCGAGCCGCGCAAAAAGGCCGGCTTGCGTCTCGATCAGTGCGTCGCCGCCGGAATCCTCATAATCGAGGTTCCAGCGCGAGAGCGCGGCCATCACGCGGCGGGCCAGAGCGCGATCAGGTGTCACCAGCGCCGCTGATTTGCCGAGATGCCGCGCCTCGCGCAGCGCCACCGCGATCGCCAGCGCCTCCATTTCCGGATTGGGCGCCTCGATGACGGCGAGATTCCTCATGCCGCTTTCGATGTGCGCGGCGATGTCAGGACGTTGCAGCCGCGCATGCCATTGCGCGGTCGCGCTCGAGGGCCGCATCGCTTCCGACAGTAGCACGTCGCGGCCATCAGGCGAGGGAGCTTGCAAAATATCCACGTCGCCTCGCTTGATGCCGAACCGCTCGAGCAGTGCATGCATCGCGAATTGCGGATGGTTCGACGCAGGGTGCTCCGTGAACCGTCCGCTGTCGTCGCGCTCGCCGCCAATGCCGCGCCAGGACTCCTCGTCGAGATCGGTATCGAGTCCCGGCAGGATCACCGCGCCCTGCGGCAGCTTCGCCACCGCATGCAGGAACTTTGCCGTGGTCGGCATCGAACCGGTCGAACCGGCCGCGATGACCGGCCCGCGAGGGTGCGATGTGAGCCGCGCGGCTTCGGCCGAGATCAGGAGGTCGCGCCGCGCGGCCGGTTCGATCTTGCCGATTTCGGCGAGATAATTCGGCCAGCCCTCGCGCGCGATTTGCAGAAATTGCAGCGAGTGTTTCCAATATTCGTCGAGCTGGTCGGGCACCAGCGTGTCGAGCCTGTCCCAGGGCACGCCGCGGGTCACCATGTCGTCCATCAGCCGCGCGAGATCGCCCGCGAGCGCAAGCGTCGCCGCGGGGCCGCCGACCACGAGCGGCGCCAGCACCTCGCCCCTGGCCCAGGCCGCGACCAGCCGCGCCAGCGTCAACCGTCGCTCGAGCTCGCCGAGTTTCGGCGGGATGTCGAGCGGCGCGGTGCTCGCCAGTTGTTCCGCTTCATCGGCGAAGGCAAGCTCGTCCTCGTCGATATCGCCAAGCGCCACGATCCGCGGCAGTACCGCCGCATCGCTCTTCAATTCGTCCAGAAAGACTTCGCGCGCCACGCGCATCGCGCGCCGAGTCGGCAAATAGAGCGTGGCTTCGGCAAGCCTCGCCGGATTGCTGCGGGCTTCGAATCCCTCGACCAGCCGGCCGTCGATCAGCGCCGCGATCACGCAGCGCAGGAACGGAACAGACAAGGGAACGCTGAAGACACGCATGGAGGGCCCGATTCGAGAATCAGGGCGCAATATAGGCGCTGCCGCGACCTGCGAAAGCCTTATGGGCGACGCTGCATTTGGTTGTGCACGGGTCCAACAGGTGTTTGTGGTTCAGAAAGGCTGGAGTGCTGTAGGGTGGGCAAAGCGAAGCGTGCCCACCGTCACGACGAGCTGGTTGAGAGTTGACGGTGGGCACGGCGCTATCGCGCCTTTGCCCACCCTACGGGAGCGTCTAAGCCACACTCTCCAGGAACGCCTCTTCGGCGGCGCCGACGGCATCGGGCGTGCCGACATGCATCCAGACGCCGTCGAGTCTCAATCCGAACAGGCGCTCCTGCTCGTTGGCGGCGTCGAACATCTTCGTCAGCGAGAACTCGCCCTGCGGCGCGTTCGCGAAGATCGACGGCGACATGATCGCGGCGCCGGCATAGACGAACGGCACGACCTGGTGCTCCCGCCGTTTGCGCAATGCGCCGTCCGGCAGCATGGCGTAGTCGCCGCGGCCGCCATAGCCGATGCTGCTCGCGGTCGGCGCCATCAACAGCAGGATATCCATCCGCTTCGGATCGAAGGCGTCGGCAAGCCGCATCAGGTTCGACTGCACGCCGTCGATCCACATCGTATCCGAATTGAGATGGAAGAACGGTGCGTCGCCGAGAATCGGCAGCGCCTTGACCACGCCGCCGCCGGTTCCGAGCACCTGGTTGCGCTCGTCGGAAATGATCACGCGCGGCGACTTTCGCGCGGCGACATGATCGATGATCTGGCCGCCAAGATAATGCACGTTGACCACGGCCTCGCTGACGCCGGCAGCGGCGAGCTTGTCGAGCACATGGTCCAGCAGCGGACGGCCGGCGACCGGCACCAGCGGCTTCGGCATGTGATCCGTCAGGGGGCGCATGCGCAGGCCGAGGCCAGCGGCAAGGACCATCGCTTTGGTGGGTTTGACGGACATCAGGGAAGATCTCGGCTCTGGTGGGGGTGAATCATACCACGTGATTCGGTGGGAAAACGCCGCTTCGACGCCATAGTCGCGGCAGATGACGGCCGTACGACGACGGAAGATTAAGGCCGGCTTGACTAACGGCTCGTAAATCTATGCGAGGGGAGGCGGCACATTTGCCGCATACCAGTTCTTGAGGGCCGACAATGCGGGATGCGCCAGGGACCGGCCGAGATAGGTCCAGATCCGCGGCTGGTGCTTGAGATATTGCGGCTTGCCGTCGCGGCGGTTGAGGCGGGCGAAGGTGCCGAGCAGCCGCGTGTTCCGCTGCGCCGACAGGATGGCATAGAGGCTCGCGAAATCGGCGGCATCGAAACCGGGGTCGGCGGCGCGGCGCGCCTTGATGTAGCGGGAGAACAGCGTGAGCTCGGTCGCTTCCGGCACGTCGATGCGCGCGTCCTGCAACAACGACACGACATCATAGGCGGGGGGGCCCAGCACGGCGTCCTGGAAATCGATGAGGCCAACCCGCTTCGTTCCCTCACGTTCGGCAAGCCAGATCAGATTGGGCGAGTGAAAGTCCCTGATCACCCAGGTCTTGGTCGCGGACGCGGGCTTTTGCAGGATGTCGCGCCAGATGCCTTCGAACTCGCCGCGGAGCTTTTCGCCAGTGGTGACGCCACGGTCCGGAAGATACCATTCGATCATCAGCCCGACCTCGACCAGCCACGCATCTATGTCGAACACCGGGATCGGGTAATTGACATCAGGCGCGAGCGGCAGAACGTCCGGCAGTTTGTCGCGATGCAGTTCGGCCAGCACGTCGGTTGCCGCTTCATAACGTTCGACGATCGGGGCCGGCGGATCGCCTTCCACGACCGGCGCATTGCCGAAATCCTCGGTGATCAGAAAGCCGGCCTCGAGATCGCTGTGGTGGATTTCGGGCGCCGAGAAGCCGCGTTCGCGCAAGCCATGGTCGATTGCGTAAAAGGGCCTGACGTCTTCCGCCAGATGCACGGCGGCGGCGTAGAGCTTGCCACCATCCGGCCGCTTCGGCGCGTTCATCAGGATGAAGGTGTGTTCGTCCTGGATCAGCCGCGCATAGGATCGTGTCGAGGCGTCGCCCGCCATGCGTTTGCGCGTTGCGTCGATGAAGCCCGCTTTGTCCAGAAATTCGCGCAAGCCCTTGAGCCGTTCGACGGTGGCTGCGCCCTTGCCAAAGCCGGTAATTTCAGCCGCGCGAGCGGTCGAACCGAGTGCGGGACGGGGGCTTAACGCGATGTCGATGCGGTCACCCGGCAATGCGTCGCCGGCGCGGTCGGGCCATTCGATCAGCGACAGGGTGCCCTCCGGCAATGGCGACAAGCCGATCTCGTCGAGTTCGGACGCATCGCTGATGCGGTAGAGATCGGCATGCAGCAGCGGCAGCGCAGGTAGGTCGTAGCTTTGCGCCAGGGTGAATGTCGGGCTCGGCACTTCGATGGTGTCGTCGTCGGCGAGATAGCGGATCATGGCCCGCGCCGCGGCGGTCTTGCCCGCGCCGAGGTCGCCCGACAACGTGATGACGTCGCCTGGACCGGTCAGCAGGGCCAGATCGGCCATCAATTGCGCCGTCGCCGTCTCGTTCGCCAGCGCCACGGAAAATGTCGCAGGCTCCGTCATTCAGCGGCGTCGCGCTGCACGGCCTGTTGAAGCGGAAATTCACAGATCACGGTTGTTCCCCTGCTGGCGGGCGGCGCAAAGCGCACGTCGCCACCATGCAGTTTGACAAAGGAGCGCACCAGCGACAAGCCGAGGCCGGCCCCGCGATGCCGCGATCCCTGCGAATGGCTCTCGAACATGTCGAACGCCCGGTCCCTGACCTCGGGGGGCATGCCCGGGCCGGCGTCGGTCACCGTGAACACCACGCTGCGCTCGGTCCGTTTGGCGGAGATGCCGACGGTGGCGTCCTGCGGCGAGAAGCCGACGGCATTCGCAAGAAGATTATAGAGCACCTGTACCACGCGGCGTTCGTCGCCGATGAAGCTGCCGATATTCGGATCGGCGTCGACCTTGAGGTGGATGCGGTCGGTGGCGAGGCGATCCTGCAGGCCCTCGGCCGCCGCCGCAATCGCCTTGCCGATATCGACAGGGCCGAGCTCGAGCTTCATCGCGCCGGCATCGATGGTGGCAAGGTCGAGAATGTTGTTGGTCAGCGCGAGCAGCGCGTTAGTCGATTTGGTGACGTAGTCGAGATACTCGGCCTGTTTCGTCGTCAACGGACCCGTCGATGGATCGGAGAGGAAATGCGCGAAGCCGATGATGGTGGTGAGCGGAGCGCGCAATTCGTAGGACACGTGGTGGACGAAGTCGATCTTCATCTGATCGGCGGCCTTCAGCGCGTCATTGCTCTCGCGAAGCGCCCGCTCGACATTTTCGGTGTCGGTAATGTCATGGAACGTCAGCATGGTCGCGCCGTCAGGCAGCGGCAGGCTCATGCATTCGAGCACGCTGCCGTCGTTGCGCTCGAGCTTGAGCTGCACATCGGTGCGGCGCTCGATCGAGGTGATTGCCTCGCGGATCGTGCGCCAGTCGGCTGCATCGTCGAACAGCGGCTTGCACCAGCCTTCGACGGTGTCGATATGCGGCTCCTCGCGGAGCGCTTCCGGCGCCAGCTTCCACATCTTGATGAAGGCCGGGTTGAACAATTTCGCCCGGCCGTTGCTGCCGAACACCGCGACGCCTTCCGCGAGGCTGTCCAGCGTCTCGCGCTGGACGCGGTTGAGGCGGTCGAACTGCCTCTGGAGGTTCAGGCTTTCGGTGACGTCGTCGAACAGATAGGTGACGCCGCCCTCCGGGTTTGGCGTGGTGACGACGCTGAGCGCACGTCCGTCCGGCAGGAACCAGGTGTCCTTCGCCGTTTCGATCGCCCGATAAGCGTCGTGCAGCTTCGCCTTCCAGGCGCGGAAGTCCGCCTGCTCAGGAAGCTTGCGCGCGGCCCGCAGGCGATCGAGCACGCTGGAATCGTCGGGGTTGCCGTCGAGGAACGAGGATTCGAGGTCCCACAGCTTGCGATAGGATTCGTTGTAGAAGGCGAGCCGGCGCTGGCCGTCGAACACGGCAACGCCCGACGACAACTGGTCGAGCGTGCGGCGATGCGCCTCGGCCATGCGCACCAGTGCCGAACTCAACGCGTCGGCTTCGCTGGCGTCGATCGCGACGCCGACGCTGCCGCCGCCGACATTCATCGCCCGCACGTCGTAAATCCGGCGCTCGCCGCGCGCCACGATCGGCAGCCGGGCGTGGAAGGCGCTGCTGTTGGCGAGCGTGCGGTCCATCTCGGTCCGGTGACCGGAGTCGAGCAGTTCGAGATGGCGGTCGATCGCGTCCGCCTCGCTTCCGGCTTCGGTCGCCTGGACATAAGCGGCGTTGGCGTAGCTGAGAGCGCCCTTGGCGCCCTTGGCCCAGATCGGGAAGGGCGATGCGTCGGCGAAGCCGCGCAGCATCGCGGTCTCCTCCATCAGCATTTTCAGCCGGAGATTGGTCTCCGCCAGGTCCCGCCGCACCCCGGTGAGCTCGCGGATGCGAACGATGGCCTGGCCGCCGACCGCACGTCCCATCGCCTCGACGGCATGGCCGTTGGAGGTGGTGAGGTTGAGCAGGAAGCCTTCGCCGCTCTCGCGTAGCGCGTCGACCGCATGATCCATCTGCAACGCCGGTTCCGGCGGGAGCCATGTTCCGAACGCGAGGATGCGCAGCGGCGCGTCCTGCTGCATCAGGAGCGAGGTGTCGCCCGAAATCCGCGGGCGACTGTCGCCGGCGGCCCACGAGATCAGGATCTGGGGCTCGGCAAACAGCAACGCGCGGTATCGGTCGGCCTGCAACTGCAGCCCTTCGATCGTCGCCAACAGCCGTGATTCGCTCTTCGAGGCGCGGATTCGGGTGTGCATCAACAGGATCGCGGACAGCACGGAAAAGCCGAGCAGGGCGAGCGCCGTGGTCAGCACCGCGACTTCCTGGCGATTGAAGTCCAGCAGGCCCGAGATCGCGTTGAGGAAGCCCGAATCGGCGGCAAAAGCCGGGTCGGCGAGGGGCAGCGCACTCACGGCGAGACCGATCAGGCCGTTGCGTGCCAGCGAAGTGCACGACAACAGCGCCTGACGCATCGACCCGATTACGCCCGACATCCTTCGCGCCCCAAGACAGCATCAATCGGCGCGCGGCATTTCCCCACCGCGCGCGAATCAACTCACAATATCGCCAAGCGGACTCGGCGGGTAAGAGTCCAGACCGTGAACGGGAATCGCGCTGGGGAAAAAACGGTATGGCCGCGAAACGCCAACAATAAGCCGCACTCGCCGGAACCTGATTCGCCGCGAATCTGCCGTCAGCTGCCGGTGGTCAACTGCATCTTCATCACGGTGATGATGTCGCGCAGTTGTGTCGCATCGCCGGTGGCGCGTTTCACCAGCAGCGCGCCCTGCAAGGCGCTGAAGATGAATCTGGCCTGCTTGCCGGCCGGCGCAACGAGCCGGAACTCGCCCCGGGCCGTGCCGCGCTTGAGGATTTTCGTCAGCCATTCCTGGTGGGTGCGGAAGAAGCCTTCGACGCGGGCGCGCATCTCTGCAGGCAGTGCGAGAATTTCGCCTGCCAGCGCTCCGCACAGGCAGACCCGATCCGCCGTATCGGCGAACCCGGCATAAGGCTCGAGATAGAGTTCCATGACGGCCATCGACGGTCGCGTTTCGTCGGCCGCCAGCATTGCCAGAGCGTCGCCGAAGCGCGCGACATAGCGATCGACCACAGCGATACCGAGATCAGTCTTGGAAGGGAAATGATAGTGGATGCTGGCCTTGCGGATGCCCAGGCCGTCGGAAATGTCCTGATAACTGAAGGCGCTGTAGCCGCGGGTCTGGATCAGCGTCTCGGCAAGGTCGAGAATCTTGTCGGCGGTCTCTGATCTCTGCTTCGGCGCCGTCGTCGTCATCTACGTCCTTCTTATGGGCGGAGATGCCCCCGCTTCACCCAATAGACTGCCCCATTTGACGACTGCAATACTCGCCGGAAGCCGCCCGGATTTCTGATCCATGTTCCGCTGCCGTGAACGCCGTGCCCGTCGTCGAGGTTGCCCGACAATATGAATATCTCCTCGCCGGCCGGACAGTCCATCTCCCCTTGAGCCGCCCCGGGAGACAGACGTTCCAGCGCGACGTTTTCGCGATCGGGCGCTTCAAACAGCGACAGTCGCTCCAGGCCTGCCGGACCGCTCTTCCAGGCAGCATTGGACGTCTCGACCACGACCCGCTCATTTTCATCAGGCCGCATCTGGCGCAGTTTCACAAAGATCATGCAGCCCGGAGCGGTTCGCGGCGCATGATGGCTGAGCGGCGGATTACGGACGTAGGTTCCCGCCGGATAGTCGCCATGCTCGTCGGAGAACACGCCATCGAGCACGAAGAACTCCTCACCGAGCAAATGGTCATGGGCCGGAAACGAGCTTGCTGCGGCGTATCGCACCAGGGATGTCGCTCGCGCGACTTCGCCGCCGACACGGTCGAGCATACGGCGCTCCACGCCCGATTGCGGCGATGAAATCCACGGCATCTCGTTTGTCGAGAGGACGACGCGCTGGGTGAAATCGGCGTTGATGCGTTCGTGCGACATGAGAGTTCCTAAAAGCGTTCGGCAAACGGGCGCAGATCCATTTCCTGCGTCCAGGCGGAGGGATGCTGTGCCGCGAGGCCGAGATAGGCCTCTGCCACCGATTTGGAATCCATCCGTCCCGATGCAGCCGGCCCGAAGCGCAGGTCGGTCTGCGGCGCATCGATCAAGCCATCGATCACCACATGTGCGATATGCACACCCATGGGGCCGAACTCGCGCGCCAGCGCTTGCGCAAGCCCGCGCAGCGCGAACTTGGCCGAGGCGAAGGCTGAGAAATTGGCGCCGCCGCGCAGGCCCGCGGTGGCGCCGGAGAAGATCACGGTGCCGGACTTGCGAGCGGCCATGTGAGGCAGCACGGCTTGCGCCGACGCCATCGCGCCGAGGCAGGCAACGCGCCAGACCTGCTCGAATGCATCAGGCGAAATCTCCGTGAATGGCTTGATCGTCAAGAGTTGCGCATTGTGGATCAACACATCGATGCCTTCAGCAATCGGCTGAAGCCGCAGGGAAACGTCGGCCGGATGGGCGAGGTCGCAGGCGAGGTGGGTGTAGTGGCCGCCCGCCTGTTCGACCGTCGCGCTGACGGCAGCGGATGCGCGATCGCTTCGCGACACCCCCATGACGTCGTAGCCGGCCCGGGCAAATGCCCCGGCGATTTCGATGCCGAGGCCCTCGCCGATGCCGGTCACGAGAAGCTTGCGTCGCGCCATTCGTGTCAAATCCAGTGCAGGATGCTGGCTATAACAGCGATTTGCGCGAGCCAGCCTGCGGTGAAGGTCAGCGTGCGAGCCGCGGCAACACCGGCCGAGTAAACCGCGTAATGCGCCAGCCGCGCGAAGAAGTAGACAACGACCGCACCTCGCGTGGCGCCATTCGAGACGCCAAGCACATGCGCGGTCAGCACGATCGGCGCAAAGATCGCGAGGTTTTCGATCGCGTTCGCGTGCGCGCGGGAGGCCCGCTGGGCCCAGTCTGAAAGCTTGCCGATGTCAGGCGCCGTGCCGGCAAGCGTGTTGCCAAGGCCGGTGACGGCCACGCGGTTGAGGACATAGGGCACCCAGAACAGTGCCGTCATGAGGGCGGTCAGCGTCAGCCAATAGAGTTCGGTGGTCACGGTCTTCCCTTTCGTTGGAACGAGCGGGGACGGCTTATCTACCTATTAGTAGGTAGAGTCAATGGACGATCGGATGGCCCGCCAAATACGGTAAAATTTCACAGCGAATTGAGGGAGTTAACGGCCCGTCGAGCCGAAGCCGCCGCTGCCACGCTCGGTGTCCGAAAGGGCGGCGACGGGGACAAGTCTGGCCTGGACAACCGGTGCGATGACCATCTGCGCAATACGCTCGCCCCGGCGGATGGTGAAGGGCTCACTGCCATGGTTGATCAGGATCACCTGGATCTCGCCGCGGTAGTCGGCGTCGATCGTGCCGGGCGAATTGAGCACGGTGAGGCCGTGCTTGGCGGCCAGTCCCGAACGCGGTCGCACCTGCGCTTCAAAACCATCGGGCAGTGCGATCGCAAGTCCCGTCGGCACCAGCGCATGCTTGCCCGGCGCGAGCACCAGCGGCGCGGTTTCGGGAACCGCCGCGAGCAGATCGAGTCCGGCCGCATGCGCGCTCTGATACGCGGGCAGCGGCAAGCCCTCGCCATGCGGCAATTGGCGGATGTCGACCTGGACTGCTCCGCTCAAGATATTTTCTCCATCGTCTTTCCAACATGTTTCGCCACATGCGCGATCAACTCGATCGCAACCTGCTCCTTGCTCATCACCGGCCACGAGTTCGACTGCGATCTCGCTGCCGTGACGCGTCAGGAGATGCACGGTGTTGCGGTCGCCGCCCATCACGCCGGTTGCGGGCGAGACATCATTGGCGACGATCCAGTCGCAGCCCTTGCGCGCGATCTTGGCTTTGGCGTTGTCGATCAGGTGCTCGGTCTCGGCGGCGAAGCCGATCACCAGCGGCGGACGCTTTTCCTTCCGCCTGGAAATGGTGGCGAGAATGTCGGGATTCTCGACCAGTTGAAGCGGCGGAATTGCCTTGTCCGTCTTCTTCAGCTTCTGCCCGCCTTCATTTGCGACGCGCCAGTCGGCGACCGCGGCGGCGAAGATAGCGATATCCGCAGGCAATGACGCCTCGACATGCCGCAGCATGTCGCGCGCGGATTCGACATGCACGACGGTGACGCCCGCGGGATCGTCGAGATCGACCGGGCCCGAAACCAGCGTGACGTCGGCGCCGGCGGTCTGCGCGGCGGCCGCGATCGCAAAGCCCTGCTTGCCCGAGGAACGGTTGGCGATATAGCGCACGGGGTCGATCGGCTCATGCGTCGGCCCCGCGGTGATCAGCACGCGCTTGCCGGCAAGCGGACGTGGCTGCGGCGGGTACAGCAAGCGCTCGGTGGCGTCCGCAATCTCTGTCGGCTCCGACATGCGGCCAACGCCTGCTTCGCCCGATTCCGCCATCTCGCCGGCATTGGGGCCGATGAAGGCGACGCCGTCGCGCCCGAGCTGCGCGGCATTGCGGCGCGTCGCGGCGTTGCTCCACATCATCGGATTCATCGCAGGCGCGATCAGGATGGGCCGGCTGGCCGCCAGCAGGATGGCGCTGGCGAGATCGTCGGCCGCGCCTTGCGCCATCTTCGACATCAGGTCCGCGGTCGCGGGCGCCACCACGATCAGGTCGCAGTCGCGGGCGAGGCGGATATGACCGGCGTCGAATTCGCTCTCGGGGTCGAACAGGTCGGTGTAGGCGCGCTCGCCTGACAGCGCGCTTGCCGCGAGCGGGGTGACGAACTGGGTGGCGGCCCTGGTCAGCACGCAGCGGACGTGGATATGCCGCTCCTTCAGCCGCCGGATCAGGTCCAGCGACTTATAGGCGGCAATGCCACCGCCGATGATCAGGGTGACACGCGCCTCACCAGGGGCGCTTGAGGCTCGAGGCGCTCGCGCTGGAGCCTGGGCGCTCGGCAGGGCCGCAGGGGGCGCGGCAAGCGGCTGGCTCTCGACGCCCTGGGTATATTCGCCCAGGATCACCCGCACCTCTTCCTCGACCGAACGGCCGTTCTTGGCCGCGCGCAGCCGCAGATAGGATTTGATGGCATCGTCGAGTTTTCGGATTGTCAGGCTGGCCATGGCAGCGTCTCGTTAATCTGACTGCAATGCTATCATATATTGATTGCAATGCAATCAATAGCGGATAAGTGCAACCAAAATCCCGACCAAGGCGGCGGCGATGACCCAAAGCGCAATCGTACTCAAGCGAGCTTTTTTTGCCTCTTTGCGGCCCAAGGCCTCGATCGTCTCCGGCGACAGCAGGTCGCCCTCCCGCGTCATGTCTTCCAGCTGCTCCAGGACATTCACTGCACGGCTTGCGATCTCCGGCAGTTTGGTCAGCAGATGACCGAGCTCGCCCGCACCCGACATCGCGCCCTGGATGCGGCCGACGGGACCGAGATTGCGCTCGATCCATTCACGCACCACGGGATCGGCGGTCTTCCAGATGTCGAGCCTCGGATCGAAGCTGCGCGCCACGCCTTCGACCACCACCATGGTCTTCTGTAGCAGGATCAGCTCCGGCCGCGTGCGCATGTCGAACAGGCCGGTGACCTCGAGCAGAAGCGTAAGCAGCTTCGCCATGGAGATTTCTTCGGCAGTGCGGTTGTGGATCGGCTCGCCGATGGCGCGGATGGCTTGCGCGAAATTCTCCACTGAATGGTGCGAAGGCACGTAGCCCGCCTCGAAATGCACCTCGGCGACGCGGCGGTAGTTGCGGGTGATGAAGCCGAGCAGGATTTCGGCGAGGAAGCGGCGCTCCTTCAACCCCAATCGGCCCATGATGCCGAAATCAACCGCGACCAGCCGGCCTTCGCGATCCAGGAAGAGGTTGCCGGGGTGCATGTCGGCATGGAAGAAGCCGTCGCGTAGCGCATGGCGCAGAAAACTCTGGATCACCTTGCGGCCGAGATCCGGCAGATCGATACGCGCCGCTTCGAGCCGCGCATGATCCGACAGCGCGATGCCGTCGATCCACTCCATCGTCAGCACATTGTGGGTGGTGCGGTCCCAGTCGACCGCGGGCACGCGAAAATCCGGATCGTCGCGCGTGTTCTCGGCCATTTCCGACAGCGCGGCCGCTTCCAGCCGCAAGTCCATCTCCATCGCCACCGAACGCTGCATGGTGTTGATGACTTCGACGAGCCGCAGCCGTCGCGCGTCGGCCGAAAAGGCTTCGGCCTTGTGTGCCACAAAGAAGAAATCGGAGAGGTCGCGGCGGAAGCGCGATGCCACGTTCGGCCGCAGCACCTTGACCGCCACCTGCTGGCGCAAGCCGTCGCGCATCACCTCGCCGCGATGCACCTGCGCGATCGAGGCAGCCGCCACCGGAGGTCCGAGGCTGGCAAAAGCCTGCATGATCGGCCGTTCCAGGGAGGCCGCGATCACCGCTTCCGCCTCGCTCTGCGAAAACGGCGGCAGCCGGTCCTGCAAGGCTTCGAGGTCGCGCGCAATCACCACGCCGACAACGTCGGGACGCGTCGCAAGAAATTGCCCGAGTTTGAGGTAGGCCGGTCCCATCCGTTCCAGCGCCCGCGACAGTCGCGGTCCGGATTTCTCGCCGCGGCGCTCGATGAGCCGCGCCATCTTCAATGCGAGTTGTCCGGGCGGGGGCACCAGCGCGGGATCAACCGCGCCGAACACGCCTTCGCGCGCGAACACGAAACCGGCGCGGGCAAGCCGTGCGATGTGGGTGAATGCAGAGATCACAAACGCCAGCCCGAATGCAGCGCTACGATGCCGCCGGAGAGCGTCTGCCAGTTGACGCGGGCGAAGCCGGCACCGCGGATCATGTCCGCGAACGCCGGCGGCCTTGGAAATTTACGGATGGACTCGACGAGATATTGATACGAACTCGGCATCGCCCGTGACCGCGCGGCCGAGCTGCGGGATCACCTTGAAAGAGAAGAGATCGTAGAGCCGGTCGAGGCCGGGCACCTCGACCGCGGAAAATTCCAGGCACAGAAATCGCCCGCCGGGTTTCAGCACGCGGTAGGCCTCCTTGAGCGCGAGAATCGATCCGCGGCACGTTGCGGATGCCGAAAGCGATGGTGTAGCCGTCGAAAGCGCGATCGGGAAACGCGAGCTCCTCGGCATTGCCTTCGACGAACGAGACGCGGTCATCGAGATGCCGCTTTGCCGCGCGGTCGCGGCCGACGGCCAGCATGTCGGCGTTGATGTCACAGACGGTGGCGCGGAACCCCTGACCCGACGCGAGCGCCGCGCGGAATGCGACGTCGCCGGTGCCGCCGGCGACATCAAGCAGCGAATAGGCGTGATCGTCCTTTGGCGGGTTGAGCGTGTTGATCATGATGTCTTTCCAGGCGCGGTGCAGGCCGCCCGACATCAGGTCGTTCATCAGGTCATAGCGCGACGCAACGCTGTGAAACACATCGTTTACCAGCGTCTGCTTCTCGCCGAGCGGCACGTCGCGGAAGCCGAAATGGGTGGTCTCGTCCGGCCGGTTCATCAACACAACTCCACACCCGGACATATAGCGCGCCCGGCGCATTGGGGCTATCACGACACCTTCATAAGGTGAATGACTTCCATGCCCGAATTGCCCGAAGTCGAGACTGTCCGCCGCGGCCTGCAGCCGGTCATGGAGGGTGCAAGAATTCTGCACGCCGAAGCCCGCCGGAAGGACCTGCGTTTTCCCTTTCAGAAGGATTTCGTCGCGCGGCTGACCGGCCAGACCGTGACCGGCCTCGGCCGCCGCGCCAAATATCTGATGGCTGACCTCGGCTCAGGCGATGTCCTGCTCATGCATCTCGGCATGTCCGGCTCGTTCCGCGTGCAGAAGCAGGACAAGGCCGGCACACCCGGGGAATTCCACCATCCGCGCGGCAAGGACGCCGCGCATGATCATGTGCTGTTTCGCATGTCGTCCGGCGCGGACATCGTGTTCAACGATCCCCGCCGTTTCGGCTACATGAAGATCATCGCGCGAGACGAGGTCGAAGATGAGCCGCTGTTGAAGGGGCTCGGCCCCGAGCCGCTCGGCAACGAGTTCGACGCCGCCATGCTGGCACGATCCTGCGCCGGCAAATCGACGACGCTGAAGGCGGCGCTGCTCGATCAGCGCGTGGTGGCGGGGCTCGGCAATATCTATGTCTGCGAGGCGCTGTATCGCTCGCATCTGTCGCCGAAGCGGCAGGCCTCCACATTGGCGGATCGTAAGGGTGAGCCGAACGACCGCGCGCGAAAGCTGGTCGATGCGATCCATGATGTGCTCAATCAGGCCATCAAGGCCGGCGGCTCGTCGCTGCGCGATCACCGCCAGACCTCAGGCGAACTCGGCTATTTCCAGCATTCGTTCCAGGTCTATGACCGCGAAGGCCAAAAATGCGGAAAAGGTTGCGGCGGCGTGATCCGCCGCTTCACCCAGAACGGACGTTCGACCTTCTGGTGCCCGAAATGCCAGAAGTGAGGGCGTCGGATTCTTTGGTCGCGCGGTCTATCCCCTCACCACGAGGGATCAGAGCGCGGCGTTCCAGGTGACCCCGTCGTCGCCGAGCGCCGAAAGCGGCTGCGGCGCGCGGTCTTCGGTTTTCGTCCGGAGGCGATCCAGCGACAGGATGATCGGAAACTCGATGGCCGCGACAGCGCTGCCGGATTCCGTGCCGGCGGCGATACGGCCGTTCAAGCGCGTCTCGACCCAGCGCCAGAGATCGCGGATCTCATCGGAGGATTTGCCGAAGGGAGACAATTCGCAGACGGCAAGGCCGGCTGCGAGCGCATCCTGGTGATCGTTGCGCATCACCACAAAGGGGCGCGCCAGCACGTCATCCAGGTCTCGCGCGGCATACTCGCCCAGCGCGTCGGCGGCCGTGTTGATGCGTGCTCCCCGGATCGGCGTCTGGTTGAGGACGAAGGCGAAAGGCTTCTGCCAGGCTCGCACGGTGGCCAGCGTCGGCGCGGTCGCCTCGATGTCGGCGACCGAAGGGCGCGCCGGGATCATGCAGAAATCGGCATACCGGATCGCCGCTGTCGTCGCGGCGGAAATGCCGCCGGCGGTATCGATGATCGTCAGTGTCACGCCGCTGCGCCCGAGCGACTGCAGGCGGGGCTCGATCTCGTCGGCGGCGTAGACCGTCTCGACCATGAGATCCGAGATGCCGCGGCGGCTTTGCCAGCGCGAAAGGGTCCCCTGCTGGTCGGTCTCGATCAGGCGAACAATGCGGCCGGCCTGGCGGGCGGCCATGGCGAGGCCAATGGCTAGCGTGCTCTTGCCGCTGCCGCCCTTTTGGGTGGCCAGTACGATGGTCTGCATGGTGCAAGCGTCCTTCGGATCTAATGAAACAGGCTATCGGATACGCCGAACTGAGAGCGCCGCGTTTGCGACGACGAGCTGTTCTCGCTCAGGACGTTCCGGGCCAATCCGAAGTCGAATCAGATGCCGGCAACGATGCTAGAATATGGCAGGATCGCCATATTTTCAAAGTCCGTGCAAGTACCGAAGTGTTAACGCGCGTTAACCTCCGTGGCAGCGTGCTTGACCCGATCCGAAATTGCCGTTCACATCGCGCCTAACAAGAACAATGTGGGGTGAACATGGGCGGGAATTGGCGCGACCGGACGGCAACCACCTTCGAATGTCAGAAGAAGCAGGCCGCCGGCAGCCGCGGCATGGTGGTGAGCAATCATCCGTTGGCCTCGGCTGCGGGTGCGGAGATGCTGGCGGCCGGCGGCAACGCCATCGACGCAGCGATCGCGACCCTGTTCACGCTCACCGTGGTCGAGCCGATGATGGTCGGCATCATCGGCGGCGGCATGGCGCATATCCGCACCTCCGACGGCAATCATCGCTTCATCGACGGCCAGAGCACTGTTCCGGCGATGGTCAAGCCCGACACCTATCGCTCCAAGCCCGGTTCGGCGCATGACGTGTTCGACACCGTCGGAGACGAGAACCTCACCGGCTCCAGGGCGGTCGCCGTACCCGGCTCGCTGAAAGCCTGGTGCGAGACGCTGCGGCGCTTCGGCACCATGACTCTGGCCGATGTCATGCAGCCCGCGATCAAGCATGCCGCGCGCGGCTATCGCGCCACGCCCTATCTGCACGAATGCATCCGCGACAGCGCAAAGGACATGTTGAAGGACAAGCCGATCGCGGCGATCTATCTGCCAAAGGGCGAGCCGCTCAAGCCTGGAGAGCGCGTGGTGCAGGCGGAATATGCGGAGACGCTGACTTATATCGCCAACCACGGCGAGGACGCGCTCTATCAAGGGCCGCTCGGCGACATCCTCGTCGACTACATGAAGAAGCATGACGGCTTCATCCGCAAGGAGGACCTGACCGGCTACAAGACCGTCGAGAGGCTGCCGATCCGCTGCGACTATCGCGGCTGGGAGATTCTGGGCCCGCCGCCGCCGGCTGCGTCCGGCGTGCATATCACGGAGATGCTCAACATTCTGGAAGGCTTTGATCTCCGCGCGCTCGGCTTCGGCACGGCGGAGAGCGTGCATCTGCTCGCCGAAGTCCTGAAGATCGCCTTTGCCGATCGCGCGGCCGCGAGCGGCGATCCTGATTACATCAATGTGCCGGTGGAGCGGCTGACCTCGAAGGACTATGCGCGCGAGCGCCGCGCCGCGCTCGATCTCAATCGCGCTCAAAAATGGGGCGCCGGCGTCAAGCAGCTTGAGAGCGCCCACACCACGCACATGACGGCCGCGGATGCGTTCGGCAACGTTGTCGCGACTACGCAGACCATCAACAATCTGTTCGGCGCGAAATTCCTGATCCCCCGGCTCGGCACCGTGCCCAACAATTACATGAACCTGTTCGATCCACGGCCTGGACACGCGCTCTCGCTCGCGCCGGGCAAGCGCGTCACCACCTCGATGTCGCCAATGATGGCGCTGCGCGACGGCAAGCTCGTTTACGCGCTGGGCTTGCCTGGGGGCAAGCGCATCTTCCCGAGCGCGATGCAGGCGCTGATCAATCTGATCGATCACGGCATGAGCCTGCAGGAGGCCGTCGAAGCCCCGCGGGTCTGGACCGAGGGCAACGCGCTCGAGGTCGAGCAGGCAATTCCGGAGGCCGTGCGCGCAAAATTGCGGGCGATGGGCCATCAGGTCGTGGAGATGTCAACCGTCGGGGGCGGCATGAACGCGATCCGGTTCGGCGAGGACGGCATGCTCGCGGGCGCGGCCTGCTGGCGTGCCGACGGCACGCCGGTCGCGATATCGGGTGGCCTGGCGCATGCCGGCGTGCGCTTCGGCCTCAGGTAAGGTTGGGATAGCAAAAAGTGGCAAAGATCCGCATCGCCGTGCTGCATTTCGCGCACGAGACAGTGACCTTCCTGAAGTACGACACCGCGCTGTCGGACTTCATCTATCCAGGCTCGCCCGCCAGCGGCGAGGCGCTGCTGAAAGCCTATCCCAAATCCTACATGGGTGGTTTCGTGAAGATGGCGCGCGAATTCGACGGCGTCGAACTCGTCGGCATCGAATCGCCGCTCTGGCCGAAGACCTATATGGGGTCGGGCTGGGTCACCGAAGACGCCTTCGAGACGCTCGTCGGCAAAATGATCGAGGGATTGAAGGCGGAGGGCCCGTTCGAAGGCGTCTATCTCTCCCTTCACGGTGCGATGGCGGTGCGTGGCGTCGCGCGGCCCGAGGCTGAACTGGCGCGACGCGTGCGCGCGATTGTCGGGCCTGATGTCCCGATCGCCGCGACCTTCGATCTGCACGGCAACGAGGATGATGAGTTCCTCAAACAGGCCGACATGGGCTTTGCGGTGAAATATTTCCCGCACTACGACGAATATCTGCAAGGCGAGCGCGCTGCGCGTATGCTGCTTCGCATGATCCGCGCCGACTACAAGCCGGCGCATGTCACGCGCAAGGTGCCGATCATGACCGCGACGGTGCGGATGTGGACCGGCGCTCCACCCTGGGCCGATCTGATCCAGCGCGCGCTCACCTGGGAAGCGCGCGAGGTGGACGTCTATGTCAACGTCTTCTTCGGCTTTCCCTTTGCCGATGTACCCGACGTCGGCATCACGATTCAGGCCATGACCAATGGCAATGCGACGCTTGCGGCCGAGATCGCAGACGACATTGCCGAACTCGCCTGGCGCAAGCGCGAGGCGTTGCTGGCGTCCACCAAGATCCACCTGATCGTCGAAGGCGTCGCGTTGGCGAAGCAGGCCATTGCAAGAGGCGAGACGCCAGTCGTGCTTGCCGATCACAGTGACCGCTCGGGCTCGGCGACCTTCCTGTTGCAGGAGATCATCGCACAGGACCTCTCGCATGTGCTGATAGCGACTATTGCCGATGCGACGACGACAGCGCAACTGAAGGCTGATGGCGCGAAGGCGGGGGATGCCTTCGACATGGAGATCGGCGGGCTGGTGGATGAGTCCGCGGGCGCGCCGGTGCGCATTCGGGGCACGATCCTGAATGCGGTCGAGGCTCACGGTCAGTTCTGGGTCGTGGTCAAGTTCGGCCGCGACAACGTGCTGGTTCTCTCGACCTATCTGGTGCAGATGATGGAGCCGTTCTCGCTGGGTGCGCTCGGGATCGACATCCACGCCTTCAAGGTCTTCGCCATCAAGTCGCGGGTGCATTTCCGAAAGGGTTTCGACGACAACGGCTTTGCCAAAACGATTCTGCTGGTCGAGCCGGATCAGCCCTTCCTCGGCACGGTCCATCTCGACGCGCTGCCGTACCGGAATGTGGATTTGAAAGGATATTATCCCTACGGCGATCCGGATCGTTCCACCTGATCCTGCGCTTTCGCTCTCGCGGCGGTGCAGCACATGTCGAAGGCCAATCGCGTAGTTCTACTGATCGCGCATTGTCCGATTGTTTAGGGTTAATGGCGCATGCTTTGAGCAACCGCATGGCGACTTCTTCAACGACGAAGGAGAATTGGAATGCCGTTGCTGCATCTGAACATCCGTGGACGACTCATTTTCGGCTTCAGCGTGCTTTGCGCATTGCTGGCGGCCGTGGTCGGTACCACCATCCTCAAGGTCCGCACCGTCAACGAAGCCACCGAACGGACCGTCAATCTCCGTGTGCCGACGGCTTTGACGGCCAACGATCTGGTGTCGGACATCTACGCCTCGCTGGCTGCGTTGCGCGGGTGGCTAATTACCGGAAACGAGGCCTTCAAGGCTGAGCGGGGTGTGCTCTGGAAAGAGATCCAGAAACGCGGTTCGGAGATGGACCGTCTCTCCGGCCATTGGACCGTCGAGCAAAACAAGCTGGACTGGAAGCAGGCCAAGCCGCTGCTCGATGAACTGCGCACCGCCCAGGACAAGGCCGAGATGATCGCGCACACGGCCGATGAGCAGCCGGCGGCCAAGATCCTCGCGATCGAGGCCGCGCCGCTCGCCAAGCTGATGCTGCAAAAAGCGACCTCGATCATCAACGAGGAGAGTGCCATTCCATCGACCAACTCGCGCAAGAGCCTGCTGATCGGCTACGCCGATCTGCGTGGCAGCATGGCGATGGCGATCGGCGCCATCCGCGCCTACCTCCTGACGGCCGATCCGGCCTTCAAGAAGGAATATGAGGAGCTGTGGGCGCTCAATCAAAAGAAATTCGAGGCGCTTTCCCTGCGCCGGTCCGAGATGACCGTCGAACAACAGCAGGATTTCGATGCGCTCATCGAGGCCCGCTCCCGCTTTGCGCCCTTGCCGCAAAAGATGTTCGAGATCCGAGCCTCCGATCGCTGGAATATGGCGCAATGGTTCCTGACCAACGAAGCGGCTCCCCGCGCCAACAAGCTGCTTGACATTTTCGCAGGCGCGAAGGGCAGCGAAGGCATGCGCGACGGCGGGATGGCGGCGCGACAGCAGTCCGATCTGCGGGCGGACGCTGCGCTGGTGCTGGGTGAGACCAGTTTCCTGACGACCCTGCTCTGGATCCTGATGGGGGCGGGCATCGGCATCGCGGCGACGGTCGTGTACATGACCAACCGCTCGATCGTGCCGCCGCTCCTGACGATGGTATCGGCCATGAAGCGGCTTGCCGACGGGGATCACTCCGTCGAAGTGCCGGCGACCGGCAACAAGGACGAGATCGGGTTGATCGCGCGCGCGGTGGTCATCTTCAAGGAGAACATGATCAAGGCCAGGGAGCTTGCGGCCAAGGAGGCGGAAGCCATCAATGCGCGGATGGCGCGCGCCACCCGGGTGAGCGAGTTGACGGCCGGCTTCGATGCCAACATGTCGACGGTGTTGAGGTCGGTGGCTGCGGCCTCGACCGAATTGCAGGCCACCGCGTCCTCGATGACGGCAACGGCGGAGGAGACCAGCAGCCAGGCCACGGCCGTGGCGGCTGCGACCGAGGAAGCCACCACGAACGTGCAAACGGTTGCGGCGGCTTCGGAGGAGCTGGCAAGTTCGGTCAACGAAATCAGCCGGCAGGTCGCGCAGTCCGCCACGATCGCGCTCAAGGCAGTTGCGGAGGCCGATCGCACCAATGCGACGATCCAGGGGCTTCTGAAGGACGCCGTCGCGATCGGCGACGTGGTCCAGCTCATCAGCGAGATCGCAGCCCAGACCAATCTGCTGGCGCTCAATGCCACCATCGAGGCGGCGCGCGCCGGCGAAGCGGGCAAGGGCTTTGCGGTGGTGGCTTCGGAGGTCAAGAGCCTCGCCGAGCAAACCGCAAAGGCAACCGGTCAAATCGGCGCCCAGGTCAACTCGATCCAGGCCTCCACCACCGAAGCCGTCGATGCCATCAAGGGAATTTCGGCGACGATCAACCACATCAACGAAATTGCGGCTGCCATCTCGAGCGCGGTGGAAGAACAGGGCTCGGCCACTCAGGAGATTGCCCGCAATGTGCAGCAGGCCGCGCTCGGCACCGGCGAGATTGCATCGAATGTGACTGGCGTGCGGCAGGCTGCCGGCGACACCGGATCTGCGGCTCACGAAGTGCTTCAGGCTTCCGGCGAATTGTCGAGACAATCGGAAACGATGCGAGGACACGTCGAGACGTTCCTCAGGGACATCAAGGCCGCCTGAATTCGATCCGTGCCGCTCGTCCCGGCCCTGCGTCGCGTCATTCATGGCGCGACGCATGCGGACGTGATCAAATCATCCGGCGTGAACCTACTTCCTCACGCAAATCACGCGCACCACGGCGGCCTTCGCATCGCCGGACGTGCCGTTCGCCGTCACGTCATTCGCCTTTAGAAATTCCCGCACGCTGTCGCCCGTCACCAGCACCGATTGGCTCGCGGGCGCCGCATTCGTCGGCGTCGCGGCCGCCACCACGACCGGTTTCAACAGGGCGATGCCGGCGAACTTTCCGCTGTCGTCGAGTGCAGGCGCGCCGGAAAATCCGAACGCGGGCGGTGGCGACAAGGCGAGGTCGCCGCCTGTGCCGACCTGCGTTACCTGCGCCCTGGCGCTGGTGACCGCCGCGCCGCCGCCCTGATTTTGCGGATCGGCGACGCCGACGATCTCGACGCCTGTGCTGGCTGCGCCGCCATCGAGCGCGAGCGGCTTCAGCTCGCGCGGACCGTAGGCGTGCAGCAGCGCCAGGCCCCGATCCCTGTCATCAGCGATGCGGTCGACATTGCCGAAACCCTGGACCGCGATCGCCTGGCAGGCCTCGGTGGCTTCGCGATCGGCGAGGATGGCGCCGTCCGCGGTCACGACGATGCCGGTCGAATACTCGACCGTCTTGCGCGGCGCCGGGCCCTGGCCAGCCGGAAATGCATTGAAGGCGCTCGACATCGCGATCACCGCGGGCTCGACGGTGTTTTGCGTCGCCTGGTCGTAAAGGATGGTCATGATGCGCACCTCGTCGCCCTTGAAGGTGCCGCGCACGTAAAACTTCTTCAGGCCCTGAAGCCCCGACAGCACGAAGAAGTCCGGCTTGACCACGGTGTAATCGACCGTGCGTCCGGGCGGATCCTTCTTTTCAGCGTCGGCGAGCCTGGCCGTGGTCGGGTTCGCCTCTTTGCGCCGTGTCAGCAGTACCTGGATCGTGCCGGTCGGCGACGTCCATTTGGTACCGTTGCCGTCGCTGGTCTGCTGCGGCACGAGCTTGGTCGGAATGCCGAGTCGGGCGCCGGTACCGGTGTCGCTGACGATCTTCCAGCCGACAGTCTCCTGTCGCCGCCGCGCGGTTTCGGCGAGGACCGCGCGTTCTTGCGGATTGAGCACGCCGGTGGGCTTGCCGCCCTTGTTCTTCTGATAGTCCTTGATCGCGGTGACCATCCGCTCGCTGACATCGCCCGTGATGGCGCCGTTATACTCGCCGACCCAGGCGAGGTCGGATTGCAGCGCCAGGCGTTCGCCCTGCGCCATGGCGTTGGCGGTATCGGCAGGTGTCTGGAGGGCCGGGGGATGAATCGGGACCGTGGTGACCGATTTCGGCTTCTGCGCCTGCACCGAGGTGGCTGAGGCCACAAACATCAAGGTTGCTGTGAGCCACAATCTCATGACAAATCCTGGGGGAGATTGATTGGAGGCAGACTTAAGCACATCTCTTTGGTCGGCAACAGCCGAGCCGGGGTTCAGGACTTGGGGGAGGGAAAAAGGCAGCCACGAGTGACCGTCATTGCGAGCCAACGGGTCCACGCGAAGCGCGGCCCGATGACAGGCTCCGCGAAGCAATCCATGATGCAACAAGTGGAGCAATGGATTGCTTCGTCGCTCCTCGCAATGACGGTTCAGGTCAGGAAGTTGGGCGAAGATGCTAAGCGGCGACGAACTTGAACGATATGCGCGCCATATCGTGCTGCGGGAGGTCGGTGGTCCCGGCCAGCAGGCGCTGAAGGAGGCCTCCGTGCTGGTGATCGGCGCCGGGGGGCTTGGCGCGCCTGCGTTGATGTATCTCGCGGCGGCTGGCGTCGGCGAGCTCGGCGTCGTTGACGATGACGACGTGTCGCTCAGCAATCTGCAACGCCAGATCATCCACACCACGCCCGACATCGGCCGCCGCAAGGCCGACACCGCCGCCGAGCGCGTGCATGCGCTCAATCCGCATGTGCGCTTCGCCGCGCATGCGACGCGGCTGAAGGCCGACAACGCCATGTCGCTGGTTGGCGGCTACGATCTCGTGCTTGACGGGTCCGATAATTTCGAGACGCGCTATCTCGTCTCCGATGCCTGCTTTCTCGCCGCCCGCCCCCTGGTCACGGCCTCGCTCGGCACCTTCGACGGCGCGCTGACCACGATCCGCGCCCATGAGAGGAACGACAAGGGCGAGTTCAACCCGACCTATCGCTGCCTGTTTCCGGAGCCGCCACCGGCGGGCACCGTGCCCACCTGCGCGGAAGCCGGCGTGCTCGGCGCGCTCGCCGGCGTACTCGGCTCGATGATGGCACTCGAGGCGATCCGCGAAATCGTCGGCTTTGGCGAGGGCCTCGTCGGCAAGCTCCTGATGATTGACGCGCGCAACATGCGTTTCGAAACGCTGCGCTACGCCCGCGATCCCCTCAACCCGCTCAACGGCGACGCGCTGACGATCACGGATTTGAGCGGGCACAAGTAACCTCCCGTGTCGTGGAATCGCAGAATCACAGGGTGGGCAAAGCGTAAGCGTGCCCACCGATCGCGAGTCATTTGCCGATGCATGGTGGGCACGGCGCAGGCGCGCCTTTGCCCACCCCACAGGCTCAGCTTCTCACGCCGCGCCTTTCTCGCTGTCCATGTGCACGAGCTGCGATTGCGGATAGCGTTCGCCTGATGCAATGCCGGGTGGAAACGCAGCGTTCAGCGCAGCGAGATGTTCGTCCGTCAGCTTGACAGCGAGCGCGCCGAGCGCCTCGTTGAGCCGGTCACGGCGGCGCGCGCCGACCAGCGGCACGATATCATTGCCCTGTGCGGCGACCCAGGCGATCGCGACCTGCGCGGGCGACGCACCGACGTCGTTGGCAATGGCGCGCAGCTTCTCGACCAGCGCCAGATTGGCATCGAGGTTGCCGCCCGAGAAACGCGGGCTCATGCCACGGAAATCCTGGCCGCCGGTCCGGGCCTTCGACCAGTGGCCGCTGATCAGGCCGCGCGACAGCACGCCATAGGCGGTGACGCCGATGCCGAGTTCGCGGCAGGTTTTCAGAATGTCGCTCTCGATGCCGCGCGAGATCAATGAATATTCGATCTGCAAATCCGAGATCGGATGCACCGCATGCGCGCGGCGGATGGTGTCGGAGCCGACCTCCGACAGCCCGATATGCCTGATGTAACCGGCCTTCACCATGTCGGCCATGGCGCCAATCGTGTCCTCGATCGGCACATCGGGATCGAGCCTCGCCGGGCGGTAGATGTCGATGTGATCGACGCCGAGCCGCTGCAGCGAGTAGGACAGGAAGTTCCAGATCGCGGCGGGACGGCTGTCATAGCCGAGCCATTTCTTGTCGGGCGTGCGCAGCGCGCCGAACTTGACCGAAATCTGCACCTGATCGCGGTTGCGTTCCGCGAGCGCCTCGCCGATCAGCATCTCGTTGTGACCCATGCCGTAGAAATCGCCGGTGTCGAGCAGCATGACGCCGGCGTCGAGCGCGGCATGGATGGTGGCGATGCTCTCGCTGCGGTCGGCCGGGCCGTAGAAGTCCGACATGCCCATGCAGCCGAGACCGATCGCCGAGGTGGTGGGGCCGGCTTTGCCGAGTTTGCGTCTGTTCATGGTGCTTCTCCCTTGGGATGGCGGCGGAGTGCCCCGCCGCAAACAATGCCGGTGATATGAGGCAATTCGACTGCGCCGATAAGCTGGACAATCACGAATAGGCTGTTCACTATAGTGAACAATGAGCGGTCTCGACCTGCGCGATCTCGAAGCCTTCGTGGCGGTTGCGCGGACCCGGAATTTTCGCCGGGCCGCCGCCGAGCAGCGCGTGTCCGTTTCGAGCCTGAGCCAGCGGCTGCGCGACATGGAAGAGCGGCTTGGCATCCGCCTGGTGAACCGCACCACGCGCAGCGTCGCGCTGACGGAGGCCGGCGAGCTGCTGCTGGCGCGGGCCGCGCCCGCTCTATCCGATGTCGCGGAAGCCCTGAACCAGGTGCGCGGCTTGCGTGACGAGCCGTCAGGCCGGTTGCGTATCAATGCGCCGCCGCCCGCGATCGATCTGGTGCTGGCGCCGCTGATCGGGCCGTTCCTTGCGGCCTACCCGAAAGTCGATCTCGAGATCGTCGGCCAGAGCGGGTTCATCGACATCGTCGGTGCCGGCTTCGACGCCGGCGTGCGCTATGGCGAGCATCTCGAACAAGACATGATCGCGGTCCCGCTCGGCCCGCCCCAACGCTATGCCCTTGTCGCCGCACCCGGCTATCTCGCGCGGCGTGGCACTCCGAAGCATCCGCGGGATCTGCTCGATCATGACTGCATTCGGATCCGCTTTTCCAGCGGCGCCTTGCTGGATTGGGAGTTCGAAAAGGCCGGACGCGTCGTAAAAATTTCTCCGCCGGCCAGGCTGGTGGTGAATCATCCCGCGCCCGCCATGCACGCGGCGTGTGACGGCGCGGGATTCTGGCTCACCTTCAGGGATTATGTGAGCGATGCCATCGCCTCCGGGGCGCTGGTGAGTACGCTCGAGGATTGGTGTGCGCCGTTTCCGGGACCATTCCTGTATTACCCGAGCCGCCGCCAGCCACCACCCGCGCTCGCCGCCTTCGTGGCGTTTGTCGGCGAACGACGCAAGAGGGAGCGACGAAAGGAGAGGGAGCGCTAGAGCGGCGCGCGCCGCGGGAACGGTAGTTCACGCCTTACTCGACGTCGTCGCCCGGCTTGACCGGGCGTTCCAGTATTCCAGAGACGTCGGCGTTCATCCGAGAAGCCTCTGGAATACTGGATGCTCCGCTTTCGCGAAGCATGACAGCGGATTTGTTGTTTGAAATTCGAGTCCCGGGTGGACCGCGTCGCTCACAGCATGCTCGGCAGGACACGATCCGGCGGCTTGTGGTTGTCGAGGAAGGTGCGGATGTTGATGATCACCTTCTCGCCCATCTCGACGCGGCCTTCGATGGTGGCCGATCCCATATGCGGCAACAGCGCGACCTTGCCCTGCTTGGCGAGCCTCACCAGCTTTGGATTGACGGCAGGCTCGTTCTCGTAGACGTCAAGCCCGGCGCCGCCGATGTCGCCGGTCTCGATCAGCCTGATCAGCGTGTCCTCGTCGATCACCTCGCCGCGCGCGGTGTTGACGATATAGGCGTCCTTGCGGATCAGCTTCAGCCGACGCGCCGAGAGCAGATGGAACGTCGCCGGCGTGTGCGGGCAGTTCACTGAGATGATATCCATCCGCGCCAGCATCTGGTCGAGGCTTTCCCAATAGGTGGCCCCGAGCTCGTCGGCGATGACGGGCGCGACCGGACGGCGGTTGTGATAGTGGATCTGCAAGCCGAAGGCGCGTGCCCGCCGCGCCACCGCCTGGCCGATACGGCCCATGCCGATGATGCCGAGGCGTTTGCCGCCGATGCGATGGCCGAGCATCCAGGTTGGCGACCAGCCTTGCCAGTTCTTGCCTTCGGTCAGGATCGAGGTCCCTTCGACCAGCCGGCGCGGCACGGCGAGGATCAACGCCATGGTCATGTCGGCGGTGTCTTCGGTCAAAACCTTCGGCGTGTTGGTGACGGTGATGCCGCGCGCATGCGCCGCGCCGACGTCGATATTGTCGACGCCATTGCCGAAATTGGCGATCATCTTCAACTTGCAGTCGGGCTGCTTGAGCAGTTCCTCGGTGATCTCGTCGTTGATGGTGGGAACGAGCACGTCGGCGGTGCGAACCGCCTCGGCGATCTGCGCCGCGCTCATCGGCGTATCGTCGAGATTGAGCCTCGCGTCGAACAGCTCTCGCATCCGGGTCTCAATCGAGTCCGGCAATTTGCGGGTGACGACGACGAGTGGCTTCTTCTTAACCGACATATGCTGCTCACATGAGGTGTTTACACCTCATTAACCCGGGTATTCGACACTGCGAAAGTGCTTGGTCCCGGCGTTTCCTTGGGTTCCCGTATATCTCCCTTGGGAAAATGCCAGAGGCTTAAAGCGCGTCTTGGTTACTGGCGTTCCGTCCTCTCTAGCAGAAGGCCGCGCCAAGACAAGAACTCCGGCGAGCTCCCGGCTTTTGGTAGGGCCCGGGACGAACGGAGCAAAGGGGATTTGGGGATAGGCGCGGGTTTCGGCTCTCAATTCAGAGAATTGGGTCGAGCCTCGGCAGGAGGCGGGTTGATGGCGTTGGGGCGTTGGTTTGCGTTCGCGGTGCTAGTGGGCGCCTGGCTGGGTGCTTCGGTCAGCCCCGGATTGACCGCCAAGGATGCGGCCCTCACCACCAGCGGCTTGCCCGTCCCACGTTATGTCAGTCTGAAGTCCGATCACGTGAATGTCAGGGCCGGTCCAACCAAAGACAATGATGTGGCCTGGGTCTATACGCGCTCCGGTCTACCGGTGGAGATCACGGCCGAGTTCGAGAACTGGCGGCGCGTGCGCGACTCCGAAGGCTCCGAAGGCTGGGTCTATCATTCGCTGCTGTCCGGACGCCGCACCGCTGTTGTCACCATGAAGAACAGGGATGATCTGGCGCCGCTGTACGATCGCGCCGATTCATCATCGGCGATCGCGGCGCGATTGCAGGCCGGCGTGGTCGCGCAGGTGAAGAAATGCGACGCGCATTGGTGTCATGTCGCCGGCCAGGGCTTTGACGGCTGGATCGAGCAGCAACGGCTGTGGGGCGTCTACGGCGACGAACAGGTGAATTGACGCATCTGTCGTCCGGGCCAAGCCAACGGGCCGCGCGAATGCGCGCCCGATGACAGGCTCCGCGCGAGCCGAGACCCGTAACCACCGTCATTGGTTGTCGGAAAATTGGGGCCGCTACTCGAGATAACCACGTAGGCCTGTGGTTATGGGTCCCTGCTTTCGCAGGGACGACCGCGCGTTCAGCGCTTCTTGCGCAGGCGCACGACCATGTCGATGCGCGCAATCTCGTAGCCCTCGGGCACCTCGGGCATTTTCGAGAGCACCAGATGCGGATCGGGAATATCGACCAGCTCGTGATTATTCTCGAGATAGAAATGATGATGCGCGGTGACGTTGGTGTCGAAATAGGTCTTGGTGCCGTCGACGGAGACCTGACGCAGCAGGCCGGCGTCGGTGAGCTGGTTCAGCGTGTTGTAGACGGTCGCGAGCGACACGGGAACCTTCGCGAGCGTCGCTTCCTCATAGAGCATTTCGGCGGTGAGGTGACGCGCGCCCTTGCCGAACAACAGCCACCCCAGCGCCATCCGCTGACGGGTCGGACGGAGGCCGGCCGATTGCAGCATTTCGTTGACGTCGTGCCACGGGCAACCGGTCAGCGCCGGCTGCCGTCCCGGCTGGGACGCGGCATGCCCGGTGTCATCGTTCAAAGCCGAACGGCTATCGCTCGTATCCACTTCAGGCACCGCACTCGTTGAATTTGGACTATCTCGTCGGAATATATGGAGGAAATCCCTCAGATGCAAGTATTTCGCAACTAGAGCCAACCCGCCGGCAATCTCGGAACTCAATCTCCGTGCGGCGAATTTACCGATATCCGGCGCTTTGCCGCCGGAAAAGCCTATGATAGAGGAGCGCCCGGACCCGATTAACCGATTTCGGCATTGCAAAGGGCCCGACTGGCGGGGGCCTGTTTTTTGCGGAATTCATGCCGAACTCCAATACTTTGGCGGGCTGCTAACACAGCTTTGGTCCGTTCCGCCGAAACGCTCAACCCGGGAAAAGAGGCGATCTGGTATGCTCAATCGGCGCAGCGGCTATGAATATGAGGATCTGCTGGCCTGTGCCCGTGGCGAGATGTTCGGGCCCGGCAACGCTCAACTGCCGCTGCCGCCGATGCTGATGTTCGACCGCATCAGCGAGATCAGCGAGACCGGCGGCGAGTTCGGCAAGGGTTTCGTGCGCGCCGAACTCGACGTCAAGCCGGACCTCTGGTTCTTCGCCTGCCATTTCAAGAACGATCCCGTCATGCCGGGTTGCCTCGGCCTGGACGCCATGTGGCAGATGGTAGGCTTCTATCTCGGCTGGATTGGCGGTGAGGGGCGCGGCCGGGCGCTCGGTCTTGGCGAACTGAAGTTCGGTGGCCAGATCATGCCGGACGCACGCAAGGTTGTGTACAATGTCGATATCAAGCGCGTGATGCGCTCTAAGCTGGTGCTGGGCATTGCCGACGGGTGGCTTTCGATGGATGGCGAGACTATCTATCGAGCCAAGGACTTGAAGGTCGGCTTGTTCAAGCAGGGCTCGGCGCCGTCTTGAACGAAATCGGCGCGCAAACGGACAGAAGAAGGTCAGGGCAGGTGAGGCGAACATGAGGCGGGTTGTCATTACGGGGATGGGCATTGTCTCATCCATCGGAAACAACACCCAGGAAGTGCTTGCGAGCCTTCATGAGGCCAAATCCGGCATCACGCGCGCCGAGAAATATGCGGAGCTCGGCTTCCGTTCGCAGGTGCAGGGCGCTCCGACGCTGGATCCGTCCGGTGTGATCGATCGCCGCGCGATGCGGTTCCTGGGCGAAGGTGCCGCCTGGAATCACGTCGCGATGGAGCAGGCGATCCAGGACGCGGGCCTCGAACAGTCGGAGGTTTCGAACGTCCGCACGGGCATCATCATGGGATCCGGCGGTCCGTCGTGCCGCACGCTTGTGGAAGCCGCCGACATCACTCGCACGAAGGGACCGAAGCGTGTCGGGCCGTTCGCGGTGCCGAAGGCAATGTCGTCGACTGCGTCCGCCACGCTCGCGACCTGGTTCAAGATCAAGGGCGTCAATTATTCGATCTCGTCGGCCTGCGCGACCTCCAACCACTGCATCGGCAACGCCTACGAGACGATCCAGATCGGCAAGCAGGACATCGTGTTCGCCGGCGGCTGCGAAGAGCTGGACTGGTCGCTGTCGGTGCTGTTCGATGCGATGGGCGCGATGTCGTCGAAATACAACGATACGCCGTCGAGCGCCTCGCGTCCCTATGACGTCAGCCGCGACGGCTTCGTCATCGCCGGCGGCGCGGGTGTCGTGGTGCTGGAAGAGCTTGAGCACGCCAAGGCGCGCGGCGCCAAGATGTATGGCGAGATCATCGGCTACGGCGCCACCTCCGACGGTTACGACATGGTCGCGCCGTCGGGCGAGGGCGCCGAGCGATGCATGAGGATGGCGATGTCGACCGTGAAGACCAAGGTCGACTACATCAATCCGCACGCGACCTCGACGCCGGCCGGCGATCCGCCGGAGATCGAGGCGATCCGGAAGATATTCGGCACCGGCGAGAAGTGCCCGCCGATCGCGGCGACCAAAGCGCTGACCGGGCACTCGCTCGGGGCCACCGGCGTCCAGGAGGCGATCTATTCGCTGTTGATGATGAACAACGGCTTCATCTGCGAGAGCGCCCACATCACCGAACTCGATCCGGTGTTCGCGGACATGCCGATCGTGCGCAAGCGCATCGACAATGCCAGGCTAAGCACCGTGCTTTCCAATTCCTTCGGCTTCGGTGGGACCAACGCGACGCTGGTGTTCCAGCGGCTGGATGCGTAACTTCGCTTTCACCTCTCCTCGCTTGCTGAGGGAGGTCGGCAGACAGCGATTGGGGACGTTGCAACAATCCGAAATGGGGTGGGCATGATCATCGAACCGCGCGTGCGAGGCTTTATCTGCACGACGGCACATCCTGTTGGCTGTGCGAAAAATGTCCGCGAGCAAATCGCTTACGTTCTTCGCCAGGGCCCGATTTCAGAGTGCCCCAAGCGCGTCGCGGTGCTGGGATGTTCGACGGGTTACGGCCTTGCCAGCCGCATCGTTGCGACCTTCGCCGGAGGCGCCGAGACCATCGGCGTGTCGCTCGAACGCGAGCCGACAGAAAAAAGGACGGGCAGCGCCGGCTGGTACAACAATCGCGCATTCGAGATCGAGGCTCAGAAGATCGGACGATCTCCGCTCACGCTCGAGGGGGACGCCTTCTCCGACGAGATGAAGGCAAATTTCATCGAGCGTGTGCGCGAGAAATTCGGGCAGCTTGACATGCTGGTCTACAGCATGGCCGCTCCGATGCGCACCGATCCGGTCACCGGCGAGACCTATCGCTCGGTTATCAAGCCGCTGGGCTCGGCTGTCGAGATGAAGACCCTCGACACTGAGACCGGCGAGGTCTTCGAGACGACCTTTGAGCCGGCGAGTGAGGATCAAGCGACCGCCACGGTCGCCGTGATGGGCGGCGATGACTGGAAACGCTGGATCGACCAGCTTGCGGACGCTGGTGTGTTGGCGCCTGGGTTCCGGACGCTTAACTACACCTACATCGGCAGTGAGCTGACCTGGCCGATCTATTGGAACGGCACGCTCGGTCGCGCCAAGGTCGATCTCGACAACAAAGCGGAAGCGATCCGGGGCCGGCTCGGCCAGGACGCGGCCCGCGTGGTTGCGCTCAAGGCCGTCGTCACCCAGGCGAGTGCAGCCATCCCGGGCGTCCCGCTCTATGGAACGGTGCTGTTCAAGGTCATGAAGCAGCTCGGGCTTCACGAAGGCTGTATCGAACAGATCGATCGCCTGTTCCGGACGCGTCTTGGCAAGGGCGTCGAACTTGATGACGCGCAGCGCATCAGGGTCGATGATTGGGAGCTTTCGCCTGAAGTTCAGGCGGAGGTGTCGCGGCGATGGCCGCTGCTTTCCACGGGAACGCTCGGCGAACTGGCAGATCTTGCAGAACACAAGAGCCAGTTCCTTCGCCTGTTCGGATTTGGCATCGACGGCGTTGACTACGCGCAGGACGTGGATCCCCGCGTCGTCCCGGCCTAGCCCGCCGCGATCTTCTCCGCGCGCTGGAACGCCGGGCGCGCCATGCAGCGGGCGATATAGGCGTCGAAGGACGGCCGCGACGGCACCATCTTGAACAGCCGCACCGAGAAGTTCAGCGCCGAGCCGATCGCGATGTCGGCGGCCGAGAAATCGTCGCCGAGAATCCATGGGCCTTTTGCCAGCGCGACGTCGAGCACGTCGAACACCCGTTGCGCCTCACCCCAGCCGGCGGCGACGGGATTCATCTCGATCTTGGTCGCGATCTGCACCATCGCGGGCTCGACGCAGCCGGGCGCGAAGAACAGCCAGTAGAGATATTTCGCGCGCCTGGCATCGCCGAGCGGCGGCGCCAGCTTCGCATCGGGATGGCGTTCTGCGACATAGGCGCAGATGGCGGCGGCCTCCGCCAGCGTCGCCTCGCCGTCTTTGAGCGCCGGCACCTTGCCCATCGGATTGATGGCGAGATATTCGGCCTTCTTCTGTGCGCCGGTGGAGATATCGGTCAGCACCCGCTCGTAGGGCTTGCCGGTCTCTTCCATGAGCCACAATGCGGTAAACGAGCGCGAGCGCGGCGACCAATAAAGCTGCATCATGACGAGCTTCCCCTGTTCCAGCGATAATATTTCATCATCAAGCCGGTCATCGGCTCGACCTGTTCCTTCTCGAACACGAATCCCTCGCGTTCGTACCAGTGCCAGGCTTTCTCGTTGCCGCGCGCGCAGCGCAGGCAGATTTCATCCGGCAGTTGTGTGCGCGTGAAGGCGAGCAGTTTGCGCCCGAGTGAGCAGCCCTGATGTTGAGGCGCCACGAACAACTGGTCGAGATAGAGCTTCGGCAGATGTAACGCCAGCATCGCGGCGATCTCGCCCTGGTCATCGGCGACAAAGAGGCTCCAGCCGTCTTCGATTTCGCGCCTGATACGGGCGCGCAAATTCGCCAGCAGGAAGTTGCTGGCTTCGCCGAGTCCCGTGGAGACCCAGCTCTCCATCCAGACGCGGGCAATCTCGTCATATTCCTCCGCCAAGGCGGGGCGGATCTTGGGATCTGTCATGAGCGCGACTCGAGGTTCAGGGACGGCGCGCTTGAGCCTTGCTCTTTCGCTCGCGCGCCTTGCCTGCCGACAGATACACCACTTCGGAGATTTGCTGCAGCTGTGCGGAGAGAGGACTGGTCTTGCGCCAGACCATGCCGATGGTCCGCGACGGCTGCGGATTCCTGAAGCGGGTGACCGACACCGGCGCCGAACGCGTTTCCACCGGCACCGCCATTTCCGGGATCAAAGTGACGCCGATGCCGGCGCCGACCATCTGAACGAGCGTCGAGAGCGAGCTGGCGTCCAGCACTTCCCGCGGCGGCGAGGATTGCATCTTGCAGAACGCCAGCGCCTGATCGCGAAAACAATGCCCTTCCTCCAGCAGAAGCAGCCGCATCTCGCGCAGCATCTCCGAACTCGGCGGCGGCGTTCCCTCATCCTCGCCGGGCCGGACAAGCAGGAAATTCTCCGTGAACAGCGCGACTTCGGTGAGTGACGGCTCGGACACCGGAAGGGCGACGATCGCCGTATCGAGTCGGCCTTCTGCGACCTCCTTGATCAGCCTCGGCGTCAGCGTCTCGCGGACGTGAATGTCGAGCTCGGGATGCAGACGCGCCAGGTTCTCGATCACCTTGGGCAAGAGATAGGGGGCGATCGTCGGGATCATGCCGATGCGAAGCCTTCCGGCGAGACGGTCGCGTGAGGCGCGCGCGAAGTCGCCCAATTCATCGACGGAGCGCAGGATGTCGCGCACGCGCTGTACGAGCTCCTCGCCGAATTTCGTCAGCGCGACCTGCCGCGCGCCGCGTTCGATCAGCGGACCGCCGAGGGCTTGCTCCATTTCCCTGATCTGCATCGACAGCGCGGGCTGCGAGATCGCACAGGCCTCCGCGGCCCGCCCGAAATGGCCGTGGCGGGCCAGTGCATCGAAGTAGCGAAGCTGCCGGAGGGTGACGTTGATCATCAGATAAACTTATCGCTGCGATCATTAAAGTCAATTTCCCCTGATGGACTGCGATGCGTAGATTGCGACCGACAGGGATCTAGGCGGAGCTCCCTAGCAAGAAGAGGAGACAATCATGGATGACAGGACGAAATGCCCGTTTTCGGGTGGAAATCGCGCACACACCAATCGCGACTGGTGGCCGGAGGCCCTGGACATTTCGGTGCTTCACCGGAACTCCACCCTGTCCGATCCCATGGGCAAGGCATTCGACTATGCCAAGGAATTCAAGACACTCGATCTCAACGCCCTGAGCAAGGATCTGCGCGCGTTGATGACGAGTTCGCAGGAATGGTGGCCTGCGGACTTTGGTCACTATGGCGGCCTGATGATCCGCCTGGCCTGGCACGCCGCAGGCACCTATCGCATTACGGACGGGCGCGGCGGCGCCGGAGCCGGTCAGCAGCGTTTTGCGCCGCTCAACAGCTGGCCTGACAACGCCAACCTCGACAAGGCGCGCCGGCTGCTCTGGCCCATCAAGCAGAAATACGGCCAGAAAATCTCATGGGCCGACCTGATGGTTCTCGCGGGCAACGTTGCGCTGGAATCCATGGGCTTCAAGACCTTCGGCTTCGCGGGTGGCCGCGCCGATGTCTGGGAGCCCGAGGAGCTGTTCTGGGGTCCGGAGGGTACGTGGCTGGGAGATGAGCGCTATAGCGGCGAACGTCAACTCGCGGAGCCGCTCGGCGCCGTGCAGATGGGTCTGATCTATGTCAATCCGGCGGGACCGAACGGCAATCCGGACCCGGTCGCAGCCGCCAAGGACATCCGCGAAACCTTCTTCCGCATGGCGATGAACGACGAGGAAACTGTCGCGCTGATCGCCGGCGGCCACTCCTTCGGCAAAGCCCATGGTGCCGGCGATCCGTCGCTGGTCGGCGCGGACCCGGAAGCGGGTGCCATCGAGGATCAGGGCCTCGGCTGGAAGAGCAAGCACGGCACGGGCATCGGTGCGGACGCCATCACAGGCGGCCCCGAAGTCACCTGGACGCAGACGCCGACCAAGTGGAGCAACCACTTCTTCAAGAACCTGTTCGACAACGAATGGGAGCTCACCAAGAGCCCGGCCGGCGTGCCGCAATGGAAGGCAAAGAACGCGGAGGCCTCCATCCCCGACGCCTTCGATGCTTCGAAGAAGCATGTGCCGACCATGCTGACCACCGACCTGTCGCTGCGTCTCGATCCGGCCTACGAGAAGATATCGCGGCGCTTCTATGAGAACCCGGATCAGTTCGCCGACGCGTTTGCGCGGGCATGGTTCAAGCTGACCCATCGCGACATGGGCCCGCGCGCGCGTTACCTCGGCAAGCTCGTGCCGAAGGAGACGCTGATCTGGCAGGATCCGATCCCGCCGGTGAATCACAAGGTGATCACCGACAAGGACGCCGCGGCGCTGAAGGCCAAGCTGCTGTCGGGCCTGTCGGTGCAGCAACTGGTGTCGACCGCCTGGGCATCGGCCTCGACCTTCCGCGGTTCCGACAAGCGTGGCGGCGCCAACGGCGCGCGCATTCGCCTCGCCCCGCAGAAGGATTGGGAGGTGAACAATCCGGCCGAGCTGGCGAAGGCGTTGAAGAAGCTCGAAGTCATCCAGGCCGACTTCAACAAAGCGGCGGCGAAGGGCGGCAAGAAGGTTTCGCTCGCCGACCTGATTGTCCTCGGCGGCTGCGCAGCGGTCGAAAAGGCCGCCAAGGCCGCCGGCGTCGACGTGAAGGTGCCCTTCAAGCCGGGTCGCATGGACGCGTCGCAGGATCAGACGGATGTCGAATCCTTCGCGCCGCTCGAGCCGCGCGCGGACGGCTTCCGCAACTATACCCACAGCGGAAAGCATCAGTTCATGAAGCCTGAAGAGGCTTTGGTGGACCGCGCGCAGCTGTTGAGGCTGACGGGACCCGAGATGACGGCCCTTGTCGGGGGTTTGCGCGTGCTGGGTGCCAATGCCGGCGGCTCCAAACATGGCGTCCTCGCCAGGAAGACCGGGTCGCTCACCAATGAGTTTTTCGTCAACCTGCTCGATATGGGTACGGTATGGAGCCCGGCCGCCGACGGCACTTACGAAGGCCGCGATCGCAAGACCAACGCGGTCAAGTGGACCGGTACCCGCGTCGACCTGATCTTCGGCTCGCATTCGCAGCTCCGCGCCTTTGCGGAGGTCTATGCCTGCAAGGACGCGAAGGAGAAGTTCGTCAGGGATTTCGTGGCGGCCTGGAGCAAGGTGATGAATGGCGACCGCTTCGACGCCTGATCGGGTTCAACGCGGGACGAAAACAAAAAAGGGCGGCCGCAAGGCCGCCCTTTGCATTTGCTGATAATGGACTTTACTCGCCGGCGGCTTCGCGCGGCATCGGCGCGTCCGCCTTGTCGCCCTTCTTCTCGAGGTCCTCGCCAGTCTCCTGATCGACCGCCTTCATCGACAAGCGCGTCTTGCCGCGATCGTCGAAGCCGAGCAGCTTGACCTTGACCTTGTCGCCTTCCTTGACGACGTCGGAGGTCTTCTGCACGCGGTTGGCCGCGAGCTGGCTGATGTGGACGAGGCCGTCCTTGGCGCCAAAGAAGTTCACGAAGGCGCCGAACTCCATCACCTTGACCACGGTGCCCTCGTAGATATGGCCGATCTCGGGCTCCGAGGTGATCGACTTGATCCACTTGATCGCGGCCTTCATCGCCTCGCCGTCGTTGGAGGCGACCTTCACGGTGCCGTCGTCCTCGATGTTGATCTTGGCGCCGGTCTTTTCCACGATCTCGCGGATCACCTTGCCGCCGGTGCCGATCACTTCGCGGATCTTGTCGGTCGGGATCTTGAAGGTCTCGATGCGCGGAGCGTATTCGCCGAGCTCGGCGCGCGCCGCGGTCAGCGCCTTGGCCATCTCGCCGAGGATGTGGATGCGCCCGTCCTTGGCCTGGCCAAGCGCGACGCGCATGATCTCCTCGGTGATGCCCTCGATCTTGATGTCCATCTGCAGCGAGGTGATGCCCTGCTCGGTGCCGGCCACCTTGAAGTCCATATCGCCGAGATGATCCTCATCGCCGAGAATGTCCGACAGCACCGCGTAGCGCTTGTCTTCGAGGATCAGGCCCATGGCGATGCCGGCGGTCGGCCGCTTCAGCGGGACGCCCGCGTCCATCAGCGCCAGCGAGGCGCCGCAGACCGACGCCATCGACGAGGAGCCGTTCGATTCGGTGATCTCCGAGACTACGCGCACCGTGTAGGGGAACTCGTGATGCGGCGGCAGCACCGGATGGATCGCGCGCCAGGCGAGCTTGCCGTGGCCGATTTCGCGGCGCTTGGTGCCGCCGAGGCGGCCGGTCTCACCGACCGAGTAGGGCGGGAAGTTGTAGTGCAGCAGGAACGTCTCCTTGTACGTTCCCGACAGCGCGTCGATGTACTGCTCGTCCTCACCGGTGCCGAGCGTGGTCACGACCAGGCCCTGGGTCTCGCCGCGGGTGAACAGCGCCGAGCCATGGGCGCGCGGCAACACGCCGACCTCGCAGACGATGTTGCGCACGGTCTTGACGTCGCGGCCGTCGATTCGCTTGCCGGTATCCAGAACATTCCAGCGAACGATCTTGGCTTCCAGCTCCTTGAACACGTCGGCGACGCGGAGCTTGTCGTATTTCGGCTCCTGCCCTTCGGGGAAGAAGTGCGCCATCACCTTTTCCTTGACGGCGCCGACCGCGGCGTAGCGGTCCTGCTTCACCGGGATCGCATAGGCCTTGCGCAGCTCCTGCTCGGCGATGCCGAGCATTTCCTTCTCGATCGCGGAGTTGTCGATCGCCGTGACCTCGCGCGGCTCCTTGGCGGCCTTCTCGGCGAGCTCGATGATCGCCTTGATCACCGGCTGGAAGTGGCGGTGTCCGAACATGACCGCGCCGAGCATGACGTCTTCGTTGAGCTCTTTCGCTTCCGATTCGACCATCAGAACGGCGTCGGCAGTGCCGGCGACGACGAGATCGAGCTGGGTCTCGGTCATCTCGTCCAGCGTCGGGTTGAGGATGAACTCATCGTTGGCGAAGCCGACGCGGGCCGCGCCGATCGGACCCTTGAAAGGCGCACCCGACAGCGTCAGCGCCGCCGAGGCTGCGACCAGCGCCACGATGTCCGGATCGTTCTCCATGTCGTGCGAGAGAACGGTGACGATCACCTGGGTCTCGTTGCGCCAGCCGTCGACGAACAGCGGACGGATCGGGCGGTCGATCAGGCGGGAAACCAGCGTTTCCTTCTCGGTCGGACGTCCCTCGCGCTTGAAATAGCCGCCGGGAATGCGGCCCGCAGCGTACGTCTTCTCCTGGTAGTCGACGGTGAGCGGGAGGAAATCGACGCCCTCGCGTGGCGTCTTCGCGGCGACCACGGTCGCGAGCACGACCGTCTCGCCATAAGTCGCCATCACGGCACCGTCGGCCTGACGCGCGATCTTGCCGGTCTCAAGCTTGAGCGGACGTCCGCCCCAGTCGATCTCGACTGAATGAATATTGAACATTTCGGTCTTCTTTCATCGGTTCACGAAAGGCCGGTCCGCGTCCCAAAACAAAAAACCATGCGCAAGACGGCGAGAGGCTGAGCACAATGCGGCGTCAGCATCCGGCGATCCTGCCATGGTTTTCGGTTTTAGGATGGCGTCCATCCTTTCGCTTAGGTCACGGGCACCTTGCCCGTTGCGTCCAGCGGCCGGATTGCTGCTGGGCGTTCGAATAGGGCGTGACGACTTCTTCACCACGACCCTGTGCATGATCGATTTCGAAAACCGCAAAAACCGGCGCCCGAAGGATCATGCAAAAACGCGCGGCAACTGCCGCGCGCGTACTCCAAAACAGGCTCAACGACGAATGTTATGTTTTTCGATGAGCGCCTTGTAACGCGCTTCGTCCGTCTTCTTCAGATAGTTCAAAAGCGAACGGCGCGTCGACACGAGCTTCAAGAGGCCGCGGCGCGAATGATTGTCTTTCACGTGGGTCTTGAAATGGTCCGTCAGGTTGTTGATGCGTTCCGACAGGATCGCAACCTGAACCTCCGGCGAGCCGGTGTCGCCGGCTTTGGTCGCATTCGTCTTGATGACGTCCGCCTTGCGTTGCGCGGTAATCGACATCGTCAAACTCTCTCGTTGCGACCGGAGCTGGCAGTCAGTCCGGTCAGGTTAAACACGCGCTTGGGGATGACTTCGCCATTGCTCACTTCAGCAAGCGCGAGAAGCCGGCCTGCCACCGTGACATAGACTGTCCCGCTACTATTGGGCGCATCCCGTCCGCGCAACAAAACGGCCTGGCCCCTGTGGAGCCTTGCCGCATCAGCCCGAGTGACGGCCAGTGCCGGGATGTCGTCCAGCGCGGTCTCAACGGGCAAAAGCGCGTCGGCGAGGCTGCCCTCGCCAGACGCGGCTCTATTGCATAAACCCTCCAACTGTTCCAGCAGAATCATGTCGTTCTCGTCGAACGGGCCGACCAGGGTTCGTCGCAGCGCGCAGATATGGCCGAAACAGCCGAGAATTCGGCCGATATCCCGGGCCAGCGCCCGTACATAGGTTCCCTTGCCGCATTCGGCTTCGAACACCGACCGATTGTTGTCTGTTTGTTCCATGAGGTCCAATTGGTGGATTTCGACGGGGCGGGAGGCCAGTTCGACCACTTCGCCATCCCGCGCCAGATCATAGGCACGTTCGCCCTGCACCTTGATCGCCGAATAGCGCGGCGGAATCTGCTCGATCAGGCCGGTGAACTGCGGCAGCAGGGCCCGGATCGCGTCCGCCGTCGGCCTGAGATCGCTGGTCTTCACCACCTGGCCTTCGGTGTCGTCGGTGTCGCGCTCCTCGCCCCAGCAGACGGTGAAGCGGTAGCGCTTGCGGCCGTCCATCACGAAGGGAACGGTCTTGGTGGCCTCTCCAAGCGCGATCGGCAGGCCACCGGAGGCCAGCGGATCGAGCGTGCCGGCGTGGCCCGCGCGCTTGGCCGAGAACAGGCGCTTCACCACCGCGACGGCCTGGGTCGATGTCATGCCGATCGGCTTGTCGAGCACGATCCAGCCATGGACGTCGCGCTTGTCGCGCCGCGGCTGCTGCTTCTGCTGCTTCTCGCGCGGATCATTGTTGGCGCGGCGCGCATGATCGTGATGCGGGTCCGAAAAAATATTTTTTTCGACGTCGCGGGTTTCGGATTCGACCATGGTCTTGGCGGGAGTTGCGGTCATTGATCTGTATCCGAATCGGGTGAGAGGTCTCGCTGCACCGCAGGCGTTCGCAGTAATTTCTCGATCCGTTCCGCTTCGTCGAATCGGTCGTCGACGCGGAAGCGCAGATCGGGAGCAAATTTCAGGTTAACGCGTCGAGCCACCTCTCCGCGCAGGTACTTCTTGTTCCGCTCGAGCGCGGCCATCACGATGTCCGTGTCATGGCCGCCGAGCGGCATCACATACACGGTCGCAAGCTTCAGATCCGGCGACATGCGGACCTCGGGGACGGTGATGATATGTCCCTCGAGATCGCTGTCGTGAACGCTGCCATGCGCGAGAATGTCGGCAACAGCGTGGCGCACGGCTTCGCCGACGCGCAACTGACGCTGTGATCCGCCCGGGGCCGAACCCTTTTTCTGGTGGTGACGTGGCATCATTCAAATCCGAATTGTCGTCATCGCCCGCCTTGTGCGCGATCTACGCGGCTGAGGCGGGCGATCCAGTCTTTTGTCCAAATTAGTTCAGCGACTGCCGGATGCTCCGCCTCCCGCGGAGCAGGTCGTCCTGATCAAGATCCTGGCGCCCGTAAGAATTGGACTTACAGCGAGCGCTGGATCGTCTCCACGCGATAACACTCGATAACGTCGCCGACACGCATGTCGTGATAGCTTTCGAACGCCATGCCGCATTCCTGGCCGGCTTGCACGTCCTTCACCTCGTCCTTGAAGCGCTTCAGCGTCGAAAGCTTGCCTTCATGCACGACGACGTTGTCGCGGATCAGCCGGACATTGGCGCCGCGTTCCACGGTGCCGTCGGTGACGCGACAGCCTGCAACCTTGCCGACCTTGGAAATGTTGAAGATTTCCAGGATCTGGGCGTTGCCGAGCATGGTTTCGCGCAAAGTGGGCGCGAGCAGGCCGCTCATGGCCTTTTTCACGTCATCCACAAGGTCGTAGATGATATTGTAGTAGCGGATTTCGATGCCGTTGCGCTTGGCGGCCGCGGCCGCCTCCTTGTTGGCGCGCACGGAGAAACCGATGATCGCGGCATTGAAGCCTTCCGCCAGCGTGACGTCGGATTCCGAAATGCCGCCGACGCCCGCATGCAGGATACGGGCTGCGACTTCGTCGGTCCCGAGCTTCTCGAGCGAGCCCAGGATTGCTTCCAGCGAGCCCTGCACGTCGGCCTTGACGACCAGCGGGAATTCCTTGCGGCCCGCCGTCTTGAGCTGCGACATCATCTGCTCGAGCGAGCCGCGCATGCCGGAAATGTTGGCGGCGGCGTTCTCGCGCTTCTGGTGGGCGCGATAGCTGGTGACCTGGCGGGCGCGGGCTTCGTTCTCGACCACGGCGAGGCGATCGCCGGCTTCCGGCGGGCCATTGAAGCCGAGCACCTCGACCGGCACGGACGGGCCGGCTTCCTGGAGATTCTCGCCCTGGTCGGAGATCAGCGCGCGGACGCGGCCCATCTCCGCGCCGGCCACGATGATGTCGCCGATGCGCAGCGTGCCGCGCTGGACCAGCACGGTCGCGACCGGGCCGCGGCCGCGGTCGAGCTTGGCTTCGATCACGGTGCCCTCGGCCGGGCGCTGCGAATTGGTCTTCAGCTCGAGGATGTCGGCTTGCAGCGCGATCATTTCGAGCAGGCGGTCGAGATTGGTCTTGTTCTTGGCGGACACCTCGACGTCGACGACGTCGCCGCCGAGCGATTCGACCTGCACTTCGTATTGCAGGAGCTCGGTGCGCACGCGCTCGGGCCTGGCATCGGGCTTGTCGATCTTGTTGATCGCCACGATCATCGGCACCTTGGCCGCCTTGGCGTGATTGATGGCTTCCACCGTCTGGGGCATGACGCCGTCATCGGCCGCCACGACCAGCACGACGATGTCGGTCACCTTGGCGCCGCGGGCGCGCATCGCGGTGAACGCGGCGTGGCCGGGGGTGTCGATGAAGGTGATCTTCTTGCCGCTCTCAGGCGAGGTCACCTGGTAGGCGCCGATATGCTGGGTGATGCCGCCGGCTTCGCCGGACACCACGTTGGCGTGGCGCAGCGCGTCGAGAAGCGAGGTCTTGCCGTGGTCGACGTGACCCATCACGGTCACCACGGGCGAACGCGGCTCGGTGTCGCTGGAATCGTCGACCGCGTCGAACAGGCCCTCTTCCACGTCGGAGGCGGCGACGCGCTTGACGGTGTGGCCCAGTTCTTCGGCGATCAGTTGCGCGGTATCGGCGTCGATCACGTCGGTGATCTTGTGAATCGCGCCCTGCTTCATCAGCATGCGGATGATTTCGACCGCGCGCTCCGACATGCGGTTGGCGAGTTCCTGGATGGTGATGGCTTCCGGGATCGTGACTTCGCGGCTCAGCCTTTCCTTGGGCTCGTTTGATGCGTGGCCCTTGAGGCGCTGGGTGCGGCGGCGGAACGAGGCGATCGAGCGTTCACGCACGTCATCTGCGTTGAGCGCGGTGACGAGCGTGAGGCGGCCGCGCTGTTTCTGCGGGCCGGGCTTGTGGGTGGTCTTCGGCGCGGCGGCGGGACGCAGCGCGCCTCCAGGGCCGCGGCGGATCAGACGCGGACCTTCATCCTCATCTGCCGCCTCTGCGGCAACGCCCGGGGCGCGCGCAGGCGCTGCCGGCGTGCGCGCGGCGGGTGCCGCTTTGGCGGCCGCGGGGGCCGTCGTCGTTGTTTGACGGGTTGCGGGCGCCGCAGCAGCGGCGGCCTCGGCTTCGCCGAACCGCTTCTTGGCTTCAAGTTCGGCCTTGCGCTTGGCCTCTTCTTCGTGCCGATGGCGTTCTTCCTCCGCCTTGCGGCGGGCCTCGGCGGCCTCGCGTTCGGCCTGCTCGATGCCCTCGCGGCTGGCGCGGCGCTTGGCTTCCTCTTCGGCCTGGCGACGTTCCTCGACTTCGCGGGCACGCGCATCGGCGAGCGCGCTGACACGGGCGGCGTGCTCGTCCTCGGTCAGGGTTTGCAGCACCACACCGGAAGGCTTGCGGGAAACAGCTGACGGAGCCGGGCCTAGCGCCGGTCGGCCGCCGGCCGGCGCTTTGGCGATCACCGGCGCGGCCTTCACGGGTTCGGGCGCCGCATGCACCGTCTCGCCAGGTCCGTCACCGCCGACGCGGCGCTTGCCGCGTTTTTCGACCACGACCTGCTTGGTGCGGCCATGCGGAAAACTCTGGCGCACGGTGCCCGTCTCGACGCGTGGCTTGAGCGTCAAGGTCTTGCTCGGGACACTCAGTTTCTTGTCGCCGGGAGTATTCTGGTCGGCCATTCAGTAGTCCTAATCTGTGGTGCGCGGACGCACCGTCCTTACTAGCGATCGTTGTTAGCTCGAATGCGATTTCGAAGTTCCGGCAGTCTTGTCGGCGTCGGCCATCCGGTATCGGACCAGAATCTGGCTGCGCGACAGGAATGTCTTGCCCGCCGGGCCTGCGAGCAGGGCAGCATGTACCACATTTGACCGGCCCAATGCCAAATCCAATTCTGACGAAGTTAGCGCGGTGATAACCTGGAAACCGGCTATTTGAGACCTATTCCCTGCATTTTGCCGTGCCAGCGCGTTCAGTTTGCGGATTCCGTCCTCGGCGCCGTCGGACGCGTGGATCAAGGCCTGGACACCCGCCCCGCCCAGCGCCGCCTCGACCTTGGCAAAGCCGGAAATCACCCGTCCGGCCTTGGCCGCGATGGCCAACGCCTCGACAGCGCTCCGGGCGAGCAGATTTTCGGTATCGGCGGGAAGGGTGGCAGCGACACGGACGTCGCGCTTGAATCCCCTCTTGAATTGGTGACGCCGGACGGCTTCCGCAATGGTTTGGCGCGAGGCCGAGATCCACAGGCCCCGGCCGGGAAGCTTGTGCTTCAGGTCAGGCACGACCTCGCCCTGGGGCGAGACGACGAACCGGATCAGCTCGTCGATCGGCCGCTGTTCCCGGCTGACCGCGCACATGCGGACGGTCGCGGATTTGTCGGTCCGAGGTCCGTTATCGAGGTCTGGATCAGCCAAAGCAAGCATCCCTGGGGCATCTCCCAAAGACCTTAAGCAGGCTGGCCTTCGGAGGTCTCTGCCTCCTCGGCCTCCTTGTCGGTCTCCTTGGCGAGGTCCGCTTCGCTGATCCAGCCGGCCTTGACGCGGGCCTGCATGATCACCGCTTCGGCGTCATCGCGGGTGATCTCGATGCCGTCGAGGATGCCGGCATGCTTGGTCGCTTCGCCGCCTTCCTTGCGCTCGGTCCAGCCGACCAGATCATCGGTGGCGCAACCGGCTAGATCCTCGACCGTCTTGACGTCGTTCTCGCCCAGTTTGACCATCATCTTCGAGGTGACGCCTGGGACCGTCGCCATGGCGTCCTCGACGCCCAGTTCCTTTCGCTTGGCCTCGAGCTCGGCTTCCTGTTGCTCGAGATACTCCTTGGCGCGGTTCTGCAGCTCGGTCGCGGTCTCCTCGTCGAAGCCTTCGATTCCGGCCAGATCCTTGACGTCGACCAGGGCCAGTTCCTCGACCGAGGTGAATCCTTCCGACGCCAGCAATTGACCGACGACCTCGTCGACATTGAGCGATTCCATGAAGACGCGGGTCGAGTTCTCGAAGTCGGCCTGGCGGCGCTCCGATTCCTCCTGCTCGGTCAGGATGTCGATGTCCCAGCCGGTGAGCTGCGAGGCCAGACGCACGTTCTGGCCGCGGCGGCCGATCGCCAGCGAGAGCTGGTTATTGGTGTCGGGCACCACGACTTCGATGCGCTCGCGGTCTTCATCGATGACGACCTTGGCGACTTCGGCCGGCGCGAGCGCGTTGACGACGAAGGTCGCGATGTCGGGCGACCAGGGAATGATGTCGATCTTCTCGCCCTGCAGCTCGTTGACCACGGCCTGCACGCGCGAGCCGCGCATGCCGACGCAGGCGCCGACCGGATCGACCGACGAATCGCGCGAGATGACGCCGATCTTGGCGCGCGAGCCGGGATCGCGGGCGACCGCCTTGATCTCGACGATGCCGTCATAGATCTCCGGCACTTCCTGCGCGAACAGCTTGGCCATGAACTGCGGATGGGTGCGGGAGAGGAAAATCTGCGGACCGCGGGTCTCGCGGCGCACATCGAAAATATAGGCCCGCACGCGGTCGCCGTTGCGGAACACCTCGCGCGGCAGCATCTCGTCGCGGCGGATGATGGCCTCGCCGCGGCCGAGATCGACGATCACGCTGCCATATTCGACGCGCTTGACGATGCCGTTGACGATGTCGCCGATGCGGTCCTTGAATTCCTGATACTGCCGGTCGCGCTCGGCCTCGCGCACCTTCTGCACGATCACCTGCTTGGCGGATTGCGCGGCGATGCGGCCGTATTCCAGCGGTGGCAGCGTGTCGGCGATGGTGTCGCCGATCTGCGCGCCCGGATTGGCCCGGCGGGCGTCTTCCAGCGAAATCTGGTTCGAGGAGTTTTCGACCTGATCGACCACCAGCATGTGGCGCGAGAGGCGGAGCTCGCCCTTCTTGGCGTCGATCTCGGCATGCACGTCGGTCTCGCTGCCGTAACGCGCCCGGGCCGCCTTGGCGATGGCGTCTTCCATCGCCGCAATCACGATGCCGCGGTCGATCGATTTCTCGCGCGCGACGGCATCCGCAATCTGCAGCAGTTCGAGTTTGTTGGCGCTGACGGCCATGGCTAGTCTCCTTCGGATGGATCGATGTCGCCCCTGCGCGTCTGTTCGGCGGCGAGGCGATGTTGCTTGGTGTTATTCTGAGCCGGCTTCTTCTGCGGCATTTTTTTCTGGGTCTTTGCGTGCGGCGGCTGAGGCGGCTCGAGACCGAGCTCACGCTTGAGCTCGCGCGACTCGGCCTTGCCGCGCCGCATGGATTCGGCGATCAGCTCGTCGGTCAGAACCAGGCGCGCGTCGGCGATGTCTTCCATCACGAGCGCGACCCCGGCCTCGTCACCGGCCGGCACGTCGTCGCGGCGGAGGCGCACGCTGTCGCCGTCGACGCCGGCAAGGATGCCACGGAACCGCTTGCGTCCCTGATGGGCGACCGCCATCTCGATCTTGGCGAGATGGCCGGCATAACGTTCGAAATCCGAGCGCCGGACCAATGGCCGATCGATGCCGGGCGACGAAATTTCCAGCCGGTAGGCGCGATCGATCGGGTCGGCAATGTCGAGCACCGGCGACAATGCGCGCGAGATCGCCTCGCAATCGTCGATCTGCATTGAGCCGTCGGGCCGTTCGGCCATGATCTGGACGGTGCAGCCGGCCTCGCCCGAAATCCTGATCCGTACCAGACGGTAACCCAGCTGCTGCAGCACCGGCGCTGCCACCGCGGACACGCGCGCCGCTGCCCCGGGCTCGACCACGAGGCGCGGTTCGGCCAGAAGTTCGGCGTCCATGGAGCCAGCAGTGGAAACGGTCATGTCCAGCGTCAAATGGCTCTTGATTCAAGCTTTGAGCAAGATCTTTCGGACAGCCGGCGGGCCACTTCGCGCTAGCGCGGCCCTTCGGGTCAGGATCAGGCTCACTTCGGGTTCACCGGATCCGCTAGAGGCGGTTCCGGCAGCTAACCTGCTCGCGCTCCTGCCGGATTCAGCAGCGGGCGGGTTCAGGTAATAAAAAAGAGCGGGTCCCGGGGGGCCCACTCTCAATACGCGTTTCGTATGAGACAGCTAAGTCGCGGCTGATATAGCGCTTTCCGCAGCAAGCGGCAAGGCCGCCAAAGATTAATTTGCGGTCCTGCCGCCTCTCGCAGCCTAACCCTTCCTTCACCACGCCTGCCTAAATTGGCGAGAATCCACCTCACCCGGGGTCGGGACCGGGCGGCCAGAAGGCCGAAGGCGCAGTCGAGCGCGTGCGGTTTGAGCAGGTTAATGACGATCACCGCCACGCTGATTCCCGGACTGGATGAGATCATCAGAAATGGCGATCCGGAACGGCGTGCCGAGGCAGCGCGCCGCATCGCCGAACTTTTTCTCCAGGACGCGGCGCATCTGCGGCCCAATCACGTCGATCTCTTCGACGACATCCTGACCGATCTCGTGCCGCACACCGAACTGGTCGCGCGCGCCGAGCTTGCCGAGCGGCTGTCGCTGTTGACCAATGCGCCGCGCGTGCTGGTCGGACGGCTCGCGCGCGAGGACGAGATATTGGTCGCAGGTCCGATCCTCCGCCGTTCGCCGGTGCTCGGCGAAGACACGTTGCTCGAGATTGCGCGGATGAAGGGGCAGGACCATCTGCTCGCGATGGCGGAGCGTCCAAGACTTTCGCCCGATCTCACCGACGTCATCGTCGACCGCGGCGACCGCCAGGCGATCAGGCGTGCGGCCGGCAATGCCGGCGCGGCGTTTTCCGAGGGCGGCTACACCGAATTGATCAAGCGCGCGAGCGAGGACGGCGTCCTGACGCTGGCGGTCGGTCAGCGCGGTGATCTATCCGACGCGCAGCTCAGGCAATTGCTCGCGGGATCGATGGACGTGGTTCGCCGTCGCCTCTTCGACGTCGCCAAACCGGAACGCAAGAACGCCATCAAGCTGGCGACATCAGAGATCACCGGCGTCCCCGAGCGCTTCGAGAACAAGCGCGATTTCGCACCGGCGCAACGCACCATCCTCGCGCTGCACCAGGCCGGCAATCTCAACGAGACGGCGCTGCTCGGTTTCGCCAAGACCTACCGCTATGAGGAGTCGATCGCCGCGCTTTCCGCGATGTCCGGCGTGAGGATCACAAGCCTCGACAATCTGATCCATGGCGATCGCTTCGATCCGATCCTGATCCTCGGCAAGACTATCGGTCTCGAATGGGCGACGGTTCGCGCCCTGATCCTGCTTCGCCTCGGGCCCAACCGCGTTCCCGCGCCGTCGGACATCGAGAGTGCGCGGGTGAATTTCGCCAAGCTGATGCCCTCGACGGCAGAGCGCGTGGTTGGCTTCTGGAGAGCGCGTCAGACCGCCTGACGCCTTCGGTTCTTCCCAAATTTGCCGCGTACGGGCTATGCTTCCCAAAAGGCGCGATGGCGCGCCGTGAGGGAGGATGTGATGCTGGCGGAAAGCGCCATTCAATCGCGCGCCGAGCAAATCCGGAACGATGGCTATACCGTCATCGAGGGCGCCGCCTCCGCGGAGCTGATCGCCGGCCTGAAGGACGCCGTGGAGCGCATCGAGCGCGAGCACAATCTTGGCCTTGCCAGGACGTCGTTCGAGGGTTTCAAGACGCTGCGCGTCAACAATCTCCTGACCTACGCCGACATTTTCTGGGAAGTGCCGCTGCACGAAAACGTCCTGCCGGTCGTCGAGCGCGTGCTCGACAAGGAGTGCCTGCTGTCCTCCTTCTGCTCGCTGGTGCTGGGGCCGGGCCAGGACGCGCAGCCGATCCACGAGGATACCCAGCTCATTCCACTGCCGCGTCCGCATATCCCGATCACCGTGAATGCGATCTGGGCGCTGTCGGATTTCAGGCACGACAACGGCGCCACGCGGATCGTGCCGGGCAGCCACAAGTTTCCGGCGTCGCCCGAATACGGCAAGGACTACGACGCCATCACCGCGACCATGCCGGCCGGCAGCGTGATGCTGTTCGACAGCGCGCTGTGGCATGGCGGCGGCGCCAACGCGAGCAACGCGAGACGCTTCGCATTTTCCTGCGCCTATTGCTGGGGCTGGATGCGTCAACAGGAGAACCTGCAGCTCGGTATTCCACAGGAGACCGCGCGGCGGTTTCCACGCCGCCTACAGGAATTGTGCGGCTACAGCGTCTACAAGGGACAGTTCGGCCACATCGACAACCGGGATCCGATCGAGCTGCTTGGTCGCGAGCGCGGCAAGCGCATGGTCTGGGAAGCAACCGACGTCAAGAAGGCGCAGATGTCCGAGACGGAGAAACAATAGGAGTTCCGGGGCTCGTGCAGCGAGAACCTCAGATGCGCAATTGCGCATCGGGGAACCTCGAGATTCTCAGGTGCGCAATTGCGCACCATAGTTCGATGCTATCGCACCGCCCCGGAAATGACGCCTCAAGCAATCCGTTCGAACCGCAGATAATTCGCCGCGCGACCTTCGCGCTCGGCTTTGCGGCCGTAGCGGGTCATGGTGTAGCCCTCCCAGGGCAGCCGCCAGTCGTCGGCGCGCTCGGCCAGCCAGCGGAAATCGGGCGAGCGCAACAGATGTGTCAGCGTCCACGCGCAATAGGTATCGATGTCGCTGACAAAGCGGAATTCGCCGCCTTTGTTCAACAGGCGCGCCATCGCCGTCACCGTGGCGTCCTGCACGAAACGCCGCTTCCAGTGCCGCCGCTTCGGCCAGGGATCGGGATGAATCAGATCGATCCGCATCAGTGAACGCTGCGGCAGCCATGCCAGCAATTCGGCCGCATCGCCGGCGAACAGGCGGATATTGCCGATATTGTGCGCCTCGATCTGCGCGAGGATTTTCGCCATGCCGTTGACATAGGGCTCGCAACCGATGAAGCCCGTCCCGGGGAATTTCTCCGCTTCCGCGATCAGATGTTCGCCGCCGCCGAAGCCGATTTCGAGCCGCATGGCCGCGGCCGGCGGATCGAACAGGTTCGCCAGCGAGGGCGGAGGCGATTGCCGGATGTCGAGGGCAAGATGCGGCAGCAGATGCGCGATCAGGTCGGCTTGATGCGCGCGAAGCTTGTGACCCTTGCGCCGTCCGAAGAACGAGCCCTGGCGCCCTACGCTGTCATCGGGCGGCGATCTGCACCTGTCGGAATCGCCTGAAGGCGCGGTCATCGCAGCGTCTGGTACAGCCGGTAGAGCAGCCGCGCCCTCGGCTCAAGCGAGGAGACGTAGAGCTGTTCGTAGTGGGTGTGTGCGCCCTTGCCGTCGACCCCGAGTCCGTCGAGGGTTGCGGTATTGCCGGCGGTGAAATTGCCGTCGGAGCCGCCTCCCGTGAAGGTGTCGATCAGCTCGAAACCGAGTTCGGAGGCCAGTGTCTTTGCGTGCTCGAACAGGGCGGCGCCCGCATTTCCCTTCTCATAAGGAGGCCGGTTCAGTCCGCCTGTGATGCTGATGCTGACGCCGTCGCTGCGCGACCTGATCCCGAGGATCTTCGCAACGAGTTCGTCGGCGTCGGCAGCCGTCGGCGCGCGCAAGTCGACTTCGGCATAGGCGTCCTCGGCAATCACATTCGGACGCGTGCCGCCCTTGACGACGCCGACATTGACGGAGATGCCGCGCGCGTGGTCGTTCATCGCCCCGAGCGTCTGGATGACGTTGGCGAGCTCGCGGATCGCGCTGCGGCCATCTTGCGGCCGGGTGCCGGCATGGGCCGGCGCACCCTTGATGAAGACTTCGAACCGTCCGACACCTTTGCGTCCGGTGACGATCTTGCCGCCGTCGCGCGCGGGTTCGGTCACCAGCACGTATTTGGCCTTTTGCCCTTCGGCCTCGATCAGCGCACGCGAGGTCGGGCTGCCGATCTCCTCGTCGGAGGAAAAGATATGGGTGATGCCGAGCGGCGACTGGCCGTCGGTCGCACAGAGCTGCCGGAATGCATGATGGGCGATATAGGCGCCGCCTTTCATGTCGTAGATGCCGGGACCGTAGGCGCTGTCGCCGTCGATCGAAAACGGTAGCCGCTCGATGAAGCCCATCGGGTGGACCGTATCCAGATGGCTGAGAACCAGGATGCCCGGCCTGTCCTGTCCCCAGGTCGAACGCGTGATGAGATGGTCGCCGCAGCCGTCCTTGCCGGCCACGCGCTCGATCGTCACCGGCAGGTCGCGATAGAGTTCGGCGACCATCACCGAAAGCTTGTTGACCTGCGCGGGAACGTCGGTCGGCGTCTCGATCTCGACCCAGCTGCGGATGCCGTCGAGGATGATCGAGGAATCGAAGGGGTTTTGAGCAGTCATCGGGGCGCGCCATGAACGGGATGGGTCTCCATCTCATGCGCTCGCATCCATGCATGCGTCAACCCTCGTGCAATCCCTGATGATTTCGGGGCGGATAGGCCGCCGACGGCAGGCGGGATCAGCGCTTCTCGACAGCCTCGCGGTCGGCGATCTGCTCGACGAGATCGACGATGCTGCGCCGAAGCTTGGTATCGGCGATGCGCGTGAAGGCGCGGGTGAGGGCCAGGCCCTCCGACGTCGCGAGGAAATCCGAGATGTAAGAGGGCGACGCGCCTTCGGAGAATCCGTCGGGACTGGCCAAGCCGGTCGGCCCCCCCTCGAACAGGAAGGACACCGGGACCTGAAGGATTTCCGAAATCTGCTGGATACGGCTGGCACCGACGCGATTGGTGCCCTTCTCGTATTTCTGGACCTGCTGGAAGGTCAGGCCCAAGGCTTCGCCGAGCTTCTCCTGACTCATGCCAAGCATGATGCGGCGCATGCGCACACGGCTGCCGACATATTTGTCAACAGGGTTCGGCGCTTTGGTTGACATATGACGTCTCTCCTTGGGGAGCAGGCTGACGATCCGAAACACTCGCATCCCTCGCAAGAGATACTCAACGTATGGCCAGCGTGCACTTCCCGGATGATATTCCCTGCCGCTGCCGGCCAAGCAGTTCAAGGCGAATTGTTACGGCCAGCTTCGGCGAGAAGAGACAGGGTTGTCTCGGGCGCCAAGACCGTCAGATCCTGCTCGGGAGCTTCCGCCATATGCGGGGCGAGCACGAACTGACTGGTTCACTGATAGGGACAGAATGCGAAGCGCGGCGTTGGTCTGTCAATGGTGGGAACCGCGCTCCATAGAACAATTCCAATGAACGTCGAAAACCGGACGGAAATCGATAGCCATCAAACGCCAGATCTCACGATCCGCGCTTTCGCGCGCGGCGCTGAATGACAAAAATCAAGGCTATCGCGACAATTGTTGCTGCGGGAATGTCGCCGGCACGTGCATAAATCGTGGGCGGAGCGGCGGACGGGAGCGCCGAATCCAGCACGCCTTCGATGCCGAGGCCAAGGCGTGCGACATCTCGTCCCATCGGGTCAATGACGGCGGAAATCCCTGTGTTGGCAGCGCGCACGACCGGCAGCCCCTGCTCGATCGCGCGCAGCCGCGCCTGCTGCAGATGCTGGTAAGGTCCCGTCGAAATTCCAAACCAGCCGTCATTCGTCAGGTTCACGATCCAGCCCGGACGATCGCGGCCTGTCGCAACCGTCTCGGGAAAAATTGCTTCATAGCAGATCAGCGGCAGCGCGCTTGGCGCGTTCGGAATCTCCAGCGCGCGCCGCACCGTGCCCGGGATAAATCCGCCCTGCACCTTGGTGAGCTGCTGCAGCCCCAGCATTTCCAGCCAGTCCTGGAACGGCAGAAATTCACCGAAGGGGACGAGGTGCAGCTTGTCGTAGACGGAAAGCACGTTGCCGTCGTGATCGATCACATAAATGGAATTATACGCGCGCGTGACGCGGACGCCTGGAGGCAGATCCGGTGCCCGCACGGAGCCCGTGATCAGCACGGTATCCTTGGGCAGGAGTGCTGCGATCTGCGCCATCGCGTCCGCCTCGCGGGTGAGAAAGAACGGGAAGGCGGATTCGGGCCAGATCAGGATGGTGGCGTCGCGAACGCCGGTCGACTGCGGTCCTGTCGAACGGTCCGACAGCGTCAGATATTTCTGCATCACCGCTGATTTGGCGGAGTAGTTGAATTTGACGTCCTGCTGGAGGTCCGGCTGCATGATCCTGATCTTGACTTTCGGCAGGAGCCGCGTCGGATAGTATGACAGGCGCACGGCGCCGAAGATGCCCATTGCGATCAGCACGCAGCACGCGGCGACCGGCGCGATCCACCGCCTGCGCCCTTTGGAAGGACCGTCGATCAGCACCGCCGGTGACGCGAAAATCGCAACCGCCAGAAAGGTCAGGCCCCAAAGGCCGATCAGCGACGCCGTCTGCGCCAGCGCCAGCGGTTCGGTGAGCGCGTAGCCGAAGGTGTTCCAGGGAAATCCGGTCAGCGCCTTGCTGCGCAGCCATTCGCCGGCCGTCAGGCCGATTGCGAGCGCAAGAATGCGCGAGGCATCACGGGTCCAGAGCAGACGCGCCAGTGCAAAGCCGATGGCCGTGAAAAGCGCGAGATAGGCCGGCAGGCCGAGCACCGCGAAAGGCATCAGCCAGGCAAAAGTATCCGCATCGACCAGGAACGCCTTGCCGATCCAGTAAAGCCCCAGCACAAAGTAGCCAAGACCGAACCACCAGCCGGTCCAGGCCGCCGCCGGCACGCCGCGCCAGCGTCCGGCGCCGGCGCCATCGATGAGCCAGACGACGACCGGAAACGTCAGAAAGAGCACCGGCCACGCATCGAAAGGCGACATCGACAATGTGGACAGCGCGCCGGCGCCGAGCGCGATGGCCGCCCGTTTCCATCCCCAGGACAGAATGATCGAGAGGCCGGCGGCGCGGAATTTGCCTGATATCATCACTGCGGGCCGGCTCCGTCAGCAGGTGGCGGAGCGGTGTTGTCATTGGCCTGAGGCGGGTTTGCGTCGGGAGCGGCTTCACGGCGGCTGCGCTGGGTGCGGGGCGCCTGCCGCTCTTTTCGCGTGGCAATGCGCAATCGTTTCACCCGTCGCGGATCGGCATCGAGCACCTCGACCTCGAAATTGCCCGGGCCGGAAATCACTTCGCCGCGCACCGGCAGGCGGCCGACATGGCTCACCAGGTAGCCGCCAAGCGTCTCGACTTCCTCGCCGGCCTCGCCGGTGATGAAGTCGTCGCCGATCACGCTGCGGACATCGTCGAGGCTCGCACGCGCGTCGGCGATGAAGGAGTTGTCCGGCTGCCGCACGATCGCAGGCGGTTCGTCGCTGTCATGTTCGTCGTCGATCTCGCCGACGATCTGCTCGACGATGTCCTCCATCGAGGCCAGTCCGTCGGTGCCGCCATACTCGTCCACGACCAGCGCCAGATGAATGCGCGAAGCCTGCATCTGCGCCAGCAGGTCGATCGCGCGCATCGACGGCGGCACATAGAGCAGCTTGCGGATGAGGTTGGCTTCCGAAAGCGGCAGCGCGAGGTCGACGGCGCGCAGGTCGAGACCGGCCGGCGGTTTCTTGCGCTTGCTCTTTGTCGCCGTCGGGACGCGCGCTTTCGCGGTCATGAAGGCCAGCAGGTCGCGGATATGAACCATGCCTACGGGATCGTCGAGCGATTCGTTGTAGACCACGAGCCGCGAATGCGCGGCGCTCTCGAACAGGTCCATCAACTCGCCGAGCGGAATGTCGCGCTTCACCGCGATCATGTCGGCGCGATGCACCATTACGTCGGCGATGCGCCGCTCGTGCAGGCCGAGAATGTTGCGCAGCATGGTGCGCTCGACGGCGGTGAAGCCCACCTCGTCCGGCTGCGACGCATCGAGCACGACCTGGAGGTCGTCGCGGACCGATCCCGGTTTCCAGCCGAACAGGGTGCGGATGGCCCGCACGAGCCAGTTATCGGACGCCGTCCGCGCGGTGTCGCTCGGTGTCACCACGGCGGGCAGATTGCGCGTGTTGCGCGGATTGTCGTGGATCGGTTCGGAGTCCGCCATCTCAGTCCATCCGTTCCCGGTCCGCATAGGGGTCGGGAATGCCGAGCTGCGCCAGAATCTCCGTCTCGAGAGATTCCATGTCCTCGGCATCGCGGTCATTTTCGTGATCGTAGCCGACCAGATGCAGGAAACCATGCACTGCAAGGTGGCTCAAGTGATGTTCGAACGGCTTTTGCTCCGCGTCGGCTTCGCGTCGCATGGTTTCATAGGCGATCGCGATGTCGCCGAGCATGGTCGGGGCGTCGCCCGGCCTGCGTGCGCCTTCCGCCCGCAGCGCCGGAAAGGACAGCACATTGGTCGGCTTGTCGATCCCGCGCCAATTCCTGTTCAGCGTGCGAATGCCGGAATCGTCGGTCAGCATGACGGCGAGCTCGGCTTCGCCGACATCGGCATCGACGGCCTCCGCCGCCGCTGCGATCGCGCGCTGGATCACGGCTTCGGCGTCTGGCTCCGTCTGCCAGCAATTGGCGACCACGAGAACCTCGGTGATAGGGAGGATCACTTGGGACATTGTCGTATGCGAATCGTCTTCCGGCGCGCCCGCGGGCGTCACTGCTGCATCCTGTCTCAACTCACTTGCCGCCGGCCGGTTTCTGTGGCGCACCCTCATAGGCTGCGACGATTCGCGCCACCAGTTCATGACGGATCACGTCCTCCGCGGTAAAGCGCACCTGCGCCACGCCTTCGACGCCATTGAGCAGCCGGGTTGCTTCCGCCAGACCCGATGTTTGGCCGTGGGGAAGGTCGACCTGCGATGGATCGCCGGTGACGATCATGCGGCTGTTCTCACCGAGCCGGGTCAGAAACATTTTCATCTGCATCGCGGTGGTGTTCTGCGCCTCGTCCAGGATGATCGCCGCATTGGTGAGCGTGCGGCCGCGCATGAAAGCAAGCGGCGCGATTTCGATCTCTCCGGTCTGCAGCGCGCGCTCCACGATACGGGCATCCATCACGTCATAAAGCGCATCGTAGATCGGCCGCAAATAAGGGTCGACCTTCTCGCGGAGATCGCCCGGCAGGAAGCCCAGCCGTTCGCCCGCCTCGACCGCCGGCCGCGACAGGATGATGCGGTCGACTTCCTTGCGCTCGAATAATTGCGCGGCATGCGCCACCGCAATCCACGTCTTGCCGGTGCCGGCCGGACCGATGCCGAACACGAGTTCATGGCGCTTGAGCGCGCGAATGTAGGAGTCCTGGGCCGCGGTTCGCGCCCGCACCGGACGCTTGCGCAGGTTGATGCTCTCGAAGGCCGACTTCGCAGTCTTTGCGTCATATTCGAACAGCGAGCCTTGCGCGATGATCGCGCGGATCGCGCCCTCGACGTCGCCCTGCGCAACATCGTGGCCCTGCACGGCCTGTCCGTAGAGAGTTTCCAGCACGCGCCGGCCGGCATCGCAGCCGTCCCGGGAGCCCGCGATGGTGATGTGGTTGCCGCGCGAATCGACGACGATGCCGAGCCGGCGCTCGATCTGCGCGAGGTTCTGGCCGTAGGGGCCGACCAGAGCGGAGACCGCGCGGTTGTCATCGAAATCGATGACGACCTGTGTTTCGGGCGGGACTTGCATGTCGCGATCAAACTTGCGGCTGGGAGCGAGCGAGGGTGAATCCGATGCGCTTTTTGGCAAGGGTTCAGGCTCCAATGCTGGGTTGGGAAGATGCAATCCGTTGAGCCGGCGCGGCCTGGGCCGGCGCCAGCTCGCCGAGCAGGCTGTAGCGTTCGAGGCTCTCGATCCTGACCGGCAACACCTGTCCGATAATGTCGGGCGAGGCCATCACATGTGCCGGCTGCAGATACGCGGTGCGACCGACAATCTGGCCGGGATTGCGGGCTGCCCGCTCGAACAGCACATCGACCGTGGTGCCAATCGCAGCCTTGTTGAAGGCCGATTGCTGGCTGTCGATCAATTCCTGAAGCCGCACCAATCGCTCGTCCATGTCTGCCGCTGACACCGTCTCCCGCATCTCCGCCGCCGGCGTTCCTGGCCGCGGCGAGTATTTGAACGAATAGGCGCCAGCGTATCCGATTTGCATGACAAGCGCGAGTGTGGCGGAAAAATCCTGCTCGGTTTCCCCGGGGAAACCGACGATAAAATCCGATGAAAATGCAATGTCTTGGCGGGCCTGCCGAAAACGCTCGATCACCTCCTGGTAATCGCGGACGGTATGTTTGCGGTTCATGGCGGCCAGGATGCGATCGGAACCCGATTGTACCGGCAGATGCACGAACGGCATCAGGGCCGGCAGGTCGCGATGGGCTTCGATCAGGCTGTCGTCGACGTCGCGGGGATGACTGGTCGAGTAGCGCAGCCGCGCGATGCCTTCGATGCCGGCGAGGCGATGCAGCAGTCTGCCGAGCGGCCAGGGGCGGCCGTCCGGTCCTTCGCCGTGATAGGCGTTGACGTTCTGACCGATCAGCGTGAGCTCGCGCACGCCATTGTCGGCCAGCCGCTTGACGTCGTCGACGATCCTCTCCACCGGGCGCGACACTTCGGCGCCGCGCGTATAGGGCACGACGCAGAAGGTGCAGAACTTGTCGCAGCCTTCCTGCACGGTGACAAAGGCCGAGATGCCGCGCGCGCGGATCGCGTCGGATTGCGGCTGCGGCAGGAACGTGAATTTGTCCTCGGCCGGAAATTCGGTTTCGATCGCCTTGCCGCCTTGCGCGGCGCGCGCCAGCAGCCCGGGCAAATGATGATAGCTTTGCGGGCCGACCACGACGTCGACCACGGGCGCGCGGCGAATGATTTCCTCGCCCTCAGCCTGCGCCACACAGCCCGCCACCGCGATACGCATGTCGCGGCCGTCCTTTGCCGCCGCCTCCTTTGCCACGCGCAGCCGTCCGAGTTCGGAATAGACCTTCTCCGAAGCCTTCTCGCGGATGTGACAGGTGTTGAGGATCACGAGGTCGGCGTCGTCGGCGCTGGAGCTCTCGACGAAACCCTCGCCGGCCAGCGTATCCACCATGCGTTGCGCATCGTAGACGTTCATCTGGCAGCCATAGGACTTGATATGCAGCTTGCGCGGCGGCTTCATGGACCTCTGGAGTAGCTGGCGGTGGCGGCGCCAATACGGCGCGGCCCTGAATTGAGGCTCAAATATAGGCTACGGGGCCGAAAATCCAGCTTTGGGAAGGTCATTCCGGGGCGATGTGTCAAGCATCGAACCCGGAATCCCGAGCCGATGCGCAATTGCGCATCCGAGGTCTGCTGGCGCACCATCCCGGAAACGGCGATGTTCCAGGTTCAACTCGCTGCAGCCTCAGAACCCATCCGGGCGATCAGAGCGGGTAATTGCCTGAAATCGTCGAAAGTCTCATGGGCGCCGGCGGCCCGCAGGACGGCCGCATGCCGGGGCGTGCAGTGGCTGCCGCCGTGAAAGCCGAGGACCGTCATCCCGGCAGCCCGCGCGCCGGTGACGCCAGCCACGCTGTCCTCGATCACGATGCAGGAGGCCGGGCTCGCCTTCATCTGCTCTGCGGCGAAAAGGAAGAGATCGGGGGCCGGCTTACCGCGGTTGACCTGAACGGCGGAGAAAATATGCGGCGCCAGCAATTCGTACAGTCCGGCGCAAATCAGTCCGTGGCGAATCTTTTCCGGCGTGCCGCTCGAGGCGACGCATTTCGGCAGGCCGAGCGCGGTAACGGTTTCCGCGACATGCGGGATCAAGCGGAGCTGTTCGGAATAGAGCAGCAACGCCGCCTGCTGCATCTGGCTTTCGAAATCATCGGGCAGCCTGCGACCGATCTCGGCTTCGATGGCCAGCCGGGCTTCGCGATCCGATACGCCGAGAAAACGTTCACGCTCCTGTTCGGCAGTGATCGGATAGCCGTGACGTGTCAGCGCCTCGGCATGAGCGCGACTGGAAAGAACCTCGCTGTCGACGAGCACGCCGTCGCAATCGAAGATCACGAGTTCAACTGACACCAGGTGCTAGCTCTTGGAAGTGTCGTCGTCGAGCGGTACGCAATAAAGCTCGAGCCTGTGATCGACCAGCTTGTAGCCGAGCTTGCGGGCGATCTCGGCCTGCAGCTTCTCGATTTCCTCGGAGGTGAATTCGATCACCTTGCCGTCGCGAAGATTGATCAGGTGATCGTGATGGCTGTCGCGCATCTGTTCGTAGCGGGCGCGGCCTTCGCGGAAATCGTGGCGCTCGATGATGCCGGCGTCCTCGAACAGCTTTACGGTGCGGTAAACCGTCGAGATCGAGATCTTGTCGTCGACCGCGACGCAGCGCCGGTACAGTTCCTCGACATCGGGATGATCCACCGCCTCGGCCAGCACGCGCGCGATCACGCGACGCTGCTCGGTCATGCGCATGCCGGTCGCTGCGCAGCGGGCTTCGATACCGGTTGCCTTTGGCGCCGGCGAGGGTTTCAGTGCAGTCATGAAGTCTTGCCTTGAGGTGAGCGTACTGCGACCTGGACGCATTCTACGACAAGTCGCGGCGCATCAGAAGCGCATTCAGCTGTTCCCCGTTGTCCTGCCGGTAATAGCGTTCGCGGCGTCCAACGACGCTAAATCCGGCCCGTTCATAGAGCCGCCGCGCCGGCGCGTTATTTTCCTCGACTTCGAGAAATACACTGCGGACGCCGCGTCCGGCGAGATGGCCGAGATGAGTCAGGAAGAGGTTGCGCGACAGGCCGCGACCGCGATGGCGGCCGTCGATGGCGATCGACAGGATCTCGGCTTCGTCCGCGCCCATCCGCGAGACAGCGAAGCCGATCGTCCGGCGTCCCAGTCTGAGGCGATGGACCAGCGTGTTGCGCTCGGCGATCATGGTTTCGAATTCGCTTTCGCTCCATCCTCGATGGAACGACGCGCCATGCAATTGCGCAAGCCGTGGCGCGTCGCGCGATGTCGCGGGCTCGATCGCGGGGCGACCGCCGCCGAACCAGTCGGACAGAAAGGCGATCATGAGGCCGCCGGTTGCGAAGCCACGACCTGCTGCGATGGTTTGGCATCGGGTGCGCGCAGATAATATGGCTTTGGCGGCGCCGTGCCCGGCTCAACGGCGGCGCCCAGCCACGCCACCCAGGTGATATCGGGCGCGGGCTGCGCGTCCACCTGGATGGGCGCAGGCGCATCGGAGGGCCAATGGTCGGCGAGGATCTTCGCGGCATTGCCGACGAGATGCAGCGCGCCAAAACGGGACGCGGCGAGCGCTTCCGAAATCGGCGCCACCTTCGGCCGGATCAATGAACTGCCATTGGCGCTGACGACCTGAAAATAGACCTGGTCGTGACGGGCATCGATTGCCACAAGGATCGGATGCTCGCCGTTCTCGCTCACGATCGGCGCGGCATAGGCCGACAGGGTGGTGAGTCCGACCACCGGCTTGCCGGCGGCAAGACCAATGCCCCGCGCGGCCGACAGGCCAACGCGCAGGCCGGTGAAGCTTCCGGGGCCGGTCGTCACCGCCACGCGATCGAGCGCCGCAAAGGGCAAGCCCGATTCCTTCATCACGCGTCCGATCTGCGGCATCAGCGCTTCGGCATGGCCGCGCTTCATCGATTGCGATTCGGTCGCGATCGTCCTGCTCGCGCGGGTGTCGAGCACGGCGGCCGAGCAGGCATCCAGCGCGGTATCGATGGCAAGGATCAGCATGGCTTAAAGTTTGGCATAGTTGAGTGTTTCCGTACGTTTACCGCGAGCGATCCTTCGGTTCTACACGGGAACCTGTGTGACGCCTGACGTGCATAGTGCAACCTGCGATATATGTAACCCATTGATATTAAACGATATTAATTGAAAATTAGGCAAGTCGTGGAATCCTGAGCAAGGCTGAGGCGACCCGATCGGGTGCGGTCCCGGCTTTTTTGCACGCGAGTTCAATCACGTATCCATTTTCAAATCACACATCTTGCTCAGGGGGAGGGGCCCATGTTTTTGCAACGAGGCAACAACAAGGCGCGCGATGCGCTCGCGCAGGCGGACGCAATCAGCAAATCGCAGGCCGTGATCGAGTTCAACATGGACGGGACCATTATCACCGCGAACCAGAATTTCCTGGGTGCGATGGGATACGGGTTGCCGGAGATCGTCGGCAAGCACCATTCGATGTTCATGCCCCGCGACATGCGCGACAGCGCAGAATACCGCGCGTTCTGGGCCGACCTCAATCTCGGCAAGTACAAGGCGGGCGAGTTCAAGCGGGTCGGCAATGGCGATCGTGACGTCTGGATCCATGCATCCTACAATCCGATCATGGATTCCAGCGGCAAGCCGGTGAAGGTCATCAAGTTCGCCAGCGACATCACCGCACAGAAGATTCGCAGCATGGAAGACGCCGGCAAGATCGCGGCGATCGGCCGGGCGCAGGCGGTGATCGAATTCAATCTCGACGGCACGATCATCACGGCGAACGAAAATTTCCTGAGCGCGCTCGGCTATTCGCTCTCCGAAATCCAGGGCAAGCACCACAGCATGTTCGTGGCGACGGCGGAGCGTGAAAGCGCTGCCTATCGCGAATTCTGGGCAGGCCTCAATCGTGGCGAATTCCGCTCGGGCGAATACAAGCGGTTCGGCAAGGGCGGCAAGGAGATCTGGATCCTTGCGTCCTACAACCCGATTCTCGACGACGCCGGCAAGCCGTTCAAGGTCGTGAAGTTCGCCACGGATATTACGGCCGACAAGCTGAGGGCCGCAGATTTTGCTGGCCAGATCGAAGCGATCGGCAAGTCGCAAGCCGTGATCGAATTCAACATGGATGGCGTAGTGCTGAACGCCAACGAGAACTTCCTCGTCACGCTCGGCTATTCCCTCTCTGATGTGCAGGGGAAGCATCACCGGATGTTCATGCCGTCGGAAGATCGCGACACCGCGCCCTATCGGGAGTTCTGGGCGGCCCTCAATCGCGGTGAATTTCAGTCCGGCGAATACAGGCGCGTGGGCAGGGGCGGCAAGGACGTCTGGATTCAGGCCTCGTACAATCCGATCCGGGATCTCAACGGCAATCCATACAAGGTCGTGAAATACGCCTCTGATGTCACCGGCCAGGTCATCGCGCGCATGAAAAGCGAAAAGGTGCGCGGACTGATGGAATCGGTCGCGGCCGGCGCCGAGGAACTGAATGCATCGGTGCGCGAAATTTCCGAAGCCATGTCGAAGTCCAGGGAGACGGCGAATAACGCGGTGGACCGCGTCGAGGCCGCCGACCATCAGGCGCAACGCCTGAGCAACGCCGCCGATTCCATGCGCAGCATCGTGCAGCTGATCGGGGATATCACTGGACAGATCAATCTGCTCGCGCTCAACGCCACGATCGAATCCGCGCGCGCCGGCGAGGCCGGCCGCGGATTTGCGGTGGTCGCGGCCGAAGTGAAGAATCTCGCCAATCAGGCCAAACAGGCGACCGACAAGATCGAACAGGAAATCGGCAATCTGAATGCCATCTCCGGCGACGTCGTCACGGCGCTTCAGACCATCAGGAAGGCGATCGAGAGCGTCAACGAATACGTCACGTCGACGGCGGCCGCGGTTGAAGAACAGAGCGCGGTGACCAGCGAGATGTCCACGGGCATGCAGCGCGCGGCAGCGGAAGCGGCCGGCATGGGGCAGGCGGCGTAAGAAAGGCGAATAGCGAGTGACGAATGGCGAGTAGGGTCTGGGACCAGTTCTACTCGCTGGTCCCTGTTCGCATTCGCCGCTTTTTCACATCGGACGCACTTCCACCACGTCGGGCACGAAATGGCTTGCAGCAGGTTCTGGATGCCGTGCTGCAGGGTCGCGGTCGATGACGGGCAGCCAGAACAGGCACCCTTCATGTTGAGATAGACGATCCCGTCCTTGAAACCGCGGAAGGTGATGTCGCCCCCGTCATTGGCGACGGCGGGGCGCACGCGGGTCTCGATCAGGTCCTTGATCTGCTCGACGGTCTCCGCATCGGCTTCATCGAAGAACTCGTCCTCCTCGTCCGAGAGTTCATCGCTGGCTGCGGTCCCATCGGCCAGCAGCGGCGCGCCGGACATATAGTGTTCCATGATGGCGCCCAATATCGCGGGCTTCAAATGCTGCCAGTCGCCGCCGTCCTTGGTCACCGTGATGAAGTCGGAGCCATAGAACACGCCGGCGACGCCGGCGACGCCGAACAGTTTTTCGGCAAGCGGCGAGCGCGCGGCGGCTTCGCGATTGGCAAACTCCATGGTGCCGCCGTCGAGCACGAGGCGGCCGGGAATGAACTTCAGTGTGGCGGGGTTGGGTGTAGCTTCGGTCTGGATAAACATGGTTTTCTCCGGCGTCCCCAGTTCAAGGCTGGAGCGTTGGACGTCTTCTACCAAATGGCGACTGTTAACGCACCGATCAAGACGCAAACCAGCGGTTCCGGGGCCGCATGGACGGTTAAGAAAGTGCGTCCGTCTCGGCATCACTGAGTTCGCCCGGGACGATCACCATGGGGATCGGAAAGGATCCCATGGTGCCGGCGATAGTGGTCACGAGCGGACCTGGACCCTCCGCGCCGGGGCTCGCCGCGAGCACCAGCATGGCGATATCGGCGTCCTCGTCGATCAGGGCGAGGATCTGTTGGATGGCGCTGCCCTCGCGGATCACGCGCTCCGGGGTGATCGCGGCAATTCCATTGGCGCGGCCGGCGGCGCGATCGAGCGCCAGATTGGCGTTCTCATGCGCCTCCGCGCGCATGATGTCGGCGACCCCGAGCCATTGCTGGTTCTGATCCTCGGTCTCGATGACGTGCAGCATCACCACGCCGCCGCCGACACGCAGCGCCCAGCGGCTGGCATAGTAGACCGCGCGGTCCCATTCCGTGGTGTCGTCAACGATGACGAGGCATTTCGGCTTGTGGCCGGATTCGTAGCTTCGTCGCTGTGTCGCCATGCAAGTCCCTGGCAATGCCAGGGCCATGCTGCCACAAGCCTCCCCGGTTTGGGAGGGGCTTCGCATCGCAGCAATCAGGCCTTGCGGTAATCAGACCTTGCGCACGAAGCCGACGATATCCCGCGTCAGCTTCATGGTCTCCTCGCCGATCGCGCGCGCCCGATCGGCGCCCTCGACCAGGATCGCATCGATGTGGCCGGGATCGGCGGTCAACCGCCTCATCTCGGCGGCGATCGGCGACAGCTTCGAGACGCACAATTCGACCAGCGAGTTCTTGAAACTCGAGAACTGCCCGCCGCCGAAATCGCGCAACACGTCGCTCTTGCTCCTGCCCGCCAGCGCCGCGTAGATGCCAACGAGATTGTCGGCCTCGGGACGGCTGTCCAGCCCCTTCTCCTCCGTCGGCAAGGGCTCGGGATCGGTCTTCGCCTTGCGGACCTTCTGCGCGATGGTATCGGCGTCGTCGGTGAGATTGATGCGTGAGTAGTCCGACGCGTCCGACTTCGACATTTTCTTGGTGCCGTCGCGCAAGCTCATCACCCGTGTCGCGGGGCCCGTGATCAGCGGTTCCGGCAGCGGGAAGAACAGCCCGTCATTGGTACCGCGGCTGCGAATCGAGTCGCCAAAATCATTGTTGAACTTCTGGGCGATGTCGCGAGACAGCTCCAGATGCTGCTTCTGGTCCTCGCCGACCGGCACATGGGTCGCGCGGTAAAGCAGGATGTCGGCGGCCATCAGTACCGGATAGTCGTAGAGACCGACGGAGGCGTTTTCCCGATCCTTGCCGGCCTTCTCCTTGAACTGCGTCATGCGGTTCAGCCAGCCCATCCGCGCCACGCAATTGAAGATCCAGGCAAGCTCGGCATGACCCGCGACCTGGCTCTGGTTGAACACGATGTGCTTCTTCGGATCGATGCCGCTGGCGATGAACGCCGCCGTCACCTCGCGGGTGTTGCGCGCGAGCTCGGCCGGGCCACCCCAGACGTCGAGCGGCATGGTGATGGCGTGCAGATCGACGACGCAGTAGATGCAATTGTGCGTCTCCTGCATCTTCACGAAGTTGACGATCGCGCCGAGGTAATTGCCGAGGTGCAGATTGCCGGTCGGCTGGACGCCCGAAAAGACCCGTTCAACGAATGCCATGGTCCGTTTCCGTAAAGCTCGATTTTGAGGGGTAGCGTTTGCCACGCAGGGCTTGTGGGCGCAAGGCTTACCGGCGCAAGTCGCGAGACCGGATTGCGTTAACCGGATCGCGCCAGGTCGCCACCCCCAGCGCCGCCAGAAGCAAGCCGTAGAGGGCCATGGCGGCTGCAATCAGGCCGATAAGCACGACGGCCAGTATCAGCGTGTGAGGGCGGTCGCCGATCAGATGGCCCGCCGCGAGCCACAGCAACCCGCCCATGAACAGTGCCGCAACAAGGATGCGCGGCAACCGCCGGCGCGCCGCGTCATCGAGCGAGAAGCCGAACGTCGCGTGCCCGTGCCGGATCAGGGAGGCCGCATTGCTCCATGCGCCGATGGCGACGCCGGCGGCGATGCCATCAGCGCCGAGGAAATGATCCGAGCAGCACGGCGAACACGACGGCGACGACGATGCCCTTCAGCGTCGCGAGCAACGGTGCGATCGTATCTTCGCGCGCAAAAAAGGCCGGCGACAGCGCCTTGACCAGTACGTGGGCGGGCAGGCCGAGCGCCAGCCAGATCAGCGCCTGCGCGGTCGATCGCGTGTCGGCCGCGGTGAACGCGCCATGCTCGAACAACAGCCGCACGATCGGCTCGCTCAGCGCGATCAGCCCGGCCGTGGCCGGCAGCGCCAGCCCGACGGCCAGCTCCAGCGCGCGCGATTGCGCACCCTCGATGATCCTGTGGTCGCCGCCATGCAGGGCGCGTGTCAGTTCCGGAATCAGCACCGTTCCCATGGCGACGCCGACAATGCCGAGCGGCAGCTCGATCAGGCGGTTGGCGAAATAAAGCCAGGACACCGCCGACGGCGAGCTCGAGGCGATGATTGCGCCCGCGACGATCAACAGCTGCGGCGCGGAGCTCGCGATCATGCCGGGAACCGCGCGCGCCAGAAAGCCGCGCATGTCCTTGTCGAAGCTGACCCGCAGCGGCGTCGCAACACGCTCGCCCCGCCGCAAGGCGAGGATCGACACCTGCAGGAAGCCTGCGATGCCCACCGTCGCGGCCAGCGCCGGCGCGACAATGCCGGCGTCCTGCCGCGTGACGATCAAGGCGATCATGACGGCGATCAGCGCGATGTTGAACAACAGCGGCGAGAAGGCCGTCAGCACAAAGCGGCTCTGGGCGCTCGCGAGCGCCAGCAGCACCGTGGCGGGCCCGGCGAAGGCGACATAGGGCAGCATCAACCGGGCGTCGGTCACAGCAAACTGCAAGGTCTCGCGTCCCGCAAATCCTGGCGCCAGCGCGGTGATGATCGCGGGCATCAGGAGGCCGACCAGCAGGGCTACCGCCAGCAGAGCGGCGCTGACGGTGCCGAGCACGCGTCCGGCAAACGCCGCAGCCGCGCCTTCGTCGGCCTGGCGCAGCCGCAGCCAGGCCGGCACCAGCGCCGCATTCAGCGCCCCTTCCGACAACAGGCGGCGCGCGACATTGACGAGCTGGAATGCGACCAGGAAGGCGTCCGCGATCGCGCCGGTGCCGAGCAGGGCGGCGATCATGGAGTCGCGCACAAAGCCGAGCAGCCGCGAGGCCAGCGTTCCCGTGGAGACCGTGAGCAGGGAGCGGATCATTGGGCTTCTATAGCAGCCTTGCCTGTGATAGGCCGCGCCCGGCAACGCTCCTAACAGGTTTTGAGAGCAAAACGGCTTTGACGGCAAGAAGGCTTCAACGGTATGGCTGACGCAAAATACGACGTTCTCGGCATCGGCAACGCAATTTTCGACGTGCTGGTCAAGACCGACGAGAAATTCCTCGCTCATCACGGCATGACCAAGGGCAGCATGGCGCTGATCGACGAGGCCCGCGCGGCGTCGATCTATCGCGACATGGGGCCGGCCACGACGATGTCAGGAGGGTCGGCCGCCAACACCATTGTCGGCCTTGCGAGCTTCGGCGCCCGCGCCGCCTATGTCGGCAAGGTCAAGCAGGACGAGGTCGGCAAGCTCTACACCCACGACATCCGCGCCGCGGGCGTCACCTTCGACACCAAGCCCGCCACCGACGGACCGGCGACCGGCTGCTCCTACATCCTGGTGACCGGCGACGGCGAGCGCACCATGAACACCTATCTCGGCGCGGCGCAAGCGCTGCTCACCCGGCGATATCGACCCGGCCGAAATCGCAGGCGCGCGGATCGTCTATCTCGAAGGCTATCTCTGGGATCCGAAGGACGCCAAGGATGCCTTCGTGAAGGCTGCGACCATCGCGCATGGCGCCGGCCGGCAGGTGGCGCTGACGCTGTCGGACGCCTTCTGCGTCGACCGCTATCGCGACGAGTTCGTCGAGCTGATGCGCAAGGGCACGGTCGATCTCGTCTTCGCCAACGAGGCCGAACTGCATTCGCTCTACCAGACGTCCGATTTCGACACCGCGCTGCAGGCCTTACGCGGCGACATCGGGCTCGGCGTCGTCACGCGCAGCGAGAAGGGCTGTGTGGTGGCATCGAAGGACGGCGTCGTGGCGGTGCCGGCTTCACCGATCAGCGAATTGGTGGATACGACCGGCGCCGGCGATCTCTTCGCCGCCGGTTTTCTGTTCGGCCTGGTCCGCAACGCCGGCTACGAGAATGCCGGAAGGCTCGGCGCGCTCGCGGCGGCCGAAGTGATCCAGCACGTCGGCGCCCGCCCGCAGGTTTCGCTGAAGGAACAGGCGCAGAAGGCGGGGTTGCCGGTTTAGGGCGCGAAGTCCCGCCAGTCGTCATGCCCGGGCTTGACCCGGGCATCCACGCGCTTCCACACACTAAGACGTGGATGGCCGGGACGAGCCCGGCCATGACGATGTTGAGAGAATGTCGCGCCTCACGCCGTCTTCGCCGCCTTCAGCCCGAGCCGCGCCTCGACCGCGTCCCGCATCATGAATTTCTGGATCTTGCCGGTCACGGTCATCGGGAATTCGTCGACGAATTCGACATAGCGCGGGATCTTGTTGTGCGCGATCTGGCCGTCGCAGAATGCGCGGACCTCTTCCGGTGTCAGCGTCTCGCCCGCGCGCACGCGCACCCAGGCGCAGAGCTCCTCGCCATAGCGATCGTCGGCGACGCCGAACACCTGCACGTCCTGGATCTTGGGATGGCGATACAGGAACTCCTCGATCTCGCGCGGATAGAGGTTCTCGCCGCCGCGGATCACCATGTCCTTGATGCGGCCGACGATGTTGCAATAGCCCTCGCTCGTCGATCACGGCGAGGTCGCCGGTGTGCATCCAGCCGGCCTGGTCGAGCACCTCGGCGGTCTTTTCGCGTTCATCCCAATAGCCGAGCATGATGCTGTAGCCACGCGTGCAGAGCTCGCCGCGTTCGCCGCGCGGCACGATCTTGCCGTCGAGGTCGACGATCTTGACCTCGACATGCGGATGGATGCGCCCGACGGTCGAGACCCGCCGCTCCAGGGGATCGTCTGTCGCGCTCTGGAAACTGACCGGGCTGGTTTCGGTCATGCCGTAGGCGATCGTCACCTCGCGCATGTTCATCTCGTTGTTGACGCGCTTCATCACCTCGATCGGGCAGGGCGCGCCGGCCATGATGCCGGTGCGCAGCGATGTCAGGTCGAAGCGCGAGAACTCCGGATGATCGAGCTCGGCGATGAACATGGTCGGCACGCCGTAGACGCGTCGTGCATTTCTCCTGCTCGATCGTCTTGAGCGTCACCAGCGGATCGAAGCCCTCGCCGGGATAGACCATGGTCGAGCCGAGCGTGACGGAGGCGAGATTGCCCATCACCATGCCGAAGCAGTGATAGAGCGGCACCGGAATGCAGATGCGGTCCTGTTCGGTCAGCCGCATGGCGCGGCCCACGAAGTAGCCGTTGTTGAGGATATTGTGATGGGTCAGCGTCACGCCCTTTGGCGAGCCCGTGGTGCCGCTGGTGAACTGGATATTGACCGCGTCGTCGAATTGCAGGCTGTCGCCGAGGGCTGCGATCTGCTCGCGATGCCGCGCGCCGCCCATGCGCGCGACGTCCTCGAACGGGATCGCGCCGGAACAAGCCGGTCCGCCGATCTGGATCACCGCGCGCAGCTGCGGCAGTTTCGCCGCGCGCAGGTGCCCTGGCTCCGATCCCTTCAGTTCCGGCATCAGCGTGTTCAGCATCTCCATGTAGTTCGAGGTCTTGAACGCGGTCGCGCTGACGATGGCCGCGCAGCCGACCTTGTGAAGCGCGAACTCCAGTTCGCTGAGGCGGTAGGCGGGATTGATGGTGACCAGGATCAGTCCGGCCTTCGCCGCAGCAAATTGGGTCAGCGTCCATTCCGGCCGGTTCAACGACCAGATGCCGATCCGCTCGCCGCGTTGCAGGCCAAGCGCGAGAAAGCCCGCGGCCAGCGCGTCGACGCGTTCGGCAAATTCGGTCCAGGTCCAGCGCACATCGTGGCTGGGCGAGACCAGCGCCTCACGGTTTCCCCAGCGCTGGACAGCCCTGTCGAGGCTGCGGCCGATGGTTTCCCCGAGCAGCGGCGCGTCCGAGATGCCGCACACATAACTATCGGCTCGCTCTGCCATGTCTCTGGTTTTCCTCTTGCTCGCGTGGGTCAGGCGTTTGAACGATTGTAGTTCGCCGGCACCCGCCGGACAGGCACGACTTAAGGAGGGGAGAGAAAAATGTCCCTCCCCCAATCGGGGGAGGGAATGGCGCATGGCGCTTGCGGCTGTTCCTACGCCGCCTTCTGGCCACTGCCGGCACCAAGTCCGGCATAGACGCCGCGCTCGAAGCCTGCGAAGGCTTCCAGCGCCTTGCCGTCCGCGAAGGGCAGCAGCTGCATCAGGATCACGCCGCAAACATCGCGCGACGGATCGATCCAGAAGTAGGTGTTGGCGAGGCCAGCCCAGGCGAGACTGTTAGGGCTACGGCCCTCCGCCGTCTTGGCGGTGTTGATCAGGAAGCTCAGGCCCCATTTCTTCACCTGCTCCGGATAGAGATCCACGTCGTTGGTGTAGATCGGCGCCGCCGTCACCATCTTGGTCACGCTGAGCTCGCCCATATTGTTCTGGCTCATCGTGGCGACGGTCTCGGCCTTCAGCACCTGATTGCCGTTGCCTTTGCCCTTGTTGAGGATCATCTGGCAGAACTTGATGTAGTCGGCAGCCGTCGAGTAGAGACCGCCGCCGCCCATGTGGAATTCCGGATTCTGCTCGAGCTCGAACGGGAAGCGGCGCCAGCTTGCCATCCTCGCCCCGGACATGCATGCCGACCAATCGCTTGCGCATGTCGTCGGTGATCTTGAAGCCGGTGTCGCTCATGCCGAGCGGCGCAAACATGTGATCGCGCAGGTACGCATCGAGCTTCTTGCCGCTCGCGGCCTCCACTGCCTTGCCGACGAAATCGATATTGGTGCCGTATTCCCAGCGCGTACCGGGATCGCTCGCGAGCGGCGTCTTCAGGGCGGCGTTCTGGCAGGTGGTGATTCCGGGGATGCCGGTTTTCTCCAGATATGTCGCCTTGTCGCTGTTCCACAGCTCGTAGCAGAAACCGGCGGTGTGGGTCATCAACTGGCGCAGCGTGATCGGTCCCTTTGCTGCCCGCAGTTTCGGCTCGCCTTTGGCATCGAAGCCTTCGAGCACCTGCGGTGACGCGAGATCGGGCAAAAGCTTGCCGATCGGCTCGTCGAGCGAGAGTTTGCCTTGCTCGACCAGCTGCATTGCGCCGGCAGTGGTCACTGCCTTGGTCATCGACGCGATCCAGAACACGCTGTCGGCGGTCATGGGATCGTCCTTCGACAGGTCGCGCTTGCCGAACGCGCCCTGGTAGATGACCTGATTGCCACTTGCAGCCACGGCAACCACGCCGGGAATTTCCTGTGCGTCGCTTTTTTGACGCAGGACCTGGTCGATCTGAGCCTTGCTTTGCATGGGGGTATCCTCCCGCTGATTTTTTGGAATTTGGAAGTGGATCGATCTTCCTCCCCGCGGGCGCGCCCAGCAAGCGATTCACGTTTCGGCTGTCGCGGGTCGCAGTCGCGATCTCGTGATGGCGGAGGGGGTAAAAAACGCCCTGAAAGAGCTACAGAAGTGCAACACTTTGCCACAATTGGCTGTGAATTGTGGCGGATAACGGTGACCGCCGGTACGTCCGGCGATATCCTGCAGTGATTGGTTTGTATTGAACTTTCTTTTCAGTAAGGCGTTGAGAAAGCGGTCAAATCGGCGGTTTTCGACCGATGGGTTGATTTAATTTTTGGCGGCCACGGCGCCGCAAGGGGAAGGCAAATGATCTCGACTTGGAGCGAATGGAGGCGGTATCCCCGCCCCGGACGTGGCGAAAATTTGGAAGCACCGATCTCACCGGGCATCTACGAGGTCCGTATCGCAGTAACAGGTGCACTGCATTCGTTCGGCGCGGTGGACAATTTGGCGCAGGCGCTCTCCTCGCTGCCGGTCGGCGCCAAGTCCTGGTTCGGCCGGCGCGACGCGGCTGGAGCTCCCGATCTCGAATATCGAACCTGTGCGACCTCGTCGAAGTCCGACGCCAAGGCGGCCGCCGAACGCATGATCGGCCGGCGCGATACCTATATGAGCGGCGCGGCCTGAACTGAATTTATCGTTCCGGGATGGTGCGCCGGCACCAGATCTCAGATGCGCAATTGCGCATCTGGGAATCTCGAGATTCCGGGTTCGATGCTTCCGCATCGCCCCGGAATGACGCGCAACTATCTCACAAAATAACTGAAGGCTGCCGTGCACGGGCGCCCGGTGCATTGTGAATGGATTGGGCCTATATTCGGTCCAACCTTCACAAAATTCCGGGAGCAACGCCATGACCCCCACTGCCGCCGCACGTGCTTCGCAGCCCTCTGCACCCTCGCTTCGCGAGCGCCTGAAGGACGCCTCGCTGCTGCGGGATCGTTGCTATATCGACGGCGCGTGGGTCGGCACGCCCTCGCGGCCCGTGACCAATCCCGTCAATGGTGTGGAACTCGCCAAGGTGCCGGTCCTGAGCACCGCGGAGACGACGCAGGCGGTCGAGGCGGCTGAACGCGCCTTTCCGGCCTGGGCCAAACTCACGGCCAAGCAACGCTCCAACATCCTGCGCAAATGGTTCGAACTGATCGCCGCCAACCGCGAAGACCTCGCGCTGATCCTGACCTCGGAGCAGGGCAAGCCGCTCTCGGAGGCGCTCGGCGAAATCGACATCGGCGGCGCCTATGTCGAGTTCTTCGCCGAGGAGGCGCGTCGCGTTTATGGCGAAACCATCCCGACGCAACGTCCGGACGCCCGGCTGCTGGCGATCAGGCAGCCGATCGGCGTCTGCGGCGCAATCACCCCGTGGAACTTTCCCTGCTCGATGATCACCCGGAAGGTGTCACCGGCGCTCGCGGCCGGCTGCACCGTGGTGCTCAAGCCGGCGAATGAGACGCCGCTGAGCGCGCTGGCGCTGGTGGCGCTGGCCGAAAAGGCAGGCGTGCCGAAGGGCGTGTTCAACATTCTGACCGGCAATTCTTCGGCCATCGGCAAGGTCCTCTGCGAACATCCGGCGGTGCGCTTTGTCGGCTTCACCGGCTCGACCGAGGTCGGCAAGATTCTCTATCAGCAGGCCTCCGTTGGCGTGAAGAAGCTCGGGCTTGAGCTCGGCGGCAACGCTCCGTTCGTGGTGTTCGACGATGCCGATATCGATGCTGCCGTCGAGGGAGCGATCGTCTCCAAATATCGCAACATGGGCCAGACCTGCGTCTGCGCCAACCGCATCTATGCCCAGGACAGGATTTACGACGAGTTCGTGGACAAGCTGTCGAAGAAGGTTGCGGCGATGAAGATCGGGGACGGCACCGAGCAGGGTGTGGTGCAGGGGCCGCTGATCAACATGGATGCGATCGACAAGGTCGAGAAGCACATCGCGGATGCGGTCAAGGGTGGCGCAAAGGTGATCACCGGCGGCAAGCGCCACGCGCTTGGCGGTTCCTTCTTCGAGCCGACCGTGCTCGCCAATGTGAAACCGGACGCGCTGGTCGCGCATGAAGAAACCTTCGGACCGCTGGCGCCGGTGTTCCGCTTCAAGGACGAGGCCGACGTGATTGCGATGTGCAACAATTCGCCGTTCGGTCTTGCCTCGTATTTCTATTCGCGCGATCTCGGCCGTGTCTGGCGTGTCGCCGAGGCGCTGGAGTCGGGTATGGTCGGCGTCAACACCGGCCTGATCACCACCGAAGTGGCGCCCTTCGGCGGCGTGAAAGAGAGTGGCCTCGGCCGCGAAGGCTCGCATCACGGCATGGAAGAATATGTCGAGATCAAATACGTGATGATGGCGGGGGTTTAGTTCCGGCCATTTCCGCACACCTCCTGTCGTCCCGGGCAAGCGAAGCGCGACCCGGGACCCATAACCACAGGATTCAGCGTGATGGCACGCTGGAGCCTCAGGGTTCTCGATAATCGATATCGGTGGTTATGGGTCCCCGCTTTCGCGGGGACGACAGCGGTGTGGGTTACGATCTACAAACTCTCCATGAACTCCCGCAGCCGCGGCGCCCATTTGTGGGCGTCGAGGCCGGACGCGGAATGGCCGTACTCGCTGTCGAGCAGGAAATAGTCCGCATCGACACCGGCGGCCTTCAGTCCCGCCATCACGCCGGGCGCGATCCCGGGTGGAAACAGCAGGTCGGTGCGCGATATCACAAAAAGCACCTTTGCCTTGATCTCGGAAAATCGCGGCGTGACGTCGAAGCTCCGCAACGCGTTGGCCAGGATGATCAGCGAATTGGCGTCGAACACCCTGGCCCATTGCGCGGCCTCCTTGCGGATCGCGGCCTCGATCGCGACCGGATCGGACAGGCTCTGCCTCAGCCGCGCTTCGATGCCGTAGCTCTTCAGCGTTGCGGCGCGGATGTCGGTCAGCGTCTCCAGAACGCCGCCGGTCGCGTAATAATCGCCGCCGTTCCAGTTCGGGTTTGTCGCGAATGTCGCGCGAAAATTGGCGACGCGCCCCTCCGATCGCTCGCGTGACACGCTGGGCGAGGTGACGACCGGCGCAATCCCGCGCATCGCTGTCGGATAATCCACGGCCCATTGAAAGGCCTGGTATCCGCCATAGGAGGGGCCGACAACGGCGACAAGCTTGTCGATGCCGAAATCGTTGAGCAGCAATCTCTGGGTCGCGACGATGTCGCTCACGGTGATGTCGGGAAAGCGCGGACCATATGGCTTTCCGGTCGCCGGATCGATGCTGGCCGCATTGGTCGAGCCGTAGGACGAGCCGAGCATGTTCGGGCAGATCGCAAAATAGCGGTTGGTGTCGACCGGCTTGCCCGGTCCGACAAGCTGGGCCCAGGCGCCTTCGCCGGTCAGCCCGCCCGGGTTGATCATGTCAGGCCCGCTGGTGAACCCATGCGTGATCAGCACGGCATTGTCACGCGCGGGCGAGAGCGTGCCCAGCGTCCGGTAGGCGATGGTCACCTCGCCCATCACGACCCCGCTTTGCAGGCGGAAATCCCTGATGGTGAAGGTTCTTGTCCCGGTCGTAGAAGTCGTGGAAGCAGTCATCATCGTCAGCCATTCCCCATGTCGCCGCCGTCTTCGAAAAAACTGCCGTGGCGGCCAGCGCCGGAAGCGAAGCGTGCGGCCCCCGACAAGGTCTCACCCGAGGCGATCACCTCCAGGCCGCCGCGCATCTCATTGGCAATCGCCTCCTCTTCGGAGAGGTCCCATTGCCGCAGCGCCGAGAGCCGGTCGGCGCGCAGGCAGGTCTGCGGGAACTTTGCGATGTCCCTGGCGAGCGCGATCGCCTGCGCGCGCGTCGTGCCCTTGGGCACCAGCCTGTTGGCAAGCCCCATGCGTAGTGCCTCGGGACCGCCGACCGGGCGTCCGGTCAGGATCAGATCGATCGCCTGCGAGTGCCCGATCAGCCGCGGCAGGCGGATGGTGCCGAGATCGATCAAGGGCACGCCGAAGCGGCGGCAGAAAATACCGAAGGTCGCATCTTCCGCGACCACGCGCATGTCGGCCCATAGCGCCAGTTCCATCCCGCCCGCAACGGCAAAGCCCTCCACCGCCGCGATGACCGGTTTCGACAATCGCAGCCGGCTCGGTCCCATCGGCGCGATCGTATTGTGGCCGCCGACCTCGCGCTTCTTCTCGCGGTCACCCCTGGCGACCGCCTTCAGATCGGCGCCGGCGCAAAAATACCCGCCCGTACCGGTAAATACGGCGACAGCAGCGTTCGTGTCGGCATCGAAAGCGAGAAACGCGTCGTAGAGTTTTCGCGCAGTCGCACCATCCACCGCGTTGCGGCAATGCGGACGGTTGATGGAGACGATAGTGACCGGTCCATCGCGCTCGATCAGCACGGCATCGGCTTCGGACATGCGTACCTCCTTTCATGATTGTCGTCATTCCGGGGTGATGCGCAGCATTGAACCCGGAATCTCGAGATTCCGGGTTTGGTCCTTCGGACCATCCCGGAATGACAACAAATCATATTGTCAGCTCTCTCCCCGTCACGCGCCGATAGGCCTCCAGATAGCGCTTGCTGGTGGCGTCCACCACGCTTGCCGGCAATGGTGGCGCGGGCGCGTCGCCATTCCAGCGGCCGGCGCGACGTTCGCCGTCGAGATAGTCGCGCAGCGGCTGCTTGTCGAAACTCGCCTGCGGCCGGCCGGGCTCGTAGGCATCGGCCGCCCAGAAGCGCGATGAGTCCGGCGTCATCACCTCGTCGATCAGGATGATGCGATCGTCCTTGTCGCGGCCGAATTCGAATTTGGTGTCGGCAATGATGATACCCTGCGCGCGGGTCTTCTGTTCGCCGCGCGTGTAGACCGCGCGTGTCATGCCCTCCAACTGGTCCGCGACGTCGCGCCCGACCACCTCGCGCATCCGCGAAATCGTGATGTTCTCGTCGTGGCCGGTCTCCGCCTTGGTTGCCGGGCTGAAGATCGCAGGTTCGAGCTTCGTGCTCTCGACCAGGCCGGCGGCGAGCTTCTCGCCTGCGAGTGTGCCGCTTGCTGCATATTCTTTCCAGGCCGAACCCGAAATGTAGCCGCGGATCACGCATTCGATCGGAAATACGGTGGTCCGCTTGCAGAGCATTGCGCGTCCCAGAATATCCGCGCGGTGGTCCTTCAGCGCCGGGACGGCGCGGATGATCCCGTCGGCATCGGCCGAGATCATGTGGTGCGGCACCACGCCTTCGAGCTGCCTGAACCAGAAGGCGCTGATCTGGGTGAGCACCGCGCCCTTCATTGGAATGGTCTCGGCCATCACTACATCGAACGCGCTGATACGGTCGGTTGTGAGCAGCAGCACGCGATCCTCGCCGACGGCATAGATGTCGCGGACCTTGCCGCTCCCGATCTTTGGCAAGGGCAGGTCACTGGCGCGCATCGTCGTCATCGGCAAGGCTTTCGAAAGGCCGCGGGCGAGGCGGCGTGGGCAGAGGAAAGGAGAAGCGGAGATAGCCTATTCCGGCAGCGGAATGAACTCATGCTCCTGTGGAACGGGCGCGAACCGGCCGGTTTTCCAGTCCTGCTTGGCTTGCTCGATGCGCTGCTGGCTGGAGGAGACGAAATTCCACCAGATGTGGCGCGGTCCTTCCAGTGCATCGCCGCCCAGAAACATCATTCGCGTCGGCTTCTGCGTCTTCACCGTGATGCGATCGCCGGGGCGGAAGATCAGGAGACGCGGTCCTTCGTAACGTTCATTTGCAATTTCAACCTCGCCGTCGACCAGATAGATCGCACGCTCCTCGTGATCGGGGTCGAGCGGCACACGGATGCCGGCCTCCGCCGTCACCTCGGTGTAGAACCACGGCGACACCATCTCCACCGGCGACCTGATGCCGAATGACGCGCCCGCAATGACGCGCGCGGTGAAGCCGCGCTCGGCGATGACAGGCAGATCGCCCGCGGCAAAATGCTGGAACGAGGGGGCGATTTCCTCTTTGCCCGCCGGCAGCGCGATCCAGCTTTGCAAGCCGAGCATCTTCTGGCCGTTCCGGCGTTGCAGGTCCGGCGTGCGCTCGGAATGCGCAATGCCGCGGCCCGCCGTCATCAGGTTCATCGCGCCGGGGGTGATCTCCTGGATATTGCCCTCGCTGTCGCGATGCATGATGCTGCCGTCGAACAGGTAGGTGACCGTGGCGAGGCCGATATGCGGATGCGGCCGTACGTCCATGCCCTTGCCGGACACGAATTGGACCGGCCCGAAATGATCGAAGAAGATGAAGGGACCGACCATCTGGCGCCTGCCATGCGGCAGCGCGCGTCGCACCGCAAAGCCGTCGCCGAGGTCACGCGTGCGCGGTACGATGATGAGATCGATCGCGTCGCACGATGTCGCATCGCCGAGCGTCGGATCTTCGGAAGGTTGCCAGCTCATGTGAGCCTCCCTTGCTTGCTGTTTTGCCCCGAGCCTAGCAGGAAATACATGGTGCGTCGTCATGGCATTGGCCAGGATCACGCTCAATACCTAGGATGACAAAAGGATGATCCCACCGCTCAAGCCAGGCGCCACGCTGCCCAAGCCCGATTGGCCGGGAATCGAGACCGAGCGCCTGTTCCTGCGGCAATGGCGCGCGTCGGACGTGATGCCGAACACCGCGATGTTGTCCGATCCGCTCAGCGGCCGCTTCATCACCGCTGACGGCAAGCCTGTGACGGAGGCGGCGAACGGCTGGCGCAACTCCGCGATCATGGCGGGACATTGGGTGCTGCTCGGCTTCGGCATGTTCGTGGTCGAGGAGAAATGGTCCGGCAAGTTCGTCGGTCGTGTCGGTCCATTCTTTCCGCCGGGCTGGCCCGGTTTCGAGGTCGGCTGGGGGATCGCGAAAGAGTTTCGCGGCAAGGGATATGCGGTCGAAGCGGCGCGGGCCACGATCGACTGGTCGTTTGCGACCTTCGAGCTGGAGAAGATCCTGCACTGCATCGATCGCGAGAACGTCTCGTCGCAGGCGGTGGCGCGACGACTCGGTGCGACAATCGAAGGCGAAACCGTCCTGCTCGGCCATCCCTCCGATATCTGGGTGACTTACCGAAGCAAATGGATGGGCTAGATCTGCGAATTTGAAGCCTGCATCGATGTCGGCTAGAATCGCTGCAGTCATCATCGAGCGGATTTGATGCCGATTGCAACAATCGATCTTGCGCTGCGCGCTGCCACCGTCGCGATGCTGCTGGTGCTGGCGGTGGCGTTGTTTCGCGAATTCCGGACATTGGTCGCCGGCCGGCTGGCGGTTGCATTCGCGATCGGATCGGCGGCGCATGCCGCGACCTCGGCAATCGGCATTACGCCGCCGTTTTCGGCCTGGCACGCGCCGCTGATCGCGCTCTCGACCGGCAATGTCGTGGTGTTCTGGCTGTTTTGCCGTGCGTTGTTCGATGACACCTTTGCCTTGCGCTGGTGGCACGGCCTGATCTGGCTCGCGGTCGCAGCCTTCAGCTTCATCAACTGCCTGTGGATCGTACCGGCCGGTTACGGGCGTCTCGCCGTTAACCTGATTGCGCTCGGCTTCATCATTCTTGTGGTCGGGCAGACCGTTGCCTCCTGGTCGGCCGATCTCGTGCAAGGCCGGCGTCATCTGCGAATGTTCGTTGTTGTTGCGTCGGCGCTCTATGGCGGGCTCAATGCGATCCTGCAAATGCTGGCGTTGGGTGGCGATGCGGCCGCAATCGTCAACCTCGCCAATAGCGCCTTGCTCGCTTGCATCGTGGCCGCGATCTCCTGCGCGATGATGCAGGTGACGGCGAACGATCTGTTTGCTGCGACTGTTCCCGCGCCCGCTAGGGTCGGGGCTGAGGCCACCGGCGCGGATGCCACCGATCAGAAACTCATCGACGCTCTGATGCGCCTGATGGCTGACGAGCGGATCTATCGCCACGACGATGTCACCATCGGCACGCTGGCGACGCGGCTGTCGATCCCCGAATACCGGTTGCGGCGGCTGATCAACCAGCGTCTCGGTTACCGCAACTTCAATGTGTTCTTGAACGAGCATCGCATCGCCGAAGCCAAGGCCGCGCTCGGCGATCCCGCGCAGGCCGAGGTGCCCGTGATCACCATCGCGATGGATGCCGGTTTCCAGTCGCTCGGACCGTTCAACCGCGCCTTCAAGGCTACGACCGGCGTCACGCCGAGCGAATATCGGAAGCTCAAGGCGTCCGTCGCCTGAACGATAAGGCTCTGTCATCACCTCATAATTCCGGAATCGGCAAGCCGGCTTCAGGTTTCGGCCAGCGCGATTTTCAAATCCGGCGAGCGGGTCTGAGCGGTCCGTGGCAGATCGCTCCGGCCTGTCCAGCCGGAGACAAGAATGACCCGACGACGCCTGTTCCTCCTCCTTGCCGCTTCGACCGCACTCACCGCGCTCGCGGTCACCGCTGTTCGCGCCCGTAACGTGCCAAGGGTCGCGACCGGCTTTGTCGCCAGCGTCCTGTGCTCGGAGACCTTCGTCTCCGGCCTCGATCCGGACAAAAATTTCGCTGATACCACCGCGGCGATGCCGGGCACGGGCCTGATCAGCTGGGCGCTGGATTACCGTGTCGATCGCGATCGCGGGGATGTCCGCGTGAGCCTGCTCGGCTTTGGCGTGAGCCGCGCGGTCTATCGCGGTGCGCTCGGCTGTTTCCTCGATCATGGCGATGCCGTAGCGCGCGTCGCGGTGCCCCCGGCCGAGAAGCTGCCGGCGCCGGTGCTGTCCGAGATCGCGGAACCGTCGATTGTCCCGCCCGAGAGCCCAGAGCTTGCCGCCGCGCTCGATCGCGCCTTCGCCGAGCCCGATGCGCCGCCGTTCAGACGAACGCGCGCCATTGTCGTCGTGAAGGACGGCCGTATCGTCGCCGAGCGTTATGCCGAGGGCGTCGGCATCGATACGCCGCTGCTCGGCTTTTCCGCGACCAAATCGGTCGTGTCGGCGTTGACCGGCATCCTCGTCCGCAAGGGCAAGCTGAGCCTGAATGGGCCGGCGCCGGTCGCGGCCTGGCAGAGTTCCGACGATCCACGCCATGCGATCACTGTCGATCAGCTGCTGCGTCATACCGCCGGGTTGAACCTCGGCAGTTCCTTGCAGGCGTCGCTTGGCGCAGCCTTCGAGCCGGTCAACCGGATGAAATTCATGGAGACCGACATGGCCTCCTTCGCGGAGAGCGCCGAACTCGGGACCACGCCGGGCAGCTCCTGGAATTATCACGACGGCAATTACCTGATCCTGTCGAAGCTGATCCTCGAGGCCAGCGGCGGCAAGCCCGCGGATCTGTTGCGCCTTGCACGGACCGAATTGTTCGGACCGCTCGGCATGCGGCATGTCACGCTGGAATTCGACGGCGCGGGCACGCCGGAAGGATCGAGCCAGATGCTGGCTCCGGCGCGCGACTGGGCGCGCTTCGGGATGCTTTATCTGAATGACGGCGTCGTCGGCGGACAGCGTATTCTTCCGCAAGGCTGGGTGACGATATTCGGCGCGGCCGACGCCGAATGCCTTCGTCGGCTATGGCGCGGGCTTCTGGACCAATCTCGGCGACAGTCGTTCGGTGCGACGTATCGTATCGAGCACGGCTGGCCGCGCGACGCGTTCTTTGCCAAGGGATCGATCGGGCAATACGTCATCATCATTCCCTCGCGGCATCTCGTCATTGTCCGTCTCGGCCGCACCGTCAACTGGCCGCTCGATGCTGACGGCGTGGCGCAACTCGTCCGTGACGTGATCGCGGCGACGAGCGGCGGAGCAGAACTGGCAGGCGGTCATTGACGCGGTTCTCAGCCCCGCGACCGCTGCATTGCTGACAGGATGTCCTGCAGCGCCTTGATGTTGGGGGAGCCCGCACCCTTTCGCCAGATCAGCACTGTTTCGGCGCGGTTCTCGCCGGGAGGCAGGCGATGTACGGTCAGCCGCTTGCTTTCGGGGAACGTGCTGAGCACGCTGCGCGGCAGCAGCGCGATACCCATGCCGGCGGCAACGCAGCCGAGCATGGCGTGATATGAACCGAGCTCGACGGTCCGCTCCGGCATCTCGCCGCGCTTCTGGTACCAGGCCTCCAGCCGCTTGCGATGCGGACAACCATGTTCGAAGGCGATGATGGTCTTGGGAAAGTGTCCGCCCTTGCCGACCGGCGGTTGGCCGGCGGCGGAGACGATCACCGGCTCTTCCTCGAACACGGAAACCTTGTCGAACGGGGTGTCCGCGATCGGCTCGGCCACGAGTGCAGCATCCAACTCGCCGGCGAGAATGGCGGTGGCGAGCACGCCGGGATTGCCGGTGCGAAGCTCGAGCGTCACTTCGGGATGACGACGGTGATATTCGTTGAGCGCCTTCGGCAGCCGCACCGCTGCGGTGCTCTCCATCGCGCCGAGACGAAACAGGCCGCGGGGCCGGGGATCGCGGACCGACGCGCGGGCCTCGTCGGCGAGTGCCAGCAGCCGCTCCGCATGACCGAGCAGCGCTTGCCCGGCCGGTGCAAGGTGCAGCCGCTTGCCCTCGCGAATGAACAGCGTCACGTCGAGGTCTTCCTCGAGCTGCCGGATCCGCGTCGTCACGTTCGATTGCACGCGGTTTAGTTTCTCGGCCGCGCGCGTGACGCCGCCTTCGCGGACAACCGTCGTGAAGATGCGAAGGTCGGACAGGTCCATCTATATCTCCAAAAGAGATCAAAAATATCTGAATTATTCATTTTATGAGATGTATTGGGCGCTGTAAATCCCTCATCGCGGACCGATATCGTCCGGGAAGCGATGGAGTTGATGGTGTGCAACGATCTCAACGGAAGCGATCTGGCCGGCTGGAAGACCTTGGCGCCCGCGCAGCAAAACGCGCTGATCTCGCGCCTCGTGCGCCGGGCCCATGCGGCGCGAAGCCGCGCCGTCGGCCTGATCCTGTCGCGCGCCAGCCGGATCCTCCGCCGGGCCTGGGCCAATTATCTCATTCGGCGACGGCGACGGCGTGAATTCGCAGAGCTCGTCACACTGGACGACCTGTCGCTGCGCGACATGGGAATTTCGCGTCTCGATGTCGCAGCGCAGTTCGGCCGCGGGCGGATTTGAGATCGGCGCGCCACCAGGCGTTTCGAGGAAATCACATGGAGGAGAAATCAATGCCCAAGGCCTATTGGATCGTTCGCGTCTCGGTGCGCGATGAGGTGCGCTATCCGGAATATCTCGCGGCAGCAAAGCCTGCATTCGAGAAATTCGGCGCCAGGTTCATCGTGCGCGGCGGCGTTTTTGACGTGATGGAAGGCAATAGCCGCGACCGCAATGTGGTGGTCGAGTTCGCCGATCGCAACACCGCCAGGGCTTGCTACGACAGTCCGGAATATCAGGCCGCGAAAGCGATCCGGCAAAGACACGCCGATGCCGACTTCATCATCATCGACGGCGCTGCCTGACCAATCGGCTACTGCCGGCCCAACTGCGTCGCCTTTTCGACGCGGTCGAAGCGCTCCAGCGAGAGGATCGCGTCCGCAAACTGGTCCGCACGGTTCTTCAGCACCGGACGCGCCAGCGTCAGGAATTTCTGTTGCATCGCGGCTGCGTCCGGAAACGAATTGGGTTCGCCGGACGGATCGGCGAACAGCCGCTCATGCACGCCGTCGTCGGTGGTGATCGAGACGCGCGCGCCGAAGGGATGGGTGCGGCCGATTTCGAGCCGGTCGTCCTGAACCACGGCGAACTTGTCGGCGAGCGCATCGACCGCCTTGTCGCCGAGCCGGTCGTAATCGTCCCAGCCGAAGCTGCCCTGATCGAGCGCCACCGCGCCGGTGAAGAACATCGAGAATTGTCCGCCGACGATCGAGGTCGGATGCCGCTTGGTCGCTTCATCTCCGGTGAGCGTAATGCCGTTCCGATGCAGGCCGACCTCGACCCGCTTGATCTGTTCCGGCGTCAGATTGTGCTCGCGCCGCATCGCGATGATGGCATCGAGAGCGGCGTGGGTGTAGCGGCAGCTCGGATAGGGTTTGACGCCGATCTTCATGGTCTCGTAGGTCGAGCCCAGGCCCGCGACCGCCTTGTCTGGATGGGGATTGTCGCTGTAGCCGACCAGCAGGCCATGCTTGCCCTCGACCGCTTCGCTCGAACCGACAAAGTCGTTGCGCGCCAGCGTCGCGGCGATCACGCCGTTCATGGCGGCAGCGCCGACCTGGTAGCGCTTGTTCCAGGCGCCATTGACGAGGAACTGCAGCGAGCCCGCGGCCTGGCTCCCGGACACGCCGAAAGCGGCGACGAGCTGCTGCTGCGACAGCCCGAACAATTTCCCCGCGGCCGCCGCGGCGCCATAGGTGCCCGCGGTCGCGGTCGGATGAAAGCCGCGCGCGTAATGCGAGGTCGGATCGAGCGCGTTGCCGAGCCGGCAGCACACTTCATAGCCGGCCACGATCGCGGTGAGGACGTCACGCCCGGAGGCGCCAACCATCTCGCCGACCGCAAACGCCGCCGGCACGACCGGCGCACTCGGATGCAGCGAGGAATCCGCATGCGTGTCGTCGAAGTCCAGGGAATGCCCTAGCGCGCCGTTGAGCAGCGCGGCCACCGCCGGCGTCCAGGTCTTGTTGTCGCCGAACACGGTGGATTCGCCCTTGCCGTCGAGTGCGAGCGCTTCGAGCATCTTGAGCAGCGAGGGCGTGGATTCCGCATCGCGCCGGGCACGGATGGCGCTGCCGAGGAAGTCGAGGGTGAGGACCTTGGCGCGTTCCAATACCTCCGGCGGGATGTCGTCGAATTTAAGATCGGCGACATAGGCTGCGAGCGTTTCGGTTTCATGCGCCATGGCGTTGCCTCTTGTGTTTTCTTACCGTCATTGCGAGCCAACGGGTCGGTGCGAAGCGCCGCCCGATGATAAACTCCGCGAAGCAATCCATGAGGTCGAGTCGGGAGAGAATGGATTGCTTCGTCGCTTCGCTCTTCGCAATGACGAAGGAATTAGTCTCATTTCGTAGAACTCGCGTCGCATCACGTCAACACCGCTTCCTGCGCACCAGACCCTTGCTTTTCATGCGCCGGATGTCACCGGGGGTTGCCGGCTTTCATATTTTGGGCGTTCAGCCTGTTGGCCAGCAGCCGGAAGCGCCAGATGAGGAGCGTTGCATAGACGAAGCTGCCGAGCGAGAGGCCGATCCAGACGCCGGCCGCGCCGAGTGAGGTGTGGAAGGCCATGACATAGGCCGAACAGAAGCCTACTCCCCAATAGCTGACGGCGGCGAACGCCAGAGGCATGCGGGTATCGTTCAAGCCGCGCAGCGCGCCGGCCGCGATGCCTTGCAATCCGTCCATGATGTAGAAGGTGCCGCCGATCAGGAGCAGGGAGCCTGCGAGCGAAACCGTCGCATCGATATTCGGCAGGTTTTCGCCGAGGAAGAGGCGGACGATGGTAAAGCGCAACGCGACCACGGCCACCGTCAGCGCGAGACCGATCGCGATCCCGAGCCCCATCGCGACCTGGCCCGCGCGCTTCACGCCCTGGGTGTCGCCGGCGCCGAAGGCCTGGCCGACGCGGACGGTGGCCGCCATGCCGATGCCCAAGGGGACCATGAACAGGACGGCGGTCACTTGAAGCGCGATCTGATGCGCCGCCAGCGCGGTCGTCGAGATCACTCCCATCAGCAACGCGGCGGACGAGAACAGGCCCCATTCCAGCATGAGCGCGATCGAGATCGGCGCTCCGATCACGGCGATCTTTCGCATCAACTCCCAGTCGACACGCCAGAGCCGGGCGAGGATATGGTAACGCCTGAACGGCTGCTGTTGAGTGGCGATCCAAAGACTGACGAGAAAGGTACAGAGGTTGACCGTGGCCGTGGCGAGGCCGACGCCGAACAGGCCGAGCGGCGGCAATCCGAACTTGCCGTAGATGAGCAGGTAAACCAGCAGCGCGTTGAGCGGGATGGCGGCGAGCGTGATCCAGAGAATCGGCTGTGGCCGGTTCATGGCGCCCATGAAGCCGCGGATGGCGATGAACCACAGAGCGGGGGCGACGCCCCACGCCAGGCCGAACAGATATTCCTGCGCGAGATGCGAGGGCTCGGCCGCCTGGCCCAGCGCGTGCAGGATCTGCTCGCCGCGCAACGGCGCGATCATGATGGGCAGCGAGATCAGCAATCCCATCCACAGGCCCGAGCGCACGGAACGGCGCACCATGCGCGGATCGCGCGCCCCGAAGGCCTGCGCGGCCAGCGGTGCGACCGCCGAAATCAAGCCCAATCCGATGGTGAAGGCGATGAAATAAACCGTGCCGGCCAAGGCCGCGGCGCCGACTGCGGCATCGCCGAGCCGGCCGATGAAGGCGAGATCGGTCGTCATCATCGCGATCTGTCCGAGCTGGGTCAGCGCCATCGGCGCGGCGAGCTTCAGCGTCTCGATCAGCTCGGTCGCGAGATGATGCCCAGTGGCCGCGCCAACGGCCGGGGCGCGCGCGATTTTGTCGGAGAGGGTCATGAGACGACAATAGCACCGGGCGTGGCGGAAGGATGGTAGGCGTGGATCACGTTGATGCGGGTCGTGCAATGATGCGCGCAAGCGTCAGCGATATCGCGGCACGAAATGCCCGAGTTCTGAGGAATTGTCACCCTCTGCAAGAGAGGGCGCAGGGAATGCCGGGGTGTTTGGCACACCCGCAGCCTCGTGTGCGGTGGTAGAAAGCACACGAGTCGTCGCCACAGGTCGCCGAAACATCTCCGGCATTCCCTGCGCAGTGGTTTTAACGGCTTATCTTCGTGCTCTCCCCGGTGAACCGGGCTTGTTTGCCACCGTCGCCCGGGGTTCGTGACCCCGGGCTTGATCCCAGCGTCGGGGGATCAGGACCACACGATTTCGCCGTCCGCCAGGATGCTTTCGTCCGCGCGCCTATCGCGCGCTGAACATCACTGGCGTCCACCGCATCCCGCACCCAACGTTCGTGACGATCGCGAAACGCCCCTCTTGTGCGCGCGGGACGCGCAGATCAAGGCCACTGATTTGCCCGACGGCGCAAGCGTGTGCGGGTGCGACAGATTAACACGACGGGCAAAACGCGCATGGCTGTGGTGCGGATTTGCGCAGCTGGGCAGGCTGCGTGAATGCGAATTAATCCAAACGAAGGCGACTATCCTGATGCAATGACACCGGGTGTCGCGCCTCCGATGAGAGCCTCGCAGATCCTGCGATTGCGTCAACACGATCCGGCGAGCCGGATTGTTTTGGACTATGGCGGGCGATTGTCCGGGCTCGCAGTGTTGGCGGCGATCCCGCAGGGCGTGCAATCGCATTTCGCCGCGACGCCGCGCCCACAACCGATGACCTTGCAACTGGTCGCTTTGGTGACGGCGTTCACAGGGAGTTCGCGTGAGCGCGGAAGATCACTGAGAATAAGAAAGCTGATCTTCCGTGACGACTCTCTCAATATTCCCTGATTTGCTCTTGATGCGGTATCTGAGGCGACCGTCTGCCTCAACGGGCATACGTTTAACAACGGTATAGATCATCGGCGCATCAGTTTCGGCACGACCTTGTGGCCCTTGGGGCTGGTGGTGAACGTCTTCATTCACCTTGTAGGCATATGACATGTGTCTACCTCCGAAATTTGCGGTTGCCCTGGTGTAGACCGTTCGGCGATGTAATGCACCCCTTCGATTGTAGGCTGCGAACACAAAATTAGCTTGCGGTTTGTTTGGTCGCATGAGCCGTTCTGGTGCACATAGCCGGGCCCTCGAAGGCGCCCATCCACGTCCGTTTCCTTACGGAGACTGAGTGGCCAATGTCGCCTTTTGGACCCACAGCGGACATTGCACTTTGTGGAACTTTGGCTTTAGGCTCGGCGACAAGCGTCTGAGCGAGGTTGCGCGTATGAGCGGGGAGGCGGTCAGCGACTTCTTGTCGGGGGGCGGCGAGATGGGCGCTTTGACCAGAGAATTTGACTGGTCAAAAACGCCGCTCGGCTCGCCGGAAACATGGCCGCAAAGTCTTCGGGTTACTGTCCGGCTGGTCCTCACCTCACGCCATCCGATGTTCATTTGGTGGGGACCGGAACTGATCCAGTTCTATAACGATGCTTACCGCGAAACGATGGGTCCCGAGCGGCATCCAAGCGCTTTGGGAGCGCGAGGCCGCGAATGTTGGGATGAGATATGGGACATCATTGGTCCCCAGATCGAGTACGTCATGGCAGGTAAGGGCGCGACCTGGCATGAGGACCAACTGGTGCCGGTAACGCGTCACGGTCGTCGCGAAGATGTCTGGTGGACGTATAGCTTCGGTCCAATCGATATCGAAGACACGGTCGGCGGTGTGCTCGTCGTCTGCAGGGATGTCACCTCCGAGCACATGGCGAGGGAAGCGTTGAACCTCATCAATGAAGAGCTAAAGCACCGCGTCAAGAACACTCTTGCGGTGCTTGGTGCCGTGGCGAGCCAGACATTTCGCGACGTATCCAGCAAAGCCGATCTTGCAAAGTATCAAGCACGACTTGGCGCGTTTGGACGGGCGCATGATTTACTCACCGCGGCAAATTGGGCTGCTGCGCCCCTCCAAGATGTGATCAGCGCTGCCCTGAGCCCTTACAGAACAGATGAAGGTCGTTTTACGGTTTCGGGTCCTCCACTTGTTGTCAAATCGCGACAGGCGCTCGCTTTGTCCTTGGCAATCCACGAGCTTGCGACCAACGCCTTGAAGTATGGCGCTCTGAGTGTGCCGGGTGGCCGCGTGTCGATTACATGGTCATCTGAGGTTCGAGCGGGTGAGCCGAAGTTCGCTTTCGTCTGGAGGGAGTTTGGAGGCCCACCGGTTTCAGAGCCCATCGGTGCGGGCTTCGGTTCGCGCCTCATTTCTCGGGCATTAAAGGACGATTTCGGGGGCTCCGTTGATGTATCGTATGGATCAGCCGGACTGATTTGCTGCCTGACAGCGCCCCTCGAAAATCTCGGAACTTCCCAGAATAGCGCGTGAAAGTGTCGCCGACCGAAGGCGGAAGCTCAGCGCTCGCGCGCGGGCACGCGGGTGATCTTCGCACCCAGTGCGTTCAGCCGTTCCTCGATGCGCTCGTAGCCGCGCTCGATCTGGTCGGCGTTGTTGATGGTGCTGGTGCCCTCGGCGCAGACGGCGGCGAGCAGCATGGCCATGCCGGCGCGGATGTCGGGCGAGATCATGGAAGCGCCGCGCAGGCGGCTTGGGCCCGCGACGATGGCGCGGTGTGGATCGCACAGCACGATGCGCGCGCCCATGCCGATCAGCTTGTCGACGAAGAACATCCGGGATTCGAACATCTTCTCGAACATCAGGATGACGCCGGCGCACTGGCTTGCGGTCACGATCGCGATCGACATCAGGTCGGCCGGGAAAGCAGGCCAGGGCTGGTCCTCCAGCTTCGGCACGTGGCCGCCGAAATCATCCCTGATCTTCATGGTCTGCTCCGACGGCACGATGAGGTCGTCGCCGGCGATTTCGCAGACAATGCCGAGCCGCTCGAAGCCCATCAGGATCGAGCGCAGATGCTCGACGCCGGCGCGCACGATCCGCATCGGAGAGCGGGTTACGGCAGCAAGCCCGATCAGCGATCCGACCTCGATATGATCGGGCTGGATCGCATAGCTCGCCTCACCCAGCCGCGCCGTGCCATGCACGACCATGGTGTTGGTGCCGATCCCCTCGATGTTGGCGCCGAGCGCGACCAGGAAATGCGCGAGATCCTGCACGTGCGGCTCGGAGGCGGCATTGCGCAGGTAGGTGGTGCCCTTGGCGGCGACTGCGGCGACGAGCGCGTTCTCGGTGGCGGTGACGCTGGGCTCGTCGAGGAACACGTCGGCGCCATGCAGCCCCCTGGAGCGGAAGACGAGCTTGTCGGTGGCGGCGACGCTGGCGCCAAGCTGCTCGAAGGCCAGAAAATGCGTGTCAAGGCGGCGGCGCCCGATCACGTCGCCGCCGGGCGGCGGCAGCGCCACCTCGCCACAGCGCGCGAGCAGCGGGCCGGCCAACAGGATCGAGGCGCGGATGCGCGCGCACAGGTCCCGGTCGAGATCGGCGGCGCGGATGTCCTTGGCATGGATGGCGAGCCGGTTGCGGCCGCGCCACTCAGCGGAGGCGCCGACCGAGCGGATCAGCTCCACCAGCGTTTCGGTGTCGCGAATCCGCGGCACGTTGTCGAGGGTGACGGGATGGTCGGTGAGCAGGGCTGCCGCGATGATCGGCAGCGCGGAGTTCTTGTTGCCGGCAGGCTCGATGGCGCCGCTCAGCCGGTGCCCGCCCTCGACGATGTACTGGATGGGCGCGCGGACGCCATCCTGTTTCCGAACTTCCAGATCCATGACGGCTTCCTCTGAGGCGAGTTTCGGAACAATGCGGGGCTTGCGAATGGTTGCGAGATCAATGTGTCGGCAATTTTACGGTAATCAGGCCGCCGTCAGCAATGCTGTTGGAAATTTATAAATCGTCATGCGCGGATCAAACGATCAGCGCTGCCCGGGGAATACGAAGGACAAGACCCGCGGCCAAATAGCAGAGTGCGCAGGCGATCGAGCCCGTGACGACGAATTTGACGAGCGCAGGCGCGGCGACCGCGCGCCAGGCCAGCGCGGTGCCGACGAGGATCGGCGGATGGATGATGTATATCAGGTAGGCGCGCCGCGCCAGATTGGGCCAGATGCCCTTCAGCTGCGCAAAGCGCCTCTGGAAACAGGACAGCAAGCCAAGGATGAATCCCCAGGCCACAAAGGGCTCCCAGAAGGCGTAGGTGAGCGCCTGCAAATTCCAGCCGCCCTCGGCGCGTCCTGCAAGCCAGCTCACATGCGGCGCAAGCAGCGCGACAACAGGCAGAATCGGGAACGCGACCCATGCCGTGAGCAACCACGTTCTCCTTTGGCTGTCCGGTATGCGTTCCAGCCAACGGCCGTCGGCGGCAGCGCAGCCGGCGAAGAACAATACGGTGTAGGAGGCGAAATAGCCTAGCTGCAGAAACGCGACGTTCACGCCGACCGGCCAGATCAGCCGGAGCAGAAACGCCGCGGCGCCGGTCGCAAGGGCGGCGCCGAGCAGAGCCGCGCCGGATGGGAACGGTTGTGGGCTTGTCTTTGGCCGCGGTGCCCTCGTCGCGCGGAAGACCATCCAGAGGGCTGCGAAGATCAGCAAGGCTTCGGCGAACCACAGAGGGCCGGGCTCGAACCTGCCGTGCGTCACGAGATAGTCGAAGGTGCTGATGAAGGAGCGGCCCCTGGCGGTTTGAGCGAGTGCCACGGTCGTCGGATGCAGCAAGAAGAAATACACCAAAAGCGGAATCCCAAGCCGCAACAGCCGCTCGCGAGCAAACCCTGCGGGTCCATGACGATCATAGGCGTGAGGCGTGTAATAGCCTGCCAGCAGGAAGAACAAGCCCATGAACCAGGCCTGGTTCACGGTGCAGAAGAAGATAAGAAGCATCCCGCCGAGCGAACTGGAAGGCTCCAGTTCCTTGTAATACCAGCCGCCGATGGCGCCATAGGTGATGGCGGTATGGTGAAAGACGACGAGCAGCGTGACGGCGGCGCGGAGCGCATCAATGCCACCGTTTCGGGCTTTCATGCCCGGTTTCCCGCTCGCCTCCGCGGTTCTCGTTGCGGGAGCGGTCGCGAGATCCGGACCTGACTGGTCAGCCTCCGCCGCAGGACGGCGCGCGACCGATAGTTCGTTCTGGGAAGGGCCGGTCATATCGGCTCCGCTTCGCGAACCAATGGCAGAGAACGATCCTCGATCGAACTAAAATCGGCCGCCCCTTTACACGTCGACGTTGGCGGAAAGCGAATTTTCCTGGATGAACTCGCGGCGCGGTTCGACCACGTCGCCCATCAGCTTGGTGAAGATGTCGTCGGCCTCGTCGACCTCCTTGACCTTCACCTGCAACAGCGAGCGGGCCTCGGCATCGAGGGTGGTCTCCCAGAGCTGATCGGCGTTCATCTCGCCGAGACCTTTGTAGCGCTGCAAGGTCAGTCCCTTGCGGCTGGACTCGGTGACAGCCTCGAACAGATCGACAGGACCATGGATTGCCGTCTCGGAATCCTTGCGGCGCAGGAGGCCGGGTCGCGCATAGGCTTCCTGCAGTTTCGGCGCGTATTCGTCGAGCTTACGGGCATCGGCCGAGCCGAGCAGCGCGTGATCGAGGATTGCCGTGTCCTTGACGCCGCGCACCGTGCGTTCGAATACGAATCCTTCGCCCTCGCTGAAGCGCCCGGTCCAGCCGCGCTCCACTTCGTCGGCAAGCGCATCGAGGCGCTTTGCGATGTAGTCGGCAGCGGCGACCGCCTTCGGCAGATCGCCGAAAACCTTGTGGCGCAAAACACCCGCGATCGCCGCCTGTTCGGCGACGGTCCTGTTGTAGCGGCTGTGCAGGTTGCGCAGCACGGCACGGATGATGCGCGCATCCTCGACCAGCGACAGCAGGTCGCGTCCGGCGCGGTCGCCGCCAGAGGCCGGCTTGAACACGCATTCGTCGATCCCGGTCTCGATCAAATAATCCTCGAGCGCGCGCTCGTCCTTCAGGTATTGCTCCGACTTGCCGCGCGAAACCTTATAGAGCGGCGGCTGCGCGATATAGAGATAGCCCTGGTCGATGATGTCGCGCATCTGCCTGTAGAAGAAGGTCAGGAGCAGCGTGCGGATATGGGCGCCGTCGACGTCGGCGTCCGTCATCAGGATGATCTTGTGATAGCGCAGCTTCTCGATCGAGAAATCGTCGCTGATGCCGGTGCCGAGCGCGGTGATCAGCGTGCCGATCTGCTCGCTCGACAGCATCTTGTCGGCGCGGACGCGTTCGACGTTGAGGATCTTGCCGCGCAGGGGCAGGATCGCCTGGAATTCGCGGTTGCGGCCCTGCTTGGCGCTGCCGCCGGCCGAGTCGCCCTCGACGATGAAGAGTTCGGACTTCGCCGGATCCTTTTCCTGACAATCGGCGAGCTTGCCGGGCAGTGAAGACACGCTGAGCGGATTCTTGCGCGTCAGCTCGCGCGCCTTTCGCGCAGCTTCACGCGCCGCAGCCGCCTGGATCACCTTGCCGACGATCACCTTGGCTTCGGACGGATGCTCCTCGAACCAGGCCGCCAGCGCCTCGTTGATGACGTTTTCGACCACCGGGCGGACCTCGGAGGAGACCAGCTTGTCTTTCGTCTGCGACGAGAATTTCGGGTCGGGCACCTTCACCGACAGCACGGCCGTGAGGCCTTCGCGGCAGTCGTCGCCGGTCAGCGCGATCTTTTCCTTCTTGGCGTTGGCCTCGGCATAGCCGTTGACCTGGCGGGTCAGCGCGCCGCGGAAGCCGGCAAGATGGGTGCCGCCGTCGCGCTGCGGGATGTTGTTGGTGAAGCACAGCACGTTCTCGTGGTAGCTGTCGTTCCACCACAGCGCGGCTTCGACACCGATCCCGTTGTTCTCCGAGCGCACCATGATCGGCGCCGGCACGATCGCCTTCTTGTTGCGGTCGAGATATTTGACGAATTCCTCGACGCCGCCATTGTAGTGCATCTGCTCGCGCTTCTCGACGGCATGCCGCATGTCGGACAGCACGATGTGGACGCCGGAATTGAGGAAAGCGAGCTCGCGCAGGCGGTGCTCGAGGGTTGCGAAATCATATTCGATGTTCGTGAAGGTGTCGCTCGAGGCGAGGAAGGTCACCTCGGTGCCGCGCCGGCCCGGCGCATCGCCCACCACCTTCAGCGGAGCTACGGCATCGCCGTGGGCGAACTCGATGTAATGTTCCTTGTCGTCGCGCCAGATCCGAAGCTGCAGCTTGCTGGATAGCGCGTTCACGACCGACACGCCGACGCCATGCAGGCCGCCGGAGACCTTGTAGGAGTTCTGGTCGAATTTACCGCCGGCATGGAGCTGGGTCATGATGACCTCGGCCGCCGAGATGCCTTCGCCCTTGTGGATGTCGACGGGAATGCCGCGTCCGTCGTCGCGCACCGTCACCGAACTATCGGCGTTGAGCACGACCTCGACGCGCGTCGCGTGGCCGCCGAGCGCCTCGTCGATCGCGTTGTCGACGACCTCGTAGACCATGTGGTGCAGGCCGGACCCATCATCGGTGTCGCCGATATACATGCCGGGCCGCTTGCGAACGGCATCGAGGCCCTTCAGCACCCGGATGGATTCCGCGTCGTACTCGGTTCCGATAGCAGGCTCAGTGTCGGCGGTGGTTTGCCGGGCTGGTTCAGTCATGTGTTGCCTTTGAGGATGTCCCGAATCAGCTGCGCGGAACGAGGGCTGATCGAGCCTATTTGTGCCATGAAAACAGGGGCGCGCCTAGCGCAAAGTCGTGGCCAATAAGTATCTGAAGAGATAGATATTTTTAACGTTTTTTCAAGGCCTCAAGAGGCCGATTCGCAAGCGCCTGAAAAGAGCGATTCGAGGCCCAATTCAGAGGCCTCCAAAACCCTTGATTTCGCTTGTCGGGGCATGGGTTCCCCGGGTCTCGTTCGTCTTGGGACCAAGCGGATGAACTCACCCGCGCCGCGTGACGTGGCCGCTTTCGACCTCGAAGATATCGCCTGTTGTGCCGAGCTCGGCGAAGGCGGCGGGATCGGCGCCGGTGAGCCAGACCTGCGCGCCGAGCCTTGCAAGTTCACGGAACAGCGCACTGCGGCGGCCAGGATCGAGATGGGCGACCACCTCGTCCAGGAGCAGCAGCGGGATGATGCCCGTGGTCTCCGAGACCAGCGTCGCATGCGCCAGGATGAGGCCGATCAAGAGCGCCTTCTGCTCGCCGGTCGAGGCGTCCCTGGCCGGCATGTTCTTCGGCGCGTAGACGACGTGAAGGTCGGTGAGATGCGGGCCGTCGAGGGTGCGGCCGGCGGCTGCGTCGTGCGCGCGGCCCTCGCGCAGGATCTTGCGGTAGCGATCCTCGACCGCGGTCGCCGGCTCATTCATGAGCGCATTCTCCATCCAGCCGTCGAGCGCGATCTGCGCAGAGGGGAATGCGGAGGCCTCGCCCCGTGCGCGCAGCATCGCCGCGAGCTTGAGCGCGGTCTGGCCGCGCATCGCCGCGACCGCGACCGCAAGCTCCGCCGTCTCGCGTTCGATCGCGTCACACCAGTGGTCGTCGAAATTGCGCACTTCGAGCAGACGGTTGCGCGAGCGCAGCGAGCGATCCAGCGCCGAGACGCGGCTGGAATGATCGCTGTCGATGGCGAGCACCAGGCGGTCGAAGAAGCGCCGCCGCTCGGAGGCGGCGCCCATGAACAGGCCGTCCATCGCCGGCGTCAGCCAGACCATGCGGAGGTGATCGCCGAAGGCGGTGGCGGATGCGACCGGCTCGCGGTCGATGCGGCAGCGGCGGCTCGCGGAAACCTCGCCGCGCGTCGCCTCGATGCCGGTGCCGAGCGTGGCCAGCCCGAGCGCGCCCTCGACCTCGGACGAGACCGCCCAGGAGCCGTCGCCCTGGTTGTCCGCGACGTCTTCCAGTGTCGCGCGGCGCAGTCCCCGTCCGGGCGAGAGAAAGGAGATCGCCTCCAGGCAATTGGTCTTGCCCGCGCCGTTCGGCCCGACCAGCGCAACCATGTCGCGGCGCACCTCCAGGCTCGCCCCGCGATAGTTGCGGAAGTGCGTCAGCGTCAGGCGATGAATGCGGGAAGGGGTCATGTCAATCTCGTCGTCATGGCCGGGCTTGTCCCGGCCATCCACGTCTTGAAGACAAGAAAGACGTGGATGCCCGGCACAAGGCCGGGCATGACGAAATCTAGTAGCCGTCTATGCGAACTGTAAGCGCTCACACCCGCATCGGCATCAGGACGTAGAGCGCGCTCTTGTTGTCGCGGTCCTGCACCAGCGTGGGCGAGCCGGGATCGGCGAGTTTCAGCACGGCGACTTCGCCCTCGATCTGGGCGGCGATGTCGAGCAGGTAGCGCGAGTTGAAGCCGATATCGAGCGCGTCGGCGGCGTACTCGACCTCGAGCTCTTCGGTCGCGCTGCCCGAATCCGGATTGGTGACGCGTCAGCACGAGCTTGCCTGAGGACAGCGCCAGCTTCACGGCGCGGCCGCGCTCGCTGGAGATGGTGGAGACGCGGTCGACGGCGGCGGCGAAATCGGCCTTGTCGACCAGCAGCTCCTTGTCGTTGTTCTGCGGAATGACGCGGCCATAATCGGGGAAGGTGCCGTCGATCAGCTTCGAGGTCAGCACGACATTGCCGATGGTGAAGCGGATCTTGCCGTTCGACAATTCGATCGCGACCTCGGCCTCGTTGTCCTCGATCAGGCGCTGCACCTCGCCGACCGTCTTGCGCGGCACGATCACGCCGGGCATGCCGGTGGCGCCCTTCGGCAGCGCCAGATCGACCTGCGCCAGCCGGTGGCCGTCGGTCGCGACCCCGCGCAGGCTCGCGGCCTTGGCGCTGCCTGCCGAATGCAGATAGATGCCGTTGAGATAATAGCGGGTCTCTTCCGTCGAGATCGCGAACTGCGTGCGGTCGATCAGCCGCTTGACGTCGCTGGCCGGCAGCGTGAAGGAGTGCGAGAGGTCGCCGGCGGCGAGATCGGGAAAATCGCTTTCAGGCAGGGTCTGCAGCGTGAAGCGCGACCGCCCGGCGCGGATCGCCATGACGGCGCGATCGCCGTCGCTTTCCAGGATGATCTGCGATCCGTCGGGCAGCTTGCGCACGATGTCGTAGAACATGTGGGCCGGCACGGTGGTCGATCCGCCGGTCGCGGTCTCGGCGGCCAGCGTTTCCGTCACTTCGAGGTCGAGATCGGTCGCCTTCAACGACAGCTGCGTGCTGTCGGCGCGGATCAGCACGTTGCCAAGGATCGGAATGGTATTGCGCCGCTCGACCACGCGATGGACGTGGCCCAGCGACTTCAGGAGTTGCGCGCGTTCGACGGTGACCTTCATAGCTATTTTCCGCCCGATCCAACAAAGCATGTCGTGGAGGTGCCGGGCGCTGCGCGCCGCGGCTGATGGCACCGGGTTACCCGATCCGCGGGCTTTCCGGGGGGCGTAAAGTGGCGCGGATGAGCGCGCAGATTCAAGGGATTGCGGGGGCGTTTCCCATGTTTTGCGGGCTTTTGAGACGGCGAACGGGGGAACAATGCGTCGGCTAATGAGGCCGTCATTCCGGGGCGCACATAAGCGCGAACCCGGAATCTCGAGATTCCGGGTTCGGTCCAGCCAAGCCGGCTGTTGCCGAGCTGGCGCGGAATGACGGTGCCAAGCCTATTCCTGCAGCTGGCGCTTCAGCGACTCCACCTCTTCGGAGAGTGCATTGTCCTTGGCCACCAGTGCCTCGATCTTGCGCACGGCATGAAGGACCGTGGTGTGGTCGCGTCCGCCGAAGCGGCGGCCGATCTCGGGCAGGGAGCGCAAGGTCAGCGTCTTCGCCAGATACATCGCGACCTGCCGCGGCCGGACCACGTTGGCGGTGCGGCGCGAGGACAACAGATCCGAGCGGCTGACGTTGTATTGCCGCGCCACCACGCGCTGGATGTCCTCGATCTTGATCCGCTTCGGCTCCTGCGGGCGGATCAGATCGCGCACCTCGCGCTCGGCCATGTCCAGCGTCACCGGCTGGCTGTTGAGCTTGGAATGCGCCAGCAGACGGTTGATCGCGCCTTCGAGATCGCGGCCGTTATGGGTGATGGTGCGCGCGAGATAGTCCAGCACCAGCTCCGGCACGTCGAAACTCGCATGATGGGTGCGGGCCGCGGCGACGCGCGATTTGAGGATGCCCAACCTGAGCTCCTCGCCGAGCGAGGCCATCTCGACGACGAGGCCGCCGGCCAGCCGCGAGCGCACGCGGTCGTCGAGGCTTTCGAGATCGGACGGCGGACGGTCGGCGGCGATCACGACCTGGCGGCCGGCATCGATCAGCGCATTCAGCGTGTGGCAGAACTCGGCCTGCGTCGACTTGCCTTGCAGGAATTGCAGGTCGTCGATCACGAGCACGTCGATGCCGCGCAGCGCTTCCTTGAAGGCAAGCGCGGTCTGCGTCTTGAGCGCCGCGACGAAGCCGTACATGAATTTTTCCGCGGTGAGATACAGCACCTTGCGTTCGCCCGCGGCATTGCCGGCCCAGGTGACGGCCTGCAGCAAATGGGTTTTGCCGAGCCCGACACCGGCGTGAATATAGAGCGGGTTGAACATCACGGGATCGCCGCGGCGTCCTTCCGCCACCTGTCGCGCGGCCGCATGGGCCAGCGTGTTGGAGCGGCCGACGACGAAGCTTGCGAAGGTCAGGCGCGGATCGAGCGGCGAGCCGCCGAGCGCATCATGGTTCGCCGAGACCGGCGCCGACGCCGTCGAGCGCAGCTCGAGCACGGGACGGCCGTTGACCGGCTCGGCCCTGCGGGCCTCGATCGCGATCGGAGCTTCCTTCACGGGAGCCACGGGCCGCATCGCCGAACGCACGGTGAGCTCGATCCGGTGAACTTCCGGCATCTCGGCCTGGAAGCAGGAGAGCACGCGCTCGGCATAGTGCGCCTGGATCCAGCTCTTGAGAAACGTCGTGGGGACCGACAGCTTGACGCTTTCATGCGCCACGTTCTCCAGATCCATCCTGGCGAACCAGCTCGAATAGACGTCGTCACCCACGCTCGTGCGCAAGCGCCCCTTGACGCGTGACCAGCGATCCTGTTCCGAATTTGTCATTGCCTGAAACTTTTCCAAAAGAAGTATTTCTGCGGTTCGCGAAAATCGCCGTGCAGGATTGGTGCATCGGCGCGACCTCAAGCGGATTTCCGTGGACCAGACACACCTCTCCCGTTCGGCGAAAACGCCGCGTCAGACGAGCGATGGCTGGATCGGAAGGTTCTGCCGCGAGGTCAGCAGATACTCGACGGATGATCGGGACTTCTGGCCGCGAACCGCAGGTTGGTGCCGTCGAGATTGGTGTGGTCTGCGTTGGCTAGTCGATTAAATAATGTGATTTCGTAAAACATGCACACCTCCCCGTCCGCGCCGCGATCACTCTCGGCGGGCTGTCCTCTTAAATTCCGTTTGGGCTGGTAACGCCTGAACACCCTGCCAGCCGCAACGTTGTTCAACCCGTTCTACCGTACCCGCTCGTCTGGACTCTGCTCCCCCTGCGATCGCTGTGTCTATTTCTCTTGTTAAACCGGCGAGGCGCGAAGGCTTCGCTCGTAGAGAAATTTGGACGCAACTCACCGTTACCCATGTGTCTATGGGTCTCGGTTTCGACAATCGCTTGGAAAGCGTCGCCTACGCGCACACCGCCGCCGATTTGCACGTCCGCCTCCGATTCCAAAACCGCGCTGGTCTAAAGATCGTGGGCGCCGCGAGCGATCTAAGATGTACACGATGCTGCGTCCCTCGCAACGAATTTGATTCGCTGCTTGGGTGACCAGAACACCTCCGGGCAGCTTGCCGGCAATGACGGTCTTTCCGGGCCCGAAAGCATGTTGCTGATTCTGATTGGAGATTCGAGTGACGTGGAGGAGTGTGACATTTTCGTCGAAACAAAAAAGAAAAGTCACATTTCCTTAAACATCACGGGCATGTCAGCGCAATTTTCCAACTGCTGCCCCTCACTATGTCGATAAGTCACTAAACAAACGCGCATTTTTTTGCGCGCTGAAACAGGGTAACTCCCGCGCGTGCTTGTTGCGCGTAATTCCATGTTGAGGGCATGCCGCAGGGGTTTCTTGCAATATCGCGCTGTTTCCGGTGCGGCAAATCTGCACCGGGTGGAGTTACGGATGCACGCGAGACCCCGTACCGGCAGAGTACGGACCGGAAAAATTGTATGGCCGTTCGCAACATCGTGCGTCGCCCATCAGATGAAAAAACTTCAGACGAAAAAAGAAGAGCCCGGCGAAGCCGGGCTCTTGATGCATCTTCGTCGGTCGCCGATTGCTTGCCGAACCTGCCTGGTATGCTTACTTGGCGAGCTTGGCGATCGCATGCGAGAGGCGGGACACTTTGCGGCTCGCATTGTTCTTGTGAATGATGTTGCGTTGCGCCGCACGCATCAGCTCGGGCTCGGCGCGCGACATCGCCTTGGCGGCCGCGTCGCGGTCGCCGCGCTTGATCGCTTCCTCGACGGAGCGAACGGCGCTGCGCATCTCGGTGCGGCGCGACTTGTTGATCACGGTGCGGCGGGCAATCTTGCGCGTCGCTTTCTTGGCGGAAGTGGTATTGGCCATCGTCTCAAAAATCCTCTAGCGGTGGACTCGCTTTTCGATCGCGGAGAAGCGCGCCGGCCGCTGCCCTGACTGGGCAATCGTGCTTTCGCACGTGATCGACGCTGCTGGTTATCAGGAACGTCTTCAAGCTGCGGTGGCAGGAAACAATCTGCGGCGGCAATGCTCAAAGAAACGCGGCGGCAGGATTGCGCCCGCCGCCATTGCCGCCCTTATAGAGGGGGGGTGTTGCAGCGTCAACGCCCTGAAGCCACGGAAGCGGCCTGAAAAGCGCGCTGTAGGAGGTCCGTAAGTCGCTGACGAGGTTGAATTTCCACCGCCGTCCCGGTAAGGCCAAGCCGTCCGGTGGGGCGGACAAGGAGTGGGGAAGACATGATCCGCGGTTTATTCCGACTGCTCGGGCTGTTGCTGCTCGCCGGCGGCTTCATCTTCATGGTCTATGACGGGGCGCGATGGGTCGCCGATCAAAGCCTGCGTTTCACCCAGTTCGGCCAATTCTGGAACGACATCAATCAAGGCAGCCAGGCGGCATTCAGGGTCTGGGTGGAGGGCAAGGCGCCCTGGCTCTGGACCAGCGTCATCAAGGTGGTGCTCGAACAGCCGGTTTTTGCCGTGCTCGGGGTGCTCGGCATTGTCCTCATCATCCTGTTCCGGCCGCGCAAGCCGCTGATCGGCTATTCCCGGGACTGACGCGCTGCCGCGCTTTGGCTTCCTGTTCGGACATGATCTTTTCCGGATCAAGCCGGGACGTAACAGGGCTGCTCCGTCCGGCGTAACACCTATATAATGGGCTGCCGCTGGAACCGAGCCCTCGCTCCAGCCACGTCCCGCCCGGAGAAAACCCATGCTGTTCATGCGCAAGACCACCGCACTGCCCAGTGCCGCCGAGGCGCTGCCCGGCCGTGCGCAACCGATCCCGACCGCCTCCACCCATTTCGTGAACGGCCGCAAGCTGAAGCCGCCGTACCCGGAAGGGCTCGAGCAGGCCGTGTTCGGACTTGGCTGTTTCTGGGGCGCCGAGCGCAAGTTCTGGGAACTCGGCGAAGGCGTTTATGTCACCGCGGTCGGCTATGCCGGCGGCCATACGCCGAACCCGACCTATGAGGAAACCTGCTCGGGCCGGACCGGCCACACCGAGGTCGTGCTGGTCGTGTTCGATCCGAAGACGATCTCCTACGAGCGCCTGTTGAAGGCGTTCTGGGAGAACCACAACCCGACGCAGGGCATGCGCCAGGGCAACGACGTCGGCACGCAATATCGCAGTGCCATCTACACGTTCAGTGACGCGCAGCGCAAAGCGGCCGATGCGTCGAAGGCGGCCTACCAGAAGGCGCTCTCCGCAAAGGGACTCGGCGCGATCACCACCGAGATCCTGCCGGCCGGCGAGTTCTATTTCGCCGAGGATTACCATCAGCAATATCTGGCCAAGAACCCGGCCGGCTATTGCGGGCTCGGCGGCACCGGCGTGTCCTGCCCGATCGGCGCCGGCGTTTCGGCCGCCTGATTTGTCCGTCGTCATTCCGGGATGGTGCGTAAGCACCAGACCCGGAATCTCGGAATTCCGGGTTCGATGCTCCGCATCGCCCCGGAATGACAATCCAAATCCTCCCTAAAACCCTTTATTAACCATAACCGGTGCAACACTGGAGCGATCTCGTTTTGAGGGATGGGGCTCCAGTGCGTTTTGCGCGCGCGTTTTCCTTGCCGATCATTGCCGCCGCGGCCGCCTTTGCCTTGTCGGGCTGCATGCACACGGCATCGCCGGTTGCCGCCGGGCCCGGAAGCGACCTGGATGCGATGGCCTATGGCGGCCAATCTCCAAGCGCGCCTGCCATGAGCGCGCCCGCACCTGTTGCCGATAACAGCGGCGGCGGCGCGATCACGGCGCTGCGCAACGCCGCGTTCAACTCGCCGCCGTCCGGTCTACGCCGCAGCGCCCGTACCGGTGCAGGGCGCTTACGCCGCAGCCCCCATGCCGATCCGCTATGATGCGGGCTACCGGCTCGATGCCGGCGACAAGCTCCGCGTCGTCGTCTACGGCCAGGAGGGCCTTACCAACACCTACACCATCGACGCATCCGGCTCGATCACCATGCCGCTGATCGGCCAGGTCGGCGCGCGCGGACGCTCGCCGGCCTCCCTGGCCAGCGAGATCACCGCGAAGCTGCGCAACGGCTACATCCGCGAGCCTTCAGTTGCCGTCGAAATCGAATCCTACCGGCCGTTCTTCATCCTCGGCGAAGTGCAGGCGCCCGGCCAATATCCCTATGTCCCCAACATGACGGTTGAGAGTGCCATCGCAATTGCCGGCGGTTTCTCGCCGCGCGCGCGCCGCGACACCGTCACGCTCACGCACACCGACGCCGGCGGCGTTGCGCGATACGTCGTGCCGCTAGGAACCGCCATGGGGCCCGGCGACACCGTCCAGGTCAGCGAACGCTGGTTTTAATCAACCCTCTCCACATCGTCATTCCGGGGCGCGACGAAGTCGCGAGCCCGGAATCCATACTCACGATGGTGGTTATGGATTCCGGGCCCGTCGCTTCGCGACGTCCCGGAATGACAAGAGGAAGATCGGAAGAACCTACCGCCACATCCAGTTGCGGCCGTAGTCTTCCTTCCAGCCGGCGAGGCGGCCGTTGCGGAATTGCAGGAACAGCCGGTCGTGGTGGTTGATCAATCCGCTGCCGCCCTGATTGCGCAGCGCGAGATAGATCTCTGCGCCGGGAGGGCCGCTGACATATTGCAGCGGCTGGCGCAGCGCCACTGATGCTTCGGAGACGTCCATGCCGAACAGCAAGGGCGTGTGGTTCGACAAGTGAGCGGTGAAGGGCGGACGTCCGTCCAGCGTCGTGCCCTGTGCGCAGGCTTGCGCGCTCCACGCGCACGCGGAGCACGCGAGCAGCCAACCGAAACGAGCCGCGCCTTTCATGCGGCGACCGGCTTCGCCAGGCCGTCGAGGAACGGCACCACCGCGTCGATGAAAGCTTGCGGCTGGTCGATGTTGACGGCGTGGCCGGCGGCGGGGATCACCACCTTCTTCGCGCCGGGAATCTTCGCCGCCATGTAGTCGGAGGCCGCGAGGAAGGGCGTGTCGTCGGCGCCGACCACGACCAGCGACGGCACCCTGATCTCGGGCAGTACCTCAATCACCCGCGCGTCGCGCTGGGTCAGCATGCCGCGCGCCGCGCGGGCGAGCCCTTTTGCATCGCGATGGCTCACGCTCGATCGCTCGCGGCTCGCCGACTTCAGGACCTCGAGCCCCTCGCGCTCGAAGCGATCGGCGGTGTCGAGCGCGCGCTTGTTCCAGGTCTCGCGCGCATCGTCCTTCTTGAAGCCGGGCCCGGTGTCGATGATGAGCAGCGCGGAAACCCGCTGCGGATACGCGCGATAGAAGGCGAGCGACATGTAGCCGCCGAGCGACAGGCCGCCCACAATGGCCTTGCCGGCGCCGGCCGCGTCGAGCAGGGCGGCGATATCTCCAACCGTCAGCGCTTCGCTGTAGGCCTTGGGGTCATCAGGATAGTCGGACTGGCCGTGGCCGCGCATGTCCCAGAGGATGAGCCTGTGCCGTCTGGATAGCGCGGCGATCTGGCCCTGCCACATCGCCGATGTCGAGGAATAGCCATGGGTCAGGATCAGCGGAGGGCCATCACCATGGACCTCGTAGTGGATCTTGACCCCGTCACGATCGATTTTCGGCATGGCGCTTCCCCTGCTGCTTGCTGTTCTTTTTCGGTCCAGCCGCATTCTAGCGTTATCCGTTTACGGCTGTGAACCGCGACGCCACAGGCCTGCATCGTCGCCCCCGCATGGGCCGCTGTTTCGCAGAGCGGATTTTGCGACAGGCCTCCTGCCGCAACGCAAAACCTGCAGTTCGGAAATTTATTCTCTGCAACCGTTTCCAAATTGGATTGCCTCCAATCGGGAAGGCGGTCATGCTGCGCGTCAACTGGCGCTTACCCGGTGGGCGACCAGGTACCCAACCAAAGTGAGTTGCCGCCGTAAGCGGCTTCATGCACCGGCAGGGGAAGAAACGATGCCTAACCTGAATATCAACGGACGCAATGTGTCCGTCGATGCGGCGGGTGACTCACCGCTGCTTTGGGCCATCCGCGAGCAATTGCAGATGACCGGCACCAAATTCGGCTGCGGCGCCGGCCTGTGTGGGGCCTGCACCGTACATGTCAACGGCGAAGCCGTACGGTCCTGCCAGACCATGGTGAGCGAGGTCGCCGGCAAGAAGATCGTCACCATCGAGGGTCTGTCCGCCAAGGGCGATCATCCGCTACAGAAAGCCTGGATTGCCGAACAGGTGCCGCAATGCGGCTATTGCCAGTCCGGCCAGATCATGCAGGCCGCGGCGCTGCTGGCGAAGAACAACAACCCCACCAGGGAAGAGGTCGTGGAACACATGGACGGCAATCTCTGCCGTTGCATGACCTATGCACGCATTCAGAAGGCGATCATGCGTGCCGCGTCCGAAATGCGCACCGCCTCCAACGTCTCGGGCGATCGGAGGGCCACATGAATACGCACGTGAAAATCAGCCAGTCTACCGACCTCAGCCGCCGCTCCTTCCTGGTCGGCACCGCGGCCGCGGGCCTCGCGCTCGGTTACTCGGCGGTCCCGGGCCTCGACAGTGCGTGGGCTGCGACCGCGCCCGCCAGTTTCGATCCGAGCGTCTGGTATTCGATTGCGCCTGACGGGCTCGTGACCGTCACCGTCGGCAAGGCCGATATGGGTCAGCATGTCGCGTCGACCATGGCGCAGATCGTCTGCGAAGAACTCGGCGCCAATTGGAAGGACATGCGGGTCCAGCTCGCCTCCAACGATCCCAAGTACAACGACCCCGTGCTTGGCGCGCAGATCACCGGCGGCAGCTGGTCGACCATGATGAACTTCGAGGCGATGAGCCGCGGCGGCGCCGCGGGACGCATCGCGTTGACGGAAGCGGCCGCAAGCGCGATGGGCGTGCCGGCCGGCGAGCTCGTCGTCCGCGACGGCGTGATCTCGCATCCCAAATCGAAGAAGCAGATGAGCTTCGCCGAGATCGTCAAGAGCGGCAAGGCCACCAAGACCTTCACGCCGGAAGAGCTCAAGGCGATCAAGCTGAAGACGCCCGACCAGTACACCATGATCGGGGTATCGGTTCCGCAGCTCGATATTCCCGAGAAGACCCGGGGCGCTGCCAAGTACGGCATCGATACGATGCTGCCGGGCATGGCCTATGGCGCGCTTGTGACTCCGCCGGTGCGCTTCGGCGCGACGGTGAAGTCGGTCGATGACAGCGACGCCAAGAAGGTGCCCGGCTTCATCAAGGCCGTCACGCTCGACGACAAGACCGGAACGACCTCGGGTTGGGTGGTGGCGGTCGCCAGCACCTATCAAAACGCCCGCAAGGCCGCCGGTGCGCTGAAGATCGCCTATGACGGCGGTCCAAACGCCAAGACGTCGAGCGAGTCGCTGTTCGCCGAGGCGAAACGCCTGCAGGCCCTCGAGGATTCCGGACAGTTCTTCGTCAAGGACGGCGATCCGAAGGCGGCATTGGCGACGGCGTCGAAGGTGATGGAGGCCGAATACACCACCAACATCAACATTCATGCGCCGATGGAGCCGATGAACGCCACCGCGGAGTTCAAGGGCGACATCCTGCACATCTATACCGGCAACCAGTTTGCGACGCGCACGGGCGCGATCGCGGCGGGCGCAGCCGGCATCGATCCGAAGTTCGTGGTGATGCATCAGGCCTGGCTGGGCGGCGGCTTCGGCCGGCGTCTGGATGCCGACATGGTCGTGCCCGCGGTGCAGGCGGCAAAGGCCGTCGGCAAGCCGGTCAAGCTGATCTATTCCCGCGAGAATGACATGACCATGGATTTCTCGCGGCCGCTGACCTACCAGAAGGTGAAGGCGGGTCTCGACGGCGACGGCCGGCTGATTGCGCTCAGCCACGATGTGGTCTCGGCCTGGCCGACCCAGCGCTGGGGAATTCCCGATTTCCTCACGCCTTCGGTCGACAAGAAAGGCCCGCTCGACTCCTTCACGGTGAACGGTTCGGACTTCTTCTACACCGTGCCCAATCACCATGTCCGGGCGATCAAGAACGAGCTGGCGCACAACGCCACTCCGTCGGGCCAGCTGCGCTCGGTCGCGCCCGGCTGGACCTTCTGGGCGGTCGAAAGCATGATCGATGAGCTCGCGCATTCGGTCGGCAAGGACCCGGCGCAGTACCGCATCGACATGCTCGACGGCAAGGGCGCCAATGCCGGCGGCGCGCAGCGGCTGCGCAACACGCTGCTCGCGGCGATGGGCATGGCCGGCTACGGCACCAAGCAATTGCCGAAGGGCGAGGGCATGGGCGTGGCCTGCGTGTCGTCGCAGGAGCGCGCGACCGCGAGCTGGACGGCATGCGTCGCCCATGTCGCGGTTGCCCCCTCCGGCGAGGTGAAGGTGAAGAAGCTCACCGTCGCCACCGATGTCGGCACCCAGGTCAACCCCGACGGCATCCAGGCCCAGGTTTCGGGCGCGGCGCTGTGGGGCATGTCGCTGGCGCTGTTCGAGAAGGCGACGTTGAAGGACGGCGGCATCGAGCAGACCAACTTCGACAGCTACACGCCGCTGCGGATGAGCCAGATGCCGGAAATCGCCGTCAGCGTCATCGCCAATGGCGAAAAGGCGACCGGCGTCGGTGAGCCGGCGGTGACGGTGGTCGCGCCCGCGATCGGCAACGCGGTGTTCAATGCCGTGGGCGCCCGCGTGCGCTCGCTGCCGATCACGGCGGAAGCCGTCAAGGCTGCGATGAAGGCGTAAGCCGCGCATTCATCGGGCAACAAACAAGAAATCCGCCGGGGGTCTCCTCCGGCGGATTTTCTTTTTCGCTCAAATCTTAATGAAAGCGACAGCAGTGCGTTCACGACGCCCATTAATCCGGCTGGAACATGTTCGCGGGTATCCTTGGCCCGGTGAATCTTGCGAGACGGAAGTTCCATGAGCGCGACCGCCCAAAAAGCCTCGACCCAACGCCGCCTGCTGCTGGCCTCCGATCGTGCCGATCACAGCAGTGAGCTGGCCGATATCCTGCGGTCCGTGGGCGAGGTCGACACGGTTGCGACATCGGAAATTCCCACGTCGCCTTCGGGCCTGTCGGGTGTCGTGGTCGATATCAATCTGCGCTCCCCCGAAAGCGTGCAGGCCGTTCGCAAGAAGCTGCAAGCCGATGCCTACAGCCAGATGCCGCGGCTGTTCGTGCTCGCGGACGCGCTGCACCACGCCTCGATGCAGGCCTGGGCGCTCGGCGCGACCGACACGATCTCGCGGCCGCTCGATCCGGCCGCCATCCTCCAGCGCATCCGCGCGGCATTTCCCGACAGCCAGTTCTTCGACAAGAGCGATCGCGGCAAGCTCTTGAATCGCGGCGTCGAGGCCGCGCATGCGATCTTCACCAAGATCTTCGAGAAGCTCCCGGCCGGCGCCGGGCTTACCTTCGCGGAAGTGCAACAGGCGGAAACCAAGATCCTCAAGGCGATCAAGCATTCCTCCTTGCGCGAATGGCTGACCACGGTCGGCTGCCACCACGCCGACAGCTATCGCCACTGCCTGTTCGTCACCGGCTATGCGGTCGCCTTCGCGCAGCATCTCGGCATGCGCGAGGAGGACCAGCGGCGGCTGACCCGCGCTGCGCTCTTGCACGACGTCGGCAAGGCCTTCGTCCCGGTCGCCATCCTGGACAAGCAGGGCAAGCTGACCGACGAAGAGGTCGCCGAAATCCGTCAGCATCCGCGCCGCGGTTATGAGGCGCTCTCGGCCCAGGGCGGCTTCCCGCCGGAGATGCTCGACGTCGTGTTGCATCACCACGAGATGCTCGATGGTTCGGGCTATCCCAACGGCCTCGTCGACAGCCAGATCAGCGACATCGTGCGCCTGACGACGATTGTCGACATCTACACGGCGCTGGTCGAGAAGCGCGCCTATCGGCTGCCGTTCACGCATTCGCGGGCGTTCTCGATCATGGAATCGATGGGCGGCAAGCTCGACCAGCAATTGCTGCAGGCCTTCCGCCCGGTCGCGTTCAATTCGTATTGAGCGCCGGCTCTTCTCCTATTCTCGGGATTCGTAGCGTGGGCAAAGGCGCAATAGCGCCGTGCCCACCAACTGGCGTCGCCTTCCTGAATGGTGGGCGCGCTTGCGCTTGGCCCACCCTACGATCTCCGCGATGACGCTTACTTCCTGGCGGGCGTCTCAAGGCTCGCGAACGGCGCTGCCGCATACACCACGTTGCCGCCGACCATGGTCAGCAGCGACCTGATCTTGCCGACCTCCTTGACGGGCGCGGTCAGGTAATCCGCGGACAGCACCGCGAGGTCGGCGAACTTGCCGGGCTCCAGCGTGCCGCGCTTGCCGTCGTCATTGGCGGCGAAGGCGGTGTTGCGGGTGTACATCTCCAGCGCCTGGCGGCGGCTCGGCGTCTCCTCGTCGCCGCGTGTCCGGGTGCCGCCGATGGTGGTGCCGTCGAGGTACCATTGCAGTGCGACGAAGGGATTGTAGGAGGAGACGCGGTGCGCGTCGGTGCCGCCGGTGACCACGAGGCCGAGCTTCATCGCGGTCACGATCCGCGGCATCTGCCTCGCAGCGTCAACGCCGACCTCCTGCTGCAGCCGCTCGCCGCCGAAATAAAGGCCGTCCTGCACGCCCCAGATCAGGCCGAGTCTCTGCATGCGCTTCAGGCTGTCTTCCGAGGCGTTGTAGAGATGCAGCACGCTCCAGCGCAGGTCTTTCACGGAATAGTCCTTGTGGACGTTCTCGACCACGTCGAGCAGCTCGTGGACCGTGCGATCCGGATTCCAGTGCAACTGGATCGAGTAGCCCTTCGATGCGGCCCAGCGCAACAGGTCGGCGAGCTTCGCCTTGCCGTCCGGCGTGATGTCGCCGTCGGTCCAGTCGGCCCAGATCAGGATCTCGCCCGGGCCGTTGAAGTGCAGCATGGAATCGCCGAACCCCTGCGGCAGCAATTGCAGCAGATTTTGCTGGTCGGCCAGTTCGCTGCCGGGCTTCGGCGAACACAGATGATAGGCGATGCGGAGCGAGAGCTGCTTGTCATGCCAGAGCTTGAATACCGCTTCGTAGCTCGCCGGGTACATGCTGACGCCGCCGCCGTCGACGATGCCGGTGATGCCGAGCGAGTTCATCTCGCGGAAGAATTTCCTTGAGCCCTCGACCTGCTGCGCCAGGTTCGGCTTCGGCATCTTGTCGAAAATCCTGCCGAGCGCGTTGCCGCCCGCGACGATCACGCCGGTCGGCTTGTTGCCGGCGTCGCGTTCGAGCCTGCCGCCGGGGGCGACATCGGAATCCTCGTGGATGTTGAGCTGTTCCATCGCCTTCGGCGACAGCAGCGCCCAGTCGTAGAGATGCTGGATGTAGACGGGATTGTCGGGCGCGGTCTGCGCGATCTCCTGCGGCGTCGGGCGGCGCTTCTCGGCGAATTGCTCTTCGGTCCAGCCGCCGGCAACGATGATCCACGCGCCGGCCGGTTGAGTCCTCGCGGCGTTCGCGAGTTTCGCCAGCGCTTCTTTCAGGGTGGGCACGCCGATCCAGTTGGTTTCGGTGCCGAAGGTCAGTGCCGCGCGGATGCCGTGGATGTGGCCGTCGGTGAGGCCGGGGATCACGGTGCGGCCGCGGAGGTCGATCATCCGGGCATGCGGACTTGCGAGCTTCTTCATCGCGGCAGAGGTGCCGGTTTCGAGCACCCGGCCGTCCGCAATGGCGATCGCCTCGCGCACGGAGAAATCGCGGTCGACGGTCAGGACCTTGCCGCCGAACAGCACGGTATCGGCCGACTGCGCCGAAGCCGGACTGATCGCGGCAAGGGTGAGGACGAGGGCGGCGGCGAGGGCAGGGCGCAGCATTGTTGTTTCCTTTTTGATATTGGTCATTCCGGGATGGTCCGGAGGACCAGACCACAGGTGCGCAATTGCGCACCGGGAATCTCGAGATTCCGGGTTCGATGCTTCGCATCGCCCCGGAATGACGTCCTAACCACTCACGCCGGCATCTTGCACGGCTCGGTCTCCGCGAAGCAATCAATACTGCCGCTATTTCTCATACGACGAAATCTCGATCAGGCTGCCGTCGGGATCCCGGCAATAGACCGAGAGCAGGGTGCCGCGCGCGCCCTGCCTTTTGCACGGGCCTTCCTCGATATGAACGCCATGTGCCTTCAGATGCGCGACCACCTCATCCGGGGTGCTCGCGGTGAGAAAGCAGAGATCGTCACTGCCGGGCATTTCATGGTCCGCCGTGAACCACTCGACCTTGTCGGCATTTTTCGGCCGCACGTTGATCCTCTGGTTTCCGAAGAACAGCGCGGTGCGCATTGGCCCGCGGTTGCCCGGATCGAACGTCCTGATCTCCATGCCCAGCACCTTCGAATACCACTCGGCGGATCGCGCGACGTCGTCGACATTGATCACGAGATGGTCCAGCGAATTAACCTTGACCGGCATGGCTTATCCTTTCGTTGCATCCGAGGGCCGCGCCTGGTGCATTGGCAGCGCCGCGCCGCGCTTGTTACAACGCCGGCCATCATTCATTCAACAGCACGCAAAAATCTGGAGTACCTGCAATGATTTCTCGCCGCACCGCATTGGGCCTGATCGGCACCGGCGTCTCGACATTGGCCATGGGCCGCGCCCTTGCTGCGGACTATCCGGCGCGACCCGTGCGGTTCCTGGTCGGCTATCCCCCGGGCGGCGCGACCGACATCCTGGCGCGCCTGATCGGCCAGCATCTGTCGGAGCGGCTCGGGCAGCAGTTCGTGGTCGAGAACAAGCCGGGCGCAGGCAACAATATCGCCACCGAGGCCGCGGTGAACGCCGAGCCGGACGGCTACACGGTCTTCCTGATCAATCCGGCGAACTTCATCAACACCACGCTTTACGCCAATCTGAAGTTCAACTTCGTCCGCGACATCGCGCCGATCGCGTCCTTCAACCGCGTGCCGAATGTGATGACCGTCAACAAGGACGTGCCGGCAAAGAACGTGGCGGAGTTCATCGAATATGTGAAGGCCAATCCCGGCAAGATCAACATGGCGTCTTCCGGCAACGGCACGTCCGTGCATCTGTCGGGCGAAATGTTCATGGCGATGACCGGCTGCAAGATGCAGCACGTGCCCTATCGCGGCGCCGCGCCCGCCATCACCGACATGCTGGGCGGCCAGGTCCAGGTGATCTTCGACAACATGCCCTCGATCATCCAGCACATCCGTGCAGGCTCGCTGCGCGCGCTCGGCGTCACCACCGCGACACGTTCGAACCTGCTGCCCGACGTGCAGGCGATCGGCGAGACCGTGAAGGGCTACGAAGCGAGCGCGCTGTTCGGCATGGGGGCACCGGCCAAGGCGCCCAAGGAGATCATCGGCAAGCTGAATGCCGAGATCAATGCGGTCATGTCCGATCCCGCGGTGAAGAAGCAGCTGGTCGAGCTCGGCGGTGAACCGCGAATCCAGACCCCCGAGGCCTTTGGCGCCGAAATCGCCGCCGAGACCGAAAAGTGGAAGAAGGTGGTCGAGTTCGCCGGTCTCAAGGTCGAATGACGGTGAACCTTTGCGGGCGCTGCGGTGTCTAACCGTCAAACAGACAGCGGCGCTTCGTGCGCAAAGGAGATCACCATGCGTAGACTTGTCCTGGCCGCGATGGCCGCCACCGCCGTCGGTGCGGCCACCCTGGCAACGTCAGCTCCGGCGGCGGCCCATGAGTACCCCTGGTGCGTCCAGGGCATCGGCGTCGGATATCCCGGCGAGTGCATGTACACCAGCTTTGCCCAATGCCAGGCGAGCGCTTCGGGCCGTTTGGCGTCTTGCGGCATGAATCCACGTTTTGCGTATGGCCAGCCGCGCGGTCGCCGCGCCTACCGGGACTATTACTGAACTGATTCGACTGACGACCTGCGTTGGTTCCTCGCCCCGGCCCATCCGCCGGGGCGAACTGTTTATGCAGATGGCGGACGGCGAGGTCCCCCTGATTCGGCGCGCAGGTCCGTGGTCGCCCAGTGATCGCCGCGTCTGTGACCGCCGTCATGTTTGACAGCCACCTTATCGGCGACCTTCCCTGCCAGAAGCGAGTTGCGTTTTTCGCGATGCGGGCCGGCACGTCGAACGAGATCAATCAACTGGTCTGAAGTTCGAATGAACGCCTGAACCTCCCGCGCGTTCATTGCATCTTGCACGGACGAGCAGCGCCTTTGCGCGCAAAGGAGACAACATGCGCAAGTTCATCCTGGCCCTGATGGCCGTGACGGCGGCCGGTGCGGCCACTTTGGCGACCTCCGCTCCGGCGGCGGCCCAGGACTATCCGTGGTGCGTTCAGGGCAAGGGCGTCGGATATCCCGGCGAGTGCATGTACACCAGCCGCGCGCAATGCATGGCGAGCGCGTCCGGCCGCCTAGCGACCTGCGGCATCAATCCGCGCGCCGCCTATGGGCTGCAGCGCGGCCGACCCGTGTATGGCGGCGGCTACTGAGGCTCTGTGCGCCGCCACCCGGACGGCAAATGAAACCACGGGTCTCTTTCGCGCGTTGGTTCGCTCAGCCCTTGTGAAGGGGCGGGGTTGTAGCGTGAAGGAGACAGCCAATGCGTAAGCTGATCGTGGCCGTGATGGCGCTGACTGCGGCAGGCGCAGTTGATCTTGCAACGTCCGCTCCGGCGGCGGCTCGTGATTACCCCTGGTGCCTTCAGGGCGGGCGCATCGGGTTTCCCGGCGACTGTTCGTTCGTCACCCGTGCACAATGCATGGCGAGCGCGTCCGGCCGCCGTGCGACCTGCGGCGTGAATCCGCGTACGGCGTTCGGGCAACAGCGCGGCCACGGCTCCCATCGCGGCGGCTGGTAGCGTCGAGACAATTGCAGCTCTGGTCTGGCCTGTTCGCGCGGAACCCTGCCGGTCGCGATCGGCGGGCGTCGCCTGGCATGACCCTCGTCCAAAACTTTCGTGCGAGCCTTGCTTGACAGCGCTGCGTTTCCGTCTATACTAAACTACATGGTTAAGTATAGAGACGAGACGCTGGACCGCACCTTTGCCGCGCTTTCGGATCCGACGAGGCGCGCGCTTCTGGCGCGCCTCGTGGAGCGGGAAAACCTCTCGGTCAGCGAGCTGGCGCAGCCTTTCCCGATGTCGCTGCCTGCGATCATGAAGCATCTCGACGTGCTGTCGGATGCGGGCCTGATCGCGCGGGAGAAGACCGGCCGGACGGTGGCCTGCCGGCTCACCGCGGCTCCGATGGAGCAGGCCATGGACTGGCTCAATCGCTACGCGCGCTTCTGGTCCGACAATCTCGATCGCCTTGCCGCCTTTGTGGAGGAAGATTCATGGTCCAATCAGCAACAGCCGCCAGTCTCGACCAGCGCCCCAGCCTCACCCTCACGCGCCGGCTCCGCGCGCGGCCCGAAAAAGTCTACGCCGCGTGGACGCAGCCGGAAAACCTAGTGCAATGGTTCGCGCAGGCCCAGGCCAGGCCGGGCTCGCTGCAGGCCGATCTCGACGCACGCAGCGGCGGCCGGTACCGCATCAGCTTCACCGACGCGGCGAGCGGCGAATATCACGAGGTCGAGGGCGTCTATCGCGAGGTGGTGCCGAACGAGCGGCTGCAATTCACCTGGGCCTGGCATTCGACGCCGGAGCGCGAATCGCTGGTGACGATCTCGTTCAAGCCCGACGCCGTCGGCACGCTGATGACCTTCCGCCACGAACAATTCGCCGACGAGGCCGCTCGCGACAATCACGAGAAGGGCTGGAGCAAGTTCTTCGACGTCCTGGAAAAATTTGTCGCCTGATCGTCATTGCGAGCGGAGCGCAAGCGACGAAGCAATCCATGGCCCCCCAAGTGGCGAAATGGATTGCTTCGCTTCGCTCGCAATGACCGGAGAATGCATTGTGAGAGGAGTCATCCCATGCATCAGCACAGGATCGTGTCGCGCGAGGAATGGATCGAGGCCCGCAGGGCGCATATGGCCCGCGAGAAGGAGCTGACGCGGCTTCGCGAAGAGCTCAGCGAAGAGCGCCGCCGCCTCCCCTGGGTCAAGGTCGACAAGGACTATGTCTTCGAAGGGCCCGACGGCAAGCTCGGCCTTGCCGATCTCTTCGGGGGCCGGCCGCAACTTGTGGTGCAGCACGTCATGTTCGCGCCCGAATGGGACGCCGCCTGCAAGAGCTGCTCGTTCTGGGTCGACGGTTTCGAGCGGATGGTTCCGCATCTTGCGGCGCGCGACACCACCATGGTCGCGGTCTCGCGCGCGCCGGTCGCCAAGCTCGAAGCTTTCAAGACGCGGATGGGCTGGACCTTCGACTGGTTCTCCTCCGGCGGCAATGATTTCAACTATGACTATGGCGTTTCGTTCACACGCGAGCAGATCGACGCGGGCAAGGCGAAATACAATTACGGCACGACGCGGCTCTACGGCGACGAATTGCCGGGCATCAGCACGTTCTTCCGCGACGAGGCCGGCAATATCTTCCACACCTATTCCACCTATGCACGCGGCCTCGATATGATGAATGCCGCCTACCAGTATCTCGACCTGACGCCGCTCGGCCGCCACGAGAACGGTCTGCCCTATCCCATGGACTGGGTGCGCCTGCGCGACCAGTACGAGCCGGCCGCCGCGAAGGCGGCCTGTTGTCACGGGTGACAATGTAGGGTGGGCAAAGCCAACGGGTCCGCGCGAAGGCGCGGCCCGATGACAGGCTCTGCGTGCCCACCATCTGAGGCAAGACGGTGGGCACGGCGCAAGTGCGCCTTTGCCCACCCTACGCTCCGATGAGACCAGCCCTACCGCTTCGCCGTTTCCGTCTGCTCGGACGCCGTGCAGGAAATCAAGAGCGTGTACGCGCGTGCATTGCCGGCGATGTCTGATGTCTTGAGTTCCGTGCCGGGGGCTGAGGTCTCATAGGCGACGACGCTATTGTCGAGGAAGTCGCGGATCGCGCCGGTCTTGATCGCGAAATTGATGTTTTCCGGGATGCTGCCGGTGCGTTCGGCAACCCTCAGCGTGTCGATCTTTGCTGAGACCACGCCGACGATGTCGCCCGAAATATCGAACAGCGGGCCGCCGCTGTTGCCGGGCTGAACCGCGGCGCTGATCTGCAGGAACCGCGTATCGTTGAACAAGCCGCTCAGCGAGCTGACGATGCCGGTCGTGACCGTGAAGTCGGAGGACAACAGGCCGCGATAGGGAAAGCCGATCGCGACGATCGAATCGCCCGAATGCATCGCGCGGTCGCGGATCCTGGCAAAGCTCTTGAACGAGGCGGTCGGTCCCTGCAGCAGCGCCAGATCATTGGCCTTGTCGCTGTTGACGACGCGCAGCGTCGACGGAGCCTCGCCGGTGAGGTTGCCCTTGATATCGCCAATGCAGCCGTTGATCACATGGTGGTTGGTGAGGATGTGGCCGCTGGCGCTGATGACAAAGCCGGTGCCGGTCTGGGTTCCGGTCTTGCCGGATCTGGGATTGCTGGACCCGTTCGGCGCATCTGCCTTTGCCGCCGCGGCCTCCTTTGCTGCCGCCGCTTTGGGCGCGGTGAACTCGCCGGCGCTGTTGATTCCGCCGGCCTTCATCGTGCTGACGCAATTGGAAATCGCTCCCAGCAGCGGTCCCGTCGAGGTCAGGTTGAAATTCAACGCGGTAGCCCCTGAGACCGCGACCATCAGGTTGGCCTTCTGAAAGGTGCGCGCGACATTCGGCGGCAGAATCGCTGTCAACATGATGTCGGAGTTTGCCGTCGCGAACAGTCGCGCCTGCGACTGGCCGTCGAACGTGACGTCGATGGGAGACGTCTTGCCCTTGGTCAGGTGAAAGCCGGGATTGGCGAAACTCAGGAGCCATGAATTGGCGGCGTTCTGCCCCACCACCAGGATGTTGCCGTTGCCGTAGCTCGCGGTCGCCGCGCAATGGGAGAAGCCGCCGGTGCTATCGTCGGTGAAGGCGCCGCCCTGCCAGTTCCCGACATGGATATTGCCATAAGGCCCCGCGGCGCCGGCGACTGCCGTGATCGCAATCTGCACAAGAAATGCAAGAAACAGTGCTTTTCGCATCGGCGCGGCGTCCCCCAAAAAATTCAGCATCATATTCTACGTGGATAGCACAAGTTAATGCAATCAAAAGTAGTGGTGCCGATTTTGAGCGTCCGTGTGTCACTTGCATCCTCTTCGTGACGCGCTATACTTTGCAGTGCAAAGTTAATCGAGTGCCAAACGTAGTCAGGTCAGGGGATTTCACGGCGTGCAGACCGAAGAGAGGCACGACCTCGACAAGGCACTGGCCGATATCATCACCATTCGCAGCCAGCTTGCGGCCGGAACCGCCTTTGCCGGCTATGGCCCGGCCGCGATCTTCGCGACATCGGGCGTGGCCCTGATCACCGCGGTCCTGCAATATCTCTGGCTTCCAGATCCCACCCATCATCCGCTGACCTTCCTGTTCGGCTGGGCGGCGGCGGCGCTGCTGTCGGCGATGATGATCATCACCGAGATGGTGGCGCGCTCGCGCCGGCGCCATTCGGGCCTGGCGGACGCCATGATCCATCAGGCCGTCGAGCAGTTCCTGCCTTCCGCGGTGGCCGGCGTGCTGCTTGCCTTCGTGCTGTGGAAATTCGCGCCGGAGTCGCTGTGGCTGCTGCCGGGCTTGTGGCAGGTGCTGGTGTCGCTCGGCGTGTTTGCCTCGGTGCGGACGCTGCCGCGGACCGTCGCGCTGGGCGGCGCCTGGTATTTCGTCTCGGCCTTTGTCGTGCTGGTGCTTGCGAGCCAGAGTCATGCGCTTTCGCCCTGGACCATGGGCCTGCCGTTTGTGATCGGCCAATCGCTGATGGCCACGATCCTGTATTTCGCTTCCGGAGAGACCGATGCCGAAGACTGAGATGGCGAGCGCGCCGTTCTCCTATGCGGGGCTCGACCGCGTCATCCATGAAAAGGCACGGCTTGGCTTGCTGACCTCGCTGATGGCGAACCCGAAGGGACTGGCTTTCGCCGATCTGAAGCAACTTTGCGGCCTGACCGACGGCAATTTGAGCCGGCATCTCCAGGTGCTGCAGGAGGCCGGCCTCGTCGAAGTCATCAAGGGCTACGAAGGAAACCGGCCGCACACGTCATGCCGGCTCACCAGGATCGGCCGCCGCCGCTTCCTGGATTATCTCGCGGTGCTGGAGCGGCTGGTGCGCGACGCCGCGAAAGCTGCCGGCAAGGAAGGCTTGCCGCTCGGGCGGCTGGGCATCCTGCCGACCTGATGCCGCTTCGTCGTTCTCCCCCGTTGTCCTTTCCCTTGCCCCGGAGCTTTGCAATGCAAAGTAGTTTAGCTGCCAAACTTGCCGCCAGACTGCACGTCGGCATCATCATGGACGGCAACGGCCGGTGGGCGACGCGGCGAGGCCTGTCGCGGTTGCGCGGCCACGAGGCCGGCGTCGAGGCCATCCGCCGCGTGGTCGAGTCCGCACCCGACCAGGGCGTGGGCACGCTGACGCTCTATGCGTTCTCGACCGACAATTGGCGGCGGCCGAAGGCGGAAGTCGCCGCGCTCATGGCGCTGCTGCGCTTCTATCTGGCCAATGAGGTCGACGCTCTCGTCAGGAACGGCGTGCGGCTGACCGTGATCGGCCGGCGCGACCGATTGCCCGACGGCATCGCGGCGGCGATCGCGCGCGCGGAACAGGCGACCTCGCACGGAGAGACGCTGAACCTGCGCATCGCCGTGGATTATTCCGCGCGCGATGCGATCCTCAATGCTGCGGCCAGGCTCGCCGGCATCACCGAGCCGACGCGCGAGCTGTTCTCCCAGCTTGTCACCGGCGAAGCCGGCCTGCGTGACGTCGATCTCATCATCCGCACCAGCGGCGAGAAACGGCTGTCCGACTTCCTGCTTTGGGAAGGCGCCTATGCCGAGCTGTATTTCACCGAACGGATGTGGCCGGAATTCGATGGTCATGCGCTCGCGGAGGCGCTGGCGTCGTTCCATCGCCGCGAACGCCGTTTCGGCGGGCTGCAATCGGCGCCGCTCGAGCCCGCGGCGAGCCTTTAATCCGAGCCTGCAATCCATGTCCTGGGCATGATCTTTTCCGGCAAACCGGTGCCCACTTTGCGCTAACGCGGCCCTCCGGGTCCGGATCATGCTGCAAGCCTTTCCGGCAATCGGGGAATCATCTATCGCTCGTCGCATGGCCACGCCGACCCCGGCTTCGATGAGCGCTCAGCAGGACCACGCCGACAAGCTGTCCGAGGATGTTTCGTCTCCGCCACAGCCGACGCCCGCCGCCTGGTTCGAGGCGGGGCTTCGGCTGATGCAGCTTGGCCAGATGGCTGAAGCGGAGCTGTGCGGGCGCAACGCGCTCGCGCTCGACCAGGGCCACGCCGATTCGATGCATCTGATGGGCATGCTCTGTGTCGCCGCCAGGCAATACGATCTTGCGATCGAATGGTTTGCGATGGCGATCCGGCAGAACGCCGATGTCGCCGATTACTTCAGCAATCTGGGCACGGCGTTGCAGCGCAAGGACCGTCTCGATGAGGCGGTCAGGTGTTTCGACCGCGCGCTGCTGCTCAACCCCAACCAGGCCGACGTCTGGCTCAGCATGGCTGAAGTCCTGCAGCAGCAGAAAAAGTTCGATGACGCGATCAAGTGCCTTGATCATGCGGTGACGGTCAATCCCGACCAGCCTGACGTCTGGTTCCGGATGGGCGGACTGCTGCAGCAGGAGAAGCGCGTGAACGAAGCGGTGTTGAGCTTCGATCAGGCGCTGAAGCTCAAGCCGGATCATCGCGAAGCGGCCAATGCCAGCGGACTGCTTTATTTCGAAGCGAAGCGATTCGAGGAAGCGGCTGCTCGTTTCACCCAGTCAGTGGACATCGACCCGGGCCAGAGCGAAGCCTATAATTTCATCAGCCGCTGCCAATGGGGACTGCTGCGTTTCGAAGAGGCGCTCGTCAACGCCAGGAGAGCCTTCGAGCTCAACCCCGGCAGTCCCGAGATCACCAAGAATGTCGGTGTGCTTCTGCAGAAGCTCGGGCAGGACGAGGAGGCCCTGACCTGGTTCGACAAGGCGCTCGCGCTGCGGCCGGATTTTCCTTCGGCGCTCAATGACCGCTTCACCACGTTATTCGCACTGCGCCGCGTCGAGGAGGCCTTTGCCGATATCGACCGCGCCATCGCACTCGATCCGGAGTACGCCGACTATCACTGGAACCGCGGACTGACGCGGCTTCTGCTCGGCGATTTCGACGCGGGATGGCCGGCGCGAGAATGGGGGCTTAAAAGCACGACGCTTCGCTTCGTCGACCGGAAATTCACCCAGCCGCGCTGGTTCGGTGACGAGCCGATCGCGGGCAAGACCATTCTGCTCCACAGCGATGAGGGTTTCGGCGACACGGTCCAGTACGCGCGCTACGCCTCCATGGTGGCGAAGCTTGGCGGGCGGGTCATCCTCGAGGCTGCGGACGAAATGCAGCCGCTCTTGGCCGGAATGGAGGGCGTGGATCTTTGCGTGTCGCGCAAGGATGCCTCACTCCCGGATTTCGACCTGCACTGCCCGCTGTCAGGCCTGCCGCTCGCTTTCAGGACGCGGCTTGAGACGATCCCCGCGGCGCGCAGCTATCTGCCGCCGCTGCCTGAAGCGCGCGTGCGGCAGTGGCGCGACCGGCTCGGCGCGCACGACAAATTGCGAATAGGCCTGGTGTGGTCCGGCAATCGCCACCACACCAATGATCTCAATCGCTCGACCACGCTGCGGGCAATGTCGGCGATCGCAGATCCGCGCGCGTGCTTCTATAGCCTTCAGAAGGAGACGCGCCCGGACGATGCGGCTGTCCTGGCGGAACGCGCCGATATCATCGACCTGACCGGACATCTCACTGATTTCGTCGAGACCGCGGCCCTGATCTCCTGTCTCGATCTCGTCATCACAGTCGATACCAGCGTTGCCCATGTTGCGGCGGCGTCGGGGTGCCCGACCTGGATCCTGCTGCCCTTCACGCCGGATTTTCGCTGGCTGCTCGGCCGCGACGACAGTCCCTGGTATCCGACAGTGCGCCTGTTCCGGCAGGATGAAAGCCGCGACTACGCCCGCGCGCTTGCCCGCTTGCGTGCCGAACTCGATATGCTGATCGCGGGGTTTGGTGGATGAAGCCTGGGCAGTCTCGTCATGGCCGGGCTTGACCCGGCCATCCATCTCAACAGGATCTATCGACGTTTGATGGATGCCCGGGTCAAGCCCGGGCATGACGAGTTATTAATTCGGGACTCATTCCCACACTTTCGATTCGAAGTCTGAAGCCATCTTGCTGCTAGTTCGGACGCAGCGAAACGTTCAGCTCGTGGAAGCGCCGGGTCAATTCGGCGACGCTCTTCCAGCCGGTCTTCTCCCGGGTGCGCCGCAGATGGGTGTACACCGTGGTGACGCTGATGTTGCGGCTCTTCGCATAGGCGACCGCCGTCATGCCGCAGCCCAGCGCCTGTACAAGCTGCGCTTCCGCGTTGGTCAGCCCGTTCAGCTCCTGCAGCATCTTCCCGGCCGCGAGATTCTGCTGCAGGGGGTCGTGAACCAGCAACATCGCCGCGACGTCCGCATGGGTCGTTTCGCCTCCCAGGCGCAACAGCGGCCGCACCGATACGGTGTAGGGCGGCAAGCCTTCGCGCGGAACCGCGAAGTCGGTCGCCTGGAATCCCGCGTCTGGATGGTGGATACGCTGCACCGCGCCGAGCGCGGCGGAGAACCGGCTGCGCAAATCCGGAGTAGCGAATTCGATGGTGTTGCGGTCGATGCGGAAATCCCTGTTGCGCGCCGCAAGATGCTGCAGGGCCTCGTTGACGAACACGATCCCGCCATCCCTGCGCAACAGCGCAATGCCGTCGGACAGGAGATCGAGTGCGTTCTCGAACAGGTCTTCCCGGGTCGGAGCGGGAGTTCCAAGCATTTTTCGCAAGGCATAGGCGCGCTGGAAATGCGGATAGAGCCGGCGCATCAGCGCGAGCTCGCGATCGGTGACCGGGCCCTTGCGAGGCGAACGCTGCACGGCGATCACAGCGATCCTGTCCTCGGTCTGCTCCAGCACCGCCGAGATGAAGTAGCGCAGACCCATGATCGGCACGAACTCGGAATAGAACGCGTCGCGTCTCATGGTCTCTTCGTCCATGAGCCTGCAGTCCCAGTTCACCTCGCCGGGATTGAGCCGGAGGATCGGCGAAATGCGTGGATTGAGCGCCGCGAAATGATCCGAGTAACGCGGAGCGGCCGCATGAGGAAGGCCAGCCGAAGTGAACCACAACAGGCCGCCGCTCGCTTTGTCGATGACTTCATAGGTCGCACCGGTCGCGCCCATGAGCCGGGTGACCGCGGTCAGCGCGTCCGCTACTTTAACTTCCCCGGTACCGCACGCGTAGATTGCCTCTACGGCTTGTACATAGAGATCGCCGTTCCCCATTGTCGCTCCAGAAATTGCGCAGCGGCCATCCAAAAGAGCCGGGCGCAGTCGCCCCCGAATAAACCCCTCACGGGCGACGCAATTCCGCAAACTTAATCGGAGAAGCGGCAAGCCGTGCTTGGATTGATATGAAGTTTTCCTGATTTTTTCATCGAAGCTCCGTGCGCCAGATCACATCGTGAGGTTGCACGGTCAGACTCGCGCCAGTCCGCATGATTGACGCGGCTGCCCAAGCGGAGTGAGGACGCGATTCTTAACGTTACCGAATCGACGTCCGAAATCATCCAATTTGGAGTTTCATTTTGGGAACTTTTCCCCTGAGCCTGCGCGGCCTGCGGAACCGCCGCGCGGCACGCCGCTTCCTTCGATGGAACTCGCGGGACGACGTCACCAGCGGGCCGCTGCACGGATGAGAAATATCCTCAACGCTCAGGCGATCACGTCCGGTGTCAGTGTCCCGGTCTGGATCAGGACCGCTACCGGCAGCGACGTGGAAAGACTCACCGGCCATTTCGGAAAGTTGTCCTATGAGGCGCGTCACAACCGCTTCATGGGCACGACGGGCGATCTCACCAGGATCGCGCGCGATTGCCTGACGCCGGCGCGCAAGGCCGAGTGCTTCGCCTTTGTCGCGGAATGCAGGCTGGATGGATGCGACATCATCGTCGGCGAGGCGAGTTATGCTTTCGACCGCATGAGCGGGTGCGGTGAGTTCGCATTGTCAGTCGCCGACGACTTTCAGCGCCGTGGCCTCGGCTCGACGCTGCTCGCGGCGCTTCAGTCTCGCGCCGTCAGCCTCGGCTATCTCGACTTGTTCGGTGAAGCGCTGAAGAGCAATGGCGTGATGAAGAACTTTGCACTCAAGGCCGGTTTTGTAATCACACCCTCGCCGGACTGGCGCGCGGTGCGCTTCGACAAGAGGCTGCAGGAATAGGCCTCATTGGTGAGTTGCGGGCCGGGCGCACGGAAATTCCGAGCTCGGCGGCGCCGCCAGATCCCGCCTGTCCGCTTTGTCCGAACACCTCTTCGTGAAGAAAGTCGCGGGAGGGACGATCGGGACGCTTCGATGATCTTGGACTGTTGCGACGGAGGCACGGCGCGAAGCGACGTGTGTGCGCCATCTCACACTCTCATCCGATCGGAGGATGCGACGCATTTTGCGATTCGGTAACAGGCGGTCGGGCTGTGGAATGCATTTCAACTTGAGGACGCGGATGGCCTCACTTTCAGGCGTTACACACATGACAGATTTTACTCCACGTATGCTGGAATTTTCCACCAAGGGAGTTCCGGAAAAGGACAAGGCAGCATTCTGGCGCGAGCACTATGGCCAGGTGATGCTGCGCGTCGATCTCGAACCGGCACCCGACAGGGCGTTCGAGGCAACCCATCGCTGCCTGCACCTGCCCAGCCTACAACTCATGGAAGGCTCGTCTTCGCCCGCCAAGATTTCACGGAGTGGACAGTATCTCGATGGCAATGACGACATCCTGCTGGCGATCAACCGGTCTGGATCGGTCATCATCAATTCCGGCGGCCGAGAGTGCACTCTGGGCCGCGGCGAAGCGATCGTGCTGAGCGCCGGTGAAGCGGGTTCGTATCATCGCACCAGCGCCGGCGGCGCACTGGCGGTCCGCGTGCCGCGCACGATGTTCGACTCGACCGTCGTCAGCATCGACGATGCGCTGATGCGGCGGATTCCCGCCGACCACGGAGCGCTCAAGCTGATGGAAGACTATGCGAGCTGGGTGTTGAATGCCGGCAGCATCGACCACCAGCTGCTCAACCTTTCGGTCCGGCACATCCAGGACCTGCTGGCGCTGACTATCGGGCCCGCCGCGGATTTCGCCGACACAGCGCGAACGAGAGGCTTGCGTGCGGCGCGGCTGAAGCTGGCGAAATCCTACGTCGTCTCGCAGAGCCCGCGGCGCGATCTCTCGGTCGGTGCGGTCGCCTCAAGCCTCAACGTGACGCCGCGCTATGTGCAGCGCCTGTTCGAGGCGGACGGCACGACGTTCTCCGAGTTCCTGACGCGGCAGCGCCTCGCACGTGCGCACCGCCTGCTGTGCGAACCTTCGTCGGGCACGTCGGCGATTTCCACGATCGCCTATGACGTCGGCTTCGGAGACCTGTCCTATTTCAACCGCTGCTTCCGCCGCGAATACGGAATGACGCCGCGCGAGGTCCGGGGCGACAGGGCCTGATCGGCCGGAAAGGTTGCAATGACGTCCAAGACGATTGCGCTGAAGGTCCTCGACGGCCTTTTCATCTCTGCCGCGATCGCGGTGTTGCTGGTCATCATCGGCTTCCCGATGGACTGGTTGCTCGCGGTCGCGAACATGTCGACGCGTGAATTTCAGCAGTTCGGCCTTTTCGTTGTGTTCGGGTCGCTTTGCCTGATCCACGCGATCGCGACATCGGATTCGGCGCCCTGAAGCGCGATGAGATCAGGATGAATCGTCATCGCGCTTTAGCTTATTGTTTGAGCATGATCTCCGCGCAAACGCGTTCCGCTGATGTCGCGAGGGAAAACCGCTTCACACTTTTCCGGACCATGCTCTAGAACGTGCTGCGATTGCACGACATCGCAACACGCTCTCAGGTCAGCAGCAGCGCCATGCCCGGGTCGCCCTTTTCCATCGCCCGCCGGTAGGCGGGGCGGGCGCCGATGCGCGCCAGATACTTCACGATGTTGGGACAACGCCCGAGATCGTAAGGCTGGAAGTAGCGCATCGTGGTGAGCGAAAAGCCCATCATGATGTCGGCGGCCGTGAAGTCCTTGCCCGCGAAATACTCCGCCTCGCGCACGCGCGCATCGACGAGGTCGAAGGCGCGGTCGACGCGCGCCTTGCTGGTGACGAGGACCGGATTGTCGGAATCGAGCTTGAGCCGGTTCAGCATCATCAGCCGTCCCATGCCGGCCTGCAACGTGCCGTTGGCGAAGTGAAACCAGTAGAGATATTGCGCGAAATCCGGATGGCCGGTGCCAGGCGCGAGCCGACCGTTGCCGTGCTTCGCGATGACGTAGTCGACGATGGCGCCGGACTCGGCGAGCACGAGATCGCCGTCGGTGATGACGGGTGCGGACCCGATCGGATGCAGCGCCTTGTAGGGCGCCGGCGCGAGCATGGTTCGGGAGTCGCGCGCGGTGTGCTTAAGCTCGTAGGGAATGCCGAGCTCTTCGCAGAGCCAGACGATCCGCTCCGATTGCGATTTTCCCAGATGATGGACGGTAAGCATGGACGACTCCCCAGAGCGCGCTGCTGGTTAAAAAGATGGAAGCGCTTACGGTCATGATGCCGCAGCGGGCGGGGCAGCTCAATAGTTCGGAAACCACGCCCGCGCGACGTTTCGCGCGCTAACCAATTGGAAAACCGTCATCGCGCATTGTCCCGGCCGACGTCAGGGGACAGTCACGGGGAAGAAAAATGTTGATGAGCGGGGAAGCCATTCTGGAGAACGTGCGGCGCTATCGGGCGATCGCATCACTGCACCGTCAGACCGCGGCCTTCCGGCCCTGTCAGCGCTGGTCGCTGCTCGACCAGGCGGAGCGATGGGAGCAGATGGCGCTGCTCGAGCTGGAGGCCTATTTCGGGCGCCGCGCCGCGCAGGATTCGCGGACCTACCACTGACGGATCCGTTGCGCGTGTGCGGCGAATGCCGGCATTTCGGTTTCGGTAACCATATCCTGAAGGTGGCGAACGCGGCCATGCTCAGGAAGGCCGCCCAATGGCCAATGTCCTGCGCAACATATCCGAACACGATGGTGCTGACTGAGGCGGGGCGGCCGCAGGCCGGACGAATTGGCCCCAGCCGACATCGAAGCTTTTTCGTCAATCCACCGGGCTTTTCGTTCGAGCGCGCACGGTGTCCTCCGGAAGCTCGACGAACGCGTGACGCTGACGACCCAGAAATGTATCCGGCCAGGATTGTCGCAACATTTCGGAGCCGTGTTTCAGGGCCTGGGCTGCACGGTCCATCGTGCGCTGCTGCCGCTCCTGGAAATTTCGGATTTGCTCGTAGAGCTCTGCCGCGGAGACGATTGGCTCGCAAGGCATCGATTGCACTCCTGTACGCAACGCGGGAAATGCACATCCAATTGCATTAAATCAGGATACAATCTTTAGGCGAAATTGTGACGTTCCGGATCGCAGATCCGTGAGCCCTTCGAACGCACACCGCCTGACCACGCCGGCCGGTCTGGAAAAACGTCGCGGCGAAATTGACGGCCCAATAGACGTCATGCCCGCCGCACTCCGTAAAGTGAGGGCGCATACGCTCTGAACAGTCGAAGCTACCGGGCGGCCGGCATGGTGTTGCTCCAGGTCGGGCGCGCGTTGGTGACGCCGACCGAGGGCCAGGAGTATGTTCCTATGGACGGAGCCGTGACCGTTCCGATCTCGACTCCCGACGACCCATAGGTTCCCTGCCGGGGCATCGTCACGCCGGCCGTCGGGTAAGGTCCTGACGTCGGGGCGTTGGCGGGTCCAATTGCCCCGGCATAATATCTCGTGTGTCTGTTTTTCTTCGCGTCCGCAGCGGTTGGAGCCACTGCCAGCCCTGCGAGCACCAGTGCAGCGATCGCCATTCGGATCATCATCATGGTTGGCCTCTCTCGTCGTGGGTACTGGTCAGATAGAGAACGCTCGCAGGTTTTACACGACTGCGATTCTCAAATTGTCGAGTGCATCCTGGTGCGGCGAATAAGCGCGGCTCGTCGAGTGAGCTCAAGACCGCTGGTTCCCTATTGATCTGGGTCAACAATCGGGGATGCCGGATTGGGTCTTGTCATCTCATCGTCCCAGCAGATGGAGGTTGCAAGATGACGAGAAATGCCAGGCGTCTCGGACTGATAACCGCTGCGGCGCTGCTCACGGTGGCTCCGCTGTCCCTGCGTTGTTCGCCGGGGACGATCCTGACTGTCTCCGTTGACCGGGCCGATGCGAGAGTTGGGCGGCCACTGACGCCGGGGAGCGTCGCGGGGGTCAATCGCAGGGTTCATCGCCGCGCTTATTATGGCGCGGCCGCCGGAGCTGCCGCGGCGGGCGCAGCGGCTTATGGCGCGTATCACTATCCGAGGGCGTGCGGGTACTATCCGTATCCGCCCTGCTACTAGGCACGCGCGAGGTTCGTCGCTTTTGCTCGCGCCTGCGAGCGATGGCCGCGAACCTTGCGGCCTTGGTCTAACCTCGTACCTGCCGTTGATTTAGATCAACGCCACGTACCCGGTGCTGCTCACCGTATGCTCAGCCGTATCTTAAGCGGCGCCAGTCACCTTTCAGTTCGCGAGCGCGAAGGAGGATCACCATGCACTCGAGGAAGCGCCTTTCGATCAAGTCAGTGACACTTACAGGAATTGCAGCCAGCCTTCTGCTGGGTCTCGCAGGTGTCACTTTCAGTCCAGCGCCGGCTCATGCCGTCATTTACTGCAGCTACGTCGGTTATCCCGTGGGTTGCGTGGCAAGGGCAGGCGTCGTGCTCAGACCCCGTCCAGTGGCGCGCGCGGCGGTCCGTCATAATGCCGGCGGCAATTTGAATGGCGGCGTCAATCGCGTCGGGGTGCGGAGGTAAGGGACCTGGATTGCGGCATCGATATCGAGATGCCGCTCCTCGCCTGTACGCGCCGATGGGCCCAAATCGCCGCGAAGTTATGAGCGACGAAACAGGTTTGAAACAGTCCTGAAATCAAGTTGCGTGAACCCGGGGCCCTCCAACCCTGTCCAACGGGGGTACAGGAGATCGCCAATGCGTAAGATGATTGAAATTGGTTCCAAGGAAGAAGTGGAATTGCTGCTCGCTCTCTTCGGCTCGCGTTCAGAACCCGCGAAGAAGAAACCCCGCTCGCGCTGACAGCGGGGGCCGCGGAAGCACGCTACCGCGGCCCCTGTGGCACCACGGCCGTCGTTTCGCAAGTTTCGACTCAATGCGATCGAATGGCTTGACCGATCGTTAACCGCTCAGCGTCTGCTGCGTGCTCGCCTTTACCAGCAGGAAATGCCAACCATGTTTTGCTGCCCGGCGACGTCCGCTGGGAGCGCAGACATGGCCAATTTTGGTTTTGGACGACGACACGCGCACGAGCCCGGGAAGTACATTGTCCCGCCGGAAATGTGGGACGATCCGAAGAACGCTGCATTCTTCGCCAGGATCGGCGCAAAGCCGGATGATCCCAGTAATCTCCGCGTCACGCATGACGATGTGAGGCGGATGATCGAGCAAGGCCGCCAGGCGGTCGACGCTCGCATCCATCAACTCCGGTCCAGGTCGTTGGCCGATGGACATGACGATCTTCGCGTGCGCGCATTGTGGCTCCTGCATGATAATTGCTGGAACGGCGAGGCCGGCGAGTTTCTCATCTATCATCTGAGCCTCAACCCCTACGACGAGTGGAATACGATGCTCGTCGCGCAGGATGTGAGAACCGCCGCCATTCTCGATATGCCCTTCTGTACGGAAGAGATCGTTCAACACCTCGCCAAGACGGGTCTGCCCCTCGTTCTCGGGCTTCGCGACAAGCTCCGCGTCGCGCATCAAGAAGTTCAGCGGACGCACGAGTTCGGCCGCTTCCATGACGCTTACGAAGACACGGTGAGCAAGGTGAAACGGGTGGCGCAAATATTCGGCACCGGTCTCGTCGAGACGTATCAAGCCTGGAAGCGCAGGCAGGCTGACGGTCAGGCCGCGCCGCAATGACCAGGCACGAGGTGCAGGAGATCGGATCATGGCTCTGAAGACATATGTGGCGGCGGCGCTTTTGTTTGGTGGCGTGGCCTGGCTCCTGCTCGCGCGTTCGGAGCAGGCCGACGCCGACAGGCAGGCTGCTGCTTCGCGATTTGGCCTCAGTGGCCGGCAAATAATCGTCTACGACAAATGCATCGGTGCGATGGATCGCAAGGTGCTGCGCGCCGGAGGCTCAAAGCCGCAGTTTTGCGGCTGCCTGACGCAAGGCGGGCTCAGCGAGCTTCAACCAGATGAGTCCGATGCAGTCCTGGGCTGGATCAAGGACGGAATGCCCCAGCCGGCCACGATCACGGATCGGCAGCGTCGGGTTTTGAAAGTCGCGATGACCTGCAACGAAGACACACGCAGCACATGGTCGTCGGTCGCGGCAATGCAATCCTGGTGCGCGGAAAAGGACGCCAGACGCGAGCTCCCGCAATGCAAGCATGGGCGATGACGCCCGAGATACCGGGGAACGCGTGATGGAGCATCAGCATGACGCGGTGGAAGTGGATACTGGGATTGTCGGTGGCGCTCTTCGTGTTCGCTTGGAGTTAGTCCACATCAAGCTATCGCTTCCGGATGACGGTAGAGATCGAGACCCCGCAGGGGATCAGAACCGGCTCGTCGGTGATGGAGGAAGGCGCCTACAAGAAATTAAAGCTCACCTCCGAGGAGCACGGCGGCGGCGGTTATACACATGGCGAGGCCGTCGTGGTCGATCTGCCGGACGGTCCGGTTTTTGCCCTGCTGACGCTCGGCGGTGGCGAACAACCACTGGGTTATGTCGTCACCAACGCGCTGGTCCCGGACATGAAGCGGGCGGATATCGACGCTTATGTCGCGACCGTTCGCAAGCTTGGGCGCAGCTGGTCCGGCAGTGTCAAGGCCGATTTGCCGCGCCTTCGAGACATTGGCGCGGGTTTCAGAGAAAATCGCTACGAAAATGGTTGGCCGGTGATGGTGCGCCTCCGCGATATCCATGATCCCAAGACGGTTGAGCTCGTTGATCCCCAGGCGATTGGCGTGAAGCGGATCTGGGTCGAGACGACGAGCGACCCGGTGACGAGGGGGATCGAGAAGCGGCTGGGGTGGTTGGAAGGTTACAATGAACGAAGCGCACAGTGGTTGGAAGATTACAAGAAACGAGGCGGACGTTTCGACGGAATAGCGATATCCACGAATGAACTTCCCGACAATCTTAGCGCCGACAGCTTTAGTACGGAGATAAAATAATGACTAGCGATCCAAAAACAGACTTAAAGATACCGGACATTACTACGCCGGACTGAGAACCCATCCGCTTGTCACCTTCCTGCGTTCGATCTGCAAGCAATCAGCACGGCCGTCCAGCTCTCGCGGCCTGACTTCGGTCAATTTGACAAACACGACCTGCTATGCAGTTGCCTCAGGTCCGCACAAGCGCTGCAATGAGTTTGAACCCAAAGTGCTGCCCGGGTGCTTCGCGCGCTCGCCCAACGGGTCGAAGTCGATCAGAAAGAGCTGCGCATTATGGGATCGAAAAGCGTGCTCTTGCGCACGCTCGTCGCCGCTGAAAGCGCAAAAACGACGGGTTTTGGAGTGCCCAGTTCTATACCAACGTGGCGCGCCCGACACGATTCGAACGTGTGACCTTTGCCTTCGGAGGGCAACGCTCTATCCAGCTGAGCTACGGGCGCGTAAGCGCCATCCTTTAGCCGATCGGCCCCCTATCGGCAATGGCCGGGCGGGAAGCTCCTACGGCAAAGGTCACAAGTTCGAATCGTGTCGGGCGCGCTAGGAACTGAAGTGTCATTCGGCTTGCAATATTGACCCCCTAAGCCGGGGGATCGGCGTCCAAAATTGACCCCCTAACGTTGGGCTGTTGCGCTGCCTGCTTTGGAATGAAGCAGGTGGTCGGGGATGCTGATCGTGGAGACGATTGCCCGGATTCGGCGCGAGCACTTCATCAAGGGCAAGACGATCAAGGAGATCGCCCGTGACCTGAAGGTGTCGCGGAACACGGTCCGGAAGGTGCTGAGGTCAGGAGAGACCTCCTTCGAGTACGAGCGGCAAGTGCAGCCGCGGCCAAAGCTGGGACGATGGGCCGTAGAGCTTGACGGGTTGCTGGCGGCGAATGCGGCCAAACCGGCTCGTGAACAGCTGACGTTGATCCGGATCTTCGAAGAGCTGCACGGCCGCGGCTATGACGGCGGTTACGATGCGGTGCGGCGTTACGCCAGGCGGTGGAGCAAAGAACGCGGGCAATCAACCGCGGCGGCCTATGTCCCGCTGAGCTTTGCGCCCGGCGAAGCCTACCAGTTCGACTGGAGCCACGAGGTGGTTCTGCTGAACGGGACCACGGTGATGGTGAAGGCTGCCCATGTCCGGCTCTGTCACAGCCGTATGCTGTTCGTGCGGGCTTATCCGCGAGAGACGCAGGAGATGGTGTTTGACGCCCACGACCGGGCGTTCGCCCTGTTCAAGGGCACCTGCAGCCGCGGCATCTACGACAACATGAAGACAGCGGTCGAAACGATCTTCGTCGGCAAGGATCGCCGCTACAATCGCCGCTTCCTGCAAATGTGCAGCCACTATCTGGTCGACCCGGTTGCCTGTACGCCGGCCTCGGGCTGGGAGAAGGGCCAGGTCGAGAACCAGGTCGGACTGGTCCGAGAACGCTTCTTCACGCCGCGGCTGCGGTTCAAAAACCTGGACGAGTTAAACGCCTGGCTGCTGGACAAGTGCATCGCCTACGCCAAGGCACATCGCCATCCAGAACTGGCCGATCAGACGATCTGGGAAGTGTTCGAAGCCGAGCGCCCCAGGCTCGTCCCCTATGCCGGTCGGTTCGACGGCTTCCATGCGGTGCCGGCGTCGGTCTCGAAGACCTGTCTGGTGCGCTTTGACAACAACAAGTACTCGGTCGCGGCCAGCGCCGTCGGGCGCCCGGTCGAGGTCCAGGCTTATGCCGATCGCATCGTGATCCGTCAGGATGGGCGCATCGTCGCGGAGCATCCACGATCCTTTGGCCGCGGCGAGACAACCTACGATCCCTGGCATTATGTGCCGGTGCTGGCCCGCAAACCCGGCGCCTTGCGTAACGGCGCTCCCTTCAAGGACTGGGTGCTGCCGGCCGCGATCGAGCGGATCCGGCGCAGGCTTGCCAGCACCGACGATGGTAATCGTCAGATGGTCGACATCCTCAATGCGGTGCTGACTGACGGCCTGCCGGCGGTGGAAGCCGCCTGTGCCGAAGCGCTCGGTCACGGCGTCCATTCCGCCGATGTCGTTCTCAACATTCTAGCCCGGCAACGTGATCCGGCCCCACCGGCCAACATCATGACGCCGGCTGCATTGACGCTCCGCCATGCGCCGATCGCCGATTGTGCCCGTTACGACAACCTCCGGAGGACCATCTGATGGAACGAACCCAAATCTTCGACCTCATGGGCGAGCTCAAGCTCTACGGCATGAAGGCCGCCTTCGACGAGATCATGGCAACCGCCGTCAAGCGACAGCATGAACCCCAGCGCATTGTCGGCGACCTGCTCAACGCCGAGATCAATGAGAAGCAGGCCCGCTCGATCAAATACCAGCTCACCATCGCCAAGCTGCCGCTTGCCAAGGACCTCGAGGACTTCCAGTTCGACGGAACGCCGATCAACCGAACGCTGGTCAATGACCTCGCCGGCGGTGGCTTCATCGCCCAGCAACGCAACGTCGTGCTGGTTGGCGGCACCGGCACCGGCAAGACCCATCTGGCTATCGCAATCGCCAGGAGCTGCATCCGATCCGGTGCCCGTGGCCGCTTCTATAACGTGGTCGATCTCGTCAACCGCCTCGAAATCGAGACCCGCAACGGACGTCAGGGCCGGCTTGCCGAGCATCTGACCCGGATGGACTTCATTGTCCTGGATGAGCTCGGATATTTGCCCTTCGCTCAGTCTGGCGGCCAGCTTCTCTTCCACCTCGTCAGCCGGCTCTACGAGCGTGCCTCCGTCATCGTCACCACCAATCTCGCCTTCGGAGAATGGCCCAGCGTGTTCGGCGACGCCAAGATGACCACCGCGCTGCTTGACCGGCTGACCCACCACTGCGACATCGTCGAGACCGGCAATGACAGCTGGCGATTTAAAAGCCGAGACGACGATCACGCCACCCGCGCTCGTCTCGTCTCCGCTATCCCGGCTGGCTCCGACGAGCCGAGCGCTACCGTCAAACCACGCCGTGCGAAGGGGTCAAAATTGGACGCCGATGAGGGGTCAAATTTGAACGCCGATTGACACGAATGCCAGTCGCACGGCGTTTCCAGTCATTGGGAACACGCGATCCCGGCTGGCGTCATCGGTGCGCAGCTTGCGCAATGTCTCGACGGCGCGCTTTGACAGTGGAACGTCCCGGCTGTCACCGTTCTTAGTCAGAGGCAGATGCGCAACGCATAGCTTAAGGTCGACGTGCTCCCAGCGAAGTGCGAGCAGTTCACCACGTCGCATTCCGGTCTCGATGGCCATTACTATGAGCGGGTTGAGCAGCGGCGTGCGGCCGCGATTGCAAGCAGCCAAGAGAGCGTCCTCCTCACCCGCCTTCAGTCGACGGGTGCGACCTCGAGGGACTGGCGGACGTCGGACCAGCTTTACTGGGTTGCGGGGGAGCCAAAGTCCCCATTCGCGGGTCGCAATTTCGATGGCATGGCTGATTGTGTTTAGCTCTCGAACGGTTGTTGCTGGTGCTACCGTCTTGAGGCGCTCGTCGCGATACACAGCGACATCGGAGCTAGTCAGTTTTGCCAGCGTCCGATGAGCTATGGGGCAGCGCACAATAGAATTAATCCGCGCTTTCTCGGAGACGGCCCCACGCTTGGTAGGTGTCACCTCATTCGCGTAACGCACCAGAAGCTCGCCCAACGTCGTTTTCTCGGCAGCGCGTGTATCAGCTACCCAACCGCTTCGGTCAGCTTCTGCTTCAAGGTCACGCGCCCAGCGCTCAGCGTCGGTCCTCTTATCGAACGACTTGGCCCGAGGGGGAACACCGCGCCGTCTTACCTGAGCCTGCCAGCGCCCTCGCAGTTTTCGAATTGTCGCCATTACCGATCGCTCGGATCACCTTGTTTTCTCGATACAAGGATGCCGGCGACTCGGTGCCAAGGATTATCCCGGAAGGGTGCAGGGAAAATTGGATGTGCCGCTTCTGTGCCTCTTCCGAGCCACACCGCGGCCGAGGAGTCGGAAAGCCCTTTTGGATCAAAGGGGACCAAGCAGCGCCGGGAGCTGTTGTGATTGAGCCGCGTTGCCATGCTGAGGCAACGCTCTACTAGTCAAAATGCTTACGTTGGATCTGTTCCCTTTTTCAACCTAGGCTATATGATTTCAAATGGCGCTCGGATTTAGATGGGGGAAAGTCTTGCAAGTTGAGTTTCAGCCGATACTTGCTGCTATCAAAACTGAACAGCTCCCAGCAGACTTTGAGACGCTGCTGGGGCCTCTCTGGGATAAGACCAATCTGCGCTTTAACACGCAAGAAACATACGTTTTGGATTTCAAAGAAACTATCCCCCCCAACTTCGATGAGGACTACGGGATCGGCATTCTGAGGCTTGCGCTTGGGTTCTACAACTCGTTCGGTGGCGTAATTGTGTTTGGCGTGCGAGATCAACATCTCGACGTCGTAGGGACGAGCTCTTGGTTCGACATCGAAACGTTCAATCGGACACTCACCGAACTTGCAGGAATGCGCGCGGAGTGCTTGGTGCGAACTTATACTCTCGCAATCGACTCGGGCTCTAAGACGTTGGCGGTCGTCCTCGTTCCCAAGAGAGATACTCGTCTCCCAGCAAAACTTAATCGCAAGATCGGAAAATATCCCGAAGGAACGTTGTGGGTGCGCGAACGACACGAAGTCATTAATGCGACAGCCCGCAACTTTCCAATGCTCTATTCTGAACGAATAGCGCCGAGAGCAGGAGAGACGGATGACGGTGCGCCACCCGTTCATCGATCCTTCCCTCCTTCACCTGCAACAATGCAGGAGTTTGTCAGCCGTGAACCTCTCGAGGAGAGTCTTTGGAACTGGTTTATCTTCGGGGATCAACCGCGCATCTACCTTCATGGCCCTGGCGGTTCAGGTAAGAGCACGCTTGCCTTTGAATTTGCCCGAAGGTTGACCGAGGCAGGGGGCTCCATACGCACCAAGGGTGGCGATCGGCTCGATTACGTCATTTTTATTTCAGGCAAGGATACGGAGTATAATCCACAAACTGGAAGAGAGCAGACATTTACACTCAGACAATTTGTCTCGGCACCCGAACAATTCGCGCAGATACTCTTTCACTCTGGCTTTTTAGACGAGGAAGAAACAATCTCGATAGATGAAGCAGCTCTGTTAGCAAAATTCGAGGAGTTGTTCGCGAACTTTTCAGGCCTGATAGTTATAGATGACATCGATGCGCTGTATCGACGCGAGGAAGATTCGGGTGAAGAAACCCTGTTTATGAAAATCGTGAAAGGGCCGAAACGAACGCGAATTCTTTACACACTTCGAGCTGCACCGCCTCACGCCCTGAAGTCAGCGATCCCTGTGCCTGGACTCGATGTCTCTACGGAATTTCCGGAGATGATAAAGGTTTGCTGCACGGCATTCGACGTTCCAACGCCTAACGATGCCGAAACGAGAGAACTTGATCGGATCACTAGCCGACTGCCACTGCTAATCGAGACAGTCGTCGGATTGCGCAAATTTTCGAGTAGCTACCCTGAAGCGCTCAAGGCGTTCACCGAACGGGGCGGAGATGATGCTAGACGGTATCTCTATCAACGTGAATACGACAGACTGGATCAGTCGAGAAAATCGAGACAATTGTTGGCAGCTCTCGCCCTTCTCGAGGAGCCCGTCGATTTTTCGACCCTAACCCAAGTTCTGCAATACACGAGAGATGTTATTCTGGATGCGATGAGTGAGTGTGGAAGCATCTTTCTCTCCACGCAAGAGGGGGCCGGCGGCGATACGCTGTATCAACTGACTCCCCCTAGCGTTCCATTTTTGTTTACCGTTTCTCGTCAGCTTTCATATTTCGGAGCAATAGAGAGACGGGTCCTCCATCGAAAATCGACAACGCTAAAAGTAAGCCCTCGAGAGGCAATGATAATAGCCAACTTAGAACGAAACATTAGACGGGAAAACTACAGAGCAGTCACGGACTCTTGTGAACAGCTACCGAGTAATGATCTGGCCCTTGAGAATCCCAAAATACGGAGCTTGCTAGGCCAAGCCTACTCGGGATTAGGGGCGAATTATCGAGAGAAGGCGAGGGAATTGTTTAAGCACGCTGAAGGCCTCGGCTTTTACGATGTCTTCATGATGCGCCGATGGTTCCATATGGAGTTTACTTCAGGCTACGGGCTGTCTGAAGCTGAACGAATCTGTGGTGTTGTAATCGCCAACAACAATCTCTCGCCCAAAGTCCGCGGTGAATTCTGGAGCAAGCTTGGTAGTTGCTGGTTTTCGAAGTTTATGGCGGTAGTGGGCGTAAACCGACCTAAAGCGATCGACCACCTTCGACACTCGGTCGCCGCCTATATGGAGGCAGTAAGACTTGGTCGCGGTCGAGACGATATATCGATGACGTTTGATTGGATGGAGCGGCCGGTTGAGCGGATCATGTATCTAACAGGAAATGACGTAGCGGAGATATTTTCCATTGTTGATATCATCATTGATAGGAAGCAGGATATCGATGCTGATGCGGTGGAATGGCTGTTCCAGCGATTCGCAAGTTCTCCGACGCCCATCAACAAGGAGCGACTAAAGGGCCTATGCACCCGATCTGCTCAGCGGATAGCAAAGTCGTTCAAGAGCGCGCCTCCCGGGTTCGAGCAGGTCATAAAGCTACTCGATGCGGTCAGAAAGGCATAGTTGATCGGCTGAGTTTCTCCGCTCTGTAGGGCGGGAATTGGAGCATCAGTGGCCCAGACACTGTCGCCACGGGCCTGCCCTCGGGCAGAAATGGGTCCATCGAAAACGACAAACGCATGGAAGAAGGGGCCTTTGCCTGGCCCCATCCAGCTTCTGAGCGCGGCGGTCGGCTAGCTTTGCGCCGCTATGTGACCGATCGCGGCTCCGCTAAGCGTAGATACAGATTTCAAGGGAGAGATTACGCGACAGAGCTTTGCCCTTCCAGAGCCATGGTCCAGTGCGCCCAAGCGAAACCCGAAGTCCAGGTGAGTCGAAACCGGATAGGCAGGGATGGTTCAACTTCGAGAACGTCGATTTGGTTGTTCCAGCCTGAAGTCGCAGCGGCCCACCATACCGCGCGATAACTGCTCTGGAAAGTTACTCACTTGATGATGTTCAAAGTGGAACACACAATGAAGTCGCCGGTCTCGCAATTTCATCCATTTATTTTTTTTCTTGCGAATTTTGGGCTGGTTCGAGTGCTGGGTATCGCTCAGTAGCCGTCCCTTGGGCACTCGCGTGGTTATCGACCATGCAGACGCCCGTGTTGGCGATAAGCGTGAAACAAACCTTTTCGGGAGTGTCCCTACTTACCTCAACGTGCGTATTGTTTGTTTGGTCCGCTTTGAAGTTTGTAAATGATGCGCTTCCAGGCACAAATCTCCCGCCCACGTGCGTCGGGGTTATGCATTGAGATTCAGATCCGACCGTTGTCTCTCGTCCGTTGTGGCAGGCGGATCTGGTGCTCATCACCTGACTTGCCACGTCTTGCGATAACATTGGGATAGTTACTGGGTCATGCAACGCAACAAAGTGAGCCTTTTGCCCTCCAATACTAAGACCGAGATAACCATCAGTCTTCGGATCGCGGCTTACAACTATTTCTTGAGTTTTTCCTCTCGGCCACATTTCTGGGATCTGAACAACTTCTAAGCCCCCTTTTTTTACGGGCGGCTCATCAAAGTTTCCAGCTCCCGCTTGCCCTTCGTCGCCTCCAACCCAAAAAGCAAGCAGCGTGAAATAAATTCCTTCGCGCTTTTTGAACCAGAGCTTTAGTCCCGGCGTTTTTGTCGCGCTCTAAACATTCCGGGTATGATTTGGCAGCCTTCTCAGAAAATCTCTGAATCAGGAAATCTTGATAAAAGGAATGGTCGTAGTCGAATTTCGTTAGATCGGCTTCCTTGTTTGCCCTTTCTTTGTCAGCGTTAAAGTGGCCCGTTATTATTCCAAAGCCGCCTCCAATTCCCGTCGAAGCCCTATCATATTGGGCCTTGTCGACAGATTTCATGAATGCGATGGCCGTCCTTTCGTCGGTAACGACGTTCGTTAGGTCTATAATAGCGAAATCCGCGAATTGACAATCGGCACGAGCGGCTGAGTTGGCGAGCAAACCCAGCAGAATCAACGCCGAGGAACATAGGATTGCTCTCGTAGAATGAGAAATCACTTGTGTCACCTCTCGATAGAATACCTTCTAACAGCCTTCCATCCGGAGTGCACCGTGATGGCTCATGTCCCTGAGCCAGCAGCCATGACGAGCTAGAGAGGCTTTTTGTCTATCAGGCCTTTGATCATGGCGGTTACCTTCGCCGCAGGTATCAACGCTGACATATTGATCTCCGCCGCCAGCTGACCACTATCGTCAACGAACCTGGCGCTATCAATCGTCGGATTGAACTCTTGAAATTCCGCCGGAATGGCCAATCTTAATTTCTCAGGATCAATCGCCTTGTTGAGGGCATCTTGAGCTTTTTGATTGATGTCGATCCCCGCAATGTTCAAGATACCCTTAGTGATAAAGGCGTATTGCCCTTTAAGCTCGATGTCAGGACGACCGACGGTGAGTGCTACCGATGTATCGTTCAGTCTAACCAGGCTCACGGGAAGATTGGCATCGAGAGGCTGAGTGCCGAGGACGTTCTTGATGGGATTCCCCGGCCACGTTACGACCTTTGGCACTTTGGTCCTAATGCCAAGTCCAACATCCTCGATGACCCATTCCACCTTGGTATTGGGAATCGGGTTCTCGCGACAGTCCCACATGGTGACGCTGCCTCCAATGGAGAAGAGCGCCGACCCGTCCTTAAATCCCAGCTCTTTTCGTGGGATGGAGATTACCGGATTGTTTCCGCTATAGCTCTTGCAGTTGTCCTGAGGCAGCTTGAAGCTATCAACAATAGCTCCAATCTTCTGCTGCAGGTCACCGAGGTCCCCTATGATTTGAGCTTTGAGATAGATCTTATTGTCGATCGTCTGAATTTTGAAATACGTGCGTGCGGTTAGGTTTACTGGAATCCCATTTACGTCTTGCTGGTAACTGATAGGGCCAACCAAAAGATCATCTGGTTCGACTGCAGCTGCTGGCGTTTCCGGACAAAGGACGAATGCGGCACTTAACGCTCCTAAGAACTTTTGCATTGCCATCTCCAATCTAGAGAACTTGTCGATGAACTTAGAAATCGCGGCCGAGAATGACTGCTTGTTATTGTGGATAGGCCGGCCGATATCCGCGATGTATGATTGAGTTGGTCCGGGAGCCCTGGCGCTGTGTCGTAATTATCACCAATGCACAGTCACAGAATTAGCAACCCGCTCGTTTGAGGCGGCGACTATTTTTGTGGGCACATCTACACCGATCGCGCGCAGCTTTGACGCAACTGAGAAATCTAAACGCGAGGGTATTGCTAACCTAACGGAACCGCATCGCCTACCGAGGGATTTGATGTTGCCAAGCGGCCACGTGATCCACCATAGCTCTGCACAGCCTGCACCCGACCTCGTCAGTATGCGCAGCGTCACTTGTCCACTGAGATTGATCTCAAAGTATACGTCGCGGGTGACGCCCGGCTGGAGATCGATAATTTGATATTCGTCGGCTTTCGCCGCTCTTACGATGTTTGCTGCCAGGATCAGAATGACAATCGACGCTACTATGCCGTGCAACATGGCGAGCTCCCGCTTCGAAAACGAGGGCACTACTGCTAAACTGGTCACCTTACTCGTTACCCGAATGGAATTTCACATCGAACTCCGAAGGTTATCGGACTGTCGACGACTTCTATTCTGATGCATTGAAGAATGTAGCTTGCGCTGAAATTGAATAGACAATAGCATACAATTTTATTGTCATCTACTGGTTGAGGGGCATAATTATGCGCATCGCCGGCATATTTTTTTCATTCATGATCTTCTTGGCGCCTATCGCGGCTCGTGCGGACGATGCTGCGGTTCTCGATCTCCTTAAAAAGAATGCGTCACTCAAATTCGCGCCTACGACCATTCAGCAAAGCGTCGATAACGCTTATTTCCAATTGAAGCAGATGAAGACGGTGAGTTTGGCAGTCTCGATTAGCGATTCCGCGGCCAGCGCGATTGTGAACTCGCAATTCCAGGCGGAAGACCCTTCGTTCAGCGATCCCAAAATTAGCTTCTCTAATCAATCTGCGGACGCGACCATTTCCTATAGAGGGAATTTATCGGTTCCCGCCATTGGGGCAGTGAGCGTTGTAGCTCTGCTTCATGCCAAGCTCTCGCCCGTCATCGAAGTGATCTCTGATCAAAAAACGACGGATTTTCAGATTTCTTTCGCGGTTACATCTTTGGACGTGCAGAAAATCAGTATCTTGAAAGGTAAGGATCCGTTACCGAGCTTCGCGTCCGAAGCAGCCACCGCAGTAGTTTCGGCAATACTGATGCCGGCACAAGCGTATCTTAATCGCACGCGAATACGCGTTCCGACGACGCTGTCTGGTCAAATCGATGTTAGGTCGACGGAAAAGAGCGGCTTGAAGTTCGTTTTAGACAGATACCATCGACTGCACTCCTACGCGGGATTGCACGCCGACTAAAGACTGCAGTCAGAACATGGAGTGTGCACAAAACAGCGATTGTAGCGCCTGCATAATTCACAATCCTTTTGGCGGCTGCACGCTAAGAGGAAATGATCCGACTTGTGAAGCGCGCAAAGTCGCGAGTAAGGCTTCGTGCGAAGTGGAAAAATCGAGACGAAAAGGGCAATGCGAGGCTGAAAAGGCCGCGAGTAAGGCAAGCTGCGAAGCTCTCAAGTCAACCGAAAAGGGTGCGTGCGAGTCTTTGAAGGAGGGTTATAAGCGACTACGCGCCACAGGCTCAGACTTTGCGAACGTCGACAGTCGCGATCTCGTCTTGAGCGGAAATGCGAACGTATGTTTGCGTGACGTCAAGTTCGATGCCGCGGCATTTCGACTGACCGCGAAACTGAACGTGCTCGCCCACGCTCACGCCACTGGCCATATAAAATTCACCCCGCTCAACGTCGTTGGGCACATGACTTGTTTCGCGCCTTACGAGAAGTCGTTGAACTTGGACTCCGATGTTCCGAGTCAGGACGTGCAAGTAGATACAACTGCAAAATTTGTCGACAATTCAACTCAGGCGACGATATCAGCGCGAATAGCTGATCCTATCCACATTCGGTTTCCATTTGGCGCTATAGCTTCTAAACTATTTGCCGACCCTTCTTTCACTATCACCTGCCCAATTCCGGGAGTAGCCGCGGGTCTTCGCGCTTCCACTCCGGACAGGTGGTGGCCAAAACAAGCGCGTGGCGAAATTGATCGCGACCTACCAGATTTCATCTTTTCTCTGGATCTGGTGAGTCGGCCTACGGCTATTGGTGCAGTGAAGCTAAGGGGCGTTCTTCGTCAAAACCCCCAAGCGATTGGTGGGGTTTTCACGATGATCGCAACCTCAAAGACCGCAAGCGGAGATTAGCTTAGGTCCAGGTAACGACAATTTTCTGCAGAAAGGATGTGAGGGCGAGCCAAATTCGGAGAACCGCGCTTTTGCGTCGTAGAGGAACGGTAAATGCTTCCGCTAGCAAAATTCTGGACCTTTGCCGGGCAATGGTTCATCCCGTTGACAGTGGCCTGGGCCTATTTCGTCAGGACTGGATCTGATGAAGGTGTGCTCGTATCAAGAGGCTATTGGGGCCTCTTAGTGAGCCTTCTTATGGGCACCGCTATGATGAGCGCATTAGCCCTTTATGTCAGTGCGGCAAAGCGCGCAAATATGCCCCTGACAATACCTCCGAACACAGCGTTCGAGGATGATGCTAATCGCCATCCGATGATCTCCCGGCTTACCGTCGTAGTTTTCTGCGCAGCGATTTTTGGTTCGCTTATAGTTTTTGGAGCCCGCTACTCAACCAGCGAGGTTTATGAGTGGAATTCCAACGAGGCTTTGGCCGAAGGGTTTTTCAAGTCGCGCCAAAAGGCTCATGACCCGAAGACAACGGGATTGCTTGCGATGGGCAAGCGTTTTGACGAGGGTGGGAAAGAACTCAAAGAGGTGAATGAATATCTGCGCTATTGGAGCGATGGAGCACTCTTGCTGTTGAGTTACGCATTTTTGGCATCTCTCGTCAGCCTCGTGATCGTTGCTGCCGGCGTTGGGGAAGTGGATAGGAGTATGTCCGAATAGAGCCGGTCAATCGTCCCGCAGGATTAGCCGGGATCATGGTCGCGAACAAGAAGCGAATGGTTTTGTAGTCACATGCCTCGCGCCAAATGTGCTCGAAGTCATTGGCCCCACTACCGAAGCCGGCGGCGAACCTTACTGGGGGCTGGTAAGCTGCCAAGAGTGAAATGCCGCGCAGACAGCCAAACGTCGTCTTTCAGAAAGTCAGAGTGACCGCTTAAGACTGTGAATACACCACTGCCTCAACATGGACACAGAGGACCGCTGCAAGGACAGACGTCGTGAACAACCTTGCAAGCATCATTGTCCGGGTGTTCTTCACAAAACGTCTTACCGGGAGGTGCCGGAGGAGTCGCGGGGGGTGGAATCAGTGCTGTGATCACTTTATCAAGCTGCGCTGCGGGCCCCGGCAACGCGTTGGAAATTGCAAGGTGTGCTTTTTTTAAGAGATCGACGACTTCGGCTGGCGTGGGTGGATGTAGAGGATCCATCAGCTTAAGGCGCAGCTGGTCGAGGGTTACCAGCAGCGTATTAATTCCATCAATGGTTGCTTGTAGCTGCTGTTCCGCCAGCTTCGAGAGTTCGGCGTATCCGGGCAATTCAGGTAAATTGAAACCACGAATTGGTCCACTTTTGTAGAGGTTGGCAGCAAAGAGACAATCCCAATACATTGTCTGCGTCCAGGGCTGTGGCTTACCTGGTTCAGTCTCACGATCCTCGCGCTCCCAGATCCATTGCAGCCGGAGATGAGGTTTGTCTGCCGCTTGAGAGGGACACTTGAAACCAATAATCTGCGAAAGCATTTTTGAAGTTGACCCGTGTGCCACATACTCAAAAAAGGCGTTTTCGCCTTCCTTCGATGCGACAATAGCGGCAGCATTGGCAGCATCGTGCGTAGTCAGGCCTCCATATTTTTTTAGGAGATACACTGAATAGGCCACATCCTGGCGTGACGCTCCTGATTTGTTCACATATGCACCCACGAAGGCGATAAATTCAGCATTGTGTGAACTTACGCGCGCGAGCGTCTCTACCTTCTCTCTCGCGTCGTCAAGTTTTTCCGCGGCCTTCCGTGCCTCACTGAGCGCTGCAGCGATTGCGTTTTTTAGACCATCTATTTGGGCAGCAAACGCTTGTGCCCCAGGCGATCCCTCCGCAACCGCTGCCGTCCTATCAAACGTTTCTTGCAAAGCCGCAACCGCGGAACTGGCTCGGACGTCCGGATGAAGATCGCATAGCGAATTTCCCTCGCCCAAATACACCGCAAGCCGATCGAGCATGGGACAATCGCTGACGTTGAAATCACATTTACTGTCCGTGCAATACCGTGGCCAAAGGCCGAGTTCTTTGTGTCCCCTCATCCAACTGGTCCAGCGGCGGAATGCGTCGACGTCATGTTTTTGTGCGATGTAGGCCCAAACGCCCTGAGCTGAGTCGTTACTAGACGGCTTTTCATCGGTTGTGGGTAGATTATTATCTATCTCGTAACGCTTCTTTGGTGAACGGAAGAACGCGCCGCTTTTTCCCTGAGAATCTCGAACGGCATTGCAGCCGCGGTCATCACCGGCGGTGCATGTCAAACCATTTAAGGGAACGGAATCGCCGTCGTTGCACGAGGTGCCATCTTCTTGATCCTTTGCGGGGAACGCCGGACCACCCGCATATGTGCAGAACGGAAGGCGCGTCTCCCAATACTTCATTCTGATGTCGAGCTCTGCTGGAGTAGCGGAGGGTTGGTCAGTTTGCGAGCTCACATTTGAATTCGTTTGACTTGCCGGGGCAGTTGCTTGGCGTCCGGCAGGCTGAAATTGTATCCAAACTTGCGAGCCGCCTGATTTGATAGGGAGAGATTTGAGATCCGTGACGACGATTCGAGTTCCTTTCTTAAGAAGAAAATTGACGTGCCTCCAATCTGCTGGCGACAATCTAACATTGATGGTTCGATCTGGAGTGAGTGTATCTCCAACGTGCAGGTCGGACACTGCCAAGCTGCTCCCATCTTTGCTAAAAAAACTCGAGCTGCTTCCAACGTCGTGGGCTGCGATCCATTTCTCGCTACAGCCCTCATTCAAATCGCACGCGTGCGTTGGCGAAAGGGTTACTGAAACGAATAATACAATGGTTCGCGCAATCGCAATCAGCCGCGTCATCTCGTGAAGCTCCGGCCGTAAAATATGATGATACAAAAAGCGTCCAATTGTTAACACAATTGGTGGTCGCAGTGAAGTCCTTATTCTCGCGGAGCGTAGGACCTCGTTTATAGACTTCGATTTCCTCTCGGCTGATGAGCTCTTTGTGCGTCACCCTTCTAAACGATCGTTCTCGTTGTCCGGCTATTCAATTCGCGCAAAAACCCCGGAATGTCCGTGGCGAGAATGAACTTGATCGGCGACAGTCCGACTTGCTTGAGCTCGAAGCGCTGCCTTCGATCAAATTTGACCTTGAGCTCTGCCAGAGGTGTGGTCTCATTCCGTTCATGCGCGAGTGACTGGCGTTAAGAACATCGCGAACTGCTTTGATGGCGGCAAAGGCGATTGACGCGCACCTAACGGCCATTATTAAACCGAGCCAATCGCAGCGCGAGACGAAGTCGCTGCATTCGGCCGCGGGAATATTGAGGGCGGCTAGGGTAGCGGTCCATCTCGCTGCGCCGCAACTGTGACGGATCGCGTCCGAACCCCAGTTGTTCGAGGCAATTTGCCCTTGAAAATCAGGGGAGGCTTACGGCTAGAGCGTTGCTCTGCCAAGGCCACGGTCCATTTACCGGGATCGGAAGTGCTAGTGCACCGCTAACACTTCCGCCCGATCACTTCGGCCGGCGAAAGCTCGTCGGCCTGATGGGCTCCGAGCGGGTTCTTCGGCGAGACAGCGTTGCTCTTCAAGATCAAATTCCGTCGACCGGGATCGTAGGTGCTAGCCCCTGATTTCCGACAAATCAGATCGGCCGGCGAGAGCTCTGATGGGCTCCAAACCAGTTCGGCTGTCATCCACGGAACCCGAGAGCCCGAGAGCCTTTGTCGGCGCCACGTTCCAGGAAGCGCTATGGCTGCGGCTTGCAGAAATTCCTTGCAATTGCTCTTAGAAGGTGCGTTTTATATCGGCTGCAATTATCGCGAACGCACAATCGATAGCTGTGTCGAGGCAGCATTAATTCTGGTCCTATCCTTGGGCTTAGAGCTCAACCTCCCTCTTGTTGATCTGGCCGACGGGCTTGCAGATGAAGAAGCTGGTCGTGACTTTCTTGTTCTCACAACTGCCGCAGTTGCAAACAACCGCGCGCTTGCGGATTGCTATCGTGATTGGCAGATCTGCAGATCGGACGCTGTTGACAGTCAAAACGAATGTTTGAGCGACTGCGGTAGTGGTGACTATCAATGCAGACGAGACTGTCGAGGCTCGTTTACTTCAGACCTGGATTCTTGCGCAAACGATGCCAATTCTTGCCTACAATCTACTCAGGTCTATCCTGGTCCAGCATATCCAGCGCCTGTGCCGGGCCCCTATCCGGCGCCAATCCCGGGCCCTTATCCAGGACCTGCGACGTCCTATCCCGGACCAGCACCGGGTCCCTATCCGGGACCGGCGCCAGGCCCTTACCCGGGGCCGATGATCCCTGGCGTGGGATCGGCGCCAGGACCTTATCCGGCACCTGGAGGGCCGGGCCCTAATCGGGGACCTTTTGTGACCGGCCCAACGGCACCAAAACCCAACTTGCCGACGGGTGCTTGTCCTGATGCAGCCTATGAATTTAAGCAGCTAAGGCCCGGCACCCCCCCTGTTAGAATTCGGAAGCCCAATGCGCCAGGTTATTGCTGAGTTTTTTGAGGTTGTGAAACGTGTAGCGTTTTAAAGGCTGATTATGGCGGTTCAGGCGGCCCAAAGGAGGACATCGTGGCTCTTGTGGCCATCCGTTCTCTCCCTTTTTGTAGGGGTGCCCAGTGTTGCAAGCGGAGAGAGCCAGTTAGATTTTGGCGTAGTCAGCTCGGAACGGCAGGCGAGCTGCGCACATGCCTTCAACGACCTGCCGACGGCCTTCAGAGACTCAATAGTTGACTTTGCCGACAAGGAAGAGATCGCGAAAGCTGCGACAAAGTTGAAAGCATATGATGAATATTGCTTAGAGCGATGGGAGAGTTTGCGTCCCAAAACGCGCGAGGCGCTCGGAGGCATTGTTGGTTTCTTTTTCATTGACCAGCCTGGCAGCGCAGACTTGATGTGCGCCGGATTTCGCATAAGCGAGACACGCGTTGTGACGGCCGCTCATTGTTTATGGTGGCGGGGAGCTCAGATTGACCCAAAGAGACTGTCGTTTCGTTTGATCGCCGATCCCGGGGTCAGCTTTACGCCAACCCTGTTGGAAAACCGTAGAGATATCGATGACGAAAGGCTCTTAGCTGATCACGAGGATTTCGCTGTCTTGAGAATCGAAACTCACGCGGTCCCGCTAAATGTTCCCTCGAATTTTTTCCGTGATCAGTTGCCATTCACTCAATATCTTCTCGTTCCCGGGATTAACATCTACGACTACTGGCTCAGAAACGGAAACGTTTCCGGAGATTGGCTAGAGTCAGTCAGGGTCAATAAGGGGCGATCCTGCTTCCGGCATCAAGTCGATGATCTCGAACAGGTTGCGAGCGCTCGGTGCGTGTTCGACATTTGTCAAACTCTAGAGGCGATGAGTGGCGCCCCGATTTTTGGATATGACTATACTCATCGAATGATATTCATCGGCGGTATTCATTTGCGAGCGGGGCTACTTGGAGCTGATCCGGTCGTTCGCTCCCATCGAGAGTGCGGTGAACAGAAGGCCTTCAACGTCGGGGTTACGCTTCCCGACGCGATCTTAGAGTTGGCAACGCAGCCAGGAAAATGAGACATGCAAATCTCACTTCGCCTCGCATTAGCATTTTGTCTGGCAAGCTACTCGGTTGAAAACTGCAAAGCTGACGTTACGGACAGCCCTCGAGTTTCTAACGTGACACGTATCGTTGCGGGAGGGCGTGAAGCGTGTCTGGTGAATCCACCGGTAAGGCCAACTGAAACGGCGCTCACCATCTTAGCGCCGTTGGCGGCAGCGCTTGGAAGTAAGGCTGCTGACGTCGGATATGATGCGCTTTCTGACTACATAACGGAGACGATCAAGGCTGATGCAAAGTCGCTTACCGTCGCTGTAAAGAGTGCCTATTTCTATCAAATGAAAAAGGGAGCAGACGGTAAATGGAGTGCCCAACCCGGATTGGACTGCATTGTTGTTGCTCGCGGTCGGCCGGGGCAAGTTGATGTTCAGGGCCTGAGACTGTTCGCCTCACGAGTTGATCCTAAGAATTGTTTCAGTAAATTCGACCAAAACGGAGAGCCGAGCTTCCCCATTTTGCAGACGCTTGGATTTTCCGATTTTCCAGACCTATACCTTGAACTCGCATTTGAGCGAGATGCTCTCGACACAGTGTTTCGACTAGAGCCGCGCGTCATTTATTACAGACAAGCTTCAGTAAAGCCTACAGATGAGGGCAAGGTGGATTTGAACCTGACTATTTCCTTTTCTCAACCTGGGGTTCCTAGCCCCTCTGCGGTTTTACCATTCAGGCTTTCCGCTGTTCAAGTAGGTTCAGACGTTCCGATCGATGGCATTAGTGTAGACAACCCTTGGGCTCCAATGCTCGTAGCTCCAGACGAGAAGCTCATCGACAATGATCGCGTGAAGTTGTTTTCTGCGTTTAAAGCCACTCCAATCAATTTAGCGATTACCCTTGAGGAAACCGGCTCAGCGGGGCGATTTCTTGTGTTCTTAAGTCGATTCGTGAATGCTAGTAAGTCCGACGTAAGCAGTTCGGTAACAGAACTTCTGAATCAATTGGCTGGCAGGTTGGTCACGAAAGATAAGAAATAGTGCGGCGGTTGGGATGCATCCCAGCCTGCGTATCGAAAGAGTTGCTGGGGCTTAGCTCAATGCGGAGGTGGATATCAACTGCTGCCGTGGTTGATAGGACCGAAGACAATTCGGACTTCAGGCGCAAATTTTTTTCACTGAAAGGGGCTAAGCTTTCGTCGGCGGCAGCGTGAGGGAACAATCAGAAATCGATAACGAGAAGCTTTGCTGATTTTGGAAGATCGCTTCGCGCGAACCTCCATCTGACCGTGACAGATCCCGCAAGCGCTCGAGTCATCCGTTGATCGAAAAAACATGATCCGTGTCTGTTCATTTGGGGAGACCGCGATGACATCTAACTGCGTGATAGATCTTTCACATCACAACGGCACTCGCCTCCGATTTGATAAGGCTCGAGCCGATGGAGTGCTTGGAGTTATTCAAAAAGCAACTCAAGGTGAAGCCTACGTCGATGCAACATTCAAGCGGAATAAGGCCGCCTCGCTTGACGCCGGTCTCTTATTTGGAGCGTATCATTTTGGCACCGGTTCAAATGGTGTGTCTCAAGCTCAACATTTTCTCGATACAGTGAAGCCCGACGCGAGCACGATTTTAGTTCTTGATTTCGAGGACAATCCAACTGGCAGTAGCATGACACTAGAGGAGGCGAGGGCCTTCGTTACCCACATTTGGTCCCAGGTTGGACGTTGGCCTGTTTTCTACAGTGGACATACAATAAAGAGAGCCTTGGGAACGGCGGCGGATCCTGTTCTCAAGAACTGTAGCTTTTGGCTCGCTCAATACGGACCGACCCCGGTTGTGCCGCCATGTTGGGATACGTGGACGCTATGGCAATACACCGACGGCGGTGTCGGTCCGATGCCACACAGCGTTGACGGGATTGGTAATTGCGATCGCGAATACTTCAATGGCACCCCCGCGGAATTGAAAGGCTGGTGGGTCAGTAAGGCTCAGCCAGATCAACAAGGTGTTGATGTGCCGGTGAGTTGAAAATTCTGTCGGATTTATAGTCGTGAGTTCGTCCTGCAACCTGCCCTCCCAGACGAGAGCAGGCTATAAACCTAAGCTAGCAAACAGGTGTGGCCCGTTTGTGCCTTTGCGCGTGGAAGTGACGAGCTCGCGCAACAAAACGCTGAATTTTACAGGATGATAGCATCTCACCGGTCCAGCTTCGGAGGGCAACGCTCTATCCAGCTGAGCTACGGGCGCGTAAGCGCCATCCTTTAGCCGATCGGCCCTCTATCGGCAATGGCCGGCCGCGCGTGGCAGGGCGATTGTCCGCAGGCCGGAGCTCTGTAAACTGCCCCTCGACCAAGCTCGCGCGTTCAGGAGAGAGACATGCGTCCGCTCGAATTCGGCTGGTATCTGCCGACCCATGGCGACACCACGGCCTATGGGTTGGCCCAGGCGCAGATCGCGGGATCGCCGGAACTATGCGAGCGCGTGGTCGCAGCCGCCGAGAAGGCGGGCTTCGAATACCTGCTGATCCCGGTCGGTTCGACCTGCTGGGAGGCCTGGATTTCCGGCGCGTTCATGGCGGCGCGCTCCGCGACGATCAAGCCGCTGATCGCGGCGCGGCCCGGCTACATCAATCCGGTCCTGATGGCGAAGATGATCTCGACCTTCGACCAGATGTCGGGCGGGCGCATCTGCATCAATCTGATCGCGGGCCAGAACGAGAGCGAGGTCGAGTCCGAAGGCGTGCGCTACCCCAAGGAAGAGCGCTACGCGCTGATGGAGGAGGAAGTCTCGATCCTCAAGGCGATCTGGACCTCCAGCGGTCCCGTGCATTTCCAGGGCAGGTTTCACACCTTGTCGGGCGCACATGTGCGGCCAAAGCCGGTGCAAAAGCCCTATCCAAGATTCTATCTCGGCGGCGGCTCGCGCCAGGCCTGGGAGGTGTCGGCCAGACATTCCGACGTGCATCTGTTCTGGGGCGACCTGCCGGAGAGGATCACGCAGAATATCGCCGAGATCCGCGAGCTTGCACGCGCGCATGGCCGCGAGAACGAGATCGGTTTCGGCATGCGGTTGCAGATCATCTGCCGCGAGGATGAGAAGGAGGCCTGGGACGCGGCCGATCAACTGGTGCGGCATGCCACCGAGCGGCTGAAGCAGGAGCGGGCGACGCTCTACAACAACTCGGTCGCCAATCAGCGCGTGCAGCAGCTTGCGCGCGAGCATGGCGATCTGTTGCTGCCGCATCTATGGACGGGCATCACCAAGGTGCGGCCCGGCGCCGGTATTGCCGTGGTCGGCAATCCCACCCAGTGCGCGGACATGCTGCAGCAATTCATCGACGCCGGCTGCCATTCGTTCTGTCTGTCCGGCTATCTGCATGACGAGGAGGCCGAACGTTTCGGGCGGCTGGTGCGTCCGATCCTCGCCGCGAACAATCGCGGACGGTTGGCGGCCTGATCGTCTCACGCGCAGGAATCGTAGGGTGGGCAAAGGCGCACTCGCACCGTGCCCACCATTACGTCCTGCGGTGGTGGGCACGCGGAGCCTGTCCTCGGGCCGCGCGGACCCGTTGGCTTTGCCCACCCTACGCACTGTCCTTGCTGACGGCGACTTGCGCGGCCAGCATCTTCCGTGTCGCCTCGATGTCGACCAGCGGATAGACGTCGAACTCGGCCGGGATGATGTCGGCCCATTCGTTCAGGATGCGGTGAAGGATCTCGTTGGCGTCGACCTCGAACACCGCAACCGCGCCGCGGCCGACGCGCGGGTAGATATGCTTGCAAATGCCGGATGCCTGATATTTCCCGATCCAGGGCCAGAAGCTCTGACGTTGCGCGGCGAAGTCGGACGGGCGCTCGGGGCGCGGGGTCGAAACGACAAGAAACAACGCGGTCAAGCCAAAACCTCTCCCTCGTCAGGCGGGCACGATCGTCTTGCCGATCGGCCAAAGCGCGATACCGGCGAGCTTAAGATGCGCCCACGCGAAGGGAATGCCAATGATGGTGATCGCAAACAGCACGGCCATCACCAGATGGCCCAATGCCAGCCACCAGCCGGCCAGGATGAGCCAGATCAGGTTGCCGAGGAAACCGAGCGCGCCAGTCCCGGTATCGCCGATCCCGGTGAGATCGTCGCGGCGCACGGCCCGCGAGCCGAACGGCAACAACGTATAGACCGCGATGTTGAAGGCGGCGCGCGCCCAGGGCAGCCCGATGATGGTGATCGCCATGATGATGGCGGCCACGAGCCAGCCGAACGCCATCTCGGCGCCGCCGAGGAGAATCCAGAGGATGTTCAGCAAGATGGAGACGGGTTGCATAGGATGACGAGCCTCGCCATGAAGTCTGCAGGCTTCATATAGGACGCTCTCGCGGCAACGGTAGGTGAGGCCGGTCGTCCTTGCGCGATCCTGGCTAGGGCATGATCCGGAAAAGTGTGAAGCGGTTTTCCGAAAAGATCATGCTCAAACAATGAGCTAAAGCGCGATGTCGATTCATCCTGATCTAATCGCGCTTTAGGCTGTACGCCGCCCGCGTTTCGCGGCGATGAAGCCGGCGACGTCGGCAAGCATGGTGTCGGCGGAGATCACGCGATTGCGGCCAAGCCGCTTGGCGGCATAGAGCGCCTGGTCCGCCAACCCGAGCATACCGTCGGGCGCGCTCTCGTTGCCGGGCACCTGTGTCGCCACGCCGACGCTGAGCGTGACGTGCGAGCCCGCGCGCGCCGCGCCATGCGCGATCTTCAGATCCATCACCGCCTTGCGAATGCGCTCGGCCACTTCGGAGGCGCCCTGAGCGTCGGTCTCCGGCAGGATGATGGCAAACTCCTCGCCGCCATAGCGCGCGGCGAGATCGACCGGCCGGAGCGCCTGTGCGCCGACGATGGCGGCGACCGCGCGCAGGCACTCATCGCCGCTTTGATGGCCGTGCTTGTCGTTGAACAGCTTGAAGTGATCGACGTCCGCGAACAGCAGCGACAACGGCTTGCCGCTCCGCTGCGCGCGCATCCATTCCGTCTGCAGCGTCTCGTCGAAGGCGCGACGGTTGGCGAGCCCGGTCAGGCCGTCCCGGGCGGCGAGCGCCTGCAGCGCCATTTCCGAGCGCTTCTGGGCGGTCATGTCGCGCAGCGTTTCAACGACGGCAATCAGGTTTCCGTCATCGTCGCGGATAGGGCCGGCATCGATGGCGAGGTAGAGGTGATTGCCGAGCTTGGGCATCACGCACCAGTTCTCCGCGAAATATCCCGTGCCGTGCTCGCTGCGCACCACGTGCTGCGAATAAAGCTCGGGCAGCTTGTCCGGACGGTCGAGCGCCACCAGATCGGCGAGACAATAGCGGCGGCTGCCGTAGAAGGCGCGCCAATGCTGGGTGGTGCCGAGCACCTCGGATGCCGCGACGCCGGTCAGTCGTTCGCAGGCGTGATTCCAGATCACGACGCGGCGGCGCGGATCGATCACGAAGGTCGGGACGACCAGATGCTGCATCAGCCGCACGGCGTAGGAATGTGCGAGTTCCGGGCCTTTCGCGCGAGCCTTCCTCATCGTATCTCCAGGCACCGCATTCGCTCGGCGCGACGAATATGAATTTTCTACGCCACAGCGGCGCTCTTGCCATCCATTCCAAACATCTTCTTGACTTCAGCGGCCGGTTTCGGAGCGCTGAACAAATATCCCTGCATTTCCGTGCAGCCGAGCTTGCGCAGCAGCTCGCGCTGCGCGTCGGTCTCGACGCCTTCCGCGGTCGTCGTCATGTTGAGCGCGGCGGCGATGTTGACGACGGCCTGAACGATCGAGGAGGAGGCGTCGACCTCCGAAATATCGCTGACGAAGCAGCGATCGATCTTGATCTTGTCGAACGGGAATCGCTTCAGATAGCTGAGCGAAGAGAAACCCGTGCCGAAATCGTCGAGCGCGATGCGCACGCCGATGTCGCGCAGCTGATGCAGGATCGCGAGTGCCGCTTCGTCGTCGCGGATCAGCACCGCCTCGGTGATCTCGATCTCGAGGCGGCTCGCCTGCAGGCCGGACGCGGCGAGCGCCCCCGCGATCCGCAGCGCCAGCGTCTGGTTCTTCAGCTGCACCGGCGAGACGTTGACGGCTAGACGGATGTGCTCGGGCCAGGTCGCGGCTTCGGCGCAGGCGCTACGCAGCACCCAGTCGCCGAGCTCGTTGATCAGGCCGGTGTCCTCCGCGATCGGAATGAATTCGGCCGGGGAGATCATGCCGCGCTCCGGGTGGCGCCAGCGCAGCAGGGCCTCGCAGCCCGATATGTCGTTGCGGCCGAGATCGACGACCGGCTGGTAGAACACCTCGAAACCGCCGTCGACCAGCGCCTGGCGCAGATCCTGCTCCATGATAAGACGCGCCTTGGCGCTCGCGCCCATCGAAGGTTCGAAGAAGCGATGCGTTCGCCGTCCGCCGGACTTCGCCGCATACATCGCAAGATCGGCGTTCTTGATCAGCTGGTCGTGATCGGTGCCGTCCTGAGGCGCGATCGCGATGCCGATCGAGGCGTCGGTTGCGAGTTGGTGGCCGAGGCACTGATAGGGCTGGCGTATCGCCTGATGGATCTGCCGAACCAGGTCGGCGGCTTCGTCGACCGAACTGATCTTGGTCTGCACCACGGCGAACTCGTCGCCGCCGAGGCGGGCGATCAGATCGGTCTCCTTGATGCATCCGCGGATCCGGCTCGCCACCGTCTTCAGCAGCTCGTCGCCGATGTGGTGACCTAGCGAGTCGTTGATCCCCTTGAATTCGTCGATGTCGATGTAGAAGAGCGCGAACTGGCGGCCGTCCGCGGCTTTCTTCAGCTCGCGTTCGATCCGTTCCCGGAACAGCACCCGGTTCGGCAGATCGGTCAGGGAATCGTAATGAGCGAGGTGGGCGATCTTTTCGTCGGCCGCGCGGCGCTCGGTCACGTCCTCGACCACGTTGAGCACGTAACGGGGCTCGCCGGCCTTGTCGCGGATCGCCAGCCGCTTGGAGGTGATGATCCGGCTGCCGCCGGCCCGGCTCTCCCAGCGATGTTCGCCGAGGAAGACCGTTTGGTTCGATTGTTTCGCCAAGTCGTCGTCCGCGGCAATCCTCTCGGCCAGATGGGATGGAAACAGGTCGTGGGGCGTCTTGCCGACAATATCGCCGCTCGACGCGCCGAATTGCTGCTCGGCGACGGAATTGACCAGCACGTAACGCCCGTCATGGGCGTCCTTCACCGTGATCTGCGTCGGGATGTGATCGATGATCTCGCGCAGGAAAGCGTGGTTGCGGTCGCGTTCCTGCTCCAGCTTTCGCTGCTCGGTGACGTCCTCGATGGTTGCGACCCAGCCGCCCGTGGCCAGGGGCTTGTTGATGACGACGTAGGATCTTCCGTTCGGGGTCTCCATGATGGTGCTGTTGGTCTTGCCTTCCGAGATGCCGCGCATGATTGGATCGCAGAAGCCGCGGACGTCGCCGTTGTAGGACCCGGTATCCTTCCGGTGCTGGATCAGGTCGTAATAATGCAGCCCGGGCTTCACCACGTCGGTCGACAGATTGTACATCGCGAGGTAGCGCTGGTTGAACGTGACGATGCGCGCCGATGCGTCGTACAGGACGAGCCCCTGCGTCATGTTGTTGAGCGCGGTGTCGAGCCGCTGTTTCTCGGCGGCGAGCAGTTGTCGCGTGATTTCGTTCTGGCGGTTGATCTGGCGGATGATCATGAACAGGATGAAGGCGATCACCGCGGCCGAGCTTGCGGCCAGCACGATCAGGAAACGGGTCTGTGCCCGCCAGTCCGCAAGCGCCGCTTCAACCGTATTTGTGGCGATGATCACGATCGGGAAACGGCTCAGCATCGCCGCGGCGCCCAGACGATCCCGATGATCGACCGGGCTCTCGATGCGGAGCGTTTGCATCCCGCCCTTTTCCAGAACGGCCTGCAGCATCGGTGCCGACTTGAAGTTCTTGCCGATCATCTTGTCGACATGCGGGTAGCGGGCCAGGATGGTGCCGTCGATGTGGAACATCGAGATCGCCGCGCCCGGGCCGAGCACGACGGAGGCGAAGAATTTTTCGTAACTGGCCGCGTCGATGCGCCGCGCCATTACGCCGAGAAATTCACCGTTGGGCCCGCCGAGGCGGTGGGCTATGACGGTGGTCCAGCCCCGGTTGAGCACGCTGAGCAGAGGCTCGATCATGACAGACGCGGCGTGCGGATTGTTCCTGAATTCCTGGAAGTAGGGGCGTTCGGAAATATTGGCCGCCGGCACCGGCCAGATCCCCGACGAATTGATGAGCTCGCCGTCGGCATCGAAGACCAGGACGTCGCCGATATAGGACAGCACGCTGACCTTTGCTTTCAGCATTCGATGCGCCTCGGCGCTCGACATCTTCGTCCTGAAATCCTCGGACGAGGTGATTTCATTGATCTTCATCTGGCCGATGATGTCGGCGCCGATGATTTCGGTGTCCTCGAACTGCTGGTCGAAGTGACGGGTGAGGAGCAGCACGGCGTTTTGCAGCTCGCGCTCGTTGTTGGCGATCGCGCGCTCGCGGAATTCGCCGGACATCACGAGGGTGCCGAGAACGATCGTCGCGACCAGCACGCACCCGCAGCAGACCAGCCACGCGATCGGATCGCGGCCGCGTGCCGCGGCTAGTCGCCGCAGCGCGGCCGCCTTAGCCTGGGATATTTTGCCCCGAATGGTCGAAATCGACGCTCGCATTCCCCGCTCCCAACAGGAAATGCATACAGCTCAGACATCGCATAAGCCGTTAGGAAATCAGGTTACTTTCAACTTAATCGGAACCGCCTTACGCCCTGCGGCAAATCGCGTCCAAAGGCGCCGGGTGGTCTCCATGGATAGTTGGCGGCATGGTTGACGCCGGCTTAACACAGGCGCCGCGGTACGGGGAATCGCCTCAGCGCCGATAGCGCTCGCCGCGCGTGATCCTGGCCCGGTTCTCCTGCGCCGGGCGGCTTGCCATGCTGACGCGCGATTCGCTTGAACGCGGCACCGCCAGCGTCAATTCCTCGAGGAAAATCGGCCGGGAGAAATAATAGCCCTGGGCGAAGCGGATCCTGGTGGCAGCCTGCAAATAGGCGAGCTCCTCGAAGGATTCGATGCCTTCGGCGATCACGGTCATGCCGAGCGCCTCGCTCAGGGATTCGATCGCCCGCAGGATACCCTGGCTGCGTGGGCGCTTGTGGATGTCGACGATGAAGGAACGATCGATCTTGATCTCGTCGGCGGTGATGTCGGCGAGCGCCGACAATGACGAATAGCCGGTGCCGAAATCGTCGATCGAAATACCGACCCCCAGCCTCCGGAAGATCGGCAGGACCTTCTCCTGAAAATCCGCTTTCGCGACGAACGCGTCCTCCGTCACCTCGAGCATGAAGCGCTTGGGATAACCCGTCGCCTCCAGCGCCTTCGCGAACGACTGCATGAAGTCGGGGTTGCCGGCCTGTTTGGCGGCGATGTTGATGCTGATGGTCGCGGTGGGGCCGAAGGTATCGTTGATCCGGTCGATCGATTTCACGATCTCGGCCAGCACCAGATGGGTCAACTCGTCGATCAGGCCAAGCTCGACGGCGAGATTGATGAAGGTGCCCGGGGCCTGGATCACGCCTTGATCGTCGCGCAGCCGCACCAGCGCCTCGATGCCCACGACCTCCTCGGTGCGGATATCCACCTTGGTCTGGAACGCGCAGCAAAAGCGCTTCTCGAGGATCGCGAGCCGCAGCGACTGCTCGACCCTGATGCGCGCGGCCGCCTCATGCTCCATCGCGGAATCGAAGAATGCCGCGGCTCCCTTGCCGTCGTTCTTGACGCGGTACATCGCCAGATCGGCGTTATGGCGCAGCGTGTCGTAGCTCTTGCCGTGGTCCGGATAGAGACTGATGCCGATCGAGGTCGAGGCGAAGATCTCCGAACCGTCGATGAAGAAGGGCGCGCTCAGGCGTTGCAGCACCGATCCGACGAATTCCCTGACCTCCTGCTGGCCCTGGATCGGACTGAGCAGCAACAGGAACTCGTCACCCGAGATCCGCGAGAGCAGGTCGCTGTCGCGCAGCTCGCGCTTCAGCCGTTTGGCGAACTCGACCAGCAGCGCATCGCCGATCGCATGTCCGTAGTAATCATTGATGTGCTTGAAATTGTCGATGTCGAGGAAGGCGAGCGCGAATTTCGGCTTCCTTGCTCCTGAGCAGGCCGTTGGCGCGATGCTCGGTCACCCGCCGCAACGGCAGATCGGTCAGTTCGTCATAGAAGGCGGACCGGAACAGGTGGTCCTCGAATGCCTTCTGCTCACTGATGTCGGCGGAGGCCGAGATCAGGAGGTCGCGGCCGCCGATCCGGACCGGAAGGTGGCTGGTGAGGAGGACCTGCCGGCCGTCGTCGAGATAGTCCTCGGTCGTGACGGCCTCCGCGGCATGCAAGGCGGCATGTCCCGCCCGGCGCCGCGCGTCGAGCTGTGGCGCCGGTGCGCCCTCCGTGAGCCCGAGTTGCGCCGCGGCCGCGTCATTGACGACGAGAAAATCGCCACGCGCATCCTGAACCGTGACGCCCGCCGGCAACAGCCTGAGCACGTCGCGGAGCAGGTTGAGCTCGGATGCGGCCGCACCGATATGGTCGGCCGTCGCATCGAGCGGCAGGTTGGTGGCGGTACGGCGTTGCATGGTTACCGATTGTGCCGGGCTCCCTCTTAGTTTTGGTTAAGCTCGCGCCGAGAATGATCGGGTCTCGAGAGCTCGCTTCGAAGCAGCCATGCGTCAGGGGGCGGCCTGCCGTTAACGGAATTTCAACGGAGCGCTTGGTCGTGTGAGGATGCACACCTGCTTCTTCGAACGCGCTTTGCGTTCAAACATACTCAGCTGGCGGGCACGCGGCATTGCATGGTGCAGTGAACGCCGGTCTTCAGGAACGTGATCTCCGTCCTGCCATCGAACGGCCTCAGCGCGGATTTCAGCAACTTGGTGCCGAACCCGGCCTCGCCGACATTCTCCACCGGCGGGCCTTCGGTCTCGTCCCAGGTCACATTCAGTCGGCTGTCCGACAAGGTCCACGACACCTGGAGCAGACCGCGGGCGGAAGAAAACGCGCCGTATTTCCCGGCATTGGTGGCGAGTTCGTGGAAAATCAGCGAGAGACTGACCGCGAGCTTCGGCGGCAGAAACAGGGATTCGCCGTTCAGATTGAAGCGGACATGGCCGTACGGGCCAAGCTCGGACAACAAGAGGTCGCGGATGTCGCAGCCGGAGCCGTCAACCCGCGCGATCAGATCGTCGGCTACCGACAGCGCGCGCAGGCGCGGATCGACCCTGGCCCAGACTAGCGGCTCCTTTTCCAGCACCTGGTGCAGCACCGCATGGATGACGGACAATTTGTTCTTCAGCCGGTGCTGCAGTTCGGCCACGATCAGCCGGCGGTAGTCTTCTTCCTCGATCAGGCGTCTGGAGATCTGCCGCTGCTGCGAGGCGATCGAACGGTAATGCTCGATGCCCCACATCATGAGGCCGCAGACGAGCCAGAAGATGGCGAGCAGCGCGAAACGCGCAAAATCCGCATGTGCGTCGCTGAAATTGACGGCCACGCCGAGCATGCCACCGGCGAGTGCGGTCGCGATTCCGACCCTCGCGCCGCCGACGGCGGTGGCGAAGAACACGGCCGGGATATAGGGCGTGAAGAAAACGTCCGGGCGGATCAGCGACAGGCTCCAGCGCGCGCTGGTTGAAAGCGCCAGGCACAGCGCCGCAAATCCTGCTCCGAGCGCCAGCGGGGGCTGCGAAATGCCCTGCCAGCCGCGCCGGAGTTCATCCACCCATTGTCTCATGTGCCATATCAGCCCGATCAGCCGATCCAAATTAAGGCCGGTACGTCAAAAAGATAGGCACTTCCTGAGGTTGCCCAAAGCTTGTCTTGAGATGACCGGTGAGATCAGGTCCAATATGTCGACCACTGAACGAAAAGGACATCGATATGGGACGGCTTGACGGCAAGGTCGGAGTCATCACCGGGGCGACCAGCGGGATTGGGCTGCGGACGGCAGAGATCTTCGTTGCAGAGGGCGCGAAGATCGTCATCGCGGGACGGCGCGTTGCGGAAGGCGAGGCGCTGGCGAAGAAGCTCGGAGCCCACTGCGTTTTCCGCCAGACGGACGTCACGCGGGAAGATCAGATGCAGGCGCTGATCGCGCTCGCCGTGGAAAAATTCGGCAAGATCGATTGCCTGTTCAACAATGCCGGCGGCCCCGCGCAGACCGGCGGCATCGAGGGCCTCGACGCCGGCCGTTTCGATGATGCGATGGCGACGCTGGTGCGCAGCGTCATGCTCGGCATGAAGCATGCCGCGCCCCATATGAAGAGGCAGGGATCCGGCAGCATCATCAACAATGGCAGCATCGCCGGCCGGCTTGCCGGCTTCTCCTCGTCGATGGTCTATGGCGCCGCCAAGGCCGCTGTGATCCATTTCACCAGATGCGTGGCCATGGAGCTCGGCGAAGCAGGCGTTCGCGTCAATTCGATCTCGCCGGGGGCGATCGCCACCGGTATCATCGGCAAGGCGCTGGGCCTTCCCGTCAATGCGGCGGAGAAAACGCCAGCTATGATGCAGGAGGTCTACAAGACCGCGCAGCCGATCCAGCGCGCTGGGCTTACCGACGACATCGCGCATGCGGCGGTGTTCCTGGCCAGCGACGAATCAAGCTTCATCAACGGTCACGACCTCGTGGTTGACGGCGCCATCACCGGCGGTCGCAACTGGACCCAGCAGCAGCAGGGCTATGTCGCGCTCCGCAAGGCGTTCGAACAGTACAAGAGTTAGTTTCTCGTTTGTTGGCGAGCCGTAGGGTGGGCAAAGGCGCGGTAGCGCCGTGTCCACCACGAACGTTCGTCGAGGAAGTGGTGGGCACGCTTGCGCTTTGCCCACCCTGCGTGCCCGCCCGTGGCGCCCGCCAGCGCTCACACTGGCTTCACCGTCACCCGCAGGCCGTCGCGCGGCTTGGGGATTGGCCACATCTGCCAATCCGGCTTGTAGCCGGGCTGAATCGAGACTTCGAGGTTTTGCAGGAAGTGCCGCGCAAAACACTTGGCCTGCATGTAGGCGAAGTGCAGGCCGAGGCACATATGTGCGCCGCCGCCGAAGGGGACCCAGGCGAAGCGATGGCGGTTGCGCTGGGCCTCCTCGGTGAATCGCATCGGATCGAATTTCTGCGGTTCGGGCCAGATCTCGGGCATGTGGTGGGTGAAAAGCGGATTGATGCCGATCAGCGTGCCGGCAGGGATCGCATAGCCCTTGAAGGTGAAATCGCGAATCGCGCGGCGCGGGATCGACGGCACCGGCGGCTTGATCCGCAGCGCCTCGCGGAACGCCATCTCGGTGAGGGGCATCGCCTCGAGATTGTCGAAGCTGGTCGGCATGTCCGCGGCAAGCCCGAGCGCCAGCACCTCGTCGCGAAGCTTTCGCTGCCAGTCCGGATTCGCGGCGAGCTCGCCGATGAACGAGGTGAGCGACGACGTCAGCGTGTCGTGCGCCGCCATCATCAGGAAGCTCATGTGGTCGACGATATCCTGCGTCGACAGCAATGCGCCGTCCTCGTGGGTCGCATGGCAAAGCTGCGAGAACAAATCATCGCCGCCGCCCTTGTCATTACCCTTGGCGCGGCGAATGGGGATTTGCTCGGAGAAATACGCGACGATGCGTTTGCGGCCCGCCACGCCGCGCGCCATCTTGGTGCCGGGCAGGGGCTTTCGGATCACGGAAACCGATGCGGCAACCATATCGACGAAGGCGCGCGTGATCTCGTCGACCTCCGGCCCGATATCCGCGCCGAGAAACGAGGTTGCGGCGAGGTCGAGCGTGAGTTGCTTCATGGCGGGATAGAGCAGCATCTCGCCGTCATGTGCTGTCCCTTGGGCCTTCCATTGCGCCACTCGCGCGGCGATGCCCTTGTCGAGCTCGCCGAGATAGGACTTCATCGGCCCCGACTTGAAGGCGACGGAGAGCGCGCGCCGGTGCAGGCGGTGCTCGTCGAAATCGAGCAGCATCAAACCGCGCGGAAACAGCAGGTCGAGAATGCGTCCCCAACCGTGCGCAGAGGAGAACAGCTTGGCCTGGTCGAACATCGCGAGTTCGTTGGCCTCGGGTCCGAGCAGGACGAGGCTGGTCTCGCCGAAAATGTGACTGCGATAGACCAGTCCGTACTTGGCGGCATTTTTCTCGATATGTCCCTTGGGATCGGCCAGCACCGACAGGGTCTTGCCGAGGATCGGCCAGCCCTCGTCGCCGGGAATGTGTTTCAACGCGTTACGCTTCGGCGGCGTGAAAGAGGTCGCGGGAGAGATCACACCCTGCACCGACATGGCATTGGCTCCAAAGCTGTTCGGACGCGAACCATAAGATAATACAGGTACATAGCCTGTTGCCGTGGCGCATGCAAAGCCCCGCCGCGCACCACGGATGAAATTGCAAGCGCGCGACAGACCAGCATCGTGCTACATTGAACAAAATAATATCAAACCGGGGAGAGCTGAAATGCCGTTCACGATGAGGGGATTTGGCGCCGCACTGGTGTTCGTCGCTTGCGTATCCACCGCTCAGGCGCAAACCAGGCCGGCTGTCACAACGCTGGGGCCGAATTTCCCCAAGACACAAATGTTCATCGGCAACAGCTTCTTCTATTACAACAACGGCATGCCCGGTCACGTGTCGCTGCTCGAAAAGGCGGCTGACCCCGACCACAAGAGCGACTACGCTGCCGCCATGGTGACAATCGGCGGCTCCAACCTGCAATGGCATGACGTCGAGAGCTATTTCCGTCCGAATGCGATCGGCAGCTTTAGCTTCGACGAGAACAACAACATCCATCCGACAAAACGCGAGAAGCTGTACGATGCGGCCGTGCTGATGGATTGCAGCCAGTGTCCGATCCATCCGCAATTGAAGTCGGTCTTCACTGAATATGCCAAAAAGGACGCAGACATCGTTCGCAGCCATGGTGCGACGCCGATCTTCTTCATGTCATGGGCTTATGCCGACAAGCCGGAAATGACCGCGCAGCTGGCCGAAGCCTATACGGTCGCCGGAAATGCCAACAATGCGCTGGTGATTCCGGCGGGTCTTGCCTTCGCGCGTGCGCGCGCCAGGCAGCCCGAGCTCAACCTCTATGCGCCCGACAAGCGCCATCCGTCGCTGGCCGGCACCTATCTCGCCGCCTGCACGAGCTTTGCGGCGCTCACCGGCCGGTCACCGGTCGGCAATTCCTATCACGCCGGCGTCGACGAGCCGACCGCAACATTCCTGCAGGAGGTCGCCTGGGAGACCGTGCAGGAATATTACGGGAAGTAACTCCGACCTCAGTGTTCTCGCCCGGAGATGGGAGATGAGGCGCCGCGATTTCATGGCAGGACTGGGCGCGGCGACCGCGCTTGGGTCAGGCGCACGCGCGCAGCATTCCTCGAAGATACCAACGATCGGCGTTTTGGGGGCGGCGGCACGCGAGATCGCCGGACCCTGGGTCTCGGCATTCGTCACGCGTCTGCATGAACTCGGTTGGGACGACGGCCGCAACGTCAGCGTCGTTTATCGATGGGCGGAGCCCCGTATCGAGAGCTACAGTGAAATTGCAGCCGAGTTTTCGAGCCGCAAGGTGGACGTCATAGTCACTTGGGCGTCTGCGCCCACGCTAGCGGCCAAGCGCGCAACGGCGACGATCCCGGTCGTGTTTGCTGCGCAGATGGATCCGGTCGGAGTCGGCGTCGTCGCGAGCCTGGCGCGACCCGGCGGCAATGTCACGGGAATGTCGATCCAGCAGACCGACACGGCCGGCAAGCGCATCGAACTGCTGCGAGAGGCCGTGCCGAAGCTTGCGCGGCTCGCTGTCATGGCCAATTCCGGTGCTCCCGGCGCGATGATCGAAATGCGTGAGGTCGCGGCGACGGCGCGCGGTCTCGGACTTGAGGTGACGGCAATCGAAGTCAGGCAGGCAGATGAAATCTTTGCGGCCATCGACTCCCTGAGAGAGCGCGCCGACGCTCTTTATGTCGCGACCGATCCGCTGATCTTCGCCAACCGTAACAGGATCAACGCCATGGCGCAGACCGGACGGCTTCCAACCATCTTCGGGGGCCGCGAATACGTGGAGGCCGGGGCGCTGATGTCATACGGGCCCAATTGGGCCGATCTGTTCCGGCACGCCGCCGAACAGGTCGACAAGATCCTGCGCGGCGCAAAGCCCGCCGACATTCCCGTCGAGCAGCCGACGAAATTCGATCTCGTGATCAATCAAAAGACCGCAAGGCGCTGGGCCTGGCATTGTCGCCTTCATTGCTCGCCCGCGCCGACGAGGTCATCGAGTGAAAGGGCGCGCACGCGCGGTGCGCGCCTCTTGCCTCAAGCCTTGCTCTTCTGCTTCACCTTTTCCTTTTGCAGGTCGGGCGCGTTGACGGTGGGGATCGCAACGCGGCCGGGGCCGGTGTGCTGAAGGGCGGCGGCGGCCTTTTCGTTCTGCATGATCTTAGCCATCACGGCCTGGCCCGCGCGCTCGAAGACGCCGCGATTGTCGATCAGGAATTGCCGCGACTCGCGCAAGGGCTGGATGAAGCCCTGGATTTCCGGGATGACATAGCGTGCGACCATGTCCCAGCTGCGGCGCGTATTCTCGGGATTCGCCCAGTCATGGACGAAACCGACGATGGTGCCGACACCGCCCGAAACTTTGACCAGGTTTCGGATGGTGGCGATGAGATCGTCGGGGGTGCCGATGGTCGAAGCCGCCGCCGGACCGCCCGCGGTCTTCTCGATCGCGTCTTCCGCCGATTTGAACGGCTCGACGCCCGGCCGCATCAACGTGCCGACGGTATATTCATTGTGCCAGCGCATCAGGCCGGGGCCGGCCTCGCGATAGGCCTGCTCGCGAGTCTCGGCGATGTGCCAGCTCAGGAGCACGCGCCAGTTGGAACGGCTCACCGTGGTGCCGGCCTTCTTCGCGGCGTCCTCGGCGAATTCCCATTGCTGCGGCAGCGCCATCAGGCCCTGCGTCGACATCGAGCCGAGCGAGATGATGCCGATGCCGTATTTGCCGGCAAGCGTCATGCCCGAGGGTGAAATCTGCGAGGCCACCACAAACGGCATCTCCTCCTGCAGGGGAAGGATTTGCAGTTTGGCGTCGTTCATCTCGAACCAGTCGCTTTTCACGCTGACGCGCTCGCCGTTGAACAGCCGGCGGATCACGGCGATCGCCTCGTCCTGGCGGTCGCGCTGGGTCATCGGGTCGATGCCGAGCGTGTGCGCGTCGGAAGCGAGAGCGCCGGGGCCCGAGCCAAAGATGGCGCGGCCACCGGTCATGTGGTCGAGCTGCACCATGCGCTGCGCGACGTTGAAGGGGTGGTGGTAGGGCAGCGAGATCACGCCGGTGCCGAGCTTGATGCGCTTGGTGCGCTCGCCGGCGGCCGCCAGGAACATTTCCGGCGAAGCGATCATTTCCCAGCCGCTCGAATGGTGCTCGCCGCACCAGAATTCGTCATAGCCGAGCTCGTCGAGTTGCTGCACGAAATCGAGGTCGCGGCGGAATTGCAGCGTCGGATGTTCGCCGATCGGATGATGCGGGGCGAGGAAGGCTCCGAACTTGAGGCGCGCCATGACGTTTCCTGTGTTGTTGCTGATTATGCTGAAAATATTGGTAAGCCAGCGCTGTCCCGGTTTCAACGTCCGCGCCAGCGGGGCGGGAATGCATTTTCCCGGCGCCATAGCGGCTAGACGCATGTTTTTGGACGAAATGGCTGGATATCCAGCAACCCTGCAGATCGCGAATGTGATGGGCGTGCATGCAACAAACACAAAGCCTGTCGTAACGATGTCGTTGCGCGCTCTCGATTGTGATCGGCATCGCATTGCCGTCACGGATGTGTCGCGTGACCGCCTGAAGTGAAGGGGTGCATCATCAACCGTTGCAAACGGGTGTCAGTCACACTGTTTTCAGTGGAGATTGACAGCACACGGCCTTTTTGTTTTGCGCTGCAGCAACTATCTTCTGGTGCGGAGGTTATACCCAATCTCCGCGCGAATGGAGATTCGGGTGTCGCTGAAAAACAATGTCGAGTTCCTGACACGGTTGCCGAAGCTCGATCCATCCCGGGGATTGTCCGGGCTCGGCCTCAGTCTGCGTCCCGGCATCGACAGTCCGCTGATCGAGATCGCCGATTTCGGATCCAATCCGGGGGCCTTGCGCATGCTCGCGTTCGTGCCCGACACGATGTCGCAGCCGCGCGCGCTGGTCGTGGTGCTGCATGGCTGCGGCCAGACCGCTTCGGGCTATGATCATGGCGCAGGCTGGTCGACGCTCGCGAAGCATTTTGGTTTTGCGCTGCTGCTGCCGGAGCAGAAGATCTCGAACAACGCCAATGGCTGCTTCAACTGGTTCAATCCGCAGGACGTCACGCGCGGGCAGGGCGAGGCCGCCTCGATTCGGCAGATGATCGCGCGCATGGAGAGGGATTACCGGGTCGATCGGCATCGCATCTTCATCACCGGCCTGTCGGCCGGCGGCGCGATGACGGCGGTGATGCTCGCAACCTATCCGGATGTGTTCGCCGCGGGTGCTGTCATCGCGGGCATGCCGTTCGGGGTCGCCGCCAACATGCGCGAGGCGCTCAACGGTATGCGCGGATCGCCTGCACGTTCGCCACGCCGGCTCGGCGATCTCGTGCGCAAAGCCTCGTCCCACAGCGGACCCTGGCCGAGACTTTCGGTCTGGCACGGCAGCGCCGACCGTGTCGTGCATCCCGACAACGGCAACGAGCTCGTCAAGCAGTGGCTCGACCTGCATCATCTGCCGCAGACGCCGATGTCGGAGGGCATGGTCGACGGTCATCCGCGACAGATATGGTGGAATGCGGACGGCGAAACCGTGGTCGAGTCCTACCTCATCACCGACATGGCCCATGGCACGCCGCTCGGGATCGCCGATGACGATCGCCGCTACGGCGCGCAGGGGGCATTCCTGATCGAGGCGGGGATTTCGTCGTCCTATCACATCGCGACATTCTTCGGACTGACAAGCCGGATCCATCAGCCGAAAACGAAGGCGCCAAAGCCGGCGGCGGAATCGCCGAGCGCCGGGCTGCTCCCGATGGTGTCTCCCATGCAGGCGCCGCCGCCCGCGGCGATGCAGAACCTCTCCAGGGTCCTGTCGCCGTTGACGACGGCGCAGCCGCGACAGGAGAAGCCGCGACAGGAGAAATTGCGCCAAGAGAAATTGCGCCAAGAAAAACCGCGCCAGGAGAGACCGCGCCAAGAGCAACCGCACCAGGACCGCCCGACGCGTGAGCCTCGCCGCCGCGGCATCGATGTCGGCGGCGTCATCACGCGGGCGCTCACCGCCGCCGGTCTGATGAAATAGGCGGAGTCGCTTCAACCGGAGGTCTGCGCGATCAACTCGACCGGCGTGACCGTCACATTGCCGCTTGCCGCGACCTCGCGCGTCCTGGCCTGATACGCCTTGAAGAAATCGCGCGACTGCAGCGTCTTCACGACAGCATCATCCGTCACCTCAGCCAAATGGACGTAGCTGGAATCGTCGCGGTTCTTCATGACGCGATAGCGGATCCTGCCCTTGAGCTCGGGATCGCCGTCAAGCGCCGCAATGAAGCGCGCGACCTCGCGATGCCAGGCCTCCGCCGTGCCGTTGGCGAACTGATACTTGATCATGGAATATTTCATCGCAGTCTCCTTTACACCGTTCGTGCTGGCCTCAATCTGGGGCTGACAGATGCAGTCGCGCAAGTATGGACAAAATTGATAGTATGGACTTTCCCGGATCCGGCCCTAGATTTGGAGGGAATTGTTCGCGTGGGGTCACGACATGGCGAAAGCGAGAACCGGCGGCGCCTGCCCGGTAGCAGCGTTTCAGAAGCTGATCAGCGGCAAGTACAAGCTGAGGATCGTCTGGGATCTCAAGGACGGCCCGCGCCGCTATGGAGAAATCAGGACCGGGCTGTTGCGCGGGCTGGAGGGCAGCGCCGAGATCGCGCCACGCGTGCTGAGTCGGGAATTGAAGGCCTTGACCGAGAGCGGCCTGATCGACCGCAAGGATTATGGTGTCGTGCCGCCCAAGGTGGAATATCGTCTCACCCGCAAGGGAAAGAGCTTTGTCCCCGTGATCGCAGCGATCCGCGACTGGGGACATCGGAACCTGGTCTCCGATGCCGAGACCATGATCGCGGCTGAATAGGCAGTTCGCCCGCACCGGCGCAGCCGCGAACAGAAACTAATACGTCCCGCTCAGGTCGACGAGAAACTGCGGAAGGAGCGGCATAACCCAGGTCTCAAATCTCTTGTCCAGTCCAGAGAGAATCAGGAGGCCCGCTGGTATCAAGACGCCGCCCAGCAGCATCTTTCCTCCCTTGCCCGCGGACATCAGCCGGTCGCGCCAGCGCACCAAGGCTTGGCGCGTCAGCGTCCCCAGCGCGAGGAATGGCAGCGCGCTGCCGAGGCCGAACACCAGCATCGTGAGTGCGACCCAACCCAGGTCGCGTCCCTGCGCCGCCAGCATTGTTGCCGCGCCAAGAGTCGGACCCACGCAGGGGCCCCACACAGTGCCGAGCAACAGCCCGACGCCAAATTGTCCGCGCAGACCGGTCGTCGGTCCGCCGCCTAGTCTTTGTTGGCTCCAGTTGCTCAGCGGCCCCGCCGCTGTGGCAAGTCGTGCCTGCAAATTCGGCAGCATCAGGATGATGCCAAAGGCTGCCAGCGTCGCAGCGCCGATCATGCGAAAGATGTCGCCGTCGAGCCCGATCGCATAGCCGATCGTCGCAACGAACAGCCCGATGGCGGTGAAAGACGTGGCCAGACCCGCCGCCAATGCGACGGGCCCGAGCCTGTGTTCGGCGACAGCCGCCCCCAACACGACAGGCGTCAGGGGCAACACGCATGGCGACAGGATTGACAACGATCCGGCAAGAAATGCCAGCGGAAGGGTCGATAGCCCCATCGCCTTCTCACAAGGCCTTCCGCAGCAGCGGCTCGATCACCTCGGCTTCCGTCGCACCGATTGTTCGTTGCACCTCATTGCTGTCGCGATAAACGATGAGCGTGGTGACATGGTGGGCGTTGATCTTTTGAAGCTCTGCTTTGTTTGCGTCGAAATCAGCTTCGAAGATCGTCACATCCTTGAAGTCAGGCTTTTCGACAAGCTCGGACACGGTTCGCTTCATTTTCTGACAGGGCCCGCACCACGTTGCGGCGATCTCGAGCACGACCGGCTTGCCTGAATCCCTTGCGGCTTTGAACGCGGCGGCGTCGAAGGGGACCTTGTTGGCTGCCTGCGCGCCGGAAACCGCCAAAAGGCTCAAAGCCACAGCAGTGAAGAGGGCGCGTCGATTGAGATTCATTGTCTTGCCTCCATTTTGATGCACCACTTCGGTCCACCTTGTGGAGACGGTACGACCTCAAGCAGGTTGAGGTTCAAGCGCTGATTTCCGAGAAAATGGATTTGCTTTCGGCCCGCATTCACCAGGGGCGCGCTGGCCGGGCAGGCCGGCTGCAGCGCCGACCGTCCGGTATTGCGGGAGATCGGCCTGCTTTTACATCTCGCCGGTGATGAACGGATTGGTCATCCGCTCCTGGCCGATGCTCGAGCCCGCGCCGTGACCGCAGATGAAGCCGACATCGTCGCCAAGCGGCAGCAGTTTCTCGATGATCGATTTGATCAGCGTTTCATGACTGCCGCCGGGCAGGTCGGTGCGGCCGACCGAGCCGTTGAACAGCACGTCGCCGACATGGGCGAAGCGCAATTCCTTGCTGAAATAGACCACGCTGCCCGGCGAGTGGCCGGGACAGTGCAGGATATCGAAGGTGAGATCGCCGATCGCGACCTGCTCGCCTTCCTCGAGATAGCGGTCGGAGGTGAAGTTGCGCACGCCGGTCATGCCGAAACGCGCGCCGCTCTCGACCACATGCTCGAGCATGTGCGCGTCCGCCTTGTGCGGACCTTCGATCTGCGACCTTCAGCGCGTCGCGCAACTCGGCCGCGCCGCCGACATGGTCGATATGGCCGTGCGTCAGCCAGATCTTCTCGACGGTGACCCCGGTCTGCTTGATCGCTTCCAGAATCTTCGGCACGTCGCCGCCGGGGTCGATCACGACCGCCTTCTTGCTCGGCTCATGCCAGAGGATGGTGCAATTCTGCTCGAACAACGTCACCGGCACGATCATCGCGCCGGCTTTTGCATTGTTCTCGGCCTGATTGTCGGTGTGGGTGTCGTTGTCATGTGCCATGGCCGCACTTTGCCGATTTTTGGCGGGCCGCCAAGCGAAAGATTCGCGCGCCCTGCCTTCCGAAATCGGCTAGACTGCGACGATGGAATCGCCCGCACGCCAGATCAGCCTGGTTCCACCGCCGGACCGCCGCCAGTCGGAGACGGCGCTCGCGGTTGCGCGCGGCACCGCGCGGCTGTTGCGGTCGCTCGGCTTCACGTCCGTCGCGAATTGCCGTTGCCGTCGGGCCGGCGCGCCGATCTGGTGGCGCTGAACGAGCGCGGCGAGATCTGGATCGTCGAGATCAAATCCTCGGTCGAGGATCTGCGCGCCGATCACAAATGGGAAGATTATCGCGCCCATTGCGACCGGCTGTTCTTTGCCTTCACGCAGGATCTGCCTTGCGAGATATTCCCGAAGGAGACCGGCCTGATCGTGGCGGATGCCTATGGCGCGCACATGCTCTGCGATGCGCCGGAGCATCGCCTTCCGGCGCCGACACGCAAGCTGATGACGGTGCGCTTTGCAATGGCGGCTGCCTTGCGGATCAACCGCCTGGTCGATCCGCAAGGCCACGCCGAATTCTAGGGCGTGATGACGTCAGGCTGAACCGGCTTCCCGTTCCTGCGGGCGACGGCTGCCTCAAATCCCCATGAACGCATCGTGATCCCGACACGACCAATTGGGATGGCGGGGGCAGCTTCATGCGCATCGAACACGGCGACCACAGTGTGACGCTACATTACGAGCGTCCGCCGAACCTGCGTGCGATGGCGACGCTTCATGGCCTGTTCATGGGCGGCTTCACCTGTTTCCTGCTCGTTGGCGCCGTCTACGTCCTGGCGGCGTCGCGGGGCTCAAATCCGGCGGGAACGGCATTGCTGTTTGTCGCCTGCGCGGCCTTCGCCGCCTGGAACGGTGCGACCTCGCTGCTGGAGCCGGACTGCACCTCTGTGTTTGATCTCAAGGCGCGGACCGCGACGCTCACGGAAAGCAGCATCATCACCCGTCAGCGAGGCCCGGTGTCATTCGACGACATTGTGAGCCTCGGCACGCGGGTCGGCTTTGCCGGCAATCATCGCAGCGTCATCGCCGAGCTTACGATGGCCGATGGCGAGTGCTGGCGGCTTGGCTATGAGCTGATCCGCCTCAAGCCCGCGGCGTCGAGCGACATTCCGGGCGTGATCAAACGGCTGCGCAAGGCCACCGGCCTCGCCGGAGAGCACACGGAATAATCCGGATCGGAACCGCTGCTCAGCGCGGTGCGCGTTTGGCGAGAATCCGCTGCAAGGTGCGGCGATGCATGTTGAGCCGCCGCGCCGTCTCCGAGACGTTGCGGTTGCACATCTCGTAGATGCGCTGGATGTGCTCCCATCGCACCCGGTCCGCCGACATCGGATTCTGCGGCGGCTCGGACTTTTCCGTGCCGGTGGCAAGCAAGCGCCGCGATGATGTCGTCGGCGTCGGCCGGCTTGGCAAGATAGTCCACCGCGCCCATCTTCACCGCGGTCACGGCGGTGGCGATGTTGCCATATCCGGTCAGCACGATCGTGCGGGCGTCGGGGCGCTTGCGCTTCAGCGCCGACACCACGTCGAGCCCGTTGCCGTCGCCGAGCCGCAAATCCACCACCGCGAAGGCCGGCGCGGCCTTGCCGATCTGGGCAAGCCCATCCGACGACGGTATCGCAGGAGGTGACGGTGAACCCGCGCGCTTCCATGGCGCGGGCGAGCCGCTCCAGGAACGGCTTGTCGTCCTCGACGATGAGGAGCGAACGGTCGGCGATCTCTTCGGCGGTAAGCTCTGCGACAGTGGCTGTGTTCAAGGTTTGGACCTCGGATTGAACCTGACAAGGATATGGGACGCCGTGGCGTTCTGCCAAGGCCGTCAAACGTCGCATGCCGCTTAAGACCTTGGCATTATGTCCGTTTCGCTCTCCTCGAAGCGCGCGCGGGGCCAGGCGATCTGCACCACCGCGCCATGGTCGGGAAACACGCGATTGGTAAATGAGACCTTGGCGCCGGTGCGTTCCAGCAGGGTCCGCGCGATGAACACGCCGAGGCCAAGGCCGGCGCGCTCCTTGGGCGCGCCAAATACCAGCCCGGCATGCTCGCCCGGCGCGTCATCGGGGCCGCGCCGGCGCGACAGATAGGGCTCGCCGATGCGCTTGAGGATATCGGGCGCAAAGCCCGGCCCGTCGTCGGAGATCACGATTTCGACAGTTTCGTTGTTCCACCACGCATTCACCTCGACCACGTCGCGGGCGAAATCGACGGCATTTTCCAGGATGTTGCCGACCCCGTAGAGGATCGCCGGATTGCGCGGCCGACCGGCTCGCTGCTGCCGGCAACCGCGATCCGCACCTTGATCGCGATGCCGAAGTCGCGATGCGGGGCCACCGTCTCCTCGATCAGCGTCGAGAGCTTCATGCGGTCGAACGGTGCGCCGGTCGAGGAGAGCTGGGTGATCTTGGACAGGATGTCGCGGCAGCGCTGCGCCTGTTCGCGCAGGGTCTTGATGTCGCCGGTGACTTGCGCGTCGTCTTGCGCGCCCGCGTGAATCTTGTCGGCCAGCGTCTTTTCCAGCTCGCGCGACACCAGCACGATGGTCGAGAGCGGCGTCCCCAGTTCGTGCGCGGCCGCGGCGGCCAGCCCGTCGAGCTGGGTCAGATGCTGCTCGCGCGCCAGCACCAGCTCGGTGGCTGCGAGCGCATCGGAAAGCTTGCGCGCTTCCTCGGTGACCTGGAACGAGTAGAGGCTGGTGACGCCGATCGCGAGCACGATCGAGAACCAGACGCCCGACCAGATAGATCGGCGGCAGGATCAGGGGTTCGTCGCTGTCCCATGGCAGCGGCTGATGGAAAAACACCAGCACGGAGGCGCAGGCGACCGCCAGCAGACCGAGCGAGACGGTCAATCGCACCGGCAACGCGGTCGCCGAGATCAGGACCGGCGCCAGGAACAGGAACGAGAACGGATTCTGCAAGCCGCCCGTGAAATAGAGCAGCGCGGCCAGCTCGATGATGTTCAGCGCCAGCAGCGCCGCCGCATGGAGCGGCTCCAGCCGCTGCATCGGGTTGAAGGCGATCTGCAGCGCCAGATTGAGCAGCGCCGACAGGCTGACGATGGTCGAGGCAGGGCACGATCGGCACGTCGAATTCGAGGCCCTGCGCCACCACGAAGATGGCCACGAGCTGGCCCAGCGCCGCGAGCCAGCGCAGCCGCAGGATCGTGTCCAGCCGGACGCGCCGCTCGGGATGGCGAAACTCGGAAGCAGCCGCGATTTCGGTCATGGCTCTCAGATTAGCCGTGTGGCCTGTCGATCACAAATGACCGGGTCAGAGGCCGCGGAGGTTGCGTTGTTCGATGTAATGGCTCAATGAACGGCCCGCATGGCCCAAAATGACGCAAGTCTTGATGAGACAAGTCCTGGCGTGCTGTCTCCCGGCGCGTTGCCGCCGGCGGATCCGGCAGCACCCGCCGCGATCGAGGTCGTGCGCCTGGTCAAGCAATACAAGACGACCCGCGCGGTCGACGACATCTCGTTCCGCATCGCGCGCGGCAGCATCACCGGGCCTGCTCGGCGGCAATGGCGCCGGCAAGACCACGACGATCGCGATGATCATGGGGCTGGTGCTGCCGACCTCGGGCCGCGTCGCGCGTGCTCGGCCATCCGATGCCGCACGAGCAGCGCGCATGTGCTCGGCCGGATGAATTTCGAGAGCCCCTATGTCGACATGCCGATGCGGCTCACGGTGCGGCAGAACCTGACGATCTTCGGCAGGCTCTATGCGGTCAGAAACCTGGCCGAGCGCATCCGTGAGCTCGCCTCCGATCTCGACCTCGACGATTTCCTCGACCGGCCGAACGGCAAGCTCTCGGCCGGGCCAGAAGACCCGCGTCGCGCTTGCCAAGGCGCTGATCAACCAGCCCGAGCTGTTGCTGCTCGACGAGCCGACGGCATCCCTCGATCCCGATACCGCCGACTGGGTGCGCGAGCATCTCGAAACCTATCGCCGGACCCACGAGGCCACCATCCTGCTCGCCTCGCACAACATGTTCGAGGTCGAGCGATTGTGCGACCGCGTCATCATCCTCAAGCGCGGCCGCATCGAGGAGGACGACAGTCCGGGTGGCATCATGGCCCGCTACAGCCGCGCCACGCTCGAGGAAGTGTTCCTCGATGTCGCGCGCGGCCGCGCCGAGGTGGCTGCGTCATGAGCGACCCTTGCGGCTTACCGGGGCATCTCGTTGCAACGCATCGGCGCGATGATCCTGCGCTACTGGTATCTCCTGCTGTCGTCCTGGCCGCGGCTCACGGAGTTGATGTACTGGCCGATCCTGCAGGTCATCACCTGGGGCTTCCTGCAGTCCTATATCGCGCAGAATGCCGGTTTCTTCGCGCGGGCCGGCGGCACGCTGATCGGCGCGGTGATCCTGTGGGACATCCTGTTTCGCGGCCAGCTCGGCTTCTCCGTGTCGTTCCTCGAAGAGATGTGGGCGCGCAACATCGGCAATCTGATGATGAGCCCGTTGAAGCCGATCGAATTTCTGCTCGCGCTGATGGCGATGAGCCTGATCCGCCTGGCGCTCGGCGTGATTCCGATGATCCTGCTCGCACTCTATGTCTTCGACTTCAATTTCCTCGGGCTCGGGCTGCCGGCGATCGCCTTCTTCTGCAACCTGATCTTCACGAGCTGGGCGGTCGGGATCTTCGTGTCCGGGCTGGTGTTGCGCAACGGGCTTGGCGCCGAAAGCATCGTCTGGACGCTGATGTTCGCGCTCCTGCCGCTCGCCTGCGTCTACTATCCGGTCAAGGTGCTGCCGCCCTGGCTGCAATACGTCGCCTGGTCCCTGCCGCCCACCTATGTGTTCGAGGGGCTGCGGGCGCTGCTCTCGGACCATGTGTTCCGGGCCGATCTGATGATTTCCGCGCTCGTGATTAACGCCGTGCTGCTGATTGCCTCCTTTGCAGCCTTTATCAGCCTCCTGAACAGCGCCCGGCGCCACGGTTCGCTGCTCGGGGGTGGCGAATAAGTCACTTTCCCGGGGAATTCCGGGGTGTTAGCCGGATGGCCTGCGTACATCTACCGATCCCTCCATTGACGCATTATTTTGCATTGTCCAGTATGCTGCGACGCAAAAGAGGGATCCGAAATCGATGCCGATTGGTGAGTTTGGCAGAGCGCCGCCGCTGGCAGGCCACGGCAGTCCGGCACTAACCACGCCGCTGTACTGGATGTACGAAATGGCGCATGCCTCGCTCAACCCGGCGCGGGCGGTGACCGACGCCACCAAGATCCTGTTTCAGAATCCGCTCAATCCCTGGTCCCACACCGAATTCGGCAAATCGATCGCCGCAGCCTGCGAGTTGTTCGAGCGCACCACGCGCCGTTACGGCAAGCCGGAATGGGGTCTTCACGAGACCGAGGTCAACGGCATCCGCACGCCGGTTGAAGTCAAGAGCGTGTGGGAAAAGCCGTTCTGCCGCCTGCTGCATTTCGACCGCAAGTTCACCCGTCCGCTGCGTGCGCCGCATCCGCGCGTGCTGATCGTGGCGCCGATGTCCGGCCACTATGCGACGCTGCTTCGCGGCACCGTCGAGGCCTTCCTGCCCACGCACGAGGTCTACATCACGGACTGGGCCGATGCCCGCATGGTGCCGCTGGCCGAGGGCCGCTTCGATCTCGATGATTACATCGATTACGTCATCGAGATGCTGCATGTGCTGGGCGGCAATATGCACATCATCGCGGTGTGCCAGCCATCGGTTCCGGTGCTGGCCGCGGTCTCGGTCATGGAAGCCAGCCGCGATCCCTATGTTCCGCTCTCGATGACGCTGATGGGCGGACCGATCGATACCCGCCGCAATCCGACCGCAGTCAACAATGTTGCGGAAGAGCGCGGAATCGAGTGGTTTCGCAACAATGTCATCACCAAGGTGCCGTTCCCGCATCCAGGCGTGATGCGCGACGTCTATCCGGGATTCCTCCAGCTCAACGGGTTCATCTCGATGAACCTCGACCGTCACATGGACGCGCACAAGCAGCTGTTCGCCCATCTGGTCAAGGGTGACGGCGATCTCGCCGACAAGCACCGGGAGTTTTATGACGAATATCTCGCGGTGATGGACCTCACGGCAGAGTATTACCTGCAGACCGTCGAGACCGTGTTCATCAGGCACGCGCTGCCGAAGGGACAGATGACCCATCGCGGCAAGCCGGTCGACCCTTCGAAGATCATGCGCGTCGCGCTGATGACGGTGGAAGGCGAGAACGACGACATTTCCGGGCTTGGACAGACCGAAGCGACGCATGGACTCTGCAGGTCGATCCCGAATCATCGCCGCGTGCACTACATGCAGAAGGGTGTCGGCCATTACGGCGTGTTCAATGGTTCCCGATTCCGCTCCGAGATCGTGCCGCGCATCAATGATTTCATGATTTCAGCGGCCAATCCGAAGTCATTGCTCGCGCTCGCCGCCGAATAGATCGACATCATCGATCATCTCGCGCGACATCACCGTCGAAGCCGGTGAACGCGTGATTCGCATTCTGCTTAACCCTCTGAATCCCCGACCGGAAACCCCGATTTCGGGGCCATTTGAAGCAGTGATTGTTAACTCACTCCTTGGAAGGGGCTGAGAGGGCGATTCCATCGCAAAAATTGGGGTTCCAACCCCAGCCGGTAGGGGGCGGAAGGCGCCGAACCCCTGTATATTGGGCAAATGATTTGTTTTTGCGCGGACCGATTTCCGTGGCGGCGGATATGGCAACATCCGGGCGAACTGCTCCTCCCCGGACTTACAGATATGGCCACTCGCGCGCTCCTCTATCGGCGGCCCGCCGAACCGTCGACCACTTTGGTCAAGCATGGCTCGCAAGTCTTTGCGATCCGGCTCAGACGGCACAGACGCGCGCGCCGCTATACGCTTCGCATCCATCCCACCGACCGCGAAGCCATCCTGACCATGCCGCCGCGCGGCACCATCGCGGAAGCGCGCGAGTTTGCGCAGCTTCATGGCGGCTGGATCGCCGCGCGTCTCGGCCGTCTGCCCAAGGCCGCCCCTTTCCAGCCCGGAACGGTCGTGCCGTTGCGCGGAGTTCCACACCGGATCGTGCATCGCTCCGGTGAACGCGGCACGGTGTGGACGGAGACACGCGATAGCGGCGACAGGATCATCTGTGTCGCCGGCGGATATGATTTCATCGACCGACGTGTGCACGACTTCCTCAAGCGCGAGGCGCGCCACGAGCTGCAGAAATCCGCGCAGGACTATGCAGGTCAACTCGGCGTGCGCGTCAAGCGGCTGTCGATCCGCGATCAGTCGAGCCGCTGGGGCTCGTGCACATCGGCGGGCTCGCTGTCATTCTCATGGCGGCTGATCCTTGCGCCGCCCTTCGTGCTCGACTATCTGGCCGCCCATGAAGTGGCGCATCTTATCGAGATGAATCACTCGGCGCGGTTCTGGCGGGTGGTGGCGCGGATCTGCCCCTCGGCCGAACGCGCCAAGAAGTGGCTCGACACCTACGGCAATGACCTGCACCGCTACGGGATCGAGGATTGATCTCCGTCGTCCCTCACTCTCTCCGCTGTCGTCGCCCGGCTTGACCGGGCGTTCCAGGGCGGATTCAATCGTTCGTCGCAACACCCTCAATATCGCTCGCGCGTAGCAATTGGTCGAGAGTCTCCGCTGGTGTTTTCCAGCCGAGGGTTTTTCGGGGCCTGGTGTTGAGTGCGAGAGCCACGGCCTCAAGATCATCGATATTGTGCATGCTGAGATCGGTCCCTTTTGGAAAGTACTGCCGGAGCAGCCCATTCGTATTCTCGTTGGTGCCTCGTTGCCATGGGCTGTGAGGGTCGCAGAAGTAAACTTGGACGCCTGCATCGATCTTCAGACGCGCGTGCTGAGCCAGCTCAGCCCCTTGATCCCAGGTCAACGACCGACGCAGTTGCTCGGGCATGGTGAAGATTGCCTTGGTGATGGCATCGCGCACTGCTTCAGCGCCATGTCCGGCGAGGGCAGATCCTCTCTTCACGCGAACGTCCTCTTCCTGGCCCGCCATGCGGGGTAGATGCAGCAGAATGGTAAAACGGGTCGTACGCTCCACCAAGGTGCCGATTGCGGAGCTTCCAAGACCCATAATGAGGTCACCTTCCCAGTGACCCGGCACAGCTCGATCGGCGGCTTCTGCCGGACGCTCGCTGATCATGATCTCGGTAGGAATGAAGCTTCTGCCCTTACGGGCGCGCGCCCTCGGCATCCGCAACGCCCGCCCGGTGCGCAAACAGGCCGTCAGTTCGCGGCGCAAAGCTCCCCGACCCTGCACATAAAGTGCCTGATAGATCGCCTCGTGACTGATGCGCATCGTCTCGTCCTCGGGAAAGTCGAGCCGAAGTCGCCGAGAAATCTGTTCCGGGCTCCATGCCGTCGCCCAGCGCCGGCTTTGCCGGTGCACAGCCCGGCGTCCCTTCCACACGACCTTCGGGCCAACGAGGGGCCCCCCGTCCGGCTTAGCGATCATACCGGCAAGCCTGTCCTGCACATAATCTCGCAAGGTCGGATTGATTGCCAACTTCGCCAACTTGGGCCGTCGGGCGGACCGATCAGCATGCCATTGTGCCGTGGTCGCCCGATACTCTGGAGCGCCGTGGCGTCGTGCCACGTTGCGCCGGAGTTCACGCGAGATCGTGCATGGAGGCCGATCGAGCTGACGGGCGATGGCTCGCACCCCATGCCCCTGCGCGCGCATGATGGCGATCTCCTCGCGTTCGGCGAAAGAAAGGTAGCGCCCTGACAGAGGCTTTGATGATCGCGACAAATGAGTTGGCGGCATGCCGCCCGCCCTCCGGAACCAGCGTACTCCGACCGACGGCGATACCCCGGCCTCAACCGCAGCATCCTCGCTCGATCGCCCCAAGGCAATCGCAGTCCAGAACGGCCTATAATCCCCTCGCAGACCTTCTCGAGGACGACCTGCCCGCACACTGTTCTCCATCGCAACCTCCTCTGCCGAGGGTGTTGCGACGAACGATTGAATCCGCCCAGCATTCCAGAGACGTTCATGTTTCCCGGAAAAGCCGCGGCTTACTGGATACCCCGCTTTCGCGGGGTATGATGACCGCAAATGCGGCCGGATTTGCGCGCCAAACGAAAACGCTTACCGCCCTCCGCCAAACAACCTATCCATCAGCCAGCCGTCGAGGCCCGCCGCGGGCTCCGGCCGCGCGGGCGCACGCGAAGGCCGCGGGGGAGGGCCGGCCTGCACGGGCGGCGGCGGTGTCGGCGCTGAAATCTGTGCAGCGATCTGGGCCAGCGTCGCCGCGCCGCCAATTTGCGAGTTCGGCAGGCCGGCGACCGCGACGCCCTGATGGGCGGCGCGCATGAAGCGGGTCCAGACTTCCACGGGCAATCCGCCGCCGGTCGCCTTTTTGGTCGGCGAGTTATCGTCATTGCCGAGCCAGACGCCGGTGACGAGATTGGCGGTGTAGCCGATGAACCAGGCATCGCGGAAATCCTGGCTGGTTCCGGTCTTGCCGGCGGCCTGCCAGCCGGGAATCTCCGCCTTCTTCGCGGTGCCCGAGATCAGCGTTTCCTGCATCATCACGTTCATCATCGCGACATTGCGCGGCTCGATCACCTGATTGGCCTCTTCCGGCTGGCGCATGTAGAGCACCTTGCCTTCCAGCGTCTTGATCCTGGTCACGACGTGCGGGGTCACGGAGAGCCCGCCATTGGCGAAGGGCGCATAGGCGCCGACCAGTTCGAGCACGGAGACTTCCGAGGTGCCGAGCGCGATCGAGGCGTTGGGCTCGAGCTTCGAGGAAATACCGAGCCGGTGCGCGGTCCGCACCACGTTCGCCGGTCCGACCTCCAGTCCAAGCCGCACCGCCACCGTGTTGAGCGACATCGCGAGCGCCTGGGTCAGCGTCACCGCGCCAAAATATTCGTGGGTGTAGTTCTCGGGCTTCCAGCCCTTGATGTCGAGCGGCGCATCACGCCGCATGGTGTCGGGCGTCAACCCGGCCTCGACCGCGGTGAGATAGACAAAGGGCTTGAACGCCGAGCCGGGCTGGCGCCTGGCGGTGACCGCGCGATTATACTGGCTCTCGCTGTAGTTCCGCCCGCCCACCAGCGCGCGCACCGCGCCATCGGGACTCATGGCGACCAGCGCGCCCTGGCTGACGTTGAACCTCACGCTCTTGGCGGCGAGCTCGTCGATGATGGCGGCTTCGGCCACGCTCTGCAGCTTCGGGTCGATCGTGGTCTGCACCACGATGCTCTGGTCGATCTGGCCGACGAGATCGTCCAGCACCTCGCCGATCCAGTCGGCGACATAGTTGATGGTGCCGGCGCCGGCCGGCTTCACCGCGATCTCGGGATGGCCGATGGAGGCCTGCGCCTGGCTTTGCGTGATGAATTTCGCGTCAGCCATCGCGGCGAGCACGGTTTTGGCGCGCGCCTCCGCGCCTTCCGGGTTGCGGTTGGGCGCAAGGCGCGATGGCGATTTGACCAGACCGGCGAGCATCGCGGCTTCCGCGACGGTGACATTGCGCGCAGACTTGCCGAAATAACGCTGCGCCGCGGCTTCCACGCCGTAGGCGCCGGATCCAAAATAGACCCGGTTGAGATAGAGCTCGAGGATCTCGTTCTTGGAATATTTGCGCTCCAGCCAGATCGCGAGTTCGGCCTCCTGCAGCTTGCGCGCCATGGTGCGTTCCTGGGTCAGGAACAGGTTCTTGGCGAGCTGCTGAGTCAGCGTCGAGCCGCCCTGCGAGACCCCGCGGTGCAGGAGATTGGTCACGGCCGCGCGCAGGATGCCGGTTGGGTCGACGCCATAATGCGTGTAGAAGCGGCGATCCTCGATCGCGATGAAGGCCTTGGGCAGATAGGACGGCAGCTCCTTCAACGGGACATTGGCGCCGGCCATTTCGCCGCGCTGCGCCAGCACGCTGCCGTCGATCCCGACGATCTCGATGGTCGGCGGACGTTTTGGGATTTCGAGGGACTGGATCGGTGGCAGATGGGCGCCGGCCCAGACCACCACGCCGACTACAGCGATGACGCCCCACAGGCCGAGCACCGCGCCCCAATAGAAGAGGCGCGTGAGGCTGAGGCCCGAACGTGATTTCGAACGCCGCTTGCTGCCGCTGCGGCTCTGATTGTCCCGCGCCTTGCGCTCGCGGGGCGGCGGCGGATCGTCGTCTTCCTCGTCTTCGACCCTTTCAGCCTTGCGCTTGGCGGTGCCCTTTTTCGGCTTGTCGTCGCCGGCATCGGGAATGCGGTCCTTCGGATCAGGGCGCAGATCGGCCAGCGCGGCCGCTAGCCCGAACAATGGCTCCTTGCGGCCGCCCTTTTTCTTTCGTCGCCACGCCATACGCGATTGCGCCCACACAACACACTGCTGCGCACGCACGCTAACGCCGCAGGCTTTAAGGGGCGGTTACGGAGAGGTTAATTCGTGATTAGGGGGTGAGGCGCGGCGTTGCTAAGAAGGGATCGAATTGCGGGATGAGGAGAGCCGATGGGCCATATCGATCCGACCAAAGAGATTTTTGCGCAGTTCCGCGACAACGATCGGCCGGGGCCGGTCCACATGCTGAACCTCGTGCGGTTGCGCAAGGAGGCAGCCTATCCCGATGGCCGCAAGGCGAGCGGCGCGGAAGCCTATGCGGCCTATGGCCGGGACAGCGGCCCGGTGTTCCAGCGGCTCGGCGGCAGGATCGTGTGGCAGGGCCGCTTCGAACTGATGCTGATCGGGCCCGAGGCCGAGCGCTGGGACCGTTGTTTCATCGCCGAATATCCAAGCGTTGCCGCCTTCGTCGAGATGATCCGCGATCCCGTCTATCGCGAGGCCGTCAAGCACCGTCAGGCCGCGGTGGAAGACTTCGCGCCTGATCCGCCATGCCGTGCTGCCGGTCGGCAGGAATTTTGGAGAAATCCCGGAGTGATGCAGTCGGCTCTCGCCGTCACTTGCCCGGACCGCCGGCGGCGCGCGGTAGCGAGCCTGCGTCACATATTCGAGCAGACCGAGACCAGCCCGCTCCGCGTGCAGTTCAGGCCTTGCTCCGGATCGTAATAGCGAACAGTGCCGCTGGGCGGTCCGCAGACCGAAGCCCCGCCGATGTTTTCGCAGTCCATGCCGGTGTCACGGTCAATGAAATGGCCGGGCTTGAGCCTGGCGTCGGAACTGAAGCTGGAATCGGAGGGCGTCGATACCCTGACGCGCGTCACCGACAGGAATTTCCAGCCATGCTGGAGCATGCAGGTGCGGTAGTCTGCGGTCGGTGCGCCATGCTGGGCGCCGACCATGGCATCGCAGGATGCGGCGTCGGCCTGCAGCCGGCCGTCGAACTCGGCGTCGGAAAGCGCCGGCTTGCGGACATAATCCCAGTGGTCGGTGTAGTGATAAGTCGCGGCATGTGCGGCTCCGCTCGCGAGCAGGCCGGCGAGCAGCACAAGGGATGCAGGGGGAATTAGCTTCATTGCTCTCTCCATGTCGATGGACATTGGTCGAGGCCAAAAGCTGTGCCGTTCGCAATCCGCGGATTACAAATCGGCAACGCGCACAAGGCTTGGCGGCAAAAACAAATCGGCGGCCCCAAAGGCCGCCGATCGTCTTCATTCGTATCGTTGCGACGCTCAGCCCGCCGCGCCGGTATCTTCCAGGATCGGGCCGAACAGCTCCCAGCGCTCGCCGTTGAACTTCATCATCTGCAGCTGCTTGTTGACGCGATAATCGGTCGGCGAGGTGTTTGCCTTGATGCCGGGCAGCGCGATATCGGTCGTGACATCCTTCATCGAGGCCGCCTGCTTCATGACGTTCTCGCGGGTGAGGTCGTCGCCGCACTGCTTCAGCACATGCACGAGCATCTGCGCGGTGGCATAGCCGTAGGTGTTGAAGTTCGAGTCCTTATCGCCGTCAGGATAATACTTCGCCATGAAGTCGAAATAGCGCTTCATGCCGGCATCGTCCTTCCAGGTCGGATCGAGCGGGTCCTTGCCGTAGTTCACGCTGATCACGCCCTTCGACGCATCGAGCCCCGCCGGCTTCATCACAGCGCCGACCGAGGTCGCGTTGATGTCGACGATCTGCACCGGATGCCAGTCGAGCTCGGAGATCTTCTTGATCGCCTGTGCCGCCTGCTTCGGCGTCGTGGCCGAGAAGAACAGGTCGGTGCCGGCGTCCTTGATCTTGAGGATCTGCGAGTCGATCGTGGGATCGGAGACCTCGTAGGAAGCTTCCGCCACGATCATGCTCTTGGCCTTCTCGCCGAGACCGGCCTTGATGCCGTTCAGGTAGTCCTTCCCGAGATCGTCGTTCTGGTAGAGGATACCGACCTTGGCGTTCGGATGCTCTTTCACGATGTACTGGCCGTAGATTCGGCCCTCGACGAAGTAGTTCGGGTTGAAGCCCATCGTCCAGGGGAAGTTCTTCGGGTCGGTGAACTTCGATGCGCCGGTCGCCGCGAACAGCTGTGGCACCTTCTTGCCGTTGAGATATTTCTGCACGGCGGCGTTCACGGGCGTGCCGATGACCTGGAAGGTGAGCAGCACCTCGTCGCTCTCGACGAGCTTGCGGATCTGTTCCACGGCCTTTGGCGGCGAATAGCCATCGTCATACTGGATCAGGTTGATCTTGCGGCCGTTGATGCCGCCCTGGTCGTTGATCATCTTGAAATAGGCGGCCTGCGCCTTGCCGATCGTGGCGTAGGCGGATGCCGGTCCCGAGAAGGGGACGGTCTGGCCGACCTTGATCTCGGTGTCCGTTGCTCCGGTGTCGTATTTCTTCTGCGCAAAAGCCGACGACGCCGTCAGCGCCAGGGCGATTGCCGCAGTGCCGGCGACGTGGAAAAAGCCATTCCTCATATTGATGCGTTCCTGATGGTGGGATTTGTGCTTGCCGGTGGCCCTGCGACCAGGCCTCGACTTGGAAGCCTTGCCACCGTTGGCCGAAATGATGGAGGAAGCCATCCCGCAATGCAAGATGATGCGGCGCGGGATGGTCAACGACCTTAGGCTAAAGTGAGCAAAATCAATGCGATTGCGGCAGGCAGCGCCTGCACCATCAGGATCTTCCGGCTCACGGTCAGGGCCCCGTAAACCCCTGCGACGATCACGCAAATGAGGAAAAACAGCTTGATCTGGAAGGCAAAGGCGGGTGCGCCCTGCACCAGTCCCCAGACGAGGCCTGCGGCGAGGAAGCCATTATAAAGGCCCTGATTGGCGGCGAGCACGGCCGAATCCCTGGCCTTTTCCGGCGTCAGCCCGAATGCTTTCAGCCCGGCCGGCCTGGTCCACAGGAACATCTCCAAAACAAGGAAATAGAGGTGCAGTGCTGCCACCAGCGCGACCAGCGCGTTCGCGATCAGAATCATCATGCCGCCTCCCAGCTTTCGGGTGGACGTTAGCACGAGACGCATGAAAGGGTGGCGCGCCGCGACCCTCCGGCCGTGGCCATGACCACATTCGACAACCGGAAAAGACAGGCCTGAACGTCGATGCATTCACCGATGAAAAAGACCTATGGGACAGTCGACGCCGATCGACGGAAAGACATGAGCGGCCTGGAATTCGTCCAGGGGCTCGCGGACGGAAGCCTGCCGCTCAATACCATTGCGCAGACCCTGGGCTACGATGTGAGCGAGGCGGCGAGCGGTCGCGTCGTTGTCACCGCCGAGCCCTCCGATCGGCTGCTCAATCCGGCAGGCACGGTGCATGGCGGCTTTGCGGCCACGCTGCTCGATAGCTGCATGGGGCTTGCGATCCAGTCGACGCTCGAGAAGGGCGTGGGCTCGACCACGCTGGAGTTCAAGATTTCACTGGTGCGGCCGATCACGCCCGAGACCGGGTTGCTCAGGGCGGAAGGCATTGTCTTGACCGCCGGCCGTCGCGTCGGCACTGCCGAGGGTCGCATCACCGACAGCAAGGGTCGGCTGCTGGCGCATGGAACGACGACGTGCCTGATCTTGGATTGATCGCGTCGTCTGGAAGGGCAGGCGCGGGGAGGAACTCGATGACCGCGAAGCTCCCTGAAAGTTTTTCCGTCGACCGGCTGGAGACTCCGATCGGCACGGCGCTGATCATCACGGATGCCGACGGCGCGTTGCGCGCCTTCGATTGGGAAGATCACGCAACCCGCATCAGGCAGCTCCTGCGCCTGCAATATGGCGCGGTCGAATTGAAGGACGTGCGCGCGCCGAAAGCGATCCGCTCCGCACTGACAAGCTATTTCGGGGGCGATCTTACTGCGCTGGGGACCATCACATGGCGCATCGCGGGCACGCCGTTCCAGCAGAAGGTGTGGAATTCGCTGCCGAAGATTCGCGCCGGGACCACGATGACCTACGGCGCGCTCGCAGCGAAGCTTGGTTCGCCGAACGCCATGCGCGCGGTCGGACATGCCAACGGATCGAACCCGATCAGTGTCGTCATTCCCTGTCATCGCCTGATCGCGGCCGATGGCTCGCTGGTGAAATATGGCAGCGGGCTCGAGCGCAAACGCTGGCTGCTGCGGCACGAGGGCGTGGCGGTTTGATCCCGGCAAGGATCTCTCCGCGCTCTCCATCCTCGGACGCCATCCACGTCGTCTGTTGCAGAGCTTGGACATCGATATTCGCATTCCGGAATCACGAGTGGAGCGATTCGGCGTGTGCCCGTCGCTGATTGCAGATGTCCTGCTTTCAGAATAGCCTTGCCGGGAAAATCGAGAAAAAAAGATAGCCGGGGAGATATCGGAATGAGCAAGGCCGCAACCCTGTTGATCGTCGCGCTGGCGGCTTGTTCAAGGACGGCTGCGGCGCAATCCGTTGTCGAACGTCCGAACATCGAGCTTGGCGCGGCTGCGGCGACCGTCAGCTACGTGGCGCCCTACATTGCCGCCGCGAAGGGTTACTTCAAGGATGAAGGCGTGAATGTCACCCTCACCAACTTTCAGAGCGGTGTGAAGGCCGCGCAGGCGATGATGGGTGGCAGCGTCGATGCCGTTGTCGGATCCTACAGCCACACGATCACGCTCGCTTCCAAAGGCCAGCATATTCGCTATTTCGTCAGTTTCCTGCGCTGTCCCGGCTACGTCGTCGGCGTATCGAAGGGGCAGGCGGCCAGCTCCGTGAAGGACCTGAAGGGGTTGAAGGTCGGCGTCACGTCACCCGGTTCGTCGACGCACCAGGCCCTCAACTATCTCGTGACCAGGGCCGGTCTCGCGACCGACGATTATACGCCTGTCGCCGTCGGCAACACGGCGGGTTCGGTGGCTGCGGTGGAATACAACAAGATCGATGCGACGATCGTTGTCGAGCCGATCGTGTCATTGCTGTTGAAAAGCAACGCGATGAAGATGCTGCTCGACATGCGTAACGAGAAAGAGAGCCTGGAAGGTTTCGGCGGTCCCTATCCCGAGGGCGGACTCTATGCCCGGGAAGATTTCGTCAGGCAGAACCCGAAAACAATCCAGGCGCTCACGAATGCCGTTGTCAGGGCCGACGAATGGCTGCAGACGGCAAGTCCCGAAGACGTGGTGAAGGCGCTTCCGGCTGAAGCGGTTGGCAGCGACCCGGAAACCTTCGGGAAAAGCGTCACCAACATGCGCGGTTGCTTCTCCCCCGACGGCCTTGTTGCGCGGGATGGTCCCGCCCATGTGCTCGATATTCTGATCGCGTCCGAGCCGGAGTTGAAAAAGACATCCGTCAATCTTGCCGATACCTACACCAACGCATTCGTCGAGGAAGCGCTGAAGAAATATCCTCCGAAGGGCAACTAACCACGGCGACGATCGGCAGAACCGTCAGGATGGCAAAGCCCGCGGAGGCAGCATGGTTTTGAAGCTTGGTATCTACCTGAACTCCCAGCACCCGGCAGGCGACGATCCTGGGCGTCGTTTCGCCGAAACGGTGGAACAGGTGCGCCTTGTCCGTTCGCTCGGCTTCGACTCGATCTGGGCCGGCGAGCATCACATCACCCCGGGCTTCCACTTCTTTCCGCAGCTGCCGCTGCTGCATCGGCTCGCCGCGGAGGCCGAGGGCCTATGGATCGGGACCAACGTCACCTTGCTGCCGCTGCACAATCCGGTCGAGCTGGCGGAAGACGGGGCCTTTCTGGACGTCGTTACCGGCGGCAAGTTCCTGCTTGGCGTCGGACTCGGCTATCGGCCCGAGGAGTTTCAGATATTCGGCGTTCCCCTGGCGGAGCGCGTGAGCCGGTTCAACGAGGCCGTCGAGATCATCCGGCGGCTGTGGAGCGAAGACCACGTCACGCATTCCGGGCGCCACTGGCAATTCAGCGACGCGACCATTGCACCGCGCCCGCTGCAGACGCCGCGCCCACCCATCATCATTGGCGCGCAAGTGGACGCGGCGCTGGCGAGGGCGGCCAGGATCGGCGATGGCTTGCTTGTCGTGCCGTTACCCACCCTCGACCAGCTCGACGCGCAGATGTCGAAGTTCAAATCCGCGCGGTCGGCGACAAAGCTGCCGCCGGCGGAGCATTTCTGCCGATTGCTGGAGGTGGGCTGTGCGGCCGATGACGAGACGGCGATGCGCCGCACCGCTCCATTTCTCATCGAGAAATACAGATCCTATGCGTCGTGGGGCCTGGAGGGTCTCACGCTCGATCCGAACGCTTCTCCCGAGCAACAGTTCGGCGCGCTGGCGTCAAGGCGTTTCGCGGTGGGCTCGCCCGCGAGCGTCATCGATATGCTGGTCGCCCAGCATCGCTGCGGCATCAACCACCTCTCGATGCGCGTGAGTTGGCCGGGCATGGGCCAGGACGAGATCCTGGCCAGCATCGAGCTTCTTGGCCGCAAGGTTCTTCCCGCGGTGCGGCAGCAGACCGCGGCCGTTGGGACGTAGCGCCGCCATCGATCTGGTCATCACCGCGAGACGGCCAGGACCCGTTTCCACGACGCTGGGCCATACATGGCGCGTGCGGGCATAACCCCCGTCCGGCGGGCCGCACACGTCTGGCACCAATTGATCCACATCAAGGTGGGATGTTGGTTCTGTGCGGGTATCTCGTTCTGACGACATGGGGAGGCGATGCATGTCTCTTTTCGCGGCGCCCTGGTGCGGGCGTCTGAACGGGATGGTCAGCGGCCGCAGCCGCGGCGCAGCGTGGCAGCTCCGGCGCGATGGCCGGCAAGGATCATCTGTTGTTTTCGTCGCGTTGATCCTTGCCGGACTTGGCGCTGCGTCGCCGGCACAAGCTCAGTCCACCTCCGACGATTCCGAATGGCACGAATTCAGCGGGACGTGGACCGCGGCTGGCAGACGACAGGACATTGGTCTCGGCGGTGATCGCCGCGCTTCGGTTGCGGACTACAGTGGGTCGCTGATGCTTTACGGGAGCTCACGGCCTGCGCTGGGCTTCCGCGCCGAGGCTGTTGTACTCAACGACAGCGCTACGGGCTTGATTGGACGGGCTGTCTGGACGGACGAAACGGACAACCACGTCTATAGCGAGCTTCGCGGCGAAACTACCCCGGCAGGAAACCGCATTGTCGGGACCATTGTTGGCGGCAGCGGTCGATACAAGGGCGCGACGGGCACCTACGAGTTCTCCTGGCGCTTCTTGCTGGAGAGCGAAGACGGGATCGTCCAGGGCCAGTCGACGAGGCTCGGCGGCAAGGTGCGCCTTCTGCCAACACAGAACGGGCCGGACCCAGGTGCATCCAGGCCATGAAACGCTCCCTCACGGTCCTGAAGCAGGCGTTGCCGTTCGTGCTGGCCATCGGAATCTGGCTGACGCCTGTTCCCGCCGGATTGACCCCGCCCGCCTGGCACCTGTTCGCAGTCTTTGCATCGGCGATCGCGTCGGTGTTGATCGGCTCCTTTCCGTTGCTCCCATCCGCGCTGCTCGCTGTCGCGGCGGTTGTCCTGACCGGCACCATCACGCCGGCGAAGGCTTTTGCGGGTTTTGCCAACGCCAGTGTGCTGCTGGTCGTGATTGCCTTCCTGGTTGCGCTCGCCGTGGTGAAGTCGGGGTCTGGGACGGCGCATCAGCCTGTTCATGGTCAGTCTGTTCGGCAAATCGTCTCTTGGGCTTGCCTATAGTATCGTCATAACGGACGCCATCATTGCTCCGGGCTTTCCCAGCAACACCGCGCGAGGTGGTGTCCTGTTTCCGATTGTGCTGTCGGTCGCCAGCGGGTCCGGTTCGCGACCGGAGGAGCCCGAGGGTCGTAAACTGGGCGGCTATCTCATGTTCTGCGGGATGGCGAGCCTGTCGGTCTCGTCGGCGCTTTGGATGACCGCCACCTCGGCCAATCCACTCGGGGTCCAGATCGTCAAGGAGTTCGGGGTCGACATTGGCTTCGGCAAGTGGCTGGTCGTGGCCGCGGTGCCTGCACTGATTGCGATCTTGCTGCTTCCCTGGCTTGTGGCACGCATTTTCCCACCCGGGATTGGCCAAACACCCGACGCACCCGTTGCGGCGCGAAAGGAGCTCGCGGCGCTTGGTCCGCTCAAGCGCGATGAATGGATCACGGCCGCCATCTTTGCATTCATGATCCTCGGTTGGGTGTTTGCGCGATTTGTTGCAGCTGAATGCGACCAGCATCGCTTTCGCCGGGCTCGGAATGTTGCTCATGTCGAATGTCATAGGATTGAAAGACATCGCAGAGCACGGAGAGGCCCTCGAAACGTTTCTGTGGCTTGCCGTGCTGTTCGCCTTGAGCGGGCAGCTCAACGAACTCGGGTTCATGGGTTACGTCGGCCAGCGGCTGGCATCCTACCTAGTCGGCCTTTCATGGCAGATGACCTACGTCATGCTGGTCGCACTGTATGTGCTGATTCACTACATGTTTGTCAGCCAGACGTCACAGGTGCTGGCTTTGCTCGGCGTTTTTCTTGACGTCGGCATCCGGGGAGGCGTGCCCGCGCCGCTGATGGCGTTCGCTCTGCTGTTTGCCAGCAGTTACTTCTCGGTCATCACGCCCCAGGGCGGCAGCCAGAACGTCATCTTCGTCAGCAGCGGCTACCTCACGCAGCCGGAACTCTATCGGCTCGGCCTGCTCGTGACGCTCTTCTTCCTCGCCGTGTTTCTGATCATCGGAACGCCGTGGATCCTGCTGGTCGCCTGACGGACCGGGCACAGGCGTGACCTCGCGGTCTTCCCGAATGACCGCCTTTGTCGGAAGCGGAACTCGATCGCGAACACTGAAATGTCCGCTTTTCGGGGGCAGAGCGGACTCGCTTCCTGTTGTCCGGAGAGTTGGCTTTTGACCCAACTCGGACATGCGACAGCGCTATTTCTGGGCTATTCCGCAGTCCCTCAGATCGCTAAATTCTGCCGGCCGCGCCATCACCAGCGCCGACAGCGTGACGGGGGAGAGAATGGCTCAACCTATTGCATCGGACGTACGCTCGTCTATTCGAGCACCCGAGCCGGATTTGACTCCCGAGGAATTCATAAAGCGTGCGCGCGAGTTGAAGCCGACCCTGAAGAACCAACAAGATGAAAGCGATGCGCTTGGAACGTACTCGCCAGCGCTGCACGACACCTTTCTCAAGGCTGGATTCTATCGCGCCCTACAGCCGCGCATGTTCGGCGGGTACGAATTCGATCTGCCGACCTTCTACAGTGCGATGCTCGAAATTTCACACGGTCATCCGGCCGTCGGTTGGGGCCTGACATTGGCATCTTGCCATGCTCTGACCGTTGCATCGCATTGGCCGGAAGCTGCACAGCGAGAGTTTTTCGGGCCGAACGGTGATTTCATGGCGCCGCATCGCGGAATTCCGATGGGGACGTGCGTGCCGGTTGAGGGTGGCTATCGGGTCAACGGCGTATGGAGTTACTGCTCGGGTATCCCCTATGCCACGCATTTGATCGCGCACACGCTGTTGAAGGTCGATGGCAAGCCTCCATCTGTTGTTATTGTTGTCGTGCCGCGCGCGGCTATGACTGTTCTCGACGACTGGGGCGGCGACTTGACGCTTGGTATGCGCGCGAGCGGATCGAATAGCGTGCGCATAACCGACGCATTCGTGCCGGCACACCATCTTGTGTCTCTCGTTTTTCATGGCATCCGTCCGGAAGACATGGCCGAGGGCACGCCGGGAACGCGCCTTCACAACAATCCGATGTACCTAGGGCGTACGATTGGGCCTTATCAAGCGAATCTCGTTGTACCCGTCATCGGAGCCGCACGCGCAGCGTTGGATGAGTTCGAAGAAGCCATCAAGACGCAGAAGTCCTTCTACGACCCGACCTTGCTTCGCGCTGACGATGCCGGAATTCAGCTTGCGTTTGGCGAAGCGCTTGCCGCCACCGCTGCTGCTGAAGCAATTCTTTTGCAAGGTGCTCATCGATACATGGAACTTTGCTATCGCTGGGCAGAGCGCGGTGACTTGATCAGTATGGAAGACAATCTGCGCCTGGTAGGTCTGTTCCAACAAGCTGGCGACCTTGCGTGCGATGCAGTGGAGGGCCTCTTCCGGTCATCTGGCTCCTTTGCCACGCGAAAGGGCCATCGTATGCTGCGCTACTTCAGCGACGTCACGATGTATCGCACCCACATTCTCGCTCAAACCCGCCAATGGGCTGGAACGTTGGCGCGCGCGCGCCTCGGTAGGCCTCTCGGAGTGGGTGGGCTGTAAAGTGGTTGCAACTTCCGTTGTTGGCCCCTAACGGACATGCCGGAGCGGTGGCCGTATGTCTGTTTTTGGGGGTAGAGCGGACATCCCTCAGGCAGGTCGCGATGTCCGTTTCTGACCCAAACCAAAGGAGACATCCGATGATCCTGCCGGAGGTACATAGTGGGGCAGCCGGGCCGCCGTACCTGAGACCTGCCGCCTGAGACCCCCGAGAGGGGGTCTTATCTGAACCGCAACGATGGCCTATGCGCTGTGTCAATCTGCGCAGCGAGGCGGGTCGCAAATACACGGCTCGCGCGATTATCCCGTTTTCCGGAAGCTACAGACAGGCCATGGCACTCGGAAGACACGTCACACAGCCCAAGGCGGTTTGGAGATTCGACTCCCGTTGCCTTGGCCTTCAAAGGTGGAAAAACGATGTGCTACGCTTCCTTTCATACGCGCAACATAGTCGCGTGCTGCCCTGCTCAATGACCGCATGCTTTGCCATGCCTGCGTGGCTTCCAACCACGCTTTGGCTTGTCGAAATTTGCCATAGGCCCAAGCGAATGTCGGAATCTTCATCAATTTGTCTCGGGTGAGACTGAACAGACGTTCCACCAGCACGAGCTTCAGGAGTTCGCCAACGATCAATGTCAGCGCGCCCCCAAGCATCTGGCCAGTTGCCGCGAGATAAGCCGCTACAGGCTTCACCGGTTCCAGAATAATAACGGGCACTGAAAACAGCGCGAGCGAAGGGTAAGGCGGCAATGATCTGATCCAGGCTTGCAATCTCCTCAGAACCAAGTGGTTGGCGACCCAGTTGGAGATCGGCTTGGCCACGCTCATGAGAACCGCGTCCACCAGAAAATACACGGCGGCTAAGAGGTAGGTGATGGACTTTAGGATTCGGTTCACGAGCATTCCTTCCGAAAACCAAACCCGGAACGTTCAAATAGTTTCACAGATGGGGCCGTCTCGGCCTCGTCTTGCAGGAACTTTCGCCGTCTTCTCAGCTTGGAGATGGCAAAAATTCCGCACCGACATGAGCATCAACAAAGATGCAATCATGGCGGACCGTCATAGTTTCACAACCCTGGCGGGACTTTTGAACGGGGTCTTCATTACCAAGCGAGAGGCTGCGCCATGCAGGACATAGAAAAGCGTGTCATCGGCAAGGTTATGTGGCGGCTTATTCCGTTCTTGATCGTTTGCTATTTCGTGGCCTATCTCGACCGCGTCAATGTCGGCTTTGCCAAGCTGCACATGAACCAAGCGCTCGGTTTGAGCGAAGCAGCCTTCGGTTTAGGCGCCGGATTGTTCTTCGTCGGGTATTTCCTGTTTGAGGTACCGTCCAATATTTTTCTGGAAAGGGTCGGCGCGCGGGTCTGGATCGCCCGCATCATGATAACGTGGGGTGTCGTCTCAGCGGCTTTCGCCTTTATCCCATGGATATCGGCAAGGACCGGAGCCCCGACAGAGGGCGTATTCTACTTCCTTCGCCTGTTGCTCGGCGCCTGCGAGGCGGGCTTTTTCCCGGGCATCATCTTCTATCTGACGCTTTGGTTCCCGGCAGTATACCGCGCGCGGGTCATCAGTCTGTTCATGCTGGCGATCCCGATTTCGTCTATCGTCGGATCTCCGATCTCCGGGCTGTTGCTCGGCGTAACAGGCTGGGGGCTGGATGGTTGGCAATGGCTCTTCATTCTTGAGGCGTTGCCGTCGGTTCTGGTCGGAATCGGCGTCTTGGTATATCTGACCGATTTGCCGCGCCACGCGCGCTGGCTGCAACAAGACGAGATCGCCTGGCTTGAGGGTGTGCAAGCTACCGAGAAGCTAAACAAGGAAAAGGTCGAGCACCTGTCTTTGCGACAAGCGCTGACGGACCCTCGCATTCTCTTGTGCGCGCTGGTGTATTTTTGTCTCAATGCCGCAAGTTACGGTGTGGCCTTCTTTCTGCCGACCATCATTAAGGGGTTTGGCGTCAGTGATACCCAGACCGGCTTGCTCGCCGCGCTACCCTTCGTGTTCGGCGCCATCGGCATGGTGCTGCTCGGTCGTCATTCTGACCGGACCATGGAACGAAAAGGTCATGTCGCTGTGGCATTGTTGATGGCGACCGTGGGAATTGGATTGTCGGGTCTCGTTTCCAACCCCGTTGTCGTCATGGCGCTGCTTTGTTTTGCCCAGATCGGCGTCTCTGCGGTACCCCCGATGTTTTGGCCGCTGCCGGCAAGTTTCCTGACGGGAGCATCGGCCGCCGCCGGCATCGCCGCGATCAACTCGCTCGGAAATCTTTCCGGTTTCGCCGGTCCCTATGCGATGGGCTATCTGAAGGATTTGACCGGCAATTTTACCGCAGGCCTCCTGTTGCTGGCGGGTTGCGCGCTGGTAGGCGCGATCGTTGTCGTGATGGTCCGGATCGATGCAAGACGCGAGCAACTGTCAGAGGAAATCGCGATGGCGCATTAGAAGCTCACGATTGTCGGAATGCCCTCGCGAAAGGCCCGGATGTCAGTTCATCGTCCGTAGCTGACCTTCGCTCAAAAACGCCGCGACGTCCGCTTCCGGGAGACGAGCTGACCAAGGTCAAGCAGGGTGCCGAGGTCCGGTAGTGACCCGGTGGCGGACCTCCGCCCGCCGCCGAGAAATATCTCGCTTTGACCTTCGCGCGGCCTTCCAACGATCGAGTTCGGAGGTCTAGAGTGACTGCACCGATGTGGTGGCGAACAGCGGGAGATGTCGCGTGAAGCGTGTGGCCTCGGCTCTGTCCGCAACGGCCCTGCTGGTGGCTGCAACGACTTCAACACCGGCGCTTGAGTCGCGCTTGACCGCGACCTCTACCCTGTCGGCCGACGAATTGTGGACCAGGATCGGCGAGTTCTGCGGGATGCCGTCGTTGCATCCGGCGGTCGAGCGATGCGTCCTCAGCGCCGACGGCAAGATCCGCACGGTGCTGTTTTTTGGCACCAGCCGCACGGCCGTGGAGACACTGGAGGCCCGGGACGATGTCGGTCGCAGTCTTGCCTATGCGGCAGCCTCTGTAACGACGTCCGTTACGAACTATCGCACGACCGTCCGTGTCATTGCGGAAGCAGGCGCTTCGGCAGTGCAGATGATCAGCAGCTACGACGCCGATGGTGTTTCGGAAGCCGATGCCCGGAGCGCGGTCGAGCGCAGCCAATACCTGTCGCTTTGCCTGAACGGCCTGCTGGTTTGCCCCGGCGATCAGCGATCGTCCTCCCCCGCCGAAGTGGTGCAATTCCCTGGTCCGGCTCAGGGCCCGACGCCGCTCGTGTTGAAGGGTTACCTGCGGCGTCCCACGAGCCCGGGACCTTTTCCCGCGGTCGTGTTGTTGCACGGATGCGGTGGCCTATCGGATCAACTTGATCGAAACTGGGGCGTGAAGATTGCCGACTGGGGTTATGTCGTGCTGACCATCGACAGGTACGGTCCGCGCGGCATCAAGAATACCTGCCGCGGCGGCATGCCCGCGGATTCGCTCTTTGACGCCTACCGCGCCCTGGATTTTCTGGCGCAGCAGCCCTATGTCGATCCGGCGCGCGTTGTCGTTGCCGGATTTTCGCAAGGCGGCTGGTTCAGTCTCGCAGCTGTTGAACGTGGCGCTGTGGAGCAATCATCAGAGCGTAAGTTTCGCGCGGCCGTCGCGTTCTATCCCGTCTGCATCGAGGTGAAGGGACCGATGACCGTCCCGACCTTGATCATGATTGGGGAGCGCGATGACTGGACGCCCGCCGATTCCTGCCGCAAGCTGGTCAACGGCGAGGGTGATTGGGGTATCTCCCGACCGAAGGCCGAAGGCCCGCCGATCCGGTTCATCGTCTATCCCGGCGCTTATCACGACTTCGACCGTCCGGGCCCGGCTTTCCGATATGACGGACACCGCATCGAGTTCAATCAAGCAGCGGCCGAGCAATCGCGCGATGCGCTACGCGATTTCCTGACATCGGTCGTGGGCGAGGCCGCGAAGTGAATGATGCTCGTTACGGTTCGATTGCAAGGCATCTCAAACCGTGATGCGTTGAGCGGACCCTGCCGAACAGTTGAATTGCGCGTCCTTAAAGCTCCTCTCAGCGAGCTTGAGGGACTGGCCGAACTTCGCAAAGATTGGAGCGATGGGCTGGCGTGCCGCTGACGGGATCGCGGACTGCGGCGTCAACCGTCAGGTTAAAGTTGGTGCCGTTCGCCGCGAACGGATCGGATTCCGCAATCCCCAGCTCATCACAAGCTTGCCACCAACCATGTTCGCCGACGACGACACGTGGATCGATCTGGTCGCCGAAACGCGCCCTCGCGCGCATTGCGCCAGCAGGGGTCCGCACTTCAACCCAGTCTCCTTCCCTGATCCCGCGAACTGCAGCAGTCGCGGGATTCAGTTCGATCTCGGGCTGCAATGCGCGCCTGCGCAGGCTGGGCAGAGCACGATGTTGAGTTTGACAAAACAGACTGGGTTTGGCGCAAGTCAGGATCAAAGGGAAGGATGCGGCCAGATCAGGACGCGTGACCGGACTTGTCGGGGGCTCGACGAAGTCCGGCATAGCCGAGTAGCCATGATCGAGGAACGTCTCGGACCAGAATTCGATTTTCCGCGATGGAGTTGGAAAGCCACGCGGGTTTCCCTTAGCGTCGCTATCGGCATATTTGCGAAATCGAGACTTCAGCGGCTTTCGCAATCCCGCCGGCTCCGCACGAAGCTGTTCCAGAGTGATGCCGCTTGGATCGAGCTGCTCCCGGTAGCTGGCGTCGACGTTGCCGTCCCAGAAGTGCTCGCCGAGGCCAAGGCGCGTCGCGAGGTCAAAGATGATATCTGTGTCGGGACGTGCCTGACCGGGCGGCTCAACAATCGCTTGCCGAAACTGAACGAGCGATTGCGCGTCGGCGCTGATCTCGAATCCAATCTTGAGAGCCTCGCGTTCGAAGCAGGACGCCACTGGAAGCACGATATCCGCAAGCGCGGCAGTCGGGTTCATGAACAGATCGGCATGGGCATAAAAATCAAGTGCGGCGAGCGCGGCCCGTCCACGAACGGGGTCGCCCTGCGCAAGCAGAAGATTGCTGCCGAACCCGATGAGGCCGCGCACAGGATAGGGCGCACCCTCCAGAACGGCCCGGTAAAAGTCTTGGGTGGAGACGCTGCTCCAGCGTGCGGGGCCAAGCGGGCGTTCGATCAAGCCGATCGCGGGAGCCAATCCCTCGGCGGCCGGCAGGGCCTCGCCGGTGATCGACCCGGCGGGCACATTTGGCAGCAGCACATTGCCGCCAGCCGCATCGAAGCTGCCGGTCAATGCATACAGCATGGCCATCGCCCGTGCCGTCTCCGTGCTGTTGGCGTGATGCTCGTGCCCGCTCCATGCATAGTAGGAGACCGGACGCGCGTGCCAGATGGTGTGCGCAGTCTGCTCCAGCTGGTTCCGTGGAATCCAGCAGGTGCGTTCGATCACGTCAGGCGAATATGTCTTGCACAGCGCCGCGTAGTGATCAAATGCGGGCCGGCACGGGATATCCCCGTCCAGGGTTGCGACAGTGTACTCGCCTCGCAGGGCAAGATCCTTGGCGGCCGCTTCGTAGCGACCCTCTGCCGGATCATAACCGACCGTGCGATTGATCAACGAATCCCAGGCAACAAATTGGTTTGCACTACCGCCGGATGCCAGCTCGTTGGCCTTTAGCAACCTGCCGGTATCAGAGCGCACCAAAAGAGGGCCGTTGCTCCATGCGCGGACGAAATCTTCATCATACCAGCCTCGCTCGATCATGATATTGGCCAGGCCGAGCGCAAGCGCGCCGTCCGTTCCGGGACGCACGCGCAACCAGACGTCGGCCTTGTTGGCAAGTCCGACATTGCGCGGGTCAACTACGATGAGCTTCATTCCGCGTTTCAGGCCCGCAACGGTCGCTGTTGCGTGAGTAATTCGCGAAAACGAGGGATTGTAACCCCACAGGATAAGGCACCCGGATTCGGAAATGTCGGCCATGGCGCCGCCGGCGCTTCCGATTGCAACACTGCCAACGCCGAAGACGTAGCGCGTCGCAAAGCCGCGTCCCCAGCCGCACAGGTCGAGCGCCCACACCAGATTCGGCGTGCCAAATGCGTTCATCAACCTTCGGACATAGGAAGCCGAATCCGCAATAGCTGTCGTTGAACCGGACGATTGGCTGAAGGCCACCGCCTCAGGTCCATACTGCTCCGCGATACGCCGCATGGCGGCGGCGGTCTGATCGAGTGCCGCCTCCCACGAGATTTCTTCCCAACCCGGATCGGAATCGCCTTTCGTTCGTGTTCGACGCAGGGGTCTCGTCAATCTGTCCTTGTGGTAGACCAGCTCGGGAGCCGCTCGGCCCTTTGCGCAGATTGCCGCGCCGGTGGGGTGCGTCGGATCGGGATCGAGCCGCGTAAATCTGCCGTCTGTCAATGTTGCGACGGTGCCGCATCGGGCAATGCAAAGACCGCAGTATCCCTGCACCTTACGCACGTTCGGGGTTACCGCTGACATGCACAAGCTCCCTTGCGGCCACGAACTTCGCGTGTTTCGGATCGCGCCGTCACGCGGATTGCCGGCAGGCCGCTGCATCGTATCACAAACTGCAAGCCGTGCGGCGCTTGTCCGTAGATGGCGTCAGCGGACCTCGCTCCTGGACGCTACGAATTCCACTTTCGGGACCTGAGCGGACCAGGGTAGGGGAGGGGCGGATGTCCGCTGATGACCAAAGCGGACAAGGACGTTTTGCGATCACGAATTTGCCTCACCAGGCGGCCCGTAAGGTCCCCGTAAGTGAACCGTGCGAAGTTGCGCGCCAGTCGAGAGCTCATGACAGGATTTCTTGCGTTGGACCCAAGTCTCGTACAGTTGGTCAGGGTGACGACCGATGACAGGAGCCTTCAGCTCTGGGCGGTAGCGGCCGCTCGTGAAGAGGCGGTTGATTGCGTTCTGAGTGTCATCCCTGAAGGCTGGAGTGCTCGTCTATTGGATGGCTCTCTCCGGCCGCGCGAGGACATCATTCGCACCATGAGGCCGGGCGAGGTTCGAGAACTGTGCAAATAATATTCCGTCCGATGTAACGATGCTGTCGCTGGGCTGACGGGCGCTCTACCTCTTTCGGGAGGATCGAAAATGACGGCGCGAATATTGTTCCTGGCTCTTTGCCTTTTGCTGTGCGGACAGCTTCCGGCGATTTCCAAGGGCAGCTCTGTCAGTCACGACGACCCTTGGAATCCAGAGCACATCGCTGTTCTTCCGGCTGAGGTTCGGAACTATATCGCGAGCATTTGCCACGGCCCCCCAAGTGCGATGCACGATTTTGCGACCTACTCGCCGCAAGAGCATCGCTGGCGGATCAACCTTGAATACCTGCAATGCAAAGGCTTGGGCGAATACCGACGAGGCAATCAATGTCTCGATGTTGACTTCGTTGCGGTAGGTGCTCACTTCCGACTTGCCGGAAAGCATTACGCAAATTGCGGCTTTTGAGCCGCACGCCGCCGACAATGCAGCACTGGCCGCAAACGGCGGTCGAAACGGCTCTTAAGAGATTGCGTCACACTGAGTAAGACGGACGACGCAGCCATCAGGCGTTCCCGGCCTGTTCTCGCAACAACGACAAGAGCAACAACGACAAGAGAAGGTGCCACCGTTCCTTTGGCCGGAACGGGGAATGGATTTCTGCGTTCTGGTCAGGGACGGACGAAGTGGAGGATTCGAATGGACGGACGCCAGGCCAGGATTGTCGGATTGGGTATCGGGACCGTGTATATTTGCCTGCTCCTTGCCGCGATTGGCTCTGCGTGATCGCTCCACGATGCCTGCACAGATCGCCACCGCATCCTCTGTCTTCCTGTTCGCTGCACTGCTCATGTTGAGCAGTCAAGGGTTCGTGGACAGCCGCGCTTCCAACACGAATCTCGCAGTCAGTGCGTCCAGAACGCGGTGACGTCATCCGCGTTTCACCGACCTCGGTTTATGGCCCTTGGCTGACATTGGCGGCGAACGCAGTTGTCTCGTTTCGGGCGCCGAGCAGGACTTGGCTCCTGCATTGGCGTCTTGACCTGAGAGTACGCCCTTAAGCCGCGGGCTTCGCCGCCGCGTCGTCGCTCGACAGCAGGTGCAGCAGCGCGCTCTTGATCGCGGCCTGCCGGGTCGGCGCGTTGATCTGGGCGCCGAGCAGGTCGGTGACATAGAACACGTCGCGCGCGCGCTCGCCGAAGGTCGCGACATGGGCGGAGGCGATGTTGAGGTTGAGCTTCGAGAGCGCGGTCGTGAGCTGATAGAGCAGGCCGGGCCGGTCAAGGCCCGAGACCTCGATGACGGTGTAAAGCTCCGACCATTGATTGTTGATGATGACCTCCGGTTCCACCACGAAGGGCCGGGGCTTGCCGCGTCCGGCGGCGCGCCGTGCCACCGCATCCGGCAGCCGCAGCTTGCCTTCCAGCACCTCCTCGATCATCTCGCCGATCCGCTTGGCCCTGCGGCCCTCGTCCTCGTCGCGGTCGTATTCGCGCGAGATCGCGATGGTATCGAGTGCGAGGCCGTCGGTCGTGGTGTAGATCTGCGCATCGACGATGTTGGCGCCGGCCGAGGCGCAGGCGCCGGCGATGATCGACAGCAGCCAGGGATGGTCGGTGGCCAGAATCGTGAGCTCGGTGACGGCGCGCGCCTCGTCGAAGCCGACGTTGATCGCGAGCTTGTGGCCGGCCTCTTCGCTGGCGCGAACGAATTTGGCGTGGCGGATCTTGCGCGGAATTTCGACCTTGAGCCAGTAGGCCGGATAGTGGCGCGCGATATAGGTCTGGAGCTCGGCTTCCGGCCATTCGGTGAAGGCCATCCGGAATTCCGCCTGCGCCGCGGCGACGCGGCGGGCGCGGTTCACTTCCGAGAAGCCGCCGGTCAGGACCGGCTCGGTCTCGTAATAGAGCGTGCGCAGGAGCTGCGCCTTCCAGCCGTTCCAGACGCCGGGGCCGACGCCGCGGATGTCGGCCGTGGTCAGGATGGTGAGCAGCTTCATCTGCTCGACCGACTGCACCACGGCGGCGAAATGCTCGATGGTGCGGCGGTCGGAGAGGTCGCGCGATTGCGCCACCGTCGACATGGTCAGATGCTCTTCGATCAGCCAGGCCACGAGCTCGGTGTCGGCGGCGGAGAAGCCGAGCCGGGGACAGAGCCGCCGCGCCACCTTGGCGCCGGCGATCGAATGATCCTCGGGCCGGCCCTTGGCGATGTCGTGCAGCAGCACGGTGATGTAGATGACGGGGCGATGCTCGGGCCGGATCTTGCGCATCAGGTCGCTGGCGAGCGTGAGCTCCTCGGTGTTGCCGCGCTCGATGTCCTGCAGGAAGCCGATGCAGCGGAGCAGGTGCTCGTCCACCGTATAATGGTGGTACATGTTGAACTGCATCATCGAAACGATCTTGCCGAAAGCGCGGATGAAGTGACCGAGCACGCCGGTCTCGTTCATCCGTCGCAGCACGGTCTCGGCATCGTTCGAGGTCAGGATCTCCATGAACAGCCGGTTGGCTTCGCCGTTTTCCCGAAGCTCGGTGTTGATCAGCTTCAGCGAGCGCGTCACGGTGCGCATCGCATCGGGATGGAAGGCGAGGTTGTTCTTCTGCGCCAGACGGAAGATCCGGATCAGGTTGACCGGGTCATGCTTGAGGACTTCGGGGGCGGCGAGATTGATACGGTTGTTGTCGACGATGAAGTCGTCGCTATCGGGCACGCGCCGCCGCGCTGCGCTCGGCCTCAAACGCGCCATCATGCGGCTCAAGACCGGAGCGGGCTTGGCCTCCTGCTCCTCCAGCTTGGCGCAGAGGATCGCGGTCAGGTCGCCGACGTCCTTTGCCACCAGGAAGTAGTGCCGCATGAAGCGCTCGACGTCCTGCATGCCGGGATGGGAGGTATAGCCAAGCCGGATCGCGATCTCGCGCTGCAGGTCGAAGGAGAGCCGCTCCTCGGCCCGCCCGGTGACGAAATGGATATTGCAGCGGACCGACCACAGGAAGTCGGCGCAGCGGCGGAAGGCGCGGTATTCCTGCGCGTCGAACACGCCGCGCTCCAGGAGCTCGTCGGTATCGCGCACGCGATAGACATATTTGGCGATCCAGAACAGCGTGTGCAGGTCGCGCAATCCGCCCTTGCCGTCCTTGACGTTGGGCTCGACCAGATAGCGCGATTGTCCGGCACGGCGATGCCGTTCCTCGCGTTCGGCAAGCTTGGCGGTGACGAATTCGGCGGCCGTGCCCTGCACGACCTCCTTGTCGAAGCGCGCCACCAGCTCGTCATAGAGCGGCTGGTCGCCGGTCAGGAACCGCGTCTCCAGGATCGCGGTGCGGATCGTCATGTCGCCGCGCGCCTGCCGGATCGATTCGTCGACCGAACGCGTGGCGTGGCCGACCTTCAGCCCCATGTCCCACAGACAATAAAGGATGGCCTCCGCGACCTGCTCGCCCCAGGCGGTCTGCTTGTAGGGCAGGATGAACAGCAGATCGATGTCGGACTCCGGCGCCATCAGCCCGCGGCCATAGCCGCCGGTGGCCACCACGGCCATGCGCTCCGCGCCGGAGGGGATCGGCGAACGGTAGAGATGGCGCGTCGCCGCCGAAAACAGGATGCGGATGATCTCGTCCTGCACGAAGCAGAGCCGCTCGGCGCAGCGCCGGCCGTGACGGTCCTTCAACAGCAACGCCTGCGCCGCGGCGCGCGCCACCATCAACTCCACCTTGAGCAGTTGGGCGACGGACGAGCGGAACACGTCCTCGCGGCCGGCATGCTTCTCCGCAAGCGCGTCGACCGCGGCCGCGATCCGCTCCGACTCGAAGACGGTCTCAGGGGCCTCGGTTCCAGGCTCGGGTGCTGCGATGATGCTATCCATCATCCTAACCGGATATCGGACGCCGCAAGCGCTGTCACGGGACATTGTGTGCCGACAGCGCCCCCATGCTGCGCTGGCGGCCTATTGGGCAATCCTGTTCTCGGCCGGCGCGCTCGCATGTACGGATTTTCTTGTTGATCCCGTTGTATAAAACGTTGAATTACAAGTTGTTTCAAGCGTGACGGGGAGGGCTTGGCGATGAACCGATTTGCAGGATGGGTGTTGGCCGCGGCTGCCGCGGCGGTGATGGCCTTGCCGGGGGCCGCTGGTGCCGCCGGTGCGCTGAAGGAAATCCATATCGATTGGGCGACGTATAACCCGGTCTCGATGGTGCTGAAGCAGAAGGGCCTGCTCGAGAAGGAGTTCGCCAAGGACGGGATCAGCATCGTCTGGGTGCAGTCGGCCGGCTCCAACAAGGCGCTGGAATTCCTCAACGCCGGCTCGATCGATTTCGGCTCGACCGCGGGCTCTGCGGCGCTGGTCGCCAGAATCAACGGCAACCCGATCAAATCAATCTATGTCTATTCGCGTCCCGAATGGACCGCCCTGGTCACGACCAGGGATTCGAAGATCAACAGCGTCGCCGATCTCAAGGGCAAGCGCGTCGCCGTCACCCGCGGCACCGATCCGCATATCTTCCTGGTGCGCGCGCTGCTCGGCGCCGGCCTCTCGGAAAAGGACATCACGCCGGTGCTGCTGCAGCATCCCGACGGCAAGACCGCGTTGATCCGCGGCGACGTCGATGCCTGGGCCGGCCTCGATCCGATGATGGCGCAGGCGGAAATCGAGGACGGCGCGCGATTGTTCTACCGCAAGGCGGACGCCAACACCTGGGGCATCCTCAATGTGCGCGAAGAGTTCCTGAAGGATAATCCGGAGATCGTTCGCCGCGTGCTCGCCGTCTATGAGGAGGCCCGCAAATATTCGCTGGCCAATTACGACGATCTGAAGAAGACCTTCATGGCGGTGACGAAGCTGCCGGACAACGTCGTCGACAAGCAGCTCAAGGAGCGCACCGAACTCACCCATAACCGGATCGGCGCGCCGCAGCGGGACTCGATCCTGGCCGCGGGCGTCGCCTTGCAGCAGGCCGGCGTCATCGACGCCAAGATCGACGTGAAAGCGGCCCTGGATTCACTGATCGACGATCAGGTTCCGCTGCCGACGAATTGAGTGGCTGTCGCAACACCGGCTGTCGTCCCGGCCTCGAGCCGGGACCCATAAGCATAGGCCGTTGTTGCCGTCGTCATTGTGAGGAGCCAACGGGTCCGCGCGAACGCGCGGCCCGATGACAGGCTCCGCGACGAAGCAATCCATACCTCCACTGTGGCAGGATGGATTGCTTCGCTTCGCTCGCAATGACGACGGCAACCACGCCCTGGTTATGGGTCCCCGCTTTCGCGGGGACGACAAATGGATAAAGCGCGACCCGCCGCCAACGCCTTGCAATCTCCCGCGAGAAGCTTCTTGCTATGGCCATGAGCGTTGAACTGCCCGTCCAACTGCCCGTTGAAGGAACTCGCCCGGTCGCGGCGCAGCCCGCTGCGGCGCGGTGGGCGCGTTACGCGCGCCCGGCGCTCGGGCTGCTGCTGCCGGTCGGAATGGCGCTGGCCTGGGAGCTGATCGTCTGGCTCGGCTATTCCAATGGCCGGCTCGTCCCGCCACCGAGCAAGGTGTTCGCCACTATCCTCGAACTCGCGCGCAGCGGGGAGCTTTCCAGGCATGTCGTCGCCACGCTTGGCCGCGTAGGCGTTGGCTTCGGTCTGGGCGTCGTCGCCGGCACCATCCTCGGCGCCATATCGGGCTACTGGGCGCTGGCCCGGCGGCTGCTCGACCCGACCGTGCAGGCGCTACGCGCCATACCCTCGATCGCCTGGGTGCCGCTGTTCATCCTCTGGCTCGGCATCTTCGAGACATCGAAAGTGGCGCTGATCGCGGTCGGCGTGTTCTTCCCGGTCTATCTCGGCGTGATGGGCGCGATCCTCTCGGTCGATCGCAAGATCGTCGAGGTCGGGCGCATCTTCCGCCTGTCGGGCTTTGCCATGATCCGCCGCATCCTGCTGCCGGCGGTGCTGCCGGCCTATGTGGTGGCGCTGCGCGTGGGTCTCGGCCTCGGCTGGATGTTCGTCGTCGCCGCCGAATTCATGGGGGCGTCCGAAGGCCTGGGCTATCTCCTGATCGACGGCCAGCAGCTCGGCAAGCCCGCGCAGATCGTTGCCGCCATCGTGATCTTCGCAATCCTCGGCAAGCTCACCGACTGGCTGATCGAGGTCGCAGCCGCTCCGTTCCTGCGCTGGCAGGATGCGTTCGGCAAGCAAAGCGAGACCGCGTGATGCTGACGCTCGACAAGGTCGGAAAAATCTATCCCAACGGCGTGCATGCGCTGGATCGTTTCTCCGCGGCGATCAATCCCGGCGAGATCGTCGCCATCATCGGCGGCTCCGGCTGCGGCAAGTCGACCCTGCTGCGCGCGGTGGCCGGTCTCGACCGCGCGAGTTCGGGCACGGTGACGCTCGACGGCCTCACCATATCGGCGCCGCATGCCAAGATCGGCATCATCTTCCAGGAGCCGCGGCTATTGCCCTGGCTCAGTGTCGCCGACAATGTCGGTTTCGGCCTGTCGGAGCTTTCCGCCGCCGCGCGACGCGAGAAGGTGGCTGGGGCGCTGGCGCGGGTCGGGCTCGTCGACAAGGCCAGCGCATGGCCGCGCGAATTGTCGGGCGGGCAGGCCCAGCGGGTGGCGATTGCGCGCGCGCTGGTGGCGCAACCGGAAGTCCTGCTACTGGACGAGCCGTTCTCGGCACTCGACGCCTTCACCCGGCGCGATCTGCAGGATCATCTGCTGGACCTCTGGGCGGATACGCGCCCCACGCTCGTTCTCGTCACCCATGACGTCGACGAGGCGGTGGTGCTGGCCGACCGGGTGCTGGTGATGCGGCCGCGTCCGGGCCGGCTGTTCGAGGAGATCAAGGTCAATCTGACGCGTCCCCGCGACCGCGCGTCCGAGCTGTTCGACCGCTTCAAGCGTCATGTCCTGACCGCACTCGACCGTTCGCTCGACCGCAGCCTGCCGGATCGCGATGCCAAATCGCACGTCGGCGAGTCGATGTGGTGGTGACAGGGCCGCGATTTTTTAATACATCCGGCCTCGAAAATTACCCGGGAGACAAAAAATGGATGCCGCCGAGCTTCGCGCGATGCAGGCCCCGATCAAGGAACGCTACAAGGAGGACCCGTCGGCCGCGGTCATCACCCTGAAGGCAAAGGGGACGACCGATACCGAGGGCCTCACCTGCAAGGTGGAAACCGGCCGGGCGCTCGCGGTAGCCGGGCTTCATCCCGCAACCGGCGGTTCCGGACTGGAACTGTGCTCGGGTGACATGCTGCTGGAGGCGCTGGTCGCCTGCGCCGGCGTCACCCTGAAATCGGTCGCAACCGCCATCGAGGTGCCGCTGAAGAAGGGCATCGTCTATGCCGAGGGCGATCTCGATTTCCGCGGCACACTCGGCGTCTCCAAGGAAGCCCCGGTCGGCTTCGAGGAAATCCGCGTACGCTTCGAGGTCGAAACCGACGCGCCGCAGGACAAGCTCGATCTGCTCCTGAAACTCACCGAGCGCTATTGCGTGGTCTATCAGACCATCCGGAACGGTCCGAAGGTCTCGGTCAACATGAAGCGGATCTGATGCCTCTTGCCCGGTGTCGTCCCCGCGAAAGCGGGGACCCATAACCACCGCGGTCAAATGGAGCGAAAGCTTTCAATTCCCACCGCCTGTCACAACAACCGACCGTGGTTATGGGTCCCGGCTCGCGCTTCCGCCTTCGCTCTTCGAGCTACGGCGGACAGGTCGCTTGGCCGGGACGACAGAAGATGTCCCCCGAACTCGCCGATCTCCTGATCCTGGCCTTGCGCATGGCGGTTGCCGCCGCCTTTGTGGTGTCGGCGTCGTTCATCACGGAGCATTCGGGCCCTGCGATCGGCGCGCTGGTCGCAACGCTGCCGATCTCGGCAGGACCCGCTTATGTCTTCCTCGCGCTCGATCATGACTCGGCCTTCATCGCCCAGGGCGCGCTGACCAGCCTGCCGATCAACGCGGCGACGATCTTCCTCGGCCTCACCTACACGCTGCTGGCGCAACGCTATAATCTCCTGATCAGCTACGGCTCCGCCGCTGCCGTATGGATCGGCATTGCGATGTTCATCGCCTCGGTGCACTGGTCGCTCTGGGGCGGGCTGCTCCTCAACGTGGTCACGTTTGCGATCTGTACGCCGCTGATGCAGCGCTATCGTCATGCCAGGATGCCGCCGATCGCGCGGCGCTGGTACGATGTCCCGTTGCGCGCCTCGCTGGTCGCGACGCTGGTTGCCACCGTCGTGACGCTGTCGGGTCGAGTTGGCCCTGGTATCAGCGGCATCCTCGCGCTGTTTCCGGCGGTGTTCTCCAGCATGATGCTGATCCTGCACCCGCGCATCGGCGGCAAGGCGACCGCCGCCGTGATCGCCAACAGCGCCTGGGGCATGATGGGATTTGGCATCGCGATCGTGGTGCTGCATCTCGGCGCGCTGCATCTCGGCTCGGCGCTTGGATTAAGCCTGGCGCTCGCGACCTGCGTGAGCTGGAATTTGATGCTGTGGCAGATCGGGCGGATGCGAAGTCGTAGGGTGGGCAAAGGCGCGTAGCCCGTGCCCACCGTCGCGATCACAACCCGAATGGTGGGCACCTACGCATCCTTCTTTTTACCGCCCCATGCGGTTGAACAGCTCCCAATAAAATCCGCAGGAAACTGCGATCGAGAGTACGGCGGCGATGGCGGGCACCATCGGGTCCAGCCGCCACGATCCCCGTATTTCCTGCATCAGGATCAGCGGCACGAATGGCAGCAGCATCAACATCAGCGTAAGGGGGATCGCCCAGCCCGACGAGATCAGCATCACGGCGCAGATCACGCTCTGCAGCAGCCCGGCCGCGAGCGCCAGCAGGACGAGCAGCCAGGCGGCGAGCGTCACGGCTTCTTGTCGGCGAGCGATTTGAGGCGATAGAGCATTTCAAGCGCCTCGCGCGGCGACATCTCGTCGGGATGCATCGCCTTCACCGCGTCCATCAGTTGGTCGGCCTCGCTCGGCGGCGCGGGCTCGGCGGCTGCGCGCGAGGGCACCGCGAACAGCGGCAGATCGTCGGCCAGCGCGCGGGCGGTCTGGCCGCGGTCCTGCGCTTCAAGTTTCGCCAGCACCGATTTCGCACGCGCGATCACCGCGGGCGGCAGGCCGGCGAGCTTGGCGACCTGGATGCCGTACGAGCGGTCGGCCGAACCCGGCAGCACCTCGTGCAGGAACACGACGTCGCCCTGCCATTCCTTCACCCGCACGGTGGCATTGAACATCCGCGCCAGCCTGGCCGACAGCGCGGTCAGCTCGTGATAATGGGTGGCGAACAGCGTGCGGCAGCGGTTGGTCTCATGCAGATGCTCGATCGCAGCCCAGGCGATCGACAGCCCGTCGAAGGTCGCGGTGCCGCGGCCGATCTCGTCCAGGATCACGAGCGAGCGTTCGCTGGCCTGATTGAGAATGGCCGCGGTCTCGACCATCTCGACCATGAAGGTCGATCGCCCGCGCGCCAGATCGTCCGCGGCACCCACGCGCGAGAACAGCCGGTCGACGATGCCGATCCGCGCGCGCGCCGCCGGCACGAACGATCCGATCTGTGCAAGGAGCGCAATCAGCGCGTTCTGGCGCAGGAAGGTGGATTTGCCGGCCATGTTCGGGCCGGTGATCAGCCAGAGCTGGCCGGATTTCTGCGCGGGCGCGGGGGAGAGATCGCAGGTGTTGGCGATGAAGGGCTGGCCGTCTCGCTTCAGGGCCTGCTCGACCACGGGATGGCGTCCCGCCTCGATCGCAAAGCCGAGCGAGGCGTCTACCTCGGGCCGGACATAATTGTCGTCGACCGCGAGCCTGGCGAGCGCGGTCGCGACATCCAGCAGGGCAAAGGCGTGCGCGGCCGAGCGCAGATCGTCGCTGGCTTCAAGCGCCTTGGCGCAGAGCCGCTCAAAAATCTCGAGCTCGAGATTGAGCGCGCGCTCGCCGGCATTGGCGATCTTGGCCTCGGTCTCGCCGAGCTCTGAGGTGGTGAAGCGAACCTGCCCGGCCAGCGTCTGGCGGTGGATGAAGGTGGCGTTCGATGGCGGCGACATCAATTTGTCGCCGTGCTGGGCCGTCACCTCGACGAAATAGCCGAGCACGTTGTTGTGCCGGATCTTCAGCCCCTTGATGCAGGTCTCGTCGGCGTAGCGCGCCTGCATGGCCGCCACGACCAGCCGCGAGGCATCGCGCAGGCTGCGCGCTTCGTCGAGCGCCGGTTCATATCCTTCGCGCACGAAACCGCCGTCGCGCTTGATCAGCGGCAATTGCTCGGCGAGCGCGCGTTCATATTCGCGAGCGAGCTCTCGCGACGGCTTGCGCAGCGCCGTAATGACGGCGGCAATCTCCTGCGGCGGCTGATCGAGTTTCTGGAGCCGTGCCACTGCCTGGTCGGCGGCGAGGATACCGTCGCCCAGGCCTGCGAGATCGCGCGGTCCGCCGCGTCCCACCGACAATCTTGCCAGCGCGCGCGACATGTCGGGTGCGCCGCGCAGGATGAGGCGGATATCCTCGCGCGCGGCGCTGTCGGCCACGAAGGTGCCGACTGCGTCGAGCCGCTGCGCGATCTGCGCGCTGTCCGTCAGCGGCGCGGCGAGGCGCTGCGCCAATAGCCGCGATCCGGCCGGCGTCACCGTGCAATCGATGGCGTCGAGCAGCGAGCCGCGCCGTTCGCCCGCGAGTGTGCGCGTCAATTCGAGATTGGCGCGGGTCGCCGGATCAATCGCCATGGTGGTGCCGGCGGCCTCCCGCGCCGGTGGCGACAGTGGCGGGCGTTTGCCCACTTGCGTGCGGTCGATATAGGTGACGGCCGCTGCTGCTGCGGTTGCTTCCAGCCGCGACATGGCGGCAAGCCCGTCCATGGTCGCGACCGCGAAATAGTCGCACAGCCGCCGCTCGGCGGTGGACGAGTCGAACACGTCGCGGGTCAGCGGCGTCACCGCCGGCAGTTCATTGAGGATGTCCAAAAACTCGCCATCGCTGTACAGCCCATCCGACACAACGGCTTCATTCGGGTTGATACGCGCCAGCGTCGCCTGCAATTCGGCGCCGGTGCATTCCGTCACCATGAATTCCGAGGTCGAAATGTCGATCCAGGCAAGGCCAAAGCGGTCGCCGCCGGCGGAGGAGCGCGCGCGGGCGAGGGCAAGCAGGTAATTGTTGGTGCGCGCATCGAGCAGCGTGTCTTCGGTGAGCGTGCCCGGCGTCACCAGGCGGATGACGGCGCGCCTCACCACGCTCTTGGAGCCGCGGGCGCGGGCGGCGGCGGGGTCCTCGGTCTGTTCGCAGACCGCGACGCGATGGCCGGCGCCGATCAGGCGGTGCAGATAGTCTTCCGATCGCTCGACCGGTACGCCGCACATCGGGATATCCATGCCCTGATGCTTGCCGCGCTTGGTCAGCACGATGCCGAGCGTCTTCGAGGCGATCTCGGCGTCCTCGAAGAACAGCTCGTAAAAGTCGCCCATCCGGTAGAACAGCAAGAGGCCGGGATGGGCGGCCTTGATCTCAAGATATTGCTCCATCATCGGCGTGACGCGCGCATTCGCCTCCGCGGGCGCGGCGGCCTCGGCGGGCGGAGCGGATGGAACAGGCAGGATCTCGATAGTCTTGGGCTGGACGGTCATGAGCGGCGCAAACTAGCCAATTTCAACGTCCGCTCCTATTGCTTTGCGCCCGTCGTGCCGGTTTTCCACGCCCGGGACGGCAGTGTTTGGGCAGTGCTGCCGGGCGAAACCGTCAATTGACGGCCCGAAAACCCCCTCCTACAACTCGCTCCAAACAAGCGCCTTATCTCAGGGAGAACGCCGATGGGTGATGTCTTTATCTGTGATGCCGTCCGAACCCCGATCGGCCGCTTCGGCGGGTCGCTCGCCAAGGTGCGCGCCGACGATCTCGCGGCCGCGCCGGTCAAGGCGCTGATGGCCAAGCACCCCAAGCTCGACTGGTTGTCGGTCGATGAAGTGTTCTTCGGCTGCGCCAACCAGGCCGGCGAGGACAACCGCAATGTGGCGCGCATGGCGCTGTTGCTTGCGGGTCTCCCGGACTCGGTTCCCGGCCAGACGCTGAACCGTCTCTGCGCCTCCGGACTTGATGCGGTCGGCGCGGCGGGCCGCGCGATCCGCTCCGGCGAGATCGATTTCGCGATTGCCGGCGGCGTGGAATCGATGACACGCGCGCCGTTCGTGATGGGCAAGGCCGCCGAAGCGTTCTCGCGCTCGGCCGACATTTACGACACCACCATCGGCTGGCGTTTCATCAACCCACTGATGAAGGCGCAATATGGCGTCGACGCGATGCCCGAGACCGGCGAGAACGTCGCCGAGGAATTCCAGGTCTCGCGTGCGGATCAGGATGCGTTCGCCATTCGCTCGCAGCAGCGCGCCGGTGCGGCGATCGCGGCGGGCTATTTCGCCGAGGAGATCACGCCGATCACCATTCCCGGCGGCAAGGCCGGCCCGGTCGTGGTGGACAAGGACGAGCATCCGCGCCCCGAGACCACGCTGGAGGGTCTCGCCAAGCTGAAGCCGATCGTGCGCAACCCCGGCACGGTGACCGCGGGCAATGCGTCCGGCGTCAATGACGGCGCCGCCGCGATGATCCTTGCCTCCGAAGCCGCGGTGAAGAAGCACGGCCTGACGCCGCGCGCCAGGATCCTGGGCCTTGCCTCGGCCGCGGTGCCGCCGCGCATCATGGGCATCGGCCCGGTGCCGGCCACGCGCAAGCTGATGGAGCGGCTGGGACTGAAAATTTCCGATTTCGATTTGATCGAGCTCAATGAAGCGTTCGCCTCGCAAGGTATCGCTTGCCTGCGCCAGCTCGGCGTCAAGGAAGATGCGGACTTCATCAATCCGCATGGCGGGGCGATCGCGCTCGGCCATCCGCTTGGCATGAGCGGCGCGCGGCTCGCGATGACCGCGGTGCATGGCATGGAGAAGCGCGGCGGCAAGCGCGCGCTCGCCACCATGTGCGTCGGCGTCGGCCAGGGCGTCGCGATGGCGATCGAGAAGCTGAACTGACGGGCCACTGTGTGGCCCGTCATCCCGGGGCGGCTCGTAAGGGCTGACAGCATAGCTTCATGGACAGCGCTTCGGAGGCGCCATGATCATCGAGCGCGAGCAGGACGTCACGGCTGCGGCACTGGCCGTGATGGCGCGGACTTCCGATCCGCGGCTCCGCCAGATCATGGTTTCCCTCGTCAAGCACCTGCATGGCTTCGTCCGCGAGGTTCGCCTGACGGAGGCGGAATTCCGCGATGCCACGGCTGTGCTCGCCGAGCTCGGCAGACTGACGACCGACACGCATAATGAAGTCGTGCTGATGGCGGGTTCGCTCGGTGTCTCCCCGCTCGTCTGCCTGCTCAACAATGGCGATCATGGCAACACGGAAACGGATCAGTCGCTGCTCGGCCCGTTCTGGCGCCTGAACTCGCCGCGGGTCGAGAATGGCGGATCGATCGTCCGCTCAAAGACGCCGGGCGCGCCGCTGTTCGTCAGCGGCCGTGTCGTCGACAAGGATGGTGGTCCGGTGCCCGGCGCCGAGGTCGATGTCTGGCACGCCTCGCCGGTTGGTCTCTACGAGAACCAGGATCCCGAGCAGGCGGACATGAACCTGCGCGGCAAGTTCACGACCGACGGGGAGGGACGCTTTTCCTTCCGCTCGGTGATGATGACTGGCTATCCGATTCCGACAGACGGCGTGGTCGGCCGTCTCCTGAAGGCGCAGAGCCGGCATCCCTATCGGCCCGCGCATCTGCATGCACTGATCGTCAAGCCGGGATTCAAGGTGCTGATCTCGCAGGTGTACGATCCCGCCGATCCCCACATCGACAGCGACGTGCAGTTCGGCGTGACGCAGGCGCTGATCGGAGATTTCGTGCGCCATGACACGCCGCACCCGACCGCGCGCGACGTTGCAACACCCTGGTATTCGCTCGACCACACCTACCGGCTGGAGGAGGGCGAAGCCAGGCTGCCGCGTCCGCCGATCAAATAGGTTTGGGCCGAATGGATTTGGGCTATGTCAAGGGCGCAGAAGGGATGGCGCAGCAGGATCGCTATACGGCTTCCCCGGGTTAGTTATATTCTATAATGATCGGCGGCAGCGGGACCGGCCGGACGTAACCGCCGAAGGAGTCCGACATGACATTCATCTACCCCACCGATAGCAACAAGGCGCATCCGCTGCCGCTGTCACCGGGCTACAAGAGCTCGATCAAGCGCGCGCCGAACAAGCGGTTGATCCCGATGCGGCATACGCTGTCGGAGCTGACCGGCCCGGTCTACGGTCACGAGACGGTGCGCGAGCACGACAGCGACCTGACGCGGCAGCATCCCGGCGAGCCGCTCGGCGAGCGCATCATCGTGCATGGCCATGTGCTCGACGAAGATGGCCGCGGCGTGCCGAATACGCTGCTGGAAATCTGGCAGGCCAACGCCTGCGGCCGCTACATCCATGTCCGCGACCAGCATCCGGCGCCGCTCGATCCGAATTTCACCGGCGCGGGCCGCGCTCAGTCGGACGCATCGGGCTACTACAAATTCGTCACCATCAAGCCCGGCGCCTATCCCTGGGGTAATCATCACAACGCCTGGCGTCCGGCGCACATCCATTTCTCGGTGTTCGGGCATTCCTTTGTCTCGCGGCTGGTGACGCAGATGTATTTCCCGAACGATCCGCTGTTCGAATTCGATCCGATCTTCAACTCGGTTCCGGACGAGAAGGCGCGGTTTCGCATGGTGTCCGCTTTCGATCTTGAAAACACCAAGCCGGAATGGGCGCTGTGCTACCGCTTCAACATCGTGCTGCGCGGCAAGAGCGCCACGCCCATGGAGAACAAGACGTGACGGAGAAAGTAACGGGTATCACGCCGTCGCAGACTGTCGGGCCGTTCTTCAAATACGGACTGACGCCGAACCGGCAATACAACTGGAACGACGCTTTCACCGCCGATCTCGTGACATCGGACGCGTCCGGCGAGCGCATCCGCGTGGAGGGCACGGTGTATGACGGCGACGGCGCGCCGGTGCCGGACTGCATGCTGGAAGTGTGGCAGGCGGATGCGCAGGGGCATTTTGCCGATCCGCAGGACGCGCGCGCGCTTCAGAATACCAAATTTCGCGGCTTCGGGCGTTGCGGCACCGACGGCGACGGCCGCTATTTCTTCGATACGATCAAGCCGGGCGCGGTGCCCGATCCCGACGGCAAGCCGCAGGCGCCGCATCTTCTGCTCGCGGTATTCGCGCGCGGCATGCTGCGTCATCTCTATACGCGGATCTATTTCGACGGCGAGGCGGCCAATGGCAGCGATCCCGTGCTGGCCCTGGTTCCCTCCGACCGCCGCGCGACCCTGATCGCCAAGCGTCAGGCGGGCAGCGCTGTCTACAGGCTCGATCTCCGCCTGCAGGGCGGCGAGGAGACAGTGTTCTTCGACGTGTGATCCGGAAGCTCCGCTAGGTCGTTTACGACGAGTGACCGGCCGCGCAGCTCTCTGCAGGCGGAGGTCCGCAGATCGAGATCCTGACGTTGGCGGTCACTCTCCCGCGGCCATCGATGAAAACGAGATTCGTCTGGCCGGGACTGCGCGGCTCGACCACGACGGAGTGATCGTCGTCGGTGCGGACATCGACGACGGCGGAATCGCCGACGATGACGGTTGCGAACGCCTTCTCGACAAAAAGCCTGAATGCGTCACCAACTCCCAGTGTAACAGGATCGTCCCCGGCCTTTGCGCTTGCCGTCGCGCTGAAAAGCATCATTGCCGCTATCGCGAGCGCGCGAATGTGCGGTTTCATAACGGCCTCCACTTGCTGTCTGGCAACAAGTTAGAAGTGGCTTGGCCGGACCGGCGTGATGTGCCTTACAGTCACTGCGCGACATTCCGTCGCGCAGCTATTCGCGAAGCTGTCCCGACGGCGATGCTGCCACGGCAGTGATCTCGTGCTAGCGCTGGTCCCGACCGCGAAGCAGCTGCAAAGGCCAACGCAGAAATGATTGATCGTCGCAAGGTCATCGGCTCGATCGGCGCTGCGGCGATGGCTTGGCCGATCGCGGTCCACGCCCAGGCGCCACGCCGGATGGTGAGGATCGGCATTGTCAGCGTCGGCGGCCCCAGCGCCGAGATGACGGGACCTCTACCGAGCAATCCCAATGTGCGAGCGTTCCTCCGCGGAATGGCTGAACTGGGCTACGTTTTCGGACGGGATTTTGTCACCGAGCCGCGTGGCACCGATGCGGTTGCATCGATCGGCGAACTGGTTGATCTGAAGGTTGACATGATCGTGGCGACCGGCGGCGGCGCGACGCTATCCGTGCTCAAGCAGGCGACGAACACAACTCCCATCGTCATGACGGCCGGTCCGGATCCGGTAAGACAAGGATTTGCAGAGAGTCTCGCCCGGCCCGGAGGCAACTTTACGGGCATGAGCTTGCAGAGCCTGGAGCTCACGGGCAAGCGACTGCAAATACTGAGAGAGCTCGTTCCCGCTGCGCAAGCCGCAGCGGTTTTCTGGGACTCGACAGGCCCGGAACTACGGGCCGTCGCTGAAGCTTTTGGTCGGACCCAGGACTGGAAGCTTCTGTCCTTTGAAATTCGCGATCCGTCAGAAATCGCGAGCGTGTTCAAGAATGCGGCCGATGCAGGCGCCGGAGCGCTGCTCGTTCCATCATCAGGACTTCTGTTCAGCCGGACCAAGCAAGTTGCCGAAGTCGCTGCCCAGCTTGGTCTCCCGGCGATCTATGAGTTGCGGCCCTTTGTCGAAGCCGGTGGGCTTATTTCCTATGGCGCCGATATCGAGGATATTTGGCGCCGCGCCGCCGCCTATGCCGATAGAATCATGAAGGGAACGCGTCCCGCGGAATTGCCGATCGAGCAGCCGACCAAATTCGAGCTGGTGATCAACTCGCGCGCAGCAAAGACGCTGGACCTGGCCATTCCGCCATCCATCCAGATCCGTGCGGACCACGTTATTGAATGAGGAGCGATGCCATTGACATTGGCGACCACCCCGCACCCTTCGATGAAGACAAGATTGGTCTCGCCCGGACTGAGCGACCACGACGGCGGGATCTCGCTAAAGCGCGATGAGATCAGGATGAATCGTCATCGCGCTTTAGCTCATTGTTTGAGCATGATCTCCGCGCAAACCCCTACGGGGTTTGTCGCGAGGGAAAACCGCATCACACTTTTCCGGATCATGCTCTAGACCTGCAGATTGGGTGCCGTGATCACCAGGCGCTTGCGGCCGAAACGCGCGACGGCCTTCTCCGGAAGGCCAAAATTGTTGGCCAGCAGATGACGTGGCGCCTTCGCCACCCAATCCGACAGGCTGCCCTCCTGATAGGAGCCGCTGTCGAGCGCGCCGACGATTTCGGCGTCTTCGGTCCCGATGCTCTGGATCGAATGTGCGCAATTGCGCGGGATGTAGGCGCATTCGCCCGCAGAGAGTTCGGCGACGGCGACGCGCTTGTCAAAGGCGAACAACGTGACCCGCGTTCGTCCTTTCAGGACGTAATGCCACTCATTGGCGTTCGGATGCCAATGCGGCTCGTACATCGCGCCGCGCTTCAGCTTCAGGAACAATCCGGTCATCGTCGTGGACACCGGAAACTCTTTCGCAGACGCCACATAAAGCGCGCCGCCCGGCGTGCTGACGCGGGGCTTCTGCGACATCAATGGATAACGATGGGTGCGATCACGGTCCAGTGCGCGGGCGGAACGTGCCTGTGGGCCGTCCAGCGGCAGCACGTCGCCCTGCATGATATAGGTCTCGGCCTTGGGGTTCTGGGCCAAGGCCTCCGCGGAAACCCCAAGCGCTTGCGAGAGCGCCTGCGTGTCGTAGCGGCTCATCCAGTCGCTGATGCCGAACGTGCCGTGCTCGGAATAAAGCCCGTCATCGAAGGCCAGGATACCGTGGCAGGGCGACGGGCCGAGCGTTTGGATCGCGTGGCTATGACCTTTCGGGAAATACCAAAGGTCTCCCGGCCCGAGATTGACGACCTCGATCTGGCCTTCGGGATCGACCGCCGTCACCTGGCAGTGACCGTCGACGACATAGGCCCATTCGGCCGAATTGTGCCAATGCATTTCGCGACAGCCGCCCGCATTAAGAAAGAGATGCGCTCCGGCCATCCCGGTTGCCAGAGGAAGGCCGCGCGTCGTGATCTCGCGCGCCCATCCGCCGGAAGTGGCCTTGATCGGGCCCTTGTCGAGGGCCGCCGTGAAGACGACAGGGTCACCGGTTTTTCGGGGAATGGTCCTCAGAAATTCCGATGCTGGAGAGACATCATGACCGGCAGCATGGCCATCGGGCGTGGCGGCGACCGCTTGCGAAGCGGCAAGGGCGCCTGTGCCGAAGGCTACGGACTGAAGGAAGAAACGGCGATCTGCTGTCAACATATTCCCGCTCCCTGTTTGGTTCCATCCTAGGAACGGGTCGATCGCACCGGCATGAACTGGCGCACAATTGGCCGCGACATTGCGTCGCGCAGACGGCCGATGGCCTGGAGAGAGGGGGACTGGAGATGCTGGAGTTCTGGAAGCCGGAGCGCCCGCCGCGCGATAAGCGAATTCCTACTCCATCACCGCATGCTCGGGCCCCGCCGCCTGCTTGCGGAGCGCGGCCTTGGTCGAGCCGATCATGACGGCCAGCGGGATCGAGCACAGGATGAAGATCATCACCATCTGATAATCGTGCGAGAAGGCGATGATCTCTGCCTGGAGATTGAGGATCGCATCCGCCATGGCGCGGCCCTTGTCGGTGCCGAGGTCGATCAGGCTGTGGACATCGGGCATCTGTATCGCGTGATTGAACGGGTTCACGTGATTGTTGAGCACCGCGTAGGTGCGGCGTGTCCCTTCGGTGAGCTGCGCGATCACAATGGAGATGCCGACCGAGCTCATGACGTTGCGCATCAAGGTCAGCATCGAGGTGCCGTCGGTGCGCAGATGGCCGGGCAATGTCAGGAACGCCACCGTCGACAGCGGCACGAACACGAGGCCGAAGCCAAAGCCCTGAATCACGCTGATGGTGACGATTTCAGGCACGCCGGTCTGGTCGGTCCATCCGGTCATGTAGAACAGCGATAACGCGGTGATACTCAGCCCGGCGATGATGAGCGTGCGCGCCTCGATGTAGCGCATCAGGCGTCCGACGATCATCATGGCGACGAAGGTGCCGCAGCCGCGGCTCGCGAGCAGGATGCCGGCCGTGATGATGGGATAGCCGATCACGTTCTGCAGATAGGGCGAGGACAGCGCCATGGTCGAATAGAGCACCAGGCCCATCACGCCCATGAAGATGCAACCGGTGACGAAGTTGCGATCCCTGAACAGCGAGAACTGGATGAAGGGACGCGAGGTCGTGAGCGAATGGGCGAAGAAATAGTAGAAGCCGATGGCCGAGATGATGAACTCGGCGATGATCTCGTTCGATTCCAGCCAGCCGAGCTGTTCGCCGCGGTCGAGCGCGAGCTGCAGCGAGCCGATGCCGACCGCGAGCGCGGTGAAGCCGAACCAGTCGAACCGCAGGTTCAGGTCCTTTTTCGTTTCGTCCATGAACACCATGAGGCCGAGCACGGTGAAGGCGCCGAACGGCAGATTGACGAAGAACACCCAGTGCCAGGAATAGGTCTCGGTCAGCCAGGCGCCGAGCGAGGGGCCCATGATCGGGCCCATCATGACGCCCATGCCCCAGATCGACATCGCCTTGGCGCGTTCCTGCAGCGTGTAGGAATCGAGCATCACGGCCTGCGAGAGCGGCACCAGCGCTGCGCCGAAGACGCCCTGCAGCAGGCGGAACAGCACCATCTGGTTGATGTCCTGCGCCACCCCGCACAGCACGGATGCGATGGTGAAGCCGCCGGAGCAGATGATGAAGATGCGCTTGCGCCCGAATCGGTTGGCGATCCAGCCGACCGGCGCGGTCATGATCGCGGCGGCGACGATGTAGGATGTCAGCACCCAGTTGATCTGGTCCTGCGAGGCCGACAGCGAGCCCTGCATGTAGGGCAGCGCGACATTGGCGATGGTGGTGTCGAGCGCCTGCATGATGGTCGCCGTCATCGCACAGATCGTCACCATGTTCCGGCGCAAGCCCGGAACCATGGAGGATGCTGGCAGCGTGGTCGGCGACATCGGGAACGCTCAGTTCTGCGCGGACACGGGCGCAAGCCCGAACAGGCCCGCGAGCGAGCGCTGGTGGCCGGTGTCGATCGTGGCATAGACGCTCATGCCGGCCTTCAGCTTCTTCACATACGGATCATCCTTGTCGAAATAGATCCGCACGGGCACGCGCTGCACCACCTTCACGAAATTGCCGGTCGCGTTCTGCGGCGGCAGGATCGCGAATTGCGCGCCGGTGCCGGGCGAGAGCGAGCCGACATAGCCCTTGAACACGTGATTGGGAAACGCGTCGACGTCGAGCGTGACCGGCTGCCCTTCGGTGACAAAGGTGAAATCGCTTTCCTTCGGATTGGCGTCGACCCACGGGTTGGCGATGTCGATCACCGAGAACACCGGCGTGCCCGCGGCGACGAAGCGGCCGAGCTGGATCTGCTCGACCTGGGTCGCCACGCCCGCCATCGGCGCGCGCAGCATGGTGTGGTCGAGGTTGCGCTGGGCCATGTCGAGCTGCGCCTTGGCCTGCGCATAGGGCGGAAACTCCTCCATCGGCAAATCAGGATTGCCGAGCAGTTGCGCCTTGGCGTTCGAGAGGTTCTGCTTGACGAATTGCGCCTGCGCGCCGGCGGTGACGAGACTCGTTGCCGAGTTGTCGAGATCGAGCTGCGAGCCGACCTTCTGGTTGACCAGCGCCTGCTTGCGGTCGACGTCGCGCTGCTTCAGATCCATGCCCTGCTGGGCGAGGTCGAGCATCTGGCCATAGATTTTGACGTTGGCGACCAGATTGTCATAGGTGGTCTTGGCCTGCGCCAGCTGCGCCCTGGCCTGGTTGAGCGCGAGCTGGAACGGTTCGGGGTCGATCTCGAACAGCTCGTCGCCTTCCTTGACGTTCTGGCCTTCCTTCACCACGACCTTGATGATCTTGCCCGAGATGTCGGGGGTGATCAGCACCTTCTGCGCGCCGACATAGGCGTCGTCGGTGGTCACGTAGCGGCCGCCATTAAGATAGAACACGATGCCGGCGATGGCCGCGGCGAGCGGCAGCACGACGAGCAGCAGGAAGCGGCGGTAGCGCCGCAGTCCGGCCAGCAGCCGGCGGCGGGGTTCCGCGGCCTTCCTGGTCGGCACAACTGAGGGCGCGCCTTTCTGCTCGGGCGGGAATTTCAGTACAGGATCAGCCATAGCGCTGCTCCTTCGCGTCGGCCTCATGGCTCTGAATGGCGTTACGCACGTTTTCCTTGATCAGTTCGAGCTGCGTCAGCATGCGATGGGCGTCGGCCGGGCTGATGCCCTCCAGCGCGGTGGTGGTGAGTTCCGAGCGCAGGGTGGAAAGCTTTCCAAGCAGCTGCCGACCGGCCTTGCGCAGGTAGAGACGGTTGACGCGGCGATCGCTGTCGTCGCCGCGGCGCTCGATCCAGCCATTGTCGCAGAGCTTGTCGATCAGGCGGGTCAGCGTGATCGGCTGCATCTCCATCTGCTCGGCAAGTTCGGTCTGCTTCATGCCTTCGGCGCGCTCGATCTTGGCAAGCACCGCCCATTGTGCGCGCGTGATGCCGTAGCGCGCGGCCTGTTTGTCGGCATAGGCGCGCACCAGACGCTGCACCTCGCCGAGCGTAAACAGGAAGTTCATATCCACGGAACCGTGGTTCATAAGCCGGGTCTCCAATAAGCTTGGATATAATAAGCAAGCTTATGAAATTTTCACGGCCCGGATTCACGGGCCAGCCCCGCTGTCAGGACATGGCTGGCGCGCTGTGGCCGCCGGGCTTTGGGAACCGGCCGCAAGATGTTAGAAATCGCCAAATGAGTTCGACCAAGCCGGCCTTTCCCGCGCCCGATCACGACCATAACCGCTGCGCCGCGGACGCGATCAGCCATGCCGAGCAGGTTTGCGCCAGCCGCGCCCAGAAATTCACGCCGATCCGCCGCCACGTGCTGCAGGCGCTCTTGTCCAGCCACCGGCCGCTTGGCGCCTATGAGATCATCGACGAACTGGCGAGATCGATGCCGCGGCCGGCCCCGATCACGGTCTACCGTGCGCTGGAGTTCCTGATGGCCAATGGCCTCGTCCATCGCATCGAAAGCCGCAACGCCTATCTCGCCTGCGCCCACGACCACGATGCGGCCGCGTTGGTGGCGTTCCTGATCTGCGAACGCTGCGGCTCGGTCGGCGAGATTCCCGCCGCATCGGTGGCGCAGAGTTTGTCCAGCGCGGCGCGCGCCTCCGGATTTGCGCCAAAACTCTCCGTCGTCGAAATCACCGGCACCTGCGCGCACTGCCAGAAGGCCGCATAGCGCATGATCCGGAAAAGTGTGAAGCGGTTTTCCGAAAAGATTATGAGAAAAACAAACAATAAAGCGCGGTTCATCGCGCTTTAACAATAACACGGCGGTCAAGCCGGTCTCCAAGGTCAGCAATGTCGTCAAAGAAAACCAAACCCGATCCCGGGCGTCCGCTCAGCCCGGGCGCGATCGCGCTGATGCTGGTGTTGTGCCTGTCCTGGGGATTCAACCAGATCGCCATCAAGCTGGCGCTGCCCGACATCCCTGCGATGATCCAGGCGACGTTCCGCTCCGTGGTCGCGCTGCCGGTGCTGCTGATCGTGGGCTGGCTGCGTGGCGTGAAGTTTTTCGAGCACGACGGCTCGCTCGTCCCGGGCGTGATCGCCGGCATCCTGTTCGGCCTCGAGTTCGTGTTGATCTATCAGGGGCTGCGCCTGACCACGGCGTCGCGCGCGGTGGTGTTCCTCTACACGGCGCCGTTCTTTGTCGCGCTCGGCTCCTACAAGCTGCTCGGCGAACGGCTGCGCCTCTCGCAATGGGCCGGCCTCGCGCTGAGCTTCGCCGGCGTGGCGCTCGCGATCGGCGTGCCGCAAGCCCATGTCGATTCGCGCGTGCTGCTCGGCGATCTCCTGATCGTCGGCGGCGGTGCGGTCTGGGGCGCCACCACCGTGATTGCCAAGGGCACGAGACTCAGTCTCGCGGCGCCGGAAAAGGCGCTGGGCTACCAGGTCACGATCTCGATTCCGATTCTTGCCGCGGCCGTCTGGCTTGGCGGCGAAAAGCTCGACCATTTGCCGGGGCCGCTCGCGATCTCGATCGTCACCTACCAGGGGATCTGGGTCGTCGGGCTGACCTTCACGCTGTGGTTTGCGCTGGTGCAGTCCTATTCGGCAAGCAAGCTCTCGGCCTTCACCTTCATCACGCCGCTGTTCGGCGTCGCGGCAAGCTATCTCATCCTGCATGATGAGCTGACGGTCGCCTTCGGCGCCGCCGCGCTGCTGGTGATCGCGGGGCTTTACCTCGTCAACCGGCCGGAAGCTGCGCGCGAGAAGGTTATGCCCGATCCCAATCTTTGATCGCGTCTAGCCCGTCTCGATCGGCAGCGACTCATCCGTCGCCCATTCGCCCATCGAGCCGTCATAGAGCGTGAGCTTGTCGTAGCCGAGGCGGTGCAGCATGAAGAGATCGATGGTGGCCGAGATGCCGCCGCCGCAATAGGCGATCACGCGCTTGTCGCGCGAAAAGCCTTGCGCTGCGAATTTCTGTTCGGCGTCCGCGAGCGGCACGAAAGCCTTGGTTGCGGGATCGACCAGCGTCGCCGCCGAGACATTGCAGCTTCCGGGAATGTGGCCCGGCCGGCCGTAGCGGCTCGGCTCCAGCCCCTTGTGCAGTTGCTCGTTGAGCGCGTTGACCACCACGCTGTCGCGATTCCTCGCAGCGGCCAGCACCTGATGGCGATCGACGAAATATCCCTGGCGCGGTCTGGCGGTGAACGTCGCGCGCGGATAGCCCTTCACCGGTCCGCGCTCGAGCGGACGGCCTTCCGCCTTCCACTTGTCGAGCCCGCCGTCGAGCACCGCGAGGCGATCGAAGCCGAGCGATTTGAGCATCCACCAGAATCGCGTCGCCCACATCGCCGTGCCGATTGAATAGAGCACGACGAAACTGTCGTTGCTGACGCCATGACGTCCGAACGCGGCTTCGAGCTGCGCCGTCGCGGCCATCATGAAGCGCAGCCTGGTGTTGGGGTCGGAGAACTCGCCCTGCAGATCGAGGAAATCCGCGCCCGGGATGTGCCCGGCCTCGAACGTGTCGCGGCTCGGGACGACCTCGTAGGGCGCGGCGCTGCCCGGCGGCAGATATTCGAGCCGCGTCGTGCAATCGAAGATGCGCAAGCCGCCCTGGCCCAGGCGGCCAGCGAGTTCCGCGGTGCTGATGAGCTCGCCTTGAACCGACATGGCTGCCTCCCGACACATTACTGTGCCAGCCTAGAGTGCGGAACATCACATGAAAAGGCGACGCTTTGCCCTTTGATTTGAGGGAAGCCGGTCCCAATATAGCGGGCATGCGAGGCTGCCTTGCGCGCCTTGCCCGCATCAGCGATTGGCGCCATAAACTATTGAATTAACAGTGAAAAATCCTCACATTGGGACGCTCTTAACGTCATCCAGCGTTCCCTTGGTGAATGTCATCAAAACCTGATATTCGGTTGCCCCATGAACAAGCCCGAAAAACTCTCCGATATCAACATCGCCGGCCCCAGCGCGCGGCATCAGACCACGCAGGTGAAAGTCGGACACGTCGCCGTCGGCGGCGGCGCCCCGATCGTGGTGCAGTCGATGACCAACACCGACACCGCCGACGTCGAGTCCACCATCGCGCAGGTCGCGGCGCTCTCGCGCGCCGGCTCCGAGATGGTTCGCATCACCGTGGATCGCGAGGAGGCCGCAGCCGCCGTCCCGCACATCCGCGACGGCTTGCGCAAGCTGGGCATCAACACGCCCCTGATCGGTGATTTCCACTACATCGGCCACAAGCTGCTCGCGGCCTATCCGGCCTGCGCCGAAGCGCTCGACAAATATCGCATCAATCCCGGCAATGTCGGCTTCAAGGACAAGCGTGACACGCAGTTCGCCGACATCATCGAGATCGCCAACAGGAACGACAAACCGGTGCGCATCGGCGCCAACTGGGGTTCGCTCGACCAGGAGCTCCTGACCAGGCTGATGGACGAGAACACGGCCTCGGCCAATCCGCGTGATGCCCGCGCGGTGACGCGTGAGGCGATGGTGCAGTCGGCGCTGTTGTCGGCCGCGCGCGCCATCGAGCTCGGCATGCCGAAGAACCGCATCATCCTCTCGGCGAAGGTTTCGGCCGTGCAGGATCTGATCGCGGTCTATCAGGATCTCGCCAGCCGTTCTGACTACGCCATCCATCTCGGCCTCACCGAGGCCGGCATGGGCTCCAAGGGCATCGTGGCATCGTCCGCGGCGCTCGGCATCCTGCTGCAGCAGGGCATCGGCGACACCATCCGCATCTCGCTGACGCCGGAGCCCGGCGGCGACCGTACCCGCGAGGTGCAGGTCGGCCAGGAACTGCTGCAGACCATGGGCTTCCGCACCTTCGTGCCGCTGGTCGCGGCCTGTCCCGGCTGCGGCCGCACCACTTCGACCACCTTCCAGGAACTGGCGCGCTCGATCCAGGATTTCATCCGCGACGAGATGCCGAACTGGAAGACGAAATATCCCGGCGTCGAGGAACTCAACGTCGCGGTCATGGGCTGCATCGTCAACGGCCCCGGCGAATCCAAGCATGCCAATATCGGCATCTCCCTGCCCGGCACCGGCGAGGCGCCGGCCGCGCCTGTGTTCGTCGACGGCAAGAAGTTCCGCACGCTGCGTGGCCCGGGTATCGCCGCCGATTTCAAGGCGCTCGTGATCGACTACATCGACCAGCGCTACGGCCAGGCGAAGGCGCCGGTGACGGCGGCGGAGTGACGCAAAGCGTCATTCCGGGGCGATGCGTTAGCATCGAACCCGGAATCTCGAGATTCCGGGTCTGGTCCTTCGGACCATCCCGGAATGACATCGTCAGCGGCAGGAAATCGTAAGGCGGATTAGCGCAAGCGTAATCCGCTTTTCTTTTTGTGCGCGAGGCGGCGGGTTACGCTTCGCTAACCTACCCTACGCTGCTAGCATGCCGCAAAACGACCCGGGAGAAACTTCCATGAGCTCGCTGTCAGGCAAGCGGGGACCGCGCTATCGGCATGTGGTCGACGAGTTCGGAACCCTATGAGACCATCGGCGTCGAGAAGCTGACGCCGATCATCGGCGCGGAGATTTCCGGCGTCGATATCGGCCAGCTCGTCGATGGCGATGCGCGCTCCAATCGCCAGATGGACGAGATCCACCGCGCGCTCGCCGAAAACCTCGTCATCTTCTTCCGCGACCAGCACATCACGCCGCAGCAGCATCTCGCCTTCGGCCGCAAGTTCGGCGAGCTGCATGTGCATCCGGCGGCGCCCAATGAGGGCGATCCCGCGCTGATGAGGATCTATGCCGACAAGGATTCCCCGCGCGCCAATGGCGAGGGCTGGCACACGGACGTGTCCTGCGATGTCGAGCCGCCGATGGGCTCGATCCTCTACATCAGGCAGTGCCCGCCGCGCGGCGGCGACACGCTGTTCGCCAACATGTACGCCGCCTATGAAGCGTTGTCGGACCGCATGAAGGTGTATCTCGACGGGCTCAACGCATTGCATGACGGCGAATCCGCCTATCGCGGCCTTTATGCGAACTACGGCGTCGCCGACAAAGCGAGCTATCCGCGCGCCGAGCATCCGGTGGTGCGCACGCATCCGGTCACCGGCAAGAAGGCGCTCTATGTCAATCGCGGCTTCACCCGCCACATCATCGGCATCCCTCGAGACGAGAGCGATGCCATGCTGGCCTATCTCTACCAGCACGCGGAAAATCCGCTGTTCCAGTGCCGCTTCCGCTGGACCGAGAACGCGATCGCGTTCTGGGACAATCGCTGCGCCCAGCATCGCGCGATGTGGGATTACTGGCCGCATACCCGCGCCGGCACCCGCGTCACGGTGAAAGGCGAGCGTCCGGTCTGAACACCGATCACGCGCTTCGCGCGATCGTCTTATTTGGTATTGTTGCCAGCGCGCTCCCGGCCATCGGGATTTGAAGCCAGAATCCCGTTCCGGTCGCCGCCACCATGTGTCCCGGCAGCCGGACCGAGAGGCGCTTTACCAGCGCTACCTTTTCGCAGCCGTCCTGACCGGCGCTAGTTCTTTATTGCTCGCACCTAACCCCAGAGAGTTAGCCGAGGCCGTTCCTCCCCGGACTAGGCTTCGAAAATTAGCGAGATGTCGCGATAAGGGATTAACCATAAGACCATGCGGCGGCGGGGGAATTTGGATGCGTCCTTAAGCAGGACGCTATGGCGGATTGGGGTCGTCCTCGCGGCGACCTGGGTGCCGCTGCAGGCGGCTGAGGTCGGGGGGAGCTCCGGCGTATCGACGCGCCTCGCGCAGACCACGATCAGTCCTCAGCCTCAGGCTGCGCAGGAAGACAACCAGCAACAAGGCCCTCAGAATGCCGAGACGCTGGCGCGCGAGCTCGCTGTCGCAAAGCGTGACCTCGATACCCTGCTGAAACTCCTCAACAGGGCGTGCAGCGTCGATCGGCCGGGAGTGCCGGCGAAACTGGATGCCGATCCAGGTTCAGCCGATTTGAGCAAATCCCTTCAAGCGGAACACGACCGCGCGAGCCGGCTCGAGCAGGACCTCGCAGCCGCGCGGCGCGATGTTGCAACCCAGACCGCACTCGCTGCCAAGGCCAGCGACCAGGCATGCCAAGTGAAGACAGCGCCGGACGCAGGCGCGCCAGATTTGCGCAAATCGCTCGAGCAGGAACATGATCGCGCCAGCGGGCTGGAGCAGGCCCTCGCGGCGGCGCGGCGCGACGTTGCGACCCAGACGGCACTCGCGGCCAAAGCCACCGGCGAAGCAAGCCAATTGAAGACGACTGCGGATGCGGGTTCCGCGGATCTGCGCAAATCGCTGCAGCAGGAACGGGACCGCGCCACTGGGCTGGAACGCGACCTTGCGGCCGCACGTCGTGACGTCGAGACGCAGACGGCACTCGCGGTCAAGGCCGGCGACGAGACGAAGCAATTGAAGACCACGGCGGATGCGGGTTCCGCGGATTTGCGCAAATCGCTGCAGCAGGAGCGGGACCGCGCCAGCGCCCTGGAGCGGGACCTAGCGACCGCGCGTCGCGACGTCGAGACGCAGGCGGCACTCGCGGCCAAGGCCGGAGACGAGACGAAGCAAGTGAAGACCACGGCGGAAGCCGGTTCCGCGGATTTGCGCAAATCGCTGCAGCAGGAGCGCGACCGCGTCAGCGCCCTGGAGCGGGAGCTTGCGACCGCGCGTCGCGACGCGGAAACGCAGACGGCACTCGCAGCCAGGACCGGCGACGAGGTGAAGCAAGTGAAGAGCGCGGCGGATGCCGGTTCCGCGGATTTGCGCAAAGCGCTGCAGCAGGAGCTGGACCGCGCCAGCGCCCTGGAGCGGGACCTTGCGACCGCGCGTCGCGACCTCGAGACGCAGACCACGCTCGCGGTCAAGGCCACTGGCGAAGCAAGCCAATTGAAGACCACGGCGGATGACGGTTCCGCGGATTTACGCAAATCGCTCCAGCAGGAGCGTGATCGCGCCAGCGCCCTGGAACGGGACCTCGCGGCCGCACGCCGCGACGTCGAAACGCAGACGGCACTCGCAGCCACGGCCAGCGAAGAGGCGAAGCAGGTGAAGAAGACGACGGACGCCGGTGCGACCGATCTGAAAAAATCCCTGGACCAGGAAACCGAGCGTGCGAACCGGTTGGGGCGTGGTCTCGTGGCGGCGCGTCGCAAATTCCAGAAGCAGATCGCGCTCGCAGCCAAGGCGGCGGACGAGGCAAGCGAATTCAAGAAGACTGCGGACGCGGACAAAGCGGATTTGCGCAACTCGCTGCAACAGCAAAAGCGATTAGAGAAGGATCTCGCGGCCGCGCGGCGCGATCTCGAAACGCAGAGCGCGCTTGCGACCGATGCAAGCCAGCAGAAGAATGCAACGGAAACGGGTGCCGTGGATTTGCGCAGGTCGCTGCTCCAGGAACAGGAGCGTGCGGCCCGATTGCAGCAGGATCTCGCGACCGCGCAGTACAATCTCGAGACGCAGACTGCGCTGGCGGCTAAGGCCGGCAACGAGGCAGCAAAGAATACGGCGGACGGCTCCGCCGAACTGAACAAATCCCTGCAACAGGAACGCGATCGCGCCAGCCGGCTGGAGCAGGACCTCGCGGCTGCGCGGCGCGACATCGAGACGCAGACGGCGCTGGCGGCGAAGGCCGGCGATGAGGTCAATCAGGCCAAGAAGACAGCGGAAGCGGCGGCAGCCGGCTTGCAGGCATCGTTGCAGCAGGAACGCGACAGGGCGGCACAGCTGGAGCGCGATCTCGCATCGGTGCGGAGCAACGCGTCCATGCCTTCCGACCCGCCACAACAGGCGCAACCAGCAAAGCCCGTCGCGACCAGGCAGACACCGTCGCCGGATGCACCGCGCAAGCCGGGAGATCCTTCGGAAGATGGGAGATTGGTCGCCTATGCGCGTCTGCTGCTCGGTCGCGGCGACATCGGTTCAGCGCGGATCGTGCTGCAACGGGCCGCCGAAATGGGCAACGCCGAGGCAAGCTTCGCGCTCGCGGAAACCTACGACCCGCTAATTCTGTCCAAATGGGGAACCTACGGCACGCATGGCGATGCGAGCAGAGCGCTCGATCTCTACGCGCGGGCTCTCGCCGGCGGAATCAAGGAAGCCAAGGAGAGGTCGGATGCGCTGCATCGGTAGCGCCGGCAAAGGAAAGCGCCAGTAACATGACGCGCGAGTGTGTCACGCAACGGAGGGATTCGCCGATGAACGGGGTTGAGGGATCACGCCCGCTTGTGCTTGCAGTTTTGGCGGTGCTGCTGTTGGCCATTCCGGCTGCACCATCGGATGCGCAAACGAAAAATGGTCGCACCCAGGTGTCCTCGCAGCGGTCCATGCAGGCGACCGCAATGGCGCAACCGCGGGAGACCATCAACGCATGGACCGTCGGTCTCGCCGGAGGCTTGCTGGAGGGTGCCCCCATTCGCTTTGCCTCCGAGATGGCCCGTGTGGTCGATGACGGCGACAATCTGCATGTCCTGCCGGTCGTGACGCGCGGACCGACGGAGAACGTCAATTCGCTGCTCTATTTGCGCGGCATCGATGCCGCGATCATCAATTCCGACTCGCTCGACGAGTACAAGAGCCAGGTGCCGGATATCCAGCGCAAGATCGTCTACGTGCTCAATCTGTTTCCGTCCGAGTTGCACGTCTTCGTACGGCCGGAGATCAACAGCCTCGACGACCTCGCCGGCAAGAAGGTGAATTTCAATTCGCTTGGCACTGCCGCGGCCTATTCGGGACCGTTGATCTTTTCGCGTCTCGGTCTCGACGTCGAGAAGACGTTCATTCCGCATCAGGTCGCGCTGGAACAGATGCGCAAGGGCGAGGGCGGTATGGCGGCGGTGGTGTTCATCACCTCCAAGCCGGTCGATGCTTTCGTGCGCGGGCGGTTCGATCCGGGCTTCAAGTTCCTGCCGGTGCCATACAGCAACAAGCTGGAGGACTATTATCTTCCCTCGGTGCTCGAGGCATCCGACTATCCCAACCTGATCAAGCAGGGCGAGCGCGTGGAGACGGTTGCGGTGCCCACCGCACTGGTTGCCTTCAATTGGCCGACCAATTCGAACCGCTACGAGCGCGTCGCGCGCTTTGTCGAGCATCTGTTCTCGCGAATCGACAGGCTGCAGGGGCCGGGCTTCGATCCGAAATGGAAGTCGATCAATCTCGCGGCGTCGGTTCCGGGTCTAGCGCGCTTCAACGCGGCTCAGGTCTGGCTCGACAGCCACGCGCGCGGCAATCAGGCGTCGCAATGAGAGGCGCGGCCCTCTGTTCCCGGTTGTCCTCGCGTCTGGCGGGATTGCCCGGCGCAAGGTGAACGATCCGGCGGCGCAGCTCGCGCCTGCTCGGATGGAATGCGGGCCGGTTGAATGCCTCGACAAGCTGTCGCGGCCCGCGCCCCGCTCCAGCTGGCGCAGCGGCGATGGCTGGATCGTGAGCGAGACGACATCGCCCATCGACTACTCGCCGATTGCCACGGCCACCACCGCATCGCGACAGGTCGCGGGCGAGCGCGGATATGCAGCTCTCCATCCGCTGCCGCGGTGGGCGTACGGAACTCGCAGTAACCGGGTCCGCCATCACGGGCCGCGGCACACTACCTCGATTTCCTATCGCGTGAACGGCGGCGAGCCGGTGCAACTCGCCGGCGGCACGGCGTCCTTTGGCGACGGCATCGCTTTCAAAGGCGGATGCGGTCGCCCTGCTGCGATCGCTGCCGAGCGACGGGGAACTGGCGGTGCGGCTCAAGCCGCTTTCGGGGAGCGAGGTGGACGCAATCTTCTCACTCGACGGGCTGGAAACGCTACGGACGAGGATCAGCTCGACCTGCAAATGGCCGCACGCCATCGCCAGCCCCAACGACCGATGATCGAAGCGCGGCATTTCTCAACGGAGGTGATGATGAACAAGCTCTTGGATATCGCGAGAATCGCCGTGGCGAGTGTTATCACGTTGTTGGCCGCCACGGCGCCATCGGCGGCGGGGGACGATGGAGCGGGGCCGACATGGACGCCGGCGCCTCGTCTCATCGCGGAGAAGAACGTCGCCACGAAGCCGGCAAAGACTGCGTTGCCCGCCAGGGCAAGAAAGTCATCCGCATTTGCGCTCGCGGCCGAGCCTGCTTCGCAGCAAGCAGGAGCATCACCTGATCCTGCAGGTGAATACCAACGATCCGGCCGCGATGAATCTCGCGCTCAACAACGCGACGAACGTCACACAATATTACAAGGAAATGGGCGAGAAGGTGAAAATCGAGGTGGTCACCTTCGGACCGGGCCTGAACATGCTGCGCGACGACACCTCGCCGGTGAAGGCACGAATCGAAACGCTGGCGCTGAGTTCGCCGGAGATTTCTTACAAGGCCTGCGGCAACACGCAGGAGAACATGCAGCAAGGCGGAGAACAAGGATATCCCGATCATTCCGCAGGCTCAGCTGGTCAAGTCCGGCGTCATCCACATCATGCAGCTGCAGGAGCAGGGCTGGACCTACGTCAAGCCGTGAGCCGGTTCGATCGGTTGCAGTTTCAGGCAGCACCGACGGCAAGACGCGTTGGCTGGTGGGGCGCTGGTGGGCGCCTCATAACGGGGCGTACTTTTCTTCAAGAGGATATTGATGCTCGGGCCCAGCTGACGCATCGCTCGAGGCACACGGGCCTAGAGCATGATCCGGAAAAGTGTGAAGCGGTTTTCCGAAAAGATCATGCTCGAACCATAAGCTAAAGCGCGATGACGGTTCATCCTAATCTCGTCGCGCTTTAGTCGTCACGCTCGACCAACTCGAAGGTGATGCCCTCAGGACCCTCGAAGAACCGCAGCTTTCGGCTGATGTAGTCCATCTCGTCGCTCAGCATCGTCACGCCGTTGGCCACGAGGTGCGCGGTGGTTGCCTCAATGTCCTCGACCCGGAACGCAAGGTGATTGAAGCCAAGTTTTCGCAGATTCGTCGGGTGCGCACCCGGATCGGTCCCCGGGGGCGGGTCGAACTCGAGCAGCTGGATCTCGAAAGGCGGATTTGCCCCTTCAAGTACGAGAGTGAGGTGCTGCGCCTTCATGCCCGGCATGCCCATGTACCGGGCGGGAACGCCACCATCGATCGTCGCGACGTGACCCTTTCTGAAGCCAAGGAGGGCGAAGAATTCGATCGCCGGGCCGGCGTCTGCCACTGCGATCGTCACATGATCCGGATTGAGTATCATCGTGTCACTCCCTGTCATCATCGCCGCGCGCGATCAAGGTCTGCTAGCGGCCACACAAGCAGACATAAGTGTCGTTCACCGCTCGCTTGACGAAGTTACTTGGGAGGCGTGCGCGAGACTATTGTTGAGATCGGCTCTCGATCAGTCGGTCGCTGACCAATCGTACGGCTCCTCGCTTCCACGAATAGTCGGCACCCATGCGAAGCCCACTGTCGCCCCTCGAAACGATTGCGCCGGAGCGGGCGTCGCGGACCTGAAATCCGATGGTGTACTCGGTTCGGCTGACCCGCCGCACTACGCCAATCAGTGATTGGTCCGCGCTAAGTTTCTCGGCAACTGCTGCCTCGCAGCCGCCGCAGTCCCGCAGTGTATGTGTCTTCACGGCCTCCGCGTCGCCACCGCCGACGTCGATGACGTGGTAGCGGCCCGACTGCCCCAGCAGCTCACGCACGGCATTCGTGATTTCCGACAAGTGCGTCGCATCGGACGCAACTGGGCCGGTCGGCGAGGCGGCGGCCGTCGTATCCTCAAGCTCGAAATCGAAAACCGCCAGCGCGATCGGCCTCGGCTGAGCCGCCACGAGCGCCGCACGGATTTCCCGGGATACGAACGCTTCGGCGCGGCCCCAAGCCTCGTCATTGTCCCCGCGAAACGTGTAGAGTTTTTCCATCAGGACCTTGTTGTCGCGGAAGTCCACCACGGCGGCTCTCACCCACTGAACCAGAGTGCTCGTCTTCTGGATGCCGCCCACGATCCCCAAACTTGCGCCGGTTTGCGCGGATGGAACGAACTGGTAGCCGGGCGCCACCTCGATATCCCGTTTCAACGCCGACATGAACGCCTGCAGCCGCATTTGGTGATCGGCGGTCTGATCGACGGGCTCGCCTGACGTATCAAGATAGCCGAAGTCCTCGACGGAAACGCCGATGGGCTGCGTCAAGGACACGTTATTCCCGGCGCCAGCGGGTCGGACATCCAGGAAGATACCGAGGAGAATAATGGCGCAGGAGAGTAGACGGACCTGATGCATGAGCGACCTCGTGTGATGGAGCGGCCTGCAACCTATTTCGAGAGCCTCAGCTGTGTTGAAACTATCATCTTCCGGTGGCGGGCGCATCCTTTTACACCGTTGGAAAAGCCGCCAATGGGCAGCACCCGGGCATTTCGTGCCGCGGGAACGCGGATGTCTGGGTTTGTCGCTGACGGACCTCGCAATGACGATCTTCTGCATCGCCAACCACAGATTCGCCTCACCTTCCGCGTTGACGCCTTCCTCCTGTCGCGTCAATCTTGCCGCAAATCACCCGGAGGTCCGCCATGCTGCGCGCAGAGGACAACAAGTTCCTGACCGAAAGCGGTTCGGGAACGGGGATGGGCGAGCTGTTGCGCCGCTTCTGGATTCCCGTGCTGCTGTCTGAGGAGTTGCCGGAGGCCGACGGCGAGCCGAAGAAGATCGTGGTGATGGGCGAAGAACTGCTCGCCTTCCGCGATTCGCGCGGGGTGGTCGGCGTCGTCGATCAATATTGCCCGCATCGCGGCGCCAATCTCTGGCTTGGCCGCAACGAGGAATGCGGCATCCGCTGCGTCTATCATGGCTGGAAGTTCGATACTGACGGCCGCTGCGTCGACATGCCGACGTCCTATCCGGATCTCAACGCCAAGGACAAGATCCGCATCAAGTCCTATCCGGTGCGCGAATGGGGCGACATCATCTGGGCCTATATGGGCCCGGCGGACGTCATGCCCGAATTGCCCGATCTGGAAATGGCGCTGGTGCCGCCCTCGCACCGCTACGTCACCAAGAAATGGCAGGATTGCAACTGGGTGCAGGCGCTGGAGGGCTCGATCGACACCGCGCATTTCACCTTCGCCCACCTCTCCTTCGAGAAGGAAGAGAACGAGATACTCGACATCAAGAAACACTTCGTGAACCCGCTGACGCGGGTCGCGACCGATCACATGCGATGGATTGCCGAAGACCCGCGCCCCGTGATCAAGGTCAATCCGCACGAGGCCGGCCTCGTGGTCGCCGGCGGAAGATTGACCGGCACCGACAACATCTACTGGCGCATCGCGCAGTTCCTGATGCCGTTCCATTCCTACGCCCCGAGCTCGATGCCGGGCGAGAACATCTTCGGCCAGACCTTCGTGCCCGTGACCGACACCGCCTGCTGGATCTTCACCTATGCCTGGAATCCGGAACGGCCGCTGACGCAGGCCGAGCGCGATGGCTACGGTCGCGGCAATGGCGTGATGTCGGTGGTCGACGAGAATTACATTCCGATCCGTAACAGGGGCAACGACTATCTGATCGACCGCAAGCTGCAGAAGACAAGCAGCTACACCGGCATCAAGGGTGTTTCCGAGCAAGACGCCGCGGTGCAGGACAGCCAGGGCCCGATCGCCGATCGCACACGCGAGCATCTCGGGCCGACCGATCTCGGCATCATGCATTTCCGCAAGCTGGTGATGGATCTGGCGCGCGCATTGGAGCGCGGCGAGGCGCCGCCGCATGTCCATCATCAGGATCGCTACGCCGTCCGCTCCGGTGCCTGCGTCACCAGCAAGGCCAAGGACCTGCCGGCGGTGATGGTGGAACGTTTTGGGGATGCCGCGGGCTTTGTCGGCAGGCCGCGCACCGTGGCGGCGGAATGAGCCGTGCTGAACTCCGGGAGACGGGGGCATGACTGACACATCCTGGAAGATCGCGTCGCGTGGCTGTGCGATCAGCGCCGTTGCGCTGGGCCTCGTGCTGCTCGCGACCGGCGCGAGCCAGGCGGGCTGGTTGTCCGATCTCTTCAAGGGCAAGAAGCCGGAGCATGCGCAAAGGACCCAGAAAACCCACGCCGCGTCCAAACCTGCGGCGTCACGGCCGAATCACGTCAGCAAGCGCGAGGAGCGGTCGAGCTCGCGCAGTGCTGAAAAATCCCAAACGGAAAAGTCCACGCCGGTGAAATTGCGGACGGCGAGCATCGGCGCGGCGGCATGCGAACCCGCCAAATTCCACCTCGTCGTGGATGTCGGGCATACACGGAAGTCGGATGGCGCGCTGAGCGCCCGCAACGTTCCCGAGTATGAGTTCAACCTGAAACTCGCAACGCGGTTGGTAGAAAAACTGAAATCGGACGGCTTCACCGGGACCAGGCTGATGGTGACGGAAGGCAAGGCGCGGCCGAGCCTTTTCCAGCGGGTGGCCGCGGCGAACAGAATGAACGCCGACCTCTTTTTGTCGATCCATCATGATTCCGTGCCCGACAAGTTCCTGGAGGACTGGGAGTTCGAGGGCAAGAAGAGCAAGTTCAGCGATCATTTTGGCGGCTGGGCGGTGTTCGTCTCCCACGACAATGCGCATTATGACGCGAGCCTCGCCTTCGCGAAATTGATCGGCGCCGGTCTGAAGGAGCAGAACCTGAAATTCGCCGATCAATACACGTTGCCCGTCATGGGCAGATACCGGCGCGATCTGGTGGACAGCAAGACGGGCGTCTACCGCTACGACAATCTGATCGTCCTGGAGAAGACGGCGATGCCGGCCGTGCTGCTGGAGGCCGGCTCGATCAGCAATCGCGATGAAGAGCTGCAGATGGGCTCGGCGGAACGCCAGGATGTGATCATCGGCGCGGTCGCGGCGGCGGTGAAGGACTATTGCGAGCCTGCGCCCGCGCCCTTGCAGGCGAACGCCGATCGCAAGTGACGGCGGGTCCTACAACGGTAGATCGCGGTATTCGCGGTTGGCGAGGCTTGCCTCCTCGAGGTCGAGGTCACGCTCGATGCGCCGGCGGGTCTCGTCGGTGATCTTGCCTTCGCGCAGCATGACGTGGATGAACTTGCGCTCGGCTGATATCAGTTCGCGCGTCAGCGCCGTTCCTGCCGCCGAGACGTCGTGGGTCGCGGGATCGAGCGAGGCGGGCAACTGACTGGCGCGGATTTCGTGCCGCGCGCGCAACAGGTTCACGACCTCGCCGGACAGGTCGCGCTTCTCGATCATGGCATCGAGCGAGCGCAGCGCCGCATCGAGCGCCGCGCGCCGCGCCTCGATCTCCTGTTGATGCTCCGCGATTTGCTCGCTTTGGCCGGCATCGGTCACGCCGAGCCAGCGGATCACCATCGGCAGGCTGAGGCCAAGCCCGACCAGCGTCACGAAGATCACGCCGAAGGAGATGAACAGGATCAGGTCGCGGTTCGGAAAGGGTTCGCCGCTCGCAAGCGCGAATGGCAATGCCAGCGCGGCGGCAAGCGAAACGGCGCCGCGGATGCCGGCAAAGGACAGGATGAAAACCCACTGCCAGGGCGGCGACGGATCGCGCCTGCGCAAGGACCTGCTGAGCACGCGCGGCAAATAGGTCGCAGGATAGACCCAGACGAAGCGCGCCACGATCACGATGCCCGCGACCAGCGCGGTCGCCAGCAGGATCTCGTTGAGCGGGAACTCCTTGGATTTCTCGTAGAGGATTCGCATCTCGAATCCCGTCAACAGGAACAGGAGGCCCTCGATCAGGTAGATCACCAAATTCCAGAAGAAGATGCCCTGCAGCCGCGTCGCCGACGAAATCCACAGGGGCCCGTTCCAGCTCACATAGAGTCCGCACGCGACGGTGGCGAGCACGCCGGAGCCGCCGAGATGCTCGGGCACCCAGTAAGCGAGATAGGGCGTGATCAGCGACAGCGTGATTTCGACCTGCGGATCGCGCGCGTAATGACGGGCCCGAAGGCTGAGCCAGCCCACGGCCACCCCGAACAGCGCTTCGCCGATGATGATGCCGAGGAAGGTGCCGGACGCCTTCGGCAGCGAGAACGCGCCGGTCGTGATCGCGATCACAGCGAAGCGGTACAGGATCAGCGCGGTGGCATCGTTGGCGAGCCCCTCGCCCTCGAGCACGACGAGGATGCGGCGGGGAATGCCGAGCCTGCGCACGATCGCGAGCGGCGCCACAGTATCGGGCGGCGCGACGATGGCGCCGATCAGGAACCCGACATTCCAGGGCAGCCCGATCAAGAAATGGCTTGCCATGGCAACCGCGGAAGCCGTGAAGATGACGCAGCCGCCCGCGAGCAGAATGATCGGCCGCAGGTTATGCTTGAACTCGCGCCAGCTCATGGCAACGCTCGCCGAATAGATCAGGGGCGGCAGCACCAGCAGCAGCACCAGTTCCGGCGGCAATTGGGGAGCCGGAATGCCGGGCACGAAGGCGAGCGCGATGCCGGCCAGCAGCAGCAGGATCGCCGGCGCAATGTCGGTTCGCCGCGCCAGCAAGGCGGTACCGGCGAGCACGACGAGCAGGAACAGAAATATCTGGAACTCGGCTTCCACGCAGTCTGGTTTGGCAGGGATGCGAGCCGGCCGTCAATTCCCCGATGCAAGCCGCACGGACGGGAGGCGTGCCGGTTCAGACCACGGCTGACAATCTTGTGATGGCCGCGCCAAAAGGCCGCAAAAACCGGTTCCATGCTCCTTCCGTACCAACCTTTCAGCATCTCGAAAGACCAATGGGCAGGAGGGACCCCTCATGAAGCAGATCGGTCAGCATGCCGTCGTGATCGGCGCCAGCATGGGCGGCTTGCTTGCGGCGCGCGCGCTCTCGGACCATTTCGCGACCGTCACCATCGTGGAGCGCGACGCGTTCCCATCGTCCGACATTCCCCGCAAAGGGGTACCGCAGGGCCATCATGCGCACGGCCTGCTCGCGCGCGGCGGCGAGGTGATCGAGGCATTCTTTCCCGGCTGGACCGACGAAGTCGTCGCCTCCGGCGGCCGTCGCGGCGATATTTCGGGCGATACCATCTGGATGGGCCATGGCGTCACGCTGAATACCGTGCCGAGCACGCTGACCGGTTTGCTCGCCTCGCGGCCTGTGCTGGAAGGCCATGTGCGCCGCCGTCTGCTTGCATTGCCCAATGTCCGCGCGATCGAAAAATGCGCGATGCAGGGCCTCGTGGCCACGCCCGACCGTTCGGCGGTTCAGGGCGTTCGCGTCAGGATCGAGGCGGGTGGCGAGCAGGTGCTGCTCGCCGATCTCGTGGTCGATGCCTCCGGGCGTGGATCATCGAGCCCGGCCTGGCTCGAGGGGCTCGGTTACGCACGGCCCGAGGAAGAGCGGGTCGAGATCGGGCTCGGCTACACCTCGCGGATCTATCGCCGCCGGCCGGCCGACCTCGGCGGCAAGGTCGCGCTTGTGATCGCCGGCCATGCCCCGAACTGGCGCAATGGCGCGGTGCTGTACCAGACCGAGGACCGCTGGATCGTGTCGATCGGCGGCTATCTCGGCGATCATGCGCCGGACGACGATCAGATGTTCGCGACCTATGCACGTTCGCTGCCGTCGCCGCATGTCTATGACATCGTCTCGCGCGCAGAGCCGCTTACCGATTTCGTCAGCTACCGCTATCCCGCCAATCTGCGGCGGCGCTACGAGCGGCTGCCGCGTTTCCCGAAGGGCTTTCTGGTGTTCGCAGATGCCATCTGCAGCTTCAATCCGGTCTATGGGCAAGGCATGACGGTCGCGGCGCAGGAGGCGTCGGTGCTGGGCGAATGTCTCGCGGCCGGCGACGAGGCCGATCTGCCGCAGCGCTTTTTCAAGGCGGTGGAGCACGTCGTCGACGTCCCCTGGGACATCACGGTCGGCAACGATCTCCGCCATCCGCAGGTCGCGGGCGCGCGGCCGGCGAAGGTGAGGTTCATCAATTGGTATATCGGCAAGCTGCACAACGCCGCGCGGCACGATGCAAAAGTGGCGGCCGCCTTCCTCGAGGTCGCCAATCTGAAGGCGGCGCCGGAGCGGCTGTTGCATCCGGCCGTCGTGGGGCGGGTGATCTCCGGCAATCTGCTGCGCGGCGGCGCCCGCGCGCCGGCGGCACAGGCGAGCGCGCAGGTATGATCAGTCGTGCGTGATCAGTCGCGTTGATCGTAGCGATAGGATTTCGACACGATCTGCCAGCCGTCCTTCAGCTTCATCGCCACGAGATAGTCGGTGAAGTAGCGCGGCGGAATCTGGCAGCGCACCTTGATGAAGGCGGTGTTGTCGTCGGAACGGTCGATGGTGACGATGAAGTCCTCGCGCGGCTTGCCTTCGGCCTTGGCGGAGGCCCGCTTGCGGATCCTCTCGAGCCAGTCGGGCACGGTCAGCACCTGCAATTCGCCCTTCTCGAGCCAGCGCAGGTCGGCGGACGGATGGAAGATCACCCCCATCTTGTCGGCATCGCCTTCATAGAGCGCGTCGAAATAGTTCTTCACCACGGCTTCGACGGATGAACGGTCCTGGCTCACGTTTGCAACTCCTGCGCTTGCTCACATCGAACGGCAACTTGGCTCACATCAAGAACACGCCCTTGCCGTCGACCTGCTTGTCGAACAGCTTGTAGGCTTCGTCGGCCTGGTCGAGCTTCCAGCGATGGGTGAACAGCTTGTCGACATCGATACCGCGCTCGACCGAGAAGCGCGCGCATTCGGCCTGGATGATGTTCGAGAACGTCCATGATGCGACCAGCGTCAGTTGCCGGCGCAACAGATGCGGGCTGACATCGATATGGACGTCGCCGCCTTCGCCGACAAAGCACATCGTGCCCCACACCTTGGTGGCGCGGATCGCGTTCAGCCGCGCGTCGGGATTGCTCGACGTGTCGAGCGTCAGATCGGCGTAGCGGCCGTGGGTCAGGTCCTTGATCGCCGCCACCGGATCGTTCGAGCCGGGATTGACCACGTGCGTCGGCGCCGAACGCCTTGGCGCGGTCGAGCCGCTGCGGGCTGATGTCGAGCGCGATCACGCGCGCGCCCATCGCCTTGGCATATTGGGTGGCGGCCAGCCCGACCGGTCCCTGGCCGAAGATCGCGATGGTGTCGTTGCCGGAGAGGTTCATGCGGCGCAGCGCGCTGTAGGCGGTGCCGGAGCCGCAGGCGATCGCCGCGCCTGCCGAGAACGACAATTCGTCCGGCAGCGGCACCAGCGTGTTCGCCGGCACCTTCAGGTAGTTGCGCATGGCCGCCATGGGCGTTGTTGCCATAGACCTTGACCGGCACTTCCTGGCAGAGCTGCTGCCAGCCGGCGCGGCAATGGTTGCACTGGGTGCAGCCCTGATAGTGATGCACCATGACGCGCTGGCCGACCCGCGCTTCCTGCGGCCCGACCGCGGAGCCGATCGCAACCACCACACCGCAGGGCTCGTGGCCGGCGATGACCGGCCCATCGCGCATCGGAATGCCGCTGCCTGGGTCTGATCCTTCGGGCGGCGGTACTGATGCAGGTCGCTGCCGCACATGCCCGACGCCTTCATTTCGATCACGACATCGTGGGCCTCAGGGCGTCGGATCGGGGAACTGCATCAGCTCCAGCTCGCGATCTCCGTGAAACACCACGCCGCGCATCGCCTTCCTCCCGCATTTTCTGTATTTCTGCCCAATCTTGAACGGAAAATCCGGCGCTGCAAAGGGTGAACCTCCAAACCCTCCGGCGCGACCCATGATCACGGCGTGCCTCGCAAAAAGCATAGACCCCAACGGGGTTTACTTCGTGACTTGGCTCACAGGGCGGACAATGCCGGTCGTGCTAATTCGGGCAGGACGCGGGTAACGTGACGAAAGGCGCCATCATGCGCGGGCTTGGATTGTTCGGATCGCTGAAATTCTGGATCGCGGCGTCGCTGCTGCTGATCTGCCAGCCGGCGCTCGCCGAAAAGCGCGTGGCGCTGGTGCTCGGCAACTCGGCCTATCAGAACGTGCCGCCGCTCTCCAACCCGGTCAATGACGCCGCGCTGATGGCGCAGCGACGCTGAAGAACGCGGGCTTCGAAATCGTCGATTCCCGCCAGAACCTCTCGGCGCTGGAGACGCGGCGCGTGCTGCGCGAATTCGCCGACAAGGCCGGCAATGCCGATATCGCCGTGATCTATTATGCCGGCCACGGCATCGAGGTCGACGGCACCAACTATCTGATTCCGGTCGACGCGAAGCTCGAGCGCGACAGCGACGTCTATGACGAGGCGTTTTCGCTCGACCGTGTCCTGCGTCTCGGTCGAATCCACCAAGAAGCTGCGGCTTGTCATTCTCGACGCCTGCCGCGACAATCCGTTTGCGCAGAGCATGAAGAAGTCAGTTGCCACGCGTTCGATCGGCCGCGGCCTGGCCAAGGTCGAGCCGGCGAGCCCGAATACACTGATCGCCTATTCCGCCAAGGCCGGCTCCACGGCCGCCGACGGCGGCGGCACCAACAGCCCGTTCACGGTCGCGCTGTCGAAGCATCTGACGACGCCCGGGCTCGACGTCCGCCGCGCCTTCGGCTTCGTGCGCGACGACGTGCTCAAGGCAACGTCGAACCGGCAGGAACCCTATCGTCTACGGCTCGCTCGGCGGCGACGACGTGCGCGCTGGTGCCGGGCCCTGCTGCCACGGCCGCGGTTGCGCCGGCCGCAGCCGCGGCAAATCCGCAGGCCGATATTCGCCACGACTATGAGCTTGCCTTGCAGATCGGCAACCGCTCCGCATTCGACGGCGTTCCTCAATCAGCATCCCGACGGCTTCTATTCGAGCCTCGCCAAGCTGCAGCTCGACAAGGTCGCTGCCGACGACGCCCATAGCGTCGCCGTCGAAAAGGCGAAGCAGGCCGAGCAGGAGCGGGTGCGGCTGGTCTCCGCTGGCGCCCAGAAGGATGCCCAGGTCAGGGCAGAAGCCGACGTAAAAGCCGCCGAGCAGGCGCGCATCGAGTCCGAGAAGACCAGCAGGCCGCGCAGCAGCAGGCCGCCGACGCCGAGCGCATCCGCGTCGGTCGGCCGCCGGCAGCGACAAGCCCGTCAACGTCGCGTCGCTGAGCTCCGCGCCGCCGCCGCAGACCGACATCACGAAGTCCGTCCAGAGCGAGCTGCGCCGCGTCGGCTGCTACAGCGGCAATGCGGATGGCGACTGGGATCAGGCGTCGAAGCGCTCGCTGTCGCAGTTCAATCGCAACGCCGGGACTGAAACTCGACGTCAAGGCCGCCAATGCCGACACGCTCGATGCGATCAAGCAGAAGCCGTCGCGGGTCTGCCCGCTGGTTTGCGACCACGGTTTCAAGGCCGATGGCGATCGCTGCGTCAAGATCGTCTGCGCCGAGGGCTCGTTCGTCAACGGCGACAATGAGTGCGAGAAGCGGCGTGGCAAACAGCCGGTCGCCAAGCGCGATGACGATGACCGTCGCACCCGGCGTGATCGCCAGTACGACGATGAGCGTCCGAGCCGGGCCGATCGCCAGTATGATGGCGGGCGCCGCGGCTATGGCGGCGGCCGGGGATATGGTTATGACGCCGGTGTCGGTGCGATGCCGTCGCGGCCGCAGGCGGCGCCGTCGCGTGCCCAGGCCGGCGGCGGAGGTCAGATCTATTGCGATACGGTCGGCTGTCGTCCGGTCCGTCCCGGCTGCCATCTCGGATACAATGGCGGCGGCGGCAAGGCCAACATTGCGAACCCGGAAGTCTGCAACTAGAGCCGGCTCAAGGGCCGTGACGTTGCCGAAGACGGTCAGCTCGAAATCGCGCTCGCCGCGATATTGACCATCAGCGCGACAAGCGCGGTGTTGTAGACGAACGAGATGATGCCGTGGACGGTCGCGGTGCGGCGGATGGTCTTGTCGGTGATGCCGACATCGGAGACCTGCGCGGTCATGCCGATCACGAACGAGAAATAGATGAAATCCCAGTAGTCGGCGTGGTCCTGCTTGTCTCCGCTTGGAAACTGCAGGCCGCCCGGTTTGCTGCCGCGGTAGTAGTCATGCGCGTAATGCAGCGCGAAGGCCGTATGCACCACCGCCCAGGACAGTGCGATCGTGGCGGTCGCGATCACGAGCTGCGGCACCGCATGATGGGTGCCGCCGAGCTCGAACACGATGGCGGCGATGCTGGCAAATGCCCCGAACGCGGTCACGAGCAGGATCAGGAAGCGGCCATCGTCCTGGATGATGGCATTGCGCTTCACGCTGCGGTGCTCGCTCCGCCACATCATGATGTAGACGAGCAGGAGATAGAGCGTGGCGAAGACGTCCCAGGCGATGAGCAGGCGCGTCACCAGCCGGTGTGATGACGGCAGCAGGAAGAACGCGACGATGCCGAGCGCGATCGCGACAAAGGTGCGCGGCCGCGCATAAACCACGCGCACCGGCTTCGGAAGCCTGCGGAACCGACGAAGGGCCTCTTCGAGCTCGTTGCCGGCCATCGTTTTGCACCTGAAATGCGGGATGAGGTCAGCGCAAACGCAGTTGCGTTCGTCGCAAGGGGAATCCGTCTCACACTTTACGCTAACGCGGCCCCGCGGGGCCGGATCCTGCGCTTAATTCTTGCGCTCCGCGACGAAACGCGAGGTGGCGCGCAGCACGTCGCCCCTGTCGCCGAAGATTGAAAGCGCGGAATCGGCGCGCGCGAGCAGGTCTCGCACCCGCTGCTTTGCGCCCTCGATCCCGAGCTGGGTGACGAAGGTGGTCTTGCCGAGCGCCGCATCCTGCCCCGACGGCTTGCCGAGAGCCGCGGCATCGCCTTCGACGTCGAGCAGGTCGTCGGCGATCTGGAAGGCCTCGCCGAGCGCCTTGCCATAATCGTCGAGCGCCTGATATTGCGCCGGCGTAGCCTGGCCGAGCAGCGCGCCGGCGATGCAGCCGAAGCGGAGCAAGGCGCCAGTCTTCATCTGCTGCAGGCGCGCGACATCGACCGGTTCGCGGTCGCCGAAGCGGCCTTCGCCCGCGAGATCCAGAATTTGTCCGCCGACCATGCCCCCGATGCCGGCGGCGCGCGCCAATGCCCGCGTCAGCAACAGGCGCACGGTGGGGTCGCGATGGATCTCGTCCCGGGTGATGATGTCGAAGGCCAGCGTCAGCAGGCCATCACCGGCCAGGATCGCGGTGGCGTCATCGGTCTTCTTGTGCAGGGTCGGACGGCCGCGGCGCAGATCGCTGTTGTCCATCGCCGGCAGATCGTCATGGATCAGGGAGTAGCAATGAATGCATTCAAGCGCGGCCCCTGCCAGCAAAGCGGATTGGCGGGACACGCCGAAGACGGCCGCGCTCTCCACCACCAGAAAGGGCCGCAGGCGCTTGCCGCCGCCAAGGCTCGAATAGCGCATGGCCTCCATCAGCCGCTTCGGGCGCACGATCTCGTCAGTCTCGACCTTGTCTGCCAGCAGTTGGCCGAGCAGTGCTTCGGTCTCCTCCGCGGTCTTGTCCAGTCGTTTCGAAAAGTCTTGGGCAGTACCGGTCATTCCCATAGGGCTCCAGATCAAATTGGGCGGACAATCCTTTATGCGAGCGGCTACGTCAATCCGCGGGCAAGGCTGGCCCGCGTCATAAAACCGCTTGAAAAAGCCGAGAACTGTGAGCGGGATAACAGCGCTTTATCCTCCGAGTCCCCCCGCATTGCTCGAAGCAGAAAAGACCGATCTTGCGCGCCCTCAAAACCCTGGTCTTGATCGTCCTGGTCGCGCTGCTCATTCCTTATGTGGTGACGCCTTTTTACCGCACGGGCCACCCGGTTTCGACCCTGATGGTCTGGCGGCGCCTCACGGGGGCGCCGGTGGCGCGGCAATGGATCGACCTGCACGCGATGTCGCCTTATCTGCCGCGTGCGGTGGTGGGTGCGGAAGACGCCCATTTCTGCAAGCATCACGGCATCGATTTCGGGGCGCTGCGCGAGGCGATCAATGATGCCCAGGACGGCGAGGGGATGCGCGGCGCCTCGACCATCACCCAGCAGGTCGCCAAGAACCTGTTCCTCTGGCAGGGGGCGAGCTTCATCCGCAAGGCGCTCGAATTTCCGCTCGCGCTCTGGATCGATCTGGTGCTGCCGAAGCAGCGGATTCTCGAGATCTACCTCAACATCGCCGAGCTCGGTCCGTCAGGGCAATTCGGGGCCGAGACCGGGTCGGCGTTCGCCTTTGGTCATTCGGCGGCCAATCTGTCGGCGCGGGAGGCGGCTCTCCTGGCATCGATCCTGCCGAACCCGCATATCCGCAGCGCCCGCACCCCCGGTCCCGGGGTACGCCGGCTGGCCGGAACCTATACGGCGCGGGCCCAGGCGGTCACGACCTGTTGGCATGAAAATCGGGCCTTCTGAGCCGATTTTTCGGTCCTTTTACCCGTCTCCGACCCTAGCTTTACCGCCAGCCATCCTCTATAAGCCCGGCCTTGATCCGCATCGCAGCTCGCTTTTCAAGCGCGTCCCGCATTTCGGGCGATGCCTCCGCAATACCCCTAGAGGACACGTTATGGCCGTTCCCAGACGAAAAACTTCGCCCTCGCGGCGTGGCATGCGCCGCTCGGCAGATGCGCTGAAGAAGCCCACTTATGTCGAGGACAAGGACTCCGGCGAACTGCGCCGCCCGCATCACCTCGACCTGAAAACCGGCATGTACAAGGGCCGGCAGGTGCTGAAACCGAAGAAGGAAGCCTGATCTCTGACCAGCAGGACGGCGCTTTCGCGCCGTCCTGCCTGAATTTGGTCAACGAGCTGGATCAGACGATCAGCAGGGTCCGGGACCGAACAAGTGTTCCGGCCGTTATCGGCAGAAGCCGCCAACTAATCCCTTCAGCCAAAACAGGGTCTCGCCGATGGTCGGTTTTCCCCTGCTTCTGATTCCGCTCGCCATCTACAACATCGTCGCCTGGCTGATGCCGGACGTGCCGCTGACCGATCCCATGTTCCGCCTGACGCTGGTGTCGGGCGCGCAATGGACGATTACGCTCAGCGATATCCTGCTTGCGGTCGGTCTCTTGTTGCTGCTGCTCGAGATCTTCAAGGCCGCGCGCCCGGGCTCGAAATATCTCACCGATCATCTCTTGTCGTTTGTCGTCTTCGGCGCGGCGGCCGCCGAATTCGTGATGCTGCCGAAATTCGGCACCTCGACCTTTTTCCTGTTGTCGCTGATGGCGATGGTGGATTTCTTCGGCGGCATCGCGTTGCGCGCGCGCCGCGGGACAGCGACGGTCGCGCGGACAGTCCCGGCGAAAGCCGAAACGGCGAAAGTAGAACCGCCTGTCGAAGGCGCGCATGAGACGCCTGCGCCTGCGGGAGCAGGGCATCCGGCGGCGTCAGCCGCCTCCGTTGCCGAATCGGTCTTGCTGGATCATCCCAAGCCTGATCCTGCCAAGCCTGATCATCCGAAACTCGATCAATCCAGGCCTGCAGCGGCGCAAACCACCGGTGAAGCATCGCCCGACGTCCCGTCACCGGAATTGCAACCCGGTCCGGACTCTACGCCTGATGGGCCGCATCGCTGAGAAAAGCTAGGCCGTCTGCCGGGTCGAAGGACGCGTTCGGCGGATGTTATCCTTGAAGGAACGGTAGACAGAGAGCGCGTCGGCCGGCGCCGCGCGGCGCAATTGGCGGGTCTGCGGCAGTCTTTCAGCGGTGGCGATCAGGTGGGCAACGAAGTTCGCGTCGGGGCGGGCGATGGCAAATCTCGCCGCCTGGTAGACGGTGGGGCCGACGGGCACCAGCGCGTCGCAGGAGGACTCAATCTCCTCGAAGAGACCGTCTTCTATTTCCTGTTGGTTAACAGACATTGCAAACCGTCACATTCCGGGACGCTGGTCCCTGCTTCGGTTTGGCTTCCGCAATTAATATGCCGCGTTCCGTCCAGTCGTTCTGACCGATCACCAAACGTGGTTTCCAGATTATTTATGAACTTCGTTTAGGGATTCTGGTCGAACAGGCTCTATCCTTACGACCGGGAATCATTTTGGCCGTCGACGGCCGTGTCCCGAAACGAGGCACAAGTGACAGCTGCATCGCCGCAAACCTCGACCATCCTGGCGTCCCTCGGCCAGGCCGCCTTCGTCTGGGATATTGCCAGTGACGCGATCAGCTGGAGCGACCGGCTGGGCGCGGTATTCCCCGATATCCCGGCGGAGGCACTGGCGAGCGGAGCCGAATTTGCGAGGTTGATCGAACCCAGCGGTTCGGTCCGGACCGAGGCCCTCAATCTTTCGGCCGCGGTCCACGGCCGTGACGGCACGCCTTATCGGATCGAGTATGGCGTGCGTGCTTCGACCTCCGTGCCCGTCACCTGGATCGAGGAGAGCGGCTGCTGGTTTGCAGGCGCTGACGGCAGGCCGGCGCGAGCGCAGGGCATCGTCCGGATCAACAACGAGCGCCACGCCCGTGACGAGGAGCTCCTGAAGCTCTCGAGCCATGATCCGTTGACGGGCGAGCTCAACCGCACCCATCTGGTCGCGGCGCTGGCGGAGGCGATCGAGGAAACCCAGCGCTTCCGCTCGACCGCCGCCTTCATGCTGATCGGCATCGATCATCTCGCGCGCGTCAACGATGCCTTCGGCTTCGACGTCGCCGATGCCGTGATCTCCGAAATCGCGCGCCGCTTCCGTATCCGCCTGCGTGGCGGCGACGTGATCGGGCGTTTCTCCGGCAACAAATTCGGGCTGATCCTGAAGAACTGCACCATCGAGGACATGAATACCGCCGCCGAGCGTTTCCTCGCCTGCGTGCGCGACGAGGTCGTGCCGACGCGATCGGGCCCGGTTTCGGTCACCGCCTCGATCGGCGGCGTCAGCGTGCCGCGTTATGCGCGCTCGGCCGACGAGGCCCTCAATCGCGCACACGAGACGCTCGACAACGCCAAGCGCCGTCGCGCCGGCTCGTTCATCGCATGGAGGCCGAATGTCGAGCGCGATGCTCAGCGCCGCGTCAACATTCGCGTCACCGACGAGATCGTCACCGCGCTTAACGAGCGGCGCATCGTGATGGCCTATGAGCCCGTGGTATCAGCCACGTCGCGCGACATTGCGTTCCACGAATGCCTGGTGCGGATGGAGCAGGACGACGGGCGCGTGCTGCTGGCGCCCGACATCGTGCCGGTCGCCGAGCGGCTCGGGCTGATCCGGCTCGTCGATCACCGGGTGCTCGAACTTGTGGTGGCGGAACTTGCGAACTCGCCCGGCGTCGACCTCAGCCTCAACATTTCGCCCGATACCACCATGGATCCGGACTGGTGGACGTCGATCGAATCGCTGATGCGCGCGCATCCGGGAGCCGCTGAACGGCTGATCGTCGAGATCACCGAGACGGTCGCCATCCAGGACATCGATGAGCTCCGCGGCTTCGTCATGCGCCTCAAGAATCTCGGCAGCCGGATCGCGATCGACGATTTCGGAGCGGGCTACACGTCCTTCCGGAATTTGCGCAAGCTCGGCGTCGACATCGTGAAAATCGACGGCGCTTTCGTGCAGAACATCGCCCGTTCCGCCGACGACCGCGCCTTCGTGCAGACGCTGATCGATCTGGCGCGTCGGCTGAATATCAAGACCGTCGCCGAGTGGGTGCAGGACGAAGCCTCCGCCCTGATGCTGCGCGACTGGGGCTGCGATTACATCCAGGGCCGGCTGATCGGACTTGCCGCGGCGGAAAGGCCGTGGGTGGTGGATGCGAACGCTTTGCCGAAGGCGGGGTGAACTGCCAATCACTCGCTCGCTGTCATGCCCCGCGACCCGGCTACGCCAAGGCTTCGCCGGGGTTGCGATCTAAAGGGCGGCGAAGCGTTAGCGGAGACGGCAAGCGGGGCATCCAGTACCTCGCGGCCTATCGGCTCAAGCACTAACGTCTCTGGAATACTGGATCGCCCGGTCGAGCCGGACGGCTCATGTGAGGCAGGCGCTTAGCCGAAAAGAAGAACCTACTCTTCCTTCTTGTCTTTCGACATGCGCTCGAGTCGATCCTGCATCTCCTTCATCTGACGGCGCAGATCGTCGATGTTGCCGTCTTCCGGTGTCGACTGTTCGGGCGCCTTGGCGCCATCCGCAGCGCCGCGCAGCGGTGGCGCGAACGGCTTGAACATCGAGAAGGTCTGCTGGAACAATTCCATGTTGCGGCGGACATGCTCTTCAAGCGGCGCAAACGGCGTGCCGCTGAACGTGTCGGTCAATTGCTTGCGGAATTTTTCCTGCTCCCGCGTCAGCGTCTCGATCGATTGCTCGAGATATTTCGGCACCACCATCTGCATGCTGTCGCCGTAGAAGCGGATCAGCTGACGCAGGAAAGTCGTCGGCAGAAGATTTTGTCCGGCCTTGTTCTCCTGTTCGAAGATGATCTGCGCGAGCACCGAGCGCGTGATGTCGTCGCCGCTCTTGGCGTCGTAGACAAGAAAGTCCTCGCCCTCCTTCACCATCGCCGCCAGGTCCTCCAGCGTCACATAGGTGCTGGTGCCGGTATTATAGAGCCGCCGATTGGCGTATTTCTTGATGGTGGTCGGGGTATCTGATTTCGCCATGGGGCTCTTACCTGCAAGCGAGGGGGAGGGAACCCGGCGGCGATGCCGCAGGGCAGTGCGCTACGCATCCGCAACAAACTAAGCATTTTCAAAGGGGTTCGGCTACCGTTTTGTGCAGCACGGTCAATTTTGGTGCATTTTTTATTGCGCAGCATTTTTGCAGGCAGGCCTGCGAAGAGTTCAAAATGACTGAACCGTTGCCTTCACTGGAGCCTGGATGGGGCCGCCGGTCCTGAACTTGAATCGAGCCCCCAAGCGATCCGCCGACAATGCGCCGGTAACGCGTGCAGAGGATGCACAATTTTATTGCGCCGCCGTTGACATGCCTCAACTCCGTTAACAGGATAATAGGGAGACTGGCCCCGCCCTTCGGCGCCCGCCGGCCATTCAAGAACCTCGAGCCCCAGGAGATGCCCATGTCAGACGATGTCGTCATCGTCAGCGCCGCCCGCACCCCGGTCGGAAGTTTCAACGGTGCGTTCGCCACTTTGCCCGCGCACGATCTCGGCGCCGTCGCCATCAAGGCCGCGCTGGAGCGCGGTGGCATTGACCCGGCGCGCGTGTCCGAAGTCATCATGGGTCAGATCCTGACCGCGGCGCAGGGCCAGAATCCGGCGCGTCAGGCCTCGATCTCCGCCGGCATTCCCGTGGGCAGTCCGGCCTGGGGCATCAACCAGCTCTGCGGGTCGGGGCTGCGTTCGGTCGCGCTCGGCTATCAGGCGCTGCTCAACGGCGATTCCGAGATCGTCGTCGCCGGCGGCCAGGAGTCCATGAGCATGGCGCCGCACGCCCAGCATCTGCGCGGCGGCGTCAAGATGGGTTCGCTCGACCTCGTCGACACCATGATCAAGGACGGGTTGTGGGACGCCTTCAACGGCTATCACATGGGCAACACCGCGGAGAATGTTGCCAAGCAATATCAAATCACCCGCGCGCAACAGGACGAGTTCGCCGTCGCCTCGCAGCAAAAGGCCGAGGCGGCGCAGAAGGCAGGCAGGTTCAAGGACGAGATCGTCCCTGTCACCATCAAGACGCGCAAGGGCGATGTCGTCGTCGCCGACGACGAATATCCGCGCCATGGCGCCACCCTCGATTCGATGGCGAAGCTCAAGCCCGCCTTCGAGAAGGACGGCACGGTGACCGCCGGAAGCGCATCCGGCATCAATGACGGGGCAGCGGCGGTGGTGCTGATGACGGCCAAGCAGGCGGCCAAGGAAGGCAAGAAGCCGCTCGCGCGCATCGTGTCCTGGGGGCAGGCCGGCGTCGATCCGAAGATCATGGGAACGGGCCCGATTCCCGCCTCGCGCACCGCGCTGAAGAGAGCCGGCTGGAATGTCGGCGATCTCGACCTGATCGAGGCCAACGAAGCCTTCGCGGCGCAGGCCTGTGCGGTCAACAAGGATCTGGGCTGGGATACCGCCAAGGTCAATGTCAACGGCGGAGCAATCGCAATCGGTCACCCGATCGGCGCCTCCGGCGCGCGCGTGCTGGTCACGCTGCTGCACGAAATGCAGAAGCGCGACTCCAAGAAGGGGCTTGCCACGCTCTGCATCGGCGGCGGTATGGGGATCGCCATGTGCCTGGCGCGCGACTAAATAATGTGCGTTGCACGCGATCAAAATAGTCGCCTTGCGACCAGAAGTTCTCTTCGCAACTGCAAAGCACTGACCTAAGATGAAACGCCCGGAAAAGTTGTCCGGGCGTTTTTTATTCTTGATGTTGTTCAAACCGCTCCCATAATTCGCAGTTATAAAAAGCAGTCATAAACGAGCTACCGGTTCCAAACGCCAGGGAAGGAAACGACATGGCACGCGTTGCATTGGTGACGGGCGGTACACGAGGCATTGGCGCGGCAATCAGCAAGGCGTTGAAGGCCGCGGGCTACAAGGTCGCGGCAAGCTATGCCGGCAATGATGCTGCGGCAGAAAAATTCAAATCCGACACCGGCATTCCCGTCTACAAATGGGACGTCGCGTCGTTCGACGCCTGCAGCGCCGGCATCAAGAAGGTCGAGGCGGATCTCGGTCCCATCGAGGTGCTGGTCAACAATGCCGGCATCACGCGCGACACGCCGTTGCATAAGATGTCGGTCGATCAGTGGACCGCCGTCATCAACACCAATCTCGGCTCGCTGTTCAACATGACGCGCAACGTCATCGAGGGCATGCGGGCGCGCAAGTTCGGCCGGATCATCAGCATCTCCTCGATCAACGGCCAGAAGGGCCAGTTCGGCCAGGTCAACTATTCCGCGGCGAAGGCCGGCGATATCGGTTTCACCAAGGCGCTCGCGCTCGAGAACGCCAAGGGCGGCATCACCGTGAACGTCATTGCGCCCGGCTACATCAACACCGAGATGGTGCAGGCCGTGCCGAAAGAGGTGCTGGAAAAGAACGTGATCCCGCAGATCCCGGTGAACCGCCTCGGTGAGCCGGAGGAGATCGCGCGCGCCGTGGTGTTCCTGGCTGCCGACGACGCCGGCTTCATCACCGGCTCGACGCTGACCGTGAATGGCGGGCAATATCACGCCTGATATTTTGTTCATTGCGATAGCGACGAGGCAATCCCGTTATGCTAGCTGGATTGCCTCTCGCCGCGCGCTCGTTGAGCTGATCGCGGACACGTCGTTTCTCTCGCAATGACCGCTCGATGACCCCCCGCACCGCGACCCTGATCGGACTGACCGCCATTTTGATGTGGTCGCTGCTTGCGGTCATGACCGTGGCGACGGGAAAGATTCCGGCGTTCCAACTTGCGGCGATGACGTTTGCGATCGGTGCGGCGACCTGCGCGCTGACCTGGATTGGGCGTCCCGACGCCATCAAGGCGTTGCGGCAGGCGCCGGTCGCCTGGATCGTCGGTGTCGGCGGGCTGTTCGGCTATCACGCCCTTTATTTCCTCGCGCTGCGCTTTGCGCCGCCGGCGGAAGCGGGACTGCTGAACTATCTCTGGCCACTCTTGATTGTGCTGTTCTCCTCGCTGCTTCCGGGCGAGCGGCTGCTGCCGCATCACATCATCGGCGCCGTGCTCGGACTTGCCGGCACCGTGCTGCTGTTTGCCGGCAACACCGGCAGCTTCGCGCCGGGAGAACTGCCCGGACTGATCGCAGCCTTCATCGCGGCCTTTGTCTGGTCGACTTATTCGGTGCTGTCACGCCGGCTGAAATCGGTGCCGACGGATGCGGTGGCCGGATTTTGCGCGGTGACCGCCCTGCTCGCAGCAGCGGTGCACGTGCTGATCGAATCAACTGTCTGGCCGGAGACGGCGCTGCAATGGCTGGCGGTCGTTGCGCTCGGGGTGGGGCCGGTCGGTGCTGCTTTCTACACCTGGGACATCGGCATGAAGCGCGGTGACATCCGCGTGCTCGGCGCTGCGTCCTATGCGACGCCGTTGCTCTCGACCGCGTTCCTGATCCTCGCAGGCTTCGCCAAGGCCAGTGTCAGCATCGCCGTCGCTGCGGCGCTGATCGCCGGAGGCGGCCTGATCGCGGCGAAAGACATGATCCTCAAGCGCTAGCTTGCCGGCTCGAAATCCGCATCTGCCATTTCGAAACCGGCGAACTCGAATCCCGGCGCCACGGTGCAGCCGACCAGGGTCCAGTCGCCGGTGGTCTCGGCCGATTGCCAGGCATCCGCCGGCACGATGGCCTGCGGCCGTTCGCCGGCGGCGAGATCGGGGCCGAGGCTCACCGTATGCGGCCTGCAACCCTCATGGGCGATCCGCAGGATCAGCGGACTTCCCGCATAATAGTGCCAGGTCTCGACCGCATCGACGCGATGCCAGTGCGATCGCTCGCCGCGCGCAAGCAGGAAATAGATCGCGGTCGAATGGGCGCGGCCGTTTTCATCGACGCGCTTGTCGCGAAAGGTCTCGCGGTAATACCCGCCCTCGGGATGCGGCCTGAGTTCAAGCCGCGCGATGATGTCGGCAGCCGTGATCGTCATCAGGATTTGTTCTTGCGTTCGCGGAGTTCGCCGAACACGTCGGCCGCTTTCGCACCCTTCATGTGGAGCTTGGCGGCGACATCGGGATCGTCGGCGCGGAGGAACACGTTGGACTTCTTCTCCTCGCCGAGCAGGACCGGGATGGTCGGCTTGTTCTCGGCGCGCAGCTTCGCCACCTCGTCCGCGCGCTTCTTCAGCGCCGGATTGCCGGAATCGACGCTCAGGGCAAACTTCACGTTCGAGGCCGTATATTCGTGGCCGCAATAGAGCCTGAAATCGTCGGGGAGCGCGCGCAGCTTCAACAGCGATTCCCACATCATGGGATGCGTGCCCTCGAACACCCGGCCGCAGCCGATCGAAAACAGCGTGTCGGCCGCAAACAGCGCCTTGTCGGCGTCGAACACGTAGGAGATGTGGTCCAGCGTGTGGCCCGGCGTTTCCACGATGCGCGCCAGCAAATTGCCGACCTTCACCACGTCGCCATTGGCCACGCGCTGATCGACATTGGCGATCTGGGCCTTCTTGTCATGGGGCGCGACGACCCGGCAGCCATATTTCTGCTTGAGTTCGGCGATGCCGCCGACATGGTCGCCGTGGTGATGGGTCACCAGGATGTCGGTGAGCTTCCAGCCCTCGCGTTCGAGCGCCGCGATGATGGGGCCGGCTTCGGGTGCATCGATCGAGGCCGTCGCCTTCGTTGCGGGGTCATGGACCAGATAGCCGAAATTGTCGGTCAGGCAGGTGAAGGTTCTGATCTCGGCGGCCATAACATCTCCAATTTTAACGAACGGGCGCGATCTTCGTGGTTGAGAGATATTGCGTTAACACTGTCTGGGCAATGCAATATTCCGCGCGCGCCATCCCGAACGGACGTGTTACATTTATAGAACATGAGCATCGACGTCATCGATCTCCGCGATTTCTACTCGCAGCGCCTCGGCATCGTCGCGCGGCAATTGATCAACCGCGGCATCAGGGCGCGCTGGCCAACCGCCGAGGGGCAGCGCGTGCTCGGCGTTGGCTATCCCACGCCCTATCTCGGACTTTTTCGTGAAGACTCCGAGCGTTGCATCGCGTTCATGCCGGCGGCGCAGGGCGTGCTCAAATGGCCGACCGCGCGCCCGGCGTTGGCCGCCCTGGTCGATGAATTCTCCATGCCGCTGCCGGAAGCCGCGGTCGACCGCGTGCTCCTGGTGCACGCCCTCGAAATGTCCGACGATCCCGAAGGGTTGCTGCGCGAGGTCTGGCGGGTACTTGCGCCCTCGGGGCGGGTGATCGCGGTGATCCCCAACCGGCGCGGAGTGTGGACGCGTACCGACAACACGCCGTTCGGCCATGGCAGGCCCTATTCACGGCCGCAGATCACGCAATTGCTGCGCCAGACCTGGTTCACGCCGATCGCGTGGGGCGAGGCGCTGTTCATGCCGCCCTTCACCAGCGGATGGTTCCTGCGCTCGGCCCTGGCCTGGGAACGGGTCGGCGCCGCGCTGTCGCTGCCGCTCGCCGGCGTTCACATCGTGGAAGCAACCAAACAGGTCTATCGCGCCATCCCCGCCAAGCGCGAGCGCGCACGGCTCATTCCGGCGCTGAAGCCGGCGCTCGTTCCGTCACCGACGCGGGGCTGACCGGATTGCACAAAAAAGTGGGCCCGCTTTCGCGTGGCCCACCCTTTCATTTTCGCCAAATCTGGCGCGCTTAATCGCCCCCGGAATTGACATCCTCGCCGGGGCCGCCGACCGTCTGCTGCATGCCTTCGCCGCGCGGGCCGCCATGCGGACGGCGCCTGCGGCGCGGGAAACGTTCACGTTCACCACCGCCGCCATTGTTGCCTTCATAACCACCGGCATTGCCGTTGACCTGAGGCTGCGGTCCCGTGATGAAGGAGGGCAGGCGATCGACGCCGCCATTGTCCGTCGGCTGCGGTTGCGGTTGCGGCTGCGGCGCATATTGCTGCGGCTGCTGACGATGCTCGCGATCACCGCGGTGCTCACGCTGTTGCTGCTGGTCGCGCTGATAGGGCTGGTTGTCGCGTTGATGATCGCGCCCGCCATTGTCGCGCATAAAGGGTTGTGGCTGGTTCTGCGACGGCACAAAGCCCGGCTCCTGGCCGAAGCTCGAATAATTCTCGCCGTCGTCCTCACCGTCCTCGCTCACCATTTCGTCGGGACGTGGCTGCTGTTGCGGCTGGTTCTGGCGGAACTGCTCCTGCGCGGCGGCGATCAGCCGGAAATAATGCTCCGCATGCTGGTAGTAATTCTCGGCGGCGACAGGGTCGCCGGAGGAGCGCGCGTCACGCGCGAGTTGCAGGTATTTCTCGGCGATGTGAGAGGCGGTGCCGCGGATCTTGATGTCGGGGCCGTTCGATTCGAACACCCGCGTCATCGGATTCTGACCGCGCCGGTTGTTGTTGTTGTTGTTGTTATTGTTGTTGTTGCGGTTGCGCATCCGCTTGTTGTTTTGACCGTTTCTCATGTCCTGCCTTTATTCCAGCCCTGAGTTAATGCTTCGAACCGCTATCGGCCGCGACCAACCAGGCACGTCCTGTCAACGCACCTCACCGCGATGCAGCTCCAATTCATGTCGATTGCGTTGCCTCTCGCGTTCAGCAAAGACGCGTTCCCCACCCGCCGGTATCCGTTACCAGCGAACCCTTGATTTAGCCTGCCAAAACAAGCCCAGTTCTTTTGCGTAAGTCGTCAAGCGCAACAGGCTTTCGTTCGCTTTGCGGTCACTGGCGGCGCAGCGCGCTTCCTACGGCTATAGCGCTCGACCGGACCTGCGTTTTGGAACCTTACCGGCGCGGTTCTCGCTCTGAGATTTAAGGCTTTCACCCGTAGCGACTACGGGGCCTGCACCGGTGTTATGACCGGAACGTAGTCGTTCCGGGGGGATATTCCAAGAGGTTTTTCCGTTCCAAATGGACTTTTATCGCGGCATTTTTACCGCTGCCACAGCCCGTAAAATACCGGCCAGATCGGCTTTTCCGGCACCTTGCGGGATCAGGCCCGCCGCGGTCATCAGGGCTGCAATGGGGCCGCTCTGGCCCTTTCCTCCCTCCACCACCAGAGCGCCGCCCGGCGCCAATAACCGGGCTGCCTGCGGGATCAGCCTGCGATAGGCGTCGAGCCCGTCCGCGCCGCCGTCCAGTGCTGCGCGCGGGTCGTGGTCACGAACTTCAGTCGCGAGGCCGACGATCTCGGAGGAGCAGATATAGGGAGGATTTGAAACAATTAGATCCAACGAAGGGGCGAGCGGCATGGCGTAATCGCAGGCGACGAACGCAGCGCGTGAGGCGAGCCCGAGATCGAAAGCATTGCAGCGTGCGGTCTGAAGCGCGGCGAGGCTGATGTCGGTCCCCACGCCGAACGCGTCGGGCAATTCGTGCAACAGCGCAAGCAGGATCGCGCCGGTCCCGGTGCCGAGATCGGCGATACGCAATTGCTGCCGTGGCATGGCGCCGGCGCTTTCCAGCGCAAGCTCCACAACGGTTTCGGTGTCCGGCCTTGGCACCAGCGTTGCAGCGGAAAGCTTGAACGGCAGTCCCCAGAACTCCTTCTGCCCGAGGATGCGTGCGACTGGCTCGCCTTTCAATCGCCGGATCACGAGGGCCTCAAGATGTTTCGATTCGTCCGGCGTGAGCGTCCTGCTCGTCGCGCTGATGATGCCGGTGAGGTCGAGGTTCAGGACGGCGCCGACCAATTGCCTCGCCTCGAGCTCGGCGGAATCGATTCCCGCGGAGCTGAAGCGTGAAGCAAGCCGGCGCCGAGTCGTATCGACGGTTTGTCCGGCGAGCGTTTCGCCAGGGCTCACGCCGCCGCACCCTGCGCGGCGAGCTGCGCCGCCTGATGCTCGGTGGTCAATGCATCGACCAGTTCACCCAGCGCTTCGCCCGCGATCACCTGCGGCAATTTGTAGAGCGTCAGATTGATGCGATGATCGGTGACGCGACCCTGCGGGAAATTATAGGTGCGGATGCGTTCGCTGCGGTCGCCGGAGCCGACCATCTCCTTGCGGTCGGCCGAGCGCGCGGCATCCTGGCGCTGCCGCTCGGCATCGTAGATCCGCGAACGGAGGATGTTCATCGCAGACGCGCGATTCTTGTGCTGCGAACGGCTGTCCTGCATCATGACCACGATGCCGGTCGGGATATGGGTGATACGGATCGCCGATTCCGTCTTGTTGACGTGCTGGCCGCCTGCGCCCTGCGCGCGCATGGTTTCGATTCGCAAATCATCGTTCTTGATGTCGACGTCGACATCCTGGACCTCGGGCAGCACGGCCACCGTCGCGGCCGAGGTGTGAATGCGCCCCTGCGTTTCGGTATCAGGCACGCGCTGCACGCGATGCACGCCGGATTCGAATTTCAGCTTCGCGAAGGCGCCGCGACCCTGCACTTCGGCGACGATTTCCTTGTAGCCGCCCATGGTGCCGTCGCTGGCGGACATCACCTCCACCTTCCAGCCCTGCAGCGCGGCAAAACGTTCATACATGCGGAACAGGTCGCCGGCGAACAGCGCCGCCTCGTCGCCGCCGGTGCCGGCGCGGATTTCCAGCACCACGTTGCGGTCGTCCATGGCATCCTTCGGCAGGAGCGCCACGCGGATCTGCTGCTCGAGTTCGGCGCGCCGCGCCTGCAGCGTCTCGCGTTCGGCTTCCGCCATGGTCCGCATCTCGGCGTCGGTCGCCGCATCCGATATCAGCGCCTCGGTGTCGGCCAATTCCTTCACGGTGGCGCGATAGACCTTCACCGCGTCGATCAGCGGGTTGAGCTCGGCGAGCTCACGGGTGATCTGGACGTATTTGTCGGACGAGAGCTGGCCCAGCACCTGCGCCTCCAGAGACGCGTGATGGGCGAGGAGTACATCCAGCTTGGCTTCGGGTAGCATCGACATCGGTTGTTCCAGGATAACGAGATGGGAGGCGGAGCTGACTTCGGCAACGCCCCGCTACAACGCCAGCCCCTCGGCTTCCGCGAATTCGGTCAGCTTCTGCCGGATATCCACGCTGCCGGCCGGAGCGTCCAGAAGCGGATTGATCATCGCCTCGGCCTTCTTGGCGTCGAGGTCGAGGATCATCGCCTTCACCGGGCCGTGGCCCGTCGCCGACAGCGACAATGAGCGATAGCCGATCGCGATCAGCGCGAGCGCGCCAAGCGGCTTGGAGGCCATCTCGCCGCACAGCGAGGCGGATTTCCTCGCCGTCTGCGCCTTGCGCACGATATCGCGCAGCGCGCGCAGGATCGGCGCCGACAGCGTATCGAAGCGCTCGGACACTTTGGAATTGCCGCGGTCGACCGCAAACAGGAACTGGAACAGATCGTTCGATCCAACCGAGACAAAGTCGACCCGCTTCAACAGCTCATCCATCTGGTAGAGCAAGGCGGGCACTTCCACCATGGTACCGACATCGATGCGCTCGGGCAGCGTATGCCCGTGCTGGCGCAGATAGGTCAGCTCACGCTCGACAATGGCCTTGGCGGCATCGAACTCGGCGACATCGGAGATCATCGGGAACATGATGCGGAGCGCGCGCCCGCCGCCCGCACGCAGCAGCGCGCGGATCTGGCCGCGCAGCAGGCCGGGCCGGTCAAGCCCGAGCCGGATCGCGCGCCAGCCGAGCGCCGGATTCTCCTCGGCCACCGTCTCCATGTAGGGCAAGGCCTTGTCGCCGCCGATGTCGAGGGTGCGGAACGTGACGGGCTTTGTCCCCGCGGCATCCAGCACCGTGCGATAGAGCGCGAGCTGGTCGCTCGAACGCGGCAGGCTCGGCGAGACCATGAATTGCAGCTCGGTACGGAACAGGCCGATCCCGGCGCTGCCGGTGTCGTCGATATGGGGCAGGTCGATGGTCAGACCCGCATTGATCATCAGCTCGACCTTCTGGCCGTCCTTGGTCTGGCAGGGTCTTTCGCGCAACGCCAGATATTGCGCCTGGCGGCGTGCGCGAAACCGCACGCGCTCGGCATAGGCGGATTCGATCTCCTGCGAGGGTCGCACATAGATCTCGCCCGAGGTTCCGTCGACGATGATGGCGTCGCCGGGATCGGCAATGCCCGGTGCGTTCGGCACCTCGCCGACCGCGGGAATGCCGAGCGCGCGAGCCACGATGGAGACGTGAGAATTGGCGGTGCCTTCCTCGAGCACCAGGCCGCGCAGGCGCTTGCGGTCGTAGTCGAGCAGCGCCGCCGGGCCCATCGCGCGCGCGATCAGGATGGCGTTGTCGGGCAAATGCTCGCGCGCCGGCGCATGGTCCTGCCCGACCAGCTGCCGCAGCAGCCGGAAACCGAGATCTTCGAGATCATGCAGACGGTCGCGCAGATAGGGATCGGTCGAGCGCAGCATGCGCGCGCGGGTGTCCGACTGAACGCGCTCGACGGCGCCTTCGGCCGTCAGGCCGGTGGCGACGGCCTCGTGCAGCTTGTGCGACCAGCCCTGGTCGTTGGCGAACATGCGGTAGGCCTCGAGCACGTCGCGATGCTCGCCGCCATCGGCGACGTCGCCGCGTTCCAGCAGGCGGTCGAGGTCCGAGCGGAGCTTGGTGAGCGCCGCCTCGAGCCGCTTCAACTCCTTGGGCAGGTCCTCGGCGATGTAGTTGTTGATGACGACGCGCGGCTCGTGCAGCACGACATGGCCGAGCGCGATACCGTCGGACAGGATCGCGCCGGTCTTGTGCAGGGAGTGCCGCGCCGCCGGTTCGGCGCCGGGCTGCGCCAGCGAGGCCAGTTCGCCGGAGGCGATCATCTCGGCCAGCACCATCGCGGTGGTCTGCAGTGCCTCGACTTCCTCCTCGACATAGGTGCGCTTGGCGCGGTTCTGCACTACCAGAACGCCAAGCGTGTTGCCGGCGCGCAGGATCGGCACGCCGAGGAAGGAGTGGTAGATCTCCTCGCCGGTCTCGGGGCGGAACGAGAAGGCCGGATGGCTCTGCGCGTCGGAAAGGTTCAGGGGCGTCGCTTCGCTGGCGACAAGGCCGACCAGGCCCTCATGCGCGCTCAGCACGGTCCGGTGCACAGCGTCGCGGTTGAGACCTTCGGTGGCATAGAGCTCGAGCGTGTTGTCGACGCGCAGCACGTAGCAGGAGCAGACCTCGGCCACCATGTTGGCGGCGATCAGCACCACGATCTTGTCCAGCCGCTCCTGGGCGGAGACTTGCTCCGCCATGGTCTCGCGAAGCCGTCTCAACAGGACGCGGGGACCTCCCGACGCGCTTCGCATGAGCCCGAAATCCTCCCAAGGCTGGCCCGGCGAATCGCCGGGCGAGGTTTAAACGTCAAAAACATCAAATTCTGCTTATTCGGACCACCGCAATGCCACTCATGCAACCCGAATCAGACGGGCCCATGATCGCGTGCGATGGCTCATCCAGTTCGCCGTATAGCGAATTGAACCTTGTTTTGCCAAGCAAAACGCCTGCCAGCGGGGCGTTGCCACCAGCTGGATTGCTGCGGCAGCGAAGCGCATGGTCCGCCAGGACGCGAGCGGTTTGACGGATCTGACGATGCGCAAAAGAAAAGGAAGGAATAGGGAGCGCTGTCCCGCGTCCCGGAATGAAATTCTACGCCTGGTCGAGTCCGTAGAGCGTGTGCAGCGTGCGTACCGCCAGTTCCGTGTACGCCGCGTCGATCAGCACCGAAAACTTGATCTCAGAGGTGGTGATGGCGCGGATATTGATGTTGCGCGCCGCCAGCGCCGAGAACGCCTTGGCCGCAACGCCGGCATGGGAACGCATGCCGCTGCCGATCACGGATACCTTCGCGACGTCGGTTGCGGTATCGAGCCGGGCAAAACCGATCTTCGCCTTGGCCGCGGTAATGGTCTCCCTGGCGCGGCTGTGGTCGCTCGCCGGCACCGTGAAGGTAAGATCGGTGGTCTTGCCGTCCTCGGACACGTTTTGAACGATCATGTCGACGTTGACATTGGCCTCGGCGAGCGGCCCGAAGATCGCGGCTGCAACGCCCGGCTTGTCCTCGATCTGGCGCACGGAAATCTGTGCCTCGTCCTTGGAGAAGGCGATGCCGGTGACGACGTGGCTTTCCATGATTTCCTCCTCGCTGCAGATCAGCGTACCCGGCGGCTGCTTGGCGTGCGGGTCGATATCCTCGGGCCTGTCGAAGCTGGAGCGCACGAAGATCGGCATGTTGTGCACCATGCCCAACTCCACCGAGCGCACCTGCAGCACCTTGGCGCCCTGGGAGGCGAGCTCCAGCATGTCCTCGAAAGCGATCTTGTCGAGCCGGCGGGCCTTCGGCACCACGCGCGGATCTGTCGTATAGACGCCATCGACGTCGGTATAAATGTCGCAGCGATCGGCCTTCAGGGCGGCGGCGATCGCGACCGCCGACGTATCCGAGCCGCCGCGGCCGAGCGTGGTGATGCGGCCGGTCTGCGCGTTGATGCCCTGGAAGCCGGCAATGACCGCTACTTCCTTGCGGTCACGGAAGCGGCTGATGATCTCGCCGCCGTCGATCTCGAGGATGCGCGCGGAAGCATGTGCGTCGGAGGTCTTGATCGGAATCTGCCAACCCTGCCAGGACCGCGACTGGATGCCCATGCCCTGGAGCACGATGGCGAGCAGACCGGAGGTGACCTGTTCACCGGAAGCGACCACGGCGTCATATTCGCGCGCGTCGTGCATAGGCGAGGCGTCCGTGCACCACGCCACCAGCTCATTGGTCTTGCCCGACATCGCCGACACCACGACGGCGACCTCGTGGCCGGCATCGACCTCGCGCTTCACATGGCGCGCGACGTTGCGGATACGGTCGATATTGGCGACGGATGTGCCGCCGAATTTCATCACGAGGCGGCTCATGACGACGCGCAATTGCTCCACTAGGGATAAGTTCACCGGGCCCCTGCAAAACCTGAAGCGCCCGGGCCGAAACGCGCGTATACATAGGGCAGCGCCCCGGGGCAAGCGGGTTCCGCGGAGGGTGCGAGGCAGGCGGCCGGGTGACGGTTGAGTTAAGGGTAGGCGATGGCGCGTTATATCGACGAAATCCTGCAGCCCGGCGAAAAAGTGCTGTATTCGACCAACGCCCACTGGATGTTCTATCTGCCGGCCATCGCGGCCTGGATCCTGGTGGCGGTGTTCCTGATCCTGTCCCGGCTGACGACGGTCGATGGCGTGGTGGTCCTGTGCTGGGCGATCGCTGCGGTGGCAGCCGTCGCGGCACTGTATTGGACCTTCAGGGCCTGGTTCCATCGCTGGACCACCGAAACCGACGTCACCAACATGCGCGTGGTGCACAAGACCGGCTTCATCCAGCGCCGCACCTTCGAAATGGCGCTGGACAAGATCGAAAGCGTCGACGTCGACCAGAGCATCCTTGGGCGTATTCTCAACTACGGCGATGTGACCATCAACGGGGTCGGCGAGGGCAGGGAGCGGATTCGCACGATCTCCTCGCCGCTGGCGTTCCGCAGCGCCATCACCGCGCGATAGAACGGGTGCGCCAATGGCGACGCAGACGAACCCAGGTATGAAGGCAGCGGGCGGCGGGCCGGGAACGACGGTCGATCCGGACGAGATCGCAAAGTTCTCGAAGCTGTCGGCGGAGTGGTGGGATCCGAACGGCAAGATGGCGCCGCTGCACAAGATCAATCCGCTGCGGCTGACCTATATCCGCGACGCCGCCGCACGCAAGTTCGAGCGCAATGTCCGGAGCTTGAACTGCCTGTCGGGATTGCGCATCCTCGATATCGGCTGCGGCGCGGGTCTGTTGTGCGAGCCGTTGACGCGGCTCGGCGCGCAGGTGATCGGGGTCGATCCGTCCGCCTCCAACATCGCCGCGGCCAAATTGCACGCCGACAAGGGACATCTGTCCATCGACTATCGCTGCACCACGGTGGAGGACATGGACGCGCGGGAGCGCTTCGATATCGTGCTCGCCATGGAGGTGGTCGAGCATGTCAGCGACGTCGGCATGTTCCTGTCCCGTTGCACGACGATGCTGAAACCCGGCGGGCTGATGGTCGTGTCAACGCTGAGCCGGACCTGGAAGAGTTTTGCGCTCGCCATCGTCGGCGCCGAATATATCCTGCGCTGGCTGCCGCGCGGCACCCATCAATGGGACAAGTTCATCACCCCCGACGAACTCGCGAAATATCTGCTCGACAACCGCCTCGTCATCACCGAACAGACCGGCGTGGTCTACAACCCCTTCGCCGACAAATGGGGCCTCTCCTCCGACACCGACGTGAACTACATGGTGATCGCGGAAGAGATGGTGTGATGTGGGCTACCTCAAAGCCAAAACCTTGCTGTGGTCCCTGCGAAAGCAGGGACCCATAGCCACCGGCTGACATTGTCGGCGACCGTAGGCGTTCCGCGCATGTACCATGTCTACATCCTCGCCAGCCGTCGCTACGGCACGCTCTATATCGGCGTCACCAATTCGCTGCAGAAGCGGCTGGAGGAGCATCGGACCGGCAAGGGTTCATCATTTGTGAAGCAGTACGGCGTCTACCGTCTTGTTTACGTCGAGACCTATGACCGTGTCGAAGACGCGATTGCCCGCGAAAAACAGCTCAAGCGCTGGAAGCGCGACTGGAAAATAGAGCTGATCGAACGCGAGAATTTGGAATGGCGCGACCTCGGCGATCTGCTGACCTGAAGCAGGAAGCGTAGCCCCTCCGCGATGTCGTCCCTGCGAACGCAGGGACCCATACCGCGGAATTTATCGAAGGCACGCATTGATTGTCTTCCGGTTACGGCTCCTTCGCAAAACTGCTCCCTGTGGTTATGGGTCCCTGCGTTCGCAGGGACGACAGATATTTTGGGGCGACAGGGTCCGCAGGGACGACAGTGAGTTTGTTGCTCGAGCATCCCTGTCATGCGTCGCACCGGTTGACCGCGCGCGTTGCGGGCGGCACGGTGGCCGCGATTTCAGCCGGGTCCTTCATGCTCTCCGTCGCCACGCTCTGGATTCCCTTCACGATCGTCGCCGCCCTCGGCCAGGTCGCGCGCAACGCGATGCAGCGGTCATTGACCGGACCGCTCGGCACCTGGGGCGCGACCAATATCCGCTTCCTGTTCGGCTTTCCGTTCTCGATCGCGTTTTTCGCGGTGGTGCTGGCCGTGTCCGGCGACCGCGTGCCATGGCCGACCGCGTCCTTCTGGCCGTGGCTGTTGCTCGGCGCGCTCAGTCAGATCATCGCGACCGGCATGATGCTGGTCGCGATGAACGACCGCTCCTTCGTGGTGACGACCGCCTATCTCAAGACCGAAGCGATCCAGACGGCGATCTTCGGCTTCGTTTTTCTTGGCGATCATCTCACGACTCTGAAGGTGATCGCGATCCTGATCGCCACCATCGGCGTCGTGATCACCGCGCTGCGGCCGGGCGGTGAGAAGAGCTTTGCCGAGATCAAGCCGACCGTGATCGGGCTGGTCGCTGCGGGCGCGTTCGCATTGTCGGCGATCGGCTTCCGCGGGGCCATCATCACCGTGCCCGGCGTTTCCTTCGTGACCGCCGCCTCCTACACGCTGGTCTGGGGGCTGTTCGTGCAAACGCTGGTGCTGACGATCTATCTGCTCTGGCGCGCGCCCGACATCCTGAAAAAAATTCTCGGCCTGTGGCGGCCTTCGATGCTGGCGGGCTTCATGGGGGCGTTCGCCTCGCAGTTCTGGTTCCTGGCGTTTGCGCTCACAGCGGCCGCCAATGTGCGCACGCTGGCGCTGGTCGAGGTGCTGTTCGCGCAAGGCGTGGCGTACTACACGATGAAGCAGCCGATCTCGCTGCGCGAGCTCTCGGGCATCGCGCTGATCGTGGTCGGGGTTGCGCTATTGATCGCGGCCTAAGCTCTTTGATTGAGCATGATCTTATCGGAAAACCGGTTTCCACTTTTCCGGATCATGCTCTGATCGCGATCAAGACCGCACCGGTCGCGATCAGCGCAATCCCGAGCCAGCCGTTCCAGGACGGGCGTTCGCCGAGAAAGGCGACCCCGAATAGCGCGACCAGCACGACGCTCAATTTGTCGATCGGTGCCACCAGCGTGGCCGGCCCGAGTTTCAGCGCGCGGAAATAGCAGAGCCACGACGCGCCGGTACCGAGTCCCGAGAGCAGCAGGAACAGCCAGCTCTTCGCAGGAATGGGCCCGGGATGGCTGAACTGGCCGGTGGCGAAGAGGATCATGGACAGCGTGATCAGCACGATCACGGTGCGGATCAGCGTTGCGAGATCGGAGTTGATTCCCTCGACCCCGACCTTGGCGAAAATGGCCGTCAGCGCAGCGAAGACGGCGGAGAGGAAGGCCCAGATTTGCCAGGAATTGAAGGAGTCGGGGGCCATCATGTTCTTTCGTCATTCCGGGGCGATGCGAAAGCATCGAACCCGGAATCTCGAGATCCCGGGTCCACGCTGCGCGTGTCCCGGGATGACGCTTCGCGTCAATTCCGGTCTTCCGGCAGCACCGGGAGCGGGGAGACATCGATGCCTTCGTCCACCAGCGCCTTGGCCTCATCAGGGGAGGCCTCGCCGTAGATCGGACGATGCTCCTTGTCGCCATAATGCATGGCGCGCGCTTCATTCGGAAAGCGCTCGCCGACATTGTCGGCGTTCTTGACGATATGATCGCGCAATTCCTTGAGCTTGGCGCGCAATTCCCGCTCCTGCGCCATCACGAGTGGCGTCGATGCAGCCGCGGCCGGCGTCTCGGCGGGAGCGGCCGGCGCCGCGGACTCAAGCTGGGGCTCGGTGCGCTCGCGACCTTTCTTGCCGACGATGCGCGGGGCCATGATCGCCTTCTCGACCTTGACGGAATCGCAGACCGGGCAGCTCACCAGCTTGCGCTTGACCTGCGCGTCATAGGCCGAGGAATCCTGGAACCAGCTTTCGAAGGTGTGGTCGCGTTCGCAGCGGAGCGAATAGCGGATCATGCCGATCCCCGCACCAGATGCAGATGTTCGGGCTGCGACTTCGGATCGGCGATGGAAAAGCGGCGGCCGTGCTGCAGCGACGGCACGCTTCCGCGCGCCTTCTCGACCTTCGAGGGATCGATCTTCGCCAGGAACACGCCCGGCTCGACGCCGCCTTCCGCGAGGATCTCGCCCCAGGGCGAGACGATCAGCGAGTGACCATAGGTCTCGCGCTTGTTCTCGTGCAGGCCGCACTGGGCGGCGGCGAACACGAAGCAGCCGGTCTCGATCGCGCGGGCGCGCAGCAGCACGTGCCAATGCGCCTCGCCGGTCTTGCGCGTGAAGGCGGAGGGCACCGCGAGATAGGATGCGCCGCTTTCGGCCAGTGCGCGAAACAGGGCGGGGAAGCGCAGGTCGTAGCAGATGGTGAGCCCGATGCGGCCCCAGGGCAGGTCCGACAGCACGGCGCTCTCGCCCGGCTGATAGTTTGCGGATTCGCGATAGCTTTCGCCGCCGGGAAGATCGATGTCGAACATGTGGATCTTGTCATAGCTCGCCAGGATCACGCCGTCGGGGGCGATCAGGAACGAGCGGTTGACCGCCTTCTCCGGCGAGAAGCGCAGCGCCAGCGAGCCGATATGAAGGTGGATCTTCAGCTCCCTGGCGAGATCGCGGTAGGCCTTGAGCGAAAGATCGTCGTCCTCGCTCTTGAGATGTTCGAACAGCGCCTTGCGGTTCAGCTGCATCATGTTGCTGACTTCGGGCGTCTGCACGTAGTCGGCGCCCTGGGCCGCGGCTTCGCGGATCAACCTAATACCCTGCTCGAGGCTCGGCTCGGGCAACAGGCTGGTGCGCATCTGCACCATGGCGGCAGTGAAAGTGTTATCGGAGCTCATGAGGCCTTCCCGCTCGCGAGCATCGCATCCAGCCGGCCTTCGCGGTCCAAAGCGTAGAGCTCGTCGCAGCCGCCGACATGTGTCTCGCCAATCCAGATTTGAGGAAAGGTCACGCTGGCGCCTACGCGGTCGTACATCTGCTGGCGCACCGACGGATCCTTGCCTGCGTCATATTCGGTGAACGTGGCTTTCTTGCGATTCAAAAGCGATTTGGCCGCACTGCAATAACCGCAGCCCGGCCGTGTATAGATTTCGATTGCAGCAGTCATCTCGCGCTCAAGTTAACGAATAAGAGCGACGATTATATGGGAGCTCTGGGGCTATCGACAACCCGGGCAAAGACCAGCACATCCACCTGCGCCGCCTTGGCGCGCAGCAGGGCCCGGGCGCATGCGTCGGTGGTGGCGCCTGATGTCAGGACGTCATCGATCAAAATCACCCGCCGGCCGGCAATCTCCGGCTGCCGGTCTGCCGATACCTTGAAAGCACCCTGCACATTGCTGGTCCGTTGCGGACGCGACAGCCCGACCTGCTGCTCGGTCGGCCGCACGCGTTGCAACAGGTCGCCGCGGAGCTTCACACCGCTCGCTTGCTCGATCACCCGGGCCAGCGCGCCCGCCTGATTGTAGCGGCGGTGCCAGGCCCTGCGCCAATGCAGCGGCACGGGGATGAGGATGTCGGCGTCCTGCAGCAGCTCGCGGCCGGCGCGCACCATCCAGCGGCCCATGGCCGGCGCGAGATCGGTGCGGTCCTGGTATTTCAGCGCATGCACCAGCGTCCGCGCGACCTCGTCATAGCGCACGGCGGCGCGGGCGCGCTGGTAGGCCGGCGGGTTGGCGATCGCCTCCATCGACAACAAATCAGGGCCGGGATCGTAGACAAAGGGAATGCCCAGCCGCGGGCAGTAGGGCCGCTCGATGAACGAGAGCTTTGACCAGCATTCGGCGCACACGCCCTCGCCATTCACCGGCTCACGGCAGGCGACACAGAGCGTCGGCAGCGCGATGTCGAGCGTGAGTTTCGAGGCTTGATTCCAGGCCGCATGGCAGACGCCGAACGCCTTGCGCATATACTTGCCGATCGAGCGGGATGGGGCGATGTCGGCTTCCATGTCACCAGGCTAGCGCGGCGGTTGCGCGATTGCCAGAGTGCCGCGGCAAGCGTACCAACCGCGCATGGTCCAGACCCCTCCCGCCGCACCTCGGCTGTTCGACCGCGCGCTGCTGCAACGACGGCTCGCGCGTGCGCAAAAGCTCGGCCCGGTGACGTTCCTGCTCGACCGCGTTGCCGAGGATATGACAGAGCGCTTGGCTGCGGTGAACCGGAGCTTTGCCGATGTTGCCGAACTCTGGACGCCGGGCGAGGGGAGTTTGCCGCCCGCAAATTTCAACTCGCTCACCCGGACAGGGGTCGCGGACTCACCCGACGAGACGCTGCCGCCTCATCCTCAATCTCTCGATCTCGTCGTCTCCGTCCTTGCGCTGCAATTCGTCAACGATCTGCCTGGCGTGCTGACGCAAATCCGCCGCGCGCTCCGGCCTGACGGGCTGTTGTTGGCGGCGATGATCGGCGGCGACACGTTGACGGAGTTGCGACAGGCTTTCGCCGCGGCCGAGGCCGAATGCGAAGGCGGCGTGTCGCCGCGCGTGGCGCCATTCGCCGATCTGCGCGATGTCGGCGGCTTGCTCCAGCGCGCCGGATTCGCGCTGCCGGTCACCGATGTCGACCGTGTGGTGGTGCGCTACGACAACGTGTTCGCGCTGATGTCGGATTTGCGGCGCATGGGCGCGACCAATATTCTGCTGGAGCGCCGCCGCTTGCCGACGCGGCGAACGACCATGCTTCGAATGGCAGAGATCTACGGCGAGCGCTTTGGCGATCCCGACGGACGCATCCGCGCCACCTTCGACATTATCTGGCTGTCCGCCTGGGCACCGCATGAGAGCCAGCCCAAGCCGTTGCGGCCGGGCTCGGCGACGGCGAGCCTGGAGGCGGCGGTGAAGAGGGGGCGGGAGAAGTAAATCTTGCTCGTCATGCCCGGGCTTGACCCGGGCATCCATCGACCTTCGAGAAACCCTTTCAGAGGATGGATCGCCGGGTCAAGCCCGGCGATGACGACGTGTAGTGCCAACTTTTCACAACAGCAAATCTTCCAGATGCGGAATCAGTGGAATGTCCGCCGGCGGCATCGGGTAGTCGCGCAACTTATTGGCGCGGACCCAGGCGAGGTTCTGGCCCTCGCGCGCCACCACGAGGCCTTCCCAACGCCGGCAGATGTAAAGCGGCATCAGGAGATGAAATGTCTCGTAGGCGTGGCTCGCAAATGTCAGCGGCGCCAGGCAGGGCTCCTCGACAGTGATGCCGATCTCCTCGCGCAATTCGCGGATCAGGGTCACCTCCGGCCGCTCGCCCGGCTCGACCTTGCCGCCGGGGAATTCCCACAGGCCCGCAAGCGTCTTTCCCTCCGGCCGCTGCGCGATCAGCACGCGCTTGTCCGCATCGACCAGCGCGCAGGCGACGACCAGGGTGAGTTTGAAGGCTGTCATGCACGCCTGCAGTTTAGCTGGTCATTCCGGGATGGTCCGAAGGACCAGACCCGGAATCTCGAGATTCCGGGTTCGATGCTTTCGCATCGCCCCGGAATGACCGCGAAGATCACGACCGATAGTCGCCGTTGATCGCGACATATTCCTTGGTGAGGTCGCAGGTCAGCACGCGGTCGCGGCCCTTGCCGAGGCCGAGAGCGATCTTGATCTGGATCTTCGGGCTCTTCATCGCCTCGGAGACCTCGGCCTCGTTGTAGGACGGGTCGCGCGCGCCGCTTTTTGCGACACGGATGCCGTTGAACGAAATCGACAGCTTGTCGCGGTTGGCGGGTTCGCCGGCCTTGCCGACCGCCATCACCACGCGGCCCCAATTGGCGTCCTCACCGGCAATCGCGGTCTTCACCAGCGGCGAATTTGCCACCGACATCGCGATCTTCCGCGCGGACGCCTTGGTGGTCGCGCCTTCGACAATGATTTCGACCAGCTTGCGCGCGCCTTCGCCGTCGCGCGCGACCTGTTCGGAGAGATCGGCGAGCACACCGTTGAGCGCCTTGACGAAGCCTTTCAGCCTGGGATCGCTGGCGCGGCTGATCTTTGGCGCACCGTTGGCCGCGGCCGCCCCCGTGGCAAACGCCAGCAGAGTGTCGGAGGTCGAGGTGTCGCCGTCGATCGTGACGGCGTTGAACGTGTCCTCGACGCCACTCTTGAGCAGCGATTGCAGGGCCGCGGTCGCGATAGGCGCGTCGGTGAAGACAAAGGACAGCATGGTCGCCATATCGGGGGCGATCATGCCGGCGCCCTTGGCCATGCCGTTGATGGTGACTGTGGCCTTGCCGAGTTTCGCTTTGGCGGTGGCGACCTTCGGAAAGGTATCCGTGGTCATGATCGCACGCGCGGCGCCCAACCAGTCGGCGGGCGTCGCTCCGCCTGCGAGCGTGCCGAGTACGCCGTCGAACTTGGTCGCGTCGAGCGGCTCGCCGATCACGCCGGTGGAAGCGAGAAATACCTCGTTCACGCTGCAGCCGATTGCCTTGGCCGCGATCTGTGCCGTCAATGCGGTCGACTGCCGGCCGGTCTTGCCGGTGAAGGCATTGGCATTGCCGGAATTGACCACCAGCGCGCGCGCCTTGCCGCGGGAGAGTTTGGCGCGGCACCATTCAACCGGCGCCGAGGGGCATTTGGAACGCGTGAACACGCCGGCCACCGCGGTATCCTTGTCCAGGATCGCGAGCAGCACGTCCGTGCGGTTCTTGTAGCGGATGCCGGCTTCCGCGGTCGCGAGCCTGACGCCTGCGATGGCCGGCATGTCGGGGACGTCGGTCGGGGCGAGCGGGGAAACGGTGGAGGACATGAGAGACCTGCTGACAAAGGAATGCCCGGCACGAGGCCGGGCATTCCGTCAACTTACTGAAGTCCGCAGGCGAAGTCGAACTACTTCTTCGCCGGAGGCGCCATTTTGGAGGCGTCGGCCGGGGCCGGCGAAGCCGCGGGCGCGTTGGCGGCCTGGTCCATGCGCTCGATCTTGGCGGCGTCGCGCAGCTTGCCGACGTAATCGGCCTGCGCCTTGCGCGTCACGTAGGTTTCGATCTGGGCCTTGACCTGCTCGAAATCCGGCGCCTTGCGGTTGCGCTTTTCCTCGACCTTGATGATGTGCCAGCCGAACTGCGACTTCACGGGGTCGGAGATCTTGCCGGGCTCGAGCTTGAAGGCGACTTCCGAAAACTCCGGCACCATCTGCTCCTTGGTGAAGAAGCCGAGATCGCCGCCGTCGGAGGCGCCTGGATCCTTGGACTTCTTCTTGGCGAGTTCGGCGAAGTCGGCACCCTTGTCGAGCTCGGCCTTGACCGCCTTGGCCTCGTCCTCGGACTCGACCAGGATATGGCGGGCATGCACCTCCTGCTCGCCGGAGATCTGCTTGGAGGCGTCCTCATAGACCTTCTTCATGGCCGCATCGGTGGTCGCCGCCTTGCCTTCCTGCGCCAGCAGGCTGTCCATCAGCAGGCGGTTGCGGGTAAAGGCCATCCGCTTCTTGAAGTCGTCGCTGTCGGCGATTTTCTTGTCCTCGGCCGCCTTGGAGACGATCTTCAGGTCGATCAGGAAGGACAGCACGTTTTCCGACTTGGTCGCCGGGTCCATCTGGGCGAGGCTCGGCGCCAGTTCCTCTTCGGCCATCGTCACGTCGCTTTGACGGATTTCGGAGCCGTTGACCTTGGCCAGCACCTTGTCTTCGGCCCGCGCTGGCCCTGCGAGCAGCACCATCGCGAGGCAGCCGGCAACGAGGCCAAAACGCGAACCGGCTTTCGTTACCGGGAACGAGGTGGTCATGGAAAATCCTTGTAGGTTTGGGAGGTCCAATTTTTTGCGGGGCGGACACTCGCCCAATCGGGTGACGTTGGCAACGCGAAACTCTGTCAAAATCATGAATTCCTTGAGACCTTCGGGCATCCGGCGCCCCCGCCCCGCGCCGTTGACAAGACTTGGGCCCAGCCATATCTCAGGGCTTCGTGTCAATGGCGATAGCGCTTGTTTTGCTGACGTTTTTGGCCGTTGAACCCAAGATTGCCTATTTCCCACTCATTTGGCGGAAGGACCCGCGGGGCGGGGCTTTGCCGTGGCGCGTCACGGTGAGTTGATGGGCAGTCGGGGTACTACCTTTACCGTGATGATGGTTCAGGCCGCGAGAACAGGATTTTTGGCATGATCGGCGCGCTCGCCCGCAAGTTTTTCGGCTCCGCCAACGACCGGCGGGTGAAGGGGTACCAATCCCGCGTCAACGCCATCAATGCCCTCGAGCCGGAGATCGCCGCGCTCTCCGACGACGCGCTGAAAGCGCGTACTGGGGAATTCCGCAAACAGCTCGCCGAGGGCAGGACGCTCGACGATCTTCTGGTGCCGGCCTTCGCCACCGTGCGCGAGGCGGCCAAGCGCACGCTCGGACAGCGCCATTTCGATGTGCAGCTGATCGGCGGCATGGTGCTGCATGAGGGCGACATCGCCGAGATGAAGACCGGCGAAGGCAAGACGCTGGTGGCGACCCTTGCCGTCTACCTCAATGCCCTCGCGGGCAAGGGCATGCACGTCGTGACCGTCAACGACTATCTCGCCCGGCGCGACGCCGGCTGGATGGGCCAGATCTACACCTTCCTCGGCATGAGCACCGGCGTGATCGTGCACGGCCTCGACGATGCCGAGCGCAAGCAGGCCTATGGCTGCGACATCACCTACGGCACCAACAACGAATACGGCTTCGACTATCTGCGCGACAACATGAAGTATCGCCTGGAAGACATGGTCCAGCGCGGGCACTTTTACGCGATCGTCGACGAAGTCGACTCCATCCTGATCGACGAAGCGCGCACGCCGCTGATCATCTCTGGCCCGCTCGACGACCGCTCCGATTTCTACAACACCATCGACTCGTTCTTCCCCAGGCTCGACAAATCCGACTACGACGTCGACGAGAAGCAGCGCGCGGTGACGCTGACCGAAGCGGGCATGGAGAAGATCGAGACGCTGCTGCGCGACGCCGGCCAGCTCAAGGGCGAGTCGCTCTACGACGTCGAGAACGTCTCCGTCGTGCATCACATCAACCAGGCGCTGCGCGCGCATACCCTGTTCACCCGCGACAAGGACTATATCGTCCGCGACGGCGAGGTCGTGATCATCGACGAATTCACCGGACGCATGATGCCGGGCCGGCGCTATTCCGAAGGCCTGCATCAGGCGCTCGAAGCCAAAGAGCATCAGCCGGTGCAGCCGGAGAACCAGACGCTCGCATCGATCACGTTCCAGAATTATTTCCGGATGTACGAAAAGCTCGCCGGCATGACCGGCACGGCGGCGACCGAGGCCGACGAATTGTTCGACATCTACAAGCTCGAGGTGCTGGAGATCCCGACCAACCTGCCGGTCGCGCGTCTCGACGAGGACGACGAGGTCTACCGCACCCAGAACGAGAAATATGCCGCGATCCTGGCGGAGATCGAGCGCGCCAACAAGCGCCTGCAGCCGGTTCTGGTCGGTACGGCCTCGATCGAGAAGTCCGAGGTGCTGGCCGAATACCTCAAGAAGCACGGCTACAAGCAGATCGATTTCGACAATCACGGCGCGCTGGACAAGCTCTATGCCGCCGCTCGCGCCGGCAAGCCGGCCAAGCTGTTTGCCGTGCTGAATGCGCGCTTCCACGAACAGGAAGCCTATATCGTGGCGGAAGCGGGCGTGCCCGGTGCGATCACGATCGCGACCAACATGGCCGGCCGCGGCACCGACATCAAGCTCGGCGGCTCGCTCGACATGCGCATCCAGCAGGAGACGGCCGAGATCACCGACGAAGCCGAGAAGGCCAGCAAAATCGAGCAGATCAAGGCCGATATCGAGCGCTTCCGCGACATCGTGCTGAAGGCGGAGGAGACCTTCGAGGTCGAGCCGGCCAAGGGCTCGAAGCCTGCGAAGACCGTGCAGAAGCCGGGCGGGCTCTACATCATCGGCTCCGAGCGCCACGAATCCCGCCGCATCGACAACCAGCTGCGCGGCCGTTCCGGCCGTCAGGGTGACCCCGGCCGCTCGAAGTTCTTCCTGTCTCTGGAAGACGATCTGATGCGCATCTTCGGCTCGGACCGGCTCGACAGCATGCTGCAGCGGCTTGGCCTGAAGGAAGGCGAGGCCATCATCCATCCCTGGATCAACAAGGCGCTGGAAAAGGCGCAGCAGAAGGTCGAGGCGCGCAACTTCGACATCCGCAAGAATCTCCTGAAGTTCGACAACGTCCAGAACGACCAGCGCAAGGTGATCTTCGATCAGCGCGTCGACCTGATGAAGGACGAAAGCGTCGCCGAGACGGTCGCCGACATGCGCCATGCCTTTGTCGAGGACGTCGTCGCCAAGCACGTGCCCGAGCACGCCTATGCCGAACAGTGGGACGTCGCGGGACTCAAGGACGAATTGAAGCGCGTGCTCGACATCGATCTTCCGGTGGACCAGTGGGCCAAGGAAGAAGGCATCGCCGACGAGGAACTGCTGTCCCGCATCGAGAAACATGTCGACGAGCACATGGCGGCAAAGGTCGCGCAATGGGGGTCCGACGTGATGCGTTACGTCGAGAAGACGATCCTGCTGCAGACCCTCGACCATCTCTGGCGCGAGCATCTGATCATGCTCGATCATCTGCGTCAGGTGATCGGCCTGCGCGGCTACGGCCAGCGCGATCCCCTGCAGGAGTACAAGTCCGAGGCCTTCAGCCTGTTCGAGGCGATGGTTGCGCATCTGCGCGAGGCGGTGACGGCGCAGTTGATGCGGGTCGAGATCGTGCCGCCCGAAGAGCAGCAGCCGCTGCCCGTCATGGAGGGACACAAGGTCAATCCGGATACCGGTGAGGACGAGATGGCCTTCGCCAATGCGTCGCTGGTGCCGGCTCAGGCCGGAGCCGCCGAACAGCGCGACCCGAAAAACCCCGTCAGCTGGGGCAAGGTCGGCCGCAACGAGGATTGCCCCTGCGGCAGCGGCAAGAAGTACAAGCACTGCCACGGCAGGTACGCGTAAGAAAGCATCGGTCAGGTCGGGCACGGACTCGCGCGCCGTGCAGCCGTCTTTCTCAACAGGTTAACGTCTGGTGGATGCGCGGCCGCTTGCATTCAGCACGGCCGCTGACCGGTCCGGTTGCTTTCACCAACCTTTCCCCCGGCTGCCTCCGACTCAGGTCACTGTCATAAATCTCCGGCTATTTATGACAAAAATAATACGCTAGCGTGTCATCCAGATTTAATTTGGAGTGACGCATGCGTTTGCTGTGGCGCACAAGATCCAATCCTTTGGCCCTGTGGTGGGTCATGCTGACGTTGATCAGCGTCACCAATATCGGCGTCTGGTTCTTCCTGTACCGCGCGTTGCCGGCGACCGGCACGGGATCCGGAATCGAACTCATGCTGCTTTTGTGCGCGGCTTATGTCTTTGGTTGCGCGTTCCGCTCGGTGCTGCCGCGGGCGGATGTGCAGCGCATCTGCCTGTTCGACCATTGGCTGTCGAGTGTCTTCGTCGGCCGTTCAGTCGCCACCATTGCTGAAGTCTGCTTCGCCGCGCAGTGGACGGTGATCCTGATCCAGCTCGGTGAACTCACGGGGGCGGATGCCGCCGTGCACGTGGCCTGGGCGATGCTGTGGCTGATCGTGATCGCTGAATGTTTTTCCTGGTATGCCGTGCTGACCACCAATTATCTCGGCAACGCGATCGAGAACTCGATCTGGGCAGTCGCTTTCTTTCTCGTCGGCGTGGCGCTGTGCCGCCTGTTGCCGGAATTCAGCGGTGCGGTACGCTGGGTCCTGGTCGCCGCGATCGCCGGGATCGTGTTCTATCTGGCGTTCCTGGTGACCGTCGACGTGCCGATGTATCTCGGCCGCTGGAAGGCCGGGCGGCAGGAGGGCAGCAAGCCTCTCGGCGTTCTCGAGGGGCTGCGCGACGTCCGCACGCGGTGGGTCGTCACTCATGACATCGCGCACTGGAAGGGCGAGATCGCCTGGATGTCGCTGTATTTCAGCCTGGCGGTCTGGGCCAGTCTCGCGCTCTGCGCCGCCTATTCGCTCGATACCCATCTGCCGCGCTATCGCACCGAAGCGGCTTCGATCAGCTTCCCGTCGCCGGCGCTGGCGCGTGCCAGCGATTCGCTGCTCGGCGCATTCACGTGGTGGCGCTAAAGCGCGATGAGATCAGGATGAATCGTCATCGCGCTTTAGCTCATTGTTTGAGCATGATCTTTTCGGAAAACCGCTTCACACTTTTCCGGATCATGCTCTAATTCCAGACGATCTCGTGCCGCATCACATAGGGCGCGAGGGTGGCATGCACTTCATTGTCGAGGGCTTGGCGTTGTTCGGTGGGTACGCCCGTGAGCGTCACGGTCGCCACGCTGCCATGACTTCCATGCGCGCCGACCTCGACCTTGCAGTCGATCCCGCGGTCGCGCAGCTGCGTCAACGCGGTAGTGAAGACGCGTCTGGCCGCATCCCAGCGTAGTCGCGGCTTGAACACCTTGCCGACGCCGGTGAGCGGCATCGGATCGATCGGAATCACCTGAACCGGCACCGCGGCGCGCTCGGGCGTGCGCTCGCGTACCCAGGCTTCCAGTTCGCCCGGCTGCACGCTCGCGCCCGGCTTCAGCTGCACATAGCCCACCGGCAACTCGCCGGCATAGGCATCCGGCTGGCCGACCACGGCGGCGAAGACGACGGAGGGATGCTGGAACATGATGTCCTCGATCGGACCCGGATCGATGTTATGGCCGCCGCGGATAACAAGATCCTTGGCGCGACCGGTGATCCAGAGGAAGCCCTCGCCGTCGAGCCGGCCGAGGTCGCCGGAGTTGACCCATTCGCCGTCGACGAAGGCGCCCTTGTTGTGGGTGTCATTGAGGTACCCGCCGAACACGCCGGGCCCTGCCATGATCACGACGCCGATCTCATCCGTCGCACAGTCGCGGTCGAGGCGGCCATCGGCGTCGAGCTTGACGATGCGGACGCGACTATAGGGTACGGGATGACCGACGGAGCCGATCCGGATGGGACGGTCCATGCACGCCAATGTGTGGACGCTTGCCGTCTCGGTCATGCCGTAGACCTCGACGACAGGCAGCTTGAATTTCTGCTCGATCGTCTTGCCGATCGCCACCGGAATGGCCGAGCCGCCGGCTGCCGCAAAACGCAGGCTCGAGATGTCGGCATCTCCCGGGGGGATTGCGAGCGCCGCCGCGAGAACCGTGGGCACGCTCGAGAACGCCTCCACCCTGAAGCGTTCGATCAGCGCCCACATATTCTTCACCGCGGCCGGGTTGCGCCAGCCGGACGGCGATAGCACGATCAGGCAGCCGCCGGCCGCGAATGTCGCCAGCGCCTGGGTCAGCGACCCCCCGACATGGAACAGCGGCATTCCGAACAACAGATTGGTCGCCGGCCTTGCCTTGAGCATCAGGTTGCAGACCCAGGCCTGGTAGACCTGGTTGGTGTGGGTGTGGCGCACGAGCTTGGGCGTGCCCGTCGTGCCGCCGGTATGGAAATAGGCAGCGATGTCGTTGCCGGATATCGTCCGGCCGCTGACCAGCCGATCGGACGGTTGCTGCCGGATCAGTTCAGCGAAGGAATGGATGCCGTTGGCGGCGTCACCGGGACCGATCTGAACGATCGCTTTCAGGTGTTTCAGCTGGCCGCGGACCTGATCGACTTTTTGCCAGATGTCCGTGCCCGGCATCGGTCCGAGCGCCACCAGCACGCTGGTTTGTGCCGCGTCCAGAATCTCCGCGATCTGGTGCGGCTCCAGCAGCGGGTTGACGGGATTGGCAATGCCCGCCGCCTCGGCGCCGAACAGCGTGACAAATGCGTCCGGGAGGAGCGGCAGCAGGAAGCTGACGACGTCGTTCTTGCCGACCCCCAGAGCATGGAACATGTTGGCCGCCTGGGTGACCCGAGCGGAAAAATCGCGATAACTGATGACCACCGGTTGATCGGCCGGATCGGCGTTCGGCAGGAACTGGATCGCCGGCGCATCGCCATTGAGCGCGGCACCGAGCTTGATCGCGTCATAGGTACTTTGGGCCGCGATACGCTCGGCATATGGAATTCTCTCGAAGGCGCGAACGTCATCCTCGGTCGCGAAAGTGGGGTAGTCGTCGCCGATGAGGCGATCGAGCCGATGGATGCCCGCCATGTCCCTGGTTCCTCCCGATGGATCGCCGGGCCTTCTGTCGGGCCGCTGCGCTCGGATAGAATTATCGAATATCGGTCGCGCGTCCATCTCTGTCTCCTGGCTGTGTCTTCGCGCGCAGCCGTACGTTTCCTGAAAGCGGCAGCTTGCCGCGGAGACTCCTCGTCCACGACCTGCGAGATCAGGTTCGTCATGCCGTGAAACACCGGGTACGTCGTGTCATGGAAACATGTATATCCGTAGTTGCCGAGCGACCTGGATTTTCGCATGAGCGGGCCGCGCGACTTGTGCATTGCGGTCCGCGCCCGCCGGGTTCCAGCGGTGGAGTAAGGCTCGCGTCAGCTTCGGAATGTATGGACTCGCAAATGGAAAAATCGGAAATTCCGGGGCGATTCAGCGCCGCTGATCTCAACTCGCCCAGAACAAGGTTCGGTTGATGCAGTTCCTTGTGATCCTGATTCCGTTGGCGGTGCTGGCGGCTTGCTCTCAACAGCCCGATGCTGCGAGCCAGGCGAACCAGTGCAAATCGGCGCTCGCTTTGTCCGTTGACGAAAAGAACTTCGACCAGTGCGTCGCCACCTGCATCAAATGCGAGAACGGCGTCGTGACCACCTGCGCCACATCGTGTCGCCTGAAAGGGGCGAAATAGCCGGCGGCGAGTGGCGATTTGAATCCCTGATGAGGCAGCGCCGAAGCGGCGGGCCTATTTCATCGCAGAGAAACGGCTGTCGAACGAATTCGTCGGCATGATCGGCTGCGCGCCAGCGACCATGTTGTCCTTGGCCGGCGCGGCGGGCGCGGCAGCAGCGGCCGTGGCGGGCGCCTCGGAGACGGATGGTTTCAGCGCCGGCTTGGCCGCCGGCTTGGCTTCGGCCTGTTTGGTCTCAGCCGGCTTGAACGCCTTGGGCAGAGGCTTGGCTTCGGCCTTTGGCTTGCTTGCGGGCGCGGCAGATGCCGTGGCCGTGGTGTCGCCAGCGGCGCTGCCGAAGCCGACCTTGTGGGCGAGGCTGGCGAACCAGCCTTCCGATTGCTGGCTCTGCGCCGGCGCCGCCGAAGCGACCCGGGTCGGCGGCGGCTGCGTTGCCGGTGCGGAGGCAACTGCGGCGACCGGCTCATCCGTGCCCTGCTGCCATGGCGAGCGAGGCGGATTGACGGTGCCGGGGATCGTGCCGGGCATGCGCGACAGGCCCGCGAGCGCGAAGTCCTTGTCCATCGCCACCCTCGGAAAGGCCTGTGCTCGCGCCGGGCACATGAGACGCGAAGATCTGGTTCATGCCGCCGTCGATGCCAGTGTTGAGCTTCGCCACCGGCACGCCCTTGGACACCAGCTTGGCGTATTCGGCGTTGTCGGTTTCCTGCTTGGCGCGTACCGCGTCGGCAAGATCGTCTGCGATCGCATAGGCCGGGCATTTGGCCGAGGCATTGAACACGGGATCGCGCGTGGCGTTCGGCGCGCGGATCGCATCGAACACGTACTTCTTCTCGCAGAAGTCGACCTTCGGCTCCTGATGCGAGACCTCGAAATGGTCGCTGCCTTCCTTGATCATCTTCCAGAAGGCCATGTTCGGATTGTTGCGGTGTTTCGCGAAATTCGCCGCCGTCATCCGGAACGGGTAAGCCTGGAACTGGAACGACTTCTGGCCGCCGAAGAAGGATTCGCGGCCGAGCGAGTAGATTTCCGCGATCTGCTCATCGGTCATCGCGTAGCAGCCGCGCGACGAGCAATCGCCGTGCACCATCAACTGCGAGCCGGTACGGCCGAGCGCGGCGTCATAGGCGTTGGGATAACCGGTGTTGAAGGAGAGATAGTAGGCCGATTGCGGGTTCATCAGTCCCGGCGTGATCGCGTAGAAGCCTTCCGGCGCCTGACGGTCGCCCTCGCGCACCTTCGGACCGAGATCGCCGGACCAGCGGCAGATCGGGTAGGTCTTCAATATCTCGAACTTGCCGGAGCGATTCTGTTTCCAGACTTCGAGTTCGGCATCCTGCTTGAACAGGCGGATCAGGATCGGCGATTGCAGATCCATGTCCTTTTCCGTCATGGCCGCGAGCAGCTTCGGCGGTACCGGCTGATTGGCCTTGGAGTTCGCCGCAAGCGAGATCTCATCGCTGTTGCAGCCGGCCATCAGCGCTCCGGTCGCGGCAAGCGCAACCGAGGTGATGAGCGCGCGAACCAGCGTGCGATTGATCAATGCAGCAGCTCCACTCCCACCGGGCGATTCGCGAAGACCCCTCAATGCGAATACCCTGAAGCCATTAGCTAAAATATTACCCTTTGGACCCTTCGGCGGCAACCCGATGGGGGCACCGCAGCACGGTTCTAAGGCACGGATGGTCAATGGAGGATAAATATGCCGTCGGGGCCGAATTGCGGCGGAATTGGGATTTCCGCTATGGCCCATCCAAATGCTGCGGGTTGTGGTCTTTTTGGACGATTTTTGGCCGCGCTCAGCCGAGCTTGCGGCCGATCTCCAGGAATTTCTGCCGCCGCTGCTTGCGGATCGCCTGCGCGTCGAGCCCCTTCAGTTCGGAAAAAGCCTGGGCGATCGCGTCGCCTGCAGTCGCGATCATGGCGGCGGTGTCGCGATGCGCGCCGCCGACCGGCTCCTTCAGGATGCTGTCGATGACGCCGAATCGGAGCATGTCCTGGGCGGTGATCTTCAGGCTGTTGGCGACCTCCTGGGCCTTGGTGCCGTCGCGCCAGAGGATCGAGGAGGCGGCCTCGGGCGAGATCACGCTGTAGATCGCATGCTCGAACATCATCACCCGGTTGGCGGTCGTGATCGCGATCGCGCCGCCCGACATGCCCTCGCCCGAAATGATCGCGACATTTGGCACGCCAAGCGAGAGGCAGGCGTCGGTCGAACGCGCGATGGCTTCGGCGACCCCGCGCTCCTCTGCGCCGATGCCGGGATAGGCGCCCGCTGAATCGGCGATCGACAACACGGGAATGCCGAATCGCTCGGCCATTTCCATCAGCCGCACCGCCTTGCGATAGCCTTCCGGCCGCGCCATGCCGAAATTGTGCTTGATACGGGAATCGGTGGAGTTGCCCTTCTCCTGGCCCATCACGCAGATGCTTTCGCCGCGGAAACGGCCGAAGCCGCCGAGCAGCGCCTCGTCATCGGCGAATTTGCGATCGCCGGCGAGCGGCGTGAATTCGGTGATCAGCGCGTTGACGAAGTCGGTGAAGTGCGGCCGCTGCGGATGGCGCGCGACCAGCGTCTTCTGCCAGGGCGTCAGGTTGGTGTAGAGATCGGCCAGCGCCTGCGCCGCCTTCTCCTCGATCTTGCCGACCTCCTCGCCGATATCGGTGCCGGACGCGGCGAGCGCGCGCAACTCGTCCACCTTGGAATCGAGTTCAGCGACGGGCTTTTCGAAATCGAGGTAGGAGCGCATCTGGTCCAGCATCAAGCCAATATAGGGAAGAACAGGCGGGGAGGCGAAACGGTTTTCGGTCGGGCTTGGGAAAGCGCGCCGGGTCAAGGGTTTAGCCCATTTCCGGGGCGTGTGGACGCAAACGATCGCAAACGCCGTGGCTCTTTCGCGGGAGTTCGCGCGGAAGTCAAGGCAGGCTAAAGCGCGATGACTTCAGGGTGAATTGACATCGCGCTTTAGCTTCTAGTTTGGGCATGATCTTTTCGGAAAACCGCGTCACACTTTTCCGGATCATGCCTTACTTTTCCGCCAGCGGATGCAGGTCGCGGACCAGGCTCTTCAGCCGTTCCTCCACCACATGGGTGTAGATCTGCGTGGTCGAGATATCGGTGTGACCGAGCAGCGTCTGGACGATGCGCAGGTCGGCGCCATTGTGCAGCAGGTGACTGGCAAAGGCGTGGCGCAGCACGTGGGGCGACACCAGCCGCGGAGGGAGTCCGGACACGGAAGCCAATTCCTTCAGGTCGCGGGCGAAATGCTGCCGCGTCAGATGTCCGCTTTCGCCTGACGAGGGAAACAGCCATTTCGATCCGGCGCCCTTGCGGCCCTTCGCGGTTTCGGCCGCATCCGTCGCCGCCAGATAATCCGCCATCGACTGCCGCGAGGCATCGTTCAGCGGCACCAGCCGCTCCTTGGCGCCTTTGCCGCGGACCACGATCATGCGCGCGTCGTTTCGCGCCGCCGAGCGCGGCAACGACACCAGCTCGGAAACGCGCAGCCCCGTGGCATAGAGAACTTCCAGCAGGCAGTAGAGCCGCATCGCGCGCAGCCGCTGCGAGGGCGAGGCATCGGCCGTCTGCGTCAGTTCCTTTGCCCGCGTCAGCATGCGATCGACGTCGGCGATCGACAACACTTTCGGCAGGCCGCGGCCGCGTTTCGGCCCGGACAGGATTGCCGCCGGATCGTCGCTTCGGATCCGCTCGCTCAGGAGGAACCGGAACACATGCCGGATCGCCGACAGCCGCCGCGCGACGCTGGAGGATTTGAAGCCGCGGGTGTCGAGATCGGCAAGATAGTCGCGCAGCGCGTCGGTCTGCACGGCGGTGAAATTCTGTTTGCGTCTGGAAAGAAACGCGGAGAAATCCTCGAGGTCGCGTCGATAGGCTTGCAACGTATTGTCGCCGGCGCCCTGTTCCGCCGCGAGCATGTCGAGGAAGAGGCCGATCAGCCGCTCGTCGGCGATCACATCTGAAGTCTTGTTCAAGGTCCTGGAACGCATATCCAGACCATAGAGCCTATTTCTTTAGAAATTTGTCGGGCGGGATGGTCACGGTCATTTCCCGCGATTTCGGGCTGACGAAATTTGCCAGCGCATAGATCGCACCATAGACGATGCCGACGATCACGGCCACGACCGACAGGAAGCGGAACAGGCTGGGCATCTCTCGAGCCTTCAGGCGGGCGAATTAACCAATGAAATCATCCAACATGTTCGCTTCGCCGTTGCAAGTCTCTCTGGCAGAGGTATTGGCAGGGGTAGTATAGGTGATGAAGAAGGCGGTCTTTTCCGCCGAGACCCCAAGATTATGATGTCCGAGTCGGCAACATCTGCGCCCACGACCGCGTCCCTGGAGGCCGAGATTCTGGCTGGCCTGGGCAAGCGGCTCATTGTGCTCGTCGGCATGATGGGGGCGGGCAAGTCCACCATCGGACGGCGGCTGGCCGCGCGGCTCAATCTCGCGTTTGTCGATGCCGATACCGAGATCGAGACGGCCGCCGGCATGACCATTCCCGAGATATTCGAGCTGCACGGCGAGCCGCATTTCAGGGATGGCGAGGCGCGGGTGATCGCGCGCCTCCTGGACGGCGGCCCTGCGGTGCTCGCCACCGGCGGCGGCTCGTTCATGCGTGAGGAAACCCGCCGCCGCATCGCCGAGAAGGCCGTTTCGGTCTGGCTGAAGGCTGACCCTGATATAATCATGCGCCGCGTCAAGCGCCGCGCCGACCGGCCGTTGCTGCAGACCCCCGATCCCGCTGCGACCGTCGATCGCCTCTTGAGGGAACGCGAGCCGGTCTATCAGCACGCCGACATCACCATCGCCTCGCGCGATGTGCCGCACGACAAGATCGTCGATGAATGTCTGGATGCCCTGCAGGCGCGTCTTGCCGGTCGTACGCCCGGGCAGCCCGTCACCAGCATGGGTGCTGCAACATGACGGCACCGCTGAAACGTTCCGACATGACCACCGTCGACGTCGCGCTGGAAAATCGTGCCTACGACATCGTGATCGGCCGTGGCGCGCTCGCCTCGCTCGGCGTGCGCATTGCGGCGCTGCGGCCGGGCGTGCGAACGGCTATCGTTACCGACGAGACCGTCGCCAGGCATTGGCTGGCCGCCACCGAGGCCTCGCTGGCGGAGGCCGGCATTCCGGCCTCGCGCATCATTGTGGAGGAAGGCGAGGGCTCGAAGAGCTATGCGGGCCTGCAGAAAGTGTCCGAGGCGCTGATCGCGGCGAAGATCGAGCGCAACGATCTCGTGATCGCGCTCGGCGGCGGCGTGGTGGGCGATCTCGCGGGCTTCGCGGCCGCGATCCTGCGCCGTGGCGTGGATTTTGTGCAGGTCCCGACCTCGCTGCTTGCGCAGGTGGATTCGTCGGTCGGCGGCAAGACCGGGATCAATTCGCCGCAGGGCAAGAACCTGGTCGGCGCATTCCACCAGCCGGTGCTGGTCATCGCGGACACCGCCGTGCTCGACACTTTGTCGCCGCGACAGTTCCGCGCCGGCTATGCCGAGGTCGCAAAGTACGGCGCGCTGGGTGACGAGGCCTTCTTCACCTGGCTCGAGGCCAACCACGCCGAATTGTTCAAGGGCGGCGTTGCGCGCGAGCATGCCATCGCGACCTCATGCCGGGCGAAGGCTGCCATCGTGGCGCGCGACGAGCGGGAAAACGGCGACCGGGCGCTGCTCAATCTCGGCCATACCTTCGGCCACGCTCTGGAGGCGGCGACCGGATTTTCCGATCGCCTGTTCCATGGCGAGGGCGTGGCAATCGGCATGGTGCTGGCCGCGCAGTTTTCCGCGTCGATCGGCATGCTCCCGCCTGGCGACGCAGCGCGCCTCGAGCGTCATCTGGTGGAGGTCGGATTGCCGACGCGGCTGCAGGACATCGCGGGTTTTGCGCAGGAGGGGCTGGCGGACGCCGATGCGCTGATGGACCTGATGGCACAGGACAAGAAGGTCCGGCGCGGCAAGCTCACCTTCATCCTGCTGGAGGCGATCGGCAGCGCGGTGATCGCAAGGGACGTCGAACCTGCGAGGGTACGCGACTTTCTAAGGGACAAGGTCAAGGCGTGATCGCGCTGCAAGCCGACGTTTTGCCGCGTTCCAGGATGATCATGCTTCTGCGATAGAGAGCGATACGCTCATGAACTGGCTTACCTTTTCCACCATGGTTGCGCTGCTCGGCATCTCCGCGTTTTTCGCGGCGAGCGAAACCGCGCTGACCGGCGCCTCGCGCGGGAGCATGTTGCGGCTGTCGAAGCAGGGCAACAGCGACGCCGACGTCGTGTCCGGCCTCATCGCCATGCGCGAGCGGCTGATCGGTGCGCTCCTGCTCGGCAACAACATCGCCAATATCGGCGCATCCGCGCTCGCCACCGGCATCTTCACGCAATGGTTCGGCGAGGTCGGCGTGCTCTACGCCACGGCCGTCATGACCATCCTGGTCGTGATCTTCGCCGAAGTGCTGCCGAAGACCATCGCGATCAACGCGCCGGATCGCGTATCGCTGGCGGTGGCGCGCCCGATGCGGCTCCTGATGTACATTCTGGGTCCGCTGGTCACCGTGATCGAGGCGGTGGTGCGCGTGCTGATGCGGCTATTGGGCATCAGGGTCGGCGCCAACCAGCCGCTGCTGTCGCCGACCGAGCGCCTGCGCGGCGCGGTCGATCTGCTGCATCGCGAAGGCAAGGTGGAGAAGCAGGACCGCGACATGTTCGGCGGCCTGCTCGATTTGCGCGAGCTGCAGGTCTCGGACGTGATGGTTCACCGCACCGAAATGGTGATGGTGAATGCGGAGCAGCCTGTTGACGATCTCGTGCGCGAGGTTCTGGCGTCCGAATACACCCGTATCCCGCTGTGGCGGGAGAAGCCGGAAAACATCATCGGTGTGCTGCATGCGAAGGACCTGCTTCGCGCCATTCGCGCCTCGGAAGGTGATACCTCGCGCATCGATGTCTCCGCGATCGCGCTGCCGCCCTGGTTCGTGCCGGAGATGCGCCCCGTCTCCGAACAGCTGAAGGCGTTCCGGCGGCGCAAGACGCACTTTGCGCTTGTCGTCGACGAGTATGGCGAAGTCGAAGGCCTGGTCACGTTGGAAGACATTCTGGAGGAGATCGTCGGCGACATTTCGGACGAGCACGACATCGTGGTGGCCGGCGTACGCGCCCAGCCCGACGGCTCGGTCGTGGTCGACGGCTCGGTGCCGATCCGCGATCTCAATCGCGCCATGGACTGGCATCTGCCCGATGAAGAGGCCACGACGGTCGCGGGTCTGGTGATTCACGAGGCGCGGTCGATCCCCGAGCGCGGCCAGAGCTTCACCTTCCACGGCTTCCGCTTCCGCGTGCTGCGGCGTGAGCGCAACCGCATCACGGCTCTCCGTATTGTTCCGGTGTTACGCGAGACCGAATTCGAGGACGCAAAGCCCAAGCGCGCGGGCACCGCGTTCTGACCGGCCGTCCGGGATCTGTTGGGAGGAGGCGCGGCCAAACGCCGTACCCCGCGGGGTACGTGGTGGGGGAAGCCTCTGCGACCTCAGCCTTCGCCGGGCGCCTGCGCGTGGATGGCCAGCGCGTGCACGGAACCTGCGAGTTCGTTCGAGAGGGTCGCATTGATCAGGCGGTGACGCTCGATCCGGCTCTTCCCTTTGAAGGCCTGCGACACGATATGTACACGGAAGTGCGTCTCGCCGCCCGGCCGGTGGCCGGCATGGCCCTCATGCAGATGTGACTCGTCTTTGACCTCGAGGCTTTCGGGATGGAAAGCTTCGCGCAACTTATTTGTGATAGTTTGTTGGGTCGTCATAAGCCCGGATTAGAACTTGTGGCAGCTTTTCGTCAATCCTCAAGCCCGGAGTTAAACGGTTTCGCAATGTCAAGACTTGAAGGTTTTTGCGTTGCGTAGTCAAAGTCTGTCATGCCGATCGATTCATCGAAAATCTTCGACTCCATTCGCATCAAGCCGAACAAGCTGAGCGCGAAGCAGCAGGCGCAGGCGCGCGAAGCGGCCATCATGTGCGAATGGCCGGGCTGCAAGAACAAGGGCCCGCACCGCGCCCCGAAGGGCCGCGAGAATTCGCGCGAGTATTGGCACTACTGCCTCGACCATGTGCGCGAGTACAATCAGGCCTATAATTTCTTCTCCGGCATGAACGCCGACGCCGTCGCGCGCTACCAAAAGGACGCGATGACGGGGCATCGCCCAACCTGGAAGATGGGCGCCAATGGCAGCCCCGGCAAAGGCAAGGGGCCCGAGGATTTCGATGGCGCCGCCGATCCCTTCAGCATGTTCAGCGAGCTGAACGGGCGGCGCTGGCGGCCGGGGCCGGACTCTGCGCCCAAGGCCGAAACGCGGAAAGTTTTCAATGCCGAACGCAAGGCGTTGCAGGTGATGGGCCTTGGCCCCGACGCGACGCTGGAAGACGTCAAGGTCAAATACAAGGCACTGGTGAAGCAGCATCACCCCGACGCCAATGGCGGCGATCGCTCGACCGAAGATCGCCTGATCGAGATCATCAAGGCGTACAATTATCTGAAGACCGTGGTGCGCGCAGGCTAGCCATGTCGTCCCTGCGAAAGCAGGGAGGACACAGCCACAGGCGCACGTTTGGCGAAGAACGCCGTTACAACCGGTCTGCCCCTTCCGGATATCACGCGGTATCGGTCCCTGCTCTCGCAGGGACGACAGCGGAGTGTGTTGCCCCGCCGTCGTGCATGTTGAGGCGACTGAACATTCAGGCGGCCGCCGGCATTCTCCCGACATAGGATGAGCTCGGCCGGATCAGCCGGCCGGTCCGCCGCTGTTCGAGTGCGTGGGCCGTCCAGCCTGCTGCGCGGGCGACCGCGAAGATCGGCGTGAAGGCCTGCCTCGGAATCGCCAGCGCATCGAGCAGGATGGCCGTGAAGAACTCGACGTTGGTCTCCAGCGGCCGGTTCGGATTCTTCCGCCGCAGCGCTTCACGGATATAGGCCTCGACCTCGCCGGCAAAGGGGAGATCGGCGCCTTCGGCGGACAGCCGTTCGACCGCCACCTTCAGCACATCGGCGCGCGGGTCGCGCACGCGATAGACCCGATGGCCGAAACCCATCAGCCTTTCGCCGCGCGACAATGCGTCGTCGACCCAGGGCTTGATGCGCTCGCGCCTGCCGATCGCATCCAGCATTTCGAGCACGGGCTCCGGCGCGCCGCCATGCAGCGGGCCAGTGAGCGCGCAGTAGCCGGCCGCGACGGCCGCGAACAGATCGGCCTGTGTCGAGGCCACCACGCGCGTGGTGAAGGTCGAGGCGTTCATGCCGTGGTCGCAGACGGTGACGAAGTAGGTGTCGAGCGCGGCAGCGCTGCGCGCCTCCGGCCTTTCGCCGAGCAGCATTTTCAGCGTGTCGGCCGCGTGGCCGATATTGGCATCGGGGGCAACCGGCGCTCGTCCCTTGGCCTGCTGCACCAGAGCGCCCGCGATGACGGGGAATGCACCGACCATGGTGGCCTCGTGATCGAGCCCGTTTTCCGCACGCAGCCCTGCGACGGCCGCCCGAAAGCCGTCTACGACGGACAGCCCGCGCGTCGCCGGCAGCAGGTCCGGCAGGCGCGCGAAGGCGCGCTCGCGGGCAGCGCCCAGCGCCGCACGCACGTCGGCCTCCGTCAGCGATCTGCCTGTCGCACCATTCCAGAGGCGCGCGGTGACGCTCTCGAAACTTGCCTTGCCGGCGAGATCGCCGACGCGCTCGCCCGCGATGATCAACTCGCCGCGCTCGCCATCGACATGGCTCAACACGGTCTCGGCGGCGGGCACGCCGTCGAGACCAATCTGGCTCTTGGTGAGATGCATGTTCATGACCGGGTCTCCTTTCGGGGATGTTCAGGACCCTAAGATCGACCCGCTCGACAACTTGATCAATCTTGATTATATAAATCAATATGAAAAAATCCTCCGCCCTCTACCTGTCTGCCCGGGAGGCTTCGGCTGAACTCGCGATCTCGCAGGCGACGCTCTACGCCTATGTCAGCCGCGGGCTGATCCGCTCCGAACCGTCGCCGGATTCGCGTAGCCACCGCTACCGGGCCGAGGACGTTCGGGACCTGAAGGAGCGTCGCGTACCGACCGCGGCGGAGCCCCGTGGCTTCCGCAGCTTCGATCCGGATCTGCCGGTGCTGGATTCGTCGGTCTCGACCATCACCGAGGCGGGCGCGATCTACCGCGGCGTGAACTGCATCGATCTGTCGGAGAAGGATACGCTCGAACACACCGCGACACTGTTGTGGGATGTGACCGGCGTTGATCCCTTTGCATCCGACAATTGCCCGCATGTCTCTGATGAGATGCGTGCGATCGCAGAGGCGGCACACCGCGCGGCACCCATCGACCGCAGCATTGCGGTGCTCGCGCTTGCGACCAGCGCCGATCCCGGCGCCCACACGCGCGCGGCCGAGGGGCGCGCGATGGTCGGCGGCCGTATGGTCCGGCTTCTGGTTGCGACCATGCTCAGGACGGCGCCGTCAGCGGAGCCGCTGCATCTGCAGATCGCGAAAGCGTGGGCTCCCGATCACAAGCACGCGGCCGACCTGATCCGCCGTGCGCTCGTGCTGCTGGCTGACCATGAGCTCAATGCCTCGACCTTCACCGTGCGCTGCGCGGCTTCGACGGGCCTCAGCCTTTACGACGCCGTGATCGCGGGGCTGGCCGCGCTCAAGGGCCCCAAGCATGGCGGCGCGGGCGTATTGGCGTCGCGCCTGGTGAAAACCTTGATCGACCAGGATCCGGAGCCCGTGATCCGCGATCGCGTTGCGCTCGGCGAGCGTTTCGCCGGCTTTGGCCATGGCGTGTACAAGCACGGCGACCCCCGCGCGATGTCGCTGCTGGACGCGCTGACGCGTGCCGGCGCCGCTCGAAAATTCACCAGGGAAGTTCCCGAGCGGATCGCGCAAGCCACCGGTGAGTTCGTCAATATCGATTATGCGCTCGCCGTATTGGCGCACAGCCTGCGGCTTGCGCCGGGCAGCGAGCTGACATTATTCGCGATGGCACGCGCCGTCGGATGGATCGCCCATGCGAGCGAGCAGCTGCAACATGGCCGTCTGATCCGGCCGCGCGCGCGTTATGTCGGCCCGGCGCCGGGGCGAGGCGCGACGTCCGACGCCGGCGCTATTCGATGATCCTGTCGGCGCGGCCGAGCAACGACAGCGGCACGGTGATGCCGAGCGCCTTCGCCGCCTTGAGATTCACGATCAGCTGGACGGTGGTGGATTGCTGCACCGGGAGGTCACCGGGGTTGGCGCCCTTGAGAATCCTGCCCGCATAGATGCCGGCCCAGCGATAGCTTTCCTTGATATCGCCACTGTAGCTCATCAGCCCGCCCGCCTCGGTGAACTCGGTATATTCGTAGACCGTCGGCACCTTGTGACGAAGCGTAGCTTCGGCGAGCAGGGGGGCGTAGGCATTGAAGAAAGCATCGGCCCCGACCACCAGCGCGCTCGCTCTTGTTTGGGCAAACCCCGCCAGGGCTGTCTCGATGTCGCTCTCCGTGCCGGCGCGCAGAACGTGCAGGTGCAGGCCGAGACGGTCCGCTGCGGCCTGCACTTCCGTGACGACCTTCTCTGCGCGCGGGGGATCTTTCGGATTGACAAGCAACGCCATGTCGGTAGCCGTCGGGAGCAATTCACGCGCGAGCTCCAGCCGCTTTGGACCGAGCGAGGCATTAAGCTGGCTGACACCGGTGACATTGCCGCCGGGATGACTGAGATTTGTCACCAGGCCGATCTGCACGGGATCGCTGGCGGTGGTGAACACGACAGGGATTTTATCGGTCGCCTTCTTGGCCACCAGATTGGCAGGTGTGTTGGCGACGATCACGGCGACCTGGCGCTCCACGAGGTCAGCGGCGAGCGCAGGCAGACGACTGTAATCGCCGTCAGCCCAGCGATATTCGATCGTCACATTCTCCCCGTCGACGAAGCCGGCTTGCTTGAGGCCTTCCCGGAATGCCGCGATCTGCGGCTCATATTTCCCGGCCGAAGTGCCGTTGATCAGGCCGATCACCGGCCTGGCCTGCTGGGCTCGCGCCGCAAGCGGCATCAATGCCGTGCCGCCAAGAAGGCCAATGAACTCGCGACGCTTCATTCGATCACCTCGTCGGCGCGGCCGCTCAGGGCGAGCGGTACGGACAGACCCAGGAGCCTTGCCGTCTTCAGATTCAGGAAAAACTGAACCTTGGTCGAGAGCTGGACCGGAAGATTTCCCGGCTTCTCGCCTTTCAGGATGCGGCCGGCATAGAGGCCGACCTGATAGTAGGAATCGGTGTTGTCTCCGCCATAGCTCATCAATCCGCCGCCTGCGACGAATTCACGATACTGGTAGATCGCCGGGATTTTCACGGCGAGCGACAATCCGCCGATCTTCTCTGCCCGGCTTGTGAAGAACGGATCGGTGCCGATCACAAGCCCGCCGACTTTCAGGCCGGCCAGTCCGGCAAAGGCACGATCGATCTCCTCGTCATCATGTGCCTCGATCACTTCAAGCTCGATTCCAAGCGCAATGGCGGCGCTCTTCATCTCCGTCGAGACCGACTGCGATACGGGATTTGTGGGGTTCACGAGCAATCCCAGGCGCTTCTCCGCCGGCAGCACTTCGTGCAGCAGCTCGATGCGCTTCGGCGCAATCTCGACGTTCATGTGGGCCGCACCGGTGAGGTTGCCGCCCGGCTTGCTGAGGCTTTCGACGAGCCCGGTGCGAACGGGGTCGCCGCTCATCCCGAATACAATCGGTGTCGCCGTCACCGCGGATTTCAACGCGAGCGCGGCGGGCGTGGCCATGGCGACGATCAATTTGACCTGGCGGCGTTCGAGGTCGGCTCCAAGGCCAGGCAGACGGTCGTACTGCTCATTGGCAAAGACGTATTCGATTCGGACGTTCTGGCCGTCGACGTAGCCGCTCTCCCGGAGCCCGTTCCGGAAGGCTGCGAGTCCGGACGCGTAGTCCCGCGACGAGGCGCTGCTGAGCACGCCGATCACAGGCATGGCCTGCTCTGCTCGCGCCACAACCGGCGCAAGCGCGCTTCCACCGAGTAGCGTGATGAACTCCCGCCGCCTCATGGGTTTCCGCCCTGCCTGGCGGCAGACTAACACACAAGCGGAACCCGCAAAGGCCCGCTCAGCGCGACTGTTTCGCGGCCGGCTCGATGGCGTTGCCGCCATTCCGCCGCCGGATGGTCCAGATCGCAAGCGCAATGATCACGGCGCCCCCGACGATGATCGGAATCCAGTGATGCTTGGCGGTGCCGCCGGTGTGATGGAACACCTTGAACCGATCAAGCACCGACACCGCCACGACGCCCGGCAACACATGCGCCGGCGCCCAGATCAGGATCGCAGGAAAATTGACCGCATAAAAGCGGACCGGCTGCATGTCGAGCGCGCCGGCCGTGATCGGCACGAAGGCGCGGATTGGCGGCACGAAGCGAGCGAGGAAAACTGCCCACATCCCCCAGCGGTGGAAGAACGTCTCGCTCTGCGCGACAACATTCGGGTACTTGTTCAGCGGCCAGTTCGAGAGGATCTCGCGCTGGGAACGGTGGCCGACCCAGAACGCCGAGCCGTCGCCGAGCAGCGCGCCGGCGGTCGCGGCCAGCAGCACCCATTGCAGTTTCAGTTCCCCACCGGGAACCAGCGCACTGAGCGCCAGGATGATGGTCGAGCCTGGAATGACCGATCCCACCACCGGGACAGCCTCCAGAAGCGCGGCGAGGAACAGCGTCAGATAGGCAAGCCAGGCATTGGCGGAAACGAATGCGATGAGGGGATCAATGTAGGAAGCCACTAAATTCCTGCGTGGGTTGGACGGGTTGGACCGCCGACATATGTAACCCGAGCGACCGAATATGCCATGTAAACCCGTTTGTCGGCCTGACCATGGATTTGATTGGCGAAACCACGGCGTGATTCGCAGGGCAGCCTTCCGAAAACTGCGTTCCGTGCCTATCTCCATGAAAAAACGGTGGAACTTTCGTTGCCCGGCGGGCTTCTGCCCGTTCGCGCACTCTGCTAGGGTTGGCTATAAGCCCCCATCCGCAGCCACACTTGTATTTCTGGTTTCGGGAACGCCCGGGACCTCGGAGGATTGATGACGACCGCCGCTATGACCAATGCGCAGGAAGTTTCCGGTTTGCCCGACATGAAGGTGTCGGTCCGGCAGGTCTTCGGGATCGACAGCGACCTCGAAGTGCCGGCCTATTCGGAAGTCGATCCTCACGTCCCCGAGGTCGACACGGACTACCGCTTCGACCGCGCGACCACGCTTGCGATCCTCGCCGGTTTCGCCAAGAACCGCCGCGTGATGGTGACGGGCTACCATGGCACGGGCAAATCGACGCATATCGAGCAGGTCGCAGCGCGGCTGAACTGGCCCTGCGTGCGCGTCAACCTCGACAGCCATATCAGCCGTATCGATCTGGTCGGCAAGGATTCGATCGTCGTCAAGGACGGCAAGCAGGTCACCGAATTCAGGGACGGCATCCTGCCCTGGGCGCTGCAGCACAACATCGCGCTGGTGTTCGACGAATACGATGCCGGCCGTCCCGACGTGATGTTCGTGATCCAGCGCGTGCTGGAAGTCTCGGGACGCCTGACGCTGCTCGACCAGAACAAGGTGATCAAGCCGCACCCCTCGTTCCGCCTGTTCTCGACCGCCAACACGGTCGGTCTCGGCGACACCTCCGGCCTCTATCACGGCACCCAGCAGATCAACCAGGGTCAGATGGACCGCTGGTCCATCGTCACCACGCTGAACTACCTCGCTCATGACGAGGAAGTCGAAATCGTGCTGGCGAAGGCGCATCATTATCGCACGCAGGAAGGCCGCGACATCGTCAACAAGATGGTGCGGCTGGCCGATCTCACCCGCAACGCGTTTTCGAATGGCGACCTCTCGACGGTCATGAGCCCGCGGACGGTGATCACCTGGGCCGAGAACGCCGAGATCTTCGGCGACATCGGCTTTGCCTTCCGCGTCACCTTCCTGAACAAGTGCGACGAGCTGGAGCGGCCGCTGGTGGCGGAATTCTATCAACGCTGCTTCAACGCCGAGCTTGCCGAATCTGCGGTCAACGTGGCGCTGAGCTAAGGCGTCACGCGGCGAGGCGCGATGACCACGTCCAACAGCAAGTTCCGCACTGGCGCCAAGGAGGCGCCGACCGAGCCCTTCAAGCGCGCGGTGACCTCCTGCCTGCGCGCGATCGCGCGCAGTCCCGAGCTCGAGGTGAGCTTTGCCGCCGAACGTCCAGGCCTTGCGCCGGGCAAGGCGCGGCTGCCGGAGCCGGCGCGCAAGATGACGAAGCGCGATGCCGCGATCGTGCGCGGGCACGCGGATTCGATCGCGCTCAAGCTCGCCTGCCATGACCCCAAGGTGCATCGCAAGCTGATGCCCGGCAATCCGCAGGCGCGCGGCGTCTTCGAGGCTGTCGAGCAGGCGCGCGTGGAAGCGATCGGCGCGCGGCGCATGTCGGGTGTTGCCAGGAATCTCACCGCGATGCTCGACGATCATTTCCATCGCGGCAAATATGACGAGATCACCGATCGCGCCGATGCGCCGCTGTCGGATGCGCTGGCCATGCTGGTGCGCGAACGCCTGACCGGACTTGCGCCGCCCGCGGCCGCGAAGAAGATGGTCGATCTCTGGCGGCCGCTCCTGGAAGACAAAATTGGTTCGCGGCTCGACCGGCTTGCCCGCGTCACCGAGGATCAGGCCAAGTTCGGCGACATGGTCCATGACCTGCTCTCGGCGCTCGATCTCGGCGACGATCGCAACGCGGAGTCCGACGAGGACGACAACGACGAGAACAACCCGGACGGCGACAGCGACCAGTCCGGCGCGGAAGGCTCGCCCGATTCCGACGCGGCGCAGGAGATGAGTGCCGACCAGGCGGAAGCGACCACGGACGACATGTCCGACAGCGCGATGGAAAGCGCGCAGGCCTCCACCAGCGACACCTTCGACGATGGCGAACTCGGCGACGACGAGACGCCGGGCGAGGCGACGCGGCCGAATTCGCACGGGAAAAACGAGCCGCGCGGGCCGGAATATCACGCCTTCGCGCCGAAATTCGACGAGGTCATCGCGGCCGAGGATCTCTGCGATCACGACGAGCTGGAGCGGTTGCGCTCCTATCTCGACAAGCAGCTCGCGCATCTGCAGGGCATCGTCGCGCGCCTGGCCAACCGTCTGCAGCGCCGGCTGATGGCGCAGCAGAATCGCGCCTGGGAGTTCGACCTCGAAGAGGGCATCCTTGATCCGGCGCGGCTGTCGCGCGTCGTGACCGATCCCTATCATCCGCTCTCCTTCATGCATGAGAAGGAGGCGACATTCCGCGATACCGTCGTCACGCTGCTGCTCGACAATTCCGGCTCGATGCGCGGCCGCCCCATCACGGTGGCGGCGACCTGCGCCGACATTCTGGCGCGGACGCTGGAGCGTTGCGGCGTCAAGGTGGAGATTCTCGGGTTCACGACGCGCGCCTGGAAGGGCGGGCAGTCGCGCGAGGCGTGGCTTGCCGCCGGCAAGCCGCCCAATCCCGGCCGCCTCAACGATCTCCGCCACATCATCTACAAGTCGGCGGATGCGCCTTGGCGGCGCTCGCGCAAGAATCTCGGCCTGATGATGCGCGAAGGGCTGCTCAAGGAGAATATCGACGGCGAGGCGCTGGACTGGGCGCACAAGCGGCTGCTCGGACGTGCCGAGCAGCGCAAGATCCTGATGATGATCTCCGACGGCGCGCCGGTCGACGATTCCACGCTCTCGGTCAATCCGGGCAATTATCTCGAGCGGCACCTGCGCCACATCATCGAGGAGATCGAGACCCGCTCGCCGGTCGAGCTGATCGCGATCGGCATCGGCCACGACGTCACCCGCTACTATCGCCGCGCGGTCACGATCGTCGATGCCGAGGAGCTTGGCGGCGCCATCACCGAAAAGCTCGCCGAACTGTTCAGCGAGACTCATGGCGCTGCGCCTGCGACAAGGGGCCGGCGCCACCTGCACTCCTGAGCGCGCATGCGCGCGTCCTTGAGCCGCCGCCGCCTGCTTGAGTGCGCGGCGGGTGCACTTTCCGCTTCCGCGCTGCCGCGGCTCGCCTGGGCGCAATTCTCCAGCGCGCCATCGAAGCCCGCGCCAAAGGACGAGACTTTCGTCACCGCGCCGGTGTCGATCGATGTCAATGCGCAGCCGATCGCCTCGTTCGATCCGCGCGACCGCTCGCATGTCCGTTACGGCTCGCTCGAATGGCGCAGCGGCCTGGTGCTGACCTCGGCATTTCCCGGGTTTGGCGGATTATCGGCAATCCGGCTCGATGCAAGGGGCGAAAAGTTCATCGCGCTCAGCGACAAGGGCAGCTGGTTCACCGGCCGCATCGTCTATACCGGGCGCGAGATGAAGGGGCTTGCCGATGTCGAGGCCGCGCCGATGCTCGGCCCCGGCGGCGTGCCGATCACCACGCGCGGCTGGTTCGATTCCGAGTCGCTCGCGCTCGACGGCACGCTGGTCTATGTCGCCCTGGAGCGCGTCAACCAGGTGCTGCGGTTCGATTTCTCCAAAGGTTTCACGCGGGCGCTGGGCGAGGTGGTGCCGCTGCCGCCGGCGGCAAGGAAGCTGCCGTACAACAAGGGGCTGGAAGCGCTCGTCTTCGTGCCGAACGGCCAGCGGCTCGCCGGCACGCTGGTTGCGATCTCCGAGCGCGGCCTCGATCCGCAGGGCAACATCATCGCTTTCCTCATCGGCGGACCGTCGCCGGGCCAGTTCGCCGTCCGCCGCACCAACGATTTCGACATCAGCGACGCCGTGCTGCTGCCCGCCGGCGATCTCCTGATCCTGGAGCGGAAATTCTCCTGGGCCGCCGGCGTCGGCATTCGCATTCGTCGTATTCCGCTGTCCTCGGTCGCGCCCGCTGCGCTCGTCGACGGGCCTTCGATCTTCGAGGCCGATCTCGGCCAGGAGATCGACAACATGGAAGGCATCGATGCCCATGTCACCGCCGAAGGCGACACCGTTCTGACCATGGTCTCCGACGATAATTTCTCGCGTCTCCAGCGCACGTTGCTCCTGCAATTCACCCTCATTGATTGAACGTCCACCCGCCCCCTGTCGACCACGGCAGCCACGCGGCATCGCTGGTATGCCTCGCCGCCCCTGACAAGGGCAGCGCGAGCGGCTATGACATCAGCGCATCCCGCCTTCGACCCAATCCTCACCTCCGGACGTCTCCCATGAGCACCCTTTTCTCGCCGATCACGCTGCGCGGCCTGACTCTGTCCAACCGCATCATGGTCTCGCCGATGTGCCAGTATTCGGCCGAGGACGGCTCGGCCACCGACTGGCATTTCACCCACATCAATATCGCTAGCGCTGTCGGGCGCTGCGATGTTCTGCATCGAGGCCACCCATGTCGAGGCGATCGGCCGCATCACGCCCGGTTGCCTCGGTCTCTACAGCGACGCCAACGAGGCCGCGCTGAAGCCGATCCTCGCCTCGGTACGCAAGCATTCGAAGACCGCCATCGCGATGCAGCTCGCCCATGCCGGCCGCAAGGCGCTCCAGCGCGCGGCCGTGGGACGGCGGGCAGATTGCTGCCGCTGGACAAAGGCGGCTGGCAGACGGAGGCGCCGTCCGCCGTTGCCGCACAAGGAGGGCGAAAGCGCGCCGCACGCGCTCGACGACGCCGGCCTGAAGCGCGTCCGCGACGCCTTTGTCGCCGCCACCAGGCGCGCCGAACGGCTCGGCATCGACGCCATCGAGCTGCACGGCGCGCACGGTTATCTGCTGCATCAATTCCTGTCGCCGATCTCCAACAAGCGCACCGACCAATATGGCGGCTCGCTCGAGAACCGCATGCGCTATCCGCTGGAAGTGTTCGATGCCGTGCGCGCGGCCTTCCCCGACAGACAAGCCGGTCGGCGTCCGCGTCTCCGCCACCGACTGGGTCGAGGGCGGCTGGGACCTGCCGCAGACCATCGAATTCGCGAGAGCGCTGAAGACGCGCGGCGTCGACTGGATCGACGTCTCCTCCGGCGGCGTCTCGCCGCTGCAGAAGATCCCGCTCGGGCCCGGCTACCAGGTGCCGCTCGCGCAAGCCGTCAAGCAGGCGACCGGCGTCACCACCATGGCGGTCGGCCTGATCACGGAAGCGAAGCAGGCCGAGGACATCGTCGCCTCCGGCAAGGCCGACATGGTCACGCTCGCGCGCGGCATGCTCTACGACCCGCGCTGGGGCTGGCATGCGGCGGCCGAACTCGGCGGCGAGGTCGGCGCGCCTCCGCAATATTGGCGCTCGCAGCCCTCGACGCAGAAAGCGCTGTTCGGCGCGACCAGCTTCGGGGCGCGGTAACGCAACATTGTGCCGCCTTTGCTGTTCTGTGTCGCGCGGGCCGGATAGGCTAAGCTGTCCGCTGGCGATCGGCGGAGCAAGCCCATGCGGTTCGGCGTCAGGAAGTCCGCGCACGTCCTTGAACGCATCGGCCTTGCGATGGCGGGCGCCGCCTGCGGCCTGTTCGTCGCCGCCCATGTCGGCTCCTGCGATCGGCGCGCTGACCTCGCAGGGCTTTCTGCTGATCATGATGATTGTCGGCGCGATCGGCTTTTATCTCGGCATCGACACGCCGCAGCTCGCGTTCCATTCCGATGACGATCCCAAGATCGACGCCGCGGAATTCCTCTCCGCCGCTCGGCACCTTCCTGCGCGACGCTGACGGCGTTCTTCTCTGTCGGCATCATCATCCTGCGCGAGGAGCCGCATATCGCCTGGACCTGGCTCATCATGATCGGCTGGGTTGCCGGTATTTCGATGCAGATCGTCGCCGGCGCCAAGGCGCGGATGCGGGCCAGGAAATACGCGGGCTGAGGCAAAGGCGCTCAGCGCTGTGTCCACGCGACGCATCTGATCTGCCGCAGCATGGCAATGATGCCTGTCATGATTCTGCCGCAACGGAGGCACTGACTGACGAAACTCGCGCGCACACCGACAAACGAGGCGCGTGGAAACAACAGCGAGAGGTAAGCCCCATGGAACTCGGATATTTCGCGATGCCTTCGCATCCGCCGGAGTGCGGGCTGAAGGAAGGGCACGATTGGGACCTGCAGGTGCTGCGCTGGCTCGACGAGCTCGGCTATCAGGAATGCTGGATCGGCGAGCACCACACCGCGCCCTGGGAGCCGCATCCGGCGCCCGACCTCCTGGTCGTGGAAGGCTTTGCGGCAGACCAAAAACCTTCGCATCGGGCCGGGCGGCTTCCTGCTGCCCTATCATCATCCGGCCGAGCTCGCGAACCGCGTCGCGATGATGGATCATCTCTCCGGCGGCCGGCTGAATTTCGGCGTCGCGGCGTCCGGCCTGCCGAGCGACTGGGCGATGTTCAATGTCGACGGGATGAGCGGACAGAACCGCGAGATGACGCGCGAGGCGCTGGAGATCATCCTGAAACTCTGGTCCGATCCCGCGCCGTTCACCTACAACGGCAAATACTGGACGGTGACCAAGCCCGACGACGATGTTCGACTTCCTCAAGCCGCATCTCAAGCCGTTGCAGACGCCGCATCCGCCGATCGGCGTCGCGGGGCTGTCGAAGAACTCCGACACGCTGAAGCTCGCGGGCGAGCGCGGCTTCATCCCGATGAGCCTCAACCTCAACCCGGCCTATGTCGGCAGCCACTGGGACTCGGTGGAGCAGGGCGCGGCGAAGAGCGGCCGCAAGCCGAGCCGCCGCGACTGGCGGCTGGTGCGCGAGGTGTTCGTCGCCGATACCGATGAGGAGGCGTGGAAGCTCTCGACCGGCGACATGATGGGCCGCATGATGAGCGAATACTTCCTGCCGCTGCTCGGCCATTTCGGCTTCAAGGATTATCTGAAAGCGCTCGCCCGATGTGCCCGACAGCGACGTCACCGTCGACTATTGCGCGCGCCACAACTGGATCGTCGGCTCGCCGAAGACGGCGGCCGAGAAGATCGAGCAGATCTGGCACGAGGTCGGCGGCTTCGGCGTGCTGCTGGTGTTCGGCTTCGACTACAAGCACAAGCCGCGAAGCCTGGCATCACTCGCTGTCGCTGCTTGAAGAACGAGGTGCTGCCGCGGCTGAAGCATCTCGATGCAGGGCTGGGCAAGGCGGCCGCCTGAGGCGGTAGTTGCGAACTCAATTGTGCCTTCTCCCCTTGTGGGAGAAGGTGCCTTCGCGGAACGCGAAGGCGGATGAGGGGTCTCTCTCCGCGGAGACAGACCCCTCATCCGTTTCGCCGCTGCTCCGCACCGGCGATCCACCTTCTCCCACAAGGGGAGAAGGGAAGCAGGACTCGCGGCGCCCGCGTGCGCCTCCATATGCGTCTGTCAAACAACCGGCACCGTCATTCCGGGATGCGCCGAAGGCGCATCCCGGAATGACGACGGAGAGACACACCTTCGCGTTCCCGCGGCACAACGTGCCCGGGTTTTGCGTGAAGATCTTGCTCCCTCGAAAAAATCGGAGGGCACAGGGAAGGCCGGATGCGCGGATCGCACCCGTAGCCTTGCGTGCAAGTGAAAAAAGCACGCAAGCAAGTCACCACAGGTACGCCGGAACATGCCGGCCTTCCCTGCGCGATTGGTTTTAACGGCCTGTGCCGTACTCTCCCCGGGGTGCCGGGCTTGTTAGCCCCCGTCGTGATCGGGCTCATCCGGCGTGCCGGGCCCGCAAGGGCCGACATCACCGACCTGATCACTTGACGCCAGCGTCGGGGCGTCAGGACCATACGGTTTAACCGTCCGCGCGCGCGGCATTCGTCTCGTGCCGCCCGCGCGTCCATCGCATCCCGCCGCCCACGTCCGTGACGATCGCGATACGCCCCTCCTGGAGGCAGCGGGATGAACGGGATAATCCACGGATTCTGATTTTCGTAAAGAGGATTATTTTTGCGGAAAGGGCTTGAACGGGGCGAAGGGATTGGAGCGGCGGGTGAAATCAGTTTTTCGGCGCGGGTTCATTTGGTGAAATTGACGGCGCTCGCGGATGACGTGCAGGCGAAAATCGCGCAGCCGTCGGGCAAATCAGTGCTCGTACACATTGCCTCCCAATTTGGCCTGTGGTTATGGATTCCGGGCTCGCGAAGCGAGAGCCCGGAATCCATAACCACGACTGTCTGAGATGTAACTACGACGTCCGACATGGCCTATTACGTCTATCTCCTCGCCAGCAAGAAACACGGTATGCTCTATCTTGGTGTGACCAATGACATCGTGCGGCGAACTCACCAACACCGGACCGATGCAGCGAAAGGGTTCACGTCGCGTTATGGAATCCACAAGTTGGTTTGGTTCGAGATTTACGACGACGCGCTCACAGCCATTGCCAGGGAAAAGGAATTGAAGAAGTGGCGGCGGGACTGGAAGATTCGGCTCATTGAGGAGCAGAATCCCACATGGGACGATCTCTTTCCCGGGATATCCAACTAGCGCCTGTGGTTATGGATTCCGGGCTCGATGCTGCGCATCGCCCCGGAATGACGAAAACTCTATCCCTTGTCACTCCGGGGGCTCGCGAAGCGAGAGCCCGGAATCCATAACCACGACTACCTGAGATGTGGACAACCCCCGACGTGCCTGTCTGATCCATTCTCGGTCAGCAAAAACGCGGAGCGTCTCGTTCGTACCGCCTCGCACCTCCTATTGGACTTGCGCGACAAAAATGCTGCGTCTTGCGCCATCGCGGCGCGTTGCGGTTGACAAATTCACGACATCGAAGTGACTGAAGCGGCGGGCTTTGGTGAGACGCAAATTTCGATATGGACAAGCTCGAATGGGGTAATGTCGCGCAGTGGCTGTCGGCCCTGGTCGCGCTGGGGATCGCGTTGCTGACGATCAACGGTTTCTTCTTTTCCAGGTCGTCGTCGCAGGAACTGGTCGCCTATCTTCAATCCGAACTCGCCGTCAAGAACCAGCGCATCGCCGCGCTGGAAGTGCGGGGGCGTGACCTCGAGGCCTCGGTTGCATCGGCGCAATCCGGTCTCGGCGATGTCGCGCGCCGGAAGGCGGAGATGGAGAAGCAGGTCGCGGATCTCGATGCACAGCAGCAATCCTTTGTCAGGAAAACGCAGGAGATGAACGCGATGCTGTCGAGGGCCGAATTTTCGCTGGTGAAGGAGAAGATCGGCGCGCGGCTGTCCTCTATGACCGGCCGCGTGATCGCGCTGCGTCTGGTCGAGGAATTCGACAAGGGCGAAGGCGTGCGCGCCAGGACGGAACGGCCCTGGGACAGTCATCTGTCCCGCATCCGGGAGATCGCCGACCAGTTGCCGGACCGGGACCGGCCGCTGGCCAAAGCCGTCGTCGCCAACTTCGTTCAGCAATGCAGCCACCTCAGCGGCGCCGCCATCCAGATTCCCGCCCTGCGCACCCCGAAAGAGGGCGACGCTTCCGCCTACAACGGCGAACGCGACAAGACCCCCAACAGCGAACGCGACAAGACTTCAGTCGCCTCGCGCTTCAACGCCCTGACCAGGCAGGTCGAAAAACTCGAGCGCGACATCGACGTCTGTTTTCTCTCGGTGACGCCGTAGGCGGGGTGACGCGAGCGCCGCACTGTGCATCGTGCCAGAGTGAGCTAGACTGTGGACTTTCATTGCGCTCCCTTCGCGAGGAAGCAGTCTCATGAGTCGATTTTTATCCCGGTATCTGCAATCGGCGCCTGTGGTTATGGATTCCGGGCTCGCGACTTCGTCGCGCCCCGGAATGACGGGAATTAGGATCGTCATTCCGGGGCGACGCGCAAGCGGCGAGCCCGGAATCCATAAGCACCACTGGTCGAGATGGCCAAAAGTCTTTGCCATGATCGCCTTCACTCTACCCTTCCTCACCACTGCCGCCCACGCCGCCCCCGAGACCGTCTATTTCAAGAGCGCCGACGGCGCGACCGAGATCGTCGGCTATCTGTTCGGCCCGGCGGGCGCAGCCGCGCATCCGGCCATCGTGCTGCTGCACGGCCGCGGCGGGCCTTATTCCCTCAACGCCAACCGCGACTGCACGCTGGTCGCGCGCAACACCGCCTCGCCCTGCAACGCGAACACGCTCTCGAAGCGCCATGCGATGTGGGGCGAGTTCTGGGCGAGCCGCGGCGTGCTCGCGCTGCTGCCGGACAGCTTTGGCCCGCGCGGGGAAGGGCATGGGTTCGGCCGCTTCAGCCATGACGATCCTGAGCGCGATAATGTCAATGAAAGGACCGTGCGCCCGCTCGACGCCGAGGGCGCGCTGGCCTGGTTACGCACGCGGCAAGACGTCGACGCGAACCGCGTCTTTCTGCAAGGCTGGTCCAACGGCGGCTCCACGACGCTGAACGTGATGATCCGGCAAGGTGCGAAGCGAGGCTTCCGCGCCGCGCTCGCCTTCTATCCCGGCTGCGGCAAGAGTGCGCGCCTCGAAGACACCATCCGCACGTCTGCGCCGATCACGATGTTCCTCGGCAGCGCCGACGAGGAGGTCAACCCGGACTATTGCGAGAAGGTCGCCGAGCGCTCGCTCGCGGCCGGCACGAAGATCGACGTCATCATGTATCCCGGCGCGACGCATGATTTCGACGACCCCGGCGAGACGCGGCAGGGGGTGCGGGGGAATGTCACGGCGAAGGCGGATGCGATGGCGAAGGCCGCGAAGGTTGTGCAGGGGCCTTAAGAACCAACCGTGAAGGCGGACTATTCGCCGGCCAGCCGCAGCGCCAGCGAGACGCGTCGGGCGCTGATCCAGAGATAAGCGATGCAGCCCACGGCAACACTGGCTTCCGCGGTCAGCGACAAGGTCGGGATGATGGCCGATCCATCGAGCGCCGTTTCCGCAAAACGGATCCCTGTCAGGACCAATTCGATCGCGACCGCCACAGATAAAGCGGCGAGCGTCGCCGCACCGAGCCGAATGCATCGCCTGATCTCGCGGCCAAAGCTTGCATGAGACCGCGTGGGTGCGCGGCGCGTCATGGCATAGAGCAGTGCGGCCAGCGAGAGGATGAAGGCCAGCACGAAGGCGAGGCGATCGGCAGGCAGTGCAATCGCGTTTGCAGCGCGCAATTGTTCGCCGGGGTGCCACTGCATCCATCCGTACCAGACGACGCGCGCGTCCATCACCACGAAAATGCCGATCACCGCGAGCGCCACCAGCGCGGCCGCGCGGCGCGCAAGCGAGGCAAGTGCACCCGGCACGAAGGCGCGGGCCAATTCGCTGGGGTGACCGAAGGCTTGGATCGCGCTTTCTTGCGCTTCATGCGAGCCGGCGTCTCCAGAGGCGGCCAGCCATTCCTGCAAATGATCTTCGACCTCCGCGCGCACGCGGCGCGCCAGCTTCGCGTCGAAGCACAGTTCGCGGGCGATCGCCGCGCCATAGTCAGCGATGGGATCGGCCGGCTGCATGGCCCTTGCCTCCGAACAGTCCACCGATGGCCTCGGTGAAACGTTGCCACAACGCGCGATGGTTCGACAGCGCCCGCTGTCCGCGCCGGGTCATCCTGTAGACGCGCCGCTTGCGCCCGGACTCAGACGTAGCCCAGTGGCTCGAAAGATACCCGCCTTTCTCGAGCCGATGCAGCGCCGGATAGATCGTTCCTTCCGGCAGATCGAACGCTCCGCCGCTGCGCGCCCTGATCTCCTGGATAATGCCGTAGCCATGCGACGGACCGCTCGCGAGCGCCGCGAGCACGATCATGTCGAGATGGCCTTTCAGCATTTCGCCTTCCATGGCGGCATTATGCCTAGCGTGACTAGGGTTCGCAGTCAAAGCTGCGTGATCGGCAGGGGTTCGTCTCCTAAATCCGCTTCCAGCCTCAGCGACTCTATGCCTAGCATTACTAGGTAACTGGGAACATGGAGGTAGCGATGCGGATTGTCCTTCTGGCAAGTGTGATTGTTGCAAGTGTGATTGTTGCAAGCGTGATTGTTGCAGGCGTGATCGTGGCCGGCGCGCCGGTGGAGGCCCGGGCGGCGGATGTGGAGGCGAACAAGGCGCTGCTTCGCCGTTCAATCGAGGAGATCTGGAATCAGCGCAATCCGGAGGCCGCGGACCGCTACATCGCGGCCGACCTGATCGAGCACAATCCCAATATTCCGCAGGGCCTGGAAGGACGGAAGAAGTTCATCGCCGCGGTGCAGGCTGCGTTTTCCGACTACCATGCCGAGGTGCAGGAGATCATCGCGGAGGGCGACAGACTGGTGGCACGGATCGTGTGGACCGGCACGCAGGACGGCACTTTCCAGGGCCGCCCGGCGACAGGCAACAAGCTGCGCTTCTCGACGTCGGATTTCCTTCGCATCGAAAACGGCAAGTTCGTCGAGCACTGGGACGTCGTCGACAGCCTGCCGCGCGCGATAGCACTGGGGCTCGTGCCGCCGCCAGCAAGGCCGGGGGGTGGTGGGGTTTCGAAATAGGCTGTCGCGAGGTCCAATGAAAACGGCCGGATCGTTTCCGACCCGGCCGCCACCATCTCACTGGTACCTAACTCAACACGACCGGACGCTACGAACTAGCCCGCGCCCCCAGCCCCAACTCTAAAATTCTCAGCTCGCCTTCTTCACGTCGCCGCCGACCTTCTTCTCGATCTGGCGCTTCAGTTCGAGCGCGCGGGGGGAGAGGACGTCGGCCTTGGCCTTCATGAGATAGGCGTCGAGGCCGCCATTGTGGTCGACGCTCTTGAGCGCGTTGGTCGAGACGCGCAGGCGCACGTTCCTGCCGAGCGCGTCGGAGATGAACGTGACGCTGCACAGGTTCGGCAGGAAACGCCGCTTGGTCTTGATGTTGGAGTGGCTGACCTTGTGGCCCACCAGCGGGCCCTTGGCCGTCAGTTCACAGCGCCGCGACATGCTCAAAAATCCTCTTCCGTCCCCGGCAGCCCGTCGGGCGCCTGAAGGGGTCTAAATTCGTGTCCTGAATTGGTCTTTTTGCTCGGGCATGGTCTTTTCGGAAAACCGCTTCACACTTTTCCGGACCATGCCCCAGGGAGCGGGCGGACGTATAGGGGGCAAGGCGGGAAACGTCAAGGTTTTGCGGCACAAACGGTAACTGAAATAGCCGTTTCGGCTGCCAATTCCGTGACTTACGCCATCATATAAAGGGCACATTCCGGGCCGAATGAAAATGGCTGTTCCCTCCGGGCCGTTTTAGGGCCCCGAGCCGGCCTCCCTGCAAAGCTCTCGACAGCAAAGCTTGGGATCGTCCGGCGTGACGCGGAATATATGCGTCGGTTGCGGGAATTATTGTTTAGAGCGGTTTGATCGCGCCTTTCAGGGAATGCACGCGCCGTGACCACGAAGAAGATGACGTTGGGCCGATCGGCGCGGTGGAAGGCGGTCTCGCTCGGTTTGGGACTGCTGTGGCTCTTTTTGCCTGAGACTGCGTCTGCGCAGGGCAAGCTCGAAGCGCAATATGAGGTGACGCTGGCGGGCATTCCGGTCGGGCGCGGCGCCTGGAACATCGACATCAACGAGGATTCCTATGGTGCGGCCGCCGTCGGCGGCACAACGGGGCTGTTGAAAACCATCGCCAACGGCTCCGGTACCGGCGAGGCGCAGGGCCGGGTCGTGAACGGCGCGCTGGTGCCGTTCGCCTACAAGGCCTCGACCACCACCTCGAAGAAATCCGAGACCATTCACATCAATCTCGCGGGCGGCAACATCAAGGATTTCGGCATCGAGCCGGAACCGCCTGTCGATGCCGACCGCGTTCCCGTCACCGACGCGCACAAGAAGGGCGTGCTGGATCCGATGACGGCCTCGCTGCTCCGCGTGCCCGGGACCGGCGAAGTGGTCTCGCCCGACGCCTGCCGCGGTGGTGCCGCCGTGTTCGACGGCCGCCTGCGCTACGATCTGAAACTCGACTTCAAGCGCATGGAAATGGTGAAGGCGGAGAAGGGCTATCGCGGCCCGGTCGTGGTCTGCGCGGTCTATTTCACGCCGATCGCGGGCTATATTCCCGACCGCCCGGTGATCAAATATCTCTCCGGCGCCCGCAACATCGAGATTGCCTTCGCGCCGATCCTGGGAACCCGGGTCCTGGTTCCCTACCGCATGGTGATCCCGACCCCGCTCGGCACCGCCATGCTGGAAGCCACGCAGTTCCTGACCCAGGCCGTGCCGCCCCACGTGGCGAAGACGCAGTGATGGGAAGCCCGTAGCCCGGATGAGCGAAGCGACATCCGGGATGGCCCCGCATGTCGCTGCGCTCATGCGGGCTACTGATTGCCTACGTTCCGCTGTCGTCCCCGCGGAAGCGGGGACCCATAACCACAGGCTTCGATTGTTTCACTCGGGCGGCGGCCAGGATGCTCCAACCGATGGATTCCGCGGTATGGGTCCCGGCGTTCGCCGGGACGACAACTACCTCTGAATCCAGTTGACTCTCCGCCGATTCTGATTCGACTCGAGGCTGCCTGAATTTTAAGAAATCCGTCGCAAAACCGCGCCCTTGTGGAGCCGCGACAAACTTGATCTAGTGCTGAATCGAAGCAGCCAACCAGATGTTGCGGTGAACGAAGCCGGTTACCACAGCGAGTCAGCGATTCGGCCGCGATTCGTTCCGCAACCGTTCGCAAGCGTAAATCGAAACCCCATATGACCAGATGAATCGTCGCAATCTGAAACACTTCCGGCTGCGAAAGCGCCGGGCAGCCGAGGAATCCTGAGTTTTTCGTCATTGCGAGGAGCGGAGCCAGGAAGCAATCCATACGTCCTGTGCCGTGAAATGGATTGCTTCGCGGAGCCTGTCATCGGGCGGCGCTTTGCGCCGACCCGTTGGCTCGCAATGACGAGCAAGCGAGCACGTAAAGAAAACACCCGAAAAAATGGCTTTGTCTCCTCACGCGACGTTCGCGAGTGACCGGGCGCCAGGCGCCGGCGTTACCGCGGTGCTGGGCCCGACCAATACCGGCAAGACGCATCTGGCCATCGAGCGGATGCTGGCGCATTCGTCCGGCATCATCGGCCTGCCGCTGCGGCTGCTTGCGCGCGAGGTCTACAACAAGGCCGTCGACCGCGCCGGGATCGAGGCCGTCGCGCTGATCACGGGCGAGGAGAAGATCAAGCCGAAAAATCCGCGCTTCTGGGTCTCCACCGTGGAGGCGATGCCGCGGGATCTCGACGTCTCGTTCCTCGCGGTCGACGAAATCCAGATCGCCGCCGATCTCGAGCGCGGCCATGTCTTCAGTGACCGCATCCTGCATCGCCGGGGCCGCGACGAGACCATGTTGCTCGGCGCCGCCACCATGCGGCCGATCATCGAGCGGCTGCTGCCCGGCGCATCCATCGTGACACGGCCGCGATTGTCGCAGCTCGAATTCGCCGGCGACCGCAAGATCACGCGCCAGCCGCGGCGCACCGCCATCGTCGCCTTCTCGGCCGAGGAGGTCTACGCCATCGCCGAACTGATCCGCCGCCAGCATGGCGGTGCGGCGGTCGTGCTCGGCTCGTTGTCGCCCCGCACAAGAAATGCGCAAGTTTCGATGTTCCAGAGCGGCGATGTCGATTACCTCGTCGCCACCGATGCGATCGGCATGGGGCTCAATCTCGACGTCGATCACGTCGCCTTTGCCTCCGACCGCAAATATGACGGCTACCAGTTCCGCCGACTGACGCCGTCGGAATTCGCACAGATCGCGGGCCGCGCCGGGCGCGCCACCCGCGACGGCACGTTCGGCACGACCGGCCGCTGCGCGCCGTTCGAGCCTGAGCTGGTGAATGCGCTGCAGAACCACAGTTTCGACAGCGTGAAAATGCTGCAATGGCGCAACTCGAAGCTGGATTTCTCATCGCTCGGCGCGTTGCAGGTGTCGCTGGCGCTGCCGCCGGGCCATGAGGTGCTGACCAAAGCGCCCATCGCCGAGGACATGCGCGTGCTCGACCACGCCGCCCGCGACGCCGATGTCCGTGATCTGGCGCACGGGAAGGAGGCGGTCGAGCGGTTATGGGAAACCTGTCAGATCCCGGATTACCGCAAGATCGCGCCAGCCGCGCATGCGGAACTGGTGACCACCCTGTTCGATTTCCTGATGAGGAAGGGCAAGATTCCGGATGGCTGGTTTGGAGCCCAGGTCGACCAGGCCGATCGTGTCGATGGCGATATCGACACGCTGTCGGGCCGGATCGCGACGATCCGCACCTGGACCTTTGTCGCCAATCGGCCGGATTGGCTCGGTAATCCCGAGCACTGGCAGGAAATCACGAGAGACGTCGAAAATAAATTGTCGGACGCGCTGCATGAACGGCTCACGGAGCGTTTCGTTGACCGTCGTACCAGTGTATTGATGCGCCGCCTGCGGGAGAACACGGTTTTGAGTACTGAGATAGGTAAAATGGGCGAAGTCATCGTCGAGGGCCATGCGATCGGCCGGCTCGACGGCTTTACGTTCGCCCCTGACGCCGCGGAAGCCGGCTCGGACGCCAAGGCGCTGCAGGCCGCCGCCCAGCAGGTGCTGGCGAAGGAGATCGATGCGCGCGCCGAAAAGCTCGGCGCCGCCGCCGACGAGCAGTTCGTGCTCACCTCCGACGGCACCATCCGCTGGACCGGCGATGCGGTCGCCAAGCTCGTCGCCGCCGACGATGCGTTGCATCCCAGGATTCGCATCATTGCCGACGAGCGGCTGACCGGCGCCGCCAAGGAGAAGGTGCAGGCCCGCCTCGATCTCTGGCTCAAGACGCATGTCGAGAAACTGCTCGGCCCGATGTTCGAGATCTCCAGGGCCGAGGACATCACCGGCATTGCGCGCGGCATCGCCTTCCAACTCGTCGAGGCGCTCGGCGTGCTGGAGCGCAACAGGATCGCGGCCGAGATGAAGGATCTCGACCAGCCCTCGCGCGCGACCCTGCGCAAATATGGCGTGCGCTTCGGCGCCTATCACATCTATTTCCCGGCGCTGCTGAAACCTGCCGCGCGCTCGCTCGCCTCGCTGTTGTGGGCGCTGAAGCAGGACACGATCGATCCGGCCGTGCTGTCGGGCGCGCAACATCTTGCCTCCAGCGGCCGCACCTCGTTTCCGGTCGACAAGGCGCTGCCGCGCGATGCCTATCGCGTGCTCGGCTATCGCCAGTGCGGTGAGCGCGCGGTGCGCGTCGACATCCTGGAGCGGCTTGCGGATCTGATCCGTCCTGCGCTGGCCTGGCGCGAAACCTCGCCCGGCGAGAAGCCCGCCGGCGCCTTCGATGGCCGCAGCTTCGTGGTGACCCAGGCGATGACTTCGCTCACGGGCTCGGCCGGCGAGGATTTCGCCTCCGTCCTGCGCGCGCTCGGCTATCGCATGGAGCGCCGCCCGCCATTGCCGCCGAAGCCGGTGGTGGTTGCCGAAACCGTCGCGGCCGAAACGCCGCCTGTGGAAGGTGCGGCCGCAATGTCTGCGGATGCCAGCGCCGGGATGCCAGCGGAAACCGTCGCAGCCGATGCTCCCGCGGACACCAGCACGGAGGCGATCGCGGAGGTCGCGGCTGACGTCGTCGATCAGCCCGTGTCCGGCGATCCCGCGCCATCGGCTGCGCTGTTGCCCGAGGCGCCTGCATTTGGCGCCGCTGAAGAGACACCGGCCGTCGTCGAAGCGCCGCAAGAGGCCGTGGCCGAATCCGCTGCCGCGGAGGCGGCGGCCGAGCCTGCCGCTGAAACAACCGACGCTGCGCCGGCGAGCGACGCGGTGCCCGCGGAAGCCGTCAGCGCGGACGCTTCCAGCACGGAGACGACCAGCACAGAGGCTGCCGGCACAGAGGCTGCTCCCGCAACGCCTGCCGAACCGCAGCTCGTCGAAGTCTGGCGGCCGGGTGGACGCTCTGAGGAGCGGCGTCCGCGCCATGACCGCAACAAGCGGCATCGTCCGCATCACCGGCCGCAACAGGACGGCGCACAGGCGGCCGAAGGCCAGGCCGGTGAAACCAAAACCGGTGAGCGCGAGAAGCGCGAGCGGCCCCGCCATCATGGCCGCCGCGATTTCCGCAAGCCCGATGCGGCTCCTGCGGAGGCCGGCGCGGCCGCGTCAGACGGCGCGGCTGCGGCAGACGGCGCGTCGCGCGAACAGCGTCACGAGAAAAGCGAGCGCCGCGAAGGTCAGGGTAAACATCAGGGCAGAGATCGCGACCGCGACAACAAGCGCGAGAAGTTCGGCGATCGCGAGGGCAACCGCCGCGACGAGCGCGACCGGCGTGATCGCGACCGGGGCCGTGACAAGGGCCGCGACCGGCGCGACCGCGAAAGCGGGCCGGCGCTGCGGCACTATGCGACTTCGTCGAATCCGCGCGAACGCGGCGCCGATCCCAATTCGCCCTTTGCCAAGCTCGCGGCACTGAAGGAGCAACTCGCAGGCGGCAACAAGGAATAGCAGTCACAAGGAAGAGTCTCTGGATCGCCAGCGCCTCGACAAATTCCTGTGGCATGCCCGGGTCGTGAAAGCCCGCACCAGCGCCGCCGGGCTTGTCGAGAAGGGACATGTGCGTGTCAACGGCGTGCGCGAGACCTCGCCGGGACATGCCGTCAAACGCGGCGACGTGCTCACCATCGGCCTCGACCGCTCGGTCCGCCTCATCAAGGTGATCGGATTTTCCGAGCGCCGCGGCGATGCCTCGGCGGCGCGCCTGCTCTATGAGGAATTGCACAGCCGCGCGGAATGACTAATTGGTATTTGCTGTTCGGACTGACGTGCGCGCCCCGCGACTTGTGCTTGTCCTTTGCGCTTGTGCTGGCGATTCAGTTCTTGAGTCCGCTTCCCTTGCGGCACTGCACCGACTGCGCTAGGCAAAGCGCGAATTTTCGCGCCTATCCGGAGTTTTGGATGACTTACGTCGTCACTGAAGCCTGCATCAAATGCAAATATACCGATTGCGTTGAGGTCTGCCCCGTCGATTGCTTCTACGAGGGCGAGAATATGCTGGTCATTCATCCGGACGAATGCATCGATTGCGGCGTGTGCGAGCCGGAGTGCCCGGCGGATGCGATCAAGCCGGATACCGAGCCTGGGCTCGAGAAATGGCTGGAAGTGAACGCCGAATACGCGAAATCCTGGCCGAATATCACCCAAAAGAAGGAATCGCCGGCCGACGCCAAGGATTTCGAGGGCCAGGAAGGCAAGTTCGACAAATATTTCTCGCGCAATCCCGGCACCGGGGACTGACATAAAGCGGCCCCGGCTTAACCCTAATGGTGGGGTAACCTCCAAAAACGGCCCTGAAAACCGCTAAATCATTGATTTTCGCGGAAAATGTGCTATATTGGGCACATTCTGAGCTGAAATCGGTCAGCCGCATTGACCCTCTTGAGGGGGTCCCGCGAAAAACATCGAACAGGGGCGCGGGGGTTCCGCGCACAGGCCGTGTCACAGAAAACGCGTAAAAAGAGTTCTCCTAAGCCGTCAAAGAAAGCCGCTCGTGGCGCATCCAAGAGCCGTGCCCGGGATACCCGGACCGCCAACAAGGCGGCCAAATCCTCCAAGAACAAAAGAAGTGCAATGCCCTCAAAAACTGCCAAAACTGCCGCGAAAGCGACGGGTTCGAAGACCCCTGCGTCGAAGACTGCTGCCAAGCCTGTTCTGAACAAGTCTACTCCGAACAAGACTGCTCCGAACAAGACTGCCGTGAAGGCCCCCGCCAAGCCGGTTGTCGCCCACAAGCCCGCGGCCGCTCCCAAGGTCGAGGAAAAGAAGGTCGTGACCCAGCGTCAGGGCTTCAAGGCCAATGAATTCGTCGTCTATCCCGCCCACGGCGTTGGCCAGATCCTGGCCATCGAGGAGCAGGAGATCGCCGGCGCCAAGCTCGAACTGTTCGTCATCAATTTCATGAAGGACAAGATGACGCTCCGCGTGCCGACCGCCAAGGTCGCCAATGTCGGCATGCGCAAGCTGTCGGAGCCGGCGCTGGTCAAGAGGGCGCTCGAGACGCTGAAGGGCCGCGCCCGCGTCAAACGCACCATGTGGTCGCGCCGCGCCCAGGAATACGAAGCGAAGATCAATTCGGGTGACATCGTCGCGATCGCCGAAGTCGTGCGCGACCTCTATCGCTCCGAATCGCAGCCCGAGCAGTCCTACTCGGAACGCCAGCTTTACGAAGCCGCACTCGACCGCCTGTCGCGCGAGATCGCGGTCGTGCAGCACTCGACCGAGACCGAGGCGGTCAAGGAGATCGAGAGCCAGCTCGCCAAGAGCCCGCGCCGCGGTGTGAAGGCCGAAGGCTCGGCCGAGGGTGAGGCCGAAGGCGACCTCGACGAGGGTGATGATGCCGACCGCGACGACACCACTGTCGCCGATGAGGCCGCCTGAAAGCGTAATCCGGACTAGCACCGCGGATCAGCTTCAAGAGATCAAAAGCCCGGTCGAAAGACCGGGCTTTTTGTCTTTGAAGGCGCTCCGAGCTTCCCCCACACGGCATGCTTATTGCTTGTTTTCCGTGGAAGGTAACGGGAGCATTCCATGTCGAAAACCATTCACCGCCGCCACTTCATGGCCGGTCTCGGCGTATCCGTCGGAACGGGCCTGATTGCAGCGCCTTCGATCGTGCGCGCGGCGGCCGAACCGATCGTCATCCGCGCCGGCGCGCTGAAATTGATCCACTCGATCGCGCCTTACTTCTACGATCAGTTTGTCCCCGCGGGCTACAAGATCGAGGTGGTGCCGTTCGAGACGCCGACCGAATGCAAGAGCGCCGTTGTCACCAAGTCGGTCGATTTCGGCGCGTTCGGCATCGCAGCTGCGATCCTCGGCGCCGCCGCCGGCGAGCCCGTCGTCGTGATCGCCTCGACCTGCAACCGCGGCATGGCCATCATCTCCAAGAAGGACTCCGGCATCAACGCGCTCAAGGACCTGAAAGGCAAACGCGTCGCGGTGTTTCCGGGCACCACGCAGGAAGTGTTCTTCCTGGAACGGCTGAAGATGGAAGGCATGACCATCAAGGACGTCGAACCGGTGCGCGTTTCGTTTTCCGAGATGCACATCTCGCTCGCCCGCGGCGACATCGATGCCTATGTCGGCGCCGAGCCGGGCCCCGGCGTGTCGCTGTCCTCAGGTATCGGCCAACTCGTCGAATATCCCTATTCGACACCGATGGGCTCCCTCAACATGGTGTTCGGCACCCATGCCGGCCTGATCAAGGAGAAGCCCGACCTCGTCAAGGTCATGCTCGGCATTCATCAGCGCGCGACCGAATATGCCGCCGCCAACAAGGAGGCGATGGTGGCGATGGCCTCTCAGAAGCTCGGGCAGAAGAAGGAGGCGATCGAGGCCTCGGTGCCGAATGTCGAGCTGACCTGGAAGCTGGGGGCGAAGGAGGTCGAGCAATCGAAGATCTATGCCGACCACATGCTCGAGCTGAAGCAGATCAAGCGCCTGCCTGATTTTGCAAACTTCATCGATACGAGCTTCGTCGATTCCGTGAAGCCGACGTAACCCAGGTATTCGCCATGGCCGGGCTTGACCCGGCCATCCACGTCTTTCGACCTCTGCAAGAAAGCAAGACGTGGATGCCCGGCACAAGGCCGGGCACGACGAGAGTTGAAAGCGAGCCGAAGACCGTGTCGACCCTGACGACCGAGACATCCCGAGAGGCAGTACGCGAAACCGCCGCGCGCGAAACTTCGTCGTGGTGGCCCCGCCTCAAACCCGTCCTGCTCGCCATCGCCTTTCCGCTTGCGTTGCTCGCGATGTGGCATTTCGCGACCGTCAACCGGCCGGCGAGCCTGATCCCGCCGCCCCACGACGTGTGGCTGGAGCTCAAGGACCTCGCCATCGGCGGCATCAATGACGACGCCTACAGCCAGACGCTCCTGACGCATCTGGTCGCGTCGATGAGCCGGGTCTATGGTGGTTTCGCGCTGGCGCTTGCGCTTGCGCTGCCGCTCGGCATGCTGATCGGCCGCGTGCAACTCGTGCGGCAATTGATCGACCCGACCATCCAGATCCTGCGGCCGATCCCGGTCACGGCCTGGCTGCCGCTTGCGATGATCATCTTCGGTCTCGGACCTCGCTCGGCCTTTTTCCTCGTGTTTCTGGGTGCGTTCTATCCGATCCTGGTCAACACCATCTTCGGCGTGCGCTCGGTCGAGCCGCGGCTGTTCGAGGCGGCCAGCATGCTTGGCTGCACAGGCTCGGCGCAGTTCTTTCGCGTCGTGCTGCCGGCGGCGCTGCCGTCGATCTTCACGGGCATGCGGCTCGGCCTCGGCTTTGCCTGGGTCGTCATCGTGGTCGGCGAGATGACCGGCGTGCAGACCGGGCTCGGCGCCATCATCATGGAAGCGCGCCAGCTCTCGCGCACCGAGATCGTGATCTCGGGCATGATCGTGATCGGCGCCTTCGGCTTCCTCTCGGACCAGCTCGTGATGTGGATCGGACGCCGCCTGCTGGCCTGGAGTCCCTCCCATGGCTGAAAGCGCTGTCCCGATCATCGAGTTGAAAAATGCCGGCAAGATCTATTCGCAGGGCGGGCGGTCGATCGAAGCGTTGCGCGGCGCCAGCCTGAGCGTGAGGAAGGGCGAGTTCATCTGCCTGATCGGCGCCTCCGGCTGCGGCAAATCCACGTTGCTGCGCATGGCCGCGGGTTTCGAGCCGGCGACATCGGGCGACGTGCAGATGTGGGCCATGCCGATCGAGGGACCGGGGCCGAGCCGCGGCATGGTGTTCCAGGATTACGGCCTGTTCCCCTGGCTCAGCGTCCGCGACAATATCGGCTTCGGACCGAAATCCCGCGGCCGGCCGAAGACCGAAGTGCGGGAGACCGTCGAGCGATTCATCGAGCTCGTCGGCCTGCAGAATTTCGCCGACGTTTATCCGCATCAGCTTTCCGGCGGCATGAAGCAGCGCGTCGCGATCGCGCGCGTGCTCGCCAACGACGCCGAGATCGTGCTCATGGATGAGCCGTTCGGCGCGCTCGATGCCATGACCCGCGAGCGGTTACAGGATGAACTGGTCGAGTGTGGTCGCGCACCGGTCTCACGGTGCTGTTCGTGACGCATTCGATCGAGGAGGCGATCTTTTTGGCCGATCGGGTGGTCGTGATGTCGCCGGGCCCGGGCAGGATCGACAATGAATATATGATCGATCTTCCTCGTCCGCGCGATATCGCCGGTCCCGAGTTCAACGAATGGCGCCGGCTGCTGTCGTCGCAGCTCCACAGCCATCACGCCCGCAAGGCGGGATGAGGGGTAGCCGTCGCCCGCGCGCAATGAGAACCACTTTGAGCGATCGAAAGTAAGTGAAGCAAACCTCGCGGCTTCGCACGCACCTCGAGCTATCGGGATAAACTTAGGCCATTTGCGATTTGACGAAACAGCGCGACTTTTAGGCGTCGACGATACGACCGCTTGCTCTAACCTTTTTCAGTTCCTGAATCAGTTCAGGGCCGTACTTTTCCTCGAGGCGGGCAAGAAATGCCGGTTCAACGTCATTCACAAATGCGAGAAGGCCCGCCAGCCTCGCTCGTTGCTGATAGTCGAGGCGGCCTTGTGACTCACGATAAAGAGCAGCGTGTATTCTTCTTTTTCGCTCGTGGCCGATAGAAACCTTATTATCGTTGGTCAAGACAAGTCCAGTCACGAAGCGCTTGTACTTTCTCGTTGCCATCACCGTCTTTGATGGATTTAGCGATAACGAGGGTGACGTAATCTCTCTTAGTATCCTTTTCAGCTCTCTCTCTATGCCATTCAAATATCCAGTTCGTCTGGCCGAAAAGGTTAGATCGTCCGCATACCGTGTGTAAGTTACCCGTTCTGCTTCCGCCATTTCACTGATCTCGGCGTCGAAATCATGCATTAAGACATTAGAGAGACACGGGGAGGACGGTGCGCCGATAGCAAGCCTCAACTTACTAGTGCCAGGTTGGCGATGAAAGAAGATGCTGGCACTTATCCAAATGTCCCGCTGATCCGAGAAGAGTGACTTTTTCTCGCAGTATATTCTTGGATCAACGCTACGATCAGCTTGATAACGTGGCCAGACCGGGCTGAATCGAACGTCGACGGCTCATGCGGTCTTTTAAGCCGGCTAGCAAGTGGCTCAACTAAAAGCGATTTCAATGCTTCTTTGTCAACGTGCGCCGCAGAATCGCCGCGCATTCCGACTTCGCGATCTTCGATGACGAATATGGAGTCGCGGCCGTATCTCTGCTCTATGAGTAGCAAAGGCCCCAGTTTGATGAAGGAGGGCGTGTTCCAGTGCTTTTCTCTAACTATGACGAATAAACGTGACGCGATTTCTGAAATCATCGCGAACGCCCCGAGTTCTGCCAGGCTGCCTTCGCTCTCGCAGAACAAGATGATCAATTCTACTATCTGAGCAAGATCAGTTTCGAACTCTAAGATGTCGTCGTATTTTTTGAAGAAAAGGAAGTCGCTCGTAATTTCTTCTGCTTGTATGAGATCTCGGCCCTTGAGAATTGGATTGTCGAGTATTTTTATGAAGGCGTCTCTGAGCGAGAGTGGAGTTGGATCAGAGATGTTTGAAGTCGGCCCTCCGCAAAGAAACACGACATTAGAGGAAGCTTGGACGTGGATCTTCTCCGCGTCCAAGTCCGTTGCGTAAGGTATATTCAAGAAGCTTACCCTAGAAGCCCCAAACGATAGTGACGCGCTATCGAGCGGAGCGTCCCCTTGGGGCGATAGCGCGTTGCTATCGTTTGGGGCGCCAAAACTCGACAATAAAATTAGGTCCAGCGAAACGCCAGACCAAGCACTGAATGTGCTTTACACGTAAGCTTGCACGTAGCTAAGTAAATGGATGCAAAGGTGTCAATCGCTCTACCGGAAATTGTGCTGTGTATAACGCTTTCATTTCTCTGGACGAACCTTGTATCGATGTAGCCACGAAAGTGAGTCGCTGATCTGGATCGTTTCCGTCATTATCGCTTATCGACGTGAGCGAAGCGAGCACGCGTGAAGGCTTCACCCAGCCCTGCCAAGCGAAGGTACGAATTCTTCCAGAGCGCGCCGCACATTGTATGCGATCTCGTCCCAGGACCGCGCGGCACTTTGCCGGAACAGGCGCGCGGTCGGATACCAGGGGCTGTCGTCGCGATCGAGCAGCCAGCGATAGTCGGGCAAATAGGGCAGCAGGATCCAGGTCGGCCGCCCGGCCGCGGCCGCGAGGTGTGCGATCGAGGTGTCCACGCTGATCACGATATCGAGGCAATGCACCAGCGCGAGCGTCTCGGCGAAATCGGTGAGATGCGCGCTCAGGTCGATGATGCCGCTTGTGTCCAGGAGCGGCCGGTCGGCGGGCCGCGGGTCGCGTTGCAGGCTGACAAAGACGGCATCGGCATCCAGAAGAGGCCGGAGCGCGGAGAGCGGCATGGAGCGGTTGTGGTCGTTGGAATGCTGCGCATTCCCTGACCAGGCGAGGCCGACCCGCAGCTTGCCGTCCGCACCCGGATGCTCGCGAAGCCGCTGGTCCCAAGTCTGCTCATGGGTGTCCGAAGGTGGCGGCAGATACGATGTTGCGGCGGGAATCGTGTCGAGCCTGGTTTGGAATGCCAGCGGCAGCAGGCCGATCGGGCAGTGCATGTCGAACGGCGGTAATGACGACGGCTTCGGGAGGCACTGGGCGACGCCTGGCAGGCGTGACAGCAGAGGGCGAAGCGCCTCGTCGACCACGAGGATGACTTGCGCGCCTCTCCCGGCAAGCAGCGGAATGAAACGCGCAAACTGGATCGTGTCGCCAAATCCCTCGTCGTCGAAAACGAGAATGCGCTTGCCGCTGATCTCTTCCTTGCCGAGCCACAGGTGCTGGTGAAAGTCCGGATACGAATCGGGGCGCATCTCCGTGGTCCAGCGCGCCCTCAGTCCGGCCCAGCCGGCCTCAAAATCGCCGAGCAGCCGGTAAATCAGCGACAGATATGATTCCGCCTCTGCATTGTCGGGATCAATCGCCTGCACCTGACGGTAGGTGGCGATGGCGTCATCGATGCGGCGCATTTGCGCAAGCGACGACGCCTTGTTGATCAGGGCCATGATGAAGTCCGGCCGAAGCGCCAGCGCCTTGTCGAACCAGGACAGCGCCTCCTGGTCCCGGCAGAGATATTGGAGCGACGCGCCGATATTGTTGCAGACATCCGCATTTGCCGGATCGAGCTGGTGCGCGCGGCAACCTGTGCCGACGGCTTCATCAAACCGCCCCAGCGCGTGCAGCGCGATGGCGCGCTGCTCCATGAGAGCTGCTTGACCGGTGGGAAGCGTGTCGCACTGGTCGAAGCAAGCCAGCGCCTCGGCCGGGCGATGCAGGCCAAGCAGCAGGACGCCGCAGCGAAAGGCGGCGCCTGTATTGCCGGGTTCGGCCTGGAGCACGCGCTGGTGACAGGTGAGCGCGTCGGCCAGCTGTCCCAGCTTCACCAGCGCGTTGCCGCAACATGTCCATAGCTCGGTGTCATCGGGCTTGAGCTGCACCGCCCGGTCGAACGCCTTGAAGGCTTCCTGATCGAGACCCCGCTGTTGCAATGCCCGGCCGAGGCTCAGGAGATAATCGGTCGCGATGTCCTGTTGGTTGGCGCGTGCGATCCACTCGATGGCGTGGTCATATTGCCCCGCCTGAAGCGAGAGCAGGCCCATCAGGTGCAGGCTATCGGCATGATTGGGGTCCGCCGCCAGCGCCTGCAAACAGCAGAGCTGAGCCGCCAGGGGCCTGCCTTCCTGCATGTGCCGCAACCCGGCCTCATGGAGCGCGGATGGGGCGAGGGCGGCGTCGGTGGGACCTTCGATTGGCCGGCCAGTATTCACGGCAGTTCATCAATGCAATTGCGCGTCTTCGCGAGCCATATTTGATTCTCGCGGGAGCGGAAAGTGTGCGGTACGCTGCAAACGAGCGCAGTCCCGCAGGGTGGGCAAAGGCGCGCCGGCGCCGTGCCGACCATCTTCTCCGCATATTCGTTGCCGGATGGTGGGCACGCGGAGCCTGTCGTCGGGCGCGCATTCGCGCGACCCGTTGGCTTTGCCCACCCTACGGTTCGCTCGCGTGAGGTCAGTCCACCACGATCTTCACGCGGTCGCGGACCTTCACCTGGGATCTCGAGTCGAGTCCATTCAGCACGCGAAAGCGCTCGATGGGATGATCGATGCCGGCCATGCGGTGTGCCAGCAATTCGACGGTGTCGCCCGGCTGGACGGTGATCACCTTGATGCGCAGCGGCCGCGCGGCCTGGATTTCCTCGAGTGTCAGGCGGCGGAAGGAATTGACGGTCTCGCGTGCGTTGCGCTCGCTCTCGGTGCTCTTCTGGCGTGCCGCGAAGATGAAGCGATAGACATCCGCGCCGAAGCGCAGCGCATAGACCTTGAACTGCCAGGTGTCGCCGCGCGCGGTGGTCGACGCTGCCGGGAAGCCGTTGATCGTGAGATCCTCGGTCGTGGATTTGTCGACGTTCTCCATCCAGCCGCTATTGAGATAGTCTCCGAGCGTCTGCTCCGCGGGAACCCGCACCACGTCGAAGCGCATCGCCTGCGAGCCGCCCTCGCGCACGCCGATCACTGCCTGCGCGGTATTGTCGAGCGAGAAGTTGTCCGGGGCCTGGAAGGTGAAGCCGAGCTTGGGATGCAGGAAGCGGCGGCCGCGCACAAAGCCTTCGCTGGGGTCCTCGCCATAGACGATGTTGTCGATGGCGCCGAGATAGTCCTCGCGGTCGCGCTCGGCGTTCTCGGGCGAGGTGTATTGCCGCGCGACCGATTGCGCCTTCTGCACACGCTCCGGCGTCGCCGGGTGCGAGGAGAGGAAGTCCTGGGCGCGCGGATCGAGCGCGCTCTTGCCGGCCTTCAGTTCCGCATTGCGCTCCATCGAGGTCAGGAATCGCGACGCGCCATAGGGATCGAAATGCGCATGGGCTGAAATGCCGACTCCTATTTCGTCGGCGTCGATCTCCTGCGTGCGCGAGAAGTTCGCCATCGCCATCTTGTTCTTGGCGATCGTGAACGCGGTCACCTCGGGGTCGCCGCTCATGTCGGTGACGACCTTGTCGACGATCGCCGCCTGCCGCGCCTGGTCCTCGCGCATGGCCGCGTGCTTGGACAGCACATGCGCCATTTCATGGGAGAGTACCGAGGACAGTTCCGACGTGTCGTTGGCGAGCGCGATCAGGCCGCGCGTGACATAGAGCTGCCCGGTCGGCAGCGCAAAGGCGTTGACCGCGCCGGAATTGAGGATCGTGACCTTGTAGGCTTGATCGGGGCGCTCGGAGGCCGCGACCAGCCGGTCGACGGTCCTGGTCACCAGCGCTTCCAGTTTGGGGTCGTTATAGACCCCGCCATAGGAGCCGAGGATGCGCTCGTGCTCCTTCTCGGACGCCGGCGTGGTCGTGACCGTCTTGTTTGGCTTGACCACGGGGGCGGGCAAGGGCAGCGCGGCGGTCTGGAAACGGCCCATGTCGCCGCAGGCGGTCAGCGTCGCTGCCACCAACAGCAGAGCCGGCACAGCCCAAAGGCGGCGGCTCATTCCCAATTCGCGCCGTCCCGCTACATCCACGTCAAGCCACTCTTAAATTCCCCATCCGGGCGATTGGTCCCGCCCTGCCTTCTTGTCGGGGCGATCCTGCCCGCGCAAACGCTATCCCGTTTGGGCGGAGATCATACCCAACCCCATTCATTGAGCATGATCTTTTCGCAAGACCGGTTCCCGCTTTTCCGGAATCATGCCCTAGTTCCCGCTCAGCACTTCAATCTGGCCGGCCCGGACCACATCGATCCGCGGAGCCGGATGCGCCTCGACCCAGCCACGAACCCGAATCCGCCGATTCTCTAGGGACTTAATGGCGATGCCGGCAGCTTCCACGGCCGTCATATTGCGCCTTGAAATCGTCACAGCAAAGTCCCGTGTCCAGCGCCGACCAAAATTCAGATAAGTTGTTGCCCCCGCTTGTCGTACAGAAAAAACCCTGCCTTCGACGAGCAAAAAAAGCCCAATCCCGGCCAGAATATCGTCTGTACTTTCGGCGTTTTTTATGACGTCGGCGCTGTTCCAGATGCCCTTTTTTGAGGCTTTTCCGGCGTCTTCCGCTGCCGCCAGGGCGGCTGCGCACTCCTTGTCGGCGATTTCCGAGGATACCAGCGCCGCGCCTTGCGCAAGCAGCAGGCTTTGAACCGGCGCATCGGAGCCTTCGAGATAGACAAAGGCGGATTGCCGGCCGTAGCGATCGGGCGTGTCGTCGCCGCCGCGCAGGGTGACGTTCTTGCCGGCGAGGATCGCCGAGAGCGCCGCCGCGCGCTCGGCCTTGCCCGAGCCTGACGTCATGGGCTCGATGCCGGCCAGCTTGATCTCGCGCCCGTCATCGAGCCGAAAGCTGCGGCCGTCGATCACGTCGGCAACGCGGCCCTGACCCTGCGTCTCGAATGCGCAAGGCGCGGCGTGGAGAGGTGAGGCGGCGAGCGCGAGGGCCGCACACGCCGAATAGCAAGCCGACCGGGCAAGACCAAACGGCCGTCCCGCTGATGCTGTGGGGCAGCTCTGCATCCGCCCTCCCTGCGCTATGCTTGACCCATCTCGCTTCGATTATGTCAGATTGGGGGAACCATGGAAATCAACGGCATCGCGCACATCTTCCTGACCGCCTCGAATTACCCGCGTTCGCGCGAGTTCTATCGCAAGCTTTTGCCCTTTCTCGGCATGAAGCCCGTCATCGATACCGAGGCCACGCTCTATTGCGTCGGCGGGCGTACCGCCGTCGGCATCAGCGCGCCGTCAGGCGACCATGAGGGGGCTGCGTTCGAGCAGAAACACGTCGGGCTGCATCATCTCTGCTTCCGCGCGCGCGAGCGGGCCGATGTCGACGAGCTCCATAAATTTGTGGGCGAGCTTGGCGCAAAGATCATCCGCGCGCCACGTGAGGATTCCTGGGCGCCTGGCTATTACTCGATGCTGTTCGAGGATCCTGATGGAATCCGACTCGAGATCAACCACGTTCCGGGCAAGGGGCTGTTGGCGTGATGGGTCTGTCGATCAACATTCGAGCCGAAAATGCGTCGGCGAGCGAGATTGAACATCTATGGGAGCAGGTTGCCGCCTTCGAGGACGAGCCGTCGATGCGCGCCCTCGACTATCGACCACATTTCACGTTCGCAATATATGATACCCCCGAGATCGAGCCGGAGATCGCGTGGGACGCCATGCTGCGCGCCGTAGAGGGCGACGCGCAATTGCGCATCGAGTTCAGGCGAATTCGCTGGTTTGCAGGCCCGCCACTCGTCCTGTGGGCGGAGCCTGCGCCTGATGAAACCCTCGCCAGATGGCACGCCTCGATCAGTCGTGCCATCGACCCGGTCCATTGCCGGCCTCATTATCGGCCAGGAGCGTGGACGCCCCATTGCACTCTTGGTATGCGCATCCCTGATGCAAGGAGGGATGATGCCATCAGCTTTGCGCGGTCTTTTGACCAAAGCATCAGAGTGGTGTTTGACGTCGTTGATTGCGTCAGCTTCCCGCCTCTGCGGGTGGTCGCCGAGCACAGACTGGCGCCGGGAGTGATCGAATGAGACGACTAGCTCTGCCTCTTTTGTTCGCGCTTGCCGCCATGGCGGCGACGCCGGTTGCCTTCGCGGCGGATGTGCGGGTGATGATTTCGGCCGCCTTCTATGAGGCCTATGCCGAACTCGGCCCGGCGTTCGAGCGCGCCAGCGGCCATCATCTGATCACCACACGCGGTCCATCGATGGGCGACTCGCCCGAGGCGATCCCGGCGCGACTGGCGCGCGGCGAGGCCGCCGATGTGCTGATCCTCGATGGAAGCGCGGCCGACCGCCTCGCGGAGCGCGGATTGGCCCGCGCCGACAGCAAGATCACGCTTGCACGTTCGTTGATCGGCATGGTGGTGCGCCAGGGCGCCACGAAGCCTGATATCGGCACCGTCGATGCCTTCAGGAATACGCTCCTGGCCGCGAAGTCCATCGCGTATTCCGACAGCGCAAGCGGCACTTATCTGTCGACACAGATGGTCGCGAAACTCGGCATTGCCGACCAGGTGATGCCCAGGAGTCGCAAGGTTCGCGGACCGCCATCGGGTGAGCCGGTTGCCGCCGTGGTTGCGCGCGGCGAGGCCGAGATCGGCTTTCAGCAAATGAGCGAGCTGATGCACGTCGCGGGCGTGGACATTGTCGGTGCGATCCCGGCCGAATTCCAGCCGATCTTCAGCTTCGCCGGCGTGGTCACGGCTTCGGCCCATGAACCCGAAGCTGCTGCCGCGTTGCTAGGCTTTCTGCATTCGCCCGAGGCGGCCTCCGTCATTACGAAAGCGGGACTCGCCCCGGCGGTCGGGCAATAACCGGGCGCTGCGCTTCCGGAAGGTGCACGTTTGTTGGTCAGCGCGACGCCGGATTGACCGTCGTCGTGAGATCGACGCGCAACACCCGGAACTCTCATCGCGCCTCACATCGGCCCTAACATTAAGGGGATAAAGCGAGGCCGGCGGCGCAGGCTGATTCGGCGTTTGATATCTTGAGGCGGGGTAGTTTCAGGGCTGAATATTACTGGCATGTCCGTACACGTAGCACCGAATGACGCAGATGAAGCGGTTGCGGCCGTTGAAGAGACGATTGCGTCGATCATCCAACTTCATCGACCCAAGAAGGCCAAGTCCAACAAGAACTCGCGCCCGCAAGGTCGGTCCCGCGCGCAGCATGCGGAAACGGCGAACGGCGAAGGACGCCGTTGCGCCGACTGAAGACGCAATAGCGTCCGAAGCGCTCATTCCCGAGGAGTTTCTGCCGGCAGTGGCCGACGTTGCGGATCCACCTCCACCACCGGCACCGTCTCCGGCACTCGCATCGCCTCCCGTCACATCAGGCAAACAAGCGGCGTTACGAGGCATTTCCTTCAGCTTGATGCTGGCGGCTTTCGCGCTCGGCGGCGTCGGCATCGCCATGAACGGCTGGTATGCGCGCTCGCTGGGGTCGACCGATATCGCCGGATGGCTCTTTCTCGCCATCGGCATCGCGGCCGATCTCGTTGCGCTTGTGATGCCGTCCTGCGCGGCGCGGCTCTGGCAGATGCGGCAACGGACGAGCTCGCTGGCCGGATGGGCGGTCTGGGCGATGACATTCGTCTTTGCCGTGATGGCGGGCGTCGGCTTTGCCTCCACCAACATCGCCGACACCACGCTCGCGCGGGCGTCGCGTCCGTCGCCCGCGGTCGCGATCGCGCAAGCGGCTTTGACTGACGCGATGTCGGCGCGGGATCGCGAGTGCAAGGGCGGTGTCGGCAAGTTCTGCAGGGAACGCGAAGCCACAGTCAATGACAGACGCCAGGCGCTCGATCAGGCGACGCAAACGGTCGTGCAGACGGCCGATCCGCAAACGGAGTCGGCGATCCGGATCGTATCGTGGGTGACCCATGGGACGCTGCAGCCGACCGGCAACGACTTTGCGATGCTCCGGCTGATATTGATGGCGCTGCTGCCGCAAATCGGCGGCATATTGCTGATGGTCCGGCGATCCGCGGCGTGAGCGTTGTCGTGATCGCTGGTGAGATGTCCGGTTTTTCGGGGTAGACCGGACCCGGCGGGCGGCCTAATCAAAATTACGATCCAGAGAACGGCAAGCTTCGCGCCGGTCCATTCCGCTCGACGGAAAACCGGCGTGCGCTCAGCTTGCCGCACCTTTGGGCATGCGGCATGATCGCGCCCAATCATGCCGCTTTTTACAAGGGTGGCGCGTAAAGGACACCCCGCCATGACCGCCAACGAAATGGTCCTCCAGCATCTCGACAAGGGCCTCCTTACCATCACCATGAACCGTCCGGACCGGCGCAATGCGCTCAACCCGGACATGACGCGGGGCCTCGTGGACGCGGCGCGGCGTGCGGCCGAGGATCAGGAGGTGCGTGCCGTGCTGCTCAAGGGCGCGGGCGGCACCTTCTGCGTCGGCGGCGACGTCAAGTCGATGGCGGCGGGGCGCGCGCCGATGACGTTCGAGGAGAAGCAGGTGACCTTGCGCAAGGGCATGGAGGTCTCGCGCATCCTGCACCAGATGAGCAAGCCGGTGGTGGCCCAGCTCGATGGTGCTGCGGCCGGCGCGGGGCTCTCGATCGCGCTGTCCTGCGATCTGCGGGTCGCCTCGGAATCCTGCAAGATCACGACGGCGTTCGCGAAGGTCGGCTTCTCCGGCGATTACGGCGGCACCTATTTCCTGACGAAAATGCTCGGCACCGCCAAGGCGCGCGAGCTCTATCTGCTGTCGCCGGTGCTATCAGCCAGGGAAGCGTTCGGACTGGGCATGGTCAGCAAGGTCGTGGCTGATGCCGAGATCGACGCGGCAGCGCATGAGATGGCGCTGTCGCTCGCGCAGGGCCCGTCGATTGCGCTTGGCTACATCAAGCGCAACATCAACAACGCCGAGACGATGACGCTGGAAGCCTGCTTCGACGGCGAAGCCATCCATCACTCGCGCGCCGGCGAGACGGCAGACCACAAGGAAGCGGCAAAGGCCTTTGTCGAGAAGCGCACGCCCGTATTCGGGGGGCATTGAGCGATGACCCCCTACATGCGGCTGCGGCAGATCTGTCTGGTTGCGCCGCATCTGGAGCCGTTGATCCCGGATATCGCTGAGATCATGGGCCTCGAGGTCTGCTACCGCGACGGCAATGTCGAGAAATACGGGCTCGTCAACGCCCTGCTGCCGGTTGACACCATCCTGCTCGAAGTCGTGGCGCCCTTTCGCGAGGGCACCGCGGCCGGCCGCTTCATCGAGAAGACCGGCGGTCGCGGCGGCTACATGGCGATCTTCTGTTGCGACGATCCCGATGCGCATGCGACGCGCGCCAATGCCATGGGCGTCCGCACCGCCAATCGCATCGTGCACGCGCCCTATCGCGGCATGCAGCTGCATCCGCGCGACTGTCGCGCCGCCTTCATCGAGTTCAATCACACCGACGGCAGCGACGATGTGCTGGGCGTCTATCCGCCGGCCGGCCCCGACTGGCAGAAACATATCCGCAAGGACGTGACGCTGGCGCTGACCGGCGTCCAGATGCAGGGACCGGATCCCGCGGCGCTTGCCGCGCATTGGGGCAAGATCATCGGCATCGGCGTGTCCGAAGGCGAGGGCGGCGTGCCGGAATTGAAGCTGCCGAACAGCACCTTTCGCTTTGTGAAAGGACCGGCGGACATCATGAGCAGCCTCGATTTTCGGGTTCGCGATGTTGCGAAGGTGTGTGATGCGGCCAAGGCGAAGGGTTACAAGGTGTCCGGCAATGAGTTCTTCATCGGCGGCGTGAGTTTCCGTCTTTCAGTGTGAACGCCATGTTGTTGCATTGTCATTCCGGGGCGATGCGAAGCATCGAACCCGGAATCTCGAGATTCCGGGTCTGGCGCTTGCGCGCCATCCCGGAATGACGGTGTAACGACCAACAAGAACAAAAGGACGCCCGCATGCCGCATCCCCTCGACAGCTTCTTTGCGCCCGGAAGCATCGCGCTGATCGGCGCGTCGCGCGACAAGGACAAGATCCCGGGGCGTTTGCTGGCGATGCTGCGCAAGAACGACTATCCGGGCAGGATCTATCCGATCAATCCGAACTATCCTGATATTGACGGCCTGCAATGCTACAAGGCAATTGCCGACATCGGCGCGCCGATCGACCTTGCCGTCATCATCATTCCCGCGCGCGCCGTGATTGGCGCGCTGGAGGAATGCGCCGCCGTTGGCGTCAAGAATTGCGTGATCATTTCCTCCGGCTTTGCCGAAGAGGGCGGCGACAGCGCCGCGATGCAGGACAGGATCGTCGAGATCGCCGGGCGTACCGGCATGCGGATCTCCGGCCCCAATGCCGAAGGCTTCATGAGCGAGGTGCAGAAGGTCGCCGCGACCTTCAGCCCGACCGTGGACATCAAGCCCGGCCATGTGCCGCTGGTCGCGACCAAAAAGCGGATCGCCGTCGTCGCGCAGTCCGGCGGCATCGGCTTCGCCATCAAGCACCGTGCCAAGGCATTGGGTGTTGCGGTCAGCTACTGCGTCAGCGCCGGCAATGAGAGCGATCTCGGCGCGGGCGAGTTCCTGGACTACATGGTGCAGGACGCCTCCACCGACGTGATTTTGCTCTTCATCGAGGGCATTCGCGACGTCGACAAATTCCTGGCGGCGGCGAAGCGCGCGGCGGAGATGCGCAAGCCCGTGATCGTCACGAAGGTCGGCCGCTCAGGCGCGGGCCAGCGCGCGGCGGCGTCCCATACCGCGAGTATGGCGGGCTGGTCGGCGGCCTATGATGCCGTGTTCGCCAAATACGGCTTCATCGTCTCCAACGACCTCGACGAGGCCGTGGCGATCGCGGCCGTGCTGGCGAGCAATCCGCAGCCGAAGGGCGACCGCGTCGCGGTGCTGACCGTGTCCGGCGGCGCCGGCATCTGGGGCGCGGATTCCGTGTCGATGCAGGGCCTGCAGGTGCCGGCGCTGTCGGAAGCTGTTCAGTCGCAGATCAAGCAATGGATGCCGTCCTATGGCGCGGCCGGCAATCCCGTCGACGTCACCGCGCAGGGCGTCACCTCAGGCGGCTTGCAGAAGAGCATCGAGCTGTTCAGCGCATCTGATGAGGTCGACGCCACGCTGGTGGTGCTGTCGCTGTCCAGCGATGTGCGGATGCCGCTCAAGGAACCGGAACTCAAGCCGGTGATCGCGGCGCAGACCAAGCCCGTGGTGTTCTACTCCTACACCCTGCCGTCGGATTTCGCGCGGCGGGAGCTTGCGAAGTCGGGCGTCGTCGTGCTGTCCGGATTGACGCATGCCGCGCTTGCGATGCGGCGGCTGCTCGACTATGCGAGGTTCAAGCTGACGCCGGAGGCCGATGCGGCGTCGTTGCCCGCGCGCGATCTCTCCGCGCATCTGAAAGCCTCCGCTTTGTCGGAAGCCGATAGCAAGGCGCTGTTGCGCGACGCGGGTATCGGCCTGCCCGACGAGGTGCTCGTCTCCGAGCGCGACGCACTCGATGCGGCGATCGCGAGAGTCGGCTTTCCGCTGGTCATGAAAATCCAGTCGCCCGACATCGCGCACAAGAGCGAAGTCGGCGGCGTGAAGGTCAACATCACGACCAAGGGCGAAGCGTTCTCGGCCTATCGCGATCTCCTGGAGAGTGCGCAAAAGCACAGGCCGAATGCGACGATCCAGGGCGTGCTGGTCAGCCCGATGGCGAAGAAGGGTGTCGAGATCATCATCGGCACGCTCAACGACGCCACGTTCGGACCGATGGTGATGGTCGGCCTCGGCGGCGTCACCACCGAATTGTTCCGCGACGTCATCTATCGTCCGGCGCCGGTCAGTGCGCTCGAGGCGGAAGCGATGCTGGGCGAGTTGAAGGCCGCGCCGCTGCTCAGGGGATTCAGGGGCGCGGCAAAGGCCGACGTGGCGGCGCTGTCAAAACTGATCGCGGAAATCTCCGTGCTCGCCGCGCGGCTGAAGGACAGCGTATCGGAGATCGAGCTCAACCCGGTGCTGGTGCACCCGGAAGGGAAGGGCGTGACGATCGTCGATGCGCTGGTGGTGAAGAGGAAGCTGTAGGGTGGGCAAAGGCGCGCTAGCGCCGTGCCCGCCAATCTTCGGAGAGTAAGCAATGGTGGGCACGCGGAGCCTGTCATCGGGCGCGCGTTCGCGCGACCCGTTGGCTTTGCGCACCCTACGTATCTGTCGTCCCGGGCAAGCGAGCAACGCGAGCGCGACCCGGGACCCATAACCACAGGCGTTCGTTGGTTAGCAGAATCGTGGTTGCCGGGGTCGGCAACTTCGCCCGCCTGTGGTTATGGGTCCCCGCTTTCGCGGGGACGACAGCGGAGCGTGGGGCGCTTACCGCCCCTTGAAGTTCGCGACGCGGCGTTCCGCCGTCGCTTTCACGCCTTCCTTGAAATCCTCGGTCGAGCGCAGCCGGTTCTGTTCGACCAGCTCGTGATTGGTCGCGGCCAGGACGCGGTCGGCGAGGTTGCCGCGCATGGTGGCGCGGGTCGAGATCAGGCCGAGCGGAGAGCACTCCGCGATCTCCTGTGCGAGCTTCATGGCCTCCGCGCGAACCTGATCCTGTGGCACGCAGACATTCGCAAGGCCCATCCGGGTCGCGTCCTCGCCGGTGACGCGGCGGCTGGTGTAGAAAATCAGCTCCGCATTGTTCTTGCCGACCAGATCGGGAAGGGTCGCGGTCAGTCCGAAGCCCGGATGAAAACCGAGCTTGGTAAAGTTCGCCGCAAAGCGCGCCTCGGGGCAGGTGACGCGGAAATCCGCCGACACGGCCAAGCCCAGCCCGCCGCCGATGGCGGCGCCATGCACGGCCGCGACGATCGGCTTCTTGTTGCGGAAGATACGCACCGCTTGCACATAGAGATGATTGATCGGCAGGTTCGAGGCCGGATCGGTCTGCGAGCGCTTCTCTTGTTCCTGCCGCGCCGGATCGCTGAAATTGGCGCCGGCGCAGAACGCCTTGCCCTGCGCCGCCAGCACCGACGAACGGATTTCGATGTCGCGGTCGAATTCCTCCAGCGCATCCGCGATCTGGTTGATCAGCGAGACGTCGAAGAAATTCAGCGGCGGTTTGCGGATTTCGATCAGGCCGACATGACCGTGTCTCTCGACGCCGATATCAGTGTAATTGCTCATCTGGTTTCCTCTTCTAATCAGCGTAGACCGGGACCGCGCGCCTAGCGCAACCCAAGCCCGCGCGCGATGATGCCGCGCAGGACTTCGGTGGTGCCGCCCTGGATGGTGAGTTTCGGCGCGGTCTTGATCGCGAACGACAATTGCTGCTCCAGCGTTTCGCGATTGCCGACCTCTTCCTCGACGAAGGCGGCAAGGTCCCGCACGCGATGCGGCAGTTGCTGTTCCCACACCGTACCGATGTCTTTCACGATGGAGGCTTCCACCACCGGCTCCTTGCCGGCCTGCAGCATGCCCGCGACCGACACCGACATGCGGCGCATGGTGTGCACCTGCGCGACCAGCCGGCCGATGCCTTCGGCGGCGCGCACGTCCGGCTTGGGGCCGACCGCGCGGACGAGCTCGGTGAGCACATAATAGGTTTCGAGGAAGCGCTCGGGGCCCGAACGTTCATAGGCAAGCTCGGAGGTCGCCTGCTTCCAGGCGCCGTCGATCTCACCCAGCACGTGGTCGTCAGGCACGAAATAGTCGGTGAACACCACCTCGTTGAATTCGAACTGGCCGGTGATCTGGCCGATCGGATTCACCTTGATGCCCGGCTGCTTCATCTTGACCAGGAACTGCGTCAGGCCGTGACGGCGGTTCTCTTTCGTCGGCGGCGAGGTCCGGAAGATCGCTATCATGTAGTCGGCGATATGCGCCGACGAGGTCCAGATCTTGGTGCCGTTGATCAGATAGCCGCCGTCCGTCTTGGTGGCGCGCGTCTTCGCGGCGAACAGGTCGGAGCCGGAATTCGGCTCGCTCATGCCGATGGCAAAACAGATCTCGCCGCGGCAGATGCGCGGCAGGATGTCCATCTTGATATGCTCGGGCGCGTATTTGAGCAGGACCGGTCCGCTCTGGCGGTCGGCGACGAAGAAGCGCCGCGTCGGCGCGTTGGCCACCCGCATCTCCTCGGTCACGACATAGCGCTCGAGGAACGAGCGTTCGTGTCCGCCGTATTTCTTCGGCCAGGTCATCCCGAGCCAGCCGCGCGCACCAACCTTGCGCGAAAACTCCGGCACGTCGGTGTCCTCGCGGTTGGGCTTGAACGGCGAGAAGGTGCCGGCGGCGATTTCCTCGGCAAGGAAGGCGCGCACCTCCTTGCGAAGCTCCTGGCATTTTTCCGGCAGGCGGATCGGGTCGAAACGAAGGGCTGCGGTCATGACGGTTCTCTTCTTGAATATTTGATCTCAGCGGGAGGCGACCAGCGGCCACAATTCATCGGCGCCGCGCGCGGCGACGCGCTCGCCGAGCTTGACCGCCCAGTAGCTCTCCGAACCGAAATCGTCGCGCCAGGACAGCGCGCGCAGCGAGTAGCGATGCAGGATGTGCTCGATGGTGAAGCCGATCGCGCCATGCACCTGGTGGGCGATGGCGCCGCCCTTTTCGGCGGCTTCCGAGCAGCGGATTTTCGCGGCGACCGCTTCGAGGAAGACCGCATCGTCATCCAACGACGCGTTGTTGGCAATGGCGTCGGCAGCCGAGGTCGCTGCAGCCAGTGCCGCGGCCGACTCGCCCGCGAGCTTGGCGAGATTGTGCTGCACCGCCTGGAATTTCGAGATCTTCTTCTCGAAGGCGACGCGTTCATTGGAATAGCGCACGCTGATATCGAGCATCGATTCCAGCGCGCCCGCGATCTGCAGGCTCCGGACCACGCCGCCCATCAGCATCAGTGCTGTCTGGTCGAAGCCTTTCGGCGCCGGCTTGATCGCCTTCGGCGCAACCTTGTCGAAGGTGACGGTGTCGCTGTGGTCATTGCCGAGATTGAGGCCCGCCTCGATCCGCACCTTGCCGGCATCGACCAGCGCGATCGAAGCGCCGTTGGCGCCGACAGCCAGCACCGCGATGTGCTTCGCCGCCTTGGCAAAGGGCACGCCGCGGGCGCGGCCGCTCAACGTGCCGTCGGCATTGAGCGTGATGCGGTCCTTCGGGCTTGCGGGTGCGACCGTCATCTCGTGCTCGGGCGAGGACATCTTCGCCTGCGCGAGCAACCAGCCGGCCAGCATGGTCTCGGCGAGCGGGACTGCGATCGCATGCCGCCCGGCCGCGCCGATCACGCCGAAGCCTTCGGCCAGCGACGCGCCGGAACCGCCGCAATCCTCCGGGACCCATGACAGCGGCAGGCCGGCTTCGCTCAGCGCGTTCCACAGCGGCGCCTTCCACTTGCCGTCCTTGTCATGATTGATGGTCTGGGGGTCGGCGAGGTCGCCAAAAATCTTCTCGGCGGTCTCGACGACAATATTCTCACTCTCCGACACGGCGTTCCCCGTCTTGATTGACCCGGATGGCCTTCTGTTCTTGCGCCCGATGATGGGGAAAAGCCACCCCCCTGACAAGCGCAGAACTCGGTATGCGCGCCTGCCTGGGCGGCATGAGGGTGCCAATTCCGCTCAACGGAGTTTCGCATTTCGCTGCGTGGTATGGTAGAGCGCGGGCCAAGTAGCGAGTGAAGTCGAAAAACGGCCCTCCAAACAACAAGAGGAAACGATGTCGAAGGATGGTTTGTGCGTGATCGTGACCGGCTCGGCGTCGGGTCTGGGAGCGGCGACCGCCAATATTCTCGCCAAGGCCGGCGCGCGGATCGTGGTCAACTATTCCAACAGCAAGAACGAGGCGGAAGCGACCGCCGAAGCCTGCCGCAAGGCCGGCGCCGCCGAGGTCGTGGTGGTGCAGGGCGATGTCTCGCGCGACGAGGATTGCAAGAAGATCGTCGCCGCTGCAGCCCACTGGGGCAGGCTCGATGGCCTTGTCAACAATGCCGGCACTACCAAGCATGTCGCCCATGACAAGCTCGATCAATTGTCGGCGGAAGACTTCCAGCGCATTTTCGCCGTCAACACGATCGGGCCGTACCAGATGGTGCGCGCGGCGCGCTCGCTGCTCGAGGCAAGCGCGAAGGCGTCCGGGAAACCGGCTGCGGTCGTCAATGTGTCGTCGGTCGCCGGCATCAGCGGCGGCGGCTCGTCGGTCGCCTATGCCGCGAGCAAGGGCGCGCTCAATACCATGACGCTATCGCTGTCGCGCGCGCTTGCGCCGCTGATCCGCGTCAACACGGTGTGCCCCGGCTACATCGATACGCCCTGGTTCACCAAGGGCCGGGGCGAAGCCGGCGCCAAGCAGGTACGCGATTCCGTGGTGGCGAAGGTGCCGCTGAAGGTTGCCTCGTCGGCGGACGACATCGCGCAGGTCGTCTGTTTCCTGGCGACGCCGGCCTCGAGCAACATGACCGGCGAACTGGTCCGCATGGACGCCGGGATGCATTTGATTCAGTAGTCGCTGTCATTCCGGGGCGATGCGATAGCATCGAACCCGGAATCTCGAGATTCCGGGTTCGCGCTAAGGCGCGCCATCCAAGTCGGCTGTTGCCGACTTGGATCATTTACAAACTGAACTCCGGTAAACCCGAGTTCAGGAATGACGCGCTTCTGCACGTCACCTATTATAATCCTTGATCGCCCCGCTCGCGACGAGGCGGTTCCAGATGAACAGCACCACCAGCGCGCCGATGGTTGCCATGATGAAACCTGCGCCCTGGTTGGGACCGTAGTGCCCGATCGCCTGGCCGATCCAGGTCGCGAGGAAGGCGCCGCCAATGCCGAGCAGACTGGTCAGGATGAAGCCGGATGGGTTGTTCGGTCCCGGCGAAAGCATCCGCGCGATGATCCCGGCGACGAAGCCCACGATGATGATGTAGATAAGGCCGCCCAAGCTCATGATGTGCTCCCTTGAACAAGATCAACTTCGGTTGGCGTGTCTCACAAACGATCCGACACCTCGTCCTCGGTCGGCAGCCGGCCGTCCGGTGTCAGATGATCGACCACTTTCGGCAGGTACTGGCTGAGGCCGCTCAGCAGATCGTCCCGCGACATGCCACTCTGGGACGCGAGCGACTCGATCTGGTCGGCACCCAGCGCCTTCGCGAGATCGTTGGGTGCGATCGCCTTGTTCTGTCCGGTGCCAACCCAGGAGTTGGCGGCGTCGCCCTGGCCACCCTGCTGCAATTGTTTCATGAGGTCGCCGAGCCCGCCGGAGATCACGCTGCCCGCGGCCGCGCCGCCGAGCAGCCCGCCCAGCGGTCCCTTCAGCAGGTCGCCAAGGCCACCGGGAAGACCACCTGCAAGACCGCCACCGCCTCCAAGCGCGCTGCCAGCGCCGCCACCCGTGCCGGCACCTGACGGTGGAGGGGCCGGGGCCGCCGTCGCGCCCGGCTGGCTTGCGGTGAGATGTTTGAAGGCCTTCCAGCCGATTAGGGCGATGATCGCCATGGTCATGGGCGACATACTGCCGCTGGACTGAGGAGTGGAGCTGCTGGAGCCGCGAGGGCCTTGCTGCATTCCGTTGATGACGTCGAATAAACCCATGGTCACCTCCTGATGCCCCGGCAAAAAGATACTGACGGCCCATGACGGTTACAAGGCGCACGGCGCTCGGGCGGAAAGACTTGAAATAGCTATAAAGGAGGGCTGCGATCGGACTGGGCGTCGCAATGCAGGTTTGGGAGAGCAGCCTTGGAAGAGTTTGGACTTGGAAGACTCAGGCTTGGGAGCGCAGCTATGGGAGGAGCGAGATGAGCAAGTCACTTTCCGCCTTTGTCGCCATGCTGCTCGCCGGCTCCATCGTCGGTGCGCGTCCCGTTCAGGCCGCGCCGCCCACCGTGACGCCATCGCCCGGCTATGACGCGCGGCTGCAGGTGCAGCGCAAGGCAATGTCGGCTTCGTCACCGGCTGTTGCGCAACCTGCCGTACCGCTTGCGACGAGCGCGACGCGCCATCACAGCAAACGGAAACACTGACGGTGAGGAACGGCCGGGGCCGTACCTCAGCTCTTTTTCTGCTTGGCCGGGGGCGGCGAGGAGAACAGCTTCTTCAGGCTCTCCGACAGGCGCGGCCAATCGCAGGAGAAGGTGTGATCCGGGCAATTGGTGGCCTGCAGGCGTGACCGGTCAGCCTCCTTCAGCACTTTCGGGCGCTGCTGCGGCACCGGGATCTTGCTGCCCGTCGACTCCGTTTTCAGCGACGCCTGTTCGAGCTTCGACTGCTGTTCCTTGGCGAAGGCGGCCGCGATATTGCTGCGCCGCTGCCGCTCCAGATAGCCGGTGTACTGCTCGTCGATATATTTCTGCTCGTCCGCCGTGGGGTTCGCACCCGCGATGTCAAAGCTGCGGTCCTGCATGAAGTCGTAATAGGTGTAGCCGCCGCCCGCCTTGCGGCGCCCGGCGAATTTCGAATTGCATTGGGCGAGGGCGGCGGATTTCTCTTCAGGGGTCGCCAACTTGTTGGCGGCCTCGGAGCATTCCTCAAAATCTGCCGGCGCACGGTGCCACCATTGCGCGGAAGCACGCGAAATGTGCAACACCATCACACTTGCGAAGCCGGCCACAAGCAGCGCGGCGATACGCGATAAAGTCACAGATCATTCCCCAGCGAAGCGCGCGGCACGATTGCGGCGAATTGTTACCATTTTGCGGCGGCCTGGTATCCCAGGGAAAAGCAAATTCGGGGCCATGAATTCCGGCCTTTTTCCTTGACGAAACCGGTCAATTCAGGCGGGAACCGGCCGCCCACCGCCGCCTTGGGGCCGGGCAGCATAGGCACAGCTTGTCGACGGGGGCGTTTCGCGACCGTTGATTCGCTTCAGGCGCGCCGTCGGTCCGCCAAGGGCGTCGCCTTTCGCATGATCATGGCGACGACCGCGTCAAGGACGCGGTCGATGGCGCCGCGGCGATAGGCCCAACGCGGATCGTCGCCGGGTTTGGCGATCACCATGGTAGCGTTGGCCTCGAACAGGAGCAGCTCGCCCGCCGGCGACAGGCCGAAATCGATGCCGGCATAGTCCAGGCCGAGCGCGGCCTGAATGTCCGCCAGCGCGCGCATGGTGTTATCGCCGAGCGTGCCCGGCATGTCCTCCAGGAACCTTGCCTCCTCCGCGCGGTGAGCGGGCCGATCCGCCATGTCTGACGTGAAGTAATGAACTTTCCAGTCCCGCGAGATCGCCAGATGCAGGGGATAGAGGCGGCCGTCGATCATCATGACCCGGAATTTCCGCGCCTTGCCGTCGCTGCCGCGGGCGTCGAGATATTCGATTGCCAACAATTCATCGCCGGGAAGGTCTTCGACCGCGCCGCTGAGCGCTTCCGGCGCCTCGACCAGCACAAAGTTGCGCCCGGTGTGGTAGCCCGGTGAGCGCAGCAGCAGCGGGAACGAGAATCCCTGCGCGGTCAGCGCGTCCGGGCCGCCGGGACCGCCGAGCACACCGCGCGCAATCGCGGCCGTGCGCGCGCTGCGAACCCCGGGGATCGCGCCAAGCCGCAGCGCATTGGCGATGCGGCCGGTCTTTCTCACGGCTGCGGGATCGTTGATGACGGGGACCCTGGTCTCGGCAACGAGGCGAATTGCGGCATCGAGCGCCGGAGTGCAGAGATCGGCATCGCCGATGGCGTTGAAGATGAGCTGATGCGCCGGCAGCGGGGCCGAGATGTCGGCATAGTCGGCGACGATAACCGTGGTCAGGAATGTCGTGTCGTCGAGGAACAGTCCGCTCGGGATATTGCCGCCACCGGAGGAGACGAGCTGGAGCAAGGTGACCGGCGGCTTGTCGCCGCGATAGGGCAGCGTCGAAACCGCGTGGCCGCGCAAAACCCTTTCTGAAATGCTCGCGCGCACCGGCGCGGTCGCCGAGATCGGCCAGCACCGCGCCCAGCCCCTGATGCGCCTCGGCATGATCAGGGTCGATCCGCAGCGCATGCTCGTAGTGTTCGCGCGCCTCCCGGTAGCGCGTGGCGCGGAGCAGCAGATTGGCGAGGTTGACGCGCGCCAGCGGATTGTCCGGATGATGCTGGATCGCCTCGGCATAGACCCGGCAGGCGGCGTCGATCGCGCCCATCCGGGTGAGGAGCGTGCCGAATTCGTTCAGCGCGCCGAAATGCGTCGGCGTGCGCCGCAGGATGGAGACGAAGGCCGCCTGCGCATCCTGGTGCCGGTTCAGCGCCGCCAGCAGCACCGCGCGTTCGATCTCGAGCAGCGATGCTGTCGCCGTCCGGCCGCGCCAGCAGTGCATCGAGCGCGGCGAGCCTGGCTTCCTGCGCGAGCCGCGGGGCCCAGCCGTGCTCACGCGCCGCGACCTTGCCCCGGGCGGCCGGGCTCTTTCTCGCTTTCATGCGGCGGTCCATCGATTTGCCGCCCCGGCTTACACCAGGCTCCGCTGAATTCGCCCGCGCGACAAAGTTTTTGCGGAAGCCGCAGCGTCGGAAGGGTTTTGTTTACCACTGCTCGTCATGGTTAACCGATCTCTGACCTGGAGACGATTGCCGTGATCCTGAGCCCGCCTGCGCCGACTCCTTCCGCCGAAGACATGATCAACCTGCCGATGGTGCAGCATCTCGTGCTGGGGCAGCAGCATCATGCCGCAGGGCCGTCTCGACGAGGCGATCGCGGCCTACCGGCGCGGGCTCGACGCCGCCGGCAACGACCCGCTCGAACCACCTTGCGATGGCGACCAAGGCCGAACTGCATGCCAAGCTCGGCAATGCCCACATGGTTCGCGGCGAGATCGAGCTTGCAGGCCTCAATTACACGGCGGCGCTGCGCATCGCCCCGCATCTCACCGCATGCTGGTGCAATCTCGGCAGCGTGCAGATGCAGAGCGGCAATGCCGAGGACGCGATCGCGCTCTATCTCCAGGCGCTCAAGACCAATGCGTCGCATTGGCCGTCGCGCACCAATCTGGCGCAGGCGCTGATCGCGACCGGCAAGATGGATGACGCCAAGGCGCTGCTGACGGAACTGGCGCGGAGAGCGGCCGCACGACAGCGCCGTGCAGCATCAGCTCGGCAAGGCCTGCTTCGAGCTGAACGAGATCGAAGCCGCGCTCGATCATTTCGGCAAGGCGGCGGCGCTCAATCCGCGCGACGCCGAGAGCCTCTACTGGATCGGCGCCATCCGGCAGCAATACGGCGATGCTCGCCGTCGCGCGGCGGCCTATGCCGCGGCCGCGCAGATCCAGCCGTTGATCCGCCGGCGCGCGATCAAATCGCCGGCGGATTTCCGCGTGCTCGCGCTCTATGCGCCGTTCGCCGGCAACACGCCGGCCGAATATCTGTTCAAGGACGCCTGCTACGACACCGACACGCTGGCGCTGTTCGATCTCTCGAGGCCCGAGGTCTCGACGCTCGGCTCGTTCGATCTCGTCGTCAACCTGATCTCGGACGCCGACCAGGCCGCAGGCCGTGCTGCCGCTGGCGGCCGATCTTGCCGGCCGGCTCGGCAAGCCCGTCATCAACGATCCCGACAGGATCAGTCCACACGACGCGCGATGAGGTGGCAGGCCTGCTGCCGGACATCACGGGCTGCCGCATCCCGAAGATCCTGCGCCTGCGGCGCGGCAAGCGATGTTGCCGATGCCGTGCGCGAGGCGGAGACTGCGGTTTTCCTTCCCGCTGCTGGTGCGGCCCGCGGGCACCCATGGCGGCGACGATTTCGAGAAGATCGCGGACGCGGCTGCGCTCGCCGACTATCTGAGGCCGCGCAAGGGCGATCATTACCTGATCGAATATGTCGACTACGCCTCCGACGACGGTCATTTCCGCAAATATCGCTTCATCTTCGTCGGCGAGAAGATCCTGCCCTATCATCTCGCGATCGGAAACGACTGGAAGGTGCATCACGATTCGACCGACATGGCCGATCATGAATGGATGCAGCAGGAAGAGGCCGCGTTCCTGGCCGATCCCGCCGCGGTCTTCAGCGCCGTCGCATTACGAGACGCTGCGCGCCATCCGCGATCGCATCGGGCTCGATTTCTTCGGCATCGATTGCGGTCTCGATCGCGACGGCACACTCGTCGTGTTCGAGGTCAATGCCTCGATGCTGGTGCACGAGCACAATGAGGCCTTCCCCTACAAGGATCCCTACGTGCGCGCGATCAAGCAGGCGTTCGACGCCATGCTCGCGGAGACGGCGGGGAAGGGCGGGTAGAGCCAATTGACTTGCAACTCGTCATGCCCGGGCTTGACCCGGGCATCCACGTCTTGCTTTTCCTGAGGGAACAAAGACGTGGATGGCCGGGTCAGAGCCCGGCCATGACGAAGAAACGCACCTCACGGCAAATACAGATATTGCAGCAGCGTTCGCCCGACGGCTTCGAGGCTCTGCATCGAGCATTTGTCGGGCGTGTCCTGCAGCGTGTTGTAGTAGGGCTCGTACTCGAAATCGATCACGATCGAGGCTCGGGATGCCGGCGGCCTGCAGATTGCTGTGGTCGTCCTCGATCGTGTAGGGCATGCGCGTCATCTCGAAGGCCTGCGGCGCGGTCTTGATGCCGATGTCCCAGAACTTCTTGACCTCGGCGGGCGCCGAGGCGATCGACGATGGCTCGGGCTTGAGGTGCAAATCCTTGTCGCAGACCATGTCGAGGTCGACAGCCTTTTCCGGCTTGGCGTTCGGATAGAAGTCGGCGAGGCGCTCGGCGAAATGGGCCGAGCCGATCGGCTTGAAATTGGGATCGCCGGCGCCCATCGAGATCGCGCCTTCCTCGCCGTCGAAGAAGATCATGTCGATGCCGATGGGCGGATCGGGCAATTGCGAGATCACGCGCGCGGTTTCCAGCAGCACGGCGACGCCGGACGCGGAATTGTTCGCGCCCGGCATCGGCGCGGTCGGATTCTTGGCGTCGCGATAGGCCTTGATGATGCTGTCGTAATGCGTTGCGACGATCATGCGGCGCGGATTGTCGGGATTGAGGCGGGCGATGATGTTGGTCATCGCCATGGTCCGGCCGGCCGCGCGCGCGGCCCAGCGCTGCGTCTTGATGGTATTGAATTTCGTCTTGGCAAGTTCCGCTGGTGATGTAGTCGATGGTCTGCTGATGACCGGGCGTCTCCATCGCACGCGGCGTGAATTTCAGCAGCTGCACGATGATGTCGAGCGCGCGCTGGCCGCTCCACAGATCGGTCTGGATCTCGGCCCCGGCCCGACCAGCCAGCAGCATCAGGACAGCGGCGGCAGCGAGTCTGGCCCAGGAGAAATTTGCCCAAGAGAAATTTGCCCAAGAAAAATTCGACCAGGAGAAATTGGCCCAGGAGAAATTCGAAGAGAGTTTCGCCCGAGCCAAGCGAGCAATTGGCAGCGTCATCAAGATGTCCCGTGCAAGGTCGCGCCCTTGCGCGCCGTCATAGACCATGATTTGCGACGAGAATAGCGGAATCGTGGACGCGCTCGGATCAGCCGCGGGCGCGCACGTTGACTCCTGCACAAGCGGCTGTGAAAATCCGTGAACGCGCAATCGCGGCGCGCCGGCGAGAGCGGCCTTCGGACGAGCGGCCTTCGGAAAAAATGGGGTGGAAATGGTTGTCGACCATCGGACCTATACGTTTCATCCGCTGAAAATGCCGAAATGGATCGCGCTCTATGAAGACTATGGATTGCCCGTGCAGCTCAGGCATCTCGGCAATCTGCTCGGCTTCTTCCAGACCGAGATCGGCACGCTGAACCAGGTGATTCATCTCTGGGGTTTTGACGATTTGAACGACCGGCAGCGGCGCCGCGCCGAGATGGCGAAGGACCCCGCCTGGCACGAATTCATGCGCCGCAATGAGGAGCTGGCCGCGCTGTTGCATCAGGAGAGCAAGATCGTGACACCGGCGCGGTTTTCGCCGATCCGATAGAACCCACGCGTCTTTTACGCATTTTGGCTAGGATGCCGGATGCTCCCCGGGGCGGTAAGCTCGGGGATCAAGAGGGCCGGAGCACTGGTCCTTAAAGAACAGGATTACAGGGAAGGGGAGCGAAATGATGAGGAAGTTCTCGGTCTTGCTCGCGGCGCTGCTTGCAGCCGCTGCTGTGGCCGCCGCACCGCGCGCGCTGGCCGCCGACGTCAAGATCGGCGTGCTGTTTCCGCTGACCGGCAACGCCGGTGCGGCGGGCCAGGCCTCCAAGGCCGCGGTGGAAGTCGCCGCCGAGATCATCAATGGCAAGCATCCGGAGCTTGCCGGTATCCCGCTCGCCGCTGAAGAGGGCCTGCCCGGACTGGGCGGCGCGAAGCTCGATCTGGTTTTCGTCGACCATCAGGGCAATCCGTCGGTCGCGCAGCAGCAGGCGCTGCGGCTGGTCAGCCAGGAGAAGGTCAACGTCCTGTTCGGCGCCTATCAGTCGTCATGCTCGCTGACGGCGACCGCGGTTGGCGAACGCTACGGCATCCCGTTCGTGATCGGCGACTCGGCCGCGGCCAACATCACCGGCCGCGGCTTCAAATGGATCTATCGCGTCACCCCGATCGCAAACGACTTTGCCGCTGCCTATATGCGCTTCTTTGCCGACATGAAGAAGGAGGGCAAGACCGTCAACTCGATCGCGATCGTCAACGAGAACACCGACTACGGCACCTCGGTTGCCGACGCGGTGGATGCGGAGGCCAAGAAGTCTGGCATCACGGTGGCGGCGCGGGTGCCCTACAGCGCGAACGCCACCGATGTCGGGCCGCAGGTGTTGCAGCTCAAGGACAAGAATCCGGACGTGGTGATCTTCATCAGCTACACCTCCGACAGCATCCTCTACATGAAGACGATGCGCAATCTGGACTACATGCCGCCGATGGTGATCGGCGACGATTCCGGCTTCTCCGATCCGTCCTTCATTCCGGCGGTCGCCGACATCGCGCAGGGCGCCATGAATCGCAGCTCCTGGGATGCCGGCAAGCCCGGATCGCTCACCTACAAGATCAACGAGTTGTACAAGGCCAAGACCGGCCGCGACCTCGACGACACCAGCGCGCGCAACATGCAGGCGATGCTGGTGCTCGGCGAGGCGCTCAACCGCGCCGGCTCGACCGATCCGGAGAAGATCCGCGAGGCACTCTCCAAGACCGACCTCAAGCCCGATCAGCTCATGATGGGTTATAACGGGGTCAAGTTCGACCAGACCGGCCAGAACATCCTGGCCTCGACTTATCTGATCCAGCTCAAGGACAAGGCCTACATCTGGTCTGGCCGGAGAAGTCGGCCGAGATCAAGCTGGTGTGGCCGATGAAGGGCTGGAAGTAGCAGGCCGCATTGCCTGAGGTGGCCTGCAGTGTAAGCTGCGGGCCTGTCGGCACGATCCCTAAAGCGATCTCAAGAGCGCGTCATGCTTCTCATCCAGGTCATCGTCGGTGGCCTCCTGCTCGGAGCCATCTACGCCCTGTTCTCGGCAGGGCTCACCCTGATCTGGGGGATGATGAACTTCATCAATTTCGCCCATGGCGAGTTCGTCATGCTCGGCATGTATGTCGCACTGATCGTCGTCACCTCGATGGGCGGCGGGCCGACATTGTTCAGCTTCTTCGCCGCCGGCCTCCTGGCGACGCTCGGGATCGCGATCTATTTCGCGCTGATCCGGCATGTCATGCGCGGGCCGATGATGGCGCAGATCCTCTCGACCTTCGGGCTCGCGCTGTTGTTGCGCTACGCGGCATTCTACGTGTTCTCGGCCAATATCGTGTCGCTGCCGCAAGACATCCTTCGGCATCTACAATTTCGGCGGCATCCTGGTGCCGGGCGCGCAGCTTTTGTCCGGCGTGGTCGCGATCGTGCTCACGGTCGCGTTGCATCTGTTGCTGACGCGCACCTTTGTCGGCAGCCGGCTGCTCGCGGTCGCCGAGGACCGCAACGCCGCGATGCTGATGGGCATCCGCCCCGACCGCATGCAGGCGCTGGCCTGGGGTCTGGCGGCGGCGAGCGCCGGCATCGCCGGCTCGCTGATGGCGATGTCCTATCCCTGGTCGCCGTCGGTCGGCGAGACCTTTGGGCTGACGGCGTTCGTCGTGGTGACGCTCGGCGGCTTCGGCAGCGTGCCCGGCGCGCTCTATGCGGGATTGATCATCGGCCTGTTGCAGGCGCTGTCGGCGTACTGGTTCGGCCCGATCTACAAGGACATCGTCGTCTACGCACTGTTCGCCGCGCTGCTGTGGCTCCGGCCGCAAGGCTTGATGGGCAAGGCATCCTGATGGGCAAGGCATCCTGATGGGCAAGGCATAGGGGTCCGCGTGAAAATCGGTGTGCCCGCTCTTCTGCTTGCGCTGATTGCCTATCCTTTCGTCCTCAACGATGCCTTCTACCATGACATCGGCGTCGCACTGTTGCTGGCCGCGATCTCGGCATCGGCCTGGAACATTGTCGGCGGCTATGCCGGACAGGTCTCGGTCGGCCATGGCATGTTCTTCGGCATCGGCGCCTATGTGCCGCTCCTGGTCTATCAGCATGGCGCGTGGCCGCCGGTCGCCGGCGTTCCCATTGCGATTGTGCTAAGCGTGCTGCTTGCCGCAGCGATCGGCTATCCGACCTTCCGGCTTGCGCGGCCATTATTTCAGCATGGCGACGATCGCGGTCGCCGAGCTGATCCGCATCTATGTCGGGACGGTCGACTATCTCGGCGCGGCGATCGGATTGCAGGGCCCCGCCGTGGGCCGCGGCTGGTGGGACCTGACGTTCCGCGGCGAGCTGGCCTATTACTACATCTTCCTCGGCGTGCTCGCCGTGCTGCTCTACGTCACCTTCGAGGTGCAGCGCAGCCGCTTCGGTTCCTACCTGCGTTCGATCCGCGCCAACGAGCGGGCCGCCGCGAGCCTCGGCGTGCCGGTGCGGCAAACCAAGCTGAAAGCGTTGATGCTGAGCGCGGCCTTCACCTCGGTCGCCGGCTCGCTCTATTCGATCAAGACCGGCTTCATCGATCCCGAGAGCGGCTTCGGCCTCCTGGTCTCCGTGCAGATGTTGATCACCGCGGCGCTCGGCGGCGCCGGCACGCTGTTCGGGCCGCTGGTCGGCGCGCTGGTCCTGGTGCCGCTGCAGGCCGCGACCAACACCTGGTTCGGTGGCGGCGGCTCCGGCCTCACCTATATCCTCTACGGCGGCATCATCGTGCTGCTGGCGCGCTTCGAGCCCGGCGGGCTCTATGAGTTCTGGCATCACCTTTCGACCCGCTGGAGGGCGCGCCATGCTGCTTGAAGCCAAGGGCGTGTCGAAGGCGTTCGGCAGCTTCTTCGCCGTGCGCCATGCTGATCTCACGGTGGCCGAGGGCGAGATCATCGGCCTGATCGGACCGAACGGCGCCGGCAAATCGACTTTCTTCAATTGTCTTGCAGGCGATGCCGTGCCGACCGCCGGCACCGTCTCGTTCGACGGCGTCGATCTCACGCACGCCTCGCCCGACATCCATGCCCGCGCCGGCATCGGCCGCACCTTTCAGGTGCCCGCCACCTTCGAGGACATGACGGTGCTGGAGAATGTCGTGGTCGGCGCCTATCTGCGCCATCACCATCGCGCCGATGCGCGCAAGAAGGCGCTCGAGGTGCTTGGAGATCACCGGGCTTGCCCACGTCGCCGATCAGCGTGCGCGGGCGCTCGGAACGCCCGGGCGCAAGCGGCTGGAGATCGCGCGCGTGCTGGCGCTGGAGCCGCGGCTGATGTTGCTGGACGAGGCGCTGGCCGGACTGACGCCGGGCGAGATTCAGCGCGCGGTCGAGCTGTTGCGGCGGATCCACGGCATGGGGATCACACTCGTCATCGTCGAGCACATCATGGAAGTGATCATGACGCTGGCCCAGCGCGTCATCGTCTTCAACCAGGGTCATGTGATCGCGCAAGGCACACCCGAGGAAGTCGTGCAGGACGAAGGCGTGATCCAGGCCTATCTCGGCCGCAACCATGGCAAGCGCAAGGGACATTGATGAAGGGAATTGTCTGATGGACCGCCTGAGCGTTCGCCATCTCGAAGTGCGTTACGGCGATCTCATCGGCGTCGCCGATGTGTCGCTCGACGTGCCGCCTGGGCTCGGTCGTGGCGCTGGTCGGCTCCAACGGCGCCGGCAAGACCACGACGCTGAACGCGATCGCCGGCCTGGTGCCGCCCTCGGGCGGCGCCATCGAATGGCAGGGGCAGACGATCACGCGGCAACCCGCTTATGCCATCGTCAGCCAGGGGCTCGCGCTGTCGCCCGAGGGCTGGCAGTTGTTCGTGTCGCAGACGGTGGAGCAGAACCTTCGCCTCGGCACGACCTCGCTCAGGGATCGTTCGCGCGCGGCGTCTCTGTTCGAGCGCGTCTATGCGCTGTTCCCGCGCCTGAAGGAACGGCGCAACCAGTCGGCCGGCACGCTGTCCGGCGGCGAGCGGCAGATGCTCGCGGTCGGCCGCGCGCTGATGAGCGAGCCCAGGTTGCTGATGCTGGACGAGCCGAGCCTCGGCCTTGCGCCGGCCGTCGTCGAAACTCTCTACGAGACATTGCATCGCCTGCACGACGAGGGCCTGACGTTGCTGCTCGCCGAGCAGTCGCTGGAACTCGCCTTCGATATCGCCGACTACGCCTATGTGCTGCAGACCGGCCGCACGGTGCTGGAAGGTCCGCCGGCGGAACTGGAAAAGAACGAGCAGGTGCAGGAAATCTATCTCGGCATCGGCAAGGGCGGCGCGGCGCAGCCGGCAAATCCGGGGAACCGCGCCTAGGGCGCCGAACTTGAATGTCCCTGCGGCAACGTAGTCGCTTGCATCAGCCGATGCTTAAGAAAGCGTCAGGCTTAATCGTGTAATTTCGGGGGATTGGAAGTAATCCTTTGTTAACCCCCGGGTGGACCCATTGCGCAGGCAATTCATCGGGAATGCCGGTCATTTCGCTGGTCGGATGTTGCGACGGCTGCATCTCGGCCTTCGCGGCCAGATCCTGCTGCTCGGGGTTGCCGGCGTCCTCATCGTCGCCGTGATCTATCTGGCCGGACTGGAAATCCAGGAACGCAGTCAGCGCGAAGCCGATCGCGCGGCAGGGCTCGAGACCTTGACGGCGAAAGTCTCCGAAAACCTGTTGCAGGCACGCGAGATCGCGACCCAGTTCCTTCAGAAGCCGACCGACAAGAAGGTCGCCGCCCATGATGAGACGGTGAAGGCGGCGACCGATCGTCTCGCCGCAATCGAGCAAATCGCCGGGAAACTTCCCGACGGCGACCCGTTGCAACAGGCGCTGACCTTTCGTCCGGTGATCGGAAGCTACACGACGCGCTTCAACAATGTCGTGCAGCGCAGAAGCTGATCGGCTTCAACGAGAATGACGGGCTCCAGGGCAAGCTGCGCGCGGCGGTGCATTCGGTGGAAACGAAGCTCAAGGGCTTCGACCAGCCGCGACTATCCGTGCTGATGCTGATGATGCGCCGGCATGAGAAGGATTTCATGCTGCGCGGCGAGGAGAAATATGGCGACGAGCTGCAGAAGCGCGCAGGCGAGTTCAAGACCGAACTGGCGAAGACGGATTTGCCCGAGGACGCAAAGACCGAAATCCTCAAATTGATGGAAACATACAAGACGAGCTTCCTCGCCTACATGGCCGGCCAGAGCACGCTGATCGACGAGAGCACGGATCTCGCGCAGATCTACGACCGCTTGCGTCCGGCGCTCAACGCGGTACGCAAGGCTGCCGACGAGCGGCTGGTGACCCTCAAGGCCGAACTCGAGAATGTGCGCTGGTACGTGTTCTGGTCGATCTGCGTGACGGTTGCCGACGGTGATCGGCGCGGCGCTGTTGTTCGGCCGCTGGATGGCTTCGCCGCTCATGTCGGATGGTCGCCGCGATGGAGCATCTGGCGAGTGGCGACCTCGAGCGCGAGGTCGTCAGGGTCGAGCGGAGGGACGAGGTCGGCAAGATATCGCTCGCGCTTTCGGCCTTCCGCGACAAGCTGCGCGAGAACAGGGATCTCGCGGCCGACCAGGAACGGGCCAAACATTCGGCCGAGATCGATCGCAAGAAGGCGATGCTCGAAATGGCCGACGGCTTCGAGCGTACGATCGGCGAGATGGTCGAGACGGTTTCCAGCGCCTCCAGCGAAATCGAAGAGGCGGCCGAAGATTGAGCCGGACGGCGGACCAGACGAACACGCTGTCGGCGACGGTTGCGAACGCCTCGGAGCAGTCGTCGGCAAGCGTGCAATCCGCCGCAGCGGCGTCCGAGGAGATGGTGCATTCGGTGACGGAAATTTCGCGGCAGGTGCAGGAATCGCAGCGCATTGCCACCTCCGCCGTGCAGCAGGCCGAGCAGACCAATGCGCAGATCGACTGAATTGTCGCAATCGGCGAGCCGTATCGGCGAAGTCGTCAAGATGATCTCGGCGGTGGCGGAGCAGACCAACCTTCTGGCATTGAACGCCACGATCGAGGCCGCGCGCGCGGGCGAGGCGGGCGCGGCTTTGCCGTCGTCGCGTCCGAGGTCAAGGCGCTTGCGACCCAGACGGCCAAGGCGACGGAAGAAATCGGCAACCAGATCGCGCAGATGCAGTCGGCGACCGAGCTTTCGGTCGGCACGATCAAGGAGATCGGCGTGACCATCCGTCAGATTTCGGAGATCACCTCGAGCATCGCTGCCTCGGTCGAAGAGCAGGGCGCCGCGACACAGGAAATCGCCCGCAGCGTGCAGCAGGCGGCGGAGGGCGCCGCGGAGGTCTCCAGTCATATCGGCGAGGTCAGTCGCGGCGCGTCCGATACCGGCGCTTCCGCAGGACAGGTGCACAGTTCGGCACGCGCGTTGTCGAACGAAAGCAATCGCCTGAAGGACGAGGTCGGACAGTTCCTCGCGAGCGTCCGCGCGGGCTGACGCCCGGTCGGCCGTCCAAGCCGGTCGCCCAAGTCAGTCGGCCTAAGTCAGCCGGCGCGCATGCGCGGCAAGCCGATTGACGAGGCGTTGATCGCGGCACGCCGGTCCACCACGGCGTGGTGGAATTGCTCCAGCACCAGATGATAGGCGGCCAGGTCGGATTCTTCGATGGCGCCGTCGTCGTAGCAATCGAGCGTCTCGCGCAGGATCTCGTCGGCCTCGCCCTGCAGCGCGTCGAGTTCCTCGACGGTGTCGATCTTGCGCACCCGCGCGATCGCATCCACCAGCCTCTCGCGATGCATGATGTTGGTCTTGCGCTCGTCGCGCCGGATGAAGTGGCGCACGGCGGCGGTCGCCGAGCCCAGCACCGAGAACAGCAGCACGACGCCCCAGATGTAGTCGCTGTAGCTGTCCATGAAGGTGCGTTCGGTGCCGTCGATATAGGCGGCGGCGCCGGGATGCGCGGGCAGCGCGGCGTCCTTGTCGGTGTCGGGCTTCTCGATCTTCGACGCGCTCTTGATTTCGCGCGCGAGCGCGGGCTTTGCCGCGAAGATCTGCCGGGTCAGGCGTCGCCGACGGTGGTCTCCGACAGCGTCTTCGGCGCGACGATGAGATGATTGACGCCGACGGTTTCCACGGTGTCGTCGGGGCGCGCCGGCGAGGTCGTGATCGAGCTGCCCGGGATCTCCTCGGATTCATATTGCGGAATGGCGCGAGGCGATCGCCTCGGAGACGTCGATCGGCAGGAAGACCGGCTCGCCGCGAAGACGCGCGCGGTCGACGTGATCGCCTCCGCGGTGATCTTGCTGTCGATCGGGCCGACCGTCATGAAGGCGTCGATGCCGGCATCCTTGACCATGTCGCCGACCTGCTCCGTGCTGAATTGCGCGATCTCGACCTTGTCGGGATCGACGCCGGATTCCCGCAGGATGACATGCAGCAGCGTGACGTTGACCTTGGTCCGTCCGATCACGCCGATGCGGTGGCCGGGCAGATCGCCGATCGCCTTGATCTTCGACTTGGCTTTTTCGGCGCCCTTGCGCGGCGCGTCCTTGGGGCGCGCGGCGGCCCACAGCAGCACGACGTTCTTGCGCAGGATGGCGATCGATTCGGTGCCGACGGGCATGCTCCTCGTCGGTGCGCGCCACCGCGAGATCGGCGTGTGCGTCTTGCGGCGAGCACGGCGATGCTGTCGACGGGACCTGCGGTCGGCACCACCGACAGCCGTACGGACGCGCCCTCATGCGAGAAATGCTGCGCCATTCCCTGGATCAGCTGCAGGTCGCCGCTCCCGGGCGGCCCGACCGCAATTTTCAGCGTGACGGGACGGAGCAGGATGAAGGTGACGCCGACCGCGGCGGCAAACAGCAGCAGGCCGGCCGCGAGCAGGAGGAGCGGAGCCCCTCTTGTCTTGCGGACGCGGGGCGAATGCATCGTTTGCCGCGGTCAAACCGTCTGAACTGGACATGTACCTGCCACGGTAACGAGAAATCGGAGCTCTGCGCTGCCACATGATAGCATGTCTCTGCTCCAATTTCCCCACCGAACGGTCCAAATTTCGACGCCGACTCACGGCACTGCTAATTCCACTCGTATCGGGCTCGGCGGGGCTCCCGGGGTGTAGTCAGGGGTGTTTGTCATGGGTCACGTGTATCCGCCGGTTAAAGCGATTGATGCGTCGCGCCTTGAGGATCGTCTCGGGGACGATGACGGTTTCGATACGGATGTCGATCACGATGTCATCCGTCTGTTACAGGAGAACGCGCGCCTCCGCGCGCTCGTGACCCAACTTTCCAGTCTCGTGCTGAAGCACGTCGCCGAGCAGAAGTAGACGGCTTATTTTTGGGGCCTTCGAACTTGAGCGGCTCCTTGGGCCAGGAGCCGCTTTTTTGCGAGTCGGCAAGCGCGCAGGACCGCGCGGCGGGACCTGTGCGGCGTCGCGAATTTGTTGCCGCCGTTCGGGCTGCCCGTCCGCATCATGCGAGTCCAGTCGCCGGCCATTTTGGGAGGCTGGCGAACCCGTTGCCGCTCTGCTATGAGCGGGCTCTCGGTCCCGTAGCTCAGCCGGATAGAGCGGCGGTTTCCTAAACCGTAGGTCGGATGTTCGAGTCATCCCGGGATCGCCAGATTTGAAATACTTACGCGCTCCGCTCGGGGCGCGTTTTCATTTTCGGCTCTTTTTTGGCTCTCTCATAAAAACGGCTCCCTGCGATGGGAGCCGTTTCGCTACTTGATGTAGCCACGTGCTCGTGCGGCGCGGTGCTGTTTCTCAGGATGTCGCGCGTACTAGCGTTTCCGCTTTTCCGCCGCGCGCCACACTGAGCTCGGCTGGCCGCCGGTGCGTCGAGCGCGCATAAGGCATGCATGCCGGTTGATTAGCTCCGGGCTTACATGGCCTTCGTCGTTAGTGCTGTGCTCATATGCCGACATCGTAGCATGCAAAAAACCTCCCCGACGCGAGTTCGGGGAGGCAGTCACCGCGGACCTCGATGAGCATCCGGGCTTGGGGGCTCGCCACCGCGGCCCATTGTAGCATGCGTGTGCTGCGCTGCCGCAGGGCAGGAACCTCGGCGCCGGTCAACCGTTTATTAACCGGCAAGGACGAAGTTCCAGCATGAGACAAGCGAGCCAGATTCGCGCGGCCAATGTCGTGAGCTTCCCGTCAGAGCGGGTGTCGCACGCGGCGCGCGCCGGCGCGACCACAGCCGACAAAGCCCGCTCCCGGTTGAGAGCGGGCGTTGGTCGCCTGATGAATAAGCTGCGCGTTCCCGCCGCGATCCAGCCGATCGAGATCACCGACGAGCTGACAAAGCAGCACATCGCCGTGAACGTCGACGACCTGTTCGTGCGTGTTTCCGTTGACGGCCGGGACTACTATTTCGACCGCATCACGGGGCGCTTCGACGGGACCGGCAGCGCGCCGGATTAACCGACCTTCTTGTTGGCCAGCGGCCCCAGCTCGACGATGAGCTGGCGCTCGACCACGACGTCATTGGTCGTGACCATGGTCACGTAATGCGTCGGGCGCTGCGCCGTGATGTCCGGATTATTTCCCGCGACGTGCGAGAGCAGGCGGTCGCGGAGGTCGCCGCGGCCGACATAAATCCAGGCATCCTGGCGGAAGATGCCATACACGCCGTTCTGGTTCGGGTTGAGCTCTTCAATCGACGCGCGAGTGAAGGCCCGGGGAGTTTGGGTAGGAAAGGGCATTGTAACTACGTCTCCGAAAACGCCAGAGGGAAACTCTGGCTATGCGTGAGACGGGCTTGACCGATCGGCAGGAGTTGATTCTAATGAATCCGCTAAGAGCCTACCGACGACCTGCCTGACCCGTCTCGGGGAAGTGGCAGGCTGAAACTTTGAAGCCGCTTTTGGGTCGCCACCCGGGGCGGCTTCGCTGTTTCAGTTCCATGCAAGGTACGGCGCCGCCGTCTTGCACGTCAAGGATTAGTACGAGTTCCTGAATCAAATACTAAATATGGTGGAAAGCCGGGGAAAACAGGAACTTAGCGGCGCCTCGATTACCGCCAAGCATCAGTGATTCCTCATGGATTCGGAAGCGAAAAAGATCGCTATCCTCCGTTGAAATTCCGCGCTGTACCCGCTCTTCACAGGCGGTATTTTTTTCGCGCGCGGGGATAGTCGCACACAGCTATCTGCTCGCCTCGAAATTGTGCGCGGGACGAATCAGATACCGTTGCCGGCATGCCGGCCGACAAGAAAATCCCCACGATCGACGACCTGAAAGCGCGCGGTTTCGAGATCGAATACCTGTCGCACGCGCGCGCCATCTTGAGCGTCGACCCGCGCGCCAGACGATCGGAATTTCGCTGTCGGTCAGTACGCGCTTGCGCGACTTCGCGAGCGTGATCTCCACGCCTTCGAGCGGCGAGTGCTTGATATACCGCCGCGGCGGCCGCACGCACCATCGCAGAAATGTCCGCATGACGGCGAGCGCATGCGCCTTTTCGCTCTTCGGGAGCGGGTTCGTGATCTTTACGATCCCCTCGTAGGTGAGCGAGGCGAGGTCCTTTTTCTCGAACGGCGGCAGGAAATACTTGTCGAGGATGCGCTTATAATCGCGCTGCGTCCGCGGCTTTTTCCCTTCGAGCTCGATCTTGTACACCCGTACGCGGCACCGAACGTCATGCGCGCGCGGCTCTCCGCCGGCTGCGTTAGCAGCACCTTCGCTTCCTTGCGCGCGTCGGCGAGCGACATGGTCGGGTAGTGCCCGATGCGTACGCGTTGCCGAATCTGGCCGCGCATTACGATCCACGTCTTGCGATTTTTCCCGACGCGGATGCCGAATGCAGGCGTCGTTTCGTCGAAGTACGTGCCGGGTGATTTCAACCTCGACACGACAATGTCGGTGAGGTGAATGCTCGGCATTTTTTGGCTCCGAAATGGCTCTCAAAGAGCGTGCGTAGGCTGTTTTATCTATGCACAGCATACCATCCGGCGTTGGAGTAAGTCCTTGCGTTTTCAGCGGAAAAGGTTTCGTATGTACCGTATGCGATGACCGGGCGACTTCTTCCTAAACCGTAGGTCGGATGTTCGAGTCATCCCGGGATCGCCACCTGTTTCACGCCAGCGCCATGCTAGGCTGAGCCGATTTTATCGGCCAAAGTAACGGCCGAGGCCGCGGTTCCGGTATCACACGTAAAGTCCTTGGCGCATCAACCGGGAGTTCCCATGAGCAGGTGCAAGCTTCTGACCGCGGCTTTCTGCGTGAGTGTCGCGGCCCTGTTCTCGGCCCACGGCGAGGCGCTTGCCGCGCAATGCGGCAGCTCGTCGGCCGGTTTCGAAGGCTGGAAGCGCGCGTTCAGCGAGGAGGCAAGAGCGAAGGGCGTCGGCGGCACCGCGATAGCAGCGCTGATGCAGGCCAATTATGCCACCGCCACCATCAACGCCGATCGCAACCTGCACAGCTTCAACCTCTCGCTCGATCAGTTTCTGGCCAAGCGCGGCGCTCCGGCCATCGTGTCGCGGGGGCGCTCGATGAAGCAGTCGCATGCAGCGCTGTTCGCATCGATCGAGCAGCGCTACGGCGTTCCGCCGGGGCCGCTGATCGCGATCTGGGGAATGGAAAGCGGCTTCGGCAGCCAGCGCGGCAATCAGAACATGCTGTCGTCGATCGCAACCCTTGCCTATGACTGCCGCCGTCCCGAGTTCTTCACCGACCAGCTCTATGCCGCGTTGAAGCTGATCGACCGCGGCGCGATCTCACCGAGCCAGCGCGGCTCGATGCATGGCGAGCTCGGCCAGACGCAATTCATGCCCAAGAATGTGCTGGCCTACGCCACCGGCAATCTCGACGTGGCGGCGAACGCGCTGAACTCGACCGCGAACTTCCTGAAGGCGCATGGCTGGCGCGCAGGCGCCGGCTATCAGCCGGGCGAGCCGAATTTCGCGGCGATCGAAGCCTGGAACGGCGCGACGGTCTATCAGAAGGCGATCGCGCTCATGGGCCGCCAGATCGATGGCGGATCCTGAGACGCAACGCTTGCGCCACGTTCGCGCGCGGGTGATGCTCGTGCGATGACATCTGTCGATCCGCGAGAGCTGACCATCGCAGTCGGCCAATCGGGTGGCGTCTCGGCGCTGCTCACGCTGCCGCCGAAAGCGCGCGCCTGTTTCGTCTTCGCGCATGGCGCGGGCGCCGGCATGAGGCATAAGTTCATGACCGATGTGGCCGAGGGCCTCGCCGGTCGCGGCGTGGCGACGCTGCGCTATCAATTTCCCTACATGGAGAAGGGCAGCAAGCGGCCCGATCCGCCGGCCGTGGCGCATGCCGCGGTGCGCGCGGCGGTCGCGGCCGCCACAGAACAATGTCCGGGCGTGCCGCTGATCGCAGGCGGCAAATCCTTTGGCGCGCGGATGACCTCGCAGGCCCAGGCGAAGACACCGCTCGCGGGCGTGCAGGGCCTTGCCTTTCTCGGCTTTCCCCTGCATCCCGCCGGCAAGCCGTCCAGCGATCGTGCTGATCATCTCGGCGAGGTGAAAATCCCGATGCTGTTCCTGCAGGGCACGAATGACAAGCTCGCCGAGCTCGATCTGCTCAGGCCGGCGGTTGGCGAGCTCGGTGCCCGCGCGACGCTGCATTTGATCGAAGGTGCCGATCATTCCTTCCACGTGCCGGCAAGGTCCGGACGAAAGGACAGCGAGGTGATGACGGAGGTGCTGGACGCTTTCGTCGGCTGGATCGCCGGGAAGACGGGATAATCAGGGGAAACGAACGTGAACGTCGATGGCATCAGGAACAGCGTAAAGGTTTGCATGTTCGACCAGTATGGCACTGTGGTCGACATGCAGGGCGGGTTGGTCGCGATCGCGACGCCCTTTCTCAAGGCCAAGGGCTGGAGCGGCAGTCCCAATTCCTTTGTGACGTGGTGGCGCCGAACCCATTTCGAGAATTCGATGATCGACGCGCTGCTGCATCGCGAGCACACGCCCTATCGCGAGATCGGTCATCGCGCGGTCGCGCATGTGATGGACCGCGCGGGCATCAAATATACGCCGGACGAGGTGCGCTATCTCGTCGGCGAGATCGAGAAGCTGAAGCCGTTTCCGGAAGTGCCGGCTGCGTTGGCCAAGCTGCAGACGAAGTACAGGCTTGTCGTGTTGTCCAACGGCGATCGCGACATGCTGGAGACGGCCAAGCGATATCACAATATTCCGTTCGACCGCGTCATCTCGGTGGCGGAATCAGGTTCCTTCAAGCCGCATGTTGCGACTTACACCAAGGCCGCTGAATTGCTGGGCCTGCCGACGGACCAGATCCTGTTCGTCGCCAACCACGCCTTCGATTGTATCGGCGCAAAATCAGCGGGCATGCGCACCGCCTTCATCGACCGCCGTTCGCGCCCCTTCGGCGAAACGCCGCATCAGCCGGATCTTCTGGTGCCGACGATGCAGGATCTTGCGGACGCGATTGTTTAGGTTCGTCGAGTCGTAGCCCGCATGAGCGAGAGCGACATGCGGGGTTGCATCCCGGGTGTCGCTTCGCTCACCCGGGCTACGAACCTACCCGACCTTCGGCCCATAGGTCTTGTCGCGCAGCCGCCGCATGCCTGACAGCCAGCGGTCGCGATTGGCGGCCTTGCGCTGCATGTATTCCTGCACGGTCGGGTGCGACAGAATCAGGAAGCGTTCCTCCGCCATCGCCTCGATCACCATGCGCGCGACGTCCGCCGGCTGCAGCACGCCGTCGACCCGCGCGGCGCTCGGTCCGGGCATCGTCATGCCTGTCTGCACCGATTGCGGGCACAGCACGGAGACGCGGATGCCGCGGTCGCCATACTGGATGGCGAGATGTTCGGCGAGCGCCACGGCCGCGTTCTTCGTCACGCCATAGGGCATCGAGTTGAGCGAAGCGAGCAGGCCCGCGGCCGACGCCGTGCTGATTAGATAGCCGGAGCCGCGCACCAGCATTTTCGGCACCAGCACGCGCGAGGCGAACACATGGCTCATGACATGCACGCGCCAGCTTACGTCCCAGTCGGCATCGGAGGCGCTCTCCTGTCCCTTGCGCGACAGGCCGGCATTGGAGAAGAACACGTCGATGGCGCCATATTTGGCCTCGGCGGCGGCGATCAGCGCCTTGATGTCCGCTTCCTCTCCGACGTCGGCGGTGACCGCCAGCCCGTCGATATCGCCCGCGATCTGGGCGAGCCGGTCGCGCGTTGTCCTGAGGTCCGCGACCACCACGCCGCGTGCGCCGGCGTCGGCAAAGGCGCGCGCGGTTGCTTCTCCGATCCCGCTGGCGCCGCCGGTGACGACGCAGACCTTGTCCTTGATGTGCATGTTCCGCCCTTTTGCCTATCCGGCCTTGTAGAGTCCCTTGTCGCGCGCCCGCTGGATCGCGAGCCCCGCGATCAGATCGAGCATCGGCGTCGACAATTGCGCGGCGCGCGCAAACGCTGCCGGCGCGCGCACCAGCACGTCGATCTCCATGGCGCGGCCGAGCTCGTAATCCTGCAGGATCGACGGCTTGTGCTCGGGCGCGGGGCCCGTGCGCATCAGGCGCTTGACGGATGGGATGCAGCTCTGGCCGATTGCATTGGCCTCGTCGAGGATGCGGGGGATCACATGCTGCAGCGCCGGCTCGTCGCGTACGGCGCGCGCGGTCTGTCCGGTCAGCAGGCACAGGATCGACATCGACATATTGGTCAGGAGCTTCGACCAGATGGTCTCGCGGATTTGCGCAGATGGCGCCGACGCAATCGAAGCGGCTTCCAGAGCCGCTCTCAGTTTGGCGATGCGTTCGCTCGCGCGATCGTCGCATTCGCCGATCAGGAGCATGTTGCGGTCGGGCGTGAGATTGACGACCACGCCGGGCTCGACGACCTCGTTCGCGGAAAAGATCACGCCGCCGATGATGCGCTCCTTCGGAACCGCAGCACGCAACGCGCCGCCGGGATCGAGAAAGGAAAGATCAGGCGGCGCGGGATGCGCAGCCGGGAGCCCGATGTCGTACCACCAGGGAATGCCGTTCTGGGCGAAGATGACCGGCGTCTCGGCGCCGAGCAGCGGTTTCAGGCCGCTTGCCAGGCTGGCAACGCCGGTGGCCTTCAAGGTCGAGATCACGACGTCCTGCGGCCCGAGCGCCGCCGGGTCGTCGGAGGCGTTCACCTTGGCCGCGAATTTGGCCTCGCCGACGCGAAGGGTGAGACCGCCCGCTTTGACCGCCGCCAGATGAGGCCCGCGCATCACGCAGGAAACCTCGTGTCCTGCGAGCGCCAGCCGCACCGCAAAATGGCTGCCGACGGCGCCCGCGCCGAAAATGCATATCCGCATCGTGTGGGATGTCCTGTCAGACGTGGTAGGGTAGGGCCAGTTTCAAATAAAGTCGCCCGCGGCGCAACCGGTCGCATCGCAGGTATGACAAGGGAGAACCAGCCATGATCACCGCGATTGTCCGTTTCAAGCTGCCGGCCGCCGTCGATGCCGCCAAGGCGGCAGAACTGTTCAAGGGTTCGGCGCCGAAGTATGAGGGGCTGAAGGGCCTGGTGCGGAAATATTATCTGTTCGATGCCGAAAGCCGCACCGGCGGCGGCTGCTATCTCTGGGAAAGCCGCGAGGCGGCGGAACGGGTCTACAATGCCGAATGGCGCAAGATGATCGCCGACCGCTACGGCGCTCCGCCCGAGATCAGCTTCTTCGAGACGCCGGTCATCGTCGATAATTCGGTAGGGAAGACGACGCTGGACGCCGCGGAATAACGCTGGCCGCCTCGAGGGAACATCGATGTCAAATCCCGTTTTGTGGGACCTCGACGCGCGCGGGGTCGCAACCGTCACGCTCAACCGTCCGGAGGTCAACAACGCCTATGATGCCGGCCTGATTCAGGGCGTGCTCGCCGCGATGGACGAACTCGGCAAGAGGCCGTCGCTGCGCGTCGTGGTGCTGAAGGGCAATGGCAGGCATTTCCAGGCCGGCGCCGACCTGAAATGGATCAATGCGGTGCGGCCGAAATCGTCCGAGGAGAACGAGGCCGTGTCGCGCGCGACCTTCGAGGCGGTGCAGCGGCTCAATTGTCTGCCGATCCCGACGGTGGCGCTGGTGCAGGGCGGCTGTTTCGGCGGCGGCACCGGGGTCATCTCTGCTTGCGACGTGGTGATCGCGGCCGACAATGCGATGTTTTCGATCACCGAGGTGCGCTGGGGCCTGACGGCGGCGATCATCATTCCCCAGCTCTGCGATGCCATCGGCGTGCGCCAGGTCCGTCGCTATGCGCTGACCGGTGAGCGCTTCGGCGCGGAGGAAGCCCGCCGCATCGGCCTCGTGCACGAGGTGGTGTCGCTCCCCGAACTGGAGAGCGCCGGCGCCAAAATGGTGGATCAGTTGCTCGCCAATGGTCCGGACGCGCTGGCTGAAACCAAGCGGCTCGCCATGGAAAGCTCGTTCGGCGGCATGGCCGTCGACGCCGCCGCCTATGCAAGGCTGGTGAAGATGCATTCGGCGCGGCGGCGGACGGAGGAAGCGTCCGAAGGGCTCGCCTCCTTCGCCGGGAAGCGCGCGGCGAATTGGGGCAAGGGCGCGCGATAGAGGGATCGACAATTGCCGTCCAGAACCATCCAGGAGCCCGCGCGCGACATTCCGATCTACGGCGAATATGAAGTCGTGGTCCTCGGGGGCGGACCGGCGGGCATTGCGGCGGCGGTTGCGGCGGCACGGGCCGGACGACGCACTCTGCTGGTCGAGCGCTACGGCTTTCTCGGCGGCATGGGCACGGCCGCGGGCGTCACCAATTTCTGCGGCCTGCATGCCAACGTGCATGGCGCGATGCATCGCGTGGTGCAGGGCATCGCCTCCGACCTCTTGGATCGCATCGACCGCCTTGACGGGTTGAACAGGCCGCATCTCATTCTCGGCAAGATCTTCGCACAGGCCTACGACACCGCCGCCTACAAGATCGCGGCGGACGACCTGCTTGCGGCGCACAAGGTCGATATCCTCTTCCATGCGCTGGGCGCCGGCGCCGCGATGGAGGGCGAGGCGCGCGTCAACGCGCTGTTCGTCGAGACCAAGGCCGGGCGGCAGGCGATCCGCGCGGACATCTTCATCGATTGCTCAGGCGACGGCGACCTCGCTGCCTGGTCCGGCGCGCCGTTCGAGGTCGGCGATGCGCATGGCCACATGCTCTACCCCTCGATGATGTTTCGCCTCAACGGCATCGATCCCGAAAAAGCCGGCGATGCCTGGCGCACGATTCCGCAACTGATGGAGCAGGCGGAAGCGAAAGGCACGCATAAATTCCCGCGCAAGGCCGCCATCGTCCGCCCGCAGCGCTCGCAAATCGAATGGCGGGTCAACTTCACGCAATTGAAGCGCAGCGACGGCAGCGCCATCAACGGGCTCGAGCCCGGCGATCTCACGCAGGGCGAAATCGACGGCCGCCGCCAGGCGGTCGACGCCTTCCACTTCCTGCGCACCTTGCCGGGCTTTGAAAATTCCTACATCGTCGATTTGCCCCCGCAGCTCGGCATCCGCGAGACGCGGCGCGTGGTCGGCGGCTATCAGCTCTCGGGGGCGGACGTGCTCGGCTGCGCGTCGTTCGACGATTCGATCGGCGTCAATGGCTGGCCGATGGAGGAGCATGTCGCGGGCGACGTCGTCTTCCGCTTTCCGCCGATCCCGGAGTCGCGCGGTTACAACGAATTGCCCTATCGCATGCTGGTACCCGAAAAAATCGACAATCTCCTGGTCGCCGGGCGCTGTGCGTCGATGACCCATGAGGGACAATCCGCCGCCCGCGTCTCCGGCGCCTGCTTCGCGATGGGGGAGGCGGCAGGCACCGCCGCGGCGCTTGCGCTAAGGGGGAATAGGGTTCCGCGTGACATTGCGATAGAAGGGCTGCAAGCCGCCTTGCGGGAGCAGGGCGCCTTCATCGGGCGGGATCAGCCGGTTCCGGAAGGACTGTAGTCGAGGCGGAGGAACGGATGGGATTGTGGGCGCGAGCCGCGCTGGCGGTTTTGCTGGCGATGTCGACAGGCGGCGGGACGCGCGCCGAAGAGCCGTTGAAGGCAAAGGTCGGCGTGCTGCGGCTGTCGTCATCGGCGCCCGTCTTCATCGCGCAGGACAAGGGCTATTTCCGCGAGGCCGGGCTTGATATCGAGCTGAAATTCTTCGACGCGGCGCAGCCGATCGCGGTCGCCACCACGTCCGGCGACGTCGATTTCGGCATCACCGCCTTTACGGCGGGGCTCTACAACCTCGCGGGCAAGGGCACGCTGAAGGTGATCGGCGGCATGAGCCGCGAGAGGGCGGGCTATCCCCTGATCGGCTATTTCGCCAGCAACAATGCCTATGCGGCGGGTTTGAAATCGCCGAAGGACCTTGCGGGCAAGCGCATCGCGGTCACGCAAGTCGGCTCCAGTTTTCACTATTCGATTGGTTTGCTCGCCGATAAATACGTTTTCAAGCTGGCGGACGTGAAGATCGTGCCGCTGCAATCGCTGTCGAATGCAGCGGCGGCGCTCAAGGGTGAAACCGTGGACGCCGCGTTGCTGCCGGTGTCGACCGCGCGCAAGCTGATGGATGACGGCGGCGCAAAGCTGCTCGGCTGGGTCGGTGACGAGACGCCGTGGCAACTCGGCGCGGTATTCGCGTCGCCGAGGACGCTGACCAACAAGCCGCTGGTCTTGAGCCTCCTGAAAGCGCTGGAGCGCGCGGACCGCGAATATCACGACGTGATCCTGGCGTCGGTCAAGGACGGCAATGCCGTCATCAACGACAAGACCAGGCCGCTCCTGGAGATCATCGCGAAATACACCAACCTGCCGCTCGAACAGGTGGTCGGCAACTGCGCTTATATCGATCCCGACGGCAAGCTCGACGTGAAGAACGTCGACAACCAGATCAAATGGCTGCAGGAGCAGGGTTTCGTCGACAAGGGTTTTGATGCGAACGCGATCATCGACAAGGATTTTGTGAGGGGGGACTAGCTCTTTCGTCATGGCCGGGCTTGACCCGGCCATCTACGTCTTTGCGTCCGCGATTGAAATAAGACGTGGATGCCCGGGACAAGCCCGGGCATGACGAGCCGAGGGAGTAAAATTGACAGCAATGGACCTGATCGCCGACCATATCAGCCATCGCTTCGGCGCGCTCGAGGTGCTTGACGATGTGTCGTTCACCGTGGGCGCGGGCGAGGTGGTGGCGATTGTCGGTCCGTCCGGTTGCGGCAAGAGCACGCTGCTGTCGATCCTCGGCGGATTGTTGCAGCCAAGCGCCGGCGCTGCGAAATGGCGCGGCGCGCCGCCCGCAGACAGCCTCAATCCGCTGACCTTCGTGTTCCAGGATTTTGCGCTGCTGCCCTGGGATACGGTCGAGGCCAATGTCGAATTTCCGCTGCTGCATGCGCCGCTCGCGCCAGACGAACGCCGCGCGCTGGTCGATGATGCGCTGCGCCGCACGGGGCTGAGCGATTTTCGCGGAGCCTACCCGAAGCAACTCTCCGGCGGCATGCGCCAGCGGGTCGGCATTGCGCGGGCGCTCGCGGTCAGGCCGGCGATTCTCCTGATGGACGAGCCGCTGTCCGCACTGGACTCCCAGACCCGCGAGCTGCTGCTGGAGGATTTCATTGGCCTGCTGGCCGGCGGCGGCATGGGTGCAGTCTATGTCACCCATAACCTCGAGGAGGCCGTGCGGCTTGCCGACCGCATTGTCGTGCTGTCGCGGCGGCCGGGCCGGGTTCGCAGGATCGTCCCGGTCGCGGTGACCCGCGCCGATCGCAGCGCCGATGAAGCCCGCGCGAAACTGCTGGCGCTGCAGGATGAGTTGTGGTCGCTGATCCGGGAGGAGGCGATCGATGCGGAGCGCGAGGTCCAGCATGCTTGACCGCGCGGGGCAACGCGACCAGGAGGCCGGAATGCGGCCGGTCGCGTTTCGCGGCGCGGGCTTTGCGCCGCGCGCGAGCCGCCATGCCGGGTGGGTCGCGCTGCTGGCCGTGCTCGCGGTGTGGCAGGCCGCCGGCAGCGCCGGGTTGGTCAACTCGCTGTTCCTGCCGACGCCGCTGGCGATTGCGCGCGCGATCTGGCAGCTCGCGGTGAGCGGCGCGCTGTGGCAGCACATCTCCTGGTCGTTGATGCGGATCATCGCGGGCTGGATTCTCGGCACAGCCGCGGGCATCGCGGTCGGCTTCGCGATCGGCCTGTTCAATCATGCGCGCGCGATCGGCATCACCTTCATCTCGGCGCTGTTTCCCATACCGAAGATCGCGCTGCTGCCGCTCCTGATCCTCTGGCTCGGGATCGGCGAGGAGCCGAAGATCGCAACCATTGCGCTCGGCGTGTTCTTCTCGACCGCGATCTCGGTCTATAGCGGCGTCGATGCCGTGCCGCGCAATCTGATCCGCATGGCTCAGAGTTTCAATGTGCCGTTCGAAACCATCGTGCGCCGGGTGATCTGGCCGGGCGCACTGCCCTCGATTCTCGCGGGCTTCCGCATCAGCGCATCGGTCGCGCTGCTCTTGGTCGTCAGCGCCGAGATGGTCGGCGCTGACCGCGGCATCGGCGCCTTCGTGCTGCAGGCCGGCAATCTGATGCAGACCGATCAGTTGCTGGCGGGCGTCGTGATCCTGTCGCTGTTCGGCCTCGCGGTGGGCAAGCTGATCAATTGGCTGGAGACGCGGCTCTTGCGCTGGCGATGAGGCGAGCCCGTCAGGGCGTCTGCATTGACCGCGCGGCGGCCTGGAGATTCTGCGGGTGCACCCTGATCGCGCCTCCGCGCGGGCTGTCGAGATCGGCGATCAGGAAGAACGCAATCGACACCACAACGGGCAAGACGGAAAGAATGCCCGAGCCCTTGCGTTGCTCGCCATAGCCGACCAACAGGTTGCAGGAAACAGCCATCAGCATCATCATTGTCCAGGCGCCGATTGGAATGCGGTTCCACCACGCTGCCTGGGTATAGCCCTGCGCGTTGATGACGTCGTTCATCCCGGCGACAACGAGCGCCGCTATTGGCGTTGGCGGGTTGGCGGCCGAACGCACCGACAACCACAGCTCGGTTTGCAGGCTTGCTGTGCGCTGCCCGATTTCCTCGACGGCCTGTTCGTCGCTTGCCTCGTAGAAAGCAATGCGCTGGTCGAGGTATTTCCTCAAGGCGTCACGTGTACGTGGCGCAAGGTCGCCAGGCAGAAGGTCAGCGCGCAGATATTCGGTGCCGATCGCGTTGGCCTCCGCCTCCTCCAGCGCCTTACGTTGATCGTAACGTGAAACGGCCATTGAGAAGCTGAAGCCGGTGATCAGTGCGAGCAAGGTCAGGGTTGCCGTCTGGACCGTCGCGAAATCGTGGCGCTCGCCCTGTCTGAAACGCATGCCGCGCTTGCGAATGAAGTCGCCGGCGAGGACAGCGGCTCCTTGGGCGATCAGCGCAAGGGCAAACACCACGAAAGGGTTGTCGAAATGGGCGTACATGGAGACTGATCCGGCAAGGACGCGCCCGCATTGTGTCTACCTCAGCCTCACCCGAAGCGGGACGCAGCCATTGATACAAATCAAGCCCGGATCGTCCTCGAGCCACTGCAGCGCAGGCTATTTCTTCTCGCCTTCCTTCCCCGGTTGCCCCGCCTCGACATAGGCCTTGGTCGCCAGCGCGCATTCGCCGAGCACGGTCAGGAAGCGATCCACCGTGTCTTCGCCGACCACGAAGGGATTGGACTGGTCGGGTTTGCTCTCCTTCAGCGTCCCCATCTTGGCAACGGCGTTGTCGAAGCCGACGTGGTTCGACAACAGCACGTCGGTGTTTTCCGTCTTCATGATGCCGCGGTATTTCGCCGTGGTGTCCGCATAGATCTGCAGCCGGTCCGCCAGCGGACCGAAATTGTAGGCCGTGCCGCCCCATTCCACCGCGCGGTGCGCCTTTCCCTTGTCGTGCACGGTGAACACGGTCGCCAGCGTGCCGAGCGTATGGCCGGGAATGACATAGAGCTTGAACGAGTGATCCCCGAGCTTGATGGTGTCGCCGTCATTGACGGCCATGTCGCGCTTCGGCGGTTCGTCGAACAGCGGAATCCGCTTGGGATCGAATTTCGGATCGTCGAACGTCTTCCAGTCGATGTCGCTCATCACGACCTTCGGATCGAATTTTTTCTTCAGATAGGCGGCGCCGCCATAATGGTCGCCATGCGCATGGCTGACGATGACATATTTGATGTCGGCCGGATCGAGCTTGAGCTTTTTCAATCCGTCCTCGATGTAGTGCTGGGCCTCGTCGGCATTGTCGAGCGCGTCGATGATGACGATGCCCTGCGAGGTCTTCACCGCCCAGGCGCTGGTCCAGTAATTGCCCAGGAAGTAGAGATCGTCCATCACCTGCATCGGCTCGAGCGGCGGCTCCTGCTTCAGCTTGTTGTAGGTGTCCATGAAAGATGCCGCCGGCTGCGGCGTTGCGGTCTTGCACAGGCCGAGCGCGCCGAGCAGGTCGGTTTTGGCGGCCTTCGCGGCGGCGGCCATGTGCTGCTCGATGACAGGATTATCCTGCGCGTGAAGTGCGGTTATGGAGAAAGCGAGCGCCGCGGCCAGCGAGATCGGCAAACGATGTTTCATGCAATCCCTCACCCTGAGAGCGATTCGGGTCAGTCCGGGTCTTCAAACCCGGCCACGCCTGCCCGTAGCGATGTCAGAGTGATGACGCCGAACCCCGGCGTCAATGTCAATTAAGCGTTGCCGCGATCTTCCCGGAACAGATCGAGCTTCTGCTGCACCGGGCGATCGGAGAAGCTGAACAGAACGGAGTCGGCCTCCGCCTCATGCGTCACCCAGTGCCAGCTCGGCACCACGAACAGATCGCGCGGGCCCCATTCGAAGGTCTTGTCGCCGATCCGGGTGCGGCCCTTGCCTTCGATCGCCGCGAAAACGGTGGCGTCGGTCGAGCGATAGCGCGCGGTCTTGAACCCCTTGGGCAGAAGCTGGATGAACGTGCCGATGGTCGGCATCGCGAAGTCGCCGGTCTCGGGGTTGGAGAATTTCAGCTTGAGCCCGTGGCAGGCGTCCCACTCGTCCTTGCTGCGCGCCTGTTCCAGCGCCTCGCGGGTGTAGTGATAGGGATAATTGAAGATCGGCGAGGTCTTCGAACTGCGCTTGCCGTCGACGGGCAGCAGGTTGCGGCCGTAGCGCGCAAAGCTGTCGCCGGCCGGCTTGGTGATCTTCTGCTGATCCTCCTTCAGGCCCTCGGCGAAGGAGGCGTCGAAGAATTGCACGATCGGGATGTCGAGGCCGTCGAGCCAGAACATCGGCTCATTGGTCTCGTTGGAGTGGTCGTGCCAGGTCATCGACGGCGTGATCACGAAATCGCCGGGCTCCATCGCCGTGCGTTCGCCGTCGACGGAGGTGTAGGCGCCCTTGCCTTCGAGGATGAAGCGCAGCGCCGACTGGCTGTGCCGGTGCGCCGGCGCGATGTCGCCGGGCACCACCATCTGGATGCCGGCAAACAGCGAGGTCGTGACTTTCGATTGTCCGCGCAGGCCCGGATTTTCCAAGATCAGCACCCGTCGCTCGGCTTCCTTGGCGGTGATCAGCTTGCCCGCTTCCGTCATGTAGTCGCGGATCGTGTCGAATTTCCATAGATGCGGCCGGCAGGCGCTTCTCGGTTCCGGCGTGATGATGTCGCTCATCACGTTCCACAGGGCGGCGAGGCTCTCGCCTTCGATCTTCTTGTAGAACGCCTCGCGCTCCGGCGTTTTCAACACGGCTTCCATGGTGGCCTCCCGTTATCTCTTCGCTTGATTGACAGCATACTGACAATATGGATAGCGTCAACTGACCGCCTTAACACGGTCATTCCGGATCTGGTCCTTGCGGACCATCCCGGAATGACGAGTGAGAACGATAATGCGAGAGGGAGGGTTCCGATGAAGCTGCACGGCTATTTCCGCAGCAGCGCGGCCTACCGGGTCAGGATAGCCCTGAACCTGAAGGGCCTGTCCGCCGAGCACCTGTCACATCATTTGCGCAAGGGTGAGCAGCGCGATCCTTCCTTTCTCGCCATCAATCCGCAAGGCCTGGTGCCGGCGCTGGAGGGCGATGCGGGCGAAGTGCTGACCCAATCGCTGGCGATCATCGAGTGGCTGGACGAAACCCATCCCGAACCGCCTTTGCTGCCGAAGGATCCGCTGCGCCGCGCCAGGGTGCGCGCCTTTGCGCAGGCGCTCGCGAGCGACACTCATCCGGTACAGAATCTCAAGGTGCTGGTGCGCCTGCGCGAGTTGGGCCTGCCGGAGGACAAGGTCACGGCATGGGCCGCCTGGGCCAACCATGAGGGCCTGTCGGCCTGCGAGAAGCTGATTGCGTGCGAGCCCGGCCCGTTTTGCTTCGGCGCCGCGCCCTCGCTTGCGGATCTCTGCCTGGTGCCGCAGCTGGCGAATGCCCGCCGCTTCGGCGTCGACGTCAATGCCTTTCCGCGGCTGTTGCAGGCCGAGGCGGCGGCAAAGGCGATGAAGGCGTTTGCCGATGCCGCTCCGGACAAGCAGTCCGATGCCGAGTAGAGCGGAGCCCATCACCATGGACGCGGTCTATACCGCGCCCGGCTATCTCTTCCGCCGCATGCAGCAGATTGCGGTCGCGATCTTTGTCGAGGAGTGCAAGGCGTTCGATCTCACGCCGGTGCAATATGCCGCGCTGGTCGCGATCCATACCCATCCTGGCATCGACGCGACGCGGCTTTCCGCCGTGATCGCCTTCGACCGCTCGACGCTCGGCAATGTGATCGAGCGGTTGGAGACGAAAAAGCTGATCGAGCGCAAGCCCTCTCCAGAGGACAAGCGGGTCAAGCTGCTCCACATCACGAAGTCGGGCGCAACGCTGCTGCGCGACATCATGCCCGCGGTCGGTCACGCGCAGGCGCGGATGCTGCAGCCGTTGAAGTCAGCCGATCGCAGGGCGCTGATGGCGCTGCTGGCCCAGCTCGTCGATCTCAACAATGAGGCCTCGCGCGTGCCGCTCCGCGCCGAGGACGCGCTCGAACATCTCGGGAAATCAGGCTGATGGCCACGTTGCGCGAGCAGCCTGTCCTGATCGCCGGCGGCGGCATCGGCGGTCTCGCCGCGGCACTCGGGCTCGCGCAAAAGGGCTTTCGGTCGATCCTGCTCGAAAAGGCGTCCGCGCTTGGCGAGATCGGCGCCGGCATCCAGCTCGGGCCGAATGCGTTCCACGCTTTCGACTATCTCGGCGTCGGCGAGGCCGCGCGCAACATGGCCGTCTACATCGACCAGCTTCGGCTGATGGATGCGTTGTCGGCCGAACAGATCACCCATGTCGATCTCGGCGACAGCTTTCGCGCGCGTTTCCGCAACCCCTATGCCGTCGTGCATCGCGGTGACCTGCATGGCGTGTTCCTGAAGGCCTGCCGCGACAGCGATCTGATCGATCTGCGCGTCAGCAGCGAAGTCACGGGTTATGATCAGGATGGCTCATCGGTCACGGCGCGGCTTGCGAATGGCGATCGTGTGACCGGCGCGCTTTTGATCGGTGCGGACGGGCTGTGGTCGAATGTGCGCAAGCAGGTGGCCGCGGACGGGCCGCCCCGCGTGTCCGGTCACACCACCTATCGCTCCGTCATTCCGACCGAGCAGATGCCCGAAGACCTGCGCTGGAACGCGGCGACGCTCTGGGCCGGGCCGAAAATCCATATCGTCCACTACCCGCTCTCGGGCTGGAAAGTGTTCAACCTCGTCGTCACCTGTCACAACGACGCGCCGGAGCCGGTCGCCGGCAAGCCGGTGAGTGATCAGGAGGTGTTGCGGAATTTTTCGCATGTGCACGAGCGCGCCCAGACCATCATCCGCCATGGCACCAACTGGCGGCTTTGGGTGTTGTGCGACCGCGATCCGACCGAGCGCTGGGTCGACGATCGCGTCGTGCTGCTCGGAGACGCCGCGCATCCGATGCTGCAATATTTTGCGCAAGGCGCCTGCCAGGCGATGGAGGATGCGGTGTGCCTGTCGCACATGCTGGCGGCGCATGCCGAGGATCATGCGGCCGCGCTCGACGCCTATCGCGCGCTGCGATTCCCCCGCACCGCTCGGGTCCAGCTTCTGTCCCGCGCGATCGGCGAGCACATCTATCACCCGTCAGGAGAGCATGCGCGCATCCGCAACGCCATCATGAGTGCGATGTCGCAGGAAGAATGGTACGGCAACCTCGCCTGGCTCTATGGCGGGACCGGGTTGACGGCGTAGGCCGGCATCGTCGCCAACTCCAGGCGATGGCTGTGTCGGGATACAGGCGCCGCTCGATGGGCCGCTGCCGAAATTCCATGTCGCGCAATAGGCCTTGCGTTTACCCGCCATGACGAAAGCTAGGCAGCCTCCCCAATAAGGCGCTAGAACAGGCGTGCGAAACGACAAGAAAATTCTGATCGGGAGTTCGGGACATGCCACTGCCCAGAGGAGACGTCGACGCCACCACGCCGAAATTCCTGCGCGACAAATACGCCATCGTCGGCGTCGGCGAGACCGCCTATACCCGCGGCTCGGATATGACGACACGGGCGCTCGCGACGGTGGCGGTGCGCAACGCGATGCAGGATGCAGGCCTCAAACCCTCCGAGATCGACGGCATGCTGTCGTATCAGTCGAACAACTCGGTGTTCTCGCCCTTCGTCGCCGGCGATCTCGGGATACGCCTCAATTTCTACATGGACGTGTTCGGCGGCGGGTCCTCCACCGAGGCGCTGGTCGGCATCGCGATCGGCGTGATCGAGGCCGGCATGTGCAACACGGTCGTGATCTTCCGTTCAATGAACGGCTTCTCGCAGGTGCGGATCGGCGGCACCGGCGTGCGCGCCGCGGCTCCCGTCTCAGGCGACGCGCTGCACGGCCGCGCCTATGGCTGGCAGAGCGCGGGCCAGATGTTCGCGCCCACCTTCATGCGCCACATGCATGATTTCGGCACCACCGCCGAACAGGTCGCGCATGTCCGCGTGGCCCACAGCCACCACGCCTCGAACAATCCCAAGGCCTATTACAAGAAGCGCCTCACGGTGGAGGACGTCGTCGGCAGCCGCATGATCTGCAAGCCACTGCATTTGCTCGACTGCTGCGTGGAGACCGACAACGCCAATGCCATCATCGTGACCACGGCCGAGCGGGCGAAGGACCTGAAGCAGCCGCTGGTGCGGATCCGCGGCGTGGTCGGCCGCTGCTCGAAGCCGCGCGTCGACATGCACTACCAGACCGGGCCGATCTCGACCGTCGCAGGCTACTACGCCAGGGACATCCTCTGGCCAAATTCCGGCGTCGGTCCCGAGGACGTCGACCTCACCGGCTCCTACGATGCCTTCACCTTCACGACCATGCTGCAGCTCGAGGACTACGGATTCTGCAAGAAGGGCGAGGGCGGCCACTATGTTTCTGACGGCACCATCATGCTCGGCGGCAAACGGCCGAACAACACGTCGGGCGGACATCTCTGCGAGGGCTACACCCATGGCATCGCCATGGTGATCGAGAACGTCCGTCAGCTCCGCCACGACGCCGACGATAGCTGTCCGATCGGCCCCGATGGCAAACGCCAGCATACCCATGATCATCGCGAAGGCGGCTGCCGCCAGGTGAGGAATGCGGAGGTGTCGGCCAATCTCGGCTGGGCGATGCCCGGCACGGGATCGGCGATGGTGATGCGGCGCGGCTAGCTCCAATCAGGAATTGGAAGAGCGACGGGGAAGGAAGCGGAATGAAAGCATCGATCTTTTGCCTGCCGAGCGTCGGTTCGCGCGCCGAGATCGAGGCGGGCATGGCGGCGACGCGGCCGGAGCTTTACCAGCGCATGCTGAAAGAGCTGACCGAACTCGTCAAACTTGCGGACGACCTCGGCTACGATTCCGTGAGCTTCACCGAACATCACTTCCACATCGAGGGCTTCGAGGTCTCCAACAACCCGGTGCTGCTGGACCTCTATTTCGCGATGCAGACCAAGCGCATCCGCGTCGGTCAGCTCGGGATCGTGCTGCCGGCCGCCAACCCGATTCGCGTCGCCGAAGACATCGCGATGCTCGATCACATGACCGGCGGGCGTGCCTGCGCCGGTTTCGCGCGCGGTTACCAGCGGCGCTGGGTCGACATCATGGCGCAGCAGACGCACGGCGTCTCCGGCACGTTGCCGCACCATCATGACGCGATCGATCAGGCCAACCGCGAGGCCTTCGAGGAGAACTGGCAGATCATCAAGAAATGCTGGACCGAGGAGATGCTGACCTTCGAGGGCAAGTACTGGAAGGTCCCCGCCGGCGCCACGCCCTGGGATCTCGAGACCACGGCGAAATACGGCAAGGGCATCGAGAACGGCATGCTGAAGTCGGTCGGCGTGGTGCCGAAGCCGTTGCAGAAGCCGTATCCGCCGGTGTTCCTGCCGTTCGCTTCGTCGCCGAATTCCATCCGCTGGGCCGCGCAGGAGGGCGTCACCGCCATCCTGCCGCCGATGCATCAGGCCTATGCGTCGCCGCTGTACGACCTCTACGCCGAGGTGTCGGGACGGCCCCGCGGGCAAGGCACTGGCCTGCTGCGTGATGTCATCATCGCCGACACCGACGCGGAGGCGATGGCCTTGTGGGAGGATTCCGGGCGCTTCTCGGGCAAGGCGTGGTTCGAGCCGTTCGGCTTCCGTCGCGGCTTGATGGACCCGGTGACCAAGAATTTCGCGACCGCGCAGGAATCGATCGAACTCGGCTATGCGCTGGTCGGCACCGTCGATACCGTGACGCGCGCGCTCGAGGCCGCCATGAAGCAGCAGCCGGTCGATTGGCTGTTCTGCTACACCTACAACGCGCTCGTTCCGCACAACAAGCTGATGAAGTCGACCGAGGCGCTGTGGACCAGGGTGCTGCCGAAATTCATGTGAGCCGCTCGCAGTTATTGAGAATCCGCAAAAACGGGGTGAGACAATGATATCCGCGAACTATCTCGGCATGCCGCTCGAGATCACCGATCTCGATCATGAAAACCTCGCCTATTTCGGCTATTGCGCGAAACACGATTTTCGCCTGCAGCGATGCGCCTCGTGCAAGCTGCTGCGTTATCCACCGTCGACCGCGTGCCCCTGGTGTGCGGAGCTGAAGTCGGAATGGGTCCCGGTCGAGGGCCGCGGCACCGTGCATTCCTACACCGAGGTCCATCACGCCATTCAACCGGCGTTCAAGCAGCATACACCCTATCTGGTGTTACTGGTCGAACTCGATACCCAGAGCGGCAAGCCGACGAAGGAGGAGGGGCTGCGCGTACTCGGCAACCTGACGCGGCCGGACGGCGTGCTCGCGCCGAAGAGCGAGGTCGAGCGCGTCGGCATCGGGACCCGCGTGCGCATGGTGTTCACCGATATCGCCCCGGGGCTCGCGCTGCCGCAATGGACGATTGATGACGGCGCCGCCGGCGGCGCGCCCTGGCGATACCGGGATTAGGGACGCAGTTCTTCCCTCCTCCACAATTCAAGCGGGTAGGTGTAGGCTCCGGTATCGACAAGACCTGAAGCGCATCTTCTGCAAAGTGAGGAAGCCATGCATCAAGCCGGTATCCTCGAGGAAGTCCGCGAGCGCGTCACGCGTCGCCGTGGCGGCGTTGCGGTATTTGACCGCATCGATGCGCGCAGGACGGCGCACATCGTCGTCGATTTGCAGAACGGCTTCATGGCACCCGGACAGCTCCTGGAAACTCCGATGGCCCGGTCCATTGTTGCCAACGTCAACCGCATCAGCGCCGCCCTGCGTTCGGCGGGCGGGATCGTGGTCTTTACACAGCACACGGCGGATGCGGAGGCGGTCCGCACCTGGCCAGTGTATTTCGATCACTTCTGCGCGGACCCTGCCCGGATGACCGAGGCCTTCACACCGGGCAATCCCGGCCACGCGCTCTGGCCGGAGCTGGACGTGGCAAAGGAAGATCTATGTGTGGTCAAGCGCCGCTTCGGTGCGTTCGTGCCGGGTTCGTCGGATCTGCACGCGCGCTTGCAAGAGCGTGGCATCGATACGCTCATCATCTCCGGTACGCTGTCGCAGGTTTGCTGCGAGTCCACGGCAAGGGATGCGATGATGATGAATTACAAGGTGTTCTTCATCACGGATGCCAATGCCACCCTGACCGATGCAGAGCATAGCGGCACGCTGTCTGCGATGGCGCACACTTTTTGCGACGTACGGGATACGCAGTCCATGCTCGGCCTGATCGGAGGGTGAACCCAGCCGTTCAGATGCCGAGCGCGCTTTGATACGCGAACAGCGCCGGCGACCCGCCCGTGTGCAGGAAGACGACATCCTCGTCGCTGTGCCAGCGTCCCTGGCGGATCAGGGCGATCAGGCCCGCGAGGCCCTTGCCCGAATAGACGGGATCAAGCGGCAGCGCCTCGAGCCGGCCTGCAAGGCGGATAGCCTCGATCGTGGCTTCGTGCGGGACACCGTAGGCCGGCCCGGCATGCCCCGCGACGACCTCCACACTGGCGTCATCGAAGGGAACATCGAGCAGACCGGCGGCCTCCCGGGCCAACTTCACAACGTCGGCCCGCACCCGCGCGGGCTCGGCATCGATATCAATTCCAACGACGCGTGTGTCGGGCATGGCCGCCGACGCACCGACGACGAGACCCGCCTGCGTGCCGGCGCTTCCCGTGCAATGCACGATGGCGGACGGCGAGAAGCCCGATTGCTTCGCCTGTTGCTCGATCTCGGCGATCGTTGTCGCATACCCGACGGCGCCCAGCGCGTTCGAGACCCCATAGGGCACGAAATACGGCTTGCGACCCCTGGCTTCGATCTCGGCGCCGAGCGCGCGAATGGCTTCGTTGCGATCACCGGTCCATGGCACGTCATGAAGCTCTGCGCCGAACAGCCGGTTGAGAAGGGCGTTGCCCGAGGTCTTGTATTCCGGCGTCGGCGGCTCCAGCCGGCCGTGATAGACGGCAAGATAGCATGCTAGGCCGAGCTTCGCCGCCGCTGCCGCCACCTGGCGCTGGCTGTTCGATTGCACCACGCCACCGGAGACGATCGTGTCGGCGCCACCGGCAATGGCCTCGTGCAGGACGTAGTCGAGCTTGCGCAGCTTGTTGCCGCCAAATCCGAGCCCCGTCGCATCCTCGCGCTTGACCCAGAGCCGCGGCCCACCAAGATGAGCGGTCAATCGTTTCATCGGCTCGAGCGGAGTCGGCAGATGAGCGAGGCCCAGGCGGGGAAAGCGAGCGAGCCGATCGGAAAGTGGCGTGTGTTCAATCTGCATTGGTCTGTTCGTCCAACTCGCAAATGATATCCGGCCCGCACGGTCCTCTCATGCCCCTCTTCGAGCATGGCATCAAGCCTTCCAGGAGAGGAGGTGCCTCAGATCACATCCGCATCACGGCCTGGCGGTCGATCTTGCCGGTGCCGGTCTTCGGCAGTTCATCGATGAACTTGATCTCGCGCGGATATTTATATGGCAACAGCCTGGCCTTGACGTAGTCCTGAAGCCGCCGCGTTGCATCAGCCTCATCGAAGCCGCTTCTGTTCATCACCACAATCGCCTTCAGAGTCGTGCGCCGGTCCGGCAATTCGGCGGCAAAGACCGCGCATTCGCGCACCTCGGGATGATCGGCCAGACACAGCTCGACCTCGAGCGGATAGACCCATTGGCCGGAAATCTTCACCAGATCGTCGGCGCGGCCGCGGAAGTAGTAAAAACCCTCCTCGTCGCGCTGAAAACGGTCGCCGGTATAGATCCAGCCGCCCTCGCGTATCGTCTCGGCGGATTTGTCAGGGCGATTCCAGTACAGCGGAGTCGCGGAATCGCCGCGCACCCACATGATGCCTTCCTGGCTGCCTTCGATCTCGTGGCCGTCCTTGTCCTTCAGCACGACCTCGTAGCCGGGCACGCGCAGGCCGGCGGCACCCGGCTTCTTCCGGTCCGGCAGGTTGGAGAGATAGATATGCAGCACCTCGGTCGAGCCGAGGCCCTCCATGATCTCGAGTCCGGTCAGAGTCTTCCAGCCGTTGAAGACCTCGCCGGACAGCACCTCGGCCGCCGAGAGCGACATCCGCAATGAGGAGAAGTCGGTCGCCGCCGCGCCGTCGGCCTTGGTGAGAGCGACGTACAGCGTCGGCAGCGCGTAGAACACGGTCGGACGAAAGCGCTCGATCGTCTCGAAGATCGAGGTCGGCTTCGGCTGGCCGGGAAGCAGCAGCGTGGTGGCGCCAACCGAGAACGGGAAGGTGATGGAATTGCCGAAGCCGTAGGCGAAGAAGATTTTGGGCACGGAGAAGCAGATGTCGCCGGGCTTCAGCTTCAGCACATTCTTCGCAAAGGCCTGCTCGCTATAGGCCATGTCGTGCTGCAGATGCACGATTCCCTTGGGACGGCCGGTCGAGCCCGACGAATACATCCAGAATGCCATCTCGTCGCGATGAGTGTCCGCCTCCGCCAGTTCGGCGGCAAATCCTTTCAGCCATGGCTCGGCGGCGATCTCGTTCGGCGCGGCGTGTTCACCGACCGCGCCGTTGACCACGATCAGCGTCCGCAACGCGGTATCCTTGCAGGCCTGTGCGTCGAAACGCGGGCAAAATTCCGCATCGACGACCGCAACCGTTGCGCCCGAGTCGGCCAAATAGAATTGCAGCAGATCCGGCGGTGTCAGCGTGTTGATCAGAAGCGGTACGAAGCCCGCGCGTACCGCGCCGAAGAACGCGGCCGGATAGGCCGACGTGTCGTCGAGAAACAACAGCACGCGATCGCCGCGCGTCAGGCCGAGTGAAAGCAAGCCGTTGCCCCAGCGGCAGGCCTCGGTGCAAAGCTCGCTGTAGCTGCGGCTTCCTGCCGGGCCGATCAGCGCAGGCTTGTCGCCAAAGCCCCTTGCGAGATTGTCGAACAGGATTCGGCTCGCATTATAGCGCTCCGGAAACGCAAAGCCGATCTCGCGGATGCCGGCGCAATCCCGCGGCACGCCGTCTGCGATCTCACGCGCCATGATCTGACGCGCCCTGCGGCGCCCCCACTTGTCGCGATGCCTCGTACCGCGCCATGAATTGCGGCGACATCGCACGCAGCCGGGCATCGTCGATCCGCCCGGACCGGGTGATGTAGCTGTAGGCAAACTCCATCAGGCCGAGCTTCATGTGTTCAGGGAATTTCTCGTACCAGTCTGCGCTGGTGCGGGCGGCCGTGACCAGCTTCTTCACGATCGGCTTGCGCTCGGTCTCATAGCGCGCGAGCGCCGCCGGAATCTCCGGTTCGGCCTCCAGCGCCTTCACCAGCGCGATCGCATCCTCGATGGCAAGGCGCGTGCCCGAGCCGATGGAAAAATGCGCCGAATGCAGCGCGTCGCCGATCAGCACTAGGTTTATGTGCGACCAGCGCTCGTTCCAGATCCAGGGGAAATTGCGCCATACCGATTTGTTGGAAACGAGCCTGTGGCCGCCGAGAGCGTCGGCAAAGACGCGCTCGCAGATCGCCTGCGACTCCTCGCTTGTCCTTTCCGCGAAGCCGTAAGCCGCCCAGGTTGCGGCGTCGCACTCGACCAGGAAGGTGCTCATGTCAGGCGAATAGCGGTAGTGGTGGGCGTTGAAGCTGCCGAGCTCGGTCTTCACAAAGGTCTGCGATAGCGTGGCGAAGGGTTTGGCCGTGCCGTACCAGGCGAATTTATTGGTCGAGGTCGTAACCGAGGCGCCAAATTCCTTTTCGAAGCTGCGGCGCACCAGCGAATTCAGCCCGTCGGCCGCAATGACCAGATCGTAGCCGCGCAATTGGTCGACGGATTGAATCGTCGTTTCGAAGCGCGCCGCGACACCGGCCGCGCGGGCGCGTCCCTGCAGCAACGTCAGCAGTTCCAGCCGGCCGATCGAGGAGAAGCCGACGCCGTCGATCTCGACGCTTTCGCCGCGCAGATTGAGCGTGATGTTTGTCCAGCCCTCCATGCGTGGAGTGATGGCGTCGACCGTTTCGGGATCGTCGGCGCGCAGGAAATCCAGCGCCTGCTCGGAGAACACCACGCCGAAGCCCCAGGTCGCGCCCACGGGATTCTGCTCGAACAGGTCGACCTGCGCGTCCGCGTGGCGCTTCTTCCAGAGATAGGCGAAATAGAGCCCGCCGGGTCCTCCGCCGATCACGGCGACACGCAGGGCTTTACCCGAACCCAAGGGGTCTGCCTCCCTCGTCAAAACGCGTCGCGCTCACGCCAGGATCAAGCGCCACACAAGCTAGAGAGCGACGTCGATTGTCATTGCGCCCTGGCTGCGGCGAACTGCCCGAGCACCTCCCGGCAGGCCGGCGACAGCGCCGCCGGCTGCGAGGCAAGGCACTCGACGATGCGGCCGCCGCCGACCGGTACGCCGGCGCAGAGCGCACGGACGTCGGCGCCGCAAGCCGACCGTGCCACGAACAGGACCTCGCGCGGCAGCATCGGACGAAGCCGCAGCGGGGCGGCCTCGGCTGCCGGCGCCGCCTCAGTGGGCGCTGCATTGGCGCTGGCAGGCGCCGCGCCGGCCGCCGCCGGAGCAGCGCCGCCACCGGCAGCCGCGACGGCCTTGCCGCAAGCCGCCGAGAGTTTCGCCTTGTTCTTCTCAAGGCATTCCAGCGCGGCTGCGCCGCCAGTCGGCACGCCCGCGCAGACCTTGGGGTAATCCGAGCGGCAGTTGCTGCGGATCGCCGCAATCTGCGCGCTGCTCGGCTTGCCCGGCGTTGCCGCAGCTTTGGTCGAGGCTGCAGGCTCCGCCGCCGTTTTCGCGGGAGCAGCCGCCGGTGCGGGCTCGGTCCTGGTTTCCTGTTTCGGTGTTTCCTTTGTTTCCTTCTGGGTTTCCTTGGGCGCTGCCGCCGGCTCGGCCTTGGTCTCGGCCGGTGCTTCCACCGCCTTCACCGCGCTGGCGCAGGCTCCCGACAGGCTCGCCATGTTCTTCTGCAGGCATTGCAGCGAAGCCTCCCCGCCCGGCGGAATGCTTGAGCAATGCGCCATGTAGTCGGACCGGCAATTCGATTTGATCGCCTCGCGCTGCGCTTCGCTCGGTGCCTGCGCGAATACGGGCGTGGCGGCGGCGATGCCGAATGCCAATACGGACCACAGCGTCTGTCTCAGGGTAGGGATCATTCGAAACAATCCTTGTCGTTGCCGCCGAGCCCCCGCACGGCGCGGGTGAAACAGAAAAAACTGACGGGAAAATATTCCCTGCCGCATCTTCTCCCGCTTCCCCCTTCCACCGCAAGAAAATTATAGATGACGTCGCGCTGACGGAATTGTCACACCTTGATCATGCGCTTGCCGCGGTTCTCACCTGCGAGCAATCCGATCAGCGCTTGCGGCGTGTTCTCCAGTCCATTGATGACATCCTCCTGGACCTTCAACCTCCCGGAGGAGGTCCATGCCTGCAGGTCGGCCAGCGCCTTGTCGCGCTGGGCCATGAAATCCATCACAATGAAGCCCTGCATCAAGAGGCGCTTCACCACGATCAGGCCGGGCACGCCGCGAGGGCCATGCGCCGATGGCACGCCATCATATTGCGAGATCGCGCCGCAGCAGGCGATGCGGCCATGATTGTTCATCTGCGGTAGGCAGGCTTCCAGAATGTCGCCGCCGACATTGTCGAAATAGACGTCGATGCCCTTGGGCGCAGCCGCGCGCAGCGCCTTGAATACCGCACCGTCCTTGTAGTCGACCGCGGCGTCGAAGCCGAGTTCGGACGTCAGCCAGCTGCATTTGTCCCTGCCGCCGGCAATGCCGACCACGCGGCAGCCCTTGATCCTGGCGATCTGGCCGACGAGGGAGCCGACCGAGCCCGCGGCGGCCGAGACCACGACCGTCTCTCCGGATTTCGGCTTGCCGACTTCCAGCAGGCCGAAATAGGCGGTCAGCCCGGCAATGCCGTAAACGCTGAGTAGATGCGTCATCGGCTCGACCTTCGGCATTCTGGTGAGGTGTTTTGCTGGGATCGCTGCATAATCCTGCCAGCCGGTGTCGGCGAAGACGAGGTCGCCGGGCGCAAGTCCCGGCGCTTTCGACGACACCACCTCGGCAATGCCACCTCCCGCCATCACGGTGTTGGCTTCGACCGCGGAGCGGTATGTCGCGCCATGCATCCAGGCGCGATTGGCGGCATCGAGCGAGATGTAGCGGACGCGCAACAGTGCCTCGCCGTCCGCGGGCTCGGGAATCGCGGCATTTGACAGCTTGAAATGCTCAGGTCCGAGTTTCCCGGACGGTTTCTCGACCAGCAGGATCTGCCGGTTGACGCTCGCGCTCATGACGATTCTCCCCCTGTTTTGCCTTGCCGACGATCGATGCAGGCGCCGCACGGAAATCGTGCAACTGCATGGATTGTGCGTTGCGATCAACGCTAGTCGCCGCGCAGGCATTCCACAACGGGAACATTCTGGTACACCACGCTCGCTTGTTGCGTCGCTGATGAAATCTGCCACACTTGCCCCATTGCCGGACGGTCGGACTTACGGGGGTAAGAACAATGTCGAGCAGGTTTACTCAATTCATTCTCGGGGCGATGGTGCTGGGCATCATCATGGGTGCGGCGATCTTCAATTTAATGCCGGACCACCGTGTCGAGATCGCAGCCGACATCAATTTGATCGCCACGCTGTTTCTGCGCCTGATCAAGATGATCATCGCGCCGCTGGTGTTCGCCACGCTGGTCGGCGGCATCGCTCACATGGGCAGCGGTTCCAAGCTCGGACGCATCTTTGCGAAGACCATGGGCTGGTTCGTCAGCGCTTCGTTTGTGTCGCTGATGCTCGGCCTCGTCATGGTCAATCTGCTGCAGCCCGGCGCCAACTTCCCGGGCACGCTGCCCGACAAGGCGCAGTCGACAGGCCTGCCGGTCTCGGCCTTCTCGGTCGAGAAATTCCTGACCCATCTGATCCCGACGTCGATCGCGGACGCGATGGCGCAGAACGAGATCCTGCAGATCGTGGTGTTCGCGGTGTTCTTCGCGGTCGCGCTCGGAGCTCTGCCGGAGCGGGCCAAGCCGATCATGTCGCTGATCGACGATCTGGCCCACATCATGCTGAAGGTCACCGGCTATGTGATGTTGTTCGCGCCTGTCGCGGTCTGGGCGGCGATCACGGCCACCGTTGCCAAGAACGGCCTGCTCGTGCTGTGGAAGCTCATCGTATTCATGGGCGGCTTCTATCTCTCGCTCATGATCCTCTGGGCCATCCTGGTCGTGGTCGGCTTCATCGTCATCGGACCGCGCTACGGCCATCTGTTGCGGCTGATCCGCGAACCGCTGATGATCGCATTCTCCACCGCGTCGTCGGAAGCCGCCTATCCGAAGACGCTCGAGGGCCTCAACCGCTTCGGCGCCTCGTCGCGCATCTCGTCGTTCGTGCTGCCGCTCGGCTATTCGTTCAACCTCGACGGCACCATGATGTACTGCACCTTCGCGAGCATCTTCATCGCGCAGAGCTATCACATCGATATGCCGCTCGGTACGCAGCTTGCGATGCTGGCAACCCTGATGATCACCTCCAAAGGGGTTGCCGGCGTGCCGCGCGCCTCGCTGGTCGTGATCGCGTCCACGTTGGCGCAGTTCGGCATCCCCGAGGCCGGCTTGTTGATGATCATGGGCATCGACACCTTCCTGGACATGGGCCGCAGCGCCACCAACGTGATCGGCAACTCGCTGGCGACGGCTGTCGTGGCGAAGTGGGAGGGCGAGCTTAAGGCCGAGCACGAGCTCGGGCCGGATGACGCGGTTCCGTCGGATGCCGTTCCCGGCGATCCCGTGCCGGCGCATTGACGGGAGCGATGCATGCATCATCCCGTCGCATCGGCGGGCGTCGCGTTGCTGGCGCTGATACTGGCAACGGGCGCGGCCGCCCAGACCAGCGAGGGGCTTAGCCCCACGCTCGCTGCCATCAAGAGCAGCCACGTCGTGCATCTCGGCTATCGCGAGAGCTCGCCGCCGTTCTCCTTTCTCGATCAGGCCAACCGGCCGATCGGCTACAGCCTCGAACTGTGCGAGGCCGTGGTCGACGAGATCGGCGTCGAGGTCGACGATCCCAATCTGAAGATCGAGTACGTCAAGGTCACCTCCGACGACCGCATCCAGGCCGTGTTGCAAAACAAGATCGACCTCGAATGCGGATCGACCACGGCGAACGCGGAACGCGCCAGGCAGGTGGCGTTCTCGCCGCTGATGTTCGTCGCCGGCACCAAGCTGATGGTGCCGAAGGCCTCGAACGTGCAGTCGGTAGCTGATCTCAAGGGCAAGACCGTGGTGGTGACCAAGGGCACCACCAACGAGCAGGCGATGCATAATGCCGACAAGAAGTTCGCGCTCGGCCTCAACGTCATCACGGCGGCCGATCACGAACAGTCCTATCAGACCCTCGTCGACGGCAAGGCGGACGCATTCGCGACCGACGACATCCTGCTCTACGGCCTGATTGCGCGGCACAAGTCGCAGGACAAGTTCCGCGTCACCGGCGACTACCTGTCCTACGATCCTTACGGCATCATGTTCCGCAAGGGCGAGCCGCAATTATCGGCGGTGGTCGAGCGCACCTTCCGCAAGCTCGGCTCCAATCACGATCTGGTCCCGCTCTACAACAAATGGTTCATGTCGCGGCTGCCGACCGGCGAACGGCTGAACGTCGCGATCTCGCCGCAGCTCGAGGACGGCTTCAAGGCGATGGACAATTCGCCGGTGGGGAATAATTGATGAAAGCTGTCGCCCCCGCGAAAGCGGGGGCCCATACCGCGTGATCTGTCGATTTGGAAAGTGTTGACACCGTCCAAACCATGCGCGCCGGTGGTTATGGATCCCGGATCGCGCTCGCTGTGCTCGCTTGTCCGGGACGACAGGGAGCTTGTTCAAACACCAAACACCTTGTCCAGCGCCGCAGTATACGTCGCATGCACAAGCTCCGGATGGAGCTTGCCAAGCGTCTCCATCATCACGCCCGAATTGATTTCCAGCACCTTCCACTCTGTCCCGACGCGCACGACGTCGACGGACGCGAAGCGGATGCCGATGGAGTGGGCGGCCCGGATCGCGAGCGCCACGCAAGCCTCGCGCGCATCTCCCTGCTCCAGCAGCACCGGCTCTGCGCCAAATTCGAGATTATGCCGCCAGTCCGAACCGCGCTGCTTGCGGTAGACAACGCGCGGCAAATCGTCGAGCAGTGTGACGCGGATTTCGTCTGCGATCTCGGCATAGGGCGAGATCGCGAGGCTGAGATGAGAGGAAAAGATCTCGCTCACCGCGGAATCGAGGTCGCTCGCAGTCTCCACGCGAAAGACCGAGCGACCTGACGTGCCCTCATTGGGCTTGATGACCAGACCATCCGGATGCGTCCGCAGCAATGCGAGCATCTCGTCGCGCGATCCCTCCGGCACGATATGGTTACCGAGCCGCGGGCTGAGAAACATGGTGTGCGGAATGCAGGGGATGCCCGACAACGCGAGCACGTCCGAGCTTGCCGACTTGTCGTTGGCGATGCGATGCGCGATCGCGCTGTTGAGCCCGATATCGTAACCGAACGCCAAGCGGCGCTGGCCGTCCCGCTCCATCACGACCAGCCAGCCCCCGGATTTCACCTCGCAGGCGATGCCGTGAGCTCTGCAATATCGGCAGATCGCCTCCACAAATATGCGCTGGTCATGCGGCATCGTCAGTCTGTGATTTCCAACACGGAATTAAGTGATGAATGGCGGCCAGATGCAGAAAGTTAATTGCGCATTTCGCCGTCGAATTAGCATGGTTTGAACCGTTTACCGAATTGAAGCGACATGCATTTGATCACCTCTAATTGCACGCCATTGCGGGTTGATTATTTGAGAAATTCACGTAAGTCAGGCGACGAAATCACCAGCATTTTCAGTGATTTTCACCTCTTTTGAGGCCTCGACCTGATCCTTCCAACATAGACCCCATCGGAAAAACAAAAGTCATGAGCGCGTTCTATCGAGAGAAAGTTCTTGCTGTGCGGCACTGGACCGACACGCTGTTCAGCTTCCGCGCGACGCGCGACACCGGCTTCCGGTTTCAGAACGGACAGTTCGCCATGATCGGCCTCGAGATCGAGGGCCGTGCTCTCTTGCGCGCCTACAGCATGGCGAGCGCCAATCACGAGGAGGAACTCGAGTTCTTCTCGATCAAGGTGCAGGACGGTCCGCTCACCTCGCGCCTGCAGAAGATCAGGGAAGGCGACACCATCCTGGTCGGCCGCAAGGCGACGGGAACGCTGATCACCGACAATCTCCTGCCGGGCAAGCGGCTGCTCTTGTTGTCGACGGGAACCGGGCTTGCGCCGTTCGCGAGCCTGATCAAGGACCCCGACGTCTATGATCGCTTCGAGAGCATCGTGCTGGTGCATGGCTGCCGCCAGGTCTCCGAGCTCGCCTATGGCGAGGAACTGGTGGCGCGACTGCGTGACGATGAATTGTTCGGGCCGATGCTGTCGGAGAAGCTGCTGTATTATCCGACCGTGACGCGCGAACCGTTCCGCAACCGTGGCCGCATCACGGACCTCATTACCTCCAGTCAGCTCTTCAACGACGTGCATCAGGGGCCGCTCGATATCGCAACCGACCGTATCATGATGTGCGGCAGCCCGGCGATGCTGGACGAGCTCAAGCGGATGTTCGAGGCGCGCGACTTCGTCGAAGGCAGCGGCAGCGCGCCCGGCCACTTCGTGATCGAAAAGGCGTTCGTGGAGCGATAATCGCTCTTCCAGCAAACCATCCAAAGCCTTCGTCATTCCGGGATGCGCTGCGCGCGCCCCGGAATGACGACGGCATAGTAGCCTCTCCCGTTCCCCCGCTGCTATAACCTCCCGAACGGCGCGCGACCCGCGATGCGCCGGCCTGAAGGGAGCGTCATCACCTTGTCCTCATCCGGCGAGTCCGAGTCCGCAAAAACCGCATTCGTCTTTGCCGGCGGCGGCAGCTTTGGCGCGATCCAGGTCGGCATGATGGAGTCCCTGGCAAGGCGCGGCATCGGCGCCGACATGGTGGTGGGCGCCAGCGTCGGCGCCCTCAACGGCGCTTTCTATGCGGGCGATCCCACCGTCGACGGCGTCGAGCGTCTCGCCAATATCTGGCGCGGATTGAAACGCGAGGACGTGTTCCCGTTCTCGATCCGGACGCTGCTCAGTTTTCTCTGGCGGCGCGACTTCCTGATTTCCCATGACGGCATCCGCAAGCTGATCGACGACCACATTCCCTATCGCAAGCTGGAAGAGGCGAAGCTCCCGCTGCATATCGTCACCACCAACATTATCACCGGCGACAGTGTCGTGTTCTCGAAGGGGCCGACCGCGGAAGCGATCGTGGCCTCGACCGCGATCCCCGGCGCCTTCTCGCCGATCCGTTACAAGGATCTTTACCTCGCCGACGGCGCCGTCTCCTCCAACACGCCGGTGAGGATCGCGGTGGAGAAGGGCGCGCGGCGGTTGATCATTCTGCCGACGGGACACGCCTGCGGCAACGAGGCGCCGCCCGTCGGTGCGGTGGCGACCGCGCTGCATGCGCTGACGCTGCTGATTGCGCGGCAGCTGGTCAGCGAGCTCGAAAATCTCGCGCCCGGCATCGAGTATTACGTGGTTCCACCGCTATGCCCGCTGGTGGGCTCGCCCTATGACTTCTCGCGTACCGCCGAGCACATCGATCGCGCCCGTGAAAGTACGGATCGATGGCTTGCCAGGGGCGGACTCGAGCAGAGCGCGATCCCGCACGAGCTCAAGCCTCACGATCACTAAATTCGCTCATCACGTTGCAGTGCAAAAGGTGGCACTGCCCAAGGGATGGATTGATTCCGCGCCACCGTTCGCTACGCTTGCAAGGGCTTGTCATATGCCCGACCGGTGTACGGGATACCGTGCGGAGTCTGGCCAATCAGATTCTGGCCGATCATTAATCGGCCGCCGACGACAACGACACGGCGAAATTGCCCGAGGGTACCATGGAAACGCTGCTGCTTCCGTTCTCGCCACGCTACATCGTCCTGACGATCTGCGCCGTCGTAACGGCCCTGCTGCTCGGCATCGGCCTGTTCGATCACAATCCGAAGGCGTTCGACGTCGTCCTTATACCCATGATCATCTTCGGCGCACTCACGGTGCTCGGCGTCCGCGATCTCCTGCAGAAAGGCCACGCGGTGCTGCGCAATTATCCCATCTCGGCGCATATGCGCTTCCTGCTCGAGGAAATCCGCCCCGAGATGCGGCAGTATTTCTTCGAGAGCGAAAAGGACGGCATGCCGTTCTCCCGCGACATCCGTGCGGTGGTCTATCAGCGCGCGAAGATGGTGCTCGACAAGCGGCCGTTCGGCACGCAGGAGGACGTCTATCGCGAGGGCTATGAATGGATGCATCACTCGGTCGCGCCGAAGATCTCCAGCAGCGAGACATTCCGCATCACCATCGGCGGCCCGGATTGCACCAAACCCTATTCGGCCTCGGTCTTCAATATCTCGGCAATGAGCTTCGGCGCGCTCAGTCCCAATGCCGTGCGCGCACTCAATGCCGGTGCCAAGAAGGGTGGTTTCGCCCACGACACGGGTGAGGGCGGAGTGAGCCCCTACCACCAGGAAATGGGCGGCGACATCATCTGGGAGGTCGGTTCGGGCTATTTCGGCTGTCGCCACCGCGACGGCACCTTCAATCCGGACGAGTTCGCCCGCGTTGCTTCTGACGACCAGATCAAGATGGTCGAGCTGAAGATCAGCCAGGGCGCCAAGCCCGGCCATGGCGGCGTCCTGCCGGCAGCGAAAGTATCGGAGGAGATTTCCAAGATACGGGGCGTACCCGTGGGCGAGGACTGCATCTCGCCGGCAAGGCATCGGGCGTTCTCGACGCCGATCGAGATGATGCAGTTCGTCGGCAGTATGCGGAAACTTGCCGGCGGCAAGCCGGCCGGCTTCAAGATGTGCATCGGCCACCCCTGGGAATTCCTCGCGATCTGCAAGGCGATGCTGGAGACCGGCATCTATCCTGACTTCATTGTAATCGACGGCAATGAGGGCGGCACCGGCGCGGCGCCGCTGGAATTCATGGATCATCTGGGCATGCCGATGCGCGAGGGCGTCAATTTTGTCCACAATGCGCTGGTTGGCATCAACGCGCGCGACAGGATCAGGATCGGCGCGTCCGGCAAGGTCGCGACCGCCTTCGACATGGCGCGTGCCATGGCGATCGGTGCCGATTGGTGCAATTCGGCGCGCGGCTTCATGTTTGCGCTGGGCTGCATCCAGTCGCTGAGCTGCCACACCGATCGTTGCCCGACTGGCGTCACCTCACAGGACCCGCTGCGCAATCGCGCGCTCTACGTGCCGCACAAGATCGACCGCGTCTACAACTACCACCACAACACGCTGCACGCGCTGGCCGAGTTGATCGGCGCGGCCGGCCTCGAGCATCCGCAGGACCTGCGCCCGATTCATTTTTCGAAGCGGACCTCGAGCACCGAGGTATGCTCGTTCGCAAAACTCTATCCGGCGCTGCGTCCGGGTGAATTGATCGACGGCACCGATGATCCGCGTTTCCGCGACGCCTGGTCGATGGCGCGCGCGGAGTCGTTCCAGGCTGTGATGTGACGCGCTCTGGTGCGAAGCCGACGCTATCTTGTGTCTAGAACTCGGCGTGCAGCCGGCCGGAGAAGAGCGAGACCGGGCCGCGGTCGGCGTTGTAGGCAGGATTTGCAATCAGCTGATAGTCGGCCGTGACCGTGAAGTTCTTGTTCACCGACACCGCGTAGTAGGTCTCGAAGATGCGCTCGGGGCTGTAGTTCAGGCGGCCGTCGCCGATCAGGAGGCCGAGACCGCCCGCGGCAAGGAAGTCGCGATTGGCGGCGGAAAGGCCGTTGATCGCGCCGCCGATGCCGATGGTATCGTTGGGCCTGCCCCAGAAGCTGCCCTTGATCGACAGTCCGCCCGAGACGCTGCGATCGACGTCGGTGAATGAGAGGATCTCGTTCTGCCCGTCGTTCCAACTCGCCCGCGCGAACAGGCCGACATCCTTGACGACCTGCTGCTCGAGATTGGCGTAGATGCCGTATTTCGGGTTGGTGTGCCGGACTGCGGCCGTCACAGCATTGATGTCGAGCGTCGGATCGGCGCCGGTGATTGCCAGCACCTGGCGGTAATTGGCGGTATTGCCCTGGTTGCCGAAGACGCCGAGCCGCAGCTTGCCGGGCTGCTCGACGATGCTGTAGCGGCCTTCAAATTCGATCACGGCGCCGCCGGTCCTGGTGTTCAGCACGTCGCTGTTGGGCTCCGCCGGGACTTCGAACAGCCCACCGCGCACCGCCCAGTCCTTGCGATTGAGCTCGACCACCGCGCCGCGCGTGAATCCCGGCAAGTCGGCCGGGAAGTCATAGGCTGCCGACGCCCACATCGCCCAATTCATGAAGTCGGCGCGCGGATCATGCGCATAGGCGTTGTTGTCGAAGAAATCGCCGATCGCAAAGCGGCCGGCGATGACGGTGATGCGATCGATATCGCGCTTGCCGGAAAGCTGGTTCGCAGCGTCGGCGACGTCTTCCTGCTCGCCGCCAAGGCCGAAGGTCTGCCTCAGATAGTAGCGCTGCGCCCGGATTTTAGGGAACTCTGCGCCGGCCTTCTGCGCTTCGCCGTTCGAGAAGCCGGCCAGACCCTGCGTGCCGTTGAGGCCAAATCCCTGCGCGAACTCCGGATTGAAGTAGAACTCGCCGCCCTGCCACAGCTTGACGCCGAGGAAGGCCGTCGTGGTCCAGGTCGCCTGCACCTGTCCGCCCGGCGGCAGGCTCTTCGGACCTGTATAGAGAGCGGGAAACGCCGGATAGCCCTGAGGCAGGAAAGTCGTCTGCGCATGGACATTCCAGTTGTCGGAGTCCGGCAGCAACGGTTTCGCAGGAGCCGGTGAGATCCAGGGCGTGTCGCCGAAATGATAGTTCAGACCGATCTTGGCAAGGTGAATGCGCGGATCGACATTGACGTCGGGAAGCCCGAAGCGGGAAAGTTCATAACGCTGGCGGGAGAGCTCGACATAGTCGTATTCGAGCTTCGCGCTCCAATTGCCGCTGACGGCGAATTCGAGGCCAAGGCCCGCGGTCCAGCCGGGCTCGTAATGTCCGATAATGGCGCCGCTGCTGTCGTTGATCTCGGCGTGGGTGTGTCCCCACGCAAATCCGAAGGTCGCATAGGGCAGCAGCCTGTCGAAGGCGTAGCCGATCCGGCCGCGCACGGTGCCGATGTAATCGAGCGTGGTGTTGAAGGCGCTGGGCGGCATCCGCCCCAACGCCGGACCGTCGAGCGGGCTGGTAAAGCTGGAGTCCCCCTCGATGCCGAGCACCACGCGATTTGTGAGCTGCCTGTTGTAGCCGGCCTGATAGCCGCCGATCAGGCCGGTCACGCTGGTCGGAAAAAAAACGCCCTGCTCGGGAAGCGGATGCGTGCCGGCTCCAAGACTGCCGCCGCCATATCCAAAATGACCGCCGACATAAAAACCGGTCCAGTCGTAGACCGCGCGCAAGGCCGGCGCCTTCACGGGGAAGTCGGCCGCGAGCGCGGGATCGGCAAGCATGAGCACGCCAAGCCCCAGGCCGGCGGACGCGCGCCTACATCGTCGGCCGCTGCGAATCATCGGACAGGCTTCCCCCAAGCGCGCATTCCGCTGTTCCCCTCCTGATCAGATTTGTCGGCGCGCTGCCACAAAAACAATTCGCGAATCTAACCCGTTTGGCGTCCCCCGCCGCCGCTCAAACCGCAGCCGATCAGCCCAACGCCTTGAATTATAGACAAGCCTAGTTGCAAATAATTCGCAATAGCAAGTGACGAAACGCCGCGCACTGATCGGTTGGCACCATTCTGTGACAGCGATGCAACAATGACTGCGCGCCATGCGGCTCGCCAAAAAAGTGACCCGCCCGGGGGGACAACCGGGCGGGTCTGGAGACGACACGGGGTGGATGAGGTCCCGTGCCGGACGGGAGCCCAAAAAGTCAGATCAGTAGCAGGTGTTCACCTTGCCGATGTAGCGGCCGTAGGCGTCGTACTGGCGAACCCAGCCGCAGCCATAGGAGGGATAGGTTGTGGCGGCGATCGCGCTGCCGACGATGGCGGCGCCGACCAGGCCCGCGCCGATGCCCCAGCCGTGATGGAAGCCGTGGGCTTCAGCCGACGTGGTGGTGGAAGCGATGCTGCCGGTGGCGGCGAGAGCGGCGACGGCGAGAGCGGCAATCTTGGTCTTGATGGTCATGGAAGCCTCTGTGCTGATCGAAGCGGTCCGTTATGGAGCGCATGTGCCGATTGGACGGAGGCATTCGGATTCCGGTTCGGTCCCGGTGCGTGAATATTTGGCAATCCGGATTTGAACCCGCGAGCTTGCGCGAAAGACCGCGTTAACCCTTCGGTCCGCGCGCCAGCGAATTCACATCGAATTTATCGACATCCTCGAGCAATTCGATGAACCCGCGCACGCCGTGGTCGAGCAGCAGCCTGCCTTTTTCGGCACTGGCGAGCGTTGCATTCCCAACCGCGCCGCTCTCGTGAAGATCCTGCGCCTGCCAGGCAAAAGGCGCGGGGCGCTGCGTCGAAAGCCAGCGATATGCCCTCTCGATCCCGACACTGTTTGGATGAAAGTCCGCGATAGCTTCGACGCGCACTTGCTCGGGATATTTTGCGAGCATGATCGACGTCTCCGCGGCGCCGCCATGGATGCCGTGCCGCAGCTCCTGATCGGGAAACAATCCAGCCGGCACGCCAAAGCGGAACCAGGAGGTGGTGACCGCGAGCAGCCCATGATAGGCGCGCAGGTCCTGCGCCACGAGCGTCATGGCCGCGCTGTTGCCGCCGTGGCTCGTGACGATGACGAGCTTCTTGAGGCCACTTCGCGCCACGCTCTCGCCAAGCGCCTTCCATTCCTTCAGCGCAGCTTCCGTCGACAGCGTCTTGGTCCCCGCAAAATGGATGTGCTCTGTCGAGATGCCGATCGGCTGGACGGGAAGAAACGTCACAGGCGCGGCGTCAGGCAGGAGCTCGCGTACCCGTGCAAGATAGGCTTGTCCGATCAACACGTCGGTTTCGAGCGGCAGATGCGGACCGTGCTGTTCGGTCGCAGCCAGCGGCAGCACCGCGATCCATCGCGCCGCATCGGCCGTATCGACGCTGCGCCAGTCGATGGCCGACCAGTCGCGGGCAGGGGGTACTGAGCTCATCTCGCGAGGTGTTTCTTTCGGGCCGTTTGCGGGTTAGTTAAGGGGGCCATTCCCTATCATGGGCCAGAACGAACGACGGAGTCCAATCATGAAGGTGGCGCATCGGCTGCGAGCGTTAACGGTGGGCTGTTTTGCCGTGCTTTTGGCCGCCGCACCGGCGTTGTCCCAGGACAAGGCCGGAGACAAGTCCGCAGACAACAATCCGGGAGGAGACAAGCTCGACAAGGTCTCGTTTGGAACCAACTGGGTCGCCGAGGCCGAGCATGGCGGCTTCTTCCAGGCGCTCGCCGACGGCACCTACCGGAAATACGGCCTCGACGTCAGCATCGTGCCGGGCGGACCGAACGACAACAACCGCATGCTCCTGATCGCGGGCAAGATCGATTTCTTCATGGCCGCGAACACGCTGATGTCGTTCGACGCGGTCTCCAACAAGGTGCCGGTGGTCTCCGTTGCCTCGATCTTCCAGAAGGATCCGCAGGTCTTCCTCACCCATCCGGAATCCAGGATCACGAAACTTGAAGAGCTGAAGCCGCTGACGCTGTTCGTCTCCAAGGAAGGCATCACCAGCTACTTTCAATGGCTGAAATCCGAATATGGCTTCAGCGAGAAGAATGTCCGGCCCTACACCTTCAACGCACAGCCGTTCATCGCGAGCCGGCAAAGCGCGATGCAGGGCTATGTCACCTCGGAGCCGTTCGCGGTCGAGAAGGCAGCCGGCTTCAAGCCCGGAATCATCCTGCTCGCCGATTACGGCTTCAACACCTATTCGACGCTGATCGAGACGCGCCAGGACGTCATCGAGAAGAAGCCGGATCTCGTGCAGCGTTTCGTCGATGCCTCGATCATCGGCTGGTATCACTACGTCTACGGCGACAACTCGGCCGGCAACGCCATCATCAAGAAGCTCAATCCGGAAATGACCGACGAGTTGCTCGCCTATTCGGTGGCCAAGATGAAGGAATACGGCATCGTCGATTCCGGCGACAGCACCAAGAACGGCATCGGCGCCATGACCGACGAGCGCGTGACCAGCTTCTTCGAGAAGATGGTCAAGGCCGGCGTGGTCAAATCCGATCTCGACTATCACAAGTCCTACACGCTGCGTTTCGTCAACAAGGGCGTCGGGCTCGAGCTGCGGCCCGGCAAGTAATGACGGAAGCCGCGCTTTCCGATGTCGATGTGAGTGGCGCGCAATTCGCCGTCAGCCTGCGTGGCGTCACCAAGACCTACGACAATGGCGTCATGGCGCTGGGGCCGATCGACTTGCAGGTGCGCAAGGGCGAGTTCGTCTCGCTGCTCGGGCCGTCGGGCTGCGGCAAGTCGACTGCGCTGCGGATCATCGCAGGGCTGGCGGCACCGAGCTCGGGCGAGGTCAGGCTTGCGCATCACGAAGGCGCGTCGCTGCGAGGGCAAGGAATGGGCAGGGAATTGGCTTCGTGTTTCAGGAGCCGACGCTGATGCCCTGGACTTCGGTGCGTGAGAACGTGCGGCTGCCACTCAGGCTTGCCCATGTGCCGGCCTCCGAATCCGATGTGCGCGTCATGGCGGCGCTCCAGCCCGTGGGACTTGCGGAATTTGCCGACAGCTTCCCGCGCGAATTGTCCGGCGGGATGAAGATGCGGGTGTCGCTGGCGCGCGCCCTGGTCACCGATCCCGATATCCTGCTGATGGACGAGCCGTTCGCCGCACTCGACGAGATCACGCGCTTTCGCCTCAACAACGACCTGCTCGCATTGTGGCGCGACCTGAAGAAGACCGTCATCTTCGTCACCCATTCGGTGTTCGAGTCGGTCTATCTGTCGGAGCGCGTCGTGGTCATGACCGGCCGCCCGGGCCGCATCGGCGCCGAGATCAACATCGACAGCGCGGGGCCGCGCGATGAGGAGTTCAGGACGTCGGCCGCCTATGGCGAATATTGCCGCAAGGTGTCGGCGGCGCTGGCGCCGTCCTATTCCGGGAAGGCGGTCCTGTGACATCGGTACAAAATGGGAAAGCTCCCACGACCGCGATGCCAGGCGTGAAGCCTGCCTTCCGGATCTGGCGATTTGTGCTTCCCATTCTCGTCGCCGTGTCCGGCACGGCGCTGTGGGAGGCCGTGGTGCGGTTCTACGAGATCCCCCCTTACGTGCTGCCGGCGCCGTCGGCGGTGTTCGCAACGCTGTTTGCCGATTGGGACGTGCTGTCACAATCCCTGCTCACGACGCTTCTGACCACGCTGGAGGGCTTTGTGGCCGCGGCCGTCGGCGGCATCGCGCTGGCGTTGATCTTCAACCTGTCGAAGCTGGTCGAATATTCGCTGTTTCCCTATGCGGTGATCCTGCAGGTGACGCCTGTGATCGCGATCGCGCCGCTGCTCCTGATCTATCTGCCGCAACAGACCGCCGTGATCGTCTGCGCCTGGATTGTGGGATTCTTCCCCGTGCTGTCCAACACGACGCTGGGGCTCAATTCGGTCGACCGCAATCTCGCGGGCCTGTTTCAGCTTTATCGCGCCTCGCGCTGGCAGACGCTGCGTTACCTGAAGCTGCCCACCGCGCTGCCCTATATTCTCGGCGGCCTGCGCATCGCCGGCGGCCTGTCGCTGATCGGCGCCGTCGTGGCCGAGATCGCCGCCGGCACGGCGGGCGCGGGCTCGGGCCTTGCCTACAGAATCGCCGAATCCGGCTACCGGTTGAACATACCACGCATGTTTGCAGCGCTGTTTTTGCTCTCGCTCGCCGGGATTGTCATCTATGCCCTGCTGGCGCTAATTTCGCATCTCGCATTGCGGCGCTGGCACGAAAGTGCGCTTGGAAAGGAAAACTGATGGCCGGAAATATCTCCTCCGAAAAGATCGATCTCCTGATTTATGGGCCGATGCGGCCCATTCTCGAGAACGGTTTTCCGGACCAGTTCGTGGTGCATTCCGCCGAGACGCGCGCCGATCTGGAGCGCCTGACGCCGGAGGTCACCGCGCGGCTGCGCGGCATGGCCGTCACCTATCACACCGTCGCCGCCAACAGGGAATCGCTGGCGCGCTTCCCGAAGCTTGAAATGATCGCGAGTTTCGGCGTCGGCTACGATCACGTCGATACGGCCTATGCGCGCGAGAACAACATCATGGTCACCAACACGCCTGACGTGCTGACCGAAGAGGTCGCCGACGTGGCGATGGGGCTTTTGATCTCGACGCTGCGCGAGTTCGTCAAGGCCGACCGCTATGTCCGTTCGGGCCTGTGGCAGACCCAGAACTATCCGCTCAGCGTCGGCTCGCTGCGCGACCGCAAGATCGGCATCGTCGGCATGGGACGAATCGGCCAGGCGATCGCGCGCCGGCTGGAAGCCTCGCGCGTGCCCGTCTCCTACCATTCGCGCAAGCCCGCCTCAGGCGTGTCCTACAAGCACTATGGCGACCTGATCGAGATGGCCAAGGCGATGGATACCTTGATTGTCATCGTGCCCGGAGGCGCCTCGACCACGAAGATGATCAATGCCGATGTCATGAAGGCGCTCGGCCCTCGCGGCGTGATCATCAACGTCGCGCGCGGCAGCGTCGTTGACGAGCAGGCGCTGGTATCGGCGCTGAAATCCGGGACCATCCTTGCCGCCGGCCTCGACGTGTTCGAGCGGGAGCCCAACGTGCCGGACGAACTGAAAGCCATGCAGAATGTCGTCTTGCTGCCACATATTGGCTCGGCTTCCGTGGTAACGCGCAACGCGATGGACCAACTCGTGGTGGACAATCTGAAGGCCTGGTTCGCCGGCAAGCCGCCGCTGACCCCGGTTGCGGAGACACCCGTGAAGGCCAGCTGACAAGGGCCAATTCATGAAATTCCGTTTCGGTCTTGCGGTTGCGGCGTTGCTCGTGACTGTCGTGGCGGGATCGCCGGCGCGATCGCAGGATGCGGCGTCTTTGAAGAAGACCATGCTCGGGGTCGGAAAGTGGGAGCTTTCCACCACCGAGCGCAGCAAGACCTGCGTGCTGACCTTGAAGCCCGAGACCACCCCGCAAGGGTTGGCGGTCGAGCTCGAGCCGGGCTGCGCCGCGGCGCTGCCTTTCACCAAGGACATCACGGGCTGGACGATCAAGGGCCTGGATATTGTCCGGCTGCAGGACGCCACCGGCGAGGCCGTGCTCGACTTCACCGAGGTCGAGGCAGGCATCCTCGAAGGCGTGCGTCAGAATGAGGGCGTCTATATCCTGCAGGATCTCGCCGCCGCGCGCTCGCTGGCCAAATCGATGGATCAGATGATCGGCGACTGGTCGATGGTGCGTGGCAACGGCAATACCATCTGCGGGCTGACGCTTACGAACACCGAGGCGAGCACGGACAATTTTCAGGTCTTCCTCAAGCCGAAATGCGATCCCGCAGTCGCAGCCTTCGGACCGGTGCAATGGCGGCTCGACCGCGGCCAGATCATCCTGATGTCGAAGACCGGCGAGACCTGGCAATTCGAGGCCGACGACAATGCGCAATGGCGCCGCGTGCCCGATACCGCGGAAGGCCTGATCATGCTGCGCGGCCAGTAAGGGGATCGCGCGCTTTTCGGAACCGGACAGGTCGTGATGCGTTGGCCGACTTCACGTCAAGTCGCGCCAAGAGGGCGTCAAGGGGTTGCGTTATGCCGAAGCGGGTGCTCGCCATCGGGATCGATCCGGTGTTCGTCGATTTCACCGCCATGCCGCAGTTCAACGCCGAGATGTTCCGGAGCTTCATCGAAGCGCAGCTCGATCGCGTCCGGGCGTCCGGCTATGACGTGACGAGCTGTTTGATCGATCTCGGGGACACGGCGGAAGCGGTGACGGTGCAAGCCCTCAAGTCAGGGCATTTCGATTGCGTGCTGATCGGAGCGGGGCTGCGTCAGCCCGGTGAGAAGCTGCTCCTGTTCGAGATCATCATCAATCTTGTCCACGAACTCGCGCCCAACGCCCGCATCTGCTTCAACACCACGCCTGCCGATTCGGTCGATGCTATCAGGCGCTGGGTCGCGGCCTGAACATTCGCGTGGCGCCCACGCTCTTCGTCCACCGACTCTCGGTGCGAGATTCCAAAGCTCCGTAAAACGACGGGGTCAGGATCATCTTGGATCGTGAACAACTCCATCATGCAGCTCGCGGTTGTGCAGATAAATGATTGAGCTGCCTCTTCTCATTGCACGCAGCAAATTTTTTTAACCACTCGCCGTTACGGTTTCATCAGCTGAGCACGACACGCTGCGTCGGTTCCGATAGGTGCGGAGGTTTTACACCGATTGGGGACGAAGCAATGGCTGAATTCAGTTTCGGTCGATCGATCATCTTTGGCGCGACTGCAACGGCAATCAGCTTCTGCATTTTCGGGTTTGCTGCGACGGGGTTCGGTTCGGTCGTCGTCGGAGAAACGCGGCGGGTTGATCTGGCCACGAAGCCGGCGACAGGCCTCGATGCGCTGAAGGCGCTCTATCGTCGTCCGACCGCGATTCCGTTCCCGAAGGACAATCCCTACACGCCGGAAAAGGCCGCGCTCGGCAAGCGGCTCTATTTCGACACCCGGCTTTCGATAAGCGCAGCGCAGTCCTGCGCGAGCTGTCACAGCCCGGGCTTCGGCTGGGGCGACGGATTGGCGCTCGGCGTCGGCCACGGCATGGGGCAGCTCGGCCGGCACTCGCCGACCATCATCAATGCGGCCTGGAGTTCGATCTTCATGTGGGACGGCCGGCTCGCCACGCTCGAAGAGCAGGCACTGGGCCCGATCCAGTCGCCCGGCGAAATGAACATGCCGATCGACAAGCTGATGGACCGCCTCAGCCACATACCCGAGTACAAGCCGCAGTTTGAGGCCGCCTTCCCGAATGACGGCATGAAGATTGGCACGCTCGCCAGGGCAATCGCGACCTACGAACGGACGGTTGTCTCGGAACGCGCGCCATTCGATGCCTGGATCGACGGAAACGAAAAGGCGATCTCTGAAGAAGCCAAGCGCGGCTTTGCAGTGTTCAATGGCAAGGCCCAGTGCTCGTCCTGCCATGAGGGCTGGAATTTCACCAACGAGGGCTTCCAGGATATCGGCCTGCCCTCCAACGATATCGGCCGCGGCCAGTTCCTGCCCGGCGTCATCAAGATGCAGCACGCCTTCAAGACGCCGAGCCTGCGCGAGATCACGCGCCGCAGTCCCTTCATGCACGACGGCTCGCTGCCGACGCTGGAAGCTGTCGTCGAACATTATGACCACGGCGGCGTCGATCGGCCGAGCCGGTCCGACCTGATGAAGCCGCTTGGTCTCACGGCGGAGGAGAAGGCGGACCTGGTGGCGTTCATGAAGACGCTGACCAGCGAGCTCAGCCCGACTGCCGTACCCGTTTTGCCCCGTTAACCCGTCCTCTTGCGATCACCAGGATATCTCATGCGCAATCTTACCCTGCTCACCCTCGTCGTCACCGCGGGCCTCTCGGCCGGCGCGTTTGCCGCCACCGAAGTCATCCACCAGCAGGGACGCGTGTTCTCGGCCGAGAGCGTGACGATCAAGAAGGGTGAAATGCTCACCTTCCTCAATGACGACAGCGTGCCTCACAACATCATGTCGACCAGCAAGGGAAACGAGTTCAATCTCGGATCGCAGGCGCCAGGCTCCTCGACCGACGTCACCTTCAAGGAGGCCGGCGAGGTGCAGGTGATCTGCGCGATCCATCCGCGCATGAAGATGATGGTGAAGGTAAACGACTAACCGCGTGAACTGGGCCTCCGGAGACCGCTGATGTCCATTCGCTACAAGATTTTCGGTGCATTCACCGTCGTTGTCCTGCTCGCCTGCGGGATCGCGTTCTTCGGCATCCGCGGCATCTCCGACACCGGGGATCTCGTGGTTCGTCTCTACGACGGGCCGCTGATGGGCATCAACCACGCCCGTTCCGCCCACGCCGCGCTGAGCGAGGCGCGCGTCATCCAGGAGCAGTCCGTCGGCAGGGGAACGACCGGCGCGGCGGTTTCGAAGTTCGAGAAGCTGATCGGCAATATTTCCGCAGACCTCAATGTCGTGCGTGAGCGTGTCCGCACCCAGGCGGTCAACGCGGCGCGTGAAAAGGCCGAGGCGCGGATTCGCGACTGGTCGGGGTCGGTCCTGAAAGTCCTCAAGCCGGCCACCGGCGGCGCTACCGAGATTCCAACCAACATCGTGATTTCCAAGCAGGTCGATGACGCGGTTGCGGCCGTCGACGATCTCGTCGAGATGGTCGCGGCCTATGGCTATGATTACCGCACGCAAGCGGAAGGTGCGGTCGCCGCATCGCGCGCTACCATGTTCGGCATCGCGATCGGGACGGTCCTGGTTGGGCTGGCCATTGCGCTCGCCTTCGCCTATTCGCTGAGCCGTCCGATCTTCGCGTCGCTCCACATCGCCGAGCGTGTCGCCGCCGGCGATTTCAACGACGACATCAGGACTCGCCGCCGGGACGAACTTGGCCGGCTGCTCAAGTCATTGGCCGTCATGCAGTCCAGCCTGAAGGCCAAGGCCAATGACGATCTCGCCTTGATCTCGGCAAAAGACCAGAGCAATGCCGAGCAGGTGAGCCGCCGTCAGCGCATCGAGGCCGAAATCGACGCCTTCCGTTCGGCGTTTGCGGCCGTGTTGACCAATACCGACCGGATGACCGGCGAACTGACCGACACGGCGCAGGCGCTTGCGGCGATTTCGCACGCCGCCGGCCGTCAATCCACCGAAGCTGCTTTGACCGCCGGTGAGACCTCGACCAATGTCCAGACGGTGGCGAGCGCGGCCACCCAGCTCGGCGATCAGGTGCAGGCGATCAAATCGCAGGTCGGCGATGCCACGCAGATCGTGCAGCGCGCCACCGGCATGGCAGGCGCCGCCAACGACACCATCGCCGCGCTTGCGAGTTCGGCGAAACAGATCGACGAGGTGGTCGGCTTCATCCGCACCATTGCCGGCCAGACCAACCTGCTCGCACTCAATGCCACGATCGAGGCCGCGCGCGCCGGTGAAGCCGGACGCGGCTTCGCGGTGGTTGCCTCGGAAGTGAAGGCGCTGGCAACCCAGACCGCGAAAGCTACCGAGGAAATCACGGCCCAGATCGCGGAGGTCCAGTCGGCTACGCGACTCGCCGTCGACAACGTCGGCGCCATCACCGAGATCATGGGCGACATCGACAGGTTCACGGCGTCGATTGCAGCGGCCGTCGCGCAGCAGAACGTTGCCGCAAACGAGATCTCCCAGAACATCGGGCAGGCCGCGAACGGCACCGCGATCGTCGCCCGCAGCATCGCCGGCACCGCGGAAGCCACCGAGAACGCCAACCGCTCCGCCGACAGGGTGCTTGCGACGGCGCATGACCTATCGAACCAGGCGGCGCAGCTGCGCTCGTCGGTCGATCGTTTCCTCGCCAACGTGGCGGCCTGAGCTCAAGTCCCCCGTGCATTTGCAACGATCTGCAGCAGCGGATCGGGCGTGACCGAGAGCTGTCCGATGAAGGGCCGGTCGTGCGCGGCGATCAGCAGCACCGAGGCGGCGATGCCGGTCGCGAACAGGCCGAGCGTGATCGCCGATGCGCCGCGATCCTCGGCATGAACCATGGCGATCGCCAGCAACACGCTTAAAGCCTGCAGATAGAGGCATACCCATTTGACGAAGTCGACTTCAGCAAGGCTCACGATGATGCGCTGACGGCGCGCATCGAGCGCCCGCTCGATCGCCGTGGTGATCTCGCGCTGCGCAGTCTGCTGGCCGGGTCCGGACGTCGGCAGCGAGAGGACCAGTTTGAGCGCATCCACCAGCGGCCGCGGCGTGGTGTTGAGCGCGGCCCGCTGGTGCGCCATCATCGGCCATTCCACCGTAGCGACTTCCTGTACATAGTCCTTGACCAGGTTGCGGAGCGTCGTCTCGGACTCGCCCGGAAAGCTCGCGGCAAAGACCAGCACGGATCGCAGCGCGCTGGCCTCCCGGCTGACGTCAGTGGTGGCGCGATCATTGTCGGCCCAGACCTGCGCCGCCGTGAAAGCGACGAACAGGCCGAAGATGATGCCGAGCGAAGGCAGCATGCCGACCGAAACCGACCTGTACGATCTTGCGAGCTTGCCCGACAGCGCCGCGACGACGGCGTATGTCGTGGCCGCCACAAGATAGGTGAAGCCGAAGATCACCAGCGCCATCCACGGTACCGGCAGATCATGCAACCAGTCGCTCATGTTTCCCCCGAAGCGAACCGTGACCGAATGATCCGGCTCTTTGCGGCAATGATACATGCATCGGACGTCGGGGCATCGGTGTCCGTGCCGGAGTTGACCGGTTTTTGATCGGCGCCGTTCGCGTTATTTGCGGTGATAGAGGCCGGTGAAGGTCACGCCGGCGCCGCCGCAATCGCCATTGTCCTCGACCAGAAGAAACGGGCCGACACGCCGCATCCGCACCCGGCAGCCCGAGTCGCATTTGGTTTCGAAGGGAAGCCAGCCATCGTCGAGGAAGGCAATGGCGCCGTCGCGGGGCATGACCTGCGCGCTGATGACGCCGGTGTGAAAGTCACGCGCGGTCGGGACCACCATCTCGCCTTCGATTTGCAGCCTGCCGCCGATTCCACCCGCCTTGATCTCGATGTCGCCATGCGGCTGCTCCCAGGTGCCGATCCAGTCGGACATGTTGGGGGCTGTGGTTGGCGTGAGCGGCGCCAACGCCGCGCTCGGCAGCCAGCCCGTGGTCCAGATCGGCCTCGTTTTCGCTCGCGTCGCCTGGTACGAGACGCAGGTGAAATTGCCGCGCGTTCTCCCCGTGAGCACGAGGTCTCCGGTCACGAGATAGGATTTCCGCCGGCAGGCGTCGGTGGCGGCCGGGCAGCTCTCAGCCTTGAAGTCGTCGTCATAGGGACTCTTGACGAAATTGACGCGCGGCGTGGCCGTCACTTTCGACACCACCAGGGCCTGCTCGTCGTTCCAATCGACGCCGCTGCAATTAGCGGGGTCCTCGGCATCATAGGCCGCGGCCGGCCGTGCAACCAGCATCGCACCGAGTAGCAGAAGAATGACACTTGTTCGCATGACTCCATTCCTCGCGCATGACCGGCGTTCTCGCTCCAGCATGGGTTGCGGCAAAAATGCGGCAGGTTCAAACGCATGGATGCCTTTTGCGGCGGCGCGGCTTATTGACCTCGGGCGGCGCCAATGCCAACAAGCGCTCAGGATCGGAAACGGAGGGTTCTGAAATGATTCGAAAGTTTGGGATGGCAGCCGCGCTCGGCCTTGCACTTGCGATGCCGGCCCATGAGGCCATGGCACAGAATACGCTCGGCGGCGCGCTCCTGGGCGGAGCCGCGGGTGCGGTGGTCGGCGGCGCGGTGGGTGGCGGCCGTGGTGCGGCCATTGGCGCAGTGATCGGCGCCGGCACCGGCGCGGCTATCGCCAGCGAGGGCGAACGGCGCCGCGGCGGTTACTACTGGTACCATGGCGGCTGTTACATCCAGAACTACGACGGCTGGATGCGGGTCGATCGCGGCTATTGCTACTGAGCTTTTCGAGCAATCGAAGCTTTCGGAGAGGCGCCCTCGCGGCGCCTCTTTGCGTTTGGATCTTTGTATCTCTCGATCCGGATCAGTCGCTGATCCGCGCGATGTAGCGCGCGACCGAGGCCGCGACCACCTGCTTGCCGTTGGCGTCGATCTGGCCGCGCCCCGAGAACGCGCCATAGACCGCGTCGAATGCGAAGGGTTCGAGGATCCCGGCGATGTGCCGGACCTTGGCAGCCGAGAGCGGGATCAGGTTCGGATACGACCACATGAAGCTGACATGCCCGCTCGGCACCACCTGCAGGACGTCGCCCGAGAGCACCACGCCGCGGCCACCCTCCCAGTCCGCCCAGTGCAGCACAGTACCGCCCTCGAAATGGCCTCCCAGCCGAACCAGCGTCAGGCCCGCTCCGATGGATTTGGTGTCGCCGTCCCAGAACTGCACGGCCGGATCGGGGCGCATCACCCATTGACGATCCGCTGCGTGCAGGTGGATCGGGATTCCGCCGAGCGCGCGGCTCCATTCCACCATCGTGGTGTAATAATGCGGATGAGAGATCGCGATCGCAGTGACGCCGCCAAAACCTCTTACGAGGTCGATCGTGGCGTCGTCGATCAGCGCGATGCAATCCCACAGCACGTTGCCGCCAGGCGTGCGCGCCAGGATCGCGCGCTGGTTGATGCCGAAGGCCGGGGTCGTCTCGATCGTCGTCAGATCAGTCGCGAGGCGGCGGATCTTGTTGCTGTGCGTGCTCCGCAGCTTTTCGAGCGTGGTCCAGGACTGGCCTGATGGGGGGACATATTGGCGCTCGTCGGTGCAGACCGGACACGAAGCCGGCGGCGTCTCGGACGGCGAATATTGGGTGCCGCAGGTCACGCAGATGAAGGCTGGCATGTTCTCTCCCGCTTGCGCTAGAGCATGATCCGGAAAAGTGTGAAGCGGTTTTCGGAAGAGATCATGCTCAAACAATGAGCTAAAGCGCGATGTCGATTCATCCTAATCTCATCGCGCTTTAGGTGTTGGTCTCGTGGATTTCCCCGACGGCCCACACATAACCATCGCGGTCGCGAACCATGACCTCGCGCCAGCCGTGACCGCGGACCGATATGTCCTTGAAGAGAGCATTGATGCTGCGGGCGCGCTCGGCGACCTCTTCCGGGTTGAGTCCAAGCAGACGAAGCTCCGCGCCCAATCCACGGGTCCGACCGTCGCGCAGGCCGGCTGACCAGGGATTGTGCTCGTAAGTGTGGTCCGCATGCAGCATCAGCTCGATCCCGAGGATGCGCAACGCCGCAAAGTCGGGATCGGAATAGTGAACCTGTGCGTAAAGCACGTGCCGATAGAACTCCAGCGCCCTGGCGATGTCTTGAACGATCAGATTGACAGTGAACTGGGGCAGCAACGCCCCATAATGCGCTCCGGAAATCCAGGGCTCTCCGCTCCGCTTCTTCATCTATCGCGCTCCCGGTGGCTCTTCGCGAACGAGCTTTCCCGTCACCTCTCGCCCTGAGACTGCAGGCTTGCTGTTATGACGTGACCGGTTTCTCGGCACGCAGCTCCGCGAAGGTTTCCTTCGCGACCAGCAGTGCCTCGCGCACCAGCGGCGCGCCGACATAGCCGAGCAGGTGCAGAATCGCCTCGGCGAGCTCGTCCTCGGTCCAGCCGTGGTTGAGAGCAAAGCGGATATGCAGTTTCAGCTCCGGGGTCCGCCCTGTCGCGGTGTCGGAGATGACGCAGATCAGCGTCCTGGTCTTGAGGTCGAGCCCGGACCTCGTCCACAGCGTGCCGAAGATCGCCTCCTGCGTCACCGCAGCAAATTTCTCCATGATCGGATCGGTATAGAGCTGCTGATCGAGCTTGTCGGCGTAGGCCGCGCCCATGAGATTGCGGCGCATCGCGCGGCCTTTGGCGCGCAAGGGGCTGTCGGTCATTGCGGCGTTCCTTCCTGAGTGAGTTTCCTAATTTTCCTTGGGGCCTCGAACGGCCTATTACGCCGGTCGAGATCGCAGACGATCGTACCCGATCGACTGTCGAGGTCGAGTACAAAAGCCCCGATCAGCCCTTGGGCGCAATGGCAATGATCGCGCGCCGATGGGTGCCGTCGCCGACCTTCTTGTCCTCGTCATGGGCCTCGACCTTGAATCGCAGCTTGCGCCCATCGACCTCGAGCAGCTCGGCGCGCACGGTCACCTGCTTGCCTTTTGGCGTGGCTCCGAAATGCTTGACGTGCACCTCGAAGCCGACGGTGGTGTGCCCTTCCGGCAGATGATCCTGCACGGCCTGGATGCTGGCACGCTCCATCAAGGCGATCATCGATGGTGTGGACAGCACGCCGTCGCCTCCCATGTGCTTGACCACGAGTTTGTCGTCGACGATTGTGACGGTCTCGGTTTTCAGCCCCGGTGTCAGGCGATCGGCTGGCATGTGTCTCTCTCCCGTTTTTGAGCGGCTTTAGATCAGTCTCATCCCCTTCAGGCTCGAATGCCCGTTCTTGCCGACGATGATGTGGTCGTGCACGGAAATGCCGAGCGGGGCTGCGATATCCGCGATCGCTTTCGTCATCTGGATATCGGCGTGTGACGGCGTCGGGTCGCCGGAGGGATGGTTGTGCACTAGGATCAGCGCCGTCGCCGACAATTCCAGCGCGCGCTTGATCACCTCGCGCGGATAGACCGGCGTATGATCCACCGTGCCGGTCTGCTGCACCTCGTCGGCGATGAGCTGGTTGCGCTTGTCGAGGAACAGCAGGCGAAACTGTTCCTTGTCGGCGAAGGCCATGCTGGAGCGGCAATAGCCGATCACCTCGTTCCATGACGACAGCGCGACGCTGCGCTTGATCTCGCCCTTGGCGATTCGGCTGGCCGCTGCCGCGATCAGCTTGAGCTGGTTCACGGACGCGTCCTTGATGCCGTCGATCTCGCGCAATCGCGCCTCTGGGGCATGGACGACCTCGGCGAAGGAGCCGAATGTCTTGAGCAGCGCCTTGGCAAGCGGCTTGGTGTCGCGGCGCGGAATGGCGGCAAACAGCGCCATCTCCAGCAGCTCGTAGTCGCTCAGCGCGTCGGCGCCCGCGCTGTAGAAGCGCTCGCGCAGGCGTTCGCGATGGCCGTGGTAATGCGGCTTTTCGTCGGACGTATCTTCCGGTGGTTTGGACGTTGGTTCGGACTTGGGTTTGGACTTGGCGGGCATGCAAGGCGGAGCATGCCCAGCCGCGCGCCATTTGCAACCGGCAAATGGAGGGAAGCCGTCTGGAAGGGCATGTGCGAAATCCCACAGCCGTACGCGTCCCGACGCCGTAGGTCCCGGCTCGTCCGCGGCCAATCCGGCCCGGCGATTGCGGAGAACCATCATGAGAACAGATTTTTCGGAAGAGGCCTGTCCGGCCATGCGGCCGGCCTCACTTGCGCCCGCACCCGGTGACCCCGGCGCGATCGAGCTGACCGAGGCAGAGCTCGAACTCGTCTGGGCCGCCGGCTCCAGGTCAGGGGTTTCAAGCGGCCTGCGCATAGGGCTCGAGCGATGATTGCGGCAGAAGCGCTCGCGCACGCGTTCGCGATGGCCGCCATCGCGCGGCCTTTCGTCGGCCGTTTCCTGGGGTGGCTTGGTGGGCATGCAACGCGGAGCATGCCCAGCCGTGCGCCATTTGCAGCCGGCTAATGGACGAGAAGTTGCCTGGGGGCGGAGCAAACAGGCAGCTGCGATGACGGCCGTTTCCCGATGACGGTTTCCATGAATGTTCGCTCCGGGCGTTGAACCGTTGGCCCGGCACCTGCGACTTAGCTCAATGGCCTGCGACCTCCCCTCGCATCAGCAAGAATCCCGGGGATTGGATCGATGAGGGGCAATGCTTGATTTATCGTCACTTCCTCTGCTCAAACCCGAGTTGTTGCTGAGCGCGGAGCCGCTGCCGCCTCCGCCGCCGGGCCCGGTGCGTTTTGCGATGCCGGACTGGCCGGAACGCGAACGTCCGACGGTGCTGCGCGAATGCCTGGCGCGGCTCGGATTGCACTACGAGATCGAGCAGCTTCGGGACGTGCCGTTTCACGTCGATGTTTCGCTGAATCCGCTACCCGGCCTTGTGATGGGGATGGGCAGCATGCACGGCTCGAGCAATCGGCGAACGCGCAAGCATGTCGAGGACAGCACCGACGACGCCGTCCTGATCGTCAACCTCAGAGGCCAGCACCTGATCGAGCAGCGCGACAAGGAACTCGTGCTTGGCGACGGTGAAGCGGCATTTGTATCGGCTGCGGACCCCTCGTGTTTCACCCATAAGCCGCCGGGTACCATGATCGCCCTGCGCTTTCCGAAGGCGCGGTTCGCCCCTCTGCTGCGCGATCCGGACGGCTGCTACATGCGGCGAATTGGCAGCGGCAGCGAAGGCCTGAAATTCCTGACCAGCTATCTTGGCCTGTCCTGGGATCGGCGTGCCGCGACCAGCACCGAGCTGCAGTCGGCCATGGTGAGCCATGTCTTTGAGCTGATGTCCATCATGGCGGGCGCCACGCGAGACGCCGGGCATGCGGCAGAGGAGGGCGGTCTGCGCGCGGCGCGGCTGCATCTGATCAAGCAGGACATCGCCGAAAATCTCGATCAGTTCGACCTGTCGGTGACGGCGCTCGCGAGCCGCCACCGCTGTACGCCGCGCCTGTTGCAGCGGCTGTTCGAGGCGGAAGGCACCACCTTCACCGAATATGTGCTGGCGCAACGCCTTGCCTGGGCTCACCGGGCCCTGGTCGATTCGCGCCGCGCCCGCGTAAAGATCAGCACGCTCGCCTATGATTGCGGATTCAGCGATCTCTCGTACTTCTACCGCGTCTTCCGCCGCCACTATGGCGTGTCGCCGTCGGACATTCGTGCGCAAGTGCGGTGGAACACCGTGGACGGCGCCGAGCGCCTCCGCGGCTAAGGCGCAGCCAGCGGCTTCTCGCCGTTGCGCTGCGACAGTGTGAAGATCTCCACGCCACTGGCGGTGACGCCGACCGAATGCTCGAACTGGGCCGAGAGCGAGCGGTCGCGGGTGACCGCGGTCCAGCCGTCCGACAGGATCTTCACATGCGGCTTGCCGAGATTGATCATCGGCTCGATTGTGAAGAACATGCCGGGCTTCAGCGGCACGCCTTCGCCAGGGCGGCCGATATGGATGATGTTGGGCTCGTCGTGGAACAGGCGGCCGAGGCCATGGCCGCAGAAATCGCGGACCACGCTCATGCCCTGCGGCTCGACGAAGCTCTGGATGGCGTGGCCGATGTCGCCGGTGGTGGCGCCGGGCTTCACCGCGGCGATGCCGCGCATCATCGCTTCATAGGTGACCTCGATCAGCCGCTCCGCCTTGCGCGCGATCGGCGCAATCGCATACATGCGGCTGGAATCGCCATACCAGCCGTCGACGATGAAGGTGACGTCGATATTGACGATGTCGCCTTCCTTCAGCGCGCGGTCGCCCGGCATGCCGTGGCACACCACGTGATTGATCGAGGTGCAGGTGGAATAGCGATAGCCGCGATACATCAGCGTCGCCGGATAGGCGTCGTGACTGAAGGCGAAATCGCGGACGAAGTCGTCGATCTTCGAGGTCGGAAGACCGGCCTTGACGATGTCGGTGAGTTCATCGAGGCATTTTGCCACCAGCGCACCAGCCTTGCGCATACCGGCGAAGGCGCCCGCGCCATGCAGCTTGATCTGGCCGGTCTTGCGCAGCGAGGTGTCGGTGGCGTCGATATAGCTCATGTGCGGGCGGGCTCGGAGGCTGGGACGGTGTTGATTTGAAAGACCTAATTTAATGATCGCGGCCGTACACGCAAGCCGGGAAGGGTACGGGGGACAGGTCCAAATGCATGATTTCTAGCTGGAAACCTCGACCACGCTCTCGACCGGCAGCGCGCCGCCGCGGACACGGATTTCCCGCACCGGGTAGGGCACGCGGATGCCGTCGCGCTTGAAAGCGTCCCATAGCGCAAGCATGACGTCGCTCTTCACATTGTCCATGCCGTCCGGGTCGGCGATCCAGAAGGTCAGGGAGAACTTCATGCCGGCTTCCGCGAATTCGGTCAGGATGCAGTTCGGCGCCTTGCCGCGGGTGGCGCGCGGATGGCTCGCCGCGGTCTCGGCCGCGAGCTTGCAGACCAGCCTCGGATCGGCATCGTAATTGGTGCTGAAGGCGATCTTCACCAGCGTGTTCTTGTCGGTATAGGTCCAGTTGGTCACCCTCTGCGTGACGAGATCCTCGTTCGGTATCAGGAACTCGCGCCCGTCGCCGGCCGCGACCGAGATGTAGCGGGTCTTCATGGCGCTGATGCGGCCGGAATTGTCGCCGATGGTCACGAGGTCGCCGGGCTTCACCGACTTGTCCGCCAGCAGGATGATGCCGGAGATGAAATTGGCGACGATCTTCTGCAGGCCGATGCCGATGCCGACGCCGACCGCGCCGGAGAACACCGCGAGCGCCGACAGATTGATACCGACCGCGCTGAGCGCGATCACGATCGCGATCACCATCAGGCCGATGCGAATGATCTTGATCAGCAGCACCTGCACCGAGGGCGTCAGGTCGGATGCGCGGTTGATCCGGTTTTCGGCAAAATTACTGGCGATGCTGGTGCCCCACAACGCGATCAGGAGCAGCGCGCCGGCCTTGATCAGGAGCAGCGGCGACAGCCGCAGGCCTCCGATCTCAACTGAGACCGAATCAAGCGTGTCCGCGGCCCAGTCGAGTTCGCCGATGATGGAGAGCGCCGCCACCAGCCAGAGCGCGAACGAGACCAGGCGGACGATGAAGGCGTTCTGGATCACGGAGGTGACCAGCCGGATCGCGAGCCAGGCCAGCGCCAGCTTGGCCGACACCATGAGCAGATAGCTGCGGCTCGGCCAGGTCGTGTGCCACATGACGATGCGGCAGGCGATCATCAGGATCGCGAACACGGCCGTCGCGGCGCTTGTGATCAGCACGCGCCTGAAATGTCGCAGCACCGGCAGCGGCCAGCGTGTCTCCAGCGTGTCCGCATCGACGCGGGCGCGGATCGCGGCATTGGCGGCGAAGGCAATGCCGGCCCCGGCCAGGATCAGACCGAACTGCAGGTAGAACCAGGGCGAGGCGACCTCCGCTCCGGCCGAGCTGAGCGCCGTGTGCGCGGCTGCGAGGATCTCCTTCAAGTTCATATCCATCGGCAAGTCTCGATGCGCGGGTCGGGTTCGGCGGCGTGATTCGAAGGCAGCTGGAACAATCCCACAAACCCGCCGCTGCGGCCACGCTGCAACAGCGTGCCGTAGCGGGATAGGGCCATGAAAGCGGGCACTTTGCCGCGATGTCACGAAAATGGGTTGGCGGCCAATCGTGGCGACGATAAGGATGCAAATACAGGTATTTGACGGAATTTGTGAAGGCGGATGGCTTCTCTCGACCAGGTCAGCATTGTCATCCTGCTCGGCGCCGTGCTGTTGATGGCCGGCATTCTGTCGAGCCTGCTCGCGTTGCGCTTTGGCGCACCGCTGCTGCTCGTGTTCCTGGCGATCGGCATGATCGCGGGCGATTCCGGGCCCGGTCACATCCCGTTCGACGATGTGCGCACGACCTACCTGGTCGGCTCGGTGGCGCTGGCGCTGATCCTGTTCGACGGCGGTCTCCGCACCCGCTTTCAGAGCATCCGGGCCGTGCTCGCGCCTTCGGTGGTGCTCGCGACCATCGGGGTGCTGCTGACCGCCTTGATCACCGCGCCCTTCGCCCGCTATGTGCTGGACCTGAACTGGACCGAGGCGCTGCTGGTCGGCGCCGTCGTCGCCTCCACCGATGCGGCGGCGGTGTTCCTGCTGGTTCACACCCAGGGCCTGCGGCTGCGGCCGCGCGTCGGCGCCACGCTGGAGGCGGAATCCGGCAGCAACGATCCCTTCGCCGTGTTTCTTACGCTGATGCTGGTCGAATTCATTTCGATCGGCCACTCCTCGCCCGGGCATGTGCTGCTGGAGCTGGTGCAGGAGGCGGGGCTGGGCGCCATCCTCGGCGTGATCGGGGGCAGGGCGATGGTGATCGCGCTGAACCGCGTGGCGTTGCCGCAGGGCCTGCATGCGCCCTTTGTCACCACGACGGCGCTGGTGATCTTCGGCGCCGCGCAGATGGTGCATTCCTCCGGCTTCCTCGCGGTCTATCTTGCCGGCATCATCGTCGGCAACCGGCCGACGCGGGCGCATAATTCGGTCGTGACCTTTCTCGATGCCGCGACCTGGCTCGCGCAGATCGTGATGTTCGTGCTGCTCGGGCTGTTGGTATCACCGCACCGGCTTGGCTCCAGCATCGGGCCTGCCGTCATCGTCGCGCTGGTGCTGATGCTGGTGGCGCGTCCGGTCGCGGTGTTCCTGTGCCTGGCGCCCTTCCGCTTCAACTGGCGCGAAAAGGTGTTCATCGCCTGGACCGGCCTGCGCGGCGCGGTCGCGATCTTCCTGGCCTCGATCCCGATGCTGGTCGGCCTGTCGAAGGCCTATCTTTATTTCGACGTCGCCTTCGTCGTCGTCATCATCTCGCTGTTGCTGCAGGGCTGGACGCTCGGGGCCGCCGCGCGCGCCCTGCACGTCGCGCTGCCGCGCACCGAGCGCGGCCCGCGCCGCGTGGAACTGGATCTGCCCGGCCAGCTCGAGCAGGAGCTGGTCGGTTATCCGGTGCGGCCGAAAAGCCTGTTCTTCCGCCGCGGCCTGATTCCGTCATGGTCGAAGCCGACGCTGGTGATCCGCAACCAGCAGATTCTCACGCCTGCGGAGGCCGAGCCGGTCGCGCCCGGCGACTACATCTATCTGCTGGCGCCGCCGGCACGCGCCGAGGCGCTCGATCGCTTCTTTGTCGACATGCAGCCGAGCTCGGCGCCCGATCCGCATCTGCTCGGCGATTTCGTCGTCTCCGGCGATCACACGCTGTCGGAGCTCGCCGAAATCTACGGCGTGAGGGTCGACGAGGGGCAGGCGAAGCTGACGCTGTCGGATTATTTCGACGTCCATCTCGCCAATGCGCCGAAGGAAGGCGCGACGCTGCCACTGGATTCGATCGTGCTCGTGGCGCGCCAGCTCTCGGGCGGCCGCGTCAATGTCGTGGGATTGCGCCTGCCCGAGGACGAGGAGAAGGCCAGGCCGTTGACGCGGATGCAGTCCTTGAAGCGCAAGCTCGGCGAGCTCTGGACCTCGGTCGCGGGAATTTGAGCCTCGATTTCGCCTGTTGAGCATCAGGCTGACTATCTCTAGTCTGCCATCCAACAATGCGGTGAAATCGCAGGAGACAGACCCATGCCCGTCCCGTCCGACGACGAATTCGGCTTTGCGCCGGATTACGATTCTCCGGTTCCCTATATGCAGCGGACGCGCGATTACTACACCGCGATCGGCTACACCACGCCCTATCGCTGGGCGCACCATGTCGAGGCGCCGTTCCACAAGCTGAGCAAGCCGCTGTCGCAGTCGCGCGTGACGCTCATCACCACCGCGGCGCCCTATGATCCCGCGAAGGGCGATCAGGGGCCGGGCGCGGCCTATAATGGCGGCGCCAAATTCTACAAGGTCTATGATCGCGACACGGCGAAGCAGCATGATTTGCGCATCTCGCATATCGGCTATGATCGCAAGCACACCTCCGCGACCGACAGCGGCACCTGGTTTCCGCTGCCGGAGCTGTTGAAGGCGCAACGCGCCGGGCGGATCGGGGAGGTGGCTCCGCGCTTCTTCGGCGCGCCGACCAATCGCAGCCATCGCGTCACCATCGACACCGACGCGCCTGACATCCTGTCGCGCTGCCTGGCCGACAAGGTCGATGTCGCCGTGCTGGTGCCGAACTGCCCGGTCTGTCACCAGACCACGGCGCTGGTGGCGCGCCATCTCGAGGCCAACGGCATTCCGACCGTGGTGATGGGCTGCGCCAAGGACATTGTCGAGCATGCCGCCGTGCCGCGCTTCCTGTTCTCGGATTTCCCGCTCGGCAATTCCGCCGGCAAGCCGCATGACGTCGCGTCGCAGGCGCAGACGCTCGAGCTCGCGCTCAGCCTGCTCGAAAGCGCCGCTGGCGCGCGCACCACCATGCAGTCGCCGCTGCGCTGGAGCGAGGATGCGTCGTGGAAGCTCGACTACAACAACATCGCGCAGATGAGTCCCGAAGAGCTGGAGCGCCGCCGCGCCGAATTCGACCGGCAAAAGGAAATCGCGCGCGGCAACCGCGCGGCGTGATCTTGTTTCTTCCCTTCTCCCCTTGTGGGAGAAGGTGGCGCCCAGCGCCGGATGAGGGGTTCTATCCACGGACTCGATTGACGGAACTCGCGGAGAGAGACCCCTCACCCGGAACGCATCTTTCGATGCGTTCCGACCTCTCCCGCAAGGGGAGAGGTGCAGCGTCACTGCCGCTTGCTTGGTGCCAACAAAAGATAATCAAGGAGCAAACGACGTGACCCGACCGTTCGAGGGCGTGAAGATCCTGGACTTCACGCAGGTGCTGGCAGGTCCCTATGCGAGCTATCAGCTCGCTCTACTCGGCGCCGACGTCATCAAGATCGAGCGGCGCGGCGGCGAGGATATGCGGCGGACGCCACTCAGCCGGGAATGGGCCGAGCGCAATCTCGCGCCGGCATTTCAGGCCGTCAACGGCAACAAGCGCAGCCTGACCCTCGACCTGTCAAAGCCGGAGGCGATTGCGATCGTCAGGAAGCTCGCCGCCGGAGCCGACGTGGTGATGGAGAATTTTCGCCCCGGCGTGATGGACCGGCTCGGCATCGGCTATGAGGGACTGTCGGCGATCAACCCGCTTCTGATCTATTGCGCGATCTCCGGCTTCGGCCAGACCGGGCCTGAACGCAACGGTGCCGGCTATGACGGCAAGATCCAGGCGATGAGCGGCATCATGGCGATCACCGGCCACGAGGAGAGCGGGCCGACGCGCGCGGGCTTTGCCGTTTGCGACGTGCTGTCGGGGGCGACCGCGGCGTTCGGCGTCTCCAGCGCGCTGTTCCAGCGCCATCAGACGGGCAGGGGGCAGTTCGTCGACGTCTCCATGCTGGAGGCGTCGCTGGCGTTCCTCTCGGGCCAGATTGCGGATTATTCCGTCGCCGGCCATCGTCAGCAATTGTCGGGCAATCAGGCCGTCAGCCGCAAGCCGACCGCCAACTTGTTCAAGGCGGGAGACGGCTATCTCCTGCTCGCCGTCAACAATGAGAAGCAATATCAGGCGCTGATGACAGCGATCGGCCGCGAGGACGTGTTCGGCGATCCGCGCTTCGTCGACTGGTTCGCGCGGCAGGAGAACGAGGTGGCGCTGCGCGCGATCATCGAACAGGCGCTCGCCAAAAAGAGCCCGCGCGAATGGGAGAAAATTCTGGACGCGGCCGGCGCGCCCTGCGCCAGCATCTGGAAGATCGAGGAGGTGATCGATCATCCGCAGATCGCCGCGCGCGGCGCGGTGCAGGAGCTCGACACGCCCTATGGCCGCCTGCGCTTCGCCGGCAGCGGCTTTCGTCTGGCCCATGGCGGCGGCAAGCTCGACCGCATGGCGCCCGAGCCCGGCGCGAACACCGACGAGGTGCTGGCATCGATCGGCTATGACGCCATGGCGATCGCGGATTTGCGCGCGGCCGAAGTGGTGTGAGACGTCGCGGTAAAATCCATCGCTCGTCATTGCGAGCCAACGGGTCGCGCGAACGCGCTCCGCGAAGCAATCCATGCCTGAGCTTGCTGAGAGGTGGATTGCTTCGTCGCTATCGCTCCTCGCAATGACGAGAGGACGGAACGTCAAGTTCCAATCTCGTTCGTGATGCCGGGAACACGGAACGCTCTGCGCATCGCTTCGTTCTCACCCCGCACGCGTCCGCCAGCGGCGCGTGTTCGCCAACGAGGAGAATTCCGATGCGAAAGATCATCTTGCCCGCCATCGCCGCCCTTGCGCTGGGCGCTGCCGCGCCGGCGATGGCCGCCAGTTCCGGTGGCTACATGTCGATGCAGCGTGCCCTCGATGTCGCCAGCGACATGGGGCTCGCAACAATATCGCATACGCAATTCGCCGGCGATGAATGGCAGGTTCAGGGCTACGACGTCTCCGGCCGGTACATGGAAGTCGATGTCGATGTGAACACCGGCGAGGTGCTCAACGTCGATCGGTAGCGCGACGCTATCGGCTTTCGCCGACGCAAAGGTCGGCCGTATGAAACACGGCGGTGGCGTGCGCGCCGTCAAATGCCCGGCAGTCGCCAATCACGTAGTCGATATGATTGGCCTGGGCAAAGCGGAGCGTGCTGCCGAGCGACTCCAGCCCCTGGCGGGCCTCCACGCGCGCCTTCCATTGCGCATGATAGGACGGACGCCACATGACGGCGGCGCCGCGTTTGAAGTCGATCCAGATACGCCGGTGAGAGGCCTCTTCGAAGACGGCCGATCCCACTTCGAGCGCTTCCGAGCGGCGGCCGTCCGCTGCCGTACCGGCGGCCTCTTCCGACAGCGCGATCAGGAACATGCTCTGCGGCGACGTCGCATGCTGTGCCCAGCTTCCGACCGACTCCCACTCGCTGACCGCGACATCAGCGGCGCTACTCAGCGCGAAATGTTGGGTTGCCCGCCATGGGATCACCACGATGCCGATAGCCGCCAGGATCGCGGCGCGGAGGGCGGTGTCACGGATGCCCGCGCGGCGATGGCGAATGGCGTTCTCGCCGGCGAACAGGATGACCGCGGCGGGCAGGAGATATTTGATACACAGCAAGAACGACAGATACGGGCCGAGTACGGTAGCTTCACAGCCATCGTCGCTCGTGAGCCATTTGGTCGCGAGCGCAGTTGCGCTCATCGCCGCCAGCAGATGGATCATGAGGCCCGAGCGCAACAGGTGCAAATTGAGGATTGCTGGACTGCTTGTCAGGGCGGGAACAACGACGCCGATAGCATAGAGCCCGACCATGCCCGCCAGCGCCGCCTTGAATTCGATTTCACCCCCCTTCAACCGCGACAAGGCCTGCCACCCGACGATTGCGAGGCCGAGAAGCAGGATCAACTGATAGGCGGGGTTCGAGCTTGCGAAGAAATGCGCCCCGTAATAGCCGCGGAGGAACTCGGCGTAATCGAAGTCGACGTTCTTGCCGAAATCCGCATTTGACAGGATATTGATGAGGACAGGCGCCGCCAGGGCGGCCGAAACGATCCCTCCGATCGCAAGGCGCATCGGCAATCTCATGAGCCCGATACGGCCTTGCCAGAGCAGTGTCGCGATGATGCAGGCGAGCGGCAGCACCAGCCATACGCCCATGAACGCATTGATGAAGAAGGTCAAGCCGGCGAAGGCAATCGCCACTGCGATTTGCGCCCGTGCGGCGAAATAGATCGCGAGCAGGATCGTTCCGTTGGCGACCTCGGAATGACCGAACGAACTGACAAAGAGCGCGCCGTGTCCGGCGAGGCTCGTACCATCAAGCATCTCGACAAAGCACAGGAGGAGGCAGAAGAGGCACCGCTCCCGCACGGAGCGGATTCCGACCAGCGAAGCGCAGCACACGAAGCCGACAAAGGCCAGCATCCGCGAGAAATAGAGCAGGACGTGAAACATCAAATGCATATCGCCGGCATGGCGGCCGACGCCGGCGAGCATCAGCCAGATTCCGGACGAATAATATCTCAGCGACTGCACGAACGCGTCGTCGGCGAATTGATCCTCGTCGTAGAGGCGATCGACGATGGGCAAATGAAACAGATGGTTGTCGATTCCGAAGACCGATCCGGTGAAAAGCAATGAGATCAGGGCGAAGACGGCACAGATCGCTGCCGTGTGCATGGGGCCGGCGTTGGTATTGCCCCATTGGCGTATGCTCGACGGTCCGGGCGCGAAGCCGCGTTCGACCTCTGCCGCGGCGGCCACCATCCGATGTGGAGATCCCGGCATCAGATCGCCGCGAGAACCGTAATGACCATGAGCAGCGTCGCGATTCGGCTCGGGCCGTCCCTGAATGCGAACACAATCGGATCATGGTTCATCTGACCACGGTGCGCGAGCATCAGCGCGCGGGAGATCCAGTGAATCAGAAGCGGCACGAGAAGCCACAGCAGCATGGGCTTGTGGTACAGCTCGCGGACTGCCGGTGAGGAAAGATAGAGACAAATGATGGTAATGGCGTTCAGTCCGCTCGCAGCGGCAAGCGCCGCCACGATCTGCATGTCACTGACGCCATAGTCGCGATTGGCAGCGTCCGGAAGCAAGGCCTCCCGGCGTATCGAAAGTTCGGCATAGCGCTTGATCAGTGCGAGCGAGGTGAAGATGAAGATTGAAAAGATCAGAAGCCATTCGGAGAGCGGAACATTGATGGCAACTGCGCCGGCGACGATCCTTGCCGTGTAGAGGCTCGCAAGAACGACAATGTCGACGATGACGAGCTGCTTTAGACGGAAAGTGTAGGCGCTGGTCAGAAGAAAATAGGCGGTCAGGGCGCCGGCAAAGGCGGCCGAGACCGCCAGGGCTGCCGTGAGCGCAAGCAGCAGCAGGAAAGGAATGGCCATCGCGGCCGTCCCCGCCGGAAGGTCGCCCGAGGCGACCGCCCTGAAGCGTTTGGTCGGATGGGCTTGATCGGCTTCGATGTCTACGATGTCGTTCAGAAGATAGACCGCGGAGGCGCAGAGCGAGAACGCGGCAAACGCCAGCGCTGCGCTGAAGCAGTTCGCCCTGGAGAATTGATGCGACGTCAGAAGCGGAACGAAGACGAGCGCATTTTTGGCCCATTGATGGGCTCGAAGTGCGCTCACCCAAACGACCGGGGAGAAGCTCCGCATCGCTGCGGAGGCGGTCAGAAGCTTTTCCTCACTGCGGTCCGCGCCCGGAGATACCTCGCTTGTCTTCTGCGAACTGCGAATGCTCGCGGCTATGGCGGCGGCCCGGACCGTAACGGCCCTTGTGAAAAGGTTCCCCAAATGCATCACGACCGGCAATGCTACTGATGGTTGTTTTGACCGCTATTTGCCATCCAGATGTGAATGAAGTCCTAACATCCGAAGGTTGATGATGCGGTCTGGGTCAATTTGACGCAGCTGCATGGTCGGCGTCCGGGATGTGCGCTCAGCTTGGCGACAGCACCTTCACCCCGCCGAACGAGCTGACGCGTCCGCGTTGCAACAGCACGATCTGCGTTGCGAGCTGACGCATCTCGGCGGCGTCATGGCTGACATAAACCATGGGAACACGGGCCTCGTCACGCAGCCGCACCAGGTAAGGCAAGATCTCCGCGCGCCGTCCCTCGTCGAGCGCGCCGAGCGGCTCGTCGAGCAAGAGCAGCCGCGGTTTTGCGAGCAGCGCGCGTCCGAGCGCCACGCGCTGGCGCTCGCCACCCGATAACTTCCCGGGACGGCGGTCGAGGAGAGGGCCGATGTCGAGCAGGTCGGTGACGCGCTTCTTCTGGCCGGGATCGTCCGCCAGCGCGTTCATGCGCCTGCCATAGTCCAGATTTTGGCGGACATCGAGATGCGGAAACAGTCGCGCGTCCTGGAACACATAGCCGATGCGCCGCTTCCAGCTCGGCACGTGGAGGCCGCTGGTACTGTCGTCGAGCGTCTCGCCATCGACCACGATGGTGCCGCGGTCCGGCCGCAGCAGGCCTGCGATCATGTTGACCAGCGAGGTCTTGCCCGAACCCGATGCGCCGAACAGGCCGGTGACGCGGCCTTCGCTTTCGAAGGCGGCCTGCAGCGAGAACTCGCCGAGTTGCTTGGTGACATCGACCCGCAGCATGGTCAGTTTCCGTGCAGGCGCGCGGTGGCGCGGCGGGCGAAGACTTCGGCGCCGATCAGGGCGGCCACCGCGATCATGACCGACACGATCACGAGCCGCAGCGCGGCGGCGTCGCCGTCAGGCGTCTGGATCAGCGAATAGATCGCCGACGAAATCGTCTGGGTTTCGCCGGGAATATTGGAGACAAAAGTGATGGTCGCGCCGAATTCGCCGATCGCCTTAGCGAAGCCGAGCACCATGCCGGCGAGCACGCCGGGCAGCGCGAGCGGCAGCGTGACGGTGAAGAACACGCGCCACGGTGCGGCGCCAAGCGTCTCCGCGGCCTGCTCGAGCTTGCGATCGACCGCCTCGATCGACAGCCGCATCGGCCGCACCAGCAGCGGAAACGACATCACGCCGCAAGCGAGCGCGGCCCCGGTCCAGCGGAACGCGAAGACGATGCCGAACGTATCGGCGAGGAAGGCGCCGATCGGCCCGCGCCGTCCGAAGGCCAGCAGCAGCACATAGCCGGTCACGACGGGCGGGAGCACCAGCGGTAGATGCACGAGCGCATCCACCAGCGATTTCCCCCAGAACTCACGCCGCGCCAGCAGGAAGGCCAGCGCAATGCCGAGCGGGGTCGCGACCAGCGTCGCCACCGTGGCGACCCTGATCGAGAGCAGGATCGCCGTCCATTCCGTTGGCGTGATATCGAACACGTTCGCCCAGTGCGATCACATCAGGAGGTCGGCTTCAAGAGATAGTTGAAGCCATACTTCTCGAGCACCGTCTTTGCGGCCTGCGACCGCAGGAAGTCGAGATAGTCCTTTGCCTCGGGCTTTGCGGTCGCGGTCGCCGCCACGGGATAGATGATCGGGGGATGGCTGTCGGCCGGGAAGGTGCCGACGATCTTCACGCCCGGCTCGACCTTGGCGTCGGTGGAATAGACGATGCCGAGCACGGCTTCGCCGCGCGACACCAGCGCCAGCGCCGCGCGCACGCTTTCGGCCATCGCGAATTTCGGCTCGGCCGCCTGCCACGCGCCAAGCTTCTCCAGCGCCGCCTTGGCATATTTGCCTGATGGCACCGACTTCACATCGCCGCTTGCAATTCTGCCGTCACCGGCGAGTTTCGCGAGGTCGAAGCCCTGGCCGATCGTGACGTTGTCGATTTTCGAATCCTTCGGCGCGATCAGCACGATGCTGTTGCCGAGCAGGTTCACGCGGGTCGGCTCGTTGATGTTCTTCTTGCCGATGGCGTAATCCATCCAGTCGGTGTCGGCGGAAACAAAGATGTCCGCAGGCGCACCCTGCTCGATCTGCTTTGCGAGCGTCGAACTCGCGGCATAGCTCGCGGCCACCTTGACGCCGGTCTTCGCGGTGAAGGCGGCGTCGATATCGTCGAGCGCGTTCTTCATCGAGGCGGCGGCAAACACAGTGAGGGTTTTGTCCTCCGCCGAGGCGGGCGGAAAGGCCGCTCCCCACAGGATCACGAAGGCGGCAAAAACTCCGGCAACACGGTACATCAGGGCGCTCCATGCATATTCGCGCCCGCGAAGCATCTCGCGCGCGCAAATCAGGCGTCGGTCAAGTCTGGTGCGAGGTGTCGCGGAAGCGCCGTTCCGTCCCGTTCCCAAGAGCTTACGGCTATCAGGGATTTCGCGGGGCGGACAATAACAGGCTGGCCGCCCCCGTAAAGGCGGCCATTTGGCCTATCATCGGCCTATTCCGAGGGCAGGATCGCGATCGAGATCGAATTGTCCTTGGACCCCGATACCTGCAGGACGAACGGGCTCGACGAGAGCTCGTATTTCACGGTCTTGCGGATGCCGTCGCAATCGGTCGCGCCGCTGAATGCCTTCGGCTTCAGGAAGTGACCGTCCTGCACCACGTCGACCCAGGCGCCGGCCGAAAGGCTGATCGTATAGACGCCCGCCTTCGGCGCGGTCTTGAAGCTGGTGAAGCCGGCAAAGGTATCGTCTTTTGGCGCGCGTTCGGGCGGCGTCGGCAATTTGGCTGCAGCCGGTGCGACGAGGCCGAGAATCACGCCACTTGACGGCAGCGCGTTGATCTCGCTGCCGGAAGCGAGCTTTGTGCGATCGGGAGCTGTGAGTGCGGCGCGCTCATGATCGATATTCCATTTGAACTTGTCGCAGCCGCTCGGCTCTTCCGCGGCTCGCACCGGTGCGGCGGCGAGCAGCAGCAACATGACAACAGATACAGCGCGCATGATCAATCCACCGCAATCATGACATCGGACGCCTTGATCACCGCAGTAACCTGATTTCCGATCCTGATCCCCAATTCATCGACAGCTTCGTTTGTGATCGAGGCGGTCACGACCTTGCCGCCGATATCGACACGGACATGCGAGGTGGTCGCGCCCTTTTTGACTTCGAGGACAGTACCCTTGAGCTGGTTGCGTGCGCTGATACGCATGGAGGTTCTCACAAAGATGAGGCCGCGTGCGAGAAATGCCACGCGAAGTGCGGCTCTCTGATGACAAGAGATCTCGGACCATCGTCCGGGCTGGAGCCGCAACGCTTGCGGCGATGCGGCGTTCGAATACTACCTCATTCCGTGGGTCCCGGCATAGACTTGGCGAGGGCGTGGGCTCATAAATCCGCCGTTCGGCTCAGACCGCCGCCGTCCAGCTTTCCGAGAACGCCAGCGCCGATGTCGAGAAAGGCCGGCCCTCGCGCTCGCGCGGCCAGGATTGCCCCTTGGCCTCGATGCCGTTGCGGACAAGGCGCGTACCGAGCGCCGGAATCAAAACGGTGCATACGCCGTAGCGCCGATTGGGGATCTGGTTCGGCTGCGAGTGGATGAGCAGCGGCTCGCCGATATCGAACCAGGTGAGCGAGATGTCCTCACCGTGCGACCTGACGTACTCGGTCCAGAAGTATCTGACATCGCCAGTCTTGGAAAACGTCGCGTCCGCACAGGGGATGGTGGTGTCGGACAGTTCGGCGTTGAGCATGCCCTGTACGGTCGTCTGCAACCAGCGCGCCATCGCGATGTTGTCGGAATAGATACGCCAGCGCCCTTCCGTCAGCTCGCTCTTCAGGTAGAGGACATGGCCGGGGCCGGCCGGCGAAAGGATGATCCGCCAATAGCTTGCATCTGTCGAGTTCGGATCACCGTCCTTCGAGCTCAGGCGGATGAACGGATTCTCGCCCGTCAGGATTGTCTTGTTGGGATCGGCAATGCTCATGTCACGGGTCTCCGTTCTACGTCTCGAAGGGTTGTGATCAGCGGCCCCAGCGTAACACCACGGGGTCCAGTCCACGCGCGATTTCGATCAGGCCGGCACGGGTCGCCGGGTGCAATGACTGAAGCGGGTGACGCACGGCGTCGGAGGCGATCACCCCGCCCTCGCGCATCAGCACCTTGCAGGCTTGCAGCCCGCATTGCCGATTTTCATAGTTTATCAGCGGCAGCCACCGCGCATAAGCCTGCATTGCTTCGTCGCGACGACCGGCGAAAAACGGGTCGATGATCTGTCTGATACCGTCCGGATAACCGCCGCCAGTCATGGCGCCGGTGGCGCCGGCATCGAGATCGGCCATCAACGTGATTGCCTCTTCGCCGTCCCACGGTCCCTCGATTGCGCTACCGCCCGTGGCGATCAGGTTTCGCAGCTTTGCAGCCGCCATGGGCACCTCGATCTTGAAGTAGCGGATGTTTTCGAGCTCTTTGGCCATCCGCGCCAGAAAATCGACCGACAGAGGCGTTCCTGCGACCGGCGCGTCCTGGATCATCACCGGAATGCGGATGGAATTCGACACCACGCGATAGAATTCGAAGATGCCCGCCTCAGCCACGCGAAACGTCGCGCCGTGATAGGGCGGCATGACCATCACCATGGCTGCACCCATCGCTTCGGCGTCCCGGCTGCGCGCAGCGCAGACGGCCGAGCTGAAATGCGTCGTCGTCACGATGACCGGTACCCTGCCGGCAACGTGTTCGAGCACCGCGCGCATCACGGTCTCGCGCTCGATGTCGGTGAGCACGAACTGTTCGGAGAAGTTGGCAAGGATGCAGACGCCCTGCGAGCCGGCATCGATCATGAAATCGATGCAGCGGCGCTGACCCTCAAGGTCGAGATTGCCGCGATCGTCGAAAATGGTGGGCGCGACGGGAAATACGCCGCGATAGGGACGGTTCGATGCCATGGCCTGCTCCGGAAGATCGCTGCACCGTTATAGACGGCGAAGCTGACGACGCCTAGCAGCGCGAGTCCCTTAACCCGGATGACGATCCGCACCGGCAGAAACGAGGGTAACCCGGGAAGGCAGCCCGGAAAACCCGGGAACCTATCGGCCGGACGACCATCCAACGGGAAGCGTTGATTGTAATTTGGCAGAGAGGAGCATTTTGTGAGTCACAACATACACGCGCTGGATCGCGCAAGATCACCGGAGCTCGAAACCACCAGGCCGAGTCGAGCCGAGGTCGAGGCAGCGGTGCGAACCATCATTCGATGGACAGGCGAGGACCCCGAACGGCCCGGCCTTGTCGACACCCCAGCGCGCGTGACTCGCTCCTTCGAGGAGTTTTTTTGCGGTTATCGGGAGCATCCCGCCGAAATGCTGGCAAAGACCTTCGAGGAGATCGAGGGGTATGACGAAATGATCGTACTGCGTGACATCCGCTTCGAAAGCCATTGCGAGCATCACATGGCGCCTATCATCGGCCGGGCATGGGTCGCCTATATTCCAAATGGCCGTGTGGTTGGCATCTCCAAGCTGGCCCGGGTCGTGGACGTCTACGCCAGGCGCTTGCAGATCCAGGAAAAGATGACGGCGCAGATCGCCAATACCATCAACGACGTCCTTTGTCCGCAGGGCGTAGGAGTGATCATCAGGGCGACGCATCATTGCATGACCACCCGCGGCGTCCACAAACCGGGCACCGACCTGGTCACCAGCCGAATGCTGGGCTGCTTTCGCGACAACGCGCCAACCCGTCAGGAATTCCTCGATATGGCAACCTGATACTGAAGCCGATCGAACTCGGAGCGATGGCCAGTCGAGGTCGAGTTACCGCTCTGAGCTTGGCCAAAAAAATTGGCCCAAGAAAACAAAACAAAGGAACGCAATAACAAGACCGGCTTGGGGACCTTTGTGTAAGCAGCAGTGACGATCTCGTTGGGTCTTTTATGGGGCGGATCGTCGGCGGCCCTGGTGTCACCCAAAAGGTGCGCCTGGGCCGTTCGATCGGCGTTCAAACCCGATCTCCGTCACCCTTTTCGCCAAAATCCTTCATTCCCGACGGCGGGACTGCAACCTGCTGTAAACCGCCCAACAAGTGAGGCGTGCACTATGCGTAACGATTGGACAATGACGCGATTTGAAACAGCACTCTTCATGGTAGCCGTATTGCTTATGGCTGGCGGGTTCATGATGGCAGCAACCGCCTGAATCAACGCAGCCAACTCGGAGGCTTCAGGCAACGCAGCGAGGGACCGAGCGAATAGATACTTTTTCCGGATATCGCTCGTGTTTATGAATGCACGCGCTACCGCGATTTCGCGTCCGGTGCATTCAGCACCGCTTTGCAGCCCGGCGGCATCTGCGCCAGCGTGATCCCCGGTTTGGGCTTCGGCGGCTCCTTGGGCGGCTCCGGATGCAGGATCGAATCCTTGAACCAGTAAGCGAGGTCGGACGGCTTGCAGCCGTCGCCGCCGGTCTGGTCGGACTGGCCGTGGCAGTCGGCGGCGCCGGGCGGGCAGCGCATGCGGATGTGGAAATGATAGTCGTGGCCGAACCAGGGCCGGACCTTTTCCAGCCAACTCCGGTCGCCCGTCGCCTCGCGGCATAGCGCCTTCTTGATCGCGGCGTTGACGAAGATGCGCTGGACCGTCGGCTCCTTCGCGGCATCGCGGATCACCATCCAGTGCTGCGGCGTCCAGGCCTTCGGATCGATATCGAGCCTGTCCTCGCGCACCATCATGACGGCGGACATGTCCTCGCGCTCCTCGCGCGACAGCAGGTGATCGGGCATCGGCGTCAGCCAGATGTCCGCGTCAAGGCCGAGTTGATGACTGGCGTGACCGGAGAGCGCGGGCCCGCCGCGAGGCTGGCCGATATCGCCGACGAGGATGCCGGGCCAGCCCGCATCCTTGTGCGCGTTCACCGATAGCCGCCTGATGAGCGCGATCGTTTCGGGATGGCCCCAATAGCGATTGCGCGACAACCGCATCACCTGCCAGGTGTCGCCGTTGGTCGGCATCCTTGCGGCGCCGGCGATGCAACCCTTGGTGTATTCGCCGATGACTTTTGTGGGCTGTGCGGACGGCAGGACCTTTCGTGCAAAGAGCTGCTTGGCGGCGATCTTCGGGTCGCCGGGATGTTCAAGCGGCGGCAGCGGCTGTGGATTGACCGTGCCCTTGTCCTGCGCCGGCGCACTCAGCGTGCTGGCGGCAATCACGATCGAAACCAGTAAGAGAATCAGTCGGGCTTGCATCGCCTCACTGTATTCGCCCGCGATCGGAATAGGAAAGGGGACAGGAGTCGGGCCTCGCGCCCGATTGATGTGTCCACACTCTTGGTTGTGATGGGGCCGGACCGCTGGCCTGATCATGAAACCTGGAATTGGAAACGATGGTTCGCCGTGGCGCGCTTGCCGGCGCCGTATGCTTGGCGATTTGTGACCGGTAAGGAGCGTTGACAGGTGCGCGTCGTTAACCGGCCGGTAACCGCTTCGAGAGCACCCGCTATTTGCAAAGGCGGCATACTTGGCTGCATACCTTGGAACCATGCTGTCGCTTTTCGGGCGAGTGCCTCAAACGCGGCAATTTTGGCGTGTTCACTGGCTTATTTTCGGGAATCGTCCAGCCAGGTTGCGACCTTCGACGTAGACGTCCCCAGGCCGTCCCCGGTCCCTTTGAGAGTAGTGTCAGAACGCCCGTAATAGCTGCGGCAATTTGCTACCAATTCTTCAGATACTTGGCAGAGAACTGGCCGCGCCAGAAAGCCAGTTCGAGACGACAAATGCCGAGAACACGGCAAGTCAAAAGCATCAAAGCGAAATCCGTGCGGAGTGTCCGGGTTTTTGGCCGGCCCGCCAAATCCCGTACAAAACGCGCCGCTGCGCGTGCGCCGGCCGCCGGCCGAAAACCGGGACGCGTGCTCACGGACGCGGTGATCGCCGACTCGCGCAAATCGCATGAACAGCACAGCGAACATGCCGGTGTCATCGATGTCAGAGCCGACATCGACGAGCTGAAGCAGCGCGAGGCCTCGTTCCGCCTCCTGTTCGATGCCAACCCGGTGCCGATGATCGTTTGTGGGCTGGACGGCGAGCGCATCCTTGCCGTCAACGATGCCGCGGTCGAACATTACGGCTACAGCCACGACGAGTTTCGCAACCTGACCATCAAGAGCCTGCAGGCCTTCGACAGCGATACGCCGTGGGGCGAAACCCTCCCCGGCGACGAGCAGGCGGTGCGGACCTGGAAGCATGTCAAGGCCGACGGTACGCTGATCGATCTTGCGATCTACTCGCGCGGCCTCGTCTACAACGAGCGACCGGCCCTGTTGCTGACGCTGATGGACATCACCGAACGCAACCAGGCCGAGGCGCGGCTCGCCTTCCTCGCCCAGCATGACGGGCTCACGGGACTGCCGAACCGCAAGCTCTTGTGTCAGCAGATCGACGAGATCCTGCTGCGCACGCGGCGCAGCCCGGAGAAGACCGCCCTGCTGGTGCTCGGCCTCGACAATTTCAAATCCGTCAACGATACGCTCGGTCGCGGCACCGGCGACAAGCTCCTCCGCGGCGTGGCCGAGCGGCTGCGCTCGACCTTGCGCGAGGAGGATATCCTGGCGCGTCTCAACTCTGATGAATTCGCCATCGTCCAGACCGGCCTGACGCGGCCGGACGACGCCGCGGTGCTGTCGCGACGCCTGCTGGAGCTGGGCTCCGATCCCTATCTGCTCGACGGTCATTCGGTGCCGATCGGTATGACGATCGGCATCGCGATGGCGCCTAGCGACGGCGACGATTCCGAAAAGCTGTTGAAGAATGCCGACATGGCGCTCACGCGCGCCAAGACCGAGTCGCGCGGCTCGTTCGCCTTTTTCGAGGCGGGCATGGATGCGCGCGCGCAAACCCGGCGCAAGATCGAGCTCGAGCTGCGCGAAGCGATGCAGAACGACGTGCTCAAACCCTATTACCAGCCGCTGATCGACCTGTCGTCGGGGCGCATCACCGGCTTCGAGGCGCTGGCGCGCTGGCCGGATCCGGTGCGCGGCATGATCTCGCCCGGCGAGTTCATCCCCGTGGCGGAGGAGACCGGGCTGATCAACGCGCTGGGCGTCATGATGCTGCGGTGCGCCTGCACGGACGCGGCGCAGTGGCCGGACGACGTGCGCGTGGCGGTCAACCTGTCACCGGCGCAGTTCCGCACGTCCAACCTGCTGGCGATCGTGACCGACACGCTCAAGCAATCGGGCCTGTCGCCGAACCGGCTGGAGCTGGAAATCACCGAGACGCTGTTACTGGAGAAGAGCAGCGACGTGCTTGCCTCGCTGCATGCGCTGCGCGAGCGCGGCGTGCGCGTCTCCATGGACGATTTCGGCACCGGCTATTCGAGCTTGAGCTATCTGCGCAGTTTTCCCTTCGACAAGATCAAGATCGACCAGTCGTTCGTGCGCGGGCTCGATTCCAAGCGTGACGCCCAGGCGATCATTCGTGCGATCGCAAGCCTCGGCAAGGGCCTCGGCGTCACCATCACCGCGGAAGGCGTGGAGACCGAGGCGGAGATGAGCCGCCTGCGCGCCGAAGGCTGCCACGAGGGCCAGGGTTTCCTGTTCAGCCGCGCGCGGCCCCACGCCGAAATCGTCGAGCTGCTGAAGGCGCAGTGCAACGCGGACGCCGCCACCGATCTGCAGGTCGCGCTGGTGGCTTAGCTCCGTCATTCCGGGATGGTCCGAAGGACCAGACCCGGAAGCTCGAGATTCCGGGTTCAATGCTGGCGCATCGACCCGGAATGACGTTCGTCACCTCATCCGCGCGGCCTTGCGCCTGTTCAGATGATAGGTCAGCGCCAGCGCGACGCAGTGGCGAAGCGCGGGCTTGGGAAGCTTGTCTGATGCATCGAGCAGGATCGCGCGGTTGCCGCTGAAACGCAGCTCCGGATAGAGCTCGCGGAAGGTCTCGACGAGATTGGTCTGGCAGTGGAAATAGATCGCGGTTTGCCCGGCCGCTCCCTTCACCTGGTCGATCCGGATCGTGCTGCCGCTTCTGCTCTCGCTGGTGAGATAGCTCACCTGTCCCCATTTCAGCGCCTCCTCGAGCGGGCCGACGCCGGCGGTCGCCCGCGCGGTCTCGAGGATCAGCTTGCGGAGCGCGCGCAACCGGGCGCTGACTGGCTTCGGATAGCTGTCGAAAACGGCTGATATCGCGGTATCGGCCGATCCGGCCGTGCGGAGCGGCCCGGGCTTCGCAACGCGCCTGCCTGCGGGTCTCGTCCTGGAAGACTTTGCCATCTGCCGCCGTTTCCCGTCCCGCTGAGTTACCGCGCCGTCGGCGGCTTCGACAGATTGGATGCGAGGATCGCCTTGCCGGCGTCTTCGTAATGCGTATCGCGCGCCTGGATCTGCTGTGCAATCGCATGCATGTCGCGGAACCGCCGCTCGAACGGATTCTTCGCGAACACGGCGGTAGCGCCCGACATGTGATAGGCGGTATCGACCACCGAGGCGCATTGATGGATGGTCCAGGTCGCGGCGATGCGGATGGCGATGCGATGGGCCTCGGTGACCTTCTCGCCGCGGACGAGATCGCGCCACACTTCGGCAGCGGTTGCGTAGACGTAGGCGCGCGCCGCACGCAGCGATGCCTCGGTGCGGCCGATCACGCCCTGCACTGCGTTATTGTCGCGCATCGCCGACATCCCCTGCGGGATCTTGCCTCGCGCAAGATCGGTCGCGGCATCAAGCATTGCCCGCGCGACGCCGAGCGAGGTCGCAGCAAAACCCATGCTGAACAGCGCGTTGGTGGTGAGCTGGTAGAGCGGTCCCTTTTCGCGCACCGCCGTCAGGTCGTCGCGAAGGACGGCGAACTTGTCCGGGATGAAGAGATTCTCGACCGAATAGGAGTTGGTGCCGGTTCCTCTCAGCCCGATCACGTCCCACACGTCGTACATCGTGGCGCTCGACATCGGGAACAGGATGGTACGGATTTCCGGCGCGCCATTCGGCTTCTTCCGCGGAGTGCCGTCGGCCTCGACGACGCGCACATGCGAACCGAGCCAGCTCGCCTGCCGCGAGCCCGAGGCGAAATCCCAGCGCGCATTCGCGATGTAGCCGCCGGGCACGGCCTTCACCTCATGCGCGATCGCGCCCCAGGCGAGAATGCCCGGCGCAATGTTGAAGATCTCGTTGGCGGCGTCCGGCTCGAGATAGGCCGCCGTCATGGCGCAAACGGAGCATTGGCCGAGACACCAGGCGGTGGAGGCGTCCGCCTTGGCGATCTCCTCCTGCATCTGCATGAAAACTTCCGGCGGCACTTCGTGGCCGCCGACGCTTTGCGGCAGCAGCGCCCGGTACAGCCCGTTCTCGATCAGCGCCGTCGTCACCTTCGGCGTCAGCCGCCGCGTCCGCTCGATCTCGTCGGCTTCGCTCGCGATCAGCGGCTGCAGCGCGCGGGCGCGCTCGACCAGATCGAGGCCGGGAAGCTTGTTCATGAGGGCGTTTCCTCGTTTTTGTTTATCGGTCGATCAATTACGCCCATGGTGACGCATCCGCGAGCGCCGATCAAGCCGTCTCGCGCGCTTTAGGGCATGATCCGGACCGGAACGGCCGCGTCAGCGCGAAGTGTGAAGCGGCTTTCCGAAAAAGATCATGCCCAAACAAGAGCCGCTTCAGGCGACGGCTCGGCCGAGATCGAGCGGCTGGCGGCGTTTGGACGGGAAGCTCAGCGCGACCGCGACCGCCGCGAGCCCGATGGCGAAGGAGCCTGCATGCAGCCAGGTGTAGCCGTGGAAGGTGTCGTACACGTAGCCGCCGGCCCATGGTCCCAGCGCCATGCCGAGGCTTGCAAAGGCGGACACCGCGCCGAACACCGTGCCCATGATGCGCGCACCGAAGAATTCGCGCACGAGCACGGCATAGAGCGGCATCACGCCGCCATAGGCGATGCCGAACACGACCGAGAGTGCGTAGAATTCGCCAAGCCGCGCCACCGCGAGATAGGTCGCGATCGAGAGCGCCTGCACCAGCAGGCCGCCGACCAGCACCGGCTTGGCGCCGATGCGGTCCGCCAGCGTGCCGAGCAGGAGCCGTCCGCCCAGCCCGGAAAGGCCGGCGAGGCTGTAGACGGTGACCGCGGTCAACGGCGCGATGCCGCAGACCATGGCGTAGGACACCATGTGGAAGATCGGGCCGGAATGCGCCGCGCAGCAGGCGAAATGCGCGAGCGCCAGCGTCACGAATTGCGGCGTCCGCAGCGCCTGCGCCGCTGTCCATTCGGTTTGCCCGGCCTCGGCGGTGTTCGTCGCGGCAGTGCCGCCGCTCTCCTGCGGCGCCGGCCGCACCAGCAGTGAGGCCGGGATCAGCAGCACCGCGGCGCCGATCCCGATCACGAGCATCGCGGTGCGCCAGTCATAGGTCGTGATCAGCCAGCTTGCCGTCGGCGCGATCGTCACCGGCGCGACGCCCATGCCGGCGGAAACCAGCGCGACCGCGAGGCTGCGCTGCTTCTCGATCCAGGCGCTCGCGATCGCCATCATCGGCGCGTAGAAGCTGCCGGCGGCAATCCCGACCAGGACGCCGAAGCAGAGCTGGAATTGCCACAGGGTTTGCGCCCGGCTTGCCGCGATGAGCCCGATCGCGAGCAGGATTGCGCCTGATAGCACCACGATCCGGGTGCCGAAGCGGTCGGACATCGTGCCCCAGAAGAAGGCGGCGAGCGCCATGGCGAGGAAATCCAGCGTCGCCGCGCCCGAGATGCCCGCGTGCGACCAGCCCATCGTCTCTGACATCGGCTGCAGGAACACCGCGAGCGACATCATCGTGCCGAAGCCGACGCAGGTCATCAGCGCGCCGACGGCCACGACGACCCAGCCATAATTCATTCGGGAGGACGGGGCCATGAGCTTCCTCGCGCGTCTTCTTGTGCGGGATCGATGGTCGTCTATTTGACGCGCAAGGGCAAGCTGGCGCGACGCGCAACTTGGCACTTCCGTCATGCGAGTTCGTTGGTACGGCAGCACGGAATGCAATATACGATTTCGAAAACCGCTCGCCCGCCTTGCCGCGACAGGAGGATTCTCGTGAAAACCTATCAGCTCTACATCAACGGCCAATATGTCGACCCCGCCAAGGGCGAGTGGTTCGATTCGGTCGATCCCTATCAGGGCAAGCCCTGGGCGAAAATTCCGCGCGCATCCAGGGCCGATGCCGACGCAGCGGTGAAGGCCGCCAACGAGGCGATGTGGCGCGGCCCATGGTCGAAGATGACGGCTTCCGCGCGCGGCAAGGCGATGCGCAGGCTCGGCGACCTCGTTGCCGCGAACGCTGAGCGTCTCGCCGAGATCGAGGTGCGCGACAACGGCAAGCTGATGGCCGAGATGCTCGGCCAGCTTCGCTACCATCCGGAATGGTGGTGGTACTTCGGCGGGATGGTCGACAAGCTCGAGGGCGGCCTGGTGCCGATCGACAAGCCGGAGACCTTCGCCTACACGACGCACGAGCCTGTCGGCGTCGTGGCGGCGCTCACGGCCTGGAATTCGCCGCTGTTGTTCGTGGCCTGGAAATGCGCCGCCGCGCTCGCCGCAGGCTGCGCCGTCATCGTCAAGCCGTCGGAGTTCACCTCGGCCTCGACGCTGGAATTCGCCGCGCTCACGAAGGAAGCCGGCATTCCCGACGGCATCTTCAATGTGGTCACCGGCTTCGGTCCGGAGATCGGCACCGAGCTGATCACCCATCCCGGTGTTGCCAAGATCACCTTCACCGGATCGGATACGACGGGCGCAAAAGTCTATGAGACCGCGGCGCGCAGCCTGAAGCGCGTCTCGCTGGAACTCGGCGGCAAGTCGCCCAACATCGTGTTCGAGGACGCCGACCTTTCCGCCGCCGCGGCCGGCGCGGTCTCCGGCATCTTCGCGGCCACAGGCCAGACCTGCATCGCCGGGTCGCGGCTGCTGGTGCAGAACTCGATCAAGGACAAGTTCGTCGAGCGCCTCCTGGAGCTCGCGCGCTCCGCCAAGATCGGCGATCCCTCGAAGCCCGACACCAATATCGGCCCCGTCACCACGCCGGCGCAGTACAAGAAGATCCTCGACTATATCGATATCGCCAAAGCCGAGGGCGCGCGCTGCCTACTCGGCGGCAAGCCGGCCTCGGGCGCTGGGATTATCGGCGGACAGTTCGTCGAGCCGACGATCTTCACAGACGTCGACAACTCGATGCGGATCGCGCGCGAAGAAGTGTTCGGGCCGGTGCTCTCGATCATCGGCTTCGACACCGAGGACGACGCCATCCGCATCGCCAATGACACGATCTACGGGCTGGCGGCCGGTATCTGGACCCGCGATCTCGGCCGCGCCGTGCGCGTGCCGAAACTGCTGCGCGCCGGAACGGTGTGGGTGAACACCTACCGCGCCATCAGCTACATGATGCCGTTCGGCGGCATGAAGCATTCCGGCCTCGGCCGCGAAAGCGGCATCGACGCCATAAGCGAATATCTGGAAACCAAGAGCGTCTGGATATCGACCGCGACTGATGTGCCGGCGAATCCGTTCGTGATGAGGTGATTTCTTTTCGTCATTCCGGGGCGCGCGCCAGCGCGAACCCGGAATTCTATCTTGCCGCAACCCAGGTGGATCAATGGATTCCGGGTTCGATGCTTCGCATCGCCCCGGAATGACGAGTGGATCATTGCCTCCCGCACTGCCACGCCGGTCCGATCGGGGTCCAGCTCCAGCACGGGCCGAAGCTGCCGCCATTGTAGCGTCCGCGGTAGAACCCGGGCCGGCCGTAATAGTGCCATTCGCCATTCCACCAATAGCGCGGCGCATAATCGGGCTCACCCCGGTTGGGGCCAAACACCGGAATGGCGTTGTTCGGCGGCTGATGATAGCCCGGCAGGAAGCCGTAGCCGTGCCATTTGGCGGCGTGCCGCTTGTGTGCAGGCTCGCCTGAGGTCACGGCCGGCAGCAGCGAGACGAGTATTGCGATCGATATCAATAATACGCGTGGCATAGGATCAGCATAACCACCTGCGCGCTCGGAGCGATTCACATTCTCGTCGTCATTCCGGGGCGCCCGAAGGGCGAGCCCGGAATCCATCGCGCCGCGGATCGCGTGGATGAACGGATTCCGGGCCTGGCCCTTCGGGCCATCCCGGAATGACAAAGTCTCAGCTATCCACCTTCAGCGCCGCGATGAAGGCTTCCTGCGGGATGTCGACTTTGCCGAACTGCCGCATCTTCTTCTTGCCTTCCTTCTGCTTCTCCAGAAGCTTTCGTTTACGCGTGATGTCGCCGCCGTAGCACTTGGCGGTGACGTCCTTGCGCAGGGCGCGCACGGTCTCGCGCGCGATCACCTTGCCGCCGATCGCCGCCTGGATCGGGATCTGGAACATGTGCGGCGGGATCAGTTCCTTCATCTTCTCGACCATGGCACGGCCGCGGCCTTCGGCGCGGGTGCGATGCACCAGCATCGACAGCGCGTCCACCGGCTCGCCATTGACCAGGATCTGCATCTTCACGAGATCGGCCGGCTTGTAGTCGGTGAGGTGATAGTCGAACGAGGCATAGCCCTTCGACACCGACTTCAGGCGGTCGTAGAAATCGAACACCACCTCGTTGAGCGGCAGATCGTATTTCACCATGGCGCGCGAGCCGACGTAAGTGAGCTCCTTCTGCGCGCCGCGGCGATCCTGGCACAGCTTCAGCACGCTGCCGAGATATTCGTCGGGCGTGAGGATGGTGGCCTCGATCCAGGGCTCTTCCATCTCGGCGATCTTGACCACGTCAGGCATGTCGACGGGATTATGGATCGCGATCTCGCTGCCATCGGTCAGCTTCATCTTGTAGATCACGCTCGGCGCGGTCGCGATCAGATTGAGATCGAATTCGCGCGACAGCCGCTCCTGAATGATCTCCAGGTGCAACAGCCCGAGGAAGCCGCAACGGAAGCCGAAGCCGAGCGCCGCCGAGGTCTCCATCTCGTAGGAGAAACTCGCATCGTTGAGGCGGAGCTTGCCCATCGCCGCGCGCAGCGTTTCGAAATCGTTGGCGTCGGCCGGGAACAGGCCGCAGAATACCACGGGGATGGCCGGCTTGAAGCCCGGCAGCATGTCCGTGACCGGCTTCCTGTCGTCGGTGATGGTATCGCCGACGCGCGTGTCGGCGACTTCCTTGATCGCCGCGGTGATGAAGCCGATCTCGCCGGGGCCGAGCTCCTCGACCTGCTCCATCTTCGGCGTGAAGAAGCCGACGCGCTCGACGTCGTAGGCCGCATTCGTGCCCATCAAGCGGACGCGCTGGCCCTTCTTCATCGTGCCGTCGATGATTCGGATCAGCACGACCACGCCGAGATAGACGTCGTACCAGCTGTCGACCAGCAGGGCCTTGAGCGTCGCGTCGCGGTCGCCCTTCGGCGGCGGCAGCCGCGTGACGATGGCTTCCAGCACATCGCCCACGCCTTCGCCTGTCTTGGCGGAGATCGGGACGGCGTTGGAGGCGTCGATGCCGATCACGTCCTCGATCTGCTGCTTGACCTTCTCGGGCTCGGCCGCCGGCAGGTCGACCTTGTTCAGGACCGGCACGATATCGAGATTGTTGTCGATCGCCTGATAGACATTGGCGAGCGTCTGCGCTTCGACGCCCTGGCTCGCGTCGACCACCAGCAGCGCGCCTTCGCAGGCCGCGAGCGATCGCGAGACCTCGTAGGCGAAGTCGACATGGCCCGGCGTGTCCATCAGGTTGAAGATGTAGTCCTTGCCGTCCTTGGCGCGGTATTGCAGGCGGACGGTCTGCGCCTTGATGGTGATGCCGCGCTCGCGCTCGATATCCATGGAATCGAGCACCTGTTCCTTGCCCGCCATTTCGCGATCCGACAGGCCGCCTGTCATCTGGATCAGGCGGTCGGCCAGCGTCGATTTGCCATGGTCGATATGGGCGACAATGGAGAAGTTGCGGATGTTCGGAATGGGAACGGTCGTCATGGGGCGCGGGATAGCACCCGCACCCCCGTGCGGCAACCACATTGCTTTGTTTTAAGGGCCTTTCTTCACGCCAAGCTGATTCCAACGCGCCGGAAAACGCGCTAGGCGTGAAGGCATGCCGACCGCAATATCCTTGCCCGCCACCGCACGCCGCCGCCGCCGATTGCGCTTCCGCCGGATCGCGGCGTGGCTGGTCTCGCGTGCCGTGCGCCCGCAGACCGCCCTCTGGCTCGTCATCACCTTCGCGCTTGTGCACGGCCTGCTCTGGACACGGATCCTGATCGATCTGAAGGCCGCGCAGGACGTTCACATGGATGTCGCAGAAGCCTTCGCCTGGGGCCAGAAGTTCCAACTCGGCTATGGCAAGCATCCGCCATTGTCGGGTTGGGTCGCCGGGCTGTGGTTCATGTTCTTTCCGGCGCAGGACTGGGCGACCTATCTGCTCGCCATGACGACGCTCGGCATCAGTCTCGTCATTTGCTGGTTCATCGCTATCCGTGTCGTCGATTACCGCCGCGCCTTCCTGGTCGTGGTGATGCTCGCGATCTATCCGATCTTCAATTTCAAGGGCTTCAAATACAATCCCGACCTGCTGCAGCTCGTTACGCTGCCGCTGGTGGTGCTGGCCTATCTCAACGCCTTCGAGAAGCGCAGCTGGCAAAGCGGGGTGCTGCTCGGGCTTGCCGGCGCGCTGGCGCTGATGACCAAATATTGGGTGCTGACCATGATCGGCGCCGTTGCCCTTGCGGCGCTGATTCATCCCGACCGCTTGAGGTTCCTGGCTTCACCGGCGCCATGGGTTGCGATCGTCACGCTTGTGGTCGCGATGATCCCGCATCTGATCTGGCTCAAGGGCGTGGATTTCGCGCCGCTGACCTATGCCGGCGACAGCTACAGCCTGACGGACCGTGCCCTCAATGCCAGGCTCGTGTTCGGCTATATCGGCCACAATCTTGCGCTGCTCGCGCTGCCGGTGGTGCTGGCGCTGCTCGCGCTCGCCTGGCCGCCGCGATGGCTGGCGCATGCGTGGTCGCGCGGCCCCAATGGCGGCGTCAATCTCTCGCAGGCGCTGAATGTCTGGTGGATCCAGGCCATTGTCGCGGTCGGGCCGCCGGTCGGTGCGCTGGTCTTCACGGTCTATCTGAAGACCGATTGGGGCATCCCGCTGTTCTTCCTGGTGCCGCTGGCGCTGGTTGCGATCCCCTCGCTGCGCATTCCCGCCGGAGCCTTGTTTCGCATCACCGCGATCTGGCTGGCGGCAACGCTCGCCACGCTCGCCGCCGCGCCGCGCATCGCGGTCCTGGAAATGGAGCACAGCCCGGGTCTCGGAAGCACCTACGCCGCGCGCGCGCAGCTCGCGCGCGAACTGACGCAAGCCTGGCAGCAGCGCTTCGGCTCGCGCTGGGCCGTCGTGGCCGGCGGCACCGATATCGGCGAGCCCATGACCTTCTACAGCCCCGATCATCCCGCGCCGTTCACCCCGGGCGAGACCTGGCCCTCGGGCCTGACCTCGCTCGCGGAAGCCAGGCGACTCGGCTTCATCGGCATCTGCGACACCGGTGACACCGGACGCCTGCCCGAATGCGAGAAGTGGATGAAGGACAATGCGCCCGATGCCGAAGTGCAGGTGATGACCACCCAGCGCTTCTTCAGGGGGCATGCCGGCCCCTCGACCGTCTGGAAGGTCTACATTCAACCGCCGGGGAAATAGCCGCTTCGTCATTCCGGAGTTCGCTTACGCGAGGGTCTGGCTGGCACTGACTAATGCGGCATTTGCTACGTTGAGCTCCAGCCTCCTGGAGATGCCGGGATTGATGACAGTTCAAATTCCATAGTGCGGGCTGTCGCGGGGAGCCTAGCCTTTGTCGTTCGAAACCCTACGTCGATTTTGGCCGTCGTCTTACTACCGTCACATGGAGTTGGAGCGGTCTCGTCGAGCGCCTCTCCGAACGAAGTGACTATTCGGGTGAGGGGACGGCGTGATGAAGTACCTCAGGTCATCGATCATCTTCACCACGCTGATCGCCGCGACGCCAGGCCTGGCCGCCGACACGACGGGTGCGGGCTCGACCTTCGTATCGCCCGTGATGGCGAAATGGATCGACATCTACAAGACGAAGACCGGAAACACCGTCTCTTATCAGCCGGTGGGGTCGAGCATCGGCGTCGGCTTGATCAAGAAAGCGGCGGTGGATTTCGGCACGACCGACATGCCGCTTGATTCAGCCGACCTGGAGAAGTTCGGCATGATGCAATTCCCGATCGTGATCGGAGGCGTCGTTCCCGTCGTCAATCTCGCAGGCGTCAAACCGGGAGAGATCCATTTCACCGGACAGGTCCTCGCGGACATCTATCTCGGCAAGCTCAAATCCTGGAGCGATCCGGCCATCCAGGCGATAAACCCCGGGCTCAAGCTGCCGAACGCAGCGATTACGGTCGTTCATCGCATCGACGGGTCAGGAACGACGTTCAACTGGTCGAATTATCTGTCGAAGGTCAGCCTTCAGTGGAAGACAAGTGTCGGAGAGGGTACGTCGGTTGAATGGCCGGTCGGGCTTGGCGGCAAGGGCAATGACGGCGTCGCCTCCCTCGTCAGTCTCATTCCGGGTTCGATCGGCTACCTCGAATACACCTACGCATTGCAACGGTTCGACAAGATCTCCTTCGGCGCAGTTCAGAACCGCGCCGGCAATTTTGTCGCGCCCGATGCCGCATCGTTCCAGGCCGCAGTCGTCAATGCGAAGTGGGAGACGGCGAAGGACTTCAATCTGGTTCTCACCGATGCGCCCGGTCCGGATGCCTACCCGATCACGGCGACGACGTTCGTGTTGATGCAGAAGCACGCGAAATCCCCCCAGAGGTCGGCGGCCGCAATCGACTTCGTTCGCTGGTCATTCGACGACGGAAAACCGCAGGCGGAAATGCTCCATTACGTCCCCCTGCCGTCCGCCTTGATCCGGCAGATAGAGCTCTATTGGCAGCAGAGCTTCGAGGCGGGAATCCTGCACTCGACTCCGGCGCGAGGTCGAAGACGTTCGACGGGTGGGCCGGCTCTCCCGATACGGGTCAAGCGCTTTCTTCAAGGTCCAGTCGACCGTGTGGAAGGTTTTCATTCAAGCGGCGGCGAAATAGCTCTCTTCGTCATTCCGGGGCGCGACGTCGAGACAAAATTGACGTTCCGCGTCGATTTTGTTCGGGCGTCGCGAGCCCGGAATCGATAGCCACAGGCCAGAATGTTTGGCACGTCGATCGATGATCTTTGCAACCGATGCGCTCCTGTGGTTATGGATTCCGGGCTCATCGCTTTCGCGATGCCCCGGAATGACGGCGACATTTGAGGAGCGAAAATGGATCTCGATCTCACCGGAAAACGCGCGCTGGTCACCGGCTCGACGCGCGGCATCGGTTTTGCGGCTGCCGCCGGACTTGCGAGCATGGGTGCCGAGGTCATCGTCAACGGGCGCGACAAGGCCGCCGTGGATGACGCCATCGCAAAGATCAGGCAGGCGACACCCAAAGCGAAACTGCACGCGGCAGTCTTCGATCTCGCCAACAGCGATGGCTGCGCAGCGCTGATCGCGGCATTTCCCGATGCCGATATTCTCGTCAACAATCTCGGCATCTACGAGCCGAAGGCGTTCTTCGAGACCGACGACGCCGACTGGACAAGAATGTTCGAGGTCAATGTCATGAGCGGCGTGCGCCTGACGCGGCATTACCTCAAGCGCATGCTGGACGAGAGGGATTGGGGCCGCGTGGTGTTCGTCTCCTCGGAGTTCGGCATCTACGTGCCGAAGGAGATGGTGCATTATGGCTTCTCGAAAGGCGCCCAGCTCGTGATCGCGCGCGGCGCCGCCGAGCAGACCAAGGGCACCAATGTGACCGTCAATTCGGTGCTGCCGGGCCCGACCTGGGTCGAGATGGCGCCGGTGCGGCTCGCCGCGCGGGCTCAGGCGATGGGCACCACCACCGACGACCTCGTCAAGCGCACCTTCACCGAGCGCCGGCCCGCCTCATTGTTGCAGCGTTATGCCAAGCCGGAAGAGGTCGCAAATCTGATCTGCTATCTCTGCTCCAAAGCCTCCAGCGCCACCAACGGCGCCGCGCTCCGTGTCGACGGCGGCATCGTGACGAACCCGTTTTAGAGACTGTGCTCGCGTTGCGCTCTCGTCGTCATTCCGGGGCGCGCGAAGCGCGGATCATAACGCCTCGCCAATTTGCGCTCCAGTCCCGCAAAATCCGCCTGCGCCCAAAAACTATTTTCGCGAGCAATTCCAGACTGATTTGGTCTGTCCAGCCTCCCGCGTAAAAATATTCTCGTTTACGATAATCAGAACATGTGGTTCATAAGCATATCCCGCGCTCATCAGGAGGGGCGTTGCGCATCGTCACGAACGTGGAGCGCGGGAGGCGGTGGACGCCGGCTTGGGTCTTCTGATGAACGACCTGGCAGCGGACGGCGAAATCGTGTGGTCCTGATCTCCCGACGCTGAGATCAAGCTCGTGGACGATGTTCACGGGTGATGGCGGCTAACAAGCCCGGTACGCCAGGGAGATCACGTATAAGCCGTAACACCATCGCGCAGGGAATGTCGGTTCGTTCGACGTGCCTGTGGTGACTTGCTTGCGTGCGTTTTTCATTTGCACGCAAGGCTGCGGGTGCGGTCGTCGCACCGGCATTCCCTGCGCCCTCTGATTTCTGGGGGTGATTGCTTGGCAAAACTCGGGCAGATTCTGCCGCGGGATTGTTGACGCTCGCCCCGGCTTCGTAGGGTGGGCAAAGCCAACGGGTCCGCGCGAACGCGCGGCCCGATGACAGGCTCCGCGAAGCAATCAATGTCTCCGCTTGCTGAATCATGGATTGCTTCGTCGCTTGCGCTCCTCGCAATGACGACGGAAGGCTGTTTGACAATTGAATTGATGTCGCTCTGCGGCAACCGGCGTGGACCGGAACCTTACGTCCCTTCCTCGTTGAACTTGCTTTCAACGAGTTCGGTGATCGCCGCGATCGCGGCGTCGGCATCGGGGCCGAGCGCGGACACCCTGATCGTGGTGCCGGGGGCCGCGGCCAGCATCATCAGTCCCATGATCGAGCGGCCGCCGACGGTCTCGCTGCCGCGCGTTACCCACACTTCGGACGTGAAGCGCTCGACGGTCTGGACGAATTTCGCGGAGGCGCGCGCGTGCAGGCCGCGTTTGTTGATGATCAGGAGCTCTTTGGAGACCGCCGCGGCGGGCACGCTCGGCCCCGGAATATTTTCCGCGCCAGCTCCGTCGTCGGTCATTTGCCGGCGAGGACACGGCTGGCGATGGTGACGTATTTGCGGCCGGCTTCCTGGGCCATCGCGATCGCATCGGGCAGCGAGCGCTCTTCGCGAACTTTGGCGAGCTTCACCAGCATTGGAAGATTGATGCCTGCGAGCACTTCCACTTTCGGACGGCTCATGCAGGAGATCGCGAGATTCGACGGCGTGCCGCCGAACATGTCGGTGAGGATGGCCACCCCGTCGCCGGTGTCGACGCGGTTGACCGCTTCAATGATGTCGCTGCGACAGAGATCGGAATCGTCCTCGGCTCCGATCGTCACCGCTTCGATTTGTTTTTGAGGGCCCATGACATGCTCGAGCGCCGCCTTGAACTCGTCGGCGAGGCGCCCATGGGTCACCAGTACTAGACCAATCATCGATAACTCCCGCGGGTGCTATTTGGTGCACCGCACGAACGCGCCACTTTGACCATCCAGAGCCCTCGCGCAAGAGGGGATGTTTGCGATTCTCCCGGATTTGGCGATCGGAATTGGGGAGCAGCGCCGGTCTATTCGGTCGCGAGTGTGGGGGTGATATGGTTACCAATCCCCTTAAGACAATCGTCCGAATCGTTAAGAGATTTTAAACCGGCGGCTGTAGTCAGGGCCGCGACAACCAGCGGCAGGGGTAAAAAGCCGCTCCCCACAGGGATTCGCGGTATTTCAACACCGAAAATGCTGGTCCTGAGAGCTTCAGGCGGCGGCAGTCGCTCCGCGTCATGCGCCTGCAAATCAACCACGAGTCCAACTTCCGCCTCATCAGTAAACTCGCAGCGCCGTATTCCGAGGCCGCGAATCTCGATCAGCCCGGCGATTTCAGGGACCGGCCGGACCAACAATTGTTGTCCAGCTGTGTCGAGCAGGACACGGTCATCACCCACCAGAATGGCCGGCGGAAGCTGTCCGGAGCGCCCGCTCAGGATCAGATCGAAGGCCAGGCGCGACTTGCCCGAACCGGAGGGACCGCGGATCAGCACCGCGCGACTGCCGACCTTCACGGCGGAGGCGTGGACGCTGCGCCGCGCGGTCATGGTCCGACTCATGGCGCCGGCAGCATGACCACGAAGCGCGCACCGGCGACCGTCGGTTCGCCGTCCTCGCCGATCGGGCCAGGCCGGTTCTCCGCCCAGATGCGCCCGCCATGAGCCTCGATGATCTGTTTGGAGATCGACAGGCCGAGGCCGGAGTTCTGGCCAAAGCCCTGATGCGGCCGGTCGGTGTAGAAGCGCTCGAACACGCGTTCCAGCGCATCGGGACGGATGCCCGGACCGTCGTCGTCGACCACGATCTCGATTTGCGCGCGCCGGCGGCGGCACACGATGCGCACCTTGTCGCCGGGGGTGGAGAACGACTGCGCGTTGGACAGGAGGTTGGAGATCACCTGCCCGAGGCGGGAATCATGGCCCGGCACCGAGTAGGCGTCGGTCACGCCGCGGCCTTCGAAGCGGACCTCGACGCCGACGTCGTGGCCGAGCTTGGTCTCGTTGGCGACCGAGGTCAGCGTGGTCAGGAGCCGGCGCAGGTCCACCGGCGCCATGTCCTGGCGCTGCAATTCGGCGTCGAGGCGGCTGGCGTCGGAAATGTCCGATATCAGGCGGTCCAGCCGTTTCACGTCGTGCTCGATCACCGCGAGCAGCCGCGCGCGGCTGTGCTCGTTGCGCGCCAGCGGCAGCGTTTCCACCGCCGAGCGCAGCGACGTCAGCGGGTTCTTCAGCTCATGGGCGACATCGGCGGCGAACATCTCGATCGCCTCGATGCGATTGTAGAGCGCGCCGGTCATGTCGCGCAGCGCGCGGGACAGATGGCCGATCTCGTCGCGGCGGCGGCTGAAGTCGGGAATCTCCACGCGCATCTTGATGCGGCGGCGGACGCGGTCGGCGGAATCGGCGAGCCGGCGCACGGGGCCGGCGATCGTGCTCGCGAGCAACAGCGACAGCACGATCATGACGGCGGACGCGACGCCGCCGACTTTCAGGATGGCGAGCCGCTCGGCCGTCACCATCTGGTCGATGTCGTCGCCCTGCGTCGAGAGCATCAGCGCGCCCCGGATCGCGCGCGAGCGCAGCACCGGGACCGAGACCGAGACGATCACCTCGCCGCGGGTGTTGACGCGCACCATGCTCTTCTTCTGTCCCTTCAGCGCGTCGGCCACCTCGTCGTAGCCCAGGCCGCTGTCAGGCAGCTCGCGGTAGATCGGAAGGTCGCCGCGATTGATCCAGATACGCACCGTGGTCATCCCGCGCTCCACGAGGCCTGGCGAGGTCGGCGGCGGCAGCGGGAAGCGCATCACGTTTTCGAGGTTGCGGCTGTCGAGCAGCAGGCCTCCGTTGGGATCGTAGATGCGGGCGCGGGTCTTGGTCGGCGAGATCAGCGTGTGCAGGACCGGCGCGACGCGCTCCGGATTGATCGGGAAATCGAGCGCGGAGTCCTCGTCCGATCCCTTGATGGTTTCTCCGGCCTTGAGATCGAGCAGCCGGTCGGGCTCGATGGTGATGGCATTGGTCTGCACCGTCGCCGAGGCCGCGATCGCGCCCGCGATGATTTCGGCCTGCACCAGAAGGCTCTGGGCGCGCGCGTCGATCAGGCCGGCGCGGAATTGCGAGAGATAGAGCACGCTCGCCACCAGCGCGAGCAGGCCCGCGATATTGAGCGAGACGATGCGGCGGGTGAGGCTCGAGAATGAGAGCGTGAACAGGAATTGGCCGGCGCGGCTGAGCCAGCCGAGCGGCCGCATCCAGCCCTTGACCGGGGCCTCGGCGACGGCGCCTTCCATGCCGAGCGACGTCGAGCCGTCCTCGGCATTCATACCCGGGTCGAGCTGCGTTCGATCAAGCAAGGGCCAACACTGCGTTCGAAAATGGCGACAGCCGCATCCTACCCCAGGCTGCGACGCCGCACCTTACCCCAAGCCGGCGCCGTGGTCAGGCACTTACCGCGCTATCAAACTTCCTTGAAGCGGTAACCGACGCCGTAAAGTGTTTCGATCATCTCGAAATCGTCGTCGACCACCTTGAATTTCTTGCGCAGCCGCTTGATGTGGCTGTCGATGGTGCGGTCATCGACATAGACCTGGTCGTCATAGGCGGCATCCATCAGCGCATTGCGGCTCTTGACCACGCCCGGGCGGGTCGCCAATGCCTGCAGGATCAGGAATTCGGTCACCGTCAGCGTCACCGGCTCGTTCTTCCAGGTGCAGGTGTGACGCTCCGGATCCATGCGCAGCAGGCCGCGGTCGAGCGCCTTGGCGTCGTTCTCCTTCGGCACAGCCGTCGGGTCCTTTGGCTGCGAACGGCGCAGCACCGCCTTGACGCGCTCGACCAGCAGCCGCTGGGAAAACGGCTTGCGGATGAAGTCGTCGGCGCCCATCTTGAGGCCGAACAATTCATCGATCTCCTCATCCTTCGAGGTCAGGAAAATCACCGGCAGATCGGACTTCTGACGGAGCCGCCGCAGCGTCTCCATGCCGTCCATGCGCGGCATCTTGATGTCGAGGATGGCAAGATCCGGTTGGCTGGTCCGAAAACCGTCCAGCGCGGAGGCACCGTCCGTGTAGGTCATAATGCGGTAACCTTCCGCCTCCAGTGCGATCGAAACGGAAGTGAGAATGTTGCGGTCGTCGTCGACCAAAGCGATTGTGGGCATGAGCTTGCCTTCAGTTACTTCAATGGCTGAAACGGCGAGCATTCCGTTGATGCGCCGCGTAATTGGGCCTTCGGAAGCGGTCAACGAGCAATGTAAGCTGGGCTGAAGTGTGACCGAGTTCCGGCAGAATGCCTCAATCCACCGAGGCATCCCGACCCGTCTCGGAGACCGTTTAGCCGAAAAAGTGCGTTCATTGCAATAGGATGACAAGGCAATATCGATGCAGCCGACGATCAATTTTAATCCTTCTGGACTAGCCAAATCCCTGCTCCGGCGCAGCCGGCAAGGGGCTCTGGCGACCCTGATGGCCGGCCATGGCGATTCTCATGGCGACCCCTATTGTTCACTCGTGAACGTAGCGAGCGCCCCCGATGGCGCCCCGATTCTGCTGATTTCCCGGCTGGCCGTTCACACCAAAAACATCCTCGCCGACGATCGCGTGTCCCTGATGCTGGACGAGCGCGCGGCGGGCGATCCGCTCGAGGGTGCGCGCATCATGGTCGCGGGCCGCGCAAAGGAGGCCGGTGACGACGAGCGCGCCATGCTGCGGGCCCGTTACCTCAACGCGCATCCGTCCGCCGAGGGCTTTGTCGATTTCAAGGATTTCTCCTTCTTCCGCATCCAGCCGTCCGGCGCTCACCTCGTCGCGGGTTTTGGCCGCATCGTCGATCTCAAGCCCGGGCAATTCATGACCGTCATCGACGACGCTGCCGAGCTGATCGAGGCCGAGCAGGGCGCGGTCGAGCACATGAACGAGGACCATCGCGAGACGATGAATCTTTATGCAACGAAGCTGCTCGGCGCTGATAGTGCCGATTGGCGTTGCATCGGTTGCGATCCCGAAGGCCTGGATATGCAGGCGGGCGCCGCCGCGCTGCGCCTCGACTTTCCGGCGCGCGTCACCACCGCCGGCGCGTTGCGCAAGATGCTGGTCAAGCTTGCGGAAGAGGCCCGTGCGAAGGCCTGAGATGGCTCGGCTGCGTTGAACGCTCTTGAGCTCCGGTGCGACCCAATCAAATCCAGGATTGTGGCCGACCGAGACCATTGATGACACCCAGAATTCGTTTGGCGCTGTTCAGCCTCTTCGCCGGCAGTCTCTGCCTGAACGCCGCCGCCCGAGCCGAGAATCTGTTTACGCAGAGCGGCAAGGTCATCCAGCTCGAACGCGCCGGGAAATTCGCCGAAGCCTTGCCGCTGGCGCAGGCGATGGTGACCGCGCTCGAGAAAGGGCCGCCCAGCCGCGATCTGGCCGGCGCGCTGAACAACCTTGGTCAGGTCTATGGCGGATTGGGCCAGGACGCCGTGGCCGAGCCGATCTACAAGCGCGCGCTCGGCATCTTGGAGAAGGCAGCCGGGCTCGACTCCGTCGACATGGCGCCCGAGCTGACCAACCTTGCGGCGCTCTACCAGCGCCAGGCGCGTTATGCCGAGGCCGAACCGCTGTTCAAGCGTGCGCTGGCGTTGCGCGAAAGGTCATTGCCGCCGGGCCATCCCGATGTCGGTCAATCCCTCAACAATCTGGCCACCCTGTACGAGCGCCAGGATCGCCATTCCGAATCCGAACCGCTGTTCAGGCGCGCGCTCGCGATCTACCAGAAAGTGCCGGGCGCCGAGCCCGCGGTGGCGACGCTCCTGAACAATCTCGGGCAGGTCCTGAAGGCGGAAGGCCGCTACGCCGATGCGGAGCCGCCGATCAGGCAATCGCTCGCGATCCGCGAGAAGGTGCTTGGGCGCGACCATATCGATGTCGCGCGCTCTCTCAACAATCTCGCCGATCTCTATTTGCGCCAGCAACGCTATGTCGACGCCGAGCCGATTTTTCAGCGGGCGCTGGCGATCCGCGACAAGACCGTCGGTCCCGATCATCCCGATACGGCCGCGAGCGTGAACAATCTTGCCTCGCTCTATCAGGCGCAAGGGCGCACGGCCGACGCCCTGCCGCTGGTCGAGCGCGTGACGGCCGGCGGCCGCGCGCAGCTCGGCGTCGCGCTTGCCGTCCTGCACGACGCGCAGCAGAAGCAACTGATGCCGGCGGAAAAGGCCTTTGACAGCGCCCTCGATGTGATCCAGCACGGCGCGCAATCGTCTGCGGCGTCCGCGATGAACAAGCTCGCGGTCCGCATCGCCGCCGGAAGCGATCATCTGGCCGAGCTGGTGCGGCGCGACCAGGACCTCGCAAGCGAGGCGGAGCGGCTCGACAAGGCAATCATCGCGGCACTTTCGCGTCAGGGATCTCCACGCGATGCCGCCACCGGTCGCGAGCGGCTTGCCGCCGTCGGCGCCGAGCGGGCCAGCCTGCAAAAGACCCTTGCGAAGGAATTCCCCGATTACGCCGCGCTATCGAATCCGCTGCCGCTGAAAGGGCGGGACGTTCAGGCGCTGTTGTCGGATGACGAGGCGATGGTGCTGTTTGCGCTGGCCGACAAGGAATCCTTTGTGCTCGCGCTGACGCGCGATCGCTTCGACTGGCGGCGCATCCCGCTCGGCACGGATGCGCTGTCGCAACGCGTGTACACGTTTCGCCGCGGCCTCGATGTCGGCAAGGCGAGCGATTCCTCCGGCAAGGCCGGCCTGTTCGATCTTGGGCTCGCCAACGAGCTTTACGCGAGCCTGTTCGGTCCGGTCGAGGCGCTGGTGAAGGACAAGCGCAGCCTGCTGGTCGCGCCATCGGGTGCATTGACAGCGCTACCATTCCATTTGCTGGTGACGGAGAAGCCGCTCGCTGCAATCCCCGACATGATCGAGGGCTATCGCAACGCGGCCTGGCTGTTGAAGCGGCAGGCGATCTCGGTGCTGCCGTCGGTCTCCAGCCTGAAGGTCGCGCGCGGCGTCGCGCAGCGGGATCGGGCGACAAAGCCGATGACCGGCTTCGGCGATCCCGTCTTCGATCCGTCCGAGGATCGCGGCAAACGGCGCACGGCCTCGCGCAACGTCACCAATCTCGCCTACACCGATTTCTGGCAGGGCGCCGGCGTCGATCGCGGCCGGCTCGCGCAGGCCCTGCCGCAATTGCCTGACACCGCCGACGAGCTGAAGGAGGTCGGCAAGGATCTTGGTGTGGCTGCCTCCGACATTCACCTCGGCGCCGATGCCAGCGAGACTACGGTCAAGCAGGCGCCGCTCGCCGATTATCGCATCGTCTATTTCGCAACGCATGGCCTCGTTGCCGGTGACATCAAGGGCGTGGCCGAGCCGTCACTCGCGCTCTCGATTCCCAAAGTGCCGTCGCTGCTCGACGACGGACTGCTCACGTCAAGCGAGGTGGCAGGGCTCAAGCTCAATGCCGATTTCGTGGTGCTCTCAGCCTGCAACACCATTGCCGGTGACAGACCGGGTGCCGAAGCGCTGTCGGGTCTGGCGCGCGCATTTTTCTATGCCGGTGCGCGCTCGCTCCTGGTGACGCACTGGTCGGTGGATTCCGAAGCGGCCACCCGGCTTGCGACCTCGACCTTCGACCTGCTCAAGGCCGAGCCAAAACTGGGCCGTGCGGAGGCGCTGCGGCGAGCGATGCTGGCCTACCTCGCCGATTCGTCCTCCGCGCGGAATGCCTATCCTGCGCTGTGGGGGCCATTTGCCTTGATTGGCGAGGGTGCGGCGGACGTCCCTCATTGATTTTGCATCGCAACATGGTTAGCACGTTGTGCTCCGGCGGACGCCACGGTCGCGACAAAATGCTCCCGGAAAGGCCGCATCGCAGCAAGTCGTTGATTTCTGTCAATGACCATTTCGGAATAAACCAACCATGATGGATCGGCTTGGCAACATCCGCGTTCATCGCTAAGAGGTCGCTGGACCGCGACACAGTAGCTATATTGACGGTCACCGCGAGACAGGCGTTCGGCGGCTAGTGCGCTTAGGATACGCGGGTTCGAGGAGGGTTCTTCGTGCAAGAGACGGGCGTGCATAACGGTGCCTTTGGCGCCGACAAATTCGGCTTCAGAAAACTCAAGGGAGTGAACTGGAATTTCGGTGCGCCGCAGCTCTATGAACATTCTTTGCGTTCAGGCGAAGCCGTGCTCTCGGCCGATGGCGCGCTCTGTGCCGATACCGGTGAGTTCACCGGCCGCAGCCCGAAGGACAAGTTCACCGTACGCGACGCGCTGACCGACAAGTCGATGTGGTGGGCCGGCAACCAGTCGATCACCGCGGAGCAGTTCGAGGCGCTCTATCAGGACTTCCTGAAGCATGCGGAAGGCATGACGCTGTTCGCGCAGGACCTCTATGGCGGCGCCGACCCGACCTTCCGCATCAAGACCCGCGTTTTCACCGAACTCGCCTGGCATTCGCTCTTCATCCGCACGCTGCTGATTCGCCCCGACGCCTCCGAGCTCGCAAGCTTTGCGCCGGAATTGACCATCGTCGACCTGCCGAGCTTCCGTGCCGACCCGAAACGTCATGGCGTGCGTTCGGAGAACGTCGTTGCGATCGATTTCGCCCGCAAGATCGTCCTGATCGGCGGGTCTTATTATGCCGGCGAGATGAAGAAGAGCGTGTTCACCACGCTGAACTATTATCTGCCGGAAAAGGGCGTGATGCCGATGCACTGCTCGGCCAATGTCGGTCCGAACGGCGACAGCGCGATTTTCTTCGGCCTCTCCGGCACCGGCAAGACGACGCTCTCGGCCGATCCGAAGCGCACGCTGATCGGCGACGACGAGCATGGCTGGGGCACCGAGGGCATCTTCAATTTCGAAGGCGGCTGCTACGCCAAATGCATCAAGCTGTCGCAGGAAGCCGAGCCCGAGATCTATGCCGCGAGCAAGCGCTTCGGCGCGGTGCTCGAAAACGTGGTGCTCGATCCGCGCACGCATGCGCCTGATTTCGACAACGGCTCGAAAACGGAAAACACCCGCTCCGCCTATCCGCTCGACTTCATTCCCAACGCCTCGCGCACCGGCCGCGCGCCGCACCCGAAGAATCTTGTGATGCTTGCCGCAGATGCCTTCGGCGTGATGCCGCCGATCGCGAAGCTGACGCCGGCGCAGGCGATGTACCACTTCCTGTCCGGCTACACGGCCAAGGTGGCCGGCACCGAGCGCGGGCTCGGCAACGAGCCGCAGCCGGAATTCTCCACCTGCTTCGGCTCGCCCTTCCTGCCGCGAGACCCCAGCGTCTACGGCAACCTTCTGCGTGAACTGATCGCCAGGCACAATGTCGATTGCTGGCTGGTCAACACCGGCTGGACCGGCGGCAAGTTCGGCACCGGGCGGCGCATGCCGATCAAGGTGACGCGCGCGCTGCTCACCGCCGCTCTCGACGGGTCGCTGCGCAACGCCGATTTCCGCACCGACAGGTATTTCGGCTTTGCGGTGCCTACCTCGCTGCCCGGTGTCGAACCGCACATCCTCGATCCGATCAAGACCTGGGCCGACAAGGCCGAGTTCGACAAGACAGCGCGCGCGCTGGTCGGCATGTTCCAGAAGAACTTCGCCAAGTTCGAAGCGCAGGTCGATGCCGATGTTCGCGCCGCCGCACCCGAGGTGAAGCTCGCGGCGGAGTGACGGTCGAACAAACTGGTTGAAACAAAAAGGGCGGCCCGCAAGGCCGCCCTTTCGATTCAATTGCCCCCGCCGAACATCTGGCGTGGTTTTAACCTGCCATTAACCGCGTTGGGCCTGTAGTACCTGCGACAATCCACCGCAGGGGTCTTCGGATGTCTGACATCATGAGCGTCATTGCGTCATCCTATGCGACGACGCCGCTATCACCGACCACGACCAGATACACGCCCGTCGATGCCAAGCAATATGAGGGTACGTGGGAAGGGACCTATTCCAACAACCAGAAATTCAAGATCACGATTTCCGACGTCAACGGCTTCCGCGCCCAGGTCAAATACCAGAGCGGATCGACCACGCAGTATCAGCAGGTGCTGATCGGCAATTCCGCGTTCCGGATCGGCGACAGCAAGTTCGTTCTGACGGGCACCGGCAAGGCGCAGGTTTACAACGCCGCCACCGATCCCGTTACCGGCAATACCAGCCTCGTGCAGGGGAACGCGACACTCGATAAATGAGCAGTGCGGGCCGTCGTCTTACTCCAGCTTATGTCGGATCGGATAACGCACTACGCCTTGAAGTAGCCCATCTGGGTCGTTGTCGCGATCAGCTTTCCCGACGGCGACCATAATTCGCCGTTCTGCTCCTGATAGCTCCGGTTGAAGGTCTTCGAATCGGCGCAGGCGAGCACATGCGTGATGTTCTCGCTTGCGAGATCCTCGACGCTGACATGGAAGTAGGTCGTCAGCGTCACCGTCCCGAACGGCACGAGCTCGCGCCGCGCGTGGAAGACGCGGGCGAAGAACGCGTCCGACATCGATACCAGCGACAGCATGTCGATCTGCCGCGGCACGCGGTCGCCGATCCATAGCCTCGAATAGGCGCTGGTGGGCAATTCCTTGCCGGCGGCGACGGTCAGGTCACCCTCGATGAAACGGAAATCATACTGCTTGATCCAGGGCGCGGCGACCTTGGTGTAGGGCGGAACGGTCTCGAAGGGCTTTGCCTCCGGCATCTCGGCGGGCTGATGCGTCCAGGATGGCCGGCGTTCGGCGAAGACGGCGGTCGCGAGCGTCGCAACGTCGGCGCCACCCTGGCTCAGCTCGACGCACCAATGCTGCGATGAGCGGTTTGCCTTGACGAGGCGGACGTCGAGATCGAATTCGCCCTCCGCGATCGGCGCGCAGAAATTCACGGTGAGCGCCAGCGGATCGCCCGCGCGTTGCGGGTGGTCGATCAGCGCGCGCAGGATCGTGGCCGCGGTGAAGCCGCCGAACGGGCCGACAAAGGCGTAGTAATCCGGGCTGGTGCGCCCCTGCCAGCGGCTGTCGCCGGCGGTCACGGCGGTGGCTTCGTCGAAGAGGTGAGGGGCCTTGGTGAGCATGCTAATTTCCATAGTTCTTCGTCATTGCGAGCCAACGGGTCGCGCGGATGCGCGCCCGATGACAGGCTCCGCGAAGCAATCCAGTTCTTTAGCTCGGGAAGCATGGATTGCTTCGCTTTGCTCGGAATGACGAGGCGACAGGCAATCGTATGATATCCATCAGGCCAATTTCAATGACGCCGCAGGTTATGGCCACCCGCTTCACGCCCGCGCGCCGCGCATACCTGGATTCTCGGTGACGAGCGGCGACGGCCGCACCGGCACGTTCCAGATGTCCTCGGCATATTCGCGGATCGTGCGGTCGGAGGAGAACCATGCCATCCGCGCCACGTTCAGGATGCTGGCCCGCGTCCATGCCGGAATGACCTGGCAGCGCGCATCGATGGACCGCTGCGCCCGGTAATAGGAATCGAAATCCGCGCTCACCATGTAGTAGTCGAGGTGGCGCAGCGCATGCGCGATCGACTCGAACCGGCCGGGTTCGTCCGGCGAAAATTCACCGCTGCCGATCGCGTCGATGGCGCGCGCGAGCTGAGGGGAGCGCCGGATCACGTCGGTTGCCTCGAGTCCCTGTTTGCGGCGGATCATGACGTCGTCTGCGTCCATTCCGAAGATCTCGATGTTCTCGGCGCCGACATGATCGCGGATCTCGATATTGGCGCCATCGAGCGTGCCGATGGTCACCGCGCCGTTGAGCGCGAGCTTCATGTTGCCGGTGCCGGAGGCCTCCATGCCGGCAGTCGAAATCTGCTCGGAGAGGTCCGCGGCGGGAATGATGATTTCGGCAAGGCTGACATTGTAGTCGGGCAAAAACGCGATTTTGAGCCGGCCACCGATTGAAGCGTCGTTGTTGACGATCTCGGCGACGTCGTTGATCAGCTTGATGATCAGCTTTGCGTAGCGATAGCTCGCAGCCGCCTTGCCCGCGAAGATCTTCACCCGCGGCACCCAGTCCTTCTGCGGATCGTCCTTCATCGCCTGATACAGCGCCACGGTTTCGAGGATGTTGAGAAGCTGCCGCTTGTATTCATGGATGCGCTTGATCTGCACGTCGAACAGCGCGCTGGGGTCGACCTTGACGCCGAGGCGTTCGCCGATCAACCGCGCCAGAGCCACCTTGTTGTGCAGCTTCACCTTGCGGAACTGCTGCTGAAAGGCGTTGTCGCTGGCGCGTGCCTCCAGAAGCGCAAGCTGGGTGGGGTCGTCCATGACCGCCTCGCCGCAGGCCTCCCGCAACACATCGGTCAGCCTGGGATTGGCCAGCATCAGCCAGCGCCGGAAGGTGATGCCGTTGGTCTTGTTGGTGATGCGGCCTGGGTAGAGATGATTGAGGTCGTGAAACACCGTGTCGCGCATCAGCTCGGAATGCATCGCCGAGACGCCGTTGATGCGATGCGAGCCGACAAAGGCGAGCTGCCCCATCCGCACCCGCCGGCCGCTCTTCTCGTCGATCAGGGAGACCGAGGCGAGGTAATCGAGATCGCCGGGAACGCGATGTTCGGCAGCTGCGAGATGAGCCGCGTTGATGCGATAGATGATCTCGAGATGCCGCGGCAACAACCGTTCGAACAGCTCGACCGGCCAGGTCTCGAGCGCTTCGGGCAGCAGCGTGTGGTTGGTGTAGGACAGCGTGTCGACCGTGATCTTCCACGCCTCGTCCCAGCGGAAATTATGCAGGTCGACCAGGATGCGCATCAGCTCGGCGACCGCGAGACTCGGATGCGTGTCGTTGAGCTGTATCGCGGCCTTCTGCGACAGGCTGCGGAGCTGGCCGTCGGAGCCGAGCTGGCGCTTGATCAGGTCCTGCAGCGAAGCGGAGACGAAGAAATATTCCTGCCGCAGCCGAAGTTCGCGCCCCGCGGGGCTCTCGTCGTTCGGATAGAGGAACTTGCAGATCGCTTCCGCCCGCGCTTCCTCGGAGCTGGCGCCGACGTAATCGCCGGTGTTGAATACGTCGAGCTTGAGCGGGTCGGGCGAGCGCGCCGACCATAATCTGAGCGCGTTGACGTGATGGCCGCGCCAGCCGACGATCGGCGTGTCATAGGCCACGGCCTGCACGGTCTCGGCCGGACGCCAGATGGCGCGGTCGCGGCCGCCCTCCCCCTTGTACTCGACGCTGCCGCCGAAATGGACGTGGTAGGCCACCTCCGGCCGCTGGAATTCCCAGGGGTTGCCGAAGCCGAGCCAGACATCAGGATATTCCTGCTGCCAGCCCTGGTTGATGATCTGCCGGAACAGGCCGAAATCGTAGCGGATGCCGTAGCCGATCGCAGGGATCGCCAGCGTCGCCATGCTCTCCATGAAACAGGCGGCGAGGCGGCCGAGGCCGCCATTGCCGAGCGCCGCATCCGGCTCGCATTGCCGGAGTTCGCTCAAGCCAGGGCCGATGTCGCCGAGCGCGGTCTCGAACACTTTGAGAAGGCCCATATTGTTCAGCGCATCGGTGAACAGGCGGCCGATCAGGAATTCCAGCGAGAGATAATAGACCCGCTTGCGGCCGGCATCGTAGCTCTCCTTTTCGGCTGCCAGCCAGCGGTGGACGATGCGGTCGCGCAAGGCCAGTGCCGCAGCCTTGTACCAGTCATAACGGGTCGCCATGCTGGCTTCCTTGCCGATCGCAAGGCGCAGCTTGGTCAGGATCGCGCTCTTGATCTCGGCCACCGCGAGTTCGTCGACGGGCTGGCCGGGAACTTGAGGATGAAAGGTGGGATCTTGCACTTCGAACCTGTGAACCCTTTGTTCTCGCGCGGAAATCATACGCTCGCGACGTGAAGATCGAAACCCGCGCGCCATGCATTCACGTTGCAGTTTTATGCAAGGATTGGACCGATTCGGACAGGCAGCGGCACAGGCTTTTCGGTGTTATAGTTCCATTGGGACCCAGAGCCTGTGGAGGAACCGCGTCATGAGACTGGCTATCGAGATCATCGCCGCCGTCCTGCTGGTGTTCTGCATCACCGCAACCAGCGCCGCCTTCGCCGCAGGCAAGACAGCACGCAGCGCCGACGGATTGAGCTGCGGCTTCAGCGTGGCGCAAAACGCCTCGCCCGCCGCGCGTTGCGCGGCCATCAAGCGGCAATGCGGCGGGAAGTTCCATGCCAATGCGTGCGGCGGATGGATGGTCTCGGCGGCCAGCTGACGCGGGGCTTCCCAGCCGGCAACGATTACGGCTTCCCCGGTGATTTCGCCGCTTCGCGCATCTTTTTCTGAAGGTCGCGCAGGAGGTCGCAGAGTTCGTTGACCGACATCCTGCTCATGGCCTCGCGGATCTGCTGTGCGCGGCGCTTGAACTCGTCTGGGCTGAGGACGGGATGGTCGGACATTCCATGATGTACGGCCGGAAGCAGCCGCGGTTTCCGCGGTCCAGACGCTCCCCCTGCCGCGCCGCCACCACCAGACGCCGGTCGGGCACCGAATAATTTGAGGCGGAACGAATTAAGAACACTTTAGCAAGTCTTTGATATATAATAGCGATTCGGCGCATTGCCGACACAATATCTATGGTCTGTCCGCCCAAGCGAGGACTACATGTCCACAATCGCCTTCGATCAGTTCGCTCTCACCCGCATTGCCGATTTCGCGCGTTCGCTGTCGCGCCTGCACAGGACGTCCCGCACCCGCGCGGTCGATGACGACCAGCTTGACCGCGAATTCAACGCCGTCTGCCAGTCGGTGTGGGGCTACACCATCGACGATATTTCCGATGAGCTGTTCTCCGACGCCGACCATGCCTTTCTCGACACGCTCGACGAGGCGCATGCGCGGATCTTCGCCGCCGAACAGGGTTACGATCTCGTCGAAGACACCGGCATGCTCACGGATTGGTGGGGCTTCTGCTGGATGATTCTCGCCGAGAAGCGTGGCCTGCTCACGCCGGAGAACCGCGCCGCAGCGCGCGCCGCGATCGAGGAGAAATATCTGGTTTCCCCCAATGTGATCGGCGTGATCGTGGGACGGTGACGGGCGAAGCCGTCAATTCATCTCCACCCGTTTGCCCCGCACCGGTGTCGGTGTCGACCGCGGCACGCTGCCGGTCGTCATCGGGTCAACAGTCGGATGGACCAGTGATGCCGGGACATCGCTTGCCGCAACTTCCGAGCTGACCGGCGACACCTTCATGTCGCCCAGCCGCGCGCGGACCTCCGCCGTCAGGCCGGGATAGGACGCGACGGGGGTGAACTCCGCCGTCTGGTCATTGCCGACACGGACACCGGAGAACGCCACCAGACCGTTGGTTGTCGCGATCACGTCGCCGGGGCGGAGCGAGGTGTCCATCGTGAGGTCGACAGGCGCGAGGCCGGCGGGATCGCGGCCATTGCAGGTACAGTCGGCGCGCAGCGCCTTGCGATAGGCATAGGCATTCTCACTGTCGGCGTAGCGCTCGCCGCCCTGGGAGGTGGCGCCATCGATGCTGGAGCCGAAGTAAACCTTGGTCGGACTGGCCGGGCAAAACGACTGGCACATCGCCACCGGCGAGGCGCTGGCCCGCATCAGCGGAAAATACTTGCCGTCACAGCTGCGCACACAAAACGCCGGACCGGAGCCAGACGAGACCACGGCGCGCGGTTGAGGCGGTCCCGGCGGATTGTTGTTGAAGGGATCGAAGGAGCTCGATTGCGGGACGGCCGCGCGCAGCTGCTTCGCACCGTTGAGGAAGAAGTCGAAGAAGCCTTCGGCGGAAACAGGCGAGGGGACAAGGGTGAAGGCGCAGGCGATCGCAATCGCGATGACAGGCGCGCGTCTCCGCAGCCGCAGAACAGGCAAACTCTTACGCAACGCTTACTCCACCCGACGCAACGGAACGCGGCCAAAACATTCGCCAAGGCCTGCCGCCTTAGCTTTGGATTCACCTTAAGCCCGCGATGGTAAACGGGCGGTGAGCGTGCAGGGGATTCGGGGAAACATTTGGGCAGACGACGGACCAATCAGTATTAGCCCGGATGGTACGTCACAAAAACTCCGCCGCCCTGTAGAGCGAGCGGAACGTCAGCCCTGCTTCCGCAAAAGCCTTGGTCGCGCCTTCCTCGCGGTCGACCATGGTCAGGACCAGCGCCACCTCGGCGCCTTCTTCGCGCACCGCCTCGACCGCCTTCAGCGCCGAGCCGCCGGTGGTGGTGACGTCTTCCACCACGACCACCCGCTTGCCCTTCAGGCTCTCGCCCCTGGCGAGCCCCTCGACCGCGAGCCGCGCGCCATGCTCCTTCGGCTTCTTGCGGACGAAGAAGGCCGCGATCGGATGTCCCTTGATCCAGGAGAGCTGCGCGATCGCGCCGGCGAGTGGGACAGCCCCCATCTCGAGCCCGCCGATGTAGTCGAGCTGGTCGTCCTTCAGCGCCTCATAGGTGAGCTCGGCGAGTAGCGTCGCGCCTTCGGGGTCGAGCATGGTCGGTTTGAGGTTGAAGTAGAAATCGCTCTTGCGGCCCGAGGCCAGCGTGATCTCGCCGCGCCCGAAGGAGCGCTTGCGGATGATCTCGTGAAGGCGGGCGCGGTTGGCTGATTTGGACAAGGGCGAATCCGGTCGTTTTTCAAGGGAGCGGCAATTTATCGGGGCCTTCCGGCACATTCCAGCGCCGGGGGATGTCCGTCAACAGCGGCGCAGCGCCCACTCATGGCGCGCTTCCGTGGGGCACTTGACGCCCCTTCGGATCCCATTTGGGGTCCATTTGCCGCAGTGAGGGCGAATGCTAAAAGCCTCCGCCTGAACAAGAGATGAAGGGGTTTTGATGACCATCGAACTTCACACATGGAACACGCCGAACGGCCGCAAGATTTCGGTCGCCCTGGAGGAAATGGGACTGCCCTACAAGGTGATCCCGGTCAACATCACCAAGGGCGAGCAGATGGCGCCGCAGTTTCTGGCGATCAGCCCGAACAACAAGATTCCGGCGATCGTCGATCCCGATGGTCCTGACGGCAAGCGCGTCAGCATTTTCGAGTCCGGTGCCATCCTGCTCTATCTTGGCGAGAAAACCGGAAAATTCCTGCCGAAGCCGCTGGCCGAGCGTATTCCGGTTTACGAATGGCTCATGTGGCAGATGGGCGGGTTCGGGCCGATGCCAGGCCAGGTGCATCATTTCATTGCGCTCGAAAACGAGCAGGACCGCGCCTATGGCCTGAACCGCTACATGAAGGAGACGCGGCGCCTGTACGATGTGCTGAACAAGCGGCTCACCAACCACGAGTTCGTTGCGGGTCCGCTGTCGGTGGCCGATTTCGCCATTCTCGGCTGGGCCTGGCGCCATCCGCGTCACAAGGTCGAGCTTGCCGATTTCCCCCACGTCAAGCGCTGGTACGAGCAGTTGATGGCGCGCCCCGCGGTCAAGCGCGGCATGGACGCGAAGCTGGATTGAGCTCCGTCACGCGTCCTGCAGCGAACGCACGGCGGCGGCGAAACGCGTCATCGCGTCGCGAAGGACGTCGGCCAACTCGGCGTTGCCGACGATGTCGTCCTCGCCATTTGCCGCCCCGAGCAGCGGCAGCGTGACGCAGGCCTCGTCGACAATCCGCGCCGACATCGTCTCGAGCGTCAGGTGGAGCGCCGCCAGCGCATGGGTGGCCCGTGGCGATGTATTGATCAGCGCAACCGGCTTGCCGGGAAACTCCAGGCTTGCGACCAGCCAGTCGAGCGCGTTCTTCATCACGCCCGCGACACCGCGGGCATATTCGGGGCTGGAGATCAGAAGCGCATCCGCGCTGCCGATGACCGCGCGAAACGCCGCGACGGGCGCCGGCAGTTCATCGTCGTCGAGATCCGGATTGAAGAAGGGTAGGCCGGCAATGCCGTCGAACAGCGCCACTTGCACGCCGGCGGGCGCGAGCCGCGCGGCGGCGCGCAGCACGGCGGTATTGCTCGAGCCCTTGCGGAGGCTGCCGGAGATCGCGACGATCTTCACGCGCACATCAAAGCACGATGAATCACCATCGTGCTTTAGCTCCGTCTTTGGGCATGATCTTTTCGGAAAACCGCTTCACACTTTTCCGGATCATGCCTTAATGCGCCTCATCCCAATTGTCGGCGGCGCGGGCATCGACCTGCAACGGCAGCGAGAGCATCACGGCCGGGAACGGCGCGTCCTGCATGACCTTCTGGACCACCGGCAGCGTCGCCGCGACCTCGCCGTCGGGCACCTCGAAGATCAGCTCGTCATGCACCTGTAACAGCATTTGCGCGGAAAGCTTCCTTGCGTCGAGCGCGTCCTCGATGCGGATCATGGCCCGGCGAATGATGTCGGCCGCGGTGCCCTGCAGCCGCGCGTTGATTGCGGCGCGCTCGTTGAAGGCACGGACCGAGGCGTTCGACGCCTTGATGTCGGGGTAATAGCATTTGCGTCCGAACAGCGTGGTGACATAGCCGTTCTTGCGGCAGAACTCCCTGGTCTCGTCCATATAGGCACGGATGCCCGGGAAGCGCTCGAAGTATTTCTTGATGTAGGCGGATGCTTCCTCGCGCGCGATGCCGAGCTGGTTTGCGAGGCCAAACGCCGAGATGCCGTAGATGATGCCGAAATTGATCGCCTTGGCGCGGCGCCGGACCTCGCTCGGCATGTCCTTGATCGGCACGCCGAACATTTCGGACGCCGTCATCGCATGAATGTCGAGTCCGTCGCGGAAGGCCTGACGTAACGACGGCACGTCGGCGATTTCGGCGAGCAGCCGCAATTCGATCTGCGAGTAATCGGCCGACACCAGCTTGTGGCCTTTTGTTGCGATGAAGGCGCGCCGGATCTTGCGGCCGTCCTCGGTGCGGACCGGAATGTTCTGCAAATTCGGTTCGTTCGACGACAGCCGGCCGGTGGTCGTTGCCGCCAGCGCGTACGTCGTGTGCACGCGATGGGTCTGCGGATTGACATAGGTCGGCAGCGCGTCGGTGTAGGTCGACTTCAGTTTCGAGACCTGGCGCCACTCCAGGATCTTTCTCGGGAAGTCGTGGCCCTGTTCGGCGAGATCGTCGAGCACCTGCGCGGTGGTCGACCACGCGCCGGTCTTGGTCCTGGTACCGCCGGGCAGTGCCATCTTGCCGAAGATGATGTCGCCGATCTGCTTCGGGCTGCCGACATTGACGGGCTCGCCGGCGATCTCCTGGATTTCCGCTTCCACCCGCGCCGCGGTCTGGGCGAAATCGCCTGATAGCCGCGACAGCACCTGCCGGTCGATCGAGATGCCGCGGCGTTCCATCCGCGCCAGCACGGACACCAGCGGCCGCTCCAGCGTTTCGTAGACGGTGCCCATGCGGTCGGCGACCAGCCGCGGTTTCAGCACGCGCCACAAGCGCATGACGACGTCGGCGCTTTCAGCTGAAAATTCGGTGGCCTTGTCAATCGCCACCTGATCGAAGGTGAGCTTGCCCTTGCCGCTGCCGATCAGATCGCCATGGGCGATCATGCTGTGTCCGAGCCACAGCTCGCCGAGCGTGTCGAGGGAGTGGCCGTTGCGGCCGGCGTCGAGCGTGTAGCTCATGAGCTGTACGTCGTCGGAATTGCGGATGGTGATGCCGGCTTGCGCGAACAGCACGGCGTTGAACTTGACGTTGAAGCCGACCTTCTGGATGCCGGCCGATTCCAACAGCGGCTTCAGCGCTTCCAGCGCCTGGCCTTCCGTGATCTGGTCCGGCGCCAGTCCCGCATCGAACAGCCCGGCGCCGCCGCCCGCCTGCTTGTGCGCGAGCGGCATGTAGCAGGCGTCGTTCGGCGCCAGTGCGAGCGCGATGCCGCAGATGTCGGCCTGCATCGGATCAATGGTGCTCGCCTTGGCGTCGATCACGAACCGCCCGGCGTCACGCGCTCGCGCAATCCAGGCGCCCAGCTCCTCAGGCTTGCGGATGGTCTGGTATTTGGCGCGATCGAACGGCAGATTGCGCGCGGCTTCCTTGCGCGCATCCGCAAGCAACATCGGCGTGCCCTTGGGGCTGGACGCCTTGTCCTCCCTGCGGCCGCTGCCGACCTTTGCCGGTGCGGGCGAGCTCGGCGCAAACAGATCGCCCGACGTTCCTGAATTTTGGGCCTTGGCAGACGCCGTCGCCCCGGTGCCACCGCTCTTGCTGCCGGCGTCCGCCTCGACGTCAGACGGATTGATCTCCGAATAGTCCGCCACGCGCTTGGTCAGCGTGGAAAATTCCATCGCCTTCAAAAACGCGATCAGCTTGCGTGCGTCGGGCTCCTGCACGGCGAGATCGTCGATGGGCACCTCGAGATCGACCTTGTCATCGAGCAGCACGAGCTGGCGCGAAATTCGGGCCTTCTCGGCATTCTCGATCAGCGCCTCGCGCCGCTTCGGCTGCTTGATCTCGGGTGCGCGGAACAGAAGCTGCTCGAGGTCGCCGTACTCGACGATAAGCTGCGCCGCGGTCTTGATACCGATGCCGGGAACGCCGGGTACATTGTCGGTGGAGTTGCCGGCCAGCGCCTGCACCTCGACCACCTTCTCCGGCGGCACGCCGAATTTCTCGATCACCTCGGGGATGCCGATGCGGCGGTCCTTCATGGTGTCGTACATCAGGACCTTGTCGGTGACGAGCTGCATCAGGTCCTTGTCCGATGACACGATGGTCGTGGTGGCGCCGCGCTCGGTCGCGATCCGTGCATAGGTGGCGATCAGATCGTCGGCCTCGAAACCGCTCTGCTCGAGGCAGGGCAGGTCGAAGGCGCGAACCGCGTCGCGGATGAACTTGAATTGCGGGATCAGATCGTCAGGTGCGGGAGGACGGTGCGCCTTGTAATCGGGATAAAGCTTGTTGCGGAAGGTGATCTCGGATTTGTCGAAGACGATCGCAAGATGCGTGGGCCGGTTGTCTTCGGGCATCTCGCGCAACAGCTTCCACAGCATGTTGCAGAAGCCGAGCACGGCATTGACCTGCAGCCCGTCGGATTTGCGGGTCAGCGGCGGGAGCGCGTGATAGGCGCGGAAAATGTAGGAGGAGCCGTCGACCAGGAAGACATGGTCGCGCTTGCCTGAGGCCTTTGCCGGCGTTGCAGCGGGCTTGGCGGGAACCGGCTTGGCCACAGGCTTTGCGGCGTCGGTCTTCGCGGCGGCGGATTTGGCGGGGGCGGCCTTTTGCGGGGATTTCGGCATGGCCGCAATTTAAGAATTTTTGCGGCGATTGACAGCCTGGGCGGCCGGTAATTTAGGCGTGGACAACAGCCAATTTTCGTCGTCCTGGCCAAGCGGAGCGCGAGCCGGGACCCATAACCACAGGCGTATTTTGTTCGGTGGGCCGGGAGTACCGGCAGGAGCAACAACAACGTCCTGTGGTTATGGGTCCTCGCTTTCGCGAGGACGACAGTGGAGGTTATTCGGCCGGCTGGAGGCCCGGACGCGTTTTCCTTGGCGCGATCCAGAATGCGTCCGGGCGCTCGAACAGGAAGTTCGCGTGCGTCCAAAGCGCTGCCCGCCAGATCACGAGCGCGCCCACGACACCGGCAGCGGTTACGACAAGCGAGATCAGGCCGATATCGTGGATGATGCCGGTCTTCAGGAGCAGCGTCCGGCTGGACGCCATCGGCAGGAAGAAGGCGAGATAGATCACGATCGAATGCTCGCCGCAGAAGCGCAGGACATTGAGCCAGCCCATCCGTGCGAGCAGCGTGGCCATCGTCACGATGGCGCAGGCGCCGGCAAGTCCTAGCATCAGCGAGACGAGTGGCATCTCGCTCAAGCCTGACGCAACGAGTCCGCCATTGATGAGCGCCCATGCCGCGAGTCCGGACAATGCGAGGGCCGGATGCGCCCGCGCGCGATCGGATAACGCGAAGACATAGTCCGCGAACAGGTAACCCGAATAGATGTAGATGAAGCGCGCGCAGAACTCGTCGATCACGGTCCAGTCCGTCTTCACATGCAGGCTCTCGAGCAACGCAGCCAGACCCCAGATGAGAATCGCCGGCGCGCGACGTGTCAGTTTTATGACAACGAAGAAGATCGGCAGCAGGTAGATGAACCACAAAGTGCCGAAGGGCTCGATGAAGGATTCCAGATAGAGATATCCCGCATGGGCCCAGCCCTGCTCGGCGGCAAAGCCAGGCGGCCTTGAAGCCGAACTGGATGGTCACCCACAGCACGTAGAAATAGGCGAAGTGCACGACCTTGCGGTCGAGATAGGTGCGCCAGTCACGATCGATCACGAGAGCCAGGAAAAGCCCGGAAATCAGGAAGAAATCGGGCATCCGGAACGGCTTGGCGAAGGCCACGAGCACGTGCATGAAGCCGGTCTGGCCGGCGGCCAGTTCGACGCCGAGCACCGAATGCATCATCACCACCATGATGATGCAGATGCCCTTGGCATAGTCGACCCAGTCGATGCGGCCAGGAACAAGACCGGGGCTGATTGTGCCGTTTGAACTCATCACTGTCTCTTTTCGGCGCTGCTCTGGATCATCTTGGCCGGCGAGGGTTTCTTTCCCCTTTATTCCTTCAAGTGATATGCCGTTTTTGCGCTTTCCCCGGTGCACCCAAATGTTTTAAGAGGCGGGCGCGTTAACCATAGAGGGGCGGGTTGATTCATGCGGATCGCCATGATTGGCACGGGCTATGTGGGGCTGGTCTCCGGCGCCTGCTTTGCGGATTTCGGCCACGAGGTCACCTGCGTGGACAAGGACGCCGGCAAGATCGCGGCGCTGCACAAGGGCGAGATCCCGATCTTCGAGCCCGGGCTCGACGTGCTGGTGGCCGCGAACGTCAAGGCCAGGCGGCTGAGCTTCACGACCGATTTGAAGACGCCTGTCGCGGATGCGGATGCGGTGTTCATCGCGGTCGGCACGCCGTCGCGGCGCGGCGACGGCCATGCGGACCTGACCTACGTCTACGCCGCCGCGCGCGAGATTGCGTCCGCGCTGTCCGGCTTCACAGTGGTCGTGACCAAGTCAACGGTGCCGGTCGGAACCGGCGACGAGGTCGAGCGCATCATCCGGGAGGCCAATCCGTCGGCCGATGTCGTGGTCGCCTCCAATCCGGAATTCCTGCGCGAGGGTGCTGCGATCCGCGACTTCAAATTCCCCGACCGCATCGTGGTCGGCACCGACGACGAACGCGGCCGCAAGGTTCTCGGCGACGTCTACCGGCCGCTGTCGCTCAACCAGGCGCCGCTGATGTTCACCAAGCGCCGCACGGCGGAGCTGATCAAATACGCCGCGAATGCCTTCCTCGCGACCAAGATCACCTTCATCAACGAGATTGCCGATCTTTCGGAAAAGGTCGGCGCCGACGTGCAGGAAGTCGCGCGCGGCATCGGGCTCGACAACCGCATCGGCACCAAGTTCCTGCATGCGGGACCGGGCTTCGGCGGCTCGTGCTTTCCAAAGGACACCCGCGCGCTGATCAAGATCGCGCAGGACTACGACGTGCAGCTTCGCATCGTTGAAGCCGTGCTCGGCGTCAACGACAATCGCAAGCGCGCGATGGCGCGCAAGGTCTCGAACGCGGTGGGCGCGTCGCTACGCGGCAAGACCGTCGCGGTGCTCGGTCTCACCTTCAAGCCCGACACCGACGACATGCGCGAGTCGCCTTCGATCCCGCTGGTGACGGGCCTGCTCGACATGGGCGCGAAGGTGCGCGCGCACGATCCCGTCGGCATGGAACAGGCGAAAAAGGAACTGCCCGAGATCGAATATTTCGAGGATCCGTATGCCTGCCTGAAGGGTGCGGACGCGATGGTCGTCGTCACCGAATGGGTGCAGTACCGGACCCTCGACCTGGAGCGGCTGAAAAAGGAGATGGCGCAGCCAGTCGTGATCGATCTACGCAACATCTACCGTCCCGAGGACATGGCGACCTACGGCTTCATCTATGAAAGCGTCGGCCGCCCGCCGCTGGAGCGAGGCTAGCTCGAGCAGGTGAATTTCGTCATGGCCGGGCTTGTCCCGGCCATCCACGTCTTGTTTCCTTGTGACGAAAGACGTGGTTGCCCGGGCATAGGCGAGCGGAAGCGACGCCGTCCTTCGGACGGCTAAGCCCGGGCATGACGAGTGGTGAGATAGATATTGCGAAGCTTCGACACACCCCTTCCGATCGACGCCGTGCTCGACGAGCTCGCGCGCACGCTCGCCGGACGCAACGCGGCCGTGCTGGTGGCGCCGCCGGGCGCCGGCAAGACCACGCGCGTGCCGCTGGCGCTGCTCGATGAGCCCTGGACGAAGAACAAGAAAATCATCGTGCTGGAGCCGCGGCGGATCGCGGCCCGCGCCAGCGCCGAGCGGATGGCCAAAACGCTGGGCGAGCGCGCCGGCGAAACCGTCGGCTATCGCGTTCGCTTCGGTTCGAAAGTGTCGCGCGCGACCCGGATCGAAGTGGTCACAGAGGGCATTTTCTCGCGGCAGATTCTCGACGATCCCGAATTGAACGGTGTTGCCGCCGTGCTGTTCGACGAGTTCCACGAGCGTTCGCTGGATGCCGATCTCGGGCTGGCACTGGCGCGCGATGCACAGACCGGCCTGCGCGAGGATCTTCGGCTCCTCGTGATGTCCGCCACCCTCGATGGCGCGCGCGTGGCCAGATTGCTTGGCGATGCGCCCGTGGTCGAAAGCGAGGGCCGCGCCTTCCCGGTCGAGACGCGCTATCTCTCGCGCAAGGTGGATGTGCCGCTGGAACGCCAGATGGCCGATGCCATTGCGACCGCGCTCCGCGCCGATCCCGGTTCTGTCCTGGCATTCCTGCCGGGCGCGGCCGAAATCCGCCGCACGCAGAATTTTCTGGAAGAGCGCGTGAGCGACCCGTCGACCGAGATCGTGCCGCTGTTCGGCGCCCTCGATGCCGCCGTGCAGGACCGCGCGATTGCGCCCGCGCCGAAGGGAAGCCGCAAGGTCGTGCTGGCCACCTCGATCGCGGAGACCTCGCTGACCATCGAGGGCGTGCGCATCGTGGTCGATTCCGGGCTCGCGCGGGTGCCGCGCTATGAGCCTGACATCGCGCTGACGCGGCTCGAAACCGTGCGCGCCTCGCGCGCGGCGGTCGATCAGCGCCGCGGCCGCGCCGGACGCACCGAGCCCGGCATCTGCTACCGGCTATGGGATGAGCCGCAGACGGCCTCGCTCGCGGCCTATACGCAGCCGGAAATCCTGTCCGCCGACCTGTCCTCGCTGGTGCTCGATCTCGCGCAATGGGGCGTGGGCGATCCGGCATCGCTGTCCTTTCTCGATTCCCCGCCTGCGCCCGCGCTGAAGGAGGCAAAGGGCCTGCTGGCCGAGCTCAACGCGCTCGACGGCGACGGCCGCATCACCACCGAGGGCAAGCGGCTGCGCGCGCTGGCGCTGCCGCCGCGGCTGGCGCGCATGATCGTGGATTCGGCCGCGCTTGGCGCCGGCGATGCGGCTGCAGAGATCGCGGCCATTCTCACCGAGCGCGGGCTTGGCGGCGACAGCGTCGATCTCGACCACAGGCTCGACCAGTTCCGCCGCGACCGCTCGCAGCGTGCCCAAAGCGCGCGCGATCTCGCCCGCCGCTGGGCGGCGCAGGTCGCTGTGCCGCCGCCGCCGGCAAGCGGAGACCTGGGCAGCGGCGTGATGCTCGCCTTCGCCTTTCCGGATCGCGTCGCGAAGAATCGCGGCAATGGCAGTTTCGTGCTCGCCAATGGCCGCGGCGCCGCGGTCGAGCAGACATCGTCGCTGGCGCGCGCGCCCTATATCGCGGTCGGCGAATTGACCGGCACGGCGGCGAGCGGACGCATCCTGCTGGCCGCGCCGCTGTCCCAGGAGGAGATCGAGTCCCGATTTGCCGATCACATCGAGACATCGGACGAGATCACGTTCGACCGTGCCGCGCTGGCCTTGCGCGCGCGCCGCAAGAAGACGCTGCACGCGATCACGCTCTCGGAGGCGCCGCTCGCGCTGACGCCGTCGGGAGAAACGGCGCGCATCCTCGCCGATGGCCTCATGGCCGCGGGCCTCGACAGATTGCCCTGGTCGAAATCCGCCAAACAATGGCGTGACCGCGTGATGTTCCTGCGCAAGGCGGAGGGCGAGGGCTGGCCCGATCTGTCCGATGACGCGCTTACCGCCAACGCCGCGGACTGGCTGGTGCCGGCGCTCCACGACAAGGCGTCGCTCAAGGAATTTTCCGCCGGCGATCTGTCGGAGGCGCTGCTCACGCGTTTGCCTTGGGAGCTGCGGGCGCGGCTGGAGCGCGAGGCGCCCACGCATTTCGAGGCGCCGACCGGCACCATGCTTGCGATCGACTACGAAGCCGAGCAGGGGCCGACGATTGCCGTGCGCCTGCAGGAGTTGTTCGGCCTCAACACCCATCCCTCGATTGCCAGGGGCAAGGTGCCGCTGGTGCTCGAATTGCTGTCGCCGGCGCAGCGGCCGGTCCAGGTGACGCGCGACCTGCCCGGCTTCTGGCGCGGCAGCTATGCCGCCGTGCGCTCGGATCTGCGCGGCCGCTATCCCCGTCACCCCTGGCCGGAAGATCCGGCTTCCGCGCTGCCGACCCGGCGGGTCAAGCCGCGCGGGACCTGACGTTAACGCTTCGGTCATCCTTTTCGCGAAAATGGCAGCCCTGGCCGGCTGCCCGCAGTCGCCCCTTCGCGGGCGGCGTGGTGAAATCGGACCGGCGACTTACAAGTGTGAGTGTGGCGTCATGCGTAACATTGTGATCACGGCGGCCATTCTGGCGGGTCTCGGCCTCTTCATGGCGGATATGGCGAACAAGTTGGCGCCGGCGTCGGCCTCGACTTCCAGTAATGTCGCCGCGCAGGTCGCGATATCAGCGCCGAAGGCCGATGCAGGTTTGCGCCGCCTCAACATTCCCCGCGATGCGCGCGGTCACTTCGCCACCGACGGCCGTATCGACGGCCAGCGCATCACCTTCATGGTCGATACCGGCGCGTCCATGGTCGCGCTCAATGAAAGCTCCGCGGCGCGTTTCGGCCTGCGCCCGATACCCAGCCAATACACGGCGAAGATCTCCACCGCCAACGGCATCGTGAAAGGGGCGCGAGCGCAGATTGCCATGATCGATCTCGGCGGCGGCGTCATCGTGCGCGACGTCGACGCCATGGTGCTGCCCGACGAGGCGCTGTCGGAGAACCTGCTCGGCCTGTCCTTCCTGTCGAAGCTCAGACGCTTCGAATATGCCAACGGCCAGATGGTGCTGGAGCAGTAGGCCGCACGCGATTGCAGCTCGGTGAGCTGCCCCTGTGCTGGTTAAATATAAGCCCCTAATTACCTCCCCGCCGCCTTTCGCTTGCCGCGGGCATTCGCTATTGCCAGCGTAACCAGTCTTCCGCCTTTCTGACGAGGCTCTGATGTTTCCGAAGCCCAAAGCCGTGCTGCTGCCCAACACCTACGCCTTCGAATCTGAGCCGATGGTGAAGGCGACCGGCTTCCGCGAATATGACGCGCGTTGGCTGTTCAACAAGGAAATCAATTTGATGGGTGTGCAGGCGCTCGGCATGGGGCTGGGTGCGCTGATCTCCCAGCTCGGCGTCAAGCAGGAGATCGTCACCGGGCATGATTTCCGCGGCTATTCCGCCTCGATCAAATACGCGCTGATCTCCGGCCTGATGGCGGCGGGCTGCAAGGTGCATGACATCGGCCTCGCGGTAACGCCGATGGCCTATTTCGCGCAGTTTGATCTCGACGTGCCCTGCGTCGCCATGGTCACCGCCTCGCACAACGACAACGGCTGGACCGGCGTGAAGATGGGCGCCAACCGGCCGCTGACCTTCGGTCCCGACGAGATGACGCGGCTGAAGGAGATCGTGCTCAATGCCGCCTTCAAGAACAAGGCTGGCGGCGCTTACGTCTTCCACGAGAATTTCCCGGCGCGCTATATCGCCGACCTCACCAATCGTCCGAAACTCAAGCGCAGACTGAAGGCCGTGGTCGCCTGTGGCAACGGCACGGCCGGCGCCTTCGCGCCGCGAGGTGATGGAGAAGATCGGCTGCGAGGTGATCCCGCTCGACGTCGAGCTCGATCATACCTTCCCGAAATACAATCCGAATCCGGAAGACATGGAAATGCTGCACGCGATCCGCGACGCGGTGCTCGCGCACAAGGCCGATGTCGGCCTCGGCTTCGATGGCGACGGCGATCGCTGCGGCGTGGTCGACAACACCGGCGAGGAGATTTTCGCCGACAAGGTCGGCGTGATGCTCGCGCGCGATATGTCGGCGATCCACAAGGACGCGCAGTTCGTGGTCGACGTCAAATCGACCGGGCTGTTCCTGACCGACCCCGTTCTCATCAAGCAGGGTGCAAATACGAGCTACTGGAAGACCGGCCATTCCTACATGAAGCGCCGCACCCACGAGCTCGGCGCGCTGGCGGGTTTCGAGAAGTCCGGCCATTTCTTCTTCAATAAGCCGTTCGGCCGCGGCTATGACGACGGCCTGGTCTCGGCCATTGCGATCTGCGACATGCTCGACCGCGCCTCCGGCAAGTCCATGGCCGACCTGAAGAACGCGCTGCCGAAGACGTGGTCGTCGCCGACCATGTCGCCGCATTGCGCGGACGAGGTAAAATACGACGTGGTCGATGCCGTCGTGAAGCATTTCGAGGCGGCGCAGAAGAAAGGCGAAAAAATCGGCGGCCAGCCGATCCGCGATCTCGTCACCGTCAACGGCGTGCGCGTGACCGTAGAGGACGGCAGCTGGGGCCTCGTGCGCGCCTCGTCCAACAAGCCGGAACTCGTCGTGGTGGTCGAGAGCCCGGTCTCGGAGAAACGCATGCGCGACATGTTCGAGGTCGTGGACGGCGTGCTGCGCACCCACCCCGAAGTCGGTGAGTACAATCAGAAGATTTGACCGGCCGCGCGGAGCCGCGTCGGGCTCACGACGAGCGAACTACGCCGCAGTCAGCGTGGTGATGAAGCTGCCGACCTCGGACTTCAACTTGTCGGACTGAGAGGACAGCCCTTGCGCGGCCTCCAGCAGGCGCGACGCCGCGGCGCCCGCCTCGGTGGATGCGCGGGTGACGTTCTGGATGTTGTCGTTGACCTCGCGCGTTCCATTCGCGGCCTGTTGCACGTTGCCGGCGATCTCGCGCGTCGCCAGGCCCTGCTGGTCGACCGCGCTGGCGATCTCGCTGGAGATCCGGTCAATCTCGGCAATGGTGCCGCCGATGGCCTGGATCGCACTGACGGCATCGCCGGTGGCGGCCTGGATGCCTTGCACCTGCGCCGAGATTTCCTCGGTCGCCTTGGCGGTTTGATTGGCGAGCGCCTTCACCTCGTTTGCCACCACCGCAAAGCCCTTGCCGTGTTCACCGGCCCGCGCCGCCTCGATGGTGGCGTTGAGCGCGAGCAGATTGGTCTGGCTCGCGATGTTCTGGATCAGCGTCACCACTTCACCGATCTTCTGCGTGCCGGCGGCGAGTCCCTCGACGACCACGTTGGTGCGGCGCGCCTCCTCGGCGGCCTTGCCTGCGATCTCGGCCGAGCGTGTGACCTGCTGGGCGATGTTGTTGATCGACGCGGTCAGTTCCTCGGTGGCGGCTGCCACCGTTTCGACGTTGGTGGACGCCTGCATCGATGCGGCGGCCACAGTCGTGGCCTGGCGCGAGGTCTCCGCGTTGCCATGGGACATCGAGGTCGACATGGCCTGCATTTCGGAGGCGGCCACCGCCACTGCATCGACGATGCCGCCGATCTTGCGCTCGAAGCCGGTCGCAAGCTCGCGCCTGGCGGCGTCACGATCCTGCTTGGCGCGTTTTTCACTTTCGGCGCGTTCGCCCGTTGCGCGGGCTTCGGCCTCGCGCGCGGCTTCGACTTCCGTGGTCTTGCGCGCGGTGGTGTCGAACAGTTGCGCGAGCTTGTGAGCCAGCGCGATCAGCACGCCGGCCTCGAACAACAGGATCACCGCGTGCAGCACCACGCGGCCGAAGTCGCCGCCGCCTGGATAGATGGCAGCCGGAAGTGCGAAGTTCAGGAAAAGATGATGCAGCGCGACCGCAACCGTGCCGGCGATGATGGGTCGATAGTCGCAATAGGCCATCAGGCAGAGCCAGCGTGGCGAAGAAATACATGTGCATGTCGATCTGCCAGGGATGCCCCGACATCTGGAACACCAGCACCGACACATCGCCCATCAGCGCCACGGCGACGATCAGCCGCGTCGAGAGCCCGTTGCCGGCCAGTCTCCACGACGCCGTTGCCGCGATTGCCATGGCGGCCATCAGAGCAGTCGGCATCAGCCAGTCCGCGCCGCGCATCATGCCGATTGCAATGGCGATGCGGTACATGCACCCAGACGAGCGCCGACCAGAAGTTTGCTCGTAATGTCGCGCAAATTCGCCAGATCATCGCTTTCGATGGTCATTCCCAATCCTCAACTGATTTATTGCGAAACGCAGGCGGCAATCGCCTGAGGGTCCATGGCGAGCCAGACGCCGGCCTTGCGGAGCCGTGCCAGTCCGTCATGTCGGTCGGGCCGGACCACGAGAAGCGACGGCAAGGCCGTCATCCTCACGATTGCAGCATCGGCGGAAGCAGCGGCGTCGAATGCCTGCTCGGTGCTCCACCATGGCGGAAATGCCACGGCCACAATCTCGGTTCCGGGACGAACCTGCAACGACAGCGCCGCGACCGCGACAACGCTCGCGACAAGCAACGCTGCAGCATTCAGCCAGGCAGGCCATCGCAAGGACGTGATGGTTGTGCCCCGCTCCATCCCGGCGAGAATACGCAGGCCGCACTAATGGGCGGTAAATGTTCGGTTAGTTTTTCGCAGCGCGCGCGTGAATTTGTACCGCTCTGCGTGAATGGTACGTTTCAGCTCAATCGAAGATCGTCACGCCAAGCGCCGGGCACCGGCAGCGCGGTGATCGACTTGATCTTCTCCATCGCAAAGCGCGAGGTGACGTTCTTCAGCGGCACGGTCGCGATCAGCTTCTTGTAGAACACGTCGTAGCTCTGCATGTCCGCGACCACGACGCGCAGCATGTAATCGACGTCGCCGGCCATGCGGTAGAATTCCATCACTTCGGGCATTGCACTGACGGCGTCGGCGAATTTCTTCAGCCAGGCCTCGGAATGGTCGGCGCTCTCGACCGAGACGAACACGGAAATGCCGAGCCCGATCTTGTTCTGGTCGACCAGCGCCACGCGGCGCAGGATCACGCCATCGGCCTCGAGGCGCTGGATGCGCTTCCAGCAGGGGGTCGACGACAGGCCCACGCGGTCGCCGATCTCGGCCACGGACAGCGAGGCGTCCTCCTGCAGCACCATCAGGATCTTGCGGTCGATGGCGTCGAGGCGGCGGCTATTGGATTCCTGAATCTGAACGGCAGTATCGGTCATGAGAAGAATGTTCCATAATTTGGATCTATTCACCTCATATATAGAAAAATCTTCTATTGCAAGCCCCGCCTTAAGGGGACCTCGTGGCGTGGCGTCCGGCCGGCCCTGCCGCAAAAGCTCTTCAACTTCAAGGCGTTGCGGGGCTCCAAAGGCGACCGCCAAAGCGGGTGCATTTCAGCGCTGCGGCTGCGGAAGCGAATTGCAGCGCCTCGCGCAGCTCCTGCCTTTCGGTGATCGCGAGCGCAAAGGCGCCGTGGAAGATGTCGCCGGCGCCGAGCGTGTCGACGGCGTGCACGGGGAAGGCCGGCGTCTCCTGCAGCTCGCCCTGCTCGTCGAGCCAGATCGTGCCGCGGGGGCCGCGGGTGCCCGCGAGAAAGGAGGGGGTGAGCTTCGCGATCTTCTTCAGCGCCTCGCCTTCGTCCTGGCAGCCGGCTGTTTCCTGCAGCGGCTCGCTCGAAAACACCAGATGCGTCGAGGCCGTGAGCAGGCCTTCGCGCAGCGACATCGCGCGGTCGACATCGACGATGACGGGAATGCCGCGCAGACGAGCTTCGGCGCAGAGATCGGTAGCAAAACTCCGCGCAGCGGCTTTCGATCAGGACGGCGTCACAATCCGTCAGCAGCAGATCGGCCGGCGGAAGTTTCACGTTCCACAGTTTCGGGTCGCGGTAGGTGACGCCGGTGCGCTCGCCGGTCTTGTCGATCATGAACGCCGAGATCGGCGTCACCGCGCCCGGCATGTGCACGATGTGGCTGGTGTCGATGCCCTCGGATGCCAGCTGCTCGAAGATGTAGCGGCTGGCGGTTTCGTTGATGTCGCCCATCGGCCCGCAGAGCGAGGCGCGGCCGCCGAGCCGCGCGATGCCGATCGCCGCGTTCAGCGAATTGCCGCCGCAGATCTGCTCGAAATGATCGACATTCGCCTTCGAGTCCGCGCGCCGGCAGCTCCTGCACGCGAAAGGTCAGGTCGCGAACCGGCTGGCCGATGCAGAGGATGCGCGGCGGCATCTTGGGCGCTCTGAAAGTTCATGCCGCGTCGTCATGCCTTGTCGACGGCATGGCGGTTCCTCGCTATGCGCTCGGCTCCGCCATGCACCCAGCGGCCGAGCAGATGATGGGCAATGGCGAAGGGATGGGGACCGGCGAGACCGTCGGGATGTTTGCGCGTGATCATCAGCCGCGCCTCGTCGCGGTCGAACCAGCGCGCATCTTCCAGCTCCGAGCGGTCGACCACGATGTCCTCGTTCAGCGCTCGCGCGACGCAGCCGATCATCAGCGACGACGGATAGGGCCAGGGCTGCGTCATGTAGTAGCCGACATCGGTGCAGCGGATTCCGGCCTCCTCGAACACCTCGCGGCGGACCGCATCCTCGATGGTTTCGGCGGCTTCGACGAAACCGGCCAGACACGAATACATGCCCGGCAGAAACCGCGCCGCGCGGCCGAGCAGGCATTTGTCGCCATGCGTCACCAGCATGATCACGACCGGATCGGTGCGCGGGAAATGCTCGGCCTTGCAAGCCGGGCAATCGCGCTTCCAGCCGCCTTCCTTCATCGCCGTGCGCTGGCCGCAATTGGCGCAATAGCCGTGGCGCTGATGCCAGTTCACCATCGACTTCGCCATCGCGATCGCGGAAAGCTCGTTCGGCGGCACCACGCCTTGCTGCGCCATGGCGCGCAAATCCGCGAGCTCGACATCGTTACGGTTCATGAGGCCTTCGGCGGCGGCCTGCGAGATGCCCATCCCGAAGACCGCGCGCGCCATCGCGCAGGCCAAGAAAGATCGTGCCGGGATTGGCGCCGCACTTCAGCGCCTCGTCGATCGACAGCAGCGCGCGCGTGGCCTCGCCGTCCTTCCGGACGACCAGCGAATCGCGGTGCACGACATAGGCGCGGGAGCGGGGGTCGCTCTCCATCGCCATCAGTCTATCGTCCTTGGTGCGCAGATGCGCGGCGCGGTCGAGGATGTTGTTGACGAAGCCCGGCTGTCCGAGCGGAAACGATTCGAAAGCTGACATTCTTCCTAGCCCAACCAGATTTTGCGCCGTAGCGCGCTGATGAAATTCTGCACTTCCTCGGCGTCATGGGGAAGCGGCGGCACCACGCCCCAGACCGGGCGCGGCCAGGCGGCGTCCTGCTTGCGGCGCGCGATGACGTGGACATGAAGCTGCGGCACCATGTTGCCAAGGGCGGCGATATTCAGCTTGTCGCACTTGGTCACGTCCTTGAGCGCGCGAGCCGCGCGGGACATCTCGGTCATGAGTTGCGCCTGTTCGACCTCGTCGAGATCGATGATCTCCACCGCCTCGCTCCGGCGCGGCACCAGCAGGAGCCAGGGGTAATTCGCGTCGCGGATGACCAGCACGCGTGACAGCGGCAGGTCGCCGATATCGATGGTGTCCTTCTCGAGCTGGGGATGCAGCGACCAGGCGGAATCGGGCATTTGTTGTCTCGAATTATTCCTTACCGTCGCAGAGACCTTGGCCGCAAACAACACCCGTCATGCCCGGCTTTATGCCGGGCATCCACGTCTTTCTTGCATGCCCGGATGAAAATAGGGGCGTTGGCGGTGACCCGGCAATGCGGAGGTGTCGCCGGCCAAGTCCGATCTCAAGTCCGATTTCAAGTCCGATCTCACGTTTGCAATGTTTGGCGAATAGGCGCGTGGGTGCGGTCATGATGGAACAGGGCTCTTCGGCGCTTGCTTTCCGGCCCTTTTGGCCCCAAATAGGGACCGGGAGATTGGCGGTGGACGAGCCACTCGCCAACCGGGTCAGGTCCGGAAGGAAGCAGCCCTAACGAGGTCCGGATCGGGTCGCTCGTCAGTCTCCTACCTGTTTTCCCTGCGAATCGCGCCGGCCGCGCGCAAACTGGCGCCCGGCGCGCGCTCCCTTCCGCAAAAGCCGGCCGAGAGAACTGAAATTGCGGATCGACAGATGACCGATGCTGGCGCTCCCGATCACAAGCCTGACGGCGTCGAGCAGGGCGGTTTCGACCTCGGTGGAGGGGCCGCCGCAGCCGTGGCGAAATCCTATCGCGTGCTGGCGCGCAAATACCGCCCGTCGAGCTTCGAGGACCTGATCGGCCAGGACGCCGTGGTGCGCACGGTGTCGAATGCCTTCGAGACCGGACGCATTCCGCAGGCCTGGATCCTCACCGGCGTGCGCGGGGTCGGCAAGACCACGACGGCGCGGATTCTTGCGCGCGCGCTGAACTATGAGCTTGCCTGACGGTTCGGTGAAGGGCCCGACCATCCACATGCCGCAGCTTGGCGTGCATTGCCAGGCGATCATGGAAAGCCGGCACATGGATGTGCTGGAGATGGACGCCGCGTCCCATACCGGCGTCGACGATGTGCGCCAGATCAATGACAGCGTGCGTTACGCGCCTGCGAGCGCGCGCTACAAGGTCTACATCATCGACGAAGTCCATATGCTGTCGACGGCGGCGTTCAACGCCTTCCTGAAGACGCTGGAGGAGCCGCCGGAGCACGCCAAGTTCGTGTTCGCCACGACCGAGATCCGCAAGGTTCCGGTGACGGTGCTGTCGCGCTGCCAGCGCTTCGACCTGCGCCGCGTCGAGGCCGATGTGTTGATGCGGCATCTGTCCAACATTGCGCAGAAGGAAAGCGTGGAGATCGAGCCCGAGGCGCTCGGCATCATCGCGCGCGCCGCCGAGGGCTCGGTGCGCGATTCCCTGTCGCTGCTGGATCAGGCGATCGCGCATGCCGCGGGCCTTGTGCGCGCCGAGGAAGTCCGGCAGATGCTGGGGCTTGCCGACCGCACCCGCGTGATCGACCTGTTCGAGCATCTCGCGCGCGGCGACATCGCCTCGGCGTTCAGGGAATTCCGTGAGCAATACGATGTCGGCGCCGATCCGATCGTCGTGCTGTCCGACCTCGCCGAGTTCGTCAACTTCGTCACCCGCGTCAAGGCCGTGCCGGCCACCGCCGACAATGTCGCCTTCAGCGAGACCGAGCGCTTGCGGGCGCGCGACTTCGCAGCAAAGCTGTCGATGCGGGTGCTGTCGCGGATGTGGCAGATGCTGCTCAAGGGCATCACCGAGGTGCAGGCCGCGACGAGGCCGGCAGCCGCCGCCGAGATGGTGCTGGTGCGGATCGCCTATGTCGCCGATATGCCGACGCCGGATGAAGCGATCCGGATGATCGAGCAGGGCGGCGGCGCTTCGCCTGTCGTCAACACGAGTGCGCCGTCGCGTGGTCAGCCGGCGCCGACCGCGTCGGCGGTTTCGCCGGCATCTGCGCGCACTGCGACGGCTCCTCGAAGCGCGCCCGAGGTTTCGGCGCGGCCGCAAATGGCCGTTGCGAGCGCGCCTGAGGCGCAAGCCGCACCGGTGCGGCGTGTTTCGAGCTTTCCGGAGCTGGTAGCGCTCGCCGGCGAAAAGCGCGATCTCCTGACCAGGTCCGCGCTTGAAACCGATGTCCGCCTGGTGCGTTTCGAGGATGGACGGCTGGAAGTCGCACTGGAGCGCAACGCCCAGCGCTCACTGGTCAACGATCTCTCGCGCAAGCTCGAGCAATGGACCAATCGCCGCTGGACCGTGATTGTCTCCAACGCGACGGGTCAGGCGACCCTGCGCGAACAGAATCTGCTGGCGAAGAACGAGCGCGAGCGCGCCGCCGAATCCGATCCGCGGGTAAAGGAGGTATTGGCGCGCTTCCCCGGCGCCAGGCTCGTGGAAGTACGCAGGCTTGCCGCCGAGCCGCCTGAATCCGATGGCAGCATCAACGGTCTTGGCGAAGACGGCACTGCCGGCGAGGAGTCGCCTGACGACAACGATTTCTAGGCTTTGGACTTTCAGATCTGAGGACCACAGGATGCCCGATTTTCTCGGCATGATGAAACAGGCGGCGCAGCTGCAATCGAAGATGCAGGCGATGCAGGACGAACTCGGCCATGTCGAGGTTGAAGGGCTTGCCGGCGGCGGATTGGTCTCGGTTCGCATGACCGCGAAGATGGAAGTGAAGGCGGTGAAGATCGATCCTTCCCTGATGAAGCCGGAGGAATGTGAGATCGTCGAGGATCTGGTTGTGACCGCGTGCAACGACGCGCGGCGCAAGGCGGAAGCGGCGATGCAGGAGAAGATGCAGTCGCTCGCCGGCGGGCTCGGCCTGCCGCCGGGAATGCTCGGGGGGCTTGGTTCGTAAGAGATGCCCGCTGTTGCCGGTCCTGAAATCGAACGTCTGATCCAGCTATTGGCGCGCCTGCCCGGGCTTGGCCCGCGCTCGGCCCGGCGTGCCGCGTTGCACCTGATCAAGAAGCGCGAAGCGCTGATGACGCCGCTGTCCTCGGCGCTGCAAGTGGCGATCGACAAAATCCAGGTCTGCAAGACCTGTGGCAATATCGACACGCAAAATCCCTGCACGGTTTGCACCGACCCGCGCCGTGATGATGCCATGATCGTGGTGGTCGCCGACGTCGCCGATCTCTGGGCGCTGGAACGCGCCAATGCGACCAATGGCCGCTATCACGTGCTGGGCGCGACCTTGTCGCCGCTCGACGGCGTCGGTCCGCAAGACCTGACCATCGACGCGCTGGTGAAGCGCGCGCATGATCCGCAAGTGCATGAAATCATTCTGGCGTTGAATGCTACCGTGGACGGCCAGACTACGGCCCATTACATCACTGACCTGCTGCAAGAGGCCAATGTGAAGGTGACGCGCCTCGCCCATGGTGTTCCCGTCGGCGGCGAGCTTGATTATCTCGATGAAGGTACGTTATCAGCAGCCATGCGGCAGCGGACCTTGTTCTAGCCAATACGCGAACGGAACTCCCTCACATGACGAAATCCCGATTCGCCAGACGCTGGGCCTGTGCGTTCATTGTCGTGGCGTTGACCGGCGCACCGGCGCTGGCGCAGGACAAGGAACCTCCGACCAGGCCGGGCAGGCCGATGGCCAAGGGCGACGTGCTGTCGGGGGAGCTCACGGCCATGCGCGTCAAGAGCGGCAACAAGGGCAAGCGGGCGGCGACCTATCAGATCACCAGCGAGCCGCGCCGCCTGCCGCCGCCGAGCGGCTTGTGCAATCTCGAGACCGGGCCGGAAACCTTTCAGCTCGTCACCTCAAGCGACGCGCAGGCCGCGCAGTTGAAGGCGATGGTCGGCAAGGAAATCTCGATCAAGGTCGACGAGGTCGCCTGCGCGCAGGATGCAGGGCAGATGACCGAAGCCGTCATCACGAAGTGGAGCGTGGTGACGAAGCATTAGTCGCGCTCCTCGTCAGCCAGCGAGCGCCGGATCGATTCCGCGACAGGCGTCTGGACCGAGACGCGCTCCACCTCGCTGTCCTTCGACAGGTCTGCAAACAGGCAATGGCGTTCCGCGTCCCATCGCATCGAGCCGATATCGTCACTGAACCAGGATGGCGGTCCAAGCAGATCTATGACGGATTGCCTTGGCATGCCGAACTGCAAACCGAAGGGCAGGGTGCCGCAATAGGGACTGAAGTCGGGCGTCGTCTGGCCATAGAACCTGATGTTGTGCAGGACGCGCGCCCGTTTCGGATAGTCGCGGAATCTGACCTTCAGAAGATCCGCATTCTTGAATGTCAGCTCGATCCCAAGCTCGGGGTTGCTTGCGAAGCAGCTGTAGGAATCCAGGAGCGGAGGCGGTTCGTCCATGATCGCAAGCGAGGCGAGAAGGCGCTTGAGGTCCAGTTCAGGCCAGAAGAGCCCGAGTGCCGAAATGAAATCGATATCGTCGCTCAAGCGTTTTGCCCCCGCGGCCCGATGAATCCGGCCTTCTATTGGGTCGCGGGGGCCGACCCGGTGGTTCATGAGGTCCTGAGGCGGACGGCGCGCTACACCCGCACCGGGCCCAACGCCTGGAAATGTCCACGCTTCTGCAGCCATGCCAGCAGCAGCAGGCCCGGGATCGCGACCAGCATGCAGATCACGAAGAACATTGGCCAGCCTGTCGCCTTCGCGACAAACCCTGCGCCTGACGAGAGATAGGTGCGGCCGACCGCGGACAGCGCGGTGAGCAGCGCGTATTGGGTCGCCGTGTGCAGCGGGTTGCGGCACAGCGCCGAGAGATAGGCAACGAAGATCACCGTGCCGATGGCGCTGGTGAAATTCTCCGCCGTGATGGCGAGCGCCAGCGCCCATTGGTTGATGCCGACCAGCGCAAGCCAGGAGAAAGAGAGATTGGCGACGGCCTGCAACACGCCGCCGATCCACAGGCTTGCCGCGAGCGAATAGCGCCGCGCGACAAATCCGCCGGCAAATCCGCCGATCAGGGTGGCGGCGAGTCCGACGCCCTTGACGATGGCGGCGTAATCGTTGCGGGAGAAGCCGAGATCGATGACGAAGGGCGCGGTCATGCTGCCGGAGAAGGCGTCGGTGAATTTGAACAGCACGACGAAGGCGAGCGCGGCGATCGCGTCCTTGCGCGTCAGGAATTCCGAGAAGGCGCCGACCGCGGCATGGATCACGCGCGTGAACGCGCTCTCGTCATGGGTTGCGGCTTCCGCGCGCACCGAGGATTCCGGCTCGGTCGCGACCAGCGCGGTGATGCAGCCGATCAGCACCAGCGCCGCCATCACCGCATAGCCCCACATCCACGCCGTATTGCGCGACAGCCCGCCCGATTCGAATCCGGACACGATGAACAGCGCGCCGGCGGTCGAGACCAGCATGCCGATACGGTAGGCCGCGACATAGGAGGCCATGCCGGCGGCCTGCTCGCTCTCGGGCAGGCTTTCGACGCGGAAGGCGTCGACCACGATGTCCTGGGTCGAGGACGTCGCCGCCACCAGGAGCGCTGCGGCAGCCACGAACAGCGGCGAGCGCGCAGGGTCGGTCGTGGCAAGCAGGAGGATGGCGGCGATCAGGAACAGTTGCGACAGCAGCAACCAGCCGCGGCGGCGGCCGAATTGCCGCGTGAAGAACGGCAGATGCAGCGCGTCGACCAGCGGCGCCCACAGGAATTTCAGGGTGTAGGGCGTGCCGACCAGCGCAAACAGTCCGATGGTGCCGAGATCGACGCCGGCCTCGCGCATCCAGATCAGCAGCGTCGAGCCCGACAGCGCCAGCGGTAGCCCGGAGGAGAAACCGAGCAGCATCACGATCAGCACGCGCGGCTGCAGGTAGACCGCAAGACCCTCGCGCCAGGACGCCTTCGGCTTTGCGGCGGAAATGTGCGTGTCGGACGTGGCCTCGGGTGCGGTCATGCCGCCGTTGGTAGCAGAATTCTATCCACAAATCGACTGTCATCGCCCGGCTTGATGTTTAGCCCGGAGACATGACTGACACCTGTTCGGACACATCACTGACAGGTAGCCCATTGGTCAGGTCGATCGATGCGACCTGCCAGCTGGCGAAGAAGATTCCGTAGTGGCCATCACGATCCAGCGGCCTGATGGCAAGACGTTCACCGGCGGAAGGCCTGCGGAACCCGCCACATTCGACCCTTGAAGGAGATATAGCTGCGAGTGGACGAGACGGTGCGAACAATTTCTCCGCTGTCGTATTGGACTTCGGGAAGTCGCGATGGCATGGCGCGTGTGCTGGGCCGGAAGCGGTCGGCAGGTACACTCATGCTGAGGCCTTGATGCGGCCGTTCGAGGTTGTAGATCGTCCGCCATGCGTCGAAGGCCCGCTGCACGTCCGGCAGATTGCGGAAGCGTCGCATGGCAAACACCTCGGCTTTCAGCGTGCGGTGGAAGCGCTCGTTCTTGCAGCGCGCCTGCGGATGACCGGGCCTGGCATGCACCACCCTGACGCCGAGTTTGAGCAGCCAAACCTTCAGACCGGTCCAGCGGACGCCGGAGGTGTCGCCCCATGGCGAACCGTTGTCGGTGTAAAATGCCTCTGGCAGCCCGTAGCGGCGGAAGGTCGTTGTCAGATGACCCTGTACGGTAAAGCGCTGCTCGTTAGAGCAGGCCTTCAGACACAGAACGTAACGCGAGTGGTCATCGACCACGGTCAGCGGATGGCAGTTCGCTCCGTTGGTCAGCGGCATATAGCCCTTGAAGTCCATTTGCCACAGCAGATTGGGAGCTTCTTTCTCGAAGCGATGCCCTGGATTAGGCGGCGGATTCTCGCTCGGCGCAATCCGGCCATTCCGACACAGGATTTGGTGGACGGTGGACGGCGACGGAACAGCCAGTCCGTCCCGCTTCAGACAATGTGCGATCTTGCGTGCACCCCAAGCCGGGTGCCGCTCGCGCACCGCAAGCACCTGAGCCTCGATCGCAGCCTCACTCCGTCTCGGCATCGCGTGCGGACGCCGCGAGCGGTCTACCAACTCTCGGTCCCCGGCCTGCCATCGCGCCAGCCACTTATAGCCAACATCAGCACTGATGCCGAACCGCCGGCAAAGCTCCCGACGGTTAGCCCCTTCCTGCAAAGCCAACTGCACAAACTCACGTCGTTGATCCATCACCGACACCTCGTTCCACGGCATGGACGGCCTCCCGAATCGGACCAATCCAGCCAGTCTGATGTGTCAGTGATGTCTCCGAACACCCGTCAGTCATCTGTCCGGGCTAAACATCGAGCCGGGCGATGACAGTTGAGTTTGTGATGGCAGGGTAGGTCAACCGAAAAAGCGAGACCTTCTCACTCACCCGCCTGCAGCTTGCGCAGGGGAAACAGGTCCGGCGTCGCCGGCTGCACCAGCCGCGGCGGCTCGGGCGGCGTCTCCTTGGAGAAGTCGAGTTCCTCGATGCGGCCGGCGCGTTTCTCGATCTTGTCGGCTGAGATCAGGATCTGCCGCACGTCCTCATTGACGTCGCCAAAATGCTTCCCCAGCTTGACCACGCGCTCGCGCAGACGGCCGAGATCGTCGCCGAGATGCATCACCTCGTTGCGGATCTGGTCGGCGGCGTCGCGGATGCGCGCGTCCTTGAGGATCTGCTGCATCACCTGGATCGCCAGCATCAACAGCGACGGCGACACCAGCACCACGCGGGCGCGGTAGGCCTTCTGGACCACATCGTCGAAACCGTCATGGATTTCGGCATAGACCAATTCCGAGGGCACGAACATCAGCGCGGTGTCCTGGGTTTCGCCGGGGATGAGATACTTCTCCGCGATATCGTTGACGTGTTTCATCACGTCATTGCGCAGCCGCTGGCAGGCGAACTTCTTGTCCTCGTCGCTGCGTGCGTCGTGCAGCGCGGTCATCGCCTCGAGCGGGAATTTCGCGTCGATGCAAAGCGGCCGCTGATCGGGCAGGAACACCACGCAATCCGGCCGCTTGCCGCTCGAGAGCGTGAACTGGAATTCGTAGGACCCCGCCGGCATGCCGTCCTGCACGATCGCTTCCATCCGCGCCTGGCCGAATGCCCCACGCGACTGCTTGTTGGCGAGCACGTCCCGGAGCGTCGTGACCTGGGTGGTGAGATCGGTGAGGTTCTTGTGCGCGTTGTCGATGATGCCGAGCCGCTCGTGAAGCTGGCGCAGGCTGTCCATGGTGTTGCGGGTCGTCGTTTCCATCGACTGGCCGACCCGGTGGGTCACCGAATCGAGCCGCTCGTTGACCGCGCGGGCCATGTCGGCCTGCCGGCCCGCCAGCGCCTGCGCCATGGCGTCGACCCGGCCCGAGGACTCCGCCTGGGCGCGCAGCATGTCGTTGAGCCGCTGTTCCAGCTCGTCGGCGCGGGCCGCCTGCGCCAGGGCGACCTCGGAACCGCGCCTGCCCGAGCGGGCCACCACGATGGCAATGGTCACAAGCAGGAGGAGTGTGGCCACGGCAAAGCCGACCACGACATCGGTGATGTGGACCGGCCAGTCGCCGATCATGAAGAGAATCGGATTCATGCCGTCCTGTGTAGCCGATTCGCATGCGAAATCGAACGAAGGGGGAACATTTATGGTTAATCAGAGCTGAATTTTTATGGTTAACCGATTGCTGATTTTTATGGTTAGCGCGGGGTTGACGCGGCGGCCTTTCGATTGACCGCACGGAGGCCGCCCCTTAAATCGCGCCTGGGATAATTGGACGAAAATGGCCTTACGCGAAATCATCATCCTGCCGGACAAGCAGTTGCGGCTGGTCTCCAAACCGATCGAGAAGGTGACGCCGGAGATCCGCAAGCTCGCCGACGATATGTTCGAGACCATGTACGACGCGCCGGGTATCGGGCTTGCCGCGATCCAGGTCGCGCAGCCCCTGCGGCTGATCACCATGGATCTGGCAAAAAAGGACGAAAACGGCGAGACCACGCCGCAGCCGCGGGTGTTCATCAACCCCGAGATCGTCGCCTCGTCCGACGAGATGTCGGTCTACGAGGAAGGCTGCCTCTCGATCCCGGAATATTACGAGGAAGTCGAGCGGCCGGCAAAGGTCCGCGTGCGCTTCCTGGACCTCGACGGCAAGCTGCATGAGGAGGATGCCGAAGGCCTCTACGCCACCTGCATCCAGCACGAGATCGACCATCTCAACGGCGTGCTGTTCATCGACTATCTGTCGAAGCTGAAGCGCGACCGCGTGAACAAGAAGTTTTCCAAGGCCGCCAAGCGCGCGGAAGAGTAAGACGAAATCTCAGTCGTCATGCCCGGCCTTGTGCCGGGCATCCACGTCTTCCTTCTTGGTGGCACCAAAGACGTGAACGGCCGGGACGAGCCCGGCCATGACGAGACGAAGGTGCCGCAGGACCCTGCCAAAATGCCCCTCCGCCTGATCTTCATGGGCACGCCCGATTTCTCCGTGCCGACGCTATTGGAACTGGTTGCGCATGGCCATGAGATCGCGGCCGTCTATACCCGCGCGCCGAAGCCCGGCGGGCGCGGCATGAAGCTGCAGCCGACTCCGGTGGAGGTCGAGGCCCGGCGGCTGAACATTCCCGTGCTGACGCCGAAGACACTGAAGACGCCGGAGGCGCTGGAGGAGTTTCGCGCGCACCAGGCAGATGCCGCTGTTGTCGTCGCCTACGGCATGATCCTGCCGCAGGCCATCCTCGAGGCGCCCAAACTCGGCTGCTTCAATCTGCATGCCTCGCTGCTGCCGCGCTGGCGCGGCGCCGCGCCGATCAACCGCGCGATCATGGCCGGTGACGCCGAAAGCGGCGTCATGGTGATGAAGATGGATGTTGGCCTCGATACCGGTGACGTCGCCATGGCCGAGCGGCTGCCGGTCACGGACGCGATGACCGTCTCCGATCTTCACGACGCGCTGTCGCGGCTCGGCGCCGATCTGATGGTGCGGGCGGTCGCCGCGCTCGAACGCGGCGCGTTGCAATTGATCAAGCAGAGTGAAACCGGCGTCACCTATGCTGCCAAGATCGAGAAAGCCGAGGCGCGGATCGACTGGGGCAAGCCCGCACGCGAGGTACTGCGCCACATCCATGGACTGTCGCCTTTTCCCGGCGCCTGGAGCGAGATCGCAGGCGAGGGTGACGCCGCGCGGGTGAAAATCCTGCGCTGCGCGCTGGCTGATGGATCGGGCACGCCCGGCAGCGTGCTGGACGATCAGCTCACGATTGCCTGCGGGGCTGGCGCGATCCGCATCATCGAATTGCAGCGCGCCGGTAAGGGACCGATGAAGGCGGCGGAGTTTTTGCGCGGCACGCCGGTGGGGGCGGGGGCGCGATTTTTGTGATGCTGTCATACCCCGCGAAAGCGGGGTATCCAGTACGCCGCAGCCTATGAGATAGAAGCGAGACGTCACGGAGTACTGGATCGTCCGCCTTCGCGGACGATGACATCCAAGCGAATAGAGATGCCCCGTTACAAGCTCACCATCGAATATGACGGCGCGCCGTTCGCGGGCTGGCAACTCCAGGCCGATCATCCGACCGTGCAGGGTGCGCTGGAGGCGGCGGTGAAGGCGACCTGCGGCGCTGACGTGCGCGTGCATGGCGCGGGCCGCACCGATGCCGGCGTGCATGCGCTTGGACAGGTCGCCCATTGCGACATCGACAAGCACTTCACGCCGGGCCGGCTGCGCGACGCTTTGAACGCGCATCTGCGGCCCAATCCGGTCGCGGTCAAGTCGGCCGAGATCGTGCCCGAAACCTTCGAGGCGCGCTTCTCGGCGATCAAGCGGCACTATCTCTATCGCATCGCCAATACCCGCGCCAATTTGGCGCTCGATGCCGGGCGGGTTTGGCGCGTGCCGCGCCGCCTCGATTCAGACGCGATGCATGCGGCCGCGCAGCACCTGCTCGGCAAACATGATTTCACCACCTTCCGCGACACCGAATGCCAGGCGAAATCGCCGGAGAAGACGCTCGACCAGCTCGACGTGGTCAGGGACGGTGACGCCATCCGCATCATCACCTCCGCGCGCTCGTTCCTGCACAGCCAGGTGCGCTCGATGGTGGGCTCACTGATGTGGGTCGGCGAAGGCCGCTGGAGCGCCGACGATCTCGCCACAGCACTCGCCGCACGCGACCGCGCCGCCTGCGGCGTCGTCGCTCCACCCGAGGGGCTTTATCTGGTGAGGGTGGATTATTGAGTCGGGATCGTAGGATGGGTTAGCCCAACGGGGCCGCGCTTTGCGCGGACCCGTTGGGCTAACCTACCCTACTTGCGAAGCACCGTGTGCATCGCGCCCGGCGTCGCAACATGCTCCGTGCGTCGGTAGCCCAGCTTCACCAGATCGATATCGGCAAAAAGATTCTCGCCCGACCCGAGGAAGGCCGGCGCCATCGCCAGATGCAGTTCGTCGATCAGCCCGGCGCGCAGATATTGCCTGACGGTTGCGACACCGCCGCCGAGCCTGATGTCCTTGCCGCCCGCGGCGCGGCGGGCGTGCTCGAGCGCCGCCTCGATTCCGTCGGTCACGAAGTGGAACACGGTGCCACCCTTCATCTCGATCGGTGCGCGCGCGTGATGCGTCAGCACAAACACCTCGCAGCGGTAGGGCGGCTCGTCGCCCCACCAGCCTTTCCAGCTCTCATCCGGCCAGGGACCGCGCACCGGACCGAACATGTTGCGGCCCAGGATCCACGCACCGAGATTCTCGAAACCGCGCGCGGCGAAGTCGTCATCGGGTCCGGTTGCGCCGCTATCCTTGCCGAACAGCATTTTCTGAAACGTTCGGGTCGGAAACACCCATTCGTGCAGCGCCATGCCGCCGACGCCCATCGGGTTGTCGGCGTCCTGATGTGGGCCCGCGCCATAGCCGTCGGCCGAGACACTGAAGCAGCGGACGACGAGTTTGGCTGGCTTTCCCCGCGGGGTCGTCGACATGATTTTCTCCCGGATATTTGCGGCGCTCTCACCCAGGACGATCGGGATGGACTTGAACCGACAGCGATGGGCTTCTTTTTTCGACCGCCCCGCGGCCTGAAGGTTAGTCGAAATACCGGTCCAGAATCCCGCGATAGATCCGTGTCAGCACCTCGATGTCCTTTACCGAGGCGCGTTCGTCGATCTGGTGCATGGTCTGGCCGAGCAGGCCGAATTCGATCACCGGGCAATAGCTGGCGATGAAGCGTGCGTCCGAGGTGCCGCCGGTAGTGGAGAGTTCGGGCTTGCGGCCGGTGATCTCCTCGATCGCGGACACCGCGAGATCGGTGAAGGCGCCCGGTTTGGTGACGAAGACGTTCGAATTCGACGGCTCCCACACGATGCGCGCCTTGATGCGGTTGCCGGTGGCCCTGGCGAGCCGCGTCTCGACCAGTTCGCGCAGGCTGGCCTGGGTGTGGAGGTCGTTGTAGCGGATGTTGAAGGTCGCACGCGCGCTTCCGGGAATAACGTTGAAGGCGCCGTTGCCGACATCGACCGAGACGAATTCGAGATTCGAGGCCTGGAACTGGGCGCTGCCGGCGTCGAGCGGCTCGTCGCTGATCGCCACGATCAGGCGCGAGATATCCGGCACCGGATTCGCCGCCCGGTGCGGATAAGCGACGTGACCCTGCACGCCATCGACATGGAGCGTGCCGGATTGCGAGCCGCGCCGGCCGATCTTGATGCAGTCGCCCATCTCCTGCTGGTTGGACGGCTCGCCCAGCACGCAATGGTCAAATTTTTCGCCGCGATCGGCGGCCCATTTCAGCAGTTTCACCGTGCCGTTGATGGAGGCGGCTTCCTCGTCGCCGGTGATCAGGAACGAGATCGAGCCTTTGCCATTTTTTTGCGGCTTGCCGCCATGGTCGGCGAGGTGTTGCAGCACGGCGGCGACGCTGCAGGCGATGCCGCCTTTCATGTCGACCGCGCCGCGGCCATAGAGATAACCGTCTTTCACCTCGCCGGAGAATGCGCCGTGGCTCCAGGCGGCTTCGTCGCCCGGCGGCACCACGTCGGTGTGACCGGCGAAGGTCAGATGCGGCGCCCCGGTTCCGATCCGCGCATAGAGATTATCCACGTCGGGCGTACCGGTCTCGCTGAAGGTGACGCGGTGCGTTTCAAAGCCGTGGGATTTGAGCAGGCTTTCCAGCACGCCGAGCGCGCCGGCATCGGCAGGCGTTACGGAAGGGCAGCGGATCAGGGCTTGGGCGATCGAGAGCGCGTCATTCATGCCCCCCGATTAACATGCATGGACGATAGAGGGCTAGCTCTGTGCGGGGCGAGTTCGATCTCGCTTTCCTGGTCCCAGGCGGTGGTGGTGCGAAGCCTCATCTCGGAGCTGCGCGGCCGCATCGGCTGCTTGCCCAGTGGGTTCGGTCCGAACTGGTTGGTCGACGGGTCGCCCTTCAGGCAGGCCAACTCGATGAAGCCCCAGACGGTGCAGACGAGCGCGGCGAGGTTCAGCGGCAGGAAGAAGTAGGAATCCGGGAGGCTGTTCTCGAAATGCGAGTGCAGGACCGGCAGCACGAGGAACGGCAGCGTCCACCACCCGCTCCGGTCACGGTCGTGCAGACGCTTGATCGAAATCGCGAGATAGATCCAGAGCAGAACCGGTGTGACCACCATGTTGACGACGAGCGGCACGACGTCCCTGGGCGACAGGGAGGGATAGAAGGCAGGGTTCAAAAGATTGAGAAGCTGGTCGATCCCGAAATGGATGGACGCACCCCCTCCCGCCAGATCTCCCTTGGCCCCCAGCGAAAGTTCGAGCAGCGGATTGACGCTGAAATGGATCGCCATCTTTCCGGCCGGCTCGAGGGTATTGGCTACCACCTCCGCCAGCCAGAGACCGGCGAGGCAGGCGCACAACAACATCCAGCCGAACATGACCAGGCTGCCCAGCCAGAATTTGGCACGATTGATGCGTCCCTCGAAGCTGAACAGATACCAGGTCCAATTCACGGCGATCTCCAAACGCGGCACGCCCGCGGATTCGGAGATTGGTCGCTTCTGGGGCGCCCCGGGTTCGGTTGCTGCTTACCCCTCCTCCTGAAAGGGAGAGGCCGGATGGGGCCAGGGCAACGGCAAATCCCGGAAATCAATCCCGCAGCAGCTCGTTGATGCTGGTCTTGGCGCGGGTGCGCTCGTCGACGCGCTTGACGATGACGGCGCAGGCGGTCGAAGGGCCGGGCTGGCCGTTTTTCAGCGGTTTGCCGGGCAGGGCGCCTGGCACGACGACGGAATATTCCGGTACCTCGCCGATGAAGATCTCGCCGCTCTCGCGGTCGACGATCTTGGTGGAGGCGCCGAGGAACACGCCCATCGCCAGCACCGCGCCCTTGCGGACGATCACGCCCTCGGCGACTTCGCTGCGCGCGCCGATGAAGCAGTCGTCTTCGACGATCACAGGCTCGGCCTGCAGCGGCTCCAGCACCCCGCCGATGCCGACGCCGCCGGAAATGTGCACGCGCTTGCCAATCTGCGCGCAGGAGCCCACGGTCGACCAGGTGTCGACCATGGTCGATTCATCGACATAGGCGCCGAGATTGACGAAGGAGGGCATCAGCACGACGTTTTTCGCGATGAAGGCCGAGCGGCGCACGATCGCGCCCGGCACCGCGCGAAAGCCGGCGTCACGGAAACGGTTCTCGCCCCAGCCCTCGAATTTCGACGGCACCTTGTCCCACCAGGCCGCCTTGCCGGGGCCACCCGGAATCGTGCTCATGTCGTTGAGGCGGAACGACAGCAGCACCGCCTTCTTCAGCCATTGATGCACTTTCCATTTGCCGCTCGCCTCGCGCTCGGCCACGCGCGCCTCGCCCTTGTCCATCAGTTCGAGCGCGTGATCGACGGCGTCGCGAACCTCGCCCTTCGTCGAGGTCGAGATACCGTCACGCGCCTCGAAGGCGTTGTTGATGGTGGTTTCGAGCTGGCTGGCGGACATCGGATTTCCTTGAGAACTTGCCGGTAGGCAGGCTTTTTCGGGATTTGGGGCACGAGAGTCAAGGCGCTCCGCAGCTGTCATCACCCGCGAATGCGGGTGATCCAGTATTCCAGAGGCGGCAGAGATTGAACGGAGAGGCCGCAGCGTACTGGATACCCCGCATTCGCGGGGTATGACACCCAGCAAGAGCTATTTGACCAGTCCCTGCAAGAAGCCGGTCAGGTCGTCAGTGACGTGATCGACATGGGCGGCATCGCGGCCCTCGAGCTCCCAGTCCTCGCGCACCACCTCCCTGGATCCATCCGGCACCACCAGCACCGTCGTCATGCCGAGCTGGTGAGGCACCACGAGATTGCGGGCGAGGTCCTCGAACATCGCCGCGCTGGACGGATCGACCGCGTGGTCACGCAGGAATTTCGCATAGGTCTGCGGCGCCGGTTTCGGCTCGAGCTCGGCTGCGATGATGTCGAACACCCCATCGAAATGCGAGGCGAGGCCGAGGCGATCAAGGACCGCATCGACATGATCGACCGAACCGTTGGTCAGGATCAGCTTGCGGCCCGGCAGCTTGCTGATCGCTGCACCCATCGCCGCATTGGGCTGGAGCGGCGAGTGGTCGATCTTGTGCACATAGGCCAGATAATCGTCGGCGCGCACGCCGTGCTCGCTCATCATGCCGCGCATTGTCGTGCCGTAGCGGCGATAATAATCCTTCTGGATCACCCGCGCTTCCTCGCGCGATATCTTCAGCCAGTCGGAGACGAACTCGCCGATCCGCGCATCGACCTGCTGCCACAGATTGACGTGATGCGGATAGAGCGTGTTATCGAGGTCGAACACCCAGGTCTCGACATGGGTGAAGGTGCGTGGTGGTTTCATTTTAGCTTTCTGTGCAATCGCAAGCGCGGCCTAACTCATCACGTCGTCCCGGGCAAGCGAAGCGCGACCCGGGACCCATAACCACTGGAAGTGGTCGTTTGCGCGATCACGATCCATCTCGCCAAACGACGATTTCCTGTGGTTATGGGTCCCCGCCTTCGCGGGGACGACAGCGCTGCATTTGGCGGGCATCGCGATCATCCCAACAGTCATCACGGCATCGCAAAGCGCAGCGTCTTGCCGCCGGCTGAAAGATCAACCGCGACGAAACCCGTCGCGGCGAAGCCGCGGTTGCCGCAGTCGCCCTGGTCGGTGGTCTCGAACTTGTTCTCGCGCGTACAGAGCGGCGTCATGCCACCCCAGTTCAGCGGCTTGTCCTTGATCTTGACGGTACGGTTTTCGGCATCGACGGCCTCGGCAAAGCTGTACACCTGCTTCGGCGCTCCCGCGACGTCAGGGTGCAGGCATTTGCCGGGCTCGATCCGGTACCAGCCGCGGCTGGTGACCGACTTGCCGTCGTCGGTGGCGACCGCCGCCATGATCCTGTGCGGCGTGTCGTTGCACCAGGTGAGCCCGGTGGCGGACGGCGACTGCACGGCCTCGACCATGGTGGTGAAAAAAGTCTGCGACTGCACCACCTCCTGGCCGAGCCCGCGGCTCTTCAGGAAGGCTGCGAGGGCTGCCTGCGTCTTCGGCCCGTCGACGCCGTCGATGGGCGCCGCGTCGTAGCCGGCGATCAGGAGCAGCCGCTGGATGCCGGCGAGCCGCGCCTGCTCGTCATCATATTCACTGTCCTCCGCGAGGTAGGCGACGAGGTTGCCGTCGTCGCTCTGCGTCGGCGTGATCTGGGTGAATTGCGCGGGCGTTTGCCCGGAGCGGCACTGGCGTGCGGCGGCGATGACGAAATTGCCTTGCGCGACGCAGAGCGTGTCGTTGCCGCTCTGGGGAATGGGCGAGGCGCCGTAGACAGCAAGCGCCCGCGCGTTGAGCAGGATGCGGTCGGCATGCAGCGTGCCCTGCACCACCACGCGGCAGGTGGCGGGATCGATCCGGAACCAGCCGCGGGTCGCGGTCGCCGCCTTGTCGTCGATGCCGATCGCGGCCTCCACCACATAGCTCATGCGATTGCAGAGCTTCAGGTCTGCCAAGGCGGGAACGGAGGACAGCAGGAACGAAATGGCCGCCGCCGGCAATGCGAGCTGGGTGCGCTCGACCAGCGCCGCGACGATGTTGCTGTGCCCCGCCCTGACGGTCACTTGTGGATCAGCGTGCCCGTGCCCTGATTCGTGAACAACTCAAGCAATACAGCGTGCTGCGTCTTGCCGTCGATGATAACGACGCCCTGCACGCCCTGTTCCAGCGCATAGATGCAGGTCTCGACCTTCGGGATCATGCCCCCGGAGATGGTGCCGTCCGCGATCAGCTTCCGCGCATCCTTGACCGAGAGCTCCGGAATCAGCTTCTTCGACTTGTCGAGCACGCCGGGCACGTCGGTCAACAGCAACAAGCGCTTGGCCTTCAGCGCGCCCGCGATCGCGCCGGCGAACGTGTCGGCGTTGATGTTCAGCGTCTGGCCGTCATGCGAGGTGGCGAGCGGCGCCAGCACCGGAATCAGCTCATAGCCGATCAACTGGTTGAGCAGCGTGAGGTCGACCTTTTCCGGGTCGCCGACGAAGCCGAGATCGATCGCCTTCTCGATGTTGGAGCCGGGATCGATCATGGTGCGCGTCGTCTTCGACGCCTTCACCATGTTGCCGTCCTTGCCGGAGAGGCCCACCGCCTTGCCGCCGGCATCGTTGATGTAGCCGACGATCTGCTTGTTGACCGAGCCGGCCAGCACCATTTCGACGATTTCGATGGTCGCAGCATCGGTGATGCGCAGGCCGGCCGCGAATTCCGAGACGATGCCGAGGCGCTTGAGCATGGTTGCGATCTGGGGACCGCCGCCATGCACGACCACCGGATTGATCGCGGTCTGCTCCAGCAGCACGATGTCGCGCGCAAAGGCCTTGGCCGTGTCCTCCGCGCCCATGGCATGGCCGCCATATTTGATGACGATCGTTTCCTCGTCATATTGCTGCATATGGGGCAGCGCCTCGGACAGGATGCGGGCCTGATCGAGCGGACTGATTTCGGTCATGGGCTGATCTCTTTGTCGGCGGGTGGCCGGGTTCTATCCGATTGCCGCCTCCGGCGCAAAGCGCCCGTCCCAGGCTGGCGCTACGTTTTCCCGGGCCACAGGGCCGAAACTGCGAGCACCAGCCAGCTTGCGATCAATAGCGTGCCGCCGGTCGGGGCGGCGAACGCAAGCAGGCCATGCCCGGCATATTGGCGCAACGTCAGATCGCCCGCGAACAGGACGGCCGCCACGACGAACCCGAACGCTGCCACCAGCGCAATGCGCGGCTGCAGAATACCGCGCTCGGCGAGCGCCACGATGCCGGGCAACGCCGCCGCATGAAACAGCAGCATCGACGAGGCCGCACCGAGCCGCGCGGCGTCGGCAAGATGGGCGGACGCCGCCGCCAGCACGACGCCGGCGGCGCCCATCAGGCCGGCCAGCACGATCAGCATGCGATGCACGCTCACGCCCCGCGCTCGTCGAGCAGCCGCACCATCGCCGCGCGGAGCTCCGGCATGCCGGCGCCCGAGCGCGAGGAGGTGGCAAGCACCTCGGGAAAGGCGGCCGGATGCTTTGCCAGCGCCGCTTCGGTCTCGCCGATGCGCGATTGCAGCTCGGCTGCCTTCACCTGGTCGGCCTTGGTGAGCACGACCTGGTAGCTGACGGCGGATCTGTCGAGCGTCTTCAGCACGTCGAGATCGACGTCCTTCAGCCCGTGCCGCGCATCGATCAGCACGTAGACGCGTGCGAGCGAGGCGCGTCCCAGCAGGAATTTGTGGATCAACCCGGTCCATGAGGCGACCTGCGACTTGGGCGCCTTGGCGTAGCCGTAGCCCGGCATGTCGACGAGCCGCAGGTCGGACTTTCCCGGAATTTCGAAGAAGATCAGCTCCTGCGTGCGGCCCGGCGTGTGCGAGGTGCGCGCGAGATTGTTGCGGCCCGTCAGCGCGTTGATCAGCGAGGATTTGCCGACATTGGAGCGGCCGGCAAAGGCGATCTCCAGCCCCGCCATCGGCGGCAGTGTCTCGATCGAGGGCGAGGCCCAGATGAACTGCCAATCGCGGGCGAACAGCTTTCGCCCCGCCTCGATCAGATCAGCATCGATGTCGGTGGTCATGCGATGCGTCTCTGCGTTCCCCATGTCATTCCGGGATGGTCCGAAGGACCAGACCCGGAATCTCGAGATTCTCAGGTGCGCAGTTGCGCACCGCAGTTCGATGCTCTCGCATCGTCCCGGAATGACGTCGCGCGTTGTTCGCGCGAGCCGTGGCTCGCGCCCGCGACGTCAAGTCTTCGACTCGGCCTTCTTCCAGACGAAAGCGGACTTGATGTTGTCGAGCAGCTCCACCTTCACGCCGTTACGCCGCATGATGAAGCTCTGCTGCAGCACCGACAGCGTGTTGTTCCAGGCCCAGTAGATCACGAGTCCGGCCGGGAAACCCGCGAGCATGAAGGTGAAGATCAGCGGCATCCAGCTGAAGATGATCTGCTGCGTCGGATCCGGCGGCGTCGGGTTGAGCTTCATCTGGAACCACATCGTGATGCCCATGATGATCGGCCAGATGCCGAGCGCGAGATAATGGCCGAACAGCGGAAGCTGCGTCGGGTCGAAGTGCAAGAGCCCGAACAGGGTGAAAAGGTTGGTCGGATCCGGCGCGGACAGGTCCTTGATCCAGCCGTAGAACGGCGCGTGCCGCATTTCGATGGTGACGAACAGCACCTTGTAAAGGGAGAAGAACACCGGGATCTGGATCGCGACCGGAAGGCAGCCGGCGATCGGGTTGATCTTCTCCTTCTTGTAGATCTCCATCATCTCCTGCTGCTGCTTCACCCGGTCGTCGGGATAGCGCTCCTTGAGCGCCTGCAGCTGCGGCTGCACCGACTTCATCTTCGCCATCGAGGCGTAGGACTTGTTGGCGAGCGGGAAGAACAGGAGCTTCACGATCACGGTGACGAGCAGGATCGAGATGCCGAAATTGCCGACGAGGTGGTAGAAGAAGTCGAGCGCCAGGAACATCGGCTTGGTGATGAAGTAGAACCAGCCCCAGTCGATCAGCAGATCGAAATGGTTCAGCCCGAGTTCCCGGTTGTAGCCGCCAAAGCCCCAGATCGGGAAATTCAGGCCGACGACGCTGGCTTCCTTCGCGCCGGCGAACAGCCGCGCGTTCACGCTTGCGCTTCCGCCGATCGCGACGGTCTGCGGATCCTGCAAATAGTCGGTCTGATAGGTCCTGATATTGCCGAGCTGGCTCGACGAAAAGCTTGCCTTCAACCGGGCGGTGGTGTCGGGCAACAGCGCCGAAGCCCAGTATTTGTCGGTGATGCCGAGCCAGCCATCGATTGCGGTGAATTCAAAGCCCCTTGCATCCTTGCGATTGGGCAACGGCGGCGCTTCGTCGATCTTCTTGTAGGTGAATTGCTGCAGGCTTTCGTCGCCGAGGTAGCCGATCAGGCCTTCATGAAGGATGTAGTAGCCGGAGACCTGCGGCGTGCCGTGGCGCGAGATCAGCGCGAACGGATACAGCGTCACCGGCGCATTGCCGGTGTTGTTGACCTCGTCCTTGATGGTGAAGAGGTATTTGTCGTCGACGGAAATGGTGCGGCGGAAGGTGAGGCCTTCGCCATTGTCATATTTCAGCACCAGCGGCGCCGACGGCGTCAGGGCGCCGATGCTCTCCTGCTGCCACATCGTGTTCTGGTCGGGTAGGCGGGCGGTCGAGCCTGCGGCGGGCACCCAGCCGAACTCGGCATAATAGGGTTCAGCCGTGTTTGACGGCGCATAAAGCACGATCGGCGGCGAGTTGGGATCGACCGTCTCGCGGAACTTCACCAGCGAGATGTCGTCGATGCGGGCGCCCTTCAGACGGATGCTGCCGATCACGCTCGGCGTCTCGATCTTGACGCGGGGATCGGAGGCGAGCGCCGTGTTGCGATCGACCGCAGGCGCGTTGGCGGCGGAGGGCGGCGCACCCGCCGGCGCGCTGCCGGCCTGCGTGCCGCCTGGCTGCGGCGCGGTCGAGGGCGATGCGGCACCGGCCGGCTGCTGGCCGGGTTCGGCCTTCTTCTGCAGCTCGGCCTGTGCCTGCTGCTGGGCGCGCTGCTTCTCCATCTGCGGGATGTTGTAGAAATATTGCCAGGCGATCAGCACGAGGCCGGACAGGATGACGGCGAGGATGGTGTTGCGATTTTCGAGCATCTGTCAGGTCTCGTCTTCGAGTCTCGTATTGGGTCGTTCAATCCGCTTTACGCGTCCGCTTTGAGGCCTGCCGGGCAGGCGCTGCAGCGCCGAGCAGAGGTCGTCGATCATGGCACCGAAATCACAGGTCAACGCGGTACGGCGCCCGACCAGCACATAATCATGATGCGGCCGCATCGCCACGGCATCGATACGCCGGACCGCTTCACGAAGCCTGCGGCGGATGCGATTGCGTTCGGTGGCGGTGCCGTTCTTTCTGGTGACGGTGAAACCGATCCGGATCGGACCCAGATCGTCGCGGCAGCGGCCCTGCAGGGTGAACGCATTGGCGTTGACCCGCGCGCCATTGGCAACGGCGAGGAAGTCCGCCCGCTGCCTTAGCCGATCCATGATGGAGTTCTCCGGGGAGGAGTCGGCCTCAGGCGCTCAGGCGCTTGCGGCCACGCGCACGGCGCGCGGCGAGGACCTTGCGGCCGCCCGTGGTTGCGAGCCGGGCGCGGAAGCCGTGACGGCGCTTGCGCACCAGTTTGCTGGGTTGATAAGTCCGTTTCACGGGTCGTTTCTCCGCTGACCGGGCAATCTGCCTGTTGAAGTTGAGAGGAAGTCCGGCGATGCCAACCGGCCCAAAACGGGCCGTTTCCGGCCCCTTAACGGGCCGCCTCCGGGGGTGCCGGATCATCCCTGACGATTTGCGCGGCTTATAAGGGAGGAGCCGGTTTTCGTCAATCATTCGAGGCTGTTTCGCCGCCTTTCTTCGAAACGTCGCATTTAGGCTGAATAAATTGAGTTTCCGGTGTTTTCGAGAGCAAGCATGGCGGTCCGCCTCGCCCTCGCGTCAGATGGATGGAACGAGCCGACATTAGCGATCGGTAATTTGACCGGACGAGGCAACGGACCGCATCGTCGGTGAAACCTTGGACCGGGAATCACGGCCGGTACCGCAACGTGGCGCAGGGTGTGGCAGACAGCGTGTCAGTGACTGACCAGCCGACATGATGGAACAGCCGCCGCGGCCGAAGCCGCCGCGCCGGCTTGGCCTGTCCGGCAAGCTGTTCCTGCTGACCATCCCGCTGGTGGTGATCGCCTGCCTGCTGATCTATGTGCCCGCCATCGCGAACTTCTGGACCAACCGTCTCAACGACCGCCTGGCGGCGGCCAATACGGCCGCGCTCGTGCTCGATGCGGCGCCGCTCCGGCATGGTGCCGGACTCGCTGGCGCGGCAGATCCTGACCAGCATCGGCGCCCGCGCGGTCGCGATCAAGATGGGTCAGCAGCGCCGCCTGCTCGCGAGCGCCGACCTGCCGACGGCGATCGATCACAATATCGACGTGCGCGCGCTGACGGTGTGGGACGCGATCACCGGTTCCTTCCAGATGATGCTGGAGAGCGGCAACCAGTCGATACGCGTGATCGGCCCGGCGCCGGGCGGTGCGCAATTCATCGAAACCGTGGTCGACGAGCGTCCGCTGCGGCAGTCGATGTACCGCTTTTCCCGCAACCTGTTGCTGGTGGGGCTGGGAATCGGGATTCTCACCGCGGGCCTCGTCTATGTCGCGCTGCATTTCCTGTTCGTGCGGCCGATGCGGCGGCTGACCGCGAACATGGTCGGCTTCCACGAGAACCCTGAAAGTGCCGCGCGGATCATCGCCCCGAGCCAGCGCGGCGACGAGATCGGCGTCGCCGAGCGAGAACTCTCGGCCATGCAGCGCGACCTCGTCTCGATGCTGAACCAGAAGAGCCGGCTCGCCGCGCTCGGCCTTGCCGTCTCCAAGATCAACCACGATTTGCGCAATCTGCTGGCGTCCTCGCAGCTCCTGTCGGACCAGCTTGCGAGCGTGCCCGATCCCCGGGTGCAGCGCTTTGCGCCGAAACTGATGCGCTCGCTGGAGCGCGCGATCGCCTTCTGCCAGTCGACGCTGTCCTATGGCCGCGCCCAGGAAGCCGCGCCCGATCGCCGCATGATCCCGATCGAGCCTGTCGTGGCCGAGGTGCGCGAGACCGCGGGGCTTGCCTCGCGACGCCTCGATCACCTGGATCACCGCGATCGAGCGCGGGCTTGACGGTCGACTGCCGATCCGGACCAGCTGTTCCGCGTGCTGCTCAACCTCGTGCGCAACGCGGCGCAGGCGCTGGAAAGCAATCCCAAGAGCGATCCCGCCAGCATGCAGATCCGCGTCAGCGGCCGGCGCGAGGGCGCGGTCGCGATCCTGGAGGTGTCCGATACCGGCCCCGGCGTGCCGCAGAGGTCGCGCGAGCATCTGTTCGAGGCGTTCCAGACCTCGGCGCGTCCCGGCGGCAGCGGGCTCGGCCTTGCGATCGCCGCCGAGCTGGTGCGCGCCCATGACGGCGATATCCATCTGGTCGAGGGCACGATCGGGGCGACGTTCCGGATCGTGATCCCCGATCGCCCGGTGGAACTGCTCTCCGTCCGCAACGAGCGGGCCAGGGCCTAGAAGCTCCAGGCGTCATTCCGGGGTGAGCCGAAGCCTCGAACCGGGAATCCCGAGGTTTCAACAGGAGATTCCGGGTTCGCGCATCCAAGTCGGCTGTTGCCGACTGGAGAAATCCGGATGCCGAACTCGGGTAATCCCGAGTTCGGGTGCGCGTCCCGGAGTGACGAGGCAGCTAGACCGTCCCAGACCTTGCCAATCCGAGCCGGAGCGGGTAGCTAGAGCCCTCTTTCGCGGCCTTCCCGGTGACTGTCTGGAAGGCAGGCGGGCGATCAGCCCGCCGATCACAGGCGAAACACGCGCCCGTAGCTCAGCTGGATAGAGCATCAGACTACGAATTTGAGGGTCGGACGTTCGAATCGTTCCGGGCGCGCCAGTCGCATAAGTTTCCCTTGAAGATCAAGAACTAATGCAGATACAAGCACGTAGCTGCCGCGTGGTGGTCACAAGCGGTGGTCAAAATCATGCGTATCTTGATGGGCGTCATAAAGGATCGGCACGGGACTTACTACGCTCGCAAGGCGGTCCCTACGAAGCCAGAAGGGTTGCAGGCGTCCGTCGCGCAGACTGCTTGGCAACGGTAGGCAGGTGCAGAAGCACCTGAAGCGCTCGCTGCGCACCAAGGAGCCCCGCGAGGCGAACATTCGCGCCAAGCTCGTGCTTGCAGAGTTCGACAGGATTATCGGCAAGGCGAAGGCGCTCATTGCAGCACGCAGCACCCCGACGATCAAGCGCACGAACCTCAACGATACTGAAATCGCTCGCGTGGCGGAGCATGTCTACGCGAGCGAGCTGATGTTCGACGAGCGCGTCCGCTTTGGCGGTCGTGATGAAATGAAGCGCATGGAGGCTGAGCACCTACGCCTCAAAGGTGAGACCATAGGACCGTGGGCAATCCCGTACGAACAATGGCCGCGATACGGCATGCCGTTGCAAGTACTTCAAGAGAACCTCGAACCACTAAAAGATTGGCTGCGGGAGATACGCCACGCCGCAGCTTTGGGCGACATATCTATCGTACGGGACCAGATAGATTTGGCATTAGGGACCTTTGCGATAGAGCTGGACGAGCAAAGCCCTTCGTACTCGAAGCTCGGCATGGCGTCTCTTCAAGCTTACCTCAGGGCTCTTGAAGCAATCGAAAAGCGCAATGAGGGTGTCACCGTTGAGACGCCGAGGCTGGCGCAGGTGGGACCTGTGGCAGCACCCGAAGGGGGTACACTTGGAGATGCTCTTGAAGGTTGGGAGCGACACCGGGCGCGTCCCAAGCGAACAGTGGACGAGTTTGGTCGAAGCGTGAAGATGTTCGTGCAGGTCCACGGGAATATGCCGGTGGTTGCGATCATGAAGAAGCACGCACTGGAGTATCGCAAGGCGCTTCAGGATGTCCCTCGACTGCGCAAAGGTGAATTGCTTCGAGCAACACTTCCAGCGCAGGCTGCATGGGGCCGAGAGCATCCCGGAGAGCCCAAGATCACAGCGGCAACCATCAACAAGCAACTAGGCGGAGTTCAGTCTGTTTGCATTTGGGCTAGCCAGAACGGGCTCTTGCCCGATGACGCTCAGTGGACTGATCCATTCAGCAAGCTGAGATTACCAGAGGAGCGCTCTGAGCGAACTTCGTTCGAGATTGCCGAACTGCAGCTATTGTTCGATGCGCCCGTATCAACTGAGCACAAGTTTCCACGGGGGGCACATGGTGATGCTGGATTTTGGTTGCCTGTTCTGGCGCTGTTCACAGGGGCACGACAGGCAGAACTAGGGAGCCTCACCGCCGCGAACGTGCAGACAGATGTGGAGATTGCCGTGCCGCTACTCTATTTCGTCACCGAGCGAGCGCGTGGCAAACGTGTCAAGACTGACGCCTCAGAGCGCGTGGTGCCCGTGCATCCCGAAGTGCTCCGTCTCGGCTTCTTGGATTACGTTGCGGCGAGGCGACGCGCGGACGGTCAAGATGCATGGCTCTTCCCGTCGGTATCACCTGACAAGGGAAGAGCTGGTGTGCCCGCGTGGTCACAGTGGTTCGGACGTTATCTTCGGTCTACGGGCGTTATCGACAAGGCGAAAGTCTTTCACAGCTTCCGCCATACAGTGAAGGATGCGTTGCGCCGGGGCAGAGCTGATCATGAGATACGAGAGGCCCTGATCGGCCACGCTCAAGCGTCAACCGTGAGCTGGGGTTACGGGGCGAGCGCGATGCTGTCACGTTTTGGGGCTGCGGCCCTCTCTGATGCCGTGAACCGCATTTCCTACCCCGGTCTGGACCTGTCGCGTGTCCGGCCGTTCGTCACTGAGGCCACGTGTGGTCGGAATTGAAATGCCGCGCTGCATGCTTTCGCGTGACCACAGGGAAGTTGGATTGCTGGAATGATAGAACTGGTCAAGTGCTTGTCGCTCATAGGCGCTGCGGACTGATCTTATGGTAACTATCGAAGACACCACCGACATCACACAGGCCTTCCGGGATGCGGCATTCGCGTCGCTGCAGGGGTCCGCTAAGTCCAAGGCCGCTCTGGCCCTCGTACGGGCTGCGTGCACACAAGTGGCGAGGCATGAGCACGTCAACGGCACGCATCAACACAAGCCAGGTGCCGCAGTAGAAGAGGCCGTTGGCGCGTTCTTGGCGGACTTGCTTGTGGCACAGTCTGACGAGAGCCCAAGCGAGTGGGTCCATAGAGCACTGCATGCCCAAGGGTTCTCAGGAGGCCCTGTGGGACACCGTGTATTCATTCGAGTGCTGAGCGCGCTCAAGGGCCTCAAGCTCGTCGAACATGAGGATGGTATGACGGAGTTCAGCTAACTCGGCCTTCGGTTCTGCAGTGGCGCAAAGGTGGGCAGCGCGTTTCAGGGCCACGCCTACGCTGCTAGAGTTGACCGCGAGGCACCGCGTGCCCCTGCAGTCCGCACACAAGCACTTCACGTTCAAGTACGAGCTTCCCAAGCAGCCTCTTCAGAAGCGGAAGAGCAAGACCACCAATGCCTTCACTCGCAAGCAGGTTCGGGGGACCGTGATGCCAATTGTGCACACGGAGGTCTCCAAGAGACTTGAGGACGATGCTCGAGAGTTGAATGAGTTTCTCTCACGGCAGCAGATCGAAGGGGGCGTTCATCAGGGCTACATTCGCATCTTCCAGAACGGTGATCAGGCGCGCTTCAACTGGAACTATGGTGGGAGGCTCTATAGTCAGCCGCCAGCGACCAATTACCAGCAGATGAGCAAGCAAGCCCGCCTCAAGATGACCATCAACGGCGAGGCCGTAGCCGAGATAGATATTCGTGCGAGCTATCTAACGCTGTTCTACGGTTGGCACGGCAAGCAACTTGATCTCAGTTCCGACCCCTACGTGTTCCCCGGCCTTGGGCGCTCTGGAAGAGATGTCGCTAAGCTCTGGATGGTGGCTACGTTCGGCAGTCCTAAGCCGATTAGCAGGTGGCCCGCCGCTCTACTCAAGAACTACGAGGAGGATCACCACAAGAAGCTGGATCGTAAGCGCTACCCTGTGAAGCTTGTGAGCGAGCAAGCTCTCCTGCGGCATCCTCTGCTCAGACGCTGGGGAGAGCCCCGCAAGGGACGCACTCGTACTTGGGCAGACCTAATGTACTGGGAAAGCGTGGTGATGGTCTCCACCATGGTCGAGCTGATGCGGGATCACAACGTGCCAAGCTTAGCCGTCCATGACAGCCTCATCGTCCCTCGATCAGCAGCCAACATGGCAGAGCAGGTTCTCAAGGCTCGCTTCAAGTCGATCACTGCTATGGAGGCTCAGCTCACGGTCAAGACCAAGGGGCTCAAGGTCACTTAGGTCCTCGGGCCCTAGGAGCCCTATGGGGGATATAATTAGTATATTTATATAGAGGCTCTGGGAGGCTCTTCAGTCGCAGGAGGGGACGAGGGTACACTAGAGTATAACTGGAAACGTTTTGGTGCCCTACGAGGACGGCGATCAATCGTAACCCGATGCGCCGCTCGGCAAATGATCGCAAATAAGCCATAGTCTAAGCCCGGTAACATTGCTTCTGCAGGGCTCGTCCACGATAGGCCCTGTAGAGCCCTTGGGAATTCAAGGAGCCGTTTGCGCCCCTTCCCGCTGTCGGGGTAGCGGGGCAATCCAAGGGCTACTCAGGGGCTCTCCAGAATTTCAGGAAACGGCATCGGTGAAGAGTACATCGAAAATCGCTCGAAACCGGTTGTGCCGGGGCCGCCATGGCCCACCCCTGTTCTGAGGTCGCCTCCGGGCTCATAAGTGCCTCAGCGCGGGCCATGCTCCTCTGAGGCGCACCTAGGCGAGCGTGGCTGTCCGAATATCGTGGAGCACGGCAAGCGTCAGGTCGCTCACGTTGCCCTGCCTGCTCTTCACCATCTCCATATAGACGCTGAGAGCTTCAGGGAACTGACCCGGGAGCAACGCGTCGCTTTCTTCAAGGCAATTGATCAGAACCTGGAACGCCGCGACCATGGCGGCACCATAGGCTGCAATGACCTCTCCCTCCTTCGTGAGCTTCCCTTTCGGCATCGTTACCTCCGGTTGACAGCCGTCACCCCCTCGGTCATGGCCGATACAATTGGCGCACACCATCGACAAGCTCTTCCGGGCCGAAAGGCTTCTGCCAGTGTTGCACACTCGCGAACCGCCTTGGGATATCGGCGGTTTCATATCCGCTGTAGAAGATGAAGGGTATCTTCTGGCGGCTCAATTCGTCCGCAATCGGATAAGCTAATTGTCCGTGCAAGTTGATGTCGAGGATCGCGACATCGAAGTGATCCTGTGCAGCTCGAAGGTAGGCTTCATCAAATTCGGAATACGGCCCGATGATGCTCGCGCCATGCGCCTTGAGCGCTTGTTCTAGATCGTCGGCTAGAAAATATTCGTCCTCAACGATCAAGACCCGACAACCACGTAGATCATCATTGCTCATGGTGTATCCGGAAGTAGACCAAGACTTTACAGCGGCCCCGGAACCACTACGGCTTGAGGTCGCCTTCGAGCGCAGCACTCAGGTCTTCGAACTTATCATTCGCGGTCAGACCAGCAAGCACGTCGCCCGCCGCGTTAAGCTGTACGGAACTCACCATTAAGGCTCATCGCCAAAAGCTAATGGAGAAGATGCCGGTCCAATCCTAGGCGGAACTTGTATCCACTGCCGAGCGGGTCGGGCTCTTGGGAACTGTATCCGGTACTTGACCGGCGAAGGACTGCTAGGACCTTTAGAATGAGCCTATTGCAGAGCTGCAGGAACGATCCGATTTGGGACTGCTTGCCCTATTGCCATAGGTTGGACACCCGAACCTTGTGACGCGCAACTGCCGCCCCCGCAGTCGGGCCGCAAGCTAAAAGAAAAGGTCGCTTCTCATGCAGCCCAGCGCCCGCAGACGACCTGTCGTGCTCGTCGTCGAGGATGAACCGTTGCTCCGAATGGACGCAATCGAAGCCATCGAAGCCGCCGGTTTTGATGTCGTCGAGGCAGCGGGGGCCGATGAGGCTATCGCGATCCTCGAGCAGCGAAGTGACATACATGTAATATTCACCGACATCCAAATGCCGGGATCGATGGACGGACTGAAGCTTGCCCATTTCGTCAAAGGTCGTTGGCCGCCGATCAAGATCATTGCAACTTCAGGCCATGCAAACATCACCGAGAGCGACTTGCCCGAAGGCAGTCATTTACTGCTTAAACCGTACGCGGTAGCCGAGATCGCAAGCGCGATACACCAACTTATTCGGTTGGGTGTCACAGCGTAAACTAGATCCTATGGGAGGCGTTATGTTTGTGCACATCAAGGAGGACCGGACTAGCCACCGAACATCAATTGACAAGCTCGGGGTCCCCAGCAGTTTGAACACGGCCTTTAGCGTGACCTACAAGAGAGGGACTGAGGTTTTCGGCGAGAAAGAACCCGTCCGATACGTCTACCAGATCCAAACGGGCGCGGTTCGAAGCTATAAACTTCTCTCGGATGGCCGACGCCAGATCGGTGCATTCCACTTGGTCGGCGATGTCTTCGGCCTTGAGAACGGACCCATCCACCGATTTACCGTGGACGCCGTCGTTGATACCTCGGTTTGTCTTGTCGAGAGGCAGACCGTTGAGGCCATGGCAGAGGGTGACCCCCTGGTGGCGCGTGGCTTACTCAACATGACCAGCAGCCAACTGGAACACGCGGAGGATCACATGCTACTGCTGGGCCGCAAAAATGCGCTTGAGCGTGTCGCCGCGTTTCTGGTTGAAATGGACAAACGGCTTACCGCTACAGGGGTCATGACACTGCCCATGTCTCGGCACGACATCGCCGACTATCTCGGGCTGACAATCGAAACCGTGTCTCGCGCCTTGTCGCAGTTGCACCGTGCGGGCAAGCTCAGTTTCATCGGCCAAACACAGCGCGAGATCGTGATCCGCGATCGCGCGGGGCTAAGGCGGCTTGATCTATCAGCATAGTTGGGAATGCAGTGACCTGAAAACTGCAAAATCTACCCCAGCACCGGTCGAAAACATCCAACCGCCTTGAAGGCAATAGGTAGCTTGCTGCAAATATCGCTTGGCACGAAGCGACCATGGCGGACCTGCACCGCCGGTGCTCTCAGGCGATCATCATCGGGGCGTAAAGCGCCCTCATTCTTAAAGTCGATCTGAGGAGTTCTTAGGATTTCAGGCCCCGAGAGGGGACCCATTTGCGTGCACGAACCTCCGTGCTGTCGCTTAAAGCCCGGATCATTGTGCGCACCCACGACGCGCAGTAGCTCCTCAGTCCTCGTCCCCAAAAACCTAGCGGCTTTCCAACGAGCACGTTCGACACGATCATGTCGGATGACCACCAAGTCCCGTCAGTCGATCTATGGCGCATCCGTTCGTGCTGCTGCGGAGCGCGCCAAGGAGGCACGTAGGGAAGCTGACGAGCTTGCCTGCGAGGCTTGGAACAAGCGTATGCTCGGCCTACGTGGCCCTGCGCAGCCTTCGCCGACACTGGGTGACGCGTTGAACGCCAGTTATCTCTATCTCGAAGTGCGGTGTCTTGGGTGCGACACGCACCAGACCGTTGCGCTCGACGTGGCCCGCAGGCCGAAGACAACACCGATCCACGAGCTTGAGCGGTACATGCGGTGCAAGGATTGTTCGGAGGTGAGGGGCTACGCGTACAAACGGAGCCACTTGGTAGCCCTTGGCAACGGAAGATTACCGCGAGTGATCCGCCGTCTACGTGGTGGCCGGGAGAGAGATGAGAGGGGTCGGTGACAGCGCGCGGCGCGTCCAGCCAACGCGATGCTGCCCTTACGCTTGTATGCCAAAGGATCTTCGCGGTACAAACCTCCATTCTGGCGAGTTCAGAGCCACATGGTAAGTTCAGGGGACAGCGATAGCTTTCCTTTCGGCGGGGGCGAGATGGGTGCACTCATCCGTCTCCGCGATTGGTCGAACACCGGCTTAGGGCCGATCTCCGGGTGGCCACAAAGCCTGAAGACCACGGTTGGCATACTGCTGCGCTCACCAGTCCCCATCGTGCTGCTGTGGGGACCGGACGGCATCATGATCTACAATGATGCCTACTCGATTTTTGCAGGAGGACGCCATCCCCTCCTGTTCGGGTCGAAGGTGCGAGAAGGTTGGCCTGAGGTGGCCGACTTCAACGACAACGTGATGAAGGTGGGCTTGAGTGGAGGTACGCTTTCGTACCGCAATCAAGAACTGACGCTTCACCGTTCAGGCGTTCCTGAGCAGGTCTGGATGAACCTCGATTACAGCCCGGTGCTGGGCGAGAATGGCCGTCCGGAAGGCGTTCTCGCCATTGTCGTGGAAACGACGCAACAGGTTCTGGCGGAGCGAGCATTAGCGAAAGCCGAGGAGCGACTACGTCAAGCTCTGAACGCTTCTGGGATGGTGGGCACATTCGACTGGCATGTGCAGTCCGACACCTTCTATTCCGATGCTCGCTTTGCAGAAATGTTCTCGGTCGATCCTGCCAAAGGAGACAAGGGCGCACCGTTGGCGGACTACCTTGCGGGCATTCATCCTGAGGACGTAGAGCGGATCGCTAACGCAGTCAACCACACCATCACCACCGGAGAAAAGTATGTTCAGGAATACCGGCTGCTGCAAAAGGACGGAAATATCCGCTGGGTCGAGGCGCGTGGCGAGTGCTTGTACGGCGAGGATGGTAAGCCGGATCGCTTCGTTGGCGTAGTGGTGGACATAACCAATCAGAAGAATGCGCAAGAGCGCCAACGGTTGCTTGCCCGGGAGGCGGACCATCGGGTCAAAAACATTTTCGCCAATTTCCACTCAATGATTAATCTGAGTGCTCGGTCTGCCCGCACGCCCGAAGGAGATGGCCCAAGCTCTTCGTGGTCGATTGGACGCGCTGTTGCGGGCCAAGGATCTTATTCGTCCAGGCATCATGGGTACGGAACACGAAAGCGAGCAGACGACGATGGATGCGCTGGTGCGCACAGTCTTGCAGCCCTATGAAGACGGCTCGCCCGACCGCATCGTCCTAAACGGACCCGATGTGCCTGTCGGAGCAAAGGCCGTGACGGGCCTTGCATTCGCGTTGCATGAGACTGCGACGAATGCGGTTAAGTACGGGGCTCTTTCTCGGCCGGATGGTTCGATCCGCGTCACATGGGACGCGAGCGGTGATGACTTGCATCTTGACTGGGACGAAACCGGCGGTCCCGAGATCAATGAGAGCACCGCAGGCTCGCGGCTTTGGCAGCATTCTTACCGAGCGCAGTGTGACCGGAGAACTGGGGGGCAAGATCGAGCACGACTGGCGGCGAAATGGCCTTAGATTGAAGCTAAGTGTTCCGTTGGAACGCCTCGCAGTTTGAAGATGCGGTTAGATCAATAAGCAAACGCCTTAGGTAGGAACATTGTCACTTCAGACCATTTGTCTAGGAACATAGTCACTTCGGGCCATTTGTCTATGCGACTGGATAAGGTCGGGCTGCATGGGTTCTGCGTATGCAACGAGACGGCCCGTGGTTCTCATCGTCGAGGACGAGCTGCTGATCCGGTTGCACGCGGCTCAAATAATCGAAGAAGCAGAGTTCGATGTGATCGAAGCATCGAATGCGGATGAAGCGATTGCAATTCTTGAAGCAAGGCCAGACATCTCCGTTCTATTCACAGACATTCAGATGCCAGGCAGCATGGATGGTTTAAAACTGGCGGCTGCGGTCAAACGACGCTGGCCTCCTATCAAGATTGTCGCGAGTTCGGGCCTCGTGAATGTACGACCGGACGACCTGCCTGAAGGTGGGCGATTTCTTCCAAAGCCCTATGACCCGTCCAAACTTACCGACATAATTCGGGAGTTAGCGGTTGGTCAGTAGACAGCCGTCTCAGTTTTCGTGACCCGCACCCACCATTAACGGTAGGTCTTCCTCGTGCTCAACGTCGGCCGCGAGGAAATTCACCGTCCGCGATAGGTTGCTGATCAGTGCAGCGATTTGAAGCTTATCGGTCGCTGCGGTTCCTCGGATTGCCTGAAGTAGATACGGGTTTGCCATTGGTAGCCTTGCGCTGGTCTGATTTGGGACGCGCACGCCGCGCATCTCGGTCCAGAGCAAGAGCGGTGCCAGCCGTATTTGGACATCATCTGGGCGTTGGGACACCTCAGCGCTCAGTCGATCATCATCGAGCCTAAAGGTCCCAAGTTTTTGAAGTCGTCTGATAGGATTTTTCCGGATTTCAGACCCCGAGATGGGACCCTATGAACGCACGGGTCGCCCGCGTGTCTGTCGGCTGACAGGCGATGAACCGAAGCTTGATCAATAGATCGTAGGCCGGATCACGCACCTGAGGGCACCGAAGTGCTCTGCAGAGCAGCGGGAGCAGATTTGCTACGCGAGCCGGATCAACAGGCCTGCGAGGCCAAAGAGCACCAGTGCTTCTCCGGTGCCTTCGAGCAAGAGCGCCACGATCCCGATGGCAACGAGACATAGTCCGGCGGTGATGAGCATCAACGTTCTCCCAACTCTGCCTTGCGGTCCGTCTTAGGCTTCAAGAGCGCGATAGACCGAGGCACGACCTATCTTGAGAGCCTTGGCGATAGCGGACGGTCCCATGCCATCGGCCTTCATGGACTTGACCATAGCCGGGTCGATGCTCGCCTTACGACCCTTGTAGACACCCCGCGCCTTGGCATCGGCTATCCCTTCTAGCTGGCGCTCCTTGCGCAAGTTGGTCTCGAACTCCGCGAACACGCCGAGCATGTCGAGGAAGCACTTGCCTGCCGCCGTGCTGGTATCGATAGGCTGCTCGGTTGCCTTGAGGGCAGCGCCACGAGCCTTCACGTTATGGACGATCTCCTGAAGGTCTCTGATGCTGCGAGCGAGCCTGTCTATGCGCGTGACCATGAGCACGTCACCGCTGCGGAGGAAGTCTAGGACCGTGCGAAGCTCCTCGCGCCCTGCAGTCGTCGTCCCGCTGCGCTTCTCCGAGCGGATCAGGTCACAGCCTGCTGCCCGCAACGCGCTCTCCTGAACTTCAAGGTTCTGATCGGTGGTACTCACTCGGGCATAGCCAATGACGGTCATCTGGCACTCCTGTCTCATTTGGATCTAGACCACGAGACGATGCTGTACCAAAGATCTAAAGTCAACCCTATTGAGACAATATATCCGTCTCGTCGCGGCGTCTCGCAAGGGTAAACTCTATTAAGACTGGGGGCCGTTTAATCCGGCTTGTTGGCGCTATGATAGCGGTTGCCGCCAACCGGCGAGGAAACAGATGCTCAAAGTGAAACTCAATCGAGGCAACCTCAGCGTAAATCTACCTCTGGTCCGCCTCTTGATCCAATCGCAGACGTGGGCAGGCGAGTTCTTTGAGATGGTTTACGGGGCGCTGGTTCCTGACTTTCCTGTCAAGGCAGCGGAGTTTTCGGGAGGGAGCGGCAACAAGCTCAGCGACATTTTCGGCAAGTTCAATCTTTACGGCGGTCCCAACTCGGTCACGCTCTATAGCGACCGTTTGTCTTTCGACTTCAGCAACCTTCTGCCCGGCGATTACCCAGTCGTCTACGATGTGATGCGACGGGTTCACGACGCGTTTGCAAACGCGTTCCCAACCGCAGACTTCGATCGCGTTGAAACAACCTCCCTCATTCACTTTGAAGCTGAGCAACCCGGTGCTGCGCGCGAGTACCTCAGCGGCTTTCAGCCTGTTCGACCACTTGACCCCTTCAACGAAATCGGGGAACTGGTTTGGGAACCCTCGGCACGCTTCAGCTTGATCGGGACTGACCAAACGTGGCGATGCAGGTTTGGCGTGGAAAAAAGCGTTCCACTTGAGAACGGCATCTTTGTCGACCTGAGCATGACAATCAACAATCAGCCTAAAGCCATTCCCTTTACCGCTAAGCTTGAGCAGGCCTCCCGTATCGGCACTGCTGCCCGTTGCGTTCTTGGGTTGGAGCTGAACGCATGATCGGTCAAGAAGGCCCGATCCTTGGCCTACAAGAGGGCAGGCCACCGGAAGAACAAAGGCCAAGCTATTCGGCAAATCAGGGTGGAGGTCCCATCACCGGAAATCTTCAGTCGCTCCTGCACTGGGGGAATGCTGATCAGGGCCTGAATGCCGCGAATGCCAATGCCGCCCAGCTTGCGGACGTGCCGCGTGGCATGTTCGATGCGTTCGTCAATACCTGTCAGAGGTGGCGACTAGAGCAACGCGCTCGATTAAGGCTGTTGGGATTTCCCGAGCATGATTTTCTAGGTTCGCAGCTACTGATGGGCCGAGTGCCAGCGCGCACCCAGGATGTGAAAGACCGGATAGGATACGTCCTTGCCATTAGCCTTGGACTTGGCACCATTTTCAACGAAGCAGTCGTACCCGAACTCGATTGGCTTTCCAGAGCGCATCCCAAGCTGGGGGAGAGCCCTCTTGAACACATACTGAGAGGCAGAATGGTCCATCTCATCGCTGTGGTAGGTCTTGTGGGAGCTGAGAGGAACCTTTGATCGAGGTCTTCGCACGAAAGACCATCTCAAACAACACCGTGCTTCGGCTCGCGGGACTTCATCCAACATCCGTCGAAGCTATCTTGTTGGGCCGAGGCGTTCGTCCAGAGAACATTGCGGAGACCCGCGCGGTCCTGCAGCTAAGCGGCGCTCCCTTCTCTGTTGAAGAAATGGTCGACAGTACCTTCACCGCAAAGCCGGAGTATCCAACTCCTTTTCCTATTGGAAGGTACGGTAATGGCAACTGGCCGGTCTACTACGCGGCTATGGCCACGGAGACATGCGTCGCGGAAGTAGCTTATCACTTGGGTCCGAAGGCGGTTGAGGGACGTTACTATACGTTGGTGTCGTGTCGGTTCGACGGCGATGTCTTGGACCTCGAAGGCCGACGAAATGAATACCCTGATGTAGTTAGCCTCACGAGCGCGGGCTACCCGTTCTGCCACCAAGTCGCGGAGGAAGCTCGATTAGTCGTGAGCGGGCTGCACGCCCCCTCGGCGCGGCAGTCGGGAGGAATATGTGTACCAACTTTTGTTAGAGATGCTCTTTCCCAACCACGTGGACTGCACTTCGGGAAGTTCGTCCTGAACGGCGAGCGGCTTGAGTTTCAAACGGCCTGAGAGCCCACCGTTTCGAGCAGCACCTTCGCCGCTTGCCGGTGGTCACGACCGGTGGTACTAACCGCGACGGCGGCTCGCGGTTTTATCTAGGATTTTCAAAGAGAAGGCTTTGTATTGGTCGCCTCGTTCCGGGCGCGCCACTTTCCCGATTTTCTGCGGTTATCTCACCCAACGTCCGTCACGCGACCTCTCCGAAGGCCGATTGGCGGCGCGCACCCGTTTCCGAGTCTTGCGATGTTGCAGCCGCGGCTTCGGCCGCCCGGCTTTGCGCTCGATCGCGTCTTGGCGGTGAGGCGGCCGTCCGTTTTCGAAAGTTCGTTCGCCTTTCCAGGTCGCCGGAATGGACTTGACAGTCCACTTTCATACAGGCAATTGTGGACCAATTAGTCCATTATGTCGACGCGGGCGTCACTGACATCTCTTTCGATGGCGTGGGCAGCGAAGAGAAGTCATGAGGAATATCGACGATGCCTGGCCAAGACGCGTTCGCGCACACGATCTCGATCGAAGCGGTTTCCGTTGTTGTCGCCGCCGTGCTGGTATGGTTGTCGGCCCTGGTCCAGCACCTGAGCAACGTATCCGAGCGGGGGCCGCAATATGTAATGAGCGACCGATCCGTCGCGCCACCGTTGCAGGGCTTCTTCGGGCGCGCGACCCGAACGCTCGCCAACAACATCGAGTCTGCGCTGATGTGGGTGCCGCCCGTGGTTGTCATCCTCATGCTGCATCGGACGACCTGGCTCTCACAACTGGTCGCGGCGGCTTACATCTGCGCGCGCATCATCTTCGTGCTTTCCTACTGGCTCAAGATCCCGGTTGTACGCTCGTTGGCCTGGCTTGCCGGCATGATCTGCTGCGCAGCCGTCACTGTGCTCGCGGTGGTCCCATAGGATAAATCGATCGAGACACTGTTCGGGTGCGAACCATGCAACGGTGATCTGCGCGGCTGCGCGGCGTGTATCCGCGGATACGCAGCTGCCTCTACCTGCAGTCTGCCGTCAGTCTCGGCGTCAAAGGCATTTTCACGCCCGGTGACGTTGTCCGGCTTCAGTGATCGCAGCCAAGCCTCCAATTCGGCCGGGAGCAGCGCGCTCGCGCCTCGGTGACCGGCATCACACACGATCGGCGCACGCTCACCTTACCTTCCTGGTTCGCGAGCGCCGCGACAACGACTGCGAGCGGGACTTCTCATTCGAGGGCGCGGGTCCAGAAAAAAGAAAGACACTCAAAGGAATTTATTATGACTCTCATACCAGGCCTGTTCAAAATCTGCGGTCAAGCCGGCTACAATGTTGATACCGGCCGCCTCAAAAAAATCGACGTCGTATTTGGCTTGATCGATCAGACCTTCACGTCGATGGCTTGGTACTTGTTTACTTCGGACGGCGACAAAAAATCGAAACGAGAACTTGCGAACCACGACCCCATGCCCGCGGAGCAGTTTGGAGAACAAATCGCAGGCGGGCGCAGGATTCCTCATACTTTCAAACCAGAGATCCACCTGGACGGATTAGCCATCCACCCCAAGGGAACCTCCGCATACCTTACGTTGGATGTCACTGGAGATCCACAACGCGGTCGTACCGTCGAATGCCGTATTAGTCAGCTAAAGACGAAAGCAAAGGAGGTTGTTACTTTTCCTTTTGGAATGCGCCAAGCGGGCATTTCTGTTCCTTTAAGGATGGGTCCTCGATCTATCCATGGACTGGTCAAGTTTGTGGCAACTGCGCCTTACGACGAAAATAAGTTCCCGAAAGGCCCGCAGGGACCGACGGCGCGCCACCTTGGCATCCCTGTCTGAAAGCGGTTTCGCGAGCTGTTCGATTTCGCGCTGGGGTTAAACGTGGCGATCCGATCCATCTTGACGGCGTGCGGTGCGCGCCGAACAACGACGAGTTCGCTGTTCTCCCTCACTTCACGAGAACACCATCAGTGCAGATTCGCCGTGAAGAAATCGAGCGCGAGTTCGATTGTCTGGGCGTGGATGGCATCGCGGTCGACGCCATCACGATCGCTGCATGCAGCTCGGATGAATACACGTCCGACCGCGGTGCAGGTCCCAAAGAAAACAAAGTGACCCGCTTGCGGAAACACTTTCAGTGTTGCATGCGGGATTGCCTTGCTGAGAGCCTCGGCGCCGGACGCCGGCGGCGCGATCTCGTCGGCCGCGCCCGTGACGATCGCAACCGGTATCGAGATCTTGCCGAGGCTCTCCGGTATGAGGACCGGGCCCGGCCCCGGTGCCATCGCGAAGACGGCGCGGACGCGCTCATCGCGATATGAATTGCCGGCCCGGTCATAGCGTTGGCGGAAATCAGGATCGGAATTGAGGCGCGCCAAACTTTCCTGGCGCATCTTTGACGCTTGCGGCGATGATGTGCACAACGCGTCGGCGGCTCCTGAGCCGCAAAACGCCTGAAGCCTGGCCGGATCGGCAATACCGCCGGCGACCGCGATGACCGTGTAGCCGCCGAACGAATGGCCCGCAGCGCCGATACGCGCGGGATCGATCCGACTGCCGAAGGTCTTGTCGTCGAGCAATGTATCGATGACCGCGCTGAGATCGACAGCTCGCAACCACATCAGCGAGTAACTCTCGGCCGTAGTGTCCTCCAAGCCGTTGTTCCCGGGATGGTTGATCGCGGCGGCGATGAAGCCATGCGCCGCAAGTGCCGCACCGAGCCAGGCGAGATCGGATGCCGTACCGCCGAAACCGTGGGAGAGCAGAACGAGCGGACGCGGTGGCCCGGCCGCCGGCTCGGCGTCACGCGCGGCGCTGCCGGCGCTGAAGAACGGGACAACCGGCGGCCCGATCCATTGCGGTTTCTCGCGCGCGTCCGCCGCGGCCGGGTACCAGATCATCGCGCGGATCGCGTGTGTCTTGGCGCCGCGCCAGTCGTAAGGCTCGGCCGGAACAAAATCGCGCGTGGTGACGCCGACCTTGAATGCAGCGTCGCCGGCGGTCGCGACGTTCAGTGTCGCGAGCAGAATCAGCCACGGCGCCAGAAATCTCATCGAGAACCTCGCGCGGCCGCGCTGCTCCGGTTACTTGATCAGCGGCACGCCCTTCGTCGTGAAGCGCTGCGTCTTCCCGCCATTCTTGCCGCCGTTCTTGCCGCCGCGATGCACGGGCCGTCGCGTGCCGGCGGCCTTGCCGGTGCCGGGCGGCTGGTGCGCCGGCACGAGCTGGTCGGGGCGCGAGCCGATCAGGTCGGCGCGGCCCATCTCGTTCAGCGCCTCGCGCAGCAGCGGCCAGTTGTCGGGGTCGTGATAGCGCAGGAACGCCTTGTGCAGCCGGCGCTGCCGCAGTCCCTTGATCGCCTCGACCTTGTCGCTGCCGCCGCGCCGCACGCCGCGCAGCGGATTGACGCCGGTGTGGTACATCGCCGTCGCGGTCGCCATCGGCGAGGGCAGGAAGGTCTGCACCTGATCGGCGCGATAGCGGTTCTTCTTGAGCCAGAGCGCGAGGTTCATCATGTCCTCGTCGGTCGTGCCCGGATGCGCCGCGATGAAATACGGGATCAGGTAATATTTCTTGCCGGCCTGCTTGGCGGCGGCATCGAACATCTGCTTGAAGCGGTCGTAGGCGCCGATCCCCGGCTTCATCATCTTGTCGAGCGGGCCGCGCTCGGTGTGCTCGGGCGCGATCTTCAGATAGCCGCCGACGTGATGGGTGACGAGCTCCTTGACATATTCGGGGCTCTTCACCGCGAGGTCGTAGCGCACGCCGGAGGCGACCATCACCTTCTTGACGCCCTTCACCTCGCGCACCTTGCGATAGAGCCGGATCAGGTCGTCGTGCGAGGTGTTGAGGTTCGGGCAGATGTCCGGGAAGACGCAGGACGGCCGCCGGCACAGCGCCTCGATCTTCGGATCCTTGCACGCCATCCGGTACATGTTGGCGGTCGGCCCGCCGATGTCGGAGATCACGCCGGTGAAGCCCGGCGTCTTGTCGCGGATGCGCTCGATCTCGCGCAGGATCGAGCCTTCCGAGCGGTTCTGGATGATGCGGCCCTCGTGCTCGGTGATCGAGCAGAAGGTGCAGCCGCCGAAGCAGCCGCGCATGATCGTCACCGAGAACTTGATCATGTCCCAGGCGGGGATCTTCGCATCGCCGTAGGACGGATGCGGCGCGCGGGCGTAGGGCAGGTCGTAGACCGCGTCCATCTCGTCCGTGGTCAGCGGGATCGGCGGCGGGTTCAGCCACAGGTCGCGGTCGCCGTGGCGCTGGACCAGCGGCCGCGCATTGCCGGGATTGCTCTCCCGGTGCAGCACGCGCGAGGCGCGCGCATAGGCCTCGCGGTCCTGCTTCGACCTGCTCGTAGGCCGGCAGCCGGATCACGGTGTCGCCGGGCGCGACGGCGCCGCGCCCTCGTCGGCGGAGTCGAGATCGTCGGCGTGCAGCTCCGTGTAGTGCGTCGGGCACGCGGCGGAACAGCGCGACGCCGCGGATGGCGTCGAGATCGCGCGGCGCCTCGCCGGCGGCGAGCCGGTGCGCCACCTCGACGACGGCGCGCTCGGCATTGCCGTAGAGCAGCAGGTCGGCCTTGGCGTCGGCCAGGATCGAGCGGCGCACCTTGTCGGACCAGTAGTCGTAATGGGCGATGCGGCGCAGCGACGCCTCGATGCCGCCGAGCACGATCGGCACGTCCTTGAAGGCCTCGCGGCAGCGCTGCGCGTAGACGATGGTGCAGCGGTCCGGCCGCTTGCCGCCTTCGCCGCCCGGCGTATAGGCGTCGTCGTGGCGCAGCCGCCGGTCCGCCGTGTAGCGGTTGACCATCGAGTCCATGTTGCCGCCGGTGACGCCGAAGAACAGCGCGCGGCTTGCCCAGCGCCTTGAACGGCTCGGCCGACTGCCAGTCCGGCTGCGCGATGATGCCGACCCGGAAGCCCTGGGCTTCGAGCAGCCGGCCGATGATCGCCATGCCGAAGCTCGGATGATCGACATAGGCGTCGCCCGTCACCAGCACGATGTCGCAGGCGTCCCAGCCGAGCGCCGTCATCTCGGCGCGGCTCATCGGCAGGAACGGCGCCGCCTTGCCGGGGTGAGCCAGGTGGCGCGCCCGAGACATCAAGGGAACTTCGGTGGTGGCGGACATCTCCATCGCGTCCACGTAAGCCCCTCTCGGGGCGAAATCAACCGGACTGATTTCGCCGCTTTGACCTTTAGCGCCTTGTAAACCTCACCGCATCGTCGCGAGCCTTACGGCCAGCGTACATGCCTTGTCGTATTCGTCGAGATTGATCCATTCGTCGACCGTGTGCGGTTCGTTCTGTCCCGCACCAAAGGTCACGGTCGGAATGCCGTGGCGGACCATCCAATTGGCGTCGAGCCCGCCACTCGCGGCGCGGATGGCTGGCGTCGCGCCGATGCCGGACACGGCCTCGACCGCGCGCTTCACGACGGGCAGGCTCTCCTTCATGCGGAACGGATGATAGTCGGTCTCGGCCTTGAACTTGACGCGGCCCGACTTGCCCGCGCTGTTCTTGACGCGCTTGGCGGCCTTCTCGAACGCCGCCTTGTAGGCCTTGGTGATCTCCTTGAAGAACTTGCTGTCATGGCTGCGGCTTTCGCCGCGCACATGCACGTAATCGGTGACGACGTTGGTGGCGTCTCCGGCCGGCCGGCCTTCGCCGCCGGTGACGGGGCCGACATTGCTCGTGCCCTGCCGCTTGCCTTTCACCACCTTGCCGAACCAGCCGCCGGCCTTCACGTCGGCCAGCGCCAGCGCCAGGATCATCGTCGACGAGATTCCGCGCTCGGGCGCGACACCGGCATGGGAGGCGCGGCCGAAAATCTCCACCTGCCAGCGGTCGGCGCCGACGGCGCCGATGGTGACGTTGGAGGCGGAGCCGCCGTCGTAATTGAAAGCCATGACCGGCGCACCGAGCTCGTCGGTCTTGACGTGACGCGCGCCATAGAGCCCGCTCTCCTCGCGCACGCAGAACAGCAGCGTGATCGGCGGATGATCGAGATTGTGCTTGGCAAGCTCGGCGGCCAGCGTGACGAGTACGCCGCAGCCCGCGCGGTTGTCGCCGCCGAGCGCGGTCTTCGCATCATTGACGATCTTGCGCCCCGAAAGCTTCGGCTTCGCGCCGGCGCAGAGCGGCACGGTGTCCATGTGAGTCATGAACATGATCCGCGGCTGGTTGTGCATCGCGCCGCGGCCGGGCAGATCGACGATGAGGTTGCCGGTCTCGGTCGGCACGGGGATCCGCGTGTTCGCATCATCGAGGCGGATCGCGTCGTGAGGCACGCCGCTTTCTCTGAGCGCGGAGGCGAGCTCGCGGCCGATCGCTGCTTCCTTTCCGGTCACGCCCTCGATCGCGAGAAAGCGCATGAGACGGCTGGTGGCGGCTTGAGCATCGACGGACATGATGGATCCTTTTTATTATGGGTTATTATGGGCGAGGCGCGTCAGCATCCATCGCGGCGCGCTTCTTCGCAAGGCTCCTCGGGCGCTCTCTGGCGCTAAATTGGGAGGCCGGCGTGCCCTTATCCGGCCGGCCACTGAGCCGTCATTCCGTCCGTGCGCGCGCGCACCTCAGGTGAGGCCAGACATGTCGCCACAGCTTCGTATCCCGGAGATCCCTGACAGGGAACGACGCGGCTCGGCGGGCTGTGATTGGCAGGACACAGGATGATCGCTTCGTCCGCGCCCACGCCATCGAGGTCCAATATGGCGCTTGAGCGCGTGAGAAAGAACAGCGGCGGTGCCGCCGGCCCGCGGCGGCGCAACTGGTTGATCAGGGCCTCCTGTGTCGCCGCATCCAATCCCTGCTCCAGCATGTCGATCACCAGGACGGCGGTGCTTTCGGATTGCAGCGCCGTGAGCAGGACCAGAAGGGCTGTCGATTCCGTGCCGCCGTCATCCACGATGGCGGCGATGCTCGTCTCGACGCGGGATTTCAGGGACGGATCGGCCTCCAGCCTTGCATGAGCGTTTGCGCCATTGTCGGCAAGCCGATCCAGGCCCACAAACAGCGCGTCGGGGAGAGAGGCGGCCAACCGCTTCGCCAGCTGCGTTTTGCCGCTGCCGAGCGGGCCAACGATATGGTTCAAGGACCTGACATCGCGTAACTCGAACCGCTCCCCGCCCCACGGCCAGGGCAGGTCGAACGCGACGCGGAGATCAGCAGCCGGTCTGAGCAGGCGAATGAGGTCTTTGGCCTGGAGCGCATCGCCACGGCCGAGGTCCGCGCGCATGCGGCTGACCTTGCCGAGTGTGTCGCCAAGCCGGCGAATGCGATCTTCGAGGGCCGCCGTGTGAAGCGCCAGGGTCCGGTCGAGCGTTTGCTTATCGCCTTCAAACACGCGGGCGACCTCGGCAAGGCTGAGGCCGAGCGCGCGCAATTCCACGATGTCGGCGGCACGAGCCATGTCGTCCGGCCCATAAGCGCGCCATCCGGCCGCGGTCCGGCCCGGGGACAGCAAGCCGCGCTGCTCGTAGAGCCGCAGCGCCTTGGCCGAGATGCCGAGTTGCCTGGCAGCTTCCGATGGATTGAGAAATCGGGCGGCAGAGTTCACGAATCACCTGCGTTGTTGTCTTGACCGCTGCCATTTATGGGGGCGGCCGCAAGGGCCGGGTCAAGCCTTGTCTGGCGATGGATGGTTGACCTGGAGGCGTGCGCTTGTGGCCGGGCCTCAAGGCCGCGCCGAAAGCCACGATTGCAGCGCTCCGCTCATGCGTTCGATGACGGGCGCATAATCGCGGCGCTGGTCCTGCCTGAACAGGCGCGCGGTCGGATACCAGGGACTGTCGTCGCGGCCGAGCAGCCAGCGCCAGTCGGGCGTATAGGGCAGCAATATCCAGGTCGGACGTCCGAGCGCGCCGGCGAGATGGGCGACGCTCGTGTCCACACTGATCACGAGGTCGAGGCAGCTGACCAGCGCCGCGGTCTCCGCGAGATCGGTGAGATGCGTGGTCGGATCAACGATATCAGCTCGCTCGAGCAGCGGCCTGTCGCGGGGCCCTGGTTCTTTCTGGAGACTGACGAACGCGGCGTCGCGTTCGAACAGTCGCGACAGCGTTTGCAGCGGCAGTGACCGGTTGCGATCGTTCCAGTGGTTCGGATTGCCCGACCAGGTGAGGCCCACGCGCGGCTTGCGGCGCGGGCCCAATCTGCCTTGCAGACGGTTCTCCCAGGCCTGGACCTGCGCGTCCGTCGGTCGAGGGAGATAGGAGGTGCCGGGGGGAATCGTTTCGAGCCGCGTCTGGAAAGCAAGCGGCAGGCTGCAGATCGGGCAATGCAGGTCGAAGGCCGGAAGCGGGTCCGATTTTCCGATCAGCCGTGAGACGCCGGACAGTCCGGACAAAAGCGAAGAGAGCGGGTCGTCCACCCACAGTATCACCTTTGCACCGCGCGCTGAAAGCATCGGGATGTAGCGCGCGAACTGGATGGTATCGCCAAGCCCTTCGTCGGCGTAGATCAGGATCGTCTTGCCCTCGATGGAGCCGTCGCCGAGCCAAATCGGCTGGGCAATGTCCGGATAGCCTTTGCTGATGCGGATTTTCCACCGTGCCTCCCGCCCGGCCCAGCCCGCCTCGAAATTGCCGGTCAGCAGTAGAAGCTCGGACATGAGATAGGCGATGTCGGCATTGCCCGGAGCGATCGCGTGCGCCTGCGTATAGACGGCAAAGGCCTCGTCAAGGCGCAGCATCTTGGAGAGCGCGGCGGCCTTGCTGATCAGCACAGGGAGCGAGTCAGGCAGCAGCGCAAGCGCCTTGTCGAACCAGGGCAGCGCCTCTTCATATCGGCCGAGCTTCAATAAGGCCGCGCCGATATTGTTGCAGATCTCCGGACTGGCCGGGTTCTGCGCGTGCACCCGCAAATTGACGGCGAGAGCCTCGTCGAGCCTGTTCAGGTCGTGCAGCACAAGACCGCGCTCGACCAGCACCGTGGCGTTGTTGGGGACCAATTGGTCGCACAGATCGAGCCAGGACAGCGCTTCCTCGTCCCGTTTCAGCTTGTGCAGCAGAACGCCGCCGCGATAGGCGGCATTCGCCTCGCGCGGGTTCAGCTCGAGGACCTGCCGATAGCTCGACAGGGCCTCCTCCGGCCGCTGCAGGGTTGCGAGCGTGTCGCCATGGTGCAGCCACGTCTCGGCGTCGTCCGGCGTGATCTTGACCGCGGCGTCGAACGCCATGAAGGCGACATCGTGCATTGCCTGCTGTGTGAGCGCGATGCCGAGGCTGACGAGATGCTGCCCCTTTGGATCCTGCCGGTTGGCGCGAGCGATCCATTCGATGGCGTGGTCGTATTGCTTGGCCTGGAGGCCCAGCAGGCCCATCAGGTGCAGGCTGCCGACGTGATGAGGATCGCTCGCAAGGGCCCGCTCGCAGCAGAGTTGCGCGTCGAGCGCGCGGCCCGCCTGCATGTGCTGCAGGCCAAGCGCATGGAGGGCAGCCGGTGTCGCGCCGTCGGGCGTTCCGGGGGTGGCCTTGAAACCCTGGTCGGTTCCTTGGGTGATTGTCCTGCCTCGGTGCCGCTCGTGGCGGCACGTTTCGTGCGATCCGGGATAAGCCCGAATAGCTGATTCGTGAGGAGCTCTCCACTTGCGAGCTCGTGCCTTGGCCGTTCACTTCCGTCGAGGTGCTTTTCGCTTCGCCGCCACAGGCTTTCGCCCGGCCGCAACCCTTGCCGCCGCGCCCAGGGCGGCCCGCGCCCATGTCAGCAGCTCGTCCGGCTCGTCGAACAGCCGCTCCGGCGCGCGCCAGAAGGCAAGATCGATGCTGCCGCCTTTCTTGGCGTAATTGAGCGGCGGATAGGCCTGGGCTTCCTTGAACGTCTCGCGGTTTTCGTCGTCGACGCGGAAATAAAGCGTGTTGTCCCTGACCATGCCGAGCATCAGCGCGTCGCAGAACACGCCGGTCTTGCCGAACATGCGCCGCAGGGTGACATGGCCGAGCGGCGCGAGTTGCTCGCGCAGGAATTCGGCAAAGCTCTCGCTCGCGACCATGCTTCGTTCCAGTCTTGTGCGGCGGCCTCGATCAGCCGGCGTCCGTCGCATCGATGGGGCGGACGCGACCTGAGACCCTGACGGGCGATCCCGGCGGCCCGGCGATCTCGACGCGCAGAGAACAAGGCACGCCCATGTCCTCGCCTTGTCGGATCAGAATGGAGCCCTGATGAGGCCAGGCGAGATCGCGGAGATACCCCGCCAGCGCCGCTGCCGCGGCTCCCGTCGCCGGGTCTTCATACACGCCGCCGATCGGGAAGGGGTTGCGTGCGTGGAAGATTTGCGGCGTCTCGGCATGGAGCAGGCTGAATGTCACGATGCCTTGCCGCCGCGCCAGATCGCGGCCTTCCTCAAGGTTATAGCGCATTTCACGCAAGGCGCCGCGCTCCCGGAGAGCCAGAATGAGGTGATCCATCCCGCCATTGGCGATGGCGCATGGCAAGCGATCGTCAAGCGCGCGAGGCGTGAGGCCGAACAAGGCCAATGTTTCATCGATGACCTCGGGAGAGACGTCGCGGCTGTGCGTGGGCGGGGAAAGAAAGGATGCGCCCCAGGTCGTATCCGAACAGTGACCATCCACGGTGATCCGGGCGCGATTGAGCTCCAGCTGGAAGGAGCCCGAGCCTTCGCGCTTCGCGAGCTCAGCTCCAACCGCGATGGTCGCATGTCCGCAGAAGTCCACCTCGACCTCCGGCGCGAAGTATCTCACCCGCCAGCGATCCTCGACGGGAGCTGCGAACGCGGTTTCCGAATAGCCTACGTCCGCAGCCATCGCCTGCATCGTGGCGGCATCGGGAAGGGCGTCGCAGACGACAACGCCCGCAGGGTTACCGCCATCTGCTCCGTCGGTGAACGCTGCGATGTGATGGACGATCATTGCGCTCTCGCTTGACAATTCCGTGATTTCACAAATCTGCCATCTGCAAACGGGCTGCGTATCCATAAGGCAGGCCGGGCCGCCGCCAGCCGTACCATGACCGCCAGCCGGCGGCATATCCCGAAATTCCATGCCGCGCTTAACCAAACGATCGTGATGCGATCGGCAGCCGCCCGTCCGGGGACGCTCAGGGGACGGGTGGATGATACGTCAACCGGTAGATGTTCGCTGCCGGAGCAGCGGCGACGGACAGCGCCCGAGCGCTCTCGGCGATCTGTCCGGTCGCTTTGACCAAAACGATGGAGAATGATGTGCGCGCGGTTGTCTGTAATGCGTTCGAGGGAATCAAGGCTCTAAGCGTGACCGAGCTTGCCGAACCGAAGCCCGCGGCGAATCAGGTTCTGATCGACGTGCATGCCACGTCGGTGAGCTACATGGATTACCTGATGACCACCGGCGGCTATCAGATGCGCCCGGCTTTGCCCTACGTTCCCGGAACGGACGCCGCGGGCGTGGTGCTGGCCTGCGGAGAGCAGGTCACGCGTTTCCGCCCCGGCGACAGGGTCTGCTGCGAGGACTGGTTCGGCGGTTTTGCGGAACGCATGGTCGTCAGGGAATCCTCGGCGGTGGCTGTTCCCTCCAATGTGGATTTCAATACGGCGTCGACCATCCTGTACGCTTATCTCACCCCCTGGTACGCGCTGATCGATCGGGCGGAGCTGAAAGCCGGCGAAACCGTGCTCGTGACCGGAGCGGCCGGCGGGCTTGGCCTTGCCTTCGTGCAGCTTGCGCATGTGCTCGGCGCGCGCGTCATTGCGGTCGTGGGCAGTGCCGCGAAGGCTGACATCGTCCGCGACTTCGGCGCCGACGAGGTCATCGATCATTCGTGCGAAGACGTGCGCGAGCGCGTCAAAGCGATCACAAAGGGCGAAGGCATCGACGTCTGCGTCGACAATGTCGGCGGCAAGCTGTTCGACACCCTGGCGCGGCTGATGCGCTGGAATGGCCGACTGCTGCCGATCGGATTCACCAGCGGCGAGGTGCCGTCGCTGCCGATGAATTTGCCGCTGCTGAAGAACTATTCGGTCGTCGGCGTCTTCGTCGGCGCCTGGAAGAACCGCTTTCCGGACCTCGCGAGCCGGGCGGCCGACACCATCATGGCATGGGTCGGCGAGGGCAAGCTGCGCGCGCATATCGACCGGGTGCTGCCTTTGGAGCAGGCCGCGGAGGCGATGAACGCCATCGCGAACCGGAGCGTGCAGGGACGCATCGTGCTGCAGGTCAAGTGAAAGCCGGGGAGGCATCCATGAAATCGGTGATGATCGAGCAACGCTTCTGCGGTCCGCCCAGGTCGGCCAATGGAGGTTATGTTTGCGGCCTCGTCGCCAGCTACATTGAGGGCAGCGCGGAAGTCACCCTGATGGCGCCGCCGCCGCTCAACCGACGCCTGGATATCGTGGTCAGCGAAGCGGGCGTGGAGCTGAGGAACGATGAGACCGTCCTGGCCAGGGGGCGCGGCGTGCATCTCGACATTCCCGAAATCCCCCTCGTGGAGTTTGCGGAAGCCGAGGATGCGGTTCACAGCTCGCCCTTCGACGAGGCGCGCCATCCCTTGCCGACATGCTTTGTGTGCGGGCCTGCGCGTGCGAACGGCGATGGCTTGCGCATCATCCCGGCTCCCTTGTCGCGCCCCAAAGGCAAGATCGGGGCACTTGCCGCACCCTGGGTGCCCTACGCCGATCTGGCGGGCGGGGACGGTCCTGTCGCGCGCGAGTTCATCTGGGCGGCATTGGATTGCCCGACCGGTTTTGCCAGCGTCGCCGCGCGGCATCTGGGAATGACGGGCACCGAGACGACGCTGCTCGGGCGCATGAGCGCGCGCATCGAGAGACGCCCCTTGCCGGGTGATCGATGCGTCATCGTCGCGTGGCCGACAGGCCGGGACGGCCGCAAGCTGTTTGCAAACAGTGCATTGCTGGCAGCGAACGGCAAAGTCCTGGCGGCGGCCCAGGCCACCTGGATCCTGGTGGATCGGCAGGTTCAGCTCGGCGCGCGGCACGCGGCGCAGACCGCCGAACGCTGAACCCGGCCTCGGGCTCGCGCGACGCATGAGCTTGCGACGCGTGGAGATGACCATGACCTTGAACAAGTCGCTGCGATCCCTTGTCGTCGGCGGATCCGTGCTGCTGATTCCGTTCGGCGTATTCGCCCGCGCGGGCGAATGCACGGAGCCGAAGACCGGCACGAAGGACGTGCCGATCGTCTCGCCGCCGCTGGCCAACGTCGTGACGGGAACCGGCAGGCTGCAATTCTACTCGGCGCCGAACGAGCGCTGTACCATGGCCGGAATCTTCGTCATCCCGAACGATAAACTGGTCGCCTATGCCCGGACCGATGACGGCTGGTCATCGGTGATGTACGTGAACCCCCGAACCGGCAACGACGTTTCCGGCTGGGTGCGGTCGGCGCGGTTGAAGGCAACCGGGACGATGGGGCCGAAGCAGTGAGCCCATTCCCCGTCGCGTCGATTTCTCTCTAGCGCGCGGCGAGCAAAAGGTCGGCGCGGGAGTCGTTCTTGCTCATGCTGCACTGGATTCGCAGCGCCGAGCCGGGTGGCCGGAACACGCCGTCGCGCAGGCCTGCATTCTCGACGCAATTCCTGGCCTCAAGCGCCAAAAGGGCGGGCCCGATCCCGGTCAGTATCGTTCCGGAGCGGCCCACGAATTCGTACCATTTGGGACCAGGCCAGGGCGGGCTCAGATAGCGCAGCGTCATGCCGAGCGGTCCCTTGCAGTAGAGATAGACGCCGTAAGCGTCGTCATCGTCGCCGCGGGCGCTCAGCGCAATGGAATTATCCGCGCCGCGCGCTCCGGCATCGAGGCCGATCTTTGCGGCGATCTCGGCGGCCTTCGCTTCGCACTCATCGGCACGGGCAGGGCAGGCCGCCAGCGCCGACAGCAACAGAGTAATCCCAAACAGAAAACCCATACCCACCAAATCCTGCAAGTTGGCCCACCGCGAATCCATGTCCGAAATCCTATGCCATCCGGGCAGGCAGCGGGGCATTTCGTTTGCCGTGGACAGATGTCGCACACCGCCAAGAAAGCTGTTGCATCCGCCGGAACGGATTTGCTTGGCTGGATGCGGTCAATGAATGGGGGATGTGAGTGAACGCCAGCGAGGCCACCTTCGGCATCGACGCCGCTACCGAATCCAGCGCCCGACGCTCCCGCCGCAATGCCATCCTGGGATCGGCGATCGGCTATGCCACCGACGGCTTCGACCTGCTCATTCTCGGCTTCATGCTGCGGCCGATCTCGGCCGATCTCGGTCTGTCGCAGGCGCAAGGCGCCTCACTGGTCACGGCGACGCTGTTCGGCGCCGTGGTCGGCGGTTTCACCTTCGGCTGGTTGTCGGACCGGCTCGGCCGCGTTCGCGTGCTCGCCTGGACCATCGTGCTGTTCGCGGTCTTCACCGGGCTCTGCGCGCTGGCGCAGGGCTACTACGACCTGCTCGTTTACCGCACCATCGCCGGGCTTGGGCTCGGCGGCGAGTTCGGCATCGGCATGGCGCTGGTCGCCGAAGCCTGCCCGGCCAATGAGCGGGCGCGGGTGTCGTCCTATGTCGGGCTCGGCTGGCAGGGCGGCGTGCTGGCGGCTGCGATCATGACGCCGCTGCTGCTGCCCGTGATCGGATGGCGCGGCATGTTCCTGCTCGGCATCCTGCCCGCGCTCGCCGCTTATGTCATCCGCCGCACGCTGCATGAGCCGGAGCTGTTCGTCGCGCGGCGCGCGGAGAAGGGCAGCCCGCAATCCTCGTTCCGCCTGCTGGTGAAGGATGCCGAGACCGTCAAATTGTCGGTCGGCATCGCCATTCTCTGCTCGGTGCAGAACTTCGGTTATTACGGCGTGATGATCTGGCTGCCGAACTATCTCTCGACGCGTTTCGCCCTGGCGCTGACGCAGACCGCGGTCTGGACCACCGCGACCATTGCCGGCATGGCGATCGGAATCTTCGTGTTCGGCCAGCTGGCCGACCGCATCGGCCGGCGCGCGTCCTTCTTCATCTACATGAGCGGTGCCGCCGTGATGGTGCTGCTTTACTCGCGCCTGACCGATCCGACCGCGCTCCTGCTGGCCGGCATGGTGATGGGCTTTTTCGTCAACGGCATGCTGGGCGGCTACGGCGCGCTGATCAGCGAACTCTATCCGACCGCCGCGCGCGCCACCGCGCAAAACGTGCTGTTCAACCTCGGCCGCGCCGTCGGCGGCTTCGGCCCGCTGCTGGTCGGTCTTGCCGCCACCGCGCACGGTTTCGAGTTCGCCATCAGCATGCTGGCGCTGCTTTATGTTGTCGATCTCGCCGCCATGTGGTTTCTGATCCCGGAGCGGCGCGGCGCCGAACTGCAATAGCGGGGAGGCGGTTCCGGGCCGTCATTTGTTTTTTCACCCGGACCCGCCATCGCATGACCATTCCCACCGTCGCCCCCCAGGACATCCGTCGCGCGCTGCTGCTCCGCGAGGAGATCGCGCTGCTCGATGTCAGGCATGAGGCCGTCTTCGCCACGGCCCATCCCCTGTTTGCCGCCAACATGGCCGCCGGCCGCATCGCGCTCGAAGCCCCCATCCGATTGCCGCGACGGGATGCGCCGATCGTGCTCTATGATGATGGCGAGGGGCTCGTGGCCTCGGCGCGCGATTCTCTGGCGGCGCTCGGCTACACCAATGTCCGCGCGCTGGCCGGCGGCCTGTCGGCCTGGCGCGAGGCGGGCTACGAAATCTTCCAGGACGTCAATTCCTACGCCAAGGCGTTCGGCGAGCTGGTCGAGGCATCGCCGCCATACGCCGTCGCTGAGCGCGGATGAGGTTGCCGCCCTGATCGCGGACAAGGCCGATATCGCGATCCTCGATGTCCGCCGCTTCGACGAATATGCGACCATGAACATCCCGGGGTCCCTCAGCGTGCCCGGCGCGGAACTGGTGCTGCGCGCAGGGAATGCGGCGCCAGATCCCGACACGACCATCATCGTCAATTGCGCCGGCCGCACCCGCTCGATCATCGGCACGCAGTCGTTGATCAATGCGGGCCTGCCCAACAAGGTGCGCGCGCTGCGCAACGGCACCATGGGCTGGACGCTGGCGAAGCACGACCTCGAGCATGGCGCCGCGCGCCGCGGTGGCGTCGGCCTGTTCGAAGGGGCCGCGGACAATGCCCGCGATGTCGCCTATCGTGCCGGGGTGGCGCATATCGGGCCGCGCGAGATGGCCGCGCTCGAGACCGACTCGGGACGAACCCTCTATCGCTTCGACGTCCGCGACGAGGCGGACTACACCGCCGGTCATCTCAGCGGCTTCCGCCACTATCCAGGGGGCCAGCTCGTGCAGGAGATCGACATGGCCGCGCCCGTGCGTGGCGCGCGCATTGTGCTGACAGACGACAAGGGCGTGCGTGCCGACATGACGGCATCATGGCTCGCGCAGATGGCCTGGGACGTCTATGTGCTTGATGGCGGCTATGACGGCGCGCTGGAGCAGGGACCCCCGCAGGTTCTGCCGAAGCCTGATCCGTCGCACCGCTACCGGCGTCCCTATGAAGGCACCGAGAGCCGCGAAAAGGCGATGCAGGCCTATCTCGATTGGGAGTTCGGCCTGGTCGAGCAGCTCGGCCGCGACGCGACGCACGGGTTCTTCGTGATTTGATCGGCTGCGGCGTCAGATCCAGGGTTGAGCCAGATGCTCTTGTGCATGAGCTCGCTGGACAGCCGGTCGATCGATCATGCGTCGCAGGTAAGCCCCGAGCTGCGGCCTGCTGGCAGCGGGTCGGGGCATGCCGCGAGTCCATCGTGCGAGCGTGAACAGGTATGCGTCGGCAGCCGAATAGGAATCGCCCAACAACCACGGACCACCGTGCCGGGCCAGCTCCTCCTCCACGCGGTCGATTTGAGCATTCACGCGCTGCTCTGCGGCACCTCTGACCTCGGCCTGCGCTTCAGCCGCAGCAGCAACCTTGTTGGGGTGCAGATAGAGCGACAGGTTCGCATGGAGTGCGGTCGAGAGCCACATCAGCCACTTGTGGAACTGCGGCCTCAGCGCGCTGCCTTGCGCGGGAGCGAACTTTGCTCCCCCGTTCAGCTCGACGAGATAGAGGATGATGGCCGTGCTCTCGTAGAGAACCAGACCATCGCTTTCCAGCACGGGCACAAGTCCATCGGGATGAAGCGCGAGGTAGGATGGCGTCTTGTTCGGACCCTTGTGCAAGTTGACGAAGGAAAGCTCGTACTCCAGCCCGATTTCTTCAATGACGATGTGGGGCGCGAGACTGATAAAGCCGGGGTAGTAGTGAAGCCGCATCATCCTTGATGCCTCTCTCTGCACTCAACTCATGGCCGGTATTTTGCTTGATGGCAGGGCGAGCGACAAGTCGTTATTGCCGACGTTGCATCCCGGCCTTGCACGCGTCGCCAATGTCGTCGTTCAGGCGTCTACGCCTTCCGCGACCATCTCGCGCACCATCGGCACCACCTTCGTGCCGTAAAGCTCGATGCTCTTCATCAGCTTGTCATGCGGGAGCGGCCCGGCCGAATATTTCAGCTGGAAGCGCGCGATGCCGAGCGCTGTGATGGTCGCAGCGATCTTTCGCGCCACGGTTTCGGCGGAGCCGACATAGAGCGAGCCATGATCGGCCTCGTTCACGAACTCGTCGTGGGTCATCGGCGGCCAGCCGCGCTCCTTGCCGATGCGGTCGCGCATGATCTTGTAGTCGGGCCACAGCTCCTCGCGCGCCTTCTCGTCGGTCTCCGCGACAAAGCCCGGCGAGTGCACGCCGATAGCCTTCACGCCACGGCCGAACTGCGCGAAGGCCCGGTGATAGAGATCGACATAGGGTCGAAACCGTTTGGGATCGCCGCCGATGATGGCGAGCATCAGCGGCAGATCGTAGTGCGCGGCGCGCACCACCGATTCCGGGCTGCCGCCGACCCCAATCCAGGTCTTGAGCGTCCCATGCTCGACAGGCGGATAGATCAACTGGTCCTGCAAGGGCGGGCGAAGATTGCCTTGCCAGGTCACGGGCTGCTGCTTCAGCAGCGCCGCGAACAGATCCAGCTTCTCCTCGAACAGCTCTTCATATTGGCGGAGGTCGAAGCCGAACAGCGGAAAGGATTCGGTGAACGAGCCGCGGCCGAGAATCACCTCGGCGCGGCCGCCTGAGATCGCATCGACAGCGGAAAACCGCTGGAACACGCGGATCGGATCGTCCGATGAGAGCACCGTCACGGCGGAGCCGAGATGGATATCTTTGGTGCGTGCCGCGATCGCGGCCAGCACCACTTCGGGCGCCGAGATCGCGAAGTCGGCGCGATGATGCTCGCCTAGCCCGATGAAGTCGAGGCCGAGCTGGTCGGCCAGCACGCCCTCTTCGGTGACATTGCGGATCACCTGCGCATGCGGCAGCAGCGCGCCGTCGGCGCCTCGTGTGACGTCGCCAAACGTATCCAGTCCAAATTCGAGAGCTTTTGTCATTGATTCACATGTCGGGAGAACAAAACGATTTGTCAGGAGAGATAGGCAGCAGCCTGGTGCATCGATAGGTCACCAAACGAAATGCTTGGTTTCGTTTTTTTGCCGCGCTATCAGGCGGGTCGCAATTCTTGGCCCAACTCTCGGGCGGGCAGCGATCATGATGTGGGCCCCCCTTTATTCAATTTGGTTATTCCGGGGCGCCACGCAGTGGCGAGCCCGGAATGACGATGGAGCTTTTTGACGAATGCTGCAAATCGACCACATCACCGTCGCGGCCGACAGCCTGCGCGCCGGCGTCGCCCATGCCGAGGCGGTCCTTGGCGTGACCATTCCCTTCGGCGGGGCCCATCCGCTGATGGGCACCCACAATCATCTGCTGCGGCTCGGCGATACGCTGTTTCTCGAGATCATCGCGCCAGATCCCGCGGCGGGAGCGCCGTCGCGGCGACGCTGGTTTGCACTTGATGATGCGAAGCAGCGCGCGGAGCTCGCCTTATCGCCGCGTCTCGCCACCTGGGTGGTCGCGACCACCGACATCGAAGCATCGCTGCGGCAGGTCCCGCATGCCGCCGGTCCCGCCATCACCGTGACGCGCGGCGACCTTGCCTGGCTGATCTCCGTGCCGCCCGATGGCGCCATGCCGTTCGACGGCGCTTTCCCGACGCTCATTCAATGGCCGGCGGGGCCGCATCCGGCCTCCCGCATGCCCGATCTCGGCTGCAGTCTTGTCGCACTGGAGATCGGCCATCCCGAAGCGGATGTGATAGGTCAGTCACTCCAGCCTTTTCTGACCGAGGCGCGCCTGCAATTCTCCACGGCGAAGGCGCCGTCGCTGCGCGCGACGATCAAGACGCCGCAGGGCTTGCGCGAGCTGGCTTGACCGCCGGCGGCGGCGCGCGGCTAGGCCGCGCGCACGTTGATCAGGAACCGGTCCAGCTCCAGCCTGAGGCGGTTGCTGTCCTGCGACAGCGACTTCGCCGCCGACAGCACCTGGGAGGACGCGGTCCCGGTTTCGGTGGCGCCACGCTGGACATCGGTGACATTGGACGAGACCTGTTGCGTGCCCAGCGCTGCCTGCTGGACATTGCGGGAAATCTCCTGCGTGGCGGCGCCCTGCTCCTCGACCGCGGCTGCGATGGTCGAGGAGATCTCGGACAGTTTTTCGATCGTGCCTGAAATAGTCTTGATCGCCTTGACGGACCGCTGGGTCGCATCCTGGATGCCGGATATCTGCTGGTCGATTTCGCCGGTCGCCTTGGCGGTTTGCTCGGCCAGCGCCTTGACCTCCGACGCGACGACGGCAAAGCCGCGTCCCGCTTCGCCGGCTCGCGCCGCCTCGATCGTGGCATTGAGTGCCAGCAGGTTGGTCTGACCGGCGATCGTATTGATCAGCTCGATGACATCCCCGATTCGCGCCGCAGCCTTCGAGAGTTCGCTCACCTGGTCGTTGGTCGTGCGCGCCTGACCAACCGCGTCATTGGCCATGCGTGCCGATTCCTGAACCTGCCGGCTGATCTCGGTTACGGAAGACGACAGCTCCTCCGTGGCGGAAGCCACGGATTGCACGTTGGTGGAGGCTTCTTCCGATGCCGCGGCAACGGTCGTCGCGAGTTCCTGCGATCGCGATGCCGTATCCGTCAGCGTATTTGCCGAAGCTTCCAGCTCGGTGGAAGCCGACGACACGCCCTCCACAATCTGGCCGACCGCGGCCTCGAACTGATCCGCAAGCTGGTTCATGTCGGCCTTGCGCTGCCGCGCCTGCCGCTGCTCGATCTCGGCCTGCTCGGCGCGCATGCGCTCGTTCTCGGTCATGCTGGTCTTGAACACCTGGACGGCGTCGGCCATCTCGCCGATCTCGTCCTGGCGGCCAATTCCGGGAACGTCGACCGTCATGTCACCGCCGGCCAGCCGCTTCATGGATTGCACCATGGCCCCGATCGCCTTCGAGATCGACCGGCCGATCGAAAAGGACATGCTGCCGACGATCAGCAAGGCAAGGCCGAAGGTGATCAGCATCCATCTGTCGACCGCGCCGCGCGTGTCCATCTCCGCGACCTGGGCACTGTCATGCCATTGTGTGACCGCCTTCTCGATCTCCGCGATCGGAGGTTCGATCAGGCTATATTGTTTTGAAACTGAAGCCGCGGCCTGTGCTGCTTCCTGCGCCCCCTTTGCCCAGGCGCCGAAGTCCGACCGGTACTTTTGCAGCTTCTGCTCGATATCCGCCTTCATTGCGGGTGCCAGTTCGGAGCCGGCCACGGCCTTCGCGAAATCGGACGCGCTCTTGTTGAACTCGTCGACATATTTGGCATCGCGTCGCAGCATGAAATCCTTTTCATGGCGGCGCATGGTGAGCATGCCGCTCATCAACCGGGGATCGCTGGCGTCCTTGAGCTTCGCTTCGATGTCGTGGACAGCCGTGCGAAGCGACCCTGAAAGCCCGAGTTTCTCATCCAGTCCGAGGTTGATCTCGGCCTGCTCCAGCTTCGTGAACTCCCTGGTATAGCCGTCGAAGCCGGCTGCAACCTGATTCACTCTCTCAGCCAATGCATGATCTCCGCTCGACCGCGTCAGGCTACGCAACTGGTCGAGCTGCCGGGTGACGATCGCGGCCTTCTCGGCATGGCGCTTCGAATAGGTCTGGTCGCGGCGGAGCAGGAAGTCCTTCTCGGCCCGGCGCACTTCCAGCAGGTCGACCGCGAGGCGTTGGTTGAGACTGGAAATCTTCCGGGCATCCTCCGCGGCGATCCGCGAGACGTCTCGGGACGAATTGCCGAGGATATAGATCAGGCCGAACGCGCCCAGGCCCAACAGGCCGATGATGCCGATCGACATGATCTTGTGAGTCAGGCGAACAGAGAGACCAGTCATTGCGTGTGTCCAATCAGTGTGGAAATTATCGGTTGCGAAACAAAGGCACTCTGCGCCGCGTATCCTGCGCGAGATTTCCTGATTCCCGGTAAACCGAGCATGAAATCGTGAAGCGAAATCCTGCGGCAATGTGTCAGGCATGTTGCCTGATACGCATCATCCTACCGGCATATCCCGTGGTTCTACGGCCTCAGTGAGCTGCTTTGGATTGCACGTCTTTGCATGCATCGAGCATCGGTCTTCCGCCTTGCCGGGTTGATTTGCCCGACGGGCTGATTTTCCGAATTCGTGTCAAGCCGTGATTCGAAAAATATTTCGCTTTTTCAGAATCGAAATCAGACGTATGGTCGCCCTGTTCCGCTCCCGCTGAGAGGGGCGTGTCGCCATCGTCACGGACGTGGGGAGCGGAATGCGATGGACGCGAGGCTGCGCGCAAGGCGAACGCGCTGGCCGGCGGACGGCGAAGTCGTGTGGTCCTGACCCCCCGATGCTGGGGTCAAGCGGGTCGAGATGATCGGTCCGCGACGGGGGCTATCAAGCCCGGTACCCCGGGGAGAGCGCGAGATAAGCCGTAAACCGTCGCGCAGGGAATGCCGGATGAAACCGGTGAACCTGTGGTGAATTATGCTCGTGTGCCAACCTTTTGCACACGAGGCTGCGGGTGCATCGGACACCCGGCATTCCCTGCGCCCTCTTGCCAATCGAGGGCCTTCATTTTTCGAAAACCCGGGTGCTATCGCGCCGCGGGAATGCCTTTATATGTCTTACGCTGTCGTGCCCCGCGCAGGCGGGGCATCTACCGTGTTGGTCGTCAAGAGGTCGATTATGGGGTTGATGTTGCGGCACCGTGCTCGCCGGTCAAGGCGACCGCTGCGCGGCGGCTACGCCGGCCTTGAGCGGCTGCGCGCGCTGCCGCTTTGGCTGCCCATGATCAAAGCCTTATCCTGCAGGCTTGGCTGCATGCTTCCAATCGGAACCGTCTCGGACCATGGCGTTGAGTGTCACCAGCATTTTGCGCATGACCGCAGTGAGCGCGACCTTGCCCAAACGGTGGTTGTCGTCGACCAGGTGCCGATAGAACGCTTTCATGACGGGGTTGAACTGGATGGCGCTGCGGGCGCCATTAAAGAGCATTTTGCGCACCCCTGGACGACCGTGGCCAATGGCTGCACGTCGCCGTTGCCTGCCGCTATCGCGGGTGTGCGGGGCAAGACCGCAAAGCGCAGCAATTTGCTTGCCGGACAGGTGCCCAAGCTCCGGCAGATCGGCGATCAAAGTCTCGGCGATGGCCGGACCGACACCGCAGAATGTCTGCAAACGCCGGCTGGTCTCGGCGTATGCCGAACTGGCGATGCGCTCGGCAATAGCCGTGTCGACGGCAGCGAGCGAGCGCTCGATCGTGGCGGCAATCGTCCGCAGACTCTTGCGGACAACAGCGCTGTCCACCACGTCGCGGCGGCAGGTCTCGGCGTGCAGCAGGGTCTGCAACTGCCGGCGCCGTGCGGTGAGTTCACGAAGGAGTTCATCTGCTTCAGGAACCGCCGCAAGCTCGCGGCGAGCGAGTTCCTCGGCCGCAAACGCGGCGAGCAGCTTGGCATCGATGCGGTCGGTTTTGGCCTTGATCCCGCGGCGCCGACGGAATGCGACGACTTCGTTCGGATGCACTTGTGCAAAAGCGACCTTGGCCCGATTGAGACAACGGCGCACAACCCGTTCATAGCCGCCGGTTGGTTCAAACGCGACCAAGTAGACCGTGCCAGGACCGATCTCGGCCAGCCAAGCGTCAATGGCTTGCTCACAGTTCTCGATCCGCCGCACCCGACTTTCGCCCGCGACAGCAATGTCGACCCATTCCTTGGCGACATCCACTCCGATCATCATCTTGTCCATGCTGCTGATCTCCGACAGAATAGGGATCTGGTCAGCACGCTGGATTGCAATGCGGGCGCTTGGCCCTCTCTACCGTACGCGTGTCAGACCGTAGCGCCGGCGGCCCTTAGATGCCCACGGTCTCGCAAGGACCTATCCAGTAATCGAAGGTCCGCCGGCGCCCCATCCTTCAGGATGGCCGCCCTATCATGCAATCCAGTACGCCGCGGCTTACCAGCTCAAATACCGCTGTCTCTGGAATACTGGATCGCCCGGTCGTATCGGTTCAGACGCGCTCCGCGCTTTTGCCGGGCGATGACGGCCTTCGAAAATGGAGTCGCCCGTGAGCGGATTACGACTGATCGGTGACATCGGAGGCACCAATGCCCGATTTGCCATCGCGGAAGGCGGCAAATATCGGCAGCTCCGTCATGTCGAGGTCGATCGCTATCCCTCGCTGCATGACGCGATCGCCGATTATCTCAAATCATTGCCGCCGCCCCAGCGCGCCAACCTCGCAGGCGCGCTCGCGATCGCGGGACCCGTGCTCGGCGACCGCATTTCGCTCACCAACGCGTCGTGGTCGTTCTCGGTCCGGGAGCTCAAGCGCCGGCTCGGCCTGACCGCGCTCGTGGTCGTCAATGACTTCGCGGCCAACGCCTATGCCATTCCGCATCTGGTGGCAGACCAGAAATTCGCGATCGGTCCCGAGATCGCGGAGGCGCACGGCAACATCGGCTTGGTCGGTCCCGGTACGGGGCTCGGCATGAGCTCGCTCATTCCGCGTAAGGATGGGTGGACACTGGTGGCGGGCGAGGGCGGCCATGCCACGCTCGCCGCATCCACCGAGGAGGAGTTCGCCATCATCCAGATGCTGTGGAAGCGCTGGAACCATGTCTCGGCCGAGCGGGCGCTGAGCGGCGCCGGGCTGGTCAATCTCTACGAGGCGCTGTGCGCGCTCCGCGGGGTCGAGCCGCTGATGCTGACGCCGGCCGACGTAACGAGGCACGCGATGGAAAAGTCGGACGAGATCTGTGTGCGCGCCTTTGCGCAGTTCTGCGAATTCCTGGGCAGCGTCGCCGGCGATCTCGCGCTGACCATCGGCGCCTTCGGCGGCGTCTACATCACCGGCGGCATCCTGCCCCGCTTCAAGGAGGCCTTCGCGGCTTCCGCCTTCCGCCAGCGCTTCGAGAGCAAGGGGCGATTCGCCGCCATGCTCGCGAAAATGCCGACCTGGCTCATCCTCGAGGAATCGCCCGGCCTGATCGGGCTGGCCAACATGCCTCTGGACTGACGGCTCGCACAACACGCAAAATGATAATATGACTGGAGATGACATCTGGGATCCGACCGGATGGATCGGACGGCGGACACGCGCAATAAACAAGAAAAAAGAACAACAAGGACAAGACATGACGCTTCGTCTGGCCATCGCCGGTTTCGGCAAAATCGCAACCACGCGCCATGTGCCCGCGATCGCCGAGGTCGGGGGTGTCGAGCTGGTGGCCATCGCCGATCCGCTTGCGAAGTCGGCGGACGTCCCGCATTTCCCAAGCCTCGACAGACTGCTGAAGGAGGGACCGGACATCGATGCCGTCACGCTCTGCACGCCGCCTCAGGTGCGAGGCGCGCAGGCGCTGCTTGCGCTCGAAGCCCGCAAGCACGTGATGCTGGAGAAACCGCCGGGCGCAACCGTCAGCGAGATCGCGCCGCTGGTCGCAGCGGCCGGGACTGCCAGACGCACGCTGTTTGCGACGTGGCACTCGCGTTTTGCCCCGGCCGTCGAGCCTGCGCGCGAGCGTCTCGCGGGCCGCAAGCTCAAATCGGTGGAGATCATCTGGAAGGAAGATGTGCGGGTCTGGCACCCCGGCCAGGACTGGATCTTCGCAGCCGGCGGTTTCGGCGTGTTCGATCCCGGCATCAACGCGCTCTCGATCCTGACCCGCATCCTGCCGCGGCCGGTGTTTGTGACCCGCGCCGGGCTCGGCGTTCCCGCCAATCGCGAGGCGCCCATCGTGGTCGACATGGACATGCGTGATGCGACAGGGTTGCCGATCAAGGCGGTGTTCGATTTCCGCCCGACCGGGCCGCATACCTGGGACATCCGGATCGAAACCGATCGCGGTCCACTGATTTTGTCGGCTGGCGGCGCGAAGATGAGCGATGGTGATAAAGGCGTGGTCGATGCCTTGAAGGCGGAATACCCGGCGCTCTATCGCAGGTTTGTCGAGCTGACATCGAAAGGTGAGAGCGATGTCGATCTCGCGCCGCTTCAGATCGTGGCGGACGCGTTCCTGGTGGGCAAGCGGCACACCGTCGAACCATTCGAGTTCTGAACATGACGATGACGAAATCCCGTATCGATCGCGCTCCCTTCGGCCGCATGCCTGACGGCACGGTGGTCGAGCGCATCGTCCTGCGTGGCGCCGAGGGTTTTGAGGCCGGCATCATCCCCTATGGCGCGGTGCTGCATACGCTTCATGTGCGCGACCGCGCCGGCCAGGCCGAGGACATCGTGCTCGGCCACGATACGTTCGATGAATACCTCGCTCAGCGCAAATTCCTCGGCGCGACGGTCGGACGTTATGCCAACCGCATCGCCAATGCGCAGTTCACGCTCGATGGCGAAACCATCCGGCTCGACGCCAACAACGGCGCCAACATGCTTCATGGCGGCAATGACGGGTTCGACCGAAAGCTCTGGCGCATTGTCGAGGTCAGGGAAACGCCGGAGCCGGCGGTTGTTTTGGCCTATACCAGCGCGGACGGCGAGCGCGGCTTTCCGGGACGGCTGGACGTGCGCGTCACCTACCGCATCAGCGGCGGGGCCGAGCTTGCGGTAAGTCTTGAGGCGACCACCGACCGGCCGACAATGGTCAATCTCACCAATCACAGTTTCTTCAACCTTGAGGGCGCGCTGTCGGAGAGCCAGATCCTCGATCATCGCATTCGCATCGTCGCCGATCATTTTCTGGCAACCGACGCCGCCTCGATCCCGCTGCCGGGTCCGCCGCATCCTGTGGAAGGAACGCCGTTCGATTTTCGCCAGCCGCAGGCAATCGGCGCGCGAATCCGCGGCGACCACGAGCAGCTCCGCCGGGGCCGCGGCTATGATCACAATTATTGTCTCTTGCCCGGCGACGGCGTTCGCCTTGCCGCGCGCGTGGAATCGCCCCGGAGTGGCCGCGTGATGGAGCTTTTGACCAACCAGCCGGGCCTGCAATTCTATTCGGGCAACTTTCTCGACGGCACGCTTTGCGGCAAGGGCGGCCGGCTTTACCGGCAGTCCGACGCCTTCTGCCTGGAGCCGCAGGTCTGGCCGGATACGCCCAATCGCCCCGATTTTCCGTCCGCTCGTCTCGATCCCGGACGGCTCTACCGGCATGAGATCGTCTATCGCTTTTCGCTGGCATGACTGACATGGCAACCGATCAGGAGAAGTTGGAGGACGTTCCGGTCAGGGTCCTGTCTGCCGAGCGCTGTCATCTCGGCGAGGGGCCGACCTATGATCCGACCACGGACACAGCGTGGTGGTTCGATATTCTCGAGGGACGGCTGTTCGAGGCCGGCATCGCCAGCGGACGGGTGACGGTTCATGCGCTCGGCAGGATGGCGAGCGCTCTGGCGCGAATCGACGCCGGGCGGCAGCTCATCGTTGCCGAGGATGGCCTTTATATCCGTCGCGTCGCCGATGGCGGCATGACGCTGTTCACGGCGCTGGAGGCCGACAATCCTCTTACGCGTTCGAACGATGCGCGGGTTCATCCCTCCGGCACGTTCTGGCTCGGCACCATGGGCCGCAAGGCCGAGCCGCGTGCCGGCGCGATCTATGCGCTGCATCGCGGACGGCTGTTGCGCCTCTATCCCGATATCACCATTCCCAATGCGATCTGTTTTTCACCGGATGGAGCGATCGGCTATTTCGCCGATACCGGGTCCAACACCATGTATCGCGTGCCGCTCGATCCCGCGACCGGTCTGCCCTCGGGCGATCCGAGGCCATTCATCCGGCATAGGGGTGTTGGTGGTATCGACGGCGCCGTCGTCGATGCCGACGGGCTGATCTGGAACGCGCGCTGGGGCGGGGGCTGCGTCGACATCTATGGTGCCGATGGCGTCCGTCAGCGTTCATTGCGCGTACCGGCGCGGCAATCGAGTTGTCCCGCCTTTGTCGGCCGCGATCTGTCGCGGCTTCTGGTCACCTCGGCCTGGCAGGGGATGGATGAGGACGCGCGCTCGACGGATCCCGAGCACGGCCGCACCTTTGTTCTCGACGCCGCGGCGCACGGCCGCACTGAACCGGATGTGAAGCTTGGCGAGAGCTGAGCCAAGCTTTCCAGCAAAGGTCGAATCACTCTATCCTGCGCGCTGATTCCATCATCGAAAAGTGCCCATGAACCGTCGCGAACCCGAGGCCGCCGGCCAGGACCACAGGGCGGATGCGGGCGCTGACGTCAAAACCCCCGCCGCGCTTTGCGACCTCGGTCATCAACATCTAAAGGCCGGCCGCATCCTCGATGCCCAGATGTGTTGCGAGCAGGCGCTGGCGGCGGACGGCAATTGCGCCGATGCCATGCACCTGATGGGGCTGCTGTCGCTTCAAGCCGACCAGAGCGATCACGCCGTCGAATGGTTCGCGCGCGCGGTCCGGCATGACGAGAAGCCGGCCTATCTCTTGAGCCTCGGAAATACGTTCAAGCATCAGCGCCGGCTCGATGACGCCTTCCGGACCCTCGACCGGGCGGTCGAGATCGACATTGACTCGCCCCTCGCATGGAAGGCGCTTGCGCAGCTGCTCGCCGATCTGAACCGCCGTGAGGAGGCGGCGCTCGCGTTCCAGCACGTGCTCAAGCTCGATCCTGACGATGCGGATGCAGCTCATCGCGCGGGCTTGTTGCTGCTGCTGGCCGGAAAGCGGGAAGAGGCGCTGGGCTTCTTCGACCGCTCCGACCGATTGCGGCCCGATCATGCGCCGACGCAACACATGCGGAGGCTGGCGTCGGCTCTGAACGATCGCGCTCTCTTCGAGAAAACGCTGTCCGAGATGGACCGGGCACCTGCGGTCGATCCCGATACGGCCTACATCCACAACGATGTGGGGGATATCTACCGGCGTTCCGGCCGGCATGAAGAGGCGCTGATCTGGTTCGAGAAGGCGCTGGCATTGCGGCCGGATCTCACGCTGGCGCGCAGCAACAAGGCTTACTCGCTCGCACGCCTGCACCGGTTCGACGAGGCGCTTGCGGATTATGCCGCATTGAAAGCAGTCGATCCCGCCGGCGCCGAATGGAATCAGGCGCTTCTGCAATTGCTGCTTGGAAATTTCGAGGCCGGCTGGATCGGGCGCGAGGCCCGGTGGAAAGTGCCGGGCCTTCAGCTCGCCCGTTACGTTTTCTCCCAGCCGATGTGGCTGGGCAAGGAGCCGATCGCCGGCAAGACCATCCTGATCTATCAGGAAGAAGGTTTGGGCGATGCGATCCAGTTTGCGCGCTATGTGCCCATGGTGGCCGCGCAGGGTGCACGCGTCATCCTGATGGTGGCGGACACGCTAGTGCCGTTGCTGTCAGAGCTTCCGGGCGTCGTCAGGTGTATTCCGAGGTCCATCAATCCAGCATTGGAATTCGACACCCATTGCGGGATCACGAGCCTTCCCCTGGCGTTCGCCACGAGGCTCGAGACGATTCCCGCCTCCGTTCCCTATTTGCCGGCGCCTGATCCGGCGCGCGTGCGGATCTGGGAGGAACGGCTTGGACAGCGGCAGACATTGCGCGTTGGCCTGGTCTGGTCCGGCAATCCCGGTCAGAGCGACGATCACAACCGCTCCATGCCGCTCAGGACGCTGTTGCCGCTGCTGGAGCTCGATGCCGCTTTCGTCAGCCTGCAAAAGGATCCAAGGCCCGAGGATCGCGAACTCCTCGCACAGACCCGCATCATTGATCTGACGGCTCATCTGACCGACTTCGCCGAGACGGCGGCTTTGGCGTCGTGTCTGGATCTCGTGATGTCGGTCTGCACCAGCACGGCCCATCTTTCCGGTGCGCTGGCATGTCCGACCTGGGTCCTGCTGCCGCACACGCCGGATTGGCGCTGGCTGCTCGATCGCGATGACAGTCCCTGGTATCCGACGGCAAGATTGTTCCGGCAGGACGAGAGCCGCGACTATGGGCGCGTGATCGGGCGCGTAGAGGCCGAATTGCGTCAGCTCATTGCCTCGTGGAAGGGAAAGACCAGTTCGCTTCCCCCCGTAGGGGCCGCGCCCCCATTCATTCCCGATGACGCTGACAGCCTGCATCTCATGGGCCTGCAAGCGTTGCAGGAAAAGCAATTCGACCGAGCGGTCGAGTGGCTGTCGCGCGCGATCCGGCGCGATCCCAGGCCGCTCTACTTGACGACGCTTGGAACCACTCTGCTCGGCCAGGGTCGGCGTGACGAGGCGCTGCAGGTCTTCGACAAGGCCGTGCAGCTCAGGCCGGATGATCCGGAACTCTGGAAAAACCTCGGCTTTGCGCTGGTCGAGGTTGGAAGGCCTGCTGATGCGATTCAATGTCTTCAGCAAACCCTCAAGCTCGATCCCTGCGATGCGGACGCCGCCTATCGGGTTTCGCTGCTGCTCTATCAGGAGGAGCGCTATGAGGAGGCGCTTTCCACCTTCACTCTTTCCGCGCAATTGCAGCCCGGCCATTTCCCGACGATTTATATGCGGGCGCTTGCCTTTCAGAACCTGAAACGCTTCGACGAGGCGCTTGTCGACAACGAGCGCGCCCATGCACTCGACCCCAACAATCCCGATGCCTGTCTCAACATGGCCAACGTGCTGCGGGCGCTCTTCCGCCAGCAAGAGGCGATCGCCTGGTATGACAGATCGCTCGCCTTGCGGCCAAACTTCGCTTCGGCGCTGGGCAACAAGGCCGTGGCGCTCGCCGAATTGCGCCGCTTCGACGAGGCGATCGCAACCTATCGCGCGGCGATCGCGGCCGATCCCTCTCATGCGGTGGCGCAATGGAATCTCGGGCTGTTGCTGCTGCTGCTCGGCGACTTTGAATCCGGCTGGGCAGCACAGGAGGCGCGCTGGAAGGTGGGCGCGCTTTCGTTCGGCTATCCCGATATATCCGCGCCGAAATGGCTTGGCACAGAACCCATTGCGGGCAAGACCATCCTTGCCTGCGCCCATGAGGGGCTCGGCGACGCCATTCAGTTCGTGCGCTACGTTCCGATGCTGGCGGCACGGGGTGCGCGCGTTATCCTGGTCGTGCAGGATTCCCTCCGTGAGCTGTTGTCGAAAGTGGAGGGCGTGGCGCAATGCCTGCCATTGTCGGCGAGCGTGCTGCCCGCATGCGACTTCCATGTACCGTTGTCCAGCCTGCCGCTGGCCTTCGGCACGCGGCTCAATACGATCCCGGCACAGAAATCCTATTTGCCGGCTCCGCCGGTCGAACGTGTTCAGGCGTGGGAAAGGCGTCTTGGCGCGCACGCGAAGCTGCGCGTGGGTCTCGTCTGGTCGGGCAATCCCAGACACAACAATGACCGCAACCGGTCCGTCGCGTTCCGGCGGCTCGCGCCTCTGTTCGATCTGGATGCGGCCTTCATCAGCCTGCAAAAGGATCCAAGGCCGGAGGATCGATCGATCCTGGCCGAACGCGGTGGGGTCATCGACCTGACGGCCGCTCTGACCGATTTTTTCGAGACCGCTGCGCTGATCGCTTGCCTTGATCTTGTCATCACGGTGGACACCAGCGTCGCGCATCTCGCGGCCGCACTGGGCTGTCCGACCTGGATCCTGCTGCCCTACACGCCGGATTATCGCTGGTTACTCGATCGCGAGGACAGCCCCTGGTATCCGACCGCGCTTCTGTTCCGGCAGGATGAGCGCCATGACTACGGGCGCGTGATCGAGCGCGTGCGCGACCGGCTGAATGAACGGATAGAAGCGTGGCGAGCCGGCGCGGCGACGCCGGGTCAGTCCGCTGATCTCCTGAACCTCGGGAACACCCTGAAGCGTCAGGGACGGCTCGATGATGCCTTCAGGGCCTTCAACAGGGCGGTCGAAATCGACATCGACTCGCCTGCGGCATGGAAGGCTCTGGCGCAGTTGCTCGCGGATATGAACCGTCGTGATGAGGCGGCACTTTCCTACCAACATGTCCTCAAGCTCGATCCTGATGATGCGGACGCAGCCTACCAGGCGGGCTTTCTGTCCTTGCTGTCGGGCAGGTCGCAGGATGCGCTCGCGCTCCTCGATCGGTCCTGTCAGTTGCGTGCCGATCATGCGCCGACGCTGCAGATGCGCGGATCGGTGCTGAAGATACTTGGCCGTCTTGCGGAGGCTGAAGCGGATTTGGCGCAGGCGCATGCGCTGGCGCCCGAGGATGCCGGGATCTGCAACAGCATGGGGGCGTTGCTGTGCGAGCGTGGGCGGCAGGAGCAGGCGCTGACCTGGTTCGACAAGGCGCTGACGCGGCGGTCCGACCTCACTCTTGCGCGCTACAACAAGGCCCAGACGCTGGGACGCCTGCGCAGGTTCGACGAGGCATTTGCGATCTATGCCGCGCTGAAGGCCGCCAGCCCCGACGACGCGGAACCGGACTGGAACGCAGCGCTCCTGCACCTTTTGACCGGAAACTTCGAAGCCGGCTGGATCGGCCGTGAAGCGCGCTGGAAGCTACCGCGCCTGGGCATGCCGAAACGTGATTTCGCCCAGCCGATGTGGCTCGGACAGGAACCTCTCGAAGGCAAGACCATCCTCATCGATCAGGACGAAGGATTGGGGGACGTGATCCAGTTCGTGCGCTATGTGCCGATGGTGGCGGCCAAAGGCGCGCGGGTCGTCCTGCTGGTGGACAATGCGTTGGTGTCCTTGCTGTCAAAATTCCCTGGTGTGGCCGAATGCGTCCCGAAATCGGGCGTCAGGCAGATCGCGTTCGATGCCTATTGCGGGATTTCGAGCCTGCCTCTGGCGTTCGAAACACGGCTTGAGACGATTCCGGCAACCGTGCCCTATGTGCCGACACCCGATCCGATGCGTGTGCGGGCCTGGGAAGAGCGGCTCGGGCCGCATGACAAAATGCGCGTCGGCCTGGTCTGGTCCGGCAATCCCAGCCACAGGGACGACCACAACCGCTCGCTTGCCTTGCGCGCGCTGACGCCGCTCCTGGACCTCGACGTTGCGTTCGTGAGTCTGCAAATAGACCCGAGGTCTGCCGATCAGGCGACCTTGCGCGAACGCCCCGAGATCGTCGACCTGACGGTACACCTCACCGATCTTGCCGAGACGGCGGCGCTGATGTCTTGCCTCGATCTTGTGATCACGGTCGACACCAGCATGGCTCACCTTGCCGGTGCATTGGCGCTCCCAACCTGGATATTGCTGCCGCACACGCCCGATTGGCGCTGGCTGCTCGATCGCGATGACAGTCCCTGGTATCCGACCGCACGCCTGTTCCGGCAGGACGAATCCCGCGACTACGGGCGCGTGATCGAGCGGGTGCGGAGCCAATTGGTTGGGCGCATCGAAACGTGGCGCGCCGACACGGCGAGCCCAACGCTCGGGCATGAAGTAGAGACGGCTTTGCCCGTCGACACCAAGGCTCCGGCGGCGCTTTGCGAATTGGCCTGCCGGCATCGACAGGCCGGCCGCACTCTCGACGCACGATCGTGCTGCGATCAGGCGCTGGCGGCTGATGCCAATTGTGCGGAAGCCATGCACCTGTTGGGGCTCTTGTCGCTGGATGGAGAGCAGCTTGACGATGCCGTCGACTGGTTCACACGCGCGGTTCACGGTGAGGAGAAATCCGCTTATCTCGTAAGCCTCGGAAACACCCTGAAGCGTCGGGGCCGGCTCGATGATGCCTTCAGGGCTCTCAACAGGGCGGTCGAAATCGACGTCGACTCGCCCGTGGCCTGGAAGGCGCTTGCGCAAATGCTGGCCGACCTGAATCGCCTTCATGAGGCGGCGCTTTCGTTTCAGCATGTCCTCAAGCTCGATCGGCGCGATCCGGATGCAGCCTATCAGGCCGGCTTTCTGTTCATGCAGTGCGGCAAGGCGCAAGATGCACTTGCGCTTCTCGATCGCGCAGACCTGTTGCGGCCTGACCATGGACCGACCCTGCAGATGCGGGCGCTGGCGATCGGCAGCCTTGGCAGGTTGGAGGAGGCCTTGGCTCTTCTTTCCCGCGCGCATGCGCTCCTCCCCGACGATGCCGACATCTGCAACAATATGGGCGTCTTCCTGCAACGGCTCAGCCGACACGAGGAGGCGCTGACCTGGCTGGACAAGGCGCTGGCGCGCAGACCGGACTTCACCGCGGCCTATCATGCCGGCCTCCTGCTGATCCACGTCGGCAAGCCGGAGGAGGCTCTCGCCTATCTCGAGCGCGCAGACCAGTTGCGGCCTGATCATGCGCCGGTATTGCAGGCGCGGGCGATTGCGGTTGGTGGCCTTCAGCGATTTGACGAAGCTGTGGCTCTGCTCGCCCGGGCGCATGCGCTTGCTCCTGATGATGCCGAGATTTGCAACGGCATGGGCATTACCCTCCTGAGGCTCGACCGGCTGGAGGAGGCGCTGAGCTGGTTCGACAGGGCATTGGCGCGCAGGCCCGATCTCGCGGCGGCCTTCACCAACAAAGGCTTCACGCTCGGTCATCTGCACCGCTTCGACGAAGCGCTGGCCCTCTATGCCGCGTTGAAGGCGATCGACCCCGACAATGTGGAAGCGGAATGGTGCGCGTCTCTGCTGCATCTCTTGATCGGCAACCTCGAAGTCGGCTGGGCCGCGCGCGAAGCGCGCTGGAAAATTCCAGAGCAGCCGCTTGCCAGATACGGCTTTTCGCAGCCGATGTGGCTGGGACAGCAGCCAATCCATGGCAAGACCATCCTGATCCACCAGGACGAAGGGTTGGGCGATGTGATCCAGTTCGTCCGCTATGTGCCCATGTTGGTCTCGCTCGGGGCTCGCGTGATCCTGCTCGTGGATGATGCCCTGGTGCCGTTGCTGTCGAATCTTCCCGGCGTGCTCGAATGCCTGCCGAAATCGGACCACGGCCGCGCGAGGTTCGATGTCCATTGCGCGATCACGAGTCTGCCTCTGGCGTTCAAGACCACTCTCGCCACGATTCCCGCGGCGGTGCCTTACCTGCCGGCGCCGGAGGAGGCTCGGCGGAAAATCTGGGAAAGACGGCTGGGTCCACATGACAGGATGCGCGTAGGCCTGGTCTGGTCCGGCAATCCAACGCACGCGAACGATCGCTACCGTTCCATCCCGTTGCGGGATCTGTCCCAGCTTCTCGACCTCGATGCCACCTTTGTGAGTCTGCAAAAGGACCCAAGGCCCGCAGACAAGGCAAGCTTGCGCGAATGGCCCGGGATCGTCGACCTCACCAATCATTTCACCGATCTGACCGAGACCGCGGCGTTGATCGCCTGCCTCGATCTCGTGATCACGGTCGACACCAGTATCGCTCATCTTGCCGGTGCACTGGCGCGTCCGACCTGGATCCTGCTGCCCCATACGCCGGACTGGCGCTGGCTGCTCGACCGCGACGACAGCCCCTGGTATCCGACCGCGCTTCTGTTCCGGCAGGATGAATCCCGGAACTATGGGGGCGTGATCGCGCGTGTGTGCCGTCAATTGGCCGACCGGATAGAGGCGTGGCGCGCCGGTCAAAACCGCGGGTGATTTACCGGTCGGACCTTGATCTGCCACGAAATAGCACCAGTATAGCCTGCGAGATCATCGACAACGAGCTTTCCCATGAACACCCATCAGCGCAACCTGTCCGCCTCCATCGACCCCGTGAAACTCGACCGGCTGGCGGAGGTCGCGGTGAAGGTCGGCCTGCGTTTGAAGGAAGGGCAAGATCTGCTCTTGACGGCGCCGGCCGTCGCGCTGCCTCTGGTCCGCAAGATCGCCGAACACGCCTACAAGGCGGGCGCGGGCATCGTCACGCCCTTCTTCTCCGACGAGGAGCTTACGCTAGCGCGTTATCGCTTCGGCCATGATGCGAGCTTCGACCGCGCTGCGAACTGGCTCTATGAAGGCATGGCGAAGGCCTTTGCGGAAAACACCGCGCGGCTTGCGATCGTCGGCGACAATCCGATGCTGCTGTCCGCCGAGGATCCGGCCAGGGTCGCGCGTGCCAGCAAGGCCAATTCAAAGGCCTATCAGCCCGCGCTGGAGAAGATCGTCAATTTCGACACCAACTGGAACATCATAGCCTACCCCAGCGCATCCTGGGCGAAGCAGGTATTTCCTGATGATGCCGAAGAGCTGGCGGTATCGAAACTGGCGGAAGCGATCTTCTCCGCCTCGCGCGTCGACAAGGACGGCGCCATCGCGAACTGGGATGCGCATAATGCGCGTCTGCGCGAGCGCACCCAATGGCTGAACGGCCAGCGCTTCCACGCCCTGCATTATACGGCTCCTGGCGTCGATCTCACGATCGGCCTGGCGGATGGGCATGAATGGGAAGGTGGCGCCTCCACCGCCAAGAACGGCATCACCTGCAACGCCAATATCCCGACCGAGGAAGTCTTCACCACGCCGCATTGCCGGCGTGTGTCCGGCCATGTCGTCAGCTCGAAGCCGCTGTCGTATCAGGGCACGCTGATCGACAACATCCAGGTCAGGTTCGAGGAAGGCCGCATCGTCGAAGCGAAGGCCTCGCGTGGCGAGGAAGTCCTGAACAAGGTGCTCGAGACCGATGAGGGCGCGCGCAGGCTCGGCGAAGTGGCGCTGGTGCCGCATTCATCGCCGATCTCCAGGAGCGGGCTGCTGTTCTACAACACGCTGTTCGACGAGAACGCTGCCTCGCACATCGCGCTCGGCCAGTGCTATTCGAAATGTTTCATCGACGGCACCAAGCTGACGCCACAGCAGATCGTTTCGCAAGGCGGCAATCAGAGCCTGATCCATATCGACTGGATGATCGGTTCGGACAAGACCGACATCGACGGCGTCCGTGCCGATGGCAGCCGCATGCCGGTGTTCCGCAAGGGCGAGTGGGCGTAGGTCTCAGGTCTGGCCTAGGCGCGGCTCGAAGGCTCGATAGCGCCGCCAGCACGCATCAGCCAAGGCGAGAGCGGTCGCGATCCAGGCCGCCAGCGCAATCCATATCATGGTTTGAGACATGGCCGTGAGCGGGGGGAGGCTGCCCGCCAGTGACAATCTGAGGCTCGCCACCGCGTACATGCCGAGTGGAAACACGAGACTCCACAGCAACGGCGTATATGTCAGCGGTACGCCGCGGACGCCGTGTTTCCAGATCCCCAGCAACAGCAGCATCGGAATCCACCACGTCGCCCAGGCCCACATCACCAGCGTCACGCCGTCGACCAGCGGCCGCATCGCAAGCAGGAACGGCATGTCCTCACGTGCCAGAATGAGCGTCGAGCCGGCATTGGTCGCGATCGCGGCCGCGCCCATCACCACCCACAGAAGCGGCGTGATGTCGTCGGGCTCGACGTTACAGAAGAATATCCGCTGGGCGAACAGCGCAATGAAGATGCCGTAGAGGGCGATTCCCACGCCCCAGAGCATATGCGTGACGACGAGCATGGCGGAACCGAGGTCGCCGGCTTCGGGTGCGATGAGCGTCCCGAGAATGACCAGCGATTCCGTGCCGACAATCGCATTCAGCCAGCCGCCATGGGCGATGTCGGCTCCTCCGGCGGGATTGCGGAAGATCATCACCGCAAAACCGAGATAGATCAGGATGATCCAGATCGCGAAGGCAAACGCCCATAATGACAACGCTAGCTGGCCCAATCCACGCAAATTCAGCGCCACGGCCAGGACGCCGGTGCCCGCGACGATGGTGAAGAAGGAGAACACCAGCGCGGGATTGATGAGGTTGGACCAGAGCGCGCTTGGAAACAACAGGAGCCGCGCGAGTGTGAGCAGGATCAGAAAGAGGTAGGCGATGACCATGACGGCAAACAACAGGTCCGACCAGCCGCGATGGCCGGCGAGAGCGAAACCGTTGGAGATGATCCCGGTCGCCATCACCAGCGCAAAGCAGCCCGGGTTGAGGCCGGCAATTTCGGCCTTCATCCACCCACTCAATCGATGCAGTCCGCCGATCTCCAGGCGCGAATGCATGGCCGCTGGTTTCCTCTCCGTTCGACGCGGCGAAAGGAGTAAATTTGCCCGGGGTTGTCAACCGGGTGACGCACTGTCGGCGGCGTGCGGCCTATTCCACATCGATCGTGATGCGTTCCGACATCACCGGTGGCTTGTGCGGGATATGCGACCAGTCGCCGAGCACGAGCTGCAGCGTGTGTTTGCCTTTCGGCAGGGTGACCGAGGCTTCGGTCTGGCCCTTGCCGAAATGCAGATGACGCTCGTCCATCGGAATCGCCTCGTCCAGTGCCGCGCCCTCGATCGTGTCGTCGATGATCAAATGATGATGACCGGTGTTCTCGGCCTGGGTGCCCGCCGGCGCGATGCCCATGCCGGACCGGCCGAAGCGGATAGTGACGGGCGACGTGACGGTGTCGCCATCCTTGAGATTGATGAAATAGACCTTTGCGCCTGCGGGGGCGGGTGTTTCTCCGGCGTTTGCAAGGGTGCCGGCAAGCAACAGGACGAGTCCCAGAACGATCTTTCGCATCAAAAGCTCCTCCTGCGGAAACGAATGGGCGATCGAAAGCGCTAGTGGTTTAGACGGAAATCGACGGAAAAAATGTGACGGGTCATCCTGTTTGGCAAAAAAAATTCCGTCGAGCGATGGATTAATCAGTCACATCAGCTCGTCCGCAGCAGCGACGGATCGAGCGCGCGCAGGCGGGTCGGATCGAACGGGTCGAGGTCCGTGCTCCGCGCAATACCGTCGACGATCAGCTCGGCCATCGCTTCTCCTGTGGCCGGTGCGTTGAGGATGCCCCAGACGCTGTGGCCGGTCGCGACGTAGAGGCCCTCGCTTCCCGGCACCCGGCCGATCAGGGGCAGGCCGTCCTGCGTGATCGGGCGAAAGCAGGCCTGCCGCGCGATGATCCTGTCGGCGCGGAAAAATGGTGACAGAAGCCGGCCTAATCTCTCCAGCCGTTCGATCGCATCGGGCTCGGGCTGCACGGCGGCCGGATCGAGCGGCAGGGGCACGTCGTCGGACCATGCGGTGACGTGCGTGCTGCCGTCCGCGCGTGGAAACACCTCGATGGTCACGCCTGCGCGGCGCTCGTCCTGATATTCGAGAAACAGCGCATGCGGTGGGACGTCGCCGCCCGTGTCGTAGACGATGCTCGGGCTTCTGGTCCCGAACACCGCGGGAAGCGACATCCATTCGGCAGCGAGCAGCGACCACGGTCCCATGGCGATCACGACAGCATCCGCTTCGATGATGCCGCCGTCGATCTCGACGCCTCGCGCGGCCATGCCGTGGGTATGCCTGACAATGCCGGTGACGCGTCCGTGGCGCAGTTCGGCGCCGTGTTGGCGTGCGGCGTTCATGATGGATTCGGTGAATTTACGCGGATGCACGATCGCGGTCGTCTCGGGCGTGCCGATGCGTCCTGCGATCGTCACACCGTCGGCGAGCCAGCCGAGCGCCGCCGGCGCACGACGTCTGACATCATCGCCGGGAACGACGAACCCGCTATAGGCGGTCATGGGCCGATGGCCCCAATCGCCAGCGATCTCGCCCGGCAGCGCGGCATGAAGTGCAAAGCTCCGCCGCGCCAGCGCGTCGAGCGGAGAGCCGGCGCACCAGTCGAGCGCGAGGAAGCCGCCGGCCTTGCCGGATGCCGCAGCCGCCACGCCCGCGCGTTCGACGACGACGACCTCGATCCCGCGCCGGCTGAGGAAGTAAGCGACGCAGGCCCCGATCGCACCTCCGCCACAGATCACGATGCGCATGGTGTCTCCGCTGCTACGCCGTTCCGGCTGACTCTTCGAGATGCCTCGCCGCCAACCAAGCTTAACAAAGCAGCGACGCCGGGGAAGGTTCTGTGGCTCCGCGGCGGCGAGCCGAGTTCCCCGTCGGATGCCATGCGCAGCCGGACATGTTGTCGCAGCGACTTCCGTCCAAGTGCTGCCGATTCCAGCGGTTTTCGTAAGAAAAGATTAAAAGCCGGTCTCTAGCGTGACCCTGAGTTGGGACCGTTTGCCTTCGGACCGCTTTCATTTGATTGAGGTATTATGTCGAGCTCGCTGATTGAAATTGCCAGGCTCACGGTCGATCTGAAGCCCGCACCGATCGAGCGGTCCTGGATTCTCGAGGGTAATCCCGAGGCGACCTCCTGCGCACTGTCGCAGAGCACGGACGGGCTTGCCACGACCATCGTCTGGCACTGCACCGAGGGCAAGTTCAACTGGTTTTATGATTTCGACGAGACGATCCTGATTCTCGAAGGCTCCATCGTGCTCGAGAGCGACGGGCTGCCGCCGACCCGCTACGTGGCCGGCGATGTTGTCTTCTTCCGCGACGGTGCGCATGCCAAATGGCATGTCGAAGGCCATGTCAAGAAGATCGCCTTCTGCCGCAAGACATCGCCGGTCCTGTTCGGCCTTGCGCTGCGCGTGTTCCACAAGCTGAGACGGATCTTCCTGCCTGCCGACGGCCGTCAGCCGGCAAACCTGATGGCGCGCTGAGGCCGTTCGTTCCAAAGCGCGATGATCTGCGAGGGATCGTCATCGCTCTTTAGCCTTCCGGATCATGCCCTATGCGCCGTGCCAGGCGCGCGACAGCACCGCCAGCGCGCATGTGATCAGCACGATAATGGTCAGCGTCATGCCGCCGACCCGGCCGATGCGAAAGGCCGGCGTGCCGGGCTTTGCATACATGCCGATGGGATGCAGCACGCGCGATATCAGCAGCGCGGCCATCAGGACGTGCACGCGCCAGGCGGCTGTTCCCGACATTTCCAGGAACGCCACCATCAGCGTGATGACAGGCACGTATTCGGCGAAATGCGCGTGCGCGCGGATCGCGCTGCGCAGCGCCGGGCTGCCGCCGTCGCCAAAGGCGGCGCGGTTCTGCTGGCGCAGCCGCACCACGTTGACGGCGAGTGCGGCATAGACCAGCGCGAGCACGGCAAGATAGGAAGCGGTGATATACGGCCAGTGCATGTCGTCCCCTGTTGTCTTGCGCTGGATCGAATTGATGTCAGGGCAGTTTGAGCCGGTAGAAATCCGTCGCCGTCTTCGAGAACAGCGCGGTCTTCTCGCTCTCGCTGTAGCTGGCGGCAAGCCGCTTGAAGGCGTTGAAGATCACCTGGTAGCTGGCCTGGCCCTTATCCGGCGGGAAGTTGCTCTCGAACATGCAGCGGTCCGGGCCGAACGCCTCGATGCAGGTCTCGATATAGGGCTTCCACGCTGCGGCGGCCTGTTCCGAGTTCGGCGGCTTCGGCCATTCATGGAAGCCGAAGCCCGGCAGCACCATTGCGAGCCCGCCAAGCTTCACCACGACGTTCGGGCATTTGGCGACCTCCATGATCGAGGCCTTCCATATCTTGAAGATCTCGTCGCGCCGGTTGGCATAGCTGCCGATGCCGATGATGCCGCCGCAATGATCGAGGCAGATCTTCGTGTCGGGAAAGGCGCGCGCGAGATCGGCGAACTCGCCAAGCTGGTGGAAGAACAGCCAGCTGTCGAAGCTGAGGCCCAGCGGCGCCAGGCAGGCAAAGCCTTTGCGGAAGGTGGGATCGAGCAAGAGGCCCTTTGGCCGCTCCGCATAGATGCCGGCGACACTCTTGTCTCCATCCCACGGCGAGGAGTGCCGGATGCCGCGGAAACGGCCGTTGCCGGCCGCGATCTCGGCCTCCAGCACGGCCTTGGCGCCGTCGCCCAGCAGCAGATTGGTGTGACCGACGATTCCGTGAGCGACCAGGGTCTTGCCGTAAGCGCCGCTCGCAGCCATCGCGGCCACGCCATTGACGAATTCGACCTCGCCGACCGGGCGGAACGCTTCCGGTCCATGGTTGCGGTACATCGAGCGCGCCTCGACATAAACTGTCGCGACGATGTTGTGTCCCGAGGTGACGTCGTCGCTGATCTCCTCGATCAGATAGCGCAGGCCGCCGCGATCCCAGAGATGGTGATGCGGATCGACAATGGGACGGGGGGGATCGATCACCGGTTCGGTGTGCAGCGCGAGCCAGTCCTCGCGCGGATCGGCATAAAGCCCGCTTGATGTGGAAGGCGCGGTGCTGGCTACCATGGATGTTCGCTCCCCGGAATATTGTTGTTATCGTTCTGTCAGACCCCGTCGAGAATAATGACCGTTGGGCTGGCGGGCAATGTCTCCCGCGAGATGCGCAGCGTCCGCTCGGCCCGGCGGTCGATCTCGAAATCCTTGCCGATCCGCTGCATGAAGTCCTCCAGCGGGGTCTCGAAGCGATGCATCGGCAGCACCACCGAGGCCCGCAGCCGCCGCGTGATCTCGGAGATCCCCTCAAGCGACATCGTGTAGGTGCCGTCGATCGGCACCATCAAGATATCGATCCGGCCGATGGCCGCGAAATGGCTGTCGTCGAGCTTCACATGCAGGTGTCCGAGATGGCCGATGCAGAGCCCCGCCACCTCGAAAATGAAAATCGAGTTGCCATCCTTGATCATGTTGGCGCCGGAATGATCACCGTAGAAACGGCGGATGTCGGTCGTGACATTGCGGATGAACACGTCGCCGATCTTTTCCGAGATCTTCGCCGGCTGCCCGTTTTCGCCCCAGCCATGCAGGACCTCGGAAATCTCGGGGTCGGGGAACGCCGTGTAATGCGTGGAATGCGCGCGGTTCATGGTGACGACATCGGGCAGCCGGCCCATCCGATAGTAGCCGTTCCAGTCGGTCGCGATCCTGATGCCGCCTGGGGTGTCGATGTAGTAGGTCGAGTGGCCGCCATAGGTGATGGCGACCTCGTCGGTTCCTGCCGCCGCGCGCCGCAGGCTGACCGGCGTCGCGCGCGGCGGTGCATTGGCCATCGCCAGGCACTCGCTGCGCTGGTTGTCCTGCGCGACGGCCGGCGCGATCAGCGATCCGAGAAGTGCGAAAATGGCGGACAGGGTGCGCAGCATGACAGGCCTCTGAAGCATTGCCATGGGACTGTATCGCCGATTGGCGATCGGAACTATCATCAAGCAATCAAGAGCGTGTCAAAACCGCCCGGAGTTTCAAGCATGCCGTCACGTGCACCTTCCTCCCAAAGGCTCGAGCCCCTCCGTCATGCCGATGCCGGCGTGCTCAATATTGCCTATTACGAGGCAGGACCGGTCGATGGACCGGTTGCGGTGCTCCTGCACGGCTTTCCGTATGATATCCATGCCTATACCGATGTCGCGCCCATGCTCACCGAACAGGGCTGCCGCGTCATCGTGCCGTATTTGCGTGGCTACGGCCCGACGCGGTTCCTCGATCGCGCGACCATGCGCTCCGGCGAGCAGGCGGCGATCGGCGCCGACCTGATGGCCCTGATGAATGCGCTGTCGATTCCGCGCGCGGTGTTCGCCGGCTATGATTGGGGCGGCCGCGCGGCCTGTGTCGGCGCCGCGCTCTGGCCGGAGCGCTGCATCGGGCTCGTCTCCGTCAACAGCTACCAGATCCAGGACATCGCGAATGCGCTGAAGCCGGCGCAGGTCTCGCGCGAGGTCGCGCTCTGGTACCAATGGTATTTCCAGATCGAGCGGGGACGGGCAGGACTCGCCGCCGACCGGCGCGGCATCACGCGCACGCTGTGGCGGCAATGGTCGCCGAACTGGTCCTTCGACGAGGCTTGCCTGGAGCGCACGTCAACGGCGCACGACAATCCTGACTATGTCGACATCGTCATCCACAGTTATCGCCACCGCTACGGCCTCGTGGAGGGCGATCCCCGCTACGCCGAGATTCAGCGGCGTCTCGCCAGCCTGCCGACGATTACCGTCCCGGCGATCACGCTCGACGGTGAGGACGATGGCGTCGCGCCCGCCACCGACGGCAAGGCCAGTGCCGCAAGATTCACCGGCAGCCGCGTTCACCGCAGAATTCGCGCCGGGCACAATTTGCCGCAGGAAGCACCGGAAGCGTTCGCCGCGGCGGTGATGGAACTGATCCGCGGTTAGCTCAATAGGCGCGCAGATTTGCCTTGCGCTTGTAGTAGATCAACGGCCTTCTTGTCGAAGGAAACGAAAGTGTCTGCTCCGAGCCAATTGCCTTCGTAGGCGATCACGCCATCGGCGAAATCGCCGCCGGTATCCAGCATGGCAATGCCGGCTTCTGCTGCAGGCCGATTGACAACCACATTTGCTCCATTGATCAGGTCTTGAATTGTTGCCGAGATGTCGGCCGAACCGATCTTGTAGCTGCGCAATACCCAAACGAGTTCACAAAGTGCCGAGAGTGGCAGCGCGACGATTTCAGCCCTTCTCAACGCAGCCTGGGCAGCCTTGCTTTGCTCCGGATGATCTTCGAGTAATGCCCGCACCAATACGTTGGTATCGGCTGTAACTTTCATCGTTTGCCGGCCCATCCGCGAGCGATGACTTCATTCATCTCTTCGATCGAAAGAGCGCGACCTTTTCTCTTGTCCTTTAGTCTGCCGAAAAGGTCTGAAATTTTCCCGACCGGCTTCGCCGCCTTCACTTCGATTCGACCGTCGGGAAGCTTCTCGACCGTGATTTTCTCACCGGGATGTACGCCGAGATGTTCGAGCAGGTCTTTGCGAAGCGTAACTTGACCCTTTGTTGTGATGGTGAGGGTGCTCATCCTAGATCCTCGCTTGCGATGATGCGAAAGTAAGGCATAATTGCCTTACTTGCAAGGACCCATCAGGGTCACTCGCGCGCGGGGCTGAGCTTCCATGTCGTGACGATGATGCCGACCGTCATCAGGGCGGTGACGATGGCCGCAATCGGAGCCATCAACACAAGCGCCGACGTGGCCGCCCAGCCGATCGAGGAGAAGGCTTCGGCAAAGGTCGCGATACGCGAGGACGTCTGGCGGCGGCGGAACTGGCTGCGTTTCGCCTGCACGCGAAACCAGAGCTGGATCGCGGTCGCCGATCCGGCCGCAATCATCACGGCGAAAGCGGTAACCGCAGCCTGCAGCGGCGCAAGGATCGCGAGCGCCCCGACCAGCGGTGTGAAGAGGACGCAGATCGAAATCAGCACGACTTCGATCTTGGCGCGGATCACGCGCGAAGGCGAGAGCGGCGCGGTGGCGACGAGGTCGGCGGCGTCTTCGCCCGAGATCGTGAGCCAGGCGAGGCCGCCCGCGAGTTGGCCGGCCGCCATCACGATCATCGGCGTGATCAACACCAGCGCGGTGGACGAGTTGGAAAAGCTGCGCCACAGGAACAGCGCCGGCGGCACGAGATAGAGCAACTGCATCAGGGTTTGCGACACCAGCCAGGGGTCGCGGCCGAGCAGCCGGAATTCCTTGCGTCGCAGCGCCTGCTGCCGGGATCCGCCGCGGAACGTCCGCGCTTGATTGCTCCGGCGGCTGGTGGCGGCGTGAGCGGAGGCGCTGACCGCGGTATCGGCGAAGCGCGGCGAGAAGATGGTCATGACGGCGCCGAGCAGCACGAGGGCGACCGACAACAGCAGCAACAAAGCCTCGCCGTCGCCGAGCAGCGCGCGCGCGGGCCACCATAACAGGCTGTTGCTATCAGGGGCGTAAGCGGCGGCTGCGTCCGACGTCAGCACCGCAAAGCGCGACAGCGTGCCGTAGGACAGGATGGCCGCGATCTGCAACGCGATCACAAAGCCGGCGCCGATGATGGCCGCAAGGATCTGCGCCATCAGCCGTGTCCGTGCCGGGCCGATCAGCCGAAACAGCACGATGGTGATCGCGATCGCGAATGCCGCCGCCGACAGGCCGACCGCGGCGACGACGCCGAACGCAGCAAACCATCTGACGCCGCCGCTGATCACGAGCACGTCGACAAAGGGCGTGGACAACAGCAGCGCCATCGCGGTGACGGTCAGTGCGATGGCGGCGATGCGGATCGAAAAGATGTTGGCGAGCCTGGCCGGCGACGACATGATCAGGTCGAGGTCGGCGCGGGCGTAAAACACCCGTGTCACCGATTCGATCGCCTGCGACAGCATCAAGGCCCAGGCCAGGAACACCGTTGCGGTCACGACGATGAGGGACGTCCTGTCCAGCGGCGCCTCGAGGGCAGCGTAACGCCCGATCACCGCCCAGGCCGGCAGGTGCATCAGCGCGGCGAAAACGGCGAGCCCGATCAGAGCGACGCGCGTTCTTCGTCGCCGCCCGCCGGTCATCATGGCGAGCCACTCGCGCCAGGCGAGCCGGAGCTCATGCCGGGCAAACCAGGAAAGCGAGGTCGCCGAGCTCATGCCGCCTCGGCCTTCCGCTCCACCAGCGCAATGAAGAGATCTTCCAGGCTGGTGTCCTTGCCGTTCTGCTGCCGAAGCTCCGCCAATGTCCCTTCGGCGACCAGCCGGCCGGAGGCGATCACGCCGATGCGATCGGCCATGCGTTCGGCGACTTCGAGAATGTGCGTTGTCATGATGATAGTGCAGCCGGCCCGCACGCGCTCGCCCAGCAGTCCCTTGACATGGCGGGCCGAGACCGCGTCGAGCCCGGTCAGCGGCTCGTCGAGGATGATGAGGCGCGGGTCGTGCACCAGCGCGCCGGCCAGCGCCACCTTCTGGCGCATGCCCTTCGAGAACCCTTCGCAGCGTTCGTTGAGATGCGGCTCGAGGCCGAGCGAAACCAGCAGCGTGTGGGCGCAAGACTGCGAGACACCAGGATCGATACCCCAGAGGCCCGCGACAAATTCGAGATATTCGAACGGGGTGAGCTTGTCATAGATCATCGGCTCATCCGAGACCCAGGCCATGACCTGCTTGGCGGCCACGGGATCGGTGAGCGCGTCGATGCCGAAGACGTCGACCGAACCTGCATCCGGTTTGAGCAATCCTGCGACCATTCGCAGGGTCGTCGTCTTGCCTGCGCCGTTGGGGCCGACCAGGGCATAGAATTCGCCGGCGTGCACGGTCAAATCGAGCGCGTCCACCGCCAGCCGGTCAAAACGCTTTGTTAACCCTTGCAACTGCAGCGCGGATGTCGGGCGGTTCATGAACATGTCGTCCAGCTTTGATTTCCCGCGCTGAACATGGACCGAAGACGTTTCGGCGCGGTGAATCGTCGCGAGCAAATGCCGTTCTCCAAAGAGAGTAGCCATGTTTTGTTGACTCTGGTCCGCCCTTCCTGCTGAATTGCCGTTAAGGACGAATGCAGTCTTCGCGGACCAAGCGCGAAGGTGGGGATGCAAAGGGCGGCCGATAAGAGCCACGCGGCATCCGGGGAGGGAGCAATGCTGGACTTTGTTCAGCAATTGGTGAGTGGCGTTGCGCTCGGCTGCGTCTACGGCCTGATCGCGCTCGGGTTCGTCCTTGTCTACAAGGCGACCGAGGTCGTGAATTTTGCCCAGGGCGATTTGATGATGCTGGGCGGGTTTTTCGCCTTCACCTTCATCGGTCTGCTCGGCCTCAACTACTGGATTGGTTTTGCCTGCGCGGTGCTGGCGATGGCGGCGTTCGGCATGCTGGCCGAGCGCGTCGTGGTGCGCCCCATCCTCGGCTATCCGCAATTCTCCATCATCATGGCCACGATCGGCCTTGGCTATTTCCTGCGCTCGGTCGCCGGCATGATCTGGGGCACCGACGATCTGAAGATCGAGACGCCTTTCAGCCAGGGCGTGCTGCGCCTCGGCAGTCTCGTGCTCGCCTATGACAAGCTCTCAGTGATCGCCGCGACGATCATCCTTTGCGCCATGCTTTATCTCTTCTTCAACAAGACCACGCTTGGAACGGCGATGCGCGCCACCTCCGAGAACATGCTGGCGGCCTATTACATGGGAATCCCCGTCAAGCGCGTGGTCTCGGTCGTCTGGGCCATCAGCGCCGCGGTTGCGACCTGCGCCGGCGTGCTGCTGGCGCCGATCACCTTCATTCATTCCAATGTCGGCCTGGTGCTCGGGCTCAAGGCGTTTCCGGCCGCGGTTCTCGGTGGCTTCGGTTCGATCCCGGGCGCGGTCGTCGGCGGTGTGTTGATCGGCATGATCGAGAGCATGGCCGGTTTCTACCTGCCGGAAGGCTGGAAGGACGTCGCGCCCTACATCGTGCTGCTGCTGGTGCTGCTGCTCAAGCCCGAAGGCCTGTTCGGCCATCGCATGCGCAAGAAAGTCTAGGGCATGATCCGGAAAAGTGGGCACCGGTTTTGCGACAAGATCATGCCCCAAGGGTAGACGAATGCGTTTCCTGTTCAAGACGGACTATGAAGACGACATCCGCCTGTTTCCGCATTCGGGCTATGTCATCTCCTACGGCGCGCTGTTCGTGCTGCTGGCGATTGCGCCCTATGTGCTCTCGAGCTATCTCGTCAGCCAGCTCGTCTTTGTCTGCATCTACGCGACCGTCGGCGTCGCGCTTTTGATTCTGACCGGCTTCACCGGGCAGGCCTCGCTCGGCCATGCCGCCTTCCTTGCCATCGGCGCCTACACCGCGGCCTATCTGCAGCAGTTCAACGTGCCGTTTCCGGTCTACTTCCTCGCCGCCGGCCTTCTGACGGGCGTTATCGGGGCGATCGTCGGCTTTCCGGCGCTGCGGCTGCAGGGGATCTATCTTGTCATCGCGACCATTTCCTTTGCCCTGATCGTCGAGGAGATCCTGGCGCGCTGGGAAACCGTGACGAACGGCAATGAGGGGATGCGGGTCAAGGCCATCCAGTTGCTCGGCACGCAGGTGTCGCGCGACAGCCCGACCTTCTATTTTCTGTGCGTTGGGTTGCTGGCGCTGACCATCATCGGCTCGCTCAACCTCCTGCGATCGCCCACCGGGCGCGCCTTCATCGCCATCCGCGACAGCGAGACGGCCGCGCGCAGCATGGGCATCAACGTCTCGCTCTACAAGGTGAAGTCGTTCGCGATCTCCGCGGCCATCACCGGCTTTGCCGGCGTCCTGTTCGCGCACAAGCTCTCCTTCATCAGCCCGGAAATGTTCACGCTCCAGCTCTCGATCGAATTCATCATCGTCATCCTGATCGGCGGAACGTTCAGCCTGCATGGCGCGGTATTGGGCGCAATGTTCATCGTCATGATCGATCCGTTCCTGACCTATCTGAAGGACGACATGCCCGGCGTAATCGGCAGCCTTGCCGCGACGCTCGGGGCCGGCAGCGACCGCGCCATGCACATCAAGGACGGCGTCGCGGCGTTTGCCTCCGCCAACGGGCTGAAGGGTGCCATCTACGGGGTGATCATCGTGCTGTTCGTGCTGTTCGAGCCGCTCGGCCTCTATGGACGCTGGCTCAAGATCAAGTTGTTCTTCCAGCTGTTCCCGCTCTACAAGCGCGCCACCTTCAAGCGGCAGAAGATCTACGTCAAATCGGAGCGGAACAGATGAGCTATTTCCGCGCCGAGAACATCTCGCTGCATTTCGGCGGCCTGAAGGCCGTCGACGCCGTGTCGTTTGCCGTGGAGAAGGGCGAGATCCTCTCGATCATCGGTCCGAACGGCGCGGGGAAAAGCTCGATCTTCAACCTGATCTCGCGAATCTACACCCCGACCGCGGGCAGGATCTTCTTCGAGGACCAGGACATCACGGAGGTGCCGGCCTATGGCATCGCCAAGCTCGGCATCGCCCGCACGTTCCAGAATATCGAGCTGTTCGAGAACGCGACCGTGCTCAACAATCTCCTGGTCGGCCGTCATCGCCATTCGACCACGCGGCTCTGGCAGGAGCTCCTGTTCCTGCCGAACGTGCGCGCGAACGAGAAAGCGCATCGCCGCCGCGTCGAGCAGGTGATCGAATTTCTCGATCTGGAGCCTTATCGCGACAAGCTGATCTCGGGCCTGCCCTACGGCGTGCGCAAGGTCATCGAACTGGCTCGCGCGCTGTGTTCCGAACCCAAGCTGATCCTGCTCGACGAGCCGTCTTCCGGGCTGAATGTGGAGGAGACCGACGACATGTCGTTCTGGATCCGCGACATGAAATCGGAGCTCGGCATCACCGTCGTCATGGTCGAGCACGACATGACGCTGGTAGGTCGCGTCTCCGACCGGGTGATCGCGCTGAATTACGGCCGCGTGCTCGCGATGGGAACGCCGGCCGAGGTGCAGGGCCACCCGGACGTGGTCGCCGCCTATCTGGGCGCATAGGGGATGTTGCGATGAGCGCGGACGACATCATCCTGAAGGTCAGCAACATCGAAAGCTATTACGGACCGATTATGGCGATCCGTGGCATTTCGCTCGAGGTGCCGCGCGGCAGGATCGTGACGCTGCTGGGCGCCAACGGCGCCGGCAAGACCACCGTGCTGAAGACCATTTCGGGCATCCTCGATCCGCAGAAGGGCTCGATCGATTTCATGGGCAAGCCGATCCAGCGCATGGAAGCCGACAAGATCGTGCGGCTGGGCCTCAGCCATGTGCCGGAGGGACGCGAGGTGTTTCCGTTCCTGTCGGTGCGCGAAAACCTGATGATGGGCGCCTATCCGAGGAGCGATCGCGACGGCGTCGCCAGGGATCTCGATCGCGTCTACGGCTATTTCCCACGGCTCAAGGAGCGGCTCAACCAGCCTGCCGGCCAGCTCTCCGGCGGCGAGCAGCAGATGCTCGCGATCGGGCGTGCGCTGATGAACCGGCCGACGCTGCTCCTTCTGGATGAGCCTTCGCTCGGCCTGTCGCCGATCCTGGTCAAGGAAATCTTCGAGATCATCCGTCGCGTCAACGAGGAGCAGGGGATGTCGATCCTGCTGGTCGAGCAGAATGCCAAGGTCGCGCTGGAAACCGCGCATTACGGCTATGTGCTCGAGATCGGCCGCATCGTCATGAACGACACTTGCGACCGTTTGATGCATTCCAAGGACATTCAGGAGTTTTACCTTGGCGCCAAGGAAGCCGGTGCACGCGGCGAACGGCGCTGGAAAAAGAAGAAAACTTGGCGCTAAATGGCTTTCCGTTCCGGACGAGAAGACCGGCACAAGCCGGCAGGACGGGCGGGACACGACAGGGAGGGAAGAGGCATGGCCAGGCCGGCGGTGCTGACGGTCGCTGACACGATCGCGAAGAGCTTTCTGCTTGCCGTCGAGACGCGCGGCGACAGACCCGCGATCCGCGAGAAGACGTTCGGCATCTGGCAGCCGACCAGCTGGCGCGAATGGCTGCAGATCTCGAAGGACATTGCCTACGCGCTGCATGCGACCGGCTTTTGCCCCGGCGACGTCGCCTCCATCATGGCCAATGCGGTGCCGGAATGGGTGTTTGCCGACATGGGCATCCTGTGCGCCGGCGGCGTGTCGTCGGGCATCTATCCGACCGATTCCGCCGCGCAGGTCGAATATCTCCTGAACGATTCGCGGACCCGTGTGATCTTCGTCGAGGACGAGGAACAGCTCGACAAGGCGCTCGCCTGCCGCTCGCGCTGTCCCGCGCTGGAGCGGATTGTCGTCTTCGACATGGAAGGCCTGTCAGGCTTCTCCGATCCCTTGGTGCTGTCGCTTGCCGAATTCACCGCGCTCGGCCGCAACCACGCCCAGGGCCGCGAGGCGCTCTGGGATGAAATGATCGCCAGCCGCTCGGCGAACGATCTCGCCGTCCTCGTCTACACCTCGGGCACCACGGGTCCCCCCAAGGGGGCGATGCACGCCAACCGCAGCGTCGTGCATCAGATGCGCTACGCCAACGATTTCGTTCCCGCCAGCGAGAACGAGGAGCGTCTGGTGTTCCTGCCGCTGTGCCACGTCGCCGAACGGGTCGGCGGTTACTACATCTCGCTGGCGCTGGGCTCGGTGATGAATTTCGCCGAGAGCCCCGAAACCGTGCCGGATAATTTGCGCGAGGTGCAGCCGACGGTGTTTCTGGCGGTGCCACGCATCTGGGAGAAATTCTATTCTTCGGTCACGATCGCATTGAAGGACGCGACGGCCTTCCAGAACTGGATGTACCGGCAGGCGCTCGGAATCGGCAATCGCATGACCGATTGCAGGCTGGAGGGCAGGGCGCCGCCGCTGTGGCTGCGGCTTGCCAACCGCGCCGCCTATTGGCTGGTGTTCCGAAATATCCGCCGCATGATCGGGCTCGACCGCTGCCGCATCGCCTTCACCGGCGCGGCCCCGATCGCGCCGGACCTGATCCGCTGGTATCTCGCGCTCGGCCTCGATATGCGCGAGGTCTACGGCCAGACCGAGAATTGCGGCGTCGCAACCATGATGCCGTTCGACGGCATCAAGCTCGGCTCGGTCGGCAAGGCCGTGCCCTGGGGTGAAGTGAAGCTGTCGCCTCAGGGCGAGATACTGATCAAGGGCGATTTCCTGTTCCAGGGCTATCTCAACCAGCCGGAGAAGACCGCCGAGACCATCGATGCGGCGGGATGGCTGCATACCGGCGATGTCGGCGCGCTTGATAATGAGGGCTTCGTCAAGATCACCGACCGGATGAAGGACATCATCATCACCTCCGGCGGCAAGAACATCACGCCGTCGGAGATCGAGAACCAGCTCAAATTCTCACCCTATGTCTCGGACGCCGTCGTGATCGGCGACAAGCGGCCCTATCTCACCTGCCTCGTCATGATCGATCATGAGAACGTCGAGAAGTTCGCGCAGGACCACAACATCCCCTTCACCAATTACGCCAGCCTGTGCCGCGCTGCCGAGATCCAGGATCTGATCTGGCGCGAGATCGAGACGGTGAATGCCAATTTCGCCCGCGTCGAGACCATCAAGAAGTTCATGCTGATCGAGCGGCAGCTCACGCCCGAGGACGAGGAACTGACGCCGACCATGAAGCTGAAGCGCAATTTCGTGAACAAGCGCTACGCGAGCCAGATCGACGCGATGTATGGCGTGCGGGCGGTGGCCTGAACGCGAGCTATGATGAAGAAATGTTTTGAAAAACGGCGAAGGATGTTTTCAGGCCCCCGCCTTCGCCAGGTACGGGCCATCAAGGGAAAAGGAGACTGCACATGTCGAAAACGCTGAGGGCGTTCGGCCTTGCGATCGGCGCGCTGGCGCTGACGCAACTCCCGGCGATCGCCCAGACCAAGGTCACCAACGAAGGCATCTCGGCCAGCGAGATCGTGATCGGAACGCACCAGGACCTGTCCGGTCCGATCAAGGGCTGGGGCGTGCCGGTATCCAACGGCATGAAGATGGCGGTGGAGGAGATCAACGCAGCCGGCGGCATCAACGGACGCAAGATCCGACTGGTCGTCGAGGACAGCGGTTACGATCCGAAAAAGGCCGTGCTCGCCTCGCAAAAGCTGATCGAGCGCGACAAGATCTTCGCCATGGTCGGGCCGATGGGGTCGCCGACCGTGCTCGCCGCGCAGGACGTGCTGTTCGATGCCGGCGTGCTGCAACTGTTTCCGCTCACGGCAGCCGAGTTCACCTTCAAGTTCGATCCGGGCAAGCCGCAGGAGCGGCTCAAGTTCAACAACCTGCTTCCCTATGTCGAGAGCACGCGCGCCGCGCTGAAATACATGATTGACTGGAAGAATCCGAAGAAGCCATGCATCATGCATCAGGACGATGAGTACGGCAAAAACGTGCTCGACGGATTCAACCAGCAGCTTGCGGCCATGAAGTTGCAGCCGGCATCCATCACGAGCTACAAGCGCGGCGCCTCCGACTTCTCGGCGCAGGTTGCCAAGATGAAATCCGACGGCTGCGACCTCGTCCTGCTCGGCACCATCCTCCGTGAGACAATCGGCGCGATGAACGAGGCGAAGAAGCTCGGCTGGGACGTGACGTTCCTCGGCGCCACCCCGACCAACGTGCTCGAAGTGCCGCTGCTGGGCAAGGAGGCGGTGGAAGGCCTTTATGCTGCCTCCGGCTTCGAGATTCCCTACGAGGATACGGCCAAGGGCAAGGTCAAGGACTGGCTTGCCAACTACAAGAAGATGTTCGGCACGGACGCAAACACGCAGGCGATCATCGGGTACAACTCGGTCGAGACCTTCGCCTTTTATGCCGACAAGGCCGGCAAGGACCTGACGGGGCAGAAGATGCTGGACGCGCTTGAGTCCGGCGACAAGTTCATGGACATCTTCAACTCGCCGCCGACCAAATTCTCCAAGACCGACCACCTCGCCAACACCATCACCCAGGTGCAGCAGATCAAGAACGGCCGTTGGGTCCTGGTGAAGGACAATCTGATGTTTTGAAGGCGGATCGCGCAAGAAGAAAGGGCTGCGTGATGCTCTCGCGCAGCCCTTTTCGTTGGGTCATTCCGGGGCGCATTGCGTGCGCCCCGGAATGACGTCGTGACTACATCACGACGTCACTTCTTCGGCCGTACCGCGTCCGCTGTTCCCTGAATGAACGCCTGCAGCTTCGGGATATCTTCCTCCTTCAGCTTGCCGGTGAAGTCGGGCATGCCGCGGTCCTTGAAGGGACCGTTGAACACGATGTCCTTGAGGTTGATGATCTCCTCCTTCGGCACAAAGCCCAGATTGCGGACGTTGCCGCCGTTGTCGACGCCGGGTACGCCGTGGCAGGTGGCGCAGGCGGTGACATAGATCGCGGTCCCCTTGTCATATTGTTTTTGATCGTAGGGCACGCCTTCCAGCAGGTTCTCGGTCTGGTATTTCACAAATTCCGGCAGCTTCGCCTTGCCGCCAAGCGCGAAAGTGTAGACCGTTCCCGGGCTTCGCAACTGCGTGGCGCGGTCGGCAATGCCGAACACGCCGCCCCATCCGACCGCGACCGAAACATATTGGACGCCGTCCACGAGGTAGGTGCTGGCTGCCGCCACCACGCCGGTGCCGGTCGGCGTCTCCCACAGGCTCTTGCCGGTCGTCGCATCATAGGCGACGAAGCGGCCGTCCGCGGTGCCCTGGAAAACGAGATTACCCGCCGTGGTCAACGTGCCGCCATTCCAGGGCGACGGATATTCCACGCGCCAGGCTTCCTTCTGCTTCACAGGATCCCAGGCGAGCAGGCGGCCGAACGCGGGTGCCTTGGGCGGCGTGCCGTTCAGCACAAAGCCGACATTCCAGCCGGTGGTGCCGCCGAACTTGCCGGGCGTCGCCGCGTTCTGCTCGAAGGTTTTTTCCACGGTCAGGTTCAGCGGTACGTTCTGCGCGGGCAGATAGACCAGGCCCGTTTGCGGATTGAACGACATCGGGTGCCAGTTGTGTGCACCGTAGGGACCTGGCACTGAGTCAAACGGCTCGTCGCCGCGCGCCGCGGCCACCTCGATCGGACGACCGTTCGCGTCGTAGCCGGTGGCCCAGTTCACATCGACGAAATTCTTCGCGGAGATGAACTTGCCGTTGGTGCGGTCGACGACGAAGAAGAAGCCGTTCTTCGGCGCATGGAGGATCACCTTGCGCGGCGCGCCGTCGATATTGATGTCGGCGAGAATCATTGGCTGGGTCGAGGTGTAGTCCCAATGATCGCCGGGCGTTTCCTGGTAGTGCCAGATATATTTGCCGGTGTCGGCGTTCAGCGCGACCAGTGAGGCAAGGTAGAGATTGTCGCCGCCGGAGGGACTGCGGATCTTGCGATTCCACGGCGCCCCGTTGCCGGTGCCGATATAGACCATGTTCAGGTCGGGATCGTAGGTGATGGTGTCCCACGGCGTGCCGCCGCCGCCATTGAGCCAGTACTTGCCTGACGGATCCCAGGTCTTGGCCGCGGCCTCCATCGAGGAATCCTCGAACGGCTTGGAAGGATCGCCGGGGACGGTGAACCACCGCCAGAGTTGGTCGCCGCTCTCGGTGTCGTAGGCGGTGACATAGCCGCGCGCGCCATATTCCGCGCCGCCCTGGCCGATCACGACCTTGCCGTTGAAGGCGCGCGGCGCGCCGGTGATGGTGTAGGAGTGGTCGTGATCGATCAGCGTGTCTTTTTCCCACACCTTCTGACCGGTCGCGGCATCGAGCGCGATCAGCCGGCCGTCATAGGCGGCGACGAACACCTTGCCCTTGTAGACGGCAACACCGCGATTGACGACGTCGCAGCAGCCCTTGTAGCCCTTCTCGCGGTCGACCCCGGGATCGAAGGTCCAGATCTTCTTGCCGGAGCGCGCGTCGATCGCATGCACGATGCTCCACGGGCCGGTCTGATACATGATGCCGTCGATGACGACCGGTGTTGCTTCGATGCCGCGCGAGGAGTTGAGGCTGTAGGTCCAGACCAGTCCGAGCCCCTTGACGTTGTCGGACGTGATCTGGTTGAGCTTCGAGAAACGAGTCTCGGCATAGTCCAGGCCGATGGTCGGCCAATCCTGTGAGCTAGCCGTGTTGGCCTTGACCATGGCGGTGTCGACCACCGATGTCGCCGCCTTGATGCGGGCTGGCGTCAGCTCTTCGGCCAGCGTGTCGTGAACCGAAAATGCGAGGCCCAGCAACAGCGCGCTGGCAGCCCCGAGAAAACGGTAACGGCAAGCAGAATTGTTCCGCGGCAAGCGTGTCATCCCTTCCTCCCAACGATCTCTGTTCGAGCATCATCTCTTCGGAAAGTGGACCCCACTTTGCCGGATCATGCGCGCGTGGATCTCTGGAAATGGTATCGCCGCCAAAAGCGATGCGTCAATCAAAGGCTGGGGCACCTGCAAAAAGAGAAAATTCGTATCGCCCAATTTTCGCCAAATGAAATGTTTGGCGCCGCGGTCAGTGCGATCGGGAGGTGTTGATAGGGAGCCCGCGGAAGACTTGCGTCAACACGCCGCGACTTCGGCAGTCGCTATCGACTGCCGAAGAACGCCGTGCCGGAAAGAACCGGCTTCAGCGCAGTCAGATCGCAGCGCCAGCGGCCATTCTCGGTCTTCTGGAACGCGAAGTTTTTTTCGATCCGGACGCGGTTCGTGACGCCAAAGCTGTCTCTGTTGCCGGGCTGCGCCGGACCCGGCTTGCCCGCTTTGATGTCCCAGCAGGTACCGGTGCAGTTCGACGCGACGGGGCTGCACACGGCGAAGGGAGCGAGCACGACCATCTCGATCTGGGCCGTTACCAGCGCGCTCTGGTTGGTGACCTGGATTTCAGAGTCGTACACGCGCCTCACGCGCAGGAAATTGCCGCAGGCGTTGGCCGTGTGAATGCGCGTGACACAAAGATCGACCGCGTTCGCGTTCGGTTGTGATGCCGCCAGTTCCCGCAGGAACACGCGCTTCGGATCGCCCTTGGCTGCGAGCATCCCCGCCGTCATCTCCTTCAGGTAGCCTTCCAGGCAATCTTGCGAGGATGAGAGTTCAGCGAGCGGCACGTTGTCCCTGCCGGCCAGCCTGCATCGGCGATCGCGGTCCCTGATCCATCTGGCGTATTCCGCCGCCGCGTCCCTCGCCTCGTCGCCCTTCAATTTTCCGATCAGGCCGCGCACCAGTCCGCTGAGTTCGCTCTCGGCCTCGGACAGAGACGGGTCGCTGCAGATCAGCGCGCTGGCCGCGGTATTGCTGGCCAGGCAGTCGAAATTCGGATCGCGCAGGATTGCGAGACGTTCCTCGGTCTCCTTCAACAGGCAGGCGGCGGTCGATTCGACGTCGTTGGCGCGAAGAGGCGTTTCACCTAGAATGCCGCAGCTCTGATTGCGGTCCCGAATCCACTGCGCATTCTCTTCAATCGCTGGCAGGCGGTCGGGAAGCCGGTCCAGCCGTTCCTGGATCGCGCTCGCGAGATTCGCCGCCATCGCGTTCAGTTCGGGAGCGGCGCAAAACAACTGATTGGCCGGATTTTTGTGCGTTTCGCAATGGTTGGTGGCAAACAGCGGATATTTTGCGCTGATCGCGTTGGCGGCTGGTGACGGTGGAGTGGGAATGTTTTGCGCCAGCACGGAATGCGCAAGGGCCAGTTGGATCGCAACGACCGCCACCCGGAACGCCCGCATATCGAAGCCCCGCCCCCAAAATGCCCAAGAAAACTTCGGCATGTTAGCGGCTCGCGCCGCGCAGCGAAAGCAGTCAGCCCGCAATCGTTTGCTGCGCCGCGGTGCCAAAGCGCAATCATCGCGCTTTAGTTTCTTGTTTGGGCATGGTCTCCGCGCAAACGCAAGCGTCTGTCGCGAGGGAAAACCGCTTCACACTTGTGCTCGCGCGGCCGTTCCGGAGCTTAGTCGGACGCCGCGATCGGGCCGGATTCGGAATTGAATGCGACGACCGGCACGGCCTTGTGCTCAGTCGCGGCCGCCATGGCCGGCCTGTCGGAGTATCTCATCACCCCGGTCTCGCCGATGACGAACAGCGGGCGGTAGTTGCGGACGTATGCATCCTCGACCATGGCCATGCGCCGGTTGTCGAGCATCAGCCAGTGGCCATCCAGCCGCACAGCTGCAACCGCGTGGCCCTCATGACTGATGGTGTCGGTCATGACGACGATGCGCAGATCTTCCGCGGCAATGCCGGCCATGCTCAGCGCCACATATTTCGCGATCGCGTAATCCTCGCAATCGCCGGCGCCCCGGTAAAACGTCACCAGCGGCGAGCTCCAGACGTCGAACTCGCCAAACTGGGCGAAGTCGTCGGCTGCGCGGATCGAAAGGTTGATGGCGCGATTGATCTGGCCGATGCGGGCGCGGCCTTCATGTTGTCTGCCGTTGTCCACGATCTCGAGAAACTTCAGCGCGGCCTCCGAAGCACAATGCTCACGGTCGCCGTCACACAGGGCGAGCTGCACCCGTTCGTCTTCCAGCCTGCGCGCGACCCCGCTCCATTTGACATGCAGGTCGCCGCGATCGACCGGCGAGGCGGAGAGCCCAAACGGCTGACCGGCCTCGGTCGAAAATCTAAGGCCATAGGGAATACCGGCCGGCCCCGCGAGAGCGGCCGGTCCGAGCGAAAGCAAGCCGCAAGCAAACGCCGCGGCCCGCAGCGCATGGCTGTGGTCGAAGAAGCCCATTTGACACCCCCCGTCCAGGCATCGGCGAGACTTGTCGCTTCAGACTCGTGCCTGGATCATTTCCGGGGGCGATCATCGGAGGTGGGGGCTTTTCGTCTCCTTAAAACCGGCGCCGGATGGTCCGAAATCGGCCGGAAAGCGCCGGACAGGCTGAAATCCGCCTCACCGGATTCGTGACAATTCGAACGATCGACGGGCAGGGGCTCCCGGTCCGGCTTGGAACCGTGGCCTGGCTGGCACACGGGCCGTAAAAGTTGCGTCGGTTGCAATGGCGCCGGAATTCCGGCCGATATGGCTAATGCGTCAAATTTGACGAATTTGTTATCGAAATCACAGTATTAATACGGAACTCGGGGCAGTATGCTGCGCTAGCTGGAAACCAGCAGCTGATTCGAGTATTGATTTTCAAAACTATACCTGCGGATACCTGATTCACGTCAAATGTCATATGTAATTACGTTTTAATACTGTCAGAGATTGAACAAATACATGCGCCGGCTTCCGTTTCGACTGATAGAGACGCCCGTCACCGGCTACGAAATCTGACATCACACAAGCAACAGATGGTTCCGTGACGCTCGTTCCAATGATATGCAGGCGCCAGCCTTGAATACACAACGTTTTATTAACCATTTCACGGTGGCCCGTTGAATTACGCTGGCACGTTTGACGCCACGTTTGCTTCTAAAGGCCCAGCTACGCACTCCCCTGCGTACGTCCATGTCGATTCTTCGCAGGTGCACGCGCCTGCGGATGCGCTCATTGTTCCGGATGCGCAGCTCCTTTTCCATGGCGATTTCAAGCGGGCTGGCAACGACTTGGTCGTTTCCAGGGATCACCACGATTTTGTCCTGCACGATTACTTCAAGGGCGAGAAGCGCGCCGCGATTGCATCCCCGGACGGCGCACATCTGACTGCCGACATCATCAAGGCGCTGGTCGGCGAGGTCCATGTCAGCCAGGCTGGCAATGCCCAGCTCGCGAGCCAAGTCATCGGTCACGTGACCAAGTTGCAGGGCAGCGCGACCATCGTCCGTAACGGCGTCTCGATCATCCTCAACATGGGCGACAACGTCGAGAAGGGCGACGTGGTCGAGTCCGGATCGAACTCGACGCTCGGCCTCACCTTTATCGACGGCACCGTGTTCGGCCTGTCCGCGAATGCGAGGATGGTGCTGAACGAGATGGTCTACGATCCGAACGGGTCGAGCAACTCGTCGCTGATGAGCTTGGTCGCGGGCACGATCACCTTCGTCGCGGGCGAGACCGCCAAGCATGGCGACATGAAGGTCGACACGCCGGTTGCCACCATGGGCATTCGCGGCACCGCGTGCCTGGTGGAGATCGACTTCACGGTCCCCGGCGTCAACCAGTCGCCCGCGCAGCTTCAGCCCGGACAGCCTGCACCCGGCCCCAACGCGAGTTTCCAGGTTCTGGTCGAGCCGGACGGCACCACCGGATCCTACATCCTGTTCGACAAGACCACGCTGCAGCCGATCGCGATCGTCAACCAGGCGGGGCAACAGCTCAATATCAACAACGGCATCATCAGCCAGACGACGACGCCGCTGTCCCCCGAGATTCAGAAGCTCATCACCGACGTCTTCCAGCAGAAATTCTCGGACAATACCAATTCCAACACCAAGACGACGACGGCGCAAACCGACTCGATCATTCCGACCAGCAACGGTTTCATCATCAAACTGGCGGACGGCTCGATCGCTCAGGCATTCACTGCCAACAGCGGCGCCGGCAGCCTGAACCCGAACGTCGCCCCGCCAAGCAATAACTTCAACCACCTCTCGGGGTTCTTGACGCTCAACAGCCTAGGCATCCTTGGAGTCCCGGAAGTCCTCTTCCAGACCGCGGAACTCGCTGGGCAGACCAACGACAAGTTCGATTTTGTCCATGCCGGCGGCACATTCCACTTCGAGGACATCAACGTCGGCGACCGCCCGTCGGTGACGGCGGATTTCTCGTCGGTGACCTACACCAACGCCGCCGGCACCTTCACGATCAACGACGGCCAGACATCGGCGGCGGGACTGTCACCGCTGCAGTTCAAGGATATCGCGGCGACCGCGATCAAGCTGTTCATGGCGCCGTCGCCGGGCAATACCAATAATGGCGATGTGACCTGGATCTATTCGGTTCACGACAACGCGTTCGACTTCCTCGCCGCCGGCGAGAAGCTCACCTTCACCTACCACGTCGTCCTCAACAACAATTTCGCCGCGGCCCCGGAATCCAAGGGCCTCGACATCACGATCACGGTCACGGGCACCAACGACAGGCCGCAGTTCTCCACCGATACGCCCGCGCCGGTCATCGATTTCGCGGCCGGGACCAAGACGTCCGGCGGTAATTTGCCGACCCATAATCCGACCTCGGGCGATCTCGCCTTTGCCGACGTCGACCTCACCGACAAGCACACGGTCTCGGTCGCGCTGACCGACGCGGAGATGTCGAACGGCGGCACCATTCCGCCGTTGCCGCTCAGCCTGTTCAATGACCCGAAAACGCTCTCCGTCTCGATCGAAACTGACTCGACCGGCACGGGCAACGGCGTCATCCACTGGCAGCTCGCCGATCTGCCGGTTTACGTCGCCGACTTCATCCCTGCGAACCAGACGGCTACGCTGACCTACACGGTGACGCTCACGGATTCGAGCGGCGATCTCCCGACCGACAGCACGACGGAGACCATCACCGTCGTCATCACCGGCACCAATGACGCCGCCGAGGTCTGGATTCACACCACGACCGATGGCCACGACAATCTCTGGACCAACGGGCTGAACTGGGAGACCGGCCTCGCTCCGAGTGCGACCGACGACGCCATCATCATCACCGATCAGCTGCATCCCAACACCCCGGCTTATCCGGCGACAGTCGATGTGACCACTGCCGTCGCCCATTCGGTGACGATGAACGATTTCGCCGCTCAGTCGACGGACCCCGCGCATCAGGCGCCGGAACTGGATGTCTTGAGCGGCGCAAAGCTGACCATTGGCGCCGACCTCAGCCTCAGTGCTGATTCCAGGCTCGTCAATTTCGGAACCGTCATCGTCGGCGGCAAGCTGGAATTGATGGACGCGGTGGATCCGCAAACTCACGAGGTTTCGCTGAACCTGAGCGAGATCTTAAACTCCGGCGCGCTCAATCTGGGGCAGGGCGGAGATATCCAGGGCAAGGCCAAGGTCACGAATACCGGGACCATCGATCTTCAGGCCGGCATCCTCAATGTGCTCGTCGATATCGCGAATTCGGATGGCGAGAGCGCGGGGAAGATCAAGGTCGATCAGGGCGCTACACTCGCTCTAGGCAGCGACGCCAACAATCCTGGCGCCAAGGGCGGCATCACCGGTGGCACGATCACGGTCGCGGGTACGCTGACGCTGGAACAGGCGATCATTACTGACGCGGCGACCACCAACACTTCGACCGGCGAGATCGACCTGAACGGCTCGGCCGTGCTGACCGGCGGCACGCTCGACAATGCCGGCAAGCTCAAGGTGAGTGGCGCCGGGAACGCGCTACACCACGAGACGGTCACGGCCAACAATTTGATCGAGGTCGTGGCTGGCGCCATCCTGACGGTCGATCTGATCTCGACGATCGCCAACGGCACGCTGACGATCGATGACGCCGGCAAGCTGGTGCTGGACTCCGCGACGATCGATGGCGGCATCATCAACAACGGCACGCCGACCGGCACTCTCGGCCAGTTCGGTGCGATCGAGATCAAGGGCTCGAGCAAGTTCGATCAGGGCGCGACGCTGAACAACGGCTTCGTGACCTTCGATGCCTCGCCGTCGCAGACCGTGACGCTGACGCTGGACAATGTGACCGTGAACGGCACCACGATCACGGAGAACGTGGGCAGCAGCATCGAGATTGACGAGACCGTCAAGCTGACCGGCAACGCCACTATTCAAGGTCAGTCAGACTCCCAGCCTGGCAACATCACCAATCTGGGAACGCTGGACATCACGGGCGCAGCCACGCTGCACGATGTCTCGGTCGCCAATGATCATCACGTCGTGCAGATCGAGAGCGGCGTCACGCTCAATCTGAACAATTCCACGATCACCGGCGGCACTCTCAACATCAACGGTACGCTGGATTCGACCGGCGACAGTTTCATCACCGGCGTCACCATCGATAACACCGCCAACATCCATGTCAGCGGCGGCACACTGACCATCGATCCGACGCCGACGTTCGACAATTCCGGCACGATCCTGGTGACGGATGGCGGCAAACTGGTGCTCGACCATGAGATCATCAGCAACGGCGCTGCCGATAACCATGTCGCCGACGGCAAGATCCAGGTCGACACCGCCCCGGGCCATGTCTCGACGCTCGATCTGAATGATTCCGCGATCCACGGCGGCAGTGTCGTCGTCTCCGGCGAATTGGACTCGACCGGCGACAGCGCCATCTCCTCTGCCATCACCAATACCGGCACGATCGAGGTGGAGAGCGGCACGCTGACGCTCGGCGGATCGGTTTCCGGCAGCGGTCATATCGTCATCGATGCCGGCGCCACGCTGGCGCTGTCGGGGTCCGACTCGCAGGCCATCGAATTCGCCGATGGCGGCAATAGCAAGCTGGAACTCCTTGCCGGCTCCAGCCTGAGCTCGACCGCAACCATCGAGGGTCTCGCGGTAGGCGACGAGATCGATCTCAGCGCGATCGACTACAAGCTCGCCAGCGCGACGTTTGTGAACGGCGTGCTCGAGGTCACCGACGGCACTCATCCGGTCGACCTGACGCTGAGCGGTGACTTCAGCAAGCTGTATTTCGCCGGCACCAACGACGGCAGCGGCGGAACTCTCGTCACGATCAAGGACACCGACGATGCGCCGGTGATCGCAGACGCCGACAAGTCGGAGTTGAAGACGATCTCCGAACTCACGGCAACGACGGGATCATCGCAGACGGACTCCACCGGCGGCACGATTCATTTCACCGATATCGATCTGACCGATCGGCCGATCGCCACGATCGAGGCCAACACCGAGACCGTTTCCTGGACCGGTGCCGGTGCCGGTTCACTCACGTCAGCCCAGATCACGGAGCTGGAGAACGCCTTTGCCCTGTCGCAGACGGGCAAGAACAACGGCGCGGTCAGCTGGACCTATTCGATCGCCGATAAGGAACTCGATTTCCTCGGCGCGAATCAGACCCTGACGCTTACGGCGAACATCGATGTGAACGATCAGCATGCCGGAGGCGTCGCCACGACGTCGGTTACCGTCACCATCCACGGCAGCGAAGACGCGCCGTCGATCGTGAGCGAGACCGACCCGTCCACGCAGACCGTCATCCTCAATGCGCGGCCACCGATCGTGCTGGCCGCGGGCGTCACTGATAATTCGCTTGGCCTGCACGAGGAGAATTTCAATTCTTTCAGTGTCGGCTTGCCGAACGACCGCGCCCGTCATGATGACTTCCGCAGCGACACTCTGGGCGCGACCTTCGACGGGTCGGGTGATGCCGGCTTCGCGCATGGATCGACCTCCGGCATCTCCGCTGCTCCGTTCTTCGGGCCGGGTGCGGACCAGGGTGCGGACCAGACGACGTATCTGAGCGTCGGCGCGAACAGTTCGGAGTCGATCACGTTCGATCATCTCCAGAACGCGTTTGGCCTGTATTGGGGTTCGGTCGACCCCGGGAACACCATCAGCTTCTATGACGGCAACAAGCTCGTGGCGTCCTTTAGCGGGAATGACATCGCGCCTCTGATTGCGAACGGAAATCAGGGTTCGTTCGCGTCCAACGGCTATGTCGAGTTCAAGGACCTGGCGCCATTCGACAAGGTGGTGCTGTCAAGCGATGCCAACGCCTTCGAGGTCGACAACATCTCGGCCGGCAATATCACGGATCACCACATCCAGCTCGCCAATCCCGTGACCGGAACGATGACGGTCCAGGATCCCGATATTGGTGATACCTTGACGGCGACGGTGACCGCTCCCGGCGTGGCGACTTACAACGGTTCGGCTCAGCTTCCGGCCGGACTTGATCTCTCATCACTTACCAACGCCAATGCGATCACCTTCGACAGCGTGGTCTCGAATGGCCAGTCCGAGGTCCTGCACTGGACCTACGATCCAGCGAATGCGAATTTTGATTTCCTGGAGCCGGGCGACACGCTGAAACTGACCTTCAACGCCCATGTCACCGATGGGACTGTCCAGGTCGGCAATCAGCCACTGACCGTCAACATCGTCGGCACGAACGCGTCGTCGGTGCAGGGAACCGGTGGCAACGACGTGTTCGTCAATGTCGGCGGCGGCGTCACGATCGCCGGGAACGGCGGCAGCGACACCTTCCAGTTCAAACCGGGCTTCGGCAGCGCCACGATCAGCGACTTTAATGTCAGCAACGATGTCATCAACATCGACCATACGCTGTTCGGAAGTTTCTCTGACATTCTCAAGAATGCGCATTCGGCCAATTCCGGCCACGACACGATCATCACCGACGCCGCGCATGACCAGATCACGCTGAAAGGCGTGGCTGTTGGCTCGCTGAATCAGCAGGATTTCCATATCGTCTAGTGCTGGGGCGGCCTGACCGCCCGAAACCGGATGCTTCGCTTCTCCGGCCGTGATATCCAGTGTTCATGAAGCGTCTTCGCACAGTACGGCGGTGGTTTACGCGAAAGCTCGGGTTCGCGCGCGTCGCCTGTATTTTCCTCCTGATCGGCCTTGCCGTTCTGCGATGGATCGATCCCTGGCCGGTCGAGGAAGTGCGCGTCCGCACCTTTGATGTCCTCCAGCGCATCGCCCCCCGGGTCAAGACGGCAAGGCCTGTCACCATTGTCGACATCGACGAAAAGAGCCTTGCCGATCCGAGGCTCGGCCAATGGCCATGGCCGCGCACGCGCATTGCGGAGCTCATCAACGCGCTGACCCGGATGGGCGCCGTCGTCATCGCATTCGACGTCGTCTTCGCCGAGCCCGACCGGCTCAATCCCGACATTGTCGCCGACAATTTCCGCGGCCTCGACGAAACGACCCGGGAGAAGCTGCGGACGTTGCCCAGCAACGACCAGATTTTCGCCGACGCTCTCCGGAAATCGAGGGTGGTGCTCGGGGAATCCGGAGACCTCGAGGTTCTTCACCCGGACCTGGACAAAAATCTGCCGGTCACCGGATTTGCCGCGCTGGGCGAAGACCCCGAACCGTTTCTGTTCGAATTCGAAGGGCTGCTGCGCAACGTCAAGGTGCTGGAGGAGGCGGCTGCCGGGCGCGGGCTGTTCACCATCGTTCCCGAGCGCGACGGCATCGTGCGGCGCGTGCCGATGCTGATGCAGGCGCAGGGCGTGCGCATGCCGTCGCTGAGCTTCGAGGTGCTGCGCATTCTCAGCGGTGCCGGCACCATCATGACCAGGGCGAACAAGCTCGGGATCGACAGCCTCGTCCTGCAGAGCCTGAAGCTGAGACTGCCGACCGACAAGAACGCCCGGTTGTGGGTGCACTATGCACGCAACGATCCTTCGATCTATGTGCCGGCGGTGGACGTGCTCGACGGTCGCGTCGCGCCCGAGAAGATCTTCCACAAGCTGATCCTGATCGGGACGTCCGCCACCGGCCTGAACGACATCAAGACGACGCCGGTTTCGCGTGCGATGCCGGGTGTCGAGGTTCACGCCCAGGTGCTGGAAAGTTCGTTGACGGGGGTGGCGCTGTCGCGTCCGGCGGACGGCGATGCGTACGAATTTATCGCAGCGCTCGTCGCCGGGCTTCTGGTGATCGCCTTCGCGCCCAATCTCGGGCCGGTGACGCTGGTCGGTGTCGGCGCCCTGTTCGCAACGCTGTTCGCCGGCACCTCCTGGTATTTCTACATCCACGACCGAATGCTGATCGACTTCACCTATCCGCTGATGTCGACCACTGCGATCTATCTGACGCTGATCTTCGCGAGCTTCGTGCGCGAGCAGCGGCAGCGGAAATACATCCGCGGCGTGTTCGCTCAATACCTGTCACCAGCCTTCGTTGAGCAACTCGCGCAATCGCCTGAAAAGGTCAGGCTCGGCGGCGAGGAGCGTGAGATGACCATCATGTTCTCCGACATGCGGGGCTTCACCTCGATCTCGGAAACCTACAAGGACAACCCGCAGGGCCTCACCGCCCTGATGAACCGCTTCCTGACGGCGCTGACCGACGCGATCCAGTCGCGGATGGGGACGATCGACAAATATATGGGCGATGCGGTCATGGCGTTCTGGAACGCCCCGCTCGACGATGGCAAGCACGAGCTCAACGCCTGCAATGCCGCCGTCGACATGCTCGAGCGGATCGATGCGCTCAACAAGGTGCGCGAGGAAGAGGCGACCGAGGGCGGTCACCGCTATGTGCCCCTCAATATCGGCGTCGGCCTCAACACCGGCAATGTGGTGGTCGGCAACATGGGCTCCGATGCGCGCTTCACCTATTCGGTGTTCGGGGACAGCGTGAACGTGGCCTCCCGCCTCGAGGGCCAGACCAAGGATTACGGCTTCCCGATCATCGTCGGCTCGAAGACGGCGCTCGCGGTCAAGGACCATTTCGCGATCCTCGAGCTCGACTTCATCATGGTGAAGGGCAAGAAGGAGCCGGAGGTGATCTACGCCATCGCCGGCCGCGAGGATGTCGCGCAATCCGAACGCTTCCAGCGGCTGCGCAACCTCACCATCGAGATGCTGGCCTGCTATCGCAGCCGCGACTGGGATGGTGCGCTGGCGGCGATCGATCGTGGCCGCAGGACCGACGAGGCGAACTCGCTCGAATATCTCTATAGCCTCTATGAGGCGCGGATCCGGGACTACCAGAAGAACCCGCCACCGAACGACTGGAACGGCGCCTATCAGCTGCTGACGAAGTAGCGCTCGCCAGGGCCCACGCGCGACAGGCGAACTCCGTTGGACAATTCGGGCCGAAACCGGCAGGCTTGATGCCGGATTGGGCAGAGGCGGGTTGTGTGCAACCGCCGATAGGTCCGTACCACAAGGGCAAATGGCCGCGGTGTGTCCGCGATGGCATAGCCATTGCATGCGCTTGCTCAGTAATTAATCATCGAATGCCGAAGAGGACTTGGGACGATGTCAGTCGAGAAATCAGGGACGAAACGCGCCGTCATGGTGGGTGCGCTGCTGGCGTTTGCGGCAATTGCCGCTTTGCCGCGCATGGCAGCCGCCGAGACCGTGCTGCGCATCGGCATGACCGCCGCCGATATTCCGCGGACGCTGGGCCAGCCCGATCAGGGGTTCGAAGGCAACCGCTTCACCGGTCTGACGATGTATGACGCTCTCACCGGTTGGGACCTGTCCTCGGCCGACAAGGCGAGCGTGGTGATCCCGGGGCTCTCGCCCGAATGGAAGGTCGACGACGCCGATCACAGGAAATGGGTGTTCAAGCTTCGCCCCGGCGTCAAATTCCACGATGGCAGCGATTTCAACGCGGACGCCGTGGTTTGGAATGTCGAGAAGGTGCTGAAGCAGGATGCGCCGCAGTTCGACGCCAGCCAGGTCGGCGTCACCGCATCGCGCATGCCGACGCTGGCCTCCGCGCGGAAGATCGACGACATGACGGTGGAATTGACCACCAAGGAACCGGACAGCTTCCTGCCGATCAATCTCACCAACCTGTTCATGGCGAGCCCGGCAAAATGGCAGAAACTCTATGACGCAGCCAGCGGCGCCGACGCCAAGGAGAAGTCGGCTGCCGCCTGGGCCGCGTTTGCGCGCGACGCCTCCGGCACCGGTCCGTGGAAGATGGCCAGTTTCACGCCGCGCGAGCGGCTCGAACTCGTGAAGAACGAGAACTACTGGAACAAGGCGCGCGTCCCGAATATCGACAGGATGGTGCTGCTGCCGATGCCGGAAGCCAACGCGCGCACTGCGGCGTTGCTCGCCGGCCAGGTGGACTGGGTCGAGGCGCCGGCGCCGGATGCGGTCGCCGAAATCAAGCAGCGCGGGTTTGTCATTCATGCCAATGAAGAGCCGCATGTCTGGCCGTGGCAGTTCTCACGGATCGAAGGCTCGCCCTGGAACGACATCCGCGTGCGCAAGGCCGCCAATCTCTGCGTCGACCGCGAGGGCTTGAAGGACGGCTTGCTGGCCGGCCTGATGGTGCCGGCGACCGGCACCTACGAGGTAGGTCACCCCTGGCGCGGCAAGCCGACGTTCGAGATCAAATACGACAAGCCGGCGGCACAGAAACTGATGCAGGAAGCCGGCTTTGGCCCGAACAAGAAATTATCGGTCAAGATCCAGACCTCGACTTCCGGCTCCGGCCAGATGCTGCCGTTGCCGATGAACGAGTATCTGCAGCAGGCGCTGGCCGAATGCTATTTCGACGTGCAACTTGACGTCATCGAATGGAATACGCTGTTCAGCCAGAACTGGCGCAAGGGCGCCAGCGATCCGTCCGCCAGGGGCTCCAACGCGATCAACGTGACCTATTCGGCGATGGACCCGTTCTTTGCGCTGGTGCGCTTCCTGCAATCGTCGATGGCGCCGCCGGTTTCGAACAATTGGGGCTTCATCAACAATCCCAAATTCGATGAACTGGTTACCAGGGCGCGCCAGACCTTCGATCCGGCCGAACGCGACAAGGCGCTTGCCGAATTGCATGCGGCCTCCGTCGATGACGCGGCCTTCCTTTATGTCGCTCACGACGTGGCGCCGCGCGCGATGAGCTCGAAGATCAAGAACTTCGTGCAACCGAAGAGCTGGTTCGTCGACTTCTCGCCGGTCACGATGACGCCGTGACCCGCGTCCGGTGCACCCTCTCCCCCTGTGGGAGAGGGTGGCCTCGTGAAAACGAGGCCGGGTGAGGGGTCTCTCTCCGCGGATGCGGACCTCTCAACCGATGTCATCCGCGGACAGAACCCCTCATCCGGCGCGCACGTCGTGCCCGCCACCTTCTCCCACAAGGGGAGAAGGAAGAAAGATCGACCCGTGCTTCTCTACGTCGCCAGACGCATCGTCTATGTCATCCCGATCGTCATCAGCGTGGCGCTGGTGTGCTTCCTGCTCGTGCACATCACGCCGGGCGATCCACTGGTCGCCGTGCTGCCGGCCGACGCTTCGCAGGAGCTCGCCAATCAGCTTCGCGCGGCCTACGGTTTCGACCGGCCGCTGCCGGTGCAGTTCGGCCTGTGGCTGTGGCGCGCGCTTCATGGCGATCTCGGCCACTCCATCGCCACCGGCCGCCCGGTGCTGGCCGAGGTGATGCGCGCGGTCGGAAACACCGTGACACTGGCCGTCGCGGCCGCGATCATCGGTTTCACCTTCGGTCTGCTGTTCGGTCTGATCGCCGGCTATTTCCGCGACAGCTGGATCGACAAGCTCGCGACCTCCTTTGCCATCGCCGGCGTCTCCGTGCCGCATTACTGGCTCGGGATGGTGCTGGTGATCATCTTCTCGGTCGAGCTGAACTGGCTGCCCGCGGTCGGTGCTGGCCCCGGCGGTTCGTCCGCCTGGAGCTGGGATTGGGAGCACCTGCGTTATCTGGTCCTGCCCGCGATCACGACCTCAGTCATTCCGATGGGCATCGTCACCCGTTCCGTGCGCGCGCTGACCGGCGACATTCTGAGCCAGGATTTCGTCGAGGCGCTGCGCGCCAAGGGCCTGCGCGAGACCGGCGTATTCCGTCATGTCGTCAAGAACGCGGCCCCGACAACGCTCGCGATCATGGGGCTCCAGCTCGGCTACATGCTCGGCGGCTCGATCCTGATCGAGACCGTTTTCTCCTGGCCGGGCTCGGGGTTCCTGTTGAATTCCGCGATCTTCCAGCGCGACCTGCCGCTCTTGCAGGGCACGATCCTGGTGCTGGCGCTGTTCTTCGTGATCCTCAATCTGATGGTCGATATCGCGCAGGCCGCGATCGATCCGCGCATCAAGCGGAGCTGACATGAGCGAGCTTCCGCTCCAGGCCGTCGCCGACGCCGCAGCGCTGCAAGGCCCCGCGATGAAGGCGCGCGGCTATTGGGCGACCGTCGGCCGCCGCATCCGGCGCGACAAGGTGAGCACGGTATGCGCGATCATCCTGATTGCGATCTTTCTGGCGGCGCTGATGGCGCCGTGGCTTGGCCTGGCGGATCCCTATCAGGGATCGATGATCCGGCGGCTGCGCCATATCGGCACGGCCGGCTATCCGCTTGGCACCGACGAGCTCGGCCGCGACATGCTGGCGCGGCTGATCTATGGCGGACGGCTGTCGCTGATGGTCGGCATTTCGCCTGTCATCTTCGCTTTCTGCATCGGGACATCGCTCGGCCTCGCCGCCGGCTATGTCGGCGGCTGGGTCAACACGGCGATCATGCGCACCGTCGACGTGTTCTATGCCTTTCCTTCCGTGCTGCTCGCGATCGCGATTTCAGGCGCGCTCGGCGCCGGCATCGTCAACTCGATCGTCTCGCTGACGATCGTCTTCGTGCCGCCGATCACCCGCGTCGCCGAGAGCGTCACAACAGGCGTCCGTAATCTCGATTTCGTCGAGGCCGCCCGCGCCTCGGGCGCCGATCCCCTCACCATCATGCGCGTGCACATCCTTGGCAACGTGCTGGGGCCGATCTTCGTCTATGCCACGGGCCTGATCTCGGTTTCGATGATCCTGGCCGCCGGCCTTTCCTTTCTCGGCCTCGGCACCAAGCCGCCGGAGCCGGAATGGGGCCTGATGCTCAATACGCTGCGCACCGCGATCTATGTCAATCCCTGGGTCGCCGCCTTGCCGGGCGTGATGATCTTCGCGGTCTCGATCTGCTTCAATATGCTCAGCGACGGCTTGCGCAGCGCCATGGACATCCGGAATTGATGCGATGAGTGTTCCCGATTCCATCGAAAGACTGGATCCGGTTGAAGACCGCGGCGGCACGGCGCAGCCGTTGTTGCAGGTCACGGGTCTGACGAAGCATTTTCCCGTGCGCGGCGATCTCTTCAGCCAGCGCAAGACCGTGCGCGCGGTGGATGATATCTCGTTCTCGGTGCTCAAGGGCGAAACCGTCGGCATCGTCGGTGAATCCGGCTGCGGAAAATCGACGACGGCACGGCTCCTGATGCATCTGATGAAGCGCGACGCCGGCGAGATCGTCTATGACGGCATGCAGGTGGGTGAAGCGCTGTCGTTGCGCGAGCTTCGCCGCGCCATGCAGATGGTGTTTCAGGACAGCTACGCGTCCCTCAATCCGCGCCTGACGGTCGAGGAGTCGATCGCCTTCGGCCCGAAGGTGCATGGCATGGCCGATGGTGCGGCGCGGGTGCTGGCGCGCGAATTGCTCGGCAAGGTCGGATTGCGGCCGGAGATCTTCGCCAACCGCTATCCGCACGAGATCTCCGGCGGCCAGCGCCAGCGCGTCAACATCGCGCGTGCGCTCGCGCTGTCGCCGCGGCTGGTGATCCTCGATGAGGCCGTCTCCGCGCTCGATAAATCGGTCGAGGCCCAGGTGCTGAATCTGCTGTCCGATCTCAAGCGCGAGTTCGGCCTGACCTATCTCTTCATCAGCCACGATCTCAATGTCGTGCGCTACATCTCCGATCGCGTGCTTGTGATGTATCTGGGCGAAGTCGTCGAGCTTGGTCCGGTAGACCGGGTTTGGGACGGCGCGGCGCATCCCTACACGCGCGCGCTGCTCGCGGCGATGCCGTCGTCCGATCCGGACCGCCGCACGGAAACGCCGCCGATCTCGGGCGATCCACCCAATCCGATCGATCCGCCTGCTGGCTGCCGCTTCCACACCCGATGTCCGTTTGCGGAGCCGCTCTGCGCAAAAGCCACGCCAAAACTCACGGCGATCGATACAATGGGCCATGAAGCGGCGTGCTACATGGCCATCCCGGGTTCGGGGCACAGCCGTGCACCGGGAAATAAGGGAGCGAACGTGGCATGACCAGACCAGATGCGAAACAAGTCAAGGCGATCGCCGACGCGGCGGGCGTGCCGGTCGAGCCTGAAGTCGCCGCGCGGATCGCCAACTCGATCGGCCCGGCCTTCGACGGCTTCGCACCGATCTCGGGCACCCTGCCGTTCGATCTCGAGCCGGCAAGCTTCCTGCTGGCGCAGACCGTGAAGGCTTCCCGATGAGCAACGAGCCCGCCCTGATGTCGCTGACCGCGGTCGCGAAGGCGATCGCGAACAAGCAACTGTCCTCGCATGAGGTGACGCGCTCCTGCCTGCATCGCATCGCGCGATGGCAGCCGAAACTCAATGCCTTCATGGAGATCGAGTCGGAATCCGCGTTGAAGGCGGCCGACGAGGCCGACGCTGCGCTGGCCAGGGGCGGGAGCCGCGGCGCGCTGCATGGCGTGCCGCTCGCGCACAAGGACATGTATTACGACGCCGGCAAGGTCGTGACCTGCGGCTCGCTGATCCGCCGCGATTTCGTCGCGACCACGACCTCGACGGCTTTGCAGCGCCTGAAAGATGCCGGCACGATCCGGCTCGGCTCGCTGCAAATGGTGGAATTTGCCTATGGCCCGACCGGCCACAACTATCACCACGGCACCGTCCACAACCCCTGGAAGTCCGGCCACATCACCGGCGGCTCGTCGTCGGGATCGGGCTCCGCGGTCGCGGCGCGGCTGACCTTCGCCGCGCTCGGTTCGGACACTGGCGGCTCGATCCGCATGCCCGCGCATTTCTGCGGCGTCACCGGTCTGAAGGTGACCTGGGGCCGCGTCTCGCGCGCCGGTGCGATGCCGCTGTCGCAATCGCTCGACACGGTAGGTCCGCTCGCGCGCAGCGTGGAAGACTGCGCGCTGCTGCTCGGATTGATGGCCGGTCCTGATCCCGAGGATCCCACCGCCAGCACCGCGCCGGTCGGCGACTACATGGCGGCGACTTCGGCCTCGCTGAAGGGCCTGAAGATCGGCGTGCCCACGTCCTTCTATGTCGACGATCTCGATGCCGACGTTGCAAAGGCGCTCGACGACACCATTGCCGTGCTGAAGCGCGAAGGCGCCGATATCGTCAAGGTCGAGCTGCCGGATCAGGGTCAGCTGACCGCCGCCTGCCAGATTGTGCTGGCGGTGGAAGCCGCCGCCTATCACAAGCGCTGGCTGATCGAGCGGCCGCAGGATTATGGCCCGCAGGTCCTGATGCGCCTGCAGAACGGGCTCGCCATTCCCGGGGTGCTGTACCTCGAAGCCATGCGCTGGCGCGGCCCGGCATTGGCCGCGCATGTCGCCGCCACCTCCAATGTCGATGCGGTGCTGGCGCCGGTTGCGCCGGTTGCCGCACCCACCATCGCCGAGAGCGACGTCGGCAACAGCCCGAATGCGGAAGCCGTGATCCAGCGCCTGACGCGCTTCACCCGGCCGATCAACTATCTCGGCCTGCCTTCGCTGTCGATTCCGTGCGGCTTCAACGGCAAGGGTCTTCCGATCGGCATGCAACTGATCGGCCGCTCCTTCGATGAAGCGACATTGCTCACGATCGGCGCCGCATTCCAGCGCGCGACCGACTTCCATGAACGGGTACCGCCGGCCGAATGACCAACCTCGTCGAGATCGATCGCCTCAACGTCCGCTTTACCGGCGAACGCACCGTCTACGCCGTGAACGACCTGTCGCTCACGCTCGGCGAAGGCGAGGTGCTCGGTCTGCTCGGCGAGTCCGGCTCCGGCAAGAGCGTCACCCTGCGCGCGCTGATGCGCCTGTTGCCGCGAAAGCGCGCGGAGATATCAGGGCAAATTAAGGTCATGGGACGCGACGTGCTCGCGTTCGACGAGAACGAGCTGTCGGCGTTCCGCGGCCAGACCGTCTCGATGATTTTCCAGGAGCCCGCGCTGGCGCTCGATCCGGTCTACACCATCGGGGCGCAGATCGCCGAAACGGTGATGCGCCATGAGGGCAAGAGCCAGAGCGAGGCGAAGGCGCGGGCGCTCGAGATGCTCGAGATCGTGCGCATTCCCTCTGCCAGGCGCCGGCTGGATTCCTATCCGCACGAGATGTCGGGCGGCATGCGTCAGCGCGCGATGATCGCGCTGGCGCTGGCCTGCAAGCCGAAAATCCTGCTGGCGGACGAGCCGACCACCGCGCTCGATGCCACCGTGCAAATCCAGATCCTGCTTCTGCTCCGCGAGTTGCAGCGCGAATTCGGCATGTCCGTCATTTTCGTCACCCACGACATCGGCGTTGCCATCGAAATCTGCGACCGTGTCGCCGTGATGTATGCTGGCCAGATCGTCGAGCAGGGCACGCTGAGGGAGGTCGTACGTGCACCGTCCCATCCCTATGCGCGCGGGTTGCTCGCTTCCACGATCCACGGCGCGAGGCGCGGCCAGCGGCTGGAGACAATTCCTGGAACACCTCCCTCGCTCGACAAGGCGCCGCACAATTGCTCCTTTGCGCCGCGTTGCGCGCTGGCCCAGCCGCGCTGCTCCGAGGCCTTGCCCCCCGAGGTCCAGATCGGCCCGGGCCGGATCGCACGCTGCATTCTGGCGGAGCAATCGACCCTTGCCGCCCCCGCCGCCCCTGTTGCCGCGACGTAACGGTCCTCATCAATCAGGCCAGACGGACGGGTTTTCGAGTCGTCACGTTCCCCCGGCGTGGGTAGGGTGGCGCGGGCGCGCAGCAACGTCGCGCCCTAACTGGGGGGAGTTTCATGGTTCTTTCCAACGAGAGCATCATTGTCATCCTGTTTGTCGGCCTGGTGGCGGGCTGGCTCGCAGGTAAGATTGTCCGCGGTACAGGCTTCGGCATCATCGGGGACATTCTTGTCGGCGTTGCCGGCGCACTGATCGCAAGCCTCCTGTTTCCCAGGCTCGGCATTCATCTCGGCACCGGCATCGTGTCCGAGATCATCTATTCCGCGATCGGCGCCATCATCCTGCTCCTGATTGTCCGCCTGGTGCGAAGTGGCGGAAAACTCTGACCATGACCCGTGTCACGGAGTGATGACACGGATGGGCTATCGAGGGGCCGTCGGACGGGGTCCTTTTGCTGCATCCTGAGCGAATTCGGCCCCTCCGTTTAGGTTAATCTTAGGTGCATTGGACGGTTTCAGCCAAACCCGGTAGGATCGGGCCGTATTTGCGCGGAATCCCCCGACGAATAGGGGTCCGCACGGCCGTTTGCCCCTGGATGAGAATTGATTGATGGCAGCCGTTCCCGGTGTCCGGCGTTCCGAACTCGGTGAAGCGCTGCGGGCGTGCCGTAGCGCGTTCATTGGCGTCGGGTTGATGAGCTGCATCATCAACCTCTTGTATCTGACCGGCTCGATTTTCATGCTGGAGGTCTATGACCGGGTGCTGCCCAGCCGCAGCGTGCCGACATTGATCGGTCTGATCGTGATTGCCGTCGCCCTCTACCTCGCCCAGGGCGTGCTCGACATGATCCGCAGCCGCATCCTCGGGCGGATCGGAACGGCGCTGGATGAAACGCTGAATGCGCGGGTGTTCGACACCGTGGTGCGGCTGCCGCTGGCGATCGGCGCGCGCGGCGAGGGACTGCAACCGCTGCGCGACCTGGACAATATCCGCTCGTTTCTCGGCGGCATGGGTCCGAGCGCCTTCTTCGACCTGCCGTGGCTGCCGCTTTATCTCGCGATCTGTTTTGCCTTCCACGTGGTGCTCGGGGTCACCGCGCTCGTCGGCGCCATCATCCTGGTGTCGCTCACCGTCATCACCGAATATCTGTCGCGCCAGCCCGCGCGCGAGGCGATCGGGCTCGCCGCGCGGCGCAACGATCTCGCTTCCGCCAGCCGCCGCAATGCCGAGGTGATGATCGCCATGGGCATGGCCGGTCGCCTGGGCAAGCGCTGGAGCGAGGCCAACGCGAAATATCTGGCGGGCAATCAGAATGCCAGCGACGTCACCGGAGGCCTTGGCGCGATCGCCAAGGTGCTGCGCATGATGCTGCAGTCGGCGGTGCTTGGCGTCGGCGCCTACCTCGTGATCCATCAGGAGGCGACCGCCGGCATCATCATCGCAGGCTCGATCCTGAGCGCACGGGCGCTGGCACCGGTCGATCTCGCGATCGCGCATTGGAAATCTTTCGTCGCCGCCCGGCAGAGCTGGCATCGCCTCAACCGCCTGCTCGAGCAGATGCCGCTGCGCGCCACCCCGACCCAGTTGCAGACGCCGACGAGCCGGCTCTCGGTCGAGGCCGTGAGCATGGTCGCTCCCGGCGATCAGAGGCCGATCATCCATGATGTGACCTTTGTCCTCACCGCGGGCCAGGGTCTTGGCGTGATCGGGCCGAGCGGTTCGGGCAAGTCTTCGCTGATCCGTGCGCTGGTCGGCGTCTGGACGCCGGCCCGTGGCAAGGTCCGGCTCGACGGCGCGGCGCTGGACCAATGGTCGTCCGACGCGCTCGGGCGCCACATCGGCTATCTGCCGCAGGACGTCGAATTGTTCACCGGCACCGTCGCGCAGAACATCTCCCGCTTCGATCCGGAAGCCCGCTCCGACGACATCATCGCCGCGGCCAAGGAGGCCGGCGTGCACGAGATGATCATCAAGATGCGCGACGGCTACAATACCGAGGTCGGCGAGCAGGGCAGTGCGCTTTCGGCCGGACAGGCGCAGCGCGTCGCACTGGCGCGGGCGCTGTATGGCGATCCATTCCTGATCGTGCTCGACGAACCCAACTCCAACCTCGATACCGAGGGTGACGAGGCGCTGACGCGGGCGGTGCGGGCCGCGCGCGAGCGGGGCGCCATCGTCGTGGTGGTCGCACACCGGCCGATCGGAATCGAGGGCGTCGATCAGGTCCTGGTGCTGAAGGACGGCCGCATGCAGGCCTTCGGTCCGAAGGAACAGGTGCTGGCGCAGGTGCTGCAGCCGCGTGTCGCCGCGCCCACGCCGATCAAGATCGTCTCCGACGCGAGCGCGAAGTCATGAGCGAAGCCGGCGTGAAAAGCGTCCGCCAGTCGATCGAGCAGCATCTGATCGTCGGGCTGTCCGTGGCCGGACTGCTGACCGTCGGCCTCGGCGGCTGGGCTTCGACGCAGGAGATTTCGGGTGCGCTGATCGCGCCGGGCCAGATCGTGGTCGAATCCAACGTCAAGAAGGTGCAGCATCCGACCGGCGGTGTGGTCGGCGAGTTGCTGTCGCGCGACGGGGACAGGGTGAAGTCGGGCCAGATCGTGATCCGCCTCGACGACACCGTCACCAAGGCCAATCTCGCGATCGTCACCAAAAACCTCGATGGCGCGTTGGCGCGCGCGGCGCGGCTGGAAGCCGAGCAGCGCGGGCTGGACAAACTTGCCTTCCCGCCACAGCTCATCTCGCGCGCCAGCGATCCTGATGTCGCCGGCGTCATGGCGAGCGAATCCAAGCTGTTCGACGTGCGCGTCAACGGCCGCGCCGGACAGAAGGCGCAGTTGCGCGAGCGGGTCACCCAGCTCAACGAGGAAATCGGGGGGCTTGCTGCGCAGGAAAAGGCCAAGGACGAGGAAATCGCGCTCGTCCAGAAGGAGCTCGAGGGCGTTCGCGACCTCTACAACAAGCACCTCATCCAGATCTCGCGGCTCACCACGCTGGAGCGCGATGCCGCGCGGCTCAACGGCGAGCGCGCGCAATACATTGCCTCGCGCGCACAGGCCAAGGGCAAGATCACCGAAACCGAGCTGCAGATCATCCAGGTCGACAAGGACGTGGTCAGCGAGGTCTCCAAGGATTTGCGCGAGACCAATGACAAGATCGGCGAACTCATTGAACGCAAGGTGACCGCCGAGGACCAGTTGCGACGGGTCGATATCCGCGCGCCGCAGGACGGCATTGTCGAGCAGACAACGGTCCACACCGTAGGCGGGGTCATCACCGCCGGCGACACCGTCATGCTGATCGTGCCGCAATCCGACGATCTGCAGGTCGAAGCCAAGGTTAGCCCGCAGGACATCGACAAGCTGCAGGTCGGCCAGAAGACGCTGCTGCGGCTCTCCGCCTTCAACCAGCGCACCACACCGGAATTGAACGGCACCGTCAGCCGGGTGTCGCCCGACGTCACCACCGAGCAGCGCACCGGCCAGAGCTACTACACGATCCGTGTCTCGATGCCGCCGGAAGAAATCGCCCGCCTCGGCGAGGCCAAGCTGATCCCGGGCATGCCGGTCGAAGCCTTCGTGCAGACCGGCGAGCGCACCGTGATCTCCTATCTCATGAAGCCGCTGCACGATCAGTTCATGCGCGCCTTCCGGGAGAAGTGACGGCGGCGCGAGTAGTACAACGGCCTCACACAAACTCCACGGTCGTCCCCGCGAAGGCGGGGACCCATAACCACAGAGGGATCTTGTTGCGCGGGCTGGAGTTCCAGCTTTCCCGGACAACAACGGCCTGTGGTATGGGTCCCGGATCGCGTTCGCTCCGCTCACTTGTCCGGGACCACAGCCCAGGTTCTTGGCTGTTGCTACCCGAGCTGCTTCAGCAACAAACCCAGCGCCGTCTTCGCGAACTCCTGCATGTTCGCCTGCCGGTCGTTGCTGCCGGTCTCGAGCGTGATCACGCTCGTCGTGGCGCCTGCGACCGCCATGCAGCTATGGCCGGCGGCGTCGCCATAGCGGTTGCCGCTCGGCCCCGTCGCACCGGTCTCTGACAGTCCCCAATCGGTCGCGAAGCGCCGGCGCGACTGCTCCGCCAGCAGCCTGGCATAGGGCTCGGAGGCCGAGCGAAGCCCGCGCATCGTTTCGTCGGTGATGTCCATCAGCAGCCGTCGCGCATCGCGCGTGTAGACCACGGCGCCGCCAAGGAAATAGGCCGATGCGCCGGGTACGGCGAGCAGCGATGCCGAGATCAATCCACCGGTGGATGATTCCGCCACCGAAATGGTCTGTTTGCGCGCGACCAGTTTCGTCGCGATCTGCTCGGCAATTCCGATAAGGTCCTTCATCGCATCAACTCCGGCGCAGGATCCGCTTGATCAGCGGCTTGGTGTCGGGCTTGTCGGCGAGCGAATGCCAGACCACGCGGATGAAATTCTTGCTCGCAAGCTCGCTTGGGGCCCATTTGGCGTCGAGATCGGCGAAAGGCTTTGCCGCCACCACGTCGTCCTCGCTCTTGCCGTCCTTGACCAGCTTCGCCATGCGGTCGCGCGCGGTGACCAGCATGGTGCGGTAGGCGACCAGCGCCGCCTTGTCGGCAACCGGACCGTGGCCGGGCACGATGCGGCTCCTGTCGTTGACGAGCTTCAGATAGGCATCGGTGGCCGCGATCATGCCCTTGATGTTGCCGCCATTGGCGAAGTCGATATTGGGGTAGCGGCCGTTGGTGAAGGTGTCGCCGGTTGAGAGCACATTGGCGGTCTTGAACCACACATAGGTGTCGCCATCGGTATGCGCGCTGGCGATGTGCCTGAGATCGGCGACGCGGCCTGCCAGCCTGATTTTGAACGCGCCGGTATAGGTCCTGGTCGGCAGCGCCTCGGGCGCGGCCGGCGGCGTCTTGACGCCCGTCAATCCATTCGTCGTGCCGGCGGCGAGCCGCGTCTTGACGTTGATCTCGGACATGACGGTCGCGCCGTCCTTGGCGAAGGGCGCGTTGCCGCCGGTGTGGTCGCCATGGAAATGCGTGTTGATGAGGTATTTGACCGGCAGGTTCGAGAGGGTCGCGATCGCGGCCTTGATCTTGTCGTGCAGCGGCGCGAATTCGCCGTCCACCATGATGATGCCGTCCCTGGCGATGGCGATCGTGATATTGCCGCCCTGACCCTCGAGCATATAGACGCCGTCGCCGAGATCGGTGGTCTTGATGTCGACCTTGGAGAAATCGGCCTGCGGTGTCGCGGGAGCGGGGGGTGTCGCAGGAGCAGGCGGCGGGGGAGCAGGCACGGGAGGTCCCAGCTGTGGCTGGGCAAACGCTATTCCCGCAAGCCATAGCGTGGCTGCGACCACAGCCATCCCGGTCCGAATCATCGAAAGGTCTCCCGCGTTCCGCCTGTCTTACCTCCCTAGCATACCAGCTCTGGCCTTGCCGAGTTGCGGGCGCGGAGCGGGCCTGCTTCAATGCCTGCAATATCCGGCGCGGCTGAGCGCTGGACGAGAGGAAACCCGATGACCACCCCGCTTCCCGGCGGCGTCGATTGCGATCTGCATCCGGCCGTGCCGCATCTGACCAGCCTCTTGCCTTACATGAACGACTATTGGCGCGACCAGGTCACGACGCGCGGCATGGTCGACCTGGTCTCGCAATCCTATCCGACCAATTCGCCGATCTCCTCGCGGCCGGACTGGCGGCCGGCCAAGGGCAAGCCGGGCTCGGCGCTGGCCGACATGCAGAAGCAGGCGCTCGATCCCTTCAAGGTCGCCTATGGCATCTGCAATCCGCTCTATGCCGTTCAGATGGTGTTCTCCGAGGACATGCAGGACGCGTTCTGCCGCGCGCTGAACGACTGGCTTGTCAAAGAATGGCTCGACAAGGATGACCGCCTGCGCGGCTCCATCGTGATCCCCACGCAGAGCGTCGAGAAGTCGGTTGCCGAGATCGAGCGCTGCGCGAAAGACAAGCGCTTCGTGCAGGTGCTCATGCTGGTGATGGGCGACGTGCCGCTCGGCAAGCGCGCGCTGTGGCCGATCTATGCCGCCGCCGAACGGTTGGGACTTCCGGTCGGCATTCATGCCGGCTCGGCCTATCACAACCCGCCGTCCTCCGTCGGCTGGGGCTCCTATCACATCGAGGATTATGTCGCCCAGGCGCAGGCGTTCCAGACCCAGCTCACCAGCCTGATCGTCGAGGGCGTTTTCGCGCGCCATCCGAAGCTGAAGATGGTGATGCTGGAAAGCGGCTTCACCTGGCTCGCGCCGTTCCTGTGGCGGCTGCACAAGTTCTGGCGCGGCATCCGCATGGAAACCCCCTGGGTCGACCGCGCGCCCATGGAAATTGTGCAGAGCAACATCCGCTTTTCGCTGCAACCGGTCGACGCTCCGCCTGATTCGGCCGTATTAAATCGCCTGTTCGACCATATGCAGTCCGACGAATTGATCTTATTCTCGACCGACTATCCGCATTGGCAATTCGAGGGCAACGAAGCGCTGCCGAAAGGGTTATCTCCCGATCTCGTCCGCAAGATCATGATCGATAATCCGCTTGCGACCTACGGCCGGCTCACCGTGAAGGAAACGACGCCATGAACATCCAGCTCCGCGATCGTCCCGAGGCTGCGTCGTCTGTTACGGCGAAAGCCGGGATTGCCGATTGCGATATCCATCCCGCGCGCGCGAGCAAGGCCGAGCTCTATCCTTTCCTCGCCAAGCGCTGGCATTCCCATCTGGAAACCTATCAGGAGCATGCCTATCAGGGCATGATGGAAGGCCCGCCCTATCCGAAGGCACAGCCGAACGCCTCGCGTCGCGACGCCTATCCGCCGGAAGGCGGCATGCAGGGCTCCTCGCTCGCCTTCATGCAGAAGCAGCTTCTCGATCCGAACAATGTCGTGCTCGGCGTGCTCAATCCGCTCAAGACCGGGCAGGGCCTGCGCAATCACGATCTCGCCGCCGCGATCTGCTCGGCGATCAACGACTGGCAGATCGAGAAGTGGACGTCGAAGGATTCGCGGCTGAAGGGCTCGATCGTGGTCGCGAACGAGGACGGCCTGACCGCGGCAAAGGAAATCAGGAAGCGCGCCGGCGACAAGAACTACGTTCAGGTGCTGCTCTTGAGCCGCAATGTCGAGCCGCTCGGGCAACGCCGCTACTGGCCGATCTATGAGGCGGCGGAAGAGGCCGGTCTTCCCGTCGGCGTCCATGCCTTCGGCTTCGGCGGCAATCCGATCACTGCCTCCGGTTGGCCGAGCTATTACATCGAGGAGATGGTCGGCCATTCGCAGTGCCAGCAGACCGCGCTCGCAAGCATTGTGCTCGAAGGCGTGTTCGAACGTTTCCCGAAACTGAAGATGGTGATGATCGAGGCCGGTTTCGGCTGGGCGCCGTCGCTGGCCTGGCGGCTCGACCGCAACTGGGAGCGGCTCAAGAGCGAGGTGCCGCATGTGAAGCGGCCGCCGTCGGACTATATCCGCGACCACATCTGGTGGACGACGCAGCCGATGGAGGACCCGGAACGGCGCGACCACCTGTTCGACGTGATCGACTGGATCGGCTGGGACAAGCTTCTGTTCGCGACCGACTATCCGCATTGGGATTACGACGATCCCTCGCGCGTGCTGCCGGCGGGCGTCTCGGAGGCCAATCGCGAGGCCTTCTATCTCGGCAATGCGAAGAAGCTGTACGGGATCGCATGATCCGGACTGAGCAAAGCAGGAACCGGTTTTCCTTCGCGACAAACGCATGCGTTTGCGCGGAGATCATGCGCAAAAGATCATGACGAAACACGTCATTGCCCCCGTCGGTGAGCTGCCGCCGGGGTCGCGGAAATTCGTCACCATCGACGACCGGCCGATCGCGATCTTCAACATCAAGGGCGAATATTTCGGCCTGCTCAATCGCTGCCCGCATCAGGGCGCCGCACTCTGCGAGGGCCCGCTGATCGGTCTTGCGCAATCCTCCGATCCCGGCGAGATCCAGTACACCAGGCTTGGCGAGATCATCCGCTGCCCCTGGCATGGCTGGGAGTTCGACATCCGTACCGGGCAGTCCTACTGCGATCCGCGCCGCTTCCGTGTGAAGGCCTATCCGGTCAATGTCGAGCCGGGCACATCTGTCGTGAAGGGGCCGTACGTCGCCGAGACCGTCAAGGTCGCCGTCGAAGGCGACTATGTGGTGGTGGATCTCTAGGCATGATCCGGAAAAGTGTGGAGCGGTTTTCCCTCGCGACAAACGCATAGCGTTTGCGCGGAGATCATGCCTAAATAAGAAACTTACGCGCGCCGTCTCCTGTTCGGCGCCGCCTTCGACATCTCCTTCATCCTGATCTCCACGACGTCGCGGACGAGGCCGCGCAGCCATTGCAGGCCGGCATCGCCTTCGCGTTTGGCGTGCCAGATCATCGAGACGGCCAAGGGGGCAATGCGCACGGGAACGGGGCTGGATGTCAGGCCGAACGTCCTCTCCCAATGCAGCGCCGACTGCTCCGGCACGATTGCGATCACGGTCGCGCGCTGCAAGATCAGCGGCAGCGCCGCGAAGCGCGACGTCGCACAGATGATGGAGCGTCGCTTGTTGCGTCCGGTCAGCTCCTCGTCGACCGCGCCGCGGAAATCCGCCTGTGTTGGCGTGAGCAAATGCGGATGAGCGAGATAGTCCTCCAGCGTCATCGGCGAACCTATGCCGAGGCGGTCGCCGTCATAGACGCATCGATAGTTCATCGAAAGGAGCTGTTCTCTGCGTTGCCATGAGGGGCCTGCGGGAAAGACCGAGACGCCCAGATCCATCTCGTCGTCCTCCAGCATGCGCGTTCCCAGTTGCGCGTCGCTGGCGCGCACCGCGATCCGCACGCCGGGCGCCGCTTCCTGGATGCGCGCGATGAGCTCGGGCATCAGCCACATCTCCACCCAGTCGCGCATCCCGACATGGAACGTCCGGGTTTCCTTCGCCGGATCGAAAGCCGGTTGCTCGAACAGCGTCGCGCGGATCTGTTCGAGCGCGGGCGCCAGCTGCGCGTAGAGCGCCAGCGCCTTGGCGGTCGGCTCCATGCCGCGGCCCGTCCGCACCAGGATATCGTCGGCAAGGAGGTCCCGCAGCCGCGCCAGCGCGCCGCTCACGGCGGGCTGGCCGAGGAACAGGCGTTCGGCGGCCCTCGAGACGCTTTTCTCCCGCACCAGCACCTGGAAGGCTACGAGCAGATTCAGGTCGATCCTTCTGAGATCATTTTCACCGATATTCATAATCCATCCAATCGATTTGAATGATATCGGCTTGCGAGCCATGGTGCAATCCCGATCCCGGACAGAGGAGCATTCGGACGGCACGCCACGGCGCGTCATCCTCGGCCATCGATGCAGGAACGCGTTTTAGTGATTGCCGCCGTCCTGGCGGCCCAGCTTGCGACAAGTCCGCTTCGTGCTCAGACGGACATCAAGGACGCGCGCGCCAGCGTCGAACTCGATCCGGGTGCGGGGGCCAGCGTCAGTGTCGAGAGGCCGTTCAGCACCGTGCTGATCGGAAACCCTGGCGTGATCGATTTCCAGGCGCAGGGCGAGCGCTCGGTGCTGCTCAAGGCGCTGGCTGCCGGCGCGACCAACCTGGTGTTTGTCGACAGGGAGGGGATGGTGATCACCAATCTCAGGATCGTCGTTCGCAACGCCCGACCGATCTGAATTTCCCGATTTGAATTTCCCATGAATTTCCCATGTGCCTTGACGGTTAGCGGCTTGTATAACTCCACGGGCGCTAACGAATGAGGCAGACAATGAAATCCCGCGTCGAAACGTTCACGCCGCCGAACACGCCCAAACCGATCGGCCCCTATAATCACGTTGCCAGGGTCGGCGAGCATATCTGGATCGGGGGCACTGCCGGTTTCGATCCGGCGACAGGCGAACTGGCAGGGCCGGATGTCGGCGCGCAGACGCGCCGGATACTGCAATCCTTCAAGGTCATGCTCGAGGCCGCAGGCTCCGACCTCAACCATGTCGTTCACATCAACGTCTTCCTGCAGCAGATGTCCGACTTCGAGGCGATGAATGCTGCCTATGTCGAGATGCTGGGAGATCACAGGCCCGCACGCACCGTTTATTCGGTCCGCGAGCTTCCCAAACCGGGCGTCCTGCTGACGATGAATCTCAATGCGGTGACGCGCGAGCGCTAAGCCTCGAACGATTCTAAGGACTCGCGTTTTTCTGACGGCATGTTGTCAGCTTCGCGTCAGAGACGCATGAGCGTCAATCTGCCGCGCGCATTTCGCGCCGAATCGCAAAATCGCCATTCAGTCATGGCGACGAGTCGCGAACTCGTCTCACGTCAGTCCTCCTGCTCCTCTTATCGTCGAGATCAGGAGCGGGAAGTGCCTCGTCCGTCTCTCGGCCGACCTCCACGGTCTCCAATCAACTAGAGGCATCAACAGGAGGACAATATGTCGCGCTTTCGTATGCTGGATAGACTTCTGGATCACGATGAAGGCTTTCGCGAATTTTTCACTTTCCTGACCGGCGGTACTTCCGGACACGATCACCTCAACGGCACGAGCGGGTCCAATATATTGTTCGCGGGTGGCGGCGACGATGCTGTCGCGGGCAAGGCCGGGGGAGACATGCTCGACGGCGGCCGGGGCAACGACAAGATCTGGGGAGGTTCTGGCAACGACCAACTCGATGGCGGCAGCGGAAACGACCTGCTGGTCGGCGGATTCGGCGCAGATCGCATGAACGGTGGAGACGGCAATGACGTCCTGCTCAGCCGCTCCGATGCCGGCGAAATGGTCGCCGCCCAGGACGGCAAGACCCAGATCTTTGCAGACGAGACGGCTGCCTTTGCCCATAAGACAAACGATATCCTCACGGGCGGTCGTGGCGCCGATACCTTCCGCTTTGAAGGTCTGGTCAACGCCAAGGACGAGATTGTCGCAAAGCACGTGGACGCTGACGGCACGATCGACTGGCACGGCGTCACCGGAGAAAACAACAACGTTCACGACCATTGGGTCGATGGGTTCGGCAACGACACCATCACCGATTTCAATCGCAAACAGGGCGACAAGATCGAAATCTCGGCTCACACCGCCGAGGTCAAGTCGATCCAGCATCTCGACAGCAATGGTGACGGGAGGGCCGACTACAGCCTGATCACCGTCATCAGCCAGCAGGGCAATGCCGGCGCGCATGACGAAGATCTGCTGGGCACGATCAAGGTCTATGGAAATCTGGTCAGGGCGTCGGATATCACGGTCGATAACATGTCGGTCTATGGCGCCTACGAGAAGGTCGGTTCGCTTCCCGCCGGCGTTCATTACCAGCTGGAAGATGATGGCGTCCTGCCCGATGGCGCGACCGACGGGGGCCATCACGATCATGCGACGGCGGCAATGAACATGAACCTGGCGATAGCTAACCACATGTAACTTGCCTGTAGCTCAGTCGCGAATCCGGATGAGGTTTGCCTCATCCGGATTCGTACGCTCGCGTGGCTAACTCTTTTTCGGCGACCAGCCGTACGCTTTGGCGCACGCTCCGCCCATCAGCATCGCCCGCTCGGTCTGGCTCAAGCGGTCGGTCTTGCGGAAGGGTTCGACGCCCTGCTCATAGTTGACGACGGCGAAGGCGCGCGTCCAGTCCGTGCCCCACAGGCAACGATCGAAGCCCCAGGCATCGAAGATGCGAGCGAGCGGATCCCAGATGTCCGGATACGGATAGGGCTGCCTGGACAGCGTGCAGGCGCCGCTGATCTTGATCACGGCGTTCGGACGCTTGGCGAGCTCCAGCACCTTCGGCAGGTCGGCCCACGGCTCCGGCGGGGCAGGTGGCACGCGCGGTTGGAGAATGCCGAGATGGTCGAGGATGAAGCGCGTGTCGGAATGGCGATCGATGATCGATGCGCCGGCTTCGAGATTACCCCAGCACAGCATGTTGACCGGAAAATCATGCTTGGCCGCCGCGCGGGCGATGCGGTCGATGCCTGGATGGCCCGGGTCGCGCTTGGCTTCCCTGGTCAGCATGATGCGGATACCGACCGTGCCCGGCGTCTTCTTCCAGTCGGCGATGACGTCGGCCACTGCGGGATCATCAGGATCGACCGGCTTGACGATTGCCAGACGCCCGGGATGGGCGCGTGCCACTTCCACCGCATAGCTCGCGTCGTAGCGATACATAGAGAAGGCGGAAATGAAGATCGCGCCGTCGACGCCGACCTTGTCCATGGCCGCCACCATCTCGTCGCCTGTGACGTGCGGGGGCCAGTTCGGCACGGTGTCCCAGGGCCGTTTGGGCGTGTTCGCCTCATAGGCATGGACCTGGGAATCGATAATCGTCATCGTCGGCGCTCCTCTGTTTTTTGGTGAGTGTGGACGCTGCGGGAGGGGTGTGTCCAGAGCCCGTCTTGCCAGTCACCCCTGCATCTTTCGCCTGCCACGTTTGTGGCTTCCGCCACGCGCGGAGTTGCCGGAATGACAACGAAGAAGGGGGCTATTCGCCGGCCTCGCCTGCCATCATCTGCCGCTCGCGTGCGTAGCGCACCAATGCGACGAAGCGGTAGATGCCGTGCACGAACTTGCCGTAGGGCAGGGTGATGAACAGCGCAAACACCGCGCCGAGATGAATTGCCAATAGCGGACCCATGGCGGCGGTCTCGCGCAGGACCAGCAGCACGAGGCCGGTCAGCGCCGTCAGGAACAGCATCGCGATGAAGGCAGTGTCCATGCCGTACCGCTGTTCGTCGACCAGCACGGGATCGCGTTGCGACTTCGCAGCCAGCAGCCCGATCGGTCCGATCAGCAGGCCAATGCCGCCCAGCGTGCCGAGCACGACCGGCAGATCCCACCAGGGATAGGGCGCCTCGCGTCCCAGGAGGTAGTGATAGAGCGTGGCCACGCAGGTTGCGGCAAAGCAAAGCGCGAAGCCGTAGAACGTCAGATGGTGATAGAGACGGCGGCGATCGGTCGGCTTCTCGCCTTCGTTGAAGCAGCCGACGCCCCCGCCATCGAGATAGCGCAACTCGCCGGCGTCGCGGATCGCCTGGAGCAGCGATTTGGGATTCGTTGTCATCCCGACGGGCTCGCCGATGTCGCGCCAGAACGCGCGCATGCTCATGATGAGCGCGACGATCGCGTAAAGGAAGGCCGCGCCGAACAGCACGGCCATCGCCTTGTGCGGCATCAGTCGATAGAACGCTCCGGGGCCGGTGTGGACGCCGTAAAGCACGGCAGGATCGTGGACGGCGGCAAAGCCGAAGATGAAGGCCGCGACGCTTGTGGCGGCGACCAGGCTGATCACAAGGCCGTTGCGCGCGAACAGCCCGGCAAAGGCCCGGGGCCAGGCATAGGCGGCATAGGATTCCGCGCGCGCGATCGCCAGCGTCTGCGGGACATTGACGTTGAATTCGTGCGGCGGCGAGAACTGGCAATCGACATAGCAGGCGCCGCAGCCATGGCAGAGATTGGCGAGGTAGTTGAGGTCACCGTCGGAAAAGGCGCGGCGCATTTCCATCGCGGGAAACACGGCGCAGAGCCCCTCGCAATAACGGCAGGAATTGCAGACCGTCATCAGGCGGTCGGTCTCTTCGAGAATTCTAGTTCCGTGCATTCTTCGCCGCTTCCTGTCCCGCGATCCGTCCGAACACGCTGCCGATGGTCATGCCCATGCCGGCCGCATAGCCCTTGCCGAGCACATTGCCGGCCATGATTTCGCCCGCCGCGAACATGTTGGCGGACGGCTTGCCGTCCTTCATCAGCATGCGCGCCTGCTTGTTCACGCGCGTGCCGAGATAGGTGAAGGTGATGCCGGGCCGCACCGGATAGGCAAGGTAGGGCGCTGCCTCGATCCGCCGCGCCCAATGGGTCTTGGCTGGCGTGATCCCCTCGGTGCGGCAGTCGTCGAGGATGGTGTGATCGAAGGTGCCGGGCTGCACGGCCGCGTTGAAGTCGACGACCGTCTTCTCCAGTGCGGCCGGATCGAGCTCGAGCCTGGTCGCGAGCTCGGCTATGGTCGCGCCCGCGATCGGCGGAAACAGCGTCGGCATGAAACTCGTCACCACGCTCGAATCGAAGATGATATAGGCGATCTGACCGGGCTGGGCGGCGACCAGCCGTCCCCAGATCGCGTAGCGCTTCGGCCAGATGTCCTCGCCCTCGTCGTAGAAGCGCTGGGCGTGCTTGTTGACGACGATGCCGAACACCACGGAATCATGGCGCGTGATGATGCCGCCGTCGAATTTCGGCGCGCGCGCGTCGATTGCGACCGCGTGACATTGTGTGGGATCGCCGATCTCCTGCACGCCCTTGCCGAGCAGCATCTTCAGGATCGAGCCGCGATTATAGGGTGTACCGCGGATCAGGAAATTGTCGGCGGCCTCGCCCCAATATTCCTTCAGCCACTCGATATTGGCCTCGAAGCCGCCGGCGGCCGCGACCAAAGCGGAGGCCCTGGCGGTGAGCTGCTTGCCGTTGTGTTGGAGCGATGCCGACAGAAACATGCCGTCGGCGATCTCGAGGTCGCGCACCTCGGCGTCATAGAGGATGTCGACGCCGAGCTCTTCCGCCGTGCGGTAAAGCGCGTTCAGCATCGCGCGGCCGCCGCCGAGGAAGAAGGAGTTGGTGCGTCCAAGGCTGAGCGTGCCGCCGAGCGAAGGCTGCCAGCGCACGCCCTGCTCGACGATCCAGTTCAGGATGTCCTTGGAGTCGCGGATCATCATGCGCGCCAGTTCCTCGTCGGTCTGGCCGCCGGTGACGCGCAGAAGGTCCTCCCAGAATTCCTCTTCGGTATAGGGTCCGGTCAGGATATCGGTCGCGGCGTCATGGGCGCAGCGCATGTTGCGGGTGTGGCGGGTATTGCCGCCCCGGTAGAATTTCGGCGCGCCCTCGAGCACCAGCACGGACGCGCCGAGGCGGGCGGCACTGATCGCGGCACACAGCGCGGCATTGCCGCCTCCGATGACCAGCACGTCATACTTGCGGTTAAAATCGACCATGCGTTCTTGTTAATCTTGTTGGCCGGGAAAGCAAAGCGGGACCGGCCGGACCTTGTCCGGCCGGATGCTTACAGGTTCAGGCGGTGACGGCATCGCGTGTTTCGATGGTACGGCCGCCGCGATAGACGGTGAGCGCCGCGATGATGGCAAGCGTCGCGCCGAGCATCAGCCAGAAGGCGGGCGAGGCCTTGTCGCCGGTCTTGTCGATCAGCAAGGTCGACGCAAATGGCGTGAAGGTGCCGAACAGGGCCGCGGCAAGTGCAAAAGCCAGCGAGAAGCAAGTGGTGCGGACATGGGCGGGAACGATCTCGACCAGGCAGCCCAGCATGGTGCCGCTGTAGACGCCGAAATAGAACGAGAACATCATCTGCACGGCCAGCAGCTTGCCGAACGACGGAGCGCTGACCAGCCAGCTCAGCGCGGGATAGGCCGTCAGCAGCGACAGCACGGCGATGGTCACGAGCACCGGCTTGCGGCCGATGCGGTCGGACACCGCGCCGCCCACCGGATTCCAGAAGAAATTGGTGACGGCGACCAGCAAGGTGACGAGCAGCGCGTCTGCCGTCGAGAGTTTCAGCACGGTCTTGCCGAAGGTCGGGGTGTAGACGGTAACGAAATAGAATGTGGTCGTGGTCAACACGGCAATCATCATGCCGAGGATCACGATGCGCCAGTTCGCGAGCGCCGAGGCGAACACCTCGCTCGCGGTCGGGTGCTTCTTCATGGCGAGGAAGGCTGGCGTTTCCTCCAGCGTCCGGCGCAGGAAGAAGATCAGCGGGATGATCAGGCAGCCCACGAAGAAGGGAATGCGCCAGCCCCAGGCAGTCACGGTGTCCGCCGGCATGGTCTCGCTCAGGATATAGCCGAGGATCGAGGCCACGAAGATCGCGACCTGCTGGCTGGAAGACTGGAACGAGGTGTAGAAGCCGCGATTGCCCGGTGTCGAGATCTCCGAGAGATAGACGGACACACCGCCGAGCTCGACGCCGGCGGAAAAACCCTGCAGCAGGCGCCCCAGCAGCACGATGATTGGTGCCGCGATGCCGATGGTGGCATAGCTCGGGCAGAACGCGATGACCACGGTACCCGCGGCCATGATGCCGAGCGTGACGATCAGCCCCTGGCGCCGTCCAATCCTGTCGATATAGGCGCCAAGCACAATCGCGCCCACCGGCCGCATCAGCGCGCCGAGCCAGAACACGCCGAACGTGTTGAGCAGCGCCGCGGTTTCATTCTGGGCGGGGAAGAACGCCTTCGCGATCGCGCTGGCATAAAAGCCGAACAGGAAGAAGTCGAACTGCTCGAGAAAATTGCCGCTGGTGGCGCGCAGGATGGCGCCGATGCGCGACTTGATCGCCGGCGCAGTCGTTGTGGCGGTTTCTGACATCGACGAATCTCTCCCCGTTTCGCTCGCGGCCGGGCGCGCCGAAACCCGCACCACCGTTCGTATGGTGGGTCAATCTGCCACGGCTGCGCGGCGCGACCAACCGGAAATCACCGGGTCAGGCGCATAAGGGGAATAAGGGCGAGGACCATTTCGGTCCTTGTTCTCTTGCTCTGCTCTCTCATCCCTTGTTTTTCGCCGACGCCAGCAGCCATTGCCGGAACGCCTTCAGTTTCGGCGACTCGGGGACGCCTTCGGGCGACACCAGATAGAAGCCCGCATCCGGGGGCAGCGTGATCTCGAAGGGAACAACGAGGCGGCCCTTGGCGATGTCGTCCTGCACATAGGAGGTCCGGCCCATCGCCACGCCGATGCCGTCGATCGCAGCCTGGACCGTCATCAGGATCAGGTCGAAGGTGATGCCCGGCTGCTTGGAGATATCCGGTGGCAGGCCCGCCGCCGTCAGCCACAGCCGCCAGTCGTCGCTGTTGGCGTTGCTGGTGTGCAGCAGCACGTGATCGCGCAGGTCGTCCGGCGTCCGCAGCGGCCGCTTGCCGGCGAGCAGCGCCGGGCTGCAGACCGGAAAGCCCTCGTCCGCCATCAGCCACTCGGCGCGCACTGCCGGCCAATTGCCGCGGCCATAGCGGATCGCGGCGTCGACGCCGCCGTCCCTGAAATCGACCAGCGCCGTGGACGTGGTGATGCGCACGTCGATGCCCGGATGCGCCTCCTGAAACGCGGAGAGCCGCGGCAGGAGCCATTTGGCGGCGAGCGAGGCCAGCGTGGAGACCGTCAGCACATGGTCGTCGTCCTTGCGCAGCAGCCGGTCGGTGGCCAGGCGCAGATCGTTGAAGGCCGCGCGGACACCCGGCAGATAGTCGCGAGCCTGGGGCGTCAGCGCCAGCGCCCGGTTCTTGCGGATGAACAGGCGGAGTCCGAGTTCCTCTTCCAGCCGCCGGATCTGATGGCTGATCGCGGTCTGCGTGACGTTCAGCTCGGATGCGGCCTGGGTGAAGCTCAAATGCCGCGCGGCAGCCTCGAAGGCCCGCAACCCGTTGAGCGACGGCAGCCTGGCGGTCATTCCGGCATCTCCAGATACATGAGGTTATTTCATCCGAGACGGTACAAAGTGTCGTTTGTAGAACGCCCCGGGAGCGCAGATATTGGCGTGCAAAGGTTAGCCGTAGGAGCTGAAAATGTCCACTTTGACCCATGAATCGATGACAAATCATCATGTTCCGGGCGTTTTGGGCCAACTGAGCGAGATTCTCCATACGTGGCGCAAGCGCTACCGCACCCGGCAGGAACTCGCGCAGTGGACCGACCGTGACCTCCATGATGTCGGCCTCTCGAAGGGCGACATCGTTTTCGAGACCGAAAAACCGTTCTGGCGGGCCTGAGAAAGGCAGCCTTGGCCGGCGCCGCCTCCATAGAGGGGCGCCGGCTGGTTTCTCGGAAGACGGGAGCGGATCATGCTGAAGCTCAGGTTCGATGATCTCCGGCAATATTCGGACACGCTGCGCTCGCGGAACGGCGAGGCGGTGACGGTCCGCTTTGTCGAGCCCCGCGATGGCGAGGAGCTGCAGAATTATTTCCGGTCGCTGTCGGCGCGGTCCCGCTACAACCGTTTCTTCGGCGCGATCGGCGAGCTGCCGCCGCAGCTGCTCGACCGCTTCACCCATATCAGCGACGCCGCGGGGTTCACCGTGGTCGCGACCATGATGATCCACGGGTTCGAGACCATTGTCGGGGAAGCGCGCTACATCTTCCATCCCGAGACCGAACGCTTCGAGTTCGGCCTGTCGATCGACGACCGTTGGCAGGGTCACGGCATCGGCACCGCGCTGTTGAAGAATCTCGAATGCCGCGCGGCCGCTCTCGGCGCGCGGAGACCGTTCGGCGATACGCTGCGCTCGAACACCAGCATGATGAGTCTGGCGCGCAAATCCGGTTATCGCTTCATCAATCATCCCGACGACTGGAAGCTGGTGCGCTTCGACAAGGAGATCAACCTCGCGCCGAAGGACATCCCGTGTGCGACCTGGCGCATCGCGGCTGCCACGCGTGTAGCGTTTGCGTCTCGGGCGACTGCGTAAGATCGTCATTGCGAGGAGCGAAGCGACGAAGCAATCCATAGTGCCGCAAGCGGTAGTGTGGATTGCTTCGCTGTGCTGGCAATGACGGCTTAGTTCCCCCTGAATACCGGTTTGCGCTTGTCGATGAAGGCCTGTACCGCCTCCTTGTGATCGGCTGTCGTGGTAAGGCGGATCAGCCGCTCGGCTTCCTGGTCGCGGGCGGTGGCGAAGTCGAACACCAGCGCTTCGTCGAGATTGTCCTTCATGTAGCGTAACGCCATCGTCGGTCCCTCCGCGACGGATTTCGCCAGCGCAAAAGCCTCGTCCTGCAAGATGTCGTCGGGCACGACGCGATTGACGAGGCCGATCGTCTCGCAGCGCGCTGCGTCCACTTTCTCCGCCGTGAACATCAGCTCGCGCGCCCGCGCCGTGCCGACCAGCCGCGTCAAGAGCCACGCGATGCCGTAATCGCCGCTCAGCGCGACGCGCAAATATCCGGTGGAGACGAAAGCCGATTGCGCGGCGATCCGGATATCGCAGGCCATCGCCAGAGCGAGCCCGGCGCCGACCGCGGGGCCGGGCAGCGCCGCGATCGTGGGCTTGCGCACGGAGGCGAGGGCGCCGGTCAGGAGCCGCTGCCGTTCCTGCAGGTCCGCGACCTTCTCCTCAAAGGACATGTCCAGCTTCTTCTTGTCGCGATGGGCGCCCATGCCCTTGACATTCCCGCCGGCGCAGAAGGCCTTGCCGGCGCCGGTGATGAGGAGTGCGCCGACGTCCGGGTTCTCGCCGCAGCTTCGGATCATGGCGCGCAGCGCCGGCGTCAGCGTGTCCGACATGGCGTTGCGCACCTCGGGCCGGTTTAGTGTGATGACGGCGACGCGGTCGCGGATCACGCAGAGCAGCTCGTCCGTGCCGGTGTCGATTTTGGTTTCTGTCGCTGCGTCGCTCATGAAGATTCCTCCTGTCCGATTTGCTCCGTCATTCCGGGGCGATGCGCAGCATCGAACCCGGAATCTCGAGATTCCGGGTCTGGTGCTTCGCACCATCCCGGAATGACACCTCCGCTAAAACTTCTCCACCCACGGCCGCAATTCCATCTCCCAGGTCCAGGCGCTGCGCGGCTGTTGCAACACGTTCCAATAGCTCATCGCGATCGCCTCGGGATCGAGAAAGGAGTCCGGCTTTTCGGCCGGGTCGGGTCGTGTGGCGCTGCGGATGCCGCCGTCGATGACGAAATGCGCGACATGAATGCCCTGCGGCGACAATTCGCGCGCCATGCTCTGCGCCAGTCCCCGCAGCGCGAACTTGCCCATCGCGAACGGCGCCGACTGCACGTAACCCTTGACGCTCGCGGAGGCGCCGGTGAACAGGATCGCACCATGCTTGTTCGGCAGCATGCGTTTGGCGGCCTGTTGCGCCACCAGGAAGCCGCCATAGGCGCTGACCGCGATGGCGTTGGCGACCTCGGAGGGCACGAGATCGACGAAGGGGCCGCGCGAGCGGCCGCTGGCGTTGTAGACCACGAGGTCGGGCATTGCGATCTCGCGTTCGACCAGGCCGAACAGCCGCTCGACCTCATCCGCGTCCGCGGCGTTGCAGGCATAGGCATGCGCGCCGGTCTCGCGGCAGAGCGCTCCCAGCTTCTCGATCTTGCGCGCGGCGAGCGCGACATGGATCTTCTCGCGTGCGAACAGCCGGGCCAGCGAGGCGCTGAGGCCTTCGCCGGCGCCGACGATGAGGGCGGTCTTGTATCTGGGTATTTCCATGGACGGTCATCCTGATGATGGCGGGAGAGCTTGATCTAGGCGCGCAACGCCTGCAGGCAACCCGCATTCTCCAAAACAGTGTCGAGTGTGGCCTTGCCTGAAGCGGCGGCATATTTCGCGCGGAGCATGGCGAGTGAGCGCGCGTGATATTTCTGCGGCTTTTGAGTCCAGACCTCGCCGTCGAGATTGACGCTGAATTCCTCCCTGCCTTCAGCAAGAGCTTTCTCGTTGGCGAGTGTCCACGGCATGAATTTGCCGCCGACCTGCGTTTTGAGGATCGGCATCAAGGTCGGCGCCAGCGCGGACCACGGCTCGAACGGCCCTTCGGCGCGCGGCCACAGCATGCGGTGTATCCATTCCAGCACATGCGGCGCGCCGCCCTCGATCAGCGCGCCCGATGTCGGGTCTGTCCACAATTCGTAGAACTGTCCCCACAGACCGAAATCGCCATAGGCGGGTCGGCCGCCGAACAGATAGGGCCGGCTCGCCATATGCTGGTCGAGCAGAGCCAGCATTTGACGAAAGCCGGCCTCGATCAGCGGAGCGGTTTGGGAATTGGAGCCTACGAACCAGACCCGGTCGACCATGCGAGCGCGAACCTGGTCCGCAACCTTGCCGAACTCCGCCTCCTTCGTCTGCGGTGCGCGCATGCGCGCGATCCGTCCTGCCGAGCAGATCTGGTCGACATCGCGGGTCCACCGGTAGTGAAACATCCATTTGTTGCCCCACTCATCGCCGAATTCCTCGATCAGCGCCGAGATGAAGCCGTCAGCGCCATCGGGATGGATCGACGGCTCGGGAAACAGCTTTTCCATCTGGTCGATGATCGGCGTGGAATCCTGGATGCCAGTGCCGTCCGGCGTCACCACCAGCGGCACGATCGGGAGCTTGGCGTGTTTTTCGTAGTCCGACTGGCTCGCCGCTTTGCGCAAAATCCATTGATGCGGGATCGCCTTGTAGCGAAAATAGGAGCGTACCTTGACCGAATAGGGCGACATCTCGGCGCCGAAGATGCGGTAGAGGTCCGCCATGGGTCATGCCTCCCTGGTGTCGGACGGGTTCACACGTCCTCTGGAGCATGATCTACATCATCCAGGTCGGCAAGACTGGCTGCAGAACGGGAGTCCTTCAAAAATGCACCAGCTCCTCAAGAACGATACGACCAGGGCGGTCCAGAGCGGCCTGCTCGCGCCCGACACGTCAGGCATGAATTTCTATCGTGCCGATCCGGCGTTGACCGATCTTCTGCGTATCCATCTGCCGGACGCGTTGTTTGCGCATATCGAGCCTCATCTCGACCGGTTGGGCGAATTGGCCGGCAGCCACCTCGACGAATGCGCGCGGTTCGCCGACCGTCATGGTCCGGTGCTGCACCAGCGCGACAAGTTCGGCCGCGATGTGCAATGGATCGAATATCATCCGGCCTATCGCGAGCTCGAGCGCGCGGCCTTCGGCGAATTCGGCATTCACGCGCTGTCGATCCGCAAGGGCATCATGGGCTGGCCGGACAAATATCCTGTCGTTGCCAAGCATGCTTTCACGTTCCTGTTCAACCAGGCCGAATTCGGCCTGGGCTGCCCGATCAACGTCACCGATGGATGCGCAAAACTGCTCGCGAATTTTGGCAGCGATGCGCTCAAGGCAAAATATCTGGACGGTCTGACACAGACCGATATGACGAAGCTGACGCAGGGCGGTCAGTTCATGACGGAAAAGGAAGGCGGCTCCGATGTCGGCACGTTGACGACGTCAGCCGTGCAGGATGGCGACCACTGGCGGCTTTATGGCGAGAAGTGGTTCTGCTCCAACGCCGATGCCAAAGTCGTGATGCTGCTGGCGCGTCCCGACGGCGCGCCTGCGGGCACGCGCGGCGTCGGCCTGTTCCTGATGCCGCGCTTCCTCGACGATGGTTCGCAGAACCACTACCGGATCGTGCGGCTGAAGGACAAGCTCGGCACCCGCTCGATGGCGTCCGGTGAGATCAAGCTGGAGGGCGCGATGGCCTACGCGGTCGGCAAACTCGACCGGGGCTTTGTGCAGATGGCCGAAATGGTCAACTCGTCCCGTCTCTCCAACGGCGTCAAATCCACCGCGCTGATGCGCCGTGCCTGTCATGACGCCATGACGGTTGCGAAAAGCCGCGTGGTGTTCGGCAAGCGCATCATCGACCTGCCGCTCGGCCGGCGCCAGCTCCTGAAGATCATGTTGGCGACGGAGCAGGCCCTGTCGATGAGCTTCCTCACGGCCGATGCGCTCGACCGCGCCGAGGCCGGCAGCCAGGATGCCGCGGCGTTGCTTCGTATCCTGACGCCGACCCTGAAATTCCGCGCCACGCGCGACGCGCGCAAGGTCTGCGGCGATGCGCTCGAGATGCGCGGCGGCATCGGCTACATCGAGGAATTTGCAACTGCACGGTTGCTTCGCGACGCCCATCTCGGTTCGATCTGGGAAGGCACCGGCAATATCGTCGCACTGGACGCGCTGAAGCGCGCCGTTGGCCGCCATGGCGCGGAATCGGCGTTGGCCGCCGATCTGCATGCGCGGCTCGATGACAGCGCGGGTGTGCCGCAGGCCTGGCGCGACAAATTACGCGGCCTCACCGATCGCGCGATCGGCTTTGCGCGCGAAGTGGCGGCGGCCTCCGACAACGAGGCGGAGTCGCGGCGTGCCACCAGCCTGCTCTATCATGTCGCAAGCGCGGTGCAGCTCGCGTGGGAAGCGCAGCGCATCCACGCAAGACGGGGCGATGCGCGCCGGCTTCTGCTGTCGCGACTGGTGATCGATCACCGCGTTATTGCCTCGGACCCGTTCCGGACAGCGGAAAATCGCGCGCAGGGCGCCATCGCGGAGCTTCTGCTCGGCGAGCGTCCGGCCGGCATGGCCGAGGTTGGCGAATGGGTCGCGGCGGCGTAGGCTGCCATATCAGTTCAAAAGAAGCGTCAGGGAGAGAACGATGAAGGCCGCCGTCCTGCATGAAGTCAACAAGCCGCTGGTGATCGAGGACGTCAGCCTCCCCAATCCCGGTCCGCGCGAAGTGCTGATCCGCACCGCGGTCGCCGGCCTCTGCCATTCCGATCTGCATTTCATCGAGGGGCTGTACCCGCATCCGCTGCCGGTCGTGCTCGGGCATGAATCCGCCGGGATCGTCGAGAAGGTCGGCTCCGATGTGAACTATGTGAAGCCGGGCGACCACGTGGTCACGTGTCTCTCGGTTTTCTGCGGCACGTGCGACAATTGCACGACGGGGCGCCCGGTGCTGTGCACCGACACCACGGTGAAGATGATCCCGGGTGCGTCGAACCGCCTGTCATGGGGCCGGCCGGAGAAGCTGAACCAGTTCCTCAATCTTTCGTCGTTCGCCGAACAGATGCTGGTGCACGAGAACGCCATCGTCAAAATCCGCAATGAGATGCCGCTCGAGCTCGCTGCGTTGATCGGTTGCGGCGTCATCACCGGCTATGGCGCGGTGGTGAATACGGCAAAGGTCACGGCCGGCGAGACCGTGGCGGTGATCGGCTGCGGCGGTGTCGGCATGGCCGCGATCAACGGCGCGGAGATCGCGGGCGCCGGCCGCATCATCGCGATCGATACCAATCCGGCCAAGCTGCAGCTTGCGACCAAGCTCGGGGCAACCGATGTGGTCGACCCCCGCAACGGCGACGTGGTGCAGCAGGTGCGCGAGCTGACCAAGGGCGGCGTGCACCACGCCTTCGAGGTGCTGGGCCGCAAGGAGACCGCCGAGCAGGCCTTTGCCATGCTCGCGCCCGGCGGCACCGCGACCATCGTCGGCATGATTCCGTTCGGTCAGAAGATCGAGCTGCACGGGTTCGATTTCCTGCGCGAGCGCCGTATCCAGGGTTCGTCGATGGGCTCCAACCATTTCCGCGTCGACATGCCCCGCCTGGTCGAATTCTACATGCGCGGCAGACTGCACCTGGAAGACTGGATCTCGGCCAAGCTGAAGCTCCCGGAGATCAATGAAGGCTTTGCCAACATGAAGGCCGGCAAGACGCTGCGCAGCGTCATCATGTTCGATGCATAAACCTGTCGTCCCGGCCAAGCGAAGCGCGAGCCGGGACCCATAACCACAGGCTGTTGTTGCTACGAGGAGCGTCTGCCAGCAGGACTTTACCGATAGATTCCGCGGTATGGGTCCCGGCGTTCGCCGGGACGACAGTCGTCACCGCGCCACATGCGCTGACACGGCCAGCCACTTGCCGTTCTGCCTGGCCCAGCAATCGGTGTAGCAGCCATGGGCCTGCTCGCCGTCGGGCGTGGTGTAGCTGGTCCGCGCGTGGATGATGGCGAAGTCGCCGAGAATGCGGATCTTAACGTCCTCCGCCTTCAAATTCCGGATCTTCACGGGAATCGCTGTCTGCTTCAGGAACGCGGCGCGGTCGACGAGACTCTTGTCTGAATTGGTGCAGTAGAAATCCTGCGCCAGGATTTCGTCGAAGCGCCTGACGTCGCAGTTCTGCACGGAATCGACATAGTCCTTGTTGAGCTTCGTGAGGTCGTCGAGGTCCTTGGTCATCTGTTCCTCCGCTCTGTACGTCGTCATTGCGAGGGGCGAAGCGACGAAGCAATCCATTCTTTCATGACGCGGAGGCATGGATTGCTTCGCTTCGCTCGCAATGACGGCTTATGCCATTTCATAGATCAATCATCAAACATCTTCGGTGGCGCGAAACCGCCGAACTCCCGCTCGATCAGTTCGGCGATCTTCAAGGGTGTGCGGTCCTCGAGCCACGGGCCCACGATCTGGACGCCGAGCGGCAGGCCCTGCGCGTTGAAGCCGAGCGGGATCGCGGTGGAGGGCAGGCCGGGCAGCGTTGCAATCCCCGGCCAGGCCAGTTGATCCAGATAAGGATAATCCTTGCCGTCGATATTGATGCGGCGATCTTCCTGTTCCGGCGATTGATCCTGCTTGTAGGGCGGTGTCGGCATGATCGGACAGATCACCGCATCGAAGCTCTGGAACAACTCGCGCCATTGCGCGCGCAAGCGTGTGCGGGCGGTATTGGCGAACACCCAGTCGCGATGGCCGAGTGTAACGCCCCGCAGCCGTTCCGCACGCAGGCTCATGTCGTCCGCCTTGAGTGCCGCGGCGGCTGCCTGCGCGCCGGCAAAGACATCGGGCAGGAAATTCGATCCCAGGAGCGACATCAGGAGCCTCATATAGAGGCGCGAATTTGCCGCGAAGTCAGGCAGCAGCGGGCTTTGCCGCGTCACCGTCACGCCCGCCTTGCCGAGATCGGTCGCCAGCTTCTCGATGGCGCCGCGAACATCCTTGTCGGTCGGCAGCAGGGGATCGCTGTCGATCAGGAGGATGCGGAAATCCTTCAACGCGCCATGGCGGGCCTTCGGCAGGTCGAGCCGGTAGGCCACGCCCGCTTCCACCGGGTCGGGTCCGGCCATCACGTCGAGCAGCAGCGAGAGGTCGGCCGCACTGCGCGCCATGGGTCCGATCACCGCGAGGTCGCGTTCGTAGGGCAACGGCGGCAATGGCGGCGCCGTGTGACCGCGGATCGGCACCAGCGCATAGGTCGGCTTGTGGGCGTAGACGCCGCAGTGGAATGCCGGCACGCGCAGCGAGCCGCCGATATCGGAACCGATCGACAGCGGTCCGTAGCCCGCGGCAAGCGCTGCGGACGAGCCGCCGGAAGAGCCGCCGGGTGTGCGCGTGAGATCGTAGGGGTTGTTGGTGGTGCCGTAGATATCGTTGTAGCTCTGCCAGTCGCCGAGCGCGACCGGCACGTTGGTCTTGCCGATGATCACGCCGCCCGCATCCTTGATGCGCGTGACCGCCAACGCGTCTTCCTTGGCGATGAAATCCTTCTGCGGCACAAATCCGAAAGTCGTGGGCAGTCCCGCGATATTGTAGGATTCCTTCACCGTGAGCGGGATCCCGAGCAGCGGCCGGCTCTCGCCGCGTGCCAGCGCCGCATCGGCGGCGCGCGCTGCTTCCAGGGCGCGGTCGAAATCGCGCACGCAGACCGCGTTGATCTTGCCGTCATGACGTTCGACGCGGCCGATCGCATCTTGCGCGAGTTCGACCGCGGAAACCTTTTTCGCTTTCAGCGCCGCCGACATTTCGACGGCGCTCTTGAAACTCCACTGCGATTTGGGCACAGCGCGCCCTCCCGATCTGTTTTTTGGACGATGCAAATGATGCTCAGTTTGGAGAGACGCCGCAAGAGCAACAGGTGTCCGGCGGCTTCATCCCTGATATGTCGTCTGTCCGGCGCTGTTGTTCAATCGTCGCTACGACGCGCCGATCAAAATGCCGACGCCGAGCACGATGACGCCGCCGAGCACGACCTGGAACACGGCTTTCAGGAATGGCGTGTCCATGTAGTGCGAGCGGATGAAGGCGATCGCCCACAGTTCGAAGAACACGACGATTCCGGCGATCGTGGTCGCGATCCAGAACGCGTTCGGCCAGGAGTCCGGGACAAGATAAGGCAGGGTGTGGCCGAGGCCGCCGAGCGCGGTCATGACGCCGGTCACCGCGCCGCGCAGCCAGGGCGAGCCGCGGCCCGTGATCGATCCGTCGTCGGACAGCGCTTCGGCAAAGGCCATGCTGATGCCGGCGCCGAGCGAGGCGGCTAGTCCCACCACGAAAGTCTGCCAGTTGTGATGGGTCGCGAAGGCTGCCGCGAACAGTGGCGCCAGCGTCGAGACCGAGCCGTCCATCAGGCCGGCGAGGCCCGGCTGGACATATTGCAGGACGAAGGCGCGGCGGCGGGTTTTGTCTTCGGTTGCGCGCACATCGGGGCTCAGGATCGTCCCCGTGAGTTTGGCCGCGAGATTTTCGTGGCCTTTCTCTTCCTCCGCGAGATCGCCGAGCAGGCGCCGCACGCCGACATCTTCGGCTTGCTCGGCAGCCTTTGCGTAGAACGCCTCCGCCTGCTGTTCCATCGTCTCGACTTCGCGACGGACGGTGTCGAGCGGCAGATTCTTGGTGAGCCAGATCGGGCGCCGGCGCAGGAAGCCCCTGACGTCCTCGCGGCGGATCGGCGGCAGATGCTCGCCGAAGCGTTGCTGATAGAGTTCAAGCAGCCGGTGGCGATGGCCGCGCTCCTCCTCGGCCATCTCTTCGAAGATTTTCGCCGAGCCCGGATAGCGCTCCCGCAAATCTTCGGCGAAGGTCATATAGATGCGGCTGTCCTCTTCCTCGGAGGAGATCGCCACCGCCAGCACTTCGCGTTCAGTCAAGTCGGCAAAGTTCTTCACGCGAGGGCCCTTTCCCTCAATTTAGAACCATTCTAAATCTATAGAGGGGAGGGCCGATCGGGTCAATCGCTTCGTTATTTTGCGCGCGCCCTTTGCAGGAACTCGAGCAGGAGCCGGCTCACGTCCGCCGGCTGTTCCTGCTGCACCCAGTGGCCGGCTCCGTCGACGAGATGACAGCCGATCATGTTGGTGCAGGCGCTCTTCTGCATGAGCTCGAACACGCCGGCGCGTTGATAGGTGCCCCAGTCCTGTTTGCCCGAGATGAAGCAGGACGGCACGTCGATGGTCCGGCCCGACCAGGTCTGCAATTCGCCATTGAAGACGCCGGTGGTGCCGCAGCGATACCATTGCAGCCCGCCCTGGAATCCCGTGCGTCCGTATTCGGCGGCGTAATAGGCGAGGTCGCCGTCCGGCAGCCATGTGTTGGCGGCGATCTCGGCGGCCGACGGCATTTCCCTTGCGACGGTCTCCGGCATGGTTTGGTCGAGGTCCATCACATAATAGGTCGGTAACTTGGCGAGCTCCTCCGCCGACCATGCCTTCAGTGGATACGGCTTGTTGCCTGTCCAGTCCGCGCTCTTGTGATGGTAATAGGCGCGCAGGAAATCATGCACCCCTTGCGGGGCGTGGTGCATGTCGTTGTCCGCGCGGCGCTCGGAATAGTACCACTGATAATGTTTGCGCGGCCGCGGCAACGCGGCGAGCTCGCGATGGACAGGATCCTCGGTCCGCGGCTTGGCGGGCGAATTGGCCGTGTTGAAGGGAAGCTGCGGCGGACCGCCGAAGGGCGCGCTCATCATCGCGAGCGCGCGGAACACGTCGGGCCGCACCAGCGCGCACCAGGCGGCGACGGGACTGCCGAAGTCATGTCCGATCACGGCATCGACGTGGTCGTAGCCGAACGCCGCGACCAGCCCAAGCGCATCGCGCACGAGATTGGGCAGCCGGAAGGGATTGAGGTCGCCGTCATACGTCGCCTCGCAGCCGGTGGTGCGGCCATAGCCGCGCTGGTCCGGCGCGATCACGTGATAGCCGGCCGCCGCGAGCGCGGGCATCACCTTGCGCCAGGAAAAGGCAAGCTCGGGAAAACCGTGCAGCAGCAGAAGGCGAGGCCGCCCCTTCGTCTCGAAACCGGCTTCGAGCACATGCATCGTGAGGCCATTGATGCCTTCGACGTAGCGCGAGCGAATTCCTGGGGGGACAGGTGGTGGGGGAAGGGTGGTCATGGTGTTCCTCTCTTCCCCTCTCCCCTTGTGGGAGAGGGTGGATCGAAGGAGCGTGAGCTCCTTCGAGACGGGTGAGGGGTTGTCTCCGCGGAGAGAGACCCCTCATCCGCCTTCCCTTTCGGGAAGGCACCTTCTCCCACAAGGGGAGAAGGGAAGGAAGATAGCGTCTGCGCGCGCCCCTAAATCCTCACGGCGGTCTTCGGCCAGTATCTGTCGCGCAGATGACGCTTGACCAGCTTGCCGGTGGGCGTGCGCGGTAACTCTGCCTCGAAGTCGATCGAGCGCGGGCATTTGATCGGCGACAGCTGCTTTCTGCAGAACAGGATGAGCTGCTCTTCGAGCGCCTTGCTGGCTTTTGCCATATCGTGCGGCTGCACCACCGCTTTCACCTCTTCGCCCATCTCCTCGTTCGGCACGCCGAAGACGGCGACGTCGGCGACATCAGGGTGGGTGATCAGCACGTCCTCGGTCTCCTGCGGGTAGATGTTCACGCCGCCGGAGATGATCATGTAGGACTTGCGGTCGGTGAGATAGAGAAAGCCTTCGCCGTCGACATAGCCGACATCGCCCAGCGTCGACCAGCCGCGTGAATTGTAGGCGCGCTTCGTCTTCTCGGGATCGTTGTGATAGGAAAATTCAGGCGCGCCGGCGAAATAGACCGTGCCGATCTCGCCGGCCGGCAATTCCTGATCGTTTTCGTCGAGGATCTTGAGCTGGCCGACCACCGCGCGGCCGACCGTGCCGCGGTGGGTCAGCCAGTCCCGCGAGGTCGAGACCGTGACGCCGTTGCCTTCGGAGCCGGCGTAATATTCGATCAGGATTGGGCCCCACCACTCGATCATCTTCGCTTTGACGTCGACCGGGCAGGGCGCGGCGGCATGGATCGCGCCCTTCAGCGAGGAAACGGCGTAGCGATTGCGTACGTCCTCCGGCAGCTTCAGCATGCGAACGAACATGGTCGGCACCAGCTGCGACTGCGTGACCCTGTGCGTCTCGACCAGCGCGAGGAACTGCTCGGCGTCGAAGGATTCCATGATGATGGAGGTGCCGCCGAGGATGGTCACCATCATGTTGAAGCGCAGCGGAGCGGCATGATAGAGCGGCGCAGGCGACAGGTAGACCGTGTCGGCATTCATGCCGCACATGGCGGCGCAGAGGACCCTGAGGAAGGGATTGGGCTCGTCGATCGGCTTGTTCTCGAATTCCTTCTTGATGCCTTTCGGCCGTCCCGTGGTGCCCGACGAATAGAGCATGTCGTAGCCGGCGACCTCGTCATTGATCGGCGTGGTCGGCTGCACGATCGCTTCCTTGTCGTAGGAGCGGAAGCCCGGCGCCGGCTCGTCCATCATGAACAGCAGCGGACCATCGGGCTGGCCGGCAAGGCTCTTGACCTGGTCGTGGCATTTCGGCGTGGTGATGAAGAGCCTGGCGCCGCAATCTTTCACGATATAGGCGATCTCGTCCTGGGTCAGATAGCGGCTGATCGCGGTGTAATAGAGCCCGCTGCGCTGCGCGGCCCAACAGATCTCCATCAAGGCGAGGCGGTTCTCCATCAACAGCGCGATATGGTCGCCGCGCTTGAGCCCCAGCGAACGAAACAGATGCGCCCCCTGGTTCGAGAGTTCGTCGAGTTCGCGATAGGTGATTGATTTCCCGGTCCCCGCCATCCGGTAGGCGATCTTGTCGGGGTTGTTACGGGCGTGGACTGAGGGGTGAGTCATGTATAGTTGCCAACAAAGCTAAAGGTGTCGTCCCCGCGAACGCGGGGACCCGTAGCCACCAATTAATGTTCTTGAAACGAGGTGCCGCCCAAGCCCGGCCTAACCCAAACGCCGATGGCTATGGGTCCCGGCTCAAGGCCGGGACGACGACGTTCGCGCGGATGCAGCTTAGAGCCTTTCAACAATCGTCACATTGGCCATGCCGCCGCCTTCGCACATGGTCTGCAGGCCGTAGCGCTTGCCCCGCTGCTTCAGCGCGTTGACCAGCGTGGTCATCAGCTTGGTGCCGGAGCCGCCGAGGGGATGGCCAAGCGCGATGGCGCCGCCATTGACGTTGAGTCTTTCAGGGTCGGCGCCAGTGGTCTTCAGCCACGCGGTCGGCACCGAGGCGAATGCCTCGTTGACCTCGAACAGATCGATGTCGTCGATCTTCATGCCTGCTTTCTTCAGCGCGCGCTCTGTGGCATGCAGCGGCGCATCGAGCATGATGACGGGATCGCCGCCCATCATGGTCAGATGATGGATGCGGGCGAGCGGCTTGGCGCCGAGCTGCTTCAGCCCCTTTTCATTGACCACGACCACGCCGGAGGCGCCGTCGCAGATCTGGCTCGCGCTCGCCGCCGTCAGCTTGCCGTTCTCGGCGATCAGCTTCACGCCCTTAATGCCGTCGAGGCTGACGTCGAAGCGGATGCCTTCGTCGATCGTGTGGGTGTCGGTCGAGCCGTCGGCGCGGGAGATCTGAACCGGCACGATCTCGTCCTTGAAACGGCCCGCCTGCGTCGCCGCGATCGCGCGCTGGTGGCTGTTGTAGGAATATTCGTCGAGCTCGTTCTTCGACAGGCCGTATTTGTCGGCCATCATCTCGGCACCGGTGAACTGGCTGAACACGATGTTCGGATAGCGCTGCTCGATGCCCGGGCTCTTGTAATGGCCGTAGCCGTTCTTGGCGGGGAGCTGCGAAGCCAGGCCCATCGGCACCCGCGTCATCGATTCCACGCCGGCGGCGATCACGATGTCCATGGTGCCGCTCATGACGGCCTGGGCGGCGAAGTGCAGCGCCTGCTGCGAGGAGCCGCATTGCCGGTCGATCGAGGTGCCCGGCACGCTCTCCGGCAGCCTCGAGGCCATGATCGCGTTGCGCGCGATGTTGTTGGACTGCTCTCCGGCCTGCATCACGCAGCCCATGATCACGTCTTCGATCTGATCGGGCGCCGCGCCCGAACGCTCCACCAGCGAGTCCAGAACTTTCGCGGCGAGGTCGGCCGGATGCCAGCCGGCGAGACGCCCTCCCTTGCGGCCGCCGGCGGTGCGGGCGGCGGCGACGATATAAGCCTCGGCCATCTCATCTCTCCCTGATTGATTTTGCTCTGTGCTGGATTGCTGGCCCGGAATTAAAGGGGTGGCCGAACATTTAGTCAATCGATCAACTAACTCTTGAGCGCGGAGGCGGCATGCGCTTATGTGCACGCCGGACTTTCGGGAACAGTGATGGCACCGCATTTGAATACCGGCGTATCGGTCCGCGCGCAGCCGGCGAAGAACCCCACCGCCGGGAAACTCCTCGTCGCGGCGAGCGAATTGATGATCGAGCGGTCCTCGATCGAGATTTCGCTGTCCGACATCGCGCAGAAGTCCGGCGTCAACGCCGCGCTGGTGAAATACCATTTCGGCAACAAGGACGGATTGCTGCTCGGCCTGCTGGCGCGTGACGCCGCGGCCGAAGTGTCGAACCTTGAACATCTGCTGGAGCAGCCGATCACGCCGACCGAGAAGCTGAAGCTGCATGTCGGCGGCGTCATCCGTGGCTATAGCCGCTTTCCCTACATGAACCGGCTGATTCATTATCTGCTGCACGAGAGCAGCGCAGAGGCCGCCGACGAAGTCTCGAAATTCTTCGTGGCGCCGCTGTTGGACTTTCATCGCCGCCTGCTTGCCGAAGGCACCAGGAGCGGAGAGTTCCGCAAGATCGACCCGGTGCTGTTCTACACCAGCCTGATCGGCGCCTGCGATCACCTGTTCTTCGGCCGCCACGCAATGACGCGCGTGGCCGGTGTCGGTCCCGTGACCGAGCAGGTCTGCCGCGACTACATCAGGCACATGGAAGCGATGGTTTGTAATGGAATGCTGAAGCCGGCGAGTAGCAAATAGCGAGTGGCGAATGGAAAAACCCCCATTCGCCACTCGTCAGTCGCCAATAAACAATAACTCAGGGAGAAACTCCACATGCAATTGAAAGACGTAGCCGTTCTCATCACCGGCGGTGGCTCGGGCCTTGGCGCCGCGACCGCGCGCGCCATGGCGGCCAAGGGCGCGAAGATCGGCGTCATCGACCAGAGCAAGGAAAACGCCGAGAAGGTCGCGGCCGAAGTGAAGGGCGTCGCGCTGCACGCCGATGTCACCGACGAGGAGGCCATCAAGGCCGCGATCGCCAAGGCCGAAAGCGCCCACGGCATCGCCCGCGTGTTGATGAACTGTGCCGGCATCGGCGGTTCGCAGCGCATCGTCGGCCGCGACGGCGTCTATCCGCTGGCGAAGTTCGCGCGCATCATCAATGTCAACCTGATCGGCACCTTCAATTGCCTGCGGCTCTTCGCCGAACGTCTCGTCACTGCCGAGCCCATCGGCGAGGAGCGCGGCGTCATCATCAACACCGCGAGCGTGGCGGCCTATGAGGGGCAGATCGGCCAGATCGCCTATTCCGCGTCAAAGGGCGGCGTGGTCGGCTTGACCTTGCCGGCGGCGCGCGATCTCGCCAGCCAGAAGATCCGCGTCAATACCATCGCGCCCGGCCTGTTCTTCACGCCGCTCCTGATGGGTCTCAACGAGGAAGCGCGCAAGAGCCTGGGTGCGCAGGTGCCGCATCCCTCGCGCCTTGGTGATGCCAACGAATATGGCGCGCTCGCGGTGCACATTGTCGAGAATGCGATGCTGAACGGCGAAACCATCCGTCTCGACGGCGCCATCCGCATGGCGCCGAGGTAAGCATATTCGTCGTCGTCCCCGCGAACGCGGGACCCATACCGCGGAATTTGTCGGTGAAGCAGGCTGGCTGAGACCTTTCGTAAAATCAGCCGCCTGTGGTTATGGGTCCCGGCTCGCGCTGCGCTTGGCCGGGACGACAGTGGGGAGGATTGACGCATGACTCAACCGCTGCTGATCGAACACTCTGACGGCCTCGACCGGGTGACACTCAACCGGCCTGAGAGCCTGAACGCGCTCGACCCATCGCTGATCGATGCGCTGAACGTCTATTTCCAGGGCTTGCAGCGCAACCGCGATACCCGCGTGGTGGTGCTGAAGGGCGCGGGCAAGAATTTCTGCGCCGGGCTCGACCTCAAGCAGGCCATGAAGCGCCGAGCCGGTCAGCAGGAACCGCCGGGCGTGACGGAGTCGCTGGATTCGCAGCGACGGATTGCCGATATCGTGATGCTGATGCGGCGCTGTCCGCAGCCCATCATGTCGCTGGTCGCAGGCGCGGCCGCCGGCGGCGGTTTCGCACTGGCGCTCGCCTCCGACATCCGCATCGCGACCAGGTCCGCGCGGATGAATTGCGCCTTCATCAAGCTCGGCCTCGGTGGCTGCGACATCGGCACGAGTTACTTCCTGCCGCGGCTGGTCGGGGTATCGGTGGCGTCCGAACTCATTCTCACCGGCCGCTTCATCGGCGCGGAGCGGGCGCTGGCGGTCGGCCTTGTCTCGGAAGTCGTCGACGAAGACAAACTCGACGCCGCGGCCGAGCCCTATATCGATGCGATGCTGACGGCGTCGCCGGTGGGCCTGAGGCTGTCGAAGGAATGTCTGAACATGAGCGTGGACGCGCCCTCGCTGGACTCCGCGATCGCCATGGAAGACCGCAACCAGATCCTGTGCAGCCGCTCGGAAGATTTCAACGAAGGCATCAGGGCCTTTCTCGAGAAGCGAAAGCCGGTCTATATCAGAAGATAACAAGAACCCGCCAACGGGCCGATATTTCGGGAGACGCAATATGGGTGGGAATGCAGCGACGGTGCTGGAGAAGCCGGCCTTTCGCAAGATCGAGTGGCTCAAGCGCGACATCGCGATCGAGCGACGGGATGACGGCACGATCATCCTGAAGTCGCGCATACCGCTGCAGCCTTACGAAAGGCACATACCGGCCTCGCTGGCGAAATGGGCGAAGCAGGCGCCCGAGCGCATCTGGCTCGCGCAGCGCGGCGGGCCCGCCCGGGCGTGGCGCAAAGTGTCGTATGGGGAGGCCAAGCGCGTCGTCGATGGGCTGACGCAGGGCCTGCTCGACCTGAAGGTCGGACAAGGCCGTCCGGTCGCGATTCTCTCCGGCAATTCGATCGAGCACGCGCTGATGACCCAGGCGGCCATGCAGGCGCGGCTGCCGGCCGCGCCGGTGTCGCCGGCCTATTCGCTGATGAGCCAGGATCACGCCAAGCTGAAATATCTGTTCGGCCTGATCAAGCCGGCCGTCGTGATGGTGCAGGACTGCCCGACTTTCGAAAAGGCGCTCCGTGCGCTCGATCTGATCGGCGTTACCATCATTCATGTCGAGCGACCGTTCGCAGGCATCGAGAGCATCGCCTTCGCCGATCTCGCGGCAACGCCGGTGACCGGGGATGTCGAGCAGTCGATCGCCAGCATCACACCCGACACCGTCGGCAAGCTGCTGTTCACGTCGGGCTCGACCGGCATGCCCAAGGCCGTCATCAACACCCAGCAGATGATGTGCGCCAATGCCGCGATGATGATGCAGGTGCGGCCGCGTGACCCAAAGGGTCCGGTCGCCACCATGCTTGACTGGATGCCATGGAATCACACCATGGGCGGCAATGCCGCGTTCAATCCTCTCCTGGTCGATGGCGGCACGCTCTATATCGATGACGGCCGGCCTGTCCCGGGCCAGTTCGACGAGACGCTTCGCAACCTGCACGAGGTGTCGCCGACCTATTACGCGAACGTGCCGGCCGGCTATGCGGCGCTGGCCGCGGCGATGGAAAAGGACGATGCGCTCTGCCGCAGTTTCTTCAAGAACCTGACAGTGATGGCTTATGGCGGCGCGCGGCTGCCCGACGACCTCTACGATCGCATGCAGGCACTTGCCGTGAAGACGACCGGCCAGCGCATTGTATTCTATACCGGCTGGGGCTCGACCGAGACCGCGCCGACCGCGACGGGGACTTATTGGAACACCGAGCGTGTCGGCCTGATCGGCCTGCCGTTCCCCGGCGTCGAGCTGAAGATGGTGCCGTGTGGCTCGAAATATGAGCTGCGGCTGCGCGGCATCATCGTCACTCCGGGCTATTTCCGGCAGCCCGAGCTCACGGCGAAGATGTTCGACGAGGAAGGATTTTATTGCATCGGCGATGCCGGCGTGTTTGTCGATGGCGACGATCCGCTTGCCGGCATCATCTTTGCCGGCCGAGTGGTCGAGGATTTCAAGCTCACCACCGGCACCTTCGTCCATGTCGGCTCGCTCCGCACCGATGCGATTGCCGCGGCAACGCCGGTCGTGCATGACGCGCTGGTCACCGGACAGGACCGTCCCTTTGTCGGTCTGTTGTGCTGGCCCAATCTGCACGCCTGCCGGCAAATCGTCGGAAATCCCGCCGCGACCCATGAAGAGGTCGTTGCGCATCCCGAGATCATCGCCTGTCTCAAGCGCGGGCTCGAAGCGCACAACACATCATCGGGCGGATCGAGCAGCCTGCGCGTGGCGCGCGCGATGCTGATGATCGAGCCGCCATCTATCGACGGCAACGAGCTGACCGACAAGGGCTACATCAACCAGCGTGCCGGCCTCGAGCGCCGCGCCGCGCTGGTGGAGCGGCTCTATGCCGACAAGCCGGACAAGAATGTGATCGTGCTGCAATGAAGATAAATCGCAAACGTCTCCACTCGTCATTCCGGGATGGTCCAAAGGACCAGACCCGGAATCTCGAGATTCCGGGTTCGCGCTGTGCGCGCCCTGGAATGACACTCAGTGTGAGGTAACGCCATGAACTTCGATTTCTCCGACGACCAGAAGCAACTGCGCGATCAGGCCCGGAAATTCCTCGGCGAGAAGTGCTCGCCGAAAGCGGTGCGCGCCGTACTCGACGGCAAGGCGCCGTATGACAAGGAGCTGTGGAAGGGGCTTGCCGAGATGGGCTTTCTCGGCGTTGCGATTCCGGAGGAGTTCGGCGGCGCTGGCGCGGGCCATCTCGAGCTCTGCGTGATCGCTGAGGAAATGGGCCGCGCGCTGGCGCCGGTGCCGTTTTCGTCCACGGTCTATCTTGCCGCGGAAGCGCTGCTGCTGGCAGGCAGCGACGCGCAGAAGAAGAAGTGGCTGCCGAAGATCGCCTCCGGCGAGGCCATCGGAACGCTGGCGCTGTTTGAAGGTGCAGGCAATCCGTCGCCGAAAGCGATCAAGCTCGCCGCCGATGGCGGCACGCTGACCGGCGTGAAGAAGCCGGTCCCCGATGGCGCGCTGGCCGATTTCGCGGTGGTCGCCGCGCGCACGGGATCGGGCGGGCGCGAGAATGATATCTCGTTGTTCCTGGTCGACATGAAGGGTGGCGGCGTCGAGGTCAAGGACCTGACCAATGTCGATCCGACCCGGGGACAGGCGGAAATCACCTTCAAGAGCTGCAAGGCCGAGCCACTCGGCAAGACCGGTGAAGGCTGGAGCGTTCTCACCCAGCTGCTCGACCGCGCCGCGGTGCTGATGGCCTTCGAGCAGGTCGGCGGCGCCGACCGCGCGCTCGAGATGGGTCGCGATTACGCGCTCGACCGCATCGCCTTCGGCCGTCCCATCGGTTCGTTCCAGGCGGTCAAGCACATGCTGGCCGACATGTATGTCTCTGCCACGCTGGCGCGCTCCAACAGCTATTATGGGGCCTGGGCGCTCTCGACCAATGCCGGGGAATTGCCGGAAGCCGCCGCCGCCGCGCGCATCAGCGCGACACAGGCCTTCCAGCATTGCGCCAAGAACAACATCCAGGTCCATGGCGGCATGGGTTTCACCTGGGAGTTCGATTGCCACATGTATTACCGCCGCGCCAATGCGGTGGCGCTCGGGCTAGGCAGCCTGTCCTATTGGGAAGATGCGCTGATCGACCGCATGCGCAAGAAGAACGCGGCTTGATGTCATTCCGGGGCGCGCGCGATCGCGAACCCGGAATCTCGAGATTCCGGATCGACCCGCTATGCGGCTCGTCCGGAATGACGAACCAAGGGACGAGACAATGAACTTCGACGACACCCCACAGGAAGCAGCCTTTCGCGCCGAGGCGAGGGCCTGGATCGCGGCAAATGCGCCGAAGCAGTATGAGCAGGAACTGCGCAAATCCTCGCTCGGCCGCACCGTGCTCCGGAACGCCAACATCCTCGAGGTCGCCAAGGCCTGGCAGAAGAAGAAGGCGGACGCCGGCTGGGCCTGCCTGCACTGGCCAAAGGACTATGGCGGCCGCGGCGCGTCGCCGATCGAACGGGTGATCTGGCAACAGGAGGAAGGCCCCTTCGGCAAGCTCTCCTCGATGTTCATCATCGGGCACGGCATGTGCGGGCCGACCATGATGGCGTTCGCTGGGGAAGAGGAGAAGCGCAAATACCTGCCGCCACTGGCCTCGGGCGAAAAGGTCTGGTGCCAGCTGTTCTCCGAGCCCGCCGGCGGCTCCGACGTCGCGGGCTTGCGCACCCGCGCCGAAAGGAAGGGCGACGACTGGATCGTCAACGGCCAGAAGATCTGGACCTCGGGCGCACATTATTCCGACTACGGCATCCTGCTAACACGCACCGATCCCACCGTGCCCAAGCACAAGGGCCTCACCATGTTCTTCCTGGACATGAAGAGCCCCGGCGTGGAGGTGAGGCCGATCAGGCAGGCGAGCGGCGCGTCCGACTTCAACGAGGTCTATTTCACCGATGTGAGGATTCCCGACAGCCAGCGGCTCGGCAATGTCAATGACGGCTGGAATGTCTCGCTGACCACGCTGATGAACGAGCGCATGTCGATCGGCGCGGGGGTCGCGACCGGTTTTCCCGAACTCTTTGACTTCTGCAACAGCCTGATGCTCGACGATGGCCCGGCGATCGAGAATAGCGCGGTGCGCTCGAAACTGGCGAACTGGGCGGTCAAGGCCAGCGGGCTGAAATACACCAGCATGCGTGCGATCTCCGCGCTGTCCAGGGGCGAACGTCCCGGACCGGAAAATTCGATCGGCAAGCTGGTCGCGGGCTCGATGATCCAGGAGGTCGCGATGTACGCGCTCGATTTGCAGGGCGCCGCCGGTGTCGTGAGCGGTCCTGACGATGCCGAGGTCGCCGGCAAGTTCCAGGCCATGCTGTTGCGCGCGCCCGGCACGCGCGTCGAGGGCGGCACCGACGAGATCATGCGGAACATCATCGCCGAGCGGGTGCTCGGCCTGCCGGGCGATATCAGGGTCGACAAGGACGTGCCGTTCAACCAGATACCGACAAAGGGAAGAGCGTAGGGAGATCGTCATTCCGGGGCGAGGCGAAGCCTCGAACCCGGAAATCCAGACGCCGTGGATCAAGATTCTCAGATGTGCAATTGCACATCGTAGTTCGCGCTTTGCGCGCCCCGGAATGACAGCAGAGAGGATGTGCCGATGAATTTCGATGACACCCCGCAGGAAGCCGAATTCCGCAAGCTCGCGCGCAACTGGATCGATGCCAACGCGCCGAAGCAATTGGAGGCGGAGCTGTCGAAATCCTCGCTCGGCCGCATCCGGCTGCAGAACCACGACATGGTCGATGTCGGCAAGGCCTGGCAGAAGAAGAAGGCGGAAGGCGGCTGGGCCTGCCTGCAATGGCCGAAGGAATATGGCGGCCGCGGCGCAACGCCGATCGAGCGCGTGATCTGGCAGCAGGAAGAGGGCGTGTTCGGCAAGCTGACGCAGCCGTTCCAGATCGGCGAGGGCATGTGCGGCCCGACCGTGATGGCCTTTGGCAGCGAGGAGAACAAGCGCCGCTATTTGCCGAAGCTCGCCTCCGGCGAGGAGATCTGGTGCCAGCTCTTTTCCGAACCTGCCGGCGGCTCCGACGTCGCAGGTCTGCGCACCCGCGCGGAGAAGAAAGGCGACAACTGGATCGTCAACGGCCAGAAGATCTGGACCTCCGGCGCACATTATTCCGACTACGGCCTTCTCATCACGCGCACCGATCCCAATGTGCCCAAGCACAAGGGGCTGACGATGTTCTTCCTGAGCATGAAGAGCCCGGGCGTGGAGGTGCGGCCGATCAAGCAGGCCAATGGCATGCAGGAGTTCAACGAGGTCTATTTCACCGATGTCGTGATCCCCGACAGCCAGCGGCTCGGCAATGTCGGCGACGGCTGGAACGTCTCGCTGACCACGCTGATGAACGAGCGCATGTCGATCGGCGCGCGGCTTGCGACCGGCTTCCCCGAAATATTCGAGTTCTGCTCGAACCTGATGCTGGAGGACGGCCCCGCCATCGACGATCGCGCCACGCGCTCCAAGCTCGCAAGCTGGGCCGTGAAGGCGAACGGTCTGAAATACACCAGCTACCGGGCCATCTCGGCGCTGTCGCGCGGTGAGCGGCCGGGGCCTGAAAACTCCATCGGCAAGCTGGTCGCGGGTTCCATGCTGCAGGACATCGCGAGTTATGCGATGGACCTCGAAGGCGCCACCGGTGCGCTGACCGGAGCGTCGGAAGAGGTCGCGCGCGGCCAGTTCCAGCAGATGCTGCTCTCCTCTCCGTCGATGCGCATCGCGGGCGGCACCGACGAGATCCTGCGCAACATCATCGCCGAGCGCGTGCTGGGCCTGCCCGGCGACATCAGGGTCGACAAGGACGTGCCGTTCAACAAGATCCCGACCAAGGGGCGAAATTAGCCGTCATTCCGGGGCGCGGCGGAACGCCGCGAACCCGGAATCCGGAGATGATGGATCGAGATTCCGGGTTCGCGCTACGCGCGCCCCGGAATGACAAGGAAAGGTAAGCGCCATGGATGCGAAAGCGCCGATCGCCCGCTACACGACCGATGACCGCATCGGCGTGCTCGAGGAACTCCTGAACGAGCGCTATTCGGTGCGCGCCTTTCTGCCGCGCGAGGTGCCGCGTGAAACCATCGAGCAGGTGCTCAAGGTGGCGCAGCGCACTGCGTCCTGGTGCAACAGCCAGCCGTGGCAGGTGGTGATCGCAAGCGGCGAGGCGAAGGAGCGTTTCCGCAAGCTGATCTATACCGAGGCGGCCTCCGGCGTGGCCGAGAACAGCGACTATCCGTTCCCGCGCGAGTATCTCGGTGTCTATCTCGAGCGCCGGCGCGAAAGCGGCTTCCAGCTCTACAACACGCTCGGCATCCCGCGCGGCGACAAGGCCGCTTACGCCAGGCAGGCGCTGGAGAACTACAATTTCTTCGGCGCGCCGCATGTGGCGATCATTCACACGACCGAGCCGCTCGGCATCTACGGTGCGGTCGATTGCGGCGCCTATGTCGGCAATTTCATGCTGGCGGCGCAGGCGCTGGGACTTGGAACGATTCCGCAGGCGGCGCTGGCGCGGCACTCGGGATTGATCCGCCGCCACTTCAACCTCGGCGACGATCGCCGCGTGGTCTGCGGCATTTCCTTCGGCTATGCCGACCATGCGGACAGGGTCAACAGCTACCGGACCTCGCGCGCCGCCGTCGCCGACACGGTCACCTTCATCGACAAATAAGGGGAGCGACGGAGTATTCCGAGCTCAGAGGCTAAAACTCGCCGTTGTCGCCGCCGCCGCCGGATTTGTCTCTGTTATCATAGGCCTCCAGCAACGCTATTGACAAAATCCGTTCCAGCATCTTGAGTTGCAAAGCCTTGGCATCCACGATGCACAATTGAATTTGCTCGATAATCCTCTCCAACGACGTTTGAGTCACGGCTTCAAGTCCGACCTAGCCATAGGATTTTCAATCGTGGACCGCATTCAGATGCCGCCACAGCTTGACATGTTGAAAACCGATGAGATGACGGCTGTCGGTCTTCGGCTGATGAAATGCTTTCTCACCCTGCGCAGGCGGGAGCATCGCGCAGAATTGATCGCATTGGCGGAGCGGCTGGTCCGGGAAGAAAAGTTGGACGCTCCGGTAGAACCCGCCGATTGACGCGGGCCTCGCGTCCACACGGCGCCGCCGTGGTCCGGTCGCTCATCGATCGCGCGCCGTCCATCGAATGACTTCAGTAACCCCATCAAGCACTCCCGCCCAGCGTTCAAACTAACGGTAGACAACCTTTAGTCAATTGAAAAAGAGGCGAGGGCTCTGCGCGGGTCGGCGAAATCACAGCTGACGCGAGTGAGGTTTTGGCGGGCCGCGTCCGGCGGCTTCGTCGAGGGCTTCAGAACTTCGGCGGACGTTTCTCGGCGAAAGCGCTGATGCCTTCCTTGATCTCCGTGCCACGCATGCTGTCGCGTGCGCGCTGATCGGCCGCCGCCTCGTCGAGCTTGCCGCGGGCGATCTCGTTGATGGTGCGCTTCATGCCGCGCATCGCCACCGGCGCGTTGCCCGCCAAGATCGCGGCCAGCCGGTCGACTTCCTCATCCAGCGCTTCAGGCGGCACCATGGCCGTGAGATAGCCGATCCGCAGCATCTCGGGCGCATTGATCTTCTGCGCGGTCAGGAACAGCTTCTTTGCGTTGTCGGTCCCGAGCCGCGAGACGTAGCGGCGGATGCCGCTCTTGTAATAGTGCAGGCCGAGCCGCGCCGCCGGCATGAACATCTCCGCGGTGTCGACGCCGATCCGGAAGTCGCAGGCAAGCGCGAGGTCGGTCGAGCCGCCATAGACCCCGCCATTGAGCCGGCAGATGGTCGGTACACCCAGATCCTCCAGCCGGTCGACCACGACCTCGAACGCGGATCCGGCGCTCTGCTGCTCGGTGGTGCTGGTCGCGCGCTCGGCGACCGAATTGAGATCGTAGCCGGCGGAGAAGGCGCGTCCGGTCCCGGTCAGCACCAGCACGCGAATGGCGGGATCGGCCTCGACGCGGTCGAACAACTGCATCAGCGCCTGCAGGTCTTCCACCTGCAACCGGTTCAGATGCTTCGGCCGGTTGAGGCGGACCGTGGCGCGCGCGCTCTCGATGGTGAGGATCGGTGTGCTGGCCTGATCGGCCGCGGCAGTCTGTTGCATTACTTGTTCTCCAGCGCGCGGCGTTTGGCCTCGGCGTCGATGGTGTCGGCGAGATCGGGATGACGCGCCATCAACAGTCGGAAGTCGACGAGGTCGAGCACCAGGAGCTTCGAGAGCCGCGTGGTCGTGCAATCCGCGCCGCGCTGCTTGCTGCCGAGCAGCGCCATTTCGCCGAAGAAATCTCCCTCGCCGAGCAGTATCTTCTTGCCGGGCAGTTCGACCACGACCTCCCCGGAGGCGATGAAATACATGCAGTCGCCCGGCTGGCCCTTGTGGATGATCGTGACGCGCGGCGGCAGGTCGATGGTGCGCAGCATGTGGGTCACGTCGGCGATCGCGGCCGGCCCGAGGCTGGCGAAAAACGGAACCTTGCTCACGGATTCCCAGGTCCTGAGGAAATTGTCGCGCCGTGTCTCGGCCGCAAATCCGGTCGCCAGGATACCGGCCCACAATCCGAACACGCCGAGGCCCGAGATCATCACCATGGCGGCGACCATTCTGCCGAACAGCGTCATCGGCACCACGTCGCCATAACCGGTGGTGGTCAGGGTGACGACCGCCCACCACAGCGCGGCGGGCACGCTGCCGAAAGTTGCCGGCTGAACGTCGCGCTCCAGGAAATATTCCGCGACGGAACCGAGGAACAACACCATCAGGAACAACACCAGCACGCTGAGGAGCGAGCGCGACTCCAGGACCAGCACGCGGCGCAACTGGCGCAATCCCGGAATCCCCGGAATCACCTTGACGACCCACAGCACGGCCAACAGCCACGCCGTCTTGGCATCCGCACCGGCAACAAGCGCGGCCGGTACCGCGACCACGCCCGCGGTATCGAGCATTCCTCGTCCTGCGCTCAGATAAGCGCGTCCGGTCTGCAGACTGTGTCGGATTCGAACCACCCATTCGAAGGTGAAGAACGCCAGGCATGACCACAAGATCGTATCGAGCCACCCATGGGTTGCCTCCTGAACGGAATCCACCGTGTGTGCCACCATGGCTGCGACACCGAGCGCGAGCGCTACATAGGCCACGCTGGTCATGTTGCGGCTGGCGGTTGCCGCCACAAACTGCGTCCAGGCAGATTGGCTCTGTTGTTGCGACATCTCGGATATTTGGTCCTTCGCCTAGTCCGGACTTGCCCGACGTCACCCAAGGTGCCCCGGGTGAGGCAGGGCCGTCAACGCGGCCAGCGAACGAGCGCCGTCGCCTGGGTCGTGTTCCCCGGGCGCCGGCACGCGTGCCCAAACCTCGGATTTTGCCGGGGATCGTAAAATCCCGCGAAAACGTGCTTTTCCCGCGTATATCGAACGAGGCGGCCGGACAGTATGATGACCGCGCGGGCGGCGGATTTGATTGCACATTTGAAGACTGGTCGGTCCCATGGATAGTTCTCATCTGGCCCAACATGCGGGCACCGCTGGCGCCCTGTTCGCGTCGATCTTCCTGGTTGCCACGAGCACCATGAAAACGATGATCCCGCTGCGGCTGTTCAGCATCCTGACCAATCTTGTGTTGATCGCGACCGCGATCCCGACCCACAACTTCCTGATCATCCCGGTGCAGGCGGCGATGCTGGTGCTCAACACCTATCGCCTGCACCAGATGCTGCAGCTCGTAAGGGACGTGAAGCGTTCGGTCAGCGGCGACCTGTCGATGGACTGGCTGAAGCCGTTTATGACGGAGCACAAATGCAAAGCCGGCGAGATGCTGTTCTACAAGGACGAGAAGGCCGACGAGATGCTCTACATCGTCAGCGGCCGTTTCCGCCTGGTGGAGTCCGGCATCGAGCTGCCGGTGGGCGCCATCGTCGGCGAACTCGGCATGTTCTCGCCGTCGAACCTGCGCACCCAGTCGCTGGAATGCATCGAAGAGGGAATGATCCTCAGCGTGAACTATGACCAGGTCGAGCAGCTCTATGTGCAGAATCCGGCGTTCGGCTTCTATTTGCTCAAGCTTTCCAGCGCACGCCTGTTCCAGAATCTTGATACCGCGGAGCGGCGATTGGCGCAGCTGACGGCCCAATTGACTGCGACGAAGACCGCCTGAGGCGTTTTGAAACCGGAAGACGCGCGTTGTCCGACGACGGCATAGTTTCCTCGCTGAAATATCTGTTTGCCGATTTCCTCGACGAGGAGGATGCGACGCCGCCTGCGTTGCCCGACGGCCTGCCGGAAGGAGCTGCGCGAATCGTCGGTGAGGGCATCCACACCCTGATGGACTATCAGGGCGCGACCTATGCCAGGCTCTATGTCGAGCGGCTCCAGCGCTTCATCGGCAAGGGTCTGGAGACGGATACCTACTGCAGGATGGCGCAACTGATGGCCGAACGCATGGCCTATCAGGATGCGATCCGCATCGCGCAGCTCAAGCTGTTCGAGTTCAGCCGGAGCGGGGGCGAAATCATCTCGACCGATATCAAGCAATTCCGCCTCGATGAATTGGTCGACGCGCTGCCGGCCGTCGCCGCCGAGCCCATCCTGATGGCGCTCGACAAGGTCGGCTGGGCGCGCCGGCGCGTCTCGATTCCGTTCTCGACAGCCAGCCGCTGGGGGATCCGCCGGTTGCGGCTGGAGGCATGGTTGCGCCGCTGGCGGCGGTTCTCGATCCGCTACGGCCAGGAGCGCGTCTGGGTCGAGCGCTGGCTGCACATGATCGCGCGCAGCACGATCAGGCAGCCAGCCTCGACCGAGGCGGTCGTCGCCATGGCGGCCATGGTGCAGGGACATGGCGACGCCTACCGGCAGGGGCTCGCCGACTGGCATGCGATCATCGATAGTCTTGCGAAACCCACCTTCGACGGTGTGTTGCCGCTCGCCGATCTCGCAGGCGCCATTGCGGAGGCGCGCGCGGCCGCGATGCCCGATCCGCGGCAAGCGTCGCTCAAGCGCGCGATCGCGCAGATCAGGGCGCGCGCAGCCGGAGCCGCCGCCCATGCGGCGCAATGACGTGTGAGGCCTGCCTCAACCTGCGAGCGAGCGGCAGGCCGCCTTGCCGGCGGCAGGACAGGCAGCCTCTCACGGCTGTCGAAGGCCGTTTCCTCCCGCTGGGTTCCGGCGCCCGCGTCAAGCACCCGGCAGTCATCAACGACGTAAAAAGCAAGAAAATTCCGCTGATGTTGCGATATCGCCCCCGGGCGGATTGCTGGCACACCAGCAGTTTTTCAGGTTCCCGGCAGGTGCAATCTGCCGTCAGAGGTGTCATAAATGCCGCCACGGGGCTGAATTGGCCGGGTTAAATCTGTAGTGCTGAATGCCTCGAAACCCCGTGCGGTCCAAGGTTCAGTGAGGTCGTCAGCTTGTCGTTTCCTCCCATGTCGTCGTCGATTCCGGTTGGCCTTTTGGTCGGCTGGATGCTGCTATTGACCTTCAAGCACATCATCGCCGACTTCGTGCTGCAAACCGCCTGGATGGCCCATGGCAAGGACCAGAAGAAGGGATGGGCGTTGCCCTTGCTGGTCCACTGCCTGATGCATCTTGCAGTTGCCCTGGTGTTGATCCTGATCGTCGCCCCCAGATTCTGGTTTGTGGCCTTCATCGATTTCGTCATTCACATCATCGTCGACCGCGCCAAAGGGCTGTGCTCGTCGACATTCGGCATGACGCCGGAGCATCCCTGGTTCTGGACTCTGATCGGGATCGACCAGGCGTTGCATCATCTCACCGGCTTTGGGCTGGCGATCTTCATGGCGGCGAACGGCTGAGATCCGGAATATTTGCGTAAGTGGCCGGTCCGCGGCCTGATTCGAGTCCGGTCAAGCCTCCCCGGGAATTTACCGGATCGACTGGTTAACCCTTCGTTAGAGGATCGCGCTGCAATCTCTTCGCACGAGCGAGGGGGTCCAGCGATGTTTCCAAGCCGCGACGTGTATGACAGTGACAAGTGCCCGGTCCGGGACGAGTTGCTCGGCCAGATGTATCGCGCCAGCGAACACGGCCTGGCTCATCTTGTAGCGAGCGTGTCCTCCGATGTGCGGGCGATGCTGGCGCTGTTCTGCTACCGCCGCAGCCATCTGCATTCGCTGGCGGTCTCGATCGCGGCGAGCTGCACCGAAAACGAGCTGGTCCATTTCGGCGGGCGGGTCGGCTCCACGCTCTACGCGCTGTCGCGTGAAGCGCCTTCCAGCCAGGTCGCGGTCTCGTCGTCCTATAACGGCCGCAAGCCGATCACGCTCTCGACCAAGCCGCTGTCGACCTTCGCGCCGCTCCAGGATGACCTCGACGATGAACTCGACGACCAGGATGCCGAGGCCGTGACGGCATAGGCCTCCCTCACGTTGCTTCGGAGGGCAGGGCAGGCAGCCCCCATTTCCTGCGCGCCATCGTGCATTCGGCGTCGCCTGGCATGCAGGTACGGCAGACGTCCGGCCGCACGTCGTAGATCGCGCATGACGTCGCCTCGCCAATCTTTCCCTTCAGTGCCGCGCAGCGATCGCCCTCACAGCGCATGGCCGAGCCGCGCGCGTTGACGAGCTCCGCGGGGATGCGAGCCAGCGCGTCGTCGTCCTCGGTCGAGAAGCGTGGCCAGTTCGCCGAATAGGCGCAGCATGCGCCGCAGGCCTGGCACGGATTCTCCCCAGGTTTCAAAGCAGCTGCGTCCATCGCATGCGCCATCGTCTCGCGTATCCTCTAAGTGTCTTTCGGCCGTTCCCAGACCAGGCTCTGCCGCCATCTCGCGCGCAGGATGTCGCGCCGCTCGGGATATTTTTCCTCGAGATAGTCCGCATTGATGACGCGGTCGGTACGGAAGCTGCGAAAATCCTTGCGCAGTTCGCACCAGGCCGCGAGCAGCCGCACCGCTTCAAGATATCCGACCGCGATCGGCCAGATCGTGCGCTCGCTGGTCCGGCCCTGCTCGTCGCGGTAATGCAGCGCGATCTTTTTTCCTTCATGGATATGGGCGCGCGTCTTGACCATGTCGATGCGGTCGGGTTCGCGGGTCCAGGGCGGGCGGGCGCGGCTGGCGGGCTCGATCACGAAGGGCCGTAGCCGCTCGGGCACGGTGTCCGCGATCTTGGCAATCAGATCGTCGGCGGCGCGTGCCAACGCGGGATCGGCGTGCCCCGCCACCCATTGCGCGCCCAGCACCGCCGCCTCGATCTCCTCCGGCGTCAGCATCAGGGGCGGCAGGTCGAATCCCTTCTCGAGAATGTAGCCCATGCCGGCTTCGCCGCGGATCGGAACTCTCTGACCGATGAGCGTTGCGATGTCGCGATAGATCGTGCGCTTGGAGGTCTCGAGCTCGGCTGCGATGGCATCCGCGGTCAAGGGTTTGCGGGTGCGCCGGAGCACCTGGATGATCTGGAACAGCCGGTCGGCGCGTCTCATGAGAAATCTCTTTCAGAAGGCCTTTGCGATGCTGACAGGATGTTGGCAGCAGGCCGAATCTATAAGGGGACAACACGCCAACGAAGAGGATTTTGTCCAATGATCATCATTTACGGCTACGGTCTTTACACGGTGGTGCTGCCGCTGCTGACACCATGGTGGCAGCAGGGGGTGGCTAGCGTCAGGCGGCTCATCAGGAAATTGGGAGCCGACGCATGATCACTCTGTATGGCTTCGGCGCAGGCTTCGGCCTGCCCGAAATCAGCCCCTTCGTGACCAAGACCGAGGTGCAGCTCAAGATGGCGGGCCTCGCCTATCGCAAGGAGCGGGCCATGCCGCCCGCTTCCCCGAAGGGCCAATTGCCTTATATCGAAGATGACGGCGAAAGGATTGCCAATTCCACCTTCATCCGCGCGCATATCGAGCGCAAATACGGTTTCGATTTCGACGCGGGGCTGGGCCGCGAGGCGCGCGCGCAGGGCTGGGCGTTCGAGCGCATGATCGAGCATCATGTCTATTGGGCGCTGGTCGGCGCGCGCTGGGTGGACCCGGAGAATTTTGCCAAGGGGCCGGCGCATTTCTTCGACGGCGCACCTGAAGACCGCCGCGAGCAGCTGCGCGAGAATGCGCAGTTTCGCGTCGCCGAGAACTATCTGTTGAGCGGCCTCGGCCGGCACGGACCCGATGAGGATGTGGATCTCGCCGTCCGTTCGGTTCTGGCCCTGTCGGTGCAACTTGGCGACCGGCCTTATTTGATGGCCGACAGGCCCGCCGGCGTCGATGCCACCGCCTTCGGTGCGCTCTCGGGCATCCTGACGCCCTTTTTCGCCTCGCGCCTGCGCCACGAGGTCGAGAAATTCGACAATCTCACGGCCTATGTCGAGCGGATGATGCGGACCTATTATCCGGACTTCGCGTGGTCGCCGCTCCGCGAAAGCGCGGCGGCGTAATTGTTCCCTTCGCCTCGTAGCTTCGTAGGGTGGGCACGGCGCGCGTGCCCACCAGCCCGGCTACGATGCTAACCGTGGGCACGGCGCAAGCGCGCCTTTGCCTACCCTACGAATCCTGTGCCCCCACACCCTTCAATTTCGCGATCTCCGCCTCCAGTTCCGCGATCCTGGCATCGCGCGCTTCGATCCGCGCGTTGGCTTCCGCCATCGCGGCTGCCACATCCGCCGCATCGAATTTCTGCGGAATGTGTTGCGGGCAGTTGGTGTCCCAGGCAGCGATGGTGAACACGATCACCTGCTCGGGACGCGCCTTGTACCCCTTCGGCATCAACGACTCTGTCAGCGCGGGATCGTCCTCGACCACACGTGCCGTTCCCCAGATCTTCACGCGCCGGCGATGCGCATAGTCCATGATGAAGATATGCGCCTTGGGATTCTCCGAGAGATTTCCCTGCGTCAGGTATTGCTGGTTGCCCGCATAGTCCGTGAACGCGATCGTCCTCTTGTCCAGGATCCTGATAAAGCCCTTCGGCCCGCCGCGATGCTGGATATAGGGCTGGCCATCCGCGGTCGCGGTCGCCATGTAGAAACTGTTGGTGTTGGCGAGGAACCCGGCGAGCTTGTCGTCGATCTCGGTACGCCAGCCGCCGTGTTCTTCAACGCGGGCATACGCCTCGCGCGAGCCCTTGCGCGCCTGGATAGCCTTGACCGTGGGCGTAAACGCCACGTCGCTGGAATAGGTCTGGGTCGTTGACATCGGAACGATCCTCCGTCGCGGAAACAGCAGTGTTCCCGCCTCAACCCAGAAAATGGCGATTTCCGAAAATAGAACAATCTATCGAATTGACACTTCATAATTGCATATGGTGCAATAATAAGATGGACCGTCTCGATGCCATGCAGGCCTTTGTCGCCGTCGCCGACCTGCAGGGGTTTGCGCCGGCCGCGCGCAAGCTGAAGCTGTCGCCGTCGGCGATCACGCGGCTTGTGGCAGCGCTTGAGGAGCGTCTTGGGACGCGGCTTTTGCAGCGGACCACGCGGTCCGTGACGTTGACAGATGCCGGCACGCGCTACCTGGACCGCGCCAGGCGCATCCTTGCCGACGTGGAGGAAGCGGAGCGCGCCGCCGAAAGCGAGCGCACGCGGCCGAGCGGGCGGCTGGTCGTGTCGGCGCCGCTCGGCTTCGGACGGCTCCATGTCAGCCCGGTGATGACGGCCTACCTGAAGCGATATCCCGATGTGGCTGTTGAGTTGCGGCTGGAAGACCGCATGATCAGCCTGGTCGAGGACGGCGTCGACCTCGCGGTGCGGATCGGCGAACTCGCGGATTCGTCTGTCGTGGCACGTCATGTCGGCGAGATGCGGCGGATCGTCGTGGCGTCCCCTGGATATCTCAAGGTGCGCGGCGAGCCAAAAACCCCTGCGGCAATCGCCTCGCACGACACCATCCAGTTCGGCGGCACGACAGCCTTGTCCGACTGGCGTTTTGCCGATGATGGCGTCGAGGTCCGTATCGGCCATACGCCGCGATTTTCCACCAACAGTTCCGACGCAGCGCTGCAATATGCCGCGGCGGGCGGCGGGCTGACGCGCGTGATGGCCTACCAGGCGGCCGCTTCCCTCAAGGCCGGCAAGGTCAGAATCGTGCTGGAAAAATTCGAGCTGCCCGCGTTGCCGATCCACGTCGTCTACCCGACCTCGCGGCTGCTGTCGGCCAAGGTACGAGCCTTCATCGATCTCGTGACGGAGACGACGGATTGGCGATTCGGGTGACGCGACTATTCCTTCTTGTGCACCACGCTGAACGTCCCGTTGGCACGCGCGCATCTTTCTCCGTCCGCCGTCACGAAGCATTGCGCAAAGCAGAGAGTCTTGCCGACCTTGATGACTTCGGTTTCGAAGGCGACCCATTGGCCGACTCGCGCTGAACTGATGAAATCGACCGAAAGACTTGCGGTCAGCAGCCGCGCTTTGCCGTCCAGCTTCACGCCGCAGCTCAAGCCCATCGCGTTGTCGGCGAGTGCCGTGATGAAGCCGCCATGGGCGAGGCCGCGCGAGTTCGTATGCGCTTCAGCCAGTCTCACGGCGAGAATGACGGCGTCGCTGCTGCGCTTGTAATAGATCGGCTCCCATGGCGTCGTAAGCGGGCTGCGGCGCAAATGATGCGCAAAACCGTCGGGGATGTCGGCAATATCGGGAGAGACACTCGGCATCGGCGACTCGCGTGTTGGCAATACATGCGCCCCATTGTCCGCGACATTGCCGCGAATTTCACCGCCTACAAAGTTTTAAACGACCTTGCAGAGATTGTTTGAAACGAGCAGCATTGCTTATCTAGACCAGTCTATATAGAATTGGATGCATCTGCCAACTGGGAAGCGCAGGGAATGCCGGCACCTCCAAAACATAGAGGAGCGATCGTACGGGCCGCGGCCACACTGTTCCGCCGCAACGGCTATGCCGCGACGGGTATCAATGAGATCGCCGAACTGGCAGGGGCCCCGAAGGGCTCGCTCTACCATTACTTCCCCGATGGGAAGGATCAGATCGGAGAAGCCGCGGTAAGGTTCGCAGGCAAGCTCGTCATCGCAACCCTCGAGAAGCTCGAACAGGAGCACAAGTCGGCTGCGGCTATGATGCAGGCCTATTGCCGGTTGCTGGCGGGCTGGATGGCGAAGTCCGGATTTCGCGACGGCTGCCCTATTTCGACGACGCTGCTGGAATCCGTGCCGCAATCTCCGGGCATTGCGCTCGCCGGTCGCGAGGCCTTTGCCGCATGGCAGACGGTGATCGCGCGGGCGCTCCTGCGTGACGGGTTCTCAAAAGGCGACGCGCGGCGGCTGTCCACGTTTGCCGTGTCTGCAGTCGAAGGGGCGCTCATTCTCGCGCGCGTCGAAGGCAGCGGTGAGCCGATCGAGGACGTCGCGAGATCGCTCGCGCTGGTTTTGCAGAAGCAGGCGCCGCTCCGCAAGCGGGCAGCTCGTTGAGAAGGAGGCTACGCCATGACCGACGCAGAGGAGCACCTCAGCCAGGCGGAACTGGAGCACTATGTCACCGCACTGGATTTCGTGCGGGAATATGCCATCCGGATCGCCTCGGTGACGCCCGGCGAAGTCACGATCGAGCTGCCGTTCGAGAAACGCTTCTCGGGGCCGCCCGGACAGTTTCCGGCGTCGATGGTCGGCGCGGCCGGTGACGTGGCTGCGGTCTCGTCTTGCCTGTCGCTGCTGCCGCGGGGCTGGGCGCTGGCGACGCTGGACTTCACCGTGAAGATGACGGGCGTTGCCAAAGGCGAAAAACTGCGGGCCAGGGGACGTGTGCTGCAGGCCGGCCGAACCAATTCGGTCGGCGCTGCCGACATCTATGTCGTCTCCGGTGACAGTGAGACATTGTGCGGGACGGTGCTTGCCACCACGCGCAATTTCCAGATCAAGCCCGAGAAGACGGCGGCCTGAAGTGCGTATTCCCGGTGCCGTCCATCAGGCCGGCAGTTCGTACCCGACCGCCGTTTCCGCTTCGATCGTTCGCTGCACGGCGGGCCGCGCCATCATGCGCGCGTAATGCGCGTCAAGATTTGGGAATGTGCCGGGAGCGGGTTTGAGTGAATTGGCGAACCGCCAATAGAGGCGAAACAGGTGGATGTCGGCGATCGAATAGCGCTCGCCGAGAACCCAGCCGGGTCCGAGTCGCCGGTCGGCGATTCCATAAACTTTGTACGCAACCTCGATGCCTTTTTGCCGCCCCGGATGCAATATCGAGGCGATGAACGACATCCACGACACCACCTGCGCCTCGGCCTCGATGTCGTCCGTCGGCAGAAGCCCGGCTTCGGGAAAGCGTCGTGCGAGATAGAACAGGATGCCCGCCACCTCGGTCAGCACGCGGCCGTCGATCAGGAGCGTCGGCACCAGGCCGACGGGATTGATCTTCAGGAAGTCGGGCGAGCGCATGTCCTTGTTTTTGAACGACATCGGCCGTGCCTCGAAATCCGCGCCAACCTCGTGGAGCGCGATATGCGCCGCGAACGAACTGGAGCCCGGTGCGAAATAGAGCTTGAGCATGCGACTTCCTCCACTTGTGCCGTCATTGCGAGCGGAGCGAAGCAATCCATAGTTCCGCCTATGGCGCGATGGATTGCTTCGTCGCTTCGCTCCTCGCAATGACGGTGCTCACCGTTAGAACGGCAGCCCGACATAGTTTTCCGACAGCGACGTCATCGCGGCCTTTGAGCTGGTGACATAATCCAGCTCGGCCAACTGGATGCGCGCGCCGAATTCGCCGGTGTCGGGAAACTTGTGCAGCATCGAGGTCATCCACCAGGAGAACCGCACGGCCTTCCAGACCCGCGTCAGCGCCGTGCCGGAATAGTGGTCGATGCCGGCGGAGGATTTCTCGTCGTAGAATTCGCGCAGTGCCGTCGCCAGATAATGCGCGTCGCTGGCCGCGAGATTCAGTCCCTTGGCGCCCGTCGGCGGCACGATATGCGCGGCGTCGCCGGCGAGGAACATGCGGCCGAAGCGCATCGGTTCGGCGACGAAGCTGCGCAACGGTGCGATGCTCTTTTCGATGGAAGGACCGGTGACGATGCTGTCGGCGGCCTCCTGGTCCAGCCTGCGCTTGAGCTCGTCCCAGAACCGCCCGTCGGACCAGTCCTCGACGCGATCGTCCAGCGGACATTGAACGTAATAGCGGCTGCGTTTGGTTGAACGCATGGTGCAGAGCGCAAAACCGCGCGCGTGATTGGAATAGATCAGCTCGTGCGAGACCGGCGGCGTGTCGGAGAGGATGCCGAGCCAGCCGAACGGATAGACGCGCTCGAAGGTTTCGATCGCCGCGGGCTTCACGCTGGCGCGGCTGATGCCGTGAAAGCCGTCGCAGCCGGCGATGAAGTCGCAATCGATCTCGTGGGTGATGCCGTCAGTGACATAGGTGACGCGCGGGCGATCGGTGTCGAAATCATGCGGGGTGACATCGGCGGCCTCGTAGACCGATGTCAGTCCGGCCGCCTTGCGCGCGTTCATCAGGTCGAGCGTCACCTCGGTCTGGCCGTAGATCATCACCGTCTTGCCGGTGGCGGCCCTCATGTCGATGCGGTGGCGGTGACCTCCGAAGGCGAGTTCGATGCCGTCATGGACGAGCCCTTCGGCATGCGCGCGGCTGCCCGCGCCGACCTCGTCCAGGAGCTTGACGGTGCCTTCCTCGAGCAGGCCGGCGCGGATGCGACCGAGCACATATTCGCCCGTGTGCCGTTCCAGGACGATGTTGTCGATGCCGTAGCCGTGGAGCAATTGCCCGAGCAGCAACCCTGCTGGTCCCGCGCCGATGATTGCTACTTTCGTCCGCAATACTTGCTCCCTGCGATATTGTAGGCTTGAACGCCAGGCGGTCCTGCATTTTGCCGCAGGCTTGCAATGATAATTATATCATATAACAATATCTGCAAAGAGCGGCGAAGCCCGTTCGAACCAGCGAAAGGCCGAAGATAAGGCCAACCGTTGGATCACGAGAACGGCAAGCGACGAACGGCCGAACAAGCGACCAACAGGGAGATGATGCCGATGAGGAAGACGTTTTTGGCGCTGCTGCTGGCTGCCGGCGTGACGCCGGCGTTGGCCCAGGAAAAAACCTTCGACCTGAAGATTTCGCACTGGGTGCCGGCCTCGCATCCGCTGCAGAAGGCGCTGGAAGATTGGGGCACGGCGGTCGAGAAGGCCTCCGGTGGCACCGTCAAATATCATGTGTATCCGGCGCAACAGCTCGGCAAGGCCAAGGATCATTACGATATGGCCCGCGACGGCATCGCCGACCTCACCTATGTCAATCCCGGCTATACGCCCGGCGTCTTCCCGATCGTCGCCGCGGGCGAGCTTCCGTTCCTGATGTCCGACGCCAAGGGCGGCTCCGAAGCGCTCGACGCCTGGTACCGGAAATATGCCGAGAAGGAGATGAAGGACGTCAAGTACTGTCTCGCCTTCATTCATGCGCCGTCGTCGTTCCATTCACGCACCAAGAAGATCGTGGTGCCCGAGGACGTCAAGGGGACGAAGGTCCGGCCCGCGGATGCCACCATGGCCGATCTTGTGACCCTGCTTGGCGGCACTAACGTGCAGACATCGGCGCCGGAAGTGCGTGACACCATCGAGCGCGGTGTCGCGGACGCCGTCACCTTCCCCTGGGGTTCGCTGGTGCTGTTCGGCATCGACAAGGTGACGAAGTATCACATGGACGCGCCGCTCTATGTCACGACCTTCGTGCTCGTCATGAACAAGGATACGTACAATGCAATGTCGGCTCGCCAGAAGAAGGCGGTCGACGACAATTGCAACACTGAAGCGGCGGGCCGTGTGGGCAAGCCTTGGGGCGACTTCGAGGACGCCGGCATCGACAAGATCCGGGCCGAACCGGGCCACGAGATCTACAAGCTGACGCCGGATCAGCTTGCGCAGTGGAAGAAGGCCTCCGACCCGCTGGTCAAGACCTGGGCCGACGGTGTCAAGAAGAAGTATCCCGACGTCAATCCGGACGACGCGATGAAGGACCTGAAGGCCACGCTCGCCAAGTACAATGCCTTGACGCAGTAAAGCGCTCATTCATGAATTATGACGCGGCGGCGGGAGTTCCCGCCGCCGTTTTCTCAAGAGGCAGCCGCTTCGTGTGATCGAAAGGGCGATCATGCGCAATCAAGGGAGGGGGCATGCAGCGCGCTTCGATGGACCGTTTCATCGATACGATCGAGTGGATCGCGGCCGGCTTCGTCGGCATTGTCGCGCTCGACGTTTTCGTCTCGGTCCTGCTGCGCAACACGCTGAACTATGCGATCCCGGATTCCTTCGACATCGGGCGCATGCTGCTCGGCATCCTGATCTTCTGGGGCATTGCCGCGACCAGCTATCGCGGGACACACATCACCGTCGACCTCATCTGGGCCAATGTCGGCCCGCGCTACCAGCGCTGGATCGATGTGTTCGCAACCCTCGTGCTGTTGTTCGTGGTCACCGTGCAGACCTATACGCTGTTCGACAAGGTGCGCGTCACCTATAACGACAATGTGCTCACCTTCGATACGCATATGCCGACCTGGCCCTTCTTTGCGGTGGCTTGGGCCGGCGACATCTCGGCGGTGTTGCTGATCGCGATCCGCACCTATCGGCTGATCGTCCATCCGGAGGAGATGCACGATCCCAAGATCAAGGCGACGGAGTAACGTTGATGAGCACCAACGCCGTCGCCGTCATCGGATTTGTCTCGCTGTTCACGCTGATGCTGCTGCGCGTGCCTGTCGGCATGGCGATGGGCCTCGTCGGCGTCTGCGGCTTCGGCTATCTCGTCAACGGCACCGCGGCGCTGAAGCTGGTCGGGCAGACCTCGATGCGCACGGTCACCGATTACACCTTCGGCGTCATCCCGATGTTCCTCCTGATGGGAACGTTCGTCAGCAATTCCGGCATGAGCCGCGAGCTGTTTCGCGCGGCCAATGGCTTCGTCGGACATCTGCGCGGCGGGCTTGGCATCGCGACCGTCGGCGCCTGCGGCGGCTTCGCTGCCATCTCGGGCTCGTCGGTGGCAACTGCCGCGACCTTCTCGGCGGTCGCGTACCCCGAGATGCGCCGCTTCGGCTATCCGCAATCCTTTGCCACCGGCGTGATCGCGGCAGGCGGCACGCTGGGCGCCATGCTGCCGCCATCCACGGTGCTTGCGGTCTATGGCATCATCACCGAGCAGGACATCGGCAAGCTGTTCATGGCCGGAATCATCCCGGGCCTGCTCGCGATGATCATGTACATGGGCACGATCACGCTGATCGGCGTCATCAAGCCCGATTTTCTGCCGCGCGCGCCGGCGATGCCCTGGCGCAAGCGTTTCGCGGGCTTGCGCGACATCTGGGCGCCGGTGCTGCTTTTCATCTTCGTGATCGGCGGCCTCTACGGCCTGCCGTTCCTGCCGCGCTTCACGCCGACGGAGGCCGGCGGCGTCGGCGCGGCCGGTGCGTTCATCATCGGCGTCGTGACCGGCCGGCTCGACAGGGCGAAGATCCTTGCCTCGTTGCTGCAGGCAACGCGCACGGCGGCGGCGGTCTTCACCGTGCTGATCGGCGCGCTGATCTTCGGTTATTTCCTCACGGTGACGCAGACGCCGCAGAAGGTGACGGAATTCCTCACCGGCCTCGGACTCGGCAGCTATGGCGTGCTCGCGGTCATCATGGTGATGTATCTCGTGCTCGGCTGCCTGATGGACGCGATGGCGATGATCATCCTCACCGTGCCGATCATCTTCCCGGTGGTGACACAGCTCGGCTTCGATCCGATCTGGTTCGGCGTCATCATCGTGATGACGGTCGAGCTGGGGTTGATCCATCCGCCGGTCGGCATGAACGTCTTCGTCATCAAGAGCGTGGTCAAGGACGTATCCTTTGCCACCATCTTCAAGGGCGTCATTCCGTTCGTGCTCACCGATCTGGTTCGGCTCGTGATTTTGATCACCTTTCCCATGCTGGCGCTGTGGCTGCCGGCGCGCATGATCGCCCAATGACGATACCAGAGCTGCATACGACGTACGTCTTCACCATCACCGCCGAGATCGCCGGTGTGACGACCGCCGGCGAGACCGGACACGGCGTTCGGCGCATCATCCCGATCACGGGCGGAACGGTGAAAGGCGAAAAGGTCAACGGCAAGGTCCTGCCGTTCGGCGCCGACTTCCAGATCATCCGTCCCAACGAGCTCATCGACCTCGAGGCGAAGTACGCCTTCGAGACCGATGACGGCGCGGTGGTCTATGTCGAGAACAGGGGGATGCGCTTCGGGCCGGTCGAACTCCTCGAGAGGCTCAAGCGTGGCGAGCCGGTCGATCCCAAGCTGATCTATTTCCGCACCGTGCCGAAATTCGAGACAGGCCACGACAAATATCGCTGGCTGATGCAGCACATCTTCGTCGCCTCCGCCGCCCGCCACTCCGATCGCGTGGTGATCGATGTGCATATGGTGCTTTAGGGGCGCGCTGCCCGCCACGACGTCATTGCGAGGAGCGCAGCGGCGAAGCAATCCATGGCGCCGCAAGCGGAGGAATGGATTGCTTCGCTTCGCTCGCAATGACGGCGGCGGCATAGAGCCCAGTTGACTCTCGCCCCAATAGTTATAAAACATAACTATTCTGAATAGGACATAATCTGTCATGGGAAACGCCAGCGCTGGCTCGACGACGGACACTTCCGCGCTGCTCAGGGTCGAGCGGCAGGGCGCCGTCCTGACCGTGGGCCTCAACCGCCCGGCCAAGCGCAACGCGCTCAATGACGGCATCATTCTCGCGCTCGGTGACTGCTTCGCCGACCTGCCCGAGGACATCGGCGCTGTCGTGATCCACGGCATCGGCGAGCATTTCTCCTCCGGCCTCGACCTGTCCGAGCTGAGCGATCATGACGCGACCGGCGGCCTCATTCATTCGCAGATGTGGCACCGCGTGTTCGACCGCATCCAGTACAGCCGCGTCCCCGTGATCGCCGCGCTGAAGGGCGCCGTCATCGGTGGCGGACTGGAGCTCGCCTGCGCCGCCCATATCCGCGTCGCCGAGCCGTCTGCCTATTTCGCGCTGCCGGAGGGTCAGCGCGGCATCTTCGTCGGCGGCGGCGGATCGGTGCGGCTACCGCGGCTGATCGGCGTATCCCGGATGACCGACATGATGCTGACCGGGCGCGTCTACTCCGCGACCGAAGGATCCTCCTACGGCTTTGCGCAATATCTGACGGAAGCCGACGGCGCGCTGCCGAAAGCGCTGGAATTGGCCGAGCGGATCGCCACCAATGCGCCGCTGACCAATTTCGCGGTCCTTCAGGCGCTGCCGATGATCGCGGAATCCAATCCGCAGACCGGCCTCCTGATGGAGTCGCTGATGGCCACGGTGGCGCAGAGCGACAAGGAGGCCAAGCGCCGCATCCGCGCCTTTCTCGATCACAAGACGGCCAAGGTGAAGCCGGCATGAGCTCGGCAGGAAACACCGCGCGCACGGCGGCTGCGCATCCGTTGCGGCGGATTTCGTTCGGCGATCCCGCCGTCTCGATCGAGCGTAACGGTGACGGCACCATCTATCTTCGCCCCAGGACGCCGCTCGGCGACTATCCCAGGCGTCTGACGGATCGCCTGCATCACTGGGCGCAGGCGACCCCCGGCAAGACATTCATGGCCGAACGGGTCGCCAGCGGCGACTGGCGCAAGCTCAGCTATGCCGAGCTCCTCGACGCCACCAGGCACATTGCGTCGGCGCTGCTGTCGCGCGGGCTTTCCGCCGAACGGCCCGTCCTCATCCTGTCCGGCAATTCGATCGATCACGCGCTGATCGCCTTCGGCGCGCTCTATGCGGGCATTCCGTTCTGCCCGGTCTCGTCGGCCTATTCGCTGATATCGCGGGATTTCGCCAAGCTCTCCTATGTGATGAAGCTGCTGACGCCGGGCCTCGTCTTTGCCGACGACGGCCAAAAGTTTTCCGGCGCGCTGTCGGCCAATGTCCCCGCCGGTGTCGAGATCGCGGCGACGTCAGGCGCGCTGCCCGGACGCGAGGTGACCAGGCTCGCCGATCTCCTGAAGACGCCGCTGCATCCCGCTCTCGATGCCGCGCATGAACGGGTCGGCCCCGATACGTTGGCGAAATTCCTGCTGACGTCGGGTTCGACCGGCAATCCCAAGGCCGTCATCAATACCCAGCGCATGATCTGCGCCAACCAGGTGATGATCCGCGAGACCATGGCGTTCCTCAAGGACGAGCCGCCGGTGATCGTCGACTGGCTGCCCTGGAATCATACCTTCGGCGGCAACCACAATATCGGGCTCACGCTCTTCAATGGCGGCTCGATGTATCTGGATCAGGGCAAGCCGATGCCGGGCGGGATCGAGGAGACGGTGCGCAATCTTCGCGAGATCTCGCCGACGGTCTATTTCAACGTCCCGAAGGGCTATGAATCGCTGCTGCCGTACTTGCGTGACGATTCACAGCTGCGCGACAAATTCTTCGCGCGGCTGCATGCGATGTTCTTCTCGGGCGCGGCGCTCTCGCCGTTCGTCTGGAACAGCCTCGATGATCTCTCGGTGCAGGCGACCGGCGCGCGCGTTCCGATGTTGACCGGGCTTGGCGCGACCGAGACCTCGCCGTTCTTCATGTCTGTCAATCCGCGCACCAGTCGCTCGGGCCATGTCGGCCTTCCCGTGCCCGGCAATGACGCAAAGCTCGTGCCGAACAACGGCAAGCTCGAAGTCCGCGCCAAGGGGCCGAACGTGACGCCCGGCTATTGGCGCCAGCCGGAACTGACAAGAGCTGCTTTTGACGAGGAAGGTTTCTACAAGTTCGGCGACGCGCTGAAGCCGGCCGACGCCGATGATTTCGACGCCGGCTTCGATTTCGACGGCCGCATCGCCGAGGACTTCAAGCTCGCGAGCGGCACCTGGGTGTCGGTCGGCCCGTTGCGGGCGCGTTTCATCGCCGCCTGCGCGCCGCTGGTGCGCGACGTGGTGATCGCGGGCATCAACCGCGACGAGATATCGGCGCTGGTCATCCTCGATCTCGACGGTTGTCGGCTGATCAATCCGAAACTTTCGGCCGACGACATCGCCGCCGCCGCCAACGACGCATTGGTGCAGTCGGCCCTCCGCGAGCGCTTGCAAAAGCTGCTGGCCGGCGCGACCGGATCGTCCAACCGCATCACCCGCGCGATCCTGTTCGACGCGGCGCTGTCGATCGACCGCGGTGAAGTCACCGACAAGGGCTCGATCAATCAGCGCGCCGTGCTGGAGCATCGCAGGGATCTGGTGGAAGAACTTTACGCCGCCGCGCCGTCGGCGCGCGTCATCACGCTCGGGTAGGTTCGGTTCAGGGAGGTTGTCATGCAGTTGAAGGATCAGGCCGCTGTTGTCACCGGTGGGGCATCGGGTCTTGGCGCGGCGACGGCGCGAAAGCTGGCGGCGCAGGGCGCGAAAGTCGCAGTGTTCGATCTCAACTCCAAGCTCGCGGAAAGCGTTGCCACTGAAATCAAGGGCGTGGCGGTCACCTGCGACGTCGCCGACGCCGCGTCCGCGGAAGCCGCGATCGCCCAGGCCGCGAAGGCGCATGGTCCGGCGCGCGTGCTGGTCAATTGTGCCGGCATCGGCGTTGCCAAGCGCGTGGTCGGCCGCGACGGGCCGCATCCGCTTGGCGATTTCGAGAAGGTCATCAAGATCAATCTGATCGGGTCGTTCAACATGCTGCGGCTGGCGACCGCTGCGATGTCGAAGCTGGAGCCGCTGGCCGGAGGCGAGCGCGGCGTCGTGATCAACACGGCTTCCGTTGCGGCCTATGACGGCCAGATCGGGCAGGCCGCCTATTCGGCCTCGAAGGGCGGCATTGTCGGGATGACGCTGCCGATCGCGCGCGAGCTCGCACAGTTCGGCATCCGCGTGCTCACGATTGCGCCTGGCCTGTTCCTGACGCCGCTGCTCGGTGCTCTGCCGCAGGAAGCGCAGGACTCGCTCGCCGCCGCGATCCCGTACCCGCACCGGCTCGGTCAGCCCGACGAGTTCGCTTCGCTCGCGCTGCACATGATCGACAATCCCTATCTCAACGGCGAAGTGGTGCGTCTCGACGCGTCACTGCGCATGGCGCCGAAATAGGCCGCTCCATGTTCGTGCACCGGCGCGATGTCCAGATCCAGTGGGGAGACTGCGACCCCGCCAACATCGTGTATTACCCGCGCTATTTCGCGATGTTCGACGATTCCACCTCGATCATGTTCGAGGCCGCCGGTTTCTCCAAGCAGGATATCGTGCACAAATACGGCCTCGTCGGCATTCCCATGGTCGACACCCGCGCCAAATTCTACATCCCCTCGACGCATGGCGACTGGATCACCATCGAAAGCCGCATCGAAAGTTTTGGGCGATCGAGCTTCGAGGTCGCCCACAAGGTGTTCAAGGGCGAGGCCCTGGCGATCGAGGCGTTCGAGAAGCGCGTGCTGGTCGGCCGCGACCCTAATGATCCGGATAAGTTGAAATCGGCGCCGATGCCGCAGGAAATCATCACCAAATTCATGAGCGGCTAGCGCATGGTCCGAGAAAGTGGGTGCCGGTTTTTTGAAGAAATCGTGCGTCAAAAGAGCCCGCTGGCAAGGGTCTCGTCCAAAGAACGGGTTGAATTAACGATAGAAGTTTGATCTGCAATCAATAACGGCTTCAGGGAGGAATGCATGAAAAAGGCCTATCTTTCGGTAGCAGCGTTTGCAGTGGTGCTGGCGCTTCAGGGCACGCCGGTCCAGGCGCAGACCAATGAAATCAACATCGGCATTTCCATCATCACGACGGGACCGTCCGCAGCCCTCGGCATCCCCGAGCGCAATGCGCTCGAGTTCGTGCCAAAGGAGATCGCGGGCGTGCCGCTGAAGCTGGTCGTGCTCGACGACGCCGGCGATCCGACCACGGCGACCACCAATGCGCGGCGCTTCGTCACGGAGCAGAAGGCGGACATCATCATGGGCTCGTCCAACACGCCCGCGACGATTGCGGTGTCCAACGTCGCGAACGAGGCCGGCATTCCGCATATCGGGCTCGCGCCGTTTCCGATCACGCCCGAGCGCATGAAATGGTCAGTGACCATGCCGCAGCCGATCCCGATCATGGGTAAGGTGCTCTATGAGCACATGAAGGCGCATAACGTCAAAACCGTCGGCTATATCGGCTACTCCGATTCCTACGGCGATCTCTGGTTCAACGACTTCAAGGCTCAGGGCACGTCGATGGGCCTCGCTTTGGCGGACGAGGAGCGGTTCGCGCGGACCGATACGTCGGTCACCGGCCAGGTGCTGAAGCTCATTGCCGCCAATCCGGACGCGATCCTGATCGGAGCGTCGGGTACGGCGGCCGGCCTGCCGCAGACCGATCTGCGCGACCGCGGCTACAAGGGCCTGATCTACCAGACCCACGGCGCGGCCAGCATGGATTTCATCCGCATCGCGGGCAAGGCCGCGGAAGGCGTGCTGATGGCCTCGGGCCCCGTGATGGACCCCGAGGATCAGCCCGATAGCGCGCTGACCAAGAAACCCGGCCTCGCGCTTAACGCCGCCTATGAGGCGAAGTACGGTCCGAACAGCCGCAGCCAGTTCGCGGGCCACTCCTGGGATGCCTTTCTCGTGCTCCAGCGCATTATCCCCACCGCGCTGAAGACGGCCAAGCCCGGCACGCCGGAATTTCGCGAGGCCCTTCGCCAGGCGCTCCTGACCGAGCGCGACATTGCGGCGAGCCAGGGCGTCTACAATTTCACCGAGAAGGACCGCTACGGCCTCGACGATCGCTCGCGCATCCTGCTCACCGTAAAGGACGGGAAGTACGTTCTCGCGAAGTGAGCGGAGCGGTGGTGAAGTTGAGCCGGCCCAGCAATGGGCCGGCTTTTTTTGACCGCATTCCATTCGTCATGCCCAGGCTTGACCCGGGCATCCATCGTTCTTCGGAAGAGTCCTTGCTTTCGGATGGATAGCCGGGTCAAGCCCGGCCATGACGAAGCTTCCAAAAAGCCCCCAGCCGCGCTTCAATGCGTCTCGTTGGCGGGGACGACCAGGATCTGGCCGGGATAAATCAGGTTCGGATTGCGGATCTGTTGCTTGTTCGCCTTGAAGATCAGGGCGTAGCGTTCGCCGCTGCCGAGCGAGTTGCGGCTCAGCCGCCACAGGCTGTCGCCCCGGACGACCGTCATTGTCGTGACCTTCGGGACAACCACCTCTGCCGCCGGCGCGGTCTTGTCCGCCGAGGCGGTGCTGCTGGAAGCGGCCAGTTGCTGCGGCGCTTGCGTCGCGGCGTTCTGCGGTGCTGCGCTCTGTGGTGCCGCGGTCGATACGCTCGAAGGCGAGATCGACGCCGTTGTCATCCTGTCGGGCACATTGAGCGGCACTTCGGCGCGTGCTCGCACGGCGCCTGATTTCGACGCCAGTTCGTCGAGCCTGACGCGGTACTTGCCGGGCGCCACGCCTTCATTGATCGTGACGGCCAGATGACCGTCGGGGCCGGCCGTCACCGACGTGACAAAACTGTCATTGAGATAAAGCCTCACCTCCGCCCCGGGATGCGCATGACCACTCACATGCACCTTGCCGTTCGGCTCGATATCGACCGCTTCCACCGCCGTTGTTATCTCCGCCGCGGACGCAGGCGCCGATGCCTGCGGCATCACGAGAGTGGGTTTGTCCGGCGTCAACAAGGCGACCGTCGGCTGGTCGCTGTTGGGCTCGAGCACGACAGCGACGCTTTGCTTTGACGTCGTCTGCTTGCCGTCCGCCTGCGTCGACCGCAATGTCAGCTCGTACGTTCCCTTGGGAAGTGGACGCGGCACCATGGCGAACTGCCCGGATTGATCGACCATGACACGATCATGCGCCTCGCCATTGCGCAGCAGTTCGATCACGGTGCCTGGCGCTGCCCGGCCAGCCACCACGGCCTCGCCGGTGGGTTCGATATGGACGATATCGAACTCGGGAACCGCGCCGTCTCCTGTTGCCGGCGGAGCCGGCGTCAGCGCAGTCGCCAGGTCCTTTGCCTGCTGTTGCGCCGAGGCCAGGGGCGCCGCTTGCTGAACCGGTGGCTGCGTCGGGGCCGCGGCTACTGGCGGAGCCGGCCTGGCGCTCTCCGACATCAGCGCATTGGCCGGCGGTTCCTGAACCGGCCGGTTGATCCCGATGAACAGCGCAACGCCCGCGGCGGCCACGGCGACCGCGGGTATCACCACTTGAGTGACTGATATGGCGCCGACTGCTCTCATGGCCTCGCCTCTGCCAACAACACAGATGTCGAAATCGCGGGAACAGTGCCCCTTTTCACCTCATTCAGCAACCCTGTCGAAAGGATACCGGTGGAAGACGCGGGAACCGCCAAGGCCGGACGTGACCTCCTCGGGCGGAGAAAAATCCGTCACATGCGAATTCCACCGTGAGAGTCCGGCAACGGCAAGTCGGGGCCGCAGGGCCGTGCGAAGCGGCCGGTTTCAGACGGCGCTCGCGCCCTCATGTGTGAAGCCGAGATAGCTCGCGGCGACGCGGGCGTTCGAGGCAACCTCGCTCGCGGGGCCATTGAGAACGAATTCGCCGAGCTCCATCACATAGGCGCGATCGGCGATCTTCAACGCGGCCTGCGCGTTCTGTTCCACCAGCAGCACCGAGACGCCGCTGGCGCGCAACTCGCCGATGGTGCGGAAAATGTCGGCGACGATGATCGGCGCCAGTCCGAGGCTGGGCTCGTCCAGCATCAGGAGTTTCGGCGCACCCATCAGCGCGCGCCCCATGGCCAGCATCTGCTGCTCGCCGCCCGACAGCGTGCCGGCGAGTTGTTTACGCCGCTCCTTCAGCCTCGGAAACAGGGTGTAGACGCGCTCGAAGGCCTCGGTGGCCCTCACCTTCGCTGCGCGGAACGCGCCGAGCTGGAGATTGTCCTCCACATTCATGGTCGAGAACAGCTCGCGATGTTCTGCGACCAGGCTCATCCCGAGCGCAACGCGGTCCTCGATCTCGAGAGCCGCCATGTTCTCGCCGGCAAAGCTCACGCGCCCCTTCAGCGGCAGGATGCCCATGGCGGCATTGAGCAGCGTGGTTTTGCCGGCGCCATTGGCGCCGACGATGGTGACGATCTCGTTGTCATGGACGTCCAGTGACACGCCGCGCACGGCCTCGACCTTGCCGTAGGCGATGTGCACGTCGGACACCGAGAGCAGCGCGCTCATGAGGCTGCTCCCAGATAGGCCTTGATGACGTCGGGATTGGTCTTGATCGCCTCGGGCGTGCCCTCGGCGATCTTGGTGCCGAAATCGAGCACCACGACGCGATCGGCGAGATCCATGACAAAGCCCATGTCGTGCTCGACCAGCAGCACGGACATGCCGCCATCGCGAAGCTGGCGCAGCAATGTGGCGAGCCGTTGCTTTTCCAGGTGACGCAGTCCTGCCGCCGGCTCGTCGAGCAACAGCAGCATCGGGTCCGCGCAGAGTGCACGCGCGATCTCGACGATGCGTTGCTGGCCGAGCGAGAGCGAGCCCGCAGGCTGGTTCATCTGGTCGGCAAGTCCGACGCGCTCGATCTGCCGCGCGGCCTCGGCAAGCAGCTTTGCCTCGTCGGCGCGGTCGAAGCGGAACATGCTGGCAAGCGCGCCCGCATGGCCGCGCTGATGCGCGCCGATCGCGACGTTTTCCAGCACGGTCATGTCGGGCACCAGCTTCACATGCTGGAAGGTGCGCGAAATGCCGAGGGCGACGATGTCCTGCGGGGGTGCGTTGTGGATCTTGTTGCCGAGCACGGCAAGCGAGCCGCCGGTGGCGCGCAGCACGCCGGTGATCAGGTTGAACGTCGTGCTTTTCCCGGCGCCGTTCGGGCCGATGAGGGCGACGATCTCGCGAGCCTGGACGGCGAAGGATACGTCGTTGACCGCGACAACGCCGCCGAATTGCTTGCGTGCCTTGTCGATCTCGAGCAGCACGCTCGGTGCACCGGGCGGGCGCTCGCGTGGCGGCAGGGTGAGGGAGGCGTCAGGGCTCTTGCGTGCCGACTTGTAGGGAAACCACGACATCAGCCATGGCCAGACCCCGGCGGGCGCGAGTTGCAGCAGCGCGACCAGCATGATGCCGAACACGATGATTTCGAGCTGGCCCTCGCCATGCAGTAGCATCGGCAGATAGCTCTGCAGCACCTCTTTCAGGATCGTGACGATGGCGGCGCCGAGCACCGCGCCCCAGACATAACCCGCGCCGCCGACGACGGCGACGAAGAGATATTCGATGCCGGCTTGCGCGCCGAACGGCGTTGGATTGACCGCACGCTGGAAATGCGCATACAGCCAACCGGACAATCCGGCCAGCACGGCGGCATAGATGAAGACGAGCAGCTTGGTGCGTGGCGTCCGCACGCCGAACGCCTCGGCGGCGATATGGCCGCGCCGCAACGCGCGAATGGCGCGGCCGGTTCGGGAATCGAGCAGGTTCATGGTTAACAGCGCCGAGATCAGCACCGCGGTCCAGATCGCGAAATAGATCGTGCCGGGATCGATCATCTTCAACGATCCGATCGAGAGCGGCGGGACCGCCGCAATGCCGTCATTGCGGCCAAGGAATTCCAGCTTGCTGAAAAGGTAGAACAGGCCAAGCCCCCACGCGATGGTGCCGAGCGGCAGGTAATGTCCCGACAGCCGCACGGTGACGAGACCGAGCAGAACCGCGGCGATGCCGCTGACGGCGAGTGACGCCGGCAGCGCGAGCCAGGGCGATACGCCATAGGCGGTGGTCAGCAGGGCTGTGGTGTAGGCGCCGAAGCCGCAGAAGGCGGCTTGTCCGAACGAGGTGAGGCCGCCGACGCCGGTGAGCAGCACCAGCCCCATGGCGACCAGTGCGGACATGCCGATATTGTCCAGCAGCACGATCCAGAATGGCGGGACACCCGGGGCGAACGGGATTGCCGCCATGACCGCCGCGAAGGCAAGGACCCCCCATCGCCCGTGCATGGTCAGTCCTTCTCCTCCTCGACCGCGGCAGGCGCGGCAAGCGAGCGCAGCAGCAGGACGGGAATCAGCAGCGTGAAGACGATGACCTCCTTGAAGTTGGAGGCGTAGAACGACGAGAAGGCCTCGACGATGCCGACCATCAGTGCCGCGATTGCGGTGAGGGGATAGCTGACGAGGCCGCCGATGATCGCGGCGATAAACCCTTTCAGGCCGATCAGGAAACCGGTGTCGTAGTAAAGCGTGGTGATCGGCACGATCAGGATGCCCGAGATCGCGCCGATCACGGACGCGAGCAGGAATGCGATCTGGCCGGACAAAGTGGTGCGGATGCCGACCAGCCGCGCGCCGAGGCGATTGACCGCGGTGGCGCGCAGCGCCTTGCCATAGAGCGTGAGCCCGAAGAACAACCAGAGTGCGGCGATGAAGGCGATGGTGATGCCGTAGACGGCCAGGCTCTGGCCGGTGAAGCGCAGCGGCCCCGCTGTGAACGCCGTATCGGCCAGCGTCGGGCCGCGCTGGCCTTCGGCGCCGAAGAACAGCAGCCCCAGCCCCTGCATCGCGAGATGGCAGCCGACAGAGGCGATCAGAAGCACCAGCACGGAGGTGTGCGCCAGTGGCTGGAAGGCGAGGCGATAGAGAAAGAGCCCGATGGAGGCCACGATCACCAGCGACAGCGCGATCGCAAGCGGGATCGGCGCATGATGGCCGGCGGCCCAGTAGGTCAGCGACAGCACGATGGAAGGCAGCACGATATTGACGATGAAGGCGCGGGCGATCTTGCGGGCATGAAAGGCGCGCCGCGCGGCGAACAGGTCGAGCGCAAAGGCGGCCGCGCCCATGGCGACCGCAAGCTTGGCGGTGCCCGGCATCTGGCCCGAGGCCAGCGAGGCATAGGTCAGCGCGCCATAGGTGACGAACTCGCCCTGCGGGATCAGGATCACGCGCGTCACCGCGAACACCAGCACGAGCGCAAGCCCGAGCAGCGCATAGACGGCGCCATTGGTGATGCCGTCCTGGACCAGGAACAGCAGGATCGTCGAATTCACGACGGACGCTCCCCCTCGAAGCGCGGGCAAAATGGCCCGGTTGCGCCAGTTGAATTGGGCTGGCTATTTGGTATGGTGGATAACAATTATCAAATATAATCTCAAGGGCGGAAGCCTCTTCCCGCCCTTGTCCTCAAACCTGGCGGGATTGCAGGCCGCGCGATGACCGTTTCCAAGACTGCAACGGCGGAGAGCGCCAAGGAAGGCGCCAAGGATGGAGCGAAGGATCACGCCAAGGATGGCGCGAAGGATGGTTCCAGGGATGGCGCTCGCAAGGAGCATGCTGACGGGATAATGGACGGCGGCGCCTTGCAGATGGGCGAATTGTCCGAACTGCTCGGTTATTCGCTCAAGCGGGCGCAACTCAAGATTTTCGAGGACTTCCTGCGCTGCGTCGCGCCGCTGCAGCTCACGCCGGCCCAGTTTTCGGTGCTGCTCCTGCTCGACCGCAATCCCGGCCGCAATCAGACGGAGATCGCCAATACGCTCGGCATCCTCAGGCCGAATTTCGTGGCGATGCTCGACGCGCTGGAGAGCCGGGACCTCTGCACGCGGATGCGTTCAAGCAACGACCGCCGCTCGCACATCCTGGTGCTCACGGAGAAGGGGAGAGCGGTGCTGGCGCGGGCGAAGAAGCTCGTCGCCTCCAAGCACGAGGCGCGGCTGAACGAGCTGCTCGGCCCGGCCAATCGCGCCGCGCTGCTGTCGATGCTGACCAGGATCGCGCAGGAGTTCTAGCCATCGTCATTCCGGGGCGACGCGCACGCGTCGAGCCCGGAATCCATAACCACAGGCTTCGGCATGACGAAGAACGTGGTTACGTCGTTCGGTGTTTTCTTGAGAGATCACGCGGTATGGATTCCGGGCTCGCGCTTCGCGCGCCCCGGAATGACGACGGAGTTAATCCACCAGCACCACGCGGATGTCGTTCACGTTCGTGAGCGTAGGCCCGGTCTGCAACAGATCGCCCGTCGCCGCGAAGAACGCGGTGGCGTCGTTGTTGTCGAGAAAGCCGCGCGGATCGAGCTTCTTCGCTTTCATCGCGGCGAACGTCGCCGCATCGATCAGCGCGCCGGCGGGGTCCGAGGCCGATCCAGCCCCGCCGTCGGCGCCATCGGTGTCGCCGGCGAGCGCTGCGATGCCGGACGTGTCCTTCAAGAGATCGGCGAGCGCCAGCGCATATTCCTGGTTCGGACCGCCGCGGCCGTTGCCGCGCACGGTCACGGTGAGCTCGCCGCCGGAGAGGATCGCGATGCGTTTGCCTTCGCTCCTCGCTTTCAGCGCCAGCCGCGCATGGTCGGCCGCGACCTCGCGCGCCTCGCCTTCGAGGTCGGCGCCGAGATCGATGGTCTCAAAGCCGGCCTCGCGCGCGACCTTGATCGCGGCTTCGAGCGACTGCCGCGGCCGCGCGATCAGTTCGAACCGCGCGCGGGCAAACGCGGCGTCACCTGCCTTGCAGCTTTCGTTGGCGGGATCGTCCAGCGCGCGACGGATCGCATCGTCGACCTCGAGCCTGTATTTGGCGAGGATGGCGCGCGCATCGGCAAGCGTGGTCGGATCGGGCACGGTGGGCCCGGAGGCAATCGCGGACGGATCGTCACGCGGAACGTCCGAGATCGCGAGCGTGACGATCTCGGCGCGTTGTCCGGCGCGTGCCAGGCGGCCGCCCTTGATCCGCGACAGATGCTTGCGGACGGTATTGATCTCGCCGATCGGCGCACCCGAGCGCAGCAGCGCGCGGGTGAGTTTCTGCTTCTGCTCGAAACCGACGCCTGCGGCCGGCGCGATCCAGTTGGCCGAACCGCCGCCCGACAACAGCACCAGCAGGAGGTCATCGGCTTCGGCCGTCCCTGCGAGCGCGAGCGTATCCTCGGCTCCCTTCAGGCCCGCCTGGTCCGGCATGGGATGGCCGGCCTCGACAACGCGTACGCGGCGCGTCGGCACGCCATGGCCATGGCGCGTCGTGGCGATGCCGACGAGCCGCGCGGGATCGAGCTGCGCGCGGTCGAGATAATGCTTCTCGGCGCTTGCGGCCATTGCCGCGGCGCCCTTGCCCGCGGCAAGGCAGATCACCCGGCCCTTCGGAACGGGCGGTAGATGCCGCGCCAGCACGACGTCGGGATGGGCGGCCGCAACAGCGGCGTCGAAAATCGCGCGGAGGAGTGGACGTCGGTCGGTCATGAGATCACGAGAAGCCCTTGAGATGCGAACGCCCTTATCCATCCGATCGGCGCAAAAGAAAACCCCCGCAAGGCGTGACCTCGCGGGGGGATTGATGGTCTGTCGGTCCGGACGCGGTTGCGCCGGGCAATCAGAGATCAGCCGCCGACGTCGCCGGAGATGACGTCGCCGAACAGTTCCCACTTCTCGCCCTTGAAGCGCATCAGCTGCAGCTGGCTGATCGGGGCGAAATCGGTGGGCGAGGTGTTGATCATGACGCCCGGCAGCAGGACTTCCGTGCGGAAGTCCTTGAGGTTCGCCGCCTGCTTCATGACGTTCTCGCGGGTCAGGTCGTCGCCGCACTGCTTGAGAACCTGCACCAGCGTCTGCGACACGCCATAGCCGACGACAGTGCCGTTATCGAGCTTGTCGCCTTCTGGGAAGTCCTTGGTCATGAACTCCAGATAGGCCTTCATGCCGGGATCAGTCGCCCATTGCGGATCCGTGGTGTCCTTCAGATATTGCGCCGAGATGATGCCTTGCGAGTTCTCGAAGCCGGCCGGCTTGATCACGCTGCCGACGGAGGCGGAGACGTTGTTAAGGATGTGAAGCGCCTTCCAGTCGATCTCGGCTGCCTTCTTGATCGCCTGCGCCGCGAATTTCGGCGTGGTGATGTCCATGAACACGGTGGCGCCGGTCGACTTCAGCTTGACGATGTGGTTGTCGATGGTGGGCTCGGTGGTCTCGTAGCTTTCTTCCGCGACGATCATCGTTGCGGCCTTGGCGCCGAGCCCGTCCTTCAGGCCCTTGAGGTAATCCTTGCCATAGTCGTCGTTCTGGTAGAGCACGGCGATCTTGGCGTCCGGCTTCTCCTTCATCAGGTACTTCGCATAGATGCGCGACTCGCTCTGGTAGTTGGGCTGCCAGCCCATGGTCCAGGGGAAGTCCTTCGGATCGTTCCACTTGGTGGCGCCGGTGGCGACGAACAGCTGCGGCACCTTCTTCGAGTTCATGTATTTGTGGATCGCCGAATTGGGCGGCGTGCCGAGCGAGTTGAAGATGAAGAGGACTTCATCGCTCTCCACCAGCTTGCGCGCCTGTTCCACCGTCTTCGGCGGCGAATAGCCGTCGTCATAAGAGATGAAATTGATCTTGCGTCCGTTGATGCCGCCGGCATCGTTGATCTTCTTGAAATAGGCGGCCTCGGTCTTGCCGATCACGCCGTAGGCGGAAGCCGGTCCGCTGTAGGGCATGATATTGCCGATCTTGATTTCGGTGTCGGTGGCGCCGGTGTCGTATTTCTTCTGCGCCAGGGCAGATGTTGAAGACGCGGCGAACAGGGCAAGCGCGGCCGAAGCTATGGCCAGACGCGTGACGATAACGGGCATTCCATTCTCCCTCATTTAAATATCGACGATTTGTGTCGCGGCTTCCTTGACCCGAAAGCTCTTCTGTTTCGTGGAACTGCGATAGCATTTTGCCGCTTTCGCCACAATAAAAAGCCCCTGCGGCAAAGCCGCAGGGGCTGCTCCTTTAGTCGTTGAAACGGCGTGTTAACCCATTAACCGCCGACGTCAGAACTCAAGATGTCGCCGAAACGCTCCCAGGTCTCGCCCTTGAACTTGACCAGTTGGAGTTGCGAAAGCGGCGCGAAGTCGGTCGCCGAGGTGTTGACCTTGATCCCCGGCAGGAGACCGCCGAGCTCGAGGTCCTTGATGCCAGCGGCCTGCTTCATGACGTTTTCCCGGGTGAGGTCGTTGCCGCAGTTCTTCAGCACGTAGACCAGTCCCTGCGCCACGGTGTAGCCGTACATCACGTTGGCGTCGGTGCGGTCGGCTTCCGGATAGTACTTGTCGAGGAAGGCGTTCCATTCCTTCATCCCGGCATCGTTCTTCCACTGCGGATCGGTCGGATCCTTCAGATATTGCGACGAGATGATGTCCTGGGCGTTCTCCAGTCCCGCCGGCTTGATCACGCTGCCGATCGAGACCGAGACGTTGTTGAGGAAGTGCATCGGCTTCCATCCGACCTCCCCATTCTTCTTGATCGCCTGGGCCGCGAATTTCGGGCTCGAGATGTTGACGAAAATGTCGGCGCCGCTCGCTTTCAGCTTCACGATGTGGGAGTTGATGGTCGGCTCCGACACCTCGTAGCTGTCCTCGGCGACGATCATGGTCGCGGCCTTCGCTCCCAGGCCGTCCTTCAGGCCCTTCAGATAGTCCTTGCCGTAATCGTCGTTCTGGAAGAGCACGGCAATCTTGCCGTCCGGATGGTTCTTGAGGATGTACTTCCCGTAGATCTGGGTCTCGCTCTGGTAGTTGGGCTGCCAGCCCATGGTCCAGGGGTAGTCCTTCGGGTCGTTCCACTTGGTTGCGCCGGTCGCGACAAACAGCTGCGGCACCTTTTTCGCGTTCATGTATTTCTGGATGGCTGAATTCGGCGGGGTGCCCAGCGAATTGAAGATCAGGAGCACCTCGTCGCTCTCGACCAGCTTGCGCGCCTGCTCGACCGTCTTGGGCGGTGAATAGCCGTCATCATAAGAGACGAAGGTGATCTTTCTCCCGTTGATGCCGCCCTCGGCGTTGATCTTGTTGAAATAGGCCTGCTCGGTCTTGCCGATCACGCCGTAGGCGGAAGCGGGTCCGCTATAGGGCATGATGTTGCCGATCTTGATCTCGGTGTCGGTGACGCCGACATCGTATTTGTTCTGCGCAAGTGCGCTGACGGCAGAGGCTGCAAACATGACGAGCGCGGCCGACGCGAGCGCCAGTCCACGGGTTGTGGTGGGCATTCCCTTCTCCCTGTTGTCTGGTGAGTGTGCGTCCTTTTCTTGGCTGGCGCTTCTTGAGACGCGGCAGGAATTGAATACCATTCGGTGCGAGGCTTCAAGGCAAAGAGGCTTCAAGACAAAGCCCCCGCGACTGAGTCGCAGGGGCTTTGCCGTCGATTGGCGCGCCGTCAGCCGCCGACGTCAGACGAGATGACCTCGCCGAAGCGCTCCCAGGTGTCGCCCTTCAGCCGCATCAGCTGCAGCTGCGAGACCGGCGCGAAATCCGAAGCGCTGGTGTTGATTTTCACGCCCGGCAGCAGGCCGGCTACCGTGTAGTCGTGCATGCTCGCGGCCTGCTTCATGACGTTCGCGCGCGTCAAATCGTCACCGCAATTCTTGAGGACGTGGACCATGGTTTGCGCAACCGCGTAACCATAGATCACGTTGGCGTCGCTGCGCGGCGCCTCGGGCCAGTACTTGTCCAGGAATACGTTCCACGCCTTGATTTCAGGATCGTCCTTCCATTGCGGATCGGTCGGGTCCTTGATCCAGATCGAGGAAATGATGCCCTGCGCATTCTCGAAGCCGGCCGGCTTGATGGCCGAGCTGATCGACGAGGAGACGTTGTTGAGGAAGTGCGTTTGCTTCCAGCCGATCTCGGCGGCCTTCCTGATGGCCTGGGCCGCGAATTTCGGGATCGCCACGTCGAAGAACACGTCGGCGCCGCTCGCCTTCAGATTGACGATGTGGGAATCGATGGTCGGCTCGGTGGTCTCGTAGCTCTCCTCGGCGACGATCATCGAGGAAGCCTTGGCGCCGAGGCCATCCTTCATGCCCTTGACGTAATCTTTGCCGTAATCGTCGTTCTGGTAGAGGATCGCGATCCTGGCATTGGGCAGGTTCGTGAGAATGTACTTGGCGTAGATCTGCCCTTCGCTCTGGTAGTTGGGCTGGTAGCCCATGGTCCACGGATACTCGCGAGGGTCGTTCCATTTGGTGGCGCCGGTGGCGACGAACAGCTGCGGCACCTTCTTGGAGTTCATGTATTTGTGGATCGACGAATTCGGTGGCGTGCCGAGCGAGTTGAAGATGAGCAGCACTTCGTCGCTCTCGACCAGCTTGCGCGCCTGTTCGACGGTCTTCGGCGGCGAGTAGCCGTCGTCATAGGAGATGAAGTTGATCTTTCTCCCGTTGATGCCGCCCTCGGCGTTGATCTTGTTGAAGTACGCGGCCTCGGTCTTGCCGATCACGCTGTAGGAGGACGCCGGCCCGCTGTAGGGCATGATGTTGCCGAGCTTGATTTCGGTGTCGGTTGCGCCGATGTCGTATTTTTTTTGGTCAGCGGCACTGACGTGAGTAGCCGCAAATATCGCGAGGGCAGCCGAAAACAGCCCCAAACGCAAAGCATTGGCAGGCATGTTAGTCTCCCTGGACCTGGGTTGAATGTGTCAGTGTTGTTGGAATGCGGAGCGCTTGGCGGCTCCTGGCAGCATTGAATACCTCGCCATGAGACCCGGCAAGAAAAAGCCCCCCGCGATCGGGATCGCGGAGGGCGTCTTTTAGTCGAAGGCTGGACGCCGAAGATCCGGAGTTCAGGAACTCGCGAACCCGGGCGGCGTCAGTTGCTCAGCTCACCCGAGATGATGTCGCCGAACAGATCCCATTTCTCGCCCTTGAAGCGCATCATCTGCAACTGCTCGATCGGAGCGAAGTCGGTCGGCGAGGTGTTGATCTTGACGCCCGGCAGAAGCGTGTCGGGCTCGAAATCCTTCAGGCTCGCGGCCTGCTTCATGACATTGGCGCGGGTGAGATCGTCGCCGCACATCTGAAGCACCTTCACCAGCGTCTGCGCCACGCCATAGCCGTAGACCACCGACGAGTTGAGCTTGTCGCCCTCCGGATAGTACTTGGCCAGGAATTCGAAGAACTTCTTCATGCCGGGATCATTGTCCCACTGCGCGTCGGCGCCGTCCTTGGCGTAAGCGGCCGAGAGGATGCCTTGCGAGTTCTCGTAGCCGGCGGGCTTCAGCACGCCGCCGACCGAGGACGACACGTTCGAGACGATGTGCAGGGGATGCCAGTCGAGCTCGGCGAGCTTCTTGATCGCCTGTGCCGCGAATTTGGGCGTCGTGATCGAGATGAAGGTGTCGACGCCGGCGGACTTCAGCTTGACGATGTGGCCGTCGATCGAGGGCTCCGACGTCTCGTAGCTCTCTTCCGCCGTGATCAGCGACGCCTTGGCGCCGAGCCCGTCCTTCAGGCCCTTGAGATAGTCCTTGCCGAAATCGTCGTTCTGGTAGAGCACGCCGATCTTGGCCTCCGGCTTCTCCTTCATCAGGTACTTCGCATAGATGTGGGCTTCGCTCTGGTACGAGGGCTGCCAGCCCATGGTCCAGGGGAAGTCCTTCGGGTCGTTCCACTTGGTCGCGCCGGTGGCAACGAAGAGCTGCGGAACCTTCTTGGCATTGAGATATTTCTGGATCGCCGAGTTCGACGGCGTGCCGAGCGGGTTGAAGACCACGAGCACCTCGTCGCTCTCGACGAGCTTGCGCGCCTGTTCCACGGCCTTCGGCGGCGAATAGCCGTCGTCATAGGTGACGAACTTGATCTTGCGGCCGTTGATGCCGCCTTCGGCATTGATCTTGTCGAAATAGGCCTGCTCGGTCTTGCCGATCACGCCGTAAGCGGAAGCCGGGCCGCTATAGGGCATGATATTGCCGATCTTGATTTCGGTATCGTTGGCGCCGGTGTCGTATTTCTTCTGCGCGAGCGCACCCTGGGATGCACAAACGATTGCGACCGCCGCGAGTGCGGCGGTCCCTAGTCCTGTCGAACGCATAACTTCTCCTGGTTGTTGCTCTTGTTTTGACCTGTTGGATCGGACCCGACGTTCGCTAGCCTCTGGCCGCGAAAACTTCAAGCGAACGTCAGATCCAAAGTCCCGCCAGCCTATCTCCTGAGCCGGGCCGTCAGCTGCTGGCTGACGATGGCAATCTGCCTGGCGCCATGGGGGATCAGGAATATGACAAGGAAGAGCAGCACGCCGAACACGGCGCCGGAGAGGCCCTTGGAAATGCTCTCCGCGATGTTCGGAACGAAGATGATGAACGCCGATCCGACGAACGAGCCGGGCAGCCAGCCGACGCCGCCGACGACCATCCCCAGGAACAGGGAGATCGCGAGCGTGATGGTGTAGCTGTCGGGGGCCACGAACTGCACGGCGATGGCGCCGAGCCCGCCGGCAACTCCCGTGATCCCTGCGCTGACGCCGAAGGCGAGCGTCTTGTACAGCGCGACATTGACGCCCATCGATGAGGCCGCGATCTCGTTGTCGCGGATCGCCATGAAGGCGCGGCCGGAGCGCGAGCGCAGCAGGTTGATGGACCACAGATAGATCGCAATCGTGATCACGAGCGTGAAGTAGTACAGCCACATGTCCTGTGACATCTTCAGGTGGAAGGACTTCAGCGCGTTCTCCAGGAACTCCGGCGCATCCGGCTTGGTGACGACGAGGCCCTGCACGCCGCCGGTCCAGTGCTCGAAATAGCCGAGCTTGAGCAGCTGCGGCATCGCGGTCGCGAGCGCAAAGGTCGCGAGCGCCAGATAGACGCCGGACAAGCGCAGCGCCGGCTGGCCGAACAAGTAGCCGACGGCGAAGCAGATGACGCCCGCGATCGGCAGCGTCAGCGCATAGTTGACGTTGAAATGCTCCATCAGGATCGCGGAAGTGTAGGCGCCGATCGCGTAGAAGGCGCTTTGGCCGAGCGAGAACTGGCCGCTGCCGCCGGTCAGGATGTTGAGCGCCAGCACGGCGACGCCATAGATCAGCAGCATCGTCAGCTGGAAGATGATGAAGTTCTTGACCAGCAGCGGCACCACCAGCAGCACGGCGAGCACGATCAGCGAGGTGCCGGTGCCGAGCGTCATCGCGCGTTTCGGAACGGCCTCTACCGCCTGGCCTTCGGTTACGACTTCCTCGGCAGCGCTCATGATCAGACTCGCTTCACGATGGGCCGACCGAACAGGCCAGCGGGTTTGACGACCAGGACGGTGATGATGAGGGCGAGCGCGATCGGCAGCTTCAGCTCGTTGCCGACGCCCGGAATATAGGTGCCGGCGAGGTTCTCGAAGATGCCGACCAGGAACCCGCCGACCACGGCGCCGAACGGGCTGGTGAGGCCGCCGAGCACGGCCGCGGCGAAGCCGTAGATCAGTACGCCGCCCATCATGTTCGGCTCCAGGAACACGACCGGCGCGATCAGGATGCCGGCGATCGAGCCGATCGCGGCCGCCATGCCCCAGCCGAGCGCGATCATCCAGGAGGTGTTGATGCCGACCAGACGCGCCGATTCCGGCAGCGAGGCGGCTGCCCGCATCGCGAGCCCCATCCGCGTGTAGCGGAAGAAGAAGAACAGGCCGAGCAGCATCAGCAGCGTGACGCCGATCATGCCGGCCTGGTGGGTCGAAATCAGCTGGCTGCCGAGGAACGGCGAGGAACCGAACGGAGTCGGATACTGCTTGATGGTGAAGTCCCAGATCAGCCCGGCGCAGGAGTTGATGATCGAGAACAAGGCGATGAAGCCGGCAACGTTGGTCAGCACGGGGGCCTTGGCGAGCGGCTTGAACAGGATCCGCTCGATCGCGATGCCGCCCACGAAGGAGAAGGCGATGGTGAGGACGAACGCCCCCCAATAGGGCACGCCCCACTGCATCAATTGCCAGGAGATGAAGGTCGAGAACATCGCCATTTCGCCCTGGGCGAAGTTCAGATGGTCGATGGCCTGGTAGATCATGACCACGGCCAGCGCCATGCAGGCGTAGATCGCACCGGTGGAAATGCCGGCGAGGATCTGGTTGGTGAAAAGCTCCATGCCGGCGGCTCCTCAGTATCCGAGATAGGATTTGCGAACGTCTTCGTTGTTCGCGATGTCTTTGGCGCCGCCCGACATCACGATGCGGCCGGTTTCGATCACATGGGCCTGGTCGGCAAGCTCGAGCGCAAGCTGCGCGTTCTGCTCGACGACGAGGATCGTGACCTTGTCCTCGCGGTTGATCCTGCCGAGGATCTTGAAGAGGTCGCGCACGATCAGCGGCGCCAGGCCGAACGAAGGCTCGTCCAGCAACATCAGGCGCGGCCGCAGCATCAGCGCGCGAGCGACCGCGAGCATCTGCTGCTCGCCGCCCGAGAGCGTGCCGGCCTGCTGGGTGAAGCGTTCCTTCAGCACCGGGAAGTGCTCGTACATCCGCTCGATGTCGGAGACGATGCCGGCCTTGTCGCTGCGGCTGATGGCGCCGAGCTGCAGGTTTTCCTCGACCGTCATCGCGGTGAAGGTGCCGCGGCCCTGCGGCACATGGGCAATGCCGAGCCGCACGATGTTTTCGGTCGAGCGGCCGCTGAGCGACTGGCCCTCGAACTCGATCGCGCCGGTCGAGCGCACCATGTTGCAGATCGCCCGCAGCGTGGTGGTCTTGCCCGCGCCGTTGGCACCGAGCAACGTGGTGAGCGAGCCCTCGTCGAGCGAGAAGGACAGGCCGTGCAGCGCCTGCACCTGGCCGTAATAGGCCCGCAAATCCCTGACGTTGAGCATCGCCGTCATTGGTCCTTGCTCCCGAGATAGGCCTTGATGACGTCGGGATCGGCCTGCACCTGGGCGGGCGTGCCTTCCGCGAGCTTGCGGCCGAAATTCAGCGCCACCACGTGATCGGCGATCGACATCACCAGCCCCATGTGATGCTCGACCAGCAGCACCGTGATCTTGCGCTCGTCGCGGATCTTCCGGATGAGGTCGCCGAGCACATGAACTTCTTCATGGTTGAGGCCGCCGGCCGGCTCGTCGAGCAGGAGGATCTTCGGATCGGCGGCGAGCGCACGCGCCAGCTCGACCCGCTTTTGCGTGCCGAACGGCAGGCCCGAGACGGTGGTGTGGGCGACGTTTTCGAGATCGAGGTAGCCGAGGATCTCGTGAACCTTCTTGTTCATCGCCGTTTCGCCGCGGCGCACCCAGGCGAGCTTCAGCGCGTCGCTGACGATGTCGCTGGAGGTGCGAGAATGGGTGCCGACGCGAACATTGTCGAGCACCGAGAGGTTGGGAAACAGCGCGACGTTCTGGAAGGTGCGGCCGATCCCGATCTCGGCGATCCGGTGCGGCGGCCGCGTCAGGATGCTGGTGCCTTCCAACAGGATGTCGCCGGAACTCGGCTGATAGAGCCGGCTCAGGCAGTTGAACAACGTGGTTTTGCCGGCGCCGTTCGGACCGATCAGGCCGAGGATCGCGCCCTGATGCATATCAAAGGAAACACCGTTCAATGCGACGATGCCGCCGAACACGACGCTGACATCGCGCACCGCGAGCAGGGGAGATTGTCCCTGCGCAGACTGGGCCTGCATCATGTTGTCGCGCCTTGACGCTGCGGCGACGTGCGTCGCCATTCGCGACAACGGAGGCTATCTGATCCCCTCGGCCACACGTACAAGTTTCCCTCCTGACCTTGATTTCCTGCCTTGTTCTTTTTTTGCGCCGTCTTTTTTGGCGGCGTCTTTTCTGGATTGTGTCGATCGCGGCGTCATCCCGCCAAGCGCCGCCTCGATGTTCCTTACCATCGCCACAAGTCGCGGTCCAATATCGTTGCGCAGCCGATCTTCCGTGAAGCGGAATGCCGGTGCGCCACAGTTAAACGCATAAGGACCCGTTCCGTCATTTAACTTTAGTGCTACGCCGGCCGCCGCGACGTCGTCCTGCCAATCGCCCGCCGAGATGGCAAAGCCGTGCTTGGCGACGAACTCGCCGGAGCGTTCGATGCCGTCGCGCATCTTGGGCCAGCGGCTGCCATAATGTTCGCGCAGATCCCGCAGCAGATTGGTTCGTTCTTCCGCTGCCAGCGACCATAGATACGCGCGTCCCATCGCCGAGGTTGCAATGGGAACGCGGGAGCCGACGTCGAGCTGAACGCCGAGCGTAAGCCCGTTCCGGCTTTGACCGAAATAGATCATGCTGTGGCGGTCCCGTCCGCCGACCGCGACCGCGCCACCGGTCTCGCGCATGACTTCCTCGCGGAACGGCTCGGACAAATGACGAACGCCCAGATTGGCGAGCGCGGCATAGCCGAGCGCCATGGCTGACGGAGCAAGCTGATACTTCTCAAACCGCGGGACAGGCGTAAGATAACCGAGCTTGGTCAGCGTGTAGGTCAGCCGCGACACCGTTGGCTTCGGCAGATTCGTGCGGGCCGCGATCTCCTGGTTGCCGAGCAGTCCGTCATTGGGCTGGAACGCGCGCAACACATCGAGGCCGCGGGAAAGCGCGACGACGAAACTGCGATCGGTCGCGCCTCTCTTCGCCGTACGTTTCATGCCCCTGCTGTGCGTGATGTGCTCGTTGACAACGGACGTGCTTCAAAATAACCCTCGATGTCAAGATGTGGAATTTAGTTTCGCAGTGCGAAATTGTCAGGATGCGGCGTTTAAACGCAAGATCAGGCAGCGTCTCGGCACAAGTCAACAGACAACCAAGAATAAGCACCCAGGAAACAAGCACCCGGCAGGCACCCAGGAAAACAAGAAAACACTCAAGAAAACACTCAAGAAAACACCGAGCAATCCGAACAAGAATCCGAAAAAGAATCTGCAAACACCAAGGAGCGTAGCGTGAGCGAAGTGGTCAAACTCGAACGTCACGACGTCATCGGCACCGTCACCGTGAACAGCCCTCCGGTGAACGCGCTCAGCGCCGCGGTCCGCGGCGGCATGCTGGAATGCATCAAGGCCGCGATCGCCGATCCCGAAATCAAGGCTATCGTGCTGACCTGCGCCGGCCGCACCTTCATCGCCGGCGCCGACATCACCGAATTCGGCAAGCCGCCCAAACCGCCGGGCCTGATGGAAGTGCTGGCCGAGATGGAGAACTCGCCGAAGCCGATCGTCGCTGCCATCCACGGCACGGCGCTGGGCGGCGGCCTCGAAGTCGCGCTTGCCTGCCACTTTCGCGTCGCCGTCAAGGAGGCGAGGCTCGGGCTGCCCGAGGTGAAGCTCGGACTGCTGCCGGGTGCCGGCGGCACGCAGCGCCTGCCGCGCGCGGTCGGTCCGGAACTGGCGGTCAGGATGATCGTCAGCGGCGATCCGATCTCGGCCGCCGAGGCGCTCAAGAACGGCCTGATCGAGGAGATCGTCGAGGGCCCGGCTTCGGGTGGCGAGGCGTTTGCCCGCAAGGTGCTGGCCGAGAAGCGGCCGCTGCGCAAGCTGCGCGATGACGATTCCAAGCTCGCGGCCGCCAAGGCGGACCGCTCGATCTTCACCAATGCGGTCGCCGCCATGACCAAGCGTGCGCGCGGTCTCGAGGCGCCGTTCGCAGCGGCCGATGCGGTGGGAGCCGCGATCGACCTGCCGTTCGACGAAGGCATGAAGAAGGAGCGCGAGGGCTTCCAGAAGCTCATGGCGAGCGATCAGTCCAAGGCGCAGCGCTACGCCTTCTTCGCCGAGCGCGAGGCCAACAAGATCGCGGGCGTGCCCGAGGGCACCAAGCCGCGCAATGTCGCGCGCGTCGCCATCGTCGGCGCCGGCACGATGGGCGGCGGCATCGCGATGTCGTTCGCCAATGCTGGCATTCCCGTCACGCTCGTCGAAACCGGCGAAGAGCAGCTCAAGCGCGGCATGGGCGTGATGCAGAAGAACTATGAGGCGACCGCGGCGCGCGGCGGCATCCCGGCGGATGCCCCGGCCAAGCGCATGGCGCTGATCAACGGCGTCGTCGGCCTCGAGCATGTGAAGGACGCCGATCTCATCATCGAGGCGGTGTTCGAGACGATGGCTGTGAAGAAGGAGGTGTTCGGAAAGCTCGACGAACATGCCAAGCCGGGCGCCGTGCTCGCTTCCAACACCTCGTATCTCAACATCGACGAGATCGCGAAAGTGACGAAACGTCCGCAGGATGTGCTCGGCATGCACTTCTTCTCGCCCGCCAACGTCATGAAGCTGTGCGAGATCGTGCGCGGCGCGAAGACGGCGCCTGACGCGCTGGTGACCGCGGTGTCGACCGCGCGCAAGATCGCCAAGGTGCCGGCGGTGGTCGGCGTCTGCGACGGCTTTGTCGGCAACCGCATGCTGGCCCAGCGCGGCAAGCAGTCGGAAAAGCTCTTGTTCGAGGGCGCGCTGCCGCAGCAGGTCGACGCCGTCGTTACCAAGTTCGGCATGCCGATGGGTCCGTTCGCCATGGGCGATCTCGCCGGTCTCGACATCGGCTGGCGCTCGCGCAAGGACCGCGGCATCAAGTCGGAGATCGCGGACGCCCTGTGCGAAGCCGGGCGCTTCGGCCAGAAGACCGGCAAGGGCTACTACAAGTATGAAGGCGGCTCGCGCGCGCCGCTGCCGGACCCGGAGGTCGAGAAACTGATCGACGAGACGCTGACACGGCTCGGGCGCAAGCGCCGCCAGGTCTCGGACGACGAGATCCTCGAGCGCATGATGTATCCGATGATCAACGAGGGTGCGCGCATCCTGGACGAGGGCATCGCGGCGCGGGCGAGCGACATCGACGTGGTCTGGCTCTATGGCTATGGCTGGCCGATCTATCGCGGCGGTCCGATGTTCTGGGCCGACAGCGTCGGGCTGAAGCACATCGCCGATCGTCTGTCCTATTATGCCAGGGAGACCAACGATCCCTCGCTCGAGCCCGCGCCGCTGCTCAAGCGCCTCGCCGCCGAAGGCAAGACCTTCGCCTCGCTCGCCGCCGAGAAGTCGAAGGCGGCGTGATGGGGCTGGTTCTGTCGTCGCGTCATTCCGGGGCGGGCGAAGCGCGAACCCGGAATCTCGAGGTTCCGGGTTCGACGCTAGCGCGTCGCCCTGGAACGACGGTGCCTTGAACATGACCCATCCCGGCGAACAGTTTTATCCTGAAGGCGTGCGTTGGGACGACCCGATCACGCGCGGCACGCTGCCGGATCTGTTGTCCGACGCTGCGGCCGAATTCGGCGATCGCCCGGTGCTGGAATTTCGCGAGCGGCCGATCAGCTATCGAGAACTGGAAGGCCTGGTCGAAGTCGCAGCCTCCGCATTCCTGCGCGCGGGTTATGGCAGGGACATCTCCATCGCACTGTTCCTCGGCAATACGCCTGACCATCCCGCCAATTTCTTCGGCGCGCTCAAGGCGGGCGGCCGCGTCGTGCATCTGTCGCCGCTCGACGGCGAGATCGCGCTGTCGCACAAGCTTTCGGATTCCGGCGCGCGGGTGCTGGTCACCAGCAACCTGTCGGCGCTGCTGCCGACCGCGCTGAAATTCCTGGAGAAAGGTTTGCTCGACCGCCTGATCGTCTGCGAGGACGATCACTGGGGCAAGATCGGCACGCCGCAAACGAAGCTGCCCGACAATCCGGCTGTCATCACCTACCGGCAATTCATCGATGGCGCGGCGAAGCCTGCGCAATGGCCGTCCATCGACGTCGACGACATCGCATTGCTGCAATATACCGGCGGCACGACCGGTCTTCCCAAGGGCGCGATGCTGACCCACGGCAATCTCACCGCCGCGGTGTCGATCTATGACGTCTGGGGCAAGGCCGCGCGTGCCGAGCGCGGCAATCCGATCGAGCGCGTGATCTGCGTGCTGCCGCTGTTCCATATCTTCGCATTGACGGTGGTGATGCTGTCCTGCATCCGCCGCGGCCATCTGATCTCGCTGCATCAGCGCTTCGATGTCGAAGCCGTGATGCGCGACATCGAAGTCAAGCGCGCGACCTATTTCCCGGGTGTGCCGACCATGTGGATCGCGATTGCGGCGTTACCAGATCTCGACAGGCGCGACTTCTCCTCGCTGCGCAGCGCCGGCTCGGGCGGCGCGCCGCTGCCGGTGGAAGTCGCGGCATTTCTGGAGCGCAAGGTCGGCATGAAGCTCCGCTCCGGCTGGGGCATGACCGAGACCTGCCCCGCAGGCACCGCGCATCCGGATAACGGGCCGGACAAGCCGGGCTCGGTGGGTATCGCCTTGCCTGGGCTCGAGATGGACGTGGTGTCGCTCGACGATCCGGCGAAGGTGCTGCCGGACGGCGAGGTCGGCGAGATCCGCATCAGGGGGCCGAACGTCACAAGCGGCTACTGGAACAGGCCCGAGGAAACCGCGCAGGCCTTTGTCGGCGACCACTTTCTCACCGGCGATATCGGCTATCGCGACGCGGACGGCTATTTCTACCTGGTCGACCGCAAGAAGGACATGATCATCTCCGGTGGCTTCAACGTCTATCCGCAGATGATCGAGCAGGCGATCTACACCCACCCGTCCGTCTATGAGGTGATCGTGATCGGCATCCCCGACGATTATCGCGGCGAGGCGGCCAAGGCCTTCATCAAGCTGCGCGACGGCGCAAAGCCGTTCTCGCTCGACGAATTGCGCGCGTTTCTCACCGGCAAGCTCGGCAAGCATGAGCTGCCGGCGGCGGTGGAGTTCGTCGACGACCTGCCGCGCACGCCGGTCGGTAAATTGTCGCGTCATGAATTGCGCCGGGCGCAACCGCTATCGAAGAAAAAGATCGCCTAGAGCATGATCCGGAGAAATGGAAGCCGGGTTTACGAAAGGATCGTGTTCAATCAAAGGTATAGTATGTTGCGTAACATGCTATAGAGTACACCCGTTCACAGGAGGATCCGATGGATCTCGCTTTCACCAAGGAAGAAATGGCGTTCCGCGAGGACGTGCGGGCGTTTTTCCGCGACAACGTGCCGCCGGATACGCGGCGCAAGCTGCAGGAGGGCCGTCATCTCTCCAAGGACGAGATGGTCACCTGGTGGCGCATCCTGAACAAGAAGGGCTGGGGCGTCTCGCACTGGCCAAAGGAATATGGCGGCACGGGCTGGACCTCGGTGCAGCATTACATCTTCAACGAGGAGCTGCAGTCCTACCCGGCGCCGGCGCCGCTCGCCTTCGGCGTCAGCATGGTCGGCCCTGTCATCTACACCTTCGGCAATGAGCAGCAGAAGAAGCAGTATCTGCCGCGCATCGCCAATGTCGATGATTGGTGGTGCCAGGGCTTTTCCGAGCCGGGCTCGGGATCGGACCTCGCCTCGCTCAAGACCAAGGCCGAGCGCAAGGGCGACAAGTGGATCATCAACGGCCAGAAGACCTGGACCACGCTCGCCCAGCATGCCGACATGATCTTCTGTCTGTGCCGGACCGATGCCAGCGCCAAGAAGCAGATGGGCATTTCCTTCATCGTGTTCGACATGAAATCGAAGGGTGTCACGGTGCGCCCGATCGAGACCATCGACGGCGGTCATGAGGTCAACGAGGTCTTCTTCGACGACGTCGAGGTGCCTTACGAGAACATCATCGGCGAGGAGAACAAGGGCTGGGACTACGCCAAATTCCTGCTCGGCAACGAGCGGACCGGCATTGCGCGCGTCGGCGTCTCCAAGGAGCGCATCCGCCGCATCAAGGACCTGGCGTCCAAGGTCGAGTCCGGCGGCCGCCCGGTGCTGGAGGATCCCGCTTTCCGCGAAAAGCTCACCGCCTGCGAGATCGATCTCAAGGCGCTGGAACTGACCCAGCTGCGCGTCGTCGCCGACGAGGGCAAGCACGGCAAGGGCAAGCCCAATCCGGCGTCCTCGGTGTTGAAGATCAAGGGCTCGGAAATCCAGCAGACCACCACCGAGCTTCTGATGGAAGTGATCGGCCCGCTCGCCGCGCCCTATGACGTGCATGGCGACGACGGCTCCAACGAGGCGATGGACTGGACCGCCCAGATCGCGCCGAGCTACTTCAACAACCGCAAGGTCTCGATCTACGGCGGCTCCAACGAGATCCAGCGCAACATCATCGCCAAGGCGGTGCTGGGGCTCTAATCCTGTCATTCCGGGGCGCGCGAAAGCGCGAACCCGGAATCTCGCGCCACAATCTCCGGATTCCGGGTCCACGCGCTTCGCGCGTGTCCCGGAATGACGGTGTCAAACTAGTCCGGGTATGAGGAACAAGGAAAAATGGATTTCGATTTGTCCGAGGAGCAGCGCCTTCTCAAGGAGAGCGTCGACGGTCTCCTGACCAACTCCTATGATTTCGAGCAGCGCAGGAAATACATGAAGGAGAAGGGCGGCTGGAGCAAGGCCGTCTGGAGCAAGCTCGCCGAGCAGGGCCTGCTCGGCCTGCCGTTCGCGGAAGAGGATGGCGGCTTCGGCGGCGGCGGCGTGGAAACCATGATCGTGATGGAGGCGCTCGGCCGCGCGCTGGTGCTGGAGCCCTATCTCGCCACGGTGGTGATCGGCGGCGGCTTCCTGCGCCATGGCGCATCCGCCGAGCAGCGCGCCGCCCACGTGCCCGGCATTGTCGACGGCAGCAAGACCTTTGCCTTCGCGCAGCTCGAGAAGAATTCGCGCTATGATCTCCATGACGTCGCCACGTCGGCCAAGAAGAAGGGCGGGGCTTACGTCATCGACGGCGAGAAGTTCGTCGTGCTCAACGGCGAGAACGCCGACACGCTGATCGTGACCGCGCGCACCAGGGGCGAGCGCCGCGACAGGTCGGGCGTCGGCGTGTTCCTGGTGCCTTCGAATGCAAAGGGCGTAACCAGGAAATCCTATCCGACCCAGGACGGCCTGCATGCCGCCGACATCTCCTTCACCGGCGTCGAGGTCGGCGCGGACGCCGCGATCGGCGATCCCGAGAATGCGTTGGCCCTGATCGAGCGCGTGGTCGACGACGCCCGCGTCGCGCTCTGCGCCGAAGCGGTCGGGCTGATGGACGAGTCGCTGAAAACCACCGTCGAATACATCAAGACGCGCAAGCAGTTCGGCGTGGCGATCGGCACCTTCCAGTCGCTGCAGCACCGCGCGTCTGACATGTTCGTCGCATTGGAGCAGGCGCGCTCGATGTCGATGTTCGCGACCATGGCGATCGATTTCGACGATCCGAAGGAGCGGGCGAAAGCGGTCGCGGCGGCGAAGGTGCAGATCGGCAAGTCCGGCAAGTTCGTCGGCCAGCAGTCGATCCAGCTTCACGGCGGCATCGGCATGACGCAGGAGGCGAAGATCGGCCACTATTTCAAGCGGCTGACCATGATCGAAAACACCTTCGGTGACACCGACTATCAGCTGCGCCGCGTCACCGAAGGCGGCGGGCTGGTTTAGGGGCACGCGCTATCCATCGTCATTGCGAGGAGCGAAGCGACGAAGCAATCCATCCATCCGCGATCGCGGCACGGTGGATTGCTTCGCTTCGCTCGCAATGACGATAGAAACACTCAGGGAGGCAAACAAAATGAAAAACACCCCGTTCGATCTCACCGGCCAGGTCGCCGTCATCACAGGGTCGAGCCGCGGCATCGGCCGTTCGTCCGCCGAGTTGCTGGCGAAGCTGGGCGCGAAGGTCGTGATCTCCTCGCGCAAGGCGGACGCCTGCCACGAGGTCGCCGAAGGCATCAAACAATCCGGCGGTGATGCGCATGTCATCGCCTGCAACATCTCGCGCCATGACGAGGTCAAGGCGCTGATCGAGGGCACGACGAAGCACTATGGCAGGATCGACATCCTCGTCTGCAACGCCGCGGTGAATCCCTATTACGGCCCGCTGCTCGACATCAAGGACGAGGCGTTCGACAAGATCATGGGCTCCAACGTCAAGAGCAATATCTGGCTCTGTGCGCTCGCGATTCCGCAGATGGCCGAGCGCGGCAAAGGCTCCGTCGTCATCATCTCCTCGATCGGGGGCATGCGCGGCTCGACCGTGATCGGCGCCTACGGCATTTCGAAAGCCGCCGACTTCGCGCTGTGCCGCAGCCTTGCCGGCGAATGGGGCCCGAAGGGCGTGCGCGTCAATTGCGTGGCGCCGGGCCTGGTGAAGACCGACTTCGCGCGGGCGCTCTGGGAAGACGAGGAGCGGCTCAAGCGCCGCTGCGCCACCACGCCGCTGCGCCGGATCGGCGAACCCGACGAGATCGCCGGCGCCGTCGCCTATCTCGCTTCCGACGCCTCGACCTTCATGACGGGCCAGACCATCGTCGTCGACGGCGGCGTGACGACGGCCGCGGCGTAGCGCTGTCGTCCCGGCCAAGGGAGCAAAGCGAGCGCTGAGCCGGGACCCATACCGCGTTGCGCTCTCGGCTGAGACGTGGTCGTCGTCCCGGCTTCCTTCGCAAAAATACGGCCGGTGGTTATGGGTCCCGGCTCAAGGCCGGGACGACAGCGGAGTTTGTACCCGCGACGAGAATAGGTTGACCTCCCGTCCCCAATCCGCTGTCCTTGCCCGCGACGCCACACAGCCACCGGGAATCCCGCCAAGGAACAACATCATGTCCTTTGTCCTCGCCATCGATCAGGGCACCACATCCTCTCGCGCGATCGTGTTTCGCGGCGACATCTCGATCGCGGCGGTGGCGCAGCAGGAATTCCCGCAGCATTTCCCGGCGTCGGGCTGGGTCGAGCACGAGCCCGAGGACATCTGGACCTCGACAATCATGGTGTGCCGCGACGCCCTGCAGAAGGCGGGCCTCCAGGCAAAAGACATCGCCGCGATCGGCATCACCAATCAGCGCGAGACCACTGTCGTGTGGGACCGCGCCACCGGCAAGGCCGTGCATCGCGCCATCGTCTGGCAGGACCGCCGCACCGCCGATGTTTGCGCGCGCCTGAAGGCGGACGGCTGCGAGCCCGTCGTCGCGAAGAAAACAGGCCTGATCATCGATCCCTATTTCTCCGGCACCAAGGTCGCCTGGATCCTCGACCACGTTCCCGGTGCGCGAAAACGCGCGGAGGCGGGCGAGCTCCTGTTCGGCACCGTCGATTGCTATCTGCTGTGGCGGCTCACCGGCGGCAAGGTGCATGCAACCGACGCCACCAACGCCTCGCGCACGCTGCTGTTCAACATCCACAGCGGCGAATGGGACGACGAGCTGTTGAAGCTGCTGCGCGTGCCGCGCTCGATGCTCCCGGAGGTGAAGGACTCCTCCGCCAAATTCGGCGCGAGTGAGGGCGCGCTCTTCGGCGGCGCGATTCCGATCTCGGGCATCGCCGGCGACCAGCAGGCCGCGACCATTGGGCAGGCCTGCTTCACGCCGGGCATGATCAAGTCGACTTACGGCACCGGCTGCTTCGCGCTGCTCAACACCGGCACGACGCCGGTCGCCTCGAAGAACAAGCTCCTCACCACCATCGCCTATCAGCTCAAGGGGCAGCGCACCTACGCGCTCGAAGGCTCGATCTTCGTGGCCGGCAGCGCGGTGCAATGGCTGCGCGACGGGCTCAAGATCATCAAGCAGGCCGCCGAGACCGGTCCGCTCGCCGACAGATCGGACCCGACGCAGAGCGTCTATCTGGTGCCGTCCTTTGTCGGCATGGGCGCGCCCTACTGGAAGCCGAATGTGCGCGGCGCGCTGTTTGGTCTCACGCGCAACACCGGCCCCGCCGAGCTCGCGCATGCCGCGCTCGAGGCGGTGTGTTACCAGACCTACGATCTCCGCGAAGCCATGCGCGCCGACTGGCCCGGTGAGAAGGCCGCCAACGTGCTGCGCGTCGATGGCGGCATGACGGCCTCTGACTGGACCATGCAGCGCCTCGCCGATCTCCTCGATGCGCCGGTCGATCGCCCGATGATCCAGGAAACCACCGCGTTGGGGGCCGCCTATCTCGCCGGCCTCGAAGCGGGCGTCTATCCCGAACCCTCAAAGTTCGCCGACAACTGGCGCCTCGAACACCGCTTCAAGCCCAACATGAGCGCGGCCACGCGCGAGAAAAAGCTGAAGGGCTGGGCGCGCGCGGTGAAGGGCGCGCTGGCGAGTGATGAAGGGGAGGGGTGACAGGTTCTCGACGTCGCCGCAAACTCCGTCGTCATGCCCGGCCTTGTGCCGGGCATCCACGTCTTGGAGGCAAAGTAAGACGTGGATGGCCGGGACAAGCCCGGCCATGACAAGTGGGATCATGGATCCAGCGCCGTCTTGCCCTCCGCCTCCTGCACCTCCAGCATCGCCTTCAGCGTTTCATCGCTCAGCTTGCCGTTAGGAGAGGGATTGCGCCGCTCGGTCCGTTCGATCGGAAGCGGCTGCTGTGGAACGGCGCGCGCCTGCGTCGTGCGCGAGGTCTCGCCGGCTTCCTCGGTCTCGCCAGTCTCATCCGCAGTGCCCGCGCCTTGCGCATATCGAACGCCGCGCTTGCGCCGCGTCTCTTTCGGCTTCGGGGGCGGTGGCGTGTAGACCACCGGCGGCAGGATGTGATGGCGCGACACGGGATCGTCTCCGTTGGCCTCGCGCGCCATCAGTTGCTGATTCGCTGCCGAACGCCACTGACAAATCGGTAATGTGACGTCAGGGGTGTCTACCCCTCGAACTTCACCGCGGTCGTGTTCGCCCCGCACACCAGCACCGCGACGCGCTCGCCGTGCGTCGGCCGATATCTCCCCGACAGCAGCGCGGCGAATGCCGCAGCGCCGCCCGGCTCAGCCACGACGCGCAGGGTCGACCACAGCGCGGCCTGCGCCTGCCTGATCGCGTCGTCGCTCACCAGCAGCACCTTCTCGACATGAGCGCGCGCGATCGGGAACATCAGTTGGCCGACCTGGCGCGGTGCGAGCGAGTCGGCGGCGATGCCGCCGGCGGGAGCGTCGACGGGATGACCGGCCGCAAAGGCCGCATGTAGCGTCGGGGCCTGCTCCGGCTCGACCGCAATGACGCGTATGCGTCCCGCACACCACGCTGCCACGCCGCCGATCAGCCCGCCGCCGCCGACCGCGACCAGAAGCGTATCGATGCCGGGCGCATCCTGCTCGATCTCCATGCCGACCGAGCCCTGGCCGAGCAGCGTCTCCGGCTGGTCATAGGCATGCACCGCCATCGCGCCGGTCGCCTTCACATGGGCTTCGCTCGCCGCCAGCGCATCGGCATAGCGCGCTCCTCCGACCATGAGCTGCGCGCCATAGTTCCTGATGCGCTCGATCTTGGCGGGCGAGGTGATCTCGGGCACGAAGATCGTCGCGGGCACGCCGAGCCGCTGCGCGGCATAGGCGACCGCCGCGCCATGATTGCCGCCGGAGGCCGCGACCACGCCTGCCTTGGTCGGCTTGCGCAACAACAGGTTGGCAAAGGCGCCGCGCGCCTTGAACGAGCCGGAATGCTGCAGCATCTCGAGCTTGAAGGTGAGGGGCGCCGCCGTCAGGCCGAAATCGCCGAGGTCGGCCTGGATGAGCGGCGTGCGGCGGACATAGGGGCGGATCAACGCCTCGGTCGCCGCAATGCGTTCGCGCGTGATGTCGGTCGCTGTTGTCATCATTGTTGTTGCCATGCCCATTGATAGCGCGCCCGGCTCTTGACATCAATTAGATAATTAGCAATATGGCTATATGAAGATGGCGCTGGTGCTGCGCGCGCTTGCCAATGAGCGCCGCCTGCAGATCCTGGAATGGCTGCGCGAGCCGCGGAAGCATTTCCGCGAGCAGGTCGACGGCGATCTGGTCGAGGACGGCGTCTGCGGTCTCCTGATCGCGGAGAAGCTCGGCGTCAGCCAGCCGACCGTGAGCGAGCACATGCGCGTGCTGACGTCGGCGAAGCTCGTGCGCGCCAAGCGCATCAAGCAATGGACGATGTACCGGCGCAATGAGGCGGCGATCGATGCGGTGAAGCGCGCGATCGAGGAGAAGGTATAGAGCGTTTTGTCATGCCCCGGTCTTGCCGCCTTCGCTTGACGCTACGGCGTGCCTGTTGTGGAATTGGCCACGTCGGAGCCTTGGCGGAGACGGGATCGGGGTATCCATCAAAGTAAAAGCTCATTTTGAAGAATGATGGATTGCCGGGCGAGCGAAAGCGACGCCGTTCTTCGAACGGCTATGCCCGGCAATGACGAGGCAATAATCCATGCTCCTGATCGGCCAATATAACTCACCCTTCGTCCGCCGGGTCGCTATTGCGCTCCGGTTCTATGGCCTGCGCTTCGAGCACAAGCCATGGTCGGTCTTCGGCGATGCTGACAAGATCGCGCCTTATAACCCGCTGATCCGGGTGCCGACGCTGGTGCTCGATTCCGGCGAGGCGCTGGTCGAAAGCAGCATCATTCTGGATCATCTCGACGAACTCGCCGGCGAATCGAAAGCGATGATCACAGCAAGCGGCGCCGAGCGGCGGCGGCAGTTGCGGCTGTGCGCGCTCGCGGCTGGTCTCGGCGACAAGGCGGTCAGCCTTCTCTATGAACGCGTGCTGCGTAAGGAGCAGTCGCAGATCTGGGCCGAGCGCTGCCAGGCGCAGATATCCGGCGTGCTTGCCGTTCTGGAGAAAGAACGCGCAGCGGTGAAGACGCCATATCTGTTCGGCGAGCGCATCGGCCATTCCGATATCGCTCTCGCCTGCGTGCTGCGCTTCACGTCGGAGGCACACCCGTGTTTGTTCGACGCCGCGCGCTATCCGGCGCTCGTCGCCCATGCTTCCAGTTGCGAAACGCTTCCACCGTTTCAGGAAATCGTACAGCCGCTCGCGCCACCGAGGGGCTGACGGATCATGCTGGAAGCCTGAAATGTTCGAACGGCAAGCCCGGCAATGACGAGGTCAAGCCCATGCTCCTGATCGGCCCATACAATTCGCCCTTCGTGCGCCGCGTCGCCATCGCGATGCGGCTCTATGGCATCGGCTTCGAGCACAAGCCGTGGTCCACCTTCCGCGATGCGGAGAAGATCGCGGCCTATAATCCGCTGCGGCGGGTGCCGACCCTGGTGCTCGACACCGGTGAGGTGCTGATCGAGAGCGGCATCATTCTGGATTACCTCGACGAGGTGGTGGGCGAGGCGAGGGCGATGATCGCGCCCCGCGGCGAGGCGCGACGGTATCAGCAGCGGCTCTGCTCGCTCGCGACCGGGCTCGGCGACAAGGCCGTCAGCCTGTTCTTCGAGCGCGTGCTGCGTGACGAACCGTCCCGACTTTGGGTCGAGCGCTGCGAAATGCAGATATCGGACGCGCTCGCGGTGCTGGAGAAGGAGCGCGCCGCGGTGAAGACGCCGTACCTGTTCGGCGGGCGTATCGGCCATTCCGACATTGCGGTTGCCTGCATGCTGCGTCTTGCCGGCGAAGTGCAGGCAAACCTGTTCGACGCGGCGCGCTACCCGGCGCTCGCCGCCCACGCCGTTCATTGCGAGGCGCTGCCGCCGTTTATCGAGATCGCCCAGCCGCTGACGCCTCCGAAGGGCTGAGCTCGTAGCCCGGATGAGCGAAGCGATATCCGGGATGACACCGTTCCCGCATATCGCTCTGCTCATGCGGGCTACGGTACCGACCGAGCCTGAAATTTTCGAACCCGGCTGCGGCCGATCGCGTTCGAAAATTGCGAAGTGCGATGAGTTGAGCACAAAACATTTGACGCGTGGAATGTTCTCTGCGCTTAGATGATACATTCATCGCAGGCGAGATTTGCCTGCCCTCTTGAGGACCGCATGCGCAACGCACGCACAGACATCGCAAGGACTGCCCACCGCGTCCGGCCGCTTCGCCGGCTCGACGATCGGTCGTGCATGTTCGTGATGACCATGTCCGTGGCGATTTGGGGTCCGAAACTTCAGCTCGAAACGGTGCTGAACCGAAAAACAAGAGTGTAATTACCGGCGCAGGGCCATCCCCTCCGCCGTATCGGCAGGAGGGGCAAAATGAACGCCCATTATAACGTCAAGAGACCATCCTATCAGAACGTGGACGCGAGGGCTGTGCTGGCCGCGGCTCAGCTGCGTGTGGCCGCATGGGTCGATTTCCGCGTGGCGCGCTGGCTCGAGCAATGCGCCGCCAACATCGAAGCGGGACAGAGATTGTTCGAGACCGACTGGAAGCCCGAGCGGGAGGTCGGGATGAGACGTCAGCCGCGTCGTTCGTCTCCAAGATCGGATGGGGGCGACGACGCGGGATGTCCGGGTCTCCGGGATAGCATCAAGGTCTAAAAAGGAGGCTGCCACACGTGGCAGCCTCCAACTTTCTTGCCCTCTCCCCTTGTGGGAGAGGGTGGCGCCGTAAGGCGCCGGGTGAGGGGTCTCTATCCGCGGAGACAGACCCCTCATCCGGCGCGCTCTGCGCGCCACCTTCTCCCATCGCAAGTCGGGCCTGCCCGACTTGCGCAAAGAACAATGCGCAACCGGGGTAAACCCCGGTTGCGTGGGAGAAGGGAAGGGCTTTCTCCGGTGGTGGAAAATGAATCAAACCGAGCGAACTATCGCCCCGAGGCAGATATTGCGATGGGCAGGCGCCCCGCTCACTCAGGCACGACGGCTTTCGCATTGTGCCTGACAAAACTTGCCGGCACGTCGAACTTGCCGGTCTGCAGGTCATATCTGCAGCGCCAGCCGTGCACCACGCCGGTCTGCATGGGCTTGCGTCCCCTTCACGTCGGCATCCGCCGACAGTGTAATCAGGAGATAGCGGTTCGCCGGCCAGCCGGCGCCGAACTCGCGATAGTTCTCCTCGATCCCCTCCAGCAGATACGCCGAGTTGTGATACTCCGGCGCCTTCACGAGCTTTCGCCAGTCGGGCCGGCTCTTCAGATAATCCCACGCCAGGTCGCCGAGCGGCCTCTTGCCCGCGCGCACATAGCCCTGCGGCGTGAGGCGGTACAGATGCATCGTGGAGGTGCCCGAGCCGATCTTCTGCTCGCGAACGATCCATTTCAGATCGTTGGTGAAGATGAAATCCGCAGGGTATCCGGCCTGCTCCGTTTCAAGCTGCGTGAGTGTATCCTGTCGGCGCACCCAGAATTGCCACTGCCAGACGTCCTTGTTCTGATATTGCTCGATCGTGAACGCGCCGTCCGGAGACTTCACGGTGAATTCCGGATCGATCGCATAACCGGCAGGTGGACTCGCCGGCTCTGCGACGGCCGCGCTCATGCTGCCGAGGCCGATCCCGCAGACAACGAGCAGGCCGATCAAGGATGTTACGAGCTTCATCATCTGGCTCCGTGGGGTCCGGTCAGCCATTAGTCGCGCATGTTCCGATCCAGTTCACCGGGGGCGCTCCCGGCCACCGAACTCGGGATTGACTCCGGTTTTCCAGGCGACGTCGCGCGCCCGCAAACCGGGAAATACCTGACAGCGGTACACATTTCTCAGGTGATTTGCCCGACGTGCTGATTTTCAGAAATTGTGTCAAGCTCTCCCAATGAAAATATTTTGCTTGCGCCGTCGGGCAAATCACTGGTCTTGAGTTCGCGCCATCCCGCGCTTCCACGGAGGGGCGTATCGCGATCGTCACGACACGTGGTGCGGGATGCGATGGACGTGCGTGATGCGCTGACAGACGAAGCGCGCCGGCACGGACGGTCAAGTCGTGTGGTCCTGACGTCCAGTACTTTTTGCGGTGCTTCAAAAATGAAATAAACGCTCTTGTGCAAGGATTTTTTCAATTGCACCGAAGGGGAGAAGGATCGTTCAGGAGAATGCTGGGCCCGAATAGGCCCTAGTTTCGCAGCAGCGGTGGGCGCGCTCCTGCTGCTGTGCCCCCGCCGGTTCCAGATCGCGCAAATCATGCGATGATGCCATCGCATGAACGGGTCGCATGGAAAGACCGGCTTCGGCGAGGTCTCGCGCTGACCGCGACCAACTTCGGCATCGGAACCGAGCGCACGCGGAGATCAGACCGGAATCGATGCGAGCCTCGCGAGGTACCCGAAGGCCTGCAGTAGCCGACCGGCTTCTCCACCGGTTCGATCAGATAGAACTTCATCGGGATCAACTATTGATCTAGGAAGATTCTTGAGGATTGCTTCGGCATAGTTCAAGGTCTCGTTGTCGAGGTCGCTGATATTCTGTGCTCGATGAAGCTCGGCCGACTGCCGGATTCGCAGATCTAAATAGTTAGCACCAAGGCGTGGGCGTCAGCGAAATCGGGTATTTCGCCGTGCCCGCAATGCAGTGCTACCATGAGGCAGAGCACGTTGGGGTCGCTGTGCCCGAGTTCAAGCAGCGTATCGTGAGGAACCGTGTTAATCGTGGCCGCCATCTTGCGCATAATGCGCGATGGCCGCTTGTCGTCCCAAACGCGCATCCGCTCGGACAGATCGACGAACAGCTCAATCATCTCGGCCCGGAGGGTTTCATAGCTGTCAATTGCGTTGATGTTTGCAGAAGTCGGCATGGTCGTTCTCCTTGTACGGACAGAATTACCGAGCGCTTGCTGGCTCGCCTCACGATCCGACGCCCCGCCGCCGGCGTCCTTTACCTCTCCCACGGTTTGGATTGAACTCATCGACGGCGTTCTGCCAGGCGATGATCTCGTCCTCAAACCAAATGCGCCGGTTTGGGGTGATGTAAGTGGATCTGGGAAATTTGCCGGCCTTTTCTAATCTGTAAATCGATGTCCGGCTCAGCGGAACAACATCCAGAAGGTGCACTTCGTTCAACATGCGTCGAGGCCGGGATGCATCCGATTCGCTGATATCCATCGCAGCGTCCTCGCGATTTGTCGTGGCCATCACAAACTCCGTAGGAGTTCCTGTTGCGCGAATAGCAGTGCGCAACTGCGCGCAGTATCATGCGCCATCCTGGTGTTTCACCGGCTAGTTTTTGCCGCAGTGTCGCGGTTGAGTACACCGAAACCGGCGATCAATTATTTGTCTGCCGAAACACGCGGTGCCTCGCATGGCCAAGGATCGACGCGCCCCATCAGCGATCACCTTCCGGGCCGGACGCTTGCCCATGCTGTTTGAAGCGATGGGCATCGAAGATAATCCTTACCTTTGTTTCTCGATGACAGAGAAACTCAACGAGCTAGCCAAAAATCTCTCGAGAGTTCCCGATATCTCGGGCCATCGCAAACAGATCCGCCAATGTATTGCTGCGCTTAGGAAGGCACAGAAATTGTGGCGTCAACTCGGTCCGATGCGCCGCTCGATCGATGAGGCCGGCTTCCTGAGAATAAATCCTCATGCAACGAAAGACGATTTTGCAATTATGGAAGCGGATTGTCCTTTCATTGATGACCTGACCCCAGTGCTGGAGGAACGCATCCAGGATATCGACTTTTTAATTGGTCATCACACTAGCGATTACCGCAAGCGATTAATTACGAAGCACGTCGTCGAGCCATTCCTCGATTGGATGGATGACTGTGGAGTGGTGCCCTCGAGGAAGCTACCGCGTACGAGAGTATTTGAGGCGCTTTACGATGTGCTCGGACTTGACCACCCGAGAGATCGCGTTACCGAAGTCACGATCAGGAACGCCGTGCGCAGGCGCAAAAAGAAGGTAAGTCAGCGTGTAGCAGCGGCCAATTTTTAGTCTGCCGATAACGCTTCCAAACCAGGGGCAATCTCACGAAAGATAAAAGGGCGACCATCGCAAATGATGGTCGCCCTTTAACTTTTGTGACCGTGCTGGCTGCGCGGTCGTATTCCAAGCTCCCGCGACGGAGTAGATGTCAATGAATAGACCGGTTGAGCGATCTTCGCAAGCTCGTGATGAGCGCCGAACGCTGGTGCCCGTCTTCCATTCGAAATTGAAGTTCGGCTCAGGAGCGGGATTATGAGCGCGTTCCCGTTTCCGAATGTTCATCAAATCGTCGCCGCTTTGGGCGGTCAGGTCACCGGCGCAGACACCTGCAACATACCCGGTCCAGGCCACAGCGATAGCGACAAATCATTGTCCATCAAAATTGACCCAACTACGCCGGATGGCTTTCTGGTCCACAGCCATGCCGGCGACGACGACATCGAATGCAAGGACTGGATCCGTAAGCAACTGGGCTTGCCTCGTTGGAGGGCGAGTGGCCGGTCGAACGGACCGTCCGTCGGCGTAACGGATTACGTTTACAGGCAGGCAGACGGTGCGCCGTATCTCCGTGTGCGCCGTACCGCCGACAAACGGTTCTGGCAACAGAGCTGGGACGGCGCGTCATGGGTGAACGGCGCTCCCAAAGGGTCTAAAATTCCGTATCGGCTGCCCGAGCTGTTGGCGGCCGAGCACGATGACATTTTCATCGTCGAGGGTGAGAAGGACGTCGACAATCTTATCAAGCGTGGCTTCACTGCGACCAGCAATTCGGGCGGAGCAAAGAAATGGTCGCCCGACCTCAACGCTTATTTCAAGGGCAAGAATGTCTATCTCCTACCGGACAATGATGATGTGGGCGCCGAGCACATGCGCATGGTGGCTGCCCAGCTGCTGCCTATCGCTCAAACCGTTAGCCTGATCGAATTGCCGGGGCTGCCGCCAAAAGGTGACGTTTCGGACTGGTTCACGGCTGGCGGCACCGTCGACCAACTCGCCGATCTCGCGCGGCAGGCAAAGCCCATCGACCCCCGAGCGTTCGGAGGGCGCCGTGCGCAGGTGGAGAACACCACAGAAAGCACAAGGGCAGGCGCGCCAGAGGCGGACCAAGCGGCTACCGGCAACTCAAACTGGCGGTTCAACTTAATCTGCACCAAATGGGGCAACCCGCGGCCGTTGCTTACAAACGCAATCATGGTTCTGCGTCACGCCAATGCCTGGAAGGGCGTTCTTGCATTCGACGAGTTCGCCTACCGGATCATGATTATGGCCGCACCGCCCTGGGAGCAGCGTGGCGAAGGTGCCGAGTTCCGCAGCCGCGCGTGGGCTGAGCAGGATGACATTGCGGCGACGGACTGGCTCCAGAACGTCGAGCGCGTCACGGTCACCCCGAACGTCACTGCGCAAGCCGTCGAGTTGGTGGCGCGGGATCGCACCTATCATCCGGTCCGCGATTATGTCCGTTCCTGTGAGTGGGACGGAAAGCACCGGTTGGGCACCATGCTCAGTGTCTATTTTGGTGCCGAGCAGTCGGCTTACACCGAGGCCATTGGCCGGATGATGATGATCAGCGCGGCCGCACGGATTTTCGATCCGGGGTGCCAAGTCGACACGATGCTTATCCTTGAAGGTGAGCAGGGCCTGATGAAGTCGACAGCCATCAAGACGCTCTTCAGCCCCTGGTTTACGGACGACGTCGAGCAGCTCGGCACCAAGGACGCGTCGATGCAAGTGGCCGGCGTCTGGGGGATCGAAATCGGCGAGCTTGACGCCATGACCCGCACCGAGGTTTCAAAAATCAAAGCTTTCATTACCCGGCGGGTTGATCGGTTCCGGCCGCCCTACGGCCGGCGCGTGATCGAACGTCAGCGTGAATGTATTTTCGTCGGGACCACCAACACCAGCGACTATCTGAAAGACCGACCGGCGCGCGGCGATTCCTGCCGGTCCTTGTGACCAAGATCGATCTCGAGAGCTTGCAGCGCGACCGCGACCAACTCTGGGCCGAGGCGCGCGTCCTCTACAAGCAAGGCGTGCCGTGGTGGTTCACCGAGGAGCATGTAGATGCAGCTGCCACGGCGAAACAGGAGCAGGAAGCGCGCTATCAAGAGGACGCTTGGGAGCAGCCGATCAGCGATTACCTTGAAAGCCGGCTTCACCGGCCGCCGGATGACCCGGCATATCGGGTCACGACCACACGGATTTTCAAAAACGCGCTGCACATTGAAGACATGAGCCGATGGGACCAAAGAGCCAAGAATACCGTCGCGCGCTGCTTGAAGCGCCTTGGGTGGAAGAAGAAACAGGTCAGGGTGACCGTTACTGTCCAGGGGAAGCCGGTGAGCAAGCCGCGGTGGTTCTATGTACGCGAACCGACCGAGGATGAAGTGAAGCAGGACGCGGTAGCGGCAGGGCAAAGCGAACAAGCTGCGGCTGCCGCCCAAGAGAACAGATGTAACCAGTACAAAGCGAAGATAATCGACCTGCCGCAAGCCGCAGACCGAACTCGAACGACAATGTAACCAGTATCTGGACAGGGCGTAACCAGTTGGCAGCGGGCACCTGTGACACAAAAAGTGGCGCCGCCGCAGGCCTGTAACAGGTGTAACCAGTGTAACCACTAGGAAGAAAGCAAAGACTGTAAATGGAGGAAGATCAGCCTGAAAATGAAACGCCTAGGAGTTTTGGCAAACGGTGGTGACACCCGTTACAGCGGTTACACTGGTTACACCTCGTGGCCGTGCCGCCCGTACACGCCGGCCGCGAGATGGCCCGATTCCGCTGTCTTCGTCGGACACGATGACAGAAATCCATGATCAAAGTCGTGACCAGGCTGTCTGTCTGTTGTGCTATATTGTTCGCGCGCCGGCGCTGATCCGGTGCATTGCCTGCGCCAACAGGAGGGGGTAGACCAATCCCGTAAGCCATTGCCTCGAAAAAAGATTCCAGCTGACTTGCGCTCGCTGGCTCGGTCGCATACCGAGCTCGCCATCAGGGTGCTCGCCGGGATGCTCAGCCAAGAGGCTGTTCCAGCAGCCGCACGCGTGTCGGCGGCGTGCATTTTGTTGGATCGCGGCTGGGGAAAACCGCCGCAAGCCCACACGGGCGAGGACGACCGCGAGATCCAAATCGTGATCAGGCAAATTGTCGAGAAGCTCGACCCAACTTAGGTGTCGACAGCTTCACTCATGATCACGCAGCCCCAGCCGCTTCAACATTCGCATGACAGACATCGCTGACCAGGTGCCGCCGCGCGGCGCGGGGACCTTGCGGTCGTTCAGCTCCTCCGCGATCTCGCGGTAGGGTAATTCCCAGCCGATCTCGTGCAGGATGTCGACCAGGCCGGCGTCACGGGCTGCTGCGGCGGCTGCGTTCTTTGCGCCCAGCTCCGGGTCGCCGAGCTGCACACCACGCGCTTTCGCAGCCTGGAGAGCGTCCTTGGTCCGCTGGGAGATGGTTTCGCGCTCTTTCTCGGCCATGGCGGCATAGATATGCAGCATAAACGGATCGACGTTCCTGCCGAGCTGGGTGACGATGAACGGCACCCGCTTGCTCATCAGGTCTGCGATGAAGGCGACATCGCGCGACAGGCGGTCGAGCTTGGCGACGACGATCTCGGCCTTCAGCCGCTTGGCCGTACGAAGAGCAGCGGCGAGCTGTGGGCGCTTATTGAGGGCGTCCGCACCTTTGCCAGTCTCGACCTCGATAAACTCCTGGGCAATCTCCAGGCCTTCACTGGTGGCGAACTGTGTGACAGCCTTGCGCTGTGCCTCCAGCCCCAGGCCTGAGCGACCTTGCTTGTGCGTCGAGACGCGGTAGTAAGCAACAATTTGGGATGGCATGGCGCTCCTGTACCGTCCGGACCAACGTCCATATGGTACAGGCTCGCGTTAAAATGCAATAGCCGCGTGAATCCGGGTGGCGGTACTGTCGGTAAGCACTGCGCCGGGCTCCAGGCCGCGCGAGCAAACGCAGAGGCGCCAGGTACGCGCGCGACTGAGGGGTGGGTATCCCCTGGGGTGGGTATGTCGGGATCGAGAGCGACCGGGTACCAGAACCGGTGATTGCCCCATCTCTTCGCGATGCCTCCTGATCACTGGTCGGCTCCCGCCACGTCAGCGACGCAATCGACGCCGTACGCTACCGCAGTTCGACGTCTCCGACGATGAGGCTGCCGAGTTCGCTACCCGGCGATGCCAATGAGCCGGCGCACGATCATGATCATGCTCGGCGCCCCCTCCCGCAGCCGAAGGCGGCCCGGGCTACGGCATGTGCGACGCAACAATTGGAGCGCCCCGAAATCCATTCCGGCTGTACGGCATCTTGAGTTGGTTTGCGAGCATTGGTAGGCCCATTCGTCCGTGCTACGTTTTGTGGCGTTTTTGGTTCAAACGGGTTCGGGGGGGAGTCATGAATCTGGTCATTGCGCTCGCCGTAGCATTGTTGCTGGCAATGATTTGCGAAAAGGCTGAAGCGCAAGTCGCGCGGGAAGCATTTTATTCAATCCCCTCAGAGACCATGTCAGCCGCCGATTTTCTGATGGGTAAGAAAGGCACGCCCGCTGCCCTCGCAGGCCAGCTGCGATTTGCCAAAACGGGTCCCGCGAAACAACCAGTCGTCGTTCTGCTTCATTCGGCGAGTGGCCCCATCACAGAAGGTGCGCCCTACGAAGAATGGCCGCGAGTCTTGAATGAAATGGGTATCGCCACATTCGCAGTCGACAGCTATGCCGGTCGCGGGCTCGTCAATTATCCAGCCGATCCGGGCAAGATTTCCTTTCTGACCCGGATCATCGACGCTTACCGCGCGCTTGAAGTAGTCGCCAAAGAGCCAAGGGTCGATCCCTCGCGGATCGCGGTGATGGGTTTTTCGCAGGGCGGTGCCGCAGCTCTCTATTCCGCCATGGCTCGATTCCAGAAAATGTACGGCAGCCCAGATCTGCAGTTCGTCGGGCACATATCTGCCTATGCCATATGCAACACGCGCTTTCGCGATGAGGAGGACGTGACGAAGCCGATCCTCGTGCTGCACGGAACAGCCGACGATCTTACTCCCGTAGCGCCGTGTCGCGAATATGCGGAGCGACTTTCGAAAGCGGGCAAGAGCGCGCGTGTAATTGAATACCCCGATGCATACCACCAGTTTGACGCTCCGCTGTACCGGACAGCTCTCAGAAATGAGCAAGCGCCCAACTCCCTTAGACGCTGCCGTCTTGAAGAAGGCGAGAATGGCGCAATTCTAAACACCGAGACCAAGCAGCCGTTATCCCCGAGCAATTCCTGTTATGAAAAAGGATTCACGGGCGCCTACTACCAAGAAGCAGCAGCAAACAAGTCCCACGAAGACGTAAAGGCCTTCTTGAAAGAACTCTTCCACCTGCAGTGAACTCGCATTCCATCAAGCTCCGCAATCGCTCGCCATCCTAGTCTTATCTGCTTTTGGCCCAGAGCCGCCCGACCGTTAATTTCTGTCGGCAAGCGCATCATGGATGTCCTCCCACATGCTCAGGGCCGAGGGTAGACCCCCGGGGCTGGGATGTCGGGATCGCAATCGAGCAGGTAAATCTACCGGTTACTGCCGAACGCGGCAGCGTAAGGGCCCGCTGACCAGGCGACACACCATACCTGAATGGCTTGGTGCAGTGCCGATGGGGGACATGAGCGTCCGCATTAGCACTCAATCGAGTGCCAGGTGCGCTCGCGTTCCGGCAACCCGCCCCACTGGCGCCACATGCGCATTAAACCTCATTGACCAGACCCCGAATTGGCTCTTACTCTTGAGAGAGCATCACTTTGCGGGCTCGCCGTCCATGGACGGAGCACGGGCATACTCATCCTTTCCAAGGCGATTGATCATCTTTTTCGCCTTTGTATGGTTATTGTTCTCAGCAAGCTTACATGCGACCGAGCACAAGCAGGTCTTGATCCTCCATTCGGTCGGTCGGGAGTTCAGACCTTGGAATGAGTACGCCGAACAAGTTCGTGCGGAATTGGATCGACAGTCGCAATGGCCGCTCGATGTTCGAGAACAGGCGCTTGTACTCGCTCGGTCAGGCAACTTGAATCCTGAAATACCCTTTCTCGAATATCTCGAAACTCTCTACGCCGACCATTGGCCTGACCTGATCGTTGCCATTGGCGCGCCCGCCGCTTCGTTCATTCAGCGGCACAGAGATCAGCTTTTTCCAACAGCGCCGGTACTGTTCACGGCCATCGAACAGCGACGGCTCAACTCTTCTGAGGTTACGGAGAACGACGCCGTGGTCGCAGCCACGTTGGATTTCCGCGTTCTGTTCGAGAACTTTTTGCAAATTTCGCCAGATACAAAGACAGTGGCTGTCGTGAACGGCCATTCCCCCAATGAATTGTTTTGGCGAACCGAAATCCAGAAAGAATTACGGCCGTTGGAGAACCGGATCGACGTCAGATGGTACGATGATCTTTCGTTTCAAGAGATTTTGAAACAGGCGTCTAACCTGCCTCCGCATTCGGCGATCTTTTGGAACACGATGGTCGTCGATGCGACGGGGGTGACGTATGAAGGCGAGAGGGCGCTGACAGCTCTTTCTGCTACGGCTAATGCGCCTATTTTTACACACGATCACGCGTTCTTTGGGCGGGGAATTGTGGGCGGCCCTATGTTGTCGGCACTGCTGCTAGGGAAGGAAGCGAGTGCGGTTGCTGTACGCATTCTTAGCGGAGAAAAAGCGGGACAGATCAAAGTAGGGCCAATTGGGTTTGCAACGCCGATTTATGATTGGCGTGAATTGCGGCGCTGGGGAATTAGCGAGAGCCGCCTCCCACCTGGCAGCGAAGTCCTTTTTCGCGATCCCTCTCCCTGGGAGATGTACCGTTGGCAGATCGCCTTTGCTGGCATGCTGATCCTCCTACAAGGCGGAATGATCGTGGGCCTGTTGCACGAGCGCCGCCGCCGCCAGTTTGCCGAAATGCAATCTCGCCAACGCATGGCTGCGCTTGCCCGCGCCAATCGCTTCGCCACGGCGGGCGAATTGACTGCCTCTCTCGCCCACGAGATCAATCAACCGCTCGGAGCTATCCAAACGAACGCCGAGACCTTGGAGTTAATACTGAAGTCGTCATCGCCGGATATGGTGGAGATCAACGAGATTGTTGCGGATATTCGCCGCGACCAAGAGCGCGCGAGCGAAGTAATTCGTCGCCTGCGCAGTTTATTGAAGAGAGAGCCCTTCGAGCTTAAGGACATCGACCTGAATGAAATCGTTCGCGAGACCGAGAAACTCTTTTTGTCTCTAGCCGCGCTCGCAGTTGGGCGGCAAGTCGATCTGAGCACTTCCCTCACTTCGGCACCCCTACCCATCAGGGGGGATCGAGTTCAGCTACAACAAGTCCTTCTAAACCTGATCGTGAACGCAAACGACGCGATGGCCGCCATGGCGAGCGGCAGCCGCAAGATTATCGTCCGGACGATGCGGACTTCCGACTGCGCCGAAGTTGCTGTTTCTGACAATGGCCCCGGTATTCCCCCGGAAAAATTGAAGAAAGTTTTTGAGCCATTTTTCACGACCAAGCCGGGAGGCATGGGGATCGGATTGTCTATCGTCCGCACAATTATTGAAGCCCACAATGGCCAGATAGTTGCAGAAAATCTAGCCGGCGGCGGCGCGATGTTTCGCGTCACACTGCCGCTGGCCAAAACGCATACCAAGGCCACCGACTGACTAGGTCGCGAGCGGACCAAGGTTCAATGGGCCGTCAAAGTTAGCTTTTGCCAATTGCGAACAGTCGTTGAAAGGGGGTGGGTAGACGCCCGGGGCGGATGCCGGGATCGTAATCGAGCAGGTACTGCTACCGGTCACTGGCCCGCATCTTTGAAGGATCTTTTGACTGCTGACCGGCCAACCAGTCAGCGATCATGATCCAAGGCGCGAATTAATAAACCAGAGGCGTTGGCAACGTCCGCTTTGGTGAACATAACGGACTCGGTCAGACATTGCGCCATGTCCGAAATGGGCCACAACCGGCCATCTGCTCGCGCGCCTTTCAACTGCCAAGGTTGCCGTATTGAGCCAGATCAATTCCGAAATTTCCGGACGAGCTATTATTGCCACTCCGTGGCGAGTAGTGTTGCTACTCGACCGCGTCGTCCTTGCGTCGGATCACAAACCTGCAAGGAGAAGGCCGATGGCAGAGCCGCGCAATCGGGTGGTTCAAATCAGCCGGTTCGGTGGTGCCGACGGGTTGGAGGTGGTTGAGGTGCCCCTCCCAACCGCCGGCCGCGGGGAGGTTCGGGTCCGTGTGCTCGCCTCGAGCATCAATTACACCGAAGTTTTGATAAGGCGCCACCTCTACCCGCAAACGATGGGTATCCGTTTGCCATTCGTGATGGGCTACGATGTCGTCGGCGAGATCGATCAGACAGGCGATGGGGTACGCAATTTCAAGATTGGTGACCGTGTGGCCGACATGACGGTGGTCGGGTCGAATGCTGACTACCGTACACTCCGGGCTGAGGACCTGGCGCGCGTACCGGCGGGCGTCGATCCTGCCGAGGCGGCCACGCTGATCTTGAGCTGGATGACTGCGTATCAGTTGCTGCACCGTGCGGCTCGGGTGCAGCAAGGACAGCGCGTGCTCGTGCACGGTGCCGCTGGCGCAGTCGGTCAAGCCCTGCTCGTGCTCGGAAGGCAGGCCGGCCTCCAGCTGTGGGGCGCCGCACGCGGAGAACACGTGGCACTCATCCGAGAGCTGGGCGCAATGCCCATCGACTACGAGCATGAGGACTTCACGCGCGTCCTGCCGGGAGGGTTTGACGTTATCATCGACGGAATTGGCGAAGCTGGGTATCGCCGCTCTTACGCGGCGCTTAAGCAGGGTGGTCTGCTCTGTGCCATCGGCTTCTCGGCGAGCGTGCAGGCACAGCGTCGCATGATTCCCATTCTGATCGAGATTGCGCGCCTCTATCTGTGGAGGCTCTTGCCTGGCGGCAGACGAGCTCGCTTTTATTCGGTCAATGCGATGCGCGCGCGACATCCCGCTTGGTTCAAGGAGGACTTGGAACGGCTGTTTGGCCTTTTGGCAAGGGGCGCAATCCAGCCGCGCGTCGCCGAACGGATCTCCTTCGACGACGTGATCGAGGCTCACTGCCGCCTCGAGGCTGGCGGTCTGCAGGGCAAGCTTGTCCTCTGTCCAGAGATCGAAACACCACGCTGCCGTTTTGCCGCCTTGGCGTAAAACGGCCGCGGCTCCCATTGGCATGCGGATCTCTCTCGCAAGGGCACCGCATGACGGCATGGGCCTATAAGTCGACATGGCGTCAGGACGCTTGCGATATCACCATTCTGTATTGTCCTCACGGACAATGCCCCCAAGTCCAATTCCAGGAAGTGTAGGAACAGCCTACCTTGCCCATAGGGACTATCCAAAGCCGATGCGGCCAACCGAACAACGAGGGCATAACCTTCGTTCGACAGATCATGCGGGGAGCAAGAATGCTGCACGCAGTTCAGACCAAGCTAGAATATCCAGATGGGACCGCGGCGAACCGGCCAGTCGCGAAAGTCGCGCAGGATCGGTGCTTTGCCATCGATGCAGACACGCAACGACAGACCGATCTGATCATGGAAGCACTGGTTCGCGAATACATGACGGTCCGCACCGTAGAAATCCAAACCGAGCCTTAAGATCGAATTCGTAAAAGCTTATCAGTCCACGCCCTAACACGATCTGCAGTCCCTCGAACGGCCGCCGCGAAATCACAATCCGCCCGGGCGGTCTGGCAGTGACCTGACAGCAGACTCTGGATGCAAGCCTGAAGTAAACCGGGCGCTCTAGCACCCGTCGTCTCCTTCCACGACGGTCGACAGGAAGCTGGAATGAGCCAGATCACATGCAATCGGTTTCGAGAACGAGGTGCCAAACCATCTACTCGTCATGGAAGCATCGTTGGTGACCCAGGGGATTGGCGGCAGTTGCGGCAGATAAGACGCATACGGCATTACTTTCGCAAGCGTCACTCTGACCAGGTACTTTGCTAGAAAAGCCTCGTTCATTCCGCCGTCGAGTCCGCTGTAGATCGGGGCTGCCGGCACGTTGTTATTGAGCAATCGCGCGAATTCGAGTTCGTCGGTGCGGTGCTTCTCAAGCGCCCGCCGCGCAATTTTGGAATCCACGACAAACGCGGGGCATTTATCGGTGGGATTGAACACGAGAGGATACGGTGAATTTGGTGGAGCTTGCGCATCGAACACATAACGTCGATTGCACACGTCCACCTTAGGTTCGAGATGCGTCGTCTCGAAGTGATCGTTGCCGACTTTGAGCATTTTCCAGAAGGAGAGGTTCGGGCTATTTCGATGCTGCGCCAGGTTTGCCGGCGTTAGGCGGAATGGATAAGCCTGGATCTGAAAGGATGGTCGGCCGCCGAGGAATGAGTCCCGCGCTAGCGAATAGATCTCGCTTATCTGTTCGTCGGTCATGGCATAGCAACCGCTCGATGAGCAGTCGCCATGGATCATGAGCAAGCTGCCGTCGCGATTGTTTGCCTTGTCGAAGCTGTTGGGAAAGCCGACGTTGATCGCAAGATGGTAGTCGGAGTTGGGATTCATCAGCTCGGGAGTAATCGTATAGAACCCCTCCGGTGCCTGACGGTCACCCTCCTTCAGTTTCGGCCCGAGATCCCCCGACCACCGACAGATCGGGTACACCTTGAGGATTTTGAAAAGGCCGGTGGTGTCCTGTTTCCAGACTTCAAGCTCCGCCTCTTGCTTGAAGACGCGCACAAGGATAGGCGAGTATTTTGGCATCTTCTTTTGTCGGAGCAGCGAGAGCAACTCGGGTGGCAGCTCCTTTGTTGCCTTGGCCGGCAAGCGGTTGCTGTTTTCGCCAAGGCAGGGGGCCGGCGACAATGCCACGAAAAAAGCTGCAGTCAGCACGAGCGCACGGAGTGCCGTGGCGCCGATCATGACCTTACCTCGGGCGTGGAATCTGCTCATTTTGGGTAGCGTGTATTCAGTGGGTTCGTAAGGCAAGCCCAGATGGACGCAGTCACCGGAGAAGTTCGGGCTTATCGTCGGCCTTGGGGATGCCAAGACGCTCGGTCTCGTCGTCCGCTTCTGATGCTGTGGACGGCTCCTCCACCGGCGCGAGAGCGCCAAGGAATGGGTGCCGTTTTGGGGCTCCCACGATTCGGAGGAGCAGCCTATGCAATCAATTTCGACGATCGGTCTGGATATCGCGAAGTCGGTCTTTCAAGTGCATGGCGTTGATGCAGCCGGCCAGGTGGTCATCCGCCGTCAGTTAAGGCGGCGGCAGGTCGTGACGTTTTTCCAGAAGCTGCCGCCATGCCTGGTGGGGATCGAGGCTTGCGCTTCATCGCACCATTGGTCCCGTGAGCTGGAGGCATTGGGGCATATGGTGCGATTGATGCCTCCGGCCTATGTGAAGCCCTACGTCAAGCGGCAGAAGAACGATGCCACGGACGCGGAGGCGATTTGCGAGGCGGTCACGAGACCCAACATGCGGTTCGTGCCGACCAAGACGGTCGAGCAACAGAGTTGTCTGATGCTTCACCGGGCGCGCCATCTCTTCATCCGCCAGCAGACTGCGGTTATCAACTCAATCCGCGCCTATCTTGCCGAGTTCGGGATTGTCGCCCCTGTCGGGCGCAGGGGTGTTGAGCAACTGCTGGAAGTCGTCGCCAATACAGCCGAGCGCCGGCTCCCCGAGGTGGCCCGTGCGTGTCTTGCCGCTCTCGGCGGTCAATTGCGTGTATTGAAGGCCCAAATCCTGGAGTTCGACCGGCGCATCATCGCCTGGCATCGATCAAGCGAGACGAGCAAGCGGCTGGACGCGATCCCCGGCGTCGGGCCGGCGCTGGCAACAGCGCTGGTCGCCAGCATTACTGATCCCAAGGCCTTCCGATCGGGGCGAGACTTCTCGGCCTGGGTTGGGCTCGTGCCGAAGCAGAACTCGAGCGGGGGCAAGGACAGGCTTGGCAGTATCAGCAAACGAGGCGATCGGTATTTGCGCAGCCTGTTCACGGCAGGCGCACTCGCCGTGATCCGCTACGCCAAGATCCATGGTACCGATCATCGCCCCTGGCTCACCCGATTGTTGGCCCGGCGCCCCACCAAGGTGGCAGCCATCGCGCTCGCCAACAAACTCGCCAGGATGGCTTGGGCGATGATGGCCAGGAACGAACGCTACAATGAACCCGCCGCTCTCACGGCGTGAGTAGACGAGATTACACCGGACATCCGGTGTGACGTAACGGTTGGGAGGGCGAACAGCACTTAATGCAGCGCCGGTCGATCCGGCGATCAGGACAACCCATTCGGGCCACGGCATCTAAGAATGCGTGCTTTTGACCGGGACCTGATCCGCGGAGGGCATTATGGCCAGCGGTCATGCGTACCGCGCTAAAGGCCGAACACATGGCCGCTCCGACCAATGTTGCAAAGTGAAGATTCTTCTTGCCAACCCGGAGCCGTCCACACATGGGCCCGAGCTAACCTGAGCGACCAGCGCGATCACGTCCGCTCTGAGGATGGACCGGAAATAGATCCAAGTGGCTCCGACTTCTGAGTCTCGCCCGTAACCGGCCTCGGTCGCGATCGGCGCAATGTCCGCTTTCAGGGGCATGACCGGACCAGATCGGGCATCGGTCTGGTAGTCTGTTTGTGACCCTGGGCGGATCTGCGACGGTTGCCGAACGGATAGCGAGCTTTGAAGTGGACCTTGATGGGCGGGTTAGCAACGCAATGCTAATTTCAGTCTTTGCGCCAAGAATGGCGTGACGCGTTTTGCCATTGCGAGCGTCTGCAAGATTTGCCTTATAACCCTCGCTGACGAGAGGTGTATCGCTACCCACTTGATCTAGATCAACTAGGGCGCGAGCATTAGGTCACAGGGTGCAATGCAGATTGAGGCGCCGCCCAGTTGTTGCCCTAAGCTCCGAAGCAGATCGGCAAAGGGATACGGCAAAAGGGGGAACCATGCAGCGATCCGGATACGTCGCCATCGTTGACGATGACGCTTCCGTGCGGAAAGCATTGGCGCGACTACTGCGCGTGCACGGGATCAATTCTTGGAACTATCCTTCGGCTCGCGCCTTCCTTGAGGCACTCCCCTCCCACATGCCCGACTGCCTGATCGTGGATGTGAATATGCCAGACATGAACGGTATCGAGTTGCAATGCGAACTCTTGAACTGTGGTGTCAGCATCCCGACCATCGTGATTACAGCGAGTGACAACAAGAGCATCGCGGCGAGCGCCGCGTCGCTTGGCGCCGTAGCCTTCTTCCTCAAGCCGGTGCCGCGAGATGCGCTGATGATAGCGATCAATTCAGCGAAGAAACGGCACCATATGCATACGCGGGACGAGTTTGATCGTTCGGCCGTCGTAGTCAGTTGGCTTGATGCTTGCCGTTCTGTACAATTGGATGCGTTGTTCAATCTGTACGAAGAGCGAGCGACGTTGATGAGCGATTGCGATGGCGTAAGGCTAGCGGGTCGCAATTCCATTGCGGAATACTTGAAATCCAAGCTCGAAGGCAAGGTAGCATCCGCCTTCACGCTGGATGGCATGACCCTGACCGGCGACGAATTCCAAGTTGACTATCAAGGCTGCAAAGGTATACCGGCTCGTATTCACTTTCGTTTCAGTGCGTTGGGCAAAATACTCCACACAAGGTGTGGCCTACTTCCTCGCTCAGATCTAATCCGCGCGGTGGGGTGAAGGGAGGGCGTTGCAGCGACAGCTTCAATTTGACGCCCAAAATTGTCGCGTGCGACCAAGATAAATCGAACGGCAGTGACTTCCGCTTTGTGACTTCCGCACATGGCCCTTTTCGGACATGGCCGCACCCGGAGACAATGTCTGCTTTCGGTTCCGGATGAAGTGGGGCAGAGGTGAGGAGGACAACGTGCCGAAGGGATATTGGGTTGGGCGCGTCGATGTCATTAAGCCGGAAGAGTACCGGGCCTACGGCGTCGTCCTCCAGGAGGTGCTTCGCAAATACGGCGCGAAATTTCTGGTGCGCGGCGGCACATTCGAGGCGGTGGAAGGCAAGGCGCGTGGCCGCAACATAGTGCTTGAGTTCAAGGACTATGCGACCGCGCTCGCCTGCTACCGGTCGCCCGAATATGCCACGGCGAAGGCATTGCGCGCGAGCGCCGTAGACATCGACATCATCGTAATCGAAGGCTACGACGGGCCGCAGCCGACGGACTGATCGCCTCCCGCGCGCCCTTTCGACATTGGCCCACGCCGAGGGCGCCACCCACTCAGTGAGGCCACCCTGGTTGGCAGGCTGATGTCGGCTGATGGCCCAGAGCTGACCTGGGCGCCGACTGCGGTCACGTCCGCTCTGAGGAGTAGATCGGAAACGGGTCCAACTGGCGCTGACGTTCCAAGTCTGCGTCCGGATTTGGGCCGCCTAGATTGAGCGCGTGAGTGGCGCCAGCGACATCGGCTGCGGCGTTCCGTACATCAGCGTTCGCCATAGCCATTCGAGCGGGCCATATCGATAGCGGCCTAGCCACCACACGCTGAAAAACACCTGGGCGATGTAGACGGCGAGTCCGATGGTCAGTGCGTTTGCGGCGCCAACGGAGCCGAACAGCCCAAGGCCGTATCCATAGAAAATCCAACCGAAGATCAAGGATTGAACGATGTAGTTCGTGAATGCCATGCGGCCCAGCGGCACTGCCCAGCCTAGCAACATCTTTCCGCTGGCCAGGTTGGCGAGCGCGAGGATGAGCGCGCCGTAGCCGAGCGCCAGCAGGATGGTGCCAAGGGGAGTTGCGATTTTCGCGATACCGATGGCCGCGACAGCACCGCTTGAAGCTGGGAGGATAAGAAAAGCGCCGAGACCGATGCAGCCGATGGCTGCTGAGAACAGGAGCGTCTGGTGCGGTGCCCGCAGGGTGCCGCTGCGCCAAACGAATGCACCAAACAGAAACAGTCCCAGGGTGCGCGGGAAAATGTAGACGTGCAGGGGAACGAACAGTTGGATTTCGCGAATTCGGAACGCTAACACCTCCCCGTAACTACCCGTTGGATAAATCTGATTAGCCTCCAGGAGGTTACGTTGGATCAAACCAAGGCCGGGCCACAGTCCAGGCGGTGGCCATGCCTGCATCGCGAGATACACCCCGAGAAACGTCGCGGCGCCGGCCGCCAAAAGCCAGTGGGGGCCGAACAGAAACGGCAGAACGATTAGACCCGCGATCGCGTATTCGGTGAGAATGTCGCCATTCCAGATCAGATAAAGGTGGATCAATCCGAACGTCAGCAACACGATCAGCCGGCGTACCAAGAGAAGTGTGCGGCGCGGGCTTACCGAAAGATGCTCGAATTGAATCGCAAGTCCTACGCCAAACAGCAGGGAGAACAGAGCAAAAGCCTTCAAATCGACGGCCAGCATCAAGACAGTTTCCACTGCCCGGTCGACTGGAGATGCGGGCCTTCCGGCGTGCAGGAACCGCTCGAAAATCGAAACGCGGAATTCCATGACCAGATTCATCGCCAGAACGCCGAACAATGCGAGGCCGCGGAGTGCGTCGATACTGTCGATACGGTCCGATGGGCTCACCGGGCCGGGGCGTTCGTCATGGGTTGCGGCGCGGGCCATTGGTTTCTGGCCCCGTTAATGAATCGCAAAGGCTTCCTTACGGCCTAGCTATGTAGGGTCGGAAGACTGCTGCCATCGTCGATGTCTTTGTGCGCAAGGGCTATCGTTTCGCAGGCACGGCCACGGTGTTGGAACGTGGCGAGCCAGGCTTTGAAAGCATGCTTCCCAATTTGCGCAGCGCGCTTGCGCACCGTATCCGCGCGATTGTGAAGATTGCAGTGACCAAGGCATTGCCTTTGACATCGCCCGCCTATGACGATGGTAAGACTGAGCCGGAGCTTAGGCGAGCCTTCACAGCCCGTTTTCGGGGCCTCCAGCCAGGCAAGCGGTTCGAGGAATAATCAGACCGGACCCGGTTGGCACTCACGTTCTACAATCGCCGACGAATGATTGAGTAGCAAAGCCTTTGCTGCGATGCACGACACTGTTTGGGCCCAAACCGGACATCAACCAATCGGTAGGCAAGCACAAATCAGGTGGTCCGGCCCTTCCGGAATGATGGTCTGGCCCGATAAGATGGCCTTGCTGACCCTTGGGGGCGGAAATGGCGCGGTCATCGAGAACGGGTGGCAAGGCGAGCGCGGCGAAAGCCCGCAAGTCACGCTCGCCAAAGGGCCACAACCTCGCCAAAACGAAGCGCCGCGCTACGGCAGCAACGACCCGACTGAAACGTCCTCCCGCTTCGGATTTCGGCAACGAGCTGAAGGAGGCCCGCGAGCAGCAGGCGGCGACGGCCGAGGTGCTTGAGGCCATCAATCGATCAGATTTCGATCTCGATAAAATTCTGCAAATCGTCGTGAGTACCGCAGCCCGGTTGTGCAGGACGGGTCCGGCGGACATCTTTCTCCTTGAAGGGGATGTTTACAGGTTTCGAGCTGGCCAAAACTTATCTGAAGCCTATCGTGAACAAGAAAAGCGAGCTGAAATTCGTCCTGGGCTCGGCACGCTTGTCGGACGCGTCGCGTTGAAAAAAGGCGTCGTACACATCATCGATGCTCTCGATGATATCGATTACGAGGACAAAGAGGCAGCTTCAACGAACAATTTCCGCTCGATGCTCGGAGTGCCGTTGTTGCGGGACGGAGAGCCAATCGGTGTGTTTGCTCTGGCACGCACTCGCGTCGAGCCGTTTAGCGAAAGCCAAACGAGGCTGGTCACGACGTTTGCCAATCAGGCCGTTATTGCCATCGAGAATGCGCGGCTGTTCAATGAAACGAAGGAGGCACTGGAGCGCCAGATCGCGACGGCCGAAATCCTGAAGGTGATCGCCAGTTCGCCCGATAACGTGCAGCCGGTGTTCGACGCGATCGCCCACAGTGCAAACCGGTTGATCGGCGGCTTTGTTTCTGCCGTTCATCGCGTGATCAACGACGTCATTCACGTCGCGGCTTTTACGCCAACCAATCCGATATCCGACGCCGCGCTCAGAGCTGCGTTCCCGATGCATCGCAGCAAAATGCCGCCCGTCGCACTATTGCAGAACGGGGAGACCGTTCAGATCGCCGATTCTGAAACGGCTGATGCCGAAGTCCGACAGCTTGGCCGTGCCCGCGGCTGGCGCAGCGTCACCTTCACGCCGCTGATGAACCATGGCGTCCTCATCGGCTATCTCACCTCAGCACGGCGTGAGACAGGCGTGCTCGCCGAGCATCATGTCCAATTGTTGCGGACGTTTGCTGACCAGGCAGTAATCGCAATCGAGAACGCGCGGCTGTTCAACGAAACAAAAGAGGCGCTGGAGCAGCAGACCGCGACTTCAGAGGTGCTCCAGGTCATCAGCTCGTCGCGCGGCGATCTCGATCCCGTGTTTCAGAAAATGCTCGAAAATGCCTGCCGCGTCTGTGAGGCCAACTTCGGCATCATGCAATTGTGGGATGGTGGGAATTTCAATTCTCCGGCCGCCTATAACGTCCCGCCCGCCTTGGCGGCCTTGCGGAGGAATGTACCCATCCGGCCGCATCCGCTGAGTGGTCTCTATGCGGCAATGGAGACACGCCGCGTCGTGCATCGTCCTGACGTGAGAGAAACTCCCGCATACCGGGCTGGTGTTTCCCACGTGGTCGAGATGGCTGACGTTGGAGGAGCGCGCACACTAGTGATCGTTCCGATGTTGAAGGACGATCAGTTCCTCGGATCGATTACAATGTACCGGCAAGAAGTTCGTCCATTCACCGACAAGCAGGTCGCGCTCGTCGAAAATTTTACCAAGCAGGCCGTCATTGCCATCGAGAATACGCGGCTGCTTCGGGAGTTACGGGAGCGGACCGCTGATCTGAGCGAGTCCCTGCAGCAGCAGACCGCAACCGCCGACGTGCTCAAGATCATCAGCCGCTCGGCCTTCGATCTCGAAGGCGTGATGAACGCGCTGGTGCGCTCGGCGGCGGAGCTATGTTCGGCCCAAACCAGCTCGCTTTATATCCGCGAGGGCGATCTGCTGACTTCCAAGGGCATTTATGCCGCGGACGACGGGGTCGCCGAGTTCATCCGGGCGAATCCGCTGCCGGTCAACGATCGGAGCCTTGGTGGGCGTGTCGTTCTGACCGGTTCGGTCGTGAACATCGGCGACGCCGAGAGCGAAGACGTCGTCCCGCTTGCAAAAAAGTTCAGCGCGGCCATCGGCTTCAGAGCGTTGCTGGTCATGCCCCTGATGCGCGACGGCCGCGGCATCGGTGTGTTTTCGCTGACCCGCAAACAGGCCGGCAAATTCTCGCAGCGTGAGATCGGGCTGGTGCAGACTTTTGCCGACCAGGCCGTGATCGCGATCGAGAACGTCCGATTATTCGACGAGACGCAGGAGGCGCTGGAGCGACAGACCGCGACTGCCGACATTCTCAAGGTGATAGCGAGTTCGCCCGACGACGTGCAGCCGGTGTTCGAGGCGATCGGGGAACGCGCCAACAAGCTTGTCGGTGCGCACGGGACTACGGTGCTTCGAATCATTGGCGATTTGGTTGAACTGGCAGCGTTCACGCCTGTCGGCAAAGAGGCCGACGCGGTGCTCCGGTCGTCATTCCCGCTTCCGATTGCCGGAAATCCGCATTACGAAAAGATGCGCCGCGGGGAGATCGCGGAAGCCGCTGACACGGAGGCCGCTCACTCCCCACTGAGGGATATTGCGCGAGCGCGAGGTTATCGAAGCAGGCTTCTCGTGCCGCTCAAGGACGACAGCGGGGTCGTTGGGGCGATCAGCGTCACACGCAAGGAGCCGGGCGCGTTTGCCGCTCATCACGTGCAACTGCTGCAGACATTTGCCGACCAGGCCGTGATCGCGATCCAGAACGTGCGGCTGTTCAACGAGACGAAGGAGGCGCTAGAACGGCAGACGGCGACGTCAGATGTGTTGCGCGTCATCGGCAGCTCACCCGGCGACTTGCAGCCGGTGTTCGACATTATGTTGGAAAACGCCACGCGCATCTGTGCGGCACAGTGTGGAATCCTGTATCGGTGCTCGGGAGACGCGCTTCGGACAGTCGCGACGCATGGTGCTCCACCGGCTTTTGTTGAAGAGCGAAAGCGCAATCCCATAGTCAGCCCAAATCCGGACACCACACTTGGCCGCGCACTGTCGACCAAAGAGCCGGTGCAAATTGCAGACATTTTGGCGGAAATCGATGATTTGAATGATCGAGCCGGGGAACTTCCGAAACTGGCTGGCGCCCGGACCGTTCTTGCAGTCCCGATGGTCAAAGGAAACGAGCTGATGGGAGCTATCCTGATCTACCGTCAGGAAGTGCGCCCCTTCACCGATAAGCAAATCGAACTTGTGAAGAATTTTGCTGCGCAGTCCGTAATCGCCATAGAGAATACTCGCTTGCTAAACGAGCTGCGTGAGTCCCTGCAACAGCAGACCGCGACCGCCGATGTGCTCAAGGTCATCAGCCGCTCATCAGTCGACCTTGGGTCGGTGCTCGACACACTCGTTGAGACGGCGGCGCGCCTATGCCGAGCCGAACAGGCGACCATGTATCGTCGGCAGGAGGAAGACAAACACTACCTGGTCGCGGCTTGGGGGATGTCAGAGGCGGCAAGGCAATTCGCGCTGGCTAATCCCCGGTCTCCCGGCCGGGGTTCGCTGACCGGCCGCGTCCTCTTGGAGCACCGAGCAGTTCACGTGCCTGATGTTTTAGGTGATCCGGAATACACCTATGGCGAAGGGCAGAGGGCCATGGGCTACCGCTCCCTATTGGGTATTCCGCTCTTGCGCGAGGACGCATTACTCGGCGTATTCGCGATAAGCCGCACGCGACTCGAAGCCTTTACGGACAAAGAGATCGAACTCGCAACTACTTTCGCTGATCAGGCGGTGATCGCGATCGAAAATGCCCGCCTCTTTGAGGAACTACATGAGCGCCAGGCCGAGCTGCGGGTTACCTTCGACAATATGGGTGACGGTGTCGCTATGTTCGGTGCCGACAAGCGGCTAGCGGCGTGGAACCGCAACTTCCAGGCGATGCTCGATTTGCCAGAAGCCTTGCTCATCAATCGTCCGAGTTTTGCGGAGCTCTTCCGCTACTTAGCCGCACGAGGCGAGTTCGGTTCGGCTGACCTGGAGGAGGAACTGAGCCGCAGCATCGAAGATACCCGCCGGGAAATGCGCTACGAACGCATGCGTCCGGACGGCCGGGTCGTCGAGGTGCGTCGGAACCCGGTACCTGACGGTGGCTTCGTTCTGATCTATGCCGACATCACGGAACGTAAGCGCGCCGAAGAGGCAATTCGCCTAGCACGGGACGCGGCCGAAAAGGCATTGCTCGACCTGCAGAAGGCCCAGGACCGCCTGGTGCAAACAGAGAAGCTCGCTTCGCTTGGCCAGCTCACCGCGGGCATTGCCCACGAGATCAAAAACCCACTCAATTTCGTCAACAATTTCTCGGCGCTCTCGGCCGAACTCGTCGACGAGATGACTGACGTATTTCAGAACCCCGCACTCGACGAAGCCGGCAGGCGCAAGGAGCTAGATGACATCCGTGAACTCCTGAAAAGCAATCTGGAAAAGATCGTACAGCACGGCAAGCGCGCCGACTCCATCGTGAAAAACATGCTTTTGCATTCGCGCGAGGGAAGAGGCGAGCGACGAACGGTCGACATCAACTCCCTCGTCGAGGAGAGCCTCAATCTCGCTTACCACGGCGCCCGCGCCGAGGGACGGGACTTCAATATCAGCCTGGAGCGCGATTTCGATCCGGCGGTCGGGGTTGCCGACGTCTATCCGCAGGAAATCACCCGGGTGCTTCTGAACCTGATCTCGAATGGCTTTTATGCCGCAACCCAGCGCGCAGGGACGGCCGGCAATGGCTTTGAACCGAGGTTGAAGGCGATAACACGAAATCTCGGCGACAGGGTCGAAGTCCGCATTTGCGACAATGGAACGGGCATCCCTCCCGAGGTAAAGGACAAGATGTTCAATCCGTTCTTTACCACCAAGCCCGCTGGTGAAGGCACCGGGCTCGGGCTCTCGATGAGCCACGACATCGTCGTGAAACAGCACAGCGGTACAATCGATGTCGAGACCGAGCCCGGTGCTTTCACAGAAATCATCGTTACTCTGCCGCGAGCAACAGGCACGCCAAGCATTTAGCGGGGCACGACATGAGCACGTATATCGTGGTCGTTGATGACGAACCCGATGTTGAAACCATGTTCCGGCAGCAGTTCCGGCGCGATCTGCGGTCGGGGCGTTTCATCATGGAATTTGCCCTGTCTGCGCCGGCTGCATTAGAGCGGGTGAAAGCAATCCCCGATCCCTCGCTGATCTTGATCCTGTCGGACATCAACATGCCGGGCATGACCGGTCTCGAGATGCTTCCTAAGGTCAAGGCGGAACGCCCAAACGTTCCGGTGATTATGATTACCGCTTACGGGGATGAGACGACCCGAAGGAAGGCGGCCGAACTTGGAGCGGCTGGATTGCTTCCCAAGCCCATCGATTTCAGCCTTTTGCGGCAGGAGATAGAGCAGCGCCTGGAGCGAGTCGCCTAGCCAGCAGCCGAGCAGTCGTCATCCGCGAAACAAGATTGAAGCCATTTTCCGATTTCGACGAAGCAAAATGGAAACATACGTTTTGGAGAAATGGCGGGCACTGCCGATGACTCGATAGAGGCCTCTCCGATAGATCCGATTCTTATCTACTTTGCTACGCGGTTCGCGGATTTGCTCCGGTCACATTCCGAAGGCGATGACGAACATGAAGCGTGGGATTACAATTTTTCTTTCTGTCGGCGTGCTGGTCACGATCGGTTATTTCACTGCCAGCAGATGGGCTATTCGCCACGAGAGCTTTGCTTTCCGCGATCCGGACCGCGATAATCGGCCCGTCGCGGTGGACGTGGCTATTCGGTGGGACAAGCAGATGCAGGCTCACGGTGGCATGGTGAGGTTGCCGGTCGCGGTCTTCAGCCACGGCAATACCGTCAAGAGCACCGAATATTCTTTCGTCAACAACATGTTCGCGGCACACGGCTACATGGTTCTCAGCATCCAGCACGACCTGCCGACCGATATGCCCATGGTCACCAAGCCCGGCGAAATCTATGTTGGACGTCTGCCGCAGATACTGCGGGGCGTTGCCAATATCAAATTTGCAGTCCAAGAAATGCAGAAAGTCGAGCCGAACGCGGACTATGATCGTCTGACCGTGGCTGGGCACTCGATGGGCGGCGACATCACGATGTATTTCGCCAAGCAATATCCCGATCGGGTCAAGGCAATCGTGACGCTGGACAATCTGCGTGTGCCTTTCATCACGTCAGGCGCGTTTAAGATTCTTTCCTTCCGTTCCAAAGACCCGCAGTTCAAAACCGATCCGGGCGTGCTTCCGAGCGCGCAGCAGCGCGAGAAGGCGGGCATCACGGTGGTGAACACCCCCTTTCGGCATGACGATATGCGCGATGCCGGATCGATGGAGGCGAAGGCTTCGATCGAGGCCATGCTCGACAAGTTCCTAACCGACACGGAAAAGAGCTCGGTCACGCCTGCCGAGCCATGCATTCCGGGTACTGTGAGCCAAGCGCCTGCCTGCGCACCTGCCGCACCAGTCCCGAACTGACCGTCGCCCGTCATGCTTCGATCGAAGCCAGCTAGGCATCAGGCCCGTTTGGCGGGCGAAGCGAATCTAAGCGTCCTAAGGCTGTACGCTGACAACAACCTGTTCTCAAAGTGATCTGCTATCAGACGAACACTTGAAGAAACGAGTGCTGACAGCTCCCTCGGTGACCTCGATGAGCATCGGGTCAACGACCTTTACGCGGAGCGTCCGAGTTTTGAACCATGGAATCTTGCCAAGCGATTCCGTGATGTGAAAACTGCCGTCGTTTACGCTCTTAACGGATCTGATTGCTAGCTCGGCCGCACGACCTCCTCGCACTACGAATCGCTCGCGCACCGAGAAAATCATGACCGTCGGAAAAGGCCCCTCAAACAGCGCATCGGCCCCGAGCCGTTTTAGTGTCAAGCACGCTCCTGCTTTGGACACTAAAAAACGTTGGTCCATCGCGACCCATACACCGCTGATCGGATATGTTTGCGCGGAAGCGGCAAAGCCAGATTGTGAACCCGCAAGCAAAACCAGGATCCGAATTGCAGCTCGGACACAAGGCGGCCTGCCCAGCAGCAAACGAAATGGGTTGATCATAGGAACCTCCCTGATCGATCACCCCCATCGGCCGTTTTGAGATCCCGGAAATATCCGAAGCCCTTGTAGGCTCGTCCGTAGGAAGCCGGTGTGAACTGGTTCACATCGCGAATGTTCGCTCGTGAAAGTGTAGCCGAATTCATGATCGACCCGAGCATTTTCAGTTGGCCCCTGCGGGCCTTGGGCAAACGGGGGGCCGCCGGGCGATCACTTGTCAGGGCGACGCGCTTCCGGAAGCAAGTCGTAAAACTGACCCGTAGGTGATTTTGCGTTGCGCTGTCGGGAGACTCCGATGACTGCCTCGGCGCAGGCAAGCGAGCGTTTATTCGGGCAACCCCGCTTTCCGAAGCCCCTCAATCAACAGCTTCACGTGTAATCGTCTAACTCGACCCATCCTCGCGGATATTGTGAAGGCGGGATCGACCTCAAGCATATAAGCCACCGCCTCACGCGCCTCCGAATTACGTCCGAGATGGGCAAAGGCGGCTGCGAGACAGCGGTAAGCCGTCGCATACGAGGGGTTCTGACGTTGGGCTTTCTTCCCTGCGACGATGGCCTCGTCAAAGCGACCAAGCTCAATCAAAGCAAACCCCAACCCGCAAAACGCCCGGTGTAGCCCCGGATCTACCGGGCTTATGCGAATGGCATGCTCAAAGCTCCGGACCGCCTCCTCCGGTAGCCCCGCTATTTCATAGACCCAGCCTCGGCTGTTCCACGCGATCCATGAATTTGGGTTGAGCGAGACCGCCCGGTCAGCCATTTCGATTTCACTTTCACTATCGCCGACCATGAACGCCGAGATAACGGCAGCGCTTGCCAACGTGGCAGAATCACTATCGTCGAGGGTCAATGCCAAGCGAGAAAGCCGAACGGCTTCCTTGCGGTCGAATTGAGGATCGGTCGCATAGCCTAAAAGGACGTTGTGCATGTGACCGACACCTGCCAGAGCCGCGACCAAGCCGAACCGAGGGTCCAGTTCCAAAGCACGATGCGCTAGCCTGATCGCCTCGGCCAACCCTTCGCGGCTCGCTAGGTTATACTGCGGCATAGCCCGGAGATAAAAGTCATATGCGGTGAGGTTCTCCGGTCGCCGCCGCGTGGCCATTTCCATTTCTGTCTGGAGTAACTTGGGCTGAATGGCCGAGACAACGGCGACCGTGACTTCGTCCTGCAAAGCAAAGACGTCCGTCAACTCACGCTCGAACCTGTCCGCCCAGATGTGTGCGCCCGTCGCCGCATCGATCAACTGCCCTGCGATGCGGACTTTCCCTGCCGCCTTGCGCACAGACCCTTCAAGGACATAGCGCACGCCAAGTTCACGACCGACCTGCTTGATGTCGACGGCCTTGCCCTTGTAGGTGAAGCTCGAATTGCGAGCGATCACGAACAACCATTTGAACCGCGAAAGTGCGGTGATGATCTCCTCAACCATTCCCTCGGCAAAATAATCCTGATCGGGGTCACCGCTCATGTTCTCGAACGGCAGCACGGCGATGGACGCTCTGGCCGGCGTCGAGCGAGCGGCCTCGTTTGACACCACCACCGAACCGACGAACCGGTAGCCGCGGCGAGGCATGGTCTCGATCCAACCATCTGCGCCCGGCTCCTCCACAAGGACACGACGAAGCGCTGCGATCTGAACAGCGAGATTACCTTCCTCGACCGCCAAGCCCGGCCACGCTGTCTGAATTAGGGCATCCTTCGAGACCGGGACCCCCGGGTGCTCGAGCAGCGCCCGTAGTACGGCAACCGCCCGACGCCCAACCGGCATCGGGTCGGCACCCCGGAAGAGGGTCTCGGCGGAGAGATCAAGGCGGAAGGGACCAAACTCGTAGACTGAGTGCATGCTGACCAGCCTCGACACAGCAACATTTTATAACTTTTTAAGAAGTGTTTCACGACATTTATCGCTGGTGGCTCCAAACTTCGAACCCGCAAAGTTTCAACATGACGCTGCCGGCCGCGCTGCCTTCTACCGTCCGTGGACAAGGCTCGGTTGAGTTCACCGTCTCGGGTGCGTCACAGCTCTACCTTGGAATTATGGCTTTGCAGTCAGGTACCACAACGTTTTGTTCGCGAACGTGAACCAGCGCACAAGTTAGTGCGGAGAGTTGATTCATTGTCAGTCGCAAGTTATTTTCCGTCGCGGAGTTGCCGTGATGAACGCATCAATTTCCTCGGCAAGAACTCCACCCACAGCGCTTGCGTCCAAGTACAAAGGGCGGCCTAGCTTTTTAGCGTGGATCTTAGAAAGCCTTCACTACTCGCGACGCCTCCATGCGCGGCGTTTCCTCAGAGCGCATCGGCATCTGGTGCCGGATCGGACAAATATTTGCCATCCAACGCGGGAGGCGACCGGCATGTCGAACGGTGAACGGAGTTCATCGATCAAGCGATCTCTCGGGGCTGTTGCCCCGAGCGAGAACGCCCTTCTCGTCGTCGTCGCCTTCGTATTCTTGGTCCTTAACGTCCTGGTCGGAGTGTTCGTGCATAGCGCTTTGCCTCACGAACCGGCTCAAGGACTGGAGCAAATGGCGGCTGTTCACGGTGACTAGCAGAAAATCAGCTCAGGCCAGCGCGGTTTGACCAGCTGAGGATATCGATCATGAGCGGCATTGGTTCATTTTTTCTGCTGAGCGTCGCTGTTTTCCTTGGAGCTTTCGTTTCTGGCTTTGCGGGATTTGCGTTCTCGGCTGTGGCAGGCGCAATTCTCCTGCACACATTGTTGCCGGTAGAGGCCGTGCCGCTGATGATGGCCTGCAGCATCGGTGTGCAGGCAACCAATCTCTGGGCGCTACGCCGAGACATTGAATGGAAGCAAAGTTCTGTTCTGGTGCTTGGGGGAGTTCTGGGCGTACCGATCGCTGTCTGGCTCTTGCAGAACACTGATGCCCGGACATTCCGGGAGGTGTTCGGTCTCGTCGTCGTGATCTACGCCGGTTACATGCTATTCCGACCAGGCCTCAATCATCTCAAGCTGATGAATCAAAGCCGTAATGCGCTGGTCGGCTTTGGTGGTGGTTTGATTGGTGGGTTGACGGCCATGCCGGGCGCACTGCCGACCATCTGGTGCGACATGCATGGCGTTCCCAAGAACCAGCAACGCGGCTTGGTACAGCCGTTTATCGCGGCGATGCAGATCTTCGCGCTCGCACTCATGCTTATGCATCATAGCCTGACAATCGGGATGCTAACCAACCTTCTCTTGAGTATTCCGGCTTTGATCGCGGGCGCCGTGCTCGGCATCTTCGCTTTCCGTCACGTCAGTGAGCAGATTTTCAGACGCCTCATCCTTTTGGTGTTGCTTGTGTCGGGTCTGTTGTTGGTTGTCTGAGCCACACTCATCCGGCGTGATGCGCCGCGTTTGTTTTTGCAAGCGGGGGGTCTTGGGGCCTGAAATTCACTCTGATCCGATTGGAGATTTCGTGATGCCGACAACCATTTCGCTCTCTTCACAGACTTCTGTTTCAGTCAGGAGTTCGCGACCGATCAACTCTGACCTCATCGAGTTAGTGCCGATTGGTCTGTTCTGCGGAATTGGCCTTCTGGTGTCGCTCGTCGCATTTCTGTCCGGCGTTCAGGGCATGTGGATCTGAGTGCGTCCTTCCTGTCCGCACACTCGGTGGGGAAGTCCGCTTCCGGCCTGATCCGGGATCTCAGCGGATAGGGTCAAGAAACCTACTCGACAGGCTACATAATGAAGTTGAGCAGGCCGCAAAGAATAGTGCTGAAAAGTGGGTTATGGCTGATCGCTCACGGCCAGCATGATTTCGCTCCCGTAAGGTGTAAGCACATATCCGTGTTGTTGGGCTTGGAGCCGAAGGCACTTCAGTTCCATTAGGTTATTGATTGATACTTCGACAGCGTAATTCCTCAAGTCGGGAGCCACTTTGACCACGTCGCCTACCCCAAAATAAGGGGTGTTAGTGTTACGGCGATCCCGGGCGTAGCCCATCACTCGAACATCTATCGGTTGCCACTTCCGAACTGTCTCCACATACTCTGGTCGAACGTCGTCGCGGTTCGGGTCCATCGCATTAGCTGCCAGAGCGGCATAAAGCTTAAGTATCTCCTCGCGCGGCTCACGCTGGGCGGCTTCCAGTAGTGGAGTAGCCAAGTCTTCCGGCAGAGCGGCAGTCTCCTTCAGATTTCGTTCGTCGAGAATACGTTTGGTCTCTCGCGCCATCTTGTCGGCGTTGCGTACACGTTGTTCCTTGATCCGATCACCAATCAGGAAGTCATATGCATCGCCGATAGCTGGGGCCGCGCGGCTTACAAGGTCGAAGCCCTTTCCAATGGTCTTGGCTGTCTCCTCGGCAGCCTTCTCGTAGGGTAGGTCAGGACGCTTATCGTTCATGTGATGATCCCATCGCTTTCCACGTCGTCAATCCCGCTCCCCCGGCCACCACGTTGAGGGCGGGTCGCTCGCCGTGATCTTGGTCGCGCGCAGCGCGACCAGATGGCTCCGCTTGCAGGCGTAGCCTCGGACCTGAGAGCAGTCCTTGCCGCGCATGTACCGCTCAAGCTCGTGGACCGGCGTTGCCTTCGGTCGCCGCACGATGTCGAGCGCGACGGTCTGATGCGTGTCGCAGCCCAGGCACTTGCCTTCGAGATAGCCAAAGCCGGCGTTGATCGCATCGCCCAGCGTCGGCGATGGCTGCGCCGGCCCCTTGAACGTCAGCATCCGCTTGTTCCACGCTTCGCAGGTCACGCGGTCGGCCTGCTTGCGAGCCTCTGCAGCCCGCGCAGCCGCCGCCCGAACCGATGCGCCGTAGATGGTCTCGCGTGATTTGGTGCCCATGGGCGAGAGGATGCGCCGGGCTGCGCGGGACAGGCAAGCCGCTACAGATTACGGTGGATAAGGACGGATTGTCCTTGAGCCTTCGCGGTGTGTGCGGGTTGCGTTCCAGTGCAGTTGCACAACTAACAACAGGAACAGGAGGTAGCCTTACCAGTGACGATCCGCCCATCGCTGATATCTCAAGGTCATAAAAACTGCGCAGGCACTCAAGCTCAGGAATCCGATCATCAGAGCCAAGTTCATCGCTGTCCTCCCGCGTCAGGAACTTCGCTCCGCATCCACGACGGCCATTTTCCTCAGCGACTTATTTGCAACATGCTGCGCCACGCTGCCGGCTACGCTCTGGCGGGCCGCGGAATCGACACAAGGACTCTCCAGGCTTTCATGGGCCACAAGTCGATCGCGAACACCGTCGTCTATACCGCGGTGGCCGACAGGCGGATACGGAATATCTGGGGAAAGTAATGAAGCGCTTTGGGGTGAGTGCAGCCATCTGCCTGGCTGTGATGATTTGGGGCTCCGTTTCGCATGCGGAGCCGTCAGCCGTATTCGCGATAGGCTCGGGCACGGAGTTATCCTGCGGCGAGTTTATCGCCGCCATCAGCGACCTTCCGCCGGGCGAACACCGAAAGATGAACAACGCGATGGGCGTCTTTGTCAGCGAATACAAGGGCTACCAAGAATGGCTGATGGGATTTATGTCGGGCTTCAACTTCGCGCACGCCGGCGATGAGAAGCAACAAGTGGCAAATATTGATATCGCTGGAATGGATCTGTGGATGCGCAATTGGTGCAACAAACACCCGACGAAGTTGGTATTTGACGGCGTGGATGCTTTCATCAACGAGATGCGGAGCGACGCCGCATCACGGCAGCGCTAACGGATGTGGACGCTACTCCGGAGCCTGATCATGTTCGCCGTGATGGCCAGTAACATCCATTGGCATTGGACGCCCAATGGCTATCTAGCTGGCATACTAGGTTGGATCGCCGCGCTGTTAGTGACTGTTGGGCTGAATGGCTTAGGCGACTTTCTGAGGGGGCGTAAGCGGAGCGCACCATGACGGATCAACAAATTCTAGACGCTATCAGAGAGTTAGAGTCCCATTCGGAGCCGAGAAAACCGGACGATAGGCCGCCCATCTACTCCATGGGGCGCCAGAGAGCGCTGGCTCCGCTGTTCTTCCTCGGGCCTGTGCTGGTCCTGGTAGGCCTTGTTTATTTGCTGAGTTTTTTGGGCGACTAGAAGGCCCGCGTCTGCTCAGAATTGGCGCGTAACGCTGCGAATTCGCCGACGCGGGTTTGCGGGCTGTCCGCCAAGCCCGTTGAGGGCCTATTTTAGGATTCGAGTTGCGTCTGTTGCGTCGCGTTGATGCGCGTCCCAAAAGAAAGACCCCGCAGCGGCGAACTGCAGGGCCGAGGCGAGCCGGCAGGCCCGAGCCGCCAGCGCACTGATTAGACACGCGCGCGTTTCGATTCGCGCGACCTAACCTGGACTAGTCCTAGCGTTTGTTGCGTTGCGTTCTCCTTCAACCCTCGATGACTGCCAAGAACAGGAAGACGAGCGACGCGACAACGATGAGACCGACGACGAGGGCGAGCGCTTCGCCGCGAGTGAACTTTATCTGCGGCACGGTAGATCCAGATGTCGGGTTGGATGAAGGGCGAACGGCCCAGGCGCACCTTTTGGGTGTTACCAGGGCCGCCGACGATCCTCTTATCCCCCAGGGTGCCCCCAAGGATGCCCCCCAGGGAACGCGGCGTAGATCGCGGGGCTGCTTAGACAATCGATCGACGGGTGTCTTTGTGAATGCGTGCCAATTGCTTTGTGAGTTTGAGCCATCAATTCATGCGGGCGCTCAGCTCAATCGCCCGCGCTGCCGAATGGCACACGGTGCAGGTGCAGCGCGTGCTGGATCGCATCGGCCCTTTCGTAGCGGCCGCGTGAGGCGGCGCGCGCGCGGCAAGACTGAGAAATTTGAGGTGTTTGCGTCGCTCAATCCGAGCCTGCAGCGCGCTTACGACGAAGCCTGCCGACCGTGGAGTAAAAGCGCATGACCGCTGTTTCCTTTTCGATGAGCCGAGGCGTCGGCGGCTTCAAGATGAACGACATCACCGTCGGCAGCTTGGCGCCGAACGCTGGTGACGTGGAGCTTCGGTTCAACGTCCTCGATGGCCAAAGTAAAAACATGAAAGGTTATCTACGAAATTATCAAGGCGTTTGAACGCTGGCTATTGACCGGCGGCGGGACCGCGATCGCTATCACGGCCCAACTATCCGGACCCCCGAACTGGAAAAGAGTAGCATGACCGTGAATTCGCTGGAGGAAACTCACGGACGAGGCGGTGTCATTGCGTGCATTATGTCTATGGTACTGCCCGCGCTTTTGTTTAATCCGTCCTGCACAAGTCGGCTCGTTCCGATCGGATCAGAGGTTGGTGGCCCACAAAGGCGACCGGTCGGATTGGCGAGCAAATACTTTAGTTCCGCTTCGTGGTTACCCCGCAAGGCGCAAGCGGGATTTTGTTGAGGCTGCTGAGCTTGGCCGGCCTGTTGCTGGGCAGCAAGCAAAACTGGATTGACTAGGGATTGAAAGGCGAATGGCAGTGTTTCCGCCCACACTCGTGCATATTGCTCACGCTGGGCGACGGGCAATTGCGGAAAAGTGTTCATGAGCCAGCTAAGATTGTTGCATGCCTGAGGCCCATAAACGGCCTGGTAGTTGGGAGGGAGCCGCGGGTACATATTGGTCAGACGGGCTCGCCATATTTGAAGTACGTCCGGCGTGACCACGAAGTTGCCCGAGCCTGTTACTGCGGCCTGAAACTTGATAACAGCGAGAGAGCAGTCTTGCGGCTGCTCTATCGTGACGTCTTGCTGGGCTTGCAGCGGGATGGGCGCAATGAGCGCGGCGAAAGCAAAACCGAGAATTGCGAAATGTTTCATTGCAAAATCCTCCTCGACTGAATGGGTACGAGATTGCTTTGAAATCAGTGCCTCACCTCTCTAGTGCAGGTGGCGAGAGTTCTTTGTGAACCCCATCACACGTAAGGGTTGTTCTGTCATTCACAACTACTTGAGAGCTGGAGTTCAAGGATAGCGATCAAGCGCCGCGATTGGCGCCGACTGCAGCGGGCAAAAAAGCAAAACCCCCGCTGATGGGATCAGCAGGCCCTCGAGGCCCATGCCGCATGCCGCGCGTAGCAGGGGCGCGCTGGCAAAGGCTGTGCTGGGACAGCAGGGGCTAATCCCCGAGGCCGGTTACGAGGAGCAGGCGCAGTCGTACCAGACAATGGCCAGTGCGGCGCGCGCGACCTCGGGCGGGAGTTCGATTGGCGTTCGGGGCATGAGCTAGGCGGTGCCTCGTAAGGGCAAATGCAGCTGCGCTGGTCTCACGGACCCATATCGATCGACAAATTGCTCCAGGGATGGCGGAACGTCGAGGCCATCCCGGACGCAGCGCCGTGCGATCAAGTCGGCGAACTCGACTGAGACGTCACGCGACCAGCCTTGCGCTGTGTTGAAGGCAATGACCCGCACCGGGTTGGAATATTGCCCGTCTACCAGGTCAGTGATGACAGCGTGCCGATCGGCGCTTTCCTCATCGGTCTCACGCCAAGCGCGGCCGAGCCGCTCGCCGAAATCATCCAGCACCAAGTAGACATCGCGATCGTCGGGCTGAGCGGGGGCGATCGAGGGCATCACGCAACTCCACTGACTGCTGCCCGAAGATTGGCCGCCGGCGCTGAAATTGCAAATCGCGGAAGGTCCCTGAACCCTGAGCAAAGATCCAGGGACCCCACGTCATGCGGCGCTACCTGGGGGCAGGGTTCAATGCGCCGCAGCAAGGCAAGCCAAGGCGCAGGCGATAGGTTCCGCACCTACTACTTCTGGACCGACTTCAAGGGTATGTCGGCACGCCAGAAACTCGGCGGCCTTACAGCATGAAGAGGACAATGCAGAGTGCTGCCATTGATCCGGCAAGCGTGGCTAAGCCAATGATCTCGATCCAGTCGTATTGCCCCATGGCAGCAAGCGTGGTGCCACGATAGGGGGCTTAGTTGACCTACCTCAAGGGTAAGGGGTGCTGACGACTACCGAAACACTAGCGCGGCCATTAAGGCTACCGTCATCAGGCCACAACAGATGATGGCGGCCGTATACCAGAAATCGCTTTTCATGCCCCTGCATTATTCGCGGGATTATGATGGGAACAATACAAAGGAGCACATTGCAGCATCGCGTTTTTTCGTCCGTAGAACTACTGAATACCTCTAGCTGTGCGCTGGACCCCGGAAAAACTCCCGGTTGCCCATCTCACATTCCGCATAGTCGTCGGTTTGCGGATTTGATCACCACCTTGTCACCCCTCCAGCTTTTCCCGTTCGGCGCGAGCGAATGCCTGGGCTGCATCGGCAGACTGAGCTTTCGTCATGATGTCAGCCCGCAGGCGCCGGTTCGGCAGATCGTCGAAGTAGAAGAACTTTGAGGGCCGGCCGTCGTCGAACCATACTTCGTAACTGCCACAATCCCGAACGGCTTCGTGCTTTCTGAGATGCACATTGGTCATGCGCCGATGATGCCGCACCGGGTGAGAGCGAGAAATTGTCAATCGGATGAGGGTCGAATCCCTAGAAGCTACTGTTTGTCGTGGGTCGAAGAGGATACCGGCGATGAGACTATCTTGGCTCGTGGCATGTGAGCGGAAAGGCGCTCCAGCTGATATTCTCTCTCTTTCAGCGTCGTTCGCACTTTCAGCCTCGTTCGCACCTTCAGCGTCGTTCGCAACGGCAATCTGGCGCTCACGACCGCTGCGAAGAGATCGCTTGCCTCTGCTCCGGTCAAAGGATTATCCGTCTCCCCCAGGTAGTGACAGATGATCATCTCACCACCCTGATCGAGCGCGTCGACACATCGCTGTGCGACGATTTTCAGGTCGGTCGCCGAAAAGTAGTAAAGAAACTCAGACAGCACGATGAGATCGAAACGTCCTGTCGGAAAGTCGGAGGGCAAAAAGGCGGCCTCGAAATCGACGTTTGCAAGGTTTTGCCTTTTGGCTTCGGCGATTGCAGTTTGCGAGGCGTCCAAAGCCAAGAGACGGTCGCAACGCGCCGCCAGTAGCCGCGACAGAGTGCCGATGCCGCAGCCTACTCCAGCGCTTGATGATAGCGCCGTCGCGATAGGGCATCGAGCGTGGCTTGGTATTTCTGCTGGTCATATTGGGAGTTGCGAAAACCCCAGGGGTCTATATTGGCTCGATACTTGGCCTCGAAAAACGAGGGCGGGACACTGCCTTTTGCTCGAGGCTTGCCGGCACCTCCCAACTTTTGCAAAACCCCCGTCGAAATTTCGAGGAGACGCTTGCGGGGCTGGTCGAGCCAGCTCCACATGCACGATGTCATTGGTCGGACTTTCGATACGATAGAAGCGAAACTCTCGGCGCTGGAGCGGGCAACGAAATCTGACCGAGGCGTGGTACCTCGCACTCTTCGTCGGTCATCGAGCGCGGCGCGTTGGGCGTCGTTCGGCTGGATGGCCCAGGCGTCGCGATTTTCCATTCGCCGCAGCTTACCGGAGTAGTGCTGCCTCAGCGCGTGAAGCTGCATTGCGGCGATCCCGTCGGCCTTGATGGTGTCGTGGCATCAGGTCACCCCTCTCAGTGGTAGCTACAGTTGCGCTGGACAAAGTTTTTTAGGTATGGCGGCACTTCAAAGCCGACGCTCCAGCACTGTTTTGCAATCTCGTCAGCAAGTTCCGCGGACACATCGCGGGACCAGCCGCTGGTGGTGTTGAAGGCGACCACCTGTGAGGGATTTGAATACTGTCCGTCGAGCAAGTCGGTGATGATTGTTTGCCGATCCGTGTTGTTCTCGTCCGTCTCCCGCCAAGCGCGGCCGAGAGGGCCACCGAAATCATCCAGCACCAGGTAGACATCGCGATCGGCGGCTTCCGGGACGATCGAAGGTGATCGACGCATAACGCAACTCCACAACAGGACTGGCCCAAGATAGGCATTTCCGGCTGGAATTCCCGGCCTTCAGGGCAGATGCTCGGAAGGAGCTAATCGATCATCTCGGTGCCAACCTTTCGGAAGGTATGTTCCCAAGGACCGCCGCGATAAAGCCGTAGCTCTGTCGTTCCCGAACCCCTATGCCACGTCGCGGCAAACAATTGCGAAACGTTCTGTTCATTATCGAGCTGCGCGATCGTATAGACAGTCAGGTCTGGCTGCACTGAGTAAGTAGCGATGAAAAATTCAGACATCGCGAGGCAGCGGATCAGCCGGTTGTCAACATCGATGTCTCGGCCGTGCTGACATAGCAGCTTGTCGAGCAGCCGGATCAACCGATTGGCTGTCTCTGTGGCGGGACCCATGTTCTGCGCCTGTTTTTCGGGGTCGGTTCAAAAACTGGTCCAAAAGCCGCGCTGCCTTGTCATTACACATCAACACCTTGGTGTTTTGTATACCGAGATTGGCGGGGCGCTCGGGATTTTTTGGAGTACCGCAGGGTGGTTAGCGGGTGCGCTGCAATGCACGGCCGAGGCTGGAAAGGCAATTCTCGGCGGACAGCGCGCGACCCGATCGCTGCCGAACTGCTTCACTCGTGATCCGGTTTTTTCGTTCCGTGAGTGATCGCCACGAGCGCGGTCCGGTTGGAGACCTGAAGCTTCTCAAAGACGTGATGAAGATGCACTTTGATGGTACCGTCCGTGATCTTCAGCCGTCGGCCGATCTCCTTGTTCGACAGTCCTTCGCTTACCAAACGCACGATCTGCCGCTCGCGGTCAGTCAGCGCCTTTACCGCTTTCTCAGGGTTGCCGCGATTGGATTGCATCTGCCACATAATTTCATGAAAAGTCTTTAATAACGGACCCCTGCGAGCAGGGCTAGTCCATAAGGCCTTTCGGAGCGTAGTACTGCCGGACTAATCCACCCGAAGTGGAGGCCGATCAATGCAGCACGTTGCAGTCGGAATGGCCCATCTCGATCTCTCCCTGTTCGAAGTCGGAAACGAATATGCCATCTGGCCGGCGGGACAATAGACGCTGCAAGTTGGTCTTGCGCATCGAGGGCGGCAGGCGCCGCAAGTCGTCGCCATCCGTGGCCAGGACGTCGAAAGCGATCAGCTCGACCTCGTCGTCGTGTCTGTTGGAATGCAGAGCATTGAAGTCGGAATAGCCGTCAACGCCGCGGACGATGGCCTCGCCATCGATCACAAAATGGCTCTGCCGATTTCGGAGCGCGGCTTGGACTATGCGGGGGTATCGCTTGGTCCAGTCGTAACCGCCCTTGGTAATCAGCCGCACGCGCCCACCGTCCCGCTCCAGGCGGAGCCATCATATTTGATCTCGTGAAACCAGTCAGGGCCGTGTGGGACGATCTTGGCAGCGCTCGGGAGGCAAAATTCAAAGGCATTCATACGGCCAACATAGGAATTACGGAGCGTTTTGCGAAGGGGACATGATGAGCCTGCCATTCCGTGGCGGCGGCGGCCTGTACATGTCGGGGTCAATCGCCGGAGGCCGAGGAAATGACCCTGCCAAAGGAGGTAGGCGCGAGTAGCTACACTGTCTGCCTTCAGTGCAGCCGCGGGGAAGGAGCTGAATCGACATTCTCGGCGCCAATTTTTCGGAAAGTCTTTTCCCAAGATCCACCGCGATAGGATTGCAGCTCTGGTGTCCCTAAACCCCAATGCCACGTCGCGGCAAACAATTGCAAAAGGTTCTCTTCTCTATCCTGCTGCAATATCCTGAAGACAGACAGTTCCGGCCGCACTGAGCAAGTAGTGACGAGAAAGCCGGACATCACCAAACAGCGAAAGATCCGATTGTCATACTCGATGTCCCAGCCATAGCACCGTAGCAGTTTATCGGCGAGGTCGATCAACTCAATAGCCTTGTTGTTCGCCTTCGCTTCTGCTTCCGGCTTGAGGTGCTGCCTTTGGTCGGTTGGAGTGTGGAAAATGATGTTGAGCATGGCACACCGACCTCTTTGTTGGTGCGGCAATCAATAACTGCACAATTCCCGCGGCTTCTAGTTTATTCGCGCAACGCCCAGTAAGCGGCATACTAATCAAACCTCCGGTTCGATCGCCAGGCAACGGGCCAATTGACGCGCGGCAACAGCGCCGCGGCGGTTCTCCGAAAAATTCAAGGCGCTGATGGGACCGGACACCGGAATCGAAAAAGGTCCCCAGGCTGGAAAGGGTCACAGCCCAGGGACCCGTCACTGTGATACGGCACGGCTTCCAGGGGGCTGGGTTCCAGACCGCGTCGCCAAGGGCAAACCGCTGCAAGCCGAAATGTTCCTATTCACGACTAGCTGTCAGTCCTCCATCTTGTCCCGTTCGGCGCGAGCGAACTTCTGAGCCGCCTCGGCAGCCTGCGCTTTTGTCATGATGTCGGGCCGGAGCCGCCGGTTAGGTAGATCGTCGAAGTAGAAGAACTTCGAGGGGCGGCGGTCATCCAAACTTCATAGCTGCCACAGTCCTGAACAGCTTCGTGCTTTCTGAGGTGTACATCGGTCATGCGCCGACGATGCAGCGCGGCTATGGTCAGCGCAAATCGTCAATCCCTTGGGGTGCGGAACGCCGGCGAGCTACATGAGCTTGACGTAAATGCGGCGCGACTGGTTTGGGCCAGAAGCGTCGCCTGTTTCACAAGGATGCAATAACAACAAACACTATCGTTAGGCCAACGATTATGACCGCGCCTATTGTCACCACGTTGTCTGCAACGAAGTCATCTTGGAATTGGCGCCAAGGCATCTTCGCTCCTTTGAGCCCCCACGGATTTGCCGTTGCCCAAGGATGAACGATGACGCTCCGATATCGAGAATGGATTTGAAAAATCTATTCTCGTATTGGAGCGTGACGGACGCTGAACCTGATCAGTTACGAAAACGTTAAACTTGCAGCGAGGAACGCGCGCAAGGTCCGAAACGACGCGGCGGTGAGGCAGCATGAGCTCGAAACCGACCCGTCCCGGACCGGCCACCTATCATCCCGCGCCAGATCACCAAACCGTTTCCGCGTGGCGCGAGATCGCAACGCGCATCAGAACGCAGCTGTCGGCAGCGCCTAGGTCCACCAAAGGAAGGCAGCCATGAACCCAACAAATCCCGCTAGGGCGAGCCAAAACACCCAATCCCGCTCCACGCCAACCATCCTTCCTCTTCAGGTGGGGCACGTCGCTACAACACGCCGATGACGGGCGTCTTGTGATTGCGCGCCAAGCTTTTGTGGATTCGAGCCACTCGAAGGAGCCGTCGCTGAGTGAACATCAGCGGCGGCTTTTTCTGGAGCGAGAATGGACTATCAAGCGTTCACGAACGAAAGTCTGACGATGATGTACGAGAGCATCCGGGGCGCGCTCGCGGCCGATAACGACCTCAAGGCTCAAGGCGGAGAGACTAGGTTCCGCGTTCGCGAGACCCCCGAATGGATAAATCACGCTGCAGCTCTTGAGAAGGAGATGCTCCGGCGCGGAATGTTGTTTGAAGTGATCGACTGGACAAGCGGGCAGGCAGAGTTGCCGTTGGAGTTTTAATGGAATGGCGAGCCATCGCCGACGGCTCAAACCTGTAAGGTCGCTGTAAGCCAGGTCCGCCAAGTTCTGCACTCGTCGGTAGTGATGACGTTCGCCGCCGACGTTCTCCATCTGAAGGAACTTCGAACCCGCCCCCGGTTTTTTCCTCCCTGGGCGGGTTCTTTTTTCGTCGGTTCTGCCTCAACCGAGCACGCGGCTGGGGCGGTAACGGCGCGTCAATCCATCAGCGCTACTGTCACAGGGTCGCGGGATATCCCAACCCCGTGGCACCGGTCACAAGTGACGACCCGCCGGCCTTAGCCACCGGCGGGTCATTTTATGCACACAGATTCACGATCCGATCCTGAAGTGTTCGCGCTCGGGTTGTAGAAAGTGGCTCGAAATCGGAACACGAGAACGAAGATCCGCCGCAGTCAGTCGGATCTATTGTCCCAAGGGACAAGGCGACGTGAGGCTCAGGCGGATCGATACTGAACACCCGCCGCACCCGGCGGGTTTTGCCGATTTAAGAACGGGAGTAGGACGTGGCGATAGGTACTGTGAAGTGGTTCAATCCGACTAAGGGATATGGATTTATCCAACCGGACAACGGCGGCAAGGATGTTTTCGTGCACATCTCTGCGGTGGAAAGGGCTGGCCTGGGTACCCTCAACGAGGGCGCTAAGGTCAGTTACGAAGAGAAGGAAAGCCGCGGCAAGATGTCTGCAGAAAATCTGCGGGTAAGCTAAGCACCGGCAATTGAAATGCAGTGGCGCGCGGGGCTTCGGTCCCGCGTCTTCAAGACGAACGACGGCTGCAGAGTCCGACAGCTGCGGCCGAATATTTTTGTCGGCCTAAGGGGCTTCGGTCCCGCACTCCGTTCTACGCGCGATAAGCTTCGATCGCATGCATCAAGAAAATGAAGACACTTGCCACGCCGACAGCCATCGCAATCAACTCAATCATGAAACTCACCACAACCACGCTTCCCCGCGCAGCATCAAGGGAGCCTCCCATATTAGGATATGACGCGGCAAAATGTTTGCAGCACGCCCGGAAAAGGGCGGAACTTGGCCTCCACCTGTGACAATTGACGGCGCGGGGCTTCGGTCCCGTGTCGGAAGCGGAGGAGGATAGGACTACGAGCGTTTCGACAGCCTACGCTTTTGCGGCCTCGGTCGCTGCGAGCGCTCGAATACATTTGACAGTTGCTTGATAGTCCTGAACTTGAGGACCGACGGGTCGCTCTGTCGGATTATCGTAGCCATACGACGCTCTATTGGAAGCAGTAACATTGCTCGAGCGACTGCGCTCCGTAACTTCATCGAACCATGGTATCTAAGCTCAACGAGCTCTTCCGGGTCGATTCTCATTCAATTCCTCCCGCACGCAAAATCATCGGTGAACAAATCAGAGACGCCGCAGGGTCCAATCCCCGAGGCTGGCGGCCCGCATCGTCGGGCTGGGACGCCAAAAACGGCGAACCGCAGTCAACAAGCTGCTCTAAATCGGAGCGCTACAGGGATTTCAGATGCCCTAGTCCGAAAGGATGTGCGGTGTTGCGCTTGGAAGGCGGCCCGCCCAACCTCTGTGTCCGTTGGACGGGCCTGACGCTTCGTTAGAAAAGACGGGGAGCAACGAAGGGCTCTGCTGATCTTCACCGGGCCATGGGCTTTTGAATATCCTTGGAGCAGAGGACGGGTCTTCCCGTGTTTAACATTAGGACCAGGGCGGCTCTAGATGCCGGTCGGCTCCAGAGGCTTTTCAGGCCGCAAGCCGCGGACGATTCTGCCCGATGGCCTTCACGGCATGGCCGACGATCCGCCGCAACTCGGCCGCCACGCCATCCAGCACCGCGCGCTTTTCCTTCATCCTCTTGGAGTGATTGTAGACCTGGCCGGTGACCGTGGGCACGACCTGATCCGACTTCTTGCTCGCAGTATGGTCGAGGCACTTGGCGATCCACGCATCGTCGAAGCCGAGATCACCAGCCAATGTCGCGGCCGTCCGGCGCAGGTCGTGCGGCGTGAAGGGCTTCAAGCCGAGCAGGGCGCAGATGCCGGGGGCCTTGGTTACCCACTTGTCGCCTTTCCTTTGCTTTGTGCCACGCAGCGCAGTCGCCATTATTCTGCGGTTCATCGGTTTGTCGCCAAGCGGGCTGGCAAACACGTATTCTTGTTTGTCCTCGACCAACGCCTCCCGAACGATCTCGACGGCAAGATCAGACAGCGGCTGCTGGATCACGCGCCGCTTCTTCACCCGCTTCAGCGGTACGTCAAAGCGCGGATTTTCACCGTCAAGGTCGAACAGTTCGTCGCGACGCGCGCTAAGCAATTCGCGCGAGCGCAGCATGGTGACCAACTCGAACTTGAGCGCGAGGCGGATCTTGCGATCCCATGGCAGGTCGTTCCGGTCGAGACCGTGCCAGAACGTCCGGATCTCGTCCTCCGACAGGACCCGCGTGCGCGGATGCTCGGGATCGAGCTTCGGCAGGTTGACGCAAGGACTTGCTGTCACGTAGTCGCGGCCTGCCTCTGCCGCCCAATTGAATAGGCCCGAGGCCGCACGCCGCATGTGGCGGGCATTGGCGACTGACGGAGCGCCAACCTTACCCGCCACGATGTCGTTCGAGAGCATGGCGACGTCGTGCTTGGTGACCTCGCTCGCGATCTTCTTGCCGAGCCGGGGGGCGAGGAACCGCCGCAGATGACTGACGACATTCTCCCAACTTTCGATCCGGGGCCGCATGTCCCCGTCCGGCTTCTTGACCGGCGTCTTCATCCAATCAATCCGCTCCTCGATGATCTCATCAACGGTCTTGCCGCGCTTGGCCTGCCGGACTTTGCGGTCGCGGAAGGTCTCGGCAAGCGCGGCACCGCCCATGCCTTTTAGCCCGTAGACCTTGCTGCGGGCGTCCTCGACCGTGAAGGTTTCCGGGTCGAAGACGCCGAGCCAGCCGGTGCGCTGCTTGCCAGTCTCGGGATCCGTGAACTTGAAGGAGAAGGTCGCAACGCCCGCCGAGGTGATGCTGACGTAGAGGCCAGGGCATTTGCGGTCGTAGTATTTGATCCGCTCGGCGACCCGCTTTGTGCACAGGCGGTCTGTCAGAATGACGCTGCCATTGCGGCCGCGGCGGCTCGTGATGGTGGTATCCATTGCGGTTTCGACTCCCAAGGCTTGAGACCAAGGGACCCGGCTTTGGGGCTTTCAGGATGAGGGACCTGAAAGGCTTAGGGCCGGGCCCTAGATTTGATGAAGCCCACTGAAACAGCCCGCATCACGGTAGTCGGAAAGCGCTTGTTTTAAAGGGTTTTCTTAGTTTCGGCGTGTTTCACCGGATGCCAAAATATAGACGTGTGGTCCTGACCCCCCGACGCTGGGGTCAAGCCCGTGAAGCCATTCACGGGCGACGGGGGCTATCAAGCCCGGCACCCCGGGGAGATCACGAAGCAGCCGCTACACCATCGCGCAGGGAATGCCGGATCGTTTCGGCGTACCTGTGGTGACTTGCTTGCGTGCTTGCTTCCCTTGCACGCAAGGCTGCGGGTGCGATCGAGCACCGGCATTCCCTGCGCCCTCTGTTTTCGGGGGTGACCGACGATGCATCACTCGGGCATTCGTGCCGCGGGAATGCGGGCGGTTGTCCATCGTCATTGCGAGCCAACGGGTTCGCGCGAATGCGCGCCCGATGACAGGCTCCGCGAAGCTATCCATGCCGCCGCTTGCGGCACTATGGATTGCTTCGTCGCTTCGCTCCTCGCAATGACGACGCTGTTTGACAGTTTGATCGGAATCGCAACTTCGCCGTCATTCCGGGGCGCCGCAAAGCGGCGAGCCCGGAATCCATAACCCAAGGCTGGTGGCTATGGATTCCGGGCCTGCGTGCTGCGCACGCATCCCGGAATGACGAGGAAGAGAGAGCGAGCGCTCGTTGATTCGATCGTCCTGCCGGGACAAACCCGGCCATGACGACGGAGTGAGGGACGACAGCGTGTGGAAGGCAGCCGTCCTACCCCGCGCCCACCGCCTTCTTGCGCCAGGCGAGATGCACGGCGCAGGTGCAGCCCGGCGGATGCGCGGCGGTGTCGTTGGCGGGCGCGACTGACGGCATCGCGGCGCGCTTTTCGGCCGGCTGATCCTGCGAGGGGATGTAGTTGAGGATCGGTGCCAGCCAGCGCTCGACCTCGGCCGCCGTCATGCCCTTGCGCGCGGCGTAGTCCTCGACCTGGTCGCGCTCGATCTTGCCGACGCCGAAATAGAAGCTTTCGGGATGGCTGACGTAGAGCCCGGACACCGACGAGCCCGGCCACATCGCAAAGCTCTCGGTCAGCTTCACGCCGGCGTTGGTCTCGGCGTCGAGCAGTTCGAACAGCGTCTTCTTCTCGGTGTGATCGGGCTGCGCGGGATAGCCGGGCGCGGGGCGGATGCCCTCATACTTCTCGAGGATCATCTCCTCGTTCGACAGCGCCTCCCCGGACGCGTAACCCCAGAACTCGCGCCGGACCCTCGCATGCATGTGCTCGGCAAAGGCCTCGGCGAGCCGATCGGCCAGCGCCTTGCACAGGATCGAGGAATAGTCGTCATTCTTGTGCTTGAAGCGGTCGGCGACCGCGTCCTCGCCGATCCCGGCGGTGACCACGAAGCCGCCGATATAATCGGGGACGCCGGAGGAGACCGGCGCGATGAAGTCGGACAGCGCCGCGTTGAAGCGGCCCTCGCGCTTCTCGAGCTGCTGGCGCAGGGTGTGCAGTGTCGCGATCTTTTTCCGCCTGTTATCGTCGGCATAAAGCGCAATGTCATCGCCATCGGCCGCGGCCGGCCAGAAGCCGATCACCGCCCGCGCGGTGAACCACTTCTCCCTGACGATGAGATCGAGCATCCTGCGCGCATCGTCATAGAGCGCGCGCGCGGCTTCGCCGACCTTGGGGTCGTCGAGGATCGCAGGAAAGCGCCCGGCCAGTTCCCAGGTCTGAAAGAACGGCGTCCAGTCGATGGCCTCGACGAGTTTGGCCAGATCGTAGTCGTCAAAACTCTTCGTGCCGAGGAAACTCGGCTTCTTCGGCGGGTGGGTCGCGAAATCGATCTTGACCGCGTTGGCGCGGGCATCGCCGAGTTTCAGCCGCTTCTTGTCGGCCTGCGCGCGGAAATGCGCGGCGGAAATCCTGGCATATTCGGCCCGCACGCCGGCTGCGAAGGCCTCGCGTTTGTCGGGCGACAGCAGCGAAGAGGCGACGCCGACCGCGCGGCTGGCGTCGTTGACATGCACCACGGGCCCGGCGCGATAGTTCGGATCGATCTTCACAGCCGTATGCACGCGGCTGGTGGTGGCGCCCCCGATCAGGAGCGGCAGCCTCAAACCTTCCCGCTCGAGCTCGGCGGCGAAGAAGGCCATCTCGTCGAGCGAGGGTGTGATCAGGCCGGAGAGGCCGACGATATCGGCCTTCTCGTTCCTGACAGTCTCGACGATCTTGGCGGCCGGCACCATCACGCCGAGGTCGATCACCTCGAAATTGTTGCACTGGAGCACGATGCCGACGATGTTCTTGCCGATGTCGTGGACATCGCCCTTGACGGTCGCGAGCACGATCTTGCCGGCGGAATGGCTGGCATCGGCGGCCGTGCCGTTGGCAAGGTTGCGCGCCTTCTCCTCCTCCATGAACGGCATGAGATAGGCGACCGCCTGTTTCATCACGCGCGCCGACTTCACCACCTGGGGCAGGAACATCTTGCCGTCGCCGAAGAGGTCGCCGACGACGTTCATGCCGGCCATCAGCGGGCCTTCGATCACGCCGAGCGGGCGATCGGCGTTTTGGCGGGCGGCTTCGGTATCCGCCTCGATGTATTCGGTAATGCCGTGCACCAGCGCGTGGCTGAGCCGCTTCTCGACCGGCCATTCGCGCCAGGCGAGATCGCTCTCTTTGGTCTGCTTCTCCTTGCCGCGGAATTTTTCCGCCAGCGCCAGCAGCCGCTCGGCCGCGCCGGGATCGCGATTGAGGACGACGTCCTCGCAGGTCTGGCGCAGCTCCGGATCGATGTCGTCATAGACGATCATCTGGCCGGCATTGACGATGCCCATGTCCATGCCGGCCTTGATGGCGTGATAGAGGAACACCGAATGCATGGCCTCGCGCACCGGCTCGTTGCCGCGGAACGAGAAGGAGAGGTTGGACACGCCGCCGGAGACGTGCGCGCCCGGCAGGTTGGTCCGGATCCAGCGCGTCGCCTCGATGAAATCGACGCCGTAATTGTTGTGCTCCTCGATGCCCGTCGCGATGGCGAAGATATTGGGGTCGAAGATGATGTCTTCCGGCGGAAAGCCGAGCTGGCCGACCAGGATGTCGTAGGCGCGCTTGCAGATCTCGGTCTTCCGCGCGAATGTGTCGGCTTGGCCCTTCTCGTCAAAGGCCATCACCACGACAGCCGCGCCATGGCGCCGCGCGATTGTGGCTTCGTGGATGAATTTCTCCTCGCCCTCCTTCATGGAGATCGAGTTCACCACCGGCTTGCCCTGCACGCATTTGAGGCCAGCCTCGATGACGGCGAATTTCGAGGAGTCGACCATGACAGGCACGCGGGCGATGTCGGGCTCGGCGGCGACGAGGTTGAGGAAGGTGCGCATCGCGGCTTCCGAGTCGAGAAGCCCCTCGTCCATGTTGACGTCGATGATCTGGGCGCCGTTCTCCACCTGGTCGCGCGCGACCTGGAGTGCAGCGGTGTAATCGCCCGCGGTGATCAGCTTGCGGAAGCGCGCCGAGCCCGTGACATTGGTGCGCTCGCCGACATTCACAAAGGGAATGGCCGGCGTCAGCGCGAAGGGCTCGAGGCCGGACAGCCGCAGCCGCGGCTCGATCCCGGGCGCGATGCGCGGCTTGTGAGGTGCGACGGCGGCGGCAATCGCGGCGATGTGGTCCGGCGTGGTGCCGCAGCAGCCGCCGACGATGTTGACGAGCCCGTCGCGGGCGAACTCGCCGATCAGCCGCGCCATGTAGTCCGGGCTCTCGTCATACTCCCCGAACTCATTGGGCAGGCCTGCATTGGGATAGGCGCAGACCAGCGTGTCGGCGACGCGGCCGATGTCCGCGATGTGGGCGCGCAGGTCCTCGGCGCCGAGCGCGCAATTGAAGCCGATGGTGATCGGCTTCGAATGTCGCACCGAGTTCCAGAACGCTTCCGGCATCTGGCCGGAGAGCAGGCGGCCGGACTTGTCGGTGATGGTGCCGGACACCATCACGGGAATATCGATACCTCGCTCTTCGAGCAGTTCGGAGATCGCGTACAGCGCCGCCTTCGCGTTCAGCGTATCGAAGACGGTCTCGACCAGAAGCAGGTCGACGCCGCCGTCGATCAGTCCGCGCGCCTGATCGCCATAGGCCTGCCGCAGGTCGTCGAAGGTCACGGCACGATAACCGGGGTTGGCTACATCGGGCGAGATCGAGGCCGTGCGGTTGGTCGGCCCGAGCGCGCCCGCCACAAAGCGCGGCTTGCCGTCTTCGGCCGTCACGCGGGTCGCGGCGGCGCGGGCGAGTTTCGCGCCCTCGAGATTGAGCTCGTAGGCGAGGTCCGACATGTCGTAGTCGGCCTGAGCGATGGAGGTGGAAGAGAAGGTGTTGGTCGCGACGATGTCGGCGCCGGCGCGCAGATAAGCGGCGTGGATGTCCTCGATCGCCCTGGGTTGGGTCAGGATCAGGAGGTCGTTGTTGCCCCTGATGTCGCGGTGGAAATCCGCAAAGCGCGCGCTGCGAAACTGCGCTTCGTCATATTGCAGCGCCTGGATCATGGTGCCCATCGCGCCGTCGAGCACGAGGATACGCTCCTTGGCGGCGGCAAGCAGTGTGGTACGCTTTGGCGAGACGGGGACGGACATCAGGCGGCCTTTTGCGTGCCGTTCGGCCGGATGCCGAGCAGATGGCTGATCGCGAACACGAGGTCGGCGCGGTTCATGGTGTAGAAATGGAAGGTGTCGACGCCATGCTTGGCAAGCTTCTGCACCTGGCCGGCGGCCACCGTCGCGGCCACGAGCTTGCGCGTGTCGGCGTCGTCGTCGAGCCCGTCGAACTTTTCGGCAAGCCAGTTGGGAACGGTGGTGCCGGCGCGGGTGACGAAGTTGCGCGCCTGCTTGAAATTATGCATCGGCATGATGCCCGGGACGATCGGAATGCTGATGCCGCGCGCTCGGACGCGGTCGAGATAGCGAAAGTAGAGGTCGTTATCGAAGAAGACCTGGGTGATGGCGCGCGTCGCGCCAGCGTCCACCTTGGCCTTGAGCGTGTCGATATCGGCATCGAAGTCGCGCGCCTCGGGATGTTTCTCCGGATAGGCCGAGACGGAAATTTCGATATCGCCATGGCGCTTCCTGATGCCGGCGACGAGCTCGGGCGAAGTCTTGTAGCCGTCGGAGTGGGCGACAAAGTTCGTGCCGATGCCGGTCGCGGGATCGCCGCGCAGCGCTACGATGTGGCGGACGCCGACCTCATGGTAGCGGTCGACGATCTCGTCGATCTCGCCGCGCGAGGCCCCCACGCAGGTCAGATGCGCAGCCGGCAACAGCGCGGTCTCCTTGAGGATGCGGGCGATCGTGGAATGGGTGCGCTCGCGGGTCGATCCGCCCGCGCCATAGGTCACCGAGACGAAGTTGGGCGAGAGCGGCGCCAAGCGGTTGATGGTCTCCCAGAGATTCCTCTCCATCTCCTCGGTCTTGGGCGGGAAGAACTCGAACGAGATCTTCGGCCGTCGCGGCGCGTGGAGCCCGTCGGAGTGGATCGGCGGCACCTCGGTCATGTCTGCATCAACTCCGATGGGTTCGGGCGTGGGTCGCCACGCATAGCTCGGGAAACACTAAAATAGGCCGAACTTGCTGGTCCCAAACAGCCCATTCGGGGTGGGAAGTAGCCCAATTTATGCCAGAGACGTCGATGAAATGAACGAAAATGACGTGATTGGGCCGATCTCATAATATAAAACTTCAATAATTACAAATATTTATGTAACAGACCGGATTGGGCAAAATGGGAAAGATTCAATTTTGTGTCGCATGGCCCAACAATGGGCCTTGGCTGGCCGTCAGCAGGGCATCGGCTCTGCACGATAATCCCCATTGCCCCATCATTCCCTGCGACTAGCTTAGCGCCATGATCCCGCTTTCCGTCCTCGACCTTTCCGTCGTCACCACCCAAACCCGGCCCGCGGCAGCGCTGCGCAACAGCATCGATCTGGCTCGCCATGTCGATCAGCTGGGCTTCGTCCGCTACTGGCTCGCAGAGCATCACAACCTTGCCTCGGTCGCGAGCCCCGCGCCCGATGTCATGATCGGGCAGATCGCGGCGGTCACGAAAAATCTCCGTGTCGGCTCCGGCGGCGTAATGCTGCCCAACCATGCGCCGCTGGTGGTGGCCGAACGGTTCAAGATGCTGGAGGCGTTGTTTCCCGGCCGCATCGACCTCGGACTAGGGCGCGCGCCGGGCACCGACGGCGCCACCGCTTACGCGTTGCGCAGCCGGCTCGACCGCCGCGAGGGCGATGATTTTCTCGAACGGCTGCACGAACTGACCCTGTGGGAGACGCGCGACTTCCCCGCCGGCCATCCCTACAACAATGTGGTCGCGATGCCCGACGACACGCCGCTGCCGCCGATCTGGCTGCTCGGCTCCAGCGATTACAGTTCGGAACTCGCAGCCCAGGTCGGAATGGGCTTTGCGTTCGCCCACCATTTCGCGATGCACGACGCGGTTGACGCCATGGTCAACTACCGCACGCATTTCAAGCCGTCGGGCTGGCGCGCGACGCCGCACGCGATCCTCGCGGTCGCGATCGTCACGGCGGAGACCGATGCGGAAGCGGAGCGGCTCGCCTCCTCGATGGATTTGAACCGGCTGCGCCGCGACCGCGGCCAGTATCTGCCGCTGCCAAGTCCGGAGGAAGCGCTGGCCTATCCCTACACCGACGCCGATCGCGCCTCGATCGCGCGCAACCGCTCGCGGCTATTCGTCGGTAATCCCGCGACGATCATGGCGAAGCTGCAGCCGATGATCGATGTGAGCAAGCCGGACGAGCTGATGGTGATTACAGCGGTGTTCGACCACGATGCGCGCAAGACATCGTATTCTCTGCTTGCCGATGCGTTTGGGCTCCAACGGAGAGTCGCAGCCTGAGAACGGGGGCGTCATGCGAATCGCAGCTTTATTGGCCACTGTCCTCAGTGGCTGTTTCTCGGGAATCGCTTCAGCCGCAGGCGAATGCGATGTCGGCAGTTTGCTAGGACAGTACATCTTCACCGGCCGAGGGTTCATCGAAGCCGTCGAACCAAGCATCCAGCGAATGCACTACGGCATCTTCGTTTTCGATGGGGCCGGCAAATTTACAGGCAAACAATCATCCAGCCGTGGAGGCAAGATCGGCCGGGAAAAATTGCAGGGGGCCTATACCCTGGACCCTGATTGCTCGGGGACCATGAGCTTCGGATCGATCCTCAAGCCAGGGAGCGAAACCCATTGGGATCTCTATGTGTCCGAAGATCACAAGCGGGGAAACATCATCCGCATGGATGAAGGCAACATGGCGGTTCGCAGCTTCGAAAAATGATCGCTGCCAAACCGCTCACTCCCTCGTCTCGCTGAACGTGGCGCGGAAGGCGTGGCCCGGATAGACGCCGACGATGCGGAATTCGCGCGAGAAGAATTTCAATTCCTCCAGCGCAAAGGCGAGGCCCCTGTCATCAGGGTGGCCGTCGACATCGGCATAGAATTGAGTTGCAAAAAAATTGCCGTCGACCATGTAGCTTTCGAGCTTGGTCATGTTGACGCCGTTGGTGGCGAAACCGCCAAGGGCCTTGTAAAGCGCGGCGGGGAGGTTGCGCACCCGAAAGACAAAACTGGTGACCAGCGGCCCCGAGCCCTGCGCCGCCCATTTTTCCTCGCGCGCCAGCACCACGAAACGCGTGGTGTTATGGGCTTCGTCCTCGACATCCTCGGCGAGAATTTCGAGCCCGTAGATTTTCGCTGCGAGGCGCGAGGCGATGGCGGCCACGGTCTTGTCGCCGCGCTCGGAGATGTCTCTGGCGCTGCCGGCGGTGTCGGCCGCCACGATCGGCTTGAGGCCGAGCTTGCGGATGATGCGGCGGGACTGCCCGAGTGCGTGCACGTGGCTCTCGACCGTCCTGATGTCGGCGAGCTTCGCGCCCGGCAGCGCCATCAGCTGCGCATGGATCGGCAGGAACCACTCGCCGATGATGTAGAGCCCGGACGCGGGCAGCAGATGATGGATGTCGGCGACGCGGCCCGCGACCGAGTTCTCGATCGGGATCATGCCGAGATCCGCCTCGCCCGAGGCGATCGCGGAGAGCGCGTCCTCGAAGGTGGCGCAGGGGAAGGGCTCGGCGTCAGGATAGGCCTCGACGATGGCGATATGGGAATTGGCGCCCGGCTCGCCCTGGAACGCGATTTTCAGCTGTTTGGTCATTGTGGTTTCATGAGGGTTTGTTGCCGGCCTTGTAGCAGTCGCTCAGCTTTTCGCCAGAGCCGAAGTTCGCATCAGAGGGTGCCGCAATGGTTTACGAACTTCGGAAACGGGGCGCCAGTATCCGGCGGGCAGTTTCGAGGTCCGCCGGGGTATCGACCCCGCGCGGGACCGTATCGACGATGGTGATGTCGATCCGCATCCCGGCTTCAAGGGCGCGGAGCTGCTCCAGCTTTTCCTGCTGTTCCAGCGGCGAGGGCGGCAGTTTGACAAAGCGCTCCAGCGCCGCGCGGCGGTAGGCGTAGAGGCCGATATGGTGGTAGCGCGGGCCGTCGCCATGGGGGGCGGTGGCGCGGGTAAAATAAAGGGCGCGCATCCGCCGCCCGCCGAGCGAACTTCCGACCGCCTTTACCACGCTGGCGGCGCGGTCCTCCTCCTCGGTGTGGATCTGCGAGGCGAGGGTTGCGATATCGACCGCGGGATCGGCGAGAGGCGGGAGCACGTCGCGGATATTGTCGATCGTGATGGTGGGAAAATCGCCCTGCAGATTGATCACAATCTCGGCGTCGCCGCCCGGATCGAGCTTGCACATGGCCTCGTAGATGCGGTCCGAGCCCGAGGGATGGTCGGGACTGGTCATGACCGCCTCGCCGCCATGGGACTTCACCGCGTCCGCAATCTCGGCCGCATCCGTCGCCACCGCGACGCGGCCGATCACAGCCTCCTCGGCCTGGCGCAGCACATGCACGACCATCGGCAAACCGTGGATGTCCATCAGCGGCTTGTTGGGCAGCCGGGTGGAGGCCATGCGGGCCGGAATCAGCACCAGGGTGCGATCTGGGGTCATCGGAAGGGCGGTCCGCGGTTGTCCTGTAACAGGCCGGAAATCATGGGGATTGGCCAAAAGCCGGCGCGTTTATACGGGTTGCCAGAGCCGGGGCAAACCGATATCTCCTCCCCTGCTTGGGGGCGCTGCGAAAGTACGATTCATGGTGCGTTTCCCGGGCTGTTCCGGCGGCCGGCATGGCCGCGCCCATCGACCCTTTCCCGGCCCTGGAGCCTGATCCGAAATGGACTCCTTCGAACTCAATAAGATCCTCGGCGCCGTGCTGGCGACCTGCATCGTCCTGTTGGTGACGAATTTTGCCGCGAACGCCCTGTTTGCGGCCAAGGAGCCGGAAAAGCCGGGCTTTGCCATCGCCGCCAAGGAGGAAGGCCACGGCGGCAAGGAGGCTGCAAAGGCCGAACCCTCGGAGCCGATCGAGAAGCTTCTCCAGACGGCTTCCGCCGAGAAGGGCCAGGCTGCCGCCAAGGTTTGCCAGACCTGCCACACCTTCGAAAAGAATGGTCCGAACCGCGTCGGTCCCAACCTCTATGGCGTCGTAGGCGACCACAGGGGCGAGGGCCGCAATGGCTTTAATTTCTCCGCGGCGATGAAAGCCAAGGGCGGCGCCTGGAGCTATGATGATCTGAACGCGTTCCTCACCAATCCGAAAGCCTTCATTCCCGGAACCGCCATGGGCTTTGCCGGCATTCAGAAAGACAGCCAGCGCGCCGACGTGATCGCCTATCTGCGGACGTTGTCGGATAGCCCGGTTCCGCTGCCCACGGCTTCGAAGTGAAGATCGCCGGGTGATGATCCCCGGCCGTTTGTGAACTTTCGTCTGAAACGGCCAGGCTTGCCTGGCCGTTTCTGCTTTAAATCGCTGTCTGACGGGTTTTTGTCGGGACCTTTCGCCGCACAATTGCCCGTCAACATGAGCAAAAAGCAACGCCAGCGGCCGAATCCTTGCCTTATATTGTGCCCAACTGGCGGGGCGATCGTTACGAGGATTTCTGACTTGGCAATTACCCGACGACAGCTCCTGCAGAGCGGCAGCCTCGCCGCATTGAGCCCGGCATTTGCGACGCTGGCGGGTCTCACAGCAATCGAAACGGCGAGAGCAGAGGGCCCTGCCGAATTACCGTGGCGGCACGCGCTGTCATTGTTCGGTGATGTGAAGTACCCGCCCGACTTCAAGCGCTTCGACTACGTCAATCCTGATGCGCCGAAGGGCGGCGTAGTGCGCGAATACGCAATCGGTACATTCGACAGCTTCAATGTCGTGCTCCAGGGCGTAAAGGGCTCCATCGCGGGAGCAGTGAGCCTGATCTACGAACAACTCACCAACCAGTCGCTCGACGAGGCCGAGACGTCCTACGGTCAGCTTGCCGAAGCCGTGGCCTTTCCGGACGACCGCTCCTACGTGATCTACCGGCTGTATGCGCAGGCGCGGTGGCACGACGGCAAGCCGGTGACGCCGGAGGACGTGATCTTCTCGTTCGACGCGCTGAAGAAGAACAGCCCGATGTTCAGCGCCTACTTCCAGCACATCGCCAAGTGCGAGAAGATCGGCGATCGCGACGTCAAATTCACCTTCGATGGTCCGGGCAATCGCGAACTGCCGATGATCACGGGCCAGGTCATCGTGATGCCGAAGCACTGGTGGGAAGGCACCAATTCGCAGGGCCGGAAGCGCGACATCAGCCAGACCACACTCGAAATTCCGCTTGGCTCCGGGCCCTATCGCATCAAGGAGTTCGTCGCTGGGCGTTCGCTCGTGCTCGAGCGCGTCAAGGACCATTGGGGCAAGGATCTCCCGGTCAATATCGGTCAGCACAATTTCGATCAGCTGCGTTGGGACTATTTCCGGGACGACCTTCCGGCCCGCGAAGCCTTCAAGGCCGATGCCATCGACTGGATGCCGGAGCGCAGTGCGAAGGAATGGTCGGTCTCCTACGATTTTCCTGCCGTGCGCGAGAAGAAGGTCGTCAAGGAGCTGTTCCCGATCCGCAGCAGCGGCCGGATGCAGGGCTGGGCGATCAATCTGCGTCGTCCGCAATTCCAGGACGCCAGGGTGCGACGGGCCCTCAATCTTGCCTTCGATTTCGAAGAAGAAAACCGGGTGCTCTCCACCGGCGAGTACAAGCGCGACAACAGCTATTTCGATGGCATTCCCGAGTTCATGGCCACGGGCCTGCCCGAAGGCAAGGAACTGGAGATCCTCGAGCCGCTGCGCGACAAGGTGCCCGCCGAAGTCTTCACGACGCCCTACCAGAATCCGGTCAATGGCAATCCGGAGAACGTCCGCACCAATCTGCGCGAAGCGCTTCGGCTGTTGAAGGAGGCCGGGTTCGAAACCAGGGACCGGAAACTCGTCGATACCAAGGGTCAACCCGTCACCTTGGAAATCCTGTGCAGGGATCAGGGCGACGAGCGCATATCGCTGTTCTACAAGCAGGGGCTGGAGCGGCTCGGCGTCACCGCCAGTGTTCGCACTGTCGACGATGTGCAGTATCAGAACCGCATACGCAGTTTCGATTTCGATCTGACGGCCACGATATGGGGGCAGTCGCTCTCCCCGGGAAATGAACAGCGGGATTTCTTCGGCTCGCCGTCTGCGGATCGTCCCGGCAGCCGGAATCTCCCCGGCATCAAGAACCCGGCGATCGATGCGCTGATCGATCGCATCATCTTCGCAAAGGATCGCGCCGAGCTGGTTGCGGCCTGCAAGGCGATGGATCGCGTGCTCTTGTGGAATTTCTACGTGGTTCCGCAGTTCACCTACGGCTTCCAGCGCTACGCGCGATGGGATCGCTTCAGCCATCCCGACCCGCTGCCGGCTTACGGCGTCTCAGGCTTCCCCACCGTGTGGTGGTGGGATGCCGACAAGGCTGCCAAGACAGGCGGGCGCTCTTGAACGAGCCGCGCCGCCCGCTTCTCCTCACTCGCCGGCATACGCTTGGCCTCGGCATCGGCGCGTTGTCGGCACCGTTGCTGCGACCGGCGCTGGCGGCCGAGGCGCCAGTAAGTGCAGAAGCGGCTACCGAGATCCACGGCATCTCGTCCTTCGGTGATTTGAAATACCGTGCGGATTTCCATCACCTCGACTATGTCAATCCGGACGCGCCCAAGGGCGGTTTCTTTTCACTGATCCCGTCGGTCCGCGCCTACAACCAGTCGTTTTTCACATTCAATTCGCTCAATGCCTATGTGCTGAAGGGCGAGGGCGCGCAGGGCATGGACATGACCTTTGCGTCGCTGATGGCGCGGGCCAACGATGAGCCTGACGCGATGTACGGCCTGGTTGCAAAGTCGGTGCAGATTTCGCCCGACAAGCTGGTCTATCGATTCATCCTGCGTCCCGAGGCGCGGTTTCACGACGGCTCGAAGATCACCGCGGCGGATGTCGCCTTCTCGTTCAATACGCTCAAGGAAAAAGGCCATCCGCTGATCGTGGTCCAGCTCCGCGACTTCGTGAAGGCGGAAGCGCTCGATGACGCCACCGTCGCCGTGACTTTCGCACCGAAGCGCGCGCGCGACGTGCCGCTCTACGTCGCAGGCCTGCCGATCTTCTCGAAGGCCCATTATTCCACGCGCGCGTTCGACGAAAGCACGCTCGATGCTCCGCTCGGCTCTGGGCCCTACAAGGTCGGCAATTACGAGATCAACCGCTTCATCGAATTCAATCGCGTAAAGGACTGGTGGGCGGCCGATCTGCCGATCAACCGCGGCAGTTATAATTTCGACACGGTGCGTTTCGAGTTCTATCGCGATCGCGACGTCGCCTTTGAAGGCTTCACTGCGAAGAGCTATCTCTATCGGGAAGAATTCACCGCGCGCATCTGGGCCACGCGCTATGACTTCCCGGCGATCAAGGAGGGAAAGGTCAGGCGCGAAACGCTGCCGGACGACACGCCGTCGGGTGGCCAAGCCTGGATGATCAATACTCGCCGGGAACAGTTCAAGGATCCGCGGGTGCGCGAAGCCCTGATCAATTCCTTCGACTTCGAGTGGACCAACAAGAACGTGATGTACAGCGCCTATGCGCGCACCGTCTCGCCATTCCAGAACTCCGACATGGTGGCCGAGGGAGAACCCTCGCCGGAAGAACTGAAGCTGCTCGAACCGTTCCGCGGCCAATTGCCGGACGAAGTGTTCGGCAAGCCCTATGTGCCGCCGGTGTCGGACGGGTCCGGGCAGGATCGTGCGCTGCTTCGCAAGTCGCAGCAGCTGCTCCAGGAGGCCGGTTTACAGGTCAAGGACGGCAAGCGCGTGCTGCCCAACGGCAACGTCCTGAAGATCGAGTTTCTGCTCGATGAGCCGACGTTCCAGCCTCACCACGGAACCTTCATCAAGAATTTGGCCCTGATCGGCATCGAGGCGGAGATACGTCTTATCGATGCCGTGCAGTATCGCGCGCGGGTCGAGGCATTCGATTTCGACGTCACCACCCAGCGGATGAATTTCTCGCCCACGCCGGGCGACAGCCTGCGTCCGTATTTCTCGTCGCACGCCGCGGCGACCAAGGGATCCTACAATTTGATCGGGGTTGCGAACCCGGCGATCGACGCGCTGATTGAGAAAGCCATCGCGGCCGAGACGCGCCAGGAGTTGAATGTCGCCTGCCGCGCACTAGATCGCGTGTTTCGGGCGGGCCGCTATTGGGTTCCGCAGTGGTATCGCCGCTCGCACCCGGTCGCCTATTGGGACCAGTTCAGTCATCCAGAGAAGCCGCCGAAATATGCTCAAGGCACCGGAGCACCGGAGAACTGGTGGTTCGACGCCGGCAAGGCAGCCAAGCTCGATCAAGCGAAATAGCTCATGAGCGCCTATATCGCCCGCCGTATCCTGTTGATGCTGCCGACGCTGCTCGGCATCCTCTTCGTGGCCTTCGTGGTCGTGCAATTCGCGCCCGGCGGCCCCGTGGATCGCGTCATCGCACAACTGTCCGGCGCGGATACCGGCGGCCTGTCGCGCGTGTCAGGCGGTGGCGGCGATTTCGGGGCGCGGAACCCGGTCAACGCCGCGGCCGGCGAGGCCGTCAATTCGAAATATCGGGGTGCGCAGGGTCTCGATCCCGCCTTCATCAAGAGCCTCGAGAAGCAGTTCGGGTTCGACAAGCCGGCGCCGGAACGCTTCGCGCTGATGGTGTGGAACTACGCGCGCTTCGATCTCGGCAGGAGCTATTTCCGCGACATCAACGTGGTCGACCTGATCAAGGAAAAGCTGCCGGTCTCGATGTCGCTCGGCATCTGGATGACGCTGTTGAGCTACCTGATCTCGATTCCGCTCGGCATCCGCAAGGCGGTCAAGGACGGAACCCCGTTCGACACCTGGACCTCCGGGGTGATCATCATCGGTTTTGCGATTCCCGGATTCTTGTTCGCGATCCTGCTGATCATCCTGTTTGCCGGCGGCTCGTTCTTCAACTGGTTTCCGCTGCGCGGATTGACCTCTGACGGCTGGTCGAATTTTCCATGGTACTGGAAGATCATCGATTATTTCTGGCATCTCACGCTGCCGCTGATCGCGATGGGCATCTCGGCCTTCGCGACCATGACGCTGCTGACCAAGAACTCGTTCCTTGACGAGATCCGCAAGCAATATGTGATGACGGCGCGCGCCAAGGGCTGCAGCGAGCGGCAGGTGCTCTATAGCCACATCTTCCGTAACGCGATGCTGATCGTGGTGGCGGGCTTCCCGGGCGCCTTCATCCATGCGTTTTTCTCGGGCTCGCTCCTGATCGAGACCATCTTCTCGCTCGACGGGCTCGGCCTGCTCTCGTTCGAAAGCGTGCTCAACCGCGACTACCCGGTCGTGTTCGGAACGCTCTACATCTTCGGGCTGCTGGGGCTCGTGGTGAACCTGATCTCTGATCTCACCTATATGTGGATCGATCCGCGAATCGATTTCGAGGCGCGCGAGGTTTGATGACAATCACCGCCCAGGAAAAACCGGTCGAGACCACCATGGCGGCGCCGCTCGGCGAGGCGGTGCCGGTCACCCGCCACCCGTTCGTCCCGTCGCCGCTGAACCAGAGGCGCTGGCAGAACTTCAAGGCGAACCGGCGCGGCTACTGGTCGTTCTGGATCTTCTCGGTGCTGTTCTTCCTGTCGCTGTTCGCCAATGTCATCGCCAACGACAGGCCGCTGATGATCAAATACGACGGCCGTCTCTATTGGCCGATCCTGTTCAGCTATGCCGAGACCACTTTCGGCGGCGATTTCGAGACCGCGGCTGACTACCGCGACCCCTATATCCAGAAGCAGATCGCCGACAAGGGCGGCACCATCATCTGGCCGCCGATCCGCTATTCCTACAGCACGATCAATCGCGACTCGCCCACGCCGGCGCCGTCGCCGCCGACCTGGATGCTGACCGAGGCGCAGTGCAAGGACATCGTGCAGCAGAAACATCTGAGCGGCTGCGGCGACCTCGAATACAACTGGCTGGGCACCGATGCGAATGGCCGCGATGTCGTGGCACGGCTGATCTACGGTTTCCGGATTTCCGTGCTGTTCGGCCTTGGCCTGACCATCATCTCCTCGATCATCGGCGTCATCGCCGGCGGCGTTCAGGGTTATTTCGGCGGCTGGATCGATCTCGGATTCCAGCGCTTCATCGAGATATGGAATTCGATTCCCTATCTCTATCTGCTTCTGATCATCTCGGCGGTGCTGCCGCCGGGCTTCTTCGTTCTGCTCGGCATCATGGCGCTGTTCTCCTGGGTGTCGCTGGTCGGGCTGGTGCGCGCGGAGTTTTTGCGCGGCAGGAACTTTGAGTACATCCAGGCGGCGCGTGCGCTCGGCGTGTCCAATCCCGTCATCATGTTCCGCCATCTCCTGCCGAACGCGATGGTCGCGACCATGACGTTCCTGCCGTTCATCGTGTCGTCCTCGGTGATGACGCTGACCGCGCTGGACTTCCTGGGCTTCGGCCTGCCGCCCGGCTCGCCGTCGCTCGGCGAATTGCTGTCGCAGGCCAAGGGCAATATCCAGGCGCCGTGGCTCGGCTTCGCGGGTTTCTTCTCCGTCGCCATCATGCTCTCGCTGCTGATCTTCATCGGCGAGGCCGTGCGGGACGCCTTCGATCCACGCAAGACGTTCGGCTGAGGATCGCATGGACGCCATCAACCAGCCGCTGCTCAGTGTTCGTGACCTCTCGGTGGTGTTCCGCCAGCAAGGCAAGGAATCGGTCGCGGTCGATCACGTGTCGTTCGAGATCAAGCGGGGCGAATGCGTCGCGCTGGTCGGCGAATCCGGCTCCGGCAAGTCGGTCAGCGCGCTCTCGGTCCTGAAGCTGTTGCCATATCCGGCGGCGTCGCATCCCTCGGGCAGCATCCGCTTCAAGGGGCAGGAGCTGCTGTCGCTGTCGGAGAACCGGATCCGGGGCATCCGCGGCAACGATATCTCGATCATCTTCCAGGAGCCGATGACCTCGCTCAATCCGTTGCATACGATTGAAGCGCAGATCATGGAGATCATGCAGCTCCACAACCCCGTCAGCAACCAGATGGCGCGGGAGCGTACGCTCGAACTGCTGCGGCAGGTCGGCATCCCCGATCCGGAGATGCGGCTGCAGAGCTACCCGCATCAATTGTCCGGCGGTCAGCGCCAGCGCGTCATGATCGCGATGGCGCTTGCCAACGAGCCCGATCTGCTCATCGCCGACGAGCCGACCACGGCGCTTGACGTCACCGTGCAGGCGCAGATCCTGGCGCTGCTCGCCGAAATCCGCGAGCGGCTCGGCATGAGCCTGCTCTTCATCACCCACGATCTCGGGATCGTGCGCCGCATCGCCGACCATGTCTGCGTCATGAATGGCGGCAAGATCGTGGAGCAGGGGCCGGTCGAGCAGGTCTTCAACGCGCCGAAACATCCCTACACCCGCGATCTCCTCGCCGCCGAGCCAAAACCGGATCCGGCGCCGCCGCGCCCCGACCAGCCGGTGGTGATGTCGACCGACAATCTGAAGGTCTGGTTTCCGATCAAGCGCGGGCTGTTCCGTTCCGTGGTCGGTCATGTCAAGGCGGTGGACGGCGTCAGCCTTGCGGTACGCAAGGGCGAGACGCTCGGTGTCGTGGGCGAGTCCGGCTCCGGCAAGACCACGCTCGGTCTGGCGCTGCTGCGGCTGATCTCCTCCGACGGGCCGATCGTGTTTCTGGGCAAGGAGATCCAGGGACTGACATTCAAGGCGATGCGCCCGTTCCGGCGCGACATGCAGATCGTGTTCCAGGATCCCTTCGGGTCGCTGAGCCCGCGCATGCCGGTCAGCGAGATCATCGCCGAGGGCCTCTCGGTGCATCAGAAGCACCTGTCGCGCGAGGAGCGGGACCTCGGGTGATCCGAGGCGATGGAGGATGTCGGCCTCAAGCCGGAATGGCGCTCCCGTTATCCGCACGAATTCTCCGGCGGCCAGCGCCAGCGCATCTCGATCGCGCGGGCCGCGGTGCTGGAGCCGAATTTCGTGGTGCTGGACGAGCCGACCAGCGCGCTCGACATGCTGTTCCAGGCACAGATGGTCGACCTGCTGCGCGAGCTCCAGCGCAAGCGCGATCTGACCTACATGTTCATCTCGCACGACCTGCGCGTCGTCGCTTCGCTCGCGAGCCATCTGATCGTTATGCGCGACGGCAAGGTGGTGGAGGAGGGGGCCGCCGCGCAATTGTTCAAGTCGCCGCAGACCGATTACACCCGCGCGCTGTTCGCTGCGGCGTTCCGGAACGAGGCGACCGGCGATGGCGTGGTCGCGGATTAGTCCCCGTCATTCCTGCATGACGACCGATGGCTAGAGTCTCTTGATCGCGACAAGCTCGCTGCCGGCGGCCTTGATCCGCGCAATCGCTTCACGCGTGGTTTCGATCACCGTCGCCATGTGATGCGCGTTGGCGTGCACGATGGTCTCGGCGTCGCGCGCGATAGCGACATGGCCCTTCCAGAACAGGAGATCGCCGCGGCGCAGCTCGTTGGTTTCGTCAGGGTCAAGGGCGTGCCCGAGCGCAGCCTGCTGCATGTCACTGTCGCGCAGTGAAGTCATGCCCGCGGCAGCGAGCGCGACCTGCACGAGGCCCGAGCAATCGATGCCGAGGCTGCTCTTGCCGCCCCAGAGATACGGCGTGCCGACAAAGCGCTCCGCCACGGCGACGAAATCGGCTGCCCTTGCATCGAGGGCCCCGAGATGCTGTCGCGGCAGAAAAAGGCCGTCAACGGTGACGGCGAAGGGACCCTCGTCGCGCGCCACCGGCATCCTGGCGCCCATCGGAAGAGTACACGCCGGCGGCAGCTTGATGGAGGGTCCAGGGAAGGCCAATGTGGAGAGCGCTGTCACCTTGTGCGTCGGTGCGCCCGCCGGCCTTGCCAGCGCGCCGTCCGGCATCCAGCCGACATAGAGATCGTCCTGCAACTGGCCCCAGGCCCAGCCCTCGCCATTGCGGTCGTAGATCCTGACGCGTTCGCCCTTCAAGGCTTGCGTCATCAACTCAGCGTCATCGGCCGGCGCGCGACGCAGCGGCGCGATCGGCTCACAGATTTCGAATGCCTCGCCCTCGACAAAGCGCGCCGCCGTGACCTTGCCCTCGAGATGTTTTGCCGCAAGGTCGGGACGGGCGGGTGTCAGGCGCGGATCAAGCATAGCGTTCGCTCAGGAGCTTGTAGATCGCGCGGGCGGCCTGGCATTCGCCGCCCTCGGGCCGGGCCGGCTTTGCCGACGGCGTCCAGGCGTAGAGGTCGACATGGAGCCAGCTGCTTGCGTGTTCGACGAAGCGCTGCAGGAACAATGCGCAAGTGATCGATCCCGCGAATGCGCCCGACGGCGCGTTGGTGATCGTGGCGACCTTGGAATCGAGCCAGCTGTCGTAAGGCGGCCAGAGCGGCATGCGCCACAACGGATCGTTCTCCTCTTTCGCGCAACGTGCGACATCGAGCGCCAGCGTCTCATCATTGGTGTAAAAGGGCGGTAAATCCGGTCCGAGCGCGACGCGGGCGGCGCCCGTCAGCGTGCCCATGTCGATCAGGAGCTCGGGCTTTTCCTCGTCCGCCAGCGCCAGCGCGTCGGCCAGGATCAGCCGGCCCTCCGCATCGGTGTTGCCGATCTCGACCGTGATGCCCTTGCGCGACTTGAAAACATCGAGTGGCCGGAACGCATTGCCGGCGACCGCATTCTCGACCGCGGGGATCAGCACGCGAAGCCGCAGCTTCAATTTCGCAGCCATCACCATCTGCGCCAGCGCGAGTACATTCGCAGCGCCGCCCATGTCCTTTTTCATGATCAGCATGCCGCTGGAGGGCTTCAGGTCGAGCCCGCCGGTATCGAAGCAGACTCCCTTGCCGACCAGGGTCACCTTCGGATGCGACGGATCACCCCAGGAGAATTCGATCAGCCGCGGCGCGCGTGCCGACGCCATGCCGACCGCATGGATCAGCGGAAAATTCTGCTTCAACAGATCATCGCCGGTGATGCAACTGAGGCTCGCGCCGAACCGCTCGGCCAATTGCCGGGCGGCCAGCTCGAGCTCGGCCGGCCCCATGTCGTTCGACGGCGTGTTGACGAGATCGCGCGCCATCATCGCGGCTTCAGCGATACGGTCGACCTCGGCTGCATCGACGCCGTCCGGCGGCAACAGCCTCACATCGGGAACCTCCGCCTTGCGGTAGCGAGCGAAGCGATACCGGCCAAGCGCAAAGGCAAGTGCGGCGAGCCGCGCATCATGCGGCGTGTTGGCGAAGCGATAAATTCCCGGCGGCAGCAGTCCCGGCAGCGCACCGGCCCGGAACGGGTCGCGCGACTTTGCGCTCTCCTCCTCGATACCGAACAGCACCCCGGCGATCCGTCCGTCAGCTGCGGGCAGCACGAGGCAGGCGCCGGGTTTGCCGGAAAAGTCGCTGGCCAGGGCGAATTGGGCGGCCTGCTGCGGCAACTTGGCGCGGATCGCCTCCCAGGTCGATTTGGTGACGAATGTGATCGGAATAACAGATGAATCGGCGGCGGTTGCGAAAATCGAGGGCATGCGTCGGTCTCGAGAACGGAGGCTGGAAGACTTCGCAGAGTTTTGATGCCGTCGCAATCGCCCAGCCGCGACAAATAGCAGTTGCGCTACACGCGGCTTGGCCGGTCATGTTAGGTTTTGCCTGCTTTTTGATGCCGGGGAGAGACGATGGACATTGTGTGGGCCATTCTTGGATTTGCGGGGCACGCGATCGAGGCGGTGCTTGGCTATGTCGAGAGCCACCACTGGATCTTCGGATTCCTGGTCGCCGGCTACCTGTTTTACCTTCACGACCGCGCGGTGCATGAGCGGTTTGACGCGATCGAGAAACGCGTCGACGAGATTCGGAAACGGCTAGCCCTTGAGTACTGAACGGGGGCGGTCCGCCTGGCCGCGATGCGTGGCAGCCCCGCTGTTTGGAATTGCGCTGCTGACCGGCGCGGCGGCTGAAGAGACGGGCGGTGCGACGGCCTGCCGGCGGTTGACGTTCGAAGGCAAACGCTATGTCGCATGCAGTGTCGATGTCGCTCGATTCGAGATCGAGGTGACGTGGCGCGGCGAGGGCGGCAAGCCCTTTGGGACGATCGGGGACTATCTGCAAAAAATGAAGTCGCCCGACCGGGCGCGGCTTGCGTTCGTGATGAACGGCGGAATGTATGAACCGGATCTCAGCCCGGTCGGGCTCCTGATCGAGCGCGGCCGGCAGCAGGCGCCGGTGAATGTCAGCCCGGGAGCCGGCAATTTCTACTGGAAGCCGAATGGCGTGTTTTTCGCGGGCGAAGGCCGGGTCGGCATTCTTGATACCGCGCTCTATCTCAAGGAGAAGCCCAAAACCGAATACGCCACGCAGTCCGGGCCGATGCTCCTGATCAAGGGCGCCATCGACAGGCGTGTTCTGGCGACCATCTCCTCGAAGAATATCCGCAACGGCGTCGGTGTGCAGGACGACAGGATCGCGATCTTCGCGGTCTCCGAAGAGCGCGTCAGCTTCTCCGATTTCGCGCGGATGTTCCGCGACGCGCTATCCTGCCGGGACGCGCTCTATCTCGACGGCTCCATTTCCCAGCTCTACGCGCCGTCGATCGGCCGAACCGACCAGACCGGCACGGTCGGACCGATCATCTCGGTCTTCGACCGCGCGGCAAGGCCGCCGGCGAGGTGACCGCCGGGGCCGCCGCCGGAGGAATTAACCAGCCGTTAGGGTTAACGGTTTATTGCTGACGCGTTCGGCTCGATCCAGCGCGAGAGTCAAAGTGTCCAGGCAGTCAGGTGTGGCAAGCTTCCTTGCGTCCGCGGCGCTTACGGCGATTCTGGCCGGGAGCCTGGGCGGCTGCCAGAGCATGTCCGACATCACGGGCTCCGTGACGGCGAAGTCCGAGGCCCCGCCCGCCCCTGACGCCAATCCGCAACGCGCCAGCGAATATTACGGCGAACGCTACCGCACCAATCCGAAGGATGTCGACGCGGCGCTCGCCTATGGGCAGGCGCTGCGTGCCAATGGCCAGCGCACCCAGGCCGTCGCCGTCCTGGAGCAGGCCTGCATCGCCAATCCCGGCAACAACGCGCTGCTCGCCGGTTGGGGCCGCGCGCTCGCCGACAACGGCAATTTCCAGCAGGCCTTCGACGTGCTGACAAAGGCCCACTCGCCGGAGAATCCGGACTGGCGAATCCTCTCGGTGCAGGGCACCGTGCTCGACCAGCTGGGACGGCACGACGAGGCGCGAAGCTACTACACGAACGCCCTCAAGATCGTTCCTGGCGAGCCGTCCGTGCTCTCGAATCTCGGCATGTCCTACATGCTGACGAAAGACCTGCCCAAGGCCGAGGAAGCGCTGCGTCAAGCCATGGCGAACCCGAAGGCGGGTTCAAAGGTCCGGCAAAATCTCGGCCTCGTGGTCGGCCTCCAGGGCCGCTTCGCCGAGGCCGAACAGATCGTCAAGGCCGACCTGCCGCCGGACGAGGCGGCCGCCAATGTCGCCTATCTGCGGGAGATGCTGAAGGGCAACAAGGACAATTCCCGTCCCACTGGCCGTGGCGCCCGCAACGTTCCGATCGCCGAACTCGCTCGCTGATCCCCTGATCCGCTCAGGCGCGATATTGGGCTCGAGCGATGATCTTTCAGAAAGCTTGCTTCGAACTTTGCGCTAACGCGGCCCTTCGGGTCCGGATCCTTACGTTGCAGCAGGAGGTCGCGCCGGTCTTGCTCCGGCGCTTCACTGCATGGCCGAGACGCGGATGAAGGTCGGCCCGAGAATGACCACGAACAGCACAGGCAGGAAGAACAGGATCATCGGCACCGTCAGCTTGGGCGGCAGCGCGGCCGCCTTCTTCTCGGCCTCGTTCATGCGCATGTCGCGGTTTTCCTGCGCCATCACGCGCAGGCTCTGCCCGAGCGGGGTGCCGTAGCGTTCCGACTGCATCAGCGCGAGACAGACCGACTTCACGCCTTCGAGGCCGGTCCGCTTGGCAAGGTTCTCGTAGGCCATCTTGCGGTCCTGCAGATAGGACAGTTCGGCCGTGGTCAGCGTGAACTCTTCCGACAGCGCGATCGATTGGGTCACGATCTCACTTGCAACCTTGCGGAACGCCGCCTCGATCGACATGCCGGATTCGATACAGATCAGCAGCAGGTCGAGCGCATCGGGAAACGCGCGCTTGATCTGGAGCTGGCGCTTGGAAATCGCGTTCTTGAGGAACAGCATCGGCGCCTGCAAGCCGAACCAGGCCGCGCCGACGCACATGCCGATCTTGATCGGCATCGATTTTTCCATGTGCGAGATCACGAAGACATAGAGGACCGAGCCGACGAACATCACGATCGGCGCCACCAGGCGGAAGAACAGGAACGTCACATAGGGCGCCTGTCCACGATAGCCGGCCAAAGTCAATTTTTCCCGCGCGGCGTCCTGCGCAAGATATTTGGTCAGGTTGAAGTCTTCCACCACCCTGGAAACGAGCTGTTTCGGGGTCTGGCGCAGCGAAACCTTCTCGGACTTGTTCATCCGTTCGCGCTCGCGGGCGCGGATGCGTTCACGTTCGCTCGCCACCGCCTTCATGCGCTTGTTGAGGTTTTCACCCGCGAACAGCGGCATGACCAGCGTGTAGGCGGTTGCGCTCGCCGCGATCGCGGCGAACAACATGGTCATGAAGCGGACGTTGTGAATAGCATCGATGAGGAAATCAAACATACTGCACCGTCAGAAGTCGAAATTGATCATCTTCTTCATCACCATGATGCCGATCGACATCCAGATGACGCAGCCGACCAGCATCAGCTGACCGGTCGGATGGGTCCATAACAGCGAGATGTAGCCGGGCGTGGAGAGGTAGACCAGGATCATCACGATCGGCGGCAGCGAGCCGATGATCCCGGCAGAAGCCTTGGCTTCCATCGACATGGCCTGGATCTTCTCGGCCATCTTCTTGCGGTCGCGCAGCACCTTGGAGAGGTTGCCCAGCGCTTCCGACAGGTTGCCGCCGGATTTCTGCTGAATCGAGATCACGATTCCGAAGAAGTTCGCCTCGGGCACCGGCATGCGGTCGAAGAGTCGCGCACAGGCCTCGCCGAGCGGAATGCCGATCGCCTGGGTCTCGATGATCGCGTTGAACTCGCCGCGCAGCGGTTCGGGCGAGTCGACCGCCACGACCTTGATGGATTCGAACAGCGGCAGGCCGGCCTTGATGCCGCGCACGATGATGTCGACGGCGTCCGGCAGTGCGGCCAGGAATTTCTTTTCCCGGCGCTTCTTCAGGAAGGCGAGCCCCCAGCGCGGCAGGCCGAAACCTCCGGCGAACCCAAGTCCCAGAGCGCCGAGGATGCCGCCGCCGACGACCATGGCGCCGACAAAAAAGACCGCGCCGAGAATGGCCGATATCACCATGAACTTCTTGACGGACCAGTCGAGGCCCGCCCGCGACAGGCGCGCGCTCAAGGATATCTTGCTGTGCCTTTCGGCGCGGGCCTCGAGTTCCTTCAGCGAGCCCTCGACCTGCTCGCGGCGCGAGCGCTGGGTCTTGTCATTCTGCCGCTTGGCGGCAGGTTCGGGCTTTGCGACGGCATTGCGCCGATCCTCCGCCTGCCGTTCTCCCGACAGCAGCGGATAGATGAAGACCCACGCCAGACCGCCGATGGCGGCGGCGGCGAGGAAGGCGAGAGCGAGTGTCTGCATTTTCATGGCGGCACCTTATTTCGGAGCGGCGACTTCGGCGGCGTCGATCGCCGCGGCAAGCCGCTTCTCCTCGCCGTAGTATCGCGCACGCTCCCAGAAACGCGGCCGGCCGATGCCGGTGGAGCGGTGCTTGCCGATGATCTTGCCGTTGGCGTCCTCGCCGACGAGGTCATAGACGAAGACGTCCTGAGTGATGATGGTGTCGCCTTCCATGCCCATCACCTCGGTGATGTGGGTGATGCGGCGCGAACCGTCGCGCAGGCGGGCCGCCTGGATGATGACGTCGATCGAGGCGCAGATCATCTCGCGAATGGTGCGCGAGGGCAGCGAAAAGCCGCCCATCGTGATCATGGATTCGCAGCGCGACAGTGCCTCGCGGGGATTGTTGGCGTGCAGCGTCCCCATCGATCCGTCGTGGCCGGTATTCATGGCCTGCAGCAGGTCGAAAGCCTCGGGTCCGCGGACTTCGCCGACGATGATGCGTTCGGGCCGCATACGGAGGCAGTTGCGCACGAGTTCGCGCATGGTGATCTGGCCCTCGCCTTCGATGTTCGGCGGGCGGGTTTCCAGTCGCACCACATGCGGCTGTTGCAGCTGAAGTTCGGCCGCGTCCTCGCAGGTGATGACGCGCTCGTCGTGCTCGATATAGTTGGTCATACAGTTGAGCAGCGTGGTCTTGCCGGAACCGGTACCGCCGGAGATCAGCACGTTACAGCGGCAGCGGCCGATGATCTGCAGGATTTCCGCGCCTTCCGGCGTGATCGCGCCGAACTTGACCAGCTGGTCGAGCGTCAGCTTGTCCTTCTTGAATTTGCGGATGGTGAGTGCGGGGCCGTCGATCGCCAGCGGAGGCACGATGGCGTTGACGCGGGAGCCGTCGGCCAGACGAGCGTCGCAGATCGGCGAGGATTCGTCGACGCGGCGGCCGACCTGGCTGACGATGCGCTGGCAGATATTGAGGAGCTGCTGGTTGTCGCGGAAGCGGATGCCGGTGCGCTGGATCTTGCCGGCGACTTCGATGAAGACCGTGCCGGCGCCGTTCACCATGATGTCGGCGATGTCGTCGCGCGACAGCAGCGGCTCCAGCGGGCCGTAGCCCAGCACGTCGTTGCAGATATCGTCGAGCAGCTCTTCCTGCTCGGCGATCGACATCACGATGTTCTTGATCGCGATGATCTCGTTGACGATGTCGCGGATTTCCTCGCGCGCGGATTCGCTGTCCAGCTTGGCCAACTGGGCAAGGTCGATGGCCTCGATCAACGCTCCGAAGATCGTCGCCTTGACTTCGTAATAATTGTCGGATCGGCGCGCTTCCGCGACCGGCGGAGGCGGCGGCGCCATCTTGACCGGTGCGATCGGCGGCGAGGCGATGGCGGGTGCAGCGGCGGGCGCAGGCGCCGGGCGCGAAGGCTCCGGCACGCTTGCCGCGGGCTTTGGCGCCCCTGTCTCACTCTCGTTTCCGCTACGCTTCCCAAACACGACTTTACTCCAGGCGGGGGCTACTTGCCCCGCAGCTTCTCGATCAGGGGAGACAGCAACGACCCCCGCGGCTTCTTGGTTTCGCTGCGGCCGGTCAGCCGCTGCGCGATCTGCAGAAACATCTCGGTGGTGCGATGGCCGGCGGAGATTTCCGCGATCATCTGGCCGTTATTGGCCGCCGAACCGAACATCTGCGGGTCGAAAGGTATGGAAACGATCGGCTGGCTCTCGATCGCCTTTGCGAACTCGGTCGCGTTGATCTCTGGACGCTTCGGGACGCCGACCTGGTTAAGGCAATAGAGCGGCGGCCGGTCGTTGGGCCGCGAGGCTTTCAGCAGGTCGAAGATGTTCTTGGTATTGCGCAGATTGGCCAGATCGGGCGCTGCGACGATCAGGATGTCGTCGGCTCCGATCAGCGCGCGCTTGGTCCATCCCGACCATTGATGCGGGACGTCGAGCACGATGCAGGGCATGGTCGTACGCAGCGTGTCGAAGATCGCGTCGAATGCGTCGGCGCCGAAATCGTAGACCTTGTCCAGCGTCGCAGGCGCCGCCAGCAGGCTCAGATGGTCGGTGCATTTCGACAGCAGGCGGTCGACAAAGGCGGTATCGACGCGGTCCGGGGAGAATACCGCGTCCGCGATGCCTTGCGGCGGATCCTGGTTGTAGTCGAGACCGGCGGTGCCGAATGCGAGGTCGAGGTCCGCGACGACGGAATCCATCGCCAGGTCGCGGGCGATCGCCCAGGCGACATTGTGGGCGATGGTCGAGGCGCCGACGCCGCCCTTGGCGCCGACCACCGCGATGATGCGGCCGACCGACTTGGCCTCGGGCGCGGAGAACAGGTTGCAGATCGAGCGGACAACGTCGAGCGCGTTGATCGGCGCGATGACATAGTCGCTGACGCCGCGGCGGACGAGATCGCGGTACAGTCCCACATCGTTGATCCGGCCGATCACGACTACGCGGGTGCCGGGGTCGCAGACCGTCGCAAGGTGGTCGAGCCCGGCCAGGATGTTGCCGCGCGCGTCCGCCTCCAGCACGATCACGTTCGGCGTGGGCGCCGAGCGGTAGGCTTCGATGGCCGCGGCCATGCCGCCCATCTGGATCTTCATGTGGGCCTTGCCGAGCCGGCGGTCTTCGCCGGCCGACTGCACCGCTGCAGCGGTCTCCACCGTCTCGCAGAAGGCCTGCACCGATACCCGCGGCGCGGGCGCGATGTGATCCTCCGCAGGCGACAGCGCGACCTCCGGCTTTTCCTCGGGGTTTTGGCGGGCGTAATTGATCATTTGCCTGTATCGCTGAGTTTGGCCTTGTCGGATTCAGGATAGGCCGTGGTCGTTGTTGTGCCCTTGCGATACTTCTCGAAAGCTTCGCTGCGGCGTGCCGTATAGGGCGGCGTCTCCGGGCGCGGCTGCACGAGGTCGGAGGGGTTTTCGATCATCGCGGCCATGTTGCGCTGATAGGCGCAGCCGTAATTGTAGTAATCCTTGTTGTCGAAATAGTGCCTGTTGTTGACCGAAGGGCCGAGATCGTCCGGCCACAGGCCGCACGGACCGGCCTCCGCCTTGAGCTTCGGATAGCTCAGGCGGATCGCTGCCATGTGGCGCGGATTGGCGGGACGATAATGGCGCACCATCAGCCCGCGCTGAGGAACGCCGGCGGCCGACAGCATGGCCTGGATTTCGCGGAAGGAATCAGCGGCCGCGCGCGCATTCGGCGTGTCGACGGGCACGTCGGCGGCAATCGCACCGGTACCGTCGTGGACCCAGCTCTGGGCAAGTCCCATCACGTCGGCGCGCTGCTCGGCGCTCAGACCGCCGCGTCCCTGTCCGACAAAGATCACGATCGACTGATTGGCTTCCTCGACTGCAATCGGATGTCGCAGCCGGTAATCGGCCGGAAAGTCCGTCGCCGCCACGACCGGGGCGTCGTGAATGCAGCCGCCGAGCGAAACGCCGAGGCCGATCAGCATCGCCGTCACGGCCGTCATGCGTCCGGCGCGCTTGTGCTTGTGGGATGTCATCGTTGTCATCGTTTTCTAATCTCCATCCCGCCTCAGTCGGTGATAAAACCGTAGGAGCCGCGATAATTGCGTGCGGGCTCGGTGCGTCCGGGCACGCCGTAGATGCGATTGATGCTGCCGAGCAGTTCGGCTTGCGGGTCGGACGCCGCGACGAAGCCGTCATCCGGCCGCGACAGGTCCTTCTGCGCCACCGCGCGCACCACGTAGGGCGTCACGATCACGGCGAGTTCGGTCTGGTTGTTGATGAAATCGCGGCTGCGGAACAGCGTTCCCAGCAGCGGTATCTCCATCATTCCGGGCAGGCCGTTGATGGCCTGCTTGGTCTGCTGCTGGATCAGGCCGGCCATCGCCATCGAGCCGCCCGAGGGAATCTCCAGCGTGGTCTCCGCGCGGCGCGTCTTGATCGAGGGAATGGTCGTTCCGCCTGCGCCGCCCTGCAGCGAGTTTTCGTTGGAGACTTCGGAGACTTCCGTCATCACCCGCAAGCTGATCCGTCCCTCGGTCAGGACGACAGGCGTGAAGTTGAGCGAGATACCGAACTTCTTGAAGCTGACGGTCTGAACGCACTGTCCGATTGCGCCGCTGGTGGTGGTTTGACAGGTCACGCCGGTGGGAATCGGAAATTCGCCGCCGGAGATGAATGTGGCGGCTTCCCCGGATATCGCGGTCAGGTTGGGCTCGGCGAGCGTCCGGACCAGGCCGGCGCTTTCCATGGCGCGCAGCTTGGCTTGCACATTGGCACCGGGGCCGAAATTGGTCTGCACGCCGTTGCCGGCAACAAGCGGAGCATTGTTCGCGGTGAACGGATTGATGTTCTGGAAATTCACCACCGAGGTGCCGTAGCTGAAACCAGCGGCAAGATCGATCCCCATCTGCTTGATGATCTGGCGTTGAACCTCGGCAACGGTGACCTTCAGCATGACCTGGTCGCGACCGCGAACCGCGAGGTTGTTGACGACCTTGTCGGCGCCGCCCGCAAGCCGCGCCGCCATGTCGCCGGCCTGCTGCGCCTCGATCGGGTTGGCCGCGCTGCCGGTCAGCACGACGCCGTCGCCGACACCTTCGATACGCAGATCGGAATTCGGAAACAGCTGCCGCAGCGCGGCCCGGAGGCCGTTGAGATCGCGCGTTACGGCGATGTCGTAAGCGGCGATCTGCTGTCCGTTGGCGTCAAAGAACACGATGTTGGTCTGGCCGATCGCCGCGCCGATGATATAGGCGCGCTGCGAGGAGCGGACGACGGCATTGGCGATCTTGGGATCAGCCACCAGCACGTCCTTGATGTCGCGCGGCAGGTCGATCACGACCGACTTGCCGATACCGAGCGAAAGGGCGCGGGAATTGTTCTGTCCGTCGGCCGCCGCCGGCGCGGGCACGCTGTAGTCGCTCGCAAGCACCGGGGTGAGCGCCGGATTGAGCGCCAGTGCCGCGACACCCGCAACCGACAGGGCGCGGACCATGAAGGTCCGCAGCGTCCGCTGATTTACCCTGCACTTCATCTCTCAATCCTCATCGTCACTAGTGCACGCCCTTGTCGGTCGGAACGCCGTACCGGATGACGTTGACGCGATCGCCGCGACCGGAGGTACTCGCGGTGTTGTCGACCATGTTCACGTCAGCCATGCTGCGCAGAGCAAGCGAGAGGGTGCCGGCCTGCCGGCCCGAGGCCAGCGTCGGGATCTGGTCGGGCTTCAATTCCAGCGTCACGGTCCTGCCGACCACCGCGCTCTGGCCTTCCTTTTCCTTCGGCGCCTGGTCGATCGCGAGCACGCGGATGTTCGAAAGGATCACCTCCGCGGTGACGACCTCGGGCGCTTGGGGATTGTCGGGATTCTTCAGCTTTCTGGTCAGAACGACATCGACGCGATCGTTCGGAAGGATGAAGCCGCCGGCGCCGGTCTCCGGCGAAATTTCGGTCGAGATGGCGCGCATGCCGGTCGGCAGGATCGCGGCCATGAAGCCGGAGCCGTCGGATTTCACGAGCTTTTGCTCGCGGATCGGCTCGCCGGCGATGAAGGGAGACCGCGCGATCATTCCGGCGATCTCGGTCGTGGCGTTCGGCCGATCGCTGCGTTTGACGAAGACGGTGCTGGCGCTGGCGGTCGGCCAGTTCTGCCATTGCAGGTCTTCCTGCTTGACGGTCTGGCCGAGGGCGATCTCGGATTTGGCGACGAGAACGTCGACGGTCGGCAATTGTTGTGCGACGGGTGCGGCCGGAGCGGGCTTGTTGTCCGATCCACTCGCGAGATATGCGGCAACGCCGCCGGCGCCGATGGCGATAGCCAGGACCACAATGCGTGCGGTATTCATACGCTTCACTTTCCACATTACGCCGCGACGCGTTCGTCGCCGTGTCGTGGAGTTGACCAGCTATTCGTCAAAGCATGGTTAATGAGGCGTGAGTAAATTGCCTTAACCGCATGTTACCAGTGCGGTTTACAAATCGTTAGCCGGACGCGAAGTGCGCGAGGTTGACCGCCTTCACCCATTCCGTCTCGGGATAGATCAGGAGGGCGCCGATCGCGAGCGCGATCCCGTAGGGAATGCGGCTCTCCTTGGCATGGAGGCGGAGCAGCCAGTCCTGGCTGGCGAGCTGGGAGGGCAGCGGCCATTGCCGGAACTGAACCAGGAGCAGTGTCAGCGCCCCGCCGAACAGCGAGGCGTAAAGCAGATAGTCCATCAGATGGGCAAAGCCGAACCAGACCGCCGCAGCGGCCACGACCTTGGCATCGGCCGCCGCCGACCCACCCCATGGCAAAGCAGAAGAATGCGACCAACAGCACGAGGGCGCCTGCGCCGGCGTGGATCAGGATCTCGGTGGGCCCCATCCCACTGAATGCCGCCAGCAGCAGGAATCCCGCGACCAGCGCCAGCGAGACCCGGTTCGATATCGTCATCGAAAAAATATCGCTGGAGGCGGCAAACGCCATCAGGGCCGGAAACACCAGGAGGCGTGCAAGGTCAAGGATCATGGGATCTACCGGCCGCGCAGAAAAATTCGGATCGCCGAAATCTAGCGGCGAGAGTTAAACAATCGGAAAACGGCAGCGTCCGCTACCAGACGCTGAAGATGCGGGAGGCGAGCGCGATGGTGGCAAGGGTCAGCGCCAGGCAGACGAGCTGCACCGTGGCCTCCTGACGCTCGATCGCCTTCCTGTTGGCCGCCATTGCCGCGGCATCGACTTTACGCATACGCAACCCGGGACACTTCACACCTGAAACAACAAAGGCCCCGGAATTTCGCCCCGGGGCCTTTGCTGATCCGCAGAACAGTCGCTTACTTGAGCGAGCTGCTGATCGAAGTGAACTTCGTGTTCAAGCTGGTGCCGAGGCCGTTGACCACAGCAATGATCGCGAGCGAAATGCCGGCAGCGATCAGGCCGTATTCGATGGCGGTGGCGCCCGACTCGTCCTTCACGAAACGCGCAATCAGATTCTTCATAGACAAACTCCATGTACACGTGGCTGGTCGAACTAGGTAGGTCTCGCCGGCGTTCTCAGCACCGTGACCATGGGGTCACCCTATGGAGCGAGAATTGCGGCGCAGTTAATTCGATCGGCAAAACGTTCCGGAATGCGGCTGTTCTTTGGCACAGTAAATTTCGAATTAAGCAATTGGTTAGAATACGCGAATGACGTCGAAGCCGCATTGCGCCGGAGCGCCGGCCTCCCGCACGCGACAGACGCTTCACACCTCCTTAAGCGCGCAGGAGTACGCCTGATCGTGTGATTGACGAGGCGGCCAATGTCCAATCTCCCGATGGAAGTTCTCTTGATGCTCGGTCAGACCATCGAGAAGGTGGTCCCGGTTACGATCGCGCTGGCGCTGGTGTTCTCCGTGCTCAGTCATTACTGGGCCTGCAATGACGCCGCGCCGTGGTGGCGCAAGCGCGAGCTCGTCACCGACATCGTTTACTGGTTCTTCGTGCCGGTGTTCGCGCGCGTGATCCGCATCGGCCTTCTGATCGTCGGCGCCAGCCTCGTGTTTCACATCAAGGATGCCGACGAGCTGATCGCCTTCTACGACAACGGCCATGGGCCGCTGGCGCAATTGCCGCTATGGGCGCAGGCGATCCTGTTCGTCGTGCTCGCCGATTTCATGCTGTACTGGCTGCACCGCTTGTTTCACGACCAGCTCTGGAAATATCACGCGGTCCATCACTCCTCCGGGGAGCTGGACTGGATCTCGGCTGCGCGCTTCCATCCCATCAACCTGATCATCGGCACCATCTCGGTCGACGTCATCCTGCTGATGGCGGGCATTTCGCCGAACATCATGCTCTGGGTCGGGCCGTTCAATACTTTCCACTCGGCCTTCGTGCACGCCAATCTGAACTGGACGCTCGGGCCGTTCAGATATGTGTTGGCGACGCCGGTGTTTCACCGCTGGCACCACACTGCGCTCGACGCCGGTGGTGACACCAATTTCGCCGGGACCTTTCCGATCTGGGACATCCTGTTCGGGACCTTCCGCATGCCGGCGAACCAACTTCCGGAGAATTACGGCAAGGACGAAGCGGCGATGCCCGCCGAAATCGTCGGGCAACTGGTATTTCCGTTTCGCCGCTAGGGCAGGCGGAAACTCGTCATGCCGCGGAGGTTTTCTTGACAAGCGCAGACATTGCCACGATCGAGCGGGAGAAGACCGAAAGCGCCGGTCTCTTTCCCGCGTGGCTTTGGCTTGGGATCGCCGTCTATGTGTTTCTGCTGATCTACGGCAGCGTGCTGCTCGGTGATTCCGACACCTATTGGCATATCGCCGTAGGAAGATGGATCCTCGATCAGGGCGCCCTGCCGCATGCCGACATTTATTCCTTCACCAAAAATGGCGAGCCCTGGATTTCCTCGTCATGGCTTGCGCAGGTGCTCTATGCGTTGGCCTACGACAGCGCCGGCTGGGCAGGACCGGTCATGCTCGCGGCGGCGTCGATTGCATCGGCCTTCGCATTGTTTGCCTTCGTGCTGGCCTCCCGCGTGCCGGCCAGATATGCAATCGCCGTCGCGCTCTGGGTTCTGCTGCTCTCGGTGTCGCACATGTTCGCGCGCCCGCACGTGCTGGTGCTGCCGCTCATGATTGCGTGGGTGCACGGATTGTTGCGCGCGAGCGAACAGTGTGAGCCGCCATCCTTCTGGCTGCTGCCGCTGCTTGCGTTGTGGGCGAATCTTCACGGCGGCTTTGTCTTCGGTCTGGCGCTGATCGCACCGATTGCGCTCGATGCGCTGTGGAATGCCGAGAAGGCGCAACGCCTGCGGGTTGCGATCCGCTGGGCCCTGTTTGCCGTCGCGGCATTGGCCGCCTGCTGCGTCACGCCATATGGCTGGAATTCGATCCTGGCCTCGCGCAAGATCCTGGATCTCGGAGAGTTGCTGCACCTGATCTATGAGTGGATGCCGGTGGATTTCGGCCACTTCGGCCCGTTCGAGGGCTGTATCCTGGCGTCGATCGCGGCCGCTCTTTATTACGGCGTGAAGCTGAACCCGCCGCGGATCCTGCTGCTGCTGGGCCTGCTGCATATGGCTCTCTCGCATGTGCGCAACGTCGAGATCTTCGCGCTGCTGGCACCGCTGGTCGTGCTGACGCCGCTCTCGTCGCAGTTCGCGCTTCAGGGCGCGGGCCTTTCCCGGAACGGTTTTACGGCGATCTCGGCGGTGATGCTCGCCGCTGTTCTTGCGGCTTCGAGCTGGGCGTTTGCGGCCATCCGGCCGCCGGCGCCGCCTGCAAACCAGACACCCGTGGCGGCCGTGGAAGTGCTGAAGCAGCATGGCGCGAGGCGCATCCTCAACGACCTTCCGTTCGCCGGCTATTTCATCTCGCGCGGCATACCCGTTTTCGTCGATGGCCGCGCCGAGCTCTATGGCGAAGCCTTCGTGATGGACTACTACCGCGCGATGCAGCTCAAGGACGTCAACGTGCTGCTCGACCTGCTTCGTCGCTACGACATCGATGCAGTGGCGCTGACGCCGGTGACGCCCGCCGCCGGGTTCATGGATCATGCGGTGGGCTGGAAGCGCATCTATGCGGACGACACGGCCGTTATCCATATGAGAACGGCCAACTAAATCCGCCCGGTCGGTCAATTCCACCCGGTAATCTTTGCGCTTCTTTCATGAATTGACGCCACACTCGCCGCGTCAAGCGCCGGGTCCCTTTTGCCGGCTCGTCGATACCCCGAGGTCGAGCATGTTGAGTTCCAGTATCCTTCGTCCGCTTTGCGGACTGGTCTTCGCCGCGCTGCTCGGGCCGCTTGCCGCCCGGGCGGAAGTCGGGCCGATCTCCATCTCCGTCAACGTCGATCAGGCCAAGCTCGTGAAGCTGCCGGCCAAGGTTTCGACCATTGTGGTCGGCAACCCGCTGATCGCCGACGTTACGCTGCAGAATGGCGGTGTCATCGTGGTAACCGGGAAGGGTTACGGCTCCACGAATTTCATCGCCATGGACCGTTTCGGCGAGATCCTGGTGGACCGCCAGATCCAGGTCGAAGGTCCGACCGAGGCGCTTGTCACGGTCTATCGCGGCGTCGACCGTGAGACCTACAGCTGCACGCCGGTCTGTCAGCGCCGCGTGACGCTTGGCGACGGCGACACCTATTTCAAGTCCGTCAGCGAACAGGCCAATGCCTTGAGCTCTCAGGCGAGCGGGGCGTCCACGTCGAACAAGACCCCCTGATCCGCCTCGATCGGATACACGCGGCGGCGCTTGCTGCAACTGGTTAATACAGTCTTAACGGCAGGGTCGGTTCCATACCGGTAGCGGGAAACACTTCGACAATGTGTTTCGTTTAATTCTGGCGAGGATGATTGCCCGCCCCGGAAGCGGAGCCGATCAGGGGATTTTGCCGATGCCAGCGTCCGCCATTTCTTCGTTCGCCAGTCTCCTGCGCCGGTTTCGTCGCAACACCGACGGCTCCACCATCGTCGAGTTCGCGATCGTCGCGCCGACATTCCTCGCGCTGCTGTTTGCGATCCTGGAAACCGCGCTGATGTTCTTTGCGAACCAGGTGCTGGAAACGGTCGCCCAGGATTCCGCGCGCGAGATTTTTACCGGTCAGGCGCAGAGCGCGAGCATGACCCAGACGCAATTCAAGACCTTCGTCTGCTTGAAGATTCCCTCGCTGTTCGATTGCACCCAGCTCAAGGTCGACGTCCAGGCCTACAGCGCATTCGGGTCGATCACGCTTCCCACCCAGATCGACGCCAACGGCAACTTCATCGACAACATGCAGTATAATCCGGGTGGACCGGGCAGCATCGTCGTCGTGCGCATGTTCTATCAATGGCAGATGTTCGTGACCGGGCTCGGCTACGACATCTCGAACCTCAACGGCCACCAGCGGCTCCTGGTGGCCACCGCGGCGTTCCAGAACGAGCCTTATCGAAACTAGACTGGTTGGATGAGAGCGATGAAACCGATCTCGAAGCTCTGGAGCCGTCTCTGCCATTCCGCTCGCGATTTGCAGAGCGATTGCCGCGGCGTAGCTGCGACAGAGTTCGCGATGATCGTGCCGATCATGCTGATCGCGTTTTTCGGCACTGTCGAGTTCTGCTCGGCGGTCGCGGTCGACCGCAAGGTCACGATCATGGCGCGGACGCTCTCCGACCTGACCTCGCAGAACATTTGGGTCGACGCCACCGCCACCAACAATATCTTCGCGGCCTCGACCGCGATCCTGACGCCCTATTCGGCGAGCACGCCCACGCCGCTGAATTCCAGGCTCTCCGAGCTCTATATCGATCCCAATACCCTTGCTGCCCGCGTGCAGTGGAGCGTCGGCCAGGGCTTGACGGCACGCGCCGTGGGGTCGCCGGTCACCATTCCGGCTTCGCTCGCGGTCGGCGGCACCTACCTCATCTACAGCGAGGTCAACTATCAGTACGTCCCGACGGTGGGCTATGTGATGGCAAGGTCCGGTATCGCGCTGAGCGACGTGTCCTATACGAGGCCGCGCCAGTCGCTCTGTGTGCTCTGGAACACCTCGACGGGTGTCTGCCCCTCCAGCTGAGACGCCATCGCGTACGTCTTGCGGCATTCCTGCAAACGAAAAGGCCGCGCTTCTGGCGCGGCCTTTTTGACGCTTATCAAGGCTCTGTCGGCAGGACTTCACGGGGACAACCAATGCCCCGGGTGAAGCCGCTCAGTTGGCGGCACGCAAATTGTCGGCCGACGACTTGCCAGAGCGGCGGTCCGCCACGATCTCGTAGGAGATCTTCTGGCCTTCGCGCAACGTTCCGAGCCCGGCCCGCTCCACGGCGCTGATGTGCACGAACACATCGTTACCGCCGTCATCCGGCTGGATGAAGCCATAGCCCTTGGTTGCGTTAAACCATTTCACGGTTCCCATGCTCACGGGATAGTCCCTTCTCAAGTATAGAATGTCGAAACCCACTCATCGTGGGCTGGCGATATCGAATTTTTGGAAGGGTCGTCAGCGTATACCGGCTGTACCGGTGGATAGCTATGTCGTCCGGCCGAAAATCGATTGCAACCCATATTATGGGAAGCGGGCCTTCAAAACAATCCTGAGCTGCGCGATTTTTTGGCCTCGGTTCCTGTCCGGGCCCGTCCGCGCGTTGTCAGGTTGGTGTCACGCGCGGGCCGGCCCGGTGGAAATCGCGGCTTATCTGCGGCGGAACTGGCCGCCGCGCTGCTGGCCACGGGGGGCGCCACCGGGGGCAGAGCTCGGACGTTCATCCTTGTGGCGGAAAATCAGCCGGCCCTTCTCAAGGTCGTAGGGCGACATCTCGATGGTAACCCGGTCGCCCGCCAGCGTCTTGATGCGGTTCTTTTTCATCTTGCCGGCGGTATAGGCCACGATCTCGTGGCCCGCGTCGAGCTGCACGCGGTAGCGCGCGTCGGGAAGGATTTCGGTGACCAGTCCTTCGAACTGGATCAGCTCTTCTTTAGCCATGATGTTCTCCAGGTCGATGGACGGCTATTTGGGTTGCTGCTTGCGGTTAGGTCGATGGTTCGGTCGGCTTTCGCGATGCAAAAACGCTACGCCCTTCAGTCCTTCAGCCTTGCCGCCGCTCTGGTGAGACTGACGGTTCGGCTCCTGGCGGCTGCTTTGCGAAGCGGCAGCATTACTACCACCACCATGGCGGCGGCGGCGAGGCCCTTTCGCGGACGGTGCACCATCATGTGAGCGGCCCGCATGCGCGCGCGGCGCCGGCCGGCCGCCCCGGTGATGCTGTTGGGTGGGAGCGGGCTTGGCGTCGCGATGGTCGCCCGTCCGCCGGTCCTCTCGGGGTAAAGTCTGGCGGATCAGCCGCTCGATATCGCGCAAATAAGCCATTTCCTCCCCACCGGCGACCAGCGAGATCGCAATACCGTCGGCGCCGGCGCGCGCGGTGCGGCCAATGCGGTGGACATAGGTCTCGGGCACGTTGGGCAGGTCGAAATTCACGACATGGCTGATGCCGTCGACATCGATGCCGCGCGCCGCGATATCGGTCGCCACAAGCGTTCGGATCTCACCGGAGCGAAACGCCGCAAGGGTGCGTTCGCGGTGGTTCTGCGACTTGTTGCCGTGAATGGCATTGGCGGCAATCCCGGCCCTGTCGAGTTGCTTCACCACCTTGTCGGCGCCGTGCTTGGTGCGGGTGAAGACCAGCGCGCGATCGATCTGCTCGCCGCGCAGGAGTTCGGCCAGCAGGGAAGCCTTGCTTGAATGATCGACCTGGATAATGCGCTGGGTGATACGTTCGGCGGTGGAGGCGACCGGGGTCACCGCCACCCGTGCCGGATCGCGCAACATTGCTTCCGCAAGCTCGGCAATGTCCTTCGGCATGGTCGCCGAGAAGAACAGCGTCTGCCGTCTGGACGGCAGCTTGGCGACGATCTTCCTGATGTCGTTGATGAAGCCCATGTCGAGCATGCGGTCGGCTTCGTCCAGCACCAGGTACTCGACGAAGCCGAGCTTCAGGGCGTTGCCCTGCACGAGGTCGAGCAGGCGCCCTGGTGTTGCGACCAGCACCTCGACACCGCCCATCAGCGCCCGAACCTGGCGGCCCATCGGCACGCCGCCGATGGCAAGCGTCGAGGAGATGCGGAGGTGACGGCCATAGGCGTTGAAGCTGTCGAGGATCTGTCCCGATAATTCCCGGGTGGGGGAGAGCACCAGCACCCGCGCCGTCTTCGGCTGCGGCCGAACCCGATTCTGAAGCAGGCGGTGAAGGATCGGAAGGGCGAAGGCCGCGGTCTTGCCGGTGCCGGTCTGGGCGATGCCGACGACGTCACGGCCAGTGAGCGCGAGCGGGATGGTCTGAGCCTGGATCGGGGTCGGAGTAACGTAGTTTTCTTCTCGGAGGGCTCGCGCGATCGGGTCGGCGAGGCCGAAGTCCTGAAAGGAGGTCAAAAGGTAGTTCTTTCCATAAAAACGGGCATGCGCTCCGGCATTGGGCTGCCGGGCGTTTGCGCTCTGTCAAAAACACCCGCGTGCTTGGGGTGTCGGTGTGTTGGCTGATAATGGCAAGCCAGAAGCGACCCGGAGGGGCTAAAGAACACGCGGCTTGCGATGCTTGGGATCCGATCAGCTTCTCGCGCAAAGCGCGGTAGAGCCGGCGATTCTCTTACGTCTGCCCGCCATATGGCCCACGAAGCCAACGTTTTCAAGCTATTTCGCGACTTTGTCTTTCCCGCAAGGAAACGGGGTTAGTGCACGCTTATGAGTCAATGGGCCATGCCCCAAATTTAGTCAGTCTCGCGATTTTGCATAAAATATGTGCTGACTGCTAAGGAACCAGCCATTTCGGCCGCCTAAATATTGAGCGGAGCCCCCTGTCCAAAACGGGAAATATAGGCGCAAATCCATCGACTTAAGGCGCTTTTTAGCTCACTGGCATAGTTCTTGCGATTCCCTTAACCGCAGGCGGCCGTGGGGCCGTTTCGCAGCGTTTTCACGCCTGCGTCAGGGAGATGACATTTCATGCTTACTCAACTCACAGGTATTGCGACGCCCCTTAGCCGTCGCCGCTGGTTGGCAGCGGCCACCGGGGTCGCACTCGGCCTGGCCGGCTTTGGTTCGGCGAAGGCTGCCGACGACACCATCAAGATCGGGGTTCTGCATTCGCTCTCAGGCACCATGGCCATCAGCGAGACCACGCTGAAGGACACGGTCCTCTTCCTGATCGACGAGCAGAACAAGAAGGGCGGCTTGCTCGGCAAGAAGCTCGAGGCTGTCGTGGTCGATCCGGCTTCGAACTGGCCGCTGTTCGCCGAAAAGGCGCGCGAGCTCATCACCAAGGACAAGGTCGCGGTCGTGTTCGGTTGCTGGACCTCGGTGTCGCGCAAATCCGTGCTGCCGGTGTTCAAGGAGCTGAACAACATCCTGTTCTATCCGGTGCAGTACGAGGGCGAGGAGTCCGAGCGCAACGTGTTCTACACCGGCGCCGCGCCGAACCAGCAGGCGATCCCGGCCGTCGACTACCTCATGAAGGACGAGAAAGTGAAGCGCTGGGTGCTGGCGGGCACCGACTACGTCTATCCGCGCACCACCAACAAGATCCTTGAAGCCTATCTGAAGTCGAAGGGTGTGCGCCCAGGACGACATCATGATCAATTACACCCCGTTCGGTCACTCCGACTGGCAGACCATCGTCGCCGATATCAAGAAGTTCGGCTCGGCGGGCAAGAAGACCGCAGTGGTTTCGACCATCAACGGCGACGCCAACGTTCCCTTCTACAAGGAGCTGGGCAACCAGGGCATCAAGGCAAAGGACATTCCGGTGGTCGCGTTCTCGGTGGGCGAGGAAGAACTCGCCGGCATCGACACCAAGCCGCTGATCGGCCATCTCGCCGCCTGGAACTACTTCGAATCGATCAAGACGCCGGCCAACGAGAAGTTCATCAAGGAGTGGCAGGCCTATACCAAGAACCCGAAGCGCACGACCAACGACCCGATGGAAGCCCACGTGATTGGTTTCAACATGTGGGTGAAGGCCGTCGAGAAGGTGAAGTCGACCGATCCTGACAAGGTGATCGACGCGTTGCCCGGCATTGAAGCGCCGAACCTGACCGGTGGCGTGTCGAAGATGCTGCCGAACCACCACATCACCAAGCCGGTGTTCATCGGCGAGATCAAGGGCGATGGCCAGTTCAGCGTGGTTTACAAGACCAAGGACCTCGTTCCTGGCGACGCCTGGTCGAAGGAGCTCGACGGCTCCAAGGACCTGATCGGCGACTGGGTTGGCAAGAAGTGCGGCAACTACAACACCAAGACCAACAAGTGCCTGGGATCGGGGACCTGATCGGAACTTGAACGAAACACACGCGGGGAAGGCGGCTGACGTCGCCGCCTTCCTCACCTTCCGCCGGGGAAGTCCAGTGTTTGCCAATGCCCATGTTCGTCTGCGTGCGCTCGCGCTCGCCGTCCTGCTGATGCTTTTCGCAGTGCCGGCCCTGGCCGGCGCATTCGAGGATGCCGTCGGAAAATTCGCCACCGACGAGTTCGACGATACCGAGGAAGCGATCGGCGTCATTGCAGGTTCGGGCAATCCGCTCGCTTATCCCATCATCAGTGCGCTGCAGGACGAGCGGCTGATGTTCGATGCCGACAGCAAGAAGGTTTACATCAAGCAAGTCGACGGCAAGGCCATCGATGCCTCGACCGGCGCCGCTGTCGACAGCATCCCGGACAGCGCCAGCGCGGTCCGCCTCAACAACCGCCTGCGCCGCACGGTGGACGCCGCACTCGGCGGGCTCACATTGCTGTCGCCTGATGTCGCGACCCGCATCACGGCCGCGCAATCGGTGTTCAAATCGCACGAGGAATCCGCGCTTCCCACCGTCGAGAGCGCACTCGCCAAGGAAACCAGCAAGACGGCAAAGCAGGCGCTCTCCGAAGCGCGCGCCGCGATCCTGCTCTTCAAGTCCGATGCCTCCGACAGCGACAAGCTGGAAGCGGTTGCAACCCTCAAGGCGCGGGGCGACCAGGAGGCGATGGCGCTCTTGACCAGCCTCGGCACCGATCAGCCGCCATTGGTCGCACAAGCCGCGGCTTCGGCCGTGTCCTCGATCCAAAGCAACCTCGCGCTTTGGTCGATGGTGCAAAACGCCTGGTACGGGCTGTCGCTCGGCTCGGTGCTGCTGCTTGCCGCGATCGGGCTCGCCATCACCTTCGGCGTGATGGGTGTCATCAACATGGCCCATGGCGAGATGGTCATGCTCGGCGCTTACGCCACCTTCGTGGTGCAGGAGACGATCCGCACGCGCTATCCCGGCCTGTTCGACTATTCGCTTTTCATTGCCGTGCCGCTTGCCTTCCTCGTCTCGGGCGCGATCGGCGTGCTGATCGAGCGCTCGATCATTCGCTTCCTCTACGGCCGCCCGCTGGAGACATTGCTTGCAACCTGGGGGCTGTCGCTGGTGCTGCAGCAGGCGGTGCGCACCGTCTTCGGCCCGACCAATCGTGAAGTCGGCAATCCGTCATGGATGAGCGGCGCCTTCGAGCTTGGCCAGATCACCATCACCTACAACCGGCTCTGGATCCTCTGTTTCACGCTCGCGGTCTTCACGATCCTGCTGCTGATGCTGCGCTTCACCTCGCTCGGCCTGCAGATGCGCGCGGTGACGCAGAACCGCCGGATGGCGGCTTCGATGGGAATTGCGACCTCCCGTGTCGATGCGCTGACCTTCGGGCTCGGCTCCGGGATTGCCGGGATTGCCGGTGTGGCATTGTCGCAGATCGACAATGTCAGCCCCAATCTTGGGCAGAGCTACATCATCGACAGCTTCATGGTCGTGGTGTTCGGCGGCGTGGGCAATCTCTGGGGCACGCTGGTCGGCGCCTTTTCGCTCGGGATCGCCAATAAATTCCTGGAGCCCGTCGCCGGCGCCGTGCTCGGCAAGATCGCGATCCTGGTGCTGATCATCCTGTTCATCCAGAAGCGGCCGCGCGGCCTGTTCGCGCTAAAGGGGCGGGCGGTGGAAGCATGATGCAGCATATGCTCACCCGCTCGCTCGATCGGGCTGCGACCCTATTCATCCTGGTGGTCGCAGGTTGCGGCATCCTGATTCCGCTTTCGAACCTGCTGCTGCCGACGGGCTCGTTCTTCCAGGTGCCGACCTATCTGGTGGCGCTCTGGGGCAAATATGTCTGCTACGCGGTGCTCGCTCTCTCGATCGACCTGATCTGGGGCTATTGCGGCATTCTCTCGCTCGGCCATGGCGCCTTCTTCGCGCTCGGCGGATACGCGATGGGCATGTATCTGATGCGGCAGATCGGCAGCCGCGGCGTCTATGGCAACCCGGTCCTGCCCGACTTCATGGTGTTCCTGAATTATCCGCGGCTGCCCTGGTACTGGAACGGCTTCGACATGTTCTGGTTTGCCGCGATCATGGTGGTGCTTGTCCCCGGCCTGCTCGCCTTCTGCTTCGGCTGGTTCGCGTTCCGCTCCCGCGTCACCGGCGTCTATCTGTCGATCATCACGCAGGCGATGACCTATGCGCTGCTGCTCGGTTTCTTCCGCAATGATTTCGGGTTTGGCGGCAATAACGGCCTGACCGACTTCAAGGACATCTGGGGTTTCAACGTCCAGGCAGAGGGCACCCGATGCGCGCTGTTTGCGCTGAGCTGCGTCACGCTGATCTTGGCCTTCGTGATCTGCCGCGCGGTCGTGACCTCGAAGCTCGGCAAGGTGCTGATCGCAATCCGTGATGCCGAGTCGCGCACGCGCTTCATCGGCTATCGCGTCGAATCCTACAAGCTGTTTGTCTTCACGCTGTCGGCCTGCATGGCGGGTGTCGCCGGCGCGCTCTACGTGCCGCAGGTCGGCATCATCAATCCCTCCGAATTCGCGCCGGGCAACTCGATCGAAGCGGTGATCTGGGTCGCGGTCGGCGGTCGCGGCACGCTGGTTGGTGCGGCGATCGGCGCGATCGCGGTCAACTATGCCAAAACCTTCTTCACGTCGGGCCCGCTTGCGCCCTACTGGCTGTTCATGCTTGGCGCGCTGTTCATTCTGGTGACGCTGCTCTTGCCCAAGGGCATTGTCGGCACCTTCAACGACTGGTGGCTGCCCTTGAGGGCAAAGCGCGTGACGGCGGCCTCAGTCAGCGCGGCGAGCGAAGACGCCGTCAGCGAACCCAAGATGGCGGAGTGAGCGCATGAACGTCATGGACAACCGTGCGACATCCGCCTTGCTCTATCTCGACGGCGTGTACGTCTCCTTCGACGGTTTTCGTGCCATCAACAATCTGTCCCTGACGCTCGCCCCCGGTGAGATGCGCGCCATCATCGGCCCGAACGGCGCCGGCAAGACCACGATGATGGACATCATCACGGGCAAGACCAGGCCGGACGAAGGCACGGTGCTGTTCGACGGCGTCACCGACCTGACCCGGCTCGACGAAACCCGCATCGCCGAACTCGGCATCGGCCGCAAGTTTCAGAAGCCGACGGTGTTCGAGAGCCAGACTGTCGAGGACAATCTCCTGCTCGCGCTCAATGTCGATCATAGCGTCAGAGGAACGCTGTTCTGGCGTGAAAGCCGAAGCGAGACCGAGCGTATCGAGAAGGTGCTGGAGACCATTCGCCTCACCGACGCCCGCGACCGCCTGGCCGGCAGCCTCTCCCATGGCCAGAAGCAGTGGCTAGAGATCGGCATGCTGCTGGCGCAGGACCCGAAGCTTTTGCTGGTCGACGAGCCGGTGGCGGGCATGACCGACGTTGAGACCCATCTCACCGCCGAGCTGTTGAAGGAGATCAACAAGACCCACACCGTGATGGTGGTCGAGCACGACATGACCTTCGTGCGCGAGCTCGGCGTCAAGGTGACCTGCCTTCATGAAGGCACGGTGCTGGCGGAAGGCACGATCGACCAGGTCTCGTCGAACGAGCGGGTGATCGAAGTGTATCTGGGACGCTAGCCATGCTTGAGGTCAAGGACATCAACCTGTTCTACGGCGCGGCGCAGGCGCTGCGCAACGTCTCGATTTCGGCCGAGCCCGGCAAGGTGACCTGCGTGCTGGGGCGCAACGGTGTCGGCAAGACCTCGCTGTTGCGCTCGCTGGTCGGCCAATACCCGATCGCATCCGGCTCGATCCGGTTCGACGGCGCCGATATCACCGGTTTGAAACCCTATGAGCGGGCGCGACGCGGCATCGGCTTCGTGCCGCAGGGCCGCGAGATCTTTCCCCTGCTCACGGTGGAAGAAAACCTGAGGACCGGTTTCGGTCCGCTCAAGCGCGAAGATCGCCACATCCCCGATGACGTGTTTTCGCTGTTTCCGGTGCTGCAGTCGATGCTGGGCCGCCGCGGCGGTGACCTCTCCGGCGGCCAGCAGCAGCAGCTTGCGATCGGGCGCGCTCTGGTGATGCGGCCGAAATTGCTTCTGCTCGACGAACCGACTGAAGGCATCCAGCCCTCGATTATCAAGGACATCGGCCGCGCCATCACCTATTTGCGCAGCCTCGGCAACATCGCCATCGTGCTGGTCGAACAATATCTCGACTTTGCCTGTGAGCTCGGCGACAATTTCGCGGTGATGGATCGCGGTGCGGTCAAATATTCCTGCGACCGCGCAGGCCTCGACCCGGCAGAGATCAGCCGTCAAATGGCGCTCTAGAGGGTCACGGCAGCGCTGAGCTGGGGAGCGTGGCGGCGGATGCGGACCGATATTGACCAGACGGCATTGGCGACATTTGCGGAGAACCGCGCGCGCGGCGCGGTGAAGTTCGGCGTCAGGTCGCAGGATGGCATCACGCGCCGCGGCGACTTGCACGAATCCGGCTCGCTCCGCGTCCGCTTTCCCTCGCCCGAGGGTGAAGGGATTTCCGGGGTGTTCGTCAATACGGCCGGCGGTATCGCCGGCGGTGACCGGTTTGACATCGACATTGCGGCGGGCGAGGGCGCAAGCGTGACGCTGACGACCGCTGCTGCGGAAAAGGTCTATCGCGCGTCTGGAAAGGCCGCCGAGTTGAACATCTCGCTCAGCGTTGCCGCCGGCGCGCGGCTGTCATGGCTGCCGCAGGAAACCATTCTGTTCGACCGTGCGCGCATCGCGCGCCGCATCGACATCGACCTTGCCGAAGGCGCCTCGCTTCTCCTCTGCGAAATCGTCGTGTTCGGCCGCGCAGCCATGGGCGAGACCTTGCGGCATGGCGAATTTGTCGACCGCTGGCGCGTGCGGCAGGGCGGCAGGCTCGTCTTTGCCGAGACCGTGCGGCTGGAGGGCGATATCGGCGAGACGCTGGCGCGACCCGCGGTCGCCAAAGGCGGGGTTGCGATCGGCACCGCGTTGATCGTGCCGGGCGACGAAGCGTTGCTCGAGCGCATCCGCCAGATCCAGGACAGCTTCGGCGGCGAGGTCGGCGTCTCCGCCTGGAACGGATTTGCAATGGCGCGCTTCTGTGCCCAAGATGCCGCGCGGCTGCGCGCCGACATGATGGCGGTGCTGGCCCGCGCGTCGGATCGCGCTCTGCCGCGGCTTTGGCTCAACTAGTATGGGCTCAACTGGATCGATGGAAAACTAGAGATACCACATGAACCTGTCTCCCCGCGAAAAGGATAAGCTTCTGATTTCGATGGCGGCCATGGTGGCCCGGCGCCGGCTCGAGCGCGGCGTCAAGCTGAACCATCCGGAGGCGGTTGCCATCATCTCGGATTTCATCGTCGAAGGCGCGCGCGACGGCCGCACGGTCGCCGAGCTGATGCAGGCCGGCGCGCAGGTCCTGACGCGGGCGCAGGTGATGGACGGCATTGCGGAGATGATCCACGACATCCAGGTCGAGGCGACGTTCCCGGACGGAACGAAACTGGTCACCGTGCATGAGCCGATCCGATGACGTTCGCACGCGTCTCAAACTCGTCATGCCCGGCCTTGTGCCGGGCATCCACGTCTTGCTTTTCGACGGGTCAAGACGTGGATGGCCGGGACGAGCCCGGTCATGACGAAGCATAGCAACGAGGTAACCAAAATGATCCCCGGTGAACTCTTCATCAAGGACGGCGAGATCGAGCTCAATGCGGGCCGCAAGACCGTGACGCTCACGGTCGCCAACACCGGCGACCGCCCGATCCAGGTCGGCTCGCACTACCACTTCTTCGAGACCAATCCGGCGTTGAAATTCGACCGTAAAAAGGCCCGCGGTATGCGCCTCGATATCGCCGCCGGCACCGCGGTGCGCTTCGAGCCCGGCCAGACCCGCGACGTGCAACTCGTGGCGCTTGCCGGCAAGAAGACCATCTACGGCTTCCGCGGCGACGTCATGGGGAAGTTGTGATCGATGCTTTCGCCGCTCCGCCTCGTCTCTGAAGCCGCTGAGCTGGCTGCGCGCCGGCACAATGGCATGGCGCGCAAGGGGCGGGGCAATGAGCCCTATATCAATCATCTCGCCGAGGTCGCGAACCTGCTTGCGACAGCGACATCTGGTGCGGATGCGGAGCTCGTCGCGGCCGGCTGGCTGCATGACACGATCGAGGACACCGGGACCACGCGCGAAGAACTGGCACAAAAATTCTCCGAGCGCGTGGCGTCGCTGGTTCAGGAATGTACCGATGACATGAAGCTGCCCAAGGCCGAACGTCGCCGGCTGCAGGTTGTCCATGCCCCGCACAAATCGCCCGGGGCGAAGCTGATCAAGATCGCCGACAAGATCAGCAATATCGGCGCGCGCGTTCATCCCGATCCCGGCGCCGATGAGCGTGATGATCTTGTCGAATACACCAATTGGGCCGAGCAGGTCGTCGCGGGTTGCCGCGGCGGAAATGCCTGGCTCGATCAGACCTTCGATCAAACCGTGAAGCTTGCGAGGAGCTCGCTGTGAGCACGAAAATCAAACGTTCCGTCTATGCCGACATGTTCGGCCCCACTACCGGCGACCGGGTGCGGCTTGCCGACACCGATCTCATCATCGAGGTGGAGAAGGATTTCACCACCTATGGCGAGGAGGTGAAGTTCGGCGGCGGCAAGGTGATCCGCGACGGCATGGGTCAGTCGCAGGCCACTAACAAGCAGGGCGCCGCCGATACCGTGATCACCAACGCGCTGATCCTCGATCACTGGGGTATCGTGAAGGCCGACGTCGCGATCAAGGAAGGCATGATCAGCGCGATCGGCAAGGCGGGCAATCCGGACATCCAGCCGGGCGTCACCATCGTGATCGGCCCCGGCACCGATGTGATCGCGGGCGAGGGCAAGATCCTAACCGCGGGCGGTTTCGACAGCCACATCCATTTCATCTGTCCGCAGCAGATCGAACACGCATTGATGAGCGGCGTCACCTCGATGCTGGGCGGCGGCACGGGCCCCTCGCACGGCACCTTTGCCACGACCTGCACGCCCGGCCCCTGGCACATGGGGCGGATGATCCAGTCGTTCGACGCCTTTCCGGTCAATCTCGGCATTTCCGGCAAAGGCAACGCCTCGCGCCCGGCGGCGCTGGTCGAGATGATCAAGGCCGGCGCCTGCGCGCTGAAGCTGCACGAGGACTGGGGCACGACGCCCGCCGCGATCGACAATTGCCTCTCGGTGGCCGACGACTACGACGTCCAGGTCATGCTGCACTCCGACACGCTGAACGAATCGGGCTTTGTCGAGGATACCGTCAAGGCCTTCAAGGGCCGCACCATTCACGCCTTCCACACCGAGGGTGCGGGTGGCGGCCATGCGCCCGACATCATCAAGATCGCCGGGTTGAAGAACGTGCTGCCGTCCTCGACCAATCCGACGCGGCCGTTCACGCGCAACACCATCGACGAGCACCTCGACATGCTGATGGTGTGCCATCATCTCGATCCCTCGATCGCCGAAGACCTGGCCTTTGCCGAAAGCCGCATCCGGAAAGAGACGATTGCGGCGGAAGACATCCTGCATGACCTCGGCGCGCTCTCGATGATGTCGTCGGATTCGCAGGCGATGGGCCGGCTCGGCGAGGTGATCATCCGCACCTGGCAGACCGCAGACAAGATGAAGAAGCAGCGCGGATCGTTGCCGCAGGACAAGGGCAAGGACAACGACAATTTCCGCGTCAAGCGCTACATCGCCAAATACACCATCAACCCCGCCATCGCGCACGGCGTGTCGAAGCTGATCGGCTCGGTGGAGAAGGGCAAGCTTGCCGACCTCGTGCTGTGGTCGCCCGCCTTCTTCGGCGTCAAGCCCGATTGCATCATCAAGGGCGGCTCGATCGTAGCGGCTCCGATGGGCGATCCCAATGCGTCGATCCCGACGCCGCAGCCGGTCCATTACCAGCCGATGTTTGCCGCCTTCGGCAAGTCGCTGACGGCGTCCTCGGTGGTCTTCACCTCGAAGGCCGCGGTTGGCGCGGGGCTGGGCCGCAAGCTCGGCATCTCCAAGCAGCTCTATGCGGTCCAGAATACCCGCGGAAAAATCTCCAAAAAGAGCATGATTCATAACGATGCCACGCCCGACATCGAGGTCGACCCCGAAACCTATGAAGTGCGGGCCGATGGCGAGCTCCTGACCTGCCCGCCGGCCGAGGTGCTGCCCTTGGCGCAACGCTATTTTATGTTCTAAAACCGCTTCCGGTATCTAACTAGAACAAGCGCCGGGAGGACTTCTCATGATCTATGTCGTCGCAACCACCAAGGTAAAGCCCGAGGGCCGGGACGATTTCATCAACGGCCACAAGGCCTGCATCGCCGAAACCCGCAAGGAGAAAGGTTGCATCTCCTATGAAGGCCATACCAGCATCCACGATCCGAACGAATATGTTGTGGTGGAGCGTTGGGAGACGCGAGACGATCTCAATGCTCATGGCAAGGCGCCCCACATGAAGGTCTGGCGCCAGCTCTCAGCGCCCCTGAAGGCGTCGCCGACGGTGATCGAGATCATCAGCGACGCCAAGGTCGACAAGCTTTCCGTATGATCCGCGCCACCAGAGTCCTCGGGCAACATCGCTGGAAGGAGCCGGCCGCCGATACGGTCGTGCTCGACTTCGACGACCGGCACCGCCGGCGGATGACGATGACCGGCACGCGCGGCCTCGAATTCCTGCTCGATCTCGAAAACGCCATCGCCTTGCGCGGCGGCGACGCGCTGGTGCTGGAAGACGGCCGGCTGATCGAGGTGGTCGCGGCGGCGGAACCGCTGCTCGAGATCAAGGGGAGCGATCCGCATCATCTGATCCGGGTCGCCTGGCATCTCGGCAACCGGCATCTGCCGACGCAGATCATGCCGAAGGCGCTCCGCATCCGGAAGGATCACGTCATCGAGACGATGGTGAAGGGACTCGGCGCGCGCGTCGTCGAGATCGAGGCGCCGTTCGATCCGGAAGGTGGCGCCTATGCCGGCCCGGCGCACGGGCATGCGCATGAGCAGCACGGTCACACCGGTCATGATCATGCACATGGCCACGATCATGATCATGGTCACGATCATCATCACCACCATGACGATCATGGCGGCCACGATCATCACGGCCATACCCATGCTCATGGCCGCAAATGAGCCGTCGCGCGGCGACGCATTCGGCGGGATGACGGACGCCGAGCTTGCGGCGCTGTACCGGCTGATGACCTGGCTGTCGCCGGCCTTCCCGGTCGGCGGCTTCTCCTATTCCAGCGGCATCGAATGGGCGGTCGAGGCGCAAGACATCACCGACGCTCCTTCGCTGAAAGGCTGGCTCGCCGCGATGCTGACCGACGGCTCCGGCTTTTGCGATGCCGCGTTTCTGGCGCAAGCTCATCGAGGCGTCGAGGCGGACGATTTGCGCGCGTTGCAGGAGACGGCCGAACTCGCGGCGGCCTTCGTGCCGTCCCGCGAGCGACAGCTGGAGACATCGAGCCAGGGCCGCGCTTTCATCGAGATCGCGCGCGCAGCCTGGAATTGCGCGCCGCTTGACCGGGCGCTTGCATCCTGCGCCGGACCGATCGTCTATCCCGTCGCTGTCGGCATCGTCAGCGCCGCGCATGCGATTCCGCTTGCGCCTGCGCTCCACGCCTTCCTTCATGCGCTGGTGTCCAACTGGATATCGGCGGGCAGCCGTCTCATTCCGCTCGGACAAACCGACAACCAGCGTGTGCTGGCCGCGTTGGAGGGGGATGTCGTGGCAACCGCGCGCCGCGCGATGTCAGCATCACCGGACGATGTCGGCAGCGCGACGTTCCGCGCCGATCTCGCGAGCCTGCGCCACGAAACCCAATATACGAGGCTGTTCAGGTCATGAAGCGACAGGCGAGGGGAGTGTACGATGTCTAAATCTCACGGACCGCTTCGGATCGGTGTCGGTGGTCCCGTCGGCTCCGGGAAGACGGCGCTGATGGATCTGCTCTGCAAGTCGATGCGTGAGCGCTACGACATCGCGGCGATCACCAACGACATCTATACGAAGTGGGATGCGGAGTTCCTGGTGCGTTCCGGCTCGCTGACGCCGGACCGCATTGCAGGTGTCGAGACCGGCGGCTGTCCGCATACCGCGATTCGCGAGGATGCCTCGATGAATCTCGCGGCTGTCGCCGACATGCGCGCGAAATTTCCGAACCTCGATCTTGTGCTGATCGAGTCCGGCGGCGACAATCTGGCCGCCACTTTTTCACCGGAGCTGGCCGATCTCACCATCTATGTGATCGACGTTGCAGCCGGCGACAAGATTCCTTCCAAGGGCGGCCCGGGCATCACCCGCTCGGATCTTCTCGTCATCAACAAGATCGACCTTGCGCCGCATGTCGGCGCTTCGCTCGAAAAGATGGATACCGATGCACGGCGTATGCGCGGCGAGCGGCCGTTTGTAATGACCAACCTGAAAAAGAGTGAGGGACTTGATCGTATTATTGGATTTATCGAAGCCAAGGGTGGTCTAACGCAAGGGTAGCCTTGAGGGTGGCTCGAGGGCAGCGGCGCGGTAGGGTTAACGCGCTGTCGGCGTTCATGTTGATGAATTGCGGGCCAGGCGCCCGAATTTCCACACAGCCGGCGGGAACAACATGGCTGCGGCGTCGTTATCCCGCTCTGGGTTTTGCTCGGAAGGCTGGCCGAGCACTCGCCGCCGGGGCTTCCTGCCAGCCGCAGTTGCGCATTAGAGATGGGTCCATCAATATATCCACCGGGTGGCGTTTGCTGTGTTCTCCTTCATGGCCATCCGCCCGGTTTGACGATGATTGCCGCTCAATCCCGCCAACCTGTCATTGTCGAGTAAACGAGTGGTTCGGCTGGGCTTCATCATTGGTTTGCTTGCGCTGATCGGGACCTTGCTCTCGGGGCTCGCTGCCTACCGCGTGCATGAGCAGGAGCTGGCAATCGAAGGCATCGCGCTGGCGCGCGCGATCGACGTCCATGCCAGCCTGGTGCAGGATCGCCTGACCGAGCGCGAACTCCTGGCGCGCGTCGCTTCCGGACTGTTTCGTACGCCCTCGGTGGTGAGGGCGAACATGCTGCAGCCGCTGCGCTCCTCCATCTATGCGTTCAAGACCGATTTCGTCGTGGCCGCCTGGATCGCGCGGCTCAAGCCGGCCGAGCTGGACGCCGCGCAAAAGGAGCTTGCCAGCGCCGGCTTTCCCAAGCCCACCGTCCGCAATTATGACGACAAGCCGCTCGATCTGTCAGCGGTCACAAAGCCGATCGACGTGATCATGGATCTCGAGCCGCGTAACGCCGTGACGCGCGAATTCGCGGGGCGAGCCGTGGACGATTACCCTGCGATCGGATCCATGCTGGCGCGCGCGGCGACAGAAGGAAAGCCGATCGCCTCCGATCCGACCAATTTGCTGCTTCCGAATGGTCCGGTGGGCATCTCGCTGGCTGCGCCGGTGGTCCAGGAGGGGGCCTCGACGCCGGCAGGCTTTGTGACGTTCTCCTACGAACTCGCGCCGCTGATGCTGACCAATGACGATTTGTCGCTGTTTTCGGTCGCGGTGAAGGATCCTCGCACCGACGACAGCGAGCTGATTGCCAACGATCGCGGTGTCGTTTCCTCGCGCAAGATCGTGCTCGAGGGATCCGCGCCATCGGCGGTGCGTGCGGTGAATTTCGGCAATCGCGACTGGTCGCTGGTCTATTACGCCAAAACCAATGCAGCCAAACGCGCCCAGCAGACGGCCGCGATCGTCGGAGCAATCGGGCTTGCGCTGACCGGCATCGTCTGCGGCCTGTTCGGCTACGTCGCCTACAACAATTTGCGGCTCAGCCGCGAAATCCAGGTGAGAATTGGGTTCGAGCGCCGGCTGACCGCCGTGATCGACGAGCTGAACCACCGGGTGAAGAACATCCTGGCGGTGATCCAGTCGATCGTCACGCGCACCTTGCGCCACGGCTCTGACGTCGATGTCGCGCGCGAACTTCTGATCGGGCGGATTCACGCGATGTCGAACGTGGTCTCGCTGTTGAGCGAAAGCCAGTGGCAGGGCGTGCAGCTGAAGGGGCTGTTCGAGGCCAGGGCCATTCCGCATGCCGATCGCATCGCGGTGAGCGGACCTGACATCGCGGTGAGCGCGCGCGCCGCGCAGAGCCTGTCGCTCCTGTTCTTCGAGCTGGCCTCGCATTCCGACGAGGGGCTGTCGCTGGTGGGCAAGCACCCGCACATCGTGGCGAAATGGGAGATCTCGGGCGAGGAGGCCGAGCCGGTCTTCACATTCCGCTGGGAGGAGTTCAACACCAGCGAGGCCACGCGCCGGCCGGACAGCGATTTCGGCCTGATCCTGCTCGACCGCGTCGCGCCGGAAGCACTCGGCGGGACCTCCAAACGCTATTTTACCGACCTCTCGTATGTCTACGAGCTGACCGCGCCGATGGCGACCGTGGTCGACATGAACGAGCGCGACCGCACCGAGCAGTTTTCAGCACCGGTGCGGCCGAGCAGATAGTCTCGCCAAAAACGCTCTTCCGGGATCGAGCGCGAAGATCGACGCGATCAGCCGTTGCCGCCGATCACCGCACGCACGGTCTGGTCCGGGCCGAAATCCTCGGCGCCGTCGACATAGAGCAATGCGGCGAGCTTCGAGCGGGCGCGATTGACGCGGCTCTTGATGGTACCCACGGCGCAGCCGCAGATGGTCGCGGCATCCTCATAGGAAAAGCCGGATGCACCCACCAGGATAAGCGCTTCACGCTGGTCCTGCGGCAACTTGTCGAGGGCGGCACGAAATTCTTCGAATTCCAGATGCGCGCCCTGCGCGGGTTGCGTCTTCAGCGTCTTCGCATAATTGCCTTCCGCATCCTCGACCTCGCGCCGCCGCTTTCGATAGTCGGAGCGAAACAGGTTGCGCAGGATGGTGAACAGCCACGCCGGCAGATTCGAACCCGGTTGGAACGAGTCGATGTTCGCCAACGCGCGCAGCAGGGTCTCCTGCACCAAATCGTCGGCGCGGTCGCCGTTGCCGCTGAGTGAAATCGCGAACGCACGCAGGCTCGGCACCGCGGCCAGGATGTCGTCGCGAAGGGCATCAGTGAGAGGCATCAGTCCCTCCCGTCGTTATTATTGCCGCCCGTACTGCCCACTTGGGGAGGATTTTGGGGCGCATCAAGTTTCCGGATCAGATCTGCGAATCGATCTGGAACCCCTTGCCTCACAACATCGTCGTACATGGCACGGAGCTGATGGCCGATTCTGGACTGAATCTCGGCGTTGAGGCCACCCTGCTTGCCTGGCGCCGCAGTCTTGCTGGCTTGAGACTTTACATCTTTCATGACCTTATCCACGTTTCCCCGAGAGTTAAGTCCCTGTAGCTACAAGAGTTTCTCGTTGTGGCGAACTTCCGTAAGGAACCTAATGCGGCAGCTGGCGAAAAGTTCCGAATTGTCTTGGAACTTTTCGAAGGCTCCCGCGTAATCAGCCGGGTAGGGGGAGTGCGGGCCACCCCCGATTGCTTTGGTAGGGCCCAAGATCGATGGAGTGGGGATGACCCGATCACAGCTTGTTGCGGAACATCTGCCGTTGCTGCGGCGCTACGCCCGTGCCCTGACAGGCAGCCAGACGTCCGGCGACGCCTATGTCGCGGCCATGCTCGAAGCCCTGTTGCAGGATCCTTCGTTGCTGGACGAGAAGCATGGGGCTCGCGCCGGGCTGTTTCGCCTGTTCACGCGCATCTGGAATTCGGTGTCGGTCAACGACGACGCGGATGTCGCGACCCTGCCGATGCCACCCGAGCGGCGACTGTCGAACATCACGCCGCTGCCACGCCAGGCTTTCCTGCTGCTTTCGCTCGAGGGCTTCCCAGAGGAGGAGGTGGCTTACATTCTCGGCACCGATGTGGACGAGACACGGCGGCTTGCCGATACTGCCGGCCGCGAAATGGCCGCGGAGATCGCCACCGACGTTCTGATCATCGAGGATGAAACCTTCATCGCGATGGATCTGGAAAGCCTCGTGCGCAATCTCGGCCATAACGTCATCGGCGTGGCGCGGACGCACGCGGATGCGGTGGCGCTTGCCAAGAACAGAAAGCCCGGCCTGATCCTGGCCGACATCCAGCTCGCCGACGGTTCGTCCGGCCTCGACGCGGTCAACGAACTGCTCCGGACGTTCGAGGTGCCCGTGGTGTTCATCACGGCATATCCCGAACGGTTCCTGACCGGCGAGCGCCCCGAACCGGCGTTCCTGATCTCGAAGCCGTTCCAGCCCGCCATGGTCTCGGCGGTGGCAAGCCAGGCGCTGTTCTTCCAGCGCAACTCGCGCAACCGCGCGCCGCGGGCGGCGGCCTCATAGAGGGGTTGGCGTAGATTTGAGTTCCGGTCCGGCGCGCTCGAAAGGCGCGCCGGATTTTCTTTTTGCGCGCTGCCTGCTTGGAGGAAGCAATTCGGACAAATGCTTGTTCAGGTTTTCGCCGCGGAAATCCCGCGACGACAAAAAGCCCATCCGTTTCGGGACAGGCTGAAGTCAGGAATCACCTTGGATGAACCCGCGACGACCTGGGGAGGTCGAGGGTGAGGGGAAAGTAGCAGGCGACGTGGGGTCGCGAATTCACATAAGTGGGGGAGATACTTAGGTGGTAGGGGCGATTGGGATCGCCAGCGTCAGTCGCGGGAGGCAAGCAACGGGCGCGCGAGGAGTTAAAACGAACGCCGACTGGCGGGGGCCCCGGTTCCACAGACACTTCATTTGAGAAAAAATAAGCAGGGCGCGGTCGGCATCACCACGGCCGCGCCCTGCATCGCCGGTCAATGGGGCAGGGGGGAATAACCGGCTGCTGAAATGACTCGCGGTGCCCGGAAGTCGTTCCCCTTAGATCAAAAAAATTTTCAGACACACTTATGTGATCGGCCCGTCCGAGAACCCGGGTCTTGTGACTTACGTTTAAGTCTCCGACGCCATCGTTTTTTGTGAGCTGGGGCGAGGGACCGCCATGTCATACCTTTTCAAGGGAATTTTCGCCGCCGTCGCCGTCGCGACGAGTGTGGGCGCTGCGCAATTTGCATCCGGTGAGGACCTGACCGTGGGCATACGAACGGCCGGCGCCGTCGACGAGGTCGTCAACCGTACGGCCAAGACCGACCGCGCACCCGTTTTGGCCGAGCCTGTTCCGCCGACACAGACGATCGACATCCATGTGGAGCGGCTTCCCTCGACATCGGTCCTGGTGCGTGTCCCGCGCACACGAGAGGCGCACAGCCGCAGAACGCCCAGCTCCTCGTCCCAGTTGAAATCGGCGGAGCGCAAGCCGACAGTCGCCTGCGAGCCCGTCGTGAGCGTGCTGACCGAGATCGCCAAGCAACTCCAGCCGGGCCGCTGCGTCACCTGAAATTGAAATGGATTATTCGGCCGGCGTCTGATCGGCCGCGGCTTGGCCGCGGCTTGCCATCAGGCCAAGCGCCAGCCCGCCGATGGCGAGGATCGGGACCAGCCGCTTCACGCCGACCAGGCGAACGAGCTGAAGGCCGGTCGCCAGCAGCGCGGGGTCGGCGAGCAGGTTCTGCGTTGCGGCCTTGGCTCGCGCAGCCGCGCGCGCCTCGAGGCTGCCGCTTGCGCACGAGATAGATGCCGGCGGCAATCAGCGTGACGACGAAGAAGATGGCCGCGCCCGCAAGGCAGGCGTCGATCGGCCCGTAATGGTTCAGCACGGCGACAAAGGCCGCGCCGCAGAGAAAGGCCGTGGTGATGAACAGCGAGATGGCCGCGATCGCGGCGAGCGAGGTCTGCCGCACCGCCGAGCCGGTTGAAGCCTTGAGGTCATCGACGAACCGCTGCAACATCTGCGCCCCCTGATCTACGCGCTCCGCTCAATTGACGAGGCCGATTTCAGCGGCGCAGGCTCACGCCGATCAGGAAGCCGAGGCCTAGCGCCAGGCCCACGGTCGTGAGCGGCCGCTGGGCGATGACGTCTTCCAGCGTCTCCTCGAGGGTCACGGCGGCATCCTGCGTCGCGTCCAGCATCGCAGATGCCGCGCTCGGAGGCCTCGTCGAGCGCGGAATCGCATGCTGGCGCGGGCCTGCTTGTAGCCGTGCCGCGCCTGCTTCTTGGCCGCGCCGGCAAAGGTGTTGATCGCGTCGGTAATCTGGTCGGTCAGGGCTGCGATATCGTTTTTCACGGCAGTTACATCCTTCTCAAGACGTTGATAGGTGGCTTTGTCGACAGTGTCCTTGATCGCTTTCTCGGCATCGGTGATCGACATCGAAAGCTCCCAAACGCTGCAGTTGCTTAAACGAAAAACGCGATCCGCGGCCGGAAGGTTCCATTGCCGGAAACGAGCTTAATCCCCCGGCAATTGCGGCGAATTGACCGGCATCAAATGCTCCTTGAGGATCAGCCCGACGATCAGGAGCGGCGACGACAGGAACGCGCCCATCGGGCCCCACAGCCAGGTCCAGAACGCGAGCGCAAGGAAGACCGCCAGCGCGTTCAGCGCCAGCCTGCGGCCGATGATGGTCGGCGTGATGAAATGCCCTTCCATGAAGGCGATGGCGACGAAGGCAAGCGGCGCAATCAGCCCGGCGCTGAGCGTCGGCAGCGCGATGATGCCGACCGCGAGCAGGATCACGAACGTCGCGACCGGACCGATGATCGGGATGAAGTTCAAGGTCGCGGCCAGCGCGCCGAGGCCCGCCGGATTGGGCATGTGCGCGATCGCAGCAGGCGATGCCGGTCGCGATCCCGACGCCGGTATTGATCATCGTGACGGTCAGCAGATAGTTGCCGAGATGCACCTCGATTTCGTTGAGGATGCGCAGCGTGCGCAGGCGCGCATCGCGATCGCCGAAGGTCAGGATCAAGGCGCGGCGCAGGTCGCGCCAGCTCGCGATGAACAGGATCAGCGTCGCGAAGAACAGCAGGAATTCGGTGAAGGTCGGCGATCAGGAATTCGAGGGTTGGCTGGACCCAGTCGACTTTCGGCATCTGGAAGTCCGCCGAACGTGTCTGGAGCCGCCCATCATGGTTTGCAGCTCCTGCCACAGCGCGATCGGCCGGTCGAACACATGCAGCTTGTCCTTCAGCCGTGCGCCGACTTCCGGCAGCCGTGTGCTCCATTCCACCAGGGGTGAGGAGATCAGCCCGACCATGAACACCGCGGCTGCGGTAACCGTCAGCCACGATCAGCACCGCGCCGACCGCGCGGGGAATGCGGTAGCGCTCGAGAAAGCTCGCCGCCGGCGACAGCATGGTGCCGATCACGAAGGCCATCACGACGGGAAGGAAGAAGGCCTTGCGCGACATAGAGGACGGCGACGACGCCGATGACGAGCAGCGAGACCAGCGCAAAGGCGACGACCTCGGCGCGCCGGATCACCGGCGGCTGTTCGCCTGCGCTGTCGGCCACGGGGGTCCCCGCGGCGCGTATCGGGAAGCACGCGCTCGCTGGGAAGGACACGCACGACGATTCTTCCCCTGCAAAGGGCGAACAAGTGCAAGCCGCGCCTTCTACGACGACTGTTGCAAGTCGCCGACACAACGAAAAGTTCCATCGACGCCATCGCTGAGACGCGAGAGCTTGACAGATGCGTGTGCGCGACGAATCGGCGACGGAACTGCGAGGCCGCCATCGCGTTTGATTTGCCAGCGCATCGCATGATGCACATCCGATGGGGAGCAGCACATGACACAGCAAGTCTCATCCGTTCGTCGGCGTCCGTCGTGCAAGCTGCGCGGTCGCCGTTGCAGGCGCATTGGTGCTCTGTCGTCCATCTTTTTCCGCCGCAAGCGCGCAGTCGCTCGGCTATGCGCCGCCCGAGCAGAGCGCATTTCCGCAGGCCGAAGTGACCGGCGACGTCGCATCAGCCGATGAGGACAGCCTGCTGCCGGAACGGCTGCGCCGCCAGGTCGTCCAATTCGACAGCCGCGAGGCGCCGGGCACGATCGTCATCGATACCGGCAATACCTACCTCTACTACGTGCTCGGCGGTGGCCGCGCCATCCGTTACGGCGTGGGCGTCGGCCGCCAGGGCTTCACCTGGGCCGGCGTGCAGACCGTGAGCCGCAAGGCCGAGTGGCCGGACTGGTATCCGCCGTCGGAGATGATTGCGCGCCAGCCCTATCTGCCGCGCTTTGTCGCAGGCGGGCCCGGCAATCCGCTCGGGGCGCGCGCCATGTATCTCGGCGCGAGCGAATATCGCATCCACGGCACGAACGATCCCACCACGATCGGCAAGTTCGTCTCCTCCGGTTGCATTCGCCTGACCAACGAGGACGTCACCGATCTCTTCAGCCGCGTCAGCGTCGGCACCAGGGTCGTGGTTTTGCCGAAGAACGCGCCGCCGCAGCCGCGCAATGTCGCGATGCGGCCTGCGGGCGCGTTGTCTGCTGGCCGTCAGGCCACGAACATTGCGGTCTCGGACGTGAACTGAGGGGATGGTCCATGGAGGCCGGTATGCGCAAGCGATGGAAATTGGCAACGGGTGCTGCACTCCTGTGCGCTGCCGGTCTGGTGCATCCCGCCCTCTCCGGAGAATTCCTCCTTTTCCAATCCGCCAGGCTTCTCCGGAGGGCTTCCGGCCGAATCGTCCCCGCGTATCGTGCTGCCGTTCGCCAATGATGGCGCGCCGCCGGCCGAGGCGCCGCGCCCGCGGATTGCCGGTGGCGGAGGCGGGACGGCCTGGTGCGTGCGGAGCTGTGACGGTCGCTACTTCCCGATCGCCGGCAACGACACGCAGAGCAGGGCTTCGTCCTGCGACAACCTCTGTCGAGCCAGCAAGACCGAGCTGGTCTATGGCAACGACATCGATCATGCCGCGACCGCCGGCGGCAAGCCCTATTCCGAACTGCCGAATGCGTTCAAATATCGCAACGAGCTTGTTGCGGGCTGCACCTGCAACGGCAAGGATCCGGCCGGCCTTGCGTCGGTCTCGATCGAAAAGGATGCGACCTTGCGCAAGGGCGACATTGTCGCCGGCGCCGACGGCCTCATGATCGCCAATCCGGGCTCGGGCAGGCGTGCCGAGGTCAATTTCACGCCGGCCCCGGAATCGGTACGCATGCGCTTCCGGCGTGCGCCCGTAGTGGCGCGAGAGTAGCGCGCGATCATGAAAAAGGCCGCCGGATCTGACCGGCGGCCTCTTCGCGTTCGATGCAACGCGACTTTAAGCGGCGCGGATCTTTCCGAGGAAGTCGGAGACCTGATGGCCGAGCGACTGGCTCTGGCTCTCCAGGGTGTGCGACGCGTCCTTGACGTTCTCGGCGGCAGCGGCGGCCGCATCGGCATCGGTTTTGACGCCGGTGATGTTCTCCGAGACGTTCTTGGTGCCCTGCGCCGCATATTGCGTCGAGCGGGTGATCTCCTGGGTCGCAGCGCCCTGTTCCTGCACGGCAGCCGCGATCGCGGTTGCGACTTCGTTGACCTCGCCGATGATCGCGCCGATGCCCTTGATCGCGTCGATGGCCTCGCCGGTGACCTTCTGGATGTCGGCGATCTGGTCCGAGATCTCCTCGGTCGCCTTCGCGGTCTGGCTTGCGAGTGACTTCACTTCCGAGGCGACGACGGCGAAGCCGCGGCCCGCTTCACCGGCGCGGGCCGCCTCGATCGTGGCGTTCAGCGCAAGCAGGTTGGTCTGGGCGGCAATCGTGTTGATCAACCCGACCACCTCGCCGATGCGGCCTGCCGACTTGGCGAGACCCTGCACGGTGCCGTCGGTCTCGCGCGCCTGGTCGACGGCGCGGCTGGCAATTCCGGCGGCATGCGCAGCCTGCTGGCTGATGTCGTTGATCGACGCGCTCAACTCCTCAGCCGCGGAGGCGACGCTTTCGACGCTCATCGAGGCCTCGCCGGACGCCTTCTGGGCGACTTCGACACGGGAATTGGTCTGACGCGAGACCGTGGACAGGCCGGCGGAGGTCTTGCGCATCTCGCCCGAGGCTTCGCCAAGCTGCTGCAGCGTCTGGCGCACGCTGCCCTCGAATTCGGCGACATGGCTCTCGATGGCGCGCTGGCGCGCGGTGGCGCCCGCGTTGCGCTCGCGCTCCTGCGCCTCGATCTTGAGCTTGTCCTGAGCCTGCTGCTTGAAGGTTTCGAGCGCGCCAGCAAGCGCACCGATCTCGTCGTTTCGATCGCCATATCCGGTATCGATCGCGAGGTCGCCGCCCGCCACTTTCAGCATGGCATCGCGGATATTCTGCAGCGGCGTGATCACGCGGCGCGTGACGAAGGTCAGGGCGCCCATTGCGAACACAGCCGCCGCGCTCAGCAGAATCAGATGGGTGATCAATGAGTGCAGGGCCGAGCTGTGCAGCTCACCGGCGCGCTCCTTTGCCGCATCGAGCGCGGCTTCGGCCACACCGACCGCCGCGGAGAGGCGGCCGACGGTGACCGGGCTCCACTGGTTCGCCGTCAGTTCGGGCTTGCCGCCCTCGGTGAGCGCGTTCAGCAGGCGCTGGCGCAGCTCGAGATATGACGGTTCGAAATACGCGGTCTTGTTGGCGGCCATCGCGGCCGAGAGCGCCGGCGGCAACTGCATGCCGGACACCGTGAGCTGCAGCGCGCCCCAGGCGGCATCGGTGCCGCCGACGAATTTGAGGTAGTTCTGTTGAACGTCCGGTGCGACCTTTCCGGCCGCGAGACCTGTCGAAATGATGAGCGAAGCCTCGCCGGCGGTGTTGCGCAGCAGCCAGGCCGTCTGCTTGATCGACAGCAGCTGGTCGATGGTCGCGTCCTTGTGATTGACGTCTGCAGCCAGCACGCCCGAGAGCTTGTCGAGCGTCTCCAGCAGCACGTTGGTGATATCGACATATTCCTTGCTGAGAGCCGGTCTGCGCGAGGCCTTCGGCTGGCTCATCGCTTGCCAGAATTCTTTTTGCAGCTCGGTGATCGTTTTCAGCGCCTTGTCGAAGGCCGGCACCAGGGTGTCATGCTGCGCGAACTGCATCGGCTCCAGCAGCGCCAGGCCATTCGCCATCGCGGGCATCTCGGCATCGCGCAGGCTGCGCAGGTATTTTTCGATGTCGGCATCCATCGAATCCGAGTTCAGGAGCCGCTGGGTCGTCGAACGGTCGGTCCGCAGATTGTGCATCGCCTTGAAGAGGTTCGCCGAAGCGTCGGCAATGGCCGACATGCGGTTCGCTGCTTGCAGCCGTTGCCAGGATTCCCAGGCGCTCAACGAAAACATCACGACGATGACGAAGGCGGTGCTCAGGATCACGGCCTTGAGCAGCCCGGAAACGGTCAAACGGTTAATCATCAATGGCCCCCAATTATGCGAGGGCCATTTGGCCTAAAAAGGGTAAAATTTTAGGCATTCCTTCCCCGGTAAAACTACGGAAGGATTGCAGGCCGCTGAAAAATTTCAATTTTTTCGCAGTTCCGGTCGGGGAACCGGGCCGCGCACAAGGCGTTGACGGCCTGTCACGGGTTAAGGAAAGATTAACACGGTTCCAGGGGGCTTCCGATGTCACTGCTCATCAGCGCGCTCATCACCTTCCTTGTCGTCATCCTTGTCCTTTATCTGATCAACATGCTGCCGATCGACGGCCGCGCCAAGCAGATCTGCCGCATCATCGTCATCGTCATCGGCGTGCTGTCGCTGCTGAAATACATCGCGGTATTTTAGGTCCGGCCGGCATCCGATCTCCGCACAGCAAAAAGCCCCGGCGAGAACCGGGGCTTCGCTTGCGGCGGACGGTCAGTGCGCCGTCGCCTTGGCCTCGCGGCGCCGCGCGGTGAGAATGTACTCCGTGTAGCCGTTCGGCTGTTCGCGGCCCTTGAAGACAAGGTCGCAGGCCGCCTTGAAGGCGACGCCGTCGAAGCCGGGCGCCATCGGCTTGTAGATCGGATCGCCGGCATTCTGCTTGTCGACGACCATGGCCATGCGCTTGAGCGACTCCATCACCTGATCGCGGGTGACGACGCCGTGGTGCAGCCAGTTCGCCAGGTGCTGGCTCGAGATCCGCAAGGTCGCGCGGTCTTCCATCAGGCCCACATCGTGGATGTCCGGGACCTTGGAGCAGCCGACGCCCTGGTCGATCCAGCGCACGACGTAGCCGAGGATTCCCTGGCAATTGTTGTCGATCTCCTGCTTCACGTCGTCGGGCGCCCAGTTCGACTGCGATACCGGAACGGTGAGGATGTCGGAGAGTTTGGCGCGCGGCCCGCCCTTGGTGAGTGCCTCCTGCCGCGCGTGCACGTTGACCTGGTGATAATGCAGCGCATGCAGCGTTGCCGCGGTCGGCGAGGGGACCCAGGCGGTGGTCGCGCCGGCCTGCGGATGGCCGATCTTCTGCGCCAGCATGTCCGCCATCTTGTCGGGCGCGGCCCACATGCCCTTGCCGATCTGCGCGTGGCCGGGCAGGCCACAGGTCAGGCCGACATCGACGTTCCAGTCCTCATAGGCCTTGATCCAGGGCTGCGCCTTCATGTCGTTCTTGCGGATCATCGGACCGGCTTCCATCGAGGTGTGGATCTCGTCGCCCGTGCGGTCGAGGAAGCCGGTGTTGATGAACATGATACGCTTCGACGCATTCTGGATGCAGGCCTTGAGATTGACCGTGGTGCGGCGCTCCTCATCCATGATGCCGACCTTGATCGTGTCCGCGGGCAGCGACAGCATTGTCTCGACGCGGGCGAAAATCTCGCCGGTCAGGGCAATCTCGTCGGGTCCGTGCATCTTCGGCTTGACGATATAGACCGAGCCGGTGCGGCTGTTCTTCACCCTGGAGCCGCCTTTGAGGTCGTGGATCGCGAGCAGGCCGGCGACCGCGGCATCGAGGATTCCTTCCGGCACTTCCTCGCCCTTTTCGTCGAGCACGGCGTCGGTGAACATGTGATGGCCGACATTGCGCATCAGCAGCAGGCTGCGCCCGTGCAGTTTCTTCTCCTTGGCGTCAGGCGTCTTGTAGACGCGGTCGGCATTCAGGGCGCGGGTCACGGTCTTGCCGCCCTTTTCGAAATCGGCGTTGAGCGTTCCGTTCATCAGGCCGAGCGTGTTGCGATAGACCAGCACCTTGTCCTCGGCATCGACGGCGGCAACGCTGTCTTCCATGTCGAGGATCGTGGAGACCGCCGCTTCCAGGATCATGTCGGCGACCCCGGCGGGATCGTCCTTGCCGATGGCGTGCTTGCGATCGATCTGGACATCGATGTGCAGGCCGTTGTTGGACAGGAGGATCGAACTTGGTGCCTCGGTGCTGCCCTGATAGCCCGCGAACTGGGCGGGATTCTTCAGTCCGGTCGCATTGCCGCTCTTCAGCTTCACGGAGAGCTGGCCGGCGATGATGCTGTAGGAGGTGACGTCGGTGTGGCTTGCGGTCGCAAGCGGCACGGCGGAATCGAGAAAGGCCTTGGCCTTCGCGATCACCTTGTCGCCACGCGCCTTGTTGTAGCCTTTGCCGGCCTCATTCGGATCGTGCGGGATCGCGTCCGTGCCGTAGAAGGCATCATAGAGCGAGCCCCAGCGCGCGTTGGCGGCGTTCAGCGCATAGCGCGCATTGGTGAGGGGAACCACGAGCTGCGGTCCGCAGATCGTGCCGATCTCCTCGTCGACATTGGCGGTCTCGACGGTCCTGGTCGCGGGCTCGGGCTGGAGGTAGCCGATCTCCTTCAGGAAGACCGTATAGGCGTTGAGGTCGAACTTGCCCTTGTGTGCGCGATGCCAGGCATCGATCTTCTCCTGCAAGGCGTCGCGCACCTTCAGGAGTTCGCGGTTCTTCGGTCCGAGGTCGCGGATGATCGCGGCCAGCCCCGCCCAGAACGCATCGGGGTCGATCCCGGTTTTGGGCGCAGCCTCGCTTGCGATGAAATCGAACAGGACGGGGGCGATCTTCAATCCATGGGCATCGATGCGCTTCATAATGGACTTCTTCTCTCGCGGAGATGGAGGGGAGCGGTTGTCAGAGGCAATGGAGCCGAGTGCACTGCAACAGAGCCCCTTTTAGCCACTAGGCATGGTTATGAGAAGGCCCCGGGTGGACCTTCGTTCCCTATCCTAACGGCTTAGAAAACCTCAGATATAGACCGAGAGGTCGGCCAGTTCGTTGAACAGGACGCCTGATCTCGCCAGCATGCGCTCGATCTCGTCGGTCAGGTCGCTCACCGAACGCTCTGACGTGTCGAGCGTCAATTCGGCATTGTCCGGCGGTTCGTAGTCGTTGCCGATGCCGGTAAAACCGGAGAGCGTGCCGGCACGGGCCTTGGCGTAATGGCCCTTGGGGTCGCGGCCCTCGCAGACGGCGGCCGGCGTCGCGACATAGACTTCACGGAACAGCGCCTCGCCGATGCGGCGCGCCGCAATACGGTCCTCGCGCGCGGGCGAGACGGCGGCGACCACGGCGATATGCCCGTTTCTGGCGAGATGCGCCGCGACTTCGGCAAGTCTGCGAATATTTTCGCTGCGGTCCTCCGGCGAAAAGCCGAGATCGCCGTTGAGGCCGGCGCGTAGCGTGTCGCCGTCGAGCAGGATCGGCGAGCCGCCGCGGGAGAACAGCCGCCGCTCCAGCGCCCTGGCCAGCGTCGATTTGCCGGCGCCGGGCAGTCCCGTCAACCACACGACCGAACCGTTATGGCGATAGCGCGCAGCACGCTCCTGCGGCCGCAACGCCGATTCCACCGGCACGATGTCGACGGGGACGGCCCGTTGGCCGGCATCGACCGACAGCACGAGACCGCCGCCGGCGATGCGTCCGGACACTTCGATCACCAGACGTCCGGTGCGCGGATTGTCGGCATAGGTATCGGCCGCGATCGATTGCGCCAGCGAGATCTCGATTTCGCCGACATGATTGCGGGCAATGTCCGTGTTCTCCTGGCTGGCCAATTCACCGGGATCGATCGCCTTCTCGATCGCGACCACCACGGCGCGCGCTTCGCGCGTGCCGAGCCGGACCAGGATCGCGTCGCCCTTGGACAGCGGTGTCTCGTGCAGCCAGAAAATGCGCGCGCGCAAGCGGCGCGTGTCGCGCGGGCTCTTGCCGGCATGCCCGATGATGTCGCCGCGTTCGATGAAAAGCTCGCGGTCCAGCGTAATGCCGACCGAGCTGCCGGCGCCGCGCTTGTCCGTGACTGATGTGAGCGGCCAGCTCTCGACCGAGTTGATCTTTGCGATTTTGCCTGCGGGCATGATCACGATCTCGTCGCCCGAAGCGAGATGACCGGATTCGATGCGCCCGGCGACGATACGGCGGTCGTCGAACTTGTAGATCGCCTGCACCGGAAGCCGCAGCGGCAGCGCCGCGAGCGGCCGTGCCGGCTCGAGCGCATCCAGCGCCTCGACCACGGTCGGGCCAGGGTACCAGCCGATCCGCGGTGTGCGGGCGGCGACGCCGTCGCCATCGCGCGCGGAAATCGGGATCACCGCCGATGGCGTCACGCCAAGTCCGGTCAGATGCGCCGAAATCTCGTCGCTGATCGCCTTGAATCGCGCGCTCGAGAAGTCGACGCGGTCCATCTTGTTGACGACGACTGCGACCTGCCGGATACCGAGCAGGTGCAGGAGATAGCCATGACGGCGCGTCTGGTCGCGCACGCCCTCCAGCGCATCGATGATCAGGACCGCACCGTCGGCCTGCGAGGCGCCGGTGATCATGTTACGGAGGAATTCGGCATGACCGGGAGCATCAATGAGCACGATATCGCGCGATCCCGTGCGGAAGCGAATTTGCGTGGTGTCGATGGTGATGCCCTGGTCGCGCTCGGTCTGCAGGGCGTCAAGCAGGAACGACCATTCGAACGGCATGCCGCGCCGTGCACTGACGGCCTTGAGCATCTCCAGCTTGCCCTCGGGCAGGCTGCCGGTCTCGTGCAGCAGGCGTCCGACCAGCGTCGACTTGCCGTGATCGACATGGCCGACGATGACGATGCGGACCTGCGGCCGCGTGGTGCCGTTCGGCGTTGCTGAAATTGAATGGTCGAGGATCATGTTCATGGCAACGCCCGCCGATCGAGGTCTTTACAGATAGCCGGCGACACGAAGCCGCTCGAACGCATCTTCGGTTTCGTGGTCGAGCGCGCGGCCGGCGCGTTCGGGCACTTTGGTCTCTTCGAGCTCGCGCAGGATCTCGTCGATGTTCGACGCATTGGACTGCACGGGGAAGGTGATGTCCGCATCGCCCAGCGAGCGGTAGCGCTTGCCGTTGCTTGCGAGGTAGAGCGGAATGATCGGAATGTTCTCGCGCCTCGTGTAGGCCCAGATGTCGGCTTCGGTCCATTGCAGGATCGGGTGGATGCGCAAATGGGCGCCCGGCGGCGGTGACGCGTTGAACTGGTCCCAGAATTCCGGCGGCTGATCGCGCACGTCCCATCCGCCTTCGAGGCCGCGTGGCGAGAACACGCGCTCCTTGGCGCGCGTCGCCTCCTCGTCGCGGCGGATGCCGGCGATCAGACCGTCGAAACCATATTTGGCGAGCGCCAACTTCAGGCCCTCGGTCTTGCGGGCGGCCGAACGCGCCGCCGGCGGCAATGTCGGATCGACCGCATCGATCGGCGGGCAGGGCTCCACACGCAGGTCGAGCTCCCACTCCTTCCCGTAATGATCGCGGAACGCGTACATCTCCGGAAACTTCTTGCCGGTGTCGACGTGCAGCGCCGGAAACGGCACGCGGCCGAAAAAGGCTTTCCGCGCAAGCCAGATCATCACGTTGGAGTCTTTGCCCAGCGACCACAGCAGCGCGAGATTCTTCAGACGCGAGAACGCCTCGCGCAAAATGTAGATGCTCTGCGCTTCGAGCGCGTCGAGATGATCCATGGACGCACGATCGGCGAGGTTTTCCGGCACGGAAGATGCTTGTGGCAGCTGGGTCTGAGGCAGTGGCGCTCGGGAGGATGCGGCAGTGAGAACGGTCATCTTGTTGAGCTCAGTGTTGAGAGACGAAAATTCCATCTGCCGTATGTAAAATAGAAGGAATAATTTTCTCTTTGGAAGGCTTGCAAGACACTTAGAGAGAAAATAATTTCCGTCAAGCCCGAAGTGGGAAGGTCATCTTCGAATGCGCTATTTGCCGGTATTCCTCGATCTGCAGAGCGGTCTGGTCGCTCTGGTCGGCCAAGGCGAGCTGGCGTGCGCAAAGCTCCGCGTGCTGATTGCGGCCGGCGCACGCATCCGCTGGTATTCGACAGGGGTTGCGCACGACGCGCAGGGCCTGGAACCGGCAGAGCTTGCCAGGATCGACTTCGCAAAGGCTGATCCGTTATCGGCCGATCTCACCGGCGTGGTCGCGATTTTCTGCGCGGGCGCAGGCGATGTCGGTGTTGCCATGTCCTTGCGCGCGAAATCCATCGGTTTGCCCGTCAATGTGATGGATGACCTCGCGCATTCGACGTTCATCTTTCCGGCCATCGTCGACCGCGGCGATGTGGTGGTCGCGATCGGCACCGGCGGTGCCTCGCCCGTGGTCGCGCGCCGCCTGCGCGAGAAGATCGAGGCGCTTCTGCCCGCGCGGATCGGTGACCTCGCGAGATTCATCGGCCGTTTCCGCAAATCAATCCATGCCCGCATTCCCGAGACGGCGTTGCGCCGCCGCTTCTGGGAGCGCGTGATCGACGGACCGATCGGCGCGCTGGTGTTGTCCGGCCACAAGGACGACGCCGAGGACGCGCTGAGCAAGATCGCAGATCCTTCCGCCTTCGCCGGCGCCGACGAGGCGGGCAAGGCAAGGGGCCATGTCACGCTGGTCGGCGCGGGCCCCGGCGATGCCGACCTGCTCACCATCAAGGCGCTGCGCGCGCTGCAGGACGCCGACGTCGTGTTCTACGACGAGCTGGTATCGCCCGAGATCCTCGATCGCATCCGCCGCGATGCCTCGCGCGTTGCGGTCGGCCGCCGTGTCGGCAAGCCCGGCATCGGCCAGGAGACGATCAACCAGTTGATGATCGACGCCGCGAGATCCGGCCAGCGCGCGGTGCGGCTGAAAGGCGGCGACGCCTTCGTGTTCGGCCGCGGCGGCGAGGAGATCGACGCGCTACGCAAGGCGGGCGTTTCCTGTTCCGTGGTGCCGGGCATCACGGCCGCGGTCGGCGCCGCGGCGCAATTCGAGGTGCCGCTGACCTTCCGCCGCAAGGCGCTGCGCATCACCTTCCTGACCGCGCACAAGGCCAACGACGCCGACATGGTCGACTGGTCGGCGCTGACCGACCGCGAGATGACCGTCGTCGTCTATATGGGCATGACCGCAGCGCCCGCGGTGCGTGACGGCCTGCTGGCCGCCGGCCGTTCGCCGCAAACGCCTGTCGGCGTGTTCGCGCGCGTGACGCGGCCGGATGCGAAAGCAGCCGTCGGCACGCTGGACCAATTGCCCGACCTCACCGCGCAAGTGGACGGCGGTCCGGCCATTCTCGTCATCGGCGATGTCGTCGCGCATTCCGCGCCGTGGCGCCGCCAAAATCCCACCTCCCTCATCTCAGACCTGTTGGAAGCAGTGCAATGACCTCCCCCCTCGAACAGAAAAAAATCAAGATCGCCGGACCCTCGATCGTGACCGCCAATCGGACCTGGGACGGCGCGGTGATCTACCGCACCGCAAGCCAGGGCTGGTCCTCCGAGCTCGATCAGGCCGCCATCGTCCGCACCAGCGACGATGCGCGCGCGCTGCTTGCGGAATCCGTGGCTGACGATATCGGCGCTGTCGGCGCCTACATCGCTCCCGTGGAAATCACCGGCAACGGCAAGGTCGAACCCGGCAATCTGCGTGAGCTGATCCGCCGATCGGGCGTCACCATCGGCCTGCCGGCGATCGGCTTGCCGATGCAGGTCTAAGGCTTCCCAAAGAGATTCAAAAATGTACGCCTATGACGAGATCGACCGCACGCTGGTCAACGAGCGTGTCGCGGAGTTTCGCGATCAGGTGAAACGCCGGCTGTCCGGCGAGCTCACCGAAGACGAATTCAAGATGCTGCGGCTGCAGAACGGCGTCTATCTTCAGCTTCATGCCTACATGTTTCGCGTCGCCATTCCCTACGGCACGCTGTCGTCGAAGCAGCTGCGGCGGCTCGCCCATGTCGCGCGCCGCTACGACCGCGGCTATGGCCATTTCACCACGCGCCAGAACATCCAGTTCAACTGGATCAAGCTTGCCGACTTGCCCGATGCGCTCGCCGATCTCGCCGAAGTCGGCATCCATTCGATGCAGACTTCCGGCAACAACACCCGCAACGTCACGTCGGATCAGTGGGCCGGCGTCGCGCCGGGCGAGATCGAGGATCCGCGCATCTGGTCGGAGATCCTGAGGCAATACACCACGCTGCATCCGGAATTCTCGTTCCTGCCGCGCAAGTTCAAGTTTGCGATCACGGCTTCCGCGCATGACCGCGCCGCGATCAAGATCCACGACATCGGCCTGCGCCTGCACAGGAACGAGCAGGGCGAGACCGGTTTCGAGGTGCTGGTCGGCGGTGGCCTCGGCCGCACGCCGTTCATCGGCAAGACCATCAAGCCGTTCGTGCACGGCCGTGATCTCCTGAGCTATGTCGAGGCGATCATGCGGGTCTATAACCAGTATGGCCGCCGCGACAACATCTACAAGGCGCGCATCAAGATCCTGGTGCATGAGCTCGGTGTCGAGACATTCGCCGCCGAGGTCGAGGAGGAATGGCAGCAGATGCGCGACGGCGCGCTGAAGCTCGACCACGAGGTCGTGGAGGATATCCGCAGCCGCTTCTTCTATCCGGCCTACGAGAAGCTGCCGCATATGCCGGACGAATTGCGCAAGGCCGCACAGGATCCGAAGTTCGAGGCCTGGCGCACCAATTCAGTGTTTCCGCACAAGGTGCAGGGTTATTCCATCGTCACGGTTTCGCTCAAGCCGGTGGGCGGGCCTCCGGGCGACGCGACCGCCGATCAGATGGACGCGTTGGCCGATCTTGCCGACAAATATTCCTTCGGCGAAATCCGCGTCGGTCACGAGCAGAACCTGGCGCTGCCGCATGTCGCACGGCGCGATCTGCCCGATCTGTGGAAGGCGCTCGACAAGCTCGGGCTCGCGACGCCGAACGTCAATCTTGTCTCGGATATCATCGCCTGTCCGGGGCTCGATTATTGCTCGCTGGCGAATGCGCGCTCGATTCCAATCGCGCAGGAATTGACCCGCCGTTTCGCCAACCACGACACCGCCAATCTGATCGGCCGGCTGCACATCAACATCTCCGGCTGCATCAATGCCTGCGGCCATCACCATGTCGGCCATATCGGGATTCTAGGCGTCGAGAAGAACGGCGAGGAGTTCTATCAGATCACGATCGGCGGCCGCGCCGATGAGCAGGCCGAGCTCGGCACGCTGATCGGTCCGGCGGTCAAGTACGGCGAGGTCGCCGACGTCATCGAGGATGTTGTCGAGGCCTATCTTGCGTTGCGGGCGCGGCCTGACGAGCTGTTCGTCGACACGGTGAAGCGGCTCGGAGTCGAACCGTTCAGGGAGCGCGTCTATGCCACTCGTTAAGGGCGGGAAAATCACCGAAGATCCCTTCGTCCATGTCTCCGACGGCGCGGAGCTGCCGGCTGCCGGTAATTTGCAAGTGTCGGCTGCACGCTTCCTGGAAGATCCGGAAGCGCTGTTTGCGCGGCCCGGCAAGGTCGCCGTGATCTGGCCGAACAGCCGCGACGTCGACGATCTCGTGCCGCATCTCGACCGGCTCGGCGGCGTCGCGCTGGTGTTTCCGACGTTCCGCGACGGGCGCGCCTACAGCCAGGCGCGGCTGCTCCGCGAACGTTATCTCTATCGCGGCGAGTTGCGCGCGACCGGGCAGGTGCTGCGCGACCAGTTCGTGTTCATGCTGCGCGCCGGCTTCGATGCGTTCGAGGTGAAGAAGCAGGCGGATGCCGAGGCCTTTGCGCAAACCGTGCAGCGCTATTCCGTGTTTTACCAGCCGACCGGCGATGGCCGGATCACCGCCCTGCACCGGCGCATGCAGCTTCGTCACTCCGAGAGTGCCGGCCTATGAATGCGACGGCGTCTCAAGCCTCGTTCGGTTCGGCGACGGCGGTCCTGGTGGCGGCGGATGAGCTTGATCGCGCGCTTGGCGAGGCCCCGCCGCATGAGATCATCTCCGCCGCACTTGCAACCGTGGGCCGCGACCAACTCGCGCTGGTGTCGTCGTTTGGCATTCAATCGGCCGCGCTGCTCAAGGTCATGACCGAGGTCGATCCCGCCATTCCCGTGATCTTTCTCGATACGGGCTGGTTGTTCGAGGAGACGCTCGCCTATCGCGACACGCTGATTGAACAGCTCGGACTTCGCGACGTGCGCTCGGTCAGACCGGCGGAAGAGGCGCTGTCGCGCGAAGATCCGGATCGCGAGCTGTGGTTTTCCGATCCCGACGCATGCTGTCGTATCCGCAAGGTCGAGCCGCTTGCGGGCGCGCTGAAGCCCTTCGCGGCGTGGATCACCGGCCGCAAGCGATTCCAGGGCGGCTTGCGTGCGGCGATTCCGGTGGTCGAGGCGGATGGAGCGCGGTTGAAGTTCAATCCCTTTGCCAATGTCACGCGCGAGGAGATCGAGACAATTTTCAGGCAGGCGAACCTGCCGCCGCATCCTCTTGTCGCATCGGGCTTCCGGTCGGTCGGGTGTATGCCTTGCACGAGCCGCGCCACGCCTGACGAGGATGATCGCGCCGGCCGCTGGCGCGGCCGCAGCAAGACGGAATGCGGCATCCATACGACGACGGCATCCTAGCACGAAGACGCTGCCGTGCTGTGAACAAAGAAATCCGGTTTCGTTGACTAAAGGCCTTTTGGACCCGAGTTATGTCCGCAGCGTCGACGACGAGACGATCGTCGACGCAAATGGAGATGGACATGATCCGCCGTATTCTGCCGCTGCTTGCGCTGCTGTTATCGGTTGGCTCGGCTCATGCGGCCGACGTGACCCTGCTCAACGTGTCCTACGATCCGACGCGTGAGCTCTATGCCGAGTTCAACAATGCGTTTGCCGCCGCCTGGCAGAAAGAGAGCGGCAAGACCGTCGAGATCAAGCAGTCGCATGGCGGTTCCGGGTCGCAGGCGCGCGCGGTGATCGACGGTTTGCAGGCCGACGTCGTTACGCTCGCGCTCGCCTATGACATCGACGCGATCGCGGCAAAAGGTCTCATGTCAGCGGATTGGCAGAAGCGCCTGCCGTTGAACGCGTCTCCCTATACGTCCACGATCGTGTTCCTGGTGCGCAAGGGCAATCCCAAGGCGATCAAGGATTGGGACGACCTGATCAGGCCGGGCGTTGCCGTCATCACGCCGAATCCGAAAACCTCCGGCGGCGCGCGCTGGAATTACCTCGCGGCCTGGGGCTTTGCGCAAAAGAAGTACGGATCGGCTGAAAGGGCCAGGAAATTCGTTGCCGATCTCTATCAGAACGTTCCGGTGCTCGATACCGGTGCGCGCGGCTCGACGGTGAGCTTCGTTGAACGTGGCGTTGGCGACGTGCTGATCGCCTGGGAAAATGAAGCCTTCCTGGCGTTGCGCGAATTCGGGCAGGACAAGTTCGAGATCGTCGCGCCGCCGACGTCGATCCTGGCCGAGCCGCCGCTCGCGGTGGTGGATAGCGTTGCCGACAAGAAAGGCACGCGCGCTGTCGCGGAGGCTTATCTGAAGTACTGGTATACAAAGGAAGGACAGGAAATCGCCGCTCGCAATTCCTACCGTCCGCGCGATCCCGAAATCGCCAAGCAGTACGAGAATTCTTTCGCCAAGGTCGAACTCTTTACCATCGACGACGTTTTCGGTGGTTGGACCAAGGCACAGAAAGATCATTTTGGCGAAGGCGGCATCTTCGACCAGATCTACAGGAATTGACGGCAGGCATCAGGGGCCCTCGTGAGCGCGACCGCCATACGACGCAGCACGCTGCCGGGTTTTGGGCTCACCATGGGGCTTACGCTGACCTGGCTGTCCGTCATTGTTCTGATTCCACTCGCCGGACTGTTCATCCGCTCCTTCGAGCTCAGTCCCGAACAGTTCTGGGGTATCCTGACCAGCCGCCGGACCCTCAATGCACTCAGGGTATCCTTCGGCCTCGCGTTCGCCGCGGCTTGCGTCAATCTGGTGATGGGAACGGTCATCGTCTGGGCGCTGGTGCGTTATCGCTTTCCTGGCCGGCGCCTTTTCGACGCGATCGTCGACATTCCCTTCGCGCTTCCAACCGCCGTTGCCGGCATCGCGCTGAGCGCGCTGTTTGCCGAAAAGGGATTCCTGGGCGCGCCGCTTGCCGCGCTCGGCGTGAAGGTCGCGTTCACACCGATCGGCATCTTCATCGCGATGATCTTCATCGGCCTTCCCTTCGTCGTGCGTACCGTGCAGCCCGTGCTGATCGATCTCGATCCGGAGATCGAGGAGGCGGCGGTGAGTCTCGGCGCCAGCCGCTGGCACATCGTGTCCCGGGTGATCCTGCCAAGTCTTACGCCGGCCTTGCTGACGGGCCTCGCGCTCGCCTTCGCGCGCGCCGTCGGCGAATACGGCTCGGTGAGTCTTCATCGCCGGCAATCTGCCGAACGTCTCGGAGATCGCACCGCTCTTGATCGTGATCCGGCTTTCGGAGTTTCGCTATGCCGACGCGACGGCGATCGCGGTGGTGATGCTGATTGCAGCGTTTCTGGTCATCTTTGCGGTCAACCGGCTGCAGCGGTGGGCGCAGACGCGCGTGCCGACGCTTTAGAGACTGGCCATGACGATGGAATTGCCGGATTCCCTGTCGCTCACCCCATCGCGGGATGACGTCCGTGCGTCCGCGGTCCGCGGGGACCCGCGCACGGAGCCGAAGGCCATTCGGATTGCGATCATCGCAACAGCTGTGACGTTTCTCAGCGTCTTCATCATGCTGCCGCTGGTCGTCGTATTCGCGCAGGCGTTCTCCAGGGGCATCGGCGCCTATGTCGCGGCGCTGAGCAATCCCGAGGCGCTGGCGGCGATCAGACTGACGCTCATGATCGCCGCGATTTCGGTCACCCTCAATCTGGTGTTTGGTCTGGTCGCGGCCTGGGCGATCGCCAAGTTCGAATTTCGGGGCAAGACATTTCTGGTCTCGCTGGTCGACCTGCCGTTCTCCGTGAGCCCGGTGATCTCGGGCCTCGTCTTCGTGCTTCTGTTCGGCGCGCAGGGTTTTTTCGGCCCTTGGCTTGCGAGCCACAACATCCGTCTGCTGTTCGCCGTGCCCGGCATGACGCTGGCGACGTTGTTCGTGACCTTTCCCTTCGTGGTGCGCGCGCTGATTCCCCTGATGCAGGAGCAGGGCACGCAGGAGGAGGAGGCCGCGATCTCGCTCGGCGCGTCCGGCCTGCAGACCTTCTTCCGCGTCACCTTGCCGAACATCAAATGGGGCGTGCTCTACGGCGTGCTGCTGTGCAACGCCCGCGCGATGGGCGAGTTCGGCGCGGTATCCGTCGTGTCGGGCCATATCCGCGGCGAGACCAACACCATGCCGCTGCTCGTCGAAATCCTCTACAACGAATATCAATTCGTTGCCTCGTTTGCGATCGCATCGCTGCTCGCCATGCTGGCGCTGATCACGCTCGTCGCCAAGACGGTGCTGGAACGGCATCTGGACGAAGGGAAGACATCGCATGACCATTGAGGTGAGGAATCTGGTCAAGAGGTTCGGCGTCTTCGCCGCGCTTGACGGCGTCAATCTCAGGGTCGCCGACGGTGAATTGCTGGCGCTGCTCGGACCGTCCGGCTCGGGCAAGACCACGCTGTTGCGCATCATCGCGGGCCTCGACTGGCCGGATTCCGGAGAGGTCTTCTTCGACGGAGAGGATGCATTGCTGCGCGGGGCCGGGGAGCGCCATGTCGGCTTCGTGTTCCAGCATTACGCCCTGTTCCGGCACATGACGGTGTTCGAAAACGTGGCCTTTGGCCTCAGGGTCCAGCCCCGTGCGATCCGCAAGAGCGAGACTGCGATCCGCGCCCGCGTCAAGGAGTTGCTAGATCTCGTGCAACTCGATTGGCTGGCCGGCCGCTATCCGAGCCAATTGTCCGGCGGCCAGCGTCAGCGCATTGCGCTTGCACGCGCGCTCGCGATCGAGCCGCGGATCCTCTTGCTCGACGAGCCGTTCGGCGCGCTCGACGCCAAGGTGCGCAAGGAGTTGCGGCACTGGCTGCGATCGCTGCATCGGGAGATCAACGTGACATCGATCTTCGTCACCCACGATCAGGAGGAAGCTCTTGAAGTCGCCAACCGCGTCGTGGTGATGGACAAGGGACGTATCGAACAGGTCGGCACGCCGACCGAGGTCTATGAAAGCCCGGCGAGCGCTTTCGTGCATGGTTTCATCGGCGAGTCGATTGAACTGCCGGTGCAGGTCACTGATGGATCCGTGGAACTCGACGGCAATAAGCTCGCGCTGTCAGCCGAGGGCGTAAGTCCCGGCGCGTCCAGGCTGTTCGTCCGCCGCCATGACATGCAGATCGGCCCCGCCGATGCCGGCGCATTGCGCGGTGAGATCATGCAGGTCCGCAGTTTCGGCCCCGTCCAGCGTGCCGAAGTGGTGCTCTCGCAGGGAAAGACCGTGATCGAGATCGACGCGCCCCGTGACCGCGACCTGCGGGCAGGCGAGATTGTCGGCCTCAATCCGCGTCGCTACCGGATTTTTGGCGCGTAGGCTGCGGCATCCCGCCCATGTCCCGGCGGCGCATGGGCGGGAAGGCGCCTGAATGGCCGCCCGCGTTCACCTTTCAGCCACGGTTGGTATGCAACAACGGCCACCGATTTTGGGGGCTAGTTCATCTCATGCGCGCGGCGGCCGCACTGACTGTAATATTATTGCTCGCAGGCTGTGCGTCGGAGGCGCCGGTCGAGACCCCGGCCATGTATATCAATATGGCCGATCCCGGCGCGAAGCTGGATGCCGCGGCGGCCGCCTCCATGATCTCGCAATACCGCCAGAACAACGGTCTGGGCGCGGTTGCGGTCGATCCCGACCTGATGCGGCTGGCCGAGACCCAATCCGGGGCGATGGCGGCACAGAACAAGCTCGACCACGACGTCAAGGCGCCGCTTGCGAAAAGGCTTTCGGCCGGCGGCTATCCGGCCACCGTGGCGGTCGAAAACGTCTCCGCGGGCTATCATACGCTGGCGGAAGCCTTTTCCGGCTGGCGCGACTCGCCGCCGCACAAGGCCAACATGCTGAAGAACGGTGTCACAAAATTAGGCATAGCCGCCAGCTATGCTCCCAATACCAAATACAAAGTGTTCTGGACCCTGATTTTGGCGTCTACTGACCGCGGTTAAACCCTGCAGGTTCCTGTTCCAGGCCGCCTCCGTTGACGTCATGGTGAACTGACGCAACGCCTCGGCAGACATATTCCATCGGTAGACATGTCCCAGCGGTGAACATGATGGATCAGTCTCAATCCGACCGTGCGAGTACCCCTGCGAGCGCCCGGCGAGTACTCGTGCTGCAGGGTGGCGGGGCGCTCGGCTCGTACCAGGCCGGGGCCTTTCAGGCGCTATGTCGCGCCGGCTTCGAGCCGGAATGGATCGCCGGCATTTCGATCGGCGCGATCAATGCGGCGATCATCGCCGGCAATGATGCCGACAAGCGCGTCGATCGCCTGAAGGAATTCTGGGAGATGGTGTCGTCTCCTGTTTCCTGGAATCCCATCTTCAAGGGCGACGAGGGTCGCAGCATCTTCAACGGCACATCGGCCGCGATCATCGCGACCTTCGGCGTGCCCGGCTTCTTCACGCCGCGCATTCCGCCGGCGCCCCTGTGGCCGCACGGCAGTGCGCAGTCGCTAAGCTACTACGACACCGCGCCCTTGAAGAAGACGCTCGAGCGGCTGGTCGATTTCGATCGTATCAACGATCTGAAATGCCGTCTGTCCGTCGGCGCCGTGGGCGTGACCTCAGGGAATTTTCGTTACTTCGACAATGTCGAGTTCAAGCGCCAGGGCAAGCAGATCGGGCCGGAGCACATCATGGCCTCCGGCGCGCTGCCGCCGGGTTTCCCGGCGATCCTGATCGACGGTGAATACTACTGGGATGGCGGCATCGCCTCCAACACGCCGCTCGATTACGTGCTTGACGCGGAAACCGACCGCGACCTCCTGATCTTCCAGGTTGATCTGTTCAGCGCGCGCGGCCATCTGCCTGTAAACCTGCTTGAAGCGGCCGAGCGCGAGAAGGACATCCGCTATTCCAGCCGCACCAGGATGAACACCGACAAGAACCGGCAGATCCACAATGCGCGCAAGGCGGTGCTCGACCTCATCAGCAAGCTTCCCGGCAACCTCCAGCACGATCCCTCGGTGGAATATCTGCGCAAGGTTGCCAAGGAAAATACCGTGACCGTGGTGCACCTGATCTACAAGAGCAAGAACCACGAGAGCAATTCGAAGGACTACGACTTTTCCCATATCGGCGTGGTCGAGCACTGGAATGCGGGCGTTCGCGACGTGCATTTGTCGATGCGTCACAAGGAGTGGCTGGAACGGCCGCAATCCGGTGAAACGATGGTGAGTTACGATTTGACGGGGGACGAAACTCCCGCCAACAAAAAGGAGTGAAGAACATGGGTACGCTGACAGGAAAGAATGCGGTCGTGACCGGCTCGACCAGCGGCATCGGTCTTGCGATCGCGCGCGCTTTCGCGGCTGAAGGTGCCAATGTCGTGATCAACGGCTTTGGCACGCCCGCCGATATCGAGAAGGAGCGTTCCGCGATCGAGACCGATTACAAGGTCAAGGCGGTCTATTCGTCGGCGGACATGACCAAGCCCGCCGAGATTGCCGAGATGATCGCGACCGGCGAGAAGAACTTCGGCTCAGTCGATATCCTGGTCAACAATGCCGGAATCCAGTTCGTCTCCCCGATCGAGGAATTCCCGATCGAGAAGTGGGATGCGATCATCGCGATCAACCTGTCATCCGCATTCCACGGCATCCGCGCCGCCGTGCCCGGCATGAAGAAGCGCGGCTGGGGCCGCATCATCAACACCGCCTCGGCGCATTCGCTGGTGGCTTCGCCATTCAAGTCCGCCTATGTGTCCGCCAAGCACGGCATCGCCGGATTGACCAAGACCGTGGCGCTGGAGGTCGCGACCCACAAGATTACCTGCAACTGCATTTCGCCCGGTTATGTCTGGACGCCCCTGGTCGAGCACCAGATTCCCGAGACGATGAAGGCGCGCAACATGACCAAGGAGCAGGTGATCCATGACGTGTTGCTCGAAGCGCAGCCGACCAAGGAATTCGTGACCAGCGATCAGGTGGCGGCGCTCGCGCTGTTCCTGTGCGGCGACAACGCCGCGCAGATCACCGGCGCCAATCTCTCGATCGACGGCGGCTGGACGGCGGAATAGAGCTCGGCAATCTCGGCTGTGTAGGGTGGGTTGAGCGAAAGCGAAACCCACCTCTTCTTTTGTGCAAGCGATGGGTTTCGCTTTCGCTCAACCCGTCCTGCGGATTACCTCACCGCTCCGTGCTGTGGGTGGAGGCCAGCATCGGTGTCATCGACAATTTCAGCTCCTCCGTGCCGATTTTTCCCGCCACCACGAGCAGGATCGCCACGAGTGCGTAGCGCACCACCGTCTGCGGTACGCGCACCGCGCAGTAGCTTCCGATGACGATGCCGGGCAGGGAACCCAGCAGCAGCACGCCCATCAGGTGCCAGTCGACCGAACCAAGCGCCCAGTGTCCGGCGCCAGCGACCAGCGTCAGCGGCACCGCATGGGCGATGTCAGACCCGACAATGGTCGCCATCGGCAGGCGGGGGTACAGCAGCAGCAGGACGCTGACGCCGACCGCGCCGGCGCCCACTGATGAAATCGAGACGAGAACGCCGAGTGCTGCGCCCGTGAGCACGGTCGCAACCGCGATCGTCCTGTCCCCGACGCGTTCCATCCGCGCGCGATAACGGTCGAGGATCGATTTGCGGAAGATCAGCGACGTCGCGGTGAGCAGCAGCGCAAAACAGAGCACCATGTTGACCAGGCTGCGCTGCGCGGCGCCATCGAGGTGGAAGTGCCAGATCAGCACCAGGGTGAGGACGGCCGCGGGAATGCTGCCGCAGGCAAGCCGGATCACCGCCCGCCAGTGAATACTGTGGGCGAGGCCATGCACCAGGCTGCCTCCGGTCTTGGTGGCGGCGGCGTAGAGCAGGTCGGTGCCGACGGCGGTCGAGGGGTGAATGCCGAACAGGAGGATAAGCAGCGGTGTCATCAGCGAGCCGCCGCCGACCCCCGTCATGCCGACAAGCAACCCCACGCCGAAACCGGAAGCGACATAAAGCGGATCAATCATAATTCCGCCATCTCAGGTTGAGTTTGCGGCTATCTAAAGGCGGTAGCCTCGTGGTCGCAGCGGCTCCTGCAAAATAAAAATGATTGCTCCGCGTACCGGAGTCCAGTGGTGGATTTCACTTTTTGCAGGCGCGAGAAGGAAATCGCGTTTCGCGCGGCTTTGCCCGCAGAATCAGCAATGTTACGGGCAGGGCCACCCCCCTGTGCCCGTGACCGGGCAGACGACGGTATTCTGTTGATTATCTGCCGAAGGCGAGCACGTGCAGGCCGAGGCGGCGGCGCACAATCCAAAATAGTAAAGTGGTCTCGAAGATCAGGGACAGCGAAGTCGCCGCCGCGGCGCCGTGACCGCCGAACCGCGGCACCAGCGCGACGCAAAGCGCCGCGTTCATCACGAAGGCGAGCCCATAGGCGAGCGCGCAGATGTGCTGATGGCCGAGCATGTTGAGCAGGCGCTCGACCGGACCGATGGCGGAGCGTACCACCAGACCGACGGCGGCGACGAACATGATGTCGTAGCCGACGACGAATTGCGGCCCGAACAGCCAGAGCAGCGGTTTGCCGATCGCCAGCAGTGCGATCGTCGCGGCCAGCGAGGGCCAGAACGTCCAGCCGATGGCGTGGGCGACATAAGCCGACAGCCGCGCCTTGTCGCCAGCCGCATTGTATTCCGCGAACCGGTGCGCCGTGGTCGCCGACATCGCATAATGGATGAAAGAGACCAGCGCGAGCGTCTTCACGACAGCGAAATAGACGCCGACTTCCTCGGAGGAGCGAAACTGCTGCAACACCAGCACATCGGTGTAGGAGAGCAGGAGGTAGAAGCTTTCGACCAGCAGGATCGGCAGCGAGATCGCGAGCCAGCCGCGGACGTCGTAGGCCTTCGGTCCAGGCTCGACATGGGAGGCGAGGCGCCGATTGAGCACGATCATCTGGCCGAGCATGGCGATCCACACGGCGGCGGCGCTCGCGATCATCGCGACCGTGGCGCCGAGATCGAAGCCGAGCGCGAAAAATCCCGCCGTCACGCCGATGATGAGCGCCTGGCGCACGATGAATTGCGGCATCAGGCCGAGCCGCATCCAGTCATGCGAACGCGCAATGCCGTCCTGGGTATTGGCCACCACGAAGGCCGGCAGCGTCGCGCAGCCGATATAAAGCGGGATCAGCTCGCTCGCCTCGATCCATGGCGATAGCACCTTCACGATGCCGGCCAGCAGCAAGGAGACGGCCGAAGAGACTGCAAATGTCATCCAGCGGCTGCCGGACAGAAAGCCGCGCAGCAGCGCATGCGCCCCGTCGGTGCGATATTCCGGGATGATCTTCTGGGCGGAGGCCGAGATGCCGAAATCCATCATGCTGCCGAGCAGCAGCACCCAGGTCCAGACATAGACATAGATCCCGTAGTCCGATCCCCCCATCCAGCGCGCGAGCAGGATCTGCGAAACATAGGCCAGCCCCGCGCTGAGCAGGCGGATGACGAAGATGGTGCCGGCGAGCCGCCGTGTCGTCGAGGCTTCGCTCGGGCCGTCCGCGAGGCCGGCCTTCAGCCGCGCGAAGACGCCGCTGCGCCGCCCCGTTCCGGGTTGATTGGTGTCGATGGCAGCCAAGGCAAAAGTCCCGGACCAATGCCGCGCGAGGCGGCGGCGATCCGGTCTATCAACCCTTCGTTAACATTCGGTTGGATGAGGGCGGTCATTCCGGGGCGCGAAGCGAAACCCGGAATCTCCAGATTCCGGGTCTGGTCCGTTTGGACCATCCCGGAATGACGTTTTCTGTCGGCGGTACGACAACAAACGTCAGTTCAAATTCACATTGAATTCATACGACCGGTCTGCGCCGACCAGCGTCAGTTTCAACGCCGCGCCGTCGGGGCTGACGCCGGGCGGCACGCCATCGAGCTGGAACGAGAAGCGTTTTACGCCGGGCGGACTCTGGTCGGTCGGCTTGGGCACCGGCAGGCCCCAGTCCGGGGTGGGTCCCTCGACGAAAAGATTGACGGTCTGATTGTCCGGCGTGATCACGTCGACCAGCACCCCGCTTTTTCCGTCGCGTTTGACGTCGCGGATGGTCAGCGGATTGGGATCGCCGATATTGGCGGGCTTGGGAACCGTATCCAGGGCGGCGAACAGCGCACTGTCCTCGGTGCTTGCTACGCTGCTGAAGGTCAGCTCTGCAGTCGCATCGACGGGAATGCAGAGCTTCGCGCAGACGGCATAGTTGATCGCGGCGCGCAACGTCACCGGCTTGTCGACACTTTTGGGGACGATCCGCAGCGGCAGCACGACCTGATCGTGATATCCCAGCGAAACGCCGCCGGCGCCGTCGTCGAATTTCTGCGGTGCGGGCCACAGGACCGTCACCGCTTCGACATTATCGGACTTCGAGAAATCGAATCGCGGCGGCACGCCGGAATCGCCGGGTGTGCGCCAATAGGTCTTCCAGCCCGGCTGCAAAAGAAAGCCGATGCCGCCAAGCAGCACGGCGCCGCTGCGGGAGCCTGCCAGCAACCGTACCGCCGAATGCCCGTCTTTTTGCCAAGGCGAGGCGTCCTCGGCGCGAACCTCCGTCGCGAGCGAGGATACCAACAGGGACGCGGCAAGGCCGAGCGCGGCGCGCCTGGGAACCATGGCGTTCATGTCACGTCTTTGCCGTTCATGATTCGTCTTTACCGCTTGCAGGTGGTCGTCACCATTGAATTGCTTGTGAGCGTGCGATGCGCAAGCTTGATTGACAGGGGCGTCACCCAATATCAGGATGTGGTTAAACATGAGAGGGGTTTGCTGATGGACCCTCAAGGCAAGAAACAGGGCGAAACCCGCTCGAGGCCGGCCGGTATCGGCTCGGTTCGGCCCGCTGATGCGGCCGACAATTCCTCGGAGCGCCGCTACCTCGACGGCCAACTCCTGATCGCGATGCCCGTGATGGGCGATCCCCGCTTCGAACGGTCGGTGATCTACATGTGCGCGCATTCCGCCGATGGCGCCATGGGCATCATGGTCAACCGTCCGGCGGGCAGCATCGACTTCCCGGAGCTTCTGGTTCAACTCAAGATCATCAGCAAGGCCGACCAGATCAAGCTGCCTGAAAATGCCGAGACCCTGCAGGTGCTGCAGGGCGGTCCGGTCGATACCAGCCGCGGTTTTGTGCTGCATTCCGGCGATTTCTACATCAAGGATGCAACGCTCCGCATTGCGGACGGCATCTGCCTCACCGCCACCGTCGATATTCTCAAGGCCATCGCCAGGGGCACCGGCCCCAAGCATGCGATCCTGGCGCTGGGCTATGCCGGCTGGCATCCGGGTCAGCTGGAGAATGAGATCCAGGGCAATGGCTGGCTGCATTGCGATGCCGATCCTGATCTCGTGTTCGGCGACGATGTCGACGACAAATATGCCCGCGCGCTGCGCAAGATCGGCATCGACCCCGGCATGCTCTCGAACGAGGCGGGACACGCGTAGCTCTGTCGTCCCTGCGAAAGCAGGGACCCATAACCGCAGGGCGTGGTGATTTGCAGAGGGCGAGCCGCGAAAGAACCTCGATCGTGCTCGTTGGCCGGCGTCAGTGCCTGGTGCCAGAGCCGAAAAGCTTGCTGAAGATTCCCTGCGGCTTACTTACCGTCGGTTGCTCCGTGAGTTCGAGCCAGTAGACCGGCGTGTTGTCGCCAGGACGGAACGAGCGGGTATGGCGGACCCGTATCTTTTGCTCCTCCGATAAGCCGATGGTGTCGCCGTCCTTGATCACAGGACCTTTCGCCAGGATGTAACTGCCAACATTTCCGACCAAGTCGAAGGTTTGATCCCAGGGCAGATTACTCTCTGTCTCGATCTCCATGGCTCCGAAATCGCGCATTCCGAGCGTCGAAATCAGGAAGTTGCCGTTGGGCTGCTTCGAGTACTGAATCAGAATCCAAAGCGAGAAGGGTAGCCCGTCCTCTTGTGTACTCGTAAACTCGCGCTTGAATATGTCGGTCTGGGTCAGGCTACTCCCCCATAGCACGCCAATGACCGGCAGTTGTTCGATGAGCTCACGCACCAGAATCAGTTGACGCATATGAGCTTCGAGCCTGGAATGCTTTTGCCATGAACAACTGACGATGAAATGCGACTTGCTGCGTGCAATGTCGCTCAGGGCGTTCGGCCACCAATGCGCAAATTGTGCGGGGTTGTGCAGCGGATCTGGATATGGAAAATCCATGTTCAACCCGAAAATAAGGTCTCCGTTTGCGGATAGAACCATGGGCGCGTCGGGCTTCTGGCCGTCCAGCTGTCCCGGGTCCAAGCCGATGGCGTCGCCAATGCGCTCCGCGAGACACTTGTAGTCGATGGGCGATAGATGTTCGAGAAACAGAATCGTGGTGATCATCCGAAATTTCTTGGGCGGCTCCTCCTGCCCATTCATATTGTCTCCTCCCCCATGCAAGCTGCGAACCAAAAATTGCAATACTTTGTAGTTGCACCTTAACCGGGTGCTTGGAGCGATGATAGTGCTTTCACGACTTTTGCGTGGCTCTCTTCGTGACTTTGACGAGACCTCTCTGCGGCGGAGAGCTACTCCGCCGCTTCCTGCGCTACCGTCGGCATGGTGCCGGCCACGGTCGCGCGCCGCATGTCGCGCGGCTGCGACTGGTCGTAGCGGCGCACGCGGTGCATGGTCTGGCGGTTGTCCCATATCACGAGGTCATGCAGCGTCCATTTGTGGACGTAGACGAACTCCGGCTGCGTCGCGTGTTCGTTGAGGTCGCGCAGCAAGAGCCGCCCTTCCGGCACGCTCATGCCGCGCACCAGGCCGGCATGGGATGAGAGATAGAGCGACTTTCGGCCGTGCACCGGGTGAGTGCGCACCAGGCGCTGCAGCACCGGCTTGAACAACTGCTTCTCTTCGTCGGTGTAATCCAGGAAGCCGAGCGACCCGCGCGAATACATCAGCGAGTGCTCGCAGATCAGGTCGTCGATCTCGGCCTTGGTTTCGTCATCGAGCGCGTCATAGGCGGCGCGCATGTCGGCGAACTCGGTATTGCCGCCCTTCGGGTTCACCACTCGCGCCGACAGCAGCGAGAATTTTGCCGGGATCGGCCGGAACGAGCTGTCGGAATGCCAGAGGCAATTGCCGAGATTGAACAGATGGGTGCGATGATCCTTCGGCAGCGGCTTGCCGTCCTTGCCGAGATTGGAGACGTCATTGAGCCCGGCAGAACCCAGACGATAGTCCTTCTCCTTGGTGATATTGCCGCCGCGCGGATTTTCTCGCTCGCCGAAATTCAGCGCAAAGGCCATCTGCTGGTCGTCGGTGATGTCCTGGCCGTGGAAGACCAGCACGGCATATTTATCCATGCCGGCTTCGATTTCGGCCGCTTCCGCCTTCGTCAGCGGCTTGCGCAGATCGAGGCCCGAAACCTCGCCGACGAAATGCTTGTGAAGCTGCCGGATCGCGATCGCCATCACCTTGCTCCTGAACCGTTTTCTCCCGAGACGAAATGGCGGTTAACCCGCTCGATTTGAGGCAAAGGCTACTCCGCGGATGCGCGATGTCAACGCTCCGGCAGCATGGCTAGTGCCCACTTTCCGAAGTTCGTACACCATTTTCAGCAATCGCCCTCTACGAACTTCGGAAAAGCCATGGGCACTAGCAAATTTTTGATTCTAGTGCCGCTTTTCGATTTGAAGTCCCTGGGTCCATTTCGCCGCGAGCAGTGCAGGGACTTCAAATCGGCGGCACTAGCTCACGCATTCCGCGCCATCAGGCCGCCGTCCACCGGGATGACCGCGCCGGTCAGGAACGAGGCGGCCGGCAGGCACAGGCTCAAGGTCATGTGCGCGACCTCTTCGGGGTCGCCGTAGCGGCCGAGCGCGGTGCGGCGCTTGGCGTAGATGGTCTTGTGCTCTTCGGAAATGCGGTCGGTGATCGCGGTGCGGATCGGGCCCGGGCAGATGCAGTTGACGGTAATGCCTTCCCGGCCGAGTTCAACCGCGAGCGAGCGCGTCAGGCTGGTCACGCCGCCCTTGGCCGCGGAGTAGGGCGAGTGCAGCGCGGTCGCCCCGAGCGCTTCGGTGGAGGCGATGTTGACGATGCGCGGCGATTTCGACTTGCGCAGGTAAGGCAAGGCAGCGCGGATGATGCGCGGATGCGCCGTCAGCATCACGACAATCCCCTTCGCCCAGGCCTCCTCGTAGGTGGGATCGTCGATTCCGACGCGCACCGAGATGCCGGCATTGTTGACGACGATGTCGAGCGAGCCGAAATGCGCTGCGATGTCGGGGATGATTTTGTCGATTGCGGCGCGATCGGCAACGTCGAGCGCCCAGGCCTTCGCCGCTCCGCCGCTCGCCGTGATCTCATCCGCAACCGCGCGGGTCGCCTCGGCCGACAGATCGGTCACGGCGACATTGGCGCCTTCGGCCGCGAATACGCGCGCGGTGGCGCGGCCCATGCCGCTGGCCGCGCCCGTGACCAGTACGGTCAATCCCTTCACCGAGCGGCTGAGTTGCTTGTGTTCGGACATGCGCGTTTCCTTCGCCGTTTCTTGATGCGATCGATTGACATGGCTTCCTGCCATTTTAAGACGAGAGAAACGTGTGAGGAAGGGACGGACATGAACGAACTCGATTTCGGCGGCATGCAGGTGCTGGTGGTCGGCGGCTCCAGCGGTATCGGCAACGGCATCGCCCAGGCGTTTCGCGCCAGGGGCGCGCAGGTGGCGGTGTGCGGCACGCGGGCGTCCGCATCGGACTATTCGCCGGACGACGGCTCGCATCTCGAAGGCATCGACTATTTCAGGCTCGACGTCAGCGATGCGGCGGCGATCGAGATGTTCAACCCCAAATTCGAGCGGCTCGATGTGCTGGTCCTGGCGCAGGGCGCGGTGATCTATCGCCGCGGCGAATTCGAGATGAAGGGTTTCCGCAGCGTGATCGAGGTGAACCTGATGAGCCTGATGGCCTGCGCCACCCGGTTTCATCCGATGCTGCGGCAGGCCAAGGGCTCGCTCATCATCGTGAGCTCGACCGCGGCCTATCATTCGACCATGGGCAATCCGGCCTACAATGCGTCCAAGACCGGCGCGGTCGGGCTGACGCGCACGCTGGGCGAGGCCTGGGCGGAAGACGGCATCCGCGTCAACGGTATCGCACCGGGACTGGTCGACACCAAGATGACCAAGGTCACGACTTCAAATCCGAAGCGGCTGGAGGGGGCGCTGGCGCGGATTCCGTTGCGGCGGCTCGGCACACCGCAGGACATGGCGGGCGCCGCGCTGTTTCTGGCCTCGCCATTGTCGTCCTACATCATAGGCCAGACCCTCGTCGTCGACGGCGGGTTGATCTTGTGAGGGATGTTCATTCGTAGGGTGGGCAAAGGCGCGTATGCGCCGTGCCCACCATTGCCTCATGCGAACGAAAAGTGGTGGGCACGCGGAGCCTGTCATCGGGCCGCGCGTCTTGCGCGAACCCGTTGGCTTTGCCCACCCTACGCATATCGAGGAGGGCTACTGCACCACCGCCGCCGAGCGGCCAACCGCGGCCGGTGGGCGCGGCACGCCCGGCGGGCCCGGCGTGAACTGCCGAGGCGGCGGGGCCGTCTGACGAGGCGGCGGCGGGGCCAAAGGATTGCCATTGCCGAAGCCGAAGAAATTGCCGAACGGGGCCTGTGACGGAGAGACTTGCGGTGGCGGCTTCTTCGCCGCCGGCTGTTGCGGCTTCGGCGGCGCGAGCGCGGCGTTGGGAACGCCCGCTGTGCCCGGTGTGGCGGGATTGGTTGCGCGCTCGGCGGGCGTCGCGTTGGCGACCGGCACATCGCCCTTTGCCTGTTCGCGTCCGACCTCGCGGCGTGGCCACGCAAAATCATCGGCGCGGCCGGCGGGCGGGCTCAGCGCTTCGCCTTTGACCAGCGTGCGCGCGGCGAGCGCGTCCACCGCGGCAGGCCGCGTGCCCGGACCGCCAAGCAACTGATCACTGTTCACGCTGGCGGCGACCAGCGGCACGATCGGTCCGGCGAGCGGACGCGGCGCGGGCTGGCCGGGAACTGCATTGGCGTCGGGTGTCGCGGGCTCGGTCGGCAGCGCGACCGGGGAGGAGCGTGTGGCGAGCACGCGGGAGATTTCGCGCTCGACATAATGCGCGAGCTTGCGGGCGCCGTATTTGGTGAAATAGACGCCGTCATAAGACCGCAGCTGCCGGATCTGGCCTTCGAAGTCCGGGCCCTTCTGCATCATCAGGCCGCGCTCGTCGACGAAGCCGTCCCAGACGTCGACATAGGTGATGCCGGCCTTGCCGGCGGCCTCGCGATAAAGCGAGTCCAGGAACAACATGTCCGAGGGACCCTTCGGTCCGCGGATTGCAGGCAGCCCGACCCAGATCACCGGCACGCCCTTGGACTTGGCGACCGCGATCATCTCCTCGATCTTCCTGGAGTAGAGTTCGACCCAGCGATCGTCGCGAAATTCATAGAGACCGTTCGGCGAGCGCGCGGTCTTTTCCCGCAGGGGCGGCGCCGGCGTGTCCGCATTGTCGGAGTCGTCAAGCTCGGCATCGGCTGCCTTGTCGTCGGGCTTCGCGTCGGACTTCTCTTCCGGCTTGGATTCAGATTTGGCCTTCTCCTCGGCCTTAGTGTCTGCGCTCGTCTTGTTGTCCGCGGGCTTGCCGCGGGCGTCCTTTTTCTCGCCCTTCTTGTCGGAGGATTTCTCCTTGTCGCCCTTCTCCGCCGCGGGCTCGCGCATCGCCATGCGATCGTTGAGTCCGAGCATGATGACGACGACATCAGGCTTTTCGGTTGCGAGGATGCCCCTGGCGGCGGCGGCCCAATCGGACGGCTCGCCCTTGGGCTGATACTTGATGAGGCCCGAGGTGTTCTTCGCCTTGCGGATGACGCCCATGTCGGGCTGCTCGACATAGGCATCCTCGAGGCCATAGGCGAGCCAGTCGGCCATGCCGTCGCCCAGCACCATCACGTTGCGTTCGGGCACGATGGTGGGGTCGCGTTTCTCAGGCGGCGGCGCCTTGGAGAAGTCCTGATACACGCGCTTCGGCTGCTGCTGCTGGTATGGCGAGAAGAAATCGCCGAAAAAACCGCCGCCGCCGTTGGGACGCGGCGCAGCAGGCCGCTGGCCGAAACCGCCGAAATTGAAGAACTGCGCCGAAGCCGGCCCGACAATGCCGACCAGGAGCGCAATCGCCACGCAAAGCACGCCCAGCGGGCCAGGCTCGGTGAAGATCTTGAGGAATGACGGTGGCTTGATCATGCAGCTCGGTCGCAAGTTCAATAACGACAATCACATATTAGCGGAATCAGGCCGCAAGCGGGCGATTTACTTGCCACAAAATGCGTCCGTCCGCACCGTTAACGCGCGGAGAAACCGTGGTTTCCCAATGTTTCGGGGATGAAATGGACCCTTTTCAGCGTGTCCGGAGCTGTTCGAGCACGCTGGCGGTGGCAAAGCCGTCAGCAGCCGCCCCGATGGAGGCCTGGAAGGTGCGCAGCGCCTGGCGTGTTTCGCCGCCGAATTGGCCGTCGGGCGCACCCTTGTAGAAGCCGCGCTGGGCCAAAAGCTGCTGCAATTCCAGCCGTTCGGCCTTCGACAATTCGCGCTTCTGCCGCGGCCAGGGCTGGATGAAGGGCTGGGCGCCGCGGAGCCGGTCGGCGAAATGGCCGATCGCCAGCGCATAGGCTTCCGCGGGGTTGTATTTCATGATGACGCGGAAATTCTGCATCATCAGAAAGCCTGGCCCGGCGGCGCCCGCCGGGGCCAGCAGATAGGCCTTGTCGTTGGGATGCGGGAAGGGCTGGTTGTCGGCGCGCACCACGCCGAGATTTGCCCATTGGGCGAACGTCATTGTCTTGGAGCGGTCGGCCAGCATGTAGTTGAAGCTCTGCGGCACCGAAACTTCGTAGCCCCAGCTCTGGCCGGTCTGCCAGCCGTCCTTCTTCAAATTGTTGGCGGTGGATGCGATCAGGTCGGCGGGATCATCCACCACGTCGCGGCGGCCGTCGCCGTCGGCGTCGACCGCGTAGCGCTTGAACGCGGTCGGCATGAACTGTGTCGCGCCAAACGCGCCGGCCCAGGAGCCGTGCATCTGCTCCGGCCTGAGGTCGCCACGATGCAGGATCTCCAGCGCGGAGAGGAATTCATCCTTGAAATAGGCCTGGCGGCGGCCGATGCAGGCGAGCGTCGCTGTCGATTGCAGCACGCTGCGGTCGCCGATCTGGGTGGAATAATTCGATTCGATTCCCCAGATCGCGGCCACGATATTGCGATCGACGCCGTAAGCCTTTTCCATTGCGTCGAACTGCGGCTTGTACTTCGCAAGGGTTTCCTTGCCTTTCGCAAGGCGATTGTCGTTCACGAGGATGTCGAGATAATCCCAGATCGATTTGGTGAACTCCGGCTGTGCATCCATCAGATCCATGATGCGCAGGTCCGGCGTCAGCCCCGCCGTGAAGCGCTCGAAGTTTTCGCGCGAGATGTTGCGCCGCGCCGCGTCCGGCCACATTCCCGCGACGCAATTGTTGAAATTGGCCGCGGCTTCCCGGATCGCGCTCGCCGTCATCAGGGGATGGCCGGAGGCGCCATCCTCGCCGCTCCAGGGAATGGAGCCGGTGGGGATCGCGCCGGTACTGCCCGGTGCTGTCGGCTGCGGCGCGTCGGATTTGGCTCCCGAGAAGATGCCGAACAGGTTGGACAGTCCGTTGCCCGATTGCTGGGCAAAGGCGGGTGGCGCAAGAGCGCAGCAGAGGACTCCGGCCACCAGCGGAACCGATCTCACGGCAAAGGCCGGCCGTGTGGCCCGCGGCTTTGCCGATATGTCCATCTGAGGCGTCATGTCCCCACCCGCTGCCCGCAATTTAAGGCTTTCAGGAGGCCTGCGCAGGGTTTCCAGGAGATTAACAAAAGCCGGGTTTGCGCGCTAAAGCTACCCGGCCACCATTGGCCACCTTTGTGCGGGGCCGAAAACCGGCTACCAACGTCCGCGTTTCCCCCAAGCCGTTCGCAAAGATCCCCAAAGACCGTCATGAAAATCCGCAAAGCCGTCTTTCCCGTCGCCGGCCTCGGCACCCGCGTCCTGCCCGCCACCAAGGCCATGCCGAAGGAGATGCTGACCATCGTCGACAAGCCGTTGATCCAATACGTGGTCGACGAAGCCAAGGAAGCCGGCATCGAGCACTTCGTCTTCGTCACCGGCCGCAACAAGGGCGTGATCGAGGATCATTTCGACCGCATGTTCGAACTCGACACGACGCTGTCGGCGCGGGGCAAAAAGGCCGAGCAGGAGATTTTGGCGCGCGACCAGCCCGAGGCCGGCGCCATGAGTTTCACGCGGCAGCAGGCGCCGCTGGGTCTCGGCCACGCGGTCTGGTGCGCGCGCGACATCGTGGGCGACGAGCCGTTCGCTGTGCTGCTGCCGGACGAACTGGTGCTGAATACGCCGGGCTGCCTCGCGCAGATGATCGAGGCGGCCGCCAGGCTCGCCGACAAGTCCAACCTGATCGCGGTTCAGGAAGTGCCCGCCGACCAGACGCATCAATATGGCATCTGCGGCGTGGGCAAGCGCCTCGCCCACCGCGGCGTGTTCGAGGTCGACGGCATGGTCGAGAAACCGCCGAAGGGCACCGCGCCGTCCAACCTGTCGATCACCGGGCGCTACATCCTGCAGCCGGAGATCTTCAAGATCCTGGAGACGCAGGAGCGCGGCGCGGGCGGCGAGATCCAGCTTACGGATGCGATGATCGGCTTGTCGAAGTCGCAGAAATTCTTCGGCGTCGAGTTCGAGGGCGAGCGGCATGATTGCGGCTCGAAGCCCGGTTTCCTGCGCGCCAATATCGCCTACGGCATGGCGCGCCCTGACCTGCGCGATGGCCTGCGCGCCGAGATGAAGAAATATCTGGAGGAATGACGGCGGGCGCGATGCGCGGGCGTCATTTTGGGACGCCGTTGGCGGACATCGCGCCTCATCGCGCTACCGCAACGCTCTCTTGGCTATTGGTAGCTGCTGACCAAAACCGACTCGAGCGTATAGGTCAGAAATTCCTGTTGTCCTTTGCCGGCCTTGCGGGGGGTGTTGCCGCCGGAAACGGCTGCGAGTTCGTGCAGGCTGAGCTCGATCTTGCGGGTCTGCTGGTTCTGGTTCTGCTTCGTCACGGGAGCCTCCTCCATTACCAATGCCTGCATGGTTTTTATTCCGCTGCCGCCGGACGTTCTGTGCGTTTTGTCACATTCGACAGGCGGGCTTGTGGCCGATGATTTGCGCGTGCCGGCAAGGCCGGCATCACTCCGGGATCAAGGTGGCGGCGAGGAGCTACGACCATGACAGCGCAGCAAAGAGACGAACGCATAGTGCAGCTCGACAAGTCGGAGCTGACCATTACCGAGCTTGAAACGGCGACGGGCGGCAAGGGATCTCAATCCACCGGCGCCGGTGCCGGCAAGGAGACATTCAATCCGTTCGGCGTGACCCGGAAGGTCGACAAGGCGACGCCGATTCTCTTCTGAAGTGGTTCGCGCGAATAATGACCCGTTCGGCAAGCTGAAGACTTTGCCTGTCGGTGCCGTCAGCGCAGGCCTGTTCAGGCCACCAGCGAGAGCGAGGGCATCTCGCCAAGCACGCAGCAATTGCGGCCCGCGGCCTTGGCTGCGTAGAGCGCCTTGTCGGCGGTACTGACGAAGATCGCCCAGTCCAGGGCCGGCGTCGGGGTCGTGCCTGCAATGCCGATGCTCACCGTCGACATCGCCGGCTCCGCCGACCAGCCCAGCACCTTGCGGCGGATGATCTCGGCCACCGTCATCGCGTCCGCGACCGAAGTGTCCGGCAGCAGCACGGCGAATTCCTCGCCGCCATAGCGCGCGGCGCAATCTCCGGCACGCTTGACCGAATCCGAAATGCAGATCGCGATTCCGACCAGAACCTGGTCGCCGGCCTGGTGTCCGTATGTGTCGTTATACGCCTTGAAGTGATCGGCATCGATCATCAACAGCGAGAGGGGGGTCTTGTTGCGCAGGGCGCGCCGCCATTCCCTGTCGATCTCCTCGTCGAATTTGCGGCGGTTGCGCAAGCCGGTCAGCGCGTCCGTGGTCGCAAGCTCCTCGAGCCTGTTCTCGGCGTCCGCTCGGCGCTGGATTTCGCGGACGGTGAAGATCGTCACCGCCAGGACGAACACGATCAGCGCCATCATGATGGCGCCGATGCGCATCGCTTCGGTCCGCCACAGATCGAGAATGTCATTGAGCGGCTTGCCGACGACAACGGTGAGGGGACTGGAGCTCACGATGCGGACATAGAGCCGCGGAGTGTCGTCTATCGGACCAAGGCCGGAAAATGCGCCACCCTCCACCAGAGTTGGCTCCTTGCCGCGTGGCATGTCGCCGAGCTTCCTGCCGATGACGTCAAGATCGAACGGTCGGCGCATGATGATGGTGCGGTCGCGGCGAAACACGCAGATCGTGTCGTTTTCGCCGAGCTGCAAGCGGCTGAACAGCTCGTGGAAATAGGTGAAGCGGATGGAGCCTGCGACCACGCCCTGAAAGCTGCCGTCGCTACCGGTAATGCGCCGGCTCAGGACGATGGAATAGGCGCCGCGATGCAACGTTGGCCGGCTGATATGGAGGGCGGTATTCGGATCGTCGCGATGGACCTGGAAGAATTGCTCGCCAGCACGATTCTCGGGTACGGGGTCGAGCGTGGAGGCGTCCGCCGTCAACTGCCCCTGGGCGTTGTACACCGTGATCGCGCCGAAATGCTTGGCGGTCGCCGCACGGTCGAACAGGATCAGCTGCCGGATCGGCTTCGAGACGTTCTTGAGTTCCGGCATGACCATGTTGCTGGCGACTGCCCGCAGCGACAGGTCGTAGATCTCGATATTGCGGCTGATGTCGGAATCGATGCCTGAGGCGAGGTTTTCGAGCGACTGCCGCGCCAGCGCTTCTTCGCCATGGCGCATGTCCAGCATCACGTTGGCGCAGATCGCGGAAAAGCCGAGCACGGTGACGATGGAGGAGGCGATCAGCAGCTTTGCCGATAGCCGCCAGGGTCGACCGGCTTCTCCCTTGCTCCACCTCAATCGCATGCAATGTGCTCCCGATCGTCTTGCATGCGCCACAAACATTGCCGTCGGCTTAAGCGGAGACAACGGAGTGCCGATCAGTTAAGGCTTGGTTATCGCAGCGGCGGCTTCGGCCGGGCCAAATTGTCGCGCTGAGGTAGAGGAAGCCCACGGTGAATGACTACGACGCGCTGCGCGATTACCTGAAGAAGCAGACGCTGGTGGAACTGGTGCTGAGCTTCGAGATGATCGAGGAGATCATCGGCGCGGCGTTGCCGCGCGCGGCGCAACGCGCCTCATGGTGGGACAGCCTGCGCAGTCCGCAGGAAAAGATGCCGCAGCGCGAGGCCTGCCTCGCCGCCGGCTATGTCGCCACCCGCCTGCCGGATGGCACGAGCGTGCGCTTCAGGCGGATGAAGTAGGCCAGCCGCCGTGCCTTGATCAGCGCGCGTTTCAGACGCCGAACGCCACCGACGCCTTGTCGTAGTTGCCGTCACCCATCTTGCCGGCTTCGAAGATGCCGTGCTTCTCGATCCATTCGAACGACTGCTCGTAGACCTCCCGCGAATACGGCTCGAAAACGATGCGCTCACCGGGTCCCCAGCGCCGCGTGTCCATCGCACCGTGGAAGTGGTCCGGAAATTCGTTCTTGTAGTAATGCGTATAAAGCTCTGGCCGCAGGTCGATGTCGCGTTGCGCCTTTTTCAATGCGCGGAAGTAACGCCTGATATCCTCCGGCTCCGGATCGCCGTTGATCATGGACGCGATCATGAATGTCGTGTCGATGACCTTGCGATAGCCGAGCTGCTCGGCGAAGTAATAGGGCCCGTTGAACAGCGCAGCCGCCTCGCTCTTGCCGTCGAACAACAGCTCCATCCGGCGGAACAGCATGCCGTCCTCGAAGGTCAGGTTGATCTCGCGCGCGGACATGTATTGCTCGAGCGCCTGGATGGACGAGTAGTGGCTGCCCGACTGGAAGCCGACCGAGATCGGAACGCCGGCAAGCTCGGCCGGGTTGCGGATGTTCGAACTCCGCCGCGACGAAGATGCCGGAAGGCGCGACCGAATAGACGTCCGCGTAGAGCTTGGCGTGGCCTTTCGAGGCGGCGACGTTGACGGTCCAGTGACAGGCGCAGCTGACGTCGGCCTTGCGGCCCTTTTCGATGCTCTGGAAGGCGCCTTCGTTGATCTTGTTGTGATGCTGGCCGTCGGTCGAGCGGATCAGCTCCCGGAATTCATAGTCGAGCCCCTCGGCGCGGAAATAGCCCTTTTCCTCGGCCACCCATTCCTGCAGGCGAAAATGCGGCTCGATCACGAACGTCGCCATGGTTCCCTCCTTTTGCTTTGGCGGCAGGATAGCAAATGGCCGCCGATGATCCACATCCTTCGCAACGCAACGGGGTTCACTCCCGCCCGGCGATCGATCCAAAATCGGCATCGATCCATACTCGCTTCGGCTTGGACCGTATCTTCACCTCTCATTAAGAAGCGCCCCGAGGAAACATTCATTTAGAGGAGGTGCGCTCATGAGCGCCGTCGTGTCCGTTGCGGAGGCGAGGAGATCCCGCGTCCGCATTTTCATCGTGACCATGCTTTTTCTCGTCACAACCGTGAACTACGCCGACCGCGCCACGCTTTCGATCGCGGGCCCGGCGTTGTCGAAGGAACTTCATCTCGATCCCATCGCGATGGGCTACATCTTTTCCGCCTTCGGCTGGTCCTATGTGGTGGCACAGGTGCCGGGCGGCTGGCTGCTCGATCGTTTCGGCTCGCGCTGGGTCTATGCCTTCTCGATCATGATCTGGTCGGCCTTCACGTTGATGCAGGGCTGGGTCGGCTTCCTCGGCGGAGGGGCGGCGATCACGGTGCTGTTCCTGCTGCGGCTCCTGGTCGGATTCGCCGAGGCGCCATCCTTTCCGGCGAATGCCCGCATCGTCGCGGCGTGGTTTCCCGGCAATGAGCGCGGCACCGCGTCCGCCTTCTTCAATTCCGGGCAGTATTTCGCAACCGTGATCTTCGCGCCGCTGATGGGCTGGATCGCGCATGATTTCGGCTGGCGCTACGTCTTCTTCGTGATGGGCGGGCTCGGCATCCTGGTGGGCCTGGTCTGGATCAAGACCATGTACGGCCCGAAGGAGCATCCCGCCATCAACGAAGCCGAGTTCGATTATATCAGCCGCGGCGGCGCGCTGGTCGACATGGACGCGAAGGACGCGAAAGCCGACAGCGGGCCGAAATGGGACCACATCCGTCAGCTCCTCGGCAACCGCATGATGCTCGGCGTCTATCTTGGGCAGTTCTGCATCAACACGCTGACCTATTTCTTCCTGACCTGGTTCCCGGTCTATCTGGTCAAAGAGCGCGGGCTCTCGATCCTGCAGGCGGGCTTCGTTGCGTCCCTGCCGGCGCTGTGCGGCTTCTTCGGCGGCGTGCTTGGCGGCGTCCTTTCCGACTACATCCTGCGGAAGACGGGATCGCTGACTGCCGCGCGCAAGATCCCGATCATCGGCGGCATGCTGCTGTCGATGTCGATCATCGGCTGCAACTATGTCGACGGCCAGGCGATGGTGGTCGGTTTCATGGCGCTCGCCTTCTTCGGCAAGGGCATCGGCGCGCTCGGCTGGGCGGTGGTGTCTGACACCTCGCCGAAGGAGGCCGGCGGCGTGTCGGGTGGCCTGTTCAATACCTTCGGCAACCTTTCCAGCATCAGCACGCCCATCATCATCGGCTACATCGTGGCCGCGACCGGGTCGTTCAACGGTGCCCTGGTGTTCGTCGGCATCAATGCGCTGTGCGCTGCGATCGCCTACCTCTTCATCGTCGGCAGGATCGAACGGGTGCAGTTGCAGGCGGCCTGAGCGAAACGGCACTGCGGCAGAGTCATAACGGCGGCTGAAAAGCCGCCGCCTTTGTTTGGGAGAAGATCGATGCTAGAAATGGCACGGAGGCGTCTCGTCTATTCCGGACCTGCATCGATGTTCGACCTGAACCAGCTTCGCTGCTTTGTCACGGTCGCAGAAGAGCTGCATTTCGGACGCGCGGCGGCGCGGCTCAACATGACCCAGCCGCCGCTGAGCCGGCAGATCCAGGTCCTCGAGCACATCATCGACGCGCCGCTCCTGGAACGCACCAGCCGTTCGGTGCGGTTGACGCCGGCCGGGCGCAGTTTCCTCCCCGAGGCGCGGCGGATCCTCAAACTCGCCGAGACCGCGTCCCAGGTCGCGCGGCGGATCGCGCTCGGAAAGACCGGCTCGCTCAAGATCGGTTACACGGCAGCCGCCGCCTACGGCTTCCTGCCCGATTTGATCGCGGCCTGCCGGGCGCGGCTGCCGGAGGTCGATTTCTCGCTGAAGGAAATGGTCTCCGGCGACCAGCTCGAGGCGCTCGGCTCCGGACAGATCGATGCCGGCCTGCTGAGGCCGCCGGTCGCGCGTCCCGAGTTCGCGACCCGTCGTGTGCTGGCGGAACCCTTGCTCGCCGCGATCCCGAAAAAGCATCCGCTCGCGTCACGCCCGACGATCGCGATCAAGGATTTCGACGAGCAGCCCTTCGTGATGTATTCGCCCTACGAGTCCCGCTATTTCCACGATCTCCTGGTCACGCAGTTCTCGCGCGCCGACGTGCTGCCGCGCTACGTCCAGCATGTCGGCCAGATCCATTCCATTCTCGCGATGGTGCGCGCCGGGCTTGGCGTCTCGATCGTTCCGGCCGCGGCCGCAAACCTCAAGATCGCGGACGTGAAGCTGCGGCCGCTGAAACTCAAGACGCCAGCGCCGGTCGAGCTGTTCATGGTCTGGCGACGCAACGACGAGAATCCGCTGCTGCCGGCGCTGGTCGAGATCGCGGGCGAGGTGGCGGGCCATGCCGCGCGCGATCATTGATACTGCGATCATTGATACTGATAATGCATCGGTCGATACCCGCTTTGGTTTGGACCCGCATCGTCTGCACTTCTACAACTCGTGCCATGGATGCGCGCCCCGCGCGTCCGCGAATAAGAAGGGAGTGGCGCAATGAGCAAGATGACCCCGCAGGAGATGGCACACAAAATCGGCGGTGGCCTCTTGTCGTTTCCGGTGACGCCGTTCAAGGCCGACTATTCCTTCGACGAGACGACCTATCGCTCCAACATGGACTGGCTCTGCGGCTATGACGTTGCGGGTCTGTTTGCCGCCGGCGGTACCGGCGAGTTCTTCTCGCTGACGCCGACGGAAGTGCCTCAGGTCGTCAAGGTCGCCGTCGAGGAGACGAGGGGCCGCGTGCCTGTTCTGGCCGGCACCGGCTACGGCACCATGACGGCGCGCGAGATCGCCATGGCCGCCGAGAAGGCCGGCGCCGACGGTCTTCTCCTGCTGCCGCCCTATCTCACGCATTCCGAACAGGATGGGCTCGCCGCCCACGTCGAGGCGGTCTGCGCCGCCGTGAAGATCGGCGTCATCGTCTACAACAGAGACAACGCCATCCTGCAGCCCGACACGCTGGCGCGGCTTTGCGAGCGCTGTCCCAATCTCGTCGGTTACAAGGACGGCATCGGCGACATCGAGCTGATGACCCGTGTCTACACCAAGCTCGGCGACCGGCTGACCTATGTCGGCGGTCTGCCGACGGCGGAGACCTTCGCGCTGCCCTATCTCGATATGGGCGTGACGACCTATTCGTCGGCCGTGTTCAATTTCGTGCCGGAATTCGCCACGAAGTTCTATGCCGCGGTGCGCCGCCGGGATCACAAGGTGATCCATGCGGGCCTGAAGGATTTCATCCTGCCGTTGATCGCGATCCGCAACCGCAAGAAGGGCTATGCGGTTTCGATCATCAAGGCCGGCATGAAGGTGATCGGCCGCGATTCCGGCCCGGTCCGTCCGCCGCTCTCGAACCTGACCGAAGCCGAGATGGCGGAGCTCACCGCGCTGGTGACAAAACTGCCGTCGACGACATCGGCGATGCAGGCCGCGGAATAGCCGCGGCGTGCCAACAACAAGCGCGACCTAGCACGGGGAGGAGTTCATGATCCAGGAAGCGATCCGCGCCGGCTTCTCCGGCGCGCCCGTCGTGACCTCCATGGAGGTGATCCCGGTCGCCGGCCGCGACAGCATGCTGCTCAATCTGAGCGGCGCGCATGCGCCGTTCTTCACCCGCAACATCGTGATCCTCACGGACAATTCCGGTCATACCGGCGTCGGCGAGGTGCCCGGCGGCGAAAAGATCCGAAGGACGCTGGAGGATGCGCGTCCGCTGGTGGTCGGGCAGACCGTCGGCGCGTGCAACACCATCCTGGCCTCGATGCGCGAGACCTTTGCCGACCGCGACGCCGGTGGCCGCGGCAAGCAGACCTTCGATCTGCGGGTCATGATCCATGCCGTCACGGCGGTGGAATCGGCGCTGCTCGACCTGCTCGGGCAGCATCTCGCGCTTCCCGTCGCAGCGCTGCTCGGCGAGGGCCAGCAGCGCAAAAGCGTCGAGACGCTCGGCTATCTCTTCTTTGTGGGCGACCGCCGCAAGACCAACCTGGCCTATGTCGAGGGCGAGAGCGGCAAGCCCGCCTGGTTCAACCTGCGTCATCAGGAGGCGATGACGCCGAAGGCGATCGTGCGCCTCGCCGAAGCGACGCAGGATCATTACGGCTTCGCCGACTTCAAGCTGAAGGGCGGCGTGCTCCGCGGCGAGGACGAGATCGAGGCGGTCACCGCCATAGCGAAACGATTCCCCGATGCCCGCGTCACACTCGACCCCAATGGCGGCTGGCTGCTGGATGACGCGATCCGGCTCTGCAAGAACATGCACGGCATCCTCGCCTATGCCGAGGATCCCTGCGGCGCCGAAGCGGGGTTCTCGGGGCGCGAGATCATGGCGGAGTTTCGCCGCGCCACGGGGTTGCCGACCGCGACCAACATGATCGCGACCGACTGGCGCCAGCTGTCGCACGCGCTGCGGCTAGGCGCCGTCGACATTCCGCTCGCCGATCCGCATTTCTGGACCATGCAGGGCTCGGTACGCGTCGCGCAGACCTGCCGCGACAATGGGCTCACCTGGGGCTCTCACTCCAACAACCATTTCGATATTTCGCTGGCCATGTTCACCCATGTCGGCGCCGCGGCGCCCGGCAAGGTCACGGCGATCGACACCCACTGGATCTGGCAGGATGGCCAGGCGTTGACCCGCGAGCCACTCCAGATCAGAGGCGGCAGGATCGCGGTTCCAGATCGTCCGGGCCTCGGCATCGAGATCGACCGCAAGGCGATCGATGCGGCTTATGCGCTCTACAACCAGCATGGCCTCGGCGCCCGCGACGATGCGACCGCCATGCAATTCCTGATCCCTGGATGGACATTTGATGATAAACGTCCCTGCCTGGTGCGTTGACGCCTGATCCGGGAAAAAAGCAAAGACATCGTTTGGGAGAAGACCATGAATGCGATCCTGAAGAACCTCATCGGCGGCGAATGGGTCGATGGCTCGGGCATCACCAAAAACATCAACCCTTCGAACACCGGCGACGTCGTCGGCGAGTACGCCAGAGCCGACAAGGCACAGACCGCAAAGGCGATAGCGGCGGCGAAGGCCGCGTTTCCCGCCTGGTCACGCTCGACGCCGCAGGAGCGCTATGACGCGCTGAACCGGATTTCCACGGAGATTCTCGCGCGCAAGGATGAACTCGGCCGCCTGCTCGCGCGCGAAGAGGGCAAGACGCTGCCGGAAGGCATCGGCGAGGTCGGGCGCGCCGGACAGATCTTTGCGTTCTTTGCCGGCGAAGCGCTGCGCATGATGGGTGAGAAGGGCGCCTCCGTGCGGCCCGGGCTCGAGGTCGAGGTCACGCGGGAGCCGATGGGCGTCATCGGCCTGATCACGCCCTGGAATTTCCCGATCGCGATCCCGGCCTGGAAGATCGCGCCGGCGCTCTGCTACGGCAACACCGTGGTGTTCAAGCCGGCCGAGCTCGTGCCGGGTTCGGCGCATGCGCTCTCGGAGATCATCGGCCGTTCCGGCCTGCCGGCGGGCGTGTTCAACCTCGTGGTCGGTTCCGGCTCGGTCGTCGGCCAGACGATGCTGGAAAGCGACGATGTTGCCGCGATCTCCTTTACCGGCTCTGTCGCCACCGGCCGCAAGATCGCACAGGCCTGCGTGATGTCCAACAACATGAAGAAGTTCCAGCTCGAGATGGGCGGCAAGAATCCGCTGGTCGTGCTCGACGACGCCGACATCAAGGTGGCGGTCGAGGCCGCCACCAATGGCGCCTATTTCTCGACCGGCCAGCGCTGCACGGCGTCCTCGCGCCTGATCGTCACCGCGGGCATCCATGATCGCTTCGTCGACGCCATGACCGAGCGGCTGAAGGGACTGTCGGTCGACGATGCGCTGAAGCCCGGCGTGCATGTCGGACCTGTCGTGGATCAGAGCCAGCTCGACCAGGACCTGCGCTATCTCAAGATCGGCAAGGACGAGGGCGCCAAGCTGCACTGGGGCGGCGAGCTGCTGAACCGCGAGACGCCCGGCTTCTACCTGCAACCGGCGCTATTTACGGAAGCGAACAACAACATGCGCATCGCGCGCGAGGAGATTTTTGGGCCCGTCGCCTGCGTCATTCGTGCGAAGAACTATGAAGAAGCGCTCGCGCTCGCCAACGACACCGAGTTCGGCCTTGCGTCCGGCGTCTGCACGACCAGCCTGAAATACGCCTCGCATTTCAAGCGCAACAGCGACGCGGGCATGGTCATGGTCAACCTGCCGACCGCCGGCGTCGATTATCACGTGCCGTTCGGCGGCCGCAAAGGCTCGAGCTACGGCGCACGCGAGCAGGGCGCCTATGCGCGCGAGTTCTACACGACGGTGAAGACGGCTTATACCTATCCGGGATAGGTCAACCAGGTTCGTCATGGCCGGGCTCGTCCCGGCCATCCACGTCTTTGCAGCCGAGACGTGGATGCCCGGCACAAGGCCAGGCATGACGAAGCATGAGCAGTGCAGTCAGAGGAGCAGCGACGATGGGCAAGAGGGAAGTCGTGACCGAGCAACCCCGCTACATCAAGCTCAACGCGAAGGACAATGTCGCGATCGTCGTCAACGATTTCGGCCTGCCGGCAGGGTCGCGCTTTCCGTGCGGGCTTGAACTTCGCGCCTTCGTGCCGCAAGGCCACAAGACGGCGCTCGTCGATATCGCCGAGGGCGCGCCGATCATCCGCTATGGCGAGGTGATCGGCCATGCGCTGTCGCTCATTCCAGCCGGTGAGTGGGTCGATGAAGCGCGCATCCGCATGCCCGAGGCGCCAGCGCTCGACAAGCTCGAAATCTCGACCGCAGTGCCCGCGCCGCTGCCGCCGCTCGAAGGCTTCACCTTCGAGGGCTTCCGCAACGCCGATGGTTCGGTCGGCACCAAAAATATCCTGGGCATCTCGACCTCTGTCCAATGCGTGAAGGGCACGCTCGAATATGCGGTGAAGAAGATCCGCGCCGAGCTGCTGCCGAAATATCCCAATGTCGACGATGTGGTGCCGCTGACCCATGCCTATGGCTGTGGCGTCGCCATCTCGGCGCCGGACGCCGTCGTGCCGATCCGCACGCTGCAGAACCTCGCGCTCAACCCGAATTTCGGCGGCGAAATTCTCGTCGTCGGCCTTGGCTGCGAAAAGCTCGCGCCCGAGCGGCTGGTGCCGGAAGGATTAAGTGACGCCATCGTGCGCATGCAGGACGAAGCCTTTGACGGCTTCGGCGCGATCGTGGACGCCGTGACGACACAGGCCGAGGCGCGACTGAAGATCCTCGACAAGCGCCGGCGCGAGACGTGTCCGGCCTCCGATCTCGTCATCGGGCTGCAATGCGGCGGCAGCGATGCGTTTTCCGGCGTCACCGCCAATCCGGCGCTCGGCTTCGCGGCCGACCTCCTGGTGCGCGCGGGCGCCACCGTGATGTTCTCCGAGGTCACGGAGGTGCGCGACGCCATCCAGTTGCTGACGCGCCGCGCCGTCAACGCGGACGTCGGCCAGGCGCTGATCCGCGAGATGGCCTGGTACGATTCCTATCTGGCGCGCGGCGGCGCCGACCGCAGCGCCAACACGACGCCCGGCAACAAGAAGGGCGGGCTTGCCAACATCGTCGAGAAATCGCTCGGCTCGATCGTCAAATCCGGCTCGAGCCCGATTGCGGGCGTGCTCGCGCCCGGCGAGAAAGCGCGTCAGAAGGGCATGCTGTTCGCGGCGACGCCGGCGTCGGACTTCATCTGCGGCACGCTGCAACTCGCATCCGGCATGACGCTGCAAGTCTTCACCACCGGCCGCGGCACGCCCTATGGATTGGCGGCGGCTCCCGTCATCAAGGTCGCAACCCGCAGCGAGCTGGCGCGGCGCTGGAAGGATTTGATCGACTTCGACGCCGGCCGCATCGCCACCGGTGAGATGACGATCGAGGAAACCGGCTGGGACCTGTTCCGCCTGATCCTCGACGTCGCCAGCGGCCGGACCAAGCCGTGGTCCGATCGCTGGGGCATTCACAACGACCTCACGCTGTTCAATCCCGCACCCGTGACCTGACCGGCGCGCAAGCGCCGTCATTGCCTTGTGGCCTCGCACGGTGCCGCCGCGCGCACGACTTCCTTCGTCGAAGGCGTGCGTAGGATGTTGCGAGAGCGGACTCTTTCGTCGCAAATGCGCGCCAATTCGACTTTGTGCTGCCACGCCTATTCGTCAGCAGCACTGCCATGGTCAGGGCTGTTGTCCGGCTTACTTACAATGGCCCTGCGGCGCAATCGCGCGTAATGTTTGGTGCATAAACATAAGAACAATCCGGTGGGCAGAGGCTGTCTCTCATCTGGATCCGCCTCGTCTCACCGTCACCGAACCGAGGAGGAAAGATGAAGACAATCATATTGCCACGTGTCACCAGACGCCGCTTCCTCAGGCAAACCGGCCTGACGCTTGCCGCTGCCGGCAGCGCCCCCCTGATCTCAGCACCGTTTGTCTCGCGAGCCCTGGCCGACACCAAGACGCTGACCATCGTTCAATGGAGTCACTTCGTTCCCGCTTACGACAAATGGTTCGACCAGTTCGCAAAGGACTGGGGCGCGAAGAACAACATTTCCGTCACCGTCGACCACATCCCGGTCGCGACGGTGGCCGCGCGCGCGGCTGCCGAAGCTTCGGCCGGCTCGGGTCACGATCTGTTCGGATGGAACGGCGCGGGCGGCGCGCATCTCTACCGCAAATTCCTGGTCGATGTCACAAGCCTGGTCGAAGACGTCGAGAAGAAACACGGCAAGGTCAGCACGATCGGCCGGCAGATCGCCTTCAACCAGGACGACAAGACCTGGTCGGCATTCCCTGATTACTACATCAACTTCCCGGTCTTGTACCGCAAGAGCCTGTGGGACGGCATCGGCATGAAGCCGGATACCTGGGACGATATTCGCGTCGGCGGCGCCAAGCTGAAGGCCAAGGGAAATCCGGTCGGCATTTCGCTCGGGCACAGCAACGACCCGGAAACGACCTGGCGGGGCCTGTTGTGGAGCTTTGGTGCCTCCGAGCAGGATGAGACCGGCAAGAAGGTCACGCTCAACACCAAGGAGACGATCGAGGCCGTCAAGTTCGTCGCCGCGCTCTACAAGGAGGCGATGACCACCGACGTGCTGTCCTGGAACGACGCCAGCAACAACCAGTACATCGATTCCGGCGTGAGCTCGCTGATCATCAATCCGATCTCGGCCTATCGGACCGCGCAGCAACTCAACAAGAAGGTGGCTGACGACATCTATATTGCGCTGCCGCCAAAGGGTCCGGTGCGCAGGCTGATGGACGGCGGTCCCGAATTCTACGGCATCTGGAAGTTTTCGAAGAACCAGGACACGGCGATCGAGTTTCTCAAATACTACGCCGATCACTGGGTCGACGCATTCAAGGCGAGCTCCGGATACAACATGCCGGTCTTTGCCAACCTCGTTCCGAAGCCGATGCCTATCCTGTCCGACGATCCGACCTCGACGCCGCACGACAAGCTCGCCGTGCTGCAGAACTCGGACGAGTGGACTGCCGCCACCGGCTATCCGGGACCGTCCTGGCCCGCGACCGATGAGGTCTACAACAACTTCATCATCACGGACATGATGGCCAAGACGGCGACGGGCGCGATGAGCGCCGAGGACTCGGTCAAGTGGGCTACGCAGCAATGCGACGCCATCTTCGAGAAGTGGCTGCAGAAGTCCTGACTGCCGGCACCCGGACCGCGTATCCCCTGCGCGGTCCGGGCGAGACCCAGACGGCGCAAGCAAGAACAAAAGCCGAAGCGCGGAGCGCAGTGGCGTTCCGCGCGTCAAGCGGCGGGCATGAATGACGCTTCGTCCGGGCTGGTGGCGGAGTGCGTGTTGGATTTTGGGATTTCCGGGAGGATCGATGGCTGCGGTTTTGACCAGGGATATCATCAAGAAATTCGGCGAGGTGCCGGCCGTCAACGGCATCACGCTCGCAGTGCCGGACGGCGAGTTCATGGTGCTGCTGGGACCGTCCGGCTGCGGCAAGACGACGTTCCTGCGCATCATCTGCGGGCTCGAGCAGCAGACCAGCGGCGACCTTATGATCGGAGGCAACCTCGTCAACGAGATTCCGCCCCGCGCGCGCGGCGTCGCCATGATGTTCCAGAGCTACGGCCTCTATCCGCACTACAGCGTGCGCAAGAATATCGGCTTCCCCCTGCGCACGCAGCGGATGCCGACGGCGCAGATCGAGAAGAAGGTCGCGTGGGCCTCGCAGCTGCTCGGCATCGACCATCTGCTCGACCGGCGGCCGCGTCAGCTCTCCGGCGGCGAGCGGCAGCGCGTCGCGCTGGCGCGCGCGCTGGTGCGGGAACCGACCGCGCTCCTGCTCGACGAGCCGCTGTCGAACCTCGATGCCAAGCTGCGCGCCTCGGCCCGCCAGGAGATCAAGCAGTTCCAGCAGCGGGTCGGCGTCACCACGATCTACGTGACCCACGACCAGGTGGAGGCGATGGGCATGGGCGACCGCATCGCGGTCATCGACCATGGACGGATCAGGCAGCTCGGCACGCCCTCGGAAATCTACGACGATCCCGCCGATCTCTTTGTCGCGACCTTTGTCGGCGCGCCGCCGATGAATCTTATCAGGCACAATGGCGGATATCTCGGCTTCCGCCCGGAAAATTTCCTGCCGAGGGAAATGGTCGCGAACGGCGCGTGCGCCGAATTCTCGTTCCGTGTCGAACGCACCGAATATCTGGGATCGGAGCGGATCGTGTATGGCGAGATCGAGGGCGCCGAAACCAGCCAGATGATCACCGCGAAACTGCCGCCGGCCCATGTCGCCGAAGAGAGCATCCGGCCGGGAGAGTGGCACCCCTATGCCGTGCGCAACAGCGCGCTTCGCTATTTTGACGGAGATGGCAAGCGGGTGAGCCGCCACTAGAGCATGATCCGGAAAAGTGTGAAGCGGTTTTCCGAAAAGATCATGCTCAAATTGAAAGGAACGAGGTTTGCCCGATGGTCTCGATTGCTGAACCCATTGCCAAGCCGGTCTCGCGGTATCGCTTCCTCATGGATCGCCGCGAGGTGCTCGGATCGGTCCTGGTCGCGCCGGCGGTCCTCTATGTGCTGCTGCTGGTTGGCCTGCCGTTCCTGCTGGCGGTGTACTACTCACTCAGCGCCTACACGATCTACGATCCCACCTGGCGCTTCGTGGGACTGAAGAATTTCGAGCAGATCGTTCGCAACCCGGTCTTCCTGAATACGCTGGGGAACACCTTCCTCTTCACCTTCGGATCGCAGGCGCTGGGCCTCATCCTCGGCAAGTTCGGCGCTTTCCTGCTGTTGCGGCCGTTCCCGGGCCGCAAGATCGTGCGGGCGCTGATCATCCTGCCCTGGGTGGTGCCGATCGCGCTGGCGACGGTCGCCTGGCAGTGGATGTTCGATTCGCTTTACAGTGTCATCAACTGGACCCTGATAGCGATGGGGATCATCACCCGCGAGCAGGCCCCAAACTGGCTCGGTACGCCGCATCTGGCAATGCTTTGCATCATCGTCGTCAATGCCTGGCGCTTCTTCCCATTCGCGATCGTCATTTTCCTGGCTGGCATCACCTCCGTGCCGCAGGACGTGATCGATGCGGCAATTGTCGATGGCGCGGGCTTCTGGCGCCGCAATTATCAGATCGTCATGCCGATGATCTTTCCGATCGTGGCGATCGGCCTGATCTTCGGCATCGTGTTCACCTTCACCGATCTTTCCATCGTCTATCTCCTGACCAATGGCGGCCCGGTCGGCGCCACCTCGGTCCTGGGCTTCGAGGGTTTCCAGGTCGGCATCGTCTCCGGCGACGTGTCGCATGGCGCGGCCATCTCGCTGTTCATGCTGCCGGTGCTGCTCATCGTCGTGATCGGCATGCTGCGGTTCATCCGGCGCAGAGACATCTGAGATGGAGAGATTGAAATGACGGCTGCCGCCAAAACCGCCAGGAAAGTCGTCTCGGAGACCGCCTTCTTCGGTGCCATCGCCTTCTTCGTCATCCTGACGACGTTTCCGTTCTACTGGATGCTGATCACCTCGCTGAAGAGCAACAGCGATCTCTATAATGTCACCAACATACCGTTCTGGTTCAACGAGCCGCCGACGCTAGAGCACTTCAAATATCTGTTCGAGGAGACGCTGTTCACACGCTGGCTGTGGAATTCATTGCTGATCGGGCTCTGCGTGGTGGCGATCACGCTCGTGACTGCGGTCCCCGCCGGCTACAGCCTGGCGCGGATGACAGGCCGCGGCGGGGAAACGCTGGGCATCGGCATTTTTCTCACCTATCTGGTGCCGCCGACGCTGCTGTTCCTGCCGCTGTCGCGGATGATCACGGAGTTCGGCCTGCAAAACTCGATGTGGTCGCTGGTGCTGGTCTATCCGACCTTCACGATCCCCTTCTGCACCTGGTTGCTGATGGGATTTTTCAAAGCGATCCCGGTCGAGATCGAGGAGGCTGCGATCGTCGACGGCTGCAGCCTGTTCGGCGCCTTCATCAAGATGGTGATTCCGTTGTCGGTGCCGGCGATCCTCACCGTCGTGATATTCACCTTCACCCTGACCTTGCAGGAGTTCGTCTACGCGCTGACGTTCGTGTCCTCAACAGATCAGAAGCCGATCACGCTCGGCGTGACCACCGATCTCGTGCGCGGCGACATCTTCTTCTGGGGCGAGATCATGGCCGGTGCGCTGATCGCCAGCATTCCCGTGGCGATCGCCTATAATCTTTTCCTCGACCGGTTCATCTCGGGAATTACCGGCGGCGCGGTCAAGTGAGCGCCCGTCGCGCTTACTTGACGACGGCCTTGACCTGCAGGAAGCGCAGCGTCTTCTGCGCGGTTTCGGCCGTCAGACGGCGGTAGTCGTTCCTGGCGAGTTCGACGATCTGCTCGGAAACCGGCTTCAGCGGCTGGCGGTTGCGCAGGATCTGCTCCACGGTCTCCCAGCGCAGATTGACGGCCTTGCAGGGGATGAGAACCGCATCGTTTCGGTCGCCGTTGAGGATGTCCCTCACGACCTCTATCTTGGACGACGCCAGCAGCGCGACGGCGACGATGACCTCCGGAAGCTGGCCGCTGCGTGCAAAGTCGCAGATGGTCTTGTCGTGAAGTTTGCCGACAGCCTGCAGGGCGCGAATGGTCTTTTCGGCGTTCTCGTAGCGGCCGTCCTTGGCGCCGGTGACCGCCTTGTGAATGTCCGACAGGATCTGGGCGAGTTGCTCGCGTTTCTCCTCGGGGATCATCGCAAGTAGCTTGGCCCGCACGGCCTCGGTGGCGCGCGCCAGCAGGTCACGCAACAAGCGCAATGGAATGTCGCCGCGCGATCCGACCGCCTCGGACAGAATCTCGTCGCCGCCGGTCATCTCCACGAGGCTGGCATAGCCGGCCTCCGAGAACTTCGCACCCGCATTTGTCGCGAGATTGTGGATGACCTCCCGCTCGCCGCGCTTCAGCAGCACGTCCGTCACCGGACTTTCCAGGGCTTCTCGCTTCGAAATCGCGACGAGGTGCGCCTGGCCGCGGACTTCCGCGATCTGCGTCAGGTCGGATGTCGTCAGCCGCGTCGACTGGGCGAGCACGGGACCGGCGACGGTGATCGCCTCGTTCCAGGCGAGCCGCTTGATGGTTTCGACCGGGGCGTTGTCGATGGGGGCGAGGCGCTGGCCTAGCTCCGCCAGGACCTTGGTCTCGATTCGCGCCGTCAGCTTGCACAGCACGTCGTCGAAAACCTTGACCTGTTCTTCGGTCAGCGAGGCGGCGTCGACGAGAAACAGCGAGGTCACCTCGCGCAGCTTCTTGACCCGGACTTCGGACGAGCCGCTGCGAACCGCGGTCTCGAGCTCGGCGATCAGGGTGTCCTGGGACTCATTCGATGTGTACGCGTTGGCCGTAGACACGCTCCGAATCCTGCTCCGATAGGCTGCATGCGCGTCGTCACTTATGGCCGTACACCCATTAAGAACCGAGAAATGCGGGACGAGGATTGCTCATATTCCGTAGTTCTACGTGGGACGGGCGGCCTGTCAGGCGATCCTGGCGTACCTGCGCACCGCTGATTTGACGAAATTGACCTCATCCAGCGATCGGCCGAACGACCGCCGTGCTGACGTCAAAACAAAAACGGATTGACCGAGATGGACGTCTTTCCGTCTGTTGCCCGGTCAATCCTGAAGTCTACTTGCTTCTCCGCCGTCGTATCCCCGACGGTCACATACAACAGCCCGCTGCAAGTGTATGCTCCCGTTGTCCTGTTTCGTGAATTTGTAACTATTGTGTTATCCAGGCGATATACCGCCGCCTTTCTCGCGTTTTGCAGGACCGCCAATTTTTCGGCCTCGGTATGTGCGTTGCTCACCATGGCCGCAACAGAGTTCGAGTTTCCTACAGCATAGTTGACAAGCGCATTGCTGCTGTCGTCCGAAATGATCCTAACCACCGAAGCACGCGAATCCAGGGAGCCGCACCCGGTCTCTGCGCCACCACAGCCGGTCAACAAAAGTAGAGCAGTGAACCACCAGGCGGCCAAAGGCTGGTTTCCTCTGAGATGCATCGGCCGTTCACGATGTCCGATCGATTGTCGTTGGCATCGAGCTTCGCCAGTCGGAGCAAGCTCTCACACGGACGTCGTCATTTTCTGAGATTGGCGGCGACCAGATCATAGGAACCTCTGCGTCCGCGGACGTATGCTCTGGCAGCAGCAGCGCATATCAGGTCACGGTTTGAATCGAACGCGTTCAGGAAACCCGCTTCGTTGGGCTGCACATCCGGTTGAATCTGTTTCAGGGCGTCTTCGTCTATGAAAAATGATGTCTCCATCGCGCTATCGTGTCCCCAAAATCGCACGGCGCGCCGCGTCTGGTCATACGAACGACTGTGATTTGGAAACTCAATCATAACGGCTCATCCGATCAGGCTTGGGGTGCGAGCTCGACCCCCGATTGGGCGAGTCTGCACCATATTAAACTGGGTTCTTTCGGCTCGCGCGCAAGGAGGTGAGAGCGAAAGCAAGGAAAATCAGGTGGTCATGAAATTGGAACGCGCCTTACGCGCTTGGTATTCGATCTCTGTCTTCGAGGGGCCAACCGGCAATCGCGGTTATTTGCTCGCAACGGTGACGCGCGCCTCGCGCTCATTCAGCCTCGCGAGAGAGACGCGCAAAGTCATCCAATATTGCGGCCACGAGGTCTCGATGACGGGTGTCCTCCGACGACAATCCTGCGGCATAAAGGTCTATGATGTAGCGCGCTTTTGCCGCAGCCTCGGGCCACGACGTGGCAGGATTGGACAGCAACTGGCATTCGATATCGGTCTGCCGGTCACGTTGTCCTCTCGCGCTGTTCTCAACCTCTATTTGGGTGCGTCGAAGGTCTGTCGCCTTTTGAGCCGCCATGCCGCGATGCTTGTCGAGATCGAGCGGTTGATCAGTCATCGGGCCTGCTCGCGTCGATACGCTGCGCATCCGCAAGATCGACTGAGCCAATGGAAATCATCTCCTTGGTGGAACCGCGCGAGGTGGCTGCGGGCACGATTATCATGGTTGCGATGCGGCGAAATGAGGCGAATGAAAGTCCTTCGATCATTTCCTCGTCCGTTATGACCTCGTAAGGCCCGGCAGGGAGCAGACGATCGACGCCTCTGATCTGGAATGGATGCCTGAACGTAACGACTTCGCGCCGCGAGCGAATGGTCATATGTGCCGCCTTTCGCAACAGCCCAACGCCGACGCCGACTTGGTGCAGCATGCGCCCTTTCGGCTGAGATAGCTAACTGTTTCTCGCCGGACGGCGGGAACAGCCCCAAGGGCCGGCCATGCTCTCCAAATTGTTCCACGTTTGACGCTCGCTATTCAGATCGCGGAAGCGTACGGTCAGCGATCACCGTCATTTCAACGGGCATCCATCGGTGACAGAGAGTAACGCACGCTCCCGCCAAAGGAAGAGGAGCGTCTATGTCTCGGTTTTGCTTGTTCGACTGGATAGTGGCGCCGGTGGTCGTCCCGCTGCTTCTTCTGCTTCCGGTTGTTGCGGCAACCGCCTTGCATGGATAGCGCGCCGAAATTGCAGTACCTCGTCAGTGTGAGCGATCCATCGGGCCGGATCAATTTTGGTTGCCCCACGGCGGCGGCTGCCCGGAAGAAGGCGGGGGAGCTTATGGAACGAGGCCATGTGGATGTGAAAATATGCACACCACGAGGTCGGATCCTGTCGTCTGATGAGTTCGAGCAGCTCGACGGATAGCGAAATGCCGCAGGTTGTGGCGGCCAGAGATGCGAGGTCGACGATGAGGGCGAAACTCCTCAAGACCGCATATGAGCTCGCTGACATGATCGTCGAGCGGGCAAGCGCCCTTCATGGTCCGTGGCCCGAAGGAATGACGATGTTCGTGTTTGACGATGCCTATGGGTGGAGTGCGAGCGTCAGTTTGCCAGTTTCAGAGCTGGATAATGCCTATCGCAGCCGTACGCTTGATCTGATTGCATCGCTCAGGTCCAGATACGATCTGGACTCACCTCGCCTTTCATCACCAAACGATCTTTTCTGACTTCAGCCGATTTTGCATTCAGCTTCAGTCATCTCAATCCAGCAGGAGGTCCACATGGCAAAAGGTCAGCAAAAGGGTAATCGGGAGGCCAAGAAGCCGAAGAAGGAAAAAATCAAGGCTATCGCCGCGGCGCCAAGCCGAAAGGCCGCTGCCTGGCAGCCGACCTTCGCGTCGACGATCAAAAAGTAGAAGGGCTGAGTTTATCGGATGCGATGCGCACCATAACGTTGTTTGCGCTCATTCGGTTTAGACCGCGAACCCCTGGGGTTCGTGGCGCGTAGGGATATGAAGAAAACAAGAACCACGGGGAAAAAAGCAGTTGGCCGGCGCTCTGATCCGCTAATGGGATTCCGGGCGGACGCGACGACCCGCGCGGCAATTGTCAACTGGGCGGAGAGCCGGCCGGACAAGCCGACATTATCGGAAGCCACCCGGCAGCTGGTAGAGCTGGGCTTGTCTGCAAGACCGCGTTCAGAACAAACCTTGCGCACGCGAGCGAACAAGGCGAACGCGATGGCTGCCGATCAGCTGGACAAGCTCGCGGACTCCTCTGCGAGTGCTCAGGAGCAGGCCAGCCGCAAGCGCCGTCTCCTCACGGGACCGGAAGAATTTCGGGAGATGCGCGTCGATCGCCCCAAAAGGAGATAGACAAGCTTGATGCTGGGGACACCTGCCGAGCAGGACTGGCGTCGTCCGGCCTTTAGCTGCTTATACTTCCCGCGGATGCAGTTTCGACAATTCGCGCGCGGTCTCCATGATCATGTCGATGCGGCGTTGCAGCCGGTCCTGCAGGTCCGGAATGTTGACCTTGTCGGTCATGCGATACGCATTGCCGACGCGTTCGACATAACCCTGTTTCATCATATCCTGCAGTCGCCGGTTGACGACGGCTTTCGGCAGCTTCAGCGTCTGCGCGATCGTGCCCGCGCGGACCGGCGAACACATCAGGGTCCGCAGGAACACATAGATGCCGATCGTGCGCAGCGTGCAACTATCGCTGCTGGCCGCGAATGCGGCGCCATAGTCGTCGTTGAGGCTGCGGATGAGGCCGACATAGAGCCGGCTCAGCAGGAGGCGTTCGCGGGCCTGGGTGATCCGCGAGGGCGGGCGGATGTCATCGACAAGGACGAAGTCGAGTTCATCGGCGTCGTGGACGTGGTGATCGATATCGGTCATGAGGCACCTGATTTCCTGGCTACGGTGCGCCCGGCAGCGAGATTCACGTGCGCGCCAGCACGTCGCTCATCTTGAGCCGCTCTCCCCCCGGCCTGCTGACATAAATATGATCGTTCAGCACCGATTGCATGTTCTCGAACATCGCATAGAGGTCGTCGCAATAGACTGACGGGTTGTCATAGCCGTTCTTGCGGGAGAAGCGGTGTGGAAGGTAGCCGCCGCCACATGCGTTCATGAATTTGCACCGATTGCACTTCTCGCAAAGATTGATCGAGGCATCGCGCGCGGCCTTCCAGCGCGGCTCGTTCCGGACGGCGTCGATCGGATGCTCGAAAATGTTGAACTTGGTCCGGGTGAAGCCGTCGCCCGCGATCCGCAGCACGTCGTGGGCCTCCACCGAGCCGTCCGTCATGACCGTGCACAGCTCGACGGGCGTGTGGCCGACGCCCTCGGTAGGCGAATTGTTGCCGAGCAGGGCAGTGATCATGTCGTCAATAATTCGGATACGGACCTTTGGTTCCTCGCGGTTGGCTTCCAGCCAAAGGTCGAACAGGCCTTTGTAGAACGCGGCAATGGACGGGGGACTCTCATCCACTGTCGCGTCCGGGATCATGATGTCGTAGTTGGAAATTCCGCAACTCGCGAAAAACCCGGCATATTGCTCCGGCGGATGCGCGGGATTGCAGACCGCGAGCGCGATCACGCCGATGTCGCGGGCGGCAAGCCTGCGTGCGGCTTGTTCCACGCTGGCGTGAGTGCCGTTGCCCTGGAATGTACGGCGGTGAGCGTCGTGAATATGGGCTGGCCCGTCCAGGCTGATCGCGACGGAAATGCCGTGCGTCTCGAGGCAATCCAGCCAGTCCTCGTCGATCAGCACGCCGTTGGTGGTCACCGCGATCGGTATCTCGCAGCGCCTGCGCCAGGAGATCGCCTCGCAAGCTTCCGCAAAGCGATGGAAGTTCTGGACGCCCCATAACAGGGGCTCGCCGCCATGCAGGATGATCGGGAAATCGGCAAGCGAATGCGCCGCGATGTGCTCCTCGATGCGCGCCAGCAACTGACGCGACACGTCGTCGCTCATCAGCTTCGGCTTGTCATAGACGGATGCGTCGCGGAACCAGTAGCAATAGGAGCAATCGATATTGCAGCGCGACGCAACCTTCACAAGAAGCTGCGAGATCGGCTGCTGCCTGAAGGCGGCGGAAGCTGGATCATCAGCCGACATGACGAACCCACGCTGCTGCTTCGGGCCTCAATAGCCTCTGATAAAACCGCCTTTGCGGAATCCGCCGACAGGGCCCGCGTATCCTGCCCTGCGGAACGCGCCGCCGCCGTAACCGCCGCCTCGGACAAAACCGCCTCGTCTGAAATAGGCCTGGGTCACCTTGGGTTCATCGGCAGTGGTGCCCTCTTCCGTGCCCTGCCGCCGGACGTCGCCCAACAGAGCGTCGATGCCCGGATGATCACTTTGAACGGTCGCGCCCGGTCCATGCAGTTGCAGGAGGCTCGCCATGACCTTGAGCGTGAGAAGCGGCATGCTTGTACTCCCTAAGCGAAGTTCGCACCCATGCCGTTACTCCATCCGGCTGGATGCCTGATTTCGATTAGAGGTCGCCAACCGGGTAATGGGCTTGATCTAGATCAAGCGGCCCAGCTTGGTGCGCCTGACGTTCGCCATATTTTCTGCGCGATCGGGCCATCTTGTCGAACGCCCGATTGAATCCGTGAGTTGCGCTATCGCGCCGCCAATCAGCGATGCAGCGGGCGTCATACGCACCTGGCCTTGCGCGCGATATGAGCCGAAGCCCTAAACAGCAGCTTTCAGTTGGGCGTCGCTTGGCACCAGCGTCACCTCCGCGCTGTGCACCAGACGAAGATGTCTGACGGTGCAGAGCACGCCGTGCTCGGCCTCCTCGGCCAGACGGTCGAGCAGATTGGCCCTGGCCTGATCCTTCTCGGTCAGCGCGAGCGCGCGATAGCGTGCAGCGCGTATGTGGTTCTTCGCTAGCATCGTCCGTCTCCGGCGCATGAGGTGTTCAATTCTCCGTCGGCGCTCATGGCGCTGACGTTCGAACCTCGCACGTGGCGGGGCGCATGACCGTGACGTTCGTCACGCGATGGCGGCCGGGCGGGTGCAGGGGGAGGGAAACCGATAGAGGTCGAGAACGATGTCGGGTCGCGCGACGGTCAATCCGTATCCGCAAGGTCTGTTTCGCAAGGCCGGTTCCAACCGCCAGAGCGATCTGGTCAAGCTCGTCGCGGACCTCTGAACGTCACGACATTGATCGTCTCAACCGAACGGTTGAGGTATCGCGAAACCACATTCGTCGCGAAAGCATTGCGCCTGTTCGAGCGTGGGCAAGCGGAAGTGCTAAAGCGCTGTTCTCGGGCATCGACGTAAGGTCGGTGTAAGCAAACTCGCGTATGTCGCTCCGGGGGAAAGAGGGTGACATTTGATGCCGACGACCATTGCGAAGCCTTTGTCCTCCGTCTCGAGGATTCACCTCGATGCCGAGATTCTCAAGACCCTCATCATGTTCTGCGCGGGAGGGCTCATCATTTCGCTGATGTGCGCGTCGCGCGGCCTCGATCTCAGCGCGGGTTTCTGAACCTGCAATAGCAGTGATTTGTCCAATCGTGTCACGGTGGGCGCGGGATGTCTGGCGTCTTCTCCGCTGTCTTGCAACGGCTTGACCGGGGCATCTACCGTGTTGGTCGTCAAGAGGTCGATTATGGGGTTGATGTTGCGGCACCGTGCTCGCCGGTCAAGGCGACCGCTGCGCGGCGGCTACGCCGGCCTTGAGCGGCTGCGCGCGCTGCCGCTTGGGCTGCCCATGATCAAAGCCTTATCCTGCAGGCTTGGCTGCATGCTTCCAATCGGAACCGTCTCGGACCATGGCGTTGAGTGTCACCAGCATTTTGCGCATGACCGCAGTGAGCGCGACCTTGCCCAAACGGTGGTTGTCGTCGACCAGGTGCCGATAGAACGCTTTCATGACGGGGTTGAACTGGATGGCGCTGCGGGCGCCATTAAAGAGCATTTTGCGCACCCCTGGACGACCGTGGCCAATGGCTGCACGTCGCCGTTGCCTGCCGCTATCGCGGGTGTGCGGGGCAAGACCGCAAAGCGCAGCAATTTGCTTGCCGGACAGGTGCCCAAGCTCCGGCAGATCGGCGATCAAAGTCTCGGCGATGGCAGGACCGACACCGCAGAATGTCTGCAAACGCCGGCTGGTCTCGGCGTATGCCGAACTGGCGATGCGCTCGGCAATAGCCGTGTCGACGGCAGCGAGCGAGCGCTCGATCGTGGCGGCAATCGTCCGCAAACTCTTGCGGACAACAGCGCTGTCCACCACGTCGCGGCGGCAGGTCTCGGCGTGCAGCAGGGTCTGCAACTGCCGGCGCCGTGCGGTGAGTTCACGAAGGAGTTCATCTGCTTCAGGAACCGCCGCAAGCTCGCGGCGAGCGAGTTCCTCGGCCGCAAACGCGGCGAGCAGCTTGGCATCGATGCGGTCGGTTTTGGCCTTGATCCCGCGGCGCCGACGGAATGCGACGACTTCGTTCGGATGCACTTGTGCAAAAGCGACCTTGGCCCGATTGAGACAACGGCGCACAACCCGTTCATAGCCGCCGGTTGGTTCAAACGCGACCAAGTAGACCGTGCCAGGACCGATCTCGGCCAGCCAAGCGTCAATGGCTTGCTCACAGTTCTCGATCCGCCGCACCCGACTTTCGCCCGCGACAGCAATGTCGACCCATTCCTTGGCGACATCCACTCCGATCATCATCTTGTCCATGCTGCTGATCTCCGACAGAATAGGGATCTGGTCAGCACGCTGGATTGCAATGCGGGCGCTTGGCCCTCTCTACCGTACGCGTGTCAGACCGTAGCGCCGGCGGCCCTTAGATGCCCACGGTCTCGCAAGGACCCATCCAGTAATCGAAGGTCCGCCGGCGCCCCATCCTTCAGGATGGCCGCCCTATCATGCAATCCAGTACGCCGCGGCTTCTCTGCTGGCCGCTCTGTCTCTGGAATACCGGATCGCCCGATCAAGTCGGGCAATGACATCGAGCGTAGGGTGGGCAAAGCGCAAGCGTGCCCACCATTGCGAACGAGGCTGTCGGGAAATGGTGGGCATGGCGCGTTCGCGCGTTTGCCCACCCTGCGGCGCCGGCGTCAGCTCGCCGCTTCCAGCCGTTCCTCGGTGAGCAGCCGCATCGCGGCGTCGGCGTCCATCGGCTCGCCGAACACGAAGCCCTGCGCGTATTCGCAGCCGAGTTGATAGAGCTCGACCGCGTCCGAATCCGTCTCCGCGCCTTCGGCGACCACTTCCATGCCGAGATCGTGCGCGAGCGCGATGATGGATTTGAGGATCACCGGGCGCGTGCCGCGGGTGGTCGTGCGCACAAAGGACTGGTCGATCTTCAGCGTGTCGAAGGGGAAGCGTTGCAGATAGGCGAGCGAGGAATGGCCGGTGCCGAAATCGTCGATCGACAGCCCGACCCCGAGCTCGCGGATGCGCGTCAGCATCTGCGCGGCATGCTCGGGATTTTCCATGACCAGCGATTCCGTCAATTCGAGCTTGAGCGAGCCGCGCGCCACCGACGAGCGCGACAGCACGGTGCGGATGTCGTGCAGGAGATCATGGCGCAGCAACTGCCGCGAGGAGACGTTGACGGATGCGAAGATCGGCTCGCGCGCGCGCATCGCGCGCTGCCAGATCGAAAGCTGCCGCGCGGTCTGGTCCATCACGAAGGTGCCGAGATCGACGATCAGGTTGATTTCCTCGGCGATGGAGATGAACTCCGACGGCGACATGCGCCCGAGTTTCGGATGATCCCAGCGCGCCAGCGCCTCGAAGCCCGCGACCGAACGGTCTTCCAGCCGGATGATCGGCTGGTACAGGATGGTGATCTCCTCGCGTTCGATGGCGCGGCGCAGCTCGCTCTCCAGCGTCAGTCGGTCGGTCTTGCGCGCGCGCATCGCCGGTTTGTAGACGTCGATGCGGTCGCCGCCGATGCGCTTGGAGTGATACATCGCCAGCTCCGCGTCCTTGATGATCTCGTCCGTGAGCTGGGTCTGCGGGTCGGACAGCGCGAGGCCGATGGAGGCGGTGAGGAAGATTTCGCGGTCGTTGAAGGCGATCGGTGCGCGGATCGTCTTGCGGATGGTCTCGGCGAAATTGGTGATCCTTGCCGGGTCCTGCTCGGAGAGCAGGAGCAGGCCGAACTGGTCGCCGGCCAGACGCGCCAGCGTGTCCTGGGGTTTGAGGATGCGAGTGAGCCGCCGCGCCAGCGTCAGCAGGATGGAATCGCCGACCGCAATGCCGACGGAATCGTTGACCTGCTTGAAACGGTCGAGGTCGATCACCATCAAGGTCGGCCGCAGGTTCGGCAGGGTCTTGGCGAAGGTCGCCACCGCGCCCAGCCGGTCCATGAACAGCTTGCGGTTCGGCAATCCCGTGAGGTTGTCGTGCACGGAATCGTGCAGCATGCGCTCCTCGGAATTCTTGATCTCGGTCACATCGGTCAGCGTGCCGATCACGCGCGCGACCTCGCCGTCGGAGCCGACCACCGGGCGCGCTTTCAGCGCGAACCACATGAAATGGCCGTCGGGCGTACGCAGCCGGAAATCCTGCACCAGGCGGCCGCGGCGCTGGTCGAGCACGCTGTCCAGCGCTGCGCGGAAACGATCCTGGTCGAGCGGATGCAGCACCTCCAGCCATTTCGCGGCGGGACCTTCCAGCGCGCCGCGCTTCAGGCCGAGCAGGCTCTCGGTCTCGGGGCTGGTGAACACCTTGTCGGCCGAGACGTCCCAGTCCCAGATCAGGTCGCCGGAGCCGGCGAGCGCCAGCGCGCGGCGTTCGACGTCGGATACGATGCCGGTCGAGGCGCCGCCGCCGGCGAAGGCGTGCTGCATCACGGTGAAGCCGATCAGCATCACGATCAGCACGAGGCCGCCGAGCAGCGCCGGCCCGACGATGTCGTTGGTGACGCTGCCCGCCACCGTCAGTCCGGCCGCGATCACCCAGACCACCAGCAGGAACCAGGTCGGGATCAACAGCACCGCGCGGTCGAAGCCGTGGGTCGAGAGATAGACGATCAGCGCGAAGCCGGCGAAAGCGATCATCACCAGCGACATGCGCGCGATGCCCGAGGCCACCGCGGGATCGAACAGCGCGAGCGCGACCAGCGAGCCCAGGAACACGAGCCAGCCGACGGTGATGTGCGAATAGCGCACATGCCAGCGGCTGAGATTGAGATAGGCGAACAGGAACACCAGCAGGGTCGCGGCCAATATCGCCTCGCCCGACGCGCGCCAGATGCGCTCGGCGTTGTTCGACATGTCGAGCACCTTGCCCCAGAAGCCGAAGTCGACCCCGATATAGACCAGCACCGCCCAGGCAAGCGCCGCTGCGGCCGGGAACATGATGCTGCCCTTCACGACAAAGAGAATGGTCAGCACCAGCGCGAGCAGCCCGGAGATGCCGATCACGATGCCCTGATAGAGCGTGAAGGAATTGACCTTGTCCTTGTAGGCGTCGGGCTCCCAGAGATAGAGCTGCGGCAGCTTGTCGGTGCGCAGTTCCGCGACGAAGGTGATGACCGCGCCGGGATCGAGCGTAATGCGGAACACGTCCGCGGTCGGGCTCTCCTGCCGCTCGGGGCGGTCGCCGGTCGACGGCGTGATGGTGGCAATGCGCGACAGGCCGAGGTCGGGCCAGAGCAGGCCGGAGGAAACGATGCGGTAATGCGGCGCGACGATCAGGCGGTCGAGCTGATCGTCGGTGTTGTTGGCGAGCGCAAACACGACCCAATATTGGCCGCCTTCACGGGCGCGCACCTCGATGCGGCGAACGATGCCGTCGGTCCCGGGAGCGGTGGATACCTGGATGCGGTCGGTGTCGCTGTGCTGATGTTCCAGCACGCTGGTGAGATCGATCGCGGGCGCGTCACTGCGGACGCTGACGGCGTCAAGCGCATACGCCGACGAGGCGGCGAAAACAATCATGAGGCCCAGCGCGAGCCGCGCAAGGCACCTGATCAGACGCAATGTCAGTTCTCCGCATGCGACCGGGAAGCGCGTTCGGTCGAGAGTCGATCATTGCCACGAATGTAAAGGGAATCAAAGGGTTTCCGGCCACCCTTCGGTCCGAAGCGTTAAAGCTCCAACACAATTTTGCCAATATGTTGGGAGGTCTCCATCCGCCGGTGCGCATCCGATGCTTTTTCCAGCGGGAACGAGCTGTCCATGACCGGTTTTATGCGGCCGTCGCGCAGGAACGGCATCATTTTCGCCTCGATGGCCGAGACCATCGCCGCCTTATCCGCATTTGTACGGGGACGCAGTGTAGAGCCGGTATGGATGAGCCGCTTGACCATCAGCTTGGTGAAATTGGCTGTGGCCTTGGGGGCGTTGGAAAGGAAGGCGATCTGCACGATGCGGCCGTCGATCGCCGCGGCGTCGTAATTGCGGTCGACGTAGTCACCGCCGACCATGTCGAGGATGACATTGGCCCCCGCGCCGCCGGTTGCCTTCTTCGTGGCTTCGACGAAGTCCTCGTTTCTGTAGTTGATGGCGTGATCGGCTCCGAGCTTGAGGCAGGCATCCGCCTTGTCCTTTGCGCCCACCGTGACGATCACCTTCGCGCCGATGGCCTTGGCCATCTGGATCGCCATGGTGCCGATACCGGAGGAACCGCCGTGCACCAGCAGCGTTTCACCGCTTTTCAGCGCGCCGCGTTCGAACACGTTGTGCCAGACCGTCATCAGCGTTTCCGGCAGGGCGCCGGCTTCCTTCATCGACAGCAACGGCGGCACCGCCATCGCCTGCGCATCCTGCGCGATGCAATATTGCGCGTAGCCGCCACCGGCGACCAGCGACATCACCTTGTCGCCGAGCTTGTGCTTTTTGGCATTGCTGCCGACAGCCACCACTTCGCCCGCCACTTCCAGTCCCGGCAGATCGCTGGCGCCGGGCGGGGGCGGGTAATGGCCCATGCGCTGGGCGACATCGGGACGGTTGACGCCGGCCGCCATCACCTTGATCAGGATCTCGTCGGGGCCGGGCTGCGGCACCGGGCGCGTTTCGGGAAGCAGCACTTCCGGACCGCCGGGCTTGCTGATGCCGATAACGGTCATTTGCGAAGGGAGCTTTTCCATGATTTTCCTTGGGGCAATAGGCGACGATTGGACCGCGCCTGATTAGCCAGCCTCACGGAGGCTGGCAACGGGGGACTGGCAGCCAGGCCCGGGAGAGCCGGCTGGCGGCCGACAGACAGGGAGGACCGAGATGCCGATGGAAGACGACGACCGGCCGCGCAGGAAGATCACGCATGATATCGGGCAAGACCTCTCGCTGCTGTCGGTCGAGGAGCTCACCGAACGCATCGCGCTGCTCACCGCCGAGATCGCGCGCCTGCAGGAAGCGATGACGAAAAAGCGCGCTTCGAAGGATGCCGCGAATTCGTTTTTCAAGACCTAATCCACGGTCGTCCCGGCCAAGCGAAGCGCAGAGCCGGGACCCATAACCACAGACCGCGGTGTTTGCGAAGACTCGGAGTTATCGCTTCGTGCAACAATTTCTCCCTGTGGTTATGGGTCCCCGCCTGCGCGGGGACGACCCTTGGAGAAATCTCGCGCCACCACTCGGCCAATGACCGACATGGCTAACAAGGATTAAAAAAATCGCGCGTTTACGAATGATTAAGCTTTCGCGTTTATGACTATGCCCGTCCTCGTTTGGACACCGAGTGGCTCCTGTCCACTCTGTTTGACGCCTCCCTGTTATCAACTTTTCAAGCCGCCGACTTTTCGGCGGCTTTTTTTTGTGTTCGCCCCGTCGCGGTTTCCGGGCGGCGTCGGCCGCCCGTCATCAATCCGTCCTAAATGTCGGAAACCATATTGACTGAAGTCGCTGGACTCTTCGGCTTGCCCGCGCAATCATTTGTTCATCATAAGCCGGTGCGTGAGCCGGACGGCGTAACCGTTGCGTAAGAGGCGTTAACCATGATGGACCGTTTGCAGGGCGATGGCGCGCTGGTCCAGTTCAGCGAGCGGCTTACCAACTCGACGGCGTTCGGCAATCTTTTCCGCGAAGGCATGGATCTGGTCGAGGAGACCGCGGCCTATCTCGACGGCATCGGCCGCAGCGAGGCCAAGACGCTCGAGCGCGCCGTCAGCCTGACCTACGCCACCGAAAGCATGCGGCTGACCACCCGCCTGATGCAGCTTGCGTCCTGGCTGTTGCTGCATCGCGCGGTGAAGGAAGGCGAGATGACGCTGACCCAGGCCAACCGCGAGAAGACCAAGGTCAAGCTGTCGGCCGCCGATCCTGGTCCGGGCGAGACGATCGAAAAGCTGCCGCAGCAGTTGCAGGAACTGATCGCCCGCTCGATGAGCCTGCAGTCGCGCGTGCGGCGCCTCGACACCAGCATTCATTCGCAGCCGCCGGAACGCCCCGCGATCGGCAATCCGCTGGTGCCGCAGCTCAACCGCCTGAAGGCCGCGTTCGAGCAGTAAGTCTTGTTCTGTCATTCCGGGGCGATGCGAAAGCATCGAACCCGGAATCTCGAGAATCCGGGTCTGGTCCTTCGGACCATCCCGGAATGACAAACATCCCAAAAACAAAAGCGCCTCCGCAGATCCGGAGGCGTTTTCGTGTCCAGCCCTTTGAGCCGGCTCAATCCTTCTTGAGGAAGCCCGAGAACTTCTTCTGGAACCGCGAAACGCGGCCGCCGCGATCCATGATCTGCTGGGAGCCGCCGGTCCAGGCCGGATGCGACTTCGGGTCGATATCGAGGTTGAGCTTGTCGCCGGCCTTGCCCCAGGTCGAGCGCGTCTGGTACTCGGTCCCGTCGGTCATCACGACCGTAATCATATGATAATTCGGGTGAATTTCGGCTTTCATGGCATATCCCTATGGCGGCGCGCGCCGGTCCTGTAACGCTGCGATGACGGATTTGGGCGGCTCTATAACGTATGCGCCCCGGCAAAACAAGCCGCTCCCCCTTGGTATCTCTCCGGATTTGCCAGCCTCCGCGCCGTTGCCTATTTGGAGGTGGGCGACGGATCGGCGAATGTCATGAGTGCAGTGGAACGGCTTGAAGACGAAGGCAACGGGACGCCGCGGCCGGACCCGATCGTTGCGGCCGCAGCGGCCGGTGAGGTGGTTATCGCTCCGTCGAAGGGGCGCACCAAATTGCGTCCGCTCGTCGCGCTCTGGCCCTATGTCAGGCGCTATCGCGGCCGTGTCTTTCTGGCGCTGATTTCGCTGACGGTGGCTGCGCTGACTACGCTACTGGTGCCGCTCGCGGTGCGCCGGATGATCGACTTCGGCCTGTCGCCGAAGGGCATCGCGATGATCAACAGCTATTTCAGCGTGATGATCGCCGTGGTGGCCGTGCTCGCGGCCGCGAGCGCCTCGCGCTATTACCTCGTCATGACCATCGGCGAACGCATCGTCGCCGATCTGCGCCGCGACGTGTTCGCGCATCTGATCTCGCTGTCGCCGTCCTTCTTCGATGCCGCGCGTTCGGGCGAATTGATCTCGCGGCTGACGGCCGACACCACCCAGATCAAGTCGGCGGTCGGCGCCTCCGTGTCGATCGCGCTGCGCAATCTGATGCTGTTCTTCGGCGCCGCCGCCATGATGGTGGTGACGAGCGCGAAACTCTCCGGTTTCGTGCTGCTCGCCATTCCGCTGATCGTGATCCCGCTGGTGGCGTTCGGCCGCTGGGTGCGGCGGCTGTCGCGCGGCGCCCAGGATACGCTCGCCGACGCCACCGCCTATGCGTCCGAACTGGTCGGCGCCATCAGGACCGTGCAGGCCTATACCGGCGAGCGGCTGGCGAATATCCGCTTCGGCAAGGAAGTGGAGCAGGCCTATGAGGCGGCGCGGACGTCGACGCAGGCCCGCGCCATCCTGACGGCGATCATCATCTTCATCGTCTTCTCCAGCGTGGTCGCGATTCTCTGGGTCGGTTCGCATGACGTGCTGACGGGCGCGATCTCGCCGGGCCGGCTCGGCCAGTTCGTGCTCTACACGGCTTTCGCGGCGGCCGGTCTCGGCCAGCTCAGCGAAGTCTGGGGCGAGGTGTCCGCGGCGTCGGGCGCCGCCGAACGCCTGCTGGAGATCCTGCATGTCAGGCCCGAGGTCGCAGCCCCTGCATCGCCGCGCGCGCTGCCGCAGCCTTCGCGCGGCGACGTCAGCTTCGAGAATGTCAGCTTCGCCTATGCCGCGCGCTCCGAGGCGCCGGCGATCCACGGCGTCTCATTCGCGGTCAGGGCCGGGGAGAAGGTCGCAATCGTGGGACCTTCCGGCGCGGGAAAGAGCACGCTGTTTCACCTCTTGCTGCGCTTCTACGATCCGTCCTCCGGAACGATCTCGTTCGACGGCGTGCCGGTGAAGCAGGCCGATCCGCAAGCCGTGCGCAGCCACATCGCGCTGGTGCCGCAGGAATCGGTGGTGTTTGCCGCGAGCGCGCGCGAGAACATCCGCTTCGGCCGGCCGGATGCAACAGATGCCGAAGTTGAACGCGCCGCCGATCTTGCGCACGCGACCGAGTTCATCCGCAATCTGCCGGAAGGTTTCGAGACGCCGCTCGGCGAGCGCGGCGTGACGCTCTCGGGCGGCCAGCGCCAGCGCATCGCGATCGCGCGCGCGATCCTCCGCGATGCGCCGTTGCTGTTGCTCGATGAGGCGACCTCCTCGCTGGACGCGGAGTCGGAAACGCTGGTGCAGACTGCGCTTGAAGAGCTGATGCGCCACCGCACCACGCTCGTGATCGCGCACCGATTGGCAACCGTGCTCTCCTGCGACCGGATCCTGGTGCTGGACCAGGGCAGGATCGTCGAGCAGGGCACGCATGCCTCGCTGGTCTCCGCTGGCGGCCTTTACGCCCGGCTGGCGCGGCTGCAGTTCGAGGGCGCCTGATTCGTCCCCAACAAATGTTGCATGGCCGGCGCAACCATTGCTGACGCTTGGACGTTGTGAGGCGGAACAATTGACCATTGCCGTCCCCAGACAGCAACGGGAGGCTCATCATGCCCTATCGCCGCGGCGGTTTCGCGCTCACGCCGCCATCCGTCTTCATCTTCCTGGTGTCGCTGGCCCTGGCGTTGCTCGCCATGCTGGTGCGCTACGCACACGCGCCGGTCCCGATCATCAACGCCTCGCACGTGTTCGACATATTGGCGATCGCCTATGTGGTGCTGACGATCGGCGTGTTGTTCAGGCGTGTTTAGCGCTCCGTCAGCTTCAGCTCGATGCGGCGGTTGCGCTTGTAGGCCTCTTCGGTATTGGCGGTATCGAGCGGCTGGAATTCGGCGAAGCCGGCGGCGACCAGCCGCTGCGCCGGCACGCCGCGCGAGATCAGGTACTGCACCACCGAGATCGCACGCGCCGACGACAGCTCCCAGTTCGATTTGAAGTTCGCTCCGCTGACCGGGCGCACGTCGGTATGGCCGTCGACGCGCAGCACCCAGGCGATTTCGGACGGAATCTTCTTCTCGATCTCGGTCAGTGCGTTGGCGACCGTGTCGAGCTCGGCGATGCCCTCGGGAAGCAGCGTCGCTTGTCCCGTGTCGAAGAACACTTCGGACTGGAACACGAAGCGGTCCCCGACGATGCGGATGTCTGGCCGGTTGCCCAGGATCGCGCGCAGGCGTCCGAAGAATTCAGAACGGTAGCGTGACAATTCCTGCACGCGCTGCGCCAGCGCCACGTTCAGTCGCGAGCCGAGATCGGCGATGCGGGCCTGCGATTCCTTGTCGCGCTTCTCGGAGGCGTTCAGCGCATCCTCGAGTGCGGCAAGCTGGCGCCGCAGCGCGCTGATCTGCTGGTTCAGCACCTCGATCTGCGCCAGCGCCCGCGCCGACACGTTTTTCTCCGATTCCAGCGCCTTGTTGAGCTCGTTGGCGCGGCCAGCCGCGTCGTTGCCGGCACTGGCAAGGCCTTCGTAGAGGTCCTTGATGCGGTCGCGTTCGGCTTCGGCGGTCGCCAGTCCCGCCTTGAACTGCGAAAGCTGATCCTCGAGATTGAGCTTGCCGAGCTTTTCGACCGACAACAGCTCGTTGAGCTGCGCGATCTTCTTGTTCAATTCGTCCAGTGCCTTGTCCTTGCCGGTGACCTCCTGCGACAGAAAGAATTGCACCACCAGAAACACCGACAGCAGGAACACGATCGACAGCACCAGCGTCGACAGCGCATCGACAAAGCCGGGCCAGTAGTTGAAGCCGGATTCGCTGCGGCGGGCACGCGCAAGGGCCATTCAGGGTCTCACTATGTCTTGGCAGGATTAGCCCTGCGGTAGGTGGCAGACAGCCTCGATATTGTGGCCGTCGGGATCGAGAACAAAGGCGCCGTAATAATTTGGGTGGTAGTTCGGGCGGATGCCAGGCGCCCCGTTGTCCCGGCCGCCCGCCGCGATCGCCGCCTCGTAAAACCGGTCCACGGTCGCCCGATCGGCTGCCACAAACGCGATATGCGCGCCGGTCTGGCGTTCTTCCCGTGTTCCGATCCAGAAGAACGCCTTGGGACGGATGCCGTAACCCGCGAAGATGTCGCCTTCGGCATAGAGCCGGGAAATTCCAAGTGGCGCCAGTGCCAGGTCATAGAATTTGATGGACTGCCCGACATCGCGAACGCCGATGGTCACGTGATCCAGCATCGCGCGTTATTAACTCTTCTCGCGTTGGCGGGCGAGGCGTTCCAGCAGCTTCTTGATCTCGCGGTTCTGTTCGCCCTGGCCATCGGCCCATTCCCGGATCATCTGCTGCTCGGTGCGCATATGCGCAACCAGTCCCTGGATGGCTTCGGCGAGATTGGCCATCGCCGCCGTGTTGCCGCGAGTGCCGCCGCCTTCCTCGATCGCGGCGCGGAGCTTGTCGAGGATCGGCGAGAGATCGGCGAGTCGCGCCGTCGCTGCCATAATGGCGCACCGTGGTGGCGAGCCAGTCTTCGAGATCGGTGTAGAAACGGTTCTGCGCCTGGCTCGACTGCAGATCGAGGAAGCCGAGGATCAGGGAGCCTGCGAGGCCGAACAGCGAGGACGAGAACGAAATGCCCATGCCGCCGAGCGGCGCGGCAAGGCCTTCCTTCAGCGTGTCGAACAGCGCGCCGGCATCGCCGCCGACCTTCAGACCGTCGATCACCTTGCCGACCGAACCCACGGTTTCGATCAGACCCCAGAAGGTGCCGAGCAGGCCGAGGAAGACCAGAAGCCCGGTCATGTAACGAGAAATGTCGCGCGCTTCGTCGAGGCGGGTGGCAATGGAATCGAGCAGATGGCGCATGGTCTGCTGCGAGATCGTCATCCGCCCGGTCCGCTCACCGCCGAGAATGGCAGCCATGGGCGCGAGCAGCCTCGGATGGCGGTCGACCGCCAGACCGGGATCGGCGATACGGAAATTGTTGACCCAGGAGACCTCAGGATAAAGCCGGATCACCTGGCGGAAGGCCAGGATGATGCCGACGGCGAGCACGACGCCGATCAGGGCATTGAGCCCCGGATTGGCGAAGAAGGCCACCGTGATCTGCTTGTAGAGCACGACGCCGACGAGCACGCAGGCGACCAGAAAGACCAGCATCCGCACCAGGAAGATGCGGGGCGAGGACAGCTTGTTCAGTTCGATTTGCATGGCGGAGCGGTTGACGGGGCCGGCGGGCATTCTTTCATCCATGGCGGGAAGCCGATCTTGAGCCTCACTATGGCACAGCGGCGGCGGGAAAAAAGCTCAACTCGCGTAGCGGGTCAGAACTCCGCATCGTCCCTGCCGTCAGTTCATCATGCGGATTTCTGACCCAAAGCCACACTAGATCAATAAGTTGCCGGTGTCCTTCGATTCCGAAGTTCGCAAAGCCCCGTAGCGCATCATCATGTGAACTTCTGAGTCGGAACACTGGCTCCCAAATGCGGCATCAGCGCGGAACCTTGGCCTGAAACCGGCCGTTGGCTTGCTGCGTAGTTCGGAGGTGGCCAAAACCGTTCCGGCAATGGGGGACTGCCATGACCGTTTTCGATCTCCAAACCTATCTCGAAGCGCTGCTGGCCATCGCCATCTCGCTCTCGATCCTGATGGCCATGGCCTGGGTGGTGCAGCAGCGCAGCGGCAATTCCGGCTGGGTGGATACCATCTGGACCTTCGCCGTTGGAGGGGTGGGGGTGGGCAGCGCCCTGTGGCCGGTCGGCGGAGCCGCCCCCAATGCCCGGCAATGGCTGGTGGCCGCGCTGGTCCTGACCTGGGCGCTCCGGCTCGGCAGCCATATTGCCGTCCGCAGCGCTGCGATCGCCGACGATCCCCGCTATGCGGCGCTCGCGAAGGAGTGGGGCCTGCAATCGTCCCGGCGGATGTTCTTGTTTTTGCAGAACCAGGCGCTGGGATCGGTCCCGCTGGTGTTCGCGATCTTCGTTGCAGCGCGAGTCCCGGCAGGCGAGCTGCGCTGGCAGGATCTTCTGGGCGCGTTGATCCTGGTCATGGGGATCGCGGGCGAGGCGCTGGCGGATGCACAGTTGAAGCGCTTCCGCGCCGACCCCGCCAACAAAGGCGAGGTCTGTGAGGCCGGGCTGTGGCGCTGGTCGCGGCACCCCAACTATTTCTTTGAGTGGCTCTGCTGGCTCGCCTTTCCGGTCATCGCACTGTCTCCTGACTATCTGTGGGGCCTTGCGACGCTGCTTGCGCCGATCTTCATGTACTGGATTCTGGTATTTGTGACGGGCATACCTCCGCTCGAGGAACAGATGCTGCGTTCGCGCGGCGAGCGTTATCGCGCCTACCAGTCCCGGACCAGCAAGTTCTTTCCGTTCCCTCAGGCTAAGGGAGTGGCCGCATGAGCTTCGCTTCGACCATCATCGACACCGCCGAACGAGTCCCGCTGCCCGACCTCGTCATTCGCGCCGCCATTCAGCGGATGTGTTCGCGCACGGCGACACGGCTTGCCGACGGCTCCAGGGAGCGCGACGCGGCATTCGCCCGCGAGATGGAGGGTCGCGCCATCGCCGAGCACACGGAGGCTGCCAACATTCAGCATTACGAAGTGCAGGCTTCATTCTTTGCGAAAGTGCTCGGGCCGAACCGCAAATATTCCTGCCTGTTCTACAAGGACGAGGCATCCACCCTGCAGGAGGCCGAAGAAGAGGCGCTGCGCCAGACCGAAGACCATGCCGATCTCGCCGACGGGCAATCGATCCTCGAACTCGGCTGCGGCTGGGGCTCGCTGTCGCTGTTCATGGCGCGGCAATTCCCGCATTCGCAAATCGTCGCGGTGTCCAATTCCCATTCGCAGCGGCAATATATCGAAGCCGAGGCAGCCAAGCGTGGCCTTGCGAATTTGCGCGTCGTCACCGCCGACATGAACGCGTTCGATCCCGCCGGCACCTTCGACCGCATCGTCTCCGTCGAGATGTTCGAGCACATGCTGAACTGGAGGCAATTGCTGACGCGCGTGAGATCATGGCTCAAGCCCGACGGCCGTTTCTTCATGCATGTCTTCAGCCATCGTTCCGGGACATATCTGTTCGACCGCGCCGACCCCGAGGACTGGATCGCGCAGCATTTCTTCACCGGCGGCGTCATGCCGAGCCATCATCTGATCCGGCAATATGCCGACCTGTTCCAGATCGAGAAGGAATGGCGCTGGAGCGGCACGCATTATCAGCGGACCGCGCTCGACTGGCTCGCGAATTTCGATGCTCACACGGATGAGATCGAAGCCGTGCTGCGCAACGTCTATGGCGCCAGCACAGCCCTTTGGATGCGGCGCTGGCGCTGGTTCTTCCTCGCTACATCGGGCCTGTTCGGCTACGCCGACGGCAGCGAATGGGGCGTCAGCCATTATAGGATGCGGGCGGTGTAGATTCGGTGGGTTCCAACTTGCAGAGCCGGATGGAACTCGTCCTCACAATTCGGTGAATCCGGAAAACCGTCCATCGTTCAGTGAAGTAACGGCGTGTGACAATGGGCCGTATTGCAGCGCAGCAGGCCGATTTTATGTTCCTCCCATGAGAGCGGCATGTGTTCCGCTCTTCGGAACTCAATCGGGGAACTCATTCCAATGTCAGGACTACGCGCGCGGCCGGCAGGCATTCTTGTGGTGCTCGCCGCCATCGCGCCGCTTCTCGCCGGCTGTAACGAACCGGATTCGGCGGTCGCTTCCGTTGCCATGCAACCCACCGAACCGGATGTCAGTATCGTCACCATCAAGCCGCAGGCGCGGTCGATCGTCCGTGAGCTGCCAGGGCGGATCGCGCCTATTCGCGTGGCCGATGTTCGCCCGCGCGTCTCCGGCATCATCGTCGAGCGCCTGTTCCGCCAGGGCAGCGAGGTCAAGGAGGGCGATCCGCTCTATCGCATCGACCAGCGGCCGTTCGAGGTCGAAGTGCAGGCGAACCAGGCCGCGCTGACCAAGGCGCAGGCGACGTATGAGCGCGCCGTGCAGCAGGCTCGGCGCATGTCTTTCCTTGCCAAGGAGCGTGCCGCGCCCGAGATCGAGAACGAGAAGGCGATCACTGCCGAAAAGGAGGCGGCTGCCGACGTCGAGGCGCGCAAGGCCGATCTCGCCCGCGCCAGTCTCAGCCTTGATTACGCGACCATCCGCGCGCCGATCGACGGCATCGTCGGCGCTGCGCAGATGAGCGAGGGCGCACTGGTCGTGCAGAACGACACCGCGACGCTTGCGACCATCCAGCAGATCGATCCCGTCTATGCCGACTTCACCGAGCCGGTCAGCGAATTGACGCGGTTGCGCCGCGCCTTTGAGGCGGGCGATCTCGACCGGATCGCGCCTGACGCGATCAAGGTGAGGCTCGTGCTCGACGACGGCACGCTCTATCCGCTTCCCGGCAGGCTGTTGTTCTCCGAAGCAAAGGTCGAGGCCAATACAGGTCAAGTCACGTTGCGCGGCGAGTTCGCCAATCCCAAACGCGAATTGCTGCCGGGCATGTATGTCCGTGTCCGCATCGAGCAGGGCATCGACGCTGACGCGATCGCGATTCCCCAGCAGGCGGTTCACCGCAACAACGGCGGCGGCAGCGAGGTCTTCATCGTCAAGGACGACAACCGCATCGCGCCGCAGCCGATCCGCACCGGCGCGATGCAGGACGGACAATGGCTGGTGACGGAAGGCCTGAAGTCGGGCGACCGCGTCGTGGTCGAGGGCTTCCAGAAATTCGTGGCGGGCGACAAGGTCAAACCGCAGGTCTGGCTGGAGGCCGCCGACGCTTCCGACAACGCGACGACGCCGGCGGCCACGGCGACCGCGCAACGGTAAGACATCATGCCGAGCTTCTTCATCGACAGGCCGGTCTTCGCCTGGGTGGTCGCGCTGTTCATCTGTCTGATCGGCGCGATCTCGATTCCGTTGTTGCCGGTGGCGCAATATCCGATCATCGCGCCGCCTTCGATCTCGATATCGACCAGCTACCCGGGCGCATCGCCGGAAAATCTCTACAACAGCGTCACCAGGCTGATCGAGGAGGAACTGAACGGCGCCAACGGCATCCTCAACTTCGAATCCACCAGCGACTCGCTGGGACAGGTCGAGATCACCGCGAATTTCGTGCCGGGTACCGAGACCAGCGCTGCGTCCGTCGAGGTGCAGAACCGCCTCAAACGCATCGAGGCGCGGCTGCCGCGCGCCGTGATCCAGCAGGGGATCCTGGTCGAGGAAGCGTCCAGCGCCGTGCTGCAGATCATCACGCTGCGCTCGACCGACGGCAGCCTCGACGAGGTTGGCCTCGGCGACTTCATGATCCGCAACGTTCTCGGCGAAATCCGCCGCATCCCCGGCGTCGGCCGCGCCACCCTCTATTCGACCGAGCGCTCGCTGCGCGTCTGGCTCGACCCGGCAAAGCTGGTCGGTTTTGGCCTTACCGCGGACGATGCGACAAAAGCCATCAGCGCGCAGAACGCGCAGGTCGCCTCCGGCAGCCTCGGCGCGGAGCCGAGCACGTCGGCGCAGCGCACGTCCACGCTGGTGCTGGTCAAGGGCCAGCTCGAATCGCCGGACGAATTCGGCTCGATCATCCTGCGCGCCAATCCGGACGGCTCGACCGTGCGGCTGCGCGATGTCGCCCGCATCGAGATCGGCGGGCTGAGCTATCAGTTCAACACCCGCCTCAACGGCAAGCCGACCGCCGGCCTTTCGGTGCTGCTGTCGCCGAGCGGCAATGCGCTCGCGACCGCGCGCGCGGTCGAGGACAAGATGAAGGAGCTGTCCCGCTTCTTCCCGGCCAATATCGCCTACGACATTCCCTATGACATCACGCCCGTCGTGAAGGCCTCGATCACGAAAGTGCTGATGACGCTGGCCGAGGCGGTGGTGCTGGTGTTCGTCGTGATGTTCCTGTTCCTGCAGAACATCCGCTACACCATCATTCCGACCATCGTGGTGCCGGTGGCGCTGCTCGGCGCCTGCTCCACGCTGATGCTGGCGGGCTATTCCATCAACATGCTCACCATGTTCGGCATGGTGCTCGCGGTCGGCATCCTCGTCGACGACGCCATCGTTGTGGTCGAGAACGTCGAGCGCATCATGGCCGAGGAAGGGCTGCCGCCGAAGGAGGCGACGCGCAAGGCGATGTCGCAGATCACGGGCGCCATCATCGGCATCACGCTGGTGCTGATGGCGGTGTTTCTGCCGATGGCGTTCTTTCCGGGATCGGTCGGGATCATCTACCGGCAGTTCTCGGTGACGATGGTCGCCGCGATCGGCTTCTCCGCACTGATGGCGCTGTCGCTGACGCCGGCGCTGTGCGCGACGCTGCTCAAGCCGGTGAAGGCCGGCCATGGTCATGCGCGCAAGGGCTTGTTCGGCTGGTTCAACCGTTTCCTCGACACCAGCCGCGCCGGCTATTCGCGTGTGGTGCAGTCGACGCTGAAGCGCACCGGCCGGCTGATGATGATCTATACCGCACTCGTGGCCGGCGTCGCCTTCGCTTTCGCGAACCTGCCGGGCGGCTTCCTTCCGGTCGACGACCAGGGGTTCATCACCACCGACGTTCAGACGCCCTCCAATTCGTCTTACCCTCGCACCGAAGCCGCCGTGGAGAAGGTCGAGAAATATCTGCTGGCGCGGCCGGGCGTCGAGAATGTCACCTTCCTCACCGGCTACAGTTATTCGGGCCAGGGCATCAATACCGCACAGGCCTTTATCACGCTGAAGGACTGGTCGGAGCGCGGTCCGAAGGAACAGGCTGCCTCTGTTGTCGCCGACATCAACCGCGATCTCTCTTCGATTCGAGACGCCAAGATTTCGGCGTTGCAGCCGCCGCCGATCGACAATCTCGGCAACTCCTCGGGCTTCAGCTTCCGTCTGCAGGACCGCGGGCAGAAGGGCTATGCGGCGCTGACGGCGGCGGCGGACCAGCTCGTGGCGGAAGCCAATGCGGGACGAATCCTGCAGAAGGTCTATATCGAGGGCCTGCCGCCCGCACCGCAGATCAACCTCATCATCGATCGCCAGAAAGCCGGAGCCTTCGGCCTGACCTTCGAGGACATCAACAACACGATCTCGACCAATCTCGGCTCGAACTACATCAACGACTTTCCGAACCGCGGGCGCATGCAGCGCGTCATCGTGCAGGCCGACGGTCCAAGCCGCATGAATGCCGACGACATCCTCAATTACAACGTCAAGAACAGCAAGGGTCAGCTCGTGCCGTTCTCCTCCTTTGCCACGATCGAATGGGCGAAGGGACCGACCCAGATCGCGAGCTTCAATTACTATCCGGCGGTGCGCATCTCGGGAGAGGCGAAGGCGGGCTATACCTCGGGCGATGCCATCGCCGAGATGGAACGGCTGGCCGATAAATTGCCGCGCGGTTTCGGCTATGAATGGGCGGGCCAGTCGCTGCAGGAAAAACTCTCGGGTTCGCAGGCGCCGTTGCTGCTCGCGCTGTCGGCGCTGATCGTTTTCCTGTGCCTTGCCGCCCTCTACGAGAGCTGGACCATTCCGCTTGCCGTTCTCTTGACCGTGCCGCTCGGCATTCTGGGCGCGGTGGTGGCCGCGATGATGCGAGGCCTGCCCAACGACGTCTATTTCACCGTCGGCCTCATCACCATCATCGGGTTGTCCGCCAAGGACGCGATCCTGATCATCGAATTCGCCAAGGACCTGCGCGCGCAGGGCAGGCCGCTGGTGGAGGCGACGATCGAGGCCTGCAGCCTGCGCTTCCGGCCGATCGTGATGACAGGCCTAGCCTTCGTCTGTGGCGTGACGCCGATGGTGATCGCGCACGGCGCCGGCGCGGCGAGCCAGCAGGCGCTTGGCACCGGCGTGATGGGCGGCATGATCGCGGTGGTCATCCTGGCGCTTTTGATGGTGCCGGCCTTCTTCGTCAGCGTGCAGCGCGTGCTGGCGGGCGACCGGGAGAAAGCCGCGAAGACCGAAGGCGAAACGTATGGCCCGCCTGCGCCGGTCAAATCCTGACCAACCGATCCCTGCATCAAACCGTCACAAATCGTGTCGTTTCCTCCGGAACGTTGGTCCGACAAGCGTGTTTGCACCTGGGTATGGAGCACATGGAGGCAAAACGAAGATGTTGAGAAATATCCTTTCCGCTGCCGCAATCGGCGCAGGCATGGTCATGATTCCGATATCAGGCGCGTCCGCGGCGATCGTATGCCAGGGCCACACCTGCTGGCACACGCAAGAAGCCTACGATTTTCCGCACCGGGCCGGCGTCGTCGTGCATGAGGACAATTGGCGCTGGGGCCCGCGCGAAAGGTTTTCCTTCCGTGAGCACGAGGGTCGCGGCTACTGGCGCGGCGGCCGCTGGGTGACGTGGTAAGGCAACGCGGCGACATTAGACAAGAAGAGGCCGCCGGTTTGGCGGCCTCTTTTTTGGACGCTGCTCCGTCTCAATGGCTGCACACGCTCTCGCGAGCGAGCGTGGCAGCGCCCGTCGCGTGTGCGAACTCATCTCAGCAGATGAATGCCAATTGACAGTCTCGTGACGGTAAAATGTCCGTCGTGAGACATTGCGCAACTTCGCTGTGCGTTCACCTCGATCGTCACGGTCCTGTAAAGCCGCCGTAACAACCCCAGACATATGTTGCGCGCGATCGGCAACTTTCAACTCATGTTTCATGGGTCGAGACAGGAGAAACGTGATGCAGAAATTAAAGCTCTTGCTGAGCGCGTCGGTCGCGGCGCTCGGCCTCTTGATCGGGACGCAATCGGCGTCGGCGACATGCCAATTGAGTTCGCCGAGCGGCAACGTCAAGCGAGTCGTCTACATCATTTTCGACAACGTGCATTTGCGGCGCGACAATCCGAACGTGCCGTCGGATCTCGAGCAGATGCCGACCCTTTTGAATTTCCTGCAAGGAAAAGGCGTTGTCAACGGCAATCACCACACGCCGCTGATCTCCCATACGGCCGATGACATTCTCACGGGCTTGACCGGCGTCTATGGCGATCGCCACGGCAGCCCGATCTCGAACAGTTTTGGGATTTACAAGGCCGACAATTCCGCGGCCGTCAACCAGACGTCGTTCGTGTATTGGACGACCACAACCGCGCAGAGCAATCCTGCGGCCGGCGAAAACCTCCCCGTCCTCGTCAACGAGAACGGCAAGAACGCCCCCGCCCCGTGGCCCGCCTTCACGCGCGCCGGCTGCGACGTGGGCGCCTTCGCCTTGAACGGCCTTGCCATCGAGAACAAGACGGACATTACGAACATCTTCGGTGCGAGCGTTGCGGCCACCGCCCAGACTCAGGATTATGAAGGCATCGCGATCCACTGCGCAAAGGGCAGCCCGCTGTGCAGCAGTGCCAATTTCGCGAGGCCCGACCTTCTGCCGGATGAGCCCGGCGGCTACACCGGTTTCTCCGGGCTTTTCGGCAACATCAACGTGCAGCCCGTAATCTCGCCGAGTGGTCCGGTGCAGGATCTCGACGGCGTGGTGATCACCGATCCCTCCTCCAACAAGCCGGGCTTCCCGACCAACTTCGATCCGACGGCAACGGCCTCGCTCGGCTATGCCTCAAAAATGCTCGAAGCCGGCGTTCAGGTCGTCTACACCTATGTTGCCGACGTGCACGATCCGCAGCGCCTGAACATCCCGAATGCTCCTGCTGCCCCGAACGGCGGCCGTGCCTACGGTCCGGGCGAGGCGGGTTATGTCGCGGCGCTCAAGAGCTACGATCAGGCCTTCGGCAAGTTCTTTGCGCGCCTCAAGGCGGACGGCATCGACGAAACCAACACGCTGTTCGTCGTCGTGCCGGATGAGAACGACCATTTTGCCGGCAGCGCGCCGACCGGCCCGTGCGACGGCGTCAATACGCCCTGCACCTACTCCAGCATAGGCGAAATCGACCTGACGCTGGCCAAGCTTCTGCAACAGCAACGCGCCGACACCACGCCGTTCTTCCTGCACGCTGACGACGCTCCCAACCTGTATATCAACGGCAATCCGGCGCCGACCGACCCGGTCGCGCGAACCATGGCGCGCGATCTCAACTCGATCGTGGCCGTCAACCCGCGCACCGGCGCCACCGACAAGCTGTCGAAGCTGCTGGCTGACCCTGCCGAAATGAAGCTGCTGCACATGATCACCTTCAGCAAGCAGCGCACGCCGACGCTGACCATGTTTGGCGACGACAACTACTTCTTCACCTTCGCCAATTGTCCCAATCCGGCCGATCTCGTCTGTGTGGGGCCGGGCTTTGCCTGGAACCACGGTGACTTCCAGCAGGATATCACCCGCACATGGGTCGCCATGGTGGGACCGGGCGTGAAGCACCTCGGACGTGATGACGCGGTGTTCAGCGACCATACCGACGTGCGGCCAACGGTCATGTCCCTGCTTGGGCTGACGGACGACTACGTACACGACGGGCGCGTCATTGCGGAGTACGTGCAGGACAACGCGCTGCCGTCCGGCATTCGCAGGGACCCTGCATTGTTCGTGGAACTTGCCAGCGTGTTCAAGCAGTTGAACGCACCCAAGGGTGATCTCGGCCGCGCCAGCCTCGTCTGGGCGAACCGCTCCATCACCTCGACCGACAAGGTCTATGCACGCTACCTGAAGGAAATCGGCGAAATCACCCAGGATCGCGATCAACTCGCCAGCCAGATCAAGACGGTGTTGAACAACGCAGCGTTCCACGGTCAGGCTGTCGGCGTGGGGACCGGCGTGAGCCTCTCGGTTCGTGCTCAGGCGCTCATCGAGAGGGTCAAGCTGAACCTCGCTCTGTCCAATTTCCTGGACTGAGCCCTCGTTATGCAAACACGAAGCCCGCCGGCACGTTTGCCGGCGGGCTTTTTTCTTGTCCGTCCTTGACGGCGCATAGGGAGATGAGACCGGGTAGGGCCGTTCCGCTACAGCGGCTTCAGGATCTTCACAAGCTCGGCGTGCACGAATTCATTGCCGCACACGACATGGCCCGTCGTCAGCGCGTTGTCGTGTCCCTCGATGCCGCTCACGATGCCGCCGGATTCGCGCACCATGATCTGGCCGGCCGCGATATCCCAGGGCGACAGATTGCGCTCCCAAAAGCCGTCGAGCCGGCCGGCGGCGACGAAGGCGAGGTCGAGCGCGGCCGCGCCGAAACGCCGGAAGCCGGCGATCTTGTTCTGCAGCGCCGCCATCTCCCGCAGCGATTGTTCATGATCGCCGCGGCCGATATGCGGAAGGCCGCAGGCGATCACGCATTCGTTCAGCTTGCGGCGGCCGGCGACCCGAAGCCGCTGGTCGTTGAGGAACGCGCCCTTGCCGCGTTCGGCGATATAGAGCTCGTCATTGGCGGGATTGTAGATCACGCCGGCGATCACGGTGCCCTCGCGCGCAAGCCCGATCGAGATCGCAAATTGCGGAATGCCGTGCAGGAAATTGGTGGTGCCGTCGAGCGGGTCGACGATCCAGGTGTGGCTCTTGTCGTTCCCCTCCCGCTGTCCGCCTTCCTCGCCGAGGAAGCCGTAACCCGGCCGCGCCTTGGCGAGGTCGGTGTAGAGCATCTCTTCGGCGCGCTTGTCGGCGAGCGAGACGAAATTGGCCGGCCCCTTCAGCGAGACCTGCAGATGCTCGATCTCGCCGAGATCGCGCTTGAGGCTGCGGCCGGCGCGGCGCGCGGCTTTCACCATGACATTGATAAGGGCTGAATAGAGCATGTATCCGGTTTCGTCTCAGCGCTTGGGTGTGCCGGGCATTTGAGTATAGGGAATTGGTGGAGCAGAGAGTGGCTTGGCTTGACCTTGGGGCACTGGTTGCCCTGCGGGCGCGGTCGCGTCAACGGGGTCGCCGAGCCAACGGTGCGCCAGCGCCTCGGCCTTGGCACGCTCCTCGGGCGAAACCTTGGACAGTTCCTCGTCCAGCATGGGGTCGCCCTTGCCCTGGGTCTTGGCGACCAGGTGCCATTTCAGCGCCTCGACCTTGTCGACGGGCGCGCCCTGGCCGCTGAGCAGCACGCGGGCGAGGCGGTTTTGCGCCACCGGGCTGCCCTGCCTGGCCGCCTTGCGCAACAATGCGACCGCCGCAGGCTGATTGCGCGGCGTGCCGGTGCCGTTATAGAGCGCGATCGCATATTCGACCTCGGCATCGACGTTGTCGGCCAACGAAGCGGCCTGCAACAGCCGCACGGCGATATCCATGTTCTTCTCGACCCCGGTGCCCTCCTTGTAGAAGGTCGCCAGCGCATATTGCGCTTCGGCGTTGCCGGCATCCGCGGCCTGGCGCATCAGTTCCGCGGCGCGTTTGATATCCTGCGGCAGCGCCTGCCCGCCGAGATAGATCAAGGCAAGGTTATACGCCGCCTTGGGTTCGCCGAGCTTTGCCGCGGACGCCAGCAGTCTTGCGGCTTCCTGCTGGTCGACCCCGCCGCCATAGCCGCCGAGCCGCATCATCGCCAGCGCCAGCATCGCCTCGGCGTCGCCGCCGGCGACGGCCTTCTTGTACCAGTCGACGGCCTTGTCGTAGTCGCGCTTGACGCCGAGGCCATTGGCATAGAGTTCGCCGAGCATCGTCATCGCGTGAATGTCGCCGGCTTGCGCGCGCGGCAGCGCAAGACCGAACGTGGTCTTGTACTCGCCGCGCTGATAGGCGCCGTAGACAAAGTCGGCATTGGGATTGTCGGGGGTCGGTGTCGCGTTCACCACGGGCGCCGCGGGCTTCGGTTCCGGCTTCTTCGCGGCGGCCGGCGCGGGCGGCGGCGCCGGCCTGGGCCTGACTTTCTCGGCAGGCTTTGCGGCGGGCGGTTTGACCGGTTCGGGCGCTCCCGGCGGCGGCATCAGCGGAGGTGCTGATGGCGTCGGGACGTCGGCAGGCGGCACGGGAGGCGACTGCGCGGCCACGCCCGTCGTCAGAACGAGCGAGAGAACGAGGAGCGTGAGCGGACGCCGTATAGTCATGAGCTGCATTATCCGGCTTTCGCGGCGGCGCGCGCATCGCTGTGTGCCTGGCGCAGCGTCTGGCCGATCTCGGCCAGCGCCGTCGCGGGCCCTCGCGAATCCGACCACACCGCATCGGCGACGAGGACAAAATCGGCGCCGGCACGTGCGAACTCATAGGCCTCCTCGCGCGAGGCGGCATAGCCGATGCAAGGTGGCTCGAACAATTCGGCCCACCAGTCCAGTCGCTCCGCGACCGCGTCCATCGACGGACGGTGCCCGTTTGCGTCGGGCTCGCCGAACAGCACGTAGTCCGCGCCGAGTTCGCCCGCGATCATGGAATCGTGACGCGTCGCGAGCCCGCCCAGCCCCGCGATGCGGTCGGGTTTGAGGCTTGGCAGCGCCTCTTCGAGCGCGGCCAATCCGCTCAGATGCGCGCCATCGGCGCCGGCGCGCGCCACCAGCTCGACATGACCGTCGAGCAGTAGCGCCGCGCCCGTGGTCTGGATCGCCGGCGCCAGCGTCTTGATCCGCGCGATCATCGTGCGCTGGTCGGTGACCTGCAGCCTGAGCAGAACGGCGGCGATATCGGCAGCCGACAGCAGTTCCGGCAGGCCCGTGAGCAGCGCGGACGGATCGTCCACGACAGGCGTGGCGAGGTAGAGCCGCGGAAGCGGGCGTGCTATCGGGGTTGCGCTCTTAGACATCAGCGTTCCCGCCGCTCGAGCGCCTCGCGCGGCCACAGGCAGCGGAGGTTCCCGCATGAAGGTGCGGCCGATTTCCAGCGACGACATTCCCGCCGCGACCGGCCTTCTGGGGCAACTCGGCTACGACATGGCGCCCACGGAGGCTGCGCGCCGGCTTGACATCGTGCTGCGCGATCCCGGCCACCGGGTCTGGGTCTGTGAACGGGACGGGAGCGTGGTCGGCCTGTTGCACGCCTTCTTTCGCCCGGCGCTCGACAAGGCGCCCGAGGTGATGGTGCAGGCGCTGGTGGTCGAGGCGTCGCAGCGCTCGCAGGGCATCGGCGAGCGGCTGATGGAACAAGCGGAAGCCTGGGCGCGGAGCTATCCCAGCGCCTCCGTCTCGCTTTACTCCGGCTCCGCGCGCAAGGACGCCCATCGCTTCTATGCGCGCATCGGATATACGCGCATCGCGACATCCGAGTTGATGCGCAAGCAGCAGCTTGCTGAACGGCCCGGCGCCGCCGGGCCCGCGGGAGCGGAACGCGAATCCTGAACTCATCGCGCGTTAGGCCGCCTTCTTTTCCATGTCGGTGGCCCAGCCGCCGGTGCTCGCCAGCGCATTCATGCGCGCGCGATGGGTGAAGGCGCGCTGGCCGGCTGCGACATTCTCGGCCTTGCCGGACCACGCCTTCTGTGGTGCGGCCTGAAGCGCGCGGCCATAGGAGAAGGTGAGCTTCCAGGGCAGGTTGCCAATGGCGTTCATCGCATTGAGATGCGCGGTCGCTTCCTCGTCCGATTGGCCTCCGGACAGGAAGGCGATGCCGGGAACGGCGGCCGGAACGCACGCTTTGAGCATGCGCACGGTCTTATCCGCGACCTCCCCGACGGAGGCCTGCCTTGCGCTCTTCTTGCCGGCGATCGCCATGTTCGGTTTCAGGATCATGCCTTCCAGCGCCACGCGCTGCACACGCAATTCCTGGAAGGTCTTGTTGAGCACGCGGCTCGTCACGTCATGACAGCGATCGATGTCGTGATCGCCGTCCATCAGCACTTCCGGCTCGACGATCGGCACGATCTGCGCGGCCTGGCACAGCGCCGCATAGCGCGCCAGCGCGTGCGCATTGACGCTGATCGCGGTCATGGTGGGGATGCCGTTGCCGATATCGATGACCGCGCGCCATTTCGCAAAGCGCGCGCCGCGCTCGTAATATTTCTTCAGCCGCTCGGCGAGCTTGTCGAGGCCGACAGTGACGAGTTCGCCCGGGCAATTCGGCAGCGCCTGCGTCCCCTCGTCGACCTTGATGCCGGGAATAGCGCCCGACTGCTCGATCAGCTTGACCAGCGGCGTGCCGTCCTTGGCGTTCTGCCAGATGGTCTCGTCATAGAGAATGACGCCGGAGATGTATTTGCTCATCGCCTCCTGCGAGCGGAACAGCATCTCGCGATAGTCGCGGCGGTTCTCTTCCGTCGATTCCACCTTGATCGCATCGAAGCGCTTCTTGATGGTGCCGGAGGATTCATCGGCGGCAAGGATGCCCTTGCCCGGCGTTACCATGGCCTGGGCGATTTTGTTGAGATCGGCGAGATTCATCTGAAGTCCTCCGCGGATGGTCTATTTGCCGACAAAATAGACCGTAATCGGGCAAATGCCGAGCTTAACGTTCGTCGCAGGGGATGGAATTAACTAATTCGCCGTCATTCCGGGGCGACGCGCAAGCGTCGAGCCCGGAATCCATAACCACAATCCGGGTTATGGATTCCGGGCCTGCGCCTTCCGGCGCATCCCGGAATGACGGTGTGAGAAAGCGTTCGTCTAAATTACATGACCTTCGCGATCACTACGCCACGCGGGGATCCAGCTCGCCCTTGCCGTAGCGCCTGGCCATCTCGGCCGTGGTCAGCACTTTCTTGAGCTTGCTCGCCTGGCCTGCGGCGCTGAATTCCTGCAGGCGCTGCTTGCAGAGCCTGGTCATGGCTTCCATGGCGGGCTTGAGATATTTGCGCGGATCGAACTCTTCCGGATGATCCTTGAGCACTTTCCGGATCTGGCCCGTCATCGCCATGCGATTGTCGGTGTCGATGTTGATCTTGCGCACACCGTTCTTGATGCCGCGCTGGATCTCCGCGACCGGCACGCCCCAGGTCGGCTTCATCTTGCCGCCATTGGCGTTGATGATCTCCTGCAGGTCCTCCGGCACCGACGACGATCCATGCATCACCAGATGCGTGTTCGGCAGCTTGCGATGGATTTCCTCGATCACGTTCATGGCGAGGATGTTGCCGTCGGGCTTGCGGGTGAACTTGTAGGCGCCGTGTGAGGTGCCCATGGCGATCGCAAGCGCGTCGACCTTGGTCTCCTTGACGAACTTGACGGCCTCGTCGGGGTTGGTGAGGAGCTGATCGTGCGACAGCTTGCCTTCGGCGCCATGGCCGTCTTCCTTGTCGCCCATGCCGGTCTCGAGCGAGCCGAGCACGCCGAGCTCGCCTTCGACCGAGATGCCGCCGAGATGGGCCATATCGGTCACCGTCCTGGTCACGCCGACATTGTAGTCCCAGTCGCCGGGCGTCTTGCCGTCGGCCTTGAGCGAGCCGTCCATCATCACCGACGTGAAGCCGGCCTGGATCGCGGTCATGCAGGTCGCGGGTTCGTTGCCATGGTCGAGGTGTACGCAGACCGGAATGTGCGGATAGATCTCGGTGACCGCGTCCATCATGTGCTTGAGCATGACGTCGTTGGCATAGGAGCGTGCGCCGCGCGAAGCCTGGATGATGACGGGCGCGTCGACCTGGTTGGCCGCGTCCATGATCGCCAGCGCCTGTTCCATGTTGTTGATGTTGAACGCCGGCACGCCGTAATCGTGCTCCGCCGCGTGGTCGAGCAATTGACGCAACGTGATGCGAGCCATCTTATCAACTCTCCGTCTTGGGTTTTGTAGCGGCCTGGCCGCCCGAATTACCGTATCTTCAGAACCTCGACGCCCGGCAGAGGTTTCCCTTCCATCCATTCAAGAAACGCGCCACCGGCGGTCGAGACATAGGTGAAATCACCGGCGACGCCGGCCTGGTTCAGCGCGGCGACGGTGTCGCCGCCGCCCGCAACCGAAATCAGCTTCCTGGTCCTGGTGCGCTCGGCGGCGTGTCTGGCCGCAACCACGGTGCCGCGGTCGAACGGCGTCATCTCGAAGGCGCCGAGCGGACCGTTCCAGACCAGCGTGGCCGCATCGTCGATCGCGGCGTGAATTCGCGCGGTCGATTGCGGGCCGACGTCGAGGATCATGCCGTCGGCGGGAATTGCGTCGAGCCCGTAGGCATGGGAGGGCGCATTCGCAGCGAACTGGTTTGCGACCACGGCATCGACGGGGAGGATGATCGCGCAGTTGGCGGCTTCCGCTTTGTCCATGATCCGCAGCGCCGTCGCGGCGAGATCCTTCTCGGCGAGCGATTTGCCGACGCCAACGCCCTGCGCATGCAGGAAGGTATTGGCCATGCCGCCGCCGATCACGAGTGCATCGACCTTGGCGACGAGGTTTTCCAACAGGTCGATCTTGGTCGAGACCTTTGCGCCGCCGACGATTGCGATCACCGGCTTGGTCGGCGCTTCCAGCGCCTTGGATAACGCGTCGAGCTCGGCCTGCATGGTGCGGCCGGCATAGGCGGGCAGCTTGTGGCCGAGCCCTTCGGTCGTGGCATGGGCGCGGTGGGCCGCGGAGAAGGCGTCATTGACCCAGATGTCGCCGAGCCTGGCCAATTCCGCGACGAAGGCCGGATCGTTCTTCTCTTCTTCCTTGTGGAAGCGCGTATTCTCGAGGCAGAGGATGTCGCCATCCTTCATGCCGGCGATGGCACTTTGCGCGGCCTCGCCGATGCAATCATCGGCAAAGCCGACCGGCTTCCTGATCACCTCCGCAAGCGCCGCTGCCACGGGCTTGAGCGACTCCCTGGGATCGCGTCCCTTCGGCCGGCCGAAATGCGCGAGCAGGATCACCTTGCCGCCCTTCTGCGACAGTTCGGTGATGGTCGGCCCGACGCGCTCGAGGCGCGTGGCGTCGGTGACACGGCCGTTCTCCATGGGGACGTTGAGGTCCACGCGCAGCAGCACGCGCTTGCTCTTCACGTCGACGTCGTCGAGGGTTCGGAATGATTTGGTCATGGGGCGCTTCCTCTTCGTCATGGCCGGGCTTGACCCGGCCATCCACGTCTTTCTTCCGGGTACCAAAGACGTGGATGCCCGGCACAAGGCCGGGCATGACGAGATTGCTTGGACTTAAATCTTCTTCGCCATCGCCACGGCCGTATCGGCCATGCGGTTCGAAAAACCCCATTCGTTGTCGTACCAGCTCATCACGCGCACGAAGGTGCCGTTCTGCACCTTGGTCTGGTCCATGTGGAAGGTCGACGAATGCGGGTCGTGGTTGAAGTCGATCGAGACGTTGGGCGCGGTGGTGTAGCCGAGGATGCCCTTGAGCTGCTGCTCGCTGGCGCGCTTCATCGCCTCGTTGATTTCCTTGGCGTCGGTCGCTCGCTTGGCGACGATCTTGAAGTCGATCACCGAGACGTTCGGCGTCGGCACGCGGATCGAGACGCCGTCGAGCTTGCCCTTCAGTTCAGGGAGCACGAGGCCGATCGCCTTTGCCGCGCCCGTCGAGGTCGGGATCATCGACATCGCGGCGGCGCGGCCGCGATAGAGATCCTTGTGAAGGGTATCCAGCGTCGGCTGGTCGCCGGTGTAGGCGTGGATCGTGGTCATGAAGCCGGTCTCGATGCCGACGGTGTCGTTGAGCACCTTGGCGACGGGGGCGAGGCAGTTGGTGGTGCAGCTGCCGTTGGAGACGACCAGGTGATCCTTGGTCAGCGTGTCGTGATTGACGCCGTAGACGATGGTGGCGTCGGCATTGTCGGCGGGCGCGGAGACCAGCACGCGCTTGGCGCCGGCGGTGAGATGCGCGGAGGCCTTGTCCTTGGCCGTGAAGATGCCGGTGCATTCCAGCGCGATGTCGACGCCCAGTTCCTTCCAGGGCAGCTTGGTCGGATCGCGTTCGGCCGAAACCCTGATCTTGCCGTTGCCGAGGCTGATCGAATTGCCCTCGACGGTGACGGTGCCGGGGAAGCGGCCATGCACGCTGTCGAAGCGCAGCAGATGGGCATTGGTCTCGACCGGGCCGAGATCGTTGATGCCGACCACCTCGATGTCCTTGCGGCCGGACTCGGCGATGGCGCGCAGGATGTTGCGGCCGATGCGGCCAAACCCGTTGATAGCAACGCGGACTGCCATGAATGTTCTCCTCTCAATGGCCAGAGCCTTCCCCACGGGCGGAACCCTGCGGAGAGGCTGACGGCGGTTCGCCCGGTTCGGCCGGACGGGGACGGAAAAGATGGCAGTTAGGTAGCCCTTTTCGGGCCTTAGCTCAACTATCCACCCAAGCGTTTCAGAACTGCGTTAACCGCGGCCTCGGCGGTAATGCCGAAATGCTTGAAAAGGTCCTTGGCCGGGCCGCTTTCGCCGAAGCCGTGCATGCCGATGAAGATGCCGTCATGGCCGATCACGGCGTCCCAGCCCCAGCGCACCGCGGCCTCGATCGCGACCTTGACGGGGGCGTTGCCGATCATGGCCTTTTGCCGGTCTTCCGGCTGGGCCAGCAGCAATTCCAGCGAGGGCACGGAGACCACCCGTGACGCGATGCCGCGTTCGGCAAGCTGCTTCTGGGCGGCGACGGCGATCTCGACCTCGGAGCCCGAGGCGAACAGCGACACTTTCGCCTCGCCCTGCGCCGGGACCAGCTCGTAGGCGCCGCGCGCGCAGGGGTTTTCGGCCGGCGCCGAGGTTCGGAGCTGCGGCACGTTCTGCCGCGTCAGCGCCAGCACGGTGGGGCCATCGGTGCGGCTGAGCGCGAGCTCCCAGCATTCGGCGACCTCGATCGCATCACAGGGGCGGAACACCCGCATGTTCGGGATCGCGCGCAGCGCCGCGAGATGCTCGACCGGCTGGTGCGTGGGGCCGTCTTCGCCGAGCCCGATGGAATCGTGGGTCATCACATAGTTGACGCCGGTCCCCATCAGCGCGGCGAGTCGCATGGCGGGGCGCGCATAATCCGTGAACACCAGGAAGGTCGCCCCGTTCGGCGCAAAGCCGCCATGCAGGAAGATGCCGTTGAGCGCGGCGCACATGCCGTGCTCGCGGATGCCGTAATGGATGAAGCGGCCTTTCGGCGTCTTGGCGCCGAACGCGACCGCGTTTTTCGCCTTGTTGTTGTTGGAGCCGGTGAGGTCGGCCGAGCCCGCGACGAACTCGAACGGCATCGCCTCGGCAATCGCGTCGATCGCGGCTTCCGAGGATTTGCGGGTCGCGACGTTGAGTGGATTTTCCAGGAGCTTCTTCTTGTGGTCGCGCAACGCCTTGGCGAGCGCGGCGGGGCGCTCGTGCCGCAGCCGCCGCTCAAACTCCGCGCGCTTGCGCGGGCCCAGCTCGGCGAAGCGCGCTTCCCATTCCTGCCGCGCGACGGCGCCGCGGCTGCCGGCGGCGCGCCAGGCCTTCAACACGTCGTCGGGCACCGAGAAGGCGTCCTGCGAGATCCCGAGCTTCTCCTTGGCCGCTTTCAACTCGTCGGCGCCGAGCGCCTCGCCATGCGCCTTCGCGGTGCCGGCCTTGTGCGGCGCGCCGTAGCCGATCGTGGTCTTGCAGGCGATCAGCGAAGGCTTGTTGGATTTCTGCGCGCGCGTGATCGCATCCGCGATCGCCTTCTGGTCCTGGCCGTCGATCAGCTCGGCGGCCCAGCCCGCGGACTTGAAGCGCTTGATCTGGTCGACCGAGTCGGAGATCGAGGTCGGGCCGTCGATCGAGATGCCGTTGTCGTCGTAGAGCACGATCATCTTGTTGAGCCGCCAGTGGCCGGCGAGCGCGATCGCTTCCTGCGACACGCCTTCCATCAGATCGCCGTCGGAGCAAAGCACATAGGTGTGATGCTCGACGACCTTCTTGCCGAACTCCGCCGCCAGCATCTTCTCCGCCAGCGCCATGCCGACCGCGGTCGCAATCCCCTGGCCAAGCGGACCGGTGGTGGTCTCCACTCCCTTGGTGCGGAAATTCTCGGGGTGGCCCGGGGTGAGCGAATCGACCTGCCGGAACCGCTTGATCTGGTCCAGCGTCATGTCGGAATTGCCGGTGAGATAGAGCAGCGCATAGAGCAGCATCGAGCCGTGGCCTGCCGACAGCACGAAGCGGTCGCGGTCCGGCCAGGCCGGCGTGCTGGCGTCGAACTTCAGGAACTGCGTGAACAGCACGGTTGCGATATCGGCGGCGCCCATCGGCAGCCCGGGATGCCCGGATTTTGCCTTCTCCACCGCGTCCATCGCGAGCCCCCGAATCGCGTTGGCCATACGGGTGTGGTCGACCTGCGTCATGAGCGAAATTCCGTCTGAATTGAGGTTTGATTGCGGGCGCAACGGAGGCAAGAACCGAGCGCTTGTGGCGGCTAAATGGCTGATAGCACCTTGGTTCCCCGAGTCCAACGTCTTCGGGGCGGGAAAGGTTGCTTTGTAGTGCATAGCTTCGCGACGGCGTTGCGCGCAGCCGTTGGCGCACGTAAACTTCTCGTCTTAAGGGTTTGCCGATGCGCGCATTTTGCCTGTTGGCGAGGCCTTGAAGCAGACCGTAAGCAGAGCTGCATCTCGCCGTATGAACGAACGTGCCCATAACCATCCCGGCATCGTGGAACCGCCGTTCGCGGACATCGACGCTGCGACGCGCCGGCTGATGTCCGCGCTCGATGCGCTGGAAAGCGCGGTGGAGCGGCGGCGCGAGGCTGACCGTGACGAGGACGAACTGGCGACGCGGATTCAGGCGCTCGGCGCCGACCGCTCACGCCTGGCCGACGAGCTCGACACCTCGCTGGTGAAGTCGCGCAAGCTCGAGCGCGTCAATCGCGAAATCGCCGAACGGCTCGATCATGCGATCGGCGCCATCCGCGAGGTGCTCGGCGGCGCGGAACGCCACGCGCTTGCCGAGGAAGACGATCACTCCGAGGGGCTTGCAGCGGCGCTCGCCGAGGGGCCGCATGAGGACGAGCCGGAGGACGACGAGGAATGAGCCACATCAACGTCACCATCAACGGCCGGCAATACCGCATGGCCTGCGAGGAGGGGCAGGAGGTGCGGCTGCTCAAGCTCGCCGAGAGCCTGGAGGCGCGCGTCGAGCAGTTGCGCGGCAAGTTCGGCGAGATTGGCGACCAGCGTCTGACCGTGATGGCCGCACTTACCGCATGCGACGAATTGTTCGATGCGCATTCGCGCATCCGCACCCTCGAACAGGAGCTGAGCAGCCTGCGCGACGTCCGCGTCGCGGCTGTCGATCGCGCCAAGCAGACCCAGACCGCGGTCGCCAATGCCCTCAATGCAGCCGCCGAGCGCATCGAACGCACGACGCAGACGCTCAACCGCACCATCGGCGGCGGGGTTGCAATCGGTTAGAAGGCGAATGGCGATTAGCGAATGGTGAGTAGGGAAGGGAGAGCTTCCCTATTCGCTACTCGCCATTCGCAATTCGCTTCTTTCACGCCAATGACGCGAAATAGACCGCGCTGCGTGCTGCCCAGTTGATCTGCGCGACGACGGGTTCGACCAGCTCGCGCAGCGGCTCGAGGATATCGGCAGCCCATTGCGGCTCGATCCATTGCGGCGCGGCGCGGCCCTCGATGTAGGGTCCGTGCAACACGTCGGCCTGATGCTCGTACACCAGGACACTTACCGCCGTTGCAGCGAAGACGAATCCCGCGATCCCCAAAAATTCCATGTGAGCCCCCCGCTCATTTTCGTTGTGGGCTGATCGATACAGCTAAAATTCTAAGGTTCGCCTCGCCCGACGCCGCGGATTCGAACGATCGCGTTAGCGTTGCGGTAACCAAAGCGTCCCGTGCGCCGGGACTAGGCTGGAATAGATCTTGACTTTTTGTTCTTGTTTTGTTCTTATTGGCCTCGCCCGGTTACGGAGGATCTCATGGACAACAGGCTGAACAGGATTCGCAAGGAAATGAGCGTCTTGCGCGCGGACATGCTGCGCACGGAGGACAGGATTCGCACTCAGGTCAATCATGACCTCGATTGCACGGTGTCGGCGCTCTGCCTGATCGAGATGCGCGCGAAGATGACGGCGCTGGTGCGCGAATGGAAGCTGCTTGGCGGCTACGCCAGATTGCCGACCGTCGACGAGCGGTTGAAGGAACGCCGCGGGCCGTCGACCAAGGCGCTGGCGCGCACCGGGCGATCGGGCGCGCTGCACTGAATGCGGCGTCGCGCTTATCGCCCTGCCTGCGGCTCGCCGACCACGATGAAGGGCGCCCACAGCGCCGGATGCGCCTCCGGGATACCGGAGGCGTTTTTGGCGCGCGAATTGATCAGCGACAGCATCGCTAGTCGCAGCGCCTCGGAATGGCTGAGGCCGGGCTCGTCCTTGGCGACCGCAAACAGCGTCGTCATCAGCTTCGCGGTCGCATCATCAGCCACCGGCCAGTGCGACACGACGAGCGACCGCGCGCCGGCATAGAGGAAGGCGCGGGCAAGCCCGCTCAGGGCCTCGGCGCCGACGACGTCGCTCGCCGCCGTATTGCAGGCCGACAGCACCACCCAGTCCGCATTGAGCCTCAGCGACGAGATTTCGGTCGCCTGCAACAGGCCGTCGTCGGCCTCGCTCGGCCTGTCGGGGAAGGTGAACGCGAGCGCCGGCTCGCTCCTGGTCTTGCTGAAGCGGTTGAGGTCGCCGGCAACCAGCCCATGGGTTGCGAAATAGACGATGCGGTACTGGTCGAGCTGCGACTGCTTCACCCGCGTCTCGGTCGCATCGAGCCCGAGCACGAGGTCGGCCGGATCGGCGCCCAGTACCTTGCCGATGGTCTGCACCTCGTTGCGCGTCGCCGGCAATTGCGGAAGGTATTCCCGCAGCGAGCGCGTATCGATCTCCGTGCCCCTGGCGAAGCTGGTGATGCTGCGCATCGCGATCCGATCGGTCTGGGCCTGGGAGCGGGCTTGGGACTGGGCTTGGGACTGGCGCTCGCGCGCGAGCGCGCCCGTCGAGAACACGGGATCGCCGAAGCCGATCATCGCTTTCGGCGCCGACAGCGTGGCCGAAGCGATGCGCATGGTCTTGAGGCTGTAGATTGAGGGCAGCACCGCGATCGCGTGCGACTTGATCATCCAGTCGATGTCGCGCAGCGATTTTCCACCCGGATCGCGCTTCACCAGCATGCCGAACGGGATCGATGTCAGCGCGCCATTGGCGAACACCGATATCCGCTTCTTGTCCCTGATCCAGCTCTCCAGCGGCGCGAAGGTCTGCTGATAGAGATGCCAGGCCGGCGCCGCGTCGAACGGCTTGTCGGCATCGTCGGTCACCATCTGCCGCAGCTTCTTCACCTCGCCGACGAGCTCGGCGGTCGGCGAGGGCAGTGGCGTCCAGTACGCGCTCGTGCTGGTGATGACCCAGGCATAGCCCCTTTTCTCGGTGACATGGAACGCCACCACGGCCTCGTCGTCGCCAAGCAGCGCGCGCGTCTCGTCGAGACTCAAGGGGGCGGGCTTCGACAGCGCCACATAGCCCGGAAACTCGCGCGCCAGCGTCTCGGAACTGGCCTTCTGCTCCGTCTCGATCTCGGAGAGGCGTTTGCGGATCAGGCCTTCCCTGCCGGCGTTGCGGTCCTTCGACGATTTGATGGCCTCGGCCATCAGCGCATCGTCGAGCTGCTTGCCTTCGCTGGCGAGGTCCTGATCCTTGCGCACCAGGTCGGCGAGCCGGCCCGAGCCGGCGGCAAAGCGCTGCGCCAGCCTCTCGACGGCTTCGGCGGCCGCCGAAGACGAGGCTTCCTGCATCACGCCATAGCTGTCCTCGAAGGATTGCTCCGCCGAAATCAATCCCTGCTGCGCGGCTCCCATCAAGCTGGGGAAGGCGCCATAGGGCCGCGCGATGTTGCGGCCGAGCGCGCGGCGCACGAACGGCAGCGCCGCATCGAAGCGGCCTCCGTCGGCGAACAGCTTGATCAGATTGTCGAGCGTGGTGATCACGAGGGGATGCTCGGGCCCCAGCGCGTTCTCGTTGATCACGAGGGATCGGCGGTAAAACGGCTGGGCTTCGGCGAAGCGGCCCTGCCTGTCGTAAAGCAGGCCCAGATTGTTGAGGCAGATCGCGACCGTGGGATGATCGTGCCCGTGGACCTTCTCCTCGATCCTCAGCGCGCGCCAGAACAACGGCTCGGCTTCGGCATACCGCCCCTCGCTGCTGTAGATCTGCGCCAGGTTTTGCAAATTCTCGGCGACGGCCGGGTGGTCGGGCCCGACCGTCTTTTCCCAGATCGCGAGCGATTGCTTGTACAGCGGCTCGGCCTCGGCATAGAGGCGTTGCTCGGCATAGAGCTGCGCCGCCTGATTGAGGATCCCGGCGACCTGCGGATGGTTCGGCCCGAGCGCCTTCACCGACACGGTGAGCGAGCGCTTGTAAAAGGCGTCGGCGTCGGCGGCGCGGCCCTGGAGGCGAAAGACGTTGGCGAGGCCGAGCAGCGTGAGCGCCACCGTGGCGTGATCGGGGCCGAGCGCCTTTTCCTCGATCGCGAGCGCACGCTTGTAGTGCGCTTCGGCTTCCGGATAGCGGTTCTGGCTGGTGTAGAAATTGGCGAGGCTCGCCAGCGCGTCGCCAAGATCGGGGTGATCGGGTCCGAGCAGTTTCTCCCGGATCGCCAGCGCCGTTTTCAAGAGTGGCTCGACCTCGGCGTAGCGGCCCTGCTTCTCGTACACGACAGCGAGCGCGGTCAGAATGCCCGCGACATAGGGATGCTGGATGCCATACGCCTTCTGCAGGATCTCGGCCGACAGTTTGAAAAATTGCTCGGCCTCGCCATAGCGGCCCTGCGTGGCGTCAAGCGAGGCGAGGTTGGTGTAGCTTTCGGCGAGCACAGGATCGTCCGCGCGCAGCGCCTTCTGCCGGATCGCCAGCGCGCGCTTGAAGATCGGCTCGGCCTCGGCGAGGCGGCCCATGGCGTTGTAGAGCTCGCCGAGATTGTTGAGCATGGCGGCGACGTCGGGATGCGCGGGCCCGCGCGCTTTCTCGGTGATCGCCAGCGCGCGCTTGTAGAGCGGTTCGGCTTCGGTCAGTTGGCCCCTGGCCTGGAGGATGTTGGCCAGGTTGTTCACGGTGACGGCGGTGCCGGGATTGTTGGCGCCGAGCACCTTCTCGCGGATCGCGAGCGATCGCCGCGCCAGCGCCTCGGCCTCGGTGTAGCGGGCCTGCCTGGTATAAAGCTCGGCCATGTTGTTCAGCACGGTCGAGTAATCCTCGGAGTCCGGCCCCTTCACCTTTTCAAGGATCGCAAGCTCGCGATTGAACAGTCCTTCGGCCTCCTTGTAGCGGCCCTGCTGCGCAAGCTGCATGGCCTGCACGTTCAGCTTTTCCGCTTCCTTGTAGCTTTGTGAGCCTCCGCGCTCCGCCGGCATGGCGGGTGATGTGGAAACCGCAAGGAGAGAGACGAGGAGAGTCGGCAGCGCGAGGGAACGGACAGATGACTTCACAGCAGGTCCCGCCTTGAGGAGGCTTTTATGGGTGCGATTGCACCTTCGTGGGCCGCGCGCATCGGTCGAACTGTGAGATTTCTCACAGTCACGGGACGGGATTTGTCGGGGGCGGGCAGCGGCCGTAGTGCGATCAATCATCACACGTCAGGAACCACCGCCTCGCACCGCGCTTGGTTCTCTTATTGGAGGCCGCGCCATGAAACTCCAGACACTCGCCTTCGCACTCCTGCTCACGCTCACGTCACCGCTTGCTCATGCGCAAGGCGGTGGAGGAGGCGGTGGTGGCGCTGGCGGCGGCTCTGCCGGCGGCGCATCCGCGGGCGCTGCGGGGTCGTCCGGCGCCGGCGTTGGGACCACCGGGATTGGTTCGAGGAACGCGCCGCAAGGCACCGGGACCGGCGTCAACCCCGCCACCCCTCCGAGCAATAGCAACGGCGTCGCCAACGCGCCGGGTCAAAATCCGAGCACGACGCCCGGCGCCAGCACGGGGACCACCACCGGTCTTGCAAATCCGCAGGCCAATTCGCCGCGGCAGAATCCGGCCAATCCAGACGCAAGAGAGCCCGGCAACACGGCGCGTGGGACCAATTCGCTCGGCACCGCCAATGCCTCGGGCGGCGGGGGCGGTGGCGGCTCAATCCGGTCGAACGGCACGCGAATGCCCGGACCGAACGCAGCCACGACGACGAAGAACGACGACAGCGACGCCCGGATCGACGCCGAGAACAGCAAGCTCGATCGGATGGTGAAAAGCATCTGCCGCGGATGCTGAGGGATTGAAGCTCGTCATGGCCGGGCTTGACCCGGCCATCCACGTCTTGCTCCTCACACGGGAACAAGGCGTGGATGCCCGGGTCATAGGCGAGCGGAAGCGACGCCGTTCTTCGAACGGCTATGCCCGGGCATGACGAGACTTTCCTGGAACGCGCTCCCTCTCACCTCCGCCTTCCGCCCTTTCCCGCCGCAACGCGATCGATGTCGCTGCGCTTGAGCAGATAGTCGAGCCCGCCGACGCGATACCAGCGATAGCCGTAGCCTTCCATCAGCACCTTGTGGCGGCCGCGTTTGTCGGCGCGGCTGTGGTTCTCGTCGAGCAGGTTGACCAGCAGCTTGCCGGCCTCGCCGCTGACGCCGCTCGCAAATGAAACCTCGCGCGGCTTCTCGTCGAGATTATGCACGAACAGCACGGAGTTATTGCGCCAGTCGTAGCGGATGATGAAGATCGCGGGATCACGCGTTTTGATCACCTCGAAATCGCCCCAGCCGATTTCGGGCACTTCTTTCCGCATGCGCACGATGCGCTCGGTCCAGTTCAGCATGGATTGCGCATCGCGCCGCTGCTTGGCGGCATTGACATGCTCGAAGCCGTACGCGCCCTTGTCGATCACGGGCATGCAGGGCCTGCCGCTCTTGGTGAAGCCCGCCTGCGGCTCGTTCGACCATTGCATCGGCGTGCGTGCGCATTGCCGCTCCGGCAGGGAGAGATCGTCACCCATCGCGAGCTCGTCGCCATAGCGGATCACGGGCGTCCCCGGCAGCGTGCACATCAGGCTGTAGGCGAGCTCGATGCGGCGCCGGTCGCCACCCAGCATCGGCGCCAGCCTTCGGCGGATGCCGCGATCATAGAGCTGCATGGTCTTGTCCGGCCCGAATGCCTCGAACACCGTCTCGCGCTGTGCTTTGGTGAGCCGTCCGAGATCGAGCTCGTCGTGATTGCGCAGGAACAGGCCCCATTGCGCGGTGGCCGGCCGCGGCTTGGTATCCACGATGGCCTTCGCCAGCGGCCGCGAGTCGCCGGAGGCCAGCGCATAGAACAGATGCTGGTTGACGTGGAAATTGAACATCATCTGCATGCGGTCGCCGTCGTCGCCGAAATACTGCATGTCGGTCTTCGGCAGCACATTGGCCTCCGCGAGGATGATGGCGTCGCCCTCGCGCCATTGCAGGAATTCGCGCAAGGAGCGCAGCATGTCGTATTGCTCGACCGGCTTCTTCACATTGGCGCCCTTGGTCGCGATCACGAACGGCACGGCGTCCATGCGGAAGCCGGACACGCCGAGCTGGATCCAGAAACCCATGATCTTGAGGATTTCGGCCTGCACCAGCGGATGCGACGTGTTGAGGTCGGGCTGGAAATCGTAGAAGCGGTGGAAGTACCAGGCGCCCGCCTCACTGTCGCGCGTCCACGTCGATTTCTGCACGCCGGGAAACACCATGCCCTTGTTGGCGCCGGCCGGCTTCTTGTGGGCCCAGACATACCAGTCGCGATAGGGCGACTCCCTGTCGCTGCGCGCCGACTTGAACCAGTGATGTTCGTTGGAGGTGTGATTGACCACGAGGTCGATGATCACGCGGATGCCGCGCTGCTTGCAGCCATGGGTGAACTCGACGAAATCCCCCAGCGTGCCGTAGCGCGGATCGACGCCGTAATAGTCCGAGATGTCGTAGCCGTCGTCCTTGCCGGGCGAGGGCTGGAACGGCATCAGCCAGATCGTGGTGATGCCAAGCCCGTCGAGATAATCCAGCCGCCGCAACAGCCCCTTGAAATCGCCGACGCCATCGCCGTTCGAGTCCATGTAGGTCGCGACCGACAGGCAGTAGATCACGGCGTTCTTGTACCAGAGATCGTCGATCATCGCGGATGCAGCTCCGGGCCGTTGGGCGCGGAGCGATAAGCGGTGAGGCTGGGGTGGGGTTCCCTGCTTTTTCCCGCGCCAGGCGTGATCGCCCTCACAGATCGTCGGCACGGCCGGCCCTAGCCTTCCCTTATTCAAGAGCCGGTATCCACCGCCAATCCGGACAGGGAGAGGTCAAATGCATATCGCAAGGATCATGCTCGCCGTCGTACTCACCGCATCAGCCGGCGTCGCCGCGTGGGCGAAATACGAAGCGGTTGCCAAGCCCAGGGTCAGCTTTTCCGAGCGCTGGGCGCCCGTCGACGAAGCAATGCATTCGGGCAACTTTCGCCAGCAGTAATGCCGGTCACCGAGCGCATTGTATGAACGGGGCGAAGGCTTAGGCCTCGTCGCTCTCCTGTTCATAGGCGCTAACCGCCTCCTTGACGCTTTCAAACAGACGGTCAGGCATTGTTTCCAGCCGCCCGGCCTTCCGCGTATCGGCTTGGGCTGCAAGCCGGCGATACTCTTCGACACTGAGCAGCACCAGCCGGGGCTTGTTGCGCTGGGTTATGATGACGGGCCTGCGCAGAGCCTCGGCAATGACGTCTCCCGACTTTCGAGAGAGATCCCTGGTCGAATATTGGGTCATCGGGGCGCTCCAACATTTCCTGTAATATACGGGTGAAGCGGCTGATAAAGGAAGCTGCGACACCACAGGAAAAAGGACGCGCGCCATGAGCTCCGATCTTATCCGTACTTCGGTCTCGGACGGCATCGCCGAACTGATGCTCGATCGCGCACCGGTCAACGCATTGAGCATGCCGCTGATCGACGCGCTTCTCGCAGCCCTCGCGAAAGCGCGCGACGACGAGACCGTTCGCGCTGTCATCATCGGCAGCGCGCACAAGGTGTTCTGCGCCGGCCTCGATCTCGATCTTGTCAGGGGCAAGCCGGCCATCGAGACGAAGAAATTCCTGGAGAAGCTTTATTTCGCGCTGAACGACATGCAGTACCGCATGGGCAAGCCCACCATCGCAGCCGTTGACGGCGCGGTGCGCGCCGGCGGCATGACGATCGCGATTTCCTGCGACATGGTCATTGCGGGCGACGCCTCGACGTTCGGCTATCCCGAGATCGACGTCGGCCTGATCCCCGCCATTCACTTCGTGCAGTTGCCGCGCCTTGTCGGCAAGCATCAGGCGTTCGGCCCGCTGTTCCTCGGCAACTCCTTCGACGCCGCGACCGCCTTTCGCATGGGCCTGCTCAGCGAGGTCGTGCCCAGGGGCACCGCGCTCGATCGCGCCCGCGAGATCGCCCGCCGTCTCGCGGCCAAATCCCCTGTGATCCTGAAGATCGGCCGTGACGCCTTCATGCGCGCCATCGATGCCGACTTCCGCCGCTCCGTCGAAAACGCCGCCGAGAGCTTTGCGCTCGTCGCGAGTACGGAAGATTGTCAGGAAGGATTGAACGCGTTCGTGGAGAAGCGGGAGCCGAGGTACAGGGGGCGGTAGGTTGAAGCGGGATCGGCCAGGTCGTGAAATGACCAAAGCGGGTCGTTTATGCGGGCTGCGCGGGAACGTTCGTGTCGGCGCGACCTGAACGCTTCCTTTTCGCGAGAACCAACGATTGTCCCGCGCTCCGTCCTTGTAAACGCGATGTCAATGACCTGTAAACGACTGTAAACGCAACGGAAATCGTTAAACCTCCTGATCGGGCTGAGCTACGGAAGGGCAGGTGTGAATGATCACGCCCCAAACCCTACAGGAGACGACCATGATGAACCCACTGAAGACCTTCGGCCACGCGCAGACCGCCAACGCCGAAACCGTTCGCGTCCTCGACCTCGAAGAGATGGCGCTCGTTTCGGGCGGCAGCGTCAGCCTCACTGCTCCCGATCCGACCAATCCCTTCTGCCCGGGTCCGCGTTTGCAGCCGGACTTCCGCAACCATGTCAATCCTCCCAGGAAGTAAGGACCAGGACCATGAGCAACATCGACATGAATATGATCGAACTGACCGATGCAGATCTCGAGATGGTCTCGGCAGCCGGTTCCGACGGCGCGTCTGTCGGAGCCGTCATCGGATTTGCAGTGGGCTGCGTCTATGGAGGCATCGTCGGCGGAGCAACCGGCGCTGAAGTCGGCGCAGGAATTGGCGCGATCCAGGGCGGCAGCGTCGGGAGCCATCTCGAAGACAAGGTCGTCCACAAATAGCCGATGCGAATGCTGCGGTCGGCGTCATCCGGCCGCAGCGGCCAGGCAAGCCTTGAAGCGAGACCAGGACGCTCCTTGAAAAGCGCGTCAGGGTTTCGGCGCCAGCAGGCACTCCGCCACGACGAGTTCCCGCCCTGACCCACTCGACTGCTTCCGCCGGGACACATCAACCATCTCGTAGCCGTCCTTCACGCAGGAAATCTCGATCTGGTCGGCCGTGACGTTGTTGCCGAAATCCACGATCATCTTGTAGACGCCCTCGTGGTTTGTGCGCATCAACAGCTGCCGGTTGCCCATTTTGGCCTTGACCAGGACATCGGGCATGGGCGCCAATGTGCCGGTCGCCCTGACCGAGCCGACAAAGGCCACACCGAAATCTTCATCCCGTTCGGAATCGAGCTCGCCCGAATATGACGCGTGCGAGGACAAGACGACCGCAGCAAGGAGAATGGCCGCCGCAAGCGGTGTGATGAGGGATGGCCAGGTCGAGCAGCGATGCGGCATGGTTCGCCTTTCAGCGGAGGAAGAAGCTGCGGAAAAAGTAACCGACACTGATCATGACCAGGAGTGGAACGATCCATCCAAGCCGGTATGGCGCGGGCCGGTTTTTCAGCAGCGGCAAGGCGATCGCGCTCACCGCCGCCGCACCAAGCGCCGAGGTGACAAGCCAGCCATACCAGTACATTGGTGGCCCATCGCGCGAGGGTTCAACCAGCCAGCCCCATTGCTTGATTTTCGGATGATAGGTGAACAAGGCCCAGTTCAATTCGACCGAAACGATGTAGATCAGCGCGAACGCGGCCGAAAAAACCGGAAACGTTTTTTCAACCGTGTTCATAGCCCAAAGAAGCCCCGGATATTGTTGAGGATGTGGCCGACGATGAAGCCGAACCAGACGATGAAGCAAAGCATCAGCGTCACGGCAATGCGTGCGGAATCTCCACCGGGTTCGGGACGGCGCCACACAAGCCAATAAAGCGGCAGCAGGCCGAGGCCGATGGAAATGAACTGCTCCTTCACCTCAAAGGCGCCGACGGCCGAATACAGGCGCGCGTTCTCCAGGTAGGTCCTCACCCAGACGCGATAGATTGGATAGATCACCCCGCCGAGAAGTGCCACCGCCAGGAACAGGATGACGTTGGCGTTGACAAACACCCTGCTCGACACCGCGCGATATGCGTTGAAAAATCCCGCTTTGCTTTTCGCGGGGAGAACCACTGCGATCGCCTGATGAGTGATGCTGCCAAGCAGCGCGACGGCCAGAAGGCCGTGCAGGATGACCAGAAACGTCGCCATGCTCCTCCCCTGCAACGCACGGCGATGTGCCGGCATTGCCCGCCCTTGATGGATCCCTGACGCCGGGATCTCTTGACGCGATGTTGCGACATTAAGCGAAGTCACGGCGTCATGGAACGCCGGCGCGACTTTATTTTGGCCTGACCTTGAGCTGTCTTCAAGAACGGCTGCTTCGTTGGCTCGAAAAATCAAGCACTAACGATGCACGGATCTGACATCTGAAAACGGACCGGTCGCATGAACGATCCGGCCACCCACGATCGTCAGCAGCGACGTGATCTTCGCGATGTCGGAAACGGGCACGGCAAAGTAGTCCTCGCTCAGTACGGCAAGGTCGGCCAGCATGCCCGGCATCAATCGCCCCCTTCGATTTTCATCATGTGCGAACCACGCGCTTCCCTCGGTGTAGATGCGCAGCGCCTCCTCGCGATCAGGTATTTCCCTTGCGCCGCGCGTTTCAACCCGGTCGATCGTGAGTCCATCGAGCATCCAGCGCAGCGACACGAACGGATTTTCAATCATGACGCGATTGGCATCGGTGCCGCCGCCGACGGGAATGCCGAGCCGGCGCGCCGAGACGATGGGCGGGGACCGCTGCATCTGCTCCTCGCCGCGTTGTGCGACATAGGAGCTCGCTGCGAAATAGAGTCCGTCCTGAACCAGCCAGCCGACGCCAAGCGCTCTCATGCGGTGCAGTGAGGCATCCGAAGCATCATGAAGATGCGCAATGGACCACCGCAATGGCGCGATCGAGGTCTCGCGGTTGACGCGTTCGAGCACGTCAAGCAGATGATGCACGGAACGGTCGTTGTTCCAGTGGACCGTCAACGACAGACCTTTCTCCGCCGCCCAACGCGCGACGCGGTAGAAGCCTTCCTTGTCGGTCTCGGTGGGTGCGTCGTTATTGTACATGCCCCAGGTGATGCATTCTCCAATTCCATTGAAGCGCAGCCAGTCATCGCCGGCTCCCATCGGCAGGAACTGCGTGGCGGCCTCAAAGTCTTCCAGCTCTCTGCCCGGCCGCGGTGCGAAGATGCTGTAGACGACCCGAAGCGGAAGCTCATGCGCCCGCCACATCAGAAACAGCGCAGCATAGTCCTCCGGCGCAAGGTTATGCCCGCCCGGATCGATCACGCCGGTTATTCCGAAAGAGCTTACTCTGCGCAGGAACTCACGCGTCCCTTCGATTGCCTGCTGCATCTGCGGTTTCGGCAACCGCGCATAGAGCGAGGTGATGGCGCGGCCGCTGCCGGCGATCCATCCGGTCACCTCGTTGTCCCTGTCCCGCTCGAATGTCGCACCTTGCGGCAGATCTTCCTCGGATTTGATGTTCAGCTCGTCACGGCCCTGGGAGTTGATCAGCGCATAGGAATAGAAGAGCTGGATGTAGACTGGATGGCCGGCCGCCACGGCGGCAATCTCTCCCTGGGAAGGCCGCCGGTTTTCCTCGAACTGGCGTGGCGTCCAACCACCGGCGACGACCAGCCAGGCATCCGGCTGGGCGTGAGCGGCCTCGGACTTGAGACGATCCAGCGCCTGGACAAGGCTGGTCGCTCCTTCCCAATTAACTTCTGTCGCATAACGGAAACCGGCGCGTATGGCGTGGATATGGGAATCGATCAAGCCGGGAATCACCGTGCGCCCGCCAAGATCGATGACCTGCGTCGAAGGCCCGGCCAATTTGCGGATGTCATCCGATCTGCCGATTGCGACAATATGATCAGACTCGATCGCAACCGCCTCCGTGATCGACGAAGCGGCGTCCAGGGTGACGATCTTGCCATTGATCAGCACAAGATCGGCAGGGTTGGCCAATGCCGGCGCGGCGCCGAGCATGAGGACCATGCACAATGCAAGACCGCGGACCAAACGACCTGGATATTGCTTCGAACGCACCACGCTATTGCCCATCATGATATTCCCACTGGCGCAAGCACCCGGCTCAGCACGGGATGCCGACCAAGCTCAGTCCACAATAGTCATCTCACGTCCGTCCATAGCGCTGATCCGTGGCGGGCGCGAGTATTTGCAATTTACAAGCGAGGCCAGTTCTGCTCTCACTGATTGCGGGAGAATGCGCGAATTGCGAAGGGCGAGGCCGTGAGCATCGATCCAAAGCGTATTCAGAAAGCGATAGGCTCGGAACCGGCTGTCAACCTCTCGGTGGTTGGATGGCAATCCTGATCCCCAGCCTGGGTTACGCGCGCTTCGACAGCCGTGGAGAGCTGCGACTCGCGGAGCGCCTCAAGGACTTCCTCGAAGAGAACGCTGTCGTTTGGCACAACCTCCCGGTAGGCCCTCGCAGCCGCCATCCGGACTTCATCATCGTTCACCCAGCGAACGGCCTGCTCGTGCTTGAGGTGAAGGACTGGCGCCTGGAGTCGATCGTGTCGGCCGACAAGACAAAAGTCGAGCTGCTGACGAGTCGCGGCAATGTACGAGAGAGCAATCCTCTGGAGCAGGCTCGCAAATATACGTTCGAGGTCGTGCGCACGCTGGAGCGGGATGGACAATTGCTGTTTCCGGCCGGTCATCGCTTCATGGGCCGATCCATTCTTCCGTTCGGCTTCGGGGCCGTATTCACGAATATCACGCGCAAGCAGTTCGATCAGACCGATCTCAAGGAGGTGTTCGTCGAGCATCTCTGTGTGTTCAAGGATGAAATGACGGAGGGCACGGACCCTGAAGAATTCCGGTCCAGATTGTGGCGTATGGTTTATCCGCGTCTCGGAGAGCCACTGTCGATGCCGCAGTTCGACCGGCTGCGTGCGCTGCTCTTTCCCGAAATCCGCATACGACAGATTGCCCTGCCTCTGGACGAAGCGATGGTGCCCGACCCATCCGACCGGACGCTTGCAGTCATGGACATGCATCAGGAGCAGATCGCGCGCAGCTTGGGAGAGGGGCATCGAATTATTCGCGGCGTCGCTGGATCGGGAAAGACGCTGATCCTTGCCTTTCGAGCCGAATATCTGGCGCGTGCGGCGACAAAGCCGGTGCTAATCCTGTGCTACGCCAATGGCATCGCTGGGCGACTTGAGGATGCCATGCAGAATCGCGGCGTGGAGGACCGTGTTCAGGTCCTCACCTTTCATTCATGGTGCTACCGGATGCTGCGGACCTATGGGATTTCCGCCCCATCCGAGCGGGAATATCCGGACTACGAAAAGCGACTGGCGGCGAGCGTTTCGGAGGTCGTGAAGGCTGTAGATCAGGGACATATCCCAACGGAACAATACGATGCAGTCCTGATCGACGAGGCGCACGACTTCGAGCCGCAATGGCTCGCGCTTGCGGCCAAGATGGTGAATCCGCGCACGAAGGCGCTGATGGTCGTCTACGACGATATACAGGCCATCTACAAGGGGCGTGAGCGCCCGGTGTGGAGTCAGCTCGGAATTGAAGCGAAGGGCAGAACGACCGTGCTGAAGGTCAACTATCGCAACACCGCCCAAATCGTTGCCTTCGCGAAGACGCTTCGCTTCGGATGTGATCGGCGCTCCGGGCACGACGGCCGATGATGAGCACGCGATCCTGTTGCCCGAAGATGCGGGCCGGCAGGGACTGGTGCCAGACGTGCGGCAGTGTGTGAGCATCGATGCGGAAGCTCACTGCGTCGCCGAGTGGTTTCTCGGACGGAAAAAGGCGGGGTACGAGTGGCCGCAAATGGCTTGCCTCTATCCGGAGCACTGGATTGGGGAGCGGGTCGCTCAGATACTCGCCAGACATGAAGTGCCGATCGATATGGCCAGGAACAACAAGAACAGAGTTTCGACGAAGCGGGTAGCTGTGCGGTTCTTGAGCATGCACACCGCAAAAGGACTCGAGTTTCCGTGCGTCGCTATTGCCGGGTTGGGCTTGCTCGGCCGCCACGGCGAGCCGATCGAGGATTGTGTTCGACTGACGTATGTTGGGGTTACTCGGGCGACCCACGAGGCGCTGTTGACGTACTCAAGTGAGTCGGCGCTGGTGCAGCGTTTGATCGCGTAGACTGCCCGCGCCAAAACCCCAATTTTCCTGAGCCATTTCAACCTGATTTGCCCTGTCCAGCCCTCGGCGCAAAAATATATCGCTTCCGTTTTTCGGAAATCCATGTTTTTCTCCTCGCATCCCGCGCTCGATAAGAGGGGCGCTGCGCATCGTCAGGAGTGTTGAGGGCGGGATGCGGTGGACGTGTTGGGGTCGCCAGACGAGCGGCTCAAGCGCGGACGGCCAAGTCGTATGGTCCTGATCTCCCGACGCTGAGATCAACCCCCGGGTCAAGCCCGGGGGGACGGGGGCTAACAAGCCCGGCACCCCGGGGAGAGTACGAAGCAGCCGTTAAAACCATCGCGCGGGGAATGCCGGACTGTTTCGGCCTTACCTGTGGTGACTTGCTTGCGTGCGTTTTCTACCTTTGCACGCAAGGCTGCGGGTGCGGCCAGCATCCGGCATTCCCTGCGCCCTCTGTTTTTTGGGGGGTGTGAATTTGCAGAACTCGGGCAGATCGTGCCGCGGGAACGCGGAAGTATGTCCTCAACTCTCTCGTCATTCCGGGGCGACGCGAAGCGGCGAGCCCGGAATCCATAACCACCACCGCGCTTGCGGCTTGCCGCATTCGCGGCAAAACAAGACAAAACCCGTTTTGTTTATGATTTTGCGCGAATGGCCCAAGGGCCAAGCGCGCGTGTGAGATGGATTCCGGGCTCGCGCCAAGAGGCGCGCCCCGGAATGACGATGGGGTGGCTGTTTGAAATCCGCATCGGGAGCCTGCCACCGCGCCGTGCAGGGGCGTGGATTACGCCTTCCCACCCGCTGGCGGCGGGGCGCTAACGTTGCTACATTAGGTCCCGCGAGGCTGTGTCGCGCGTCAGGAGCCATATATCCCCGGGGCCTTATCGATCCTTTAGGGAACTGTCCCTGGCCGGGTCCGTGGATCCGGACATATGGTGCCCACCTACTTTCGTAGGGAACTCCGGGATCGAGCGCTTCAACGGCGTCTACGGCTTCGCACTTGATGTTTGTCGTGCTGTTTCCCGTTCATGATGCTGCGGCGATCGATGTGCGTGCCTATGTGGCGCCGCGGCCGGTCGTCACCGATACCGAACGTCTCTGGAAGATGGCATCGCCGGGCGCAGGGGGCGCCTGGGCGGACCGATGCCAGCAGAGCAGGGGGAAAGAGATGCCGGCGGCACCGTCGAAGGGCGAGCTGCGTGCGGCCGCGCTGGCCAAGCGCGACGCGATCGGTGACAAGCGCCGCGAGGCGGCGGCTCACGCGCTCGCCAAACGCGGGCTGCCGTTCGAGATCACCTCCGGCATGGTTGTCTCCGGCTATTCGCCGATCCGCAACGAGATCGATCCGGCGCCGCTGATGGAAAAGCTCGCCAAGCAGGGCGCGAGACTCGCGCTGCCGACCATCAATGCGCGCGGCAAGGCGCTGGTGTTCCGCCTCTACCATGTCGGCGACCGGCTGATGCTGGGCTCGCTCGGCATTCCCGAGCCGTCGACGGCCGCGGCCGAGGTCGTCCCTGATATCATGCTGGTGCCGCTCGCCGCCTTCGACAGCGTCGGTCACCGCATCGGCTACGGCGCCGGCCATTACGACCACACGTTTGCACATTTGCGAAAGGTGAAAGACATTCTCGGCATCGGGCTTGCCTTCGCCGCGCAGGAGATTGAAACCATTCCAGCCTTGTCGCACGACGTGCCGCTCGATTATGTGCTAACGGAAAAGCGCGTGTTCGACTTCCGGAGCGGTTAATTTGCGAATTCTGTTTGTTGGTGACGTCGTCGGCCGCACCGGGCGCGCGGCGGTGCTGGAACATCTGCCGCGCCTGGTGCGCGACTGGTCGCTCGATCTCGTGGTCGTGAACGGCGAGAACGCGGCCGGCGGTTTCGGCATCACGGAAGCGATCTACCAGGAACTGATCGACGCCGGCGCGGACGCGATCACGCTCGGCAATCACGCCTGGGATCAGCGCGAGGCGCTGGTGTTCATCGAGCGCGCGCCGCGGCTGGTCCGGCCGGCGAATTTCACCAGGGGCACGCCCGGCCGCGGCGCGGCGCTGGTCGACACCAAGAACGGCAAGCGCGCGCTCGTCATCAACGCGATCGGCCGCATCTTCATGACGCCGTTCGACGATCCCTTCGCCACCATCGCGCGCGAGCTCGAAGCCTGTCCGCTGCGCGAGGCCGCGGATGCCATCGTCGTCGATTTCCATTGCGAGGCCACCAGCGAGAAACAGGGCATCGGCTTCTTCTGCGACGGCCGCGCCAGCCTCGTCGTCGGCACGCATACGCATGTGCCGACCGCCGATCACCAGATCCTCCCCGGCGGCACCGCCTACATGACCGATGCCGGCATGACCGGCGACTACGACTCCATCATCGGCATGCAGAAGGAAGAGCCGCTGCGACGGTTTACCCTGGGCATCCCCTCCGGCCGCTTCGAGCCCGCCAACGGCGTGGCGACGCTGTCGGGCGTCGCGGTCGAGACCGACGATGCGACGGGCCTGGCCGTGAAGATCGCCCCCGTGCGTATCGGCGGCAGGCTGGAGGGCGCGCTGCCGGGATTTTGGGGGGCATGATTGTCATTCCGGGGCGCGCGAAGCGCGAACCCGGAATCTCGAAGTTGCGGTGTCGAGATTCCGGGTTCGCTCGCTGCTCGCGAGCGCCCCGGAATGACGAGACTCACGACTCCTTGAATCCCATCCGGAAGGCGCCCCAGTGGCGGCCGCGGATGAAGATCGGAGACGACACATCCTTCATCAGCACGAAATTGCCGCCGCCCATGTCGCGCCGGTAGGTCTGCAGCAGGAACGGTTTTGTGTTGGCCCCGATCTTCTTCACATTGCGGTCGTTGAACAGCCGGCGATTGCGGCAATGCGCGTTGTTCCAGACCGGGTCCTTGCCCTGCGGGTGGCTGTAGTTCGGATTGTGCGTCGGCAGATAGCCCGAGCGCGCCCACGCGACGCAGAACACGATGCGCGGATCGGATTTCTGGATCGGGTCCTGGATCGCGGGCAGCACGCGATCGGTGAACTCGACATAGTCGCTCATGTACTGCCTGGGATTGGTGCCCGGAATTTCGCGGTAGTTCTCGTCCATCAGCTTCTCGAGCGTGATCGCGCCCTGCGCGATCGCCGCCTCGAAGGTCTGCGAGATGCGCGCCGCTGTCTCGACGACGATTCGGATCAGGGGCGCGTCCGAGGTTTCCACGCCGGAATCGGCGATCAGCGCGATCAGGCCTTCGGACGTCTCCAGCAGTTTCGCGACGCGCTCGTCGGCATGTTTCAGCTCGTTGGAGGCGAGGTCGACGCCCTTGGCGAGATTGGCGAGCTCCTCGATCACCTCGTCGCAATGGCCGAGGTTGGAGGTGGCCGAGCGCGTGACGCCGTCGATCTCCTGGCCGACCCTGGTGAAGCCGTCCTGCACGCGGACGATGATGTCCTGGATCTGCGAGGCGCCCTGTCGCCGGCGTTCTTGGCGCGCTGCGACGCCTCGCCGCTCTCGCCGATCAGGTTGCCGAGCTCGCCGTCGAGCCCGCGCACGGTGTCGCCGATCTGCTGCGTCGCCTGCCGCGTGGCTTCGGCGAGGCTCTTCACCTCGCTGGCGACCACCGCAAAGCCGCGGCCGGCCTCGCCCGCGCGCGCCGCCTCGATGGTGGCGTTGAGCGCCAGCAGGTTGGTCTGCTTGGCAATGGTCTCGATCGAGGTCGAGACCTTCGCCACCTGCGCCAGCGCCGAGGAGACCGAGCCGAGCCGGGATTCGATGCGGCCGACGGCCTCGATCAGTTGCGCGATATGACCGACGGCGGTCTCGACGGCGGTGCGCGAGTTCGTGATCTCGTCGATCGCAGCAGATGTCGCCGACTGCACCGCCTTCGAGGCGCCGGCAATGTCGTGATTGGCGGACACCATCGCTTCCGCGGTCTTCTGCAGATGACCGAACCGCTCGGACTGGCCGGTGACGCGGTTTGCGACCTCCTGCACGTTGCCGGCGACATCGGCGAGCTCGACGCCGAGGCCGCCGATGCGGCTGGAGAGCTGGTCGACCAGCCGCTCGCTTGCGGACGCCTCAGACGGCGACAAGGTGTTCACAGATGCAGCTTCAGTGGCCATGGTGTGGTGCCCGTGCGGAACCCGCTCAGAACTCGGTTGGTGCGGCGCCATTGCCTCGGGAACAAGCTCAACCGCTTCCGGCACTCGTTTTCTGAACAAACGGAACGCCATGGTCTCTCGGAGAACAGCGGGAGTTGTGACGCCATTTTTACAGCGAGCGGTGAAGTCACGGTTAACGTTGACCTCATATGCCGCCGGCGGGCTCGTCCTTTAGTCGCCCCGGCCCGCCTCCAAATCTTTGATTTTGCCCAATTTTGAGCCTATAACGCCGCGCTTCCCGCCCACCATCCCATCGACCCCTAACGAGATACCCGCATGGCCGGCCATTCCCAATTCAAGAACATCATGCACCGCAAGGGCCGGCAGGATGCCCAGAAGTCGAAGCTGTTCGGCAAGCTGGCGCGCGAAATCACGGTGTCGGCCAAGCTCGGCACGCCGGATCCCGCGATGAATCCGCGGCTGCGGGCGGCCGTGATCGCGGCGCGGCAGGAAAACATGCCCAAGGACAACATCGAGCGCGCCATCAAGAAGGCGCTCGGCGGCGAGGGCGATAATTACGACGAGATCCGTTACGAAGGTTATGGACCGGGCGGCGTCGCCGTCATCGTCGAGGCCCTGACCGACAACCGCAATCGCGCCGCGTCCGACATCCGCTCCTATTTCACCAAGTCCGGCGGCAATCTCGGCGAGACCGGCTCGGTGTCCTTCATGTTCGATCGCACCGGCATCATCGAATATGAGTCCAGCGTCGCCTCCGACGATGCGATGCTCGATGCGGCGATCGAGGCGGGCGCGGACGACGTGATCTCGACCGAGAGCGGCCATGAGATCTATGCCTCGCAGGAAAATTTCCGCGACGTGGCGAAGGCGCTCGAGACCAAATTCGGCGAGCCGCGCAAGGCGGCGATGACGTGGAAGCCGCAGAACACCGTTAGCGTCGACGACGAGACCGGGGAAAGGCTCCTGAAGCTGATCGACCTGCTCAACGAGCATGACGATGTGCAGAACGTGTTCGCCAATTTCGAGGTGTCGGACGCGCTGATGGCGAAGCTGGGCGGCTAAAATCTGCTATCACTGGAGCATGACAGCATCGCCGATTCGCAAGCCGCTTCGCATCCTCGGCATCGATCCGGGTCTCCGCCGCACCGGCTGGGGCGTCATCGAAAGCGAGGGCAACCGGCTGGTCTTTGTCGGCTGCGGATCGGTGGAATCCTCCGACAGCCTGCCGCTCGCAAACCGGCTCCTTGCCATCCATGACGGGCTTGCCGCAGTGCTCCGCGATTTCGCGCCCGTCGAAGCGGCGGTCGAGCAGACCTTTGTCAACAAGGACGGTGTCGCGACACTGAAGCTGGGCCAGGCCCGCGGCGTCGCCATGCTTGCGCCGGCGATGTTCGGCATCCCGGTGTCGGAATATGCGCCGAACAAGGTGAAGAAGACCGTCGTCGGCGCTGGCCATGCCGACAAGAACCAGATCGCGGTGATGTTGAAAATCCTGTTGCCAAGGGCCGAGCCGGCTTCGCCCGACGCCGCGGACGCGCTGGCGATCGCGATCACCCATGCGCATCATCGCGGTAGCGCGACGCTGCGGCTGAAGGTGGTCGGACTATGATCGGCAAGCTCAAGGGCCTGATCGACTCCTATGGCGAGGATTTCGTCATCCTCGACGTTGGCGGCGTCGGCTATCAGGTGCACTGCTCCACGCGCACGCTGCAGGCGCTGCCTGCGCCGGGCGAAGCCGCGATGCTGTCGATCGAGACCTATGTGCGCGAGGATCAAATCAAATTGTTCGGCTTTCGAACCGACGTCGAACGCGAATGGTTTCGCCTGCTGCAGACCGTGCAAGGGGTCGGCGCCAAGGTCTCGCTGGCGGTGCTCGGCACGCTGCCGCCGGCGGAACTTGCCAACGCCATTGCATTGCGCGACAAGGCCGCGGTCTCACGCACGCCGGGTGTCGGACCGAAAGTCGCGGAACGGATCGTCACGGAACTGAAGGACAAGGCGCCAGCCTTCGCCAATATCGACCCGGCTGTCGTCAGTCTCTCCGGAGCCATCGACGACAGGCGCGCGCCGCGTCCTGTCACCGACGCGATTTCCGCATTGGTCAATCTCGGCTATGGCCAGCCGCAGGCGGCCGCCGCGATTGCGTCGGCGTCGCGCAGCGCGGGCGAGCATGCCGAAACCGCGCAGCTGATCCGGCTGGGGCTGAAGGAATTGTCGAAATAGACTATCTAGTCGAGTCCGCCAAGGATCCAAGGAATACATTTCCCGCATGCTGAGCAAGAAGGACAAGGAACTGATCGCCGCCGCCACCAAGGCGATCAGCCAGCGCTACCGCAATGACTGGCAGGAGGTCGGCGCCGCCATGCGCACCCGCGACGGCCGCATCGTCACCGGCGTGAACATCGACGCCTATATCGGCCGCATCGCCGTCTGCGCCGAGGCGATCGCCATCGGCCGCGCCATCACGGAAACCGGCGACAAGGGCATCGAAACCATCGTCGCCGTGCGCCATCCCAAGCCGGGCGAGCCGGGCAAGGTCGCGGTGGTCTCGCCCTGCGGCATCTGCCGCGAACTGATTCACGACTATGACGCCAAGGCGCGCGTCATCGTCCCCAACAACGGCAAGGCGCCGAAGGTCGCCAGGATCGGCGAGCTGTTGCCGAACAAATACCGGCGAGGCAACGAGTGAGCACGCCCTCGCGCATCGTCACGCCCGAACGACGGAGCGAAGACACCGGCGATACCGCGCTGCGCCCGCAGGTGCTGTCGGAATTCGTCGGCCAGGCGCAGGCGCGAAAAAACCTGTCCGTGTTCATCGAGGCCGCGCGCAAGCGCGGCGAGGCGCTCGACCACGTGCTGTTCGTCGGTCCTCCGGGGCTCGGCAAGACCACGCTGGCGCAGATCGTTGCGCGCGAGCTCGGCGTCGGCTTTCGCGCGACCTCCGGTCCCGTCATCGCCAAGGCGGGTGACCTTGCAGCGCTGCTCACCAATCTCGAAGAGCGCGACGTGCTTTTCATCGATGAAATCCATCGCCTCAACCCCGCGGTCGAGGAAGTGCTTTATCCCGCGATGGAGGATTTCCAGCTCGACCTCATCATCGGCGAGGGGCCCGCGGCGCGCTCGGTGAAGATCGAGCTCGCCAGGTTCACGCTCGTCGGCGCCACGACGCGCGCAGGGCTCCTCACCAATCCCTTGCGCGACCGCTTCGGCATTCCGGTGCGGCTCAATTTCTACACGGTGGAAGAGCTGGAAAAGATCGTGAGCCGCGGCGCGCGCGTTCTCAAGATCGGCGTGAGCGATGACGGCGCCAACGAGATCGCGCGCCGCGCCCGCGGCACGCCGCGCATTGCCGGCCGCCTGCTGCGCCGGGTGCGCGATTTTGCGTCCGCGGCGAACGCGGATTCCATCGATCGCAAGATCGCCGATCATGCGCTGAGCGCGCTCGAAGTCGACGCCGCCGGGCTCGATGCGATGGATCGCCGCTACCTCACCACCATCGCGATGCATTATGGCGGCGGACCGGTCGGCGTGGAAACGCTTGCCGCCGCGCTTTCGGAGCCGCGCGACGCGATCGAGGACATCATCGAGCCCTATCTGATCCAGTGCGGTTACCTGCAGCGCACCCCGCGCGGGCGCCTGCTCACCTCGCATGCCTTCCGCCATCTCGGCCTCGCCGAGCCGACCCGCGATCCCTCGCAGTTCGGACTGTTCGGCAATGGCGAGGAGGACTGATGGGCGCTGACCCCATCGAGGTCGTGGCCGCGCTGATCTCGAATGCCGCGGGCCGGGTGTTGCTGGTGCGCAAGCGCGGCACCGCAGCCTTCATGCAGCCGGGTGGCAAGCGCGATCCGGGCGAGGACGACGTCACCGCGCTCTCGCGCGAGATCGCGGAGGAACTGGGCTGCAGCGTCGTGCGCGCCTCGATCAAGTCGCTCGGGGAGTTCGAAGCCATCGCTGCCAATGAACCGGGCCGGCGGCTGCATGCCAGCCTCTACGGCCTCGTTGTGACCGGCGCTATCGTGCCAGGCCGGGAGATCGATGAGATCGTGTGGGTCGATCCGGCGTCGCCTCCCGACATCGTGCTGGCGCCGTTCACGCGTGACCATGTGTTGCCGCTGGCTTCCACGACACTGCACGGTCAATCAGGGCGATCTGCTGAAAAGCTGCACCAACCCACCTGAATTTCGCTCCAATCAAACTCCAGAACGCGCTGATATCACCAGCGCACTTCATGATCACACGTCGCAAATTTCTTCGTTTCATGGCCGGCCTCGGCGCCTTTGGCACGTCGACCGCGGCCTATGGTTTCGGTGTCGAGCCGCTGCTGCGGCTGCGTGTCGCGCCTTATCATTTGACGCCGCCGAACTGGCCTGCCGGCTTCCAGCTCAGGATCGCGGCGATCGCGGACCTCCATGCCTGCGATCCCTGGATGTCGGTGTCTCATGTCGAGACGATCGTGGAGCGCACCAACGCCTTGAAGGCGGATGTCATCGTGATGCTCGGCGACTATGTGACCGGGCGTTACCGCATGATGCGCCAGATGGAGGCTGCGGAATGGGCGACGGCGCTGGGAGGGTTGAGAGCGCCACTCGGCGTGCACGCCATCCTCGGCAATCACGATTATTGGGACGACAGGACGGTGCAGCTGGAAGGGCAGGGCAAGACGGCCGCGCACCGCGCGCTCGAGGCGGCCGGCATTCCCGTCTACGAGAACGAGGTCACGCGCCTGACCAAGGCCGGCCATTCCTTCTGGCTGGCCGGCCTTGGCGATCAACTGGCCTTCATGGCAGCGCGGCGCTTCCGCCCCGTGGAGCGGATCGGCATCGACGATCTCGACGCGACGCTTGCGAAAGTGACTGACGATGCGCCCGTGATACTGCTGGCGCACGAGCCTGATGTCGCGATGCGCGTGCCCGATCGTGTTGCCCTGCAGCTTTCGGGGCATACCCATGGCGGTCAGGTGCGCCTGTTCGGTTGGTCGCCGGTGGTGCCATCGCGCTATGGCAACCGGCTTGCCTACGGTCACACGAAAATCAATTGCGACGTTGTCGTCTCCGGTGGGCTCGGTTGCAGCATCGTGCCGTTCCGTTTCGGCGTGCCGCCGGAAATCGTCTTGGTGACCCTCGGCACAGGACCGGCCGTGTCCTGACTCCTGCCTTGCACGGCGAATGGAATTTGCGCAAAACGATTGCCCTGACGCAATCGAGGGACTGCAGGTGACCAATCCCATTCTCGACGGCGAAATCCGCGACGGCCGTCATCACATGGAGATCCGCGTCTACTACGAGGACACGGATTTCTCGGGGATCGTCTATCACGCGAATTATCTGCGCTTCATGGAACGCGGACGGACAAATCATCTGCGTCTGATGGGTGCCGAACAGCATGCGTTGTTTTCGGAGGCCGAAACCGAGACGCCCGGCTTCGCCTTCGTCGTGCGCTCGATGACGCTCGCTTTCCTAAAACCCGCGCGGATGGACGACGTGCTGCAAGTGGTCACCTGGCCGGTCGCGGTGAAGGGCGCATCCATCGTGCTGGCACAGGAGGTGCGTCGGGCTGCGGATGTGCTGGTGAAGGCCGAAGTGCGCGTCGCGTTCATCAGCGAGGGCAGGGCGCAGCCGATTCCGAAATCGATCCGCGCTCTGATGAAAGCCGATCTGGTCTAGCTATCGGGCGATAGGCAAGTGCCTATCGACTTCGGTCCGCGCGGCGACTAGATCGGATGATCATCCAGACCGAGGTCCGTCATGTCGCGTCCCCCGCTGCCGCCGTTCACACGCGAAACCGCTGCTCAAAAGGCGCGCATGGCAGAAGATGCCTGGAACTCGCGCGATCCCGAGCGCGTGGCGCTCGCCTATACCGAGGACAGCATCTGGCGTAACCGCTCGGAGTTTTTCCAGGGGCGCGCGGCCATCGTCGCCTTCCTGAAGCGCAAATGGGCGGCCGAGCTCGACTACCGCCTGATCAAGGATCACTGGGCGTTCGATGGCAACCGTATCGCGGTGCGTTTCCAGTATGAATGGCACGATGCTGTCGGACAGTGGCATCGCTCCTACGGCAACGAGCAGTGGGAGTTCGACGAGCACGGCCTGATGCGACGGCGTGAGGCCAGCATCAACGATGTCAGGATTGCCGAGAAGGATCGCCGTTTCCATTGGCCCGCGCCCGGAGCGCGCCCGGCGGACGTGCCGGGGCTTAACGACAGCCCGTTCTAGGACGCATTAGCGACTGAGAAAGCGGGTGATCGCGCCGCCGAGTCTCTCGTTGTCGACCGGCTCTGCGAGCGAAGCCTTGGCCTGTGCGACCAGGGCATCGGGTGCGCGGCCTGCGCGCCGGTCACAACAGACATGGGCATATCCGGTCTCGAATTCCGGATGCGGTTGCACCGACAGCGCCGCGCCGTTCTCATAAAGCAGTCCGGCATGTTCGGTGAACGCCGAGGACATGATCGTTCGCGCTCGTGGCGGAGGCTCGATCACCTGGTCCTGATGCGAGGCGGCAATGGCAATGCGCTCGCCTTCGATGACGCCGTTGCCGGGCGTGATGTCATAGACATGCCGGCCGATGCCCCAGCCTTTCTCGGACTTGCGCACTGTGCCGCCGAGCGCCTGGGCCATCAATTGATGGCCGAAGCAGACGCCGACCATCGGGATCCGGCCGGCATAAGCGCGCCGCACGAAATCCTCCAGCGGCAGAATCCACTCGAAACTGTCGTAGACGCCGGCGGAAGAGCCGGTGATGAGGATCGCTTGCAGCGTGCCGGGCTCTGGAAGCGGCTCGCCACTGACGATGCTGACGATCTCGATCTCGACAGTCGCGTCCGCGCCGCGGATCATGCGCTCGAACATTTGCGGGTAGGAGCCGTAGCGGGCTCGGCTGGGCTCGCTGACCAGTCCGGTTTCGATGACCGTGATGCGTGACATGAAATGCTGCGACAGTTCTGTAAGCGCGTGTTGTTCAGGACGCGCCGGTGCTGCCGCAATATCATCGCCGCGATGCAATTCCAAGGATGGGCGTCCCCGCTTTCGCGGGGACGCCCATGTGAAAAGCGCTCAGGCCGCGGCCTTCTGCCGGGCGAGCTCGGCCTTGTAGAGTTCGAACTCCTCCGCGACCGCCTTGGCGACGCTCGGCCGCGCGCGGATGCGCTCGTAATAGGCTTTCACCGCGGGCCATTTCGCGAGCTCGACCGGCGGCGTCGCCATGGTCCAGTTGATGACGGTGACGAGATAGGCGTCAGCGACGCTGAAATGGTCGAGCAGGTATTCGCGGCCGGTCAGGTAGGTCTCGAGATAGTCGAGCCGCGACAGGTTGTTCTCCAGTGTGTAGGCCTTCACTTCCGGCGCCGCTTTCCTGTCGAGCAGGGGAACGAACAGGCCCTTGTGTAGTTCGGTCCCGATGAAGCACAGCCATTGATGCAGTCGGCTGCGTTCCAGGCTGGACGATGATCCGAGGCCGGCCTTCGGGAAGCGGTCGGCGACATATTGCAGGATCGCGGCATTCTCGGTCAGTACCGTGCCGTCGTCGGTGCGCAGGGTTGGGACCAGGCCAAGCGGGTTCACCTGGCGGAAGTCCGAGCCGTCCTTCTGCACGACCTTCGATTTCGGGTCGACCTCGAGATAGTTGGCGGATTCGCCCGCCTCATACAGTGCGATCCGGGTCGCCATCGAGCAGGCCAGCGGCGAAAAATACAGGTCCATGGGAGCCTCCTTGGCGCTAGGGCCCGCAGCGGTGAAGATCCTGGCGAGCCGGTTTTGATTTTTATACTATTTCGCATAATATAAACTCGGTCAAGGAATTTGTTGCGATATGGTACAAAAATGAAAGGGCGCCGTTGACGAAGATCTCGCCGCCAAAAAAAGATGCCCCGGCCGTGGCGAAGCGGCGCGGTCGGCCGCGTGCCTATGAGCCGGATGTCGCGCTCGGCAAGGCGCTCGACCTGTTCCGCAAGGAGGGCTTTGCCGCGACGTCGCTTGACGACCTCAGCGCGGCGACCGGCATGAACCGGCCGAGCCTCTATGGTGCGTTCGGTGACAAGCGCGCGCTCTACATCAAGAGTTACCAGCGCTATCGCGACGATGCGCGCGCCGCGATGCGCAATATATTTCGCGACGAGATGCCGATCCGCAAACGGCTTGCGCGCATCTACGCGGTCGCGCTCGACATCTATCTTTCCGGCGAAACTCCGCGCGGCTGCTTTACGGTGATGACGGCGGCCTCAGAGGCGGTCTCGGATCCGGAAATCCGCGCCATGGTGTCGGAAGGCTTTGTCGAACTCGACAAGGCGTTCGCCGCCTGCTTCCGCCACGCCAAGGAAAGAGGCGAGATTGCCGCAGGCGCCGATCCCGTCGTGCTGTCGCAGCTTGCATCGGCCACCATGCACACGATTGCGATCCGCGCCCGCGCCGGCGTTGCCCGCAAGGAGCTGGAAGCGATCGTGAAGGGCGCCATGGATGTGTTGGTGGGGACGGCCTGACCCTTCATATTTCTCCGACCGCGTTGTCATTGCGAGGAGCGCAGCGACGAAGCAATGCATTTATCCTCTCGTGGAGAAATGGATTGCTTGGCTTCGCTCGCAATGACGAGGGAGGCTCGATCAATACCCTCGCTTTCGATCGACGACATTCTCCAGCGCGCCGCCGGCTTCGTATCGCGCGATCTGGCGGGCGACATATTTCGAGATCTCGTCGGGATCGGTGTCGGCGGCATTGTGCGGGGTCAGTACGACGCGCGGATGGATCCAGAACGGGCTATCTGGCGGCAGCGGTTCTTGTGCGAAGACATCGAGCGAGGCGGCGCCGAGGGTGCCGTCGTCAAGACAGGCGAGAAGATCGCCTTCGTTCTGAAGACCGCCGCGGCCGGCATTGATCAGGACCGGCGCGCCCATCGGGCTCGCGCGGTTCAATGTCTCGAACACATCGCGGTTGAGAACGTGCCGCGTCTCTTGCGTCAGCGGCAACAGGCAAACGAGGATATCGGTCCGCCGCAGGAACGGCGCGAGGCCGCCATTGCCGGAAAAGCATTCGACCCCTTCGATGCGCCGTTCGCTTCGGCTCCAGCCGGCTACGCGGAAACCGATGCGCTGCAGGACATCGGCCGCGTTGGCGCCGAGCACGCCCAGTCCCATCAGGCCGACCGAGATCGCGTTCGCCGGCCACTGGTATTTGGGCGCCCAGCGTTTCTCGCGTTGCGATTCGCGCAGGTAAAGTTCCTGCCGGTGATGCATCAGCACATGCAGCACGACATATTCGGCCATGCGGCCGGTGAGGTCGTCGACCGCGACCCGCACCAGCGGCACGTCAGGCAGCGTCCTGTCGGCCATCAGCGCGTCGACGCCGGCGCCGAGATTGAAGATCACCTTCAGATTGGGAAAGGCGGCAAGTTCCCCCGGAGTCGGCTTCCACACCGCGGCATAACGGACGGCGGCCGCATCCCGCCTGGCCTCGGGCAGCGGCAGAACGCGCCGGTCCCAGCAGACATCGTCAAACCGCCTCTTCCAGCGGTCCGGCGACCAGTTGTCCGTGCCGCCATGGATCAACAGCGCCAATGCGCCCTTATTCATGTGTTTCCTCAGGTGTTTCGTGCCCAAACCAAAGTGACTTTCACCACAGTACAGATCGGCGCGCGGGTCTAGGGTCCTGTCATCGAAGATATCTTGGCATCGAACATGGAGATCTCCGGTGCGCAAACTGATCCTGACGTCCGTCCTGCTTCTGGTTTCCGCGTCGGCCCAGGCCGCCGAGTCCCGCGGATTGGTGCTTGCCTCCGATGCGACCGTCGCGTCCGCCGACGCGCTTCCCCGGCCGCTGCCGCCGGTTGCCAAGAATGAAGCGAAGAATGACGCGAAGAATGACGTCAAGAATGACACCAGGAGCGATGAGCAGCCGACGCGACAGCAGCAACAGGCCAGCGCGCCGGCGGCGCCGCATGCCCGGCCGCACGCGCAGTCCCAGTCCCGCCGTTACGAAGCCAACGAGGCTACAGCGCGCCGGATCGCCGCGAGATACGGCATTTCCTGGTAACGCGCCGATGCCGATCGCGGCGGCATCGCCGCGATGGCCCATGACGGAGACATGACGATGGCCAAGGTCAAATACATCCTGATCGTCATCTGCACGTTCAGCGTTTGCGCAAAGATCGCCGGCCATGCCTGGCGGCATCTTCACCCCGTGACGGTCGCGTCGACCGCGCAGTAGTGGAATAATCCGTTCCCGGCCTGTCCCGGAACCCCCTCCATAAATTTCTTACCCAGGCTGTCGGCTCCGGGCATACTCGTTCGTTCCTAGGACAAACGGGAACATGTCAGATGCTCTACGCCATACTTTGCTATCACGACGAGGATTTCGTCGGCTCCTGGACCAAGGAGCAGGACGAGGCGGTCATGAAGAAGCTCGCCGTGGTGCAGGAGAAGCTTGCTCATCAGGGCCGGCTTGGCCCGGTGGCGCGGCTGCTTCCGACCACGGCGGCCACCACGCTGCGCAAGGACGACCCGCCGATGGTGCTGGACGGTCCCTATGCCGAGACCAAGGAGCAGCTGCTCGGCTTCTATCTGGTCGATTGCGCGAACCTTGACGAGGCCGTCGACGTCGCCCGCGATCTCGGCGCTGCCAATCCGGGCGGCGCCTATGAGATCCGCCCGGTCGGGACGTTCTTCCCCGGAAAAACTTCGGTGAAAGCACCGGCATGACAACGACCGATACCGCCTGGATCGACGCCGCGCTCACCTCGGCGCGGCCCCAGGCGGTCGGCGCGCTGCTCCGCTACTTTCGCAATCTCGACACTGCGGAAGAGGCCTACCAGAACGCCTGCCTCCGGGCCCTGAAGAGCTGGCCGCAGAACGGCCCGCCGCGTGATGCGGCGGCCTGGCTGATCATGGTCGGGCGCAATGTCGCGATCGACGAGGTCCGGCGCAATCGCCGCCAGGCGCCGCTGCCGGAAGACGACCAGGCCATCTCCGATCTCGGCGACGCCGAGCAAGAGATCGCCGAGCGGCTCGACGGCTCGCATTATCGCGACGATATCCTGCGGCTGTTGTTCATCTGCTGCCATCCGGACCTGCCGGCGACGCAGCAGATCGCGCTCGCGCTACGCATCGTCTCCGGTCTGACCGTGAAGCAGATCGCGCGTGCGTTTCTGGTGTCCGATGCCGCGATGGAGCAGCGCGTCACGCGGGCGAAAGCGCGCGTGGCGGAAGCCGGTGTGCCGTTCGAGGCGCCGGGCGCGGTCGAGCGGTCGCAGCGATTGGCCGCCGTCGCCGCCATGATCTACCTGATCTTCAACGAAGGTTATTCGGCCAGCGGCGACACCGCCGAAATCCGCAAGCCGCTGTCCGAGGAGGCGATCCGCCTTGCCCGGCTGCTGCTCCGCCTGTTTCAGAGCGAGCCGGAGATCATGGGGCTGACCGCGCTGCTGCTGCTGCAACATGCGCGCGCGGAGGCGCGGTTCGATGCCGGTGGCGCCTTGATCCTGCTCGAGGACCAGGACCGCTCCAGGTGGAACCGGAAGCTGATCGCCGAGGGGCTCGCGCTGATCGACAAGGCGATGCGCCACCGCCGAAGCGGGCCGTATCAGATCCAGGCGGCGATCTCCGCACTGCATGCGCGCGCCGAAAAGCCTGAAGATACCGACTGGAAGCAGATCGACCTGCTCTATGGCGCGTTGGAGCTGGTGCAGCCCTCGCCGGTGGTCACGCTCAACCGCGCGGTCGCGGTCTCCAAGGTGCGAGGAGCGGAGGCCGCACTCGAGATGATCGAGCCCCTGGCGCCGCGGCTTTCGAATTATTTCCATTTCTTCGGCGTGCGCGGCGCGTTCCTGATGCAGCTCGGCCGCAATGACGAGGCCCGCATCGCCTTCGACCGCGCCATTGCGCTGGCCAATACCTCAGCCGAAGCCGCCCACATCCGCATGCATCTCGACCGCCTGATGCGGGATAGTCAAACGCCGCGCGGCAAGGCGGGGAAGTAAGTCGCACAGCTCTTTGTCATTCCGGGGCGATGCGAAAGCATCGAACTACGGTGCGCAATTGCGCACCTGAGAATCTCGAGATTCCCCGATGCGCAATTGCGCATCTGAGGTCTGGTCCTTCGGACCATCCCGGAATGACGAGCTAACAACTTTCAAAAATTTTTCGACACCTCATGTCGGTTCGCCGCTCCCTCGTTCGTCTATTGGGCAGAAGGACGCAAATTCCTGGGAGTGAGCCATGTTGATCCTGTTGCCAGTGTTGCTGCTCGCGCGGGCGCCGGGCGTCGTCCGCCTGGCCTGCGACGCTGTTGCCAACCTGCCGCCAACTTCGCTTCTTGGCGCGATCCTCTGGACCGGCTATCTCGGTGACCTCCTCGCCACGCATTTCAAGTTCTTCTGAACAACGGAGCCATTCATGTTCGAGACGCTCGTCATCATCGCTGTCGTGCTCGCGATAGTCATCGCGGTCGTCCTGATCCTGGCCATGACAAAGCCCGACACGTTCCGCGTCGAGCGCGCGGCCACCGTGAATGCGTCGGCGGAGAAGGTGTTTCCGCTGATCGCGGACTTCCATCAATGGCTGAGCTGGTCGCCATGGGAGGGCCGGGATCCCGCGCTGAAGCGCACTTATTCAGGCGCCGAACGCGGCAAGGGCGCGGTCTATGCGTGGGACGGCAACAAGAATGTCGGGTCCGGGCGCATGGAAATCCTCGAAGCCGCTTCGCCGTCGAAGATCGTGATCAAGCTCGACTTCCTCAAGCCGTTCGAAGCGCATAACACCGCGGAATTCACAATGCTGCCGCAGGGCAATGCAACCAATGTCACCTGGGTGATGCATGGTCCCGCTCCCTTCATGTCGAAGGTGATGCAGGTGTTCATGAACTTTGACCGCATGATCGGCAAGGATTTCGAGATGGGCCTCGCCAATCTCAGGACGATCTCGGAGAAATAGACCCACCACCATGAGGGAGCAAGCGATGTTGAATCCATATCTGTTCTACGACGGCAATTGCGAAGCGGCGTTCAAGTACTACGAGAAGGTGCTGGGCGGCAAAATCGAGTTCATGTTGCGTGCCGACGAAGGCCCGGCCGACATGAAGCCCTCGCCCGGCCGGGAAAAGAAGATCATGCACGCGCGCATATCGGTGAACGGACAGGTCTTGATGGCCTCCGACTCGCCTCCCGAGCACTACAGCAAGCCGCAAGGTTTCTCGGTGTCGCTGACCGTTGCAGATCCCGGCGAGGCAGAGCACAAGTTCAAGGCGCTCGCGGAAGGCGGCAGCGTGAACATGCCGTTCGGAAAGACCTTCTTCTCCAAGGGATTCGGCATGTGCATCGATCAGTTCGGCACGCCCTGGATGGTCAATTGCCCGCTTGAGGGGATGTAGGCTTCAGCTCTCCCGATCGAAGAGCGTAGCGTGGGCAAAGGCGCGCTTGCGCCGTGCCCACCATTCATCCTCAGCGATGCCGTGAATGGTGGGCACGCTGCGCTTTGCCCACCCTACAAGATTGCGCGGCCTCAGCGGCACGAGCGATACATGCCGGCGAGCTCGCGCCCGCGCAGCAGCAACAGGCGCGACGTCAATCCGCCGTGGCGGATGATCCACTCCCTCACCGGGCCGGGATAGGCTTCCAGCACCAATTGGGATGCCTCCGGCTCGGCGTAGGTTCGCCCGCGCCGATCGATCGAACGCGCGGCGTGAAAGCCGAGGATCGCGCGCCGCGTGACGCAGATGCGGTCACGCGGCACGAGGCTCAGCACCAATGTGCAGGCCGACAGGCAGGGACCGTCGATCACCACGCGCTCGCCGGATTCGCGCACCTGGTCGAACAGGTCGATGAACGGGCCGACCTGGCCGCCGGGACTCTTCAGGATGCGCACATCCGCGCGCGCCAGCATGGTCGCGAAGAACCACAAGGCCACCGCGAGCAGCAGAGTGAAGACAATGCGCAAGACGCTCATCCGCAACTCATCTCTAAAGGTCATCTCTATAAGTCATCCGTTCCGGCGCTGGCCGCGCAGGGTCGGCAGGCCGATGCCTGCCGCATCAAACCCGCCGTCCACGGCCAAAATCTGACCGGTGATGTAACTTGCGCGATCGCTGCAAAGAAAGAAGATGGCTTCCGCCAGTTCCTCTTCCAGGCCGTAGCGGTTGAGCGGAATCGCATCGTGATAATCCGCGCGGATGTCGGGCGTGTGCACGGCCTTGGCCATCGCGGTCTCGACAGGGCCGGGCGCGACGCCGTTGACGCGGATACCAAGCGAGGCGAGCTCGACGGCGAGCTGCTTGGTGAGATGCGCCAGCCCCGCCTTGCTGGTTCCGTAGGCCGAGCGGAGCGTGGAGGCTCGCACTGCGGAGATCGAGGTGATGTTGACCACTGCGCCGCCGCCGTGTTCGCGCATCAGCGCCGCGGCCGCCTTGGTGCAGAGAAAAGGCCCCGTGAGATTGACCGAGAGAATCCGGCTCCAGTCGGCTTCCGAGGTTTCCAGGATCGGCGCAAACACCGCGATACCTGCATTGTTGACCAGCGCATCGAGCCGGCCGAACCGCGTTGCGACCTGAGCGACGGCCGCGTTCACTGCGGTCGAATCGGAGACGTCACAGTGAAGCTCCAGCGTCTCCTCCGGTCTGGCCAGCCGCGCCACCGCGCCGCGCAGCAATTCGCCCTCGATGTCGAGCAGCGCCACCCGCCAGCCGTCGGCAAGGAAACGCGTTGCGGTCGCAAGACCGATGCCGCGCGCAGCGCCGGTGACAAGCGCGACCTTGTGCGGGGAAGACGTCATCGAGCACCCATCATTTGGAACCTAGCATAGCCGCGGCCGATCTGCTTTTACTTCGCTGGCGAACCGTGAGGCGAGAGGTTTTGCCATGAAGATCTGCGATCCGAGCGAGAGCCCCGTCGAACATTGGCGGCCCGGTGTCGAGACGCGCATGCTGTTTTCGGCTGACAACGGCGCTGCCAGCCTCTGCATTTTCGAGCAATGGGTGACGCCCGGCAATGGCGCGCCGACGCACAGCCACCCGGTCGAAGAAGTCCTCACGGTGATCGAAGGCGAAGCCGACATGTGGATCGGCGAGGCCCATGTCAGCGTGCATGCGGGGCAGTCGCTGATGATCCCGGCCGGGCTGCACCATGGTTTCCGCAACAGCGGACCCACTACGCTGCACATCCATGCGGTGCTGGCGTCCGCGTCCTTCGAAGCGACCCCGGAGGGCCAGACGGAAGCGGTGCGGCGCTGGACGGGCGGCAAATGAGCCAGGCGACGTCAGACAATTACCTCTGAAATAATTCCGCTGATGGTGTCGGTCCGGCACAAGGCCAATCGTCTTGTTGACAAGCGGCGCTGCAAGGCGGCCGACCGGAAGCCATCGAACGGAGAGACACGATGCAATTCATGATGCTGATGATCCCCTCAGGGTATGAGGCCGCAGCCCCCGGCACCATGCCGCCGGCCGAAGCTGTGGCCGCCATGATGAAATACAACGAGGCGCTGAAGGAGGCCGGCGTGCTTATCACGCTCGACGGGCTGCACCCGCCCTCCATGGGCGCCCGCGTCTCCTTCGCCGGCGGCAAGCCGGTCGTGACCGACGGCCCCTTTACCGAGGCCAAGGAAGTGATCGGCGGCTACTGGATGATCGAGGTGAACTCGAGGGAGGAGGCGATCGCCTGGGCGAAGAGGTGCCCGGGTTCCAACAATGAGGTGATCGAAATTCGTCAGGTGCAGGAAATGGCCGATTTCCCGCCGGACGTTCAGGCGGCGGCGGCCGGCTTCGATGCATTGCTGAATCGCTAGAGCAGATCTTTTGCGTCAACAGGAGCAACATATGAGCAATACTTATCTCGCCGTCTTCGTCGGCAGCAAGAACAGCAAGAAGTTCGCGGCATGGAACGCGCTGTCCGAGACGGATCGCAGGTCCAGGGAAAGAGAGGGCATGGCGGCCTGGAAGGCCTGGGTGGCGAAGCATCAGGCGTCGCTGGTCGAGATGGGCGGGCCGCTCGGCAAGACCAAGCGCGTCGGCACGGATGGTATTGCCGATGTCAGCAACGAGCTTGGCGCCTTCACCGTCATTCGCGCCGAATCGCATGAGGCGGCGGCAAAGCTGTTCGAAAGCCATCCGCATTTTGCGATCTTTCCGGGCGAGGCGGTGGAAATCATGCCTGTGCTGCCAATCCCGGGCGGTTAACGATCTGGTGACGTCTCGTTCATCCACATGAATGCTGCCGGCGCCGTAGCCCGGGTGAGCGAAGCGATACCCGGGATAAGGAGGTCCCGCATGCCGCTTCTCTCAGGCGGGCTACGCCGAAATCCGCGAAGCTAGTGATTTTTGCGCCCGGCTCATGTAAAAGCCATTTACATGAACTGGCGCAAAGACAGAGACAAGGATCAGGGCCGCGAGCGCGGCTATCATCACGGCAATCTTCGCGAAGCCTTGCTGCAGGCTGCGCTCGATCTGATCGGTCAAAAGGGCGCGGCCGGCTTCACCTTCGCCGATGCCGCGCGCATGGCCGGCGTCAGTCCCGCCGCACCCTATCGTCATTTCCGCGACCGCGACGAATTGCTCTCCAGCATCGCGCAGCGCGGCTTCGAGCAGTTCGAGGCGGCGCTCAGCGAGGCCTGGGACGATGGCCGTCCCGATACCATCACCGCTTTCGAGCGCGTCGGCAGAGCCTATCTCAATTTCGCGCGCGAGCAGCCCGCGCTGTATTCGGCGATGTTCGAATCCGGCATTCCCGCCGACATGAATCCGACGTTGGCCGCGGCAGGCGAGCGCGCCTTTGCGATCATCCGCGCTGCCGCCGAACGGCTGGCGGCACTGGCGCCTCCGGGGGTGCCGCGCCCGCCCGCGATGATGATGGCGCTGCATATCTGGTCGATGTCGCATGGCATCGCCTCGCTGTTTGCGCGGGGCGACGGCGCGCGCCGCAAGCTGCCGATGTCGCCGGACGAATTGCTGGAAGCCGAAGTGCTGATCTATCTGCGCGGGCTCGGCTTCCCGACTGATCGCCAGGCGCCGGAAGCACGGCCGCCGGCCGGCGAAAAACCGGGTCCTTCGATCGGTCCATCGATCGGTCCTTGGGGAAAGCCGAAATAGCGTTCCAAAAATAATCCGCCGACTGCGACGGGCGGGCGCCTTGACAAAAATGCGGGATGGGATAGGTATGTGAATGTTATTTACATTCACAACGGCGTGATGCCGTGATGGAGACGGACATGGCCTACACCGCAGATGTCAATCGATGGCGCGGCCCCACCGAACCACCCCCTTATCGTCCGCACATGTTGGAGAGCCCCTGGCATCCCGGCTGGATCGTGGTGACCATTCTCGGCTTCCTGATCTGGTGGCCGATCGGGCTTGCCCTTCTCTTTTTCACACTCGGGAGCAGAAAGATGGGTTGCTGGAACCACTCGGATCGCTGGCAGAACAAGATGGAACGGATGCAGTGGAAGATGGAACGGATGAAGGACCGCGTGGAGCGGCACGGCTTCGGCTTTGGTCCGCCCTCGAGCGGCAACCGCGCTTTCGACGAATACCGGACTGACACGCTGCGCCGGCTCGAGGAAGAGCAACGCGAGTTCAAGGAATTCCTGACCCGGCTGCGGCACGCCAAGGACAAGGAAGAGTTCGACGCCTTCATGGCCCAGCACCGCAGCCGCCCGCCTGGTTCTGCGAACGACCATCCGCCGCAGCAGAACTGAGCGGGGCCGCCTCGGGCCTGGTCCCTCCTGCGCAGGCTTCTGAAAGCAAGAAAACCGCCCGTTTGCGAAACCCGCAAACGGGCGGTTTTTCTCGTCTGAAAGGAGAGGGAATCCGCAAGTTCCCGGAAAGGATCCGGCTGCATTTGACGCAGTTTAAATTCCCCTTTGGTAACGGGACTTTAACCCTGATTAGCGTTTGGTTAGAATCGTGAAACGGCGCAAACAGCCCTTGTTTTGACATGTTGGCAGGGGATTTGAGGCTCCAGGCTTCGGCGGGCCTCCCATGCTACCAGACAGGGTTTCTAGCGCAGGCGCTTACCGCCGCGCTGAACCGCGCGGGTGTGCAACCGGAAGCCATCGCGCTCCGTGAATTGGGAATTTGCGTTGAGAGGATATCGCCCATGATATTGCTGCAGGCTTCGCCACCAACGGAAGCCAGCGTATCTTTGATCGCGCTGTTCTTTCAGGCGGACTTGATCGTCAAGTCGGTCATGATCGGACTGCTCTTCAGTTCAGTCTGGGTGTGGGCGATCGCGATCGACAAGATGTTCTTGTATGCGCGCACGCGCAAGGCGATGGACCGGTTCGAACAGGCGTTCTGGTCGGGCGAGTCGATCGAGGAGCTCTATCGGGCGCTGGCAGCAAAGCCGACGCAATCGATGGCAGCCTGCTTCGTCGCGGCGATGCGCGAGTGGAAACGCTCCTTCGAAAGCCACGCGCGTTCGATCGCGGGCCTGCAGATGCGGATCGAGAAGGTCATGAACGTTTCGATCGCCCGCGAGGTCGAACGACTCGAGCGCCGCCTGCTCGTGCTCGCGACCGTGGGCTCCGCAGGCCCCTTCGTCGGGCTGTTCGGCACGGTCTGGGGCATCCTGGCAAGCTTCCAGGCCATCGGTGACATGAAAAGCACCTCGCTGACCGTGGTCGCGCCGAAGATCGCCGAGGCGCTGTTTGCCACCGCAATCGGCCTGATTGCCGCCATTCCGGCGACGATTTTCTACAATAAATTCACCTCCGAGGTGAACCGGCAGGCCCAGCGGCTCGAGGGTTTCGCAGATGAATTCGCGGCCATCCTGTCGCGTCAGATCGACGAGCGGGCATGATGGACGTTATAAGGTCAACGGAGCGGTGAGCACCAGAACATGGCGATGAACGTGGCAAGTTCGTCCGGAGGGGGCGGCCGCCGCCGCGGACGCAAGGCCGTAATGGCGGAGATCAACGTCACGCCGCTGGTCGACGTGATGCTGGTGCTGCTCATCATCTTCATGGTGGCGGCACCGCTCCTGACGGTGAACATCCAGGTCAACCTGCCGCAGGCCGCGGGCGGCACTGCCAGCAATGCCGACACCGCACCGCTGGAGCTGAGCGTGAAGAAGGTTGGCGGAGGCGGCTGTTCCTCCAAGGTCGATGTGTATATCGGCGAGACGCAGATCGCGTTCAACGAGATCGGTCCCAAGATCAAGGCGATCAAGGAAACCAAGACCGGCGGCGAGCCGGTCATCAACATCCGCGGCGACCGCGACGCGTGTTATTCCGATATGATGAAGGTGCTGGGTCTGGCGCGCGATGCCGGCTATCGCGCCAACATCGTCGTGCTTCCGGAGCAGGGAATGTGAGCGCGAAGGATCTCATCCGATCGCTGCGCGAGCGCAAGGCCACGGTGATGTCCGTGACCTTGCATGTGCTCGTACTCGGGTGGGGCCTGGTGTCGTTCTCCTCGCGCTCGATGGAGGCGCCTCAACCCGACATCATCGCCGTCGACATCTCCATGGACGACACCTCGACGATGACCTCCGGCATCAAGAGCGGCAAGAAGGAGAATCCGAAGCCGCTGGCGGATAAGGTCGGCGAGACCAAGCCCGTCGATGATGCGCTCGGCAAGCTCGACAAGAAGGACGTCACCACCGCGACGTCCACGCCCGAGCAGCCGAAGCCCGCGGAGAAGCCGCTCGACAAGAAGCCCGATCCGAAGCCGGAGCCCAAGAAGGAAGATCCGAAGCAGGCGGAGAAGAAGCCGGATCAGAAGGCCAACGACCCGATCGCCGATGCGCTGAAGGCCGACGCCAAGAAGCCGCCGCCGCCGAAGCAGGAAGCGAAAGCGACGCCGCCGCAGCCGCCCAAGCCCAAGGAGCGGATGTTCGATCAGTCGAAGATCGCTTCGCTGCTCGACAAGCGTGACCCGTCGCATCAGGCGGTGACCGGCGACACCATCAATCCCAATGCCGCGCTTGGCACCCGCACCGGCAACGCCAATGCCATGGTCGCGAACTGGAAGGGCGCGTTCGTCGGCGCCGTGCGTCGCTGCTTCAACTTCCCCTACAATGACCAGAATGCCGATCAATTCGAGGTCGACATCGACATCCAGTTGCGGCGTGACGGCACCGTGGCCGTCCAGCCGGCGATCGTCGCGGTCCGCGGCCCGTCCCGATCGGTCGGCAACGCGATGGCGGAAAGCGCCAAGCGCGCCGTCGAGCAATGCCAGCCCTATGCGTTCCTGCCGAAGGAGCAGTACGACACCTGGAAGTACATTCCGATGACGTTCGGCCTCAAGGACATGCTTTAATCTCAAAGGCGAAGGCAATCATTCCAATGAGCAAGGTCCCACTCGTCACGCGCCGCCATTTCATGATGGCTACCGGATCGACATTCGCTGCCTTCGGCCTGCGATCCGCATGGGCGCAAGGTGGGCCACGGTTGCGGATCGACCCGGATGCATTCCAGCCGATGCCGATCGCGATTCCCGCTTTCGTGCCGGGGACGCCGGCCGACGCCCAGGCCGGCGCCGATGTCGCCGGTGTCATCACCAACAATCTCAAGCGCAGCGGACTGTTCGCGCCGATCGATCCGTCGGCCTTCATCGAGCGCATCAGCAATCCCGACAGTCCGCCGAACTTTGCGAGCTGGAAGCAGATCAACGCGCAGGCGGTCGTCGTCGGACGTGTGACCCGCCAGAGCGACGGTCGCCTGAAGGCCGAATTCCGTCTCTGGGACGTCGCGTCCGGCCAGCAGCTGACCGGCCAGCAATATGTCACCTCGCCGGAATATTGGCGGCGCATCTCCCACATCATCTCCGACCAGATCTACGAGCGCCTGACCGGCGAGAAGGGCTATTTCGACACGCGCGTGGTGTTCATCGACGAGAGCGGCGCGGCCGAGCGGCGCGTCAAGCGGCTGGCGCTGATGGACCAGGACGGCGCCAATGTGCGCTACCTGACCAGGGGCGCCGATCTCGTGCTGACGCCGCGCTTCTCGCCGTCGACGCAGGAAATCACCTATATGGAATTCGGCCAGGGCGATCCGCGCGTCTATCTCTACAATATCGAGACCGGCCAGCGCGAAATCGTCGGCAATTTCCCGGGCATGTCGTTTGCGCCGCGTTTCTCGCCGGACGGCCAGCGCATCATCATGAGCCTGCAGCAGGGCTCGAACTCCAATCTGTTCGTGATGGATCTGCGATCCAAATCGACCACGCGTCTCACCGATACGCCGGCCATCGATACCTCGCCCTCCTATTCGCCCGACGGCGCACGGATCTGCTTCGAATCCGATCGCGGCGGCAAGCCGCAGATCTACGTCATGCCGGCAACCGGCGGGCAGGCACAGCGCATCTCCTTCGGCGACGGCAGCTATTCGACGCCGGTCTGGTCGCCGCGCGGCGACTACATCGCGTTCACCAAGCAGGGCGGTGGACAGTTCGCGATCGGCATCATGAAGACCGACGGCTCGGGCGAGCGCATCCTCACTTCCGGCTTCCACAATGAGGGACCGACCTTCGCGCCGAACGGCCGGGTGGTGATGTTCTTCCGCGATCCCGGCGGCACCAGTGGCCCGTCGCTGTTCACGGTCGACGTGACCGGCCGCAACGAGCAGCGCGTGCCGACGCCGGGCTACGCGTCGGATCCGGCCTGGTCGCCGCTGCTGTCATAAACCTAAGCGCGAGTGGGGCCTTTGCGCGCTCTGCCGGGATCGATGTTTTTCGAAAAACTTTGCGCGTACTTTCAAGACATCGGCCACCACACCGGCGCACCCGGCAAACTTTTCCCGGCGTGTTGATCTTTCAGCGGAATTCGATTCCCGCGAGGTGAAAAACAACCTGTCTTTAACGATGTTCACTCAGGAAAGCTTCATTTCGCATGGGTAAAAGTACGCTCCCAACCAGGACGCGTACTAATCCAAATGCAGCTCGCAACCCGGAGCGGAGAGCCTAATCACAACGCCTCGCCGACAATGTCGGCGGCGCTGGTCGATGCGCTGTTCGAAGCTCATAGTCCTCTGGTTACGGGCGTCGTCTTCTCGGGCATCGCAGCATCCCTGACAGCGCTGAAGACGGGCGAGCCCGTCATGTGGGCGTGCGTCACGCTTCTCGTACTGGCCGGAGTTGTCCGGTCATTCGATTTTCAGCGGTATCAGGCGCGCAAATCGACCATGAGCGCCCGGGACGCTGCGCGGTGGCAGAAGCGATACCAGATCGGAGCGATGATCCAGGCCGCTGCGATCGGGCTGTGGTGTTCGCTCACGCTGTTGAGCAATGACGACGCCGTGGCCCACATGATCGCGCTGTCCGTCACCGCGGGAATGTTGGCGGGAGGCGCCGGCAGGGCCTACGGCCGCCAATGGATTTTTCAATTGCAAGCTGTGCTTATCTTCGGTCCAACCGTGATTGCGTTGGCGTTGCACGGCACCGCCTATTACATCGCAATGTCGGTGGTATGCGCCGCATTCCTTGTGGCGGTCATACAAATCTCGGCCAATCTGCACAGGATCTTCCTTCGCGCCGTCGTGGCGCGCGAGCGCGAGGCTGCGCTTGCCGGTCAGTTCGATAGCGCCCTCAACAACATGCCGCACGGCCTCTGCATGTTCCGCGCTGACGGTAGTCTCGCCGTGATGAACCACCGTTTCAGTGAAATGATGAGATTGCCGGACGGCATGGTTGAGCGAACGGTGGGCGCGCCCAATATCATCGACGCCTGCATCGAGTCCGGTACGATTTCGGCGGCGAGCGGCAACATCATCCTTGCCGAGATCGAGGACTTGCAGGCGCGCGACATCGTCACGACCGATCCCGACATCGAGCGCGGCCGCTCGTTGTCCTGGACGTTTCAGCCGATGGCCGGCGGCGGTACCGTCATGCTGGTCGAGGACATCACTGAACGGCGCAATGCCGAGGCGCGTATCAGCCATCTGGCGCGCTACGACGAACTGACCGCGCTTCCGAACCGGGTCAATTTCCGCGACGAGATCGAGCGCCTTCTGGATGCACCGCGCGAGTCTGACCAGCTTTCCGCGCTGCTGTTCGTCGATCTCGACCAGTTCAAGCAGGTCAACGATACGCTCGGCCATCCCTGCGGAGACCAGTTGCTGTGCCTGGTCGCAGCGCGGCTGCGCGAGATGCTGCGGCCCGAGGATTTCGTGGCGCGCTTCGGCGGCGACGAGTTCGTGGTGTTCCAGCAGAACATCCGCAGCGCAGAGGAGGCGGCCAGCCTCGCACGGCGCATCGTCGACAATCTGACCGAACGATACAAGATCGACAATCATCTCGTCGAGATCGGCGCCAGTATCGGCATCGCCATGACTTCGCCCGGGGTCAGTGCGGACACGCTGTTGAAGAATGCCGACATGGCGCTCTACAAGGCGAAAGCCGACGGCCGCGGGACTTTCTGCTTCTTCCGCGACGAGCTGGCGCAGATCGTGGAATCCCGCCGCACCCTCGAGCTCGACCTGCGCAAGGCGCTGGCCAACGAGGAGTTCGAGCTGTACTACCAGCCGCTGGTCAACCTCAAATCGGGCAAGATCACGACTTGCGAGGCGCTGCTGCGCTGGAATCATCCGGTGCGCGGTACGGTCTCTCCGGTCGACATCATTCCTGTTGCCGAGGACATGGGCCTGATCGTCGATCTCGGTCGTTGGATCCTTCGCAAGGCCTGCATGGAATGCATGAAGTGGCCCGAGGGCGTCAGCGTGGCCGTGAACTTCTCACCGCAACAGTTCCATCAGCGCGACATTCTGAGCGAGGTCCGCTACGCGCTGGAAATTTCCGGTCTGCCGGCGCAACGCCTGGAAATCGAGATCACCGAATCCTCCCTGTTGCGCAACACGCAACTGACTCACGATGTGCTGTCGCAGCTCAGCGCCATCGGGGTGCGCATTTCGCTGGACGATTTCGGCACAGGTTATTCGAGCCTCAGCTATCTGCATAACTTCCCGCTGCAGAAGGTGAAGATCGACCGCTCCTTCCTGGAGGGCATCGATACCGATCGCCCCCTCACGCTGTTTCGTGGCGTGGCGCGGCTGTCGGCCGATCTCGGCATGTCGGTCGTGGTCGAGGGCGTCGAAACCAACGAGCAGCTCGAGCTCATCTCGGCCGACGGCACTGTCAGCGAGGCGCAGGGCTACCTGTTCAGCCGGCCGGTTCCCGCGGTGCGGGTGCGCCAGCTCCTGAACGCCTCGCACGGCCGGCGCCCCCCGGATGAGCAGCTCGTCGCCGTGTCGTCGCGCTCCATCGCCTGAGAAGGCGGGGAACAACCCCAAGCAGTGAAATATTGTTGCGTCGCCTCGCCCTGCGGATTGGCCGAATGTATTAACCCTAACCGGTCCAACTCTTTGCAATTCAGTTAAGAAACCCCTAATCTTCCATACTCGCGCAAGTTGCTTGGAAGTTGGGGGCACTGAATTGGGGGGGATTGAATGAAGTCCGGAGCCGAGCAGCCCGCCCAGCCGTTTGTGAGAGGGGCGGAACTGTTCGATCGCATCGATTATCGCCTCATCGAAACTGCGGAAGAAAAAGATCTCATCTACCGGATGCGCTACAAGGCCTATCTGCACGGTGATCTGATTTCACCGCTGGAGGCCCGGCGAGTAACCGACGATTATGACGACGCGCCAAACGCCTGGATCTTCGGTGTCTATGTCGACGGAGAGCTCTGCAGTTCTATCCGCCTGCACGTGCTGACGTCGGAATGGCGGACGTCCTTCTCGACCGAGTTTTTTGGCGATGTTCTTCAACCGCGCCTTGATCGTGGCGAAGTCTTCGTCGATCCGGCCCGGTTTTCGGCGGACCCGGAAAAAGCGCAGCGGTATCCGGAGTTGCCCTATCTGACCGTACGGTTGGGCTATCTTGCGTGCGATCATTTCAACGCCAATACCGGGCTCGCGCTGGTGCGGCCCGATCACCAGGCTTTTTATCGCCGCGTCCTGCTATCGGAGACGATCACCGAGCCGCGTCCGTTTCCGAGCTTTTCGGGCTCGAAGAACGTCGTGTTGATGGCCTCCGATTACCGCAAGGTCCGGGAAAAGATCCTCACTCGCTTTCCGATCATGCGCTCGAGCGCCTTCGAGCGGCGGGCGCTGTTCGATCGTGCAAGCGCGCGCAGGTCTTCGCTGCGGCCGGTCCCCGATCGGCGCCCCCCAGTCCGAGTGTAGCACCCACCTTGGCCTGACCAGCCGGTTTCTCACTTCCGCTGTCGTATGCCGTTGGAAAACTCCGGGTTCCGGCAAAATCTGCTGGAAATCCACGCGTTCCCCGGCGCGCGCCCGCTTGCTTTCACCCTCGCGCCACATTTACAACTGATTAACTATCGTGGTCGCTTTTCGCGGTTCGGGGGCATTTGAGCGGGTCCGGCAACATCCCATCAAGGTTGACGGAACGTTCGCTTAACCAACCCCCTGTAGACCGGATGACAGTACCAAGACGTGAGCGTGGAGGCTCCGGAATGAAAAAACCTATGCGCATCCTCCAGGGATTGAAGCTGGCCGCGGTCGTTGCGTTGGCGCTGTCGATGGGTGCCTGCGCGAACAAGAATATCGGCGCCGACGCGATGGCGAGCGCCGCCACGCCGGGCAGTCAGCAGGATTTCGTGGTCAATGTCGGCGACCGCGTGTTCTTCGAAAGCGACCAGACCGACCTCAGCCCGCAGGCGGTTGCCACCCTGGACAAGCAGATCCAGTGGCTGCAGACCTATCCGCGCTACAGCTTCACGATCGAGGGGCATGCGGACGAACGCGGCACCCGCGAATACAACATCGCGCTCGGCGCCCGCCGCGCCCAGTCGGTGCGCACCTACATGTCGGCGCACGGCATCGATCCCAGCCGCATGCGCACGATCTCCTACGGCAAGGAACGGCCGGTCGCGGTCTGCAACGACATCTCCTGCTGGTCGCAGAACCGTCGTGCCGTCACGGTGCTGAACGCGAGCTCGTAGGCCCTGCTAAATTTCTTCGAACGCCGGCGCCCCTGGGGCGCCGGTTTCATTTTTGGCCCCCGGTTTCATCCGGCGATGAAGTCACGGATGACGGCCATGGCGTGCTCGGGTGCGTCAGGCACGACGGCGTGCCGGCAATCTCCAAACCGCTCGAACCGCACGAGATGCGCCGGAAGTGCCGCCGCAATGTCGGCCTGGCTCTCGATCGGATGCATCGGATCATCCTCGCCGCCCATCACCAGCACCGGACATTGGACGCGAGCCAGATCGGCGAGCATGTCGAATGAACTGCTCTCGCCGCCGGGCCTGCTGAACCAGCGCGACACCTCCGGCCGGCCGATCATGCGCCGGGCCGCGTCCGGATCCCGCGGCAGGCGCGTGTAATGCGGCATTGCGAGCCGCCGCCATGCATCGAAAGACGCATGGTCCGGGTGACCGTGCAGTTCCAGGAACCGCCGGCGAGCCAGCGCGCCAACCTCCGCCCCGCCGAAGCGTTCGAACAGCGCAACGCGCCGGTCGGGATAGGAACCGCCGACGGCCTCGGTGCTGATCAGGACGAGCTTCGCGGGATGGGCCGGGTGCCGTGTGGCATAGGACATCGCGACCATGCCCCCGAACGATGCCCCCAGCACGATCGGGCGATCTACGCCCAGCACCTCGCAGAAGGCGTGCACATCGTCGCCCCATTGCGCCAGATGCCAGCTGTCGCGCGGGCCGTCATCGCTGCGGCCATTGCCGCGATGGTCGAGGTAGATGATCTGTGCGAGATCGGCCAGTGCCGAATAGGCCGGCCGGTAGATCGAATGATCGGCGCCGGGACCGCCGTGGAGCATCAACACGGTCGGCTTTTCCCGCATGAGGGGGCCGTCGGGCGCAAATTTCGTGCCCTCGACATCGAAGAAGAGGCGCACCCCGTTCACGGATACGTGCATGGCGCACCCCTTCATGTTGATGAATAGCACGTCACGGCAAGGCACTTGCTTGTTTCGGAACCGACACTAAACCATATCGTCGAAACCAGCTCCGGATTCGCAAGCCCAGTCACATTTCCGGCGCACTCCGTTTTTCAATGTGGTTCGCTTGCGCGCGTCACGTCGAATTATTCGTTAGGGCAAAATGTCATCCATTCCTCTCAAAATGACCGGCGTCGCGGCGATCGCCGCGTTGCTTTCGCTGTCTTCTCCGGCTCTGGCGCAGTCGGATGATGGGGATGCGGAAATGCGCATCCAGAAGCTTGAGAACCAGCTGCGCCAGCTCACCGGCCAGAACGAGGAATTGCAGTACCGCAACCGCCAGCTCGAAGAGCGGTTGCGGCAGCTTGGCGCTACGCCATCCGCGGCGCCCGGCACGCCAGCCGCCCAGCCCAACGTGGCGGCGGTACCACCGGCGCAGACAGGCCCCTCCTTTGGTGGTCAGCAGCCGGCCCAGGGAGGCAACGGCCAACCGCAGGGCGGTTACCCGCCGCAGCAGGGCGGCGCTTACCCTCAAGCCCAACAGGGCTATCCGCAGCAGGGCTATCCGCAGGCGCAGATCGCGAACCCCGCGCCGATCGTGCAGGAGCCTGGCGCTCCCGGCGGCCGCGGAGGACGCCGCGGGGATGCCTTTGATCCCAGCCAGAACCCGAACGCCCCCGGCGCGCCGCAAGCGCTCGGCGGTGGCCGGCTGCCCATTCCGGCCGAGGCTTCGGTCGGTGCTCCCGGCGGCCGGGCGCCGGGCGAGCCGCTCGACCTCTCCAATGGCGCCGTCTATCCGCAGGCCGGCCTGCCGCAGCAGGGTGGTGTGCCCCAGCAAGCCGGTTTACCGCCTCCATCCGCACGCAATCCCGGCGCGCCCGGCCTCGCCACCGCGCCGCCTTCCAACTCGCCGCGCGACGAATACGATCTCGGCATCGGCTACATGCAGCGCAAGGACTACGCACTGGCGGAAGAGACCATGAAGAACTTCGCCCAGAGATATCCGGGCGATCCCCTGGTCGGTGATTCCCAATATTGGCTCGGCGAAAGCTACTTCCAGCGCCAGCAATATCGCGACGCCGCCGAGGTCTTCCTCAACGTCACCAGCAAGTATGAGAAGTCGCCGAAGGCGCCCGATGCGTTGTTGCGGCTCGGCCAGTCGCTGGCCGCGCTGAAGGAGAAGGAAGCCGCCTGCGCCGCCTTCGGCGAGGTGGTGCGCAAATATCCGCGCGCCTCCGGCGGCGTGAAGTCCGCGGTCGACCGTGAGCAGAAGCGCGTGAAGTGCTGACCCGTTTTTAGCGTGTCCCGGTGGTGGGAATGCGCGAGACCGAAGCGTCCATCGTCGCCACCCGGAGCATCTCGCCGGATTTGAACATCCCGGGATCATCGAGATAGGCGCGCGCCATCGGCAGCGCGTCGGCACCCCAGAACAGTTCCCCGCCGATCTGCAATGTCGGCACTCCGAACAGCCCGGCTTCGACAGCCGCATCGGTGTTGGCGCGGAGCTTCGCCTTGGTTGCGGCATCATCCATCAGCGCGGCGGCCTTCGCCGCATCGAGCCCCAGCGCAGCGCTGCACTCTTCCAGGTGCTGCGCGATCGAGAGATCGCGTCCGTCGCGCCAGATGCGGTCCATCACGATGCGCACGGCGCGCGGTTCGCCATCGAGCGCGGCGAGCAGGCGCAGCGGCTTCAACGGATTGAACGGATGGGTCGGGGGAAAGCGGAATTCGATGCCACGGCGCTGCGCCTCGAACAGGCAGAGGCGGTAGGTATGGATCCGTTTCGGCGGAATCTCGGCCGGACCCAGATGCTTCCAGCGCTCCAGCAGGGCTGCGAACAGGATCGGCCGACAGGTGATGGTGATGCGCTGCGCGAGCTCCTCGATGTCGCGCAAGGCCAGATAGGAGAAGGGCGAGATCACGTCGAAATACCAGGTCGCCTGTGTCGGGGGATCGGACGCGTTCATGCAAATCATCCTCGGCAAGTGACCCTCGTTGAAGCCCGCTCGATCTTGTCGCGTGTGCCTCCATCCAGCAAGTGTCGATGTGGCGTATGGCATCGCGACTGTGCAAGGCGCATAATCCGTGAACCATGCGGGACGATGATCAAGCGCCGGTTTCCGTGACCGACGCGAAAGCGCTGTTTGCGGACTGGAAGGATGTGCCGGCGCTGGTGCTGGCGATCTCGGGCGGTCCGGATTCGGTCGCGCTGATGTGGCTTGCCGCGCGCTGGCGCAAGTCGCTGTCGCGCGGACCGCGCCTTCTTGCCGTCACTGTCGATCACGGGCTGCGGCGCGAAGCCGCGCACGAGGCCCGTACCGTCAAGGAGCTGGCCCGCGCGCTCGATCTGCCGCACCGGACGCTGCGCTGGACCGGCGTCAAGCCCGTGACCGGCGTGCCGGCCGCCGCGCGTGCCGCCCGCTATCGCCTGCTGGCGCGGGCTGCAGGGCGCGAGGGTGCGACCCACATCCTGACCGCGCACACCCGCGACGACCAGGCGGAGACGCTGCTGATGCGGCTCTTGCGCGGCAGCGGCATTGCGGGTCTCTCGGCGATGGCGCGCGAGAGCCCCCGCGATGGCGTCATCCTTGGCCGCCCGTTGCTCTCCCTGCCGAAATCACGGCTGGTGGCGACGCTGAAACGGGCCGGCATCGGCTATGCCGACGATCCGACCAATCACGACACCAATTTCACGCGGCCTCGGCTGCGCGCAATGTTGCCGCTGCTCGCTGCCGAGGGCGGCGATGCCCGCGGCCTGGCGCGTCTGGCCTCCAGGCTCGCCCGCGCCAATGCGGCGGTCGAGGTGCTGACCGATGGGGCCGAGCGCTATCTCGCTTTGACCGATCATGCCGCCCCGGGGGTCCATGCCCGCGAGTTCGATGCCGTGGCGTTTGCGGGCCTGCCGGATGAAATCCGGCTGCGGCTCTTGATGCGGGCAATCGATACTTACGGCCATGAGGGGCCGGCCGAACTCGGCAAGGTCGAAGTCCTGCTGGCGCAACTCGACAGCACAATTGCGGGAAAGACACAGAAAAGCGGCCCCAAGGGCGTGCAAATCGGGTTAAAACAGACATTGGCTGGTGCGCTGGTAAGCGTCGGCCGGGGCAGGATTCGCGTCGAGCCGGCACCCCGGAGGCGGCGGACGTGAGTTTCGCAATCGGCAACCAACACCGTCGCTTGCGGTCTCATCCCCGTACCCGGTCTTAACCACCTCAGAAAAGGCCGTTTCCGGGGTCACTTTTCGCGACGGATTTGAACCGGGATGCGCTAAATAGTCCGACCCGGTTCCCTTGGCATCGAGGCGACCGGCACTTAAATTGCAATAGGGTCGAGGAGGGGGATTCCCTCGTGGCTGTCAAAGGATAAGTCCAGCAAGGACGAAGGGGCCGCGATCCGCGCGACCACGAAGGAAAATCGATGAACGCCAATCTGCGCAATTTCGCCCTCTGGGTCATTATCGTTTTGTTGCTGTTGGCGCTGTTCACGCTGTTTCAGAATCCCGGTCAACGCAGCTCGTCGACTGATATCTCGTTCTCCCAGCTCCTGAGCGAAGTCGACCAGGGCCACGTGCATGACGTGGTCATCCAGGGCCCGGAGATTCACGGCACCTTCAGCAACGGCACGAGCTTCCAGACCTATGCGCCGAGCGACCCGACGCTCGTGAAGCGCCTCTATGACGGCAAGGTGCAGATCACGGCGAAGCCGCCGGGCGACAACGTTCCGTGGTTCGTCTCCCTGCTCGTGTCCTGGCTGCCCTTCATCGCGCTGATCGGCGTGTGGATCTTCCTGTCACGGCAGATGCAGGGCGGCGCCGGCAAGGCGATGGGCTTTGGCAAGTCGCGCGCCAAGATGCTCACCGAGGCGCATGGCCGCGTGACGTTTGAAGACGTCGCCGGCGTCGACGAGGCCAAGCAGGACCTGCAGGAGATCGTCGAATTCCTGCGCGACCCCGGCAAGTTCCAGCGTCTCGGCGGCCGCATCCCGCGCGGCGTGCTGCTGGTCGGCCCTCCCGGCACCGGCAAGACGCTGATCGCGCGCGCGGTCGCGGGCGAAGCCAACGTGCCGTTCTTCACCATTTCCGGCTCCGACTTCGTCGAGATGTTCGTCGGCGTCGGCGCGTCGCGTGTCCGCGACATGTTCGAGCAGGCGAAGAAGAACGCGCCCTGCATCATCTTCATCGACGAAATCGACGCGGTCGGCCGTCATCGCGGCGCCGGCCTCGGCGGCGGCAATGACGAGCGCGAGCAGACCTTGAACCAGTTGCTGGTCGAGATGGACGGCTTCGAAGCCAATGAAGGCGTGATCCTGATTGCCGCCACCAACCGTCCCGATGTGCTCGATCCCGCGTTGATGCGGCCCGGCCGCTTCGATCGGCAGGTCGTGGTCTCGAACCCCGATATCGTCGGACGCGAGCAGATCCTGAAGGTGCACGTCCGCAAGGTGCCGCTGGCGCCCGATGTCAATCTGAAGACCGTCGCGCGCGGGACACCCGGCTTCTCCGGCGCCGACCTGATGAACCTCGTCAACGAGGCGGCGCTGACGGCGGCGCGGCGCAACAAGCGCATGGTCACCCAGGCGGAGTTCGAAGAGGCCAAGGACAAGGTCATGATGGGCGCCGAGCGCAAGTCGCTGGTCATGACCGAAGAGGAAAAGCGCAATACCGCCTATCATGAGGCGGGTCACGCCATCGTGGCGCTGCACGTGGCTGCCAGCGACCCTGTTCACAAGGCGACCATCATCCCGCGCGGCCGCGCGCTCGGCATGGTGATGCAGCTGCCGGAGGGTGACCGCATCGGCTATACGCGCCAATGGTGCGTGTCGCGGCTCGCGATCGCGCTCGGCGGCCGCGAGGCTGAAATCCTCAACACCGGTCCCGACCGCGTCACCAACGGCGCGAGCGGCGACATCCAGCAAGCGACCAATCTCGCCCGCGCGATGGTGATGGAATGGGGCATGTCCGACAAGCTCGGCCGCGTGCGCTATCAGAGCAACGAGCAGGAAGTGTTCCTGGGTCACTCGGTGGCGCGCTCCACCAATATTTCCGAGGAGACCGCTCGCCTGATCGATGCGGAAATCCGTCGTCTGGTCGAGGACGGCGAGCAGGAAGCCCGGCGCATTCTGCTCGATTTTCGTGGCGACTGGGAGAAGATCGCCCAGGGCCTGCTCGAGTTCGAGACGCTGACCGGCGACGAGATCAAGGATCTCATCAACGGCAAGAAGCCGAACCGCGAATCGGTCCTGGAGCCGACAACGCCGCGCGCTTCCGCCGTGCCGCCGGCCGGCAAGCCCCGACCGCGGCCGGATCCGGACCCTGGTCTGGAGCCGCAGCCGCAAGCCTGAACGCGGCGCTCCATGGCCGGCGCTTCCGGCAAGCAACTCTCGCAAAAGCTCGGCCTCAAGCCGGGCTTTCGCATTTTTGCCGACAGTGCGCCTGTGGACTATCGCAAGATCGTCGGCGAACTGCCTGATGGCGCAAGGCTCCTCGCGCAGCCGGAGACGCCGCTCGACATGGTTCATGTGTTCGCGACCGAAGCGAAGGGCTTAGCCGGCAGGCTCCGCAGATTTCGCGATGCGATTGCACCTGATGGCATGATCTGGGTGTCATGGCCGAAAAAGGCGAGCGGGATCGCAACCGACCTCAGCGACATCGTGGTGCGGGATACGGCGCTGCCGCTTGGGCTCGTCGACATCAAGGTCTGCGCTATCGACGAGGTTTGGTCCGGATTGAAATTCGTGGTGCCGAAGGCGCAGCGCCGGCGGACGAAGGACAGATGAGAGCGACCATGGCATTGCGAACGGCCAGTGCGTTCATGCTTTTCGCGGCGATGCTGTTCGGTTGGGTCAATGCGGCATCTGCCGAGGATGCGCCCATGCCCGGATTGATTGCAATTCCCCCTGACCACGACAACGATCTCAAATTCTATGCCGCCGATGGATCAGTCCTCACCGGAAGCGAGGCCCTGAGCCGGATGAGGGATGCGAACCTCACGCTATGGGTTGCCGGCAACCAGTTCTTTGCCATGGACAAGGTCATCGGCGATTTCCAGCGCAGCTCGCCGGGCGCGACGGTTGGTTTGATCACTCTGCCTCCAGGGCTGATTCTGTCGGCGATCCTCGGTGGCGGATGGACCTACAGGGGACAGGATTACAGAGCGACCCCCGATATCTACGCCTCCGTTAATTCCGAGCATCTCAAAAAGCTCAAGGCGGCAGGTCTGATGAGCCACTATGCCATCTACATGCATAACGAGCTCCAGATCATGGTCGCGAAGAACAATCCGAAGCACATCACGGGAATAGATGATCTCGTCCGGGATGACGTCGGTACGTCGATGCCCAATCCGGTCAGCGAGGGGATCATGCAGTTCTACGCGCGTAAGGTTCTGGAGCATCACGGCATCTGGCAAAGGATTTCGGGCGGCAAGGAATGTATGGCCTGCCAGACCACGGCGAATAACTGGTTCACGGCCGTTCATCATCGGGAGACGCCGCGGCGCATCCTCGATGGTAAGTCGGATGCCGGCATTGTCTGGAAGACCGAAGTCCAGGAAGCCCGGCGTGGCGGCGCTGAAGTGGACGCGGTGGAATTGACCGCCGCGGACAGCCTGCGCAACGAGGTTTCCTACGCGATCGGTGCGCTGGACAACAGCAAGCACAAGCAGGTTGCAGATCGCTATCTCGCTTTCGTTACAGGCCTCGACGGGCAGGCGGCCTATATGTCGTTCGGCTTTGTGGGCGCGAGCGCCAGTGAATTGCAGATGAAACCGATCGAATAGATTGTTCACCTGCGGTGTCGTCATCGACTACGACGTGCCTCCCAGCGCGTCGGCTGGCTAATCGACGGTATTCGATTGCCAATGACCATCGCTATGATGCGCCGCAAAAGGCGGAAACCTGCGCGTGTCGTCCGAGTTATCCCGATGAGGAAAAGGGAGGATGATTTGCACGAACGTCCGCATATCGACCGGGTTCGCCTCGCTGCAATGGCAGCCGCCATCTCGCTTGCGTGCGCAGCGGTTTTGACGCTCCAGATCCGTGATCGCTGGCAATCGCCGGAAATCAAGAGCCCCGATCAGGCGGCGCATGAGACGACGGGGCAGGTGGCTCACGCCGCAGGCGCGCAGATCTTGCCGACCGATCCTCCGCTTTCCGTTGAGCCGAAACCGGACGGGCCGAAGCAGGCGCAGCCTGCCAATCCGGAGTGATGCGAAGATCTCTCGGTAGGCCTAGCCGGTTGAACCAGCCTGCAGCGGCAACGGTTGATCTCCCAGCATCGACTTGACCACCACCGCGCGCGCCAGCGCGGGATCGAGCGCATGCTCGGCGATCAGCTCGGAGCACTCGCGCACGATCAGGTCGGCGTCCTGGGTGATCTTCAGCTCCTTGTGCCGGTCGTGACGATGCAGGCCCATGCTCTCGCCAAGCACTTCCAGGATGTTGACGATGCGGAACGGCTGATCGCGTTCATGCGCGCACAGCTCGCGATGGTCCGAATGGTAGATCGTGACCAGCGCATCGATGCCGGCGCGGCCTGCGGCCGCAAGCTCGGCGCGCTGCAGCTCGCGCTTGTAATCCGGCAGGGCGGCCATGCTCGCGCTCTGCAGTCCGACGGACGGCTGCTGCAGATCGACGATTTCGATTCCGGGCACGGCCCGCAGCAAATCCAGCACGGCCTCGACGATCCCGGCAACGCCGGAATGCCGGTGCAGCGCCACGCGCATTGCGACCGGCTCGCGCAAATGTGGACGCAGATCGTCAAGCCGGCCGCACAGGAAGCGCAGGAATGGCGTCATCTCGAACGGCTTCGCGCCGCGCTGGCGTTCGACCGTCGGCAGTGTCGTTTCGCTGAACTGGACATAGCAGCTCGGACACCAGGACAGCACGCCGGACTTGCTGCCCGACATCTTGTCGATCGAACTCGTGCCCATGCGGCCCGACATCTCGGCGTCGCCGGTGCGAAGCTGGATCACGCCGCAGCAATGAGAGGGGCCGCCCATCACCTGGTAGGAAATGCCGAGCACGTCCATGACGTCGAGCGCGAGCAGGGCGATGTGCGGCGTCTTCAGCACATTGCAGCCGGTGTAGAAGATGAAATCCGGGACTTCATCCGAAGCTGACACCGAGGCTGCGCCCTGGCCGAGCCGTTCCAGCATGGCCTGATCGAGCTGCATGCGCGACAGGGTCGCGACATCGCGGCTGGTCTCGCGATACCTGGCGAGGCCATTGCGGCGCCTCGTGGCGAGATCGGATTCCTTTCGCCGCATGGCGCCCCGCGCCATCGCAAGCAGGAAGCGCGGATTGACGCCGTAGTCGCAGGCCCTGATGCAGTCGCCGCTCAGCATGCAGGAGGAGGCCCATTTGCGGGAGGCTTCCGGCCCCTCGCCGGAGCGGACGAGGTCGATCACCCCCGAGATGACCGCGACGGGCGACGCATCGGCAATGTCGGCGGGTCCGACGCTCGGGCAAGCCTCGACGCATTTGCCGCATTTTACGCAGGCATCGAGCATGTCGCCGACACGCCCATTCAAAGCGGCTTCGAAGCTCAGATCGGTCATGGGGATATTCTCCGATGATCGCGGTAGCGCGCCCTCGATGCAGGGTAGTTTCTTGAACCCTGAAAGTCCGGATATCACGTTCCGTGCGACCGGACATCCGCCAAATTGCTCTTCGGGGCAATTTGAGATGCCTCGACGGGGCTTCCCGGCTTCCTATGGATAAAGCGATGTGGGCCCTGACGTCGCCGCTTCCGCGCTCTCGCTGACATTGGAAACGACGAGCATCTACCCTAGAGTGCATTGCGTTTCACCATTGGAAGTCGGTCCATGAAACTCGTCTTCATTGGAGCCTCGCATTGGCACCTTCCGCTCTATCTCGAACCTGCTCTGAAGATCGATGGCGTGCAGGTGGTAGGTGTTAGCGACCCTGACGCCTCCTTCGTCACAGCCTTGGCGACGCGGCTCGGCTGTGCGGGCGACACCAATTTCCGCGCGCTGTGCCGCAAGACGCGGCCGGATTTCGTCGTCGCGCTGGGGCGTCATTGCGACATGGTGGAAGAGGCGACGTTCCTGCTGGAGGAGGGAATTCCCTTCGCGCTGGAGAAGCCGTGCGGACTGAGCGCGCGTGACGCGATGCAGCTCGCAGCCCTTGAAGCACGCACCGGCAGCTTCGCCGCCGTGCCGCTGGTTTTCCGCAATGGTGATTTCACCGCGCTCTTGCGGAAGATGTCGGCGCAGGGCGTCCAATACATGAGTTACCGCTTCGTCGCAGGCTTTCCCGCGCGCTACCAGCAGGCGAATTGCCATTGGATGCTCGACCCCGCGCTCGCCGGGGGTGGCAGCACGATCAACCTCGGCATCCATTTCTTCGATCTCGCGGTGCTACTGATGGGCGCGGGCGTACGGGTGCGCCATGCGACGATGTCCAATGCCGCCTGGGGACACTCCGTGGAAGATTACAGCGTGGTGGTGCTTGAGCGTGGTGCCGATCTCTGCGTGATCGAGACCGGCTACCTCTACCCGGCACCCACCAGCACGTTCGACATGCACTACGCCGTGCGCACGCCGAACGAATACCTTGTTGCGCATGATCCGGAGACGGTCGAACTGGTGCGCAATTCCGGTGAGCGACGAATAATCGCCAGCCACACCACCAACGTGGCGCATTATCGCACTTTCATGCACGACGTGCTCGACCGCGTCCGTGCCGGGCGTCCACCGCTGGCAAGACTGTCCGACATGGTCCCGATCATGCAGTTGGTCGATGACGCCTATGCCAAGGCCGCGAACGCAACTCGTGATTTCACGGAAGTCACTGAACGGCTCCCTGGAGCCTGAAATTTCCAGGGTTCGCCAGGCGGGGGCCGGAGCAGCCGTGGCAATTGTGGATGGCATCCGTTCGCTCCGCATGTCATGGTTTTGATGGCCAGGAATAAAAGGGGGAGGGACGAGATGCGGGCTTTCGCGGGATCTGCGGCCATCGTGGTTTTGACCCTGACGGCATGGCCGCTTGCAGTCGGCGCCGCTGACATGCGCGGCGTCACCGCGACCGAGATCAAGATCGGCCAGACCATGCCCTATAGCGGCCCGGTGTCGGCCTTCGGCGCGCTCGGCAAGGGCGAGGTCGGGTACTTCAAGATGGTCAACGAGCGCGGCGGCATCAACGGACGCAAGATCAACCTGATCTCGCTCGACGACGGCTATGCGCCGCCCAAGACGGTCGAGCAGACACGGCGCCTCGTAGAGAGCGACGAGGTCGCCCTGATCTTCTCCTCGATCGGCACGGCGCATAACACCGCGATCGCCAAATATCTCCAGGGCAAGAACATCCCGCAATTGTTTCTCGCTTCCGGCGCCTCGAAGTTCGGCGACATCGCGCAATACCCGCAGGCTACCATAGGCGTGCAGGCGCCGTTTCGTTACGAGGCGCGGCTCTATGCGCGCTACGCCTTGCAGAAGAACCCGAACGCGAAATTCGCCGTGATCTCGCAGAACGACGATTACGGCCGCGACTATCTGCTCGGGCTCAAGGATGTGCTCGGCGAGAAATACGATTCCGTGGTGACCGGCGCCACCTATGAAGTCACCGACCCCACCATCGATTCACAGATCGTGAAGCTGAAGGCATCCGGCGCCGACGTGTTCGTGATTGCGGCAACGCCGAAATTCGCAGCGCAAGCAATCCGCAAGTCGTACGAGATCGGCTGGCGGCCCATGACGTTCCTGTCGAACACGGCGGTATGGATTTCCACGGTCATGATCCCGGCGGGCGTGGAGGCGGGTACCGGCATCATTTCCACCGCCTACGTCAAGGATCCCGATGATCCCGCATGGGCCGACGACGCGGGCGTGAAAGGCTGGCGCGAGTTCATGCGCAAATATGTGCCGGAAGGCGACCTGCACGACACCAATTACGTCAACGCCTACAACAGCGCGATGGTGCTGGAAGCGGTGCTGAAAGCCTGCGGCGACGATCTCTCGACCGAGAACATCCTCAAGCAGGCCTACGCCATCAAGGATATGGAACTGCCGATGCTGCTGCCCGGCATCAAGGTCAATACCTCGCCGACCGACCACGTGCCGGTCGATCAGATGCAGTTCATGCGCTTCAACGGCAAGACCTGGGACCGCTTCGGCGATTTGCAGACCGGGAACTAGCGGTCGTGTATCCCACAGCTCTCGTCATTGCGAGGAGCGAAGCGACGAAGCAATCCATAGCGCCGCAAGCGGAAGAATGGATTGCTTCGCTTCGCTCGCAATGACGACTAGGTGAGGCCTGTGGTTATGGGTCCCGGCTCGCGCTTCGCTTGGCTTTGCGGTGCTCACCCCAGCTTCCCGACTTCCGCCTCCACCAGCGACCAGCATTTCGGGCCGAACCGTTCCTTCCATGTCGCATAGACGGAGGGAAGCCTGGCGCGGAAGGCGGCCTGGTCGACCTCGTTGAACACCAGCCCGCGTTTGACGAAATCGTTGCGGAGCTCGGCGTTGAGCGCGATCTGATCGGACCGCTGCGCGCGGACATATCTGGCGACGTTGCGTTCGATCGTGCCCTGGATGTCTTCGGGAAGGCTCTTCCAGGTCGGAAGGTGCGCCATCTGGTTGAAGCCGGACCACATGTGATTGGTCAGGCTGACATACTTCACGAGTTCGTAGAGCTTGAAACCTTCCAGGATCGCCAGCGGATTTTCCTGCGCATCGACCTGTCCGGTCTTGAGCGCATCGTAGATCTTGTTCGCGGAGGTCGTCACCGGCTTTGCGCCGAACGCACCGAACGTATCGATCATCATCTGCCCCGGCGGCACACGGATTTTCATGCCGTCGAAATCGCTGGGTGAACTCACCGGATGCGGGATGGTGGCGACCTGGCGCATGCCGTTCTCGAAACCGGCGACCGGAAACAGGTGCATGCCCTTGGCCGCCATCTCCTCGCCGATATACCGGCCAAGCGGCCCGTCGATCGCCTTGTGCGCCTCCGCCGAGGATTTGAACGCGAACGGCAATTGCTGCGCTTCGGCGACCGGCACCACCGTGCCGATGATGCCGCCCATCAGCGTGAAGAACTGGATCTCGCCCGCAATCAACATCTTCAGTGCGTCGGGGTCGCCGCCGGGCAGCTTGTTGTTCTCGGCGTGGACAACGGCCTCGACCCGGCCATTGGTCTCGGCCGCGATCGTTTGCCACATGGCGGTGAGGTTCTTGTGCAGCGTGCCGGAAGCGGCCTGGTTGTGATGCTGCACGAATTTATATTCGGCAGCGCGCGTGGGGCGCGCGATGATGGCGGGTCCGAGCACTGCTGCACCTGCCAGCAGGGTTCGCCGCGTCAAGCCAAAGCCCATGAAATACTCCCCGGTCGTTTCTGGTTGTGTCTGGTGAATGCGCGGCGACTTTAAATCCGCCGGCCGCGACGTCAAACCTTAAGATTTCCTCAACGCTATCCGGCCTATTGCTGGAGGACGTGCGCCCGCAGTCGCTGGTTGGGGCGCGAAGAGGACGTTACATGGCCAACGCCGTCTCCCTGCCCAGGGCCTTGAACAACAGGATCACGGCTGCGCCGGTCACGATTGCGCCCGCGTTCTTCAACGTCTGTTTCGTGCTCTTCGTCATCAACGTCTCGTTTTTCCCGACGGCTTTCGTCTCGCATTGGTGGATCTACGACGAGAAGGGCCTGGGTATCCCGACCGACTTCGTGAACGTCTGGGCGGCCGGGCGGATGGTGCTCGATGGGCATCCCTCGCTCGCCTACGACTGGGATTTGCAGAAGCAGGTCGAGCTTGCAGTCCTCAAGCAGGATTTCGTGGGCTATTTCGCCTGGCACTATCCGCCGCCGTTTCTGTTCGTCGCGGCCTTCCTTGCGCAATTCCCCTATGCCATCGCCTTTATCGGATGGCTCCTGGTCAGCCTCATTCCCTATCTCGCGGTGATGCGCGCAATCGTCGGACGAAATCTCGGCTGGATCCTGGCGCTGGCCATTCCCTGCACCTTCAACAATGCCCTGTGCGGGCAGAACGGCTTTCTCACGGCCGCGCTGATCGGCGGCACGCTCTATCTGTTGCCGACGCGTCCCGTGCTCTCGGGCATCTGCCTGGGATTGCTCACCTACAAGCCGCAATATGGGCTCTTGTTTCCGCTGGCGCTGATCGCCGCGGCCGAATGGAGGGTATTTGTCGCGGCAGCGGTGACCGCGGTCGCGCTCGCCGTCGTCTCCTGGATCGCGTTCGGCACCGAGAGCTGGCAGGCGTTCTTTCACTGGATGCCGATGTTTTCCCAAGCTTTCCTGACGGAAGGAAAGGCCCCCTGGTGGAAGCTGCAAAGCCTCTTCGCACTGGTGCGTTATTTCGGCGGCAGCGAGACGCTCGGCTGGGCATTCCAGTGGGTGATGACAAGTGCTGTCGCGGTGACTGTCTTTCTGATCTGGCGCAGTTCGGTGCGCTACAGCCTGAAGGCCGCGAGCCTTGCCGCAGGCACGCTGCTGACGACGCCTTATCTCTTCATGTACGACGTGACGGTTCTGGCGATACCGGTCGCCTATCTCGTCCGCATCGGCATGAGCAAAGGCTTCCGCTCCTATGAATTGCCGGCCCTGGGCGTTGCCGCCGCGCTCCTGGTGGCTTTCAGCCTGTCCGGAGCGCCGCTCGGGCTGGCCGCGACGTTGATTGTCTTCGCCTTGATCGTCACACGCTGCTCTCAGAGCCGCGCCAAGGCCGTGCCAATCCCGGCGTCGCTCAAGAGACTGGCGCCGCATTCGGGCTGAGGGGCGAGGGAACGAGTGATGCATTTTAATCAATGCCTTCAAGAGTCCTTAGCCCTGTTCGTTGACGCTATCCCAACCGGACGCCGGCCATGATCCCTGCTCGTCGGGCGATGTAGGGGCGAGGAGACGTGAATCCATGAAATCGACCGCGGGGATCGCCCCGTCAGGCGAAAGCACCTCTTTCGCGCTCGGCCAATTGGCCGACCGCTGGTTCCTGTTCGGAGCCTACGGTGCGCGTGCGCGCGTCCATATGATGACCGTGTGGATTACGCTCGCAGGTTTTGCGCTGGTCGAACTCGTTTGGCTTTCGGTATCCGGGTTGAGCTTCGCCGAGAGCAACGCGCGGGCCCTCATGCGCCTGACGGCTTTCACCGTTCTCGCGCTAGGAATGTGCGGGTTGATTTCATACCGCCTGATAGGCGCAACCGACCGCGTCGGCCGCCTGCTTCGCGCGGCCGAGCGGCGCGTCGAATTGCTCGTCGTCGGCGCGTTCGCCTTCGCAATGCTATCGGCGATCATTGTGACCTGCTGCTATCTCGTCGCTGCTGCGGCGTTTCCGCTTCAGGATGCGCTGCTGTCCAAGATCGACCGTTCGCTGGGTTTCAATTGGGTGGGCTTTGTGACGTTCGTCAACCAGAGCCCCGTTGCGAGCTGGCTGCTGGTGGAGGCCTATCGAAGTACGGCGATCATGCTGGGCGGCACCATGCTGTGGTTCTGCGTTTCCGGCCAGGGCGGGCGTCTTGCCGAATTCCTCGCATTAGCCTGCCTCACATTCATCGGCATCGCCGTCGGCGTGACGATCTGGCCTGCCGAGGGCGCTTATGCCTTCTATCATCCGCCGCTCCCGATCTACGACAATGTCGGCGCCGGCTCGGGCATGTGGCACCATGATCTCCTGATGTCGATACGCTCCGGCACCACGACCGTCGTCGATTTCGAAACTCCCAATTCCAATTGTCTGGTGACGTTTCCCTCCGGGCACACCGTGCTGGCGGTTATCATCACCTACGCGTTGCGCTTGTCGCGATGGACGCTCGTTCCGGCATTCCTGATCAACGGTGCCATGCTGGTTTCGACCATTCCGCATGGAGGACATTATTTGATCGATCTGATCGGCGGTGGCGCGATCGCGCTGTGCGCGATCCTCATCGTCCGCCTGCCGCTTGGCGTTCGCGCCGATCGGCTCATGGCGAGCAGGAAGGCGTCGCTCGTCAACGCCTGAGCACGCGCTTCCGCAATTCCGCGGCGTGACTACTGGATGTATGTCGCCCACAACGCAGCGTTTGCCAACGTCCCGGCCTGGTTCATGTGACAGCCGTCATCCGGATTGCGCCCATCGTTCCCGATCGTGTCGGTGTCGGGCCCCAGTCGGATGTTCAGCGCGGCGTTGACGGCGTCCCGCTGGGCTGAACGCACGGCGGCGAGGTTTTTGGGCTCGGCGATGTCGCATTTGGCGCTTCGCGACAAATAGAAGGGAGCATCGAAACTGGCAGCGCGAAAGCGCGCTACGAGTTGATGCAGCGCCGACACGTACTGCGCCTCGGTCGTCGTCAACATCGCGTCTTTTTCGCCCTGCTGAAACAGGAAATGCGTTGGCGTCAGGGCCGCGGCCTTCAGCTTCAGGATGGCGTTCTCGATCCTGTATGCAAATTCATGGTTCAGCGTCGCAAGCGAGGCGCCCGCGACGGCAATCGGCACGACAATGACCCTGTCATAACGCCCGGTCTCGATCAGGATATCGCCGAGAGGCGTCGCAAAATTGCCGCCGATGCCGTCGGCGCCCAGTAATGGATCGGCCGCGGCAAAGCATTTGCCGGTCGCGGGGTCGAAATTGTCGACGGCGTGCCGCGCCACATATCGGCTCGACCCGTAATTGGCTGCATTGCTTTGGCCGTGAACGACGATGATGGCTGTCCGCTCCGACGGAGGCCCGCAGGGCCGTTCGATCCGATCGGGCATCGGCACCTCGTTCAGATCGGTCTGGCGGGGGTGATCGTTGCCGAGCGTAACCGCAGCGGCTCCCATCAGCGCCCCGGCGGTCAGGACCATGACTTTGCTTTGCATCCGGGCTCCTGTCTCGAGCCGCCACTGCTGGCGTTCAAACCGATGGGATCAGCCTGCTCGTGGCTAATGCCGGCTCTTTCTTTTTCAATCGGGTCTGACGCCATGTATCGATCGGTTTGTCGATGAGATGATAGAGCGCCACCGACGCTCCCAGTGACAGGACGATCGCCAGGTAAACGCCTGGAAGCGTGTTGGGCAGCAGCATCCAGCCGAACAGGAAATGGCAGATGTAGAGCGGATAGGAGAGCTCACCGACATATTTGTCCCACGCGATGTCTCGGGTCATTTCGAACAGCCGGGGGACGCCGACGATGACAAGCGCCAGCAAGGAGAGCGAGGCCAGGCGTGGAATGCCATCCCACCTGTTGATCGCGAGAGAGACGAACAATGATGCGGCCGCAAACGACAGCAGCGTCTTCGCAAGCCTTCGTTGTGTCTCGCTCCTTGACGAAGCGACGTAGTAGCCGAGGGATCCCGCCATGAACAAGGCGATCTCGGAGGGAAAGAAACGGAACGACCAGGGCTGGCCGCTCAAACCGAACGCCGCCTGGAGCAGCATTCGCAGCATCAGGCTCGCGGCAATCACCGCTGCGATGAACACGGGGCCGCGTCTCACCAGAAACGGCGCCAGCAGGTAGAAGTAGATCTCGAGCCCCAGGGTCCATGCCTGCGGGATCGGAGCGAACGTATAAAGCGGCTCGCTGACCTCGGTGTAGTGGGCGGTAAAGGCCAGGCTGCCGTCGTTGACGAACAGGAACAGATAGAGATCCTGCCCGAGGATGAGGAGTTGCGAGCCGACAAAGAAGGAGATGTCGGTCCAGTTCAGCGCGAATACCGGTTGCCAGTTGCGGGCGACCGCAAGCGAGAGGAGCAGCACCACGATATAGGCCGGCCACAGCCGCAACAAACGGTTCGAAATGAACAGCCAGTAGGAATCAGGTCCGTATTTTTCGTTCAGGACAAGCGCCATGTAGAATCCTGAAATGACGAAAAAGCTCTGGACGGCAATGTCGCTGGTCGGAAAGCTCAGCGGCTTTCCGAGGTGGCCGTACGCGACGGAGAACGCCAGCAGGAATCTGAGGGTGCCCATTGGCAAATCTTGCGCCGGGAAACGTTGAGGGCCTGTTAATACTTGGCTGCAGCCGGCGAGCCCTGGCAGTAGTGCAGGATGACAAGCCGGCGGATGCAAGCGCGGCACTATCGGCGGGCTGGGGCGACCTCGACACGGAAGCCGCCAGAAATATCGCCCCTGTCATATTTGCTTCTTGTATTCCGGCGTGAATAGTTGTTCAGTTCTTCACAGCGGTTTGGCGGCGAAAATCGCTCAAGAAAACCGGGCGAGAACCGCTCAAAACAGCGAAGACGCGTTCGATCGTGCCTGTCTAGCCGGTCCGCGTATTGGGACGAAACGCGCATGGTTTATCGGCGTACCCATCAGGTCGTGAAGCGGCTGGCCGCGCGCCGCAGCGCCATTCTCGCGGCCGCCCGGGATGCTGCGGCGGAATCCGGTATGTCGGCGGTGCAGATCGCTCCCGTCGCCGTTCGCGCCAATGTCGCGGCCGGTACCGTCTATCGTTATTTTCCCTCAAAGGCCGATCTGATTTCGGAGCTGATCGCCGATGTCTCGCGTGACGAACTCACTGCGATCCGTCGCGCGGCCGACGCGGCGCCGGGGCCGTCTTCGGCGTTGGCGGCGGCGATTTCCACCGTCGCGGTGCATGTCCTGTCCCAGCGCAAGCTGGCCTGGGGCATCTTGGCCGAGCCGGTCGATGTCGATGTCACGGCTTCGCGTCTTGCCAGCCGCCGCGAGATCGCGGGCGAGCTCGCAGGCCGGATCGACGCCGCGGTCCGCGCCGGGCATTTGCCGGCTCAGGACACGCAGCTTGCCGCGACCTCGCTGCTTGGCGCGCTGCACGAAGCCCTCGTCGGGCCGCTCGCGCCCGACCATCTCGACGATCCCGCGAAGATGCGAGATGCCGTGCAAAGCGTGACGCTGCTTGCGCTGCGCGCCGTCGGCGTGATGGACGCACGCGCCCGCGGCCTCGTGGTGCAGGCCGTGCTGCCGGCCAGGACGCTGGTCGGGGCTTGACCAGCAGGATTTCATTCCGTCGCACCGCTCGGGTGTCGGCGTCATCTCCAGACAAGACGATAGGGCAGACGCGCCGGCCGGAGCCTCGAGGACGCGCATGATAAAACCGTGGATCTTTGAATTCCTCTACGCTCCGGACGCGCATGGCGGGCAGGTGACGCCAGGGACCGTGACAGCGGTGTATGACAGGGGACTAGCCCTCTGGAAGCGGATGGATGCGCTCGGCTTTGAAGGCATCTTCTTCAGCGAGCACCATTTCGGCGTTTCCTACAGCCCGTCACCCAACCTGTTGATTGCCGCTGCCGCCCAATCCACCACGCGGCTCAGACTGGGTACCATGGGCATGGTGCTCCCGCTGTATCAGCCCTGGCGCGTTCTGGAAGAGATCGGCATGCTCGACCACCTGACAGGCGGGCGGCTGGAGATCGGCTGCGCCAGCGGCGTGCCGCAGGAACTGATCCAGACCGGCATCGGAGCCGAGGAGAACCGGGAACGGTTCAACGAGAGCCTGGAGATCCTCGATGCCTGGCTCGCCGATCCCGTGATCTCGCATCATGGGCGATATTACAGCTTCGACAAGCTGCGCGTCGTGCCGCGCCCGTTGCAGCAGCCTTCGCCTCCGAAATGGACCACGATCGTCAGCACCGCATCGGCGATCAAGTCCGCGGCGCGCCGCTCCAAGGTTTGCACGGCCTTCGAATCCGTCGCGCGGATCAAGGAGCTGTTCGATGCCTATCGCACTGAAGCCGGGCGGCTCGGCATCGCCTGCGAGGCGGACCATTTTGCGATCCGCCGCAACGTCTCCATCGCGCCGAGCGAGGCGGAAGCGCAGGAGCGATCGCAGATGGCAAGGGAGCTCGCCGAAGAAGGTGCTCGCGGGCGACCCTCGCGTCCGCGGCCAGTCGTCCTCGCTCCTGGATGCGCCCAAATCCGGAAGCGGCTTTTCGGTGCATGAAGATGAGTTCATCGCCGGCACGCCCGCGCGCGTGGCCGAGCAGATCGTCGCGCAATGCCGCGCCTGTGGCGCCGGCCACATCGTGGCGATCCTGGGCCGTGCCGTCGACGAGCAGCGCGTCGCCGCAGTGGAGCTGTTTGCGGAAAGGGTGATCCCGATCCTGCGCCGCGCCGAGATCGCGTGATCATTCCGCGCGGCCGGCTCTGCGCTAGCCGGTGAAGCGCCCCAGCCCGCGGCCTGGCGGGAGCACCACGACGGGCGCGCCCATCTTCACCCGGCCGAAGAGATCGATGACGTCCTCGTTGGTCATGCGGATGCAGCCGGAGGATATGGCCTGACCGATATATTCCGGCTGGTTGGTGCCGTGGATGCGGTACAGCGTGTCCTTGTTGTCTTCGTAGAGATAGAGCGCGCGTGCGCCGAGCGGATTGGCCGCGCCTCCGGCAACGCGCGCCGGATAGGGGCCGAGCCGCTCCTGAATCTCCCGCGTCGGGATCCAGTCGGGCCATTCGGCCATGCGGCCGACGACGGCAACACCGGAGAACGCCATCGCTTCTTCCCCGACTGCCACGCCGTAGCGGATCGCCTTGCCGCGCGGCAGCACGTAGTAGAGATACCGCGCATCGGTATCGACCAGGATCGTGCCGGGCGCTTCCTTGCGGGAATAGTCGACCATGTGACGGCGATACGTCTCGGCAATGGTCGCCTGCGCGTAAGGCGCATGCGCGAGCAGTTGACGGTCTCGCGCGGAAAAGGAGGCCTCCGAGGACGGTGAAAGCGTCGCCTGCCCGCAACCGCCGAGCATGGGTCCAAGGACGCCCGGTAATAACACCGCCAACAACCACGCGAGTCGGGACCTCCGCACCGTCGGTCCTCCCATACTCTGTACGCTACATCGTTTAATTAGCTGCTCGAACTGTGCAGAAATAAAGGCGTTGCGACGCCAAACCCTTTCCACCGCGAGATTTCGTGTAAGCTCCGCCCGAAAGGGAAGCTACGCGCGCCATGCGCAAGGCACGAGGATGCAGGGGCGGCGGTCGAAAGTGCCGAACATTATCTGGCGGAGCGCTGGGGCTTTCGCAGTCGTCGTCCTGAATTTGTTTTTCGCGGCAGGGCCTGCGGCCGCGCAGGGTGCCACGCCCTCGCCCGAAGGTGTGGTTGTCGCAAACACGGATGGACTGCGCGGCGGGTGGTATCCCTGGGATCCCTATCAATACCGGGACTACCGTCGCGGCGTGCCCGTTCTCACCGGATTCGATGTCGAGATCGAGCGCGCAATGGCGCGCATTCTCGGCGTCGACATCAAGCTGCCCGAGATCGCCTGGGAGGATCACCTCAAGCGTCTCGCGGACGGTACTGCCGACATCGCGGCAGGCGCGACGGAGAACGAGGCCCGCCGCGCATTCGCAATGTTCTCAAAGACGTATCGTCACGAGACCGACGTTCTGATCCTGATGCGGGGGGCGTCTGTCAAATATCCGTTCCGCACCATCGACGACATGCTGGCAGGCTTTGCGCGGCAGAAATTCCGGCTCGGCGTCGTAGCCGGCTTCGTCTATGCCGACGACCGGGTCAATCGCTTCATCGCCGATCCCGCCAACAAGGATCTGATCGTCGCGACCAACAGCAATACCGAAAACCTTGCCAATCTCCTCGCAGGCGTCATCGACGGTTATCTTGCCGACCGTATCGCTGCCGCGACCACGGCCTGGCGACAGCACGTGGGTGCGCGGATCGAGGAGCATCCGCTCCGCTTCTCGACCGACATTCATTTCATGCTGAGCCGCGCGACGCAGAGACCGGACATGCTGGCGCGTTTCGACAGCGCCATCGATGAGCTCAACAGAACCGGCGAATTTCGCCGGATTGCTGCCTCCTATGCGCTGCCGGTCCTGATCAATCAGTCCCTGGACAGCGACTGGTTTCAACTACTCGCTATTCTGGGAACCATCTCGTTCGCTCTCTCCGGGGTGGTCTTCGCCGCAACGGGGCAGTACTCCGTATTTGGCGCGCTCATTCTCGCCACCCTGCCTGCGCTGGGCGGCGGCATCGTTCGGGACCTGCTGTTGCAACGCGAGCCGATCGGCGTCGTCCGAAATCCTGAAGGGCTGTTGATCGTGTTCGGCACGGTCGTCGCCGGCATGGTGGTGATTCGGGCGATGTCGCATGTTCGCGCCGCGATGCTGGCGAAATACCTGCAAACACATGCGCTGGTCGGGGCACGGCTGGTCGAGCTGTTCGATGCAGTCGGACTTGCCGCATTCACGGTGATCGGTGTCGTCGTGGTGCTGGACACCGAAGCGCGGCCACTCTGGCTGTGGTGCCCGATCGCGGCAGCCATCACCAGTTCGTTCGGGGGCATCATGCGCGACTTTTTTCGTCACGACCGCGTTGGCGCCACCTTGCGCGGCGCGTTTTATCCGGAGATCGCGGCGATCTGGGGCCTGGCTTTCGCGATGTTCCTGCAGTGGGAGGGCGGTCGATTGCAGCCCGACGAGGTGCGATGGGGCGTCATCGTGACGATCACGGGCGTTTTCCTGACGCGCGTCGTCGCGATCGTCCGCGGCATGAAGGGCTGGACGTATATCTGAAGCGCAAGCGTCCCCGCGGACAGGCGGGCGAGCGATCAGGCGGCCGCCCGTGAACGGCGGAGCCATTCATCAAGACCGATGCGGCCGAGATGCGCCTCGCCCAGCGGCACCAGCGCACGGTCCTCGACGCGACCGCCAAAGTATCGGGCCTCGGGGTCACGCACCACGTCGCGCGGGTCGTCGATTGCCTTGAGATAGCGGGCAATGATCTCGTTGAAGGGGGCGCATTCGGGCCCTGCGATCTCGACAATGCCGTTTCGCGGCGGCGCGAGTGCCGCTTCTGCGACGGCAGCGGCGACGTCGTCGGACGCGATCGGCTGAAACAGGCAGGGCGGCATCCTGACCGTGTTTCCAGCCGTATTTGAATCGGCGATGGGGCCAAGGAACTCCATGAATTGGGTCGCGCGCACGATGGTGTAGGGGACACCGGAGGCCGTGATCAGTTTCTCCTGGGCGACCTTGGCCCGGAAATAGCCATTGTCGGTCCGGTCGATTGCCACGATGGATAACGCGACATGATGCCGGACGCCCGCTGCGGTCTCGGCCGGAAAAAGGTTGCGGCCGGAGCTCTCGAAGAATTTCAGCACCGCGCTGTCCTCGAATGACGGCGAATTGGCGAGATCGACCACCACCTGTGCGCCGGCCAGCACCTCCTTGAGTCCCTTTCCGGTGGTGGCGTCGACACCGCTCCTGGGCGAAGCGGCCACGACCTCATGGCCGCGCTGGCGCAGAATGGCGACGACCTTGGAGCCGATCAGGCCGGTGCCACCGATGACGACGATCTTCATGGTTGACCTCCATTTTCGTGGTTGATTGGGCCGCTGTGTTGAGTGTGCAGTTGTCGGAGTCGAGGAGCGACGCGACCGGACGTCGCACTGCCCTTGCAGCAAATTGCTCCCGCCAAAGGTGGCAGGCTTTCCCGAAAAGAAAATTGTCAGGCCTGTGATCTCTCCTTAATTTGATGACGAGCCCCACGTCCACCGGAAACAGGCCAGGGAGATCGTATGGCTTACGACGCAGACGTCATCATCGTGGGAAGCGGCCTCGCCGGACTTGTGGCGGCGGCCGAACTCGTCGAGGCGCGGCGCAAGATCATTCTTGTGGACCAGGAGTCCGAACGGTTCCTGGGCGGACAGGCGTTCTGGTCATTCGGCGGGATCTTTCTGGTCGACTCACCCGAACAGCGACGCATGCGCATTCGCAATTCCTACGAACTCGCGTTGCAGGATTGGATGGGCACCGCAGCTTTCGATCGCGACGAGGACCATTGGCCGCGCAAATGGGCCGAGGCCTACGTTTCGTTCGCGGCCGGCGAAAAGGGGCCTTGGCTGCGCGAACGCGGCATCAGATTTTTTCCGGTTGTGGGTTGGGCGGAGCGCGGTGGCGGCAACGCGGTCGGACATGGCAATTCCGTGCCGCGGTTCCATGTCACCTGGGGGACCGGTCCGGGCGTCGTTGCGCCGTTTGCAGCTCGCGTGCAGGAGGGGGCAAGACAGGGCCTCGTCACGTTCAAATTCCGGCACCGCGTCGATCAGCTGACGCAGACCAATGGCGTCGTCGATGGTATCAGCGGCGCGCTTCTGGCGCCCTCCGAGGTGGAGCGCGGTTTCAAGAGTTCGCGCGATATCGTCGGTGAATTCGAGCTGAAGGCGCCGGCGGTGATTGTCGCGTCCGGCGGGATCGGCGCCAATCATGACCTCGTGCGCCAGAATTGGCCGCGGCGGTTGGGCGCGGCGCCAAAACGCATGATTACCGGCGTGCCGGATCATGTCGATGGCCGCATGCTCGCGATCACGGAGGCGGCCGGCGGCACCATTATCAACCGTGACCGCATGTGGCATTATGTCGAGGGCATCAGGAACTGGAATCCGATCTGGACGGACCATGCAATTCGCATCCTGCCGGGACCATCGTCACTCTGGCTCGATGCCCGCGGCAAGCGCCTGCCGGTGCCGCTGTATCCAGGCTTCGATACGCTTGCAACGCTGCGCTACATCATGAGCACCGGTTTCGACTATTCCTGGTTCGTCCTGAACCAGCGGATCATCGCCAAGGAGTTCGCTCTCTCGGGATCAGAACAGAACCCCGACCTAACGGGGAAAAGCTGGCGCAAGGTCATCGAGCGAGCCCGGAAGGGTGTTCCCGGTCCGGTCAGGGCCTTCATGGACAAGGGCGAGGATTTCATCATCGAGCGCGAGCTTCCCGCGCTGGTGGCGCGGATGAACAAGCTCTCCGGCGACGATCTTCTCGCGTCAGAAGGTGTCGAGCGGGAAATCCGGGCGCGCGACAGGCAGGTCGACAACCCCTTCTGCAAGGATGCCCAGATCACGGCTATCCGTGGCGCAAGACACTACCTCGGCGACAAGCTGATCCGCACCGCCCCGCTGCATAAACTGCTTGATCCCGCAGCCGGTCCGTTGATCGCGGTGCGATTGAACATACTGACCCGCAAGAACTTCTCGGCGGACTGCAGACCGACCTCGATAGCCGCGTGCTGGGCGCGGATGGCTCTCCCGTGCCGGGTCTCTTTGCGGCCGGTGAAGTCGCCGGATTCGGAGGAGGCGGTGTGCACGGCTACAGCGCGCTCGAAGGGACGTTTCTCGGCGGCTGCATCTTTTCCGGCCGTGCCGCCGGACGCGCGGCTGCAAAGGCAGTCCTGTGAGACAGCGTGCCATGCGCGCCAGACGCGCGGTTCACATGTCCGCGTCGCCGTCGGGACCGACGGAGGCGATGCGCACCATGTTGGTGGTGCCGGGAATGCCGAGCGGCACCCCGGCGACGATGATCACGCGCTGACCGGCGCGCACGAAACCGTCGCGAAAGGCGATGCGGCCGGCGCGGTCAACCATGTCGTCGAGATCCTGGGCGTCTTCGGCGACCACGCAATGCACGCCCCACACCACCGAGAGTTTGCGGCCGGCGGCGAGGTTGGGTGAGATCGCCACGATCGGCGGTTTCGGCCGCTCGCGTGCCACGCGAATCGCGGTGGAGCCCGACGACGTCCAGCAGATCAACGCAGGCAGATCCAGCGTCTCCGCGACCTGTCGCGCGGCATCGGCGATCGCATCGCCCGCGGTCGCCTCGGGCTCTGGCCGCTGCGCCGTGAGCACCTGGCGATAGGTGGGGTCGCGCTCCACCTCTTCGGCGATGCGGTTCATGGTGGCGACCGCCTCGACCGGGAATTTGCCAGCCGCGGATTCCGCCGAGAGCATGATCGCGTCTGCGCCTTCATAAACCGCGGTCGCAACATCGGAGACTTCGGCGCGGGTCGGCACCGGGGTCTGGATCATGGATTCCAGCATCTGGGTTGCGATCACCACCGGCTTGCCGGCGCGCCGCGCCAGCCGCGTCATCTGCTTCTGCAGGCTCGGCACGCGCTCCAGCGGCAGCTCGACGCCGAGATCGCCGCGCGCCACCATCAACGCGTCGGAGGCCTCGATGATGTCGGGCAGACGATCGATCGCCTGCGGCTTCTCGATCTTCGCCATGACCGCGGCCCGGCCGCGGATCATCTTCTTGGCCTCGATCACGTCCTCTGCGCGCTGCACGAAGGAGAGCGCGATCCAGTCGACGCCCGTCGTCAGCGCGGCCTCGAGGTCGGCGCGGTCCTTTGGCGTCATCGCCGAGACCGGCAGGTCGGTGTCGGGCAGGCTGACACCCTTGCGGTCCGACATTTTTCCTCCGGTCACGACGCGGGTGACGGCCCGCTCGGGCGACGTCTCTTCCGCGATCAGACGCACCTTGCCGTCGTCGAGCAGGAGGGCGTGGCCGGGACGCAGCGCTGCCAGGATTTCCGGATGCGGAAGCTGCACGCGGCTGGAGTCGCCGGGCGCCTTGTCGGAATCCAGCACAAAGCTCTGGCCGTTCTTGAGCTGCACCGCGCCTTCGGCAAACGATCCCAGCCTGAGTTTCGGTCCCTGCAGGTCGACGAGAATGCCGATCGGCCGGCCGTAGCTCGATTCGACATTGCGGATGGTCGCCACCAGCTCGCGCATCTTGTCATGCGGCGTGTGGCTCATATTGATGCGGAAAATATCGGCGCCAGCCTCGAACAGGCGGCGGATCATCGCGAGGTCAGATGATGCCGGTCCGAGGGTGGCGAGGATCTTGATGCGGCGCAGGCGTCTCATGGCTTGGTCCCGGGCGTTGCGGCTGGCGGCAAGCCAGACGCGCCCGGAGGCGCGGCACCCGGCGTACCCGCGCCAGGGGAAGTCCCCGGCGCGTTCGGAAGGCCCGGCACCTTGCCGCCGGGCCCAACCGGTCCCGGCAGGCCCGGGACGCGCTGCTGCGCCGGCTGCTCGTTGGCATCCGTCAGCTGCACGGTCCAGGCCCGCTGTTCGCCGGTATCGACCTCGAAGAAGCCGGTCCGGTCGAAGCCTCGCGCCAGGCAATTCTCGGTTCCCTTGATCGTGAACTCCTTGTCGCGCGAGCACATATACGCCTGTCCCGACCATTCGCCGCCGCGGTCATAGTCGAGTGCATAGATATAGTAGAAGCGGGCAACCAGGGCTCCCTTGAGCAGGGTTTCACAGCTTCGCGAGGAGACGTTCCACCAGCCCTCGGTGGTCCATCCCTCGGCGTCCTTGTAGCCGAGCGCGATTCCGACCCGGCTGGAGGTATTGTTGCATAGGCGAAAGTCGGCAGCAGCCGGGTTGTTCCAGAGGCAGAGGAGGCTGGCCGCCAGCACCGGGAGCGAGCGGGAGGGTCTAAAGCGGTGCAAGACGGAATTCCGAGGGATCATCGGGCGAGGTTGGTTCGATTCATGTCACGATTTCGCGTCAGGCCAAAGCAACTGTCAACGGCGGCTGTCAACTGCAAGGGGGGCCATCTGCACCGGCGAACCGTTCGAAACCGTCGCCTAAACGCCTGTTTATGCTGTGATATGGCAAAATCTATGACAAGGTCCACATATAGACGAACTGTGCAACGGCGGGATGATGAGCATGGCCATGGATGACAAAACCAGAACGGAACTCGAAGCGGCCGCTTTCCGGCGCCTGCTGACGCATCTGCGCGAGCGGACCGACGTTCAGAATATCGACATGATGAATCTGGCGGGCTTCTGCCGCAACTGCCTGTCCAACTGGCTCAAGGATGCGGCCGATGAGAAGGGCGTCGCGCTGACCAAGGATGAGAGCCGCGAGGCCGTCTACGGCATGCCCTATGAGACCTGGAAGACGAAATATCAGGGTGCGGCAACGCCGGAACAGATGGCGGCGATGAAGAAGGCCCATCCCGGCCATTGATTCGCACGGCGCGTGGGCCGCGCGCCGGAATCTCCCGCAAGCATTAACCGGATAGCACGATCCACAGCTTTCTCCCGTGAGTGTGCGAAGGTGTGGGCGCCGCTGTGGATGAGCGGCATGTTGCCTTGACGAAAACGCCTGCAAACTTGAGGGTCGTCCGCGAAGAGACGCTGGCTGGCCGAAGGCTGTCTGCGTCGCATGCTTTGGGTCAGTTTGATTTCGGGAGTAACAGATGTCCACCGCCACCGCCGTCAAGGACGAAGACCACGCGACGCGCTTCGCCAAGGATCAGCTCAAATCGATCATCGAGCGCATCGAGCGGCTGGAGGAGGAGAAGAAGACGATCTCGGACGACATCCGCGACGTCTATGCCGAGAGCAAGGGCAATGGCTTCGACGTGAAGGCGCTGCGCACCATCGTGCGTCTGCGCAAGCAGGATCCCAACGAGCGGCAGGAACAGGAGACGATCCTGGAGACCTACATGCAGGCGCTGGGGATGCTGTAGGGCGTCCTGTCATTCGGACGGCGGCTGGCGGCTGGAAGGCCGCCATTTTGATTGCCTCAAACCGCGTTGGTAGTCGCAGCCGCGCAATAGTCGCGCCAGAACTGCCGATAGCCGGCTTCGACGATCCGAGTGTAAGCCGTGGCATTGCCGGCCGGCGAGTTCGCGATTGTGGCCGGAAGGTCAGCGCGCAGCTTCGCCAGATGAGAGGGCATCGACGCATATTTTTTCGCGATGGCAAGATAGCCTTCGTCATCGTCGGCGACCCAGTCGTCGAGACCGATTGCTTTCAGAATGCCTCCGGCTGCGCGGGATGAGGCGCCATTGCCGAGCTTGGCGACCACCGGGACGCCCACATAGAGCGACTCCCAGGTGCTGAGGCCGCCGTTCTGCGGAAACGGATCGAGCGAGATATCGACGATCTCGAAGGACCGCAGATGGTCGGGGCGTTCGCTCGCGCCCATGCAGATGACGCGGTCCTCCGCGATGCCCTGGGCCACGAAACGGGCGACCAGGCTATCGCGGATCAACGTTTCATCGAGAGCGACGTGCTTGACGACGATCTTCGATTCCGGGATGGCGCAGAGCAGTTTCGACCACAAAGCCAGCGCACGATCGGATATCTTGTCGATCCGGTTGAAGACACCGAAGGTGACAAAGCCGTTGCGGAGCATTGGCAGCGCCGAAGGCTGCAGGTCCAAAATCGGCTGTGTCGTGATGATGGCCGGCACATCGTACACGCGCTCCGCAAACAAACACCGGACCTCCTGGGGAATGGTCACCGGGTCCGCAAAAAAATAGTCCATGGTCTGAAGGCCCGTGCCCGTGCCGCTGCCCCACCCGGTCACCTGCACCGGCGCCGGCTTGCGCGCGAACACGCCGAGACGATTGCCTGCCGTATGGCCGGACAGGTCGACAAGGATATCCACCCCATCGGCCTGGATGCGGTCCGCCAGTTCGTCATCGGAAAGAGCTGATGCCTCGACCCAGACGTCGGCCACCGCCCGAAAGGCGGCGGTCATCGCGTCCCGCGTCGACGAACAGGAGTAGCAGTTGATCTGGAAATTGGCTTTGTCCTGCGACTGCAACACCGGCAGAAAGCAATTCGCCGCCGAATGGGTTCTGAAGTCGGACGAAACATATCCGACAATGATGCGTTTGAGCGGATCGATCGGCCGGGCCGCAAGTTTTCGCCGCGGGAATTTCGAGCCGATGGTGTCCCACCAATATTTCCGCATTGCCTGCTGAACGGCGAAATCCGCCTCGGGCAGAAAATCCAGATAGAAGATCTTGTGCTTGATCGCGTCTTCGCAATCCGCCTTGAGCTCCAGCGCGCGATCGAAATGCGCAATCCCGCCGGCCGTATCTCCGAGCCTTGCGAGACAAACCCCCATTAGTGTCAGTCCGGTCTCCGAGGACGGGTTTTGCTCGAGAACCTTTTTGCAGGCGAGCATCGCCTGCGCCAGGTTGCCGGTGTTCATGCTGACTTGCGCCTTGCCCCGCCATGCCAGTTCGAGCGAAGGTTCAAGCGCGATCGCCCTGTCGAAATCGGCTTCCGCCTCGACCTTGCGCTCCAGCTGCAAATGAAGCCGGCCGCGATGAGCCAGGAGCTCCGCCATGTCAGGTTTGACGGCGAGCGCATCGTTGAAGGCTGCTTCAGCCACCTCGAAATGCCGCAGTTCGAGATGGGCGAGCCCCTTGCCGACCAGGGCCTCGAAATGACGCGGTTGCAGCGCCAGCGCCCGATCGTAACTTGCAAGGGCCGCTTCGTAGCGCTTGAGCATCATCGCTTCGACCAGGCCACGATTGCAGCAGGCCTCGACGTCATCGGGCTTGAGTTCGATCGCGCGCGTGAAGGCTGCGACCGCTTGTTCGCCACGCTTCAAATGCAGCAAGGCGTTGCCCAGATTCCTCTGGGCCATCGGAAAATCGGGCTTCAGTGCGAGTGCCTTTTCGCAGCAGGCGCGGGCTTCCTCATATTGTCCGAGGTTGAGCAGTGCGAAACCGAGGTTGGAATGGGCGTCCGCCGACCATGGCTGAAGGGCAACCGCGCGCTCGAGAATCCGCTTCGCCTCGTCGTACCGCCGGCAGTCGACCAGGGATACGCCGAGCAGATGCATGGCGTCGAAGAAATCAGGCACGTCCCGGAGTATGCGCCGGCAGAGGGGCTGGACATCCGCGTGCCTGCCCTCGCGATAGGCCGTGAACGCAACCAGCAGGTTCTCCGCATGCTTCCTGAGCTTCTTCTGCAGTTTCTCGTTCTGGAAGTCGCGGGAGCCGATTGTGCTGCGCAAGTCCTGTTCTCCAAGCGAATCTGCCGGGAGATTCTAACACAGGAGGGCGGGATCGCTCAGGTCGGCAGGTCGGAGCCTCAGGCACCAAACGCGCTGCGATCGAGACGTGCGCGGAACGCGCTCCCCACCGCGGCGGCTTACCTCAGCATTGCCGTGCGCAGCGTGAACGAGGTGGTCTCGATTTTGGTGATCGCCGATCCCGAGAAATGATCGGTGGCGAGCCCCATCGCCGGATCGTCGGAGAACTTCATGGGGATCGTGGCTTGCGGCTTCACAAAGTAAGCACGCAGCAACGTCATGTCGGTATCCCCCATCACGGTCACCGACATCGAACTGCTCGCGCTTGGCGTCAGCATGACGATCCGGAGCCAGATGTCGTTGCCTCTTGCCGCCGACAGCCGGGTAGCATTGGCGACCGGCTCGGCCTGGCCCGTTGCCCTGGCGGCAACGGTGTTGATTGTGGTCGCGGCATTCGGATCGCGCGCGGTCGCGGGACGCGTGCTGCGCGGGATCGGCGCGGAGGCGGCGACGACTTTGGAGTGATCGGCCGGGGGCAGGGCATAGGCCATCGCCTGATAGGGCGCTGACGTGCTGGCGGTCGACTGCGGATCCGCCGCCTCAAGCGCCTTGCGGGCGGCCACCGCTGCGATCACCTGCGCGGCGGTGTCCTGTTTCACCGGGCCCGCGTCGTCGTCCCAGAAGCCGCGCGCATTGATGATATCTGCCGCGGTCTGCGGTTTGGCTTCGGCCGAGACGGCCGCGGCGGGCTTCGCCCTGGACGGCTCCTTGGACGGCTGCACGGCCTGTGCATCAGCGGATGCGAGCTGCAGGACGGCGGGAATCGGCGGCTTGGCGCGCGGCGTCGGCGCGGCGGGCTTGGCGGCTGCGACAGCCACTGGCTTGGCTTCGACGGACGTGACGGCCTCGTCTTCATCGTCGTTCGACTTGCCGCCCTTGAACAATGCAGCGAGGAACGACGGCTTCGAAATCGTTGCCGCGTCATCGCCATTGCCGCGCTTCTCGATATCGGCCTTCGCGAGTTCATAGCCCTTCAGCGGCACGCCGTCGGTCGGGACATGCACGGTGCGGCCATCGGGGAAGACCTTCGCGAGCAGGTCATGCGACATGCGCGGCCAGTGGCGGATGCTGCCGGTGTCCAGATGCACGAAGGGCGAGCCCGAGGTCGGATAGAAGCCGACGCCGCCGCGCTGCAGGCGCAGCCCGGCGAAGCGGATCTGCTCCAGCGGTACGCCGGGGATATACATGTCCATCGCGTGCCCGAGCATGTGCTGGCTGTGGCGCGCCACGCCCGAGGAGCGACGGCGGAGCATCGCGTTGGTGGCGGGCGAGCGATAGGCGGAGATGATCTGGATCGGCTGCTTGCCGTCGACGTCGCGATAGACTTCCCAGAGGATATCGAACAGATGACGGTCCATGACCGTCTCGTCCTGGTTACGCCAGTCGCGCAGGAAGTGGTTGATCTGCTTCAGCGCCGCTTCGTCGTAACGCCCTTCGCGCTTGAAGGTGACGGTGAGGTCTTCGCCGGAATGGGTGTGGTGGAAGGAGAGGGTGCGGGTCTCGTTCTGCGCGGTCGCGTCATGGACCGAACCCGCGCCGACCATGAGCGCCAGCAAGGCAACGCCAACGCATGTTCCGGCCTTGAGGCCGGCATGCGACATAGACAGCGATTTGAATTGACGTGCGAGGTCAATCAGCACGATGGGCCCACCCAGTCGACGAGCGGTCAATCTGTTCTTTCGCCAACCCCGGTAAGGCGGAAGAGAGAATGAACGCTTTCTTAAAGCGAGATGGTTAACGAATATTTACCATCCCGCTCCCCAACAAGCTTTCAGCTAACCCGCCGACTGTGGCAAAAAAGTGCCCGGCGCCTGATCCCGTAGGGGTAGTGGTTAACGTTAAACGACTTCGCCTTGGGAGCGAAGTCGTTGATTTCAAGCCAAAATCTCAAACGGCAGGCTGTGGATTACCGTGTGAATATCCGTCGCTGGCTGGACGGTTGGGCCTGCCCTCGGCGACCCACCGGAGCCGGCGGGGTGACAGACGGGCCCCCGAAAAGGCGCTCGAAGAATGACGGTCCCGAGGACGAGAAGCCACCGCCATTGCTGGCGAAGCTCACACCCGGCGGGAGCGTGGTCGGCGGACGCCCATAACCCGGCTGGGAATGCGCAACCACGCCTTCCAGGTCCCGATTATGCGCCGCCTTGAGCAGCGAGATCATGGTGGCGTCGCGACCATAGACGTCCCTGCGGATCTGCAGCTTGCCGGCATCATCCACGAAGGCGGTCTGGTAGGTGATATTGACCGGGATCGGCGTGGGGAATTTCAGGTCGATCTCGCTCGACCCGTACATGCTGCGGACGCGCTCGGGCGTCCACTTCTGGTCGGGCAACGCGATGCCGAGCAGAACCGACGCATACTGATCCGGATACTGCACGCGCATGCAGCCATGGCTGTAGGCGCGCTCGCTCTTCTCGAACAGGTATTTGTCCGGCGTATCGTGCTGATAGACCAGGAACTTGTTCGGGAAGTTGAAGCGGACGCGGCCGAGCGCGTTGGCTTCGCCGGGCGGCTGCGAGATGTGGACGCTGCCGTCGCGGTTCTGCTCGAGCCGCAGGCCCATGCGCTGGAGCACGGTCGGGTCCTGCTGCAACGCGGGCAGATATTCGTTGTAGACGATCGACGGCGGCACGTTCCAGGTCGGATTGACCGTGATGTATTTCATCGTTTCGGTCAAAAGCGGCGTGGCGTGCTGGCCCGGCTTGCCGGTCACCACCCGTGTCGTCCAGACCTGCGCGCCGTGCTGCATGACCTTCAGCGTGTAGTCGGGAATGTTGAGGATGACATAGGCGTCGCCGAGCGCAGGCACACCGAGGTCGCGCGGCAGCCAGCGCCAGCGCTCCATGTTCACGAGCACAGTGTCGATCTGCTTGTCGCGCTTCGGGCTATTGAGCGCGACCACCGTGCGGTTGTCGAGCGCGCCGCTCGCGGGAATTTCGGCGTTCTCCTGGAAGCGGCGCACGGCCTCTGCGACCTTGGCGTCGTAGCGGGTGTCGTCGGCGTTTTCGACGCCGAGCTTGGCGCGAAGCTGCGGCACGCGCTGATCCTCGACGACGACTTCCGGCTGCTTCTTGCCCTTGGCAGGGATATATTTCAGCGTCGGGCCGTCCCCGATGGCGACCATCGGGCCATCGCCCTGGCCACGCAGCTCGGCAAGTTTCTTCTTCAGCTCCTTGTAAAGCTTCTGCGGCGGATTGTAGCTGTCGAGAGTCGCCGAGGCGTCCGTTGCGGTCGAGACACTGGCGAGCACTTCGACCGGATCGGTCGGATGTTCCGGATACTGGATGTCGGCCGAAACCTGCGACCAGTGCATCCGGCCGCTCTGGGCCTGGCGCGCATAGTCGAGCACACTGTTGGTCAGCTTCAGATCCGCTTCGGCAAGCGCGTCCGGCGTGGTAGCGGCTGCGAAATCCGGCACCGGATAGTCGCTCGGATTGAGGCCGTCGGAGGCGGCGTCCTTCAGCCGAGTTATCGCGCCCTTGGCAGCGTCGGTCGGGCTGCCGCCCTGGGTCCAGAGCGGAGCGTAGTCGCGTGCACTGTAGAACTTGTCGACCGCGCTCTTTTCCGCCTTGCGATCGAAATAGCGCTGGGTCTTGGAGGCGAGTTGATCCTTGAGCCTGTCAGCCACGGGCTGGTCCGCCGGCGCCACGTTGCTCGCCGCCTTGGCGGGTTCGGAAGCAGGGGCAGCCGGCGTCGCCTCCGGGGTGCTGGGCATTGCAGCGGAGGTTGCCGGAGGCGCGGAAGGAGCCGCGGCGGTCACAGGGGCGGGCGGAGTAGCCGGTGTCGTAGCCGGAGTGGCTCCAAGGGGCACTGCAGGCGCGAGCGCCGCGTTCTCGGGGGTGACGGGTGCCGGTGCGGTCACGATTTCGGCGGGCTTGGCGGCGGCAGGCGCCAGCGGCGCCGTGGAAGTCGTGGTGTCCAGCTTGAAGTCGGCCGCTGTCGGTGGCGGGACGTTGGCGGGCTCGGGACGCGGGATCGCCGCATCGATCGCCAGTTCGGCAGCCGTGCTGCGCGAGGATTGTTGCGCCATCGCAGAGGTTGCGGACACCGTGATGAAAGTTGCCGCGACGGCCATCAATACGCGGTCAAATCCACCACGATTATTCGAACGGTCTCGCATCTAACTACACCCCTCGGGTGACACTGCCCCGGCGCGGAACAGTTCTGGTTGTCTTTTTGTCAGCTTGCGCCAAGAAGCCGGCCTGCCGATCCCGCACGTCTGCACGCTACGATTCACTTGCAAACGATACACAGGCCCCGCTTTTCCAGCCAGCATCTCCGGGGCCCCTCACGACAAACTGACTTCAGCACACCCCTCGCAACGGATGGTGCGCTTTTGACACGCACCTCTCCATTTGTCTGTCACCTGCAAGCCACGGTTCGAATGTTCTGAAATCACCGCAACTTGCACGCACTTATCACTTGATTACTCGTCGTTGCCGCCGGCCGGCTCATCGTCGGCGGAGGCCTCGTCAAGCTTACGATAAAGTGTGGAACGGCCAATTTTGAGGCGGCGCGCGACCTCCGACATCTGTCCGCGATAATGCGAGATCGCGAAGCGGATGATTTCGTTCTCCATTTCTTCCAGAGGCCGTACTTCTCCGGCCTCCGTCAGCATTGCCAGGGAACCGTTGGCAGCCAGGGGCAAAATAGGTATTTCATTACCGGAGACCGATGGCAGCAGAAGGCTGGATCGCCGGCGAGATGATCAATGGTTCGCTATGCAGATCCGCGATCGCGGGTGCGTAGGCCTGTACCGCGGGAAAATCCGCGAGCCCAAGCTGGTCGCCATCGCTCATGACGACCGCCCGATACACCGCATTTTCGAGCTGACGGATATTGCCCGGCCAATCGAGCTGGCTGAGATGCGCCATGGCCTCGCCGCTGATGCCGGTAATGGTGCGGTTTTCCTCGGCGCCGAACCGCGCCAGGAAATGCCGGAGCAGATGCGGGATGTCCTCGCGGCGGGCGCGCAGCGGCGGCATCGTCAGCGGCAGCACATGGAGGCGATAGAACAGGTCTTCGCGGAAATGACCGCCCTTGACCCGATCGAGCAGCTTGCGATTGGTCGCCGAGATGATGCGGACGTCGACCTTGACGGGCTTGCGTGCGCCGACCGCTTCCACCGCGCCTTCCTGCAACGCGCGCAGGAGCTTCACCTGTGCCGTCAGCGGCAATTCCGAGACCTCGTCGAGGAACAGCGTGCCGCCGGATGCTTCGACGAATTTGCCGGTGTGACGCTCGGTCGCGCCGGTGAAGGCGCCCTTCTCGTGGCCGAACAGGATCGATTCCACGAGATTGTCGGGGATGGCGCCGCAATTGACCGCCACGAACGGCTTCGACTTGCGCTCGCCGCTGCCATGGATGGCGCGGGCGAACAATTCCTTACCGACGCCGGATTCGCCCTCGATCAGCACGGGAATGGTGGATGATGCAGCCTTCTGCGCGGTGCGCAGGACGCCGGCCATCGTCTCAGAGCGCGTGATGATGTCGGAGAAGGTGAGGCGTCCCTCGCGGCTGTGCCGGATGCGCTGCAACTCACCCTTGAGCGCCGAGGTGTTGAGCGCATTGCGCAGCGAGACCTGGAGGCGCTCCAGGCCGACCGGCTTCACCACGAAATCCTGGGCGCCGGCACGCATCGCGGAGATGACATTGTCGATGCCGCCGTGAGCGGTCTGCACGATCACGGGAATGTTGATGCCGGCTTCGCGGATCCTGGCGAGGACGCCCATGCCGTCGAGGCCGGGCATCACGAGGTCGAGCACGACGGCGTCGATATTGGGGCCGTCGGCGCGCGATCAGCAGGTCCACCACCGCGTCGCCGCTGTCGACCACCACGGCCTCATAGCCGCATTTTTGCACCATATTCTCGACGAGGCGGCGCTGTACGGCGTCGTCGTCGGCGATCAAAATGCTGGCAACCATGGCTTTCCCTGCAACGCTACATTATCTGTCCCGAATCGGGGCACTCTCGCCGATGCCGATTAACGCACGCTTAAATTTCGCCCTCCGCTCCGGTTGAACACAGGTTCCCAACAAGATGACCTCGCGCGCTAGGCCCGCTCTCCGCAAGTCCAACAAGACGAAATCCGCCGCCAACAATTCGGCGGCGAAATCCACGACGGCAAAGACCGGAAAATTGCCGGAATGGAACCTCGCCGATCTCTACACTGGCATCGACGCGCCGGAAGTGGCGCGCGATCTCGCGAAAATGGATTCCGAATGCGTCGCGTTTGAGACCGAGTACAAGGGAAAGCTCGCCGAGCACACAGCGCGCGAAGATGGCGGAAAGTGGCTCGCCGAAGCGGTGCGACGCTATGAAGCGATCGACGATCTCGCGGGCAGGCTCGGCTCCTATGCCGGGCTCGTGCATGCCGGCGACAGCGTCGATCCCGCCATTTCCAAATTCTACGGTGACGTCTCGGAACGGCTGACCGCGGCCTCGACGCATCTCTTGTTCTTCGCGCTCGAGCTCAACCGCATCGACGATGCCGTGATCGAGCGCGCCATGCAGACGGCGGAGCTTGGATATTACCGACCATGGATCGAGGACCTGCGCAAGGACAAGCCGTACCAGCTCGAGGATCGGGTCGAGCAGCTCTTCCACGAAAAATCCCAGACCGGCTATTCGGCGTTCAACCGGCTGTTCGACCAGACCATCTCCTCGCTCCGATTCAAGGTTTCCGGCAAGGAGCTTGCGATCGAGCCCGCGCTCAATTTGTTGCAGGACCGCGACGGCAAGAAGCGCAGGGCGTCAGCCGAAGCGCTGGCGAAAACCTTCAAGGCCAATGAGCGCACGTTTGCGCTGATCACCAACACGCTGGCAAAGGACAAGGATATTTCGGACCGCTGGCGCGGCTTTGCCGATGTGGCGGACTCCCGTCATCTCAACAATCGCGTCGAGCGCGAAGTGGTCGACGCGCTGGTTGCCTCGGTGCGCGCGGCCTATCCGAAACTCTCGCATCGCTACTATCGGCTGAAGGCAGGCTGGTTCAACAAGAAGAAGCTGGCGCATTGGGACCGCAACGCGCCGCTGCCGTTCGCCGCGACCGGCTCCATCGCCTGGCCGGATGCGCGGGATATGGTGCTGACCGCCTATCGCGGCTTCTCGCCAAGGATGGCCGAGATCGCCGAGCGCTTCTTCACCGATCGCTGGATCGACGCGCCGGTGCGGCCGGGCAAGGCGCCGGGGGCGTTTTCGCATCCGACCACGCCATCAGCGCATCCCTATGTCCTGATGAACTACCAGGGCAAGCCACGCGACGTGATGACGCTCGCCCACGAGCTCGGCCATGGCGTGCATCAGGTGCTGGCCGCGAAGAACGGCGCGCTGATGGCGCCGACGCCGCTGACGCTCGCGGAAACCGCGAGCGTGTTCGGCGAGATGCTGACCTTCCGGCGGCTGCTGGCCGAGACCAGGAGCGCAAAGCAGCGCCAGGCGCTGCTCGCAGGCAAGGTCGAGGACATGATCAACACGGTGGTGCGGCAGATCGCGTTCTATTCCTTTGAACGCGCGGTGCACACCGAGCGCAAGAATGGCGAGCTGACCGCCGAGCGCATCGGCCAGATCTGGCTGTCGGTGCAGGGCGAGAGTCTCGGGTCCGCGATCGAGATCAAGCCGGGGTATGAGAATTTCTGGATGTACATTCCCCACTTCATCCATTCGCCGTTCTACGTCTACGCCTATGCGTTCGGCGATTGCCTGGTGAACTCGCTCTATGCCGTCTATGAACACGCCTCCGAGGGGTTTGCGGAACGCTATCTGGCGATGCTCGCCGCCGGCGGCACCAAGCACTATTCGGAGTTGCTGCGACCGTTCGGGCTCGACGCCAAGGACCCGAAATTCTGGGACGGCGGACTATCGGTCATTTCCGGCATGATCGATGAGCTGGAGACGATGGGCTGAACCCCCTTTTGGCCGTAAAACATCTGTTGAACAGATTGAAGGGGCATGTTATACACTCGTATAACGCGCCGTTTTGGTTCCATCGAGGGATCGGCCATGAAAATCGAAATCAAGAAGATTGGAAATTCCGACGGACTGTTGCTTCCACGGGAGCTGATGCAACGGCTCGACCTCAAGCGCGGTCAGCAGCTCCACATCACTGAGCTGCCGGGCGGGGGCTTTCAGGCGATGCCCTACGATCCCGATTTCGAACGGACGATGGAGATCGCCGACGACGTCATGGATAAGTATCGCGATACGCTGGCGACGCTCGCTAAATGACCGAGCCGTGCGAGCCTCTCTGGATTACCTACGAACAAGCCATTGCACTCCATAGCCGTCAGCTGCGCCGCTTCGGTGGCGCTCCGGGATTGCGCGATGAAGGGATGTTGCGATCGGTACTGGAGCGTCCGGTCAACAAGTGGACCTATGAGCAGGCGGAGTTTCCCGAACTGGCGGCCGCCTACGCCTTCGGACTTGCCAAAAATCACGCGTTCGTCGACGGCAACAAGCGTATCGCCTTCATGTCGATGATGGTGTTCCTGCGCAAGAACGGGATCGCGTTCGCGCCCGATCCTGCGCAGGCGACAACTATCATCCTGGCCCTCGCTGCCGGCGAAGTGAGCGAGGAAAGCCTCACCCGTTGGATCCGGGACAATTGGCCTGCCGAATGAGCGAATAAGCAAAGGACATTTAACCGCGCGCCGTTGCCCTCCAGTTCGCTTTGCGGTAATTGCTCGCAACAATGATATCGACTGGGGACTGCAATGGCAGATCATAGCGAAGTAACCTACTCGACCGCCGACGGCATGGATTACCCCGCCCATGAGGCGACCTACGAAGGCTTCATCAAGCTGGTGAAATACGGCACGGCCGCCGTCATCATCATCGTCGGCCTGATGGCGATCTTCCTGACCTGAACCATTCTAAAGGCTGCGCCGGACGCGCTGGCGCAACGCCCGTCTTGTGCGCGCGCCTCGCGCTTTCCGGAGGCCTTATGAAGATTGCCGTCGCAAGGGAAATCGACCCCGCCGAACCGCGGGTTGCGGCTTCGCCGGATACTGTGAAGAAGTTCAAGGCGCTCGGCGCCGAGGTCGTGGTCGAACCGGGCGCCGGCATCAAGTCCGGCCTGCCGGACTCCGAATTCACGGCGGCCGGAGCCACCGTCAGCGCGGATGCGCTGAAAGACGCCGACATCGTCATCAAGGTGAAGCGGCCCGAAGCGTCCGAACTTTCGCGATACAAGCGCGGCACGCTCGTAATCGCGATCATGGATCCTTACGGCAATGACGCCGCGCTGAAGGCGATGGCGGATGCCGGTGTCTCCGCCTTCGCGATGGAACTGATGCCGCGCATCACCCGCGCGCAGGTGATGGACGTGCTGTCCTCGCAGGCGAACCTCGCCGGCTATCGCGCCGTGATCGAAGGCGCCGAGGCGTTCGGCCGCGCGTTTCCGATGATGATGACGGCGGCTGGAACCGTTCCCGCGGCGAAGGTGTTCATCATGGGGGTCGGCGTCGCCGGCCTGCAGGCGATCGCCACCGCACGGCGGCTTGGCGCCATCGTCACTGCGACCGACGTGCGGCCCGCCACCAAAGAGCAGGTGGAGTCGCTCGGCGCGAAATTCCTCGCCGTCGAGGACGAGGAGTTCAAGAACGCGCAGACCGCCGGCGGCTACGCCAAGGAGATGTCGAAGGAGTACCAGGACAAGCAGGCCGCGCTCACCGCGGACCACATCAAGAAACAGGATGTCGTGATCACCACCGCCCTCATTCCGGGACGGCCCGCGCCGCGCCTGATCTCCGGCGAGATGGTGAAATCGATGCGGCCGGGCTCGGTGCTGGTCGATCTCGCGGTTGAACGCGGCGGCAATGTCGAGGGCGCCAAGGCCGGCGAAGTAGTAGAGATCGATGGCGTGAAGATCGTCGGCTACACCAATGTCGCCGGCCGCGTCGCCGCCTCGGCGTCCGGGCTATACGCGCGCAACCTGTTCTCCTTCATCGAGACGATGGTCGACAAGGCCAACAAGGCGCTCGCGGTCAACTGGGATGATGAGCTGGTGAAGGCCACCGCGCTGACCAGGGACGGCGCCGTCATCCATCCGAATTTCCAGCCGAAAGCCTAAAGGAGAGGATTCATGGAGCATATGGCGCAGGCCGTCGATCCCTTCGTGTTCCGGCTGTCGATTTTCGTGCTGGCGGTGTTCGTCGGCTATTTCGTGGTGTGGTCGGTGACGCCGGCGCTGCACACGCCGCTGATGTCGGTGACCAATGCGATTTCGTCGGTGATCGTGGTCGGCGCGCTGCTCGCGGGCGGCGTCGCGAATGTTTCGAGCGGCAGCGGCTGGGCGCGCGGCTTCGGCTTCGTCGCGCTGGTCTTTGCCTGCATCAATATTTTCGGGGGCTTCCTTGTCACCCAGCGCATGCTGGCGATGTACAAGAAGAAGGCGAAATAAGCTGCACGCGCCTCAGACGGGAAATGATGAGGACCTGAGATGAACGCCAATCTGTCTGCACTGCTCTATCTCGTGGCAGGTGTGCTGTTCATCCTGTCGCTGCGCGGGTTGTCGAGCCCCGCCACATCACGTCGGGGCAACCTGCTCGGCATGATCGGCATGGCGATCGCGGTCGCGACCACGCTCGCCAACCATCCTCCTGCGGATGGTGTTGCTTGGCTTCTGGTCATCGTCGGCATTGCCATCGGTGCGGCGATCGGCGCCGTGATCGCCCGCCGTGTCCCGATGACGTCGATGCCGGAACTGGTCGCCGCTTTCCACTCGCTGGTCGGCATGGCTGCCGTGCTGGTCGCCGCCGGCGCCTTCTACGCGCCGGAAGCCTTCGACATCGGCACGCCCGGCGACATCCACCGCCAGAGCCTCGTCGAGATGTCGCTCGGCGTTGCCATCGGCGCGCTGACTTTCACCGGCTCGGTGATTGCGTTCCTCAAGCTTTCCGCGCGCATGAGCGGCAAGCCGATCATTCTGCCCGCCCGGCACCTCATCAACATCGCGCTCGCCATCGGGCTCGTGGTCTGCGTCGTCGCCCTCGTCGTCACGGGAAGTCCAGTCTTCTTCTGGCTCAACGTGGCGCTGGCGCTGCTGCTCGGCGTTCTGATGATCATCCCGATCGGCGGCGCCGACATGCCCGTCGTCATCTCGATGCTGAATTCCTATTCGGGCTGGGCCGCGGCCGGCATCGGCTTCACGCTGGGCAATTCGGCGCTGATCATCACCGGCGCGCTGGTGGGCTCGTCGGGCGCGATCCTGTCCTACATCATGTGCCACGCGATGAACCGCTCGTTCATCTCCGTCATCCTCGGCGGTTTCGGCGGCGAAACCGCGGCAGCCGGCGGCGCGGGCGGCGAACAGAAACCGGCCAAGCTCGGCTCGGCCGACGACGCCGCCTTCATCATGAAGAACGCGTCCAAGGTCATCATCGTGCCCGGCTATGGCATGGCGGTTGCGCAGGCCCAGCACGCGCTGCGCGAAATGGCTGACACGCTGAAGAAAGAGGGCGTCGAGGTGAAATACGCCATTCACCCCGTCGCCGGCCGCATGCCCGGCCACATGAACGTGCTGCTCGCTGAAGCCAATGTGCCCTATGACGAAGTGTTCGAGCTCGAGGACATCAACTCCGAATTTGCGCAAGCCGACATCGCCTTCGTGATCGGCGCCAACGACGTCACCAATCCGGCCGCGGAAGATGACAAGACCTCGCCGATCTACGGCATGCCAGTGCTGCAGGTGTGGAAGGCAGGCACGGTGATGTTCATCAAGCGCTCGCTGGCCTCAGGTTACGCCGGCATCGACAATCCCCTGTTCTATCGCGACAACACCATGATGCTGCTCGGCGACGCCAAGAAGGTGACCGAGAACGTCGTCAAGGCGATGTGAGGCGCCGTGCCGTGCCGCTGAACAGGGAGTGGCATCGCCTCAACTGCATGCCACCCGCCGCGACGCGCCAGCAGCGGATCAAATGGCATGTGGCGCATGCGCGTGCCTGCGGCTGCCGCAAAATCCCCGAAAGCATCAGGCTGGACGTCGAGAAATTGCTCAAATCCCGCAAGCGAAAGGCATGATCCGGACCCGAAGGGCCGCGTTAGCGCAAAATGTGAAGCGGTTTTCCCTCGCGACATCAGCGGGACGCGCTTGCACGGAGATCATGCCTGAAAAAGAAGCGGCGCATCGATGACCGTACTCAAATGGATCGTCATCGTTCTGGCCGTCATCTATCTCGCTGGCATCGCCGTGCTTTATTTCAAGCAGCGCGACATGCTGTTTCCGATTCCGCCGGTCGGACGGACCGCGCCCGATGCGGCTGGCCTTCCGGAGGCCGAAGAGCATGTTCTGACCACCGCCGACGGCGAGAAGGTGATCGTCTGGCATGTGCCGGCAAAGCCAGGCCGTCCTGTCGTTCTTTTCTTTCCAGGCAATGGCGATTTCCTCGCCGGCCGGGTCCGCCGCTTCCGGGGCATCATCTCCGACGGCACCGGCCTCGTTGCGCTGTCCTATCGCGGCTACGCGGGATCGACGGGATCGCCGAGCGAGACAGGGTTACTGCAGGACGCGGCCGCCGCTTTCGACTTTACGCGTGCGCGCTATGACGCGGGCCGGATCGTCCTGTGGGGCTTCTCGCTCGGCACCGGCGTGGCTGTCGCGGTCGCCTCCGAGCACGCCGTGAGCAAGCTGATCCTGGAGGCGCCCTATACGTCGACGGTTGACGTCGCCGCCTCGCTCTTTCCAATCGTGCCGGTCAGCCTTTTGATGCGCGATCCCTTTCACAGCGATCGGCGCATCGCCAAGGTCACCGTGCCGCTGCTGATCATGCATGGCGAGGCCGATCCCGCCATCAACATCGCCTTCGGCGAACGCCTGTTCGCGCTCGCCCGTGAGCCCAAGCAGTTCGTTCGCTTTCCCGGCGGCGGCCACGAAAATCTCGACGATTTCGGCGCGATGGAAACGGCTCGACAATTCATCGCCGGTTTGAAAGGCTAAGGATCGATTTGGAACAGGGATCGATGAGCGCGCACGCCCCGATGCCGAAATCGGCATGGATATTTCCACTGCTCGCAGTGCTGCTGTTCGCCGCCGTCACGGCGACCGGCTATGCCTATGTGCCTTCTGTGAGCGGCGTGGTGTTCGCCTCGGTGCTGCTGGTGATTCTGTTCGGTACCGTGTTCGCGGCCGTGTACCATGCCGAAGTGATTGCGCACCGGCTCGGCGAGCCCTATGGCACGCTGCTGCTGACGCTGTCGGTCACCATCATCGAAGTCGCGCTGATCGCGACCCTGATGCTCGGCGAGCAGGAGGTGCCCACGCTCGCGCGTGACACCGTGTTCGCCGTCGTCATGATCGTCTGCAACGGACTTGTAGGGATCTGCATCTTTATCGGAGGCCTGCGATATCGCGAGCAGGATTTCCAGGTCAGCGGCGCCAACCTTTATTTGACCGTTCTGTTCGCGATGGCGACGATCGCGCTGGTGCTGCCCAATTACACGCTGACGACGCCCGGACCGGTCTATTCGGACGCCCAGCTCGAATTCGTCAGCGTCGTCACGATCCTGCTGTACGGCGTGTTCCTGTACACGCAGACCATCCGGCACCGCGATTATTTCATCGGCCAGGCGGAAGCGGATGGTGACGACATTCCGATCTCGGGGGGGATGCTGAGCCTGAGCGTCGTGCTTCTGCTCGCGTCGCTGCTCGCCGTCGTGCTGCTCGCCAAGAAGTTCTCGCTGGTGGTGGATGCCGTTACCGCGGCCATCGGCGCGCCTCCGGCCTTTGCGGGCGTCGTGGTGGCGCTCCTGATCCTGCTGCCGGAAAGCGTGTCCGCCATCGGCGCCGCGCGCAAGAACGACCTGCAGAAAAGCATCAATCTCGCACTCGGCTCCTCGCTGGCGACTATCGGGCTGACGGTTCCTGCGGTCGCGATCGCGGCCTATGCGCTGGACAAGAAACTCGTGCTCGGGCTTTCCGAGCAGAACATGGTGGAGCTGTTTCTCACCTTCATCCTGAGCATGCTGACCTTCGGGACGGGGAGGACCAACATCCTGTTCGGGCTGGTTCACATGGTCGTGTTTGCGGTGTTCGTGTTCATGGTGTTCGTGCCGTGACCGGAACGGGTGCCGCGCGCGTATTCAGAACGAGCCGACCAGGGAGCCCAACGCGATCACGACGACCAGGGCCAGGATGGGACCGGCGATCCCGACCATGATGATATCGAAATAGCTGTCGCCATGGCTGGTTCCGCAAAGCGCAAGCAGCGAGACCACCGCGCCGTTATGCGGCAGGGTGTCGAGCGTACCCGAGCCGATCACGGCAACGCGGTGCATTAGCCCGGGATCGATGCCGAGTTGCGAGGCGAGATCGAGATAGGTCGCGGCAAGCACGTCGAGGGCGATCGTCAGGCCGCCCGATGCCGATCCGGTCAGCGCCGCCAGTATGTTCGTCGCAACGGCAAGCGAGACCAGCGGGCCTCCCTCGATGTTCAGCACCCAGTCGCGCACGGCCGCGAATGCCGGCAGCGCGGCGATCACCGCCCCAAATCCGACGAGGCTGGCGACGCTGACAACAGGCAATACGGAAGCATTGGCGCCTGCATCCATGCTTTCGCGCAAGGAGCGCAGCCGGCCGCGGTTGACGAGCAGGAGCACGGCGCTGGCAGTGGCGAGTGCCGTGACCACGGACCAGACGCCCGCGACGCCTGAGAGCGACGTGCTGCCCCAGCGCTCCTCGGCCAGGTACGAGAAATCCATCCGCGGCAGGATGACCAGCGACATCAGCAGGTTCATCACGATGACGACAATGAGCGGCAGCGCCGCGATCGCCAGCGGAGGCGTGTCCGGGCTGGCGGCGCCATGCGTGATCTCGGCCGGATCGAACTCGCGCGCGGTAGTCGCATGTTCACGTAGCTTCTCGCTCCTGGCCGCGATGTCGATTGCCACCGATGGCTCCACGCCATAGCCCTCGTCCCTGTGGCGGGCGGCGGCCTCGGCCCGCCGCAGCCACCACAGGCCGCAGGCCAGCATCACGATGGCGGCCACGATTCCAAGACCCGGGGCGGCGAAGGGCGTGGTGCCGAAGAACGGCATCGGAATCGCATTCTGGATGGCCGGCGTGCCGGGCAGCGCGGTCATGGTGAAGGTCGATGTGCCGAGCACAATGGCGGCCGGGATCAGCCGGCGCGGGATGGCGGCCGCGCGAAACAGGGTTTGAGCCATCGGCACGAGGACAAAGAAAGCAACGAACAGCGATACCCCACCATAGGTGACGATCGCGCCGGCGAGCACGACCGCAAGCACCGCCCGCCGCTCGCCAAGCCGCTGCCTCATGCCTTCGGCGATGGCGGCGACCGAGCCGCTGTCCTCCATCAGCTTGCCGAACATCGCGCCGAGTAGAAAAAGCGGAAAGAATTGCGCCAGGAATTGCGCGGCGCTGCCCATGAAGGTTTGTGTCCAGTGCGCCAGCAGTGGCTCGCCGCTGAACAGCGCGGCCAATAGCGCCGAGGCCGGCGCCAGCAGCAGCACGCTCCAGCCGCGGAACGCGAAGAAGACGAGGACGCAAAGACCTGCGAGGATGCCGATCAGGCTCACCGGTCACACTCCCTCCAGCAAAGCGGCCAGATCGAAGGAAGAGCGATGGCCGAGATCGCTGCCATGCCGTTGCAGGAAGTCCTCGGCGGCGGTCCTGCCGCGGTCCCGCAGCATGACCAGGAAAGGCCATTCGGCGTTGAGCTTCGACGAGTAGCCGAGGTCGAGCATGAGGTCGCTCGCGACCCGGTGGATGCGCATTTTGGCCCATCGCGCCCCCTCATCATCGTTCGGATGGGCGACCTTGTTCAGGAGCGCGATCATCCTCAGTTCCTTCAGCAGTACGGCATTGAAGGAGACCTCGTTGAGGCGGTCGAGAATGTCGCGCGCCGAGCGAGGCGTGCCGGAACGCTCGACGGGATTGATCTGCACGAGGATCGTATCGCTGGAAGAGCACTCTCGGACCAGTGGCGTGATCGTGGGATTGCCGGAGTAGCCGCCGTCCCAATAGGGTTCGCCATCGATCTCGATGGCCTGGAACATGGTCGGCAGACAAGCGGATGCGAGCAGAACGTCCGGTGTGATCTGATCGTTGCGGAACACCCGGCCGCGACCGGTTCTCACACTGGTCGCGGTCACGAAAAGCTTGATCGCGCTCTGCGGCAGCCGAGCGAAATCGATCATGTCCGTCAGGATCGAGCGCAGCGGATTGGTGCCGAATGGATTGGCGTCATAGGGCGAGACCACGCGCGCCATCATGTCCATCGCCACGAAGAGGGGGGAGTTGTCGAGCGTCCATCTGCCGAGCAGCACGTCAAGCGGCCCGCGCTGGAACGGACTGAAGCGCGCTGCGTGCGACACTTCGCGCCAGAACTTCTCCAGCGCTTGCCGCGCGCCGGCCGGCCCATCCTCGAGATGACCGTGCACCAGCACGACCGCATTCATCGCGCCGGCTGATGTGCCGGAGATCCCCTCGATACTCAGCCACGTCTCTTCGAGCAGGCGATCGAGAACACCCCAGGTGAACGCGCCATGGGCGCCGCCGCCCTGCAATCCCAGGTCGATCCGGAGCACGTGGCCGTTGTTCGGCATGGTCTTCTCCGTGGGGGTTGCGCTGTCTGTGGTCATGGTGTTCATCGCCGATAGGAACACGTCAGGAAGGCTTAAAAATGCTCCCCGCCCAGTCCGAGGTCCAGGTCGACACTCCCGAGGTTCGTGTCACCGAATGGCGGCTTGCCCCCGGCAGCGCCACCGGCCACCACACCCATGAAATGGACTACGTCATCGTGCCGGTGACCGCGGGTGAGATGACCATTGTGGCCCCCAACGGAGACCGCTCCAAGGCCCAACTCGGGATAGGAAAATCCTACTTCCGGAAGGCGGGGGTCCAGCACGACGTACTTAACGAAACCTCAACCGAGATCGTGTTCCTTGAGGTCGAATTGAAGCCGTAATCTAGCGTTCAGGCAATTGCCACCCCGGCGCCGCAGTTGATCCCTGAATGTGCCTCAAAGTTCCCCCAAAAAACGGACCGGGGAAGTGGTCGGCAATGCTGAATTACCTGAAGAAATTCTCGCTCGAAATTCTGCCCTCGGTGGCCGCCACCGTGATCGGCGCCTACATCGTCAATCACTACGTCAACAAGCCGGCGAACGACGCGCCGGTGCCAGCGGCCGTTTCCCCCGCCCAGACGACCAAGCCGGCTGACGCCGGCAACCTCCCCCAGCCTGGCGTCAAGGCCAAGGGCATCTCCGAGCGCGCCATGATGGAGAAGTCGGCGTCGGAGAAGCCGGCCGAGGTGAAGCCGACGGAAAAACCCGTCGAGGCAAAGTCGGCCGACACCAAGCCGGCTGAAACGAAGCCAGCCGAAACCGCCAGCGTTCCCGCTGAGCCGCGCAAGCATTTCTGGTCGCGTGAGAAGCCTGCGGCCAAGGCTGCGACGGCGACCACGCCGGCCGCGCCGTCGGCAACCCCGATTGATACGGCTGCGGCGCCCGCGACCGCCGAGGATCACCGCGACGCCAACGATCTCGCGCGGGCCGCGATCGAGCGGCTGCGCGGAAACGACAGAGACTCAAGAAGCCAACAAGGAAGCTGCGCGGACGGTGGACACACCGCGCGCGCAGGAGGCGCCGCGAACGGTTGCGCCGCCCGCGACCGCGTCCGTCCGTCCGTTGCCGCCGCCGATCACGGTGGCCGCCCCGCCGGTCGAAGTGCCCGCCAGCTCGCCGCCCTATACGGCCGCGATCCGCAACGACGACCCGAACCGGCCGACTCCGCCTGCGGAGATTCCGCCTCCACCCCCGGTCGATCTGCGGGCTGACGCGTCAAAGCTTGCGACGCGCACGACCAACGTGGCTCAGGACGTGCTGTCGGCGGCCAAGTCGATGTTCCACTCCGTGCTGCCGAACAATAATGGGCAGCAGCAGAACAGCAGCAGCGCCAGCCAGTTCACGGACTAGTCCGCGCCCCGCGCAATATGACGGCCCGCAAAAAAATAACGCGGGCCGGAGCCCGCGCCATCTTCAACTTCGATCGCAATTCCTGCTCAGCGCATGCCGCCGCCCGGACCGCCACGGCCGGGGCCGCCGCGACCGCCACCGCCCGCACCCCGCTCACCACCGGGGCCGGCGCCGAACACCGGCTTCGGCTTCATCGGCAACAGGCCTTCACGCTGCAGCTTCTTGCGCGCCAGCTTGCGCGCGCGGCGTACGGCTTCGGCCTTTTCGCGGGCCTTCTTCTCGGAGGGCTTTTCATAATGACCGCGGAGCTTCATCTCGCGGAAAATACCCTCGCGCTGCATCTTCTTCTTCAGCGCCTTGAGGGCTTGATCGACATTGTTATCGCGAACGAGAACCTGCACGCGGCATCCTCTTTTCAGGTGGTCGGATTGAATTTGATTGAGGCCAAGAGCTGACAAAAAGGCCACGCCCTGGGTCCCGAGCGCGCGGATGTATCAGACAAAGGGTGAATTGTCCACCATTGGAGCCGGATTTCCGGTCCGATTAGCCGCGGCAAATCAGCAAATTACCGAGAGGGGCGGGTGCCCTTCCCGAATTTGCTGCTTTTGGGGAGGATTTTCGAGGGTGGGGTAGAGCGAGCCCGGGAGGTGCTCCCATGGAAACACGGAAATATGTGGCTGAATTGATCGGAACGTTCTGGCTTACATTTGCAGGCTGCGGCAGCGCGGTTATCGCCGCCGGCTTTCCTCAGGTCGGGATCGGTCTGCTCGGCGTATCGCTGACATTCGGCTTGAGCGTCGTCACCATGGCCTATGCCATTGGCCACATATCCGGCTGTCACCTCAATCCCGCCGTTACGGTCGGTCTCGCCGCGGGCGGGCGTTTCCCCACCGGCCAGATCCTGCCCTATGTGATCGCGCAGGTCGCCGGCGCGATCATCGCCGCGGCACTGCTCTATCTGATTGCGAGCGGCGCACCCGGTTTCGATCTAGGGAAGGGTTTCGCGTCCAACGGCTTTGGCGCGCATTCGCCAGGGCAATATGGTCTCGTGGCCTGCCTCGTCACGGAAGTGGTCATGACGGCGATGTTTCTTTTCGTCATCATGGGGGCCACGCATGGGAAAGCACCGGCCGGCTTCGCGCCTCTGGCGATCGGTCTGGCGCTGGTGATGATCCACCTCGTCAGCATTCCCGTCACCAACACATCGGTGAATCCGGCGCGCAGCACCGGCCCGGCTCTGTTCGTCGGCGGGTGGGCGTTGGCGCAGCTATGGCTGTTCTGGATCGCGCCCCTGATCGGTGGAGCGCTGGGCGGCGTGGCCTACCGCTGGCTGAGCGAGGAGCCGGGTGGCATCGTTGCAGGCACGCGACCGGCATAACTGCGGCCGCGCCCGGAGCGCGGGCTACTTCTTTGCCGGGGCGACCTGGGTCACATGGCCCATCTTCCGTCCCGGCCGTGGCGTACCCTTTCCGTAGAGATGAACGGTGGCGCCGGGGACCGTCAGCCATTGCTCATATTCGTTGACCTCGTCCCCAATCAGGTTGGTCATGGTGACCGCGCCGTGCCGAACAGGCTTGCCAAGCGGCCAGCCGGCAATGGCGCGGATGTGCTGCTCGAATTGCGAGACGGAGGCGCCGTCGAGTGTCCAGTGGCCGGAATTATGCACCCGCGGCGCGATCTCGTTGACCAGCACCTTCGGTCCCGAGCCGCCGTTTTGCAGCACGAACATTTCGACCGCGAGCACGCCGACATAGTCGAGCGCGGTTGCGATCTTGCCGGCAATGGCGCGCGCTTCCTCCGCGAGAGCGTCGGGGATCGCAGCCGGCGCGCGCGAGATTTTCAGGATGTGGTCGCGATGCTCGTTTTCGGTGACGTCGAAACATTCGACATCGCCGTCCGACGAACGCGCCGCGATCACGGAGATCTCGCGCTCGAACGGAACGAAGGCTTCGAGGATCGCGGATTTGGTGCCGAGTTCGGCCCAGACACGGCCGGGATCGTCACCCTGGCGGATGATCGCCTGGCCCTTGCCGTCGTAGCCGAAGCGGCGGGTCTTGATCACGGCGGGCAGACCGATGCGCATGATGGCTTCGCGCAGGTCGGAGACCGTGGAGACGTCGGCATAATCGGCGGTGCCGATGCCGAGACGCGTGATGAAATCCTTTTCCGCAAGGCGGTCCTGGGTCGTCTCCAGGATCTTGCGGTCCGGCAGCACAGGTCGCCGCGCCGACAATACGAGGGCGGCCGACGCCGGAACGTTCTCGAACTCGTAGGTGATGACATCGACGTCGTTGGCGAACACTTCGAGCGCCTCGACATCGGCATATTCGGCGCAGGTCGCGTTGAGCACGACATCGAACGCGGGCGATTCCGGATCGGGTGAAAAGATCTGGCAACGCAGGCCGAGGCGGGCTGCGGCCAGCGCCAGCATCCGGCCCAATTGTCCGCCGCCCAGGATTCCGATGGTGTCGCCGGGCTTCAGCTTGACCCGATCGGTCTCGATCACGCCGATCCCTCCGGGCGATCGGCGACTGAGTCCGTGTGTTTCTTGCGCCATGCGGCGAGCCGGGTCGCGAGCGCGTCGTCGCTGAGTGCCAGCACGCTGGCCGCGAGCAGCGCGGCATTAATGGCTCCAGCCTTGCCGATCGCAAGCGTTCCGACGGGAACGCCTGACGGCATCTGGACGATGGAATAGAGCGAATCGACGCCCGACATGGCCTTGGATTCGACGGGGACGCCGAACACGGGGAGTTCCGTCAGCGAAGCCGCCATGCCCGGCAAATGCGCCGCCCCGCCGGCGCCGGCGATGATGACCTTGAAGCCGGCCGCCTTGGCGCCCTTGGCGAAGGCATAGAGGCGATCGGGGGTGCGATGGGCCGACACGATACGGCTGTCGCACGCGACGCCGAGCTCTTTGAGCGTGTCGGCGGCGTGCTGCATGGTTTCCCAGTCGGACTGGCTTCCCATGATGATGGCGATGGGAGCGGGCATGAGGTTAATTCTTTTCAAGAATCCATAAATATAGGCCGGATTATAGGGTCAGGCCCGTGTCCGCAAGGCGGTGGCAAGGAAGCAGGAATGCACTATCCTGTCTTGGTGAATCCCGGCAAGTCTTCATAAGCAGGCGTTAAGCTCGATGGCTACGAAAAAGCGAGTTCGGCCGCCGGCCAAACCGGCCGCCGGCCGCGGAAGGCATGGCAAGGCCGGGAAGTCGGCGGCGTCCGGACAGCTCCGCAGCGACAGGACGATCATCCGCAAGCTTCGCCAGCACCTCTCCGCCGCGCTGAAGCGCATCGATGAGCTACAGGCTTCCGCGGACACCGATTTTCTCCTCGGGATTCCCAACCGCCGCGGTTTCGAGCACGAGCTGCAACGCGCGGTTGCCTATATCAAGCGCTATCGGGCGAGCGGGGCGCTGATCCTGCTGGATGTCGACCGCCTCAAGCCGGTCAATGATGCGTTCGGGCACGCCGCCGGCGACAAGGTGCTCAAGGCCATTGCGAGCGTGCTGACGCGCCAGGTGCGCGCCTCCGATGTGGTCGGGCGGCTGGGCGGCGACGAGTTCGCGCTGCTGCTGTGGAACCTCAGTGAGACGGACGCGCGGGCCAAGGCGGCTGTCCTGGAAGCCGACATCGACGCGCTGACCTTCACCTTCGACGGACAGAGCATCACGGCCGGCGCTTCCGCGGGCGTGACCATCCTGGGTCCGAGTTCAGATGCGGCAAGGGCGCTGGAGGAAGCCGATAGCGCCATGTATGTGCGCAAGGCGCAGCGGCGGCACGAACTGCCCGCCGATCGTGCAGGCAGCCCTTTCACGCCCGCTGCGCAAACGGCAAATCCGTCGAAGCGCAGGCACGCCTAGAGCATGATCCGGACCCGCAAGGCCGCGCCGCGCAAAGCGGAAACCGGCTTTCCCTCGCGACGAAAGCGACGCGTTGGCGCGGAGATCATGCTCAATCAAAAAGCATGATCCGGAAAAGTGGGAACCGGTTTTCCGAAAAGATCATGCTCAATAAAAAGCATGATCTGGAAAAGTGGAAACCGGTTTTCCGAAAAGATCATGCTTAATCAAGACGACGCGTCGGCTTCTCGTCCTCAGAGCTCGCTCAGATCGTCCGGCACATGGCCGAACTTTCGCAAGAGCTTCGCATCGCTGAATTCGCCGGCCATGGGATCGCCGCTGCGGCTGAAGGCTACCGCGCCGATATGGCCGGCCGCCCTCGACAGGATCTCGGCGCGCCGAAGCGCCGTGCCGGGGCTCTGGCATTCCTCTGCCGCGCCGGCCACCAGCATTCCAGCGTCGTCCTGCAGGAAGGGCATCGCGACGTAATAGGTGATGTCGGCCATGATCGTGCTCCGTCAGGCGGCGCTGCTCTCCGGGTGCGACGATGCCAATGGCGCGCAGCCTGACGAGATCGCCGCCTGCAATTCCGTCAGCTCCGCTTCCAGAAATTCGTTGGCCATGATCAGCGCCTTGATCGTGCTGCGCAAATTGCCGTCACACATCGCGATCGCCTGATCGCAGGCGTTCTCGTAATGGCTGTTGTCGAACAGGCTATTGTCGGTCGCGGGGGATGACGCGGACATGGAAAGACGCTCCGGGCTCAAGGCGGCCTATGTTCTCTATTTGTTCTCAAAGAGTCAAGTGAAATTTCGGCGCGGCACCGCCAGTGTCGCCGGCACGTTCAAGCGATGATGTCTGGGGTAATCTGGTCTTCGATGAAGGCGATCCGGTCGCGCAGGTGCAATTTGCGCTTCTTCAGCCGCTGCAACCGCAACAAATCAGGTGCGGGCGATTGATGCAGCGCATCGATCGCCGCGTCCAGATCGCGATGCTCCTGCTGCAACCGGGCAAGCTCGGCGTGCAGTTCGCGCTCATCCTCGTCGGTCATGGTTCAACTTAGCCGAAAAACACGATGAGGTTGCGGATGGCTGTGGAAACCTGTGGGAAATATTGCGCGTCGCGGCTCGCTTCGCAACCCGCAAAACATCAGGCAACCCCCTGTCTAATCTGGTGGAGTTCGCTCGCGTCGCGCGTCGGGATGTGCGGGTTCCGTGCTCACATTTCGTTACATATGGTTGTCAAAAAATGACGATCCCGATTCGGATAGCCATCGACAGATTCAGGTGGAGGTGTACACTCGATAGTCCGGATCGAATCTGAGGTTTTAAATCAACCAGGAGGTTTCGAATGGCCATTCAGGCGCATCTCGTTGAACTGGAACGGAAACATAAAAGCCTCGAAAACGAACTGCACGAAGCCCTGATCCACCTTTCAACAGACGACCTGCAAATAGCCGAATTGAAGCGCCGGAAACTGATGGTCAAGGACGAGATCGAGCGGTTGAGACACGCCTCCGACGACACGCTGCACTAGCCAAGATTTTTTCTTGCTATCATCCTGGATGGGCGCGTTCGCGCTCATCGCGGGATCAGCAGAATTCCCTCAAAGTAGCATCGCGCAAATCGCGCCGCCTTGCGTTATACGCCGGCGAGCTCGCCGACACGATCCGCAATTGCCAGCGATGACGTCAGTCCCGGCGATTCGATTCCAAACAGATTGATCAGCCCGCCGACGCCGTGCTCGCGCGGCCCCTGAATCACGAAGTCCTGCGATGCGATTGCAGGCGGCACGATCTTGGGCCGCATGCCGGAATAGCTCGGCATCAGCGCGCCGTCGGGCAGCGTCGGCCAGTATTTGCGGATCGCCGGATAGAAACGCTCCGCGCGCGCCGGATCGACCGAATAATCGATATGATCGACCCATTCGACATCGGGACCGAACCGCGCCTGTCCGGCCATGTCCAAAGTGAGATGCACGCCAAGCCCGCCGGGCTCGGGCACCGGGTAGATCAGGCGCGAGAACGGCGCCCGCGCGCTGCAGCTGAAGTAATTTCCCTTGGCGAGATAGGCCTGCGGCATCTTCTCGGCCGGCATCCCCTCGATCCGACGTGCGGTCGCGGGCGCATCCAGCCCCGCGGCGTTGACGAGCAGCGCGCATTCCAGCGTCATCGGCGCATCGCCGCCCGCATCGATCTCGATTGTCCCGGCGGTGGCCTTGGCGCGCACGAGCGGGGTGTGAAAGGCAAAGGCGGCGCCGGCCGCTTCCGCCTCGCCGCGCAGCGACAGCATGTAGGAATGACTGTCGATAATGCCGGTCGAAGGCGAGAGCAGCGCTGCGTCGCAGTTGAGCGCGGGCTCCAGCGCACGAGCGGCCTCGCCGGAAAGCAATTGCATGTCGAGCACGCCATTGGCCTCGGCGTGTGAGCGGATCGATTGCAGCTTCTCGGTTTCTTTCGGCGTGGTGGCGACGATCAGCTTGCCGCAGTTCTTGTGCGGGATGCCACGGCTCGCGCAGTATTCGTAAAGGGCTTGTTTACCTTTGACGCACATCTGCGCCATCAGGCTGCCGGCCTTGTAATAGATGCCGGCGTGGATCACCTCGCTGTTGCGCGAGGACGTCACGGTGCCGATGCCTTCGGCCGCCTCCAGCACGATGACCTCGCGGCCGGCCTGGGCGAGACGGCGCGCGATCGCCAGTCCGATCACGCCCGCCCCGATAACGACGCACTCAACCTTGTCCATGCTTGTAAGTTTCGGTCCGGAAATTGGCGCGATGAGGTGGGCCGCCGCGCTGCCAAATTAGTTTTTTGCTAACCAAAGCTCGCGGTCAAGCCGTTGCTTTGTCGAGATCTTTCTCGGACATCTGCCGTTAGGGAAGCGTTCATCATGTCGGGTCATTTGCCGTAATTTAAGTCGTATTTTCGGGCCCCTAGGGTACGCGTTTACCCGATCCAAACCCGTCAAGCCAGACACTCGGCCGCTGAAATCCGCGGGTGACTGATGGCTGGCAAGAATTGGCAGGCAGGCAGCAAGGATATTATCCCTGCTCGGGTTCTGCTGTGCATGGCCGCGGCCGTATCCTGCAGTCCCGCCATGGCCGCCCCTGACAGCTTTGCGCCGGCGAGTTATGTCGGCTCGCTCGACCCCAACGTGTTGTGGGAAGTTCTGATCGGTGGCGTTGTCGTCTGCGCCTTCCTGGCTGCAATCTCGTTGTGGATCCATTCGGCGCTGCGCAGCGTGAAACGCTCGCATGCGCGCCGCAACGCCTTCATCAGCTCCGCCCTGAACAATCTGAACCAGGGCGTGGTGATGACCGATTCCAGGAACCGGATCGTGTTCATCAACGAGCGCTATCTCGAGATCTATGGACTGTCGCGCGCCGATCTCCCGCCCGGCATGAACGGGCGGCAGCTTGCGGAACTGCGCCGTGTGCGCGGCGTCCTCGACGTCGAGGTCGAGGATTTCTACACCGAGGCCGCGCGGCCCGAGGGCCTGACCACCGAACTTCCCGATGGACGTTCCATCCTGGTCAGGTACTTCAAGCTGCCGAACGGAGGTTCGATCGCGACCCATCTCGATTGCACGGAGCAGCGCAAGCTTTCGCGCGAATTGGCCTCGACCAAGCAGTTCCTGGAATCGGTGCTCGATAACGTTCCGGTCTGCGTCGCGGTCAAGAACATCGAGAACGGCCGCTACATCTTCGCCAATCGCGCCTTCGAGCGCTTCTCGCGGTTTTCGCGCGACCATATCGTCGGCAGGCGTGCGGAGGAAATCTTCCGCCCCGACACCGCGGCCGGCATCGAGGCAGCGGACAGCGCCGCGGTGGAATCGGCAAGCGGCCAGTATCAAAGCGAGATCATGGTCGAGCGCGGATCCCAGAAGCGGATGATCTCCTCCAACCGCGTCATCGCGCGCAACGAGAAGAACCGGCCGGAATTCCTGATCGCGATGTTCGAAGACATCACCGAACGGCGGTCGCTGTCGCAGGAGCTCGAAAACACCAAGAAGTTCCTCGAGCTCGTGGTCGACAACATCCCGGTGTCGCTGATCGTCGAGCGCGTCAGCGATGGCCGCTATCTGCTCGCCAATCGCAGCGCCGAAGTGATCCTCGGCCGCCGCCGCGAAGAGGTCACCGGCCTGACGGCCGCGGACATCTTCGATCCGCGCGAGGCCAAGCTGATCATCTCGCGTGACGAAGCCGCGATCAAGAAACGCGACCTGCTCACCGAGGAACACCCGATCTCGACCAAGGAGGGTCTGCGGCTGTTCCTGACCCGCCGCATGACCGTGCTCGACGAGGGGGGCGAACCCAAATACCTGATCAAGACGCACGAGGACGTCACGGACCGCCGGCAGACCGAATCGCGCATGGCGCACATGGCCTATCATGACGGCCTCACCGATTTGCCGAACCGCGCTGCCTTCCTGCAGGCGTTGACGCAGATGATCGAGGCCTGCGCCGGCACCAATGAAGAATTCGCGGTGCTGTGCGTCGATCTCGACGGGCTGAAGGAAGTCAACGACGTGTTCGGCCACGCCACGGGAGACAAGCTCCTGATCGAGGTCGCGCACCGCATCCAGTCTTCGGCGCGCGGCGGCGTCGTGGCGCGCCTCTCCGGCGACGAATTCGGCCTGATCATCGACGGCCAGCAGCCCGCCACCGGCAAGGCGCTGGCTGAGCAGCTCGCCGTGGCCATGGCCAGCGAATTTCAGATCGACGACAAATCCGTCCGCACGGGCGTGACCACCGGTATCTCCGTCTTTCCTCACAATGGCGCGGATGCGGCTTCGCTGCTTGCCAATGCGGGGGCGGCACTGTTCCGCGCAAAGGCGAAGTCGCGCGGCTCGATCAGCCTGTACGAGCCGGAGATGGACCAGCAGATCCGCGACCGCCGGGTGCTGCACCAGGACCTGTCGGTGGCGATCCGCAACGGCGAACTCACACTCCATTTCCAGCCGCAGGCGATGTCGGGAGAATCCGTCGAGGCAAGCGAGATCTTCGGTTTCGAGGCGCTGGCGCGATGGAAGCATCCGGTGCGCGGCTTTGTTCCGCCGAGCGATTTCATTCCGCTTGCCGAGGAGAGCGGCCTGATCGTGGAGATGGGCGAGTGGATCCTGCGCGAGGCCTGCCGCGAGGCGGCCTCCTGGCCCAAGCCGCTGCAGATCGCGGTCAACCTGTCGCCGGCCCAGTTCGTCCACGGCGACCTCGTCGGCCTCGTCCATTCCATCTTGCTCGAAACCGGGCTCGCGCCGGGGCGGCTCGAGCTCGAAATCACCGAAGGCGTGCTGATCGAGGACTTCGATCGCGGTCTTGCGCTGCTCCGCCGCCTGAAGGCGCTTGGCGTGCGCATTTCCATGGACGATTTCGGCAGCGGCTATTCCTCCTTGAGCTATCTGCAGGCGTTCCCGTTCGACAAGATCAAGGTCGACCGCGCCTTTGTCATCAATCTCGGCCGCAATCCGCAATCGGCCGCCATCATCTCGGCGGTGATCGATCTCGGTCACGGCATGGGAATGTCGCTGGTCGCCGAGGGCGTCGAAACCCTGGAACAGTTGAGCTTCCTCGCCGAGGAAGGCTGCGACGCCGTGCAGGGTTATCTGCTCGGCAAGCCGCTGCCGATCGGACAATATGCCGGTGTGGTCGGCCGCAGCGACACTGCCAAGGAGCCGGCCCGCAAGACGGGCTGATCCGCGGATGACATCGATATGAAGTGTCATCGCGCTCCGGCCTTTGTTTGGGCGTGATCTTGCGCGAACACTTTTCGCGTTGCCGCGTGGAAAACCGCTTCACACTTCTTCCGGATCATGCGGGTCTCGCTAGACTGGGCGCATGGCGGATTACGATCTGGCGATCATTGGCGGCGGGATAAACGGTGCCAGCGTGGCGCGCGACGCTGCCGGGCGCGGCCTGCGCGTGATCCTGCTGGAGCAGGGCGATCTCGGCGGAGCCGCGTCCTCGGCCACGTCCCGGCTGATTCATGGCGACATCGCGATGCTGGAGCGCCGCGCCTTTCCGCGGGTGCGAACCCAGCTTGCCGAACGCGACGTATGGCTCTCGATCGCGCCGCATGTCGTGCGGCCGATGCGGTTTGCAATCCCGGCCCATGCCGAGGAACGGCCGCCCTCGCTGTTGCGCTCGGCGCTGTGGCTCTACGATCGCCTGGCCTCGAAGAGCCGTCTGCCGCGCTCGGCGACCGTTGAAATCACCCATCACCCTGTCGGCGATGCGCTGAAGCGCCCGTTCGGGACTGCTTTCGAATATTCCGACTGCGTGGTCGATGATTCCCGTCTGGTGGTGCTGATCGCGCTCGACGCGGTGGAGCGCGGCGCCGTGATCCGCACCGGGGCGCGCTGCGTCCGCGCCGACCGGGAGACCATCTGGCGGTTGGCGGTGATTGATCGCGGCCGTCGTCAGGTCATCACGGCGAGGGCGCTCGTCAACGCGACAGGCGGCTGGACCGGCATTGTGATGGAAACCGTGCTGCGCTTGCCATTTCCTAAACTCGCCGCGGTCCAGGTGGGTCAGATTGTGGTGCGCCGTCTGTTCGACAGCGACAACGTCTATGTGTTTCAGAATGCCGACCAGCGGCTGATCTTCGCAAGTCCCTATGAACGCGACTTCACGCTGATTGGAACCGTTTCGCATGCCTTCACGGGCGATCCGGCCATCGTCGCGGTCGGCGCGGCTGACGTCGCCTATCTCTGCGATGCGGCCAATCGTTATTTCCGGGAGCACATCGACGCCTCCGACGTGATGCGAAGCGTGTCCGGCGTCAATTTCGTACCGCTTTACGGCAGGCCTGATGGCGCGGCCCTGTGCGATTTCCGCCGCAACAAGGCGCCGCTGATCACCCTGTTCGGCGGCGATGTCACGACCTCGCGATTGCGCGCGGAGCGGGCCGTGTCGGAATTGACGCGGTTCTATTCGATGTCGCCGCGCTGGACCGCGACGGCGCCGTTGCCGGGCGGCGATTTTGCCTGGGAGCGATTCGACTGGGAGGTAGTTGCGGCGCGCGAGCGCTGGCCGTTCCTGACGGAAGGACAAGCGCAGCGGCTGGTCGGCGCCTATGGCAGGCGCGTCGCCGATATTCTGGGGGAGGCCAAAAAGCGCGACGATCTCGGGCGAACTTTCGGTCCCGAACTGACGGAAGCCGAACTTCGCCATCTCATGAAGAAGGAGTGGGCGCGCTTCCCCGACGACGTCCTGTGGCGGCGCTCCAAGCTGGGCCTGACCATGCCGCCCGCGGATCGTGACGCGCTGGCGGCGTTCATGGCCGAGGAGACCGCCAAGGGGATCGCGGCCTGACGCGGTGCTGTCGACTTTCCCACAGCGCCGGCGGTTGAGCCCGTGCCCGTCCGCCGCTAGCTTGGCTGCGATAGGGCAGGCGGAACAATGGCTGAGGAAGCACTGAACATCGAGGCGGAACGCGAGCCGCGGGCCGACATGCCGTTGCTGCGTATCGAGGGCGTGGCGAAGACATTTGGCGGCTTTCGAGCCGTCGATGGCGTCTCGCTCGATATCGCCGCCGGCGAGTTCTTCGCGCTGCTCGGCCCGAGCGGCTGCGGCAAGACCACGCTGCTGCGCATGCTCGCCGGCTTCGAGACGCCCGACGAGGGCCATATCCTGCTCAATGGCCGCGATATCGCGCAGGTCCTGCCGCATGAGCGGCCGGTCAACATGATGTTCCAGAATTACGCGCTGTTCCCGCACCTCTCGGTGCGCGACAACATCGCCTTCGGCCTGAAGCGGGCCGGAATGGCGCGCAAGGACATCGACATGCGCGTCGCCGAGATGGTGGCGCTGGTCAAGCTCGAAGGCCTGGAGAAGCGCAAGCCCGACCAGCTGTCCGGCGGCCAGCGGCAGCGCGTGGCGCTGGCCCGTTCGCTGGCGCGGCGGCCGCAGGTGCTGTTGCTCGACGAGCCGCTCGCAGCACTCGACAAGAAGCTGCGCGAAAGCACGCAGGCCGAGCTGATGGAGCTGCAACGCCGCCTCGGCATGACCTTCATCATCGTCACCCATGACCAGGAAGAGGCGATGACGGTGGCGAGCCGGATCGGGGTGATGGATGCCGGCCGTCTCGAGCAGGTCGCGAGCCCGCGCGAGCTCTACGAGGCGCCGGCCTCGCGCCGGATCGCGGAGTTCATCGGCGAGGTCAACCTGTTCGACGGTGAGGTCGAGTCGCACGAGCTCAATCGTCTGACGATCGCGACCCGCGATGCCGGCACGATCGTGGCTGCCGAGCCGCGCAATCCCGTCACAAAGACCAGCGTATCAGTCGCGATCCGGCCCGAGAAGGTGAAGCTGTCGCGCCGCGGGCCGGCCGCGGACACCTCGGCATCGCAATCCCTCAACCGGCTCGAAGGCGTGGTGAGCGAGGTCAGCTATCTCGGCGGACTCACCAGCTACAAGGTGAAGCTCGATTCGGGAGCGGTCGTCCGCTCGTCGATGGCCAATACCACGCGAATCGACATCGACGCCTACGGCCTGAGCCAGCGCGTGGTGGTGTGGTTCACGCCCGACGACTGCATGGTGCTGGAGCAATGAGCGCTCGCCGGATCTTTGCCCGTCCCGCGCGGTTCGGCGCGATCGCGCCCTATCTCTGGATGGTGCTGTTCTTTCTGGTGCCGTTCGCCTTCGTGCTGAAGATCAGCCTGTCGCAGACCGCGATCGCGCAACCGCCCTATACGCCGGTGTTCGATCCCGCGGCCGGCTTCGACGCGCTCAAGGAGGCCTTCGCGGCGCTGTCGCTGGACAATTTCCGTCTCCTCGTCTCCGACAATCTCTATGTGCTGTCCTATCTGCGCAGCCTCGTCGTGGCGCTGATGTCGACGGCCATCCTGCTCCTGATCGGCTACCCGATCGCGTATGGCATGGCGCGGCTGCCGAAGCGCTGGCAGCCCCTGGCGATGATGCTGGTCATCGTGCCGTTCTGGACCTCGTTCCTGATCCGCATCTACGCCTGGATCAACATCCTGCAGCATGACGGGCTGCTCAACCAGATCCTGCTTGCGTTGCACATCGTCTCGCAGCCGGTGGTGTGGCTGTCGACCGACGGCGCGATGTATCTCGGCATCGTCTACTCCTATCTGCCGTTCATGATCCTTCCGCTCTACGCCACGCTCTCCAAGATGGACCCGGCGCTGGAGGAGGCGGCCGCCGATCTCGGCGCCGCGCCGCTCGAAGTGTTCTGGCTGGTGACGTTTCCGCTGTCGCTGCCTGGAGTGGGCGCCGGCGTGCTGCTCTGCTTCATTCCCATCGTCGGCGAGTTCGTGATTCCCGACCTGCTTGCCGGCTCGGATTCGCTGATGATCGGCCAGACCCTGTGGCTCGAGTTCTTCATGAACAAGGATTGGCCGGTGGCCTCGGCAAGTGCGATCGTGCTGCTCGTCGTCCTGGTGGTGCCGCTTCTCCTGTATGACCGGCTGCAGCGCCGGCAATTGGAGGCGCGCTGATGGCCCAGGCCCGCCTCACCCGCTTCAACATCGCCTCGCTCACGTTCGGGCTCGCGTTCCTGTATCTGCCGATCGTCATCCTCGTGATCTATTCGTTCAACGCCTCGCGGCTGGTGACGGTGTGGGGTGGCTGGTCGCTGCGCTGGTATCGCGAGTTCTTCAACGATCAGGCCATGATCGAGGCGGCCTGGATGAGCGTTCGCGTCGGGGCGATCTCGGCGACGATTGCGAGCCTGCTCGGCACGCTGGCCGCCGTCGCGCTCTCGCGCGGCGAGGCGTTCCGCGGCCGGACGCTGTTCTCGGGGATGCTGTACGCGCCGCTTGTGATGCCCGAGGTGATCACCGGCCTGTCGCTGCTGCTTTTGTTCGTGGCGATCAATGCCGAGCGCGGCTTCTGGACCGTCGTGGTCGCCCACACCACGCTCACGATGTGCTTCGTGACGGTCGTGGTGCAGTCGCGGCTCGGCTCGCTCGACAGGAGCCTGGAGGAGGCCGCGATGGATCTCGGCTGCGATCCGGTGCGGGCGTTCCTGCTGGTGACGCTGCCTCTGATCATTCCCTCGATCGCCGCCGGCTGGATGCTGGCCTTCACGCTGTCTCTCGACGATCTCGTGATCGCGAGCTTCACCACCGGCCCCGGCTCGGCGACGCTGCCGATCCGGATCTATTCGGAGGTGCGGCTCGGCGTGAAGCCCGAGATCAACGCGATCTGCACGCTTGTGATCGGCTTCATCGCGTTCGTCATCGTGATCGCTTCCCTGGTCTCGAAACTGTCGAGCTCGCGGGGCGAAAGCGCGGCGCCGATCTAGTCCGCGAAGGAGCGCAAGGATGAAATTCGCTCTCGGCATCATCACCCATACGCCGCTCTGGGCCTGGGCGTTGCTCGCCTATCTGGTCTGGCAGGGCTTCAAGGGAATGCAGCCGCGGACCACGACGATCTGGCGGGCGCTGATCGTGCCTGCGATCTTCATCGTCTGGGGCCTGTCGCGGATCGGATTCGGGCAACAGGCCTATGGCGCGCCGCTGATCGCCTGGCTCGTGGCGGCGGCCCTTCTGCTGCCGGTCGGCGTGCTGACGCCGCGTCCGTTCGAGGTCGATCATGCGACGGGACAGATCATCCGGCCGGGCAGCATATTTCCGCTGGTCCGCAATCTCATCGTGTTTGGGCTGCAATACACGGTCGCGGTGATCTCGGCGATCCATGTCGACGACCGCGCCATGGCCGCCATCGTGGCACGCGCCGTTTCGGGCGCGACGGCCGGCTATTTCTTTGGCTCGAGCATTGCGCTGCTGCGGGAATATTGGCGGAAGCGAAAGGAGAGCGCGGCTGCGCTGTAACCGCGTGTCGTTCCGGGGCGCCGCAAGGCGGCGAACCCGGAACCCATAACCACAGGCCGCGCTAATTGGACTCGCTGGTCGACAATCTTTTTGAAGATGCCCGCATGTGATTATGGATTCCGGGCTCAGCCCTTCGGGCTGCCCCGGAATGACGATGCTTGAGGCTCAAGACTTCACCGCACCTGCCGTGAGCCCGCCGACCATGTAGCGGCGGAAGGCGTAATAGACCGCGGCCGGCGGCAGCGCGTAGATGAAGCCGGTGGTCATCAGGAGTTCCCAGGGCGAGTTGTCGGCGGCGAGGAAGTTGCCGAGCGCGACGGGGAGCGTGAGCTCGGTGTCTTTTGACAGCAGCAGGAAGGCGTAAAGATATTCGTTCCACGCCAGCAGCACCGCATAGGTGCCGATCGCGACCAGCGACGGCATCATCAGGGGCAGATAGACCAGACGGAAAATCTGCAGCGTGCTCGCGCCGTCCATGATGGCGGCCTCGTCGAGCTCGACCGGCAGCTTGTCGGAGGCCTGCTTCAGCACCCAGATCGCGTAGGGCGAGGCGATCGTCACCATCGCAAGGATCAGCGACCAATGATTGTTCAGCAGGCCGTACGTGCCCATGGTGCGATACATCGGCACGGCCAGGAACGCGGCCGGGATGAAATAGGTGAACAGCGCGAGATTCATCACTGCGCGCCCGCCGGGCACCTTCAGCCGCGAGATCGAGAATGCCGCGGCCGTGGCCACGAACAACGTCAATGCGCCGACGGCTGCCGCGATCACGATCGAATTCCAGAACTGGACGTAGAAGTCGCGCAGGAAATAGTGCTGCTGACGAAACACGATCTCGAAATTGTGCAGGGTCGGATGATCCGGCCACATCTTGCCCGAGAAGGCGTCCTCCTTTGGCGAGATCGCGAACAGGAACATGTGGTAGATCGGGACCATGGTCCAGATGAAGACGGGAATGCCGATCAGAAGCAACCGCGCCTCGTTGCCGGCGTCGCGCCAGGTAAATTCGCCCAGGCCCGGAAGCTTCATCGCGACAACCGTTTCATCATGAAATACACCAGCGGCAGCACCAGCGGCATCGCGCACACGATCGAGGCCATCGCCAGCGAAAGCTGGTCGAGCCTGAGATACCGGATGCCGAGCGTCGACAGCACATGGGTGAGGTCGGCGGGTCCGCCGCCCGTCAACAGATAGACGCTGTTGAAATCGCCGAGCGTCCAGATCATCGAGAGCAGCGTGCAAGTGATGTAGAGGGTCTGCATCGACGGCCAGGTGATGAAGCGGAACTTCTGCCACCAGGTGGCGCCGTCAACGGAGGCCGCTTCGAACAGATCGTGCGCGATCGCAAGCCGTCCGGTGATCAGAATCAGCGTCCAGAACGGCAGCGATTTCCAGATATGCACGCCGATCGCCATCGTGAGCGCAATCGTCGGATCGTTCAGCCAGTTCGGGCCATCATCGCCGGTGAGGCTGAAGATGATGTGGTTGACCATGCCCCATTCGGGATTGAGCATGAATCGCACCGACAGGATGGTCGGGATCGACGGGACCGCCCAGGGCAGGATGAAGATCACCGACAGCCATTTGATCCAGGTGCGCTGCTCGGCGAAGAAGCCGGACAGGAACAGCGCGATCAGCATCTTGATGTTGATGCCGATGAGCAGGAAGATCAGCGTATTGACCGCCGCGCGCGCGAAGATCGGATCGTTGAATAGCGCCACGTAGCTCGCGGGCTGGCGCGCGAGCCAGAGCCCGTAGCCGATCGGGTAGACCACGAACGCCAGGAACACCAGGATGTAGGGCGCCAGCAGCACGATGCCCCATACCTGCGACGGCGAAAGCCGCGCCGATAAGGGCGGACTGGGGACATCGGATGCGGAGAGCGTGATCGCCATGGACTGACCTTAGAGCGAGATGCCGAGCCTAACAAAGCTGTCGTCCCTGCGAAAGCAGGGACCCATAGCCACTGCCCCAAATTGTGCGCGAAGGGCCATCGACCGGCATCTTTCAAAACGACCGCCGCGGGGTTTGGGTCCCTGCTTTCGCAGGGACGACAGGAGATCCGCGGCGGTCGGCATCATTTCACATTAGCCCGCGACTTCCTTGAGGCGCGCGATCAACTCGTCGACGGCCTTGTCCACCGGCACCTTCTCGCTGACCACGCGGTTCATGGCCTTGGCCCAGACGTTCTCGTTGTTCAGGATGGTGAACTTCCAGTTCTTGGTGAAGTCGAACGGCGCGGTGCCGCCCTTGAACTGGTTGTAGACCGCCTTGCGATGCCTGTCGGACTGCCAGAAGGGGCTCTCCTGGCTTGCCTTCGTCACCGGGAACCAGCGGCCGAGCGCGCCCTCGATATAGGGACGGACGTTCTCTTCCTGGAGCAGGAAGCTGATGAACTGCTTGCCCTCCGCCTTGTTCTTGGCGCTTGCGAAGATCAGGCCGGTCTTGACGTCGGAGCGGTACTGGATGGTGGATCCATCCGGCGCCTTCGGGAACGAGGCCGTGATGATGTCCTGCTCATAGGCCTGCTTGCCCGCCGCGCGCTGCGCGTCGGTCAACGCCGGGTTGGTGGAATCCTCGAACCACTTCGCCGCGATCGAGATCGTGAAGTTGTGGGTCATCACGATCGTCTTGTTATGGAAGGCGACGTTGTTGTCCGGGTCCTTCCAGGTGGTCGAGGAGGGCGGCGTGCAGCCCTTGATGTAGGTGTCCGTATAGTCCTTCAGCGCGTGGATCAGGGCCTCGCGCACCTTGGGATCGTCCACCAGCAGCTTGCCGTTATCGTCGACCAGCTTGACGTGATAGGCGTCCATGAAGGTGTAGAAGGACTGGAACGAGTCGGTCAATTCGACGCCCATCGGCTGACCGACGGCATAGATGCGCTGGCCGGTGGCCTTGCGGATCGCCGGCTGCACCTTGTCGCACCAGAACGTCCAGTAACCGGTCCAGTCGTTCGGGACGTCTTCCGGCTTGAAGCCGGCCCTCTCCAGCATGTCCTTCCAGATCTGGACGTGCATGCTCTGCTGCTTCAGCGGGAAGCCGAAATAGGACTTCTTCTTGGCGACGTTGTCATAAAGCTTCGAGGCTTCCAGCGTGTTCGGCGCGAACCGGTCCTGGATCGGCGTCATCACGTCCGAGAGGTCCTCGAGCTTGCCTTCATAGGCCCATTTGCCCTGCGCCTGCACGTCATAGGTGTCGGAATAGGCGACATCCGGCACGGTGCCGGAATCGAGCGCGGCCACCGTCTTCGGGATCATGTCCTGGATGGCGTATTGCGACAGCTCGACCTTGATGCCGGTCTTGGCTTCGAATTTCTTGATGGTCTCAAGCAGTGCGTCGTCTTCGGACTTGTAGAAACCCTTGCCCCACCAGACCGTGATGGTCTTCTGCTGGGCAAACGCGGGTGCCGTAACGGCAAATAGCCCGGCCGCCGCGACCGCGAGTGAAAGCGCACCAAATAACCTGGATCTCACGTCGTTCTCCCTGAAAATTGCCGATCTTTTCAACCGGTTGGCCGAAACACTAGCCCAGCCCATTGATACGATCCAGCCGCTTATGCTTCGACTGAAGGCTAAGTTTCGGCGCGGGCATGCGCAGATACCATTCTCCATCGTGTATCGATCGATGCTCAGGGTGCATCGATCCCGGGCGCGAAACCTCGTCGCCGGCGCGTTCATTTCACCCGTGGCGTGCAACGAATGAAGCGATCGCGTGCCTCCTCCCATCCGGGAGACGCCCGTGCGCGGCATTCGATTGCGGGAGTAATTTACAAGAACAGGATTGCGCGCTCGCGGATGGGAAATGCGCATCGCTGTTCCCGGCTGAACATCCATTCAAGAAAGTTCCGGAGTTGCATCCGGAACGGCGACATCCCCGATACGTTGCCTCGGAGCGCAACAACGATAGGAGAAGCGATATGAGAAAGCTGGCTTGCGTTATCGCCGCGCTGGCGACCGTTGCGGTTGCCGCGCCTACCGTGGCAAGCGCCGAGGGATTGAGCTTCCGCATCGGCAGCCACCGCGATTATTACCGCGACTATCGTAGCGGCCCTCGCGTCGAGTTTTACGGCCATGACCGCGGCTTCCATCGCGGCTGGTACCACAATGATGGTGACCGGACGGTGATCATCAGGCGTCACCACGATTGGGACGATTGATCCCTGAGGTGATGGATGCAGGATGGCCCCCGAAAGGGGGCCATCCTCGTTTCGGGCGGCGCGCTGCGGGCGGGGAAATTGCTGCGGCTGGGGCGTGACGCGGGCCTGCAGGCGCTTGTATAAGCCAGGCAGCAAGTTTGGCTGAACCGCCTGACGACGGGTTACGGGATGCGCCTCGGTCATTGCCACAATTTTCACGACTTCCGGGCCCTCGCCAAGCGGAGGCTGCCGGCTCCGATATTCAACTACATCGACGGCGGCGCGGACGACGAGGTGACGCTGCGCAAGAACACGGCAAGCTTCGAGCGCTGCGATCTGGTGCCCAACATCCTGCGCGGTGTGCAGGCCGTCGACCTCTCGGTGAGCGTCATGGGCCAGAAGCTCGCCATGCCCGTCTATTGTTCGCCGACGGCGTTGCAGCGGCTGTTCCATCATCAGGGCGAGCGCGCGGTCGCGACCGCTGCCGCGAAGTTCGGCACGATGTTCGGCGTTTCCTCTCTCGGCACGGTGAGCCTCGAGGAGCTGCGGAAGAAGCATGATAACCCGCAAGTCTATCAATTCTATTTCCACCGGGATCGCGGCCTCAATCGCGCCATGCTGCAGCGGGCCAAGGAGGCCGGTGTCAACGTGCTGATGCTGACCGTCGACAGCATCACGGGAGGAAACCGCGAACGCGATCTGCGCACGGGCTTCGCGATCCCGTTCAGGCTGACTCTCGCCGGCATGCTTCAATTCGCCATCAAGCCGAAATGGGGCATCGACTATCTGACCCACGAGGGGTTCAAGCTGCCGCAGCTCGACGAGCACGTCGACATGAGCGGCGGCGCCATGTCGATCGGACGCTATTTCACCGAAATGCTGGACCCGTCCATGAATTGGGACGACGTGGCGGACATGGTCCGCCAATGGGGCGGTCAGTTCTGCCTGAAGGGCGTCATGTCCGCCGATGACGCCAGGCGCGCCGCCGAGATCGGCTGTACAGGCATCGTGCTTTCAAATCATGGCGGGCGCCAGCTCGATGGCTCTCGCACCGGCTTCGATCAGTTGTCCGAGGTGGTGGATGCCGTCGGCGACCGGATCGACGTGCTGATGGACGGCGGCATCCAGCGCGCGACGCATGTGTTGAAGGCGTTGTCGCTCGGCGCGAAGGCCGTCGGCGTTGGGCGCTATTACCTGTTTCCGCTGGCCGTGGCCGGCGAGGCCGGCGTCGATCGCGCCCTCGGCCTGATGCGGGCCGAGCTCGAGCGCGCCATGAAATTGATGGGCTGTACGTCCGTGAGCGAGTTGTCCCGGAAGAATATCCGGTTCACATAGGATCGTCTGGCGCAGCGGGCGTCCGCGCTGTCACGATCCACGTCGCCGCGGTCAGCTTGACGCCATCAGGGCCATCATGGCCCGCAAGCGCCGCTCGCAGCGGCGGCAATGCAGCGGCTAGCAGCTCGGGATTCTCCCGCAGAATCTTGCCGAGAGCTCCGACCTTCGAACAGACGGCCACCATCGCATCGACGCCGCCACTGCCAACCAGTTCGTCGTGAGCGGTGATCTCGATCTCCACAAAACCTGCTCGTTCCAGAATGCCGCGCACGCGCTCCGCGCTGGCAAACGCGAAGGGGCCGGGCGCATCCGCCTCGTCAACGGGCTGCGGTGGAAGGTGAGGAGACGCCGCCCACAGCGGCACGTGATCCAGCGCGTTCTCCTCCAGCGTTCGCCAGCATGCGAAGGCCAGGCGCCCAGTGACATTGAGGCTGCGACGGATGTTGCTGAAAGCGGCAACGGGATCGGCAAAGAACATCACCCCGAACCGCGAAAAAGCGGCGTCGAACGAAGCCGCCTCGAAAGGGTACGCTTGTGCGTCTGCCTGGACGAACCGCACCTGCTCGCAGCCTGCTGCCGCGGCTTTCGCGAACGCCAGCACTGCATCCGACAGATCGATGCCCGTCACCATGCCGTCAGGCGCGACAGCGCGGGCGAGCTCCAGCGCGGTCGTACCCCCTCCGCACCCGATGTCCAGGATTCTCTCGCCGGATTTCGGTTCAAGCGCGTCCAGCGCACGCCGACCGAGCGGCGCAAGTTGCAGCTCCAGGAGTTCGCGGACCTCTGCCCACGCGTGCACGCGGATGTCGTCCGGGGTGGGCGTCGGGAGAGCGCGGCTCGAGTTCATTGGGTGGATATCCGCCGGCTCATCCGGAAGAGTGTCTCGCCAATCCCGGCTGATCTCGCCCTCACTCTATTTGGTGGGGGCGGGAGCGGAGGTCGCGGCAGGATCTGGCAGCGTCACCTTTCGTCCGCCTGAGAGGCGGTCCAGCACCGACTGCACGGCATCGCGGGTGGTGCGATCCTTCAGCGCATCGAGCAGCGGCGCGGTGACGGTGGAGCGCTTGATCAGGCTGTCCACCTCCGGGTAGACCAGCGGATCGTCCCACGGTCCCTGCACCACGAAGGGCAGGTCAAAGGTGCTCGCGCCGCTGGAGAGCAGGCTCGCGACGCCCTTGAGGTCGTATTCGCGGGAGGGCACGGCGGCGGTGCCGGTGATGGTGACGCGCGAGGTTTCGTTTTCCATCCTGACGTCCTCGGTGGTCGCCACCCCGTCGGCGAATTTCAGCGCGACCGTCAGGTTGGTAAAGGGCGTCGCGCCGTTGCGGAAATTGCCGGTGCCCGACAGCGGCCGGCGTTCCAGCCGCTTGAGCAATTGTTCTATATTGATGCCCGAGATCGCGCCGTCATGGCCGTTCAGCGTCGCGGTGCCGTCGAGCGATTGCATCAGGCCGAACGGGCTCGAACCTGACGCGACCACCGAGACGTTGAGGTTGCCGCGGCCGGACAGGCGACTGATGCCGAACAGCTCGTTCGCGCAGGCCTGCAGGTCGACGTCGAGGAACTGGAATTGCGCCTTGACGTCGGCAACGGAGTCGGAGCGCGCGACGGCGAACGAGCCCTTGGCGATGCCGCCATACATCTGCGCCTCGCCGACCGAGAGTGCGAGCGCGCCGCCGCGCAGGTTCGCGCCGAACGCGGTCCGGCCGATTTTTGAGGGACCGACGGTGACCTTCGCGGCCGACAGGCGCATGTCGAGATCGGTCGTGGACAGCGCATTGAGATCGAACATCTGCCGGTTCCAGTCGCGCGCGCCGCTTGCGAGCAGGCGGAAGGTGGAGATGTAGGGCGTGAAGTCGAGCGCATCGGCGGCAAGCGTTGCCTGCAGCATCTGCCGGCCGTTGTTGACGTAGGTCATCACGCCCTCGGCGACATTGCCGTCGAGCTCGACATTGACGTTGGTGAGCGCGATGGAAGCGCCGACGACATTGGCCCGCGCCTTCAGCGCGAAGCGGCCGAAGCCGCCGGCGCCGGGTGGTTCCTGGCCGGTCCATTGCAGCGCATTGCGCAGCGACGGGCTGTCGACGGTGAGCGTACCCTCCATCAGGGCGCTGGTGCGGTTCGCGACCGAGCCGTCGAAGGCGAGCTTCAGCGGCGCGCTGGACAACCGCGCCTTCAGTCCGGAGCGCTCGCCCGAGAGTGCTGCGACGAAATCCGACACGCTGATCGCGCCGTCGACGCGCTGGCCGCGCCAGTCGAATTGCCCGGTCACGGCGAAGGAGCGCGAGATCGAGGGCCATGCCAGCGACAGATCGATGTCGTCGAGCTTTTCGCTGCCGTGGCTGGCGTCCTCATAGGTAAGGACGCCGTCCTGAATGCGGATTTCCGAGAACGACACCTGGTTGTCCGCGCCGGGTTTCATGGTGCGCGCGATGGTCTGGATGAACGGCGTCCAGTTGCTCTCGCCATCGGCCTCGCGTTTCACATGGATCTGCGGGCGCAGCATCATCACGTCGGCGATTTCGAACCGCTGCAACAGCAGCGGCAGCAGCCGCAGATTCGCGGTCAGCACGTCGACACGCAGCGCAGCTTCGTTGTCGGCGCCGCCCTTCAACCCGACGTCATGAAACGAGACGTAGCTGCCCGGGAACACGGAGACGTCGATCGGACCCTTGACCGTAAGGTCGAGGCCGGTGACCGCGCGGATCTGTGCTTCCACCGCCTGGCGCAGGGCGTCCCGGTTGATCAGCCAGGAACTCGCGATCATGGCGATGAGCGCCAGGCCGAACACGGCCGCGATCGGCGTCCCCAGGCGCTTCATCCGTTGGGCCATCGTCATTGCCATATGCTGATAGGCTTGACCGGTCGGATCGCGATTGAACGGGACGGGCGGGGTGCGCCGAGACCCTCGCCAACATCAGCAATTTGCTCGGTTTTCTTGACGCTTTCAAGGCCAAGTCGATGGCCAGGTACTAGGCCAAGGGTAGCGTATCGCGACGTCATCCTAAAGGTGGGGCAAGGGTGGAGAACGGCGCCGCCGTCCGTCATTGACGCGTTGCGAAGGTTTCGCCTAATAATCCGGCCAATAAGGCTGCTCCGGCCCCTTTCCATCAGGTCATTGATTCCATGAACAAGGTTTATCCCGACGCGAAATCCGCCCTCGCCGGCGTCCTCAAGGATGGCATGATGATCATGTCCGGAGGCTTCGGCCTTTGCGGCATCGCCGATACCCTGTCGGATGCGATTCGCGATTCCGGCGTGAAGAACCTGACGGTGGTCTCGAACAATGCCGGCGTCGACGGCATCGGGCTCAGCCGTCTGTTGGAGACGCGCCAGATCAGGAAGATGATTTCCTCCTATGTCGGCGAGAACAAGCTGTTCGCGCAGCAATACCTCGCGGGCGAGCTGGAACTCGAATTCAATCCGCAGGGCACGCTTGCCGAGCGCATTCGCGCGGGCGGCGCCGGTATTCCAGCCTTCTTCACCAAGACCGGCGTCGGCACGCTGATCGCCGAAGGCAAGGAGGTGCGCGAGTTCGACGGCGAGAAATATCTGATGGAGCGCGGGCTGTTCGCAGACCTCGCCATCGTTCACGCGTGGAAGGGCGACACCGCAGGCAACCTGATCTACCGCAAGACCGCGCGCAACTTCAACCCGATGATGGCGACAGCTGCCAGGGTCACTGTCGCCGAGGTCGAGCATCTCGTGCCCGCCGGCGAGCTCAATCCCGATCACATCCATACGCCCGGCATTTTCGTCAAGCGCCTCATCGAGATCGGCAGCGGCCGCAAGCGCATCGAGTTCCGCAACACCCGCCCGCGGCCTGCGGCCTAACCATTTCAGGATCAGGAGAATCAAAGATGGCCTGGACCCGCGAACAGATGGCCGCCCGCGCCGCCAAGGAGTTGCAGGACGGATTTTACGTCAATCTCGGCATCGGCATTCCGACGCTGGTGTCGAACTACATCCCCAATGGGATCGATGTTCAGCTTCAGAGCGAGAACGGCATGCTCGGCATGGGACCGTTTCCCTATGAAGGCGAGGAAGACGCCGACCTCATCAATGCCGGCAAGCAGACGGTGAGCGAGTTGCCGTCGACCAGCTATTTCTCCTCGGCCGAATCCTTCGGCATGGTACGCGGCGGGCACATCGATCTGTCCATTCTCGGCGCGATGCAGGTGGCGCAGAACGGCGACCTCGCCAACTGGATGATCCCCGGCAAGATGGTGAAGGGCATGGGCGGCGCGATGGATCTCGTCGCCGGCGTCAAGCGCGTCGTCGTCGTGATGGAGCATTCCGCCAAGGACGGCCCGAAGCTGTTGAAGCAGTGCAACCTGCCGCTGACCGGCGAGCGCGTGGTCGACATGGTGGTGACTGATCTTGCGGTGTTCACCATCGACAAGCACGGCAACAACGGCATGGCGCTGATCGAGCTCGCCGACGGCGTCACGCTCGACGAGGTCAAGGCGAAGACCGAAGCGGAATTCCGCGTCGCGCTGAAGAATGCTTGAGAAGCGAATGGTGAGTGGCGAATAGCGAATAGAGTTCCTCGCTACCTCTATTCGCTACTCCCTATTCGCCATTCGCTCTTTCTACAGCTGCTTCAAATACTCCAGCAGCGCCTTGCGCTGGTCGTCGTTCATGTCGCGGCCGTAATCATGGCCGGCATTGCTGTTGCCGGGCTGCGCGCCCGCGCCGACCAGCAGCGTGCCGTCCTTGTAGGGCAACTCGTCGGTGACATAGCCGACATTCTTCGAATCGAAGTTCCGGCTGCCGACCATGAAGGATGGCGATCGGCGCTCCGGCGGCAGCAACAGCTCCCAGAGGTTCGGCACCGATCCGTTATGCAGATAAGGCGCCGTCGCCCAGATGCCGTGCAGCACGCGCGCTTCATAGGCCGCCGCCGCATTGGGCGCGGGCGGGCGGAACATGTTGGCGAGCCGATCCTGGATATGCGCCTTCAGGTCGTCGCGCGCCCTCTGATCGATCAGCATCGTCAGCGACGGCGGGCTCGCGCTGTCGCCCAGCAGATCGGCGAGATCGAGGCTGATCGCGCGCCAGACGCCCTTGCTGAAGTCCGGCAGCCTCGGCGGGACCGGGAAGGCGGCGGCGAGCTGTGCGCCGATCACCGTGGTGGCGAGGACGTCGACGGTCGCCGCCGGGTTTGCGAGCGTCGATCCCGGCGGATTGGGCGACAAGGCGCCGGCCAGCAATCCCGAGTCGGACTGCCGCAGCGAATTCTTGAACATCTTCTCGTCGGTGCCGACCGCCGTGACCGGCGTGTACCATGTGCCCTGCGGCAGGCGCCGCTCCTCATGGCAGCTGCCGCAATATTTCGCGAACAATTCGCGGCCCTGATTGACGAGGCTGTCGTCGAGTTCGAACGGCCACGGCGGCGGTTTCAGCGCGGCGATCTTTTCCTCCAGCGCCTGCAAGCCGTCATACCTCACCGAGTTGTTGCGGTAATCGATGAAGGGCGGCGCGGTGTTTGTCACCCGCTTCGGGCTGAAGTCGGCGAACACGCCGAACACCTCGCCGGTGTTGCGTCCGAGCGCGTTGATGTAGAGGCCGTTGGGAACGCCGCCGTTCCACTGCGTCTTGTCCTGCCGCGACGCATTCCACAGGAAGGGATAGCTGACCGGCGCGTCCGCGACCTTGATGTTGTCGGGGATGTTCAGGTCCTTGCCGGCGACGCGGTTGAAGATCATGCCGAATGCATCGAGCCGGGCCGGTCCCCAGGGCGAGGGCGGCAGGCTCTTGTCCATGAACTCGCCGAACTGCTTGACCCAGTCACCGAACGCCTGCTTCAGCTCGGCCGCACGCGATGTCGAATAGCGTGCGCCGAGCACATCATGGGCGAATTTCCGGAAGCGGTCGGGGTCGGATAGCGTCGCCCGGCTCGCCGCAGTCAGGTCGGTGAGGAAGAGCTGGAAATTCGCGGTCGCCGGCGCGCCGTCGATGCGCAGCCGCTGTGTTGCGCCGTTCTTCTGATATTCCATCTCGGCGGTGTGGCATGCCGCACAGGTCATGCCGAACTGCCCGGTCGCGGCGTCGCCGTCAATGACGAAGCCGACCGGCAATCCTTCCGGATTGAGCTTTGATTTCTCGTTCGGCAGATAGCCGTAGCGCTGCAACTGATCGCCGCCGAAGGGCTGGTCGACATCGAGACGCCGCAGCGCCTTGTACCAGGAATACGGAATCATGTGCGATCCCTGGCTCGTCGTATAGAAGGCCTGGCGTTCGTCCGCCGTCCATCCTTGCTTGGCATATTGCAGCGTCGGCGTCGCGGATGATTGTGCAAGTGCTGAACTTGCCGCAACGACGAATACAAAAGAGGACAGCAGGATCTTCGATGATGCTCTCATGTCGTCGCCTCGCACAATCGGCCGTGAAATTCGGTCCGCGCTTTTAGCGTGGCAAACCAGTCGAATGAATGACGGTTCGAAACTACCAAAAGTTGTATGGAGCGCAAGGCGGTTGGAGATCGTCATTGCGAGTTGGCTCGCAATGACGATCGTAGATCAGACTATTCAGGCCTTCGCGGCCACATCCTCCAGGCCGCGGCTGCGCGTTTCGACGCCCCATGCCCACACCACCACGATCTGGATGACCACGACTGCAATCATCAGCCAGACGACTCCGGGAAGGCCCGAAGACGCTATCAACGCGCCGACGATGAAGGGCGAGACCACGGTCGCGCCGCGTCCGAACATGTTGCAGATGCCGTTGGCGCGCAGCCTGATCTCGGTCGGGAACAGTTCCGGCGGATACACGCCGTAGAGGATCGCGGTCTGCACATAGATCGCGACGATCAGGATGAAGCCGACGATCAGGATGATCGCGGGATCGGAGGCGGCATTGAAGCGGGCATAGATGTAGCCGGCGACAATGGTCACGATCGACGCCCCGATGATGCTGGCGCGCCGCCCGATCGCGTCGGACGTATAGGCGCCCACCGCGCAGCCGACCAGCGATCCCGCCGACAGCACGACCGTATAGGCCAGCGAATTGGTGATGGTCAGGCCCTGGCGCAGGAAGAATTGCGGCAGGAACAGCACGAAGCCGAAGATCAGCGTATTGATCGAGATCAGCACCCAGCTGCCGACGATCATCCGCTGCAGGAGCGGCGGCTTCGCCAGTTCGGAGGCGGCGACCAGCCGGACCGGCGCGGGCACCACCAGCGGCGGCAGCTTCTGGCCGGCCGAGGCCTCGGTCTCGATCGCCTTCATCAGCGCTTCGGCCTCCTCGGTGCGGCCCTGCGCTTCGAGCCAGCGCGGCGATTCGGGCAGGTTCTTTCGCAGATACCAGACGACGAGCGAACCGATGCCTGCGACCACGAACATCGGGCGCCAGCCAAAGGTCGGGATGACGAGGTAGCCGAGCAGGGAGGTCGCCGGGAATCCCGCCACCACGATGAACGCCATCATCGACAGCCAGCGGCCGCGTGTCTTCGGCGGAACGAATTCCGTCATGGTCGAATAGCCGACCACGATTTCGGCGCCGAGTCCGAGGCCCTGCACAAAGCGGCAGGCGATCAGCTGGGTCATGTCCTGCGCGAACGCGGCCGCGAGCGAGGCGAGGCCGAAGATCAGCAGATTGATCTGGTAGGTGAACCGCCGGCCGAACTTGTCGCCGACGAAACCGGTGATCAGCGATCCCAGCGTCATGCCCACAAAGGTCAGCGAGATGAATTGCAGGTTCTGCGGCAGCGTCGAGAATTTGGTCTGGATCAGCGATGCCAATACGCCGCCGGCGACATAGAGGTCATATCCGTCAAAGAACATTCCGGCGCCGACCAGCCAGAAGATCCGGTAGTGAAACGACGAGATCGGCAGCCGGTCGAGACGCGCACCGGCGTTTACTGCTTGAGCCATGTTAACTCCCCCCTTTGAGATCCGAATGCGGCGCCGGCTTCGGCCGGTCGCCGCCCCTCTTTGTTTTCGCTCTAGTTCAAACGCTGCTGTCCTGCCGTGTCGCGGTACCAGTCGAACGGCGCATCGCTGGTCGCGACCATCACGCTCTTGACGTGGAAATGGTCGTCGAAGCTTTCAGTACCGCATTCGCGCCCGACGCCGGAATCGCCGACGCCGCCCCAGGGCGAAGCCGGATCGAGCCGGTGATGATCATTGATCCAGACAATGCCGCTCCTGACCTTGGCCGCCACGCGATGGGCGCGCGCGACGTCACGGGTGCGGATCGCCGCCGCCAGGCCGAAGGGTGAGTCATTGGCAAGCCGCAGCGCCTCTTCCTCATCCTTGAACGGCGTGACCGACGTGAAGGGACCGAACACCTCTTCCTGGAAGATGCGCATGCCGCTCGTCACGTCCGCAAACACCGTCGGCTCGACGAAAAAGCCGTTCTCATGGCCCTGAATCTTCGCAGCGCGGCCGCCGGTGAGGAGACGCGCGCCCTGGTCGCGTCCGATATCGCAATAGGACAGCACGCGGTCGCGCTGCCTGGCCGAGATCACGGGGCCCAGTTGCGTGGCGCCATCGAAGGGATCACCGATGCGGATGGTTTCCGCCTTGGCCTTCAGCCGTGCCACGAACTCGTCATAGATCGAGGCCTGCACAAGATGGCGCGAGGCGCAGATGCAGGTTTGCCCCGCGCCGATGAAAGCGCCGAACGCCGCATAGTTCACCGCGCGCTCGATGTCGTAATCCTCGAACACCATCACCGGCGTCTTGCCGCCGAGCTCCATGGTCTGGTGCGCGAACACCTTTGCGGCGGCGGCGCCCGCGATGCGGCCGGCTTCGGTGCCGCCGGTCAGAACCAGCTTGTCGATATCGCGGTGCTCGGCGAGCATCCTGCCAGCGCTGTGGCCGAGCCCCAGCACGATGTTGAAGACGCCGGGCGGCAGACCCGCATCGGTGAAGATCTTCGCCAGCTTCAACGTCGTCAGCGGCGTGTATTCGGACGGCTTCACCACGGTCACGCAGCCTGAGGCCAGCACCGCGGCAAGCGATTTGCAGAGGATCATCAGGGGATGATTGAACGGCGTACAATTGGCGACGATGCCGACGGGCGTGCGCAGCGTATAGTTCAGGTAGGAGCCTTCGACCGGGATCACCGCGTCGCGCCGCGATAGAGCCAGCCCGGCGAAATAGCGGAAGAAGTCGGGCAGCCGCGACAGCTGCGCGCGGGTCTCGTTGACCGGCCGGCCGTTGTTGAGGGTCTCGAGCCGGTAGAGCTGGTCGAGATTGGCCTCGAACGCATCGGCGAGGCGGTTGATGAGTTTCGCCCGCGCGCGGATGTCCATGCCGCCCCATGCCTTGCCCTCGAAGGCGGCCCGTGCGCTCGTCATGGCGCGATCGATGTCCTCCTTTGTCGAATTGGGAATCCGCGCGATCACGTCGCCGGTCGCGGGATTGCGCACGTCCAGCATCTCGCCATTGCCGGCCTCGACCTCGCGTCCGTCGATGAAATTGCCGTGGATTTCGACGTCGACGGTTTTGGCTGGAATATTCATGGTTCACTCCGTTCGACGATCACGGCGTTGCGCTTCAACGCCGGCAGCACGCGCTTTTCGGTCGCGCCGATATGCGCCTTGATGATGCGCGCGGCGGCGCGGCCGTCGCGTTTCTGCATCGCCTCGATCAGCGCGACATGTTCGGCCACCAGCTTCTTCGGGTCGTGGCCCCTGAGATTGGCGACGCTGACCCGCACCAGGCGGTCGGCCTGTCCGATCAGGTCGCAGAGCGAGGCGGCCATGCGGCGATTGCCTGAGGCATGGGCGAGCGCAAAGTGAAAGCCCCTGTTATAGGTGATGAAGTCTTCGTGGTTGCCGGAGAAGCGGCGGAATTTGTCGAGCGCCTTGAGCGTGGCATCGGCGGCGTTCTCGATCGCCTCCGCGACGCAGGCCGGTTCCAGCGCAAGCCGAAAGCGCAACAGATCGCGCGCGTCCGACAGCGAGATCGGATTGACCCGATAGCCCTGGCGCGGCTGCACCGTGACGAGATGCTCGCGCTCGAGCCGCAGCAGCGCCTCGCGCACCGGCTGGCGGCTCACCGCATAGCGCTCGGCGAGGTCCTGTTCGCGCATATCATCGCCCGGCGCCAGCCTGCAGGACAGGATATCAGCGCGCAGGCTTTCATAGACATTATCACGTAAAAGCATCGGTTTTTCCGGCAGGTCAGGGCCACAATGTTGCAGCCGTGAAATATCACGTCAAGTCACATGGCTTGAAAAGCGCCCAAATTGATCTATCAATCGGCGGAACTTGCAGCGAGGGGAAGCGACGTCATGGAGAGGCTCTACGCCAGCGGCACGGTCAATGCGGTTGAGGTCGGATATGGGCCGCCCCTGTTTCTGTTTCACTCGCTGTTGTCGGACCGCGCGAGCTTCGACGCCGTTGCGCCGGACTTGTCGCGATCGTTTCGTGTAATCGTTCCGGAACTGCCGGGGTTTGGCCGCTCGCAGCCGATCCTCGGGGACCTTGCCGATATCGCCGACCGCATGGCGCAAGCCGTCGAGGATGCCTCGCGCGGGCAAACCCCGATCGTGCTCGGCAACGGCTATGGCGGCTTTGTCGCGCTTCAGATGGCGATCCGCCATCCCGCCATTGCCGCGCGTTTCATCTTCGCCGATTGCGGCGCGGCCTTTTCGGAGGAAGGCCGGCAGGCCTTCCGCAACATGGCCGACGCCTCGAAGGAGAAGGGGCTCGCCGCCATCACCGATGTCGCGATGCGCCGGCTGTTCGCGCCGGAATTCCAGGCGCAGCATCCGGACCTGATGGCCGACCGCCGCGCGGCGTTTCTCAGGACCGATGAGGAGGTGTTTCGCGCCGCCTGCGCGCAGTTGGCCGGGCTCGATCTGCGCAGCGAACTGTCCAGAGTGACGATGCCGGCGCTGGTGATCGTCGGCGAGCACGACGAAGCCACGCCGCCGCCGATGTCGCATGAGCTTGCGGCTGGCCTGCCCGACGCGCGGCTGAAAATCATCCCGGGTTGCGCACATGTACCGCAATTGCAGGCGCCCAGGCTGTTCCTGGAGACGATCTCGGATTTCCTGCCGGTCACAACGGCCGGCTAAAGCGCATACTCACAAAGCGAGGCCGGGCGTGCGGCGCGGCGATGTCCTCCGTTCCATCGCGACCGGGTGAGCTGGATCACGCGGTCAGATCTCGACAGCGCAACGCCGGTCAAAGGCAAAATGCCTGCAGCGGATATCGCCAAGTCTTGCCGTTTCCTGCGGCTGCCGTAAGCGCCTGCGCACTCTTTCGCCCGCGCAGCAATCCCCTCAAGGAAGGAGCTGTGTGATCCCTGTCACGGCGCCAACGAACCGGCTGGAATACTCCTGAGACCACCAGATGAGAGGGAAATAACCCCCTCCTTGAAAAGCGGGAGATACAAATGACCGAGCGTAACGACAAGGTGGAAGAACTTCGCGACGCTGAGCTCGACGTGGTTTGCGGTGGTGCAGGTTGCATCGGCCCGTGGATCGTCGACGGCAAGATCGTCTGGCACCAGCCCGCCGGCGGGAATGACTGGCTGCCCGGTGGCGCCCGCCGCTGACACATTTCAACCGACCAAACTTCCGACATTTCCCCTCAAACAATTTTAAATGGAGCACGACAATGCAGAACATGGATCATACGAACCTGAACATCATCGAGCTGACGGACGCGGATCTTGAGGCGATCAAGGGCGGCAACTGGATTGGCGACGTCGGGCGCGCCATCCTAGGCGCTCTTGAGTCTATCTTTGGCGGCGGCGGCGGCGGCCTGCCCCCACCGAACTTCAGCTGGCCGAGCCCGACCAACCCGCCCCGCCAGCCCGGACAGCCTTACTGATATCGTCTGTCCAGACCTGATCGCGAGTTCGGAGGCCGCCCCGGTTGGGCGGCCTCTTTCATTTCAGCTTCGTGCGAGCCGCATCGCCGTACGCACGATTTCTGCGTCCCAAGCCTGCGTGACGTTACCGGCCGCCCGCGTTTTTGCCGTGGCGGTCGGTCGACAGACGTGTAGGCTCTCCGAAATCTCCCGGACACGACGCTGAAGGCAGCTCATGGCCCAAGACACGAAGCATCACAAGCAGCATCACTACGCGGTCGAGGTCCGCTGGACCGGAAACCTCGGAGAGGGAACCAGCAGCTACAAATCCTACGCGCGGACGCACGACATCCTGAGCGGCCAGAAGCCGACGATATCAGGTTCGTCCGACCCGGCCTTCAGGGGAGACGCGGACCGGTGGAATCCCGAAGACCTCATGGTCGCGGCCGTCTCGGCCTGCCACGAGCTCTGGTATCTGCATCTCTGTGCGGTGGCGGGCGTCACTGTCGTCGCCTATGTCGATCGCGCCGAAGGGACCATGATCGAGGATGCCGCGCGGGGCGGCTATTTCTCGGGCGTTACGCTCAGGCCCGAAGTCACCGTCACGGCCGATAGCGACACGGAAAAGGCCGCGGCGCTCCATCATGACGCGCATGAAAAATGCTACATCGCCAATTCGGTCAACTTCCCGATCGCCTGTGAACCGTCGATCAGTCGGCAGGCATAGCGTAATCGCGGCGCGCTAGATCAGCCGGATCGCAAGCGAGACCGCGGCCCACATGGCCGCCACGAAAGCTGCGGTCGAGAGCGCGACCGCCGCCAGCACGCCCATCAAGGCGCCGGGAGAAATGGCGACCGGTGCGGCGATACGCTCCACACTGTCCGGGATGTGACCGCGAAAAATCGAGAACATCATTTCAAGAAGAGAGAGGCCCATCGCACCGGCTCCGGTTCGTCATTCCCTTTCGGATATGCGCACATCATGACCCGAAAATGGAATCGACAAATTATGCTGCGCGCGAATTGTCCCCCGACATCTCGGGTTCCCGCAATCCCGGTCGATTGCGGGTAAGGGAACATTGGGCGGCGAATGGCCGAGCCGGAGCTTGCCGACTATTTGAGCATGGCGGCTATTTTATCCTTTCGACGCGGTCGATCTCGCGGCCTAGTCTCGCTGGAGGGGGATGTCGATGCGCGAGCTACTGGATTTCTGCGAGGGAGCAGTGCGGCGGGAGGTTCCCGCCGCCACCGTGGTGATCAAGGAAGGTACCAAAACGGGACACCTGTTCGTGCTGGCCGAGGGCCAGTTCGAAGTGCTGCGAGGCGACACCGTCGTCGCGCAGCTTTCGGAACCAGGGGCCTTGACCGGCGAAATGTCTCTGCTGCTGGACCGGCCGCATACCGCGACAGTGCGGACGACGATCCCGTCGACCTATTATGAAATCGAATTGGCGGCCTCGTTTCTCAACGAGAGGCCGGCCGCCGCGCTTCTGATCGCGCGGCTGCTCGCTCAACGTCTCAATGTCGCGACAACCTATCTCGCCGACGTGATGAAGCAATATGCCGGGCACGGCAACCATCTTGAGATGGTCGGCGAGATTCTGCAAAGCATGATCAGCCTGCCGCCGCTGAAGGTTTCGCCGGGCTCGGATCGGCAATCCGATCCAAGGATGTGAGCCAGGGCGGCGGATCGGTGATGGGCAGGGCCGGTCGCCTCAGCGGCGCATCGAGTTCGATCCATTGCGCCTGGCCGGCCGCGAGCCAGAACGCGCGGCCCGCATCAGTGTCGATCACGACATAGGTTGGCGGCCGCCCCGGCTGCAGCCCCGTGTTGAAGACCCATGTGTCGCCCAACCGGTCGAACCACGATCCATCCCGGATGAAGGGTGATTGATGCACGTGGCCGGAGATCACCATTGTGGGCTGGTGCTGCCCAATCCACTGCACCAGCTCCGTGTCGCCGAAGTGGCGCTTGCCGCCCCAGCTCGTAGGCGAGTTTGCAGGTGGCGCATGATGGACCCAGATCCAGCGCTCTGGTCGCAGCATCGCCGCTTCCCCGAGCTGCACGTCGATGCGTTGTCGCAACAGCGGCCCGTCCCACCACGGGCATATCGTAAACAGCGTGTCGTCGATCGCGAGGCTGTCGCCGTCGCAGGCGATACCGAGTTCGCGGACTTCGCCGACCCATCGAGAGTGTTTTTCGCCGTCCCGATTGTGCTCATCGAGATCGTGATTGCCCGAGCACAGAATGACACGGGTGAGACCGGCGAGCCTTGCGAGGTATTTTTTCACCACCACGATCTGGGCGCGGAAATCGACCGTAGAGCCGATATCTAGCGCATCGCCGGCGAAGATCACGACGTCGAATTGGGGTGCAGCGCCGAGCAGCCAGTCAAACTGAGGCAGCGAGTAGTGCAGGTCTGCAACGACCAGACAGCGCATGGGGCATGTGAATCCGGGAGGGCACGGCAAAGGTCCGGTCACCCGGAGCAAGAAGTGTACCGGGAGAGGCGCGCCTGGCGGCGACAAAGCCGCGCAGGCAAGCGCGACGATGCACCGGGCCTGCGGCCTGTGGCGCCCTAGCTCCTTGCCATCGCGCGGGAGAACACGACTTCAACTAGGGTGCCGCTATGTGCGGAGCTCTTCAGGTTGAACTGGGCGCGATTGGCCTCCACCAGCGCTTTCGTCAGCGACAGGCTGGCGGGCGCGGCGGCGGAGGATTGATCCGACGGCGGAGGGGTTCGGAACGGCTCCAGCGCCGCGGCGACCTCATTGTCGTTGAGGCCGGGCCCGGTGTCACGGACGCGGAGCATCACCTCGCCGAAATCCGACAGCGCGGTCGAGACGATCACTTGCCCCGCGGCATTGGCGAGATGGATGGAGTTGCCGATCAGGTTCAAGGTGATCTGGCGCAAGGCCCTCGCGTCCGCCAGGACCGGGGGCAGGGAGGGCGCCAGCGAGGTTCGGATGATGATGCGCGCGCGGTTCGCCTGCGGCTGCATCATCGCGACGCAGCTCTCCACGAGCTCGTTGAGGTTCTGGCTGGTGAAGGTGAGGTCGAGTTTGCCGGTCTCGATCCGCGACAGCTCGTTGAGGTCGTTGATGATGGCGGTCGCGCGCTCGCCCGAGGCGCGGATGTCTTTCATGTATTCGACATAGCGTTCGCTGCCGAGCGCGCCGAACCGTTCGCCGATCATCACCTCGGCGAAGCCGATGATGGTGTTGAGCGGCGTGCGCAGCTCGTGGCTGATCCGCGCCAGCATGTCGGCCTTTGCACTCGCTGTGCGATCGGCCAGCCGCCGCGCCTGTTGTAGCTCGCTTTCGCCCTTGCGGCCCTGCGACAGGTCGCGAAAGACGGCGAAGAAATTCGGGCCGTCGGGGCGCGTCCGGCCCATGGTCATCGCCAGCGGGATGATGCCGCCCTTGGCGACGCGCCCGAGCACTTCGCGGCCGTGATCGAGCAGGCTTGCGACGCCCGCATCCTTGACCGCTTCCAGATATTCGGTGACCGAGCGCTGACTCTCCGGCGCGAACAGGTCGGCGAGAGTGTGCCGCAGCAGCTCCTCGTCGTCATAGCCGAACAGCGCCTCGGCGCTGCGGTTGCCGGCGTGGATGTTGCCGGCGGCATCGAACATCACGATGCCTTCGGCCGTGGTATCCAGGATGGCCGCGAGGTCTTCGGCGACCGCAGGCGCGGCGGAGAGAGGAGCGGGCGAGGCCGCGGCGATCTCGCCGGGTGGACTTTCGACCGGGGCTTCGACCGCGCCTTCGGCCGGCGCGAACATCAGCGCGAGCGCGGATTCCTCGTCCCATGAAATCGTGAAAAGCCGCGCATCGGTCGCGGGCTGATCCTCGCTGGCCGAAATCTTCATCGGCGTGCCGGCTTCCGAGGTGCTGCTCGCCTGCGACACGCCGGCCTCGACATAAAGCGCGTCAAGTCCGCCGGCCTGCTCGAGCGCGTGCAGGCTGTCGTAGCCGATGCGCTGCAGGAAGGCGGGATTGGCGTAGAGCAGGCGGTCGAGCCGGTAGATCAGGATGCCGGATGGCAACAGGTCGAGCAGCGTGCGGTCGCGCCGCGTTTCGCCGCGTGCCGGCGGCTCCGGCGCCGCCAGCCATTCAGGGGCGCTTGCAGGGGCGCTTGCGGGTGCGCTCACCTGCCCACGCGCGAGGTCGGCTGCGGGCGCCTCGCCCGGCTGCTCCTTCATCTCGTTGGTCACAGCCGACACCGGTTTGGCTGGCGTGTCTGGGTCGAGCCGCTGCGACAATTGTCGCGCAAGCTCGTTGAAGGCATGGTTCTCGCCCGGAGAAAGCGCCGGCGATTTCGCCTCACCGGCCGGGCGGAACGGCACCACGTTTTGCCGTCTCTCCACGGCCTCGTCCAACCTGGCTGTCGCCGGGATTTCGTCGGCGATGGAAGCTGAAGGTCCCTTCCGAGCATCGTCCATCACGTCGCCGGGCGTTGGCGGAACGGTGTCGGCGCCGAGAGGACGAGCGGCCGGCTCGGCATCGGCGTTGGCCTCCTCCAGCCGGCGCTGCTCGGCGAGATGCTCCAGGCTGTCGAGGTCGCGGCAGACGCCGAAGCCGCGATAACCCGTAAACGCGCGATTCCCGTCGAAGATCGGGACACCCGACAGTTCGACGGGCAACCGCCCGCCGCCGTCGACCGGCCAATACAGGGTAATGCCGTTCCAGGTCTGGCGGCTCGCGATGGCCTCGCGCATGCGGTCGTTGGGATCGAGGCCGAAGCCTTCGGCGATCTCGCGCCAGGGCCGCCCGAAACCCGCCGCCGTCCGCGTGCCGATCAGGGATGTGAATTCGTCGGAGCCGAGCGAGAAATATCCGTCGGCATCCATGTGCCAGGTAAAGCGCAGCGGATGGCGGCGTTGTGCTGACGCGGTCTCTTCCGGAGCTTTGCTGTTGTCGATCAATTCGGCCTCGATGCGGGCGGGCTGGAGTGACGGCGGCTGGGGTAACGGCTGCTGTGCGGAGGGCGCTTCGCCCTCGTTCTCGAGCGGCTCGGCAAATTCGTCGAACAGTGCGAACTCGGACGGCGCCTCGTTCGTCAGGGCGGGCTGCTCGTAGCCCGGCAGCGGCCGTTCGGCGGCCGGCGCCACAATCTGTTCGGTGACTGTGTCAGCACTGAGGTCCGGCGGCGACCCGGACGGTTCCTCGAGCCTGTGGAGCATGGCCAGCGCGACAAGCCCAACCTCGGCGCCGCTGCCGACACGCTGGACGACGACGCTGCCATCCGCCATCGGCAGTTCGACATGTCCGCGCAGCAATGCGTCCGCGCGCGCTTGCTCGGTCTTCGCGCCGGACAACAGATTGAGGAGCCGGCCCGCGGCCTCGCTGGCGCCCATCAATCGGCCGTCGCGGTCGAAGCTCGCCATCGGCATCTGCTGCCCTTCGACCAGAAGCCGCAGCCGTTCGGCGAGCGGCATGCCGCGCATCGCCGTCTCCAGCGCGGTCACGAGGATGCTGTCGCGACCGTCGGGAAAAGCCAATCGCGCGCAGGCGCAGGTCATGAGCATGCCCGGCTTCGCGCCGAATCCGCGCAGACGTTCCAGTCGCGTCGCGCCCGAGGCCGGCAGACGTCTCGCGAGCTGTGCGACCTGGCGGCGGTGCGGATCCGCAGGTCCAAAGGTCCTGGCGGCGAGCACCGCAGTGTTGGCCGCGCCGAATAGTTTTGTGCCGACTGGATTGGCCCAGAGCACGCGGAGGCCATCGGCCGACCACAGCCAGACCGGATGCGCGCTCGCCGCGTGAACCGCCAGCCGCGGATCGCGCAGCGCCTGCATCTGGAATTCCGTGGTGGTCATCGTGCGTGTCGGCTGTAAGGGCTCTTATTGGCAGTCCGGCGTCACCCAAGTATCGCCCGGGCGGACTGGCAGGTCCACGTCGCCGGCCCCGCCAGGCGGGGATAAACCTAAATTTGGGATCCTTTGCCCGTTCGCGCTGAACCCTTCCGCGCGCTCGGCGTTGAGAACGACCATCGCCGACAACCGCTATCGCCAAGGAGCAGCGACCGGGTCCGGGATGGGAACCGGGAGGGACGGCGTCAACGTCTGTAATCTCTTCCCGACATCGTCCTTCCCCGCAGCCACGGGGTCGTGGCAAATCGCAAACACAACAGGGAGTGGCACCATGAGCGACCAGGAGCGCGAGCGTTTGGAGATTCCGAAGGGAATGAGGTCGATGGCGGAAGCCAGCGTCGAGCAGGCGCGCAAGACATTCGACAAGTTCATCGCCAACGCCGAGGCAACTGCCGGTTCTCTCGAAGAACGCGGCGCCACGATGAGCGCCGGCGCCAAGGATGTGGGCGCCAAGGCGATCAACTATGCCGACAAGAACGTGCAGGCCTCGTTCGATTACGCGGAATCGCTGCTGCACGCCAAGGGTCTGCCCGAGGTGATGCGCCTGCACAGCGACTATATGCAGAGCCAAATGCGCTCGCTCGCCGAACAGGCCAGCGAGATGAGCCAGATCATGGGCAAGACGGCCATGGAAGCCGCCAGGCCAAGGGCATGATCAAGAGCTTGTGGCCTGTATTGGCAAATTTTGGCCCTATGCCCGGTATGTGGCATTGCAACGAAATTTCGTTTGCAATGCACACAAATGACATTATACGCGTGTAGGGACCCGACACCCGATGAGGGTATCCCCACTGCGTGATTGATGTCGACGTTCTCAGCCCCTTGCGGCTCGGACGCGCAAGGGGGTCATTCCATTCCAGCCCCGATGTGAAGGACCCATGCCATGACTAACGATCCGTTCTCCGCCTCAATAATCCCCTTCGAAGTACCCGAGCAGATGCGTGCCTTCGCAGAGCGGGGTGTTTCGCAGGCGCGCGACAACTACGCCAAGTTCAAGGATGTGGCCGAAACTCATAACGGCACCATGGAGGCCGTTTTTACCTCCGCCAGCAAGGGCGCGAGCGCCTATTCCGCCAAGCTGATGGAATTCATGAAGGCCAACACCACCGCGGCGCTGGACTTCGCCCAGGAATTCCTCGGCGCGAAATCGCCCTCCGAGGCGTTTGAATTGTGGAGCAGCCACACCCGTAAGCAGGTCGAGACCTTCACGGTGCAGGCCAAGGAATTGGGCGAACTGTCCCAGAAGGTCGCGAGCGAAACCGTCGAGCCGATCAAGGCCGGCGCCTCGAAGTTCTACAAGCCCGCCGCCTGATCCGCCGGCGCGTTTGTCAGCTATCAAGCCCGGGCCGCCTGGCCCGGGCTTTTGCTTTGAAATTGGGTGTTGCGGACGCCGCGCCCGGCCTTGCCAAAGCGAGGCGTTGCACCTAGTTTCCGGCCCGTTCGATGCCCTCATCCGGGCCGACGGATGCAGTTGTAGCTCAGTTGGTTAGAGCGCCTGTCTGTGGAACAGGAGGTCGGTGGTTCGAGCCCACCCAACTGTACCACACAACACAATGATAACATTGTAGTTTTTGTTGACCGGTTCGGGCGGGCGATCACCTAGTCGTTAAAAAGGTTCCACTCAGGTTCCAAAAGCTATGCGTATGGCCCGACGCCGTCGCCGTTCTTGGCGCCGCAGCGAGCGTGGAGCATCGTCACGCTCACGGTACGCCAGACGGTCACTGCCCTGTCGTCATCGCATGTCGATAGGCTGCGTAGCCCGACGGGAAGGGCCCTGTTGCCGGGCGGTCAGGTGCGAAGCCCCGGCGACGCAGGCACCAGAACCAGCCGGCACCGCATCGACCGAACGTTTCGAGCGTTCGGTCGGCATAGAAGACTTCGATGCTCATGCCGGTCACCGGATGAACATCGAACAACGGCTGACGGCTATTGCTGAATGCTGTCACCGCTGCGATCTCCGTCGGCTGCGAATGTCAGGGAGCGCAGTCACACTGCAGCTCTGACTGGTGCGACGAAGTCGTCGCGGTGCAATCGCCGCGTCGGGTGGTCCGGCTCAATCCTATCCCCCCGGTACCCTGGCCAAGGCCCCCCGTCTCGCGCGCGCGAGACATGGCTTGAAAATATGTAGGACCAAAAAGGTGTCGTTAACGAATTGGCAAGGTTTAAAGGTGGGACCTGCCCGTTAGCTTCCGGTTACCGGATCAGGGCTGTCCCACGGTCGAGTGCCAATCCTATCTCCGTTCGGCTGAGCGGTCCGGCGGTCACGAAGTTGAGTGGGACTGCTGCCGATGATGAGGGCGTTCGACCGCAACTGCGATCGTCGGCACCTCGCGGGAAGGGCTGCTTAAGGCGCACGGTGGACCTTTCTCGTGAGGTCCAAGCGCGTTGTGCGAAAACTCCCCGCCTACTGTCCGTCCACGGAGAAGGCGAGCAGCACGTTGCCGGGCGCGGTACCATAATTTGTGTAGCCCGAGTTGACGTAGAGGATGCCCCCGGCGATCACCGGTCCCGGTCCATCGAGCGAGCCGCCATGCGCCGACACGCCGTTTACGGTCGCATAGTCCTGCATGGTGTCGACGTCCCAGATGATCTCGCCGCTCTTGGCGGCATAGGCCCGCAGGTGGCCGTCTAGTCCGCCGGAGAACACCACACCAGGAATCGCAGTTACCGCAGCCGACTGCGCAGGGCTGCATCCCGGCCGATCCCCGCAGCCCGGATGTGCCGCGTGCCAGACGATCTCGCCCGTCGCCAGGTTCATCGCGTACAGCCCGCCACCCTGATTCGGATCGAGCTTCAGGGGCGTCCCGAAGAGCGATTTCTGCGCGCCGGCGGTGGTCGGCGGCACGGCCTTTATGCCGACATCCGACACCGCGACATAGACGTTCGCATCATCCGCAGCCGAGCCCCATTGCACGCCGCCGAGCGTGCTGCCGAGTCCCACCCGGCGCTGCCAGATGATGGCACCATCGCGGTCCGGATCGAGCGCGTGCACCATGCCGGATTTCTGGCCGGCAATGAGCGCACGACGTCCGTCAGGTAGATCGACCAGGATCGGAGAGGAGCCGAAATCGAAATCGGGACCCTTGGTGCCGGGGCAGTTAGCGCGATACTGGCTGCCGCACGCGACGTTGTAGGCATCACCCTCAGTCATCTGCCGCGACCAGGCGAGCCGTCCGGTGCCCAGATCGAAGGCCACAAACGCGTCGGAGGTCGTGGAGGCCGGGTCCAGATAACTGTCGCCCGTCGTCGCATAGATCCGACTTGTCTTGAGGTCGATGGTCGGCGACGACCAGATCGCGCCGCCAGATGGTCCGAAGAGTTGGACACCGATCTCGTTGAGGCGGATTGGCTGGGCCGGCGGGCTGACATAGCCGCGCCACAGCACCTCGCCGGTCCTGGCGTCGAGCGCGGCAATCAGACCGCGGAAGGTGCAGCAAGAATAGCGTGGATCGATCGCCAATACCTCTTCGACAGAGGAGACTGGCACATAAAGCACATTATTGGCCAATGTCGGCGCGCCCGTGATCACGGCCCCCGCATGCGCATCGACACGTCGCCTCCACAGCAGCTTTCCGCTCTCGGCATCGAGCGCATAAGCTTCACCGCGTTGATCGCCGAAATAGGCGGTCGTGCCCCGCTCATCCTCGCCGATGGTGATCGCGGTGCGTACGCCGAAGCCGGCGTCGAACACCCAGCGCTGGCAGCCAAGTCTGGCATCCAGCGCATAGACTTTGCCCCCCGCACTGCCCACGAAGATCCGGCCGCCCCAAACCGTCGGCTGCGCGTAGGCTCTGGTATCACCGGGAAAGCCGAACGCCCATTTGAGCTTTAGGCGCGGAACATCTTCCGGCGAAAGCTGGGCCATGGCAGCGGGTTGAAACCGGTGTTGAGCGATGTCGACGCCCCAACCGTTCCACCGCGGCAGCGAAGCGTCCGCAAGCGTGGGACCCCGCTCACCGCACGTGGAATCCGGCAGTGGCTGTTGCTGCTCCGGCGGTGTCCCGACGAGATAGCGAACGATGGCCTGAATTTCGCGTTGGCTCAGGTCGCGCCCCTGCTGGCTCATCATGCCGAACATCAAGGCAAAGCTCATCCGCTCAGGCCTGAATTGCCGCAGCGCGTTGGCGTCAGGCGCGCGTGCCACGCCACCCTCGTGGCACGATGAGCAGCGCGTGCGGTAGAGCGCCTCGCCACTCGAGTTTAGCGCCTCCTCCGCATGATCCGGAAGCACGCCAGCGAGCAATATGCCCACTCCAAGCAGGAGGCGTGCGGAGAGCGTGCATCCAGAGCGGCGCCTGGCCGTACTCGTCATTCCTCGCCTCCCTCGCATAACTGAAGCGTGCTTCGGCAACAGAAGATCAGCGCGCGCGGTCGTCGACGCGTACCACGAATAAACAACCGAAGCGAGCTCGAGGGATGCGAACAAGTTGAGCCATTTGATGCCCCTGCGAACGGAGATTCCGCGAGTCAGCGACCGTCCACTGGGTTGGTAAAGGTATTGTACTTTCAACCAGCACTTGCAAATTGCTGGAAAACCAATACCCTTTGATTATTCGATTAGCCGCTTTGCCTGGTTGACTGCGCCTGCGGGCTCATTCCAAAGACATCGACCAGTTGAATGGGGCGCGTGGGGGTCACGCGAGATGTGCTTTGGAGAAGAAAATGGCGACAGGCATTGTGAAGTGGTTCAATGGCCAAAAGGGCTTTGGCTTCATCCAGCCCAGTGATGGCGGAAACGACGTCTTCGTTCACATAAGCGCCGTTGAACGCGCCGGGCTGTCCAGCTTGGCAGAAGGCCAAAAGGTTTCTTATGAAATCAAAGTCGATCCGAGGCGTGGTAAGAGCAGCGCGGAAAATCTGCGGGTCTAGTCATTCTTACTAACGATCGATTTCCGGGTGGAATTGTTGGTACCGAAGCGGCTGTGGTTAGCAGCGCCGCGACAGTGTGCGTGTGCCAATAAATTAGGAGTTCCAGCGAATGCAGGTCTTGGTCCGAGACAATAATGTCGAACAGGCACTTCGAGTTCTAAAGAAGAAGATGCAGCGCGAAGGCGTGTTCAGAGAAATGAAGCGGGCGGCCTTCTACGAAAAACCTTCGGAAAAAGCGGCTCGCGAAAAGTCCGAAGCCATTCGCCGCGCTCGCAAGCTGGCTCGAAAACAAGCGATACGTGAAGGATTAATTGCCGCACCGGTCAAAAAGCAAAATGACAGGCGGCCGACCCGAGCGCTGCCAAGCGTTGCGACTGCGAGCCCCAAGCCGTAGGCCAGTGCGCGGTTGCTGCCTGAATAAGGTAGCAAGGTGAAACGGTCAAACGAGCGGAGCCCACTGCTCGCACAACCGTTTCACCTTGTTAGATACAGCGAGCCGCCACGAGCATATCGAGAGTTCGAATCCCCCTCGCTCCACCAACTAGTCTATGAATTCGGCGGTAGTGGCCTTTTTCGTTCTTCTTCCTGGTGAATTTCCCGCGAATTTGGGAATGATCTCGCCTTCCGAGATTCTCTGCCCAACTAAAGTGCCGGCTCGATGAGGCCCGTTCGCCCTCTTTTCTCCCGCACAGGAGTTTGCAGTGGCTTCGACATCATAACGTGCGTTCCAACCCGTTCCCCTAAAACAATGTGATCGATGTTCCCGAAAACTGGAGTTTGTTAGTTCGATACCTGCCCAAGCAGTCCTGCGACTGACCTAACTTTGCAACCTGCGCCTCACAGGCCCCGAAACGCCGGCATTTTGGCATTCGGCTTGGTCTCTAGACTCCCGATCTTCCAATCTCTAGGGCGAAATGCCGAGTGCGGAAAATGTGCTCCCAGCATAAGATGCCAGGACAGGCACGCTGGTCCCGGCGGGAATGAAGCGAGTAGCTGCCAAGAGCAAGGGACAAATCCAATCCGTAGCCCTTGGCACCCTTGAGGGGAATTCTTGACCGCATTAAACTTGCAAATTCTATGACCTAAACCGGCCAACCAACGGCTGCCTGAATGCGGGAACTCCTGTTTTTCATCGCGTCGAGCTTCTGGGCGGGTGCCGCCCATGCGGCGACGCCTGGTCACGGCAAGACGATCGCGGCCGCCTACATCGTTGGTGCGCGCGGCAAGCCGATCGACGCAGTGATACTTGGAATCTTCGTCACGCTGTCCCACGTCAGCGGTATCGTCTTGGTTGGCGTGCTCGCCTCGCTCGGCTCGGCCTGGCTGCGGCCGCAGCGGATTGAAGCCTATCTGGCGGTCGTAGTCGGCATATTGGTGATCGTGCTCGGCCTATGGATGCTATGGGCGCAGCGCGATCTTGTGGCGCTCGCCATGGGCGAAGCGCGTGACGGTCATGCGCGCGATCACGGTCACGACCATGCTCACCACGACCACTCGCATAGCCATGGGCATGCTGATGGCAGCGGCCGCCACGAGCCTGTGGTCTGGCACAGCCACGGTTTCGGCAAAGTCCATGCCCACCGACTGGACGTCGTGGCCGAAAATCGTCCGAAGCTGCCGGTGCTGCTGGCGTTGGGTATCGCAGGTGGCCTACTTCCTGATCCCGCCGCGCTGGCTCTGCTGCTCGGCGCCTTGTCGAGCGGAAAAGTCATGCTTGGCCTTGTCACCGTCTTGGTATTTAGTCTTGGCTTCGCAGCGACGCTGGTGGTGGTCGGTATCGTTGCCGCGAAGGTCGGCGAAAAGGTGCTCGACTGGCTGGACAGCATCTGGATGGTTCGACTACAGATTGCCACTAGCCTGCTGATCATCGGAATGGGCGTGGTGCTGACCATTCGGGCGGCGTCCGAGTTGACGGCGTTATCAGCGTCCTGAGCCTTTCTCTTCGTGCGCTCCGAGCTCAACGCGCACCCGCGTGCCTGGCGGGCAGCATGCCCACAAACCCGCTGATGTCGGCGTACCAGACATTGCCGTCACGATCGACAGCGACGCTGAATGGCCGGGCATTGTCACGGGGAAGCGGAAAGACCGCGATGCTGCCATTGCGCAATCGCCCGAGGCTCGCGCGGCGCATCATGCCAAACCAGACGTCGTCATTGGGAGCTACGGCAATGCCGCTGAGGCCGGCATTTTCTTGACCCACTTCGACGTCCGAGAATTGTCCATCCTTGAAACGCCCGATCCGATTGGCGCGGAACTGTAGGAACCATACCGAGCCGTCGGAGCCGGCCGCGACGTCAGTCGGCACGGCGCCGCCGCGCGGCAGGTCGAATGTCTTGCCGACCCCATCGGCGGCTACCCGGAGCAGCTGGTTGCCGTTTTGCAGCGTTGCCCACACGGCGCCATCGGCCGTCGCTGCGATCCCATAGGGTCCGCCCCTCGCGGACTCGATCTGGTGGCGGGTAAAAACTCCGTCTTTCAGCCGGGTGACGCCATAGCCGGTCAGGTCGGCAAACCAGGCGGCCCCATCGGGCGCGATCGTCAGCCGTCCGAGGCGAGCGATCGGAGTATCGAGCACAAATCGTTCGACGTCGCCGGCACTGCTCACGCGCGTAATGGCGCGCGCGGCGAGGTCCGTGTACCAGGCGCTGCCATCGGCCGCGACCGCGAGCCCAAGCGGCTCGATACTGCGGTTCGATACCGGCAGACGCTCGACGTGGCCGTCTCGCAATCGACCGATCGCATCGGCATGGTCGATGGTGAACCAGACGCTTCCGTCGGGGCCTGCAGCAATCGCGATCGGCGCATCCTGCGGCTCGCCCATGCGATACTCGATGAACTTTTCCTTCGGGACGGAGCGCACGAGCAGAAGCGCGCCTCCCGCCAGAACCGCAATGCAAAGCATTGCGGCTAGCGTCCCAATTCCAAAGTCCAAAATCCTTCGCGGTGCGCTCCGTACCAACTTCGAAATCGACAAGAACACTGATCACTCCACGACTCTTATACAGGCCATTGGTCGCCGCGACGTTTTCGGGTTGCCGGCACCTGCGGCGGCACGCGGATCAAAGCGGCGAATTGGCGCCACCGCGTCGGCGTGACAGGTAACGCGCCGCGAGCGAGCCGCCGACGAGAACGAGCACACAAAACGAGAGCGCGCCGGCAAGGCTGATCGGTTCGATGCGCGCCAACAGGTTGCCGCCTTCGACCGCCATGCGCCAGACTTCCGCATAGGGCATCAGCGAGAAGACGGCGTAGATGACACCCGCATCTTTCGGATCGCGGGCAAGAGGGCCGGCTTCGATATGAATCGGGAGGTTGTCTTCTTTTTGCGCCCACGTTTCTCCGCCGTCTTCGCTGCGATAGATTCCACGATCCGAGGAAACCACCAGAGTCCTCACGTCTGCGCTCGCCGCGATACCGCGCACTCTGGCTTTCGGTTCAGGCAGCGACCGTCCGACGGAATGCCAACTCGAGCCGAGATCATCGCTGACCACGATCCCTCCGCGCGCCGCCGCCCAGATGCGTTGCGGCCACGTCACGTCCGTCGCGATCATATCGACCGGCGCGTCTGCACCGCCAAAACCGGCGTCGGACCAGGTGCGTCCCCCATCGCGGCTTATCATCGCCCGGCCATCGATCGCCGCCGCCAGAGTGTCGGCGGACCCCGCAATCCCCACCAGCGCTGTCATCTCGCTCGTCTGCGGGAGCCCGGGCACGACCGCGTAAGTGCGACCGCCGTCCTCGCTCGAGAACAACCGGCTTCGGCCGAGTAGATAGAAACGATCGTTTCGCCCGCTGACCAGCGCTCGTGCCGGGATCGCGGAGTCCGGGGCCTTGGCGCGTAGCCAACCGTCGCGGTCGCGACGAAACACGCCGTTTGCTGCCGCGCACGCGGCCAAGTCGCTGTCCGGTGAGAAGGCAAGCGCAAATACCGCACCGATGATGAGATCGCGCGCCTCCGGCACCCAGCTCCGCCCCCCGTTGCGCGAACTCAGGATTCCGAGATCGGTGCCGACCAACAGGTGGGATGAATTGCGTGGATCGACTGCGACGACAAGCGCCGCATTGAGAAACAGGCCGACATCCGCACTCAGCCAGGCGGCACCGAGATCACGGGAGCGAAACACGCCGCCATAGCTGCTCGCGTCATGCGCTTCCGCGCCGCCGACCAAAAGAGACATCACGCAGGCAAGCCAAAAGGTCCGCCAACGTACGCCGATTTGTTCTCTTCTCTTCCCAGGTTGAAGCGGTCGAGGTGGGAAGGCTGGTCCCACCTCGAAAGCATTTCTCATGGCTTGCGCGATTTTTCACCCGGCGCCAACGTGACTTCGGCCATGCGTCCGCCGTTCAGCGCCACCCAGGAATTCTTCGTCAGCGGATATTTATCCGTGTAGCTCAGCGGCTCGTGCGCGGCGACGCAGTTATTGTAGCCGCCGGTGATCTTGTAGCACTTCTCATAGGCGAGAAACTGCTGGACCGTATCGGTCTGTTGCACGTTCGCCGTCATCCAATCGCGGATGCCCTCATACGAAGAGAACGCATCCGAACCAAACACCAGCTTGCCGACGCCGGTCGGCACCTCCAGCAGCTGCGATCCGGCTGTATGAGCGCGAAACGCTGGATGAATCCGCACGCCCGGCAGGATCTCCGTCTCGCCGTCGACGACCACCGCCTTGCCCTTCAGGACCTTGCCGTAGACCTCCTCCATGGTGAGCGGCATGTAGCCGCAAGCCGGTGTGCGATTGCAGCCGCCGGGATCGGAGTTGATTGCCCGGATGTGCGGCTCCGGATAGTTCAGCGCCCACTCAATCGCCTTGAGTTCCTCGCGTTGGACGTAGAGCACCGCATTGGGCAGGTCAGACAATTGGCCGGCATGGTCCCAGTGGGCGTGGCCGATCACCACCTTGGTGACATCGGCAGCGTTGAAGCCGAGAACCTTCAGCTGGTCCGCTATCGGCGCCCAGTGCTCCGACCCGGTCATCTTCAGATAATCCTGCTGCTTCCAACCGGTATCGTAGAGGATCAACTCACTTCCGCACTTGATCACGCCGACGTTCACCGGCAGATCGACGGTCGGAATGTTGCTCTCCGGCTTGGTGCTGCCGGGCACGAACGCGCGATCCGGCATGAAGGCTCCGAACGGCACATTCATGAAGCGGCTGCTCTCGATCAGCCAGACCGAGCAGACCGGTTGCTGGGCCTGCGCCGCCGAGCCGAATAGGCCGGCGAGCGCCGCGATCCCCGCGGTCAACGCAAACGAACGGACTTCTTGATGCACGTTTTCTCATTACGTTCCTCCGTTGCAGCTAGATTGTGTTTTTCTGATCGAGATCGGATTTCGCCTGTCGCTTCCCTTCAATTGCCCACTAGTGCGGCTTGTATTGTCCCGGCCAAAGCAGTTCGCCTACGCGCAGCATGTCTTCCGAGGCTTTCATATCCATCTCGTGCGCAACTTGGAGTCGCTGAGAGTCGCCATCCTCGGTGAATTTCAACATCTCGGTGGCAGCGTTGGCGTAGAGCGCCATCGCGTCGATGTATTGCACTTGTGTCTTTGAGAGCGAGGGTGGCGCGCTCATAGCGCGGACTTGCACCTCGGCATCATGAAAGAATTTCCCCAGTGGTTCGATCTTTCGTGCGAGCGCCCGCGCGTCCCGATCGTCGACCTGATAGGTGATGCCGGCAAAACTCAACGCCACCGCCGATCTGGTAGCCTCTCGGTGGACCGCCCACAAGGCTGTCGCGAAGCGTTCCTCGTCTGCCGTCAATGCCGGTAACAGGGTTTTCTCGGCTCGAGCATTGACAGCTTGCGCCGCCGATCGAGGCCAGATTTCGTGCAACCACGCGGCACCCGCGGTTGCCGCGAGCGCCACTACAACGCCGGCCAGCAACAAGGACCGCCCACCGGCCATGCCGATCGTCTGAATGGCGCATCCTCCATTTTTATTTACGGCAGTCTATCCCTCGGTTTCCGGGCCGGTCAACCGACACGGCGGCCGACAGACTTGCCCGCACGCATGCCCTTCCGTCGTCCGCTGGCGGTCAATGAGGTTCCCAGGTCGGCGCGTCGGTGAATAGGCCGCCCTCGGCAAAACCAATGCCGTAGATCAGAATCACCCCGAAGACGAAGCTGACCAGTCCCGACGCCACGCGGAGCCGCCAATTGAATTTCGGCAGATTGATGGCCGTAAGCGCAAACGGCGCTGACAGAATGAGCGTAATCAGCATCATTCCGACGATGGTGCCGAGCCCGAACAGCAGCAGATAACCGAGCGCGGCGAACGGTTCGCGGATGACGGACAAGACCATCAGGGCGACCGCGGCCGATCCCGCAAGGCCGTGCACGAGGCCGACCACGAATGGTCGCAGCCACTGATAGAAGGGGATTCGGCCAAGCCTGCTGTGGTCGAGCCGCGCTAGCGGTGTGTGCGCCTCGGCGTGCCCGTGCGCACCTGCCCCGTGCCCGTGCGGATGTTGATGCACGTAATCACCGTGCGCATGCACGTGATCGTGAAGGTCAAGCACGTGCCCGCCTGAGACGCTCGCATGGGTGTGGGCCGCGCCAAAACCACGGCCCATCCCCGTCAGGGTAAGAATACCGAGCAGGACGAGCATGATGCCTACGGCGAACTCCATCGACAGGCCGAGCCGTGGCGGGATGACGACCCCGAAGACGATGATCGCCGCACCGACCGCCATGACCGTGATGGTATGGCCTACGCCCCAGGCGGCGCCGATCAGCGTCGAGCCCGCCACGCTGCGCTCGCTGCTGACAATCGTCGCAATAGCTACCACGTGGTCGGCATCGGTCGCGTGTCTCATCCCAAGGAAGAAGCCGAGAAACAGGAAGGACGCGACGTTCAAGGCAGTTCCGCTCATGCGCATACGCTAACATGGCTCCCCCGGCGGTAACATCCAATGTTGCGGGCGAAGCGCAGCGCTTGGGCGAAATGCCTTCGAAGCGCCGGGCGACTGCAATCGAGCCCGGCGGCAATCAGATCGCACAATCGACGGACCATGCAAAGTCAGTGCTGTGGCGATCACCACGCGATTTGGCTTCGTTCGGGCTTGTTGCTCAGGAGCGGCTTGCCGAACAGAGACGGCAGCATGTCGTCGAGAAATAGCAGGAGCTGCATTCTGAACCCTGGGCCAGTGCCGCCCGCACGGTTGAGCGGCACGATCGCCTCCGCAGCGACCTGCCACCACACCGCAACATAGGCAAAGCCTGGGTTCATCGTCGCCGCAGTGGTCTGTCCACGCGGACTGTCAAACCTAAATTCGACGAGCGGAACGAGCTGGTTCAGCGGTTCGTCCTTGGGCGGGCCGCCATCGAAACGGCTGGTGAGATAGAGCGTACTGTACTGGATGGAAAAACCCCAATGCAGCGTTTCGACACCCGGCGACAATGCGGAGTCGAATCTGCCCGTGATTGCATTAGGGGCCAACGCCATGGCTCGGGTCGAACCTACCGGTATCTCGTCGACGATCGCGCCTGTTACAGCAAAGGGCCGCAGCCAGGAAAATGATTCCGGCAAGTCGCCAAAGCCCTTCCCGAAAAAACGCTGCCCAGATCGAGCGTGCAATGAACGAAGGGGCCTAACGAGGATCGCGGTGCTAGGGAACTCGCCTGATTAGCTTGCGTTGCTCATACGGCACGGCGCGGAAAGGGCCCCTTTTGCAATGTTGACCGCGGCTGAATGTCGGAAACTAGCGATAGCATACCGGAATCAAGCAGCCGAAATAGGCGTTCACCCGAAAACGGCCCGTATACTTAGAAATATTGCCAACAGCTTTACCGCGCTCGCGGGCCAGTTTGAGATGCTGGTGAACGTTGAATCAGAGAACAAGTCACAAAGGTAGTAAGGCCTGATTAGCAGCTCTGACCACTTCAACTTCGGTCATGTTGTTGTGGTGAAGAACTGGGTCTTTCCATTATCCCACGCGATACGCACGCCAGACCAGTCGCTAGCTGTAATGGTACCTTGATCGGTCAAGCTGTCATGCCATGCTACGCGTTGGCCGATTTTGAGTTGTTTGGATTGGTCGGGTTTCATGCCCGATGCTACTTCATTAGAGCGCGCGGGTGAATACATCGCCACGCTCTTCCAACGGACCAAGTACGACGTGGTAAGAACGCAAGCGTGCGACAGTAACTGGGAACCCAATTCGATGTCGGCGCTTCCGCGCACCAATTTTTGTTCACAGCCTACAATTGAAGGGTGCATTGCATCGCCGGACGGTCTAAACGGGAGCGCCGTAAATTTCAGAGGTAGACACATGTCATATGCCTACAAGCTGAATGAACACGTTCAGCACCAGGCCCAAGGGCCACAAGGTCGTGCCGAAAATGATCCGCCAACGGTCTACACGGTCGTTAAACATATGCCCATTGAGGCAGACGGTCGCCTTAGATACCGCATCAAGAGCAAATCAGGGAATATTGAGCGTGTCGTTACGGAGGATCAGCTTTCGAATTCTGACCCTTTGGTCAGCGAGTGAGACCCATCGCGTCGATTCCAAGCACTCGCGCGGCGCCGATTTCGCAAAATCCGCCGTGCCACCTGATGTCCGCTATGCGGTGAACCTCGGACATGAGCCGGATCTCGCGCCACGTCCGAAAAGGGCCCAATAACGGTCCTCACGTGACTTGTTCGATTATTTCGTCGGCGCAGGCGAGCGGAGCTTGATCAAACGGCATCTTTAGCAACCTTCAGCGGTGACGCTCTGACCGACTTGCTGGCCGGCCTGGCCGCGAACTCCATGGGCTCTTTCGTAAAGGGATTTACGCCGCTGCGAGCTTCGGTAGCGGGCTTGTTCACGACTGACATTTTGACGAATCCGGGGATGACAAACTCGCCAGCTTCATTCAGCTCCTTATAACCTACGGTCGCCATCTGCTCGATCACGGCCTTTACATCTCCCTTAGAAACCTGCGTCGCCTCCGCGATTGCATCAATCAACTGGTTCTTGGTCATCTTTGCCATGATAGATCCGTTTTTGTAGAGAAAAGCACACGAGCCACGCGGGATGCGTGGCTCTTTTCGAAGCGCGGCCGAGAGACGCTCCTCGTTCATGCTGGTGGTCATGAAGTCACCGGGCTTAAAACCTATCGAGGTTCAAAATGCAACTCGACATGTGATCCTATTCTGGAATGGTCCGCGAGCGAGCTTCTCGGTGGCCGTCATGTCAGGTTCGCCGCGCGTTTCGATCTTTCGCGTTTTCACACAGCCTGGTGATCCGCGTCGGGTCTTACTGCGTCGACCGCATGTCCGATTGGCGGTTAACTTCGGACATGCCCGGTTGGCGTCTGGACCCGCTATATCATCGAGAAAATCTCTGAAATGAAGAAAGTTTGCATTTCGGTCTGAGAAGTGCAGATGGTGCCGTCTTGCCGCCACCGGCAAGATCGAGGGGGCCGCGATTTTATTATCGCGCTCGATCGTTCAGGCTGGGTGAGCCTTTGGGGTGCCCTATTTTTCACAACTAGCCCGTCAACTTTTATGATTGCTCTGGCCTCCTTCGATCCAATCCAGCGACTCGCAGCTTTCGTCAGCAAAATAACGTGGTGATCGTCGAGCACGTATTCGCCCATGACATTATCGAAGAATGCCGCCGACTCCTTTCAAAGGTGCTTTGGCGCCTTTGAGGTCTGTTTGTTTGGTCATCGAAATCCTTTCGTAGTGAAAATCATGATTTAACGCGGACACCACGCGTAGAAGTTCGTCCCACGGCCCGTCTACGTGCTCCGCCGGCAGGGACGTGACGCCCACTGTGGGATCCGTGAATCTCTCATTCGCGGCAACATGTCGCGGAACTTTGGTGGCGAGGAATAGTTTCAGCACGGGCGGGTCACAGGAACTGAACGATGATCCGCGCAGTATGCGTTGTGATGGCGCTCGCCTTTACATCAACATCGGCATTCGCAGAGACGTGCCTTGCATCGCACTATGGGTACAGCGGCGGCCGAACAGCATCGGGTGAACGAATGAACCCCAGCGCCATGACGGCTGCTCACCGCACCCGATCATTCGGCTCACAAGTTACAGTCACCTCACAAAGAAGCGGGCGTAGTATCACCGTTCGGATCAATGATCGGGGCCCGTTCATCAAAGGGCGGTGCATTGATCTGTCCACCGGAGCAGCGCGCGCCCTCGGGATGGCTGGCATTGAGCGCGTATCTTTAAACTGATCCACACGCCGTGCGGCGGGACCCTTTCCCGTGCCAATACTGCGGCGCGAAGGCTCCGGACGTCGTTCTGCAATGCGACCACATTAAGCCAGTAGTGATGGTGGGCCGCTGCGAGTCAAACGGCGACATTCCATCACCGCGTTTCTGCTTCGCCTTGGGTACGGTCGAAAGTTACTCGCGAAGACTGAGCCGGTCACGTTTAGCGACGGCTGCTCGGGTCAACTTCGCCGGTTTAGACTTCCCGCTAGCTATTGGACAACGTCAACCCGGACCTTGGCGATTCCTCTGTCAACTATCCCAAGTTCATTGGCTGCAGAACCTGAGACATCGACGACTCGTCCGGGAATGTATGGACCGCGGTCGTTAACCCGCACGGTCACGGATCGCCCGGTCGCAACGTTTGTCACCCGCAACCGAGTACCAAACGGCAAAGTACGGTGAGCTGCAGTTAACTCATGCGTATCGAACTTTTCGCCGCTCGCTGTCTGTTGGTCCTCTGTGTAGAAGCTGGCAATTCCATGTGACGCAACCTGTGTCGGCGTCGCATGGTGGTGCCGCGCGAACGGCGTGTGTTTTCTCGCGGTTGCGACACGCCTGTTACTGACGAATGATGCCGTTCGATTCTGTGGCGACGATGGGCCGGGACTAACAAAATTGGAGTTTCGGACCGCGGTCGATTCCGCGCAGGCCGCAAGCGATGCAGCGCCGAGAACGGCCGCAAGCAATCGAACGATGTTTCGAGCCCCAGCGGCCGAGACGGAGCACGCCTTCGTGGCGACGTGCGGGTTCTTGGAACAAGCGATGGAAGACATGCTGCAACCCCTGCACAAAACACCGGTCCCTTGCCCGCCACACAGAACCTTGCTGGACAAAGCCACGGCATCAACCCGTCGAATTCCATTCGGGTGTGATCAACCTGTGGATTTCAACGGGTGTGATCAGTGCGCAACTATCCGCGCCCTAGCCCGGCCTCCGGCGATAGGCCCGTATGCTTGATTTTTGTACTTTTTGCGCCGGGCACTATGACGGGCGTTCCGGTCGACCAATTTTGGCCCGGGTACGCATCGCGTTTGCGAACCAGAACCTGCCGGGAGGCTGATGGTGAACTGTTCGGAAAGGTAAATTAATTCGGACAGTTTCGTCGTCGTAGAAATTGAAGATCATAGAGAAATCGGGGTGCAAGCTCAGTAGGCCGGCCGCTGAAATTCCAACAGATGTCGGGCGGCATTCCATAGCGTTCGATGGGCGAATTGGCAGTCGCAGTCGATCGAGCTGGGAATGCGCTTGAGGTTGCGAACAGCATCTCAATCTTGTTCCGGAATCGGCGCGAAGTGCGTCCCTCCCATGATCCTACGAATCGCGCGCGGCCGAGCCGCGAGGCTCAACCCGGGCTGAAGCGCAAAAGGATGAACGGCGCCGAATCGCGTGGCCAAGAACAAAATGCTCCGGAGATCTTCGAGCCGCAAGTAATGGCGCCCATAGCAAGGCGATTGGCGGACTCACCAGCCGGGGTAGTACCCGTATGCGGGACGCACAACGTACCTGCGACCATAATAGCCAGAGTATGTCGGCGCGTAGCCGTAGTTGTAATACACTGGGGCGTACCCGCCATAAGCAGGCGCATAGCCGCCGCCATAGTACCCGTACCCAGGTCCGCCATAGTAACCGGGGCCATAGGCGTAAGCACTAGACGCTATGCCACCGATCACCGCGCCAGCAATTAGTCCGCCTGCGAGTCCGGGACCCCATCCCCAACCACCTCGCCACGCAAGGGCCGGTGATGTTGTTGCCAAGGTAGCGAGACTGATCGTTGCAACGGCCGCAAAAGCCAATACTGCTTTTTTCATGTCCGATCCCTCCGTTAGAGAATTCAAAACCCGCCGGGACGGCGAGAGTTTCTCGCGAGCAACGTATGCCAAAGGCCGCAGTGATATTTAATCTTGATGAACGGGCCTCCGAGCCTGCCCACCATATCAGCGTCGGTGAGGTCGCCGACAAGGTCCAGACACCACGCACTCAACGAACGACGCGCATGAGCTTGTCGCGCGATCCAACCAACTACCCGGCGGGCAAAATCCTCGGTCGCGACAGCTCCCAATTTTACGAGAATCCACATCGAGTTCAATCGTTTCGCCGGCCGCGTTGCTCCGTTCTGGGCGGACCGCCGTAAGTCAAGTGCTTTCGGAACCTGGAACAAAGCGAGGGCTCGGCCCATTGATGGTGAAACCAAGGACCGGGCACAAACATGGAGTTCTCGCCGAAGTGCTGCTCGTGAAATGCTCGCGCTGCGATGCGTGGCCAATGGCGCTAGCCTCGAGCGAGCCAAGCGGTCTCTATGGAGTCAGGCTGATCTTCAAGTGCCCGCGGTGCCGCGCGTTCAACTTCTTTATGGTCGAACATGGATTCGCGCGGCGGATTTCGGCACCTTGCATCACTGCTCGAGTTCGCCTCTGAAGGCCTCGGGTCCCACACGATTGCCCACGCGCCGGCCGGTCGACATCTTCGTGACGTGTTCAATTTGTTGGACAGTGGCCCCGGGGGAACAAGCCGTTTGGGCTGGTTATGTTCCGCCTCGCGTCGTACGGACCTTAGCGATAATATGTGACGGTTAGGTAGAACGTCGAAGTCGATGCACGACACGCACGCGCATCGCCTTGAAATACTCGCGACCGCTTCTGGCGAGCGAGAGTAATGCGCGCCAAGCTTCCGTTGCCTTTAGCCAAGATAGTGCCTGGCTATACCACCCATATAACTTGGCGAACGTCGGAATCCTCATCAACTTCTCTCGGGTGAGAGAAAACAATCTCTCTACTAACACGAGCTTCAGCAATTCACCGATAATGAATGTCAAAGCTCCGACCAAAAATTGGCCGGTAGCTGCTAGGTATGCTGCCAACGGCTTGATTGGCTCAAGCACGATTACCGGGACGGAAAACAAGGCGAGAGATGGATAGGGTGGCAAGGACCTAATCCAGTTCTTCAATCTTTTCAGCGGAAGATGCTCGCCGATCCAGTTGGCGATAGGCTTGGCGAGCGTCATGAAGATCGCATCAACCAGCAGATAGATCCCGGCCGCAGTGTAGCTGAGTATTTTGAGGATCCGCTTCACGCCCTTCGACTCTCCGGTCCGCGCAGTCGCCCCCGACACGCCGAAGCTTTCCTTGTATGGCAAAGAGAAAGCAGTCACATAACGTGCGAGGGGATGAGCAGTTTCCCGGCCTTAGAGCGCTCACGCGTCGGGTCTCGTAGTTCATAACACGATCGCACGACAGCTACCCTTGAGCTCGGGTCAGCCAAGCACCTCGCATCTCTGGCATATGCCCGCCGATGTTTGCGCCGATTGCAGCGCAGAACAGAAGGAGGATGAAACTCACCATCCAGACGGTCAGAACCCGCTTCATTGAAAAGCTCCCTAGTTTGCAGGTTAAACGGCAGTGCAAGCGAGGGTTCCCGGCGCGCTTTACGCCACGGTGGCCTGAAAGCGGGCGATGCCTCAATTTGTGAGCCTCCTGTGCTGCTGAACTGGGAACCCAGGTCTGGCGCGCAAAGTTGATATTGGGGCGACAGAGGACAATGAAGATGAAATCGCTCCTTACAGCTTCACTCCTTGTATTCACGGCTCCGACCGCGATGGCTTTCCAAGAGCCGGTACGTTGGGAGACCTATTCGATCGACGAAACTCGCACCTCGGTCGATATCCCAACTTCGATCTTTACTGAAAAAGCCGGCCATCCGGATGGATATGGAGAACGGCTGAAAACCGCCGACGGGAGAGCAGGGCTTACGATCCAAACCGCGCCTAATACGGACAACGAAGCACCGGCCACGTTCCTTTCGAAGAGGCACCCTCCGTCGAGCCTTCAGTATAAGCGAGTGACGTCCCGTTTTTTTGCTGTTTCCGGCTACAAGCATGACAAGGTTTATTACTCTCGCTGCAATTTTTCGAATGGTTTTGTCCACTGCGTGATGATCGACTATCCAGCGAACGAGGAAAGGGAGTGGGACGACGTGGTCACGCGCATTAGTCTTTCGCTAAGGGCTATGGGACGTTGAAAAAAAGACACGCCCGAAAAAGGATCATCAGCAAAGCGCTAGCTGCGGTCGATCATCCAGCAAGAGTTTTGTTCAGAACTAGCCGACGTACATGAGCTTCTCGCCCGAACTGCTTCTTCTGAAGTGCACATATTGCGCGCATGGCCAATGGCGCTTGCCGCGACTGAGTCAAGCCCGTATCGGTCAAGATCAGATCCCGAAGTGCCTTCGACGCCGTCGAGAGGGCGTGGCGCGGCCGACCTCGTGCCTTCCGAGGTTGCGCCTGCTCGGATGCGTCCATAGAGCGAGTTTATTGGCTGCGTAGGCCCTCGATGAATCTGGCGAAGCTACTCAAGTTGCGGGATCGCAACTATACAACCGCAATCCAATCAGTAGCGCTGGGCGATATCATGTAGTTCTTCTTGCACTCGGCAATCCGGCGGGAGTTTGGATCATGGCTGACTACGCGAGGCGATGTATCGCTTCAAGTGATCGCTGGTCGGTCCGATTGAATTCTCCTGTAATCGCCTCGTCGCAACGGCCATCTCTAGCATTTCGACCGTTTCCACGTCGGGACCACGGCGCCGGACATTGCGGCAAACACGTGTGGTGGGCACTGGCACATTGGCGACCCTTCCGTGTTACAATACTCAGGTCTAATCGACCCGGCAACTGCAGCGACGGTATACGGCTTGATGGCAATAAAAAAAACTACGAAGAACAATGCCCAAATACCGAACATGAAGACACTTAGAACTTCTTTCATATTGGCTCCTATGCATGTTCCAGTTCACGCTGAGGGGACGCATCGCTTGACAGGCCTGCGTGCACTTCGGGGGCAGTCGGATTTTCGTGAGTGTTGTCTGTTGCGGGCGCCGTCTCCCTGATCCGGAACCAGGCCACATACAGGGCCGGCAGGAACAGTAGCGTCAACAACGTGCCTACGATGATGCCGCCCATCATCGCGTAGGCCATGGGCCCCCAGAAGATTTCGCGCGCGATCGGGATAAGAGCGAGACTTGCAGCAGCCGCGGTCAGCATGATCGGTCGCATGCGATGCTCGGTCGCTTCCACCACCGCGTCCCATGCAGGGCGTCCCGCGTTCCTCAAGTCCTCGATTTGCACGATCAGGATGACCGAGTTGCGGATCAGGATGCCGATCAGCGCCAGCACACCGAGGATCGCGACAAATCCGAGTGGTGCTCCGCTCGGCAGCAACGCCATGACAACGCCGATCACGGCGAGAGGCGCAACCGCAAACACCAGGAACAGCCGGTGAAAGCTCTGCAGCTGAACCATCAGGATGGTGGCCATAATGAAGAGCATCAGCGGAACGACCGCCTCGATCGGGGCCTGGCTCTTCGCACTTTCCTCGACCGAGCCTCCGATCGCGACCGAGTATCCGGCCGGCAGTCCTTTTGCGAACTCGGTCACCTTCGGCGCGAGTTGATCCACGACTGTCTTCGGTTGCGCGGTGTCGAGGACGCTTGCCTTGAGCGTGATCGTGGGAGTCCGCGATCGGCGCCAGATTGTCGGCTGCTCGATTTCGTAGCGCAGCGTGGCGACCGCCCCGAGCGGCACCGATTGGCCGCCGAGGCCGGTCAATTGCAGGTCGCGCAGCGTGTCGATCGATGCGCGCTCCGGTGCGGTCGCGCGTCCCATCACGTTCACCAGGTAAATGCTATCGCGCATCTGGGTGATCGAGGAGCCGGCAAGGACGCCGTTCAACGTCGTCGCGATATCTTCTGAGCTCACGCCGAGCTGGCGCGCCTTGTCCTGCAGGACATCGACCTTGACGACGCGCGCCGGCTCCATCCAGTCGAACACGACATGATCGAGGTGCGGATTGGCGCGTACAATGCCGGCGAGCTCCTGGGAAAATTCCTTCACCTTGGCGATATCGGGTCCGCTCAGCCGGTATTGTACGGGACGCCCGACCGGAGGTCCGACCTCGAGCAGTTTGACGAAGGTGTCGGTGCCCGGAAAGGTGTTTCTCAGATAGGTTTCGAATTGCGCCTTGACACGGTCTCGCGCGGCAATGCCACCCTTGGTGACGACGACCATCTGGCCAAACCAGGTGTTTGCCGTCTGCACGTCGAATGACAGCACAAATCGCGGAGCGCCGGTCCCTACATAAGTCGACCAATGATCGACACCAGCATTGCCCTGTAGCTGTTCACGCTCGAAGCGGGCAATCTGCGCATTGGTTTCGGTGATCGAGGCGTTTTGAGGCAGATTCCAGTCAATGACCAACTCGGCACGGTCCGACGACGGAAAGAACTGCTGTTGCACGAATTGCATGCCTAATAGAGCGAGCGCGAAGGCCGCGACCGTCACCCCGACGGTGATCCAGCGATGACGCATACAAACCAGAAGCAGGCGGGCGAACGTCTGCGCAACCCGGCCTTTGGATTCATGATGACCCTTCATTCTGGCCGGCAGGATCGTGACGCCGAGCAAGGGCGTGAACAGCACGGCAACGATCCATGACACGAGCAACGAGACAGCGATGACCACGAACAAGGTGTAGGTAAATTCGCCGGCGTTGCTGCTGTTGAGGCCAATGGGAATGAAGCCGGCAACAGTGACCAGCGTACCGGTCAGCATCGGAAATGCCGTAGAGGTGTAGACGTGCGTTGCCGCCTTTTCCAGGGGGTCACCGACTTCCAGCCGCGCCACCATCATCTCAACGGCGATCATGGCGTCGTCGACCAGAAGCCCGAGAGCTATGATCAGAGCGCCCAGCGAAATGCGCTGCAGCGAGATTCCCGCATATGCCATCACCACGAATGTGATTGCCAGAACCAGGGGAATCGCGATCGCAACGACGAGGCCGGCGCGAATTCCGAGGCTCAAGAAGCTGATTGCGAGCACGATGACCACCGCTTCGAACAGGGCTTCCGTGAAGCCTGACACCGCGTGCTCGACAACGACCGGCTGGTCAGCGACGAGATGAACTCCCAGGCCGATCGGCTGCTCGGCCAGAATCTTGGACATTTCCTCCTTCAGCGCCTCGCCGAATTTCAGCAGGTTCGCGCCCGATTTCATCCCGATCGCGAGCGCGATGGCGGGCTCGCCGTTGAAGCGAAACAGGGTTGTCGGCGGATCGGCGTAGCCGCGCGTGATGGTTGCCACATCTGTCAGCGGGAAGAACCGGTCGTTGACCCTGAGATTGATCGCCTTCAGGCTTTCCTCGGATGCGAATTGACCATTGACCCTCACGCTAATGCGCTCCGGTCCCTCCTGGAATACTCCCGAGGGCGCGACCGCATTTTGCGCCTGCAGCGAGGACACGATAGAACGGGTGTCGAGGCCGAGCGCAGCGATCTTCCGGGTCGAAAATTCCAGGAAGATCATTTCATCCTGCGCGCCGAGAATGTCGACCTTGCCCACGTCCGGGACCGTCAGGACCTCTGCACGAATGTCTTCGACGCGATCGCGCAATTGCCGCTGGCTCAAGCCGTCGCTGGTAAAAGCGTAGATGTTGCCGAAGACGTCGCCGAAGCGGTCGTTGAAGCCCGGCCCGATCACGCCTTGCGGAAAATCGCCCTTGATGTCCGCGATCATATTGCGCACGCGCGCCCAGGTCGGGGCGACGTCGGCAGCCTTCGTCGAGTCGCGCAGATAGACGAAGACGGTTGTTTGGCCCGCAACGGTGACGCTCTTGGTATAGTCGAGCAACTCCAGCTCTTCGAGCTTTTTCTCGATTCTCTCGGTGACCTGGCGAGTCATTTCCTCGGGCGACGCACCCGGCCACTGCGCGCCGATCACCATGGTCTTGATGGTGAAATCCGGATCTTCCTGCCGCCCCAGTTGCAGATACGAGAAGAGTCCCGCCGCCATGAAGGCGAGCATGAAAAACCAGACAAGCGAACGATGCCCGAGTGCCCAGTCGGAAAGGTTGAAGGTTTTCATGGCGTAGAATCCTGTTCGATGCGGACATGTTGTCCTTGTTTGAGGCTGTGGATACCGGCAGTCACGATGCGCGCACCAACGGTGAGGCCGCCGGTGAGGCGAATGCCGCTTTCATCCTCGGAGAGATCGACCTTGCGCAGCGAAACCGTGCTCGTGGGAGCGTCGATGACCCAGACGAAAGTCTCGGCGCCCTCTTTGAGGACGGCGGACGCGGGCACCCGGGGAACTAAGCTGTGAGCATTGCTTAGCTTTGCCGTGATGGTGCTTCCGAGCCGGAAGCTTTCGGGCGGATCATTCAAGGCGATACGAACGCGGCGCATGCGCGTCACCTGATCGGCTTGCGGCGCAACTTCGCGAATTTGGCCCTGGACTTGAACGGCAGGAAGCAACTGCAAGCTGACGGTGAACGGCAAACCGACGGTCAAGGGCACAGGGAAGTCCGCACCGATATCGATCACGGCCTCGCGGACGTCCGGTCGCGCCACGGTCACGATAGTCTGACCCGGCGAGGCGACTTGTCCTACTTCGGCGCCCACGGCCGTGACGACGCCCGCGAAATCCGCCTTCACCTGTGCATAGCCTAGCTGCTCGACAGCCTTCGTCAAATTCGCGCGGGCGCGAGCCGTCGATGCTTGTGCGCCCGCGCGCACTTGCTCAGCGTCATCAAGCGTCTGCTTCGTCGTTGCGTCGGTCTTGATCAGGACACGTTTCCGCTCCTCGGTCCCGATCGCGTTTTCAAGCAGGGCTTGGGCTTTCGAAACGTCTGCTTTCGCTGACCTCACGGCGAGTTCGAGGGCAGTGGGGTCGATTGCAGCAATCGTCTGACCTTCGGTGACCAGATCGCCGACGTTGACTGGACGCGCGATGAGTCTCCCCAGCACGCGGAAGCCGAGATTGGTCTCGTAGCGGGGCTGCACGGTTCCGACCTCCGCCGTGCCATCAAATGCAGCCTGTTGCAGGACGGTTGATAGCACGGGCCGGATGGGTTCCGGCGCCTTCGCCTCCTGCTTGCATCCGGCCATTGCCAATGCCGAGGCGATGGTGGCGCTTGCTATGACAAAAGTTCGCGTTCTCATGACCGATCTCCAGCAAATGTCACGGGCTGGCCGGAGCTCAACAGCTTGCCTCCGTCAATGACGACGCGGTCTCCAGCCTCGAGCCCTTCCTTGATCAGCACCGCTCCCGCTTCGTAGGCGCCGACGATCACCGGCTTCAGCGACGCTGTGCTTGTCTTGGGATCGACGATCCACACCGCGGGCTTTGAGCCCGTTGCCGTAAGTGCGGTCCACGGCACGGTGATCTCGGTGGCGGCTTTCGTCCCAGCGGTGCCGGCGATGGCGCTTCCGAGCGCCATCGCTGGTGGCGGATTTTGGATCGCGACTTTCACGCGAACCGTGGAGCTCTTGGGATCGACGGCGGGCGATATCTCCCTGACGTAGCCAACGGCGCTGACGTCAGGACCCGAGACCAGCGCCAGCGACACGTGGCCGTGATCCACATCGCCCAAGAACATCGATTCAGGGACATCGAAGACCGCGTCACGCTCGCCATCTTGCGCCAGCGTGAAAACCGATTGGGCCGCCTGCACGACCTGCCCGACCTCGAGGCTTCGCGCTGTAATCATACCCGCAGCGCGGGCGTGCAGTTCGGTATCGCCAAGCGCCTCTCGGGCCCTTCCCAGCTCCGCCTTTGCCGATTCAAGCGCGCTTTGTGTGGTTCGCAATTGCTCCTGCGCCTGATCATAGGCGACGCGGGTGGTGAAGCCGCTCGACAGAAGAGTGCTTTGCCTGTCAAAGGTCGCCTGTGCCACGCGCAATTGGGCCTCCGCCGCAGCCACACTCGCGGTTACGGCATCAAAATCGGCCTGCTGCTCGGCCGGATCGAGCCGGGCCAGGAGGTCGCCGGCATTGACGTGGGCGCCGACATCCACCAGGCGCGCGAGCACGCGCCCGCTCACCCGAAAGGAGAGGTCCGCGCGGAAACGCGCTTGGACCTCGCCGGTGAGCGTAAGGGAAGCCTGTGCGTCCCGCGGCTGCACGATCTCGGTGTGCACGAAGGCGGCGCGCTCGACGGCGGTGGCGGCGCGGTCATTACAGGCACCCAGCGGCCCTGCCAACAGGACGAGCGCAAATGCTGCACGCGCGGTCCTCAGAATGGCCGACGTAGGAGGGTGGTGGATGGAATGGTGCACGGAAGCTCTCCCATTAATTAAACTATACCGTATAGTTTATTTATGAGGTTGTCAAGGGCAGAAGATCGGCCCAGTCAAATTGGACCAAAAGGCCGGCGCCCCGGGGCAAAGACCAGGGCGCGAAACGGCCGTCCTTCAGTCAGTTTTCATGACAAACCAGAACGCGTCTGGTGCCGTATCGCCTATAGGCGGACACGTAGTAGCAGCCGTCGTCGGAGGAGGCATAGGATCCGCCATAGGCGTAAGCCGCAGCCTCCGTGTAGGGCCAGTGCCGGTAGCCACGGCCATAGCTCGCATAACCATCGTGGCTGTAGCTGTTAGCGCTGTAGGCCGCGGCGCGACCTTCGACGCCGCGAAGATTGGCCTGGCCGCCACGCTCGAGACCATGCAATCCGCCAGCACCATCGAGACGAGGCGCACCACCGGCGATGTCGCGCGGAGATGCGCCCGCGCCCACATGGGGCGGAAGGCCAGCGACAGGTCCGGAGGAAGGACCACCGACCGGACCAGCGCCCAGTGCGGGTGGGGGACTACCGGCGCCGAGGCCTGGAGGAGGACCAGCGAGCATCGGCGGAGGACCCGGAGGAGGGCCGAACTGCGCCAGAGCAGGATCGGGCGCTGCGATGACGACACCGAGCAGTGCGCTCGCGGAAAGGGTGAGAAAGGTCTTTCGCGACATTGTGTTCTCCTTCGGTCTAGAGTTGTGGGTGCACGGTGGGGGGATTTGCCCGCTCATCGCCGACTGGCGCGGAAAGCAGCGACGGCATAGCCTTTAATCGCCGTGCGGTTCGGGGGCGGCGGGCGACGACCGCGCGATTGGCGTGCTGCTCGCGGTGCGTCAAAGGGAAGTCCAGGACGAACGAGGTCGATGTCGTACCGAAGGTATGACCCATCCGGCCGCCCAGGCATTTTGCCAGATCGCCGACGATCCGCAGGCCGCGACCAGGCTTGATCCTTGCCAAGCCCGATCCGTTATCGGTCACTCGACAATTCACCCAGGAACCGGCACGCATTAGCTTGATTTTGATTTCGCCCTCGCGGCCGTCGAAGCAGGCATGGCGGACCGCGTTCGTCACTAGCTCGTAGACGGCGAGCGCCAGGAGCCAGCACCGCTCCGATTCCAGCGGCAATGTGTCGATCGACAATAGAAGGTGGATATTCATGCGGTCGAGCTTGCACCGGTACGCGGCCAGGGCAAGCTTGCGAAGCCGGTCGCCTGCGTCGACCACGGCATCGCGATCCGGCATGGTCAGAATGTTGTGGACCTCGACATGCTGGTGAAGCAGGTCGACGATATTGCTCAGTTCTTCCTTGGCGTCGGCGTTGTCCGTCCAGATCGCCTTGAAAGAGACGAGGTTGATGACCGAGGCGAGCTCATTCTTGATGCGGTGGTTCAGCTCGTCCAGCAGGGTTCGTCCCTCCAGGGCGGGCGGATGCGAGATGGCACGAGACACAGCGTTTCTCCAGATACAAACTATACCGTATAGTTTATTTTACTTGCACTTTGATCGTTCACGTGTCAAGCCGTCATTGTCAGCGAGCTTCGGCGCTCGCGGCATCGTGAATGCAAGGGTGAAAGCAGATGGTGAGCAAACACAGCGATTCGAAACGGCCGCGCCAAGGACGGCCGCCGAAAGACCTGGCTGGCGATGTCAAACCGCGGATCCTTGATGCCGCTCAGCGGGTGTTCCTCAAGAAGGGCTATCAAGGCGCCAGCCTCGATGAGATCGCGGAAGTGGCGCCGGCAAGCAAGCCGACGATCTATGCTCACTTCCCGGGGAAGGAGGCGCTCTTCGAGGCAGTTGTCGCCCGCGTCCTCGAGGGACTGACGAATTTCGAGGGTTTTGAGCCCAAGGGACGCACGGTGCAGGACAAGCTCGCGAGCCTCGGCAGCGAGGTCGTCGAACGATTCATCGAGGAGACGCTCGGCATCACGCGCGCAACAATTGCTGAAGCCGAGAGATTCCCGGCCTTGAGTCGCCATGTTCACGAGGCCGGGCGCGACCAGGCCGCGGCCGCCGTTTCCCATGTCCTGACCGATGCTACCCATACGCTTTCGCGCGGCTCCAAGGGACCCTTCAGCGGCAAAAGAAGCCTCGCCACGGCGCAAATCTTTATGGACCTCATTCTGCTTCCCATGCTGATGCGAGCGCTGATGGGGGAGGGCGCGAAAGAACTGCGCAGTGAGTTGCCGGCATTCGTGCGCGAACGCGTCAGCTTCTTCCTGGCGGCTTGTGAAGCGGATTGGGGAAAGTAACGTCCTTGCGCGCTGTTATCGACAGGCGCGAGCGATTTTGAGATGGCGCGCCGTTCCCAATCGGCGACGCGTTCCGCTCCGTAGCCTGGCCGGCGGAGCAAAGCGGTCGAAAACACGGCCTGGTAGCCGCCATCTCGGCGAACGCTTCGGAGGGTTGGTGGTCCACCATAACGGGAGTCTCGCTTCCGCCAATGTCGGTCTCCGCGTTTGCTTTCGCGTCGTCCGTCAATGTCGAACGCGTTGTGTCGAAAACCACGGGTTCGGGCCATTTATGATCCGTATGGATCCGGATGTTGATCTTATCGAGCCGAACATCAGAACGTGGCGCGCGTGCAATCGGCACAGAACAACACCAGTTCGCGGCAAACAGTGCCGCGAGCAGAACGCTTCCCACCCATCCGAAATATTGAAACAGTGGCATGCGCGCAGTCTCAATGCGCCTGAGCCGATTGCAATTCGCGGCGGCAGGCCTCACTGAAATCGCGCAAAGGATCCATCTCGTTGATCAACCCGGGTAGGTCCACGAATGTCCGGTTCGGGGACAGATAGGTTTCGAGGATCAACCTTCCTGCTTTCTCGGCCGCTTCGATCACGGCATCGCTGGAGAGAATTTTCATCCGCGCGATGAAAGCATAGAGATCGACGAGTTTTGAAACCTCGGACTTGTCGTTGACGAGGGCGTCGGCGTAGAGCCTCGATGCTTCCTCGATAAAGCTCCTGTAAAGCTCTTCGCGCTGGGATGTGGCCCGCAGCGTATGACGCACGCGGTCCTTACGACGCTGAGTCACCCAGCCGGTGACAATTGACGCCAAAGTTCCGGAAGCCGATCCCGAAAACGATGCAAGTGCGGGAATGTAGAACATATCCATCTTGTTAACTCCTCGTTCTTGCTCACGCGGCGTTTCTGCCGCGCTTGCGCAAAACCTCGGCCGCGCTCCCGGCGGGCAGCCGATTCAGTTATTTACTTCTACTGGCCACCGGGCCGGCACTTTGTTCGAAAACCGATCGGCAGGCCTCGCTGAGATCGGACTTGCTCTGCCTCAGGCACTGCTCGACTCTGGTGGGATCAGGAATGTAGCCAGCGCAAAGCCTGAAGGCGTCGGGCGCGCACGCGGCCCTCTGCTCGGGTGTTCCGCGATTCTCCTGCGCACTGGCAGCGCTAGTGCAAAGCAATGCTGCCAAGACCGCGATTTGCCCACGCGTGGTTTTCGAAATCATATCTGATCACTCCTCTGATTGATCTTGGGTTTTGTTCCGAAGCAGGCCTGCGCAGGAAGCGGAGATTTCAGCGACTTGCCGTAGTCACAAAAAGCTGAGCGGGTCGCGTGAGCCATTCTCCTTGACAGATGAGCTCGGTTCGTGATTTATCCAAACTATACGGTATAGTTTAATTCGTCAAGCGAGATATCAACCCGTCTTCTCGCATCCGAGCAGAGCACGCGAGCCCGATCAGAATCGACAAAGCGCGAGAATGGTCCGAACTCGTCAGAAAGAGAGCACGAAATGAATTTCCAGCATCGACCACACCTCATGACCGCGGAACGACGGCTGCCGTTCGAGTGCGTTACCTTGCTGTTGCAAGGCGGCGGTGCTCTCGGCGCATATCAAGGAGGCGTCTACGAGGCGCTTGCGGAAGCCAATATCCACCCCGATTGGATCGCCGGCATATCGATCGGCGCGATCAATGCCGCCATCATCGCGGGTAACCCGCCGAATTCCCGCGTCGATCGGCTGCGGGATTTTTGGACGCGTGTCACTTCGAGCGCCCCTTGGGATTGGCTAGGTAACTCCTTCGGAGATTTGACCCGGAGTGACGACACGCGCAACCTTCTCAACCAAATGAGCGCCAATTTCGCGATCGCCTGCGGCGCCACGGGCTTCTTCTCTGCGCGAGCCGTGATGCCCTGGCTGCAACCGGGCGGAACGCTCGGGGCGACCAGTTTCTACGACACCCGCGACCTCAAGCGCACGCTTGAGCGCCTGGTGGATTTTGATCTCCTCAACGCTGGAATGACGCGTTTCAGCGCCGGCGCAGTCAGTGTCAGGACCGGCAACTTCGTCTATTTCGACACCAGCACTCACAAGATCGCTCCGGAGCACGTCATGGCGAGCGGAGCACTGCCGCCGGGCTTTCCCGCGGTCGAAATCGACGGCGAGCACTACTGGGATGGCGGCCTCGTGTCCAACACGCCGCTGCAATGGGTGATCGAAAGCGATCCCCGCCGCCAGGACACGCTTGCATTTCAGGTCGATCTTTGGAGCTCGCAAGGCGCGCTTCCGCGCAATCTGGCGGAAGTTGCCACACGCCACAAAGAAATTCAGTTTTCAAGCCGCACGCGCGCGAGCACGGGCCAATTCAAGAACGTGCACCGGGTCCAGCGTGCCCTTGATGCCCTGCTGCGCAGGCTTCCCGCTGATTTTGAGGAGAACGATGACTTGAAGATCCTGAAGTCGGTCGCCAGTGACAAGGTCTACAACATCATTCACCTGATTTACCGGGCTCAGAACTACGAAGGTCACTCCAAGGACTACGAGTTTTCGCGGCTATCGATGCAGGACCATTGGCGCGCGGGTTACCACGACGCAGTACGTACGCTGCGCCATCCGGAGGTTCTTGCTCGCCCCGCGAGCCTCGACGGCGTCTTCACGTTCGATCTCGAACGCGACGGCCGCGAATAGAACAAACTGAATTCAACACAAGGAGAACCCACAATGCAGGAGAAACAAGTGTTGGAGCGCGCCTTCGCGATGCCGCTGACCAGCCCTGCCTATCCGCCCGGACCGTACCGGTTCGTCAACCGCGAATACCTGATCATCACCTATCGCACCGATCCGGCGAGATTGCGCGCGGTGGTGCCCGAACCGCTCCAACTCGATCAGCGCGAAGCGCTGGTGAAGTACGAATTCATCCGCATGCCGATTCGAATGGCTTTGGCGATTACACCGAGAGCGGGCAGGTGATCCCCGTCTCCTTCTGCGGCCGCAGAGGCAGCTACACCCACTGCATGTTCCTCAACGACGAGGGGCCGATCGCCGGGGGCCGTGAACTCTGGGGCTTCCCGAAAAAGCTCGCCCAGCCCACGTTGCGAACCGAAGTCGACACGCTTCTCGGAACTCTGGATTACGGTCCAACTCGAGTTGCGACGGGCACGATGGGCTACAAGCACCGCGAGGCCGACATGGTGCAAGTGAAAGCCGCACTGGAGGAGCCGAATTATCTGCTTAAAATCATTCCTCATGTCGATGGCAGTCCGCGGATCTGCGAGCTCGTCGAATATCGCCTTGAGGAAATCACCTTGAGCGGAGCCTGGACCGGCCCCGCAGCCCTATCTCTGACACCTCATGCATTGGCTCCTGTCGCCGACCTACCGGTTCTGGAGATCGTCTCAGCAATTCACATCCGCGCCGACCTTACGCTCGGCCTCGGCAGAGTTGTCCACGATTATCTGCAGCAGCCGACACGAAGCTCGCTCCGGGCCAACGAGAGAGCTCTGGTTTCCTGATGGCTTCGGACCGAACCAACCGGAGCAACTCGTGACACTAAATGCCGCCTTCGTTCTCGACCTCATGGGACTTCATCGAGGAGAAGATCTAGGAGGCCATGGAGGACGAGGCCCCCGCGGATCGCCGCGCACGTGGGTTGAGGTCGTGCCTATTCAAAGGGCCGACAATTTTGTCGACGTATTAGAAGGCGCGCTCACAAGTATCACTGGGACTTGGAGAACCTTAACAAGCGCGCTCGAAATACGGATGAGAAGAGTAATCGTGGCCATGGGTCACGGCGCAAAGTGGCGTGGCAGCCCCGGGCTCGTCGCTTAGCGACCGGCGGTAACGGAACGAGCTTCGACAATCTTTGTCACCGAACCGCTGCTTCGCAGACACGCGGTGGCAAAGTTCGGCCAAACCTGTTTTGCACAATCGTCTGTAATCGAATGGTCTGCAAGCTTATCTGCCATCGCAGACGCAACAGCCTCACTGGCTTCCACCTTAGGAAAGATCCACGATAACGTAATCAGCGACGCCCCCAGCACTCCGGCTATCGCAAACACTGCGAGAGAATTGAGCATCTAGCGTTGCCGCCTCTGAGTAAGCTAACCCCGAGTCGCTTGGGGATCTTTAAGGCAACAACTCTTGTGGGCAATGGTTCCGATATGCTGAGGATGACCGGTCCGAACCCGCGGACGCTTATACGATTGGCATACTCTTCCATTCGTGGGAGCGTCTGCGTTTTGAGAATGCAACATGGCCTGGCTTTGTGATTCTAGGTGCAGGCTGCCATTTCACTGCAGTGGTCGGTCTTGTTGTTGCGTAAATCGCTTCGGCTCCGCCTTCCGGACGTCCGGCACGTGGCGAAGAACACGCCTTACGCCGAATGTTACGCGAAAATGGGCACGCCCGGTCCGGAGGATCCTGAATGCCGAAAGCCGCCATCTTCGGCTTGGACGGGACCTTGCTGGACTCCGTCGATCTTCACGCGCTCGCTTGGCACGAGGCGATGACGGAGTTCGGTTACGACGTCAGCTTCGAGCAGGCGAGAAGCCAGATCGGCAAGGGCGGCGACAAACTCATTCCCGTCTTCCTGTCGGAGGACGCGCAGCGGACCCATGGCGAGGAGTTCGAAGCTTGGCGTAGCGAGCACTTCAAAGCCAGGTATTTGCCGCTGATCCGACCGTTCTCCGCCGTACCCGATCTGCTGAAACGGGCGCCCGACGCCGGCCGCATCGCAATTGCGTCTTCCGCCAAAAAAGACGAGCTCAAACAGTACCTCGATATCGCTGGTGTCGCGAAGCTTGTGGACGCGACGACCTCGTCCGACGACATCGAAGAATCGAAACCGGCGCCCGACATATTCGAGGTCGTTCTGAAGAAGCTGCAATCGAGACCGGCGACGCGGTCGCCATCGGCGACTCGCCGTACGACGCGGAGGCCGCCGGCAAAGCGGGCATCTCGACGATCGGCGTGCTCTGCGGCGGGTTCACCGAAGGTGCGCTGCGGGCAGCCGGTGGCGTCGATGTTTATCCCGGGCCGGCCGCGCTTTTCGTGCGCTTCGACGACACGCGGTTTGCGAAGTAGCAGGCAACCGCCGGCGCGTTCGTCTTCTGGCGGACACGGGCCTCGCGGATAGCTATCCACAGGCCATGACTGCCATCACTAGGTCTACGTCAGAGAAATTGAGCGTGGCGGTAACCTGCTGTCGCCGCCAACGCGCGCGCCCGATCTTCCCTCGACGAGCTTAGGCAGCGCGCCGCTTTCTTGTTTTGGCCGCCTTCTTTGCCGACCGGGAGCGCTCTGTGGCCGGCCGCTTAGCCGACGCGGCGCCGCCGAGCCGGCCACCTTTCCGCGACGGGGAGTGGTCTTCTTCCGTCCCCCGGCCGGAGCCGCTCTTCTTGCCGCCGTGTGTCTCCTTGTTGACGGTCGCCCAAGCGCGTCGCTCGGCTTCCTTCTCCGGAACGCCCCGGTGTTCGTAACCTTCCTCGATGTGCTCGGCCTGGCGTTTTTGCTTGTCAGTGTAGCTGGACTTGTCGCCGCGGGGCATGCATCCCTCCCTATATTTTCGTTTTAAGCTTGGAAAAGGCTGTCGGTTCCAACCGGGTAAGGGACTGCTGGCAATTGCATCGACGGCCCGGTTGCTATTGAGGCGGTTGTCCGTTCGACGCGGAGACGCCGCCGTCGACGGCGACGTTCGCGCCGGTCATGAAGCTGGCGTCATCGCTCGCGAGAAAGGCGATGACCGCCGCGACTTCCCGCGGTTCGCAGACGCGCCCGAGCGGGATCCGGTCGGCGAATTTCGACAGCAACTCCTTGTCGTCCATCATGTCGGCCGTCATGCCGGTGCGCGTCAGGCTCGGACAGACCGAGTTGACGCGGATGCCCTTCTTTCCGAGATCCATCGCAAGTGCTCGCGTCAGATTGACGACGGCGCCCTTCGCGGCGTTGTAGGGGCTCATCGCCCAGTCGCCGCCCGTGCCCGAGACGGAAGCGGTGTTCACGATCGAGCCATTGGTCTTCTCGAGGTGGGGAATGGCGGCGCGGCAGCCGAAGAATACGCCGTCTGCATCGGTAGCCATGACTTTCCGCCACTGCTCGTCAGTGATCTTCGCGGGATCGCCGCCTTCGTGGACGCCAGCATTGTTCACCAGCACGTCGAGCCGGCCGAAGCGCTTCACTGCCGACGACACCATGTCGTCGACGGTTCGAGAATCCGACACGTCTGCGACATGGGCGACTGTGCGATCGGATGGGAGTTCCGCAACGATCTTTTCGAGCGCCTCGCGCTGGCGATCGACGAGAACGACCTTCGCGCCTTCGGCCGAGAAGCGGCGCGCCGTGGCCTCGCCGATGCCGGAAGCCGCGCCCGTGACGATGACGACCTTGTCTTCGAAGCGCTCTTTCATTTCTGAACCCCTAATTGTCCTTGTTCAGCCGTATGTGGTCCGTCATATCGTTCTCCACTGCTGTGAAGTCAGAAACGGGCGGCGCGCAAGGGCGTTCCTCCGAACGGCGGCTTGCCATTATGGTGCCGGCTGGGAGGGAGCCTGGGTCGCGGTCGCCTCCGCGGGGCACCCGACGATCTAGCAGGACCCTGGCCGGACGAGGAAGACGCAGCCGATGGCGAGAAAGCTGCAGGCCTACCTGACCTCGCTGGGTTTCTTCGAGCAGGTGATCGCTGCGCCCTCGATGAAGGCGGCCTTGGAGGCGTGGGGCGCGGACAGCAACCTCTTCCACCAGGGTGCGGCGAACGAAAGCACGGATCCGGACGTCATCGCCGCGACCATGGCGAAGCCGGGCGTCGTCCTCAAGCGTCCCGTAGGATCCGATGGGCCGTTCGGTGAACACGCCGAACTGCCGAAGAACATCGCCCAGGATGAAGGAAAGAAGGCGGCCCACAAGCCATCAGCCAAGGCGAAGATGTCTTCCGCCCAGCCGGACAAGGCGGCGGACTGGAAGGCAGCCCAAGCGTACGAACGGGAGCGCCAGCGTCGCGAGCGCGTGGAAGCCAGGGAAGAGTCGGCCAGGCAGAAGGAGCGCGCACGAAGGCAGGGGGCCGTCGACAAGGCACAAGCTGCGCTGGACAAGGCGGATGAGGGGCACGCGAAACGCGTGGCCGCGCTGTGTGCCGAGTTCGAAGCGGTCGAGAGGAAGCTGAAGGCCGAGGAGACGAATTGGGACGCGGAAGCGAAGCGGCAAGGCGGCCGTGCGGGGTGCCCGGGATTGAGAGATTCAGCGCAGGAATGCGTTATCCAACCGGGATTCCTTCAAAAAAATTTTGCGCGGACCTCTTGAAACTTTTCCCGGATTTACAAATTTTTTCGGCGTCGCCATGAGGCGATCGGGATGCCGTCAGGGTCCCGCCACTTGAGACGGGCACCGGAAGTGTCCGGTGCCGCTCGTAACCATTTTGCTCCCAGGAGGATCTGGCTATGCGCACTGTAGATTTTTCGCCCCTGTTCCGGTCAGCCATCGGATTCGACCGCCTGTTCGACCTCGCCGAAGCCGCGCAGCGTGTGGGCGAGGAGAGCTATCCCCCTTACAACATCGAACGCCTCGACGAGAATCGTTTCCAGATCTCGGTGGCGCTTGCCGGGTTCAAGCCGGACGAAGTCGAGCTGACCGTCGAGCAGAACGTCCTGACGCTGGAGGGCCGCAAGAGCGACAAGGAAGAGCGGACCTTCCTGCATCACGGCATCTCGGCCCGCAACTTCAAGCGCCAGTTCACCCTTGCCGACCACGTCGAGGTCAAGGGCGCCCGCTTCGAGAACGGCCTGCTGATTATCGACCTGCAGCGGGAAATCCCGGATGCGATGAAGCCGCGCCGCATCGCGATCAACGGCGCCTCCCCGAACAACGTCACTCAGATCGAATCCAGAGCCGCCTGACCGGACACAGGCGACTCGGATCGATCGACGCCGCGCGGGGCTTCCCCGCGCGGCCACCCCTTAACTCGTCTCAGATTTGGAGGCAGCCATGCGGCCGACGACCGCCCTTGACGACAACGTTTTCGACTTCGACTATCTCCTTCATCCCGGCACCAAGTTCGAGCACCCGAGGGACGTGGTCTCTCATTCGGGCCTGACGCTTGCCGAGAAGCGCGCCATCCTGGCCTCATGGGCCTCCGACGCCTCCGCGATCGCGTCCTGCCCGTCGCTGAGGGCGCCAGAAGGATTGAAGGCACCCGTCACCATCGACGAGATCCTCGAGGCGCTCTGCGCGCTTGATGGCGGCCCCCGGCACCCGCCTGGCGGCAAACCTATGCGGCTTCGGTCGACCGAACGCCGCGCGGCGGCCTGAAGCCTAGACCGTATGACCGTCACGAGGGACGACGATGTTCGAACAAAATTTGGCCCGTATCCGCACCCATCGCAACAACATCCACCGTTATCGCAGGCTGCTCCGGACGGAATTGTCCGATCTTGAGCGCGATTTCATCGATAGACGAATGCTCGACGAGCAGGCCGCGCTCGATGCTCTGGTTGCCGAGACATTCCCGGTGACATTTCTCCTTCCGAAAGATTCATCGTCAGCTTCCTCGAGCTTGGGGGCGGCGTCATGAGCGGCATTCGAGACCTGCTGATCCGCGGCACCGAGAAGGTTATCGGCCACTATCGCCTGCTGCTGGCGAGCGCGAAGAACGAGGGGGAGCGCGAACTGTACAGAAGCCGGATCGAGCGCGAGCTGCGGCTGCTGGACGAGCTCCATGGCGGCTTCCCGGATAGGCTCGCGGCGTGACCTGCCGGAGGGGCGACGATCGCTTCGCGGCGTTCGACATCGTGCTGAAGCGGCGCGGACGCGGCAGGTGGAAATGGTCTGTTCGTACGACCGACGGACATGCCGTCATGTGTGGCTCGGAATGCAGTCGCGGCGGTGCCAGATACCAAGCGCAGCGCGCGCTGTTTCTCCTGTTGTGCGCCAGTGCCTCACGCTTTCCCGAGTTGCCGGTTGATCCGTCCGATCCTGGTCGGCGGGCCGCTCGTCGGCGTAAGAGCACATCAGAGATGCATTGGACGCCTGATCGCACCCGGCGGGCCAAACAGTGACCACCATCGATCCGGCCGCGACCTTCCCTGTATGTCGGTCCGCTACAGACGCGACGCCTAAAGTAGCCTAGAGGCGACGATCGCAACGACCCACAGTTTACGCGAGCCCAGTCAGGCTCCGGAGCGTCGCGGCAATCTCTGCCGCGCTGTAGGGCTTGGAGATGAACATGCCGCCTTCGGGCAGGTCGCCGTCTCCGACGGCCACAAGGCCCGACGTCGCGACGATCTTGATCGGCGGCCAGCGATCCCGGACAAACCGAGCAAGCTTGAGACCGTCCATTGAGCCGGGCATTTGAATGTCGGTAAATACGACCCCGATATCCGACCGCATCCCAAGGATTGCGATCGCTTCGTCGGCATTCCCGGCCTGCACGACTTCAAAGCCAGCCTCTTCCATTACCGCAGCCGAATCCATCCGGAGCAACAACTCGTCTTCGACGATCAGAACGACGGGCTTCAATTGCTCCATATCATGGCTTCTCTTCCTGTACTCTTCGGTTTGTCCGTTAGACTCCCCAAGTGCATCAGCGACCTTTCGTTCCCATGTACCAGGCCCCCGCCTTATTATCTCTCTAACCGCCATGTTTGCCGACGAGCTCCCGAAGGAGCGGCATGACGAGCGGATAATCGGGCGCGCTTGATCCGAGATCACCGGTCTCGGAGCGGTTCCCGGCTTGAAATCCCCCACCACACCAACGGTGCCGTGCTACGTTTCCACGAAGGCAACCGCGACCTCGATCCGACGGAACAATGCATGAGCGACCGACCTGGGAAGGAGTCGACATCGGCACCTACCGTTGCGACCGATGTCACCAGGCAAGAGCTTCCCTACCGCCTGCGGCAGCAGTCGCTGCTGGGTGAGTTTGGCCGCTCCGCGCTGCAGACCCGCGACATCGGACAAATCCTGCAGCGTGCCACCGAACTCTGCGCCCAGGGACTCGACACTCGGTTCGCCAAGGTACTGGAATATCTGCCCGACGATGATCGCCTGCTGATCCGCGCCGGCGTCGGCTGGGAACCGGGCACCGTCGGTCGGACGTCTCTGGGTCTCGACCTGGAATCGCCTGCCGGCTACGCTTTCCAGACCGGACAAATGGTCATCTCCAACCATCTTCAGGAAGAAACGCGGTTTCGAACGCCGAAGCTCCTGACGGATCACGGGATCCGGCGCGCAATCAACGTTCTGATCGCGCGAGGCGGCGAAGGGCATCTGCCATTCGGCGTCCTCGAGGTCGACAGTCCTGAACCCGGGCAATTCGACGTCGCTGACGCCGACTTCCTCGCTGGCTTTGCTGGGCTGCTCGGCATCGCCATCGAGCGCCAGCATGCTGACGCCGATCTGCGGCAGGCCCTCGATCACCAGGCCATGCTGACGCGGGAGATGAGCCACCGCGTCAAGAACAGCCTCGCATCGGTGGTCGGGCTGCTGCGGGTGCAGAGCCGCGGCGCGCAGTCGGAGGAAGTCCGAAATGCGCTCAAGGACGCCGCGTCGCGCATCACCACTATTGCCCAGGTCCACGACCATTTGTGGCGCAGCGACAAGATCGGGTTCGTCGACATCGCCGATTTCGCCGGCGAGCTTTGCGGCAAGCTGCAGGAAACGATTTCGCACAAGGTAGTCTGCAGCTTTGGTCATCTGATGATTTCGGCTGACAAGGCGATTCCGCTGGGCCTGTTGATCAATGAGCTCGTGACGAATTCCGCCAAACATGCCTACCCCGATGGATCTGGCGAAATCCAGGTCTCCGGCGAACGACGAGGTGCCGATCTGCATGTCGAGGTGTCTGATCGTGGCATTGGACTGCCGAAGGATTTCGATATCGACGAACCACGCGCAAGCCTGGGCTTCAAGGTGATCAAGAGCCTGATCGCTCAACTGGGCGGACGCATGGCAGTGGCATCCAACACGCCAAAAGGCGTAACCGTCCAGCTTGATATGCCCTTGGAGACGACACCGTAGCTTGAGGCACGATCAGGGCGTATCAAACGGTTTATCCGACCGCTGCCAGAAGCGATCGAAGGCGTCCATCAAAGGTCCTCCCGCAATCCTCGGAAGAACGGGTGCCGGACTTTTCCCTCGGCGGACTTCGCCCGGTACTCGATTTCGGCCAGAAGCTTCGGCTCGACCCAGATGCCCCTGTGCGCCACCCGCTTCGCGAACGCATGCGTCTTCCGGACGAGCGGCTTGGACGCTTCCGCATGTCAGCGGCCGGGACCTTGTTGAAGCCGTGGGCCATCCTTTACGCCGGTGACGAGGCCGGCGCGTCGTAGCCAGGCAAACCGAAGCCTGTCGCTTTGCTTCGCAGCAATTCGGAACGACCTCCTTGGGATCGCATTGACTCTGCGGTTTTCAACATTCGGAGAGCAGTCATGAAATGGATGTTCGCAGCGGTCTTCGCGGCCGCGATCGCAATCGCTTCGGCTCCGGGCGTGGAGGCGAAAGGCTGCATCAAGGGCGCAATCGTCGGCGGCGCCGCCGGCCACATGGCAGGACACGGCAAGCTCGGCGCGGCGGCCGGTTGCGTCGTCGGCCATCACGAAGCCAACAAGCCTAATCCCAACAACTCGAACGCCCAGGCGCCTTCGGGTCAGAAGTGAGGCCATGGCCCGTCTGATGGAGGGGCTCGTCAGTCGGCTGGCGGCCGACGGCGCCAGGCCGGATTGGACGTTGCTCGCCGTCTCAGAACTCGCCTCCGCGGCCATCGTGCTGTTCTTCCGCTCGATGTTTTCGGTCTAGAGAGGATCGGCATCGATGCGCATCGCTCAACTTGCTCCACTGGCCGAAAGCGTCCCTCCAAAGCTCTACGGCGGCACGGAGCGGGTCGTGGCGTGGCTGGTGGACGAGCTGGTCGCGCTCGGGCATGACGTCACGCTGTTCGCGAGCGGCGATTCCCGGACGAAAGGCGAGCTTCATTCGGTGTGGCCGCGCGCATTGCGTCTCGGACGGAAAGGCGCCGATCCTAACGCCGCCTGCGCCGTACTGTTGGAGGCGATCGCCAGGCGCGCGAAAGATTTCGACGTGATCCACGCGCACATCGACTGGCTGCCCCTTCCGGTACTCAGTCGGCTCGGCGTGCCCTTCGTGACCACCATGCATGGCCGGCTCGACCTGCCGGGCCTTTCCGATGTGCTGCGGCAGTTTCCCCGCGCGGGCTTCGTGTCAATATCGGACCATCAGCGCCTGCCATTGCCGGAGGCGAATTGGACAGCCACGATCCCGCACGGACTGCCATCGAACAACTTTCGCCCGTCTTTCGATCGAGGATCCTATCTGGCGTTCCTCGGTCGCCTCACCGCGGAAAAGGGCCCCCAGGACGCCATCCGCATCGCGCGGGCCGCCGGAATGCCCTTGCGCATCGCCGCCAAGATTCCGCGCGGCGAGACCGTCTTCTTCAAGAAGCAACTCGAGCCCCACATCGACGGTCGGGCGGTCCAGCTTGTCGGCGAGGTGGACGAGGCGAAGAAGCAGCCGTTCCTCGCCGGGGCCGCGGCCCTGCTGTTTCCGATCGATTGGCCGGAGCCTTTCGGCCTCGTCATGATCGAGGCGATGGCCTGTGGGACGCCAGTGATCGCCTACCGCTCCGGCTCCGTGCCCGAGGTCGTCGAGGACGGCGTGACGGGCTTCATCGTCGAGAACGAGGAGCAGGCTGTCAGGGCCGTGGGCGATCTCGGCCGGCTCGACAGACGAAAGGTGCGCGCCCGCTTCGAGGAACGCTTCTCCGCGGACCGAATGGCGAGAGCGTACGAAAGCGCGTACCGCAGATTTGATCTTCGCCGCGGCGGAGCACTCGGCTGCGCCGCCACATGAACGTCGGCTCGAAGCTGACCGACGAGCTGCCGGCGTCCGGCTAAACGATTCTCCGCCACCCCTTGAAAGGGGACTCAGAACAGCCATCTGACATCCATAGGCCATCCCATTGGATGGTAAAAGGATGCTTTTATGGCCGACAATGTGCGCGAGCTGCGCCCCCGAATCCCCGATACCGAGAAGATCACGGTCAACCTTGGCTATGTCGACCTCGGTCAGGTCGATCTGATGGTGCAGGAAGGGTTCTATTCGAACCGCACGGATTTCATCCGGACGGCCATCCGCAACCAGCTCGAACGCCACGCGGACGTCGTGAAGCAGTCGACGGTCCGAAAGAGCCTGGACCTGGGGCTGCGGAACTACAGCCGCGAGGATCTCGAAGCGGCGCAACGCGCCGGCGAGATGCTGCACATCAACGTTCTCGGCTTGGCGACCATCGCCCAGGACGTCACGCCCGAACTGGCCCGCGCCACCATTGCTTCGGTTTCGGTGCTCGGGGCCTTCCACGCCACTCCCGCGGTCAAGGCCGCTCTCTCCGACAGAACAAGGTGATGCGATGCTCAATCAGAACATGATTTCCGAGGCCACGCGCCTCACGCGTGCGGGCCAACTGGTCGAGGCCACCGCGCTCCTGCAGCGCATGCTCCGCGGCGAGAGAGCGCAAGAACCGTCCGATAGTCACGCTCGTGTCGCGCCAGCTCGGCTCGAGCCGCCGACCATCGACGTGAAGGCCAACGTCGTCGAGAAGGAAAGCCGACGAACCACTCGGGTTTCTCCCGCTCCTTTGCGACGCAAAGGCGCTGCCCGGTTCGAGGGCCTGAAAGACTTCCCCGGCCTCAACCTGCGTGGTCCGATGACACGCGCTCCGCCGGCCACGACGGATATCGCACCCGAAGGCACGAGGTTCATCGCAGGCACCTTCCGCAGCGCGGATGGAAGCCGGACCTACAAGCTGTTCGTCCCAAGCCGCTCGCAGGAAAAACCGGTTCCCCTCGTGGTCATGCTTCACGGCTGCACCCAGTCGCCGGACGACTTCGCGGCCGGCACCCGGATGAATTTCCTGGCGGAAGAGCGAAATTGCTTCGTGGTCTATCCGGAGCAGCCCAGCGGAGCCAACCAGTCGAAATGCTGGAATTGGTTTCGCACGGGCGACCAGCAGCGGGACGGCGGCGAGCCTTCGCTGATCGCGGGCATCACGCGCCAGGTCATGCGGGACTATCCGATCGATCCGAAGCGGGTCTACGTCGCAGGTCTGTCGGCGGGCGGGGCGGCCGCCGCCATCATGGCAGCGACCCACGCCGATCTGTACGCGGCCGTCGGGATCCATTCCGGCCTCGCCTGCGGGGCGGCAAGCGATCTTCCCTCCGCGTTCGTCGCCATGCGGCAGGGAGGCGGGTCTAAAATTGCGGATGGTGGACCGCCAGTGCCGACCATCGTTTTCCACGGCGACCGCGACACCACGGTGCATCCGAACAACGGCGACCGGATTGTCGAGCAGTCCGCCAAGGCGGCAGGTTTGAAAGCGAAGGTGATCGACGGACGAGTGCCCCATGGGCACGCCTACACCCGCACGAACCTGACCGATGCGAGAGGGCGCGCCGTCTCCGAGCATTGGAATGTTCACGGCGCCGGCCACGCCTGGTCGGGCGGCAGTCCCGCCGGCTCCTACACCGATCCGCGCGGGCCGGACGCGACGAGGGAGATGCTGCGCTTCTTCCTCGAGCATTCGCTCGCGGGTTAGTCGGTCTTCACAGGCACTCAGGCCGTCCGGCACGTCGCCGAATTTCCGGATCAGCCTGGCGTCGCCGAAATCGCCGCTCGCGAGGTACCCGCTGCGGCGCATGGCGGCGCCTACGCCTTAGGCGTCATTCGGCGTCCTTGTGGTGCGAACGCGGTGCAAGCTGGAGCAAAGTGGCTGCTGGGCGCTTCCCGCCCTTCAGGGTCCCCTAAAAAGTAGGACCGTCTCACCCTCACACCGATTGAAGCACGACAAATCCAAATTTCGCGCGGGCGGGCGTTCTACTTCCTTCGCGGATAATTAGTGCAACATCGTCTTGAATACGCGATCCCACAGCGTGGTGCTGACGCCGTAGTTTCGCGTGGCGAATTTATGATGACTTCGGTGATGCTCAAGCAGTGGTAAGGGCGACCTATCGTGACCGTGATGTGCGCAATGATGCACGAATAGATACCATGAATAGGCGACTAAGCCGCCCGCAAGGAAAGCGCCGCCGGCGGTCAAATAGACCAGTGCGAAACAAATCTATATTTGCCAAAAAATTGTGATGACCGCCGTATCCGGGTTGGCATGATGAAGCGCATGTTGGGTTGGTACGAGACCATGCAGCAAAAAGCGATGAACGACGTATTCGGCAAGGGTCCACGCGACGAAGCCGGCGGCGAAAAGTGCCGCGTCGGAACTCACTTTGGACGGAGAAATTGCCAGCAGGACGATTGCGAGCAATGACGCTACTAGCATTTCGCCAAAATAGATGAGGGCGGTCATAAGCCACAATATACACCGGACGCCCATCGAAAGGTCGATCTTGAAGACCTCTTCTGGCGGCCTTTCAAAGGATCGTGAGGCCGGACGAGGGAGGGCGTTAGGCTCATTAAGTACGGCTCGTTTTGGCCTGACCGCCGAGCCGCCGGCGACTAGCAGCCCGCAGGGATCGGCTGCACCAACTTGTCAGCGTTCGACCAGATTTCGCTATTCAACGATTGCGGCCTATGCAAACTCGGAGCGCTCGACTGAGGGAATTACTGTGGCAAAAGCGCGTGTACTTCTAGTTGGCTTGGACCCGGATATAGTTGACTACACCAAGTCGCCAGTGCCGGGGCTTACGGCGGCAAAGGTCCGCGCCGCTGTCGAAACTGACAGCGCCAAACTGGAAACGCTCGGCTACAGCGTGAGGTCGCTGTATGTTGACGATGGCAAGACGCAGAAGCGGTGCCTACGGACGTGCTCACCACCAGTACATACGATTGCATCATGATCGGCGCGGGTCTGCGTATTGTTCCACCATATTTCTTGTTCTTCGAGAAGTTAATCAACATCGTGCACCGGCATTTCCCAACTTCAACGACGCTATGCTTCAACTCAAATCCTGCAGATACGGCCGAAGCTGTAAAGCGTTGGGTTCAGGCGGCTGGGTCGGCGATTACTGAAACGCTTCTCACGCCATCAGCTTCGCGCAGCCGTCGTCTACGTGGCAGTCCGCAACCACGACGCCCTGTAGGTCCACCGGTCGCCATCGCAAGTCCTAGCGGCTTCCCATCGCACGCCTTCGGGGCGATCATGGCCGCATGACCACCAAGTCCCGACATGCCATGGGGCATCCTTCGCGCGGCCACTGAGCGCGCCAAGGAGGCCCGCAAGGAAGCCGACAGGCTTGGAGGCCGTGGAACAAGCGCATGCTAGGCTTCCGTGGCCCTGCGCGGCCTTCTCCGACACTGGGTGACGCGTTGAACGCCGGATACCCCTATCTCGAAGTGCGGTGCCTCGGCTGTGACACGCATCAGACCGTTGCGCTCGATGTGGTCCGCAGGCCTCGACTCCTTCCAAGGCCTGGGCGACCTCGATGTAGTTGTGACTGATGACCTTGCCGTTCCGGCTGTAGAGCGCGATTGGGTTGGTCTGCGCATGGACAGCGGGAGAGCGCGCAGGTCCTCGCCGTCGAGCGCCATTATGTCGAAGGCATAGAGCTGCACCTCCGCATCTTGCTAGCGGGAGTGCAGGGCGTTGAAGTCGGCGACGCCATCGACGCCAAGCACCACGGCCTCGCCATCGATCACGAATTGCCGGTGCCGGTTCTTGCGCGCTGCCTCGACGATCCACGGGTAGCGGTCCGTCCAGTTGTAGCCACTGCGCGTAATCAGGCGCATGCGTTCGCCGTCCCGCTCCAGCCGGAGGCGGTTGCCGTCGTATTTGATCTCATGCAGCCAGTCCGGGCCGACCGAAACACTGGCAGATTTGGTGGGAAGGCAAAAGTCGAAGGTGCGCATGGTGCGGCCTAAAGATAGGGCCGAGCGGCGGGATTTTCTATGCTGCGAATGGACGCTAGGATCGCCTCACGCGCGGAAAAGCGCGTCAATTGCTCTGCGAAGTTCTTCCTTCAGAAATGGTTTTCGCAGCACTGATCTGTTGCAAAACGGCTCAGGCAGCCCGCTCGATCCGTAACCGCTGGCGAACAGCAATGGGAGGCCTCGCTTCTCCACGATCAAGGCAATCGGGTAGATGCTTTCTTCGGCGATGTTGATGTCCAAGATGGCTAGGTCGAACTGAGCATTCAGGGCCAAGGGCTCGGCGTCTTTGATGTTGCCTGCCTCCGCGACCACCCGGTGGCCGAGTTCTTCCACCATCTGGGCCGTCATCATTCGGATGAGGGTTTCGTCTTCCACCAGAAGTACGTCGCGGACGATGAAGTCGGGACCAAGCAACCTTCTCTCCCGGAGATGATTTCGGCCTTGCCCGGCCTTCGTACCATCGCTGGACGCGCTGCAAAGACGGTTTCAATTGTTTCGGGCTGGGAACCGGTGTTAAGCTTAACCAGGACCGCCCATGCAAAGACATGCAGGCACATCTGGAAAAGCTGCGGAAGGACGCGGCGGAGTGTGCGCTGATCCGCGACTTGGCGACTGATCCTAGGAAGCGGGAGTTGTTCAATCGACTGGCCGAACATCTGAGCATGCTCGCGACCGAAGTGGAGGCCGCCATTGCTGCCCAACGCGGAACGAAAAGCGGTTAGGAGGCGCTGAGCGATGACGAGACGGAGGCAAGTTAAGCAGGTGCTGTCACTGGCTGATCGGCTGCGCCAGTTTGCGGAAGAAGCCAAGGAGACGGCCGGCCGACTGCCGCATGGCAAAGCCCGAGATGAGGCCTTGGAAAAGGTGAAGGCCACCGAACGGGCTCTTCAAGTTGAGGGATGGCTCGCCTCCCGCGAGCTTCGGCCGCCCGAGCGATAGCACTGGTTCGGCATTGTGCATCAATAGGCAAAGGCCCGCCGCACAACGATCCCGGAAACTTTGCCCCGGGCCGTTCGAGTCTCTGGGTAAACGTGCCGATTATCCGAGTGCACAACGCTCGCGATCTTCGGAACGCGCAACTTGCACGCGCCGCGTGCTATCGAGCTGTTGGACTTAGCTCGGCTGTAGGGGCGACGTGTTGAGGAGGTTGGAAACAGCGGTGACAAGCTGCGCGGGCGCAAAGGGCTTCGTCAGAAGGATGCTGTTGGGGACGCCGTGAGAGGCCCACTGATCTGCCGCTGCGCCGGTCATGTAGACGACCGCGAAGCCGGGATCGATTTCTCTGGCGTGTTTTGCGACTTCCCACCCGTCAAGGCCGCCCGCCAGATTGATATCGGTTACCAGAGCCCGGTAGTTGTGGTTATCCTTAAGCAGGCCAATGGCTTCTTCAGCAGAGGCGACAACTTCTAGCTCGAAGCCCGCCTCCCTAAGGGCGTCCTCCACGAGGGCCTGCACAAGGTCCTCGTCCTCGACCACAAGGATGACTGGCAACTCCGGCAATGACTACTCCCTGTCCCGAGCAGGACTACGCTCAGCCGCCCGCATCGGTTCCGCTGGAATTGTTCAAAACTGGACTTAACGCTTCCGTTAACGCTCTCCGCGTGGCGATCTCGGCGAACGTTTTCGGCCCATGCCCCTCGACAACCATCAGCGACATCTTCCCGGCGGTCTGCCACTCTGGCAGCCTTGGTTTGCCGAGAGGTCCGCGATGTGCTCGCGCGTCGCGCAAGTTTGCGAGGGGTGCTTCTTCCAGCCGCGCGCGCGAGCCATCCCTAAGCGCCGCCGGTCGAGGTCCGCCTGGTAAGCGCAGACACCGGAAGCCTCTTCTGACAGTTAGCCAACGATTTGGGATTCTCACCACTTTCGACGATTTGGCGTAGCTTTTGCAATAGCGTGGCTGACGCTGGCTTGGCCGATCGGATCTGGCGGCACGGGCATGGTGAAGATCGGCAAGACGCTGGGCGTCGGCACTGGCACCGTGCACCTCCAACGCGCCTCCGCCCCAGGGGATTGATGATTTGCGCGCGCGACTGCTGCCCCGCGGAATCATGAACAATGACCGTCGAGCACGAGGCCGCGCCGAAGTGTGGCAGCTTTGCCCGCGCGATGTCCGCTTTCCAACCTGCCATTTGGCGGTCATGGTCACGGCGAAGATCGTGGGTCTTTCCATTTGTCTTCCCATTCGAAAATCAGGGCACTAATAGCAGTGACCCCAATTCCTAATGGCGAGTGAGTGTGAGTGACGAGCAATTCTTCATACCAAGGATCATCACGTTTCGCCGACTCCGCCGTCAATTTTGCATTTAAGTGTTCGTACGCCTTGAGGTAGCGCTGGTATTCGCTACGACTACGGATCTTGGCTACAAAGCCCCAATCACCCGCCATCGCATATCCCCTGTCTTCATCTGACAAATTGATGTCGTCCAGAGCCTGTTTGAGAATAAGTAGAGATTTAGGATCGTCGTCTACTGGTTCACGACATGTGGCTGGGATTCCTCTCCATATTTCAGCAACGGTCTCATCGCGCAGCACGATGGACCTGCGTAACTTTGTAAGACTTTTGAGAGCTGCCCCGTATGAGTTGTGGTAGCTCATGCGGTCGCCACTGCGCGTATCCTCGACCGTGTAGCCTTCGTCTATCCTACAGATAGAGAACCTCATTCGCTCTCCTTCATTGGAGGTAGTCTCCTTCGTTGGAAAGAGGTCATCCGAGCGAGCACCGTACACCTCGATCTTGTCTATGCCGTGGTCACTGACGACATAGCTGCGTCCCATATCGGCGAACTGTGCGGATATGTCTCACCGTATATGCCCGCTGTCCGCACAAACTCAGAGATCAAGTCATCGATCTCGCCCGAGAATGCGGCCCGGCACACCTTCACTCGGCAGGCGATCCAACAAATGGGGGGCCGAAGAATAGGTCGCGACCTCATAGCCGCTTTCTTCAAACGACGCTCGATCGCGGTTCGGCAGGAAGCATCGTCGTCAACATCATACACTTGTCCCGGCAAAAGCCCTCTCCCACACCGCCTTACATCGACCCCCATCCAGCTAGCTATCAAGCTTTGGATGCTGCGCTTTGATTGAACTCAAATGCGAACGCCCGAAGTCCGCTAAGAATCAAAGTCGGAAGAACTCAGCGCGAGTGTTTGCACTTAAATTCGGACATCGCTCGATGCAGCTTGGCACTTCGCTTTTTTGAGCGTGCGCGTGGGTTCGGCGGTCAAACGGTCGGACGAGCGACAGTGAGCCTGTCCCGCATTTCTTCGTGCCGCCTAGTATTAGCCCTTGCGTTGCGAGCACAATAGGAGGCTAGTGTTGATGCGCGCCACGTCTCCAGCCGTTGGAGGCACACCAATCGCCCCGCGCACAAAACACCCCTGCAGCGCAGCTACGGAACAAGAATTACATCAGAGGAACTCGCGGAACGTAAGTCCGCGTCAGACTTTCTCTGTCTTTAGGAGGTGCCCATGACTTCTCAGGCGATGGAAGGCGCGTGTGCGTTCGCTTGGAGGAACTACTTGCAGCTCCACAGCAGTATCAGCGAGAACGATAGCAGACGTTCCGCCCTCTATCGATACGTCAGCAATGTTCATGACACGGGCGAATATGATTTCGATCTCTTGCAGATCGCGGCAGTCGCTTACTTGAAAAAACTGGACGAATTGCATGATGACCGAGGCGCGAGATTTGCCGCAGATCAAGCTCTGGCCGAGTATTTAGAGTCGCGATGTAGGCGAGCCGACGCATAACCTTGGACATACGCCGAAGCAAAAAGGAGCGAATAGCATGGCAGACAACACCCCCAGCGCCGACCAATTCGCGCGCGACGCACAAAAGCGCATCACCGTAGCGGCAACAATCGGCATGAATGCCTTGAAGCCAATCATGCACTTTCAGATCTCGATGCTGAGGATGTGGGCCGACAGCATCGAGAGGTTGAGCAACTACGAAAATAGGCTGGAAGAAACCGCGACCATTGTCGATGAACATTCAGACAAGCAACGGGCCGCGTAAAATTCGCGAATGGTTAGGCCGAGTCCGAGTTGTGGCGTGCAATGCGGAGTTAAATAAACCACGAAAACATCAGGCGTTACCGGAAGCTCATCGCGATCAGCGAAGGTGACCTTGCCGCGACGAAGCACGGCACCAACCGACGTTGCGGCTCTTGGCCAAAGAAAAGGCCAACGAGGTAGCCCCGGAGGACTTGCCCGTACCGCGTCCGTCCTACTGATTTAGCGTTTGTACCCGGCCCTGGCACGACGGCGCGGCTAATACTCATTCGCGAGAACCTTCGGCTTGGACACCTCTCCCCCCCCACCAGCCGGCAGTTCTGACACGAACGGCCTCGGTGCGCCGCCAGCGCCGGGGCCGGTTTTGTGGCGTACATCTGGCCCCACGCAAAAGCCGCCAAGGTTTCCCTCGACGGCCTATGTCGTTGCGTTGCGTTTGCCTGGAGGTTTGCTGCGCCGAGCGGTGCTCGAACGTAACCCAAGCCTAACCAGCCACAGGAGAGGCGAATGCGTTCGCGAGAGCGGCGCGCGAAGACCGATGATCGTGCCAGTGCGTAGGCTTAGCGTACAAAATACGCTAGCAGGGCATCGCGCTCTGGAATGGGCGCGAAGCGGCTTGTTCGCGAACAGATGCCGTTGGCGAAACTGAGCAATATTGAACAGTGACGGCTATCTGGATGTGCTCAGATGCCTGGACGAGAGACAGTGAGGCTGGCCCGCATTTCCTCGTGTCGTCCAGTGATAACGCGCATTGCGTGCGCAATGGGCGGCTAGTGTTGATCTCAGCGCGCCATGCTGTTCAGTCGTTGGAGGGCGCAATGCGAAGTTACATAAACCACGAAAACATCAGGCGTTACCGGAAGCTCATCGCGACTAGCGAAGGTGACCCTTGCCGCGACGAACCACGGCACCAAACGCTGTTGCGGCTCCTCGCCGAAGAAGAGGCAAAGGAGCTGCCCCCGGAGGACTTGCCCGGACCGCGTCGTCTACTGATTTAGCGCGTTTGTACCCGGCCCCGGCACGGAAGGCGAGCCATGCAATTCCTAACCGCCGAAACCGTGTTTCTTACGGTTGCTGTCACAGGCACTCTGTTCCTAATCGAGGTCGGTATTTTCATCCTTTTTTCGGGGATGATCTGAAGCAAGCCAGGGTGCCGGCTAGCACTACTTTGGCAGAATCTATTTGCGCCAGTGTTTTTTAAGGATTTGTTTTCGGCAGTATGGACACCGTTGAGACGGCGGCCGAAGGATGAGATCGACGATGGCGTGACGTACGGCGGGCATGGTTGGCTGAGGCGGAGGTCCGTTGATTCTTTTTTTTCCGCCCCGCGTGTGCGAGGCGACGATGTTGCAGGAAGGCGTAGGCAATCATTGTCATCAGGGCGTGGCGATGAAGACCCTGCCATGATCGCCCCTCGAAGTGATCAAGTCCAAGCTCCTCCTTCAACTGCTGATGCGCCTGCTCACAAATCCATCTTGCCTTAATGGTGGCGGCTAGTGTGCGCAGATCCGTCGCCGCAGGGAGATTGGCGAGATAGTATTTCTTCTCCCCTGAGGCACGTTGCTCGCCAATGAGCCAAGCTTCGTCGCCCGGGAGATGCTGCTGACCCTTATCCCAAATCCGCTGAGGAGGGCCGTCGGCGGTGCGGACACGGAGAGCAGCAAACCGGGCTTTCAGCCGACCTTTCGTTCCGCTGCGCCAACTCACGGCTTTCCATTTGGCGCTGGCCAGCATTTGTTCTGCCGCAATCGATAAGATATCGGGCACGTGGTGCTTTCGTGGTTTCCCGCGGACTTTGGTAATCGGCCAAATGAGCTGTACATCGACCGGATACACCTTCAGGTGCCGAGGGATGCCGACAGCCCAGTCCAGCCCGCGCTCTGTTAGCCCTTGTCGAAATGGTGCGCTAAGTCCGTATCCTGCATCCGCCAGCACACATCCAAAGCGCACGTTGGCTGCCATCGCGCGGTCAATCTCGGCCAAAGCAATTTCCGGCTTGGACCGTGCCGTTCGGTGTTCGACTGGCACGCGAGCGCGCTTCAAACGAGACACGTCGCTTGCCCAACTGTCAGGCAAAAAGAGACGTAACGCGACCATCACTGGCACTTCGCCGCGCGCAAGTGTCAGCGACACCAGCGTTTGGCAATTTGCCGTTTTACCGAGAGCCGACGCGTATTGAGCCGCGACACCAACCGAGCGTTCGCCCTTCTTCGGCAGTGAGGTGTCATCAATAACCAGCACCGCATCCTTGCCGCCGACAAGTCTGTTCGCCTGATTGAGCAGCTCTGTCTCCAGCGGCGTCGCGTCCCAGACACCGTCCGCAATGAAATGGTGCAGCTGGTCGTAGTTGCCCGTGGCAAGGCGCTCCGCCATCGGCTGAACGCTCTTGCGATCACCAGGACCGATCAATCCCGCAACATACAGAGGACACATCCGCTGCCGCGTCTTATGACCCAACCGATCCAGGAACGGCTTCAGCCAGCGTTCGAGCTCGTCTTCCCATTCCGCCATGGTCAGCCCTCCAAGAGCCGACCACCTATGAATCATTGAAAAATCGATTCGGGAATCCTAATAAAAAGCCCAAATCCAACAATCTGCCAAAGTAGTGCTAGGGCATGTACTCATAAATGCGCCATGTCCGCTTCTGTGATCGAGAACCAAATCCAACGTGCAGGATAATCCGGACCGGCTCGTGAGCCGCCACTAGCGAAAATCAAACAGACCGGAGGCAGCCGCCGAAGGAGGCCGCCTCAGTTGTTGAAGCCGACGGCGTCCCGATTTGCCCTCGTTAACTTTTCCGAGAGGTGGTCTTTATTGATCAGCGTGTCGGGACACCGACGTGGAAGACTGTTCGCCATCACCGCCCTGTAACGGCGTATACCGGTGACTGAGAGTGTAGTGCTCCCGCCTGATGTAAGGGGATACATCATGCCTTCATTGGCAGTCTTGTTTGATCCGAGCCGCGTAGCAATTCAGCCTCACATCTGTCCCAGATGCCTGGGATCAATGGTTCTGACCCACGTCAAGCCGTCACGGATCGGTTTCGAGACGCAGACGTTTCGCGGCGTCAATTGCGACCACGTCGATAACGTCGTCACCGAAACCTATTCAATGAAGTGGATGTCTTCCGGATTACGAGCGCCGGTTTAGATTCCCTCCGCTCATAACGCGTGCAAGACCGCTTCATTTCGGTGCTGGGACCGCTATATAATGGCGCGTTCATGCGTCGGAGCTAAGGGAGGCTCCAGTGCGGAAGCCAGTCAAAAACGCGTTCGACCCCAAAGCCTTTCTCGCCAAGGTAGGGTCTGGCAAGACAATTTTGAAATTTGGGAAAAATCAACACGTTTTCGAGCAGGGAGACGTGGCGGATTCGATTTTCTACCTTCAAAAAGGCCGCCTCAAGGTCACTGTCGTATCCGAGCAAGGTAAGGAAGCGGTGGTCGGAATTTTAGAACCGGGACAATTTTTCGGCGAGGGCTGCCTCAATGGCCATCCATTGCGTATCGCGACTACAACGGCGATGGAAGAAAGTGTGACTACCTCAATCACCAAAGCAGCGATGATTAGTGCCCTGCGTAGCGAACCGAAATTTTCCGAGTTGTTCATGGCGTATCTCCTGACAAGGAACAGCCGAATCGAAGAGGACTTGATCGATCAGCTTTTTAACTCAAGTGAAAAGCGGCTCGCGCGCCTTCTCCTGCTACTCGCGCATTTCGGAGAGGAAGGTAGACCTCAGCCTATCCTATTGGATATCAGCCAGGAGACGTTGGCAGAGATGATTGGGACGACAAGATCCCGCGTCAGCGCCTTCATGAACAAATTCCGCAAACTTGGGCTCATCAGCTACAATGGAAAGATCGAGGTTCATAATTCATTGTTGAATGCCGTTTTGCGTGAGAAGCCCGAGATAGAGCGGAATGATCCAACCAGCAAGAACTGACCGACCGATCGGTTGCTTGACGAGCAAATTCTCTCAGAGCCTTGCATCCGCGAAGCGGACCTAAGAGCCGGGCTGATGATGTCCGCTATTGGGGGATCGGACGACCTCGGATTTTATGAGTACACGCCCTTCTGTAATGAGCCCGATGGTGTCAAGCCTCCCGAGTGAACGTCACGCCGCCGAGCTCATGCTTCTGTCCGTGGTCAACGCCCTGGCCGCCACATCATGCTGTCAGAGGGAGCGGCGAGCCTATCTAGGTACGCGTGGTTCGTCAGATGACGGCCACTAGGCGTGTAACGGCTTCACCGGATCCACCGTCCCGGCGACGGGACTTCGGGCACTGGGCTTCAGTTCAGCCCGGTTGCGTTCTAAATCTCCTCCACGTGTCCTACGCTGCCATCGACCCCTTCGGCCCATCGGAGTTGTGCCGTCGAGCCAGATCCGATGCAGGATCACTGCGAGCTTACGTGCCAGAGCCACTTTTGCGCGCTTCGAGCCTCGCCGCTTGGCGACGTCCATCCGCCAGCGCTTGAGTTTTGAGAACCGCGTGATGCGCGATAGCAGAACGTTGGCAGTCTCATACAACACCGTGCGCGCTATCTCGTCGCCGGCCAGCGTGATTCCGCCCGTGACGTCCTTTTCTCCCGATTGGTATTTCTTGGGCGTGAGCCCGAACAGCGCGCCTGCCGCCTTCAACGCCTGGTACTGTCATCAGCCGGCGACAGACCTATCGTCACGCACAGTTGCCAGCACGGCCTTGTGTAACCTTCCATACTGACGGCGTGCGCGCGGAAAACAATCTTATGCTGTGGCCTAATTTTTGGCATGGACATCCCGTTTCTAGAATTTCAAAATTGCCTGCATGGAGCAGACACCCAGAGGCATAAGGTGCGTCCATTGCGGTTCGCGGATGAGCCTCAGATTGGCTCCCTACGGCAAGGGACCGCGCTCGCCACGATGCGAACATTGGGAAGGGCTTGATCCCCTCAAGGCCGCCGACGTTGCCGGCTGGCTCAAAGGCGAACTTCGGCCACCTAAGTAGAGCCCTATCAAATCAAGCCAAGTAACCGGACGCATTCCCTTGCGAGTTAGCTCTCTCCTCAACGAGGTGCGGGATCGAGCGCCAGTCGATCTCCGGGTCGGGCTGCCACGAGAACCCATCGTCGATCACCTTGGCGTCCGGATATAGGTCCAATTCATGCGCGTCGGCGGCTCGTTGAGCGTCGACGCAAGTAGCAAAACGCGCGGGCTTCGTGTCTTGAAGCATGGGATAATCATTGCGATACGCGAGCCAGTGGCCTTGTCGATCCTGCTCGACCCATAGGCACACGAACATAGTGTACCTCGAGTAAAAACTTGAACTTTCACGTTCCCACGGCACTGGATTTTTCTCATAGTAGTCGATGAAGGTTGGGATCGCATCGTTGAGAGATTTGACCACAGCAATTTCGTCTGCCTGATACGAGGGCCCGATGCGGGAGGTCACTTCGTACAGACCCCGTTGACGGTGAAGGCAGTAGACGCGGCCGACGATGCAATCTGCATCATCGTTGCGGATCAAGTAGTGATCATAATTCTTCAGAAGCAGGAAGTTCATGGGATCATCCCCTGATGGTTAGAGTTGGCGTTGCTGATCGTTGGGGACGATCTCATGGCGCGGATGGGACGAGCCCACCCACGCGTGACTGTATTTCCTGCACGGCCGCCCGGCATGAGCCTGCGAGACTTGATCGGGATGTAGTGCAGGCTACGCATCACGGCCGCGAGGCGGCGCGCTGTGGCTGTGGTCGCGGGCACTCGAAGCAGGTCGAGCAGTGCTGCGGTGCTGATGGCGTCCTTACCGCACACGGCGGCTTCTACCTTGCTACGCCAAGGGTCCTCGTGCTGCGCTTCCAACTCGGTGCGAGCCTCTCTCAGCTTCGCAAGTAAACTCATTTGCACCTCCTGCTGCAGGATCGCCGGTCCTCTCGCAGGCCGATCCGCTACACGTTTCGATATCCATCAATCTGGCGACAAAAGGTAAAGGAGTGGCTAATTGGTTGCACCTGCAACTAATGAGGTCGGCCGTACTGGATCATTGACGGGGACGTGTTACCGGTATGAAGGAGGCAGGGTGGCACGGCAGCACGGTGACACCGTGGAGCGGTCGCACAGTGGCAGCGGTGGCGAGGAAGGGTAGGGCGGTGATACCTTGCGACCTTGCCGTCCTCCAGCGAAGTGACGGCAACCCCTATTCGCCGGAGCTTGGCAGGAGGATGACCACGAGGCCGAGTGCGGGCTATGCGGGCTTTTGAGGGGTACTTTCCCTGAGCTAATCCTGAGCAATCTCCTCATACTTAAGTGAATACAAGAGAAGACGAGAAGGGATTGCTCGCCCATGCCGGACGTGAACCGCAACGCAAAAGCCCGCAAAGCCCGCGCTACTCCTCGGTGGTCGAACTAGCGACCGCTACCTTGAACCGATGGATTTTTGAGTGTGCGTCCTTCTGTCGATGCAGGATGAGCCCGTCGACGAACTTTTTCTGAACCACGCTAGCCCAGTTTCCGAGTGTTTTTGCATAGTCCTGCTTGACACTGAATTTCTGCTCCACCGCTTCCAAAAGAGTGGCCTCCTTCTTGACCCGAGCTTCTTGCTCTCGAAGGTCCACTATCTCTTTCAGGACATCATTATCGACGGGGACGGTGCCTGCCTGCATTGCCTCAATGAGCTTGTCGATGGTTGGGGCATTGTTATGCCTCATCGAGGCTGTCGTTTTCGGCCCGGGACAGAACGCTATAGGCAAGCCCGGGCGACGCCGTTCGGTGGCTCGCTTAAGAACGGCGTCAACCTCGGAAGCCTTGAACCATCGCTCCCCAAAGAAAGCACGTAAGGCCGAAAGCACTGCCGCATCTTCTTGTTGTTCTGGATCGTCCAGTTTGTTCTTCTTGAAGTCCCCACTCAGATCATGGCCGGTCAACCAGAAAATGAGATCGCGGACCTTACGTTCCCATTCAGGGAAGGAGCCCACGGCAGGAAGGTTGCTACGAGGCATGCCCGCGTGCCGAAAGGCCCGCATAATCGTGTAATAGTCGCTCAGGAGAGCATCCCGATGTTTGATCACGTAGTCTTCGGGTGTGAAGGGGAATAGGTCGCTCTCGGGACTTGCGGAGTGCGGGAGAATGTTGATCTTGATGCCGCGCCGGCTCATGTCACCCGAAATCTGAATGTTATTTCCGTTTGCCATAATAAATGTCCGGCTTCGCACAGTTATGGCCTCTAGCTTATTAAATTGTCGAATGGTCGCTTCGCCCTCGGACAGGATCATTTCGAGCGTATCGCCGCGCAACACTCGACCGTTGCAATTGTCGATCACCAACATCACCGGGCTCGCGAGCAGCATCGTATCAAATCGCTTCTTAAATTCGTCATCGTCGTGCCCCCACGACATGAATGGTGGCGTCGTTCCTAGTGTTAATTGTGCGATGGCACGGCATATCTGTCCCTTGCCAGTACCGGCCTGCACACCATTCACAACAAACATGGGAGCCGTTTTGATATACGGTCGCTGAAGTGCGGTGAGATTTGCCGCCAAGACCTGCAGAGGCCCCGTGCTCAGTTTCCTCAAATTTATAATAATCAAATGGCTTCATTACCCGTTTGTGAGCGGCTTTCGCGTCGTCAAGTGTTGGGAAGTCTGGAACGACCAACTTTGGTGCACGGTCAACGAAGATGCCCGTCTCCGGATCGTATCCCGGCTCAGGCCGGATAGTCCCGTCATCCCGAATGAAAGGAACCCGGGCAATTCCGACGAGCAAGCGCGCAGCGTAGCGACCGCGCCGCTGCGTTATGTAATCCGTACAAAAATCACGCGGTGGCTTGCATCGCTTCCAACCCTGTTCATCACCCTTATCCCTTGACGGGGCCTCGCCTCCTGACGCGGCGTTGGCTCCTGATGCGGCCTTGGCTCCGGACGGGACCTTGCTCGTTGATGGGGGCTTGCCGCCTGACGGGGCCATCCATTTCAATCGTTCCGCGCGCTCTATGATGTCGGCGGCAAGCGCCGGCGTTGTTCCCGGCAAATCGCCGCCCCATCTTTCTAGACCCGGCTTTTCTTGATCTGGCACGCGTAGGATGGTGAGGATGTCTCCGGAGGTAAAAGTCGATAGGTCAGCCGCCACGACCTTGTCGAGTGCCGTTCGGCATGCAACTTCATTGCCGGGGACATATTTGACGGTTGTCTCGCTGGCGGAGGCTGCCTCCTGCTCAGACGAACTAGATGAGGAACTCGTATCGGTTACGGTGGTAGTAACCTTGGGTCTTATATTGAGCGGCGACTTACCCTTCGAGAACAGCGGGCACCCCTCGCAAGCCGTGCAGCCAGCCCCCTTGAGGGTGGCGCATGATGGGTATCCGAGAGTTCGGTTAGCGTCTCGTTCAGCCATCTTGCGACTGAACATCGCGTCCGTACCGTCCGGGGTATAGTCCGCGTGTTTCTCGCTGATCTTGTGTGCGATGACATCGCCGTTCTCCATGAAAGTGGTGCCGAGGATCGCGAGGTGCCACAGGGGCTGACCGTGCCCCTCGCCACCAATCTTGAGCGCTTCACGATAAAAGGGGCAGCCCCCATTGGCGAAGATCGGTGTGGGGTCGACCAGCCTCTCGCACCCTGCCCTCAGCCTCGGCTCCTTCAGATCGAGCGCCTCGGCCAACTTCGGGTTCATCGCTTTGAAGTCTGCGGCGGTGACGCCGTCAGCGAAGATGTTGTGTACGGGCTTCGCGATGGGCGCCACGTAGGTGGTGGCTGGGGCGGCGGCTTTGAGAGCTTGAAAAGTGCTTGTGTTGAAATCGTACTGCTTGGTCTGCTTGAGGAGCTTCACCTTGCGTGGTGGGTCGTACTTGTAGTTCAGCGAGCCGGGCACGCGGAGGAGGCGCGCGGCGTCCGTGGTCAAGCCATAGTCGCATTTGAGGCCGTCGGCGAGCATCAACGCCTTCAGGCCATCGGCGTATGGCCGCCACTCCGCTGGCGTCATGGCCACCGTGTTGGCCCAGTAGACATGGAAGCCGCCGCCGGAGTGAACGATAGCTGTCGGCTCGGGAAGCCGTCGCTTCGTCCAGAACAACATCAGCGCCTTCAGTGCTTCGGCCTCGCTCGTGTAGTGCTTGCCGTCGGTGCTCTCGGGCTTCACGTCACAGTCGATCCAGATCGACCGGAGCGCCTTGGCGTTAGCCTTCGACCGCTTGGCCTTGTAGCTCTTCTTACTCGCGTTCATGCCGCCGTGCTCAGTCTGCATCGAGAGACAGAACCACTGGTTCTTGAACTTGTCCGCATTGGACAGGGCAAACTGTGACCGACTCAGGAACGCATCGATGTCTGCAAACGCCCACCCCGGCACGCCGCCCTTCCCCTTGTACTTGGGGTCGGGCGGCATGTCGTAGTGGAGGTTGACGTAGCCGGGGCCTGGCTCCCCTGGCCACGGCACGATTGCGCTCAGAAAAGCGCTGATGGCATTCCAGTCAGTCATATTCTCACCGCTTCGGGAAGGGCAGCTACGCGAGCATCTAGATCAGCGTCTGTGCCCGCATCTGCGGCCGATTGCTCGGCCGAACCGGTGCCGCGGTCGGGTCGTGCGATGATCGGCATCGATTTGATGATGCCGGGCTCCTTGTGGTTCGCGATGTCCAAGAGAAATACGGCAAGCTTGACGATACCGTCTGCCTCTACGCCTATTCCGGTAAATTGCCCGGGCTCTCGCCTCCGGATCTTACGGATAAGGTCGTCGACCCTTGCGGTGATTTCGAGTAAGACATTATGGCTGGGCATGCCTAAGCTTCGTATCGGCTCTGGCGTCTGCTCCACCGCGGTGCTGGTAGCCTGAACCGCGGCGTTCTCTGTAGGAACTCTCGACACCTCCGGCTCCCGATTTTCCGTTACTGTAACGGAAGCGGACGGCATAGCTTTATTCGCTCGATGCTTTGCCACGCGCGCTCGAGTACGGGCCCGTGTCTCTTCGACAGATTTTTTGTTTGTCCCGATCGCGAGCAACTCATAGACGCGGGATTTTCCCAAGTCGGGGAAGAATTTTTTCTGAAACGCAAGGAAGCCGCCTCCGTCGCAAAGTTGTTGGGCTTGCGCGATCAGCCTATCGATCGAGATCGAATGATTTTCGGCTTGCTCAATTTGCTTGTCGGCCTTCCTGATCCGTACCGCAATTTCATTGCCCAACCGTTGTAATCGATCGGGACAATTCTCTTCGATTTGCTCGGCGGTGAACTTGGGCTCGTTCGCGATCGCACTGGTCATGGTTGCGTCAGTCATTGCTGCCTCCCCGCAAGCCGATGCGAGAGGCGATCCAACTTTGAATCTCAGATAGCGGCCAAGCCCGCGCGCCGACCCCCAACGGCACAGGTCGCGGAAACTCATTTGCCGAAATTTTGCGGTAGAGCGTCGCCGTACTGATGCCAGTGAGACGCTTGACCTCGTCGATGCGGATTAGCCGCTCGACGAAGGGTTCGTGAAGAGCAGGTTCCATTGTATTCTCCCATTGTAACAAGTGCCGCATGTGCGGGAACGATGGGAGAGGTTTAGGCGGGCAAGCCTAAACGCGTCATGGTGCCGAACAGCGTTCGTTACCCAGAACGACGTTTCCTACGTTTGCTCCGAATACCGAGCAATATCAGGTCTTTTTTTAGCGTATCTCGGTCCGCTTTGAACGGCGCAGCCGACATTATTAGGTCAGTATCGTAGGGCGCAGCGGGATCGTCGCTTTCGGCAACCACTTCACGGTATTTGACCTGTAGCTCATCCATCGAATGTTCCGAAAATGGCTGTATTCGATTAGCCGGTTTCAGTCGCTCGAAGGCTTCCTTGACAAAAGGAAGGCGTAAGCTAGCGCGACCAGCGCGCGCTAGGCCGCTTTTTTTGCCAGCCGTTCTTTTCTTGAGCTGCTCATCGGCAATCTCTTCTTCGCGATCCCATGGCGGGGTCCAACCCTCTTGTTTCGCCGCCTCTTGCAAAGCCTCGTGCAACGGCGTCGGCAATATGGCGTACCACCGGAAAAATTCCGCAAACTCATGGGCGCGAGCTCCGCGTTTGCTCACAGCGAACTCGCTCCCCGCCTTACAAGCGCAACAACGTTGTCGGGACTAGTCTCAATGGCCTCAAGACGGTCAGCCACCAACTGCAGCGCCTCGCCGTGCTGCTGGGGATAGCGGCTCTTGTTGTATATCCCGAGGAGGTGATTGTTCTCGGGGGTCTTGTGGCCGAGCATGATGCTTATGATGTGCGGTGCAATATTTAGTTCTGCTGCCAGCGTGGCACAGGTCCTCCGAAGGTCATGGCGGGTCCAGCCGCTCGTGCCCGTCCGCTTGAAGATCGACTTCGACCAGCGATCCCAGTTGTCGAGTTTGCCGCCATGGGCGTTCGGAAATACAAGCTCCGAAGGAGATTTTCCGTCTCGCATCTTCGCCAACATAGAAATGGCCTGTCGCGGCAAAGGGACAACGTGAGGTTGGGCTGGGACCTGCTTCCTTCGTGTTCGACTGCGCGTGTCCTTTCGCCGGCCTCCGGCCACCGTCCATAGGCCGGCATCAAGGTCAAATTCATTCCACGTCGCGGAGCAGACCTCGTCCAGCCTGGCGGCAGTCCAGAGCATTAACTTGGCGGCCGGGCCGTGCTGCCCCTGATTGAACTCAGGCAGCACTAGGGCGAGGGTCTCCGGGTCAAGCACCATGTGCCCGCCATCCTCAATGCTCCGCTCAACGGGCTTTTCCAGCTCGGAGAAGCGCCCCTGCATCAACCCTCGCTTCGCCAGCCCATCGCGCCAAGGGCTTGAGGTAGGTGATGGCACGGCTCGCCGACGACGCACTCGGGTGAGCATCAGCTGCCAGTTGCAGCTCTTGCACGGTGACTTCGGTTGCTGGTCGGTCGAGGTACTTGGTGAATACGTGTCGTATGCGCGCTCGCTGCTCGCCCTTTGTCCGCAGCGAAGCCCCATCTCCATCGAAATAGGCATCTATGACGCTGCCGAACGTGCCTATCCCGGCCTTAGCATCCCTGACCCGCCGCCTAGCTTCACGGCGCTCACCAGTCGGGTCCGCCCCTCGCTTAATCGCCTGCTTAAGCGTCTCGGCGCGCCGCCTAGCCTCCGCAAGCGAGAGGTCGTCACCGACGTCGAACCGGCGCCGCTCACCCTTCAGATTACGAATGTTGAGCGACCAATACCGGCCACCCCGACTGATGCGGACGCGGAGGCCGGGCAACAGACCGTCACCGAGTTCGACGACTTCATCGCCGCTGGGACGCACGGCCTCCAGTCGTTTCGCTGTCAAGGGTTGAATACGCCTTGGCATATCACGCTCTCAAAGGTTCCAAAAAGGTTCCAAAAGATGTGAGAGAGCCTGAGACGAAATGCAACCGCCTGAGTGCAAAATATGCCGATAAAATATGGTTAACTTGAATATTTTTCGGTCTCAGCGGGCATCATCTCGTGTCATGCAATTCCAGTGAACCCTTACTGTGGAACAGGAGGTCGGTGGTTCGAGCCCACCCAACTGTACCAACACGGCTGGATTGCCCGTATCTCCAGCAATTTGTTGGCTGAGAAGAACATGGGCAGCTCGAGCAATTGCACAAGCAACTTCAGCTCGTCCTCTTTGCGAACGCAAAGTCGGGAGCGCTGAGAATGGATGCGAAGAACTTCAAGCAATGGATGATCATGCTCTCAGATTAGTTTGAGAACGCTCGCCATGATCTTGCAACGTCTTTGTTTTCTACAACTCGCCGCGCTCATCGAGCGCTTGGGCGCTGCTCCGGCTAACGCCACGGAGCGTTGTTGTTGATCGCATCCTAGAGACGGAAGATTGCCATTTCGTTACAAGGTGGTGCAGGCCCATACGCTCTCGAGCGCTCCCCTTGCGACACGCACCAGAGCGTTGCGCTCAAATGTAGTCCGCAGGCCGAGGACGACACCGATCCACGAGCTTGAGTGGACATGGTGTAAGGCGACTCCGTCGTCCGGCAGGCAACGAACCACGCATGGCTCAATCGCGGAACAGTTCCGTGCCGCCTTTTGTTTGTTCTGATGGACGCGAAACAGCCCAAAGGCTGATATTTGTAACTCGTTTTCTATTGGTCCTATGCCGGAGAGCGACGCTTAAATGTCCGATCCTTCTGCTCCCTCGGAATTGGAGAGGCGGTCAACCGAGACGAGAGCTTCTACGCCTCTCAAGTTCCCGGTATTGCGACTAGCACTGGCCTTCGTCATTGCTGGTGTATCCGACGTCATCGGTGCTTTCGCGAGCTTGGCCCCGCCGATCGGGTGGGCGGTCGATGTCGTGACTGCCGTGCTGTTGTTCGTCGCGCTGGGCTGGCAATGGCTGCTTTTGCCGGGGCTGGTCCTGGAGGCGATACCCGGCGTCGGGGTACTTCCATTCTGGCTGCTGGTCGTTGGAGCGATTGCCGTCTTGGGCACGCCTCGGCCGAAGATTGGACAGCACTGAGGCGTCGCACCCGGGCTTGGCCAGAGCTACAGTCCGCGCTCGCGGGCAAGCGATGCCTTGCTTCCGCTCTTGTAGGCGTCCTTGGCCCATTCATCGCGTGTCTTTTTCAGGACCAGCGGATCTGCTTCCGATCCCGCCTTCGGCTTTTGTCCCTGCTTCTCGTGGGTCTTGTTCCAGATCGCGCGTGCCCGATAATGGTTATAGAGCCGCATGAACTCCGCGACGTAAGCGTGGGCAAGCGCCAAATTGCCCTTGATCTCCAGCACATTCTCATCGTTCGAGTTTTCGGACGCCTTGCTGAAATTGGGAGAGCCCGAATAGATCGTGGGTGCGTCCGTGTCGCCGTCGATGACGATGAACTTGTGATGGACGTGAATGGGCGGAGGCCCTCCGGACTTTTTCTTCCTGGCGACCTTGGTCGTGGTTTTCGTAACCGAGGCATCGTAGGGCGTCGTATCGATCGTCCGTAGTTCCGGCAGGAAGCCACGGGGCGCATTGGCGCCGAACGCGGAATAGGGAAGGGTGTCCGGATTCTTTTGCGAGCGATGGAAGATGGTGCTCGCGATCTCGGGGAGCTTGCGCTTTCCACCCGTCTTGGTGGGCTTGTCCGGATCGTCGATGCTGTTCAGCAAGCCGTAGATCAGATGTTTCGGAGAAGTCGCCCTGGGCAAAAATGGCGTCCATCAGAGGCTTGTCGGATGCGGTGTACATGCAGAACAGGATTGACGAACTGGCCTTCGTTACCGCTTGCGTGACGGTATCGAGAAATTCCCGATGCGCGCCGGGCTCGGGCAGGAAGTGCACGCGGATTTTCGATCCCGGAATATCCTTCACGTCGTGCCAGGCCGACGGGCCCAAATCCTTCTTGCCGACATTCTTGGCCAGCAGTCTCGCGCGCTCGGCGTAGAGATCGGCCAGCTCCGGGGAATGAAGGATGTGGAGAAGATTGGCCTGGATCGTCTGGGCTTCCGGCGTGAAGTTGGTCGATCCCATCAACACGGCCTGTTTGCGGCTCTTCATGTAGGAGACGATGAACTTGTCGTGCATCAGCTTCGTAATCGCGTCCCGCTTGTGGATCGAGATATTCTGACGTTTGTCCGCGATCAGATGCGCCGCCTTGCGTGATTTTGAATCGTCCCCCTTGTCGAAATAGGTGATCGAACCTCGCCCCTTGAATTTGTCGAAGGCCGGGATGATCCACTTGTTGTCGGACAGGTGATAGATCGCACAGTCAAACGCGTCGCTCTCGTCCAGGATTTCCGGAATGGCGTCCTGAAGTCCGTTGGCCAGCCATTCCATTTGCTTGTCGAGGTCGTCTTTCAGCTTCTTGAAGCTTTGCGAGCTCACCACGGCTCGATTGAAATAGGTTGCAATCTTTCCGTTGAGCGGCTTTGGCACCGAAACCGTCGCCTTGCCGGCGGCAGGGGTCTGGAGCTTGAGGTCTTTGGGACCCGTGCCCAGCACCGGAATCACCGTGTATTCGAAGGTCTTGCCCTGATCGGCGGTGTTGATGCCGCCATCCCACCAATTGAACTTCTGGATCGGCGCCTGGTCGCTGCCTTTCGGACGGGCGTCTTCCGCGAGCGGCACGAAATCAAGCTTGTTGAACAGGAACTGCGGCTTGCCGTCCCGGCCATAGCCCGGATTTCGCTGGATGGCGAAGCCGAGAAAATCCGGATGCTGCGGGCCGTCCTCCCAATCGAATGCCAACAGGACGCAGCCAGAACTCGCATAGGCTTTGACCTTGACCTGGGCGACCATCGTCATCTCTCCGCAAACCCTGTGTGGCATCATGGAACGAATGCGACGCTCGCGCAATGCGTGTAGGACGTGTACGGTGCGCGCTGAACTGTCGTCATTGTCGCAGGCGTCACCCCTCGGCCCGCGTGTTGGTCGGTACTCTGAATCGAAAAATATTGATCCTCCCCCGAATCCTTTCCTGTTTTGCGGGCCTCTTGGCAAACGAGACGGAAGGTCTCGACTATGTCGGAGGATCTGCATGGCATTCTACTCGGGAAATATCGGCGGCACGCATCGGGCGACCCGCGTCATCCTGGGCGTTGCGGTCGCGATTGCGGCATTTTCCCTCTTCGAGGGTCCCGCCGCGTGGCTTGCCGCGGCATCGGCCGTCGTTTTTGCGTTGACCGGGGTCGTCGGCTATTGCCCGATATGCGCGATCGCGGGCGTTGGACGGAGAAGCGGATCGTGAGCGCGGTGATGGTATCGAACGAGATGTTCGAGGCTGCGCGCCTCGGCGATCAGGCGGCCATTGTCGGTCTTCTGCAGAAAGCACAGCCGGACATCCGGCGTTATGCCCGAGCCACCTGCCGCACATCAGCCGATGCGGAGGACGCCGCCCAGGAAGCGCTCTGGCTGCTGTTTCGCCATGTCGGCACCATCCGCACGCTGGCGGCCTTCTCGGGCTGGCTCTTTCGCGTGGTGCAGCGGGAATGCCTCCGGCTCGCCCGCCGCGCCGGTCTGACATCCGCGATCGATGAAGCCGGGACGGAAGCAAGGCTGTTCGAACGGCCGGAGGCCGAGCTGCGCATCGATGTGGCGGCGGCCTTCGAGGCGCTGCCGCCGCAATATCGCGATGTCGCCCTGATGCGTGACTGCCGGGAGATGACCATCGAGGAGATCGCCGCCGCACTGGCCATTTCGCGCCAGGCCGTGAAAGCCCGATTGCATCGCGCGCGCCTTCTCATGCGCGAATATCTCGTGGGGTAACGATGAGCGATTACCAGACGCCGGAAGATTTCAGGTTGATCTCCACTCTCATCGCCCTGGCGCCGGCCGAAGGCGAGGCTTTCCTCGCCTATGATCATGCCTGCAAGCGGGAGGACGGGCAGATCCCTCTGAAGTACCGCGAACTGATTTCGCTCGCCGTGGCACTCACGACCCAGTGTGCCTACTGCCTCGACGTCCATTCCCGCGCCGCGGTGAAGGCCGGCGTCACGCGCGAGGAGCTGGCTGAAACGGCGATGATCGCGGCAGCGGTGCGGGCCGGTGGTTCGCTTTCTCATGCCTTGTTGGCGCTGCGCCTGTTCGACCGGCAAACCACAGAAGGGGGTTCAGGTCCGAGCGGATAGGGCGGCAATGCGATGCGGTCCGCTGCTTCGCGCCGGCAGCCATTCCAATTTGCCGCACCTTCTCCGGGCCACCCTTGCGAATCCCAACGCCTTCACTCACAATTCCCGGATACTTTGGGGATTTGTCTGGGGGGATTCATGTCGTCGCTGCGACTCTACGCGCTTGGCGCGGCGCTCGGCCTGGCGCTGTCGATCGGAGGACCGCCGACAAAGGGTTACGCCTATACCGCCGAGGAAGAGCAGGCCTGCACGCCCGACGCCATGCGGCTTTGCGGCGCCTATATTCCGGATGTCGACCGGATCACCGCCTGCATGATCCAGAACAGGTCGCAGCTCTCACCGGAATGCGGGCGCTTTTTCCGCCAGGAACCTGCGCCTGGCGAGGCTGCTGCCGCCCGGCCGGTTCGCAAGCCGGTCAACATCAAGCCGGCGGTTGCGAAAAAGCCGAAAGCCAGGAAGAAACCGAAGCCGATCGCGAGCTGACGGACTTGCCGGCTCACGCGCCGGACTCCTTTTGTTCGCGTGCGGCACGAGGCGCCCCGCGGGATCTGCAGCGCTCGCTGCGGTTGCGAGCCCTGTGTGACTCAAAAGCCAGCTTGTTTGCTTTTCTGCAATTCGGTTCCGCTCCCCCAAGATTTGTCTTTCGCGAATCACTCCGCTGATTCATTTTCGTTAAATGGGGTCAATCTGGAGGCGGAGGAATGAACGTTATTGTTTTCGCATCACGCAAGGGTGGCTCGGGTAAGAGTACCCTGGCTGCGCACCTTGCTGCGCAGATCAAGTCGACGAAAGCTTGTCTGCTCGTCGATGCCGATCCGCAGGGGTCGCTCACACTCTGGCACAAGCTGCGGGGGACCAACGAACCGCCGATCAAGTCCGCCGTCAATTCCGTGAGCGGCATTCTCGCTTCAGCCAAGCGCGATGGTATGGAATGGGTGCTGATCGACACCCCGCCGAATCTGTCCGCGGTCGTGGACGATGCGATCAAGAACGCGACCATGGTCATCATTCCGGCGCGGCCCGGCGTGTTCGACGTCAACGCGGTACAGGAAACCATCCAGATGTGCCGCTCGGCGCGCAAGCCCTATGCGGTGGTGCTGAACGGCGCTCCTGCGCGCCGCGACGACGCCGAGTCACCGATCGTCACCATCGCCCGCGAAGCGCTGGCGAAGTTTCGTGCGCCGGTGTGGGGCGGTCAGGTCACCAATCGCGCCGATCTGTTGATGGCCTTGAGTCAGGGCGAAGGCGCCCGCGAATATTATGCCGAAGGCCGGGCTGCCGCCGAAATCGCCAGGCTGTGGGCCGCTATCGAGAGATCGGTGAAGGCCATTCGCGGAACGGTGTCGTCGAACGGCGCGATGCACAAGCAAGCGGCGTGATCGTCACACCGCTTTTTTTCTTGGTGCCAAAGAACGCGCGGGCTCCGCGCGTTTTTTAATTGAGCGGGATCCTTGCACAAATGCGCAAGGCGATCACGCCACCATCAGCATGTAGAAGACGATCACCGGCGACAGGCACAGGATCACAGACCAGATCCCGAGTGCCCAGAGAATGTCCTCGGTGGAGAAGCCCTGCTGCTCGGAAGCCGGCTCCTGTTCCTGATTGACCAAGGCCTGATGAACGATGGCCTGATGGACCGCGTCTTCGTAGACGGCCACTTGACTGATCACGACGCCCCCGCGCTTTTGTTTTTATGGGCGGTGACGATACGCCGGAGGTGTTAATTTCCCGGGCGGGCTTTCGCTCGCATTTGACCACAGGTGCTACCTCGGGTTTACCAAGGCAGCACCTGGATCATACCTGTCAGACCAGCAGCGTGTTGATGGCGACGACCGGCATGAAGCCAATCATCACCGCCCAGAACGCGAATGCCGACACGATCATGAAGTCCCGCGCCGCTTCGCGCAGCGCAGCCACAGTTCGAACTGACATCATTCCCCCGTTCCCTTTTTAAGGTTTGGCGGGAATTCCATACGCCCCAACCATTAAGTGCGCGGTTGCCACTTGTCGCGAATTTGCGCCGATGGCTTCACCCGGCATTAACCAGGCGAGGTGATGCACTCTCCTGCATACGCCGGCCGATCTCGGAATCGAGTCGCGCGGCGAGTTCCGCGCTCACCTCCACGATCGGGGAACGCACTTCGCCGGAAGAGATCAGCCCGGTCCGGGCCAGCCAGTATTTTGCCGGCGCTGGGCTCGGCTCGGCGAACAGCAGCCGCGTGAGTTCGGCAACATCCTGCCAGCACGCCGCTGCCGCCTCGCGATTGCCGGAGCGCAGATGGCTACTCACGGCCGCGAATGTCTCGGTCGCGACGTGGGCGGACAGCAGGATGGCGCCGTCGGCGCCGTCCGAGAGAGCGTCGAAATATTGCGCGTCTTCCCCGGTCAGCACGCGAAAGCCCTCGGGCCTGCGGCGCAGCAGGTCGACGGTCTGCGCGCGGTCGGCGCCGCAATCCTTCAGGCCCACGATGTTCGGGTGATGGGCAAGACGCAGCATCGTCTCGTTGGCGATATTGACGGATGTCCGGTAGGGAATGTTGTAGAGCACGATCGGCCAGGAGGCGTGATCGGCGAGATCGTTGAAATGCCCGAGCAGGCCGCGTTGCGACGGACGCAGATAATAGGGCGCCGAGATCAGATAGCCGTCGATCGGCCACGCCGCGGTCTCATCCAGCGTCTCCCGCATCATCGACGTGCTCGCACCCGCAAGGCCAAGGCATAGCGGCATGATGCGCGGCAGCGCCGCCAGTTCCGTGCGAACCGCGGTGACGAGATGCTCCGTCTCGTCGATGCCGAGCGAAAGCCCTTCGCCCGAGGTCGCCGCCAGGATGAATCCGTCGACGGGACCGCTTGCGTAGTGCCGCACCAGCCGCCGCAACGACACTTCGTCGAGCACGCCATTGCGGAAGGGTGTCACCAGCGGCAGCCACAGGCCCCGCAAGCGCTCTCTCAGGTCAGTCATTTCTCCATCTCCTCTTGTGTTGAAACGTTTCGGCCTTGAAACGCCGGAGACGGGAAACAAAAAACCCCGCGCACCGGCGGGGTCCTGGGATCGATCTGAAGCGAAAGGGATGCTATCGCGCGCGCCGATCCGAAGGCCCCGGACGGGGGCCTTTTTTCGACGACAGCGCTGCGCACGACTTCGTGATCATGCGTGAATGATGCGCGCGCTCATCGACGGTGTCAATCGTATGCGTTCGCGACAGTGCGGTTATGCGTGACAGCGCTGCGAAAAAAAGCCGGGCTCAAAAGAGCCCGGCTTAGGTATTGGCCACGTGAGGCCGACACAATCACCTTCCAAGAGGGATTACTGAGCTCCCGCGCCACTGGAGGAGGGGGACAAATGCGCAACGCGAATGCTCAGCGTGCTGATAATATTGTCCCCCGCAGCGTCGTGCAGCAAGCGTCCGGGCCGCATGTCAGTCATGCGGAGACCCGGGGGCAGTGACTGAAGCTGCCAATTACGACGGCCAGCGCTGCGCCTTGCTCACCACGAAATCGCGGAACACCTGCACCCGTGCCACGGTTTTCAGTTCTTCCGGATAGACGAAGTAGGTGTCGAGCTGGATCGAAGCGGACTCGCCGAACAGCTGCACGAGGCGGCTGTTTTCCTCGACGAGATAATCCGGCAGCGAGGCGATGCCGAGCCCCTGCTGGCAAGCGCGCACCAGCCCCAGGATATCGTTCACCTTGAAATACGCCTCGCGCGGTCCGCTTCCGTTGCGGCCGGCTTCGACGAGCCAGCTGCGGTTCGCCAGATGCGCCGGCACCTGCGAATCGCTCAGCATGATGATGCGATGCGAATCGAGGTCGTCAATCGTGCGCGGCGTGCCGAAGCGCTTGATGTATTCCGGCGAGCAATAGGCATGAAAGCCCATCGCGAACAGCTTGCGCTGGATCAGATCGGGCTGTGTCGGCTTGCGGGTGCGGATGGCGACGTCGGCCTCGCGCATCGAGAGGTCAAGCTCGTCGTCGGTGACGATCAGCGAAATCCGGATGTCCGGATAGAGCGCGATGAACTCACCAAGCCGCGGGATCAGCCAGTTGATGCCGACGCCCTTCGTGGTGTTGACCTTGAGATCGCCGCTTGGACGCTCCCGGCTGTCGGTGAGTTTTGCGCGCGCCGCCTGCAGCTGCATGAAGACGTCATGCGCGGTGCGGAACAACAGATCGCCCTGCTCGGTGAGAATGAGTCCGCGGGCGTGCCGGTGGAACAGCGACACCGAGAGTTCCTGCTCCAGCGCGCTGACCTGGCGCGAGACCGCCGACTGCGAAAGTCCAAGCTGCTCGCCGGCATGCGTGAAGCTGCCCGCTTCCGCCGCTGCATGAAACACTTTCAGCTTGTCCCAATCCATGTCTTTAAATCCGTCCCGGGTTCTTGCCATGTGTACGTGGTTCACTCCGCCGCGGCGCGCTCGCCGGCGCGTAGCGCGAGAAATCGTTCGGACTCCAGAGCCGCCATGCAGCCAAGGCCGGCGGCCGTCACCGCCTGCCGGTAGACCTCGTCAGCGACGTCGCCCGCCGCGAACAGGCCGGGCACCGAGGTCGCCGTCGAGTTCGGCGCCACCTCGACATAGCCGGAGGGTTTTAGCTTGACCTGACCGATCACGAGTTCGGTCGCCGGCGCATGGCCGATCGCGATGAAGACGCCGTCGGTCTTGAGTTCGGTGAGCGTGCCGGTCTTGACGTTCTTGAGCCGGACATGGGTGACCTTGGCCGGCTTTTCCTCGCCGCCGATCTCGTCGATCGCGCTGTCCCAGATCACCTGGATCTTCGGGTTCTTGAACAGGCGGTCCTGCAGGATGCGCTCCGCGCGGAAATGGTTGCGGCGATGCACCAGCGTGACCCTGGAGGCGAAATTGGTCAGGAACAGCGCTTCCTCGACCGCGGTGTTGCCGCCGCCCACCACCACGACGTCCTTGCCGCGATAGAAGAAGCCGTCGCAGGTCGCGCAGGCCGAGACGCCAAATCCCTTGAATTTCTCTTCCGAGGGCAGGCCGAGCCAGCGCGCCTGCGCGCCGGTTGCCAGGATCACCGTGTCGGCGAGGTAGACGTCGCCGGAGTCGCAGGTGAGACGGAACGGGCGCTGCGCAAGCTCGAGCTTGTTGACGAGGTCGGTGACGATCCTGGTGCCGACATGGGCGGCCTGCTTCTCCATCTGCTCCATCAGCCAGGGGCCCTGGATGACGTCGGCGAAGCCCGGGTAGTTTTCCACGTCGGTGGTGATGGTGAGCTGCCCGCCTGGCTGGATGCCCTGGATCAGGACTGGCTCCAGCATGGCACGGGCGGCGTAGATGGCCGCCGTGTAACCCGCCGGTCCAGAACCGATGATGACGACCTTGGCATGGATAGGAGCGGGCATGGGCAGGATGTCTCACGTGCAGAGCGGAATGACGCCCGCGCAAAAAGGGGCCCGGAAAGGCCCCGCGGCGGCGCCGAAAGTGTCAAATCCAAGTCTAAGGCATCTGGCGAGCCATGCAAGAATTGCAATCCATGACGGCGGAATTTCCCAGCGATGTGGGGCAAATGGCGCGCTGCACGCGCAATAAAATTGCGCAGGACGGGCGAGCTGCGCTAAGACATTACCCAGTACCGCCAGCCCTCCTGGCGGGCCGAGGGAACCCGTAAGCACGTGTCGAAAAATCTAGACGAAATCGACCTCAAAATCTTGAGCGAAATCCAGGCCGATGGCCGAATCACCAATGTGGAACTCGCCAAGCGTGTCGGCATCTCGCCGCCACCCTGCCTGCGGCGGGTGCGCACGCTGGAAGAGGAAGGCTACATCCGGGGTTATCGCGGGCTGCTCGATCCCCGCAAGCTGGGCTTCGATGTCACCGTGTTTGCATCGGTGCATCTCTCGAGCCAGGCGGACTCCGATCTGCGCGCCTTCGAGGACTTCGTACGCCGCGAACCTCTGGTGCGCGAGTGCTGGATGTTGTCGGGCGAGGTGGATTTCATCCTGAAGTGCGTCGCCCCCGACATGGCGACCTTTCAGGACTTCGTCACGCATCTCACCGCGGCGCCCCATGTGCGCAACGTGCGGACCTCGCTGGTGCTTCACAATTCGAAATATGAGGCGGCGGTGCCGCTGGATGCGAAGGGGCGGGGATAGGCTTCATGTCATTCCGGGGCGGTGCGCTTTAGCACCGAACCCGGAATCTCGAGATTCCGGGTCTGGTCCTTCTGACCATCCCGGAATGACTGCTTCGTCTCAGCCCTTCTTGCCCATCATCGCGTCGGCGCTGATAGGGCCACCGCCGGCGGTGGCAAGATAGAGGCACGCAAAGCAGAACAGGATCGCCGCGGTGCCGCCGTTGTTGAGCGGAAGCCACACCGGCTCGCCACTCTTGAGCATGTGGCCGAGGAAATAGGCGAATGCCATTTCGCCGGCGAGGACGAACGCCACGATGCGCGTGAAAAGTCCGATCAGGAGCAGGGCGCCGAGAACAAGCTCGATCCAGCCCGCGGTCTGGATCAGCGGCGGGATGTTGGCGAAATAGGGCAGTACGGGAAATTTGAAGATTTTAGCGATGCCGTACTGGAACAGCAGCAGCCCGGTGATGAAGCGAAACAGGCTCAGCGCCTGCGGCTGGTATCTGGAAAACATTGCATCCATGGTGTTGTCCCCCTCGTTACCCCTTTACCAAAGCAGTAGCCGAATATCGGATGTCCGTCACCGGCATGTGAAGGTGCAACACCCGCTGGACCAAATCATTCCACCGCAAAACATACGCCAGGCGCGGGCGATTGCGGCGCAGCAAGAAGCGCCCGCGACCGGCGTTGTCATTCTGTGCGGAAAGCGGCTGCCGGTGCGAAAGAGGCTGCCGGCCTATCGCCACTCGACCTTGGTGATCTCGTAGGCCTTGCCGCCGCCGGGGGTGTTCACCTCGACGGAAGCGCCTTTCTTCTTGCCGATCAGGGCGCGCGCCAGGGGCGAGGTGATGGAGATCTTGCCCTTCTTGATGTCGGCCTCGACCTCGCCGACGAGCTGGTACACCGCCTTCTTCTCGGTGTCCTCGTCGACCAGCGTCACGGTGGCGCCGAACTTGATGGTGTCGCCGGACAATTTCGAGATGTCGATGATGTCGGCGCGCGCGAGCTTGTCCTCGAGCTCGGCGATTCGGCCTTCATTGTGCGACTGCTCTTCCTTGGCGGCGTGATATTCCGCGTTCTCCGAAAGATCGCCATGCGAGCGCGCTTCGGCGATATGCTCGATGATGCGTGGGCGATCGACCGATTGGCGATGTTTCAGTTCGTCGGTCAATGCGGCATGGCCAACCGCGGTCATCGGAACCTTTTCCATCATCTCTCTAGTCCTTCAGTCGCGCGACCCCTGCCGGGAATCGCGCGAGTCGCTTGGCAGATCAGCCGTCGTGGCCTTCGCGAAGAAGCCCTGCGGCCCATTAAAAACCCGGGCCCTCAAGAAGGGCCGTGTCAACATCCATACGGGGCGGTGAGTTCCAGCGTACTGGATCTTTTACCAATCATTTAGCCGGCGCTTTGGCCGGCCGGTGATCAGCTCTCGGAAAAATAGCTCTGCAATGTGCGAACCTCAAGGTCCCCGCCGATATAGGCGCGGATTCCCTGGGCGGCCGCCACGGCACCCGAAAGAGTGGTGTAATACGGCACTTTATGCAAGAGGGCGGCCCGCCGTAATGACCGGCTGTCGGCCAGCGCCTGCGGCCCCTCCGTCGTATTGAAAACGAGCTGGATGTCGCCATTGGTGATGGCGTCCACGATGTGGGGACGGCCCTCCAGCACCTTGTTCACCTTTTCGGCAGGCACGCCCTTGTCGGTCAGGAAGCGCTGCGTGCCCGAGGTCGCCATCACCTTGAAGCCGAGCTCGTTCAACAGCCGCACCGCTTCGGTGACGCGCGCCTTGTCGATCTCGCGGACCGAGACGAAGACCGTGCCCTTGCGCGGCACGCGGGTGCCGCCGCCGAGCTGGCTCTTGGCAAAGGCGACCTCGAAGGAGCGGTCCAGCCCCATGACCTCGCCGGTGGAGCGCATCTCCGGGCCGAGCACGGTGTCGACGCCGGGGAAGCGGGCGAACGGAAACACCAATTCCTTGACGCCGACATGCTTCAGCGCCCGCTTCTTCAGCTTGAAATCGGCAAGCTTCTCGCCGGCCATGATGCGCGATGCGATCTTGGCGACAGGCGTGCCGATCACCTTGGCGACGAACGGCACCGTGCGCGAGGCGCGCGGATTGACCTCGAGCACGTAGATCTCGCCGTCCTTGATTGCGTATTGCACGTTCATCAGCCCGACCACGTCGAGGCCGCGTGCCAGTTCGCGCGTCTGCCGCTCCAGTTCCTCGATCGTCTTTCCGTCCAGCGAATGCGGCGGCAGCGAGCAGGCGGAATCGCCGGAATGGATGCCGGCTTCCTCGATATGCTCCATGATGCCGACGATGAAGGTGTCCCTGCCGTCGCTGAGGCAGTCGACGTCGATCTCGGTGGCGTCGGTGAGATAGCGGTCGAACAACAGCGGGTTCTTGCCGAGCACGGTGTTGATCTGCCCGGTCTTGTCGTTCGGATAGCGTGCCTTGACGTCGGCCGGCACCAGCTCCGGCAGGGTGCCGAGCAGGTAGTCGGAGAGCTGGTTCTCCTCGCGGATGATCTGCATGGCGCGGCCGCCGAGCACATAGGACGGACGCACCACCAGCGGCAGGCCAAGGTCCGCGGCAACAAGCCGCGCCTGCTCGACCGAATAGGCGATGCCGTTCTTCGGCTGCTTCAGATGCAGCTTGTCCAGCACGCGCTTGAAGCGATCGCGGTCTTCCGCGAGATCTATGGCATCAGGCGAGGTGCCGAGGATCGGCACATTGGCCGCTTCCAGCGGACGGGCGAGCTTCAACGGCGTCTGGCCGCCGAATTGCACGATCACGCCGATGAGCTCTCCGTTGCTGCGTTCGGTGTCGACGATTTCCAGGACGTCCTCGGCGGTCAGCGGCTCGAAATACAGCCGGTCCGCGGTGTCGTAGTCGGTCGACACCGTTTCCGGATTGCAGTTGATCATGATGGTCTCGAAGCCCGCGTCATGCAGCGCGAAGCAGGCATGGCAGCAGCAATAATCGAACTCGATGCCCTGGCCGATCCGGTTCGGGCCGCCGCCGAGAATGATGATCTTCTTCTTGTCCGACGGCTCGCTTTCGTCCGCCGGCGCGCCCGCGAACGGCGCTTCATAGGTCGAATACATGTAGGCGGTGGGGGAGGCGAATTCCGCCGCGCAGGTGTCGATCCGCTTGAACACCGGACGGACGCCGAGCGCGTGGCGCTTTGCGGTGACCTCGGCCTCGGTGGTTTCGGTCAGGACCGCAAGCCGCGCGTCGGAAAAGCCCATGGCTTTCAGGCTGCGCATGCCGAACGCATTGTTGGGCAGGCCGTGCTTGCGGACCTTCGCCTCCATCTCGACGATGGCGCGCATTTCGGCGAGGAACCACGGATCGATCTTGCAGGAATTGAAGATGTCCTCGTTGGACCAGCCGAGCCGCATGGCCTGGGCGACCTGCAGGAGGCGGTTCGGCGTCGGCGTGCCGAGGGCTGCGCGGATCGCATTCTTGTCGTCGCCGCGGCCGAGCCCCTCGATATCGATCTCGTCGAGACCGGTCAGCCCGGTTTCCAGTCCGCGCACGGCTTTCTGCAGGCTTTCCTGGAAGGTGCGGCCGATCGCCATCACCTCGCCGACCGACTTCATCGAGGTGGTCAGCGTCGCGGCGGCGCCGGGGAATTTCTCGAACGCAAAGCGCGGAATCTTGGTGACGACGTAATCGATGGTCGGTTCGAACGAGGCCGGGGTCGCGCCGCCCGTGATGTCGTTGGCGATCTCGTCCAGCGTGTAGCCGACGGCGAGCTTGGCGGCGACCTTGGCGATCGGGAATCCCGTCGCCTTCGACGCCAGTGCCGACGAACGCGAAACACGCGGATTCATCTCGATCACGACCATGCGGCCGTCGGCCGGATTGATGCCGAACTGCACGTTGGAGCCGCCGGTCTCCACCCCGATCTCGCGCAGCACCGCGATCGAGGCGTCGCGCATGATCTGGTATTCCTTGTCGGTGAGCGTCAGCGCCGGCGCGATGGTGATGGAATCGCCGGTGTGCACGCCCATCGGATCGAGGTTCTCGATCGAGCAGATGATGATGCAATTGTCCTTCTTGTCGCGCACCACCTCCATCTCGAACTCTTTCCAGCCGAGAACGGATTCCTCGATCAGCACCTCATTGGTGGGAGAGGCATCGAGCCCGCGCTCGATGATCTCCAGAAACTCTTCCCTGTTGTAGGCAACGCCGCCGCCGGTGCCGCCCAACGTGAAGGAGGGGCGGATGATCGCGGGCAGACCGATCTCGGACAGCGCCATCAGCGCCTCGCCGAGCGCGTGCTCCTGATAGCGTTTGCGGCGCTCGTTCTCGCCGAGCGTCCACTGCCGTTCCAATTCCTCCAGCGCGGCGCCGGACAGCTTCTCCCGATCCGCAATGTATTTGTCGCGATAGGACTTTTTCAGTGCCGACGCGTTGGCGAGCCGCGACTTCGGCGTTTCCAGCCCGATCTTGGTCATGGCCTCGCGGAACAGCTGGCGGTCTTCAGCCTTGTCGATCGCGTCGGCGGTGGCGCCGATCATCTCGATATCGAACTTGTCCAGCGTGCCCAGCCGCCGCAGCGACAGCGCGCAGTTCAGCGCGGTCTGCCCGCCCATGGTCGGCAGCAGCGCGAAGCCGCCGGGAATGACGTTGCGTTCCTTCTCGATGATCTTGGCAACGATTTCCGGCGTGATCGGCTCGATATAGGTGGCGTCGGCCAATTCCGGGTCGGTCATGATGGTCGCCGGATTGGAATTGACCAGGACGACCCGATACCCCTCGTCCTTGAGCGCCTTCACCGCCTGCGTGCCGGAATAGTCGAATTCGCAGGCCTGGCCGATCACGATCGGGCCGGCACCAATGATCAGGATGGTGGAGATGTCGGTTCGTTTGGGCATCAGCTCTCAACGGTCGGGAATTGGGCACAAAAAAAGGGCGCGCTGTCAGCGCGTCCCTCGAGCAACCAGCGTGAGGGAGGCCCTCGCGCGCTGGGGGTCTTTAGACCAGATTCCCTGGCCGCGTAACCCCAAAAAGGGGCCATCAACCGCGATTTTCCAGGTGTTTTGGCTGGCGCGTGAGCCCGATAGAGCCGGCGCTATCCAGGCTTTGCGGCGCCAGTTCGTCTACGCTTTCGCTTCGCTCAAGCTTCGCCGGCCACGCTTGCCCTGCCGGGGCCGGCCTGGCTGCGCCACGCGTAGTCCGTCGGAGAGAGCCCGCCTTCGCTCTGTCAAGCTTCGGCGGGGCAGCCTTCGCCAATTTCTGGCTTGCCCAGCCGAAGCTGCGAAGCAGCGAAGGCTGGAGGCCCGGCCTGGAGTTGAACCAGGAAAAAGGACGTTGCACCGCCCCCGCGTTGGACATTCCGCCACCGGGCCGATCCGATGATTGCTCATCGGAACAGGACGGGCCATCCTGAGCTCGAGTTAACCCTAACCGGACGCTTGATTGCTCGCGAAAGCGTGGCGGGCCACGAAGGTCATGCGCCAGGGATTATGGCCGATATTCTGGTGGGCACGGGATGCGCTGAGCCCGGCGGACGCGAGCTTCGCCGCGATCTCCTGTTCGCTGTAGCGCTGCAGGCCGACCTTGCTGCGCAATTGCCGGTAGTCGGACAGCGCGGTGGATATCAGGCCGATCAGCGCGTCCTTCAGGAACCCATGCCTGAAGGCAAAACGCAACAGCGCGATCACGTCCCTGGGCATGCCGATCTCCGGACGCAGGATATCGCCAAGCACCAGGCGGCCGCCCGGCTTGAGCAGGCGCTTGATGACAACGAGCGCGGCATTCAGCTCATCCGCCGTCATGTACTGCGCGACCGAATTCATCACCACGAGATCGATTGATTTCTCGTGCATTTTCCGCACGTCTTCCAGCGAACGCACCCTGATCCGGGTGTTCGGTGCAAACCGCGCGATCAGCCGGCCGCGGACGCCGGGCGCCGGCTCTGCCAGGATCAGCATGCCGCAGGCATCGGCCACCTTTGCCGCCGACAGCGCCTCGCCGCAGGAATAATCCAGCACCACCGCATCCGGCGAGGAGATGTAGCCAATGATATCGCGCGCGATCACCTCGAAATGCAGGTCGCGATGGCGCTTGCTCGCATAGATCGTATGCGTGGAATCGTAATAGTCGATCCAGTCGTCCATGGCCTCTGGCAGTCCGGCAAACAGGGGGTTCCTCGAAAGGAACACGCGAGCGAATGATGCGTTAACGGGTCCGATAACCCGTGTCTACAGCGCGGTTCCTAACAGGAAGGTGTCCCGTGAGCAAAGCCAAGGATGATCATAAGAGCGACGACAAGCACGACAGCAAGCGGGGAAAATCCCCCGATCTCGACACCCCGACCGATCTGTCGCCCGAAGGCGCCAACAAGATCTCGGCCTCGCTCAATACGCTGCTGGCCGATGCGTTCGCGCTCTACCTCAAAACCAAGAATTTCCACTGGCATGTCAGCGGCCGGCATTTCCACGATTACCATCTGATGCTGGACGAGCAGTCGGACGCGATCTTCGCCACCACCGACCAACTCGCTGAGCGCGTGCGCAAACTCGGCGGCACGACGGTAAAATCCATCGGCCAGATCGCAAAGCTGCAGACCATCAGGGACAATGACGAGGACTACGTCCCGCCGCGCGAAATGCTGCGCGAATTGATGGAGGACAACAAGCACATGGCGGCTGCGATGCGCAAAGCCCACAAGATCTGCGACGACAACGAGGATTCCGGGACCGCGGGTCTGCTTGAAACCTTCATCGACGAGACCGAGCGGCGGACCTGGTTCCTGTTCGAGGCCAGCCGCCAGGAAGGCAGCAACGCGGCTTAGCTGCGCTCTTGCTTCACCCTCTCCCACAAGGGGAGGGGGTGGAGCAAGCGGCGGAGAAATTTGGCGTGTCCTGGCAGTTGAGGTTGCGGTTTAGCGCGTCCACTGCGCGGCAGTGAGCATATCGGAAATCGGGTGGCTTCATAATACCCGGTCCGCGCAAGCTTGGCGCGCGGCAGTTAATCACCTGCGTTTGCCTCTCGGCATGGCCGCAACGCTTGGGGAGCTTGAGCCATGTCTTTTCGTCTTTCGGGATTGCAAGTCGATCTGTTTCGCCCGTTGTTCGCCATGAGCAGTGAAGAGCTGCGATCGAAGGGTATCGAGCGCAGAACGGCCGCGCCGGGGGACGATTATCCTTGCCGCATCAGTCTTGAAGTTGCGCGTCCGGGTGAAAACGTTCTGCTGCTGTCATATCCCGTGCAGCCTAAATCCTCGCCCTATCGGAGCGTCAGTCCGATCTTCGTGCGCGAAGCCGCGACCGCCCAATATGTGGGCCATGATCAAGTCCCTGAACAGCTGATGCCGCGCCTGACTTCGGTCCGCGCCTTTGACGATCGTCATTATATCGTTGCCGCCGATGTCACGCCGGGCGCGCAACTCGGTGAGCTTGCCGCGCGTTTTTTCGAGCGGACGGACGTGTCCTACCTCCATGTCCATCATGCGCGATGGGGCTGTTACGTCGGTCGGATCGATCGGGCCTGATCGCATCGCGAGTGACGCAGCGGGGCCAGTCAGTCGCTTTTCCATAACTTGGTGAGCGGCCCGCCGGCGCCCAGCACCGGATCGGTCGGCGGCAGCTTGACGTTCGGAATCGTCCTCAGCGCCTTGGCGCGATTTTCCGGCGATGGCCGCACGAGGTCCATCGGCGGCCCCGGCGGGTAGGCGCCGACAACGGAAAAATCCGGACTAGCGGACAGGCATTGATGGCCGGTGCCGGCAGGCAGGATCGCGACGTCGCCGGCCGAAATCTCCAGCTCCTTGCCCTTGTCGCCGCCGAAGCGCACGCGCGCATGACCCCGCGCGATGCCCAGCACCTCATGCACCGTCGCGTGATAATGCAGGAAGTCGTAGACGCCGTTCCGCCACATCGCGCCCCAGCCATTGGCGCCGAACAGCCGCTCGATGGTTGCTTCGGGATGGCCGTGATCGAGTGCGATCACGCCCTTGTAAACCAGGAACGGCATCGGGTTGTTCGGGACCAGCCCGTCGTCGTCGAAGACGATCGGCACAGGCTGGGCCTTGGGGCTGACAACGTCCATGGGGTCTCCGAATTGGTGGGCACGCTTTCGCTTTGCCCACCCTACAAGACTGTTCGAGCGAAAACCGTTCCTACTGAATTTTGAACTTCATCACCTCGTCCTTGAACTTGAGGCCGTGGCCGGGCTTTTCCGGCGCGGTGATCATGCCGTCCTTGATCGCGGGTGGATCGACCCAGAGATCGTCGAGCAGGCCCATGTTCTCGCACCAGATCCCGTTCGGGATCGAGGCCAGCAGATGCACGTTCAATTCCGGAAACAGGTGCGGCGCGATGGTGACGCCCCAGGTGTCGGCGAGCGTTGCGATCTTGCGCAGGTCGGTCATGCCGCCGCGCATCGGATCGGGCTGCAGGATCGGCAGGCAGGGATTGAGGAAGAAGGGCCTCAGATCGTAACGCGTGAAATGGGTTTCGCCGCCGACCACGCGCATGTCCAGTGCTGCTGCAATACGCTGGTAACCGGCGAAATCATCGGCCGGCACCGGCTCCTCGAGCCAGTAGATATCGTACTTCTCGAATTTGCGTCCCATTTCGATCGCAACGTCCGCACTCCAGCCCATGTTCACGTCGATCATGATGTCGATATCGGGCCCGACCGCCTCGCGCATGCGGCGCACATTGTCGAGGTCCTCGGCCGGCGAGCGGACATGCGCGACCTGCATCTTGATCGCCTTGTAGCCCTGCTTCACGTAATGCAGCGCCTTCTCGATCATGCCGTCGCCGCCGGCGCCGCGAAAGCAGCCGGAGCCGTAGATCGGGATTTGCGAACGATAATGGCCCCACAGCCGGTGCAGCGGCAGGCCGGCGCGTTTTCCCACCGCGTCCCACAGCGCGATGTCGAGCGCCGACATCGCCATCGCAGCGATTCCGCCGCGGCCATAGGTCATGGTCGCCATCCACAGATCGCGCCAGATCGCCTCGACCGCGGTGGCGTCCTTGCCCTTGACCCGCGGGATGATGCACTCCTCCAGACAGGCGGCGATCGATTTCATTCCGGGCCGGAACAGGAACAGATAGCCCATGCCGGTGATGCCGCCGGCCGTTTCGACCTCGCAGATCAGGATGTCGCGATGAGACCCCAGCGCGTGGCCCTTGAGCCAGGGATCGTCGGCCCACGGCATGCGCAGCATCGTCATGCTGATATCGCGAATGGTCATGTCGGGGCTGGTCATCGGAGCGTTTCCTCGCTGTGGCCTGATCATGTTTGCCTGATCTGAAGGCAAGGGAAGTCAAGCATAGAAGGGCGCAAGGAATCCAGCGTCGCGCAGCATATGCCGGCAATGCGGGGCAGGCGCCAAACGTAACCCCTTTCGTCATGGCCGGGCTTGTCCCGGCCATCCACGTCTTACTTTTCGCTGCATTCAAAGACGTGGATGCCCGGGCCAAGCCCGGGCATGACGACGTCGAGAGGCATGTGTGGGCGGCCTAAGCCCGCTTGTTCGTCCGCATCAGATCCGCGAAGCGGTCGAACAGGTAGTGCGAGTCGCGCGGTCCCGGCGAGGCCTCGGGATGGTACTGCACCGAGAACACGGGCTTGCCGTCGAGCGCGATGCCGCAATTGGAGCCGTCGAACAGCGACACATGGGTCTGCGTCGCGCCCTTCGGCAGCGTTGCCTGGTCCACCGCAAAGCCGTGGTTCATCGAGGTGATCTCGACCTTGCCGGTGGTCTCGTCCTTGACCGGATGGTTGGCGCCGTGATGGCCCTGATGCATCTTCTTCGTCCTGGCGCCGACGGCGAGCCCGAGCATCTGATGGCCGAGACAGATGCCGAAGGTCGGCGTGCCTGACTCGATTACCTTCTTGATGACGGGCACGGCATATTTGCCGGTCGCGGCGGGATCGCCGGGGCCGTTCGAGAGGAACACGCCATCCGGCTTCATCGCCAGGATGTCGTCGGCCGACGTGGTCGCCGGCACCACCGTGACCTTGCAGCCGACGCCCGCGAGCAGGCGCAGGATGTTGCGCTTGATGCCGTAATCGATCGCGACCACGTTGAACTCCGGCGCGGTCTGCCGGCCGAAGCCCTTGTCCCAGGCCCAGGCCGTTTCGTCCCAGGTGAAGCGCTGCGCCGACGTCACCATCGGCACGAGGTCCATGCCCTCGAGCCCCGGCCATTCCCGCGCCTCTTCCTTCAGGCCATGCAGGTCGAACTTTCCATCTTTCGCATGCGCGATCACGGCGTTCGGCATGCCCTTGGACCGGATCAGCGCGGTCAGCGCCCGCGTGTCGATGCCGGACAGGCCGATGATGCTGCGCGCCTTCAGCCATTGATCGAGATGACGCGTGGCGCGGTAATTGGAGGGATCGGTGATGGCGGTGCGCAGGATCACGCCGCGCGCGCCCGGCGTCGCTGCCATGTTCACCGTCTCGATGTCTTCCTCGTTGGTACCGACGTTGCCGATATGCGGGAAGGTGAAGGTGATGAGCTGTCCGGCGTAGGAGGGATCGGTGAGGATCTCCTCGTAGCCGGTCATGGCGGTGTTGAAGCAGACCTCGCCCACGGCGTGGCCTTCGGCGCCGAGGCCAAAACCCTCCAGCACCGTGCCATCGGCGAGCACGAGGAGCGCGGTCGGTTTGTGGTCCGGCCAGGCGGCGTCGTTTTCTGATGATGTCATGAGGCCTCTACATAGTCGGAGCGACCGGCTGCGTCAAAGCGCTAAGTGGCGGATTCACATGCGTTTCCCGCATATTTGGTTGCCGAAGGCCCGATTCCGGCCCCGGAACCATGTTGTTTCCGCTCCGCGAACGGCCTAGATCAGGGCCTGAATCTCGACAGGGAACGAAGGCCATGCTGCGCGACGACATCAACAATGCGGTCAAGGAGGCCATGAAGGCCAAGAACGAGCGCAAGCTCTCCACGCTGCGCATGGTCAATTCCACCATCAAGAACGCCGACATCGAGGCGCGCGGGCAGGGCAAGCCGCCTCTGTCCGACGAGGCGCTGCTGTCCGTGTTCCAGAAGATGATCAAGCAGCGCCAGGAGGCGGTAGAGCTCTACGACAAGGGCGGCCGCGCCGAACTCGCCGCGCAGGAGCGCGAGGAGATCGCGATCATCTCGGCCTATCTGCCCAAGCAGATGTCGGAGGACGAGGTGAAGGCTGCGATATCCGCCGCCATCGGCGAGACGGGTGCTGCCGGGATCAAGGACATGGGCAAGGTGATCGGCGTGCTCAAGGCCAAATACACCGGCCAGATGGATTTCGCCAAGGCAAGCGGGCTTGTGAAAGCGGCGTTGTCGGGCTGAACAGCCACCCACTCCACTGTCGTCCCCGCGTTCGCGGGGACGACAGTTTGGTTGACGCAAGCATCGTGCCTAAGGCGTCCCGATTCCCAACTCCCTCAGCGCCGCCAGCATGCGCTCCGGCGGGGCCATCTTCACCACCAGCGGCTTGCCGGTTTCCAGCACGCTCTTCAGGCCGGAGAGGATCGCGGGCCAGCCCTGGCGGCCGCCTGAGAGGATATCGTCGCTGAGCGGCCGGTCATGCGACTCGCTCATGGTGAGCTTCACCGCGTCGCCCGCCTGCTCGATCTCCCAGGTCACGAGCGTCGGCCCGAGTTTTTCGATCAGCGCCGGCCAGTTGACGTTGAAGGTCACGGTCAGCTTCTTCGGCGGGTCGCACGCGATAACCTCGCCGGAAATGTGCAACGCGCCGTCGGGCGTGCGCACGATGTAGGCGCCGCCCACGCGCTGCTCGATCTCGACGGAATTGCCAAAGAAATATTTCCGGCTGAACTCGGCCGATGTCAGCGCCTCCCAGACCTTCGCGGGCGTGGAGGCGATGTAGATGGTGTAGACCGTCAGCGGCTTGAACTTGTCGACGTTCATCGCGGTACGCTTTCCCTGATAGAACTTCATTCTTACGCGAAACCCTCGATGCTGGCGCTTGCGGCGGGATCGGTTCAGGCGCAGGAGAGTTCCTGCTTGCTTTGCAGGAGCAGTTCGGCAGGCAGCGGATGGCCGGTCTCCAGCAGGCTCTTGAGGCTCGCGATCACCATCGGCCAGCCGCCGGAAATGTCGCGCAGCGTCTTGCCGTCCTCGCCGAGCTCGTCATGGGTCACGGTCAGCTTGATCACGTTGCCGCGCGGTTCGAGGTCGAACGTCACGCGCGAGATGCCTTCGCCCCTCGCCTCGTCCTTGCGGTTGTTCCAGCTGTAGGCGAGGCGCCGCGGCGGATCCGCAATCAGCACCTCGCCCTCGACCATCGGTTTTCCCTGGTTCGTGAAGCGATATGGCGAGCCCGGTTTCCAGTCGGAGGTGAGGCGATGGCCGAACCAGTAGCGCTCCGTGAAGTCAGCGTCGGTCAGGGCCTGCCAGAGCTTCTCGCCGTCGTCTCGATATAGGTGACGTAGACGAATTGAAGTTTACTCATCGCGCTTCTCCAGTTGCCTTTTCAATTCGGAGAGCGCGGCCAGTTTCCCGCGCTCGAACTTCCTGATCCAGCGTTCGCCGATCTGGTGGATCGGAACCGGATTCAGATAATGCAGCTTCTCGCGGCCGTGCCTGATCGTCGTGACCAGGTTGGCCTCCTCCAGAATCGCAAGATGCTTCGTCACGGCCTGACGCGTCATGTCGAGGCCGTCGCAGAGTTCACCCAGCGTCTGTCCGTTCCTGGCGTGAAGCCTGTCCAGCAGCGAGCGCCGGGAGGCGTCGGCCAGCGCTTTGAAGACTTCATCCATGGCAAGATAATATGCAACCAAATGGTTGCGTGTCAATCGGCAAAAAGCGGATCACATCCAAGGCGCCCTTTCTAAGGCGTGTCCTTGCTCTCATCCCATCTTTGCGGGCTGGAAATCGTGCCGCACCATGTACGGCCACAGGCTGTGAAGCGGGGTGTGAAAATCCTATTCAGCTGCAGACTGCATCGCGCTCAGCATTTGATTCCATTTGTGCACCTCCAACCTGAGAAATGCACTTGAGCCCTCCGGCGTCGCCAAATCATCCGAAACAGTCGTTGTCGAGAGATTCGCCAGTTGTCGTGTCAATGCCGGATCATGCAGAGCCTGCTGCAAAGCGGTCTCGAGCTTGACGACAACATTCCGTGGTAGGCCTTTTGGACCAAGGAGGGCGACCCAAACGCTTGTTTCCAGATGCGGTAGTCCGGCCTCATCGCAGGTCGGCAAATCTGGTAGCTGGTCCAGCCTTTCACGGGTGGTCACGCAATATGCCTTGAGATTTCCTGCTTTGATTTGCTCGAAAGTATTGGCGACCTGATCACACATCACGTCGACCTGGCCCCCCAAGAGATCGTTTAATGCGGGGTTCATCCCGCGATAGGAAATGGATGTGAATGAAGCGCCGATCGCCCGCGCGAAAAACAGATTGCAGAGATGGGATGCGCTCCCCCGTCCAGCGTCGGCGAAGTTGATGGTTCGTTGATTCGTCTTGATGTAGTCGATGAGTTCGCGCAAATCATTTGCAGCAAGTGCTTTTTTTGAAACGATGACTTGCGGTGTATTGGTTGCAAGGCCGATGGGATCGAAGTCGTTGAGAGCGTCGTAGGTGCGTCTGCCGTAGAGTGCGGGGGCCGCTGCAAACGTGATGTTATGCAGCAGAAGTGTGTAGCCATCGGGAGCAGCCTGGGCGACCCGGCTCGCACCGATCGTGCCGCTGGCTCCTCCCACATTTTCGATAACGATCCGCTGTCCCAGCTCCTTGCTCATCAAATCTCCGATCCATCGCGCGAAGAGATCCGACGGGCCGCCAGGAACATTTGGTACCACTATGGTGATGGTATGAGAGGGATAGCCCTGGGCGAGGGTCTGGTGCGATGTCATCAGACAGAGAAGGCCGATCAGGCTGAACCAGCGCCCGGCAATCAGTAATTTTTCCCTGAAGGTGCGCCCTTGATTTGCAGTCGTCCGATTCGGAGCCCCGATCATTGGCTGACTTCCATCGAGCGCTTGCCTTGCCAATCGCCGCACCGGCCGCAAGCCGGCAAGCGTCTAGCCGATGGCCGTGTTATCTGCACCGCCGCAGACTAGCGCGACATCGTCGTGATCGCGGTTGGCCATCTGGGAGTAGTCAAGTTGGACTTCGGTTGTCGCCCTTGGGTCGACAGCGCCGGCATTGGCCAGCCACTTCCGGTCCGGTCTGGCCCGATCAAGAGACCATTGCATCAGCCGACCAGACGTCGCATCAGGGCCAAGACAGGGCCAGCACCAGTCACGGGCGATCCCTTCGGATCACTTCCGCGGATATGATTGGGCGGCCTCGTTGCCGGTAAGTCACTTGCCCAGCGCGCGGGCCCGCGCATTGGCCGGACGCGCCAGGCAGGCGTCGAGCCAGCGTTTGAGATCGGGCCAGGCCGACAGATCGAGCCGGACGATCTTGCCCCAGGAGAGAATGCTCGCGACGTTGAGATCGGCGACAGTGAAGGCCTCTCCGGCTAGATGGCTGCGTCCAGCCAGCGCATTGTTCAATATCCCGAGCGGCTTTTTCAGCAGCAACTCGTTGCGCTCGACGACAGAGATGTCGCGGGCATGTTCGGCAAGCAGGACGCGGTGTTCCAGCATATGCAGCAGGAGCATTTCGGTCTCCAGCATCGCCCAGAAACTCCACTGCGCGGCATGGCCGAGCACGGCTGCGTCTGCGCAATGCATCGGCCCGTCATATTTCTGAGCCAGATACAGATTGATGGCCATGGATTCCCAGAGCACGACGTCGCCGTCGATCAGGGTCGGAATCCGCGCATTCGGATTGAGCCGCAGATAGTCCTTGCTGTGCAGATCGTCCGCACGCAGGCTCTTGTCCACCAGCTGATAGGGCTGGCCGACCTCTTCCAGCATCCACAGGCAGCGCATCGCGCGCGATCTCGGATTTCCATAGAGCTGCAGCATCGGAGGGTCTCCCGCTGTATCAGATGTGACGACAAGATGTTATGCTCGTCCACGCGGACTGCACCCGCGTCCGCCATTGATAGCAGGAGGAAGCGCATGCCTGCGAGCGTCTTGTATCACGAGGGTAACCGGCAACTGCAGGATCGGTTCGAGAGCCGCAGGATTTCGGATCGGCTGGAGGAGAGGCTCGCCCACACGGAATTCACTGACGACGACAAGGCGTTCATCGAAGCCCTGCCGTATTTCTTCCTGGCCACCGCGGATGCCCAGGGGCGCCCGGATTCCTCCTTCAAGGGCGGTGAGCCCGGCTTTGTGCGCGTCACCGGTCCGTCCGAACTCGCCTTCCCCGATTATGACGGGAACGGCATGTTCAAGAGCCTCGGCAATATCGTCGTCAACGCAAACGTCGGCCTGCTGTTCATCGCCATGCACGGCAAGCCGCGACGCCTGCGCGTCAACGGTCTTGCCGGTGTGAGCGATAGCGACCCGCTGCTGTCGGAGACGGTCGGCGCGCAGCTCATCGTTCGCGTCACCGCGCGCGCGATCTTCCCCAATTGTCCGCGCTATATTCCGACCATGCAGTCGATCGAGCCGTCAAAATACGTTCCCCGTGCGGGAGAGGACCCGCCCGAGCCGGCATGGAAGGGTTTTGACCAGTTCAAGGACTGCATCCACCCGCGCCAGCCAACATTCAAGGGGTGAGAGGCGGAGCAGCCGACCTGGCGCAACGCGCCGCGGTCAATCGAACGAACGTGCGAACAAGAAACGGGAAACGCTCATGACTGGCGCGAGGAATGGCGAAAGGCTGAAACATTATGGCTGGGGTCGCGAAGGCGAGGGCATGAGCGCGGAGGAGCGGACATTCGTCCTCGGCCGCTACCGTCAGAAATTCGCCAAGGACAAATTCGACACGATCGCGGTTCCCCGGCTTGAAGATCTCTCCTTGCGAAAGCCGCGCCTGGAGCCGCCGGCCGCGCTCGCTTCCTTCTGCACCAGCGAACGCTACGACCGCGCCGCGCACGCCTACGGCAAGTCCTATCCGGATTACGTCAGGGCCATGCTCGGCGATTACGATTGCTCGCCCGATCTGGTGGCCTATCCGCGCAACGAGGCCGACATTTCCGCGGTCATGGACTGGGCGGGCTCGGTCGGCGCGTCGCTGACACCGTTCGGCGGCGGCTCGAGCGTGTGCGGCGGCGTCGAGCCGCGCGTCGATGGCGTCAGGTACAAGGCGGCGGTCAGCCTCGATCTGCGCAACCTGTCCAAAGTCGTGGACGTGGACCCGCAATCGCGCGCCGCGTTGATCGAGGGCGGCACCTATGGTCCGTCGCTGGAAAACCAGCTCAAGCCGCACGGCTTCACCTTGCGGCATTTTCCGCAGAGCTTTGAATATTCGACGCTGGGCGGCTGGATCGCGACGCGGTCGGGCGGCCACTTCGCCAGCCTCTATACCCATATCGACGATTTCGTCGAAAGCCTGCGCGTGGTGACGCCGGCTGGAATCGTCGAGACGCGGCGGCTTCCCGGTTCGGGCGCGGGGCCGAGCCCCGACCGCCTGTTCATCGGCTCGGAGGGAATCCTCGGCGTGATCTCGCGCGCCTGGATGCGATTGCAGCCGCGCCCGAAATTCCGTGCCGGTGCATCAATTCGCTTCGCCACGTTCTTCGATGCCGCGCGCGCCGTTCGTGCAGTCTCGCAAACCGGGCTCTATCCATCGAATTGCCGCATCCTCGATCCGCAGGAGGCCTTCAACACCGGCGCGGCCGACGGCAGCGTCGCCATCATGGTGCTTGCCTTCGAGTCGGGCGATCACCCCGTGGACGCCTGGATGGCGCGCGCGCTCGAATGCATCGCCGACCACAAGGGAACGGTGGAACCCGCCCAGGCCAGCGAAGCGCATCTGCAGGGCGCCGCCGGCGTCTGGCGCAACGCGTTCATCCGCATGCCCTATGCCCGCGAATTCCTGACGCCGGCTGCCATCATCAACGATACGTTCGAGACCGCCATCACCTGGGATCGGTTCGAGAGCTTCCACGACAAGGTCAAGGCAGCGACCGAGCGCGCCATTGTGGAAGCGACCGGCATGAAAGGCGAAGTCACCTGCCGCTTCACCCACCTCTATCCGGACGGGCCCGCCCCCTATTTCACGTTCCACGCAATCGGCCGGCACGGCGCGCTGCTCGCGCAGTGGCAGGCGATCAAGAACGCGGCAAGCGACGCGCTGATCGCGGCGGGCGGCACCATCACGCATCATCATGCGGTCGGCCGCGATCACCGGCCCTGGTACGACCGGCAGCGGCCGGAGCTCTTCGCGACTGCCTTGCGCGCGGCCAAGCGCGAACTGGATCCCAAGGGAATGCTCAACCCGGGCGTCCTGATCGATCCCTAAAGCGCGATGAGATTAGGATGAATCGTCATCGCGCTTTAGCTTATTGTTTGAGTATGATCTTTTCGGAAAACCGCTTCACACTTTTCCGGATCATGCTCTAGGCCGGCTCACCGGGATGACGCGAAGGCGTTCTTCACGGTCGCGGTCAATTTTGCCCAACTGCAGGAGAGAGATCCATCGTTGCACGGCCTCGACCGCTCGACGGCCGGCCGTTTGACGGGAAGCGGGATTTTCGGAGCCAGATCCAGGGGGCCTGCGCCCTGTCGACCGCGTCGGATGTCGACCTGCTCCTGGTTGGCCTGTGTTTTCGCCATCTCCGCCAGAAACATCTCTCGCCCCTGTGTGCCGAGAAATTCCATATAGGAGCGATCAATTCGCTTGCGTTCATCGTCCGTCGGATTGGGGCCCGCGATATCGAACGTCCTGTTTTGCATGAAATCGAAATAGGCGTATCCGCCGCCGGCCTTTCGGCGGCCTGCAAAGCGTTCGCTGCAGTGGATGATCAGCTTGTTGGAGTCGACGTCTGAATCGACGTCGGCTCTGGCCTTCGCCGCACAATCCTCATAGTCCTTCGCAGCGTATGGCTCCGGGCCACCAAAGCCGATCCACGCGGCGGTGATGCCGAATAATACCAGTCCTGCCGCCGCGGCGACCCCCCACTCAGCGCCATTGCGCGGTGCATACATCCCAGAAAACTCCCCGCCCGTTCGCTACTGCTAAGACGTAGTGTGCCAATTCTGTGACAGGCGTACGATTTTCCTGTGGGGAAACTCGCGTGCCATGATAGCGCTCATTTCGCCCGCCAAAAATAGCCTTTGCTCAAGAGAGTTCAGGACGATGTTGCTTTCAATTAGAGCTGTTGCAACCCTGGCCTCGGTCACCGTGCTGGCCTGCTCGATTTTTGCGATCGGCTGGGTGGGCCTCGCCTTACTTGGCTATTGAGGGAACAGCATTTTTTTGGACTTAGCCTGGTTTTCCGGGCGCGACCGATCGTGCCAAAAGCCGAAGCGCGATGTCGCTCCGCCCCGGGCTCGTCGCGAGTTCGTTTCGCTGACGCAAAAGAAACGGCGCTGTTGCCAGCGCCGTTTTTGGTGCACCATCACGTGGAACCGCCCCACTTCGACTGGCGCTCGCGGGAGCGACCCGCTCTGGCTCTGCTGGCGTGGGAGACCGTTTGCGATCCGGCCACGAAGCTACGCTCCGGCCGATCAGAGTCAATCGGAACAAAGATTACTTTTGGGCCAACAGGCATGACCATCCGGGCGGCCGCTCCGTGACGGACCGCCTATTGCTGCGGAGGGCCCGGCGCCGGGAACCAAAGCTTGAACAGGAGACCTGGCGCCTTGGCCGACATCTCGATACGCGCGCCATGGAGACGGGCGACGGCTGCCACAAGGCTGAGCCCAAGGCCGTTTCCCGGCGTGTAGCGACTCTGTTCGAGCCGATAGAAACGCTTGAAGACCTGTTCGTGTTGATCGGCGGGAATTCCGGGTCCGTCATCCTCGATCGAAACGATCGGGCTGCCGTTCACTGTTTCGCTCGCGACGACGACTCGCCCGCCGGCGCGCCCGTGCTTGATCGCATTGTCGACGAGGTTGGCAATGGCATCGAAGATCAGATCGCGGTCGCCGATCGCCGGCACTTCGCCATCGCCGGTCATGGTGAGAGAGTTGCCGTTCTCTTCGGCCGCAGCGTCGTAGAGCTCGACCACCTCGCGGGCAATTTCGACCAGGTTCACGGTTCGGAACGCCTGCTTCCGCACCTGGGTCTCGATCTCCGCGATCCGCGTGATCGACGTAAAGATCCGCAGCACGGCATCGAGGTCGGCGATGGTGTCGCCGATCAGCGCCTGCGCATCCTCGTCGAAGCGCTGGCCGTGATAGGCTTTCTCGAGGCGCCCGCGCATCCGCGTCAGCGGCGTCCGGAGATCATGGGCCAGATTGTCGCTGACCTGCTTGACTTCGCCCATCAAGATTTCGATGCGCTCCAGCATCAGATTGAGGTTTTCGGCAACGCGGTCCCATTCGTCATGGGTACCGCGGAGCGGGATACGCTTGTCCAGACCACTGCGCCATGATGGCCCGGCTGGTGGCGTTGATCTGTTCAATTCGTCCCACGGTTCGGCGCGTCACCAGGATACTCGCGACGGCGGCCAGCACAAAAACGAGCGACAGCGCCGGAGATGACGGCTGTCTTGATCTGCCTGGTGAACCTGTCGAGATCGCTGATGTCCCGTCCAACCAGCAGCCGGTCGCCGCTGGCGAAGGTGTCGACCATTCCGCGCACAAGCGGATCGGTCGATCTTCCGGCGACGCCCACGGCACTCGAAATTCGGTCCACCCGGAGCGCCATTGCTGTCGGCGGCCATTCTTCGAGGTTGGCGGCGAGCACGGTCGATGCGGGATCTGCGAGGACATAGACGTGACCGGCGAAAGCCTTGTCTGCGGTCCGTTGTCGGATGACGTCGATCAGCCCGTCGCGTCCCGACCGATCATAAGTATCTCTGCAGGCTCGCATACCTCGGCCGTGATCGCACGATCCGATCGGCTGCGGACATAGGCGGAGGTCGACAGATAGACGTAGCCAAAGATGGCCGAGACGATCACGCCAAATGTCCCGATCGCGATCAGCGCCAGCTTGAACGTCGATGACGTCAGGGTCTTAGTCAGGAGCACGGAGGCAATATCCGATGCCGCGAACAGTATGAATCAGCGGATAGGCTTGCTGGTCGTCGACCTTGCGCCGGACCCGTCCGACATAGACGTCGATGATATTGGTCGACGGGTCGAAGTGAAGGTCCCAGACGTGTTGCAGCAGCATGGTGCGCGACACCACGCGGCCTTCATTGCGCACGAGATATTCCAGGAGCTGAAACTCCCGGGGCAGAAGGTCGATATCCTTGCCGCGCCGGCTGGCGGTTCGCGAGATCAGATCGATCGCAAGATCGCCGACGCGCAGGATGGTCTCCTTGGCGACGGTGTCGCTGCGCCGGCCAAGCGCCTCGAGGCGAGCCAACAGCTCGATGAACGAGAATGGCTTGACCAGATAGTCGTCGCCACCGGCACGCAGACCGCGGACCCGGTCGTCGACTTCTCCGAGCGCGCTGATGATGAGAAACGGCGCCGCAACGCCGTCGCAGCGCAGCTGCCGCATCACCGCGATCCCATCGATGTCCGGTAGCATCCGGTCGATGGTGATGACGGCATATTCGCCGGCAGCGCCCCGTCCCAGCGCTTCGCTTCCGCAAGTCGCCAGGTCCACCTGGTAACCGCTGGTCGTGAGCTGTTCCACAAGCTGACCGGCGGTTTCCGGATCGTCCTCGACAATTAGAATACGGCGATGACTTCCCGTCATGGTCTGCTGTCTCCGACCGACCACTACGAGCCTTGCACGAGCCTCTGCACGACCATGGGCCCGCTCATGTTACTCCGAGCTTCGCCAACGAGGCTCGCAAATGAGCGTGATGACCGCCACCGGCGCGTCGCGCAGGAACTGCCGGCGACGGCCATCATCGCAGCGCGGCTAAAAATAACCGTAGCCGCTGCAGACGTTTGCCGATTGCGGTCCATACGGTGTCCAGACCGTACGCCAGCAGCTGTCATAGTAGCCGTAGTCGGCATAGGCGAAGGGCGCGCCGAAGAACGCAAAGCGGCGGAAGCGGTTGTGGAAGAAGAAGCGGTTGTGGACGAAGCCGTGAGCGAACGCGGCATGCGAAAAGCGCGGCGAGAACCCGCGGCCTGCAAAACCGGGGCCGGCAAAGCGCGGTCCCGCGCCGATGCTGGCAAAACTCGATCGTCCTCCCATCGCATGCATGCCGCCAAAGCTGGCGGCTCCGTGCATGCCGCCTCCGCCGAAGCCGCCATGCATTCCGCCGCCGAAGCCGCCCCCGCCGTGACCACCGCCCCCGCCGCCACCGCCATGACCACCGCCCCCGCCGCCACCGCCTCGCGCGAGAGCGGGCGATGCGAGAGCAAGCGATGCGGCAGCCACACACGCAAGCAGGTAATTGAGAGGCCTGTGGGTCATCGGATTCCTCCATTGTCAGCAGTCAGTCGCCCCGCCGGAAGGACATCAGCAGACCCAAATCGTTCGATAACATCAAATGAATAAGGTGACAGTTTCTGACTGTGAAGTTAGGGAGGGGCAGAGCGGATGCCGCCGACCGGTCGTCTGCGCTGTTGATGGATGCCAACCGACCGGCGAGCGCGCGGCGCAAATTTTGTCCTTGTTTTGTGCGGATCGCAGTGCACAGCCGACCTGCGCCGCGATATACGTTGTCGAACGAGCCAACGAAGATTGGCCGGCGAGCGAAGGGTGGAAAGCATGAAGGGTGCCGTCAGACTGGCAATTGTTGCCGCATTTTCAGTTGCATGCGCAGGTGGCGGGCAGGCCCAGCAGCAAAAGATCGGCGCGCCGCCCGAATCCCAGAACATGAAGCTGGTCGGTTACAGCGATCTGCAGGCGCGCAGCGCCTATCAGCCGACCATCCACCACCAGGGCGACCGCTACATCGCCTATATCGGCCATCACGGCGGCACCGACGAGATTCCGACCCCGGTCAATCCGATCACGGGGAAGGCCGAGCCGAACGGCACCTCGATCGTCGACGTCACCGATCCCGCGCATCCGAAATATCTGAAGCATATCCCGGGGCAGGAAGGGAAATACGAGTTGGGCGGCGCGCAGATGGTGCGCGTCTGTGACGGCAAGAGCCTGCCCAAGGGCGATCGCAATGCGGTCTACATGTTGCGCGCGGTCGGCAGCGAAGGACATGAGATCTGGAACGTGGCCGATCCGGAGAATCCAGTGCTCGTCGCCAAGCTCGGCCAGGGCCTGAAGGACACGCACAAGAATTTCTGGGAGTGCGACACCGGCATTGCCTATCTGGTGTCCGGCGTGCCGGACTGGCGCACGCGCCGCATGACCGAGGTCTACGACCTCTCCGATCCCGCCCATCCGCAGAAGATCCGGGATTTCGGCCTGCCGGGCCAGGAGCCGGGTTCGAGCGGCGCCGTGCCGACCGAGCTGCACGGGCCGATCTCGCTCGGGCCCGAAGGCAACCGCGTCTATTTCGGTTACGGCACCGACAAGGGCGGCATCCTGCAGATCGTCGATCGGAACAAATTGCTGAACGGGCCGAAGGAGCCGACGGCGGACAATCTGCGCTATCCCGAGATCGCGCGGCTCCCGATGTCGGCCTTCAACGGCGCGCATACCGTGTTTCCGATGAAGGGCATGCCGGTCGCGGAATTCGCCAGGGACAAGGACGGCAAGACCCGCGACATCGTCATGATCGTGGACGAGGCGATCCTCAACGAGTGCGCCGAGCCGCGGCAGATGGTGTGGTTCGCCGACATCACCACCGAGACCCGGCCGATGATGATCTCGAGCTGGACCGTGCCGGAGGCGAGCGGCAATTTCTGCGAACGCGGCGGCCGCTTCGGCTCGCATTCGTCGAACGAGAGCATGGCGCCGGTGTTCTACGAGAAGATGGCGTTCATCGCCTTCTTCAATGCCGGCGTACGCGCGCTCGATATCCGCGATCCCTATCATCCGAGGGAGGTCGGCTATTTCATCCCGTCGATCACGGACAAGACCGACAAGCGCTGCGTCACCGTCGACGGCAAGGACCACTGCAAGGTCGCGATCCAGACCAACAATGTCGAGACCGACGATCGCGGCTACATCTACATCGTCGACCGCGCCAATACCGGGATGCATATCCTGGAAATGACAGGACCCGCGCGCGCCATCGCCGGACTGAAATAGAAAGGACTGAAATCGACCATGCGCGGACGGCTCCTTATCGCTTCCGTTGCGCTGGCACTGAGCGCGCTGTCGGCTGTTGCCGCCTACCAGGTGGCGCGGCCGATGACTGGGGTGAGCAACTCGCGCTGGCAGGAGATCGCCTGGAGCTTCCCGCGCGACGGCTGGCCCGCCGGCCGCGCGTTTCGTTGTGCGTCCTGCGGCGAGGGCGTCGAGCTCTATGTGCGGCCGAAGATCGGCTTCTGCAATTGCGAGGCCGGTGTCGCCGATGACGACGAGGTTGACCGCGTCGCTGACCTCGATCTGATCAGCGCGCGCTTTGTCCCGACGGAAGCGGGCAACGTCGTTCACGTCGCCGATATGGCCGGCCGTTCGCGGAGCTATCAGCTGAAGATGGTTGACGGTGCGCAACATGCCGCCATCGGCATCGCGTTGTCGCACCGTTGCGATCTCCTGGTCGCGGTGGCGCAGGGCAGCGCGGCGCCATCTGAATTGCAGCGCGAGGCGCTCAACTATCTTGCCTCGGGCGAGATGCATCGCTGGATGATGGCCTCGCTGGGCGGGTGGTAAGCGCGATCGCTCCATCCATTCGCCATCCCCGCCGCGTCTTCGTGAGTCGGCTGCCGCTTGGGTTTGATCCCAATCGCGTTCAACAGCATCGCGGCGACGATCATCACTAGAATTCCACCGAGACTGAGTGCGATCTGCATCGCAAGCCCGTCCGAGATCTCGAGCAGCGCAACTTGGCTGGCGAGCGCCAGCAGAACGCCGAGGCAAAAGATTGGCAGCGAGTTATGGCCGCAGCAAATCGCGGCGCGCATCACAGGGGTCGCCAGCCATCGCCAGGCGTGAGGCGCAAACCTCGCCGCCAAAACCGCAAGAGCAAGAAAGTGCAGCACGCGCAAAGGACTGAGATTCGATTTGTCCATCGGGAAAAGCAGATTCGTCATAGTCTCAGGGACCAGCAACTCCACGTACTTGATACGCAAACTCAGGGCGATGCCGAGGCTGAACACCAGATAGAGAACTGCAAGCAGTTGCGCGGACCGCGAGGTCACCAGCGGCCACAGTCCCTTTCCCTCGATGCTCCAATACGCGCCCAACACGATCAGAAGCTGCCAGGCGAGCGGATTGAAGAACCAGACATTGTTGGGCCAGGCGGGTACGGTCCAGCCGAAGACGTGCACAACGGTATAAAGCAGCAGCGAGGCGCAAAGTGTCGTGTTCGGCACTCGCAGCAGCAGCCATAACAGCGGCGCGAATAAGACGTGATAGGCCACGAACATCGGCAGGATGTCCATGTTGACGGGACGGTATTGCAGGATCGCTGCGTGCGCGAGCGCCGCGCCCGGACGTTCCAACAGAATGCGCGTATTGCTCTCGTCGGCGAGACGGTCGGCGCCTGCGAGGTAAACCATGATCGCGCAAGCGATCGTGAGCAGCAGAAATGCGGAATAAATCTCCCATGCTCGCCGCAACGAACGTCGGGTCACGCCGCTCCAGCCCTCGCAACGACGTGCCCTGCCATAGGCAAGCGCGCAGGTCAGGCCCGAGAGGAACATGAACACTTCAGAGGCATCGCTGAAGCCGTAGTTCCTCAGCGTCAACCAGCTTCCGATGTTGTTGGGAATATGATCAAGAAGGATCCACCAAAGCGCGATACCACGGCAGGCATCGATGCGCGGGTCGCGGCCAAACGTCTCCGGCGGCGGCTCGCCGATCAGTGGACTTGTGGTGTGGATCCGACCGTGCATCTGGTTGCCTCGCCCGGTATGCGAACACCCGCTTTCCGGAAGCAAGCCGAGGGGTCGCGCGTGGGGCGCCTTTGCGTTCAAGTTGCCGGTGGTACTCCGAAGGTGTGCTGGTACCTGGCGAGCTCGTCGACCGGCCTCTTGGGGTTACGATACCCGGCGACCGGATGGCGGAAGCTTGGTCGTCGCGGCTTCGTTGCCCAAGCCGCGATTCTGATCGCTGGGATCGCTGGCATCCGAATTTGCTGCCGGCATTTCATTGTTGGGGACCGAGAGCAGAAGTTGCTTCCGCATTTCGGTGAGGCGAGCCCGGCAATATTCGCGGTAAAGCAGGTCGAGTATGGTAGACATGATCGAACCCTCGTTTGATCACCACTTCCTGCGCGATCGCTTTCGGCCATTTTCCCCGCGGCAGAAAAATGAACAGTGCCCGGGAATTTTCTGCTGGCGATTACGATCTCGTACCAAACGTACGGAACGACGTCGTTGTCAGAGGATCAGACGTCCAAGTGGTGCAAGTCGATCGCATCTCGGATCGTTGATTTCGATCAACTTCGATCAACGAGTGAAGCTGGACCCTGCGCTTGCATCGCTGGCTCAGCGAGTTTTCAAAAAACTTATCTTATGATAGCAACCAGAAATGGCTTCATCATGATTGTCTCGTCTTAGAAGGGATATTTCGCGCTATCCCTTTCGCAATGACTCTAACCTGGTTTTTCCATCCGCGACGTGAACCAATTCACATCCAGCGTCGCTCACGATGCGCGAGACTAACAGGCAGACGCGGTGATATCTTGGACTTCTGCGCACTTTGCAACGAAAGCCCGGTGCGCGAATTGCAAATTGCAGATATCGAAAATTATTGACAACGACGCGTCGTAGTAATTCGACTGAATATTCGACCAAGGCTGGAGAATCCCCATGTCGACGGGTGCAGCCGATTTTACATCTCTTCGATTCTCGACGCGCGATCTTCCGGAGCCGATGCGTATCCCGATGTGGCGCGAGGAGTTCGGGCGACGCATAGTCCACGTTGATATCGAGCCATCGTCGGATGTTGCTTTTCAAGTCGAAGCAACGCTGCAGGCATTTCAGGGTTTGCGCACGCTTTCATGGCAGGGATCAGCGATGCGCTTTAACCGTTCGCGAGTGAACATTGTCGACGGTGACGACACGATTGGCATCGTCATCTGCTCTCCCGCCAGCAGTCAAGTATTGCAGCGTGGCCGGGAAGTCGAGCTTCACACGGGCGATGCAATCGCGTTTCTGCATTCGGAGCCGGTGATTGTCGCTTATACAGAAGGACTGCAGTTTGGACTGTCAGTGCCGCGCGATGCGCTGACGTCGCGCGTAACGAGCATCGAGAGCCTCACCATGCGGCCGATTTCCCGCCGAGCCGAAGCGCTCCGACTACTCATGACCTATCTGAAGTCGGCACTGAAGGAGGGCGTTCTGGCTGTGCCGAAGCTGCGCGATGCGGTCCTGAATCACATCCACGATCTCGCGGCGCTCGCAATCAGCGGGTGCGCTCCTTTGGGCGAGAGCAGCGCGAGCGCTGTCGTGGCTGCGCGCCACAGCGCAGCCCTGAACCACATCGCGGCGCATTTTCAGGATCCGGAGCTTAGTCTTGAGGTGGTTGCCCGGTGTCAGGGCATTTCTCCTCGTTACCTGCAGCACCTGATGACGTCATCGGGAGCGTCATTCACGGAGCGCGTCAATGAGTTGCGGCTGCAACGGGCGTTCGCGTTGCTGATCGAGCCCAATGGCAACGGGCAGCGAATTTCCGACATCGCATTGGAGGTCGGCTTCTCGGACATTTCGCATTTCAACCGGGTATTCCGGGCACGCTTCGGCATCTCGCCGCGTGGCGTGCGGAGTGCCGGGAAGGTGACGACCGAGTCGTGTGACTCCGATCCGAGCGGGACCGGCTGCCCTCCGCGTTCGTAGGCAGCTTCTTCGGCTTCTCGCCGCATCGCGCGTTCACTCACTCCGCTCGCCGTGCAGCTCCGCCTTGAAACCATCTGTGTTCTCGAAATTCACGGTGACCTTGTCGCCGTCGAAGGTCAGCGCCCAGGTCTGAGCTTCGCTGTGCCCCAGGATACGGCGATCCATCACGAACGTATTTTCGCCGGTCCAGCGCCCTCGTGCGGCATTGATTCCGTAGCGCGCCGGAGGACTTTTCCGATAATGACCGTCCAGCCCGACCAACCCCGTAAATCGGCCGCCTTCGTTGTCGCCATAGGTGGTGATCACCCATGACGAAGTCCTGTTCATAAAAATTGAGCGTGAAGCTCTTCACGCGCAGCTTGTTGTCGGCGAAACCGTAGACCTTGCCGGAGATGGTCTTGGCCAATTCCGGTGTGTTGCCGACGGCGTAAGGTTTGTCCTCGGCGGCGCGGTGGATGGCCTTGGCCAGCAAGCCTTGTGCGACGGGGTTATCAGGCAACGGCTGATCGGATTTGACCGCACTCGAAATGTCATCGATCAATCCGGATGCCGAATAGAATTCCGTGTCATTCAGGAACCCGGTCATCGCAACGACGATGTCAAGTTTCGGAATCACAAGGATAAGCTGCGAGTGCCGGCCGCGCGCCATGTAGGCGCCCTTTTCGGGATACGACCACCACAAATTTCCGTAGTGGAAGCCGAAGGTCGCATCGACCGGACCGGATCCGGCCCGCTCGACCCATGATGGCGGGATCAATTGCTTTCCTTCCCATTGACCGTTGTGAAGGTAGAGGTAACCGATCCTGGCCATGTCATGAGGTGACAAAGAGAGGCCTGCTTCGCCGTCCGTGACGCCCTGCGCGTCCACCTTTCCCCATTTTGCGCTCTTGATGCCGAGCGGTTCGAACAACTCCTTGCCGGCAAAATCAAATGCGCTCTGTCCGGTGGTTTTGGTGATGAGCGCCGAGAGCAGATAGGGGTTGCCGCTATTATAATAGAAGCGCGAACCGGGCGCGTCCGCCATGGGTTGGCTCAGCACGAAGGCCGTACGATTGGAGCTGTCGTACATCCTCATGATCGTCTCCTGGGGCGTGTAGAGCTTCTCGACCCATTCGATGCCCGAGTTCATGTCCAGAAGGTTCTGGACCGTGATCGCTTTTTTTCTGGTGTCGATCTCCGGAATTTGCTTGTCCGACAACAGATCGACCACCGGATG
>CAVOJN010000006.1:0-1973064 GCA_963696255.1 uncultured Alphaproteobacteria bacterium
CGTCGCGCAGGACTGCATCATCAATTCCGATGATTGCGGCACCAAGCTCGGCATCAAGATGCGCGCCATCATCGATGCCGGCACGGTCGTGGCCTCGCTCGGCTCGCGTATCCTCGGCCGCGTCGCCTGCGACGACGTCCGCGATCCCTCCGGCAACAAGGTGCTGGTCAAGCGCGGCACGCTGATGGAGGAAAGCCATGTCGATGCCATCCAGCAGGCTGGCATCCAGGAGGTGAAGATCCGCTCGGCGCTGACCTGCGAGCTCGTCAACGGCATCTGCGCCAAGTGCTACGGCCGCGATCTGGCTCGCGGCACACCCGTCAACCATGGCGAAGCGGTCGGCGTGATCGCGGCGCAGTCGATCGGCGAACCGGGCACGCAGCTCACGATGCGTACCTTCCACATCGGCGGTGCGGCGCAGATCAACGAGCAGTCGTTCGTGGAGTCGAACTTCGACGGCAAGATCGTCATCAAGAACAAGGCCATCGCCCGCAACAGCGAAGGTCAACTGGTCGCGATGGTGCGCAACATGGTGGTTGCGATCGTCGATGCCGACGGCACCGAGCGGGCGACGCACCGCATCCAGTACGGCTCACGCATGCATGTCGACGAAGGCGACATGGTCAAGCGCGGCCAGCGGATCGCGGAGTGGGATCCCTATACGCGTCCGATCCTCTCGGAAGCGGATGGTACGATCGCCTTCGAGGATCTGGTCGAAGGCCAGTCGATCTCGGAGACGCTCGACGAATCCACCGGCATCGCCAAGCGTGTCGTCATCGACTGGCGCACGACGCGGGGCGGCGCGGATCTGCGGCCCGCGATCGTGGTCAAGGGCAAGGACGGCAAGGTGCTCAAGCTCGCCCGTGGCGGCGACGCCCGCTACATGCTGTCGGTCGACGCGATTCTGTCGGTCGACGTCGGCGCCAAGGTCAAGTCGGGTGACATCCTCGCCCGTATCTCGACCGAAAGCGCCAAGACGCGTGACATCACCGGCGGTCTGCCGCGGGTGGCGGAGCTGTTCGAGGCTCGCAAGCCAAAGGATGCAGCGATCATCGCGGAAATAGCGGGCACGATCCGCTTCGGCCGCGATTACAAGAACAAGCGCCGCATCTCGATCGAGCCGATGGACAAGACCGAGGAGACACGCGAGTACCTGATCCCGAAGGGCAAGCATATCCACCTGCAGGACGGCGATATCGTCGAGAAGGGCGACTTCATCGTCGAAGGCAACCCGGCACCGCACGACATCCTGGCGATCAAGGGCATCGAGGAACTCGCCGCCTATCTGGTCAACGAAATCCAGGAGGTCTACCGGCTGCAGGGCGTGCTCATCAACGACAAGCACATCGAAGTGATTGTCCGTCAGATGCTGCAGAAGGTGGAAATCACCGACCAGGGCGAGACCGACATGATCTCGGGCGAACAGGTCGACAAGATCGAGTTCGACCAGATCAACGCCAAGGCCAAGGAAGAGGGCAAGAAGCCCGCCACGGGAACGCCGGTTCTGCTCGGCATCACCAAGGCGAGCCTGCAGACCCGCTCCTTCTTCTCGGCGGCGTCGTTCCAGGAGACTACCCGCGTGCTCACCGAAGCCGCCGTCAACGGCAAGGTCGATCCGCTGGAAGGCCTCAAGGAGAACGTCATTGTCGGCCGGCTGATCCCGGCGGGCACCGGCGCCTCGATGGCCAAGATCCGCGAAGTCGCGGTCAAGCGCGACAAGCTGATCCTGGACGAGCGCGAGAAGCAGGTGGCGATCGTGCCGACGGCGCCCGAGGCCGAACCGCTGGCCTTGCCGCCGGCGGAGTGACCGAGCCCGTATTTAACGGATATGGAAAGGCCGGCCTTTGCGCCGGCCTTTTTCATTGGCGCTGACAAAGCGCGCGGGACATCTGCGCGGCTGTGAGAATCGCGAACGCGCGGCTCATAAAGCGTGCGGCCCGCATGGATTACCGGCGCGCCACGCGCTTCACTCAACACTTCGTGTTCAATCCGTGAAAACAATCATGTCACGTGCCTTCGTTTGATCCGCCGGCGGCGCGTCGCAAAACTTTGGTTTGACTGAAAACCGACTTTCTTCGAGTACCTCTTCCCAGCAAGAGGATGCCGCGTTGCGCGCCCAAAGATACGGATTCAGGCTCAAATTTGATGAACCGGCGCGTGTGAGAATGCCGGTGGTCGAGTTGATTGCCATCGCGCGCTGCTTCGTCAACGCATCACGACAAGGGCCTTTGCGTTTCACATGACGATCGTGGCCCGCGAGAACCACAGGCCGCCATGCGTGCGCTGCGCTTGTACTGGTCGTGGTGGGTGACTGATAAATTCAACGTGGCGGGGAAAACGTTTTGAACATCCATTGCATGGAATTTGAGCTCGACCCTCGGGGCTGGGCCTGGTGGCCTGAGCGCGAAGATCTATCGATCGAGTTCACGAGGCTGCTTGGTGCTGCGCAGGAGGGTGGCTCGACTGTCGCTGAATGTTGCCTCGCGGCGCGGCGCATCGATCCTGCCAACGATCATTCCTGGTATGGCGAATGGAAGAGGATAGCGGACGCAAGTCGCGACCGCGGCGATGCGGCACGTGACCGCGGGCATGTTTCGACCGCCAGGAGCAACTGGCTGCGGGCGATGGGTTACTATCAGTCGGCGGCGTTTCCCTTCGATAGCGACGACGAACATCATCGCGCGGCGATCGAGAGCATGCGCCGATGCGCGCGTGATTATCTGCAGCACCGCGATCCGCCGGGCGAAGTCGTGATGATTCCATGGTCGGGCGGCTATCCGCTGGAAGCCTATTTCCTGCCGGCTCCGCATACCGCCGGGCGGCCGGCGCCAACCATCATCTGTATCGGCGAACCCGGCCAGCGCAAGGAAGAGTTTCTCTACAAGGTCGCGCGACACGCCGCCGATCGCGGCATGTCGCTGTTGGCCGTGGACCTGCTCGGCGCAGGACAGGGAGCCGAGTTCGGGACGATCGTCGGCCGGCCCGATCTTGAAACGACGATCGGGCAGATCATGGACTACCTGGCGGGGCGCGACGACGTCGACCGGGCGCGGATCGTGATTCTGGCGGATGCGTGGGGATCCTCGTTCGTTGCCCGCGGAATCGCCTTCGACGACCGCTTTGCAGCGGCTGTGTGCGACGGCGGAATCTGGGACCTGCATGAGCGTGCGTTCCTGATGGGGCGCACGCCGGTTGAGTCGGAACTGATCAATCGCGGCCTGAGCCGGGTGGCACGAAATATCAAATGCCCCGTGCTGATCTCCATCGGCGAACGAGGCTGGCTGACGGCCGAGCAGGTACGGGTGTTCTACGATCAGCTCAAGGCCAACGGCCGGGACGTGACGCTCAAGGTCTTCATGTCGGATGAGACCGCCGCAACCCAGGGGCACATCGACAATCCCACCCTCGCCAACGAATACATTTTCGACTGGATCGCCGCGCGGCTCGGACTTTCGGGACAGCGTGGCGCGGGTGCGTAGGTTCAGGTATCGACGACGACCTTGAGCGTCGCCTTCTCAAGCCGGTTCTTCAGCTTGTTCAGGGTTTCGGTCAGTTCGCCCAGCTGCTTGTCGTTGAGTTCGGCGTAGATGAACTCGTTCAGGGCTTCCTGCTGTGAGGCGAGGCCAGCAAGGTGCTTGTAGGTCTTGTCGGTCAGCGACATCTTCACGATTCGGGCGTCCTCGGCCGCGGTCTTCCGCCGGAGAAAGCCTTTTTTCTCCAAGAGCTTCGACTGGGTCGTGACGAACGACGAATCGACATGCAGTTTCTTCGAGACGGCGTTGACGGGCACACCATCATCCTGGTCGAGATCGGCTAGCGCCATCAGGATCATCCATTGCGGTCCGCTGATGCCAATGGCCTTGGCCCAGAAATACCGCAGCTCCTCCAGGTGCACGTTGATCGACGCGATCACCCAGGTGAATCGCCGAATAACATCCTGATTCTTGGATGCGGTGCTGCCCAAACCGTTTCCCCTTCGCGGCCACTCCAGGGAGGGACCGCATCTCCAGTGCATTTGTTCCCGCGAAGTAGTTTTGGTCGGTTTAGTTTCTAAAACAAGCAAAAAAGAACGCTGAGAAACTTACCGAATTCGTCACACGGGGCAGCTTCCCGCGCAGCTTTTGGCGAGCCAATGCCCGTTGCAAAAAGGATACACAGTTCCTGTAATCAGTTAGCTTTTTTAATAAACTATTTTGCTTATGAAAAAGGCGCATGCATATTCGCAAAGACGGCTGGGGATACCGGATCGTCCCGTTAGGTAGTTCGCTCAAGTCCCGCGTCTCGCGGGGGGGTTGCAAGACGCGAAACGACTGAGCGGTTTTGTGGGGAGCCAGCCCATACGGGGAAAATCCCTGGCGGGTCCGGAGCCTTCTCTTGAGAGAGCAACTTGGAGGTTTGATAATGAAGATGATCAAGAGCCTTGTCCTCGGCTCAGCGGCGACCCTGGTCGCGTTGGGTGGGGCACAGGCGGCTGATCTTCCCGTGAAGGCCAAGGCGGTCGAATACGTGAAGGTTTGCTCCCTGTATGGTGCCGGATTCTGGTACATTCCGGGCACTGATACGTGCATCAAGCTCGGCGGTTACCTGCGTGCTGACGCTGTGATCGGCAGCAACTCGGACTTCGGCCTCAATTCCAGCGGCAACAACGCTCAGTCCACGCCGGGTCAAGGCCAACTCGGCAACTACTACACGCTCCGCGCCCGTGAAGATCTGAACATCGACACCCGCACCGCGACCGAGTACGGCGTGGTTCGCACCTACTTCGATGGCGTGTTCAGCTGGACCACCGGCAACTTTGTCGGCACCAACAGCACGACCGGCACCACTGCTTACAGCGGCGTGTTGGCGGCTGGCGCTTCGCCGACCGGCACCACCGCGTTCAACAGCGTCACGCTGTACGGCTCCTCCTCCGGCGCGGTCAACTCGACCGACGGCAACACCTCGGGTGGCTCGCTCGGCGTGTACTATGCCTACATCCAGTTCGCCGGCTTCACGATGGGTAAGGCGGTGTCGCAGTTCGACACGCCCTGGTCCAACTATCCGGCCAACAACTTCGACGGTCTCGTCGGCGGCGGCGGCACGGTCACTGGTGTGAACCAGTTCACCTACACCGCGCAGTTCGGGAACGGCGTCTCGGTGGCGGTCTCGGCTGAAGATCCGACTCAGTACTATCAGGCCGGCAACGTCAACATGTCGGGTATATCTGCTCTCGGTATGGTCGCCGCCGCTTCCTACGGCAGCAACGCTATCGGCGGGACGCGCTCTCCGAACTTCGTCGGTCAGCTGCGTGTCGACCAGGCCTGGGGTCTGTTCCAGGCGAACGTCGCAGTCAAGGACAACCACGTTGGCTACTACGGCGCCAACGAGTTCTCGGGTCATCCCGATGACAAGTGGGGCTGGGCTGGTCAACTCGCTCTGTCGATCAAGAACGTTCCGACAGGCGCGGGCGACTCGATCAACCTGCAGGCCGTCTATACGGACGGTGCGACTCGCTACAACTTCCAGAACCTGGCAGGCAGCACGTACCAGATGTTCTCCGGTGCGAGCAACGGTGCCTATCAGAGCGTCGGCTTCGCCTTCGCCCCTGACACGGTTTACGTCAACGGTTCGAGCCAGGAGAACGTGCAGACCTGGGGCTTCCGTGGTGGCTACACCCACAACTGGGATCCCTTCTGGAACACCTCGATCTATGGTGCCTACGCTGGCGTTCGCTTCGGCAACCTGGCCAAGTCCACCATCTGCTCGGCGACAGGGTTCTTCTCGGCGACAGCTACCGGCATCGGGGCGACGGCTGCTGCGAACGCCTGTAACCCGGATTTCAACGTAGCCCAGGCTGGTATCGTCACCCGCTGGACTCCGGTGAAGAACCTGACCTTCTCGGCCGATTTGAACTGGACCCATCTCGACCAGAAGTACGACGGCAACGTTACGCTGCCGAACCCGACGAACAGCACGGCTGGTGCAATTGTCGCCAGCGCTGCCAAGCCGGCTGCGACCTACCAGCTGAAGGATCAGGACTCGGTCACTTTGCTCCTCCGCGCTCAGCGCAACTGGTAAGTTGATCCAGTATTGACGACCAGAGCCCCGGCGGGAAACCGCCGGGGCTTTGCTTCCCGAAGTCATGCGGCAAGTTGCTTCCCGGGGATGTGAAACAGAAATCCTGCAATCGTCTGATTATATTATTTACTCAGGTAATTTATTTATGTATTATGCTTTCAGGTTACCGAACGAAAGTTAGGTTGCCGCTTAGTTTCGAGAAAGAGCCTTAACCTCTACTTGAATGCTAAACCTCCGAAACCACCGGCAATGCCCTGCCGGTGGTTTTTCGTTTTCCGGCAGGGAAAATACGCGGCAGTCAGGCCGGCAACGATTTCGCGCGCTTGCAGATCTCTGCTTCGCGAACGGGCGGTGCGGCGGGTGCGCTGAATCGAAGCACCGTATAATCACGGTGGTGGAAATAACCGTTTCTATTCGCCATTTTGCCGCTTTGATTTCTTGTTGCGGTGCGGGAACCCGCTTTGTTCATCTTTCCTTCAGAGTGAAAAGCGCCTTTCTTGAGATCACTCGGAGGGGCCGGTATTCCGGGAAACGGGGACCGGAAATCACGGAATCATCATGCTGGATCTCGCAATCGTCGGCGGAGGCCCCGGCGGCCTCATGAGCGCTTGGTATCTGAAGAAGAAGCTTGGGGAGCTTTGCCGCGTCACCATCTTCGAGGCGACCGACCGGCTTGGAGGAAAGGTTCTCACGGGCAAATTCGATTCGGCGCCTGCGATCTATGAGGCCGGTGTCGCCGAGTTCTACGACTACTCGATGACCGGCCCCGACCCGCTGCGCGAATTGATCCAGCATTTCGGCCTGCAGACGATTCCGATGGATGCGGAGCAGGTCCAGCTCGACGGCGAGCTGCTCAATGACGTCGCGGGCATGCGCCGCAAATACGGCGCGAAAACCGCCGCCGCGATCGAGGCGTTCCGCGGGCGCTGCGCCGAGCTGATGTCGCCGAGCCAGTATTACGAAGGCGTCGGCGCCCACGATAACGAGCATCCCTGGGCCTACATGACGGGCGAGCAGGTGCTTGATCGGGAGGTGCAGGATCCGACCGCAAAGCGCTTCTTCAAGACGATGGCCCGTTCCGACATCGCGACCGAGAGCCACAACACCAACGGGCTGAACGCGCTCAAGAACTACCTGATGGATGTTGATGGCTATATCGGCCTCTATTCGATCCAGAATGGCAATGAGCAGCTGGTCGAATGCCTGCAGTCCGAGGTCAACGCCGATATCCAGCTCAATCACAGGGTTCTCAACGTTGGCAAGAGCGCCGACGGCCGATACCGGCTCAACATGATGAACGGCAAGGGGCCGGAAACGCGTGAATTCGACCTCGTATTGATGTGCCTGCCGCACTCCTGGTTGGCCACGATGGGCTGGGAAGGCGAGGCGCTGCGCAAGTCGATGGTCAAGCATGTCGCCTATTTCGACCGGCCGGCCCATTACCTGCGCGTCTCGCTGCTGTTCGACGAACCGTTCTGGGGCGAGAAGATCTCGGGCGCCTGGTTCATGTCCGAAGCGTTCGACGGCTGCTGCGTCTACAACGAAGGCGCCCGTCATGACGTCGGCAAGCACGGGGTGCTCAATTTCCTGATCGCAGGCTCGGACGCGCTGGCCTTCGCCAATCTCTCCGATCAGGAATTGATCGCAACCGCGCTGAAATCGCTGCCTGCCAGCATCGGCGACGCCGCTTCGCACCTGATGGAAGGCAAGGTTCATCGCTGGCTCTCCTCGGTGAATGCGCTGCCCGGCGGCCTGCCGGTGCGCGACGTCATGACCAACCACAGGCCCGAGCCGAAGGAGCATCCGGGACTGGTCGTGGTCGGTGACTATCTTTTTGATTCGACGCTCAATGGCCTGCTCGATTCCTCCGACGCGGCGACCGACATCATCGTCACCGAGATGATGCGATTGCGCCGGGCCCGCGCACGCGCGCATGAAGCGCTGTCGGACAAGATCGATCGCGACTATTTCGACAATTATCGCGGTCTTGGCCCCTACAACGAGGCATGGCGCCACTTCTCCAATCCCGACTACCTGATGGAACTGATCCGGATCGTCTGGGGCAGGGCGAAGGGAGCAAAGCTTCTGGTCGCGGGCTCCGCGTCGGGCGAACTGGTCGGCGCGCTGCGCGAGCGCGGGATCGACGCCTGGGGCGTCGAAAACAACCGTCTGATCCACGCCAGGACGCCGAAGGCGTTGAAGAAATACAACAAGCTCGGATCGATCACCGATCTGCCTTTCAAGGACGAGGCCTTCGATTTCGTCTTCGAAACCAGCCTTTGCCACGTCGCCGAAAAGCAGGTGGTGCGCGCGATACGCGAGCTCAACCGCGTGGTTGCAGCCGGCCTGGTGTTCGGGTCGGTGACCTCGGACATGGCGCCGGCATTGATCGACCGCTACGACCTTCTGCGCGGCGTGAAGAAGCTCGGCACCTGGTGGGAGTGGTCGGAACTCTTCTTCGGCAATGGTTTCGACCTGTCCATGCACCGCAAGGACGCCACCGACGCGGTGTGGGGGGCGACGCTTGCCGCCAACAAGGGACCCGGCCAGTGGTATGCCGACGCGGACAGCTTGCGCTACTCGTTCTTCGACAAGGTTGAAGGCGACGAGGCTTGATCAACCCGTCAAGCGGTTCGCCTGAGTGACCGGATGCGCCAACATTCGTGCCGGGGCTGGTGACCGACGGAGACGAATGCTAGAGCGGTCGCGTCGTTAGCGGTCATGCCGGCCGTGCAGCATCGGTTGATGGTATGGCGTCAAAAACTCTCCCCTCCGACGACGAGATGTCCGCCGCGGCGGAGGAGAAGAAGCTTACGCCGGGCGGGGCGCCTGTGGCTGCTGCGGGTCAGGCGATCGCAGGCAAACATGCCGAGCCGCCGGACGAAGCCGAGGATGACGAAGACGACGACGAACTGGAGCTCGAAGACGAGGACGACGAGGATCTGGTCGTCTATACGGCCCAGGAAGCAGCCGGCGCGCTTGGCACGATCTATTCTTTCGTAAGACCCCACCTCGGAAACTATAAGAAGCTCCTGGCGTTCGTCAGCCTCGGCGTCTTCATCGAGACGCTGTTCAACGTCATCATGCCGCTCAGCCTGAAATTCCTGATCGATGACGCGCTGGGCGAGGAAGACTTCCAGGCGCTCTACAGGATTCTCGGCGTGCTCGCGGTCGCGGGAATCACCACCTCGATCATCGCGGTCTGGTATGAACTGTGGGATGCTCGTCTTGCGGCCGGCATCATCTCGGACGTGCGCACGAGGATATTCGATCACGTCCAGAACCTGCCGGCTGCGTATTTCCAGCGCACCAAACGCGGCGAAATCCTGTCGCGCTTCTCGGTCGACCTGTCGGCGTTCGAGGGCTCGATCAAGAGCTTCGCCAACAGCGCGGCGCTGCCTTTCATGGAGTTGATAGCTGGCATCCTGCTGATGCTGTTCTTGAACTGGCAGCTCGCTGCGGTCGCGCTGCTGGTGTTTCCGATCACCCTGATCGGCCCGCGCATGCTCACGCCGAAAGCGGTACAGGCCAATTACGAGCAGAAAGTCAACGAGGCCTCGCTGCTCGGCATGATGCAGGAGAACATCGCGGCGCAGGCGGTGATCAAGGCCTTCAGCCTGCATCGCCGCGCCTTCGGCTGGTTCAGGCTGCGCAATGACGCGGCGCGCGAAAAATACGCGTCGGCGTTATTCCTCTCGACCATGGTCGAGCGCTCGGTGACAACGGCGGTCCTGCTGCTACACCTCGTGGTGCTTGCGCTCGGCGCCTACCTTGCCACCAAGGGGCAGATCACCATCGGCACCTTCGTCACCTTCGAGAGCGCCTTCTGGGAAGTCTCCTACAACATCGCCCATGTGATGCATTTCATCCCGGTGTCGATCCAGTCGGCCGCCGCCGTGCGCCACATCCAGGAACTGCTGGACGAGCCGACCCGGGGCGCCGACCGGCCGGGCGCACCGGACCTGCCGCGCATCACCAACGACATCACCTTCGATCGCGTCACGTTCCGCTATGAAGGGGCGCTCGAGCCGGTGCTCGACAATCTCAGCCTCAAGCTCAATGTCGGCAAAACGATCGCGATTGTCGGGCCCAGCGGCTCGGGCAAGAGCACCCTGCTCAATTTGATCCTGCGGCTCTACGTGCCTGACGAGGGACGCGTCACCATTGATGGCGTGGACATTCGCAAGGTGACGCGGGAATCGCTGCGCAGCAGCATGGCGGTCGTGTTCCAGGAGAACATGCTGTTCAACATGTCGATCCGGGAAAACATCCGGCTCGGCCAGGAAGGCGCGACCGATGCCGAGGTGGAGGAGGCCGCCCGCAAGGCCGAGATCCACCGCTATATCATGAGCCTGCCGCAGAAATACGACACGCTCGTCGGTGAACGCGGCGATACGCTTTCGGGCGGCCAGCGCCAGCGCATGGCGATCGCGCGTGCAGTCATCCGTAATCCCTCGGTGCTGCTGCTCGATGAGGCGACCTCGGCGCTCGATCAGACCACCGAGGCTGCGATCAACCGCACGCTGCTCGCGCTCGCCGAGGGCAGGACCATGATCTGGGCGACGCATCGGCTCACCTCCGTTGTCGATATGGACGAGATCATCGTGATTGCGGGGGGCAGGGCGATCGAGCGCGGCACGCATGCCCAACTGCTGGCCAAGGAGGGCGTCTATCGCCGGCTCTGGGATGACCAGGGCCATCCATCGGCGAAGGCCGACGAAGATGATGATGACGATGACGACGACGATGAAGAGTGACGACGTGTCTGTCTGAACCTGAAGACTTCGTGCTGATCCCCCGGGGTGATCATGAACGCGATCCTGGCCGCGCCGACCGAGCGACGCTCGGCAGCTGAAGTCCTTCTGATCTTTTTGAAGCTGGGAGTTTCCTGCTTCGGCGGCCCCGTTGCCCATATCGGATATTTCCGTGACGAGTTCGTCACGCGGCGGCGCTGGCTGGACGAGCAGGCCTATGCCGATCTGGTCGCGCTTTGCCAGTTTCTGCCGGGGCCGGCGAGCAGCCAGGTCGGCTTTTCCATCGGTTTGACGCGCGCCGGCTATCTCGGCGGGCTGGCGGCCTGGACCGGCTTCACGCTGCCCTCGGCGCTCCTGCTGCTGCTCTTTGCCTACGGCGTGGGATCGCTCGGCGGGCCGATCGGCGCGGGCCTGCTGCACGGTTTGAAGCTGGTGGCGGTTGCGATCGTCGCGCAGGCGGTGTGGGGCATGGCGCGGTCGCTCTGTCCCGATCGCGAGCGCGCTTCGATCGCCGCGGTGGCCGCGCTGGTCGTCCTGTTCAGCCCATCCTCGCTCGGGCAGATCGCGGCGATCCTGTTCGGCGCCGTCGCGGGCCTCGTGTGGTGCCGCGCCGCGCCGCCGGCGTCCGGCGGCCCGCCGGGAGCGCATGTCGCGATGCCGGTGTCGCGCGCTGTCGGAGCAAGCGCACTCGCGCTGTTTGCTGTCCTGCTTGCCGGCGTGTTGCTGCTGCCGGGACGGCTATCCTCGCAAGCCTTCGATCTGTTCGCGGCCTTCTACCGCTCCGGCGCGCTGGTGTTCGGCGGCGGCCATGTCGTCCTGCCGCTGCTGCGGGAAGCCTTTGTCGCCCCGGGCTGGATCGGCGACGATGCGTTTCTGGCCGGATATGGCGCGGCGCAGGCTGTGCCCGGACCGCTCTTCACGTTTTCGGCCTATCTGGGCGCGATGGTGACGCCGCAGCCGCACGGCATCGCGGGCGCTGCGCTCGGCTTGTTGGGCATCTTCCTGCCCGGCATCCTGATCCTGATCGGTACCCTGCCGTTCTGGAATGCATTCCGCTCGCGCGCGGGCGCGCAGGCGGCGATGCGCGGGGTGAATGCGGCAGTCGTGGGGGTGTTGGGGGCCGCGCTCTACAATCCCGTGTGGACGAGTTCGGTGAAGGCGCCGGGCGATTTTGCGGTGGCACTGGTAGGCTTCGTGCTGCTGGCCGCCTGGCGCGCGCCGCCGCTGGTCGTCGTGCTTGTCAGTGCGTGCGGTGGGATCGCCCTGGCCATGGTCTGAGCGGCGGCCCGCTCAGCCGGTTTGTTCAGCCATGCGCGGCGGGCCTTGGCGGCAGGGCCGGGTAGGGTTGCCTGTCGCGGCGCGTCCTGCCGGGGCGGCGCAACAGCCCACGGCCGAACCAGACCAGAAAACGCATCCAGCGCTGCATTGCCCAGTGAATCCCGGGGTCGATCGAAACCGAGCGGAACGAATAGGCCTTCTCCATCGACCATTCGTCGCAGGCCTTCTTGACCGGGTCGTCATAGAAGGCTGCGATCTTGTCCTCGCCCATGCCCTCGGTCGCAAGCCACGCCGGAATGTGCACGTTGCAGAGCTGCACGACGTCGGTGAAGACCTTGTCGGTGCCGGTGCCGGTGACAGGGCAGGTCGAGCAGAAGGCGTCGCCCACCAGCACCACGCCCGCGCGCCGGTAACCTGAGTTGACGTAGAGATCGGCCGGCCGGATCCTGACCTCGCCCGGAATGGCGAAGTCGCCGGTGATGGCCTTGAGCCGCGGCAGCGAGATATCGAGCTGCCTTGCCGGGGCGACGCGGAATTCGCGCAGCCAGGGGTCGCTGACATCCCGATAGGTGAAGAGATTGGCGCGCATCGTCTCGCCGATCGGAAACAGCGTGATGTAGGGGATGCGGTCGCTCGGCCGCTCCGAGAAATAGGTCATTGCGGGAAAATCGAAGCTGCGGCGGCCGACCGGCACGAGGTCGAAGCCGATCGAGATCGAATGGCCGCGGCTTGTAATCTGCCGTTCGATGCCCAGGATCTGGCGCAGCCCGACGTTCAGCCCGTTCGCCAGTACCACGAGGCGCGCCGATATCTCTTCGCCATTGGACAGGACGATCTTCTGCCGGTCATTGCTCGTCGTGACCGAGACGGCCTTGGCCAGGATCCGCTCGATGCTGGCGGGGATTTCGGAGCGGATCGCGTTGACGAGGTCCTCATAGGCGATGCCGCATTGCCGGACCGGCGCTTCCGCAAGCAAACGGCCGAAGCGCGCGATCCAGTTTGTTTCGGCGACGGTGGTCTGCTTGAGAATCGCCTCGCCAAGGCCGGTCTGGATGAATCGGCCGATCTGCTCGGCGCCACCGAGCTTTTCGACGCGAAAGTCCGGCGGGTAGGCGGCATGCGGATCGACCAGCACGGCCGAAATCGATTCGCGACCGAGCATCGCGGCGGCGGTGGCCCCGGCGAGCCCGCCTCCGATGATCGCTATGTCGGTGTATCTCATCTGTATGTCTTGGGTCTTGCCTGGGCCGATCCCGGATCCCGGCTGTATCCTTGCGCCCGGAATGGAAAACAAAGCCTTAGCTTCGCCGATTTGTAATTAATATCCGGATATAATTGGCCAAAGCGGCCAAATCCGGCGCTGGCCGCGGCGCTCACCTGCGCTCTGACGCGATTGCGGGAAGCCTCGATTCCATCAGGGCAAAAGGCGGTTTCGCGGCTGCGGTTTCGGCTTGACTTGGTTATCCACCGCCTATACATACCCCCCACTTCACGACAGGCGGTGAGCAAGGCCAGCGTCGGAACGGAACACCCGAAAGCCTTTATTTCATGAGGTTTGACGGGCACCAACCTCGACAAATGCCGCTCAAACGCTGTCGATCATAAGCTAGGCAATGCCAGGACGACTTTAGTTCTCTTGAGCGCGTCCTCTTGAGATCGAACTCGGATGCATGACCTCGGTCGCAGACTGAACGGCGAAAGCTGATCGGTCCTTCATCGCGGTCCTCTGTGGCGTCGAAGCGCTTTCCGCTCAGCGATGGGCGGTTGGCGCGATTTCGCTTTGCGCGATTGCATGCGCCGAGCGGGCCCGCGGGGCGGGTAACCCCGGACTGGAATTTGCGGAGCCGAGGCCGGTTCCGCGCGAATGAAAAAGGGTGAAGGCCAAGATGCCGACGATCAACCAGCTGATCGCAAGTCCGCGCACGGTGCAGAAGTCGCGCAAGAAGGTTCCGGCGCTGCAGCAGTCGCCGCAGAAGCGCGGCGTTTGCACGCGCGTCTACACCACGACCCCGAAGAAGCCGAACTCGGCGCTGCGCAAGGTCGCCAAGGTGCGCCTGACCAACGGTTTCGAGGTGATCGGCTATATCCCGGGTGAGGGCCATAACCTGCAGGAGCACTCGGTCGTCATGATCCGCGGCGGCCGCGTCAAGGACCTGCCCGGCGTGCGCTACCACATCCTCCGCGGCGTGCTGGATACCCAGGGCGTCAAGAACCGCAAGCAGCGCCGTTCGAAGTATGGCGCCAAGCGTCCGAAATAATCGGGAAAGATACAGATGTCTCGTCGCCATTCTGCCGAAAAGCGTGAAGTTCTTCCCGATCCGAAGTTCGGGAACATCGTCATCACGAAGTTCATGAATTCGGTGATGTATGCCGGAAAGAAGTCGGTTGCCGAAGGCATCGTCTACGGCGCGCTCGGCATCATCGAGAACAAGACCAAGCAGAATCCGCTGACCGTTTTCGAGCAGGCGCTGGAAAACGTCATGCCGACCATCGAAGTGCGCTCCCGGCGCGTCGGTGGCGCCACCTACCAGGTTCCGGTCGAAGTCCGCACCGTCCGCCGGCAGGCGCTCGGCATCCGCTGGATCATTACAGCGGCGCGCGACCGCAACGAGAAGACCATGACCGAGCGGCTATCGGCAGAGCTGCTCGACGCGTCGAACAACAGGGGGAATGCCGTCAAGAAGCGTGAAGACGTGCACAAGATGGCGGAAGCCAACCGCGCCTTCTCGCATTATCGCTGGTGAGCTAGCGAAACGAACGGAATCGCAAGGAACAGACCATGCCCCGCCAACATGCCATCGAGAACTACCGCAATTTCGGTATCATGGCGCATATCGACGCTGGCAAGACCACGACCACCGAGCGCATCCTTTATTATACCGGCAAGAGCCACAAGATCGGCGAAGTGCACGAAGGTGCCGCGACGATGGACTGGATGGAGCAGGAGCAGGAGCGGGGTATTACGATCACCTCGGCTGCGACCACGGCTTTCTGGAACGGCAAGCGGCTGAACATCATCGACACTCCCGGCCACGTCGACTTCACCATCGAGGTGGAGCGCTCGCTGCGCGTGCTCGACGGCGCGGTCTGCGTGCTCGAACTCCAACCAGGGCGTCGAGCCCCAGACCGAGACCGTCTGGCGTCAGGGCGACAAATATAAAGTGCCGCGCATCGTGTTCGCCAACAAGATGGACAAGACCGGCGCCGACTTCTTCAAGTGCCTTTCCGACATCGTCGATCGCCTCGGCGCCAAGCCGATCGCGATCCAGCTGCCGATCGGCGCCGAGAACCTCTTCAAGGGCGTCATCGACCTCGTGAAGATGAAGGCCATCGTCTGGAACGACGAATCGCTCGGCGCGAAGTTCGACTATGTCGACATCCCGGCCGACCTCGTCGACCAGGCCAAGGAATACCGCGAGAAGATGGTGGAAGCCGCCGTCGAGCTCGATGATGACGCGCTTGCCGCTTTCCTCGACGGCAACGAGCCCGACGAAGCCACGCTGAAGCGGCTGATCCGCAAGGCGGTGCTGACCGGTGCCTTCTATCCCGTGCTGTGCGGCTCGGCCTTCAAGAACAAGGGCGTGCAGCCCTTGCTGGACGCCGTCGTCGACTATCTGCCGTCGCCGATCGACGTGCCCGCGATCAAGGGCACCGACGACAAGGGCAACGAGGTCGTGCGCAAGGCGGACGACAAGGAGCCGCTCGCGCTGCTCGCGTTCAAGATCATGGACGACCCGTTCGTCGGCACCATTACTTTCTGCCGCATCTATTCGGGCATCCTCCAGTCCGGCACCGGCGTCGTCAATTCGACGCGCGACCGCAAGGAGCGGATCGGGCGCATGCTGTTGATGCATGCCAACAACCGCGAGGACATCAAGGAAGCCTATGCCGGCGACATCGTCGCGCTGGCGGGCCTGAAGGAAGCGCGCACCGGTGACACGCTGTGCGATCCCAACAAGCAGGTGATCCTGGAAAAGATGGAATTCCCTGAGCCGGTCATCGAGATCGCGATCGAGCCGAAGTCGAAGGCCGACCAGGAAAAGCTCGGCGTCGCGCTGGCGAAGCTCGCCGCCGAGGATCCGTCCTTCCGCGTGTCGACCGATCAGGAGTCCGGCCAGACCATCCTCAAGGGCATGGGCGAACTCCATCTCGACATCAAGGTCGACATCCTCAGGCGCACCTACAAGGTCGACGCCAATATCGGCGCGCCGCAGGTGGCGTTCCGTGAGCGCGTGACCAGGCGGGTGGAGCACTCCTACACCCACAAGAAGCAGACCGGCGGTACCGGCCAGTTCGCGGCGATCACGATCATCGTCGAGCCGAACGAGCCCGGAAAGGGCTACGAGTTCGAATCGAAGATCGTCGGCGGCGCGGTGCCGAAGGAATACATCCCTGGCGTCGAAAAGGGCGTCGAGAGCGTGCTCTCGTCGGGCGTTGTCGCGGGCTTCCCGGTGGTGGACGTCAAGGTCCAGCTCATCGACGGCAAGTACCATGACGTCGACTCGTCTGCTCTCGCCTTCGAAATCGCGACGCGGCAATGCTTCCGCGAAGCGCTGCAAATGGGCAAGTCGGTCCTGCTCGAGCCGATCATGAAGGTCGAGGTGGTGACGCCGGAAGACTACACCGGCTCGGTCATCGGCGACCTCAACTCGCGGCGCGGTCAGATCCAGGGTCAAGACATGCGCGGCAACGCCAACGTCATCAATGCGATGGTGCCGCTCATGAACATGTTCGGTTACGTGAATAACCTGCGCTCGATGAGCCAGGGTCGCGCGACCTTCACGATGCAGTTCGATCACTACGCCGAAGCTCCGGCGAACGTGTCGGCTGAAGTCCAGAAGAAATTTGCCTGATTGTCGCTGGTGACGAACTGGCGATTAAACGGAAAGTCAAATGGCCAAAGCAAAGTTTGAACGTAATAAACCGCACTGCAACATCGGCACCATCGGTCACGTCGACCATGGCAAGACGTCGCTGACGGCAGCGATCACCAAGATCCTGGCTGAAACCGGCGGTGCAACGTTCACGGCGTACGACCAGATCGACAAGGCGCCGGAAGAGAAGGCACGCGGCATCACGATCTCGACCGCACACGTCGAGTACGAGACTTCGAAGCGTCACTACGCTCACGTCGACTGCCCCGGCCACGCCGACTATGTGAAGAACATGATCACCGGTGCCGCCCAGATGGACGGCGCGATCCTCGTCGTGTCGGCCGCTGACGGCCCGATGCCGCAGACCCGCGAGCACATCCTGCTCGCCCGCCAGGTCGGCGTGCCCGCGCTCGTCGTGTTCCTCAACAAGTGCGACATGGTCGACGATCCGGAACTGCTCGAGCTGGTCGAGCTCGAAGTCCGCGAGTTGCTCTCGAAGTACGACTTCCCCGGCGACAAGATCCCGATCATCAAGGGTTCGGCGCTCGCCGCTCTTGAAGATTCCGACAAGAAGCTCGGCCACGAAGCGATCCTCGAGCTGATGAAGAGCGTCGACGAGTACATCCCGCAGCCGGAGCGTCCGATCGACCAGCCGTTCCTGATGCCGGTGGAAGACGTGTTCTCGATCTCCGGCCGCGGCACCGTCGTGACCGGCCGTGTCGAGCGCGGCATCGTCAAGGTCGGCGACGAAATCGAGATCGTCGGTCTGCGCGACACCCAGAAGACCACGGTGACCGGCGTCGAAATGTTCCGCAAGCTGCTCGACCAGGGTCAGGCCGGCGACAACATCGGCGCGCTGCTCCGCGGCACCAAGCGCGAGGAAGTCGAGCGCGGCCAGGTGCTCTGCAAGCCCGGCTCGGTCAAGCCGCACACCAAGTTCAAGGCCGAGGCCTACATCCTCACCAAGGAAGAGGGCGGCCGCCACACCCCGTTCTTCACCAACTACCGTCCGCAGTTCTACTTCCGCACCACCGACGTGACCGGTGTGGTGCACCTGCCGGAAGGCACCGAGATGGTGATGCCGGGCGACAACATCGCGATGGAAGTGCACCTGATCGTGCCGATCGCGATGGAAGAAAAGCTCCGCTTTGCGATCCGCGAAGGCGGCCGCACGGTGGGCGCCGGCGTCGTCGCCTCGATCATCGAGTAACTGCGAATAGGGAATGGTGGGTGGCGAATAGGGGAATCCATTCGCTACTCGCTACTCGCCACTCACTAGAGAAAGCACGGCAATGAACGGCCAAAACATTCGCATCCGTCTCAAGGCGTTCGACCATCGGATTCTCGATACGTCGACCCGGGAGATCGTGAACACGGCGAAGCGCACCGGTGCCCAGGTTCGCGGACCCATTCCGCTGCCGACCCGCATCGAGAAGTTCACCGTCAACCGTTCGCCGCACGTCGACAAGAAGAGCCGTGAGCAATTCGAGATGCGCACCCACAAGCGTCTTCTCGACATTGTCGATCCGACCCCGCAGACCGTCGATGCTCTCATGAAGCTCGACCTGGCCGCCGGCGTCGACGTCGAGATCAAGCTCTAAGGTTTTTGATTTTACGTCCGGTGACACGGACAGAAGGACAGGAAGCACGAAGATGCGCTCCGGAGTGATCGCACAGAAGGTCGGGATGACGCGGGTCTTCACGGAGGCCGGCGAACATATCCCTGTGACCGTGCTGAAGTTGGGCAATTGCCAGGTGCTGGGCCACCGCACGACCGAGACCAACGGTTACGTCGCGCTGCAGCTCGGCTCGGGTGCCCGCAAGACCGTCTACATGCCGAAGGCCGAGCGCGGCCAGTTCGCCGTTTCGAAGGTCGAGCCGAAGCGCAAGGTCGCGGAATTCCGCGTGTCGCAGGACGGGTTGATCCCGGTCGGCGCCGAGATCCAGGCTGACCATTTCGTCGTCGGCCAGTTCGTCGACGTCACCGGCACCTCGATCGGCAAGGGCTTTGCCGGCGGCATGAAGCGCTGGAATTTCGGCGGTCTGCGCGCCACCCACGGCGTGTCGGTCTCGCACCGTTCGATCGGTTCGACCGGTGGCCGTCAGGATCCCGGCAAGACCTGGAAGAACAAGAAGATGCCCGGTCACATGGGTGTCGACCGCATCACCACTCTCAATCTGCGCGTGGTCTCGACCGACGTCGAACGCGGTCTGATCCTCGTCGAAGGCGCCGTTCCCGGCTCCAAGGGCGGCTGGATCAGGGTGCGCGACGCCGTCAAGAAGCCGCTGCCGAAGGAAGCGCCGAAGCCCGGCAAGTTCAAGGTGGCGGAGCAGGCTGCGGAAGCCCCGGCCGAGAAGGAGGGCGCGTAACATGGAACTCCAGGTAACCACGCTCGAAGGCAAGGCCGCAGGCTCGGTGCAGCTCTCGGACGAGATCTTCGGTCTCGAGCCGCGCGCGGACATCATTGCCCGCTGCGTGCAGTGGCAGCTCAACAAGCGTCAGGCCGGCACGCACAAGGCCAAGGGCCGCGCCGAGATCTGGCGCACCGGCAAGAAGATGTACAAGCAGAAGGGCACAGGTGGCGCTCGCCATGGCTCGGCCCGCGTGCCGCAGTTCCGCGGCGGCGGTCGCGCCTTCGGCCCGGTGGTCCGCTCCCACGCCACCGACCTGCCCAAGAAGGTTCGAGCGCTTGCTCTCAGGCACGCGCTGTCTGCCAAAGCCAAGGACGGCGATCTCGTCGTCATCGAAGCCGCCAAACTCGAAGCCGCCAAGACCAAGGCCCTGATGGGCCACTTCTCCGGTCTCGGCCTGACCAACGCGCTGATCATCGACGGCGCCGAGCTCAACAACGGCTTCACCTCCGCCGCCCGCAACATTCCCAACATGGACGTGCTGCCGATCCAGGGCATCAACGTCTATGACATTATCCGTCGCCAGAAGCTGGTGCTGACGAAGGCGGCGATCGATGCGCTGGAGGCGCGCTTCAAATGAAGAACATCGATCCCCGCCATTACGACATCATCGTCGCGCCCGTGGTGACTGAAAAGGCGACGCTGGCCTCCGAGCACAACAAGGTGCTGTTCAAGGTGGCGGCCAAGGCGACCAAGCCGCAGATCAAGGAAGCGATCGAGAAGCTGTTCGACGTCAAGGTCAAGAGCGTCAACACGATGGTCCGCAAGGGCAAGACCAAGGTGTTCCGCGGCAATTTCGGGTCGCAGTCGGACACCAAGCGCGCGATCGTGACCCTCGAAGAGGGCCACCGCATCGACGTGACCACCGGACTCTGAGGCAGCACTGCGATGGCACTCAAGACATACAATCCCACGACGCCGGGCCAGCGCCAGCTGGTGATGGTCGATCGTTCGGCGCTCTACAAGGGCAAGCCGCTCAAGGCGCTCACCGAGGGCAAACAGTCGTCCGGCGGCCGCAACAACACCGGTCGCATCACCGTGCGTTTCCGCGGCGGCGGCCACAAGAAGGCGCTCCGCCTGGTCGACTTCAAGCGCGAGAAGATCGACGTGCCCGCGACCGTCGAGCGGCTGGAATATGATCCGAACCGCACCGGCTTCATCGCCCTGATCAAGTATCAGGACGGCGAGCAGGCCTATATTCTCGCGCCGCAGCGGCTGGCGGTGGGCGACACCATCGTCGCCGGCAACTATGTCGACGTGAAGCCGGGCAATGTCATGCCGCTCGGCAACATGCCGGTCGGCACCATCATCCACAACATCGAGACCAAGATCGGCAAGGGCGGCCAGCTCGCGCGTTCCGCGGGCACCTATGCCCAGCTCGTCGGACGCGACCAGGACTACGTCATCCTTCGCCTGAACTCGGGCGAGCAGCGCCTGGTGCATGGCCGTTGCCGCGCCACCATCGGCGCGGTGTCGAACCCCGACCACATGAACACCTCGATCGGCAAGGCCGGCCGCAAGCGCTGGATGGGCCGCCGTCCGCATAACCGCGGCGTCGCCATGAACCCGATCGATCACCCGCATGGCGGCGGTGAAGGCCGCACCTCGGGCGGCCGCCACCCGGTCACCCCGTGGGGCAAGCCGACCAAGGGCAAGAAGACCCGTACCAACAAGTCGACCAATAAATTCATTCTCCTAAGCCGCCATAAGCGGAAGAAGTAAGGAACGCCGGACATGGTTCGTTCAGTCTGGAAAGGCCCGTTCGTCGAAGGTTCGCTGCTGAAGAAGGCAGATGCCGCGCGCGCGTCCGGCCGTCATGACGTCATCAAGATCTGGAGCCGCCGCTCGACCATCCTGCCGCAGTTCGTCGGCCTCGTGTTCGGGGTCTACAACGGCCAGAAGCATGTGCCGGTGTCGGTGAACGAGGAAATGGTCGGTCACAAGTTCGGCGAGTTCTCGCCGACCCGGACCTTCCACGGCCATTCGGGCGACAAGAAAGCCAAGAAGGCTTGAGAAAGTGGGCTTGAGGATTAAGCGATGAGCAAACCTAAGCGCGAACGGAGCCTCGCCGACAATGAGGCCAAGGCGATCGCCCGGATGCTGCGGGTGAGCCCGCAGAAGCTCAATCTGGTTGCGCAGTTGATCCGCGGCCGGAAGGCGTCTGCCGCGCTCGCCGACCTGCAGTTCTCGCGCAAGCGGATCGCGGTCGACGTCAAGAAGTGCCTGGAGTCGGCGATCGCCAATGCCGAGAATAATCACGACCTCGACGTCGACGAGCTCGTCGTGTCCGAGGCGTTTGTCGGCAACGGCATCGTGATGAAGCGTTTCGCCCCGCGCGGCCGTGGCCGTTCGGGCCGTGTATTCAAGCCATTTTCGCAGCTGACGATCGTGGTTCGTCAGGTCGAAGCGAGCGCATAAGGCTCGGGAGAACAAGATGGGTCAAAAGATCAATCCGATCGGGCTGCGGCTGGGCATCAACCGGACCTGGGATTCCCGCTGGTTCGCCGGCAAGGCCGAGTACGGCAAGCTGCTGCACGAGGACGTCAAGATCCGCGAGATCCTGCACAAGGAATTGAAGCAGGCCGCGGTGGCGCGCATCGTGATCGAGCGTCCGCACAAGAAGTGCCGCGTCACCATCCATTCGGCGCGTCCCGGCGTCGTGATCGGCAAGAAGGGCGCCGACATCGACAAGCTGCGCAAGAAGGTCGCCGACATCACCTCGTCCGACGTCGTCATCAACATCGTCGAGATCAGGAAGCCCGAACTCGATGCGACGCTGGTCGCCGAATCGATCGCCCAGCAGCTCGAGCGCCGCGTCGCGTTCCGCCGCGCCATGAAGCGCGCGGTGCAGTCGGCGATGCGTCTTGGCGCCGAGGGCATCCGCATCAACTGCTCGGGCCGCCTGGGCGGCGCGGAAATCGCGCGCATGGAATGGTATCGCGAGGGGCGGGTGCCGCTGCACACGCTGCGCGCCGACATCGACTACGGCGTTGCTACCGCGTTCACGACGTTCGGCACCTGCGGCGTCAAGGTCTGGATCTTCAAGGGGGAAATCCTCGAGCACGATCCGATGGCGCAGGACAAGAGGATGGCTGAAGGCGACAACACGCGGCCGCGCCGCGATGCCGCTTGATGCATTTTGAGAGTTTGAGGGCTTAACGCCATGATGCAACCCAAGAAAACGAAGTTCCGGAAGGCGCATAAGGGCCGTATCCACGGCACCGCGACTTCGGGCGCGACGTTGTCCTTCGGCCAGTTCGGTCTGAAGGCGATGGAGCCTGATCGCGTGACAGCGCGCCAGATCGAAGCCGCGCGCCGCGCGCTGACCCGCCACATGAAGCGTGCGGGCCGCGTCTGGATCCGCGTCTTCCCCGACGTCCCCGTGTCGAAGAAGCCGGCCGAAGTCCGCATGGGCTCCGGCAAGGGCTCGCCGGAATTGTGGGTGGTGCGGATCAAGCCGGGCCGGGTGATGTTCGAGATCGACGGCGTGCCGGTCGGCATCGCCAAGGAAGCGCTGGCGCTGGCGGCAGCCAAGCTGCCGATCAAGACGCGCTTCGTCGAGCGCATCGCGGAGTAATGGATCATGGCCCAGTTGAAAGTGGAAGACATCCGCGCGATGAGCGACGACCAGATGGACGACGCCGTCCTCAATCTGAAGAAGGAGCGCTTCAACCTGCGTTTCCAGCGCGCCACCGGGCAGCTGGAGAACACCTCGCGGCTGAAGGAAGCGCGTCGCGACATCGCTCGCATCAAGACCATCGCCGCGCAGAAGCGCGCGAAGAAGAAGTAAGAGGACGCAACATGCCGAAACGGACGCTGCAGGGCGTGGTCGTCAGCGACAAGCAAGCCAAGACGGTGGTGGTGCGCGTCGATCGCCGCTTCACCCATCCGATCTACAAGAAGACGATCCGCCGCTCGAAGAACTACCACGCCCATGACGAGACCAACCAGTTCAAGCCGGGCGACGTGGTGTGGATCGAGGAATCGAAGCCGATCTCGAAGTTGAAGCGCTGGACCGTGGTCCGGGGCGAACAGAAGAAAACCGCCTGACGCGGTCCGGCAAAAGCCGGGCGAAGTCGGGAAAAATTTGAGCGCGAGTGAAGCGCAGAAAGAGGACGAGGTGCATCAATGATTCAGATGCAGACCAACCTCGACGTGGCCGATAATTCCGGTGCACGCCGTGTCATGTGTATCAAGGTGCTGGGCGGTTCCAAGCGTCGCTACGCCACGATTGGCGACATCATCGTGGTGTCGATCAAGGAGGCGATCCCGCGCGGCAAGGTGAAGAAGGGCGACGTCATGAAGGCCGTCGTCGTTCGCGTCCGCAAGGACATTCGCCGGCCGGACGGCTCGGTGATCCGTTTCGACCGCAACGCCGCCGTTCTGATCAACAACCAGGCCGAGCCGGTCGGCACCCGTATCTTCGGGCCGGTTCCGCGCGAGCTGCGCGCCAAGAATCACATGAAGATCATTTCGCTCGCGCCGGAGGTGCTGTGATGGCTGCCAAGATCCGGAAAGGCGACAAGGTCATCGTGCTGAGCGGCCGCGACAAGGGCCGCAGCGGCGAGGTATTCGAGGTGCGTCCCGACCAGGGGAAGGCGCTGGTGCGCGGCATCAACATGGTCAAGCGCCACCAGAAGCAGACGCAGGCCCAGGAGGGCGGCATCATCTCCAAGGAAGCGCCGATCGACCTGTCCAACATTGCGTATCTCGGCAAGGACGGAAAGCCGACGCGCGTGGGATTCAAGATTCAGGCGGACGGCAAGAAAGTGCGCATCGCCAAGAGTTCGGGAGCAGAGATCGATGGCTGAGACCGCTTATGTGCCGCGCCTGCGCGAGGATTTTGACAAGCGTATCCGCGGCCAGCTGACGGAGAAGTTCGGCTACCAGAACGTGATGCAGGTGCCGCGGCTTGAAAAGGTCGTGCTCAATATGGGCGTCGGCGATTCCGTCAACGATCGCAAGAAGGCGGAGACCGCGGCTGCCGAGCTCACCCAGATCGCCGGCCAGAAGGCGATCGTGACCTATTCGCGGATCGCGATCGCGACCTTCAAGCTGCGCGAGAACCAGCCGATCGGCTGCAAGGTCACGCTGCGCAAGGCGCGCATGTACGATTTCATCGATCGCCTGGTGAACATCGCGCTGCCGCGCGTGCGCGACTTCCGCGGGCTGAACCCCAAGAGCTTCGATGGCCGCGGCAACTACTCGCTCGGCATCAAGGAGCACATCATTTTCCCCGAGATCGATTTCGACAAGGTCTCGGAGGCGCGTGGCATGGACATCACGGTGTGCACCACGGCCACGACCGACGACGAGGCGAAGGCCTTGTTGACCGCTTTCAATTTCCCGTTCCGGCAGTGAGACGCTGACCAAAAGCCTCTCAAACGCGGATACGTAAGGAGCCAAGCATGGCAAAGAAGAGTTCGATCGAGAAGAACAACCGGCGCAAGCGCATGTCCAAGAACGCCGCGCCCAAGCGCGCGCGTCTGAAGGCGATCATCGCCGACAAGACCAAGCCGATGGAGGAGCGCTTCGCGGCGACGCTGAAGCTCGCCGAGATGCCGCGCAACTCGTCGACGACGCGCATCCGCAACCGGTGCGAGCTGACCGGCCGGCCGCGCTCGAACTACCGCAAGAACAAGCTGTCGCGCATCGCGCTGCGCGAGTTGGGCTCCAAGGGCATGGTGCCCGGTCTCGTCAAGTCGAGCTGGTAAGGAGGGTCGGAAAGCATGTCTACGCACGATCCGATCAGCGATCTGATCACCCGCATCCGCAACGCGCAGATGCGCTCGAAGTCGAAGGTGTCTTCGCCGGGCTCGAAGATGCGCCAGAACGTCCTCGAAGTGCTCAAGGCCGAGGGCTACATCCGCGGCTACGCCACGGTCGAGCACTCCTCGGGCCGCAACGAGCTCGAGATCGAGCTGAAATATTTCGACGGCGAGCCTGTGATCCGCGAGATCGAGCGGGTCTCCAAGCCCGGCCGCCGGGTCTATGCCTCGGTGAAGAACCTGCCGCGGATCAACAATGGCCTGGGCATTTCGGTGTTGTCGACGCCGAAGGGGATCATGGCCGACCACGCCGCGCGTGACGCGAATGTGGGCGGCGAGATTCTCTTCACGGTGTTCTGAGGAAGGATTTGAGGCATGTCACGCATTGGCAAGCGGCCTGTGACGATCCCGTCCGGTGTGACGGCGGCCGTTGACGGCCAGACGGTGAAGATGAAGGGGCCGAAGGGCCAGCTTCAGTTCGTGGTCCATAACGATGTCGAGGTGAAGCTCGACAAGAACGTCGTCACGGTCAACCCGCGCGTCGAGACCAACCGCGCGCGTGCCCTGTACGGCACCGCGCGCGCCCAGATCCAAAATCTGGTCGAGGGCGTCACCAAGGGCTTCGAGAAGAAGCTCGAGATCACCGGCGTCGGTTATCGCGCGGCGATGCAGGGCAAGAACCTGCAGCTCGCGCTCGGCTACAGCCATGACGTCGTCTACGCGATTCCGGAAGGTATCCAGATCGCGGTGCCGAAGCCGACCGAGATCACGATCACCGGCAGTGATATTCAGCGCGTCGGCCAGGTTGCGGCCGAAATTCGCGCCTACCGGCCGCCGGAGCCCTACAAGGGCAAGGGCGTGAAATACGTCGGTGAATTCATCTTCCGCAAGGAAGGCAAGAAGAAGTAACGGAGCGGGCCATGTCCAGAAACAAGGTTACGAATGCCCGGCGCAAGCAACGCGTGAGGTTGTCGCTCCGCCGGTCCGCGAACGGCCGTCCGCGGCTGTCCGTGTTCCGCTCGTCGAAGCACATCTATGCGCAGGTGATCGACGATCTGAAGGGCGAGACGCTCGCGTCCGCCTCGTCGCTCGAAAAGGATATGCGCGAGAAGACCGGCGCGAATATCGACGCCGCCAAGGCCGTCGGCAAATTGCTGGCGGAACGGGCTGTGAAGAACGGCGTCAAGGAAGTCATCTTCGACCGTGGCAGCTATCTCTTTCACGGCCGCGTCAAGGCGCTCGCGGATGCCGCGCGCGAAAGCGGGTTGAGTTTCTAACGGGATTTATGAGGACAGAGGCGCAAGCCTCCGAAAGATTGGAAAAACACCATGGCAGGTGAACGCGAACGCGGCGGACGCGATCGGAATCGGGACCGCGAAGAGCGCGACAGCGAGTTCGTGGACAAGCTGGTCCACATCAATCGCGTGGCGAAGGTCGTCAAGGGCGGCAAGCGCTTCGGCTTTGCGGCGTTGGTCGTGATCGGCGACCAGAAGGGCCGGGCCGGTTTCGGCCACGGCAAGGCGCGCGAGGTGCCCGAGGCGATCCGCAAGGCGACCGAGTCGGCCAAGCGCAATCTGACGCGAGTGGCGCTGCGCGAAGGCCGCACGCTGCATCACGATATCGCCGGCCGTCATGGCGCGGGCCGCGTCTATCTGCGCGCAGCTCCTCCCGGCACCGGCATCATCGCCGGCGGCCCGATGCGCGCCGTGTTCGAGACGCTGGGCGTCTCGGACGTGGTGGCGAAGTCGATCGGCTCGTCCAACCCCTACAACATGGTGCGCGCGACCTTCGACGCGCTCAAGCATCAGGACTCGCCGCGTTCGGTTGCGGCGCGCCGCAACATCAAGGTGTCCGCGCTGCAGGCGCGCCGCGTCGGCGGCGATGCCGAAGTATCCGCCGACTAAACGATTTCGGAGTAGAGGCCATGGCCGCAAAGACGATCAAGGTTGAGCAGATCGGCAGTCCGATCCGCCGCCATCACTCGCAGCGCTCGACGCTGATCGGGCTGAAGCTCAACAAGATCGGCCGGGTCACCGAGCTGCCGGATACGGCCGAGGTGCGCGGCATGATCGAGAAGGTTCACCATCTCGTCCGCATCGTCGGCGAGAAGTAGGCAAGAGCGCGGGGATCCCGAAGGCCGGATAGCGGTTTCGGTCGGGATCAGGCGCAAACAACGAGGAGCATGATCCCGAAAAGTGGGTACCGGTTTTCGGGTGAGATCATGCGCAAACAACGAGGAGAAGGGCGATGAAGCTCAGCGATATCGCCGACAACGCCGGCTCGCGCAAGAAGCGCATGCGCGTCGGCCGCGGCATCGGTTCCGGCAAGGGCAAGACCTCGGGCCGCGGCGGCAAGGGCCAGACCGCGCGTTCGGGCGTGCGCATCAAGGGATTCGAAGGCGGCCAGATGCCGATGCATCGCCGCCTGCCCAAGCGCGGCTTCAACAACGTGTTCCGCGTCGAATATGCCGAGATCAATCTCGACCGCCTTCAGGACGCGATCAACGCCAAGACGCTGGACACGGGCAGCGTCATCAACGCGGAATCGCTGGTGAAGGCCGGCGTGCTGCGGCGCTCCAAGGCCGGCGTGCGGCTGCTCGGCCGCGGCGAGATCAAGGCCAAGGTCAATATCGAGGTGCATGGCGCCTCCAAATCCGCGATCGCAGCGGTCGAGAAGGCCGGCGGTTCGGTCAAGATTCTGGCGCCTGCGAAGGAAGAGGGCGAGGCGGCGTAACATCTGCGTCATCGCCCGCGCAGGCGGGCGGTTCGCACGCGCTTGACGATGGACTTAGGCGGCTCCGAGGCCCAAATATTGTCCGCGTCCGTCCGAAGCTTCGCCGAGCGGAGGGTTGAAGGGCGCGAGGGGACGGCGGGAGAAAGCCAAACATGGTCTCAGCAGCGGAACAACTTGCGGCAAACCTCAATTTCGGTGCGCTCGCCAAGGCCGACGAACTGAAGAAGCGCATCTGGTTCACCCTGGGCGCGCTGCTCGTTTACCGCCTCGGCACCTACATTCCGCTGCCCGGCATCGATCCCAACATCTGGGAGCAGGTGTTCAAGACGCAGTCCGGCGGCATTCTGGGCATGTTCAACCTGTTCGCCGGCGGCGGCATCCACCGCATGGCGATCTTCGCGCTCAACATCATGCCGTACATCTCGGCATCGATCATCATCCAGCTCCTGACGACCGTCTCGCCGCAGCTCGAAGCGCTGAAGAAGGAAGGCGAGTCGGGCCGCAAGACGCTGAACCAGTACACCCGCTATCTCACCGTGCTGCTGGCCGCGGTCCAGTCCTACGGGATCGCCGTCGGCCTGGAGGGCGCCGGCAATGTCGTCAGCGACCCCGGGCTGTTCTTCCGCCTGTCCACGGCGATTACGCTGACCGGCGGCACCATGTTCCTGATGTGGCTCGGTGAGCAGATCACGTCGCGCGGCATCGGTAACGGCATCTCGCTGATCATCCTCTCCGGCATCGTCGCGGAGTTGCCGACCGCGGTCGCCAACATGCTCGAGCTCGGCCGCCAGGGCGCGCTGTCGACCGGACTGATCCTGGTCGTGCTGGTCATGGCGGTTGCCGTGATCGCCTTCATCGTCTTCATGGAGCGCGCCCAGCGCCGGCTCCTGATCCAGTATCCAAAGCGCCAGGTCGGCAACAAGATGTTCGAGGGCCAGTCCTCGCATTTGCCGCTCAAGCTGAACACTTCGGGCGTGATCCCGCCGATCTTCGCATCCTCGCTGCTGCTGCTGCCGACCACGGTCGCGCAGTTCAACGCGGGCAAGGGGCCGGAGTGGATGCAGTGGATCACCACGCAATTGAGCCACGGCCGTCCGCTGTTCCTGATTCTCTATCGTGGCGCTGATCGTGTTCTTCGCCTTCTTCTACACCGCGATCGTGTTCAACCCGACCGAGACCGCGGACAATCTCAAGAAGCATGGCGGCTTCATCCCCGGCATCCGGCCCGGCGAGCGCACTGCGGAATATATCGACTATGTGCTGTCCCGCATCACGTGCATCGGCGCCGTCTATCTCGCCATCGTCTGTCTGATCCCCGAAATTCTTATTTCCTATGCCTCCGTCCCGTTCTACTTTGGTGGAACGTCGCTTCTGATCGTGGTCAGCGTGACCATGGATACGGTGGCGCAGGTGCAGGGCTATCTGCTCGCCCATCAATATGAGGGGCTGATCAGGAAGTCGAAGCTGAGGGGCCGTCGTAGATGAACATCGAGCTGGTGCGTCGAATCGCTTTCACGATCGGCGCGCTGCTCATTTTCAGGCTCGGCAGCCATCTCCCGCTGACCGGCATCTCGATACAGAGCGCTTCGTTTACATCCGTCAGCCCTCGGGTCTCGGTCTTTGCGCTCAATCTTTTCCCCTATCTGAGTGCGGCGCTCGTTATTCAGCTGATCTCGATGGTGTGGAAAAGGTTCGGTGCGCTGGCGCGGGACGGCGAGGCCGGCCGCCGCAAGATCGTCCGTTACACGCTTGTCCTGACGCTGCTGCTCGCAACCTTCCAGGCCTGGGGCATCGCTTCCGCGCTGCAGAACATCTCGGGTGTTGTGGCGGAGCCTGGTGACTGGTTCCTGCTGTCGGCCACAGTCTCGATGGTGGGCGGTGTGTTCTTCCTGGTCTGGCTCAGCGAGCAGATCACGCGGTACGGCGTCGGCAACGGCATTGCGCTGCTGGTGACGGTCCCGATCCTGATTTCGTTCCCGCCGGACGCGGCCAAGATTATCGAGCTGATGCGAGAGGGCGTGGCATCTGGCGAATCTTGACGCTGTTCAACGCCGTCTTCTGTGTGGCGGTGATCGCACTGATCGTGTTCGTCGAGAGCGCGCGGCGCAATGTGCCGCTGGAGTTTGCGGCGCGGCAGGTGGGCAAACGCCTGCTGCCGCCGCAATCGGCGGTTCTGCCGATCAAGATCAACAGCGCCGGATATCTCCTGCCGGTCACGGTTGCGCCCTGGGTGATCTATGCGCCGTTTGCGCTCGCGGGCCTGGTGGTCGACAGTCCTGCGCCGTGGCTGGCGGCTGCCTATCGGCACGCACTTGCCCCGCCGATTTACCTGCCGGTCATCTCGGTTGCGATGTTCGTGCTTGCCTTCATCTACACCGCTTATGTCGTCGATCCCGAGCAGGCCGCGGAGAAGCTCGCCAAGCAGGGTGGGGCGATCCCGGGCGTCGAGCCGGGCGAGCCCACCGCCGACTGCCTCGATCGCGTCGTCTCGTTCACGACTGTCCTTGGCGCCGTCTACCTCGTGAGCCTCATGATCATTCCGCAGGTGTTGGTGCTTTACGGCAAGGTGTTCACCAGTAATATCAGTGGTGGTGCGGCGCTGATTGTGGTTTGCACTGTTCTTGATCTTAAAATGCAGGTGCGCGAGCTATCGCTCACCAATTCGGGGGGCGCACGCCAATGAGAATAATCCTTCTGGGGCCGCCCGGGTCGGGCAAGGGAACCCAGGCCCAGCGGCTGGTGCAGCGTTACGGCATCGTCCAGCTGTCGACGGGCGAAATGCTGCGCGCCGCGGTGGCTGCGGGAACGCCGGTCGGATTGCGGGCCAAGGACATCATGGCAGCCGGCGGCCTCGTCCCCGACGAGGTCGTGGTCGGAATCATTTCCGACCGCATCGAGCAGCCTGACGCCAAGAAGGGTTTCATCCTCGATGGCTTTCCGCGCACCGTCCCGCAGGCCGAGGCGCTCGACGATCTGCTCAGGCACAAGCACATGAAGCTCGATGCGGTGGTCGAGCTTCGCGTCAACGAGAGCGCGCTGTTGCAGCGGGTCGAGAACCGCGCCGCGGAGACGCGCATCCGCGGCGAGGAAGTCCGTGTCGACGATACGCCGGAAGTGCTGGTCAAGCGTCTCGCCAGCTATCGCTCCATGACGGAGCCGCTGATCCATTATTATTCGGAAAAGCGGAAGCTGTTGACGGTCGACGGCATGATGACGATCGAGCACGTCACCCGCGAGATCGGCCGAATCCTGGCCGCGATCGGGGCGACCGACGCCAGGGCGACCAGCAAGGCCTCGAAAAAAGCCGGTTCCCGCAAGGCGAGCGCCAGCAGGGCCGCCGGAAAGGCCGCCAAATCCGCTGGAAAGAGGCGGCAGGCGGCAAAAAAGGTCGCCAAAGGGGCCCGAAAGGCCGCCAAACGGCCCTTAAAGAGCGCCCGGAAGATCGTCAAAAAGGCATCCCGGGGTCCTGCAAAAAAGGTCACCAAAAGGCGGGCTAAGGCCTAGAATCGGTTGACGAAACCTGCTCCGATCCATTAATAAGCCCCGCATCCAAGTCGGATAGTTATATGACGATGCCGGGCCCCAATGGTCATGGGGGAGGGCGTCGTGTTCGCGTTTGCGGACGCCTGCCCGAGATAGCAAGAACTTAGGTCCGATTCGAAAGCGGATCGGCGACAGGAGAGACGTACGTGGCCCGTATTGCCGGCGTGAATATCCCGACCAACAAGCGCGTCCTCGTCGCGCTCCAGTACATCCATGGCATCGGCGAAAAGAGCGCCGGCGAGATCATGGACAAGGTGAAGATCCCGCTGGATCGTCGCGTCAGCCAGCTCAGCGACGCTGAGGTGTTGCAGATCCGCGAAGTGATTGACCGCGACTACGTCGTCGAGGGCGACCTTCGCCGCGAGACCGGCATCAACATCAAGCGGCTGATGGATCTTGGCTGCTATCGCGGCCTGCGTCATCGGCGCGGCCTGCCGGTGCGCGGCCAGCGCACCCACACCAATGCGCGCACGCGCAAGGGTCCGGCCAAGGCGATCGCCGGCAAGAAGAAGTAATTGGCGAGTAGCGAATGGCTGATAGCGAGTAGGGGACGAGCCCTATTCGCTATTGGCCACTCACCATTCGCTTCACAGGTGTAGCCGCTGGCATTACGGCGGCGTTGAGATCGTAGGAAAGGTTTGAAATGGGCAAGGAAGCCACCCGCGTCCGCCGTCGCGAACGCAAGAACATCGCCTCCGGCGTGGCGCACGTGAACTCGTCGTTCAACAACACCACCATCACCATCACCGACGCGCAGGGCAACACCATCGCCTGGTCGTCGGCGGGAACGATGGGGTTCAAGGGGTCGCGCAAGTCGACCCCGTATGCCGCGCAGGTCGCGGCGGAGGATGTTTCCAAGAAGGCGCAGGAACACGGCATGCGCACGCTGGAAGTCGAAGTCGCCGGTCCCGGGTCGGGCCGCGAGTCGGCGCTTCGCGCGTTGCAGGCCGCGGGCTTCACCGTCACCTCGATCCGCGACGTGACCACGATCCCGCACAATGGTTGCCGTCCGCGCAAGCGGCGGCGCGTCTGACGCTTTCCTCGCGGTTGGCATGGGCCGCCCGCGAGGGTTTTGAAATTTGCCAGCCGCGGACTGATCCGCGGCCTCCAACGCCAGATGGCAATTGAACTGGCTAAGAGGTGAAACAGTGACGATCCAGAAAAATTGGCAAGAACTGATCCGGCCGAACAAGCTGCAGGTGGCTGCCGGCACCGACGCGTCGCGCTACGCGACGCTGGTTGCCGAACCGCTCGAACGCGGCTTCGGCCAGACGCTCGGCAATGCGCTCCGCCGCATCCTGTTGTCTTCGCTGCAGGGCGCTGCGGTGCAGTCGGTGCATATCGACGGCGTGCTGCACGAGTTCTCCTCGATCGCGGGCGTTCGTGAGGACGTCACCGACATCGTGCTGAACATCAAGGACATCTCGATCAAGATGCAGGGCGAAGGCCCCAAGCGCATGGTCGTGAAGAAGCAGGGACCGGGCGTGGTCACCGCCGGCGACATCCAGACCGTCGGCGATGTCGTGGTGCTCAATCCCGAGCTCGTGCTCTGCACGCTCGACGATGGCGCCGAGATCCGCATGGAGTTCACGGTCACGACCGGCAAGGGCTATGTCGCTGCCGAGCGCAACCGGCCCGAGGACGCGCCGATCGGCCTGATCCCGGTCGACAGCCTGTTCTCCCCGGTCCGCAAGGTCTCCTACAAGGTCGAGAACACCCGCGAGGGCCAGATCCTCGACTACGACAAGCTGACCATGACGATCGAGACCAACGGCGCGGTCTCGCCGGATGATGCGGTGGCCTATGCCGCGCGCATCCTGCAGGACCAGCTCAACGTGTTCGTCAACTTCGAGGAGCCGCGCAAGGAAGTCGCGCAGGAGATCATCCCCGATCTCGCCTTCAACCCGGCCTTCCTCAAGAAGGTGGACGAGCTCGAGCTGTCGGTTCGTTCGGCCAACTGCCTGAAGAACGACAACATCGTCTATATCGGCGACCTCGTGCAGAAGTCGGAAGCGGAAATGCTGCGTACCCCGAACTTCGGCCGCAAGTCGCTGAACGAGATCAAGGAAGTGCTGGCCCAGATGGGCCTGCATCTCGGCATGGAAGTGCCGGGCTGGCCGCCGGAGAACATCGACGAGCTCGCCAAGCGCTTCGAGGATCACTACTGAGTTTCGTCATTCCGGGGCGATGCGTCAGCATCGAACCGGAATCGAATTCCGGATCGCTGGTTCGCGACGTCCGGAATGACACAGGGCGAACGCAGGAAGCCCACCTGAGCAACTAGTCGCCAGCCAGCTTGCGACAAACCGAAGGAAATGAAGTCATGCGTCACGGAAAAGTTCATCGCAAGCTCAATCGCACCCACGAGCATCGCCGCGCGATGTTCGCCAACATGTGCGCCGCGCTGATCAAGCACGAGCAGATCGTCACCACGCTGCCGAAGGCCAAGGAACTGCGCCCGATCGTCGAGAAGCTCGTCACGCTCGGCAAGAAGGGTGGGCTCGCCGCCCGCCGCCAGGCGATCTCGGAGATGCGCGACGTCGATCAGGTCAAGAAGCTGTTCGACACGCTCGCCACCCGCTACAAGGACCGCAACGGCGGCTACACCCGCATCATCAAGGCGGGCTTCCGCTACGGCGACAATGCGGCGATGGCGGTGATCGAGTTCGTCGACCGCGACGTCGACGCCAAGGGCCAGGATTCGGGCCCGGTGCAGGAGACGGAAGCCGAGGCGGCGTAAGGCGCCTCGTATCTGACCTATGAAAAGCGGCGCCGTCGAGCGCCGCTTTTTTGTTGCGCTGAACGCCGAAGGAATGGAAACCGGCCTCCACCTTTCTGCCGGACCGGCCGATTGCTATGCTGCGTCACCAAAGGCTTCTCAACAAAACATTGCGGGGGTTGTCATATGATCAGGCTTTGCCAAATCGTCTCTTGTTTGCTTCTGACGCTGTCGTTGTTTGCGCCGCTGTCGTCCGCGCGGGCCGATCAGGCCTTTCAACGCTTCCTCCCGCTTTTCGTGGAGCTCGACGGCTGGCAAGGCAAGAAGCCCGACGGCGTGTCGATGGAGATGCCGGGCACCAGCATGACGACGGCGACGCGCGATTACACCCGAGGCTCCGCCCAGGCACATGCCACCGTCGTGATGGGCCAGGCCGCCACCGGTGCGCTGGCGCCGATCCAGAGCGGCATGAATATCCAGACCAGCGACGGCCACATGGTGACTGCGACCATGCACGGCATGCCCGTGCTCAAGAGCTTCACGACAAAGGACAAGTCCGGCGCGCTGATGGTGGCGCTCGGCAAGGAGGCGATGTTCAGCCTCTCCTTCAACGGCATTACCGAGGATGAGGCGCTGGCGCTGGCCGAAAAGTTCGACTGGAAGGCCATGCAGGCCGCGACGCAGGCGAAGTAGCGGCGAAGGCGGTGCTGCCCGCCGCGCCCGCGCAGTTCGCGCTATCCACCTCGTCATTGCGAGGAGCGAAGCGACGAAGCAATCCATGACGCCGTAGGCAAGAAGGTGGATTGCTTCGCGGAGCCTGTCATCGGGCGCGCGTCCGCGCGACCCGTTGACTCGCAATGACGGGGAAAGATCGGTGCCTACCACCCCTCCAGCACGATCTTGCCGCGCGACTTGCCGCTTTCGAGCAGCGCGTGCGCGCGCTTGAGGTTCGCCGCGTTGATGGCGCCAAAACTCTGGTCGAGCGTGGTGCGGAGCACGCCCTTGTCGATCAGATCGGCAACGTCGTTGAGCAGATGATGCTGGGCGATCATGTCAGGCGTCTGGAACGAGGAGCGCGTGAACATCGATTCCCAGTGCACCGAGATCGCCTTGCCCTTGAAAGCACTCATGGTGAATTCCGGCGGGTCGTCGATCAGGCCGAATTTGCCCTGCGGCGCCATGAACTCCGCGATCGCCTTGTAGTGCTGGTCGGTGAAGGTGAGGCTGGCGACGAGGGCAACGGGCGGCAGCTTCAATTTCTCGATCTGCTCCTTCATCGGCTTGGCATGGTCGATCACGGCATGCGCGCCGAGATCGAGACACCATGTCTGCGATTCCGGCCGCGTCGCGGTCGCAACCACGGTGAGGCCGGTCAGCCGCCGCGCAAGCTGGATCAGGATCGAGCCGACGCCGCCGGCGCCGCCCGTGATCAGGAGCGTGCGCGGATCGACGCTCTTGCCCGGCACTGCGCCGAGCCGGTCGAACAACAATTCCCAGGCGGTGATGGAGGTGAGGGGCAGCGCGGCTGCCTGCGCGAATGAGAGCGATTTCGGCTTGCGGCCGACGATGCGCTCATCGACCAGATGAAATTCCGAGTTGGTGCCCTGGCGCAGAATGGAGCCGGCGTAGAAGACCTCGTCGCCCGGCTTGAACAGCGTGACATCCGGCCCCACCGCGTCGACTACACCCGCCGCGTCGAATCCCAGGATCTTGTGTTCGCCGGCCGGCGGCGCGGCGCGCTTGCGCACCTTGTAGTCGACCGGGTTGGCGGAAATCGCCTTCACCGCGACGCGGATGTCGCGTCCCTTCGGTTCGGGCTTTGCGGTTTCAAAGTCGACCAGCGCGTCCTTGTCCTCGATCGGCAGCGACTTCTGGTATCCGACGGCTTTCATCTTGTTCTCCGTTCAAACGCGCGACATTAATTGTCGCCTAGCGTCGTCTTGGCAAGTACTGTAAATCTGGGGATATAGTCCCCATTTGGGAACCATTGGAAATCCCGCGGGAAAAACGCATATGAAACGGCGAGATTTCGCGCATCGGCCGGGCTGCGCGGTCGAGGCAACCCTCGATCTGATCGATGGCAAATGGAAGGGCGTCATCCTTTTTCACCTGCAATCAGGCACCCATCGCTTTGGTGAATTGCGGCGCCGGATGCCCGGGATCACGCAGCGCATGCTGACCAAGCAGCTTCGCGCACTCGAGGACGATCATTTGATCACCCGCAAGGTCTATGCCGAGGTGCCGCCACGGGTGGAATATTCTCTCTCCGAGATCGGCGAGAGTTTGAAACCCGTGATCGATATGCTGAAAGCGTGGGGCGAGAGCCATCAGCAACGGCTCTCCTGCGCGCCTGCGCCGGCAATCGCCAGGAAACCGAAACACGCGGCATAGATCCGGGAGCGGACAACGCCGCTCCCGGATCTATCGTTCGCATCAGAACGCGAACTGCGTGCGCATGGCGACAGCGTCGAATTTCGATCCGGTATCGGCCACCGACGTTGGCGACGCCTGTTTCAAAACGTTGCCATGCAGATAGTCCAGCATGAAGCGGACGTTGCCGTTGACGTACCAGTTCAAGGCCGCGGTGTAGACGGTCTGTCGTCCGCCCGCGATGCCGGTCGTGGTCCCCAACTGATTGTTGAGATCGATCGTGCTCGCGCGCGCCGCGATCTCCCAGGCGCCCCAGCCGCCGCCATCGAGCGAGAAGGGATGCGCCGGCTTGACGCCGAAATAGGAAGCCGACGCCGGATTGTAGACATGCGTTTCGCCCGTCAGCACGTAGCCGGCCTGCACATAGCCGCCCTGGAAGTTCAGGCTTGGCGCGCCGAGCGGAGGCAGGCCGGTATTGGCCGTACGATCGATGTTGAACCAGAAATATTCGCCCTGGAGAATCAGGGGACCGTATGTTGCCGCGGCTTCCACGCTGTAGACCTGCGCGGCGGAGACGTTGGCGATTGCGCTGGTCGAGACCAGCGTCGTCGGATCGATGCGCAGCTCAGGCCGGTCGCTGAGTGTGACCGTCTGCGCTTGTGTCACCAGATTGCGTGGTGGCTGGATCAGCCATTCCGCATCGGCACCGATGTGCAGTGAATAATCTCTGCCGCTGATCGGCTGTCCCGCGACGCGGGCCACGGCGCCATATTGCTCCGTCGTGCCGTTCGGCGTGGCACTGGAGGCGGAGTGGATTGCGCCCGTCGCCGGCCCCGTGACGTAGGCGCCGGCCCACAACACATCATTGTACCAGCGCGCGCCGACCGCCGAACGGAAGTCACCCGCAGCGATACTGGTGGCGATGACGCCGGACGATGCCCGCTCCAAGAACAGGATGTCATTCGAACTCGTGGATTCGTCGAGCGTGTAGAGCAGGTCCATGACGCCCGCTTCGATCGCCAGCTTGCCGCCGAACGGTTTCAGGCCCGTATAGCTCAGATAGGCGTTTTCAACTCCGGAGACGGCGCCGCCGGGCAGGGACCCTGCCGCCAGGCCGCCGAAGCCATCGTCGGAGCCGCCGAAGTCGTAGACTAGCGCGAAATTCCAGTCGCTGAAGAATTTGCCGGCGACACCAATGCGCGCGCGGCGGACATTTTCGCCGCTGTCGAGCACCTGCGGCACCGTCGCGGCCGTATTGGGACGATAATTGTAGCCGCCGACATCCCAATGCACGCGGCCCGTGATCGCTATGCAATTCTGGTCATCCGCGGTGCAGATTGTGGGTCGGTTGTTCGGCATCGTCACCACTGCGCCGGACGGCGCGACCGGTCCCTTGACCGGAATGGCGGCGTTTGCGTTCGCCACGCTTACCGCCTTTGCGTCCGCAGCTTTCGCGTTGGCATCGGCCTTCGCAGCCTTGGTCTTGGCATCCGCCGCAGCCCTGGCGTTATCAGTCGTTTGTTGCTGCAACCGGTCCAGCTTCTGCTCGAGCATACGCAACTGCTGCTTCAGCAGCGCGATCTCGGCATCATTGCCGCCGGCCGATTCCGCTCGCGCCTGCGTTGTCGCCAACGCTCCTGCTATTCCAACGGCCACTGCGGTCATTCTTGTCACATGCTTCATTTGTCGCTCCCCTGTTGACGTGTATTCCCATCCACCCGAACAAGAACCTAGAAGTCCAACGTGACTGCGCCGCGACGGAGCAGGAGGCTGGGTTCCGCCTGTTGCATCCGCGACAACTCAAGATCTTTTCAGGATGGGGATCATGCTAGGCATTTGCGGGGCGATTCCACGCTGCGCACAGGCGCGGAAGGATTAGCCCGGGATGGGAGATAGGGGGTGGAGCACCCTTCATTTGTCGTGCGAACGCGCCTATATTCCTGCGCTTTCTCCGAGAGGTACTGATGTTTCGATCGATCCGCCCCGTCGCTTTTCTCGTGCTATGCACGCTGCCTGTTTTAGCCGATGTTTGCGCTGCCCAGGCGCAGGACCGGCGTGTGCCGTCATCGGCCGCCGAACTGCGGCTCTCCTATGCGCCGATTGTCCAGCGCGTGCAGCCGGCGGTGGTCAACGTCTATGCGGCCAAGATCGTGCAGAACCGCAATCCGTTCCTGGACGACCCGATCTTCCGCCGCTTCTTCGGCCTGCAGGGCGGCCCGCAGGAGCAGATGCAGCGCTCGCTCGGCTCGGGCGTGATGGTCGACCCGTCCGGACTCGTCGTCACCAACGTGCACGTCATCGAGGGCGCCGACCAGGTCAAGGTCTCGCTCTCGGACAAGCGCGAATTCGAGGCCGAGATCATCCTGAAGGATTCGCGCTCGGACCTCGCGGTGTTGCGCCTGAAAGACGCGCACGAGAAATTTCCGACGCTCGACTTTGACAATTCGGATGAACTCATGGTCGGCGACGTCGTGCTCGCGATCGGCAATCCCTTCGGCGTCGGCCAGACCGTGACCCACGGCATCATCTCGGCGCTCGCGCGCACGCAGGTCGGCGTCACCGACTATCAGTTCTTCATCCAGACCGACGCGGCGATCAATCCCGGCAATTCCGGCGGCGCGCTGGTCGACATGACGGGGCGCCTTGCCGGCATCAATACGGCGATCTATTCGCGCTCGGGCGGATCGCAGGGCATCGGCTTTGCCATTCCCGCCAACATGGTGCGCGTGGTGGTCGCTTCCGCCAAGAGTGGCGGCAAGGCGGTGAAGCGTCCATGGCTCGGCGCCAAACTTCAGGCGGTTACGCCGGAGATCGCGGAAAGCATGGGGCTGCGCTCGCCAAGCGGCGCGCTGGTCGCAAGCGTCGTCGCCAACAGTCCGGCGGGACGGGCGGGCCTGAAATCCTCCGATCTCATCACCGCCATCGACGGGCAGACGATCGACGATCCCAATGCGTTCGACTATCGCTTCGCGACGCGGCCGCTCGGCGGCACCGCGCAGGTCGATATCCAGCGCGGCGGCAAGCCGTTTCGTGTTTCGGTGTCGCTGGAAACCGCGCCCGACACCGGGCGCGATGAAATCACGCTGACGTCGCGCTCGCCGTTCCAGGGCGCCAAGGTCGCCAACATCTCGCCGGCGGTCGCCGACGAATTGCATCTGGACGCCGACACCCAGGGTGTCGTGGTCACCGCGCTCGCCGAGGACTTCGACCGCAGCCGGCGTCGGCTTCCAGAAGGGCGACATCATCGTTGCCGTGAACAACCAGAAGGTTGCAAAGACCTCCGATCTCGAAAAGGCGACCAGCCAAACCGCGCGGGTCTGGCGCATCACGCTGGTGCGCGGCGGCCAGCAGATCAACGTTCAGCTGGGTGGATGAGCCCGAAACGACCACGTGAAGCTGGCGGCGCCAGCCTGTTTGCGGCTGCGGGCCTTGAACAGGACGCGCCGCGTCCGCTGCCGGACCGGCTGCGCCCGAACAGGCTTGCCGATGTCGTCGGCCAGGATCACATCCTCGGTCCCGACGGCGCGCTGACGCGCATGCTGGAGACGCGCACGCTCGGTTCGCTGATCTTCTGGGGGCCGCCGGGAACCGGCAAGACGACGGTGGCGCGACTCCTGGCCGACGCCACCGAGCTTCACTTCGAGCAATTGTCCGCGGTGTTTTCCGGCGTCGCCGACCTGAAGAAGGCGTTCGAGGCGGCCCGCGCCAGGCGCGAGACGGGCAGGGGCACGCTGCTCTTTGTCGACGAGGTACATCGATTCAACCGTGCGCAGCAGGACTCGTTTCTGCCCGTGATGGAAGACGGCACGGTGGTGCTGGTGGGCGCGACGACCGAAAATCCCTCCTTCGAGCTCAATGCCGCGTTGCTTTCGCGCGCCCGGGTGCTGGTGTTCCACTCGCTCGATGCGGCCGCGATCGAGAAGCTCTACGCGCATGCGGAGGAAGCCGAAGGCAGGAAACTGCCGCTGGACGCGGAAGCGCGCGCGGCGCTGGTGCGGATGGCCGATGGCGATGGGCGTGCCGCGCTGACATTGGCCGAAGAGGTATGGCGTTCGGCGCGGGGCGGCGAGATCTTCAACGCCGAGCAATTGCAGGAGATCCTGCAACGGCGCGCGCCGATCTACGACAAGTCCGCCGACGGCCATTACAACCTGATCTCGGCGCTGCATAAATCCGTGCGCGGCTCCGATCCGGATGCGGCGCTGTATTACCTCGCGCGCATGCTCGATGCCGGCGAGGACCCGCTGTTCCTGGCGCGCCGCGTCGTGCGGATGGCGGTGGAGGACATCGGGCTCGCCGATCCACAGGCGCTGGTGATTGCCAACGCCGCCAAGGATGCCTACGACTTCCTCGGGTCACCCGAAGGGGAACTCGCGATTGCGCACGCCGTGATCTATGTCGCGACCGCGCCGAAATCCAACGCCGCCTATATGGCCTTTGGCGCCGCCAAGCGTGTCGCCAAGGAGGCGGGCTCCTTGCTGCCGCCGAAACACATCCTCAATTCGCCGACCAGGCTGATGCAGCAGGAAGGCTACGGCGCCGGCTACGAATACGACCACGACACGCAGGACGCCTTCTCCGGCCAGGACTATTTCCCCGAAGCGCTCGGACGGCAGAGTTTCTACAATCCGCCCGAGCGCGGCTTCGAGCGCGAGATCAGGAAGCGGCTGGAATACTGGGCCAAGCTGCGGCGCGAGCGCGGCGGGCCTTAGCCTCAAGCGGAGGATGACCCGGCCTTCATCCAGGCAAGGATGGTCGCCAGCCGCGTGATCACGTCGCTGGTCTCCAGCATCTCCTGCATCTTGTCGATGCCCACCTTGAGGAATTGGACGGCAATGTCGGCAAACACGCCGGGCTCCAGTCTATATAGGCCAAGATAGGCGGGCGTCGGCGCCTTGGTATAACCCTCATAGGCGTCGAGAATCTCGCGCACCTGCGCAAACGCCTCCACGGTCATTGCGCGGGTTTCCTCGATCGGCGCAATGTCTGCGGCGAGATAATCGCCCTGGTGTTGCCTGATGATCGCAGCGCGGCCTGCACAGGAGACCTTGACCCTCCAGTTTCCGTCCGAGAATTCCAGGCGTTCGAGGATGTCGGCGACGACACCGACGGAATAGAGGGCGGCGAAATCCGGATCGTCGTCGCCCGGTCGTTTTTGCGTGACGACGAAAAGCTGGCGGTCGCCGGCCATCGCGGCCTCGATCGCGCGTTTGGTCTTGTCGCGGCCGACGAAGATCGAGGTCATCACTTGCGGAAAGAAAACGACGTCGCGCATCGGCGCGACGGGCATCACTGCGCTTGTTTTTCTCGGCTTCGCTGCGGATTCGCTGGCCTGAATGGCCGCCGAAAGCACGTTCCAGTCCTGGAATCCGAGCGTCCTGGCAACAAGCTCGAGGCTTTCGCTGTGGGTGAGGGGGATCGATTTGGCCTTGAGAGCATCGCGCAGCGTCTGCGCCATGGCCTTGGCATCGCGGAAATCGCGCATGGAGTTACCTCTGCTGTTGCGAACGAGAAGGGTCAGGCGCTTGCGTTGCTGACTCGTTCGCTCGGCAAAGGGGGCCGGAAGCGGCGTGATACGTTCACCATACCCATAAGGGCGCAAGCAGCAGGTCGTATCCACCCGTTCCGAAAATATGCGCGCCATTGCCCGTACTGTCAACGCCGGGCGGGCACAGGCGAAAAATTCGGGCTTGATCTCCGTTGTCAATTTCCGCTGGCGCGTGCGATGCTTCTTCCGATCGGATCTCAAATTGGGTCGGGAGCGCCAACATGATTCCTCGGAATTTGCGCGTCTTCGCGTTTGTGCTTTTCGGTTTGGTCGTTGCGTCGATCACCCCTGCATCCGCGCAAATCGTGGCGCTCGGCCATAGCATGGTCCGCGGCAACGTCTCCGAATCCGAAATGTGGCCGGCCGTGCTGGAAGCGATGCTGCGGGCGAAGGGCTCGCAGGCCCTTGTCGCAAACGCCGGCGTCTGGGGAGAGACCACCGACAGGACGCTGGCCCGGATTCCAAGCGCAGTCCCGCAAGGCACCAGGATCGTGATCCTGGCCGACAATCCGGCCAACGATGTCAGGCACAATATGAGCCGGGATCAGGCCCTGGCCAACATCGCGGCCATGAAGAGCCAGTTGAAGGCGCGGGGCATCAGGGTCGTCGATGCGACCGCCACGGTGTTTTCAGTCGTGCGGTCGCCCGGGGGCGCTGGCCCCGATGGCCGCCATTTGAGCGTCGAGGGCAACAAGAAGGTCGCGGCGATATTGGTGGGCATGGTGCGGTAGACCGCCCAGCCAGCTCCGGTCGCCCGCTGTTTTCCCGCTTTGACGAGGTCCAGGATCCGGCTGGTCAGTCGGTCATCGGCGATCTTGATCGCATACCCGATCCAGCCGTCAGATCAAACCGGATTTCGCCGTGACGACTGCCGACTTTTCAGCTACGGAACGGGCCATGAGCCGCCGCATCAAGCGAACCACATCGCCGCGCGATCGGGCGAAGAGCGCTCGCCCAAATCGTGATTTCGGGAAAGCTGAACGTCCCGCCGGGCATCGGCCGGCAGGCAAGCCTGCGCGCTTCCCGGAGAAGCGTGACGAGCACCCGCGGGCGAGACACCAACAAGACAAGCAGTGGCAGGGCAAGGATCGGCAAAACGCGCCGCGCGCGCCTGTTGCCGCGCCCGCGAAGGTCAAGGCCGAGCCGCCGCTCCCGACCAAGGTCCAGACCGTCGTCGTCACGTCGGACGAGGACAACATGCGTGTCGACCGTTTCCTCGAAGCGCGGTTTCCGGGGCTGTCCTTTTCCCACATCCAGCGCATCGTCCGCAAAGGCGAACTGCGTGTCGATGGCAAGCGGGCGGACAGCAAGGACCGCCTTCAGGCCGGCCAGAGCGTGCGCATTCCGCCGTTGCGGCTCGATGCGCCCAAGGCGAGCGCTGCGCTTTCGGAAGCCGAAAGCCGCACCTTGCAGCAGCTCAAGGAGATGACGCTGTTCGAGGATGACGACGTGCTGGTGCTCAACAAGCCCGCGGGACTGGCCGTGCAGGGCGGCTCCGGCACCACGCGCCATGTCGACCAGATGCTGGAGGTGATGCGCGACGCCAAGGGGCAGAAGCCGCGGCTGGTGCATCGGCTCGACAAGGAGACCTCAGGCTGCCTGCTGGTTGCGAAAACGCGCTTCGCCGCGACCCATCTCACCGGCGCGTTCCGTCAGCGCTCGGCGCGCAAGATCTACTGGGCGCTGGTCGCGGGCGTGCCGAAGCCGAAGCAGGGCCGCATCTCGACCTATCTCGCGAAAGAAGAGAGCGAGGAAGACAGCATCATGCGCATCGCCGCCCATGGCGATGAGGGCGCCAGCCACGCGGTGACCTATTACGCCGTGGTGGAGACCTCGGCGACCAAGCTCGCCTGGGTGTCGCTCAAGCCGGTCACCGGCCGCACCCACCAACTGCGCGCGCATATGGCGCATATCGATCACGCCATCGTCGGCGATCCCAAATATTTCAACAAGGAGAACTGGCAATTGCCGGGCGGGCTGCAAAACCGCCTGCATCTGCTCGCGCGCCGCATCGTGATCCCGCATCCCCGCGGCGGCGTGATCGACGCCACGGCACCGCTGCCGCCGCATATGCTGCAATCCTGGAACCTGCTCGGACTGGAGGCCGATCGCTTCGATCCGATCGAGCACGCGCCGGAGGAATAATCGGCCGATTGCACTCGCGGAGCAAGAACGATCAAGGCGCGGTCATATGCTTGACCTATGCTGCCGTATCATGTCGCTCTCGAAGGGTTTTGCAAATGATTGGCTTCCTCATCCGATCTGCGCTCCTCTCTCTCCTCGGCTTCGTCGTCTCCTCCGGAATGGCGCGTGCTGAAACGGTGGTTCTCAAAGGAGCCACCGTCTACGCCTCGCCCGATGCCGCGCCGACCTCCAACGCCACCGTCGTGATCTCGAGCGGCGTCATCACGTCTGTCGGCGGTGCAAACGATGCAGCGAGCCCGAACGATGCCAGCGTGATCGATTGCACCGGCAAGACGATCGTGGCCGGCTTCTGGAACAGCCATGTGCATTTCACGCAAGCCGTCTGGCAGCACGCCGGCACGGCGCCGGCCGCCCCGATGACCGCGCATATGCAGGAGATGCTGACGAAATGGGGATTTACGACGGTCTGGGACCTCGGTTCGGATCCGAGTGACTCGCTCGAGCTGCGCCGTCGCGTCAATGCGGGCGAGGTTTTGGGGCCCGCGATTTTCCTGGCCGGCGACATTTTCCCCAAAGGCGGCCACCCCGCCTATCTTCCTGCCGATTTGCAATTGCCCGAGGCGGCGACGCCGGAGGAGGCCGAAAAAATGACGCGCGCCTATCTCGGCATGGGCCTCGACGGCATGAAGCTGTTCACGGGTGCCTATATGGGCGACAAGCCCGTGATCAACATGGACGTAGCAGTCGCCAGGGCCGCGGTCGAATTGGCGCACGCGCAGGGCAGGCCCGTATTCGCCCATCCACAGAACAAGAGAGGCATGGAGACGGTGATTGAGTCCGGGGTCGATATCATGGCGCATATCGTGCCCGGAGAGCCTGGCTATGGCGCGATGGAGTTGGCGCGCTTCAAGGCGCAGCATGTCGCGCTGATCCCGACGCTGACGCTATTCGCCAGGACGGTTGGCGATGAGGCCTTGGGAGCGCGGCTGGTCGGTTCCGGCGTGGCGCAATTGAAGGCCTTTTCGGATAACGGCGGACCGGTGCTGTTTGGCACCGACGTCGGCTTCACGAAAATCTACGATACGACGCTGGAATATGAGTTGATGCATCGGGCGCTGTCGGAGCGGCAAATCCTGGCCTCGCTCACGACCAACCCGGCTGCCTACTTCAAGGCGGCAAGGAAGGGCCGGGTGGAAGCCGGATTTGACGCGGATCTCGTGGTGCTCGACGGCGACCCGCTGAGCGACGTCCGGAATCTCGCGAAGGTCGCCTATACCATCCGCGCGGGTGGGATCATCTATCGAAAGCCGTAAGGCGATCGCTATCTAAATTGCTCCAGAAACATCCGCAGGGAATCGTGAGGGCTTTCGACATCGGTGATGACCCAACCTTCGCTGCCGTTCACCAGGATGAAGTTCAGCGTGACCGCACGGCCCTGATTGTCGAAGGCCGCCGCGACATAGGTCTTGTCGAACTGCTTGCGCAGGATCGAGATGGTGACCGGCCCGAGCTTCCAGGTCGGGCTCTGCACCAGGAAGTCATAAGGTTCGTTCCTGAGCGCGCGCCAGGCCTTGCGCAGGCTTGCATCGAAGAACCTCGCAGTGGTGGCTTCGTCGTGCGGCAGGCCGCGGGACAGGTCCGGGGTGCCGTTGCCGTAATGGGCATAGACGTTGCGGACCAGCGATTCCGGCGTGCGGAACCCCGCGCCGGCGGTAGAGGTCCCGCAGGCCAGCACCAGCAATGCTGCAAGCGTCCGTTTCGACATGAAGCTCGCTTTATTCCGGACCGTGCTTATCATAATTTGCGGGCGGATTGGTGCGACCGAGGGAAGCAAAGCTCCATGCGTGAACTGTTCGACGAGGTGGCGGGCCAGTCGCCGCTGGACCCGCAGGAGGCGGTGAGGCGGACCACGCGCGCGCCCTTGCGCAAGCGCTTCTACACGACGAGCGGCGTGGCTCCGGGCGAAGGTGGATTTGCGGTGACGCTCGACGGCAAGCCGATCAGGACGCCGTCGGGGCGGGTCGTCGCGATACCCTCGCGCGCCATTGCGGAAGCCGTCGCTGCCGAATGGGAAGCCCAGAAGGAGACCATCGATCCCCTGACCATGCCGATGACGCGCTTCGCCAACAGCGTTGTCGATGCGGTGGTCGATCGCGTGGACATCGTGCGCGACGATATCGCCAGATATTTCGCTACCGATCTCCTGTTCTATCGCGCCGGTCATCCCGAAGGGCTGGTCGCGCGCGAGGCGCAGCATTGGGACCGCGTGCTGTTCTGGGCGGCGGACGCGCTCGGCGCACATTTCATCCTGGCGCAGGGCATCATGCATGTCAGCCAGCCCGAGCCGGCGATCGCCGCTGCGCGGGATGCGCTGCCGCATGATCCCTGGTCGGTCGCGGCTCTCCATGTCGTGACCACGCTGACGGGGTCGGCGCTGCTCGCGCTCGCGCTCCATAGGGGCGCACGCGATCCCGACCAGGTCTGGAACGCCGCCCATGTCGATGAGGATTTCAACGCCGAGCAGTGGGGCAAGGACGAGGAAGTGGTGGCGCGCCGGACCGCGCGGCGGCTGGATTTCGATGCAGCGACCGCGATTTTGAGCGCCTTGAAGGCCTCGGTTAACGAGAGGTTAAGGGCCGCGCGCTAGCGTTCCGCGGCATGGCGCTCGCGATCAATCCGTCCCTTCCCGTCATAGCCGCGCAAGGCGTGGGCAGCGCGACCGATGGTGTCGTTCTGCAGCCGGGCACGACGATCGCTGCGCTCTGTGCAGGACGTGCTCGCCGACAATCTCGTGCGGATCGCGATCGCGGGTCTCTCGCTTGACGTGCTCACCGAGGTCGCGCTGACGCCGGGGCAGAACCTGCAGCTTTCGGTGTCGCAGACGCAGAACGGCCTGGTTCGCCTGCAGATCGTGGGGCAGGGCGCCGACACTGGTGAACCGACAGGCGTTGCGCCCAATGCGCCCATCGCGGCGCCTGCCGCTGCCCCGGCGCTGAACGATCCGCTGACCCCGCTCGAGCGCATAGCGGTGTCGGTGGCCTCCGAAAATGCCGTCACGCAGCAGCAAAGCCTGGCGCCGTTGTTCGCCAATCTCGGCGCAGCCGCCGGTTCCGACAATCTGCCGGCGCCGCTCCAGAAGGCGATCGCCGAGGTGCTGGCGCAGCAGACGAGCCTCGACGAAAATCTCTCAGGCGGCGATATCCAGAACGCGGTCCAGAAGTCCGGATTGTTCTTGGAAGCCTCGCTCGCTTCGGGCAGCATCCCCGCCACGGGCAGCGCGCCCGACCTGAAGGCGGCGCTGATCGTGTTGCGGCAGACCCTGGCTGCGGCGGTCGAGCCCGCGGAAACGGCAACTCCCCTGACATCAGCGGCTGCCGCCGCGTCCGCTGACGGCGCAAAACCGATTGTCGTTTCTCCGGCCCTCGCACCGTCGCAGCCGGCGGAGGCCGGTGCGCACCAGCTCTTGTCTGAGGTCTCGCCTCAACTCTCGACTCAACTCGTGCCGGAGCTGCGCCTTCCACTTCCCGAGGCTGCGGCGGGCGACTCGTCCAAGCTTCTGATCGCACAGGCGCTGCTTGGCGCAGGTCCCCGCACGGTCACCTCGGGCGCTGCGCTCAATCTCCTGCAGGAGGCGATGCAGGCCATGCCGCGCGCCGCCGCAAATCCCGCTGATGTCATCACCTCGCCGCAGGGGCGGAGCGTGCAGGGCACGGCCAGCACGAACACGCCGCCACCGCCGTTCCGTGGCGCGCTGCCCTCGGCGCAGCCGGTTGTGAGCCCCTCGATCGAGCCGAATGCGCCGCTTGTCATCCACCGTCCATCACCTGATCGACGACACCGATGGGGCTTTGGCGCGGCAGACCCTGCTGCAGGTCGCGTCCTTGCCGGATCGTCCCGACGCGAACGTCAACCGCATCGATCAATCCGTGCCGCGCTGGAATTTCGAAATCCCGTTCGTGACGCCGCAAGGCACCGCGATGGCGCAGTTCGAGATTTCGCGCGATGGCGGCGGCGTCGAGGTCGAGGCGGCGAAGCGGACATGGCAGGCGCGCTTCTCGATCAATGTCGAACCGGCCGGTCCCGTCCATGCGCTGATCTCGCTGTCGGGCGAGCGCACATCGGTGCGGATGTGGGCGGAACGGCCGCAGACGGCGGCGCAGCTGCGCGCCGGCGCAAGCGAACTCGGTCAGGCGCTGAGCAAGGCCGAGCTTTCACCCGGCGACATCGTGATCCGCGAAGGCGCGCCGCCGCAACCCACGCCGGCGAAGGCCGGGCATTTCCTGGATCGCGCGCTGTGAGCACGGACACCAAGACCCAGCTTGCCGTCGCGCTGCACTACGACCGTACTGGCGCGCCGCGCGTCGTCGCCAAGGGCAAGGGCGCGATCGGCGCGAAGATCATCGAAGTCGCCAAGGAGCACGATATTCCGATCGAGGAGAACGAGGTCCTCGCCGGCGCGCTCTCCAATGTCGAGCTCGGCGACGAAATCCCCTCAGAGCTCTACAAGGCCGTCGCCGAGGTGCTGATCTTCGTGCTGCGGCTGAACAAGCGGGCGCGCTAGTCTTCTTCCTGTCAATGCCGGCTGAGCGAGAGCGACACCGCCCTGATGTCGCTGCCACCCTCCGGGCGGATCGAGATCGTTTGCCGGTTGCCGCGGGTCGTCATCGACAGGCCGGCCGAGAAATTCGAGCTGCGTGCCGCCACCTCGATGTGGTCGCCGGAGGCGCGGCCTGAAAGCGTACCGCCTGCATTGCGGCTGGACTCCGTCCATTGGCCTGACACGGCGCCGCCGCGATAGGCGACATCGCTGCTCAGGTCGAAGACATAGCTGGCGCTGGCGCAGCGCAGGTTGAGGCTCAGTTCATCGCCGCTCCCGGCGACGTTGTAGGTGGCGCGGCAGCGCAACGTTTCCTGCTCGCCACTCGACATGCTGATCGTGCCGCCGCCGGACCATGAGCCTGCCATGGCAGGGAATGGGGAAGAAGCTGCCTGTACGGGCGATGCTGCCACACTCAGGGCGATGAGTGCGCCCGCGCTTGCCAATTTGAAGCCGACCATTTCTGACCTCCTCGTTTTTCGTTGACCCAGCAACTCGGAATGAGAGGACTAAACGGTACCAAGACACTGGTTCCTATCGGCGCCCTCGACTAAGCTCTCGCCACAATCAAAAAGCAGGGAGGAACCATGCATTCGACGTCAGTCTTGCTCTCGTCCGTCACGCTGGCCGCGGCCGGCGGGTGGCTCGCAGCCGCGGTGGTCTCAGGCCCCGCAGCAGGCAAGGAGCCGCGCTTTCCGCAGCTCACCATGGATCAACTCACCGAAGCGCAGAAGCCGCTCGGCGATCAGATCGTGAAAGTGTCCAGCGTCGGCATCGGCGGGCCGTACAACCTGCTGCTGCGCAGCCCCGTGCTCGGCCAGCGGCTGTTCGATCTCTTCGATTATCTGCGCTGGAAGACGTCGGTGCCGACCCGGCTGAACGAGTTCGCCATCCTGATCATCGGCCGGCAGTGGCGCTCGCAGGTGGAATGGTTCGCGCACGCGCCGATCGCGACCAAGGCCGGGCTGTCGCCCGACATCATCGCCGAGTTGAAGGCCAACAAGCGGCCGTCGAAGATGGCGGAAGACGAGGCCGTGACCTATGACTTCGTCACGGAGCTGACGACTACGCACAAGGTGTCCGACGAGACCATCGCGCGGGCGAAAAAGGTCTTCAACGACCAGCAGCTCGTCGATCTCACCGCGGTCTCCGGCAACTACATCATGGTCGCGATGATCCTCGCCATGGCCGAGCAGTCCGTGCCGCCGGACAAGGTCGAGCCGTTCAAGCCCGGAGAGGAGTGAGGTCCACGTTAAGGGTCGTCATTCCGGGTTCGCTCCGCGCCCCGGAATGACCGTGTCATCCCAGCTTGAACAGCCCGCGCAGAAACTCCGCCACGGCCCTGCGTGCTTCCTCGAGCCGTCTCGGGGTTGCCGCCGACATGCGGGCTCAGCTCGACGCAGGGGTCCTTGTAGCTGAAGGGCTGTTGCGTATCGGCGTTCATCAACTGGCCGCCTTCGCCTTCCCTGATGTGGCAGTGGCGCACGGTCTGGGAGTTGAGGGCAACAACAGTGCTGTTGACGCCGAGCAGGCCGGCATCGAAGCCGTGCGGCGAGTCCGGATATTCGGTCAGCTCGACGTCGCGCCTGGCCTCCTTCAGGCGGCCGACGAACGCCTCGCAGCTTGCGACCGGATTGTAGTCGTCGGGCGCTCCGTGGAAGATGCGGATCGGGCGATCGGCGAGGTCGGTATCGCCGTTATAGGTCGTCGAGCAATCCGGATAGAACGGGATATAGCCGGCGAACTGGATGCCGGACTTGTTCCAGAGCATGTGGAAGCGGTTCAGGCTCGCGTAGAGGGCAGCCTGTCCGCCGCGCGAAAAGCCCATCAGCACAATGCGCTCGGGATCGACGCGCGGGTGCTTCGCAAGAATATCGAGCGCATGATAGATGTCGACGATGAAATTGAGCCGGCCGAGCAGGGCCTGGTTCGTGCTCGTCGCGGTGATGCCGCGGCCTGAAAAGCCGTCGATGACGAAGGTCGAGATCCCCATCGCGTTGAACTGGTGCACCCAGGCTTCGCTGGTGCCGTTCACTCCGCCCGAACCGTGCATCATGATGACGACGGGGAGGCGGCCGGTGCCTTGCGCGATGCGAAGCTCGCCGGCGACGGTGACCGGCGTGCCGCTGGTGTCGCCGTTCAGGAATTGCTGGTCCGAGATGGTGAGCGAGGGGATCGCATGGATCTCGATCCGTGCGGCGGCTTCCTTTGGGATCGATTGCGCGTTGGTCTCGATGCAGGTGACGAGCACGCCGGTGCAGAACAACGCGGCGGTGACGGCAAAGCGCCAGTCTGACAGCATCGACTTCCCCCCAGGTTTTTATGCGAGGAAATAGATCAAGCGCCGCACGGGCTGTCAATTGAGCCGTCATTGCGAGCGAAAGCGAAGCAATCCACGTCTCGGAAAGGGAAGTGTGGATTGCTTCGTCGCTGTCGCTCCTCGCAATGACGAGGAGACCCCCAATTTTCAGTGGCTTGGCGCCGCTATTTCTCCGGCGGAGCGGGCGGGGTGGGCGGCGCGCTGTCGGCGAGCGTTTTGTCGAGCGCGCGGGCGCCGATCTCGCAGATGATCTGCGAGACCACGTCGCCCTTCTCGGCAAATCCCTTCGCCAGATATTCGAACTGGGTATGGGCGAGCCGCAGCGACTCCACCGGCACCACCGCGATGGACTCGTCGATCGTCTCGGGCATTGGCGGCTTGCGCCATTCCTCGAGCTCGGCATTGACGGCTGCGAGCCGCTCCTGCGCCAGCTCGGCCTGCGCCTGCGCGCGCAGCGTTTCCTCGGCAAACCAGTTACGGTCGATGTCGCCCTGACGGTTGCGCTCCTCGAGTTGAGCCTTGAGCAGATCGACTTCGGCCTTGAGCGATTCCACCTCCACAAGCAGATTGTCGCTTGCGATCTCGGCCACCCGGCGCAGTTCGAGATTATGGGCGTGATCTTCCTGCTGTTCATGGAAGTGCTGCTCGGCGGTCGTGGCGCGCTGGCCCAGCGTCTCGATCAGCGAGGCTGCCTGCTGAAGCACTTCCGCATTGCGCCCGCCCGTCAGCATACTGGAGAGCCGCCGCAGAAATTCGACCGTCTCCTGGTGGGGGAAATTGGACAAAGAATAGACCGGCGCAGGCATCGACATGATTGGGTGGCGTGCTTATTGGGGGCGAATGGGGATAAAATGCGGAGACAATACGCGCGGGATGTCACGAAAAAGGGACTGGCGGTATTACCGGAACGACGCCACAAAATGAAAACGAACAAGCCCTCTATCGCCCCCGAGCGAGCGTTTTTCAAGCCGTGACGATGGGCCGGATCTGTGCATCAAAAGCTCACGAGGGCAATTTTGTGCCGATTCGGCCGAGATGTGTGAAGCCGAAGCCGGCTTGATATTTCAGCCCATAACCGACCGCGCGATCCATGCCGATATGGGCCAGCCAGATGATGGCGAGCGACACCATCAGGGGCTGGCTGAGGGCAAGGCCCAGCGCCGCGAGCGCGACCGGAATGACGGTGCTGTGTGCCGCGTTGTAGACGATCGCGCCGGTTCCGGGGCCCGCCAGATAGGCCGCCAGGCTGATGTCGGGGAGCAGGAGAAGCAGGGCGAAAATCCACCAGGAGCCGCCCCAGAGCGCGTAAACCAGCACCATGCTGGCGAGCAGGGCGAGCCCCTCCAGCCGCAGCAGGATCCTGACGGTGCCGGTGACTGCGCCGGTCGCGGTGACAGTTTCGCTCATGCCTCAATTCCCTTGATTTGCTGCCGCCTGTAGCGCCAAAACCCCGCTCAAGGCGGCTTTTGGTTTGCGGAACGGCCTGTTAGAAGCAGAAAAATAGTCGGGAAAGCAAGGACGGGGCGACAAGCCAATGAAGGACATCCTGGACACCCTTGAGGAACGGCGGGCCGGCGCAAAGCTCGGCGGCGGCGAGAAGCGCATCGAGGCGCAGCACGCCCGCGGCAAGCTCACCGCGCGCGAGCGCATCGAGCTCCTGCTCGACAAGGGCTCGTTCGAGGAGTTCGACATGTTCGTCGAGCACCGCTCGACCGAATTCGGGATGGAGAAAACGAAAGTGCCCGGCGACGGCGTCGTCACCGGCTGGGGCACGGTGAACGGCCGCAAGACGTTTGTCTTCGCCAAGGACTTCACGGTGTTCGGCGGCTCGCTCTCCGAGACCCATGCGCTGAAGATCACCAAGCTGCAGGACATGGCGATGAAGGCGAGGGCGCCGATCATCGGGCTCTATGACGCCGGCGGCGCGCGCATCCAGGAAGGCGTCGCAGCGCTCGCGGGCTATTCCTATGTGTTCCGCCGTAACGTCATTGCGTCAGGCGTGATCCCGCAGATCTCCGTCATCATGGGACCCTGCGCGGGCGGCGACGTCTATTCGCCCGCGATGACCGACTTCATCTTCATGGTGAAGAACACGAGTTACATGTTCGTCACCGGCCCCGACGTGGTGAAGACCGTCACCAACGAGGTCGTCACCGCCGAAGAGCTCGGCGGCGCGTCCGTGCATGCGACGCGCTCCTCGATTGCCGACGGCGCGTTCGAGAACGACGTCGAGACGCTCTTGCAGATGCGCCGACTGATCGACTTCCTGCCGTCGAACAACACCGACGGCGTGCCGGAATGGCCGAGCTTCGATTCCATCGAGCGCGTCGACACGTCGCTCGACACGCTGATCCCCGACAATCCGAACAAGCCCTACGACATGAAGGAACTGATCCTGAAGGTCGTGGACGAGGGCGACTTCTTCGAGATTTCGGAGGCATTCGCGAAAAATATCGTCACCGGCTTTGGCCGCATCGCCGGCCGCACGGTCGGCTTCGTCGCCAACCAGCCGATGGTGCTGGCGGGCGTGCTCGACAGCGACGCCTCACGCAAGGCCGCGCGCTTCGTCCGCTTCTGCGACGCCTTCAACATCCCGATCGTGACCTTCGTCGACGTGCCGGGCTTCCTGCCGGGCACGAGCCAGGAATATGGCGGGCTGATCAAGCACGGCGCGAAACTGCTGTTCGCCTATTCGCAATGCACAGTGCCGCTCGTCACCATCATCACCCGCAAGGCCTATGGCGGCGCCTTCGACGTCATGGCGTCCAAGGAAATCGGCGCCGACATGAACTACGCCTGGCCGACCGCGCAGATCGCGGTCATGGGCGCCAAGGGCGCGGTGGAAATCATCTTCCGCGCCGACATCGGCGACCCCGACAAGATCGCCGCGCGCACCAGGGAATACGAAGACCGATTCCTATCGCCCTTCATCGCCGCCGAGCGCGGCTACATCGACGACGTCATCATGCCGCATTCGACCCGGCGGCGGATCGCAAGGGCACTGGGTATGCTGAGGGACAAGAAGGTGGAGATACCCGCGAAGAAGCACGACAATTTGCCGTTGTGAGGCAGTGTCCCTGGTTAGGCAAGCTAACCTTCGCGAGCCACAACGCAGCCGTCGTCCCTGCGAACGCAGGGACCCATACCGTGGACTCCATCGATGGTGCTCGGCGATAGACGCTCGGCTTCCAATCTTCGAAATCGCGCCCTGTGGTTATGGGTCCCTGCGTTCGCAGGGACGACATCGAGGCTAGATTTGGTTTGCGTCAGGTAGCCCGGCTTGAATCCGATGACCGAAGACGATCCGACCACTGAGACGACGGAGATCGACGAGATTGGAGACCTCGAAGCGCGGATCGAAGCGCTTGCCGAGGCCGCCGAGCGCTGCCGCAAGTACATTCTGGCGTCGAAGGCTGCGATCGGGAGCGGGGTCGCCTTGCTGGCCATCGCGTTGCTTGGCTTGTTCGGGGCTGGCCAGTCAGCGGCCCTCGGATCGATTGCGTTGATGCTTGGTGGCATCGTGTCGCTCGGGTCGAATGTCAGCACGTTGCGGCAGACCGAGGCCGCTATCGGGAAGGCCGATGCGTTGCGTACGGAGCTGATCGGCAGGATCGACCTGCGCGAGGTTCGCGATACGCCGGTGAAGCTGATGCCGTACCTCGCCGTCTGTCGTTGAAAAGTTGGCGGATTGCGCTACGCTCATCCCGCCCTACGGAGCCACAGACAAGAACAACACCGGAGACGCCCCAATGCCCCGTCATCCTGATTTCGTGCCTCATGGCGTCATCCCGGCGGTGCTGCTGCCGTTCCACGAGGATCTGTCGATCGACGAGGCGAGCTTCCGCGCTCACTTACGCGATGTCGGTTCGGTGCAGGGATTGTCGGCGATCACGGTCAACGCGCACTCGACCGAGGTCGCCTCGTGCACGGCCGACGAACAGCGCCGCGTGATGGAGATCGCGGGCGAGGAGGTCGGCGACAAATTGCCTGTTATTCACGGCGTCTGGGCGGACGGCAGCCTCGAGGCGGCGCGGATCGCGCGTCAGGCGCAGGCGGGCGGCGCTTCGGCGCTGCTGGTTTTCCCGCCGGCGCCTTTCACGCTCGGCCAGTCGGCGGAGATGGCGCTGGCCCATTTCAAGACGATTGCGGACGCGACCGATCTGCCGCTGATCGTGTTTCAATATCCGCTGGCGACAGGGCAGGGCTATCCGGCGGCGACGCTGGAGCGGCTGTTCGACGAGGTGCCGACCATCCGCGCCATCAAGGACTGGACGCCGCAGGTGCCGCAGCATGAGAGCCAGATCCGCGCGTTGCAGGGCCGCAAGCGCCCGATCAACGTGCTCTCCACCAACAGCGCGTGGCTTCTGAGCTCGCTCGTGCTCGGCTGCAACGGCCTGCTGTCCGGCAGCGGCAGCGTCATCGCCGATCTTCAGGCGCGGCTCTATCGCGCCGTGAAGGCCAACGATCTGGCGGAAGCGCGCCGGCTCAACGACCGCATCTATCCGACGGCGCGGGTGTTCTACGCCGATCCCTTTGTCGACATGCACAATCGCATGAAGGAAGCGCTGGTGCTGCTCGGGAAACTGCCGCGTGCGGTCGTGCGTCCGCCGCTGGTGAAGATCACGGATGCGGAAATCGCGCGCATCCGCGACGCGCTGGTGGAAGCGGGCCTGCTCGGCGCCGCGCTCGGACGCGACGCGGCGTAACCGACGCGTCATGGAAGGTTTTCGTTCTGCGCTTCTTTGCATCGGAGCTCTGCTCGTCACTGCCAGCTCGGTGCTGGCCGACGAAACCGTCAAGATTGCTGGCTCGCGTGCAATACTCATCATGCCCGCCGCGCCGAAGGCCAGCGTGATTCTGCTGCCGGGCGGCAATGGCGCAATCCATGCCGGCGATCATGGCGACATTTACGCCCTGACGGGTAACCAGCTCGTGCGAACGCGAGAGGCTTATGCCGCGCGCGGTCTTGCGGTGCTGCTGGCGGACGTGGGCACCGATCTCAAAAGCGCTGTCGACTACATGGCGGCGATCAAGCGTCCGGTGACGGTCATTGCGACCAGCCGTGGCACTCAGCGCGCCGCCGAGGGGATTGCGGCCGGCGCGCGACCAGACGCGTTGGTGCTGACGTCGGGCTTCCTTAGTCCGGAGTCCGGGGCGTCCCGTAGCGTGATGTCGATCCTCGGCTCGCCGACCGTGCTGCCGCCAACGCTCGTCATCCATCACCGCCAGGATAACTGCAAGTTCACGCAGCCGGCCGGCGTCGATCCCTTTATCAAATGGTCGGCCGGCAAGGCGCGGGTAAGTTGGCTTTCCGGCGGAGACGAGCAGGGCGACCCCTGCGAAGCCTTCGCCCATCACGGCTTCAACGGCCTCGACAGCCAGGTGGTGGGGCTCGCCTCGGGCTTTCGGTGATCGCACTTCACGGAAACCCGTCGCCCGCCGTCTCGACCTCAACCACATCGATCCGCGACGACGATTTGCCCTGCCTCAGTTCCGCATATGACGTCGCCGCGCTCAGACAAAACAGCGTCTTGCGCTCCGGCCCACCGAGCGCGCAGGCCAGCGCGCGGCGGCCGGGCACGGCGATGCGCTGCAATTCGCTGCCGTCGCGAGCGACGCGGATAAAGGCGTCCTCGGTGAAGGAGGCGACCCAGACCGCGCCGTCGCGATCGAGGCAGATGCCGTCAGGATCGTTCATGCGCCCGAGCCGGCCGCGCAAACGCAGGCCGCCGTCGGTATCGATGTCGTAGTCGGCAAGGCACGCGCCATCCATCTCGGCGACGACGAGGCGTTTGTGGTCGGCAGAGACCGCAATGCCGTTCGGAAAGCGTAAGTCCTCCGCAACGACGCGCGCCTTGCCGTCCGGCATCACCAGGATGAGGCGGCCGACCGCGCCGCGGTCGGGAGGCGGCGGCATGTGGAAGCCGAGATCGCCGATATAGGCGCGGCCCTGGCCGTCGATGATCATGTCGTCGATCGTGCCGGACGCGATGCCGCCGAGATCGGCATGAAGCGAGAGCTGTCCGTCGGCGTAGGCGTGCAACTGCTTCTTGTTCATGGTCAGTACGACAATGCGTCCGTCCGGCAGGACGCCGGTGCCGCAGGGCGTATCGTCGAAGGTGGCATGCTCTTGCCGATCGCCGGCGAGGCTGACGCTGAGCAACTGGCGCGTCATGCAGTCGACGAGCCACAATCGTCCGCGGTGCCAACGCGGCCCCTCGAAATAGCGTCCGCCGTCGAGCAATGGTGTCAGGCTCGCCTGCATGATCGGCCGCCGCCTTACTGCGTCAATTTCGCAAGCTTGCCTTGCTTCGCGGCCTCGACCGCGCGCTCGGCGTCTTCAGGCAGGAGCAGGCGTTCCGCCACCTGGCGCGCGGCTTCCTTGCGCACGGCCGCGACATAGGCCTCGTCATCGGCGTAGCGCGTCTCGATCGACGGGCGCGGATCGTTGGCGTCCTTTCGCGCGGCTTCGGTCGGCGCAAAAAGCACCACCGCGCCCTGCAAGGGATAAAACGCCGTCGGACCAAATCCGGTGCTCCGGGGATTCCATCCGGTATAGGTCGCGCGGGGTACTGCAAGCGCAAGCATATGCACACCCGCGATCGCCATGCCGTCGGCATCGGCCTTTGGGACGAACACCGGATAGCGGCCGATCTCTTTCGGCGGCAGCACGCTCTGATCGGAAAAAACAGACAGCGTGTGAATGCCCTTATACGGCAGGCCCGGGATATCGGTCCGCACGGCGCTCTCGGCCGGCACCAGCGTGCCATGCGCCCGCATCGGCACGCGGCTCGCCGGCGGCAGCACGCCGTCGCGGATCCATGCATCGAGATCACTGAGCAGCGCCCGCATCGGCGCGCCCGCATGCATCGGGTTCTGCGGCAGTGCCATCGCGGCCACGCCCTTGCGCATGTGGTCGTTGGGTTCGGCGAAATGCGGCGTGCCCGCGATCATGTAGGCGCGGACATTGTCCGGCAGATCGAGATGGTTGCCCGCGAGATCGGTCACGAGCAGCGAAGCATGCGAAGCCCACCATTCATGCTCGCTGTCGGTCTGCATGATCTTCGGACAGGTCGCCGAGAGGGCACAGCGGCGCAAGAGTCCGTCGGTCTTGCCCGAGAGCGGATCGGACAGCGTCGCGTAGGTGAAGGGGAAGAGATCGGCCTGCCACGCCGGGTCCTGCGGATGACGCGGGTTGCGGCCGGGCTCGCCGAAGCGGACATTGGTGGCCATGCGGCGCGTGCCCGAGACATGGGGCATCAGCCCGTCGAAGACGACGCGACCGTGTGTGTCCTCGTTGAAGCCGAGATAGAGAAAGTCGCGCAGGAAGCGCCCGGATTGCGAGACGCCAAAACCGATGGCGCGGCTGACCGACGGATGCAGGCCGTTGAGCAGGGGATTGGCCGGCGTGGTGTCGCGCCTGAGGAAGCTCACGATATCGCGCACGGCGGCATAGCCCATGCCGAGCACCGCCGGATCGCGGGCCGTGTAGGTCACTTCATAGAGCGCGCCGGCATCGAAACCCTCCGGCCGCGTGATCTCGACCGTCGTGGGATCGACCGGCCGCGCGATGAGGCCTGACGGCGTTTGCCGCGCATCGGCCCACGCCGCGCGTACGGTGACCTTGAGGTTGGCGGGATCGGCCGCCGGCCAGGTCAGCGTCGCGCGGGCGGGGTTGGTGGTGTTGTCGAAAATGAACTCCTGGCGCGACGCCCCGGTGACGCCGGTCAGCACGGGTGCTGCCATCGCCATCTGTCCGGCCTTGGAGGGGATGTCCCCCTGCCAGCCGACCCAGACCATGGTGTAGCCGCTTCGATGCAGGAAGCCGATGCCGGCATCGTCAGGCGCTTGCGCGTTGTTCGCGCCGGGCTGGGCTGAGTCATCGAACAGTTGCGGCGCGAGCTTGCGGCCGCGATTGGGAACGTCGAGCAGCAGTGCGCCGTTGCCGCGCGCGGGATCGGCGGGACGCAGGATCACGACATCGGCCGACGCTTCGACCTTGCCGTCCTTGTTGCGCGGCGCCTGCGCGAGGTCGGTGATGACGGCATTTCGGTCATCGCCAGGGTCGAGCGCAATCGTCGCCTTTGCAATGATCCGCTCGTAAGGGCCGACATCGCCAAAGCTTCGTCCGGCGAAAGCAGGCGCCCGCTCGGAAATGTCGAAACGGACGACTTCGGCCTGGACGGAAGCGGAGAGAAGCCAGACGCCGGCAGCGGCGCCCGCGAGCATCTTGCGCATCGGTGTTTCTTCCCCGTGAAGCGGGAGGTGGAATCCTCCCGGTCTATTTGTTATCGCCTGAAACTATATCATCGCGGCCGGCCTCGATCGACCGGCGAAATCGGCAATGCGCCCATGCCGACGCTCCTTGCCGAGCCGGCTCAGGTCTTCATCTGCGCGGTCGGCGTGGAGCGTGAAATCGCGAGCTCTTCCTCGTTCATGTCGGTTCCGACATCCGCAAACAGCGGCGTGGAGAGGTAACGCTCGCCGGTGTCGGGCAGCATGCAGAGGATGTTGGCGCCCGGCCTGGCTTCTGCCGCGACCTTGAGCGCGCCGGCAAAGGTTGCACCCGACGTGATGCCGACAAAGATACCTTCCTTGGCTGCCAACTCCTTGGCACAACGGATCGCCTCTGGACCCGGTATCGGAAAGATCTTGTCGATCAGTTGCATCGCGACAGCATCGCCCGTGATCTTCGGAATGAAATCCGGCGTCCAGCCCTGCATCGGATGCGGCTTGAAGCTGGGGTGGGGCGCGGCCGGCGTGCCGTCCGCGTTACGCTTTTGCTCGACATGACTGCCGAGCAATTGCGCATCCTCCGGCTCGCAAACCATGATCTTGGTCTCGGGACGCTCCTTCCTGAGCACGCGCGCCACGCCCTTGAGCGTTCCGCCGGTGCCATAGCCGGTCACCCAATAGTCCAGCTGATCGCCTGCGAAGTCGTCGATGATTTCACGCGCGGTGGTGCGCGAGTGAAAGTCGGGATTGGCTTCGTTCTCGAATTGCCGGCTCATGAACCAGCCATGCGTCTTCGCAAGCTCGATCGTCTTGTTGATCATTCCGACGGCCCGATCGGCCGCCGGCGTCACGACGACCTTGGCGCCGAGAAAGCGCATCAGCTTGCGCCGTTCGACGCTGAAGGTCTCCGCCATGGTGACGACAAGCGGATAGCCCTTGGCGGCGCACACCATGGCAAGACCGATCCCGGTGTTGCCGCTGGTGGCCTCAACGACCGTCTGGCCGGGCTTCAACTCGCCGGATTTCTCGGCCGCCTCGATCACGCCCAGCGCCAGGCGGTCCTTCACCGAGCCGAGCGGATTGAAGGCTTCGACCTTCACGAACAGGTTCACGGATTTGGGCGCGAGCCGATTGATCCTGACCACCGGCGTATGCCCCACGGTCTCGAGAATACTCTGGTATCGTCCCATGGGGGCCTCCGGCACTGTTGTGATGATAGGAAGTTGGCGTTCTGGATGACGCGATGTCGCGCCGCACTATACTCAAATTGCCCTTGCGGGCAATTATCCGTTTTGGAGGTGAAGCGGACACGCAACCCCGACCCCGGAATGTCGCCTTCCGATCCAACTTGGACATAAGCCCTATCCGTCATCTCCGCGGCGCGATAGCATTGGTGTCAACCGATAGGAGACTGTCAGCATGCGCCGACGAGAACTCATTTTCGGCTTTGCGATGCTTGCCAGCGTCGGCCCAGCGAGCGCTCAAGACCGTGTGCGTCGTGTCGGGGCGTTAATGACAGAATCGGCGAGCTGGCTCGAAACGCTGCTCAAAGAGAAGGGATGGGTCGTCGGCCAAAATCTTCAGATCGAGTATCGAATAACTGGTGGCGATACGGACCTGACGCGGAGATATGCCCACGAGTTGGTCACGTTAAGGCCGGACGTTCTATTCGCGCTGACGAACACATCCATGGCCGCGCTGCATGCCGAACGTTCCAAGATCCCGACCGTTTTCGCGATGGTCAGTGATCCCGTCGGAATGCATTACGTCGCGAGCTTCTCACAGCCCGGGGGCAACGTGACCGGCTTTACGCCATTTGAAACGTCTCTGGGCGGCAAGTGGGTTTCGCTCTTGAAGGAAGTGGCACCAAAGGTCGAACACATCGGCATTGTCTACAATCCTGAACCGGGCAACAATTCTTCGGCATTTCGCAACTCGATCGATGAAGTCGCAAACAGAGAAGCAATTGTCTCGATTGAAACACCGAGCGGCGATAGTTCGGATATTGAGCGTCTGATCCGCTCGTTCAAAGGAAAGCCGAATAGTGGGCTCATCTTTCTGCCTGACGCCATTACGTCCGTCCGGCGCGCAGAGATTACAGCGTTGATTGAACAGTGCGGGTTACCCGCGATTTACCCGCTTCGCTTATTCTGCGACGCTGGCGGCCTCGTGTCCTACGGGGTCAAGATCGACAAGATCGTCGCAGGCGCCGTTTCCTATGTTGATCGAATCTTGCGCGGAGCCAATCCTTCCGAGCTGCCCGTTCAAGCTCCGACCGAATTTGAGTTGGTAGTGAACCAACAAGCTGCGCGACATCTGGGGCTGCAACTATCGCCCGCGTTACTGGCTCGCGCCGATGAGGTGATCGAATAAGATTTTGAGAACTCTGTTATTGGCCCTGAGGCGCCCTTGACCGAAGGCGCTGTGATGTCCGCTTCCCGGGCCAGGCGCGGCCGAAACGGGCATTCCTCGCTTTGATCACTGCGGTAGCGACGCATTTGATGTGATGCCGGTCACGGAAGGGGCGTGCGGGTTGCGATAGTTCTGCGGGGAGTTGAGCGGGATGGTCTCGCTCCCGAGAACCCACTGGAGCTTGCAGTCACCGCGTACACTCGCAAGCATCCAATTGAGCTGCCGGAGTCCTCACGTGAAACGGCTGCTGTTGTTCGTGATTTTCTTCACAGCTGTCTTGTCGCATCCCGCATCTGCCGAGAAGCGGGTGGCGCTGGTGGTCGGCAATTCGGCCTACCGGAACGTCGCTCGGCTGGACAATCCCGACAATGATGCCGTGCTGGTCGCGCGAACCCTGAGGGATCTCGGTTTTGCGCTCATCGGTGGCGATGCCCGGACCAACCTCGACAAGCGCGCGCTCGACGAGGCCGTGCAGGCCTTCGGACGCGAGATGCAGGGTGCCGACGTCGCGATGTTCTATTACGCCGGCCACGGCGTGCAGGTGCGCGGAGCGAACTATCTCGTTCCCATCGACGCCAATCCGACACGTGAGGCCGACGTCGATTTCCAGATGCTCGACGTCAACGTGGTTCTCAACCAGATGCAGGGCTCGGGTACGCGTCTCAACATGATCATCCTCGATGCCTGCCGCAACAATCCGTTCGGGGGACGCGGGTTGCGCGCCGCCGTCGGGGGACTGGCCCAGCTGCAGGCTCCGGACGGAACGCTGATTTCCTACGCCACTCAGCCCGGCAACGTCGCTCAGGATGGAGACGACGGCCATAGCCCGTACACCCGCGCGCTCGCCGCGACGTTGAAGCGCCCCGGACTCGACCTGTTCGGCACGTTCAACCAGGTTGGCCTGGCCGTGAAGCGGGCGACCGGCGGGGCGCAACAGCCCTGGGTCTCGTCGTCCCCGATCGACGGCAGTTTCTATTTCCTCGAGTTCGACGCAGCCCGCGCCCGCGACGGATACCGTGACGACGCGTCGCGACGACGGCCCCGCCGTGCCGGTCCGCCAGTCCAGGGTGTCTTCCGGCACTTCCGCGGACATTGTCAACGATTGCGACCGCCAGGCCGCCAATCCCGCCGATCCGCAACGGCCGAGGGAGATGGCCGGCGTGAAACTCGGCGAGATCCAGATCGTGCCGGCGCTCGCGGCCTGCAGCCAAGCAATGCGCCAATATCCGGATGTTGCCCGCTTCATCTATCAGGCCGGGCGTGTCGCGCAGGTTCAGAACGACTACGCGACCGCAAGGCAGCTTTATGAAAAGGCGGCCGGCATGAACTACGCCGCGAGCTATGTGAATCTCGGCCAGCTCTTCCAGATGGGCAACGGCGTGCCCAAGGACTACGGCGAGGCCCGTAAATGGTACGAGAAGGCCGTCGCCGCTGACGACCCCGCGGGCCTTCACGCGATGGGATGGCTCTATGAGCAGGGCAACGGCGTGGCGAAGGACTATGTCGAGGCCAGCAAATGGTACGAGAAGGCCATTGCCGCGGGTCTTACGGCCGCGAATGCCAATCTCGGCCGCCTCTACGTCAACGGATTTGGAGTGCCCAAAGATCTCTTAAGGGCGCGATCGCTGCTGGAGACGGGCGCCGCGGCCGGCGAGCCCGTGGCAATGCGGCTGCTTGGCCTTCTCTATGATCGCGGGCTCGGCGTCACGTCGGACCCGGTCCGGGCGAGGCAGTGGTACGAGAAGGCCGCCGCCGGCGGGGACGCTTGGGGCATGAACAATCTCGGTTCGCTCTACGAGCAGGGTCGCGGCGTATCAAAGGATTACGGCGAAGCCCGCAAATGGTACGAAAAGGCACGCGGGCTCGGAATAAAACTCGCGACGGTCAATCTCGGGCGGCTCTACCAGGAAGGCGAAGGTGTGGCGGCGGACGGAATCCGTGCCAAGAGCCTCTACGAATCGGTCGCCGACGTCGAGCCAGTTGCCATGCGCCAGCTCGGATATCTCTATGACCGCGGCATTGGCGTATCGAAGGACTACGCGCAGGCGCGCCAATGGTACGAGAAGGCGATGGCGGCAGGCGATGCCATCGCCATGAACAATCTCGGCTACATGTACGAAGCCGGCAATGGCGTTCCGAAAGATCTCAATCGCGCTCGGGACTTGTACGCGCAGGCCGCAGCGCTTGGACAACCATTGGCGATGACGAATCTCGGCAATCTCTACCGCGACGGACGCGGTGTCCCAAGGGACTACATGCAGGCGCGCCAATGGTACGAAAAGGCCGCGGCGGCAGGAAGGACCTCTCGCCATGGTTCAGCTCGGAGATTTCTATCGGCTCGGGCTCGGTGTCCCGAAGGACGCTGCAAAGGCCCGCACGTGGTACGAAGCAGCCGCTACGGCCGGGGACGCCTCCGCGTCGAAGGCGTTGGCTGGGATGAACCGGCGCTGACGATCGCCGGTCGCCACCTGCAAAAACAGCCTCGTTTCACCTTCGAGCACGTAGAACGTTATTGGACATGTTGTTAGGGGTGAGAGCTACAGCACCATGATAAGAAAGCCGGGGCAGGCGGCACGCCCGCCGCGGCCGAGGCTTTTTGCGAGGGGCTATACTGTCGCGCAGGACCATCGCCGAGTGGCCCATCCGCGGGAAAAAACAAGAAGGGCTCGACATCATGGCGACAGGGCAAACCCGACTGAGAGGATCGTGCCTGTGCGGCCTGGTCGCCTACGAGGTGCCCGACAGCTTCGAATACTCACTCTATTGCCATTGCTCCCAATGCAGGCGAGCCACCGGGGCGGCTGCGAAGCCGTTCGCGGGTATAAAGTCCGACCGTCTCACGTTCACGAGCGGTGGCGATCACGTCATGAGGTATGGTGGCGGCACGAACCATGACGCGCATTGTGAACGGTGCGGTTCGCTTCTCTATTCGTTGGTTCGCAACGGCGCCTATTTGCACATTACGCTGGGAACGCTGATCGATAGTCCCTCCATTCGGCCGACCGGTCATATTTTTGTCGGCTCGAAAGCGCCCTGGGACAACATCTGCGATGATCTGCCCCAGTTCGATGGATTTCCGTGAGACCGGATATTCTGCGCTCTCGATTCACAAATACGCGCCTCACGAAGGTTCGGCATGCCGCGAGGCTAGCGGGACGAAATCATATTCGCCCACGCCTTGCAGGACCAGGAAGGTGAGCGAAGTCGTGCCGCCATTCGTCACGAGATGCGGCCGCCCGGGCCTGACGGCATAGACGTCACTGGGCTTCAGCCTCAATTCCTCCTTCGGGTCCTGCAGAAACAGTCTCATCTCGCCTTCGAGCACGTAGAACGTGTCGGAGACGTTGGTGTGGGTGTGCCACGGCACCTTCTGGGTCGGAGAGAGCTGCAGCTCCGAGATGCGAAAGCCGGGGCGGGCGGCATGCACCGCGCGGCGCTCGACGTCATAGAGGTGACTGGCGTCCTTGACTGGCTGGCCCTGCTTCATGTCGGCCTCCCTGGATCATCAGCCCCCATCGCGCGGGAGCAGGGCGCCATGCTAGCCTGCTTTGGCCAGTCACGAAACTGCAGAGTGGATTTCATGGGCAAGCGGATCAATCGCTGTATCGAACTTCTGGAGCTGGATCAGGCCATCTATTACGACGGTCCCCACAGCGGTCATGTGCTGACGCAGGCCCAGGGCCGCATCGATGCCGCCACCTGGGCGGATTACATGAATGTCGGCATGGAGCATGGCGCGTTCGACATGGCGGGCCTTGCCGAATATCTGTGCGGCATGGTCGATGCCGGTCCGACACGATCGGGGCATCGCACGCCGGCCGTCATCGTCGAGGCGCCGGTGAACGGCATCGACGCCGCTCATGTGCGCTACAATGCCTGGCAGTTTCGTCAGATCCTCGGCCGCGGAGCGCATGGCATCCTGCTGTGCCAGGCGGAAAACGCCGCCGCAGTCCGGGCCTTCGTCGAATCCTGCCGCTACCCGCACAACACCATCGGCGTCGATCCCGATATCCCGTCGCCGCTGGCTCGGATGGAAGGAACGAGACGAGGGAGCGGCAACGGCAAGCTCCTCGACATCGGCTCGCGCGGACGTGGATCGGAAAGCACGGCGGCGCCGGTCTGGGGCCTGTCGACCGAAGACTACATGGATCGCTGCGATCCCTGGCCGCTCAATCCGAAAGGCGAACTGCTGTTGGGTGTGAAGCTGGAAAGCCCCGAGGGTGTCGCCAATTGCGAGGACATTCTCAGCGTCCCCGGATTGGGCTTTGCCGAGATCGGGCCCGGCGACCTCAGCCTTTCCCTCGGTTATCGCACCATTCCACGCGAACCCTTTCCGCCGGAGATGCAGCAGGCGCGCGATCGCATTCTTGCCGCCTGCCGCAGATGCGGCGTGGCATTCCTGCAATCCTGCACGGCGGACAATATCATCACGCGCATTGACGAGGGCGTACGCGTCGTCGCCGGACACAGCGAGGCCGCGGCGATCAAGGGCCGGGCCCATCAGAAGCGCACGCTTCCGGTGTAGTGCCGCGATTATGGCGTCGCGAGAGGGGCCAACACGATGACCAATGGCTGGACTTTGCAACGGCTGCGCAGTTCTGTCGTCAAATCCGCCGGCACGATCGTGTTTGGTATGGAGGACGGAACGGTTTCCATTTTCGGTCTGATCTTTGGCGTCGCGGCCACGACGTCCGATACCAAGACTGTTCTGATTGCTGGAGCTTCCGGCGCCGCGGCGGCGGCCGTCTCCATGATGGCCGGGGCCTATCTCGACGTGGAGACCAGGCGCGACCAGTCCAAAGCGACTCTGGCCGGCGGCTCCGGCGTCCCGCTTTCAAAACGCCTGATTGACGCAGGCCTCACGCCCGAACAATCCAGCGCGCTCGCTGGAGCCGTACAAGACAATCGCAATGCAGTGGATGGGCTGCTGCTTGCTCTCGATGGCACGGCGCAGCCGCCGCTTGATCCGGCTGAGCAGGCTTTGTGGATGCTGGTCGCCGATTTCTTCGCGGCAGCGGTCCCGATCTTGCCATTCGTGTTCCTGCCGATTGGTCAGGCGCGCGTCGTGTCCGGGATCGTCACCGTGACGTTGCTCGTCGTGCTTGGTATCGGTCGTGCAAAATTGGGCAAGCACGGCATCGTTCGCACGGTGGCCGAGACCGTTTCGATGGGGGTCGGGGCCGCCATCGCCGGCGTTGCCATCGGCACGCTGATTGATCGCTGGTTCTCCTGATTGCGCGGCACCCTGGCTCGGAGAAAAGCGTCTTTTCCGGCCCGCTTCGCGATACAACCCTCTTCCCGCGGACAGGAAGAGGGCTGCCGTGGTATTACGCCGCCTTGTGTTGCTGCTTCATGAATTCCGTGGCGCGTTTCTTGAGTTCGGCCGGCGAGACATCCTCGACATGGGTGCCGATGTGCCAGTGGTTTCCGGCCGGATCCTTCACGCCGCCACTGCGGTCGCCATAGAACATGTTCGCGGGCTCCATCACCGATGTTGCGCCGGCCTTGAGCGCCTTCTGGTAGACCGCATCCACGTTGGGCACGTAGACATAGAGCATGCAGGCAGTGGCCTTCGCGCGCTCGGAGGAATCGGCAATCATCAGAACGGAATCGCCAATTTTGAACTCGGCATGCATGATCTTGCCGTCGGGCCGCATCATCGGTTCGAACACGGCCTTGGCGCCGAAGGCGTCCTTCATGAAGCTGATGACCTTGTCCGCGCCATCGGCGACGAGATAGGGCGTGAGGGTGTGGTATCCGTCGGGAACGGGTTTTACGTGTGCTGCCATTGCGGTCTCCTAAAGTGTCGCACTCAGGATGAACCAGCCCCGCCGCGTTGCCTTATACGCCTGTTTGCAGAACGTGTGACGACCTTCCGCAACATGATCGCGTTCACCTCTGCGCGATGACAGGGTTCCGCAGAAACCGTTTTCCTGAAAAATCCATGGGAGGAAGACATGCCGTCCTCCTATTTCGTCGTTCGCGCCACCGTCACTGATCCCGAAAGGCGCGCCGCGTTCGACACGTGGTATCGGAATGAACATCTGCCCGACGCGGCCAGATCATGGGGCGTCAAGAAGGCGTGGCGAAGCCTCACCGATTCCCCGCTGCATCAGGCGACGTATGAATTTCCCGATGAAGCCGCGCTCGAGCGCGCCATGAAGGGCGAGGCCAGGCGCGCCGCTTCATCGTTTCCCGCGAATGCGGCAAGCCGCAAGCGCGGGCGCGGTTATGGATTCCGGGCCTGCGCCTGCTGGCGCATGCCGGAATGACGACGTTGATGTCGCGGCCACGTTCATCATGAAATCTTCGTAAGGCAGCGTCTTAACCAACAGGGTTCAGCCGTCATTCACGCGTTCGCGCCGAAATTGACGGTGCGATCAGGCGGACCCGAACCAGGCCGCCGGTATCGCGAAGAACCGATGAAAGGAACAGCCCATGAAATTGCTTGCTGCCTCTGCGCTCGCTCTCGGCCTCGGCCTGTTCGCGATGGCGCCATCGCAGGCGATGCCGCTTGCGCCATTCGTCCCGGCCGCTACTGCCGAAGCCGTCATCATCCCGGTCGCCGGCGGTTGCGGCTGGGGATTCCACCGCGGACCCTATGGCGGCTGCCGCCCGCTCTACAGCTGCCCGCCCGGCTTTCACACGGGGCCTTATGGCCGCCACTGCTTCCGGAATTGGTGATTTTGCAAGCCGGCCCGGTCCGAACTTTTGGCTCGCACCTCCCGCCGTCGCCCTTCAGGTGATGGCGGGGCAGCCTTCGCCGGCTTCGCAACGATAAGGCGAAGCCGGCTTGCCGAACCGAAGGTGCGCGTCCCGTAATTTTACGGGAGACTGTGCATCGCGGAGGCAAGCAGGAGTTCTGAAAAGCATCGAATCATGAAATGAAAGGCCGCTGGGTCCCGGCTTTGCTTTGCGGGGCCTTCTTGGGCTGGTACAGACCTCACATGCTGATGGACTGTGGGACCATTATGTGATCCACCAGCGACGTTGTAACTCACTGACAAATCGTGCAAGTCAGCGTATCAAGCGGCCGCTTCAGCGCTTCCTTGATGTCGACGATAGCTGGGTTGCCGAAGCACCGTAACGTCTAATTTGAACCGGCTATCGCGACCGGCCTTGAGTTGTCTGTGGCGGTAGTCCGCGTTGAAAACAACCGAGGTTGTCAACTTGCCCGCGAATGCCGATTCTGATCAGGACGACATCATGTATCCTGATCTCGTCCCGTTTTCAGCCGTCCACGCAGGCTGCGTCGCAGCGATCTGGTCCGGCGTCACCTGGCAAGCGATCGCAATCTGCGTGATCCTCTATTGGTTGCGCATGTTTGCGATCACCGGAGGGTATCATCGGTATTTTGCGCATCGGGCCTACGCGACAAGCCGGACGTTCCAGTTTGTACTTGCATTCCTCGCGCAAAGCACCGCGCAAAAAAGCGTGCTGTGGTGGGCCGCGAAACATCGGCATCATCATTTGCATTCGGATACCGGGCAGGACACGCATTCACCCAGGCACAAGGGCTTCATGTACAGTCATGTCGGCTGGATTTTCCATCGACGGCACGACGCGACTGATCTGGTCAAAGTGTCGGATTTTGCCTCGTATCCCGAATTGATGTGGCTGCACGAATTTGAGATCGTGCCGGCGATCGTGCTTGGAGTCCTCTGCTTCCTGATTGCTGGATGGTCCGGGCTCGTGGTCGGCTTTCTCTGGAGCACCGTCCTGCTGTATCACGCGACATTCTGCATCAATTCCCTCGCGCATGTTCGCGGCAGCAAGCGATACGTGACGGGCGATGATTCCCGCAACAACTGGCTTTTGGCTCTGTTCACGATGGGCGAGGGCTGGCACAACAATCATCACGCCTACCAAAGCAGCGCGCGACAGGGCTTCCGCTGGTGGGAGCTGGACTTGACCTATTATGCTCTGGTGGTCCTGAGCTGGCTGGGGATTGTCTGGGATCTGAAAGCGCCCCCCGAGCAGGTTCTGCGCAATGAGCAGCGGTTGGGATCACGGGTCGTGAGACGAACAGCAGAGCAACTCGCTCAACGCTTCAATCCCGAGCACATCGCGCTTGCGATCAAATCGTCAGTTCACGAGTCCGAATTGCCGTCCATCCGGGAGACGTTTTTGCTGCTGCGGCATCGGGCTGATTTGCTCCGGAATTGGCATTTACCGAGCATGCCAACCCGAGAGGTTCTCCTCGCTGAGGCACTGAATATGTTCCCGAAGACGATGTCTCTGGATGACATCGTCGACGTCGCCTATCAGCTTCTTGGCGAGGCCGTCGGCGCTCTGTTGATCGTCCCACCGCGATGGGCCGCGGCAACTTCAAATCCTTCGGCGAACACGCATTAGCGCCAGCTCGACGCATCAGAGCACGCAACGGACACTGGAAAGTGTCCGCGAGTGCCGGATTTGCGTTACGCGCTAGCCTTCGCCGCCCGGAAACAGCGCGGCAAAGCGCTTTTCTCCGGCGCGGGTGAAATTCACCACGCGGCTGCCGGGTGTCGTATCGCGCGCCGCCCATTTCAGTTCGGCAAAGCGGTTCATCATCGCGGCTCCCAGCGTGCCGGCGAGATGATGGCGCCGCTCGCTCCAGTCGAGGCAGGCCTTGCACACCGGCCGGCGCGGATGGGTGAGCATGTCGGGCGAGATCTGCAAATGCTTTTCCAGGAATCTCGCGCCGTCGGCGGTCAGCTCGATCTCCTGCTTCTTCTGCCGCACCAGCCGTTGCGTCCGCATGCTGTCCAGCATCTGCACCCCGAGATCGCCGGCGAGATGATCGTAGCAGATGCGGGCGCGGCGCAGGGCCGGGTCCTTCGGCCCCGTGCGCACGCGCAAGTGCCCGACGCGGGCGGCCAGCCCTTCCAGCATTTCCAGCACACCGGCGACGTCCTCGCCGGTGAGGCGGTAATAGCGGTGGCGGCCCTGCTTCTCCGGCTCGATCAGCCCGCCGGCTTCCAGCTTGGAGAGGTGCGAGCTCGCGGTCTGCGGCGTGATGCCGGCTTCCTGCGCAAGCTCGCTTGCGGTCAGCGCGCGGCCGGTCATCAGCGCGGTCAGCATGTTGGCGCGGGCGGGGTCGCCGACGAGGGAGGCGACCATGGCGATATCGGGTCCTACTTTCATGCTTCGATGATAGCCGAAGCATCGTCGTCGGGCAAGGCGTACAATGTCAACTGTTCGTCATTGCGAGGAGCTCAAGCTCGTCGCCGTTGCACGCGTCATTGCGAGCGCAAGCGAAGCAATCCATCTCGCCACAAGGGGTGAAATGGATTGCTTCGTCGCTGTCGCGCCTCGCAATGACGGCATCAATCGGAGGCCCCATGACCGTCACCGTGTTCATCCGCTACCAGCTCGATCCGTTCAAGCGCGCGCAGTTCGAGGAGTATTCGAAGCGCTGGCTGTCGATCATTCCGCGCTGCGGCGGCGATCTCCTGGGCTACTGGATGCCGCATGAGGGCACCAACAACATTGCGTTCGCGCTGATCTCCTTCGAAAGCCTGGCCGCCTACGAAGCCTATCGCGCGCGGCTGCGCAACGACAAGGACGGCATGGCCAATTTCAATTTCGCTGAGGAGAATAAATTCATTCTCGTGGAGGAGCGGACGTTCCTGCGCAAGGTCGTCGCTTGACCTGCAAGGTCGCATGAGTATGGCAGGAGATGGCAGCTGGGCGAAGCCGATCGGAACGCGGTTGGACACACTGGCGGCGCGCGCGTCATCCCGCTATTGATGGTCTTCAATCGCAGGGAAACCGCCAGCAAAGAAACAACGGAGAGAAACATGCCGGTCACGACAGCGGACAAGCGCACCACCTTTCGCAAGCTGCATGAGAAGGGTTGCTTCATCATCCCCAATCCCTTCGATGTCGGATCGGCGATCGCGTTGCAGCAGCTCGGCTTCAAGGCGCTGGCGTCCACCAGCGCCGGCTTTGCCTGGACCATCGGCAAGGCCGACAATCGCGTCACCGTCGATGAAGTCTGCGATCATCTTGCGGCACTTTGTGCGGCGGTCGATGTTCCCGTGAATGCGGACTTCGAAGGTGGCTTCGCAGTGAAGCCCGAGGATGTCGCAACCAATGTGAAGCGCGCGGTGAAATCAGGCGTGGCCGGGCTCTCGATCGAGGATTCCACTGGCAACAAGGAGCGGCCGCTGTTCGAGATGAATCTCGCCGTCGAGCGCATCAAGGCCGCGCGCAAGGCGATCGATGCCGACAACAGCGGCGTGCTGCTCACGGCGCGATGCGAGGGATTTCTGGTCGGCGTCCCCAATCTCTCCGTCGTGCTGGATCGCCTGCAGGCGTTCTCGGACGCGGGCGCCGACTGCATCTACGCGCCGGGAATCAAGAGCCGCGAGGAAATCGCCGCGGTCGTGAAGCAGGCGCATCCCAAACCCGTCAATCTCCTGATCGGCGCGTCGGGCCTGTCGTTGCAGCAGGCCGGCGAGCTCGGGGTGCGGCGCATCAGCGTCGGCGGCTCGCTCGCGCGCTCGGCCTGGGGCGGCTTCATGAAGGCGGCAAAGGAAATGGCGGAAAAGGGCACGTTCGGCGAACTCGCCAGCGGCTATCCCGGCGGCGAGCTGAACAAGATGTTTAGCGCGTAGCCTGCACACGCATCGTGCTGCAAAGGGGAGCGCGCAGCGAATGGTTCCGCTGCGCGCTATTGGTTTGGCCGGTCGCTACTTGTTGTTCGATCTGTCGACCTCGTTGCCCTGCGGCGCGGCTTGCGGCGGGGTCGGACGGGTCGTCGCCGAACCCGTCGTCGTGCCCGGCTGCGTATTGGGCGCCGGATTGGCGTTGGGCTGGGTCTGCGCCGTCTGGGCCGGCGGCGGGGTCTGGGCCTCATGCACGCTGGTATTGTTCAGGCCGTAGAATACCGCGCCCAGAATGACTGCGATGGCGATCGCGAAAATTGCGAACTTGCTCGAGGAGGCCGGGCCCTCCTGAAGCTCCGGGTCGACCTGCAGTTCGTTGTCGAACCGCTGAGGACGGCCGAAATTGTCATCGCTCAAGCCGGAACGATAGGGGTCGTTCGGGATGCGTTCGTTGGACATTGCTCGGTTCCTCCTTTAGTCGAAGACAACCCGCAAACCTCGACGGCAGTTCCGCGGTTCCGCTGCGGTTGCCAGCGAATTCGCGCCGCAAGTTCCCGAACGTTCAAATTGGAGATGCAGCTTACGGCTTCCGACAAGCGTTTCCTGACCTTCGCTGCCGAGCTGAGCGTAGCTCGCTTGCAAGCTCGCTCACCGAACGTCTCCTCCGAACGCGGCGCTTGGCCGGGTCGAGACGATGAGATTTGAACTCGAGACCGCGGTCTGGGATCAGGAGAAACGGACGCTGGTGGCCTTCACTGTCGCCAATCTGAAGGCAAGATCACCCGCGCTGCCGAGGCCATGGAGTTCGATGCCGCCGGGCGGCAGCGGCGAGGGCGGGCTTACTACGGCTACGTGCTGGACTGAGAACAATCCGATTGCGCGGCTGTGTCACGTGCGGTTGTAGAGGCCAATCTCAACTCGACGGTTGTGCGCCCGCCCCGCCGCCGTCCCATTTGATGCCCTCGGCGTCTCTCTGCCCAAACCCTGCGTTCGCAGATTGCCTTTCCCCGTCCGAGGGTCCCTTCTCAGATGTCCACGGTCGAGAAACCATCTCGCCACCGCTTCAGCGCGCTTCAGCGAGATATGCTTGTTGAGGGCGTCGTTGCCCACATTGTCCGAGAACCCAGTGATGATGACGGTTTGCTGGCGGGAGGGATTCAAGCGTTCCCTTAATTTTGCCCAGGCCCTCTCAAGGACCATGACCTGCTGCGGTTCGAACTTCGATTGATTGGAATGGAACGTCAGCTCCAGATAATCAAGGTCCCGCGGGTCGCGCGGGCCGCCGACAATCCATGTAAACGAGTCGTCAGTTGGTGAAGATGCGAACCGGCATCTCGTCGGGACGAGGAAGGTTCTCTTCCAGCTGTTGCGTTATCTGCCAAAACAGGACGTCCAAATCGTCTTTGTCGCCGAAGAAGACGCTGCGAACTTCGAAAGCGATCTTCCAGACGGGGCCTCCGGAGAGTTCATCCAGCACTCGGATCACAAGAGCGTCTGCCATGTGAAATGCGCCCCCGACCGTTCCATTTGTAATTCCAGGGTGCATCGACTCAAGCTCGGAAAGAGTTTTGACCATACCGCTCCGAGAGACGATCCTGAAATTCTCCAAGGTCGTTGAGGTAAGCGAACAGGGAATGCCCCACCATAGCTGCCTCGCCCGGGGCTCGTAGGACGTTCTCAAACTGGATCGAGAACATCACCACGCCGCCTTTTTGTCTCCTAACCAGGGCTTCAAGGTCCCGAAACGGCAGCCGCTCGGCGTCGCCCAAAAGCGTCTTCACCCTAGCACCCAGGCTTCGTAGGATTGCCGCCCTTTCTGATGGGTAAAGCCCTTCGGCGGCCTCGATGGAAATGCCAGCAGCCTCCAAAAGATCTGCCATAGTCGCAGCGTGCTTGACGCCAGTTTGTACGAGTGCCTGCTTCATGCTCACCCAGGCACATATTTTTTTGGTCGGAAAGTCATCTATTACGGCAACGCGGCGGATCCGGTTGGCCATGCGAAGGCCTTTAGCGCCGAATTTGGCCAGTCTGCCTATAGGTAGAATCTGAAGCAAGCGGAGGCCGTCGTGGGCCCAGCCCCTCCAACCGCCACTCCTGATGCCATCGCCCAGTCGAAGGACATCCACGAAACCTGCGTACACCTCGAACGCGGTGTGGTTAATGGCGTAGTACGACGCGTGGGCTACCCGTACCCCCCACCATCTGTCGACGTCTTGGTCGGCCTCCTTCAGGAGAAGTTGTTCTGCCTTTTCTCTTTCCCTGTCGAACCCGTCGGCAAACTTAGTAAAATACCACATGATCTCTGCTCTCTCTGGAGAGTTGCATAAATCGCTGTATAAAGTCGCTTCTAGCCGGATCATTGCCTTCTTCGGCTGAAAAGCATTGGGAAATGCTTGATTTTCTCACTAGCGCGGCTGAATTTTTGCGCTAGAGATCATCGATGGAGATACTGCCGCTCAGCGGTTTCGCGCCTTTGCGACCTGACCGGCGGTCACGACAGGCGCGGCATTGCCCCAGGAATTGCGGATATAATTGGTGACGTCGGCGATCTCCTGGTCCGAGAGCTGCTTTGCGTAGCCCGGCATCGATCCGGGATTCGGCGCGCGCGGCGTGGTCACGCTCTGGGCGCCATCGAGGGTGATGCGCAGCGTCGAGACGGGGTCGGCGGATTGCAGCAGCGCGTTGCCATTGAGCGGCGGATAGACACGCGGCGAACTGGATCCGTCGGCCTCATGGCAGGCGATACAATTGTGGGCGTAGATCTCCTGGCCGATCTTCATCTCCGCTTCTGTCGGCGCCGGTCCGTCAGGTTCCGGCGGGCCCGCCGGCAGGCTCTTCAGATAGACAGCGATCGCCTTGACGTCGCCGTCGCGCATCTTCGAGGTGGAGTTGACCACGACCTCGGCCATCAACCCGCCGGCATGGCTCCTGGCGTTGCGACCGCTCTGCAGATATTCGGCGATGTCATCAGTGCTCCAGGACTTCAGCCCGCTCCGGACAGCGCCGTCGAGCCGCGGGGCGAAATAGCCGCCGACCGCGCCGCCTGCCAGATGCTGACCATGCTTGTCGGCCCCGAAGATGTTCTTCGGCGTATGACAGGCGCCGCAATGGCCGGGACCTTCGACCAGATAGCGGCCGCGGTTCCAGTCGGTGCCCTTCTGCTGGTCGGGATCGAGGATGCCCGGGCGGAAGAACAGGGCGTTCCAGGCGCGCATCAGGAAACGGAAGTTTAGCGGAAATTGCAGGGCAGGCGGCGGCGCCTCGTTCGAGACCGGCGCCAGTGTGGCGAGATAGGCGCGCACGGCCTGGATGTCCTCGCGCGTCATCTTCGCAAAATTCGGATAGGGGAACGCCGGGTAATAGCGCGAACCGTTGGGCGCGATGCCAAAGCGCAGCGCGCGATAGAAATCCTGGTCACTCCAGGCGCCGATGCCGGTGTTCCGATCCGGCGTGATGTTGGGCGAATAGATCGCGCCGAACGGCGTGTCGATGCGCTTGCCGCCTGCAAAGGGCTTTGCGGGATCGTCCGTGTGACAGCTGGCGCAGTCGCCGGCCACGACCAGCGCCTCGCCCCGGGCGATCGTGTCCGCCGACGGCTCGGCCGCCTGTGCCGCCGGCAGCGCGAATGCACTGCACAAAATCAGGCTGCGGAGAATCGCGTGCATCGGCCGGTGATGTCCTGGCTGTCGTCCATGGATGAGACCCCCCTATAGCGGAAAATGATTTCCGCGAGCAGCGGTCATGCTGTTTCGCAAAGCCCCGTTCCACGGGACACAAACAAAAAGGCCGGCAGCCGTTCCGGCCATGAAATTGCGATTTTTGAAGGGCGCGGCATTTCGCGCCAGATTTCTGATGCATCGTCGAGAAAAAGCGACATAGAGTGGCAATGGCGCAGCGAGCCATTAGTTAGAAAAGAGCCGGGGCGGCCAACGGCTTAAGAGGGCTTCAATGGGTATCAACCAGGGTCCGATCAGTCTCGATCAGAAATACACGCAAGGTACCGGCCACGTCTTCCTGACGGGGATCCAGGCCCTCGTCCGGTTGCCGATGGCGCAGATCCGGCGCGATCGCGCCGCGGGCCTCAACACTGCCGGTTTCATTTCCGGCTATCGCGGCTCGCCGCTCGGCGGTTACGACCAGCAGCTGTTCGCCGCGCGCAAGCATCTCGCGCAGTACAACATCAAGTTCCAGCCCGGCGTGAACGAGGATCTCGCGGCAACCGCGGTCTGGGGCTCGCAGCAGCTCAACCTCTCGCCCGGCTCGAACCATGATGGCGTTGTCGGCATCTGGTACGGCAAGGGCCCCGGCGTCGATCGCTGCGGCGACGTGTTCCGCCACGGCAATACCGCGGGCTCCGCCAAAAATGGCGGCGTGCTCTGCCTTGCCGGCGACGACCATGGCGCCAAATCCTCGACCGTCCCGCATCAGTCCGACCACGCCTTCATCTCCGCGCTGATGCCCTATCTCTATCCCTCGAGCATCCACGAGATGATCGAGATGGGCCTGCTCGGCATTGCGATGTCGCGCTACAGCGGCTGCTGGGTCGGCATGAAGGTCATCACCGAGACGGTGGAGACCACCGCCGAGATCGATCTCACCGACGAGATGACGCCGTTCGTCATCCCCACAGATTTCGAGATGCCGCCGGGTGGACTCAATCTGCGCTGGCCTGATGACCGTTTCGAGCAGGACCGGCGTCTGCAGGACTACAAGGGCTTTGCGGCCATCGCCTTTGCCCGCGCCAACAAGGTCAACCGCGTCACCATGGATTCGCCGAACGCGCGCTACGGCATCATGGCGTCCGGCAAGAGCTACGAGGATATCCGCCAGGCGCTGCGCGAGCTCGGCATCACGCCTGATGTTGCAGCCCAGATCGGGCTGCGCCTCTACAAGATCGGCATGCCCTGGCCGCTGGAGCCCGAGGGCGTGCGCAATTTCGCCGTCGGCCTCGAGGAGATCTTCATCGTCGAGGAACGCCGCGAGATCGTCGAGAACCAGGTCAAGCAGGAGCTGTTCAACTGGCGCGACGATGTCCGCCCGCGCATCGTGGGCAAGATGGACGATCACGACAAGCGCTTCCTCACATTCGCAGCCGAGCTTTCGGTGTCATCGCTTGCAAGCTCGCTCACCGAACGTCTGCTTCGCCTCGACCTCAATCCCGAGATCAAGAGCATGCTTCGCGCCAAGGCGGACTGGTTCAACGGCCGCGAGGCGACCCAGATGCAGGCGATCGCGCCTGTCAGCCGCACGCCTTATTTCTGCTCGGGCTGCCCGCACAACACCTCGACCAAGGTGCCGGAAGGCAGCCGCGCCTTCGCCGGCATCGGCTGTCACTTCATGGCGCTGTGGATGAACCGCTCCACCGAGACCTTCACGCATATGGGCGGCGAAGGGGTGCCGTGGGTCGGCGTCGCGCCCTTTACGAAGGAGCAGCACGTCTTCGCCAATCTCGGCGACGGCACCTATTTCCATTCCGGCAGCCTTGCGATCCGCCAGGCGGTCGCCTCAGGCGCCAACATCACCTACAAGCTCCTCTATAACGACGCGACCGCGATGACCGGCGGCCAGCATGTCGACGGCGAATTGTCGCCGCAGCAGATCACCTTCCAGCTTCACGCCGAAGGCATCCGCAGCATCTATCTCGTCTCCGAGAACCCCCACCTCTATCCATCTTCCGACATCGCGCCCGGCGTCATCACCCGCCACCGCGACGAACTCGACGCGGTCATGAAGGAATGCCGCGAGATCAAGGGCACCTCGGCGATCGTCTTCGTGCAGACCTGCGCCGCCGAAAAGCGCCGCCGCAGGAAACGCGGCTTGATGGAAGACCCGGCGCGCCGCGTCATGATCAATCCGGCGGTCTGCGAGGGCTGCGGTGATTGCTCGGTGCAGTCGAACTGCATCTCGGTCGAGCCGCTGGAGACCGAGCTTGGGCGCAAGCGCACCATCAACCAGTCGGCCTGCAACAAGGACTATTCCTGCCTGAAAGGCTTTTGCCCGTCCTTTGTCACCATCGACGGCGGCAAGCCGCGCCGCCGCGCGCCGGCCGAGCTCGGCGACATCGGCGCGCTGCCGGAGCCGGCTTCGCGCCCGCCGCTCGACAAGCCCTACAACATCGCGGTCGCCGGCGTCGGCGGCACGGGCGTGCTCACCATCGGCGCGCTGCTCGGCATGGCCGCCCATATCGAGGGCAAGGCCAGCATGATCCTCGACATGTCGGGGTTGGCGCAAAAGGGTGGCGCGGTGTTGAGCCATGTCCGCCTGTCCGAGCACACCGCTGACGTGACCTGCTCGCGCATCGTCACCGGCACCGCCGATCTCGTGATGGCTGCCGACGAGGTGGTCGCGGTATCCAAAGACATGACCACGCTCTGCGAATCCAGCCGCACCGCCGGGGTCATCAACAGCCATCTGATTCCGACCGCGGACTTCATCCTCAACCGCGACTTCAATTTCCAGAGCCGCAAGGTCAACAGCGTGCTCGAAAGTGCGCTGCGCAAGGAATCCGCCTTCTTCGACTTCACCAAGCCCGCCGAGGTGCTGCTCGGCGATTCCATCGCCACCAACATCATGATGATGGGCTATGCGTATCAGAAAGGCCTGCTGCCGCTGTCGGCGGAGGCGATCGAACAGGCGATCGAGGTCAACGGCGTCTCCGTCAAGATGAACACGCAGGCGTTCCGGCTCGGACGTCTCGCTGCCGCCGATCCGGCGAGGCTGGACGCGATGATGCAGGGCCAGGACGCTGCGCATGCGCCGAAGTCGCTGGACCAGATGTCGCTGGACGACATCATCATGCATCGCATCCAGCTTCTCACGGACTATCAGAGCAAGCGTCTCGCCGCGCGCTACGCCAGGCTGGTGGATGACGTCCGCAATGCCGCGCTCAATGGCGGCTATGGCGAGGCGTTGCCGCGCGCGGTAGCGATTAACTACGCCAAGCTGCTCGCCTACAAGGACGAATATGAAGTCGCGCGTCTCTTCACGGATGGGAAATTCGAGCAGCAGCTCCGCGATCAGTTCGAAGGTGACTTCAAGTTCAACTTCAACCTCGCGCCGCCGATCCTGGGCGGCGGCAAGGACGCGCTCGGCCGTCCGAAGAAGCGCGCCTTCGGAGCGTGGGTGCTGCTGGTGTTCCGGACGCTCTCGAAATTCCGCTTCCTGCGCGGCACGGCGCTCGACATCTTCGGCTACAGCCCCGACCGCAAGATGGAGCGCGACCTGATCGCGGGCTACGAGAAAGACGTCGCTACCGTCCTGAAACTGCTGTCGCCCGTCAATGTCGAGACCGCCGTCGAGCTGCTGTCGCTCCCTGATCGCATCCGCGGCTACGGTCCGGTGAAGGAGAAAGCCGTCAACGACGCCAAGGCGCGCTACGCCCAGCTCGCCGCCGACCTCGTCAACCCGCCGCCCGCGCCAAGGCAGATCGCAGCGGAGTAGGGGCTTTCGGGGGGTGGGTTAACCAAAGCCGTAACCCACCACTTTTGTATCCGCGGTGGGAGAAGAGGTGGGTTACGCCTTCGGCTAACCCACCCTGCGCAACTTCCGATTATCGTAGATTTTCCTTCGCTCCCAAATCGCGGGAATGCGGTTTCAGGTATTCTCCCTCGTCGTGCCCCGGCTTGACCGGGGCACCCAGGGCGGATTCAATCGTTCGTCGCAACACCCTCGGCAGAGGAGGTTGCGATGGAGAACAGTGTGCGGGCAGGTCGTCCTCGAGAAGCTCTGCGAGGGGATTATAGGCCGTTCTGGACTGCGATTGCCTTGGGGCGATCGAGCGAGGATGCTGCGGTTGAGGCCGGGGCATCGCCGTCGGTCGGAGTACGCTGGTTCCGGAGGGCGGGCGGCATGCCGCCAACTCATTTGTCGCGATCATCAAAGCCTCTGTCAGGGCGCTACCTTTCTTTCGCCGAACGCGAGGAGATCGCCATCATGCGCGCGCAGGGGCATGGGGTGCGAGCCATCGCCCGTCAGCTCGATCGGCCTCCATGCACGATCTCGCGTGAACTCCGGCGCAACGTGGCACGACGCCACGGCGCTCCAGAGTATCGGGCGACCACGGCACAATGGCATGCTGATCGGTCCGCCCGACGGCCCAAGTTGGCGAAGTTGGCAATCAATCCGACCTTGCGAGATTATGTGCAGGACAGGCTTGCCGGTATGATCGCTAAGCCGGACGGGGAGCCCCTCGTTGGCCCGAAGGTCGTGTGGAAGGGACGCCGGGCTGTGCACCGGCAAAGCCGGCGCTGGGCGACGGCATGGAGCCCGGAACAGATTTCTCGGCGACTTCGGCTCGACTTTCCCGAGGACGAGACGATGCGCATCAGTCACGAGGCGATCTATCAGGCACTTTATGTGCAGGGTCGGGGAGCTTTGCGCCGCGAACTGACGGCCTGTTTGCGCACCGGGCGGGCGTTGCGGATGCCGAGGGCGCGCGCCCGTAAGGGCAGAAGCTTCATTCCTACCGAGATCATGATCAGCGAGCGTCCGGCAGAAGCCGCCGATCGAGCTGTGCCGGGTCACTGGGAAGGTGACCTCATTATGGGTCTTGGAAGCTCCGCAATCGGCACCTTGGTGGAGCGTACGACCCGTTTTACCATTCTGCTGCATCTACCCCGCATGGCGGGCCAGGAAGAGGACGTTCGCGTGAAGAGAGGATCTGCCCTCGCCGGACATGGCGCTGAAGCAGTGCGCGATGCCATCACCAAGGCAATCTTCACCATGCTCGAGCAACTGCGTCGGTCGTTGACCTGGGATCAAGGGGCTGAGCTGGCTCAGCACGCGCGTCTGAAGATCGATGCAGGCGTCCAAGTTTACTTCTGCGACCCTCACAGCCCATGGCAACGAGGCACCAACGAGAATACGAATGGGCTGCTCCGGCAGTACTTTCCAAAAGGGACCGATCTTAGCATGCACAATATCGATGATCTTGAGGCCGTGGCTCTCGCACTCAACACCAGGCCCCGAAAAACCCTCGGCTGGAAAACACCAGCGGGAGACTTCTCGACCAATTGCTACGCGCGAGCGATATTGAGGGTGTTGCGACGAACGATTGAATCCGCCCAGTATTCCAGAGACGCCGGCGATTGAGCCGATAGGCCGCGGCGTACTGGCTCGCCCGGTCGAGCCGGGCGATGACAGCGGAGTGTGCGGCGGCCCGTAGCCCGGATGAGCGAAGCGATATCCGGGGAGCCGCCCCGCATGTCGCGGAGTTTATCATCGGGCGCGCTTCGCGCGACCCGCTGGTTCATGCGGGCTACGACTGGCCAGGGCCACCGCCAGCCTCAAAACGCAAATCCCTCATGCGCCCATGTCACCGCGCGGAATATTTCACCGCTTGCCAAGCCCGCCCCAACAGGCCAAGAAATTGACCGGGAAATCGAAAGAAAAAACGTCAGCGGAGAACGAGTTGACCATCAAGGGCAAGGCCTACATTGCCGGGATCTACGAGCATCCGACCCGGCACGCACCCGATAAATCCACCTCACAATTGCATGCCGAGATCGCCAAGGGCACGATCGAGGATGCAGGGCTCACAAAGGCCGATATCGACGGCTATTTCTGTGCCGGCGACGCACCGGGCGGCGTGATGAACATGGCCGATTACCTCGGCCTCGACATGAACAAGCTCCGCCACATCGATTCCACCGATACCGGCGGCTGCTCCTATCTGATCCATCTCGGCCACGCCGCCGAGGCCATCGCCGCCGGCAAGTGCTCGATTGCGCTGGTGACGCTCGCCGGCAAGCCGCGCACCGGCCCGATGCCACCGCGCTCGTCCGGCGCTGAGGCCGATTTCGAGACTGCCTATGGCCAGACCACCCACAATGTCTACGGCATGTGTGCCATGCGCCATATGCACGACTATGGCACCACGTCCGAGCAACTCGCCTGGATCAAGGTCGCGGCCTCGCACCATGCCCAGTACAATCCGCATGCGATGCTGAAAGAAGTCGTCACCGTCGAGGACGTCCTGAACTCGCCGATGATCTCCGATCCCCTGCGCCGGATGGATTGCTGTGTCGTCACCGACGGCGGCGGCGGCATGATCGTGACCACGCCGGAGATCGCCAAGAGCCTGAAGAAGCCGCTTGTGCGGCTGATCGGCCATGGCGAAGCCACCAAGGGTCCGCGCGGCGGCAAGAATATCGACCTCACTTACTCCGCCGGCGTCTGGTCCGGCCCGCGCGCCTTCGAGGAAGCGGGCGTCACGCCAAAGGACATCAAATACGCCTCGATCTATGACAGCTTCACCATCACCGTCTTGATGCAACTCGAGGACCTTGGCTTCTGCAAGAAGGGCGAGGGCGGCAAGTTCGTCGCCGACGGCAACCTCATCTCCGGTGTCGGCAAGCTGCCGTTCAACACCGATGGCGGTGGTCTGTGCAGCAACCATCCCGTCAATCGCGGCGGCATGACCAAGATCATCGAAGCCGTGCGCCAGTTGCGCGGCGAGGCGCATCCGAAGGTGCAGGTGAAGAATTGCGACCTCGCGATCGCGCACGGCACCGGCGGCTTGCTCGGCAATCGCCACGCCGCATCAACCTGCATCCTGGAGCGCGCGTGATGGCTGACAAGAAATATCCGGCCCCCGTTGGCAATCCCGAAACCGCGCCGTTCTGGGACGCGGCGAAAGCGGGCAAGTTCATGATCAAGCGCTGCACCGCTTGCGGCGAACCGCATTATTTTCCGCGCGCGATCTGCCCGTTCTGCTTCTCCGACAAGACGGTGTGGGAGGAGTCCTCAGGCGAGGCCACGATCTACGCCTTCAGCCATATGCGAAAGTCGGCGAGTGGTCCCTTTGTGATCGCGTATGTCACGCTGAAGGAAGGCCCATCGGTGCAGACCAACCTCGTCGATTGCGATCCGGACAAGCTCAAGATCGGCCAGAAGGTGAAGGTGGTGTTCAAGCCCACCGACGGCGCCCCGCTGCCGTTCTTCACGCCGGCCTAAAAAGAATCCCTTCTCCCCCTGTGGGAGAAGGTGGCGCGAAGCGCCGGATGAGGGGTTCTCTCCGCGATTACAAATGTGATTGCGGCGCCAACCCCTCACCCAAATGAGTTCGTGGCGTATGCCGGTGTTGCCCTCTCCCACAAGGGGAGAGGGCACTACAACAGGCACCGCAAGAGAGGAGTTCGGGGGAGAACATGCCGATCAACTACGAACAACTGATGGCGCTGAAGAATCTCGGCCAGAAATATGCCTATGGCGATCGCGAGGTGATGCTCTATGCCTATGGCATCGGCATGGGCGCCGATCCCATGAACGAGAAGGAGCTGGCCTTCGTCAACGAGGCTGTCGCCGATCCACGGCCGCTCCGGGTGGTGCCGACCTTTGCCTCCGTGGCGGCCTGGGGCTCCGGTCCCGGCGAGATGAACCTCAACCGCGTGATGGTGGTGGACGGCGAGCGCGACATCACCTTCCACAAGCCGCTGCCGACGTCATCGAACATCGTCGCGGACTCCTCGGTGCTCGCCGTCTACGACAAGGGCAAGGACAAGGGCGCGGTGATCCGCCACCAGACCGTCCTGAAGAACGACAAGGGCGAGCCGCTGGCTACGCTGGTTGCCTCGCGCTTTGCACGCGGCGACGGCGGCTTTGGCGGTCCCTCCGAAGGCGCGCCCGATCCGCACCCGATGCCGAACCGCGCGCCCGATCGCACCGTCGACATCACGACACGCCCCGACCAGGCGCTGGTCTATCGTCTCTGCGGCGACCGCAACCCGCTGCATTCCGATCCCGGCTTTGCCAGAAAGGCCGGCTTCCCCAAACCGATCCTGCACGGCATGTGCACCTACGGCATCACCTGCCGCGGTGTGCTCCAGACCTATGCCGACTACGATCCGGCCGCCTTCAGGCAGCACGCCGCGCGCTTCTCCTCGCCGGTCTATCCCGGCGATGTCGTGACCATGGAGATGTGGAAGGACGGCAACGTGATCTCGTTCGAAGCCAAGGTGAAGGCGAGGAATGTCACCGTGATCAAGAACGGCAGGACGGTGCTGGGTTGAGGATGCAGACGAAGCTCTCAATTGTCGTCGTCATGCCCGGCCTTGTGCCGGGCATCCACGTCTTTCTCTCCGCGGTAAGGAAGACGTGGATGGCCGGGTCAAGCCCGGCCATGACGATGGATAGAAACGGTGAGACGGAGGAAGAGCAGATGGGATTGCTCGACAAGAAGGTGGCCATCATCACGGGCGCGGGCGGCGGCCTCGGTGAGGCCTATGCAAAGCTGTTCGCGCGCGAGGGCGCGGCGGTCGTGGTCAACGATCTCGGCGGCCCGCGCGACGGGTCCGGCGCGGACAAGTCGATGGCGCAGAAGGTGGTCGATGCGATCAAGGCCGAGGGCGGCCGGGCCGTCGCCAACGGTTCCGACATCTCGACGATCGCGGGCGGCGAATCCGTGTTCAACGACGCGATCAAGAATTTCGGCCGCGCCGACATTCTCGTGAACAATGCGGGCATCCTGCTGGACGAAACCTTCGCCAAGGCCAAGGAGGCCAATTGGGACAGGGTTCTCAAGGTGCATCTCAAAGGCACCTTCTGCGCCACCCAGCCGGTGTTCAAATGGATGCGCGAGAATGGCGGCGGCGTCATCGTCAACACGTCGTCGACATCGGGCCTGATCGGCAATTTCGGCCAGACGAATTACGGCGCCGCCAAGGGCGGTATCTGGGGCCTCTCCAACGTGCTCGCGATCGAGGGCCGCAAATACAACATCCGGATCTGGACGCTGGCCCCGGGCGCCCTGACGCGCATGACCGCGGACCTGCCGCGCTACAAGGAGAACCCCGCCGCCGCGCTCGGCCCCGACGGAATCGCGCCGGCCGTGCTATACATGGTCTCCGAATTGTCGGGCGACCAGACCGGCAAGGTGCTCGGCGTCTCCGGACCCCGCGGTATCCGCGAAATGCGGATGATGGAAATGGAAGGCTGGACGCCGCCGTTCACGGGCTGGAAGGCCGAGGATATCGTGACCCACGCCAAGGACATCTTCTTCTCCGAGGAGGAGATCAAGAAGTCGGCGCGGAGATTTAAGTAAACCGTCGTTCCGGGGCACGCGAAGCGTGAACCCGGAACCTCGAGATTCCGGGTCTGGTCCTTTCGGACCATCCCGGAATGACGAAAGAAGGATAGAGGCACTATGACCAAACTCACCGCCAAGGCAGCAGGCACCTACGCAATCGCGCCGACGCCGTTCCACGAGGACGGCCGCATCGACGAGCGCTCGATCGACCGGCTCACCGATTTCTATGCGGAGGTCGGCTGCGATGGGGTCACCGTGCTCGGCATTCTCGGTGAGGCGCCGAAGCTCGATGCCGCCGAGGCCGAGCAGGTCGCGGTCCGCTTCGTCAAGCGCGCCAAAACCATGCAGGTGATCGTCGGCGTCTCGGCGCCGGGTTTTGCCTCGATGCGCTCGCTGGCGAAGGCCTCGATGGATGCTGGCGCGGCCGGCGTGATGATCGCCCCGCCGCCGAGCCTTCGCACCGACGACCAGATAACAGGCTATTTCAAGCAGGCGCAGGAAGCGATCGGCGACGACATTCCCTGGGTCTTGCAGGACTATCCGTTGACCCTGTCGGTCGTGTTCACGCCGGCAGTGATCCGCAAGATCGTGATGGACAGCCCGTCCTGCGTCATGCTCAAGCACGAGGACTGGCCGGGCCTGGAGAAGATCTCGACCTTGCGCGGCTACCAGAAGGACGGCTCGCTGCGCCCGCTCTCGATCCTCTGCGGCAATGGCGGCCTGTTCCTCGATTTCGAGATGGAGCGCGGCGCCGACGGCGCCATGACCGGCTATGCCTTCCCCGAGCTTCTGATCGACGTGGTGCGGCTGTCGAAGGAAGGCAAGCGCGATGCGGCGCATGACCTGTTCGATGCGCATCTGCCGCTGATCCGTTACGAGCAGCAGCCCGGCGCCGGATTGTCCGTGCGCAAATATGTGCTGCAGAAGCGCGGCATCATTGCCACCAGCGCGCAGCGCAAGCCGGGCGCCACCATCACGGCCGCCGCGAAGGCGGAGGTGGACTATCTGCTCTCGCGCGTGGCGAAGGTCGATCGTCGCGCGAACCTGCAGCCTCAATCGAGCGCGGCGGGCTAGGGCCGATGGCGGAAATCGTCGCGCCGCGTGACGCCTCGACCATTCTGCTGCTGCGCGACGGCAAGAGCCGCGCCGAAATCGAAGTCTTCATGATGGTTCGCCATTATGAAATCGATTTCAATTCGGGCGCGCTGGTGTTTCCCGGCGGCAGTGTCGACAAGAACGACAAGGAGATCATCGAGCGGCCGGAGCTCTATACGGACGGGGAGGGGCTCGACGCCGCTGCGCTGAGTTTCCGCATCGCCGCCATCCGCGAGACCTTCGAGGAAAGCGGCATTCTGCTGGCGCGGCCCAGGGGATCGAAGGCGCTGGTCGATGCCAAACGTGCAAGCGAGATCGAGGCCGCGCATCGCGCCGATCTCAACGATCACAAGACCACGTTCCTGCAGGTGCTTACCGAGCACGGCATGGTGCTCGCCCTCGACGAGCTCTTGCCCTATGCGCACTGGATCACGCCGGAAGGCATGCCGAAGCGCTTCGACACCTGGTTCTTCCTCGCCGCTGCGCCGCCGGACCAGCTCGGCGCGCATGACGGCAGGGAATCGACCGACTCGATCTGGGTGTCGCCGCGCGAGGCGCTGGCGGGCGGCGAGAGCGGACGCTTCAAGCTGCCATTCCCGACCACGCGCAACCTGATCAAGCTCGGCAAGCAGGCCAGCGTAAGGGACGCGCTTGCGGACTCCCGGGGCAAGGATATCGTGACCGTGATGCCGGTCATGACCCGTCTCCATGGCGGCCGCCAGCTCCGCATCCCCAAGGAGGCCGGCTACGACGGCGAATTGTTCGAGGTCGGCGCGCAGGGTTGACACTTCGTCCTGTATCGAAATGTCGAGGGCTCGGCGTCCTGTAGGTTCCGCCCCGATATCAACGGGATTGGAAGCCTCGGACATGCAGGACGACGGATCGACGCGCTCTGGCCTGACGGGGGAGCTCGCGCTGCTGCTGTTGCTGGCGACCTTGTGGGGTGCTTCCTACAGCTTCATCAAGCTCGGCGTTGCCACCATCCCGCCGATCACGCTGATCGCGTTGCGCACGCTGATTGCGGGCGTGCTGCTGGTCCTGATCATGCGCTGGCGCGGCCTGTCGTTGCCGACGGATGCGGCGACCTGGGGCCGCTTCGCCTTCCAGGCCTGCCTGAACAGCGTCATTCCCTGGACGCTGATCGCCTGGGGCGAACGTTATGTCGATGCGGGCCTGGCAACGATCCTCAATTCGGCGGCACCTGTCTTCACCTTCCTGTTCACCGCCTTCGTCACCCGCCACGAAGCCGCAACCCCGCGCAAACTCTTTGGCGTGATTGCCGGGATGGCCGGGATCTGCCTGATCGTCGGCGTCAAGGCGTTCGACCATGTCGGGCAGGAATTGCTGGCGGCGATCGCGATCGTTGCAGCCACCATCTGCTACGCCTGCGGCGCGATCTTCAGCCGCGGCTTCAAGGGGCTCGATCCAATGGCGCCGGCTGCCGGCTCGCTCCTGTGCGGAACCGCCGCGCTGATCCCGCTCAGTCTCGTGTTCGAGCATCCCTGGACGCTTTCGCCGTCGGCAAGTTCGATATGGGCGCTGATCGGGCTTGCCGTGTTCTCGACCGCGGCCGCCTTCGTGATCTTCTTCCGCCTGATCCAGACGCTCGGTTCGGTCGGCACCACCGCGCAGGCTTATTTGCGGGTGCCGATCGGGGTTGCGCTGAGCGTCATCTTTCTGGGCGAGACCCTGTCGCCGACGGCATGGGTCGGCTTGGCCTGCGTCGTCGCCGGCGTCGCCGCGATGACCATCCCGGCAAGGAAACCGGCCGCGGCAAGGACGGCCTGAACCTGCTTGCTGCCCGCTGCCATTGGCGGCATCCTGTCCGCAAAATCCGGAGCAAGTCCGGGAACAAGCAAGGGCAGGGGCGTGCAATGAGCGGGCGGTGGTTCGTCGTCTTGATCGGTGCGTTGGTAGTGTGGACCGCAACGCCGGCCAGCGCGCAGGATAATTTCCCGGTTCGATCCATCCGCGTTGTCACACCCTACGGGCCGGGCACGGTGGCCGACGTGTTCGGCCGCATCGTCGCGCAGAACATTGCGGTGCAGTGGAACAACGCCTCGATCGTGTTCGAATCCAAGTCCGGCGCCAACGGCTCGATCGCCGCGGAGGACGTCGCGCACGCGGCGCCTGACGGCTACACCTGGCTCGTGGTGACGACCTTCTTCGTCGCGAGCCCCGCGCTCTACAAGGAGCTGCGCTGGGACCCTCAGCGCGACTTTGTTCCCGTGGGCGAGATCTGCCGGGCGCCGAACGTGTTCATCGTGCCCTCCAGCCTGCCCGTGAAGAACGTCGCGGAGTTCGTGGCGCTGGCCAAGTCGAAACCGGGCACATTGAACTACGGTCATCCCGGCAAGGGCTCGACCGGCCATCTCGGTTTCGAGCTGTTCAAGAAGGCGGCCGGCATCGAGGTCACCGGCGTCGGCTATCGCGGTTATCCGCAGATGGTGCCGGACATTGCCTCCGGGTTGATCACGTCGAGCTTCTTCTCGGTCAATCAGGCATTGGGACAGGTGCAGACCGGCGCGATCAGGATCATCGGCACCATCAACGAAAGCCGTACCAAATATTTCCCTGATGTGCCGACGCTTGCCGAGCAGGGATTTGCGGAGGCGCAGGTGACGCCGTGGTTCGGGATCGTGGTGCCCAAGGGGACGCCGCAGGCCATCGTCGAAAAGATCGACAAGGCGCTGGAGGCGGCGCTGGCAACGGCGGAGGTGCGGGAGAAGCTCGATACCGCCGGCTGCGAGGCGAAGAGCGCGCCATTGTCGGCTTTCGCCGACATCATCAGGTCCGACGTCGGCTTATGGGCAAGAGTGGTGAAGGAGGCGGGAATCACGGCGGACTAGGGTCCTTCCGATAAGCGGTATTTTTGCCATGCTGCGGCCCGAAAGACCGGCCAGCATCGTTAACGGGACGGCCAGTCGCTTATCTCCCTGCTTGTTCCCCCGGAAGGGATTAATTTGATATATTGCGGGCTGGAGGCCCGAGCCCGTCATCATGTCAGCCTTAACGGCTATTCTGCAGCGTTTCCGATCGTTTTCGCTTTCGATCGGCCAACTCACCTTTGGCAGCTTCCTCCTGCTGCTGGCGGTCATTACCGCCACCAGCATGGCGAGCGTGATCGCCATGCGCCATCTCGATTCGACCTTTGCCGAGCTGCAGCGGCTGCAGGACGTCGGCGATCTCGCGGAAGAGATCGATCGCCGCTTGAACGAATTGCGGCTTGCGGCGCGCGATTTCGTCACCGACCCCTCGTCGCGGCCCGAGCGGGTCGGGCTGGCAGCGGCTGAGCTGACCGCGGCTCTGAAAAAGACCCGGTTGGGGCTCGCGCCCGAGCAGCAGGAGCTCATCGATGGCGTGAACCAGCGGCTGGCCAACTACAGCGCCGGCATCGCGCGCGTGTCGGGACTGATCTCGCACCGCTCGGAACTGCTCGGCGCGCTGCCACCGGCGCGGGCGAAATTCGAGACCGCGATCGGACAGGTGGCCGACCGCAGCCTGGCGCGCGCGCTGTTCCTTGCGCACAACCAGATTACTTCGGCCCTGCTGGCGCATGACCCGGTCGGAGCCGTGCAATCGGCCGAGCGCATGCGGGCGCTGTCGATTGACGATCGGACGATGCGTGAGGCGACCGACAGCTACGCCGACGCCGTGATAGCCATCGCGGCGACGGAAGGCGAGATCGCGAAGCTCGACCAGGACGTCCTCGGCTCCGAAGGCCGGCAGATCGGGCGGGTGACCGAATTGTTGCGAGCCAGCAGCGCGCAGCGGGGCAGGGTTCTGTCCCACGACTTCGCGCGGACGCTCAGCGAAACAAAATGGCAAAGCATCATCCTGGGGACGTCAGGCGTCTTGATTGCGATGTTTGCCGCGATGTTTGTTGTCCGGCGCACCGTGCGTCCGCTGTCGGAGATCGCAAAATCAATCCGGGCGCTTGCCGCCGGCAACAAGAACGCGTCGATCCCGGATACCGATGTCAGGAACGAGATCGGCGACATCGCCCGCGCGGCAGAGGTATTCCGCCGCACGCTTCTGGAAGCCGACAGTGCGCGCGAGGCGGCGGTTCGCGCTCTCGGCGAGCAGCGGCTGGCCGAGGAAAGCTACCGCAAGCTGTTCGAGGCCTCGATCGACGGCATTTACGTCACCACTCCCGGCGGAGAACTGCTCAACGCCAATCCCGCGCTGGCGCGTATCATGGGTCACGACACACCGGAGAGGCTGATCGCCAGCGCGAGCAACGACGTTGCCCGCACCATCTATCTGGATCCCGCCGTCCGCGAGGAGTTCGTGCGCCGGATGGAGCAGGATGGCATGGTGCGCGAGTTCGAATACCAGGTGCGCAAGCACAACGGCGATATTCTCTGGCTGTCCGACAGCGCCACGGCCGCGCGCGACGAGAGCGGGCAGGTGACGCGTTATGAGGGCACGGTGCGCGACATCACCGACCAGCGGCGTGCGGAAGACGCCATCGCCGAAGGCCGCCGCTTGTTGCAACAGGTTATCGACACCGTGCCCGCGATGATCAACGTCAAGGATCGCAACCTGCGTTACGTCCTGATGAACCGCTACATGGCGGGCATTTTGGGCGTCGAGCCGTCTGAAGCGATCGGCCGTACCACCAACGAGCTGATGTCGCGTTATGGCGCGAAAAAGACCGAAGAGAACGACCAGCGTGTGTTGAAGACGAAGGGGGAACTGGGATTTTACGAGGAGGAGTACCTGGATTCCACCGGACATCTGCGGCAATGGCTCGTCAACAAGCTGCCGCTGATCGACGCCAATGGCGAGATCGAGACGATCGTGACGGTCGCGCTTGATATCGGCGAGCGAAAGCGTAGCGAGCAGGAGATGCGCAAGGCGCGCGATTCCGCCGAAACCGCGCTGCGAAACCTGCGCGAGACGCAGGCCTCGCTGATCGAGGCCGAGAAGCTTGCCGCGCTCGGACGCCTGGTGGCCGGCGTCGCCCATGAGGTCAACAATCCCGTCGGCATCAGTCTCACGGTCGCCTCTGCGCTCGAGCGCAAGACGGCGAACTTCACGGCCGAAGTCGACCGCGGTGACCTGCGCCGCTCGAGCCTCAATGATTTTCTCGCGACCAGCCGCGATGCGTCCTCGCAGCTTGTGGGCAACCTCAATCGTGCCGCTGAACTCATTCAGTCGTTCAAGCAGGTCGCGGCCGACCGCAATTATTCCGACCAGCGCGCCTTTGATCTTGCCGACCTGACCGAACAAGTGGTCATGAGTTTGAGACCCGGCCTGCGCAAGCACAACCTGACCCTCAACGTCGAGTGCCAGCCCAATCTTTCCATGAACAGCTATCCGGGTCCTTATGGACAGGTGCTGACCAATCTCTTCCTGAACGCGGTGGCGCATGCCTTCCCGGACGGCAAGGCGGGTGTGGTCGAGATTCAGGCGCGCGCGTCCGGCAAGGACGACGTCGAGATCATCTTCTCCGACAATGGTTGCGGCATGTCGCTGGATGTGCGTCGGCGCGCTTTCGATCCGTTCTTCACCACGCGGCGGGACCAGGGCGGCACCGGCCTCGGCCTGCACATCGTCTACAGCATTGTCACAAACCGGCTCGGCGGCCGGCTCGATCTCGATACCGAGCCCGGCCGCGGCACGCGAATCCGGATCGTGCTGCCGCGCGTGGCGCCGCTGGAGCAGGCCGCGGAGTAGGCGCTTCTGGTTTTGCTGGTGCCTTTGAAAACCGCCTGGCGCATGATCCGGAAAAGTGTGAAGCGGTTTTCCCTAGCGACATCAGCGGAACGCGTTTGCGCGGAGATCATGCGCAAACTAAGGATCCAGAGCGCGATAACGATCTATCCTGATCTCATCGCACTCTAGTCGACGTCGGCGAGCCTGTGCAGGGTCGCGCCAAAGATCTGGCTGGCCTTCCCGACCAGGGCGGTGCCGTTCATGGTTCCCCGCGTGTCGGTGAAAGTGCCGGACACGCCGATGCCGACGGTGGTCGGCCCGCCAAACAGCGGGTTGTCGTTGTCACGCGGCGTGGTGTGACGCTGCACCAGCACTTCGCCCTTGAAGGTGTTGTCCTTGACCGTGTAGGTGCCGGTGTAAAACAGGTATGCGTCGCCGCCGACGATCTTGCCGTCGCGGAACACAATAACACCGCTGCCCTTGCCGACGCGACCGTCCTGCAAGTTGACGTGAATCGAATACAAACCGTTTTTCATGACGTCCCTGCCGGCCGCCGTCGCCCCCAACAGCCGGTTCTCTCCTTATGCCAAACCGTGTTGCGCAGTGCAACGCGGCAGCTTGATTCCAGGCGGGCGCTGGGCGGCTGGCCTGGATCCGGCCGCCCGATCTGCTCATCCGCCCGGCGTCAGGCGTATTTCTTGTCGCGCTCGAGCAGTTCGATCGAGATGCCCTGAGGGCCGCGGATGAAGCAGATCCGTACACCCGGGCGGATGGTCTCCGGCTCGCGCGTGAACTCGACACCCTTGGCCTTGATCTCGGCCGCGACAGCGTCGATGTCCTTTACCGTCAGGCCGAAGTGGTCGAGGCCCTGATAGGGCGTGACCGGCGGCGAGTTGACGCCGTCGCCGGACTCGACCTTGGCGATGAACACATTGGCTCCGCCGAGTTTGACGTCGATGCGTCCCGGGCCACGAATGATGGTGCCGCCGAGCACATCTTCAAGCCAAGCCGCGGTCGCCTCCGGATCGGGGCTACGCAGATGGACGTGATCCCAGGTGACGATGGGCATGGCAAAAGCTCTCCCTTGGCTCCGTGGAGCGTTGATCTTCTCGATTGGCCGCGATGCCTGCGGCAACGCCAATGTTAGCGGCCGCTCCGGGGTATGGCCATCCCTCGCGCGGCGAGTGTCCGCCGGTCCGAAATTTGCCGGCTTCGCATGCAACTATTCTTGGGCTGGCGGATTTAGCTGACGCAGCGGACCCACGCACCGGAAATCGTCTCTCAGCCGGGCGCCGCCGCAGGGGCGAGGGGTTGACGATGACGGAAGGTACGACCTCGTGGTTGGATCGGCTGCGGTCGATGAGCCGCAGTCATCTGGCGACTCAGGCGGCGATCCTGTTGCCGGTCGCAGTCACAGCCGGGCTCGCCGCCTGGACCATGCTGACGGCGCCGACGAGTGCCAGAGGGCAGGGGGTGAACCAGTCGTTGGCCGCGCAGGCCCAGGGTCCCGAACAAGGCCCCGAACTTGGTCCTGAACATGGTCCTGAACATGGTCCTGAACCTGGCTCCGAAGCCGCGCCGGCCGGGCAGGCTGCGCCGGTCGAGCCGACCGCGCTCAGCGGGCTGAAAATCTCCTCGCAATCCTGGCGCCGGGGAGGCCTCGGCTCGAACGCATTGGTCACATTCACCTTGCGCAACGACAATGCCTACGCGGTCAAGAATATCGAGATTGCCTGCAGCTTCAGCCGCGAGGATGGCAGCCATCTGACCGACCGCAAGCTCCTCATTCCCGATGCCGTGGTTAATATGAAGAGCCGGAAGACGTTTGCCCGCATGCACATCGGGTTCGTCAACATTGATGCAAATAAGGCTAAATGTACGCCGGTCGCCGCCAACCGGGTTTAAGTCCTCCTCTCATAAATGTGAGCCGCCGGATTGAACCGGACCGGGGCTTCCGGAACCAACCGATATGTGCGGTCGGATAGCCGATTGAGCCATTGTGGCGCGGCGGGACGTTATTCATATGCCATTGCTTCGATATTTCCTTTTCGTGGGCGGGACCCTGATCGCCCTGTTATTTGTCGCGAATGCCGCCTTCCCGGCGATGCCCTTTCCGCAGAACCTGACGTCGGTGTCGGATCACCCGCCCGTTCGGATCCACTCCGACCGGAAATTGCCCGAGCGCGTCGTGTTCGACACCAGCGTTACACCGCCCCAGGCGTCAGCGGCCCCAGCCGCCGCCACGGCTCAACTCCAGGCTCAACTCCAGGCGCAAATCCAGGCATCGGTCCCGGCGCCCGCGACTGTTGTTGCCCAGGCCCCTATCAAGCCCGTGACCCCGGAGATCTCGGCCAAGGCGCGCGTGCGCGAGGCCTTCGCCCAGCTCCCCCAGGACCAGGACGCGTTCGAGCCGAAGATGACTGATATGGCCACGGTCGTGGTGCCGGAGCCGAAGATGTATCCCGCCCGGCAACCGCTGAAGAAGACCGCGGCAAAGCCCCACGCCAGCCGTCCGATGATAATCGTGGCCCAGCAGCCGCGCTCGGGCGGGATGGCCACCTGGTAAGTCTTGCGCCCCGGCCAAACGGCCGCGGCCAACATTCCTGATCGCAGAATTCAACGGCCCCTCCGGCGCGAACGATGCCGGCTCTTCGCCGGCGTCATGGCGTTGCCGTTGCCATCGCGAGCGAGCCGTCGCGGTGCAGCGCTACGCCGTGACATGGACGACGGCCGGACATTGCCCACCCAATTCATTGCACGTCGGAACGGTAACGCGGCGGGAGTGCGCGAGACCGCGAAGCGACCGCCAAGCGATCGCCGAGTGTGATCCACGTCGCATCCCGCCTTGCTGCCAACACGCACACATTGGCGGGGCTCACGATTCCCCGAAACGCGGATTCCAGGCGCGGCGCGCGTCGACGATGCACGTTCGGGCGGCTTACACAAAAGCCCCGGGAGCGAGAAGAGAATGAAGCATTTTCTGAGTGGGGCGATGGCGGCCGGCTGGTTTTGCCTCGCGATGGCCGTGTTTGCGCAATCCATGAGCGTGTCATCGGATCCGATCATGTCCGCGCCCGCAGCGGCGGGCGGTTCCTCCGCACCCGGCATGCGAGGCGAGTGTCCGAAACAGGCGACCGATCAAAAGATCGTCGGACCGCAGCGCGAGGATGTCGTGCGGAGCTGCATGACGGAACAATGACGATGACGAGCTGAGTCGCCCGGCAGTCAGCCCCGCGTCATCTTTGGCGCAATTGTTTGCCGACATTCACGGTTGAAGATCAGATGATCATTTTGAGTTTTCGAACTGTCTATGTCGCCTTTTTTCTCGCGGCTCTCCTGAGCATCGGTGTCAGCCAGGGGCCAAGGTTCTGGCGCCTGTGGCGGATCAGCGCCGACCCGGTCCCGACCAGCGGTCGTGTGGTCTCGCTTGACTGCCCGAACCATGGTCACGTCGACTATACATTCGAGATCGACGGTGTCTCATATGCAGCCAGCGATCGCTTCGTCGACGGCATCAATTGTGCCGACGTGAAGATCGGGCAGACCGTTGCCGTCTATTACGAGAAGGGCGCGCCACGAAATAATTACGGCCTGTACCCGGCGGAGATCGCAGGCAATCGCGCAACGACCGCACTTGTCACCGGTCTGGTTTTCTTCGGCGGCTTTATCCTGCTCGGGCCGTTTTTTCTGGCATGGCTGTGGACCGCTGTTTCGCGGCTGACGGAAGGCTAGCGTAGCAGCTACGCCGGCACTTCGCTTGGGCAATTGGTCAGTCGCGCCGGCACGCCGACGGCGGTGCAGCCCGCCGGCACGTCCTTGGTGACGATCGCGCCGGCGCCGACCTTGGCGAAATCGCCGACGCTGACGTCACCCAGGATCGTCGCGCCTGAGGCAAGCAGCACGCCTCGCCCGATCCTGGGCGCCTGGCCAAAAGGCGCGTCTCCGCGTCCGACGGTGACGTTCTGCATGATCGTCACGTCGTCGCCGATCTCGGCGAATGAACCCACGACGATACCGGTGCTGTGATCAAGAAAAACCGATGTGCCGATGTTCGCGGAGGGATGGATGCTGACCTGGAGCAGGGCCGAGGAGTTGTTCTGCAGCAGTCGCGCGAGGTCGACGCGGCCGCCCTTCCAGAGCCAGTTCGAGACACGAAAGGCCTGCAGCGCGATGTAGCCCTTGAAGTTGAGGAGGGGCGGCAACAGCGCCGCGATCGCAGGGTCTCGATCGGCGATACCGAAGAGATCGCGGCTCGCGGCCTCGACGAGATCAGGGGCGGCTGCAAATGCCTCGCGGGCAATCTGTTCGAGCTGGGCATGCTCGGCGCGGGTTTGGCCGAGCCGCTGGCCGATCTGATGAGCCACGACCGCGCCGAGATCGGCGTGATCGAGCACCGCGGCGGACAGGTAGCCGCCAAAAACCGGATCGCTTGCGGCGGCTGTTTGCGCTTCCTGCCGGACGACCGGCCAGAGATCCTTGCTGGACGAATTTCGCTCGGGCGTCATGGGCCACCGGCTCGTATTTGGCGTTTCGCGGGCCTGTTGATCTTCCCACGCTTAAATCCGCCAGCCAACACGAGCCAAATGTGCTTGAGCCGACCGGAAGTCAAACTTATTTGACTGCATCCCACGGGCTACGCCTTTGCGCGATGCCTGCCTGCCGAGCTTACCGTAGCGATCAGTGGCGCCCGGGTTGTGGCAGCGGGCTCGGGCTCGACATCGCCAAGCAGCCATGCACGTAGGGTTTCGATCTCGGGACAATCCGCGGTGCCGAGCGGGCCGATCAGAAAATCACTCCCTAAAGGCTCGCACCTGTACCCCGGATGCCGCCGCGACCTCTCAGCGATCACGACATCGACCTTGCCGTCGAGCAGCTCGTGCAGACCTGCAGGCTGGCTCAGACGAATGGCGACCTGCGGCTGAGCCCGGCGGAACTGCGCAAGGCGCATTCGCAATTTTTCAATGTCGAAACCCGCATGAACCCCGATATGCAGCAGACTTGTGACGCCTTCAGGCCTGAGTTCGGCAGTGGCATCGGCGAGGACGCGAAACGCCTGACGGACCTGCGCCAGGTAGGTTTCTCCGGCAGAGGTCAGGATCAGCTGCCGCGTCCGTCGTTCGAACAGCTGCACCCCCAGCCGGTCCTCCAGCAGCCGGACTTGCTGGCTGACGGCGCCGGCAGTGACGTGCAACTCGTGGGCCGCCTGCTTGAAGCTGAGATGGCGGGCGCCAGCCTCAAAAGCGCGCAAGGCGTTGAGTGGCGGCAGCAGATAAGTCATGGCCGGCTCCGGATGATGCGGCGGGGCCGCAGGGTGCATGAGTTTTGCTGGTTCTACAAAAGAGAAATCCTGCTTTGTCGCCGGTGAAGGCGGGGCCTACCCAAGGCGGGCTCACACGCAAGCCTGGAAACCCGCCGCAGTGCCGCTTCAAACCCCATCGATCGAGACATCGTATTCCTGGATTCGCCTCGCCGTCTCCATCATCCTCAGCACGCTGGGCTGCGTGGGCATGTGGTCTCTGGTCGTGGCGCTGCCGGCCGTGCAGGCCGATTTCAACGTGCCTCGCGCCGACGCCACGCTGCCTTATACGCTCACGACCATCGGCTTCATGATCGGCGGCATCATTGTCGGCCGATTGGCAGATCGATTTGGCATCTTGCCGCCCCTCGCAGGCGGCACGATCCTGATGAGTCTCGGCTACGTCATCACTGCGTTCGCTCCGAGCCTGTTCGTCTTCGCGCTTGTCTCCGGCGTCACGATCGGCCTCGGCGGTGCAGCGAGCTTCGCGCCCCTGGTGGCCGACGCCTCGCTTTGGTTCGACAGGCACCGTGGCCTCGCCATTTCGCTCGCGACCGCCGGCAGCTCCCTGGCTGGCGTGGTCTGGCCGCCGATCATCCAGCATGTCATCGCCGCGGCCGGCTGGCGGCAGACCCATATCGGCATCGGCCTGTTCTGCCTGGTGACGATGCTGCCGCTTTCGCTGGTTTTGCTGCGGCGGCCTGTCTTCCAGGAGGCTCCGCTCGAAGCGGCGAGCACACGCAGTACCTGCCAGACCATAGGCCTGGCTCCGGGCATGACCCAGGGCCTGCTGGGCTTCGCAGGCCTGTGCTGCTGCGTCGCCATGTCGATGCCGCAGGTCCACCTGGTCGCCTACTGCGGTGATCTGGGATACGGGCCTGCGCGCGGTGCCGAGATGCTGGCGGTCATGCTCGGCTTTGGCGTGGCGAGCCGCCTGATCTTCGGCTGGGTGTTGAACGTGATCGGCGGGATGCCGACCTTGCTGCTGGGTTCGGCGATGCAGGCCGTCGCACTCGCGCTTTATCTGCCGTTCAACGGGCTGGCCTCGCTCTACGTCGTTTCCGCCATTTTCGGTCTCGCCCAGGGTGGCATCGTTCCGAGCTATGCGGTGATCATTCGCGAGCTGTTCCCGGCGCAGGAGGCCGGTCTTCGGGTCAGCCTCGCCATCTCGATCACTCTCGCCGGCATGGCGCTGGGCGGCTGGTTGGCCGGTGCGATCTACGACTGGACCGGCTCCTATGCAGCCGCGCTGGTCAATGGCATCGCCTGGAACATCATGAACATGGCGATCACCGCCTGGCTGCTGCGCCGGCGCAGTCTGCCGAGGCGATTTGCGGCAGGTCAACAAGAGGCGCTCTCGGCTTGACGCCAGAACGGCGCGGTATCGAAAATCCTATTGGCAATACACGACGGCGGCGTTGGCGTCTTTTTACGCTTTAGCTTGCACTTCGCAGGGTGGCGAGACTAGCCTCTCAGAAAAAGGGAGGTTCGAATGCGGTACGGCACTTTCATCGTCTTGACGGCATGGCTGGTTGCGCTCCCGCTCGCAGCGCATGCTGAGACCCGCGCGGCCTATGTCACCATGGTGTTGCAGGCCTTTGCTGCCAAAGTCGAATGCCCCGGTACTGACGTCGTCTACCAGGACCTCGTGAAGAAGGCCCAGGATATGCAGCAGCCAGACGGAACGACTGAGTCGGTCAGGAAGGCGATTGCCTGGCTGCTCACGGGCGGCAAGATGGGCGAGAAGGGCGACGAGCCGCTGATGGGCGAGGTCGCGCTGGCAATGCAAACCACCGACCTCGACCAGAAGCGGCTTGGCATGCAGTCGTGGTGTGAAACCCAAAAGACAAATCTCGCGGGCTTTATTCGCTCAAAGAGCTAGGCGCGCATTCGAAAATGCGTGCAGCTGATCAGTCGGGGCCTGCAACTCCTCGATGCCACTGCTCCTCCGCACGGTCCTGGGCTGCCCAACCCAATGAATGATGCGGCGGCGTAGCGACGTCCAACCAACAGATCCACAAGGCGCATCCAGTGGCTCGCGAAGCATGATTGCCGGCAGCCTGCCGTAAGGCGCCTGTAAGCGGTCCGTGCTAAGCAAGAGATGCGCGGCGTTGCCCCCCATCAGTGCCGTGCGCCCATGAGAACCTCCAACCCGCTTCGGGCCCTGCGTCCGAGGCGGGTTTTCCTGAGTTGGTTCCGCGCAAGCGATCAACCGAATTGAATTTGGACCATGCCGCCCGGTCTCCAGTTTGAATTTATGTTCGATGCGCGCTCTCGCGGTTGTGGTGGCTGCCGGCCTCGCCGGCTGCTCGCTGTACGATTCCAACGCGGAGCTATCTGGTCCAGTAGCATACGTACCACCCAATCCTCCTACGCGGCCGGCTCTGCTTCAGGGATTGGCAAAGGCGGCAAAAGAGGAAGGGCTGACTGGCGAATTACAAATCTCGGATCTTCGTGCTGTCGACTTTGGCCCTGGGCGCTGGATGATCTGCCTGGTCGGGTTGCGCGCCTCCAGGCCCGTCTATTTCGCGGTGTTCTTCGAAAACGAGGATTACAAGGCCGTCCGGCTGTCGGTGATTGGTGAGAAATGCGAACAGCAGTCGTACAGTCCGACGGGACCTTTGCCGGCGATAAAGAGCGACGAGAAAGAAGTCGTGCCACATGGCTCCGCTTCTCCAGCCCCTGAGGCTCGCCGGCGCCAATGACGTGCTGGGCTTCGGTCCCGCGCTATCCACCTGATAGGCGTCGAATGCGTGGGCGAGAAAAATAACGGCACTACCGCAAACCAGAAACGCAACAAGCAACATCATTGGTGACCGCCTGGTCGCCACCAGCCGAGCTGCATTAGGGCCACGAAGCCCAGTCCTCAAGTTAAGCTTTCGAAACCAATAGGAGACCGGCCAACGCGGGCCCGACAATGAGCGCTGCCGAACTCGCCGCGCTGGTAAGGAGATTGCCCAAGATACAGCAGCGGAAGATCGAAGCCGTGATCGATTTCCTGTTGGGCGAGCAATCATGAAGCGCCGGCGCCAACTGCACCGGAAGCGTCACCGGCAGCGGCTGGCGAGCCATCGCCGGCGGCTGAGGGGGTAGTCAAAAGGGCCCGTCGGCCACCTCGGCGGGCCGTCCCTTTTTTGTTGGAGAATCGTAGAGCGGTAAGGCTTCGTTCAAATGTTTCTGGAAAAGTCTGATGGCCAGCGCGGACCGTGTTCGGAGGTCCGCAATGATCAGCTTTCAGATTCAGAGGACGAAGTTGCCAGCCCGCTCGGCGGTGGGGAGGCGAGGTCGAATTAGTACGGCAGCATTTGTGACGTCCGTCGCGCTAGCCGCGCAGATGCTTTCTGCATGTTCCAGCAGTCGATCATTTCCAGCAGATGGCTTCGCATCGTACCCGGACTTGAACGACCCGACGCCAACGGCCGGTGTGAGCGCAGATCAAGTGGCACAGATAAAAACTGAGCTGATCCAGGTTCGCGACGACCAAGAACGCGCCGCTGCTCGGCAACAAGCACCTCGGGCCGGCGGGGAATTAGTCTCCGTGGTTCTCCAGTGACTTGTTCGAAATCGGGACCACGAGAACATTGTGTAACCTCTCGGCCTCGCCTATGGGTACGGTCGAGAGGATCCGATCCATGAGTAGCAATCCGGATATCGAGCAAGACCGAGCCATCATGGAAGCTGCTGGGTATGTGAGAGACACAATCAAGCCCTTCACTGACGCCGAGCGCAAACGCATCCTTGAAGTCGCCTTGAGCGAGTTGGACTCGGAGTTGGCGGTGAGCGTCGGCCACGGCGCTTGATACGTGCGAGCAACGTAGCGCGCGGGGCTACGGTCTCACGCTTGTGTTGAGATTAATCCTTAATTCGATCTGCGGCTGACAATGAGTGCAACATGCGCGAACAAGGCGCATGGACTTCGAGATCCTTGGCGCGTTTGTCGTCGCACTCTTCGTCTTGGCGCTGTTCTCCGACCTCGCCAAGCTTCGCTAGCGCGCCTCGTTGGCTTTCGGTTCTCGTGCTATCCTGCTTGATAGGCGTCGAATGCATGGGCCAGAAAAACAGCCGTGCTAGCGCAAATCAGAAACGCAACAACGAGCGTCATGCACACCATTCCTTGACAAAGGATCCGACCAAAGAACGCCGCCGGCTCGAAATACGTGTCAGGCGGCGTTTTTGAATGTCGGACCCTAATCCCCGTACACGTTGGTCAGGTCAGGAACTGGTTCGGTTCAATGCTTGGTCGGATTTTCGCAGCGAGTTGGTCGGCCGAGATCGGGTCCCGAGCCACGAAATTGGCGTGAAAAAGTCCCCGTAGTTTCCCTGACTCCAATTTCGGAACGGGGTGTTCTAGTATTGGAACACCGGCGAGTTTTGAGCACCGAGCGTTTTTTTAATCCGGCATGGGCCGCGGAGGAGTGTTCCGCGGCCTTTTCCGTGTCGGCCATCGAAGCGCACCGGAGGTGTATCGATGCTGCAATGCAAGAGACCCGTCGGCCCGCACCGGCAGGGCTTTCTTTTCGGCAGACGGCTATCGCCAGTGTAACCACATTAGCAACGCCGACCCGGCCATCGCCGGCAGCATCCAACTGTGGAAGCCGATGAGCCCGATCTCTCGCAGCACCCAAACAATCATGGGATTATCCTACGTTGTTGCGCTGATATGCGTCGACCGCCCGGAGGCGGTCTCCCAGTCGGCGCTTCGGAAATGGCGCTTGTCAGAAATCAATCGGTACGTTGTTGCCGATTTGGAGTGGTTCGCCGTTAACAATTTGCGCGTCTTTCCCACCCCACATCAAATTGCCGGCGATTGCCGCACCCCAGCCGCCGCCGTCCATCCTATTCTGGTGATTCAAGCGATCCATGTCCGGACGGTCCCTGAGTCCGCCGGAGACGAGATCGAGTTCGGTTGCATTCAAAGCACGCATGCTATTGGTCATCAAAAATGTCCTCTCACGCTACCCCGTTGCATGTGAACGACATCAGGCTTCGAGCAGAGCCCGTGCCTCACTTCGGAAAAGTTGTCTGATCGCGGCCTTTTGCTCTGTGAAAAATGTCACACATCATCGTTTGGAAATTGAACCAACCGATCCCTCTCGCGACATCGTTGTCATCGATATCCCATCCCGCCAACCGGAGCTGTGACATTCCAGCTGAAGTTGGGCCGGACATCTCCGCCGCGCTTACCGCAGGCCAAACACACGAAGCTCGGCTCGAAATCGGAAAGCCCGAGATCATCGGGCCACCGATCCGCCATCAGCGCGATGGAATGGCTGCATCGGTAGTCACAGCAATAGACAAGGATCCCGCGCACGCCGGCCGCGCGCATGTCGGCAAAGGTGATCTTCATATGGCGAACCATCGAATATTGCTTGCGCGCCCGCTGGCGGCGCGCAAATATTCAAGCTGTGGGGGCGAGGAACGACGCCGAGCCACAGGGCATTGTGTGTGAACTTGGGAAATCCGATGCCTCGCCAGACAGCTGTTGACCGGGAGAACTGGGCAAAGTGGCCACTTCGACTAGTCGAGGTCGATTCTAGCGCGTCGAAAAGCCCCGAAGCGCAACCACAATTAGTACTCGATGAGAAAGCCTTGCTTCGCGATGCGGCACGGCGATTGCTGTGCAGGGGCCAGCTCTCGACTGACGAGTTGTATCGGGAGTTTACCAGATCCAACGATTACAAGCCGCATTCCCGAACGCGATCATTGGTTCGCCCGATTTTGATCGGGTTAGCCGTTTTTGCAGTGTGGTTCGTCGCGAGTATAGCGACCTATCAGGAAAATCCCGGCGACATGCCAACAATCATGGCGCTATTTACAGAATAGGCCGAGGCCCAAGCTTGTAGGTTGGTGCGGCCCTGGGAATGTTCCCATCGGTTATCAATCTTGTCCCGTTCGGCACGAGCGAACGCGTGGGCCGCCTCGGCGGCTTGCGTCTTGGTCATGATATCAGGCCGCAGACGGATTAGGCAGATCGTCGAAGTAGAAGAACTTCGAGGGACTGCCGTCATCGAACCAGACTTCGTAGCTGCCACAGTCTCGAACGGCTTCGTGCTTTCTGAGGTATACGTCAGTCATGCACCGATGATGCCGCGGGCCGTCCGTCGGCGCAAATCGTCAATCCCTTGGGGTGCGGAAAATCGGCGGGCACACGGTGTCGTGGAGCACCCCTACGATCGGAATGTCGTAGCGGAGCAAACGACGGGTATGTCAAGTTGATTCTTCTCAAGGAGAAACTTTGCGGCCAGCAATTGGTTCTCCTGATCGCGATGCGGGCCGACGATGATTTTCATCATTGCTGATCGAACTCCTGGCTTCTCGAACAACTTTATGTAGGGAAGCATCGCTCCTCCCGCGCCTTCACGAAAATGGACCTCTTTCCATGAACGCTTATCACCAATCTCTTCGACCAACGCTTTCGACCTCGTAGGGAGAGCAACAATTCGGTATTCGTTCTCCTCTTTAAAGCTTGCGTTCTTCAGGAAGGGTACTGCATCGACAAAGGCGCGAACATAATCGTGTAAGTCCCGCGTTCCCAACAATTCTTTGACATCTGGGCGCGAAGCTAGTTTGGGTGCCGCATGCTCGAAAGCGACTTTGAGCGAAGCATTTGCTATTCCTTGGAAGTTATCAAGGGCCACGGCTAGCTCGTGCGACTCGTACGTAACTTTTCGGGTTGTTAGCCCTTGCAACGAAAAGCTTTCGTTTTCGACACATCGACGGCGTCGTCTAACTTGCCTTCATCAAACTCGATCGCGAAACCACCCCTTCCGTAGCCTCGCCACTGCTGAGAAGTCCGTGATCACTCTCCGGCGAGCCGACGGCATGCATGCAGAATGAGGCAACATAAATTGGCGAACTCGTTTCAACGGCATTGGTGATCGCCGAAATTACTTTATCGGATTCGGTGTTAAGCCCATCGCTTCCCATCTGTTGCATGATGTCAGGCCTAAACGCTCCGCAAGCGGTGAGTTTAGGCACTAGCGATTTGAACTCTTCATGTATCTGAGGCGAAAGCAGCCTCGTGAGCAGTTTGCATTCTTGGGTGTCATTTAGAAAGCTCGCATGAGTGGCCCAAATGACATCGTTTTCGACTATGCCGATCAAGCCAGCCGCCGTAGTGTAGTGGAACAACGAAATGCGATCATCGCGTGTTCGGATAGCTGTCATCCTTCCGCTCGCAGCTTTCTCGTTCTGATCGCGACGCTGTTTGGCAATTGCCCGCCCTCGGCGCTGGCCGCGCTTACTCATGGTCCGACCGCCAGATTCCTAGATATCGCATGAATGAACCTGTGCCTCAGAGTTATCCGAGCGCAACCTCAGGGCGCGCGCAAGTGGATTTCCCGAGGGCGGGGCTATTTCTTCGCCGTCAGTTCGATCCCGACCCAGTCGGCAGCGCTCAGTACACGATCGCTAAGTACGCGAGCACACCAACAATTGTGGCGGTCCAAGCTATTGAAGCGGTTAGGATCAAGTTATCTTCGGTCAACGCGAACCTCCATCATGAAGCATCGCGCGACGGATGGAGTACACCTCACAAGATCGCTGCCACGCGAGCGATTTGATTCGTGATCCGGAGAGTATGTGCTCGGTCAGCTACATCGCCTAATTCTTTTCGCTTCAGCCCGATTTCGACCAGGCGGCGGATGTTTCGACCTGCGGGCGCGTGCAAGCTAATTCGTTGTTTGATCGGTACGCTTCCTCATCGCTTGCTTCCGTCGCATCTCAGTCAAGTATGCGTTGGACGAATGCTGCGCCGGTAGGACTGCTCGCACAGATATACGTATATCGTTCGACGATGCCGGTCGCGACGATATCGATGTCGACGATGATTGGCTTCGATTGACCTTTCCAGTTTGCGAGCTGTTCAGGTGCCATCGATCTGGTGCCTGACTTTTTGACCTGCAGCCCGGCGATTTTTGGAAGACTTTCAGTGGCCTTCACTATGCATGATCTGGCCCTATCGGCCGCAGCCCAGCAGCATGCCGGGATGAAGAGCGCCAGTATCGCGCTGCTGATGATGGCCTTCATCCCTTCGTCCCGTTCAGTGGCACAAGATAATTCAACAGCAAGCGGTAACGCTCACGTGCTGATCGAATTGCATCGCAGCACTCTTCCGTGAACGAAACCCTTTGCACGCGACCGCGAAGCCCTCCTGAAACAAAGCCTACCTACGTGCCCCCCGAGAAACAACTCGGGATTACGACTATGATTGGATTCAAAACCCTTATCGCTGGAGCGATAATATCGATGAGCGTGGTGACTTCCGCGAGCGCTCAGTGCCCGACGTGGGCAAATCAAAATCCGCCTTTGTTTCAGTCGCAATATCCCGATAGGGATGTGTTGAACGACTGCGAGTTAACGCCAGCAGGCAGAATGGGGTTAGAACTGCCAGGCGGCGCGGCTCCTGTTTTTGGAGCGAGCAAGCCATATGAAGCAATGGCTAGCGGCGGATACGCACAACGGTCTCGGACTCTGCATCATTCGACACTGGTGATGGTGAAAGTCGGCGCTGGCAAACTTCTCCCAAGCCACCAGCAGCGCGGGGCTCCGGTCCCGCGCCTACCTGGATTCTTGGATGATGTCCCGCAGCAGGGCCACGTCCTCTTGGCTGCGTCTAGCAGATCAATTGCGACCTGATCGTGGACAGTGACCCCGCCCGTTTCATCGCCCCAATACGAGAGGTCCCAGAGTGCCGTGCCCCAATAGGCAGGCGGACGTACAATCACCTGGGATTGCTTTAGGCTGCTGCGAACGTGTTTTAAGGCGTGCGCAATCTGGTCGACTAGATGAAAATCTTGCGAGCGACGCTTGAGTGCTTCCCTACGGAGATTGGCTCGTCGCGGATGCTCAAGATAATCCACCGCATGAGCGATCACGCAGGCGAGGAAAGCATGCCGTCGAGAAGTGGGATTCGCCTCGAAATCTTTGAGCGTAGGTTCAACCATCTCCTCGAGGTAACGCTCTAGATCTTCCATTTTCCGCGGCCTCACCACTTACCCCGTACGCCGCGAACGGCAGCGCCGGTGGAATCGTCGAGCCGAAATTAGCAGGGCCAGTCGTCACCGGCGATCCAAGCGGCCAGCCAGCCCGAGCGCATCGCTGAGATAGCTCAGGATCAGCGCCACGGCGTAGATGGGCAGGGCGATTGCCTGCCGGAGCTTCCCAACCGCTTCCCAGGTGCATTTTTCTGGGAAGCATTCACTAGGGAATTTCGGTGTAAGCCGTTGATTTTGTTTGGCGCGCTCGGAGAGATTCGAACTCCCGACCCTCGGAATCGAAAGACGTGTGTCTGGGCGACGTTTAAGGCTTATCCCGCAAAGTGTTAGGCAGCGCTACCGGTGCGTTCTGGGATTTTTTTCGGGATTCCGTGGCTTCTAGACCTGCTCGCAGATCGTTCATGGTGGTGTCGATGTAGAACTTCGCCGTGGTCGAAATCTCGGTGTGCCGCAACAAGGTCTGGACGAGCTTTAGATTGCCCGTGGCGCGGAGCGTGCGCTGGCCCGTCGTATGGCGGGTGTCGTGCAGGCGCGCATTGACGCCTGCCTTGGGCCATTTGCGTCGCCGGTTGGTGCCGATGCCATAGTAGGTCATGGCGTAGCGCTGGCCTTTGACGAACTCTGTTCCGGTTTTAGGACAGCGACGGGTACGTTGCGCGATGAAGGTGAAGACCTGCATTTTGTCGTGTCCACGCAGCGACCAGAGGATTTCGTAGGCGCGCCGGGACAGCGGCAGGATGGCGGGAACTCCGCCTTTGCCGATGATGGCGATGGTGGCGTTTTCGAAATCCACTTGTGGCCAAGTCAAGAGCAACTCCTTCCGCCGCAAGCCCATGATTTCGGCGAACTCGCGCAGGATCGCATATTCCTTGCTTTCGACCCCGTCGAGGCGGGCGTCCTCGGCCAGTGTGATCTCGCGCACCGGGCGCTTGCGCTCGTCCAGGAAGTGCGCTTCCCAGTTGATTTCTTTTAGGATGGTGACGTTCCAGGCGTCTCGCGCCTTGTTCATCACGCGACGGAGGAGGGAAGAGACAGTCTTGTTCACGGTCCGGTTGGAGATCGGTCGATAGAGCTGCTTGCCGAGCACAAACTTGCGCCGTGAGCCCTTCTTCCTCGGCGCGGGCAATCTCTCTCGTCCGGCTTTCATGACGCATTGCCGGCGCGCTGTGACGGCCTTGGACACCATGTCGTCGGTAATGTCGTGCAGCATTACCTTTTCACCGAGCTGGGCTTTTAACCATTGAAGCGCCCGCTCGATATCCGGATCACTGCCGAATTTTCCAACATCACTCCACCATCGCTCGAAGGCGATCCCGACCGTCATCGGCGTGCAGCCGGCCTTGGCGGCCTCGTCGATTAGTCGCTGGGCTTCGGCACGCTTCGCTTTCTCGACTTCCTGAGCTTCACGTTCATTTCGCTTTTTAGTCGAGCCGTAAAAGCGATGATGTACGATCTGGAAATCGAATTGGTAGTAGGGCGAGTTTTTGACCCGGAAGACGGACATGCTTCACCCGTGCGGCGATAGAACTCCTCGACGTCGGCCAGCGTACAGACGTAATGGCGGCGCACAAGGCCTGTCCCCTTGATGTGAACGGGCAAATCGCCGGTCTCCCGATGCTTCTTTAGTGTCTTAATATCCCGTCCCATTGCCTTGGCCAGCGCTCGGATCGGCAACTCTGATCGATCGCCGAACGCGGCGAGGACAGCATTCGGAATGAGGTCAGACATACGCAACCCCGTTACAAGGGGCTTACTATAACGCCGCGAATGCTCGTCGGGTCACTTCGCTGAAAACTTCGATGTTGACAACGGACGACACGCCGCGCGCATTCCGATCATCGCGCGCGCATTCGAAGTTGCGCGGCGAATGTTAAGATGTACTTGTCTCGTAATCCAGCAACTCAAATTCATTGTAAGATTGATACAGCGCTGATATTGTCCGTGCTGCATGATGGCCATGCAAAAACTTGCGAGGGTAACACGGTCCCTTTCGGAAAGTTTTTGCCCATGCCTGATCTTCTTCCAGACCAACTCGTTCTCGAACCGAAGAGATTCCAGCTCTTCATGATGATCGCGCGCGCCCGTACCGGGCGGGCGCTATTCATCGATATGGTCCGTGAGCTTGGTGCGGCGCATAACCTCTGCTCGTACCACGTCCGGCGAATGATGGATGTCGGCCTCATCTCGATGAAGCGGAATTTCAACGGCAATGTTCCGGAGACGTGGCTTTCGCTGACGCCGCTTGGATGGCGCGTTCTTGCGGGCCTCAAGGCCGAACTTGATGCGGCTCTCGCTTCGACGGAGGAACGCGCCGCATGAACCGCGTCACCCCCGGCAGGCACCGGGGAGTGACGCTTCACAGTTCATGTAAGGGAATTGCGGACCTCAACAGCCGCAAAGTACCCGAGAAGCAATCCTCCCCGCAAGCCTCAATCGAATTGCCCGTTCACGTCGGCGCAATCTGGAAAAGTGCGCGCGACAAGCGCGCATGCATTCAGGGCACGATCAAATCATTCAACGATAGCCCGCCGTATCTCGATCTCCGCATCTTCGAGTTGGATGCGCAGGGCAGGATGCAGGCGACGCATCGGGGCATCACTGTGTCCATGGCGCGGTTGCCGGCGCTGGCGCAGCTCGTAGGCGATGCCGTCAGGAAGGCGAGCGCGGCCGGACTGATCATGGCGAGGTCGGCATGACCAGAAGCAGGAACGGCAACAGCATCAGCGGCCAGTTCTCGCCGCATCTGGTCGAGATGCTGGAGTTGCCGGCCTGGCGGACGTTGAGTTCTCTCGGCCCGTCGCCTTCTAGATCGCATCGAGATCGAGCATGCCCACCATGGCGGTACCGACAACGGCAAGCTGCCCGTCACCTACGATGATTTCGTCGCTTACGGTATTGATCGGCACGCTATCGCGCCGGCCATGCGGGAGACGGTAGCTCTCGGCTTCCTGGAGATCACAAGGGAAGGACGCGCAGGTAATGCGGAATGGAGGCTGTCCAACCTCTTCCGACTGACTTATCGACCCGCCAAAGGCACCCACGGTGACGGCACCCATGAATGGCGGAAGATCGCCACCATCGAGCAAGCCGAACTTGTAGCCAAGGCCGCGCGCAAGGCCGCTAATCCGTCTCGCGCTCGCGCGCATTTGTCCCGTGAGACTATCCGGCGACAGGCTCTGGCAAGACGAGCCAAACGCCTGGCCCTCGGCCCAACCTAAAAAACAGATACCAGTGGTAATACGACTGGTATCCGTGCCTCCCGAAAATCGTTCCCCAGTGGGGGAAATCCCCACCTACCAATGTGGGAAATCTACACTGGCGTACATTTTCGCAGTGGGGAAAACCCCCACTACGAGCCGCAGTGGGGAAACCACCACTACTATCTATATTTCGGGGTGGGGGACACGCGGTCAGATGCCAGCGGCGTGATGGAGCACGCGCCCAACGTCCGGATCGGGAGCAGAGCAAAGGCCAGCCCAAGTGACCTAGCTCACTGTCGCAACGCATGGTGAGCCCCGTCACGGTCCCGTGCGCGGCCTGCGTGTACATTGTCTGCACGGATGAGGGAACAATCCCCACCGAAACAATTGCGGGAGATGACAATGGCCAATTCCGTTTCGAATAATGTGGGTGAGCTGAAAATCGAAGAACTGGACGCGATGGTTCTCTCTGACCGAGAACTGGACGGCGTTGCTGGTGGTCTGCAGATTACTAAGCACATCGATAAAGCCTCGCCCAAGCTGTACGAGTTGGTGAGCACCGGAAAGCACCTCGCAAACTGAGGTGTCAAAACGGCGTCGGATTGGAACGGCGCTCTGCGTTACCGTGTCGATCATTTCTGGCGGCAACTTGTCGTGCCTCCATCGCCGTTGCCGAAACGGCGAACCGGGATTACACCGGCGTCATGAGCGAGATCATCAAACGCGATCCCGAACGAGATCGCGGTGGCAGGTTTGTTAAAGGCGGAATACCCGGTCCGGGAAGGCCGAAGGGCGCGCGCTCGAAACTGGGCGAGGCCTTCCTCGTAGACCTGGCGCAGGTCTGGGAGGAGGCCGGCATCGATGCGTTGCGAAGGTGCGCGAAGGAAGAGCCCGCCGCGTTCGTCCGCGTAATCGCCGGATTGTTGCCGAAGGACATCAACATCAACGCGACGGTTGGCGTGAACGTCGGCGATTTCCTCGACACGTTCCGGAGTGCGGTCGAGGCGTTGGGCAATCAACCGCCAGCGCTTCCGCGCCGGATGAAAGTCATCGATGGCCGTTAGAGCCGCCGATGTAGCCGAGGCGCGCCGGTTGCTCGCCAACGCGCCGGAGGACTGCGAGCGCGCGCTCGCCATGCTCGCAACCCACGCCGAGGTCATTGCATACCAGATCGCCGTGGCGCGTTCCCACGGCCTGGACGAGGCCGACGCCGTCGAACTGCATTGTCGGGCTGTTGGGTTGGATCGCCAGACGATTGGCGAGGCAGAGCGGCTTTTGCGCCGGCTCGGCTACAACATCGCCTGTGATCGCCTGCGCGAGGTCGCACGCCACGCGCACCGTCCGGCGAAGGTGAAGCGGGACAGGTGGGGGCCGATGCGGCGATGGTCGATTTGTAAAACTTAGGAGTTTCACAAGAAACTGCTGGACGTGAGAAATCAACGTGTTAAACTTTGCGAAACTTACTTGCGAAAGTGGAGCGCGGGACATGGCGATAATCGGATATGCGCGGGTTTCGACGGAGGAGCAGGACCTTTCCGGGCAGTTGGAGGCCCTGAAAGCCGCAGGCGCCGGGACGATCTTTCGCGAGAAGATCAGCGGTGTGCGGGCCGATCGGCCGCAACTGGCGAAGCTCATGGCCGGGCTCAAGGAAGGTGATGTCGTCCTCGTCACCAAGCTCGACAGGCTGGGTCGCAGCACGCGCGAGCTTCTCGATCTGATCGAGCGCATCGGCAAGGCCGGCGCGGCCTTCCGCTCGCTCGGCGATCCGCTCTGGGACACGTCGTCATCGCAAGGGCGGTTGCTGTCGACGCTGCTGGCTGCGATTGCCGAGTTCGAGCGCGATCTCATCCGCGAGCGCACGGGCGAGGGCCGCAAGCGCGCCATGGCCGAGGGCGTGAAGTTCGGCCGCAAGCCCAAGCTGTCGGATTATCAGCGGCAAGAGGCGATCAAGCGCCGCGATGCCGATGGCGAGACGCTGGCCTCGATCGCGAAGTCCTACGCGGTCGACATCAGCATGATCAGCCGGCTCTGATCGCCGCCACGCGATCGATCACCGCCGAGGAGGGGGAAGGTGGTAGGCCGGGCGGGGGCTTGGGGTGAGATCGGGTCCTCTTGATTAATGGGACCCACCTCTCTCAAACGGGTCCCCTTTCCCGAACAGGACCCATCCGCGCCCTCAATTTTTCCTGTGCGCGTGGGCACGTGTTGACCGTCCTCAATCGGCGGCCTTTCCGCTGAAAACTCGGACCCATCGGAAAAAAAATTCCATTACCCGGGCGGATGAGATAGACTTCAACTACTGGTAGCAGGAGGGCATCCCATGGAAGACGATGGCGTCCATTTCCAGTATTCGGATGATGAGCTCCACGAGCTGTGGATGATTGTGACCTATTGCTATGGGAATCGGATCGAGGAGGACTTTAAGGTGCTCGAAGGCGGTTCTATGGAGGAGCCCGAACAGAGCTTTGAAATTTGGGACCGTTTCGACATGGCCGATTGTGCAAGCGAATGGTGCGGGCGGGTGGTCAAGCAGATAATGAAGAAGCCGTTCAACGATGAGGACACCTGCTCACTCTGGAACTCCTTCAAAACCGAGTTTAGGCTCTTGGCCTGCACCGAAGACAAGAAATACAAGGATTTGCGCTCACAGGTTCGTCAACTGACGGGTCACAAGACGCAGCTTGCTTGTATGTCGGCGCTTGCGTCCGGGATCGCGGTGCACATGGGGATTGCCGTCTCAACCATTTTGACGCCCCTCTGTGCAATTTGCTGTCTTGCCGGAGCGAGGATCGGTCGCGAGCTCCTCTGTCAACGCCTCGCGTTACCAGATTTTGAGTTCATCGGAGTCGAGATGGGGGACAAAAAGACGCCCGGGCGCAGGTTCAAATAGTCACGCTCCACTCGGCGGAAATTCCGTCCCACTTGCAGTAGCTCCGTTGCGTTCCCCAATCGAGCGCGCATTCTCGCGCCCGTTGCCGCGCGACCATCTATCGCGCGACCATATAGCGAGTTGTCGCCTCGCTGGCGCGATGTCTCAATCAGCGCGCCGGACTCCCAAGGACCGGCACACTGGCCCCGCGCTGCCCTCGCCCCCCGCGTTGGCTGGCGCGGGGCCGATCTGCATCGACACATCCGCGCCGAACATGCCCGCCAAGCCCGCCGCAGCGCTCGCTGGCGCGTCCAAGGATTAATTCCAAGCCCGGCGCAGTGATTTAGGTCACTGTCGTTCTGCTCGCATTGGTTGCAGAATGTTTCATGACGGGGATGGTCAGTCAGTCCTTCTTGCCGCCGTTGTTGGCGGCAGGATGCATTTGATCGGACCACCGCCACCGCTTCCGCCCGGCGAGGTCCTCGGGAGTAACCCGGACAAGGGCTTCCCCGGTAATGACTATCTGATAGCTATCAATCTGATAGGCAGAGTTCTCCGTGACCTCGTGGGAATTGCATCCGCGGCCTAGTTAACATTCATGCACGAGAACGGCGGGGCCGCCCCGGTGGCGGCCTCCATCGCGCCCGCGATGCCCGCCGCATTCGCAGTGGGGCCTCGCCATGCGCTCGCGCGTGCTCGCCGCAGTCATGAGAAACAATCGACCTCTACGGACCTCTCTGGGGATTCTGCTATAAGCGCGCCAATGAGCGAGGAGTTCTCTGATCAATCGATGTAGGTTTCGTTGCCGTCCTTCGGAAACTCGTGGAAACCTATCTCTCGTTGATATTGGTTCTGCGCGTCGCAAAACCTGAAAATGTCATCATCGTTGTGTGAAGCGAGAAACCGCGCTGGCTTGGCGATGAAGTTCGGAGCCTTCGAGTGCTCTGACATCCTTGGCCAGTAAATCGAGCAACGCTGCGGCTTCGAGGTTCCGCTGCGCATCGTGCGGATATCGTTCGGCTCGTCGCCTGCGCCACTCGGCAGAAGATTCCAGCGTCAGGGCTTCATGCTTCAAATCGAAGGATGTGGTTTCGGTCATCGTGCCTTCCTCCGACCACAGACGCTGCCGCATCCGACCGAAGGTGGCAAGCAGTTGGACCCAAGTGGGTGCTGACAACGAGGCGATTTTTCTTGCCGCGCGTTGTCGCCGCGAATATCGTCTCGATCGAGGTTGATCGAGCGGGTTTCTCGCACCACCCGAGCCCAAAGCGACCAGAGCCAAGAGCGACGAGCGCCCGCAGGGCCAGTGTCCAGACGGCAGGGGTCCAAGCGGCCAGCGAAAGCGAGCATCAGCCTCACGTCTTGGCAAGGCATGGCGTGGTTTGCCTCGGGAGGGCAGGTATCGGCTCAATCGGTACGATCTTTTTCGAGAACAGCAACGCAATTAGCGAGGCCGCCGAGATCGCTCTCGACGGCCTTTCATACCGGCCAGAGCGAGGCTAGAAGCAGCCGGATAGCGACCGGCAAGACGGCAAGCAACGAGCTAAGTAGGAGTTTGGTGTACTTCCTACCTAGGACTTGGAAATGAAGAGCCCTCTCAAGCCGATAAACTGCTGCATCTATTGCGGCGCGTCGGACATTAAGCTGAGTGACGAACACGTCATTCCATATTCTCTCGGTGGCACGATCATATTACCGAAAGCGAGCTGTAAGCACTGCGCGAAAAAGACCGGAACACTCGAAGGCTATATCGGACGCCATATCTTTCAAGATGTCAGGATCGAGTTCAATCTACCGACGCGGCGCCCTAAAGAACGGCCAACTCATCTTCCGTTGCGCGAGACCTTTTCGCCATCTCCTCAAGAAGCCCCCATACGTTTGATACCAACCAAAGAATATCCCGGCCTTCTGATCCTTCTTACGCATGAACCACCTGGCATCTTGGTGGGCCGTCCACCCGAGCATGGCGGGACAGCATTGCCATTCGTGCGCGAGATAACTGGTCGGGATCGCGTCGAAAATTTAAAAGGACAGAACATCGAGGCTAAGTATTATCGCGAACTCAAGCCAGACCTCGTTCTCCGGTTCCTCGCCAAGGTGGCCTTGGGCATTGCAGTAGCGTCATGCGGGGTGGATGGGTTCACCCCATTCATTCGCCCTCTAGTACTGACCAGAGAGGGCAACGCGGCGCACTGGATCGGCGGCACAACAAAAAGAATGTATGAGTTTCCACCGCCGATTTCCAGACAACCGCTGCTGCATCGCGTGGTCGCGTTTCGACACGACATTGGATTGAAGGCCCATCTGCTCGTTCAGATTCAGCTATTCGCCTTCCTCGGGACTCCGATCTATACGGCGGTTGTGGGAAGATTGACGCAGAATGGCATCAACCGCCTCGACGGATTCGATTAAATCCAAGACGCAAAGTCGGTAGAATTCCCGATCCCTATCTAGCAGCGCCGCCCAGGCGAGATCGCCGGTCTCGGTGGGGTCTAAATGCTCCATTTTGTCTCTCAGACGGATGGCTAGAGACTCGATGGGATCGGGAGCGATTATCTCGAAGTCCGCTGGTGCCCATTCCTCACACCCGGTTGCGATCGGCTCAAGGACCGACATCAGACGCCCCCAGCCTGTATCGCTGTCATGGTCACCGTGCCCTGGCTCGATCCAGCCGTGACGTTCAACCGGATCGCCGAGACCGGGAACGCGTAGTTGCCGGTCGTGTTGCTCGACGCCGCCGAGATGGTCGAGTTCTGGAACCATGTCGCATTGGACGAGATGAACACGCTCGATCCGGTGAAGTCGTAAGAATGCTCCACGTTGTAGCTGACACTGGAGGAGTTGATGACGCAGCCGATGCCGATGTTGAATGGAGTGATCATCACATCTGGAAAGAACACAAGCGAAGAGCCGAGCCCAAAGGTGCTCGACAACCAGTCACGGTGTTACGCCACACCAGCCCCGCGCCCATATTTGGTTACCCGGCGTTTACACGCGCGACAATGTAAGACCTCTTACATCTTCGCGACACACATGGTATGAACGCAAATCCACCCTTTGTCGAGATGGACGACACAAATGCCTTACGAGATCACCGCGAAGCGCTGCGGCCAAGAGATCGATCGCGCGCGTGATGATGTTGCCGACGCGATGGAGAAGTATTCGCGCGGCGGAAACCTGCGCGCCGTGAACGAGGCAAGCCGCCGCCTCGCCGATGCGCAGGCGCGGATGCGTGAGATAACTGGATTAAGAGTGCCCGATCGTCGCTGATGGTCGCGCGCGTCGGCGGATGTCGCCGCGCCCTGTCGAAGTAGAGTTTGTAAGAGTTGAGTTCGATGAGCCGCGCGCACAATTTCAACACCCGGCTTCAAACCTGGACACCGCCAGAGATCGCGGAAGCGGTTGAATTGGTTGCGCGCGAGCAATTGCTCGACGTATCCGACGTGCTCCGGCAGGCGATCGTCATGTACCTGCGCGCGCTCAACGCCATGCCGAAGATGCCGCGCGCCAACGGCCATCACGCCACGAACATCACCATCAGTGAAGGAGCAGCCCCGTGACCGATCCGCGCGAAATCCATCGAATGTCCATCGCCTCTTATCAGTCTGTGCTCGCGAACGAGAACGCGAATTACATGCAGGCGCAAGCGGCCAATGACATGGAGGGGATGGTCGACTCCGCGAACCGGATGGCCGGATACCGCGCCAGCATGCGCGAGCTGGATCGCATGCTCGCCGAGGCGATCCATCCTCAGCCGCAGCGTGGGCCGGTCGACCGCTACGGCCTAACGGAATCGGAGCGTGAGGTCGCCAAAAACTTTACGCAGGACCCGCGCATGTCCGAGGAGGACAAGCTCCGAACCTACGCCGAGCAGAAGGCGCGGTATCAGCGCGCCCGCGCGACCGGCGCGTATCGCGATGATCAGGGCCGGGTGACGCGCTAATGTTCGGCAGGTCGACAAACGATATCTCGGAAGTGCTGATGCGGATGCAGGACGAGGCCCGCGTCGTCTGCAAGCACAATCAATCCCAAATGGCACGCCAGATGGCGGAGTGGATGTCGAACGATCGCCGCTTCGACAATATCCCCGATAAGCATCGGTTGGCGCGCGATGCCATGGATGCACGGTCGCACGGCCGCGTCCTCGACATGACGCCCCAGCAGCAGTCCAACGCCAACACCTATTTCGGCCACATCGTCAGGCAGGCCTAGGAGAACGTCATGCCCCGTAACATTGTCTCGCGTGTTGATCGCCTCAAGTCTTACGCCAAGATGGAAGGCCCGGCCGGCGCGGGCCGCGACCAATCCAATATCGACTACTGGTCGCGCCGGGCCGAGGCCAATTCGCAATTGGCTCCGCGTGCATCGGACGGCCCGATCAAGCTGCCGAAGACGAACGTCACCACGCGCGACACCAGCGGGAAGAGGTACAACGCCGGCCCGATCAACGCGCGCATGGTCGCGAAGCAGGATGAGAATTTCGCCGGCTCCTCGCCGTACATGAAGGGCGTTCGCAGGACGACGGCCTGATCAATGGCAAGCCGGCGCAAGTATCGTCCGAAGGGCTATCGCGACGGCGGTGCCGTCAAGGCCGACGATGTCGCGCCGATGCCGGATGTCGGCGCGGATGTACCGCCGCCTCCGGTGTCACCTTCTGGTACTGAATGGGGTTCGGCTCCCCACTCCGGTGACGCGGTCCTGCGCGCCTTGCAGGCGACGCGCCACGCCGAGGAGCTGCAGCGTCAGGCCGCGCAGCAACCGCGCACTGTCGCGGATCACATTGATGCGATGCCCATCTCTGAGCACAAGAAAAGGTTCTTACGCGAACACCCTGACATGCTTGACGGGATGCAGGCGAAGGCGTTGGCCTGGCACTATCAGGCGGCACTCGCCGCTGGCGTCGAGGATGACAGCTCAGCCATGGACCACCGGCTGCGCGAAGGCGTCCGCCGCGACATGGAGATCATGCGCCAACGTCAGATCGAGTCCGCGCAGCCCGCATACGGCGCAGTACCGCAGATGCCGCCGCCTACGCCAGAGCACGCCGCCGAGCGTCTCGACGACGAGGCCGGCGCGATCCGCGCTGCCATGAGCGCGCAGACCCCGATCTCGACGGCCGCCGATCTCGCCGAAATTGCGCCGTCGCAGCCGGCCCCAAGCAGGAGGAGCCTGCCAATCTCCGCGCCTGTCAGCCGGGACGTCCCAACGGCGAGCGGCCAACGCCGGCAAGATATGCGGAGCATGACGCTCAGTCCGGAGGAGCGGGAGATTGCTCGCACCAGCTTCTCTTCGGACCTTTCAATCGAGCAACGCGAGAAGCTCTACGCCATGAACAAGGCAAAGCTCGCGCGGATGCGGGCGGACGGTGTTTACCCGGAGCGCGAGAGAAACTGATGCGGCCCCAGTTCTCGCCCATTGCTCACGTCAACGATCGTTTCCTGCAACTGATCGATTACTGCGGGGCGAATCCCTACGCGCCCGTGCCGCGTCCCACCAACACGGCCGCCGACATTGTCGACCGTATCCGGTTCGAGATGGGCAATCGTGCAGCCAATTCGATCAAGGTGGTGTTTCACTGAGATGCCCTCCCGACCCGCGCGCCGATGCCGATCTCGCCGAGCTGCAGAACCTGCACGACACGATTGCGGTGCGCCTGCGTACATGGGAGCGCGGGCACGATAACCGCGATCCCGCGCCCATTTGGACAGCACTGGATCAGTATGCGCGGAAGGTGACGGAATTTGTCGACGAGCACTAAATACACGCCGGGTGCGGCAGCCGAGAGCGTTAAAGAGAGGTTCGCGAGGCTCAATGCTTTTGTGATCGCGAGGAACGGGTTCATCGTGAGTATCCCTGGTGATCCGACCGTGGTGATGGAGGTCCTCCCGGGCTCTGCGCTTCCGGACGAGCTGCGCGCGGGTGGCTATGACGTGCGGCCTGCCGATCCACCGGAAGGGCAGCGTATTCTTGCCGCTGCCATCGTCGAGCAGCTTGTCAGGAACTACGACGCGACGCTCTCGCCGATCACGGCGGGTTCAACCCGGGCCGCGGTCGAGACGCGGCGTTATGCTGGGTCAATGCGGGTGGAGAGATTTCGCTTCACGTTGTAGCCGACCCGGCAGGGTGGCGGGCAGCGATCAAGGGGGATGACGTAGTGGCCCCCTTTATGCACTGCACAATCCCGCAAGGGACCAGTGAAGATGAGTAAAAGGGATCATTGGCTCGAGCAAAAATCGGATAGGCTAACTCCTAGGGGTTGTCTTAGGGGGGCGTCTCGCTCATGGAGTGGCAATTTAAGGTCGCTATCGGCGCTGCAATCTTGTTTGGCCTACTACCGTATTTGGTGAAAGACATGCCTTTGTCGATCACCTATTCAGGTATTTTTGGTGCGATCTTATTTGGCCTTTGGGGCATACCTTGGGCTGCGCAACGAATACCGGCTTGGCCGGGACTCTTATTGATCCTGTCGTGCTGTGGTGCCGTGGCGGCTACCACGCTGCTCATCCAATCGTGGAACGAGAAAAAATTATCGATCTGGGCGGTTACATCGAGCGCCGAGTATCCATCGGGTACGATGGTCGGCGGAATAGAATTTAGACCAGAGTTCACAGAAGCTACAGTCATCATCAAAAATGCAGCCGATGAAGGTATGGACGATATAAATTTGCTTCTTCAATTTGACCAAGCAATTGCAGGAATCGCTCAGCAATCTGCCATCCCAAATGTCTCCTTCGAAGAAAAGAACGGCATGTCGGCAGGATTTATGTTGAGTGATCCAAAAACCGGCAAGGCAATAAGAGTTCCGTCCATTGTTCTTCTCGCGACCGATGCTGGATATAGAATGCGCTGTCCGCACTTAGCGAGCGGCGCAACGATACGTTTGGTTGTCGCCTTAACGAATATCACCCCTCCGGCACATCCCGATTACTCCAATCTTCCATTTGACGAGCAAGTAACGAAGAAGGAGATTGTTGCAACGATAAAGACCGGCGCTGGTGAGACATATTGGATGGGACATCGGGATGGTGATGTTTACGGCCCGCGCCTGCCGCCCCAATGGCTGAAAACTGATGGAGCGTATGAATTGTCCAAAGTTTCGCACACAATGTCCCAAAAGATTGAGTTTTCTCCGATGGCTTTCAATCAACCGTGGAAATTCCTGGAAGGCATAATCGGAACACCACGCCAGTGAAGGCGTCGGTTATGCTCGGAACGATTTGCGCCGCTCTGGCAGTCGCGCCGGGTTTTTTATCCATGAGTCTTTGCAACTGGCTGGATGCGCAGCTCACACCATGATGCCCACGCCGTCTCGCGAGCCAGCCGAGGAAGAGTGCAGCGAGAGCGAAGCTGGATGCGCCAGTGCCGACCGTGGGGCCCGGGACGGGGGCCGATAAGTCCACCATATTGACAGAGGTATAATTCAAAAGGCCACACGGCTGACCCGGGCATGGCCCAGAGCCCTGAAAAGAGTCTTTCTCAAGATTGCCGAAGCTGAGAGAACCAAAGCCACCGTCCCAAATCACAAGCGCTCGTAGCAGCGTGAGATTGCCCGAGCCGTCTGTTTGCCACTCGATGACATTGCTGGGGTTCACGATGGTGCCGGTACCACTCCCTCCCATGCCAGTGACGGAAACGCTGGCACTAGCAGCACCATCGGTAACCTCGAAAACTCCGGCAGAGGGCGATGAAAGGGTTCCTGTACTAGTGTCGAAGGTAAATCCGGCAATAAACGAGTTTCCGACAAATGAAGAATAGGGCACGACACCGCAAGGGACGCAGAAGCCAAGTACTCCCCCGGCATACGTGCCTGTGAGGGTGGCTTGCAGTATATCGGCAGACGCTTGCGGAGAAGCGAACAAAACCGCCAAGGCAATATACGAGCAAAGAAGCGCGTTGCTGCTGCCCAAAATTGTGGAGACGAACACTTGGCGCAGCGCTACGGCCACGCTCAAAACTATCGGTTTCATTGCCCAACCCCCGACCAAACGGCTTGGCTTGAGCCTCTCAGACCTGCCACATCCTTGTCAATCGATGGGTTGAGAAATCCCCGTCTGCAACTCACAGGCGGTGCGTTCAAAAGTGTACAGAACCTCCTGAAGGCCGGTCGGTCAGGCCTGATCCCGCATCTGTAGGAACATCGCTTTGATGTCGGTCAGCCGCAGCTTACCGGCGTAGTGCTGCTTGAGCGCGTGCAGACTGCATCGCCGCGATCCCATCGGCCTTGATCGTGTCGTGGCCTGCGGCGAAGAAGGCGCGCATGTCGCGGACGAAGGCGCGGGCGACCTCGGGCGGCAGTTCCAGTGTCTTGCGTGTCATTCGCTGGATTTTGTAACCGAGATTGCGAGGCTCGGCCGGGGTTAGTCCTTTTTTCCACCCCCGATCTCCTCGTCATTAAGATACCTCAGAAAGTCCGGCGCAAGCAGTTTGCTGCCGATCAAAACAAAGGCATCGACGGTGGCGACGAGTATTTTGATGTCAAGGCCCCTGGTAGAGGCAGCTACGAGAAATGAAAACGCAACCAAATAGAAGATAGTCACCAGGAGTAAGATCAGCCCGAGAAAGCCAAGGTCAAGCGCTTCCTCTTCGGTTTTCGCGTGATAGGCGCTGTGCCAGAAAAACAAGACGATTAGTGCGATCGTTATGACGAAAGCTGCGCCTAATCCTCCCCCGAACCACAACCACGCGTCCTTCGAGAGAGCCTCCGACTCCAACATCAACATTGGACGTCTCCCCAAGCCAAAGATGTACTTTAAGGCGAGGGCGCTAGACTTTGCAACTGAATATGCGGCGCGTGCGGCTGCCTTGGTCCTGAGCAATCTTTCATGCGGCCGCCTTATCCTCCTTGTCAGCTCCTCGCATCACGACCCTGAGCGCATCATCGGGCAGGGCGCGCTGTAGCGCCTTGGCCTCGTCCCACGGCGCGCGAAGCCAAACCTCACGTTCTTCAGCCGTGGTCAGGATGACCGGCATCGCCTTCGGATGGATCGGCGCGACCACGGCGTTCGGCGATGTAGTCAGGAAGCCGTAGACCTGATGCGGGCCTGGGATCGGCTTCGACTTCGTCCCGCGATCACCGTTGAAGGTCGTCCAGATGCCCGCGAAACAAAACAGCGGGCGGCTCTCATCGAGCGCGAACCAGACGACGTCCTTCTTCTTCGTCTCCGGGTTCGGCTCGGGCGCGTACTCGGCGAATGAGTTCGCCGGGACGAGGCAACGGTTCTCCGGCTTGAGCCAACCGCGCCAGTGCGGTGAGACTGGTATTGCGGATGTTGGTCACGGGCGGTCCGCCTGTGCGTGGCGGTGGCGGCATGCCCCAGCGCATCATGACCATCTCCTCGGCGTCACCCGCGTTGCGGATCACGGGCGCGGGGTAGTCGGGAAAGACGCCGGGCATGGGCGCAAGGTTGCCGACGTATCGATTCAGTTGCCGGAAAAGACCGGCGATTGCGGCTTGGTTGGTGGTGATGCTGTAGAGATTGCACATTGCAGAGTTGCGTAAGGCTCAACTTCTGGAAGATTGATGATAACGTCCTCAACTCAGAACATGGGAGAGAAGACCGATGGCGAAGCGCGGCTGGACGATCTGGGCCAAGGATAATGAACGGACTCGAATGTACTCGATTGCTGAGTCGGACCGAATAAAGGCGCGTGAACTCCTAAAAAGCAAATTGCCCGCACACTTTGTGCTGATTTCCGATCAAGAACTCCCTGGCACAGTTGTTGACGCGCTCAAGCTCCCAGCCGGGAAGGCTATGGAGTGGGTTCCGCTCGATCCGACCGACAAGATCGAGCCAAAGGGTACGCCGATCCCATGACAAAGACTGCGGATCGCGACCTTGGAACCGTCATGTCATGTCCGGTGGTCGCCCTTTGTCATGGATGAATCGCGTCACCACGGCGAGTCGGTACCCCGGATCGCGCATGTATCGCTCGGCAAGGTCGCGCCGGCCGGGCGGGAAATGGTGCTGCGGGACGCCGTTGGCGCGGGTCTAGGGGAAGCCGCTAGGATTTGTGCGGCTCATCGGGGACATCACAAAATGCGCGCCACGTCTCCCAATTAAGACTCGGGGTATCAGCAACCTCGATGATAGCGTTCCTGCGAACTATCTCCGGCAGCTCTCGCGCGCCATAGTTTGCGGCTGCTCTTAGCGTCGGAAAATTCATGCGATGCTGGACCGGGGCGATCTTCTGACCCGATCCCGGACTTTTGAGTTCGGGCCACACTATGACGGCGGGCTGGTCGGCGAGTTTCATATCGTTGCTCCATTGGCTTTAGCGGCGAATCGTAGGTGCCACTATCCCGCCCGAACGGAGGGATTGAGCAACGCACCGTCACTCATAGGCGCGTGTGACCTTGCCACCTTTTTCTTTTACCTGCAGGTCGATCTGCTGGGCGGTGTCGAGTTCCTTGGCAAGCATCGCCTTATAGGGCTCTGCGGTCAGGTCGGTCTTTGTGTTGCACTCCTCGCAGGTCCATTCCTTCTTCCCTTCCAGTCTGCCGAGCACAACAGTGTGGCGGCATGCGAGCGGGAACAGCATTTGATCAAACATGGTGACGGCCATCGGCTCTTCTCCCCGAAAGCGATAGCGCCAGAACGCGCGGTGAACAAATTCTGGGACTTATTCTGGGGCTCTCGGTGCTCTTCAACGCGTTTCCGCGTCGTTTGATCCCCTTGCGTTCCAGCACGTCGCACGCACCGCGAACCAAAAAAATGTCAGGTGTTCAAGGGATTTGAGTGGCGCGCTCGGAGAGATTCGAACTCCCGACCCTCGGAATCGAAATCCGATGCTCTATCCAGCTGAGCTACGAGCGCGTCGGCGACCCGGATAGCAGAGATGCCGGGGCGCTTCTATTGGTGAGATCCGATGCCTTGCGCGTTCTGTCCCGGACATGCGCGCGGCAAGCCAAGGGTCAGAAAGGGTCAGAAGCAGGGATGGCGGCGGCGGTCCTGGCCGATATAGGCGGCCGCGCCCTGATAGCAGAAATTGGTCGCGGGCCCGTCATAAAAGGCGAAGGTGCCAGGCGCGAAGCCCGGGCCGTAATTGTGCATGTAGCTGATGGGATAGGGCAGGCCGTACCAATGGCGGGCGTGCCTGGCGTGGCGGGGGTAGACGCCCATATCGGCCGCACCCGCCAGCTCGGGGGTCAGGGCGGCCACGGACAGCAGGGCGACGGCCAAAAGCTTCCACTTATTCATCTTGATTCTCCGGAATTCCCGCTAAGTTACCTGTCCAGGGCCATTTTGGCGACAATCCCGGGCCGAATTTTCAGGGGAGTCCCCCGAAATCGCCTGACGTTTGTGCCAATTTTTGGCCTTTTCCCGATGCTTAACTTTTTACTAACACAGTCAAGCGAGAGTTTGCAGGGCTGGCCGAAGGCATCAGCCTTCCCGTATAAAGCGAAAGGTCTTTTGGGGCGTCCCACCTCCATGCGCATCACCTCGCCGCTTTTGCTGTTGTTGTCGCTGCTCGTCGTGACGTCGACGCCGGCGCACGCGGTGCTGCACATCACCCGCGATCACGGCGGCTATGTCGAGGAATACAAGACCAGGTACAAACGCATTCGCGACGCTGGCGAGCGCGTGGTGATCGACGGCATCTGCAATTCCGCCTGCACGCTGGTGTTCGGCATCGTGCCGATGAACAAGATTTGCGTGACGCCGAGGGCGAGCGTCGGATTTCACCAGGCCTATTACGACAAGGCTTTCACCTTCGGCATCAAGGTCACGAGCTCTGCGGGCACCTCCGACCTGATGTCCTATTACCCTGAGAGCGTGAAGGACTGGATCCGCCGCAATGGCGGGCTCACCACCGAAATGAAGAAGATCAAGAACGGCGACGATCTCTGGAAGATCGTCGATCCCTGTCCGGACGAGTGGTGATATCACTCTCCGCCGTCATGCCCCGCGAATGAGGGGCATCCAGTACGCCGCGGCCTCTCAGTTTTGCGACTGACACTCTGGGATACGGGATCATCCGCATTCGCGGATGATGACAGCGTGCGTTAGTTTGCGATCCCGCTTACCGCTAGAACGTCACCACGCTTCGGATCAACTCGCCCTTCTTCATCAGATCGAATGCCTTGTTGATGTCGGAGAGCGGCATCACATGCGTGATCATCGGGTCGATCTGGATCTTGCCCTGCATGTACCAGTCGACGATCTTCGGCACGTCCGTGCGGCCGCGCGCGCCGCCGAAGGCGGTGCCTTTCCAGACCCGGCCCGTCACCAGCTGGAACGGACGTGTCGAAATCTCCGCCCCCGAGGGAGCCACGCCGATCACGATCGACTGGCCCCAGCCACGATGGCAGGCTTCCAGCGCCTGACGCATGACCGTGACATTGCCCGTGCAATCGAAGGTGTAATCGGCGCCGCCGATCTGGTCCGCGCCCGACTTCGTCATGTTGACGAGATGAGGCACCAGCTCCTTGCCCAATTCCTTTGAATTGACGAAATGCGTCATACCAAAGCGCTCGCCCCATTCCTTGCGCGCGGGGTTGATATCGACGCCGATGATCATGTCGGCGCCGGCGAGCCGCAGTCCCTGGATGACGTTGAGCCCGATGCCGCCAAGCCCGAACACGAGGGCCTTGGCGCCTTCCTCGACCCTGGCGGTGTTGATGACGGCGCCGATCCCCGTGGTGACGCCGCAGCCGATGTAGCAGACCTTGTCGAAGGGGGCGTCGGTGCGGATTTTCGCGACCGCGATTTCCGGCAGCACGGTGTAATTCGCAAATGTCGAGGTGCCCATGTAGTGCAGCACTGGCTTACCCCCGAGCGAGAAGCGCGAGGAACCGTCCGGCATCAGGCCCTGGCCCTGGGTGGCGCGGATCGCGGTACACAGATTGGTCTTGCGCGACAGGCATGAGGGGCATTGCCGGCATTCCGGCGTGTAGAGCGGAATGACGTGGTCGCCCTTCTTCACGCTGGTGACCCCGATGCCGACATCGACCACGACGCCGGCCCCTTCATGGCCGAGAATTGCGGGAAACAGGCCTTCCGGATCGGCTCCTGACAGCGTGAACTCGTCGGTATGACAAACGCCGGTCGCCTTGATCTCGATCAGGACCTCGCCGGCGCGCGGTCCCTCGAGCTGGACAGTCGTGATTTCCAGGGGCTTGCCGGCAGCGACAGCGACGGCGGCACGAACATCCATGGCATTTCCTCTTGTTTCGGGTGGTTGCTTGGCTTGTTGTTTGGGCATGATCTTTCGGAAAACCGCTTCACACTTTTCCGGATCATGCCCTGGCGGCGGGGGCCCGCCATGTCGGAACGGACGTTGCGACATAGCACATGATCGGGCACTCAGCAGCCGATGCGAACCGACTTCGACAAATTTGCCGCGCGGGCGGCGCCGGCGGTCTTTGTCCTGCTCTGGAGCACGGGCTTCATCGGCACGAAATATGTGCTGCACAATGCCGAGCCGCTGACCTATCTCGCCATCCGCATGGCCGTGGTGGTCGGCATTATGGTGCTGATCGCCGCGATCGCGCGGCCGAAATGGCCTGACCTCACGGGTGTGGGGCACAGCATCGTCGCCGGGCTTTTAGTGCACGGATTTTATCTCGGCGGCACGGCGGTCGCGATTTCGCTCTCGATTCCGGCCGGGCTCTCGGCGCTGATGCCGGGCTTGCAGCCGATCCTGACATCGACCATCGCCAATCGCTGGCTGGGCGAGCGCGTCTCGCCGTTGCAATGGATCGGACTCCTGCTCGGACTTGGCGGCGTCGTGCTGATCCTGCATGACCGCCCGCTGACGGGGCAGGCGGGATGGGGCTGGCTGGCATCCGTCGTGTCGCTGGTCAGCATCACGCTCGGCACGCTCTACCAGCGGCGCTTCTGCGGCGGCATTGACTGGCGGGCGGGCAACCTCGTGCAATATCTGGCGGTCACCGCGCTCTTCACGGCTGGCGCGTTCCTGTTCGAAGCCCGCGAGGTGCACTGGACCGCGGAGTTCGTGCTCTCGGTGGCATGGCTTGCCGTGGTGCTGTCGATCGGATCGATCGGGCTGTTGTATTGGCTGATCCGGCGATCCGCCGCCACCTCCGTCGCCAGCCTGTTCTATCTCGTGCCGGCGGTGACGTCGGCGATGGCCTACGTCCTGTTCGGCGAGAAGCTCGACGGCATTGCGCTTGCGGGCATGGCGGCATGTGCGGCCGCGGTGTTCGTGGTCAACCGGCGCGCGTGAATCGATCCATCTATTTCCCGCGAATCCCGGCATAGGCGGCAAGCGCGCGTTCACGGCCCTGCTTGTGATCGATGATCGGTTCGGGATAGGTCACGCCGAGCTCCACGCCTGCGCTTTTCAATTCGAGCGGCGTGGCGCGCCAGGGCTGGTGGATCAGCGACGCCGGCAGGTTGGCGAGTTCGCCTACCCAGCGGCGCACATAATCGCCGTCGGGATCGAATTTCTCGCCTTGCAGCACCGGATTGAACACGCGGAAATAGGGTGCGGCATCGGCGCCGCAGCCGGCGACCCATTGCCAGTTGGCGGGATTGCTGCCGGCATCGGCATCGACCAGCGTGTCCCAGAACCAGCGCTCGCCCTCGCGCCAGTCGATCAGCAGATGCTTCACCAGGAAGGAGGCCACCACCATCCGCACCCGGTTGTGCATCACGCCGGTGTGCCAGAGCTGGCGCATGCCGGCGTCGACGATGGGGTAGCCGGTGCGGCCGCGCTGCCAGGCGGCAAGTGCCTTGTCGTCATGCTTCCACGGGAAGGCATCGAACGCGGATTGCAGATTCTCTCGGGCGAGATCGGGCACGTCAAACAGCAGATGCCGGCAGAATTCGCGCCAGCCCAGTTCGCTGAGGAATTTGTCGATATCGCCAGACAGGCCGCGATGCTCGGCTGCGGCGAATCTGGCGGCGTGCCAGACCTGCCGCGGACTGATCTCGCCGAAGCGCAGATGGGGTGACAGCGATGAGGTGCCGTCGCGACCCGGCCGGTCGCGCTCGCTGGCGTAACCCTTGGCGTTGACCAGGAAGTTCTTCAGCCGCTTGTGCGCGGTCTTCTCGCCGGCCGTCCAGGTCTCGCGCAAGCCTCCGGCCCAGTCGGGATGCTGAGGCTCCAGACCGAAGTCGTCGAGCGTGTCGCTGTGAATGCCATCCATGCCGCGGAGCGATTTTGGCGCGGGCAGCGGCGTGGGTGGATCGCCCGCGGCCAGCACGCGGCGCCAGAACGGCGTGAACACCCGCAAGCCCCGGCCTTCCTTGTTGCGGATCTCGCCCGGTGCGAGGAGGAGGTCACCCCGAAAGCCCTGCGAGCTGACGCCGACATCTTCGAGAGCGGCCCGAAGCTCTTTCTCGATGGCGAGATGCGGAGCCTGTGCGATCTCGTTCCAGAGCACCGCGCCTGCACGCGCTTCGCGCGCGACGTCGGGAATGATCTTTGCCGCCGGACCGCGCCGCAGCACCAGATGCGCCCCCCTGGCCTTTAGATCAGCCTCCAGCGCCCGCAACGATTGGGCCAGCCACCACCGCGCTGCGCCGCCAAACTCACGCAGTCCCGCGCTCGTCTCGTCCAGCACGTAGAGTGCGATCACAGGCGCGCCCGTTTTCGCCGCCGCATGCAGGGCAGGATGGTCGGAAAGGCGCAGATCGTCGCGAAACCAGACGATGACGCTGGGCTGGTCCGTCATGCTTCCAAGAGTATCCTCAAATTGCTCCGGCAGAGGCTCAAAAGCGGAATGGGGGTGGGGTGAAACCGGCTGACGTCGAGACTCTGTATCTGGAACGCAGGGGAGGTCACCTGTGAACCGCACCATCGTGCTCTATTTGACAACGCTCCTGGTGCTGATGGCGCTGGATTTCCTGTTTCTGGGGATCCTCGCCAAAGGCTTCTTCGTGGCGCAAGTCGGCGACATGTTGGGCGAGGTGAGGGCGGCCCCGGCGGTCCTGTTCTATCTGCTTTATGTCGCAGGCGTGCTGATCTTTGTCAGCGGCAGCGCCGCGGCCACGCCACGGTCGACGCTGCTTTACGGCGCGCTGTTCGGGCTGTTCTGCTATGCCACCTTCGATTTGACCTCGCTCGCACTGCTCAAGCACTGGAGCTGGGCCGTGGCGGCCGTCGACATCGGCTGGGGCGCAGTGGTGACGGCGGTCTCATCGACCGCCGGTCTCCTTGTTGCGGATTGGTTGGTGCCTAAACCTTAGTCCGTCGTTCCGGGGCGATGCGCAGCATCGAACCCGGAACCTCGAGATCCCGGGTTCGCGCTAAGCGCGCCCCGGGATGACGGCTTTATCGCCGTCATTTCGGCTGCGGCACGATACGGATATACGGCTTCGGCGCCTTCCAGCCCTGCGGATAGATCGTCTTGGCCTCATCGTCCGATACCGAGCCGGCGATGATGACGTCTTCTCCCTGCTTCCAGTCGGCGGGCGTCGCGACGCGATGCTTGGCGGTCATCTGCAGCGAGTCGATCGAGCGCAGTATCTCCTGGAAATTGCGCCCAGTCGTCATCGGATAAACCATGACGAGTTTGATTTTCTTGTCAGGACCGATGACGAAGACGTTGCGAACGGTCTGGTTGTCGGCAGCGGTGCGCGTCCCGACGTCGCCGGACGTCGATGCCGGCAGCATGTCGTAGAGCTTCGAGACATTGAAATCGGTATCGCCGATCATCGGATAGTTGGGCGCCGCGCCCTGGGTCTCCTTGATGTCCTCGGCCCATTTCGAGTGCCGATCCACGGGATCGACGGAAAGTCCAATGAGCTTGACGCCGCGCTTGTCGAACTCCGGCTTCAGCTTCGCCACCGCACCAAGCTCGGTGGTGCAAACCGGGGTGAAATCCTTCGGATGCGAAAAGAGCAGAACCCAGGAATTACCGATCCAGTCGTGAAACTTGATTTTACCTTCGGTGGTCTGGGCTTCGAAATCAGGGGCGACAGCGCCAATCGGAAGTGCCATGTGACAGCTCCATGTCTCTCAAGTTACAGGGGAATTTCTATCGAAATATAGGTGGGGCAGGCCTTGGGGTGAACGGGCGGGCACGAAAAAAGGTCAATTTTCCTCGTTCATGGAACTCATTAGCACCTTCTTGTGATCTGTTGTCACTGCGGCGAAAAAACCTTTGTGACCGTAGAGATCGGGGTTGCCCCGATATCGCCTTTTATGGCTTTCATCACCCCCCGCCGGACGGTCTCCCGAACCCAGACGGGAATAAAAGCGACCAATCGGCAACCATCTAAAAAACTCCGGAAACGAGTTTCGAATCATTAACCACTCGTTTACGTCCGGCGTCGAATGCTGGCCGAGAACTGAGCTTGAACCAGAAACTGAATTGAGAAGTGTGACGATGACTGCCCCGAACTCCAAGCCTGCTGATTCCAAGCCTGCTGATTCCAAGCCTGCTGATTCCAAGCCTGCTGATTCCAAGCCTGCTGATTCCAAGCCTGCTGATGCGATCAGTGCCCTGAAACCCTCCTGCCGCGAGACTGCCGCTCATGCGCTGACGATTGTGCGCGACGGCGTCATCACCGGCGAAGGCCCGACCACCAAGGGCCGTGTGCATTTTTCCCGCGCGCTTGATGCCGATGACGCCGCCTGGTGCGTCCGTATCCTGACGGCGTCCGCCGTCGAGGACCAGCCCGTCAGCCGGGCCGAGGCCGAAGCGCTGTTCGAAATCAATGAAGCCGCGACCGAGCGAACCGACGGAGGCCGCTTCGACGATCTGCTCGCGAAGGCCGTCGCGCATCATGCCGCTTCCGCCTCCGGCCTCCCGGTGCCGCCGCGCACGGTCGCGCTGTCGCCGGACACCGAGCTCGAAAGCTGGGCGCCAACCAACGCCAACGGCGTCAACACCGAAGTCCTGGAGTGGATCGCAAGCCAGATGCGCGGCAAGCGACGCTCCAATCGCGCCCTGATGGCGATGGTCGCAACGCTGGCCGGCGTCGCGGTTTTCCCGCTCACCCACATTCCCTACGTGTTCGACATCGGGATCTAGAGCATGATCCGGAAAAGTGTGAAGCGGGTTTCCCTCGCGACAAACGCGTAGCGTTTGCGCGGAGATCATGCTCAAGAAATAACTGGAGCGCGAAACATCGCGCTTTAGGCGAATTCCTCGGGCTTTCGATTTGCGAGGCGGCGGGGTTATTTCCCCGCCGTTTTTTGTTTGCCGGCCTTGCATTGTTCCCGTTTTGGGAACATATTCGGCCATGAGAATTATCGCTTGGAACGTCCTTGCCGCCTACGGAGAAAGGCATCCGGAAGCAAGGACGCCCCTCGAACGCTGGCGAACCTTGGTCAAGTCGGCCAAGTGGAGTTCGATGGACGATATTCGCTCTGCGGCGCCCACGGCAAAAATTCTCAACCGTGAACGCGCGAGGTTTGAAATTGCGGGAGGCAACTACCGGATGATCGTCGCGTTCGATTTTCCAAGAAGTATCGCGTTCGTCAAATTCATCGGCACGCATGCTGAATACGACAGGATCGATGCATTCACTGTCGCTCGGTTTTAGATGGTGACAACATGGAAATTCATCCCATAAGAAACGATCAAGATCACGCAGCCGCCCTACGCGAGATCGAAAGGCTTTGGGGCGCTGCGGCTGGAACCGAAGATGGAGACAAGCTGGACATTCTGGCAACTCTCGTCGAAAAATATGAAGAGGGTCGTTGGCCGATTGTCGACGATTCTGACCCTATCGATCTTTTGAACTATGCAATCGATGAATTGGGACATTCACAGGCCGAGCTTGCGGAGTTGCTTGGCTCGCGTTCTCGGGCTTCTGAAATATTAAATCGCCATCGACCTTTGACGGTGGAGATGATCCACAAGATTAGTCAAGCGTGGAAAATCCCGGCCGATCTTCTTGTCAAACCGAGCCGGGTCGCCGCATATTAGAAGGCGCGTGCTGCTTGGATAGGCGGCGGGGTTATTTCCCCGCCGTTTTTTGTTTGCCTGATGGCTCCGCATCAAGTCCAACCGTGCGGCCCGGGAATCCGGCCGCATCGAAATAGCGCTGATTGCCGACGCGCTGGAAGTTCAGGACGGTGCGCAGCCCATTGGCGGAGGATTCTGACTTGATCGAGACGGCGCTTGCCTTTGGCGTCGCACCGTTGGGCATCGCTTCCGTCATCGCGCGGCCGATCAGGTTGCCGTTGGGCTTTTGAGCCAGCCCCAATATCCGCACGATCGTCGCGCCGACATCGGCATTGCTGACGGGGAGGGCGTCGACATAGCCTGCCTTGAAGTCCGGTCCGATCGCCGCCATGAAGTTCATCGTGTCGCCGCGTCCGAAGCTGCCATGCATGCCCTGGCCCTGCCGCAGCACGGTGTCGGCCACCTGCACCTGGCAATTGGTCGGCTGGTCGCAGCCCGGTGCGACATAGGTGCGGAAATTGACCACGATCGACGGCGTCGGCGTCACGGCCTTGCCCTTCAGGTTGATCGCCGACATCGGCAGCGTTCCGGGAAACCTGCCGAGTGCATCATCGACAAACAGCCCGCTGACATAGTCCTGCTCCAGCAGCGTTTCGATGGTGCGCCTGGCGAGCTTCTTGTCCTTGTTGGGCAGATAGATCAGGTCGGAGCCGCCATTGGTGGCGACCACGAGGTCGGGCTTGGCCGGATCCTGGCCGAGCACGCCGTTGCCGGCCTTCGGATGCTTGCCTTCGCCAACGGGCGCATTCTTGTCGTTGGGATCGAACAGCGGCAGGTTCAGCGCCTTGGCGAGATCGAGCGCGAGGAAGCCCATGGGGAGGAAGTCCTTGGGCGTGTCGTCGTAGCTGACCCTGGTCGAAGCGCTGGTCTTGCTCTCCTTGGAGATGGTCGAGAAGCCATGGTCGGCGGAGACGATGATATCAGTGGTGGCAGTGAGCCCGAGATCGTCAAGCGTCTTGCGAAGCTGCGCGAGATTGTCGTCGGCATTCTTGATGCCGGCCATTGATGTTGGCCCGTTGATGCCGGGCGTGATGGTGTTGAGGCTGTCACCCTGATTGTGCTGGCTGCCGTCGGGATCGCGCGACCAGAACACCAGCACGAAGGGCTTGTTGCGCGCCTTGAACATCGGCAGCACGACCTTGGAGGCGACATCGGCGAAATAGGCCTGCTGGGCGACGTTGGCGGTGGTCGTTCCCGGCGTCTTGGCGTCACCCACCTTGCCGTTGTCGCCACGTGCCGGAGTAGCCAACGGCAGGTTCGCCTTGGTCAGGGCATCCTTGACCTCGTCGGACAGCGGCACGCCATTTTTCCCGCCGGTGGAATCATCAAAAATGATGGTGTTCTTGCCGCGGTCCGTGTGATCGAAAATGAGGGTTGGACCGAGCTTGCCCATCGCCGCGGTGCTGAAACCCTTTTCGCGCGCCAGCTTCAGCACGGTGTGTTCATCGAGATAGTCGCCCTTGAAATGCTCATCGACGTCCCCGAGCACGGCATCGTTCTCGAGGAATGGAACGACCGTGCCGCCTGCCGGCTCGGAGCTATATCCGGTATAGATCGTGTTCGAGAAATCGCCGGTGTCGCCGAGATAGTGACCGGTCGCCATCGCCGATGCGTTCGCCGTCGTGAATGTCGGAAACAGCGAATGCGAGTTCCTGAAGTTGACGCCCTTGTCGCGGACATCGGCCATGGCGGGGGCGCTCTCTGGCGTCACCTTCAGGGCGCGCAGGCCGTCGGGCACGAACAGGATCAGGTTGTGCGGCGTGGCGTTCTGCGCGGATGCGGCGCTCGCCGCGAGCGTGAAAAGGCTGGCGGAAAGCAGCAAGATTGCGCGGCGCATGACGATCTCCCCCTGTAAGGCGATTGGTGGCCGGTTCGGCCGAAGCCCTTTGTCTAGTTTTGCTCTACGACAGATTTGTTACAGCGCGCTAGTCACTTGGTGAGGGTGCATTTTCGCGAAGTTGGCGCGGCCAAATGCCCGGTAAGATGCTCCTTATTTGAACCGGCTTTGGGGCACGCAACAAGAGAACGCGAGTGCGCGTTATCGCACTGCGATGTGCCGGTAGGCATCTGGATGACAACATCCGGGCAGGCTACAATTGCCCGTCGATGGCAGCGGGGGAGCTGAGCGAATGAACCGTCGCGGGTTTCTGATCTCAAGCGCCGTCATCGCAATGGGTATCGGAGGTGCGCAGGCAGCAGGCAGGACCTTTCGCATCGGATGGCTCACGGCGCAGCGAGAGAGCAGCCTTGCCCCGTTCCTCGAAGCATTCAGGTCTGGCCTTGCCGAATTTGGCTATCGCGCAGGCGAAAACCTCGAAATCGACTATCGCTATGGCGACGACAACCTGTTGCGCGTAGCGCCATTGGCGGTCGAACTGGTTCGCAAACCGGTTGATGTGCTGGTCGTCCAGGGCGCTGCCGTCCCTTTGGTGTACGAGCTGAAACTGTCCACACCCGCTGTCTATGTTTTTAGCGGAGATCCGGTTGTCGCCGGGTTTGCCGACAGCCTGGCGCATCCGCGGGGAAATATGACGGGTGTGACCTTCATGGCGGCCGAATTGAATGCCAAGCGTTTGGAACTATTGCGGGATATGATTCCGGACTTGCGGCGTGTTGCCGTCATAGCCAATCCTGAACATCCGGGTTCGGAGGTCGAGCGCACTTACTCGGAGGAGACAGCTCGAAAGCTTGGTCTGACGATGGAGTTCTTTGGAACGGCGACGGAAAGCCAACTCGCCTCCGCACTAGCCACGATGGACTCGAACCCTCCGCAGGCCCTTTCACTTTTTGCCGACGGATTTGCCATTCAGTATCGGCAGCGGATCATTGATTTCGGAATGAAACATCGTGCGCCCGTCATTTCCGGCTGGGAGGTATTCGCGAGAAGTGGCGCTCTTTGCAGCTACGGGCCCAAATTATCCGAATCCTACCGCCGATTGGCTTACTATGTCGATCGCGTCCTCAAGGGGACTCCTCCATCGGAATTGCCGATCGAACGGCCAACGAAATTCGAAACGGTGATCAATGTGAAGACCGCGAAGATGCTTGGTTTGAAAATACCCAATTCGATCATCACGTCTGCTGACAAGTTGATCGAATAGGTCAGCCTCGAGATATCGCCGCCTTGTCCGAGATCGCCTTTCTCAGGATGCGCGACAGCGCCTCGACCGAATAGGGCTTCTGGATCAGATCAAAACCGTGATGGGCGTTTTCGGCCAGCACATTGCTGTAGCCGGATGTCAATACCACCGGCAGGCCGGGAAAGCGCTCGCGCAAGACGCCGGCCAGCTCAAGGCCGTTCATACCGGGCATGATGACGTCAGAGAATACGAGGTCGACCGCGAACTCGTCTTCCGCCAGCAGGGTGAGCGCGGCGCGGGCGTCGGATGCCCGCCGAACGGCATAGCCGAGGTCTTCCAGCAACTCGGTCGAAAACGCGCCGACGTCGTCATTGTCCTCGACGACCAGGACGCGATAGCCGCGGCCGGTCGCGGCCGGCTCGCTCTTGATGCCGGCGATTTCCGCCTCGCTGGCGGGAGCTGCGGCCTGCGGCAGGTAGATCGTGAACGTCGCGCCATGTCCGGGCAGGCTCGCGACCGCGATCTCGCCGCCGGATTGCTTCGCGAACCCGAACGCCTGGCTCAATCCAAGGCCGGTGCCTTTGCCGACGTCCTTGGTGGTGAAGAACGGCTCGAAAATCGCATCCAGGTTCGCAGCGGTGATGCCTGTGCCGGTATCGGTGACCGACACTGCGATGAAATCGCCGCTGCGGGCGGGTTGTGCGCGCAGTGCCGGGATTGCTCCGACCTTCCGCACGGCGATCTTCAGACGGCCTTCGCCGTCCATGGCGTCGCGAGCGTTGATGGCGAGATTGATCAGGGCGGTCTCGAACTGGCCGACATCGGCGATGGTGAAGGCGTCGAAATCGCCGATCTCGACATCGATCTGAATCCGGGGGCCGACAAGCGGGCGCACGAGCTGGGCGACGTTTTCGACCTGGACGCCGACGTCGAACACCCGCGGCTTCAGCGGCTGACGGCGCGCAAAGGCAAGCAACTGCGTGGTCAGTTTGGAGGCCCGCTCCACCGTGTCCGAAATCGCATCGATATAGCGGCGGCGGCGCTCCTCGGGCAGCTCGCGGCGGCGCAGGAAATCGGTCGCCGAACGGATGATGGTCAGCAGGTTGTTGAAGTCGTGCGCGACGCCGCCGGTGAGCTGGCCGACGGCCTCCATCTTCTGGGATTGGCGCAACGCTTCCTCGCCCTGGCGGCGTTCGGTGATGTCGACGGCCTCCGGCACGGCGCCGGCCACCGCGCCATGGCGATCGTAGAGCGGCCGCATCGCGAAATCGAAATAGCGCTCACCGATCGGCAGTTGCAGCATCATGTCGATGCGGACCTCTTCGCCCTTCAGCACCTTGTTGAAGGCCTCGTGCACGATCTCGGGCATGCCTGGTGTCGCGGAAAACCACGGGGTTTCCCAGAACAGGGCGCCGATCACCCCGCTGCCGTCGGAATCGATCCCCGCCAGTGCCGTCTTGTTGGCGTAGATCACGGTGCCTTCGCCGTTGAGCAGCGCCTGATATTGATGGCTGGTCTCGAAGATGGCGCGCATCTGCGCTTCGTTCGACTCGAGCTGCGCGGTCCGCTCGCGGATGCGCCGCTCCAGCGACTCGTTCAGGCCTCGTAGTTCGATCTCCGCCTGCTTCGCCACCGTGATGTCATGGGCGACGCCGATGAAGCCGATATGCTTGCCGGTCGGGTCCCAGCGTGCCTGCGATTCCGAGCGCAGCCAGCGCCACTCGCCGCCGGCGTTGCGATAGCGGGCCTCCAACACAAAGGGTTTCAGCGAGGCTTCGCCGCTCATCTGCTCCTGCAGGACACGCGGCAGGTCGTCCGGATGCAGCGCCTTGCGCCAGTCGAACACGACGGCTTGCTCGAACGGAAGACCGAGAAAATCCAGATAGGCCTGGTTGGCGAAGGAGCGCGTGCGGTCGAGCTTGGTGACCCAGACCGGCACCGGCGCGCTGTCAGCGATCAGGCGAAACCGCTCCTCGCTTTCGCGAAGCGTTTCCTGCGCCAGCATCTGCTCGGTGACATCGATGTCGGCGCCGACCAGGCGCAAGGCGCGTCCGCTGTGGTCGCGCTCGATCTTGGCCATGACGCGGATCCACCGGCTCTCGCCGTCATTCGGCCGGATGATCCTGTAGGTGGCCGCGTAATCCTCGCTGTCGCTCTTGAGGACATCGAACAATTGCCCGACCGTGGCGTCGCGGTCGTCGGGATGGATGCGAGCAACCCAGTTCTCGTAGGTTTCATTGGTCGCCTCGGGCGGCAGGCCATGAACCAGCAGATATTCGGGGGAGCGGCGGTTCTTGACGCCCTCGCGGAAATCGATCTCGAGGCCACCGACGAGCGCGATGCGCTGAATGCGCGCCAGCTCCGCCTCGCGCTCCTGCAAAGCGCGATGCGCCGTGTCGCGCTCGCGCTCGGTCTCCTCCAGATGTCGCCGCAGCACGTCGTCTGCGGTGATGTCGGAACGCTTTTCGTTCGAACCGGTCATGGGTGGTCTGTCAACGCCGGATGGAGTGTCACACGTCCAAGGATACCTGACCAAGGATACTTGGCTATCTACGGCCGCTTTTGGGCGGATCGACGAAGTCGCGCCGTTCGCTGGATTGTTCCTGCGTGGAACCAGAGGGCGAAGGCGCCGGTGAGAGCTTCATGGTCCTGCGGCCGACAGCGTCTTTCGCTCGGCTTCATCCACAGCGGCAAGGAGGCATACGGTATCCTTCGGCGGTTGACTTTGTCAGAACAAATAGAGAACATAGCTCTCGCGCCGTCACAGGATGCCGTGGGATGCCTTTCAGTTCGCGAGCCAATTCCATGGAGGAAAGCGAGCTGGAGGCCGCGGTCGATCAGGCCATCGCAGCCTGCGAGGGCGATCTGCGCGCCACCATTCGCGCGCTCGTCATCGCCAACGATTTTCTGGAGACCGAGGTGAGCGAGCTGATGAAGGCGGTCTCGCACGCCTACACGCGCGGACGTTTCCACACTTATTCCGGCTGAGGCAGGTGGGGCGATCCTGGGCCTGATCCGCAGCCGGTTGCCTGCGGCTCATTTTGCTGTCAACGCAATTGGCACGTCCGCGCCCGCATGCCAGATTGCAGGTGGAGCGCGACCAGCAAAAGTGGGTACCGGTTTTGCGTCCGGGCGCGCTCCAATTTTTGATTGGCGCGTGATCTTGTCGCCAAACCGCTCACACTTTGGCGGATCACGCGCTAAACCCGCCCAAAGGTCATAAACAACAAGATGTTCAAGAAAATTCTGATCGCAAATCGCGGCGAGATCGCCTGCCGGGTGATCAAGACGGCCCGCCGCATGGGAATCAAGACGGTAGCGGTGTATTCGGAGGCCGATCGCGACGCGCTCCATGTCGAAATGGCCGATGAAGCCGTCCTGATCGGACCGCCGGCGGCAGCCGAGAGCTATCTCCTGATCGAGAAGATCGTCGACGCCTGCAAGAAGACCGGCGCCGAAGCGGTGCATCCCGGCTACGGCTTCCTGTCGGAGCGCGAAGCCTTTCCGCGCGCGCTGCAGAAGGCGGGGATCGTCTTCATCGGGCCCAATCCCGATGCGATCGCCGCCATGGGCGACAAGATCGAATCGAAGAAGGCGGCGGCCAAGGCCAAGGTCTCGACCGTGCCCGGCCATCTCGGCGTCATCGAGGATGACAGGCATGCGGTGAAGATCGCCGATGAGATCGGTTATCCCGTGATGATCAAGGCGTCCGCCGGTGGCGGCGGCAAGGGCATGCGGATCGCGCACTCGAAGGCCGAAGTGGCGGAAGGATTCAAGCTCGCCAAGGCCGAGGCCAAATCGTCCTTCGGCGATGATCGCGTCTTCATCGAGAAATTCATCGTCGATCCCCGGCACATCGAAATCCAGGTGCTCGGCGACAAGCACGGCAATGTGATCTATCTCGGCGAGCGCGAATGCTCGATCCAGCGCCGCAACCAGAAGGTCATCGAGGAGGCGCCGTCGCCGCTGCTCGACGAAACCACCCGCCGCAAGATGGGCGAGCAGGCGGTCGCGCTGGCGAAGGCCGTCAACTATGATTCCGCCGGCACAGTCGAGTTCGTCGCCGGCCAGGACAAGAGCTTCTACTTCCTCGAGATGAACACGCGCCTGCAGGTCGAGCATCCCGTGACCGAACTGGTCACTGGCATCGACCTCGTCGAGCAGATGCTCCGTGTCGCGGCCGGCGAGAAGCTCGCACTGTCGCAAAAGGACATCACGCTGACGGGATGGGCGGTGGAATCGCGCGTCTATGCCGAGGATCCCTTCCGCAACTTCCTGCCCTCGATCGGACGGCTGGTGAAGTATCGCCCGCCGCAGGAGAGCCGCGCCGACGGCATCACCGTGCGCAACGACACCGGCGTGCAGGAGGGCGGGGAGATTTCGATCTTCTACGATCCGATGATCGCCAAGCTCGTCACCCACGGACCGTCGCGCACGGCGGCTATCGAGGCCCAATCGACTGCGCTCGACGCGTTCTACGTCGATGGTATCCGCCACAACATTCCGTTCCTGTCGGCGCTGATGAACCATCCGCGCTGGCGCGAGGGCAAGCTCTCCACCGGCTTCATCGCGGAAGAGTTTCCGAAGGGATTTTCGCCGCTCGTGCCGCAGGGGGAAATCGCACGCCGGCTGGCGGCGGTGGGAGCCGCGATCGACCATGTCCTGGGCGAGCGCAAGCGGCAGATTTCCGGCCAGATGAACGGCCGCCCCGTGAAGCGCGAGACCCGCCGCGCGGTCTGGCTCGGCCGCGATGAAATCCTGCTCGACATTGCGCGCGAGGACGGCGCCATCGCGGTGCGCTTCGTCGGCGCCGACGGTTCTGCCGGCAAGCCGCATCATCTGGTGTCGTCGTGGGTGCCGGGCGAGCCGGTCTGGCAGGGCACCATCGACGGTGCTGCCGTCGCGGTCCAGGCGCGGCCGATTGCCAACGGCATCCGGCTTGCCCATCAGGGCGTGGAGGTGCCGGTCTATGTCTTCACCGAAGCGGAAGCCGCGTCCGCCCGGCTGATGCCGGTGGTGACCGCCAGCGACAGCGGCAAGAAGCTGTTGTGTCCGATGCCGGGTCTCGTGGTCTCGATCGCGGTCAATGAAGGGCAGGAGGTCAAGGCGGGCGAGACACTGGCAGTGGTGGAGGCCATGAAGATGCAGAACGTGCTGCGCGCCGAGCGCGACGGCACGGTGAAGAAGATCCATGCGGCTGCCGGCGCCACGCTCGCGGTCGACGCGCTGATTCTGGAATTTGCTTAAGCAGGTCGCAACAATAACAACGTCATTGCGAGCGAAGCGAAGCAATCCATCTTGCCACCTGGAGACATGGATTGCTTCTTCGCTTCGCTCCTCGCAATGACGATGGAGAAGAACAATGGCCTTTCGTCAACGTCGAGAAAAACTGCGCGCCATCCTCTCGGGCGCACGCTGCATTCGTCCGGGCTCGGTCTATGACGCGATCTCGATCCGCATCGCCGCCGATCTCGGCTTCGAGGTCGGCATGTTCGGCGGCTCGGTCGCTTCGCTCGCCGTGCTCGGCGATCCCGACATCGCGCTGATCACGCTGACCGAGCTTGCCGAGCAGATGCGGCGGATGTCGCGGGCGGCGGCGCTGCCGGTGCTGGTCGATGCCGACCACGGTTACGGCAACGCGCTCAACGTCCGCCGCACCGTGCAGGAACTGGAAGCGGCGGGAGCCGGCGGTCTCACCATCGAGGACACGCTGCTGCCGCAGGCCTTCGGCGAGAAGAAGACCCAGCTGATTTCGCTGGAGGAAGGCGTCGGCAAGATGAAGGCCGCGGTCGACGGCCGCAGCGATCCCTCGCTCGTCATCCTGGCGCGTACCGGCGCGATATCGATCACCACGCTTGGCGATGCGATCGAACGCGCGCGCGCCTACCAGGAGACCGGGGTCGACGGCTTGTTCTTCACGGGCATCAAGTCGCGCGACGAGGTGGAGGCGATTTCGGCCGCGACACGCTTGCCGATCGTGCTCGGCGGCGCGCCGGAAGAGATGATCGATCTCGACTGGCTGAAGGACAAGCGCGTGAAGATCGCGCTGCAGGGTCATGCGCCCTTCGCGGCCGCGACACAGGCGGTCTACGAGACGCTCAAAGCGTTGCGCGAGGGAACGGCGCCCAAGCAGTTGAAGGGCCTCGCTTCGGCCGATCTGACGGGCCGTGCCACCCGCGAGGCTGAAACCAGGGCGCGGGTGGCGGCGTTTCTCGGCGTGACATGAGCAAACCGCGCGCCATTCTCCATGTGACGATCCAGGGCCGGGTGCAAGGCGTCGGCTATCGTGCCTGGGTCGAATATCAGGCGAGCCGGGCGGGCCTGGAAGGATGGGTGCGAAACCGCCGCGACGGCAGCGTCGAGGCGGTGTTCGCCGGCGCTCCAAAGGCGGTCGCGGAAATGATTGCGCTGTGCCGGCATGGTCCGCCGTCGTCCCGGGTCGAGACGGTGCTCAATGAGCCCGCGGACGAGGAACAGCTCAATTTGCGACAGCCCGGCGAAACATTCTCGATGCTCTCGACGATCTAGAGCGGGGCCGGCGTCAACGAGAGCGCCTTGATGTTCCGACCGCCTCAGGCCGATCGCCATAGGATCGACCATTGCCTGCTGACCAGTCGGTCGGCTTGTTCTCTGTCAGCGTGACCATGATGTCGTCGCCGGCAAAGCCGGCCTGCATGGCGCGATCGGCAATGCACCGGAACAGCCGCGTCTTCTGTTCGATCGTGCGACCCTCCAGAAACAGGATCTCGACGATCGATGCTTCCGGCGTGCGTCTCACGTCGGGGAAGGTCGGATCGATCAGCATCATGTCGGGTGGATAGGTCGAGATCAGCTGGAAGCGGTCCCTGGAAGGGACGTTGCAGGTTTCCACCAGGCCCTCATGCACCGCGTCCGCGAGCGCGCGGGCTTTGTGAGGGGGAAGGCAGGCGGGAATCGAGATACGGGTGAGGGGCACGGCTTGGCTCCTGACGTCAGGCTGTTTCTGTTTTCTGACGTATTCCTGCTTTTCAAGAAGATAAACTGTGATAATGGAAATCATTCATTCCCAAAAATCATGAATGGTGATCCGTGCATCCCACATCCGATCTGGCGATCTTTGTTCGCACGATTGACCTCGGGACCTTCGCCGCAGTCGGCGCCGAGAGCGGCCTGACCGCGTCTGGCATTTCACGCGTGGTCACGAGGCTCGAAAGCCGCCTCGGCGCCAAGCTTCTGCACCGGACGACGCGGCGGCTGGTACTCACTCAGGAAGGCGAGACATTCCTCGCCCATGCGCGCGGCATCCTCGCGGCGGTCGAAGCGGCGGAGGCCGACGTTGCGTCCACGCTTGGGCGGCCGCGTGGGCATATTCGCATCAATTGCGGCACTGCTTTCGCGCGGCACAGACTGGCGCGTCTGCTTCCGGGATTTACGGCGCAATATCCTGATGTGACGGTGGATCTCTCCGTCAACGACCGGCGCATCGATCCGATGACCGATCAGATCGACGTGACGATCCGGGTGGGCCCGCTGGTCGATAGCGCGCTGATCGCGGTGCGGCTCGGAGATGTCCGCCGCATCATCGTCGCGAGCCCGGATTATCTGAAGCGCCACGGCACGCCGCGTCAGGCTACCGATCTCCTGCGTCACAATTGTCTGCTGCTGAATGGTTTCGCGCGGCTTGCGCAGTGGCCGATGTTCGAGCAGGGCAAGCCGGTGATGATGGCGGTGAAGGGATCGCTCAGTTGCGACAGCGCGGACGTCCTGCTCGATCTCGCGATCGCCGGCGTCGGGCTGGTGCGGCTTGGCGACTTCCTCGGGGAGGCCGCGCTTGCGGACGGCCGGCTGGTGCGTCTGCTCGACGATTGCCACGATCCCGATCCGCAGCCGATCACGGCGTTGATCCTGCCCGGGCGGCAATCGATTCCACGCGTGCGCGCCTTCATCGATTTCCTGAAGTCGGAGTTGTGAGGGCGAGCGGCCCGTTCAATCCTTCGACGACCGACAGCAGGATCGGCCGATAACGCTCATGTGATGCTCTCGAGCTTGTTGCCTGAACGCTCGATCGGATACCTGCTCAAGTGACGTTCAAGCGGAAAAATCGAGGGCGGCATGCGGATCGGGGCCTTTAGAATTGGAGCCTTGGCCGAGCGGACGGGTACGTCGGTTGCGACCATTCGTTATTACGAAGAGATCGGCCTGTTGCGGCAGGCCGCGCGTCGCGGCGGCCAGCGCATTTACGATCATGAAGACGCGCGCCGCCTTGGCTTCATCCGGCGCTGCCGCGAGTTCGACTTTTCGATTCCCGAGATCCGTTCGCTGTTGTCGCTGATGCAGCGCGACACCTCCTGCACCGAAGCGCGCAAGCTGGCGGAGGCGCATCTCTTCGAGTTGCGCCGCAAGCTCGGCGAATTGCAGGTTCTGGAACGGACCATCGCCTCGCTCGTGAGCGCCTGTGCGACCTCCTGCGACGGCGGGGCGGCCTCGGACTGCGTGATCCTGCAATCCCCCTAGGTTGCCGGCCGGGCACCCTCACGACCGTCCTGCCAGGCCTGCGACGGCCTGCCGCATCATGCGGCGGTGATCGTGCTTGACGCCGGCTCCGTTCTGTCCGAAATTTCTGTCATGACAGAAATAACCGACAAGAAGAAATTGCCGCCGGCGGTCGAACGCTTCATCCTGCATTGGGGCGACATGGGCGACGGCTGGGGCGTCAACCGCTCGGTCAGCCAGATTCACGGGCTGCTCTACCTCGCCGAGGCGCCGATGACGGCCGAGGACATCGCCGACACGCTCGGCATGGCGCGCTCCAACGTCTCCAATTCGATCAAGGAATTGCTGGCGTGGAATCTGATCCGGCGCGTGCCGATCCTGGGCGACCGCCGCGACCATTTCGAGGCCGAAACCGACATCTGGGAGGTGGCGGCGCGGATCGCGGCCGGCCGCAAGGAACGGGAGATCGATCCCGCCATCGCGGCGCTGCGCGCCTGCGTGTCCGATGCCGCCGACGATCCCGCCATCACTGCGGTCGCGAGCAAGCGGCTGAAGGAGATGCTGGCTTTCACCGAGCTGGTCGATCGCTGGTACGCGCAGATGCTGAACGTGCCGCGCCCGCGGTTGGTGGCCCTGATCAAGCTCGGCGAAAAGATCGCAAGCCTCCTGCCGATGGGAAAATCGAAATAGCCGGCGAAGTGGTCGGCGGCAATACTGGAATGCGCGGAGTGAGCGATGGCGTCAACAAGATTATCCGATGTCGCAGGCTCCTCCGGATTATTGCTCGACGACGTTCGCTTTCGCGGGCTTCTTTCGCCCGAGGATTGGGGACGGTTACCGATCGCGGTCTGGCGGCGTTTCTCGAAGCGGCTGGCCGGCGGCAAGACCGTCGTCTATGCGGGCGAGGTCGAGGAGTCCTTCCACAGCCGCGCGGGTTGGTGGCTGGCGCAGCTCACGCGGCTGATCGGCGGACCGCTGCCGACCGGCACGGAAAGCCGTGTCCCGATGATCGTGACGGTGACGGAGGACGTCGCGAGCGGCGGACAGATCTGGACGCGCATTTGCGCGCGCAGCGACGGCTTCCCGCAGGTCATCCATTCCGCCAAGCGCTTCATGGGGCCGACCGGGCTCGAGGAATATATCGGTTGCGGCATCGGCGTGGCGCTGCGCCTGTCGGTGGAACATGAGGGACTCTTCTTTCGCAGCGCCGGCTATTTCCTCTGCATTGGAAAGCTTCGGCTGCGTCTTCCGGACTGGCTCACGCCGGGCGAACTGACGGTGAGCCACACCGATCTCGGCGGCGGCCTGTTTCGTTTCACGCTCGACGTGATTCATCCCCGTCTTGGCGTGCTGATCCGTCAGTCCGCGGTATTCGCGGAGGCTGCATCATGACGCCGCTGCTCTGGACGCTGATTGCAATTCAGGTCGTGATGGGCGCTTTCGACACGCTCTATCATCACGAACTGACCGAGCGGCTCGCCTGGCGGCCTTCCCAGCGCCGCGAATTGCAACTGCACGCCGTGCGCAATGTCTTCTATGCCCTGCTGTTCCTCGTGCTCGGCTGGCTCGAAGTCACGGGCTTCTTGGCCATGATCGTCATCGCCGTGCTGGCGGCCGAGCTCGTCATCACGCTGATGGATTTCATCGAGGAAGATCTGAGCCGCAAGCTGCCGCCAAGCGAGCGCGTCAATCACACGCTGCTTGCGCTCAATTATGGGGCGATCCTGGTCCTGCTGCTGTCGGTCCTGATCGGCTGGGCGCAACAGCCGCTTGGCATCAAGGGCGTCGATCACGGCTGGCTCGGCATTGCCGCTGGCGTCTGCGCCATCGGCGTCGGCCTGTTCGGCTTGCGCGACTTCGCCGCGTCCCGGCGCCTGGCGCGTCTGGCGGGAACGCCGGCGAAAGACCTCGTCGAGACGTTATCCGCATCGCAGACGGTGCTGGTGACCGGAGCCACCGGATTCATCGGCCGCCGCCTTGTCGCGAGTCTCACCGGGGGCGGCCATCAGGTCATCGCGCTGGTGCGCGATCCCGCCCGCGCGGAGAACGCTTGCACCGCCGATCACCCTCATCACGAGCCTCGACCAATTGCCGTCCGAGACGAGGATCGACGCGATCGTCAATCTCGCCGGCGAGCCGATCGGGAACGCGTTGTGGACCGACGCCAAGCGCCGCAAGATCATCGCCTCCCGCGTCGACATGACCGGCGATGTCGTCAGTCTGATCGCCCGGCTGGAGCGAAAACCTTCCGTGCTGATCTCGGGATCGGCGATTGGCTGGTACGGGCTCTGGCAGGATCAGGTGCTGTCGGAGTCGGCCAAGTGTCACGCCTGCTTCAGCCATGAACTTTGCGAGGCCTGGGAAACGGCGGCGCGCGCGGCTGAAGTTCACGGGGTGAGGGTGGTGTGCCTGCGCATCGGCCTCGTGCTCGGAACTGAAGGCGGCTTCATCACGCGCATGCTGACCCCGTTCGAATTCGGCCTTGGCGGTCCGCTCGGTTCGGGCCGGCAATGGATGTCATGGATCGAGCGCGACGACCTTATCCGCCTAATCGCCCATGTGATGGCGCGCAACGACATCAAAGGGCCCATCAACGGCACGGCGCCGATCCCCGTCACCAACACCAGGTTCACGCAGGAGCTGGCGCGGCGGCTGCACCGGCCGGCGCTGTTCCGGATTCCCGATGCGCTGTTGCGCCGGATCGGCGGCGATTTTGCCAGCGAACTGATGCTGGGTGGCCAGCGCGTGGTGCCCAACAAGGCGCTCAGCCACGGCTTCGTCTTTCGCCACGAGACGCTGCGCAGCGCGTTCGAGGCGATCCTGTGAGGCACGCAATGATTTCCACCACCTGGTCCCGCGCGATGGAAGGTTGGGTGGCCGGATGCGCGGCGGCAACCGGCGTTGTGTATGTTTACACGGTGGCCACTATTCTCTATGCGGCGAACGTATCCGACGGCCATCCGTTCTCCGTCAGAGCTCTGGCGTTCACCACCTTGGTCTCCATCTTCTTGATGATCCTGCCGACACTGCTGATCTTCCTGGTCACCTGCTTGCTGACAGCCATCCCCGCCGCGGTCACCGTCTGGCTCAGCGAGAGATTTCGAATACGGTCGATTGTTTTCTTCGGCCTTGCCGGTGCCGTCATTGGTGGCGCAAGCGCATATTTTTTGTCGGGCGCGACGTCGACACAGCCGAGCCCGCTGTTTGTCTCGGCCGGATTGGCGGCCGGGCTCGCCTATTGGTCCGTTGCGGGAAGGCATGCCGGCCGGGAGCAATCGAGCCCGCCGGCCTAGCTTCACGCGAATGTTCAGGTGGCAGCGAGGCCGCGGAAGGTTGCAGCCAGCGTCCGCAGCGCGGCCAGTTTGCTGGGGTCGCTGACCTTCGAATGCAGCACCACGTTCGAGGCAGCGAGCTTCGGCAGATTATGCGCCGGTCCGATGTCGACCAGTCCTGATGGCGCGATCCGCCGCGCCAGCGGCGCGACCCCAAATCCGGCGAGCGCGGCTGCGACGACGGCGGTGACGCCTCCGCCGACAAAGCGCTCGCGCCAGCCGATGCCGGCCTTGTCGAGCGCGCGGATGGCAAGCGCCCGAACCCCGCAAGGCGGGGCCAGGGTGGCAAGCGGCAGGGATTCGCGGCCCGCCAAAGTGAGGCGCCTGGATGCGAACCAGGCGAACTCGTCCTGAGCGAGCTTTTCGCCGCCGCGCCGGCTGGCTTCGCGGCGCACGATCACCGCGTCGAACCGGCCGCCATCGTAGGCCTCAAGGATTTCGCGCGAAAAACCGATCTCGACCGCGAGGCTGAGCTGCGAGGACATCGCGCGCAGCCGTTCCAGCAGCGAGACCAGTTCAGGGCCGGTGGCATGATCGGAAACGCCCAGCCTCAACAGAAGCGGCGCGGCCGTCCCGCCGGAGAGCGCGCGATCGTGGGCCTCCATCAGCGCGCGGGCGCGGTCGCGAAACGAGGCTCCGTCGCCGGTCAGCCGGACCGCGCGCGGCGAGCGCTCGACCAGCCGTTTTTCAAGCAGCGTTTCCAGCCGTTGCAGTTTCAGGCTGACGGCCGCCTGCGTGGTGCCGAGGGCTTCGGCGGCGCGGGTAAAACTCTGGAGCTCGGCCACCAGGAGAAAGGCCTGGACCGTGGCGATATCGAGTGTCGCTGTCATTATGAAATCTTATCATTGTTATCCATCCAGATAAGATACCAAAATGACAGCACCGGGTCTAGATGTCTCCCGAGCGCAAGTTCCTGTGCCGAACGTCTAGAGGAGAATGACCATGCCGCTGATCACCGTTTCCTACGCCACCCCCCGCCGATCGCCGTCGCTGAAGGCTGAGATCGCCGCCGCGGTGTCCGAGCTCACCGCTGCGATCCTGCGCAAGGATCCGAAGGTCACTGCCGTCATCGTGAAATCGGTAGACGCCACCGACTGGTTCGCCGCCGGCAGTTCGCTTGCCGAGCAGAACCTCGCAAGCTACTGGATCGATGTCCACGTCTCCGAGGGCACCAACACCAAGGACGAGAAGGCCGCCTATCTCGCCGCTTTGTTCAAGCGCATGGGCGAGCTCCTGGGTCCGCTGCATCAGGAGACCTATGCGCATGTCGACGAGGTGAGGGGCGATGCCTACGGCTTTGCCGGCCTCACCCAGGAGCGCCGCTATATCGCGGGCAAGCTCGAGGCTGCGCTGGAGCGCGCCGCCTAAGGCATGATCCGGAGAGTGTGAAGCGGTTTTCCCTCGCGACATCAGCGGAACGCGTTTGCGCGGAGATCATGCCAGAACAAGAAGCTGAAGCGCGATGTCTATTCATCCTAAAGTCATCGCGCTTTAGCGCTTGATCTGCCGGGGCCGTCCACAAAAGCGTGGGCGGCCGAAACGCGGAGCTCACCGCGGCAGGTTCGCGATCGCCTGGCTGAGCTGGTGGATCTCGTAGGGCTTGCGCAGGATCGGGAAATCGCCGCGCACGCCGGCGGCCGCATCGCTGTAGCCGGTCGCGAGCAGGATCGGCAGCTCAGGACGCAGCTCGCGCAGGCGGCGCGCCAGGCTGAGACCGTCCATCTTGCCGGGCATCACGATGTCGGAAAAGACGAGATCGATGCCGTCGTGCTCGATTTCGCGCAACGCCGCCTCGGCGTCCGGCACCCTGCGCACGGTATAGCCAAGCTGCTCGAGCAGACTCTCGCTGACCGAGGCGACTTCCGGATTGTCTTCCACCAGCAGCACCGTTCCGCTGCCGCCGAGCTCGACACCGCGGACCCTTTCGGCTGATGCGTCGATCTCGTGCGCGCGGCAGCAGGATCGTGACCTTGGTGCCTTCGCCGAGCTCGCTTTCCACTCTCACGGTGCCGCCGGCCTGATGTGCGAAGCCGTGGACCTGCGAAAGCCCAAGTCCGGTACCCTTGCCGACCGGCTTGGTGGTGAAGAAGGGATCGAAGATCTTGTCCAGCACGTCGGGCGCGATGCCCTGGCCCGTGTCTTCCACGCTGATCGCGACAAGATCAGGCGTATCCGGCTGGCTAGCGGCGACGTTATGGGCCGCGACCGTGATCGGTGCCGCCCGTGGGCATGGCGTCGCGCGCATTGATGACGAGATTGACCAGGGCGGTTTCGAGCTCGGAGACGTCGACAATGACCGGCCAGAGATCGCCGTCGACATTCGAACGCGAGCCGGATCGCGCTGCCGGCGCCGGTTTCGAGCACCTCGCGGATCGCCTCGATCCTGCTCGGCTCACATCGATCGGCTGCGGATTGACGCTCTGCCGCCGCGCAAAGGTCAGCAACTGGCTGGTCAGCGCGGCGCCGCGCTTGGTCGCGGTCTCGATCGCGGAGATGCGCGCGCTTGTACCTTCGGATCGTCGCTCGCGTTCTTTCTCAGGAAGTGCAGGCTGCCGCTGATGACCATCAGGATGTTGTTGAAGTCGTGCGCCACGCCGCCGGTGAGCTGGCCGAGCGCGTCGAGCTTCTGGGCTTCGGCCAGATGCTTCTGCATCTCCTCGAGCTTGAGCTGGCTCTCGCGGCGCTCGGTGATGTCGCGGGTGATCTTGGCAAAGCCGACCAGCCGGCCCTCTTCGTAGATCGGATCGATGATGACACTGGCCCAGAAGAAGGTGCCGTCCTTGCGGACGCGCCAGCCTTCCTCCTCGTAGCGGCCCTGTTCCCTGGCGATCCGGAGCGCGCGGGCGGGCTTGCCGTTGGCGCGGTCGGTCTCGGTGTAGAAGCGGGAAAAATGCTGGCCGAGGATTTCCTCGGTGGAGTAGCCCTTGATGCGCTGGCCGCCGATATTCCAGCTCGTGATGATGCCGGTGGGGTCGAGCATATAGAGCGCGTAGTCCGCGACACCCTCGACCAGGAGCCGGAAACTGCGCTCGCTCTCGAACAAATCCCTTGTGGCGCCTTTGTTTTTTCAAATCACTGGACCCAGCCCCGAACTACGCAAACGCCGGCGCCGGAATTGGTTCCGTGGCAGGCGCATTGATCTTTGGTAGGGGTCAGGCCGCCGCGTCGGGCGACGGGCCTCGACGGGGCCGAAAATCTCCTCAAAGGCCTGCCGCAGCGCGATGTCGACGTCGGCCAGCCCGACGGGATGGCCGAGATCGACGAGCGAGGTGACCCCGAAGCGGGGATCGGCGACGCCGCAGGGAACGATCGCGGAGAAATGGCTGAGATCCGGCTCGACATTGATGGCGATGCCGTGGAACGACACCCAGCGCCTCAGCCGCACGCCGATTGCGGCGATCTTGTCCTCAAAGCCCTGCACCCTTGTCCGGCCGCCTGACCCAGACACCGACCCGGTCCTCGCGCCGCTCGCCGCGGACGTTGAAGGCGGCAAGCGTGCGGATGATCCATTCCTCGAGCGCCGCGACATAGGCGCGGACGTCGGGACGACGCCGTTTCAGGTCGAGCATCACATAGGCCACGCGCTGGCCGGGGCCGTGATAGGTCACCTGGCCGCCGCGTCCGGTCGCAAACAGCGGGAAAGCGGGGGTCGAGCAGGTCGCCGGCCTTGCCCGAGGTGCCCGAGGTGTAGAGCGGGGGGTGTTCCAGCAGCCACACCAGTTCGCGCGCCTCGGCCGTCGGCGATGTCGGCGGCGCGCGCCTCCATGGCGGCGACGGCCTCCAGGTAGTCGACCGGCCGGTCCGAAATCCGCCATTCCACGCCCGCCGCCGGAGCTGCGGCGAAGGGCGTCAAATCGAGGTTTTGGCGGGCGTTAACCATTGGATAACCATAACGTGGTGATCTCTAAGCCAGATTTTTAGTCCAGTTCGGCGGTCAAGCAAGTGCCAACCCTCGATAAAGTCACCGTCGATCTCATGGTGGTCCTCGGGACCACCACCATGCCGATCCACCAGGTGATGCGCCTGTCGCCGCGGCGCCATCATCGAATTGGACGCCACCGAGGCCGACGAGGTCAAGGTGCTGGCCAACAACCTGCCGATCGCCAGCGGCGTGGTGCTGGTCGATCGCAACCGCATCGCGGTCGAAGTCAAGCAGATGCTGCCGAAACTGCCGGGCACGCCGCTAGGGCGCGCGAAAAATCGCTGGCAAAACTTCGGAATTGCGGTCTCTCGCAGGTCTTGTCCCCCCATGGTCGATTTGTTACATCGGCGCCGTTGATCCGGCCCGATCCGGTCGGCCGGCCGATACCTTCGCGCTCGTGGCGGAATTGGTAGACGCGCTGCCTTGAGGTGGCAGTGAGTAAAATCGTGGGGGTTCGAGTCCCTCCGAGCGCACCAACCCCACGTTTAGCGTTGAAATCTCAGGCTTTTTTCCGCAATGTTACTCCGCGAAAGTTACTACTCTGTTCTGGTCGACGTTCCGCGCTGTTCGCCAGGTCGGCGCATGAAATCATCCAGTGACTGGCTCTGATCGAACGCCACGATCTTCTCCATGCCGCTGATTCCGAGCTTCTCCCGGTTCGCCTGCGCGATGTAGTGCGCCGGCATCTTCGGATCGGTCCAGCCGAACATCGCCATCATCTGGCTCTCGGTGCAGTCGGCGTAGGCCGCGACCTCGGCGCGCGCCTTGCGCACGCCATGGCAGCTCTTCTTCGGCTCGTTGACGCCGGCCAGCACCGCGTACTTCTTGAACTTCGCTGCCCACGCCTTCTTGTTCATCGGCAGGATCGCGCCCTCTCACCATCTTGCCGGTGAAGACCTCGCGCGCCGATGATGCCGGCCGCGCGCGCCGCCCGCAGGCTCTCCGCAAAGTCCGGATGCACGGGAACCGTGACGGTGGTGTTGCCATGGCTCTTCTCGGTCGCGATCTGGACCGCCATCTTCCGCACGATCTGGCGCAGATGCGGCGGCCCGAAGCGGTGCGCGTCGCCGAGCCGCAGGAAAGTGTAGTGCAGGATGTCGAACATCAGCCGCGCCTCGGTGCCGAGCGGCCATTTCGCGCGGTACATCGCCATGTCTTCCTCGGTCCACGGCACGAACCCGCCGCTCTCGCGTGAGGCCTTCGCCTTGCCGGAGCGAGCGCCGATGGTCGGATCGTCGTCCTCGTTCGAGGTGGCCCTCGTCGATCATCCAGCGGATCATGCCGCGCAGCGCCGACAGCAGGTTGCCGGCCTGAGACGGCGTGCGCGCCTTCATTTCCGCCTTGATCACCTTGCGCGTCAGCACCGCGAACGGCTTCTCTCCATTCTCGGGTAGCAGACTCTCGATCAAGCCCGGTGCGCTGCAGCCGGGTCGATTTCCGCCAAGCCCTCCTGGCCGACACTGAGATCTCCGAGCCAGTGATCGCTGTGCTTGTAGCCGTTCCAGTACCATCGCAGGCTGCCGGGTTGCGCCGGCGTTGTTGGCAGGGCAGGGCGCTCTTCGTTCCGCTGCTTTTGTGCATTGATGTAGTCGCCCTCGTTGCCATAGAGCGCGATCTGAGCGGCGATCGCCGCATCGACCTCTGTCTCAAACTCGGCCGTCCCGAACTCGGCCTTGATCCTGATCTTCGGCAGCTTGTTGCGCAATTGCACGTAGTAGCGCAATTGACCGCGCTGGCTGACGTCGACGTACAGATAGCGGCGCTCGGGTTGGTCCGGCTTCACCGAGGCTTTGACGCGACGCATCCGCAGCACCCCTCCGAGCGTTCGCAACAGCGGCCTCATAGGCCGCGTCGAACGCTGGCGTTCCGTATTCCTCACTGATCCCGATCCTGCGGCCCTTGCGGCTGACCTTCACGTACCACCGCAGCGAGCCGGACTCGGAATAGTTGAAGTAAAGATACATTCGCCGATCCTCGGGCGAGCGAGGATCGTGTTTTTCCGGCTCAAGCACTGGCGTTCTCCACGGACCAATGCTTGGAGTTTAGCGATGCGGTGACTCCGCATCAATTGCGAAAGGTGCGTTTCACCCGCTTTCGGTGCGTTTCAGAAAGCGCTGCAGCGGCTCCGATGGCGTCCACTCCTGGTCGAAATGATTTGTAGGCCGGATCGAGAGTGTGCTTGCCGCGAGGGCTATCCGAATAACACCCTCGCCATCGATCGTGACCGCGCTCGCGCCGGCTTCCTTGGCTGCGCGGATTGCACGGGCAATGTCTGCTTGCGTGACTTTGGCCGGCCGCCGGGGCATGATTTTTCTCCGATAGCCAATTAGTTTTGGCTCACCTCCGGAGCGAACCCGAACATTGGCACGGACAAAAGGGTGGGAACGTATGCGTCGGGAATTTGGCTGGATTGGAGTATGAATCGGATGGGTAACTGCAGTACTTGATCCAAACGTCGTCAAGGGAATTTGCTGGTTCGATACCTGCCGCTCCAGCCACGCAGTCCTATCTACGACGCGGCTTTCCAAACGCTTCGAAGAAGGGGCCGGAAATCCGGGCTTTTCGCGCGTTCGGTTTAGTCTCCGGCCTCTCCGTGAGCTGAAGTTGGCGTGCAAATCGCCGAAAGTCTCCAGCCATATCCGGAAATATTCCCGTTTTGCAGAGACTATCGGTGGAGACTATTTCGATCCCTGCAGCGAAGAGTGCTGGTAGAGCACGGCTTTGTATGAAGTCTTGCTCTTCATGAAGATGCGTTCCAAAAACTGGACCGAAAGCGTACCTGGTGTTTCATCGACATAGATTGCGCTGTCGGTCGGAAAGCGGGACAGGACGATCTTGTGATCTCGTCCCTCCTTCCCAGCGATCAGAAACAGCAATCCGAGCCCGGACCGGCCGTCGCTGTACTCGGCGAGCCGTTCGGCGATCTTCCGTCCCTTCGGCAGATCCGGCTTGCTTACATACGCGACGACCAAATCTCTGCAATCGTTCTGCTGCTTGCCGTCGTGGGTTGGACTGAAGGTGATGTCGACATCGCATTCGGCATCAGATTTAGCATAGATCCCATTGAGAAGGTCGAACATTCCGCCTGACAGGGAAACCGTTGTACCGACGATTTTAGTCTTCCCCGTCGCCTTTCCTGGATGCACCAGAAAAGTATGAATGTGCTGAACTGGCAAAATTTTCTCCCACGCCTTACTCGCTCTTTTTGATGCCGACTATAGCAACGCAACGTAAGCGAGCACAACGAAAACTGAGCGCTTTCGCTTCGACCAAGTGCTGGTGTGTTTGACCTCTCGTCCGGTGGCAGGCAAGTTCGCGACAAGGTAGACACATTATCTAGGGTAGTTTGGAAGAGCTGCGCGGCCATGAACTGCTGACCGAGCCGGTAGCAAGAGGCAACGGAAACTGTGTTTAAGCAGGGAGTCGCCGTCTGCAGAGCGACTTGCGCCGTGATTTCAGCAGGCTTGGCTTGGCCCGCCACCGCAATGAAACGAGACCGAGGATCTATGGCAGAAACGGGGATGCTCAGGGGTCAGTAGTGGGTCAAAAGTCGCTAAATGGCGACTTCGTCGCCCACGAGAAGTCGAACTCTGGGCCTACCCGGGCACCTCAGTCCGACTCAGCTCGCGGGCCATCTTGCTTGTCCGCACCTCACGCAACTCGAGCGCCGGCGGCGTGAGAGGCTTCTGCAGATCGAGTTCAGGCCTGATCCCCGGCTCGATGCGTTGCGCGAGCGTGGCCGCCAGCACGAAACGGCTTACGTCGATACGCTGCGGCGGGCGGGCCGCTCGATCTGCGACTTGCGCGACCAGCGTGACCCCGCGGCGACCCGTCGAGCGATGGAAACCGGCTTCGACGTGATCGTGCAGGCTACATTGGGCAATGAGGTGTTCAGCGGCATCGCCGACATGCTGCTGCGCGTCGATAGCACGACCTCGTCGCTGCCCGGTTACGCTTACGAGCCGGCCGACACCAAGCTTTCGCTCGAGACCAAGCCAGGAACGATCCTGCAACTGTGCACCTATGCCGAATTGCTGCAGCTGATGCAGGGCGGGGCGCCTGAATACTTTCATGTAATCACGCCGCTCGAGCAGGAAACCTATCGCACCGCGAAGTTCGCTGCGTACTATCGGCTCGTACGTGCCCGCTTGCTGGCCGCCGTGACCGTGACGCCGCCACCGAGCACCTATCCGCATCCAGTGGCGCACTGCGACATTTGCATCTACTGGCACCATTGCGATCGGCAAAGGCGGCTGGACGACCACCCTTCGCTGATCGCTGCCATCAGCAGTGCTCAAATGCGTGAGTTCCAGCAGCAAGGACTTCCTACGGTTGCGGCCATCGCCCAATGCGAAGGCCGACTTCCAGACAAGCCTAAGCGAGGCGCTGAAGACACCTACCGGCGGCTTGGACAACAGGCGCGGCTGCAAATGGCCAGCCGTGGTGCCGACATGCCGAAGACCGAGGCACTCGCGCTATGAACCAGGCCGGGGGCTGGCACGACTGCCGGAGCCTTCGATAGGCGACATTTTCCTCGACTTCGAGGGCGACCCATTCGTGCCTCCGTACGGGCTCGAGTACCTTACCGGCGTGAGCATCAAGAACGAGGACGGAGGCGTTGAATTCAACCAACGTTGGGCGCTGAATACTGGTGAGGAGAAGGCTGCTTTGGAGGCCTTCATCGACTTTGCGCTGGCTCGCGTGCAGAAGCACCCCGGCGCCCATGTCTACCACTTCGGCGCCTATGAGCCCGCTACCCTCAAACGGTTGTCGGCCCGCCATGCCACGCGCGGATCTGAGCTGGATCAACTGCTGCGCGGTAGGCGTTTCGTGGATCTGCATGCCGTCGTGCGCGAGGGCTTTCGCATCGGCGTAGAGCGTTATGGTCTCAAGGAGCTAGAAGCTTTGCATGGCTTCCAGCGCCGGCTGGATCTACGAGACGCCAGCCTTGCGCGGCGCGACCTCGAACTCGCACTTGAACTGGGCGGCGTCGATGCCATTGCCGACGAGATCCGTGTGCGTGTCGCCGCATACAACGGCGACGACTGCCTCTCCACTGAATCCCTGCGCGGCTGGCTCGAGCGCCAGCGCGACAATCTCCTCGCGCGCGGCCAAAGCATCGTTCGACCGGTGCCCGGCGCGCTGGCGCCAAGTGAGGAAGTCAGCGCCCGCGATCAGCGCATCGAGGCGCTTCGCGAAGTGTTGCGGCAAGGCCTCCCTGCGGACCTCGAGATGCGAACGGAGGACGAAAGGGCGCGCGCGCTGCTCGCTGCGATGCTCGGCTACTTCCGCCAGGAGGAAAAGAATGCCTGGTGGGAGTTTTTCCGCCTTCGCGATCTGCCGAAGGACGAGCACCTCGACGAACGTCAGATGCTCGCCGGGCTAGAGTTCGTCGAACGGCTTCCCAAGCAGGGACGCGAGCGGAACGCGCGGTGCCGATTCCGTTTCCCGATCCAGGAAACGGCTGTCGACGTCGGTGACAAGGTCGTGTGGCCGGTCCCCACAGATTCGGGACAGGAACCGGTCACGATTAGGACTGCAGTCGAAGCGCTCGATCTCGATGACCGAACCGTCGTGCTGAGCATTAGTGAGAAGGCCATGCAGTCCCTTCCCACCTCAGTCTTTAAAGATCCCGTGGTCGGCGAAAAAGTGCTCGAGGAGGCATTACTCGCCTTCGCCGAACATGTCCGCGACAACGGGTTCGACCGCCTTGGCTCCTACGCCGCCGCGAGTGAACTCCTGCGTGCGCGCCCACCGCATCGCGTCACCGGCGTTGGCGAGGAGTTGCGCCATGTCGATGAGGACGCCGGACAAGCGCTAGTGCGCCTATCCAGCGAACTCGACGGCGGCGTCCTGCCTGTACAGGGACCGCCCGGGGCCGGCAAGACGACAGAAGGTGCCAAGACCATCCTGGCGCTCGCTGCGGCAGGCAAGAAGATTGGCATCACAGCAGTCAGCCACAAAGTCATCGAGAATCTGCTGGTTGCTGTGCGCAAGGCCGACAATGGGTCGAGCCGACCTCAACATTTGCGCCTGGTGCACAAGGATGATGAGCACGATGGTGTGGATGGCATTGAATTCGCCAAGTCAAATGACGAGGCACTCGACCGCATTGCCCCGGGCACCATCGTCGGTGGCACCGCATGGCTCTGGGCCACCCCTGATGCCATCGGCCGCCTCGACGTGCTTGTCATCGACGAAGCTGGACAGATGGCACTAGCGCAGGCGCTGGCCGCCGCACGCGTGGCCCGGAACTTGGTGTTGCTCGGCGACCCGCAGCAGCTTGAACAGCCCACGCGGGGCGCGCACGAGGATGGCGCCGACGTTTCCGCACTCGTGCACCTGCTCGGTCCGGCACAGGCGACGCTGCGCGCTGAGCAGGGCCTGTTCCTCGACCGGACTTATCGGCTGCACCCCGCCGTTTGCGCGTTCACGTCCGAGGCGTACTACGAGGGGCGACTGCAGTCGAATTGTGGTTTGGAGCGCCAGTGTATCGAGGGCGCCACACCATTCGTCGGTGCTGGGCTTTTCCTGGTGGAGGTGGCCCACCAGGGCAACCAAGCCCAATCCCTCGAAGAGGTGGCCGCTGTCGTCGCTATTGCGCGTTCGTTGCTGCAGCCCAGCACCACATGGACAAACGCCGACGGAGAAACCCGCCCGTTGCAGCCGAAGGACATCCTCGTCGTCGCTCCCTACAACTCCCAGGTGAGCGCGCTAAGGCGTGCGTTGACCGATGTCCACGTGGCCCGCGTCGGCACCGTTGACAAGTTTCAGGGCCAAGAAGCACCAGTGGTGATCTATTCGTGCGCCAGTTCCTCGCCTGAAGACGCGCCACGTGGCATGGCGTTCCTGTATGACCCGCATAGATTCAATGTGGCCACCAGCCGGGCGCGCAGCACGGTGATTGTCGTTGCGAACCCGCATCTGTTCGAACCTGATTGCCGCACGCCGGAACAGATGGGGTGGGCGAGTGGGTTCTGCCGGTTTGAGGAGATGGCGGTGAAGGTTAAGCTGCTTGAAGTCGGAGCATTACAGGCCCGGTGACAACAGGGGTCATCGTGCCCTCGGTGGAGTTGCCGCGGAGACGGTTGTCACGGCGGAAGCAATGCTCAGTTCAGAGCCGGATTGTTCATCGGACTCTTCGATTGAGGGTTCAAGCGTGAGGCTCCGCTCGACGTTTTCGACGAGAACTTTGCGGTCAGTTGCGCCATCGCGATATTCGACCTCGTCGCCCGCGTCACAGGAGCAGACAGCCACGCCCAGTGGAGAATGAACGGATAACCTACCTTTATCGAGGTCCTCGCCATCCTCAAAGAGCCGCACCGACAACCGCTTGTTAGTGTCGGCAAAGAAGAGGATGACCTTATCGCTCAGCTTAACGCGCCCAGGAGGTACTTCCGGGGAAGACTGCTGTGTGAAAGGTGGGGACGCTTCGGTGTCGGTCGCGCCTGCTTGCGGAGGTGATGTGGGCTCCGCGGTGCGATGTTCCGTGTAGCGATGGCTCCGACAGTTTCAACTATTGGATCAAGTTCTGATGTCTCTTCATGGGCCCAACGCTACCGTCCTAGAACAGGTCGAAAGGTCTCCAACCCTCAGTCGACACGAATGAGGGCGAATTCTCCGACATTTCAAAGACTGATTCTCAATCGGGAATGTGGGAGTTGGATCCTCTGCAAGCCAGCCACGCAGTACTTGGCGGGCCATCCGCGGGGCCCGAGCCGATCCGCGAGGCTCACCCTGGGCCGAAGCGCAAAGGGCGAACGGCGCCGAATCACGTGGCCAAACAAAAGGCTCCGGAGATCTTCGAGCCGCATAATGGCGCACATAGCAAAGCGGTTAGCGACTCACCAGCCGGGGTAATACCCGTATGCGGGACGCACAACGTACCTGCGACCATAATAGCCGGAGTATCCCGGCGCGTAGCCGTAGTTGTATTACGCTGGAGCGTACCCGCCGTAAGCAGGCGCATAGCCGCCGCCATAGTAGCCGTACCCAGGTCCGCCATAGTAACCGGGGCCATACGCGTAAGCACTTGACGCTATGCCACCGATCACCGCGCCAGCAATTAGTCCGCCTGCGAGTCCGGGACCCCATCCCCAACCACCTCGCCACGCGAGGGCCGGTGATGTTGTTGCTAAGGTAGCGACACTGATCGTTGCAACGGTCGCAAAAGCCAATACTGCTTTTTTCATGTCCGAACCCTCCAGTTGGAGAATTTCAAAACCCGCCGGGACGGCGAGAGTTTCTCGCGAGCAACGTATGCCAAAGGCCGCAGTGATATTTAATCTTGATGAACGGGCCTCCGAGCCTGCCGCGGACCTGATCCGCGGAGGGCATTATGGCCAGCGGTCATGAGTACCGCAAACAGGCCGAACACATGGCTGCTCCGACCATTGCTGCAAAGTGAACCCGGAGCCGATGGGGTATGGCGCAGATATCACCGACCTCTTTAGGCTTGCGGCCAAGCACGTCACCAAAATCCTCAAGGGCGCAAAACCTGGCGACCTTCCGGTAGAGCAACCCACGAAATTCGAGTTTCTTATCAACCTCAAGACCGCGAATACACTCGGCGTGACCATTGCACCGACTTTGATTGCCCGCGCTGACGAGGTAATCGAATGACGCCGCCGGTCCTTTTCCGACATTCCTAGGCGTGCCGGCCATGTCCGGTCCTCAAAGCAGAGCGCTGGTCGCCGTAGCGTTCGACGCGAAGGCGATAGCCGTCGTACCTGACCTCGTGGAGCCAGTCGGGGCTGGAGGGGGGATTTGGTCGCCTGGGTTTGAAGACATGCCCCAAATAGGCGTTCGGCCCGACTTCTGCGATCCGTCCAGCAGCCAATTGGAACCCTAGGGCGCTGCTTTGTTTGGTTTGAAAATAGCCCAAGGGAACACGATGGCGGACCACGACCGGCTCAAAGCGCCCCAAAGCCGCTTCAAGGCCCCACAGCGACGCTCCAATTAGGCCGAAAAGCCAGTCATTTCTGAGCAATAAGATTGCTCCCGCGATCCTTTCGCAGGTTCGAATCCCTCTCTCTCAGCCAGTCAATTCCTGTATCACATTGAAAAGCCGTAAGGTTCACTTCCGAAGCGGTCCCCAGTCCCCAAATTGGTCCCCAAGGGCCGCCACCGTCGAGGAAGCCAGCAGGGTCGTTGGGCAGTCGCTGCTATATACCTTCATGCAGACCGGGTAGCTGGGATCGTATGTCTGAGCCTGCACAGGGGTAGCAACGCAAATTATCACAAGCATTAGGTTGATCAGGTCGAGGATGCGCATCAGACCCTCCATTCCGACGATGTGTACGGTGGTCGGTCGACGCTCTCCCCAATAATCGAGTGGAAGAAAGCTTTAGAGGGCATCGCAAAAAATCCGATGCGCCTTCCCGAAAGCGCCCCGTAAGCGGATGATCGACCAATGATGTCAGATGCGACCATGCCCTCCGCTTTCATCTAATCTTCGGTTCATGCTTAGATCCGCCGTGGTCCTGGAATTATGTTGGCTACCGCCAGCGCGCTTTGTTCATCGGTCTCTAGTGCAATCTTCTGAGCGAGCATGACATCGCCCTGAACGAGCGAGCCAACCGGAGCGAAGCAGAGGCCCTTCTTGCGACCAATACCGTTTATTTCGTAAACATTTGGAGGGTTGGGGGCATAATAAATGCGATACAACCGTCCGCTAGTGCAACCCACCACGTCAAAATAGCGGAACTTCTCGAATTGGTAACGCTGGGCAGGCGAAAGCCAGTTTTGCAGGAGCCGCAAGCCGCGCCGTTCCGTCTTACTGCAACCTGAGTTTAGGAAGTGGCGATACAACTCGCGCACAGCATTGACGCGGCAGCGCGTTCGCGCCACAGCAGATTGCTGAACAGTGTGCATTAGCGTCAAGCCGAGTTAGCCGCCGACCAAACGCGGATAAAACAAAGTCTCTTCGGCGGTTGGATCAAATGAACAAATTTTGGTGACTTCCCCCGAAGCCGTTCGGACCGCGGCGGTAAACCCGGACCCGGTCAACTCGTTAAATCGCTTCTCGGCTTTCGCTAAATCTTCCGCGTCATTGGGGTTGAATAAATGACGGGCATCGCCGGTGTGGTCCATCACGATCTGCATTGCCATGATTGTGCTCCCGATCTGACCATGTTGGTAGCTACCTTTTTGCGCTAACAATTTGCACGACTAAGGAGCCGCGGTCTGTTGATCTAGGTCAAACATCGACGATTAGCAGGAGCGAAGGCAATGCGGGTGCCGATCCGTCTGGGCGGCATCGGTTCGTCCCAGCGCTCGGTCATGGGCGGGTGGTACAAAGCCCGCGCCTCCGCATGGGAGCGGCTCCCCGTTGCATGGTGTACCGGAGCTTGACCAATGCAAATCCGTTTTGACGCAGTGGTTGATGTCACAGAGGTTGGTGTCGAGCCCCAAAATCAGTGGGATGCAGAGGCGAGTAAGGAGCCGATTGTCGTTGCCAAGACCAGGCGCCCCGTCGCGGCCCCGGCTACCGCGTGGCAGGAGGACCTCGGCCTTCGCATCCTATTGCCGGGCTGCCCCGGGTATCCGGGTCGTCCCATTGCTGGCCGTCCCGGTTATCCCGCGCGGTGAACGGCTTGGTGAGATAAGCGAGACAGCCGGATTGATGCGCGGCCTCGCGAAGAGCTGGGTTGTCGTTTCCGGTCATGTAGATGATCGGGACGGAAATGCCCCCGTGCTTTGAGACGGTGCCTCAACCCGAAGCGTGAAACATCGCCCAAGTCGATGTCGAGAAGGAGATGCAAGCCGCCGCTTCGCCGCTGCGGTTGAGATAGATCAAAGGAACCGGTACTCAATGCGGGCGGCTGATTTGAGCGTCGATAAGTTTGGATACGCACATGCCGCAGAATTGGTGCCAGTCTTTGCCGATCTTGCGCACACCCCAGCCCTCGCGCCTGGCTTGCAGCCAACACCCCACAAACCCACGACCGTCGCCTTCGGAGAGGCGACCGCAAGCATCGCAGCCGAAAACGATCCTGTCGTGCTGGCGGTCAATCATGCGATCACCACCAGTCCTCCTCCTTGGTCGAGACAGGCTCGTGCCTGACGCAGAACAACGGCGGCCCCGGCCCTCTGAGTATGACCGGGGCAGCCGACGACCCTCGGCCATAGGACATGATGCAGCCCCCACTCTGGGTCGCGACTGACGCTTAGAAAAAATCGAAAACGCGGTCTTGTGATTGCGAGCCAATGTTTTGGTTTGTTGCGCCTAATTCCCGTCGCCTACCTTACTCGCCCAACACCAAGTCGCGCGGCAATCGGATCGCTGACCTATTAATGGTCCTGCCCACCGGGCGATCATCTCTACGTGTTCACCATGTAATCGATGCGAGGAATGTTATTTGACCGTCGCGTGCACGGTAACTACGGACGTGCCAGATGCCGTTGGCCCCTGTCCCGTCGCTTTGATGGAAAAAGTATCGCTGCCCTTATATCTAGCCTTCGCCTTGTATTCGTAACTAGTCGTGTTCAGCTTTTTCAACTTGCCGTGTACCGGCTTTTGCAAAATGTCTGAGCTACTCACCGTGCCGCGCATCGTGATCGAAAACAGGCAGCTTCCGCCGAACGCAACGCTAATGTCAGCGGTCGAGTTCTGGCCCCAATCCGCCAGTTCTGCCAATTTTGGACAGTCAGAAGCGGCTAGCGTGGGAGGTACGGGCAGTAAGCTTGAAGCGCCTACGATAACCGCTAGAGCCGCGACTTTGCACAAAGAGCATGCCATGCAATCCACCTCTCTTACTCTACGGCGGATCGTGGGGATGTCCGGCGCGCTACGGCCCGTCCGATTTCGCGTCGGCACCCTCAAGCGTCTTGCGCTGATCGTAACGACTAACTGCCATCGAAAATGAAAACCCGATGATCAGCGCAAGAAGTGTCATGCTTGCAGCCTGGACGATGTTGAAATCGTAACGCTCGCCTTGTTCGAAGGAACGCACGCGCCTACGAATAAAGTCACCCACAAGAGCCGCGATGACTTGCGCAACCAAGGCAACGGCAAAGACAGAAAATGGATTGTCGAAAGAGGCGGTCATTCAACGATCTGAAAGGTTAAGGGCAGCCGGATGTTTCCGCCTATCGCCTTGCCACCATTGACCTAGGTCAATCGAGAGCCACGGTATCTCAACGATGAAATAAGCATGCTTTCCGACGATTTTTCCCTCCCCGGTGGTCGGGCCAATCACGCCAATTCCCTTCGTAACTGACTTACGACGGGCGGTTGTCTTGCGTCTCGCCGTGGCGCATCGCTGCGGGTTCCCGCTGCCACGGCCAGCGTCCTTCTATTTCCAGAACCAGCGTCCAGCTCAGGAAGGTGCGCACCAGCACCAGCCCGGCCAGAAGCCCTAAGCTCATAAAGGTCAGTTCGATAGCGATAGTTTTGACGATGTCGGCGGCGACCAGAACTTCCAGCCCCAGAAGTAGCGAGCGCCCGATGCTGATCTTGTAGTGGTCGTAGCGCGAGGCATCCGAGCGCTGAAAGATATATCGGCTCGACCAAATGATCCCGACGACAATGATGAAAACGCCAAATATTTCAATGCCGACGCCGATGAGGTGGATCCACTGGCTCGTCGCTGTCTCGAACTGAGACGACACGCCGTGTTCCATGGCAATCTTCGCTTCCTTTGCGATTGGACCTCATCGCCCCACACTTTACTCACCGATCCATTGATCAGGATCAAACGTTTTCGCCGATGCCCTCGCCGGATATTTGGACTGGGGCCGAAGGGCGTCATGTCGAAGAAAGCGCCAACTATCAAAGAGACCGCGGGGCTTGATGATGTCGTCGCTTGTCAGCCGAAACCGACCCTTACTCTTCGTCTTTTGTGAACGGCCCTTGCTTATTGCGCCCCAGGAAGGTGTCCGGCACCGCGGCTCCCTTGATGACGCCCTCCGCCCGATCCGCTATCGCCAACAGATCGCGGCACAGCGTAGCGAAATACTCGCGCTTCTCTTTCGTCTTGGCCTCTGCACTCAGCAGAGCGCACTCGGCGGCTTGATCGCGCAGCTTCTCCAAGTGCGCTTTCATGTCTTTCATGGAAGTCGGTCCCCACCGTCCACCAGCACAATTTTGCTAGCGTTTCGGACAGATGGCGACTGTTAATTAGGAACACAACGCCTGGGATCAGGAGGTTTGCGCCGCAACATTCGTTGGTCCGTTGAGCCTCATCAAATTACGGCGGCAATTGCAAAAATGAGGGACCCAAATCGTATGTTTTCCCACCCCCTCCGGTCGGGCAGAAGAATGCCTTGATGTCTATCGCAAAAATTTCGACCAGTTTTATTCGCAGACCCTATCGAAGCGCTGAACCGGAACTGTGGGGTGCTCCGAGAGTATCGCTACACACCCGGGAAGATCATGCCGCAGAGGTCATGACATTCAATCGCCGGATCGTTTTTTTGAGATTGTGAAGGAGGAGTTCGGCTTAATCGGTGTTGAGTTCAGGAGGGGCCTCATGGATCGCACCATCGCTGCAACGCGCGATGGCTCAATCTCGATCACATCCAATGAAGGAGGCCACAAAAATGAAGACAACGATAGTCACACTTTCAGCCGTGGCCCTGATCGCCACCGCTCCTTCCGTGCTTGCCCAAAATGTATCAAACAAGTCGCCGGACCAGCGCCATCAGGCCTCCAAGAAGCACTCTCAGGGCGTCTCCATCTACGCTCCGAGGCATTCGATGCACGCCAAGGGCGTGCCGACCGGCTATCCCAGTGCGTTCCGCTATGCGCCTTACGAACCCAAAGACTATTCGCTCGAAAGTTCCAGACAAGCTGGCGGTGGCGGTGGCGGCGGCGGAAGTGGCATGTGAACCAACGCCGTCGTGACCAACGACGGCTAACGAAAGCGCGAATAGCATCTAAAAAAACCGCCCCGGTCGGCGAGGCGGCTAAGGTGATCTGATTAGATGCTAACGACGCTGAACGCCGCAAGCGAATGGAGTTTAGCCGCGCACTTCGATGATCTTTTCGTTCGGCTACGCTTGCAGAATACCTGCCGCTTATAGGATCGTCATATTCTAAGCGACGATGGGACCGCAGTCGCAATCTGCGGCACCGGGCCCCTTGCAAATGCACACGCCACCAGTTCCGCCGTCGTCGCCGTGCCATACGCAGACGGCCATTGTTGTGGCTCCCGGTCCATCGGTGCCTTGACCCTTTCGCGGAAAGCCGACGTAGATCGTCACAGGAACTTGGACCACAACGTCCTCAGTGGTCGGTTGCTTGCCGCTCTTTAATCGCGCTTCGGCCAGTTCGGAGGCCGCTTTCATTACCATGTCTTCAACGGTCTTCCCCCACTCAGCACCGAGAGGCTTGGTATCAATTATCTGCTTTTGGGTTGAGCAAGATGGACTTGTCATTTTCACCCTCCGTTGCAACCTTAGAACCGATGAGATCTACTCACGGTTGAGGTTTGGTGGTGAATAACGGCTTGAAGTCGCATGTTTAGGTAAGCGTGCTGGCGTTTCGGTTGCCGATCTGTGCCGGAAGCACGGCGTCAGTGACGCCAGCATCTACAAGTGGAAAGCCAAGTTCGGCGGGATGGAGGTGTCGGAAGCCAAGCGGCTGAAGACGCTGGAGGACGAGAACACACGGCTGAAGCGGTTGCTGGCCGACGCCATGCTGGACAATGCGGCGCTGAAGGACTTGTTGGGAAAGAAGTGGTGGCGCCCGCGGGGAAGCGGAAAGCTGTCGCGCATCTCGTGGATGCCCACGGGATGAGCGAACGGCGGGCGTGTAAAGCCATCGGCTGTTGCCGCATGACCGTGAGATACCGGACGACCCGGGCGGATGATGCCGCCCTGCGCCAACGCATGAGGGCGTCGCCCAGGAGCGCCGTCGCTTCGGCTATCGGCGCCTACATGTTCTGCTCAAGCGGGAGGGCTATCGGATCAACCACAAGAAACTCTTCCGGCTCTACCGGGAAGAGAGGCTCGCGGTTCGTCGCCGTGGCGGCCGCAAGCGGGCGATCGGGACCCGGGCGCCGATGACGGTGCCGATGGCGCCGAACGACCGCTGGTCGCTCGACTTCGTATCGGATCAGCTCACCGATGGCCGTCGCTTCCGCATCCTGACCGTGGTCGATGACTGCACGCGCGAGTGCCTGGCGCTGGTGGCCGACACCTCGCTCTCGGGCACCCGGGTGGCGCGGGAACTGGAGCGGCTGATGATCGAGCGCGGCAAGCCGAAGATGGTGGTCAGCGACAACGGCAGCGAGTTCACCAGCAATGCCATCCTGACCTGGGTCGACCAGAGCCGTGTCGCATGGCACTACATCGCGCCGGGCAAGCCCATGCAGAACGCCTTCATCGAGAGCTTCAACGGCCGGCTGCGGGATGAATTGTTGAACGAGACGCTGTTCACGTCGCTGGCCCAGGCCCGCGTCACGCTCGGATGCTGGCGGGCCGATTACAACGACGCGCGACCGCACTCGCAGCTCGGATGGAAAACACCGTCCGAGTTCGCCGTCACCTGCCATCCGCGCCGGGATCTGGCGCTGCGCTATGCCGAAGGCTCCGCGCCAGCTCCCGTCGCTCCCACCGCCCGACCGGGCAATCCACCAGCCACGAGCGAACTCAGGACCGGATAAAACTTGGGTTGGGATTGAAAAGCCTAGCATGCTCGTCGGCTCGTCAAGCCCAGTTGGGGCCAGTTCGCTGGAACGGGAGTGACGAAAGATGGGTCCACCGGTCTCCGATTTCATCGCGACGGAAGCGCGCTTCGGCGCCCGCAACTATGAGCCGCTCGGTGCCATTCTGTCGCGCGGCGAAGGCGTCTGGGTATGGGATACGCAAGGCAACCGTTATCTCGATTGCCTCTCCGCCTTTCGGCGGTCAACCAGGGCCACTGCCACCCGAAAATCTTGGCCGCTATGGTGGAACAGGCGGGCAAGCTGACATTGACCTCTCGCGCCTTCCACAACGACCAACTGGCCCCCTTCTACGAGCAGATCGCGGAGCTTACCGGCTCCCACAAGGTGCTGCCGATGAACAGCCGTGCCGAGGCGGTGGAGAGCGCGATCAAATCCGTGCGCAAGTGGGGTTATGAGGTCAAGGGTGTGCCAGATGGGCAAGCCGAGATCATAAGAAAAGGGAGAGATTAAATGTGGATAATGACGAACAACAGCTACCTGTCGATCGTAAGCAAGGATTGTGACCCGGTTGAACTGCTGGTCAGGGCTCGGCGTACCGGGGATATCGAAAAGTTATTCCCAGATGCCAAGGTAACCCGGAACACCAACAGTGATTATCTTTATCGGGCAGTTCTGCCACGCGATGTGGTGAAACAGGCCTTGGCCGCAATGATCGACCATATCGGATTACCAGAACTTCAAGGATAGCGTTGAAGACAGCTCATTGCATGCTGCCTATGTCAGTGTCTGGTGTGCAATGGCAGGACTACAACATCCGCCGCCTGAAATAGAACGGGTGACCCATGCAAGGTCAGCTCTAGCTTCGAAAAACACACTGTAGCGCCTAGACTTGCGGGTGCCAAAAATTCTCAATCCCAGGACGGACCATACGGTGTTGACCATGACACTCAGCCCTTGGCCAACGCCACCTCTGGCCCATCGCGACATTTTGCAGCGCCGCGCGATGTTGCTCGCTTTCGGGGTCGAAGCGGACATTGGATCGTTAGCGCAGCTGGCCATCTCGGTCGAAATTGACCGACCCTGAGCGGAAGTCCGGCCGGAGGAGCTCATCGCTCCGCAGCGGCTAAATCGCGCGTTTCAAGAGGCTAAAAAAGAGGCTAAGATAACTACGTGCAAGCATCTCAGCGCAGACGCCGGCCTTCGGCTTCTCCGAGGACTGGCATCAGCAAAAAATCATGGGAGGATTTCGCGATGAAATCGCTGGCCTATGCAACTCTATTTGCGCTCGCGCTTACCCCGAACTACGGCTTCGCTCAAGAGCACAAGATGAGCGACGAAGAGCTGATTAAGCTGTCGCTGTCGGCTGCGCCGGAGGCCATCGCCAGAGACGCAACGGTCGTCGCAATGGATCACGACAGCAAGATGAGGACATTGCGCGAAGGAACCGGGCAGTGGACGTGCATGCCAGGTCACGCGGATCCGGCCAATCCCGACCCGATGTGCGGTGATAAGAATGCCATGGAATGGGCGTCGGCCTGGATGAATCACAAGGAGCCGCCCGCGAATAGGGTAGGATTCATGTACATGCTCCGAGGGGATGGCGGTGCAAGCAACACCGACCCGTATGCAACAAAAGAAGAGCCCGGCAACAATTGGGTCAAAACCGGCGCGCACGTGATGATCGTCGGCTCTGGCGCAAAGATGTTGGATGGTTATCCACGCGATGCGAAGGCTGACCCAACGAGGCCCTATGTGATGTGGCCTGGCACGCAGTACGAGCATTTGATGCTGCCGGTCCGCTGATCTCGCGGCTGTTGGTGGTCATAGCGGTCCTTTTGTGGGAGGCGCGATGACACGCGCGTCGCCGCTATTTTGCGCTGCATGAGTTCGGTTCTCGGCCCCCGCCACGCGATCTTCGCTTTCGGGGCGAAGCGGATATCAATGGGCGAGAGGACCGACCGGGCCGGTCGCGATTGACCCACAACGGTCATCGGCGACCACCAAATGTTTGCGCGACAGCGCCATTGACATGGATCAAATGCGTGCAGGCGTTTTGACATCCAAATGTTCGTCTGATGAATGGAGTACCAAAGCAATGGCGATAAATGCGCACGTCGCAGAGCTGGAACGGCGGCATCATAAGCTGGAGAGGGAGATTGCCGACGCGTTAGCTCATAGTTCTACTGACGATCTGACGATCACGGAGCTGCGCGCCGAAAATTACAGCTAAAAGATGAGATAGAGCGCTTGCGCTGCGAACACGGCTGACTCGGGTTTGATAACGATACGTCGCGTCATCGAGGAGAAGGTCATGTTCGGGGTTGATGCGGTAGACGCCGAGCTTAATCAATCGTTGGGCGTGACTTCTGAAGGTGCTTGCACCTATTTTGAAGCGCCGGCGGCGATGAGGCGGAAAAGAAGTTCATGGAGTGCTGCTGGTGCTTGTGGAGGGCGAATGGAAGTGAGCTGCTGGAGCCTTTCATCGAAACCGCCTTCAATACGTTGCCTAAGAAATCGCGCGCTGTTCTGTTCGAGCGAATGTTGACAATCGTCTATGTAGCGCAAGACAGTGTCGTTAAGAACTCCACTGATCTCCGTTCCCAGGGGTAAAGCAGACCTCGCAGTCGGACAGCCCGACTTCCGAAATTGACCGATGCTGTCGAAAAAGGTCTTGAGAAGCCGAGCGAACAGTGATTCCTGCTTAAGCGGCGGCAGGAGAGTTGGCGATGATGGGGCGGCAGGACCGGGATCAACGGCAGCTCTTTTACGAGTTTAACCTCGATGAGATGATCCCGCCGGAGCACCTGTTGCGGCGCATTGATGTCTTCGCGACGGCCGTTCTGGCCGATTTGCACGATCAGCTCAAGGCGTTTTACAGCGATATCGGCCGGCCTTCGGTTGATCCCGAGCTGATGATCCGAATGCTCCTGGTCGGTTACTGCTATGGCATTCGTCATGAGCGGCGGCTGTGCCAGGAAGTGGCGCTGCACCTGGCCTACCGTTGGTTCTGCAAGCTCGATCTCGACGACAAGGTTCCGCACCATTCGACGTTCTCGGTGAACCGGCTCGGCCGCTTCCGTGACAGCGAGGTCCTGCGGCATGTCTTCGAGCGCGTAGTTGCAACGTGCATGGCCGCGGGCCTCGTCAAGGGCGAAGGGTTCGCGGTGGATGCGAGCGTGATGGAGGCCAATGCCAGCCGCTATCACGGCAAAGCGCCGGACGAACTGGACTGGACCGATGCGCAACGTCAGAAGCGTGCAGTGGCTGAGTACCTTGCTGGACTTGAGGTCGAGGCGCAGGTCCAGCAAGGCGGAGATAGCCGCGATGGCGGTTCTGATGGGACCCCGACCGCAACGTCTGATCGCAAGCCGCCGAAGGTGATCTCGCCTTCCGATCCGTCGTCGGCTTGGACGGCTAAGGCCAACAAGCGCGTGCAGTTCGGGTACGGGCTCAACTATCTCATCGACGTCGAGCACGCGATCATTGTCGATGTCGAGGCGACGCCGGCACGCACCTATGATGAGGTGGCGTCAACCAGGACGATGATCGAGCGCACCGAACGACGGCTTGATCTCAAGCCTGATTGGCTCACCGCCGATACCGCCTACGGCACCGGCAAACTGCTTGCATGGCTGTTGGGCCAAAGCATCACGCCGCATATCCCCGTGTGGGAAAGATATCCGTCGTCTGATAACATGTTCTCCCGGAGCGAATTCACCTACGACGCGGAGCGGAACGTCTATGTCTGTCCCAATGGCAAGCTCTTGCGAACCTCGGGAACGGTCCATGATGGCCGAGTCAGGAACTACCTGTCACAGCCTCAAGACTGCCGCACCTGCACGCTCAAGCAACGATGCACGCGCGCCCCGTTTAAGAAGATCGCGCGCGACATCAATGAAGATGCGCGCAACCATGCGCGGTCACTAAAGGGCACGCCGGAGTTCGAGCGATCGAGCAATGCGCGCAAGAAGGTAGAGATGCGTTTTGCACACCTGAAGGTCCAGCATGGCTTTGAGCGTATGCGTCTTCGCGGTCTCACCGGCGCCCGCGACGAGTTTCATCTCGCCGCCATTGTGCAGAACCTCAAGACAATGGCGCTGCGTCTGATCGGCCCGCCAACAAGAGGACCCGCGGCGATGGCGTAAAAGGCTTGCCAGGTTGGTCGTGGGGCTTCCCGATCAGCTCCATCCAGCCAGGAATAAGCCGAAAACGCCTCCCGGTAGCAAAACCAGCTACGTCACGGCATTTTTCGACAGCATCGGTCAAATTCGGAAGTCGGACCGCTTGCCCGGCATGTCCGTTCTACCCCCAACAGCAGCCAGGTTGGCAAGAAGAATCTTCACGTTGCAGCATTGGTCGGAGCAGCCGTGTGTTCGGCCTTTAGCGCGGTACGCATGACCGCTGGCCATCCGCGGATCAGGTCCCGGTTGACCTGGAGGCGCGGGTGCGGCGAGATCATCCGCTGCGAGCGATCCAGACGATTGTGAACGAGGCGCTGCCTGGGCGATCTCCTCGTTCGAGGTGACCTTCTTGGAGTTCTTCTGGAGGTCCGCAACCACGGCTTCGACCGCGAGGTCGATACCGAGGGCTCGCAGCGTTTTCATGTGGGGCCTGATCTTTTAGGGGTCACGAGACCGAGTTCTTTGCGCCCAGGCTGCCTTGACCATCCTCCTGCAGGAAGAGCCGAACGTTGATCTTGTGCTGACGGACGTCGTCATCTTTGATGCCTCGGGACACCGATGGTCGGGCCTGAGACGCCAAAAGGCGTGGTTTTGGTCCTGATGCCCGTCGGACGCGACGCTCCAACTGTTGCCAAGTTGATCGAAAGGGCCGGCCTACGTCCCGTGGTCTGCAACACACTTCAGGAAGTGTTAGAGAATCTCGAGTGGGTCGTCGAAGTCGTGCTTGTGGCGGAGGAGGCGCTCTACGGCAATAATGTCCGCATTTTGGAGGACTGGGTGGGCCGTCAGCCACCGTGGTCCGATCAACCCTTTGTCGTACTGACCAACCACAATGAAGGTGGCAAGTTTACCGCGTTCAGGCGCGAGTTGGTCATTCGCCTGCGTAACGTGGGCTTTCTCGAGCGCCCGTTGCACGCCATCACGCTTCAGACCACGATGCTCTCCGCAGAGCGCGCTCGAAGACGACAGTATCAAACTCGTGCGTACCTTGAGGCGCAGCGCGGCGCCGCTGCCGAACTCGAGCGATTGGTGGCGGAGAGAACGGCTGACCTTGAGCAGGCGAACAGTCAACTCCGGGAAGAAATTGCCGGTCGCGAACGGGCCCAGGCAGCGTTCCTGCAGGCACAGAAAATCGAGGCGTTGGGCCAGCTTGTCGGTGGGGTAGCGCACGATTTCAATAACCTGCTTATGGCTATCATCGGCAACCTCGACCTGCTTTCCAAAAAACTAGGCGAAGATGCGCGACTTCACAGGCTCCTGGATGGAGCCATGGAGGGCGCCCGCCGCGGCGCCACTCTGACGCATAGGCTACTCGCCTTTGCGCGCAAGCAGGAATTGAAGGCGCAAGCCACAGATGTCCGAAGCCTTGTGGAGGACATGATGGGCCTCATAGATCGCTCAGTGGGCCCGATGGTTCGGATCGAGCTTCACGCCGAAGACAAAATGCCGGTCGTCGACGTTGATCCTAACCAGCTCGAAATGGCTCTGCTTAATCTCGCCGTGAATGGCCGGGACGCGATGATTACAGGCGGCGTCCTCACGATCGGGCTGTCCGAGCAAATTGTCGAAGTCGATGATCAGCTTGGTGTCCAGCCGGGCCGATACGTCGTGCTTTCAGTGCGAGATACCGGAGAAGGAATGGACGCAGAAACGCTGGCCAGAGCCGTAGAACCGTTCTTCTCAACAAAGGGAGTGGGCAAGGGCACAGGTTTGGGTTTGTCCATGGTATTCGGCCTGGCGCAACAATCCGGGGGTGCCCTGCGGCTCGAAAGCGCCCCCTCAAGCGGAACAACCGCCAGACTTTGGCTTCCCGTTGCCAGCGAAACGACGCTGCCTTCCGGACGCACATCGAATATTGTCACTAAAGCCTCGGGCCCAGCGAGGATTTTCTTTGTTGACGACGATCTTCTGATCGCCGGCAGTACTGTCGATCTACTGGAAGACCTCGGACATCAGGTGATCGAAGCGCACTCCGCCATAGAGGCGTTGCGCCTACTTGAAAGTGGATTGGCTGCTGACCTTTTGATAACGGACCACGCGATGCCAGGGATGACAGGAATTGAACTGGCCCGCGAAGTGCGCCGCCAATACCCTCAACTTCCCATCTTGCTTGCGACGGGGTTCGCTGAGCTGGAAGGAAGCGAAGCGGTAGACGTCGCACGTCTCGCGAAACCTTACACGCAGGCTCAACTTGCCACGGAGATCGCGCACCTCTTGCCGGATGGAAGGGATGACTTCTGATTGCCGCTCAGCGGCCGCGTGCACCTGCCGAGTAGACGAATTTCGACCCAATATCCTCAGGCCGCCAGCGCGCGTGCCGTTGAAAACCGGCGCTGCGGCTTTCCGCCAGGCGGGTTCCGGGGGCCGCCATCGAGTTCGCATAACGCGTCGAGGATGGCGTCGATGGTGACGGGCATCTTCTGGCCTTCCGGAACGCGTAGCGCAGGACAAGAGGCGATCGCCGATGCGTCCGATGCCCAGGAGGCGAGGATTGCCCGCTTCTCGGCCACCGTCAGGGATGGGTGCATCACTACGTCCCTCGGGTGCTCAAAGACGGTGCCCGGGTGCAGGAGCGCTTGAAAGTCGAAGACGTTGTTGTCGGTGGCGGTCGTCGGCCGCATGGATTTCCTCCGTTCGAAGACGAGTGGGGTCGGCGGCCCGTAATCGGGCCGCCGCGATTTGGTGTCGCTCAGGCGGCCTTGGACTTCGAGCTGGTGCACGTTAGCCTGCGTCGCGCCGTTGATGGCGACCCGGCGCGGCTTCCTGGCCTCGGGAATCTCCCGGAACAGTTCGATCTTCAGCAGACCGTTGTCGAAGGACGCGTTCGATATTGGGATCATCCTGCAGTAGAAGGCCGATCTTGCGTGCGCCTCGAACCGCCTCCTGGACTGCCGCAATTGAGGACGGTGTGGTGATCGTTAACGGCAACACAATGCCCGGAAACAGCAACGTGTTTCGAATGGGAAGAATAATCGTTGCATCCTCCGGAATGAGTGGATGGCTTTGACTGGCCGCGGCGCTCAAATTGCCGGTCGCATCAGACATGGAGCCGTCCTTACATCGAAGGTTGCTTGGAGAACCTGCCGGTGAAACTCACTTGCCGTTCGAACCTTCCATAAGGAATTTCGAGCCGATGAACGAGGCTTCCGCGAGGGATCACGCTGGGGCGTCGAAATCCCACAACGAGAACGCTGTCGGTATCGCCCGATACCGTGACGGCATTCTCGAGATGGAGATGAAGGCGAGCGGCTTCCTGGACACCGGCTGTGACCTCAAGAATCCCGACTTCGCGCTGATGGCGGAGGCCATGGGGGTTCGCGGCATCAGGGTCGAGAAGCCGCAAGAGTTGAAGGGCGCGATCATGGCGGCGTTGGCGCACAAGGGGCCAGTCCTCGTCGACGTGATGAGTGCCCGGCAGGAGCTTGCCATGCCGCCGAGGACGACACCGGATCAGGCCTACCATTTCGGGATGTTCATGATGAAGGCCGTTCTCGACGGTCGCGGGACAAAACTCGTCGACCTTGCGAAGGTCAATCTCATCCGCTGACTATGGGAACAGGGAACCTGGACCTACCCTGGAGCGCGTAAGGCGGTCGCGTCCATACGTCTTGTGCAACTGAGGGATTTTCGTTCCTTCTCACCTTCCCATTGACTGAGGGCGAGCAACGCGCCGACGTAACTCGTGTTGCGCTGTTGAAACGGAGAAAGGCGCGCCGATCAGTTGTGCATTCTGCAGGCACACGCGCGGCGCGCGGCTCGTAGGCGAAGTCGTCCAGTATAAGGACGCGTATCGGCTCTGCTAATTCGTGGGCCTGAAGGGCTTCTTATCGGGCTCGCGAAGAGCTCAGCTGAGCGCTGCAGATAGATAGACGCGGGCCCTCGTATGGGCATCTCCCTTCGGGGACCGGGCTATCGGCTTCGCTGCAACCCCCGCTTGGCCGGTTTTCACCCTGTCGGGCTTCCATCCCGGACGCGGTGCGGCTTCCGCAGCGATGGTTGCGATCGTCACCCCCGGCGGGGTGCAATCAAGTCAGAGGTAGAGGCACAGTCCTGTAACCCGCCTCGGCCCAGCCCTTGGCGGGTTCCTTTTGGGGTGGGCCGCCGGATTCCCTCAATATCTCCGGCGGCCCGTGCCAACCACTTGCAATTGCCCTGCCCAATAACAGTGGCCGTAATTGGCAACGGTCTAGACCGCCATTGCTCCGGTTTTATTCCCACCGTATCGGCCCCAGTTGGCGCTTCCGTCGAGGCTGTGGTGAGCGGATCGTAAACGGAAGACGGGAAACATGGCGGGCTTCGGTCCAGCGCCTAAGCGCCACGCGCCCGGAACTAGCAGCATTCAAACAGCACAGAAGTTCCATTTCCCCGTAGTTTTCCTGACTCCATTTTCGGACAGGGGTGTTCTACAGGAAGAACACCGGCGCATTTAAATAACCCATTTTTTATTGATTCCGGCACAGGCCGCGGAGACGCAAAACCGCGGCCTTTTCCGTGGGGCATATCCGCGCGGGGCTTCGGTCACGCGTTCCCGCGGGTCGGAATGTCGCAGTCGGGCTTGATCCGTCTCAAGCCGAACGAACTCTTCAAAGCCGCACGCTTCCCGGCATGATGCGCGATACTTGGTTGTTCGCCATATCGCTGGTCTGGCTCCTGCTGGTCGCAGGCACGCTGATATTCGTATTGCCGCTTTTGACCAGTTCAAGAAGGCCTTCGACGCCCTGTGCCCATTGGAGCACTGGACCATCCATGACCTTAGGCGGACGGCCAGGTCGCTGATGCGCCGGGCAGGGGTGCCGGCGGATCACGCGGAAAGGGCGATCGGTCACATCATCGGGGGCATCCGCCTATGACCGGTATGAGTTTTACAACGAGAAGAAGCTGGCCTTTGAGGCCCTGGAGGGACTGTTGGGGCGGATTTTAAACCCGCCGCCGGCAGAGGTCGTGCCGTTTAGAGCGGCGAGATAGGGATGAGGCCAGACACTTAACGTTAAAGGGAGTTGATCGAGCGAAGCGCGGCCTGTGCTCGATGTCTTCAAGACAAAATAAGGTCTGCTGCTGGTCACGGACAAGCCTGCCACGATGGTCTGGTACAAGCAGCTCCTCTGACCGATGTGCCCTTGCCGCGACGCGTGCGCTCAGTCCTTAGCTCTATCGGCTATGACCTGCGTGGACGCTCCGTTTGATCACGCCCAATCCTGACATGCGGCTCGACGAGATCGGTGAACACGTCAGCCTGGCGCCTGAGCTGGTCGGCGATCATCGGTGGTTGGCTCGAAATTGTGGAGATCACGGTCACGCGCACGCCACGTCGCTGCACCGCCTCGACCAACGAGCGAAAATCTCCGTCCCCGGAGAACAGCACCATCTGGTCAATATGCTCGGCGAGCTCCATCGCATCCACAGCGAGCTCGATATCCATGTTGCCCTTCACCTTGCGCCGGCCGGAGGCGTCGATGAATTCCTTCGTCGCCTTGGTGACCACGGTGTACCCATTGTAGTCGAGCCAGTCGATCAAAGGACGAATCGAGGAGTATTCCTGATCTTCGATAACCGCCGTGTAATAGAAGGCGCGCACAAGCGTCCCGCGGCTTTGAAATTCCTTGAGAAGGCGCTTGTAGTCGATGTCAATGCCGAGTGTCTTGGCCGTCGCGTAGAGGTTCGTGCCGTCAATGAATAGTGCAATCCTCTCGGTAGCAACCGTCATAGGAAAAGCCTTCACGCAAAAATATGCGGTTCCCAAAAAATCATTGCTTCAGGACGCGAGGGCGGTTCTCCTACCGTCAGTTATTTTAATCAAACAATTTTAGCGACCGCGACCGATTTGTAATGTTATACCCCCGTAAAAACACTGCACGGCTGGCTACGAAATGGCGATGATCTCAACTCTTGGCTGCCTATAGCTCAAGGTCCCCGGCGTCTCTACCCATCAAGGATTTCTCTACCGGAGATGAAGGAGATTGATCCGTCTTTCGGATTATCTTGCCTTCACCCGATGCGTCTGCACTCGGCCGTCAACACAGCTGAAGGCGACCTCGCATCCAAAGAAGACAATGTCAGTCGAGGAGGAGGGGTAGCGACCAGCTGAGCCGTCCGGATTATTCACCGTGCTGCGCGCAGCAACCGCACGCCAGCTCGAGTCAGCCGTTCGAACGCTCTTTCTCATAAGCCGCTACGATCAGCTCCGACTGTTCGATTTGTGCCTTGAGGCGATCAATCTCGGCCTGCGTCTCCGGAAACACATCGCTGCCTTCAGTGTTGCCGGCCAACAATTCTTCCATCATCTCGCGGTTCTTCGCGATTTGCGCGCGGTGCCAGCTGATTTCGTCGTCCTCTCGCATTAGACTACGCCCGCCTCTCGCGTCTGGTGGATCAACTTGGACTCCTCTGCCTTCGCCAGACTCTTCCGGAGCTGAAAAGGTCGGTGTGGTTCCTCTGATAGCTTTGCAGATAGGAGGCTTCGGTCATTGGCACCGTCGCCTGAACCCAATGTCTTTCTGGGTAAATCGGTTTGTCTTGGTGGTCATTGTCCACACCTGGCCCCTAAAAACACGGCAGTTCATGCATTGTTCCAGATCCATCGCCCCGCGGTGATAAAAAGCTGCAGCGAACTGTCGGAACAGCTCTTCCCCAATCGTCTTGAGTCCGAAAATCCCGTCATGGAGTTTTGCGTTTATGGCCCCGCGCGCCAACTGGAAAGGCTTTCTGCGGCTGTCGTTCGTCACGTGCCCGGTAGCCCTGTATCCCGCCACCTCTGAGTCTGAGAAGATTTCCTTCAATCAGCTCAATCGACAGACCGGCCATCGCATCAAGTACCTCAAGGTCGATGCCGATACGGGCGAGGAAGTGGCGAATGAGGACATCGTCAAGGGCTATCTGCCCTTTGCCCAGTCCGGCGGCCAGCACCGTTCCATCTCATCAGCCGGTCTACGAGCGCGCCTCGTACCGGTCGAACTCCGCGGAATGCGTAATTTCCTTGCGCTCGGTGAACAGGCCGCACTCCAAGCCCGCAAGCTGAATGGCTCGGTTGGCGACGTCGCCACGGTAAATGTAGACCTCATTGCCGTCCGCGCCGATCTTGACCGGTCTGCGGCCCAGCGCTTTCTCGGCATTTTCGAGCAGCGCGTCGACGACATATTGGCGAGAAAGCACGAGAACGTGGCAAGCATGAAATCAATAGTAGCGACAGTTCGATCCAAGTCCGGTGGGGCGGCCGGCGCGCCGCGGCGAGCACGAGTGTGCGGCGTGTCTTGAAGGAGGTACGGCGCCACGTTGCCCGCTGACGAAACATCAGCTCGCGATCAGAGGGCTTCCGTTATCTGAGGAAAGGCTATCTCCCAGGGAAGCCGCTAGACGGATGATCGGTAGTTGAGATGCCTTGAGTGGCGCCGGGGGGCGGAGTGGCGCCGGGGAACGGGTTCCACCAGGCTTCCTCGCTTGCTCGGTTGCAGGCGTCCGGGTCGGCACGGTCGCGGCGGTAGCCATGGTGCTCGCATTCGGTCACCGCGCCTTGCTCGATCAAGCGTACCAAGTGCCCGCCTTGCAGGGTGCGATCGGCGGGGCGGGTGGCGTGGAGGGGCAGCTTGCGTTGCGGATTGGGAGACATGGTCCCGGTCTCGAACCTTCTCGAAGCCCACCTGCGAGTCCATCTGTGCCCGCGCGTTCCTCTCCGCGCTCCCAGGCCTCAAATTGCCGGAATAGTGCTTCCTTGTCGGCCTCCGACTGGATGTTAGCGGCGGCTGGGTTCTCTTGCAGGAATGCCTCAAAGCGTTCGCTTTACCGGTTCGACGCCGTGCTTGTCGAGCCATTGCTGCGCGAGCGGCAGGCGATTCCAGCCGGCGAGCGGTGCCGTCAGGGAGACCTCCTTCCACTTGGGATGAAAGGGCGGGTTCTGCAAAGCGGCGAATTTCGTGAAGAAGGCGTCAACGAACAGAGCAAGCTTGCGACTGCGTTCAGTGTTGGGTGCCCAATTGTACGCTGCAAGCACCGCCGGCACTGCGATCGTGTCCACCGTCTCCCCCTCGGGAATCAGGTTCGGATAGTCCTTCGAAGTCAGCGTCGCCGGCAGATAATCGCTCTGCAGGGGCTTCGAATAGTCCACCGCAGCGAGATGAAAGCGGCCGTCATTGTTGAAGGTGGTGACAGACAGGTACGGCTTACCGCCAACCACGATGACGGCGTCGAGGTCGCCCTTCTTCAATTTTTCCATTGCGATCCGCTGCTCGATATAGACGAAGTTCGCCTTGATCCCGAGCCGCTCGAAAACTGTCAGTGCAGTCACAAACGTGCCGCCATTGGGCAGGTCGACGCTCACCGTCTTGCCTTCGAGATCGTTCAGACTCTTGATGGTCTTTGGTGCGATGACCTGCATCTCCTCATTGTAGAGCTTGGTCACATAGGTGAACTGCTTCTTGATGTCGTTGGCGAAGCCCTTCTTCTCGAGGTAGTCGAGCGTGTCGGCGCGCACGATGCCGAGATCGACGCCCTTTAGGAAAAGGATGTCAGCGACGCCCTGCACCGAACCTCGACCGATGATCGGCAGGACGCGCAGATTACCGTCGTCGTCGAGCACGGAAGCGAGGTCGGCACCGAACTGCACATAGGTGCCGCCGATCGTACCGGTAAGCAGCGTGACCGTGTTGGCGTTCAGCGCCTTCGTGGTCGAGACCGAGCCGAATTGGAAGATCGCCTTCAGGCTGTCGCTGACTTTGGCCGGGTCATAGTCGGTCTGTCCAGCATGGGCCGCAACGCCGGAAGCCATCAGGATCATCGCGGCAAACATTCTAAGGTACTGACGCACGGCATCCTCCCGACATGTAGAGAATTAATTTTTGAAGTTGAGTGAGACGCTGTTGCGCATCCGTCGAGCCAAAGCTGGCCGCCTTGCGGTACCAGTCGCGCGCCGTCACAGGGTCGGGTGTGATGCTTCGCGTATCGCGCACTCCGAGCACAGCCGGATCATAGGTCTGTGCCAGCAGGAAAGCTGCAGTTGCGTCCTGTGCATTGGCGGCGCGTTCAAGCAGCAATCGCGCCGCGGCGATGTCGCCGAGCGCCAGCAGGCTCTTGGCGCGTGTCATCAGCGCTGCCAACGTTTCGACATCGAGCGCTTTCGACGGCGCAGCGCCTTCATTCCCTGTACGTCCGGCTGGGGCCTGACTCTGCTGCGCGGCGCGATCGTCGCTTACGATATCCTCGCAGCTCGCTGTTCCCAATCGCGGCGCGCTCGTATTGACACTCGCTGGCGTCCCTGGGTCCGATGCGCGAGCCGGATCATCGTTCAGCAGTATTTGGCGCGCAGCCGGTTGGTTCGAGGCGGCCTGCGTCGCTGATTGATCCCTCGTCGCGCCGCCTATGGATACCCTTGCTTTGTCGATAGGGACGCGCGTGACATCGGAATTAAATACCGCGACCAAGATCGCGAACGCCGAAACCACCGTTCCACCAGCCACAACCCGCGTTAGGATGCTTGTCCGTTGGCTTGCCGCAAAAGGCGCAAACTCCCGCGGATCAGACTGATCCAAATGGAATGGAATCATCTAGGAGAAATCCGTTGACGCCGGCAGATGCGGGCTGCGGATCCTTCGGGGTTCGTCGAACGCCACGCATTCGAACCCGGCCGGCGATATGTCGTCCGCTCCATGGCGCTCATGCTTGCCTCCCTAACGCAACACGGGAAGCCCCCCGGCGCTAGCGCGCCGGTCCATTCAACACAGAGGTGCCGGGGGAACCTGGCACATGGACATAACCTTCCCGACTGTTGATCGTTCCTCAGCAGACGGCCTGACGGCGGTGCGCTCGCACTGCAAAAAAGGCAGCCGCTGTTCAAAAAGGTTATAAGATTTTCGGGCGACCGGGTGAATGGTACGTTGAACACGACGGGAAAGTAGCGAACACGTACGTCACCAAAGAATCCGCTTTCGAAGCGGCTGCCGCGGCAGCTTCTCTCGCGATGCGTCAAGGGCACGAGATCATGATTACCGCTCCTGGGTCCGACGGCGATCAGCCCACTACTGGTGCGCGCAATTAGCCCGCGTAGAATAGTGACGAGCGATAGCCCGTCACCGAGCTCGATGTCTCGGTAGCAATTTTTAGTTTTTCGGTATCGCCACAAGTAGTCAGGGATCATACCGCGGCGATGCGAATGTGCAGGCCCGAGTTGGCGCGGCGGCTAGGACCGCATCCTGCATTGACTTCGCTTGCGGAGGCTCGCTGGTGATGGACAGGCTGAAGCTACCCGGATCTCCTTCTCAGCTCTGGGAAGCCATCGCCAGACCCCGAGTACATCAATCAAGAGCTCTGAATGATGAGGGAAGCCTTTGCTGCGGATTTTGTCGGGTCGGAGGCGGAAAAACATCGCTCCGCTCGGTGGTACCACTGCAAGACGCAGCGTCGAGGCGACGTTCTTTCAGCAGCGCTTTCCTGTCCGACATCAACATGTCCGGGCATGACGGGACTTGAGATGCTTCCTAAGGTCAAGGTGGAACGCCCAAATGTTCCTGTCATCATGATTACAGCCTACTGGGATGACGTGACCCGAAGGAGGGCGAGCGAACTTGGGGCGGCGGATTGCTTCCCAAACCAATAGGTTTCAGTCTCTGCGCCAGGAGATTGACCGGCGTCTGTAGCGGGCCGCGTAGTGCAGACTTTTAGCTTACGTGACGGCGCGGACTATTTACCTCTTAATGACAGGCTGATGCGCGTGACAATATCATCCCACCGGTGTTCCTCTTTAGCGGGATAGTTCATCAGCACGCATTGGACCAAGCCGCTCGAGAAATTGCAGCGGTCATACCAGACCTTATCGTCCTTGTAGCTCGACAGAGCAAAAAATCGCGACGTTATCCTTTTATACTGAATGTGTGCCGGGGGATGTCTCTTCGCAAGAAACGCAGCGGGAGAATCCTTTGAGGTGTTGGGCGCGGCCTGTATGGTGAGCGTAGCTCTGCCATCGGTAGTCTTGAAGCGCTGCCCGTATCCGTCCGGCGGGCCAGCTTTTTCAGTGAATATTGAGTTAGGAAGATCAACCGAGGTACCCGTCTCCGGGATAGTATAAGTCGTCCACGTTATTGGTTGGGCCGGCTTCCCGTCGGCTCCCGTCTTGGTCACCAGCCCCGTCTGGATTCCGACATCGCGCTGTGCCGCCGCGACGTCGTGTTCTAGCCTACTAGGACGAGTGCGTTCCCGTTGCAGCGATGTTGGCCGATCCGCGGCACCATTGTCGGCTCCCCTCTTAAGCTCGCTTGCTTCCTCACGCAACTTTGCCCCTAAGGAATTTTGCGTTTCGACATCACGTCGCGCTGCCGCGAGCTGCCGCTGCAGCCGCGCTTCGCGCTCCCACTCCTGCACGAGCGATTTCCGCAGCTCGCTGCCTTCGGTTCGCTGCTTGACGTGTGCCGCTTCCTCACCTGCGTGCCGCGCTTGAGCGTCATTGGGGTAGATCGCGGCGCGCGCATTGGACAGCTCCCGTGCCGGGATCTCGGCTTTGTCGGGTTCCGCGGCCTGCTCGCGCTGTGCAGCTTCCTCGCCCGCCTTGCTCGCAAGCGCGGTCTGCAATTCGACATCGCGCCTCGCCGCCGCGAGATCCTGCTCTAACCGGCTCGCACGGTCATGTTCCTGCTGCAGCGAGTTACGTAACTCCGCCGCAGCAGCATCCGCAGCTTTCTTCTGTTGGCTAGCGTCGCTGGACGGCTTGCTCGCCAGGGCGGTTTGCGTCTCGAGATCATGCCGCGCTGCCGCAAGGTCCTGCTCGAGCCGGCCTGCGCGCTCGCGTTCCTGCTGCAACGATTGTTTCAGTTCCGCAGCGGTTTCTCCTGCTTCCCTGAGCTCTGCCGTCCTATCGCTGGCCTGACGCATCTGAGCGTCGTTGGCGTAGATCGCGGCCCGCGCATTGGACAGCTCCTGTTCCAGGGCCGCAGCCTTATCACGTTCCTGCTGGAGCGATTGCCTCAGCTGCGCGGAGCCTGCTTCCGCGTTCTGCTTGAGCTGCGCGGCTTCCTCGCCTGCCTTGCGCGCCAGCGCTGTCTGCGTCTCGGCTTCGCCTCGCGCAGCCGCGAGGTCGTGCTCAAGCCGGCTCGCGCGCTCGCCCTCCTGGGGCAAGAGCTTGAGCAGCACGTCTAGATCGCGTTTTTTTGCGGCGAGTTCCCGCTCTAGTACCTCTATCCTTTGATCGTTTTGGTCGTTTGCCCCTGCAGGCTCCGGCGGCGGATTGCTATGCGCTGGGCGCGCAGAAGTGTCCGACGAACCAGCTTCATTTGCGTGAAGCTGTGGAACGCATATCGCTGCGAGGGCACTCACCGCGAGCCACAGCGCCACCGTTCGGGGCGCACCGAGAATCCCGTGCCGCATCATCATACGACCAATTTGCTATGACCCTCGCCAAGCAAAGCTAATGGCTGAAAGGCCGAGCCGGCTAACTCTTCGGATTTAAGCATAACGCGCGCTGGAGGGCTCTGCTTCAACAAATGTGAATAATTCGGGAAGTGCTGTTTGGTACGCGCTCAGGTGAACAACGCCCGCGTACACCACAGCCCAAAGGCTAAGTGTTGCGCTTCAATGGATACGGCAATTGCTGCCGCGTCGAACAAGGTTTCCAAGATAGCCGCCCGACGGCTTCGAAGCAGTTCAGGTCAGAAGTGAACAAAGCAAACTGTGGGGGTCAGCCCTTCTGAATCGGGGGTGTGCAGCGAGATGTGCCTCCCGATAATATCGGCGTAGCCGATCACCGAGGGGCAGAGCAGGCTCGCCGGGGATCGGTTAGGCCCGGTGCGGCTCGCCGCGCGCGCCGGGCCGGCCATGGGGTCGGCGGCAGCGGGTTCGCAGCTCCCCTCACATGGATGCTTGTTTACCGGCACTATCTAGGCTGACCTTCCCGTGGAGGGGCGACATGTCGTCGGACTAGGATCGAACTCCCGCGCGCCGCGCCCCTCCGGGATCTCAACGAGACCAGCTGATCGGCGTTCCGTGGCGCGGGTGGCGGACGCGGTCGAGGACGTCGTCGCAAAACAAAAAGGCGAGCGTTCAGTCCTCCATCTTGTCCCGTTCGGCGGGAGCGAACGCGTGCGCCGCCTCAGCAGCCTGAGCTTTCGTCATGACATCGGGCCGCAGACGCCGGTTAGGGTAGATCTTCGAAGTAGAAGAACTTCGAAGGGCGGCCGTCTCAAACCAAACTTCATAGCTGCCCGAGTCTTGAACGGCTTCGTGCTTTCTAAGGTGTACGTTCATTCCAGTCATTTAGTCGCTGGCAAGGAAGCGGTAAGAGGACGGCCGACAAAACGGCCCGGCACGTCGCGCGACACCCAGGCCGCCAACCCTCGGCGGGTTTTTTTCCCCGGCGAACTTGGGCTTTTTGCCGGAGGTGTTGAATCTATGCGTGGCGCTCCGTTTTCGTTGCTTGCCGGACTGCGCGGCCAACTCGTTTCTTGCCGAATGCAGACTCCGCCGGCGTGATCCATCTACTAGTTCGACGAGCGGCGGCGGCTTGGGCTTTCTCTATCTGTGCAAGTAGTGCGTTCACTTCGGCTGCATTGGCGGCCATGTCTGCAGTTACGTTCAGAAGACGATCGATACGCTCTTGTGAGATCATTTTCGCCACCCGTTACAAGAATCGCGTCAACTCGCGAGTTTCATAACGGCATTGCTCCCCGTCGGTTCCAAGCGACGAAGCCAGTCACGAATGCTATTCTTGTTCAGTTCTTGCTGCCGTATCTATCAACAGAACTCTGTAGTTATACGGGCCATTCAGAGCGCGACAGAGCCCCGCCTTGGCAGTTATACTCTCCGGCGTAATCTCAGCGTTGCGTAAAATCCAAATCGCCAACGCGCCGATAGGCGCGAAGTGGAGGAACGCATGTCCATCGCGCTAGAAATCAATTTCGCGTTGTGGGGAATGATAATCTGCTCGGGTATCCAGGTCACTCGGCTGGTAATCGGCTTCTAGGGCAGGGCGTATTGCGCAAACCGGAAGGTTGCCCAGGCTAAGCTCGCCCACCATCCCGTTGTCGCCACTACAGTTGAGATCGCCCATGCGCCGACTAGCCATGTGCGCTTGGCCGGCTTTGTCGCCTCGTTCATTGGATTGATGAGAGGAGGAGCCTGCTCGAACGAGACATCACCCATGGCGAGAACTATCTTCCTGTTCTGCATTTCTCGTCACCTCTGGGGTCGGCACATTCCAGAGTGCGCATGAAAATCGTAGCCCTCTGGGCACGCTGCTGAACCGCGACGGTTCCATCGAGGTGGGATGCCTTCACCACCATATGCGCCGCGATAATAACCCGGTCCGCCGCCATAGCCCCGCGGCCGACACAAGGATCCAACGTAATCATAGCCTTCCGGACAGACCGCCTGACCCTGATAGTTGAAGTGCGGCCGAACGCCCTGTGCTGACGCGTAATCGACTGACCCAAGGATGGTGATTGCCGCAAATGCAGCGGCCAGAATCGTCTTCATGGCAAGTTCCTCCTCCGCGGGAGGTAACCGCCTTCCAGCTAGCCGGTTCCGGGCATCATAGGGCAACTTTAATATGGACGCCGGCAAGCCAACTAAGAGAAGCAGGACGACCAACGGGGAGGGGATGCCAAGGGACCTTGGGCTGAACAACCTAGAAGCGGACCGAGATAGAGCGTCAGGCAATTAGGTTCGAGAAGCACTTTGACCTCCGATGATCCTACGGAGGCCTCGTCCGCGGCTACCGCCAGAACGCAAAGGTAAAGCGATCTGCACTTCGATCAAGTCGGTGATTCGATCCAAACGTTACCCGTACGCGTTACCCGGTGCTAACCGCCATCACAATATTTGGCGAAAACCCGCTTCAAAATCAAAGGTTACGCATTTGGAATACGGGATAGAACAACGTGTGATCTGGATGGCAGGGAAGACAGTATAGTGATCCGGCTTGCAGGTCCGCGGTCCCGGGCCCGATAGTTCAACGTTCTCTTTTTCAAGCAAGTTCCTCGCGCCATATACGGCCTACTGGCCGAATGGCCTCTGCGCCGGAAGCGCAATCTGGCTGCGCGCATGTCGGGCAATCTTCACCGGGCGATCCATCGAATATTGATTGCGCGCCTACTTGCGGTGCGCAAATATTCAAGCTGTTGGGGCGAGGAACGACGCCGAGCCACAGGGATTTGTGTGTGAACTTGGGAAATCCGATGTCTCACCAGATAGCTGTTCACCGAGAGAACTGGGCAAAGCGGAACTCACTTCGAATAGTCGAGGTCGATTCCAGCGCGGCGAAAAGCCCTGGAGCGCCACCACAATTAGTACTGGATGAGAAAGCCTTGCTTCGCGATGCGGCACGGCGATTGCTGTGCAGGGGCCAGCTCTCGACTGACGAGTTGTATCGGGAGCTTGCCAGATCCAACGATCACAAGCCGCATTCGCGGACGCGATCACTGGTTCGCCCAATTTTGATCGGGTTAGCCGTTTTTGCAGTGTGGCTCGTCGCGAGTGTAGCGACCTTTCAGGAAAATCCCGGCGACATGCCAACAATCATGGCGCTCTTTTCAGAATAGGCCAAGGCCCAGAACTTCGAGGGGCGCTGTCGGAGTCTTGAACGGCTTCGTGCTTTCTCAGGTGTACGCAAGGCGACCGCAAAACGGCCCCGGTAACCGACCGACGCCGCCAACCCATTAAATTGGATTGTCGGGCGACAAAACTCTGGACGATCTGCGAGGTCCGGCCGAAAATCCACAAATGTTGCTGTCGGAACTTCGAATCGATTCGAAGATGGCCTCCCGGGGAGGCGTAGCATTTTCATTTCGAAAATATTGAAACCCGGCGGGCCGCTGGTCTTTTGATCAGCGACCTTTCGCATATAGAGCGGTGCCGTCCGCGCCACGCTTGCCGTAGCGAGGGCATAAACAAAAAGACCGCCCGAAGTCGGTCTCTGCAAATCCGATAGATCTTTAGCTCAGACCATTTGGTCGTCTCACGAGCCAGCCAAGGAAGAGCGCGGCGTGACGCTTGACCTGCCACCAATGGAGCTCGGAGCTAGCTCTGGGCTTGCTTCCATGGCAACTGGCGCGGTCATTTTCTGCTCGTGGTCGTCGCATTGTTTCTTGAGCACAATAACCTCAATTGGTACTATTCATCCTCGAAGTGGATGCGCTGTCGTACTCTATCTTGCGGAGTCGGTCATGTTCGTTCGCGTTAGCTCGCACAACCCCAATGAAGCTCTCGACGAGTTTGGGGCAGCCGGCAGTAGCGTCAGCATGGATGAAATTACACCCGGGCAAGGGACTGCGATTTTTGTTGAGAGTGAGCCCTCCAAATACGTCTATCAGGTAAAGTCAGATGCGGTTCGAAGCTACAAACGTCTGCGGATGGTAGACGCCAGATCGGCGCGTTCCACTTGGAAGGCGATATTTTCGGCCTCGAGTACGGTGATGTTCATCGCTTTACTGTAGTCGATACGACGGTTCGTCGGCAGGGCTTGCAAACCTGGCGACTACCGACGTGGCTTTCGTGAATAAAATCCTCATGACCGGCCGCAGTCTGGAACATGCAGAAAATCACATGCTTCTGCTTGGCGCTCCGGCGCATCGCGCATTTCGCTGAGACGCAGGAGGTGGCCGCTAGAACGGCTCGCGGCGGATTCTACTCTTTCTGATTAGGCGCGATTGATCCGGTCGGCTCCTCGGGCAAAGCTTGATTTTCAGTTGTGGTTGTCGAGCCACGAAGCTCCGCCGCCCCCACGCAATCGCCAGCCCATAGCTTGGTGCCGCGGACCGTTCCAACGAATTTGCAGCCCATAGGCGATTTAGGCTTAACCTGAACCAGCGTTTTGTTGCCGATTTTGGGCGGCTCACTTTGAGCGAATGCGGTGCCAGAAAAACAGACAGCTACGAGAATGAACAGTGAGCGGATCATTTGCCGTTTTGCCTCGTGACACCTCAAGGTGGCTGTGGAAAGCATCCGCAGAGCATTCGCGCTCTGCGGACCGCGCCGGAATTCTCAAACGTAATTGCTTACCCAATGACCCAGTCCGGGTCGTCTGCAAACTTGCACCGAGCGGGTCGGAGTGCGAGCACAAAATCGCTAAACTCGAATGGAACACAAGCGATGTTGCACTGAACACAGAGCAATGTTTGCGCTCATCGGGTACGGATTTCGCGCGAGCGAAATTGTGCAGAGAGTGTTGTTCTTCTCAATGTCCCGGCTACCCGCCGCGTCAGACGCGCAGCACCGCCTCTGACGCCGCTCTGCGTTTCCAAGGCAGCCCGAGAGCCTGGCTGGGGGTCGTCGCCGCTGCGGGCTGCCGAGGGGCGCGACGGTGCTGAGGCGATCCTTCGCCCCTTTAATTCACTCGACGATTTTGAAGGCCGCGCGACGGCGCGTTGCTTTTTCCTCGCGCGCCTTCCGTAAGAGCTGGCGCAGGATGTCAAACGCGCGGCTCTTTGAGCCCCCGACCTTTGCTTGCGCATCAACGAAGTTCTGCATGGCCGCTATCAACTCACGCTCGGCTCCATGGAGCTCCAGCGCCGTGCCCTCCAGCTGCCGCTTTTCGTCTTCGCTCATCGATCACCGAGGCTGATTCGACGATGGAGACTTTATACCATAGGTGCGGGGGGACCGCAGTTCCAGGCTTTTGGGGCATGGGCCAGATATAAATGCCCAAGGACGAGAATTACGACCGGGCCACGGAGCCAGCTAAGTTTCTTGTACTATATCGCCAGCCAACGAGAGCAGGCTTCTCGACCATCGGCACGACTGTGACGATCCATTGTGGCGGGCTGCTTGACCGGTCTTCCTGGACGGATCGAACCATGCCAAAGAACCTCGAACCGTTGAGGCTTAGCTCTGCGGGCTGTCCGCGATACTGAGCGAAGCGACAGCGCCGGGCTTCAACGGCATTCGTTATTTCGACTGTTTGCACCATGACCTCAGACCCGCGCACGGTATCAGTCGAACGTTAACCGACCTTTAACCGTCCTTGCGCGGCCCGGCCTTTCTGGAAGGACGAAGTATTATTGTCCAGTCTGCAATTGATTGCTGGAGTTTCGGCGGCGGCTAGTCGATCGCGGCCTTAGGGCGTCATCTTCTTGGACGAAGAGAGGTTAGTCATGTTCCGTAAAGTCACGATCCCGTTGTTGGCGACTGTAGCGCTTGGAATGCTTGTGCCCGACGGTGTTTCTGCGCGCGGAGGAGGCGGTAGTCATAGCGGCGGTGGCGGCTTCCACGGCGGCCTCGTTGGCGGTGGTTTCCATAGAGGTGGTGGCTTTGCCAGGGGCGGTTTTCATGCTGGCCGATTTAATGGCGGCCATTTCCGCGGCGCCGCGATTGGCGAGCGCGGATTCCGGGCCGGCTTCCGGGAGGAATTCCGGGCCGGCGTGATTGCCGGAAGGGACCGCCTAGCGATGCGCACGACGGTCAGAAATGGGCAGAGAAACCAGGGTACAGTGTCTCACGTCAGACTGCCGCTTATGGCATAGTTGGACGGAATAGCTCGAAGTCAGTATCGTGGGCGCAAGGAAAGAAGGAATTGCGTCCCAACGGACGGTGACGGAATGCAATCGATGAAGGGATTTCACATGAAGATGCCCTTTGCAGTGTTGCTCGCGGCTTCGCTCTTGATTCCTCTGACTTCCGTTCATGCTCGAACGATTTACCCAGCTCAACGGTGCCATGTGTATGATGACACGTCGTTCATTGGAATTCCCGGGCAGTGTGGAACTGTGTTGCCGTATTACCCTCGCAGACTAATTCTGCGCTCGCCTAGACAACTTTCTCATTGGTATTGCTCACGTCGTTTTTAGCCGCGCAAAATGTGAGACTTCCCGATAGCCCATCATGCGGCAGAGTCCGTCGACAGCTATGCGAACAGATCGGCGCCAGCCTGGGTGAATTTTAGGTAAGTCCTGGCCGTTGATCTTCTCGACCAGCAGCCGGTTGTCCATGTAGGGCTCGAGGCTGTTGGCCAGCTCAACGATCTTGCGCGCGGCGGCATCGGGGTCAGCGTAGGGGCGGGTCTCTTTGAACGTCATTGCCGGCCAACCGCTTTCAGTGCGGCGCCCGCGTTGCTCAGGATTAGGTTCACTCTGAACTCTGACTTCGGAATAATTCGATCGCCCGTCGACCTATTTGCCTTTTGCCGCGACGGCCGGGTGCCACGGTCGCGCGTGTTTGTCGTTCAATTTCGCCGGCGTCGGCGAGGCGATGCAACGTCGTTGTGAGGTCGCGAGATCCTCCTGAGCCAAACCTGCGGAGGCAGCTGCGGATTTGGATCACGGTCCGCCAGTGCTCATCGAGACAGCCAATAATTTCCTTATCTCTCGCCATGAAGAGCACGGTCCCGTAGCTTGAGCCGCATAGATGTAGCGGCGGTGCGGGAGGCTTACGTCAAGTCGACGGCTATCAAACTTTTCGCCATAGACACAGCACATGATCGAGCTCGGCTGCTCTTGCGGAGGCTTTTTCCCCATGTTCCGTTTGCCCCGCGGCCTCCGGGGGGCCGCCGCTGCCTTCAGCGATAGCCCATCATGTTGATCGTGGCCTTGTTCCAGCTAAAGTTCGGCCGCGCCGAGCATATGCCGCGCGCCGGTCGCCGTAAAAGAAAGGCCCCGCACGGACACGCAGCAGGGCCAAGGACGCCGGTTCAGGGGAGAGTCCGGCGCACCAATCAAACCTCCGGTTCGACTCGCCAGGCAACGGGCCAAATGACGCGCGGCAACAGCGCCGCGGCGGTTCTCCGAAAAAATTCGAGGCGCGGATGGTACCGGACACCGGAATCGAAAAAGGTCCCCAGGCCGGAAGGGTCACAGCCCAGGGACCCGTCACTGTGTACGGCGCGGCCTCCAGGGGGCTGGGTTCCAGACCGCGTGGAAATGTTCCTAATCACGACTAGCTGTCAGTCTTCCCAACTTGTCCCGTTCGGCGCGAGCGAACTTGAGCCACCTCGGCAGCCTGCGCTTTCGTCATGACATCGGGCCGCAGCCGCCGGGTAGGCAGATCGTCGAAGTAGAAGAACTTCGAGGGGCGGCCGTCATCGAACCAAACTTCAAAGCTGCCGGAGTCTTGAACGGCTTCATGCTTTCTGAGGTGTACATCGCTCATGCGCCGATGATGCCGTGAGCCGACGGCGAGAAAAGGCCTGTCGGTCATCCCGGTCCATGACCAGTGCAGGTGTATCGGGTGCAATCCTGGTAAACGCCCCGACACTCGTATGGTGAGATTTGCTTCAGAGATGCGCAGTCGCGATATCGCGCGCGACAGGTATTTATGCATTTCTGTTTAGTGGTCTGAGCTGCCAACAAAGTGAGTGGTGTGAGATCCGCGTCGCGCGCGTTCAGGGCTCCCGTACTAATTGCCAGAAGCAGCGCGAAGACCGCGGGGACGCCGGCAAAGTAACGCCTACTGCATTTCATGACTTATCCCTCAGGTTGAAAAACGCGGCGAGTTTGAAGTGATGTCGCACTTCAACATTCAAATATGGCCTGCGCAACAGCGTCGCGCACGAATTACAGAGTTGGAGATGGCTGGCAGATCTGGGGACACAGCTATTCGTCATCAATCCCTTGGGGCGGGGAAGGGCGGCGGGCTACTGCGCGTCGTAGGTTGAAATGGCTACCCGCTGGCAATCTTCAAAACGACAGTGCCAAATAGGCAAGCAGGCCCGCGACGATAGCGGTCCATGCTATGGAAATTGATAAGAGGAAGTTGTCCTGGGTCATCGCCGTGAAGCTCCAGACCGAAACATCGCGCGTCGAGGACGCTTGATCTTAGATAACGGCTCGCCAGCGGCGCGATTCGCGATCCACGAATTATGCGCTCGATCAGGCGTTTCGCCTAGTGCGGTCAGGCGCCTCCTTGCATCAGTTACTGCTTTTCGCCCTGAGCTTGATCTCGATCGTCATCGCCACGTCACGACCTTGACCCCATTTGCGATGGCGTCTTGAAACACCGCCTTCATATTTGGGTCACTGAGGATTTCATTGGCCGGGGTTGAATTGAGAGTCTATCTGCCATTCGGCGCCGGTAATTGTCTCGGGCAAGTTTCGGGCTCCGATGACATAAGCGACGCGTCCCGTTCGTCAACCGCACTTTGCCATTCGATGTAACGAGCCAACCTTTCAGGCATCAATTGCCCTTCTTCAGCCCGAACTTGAGCACCTGACCGGGTGATGGAATCAGCTCCGCCTTAAACTCCGATGTCGGACGTTACGATCGCTCGCGTCCGCTGCTGCAAAACAGGCAATGGCGGCGAAAACCGAGATCCAAAATACAAGACCCGTGTACCAGAAGCACGCGTCGACCATTTGCGCCTCCGTTGAACGTCGAGGATACCAGTTGCACCGCCTCACAATAGCAGGTGCGGGCAGATTTCCCCAACTCAGCGAACAACCCCGGGCGGCCCCGGAAGGGGCTTGGCTGCTTTCAAGGTCGCCATGAAGCGCCGAGCGCCGATCGCACCGGAAGCGGAATAAGCAGAGACGCACGCAAGGACGCAAGGGGCAGCAGGCGGGGACCTTTTTACGAGTTTGCAGGTTAAGGGGTTTATTAGCCGCCGCTGAGTGAAACATCAGCGGCGGCTTTTTCTGGAGCGAGAATGGACTATCAGGCGTTCACGAACGAAAGTCTGACGATGATGTACGAGAGCATCCGGGGCGCGCTCGCGGCCGATAACGATCTCAAGGCGCAAGGCGGAGAGACTAGGTTCCGCGTCCGCGAGACCCCCGAAGGGATAAATCACGCCGCAGCTCTTGAGAAGGAAATGCTGCGGCGCGGAATGTTGTTTGAAGTGATCGACTGGACAAGCGGGCAGGCAGAATTGCCGTTTGAGTATTGATAGCTGGCGAACCATCGACGGAGGCTGGGTCGATCACCTTATCCACAGTTCCACCTGCCCGGCGTCTTGTTTTGGCGCCGCGGGCGATCACAGTCAGCAATTCCAAATCAAGAGAGACTGCCGCATGACGCGAGAGCGAAGGGTTCGCATGTATGCCAACCATTTTGGCCTCATGGTGCAAGGCGGCGATGGCGCGTTTAAATTGGTGGAACGCTATGACGAGGAACGAGAGATCGGCACGGATAGTACCTTGATACGCTTGAGCGTGGAATTGAGCAATATGGCGAACGGGAGCTGCGCAAACTGGAAGGGAAATGAGGCGGCCTTCGAAGGAAACCGCCAATCGGACCCTGATCTACCAAGAGCTGCCGTAAGCGAGGGAATATCAGACCGCCTGACGGCCTTTAATCATTTTGGCGCACGGCGCTATTCTGCTCCGGGCTCCTGGTAATTGGGCTCTATTCCGGTCGCTTCGGCCGCCGGAACTAGGTTGATAGCTACGGCGCAGGGCTTCGGTCCCGCGCTCCTACCTAAGATAAGACCACGGCGGCGCGAGCTCGCCCGACGGCTCGGATAATGTTGCGCCGATCGGGACACCTGCCAGTCGCAGGCCGCTCAGGAGCACGGTTCTCACTGCGGCCGCATCGAAACCGAGATCCTTGGCGTTTGGAGGCAGAGCTTCGCTTCCCTTCAGCCGGATCGCCACATGCAGCTGCTCACAGAGATGCTGAACAGCGCGGTCGACTTGTTCGTCGGTCATGTCGCTTCTCCTAACCAACGATTACGTCGACCCCGTCGAAATGGTTTCAGGGCAAGTCCCGCGCTACTGTTCAGGAAACACAAAATCCACCGCGCTTCGGCGGCGGCCGCAGCCTTTAAGGCGAATATTTGAAGTCGGGCAGGGCGAGCTTTTCAGAACCGTAGGTCTAGGTCGGGTCGATATGGGACCCAAAGATTTCACGAGTGGCCGCGGAGCCATACGGCCCCCGGCGAGCAGACCTGCAGCCTTAATCGGTGCTTCGAGCATCAGCGATGCCAAGGCCAAGGCGCACCACCGCGCCTGAGGTGAAGGCAAGGCGGTTCTTGAACAGCTGGGAAGTTGACACCTAGACACGATGATCTGTGGTGGACCCTACCTGACTTAGAATTGGCGGATTTTAATTTAAGGCGTCAGTGAATTCGCCAAGCCCGGCAAACGGCGTTGGAGCTTACTCATGTTGGATCTGGTGGCTCGGCAATTCTGCCACGCGTCCATCGCCCTCACCGCTAAGGAGAAGTGCAACGAAAAGGGCCGCCACGAGCAGGCACCCACTGATAAATCCGTAAAAGCGCAAGTCATTGGGACTCATGATCGCTCCAACCCTGTTGGAAGAGTCCCGTTCCTGGGTGAGGTTAGCTGCGTTCTGCTCAACTAAATCGTGTCATGGTCTAGATTCCACCGCCGACAATCAAAACTTCGGCAACAGCCCACATGATGAATATCCATGGCATGGGATTTCTCCCTCCGCGCAAGCGCAAGATTTGCAAACCATCAACCAGGCGCGATGGCAAGCCTCCGGGGGGCCCGTACCCGCCGCGTTGGTTCCCCCATGCCGCACTTGATGAACTTGCCGACGAACATCCCCAGCGGAAGCTGCACAGCGAGCCATGAAATAATGATGGTCCAAGGTAGTGTCATGTTCAGTAAAACGCAGCCTCTGGTGAGGGGTTGCCGTGGAACCGGCTGGTCGAGCAGATGTGAGTGGGAACGATTCTGGCCGAACCTCGCCAGTGAATTCGGCAAGGCCAGCAAACGGCGTTGCATTGAGCCACAGCAAAAGAAGGCCCCGCCGGCGGTTCAAGTCGGCAGGGCCAGAGGGGTGCCAGCGAGTCCGTTTACTGGCGCGATGATCAGGCACCCGCGCGCTTTGATTCGCTCGTCCTAAGTCGGATTAGTCCCGCCGTTTGTTGCATTGCGTATTCCGAAACCAAAGCAAGGGCAGAAACTGAACCAGACCCCATAAACGTGGGATGCCGGTGACGAGCCTCGGTCACGATCTACCGTGCAGAAGACAACCGCCCGAGATCCCACCATGGCCGATCAGCGCGCTTATCAGCATCGCGACGTTGCTCATCTGAAACTGTCCCTGACGCATTCTAACGCATGGTGCTTCCGGTTCTTCACCTTGATCCAGTCCTTCGACCGGCCGCTCCGGTAGTCGCTGCGTTTCGAGACGAGGCCTTCGAAACCAAACTGACAAGCTGCGCGGAAGAGATCGGGACCAATCTCGCCCTGTTCGAAGTCTGAAACGAAGATGCCATCCGGTCGGCGTGACAGCAGGCGCTGGAGGTTGGCCTTGCGCATCGAAAGCGGCAAATGTGGCAAGTCGTCGCCATCCATAGCCAGGACGTCAAATGCGATCAGCTCGACCTCGTCATCGTGTCTGTTCGAATGCAGGGCGTTGAAATCGGAATAGCCATCGACACCGCGGACGATGGCCTCGCCATCGATCACAAAACGGCTCAACCGATTCCTGCGCGCGGCCCCAACGATCCGAGGATACCGTTTCGTCCAGTCATACCCGCCCTTGGTGATCAGCCGCACACGATCACCGTCGCGCTCCAAGCGTTCAGGGCCGGCTAGGTCTTGCCGGTGATAGGCAAACAGAACTCAAATTTGAGCATGCGCCAAAATTTAGGCGACCCGATCTGAAATTACCAACCCGCACGCCCAAGCCCTCATCATCTCATCACGGCAGCGGTCATTTCTTTCGAATGCTTCCCTATCATCAGCATCCGCCTGCCTGTGAACTCGGCGATGACGGCCCAAAATTCAAACGGTGATTTGACCGTCGCAAGCCTCCGAGTGAATTCAACAAAGAATTGCACGTTGGCTGGCACCACTTCCAGAAGCTTCGCTTGATAGGCCTGAATGTTTGACGTGAGTGAAGAGCCTTCGAACCCCTTGTTGGGCTCACTCGTTTCTTTCACCTTCTGGGTGAACCCGTCTTGGGGGGTTAGCAATATCGCGTGCAAGGCAGCCGCCCGGTTCTCAATAATTGAACTTTCCTGCTTTTGGTCGCCATGAACCTCAGCAGAGGATTCAGATAAACCACCCGCCGCAACAGGGCGCAGATGTTTGTCTCTCCGGCTTCTAACAAGCTCGTGCTTGTTCCGCTGGGCGCGCGCTGCCACTTTCGGAGGGCTAGAGCGCTTTGATGCTGTTGCCGGCTTTCGGTTGCTCATTGGAGGCTTTGAGGCTTTACGCTTACTCATCTAACTCTCCGCTGTTCGACCATATGGCAACAGGTGTCGCGGTGTGGTGTTCCAAGAGTCGGAAAAATGGCCTTGGCTATGAGGAGAGCCAAGGCTGTGGAAAGTCTAACGCGTTCCGCAGAGCCGTCATCAAGCTGATCAGAGCGAGTTCGTGCTTGCATCAGAACGAGGGTTCCTCAGCATATGTCGGGCCGAGGGCACTAGGTCAGCTGTACCGGCCGCCCGCTGCCGTGGCGATCGACAAAGCCCTCCAGATACGGAGGCACGTCGAAGCCATCCAACGCGCATCGCCTTGCGATCTGATCGGCTATCTCTTTCGAGACATCGCGCGACCAGCCTTCAGCTGTATTGAAGGCGACAACGCGCGCGGGGTTGGAGTATTGCCCGTCAATCATATCGGTGATAACGGTTTGCCGGTCGGTGGTCCCCTCGTCGGTCTCGCGCCAGGCGCGGCCGAGCCGACCGCCGAAATCATCGAGTACCAAGTAGACGTCACGATCGTCCGTCTCAGGAACGATCGAAGGGGACCGGGGCATCACGCAACTCCACACGAGTGTGCTGCAGGAAATAGGACGGCGAGCCCCAGCTTGCCACTGGAAGGGAAGACAAGCTGGGGCAGGGGAAAGCGCACCGCCCGTCAGATCCGGGCGACAATCTCCATAGTCCGGGTCACGAAAAATCCCAGCTCCCGGATGCCAAAAGGGAACCGGGGAAGTCACCCGTACAGCGTCATGATGGGGCAAGCCGCTCTACCCACGCCTCAACAAATGTGAGTCGATTGCGATCACCTACGCGCGAGGTCAGCATTGCGTCGTGGGAAGAGGCCCCAACCGAGCCGCCTCACTTTTAGAGCAACAAAACGACCATGATCACGACCGGCGCGGAGCCCAGGGGCGATCACGCCAATCGTGTACCAAAACTCTGTACGCATGGTGTTCTGAAAGTCCAAGCAGAAGAACGGCCCTGGCAAGTTGGCGCCTGCCAAGGTCGTTCCTATGGTCAATGATCTCGGGACAACCCGAAATCGCAGCAACTATGGCTTACTACGGGATTCACATACATAAGGATGAAGGAAAAAGGTCGAGCCTTACCAGGTGGCTTCAGTTCGCTGTTTGATCAGAGCGCTAAGCGGTCTCTCGGCCGCCGACGCCTACGGGGCGGAGCCGATGTAACGCCAGACGCCAGCTTTGCCCGCGAGCCGTCCGCTGTAGAGTATTGACTCACCGATGATGGGCGGCCGTCTCATCGTTCGACGCGGCATGCCGCGGCCGACGAGTTATCATGACGACCGCCTGCGAAAGGCCGACGATCAGCAGGGGCGCCGCTGGTCTGCCAATCGCCAATCCCAATGGAACAGATCTGCGCTCCGCTGCTTGGTCCGGTGGAGATTCCATGACGAAGGCCTGGAACACACCCATTTTCGCCATTGCTGCCGTCTATTTCATCGTGGACGGCGTCTTTTCCTACGTGACGCGACCAGTAACCGCATGGCTCGGCGAAAGGAAGATCCTTGTTCGGCTCCGGCGCTGGATAACTTCATTGGCGCCTTATCCGTCGTTCGCACTCTTTGCGGTGCCGGTTGTCTTATTGGAGCCGGCAAAGCCGCTAAGCGGCTATCTGATCGCGAGCGGACATTTCTTCGCAGGAGCGGTGGTTTTCATTACGGCGGAGGTTCTAAAGCTCACTATTGTCGACCGCCTGTTTCAGTTGAACAAGGAGAAGCTGCTTTCGATTCCGGTGTTTGCGTGGGGCTACGGGTACTGGCGCAGAATGATGGACTTTCTGGAGTCGACAAAAGCTTGGCAAGCTTCGCGGAGAATGGTTCTCAAAACGGTCGGCCGGCTCCGCGCGTTTCGCGCAAAGAAAATTGGCGCACAGTTTTGGCACCACTATTCGAAGCTCCGCTTTGCTGCTGGCCACCAAGATCATTAGCCCCCGCCGCGATGTGCGCGGAGCATCTCTGCCGCTAATCGAAATCGCTTTCTTGCGTCTTAGGCAAAGCAGTTGCGAGATTGCAACCGACCAAGCAAAAGGGCGCGTTCTCCCGTCGCATGTCTGTAGCCAGTTGTGAAGCGGAATCGTTCTTCAAGGGAGCGGGTTTGCTTGACTCGCGGCTCTCTGGCATGAGCGGACGCCGGAGTTGTTAAGAACGAGTCCGTAAAGTCCATCGAGCAAATTCAGTTCCTGTATCGAAACTAGGCCACTCCCAAAAAATCAAACTAGGCCACTGAGGTCGGAAACAGGCCAGTGCCCAATTAGTGCTGTCCCAATAAAGGACACTCGAAGCGGCAGATTAGGACACGCAACGAAAAGCCCGGCGCGGACCGGGCTTAACGCAATACTTGATAGGGGCAATCGCCCACCTAAGCAGAAGCTCACGGCCTGGTCTGTATCATATTGCTCACTCGCAGAGGGAACTAGGGCGCCGCAAGATAGCGCAAGCGCTCACGGTGTCGGCCCACACATCGAGACGATCCTTGAGCAGCGACATAGCAGATGGCGATAGTTTGCCGCGCAGCAAAAAGCGCACTTCTTTGTTGAACGACTCGATCATTTTAGGATCGTGGTTCTGAGGTGGAACCCCACAAAAGCTTATCCTGGACCAACCGCGCCTCAGAGGCGCGGAGTGGGAGCGGAACACATGTCCATCGCCTTGGAAATTAACAAGGCGCTATCTGAGCAGCAGGTTTCCGACCTCGGCGCCGGCCGCGGGATGGGCTTAGCGATGGCTGCGGAGTTGAACGGCTATCCCGGTCCGTCTCACGTTCTCGAATTGGCCGATAAACTGGAGCTAAGCGCGGATCAGCGTGACCGCATTAAGGCGCTGTTCGATTCAATGAAAGCGGAAGCGCAGCCATTGGGGTCAAGGCTGATCGCGCAGGAGACCGTGTTGGACAAACTATTCGCCAACCGCTCCATCACTCCCGCAAACCTTAAAGTATCGACAGTGGCGTTCGCCGCCACTCAGGGCGAGCTTCGCGAACCATCTCAAATATCACCTATCCACCGCCGAAGTTCTGAGCGAAGTCCAGATGCAGAGGTATGCCGAGTTACGAGGCTATACCGCCGATATCGACCATCAAATGCGCCACCATCATTGAACGCAGCGAAGTCGCCTCAGCTGTCCGGCTTCATCTCTCGACGCCATCAAGATGAATGACTTTGTCGGATCGCTCAGGGCGGCCTTCGCGCTGATACGCAGCCTCGATTACGAACTATTGAATATTGTCACGTTGTCGTTGCGAGTCAGCCTGTCTGCAAGCGTCATTGCGCTGTTGATTGGCGCCGCGATCCGACAAAAGATAGGCGTTCGGCGACGAAGCCATGTTGAGCGCGGGACCCATGCCCTGACCGATCTCACGATACCAGCCGTCCTTTGCAGCTGCGAGGTCATGCCTGCTTGTTTCCACAGCCGCAGCTCGGCCTCATGCGTGCCGGAGCGATCGCCACGCGAAATGAACGGCGCCTGGGCCGCTGATATCTTGCGCAAGGCGTCGACCACGTCTTTGTCCCCTGCAATATGTGCGGGATCGGATTTCGGACCGACAATGACGAAGTCGTTGTACATGACGTCAAAGCGCTTCACACCGTGGCCCTCGGCCATGAACTTGTCCTCCGCCGGCTTGTCGTGAACGAACACCACGTCGGCGTCGCCGCGCCGTCCGATGTCCAGCGCCTGGCCGGTGCCGACCGCGACGACCTTCACGCCGACCTTTGTGGCTTCGGTAAAACGCGGCAGGAGATAGCCGAACAGGCCGGATTGTTCGGTCGGGGTGGTTGACGCGACGGTTATCGAGTTCGTCTCGGCATGCGCTGTAGCGAGGTTCGCAAGTGCAAAAAGTACGAGGCCGATCTTGCGCAATTCCATGACGTCTCTCCGCTCTCGAAGTCACATAGCATACGAAGCTAGGAAGCCCAGTACGGCGTTAGACTGAGGCTCAGCCGGAACATCGGGCGGGGGCTTTTAGAAAAATGGCTCATGTGCATAGTAGCGCCGGTGGGCCGGGGCTTTAACGTATCCGTGTTCCCGTAACCTGCGTTTTCGCACTTGGTGGCAATTTCTCACCACGAGTGGCCGCGATGATTGACAAGAAAGATCGAAAGCAATGGGGCGAGCCTGAACTTGACAAGGGTCAAGCCGAAAACGACGACATTTTTGCCGAGATAGACGGGCTGAAAGGGCGGGTCCAGAACGGTGACTTTACGATAGAACAGGCCCAAGCGCGGTTCTTAGAGCTGCTGGAAAGGCATCGGCTGGTCAACGAGCGGCTGCGTGCAGTAGCTCGCGCCTGGGGCGCTACGCCGGGCAATACCTAGGAGAACTCCTGACTGCGTGCTCTGGGCCTGCCCCCAATTCGACATCGCATCGCAAGCGTAGGACGCGAGAACACGTAAATAAGGAGCCACAATGCGCTGGCATTGGTTGATTGAGTGCTCCCGCCGCCGCAGCCGGTCTCAAGTTTTTAACTTTACCGACTGATGCGAGCGGTCCCGCGATCACAGTTGCGGTCTGGTACCCGAGCGCCGAAAAACCCTCTCCAGTCACGTTCGGTGCCTTCACAGCGCTTGCGGCGCAGGAGCGGTCAATACGGCGCTCAAAGCGCCGCACACCTTCGTGAAGGTGGAACATTCGCAGCACTTCTCGTTCCGGACGGTCTGCCCGCCGGAATGTGTCGAGAAATTGCCGGTCATCTGCAACGAGCCGTTTGGTCTGGATCGGGCTCAATTTCACGAGCAGTTCAACGACGCACTTACCAAATTTTTCCGGGCTTATCTCTAGTCGGCGTGAAGCACGATTGGATGGGCAAGGAGTAGTGCACTACGCTCAGCTATCGCCGCTTCTATCCTTTACTCAATTGACCCATAATTTGCCTGCTTCAATATTGCGCTGTCTGGCAAACTTGATCACTAACGCAGGTAAAGCGGACGTAGCCCTCGTCGCGTCACGCCTGGTGACGTCCGTTGATGTTCCGTCCGAGACATTCAGGTAGGCTCTGAAAACGTCCGGTTGTCGGGGTAATGACACTGAGCAGACTTCAGCCAAAACTGAGCAACTTTATACAGACTAGCGCTTGGCCCGATCCTAACCTCGACCGCTTGGCGGCGGGCAGCACACACTCACTCTCGCGCAGCCATCTCAATTCCGAACGCGACGGGGCGCTGGCGGTATGCAAACAACCCATTTCAGGGATCAGTTTACCAACATCGCAGATGCTTGTGCGCTGGCTCAGGCCATTGTCGACACTGTCCGCGAGCCTGTTGTGGTGCTTGACAAAGGCTTGCGCGTGATAGCGGCGAGCCGGTCCTTCTATTCACATTTTAAGGTCAGTCCCGAGGACACCCAAGCCCGGCTTCTCTACACACTGGGCGATGGACAATGGGACATTCCGAAACTGCGCGTGTTGCTGGAGCAAATTATCCCCGAGCACGGCGTGATGGAGGGCTATGAGGTTGAGCACGATTTTCCCCGTCTCGGACATCGTACGATGTACCTGAATGCTCGCCAGGTGTTCTACAAGGAAGGAGCGGAAACCACCATTCTGCTCGGCACAGAGCATGTTACAGAACGGCGCATCCTAGAGCGTCAGAAGGACAGTTTGTTGCGGCAAAAGCAAGTCATGCTTGATGAAATGCGGCACCGAATTGCCAATAGCCTGCAAATCATCGCCGGAATCATTTTGATGAAAGCGTTGAGGGTCCAATCCGAAGAGACGCGCGCCCATCTGCAGGACGCCCACAAGCGCGTCATCTCGATTGCTGGCATCCAAGAACAGCTTCGTGCGCCGGGAGCCGCCGGGTCTGTCGACATGTTGCCGTATCTCGCTGGGCTGGGCACGATCCTATCAACCTCGATGATTAGCGACAATCGGGAGCTCATGATCAAAGTTGTCGGCGAAGGTGGCGCTGCCACTTCCCGTGAGGCTGAGAGCCTTGGCTTGATCGCCACCGAACTCGTCATGAACGCTCTGAAGCATGCTTTCCCGCTTACGCTAGCAGGGCATCGCGCTCTGGACTGGGCGCGAAGCGGCTTGTTCGCGAACAGATGCCGTTGGCGACACTGAGACAGCGGACAATTCGGCCGGCACGCGAAACCCGCGCGAAGGCGCCGCGCAGCTTGAGGCGGCTTTTGATGCGCTCATGCCACTGCATGGCAAGCGCCTTCTCTTGAACAAAAGTCATATCCGTATTCTGACTTTTCACTTTTGTTCATATCGTGTTCGACTATGCATGAAGCGGAGAAACCAATCCCAAGGAGCCACTTGATGATCCGTTGTCGTCGCGCCGACGTTGTTCTCTTCGCGCTTGCGTTCGGCGCCACGCTGATGTTCGCCGCCGGAGCGGTGGCGCAGCAGCCCGTGCCGCCGGCGTCGTCACCCTTTAACTCGCCGGCGGGTGTGTGGCCACCCTATGGGTCGCCGGGTGTGACGCTCGGGCAGGCCAAGAAGTTGGCTGAGGCGGCCGAGGCAGAGGCCCGCAAGAACGGGTGGAAGATGGCGATTGCCGTCGTGTCGAACGAGGGCAGCCTGATCTATTTCGGACGCATGGAGGACACCCAGTTCGGCTCCAGCGACATAACCATTCGCAAGGCCAAAACGGCCGCCGAGTTCCGCCGTCCGACCAAGGAGTTCCAGGATGCCATCACCGGCACGCCGCCCGTGCTTCTGGCCCTGAGCGCCGGCCCGATTGCCATCGAAGGCGGGCTGCCGCTGCTTTCGAACGGCAAGATCATCGGCGCGATCGGCTGCAGCGGCGGCACCCCCGGTCAGGACGAGCAGGTCTGCAAGGCCGTCGTGGATACGATCAATTAGACGGACGCCGCGGGTCGGTCACACGGTAGCGGGTCTCTGCGTGTCGCGGCCGGGCTTGTCCCGGCCGTATTGTTCTTGCACCAGCAGGGAATAGAAAATGACCGAGTTGAAATCCGTCCTGTGTTGGCCCTGTCTCTACTCGCTACTTGCAATCATCGCTTTGCGCATCCGACACGATCAATCCCATCCTCTGGCGGCCGTGGAAACGGCGAAGGCCGCGCTGGACCTGTACTATCGGCCGTTTTTCGCCAGCGGCTTCACGACCTCCCGGGCGCAGTCGACGAACAGTTTTGCCACCGGGCTGAGATCGCGCTTCTTCAGTGTGACCAGACCGATTGGCCTGCGCGTCTCGGGTAGGTCGATGGGCAACGCTTTTAACGATCCACGATAGGTTGGGAACCAGAGCATAGCGGTTGGAAGCATCGCCACGAATCTCCCCGTGACCAGCATGTTGTGCCGCACCGAAGACGTGATGACAGACGATCTTGGAACAGCAAGACCTCGCGCACGGAATGCCTGCTCCACAGAATTGCTAACGGATATGTTCGGCGGCGGCAGTATCCAGGGCTCGTCCACCAAATCGGAAAGTTCGATATTGCGACGGCGAACCCAGGGATTGTGCTGCCCTGTCATCACGACCAGCGGATCGTGGAATAGAATTTCTCCTTTAAGGTCCTTGCCGGGAGTTGGCCCGGCCATACGCAAGATCGCCAAGTCCAGGTTTCGCTCGCGCAACTCTGAAAGCAGCCAGGTTATCGAGCCGCTCACCATCACATGAAAAGTCATTCGTGGATATTGACGCGATAACTGCTTGATGACCGTTGCGACGATCGCGGTCATGGGTTCAGTCGTTCCGATTCTCAACTCCCCGCTTGTCGGGTCGGTTAGATACTCAATTTCCTTGAGGCCTTGACTCAACTCATCGAAGATAGCCGCGCTGCGTTTCAGCAGAATGCGGGCATATGCCGTTGGCTCTACGCCACGCGAAGTGCGATCCAACAGCGGCACGCCAAGGGTGTGTTCCATTTCGGTGATCGACTTCGAAACCGCGGACTGGGACACTCCAAGATAGGCCGCCGCTCTCGCCATGCTGCCTGACTGTACGACGCTTTCGAGAGTATGCAACTCGCGCAGCTTGAGGCGGCTTTTGACGCGTTCATGCCACTGCATGGCCAGAGACCCTTCTGAACAAAAGTCATATGTGTATTCTGAATTTTCACTTTTCTTCATAGCATATTCGACTATGCGTGATGGAGAGTGTCGTCGAGGAAAGAGCTCGGAAATATCATCAAATGATGAGTGCATCCTCGCGCGAATATCGCTGACAAGATGCGCGCGGTGCCCGGCCGCTCGGTCGTCGTGGAAAACCGTACCGGAGGCGCGGGACGCATCGGCGTCACCGTGGTCAAGAACGCGGCGCCTGATGGGAGTACATTGCTGATCACTCTCATCTCGCCGATGGCCGTGTACCAGCAAGCGGGAGCAGGCGGAATTGAAAATGACCAGGTTGATTTGTGTGCTGTGTTGGATCCGTCGCTATTCACTACTTGCAATCATCGCCTTCGCCGGCGGAGCCGCCGGCTCGGCTTTCGGTCAAGAGAAGCCGGCGGAGCCGGCCGTCAAGGCGTTGAACATGGCCGTCCTCGCGAAGCTCCCGTTTGACAAGCAAGACGACTTTCAAGACGCCGCGCGGGGCTTCATTGCGACGCTGCCCGACGCGCTCGTGACCGGTCCGAACGCGAATGTGGTCTTCAGCCAGAAAGATTATTCGTTCCTCGAAGGAGCGGCACCCGACACGGTCAATCCCAGCCTCTGGCGGCATGCGCAGCTCAACCATCAGCACGGGCTGTTCAGGGTGATCGAAGGGGTTTATCAAGTTCGGGGCATCGACCTTTCCAACATGACCATTCTGGAAGGCGACACGGGATTGATCGTGGTCGATACCCTTCTCTCAGTCGAAACGGCGAAGGCCGCGCTGGACTTGTACTATCAGCATCGTCCACGACGACCCGTCGTCGCCGTCATCTACACCCATACACACGCGGACCATTGGGGCGGTGTCAAAGGTGTGACAACCGAAGCCGACGTTGCTTCCGGGAGGGTCGCCGTTCTCGCACCAGACGGCTTTTTGGAACACGCGGCCAGTGAGGACATCATTGCCGGAAATGCGCAGCGTCGTCGTTCGCTCTACCAGTTTGGGCCTTTGCTCCCCAAGGGAGAACGCGGCCAGGTGGACGGCGGCCTTGGCAAGAACATCTCGCTGGGCAGTCTGTCGCTGATTCCACCGACCGACCTCATCCGCAAATCTGGCGAAAAGCGCATCATTGACGGCGTCGAGATCATCTTTGCGATGGCGCCCGAAACCGAAGCGCCAGCCGAACTCTATATGTACTATCCGCGATTTAAGGTCCTGAACATGGCGGAGGTCGCTACCCATAATTTCCACAATTTGCTGCCGTTACGTGGAACCGAAGTTAGGGATGCGCTCGCTTGGTCAAAATACCTCGGCGAAGCCGTGGAGACATTTGGTGACAAATCGGAGGCGGTGATCGCCCAACACCATTGGCCGGTATTCGGTAAAGACCGTGCCCGGAATTTTTTGATCAATCAGCGTGATTTGTACAAATACGAGCACGATCAGACCGTTCGGCTCATGAACCAGGGCTTTACAGCGCCTGAGATCGCCGAGCAATTGGAGCTACCCGCAAGCCTCGCCAATGAGTGGGAGAACCGCGGTTACTACGGCACCGTGCGTCACAATGCCAAAGCGATCTACCAGAAATATCTTGGATGGTACGACGACAATCCGGCGAACCTTGATCCCCTTCCGCCCGTTGATGAAAAGGTGGACGAATTGTTCTCGCTCTTCGACACGTTCAACCCGAATTTCGAGGTCGTCGAGCCAAAAAAGCTGTCAAATTGACGCTGGCCATTTGGCTTGCATTTGACTGCCGTGGCTGCGCGAGGAGCCGCCGGCATGATGAGAATGATCTGCGCCGAGTAGCGCCTCGGCGTAGGCGCCGCCACGGTTGGGCCTCTCCGGAACGCTGGAGCAGGGCACCGGCTTTCTCCAGGACCACGGCTTCACGGTTGCCGAGGTGTATTGGGAGCTCGGACATGACGCGGACCTGCCCTCGTTCGTCGATGCCGGCGGTAAGACGCGCTACGTCGAGGGCGTAGGCTTCGCGATCGTGCGCGACGCCGCGGACTTCCTGGCGCGCGCGGCCGCCGACAGCGCCGGAACGCCCAACCCGCTCAAGGGAACTATCAACCGCGTGCTCGCGAGCGGCAAGTCCCAGGATGGACGGTTCCTGAAGACCTTTCTGCTGAACGGCTTCAACATGGTGGGCGATCGGCGCGTATTCGATGGAATGCACGTTTTTGTTTCGGCAGCAGGCCTTCTCCCAATCCTGCAGACGGGCACCGGACCGCAATCGAGCGGCGAGGGTGCTCCCACCTTCGCCAATCCGGATTTTCCCGGCGTGAATGACGGGCCACTCACGATCGGCGAGATCATCGCCAAGGTCGAGGCGCGGGGCGAAGTCCCGCCGAGGATGCTGCTGGTCAGCTCGACCACCGACTACTACTCGCTGCGCGCCTCGCTTGGTCGGACGGGCGAATCCGGGACAGCGGATCAGCCGCTCCCCGCCAATGTGCGGATGTACGATATCGCCGGCGGGTCGCATGTGGTCGTTCCCCAGGCGCCGACGTGCACGTTGCCGCCCGGTCGTCTCGATTGGGCCCCCGTATCGCGGGCTTTGCTGCGGCGCCTCGATGCCTGGGTGAGCCACAACGCCGAGCCGCCCGCTAGCGAGCTGATGCCACTCGAGCCTGCGAGCGGCGAGCCACCCGCGCTGCGTGCCCCGGCCAAGCTTTCCGCCGCCGTGATCCAGGTGCCGAAGCGCGATCAAGATGGCAACCCGCGCGGTGGCGTGCGGCTGCCGGATATCGCGGTGCCGACCGGCACCAATGGCGGGCAGAACCAGCCGCAGACGTTCACCTGCATGCTGGTCGGATCCTTCACGCCATTCGCGGCGACGAAAGCGGAACGAGAACGCACGGGCGACCCCCGCCCTTCGATCGAGGAACGCTATCACGGCCGCGGCGACTACGTGAACCGGGTCCGGATCGCCGCGGAGGACCTCGAGGCGCGCGGGTTTCTGCTGTCGGAAGATGCGGCGGTGATCGTTCAAGAAGCCGCGTCGAGCAACCTGTTCGCTCCCGCGCCAGCGAATGCCGCGCCACGTTGAGGGTCGCTCGACGCCTCGCTGACGTTGACCCGTGATGCCTGGATGGGAGCATGTTACGCCGGGTTACATTTCCTGGCGCGGTTCAATCCGGCCAGATCAAGGTGGCTGGACAGGCCGAAAAGGTAGACAAATTGTTCTCGCTCTTCGACACGTTCAACGCGAATTTTGAGATTGTTGGGCCAGAAAAGCCGTCAGCACGGCTGACCTTATCGGTGTGGGAACACAGCACACTCTTGGATCAATTTGCCGGAGGGCATTCAGAGTTTCATGCAGGCACGTATTTACTCGGTGCAGGCCGGGGAGCCCCCGAGCGGCCTCGCACGAACGGAGGTGGCCGAGCTGCATCTCTTCAAACGCACTTTTGGGCCCGAAATGCACCTTATGCCTTAGCGGATCGTGGTAACCCATTGAAATCGCAGCAAATGCGACCGCCCTCCGAGCGCACCAGAACAAAAAGGCCAGATTGATTTCGCTGCATTTTTCGCTCTGGCGTGCTCACCAGCAAGCAAGGTGAGCACATATGACCGTCAGCCCTTACAAAGAGGGCTGGCTGGAGTTTGCTGCGGAGTGGACGAAGCTGGCGCGGGACACCGAAGTCAAAGCTCGCAAGACCAGCACCAACTCCTAAAGTGGCACCATCATGCGAGCCCTAAACAGCCCCTGAGGGCCTAAGCGAACAACGAAGGAACAGGAAAATAAAATTGGGAGGCGGGGACCGGGCGTACCCGGTCATGATCCCGTTCTGCCGGTCAATAAAAATGGAAACCGAGATAAAATCTTCCGCTTACGTCGTTACCCGCACTCTTACGCAGGCCGAGACCTGCACCGCCACCACTGCCGACGCCCGAGGCGGCATTTCCTACAGCTTCCACCACGGCCCCGAGGTCAATCCCGCCAGCCACTGCATCGAGTTCGGCATCGTTTAGGTCACGCACTTCGCTGATCATGTTCATTCTCCCGTTTGCGCGGTGAGGATTGTTCCTCTACCTGTGCGTCAGGGTGTACGCCGCTTCGTTCATTGCTAGCGTGCGCTTCGTCACGCCCAATATGAGAATTGCAGCAAGTTCAGTGATCGGCATCACGCCCCAAGGCCAAGAGCCAAGCCGCATCCGGCCCTACGATAGCCGATGTCCGCTTCACCCCTGAGAGCAGACATCGCAGCGTCCAAGACCAAAGTCCGTTTAGGGCCATTAGCCGCTGTGAGCAATCGCAGCAACCAAACACCATTCGCGGTAGGGACGCGAGTTATCTCGCGCCCCCGTACCACCCGTCCTTGTGGAGTCTCTTTTGATTTAGATTTGACCCGCTTTCGCGAGTGCCTTGCCAAATGTCTCGAGGGCCTTGAGCTGCTCTTGGTTTTCTTGTTCTTTCTGTTTGTCGCCGCCAGACACCGCACCGAGCTCCTCGGAGGACAACTCGTGCAGCTCCAGAGCTTCGCTCTTCGCATTGATTGCATCAGTCATCACATGTCTCCCTTAGTCGGCGCGGTCATCCGACGCCGCTTCGACGACATTTGTCATCACCACTCTCGTCGGTATGTGACGGCCATCACGGAATATCTGATTTAACCGGGGCGCTCGCTCACGGTCTTCGAGGTTTGCTTTGCCTCCAACAGTGGACGTTTGCTGTCGTGGCCGCCAGCTTGTCATTCGAGTTTATGAGTACACACCCCAGCCAACAGGAAACGGCCCAAGGTGCACCTTGAGGGTGTTACCAAGGGCCGCTCCGACGGCTCTACACTTGCTTGGGGTGTTGCCGGCCGTCATCGATCACGCTGGTTTTGTGACAGTCCCGGACTTTGATTTAAATCAAGGATGGTCCGGTCATCCACTGGGTTTATCGGATCAGCGCCTCAAGCTGATGTAGATAATGCTCCTCAACATCGCCTTCCGGCCTTGGTCGGCTGTTGATCGCTGCTCTCATGCGGTTGAGATAATCCACAAGCCATTCTTGGACATCTGCCCGCGCGGACGAGGGAGCTGTAGCCGGGGTTTCACTCATGATGGCTTCCACCCCAATATTGGCGGGCGGCTTCAATATTCGCTTGGTGTTCGCGGTAGCTATGCCAGCCAACAGCCATGGGCGCATCTGCGCACCAGCCCAGAAAAACCCATCTGATTTCCCTTACGTTCATATTTCCGGAATTTCATTGCTGCTAGGGGTTCGGACGAGGGTTCGCCTCGGCCCCCAGTGCGAGCTTCGTCCAGTCCTCAGCGAGGCTTTGCCATGCTTTTCGATCGGCCCCGTTTGTAGCTTTCTCTGCGTGATGCTCGCATTCAGCGGCTTCGCGGCGGTAACGTTGCGCGGGAGTTTCCAGCTTCATGGCCCAATTCCCCTCAAGGACTCAAGATCAACTCTTGGCCGCCTTCGGGACGCGGTTCGGTTCACAGCCACGCAGTAACAGTATCGGCATCCACGCCGATGAACCATTTTACGCTGGCTTCAGACCAATGAAGATTGCCGCCATCCCGTTCGCTCGCGTTCGGACTCGGTCCGGACCCTTGATATCGATCAAGGGAAGCGCGAGACGCTGACTGGGATCGATTTGTTTCAAACTCACATTTGTTGAAGACCGATGATGACGCGGCGTGCATCGGTCGCCGGGCAGCTTAAAAGCCATCCGGGTCGCCGAGCGGCAAGACTGAGTCAAACTTCCCAAACTCCGCAAGTCCAGCCGGAGTTTGGTACCTTTGTGTACCCTTCATGAAATCTGACGAATCGAGGCGCAAGGAGCTGCGCACGGCCATCCTGTTCTCGCTCGGACTTGCGGGTGCCATGTTCCTGTTTGTGATGGTAGCCAAGAACTTCATTGCCGGTCCCGGCTAGACGGGGGGCGCCTTCATATGCCGGGCAGCGTAAGACGCCGTCGAGCTTCTCGATTGACTGCGGATATTGAGTTGCCGGCCGTTCGAACCAAGCTCGCAAGCTGTTCGTCGGTGACCTTCAAGCGCTTGCGAATGATCCGGACCTGCACTCGGTTGGTGAGGTCAAGCCTGTTGCGCGCGCCAGGTACGTGGCGTCGTTGCATTGTCATCTCCTGTGTCACGATATTTGGAGGGGACAAGTCCGGGCGGGAATTATGCCGCCTGGGACTTGTCCGGTGACTGTCCCGCTCCCGCGAGGATTCTGTCTCCAGAAAGAGAAGCCGCGGGGAGCCCAAGGAGTTCCGGCATGCCTTGAATTTATGCTGCCATCTGTGCCGCAGGCCGCTCTGCTGCGGGCGATCACTTGGCATCCGGCGGCCGTGGAGCCTCGACAGGGCCGGAACTGCTGATCCGCCGTTCGGTGATGTTCCTCACTTACATCGGCGGCCAACCGCGCCAGGCTTCAGCGGTTCGTCAGCGAGGAGCAAACCATGCGCGACCACCACGCAGTTGAACTCATTCCACTTGGTGACAACGAACTCGAAACGATCGCAGGCGGGATGTTTGGCCTCGAGCCGTTCATCCAGGCGATGCAGGCGATGCAGCTGCAAATGAAAGTCGTCAGTGACACGATGCAAAACCTGTCGGCGGCGACCATGGAGACCGTCAGGCGATCACCGTAGCCCTGGCATGGACAGAGCCGGCTGGAAGTACCTCGGCTCGCGTCAGGAGATGCAAATTCGCGTCTCGCACCATCAGGCTTTTCGACCGGAGCCAATCCTGAACGCGACCGGCAGTTCGAGGCCTGCCGGCGTGCGATAGGCCGCCGCGCGCCGCGCCAGGGCCGCCCGGATTGCTTGTTGTGTTGCGGCGTCCTGATTTGAGATCGCGGATGCCGTTATCGCAAAGCTCCCGAGGCCGCCGTGCCAAAGTGTGTCGACATCGGCAACCGCATGGGTCGAGCTGTGGTCATCGACCCTGATGTCGTCGAGACCTGCGCCTGCCAGAAGGCTGCGAAACGCATCGGCGTCGGAAAACCTCAGGTTCGAATGCCCCGCCGGCACGTCGGGCGGCGGCGCCACACCGACTTCCGCGATCGCCTCGCGAAACAGTCCCTGGATCCGCTGCTTGTCGGGCTGGTCCCACCACGACAGCGCGATCCGGCCGCCGACGCTGAGCGTTCGCATGCATTCGGCGACCGCGGCTTCAGGCCAGGGAAAGTGTCCTATTCCGAAGTTGCACACGACGGCATCGAAGGACTGGTCGGCAAAAGGCAGGTGCTCGACATCTCCGACACGGAAATCGATGCCGGGATGCGACGCGGTTGCCAATGCGATCATTCCCGGCGACAGGTCGACACCGGTCGTGCGCGCGCCGAGACGCCTGGCTTCTGCCGCAACCGAGCCTGGTCCGGTCGCGACATCGAGCAGTCTTGATGTTGGACCGGTGCCTGCCGCGGCGAGCAACGCAGGAATTGCCAGGGCCGTGATGGGTGTGAAGAAGTCCCGGTAGGTCGAGGCCAGGCTGTCGTGCCGCCGGCGCTCAAAGGCCCGGAGTTGATCAGCGTCGGCTGCGGACAATCGGCTTCCTGTATCGGCCATCAGCGGCTCCAACGACGGATGTTCCGCCCAATGTGGCCTCAGCCGTTCTTGCTCTCAAGGAAAATCGGTGTCGGTCGGTTGAAGGACGATCGCGCGGCCGGAGGGACGTCTAGCCGTATTCGTCGCTGCTGATGCCGTATTCGCGATAGATCTCGAGGCGGTCGCGATCGGGAAACAGCCGGCACTTGGCCTGGGCGAGATGCAGGCTGACGGCGGCGGGCTCGCGGCCGCTCCCGAGCAGTTTGCGGATGTCATCCATGTGGGCCTGCGGCTGGTGTTTCCGCGGAAGCTGCTCGAGCGCGACGAGCGCGGTTGCGAGCGCTTCCGTGACGACCCACCCGTCGTGGCCGGTGACTCCCTTCTTCGGCATCGGTTCACCCCACATCTCGTGGCAAGCCGCATTCTACCGCGATCTCAGGGTGACCGCCATCCAGGCAGGCATGATCCGGAAAAGTGTGAAGCGGTTCTCCGAAAAGATCATGCCCAGACAAGAAGCCAAAGCGCGATGAACTGATCGCGCTTTGGCGGCGTCTACTCCACCTTGAGGCCGGTGAATTTCACGACCTTCGCCCACTTCTCCGTCTCGTCGGCGATCAGCTTGCCAAATTGGGCAGGCGTCCCCTCGATCGGCTCGCCACTGATGGCGGCAAAACGCGCCTTCATTGCGGCATCGGTGAAGGCGGCGTTGGCCTCCGTGTTGAGACGCGCGACGATGTCGGCGGGTGTCCTGGCCGGCGCGGCGAGGCCATACCACTGGCTTGCGTCGTAGCCGGCCACGGTACTCGAAATCGGAGGCAGGTCGCGCAGGACGTCGGCCTGGGTGGGACTGGTCACGCCCAGGGCGCGCAGCTTTTCGGACTTGATGTAGTCCACGGTTCCGGGGGCAGCGGCGAACAGGATCTGCACCTGTCCGCCGAGCAGGTCGGACAGGGCAGGGCCCTGGCCGCGATAGGGGACGTGCAGCATGCTGGTTCCGGCCATCGAGTTGAACAATTCGCCTGCCATGTGCGGCGCGCTACCGGTGCCGGCAGAGGCCATGTTGATCTTGCCCGGATTGTCCTTCGCATAGGCAATCAACTCGGCGATCGATTTGACCGGCATCGAAGGATGCACCAGTGCCACCATCGGAACGCGGATGACGCCCGCAACCGGTGCGACGTCGCGCAGGAACACGAACTTCAGGTGCGGATAGAGCGTCGCGTTGACGGCGTTGGGAAGCGTCGCAAGCAACAGCGTATGGCCGTCGGGCGGCGCATTCACGACCGTTTCGGTCGCGATGTTGCCGTCGGCGCCGGTGCGGTTTTCGGTGACGAAGGGCTGGCCAAGCCGCTCGTTCAACCATTGACCCATCAGGCGCGCGGTGATGTCGACGCCGCCGCCCGCGGCAAAGCCCGCGATGATCCGCACCGGACGGTTCGGATAGGCGGCTTGCGCCGAAGCCGCTCGCGTCCACAACGGCAGGGAGGCCGCTCCGACAATAGATCGCAGAAATTGACGCCGCTGCATGTTTTCGTTCCGTGTCTTCCGGTTTGTCGGATCGTAGCTGGACCGAACCGGCATCGGAAGAGCGGTGCACAGTTGGCAGATCGGGGTTGAAACGTCAGCCGGCCACGTTAAAAAGGATCGGTGTAATTCGCCGCTTCGGCGACTTGCCCTTTCATTCGTTGCCTTCCTGTTAAGACGATTGTGTAGACACTGGTGTGCCCGGGTCGTGCGCCACGATCCGAGCCTTGCGTTCGATCAACACACGGCCTGAGAAGGCTACGACACGGGCAAACGAATGAGATTTGTGGGCTTCGCCTATCGCTTCCTCACCAACTTCACGTTTCTGGCGACCGTTTATCTCAGCCTGAACTACATCGAGAAATACAACAATCGCGCCATCCTTGCGATTGCGATCCTGATCTATGCCGGCATGCGCGCGGCCATTGCGCTGCGCTCCTTCGTTTTCTTCCAGCGCATCGAGCGGCTGGAGATCGAATGCCGCCGCGTGATCTCTCTCGTGACCCAGGGCGGCGGCAGTTCACCGATCAAGGCGAAGACCGTCGCCGATGTCACGCTGTTGCGCCGCGACGGCGAGATCAAGGCCTATGTCGATCTGTTCTTCCTGGCGGCCGTGGTGCTGCTCTGCGTGGCGCGGATCATCCGCGACTAGCCGGGCGTGACTCACAAATCGAAGATGTCCGCTTTTCGGGAGCTCCCGGCGATGCACCGGCCTTGGCCGCGCCACTTGCTGCTCAACCTTTGTCTGGCGGAAATGATCTCTCACTGTGACGATAATGACACAGCATTCCCTTGGCTCGCTGAGTAATCTTCCCGCAACAGCGAAGCGGATTGCAGAATGCGCGTGAAATGCACTGCATTACTTGTCGTTGGTGTCTTGTTTGCCAGTTGTTGGCTGCATGGCGGCGCCCGATGTCAAAGCTCGGTTGGCCCGCCGCTTTCGATTGCCTCGCCGCCATCGGCGACCGACCAGGGTTCGCCAACCACGGGCACGTGTCACTGGGGCGGTCTCAATATGTGGTGCAGTAGCCCGGATGGTTCCGGCGCTTCGTCGGCACGGGCTGCAGCCAGAGCTTCGCCGCCTCCGGCGCCGGAAGTCCCGATGGACCCGCCGTCCGTCATCCGTGCCGCGCCAACGGCGACCGACGATGTTCCATCGGAAACAGCGACCGCGAGACGTTCGCCGCCATCGGCCGTCAAGAAAGTTTCTCCACCGGCAGCGACCGACGATGGTCCACCACGAACGGCGACCGCGAGACATTCGCCGCCGCCGGTCATCAAGAACGTGTCTCCGCCCACGGAGGATGACGACGTTCCGCCGGACACAGCGGCCGCGCGAGGTTCGCCGCCATCTTCTATCAAGAAGGTTTCTCGACCACCGGCGACCGACGATGCTCCACCGCGAACAGCGGTCGCGAGAGGTTCGCCGCCATCGGCCATCAGGAACGTTTCTCCGCCAACGTCGACTGACGACGTTCCAGCGGAAACAGCGACGGCGAAAGGTTCGCCGTCGTCGGCCATCAAGAAAGTTTCTCGACCACCGGCGACCGACGATGGTCCACCGCGAACAGCGCTCGCGCGAGGTTCGCCGCCATCGGCCATCAAGAACGTTTCTCCGCCAACGTCGACTGACGACGTTCCACCGGAAACAGCGACCCTGAGAGGTTCGCCGCCATCTTCTGTCAAGAAAGTTTCTCCACCGCCGGCGACCGACGATGGTCCATCGCAAACAGCGACCGCCAGGGGTTCAGCACGATCCGCAGCCGCCAGGAACTCGCCGCCGCCTACCGAAGAGAAAGACGCGCCGGCACCGGCCGTCGCAAACATCCTGTCCTCGCCGGGCATCGACAAGCTTTTGCCCGTGCCGCGCACCGGCAAGCAGGAGCCCGGCCCCGATGGCTTTACCGTCGGTCTCGACGACGGCGAGGAGACAGGCCAGCCTCCGCCCGTCAGGCCTCGCCCGGCAAAACAGAAGGTTGGTCAAAAGCCCGCATCGGCGAACCCGTCGCCGCGCGATCAAACAGACATCGAGAAATTGAATCTGACGATCTGCCGAGGCTGCTAAAGGGAAGAACAAGGAGACCGTCTGGAGGCGGTCTCTGCGGCCTGCTGTCGAGGGGAGACCGGTCACGCGACGCTCCTATTCATGCGGGCGACTGTCTGAGTCTGCATCTGCTCCCAGACAATTGGAAACGTCTTAGGTGCAATTCGATCGGCCGGAGCGCAGCTTCGGCTAGCCGCAAACTCTCCTTGACTCGATGCTAAATATTCTTATGATTAGAATTCTAAGTAATGAGGTCGGCGTGGCCAAGGATGACCGCGAAACAACTGAGCTGTTACCGGTGCTTCCCTCGTTTCGGGTGCCGGCCCATTTGGCACGACGGTTTCATCAGATTTGCCTCGGAGTGATCGCAGAAATCCTTGAAGGCGAGAACATCACGCCGATGCAGTGGAGCGTGCTGGCGGCAGTCCTGGAAGAGCCGGGAAGCGCCCAGGCACACATCGCAAAACGGCTCGGCATCGATGCGGTTACGCTCGGGCAGATGATCGACGCTCTCGAACAGAAAGGCCTCGTCAAGCGCAAGGCCGATCCGGCCGATCGCCGGGGCCGTCAGCTCTTCATCACCCGACGGGGAAGCGACCTGCGCCTGCGCCTGCGCCCCGTGATGCTCGAAGCGCAGGACCGGTTATTGTCCCCGCTGACCAAGACCGAGCGCGTGACTTTGCTCGACATGCTTGCGCGTGTCGTCGTTGCCAATGGCAGCTATGCCCGCTCCGGCAACGGACGGCGAAAGCCGCGAAAGCGCTCTAGCTCCGATACAATGTCCTGAGGAGAACGTCGTGTGTATCCGGGGCCTGATCTTGCTGTTGTCGCTGTTCTGCGGCCTCACGCCGATCTTGCCGAGCGCCGCTCTGGCCGAATGGCCGGAGCGCACCGTGAAGATTATCGTGACGTTTCCTCCCGGCAGCGCAAACGACGCGGCTGCACGGATCTTCGCGGATGCATTGTCAAAGCGGTGGGACAAACCGGTGATCGTCGAAGATCGAACTGGCGCTGAAGGGACGATCGGGGTCGGCGCCTTCGTTTCGGCGCAGGACGATCACACCTTGCTCTACACCGTGATCGGTTCGGTGACGGTCGCGCCGCTGTTGATCGACAAGCTGCCCTATGATGTGGATCGCGACCTGCGTGCCAATCGCGTCGACCACGTCGATTGTTCTCACGCTCGCGGTGAGAACAGTGGACTTGGCGCCAGCTCCATCCCCGAATTGATCGACGCGCTCAAGGCGCAGCCGGGAAAATATGCCTGGGCTTCAGGTCCCACGCTGCCGCGATATGTCTTTGCGGCCTTTCTCAAGCGGCACTCACTCTCCATGAATTATGTGAGCTATCGCGATGCGGCCCAGCCGCAAGCCGATCTGGGCGAGGGCAGGATACAGGTGCTGGTGACCTCGCTGACTGCTTCGCAATCCCCCGTGCAGACCGGCAAGGCGCGGTTCCTGGCGGTGATCAATCCGGGCCGAAGCGCCGCATTGCCTGACGTGAAGACCGCGCGCGAACTTGGCTATCCCGAACTCGAGATTGATGGCGTCGCCGGCATCTATGGTGGCCGTAACATGCCGGAGGTGGTGAAGGCGCGGATTGCGGCGGATGTCGCCGCCGTTTGTGCAGACGGCGAGGTTCGCCGCAAGCTCGAAGCCGGTGGTCACAACGTTCTTAGCCGGAACTGCAAACGAATTGAAGTCGGAATCGAACGGCAGCGGAGCTGGCTCGCCGACATACGTCAGCTGATCGATATCCGCGACGCGAGATAGCAGCAGGAAGAGACCGACGATGTCGTCATCGGCAGCAACGCTCACGCTTCTCGACATGATCCAGTCGCATCGAATCACTGCCGTGATCTACGTCGCAGCCAAGCTTGGGATCGCTGATTGCCTGTTCGGCGGACCGAAATCGCTCGACGATTTGGCTGAAGCGACCGGCGCGAACCGGGCTGCATTGGCGCGTCTGCTCATGGCGCTTCGTACCATCGGCATCTGCGAGCCTGGAGGAGCAGAGCAGTATACACTCACCGAAACAGGCGCACTGCTTGCCGGCGACGCCCAGCCATCCTGCAAGGCCTGGGCGATCTTCGAAGGGCGAGATGCTGTCGAAGTCATGGAACGGTCTACTTGAGACCATCATGTCCGGCAAGACCGCGGCGCAGCTGCAGGGCTTCGACAACAGCTTCGATCTGATGGCCCGCGTACCCGAGAATGTCGGGATCTTCAACGCCGCTATGACCGGCTTGACGCGCCTGGTCACGGCGGACGTGCTGGCGGCCTACGATTTCAGCGGAATTTCGCATTTGCTGGACGTGGGCGGCGGATCAGGCGAACTGATCGGCGCCGTTCTTGGACAATATCCGCATCTGCGCGGCAGCGTGTTCGATCTGCCCCGTTGCGCCGAAACCGCGACGTCACATCTCGCGCGGCTCGGCTTGGCGGATCGCGCGGCGTTCGTGGCCGGAGATTTCTTTGTATCAGTCCCGGCGATCGCCGACGCCGTAATTCTGAAAAGCGTGATCCATGACTGGGACGATCAGCGCAGTTGCATGATCCTGCAGAACTGCCGGCGGGCGCTTCCCGGGAACGGAAAGTTGCTCTGGTCGAGCGGATCATGCCGGCAACACCTGCTGTCGACGAACTGCATCGATCTCACGCCTTGAGCGACCTCAACATGCTGCGTGGCCCGGGCGGCCAGCGAGCGCACCGAAGCACAGTACCGCGACCTTCTTGGCGGGACGGGATTTGCCGTGACGTCGGTGACGGTGGCGGGACGATTTGCAGTTATCGAGGCGCTTCCCACAGCACGCTGATTTCCCCGCTGGCGTTTATCACGCCCGCAGCTTTCATCTGTCTTACCCATCTTTGTTCACGGGATGGTGCTACGTCCAATCATTCAGGTAGACCCCGTTTTCCCTCGGATGGCCATCGACCGCTTGAGGACCTGTTGGGCATCGGCATAGCGCCCCTGATCCTTGTAGAGACCGGCCAGGTTCTCAAGAACATCCGCGAGATCCGGATGGTTCGGACCGAGGGTCTTCTCGAAGGTGATCACCGACTGCTTGAAAAGTCGCTCGGCATCGGCGTTACGGCCCTGACGCGCGTAAAGCGCGGCCAGATTGTTCAGCGCCTGCGCGACGTCGGGATGTTCGGGGCCGAACGCCTTCTCGGTCACCACGATCGATCGCTTGAGCAGCCGCTCAGCATCGGCGTAACGATGCCGATGGGTGTAGGCGTCGGCCAGGTTGTTCATCAAGATTGTGGCTTCGGGATCATTGGGACCGTTCGCCTTCTCGAGGATGGCCAGCCCCCGCTTGTACAGCGGCTCGGCCTGGGCGTACCGGCCCTGGCCGCTGTAGACAGCGGCGAGGTTGCTCAACGCCATCACGATGGACGGATCGTTCGGGCCGACCGTTTTCTCGCGAAGGGCGATCGAGCGCTTGAGAAGCGGCTCCGCTTCCGCGTAACGCCCTTCCGCGCGGTAGAGGTCGCCCAGATTGTTCAGCCCGGTTGCGACTTCGGCTTGATCCGAACCGGGCGCATTTTCCCTGATGGCCAGTGAGCGCTTGTAGAGTTGCTCGGCAACGGCATATTGACCCAGATTGTAATGGATCGTGCCGAGGTCATTGAGCGGCATCGCGAGCTTCGCATCATCGGGACCGAACTCCTTCTCGCGAAGGGCCAGGGACTTCTGGGCCAATGGCAGCGCTTCGGTGTATTTGCCTGCCCGATAGAGTTCCTTCATCTGCTGACTGAGAACGCTCGCCTCGTCCTCTCGCGCATGGGAGGGCGAACCGAGCGACAGGCTCAGCGCGAGCGCGGTGACCGCAACACGGATCGATGCTTTCAGGGCCTTCATCGCGTAGTCCTTTAAGGGCTCGTCGGGATGTACCGGCCATTTGTGCTTGCGGAGGCCGGACAGGTTCAACGCAGGCGGGGTACACAGCGCAGCAATTCACGGCGAACCTGCGGATGTTGTCCCGCGAGATCGGCTTTTGACCCTGAGCGGTCATCGTCGGCGTGAGGCCGGCGCTTCCGAAAACCGACCCTGTCCCTCGTTATCCAGCCGGCTTCCAATGTGTTAGTTTGAAACCGGCGATCGGTTATTCCCAGGCTTGGCGTTGAGTGAAAGCAAGGTGGAAAGCGCATGAGAGATTTGGCTGGACAGACCGCATTCGTGACGGGCGCTGCCTCGGGGATCGGACTGGGGATCGCAACCGCGCTGTCACAGGCGGGGGTGAAGGTCATGCTCTGCGATATCGAGGAAGAGGCGCTGAAAAAAGCGGTCGGGGATCTGAGGGAACGGACCAACGCCGATGTCGATGGCGTGAAAGCTGACGTCTCGCTCAAAGGCGAACTTCAGGCGGCAGCGGACGCGACCGTCGCGCGGTACGGCAGAATCCACATATTGGTCAACAATGCGGGCGTGGGCGGCGGCGGCACCTATGGTGAGTGGACTGATGCTGGCTGGAACTGGGTCCTCGGCGTCAATCTGATGTCGGTGATCTGGGGCTTCGAGATTTTCGGTCCGCTGATCGAAGCGCACGGCGAAGGAGGGCAGATTGTTTCAACGGCGTCCGTTTCCGGACTGATTACGGGACCAAGTCCGGCGTACGATGTGAGCAAATATGGAGTGGTGGCGCTGTCCGAGGGGATGCGTAACGTGCTCGCGCCGAGGAAGATTGGGGTATCCGTTCTGTGTCCGGGCGTCATCCGCACGCAGATCATGAACTCTCGGCGCAACGTGCCACAGCGATTTGCCGGGGCTGTCGGCAAGCCTCCGCCGACGGAAGGACCCCGCGCCGAGTTCATCAAGGCATTGCAGGAACGGATCAACACCGGCATTGATCCGCTTTATGTGGGCGAATTGGTTCGCGAGGCCATTGAAAACGACTGGCTCTACATCTTCACCGATACTGAGCACGAACCGTTCATCGAAAAGCGCTTCGCAGCGATCAAGCGGGGCTTCGACCGTATACGCGGACGAACCCCGCGACACTAGCTCTCGCATCTGCTCGCAGCCGCTTGTGGCCAATTCCGGACTCATGCACCGCGGCAGTACGCCGGTTATTCGATCACCTCGTCGCTGCGGGCAAGCAACGTAGGAGGAACAGTAAGTCCCAGGGCTTTTGCCGTTCGCAAATTGACTGCGAGCCAGAGACTTGTTGGAAATTCTATCGGCAGGTCCCCGGCCTTCGTACCTTGCAGGATCTTGGCGACGAAATATGCACACCGCTGATAACACCAGCGAAGATCGACACCATAGCTGATCAGGCCATCCGCTACGACATGCTCGCGATAGCCGTACACCGTGGCCAGCCGCTTCGCGACGGCTGAGGCAGCTATCGCTTTACGATTTATCAGGAGCAGGTTGGTCTGGAGCACGATGACAATATCGACATTCGATTTTGCCAGTATCTGCAGTCCGGCTTCAATTTCTTCCGGCCGGTCAGCGTTGACGGAAAGGATTTGCAGGCCCAGCTTCTGGGCCGCCGACTTGAGCTCCTGGAGTTGGGGCGGTCCTTTCGGATCAGCGTCGTTTGCGAGCAATCCAATTTTTTGCGCGCCGGGTATCATCTCCCGGGACAGATCGATCTGCTTCGCAGGCAGTCCGCCAATGTAGGGTTCGATTCCCGTCACGTTGCCGCCGGGCCTTGCCTCGCTTCCGATCAGACCCAGATGAACTGCGTCGGCAAGCGCGCCGCAGACGATCGGAATGGTCGATGTGGCCTGCTTCGCTGCGGTCGCCTCCAGGGTTGCGGGTGCAACGATGACGTCCGGCCGAAGTTGAATCGCCTCTTGAACAACGCGCGCCACGTCTTGAGGACCTCTTCCCTCGCGCACCTCAAAGGCGAAATCCCGAGCCTCCAGATAACCTTGATCGTGCATTCCCTTCAGGAAGGCAGACATAAAACCGAGTGGCTCACTCCCGCGGGCAATGGGGAAAGCAGAAATCCATACAATGAGCTTTGACGGCTTCTCTGCGCGTGCCGATGTCAGCGTGGTTACAGTTGCCAGGCCGCAAATGAGACGAATGAAGTGCCGCCTTCGCATGCCCACTTCCTCTCAGGGATCACAGCTCCGAGAACCATAGCCTAGCATGGCGAAGGCACCGAAAGCATATCCGGCCTGCCTTTGCCGGAGGTTCCTGTCGACGCAACCGGTCGGGCATCTTGCCACGGCCGATAACCAGGCCATTCCGCAGGTCGTGCCGGTGTGCTTTGTGATTTCCCTAAGGCACCCTTTACATCACCATCGACGAGAAGCCGGAACGCGCGGCGGAGGGGCACTCAGGCGCGTCCGCAATATCGAGCGCCGTGTCTTGCCTTCACCGAGAAAGTCATGTCCGTGAGCGACCCGGCGCGGATTGTACGCACCGGGGGGACCAGGTTACGTGCCGATCGAAGTCAGGCCGCTCTTATCGTCGCCGCAAAGCGCCGGACTGCTTCCGTCAACCGTCCGGTCTCGCCGCTCAGCGTTTCCGACGCGCTGCGGACCTTGTCAGCTGCCGTGCCCGTTGCGATCGCGCCCTGGTTCACCTGCTGAATGGTGCTGACGACTTCGTCGCTGCCGCTTGCCGCCTGCTGTACCCCGGTGGCGATTTCCTGGGTGGCTGCGCCTTGCTCCTTCACGGCAGCCGCGATGGCGTGCGAGATCTCGGAGATGCGCGTGATCGTGCCGCTGATCTCCTTGATCGCGGCGACCGAGTCTTCCGTGGCGGCCTGCATCTGCGTGATCTGGCTGCCGATCTCATCGGTGGCTTTTGCAGTTTGTGCCGAGAGCGCCTTGACCTCCGAGGCAACCACCGCAAAGCCACGGCCGGCCTCGCCCGCGCGCGCCGCCTCGATGGTGGCATTGAGCGCCAGCAGATTGGTCTGCTCGGCCACCGCAGTGATCATCTTTACGACCTCGCCGATGCGGCCCGCGGCCCCCGACAGTGCCGCCACCAGATCGTTGGTACGGTGAGCCTGTCCGACCGCGGCGTTGGCGATGTGGCTGGCTTCCTCGACCTGACGGCCGATCTCGGAGACGGAAGCTGCCATTTGCTGGGAGACTGCAGCTGCGGAGCCTACGCTCTTCGACGAGCGTTCCGAGGCGACCGCAACGCCTTCCGAAAGCGTGCGGGTCGACCGCGCGGACTCCGTAAGCGTAGCGGCTGCCGACGCGATGTCCACGGACACCGAGGAGACGGCTCCGACGACGCTGCCGACGGTAGCCTCGAACTCGTCGGCCACGTGGCTGAACTGTGCCCTGCGCTCCCGTTCGGCGCGGTCGCGCTGCGCGGCTTCGCCTGCCTCTATGTCGCGAACGCGCGTGGCGTTGTCCTTGAATACCTGCACGGCCTTGGCCATGGCGCCGATCTCGTCCTGGCGCGAGGCCGATGGTATCGCGGCCTCGAGATCGCCGCCGGCGAGCTGCTCCATGGCCGCTGTCATCTTGCCGATTGGAAGCACGACGCCGCGCGCCATGCCGAGCAGGCCGCCGCGGATGATGAGCACCACCAGCGCCGAGACGACCCACATCGCAATGGAGAAGTTGCTGACGGTCGACGTGGCACTCGCCTCGGTAGCCGTATTTGCATCGGTGGTCTTCTTGACAATATCATCGATGATGGCGCGGTGAGCCTTATATGCCGCGGTGGTCGCGTCGTAAGCTTTTGCCGCAGCTTCGGCGTCGCCCTTGGCGAGCGCCGGCAATAGCGCGTCCTCGACCGCCTTCCAGAATTTGCGGACCTCTGCGTCCGACTTGTCGACCAGCATCGATTTCAGCGCGGTATCGAGATCGGACTTCGACCAAAATTCGCGCCGCTCGTCGTAATCTTTGCGAAGCTGGACCAGTCGTTCACGGCGCTCCGTGAGCGAGGCGGGGTCGCGCACCGCCAGGGTCGCTTCAAGGTAAGCCTCAATCACATATTCGGGCGGCGGCAGAATGTCGGCGATCAAGTCGTTGCCGAGTTTGATTCGGTCGTAGAGCGGCCCGCCGACCTTCATGTGATGAAGTGCAATATTGCTGGTGCCGATGATGGCAGCCAGCCCGAGAATGGCGGCGAGGCCAAATACGACAATCGCGCGGGCAATGGTCAAACGGAAAGGCACGGGCGTTCCAAATATCACGATGGTCAATGGCTAGCGCTTGTACAGAATTGTGGTTAAGCGCCGGTTGAAACGGGCTGCTTAAAGAATGTGCAAGCCGGCATTTCAGTCCAATTTCGGCTGCGCCAAAATGTCCGAGGTCCCTGGCAGACCTCGCGATCCCGGCGGCCTATGTCCGCTCTCAGACTTCGGGAGGAAGCTTGGGGATATGCGGCAAGAGAAGCCGGACACCAATTGGGAATTTCAATCGTCGGCACGGCAGCAGAAAATTCGGCTTGTCACACTGGACCTGCTAGTCTTCATGCGCTGATCGACAACACGCAGGGCCGGCAACCATGCCAAACACTCCCAAATCAGACGAACGAATAGGCTGGGAATTGATATGGCGACATGGCAACGGGCACCCACGCTATGGGAGCTACGCAGCTGCAGACGCGGCTGTGAAAGACTGGGCGACCGGCCTCCCCGAAGAAAGCTTTGTTCTCGATCTTGGCTGTGGGGTCGGACGGCACGTGGTCTATCTCGGGGGACATGGTTTTCGCATGGCGGGAGTTGATATCTCGCCCAGCGGCATTCGCCTGACCCGGGAGGCCTGCGTCGACCGTCGTATCAGTTTTGAGGGACAGGTTTCCGACATGACTACGCTGCCTTGGGCGGACAGCATGTTCGATGCAGCGCTCTCGATATCGACGATCCACCATCACAAGCGCGAGGGGATTGTACGGACGCTTGGGCAAATCAGGCGCGTGCTTAAGCCGGGAGGGCAGCTGCTGGTCGATTTTCCCTGCACGAAGACCCTTGATTATCGGCTGTTGCGCGAGCGGGTTGCCGCCGGAGCAATTGCCGAGATCGAACCTAACACCTTCGTCGACCAGCGTGCCGATCTTGATGAGATGGATGATGATTTCCTGCCTCACCACTATTGCGATGAAGACGACTTACGCGACCTGCTGCGTCCCTTCGAAATCATCCAATTGTGGGCGGCCCTGCGGCAATCACAAGACGGTGCGGGCCTGAGAGGCAAATGGGTGGCATCGCTGCGTCGCCCGATGTCCGACTAGAATGATCGTTCGTCGGAATGCGTTTGCAACGGCCGAGCCACTCACTCCGGAAGTCTTCAGCGATCCTCATTTCGGTCCGAAGCAGGTCTGCGCCGGAGCGCTGTCCGCAGGAGGACAAAGAAGAGCAAGGCAGCGACTGGCCAATGAAACCAGATTCTGTGTGCACCGCTGAAAACATTGATTAGGATTAGAAAGCCCGAAACTGTGAGGGCTACTTTAACGAGGCGAGGCAGGTTCGCTACCCGATCCGAAATGGAGCTGATCCACGTGGCGGACTCGTATGGGGCGCGAATTCGTTGCGTGTCGGCTCGCGAGGCTGAAACTGCTCCAACTTCCGGCGCAGGGCCTTCGTCAACGGGGAAGCCCTGTCGCCCGGCGGCTCGGCCCACGGTCACTCGATAGCTTGTTACGGGAGCAATGTTCTTCATCTGTTGCTGGCCGAGATAGTCAAAGCCAACGGATAGTTTGTTGTGCACCTGATCGTAGACGGAAGCGGAAACCACGACGCCACCGGGCTCAGCGAGTTCCTGCAGCCGCGCCGCGATGTTGACCCCGTCGCCATAGATGTCGGATCCGTCCACCATCACATCGCCGAGATTGACGCCGATGCGAAACCGCATCTGCTGCGCGTGAGGTGAGTCCGAATCTTGGTTGGAAATTTCCTGTTGAATCTCGACCGCACACTGCACGGCCTCCACAACGCTGGCGAACTCGGCGATTACGGAATCGCCCCAAGTGTTCACGATCCGCCCGTCGTGACGCTCCACCAATCCTGCAATCGCGCTGCGGGAGCGGCGCAGTGTTTCCAGCGTTCCCGCTTCATTTGTACCCATGAGGCGAGAATAGCCGTGCACATCAGCGCACAGGATGGTGGTCAGCCGTCGTTTCACCTTGTCATCGGTCATCGACCACATGGTAGCCTCCCTGTCCGCCAAATGCATCAGGCATCGTCTGGCGCGACGGCGGTTTGAAAGCTGGTCCCTCGCGTCATGTCGCGGTAACGAGCAGATGTCCGCTAATGAGACCCAAAACGGTCATTCGGTCGCGATCCTCGGCGTGATGTTCGTAGTTCGCTAACGAACCAAGGTGAGCCGGAAAGGAAACCCTGCGAGGTTAATCAATGTTCCGCACGATAATCCGTTCAATGCTCGTGATGCTTTCCATAAGTGCCCAGGCAACGGCGTCAGACGTCCGGCGAGTTGTGACCGGGCCAGACGCGAACGACAATAGATCGACTGCAATATTAGACAGCCGCGTACGGGTAACACCACTGGCAGCCGATCTCGGGTCAGCGCTCCTTTGGGTGACCGACAGCTATCCTATCGGCCTCTCGAAGGATGACACGAGAGACAAATCTCTCGGCGTATCGCCTCCCGATAACGGGACTCAATTCGGTGTTGTCGAATTCGCTCCGTTCAATGCCGACCATCCCGCTCCGCCGAGTTGGCATCGCACTCGTACAGTTGACTACGTTATTGTCGTTTCGGGGGAGATTGACCTGATGCTTGAAGACTCGGTTATCCACCTCAAAGCTGGCGACACCGTAGTCCAACAAGCCACAAATCATGCTTGGGTTAACCGTGGGAAGGAAACTTGCCGACTGGCATTTGTGCTGATGGACTCGAAAGAGCCATAAGCTCGGAGGGACCGCTACTGGCCCTCAGCGGACTTCGCTAACGAAGCGGTTTTCCCTCGCGACACCAGCGGAACGCGTTTGCGCGGAGATCATGCTCAAACAATAAGCCAAAGCGCGATGACGATTCATCCTAATCTCATCGCGCTTTAGCGCCCGGACGGCGCCATCACCGCGTATTTCTTCGCCTGGAATTCGGCAACCGGAATGGTGCCGACGGGAACGATGACGTCGGCCGGAACGTCCAGCCGGCGCGCCGCGATCCGGATCGCTTCCTCGCTGGGTGCTTCATAAAGGCAGTAGGTCTTGCGCTTGTCCGCACTCAGAAAGGAAAAGAGCCACTTGATTCCGACCTCGTCATTGACCTGCTGGACTTGCAGGAATCCCGCATCGTCGAGGTTCACCTCCTGTGCAAAATTTCGCTCGATCAGAAACAGAGGCATGATCGCTCCCCTCCGATGAAATGATCAGGACCAGGGCAATGGTCGCCGCCGGGCACCCAGGCGGGTTGAATGATCCCTATCTTGCCGCATAATGGCTAACTGCGCCAGTTTGCCGCATAATGGCTTACTGCGCCAGTAGCGCCGCCGGGGGCATTTGATGGCTCAAGCAGCGGAGATTTTCGTAGGGCGTCAGCGCGAGCTTGAAGCGCTATGCACCGCACTGGACACAACCTGCAAGGGGCATGTCCGTCTGGCGCTTCTCGCCGGCGAACCAGGTATCGGCAAGACCCGCACGGCTCTGCAATTGACGGCCGAGGCATCGAAACAAGATGCCGTGATCGCCTGGGGACGCTGCCACGAAGAGGCGGGCGCGCCGCCCTATCGGCCATGGGCCCAAATCCTGGCAACTCTGGCGGCTGCGCAGGATGCGGACGATCTGCGGACTGATCTTGGCGCAGGAGGTCCCGACATCGCGGAAATTGTACCTGAAATCCGGATCCGTTTGCCGGATCTTGATCCGCCGCCGGCAGCGTTGAGCGATCCTTCGGAAACGCGTTTCCGCCTGTTCGGCTCGATCACCCGCTTTCTCTTCAATCATTCGCGTCGCCGCCCCCTGGTGCTCATCCTCGATGATCTGCATTGGGCGGATGCCCCGACACTGCGGCTGCTCGAATTTCTGACTCAGGAAATGACCGAGGGCCGGTTGCTCGTGATCGGCACGTACCGGGACACCGACGTCTCGCGCCGTCACCAATTGTCGGACACTCTGGGCGCACTGATACGCGCGCCGCATGCCGTTCGCCTGCATTTGTCGGGTCTGGATATCGGGGACGTCAGCCAATTCGCGACAACGACCGCGGGCATGACGCTGCCAAACTGGTTGACCAGCGCGATCCACAGTCAGACCGAGGGCAATCCGCTGTTTGTACGGGAAGTCGTGCGCTTTCTGCAGCAGGAGGGGCATCTCGACAGGTCGATTCCGACAATGATTCCGAAGACCATCCGGCTTCCTGAAGGCATCCGCGAAGCGATCGGGCGCCGTCTCAATCTTCTCTCAGCCACGTGCAATGATGTGTTGGCGACGGCGGCCGTCATCGGCCACGAATTCCGGCTCGATGTTCTTGTCCGCGCATGCCGCCCGAGCACCGAGGATGCAGTGCTCGAAGCGCTCGACGAGGCACTCGCAGCTCACATCGTCGAGGAGACCGACGCAGGGGTCTATCAATTTACGCACACGCTGCTGCGCATCACGCTTTACGACGAATTGCGCACCGGCGAGCGCCGTCGCCGGCACAACGCGGCGGGCGAGGCGATTGAAATCTTCCATCGTCACGATCAAACCCCCGTCCTGAGCAACCTCGCCTATCATTTTCGAGCTTCCGGACTTGGAAGCGCCATCGATCGGGCGATCGACTACGCGACACGTGCCGGACAGAATGCCGATGCCGCATTGGCCTTCGAGGACGCGATCGACAGCTTCCAGAATGCTCTCGACATGCTTGACGCGAGGGAGACGGATGATCCGGACCTTCGGTGCGCCCTGTTGCTTGCGCTCGGCCGGTCACAGGGAAAGGTGCACGACCCGGCAGCGCCGGTAACATTGGGCGCAGCCGCCGATATCGCACGATCCCTGAAGCTCCATGCATTTCTGGCCGATATCGCGATGGCCTATGCGGAGGTCGTCGTGCGCTACGTTGGGGAAATCCAGCCGGCCGACGATGAACTCCTGCAGGAAGCTCTCGACCACCTTCCTCCATCCGAACTCGGCTTGCGGATCAGGCTGATGGGCTCGCTCGCGCGGCTTCGACTGCATTATGGCCGGCCGGACGAAGCAAGAGCGATCGGCTCGCATGCCATCGCCATGGCGCGGCAGCAGAACGACCCGGCTACGCTGGCAATGGCGCTGGCCGGGCTCTGCGAAACTCCCTGGCAACCGCATGAGACGGAGGAAGCGCTTCGCGATGCTGACGAGATGGCGGCGGCGGGCGCGCGCGCCAATGACCTGGAAATCGCCATCCGGGCTCATTTCCGCCGGGCAATCCTGTTGCTCGAGCTCGGCGATATCCAGGGCGTGTCGGCCGCTGTCGAAAAAATGGCCGGCTTCAACACCTCTCTCCGGCAGCCGTTCTTCGACGATTACGTCAACGCGATCAAGGCGAGGTTGGCCCTGATGCGCGGGGCGCTCGGCGAGGCGGAGGAGCGCATTCGCAAACTTCACAACGCTCGGATCCCGCTTGGAATGAATGATCCCGCAGCGCAGATGATCTTCACCTTGCGACGGGAGCGAAGCCAATTGGGAACGCTGGGGCCCGCGGTTGCGATGTTCGTGCGTCAAACCGCCATGGCCGCGGTATGGCGGCCCGCCCTTGCGCTGCTCTATGTCGAGCTTGGCGACCTCGATTCGGCGCGCGCGATCTTTGACGATCTTGCATCCGACGATTTCCGGTCGATTCCGAAAGACGCGCGATGGACCACGTGCATTGCCTATCTTTCGGAAGTTTGCGTCGCCCTCGACGATCGAAGGCGGGCATCCCGTCTCTTTGAGCTCCTGCTGCCGTGGTCGGGGCGAAACATCGGAGTAGGCATGGAGTGCCTGGGATCGAGCGACCGGTTTCTCGGTCTCCTCGCCTCGGTGGAGGAGCGCTGGACCGAGGCGGAGCGGCATTTCGAAAAGGCCCTTCTGATGAACGATCGGATCGGCGCCATACTTCCGCGGGAGCATACGCGGCGCGACTACGCCGACATGCTGGTCGGGCGTGACGCCCCCGGTGACCGGGCCAAGGCGTCGGCCTATCTGGATGTCGCGGAAAGCCATGCGGTCGCGTTGGGATTGACCGCGCTCAACGGGCGAATTGTCCTCACCCGCCAGCGGCTCCCCGAAGTGGCGTCAAAGCCGCCTGCGCCGGACAGCCTGACCGGGCGGGAGCTGGATGTGCTCCGCCTGATCGCCATCGGCCGGGGCAATGCCGATATCGCGCTGGCCCTGGCGATCGGGCAGAGCACGGTCGCGACCCACGTCCATAATATCTTGACGAAAACCGGATGTGCCAACCGTACGGAGGCGGCGGCCTACGCTGCCCGGCTCGGCCTCACCCAGAATCCAATTTAAAAGCCGCTGCTCGATACGGGTGTGGTGCTCCGAAGGGATCACGCCCAATCGACCATCCAGGCCTCGATCACGTTTCATTCTCATCCGGGGATGAGGCCTCCATAGCTCTATTGAGGCCGGCAGGCCCGTGACCGCCGGCCTGCGCCTCCACAGGTCTGTCGATTTTCGGCCTGGCCGGCATCAGGCAGGATCACAACAGCCGGAAAGGGGCCGGCGTCCAGGAGGTTCACATGCTGACGCAAAATTACGTCCTGTCGAACGAGATGCTCACCAATTTCGCCAAGCGGTGCCCGGTTTATGATCGCGAGAACCGGTTCTTCACCGAGGATTTCGCCGATCTGAAGGCCGCCGGCTACCTGACCATGAACGTGCCGGCCGAGCTTGGCGGCCGCGGCTTCACGCTCGCCCAGAGCTGCCGCGAGCAGCGACGGCTCGCCTACTATGCGCCGGCGACGGCGCTTGGCGTCAATATGCACATCTATTGGGTCGGTCTGGTCGCCGATCTCTGGCGGCAAGGCGACAAGTCGCTCGAATGGATCCTCAAGGAAGCAATGGCGGGCGAAGTGTTCAATGCCGGCCATTCCGAACGCGGCAACGACCTTCCGGCGCTGCTGTCGACCAGCAAGGCGGAGCGGGTCGAAGGTGGATTCCGCATCACCGGCCACAAGATGTTCGGCAGTCTGGCGCCGGTGTTCACACGTTACGGCGCTCACGCCATGTGGGCCGATGCCGAAGGTGGTCCGAAGATCGTTCACGTGTTCATGCCGCGCGACACGCCGAGTTACAAGATCGTCGAAACCTGGGACACGCTGGGCATGCGGGCCACCCGCAGCGACGACATCAAGCTGGATGGCGTTTTCGTGCCGGATCGGTATGTGGCGCGGATTGTGCCCGCCGGCGCCGTGGACCCCTTCGTCCTCGGCATCTTCGCATGGGCCGTGATGGGGTTCGGCAATGTCTATTGCGGGATCGCACAGCGGGCGATCGATCTCGCGGTTGCCTCAGCCAAGGGCAAGACCTCGCTCGCCGTCACCCGCTCAATGGCCTATCACCCCGAAGTCCAGCACAGGATTGCGCAGATGGTGCTGGCTTACGACACGATCGCGCCGCTTCTGGACCAGGTGGCCGATGACTGGTCGAACGGCATCGACCACGGCGCGATGTGGCCGGCCAAGATCGTCTCCGCCAAGCATCACGCCGTCGAGACGGCCTGGAACGTTGTCGATTGGGCGATGGACGTATCGGGAGGCGCGGGCATGTTCCGCGGCAACGAACTGGAGCGCCTGTTCCGCGACGCCCGCTGCGGACGCTTCCACCCGGCAAGCACCTTCCTCACCCACGAGATCGTGGCCAAGACGGCGCTCGGGATCGACATGGGCGAACAGCCGCGCTGGGGATAGCCCGCGAAAGCAGAGCAATCCGTCGACAGCGGATCGGCCAATGGAGGTTGCGGGACAGCCTGTGTTCCGCAACCGCGAACCACTCACGCCTCAATTGCAACCGACATCTCTGACCGGAGATCCCACGATGAGTACGATCTATGTCACAACAGGCTTTGGACCGACCGCCACGCCGACACGGCGCATCCTCAGGCTTTTCAAAACATATTGGAACATGTTGCGGGAGTGGCAGAGACGCAACGCGCTGCGCGGCGCCATGTATGATCTGAGTGACAGGGAGCTCCAGGATATCGGGACGACTCGCGGCGAGATCGAGTACGTGACCCGCTCGCGTTTCGTCGATCCACGAGGCGTCCGATCCGCCTGATGATTTCGTTGGCTGCATCCCTTGGGCAAAACAAAACCCGCTCAATCCGGAGATCGAGCGGGCTGCGCGAACAGCTGTGCAACGAACGCGAGCAGCTTAAACGAGCGACAGGTTGTCCGCGCTCACTTTGCCCCGCATTTTATCTTCCCGGATCTCGAAGTTGACCTTCTGGCCCTCGGCGAAGTCCCGAAATGCCGGCGCGCTCGACCGCGCTGATGTGCACGAAAACATCAGTGCCGCCATCATTGGGCTGAATAAATCCAAAACCCTTATTGCCATTAAACCATTTGACAGTCCCTGTTGGCATTCTCTCCTCCAAAGCAGTCGCGTGACCGTCACGCGATCCAATTCAACTGTCGATGTGTTCGGGAAGGAGCCCGCAGGCGCGATCAAAAAGGCACAGCGGCTAATCGAATGATGTAGCTTTATGCCTGCCGCTCACGAATTACAAGACAGGCTCGCCACGCCGCCTTGTTATCTATGCTCGGGAGGTGACATCGTGGGATGAGAAGCTGCCGAAACGAGCTATCACACCGTCAATTCGGGGCGACAAACATTGAAGCTCTGAAGAAAGGGGGCGTGCGTTTCAGCGAAGGAGTAGCGTATTCGGGGGCGCCAGAGTTCCAGAGTGATCTTCTCCGCGGTTGAACAGCACACAACAGCCGAACAGAATGATCGCCAACAGGAAACATTCAACGTAGGAAAGCGGCATCGACCTGCGACTGCTCATCGTTTGGTATCCCTTCTCCGGCATATCCAACGATCAGCTTTTTGTGGCCGTCTTGGCGAGTTCAGCTTCGACCCCGACTGCGCACGCCTTCGCGATTGAATAGTCCATGCTGGTGGCCGCTACCGTTTTCACGTATTCGCCGATGATGTTTTCCTGCGAATAGGAGCTGGCTGCCTTGAATTTGGCGATCGCGCCATCAGCAGCGGTGAACTGCGCAACGCACAGTGGGACCAACACCGACATCCGGCCGCTGTTCTCCGCTGTTGCGCTCATCCGTCTTGCCGTATCGCCGGTGACCCAGCCACCCCAAATGAATCCGATCGCGATCGCAGCAACTGCGCCGCAAGAGATCCCCTGGAGAAAGCGCGTCCGAGCCTCACCCTGCAAAATTGCGGGCATGTTCATAAGCGTTTCCTTTGTTTGCAAGCAGGCGTGTTCAAAGGCACTGCGTGCGGCGTTGCATCCGCGCGGCAGAAGTCCCGAACTTGTGAGATTGCGTTTTCCGGCGCTGCTATGACAAGCAGCTTCACCGCAGCTTCAAGGTGACCACTGGCACCTGATCTTTGAACGGTAGACTGTTATGCTGATGCTGTACAGCGCATTCTGGCTCTGGGTCGATGGTTGCGCGCCCTCGTGTCGCTCGTTGGCCCGAGGTGAGTGGCTCTGGAGCAGATCGTTGTGAGCGGATAGAGGTTCACGCGCAGGTTCGGAACGGCGGTTGGGGCCGGCGCAAATAGAAGCGTCGCAACATCATAAGTTAACTCGGCTCCGCACCAGACATGTTAGCTAATCTTGGTCACTGGGCATGCGTCTGAGCCGCTAGTGCCTCCAAAAATTCAAGGCGATTCAATTTTCGCATTATCGATTGTTACGCATTGAGAGCGAAGGTCTTCGCGATCAAGTGGTCGCCTGTCAGGGATAAGGCATAGAGATGGATATGGACAGAACGCTGTCGTTGTTGATTTCAGCAGGAATAGTTGTATTCGGCGTTTGGATCACAGCCTACGCCATGCCTGTGTCGTTAGGTTGGACGCCCCTGGGAGTTCTAACGATCATAACAGGATTGATCAGCTTCTATGGGGCCGCCAGATCAATTGTCTGACCCCGGTTCTCAAGATACCTCACTATGGAAAAGCGATCTCAGCGGTCAACTCGGTTGCTCGATCAACATATCTGCTTGATGTTCGCGATGGGCCGTCGTTTCAATCCTAAGCAATCCAGTGCTGAGTTGAGATGTGATGATCGCGCCTAGTTGCTGTCGGAGTCGACCTCGAACATGAATTTCAGTTTCAGGATAGGCCCTGACTCGTCGCGTACCTCGATCGCCATGCGATGGCCAACGGAATGCGCATGTTTTCGCTCTACGTTGCGAGCCATGTCGGCCAACGACAGGGCCGCCTCTTCTTGCACGCTCTCGATGTCCGGCAATTCGACGCCTTCCTCGTCGGCGGCGAAGGCGTTGCCGTCCCTCAGATCGAAAAAGTAGCGCCTCGACATGAATCACCAACGTGGCCTGCTCGTTCGACAACGCAAATTAGCGGCGCCTTGCCCGCTTTACCGGTTTCTGGCTGGATGGTGCTTGAACGTCTGAAGCTGTTTCTGCTTCCTTTTTTAGTCTCAGCTCGCGGAGCCGCGTCATGTTCAGACGAACGGCGATACCCGCCTGAGCGGCTTCCTTCATCGCAAGTTCGCCGTCCGCTCTCTGGAGGCGAAGCCGGTTGTCCCTGGCGAGCTTTTCTTCTGCCGTGCGGGCCATGATGGTTCGTTCGCCCCTCACGTTGTTGGTCGGTCTTCTTCCACGGCGCGGCTTGGCGCAATGGTCTTCCATCGCCTGCCGCACGCAGGACAGCGCCAGTAGTTCGCAACTTCTTCTGGTGAATAGGTCGAACGGCTGGGCGCAGTTATGGTTTCGCCGCAAGTGCAAGTGTCGGTGCCCTCTGGCGGTGACTGTCCTGTCCTGGCGGGAAACGGCCGGGCAGCCCAGCGCCGTTCAAAATCTCGACGGAGATGTATTGGGTAAATGACAGCGCTCAATGATGGCGGCTCCTGGTTGCGATCGGGAGCCCAAGCTGTCTCTCAGCCACTGACACCACTTTGGTCGGTCAGTGATTCCTTGAATATAGGCGCTGTAAGCCGAAATACTAGGCGCAAAGTGAGCCTAGGCCAGGCTTGTTGTCTCTCGTGGTCGGCTGCCGATGACATCGCCGATCACTGATTTGCCCGACGTGTCCAGCCCCTGACGCAAAAATATTTCTCTTCCGTTTTTCAGAAATATGTGGTTCTATCCGTGCGTCCTGTTTCGGCCTGGAGGGGCGTTTGGCCAATCGCCACAAACGTTGGAGCAGGATGCGGTGGACGTGCAGGTTTTGCCAGGCGTGCGAAACCGGTGCGGACGGCAAAGCCGTGTGGTCCTGATCTCCCGACGCTGGGATCAAGCCGGCCGGAGAAATCCGGCGGTGATGGAGGCTATCAAGCCCGGCACTCCAGGGAGAGCACGGAATAAGCCGTAAAACCATTGCGCAGGGAGTGCCGGACTGTTTCGGCGTACCTGTGGTGACGACTTGCGTACTTTCTACCTTCGTACGCGAGGCTGCGGGTGCGACAAACACCCGGCATTCCCTGCGCCCTCCATTCTCGAGGGCCTCCCATCGATGCATCACTCGGGCAATCGTGCCGCGAGAACGTGAACGCTTGTCAGAGACGAAGAACCGCAGGGTGGGCAAAGGCGAACTTGCGCCGTACCCACCGTCGTGATGGTGGGCACGCTTCCGCCTTTGGTCGCGGCGCTACCGCGCACGTGGTCGCTTTGCCCACCCTGCGATTCCGGATCGCATTGGCGATCGGCTGTTTGACAGGTCAAAACGAATGTCCGTCTCCAGGGGAAGAGGGCGCTTTGCACGTTCCGCCTTTGAACTGGAGCAGGGGGCTTACGCACTAACCGCTATTGCCGCGACAGGCGAGAAAGCGATTTCCAATGAAGATCAGATCTCTGATAGTTTCGATTGGCCTTTTGCTGGCGAGCGTAGCGGCAGCATCGGCCGAAGGTCCTGCGCCGGAATTCACGCTCAAGGAGCAATACACGGCGAAATCGCCTGATGGTGCGACCACGGTCGAGCAGTATTTCAAGACCGACAAGGACGGCAATTACATCTGGCAGTTCTGGGCGCGGCGCTCCGATTCGATGACGCTGCTTGTACCGGAGCAGGAGGACTATCCCGCCGACTTCCGCTTCACCCGTGACTCGCGCTGGATCGTGCGGTTGCAGAAGACCGGATCGGGCGAGGGGAGCATGTTCCTGTACAAGCTCGGCGCCGAAGGATTTGTCGCAGCGACCAAGAAGCCGTTCAGCGATCTTGCCTGGGACTATTTCTACAAGCAGCGCGAGTCCAGAAAGATCAGGAAGAAGCCGGAATATCACATCTATGTCGGCCTGCTGAAGGGGATCGCCGACAATTACAGTTCGCTCGGCGAGAACTGGCCGGACAGCCGCTACCTCCTGATCGGGCTTTCGGGAGATGCCGATGTCAGGGATCATCAGACGGGAACGATCAACGGCTGGCAGTGCCGCTATGATCTGGAGCAAGGCAAGTTCGACGTGCCGCAGGCGTTCCTCAAGCAAAATGCGAAGGCGCTGATCCCGCAGTGAGCGCAGGGTGGTCGCGTCAGATCTTGCGCTTCTTCAGGCTCGCGACATGGACGGCGCGCTTGCCGTGGCCGGCCGGATGCGCCGCGTGGCGCTTCACGCCGGCCGGAGCTGAATGGGCGACATGGCGCACCATGCGGCCGTGACGTCCGCGGCGGCCGCGCGATTCTGCGGCGGCCGTTTTGATGGTGACTCCAGGCGGAAGTTCATTGTCCCCATAATGATGCATCTGCAGCGGCAGGGGCTGGATCGCGGCCCGGGCCTTTTCCGGGCGCGCGAACACGGTCGGCGCCGGCACCGGCAACACGTCGGCCACGCTGGCAACCACGGCGACCGGTTGCGGCCACAACCCTTCCTTCGCCGGCAGCATGCCCCGTTTCCGCGGCGGTTCGAGCGCGAGCGAAAGACCGGCTTCAGTCAGATCGAAATTGGACGCCGCCGGGGCCGCCAGCATGTCGGCTTCGGCATAGACGAAGTTTGGCAATTTCGGCCAGCGCGCGGTCGGCACGCTCTCGGAGGTCGGATGCGACTGCCATTGCCCGGGCTCGGTCGGCGTCGGCGGGCGATCGGCCGTTGCGGGCACGACATGGACGATCTTGAAACCGCGCGCCTGCATGTCGTGCAGGATCCTCGGCAATGCCGCCACCGTACGCGGCTGGATGTCGTGCAGCAGCAGAATGCCTTTGCCCATGTCCTCCATCCGCTTCATGGCGAGGTCATGGACCTTTGTCGCCGAAATGCGGTGCCAGTCGTCGGCGAGAAAATCCGTGCTCCAGGTCTGGATGCCCTGGGACTCCAGATAGGCCTCGACCGGTGGGGCGCGAAGCAGGCCCGGTATGCGGAAGAACGGCGCGAGCGCGTTCGGGTCGGTCATCGCCGCCCTGGTCGACGTCGATGCCCTGTTCGATCTCCTGCCTTGCCTGCGCCTCGGTCATCTTGTGGAAGTTGAGAGGGTGACGCTGGCTGTGGGTGCCGACGCTGTGGCCGGCGGCGATGAGCTTGCGCACGCCTTCCGGATTTGCCCGCGCCTGTTCGCCGATGGTGAAGAAGGTTGCCTTGACGCAATTGTCTGCGAGGATCTGCAGCACCTGGTTGCTGTAGCGCGGCAGCGGTCCGTCGTCGAAGGTCAGGACGACTTCGTGGTCGGCGAGCGGCAGCGTTTCCGGATATTGCATCGAGCCGATGCGCGGATGGGCGCGGGGATCGACCACCAGCGTCCGCGCGGTGCCGATCGCGTCCGGATGGCCCGGACAGTTATTGGTAGCGGCCGGCTCGGCGTTCGCGGCGGAACCGGCGCACAGCGCGAGACACATGACGGCCCAGTAGCCGATCCGGATGCCAGTCAAACCCTTACCGATCATGACGCTCTGCATTCCACTCACAGAAGGGACGAAAAGAGCTGTGCCTCAACCGCCCCGCCTGACCGTTCAGTTCCGCTCATGTTCTGATCAGGGTGCGCCCTCAAAGTCAACGGCCGGACCGGTCGGCACCACATGAACCACATGATAATGATTTTCGCGAAGATACCGCAGGAATACGGGCAACATGACGGCGGTCGCAGGCTGCGTATCGTGCAGCAGAATGATTCCCTTGCGCGCGACTTCGCAAACGCCGGATCAGAAGGAGTAGTTCCTGCCGCGGCGTCAGATGATTCCAGTCGCTGGCCCAGAGGTCGGCGCCAAACACCGCGATGCCGCGCGAGCGCAGCAGGTCGAGAGTTGCGGGCGTCGATTCGAAGCCGGGAAAGCGGAAAAACGGCGTCGTGGGCGTCGTGGTCGCAACGCCGTGAAGGACCCGTTCGACGGCCGCCATGCCCTCGTCGATTTCCCTGAACGCATTGGCCTGCGGTATTCGCAAAAGGCTCGGATGGCTGAAGGTGTGGTGTCCGATGGTGTGTCCCTGGCCGGCGATCCGCCTGACCAGGCCGGGATGTTCGGAAGCCTGTTTCCCGATCAGGAAGAACGTCGCGCGCACGCATTCTCTCGCCAGAGCGGCAAGCACCCTGGGCGTCGTCGGCGGCCAGGGGCCATCGTCGAATGTCAGCACCACGTCGTGATCCCCAAGAGGAAGAGTCTGCGGAAAGCTTTTCGTGCCGACTTGCGGGAAGGAGACAGCGTCGACCGCAAGCACGCGCGAGGTGCCGAGAGTGCCCTTGCGAGGACAGTCTTCGGCCTGCGCCGCTGCGATGCCAAGCAGCGCGATCACGAGCGCGAGGCCCGGCATGCGCGTCAGCTTCCGGGCGCCGTCGAGCCGACGCATCTTAGCCATTGCGCTTGGTGCTGCCTTCTGGCTATTGCCACGACGATAGCTCAAACGATCCGCAACCTACTGTCAAACGGCGAGGTGCGCCATGGCCGAACCTTTGGACCTTGCCTCTCCGGCCGACGTGTCGACGCTCTTTCCGATGCGAAACGAGGACGGCGAAATCCGCGCCGCCTTCGTCGAAGAGATTACCCGCAGCATCAAGGCCGGCAATGCGCCACTTTTGCGCGAGGTCGTGGCCGAATTGCATGAGGCGGATCTCGGCGACCTGATCGCCGCGCTCGATGCCGAGGACCGCGTCAGCCTCGTGGAACTGACGGGTGCGGATTTCGACTTCTCCGCGTTGAACGAAGTCGACGACACGGTCCGCGAGGAGATCCTCGAAGAGCTCGAGCCCGAGACGGTCGCGGAGGGCGTGCGCGAACTGGAATCCGACGACGCGGTCGAGTTGCTGGAGGGACTCGACGAGGAAGACCAGGAGGAAATCCTCGAAAAGCTGCCGCCGTCCGAGCGCGAGGAGATCGAGCGCAGCCTCGACTATCCGGAAGACTCGGCCGGCCGGCGGATGCAGACCGATGTCATCACCGTGCCGCCGCACTGGAACGTTGGCCAAGCCATCGACTACATGCGCGAGACGCCCGACCTCCCGGAGCGGTTCTACGAGATCTATGTGGTCGATCCCAACCACCGCTGGCGCGGCGCGGTCCCGCTCGACGTGCTCTTGCGTTCGCGCCGGCCGGTGCCGCTCACCGATCTGATTGAGGAGGATCGCCACCGCGTCGCCGTGCTCGATGACCAGGAAGAGGTCGCGCGGATGTTCGGCAAATACAATCTCGTTGCCGCTCCCGTGGTCGATGCCCAGGACCGCCTGGTCGGCGTCATCACCATCGACGACGTGGTCGACGTGATCGAGGAGGAGGCGGACGAGGAGATCAAGGCGCTCGGCGGCGTCACCAGCGATGAAGAGCTGTCCGACAATGTCTGGACCATCGCCAAGGCGCGCTTCAACTGGCTCCTGGTCAACCTGGCGACCGCGTTCCTTGCATCCTCGGTGCTCGGCCTGTTCGAGGGACAGCTCGAGAAAATGGTGGCGCTTGCTGTACTGGCGCCGATCGTGGCGAGCCAGGGCGGCAATGCGGCCACCCAGACCATGACGGTCGCGGTGCGCGCGCTCGCAACGCGCGAGCTCGGTTCGGGCAATGCGCTTCGCGTCACCATCCGCGAAGTCCTGGTCGGCTTCGTCAACGGCATCGGCTTTGCCATCATTACTGGCATTGCCGCGGTGGTCTGGTTCAGGATTCCGGGGCTCGGCATCGTGATCGGGCTCGCGATCATCTGCAATCTCGTGGCCGGCGCGCTCGGGGGCATCGTGATCCCGATCGTGCTGGACAAGTTCCGGGCAGATCCGGCCGTCGCATCCGGAACCTTCGTCACGACCGTCACCGACGTGGTCGGCTTTTTCTCCTTCCTTGGAATCGCGACCCTCTGGTTCGGACTGAAATAAGCCGAGACCGGCCAACGACTTCTATCGTTAATCGCGGTTTAACGAGCTTGCGCGATGATGGCGCATCGCGCCTGAAGGGTAGCCACGATGCAGCGCTTGCGGCTGAAAGCAGACGGACGGATTGTCGAATTGCGCGACGGGCAGGAGTTCCCGCTGGCGCCGGATGCCTTTGGCTTGCCTGCGGAAGGCGGCACGCCCGAAGTGCGCGACCTGCGCCGCCGCGCGCGGCTGACCCAGCAGGAGTTCGCTGCAAGACTTGGCGTGCCCGTCGAAACCATCCGGAACTGGGAGCAGGGCAAGCGCGCGCCGCGAGGACCCGCCCGCGCGCTGCTCGCCGTTATCGCGCATGCGCCGGATACCGTTTTCGCGGCACTCGCCAAAGGCTAACCACACGCGACGAAACGCGCCTAGCCGGCGTTGGCAGCATGCCCGCGGCGCGACATAATGCGCCCTCTCAGCCGGAGCGTGCGCACATGCAATTCGTCGAGGCCAACGGCGCCAGAATTCCGTCGATCGGACTGGGCACCTGGGAACTGCGCGGTCGGACCTGCGCCCGCATCGTCGAGCAGGCCTTGAGGCTCGGCTACCGCCATCTCGATACGGCCCAGGCCTATGACAACGAGCGCGAGGTCGGCGACGGCCTGCGCGCCTCGGGCGTGCGCCGGGATGACGTGTTCGTAACCACAAAGGTCTGGACCAATCATTTCGCGCCTCACGATCTGGAGCGTTCGACCAAGGAGAGTCTCGTCAGGCTGCGCATGCCCCAAGTCGATCTGTTGTTGCTGCACTGGCCAAACCCGCATGTGCCATTGGCGGAGACGATGGGCGCGCTGGCGCACGCCAAGCAGATGGGTCTGACCCGGCACATCGGTGTCTCGAACTTCACGGTGGCGCTGATCGGGGAAGCGACCAAAGCCTGTCCGGAACTGCTGGTCTGCGATCAGGTCGAGTATCATCCTTATCTCGACCAGGCCAAGGTGAAGGAGGCCTGCACGAGGAACGGCATGGGACTCGTGGCCTACAGCCCTGTTGCCAAGGGCAAGGTCAAGGGTGATGCGGTGTTGTCGCGGATCGGGCGGACATACCGCAAGAGTGCGGCTCAAATCTGCCTGCGCTGGCTTGTCCAACAGAATGTGGCGGCGATCCCGCGCACCTCGCGCATCGAGCGCCTGTCGGAAAATCTCGACATTTTCGATTTCGAACTAACTGACGAGGAGATGGAACAGATCTTTCAGCTCGCAAGCCCGGGCGGACGGATGACTGACTTCGGATTTGCGCCTAAATGGGATTGAGGCGGCTCTCCAGGCCGCTATGCTCGCATGGGGGACGGCTTCGGGCCTCAATCGGTTGACATGGACGTTCGGCAATACATACGGCCTGACATGACGGTGTCGGCGATCGTGCACCTGTCGCTGGTGGCCTTCTTCATGTTCAACGAGATGCGGCCGTTGCATCCGGTGACGGAAGAAACGATCCCGGTCGAGGTCGTCGTCGAGGAGAAAAAGCCCGACACTCAGCCGTTCCAGCCATTGCCTGAGCTTCCCAAACCTGAACTTCCCAAGCCCGAAACACCGGCACTTCCATCGGCAAACCCATCGTCTGCGCAATCAGCTGCCAGTCAGCCCCAATCGCCAGCGTCCCGCAGCGCTCGGCGCGAAACCCAGCCGCAGTCACAACAGCAATCGCAGCCGCCGCAGCCGCAGGCCCAGTCACAACCTCAACCCCAGCCGCAGCCTCAAGCCGCTGCACCGACGCCGTCAGCGTCTGCATCAACGCCGGGTTACTCGCAGCCCGAGCCTGATATCACCGTCAAATACGGTGTGATGCTTGGTCTGCCCGGAGAGGTTCCGGCGTCCTCGTCAGCCGGTAGCAAGCACGGCGAGGGCGACACCGATCCCGCATCGGACAAACTCGGTTCGAGCCTGATCGAGGCGCTGCGGCGTCATCTGAGGAGTTGTTCGAAACTACCGGCGGCACTTTCGCCTTCCGATAACGTCGCGGTGAAACTTCGGGTGCAACTGACGCCGAACGGCAGGCTTGCCGCTGAGCCTGCTCTCATCGAGGGGACGGCCTCGATGAAAGGCGTGCAACTGATGCAGGGTGCGATTGCAGCGCTTTCGGCCTGCCAGCCCTATGCCATGTTGCCTGCGGACCGTTACGGCGAATGGAAGGTGCTGGACCTCTCATTTACGCCGCACGATTTCAATTCCTGAAGCGCAAGGGCGTGCTAGAGCATGATCCGGAAAAGTGGAGACCGGTTGTTCCTCGCGACAAACGCGGAGCGTTTGCGCGGAGATCATGCTCAATCTAAAGCGCCGGCTCGGCGGAATGCCGCGCGAAGAGGATATCCCTGATGACCCTGAAGCTCGTGATCGGCAACAAGAACTATTCCTCCTGGTCGATGCGGCCATGGCTTGCGATGCGCGCCAGCCACATTGATTTCGAGGAAATATTCGTTCCGCTCTATACGGACGACAAGGCCGACAAGGATCGCATTGTGAGCTTTTCCCGTGCGGGCAAGGTACCGGTGCTGATCGACGGTGATGTCACGATCTGGGATTCGCTCGCCATCATCGAATACCTTGCCGAACGATTTCCGGACGCGAAGCTTTGGCCGGAGGATCGGGCCGCGCGCGCCTACGCGCGCTCGATCTCGGCGGAGATGCATTCCGGCTTCGTACCGTTGCGCAGCGAATGCCCCATGAATCTGCACCGGCCGATCGGCGCTGTGAGGTTGTCGGCCGATGCGGAGGCCAATGTCGCGCGCATCCAGAACATCTGGATCGAATGCCGCGAGCGCTACGGCAAGTCAGGGCCCTTCCTGTTCGGCGCGTTCACGGCGGCGGATGCGATGTTCGCGCCCGTGGTACACCGTTTCCGCACCTTTGCGATCAAGCTGGAAGGACAGGCGCAGGCTTATATGAAAACAATGGTGGCGCTGCCGGCCTTCGCCGAATGGACACAAGCGGGGCTGGCCGAAACCTTTATCATCGAAAGGGTCGAGACTATTTGATAGGCGAGACGCCTGTGACGGCGTCGGCCGCTTGACGGGAGATCATGAACGCGGTCTCAATCGATCGACAGCGCGCGGGCGACGCGGCGACAGGAGAGGAAGTCGGATATGGGCATTCTCGATTCACTGGAAAGTTCGGGCATCCTCGGCAAGCTCGGCGCTGCCGTGCTTCCCGTCGTATTGGGCGAGGTGATGGGCACCGGCGGCCAGGGCGGCGCCCTGAACGCGATCGTCGCCAAGCTGCAACAGGCGGGCTTTGGCGACCAGGTCAAATCCTGGATCGGAACGGGTCAGAATCTGCCGATCACGGCCGATCAGCTCAAGCAGGTGCTTGGCAGCGATGCGGTTCGGCAGCTTGCCGCCAAGTACAATATCCCGATCGATCAGGTTGCCGAGGTGCTGGCACACCAGCTACCGGTGGCTGTGGATCGGGCAAGCCCGGACGGCAAACTGCCGCACAGTGTCTGACGCTGGGAAGGCCATAAAAAAACCATGGTTCCTAAAGGACCGGATCGGACCGATCCGGTCTGATTTTGTCATATCGCTCTGAAATGACAGCGCAATATGCGGGTTTGCCATGTCCGGATGTGACTGGCCAATGCTTAAGAACGCATGCTATACCGCCGTCCGGGTTTCCAGCTGGGACGTGCATCGGGACTGAAAAGCGCGACCCGGCTCTCTGTGTGATGGAGAGGGCGTTGAAGCACAAATTTCCAGTAGGATCGACGGTCTACTTTACTGCCAGCAACGTTTCGCGGCCGGCCGCGAGCGGCACCTATGAGGTGATCCGCCAGCTTCCCTCTGAAGGTGACGACTGCCAGTACCGTATCAAGAGTTCGACCGAGGCGTTCGAGCGGGTCGCCAAGGAAAGCCAACTCGCCGTCTCCTGACTAAACGGATCGGCCGATCGGGCCCAAAAAAACTGCGGACGGGTTGGCGGAGGGAAAAATCTTCCCCACGCCGTTAAATGGCTCCGTTCGCAAAAACGTTCTGCGCAACCCGAACGCCGAAACCATGGACGGCATCGGTTGTCGCCGAATCTTTTCCAGGTTGCGTGAGGGATTTCGCGCATGAATTGGGCTTGGGCTGCATCGCTCGACCAGATCTGGCGTTCGCCATCGTTCCCGATGTGGCTGACGCTGTCAGCTGCTGCGTTTTTTGGCATCATCGTCTTCTTCATGCTGCTGCGCACCGAGCAATCGGTTGCCAGCGGCGCGCTGGCTGTCATCACGCTGCTGTCGCTCGGCATCGCGGTCGCAACGATGCTTCGCGGATATGAACCCGCGGCTCAAACGGCGTCGGCCGAGAGCAAGTCGGCGGGCGCGATCGCGCCCGTGCTGCCGGCGCTGTCGTGTATCGATGACCTGGCCGGCGATACGGTGGGGCAGGCCTGCGAAAGAGCCGTGTTCGGCTCGCCTGAATCAACCGCCGCTGCGGTGAATTATGCCGCATCGATGATCACGCGCCTCGTCTCCCTCGGCGATGCCGCCACCGCGCAACGCACGATGTCCTCCGAGATGCAGGCGACGCGCCGCGCGATCGAACGCGACCGCTACGGCTTGATGGCGCATGTGCTGCTGACGCGCGAGCGTTGCAGCCCGAACCAGTGTGCGGCCTATCGCTCGCTGACCGACAATCACCAGATCATCACCAATATGGACGAGCACGCCTTCGACAATCTGGTGGTGCGCTATGCGTCCTCATGGAACGCGCCGCAGGCAACGTCAGCGACCACGCCGCTGGCGATGATGCCGGCTTCGGTGCCGACGGGCCGTCCCACCAATGCCGAATTTCCAAGCTCGGCCAATACGCCCGCCGTCAGCATCATGACCCCGGAGCCGGGAACCGGAACGAAACCGCCGGCAACGTCACCTCCGGCGCGTCCAGCTGCCGCCGCACCTCCGCCACCACCGGCTGCGGCGCCCGCAGCACCGCCACCTGCCGCCAAAAAGCAGGCGGCAACCAAGCGCGCAACGACCCCGCCGTCCGGACCGACACAGATTTCCCCAGCAGCGCAAGCGCCGGCGGCTTCCGACGATTGATCCGGGCGAAGGCGGTGGCTAATGAGAAGTCATGCCGCTTCACATTCTCAAGCTTGCCGTTGGCTGCGATTCCGTCAAGGAACTCAAGGAGCGGGTCGCTGAACGGATGAAGACCGCAAAGAAGAAGGGTCTTCCGCAGCGCCACATTCACATCACCCGCATGGTGCCGAAACGAACGGAAGAAATCCTTTCGGGCGGATCGCTCTATTGGGTGATCCGGGGCGAGATCGCCGCCCGTGAGAAAATCGTCGGCATCGAGCCGTTCCGTGATAAGGACGGCATCGGACGCTGCCGGATCCTGATGCAGCCCAGGGTGATCGCGGTCTCGCCGCGGCCCATGCGGCCGTTCCAGGGTTGGCGCTACTTCACCGATGACTCCGCACCGCCCGACCTTGGCAAAGCGACCGCCGGCAGCGTGGCTGCGATGCCGGAACCCTTGCGTCGGGAACTGCGTGACCTTGGCTTGCTCTAATTGAAGAGTGCAATGGTTCCCGGTTGCGCCATCGCTGGGCCTTAGCCGCGGTTATTGCCTAAACCGCGATGTTATCGATCAGTCTCGTATTGCCGAGCCTTGCCGCAACCAGGATGCGGAGCTTGCCGCCGCCAAACGATCGGATCGGCGCCAGCGTACCGGCGTCCCGAACTTCGAAATAATCGAGCGCGAAGCCGGCGCGGCGGATCGTCTCGACGCCGCCGTCCAGCGCCGCCTGGAGGTCGTCGCCAGCCGCTAGCCGCGTCGCCGCTTGCCTCATCGCGCGGAACAGTTCCGGTGCGACCTGCCGTTGTTCCGCAGTGAGATAGACGTTGCGGGACGACATCGCGAGCCCGTCGCGCTCGCGCACGGTTTTCGAACCGATCACCCGGACTCCGAGGTCGAGATCGCGCGCCATCTGCGCCACGTTGCGAAGCCATTCGGGTACATCGTCTTGACGTCGGGATTCCAGACGATGTCCACCGCTTCGGCAGCGAGCCTGGCCACATCGGCCTTCCACCTCCGAGGGTAAGCGCCGTAGTCTTCTGTTGGAGCGAATTGAGTCGGGTTGACGAAAATCGAGACGATGACCCGCCGCGCGCGTCGCTTTGCAAGTCGAACCAGCGACATGTGTCCGTCATGGAGTGCGCCCATGGTTGGCACCAGCGCGATAGTGGCTTTCCGGCTGCGACAATCGTCGATGGCGCGGTGCAAGGCGCGGACCGTTCGGGCGATGACTGGGGGTGATGGCATCTTGGTTCGATGTTCTGGGGCAGGCCGAGCGCAACTTCGGCGTGGGAAGAAACCTGAAAAAATTTTGAAGGAGGAGGGCGATCCTATCAACGCGGCCACGCGAGCGCCAACTTCATGGACTAGCTCGCGAGCTGGCGGTTTGCCGCAAACAAAGTCGCGTACGATTTCGAATTGATCGCGGATCGTGCCGGACAAGTTTGGATTCATCATTAAATTGATCGATTGATCTTTCGAGCGTGTTGACGCGCATTTCGCTTGACCGCGAGCGCGCGTGATTTGAAGATAATTGCGGGGGACGACAGATGCTGGTTCAGGCTAGCCAGGGTCAATCGGGCTCGGCGCACGTTGTGGTGCTGGGGAACGAGAAGGGTGGATCGGGCAAATCGACCACCGCCTTGCATATTGCCGTGGCGCTTTTGAAAGCCGGCCAGCGGGTTGCAACCATCGATCTCGACTGCCGGCAGCAGAGTTTCACCCGTTACATCAATAACCGCAGTGCGTGGGCGCGACGGACCGGCCTTGGTCTCGAATTGCCGGTGCATCGCTGCATCAAGCTCGGCGAAACCATGCAGATCGCCGACAACGAGAACACGGAACTGCAGCAGTTCATGGATGCCGTCGGCGCGGTGGAGCGGACCTTCGACTTCATCGTGATCGATACGCCGGGCAACGACAGCTACCTGATGCGGCTTGCGCATTCCATGGCCGATACGTTGGTCACTCCGATCAACGACAGCTTCCTGGATTTCGACGTCCTCGGCACGGTCGATCCGCAGAGTTACGCTGTTACCGGCGAGAGCCATTACGCGGAGATGGTGCGCGATACCCGCCGCAAGCGGCGGCAACTGGACGGCGCGACCACCGACTGGATCGTGGTCCGCAACCGCCTCTCGATGATCGGTTCCCGCAACAAGCAACTCGTGGCCGACGGACTGAAGGAGTTGTCGTTCCGGCTTGGCTTTCGCTCGATCGACGGATTTGCAGAGCGCGTGGTCTATCGCGAATTCTTTCCGCGCGGATTGACGGCGCTCGACGACATCGACGAGGCCACCCTCGGCACCCGGCCCAACCTCGGTCATGTCACGGCGCGCGAGGAGGTGACGAGTCTGTTGCGCCAGCTCAAGCTGCCGCTCGACGAACGCGGCCGCCGTCGCGCGGCAAATCGGGCTGAATGGTTCACCCAGGTCGACAAGCCGCTCGAAGTCCACGACATTCTCGGCGCGTAATCCGCGGTAAGTTACTACTGCCGCTAAGCTTTTCGCCTCAAAAGCGCCCCCGGCCAGCCCGAAGCCGGTGCCCCGAACCCCTGTTTTTACCCCGATTTTACTGAAGATTTGAACGCGGTCTTGAGGGGCCGCTTCCAAGGTAAGTAGAACTACGGCCGGACTGCTTTTTGCTTGCAGACGCAACATCTAGCTGCGATGCACAATGATCAGTCGGTCAACTCACAACTTTTAGTCTTCCTGTCACGTGGGCGTGACGTATATTAGACAGTTAACGGGGCCGAAGAGTCCGAAGGTTTGCGAGGACCAGATGAAACGGGGAATTGCGGTTCTGGTTGCGGTTGGCGCGCTTCTGACGCTCGCTTATGTCACTGCGAGCAAATGGGCGATCCGCCACGAGACCATCACGTTCTATGACTCTGAGCGCGACAACCGCCCGGTGGCGGTGGACGTTGCCGTTCGTCGTGACAGAGAGATGCAAGCCAATGCCGGCATGCTGAAGCTGCCGGTCGCGGTGCTCAATCACGGCAACACTGTCAAGAACACGGAGTATTCCTTCCTTGCTAACATCCTGGCCATGCGTGGTTACCTTGTGGCCAGCATTCAGCATGATTTGCCGACGGACGCACCGATGGTGACCAAGGTTGGCGAACTCTATGTCGGCCGCCTGGCGCAGATCGAGCGCGGTGTTGCCAACATCAAGTTTGCCGTCGCGGAGATGCAGAAGGTGCAGCCGGCTGCAGACTATGAGCATCTGACGGTCGTCGGACACTCGATGGGCGGCGACATCACGATGTACTTCGCCAAGCAGTACCCCGAACGCGTCAAGAAGGTGGTGACGCTCGACAATCTGCGCGTTCCCTTCGTGACCGGTGGCAAGTTCAAGATCCTCTCTTTCCGGTCGAAAGACCCGCAATTCAAAACTGATCCTGGCGTGATTCCCGACGCCGAAGAGTGCGACAAGGCTGGCATCACCGTGGTCAATACCGGCTTCCGGCATAACGATATGCGCGACACCGGATCGGAAGATGCAAAGGTTTCGATCCAGGGCATGCTGGACAAGTTCCTTGCGGATAACGACGCCAGCGATGTCGCGCCGGTTGAAGCCAGTGCCAACAAATATGTAGAGCCGGGACCGGTGCCGCCATATGTTCCGACAGGCAAGGAAGCCAAGCCGGCAAAGCCGCTGACGCATTAGGCGTCCGGGTTCGCCGGCGACGTCAGGCCAGCCAGTTGCAGGCGAGCGCTAATGCCGGGAGATCGGTCCAAATCCAGTCATGGCGACGTGACGTCGGCCGGCAAGGCCGGCTCGCTGCCGGATACCCAGACCTCGACCTCTGACGATATAGCCGCCTTCGTCGCCAAGGCGCGTGCAGCGTCACCTCTGGCGGCAGGAGCGCGCGGAAGGCTGGTCTTTGCCCTCGACGCCACCATGAGCCGGCAGCCGACCTGGGATCTGGCCTGCACGTTGCAGGCCGACATGTTCCGCGAAGCCGCTTCGCTTGGCAGCCTGGATATCCGTCTCGTCTATTATCGCGGTCTAAGCGAATGCCGGGCGACGGGTTGGATTTCCGACAGCGCACAGCTCGCAAAACTCATGGCGAAGATCGATTGCCGCGGCGGCAACACTCAGATCGGCAAGGTGCTGTCGGAAGCGCGACGCGAAGCGGTTGCGTCCGGCGTCCGTGCCGTCGTGTTCGTGGGCGACGCCATGGAGGAGAATGTCGATGCGCTCTGTGCCAAGGCCGGCGAACTCGGACTGCTGAAGGTGCCGGTTTTCATGTTCCAGGAAGGCGAAGACGAGGCCGCCGAGCAGGCGTTTCGCGAGATCGCGCGCCTGACGGGAGGCGCCTGGTGCAGGTTCGACCCCGGAGCGGCCGCCCAGCTTCGCGAATTGCTGCGTGCCGCAGCGGCCTATGCCGCCGGCGGGCGCGAGGCCTTGAAACGGCTGTCGGCAAGCGAGAGAGGTGCCGCCAAATTGCTCGGCCAGATCAAGTGATCCCTGCTTTTTGACACAAGCCCGCTTATATTGAGGTCATGCCGACCCTGATCGCGGGCGCCGTCGCCGTCCTTGTCCTTTATCTGCTGCTGCAGATGTTCCGCCAGGCCAATCCGGCCGTGCTTGCGCGCGCGCTGAAGATCGTCGGCGGCGTCGTGTCTCTGGCCATTGCGGCGTTTGTCGGCTTCAGAGGCGAGCTTGCGGTCGCAATCCCGCTCGGGATCTTCGGCGCGGGATTGCTCGGCTGGTCGCCGTTCAACACAACCGGCCTGCCCAATTTCGGCGGCCTGTTCTCGGGCTTCAACACCCAGCGCTCGGCGGGGCAGAGTTCACAGGTCCGCTCGCATTATCTCGAGATGATCCTCGACCACGATACCGGTAGGCTCGCCGGCCGTATCCTGGCAGGTCCTCATGCGGGCCGTCAGCTGGACGAGTTCGACCTGCCGCAGCTCGCCGCGATGATGTCGGACTTCGATGCGGAGAGCGTCGCCTTACTTGAAAGCTATCTGGACCGCCGGTTTCCCGCTTGGCGCGAGAACGCGGAGCGAAATACGGCAGGGGGGCAGCGCCGCGCGTCGTCGAGCGGCAAAATGACGGACGAGGAGGCCTATCAGATCCTTGGCGTGCAGCCGGGGGCGAGCCGGGACGACATCGGTCGCGCGCACCGAACCCTCATGAAGAAATTGCATCCCGACCAGGGGGGGTCGACGTACCTCGCCGCCCGGGTAAACGAGGCCAAGGATACTCTGCTTCGCACGCATAAGGACTGACTCCGGCAACGCCTACAAATGCTACAGACCGAAGTCTCTCTGCCCGCTTCTCTGCGCAACGCCTGAGGTGCCCGCCGTTGTCCGGCGTGGTCGAACTTCCCATCCAAAAACTCTTAACCGCAAATTCTTGACGAGAGGTTTGCGTGCCTGCGGCAGATGAGCCGTGACCGGCGCAAAAAAAGCCCGCGCGGTCGCGCGGGCTTCATCTTTTCGCTTTCGCTTCAGCTAGTTGCGAACAGTGATGCAGGAAATGTCAGAACGGCGAAGGGCCCGGCAGACCGCTTCGGCCTGATCTCGCTCGAGGCCTGCGAAGCGGGCGCGGTAGAGCTTGCGGTTATCCTTGGCGACCACGGGCTCGGTGAAGGGATCAGCTCTGGTCAAGAGACCGCGGGCACTGTTGCGCGCAGCTTCAATCCGTTTCTGCGCCTCGTCTTCGCTTTCCAGGGCGCCGACCTGGACGATCCAGCCGGTGTGGACGGCCGCCGGCTTGGAAACGCTGTTCTGCTGGACGGGCTGCGACTGCGGCGCGAGACTCAAATTGGCGACGACCTGAGGGGCCGGAGTTGGGGGCTCGGACGCAACCGCTACGCTGGACGCCGGCAAGACGCCAAGCACACCATTGCCGGTGCCATGGCCTGGAGGCTGCGGCGGCAGTTCGTTGCGCATGGCAGGCGCAGCGTAGTCCTGCCGTGCCGGCTCGACGCTGGTTTCGGCAGCCCTGCGGGTTTCAGCTGCCCTGTGAGTTTCAGCAGCCCTGGCGACAACAGCGCTGGACGTTTCGGGGACGCTCGCGGCTGCTTGCGGGATCGCGCTGGTCACGGAGGCGGCAGGCTGGGCAGGACCGGCTGAGGCGAGCTTCGTGCCGCCCGCTTTGACTTGCACGGTCTTCACGCGAACAGGTTTCATCGGTTCGGCCGAGCCCGGCATGAGCGGGAGCGGCTGGGTCTGGATCACGCCCGACGTCATCGGGGCGGGCTCGACCCGGGCGGTCTGCGCTGGTGGCACGGCGGCGGTCGCCTGCGCCATTGCGGACGCCATTTTCGCGACCCGCGCGCGCATGGCGGGCGGCGCCATCGGATCTTGAGCCTGACCCTCCGCAGTCGCGGACTGGTTCTGAACGGCTTGCGATGCATCCGCGTCAGGATCGGCGCTGGCAACCTCGAGGGGGGCAGTGTCGGCGTTGCGTTCAGCGATCGCGGCGACCGTGCGCGTGGTCGCCGCCTTGCTGAGGTTTTCGGCAAGCAGGTTGCGCATGATGGCGTCGCGCGATCCGCCGCTGCGGCCGCCCAGGACGACGCCAACCAGGAAGCGGTTGCCGCGGTGGATCGAGGTTACGAGGTTGAAGCCGGAGGCGTGGGTGTAGCCGGTCTTGATGCCGTCCACGCCCTCGACGTCGCCGAGCAGGTGATTGTGGTTGCGGATCGATTGGCCGTGATAACTGAACACGGTCGTCGAGAAATAACGGTAGTAGCGCGGGAAGCGGTCCTGGATGGCGCGGCCGAGCGTCGACTGATCGCGTGCCGTCGTGACCTGCTCGTCATTGGGAAGACCGGACGCATTGCGGTAGACGGTGCGGCTCATGCCGAGCGCCCGCGCCTTGCGGGTCATCATCTTGGCGAACTCGTCCTCGCTGCCGCCGATATATTCGGCAATGACGACGGCGGCGTCGTTCGCCGAGCGCGTGACCAGTCCCTTGATGGCGTCCTCGACCCTGATGGTCTGGCCGGGCTTGAGGTCGAGCTTGGTCGGATCCTGATCGGCAGCGTGAGCCGATACCGGCATTTCGGTATCGAGCTTGATCTTGCCGGCATCGAGACGCTCGAACAGCAGATAAAGCGTCATGATCTTGGTCAGCGAGGCCGGATGACGGATGCCGTCGGGACTGCTGGCTGTCAGGACGGCGCCGGAATTCGCGTCGACGATGATGGATGCGAATTTCGGGCTGTAGCTGCCGCGGTCATCGTCATCGCTGGAATGATGGACGGAGTGACGGTGCCGGTGGGAGCGGCGTGCCTCCGCGCTGTCCGTTGTGGCCAGGATCGCGGTGGCGATGGTGACGAGCCCAAAAACGCCAACTCGCACCATGTGCGAGGAAGCCGATTTGTTACGAAGCATGTATTCCCCGTCCCAGTTTCTGACTTGATCACTGGTTCGTGAGGCGAAATTGTGCCCATTCCCCGATGATCTATCCCTGCTTGAACCCGTGGCGCCCGGTGCATTGGCTGAAGGTGCTTGAAGTTCACGCCGCTATTCTAGCTAAGGCATTGTTCGCAAACGGCTTTGTCTGCCACGGGAAGCTGAACAAGTCCGGGAATCAGGGTAGGTCTCGAGAGTTGCCAAAAAGTTAAACAAGCGTTGCGCGAGTCCCCAGTCTTTGTCGGTTTTTCCTTGGGTTTTTCTTTGACTTGTGCGTCGCACAAAATTCTTGCAATTTATTGTGCAGTGCACTATATTGTCTTTCAGCCAGGGAGCAGGGTTTCGCGGGGCTGGCTGCAAACAGTCTGGGAAAAGGATTCATTGATGTTCAAGCTCGAAGACATTCAGAACTACGGCAAGGATCAGTTCGAGACGGCGGCGGCGCACGCCTCCAGCCTTCAGAACGGACTTTCCGCGATCGTTACGGCCTATGGCGACTACGGCAAGAAGTCCTACGAGGACACCAAGTCCTTCGTGGAAAAGCTGTCGGGTGTGAAGTCGCTCGACAAGGCGCTCGAGGCGCAAAGCGAATATGCCCGCGCCGCCTACGAGACCTTTGTCGCCGATGCGCAGAAGATCGCGGGCCTCTATGGCGATTTCGCCCGCCAGTCAGTCAAGCCGCTGGAAGGCGTGGTCGCGAAGTTCACGCCGGCCCGCTAAATCCAAAGACTCTTCCCTCCAAGCAAAAAGCCCGGCTGAAACCAGCCGGGCTTTTTCGTTGTCGTTTGATCCCCGACTTACCGGGCGACGCGGAGCTGCGCGAGCGACGTTCCGATCGAGTTGAACGCCGTGAGGATCTGGGTCGAACTCGTCAGCATGAAGAACTTGTCCGGGCTGCTGGCGCAATTCTGCAGCACCGTGGAGGTCGGATCGGCGGGCGTATGCGTGTTCACCTGGACTGTGTAGATCACGTACTTCGCCCGACCGGTTGTCGGATCGACCGCCTTCAAGTCCTGGCACAGAAGCGCCTGCCGCGCGTCGATGTCACTGGCCGCATAACCTACCCAGCGGTCCTCGGTGTTCAGACCGTCGGACAACAGGATGATGGCGCGGTTATAGGTGTAGTTGGGATCTTCCGCCGGGGGGTTGAACATGGAGTTACCCGGAATCAGGGTCTGCGCGCCGACGGAGAGCCCGACCGCCTGGTTGGTATTGCCGGTCGGCTGCATGGCGTTGATGGCGGTCTTGAGCGCCGCCCAGTCCTGGCTCAAGGGAACGACCGGCTTCAGGTTGACCGACAGATTCTGATTGCACCAGGCCTTGCTGCCGTCGAACCACTGATTGGCCGGGAATTGCGTTGTGACGTCACCGGTGGAGGGCGTTACCGAGGTCCCGTCGTTCGGCTGGGTGCGGTCGACGACGCAGCCTGTCCAGGTCGAGGTCGGATTGGTGCTGGTCCCGGTGTAGGCATTGGCCACCGTCGGCGTGGAATTGGTGGAAGTCCACCTGTGGTTGGGGAAGCCGACGGGCGCGGTCGAGCCGGGCTGCGTCCAGTTGTGGACGTAGGTCCAACCGGTGCAGGAGTTGTTGCTGCAGCTGCAGCCGGCGACGGCGCTATTGGTGGAGGCATCCTTCGGACATGCGCAGGACGACGATCCCGAACAGAACACTTCCTGCGTGTTGGTTGGCTCGCTGGTCCAGCAGCCATTGTAATACGCGTTCGAATTGGTGTCGTAGCTCGGGCAAATGTAGCCGGAGTAGGTTCCGGAGTTCGGAATCGCGTTCCTGTTGCTGATGGTCGAACTCCCGCTGCCATTGACGGGGCCCGTCGTGCAGGTGAAGCCGCTGCTGCTCGTGAATGGGCACCGCGCGCCGGGGCCATACGCATGCCAGTTTTTCGGAAGCGACGGCGCGGTGGCATAGGCAAAGGCGCCCTGGCTGGTCGGCGGATTGAGCCAATCGGTCCAGTCGATCCAGCTCTGGCCAGAATTGGCCGTGCCGACATTCACGGTCTTCGCGAACGGAATGAGGGAGATGTAGACGTCGCCGTCGGTATGCGACAGCGCGGCGAGCTGATCGATCAGGCCGCCGGTCTGGGTCGATGCATTCTGCAGGGCGACCATCTTGTTGTCCTGCTGCATCGAACCGGTGTTGTCCAGGATCATCGCGACGCGCAGCCGGGCGTTGCCCCACGCCGTGGTCGTCGCGGTGTTGAAGCCCATGGTCGGGAAACCGAACATATACATGAAATCGGTTCTGATGTTGGCGGAAGCAGTCAGCTGAACCGTCGAACCCAGGCTGCCGTTGACGGCATTATAGGTGGCGTTCACCGTGACGCCTTGCGCTTCCCGGTTGGTGTAGAGTGCGGTGAAATAACTCTGCGCTCTGGTGCCGATCTGCGTCGTGTTGATGGTGCCCGACGACAGGTCTTTGGAGACCATGAGCGCGGCGGAATCGAGTGCGGCCTGCATCGAGGAGCGCGCCATGTTGGCGCGGCTATAGTCGATTGCGGCGCCGATAAAGGCCAGCATCGGCAATAGCGCGATGGCAAAGGTGATCGCGATGTTGCCTTCCCTGTCCTGGCCGAAACGGCGCAGGGCATGGTCGAGGCGATGGATCATTGAGAGGCGCGGCATGGCGTTCACCCGAGTTTGGTTTCACCCAAGTCTGGTTCTGCCGCAAATTTGGCGCCTGCCCACTGAATGCTTGGTAAATCAGTCCTGAGAAAACTGGGTCGATAGCCACGCAAGGTTCCTATGCTCAACAGGTGCTGAACGGCCACCGGCTTTGTTTTGTCAAACGGGCAGGAATTGGTTAACCTGAGGGGATCGCCGGGTCAGGAATTGGCCCTGCTTGGAGCGCCCGGTTTTGGGAAAGGCGGGCGCTTGCGCAGGGCGGGTGGCTGACCCATATTCCCAAGGCAACGATCCGGACGGGTCGAGCTGGCTGGAATACGCGATCTGGACTGACAGGAAGCCACGGCTCCGGCAGGAGAGCATCCACCTGGCCGCCTTCCGGTTTCCCATGGGGAATATCGAACACCTGTGCCATGTCGCAACTGACTTCCAGCATTGATCGGCCTGTCGCCGCCGCGTCGCTTCCGTCGCGCCCCCGCATGGGCAATGACGAAAATCGCACCAACGGACCCAGCGGTCCATCCACCTCCGTCATCACCAAAGTCAAGCCGAAGACCAAGCGGCCGAACCTCTATCGCGTGCTGATCCTCAACGACGACTACACGCCGATGGAATTCGTCGTCCACGTGCTCGAAAAGTTCTTCCAGAAGGATGTCGAGGCGGCGACCAAGATCATGCTGCACGTTCATCATCACGGCATCGGCGAGTGCGGCGTATTCACCTACGAGATCGCCGAGACCAAGGTGACGCAGGTCATGGATTTCGCCCGCAAGCACCAGCACCCGCTGCAATGCGTGATGGAAAAGAAGTAGTAGCACGCCGGGCAAATACGGTGTCACGCCCATTGGTGCCCAAACGGGAACGCGTTTTGCATCCAATTTGCAGGTGAGGCGTTATCAGGCCGGCGGAACCGGGTCTTTTCGCCGCCATGGGTATAACTATATGTGACAAAGGTTGTTGTTGCCTGTGGGGGCAACGGCGATCATGATGGCTTGGGGGCCATAGAGGACGCGAATGCCGACTTTTTCTCAGAGTCTTGAACAATCCCTGCATCGTGCGCTCGCGATTGCGAACGAGCGTCACCATCAATATGCGACGCTCGAACATCTGTTGCTGTCGCTGATTGATGACTCCGATGCCGCGGCGGTGATGCGCGCCTGCAGCGTCGATCTCGACAAGCTGCGTACCAGCCTCGTCAACTATCTCGAGACCGAATTCGAAAACCTGGTCACGGACGGCGCGGATGATGCCAAGCCGACCGCGGGCTTCCAGCGCGTGATCCAGCGCGCCGTCATTCATGTGCAATCCTCCGGACGCGAGGAAGTGACCGGCGCCAACGTCCTGATCGCGATCTTCGCCGAGCGCGAAAGCCACGCCGCCTATTTCCTGCAGGAGCAGGACATGACGCGCTACGACGCGGTCAACTACATCAGCCACGGCATCGCCAAGCGGCCCGGCGTCTCCGAGGCGCGGCCGGTGCGCGGCGTCGACGAGGAAGCCGAGACCAAGGGCAACGACGACTCCAAGAAGAAGGGCGAGGCGCTCGAGACCTATTGCGTCAACCTCAACAAGAAGGCGCGCGACGGCAAGATCGACCCGGTGATCGGACGCAATTCCGAGATCAACCGTGCGATCCAGGTGCTCTGCCGCCGGCAAAAGAACAACCCGCTGTTCGTCGGCGAAGCCGGCGTCGGCAAGACCGCGATTGCCGAAGGGCTCGCCAAGCGCATCGTCGACAGCGAGGTGCCGGAAGTGCTGGCGGCGGCCACCGTGTTTTCGCTCGACATGGGCACGCTGCTTGCGGGCACGCGATATCGCGGCGATTTCGAGGAGCGCTTGAAGCAGGTGTTGAAGGAGCTCGAGGCGCATCCGAACGCCATCCTGTTCATCGACGAAATTCACACCGTGATCGGCGCCGGCGCCACCTCGGGCGGCGCGATGGACGCGTCGAACCTGCTCAAGCCGGCGTTGGCCTCAGGCACCATCCGTTGCATGGGATCGACGACCTACAAGGAATATCGCCAGCATTTCGAGAAGGACCGCGCGCTGGTGCGGCGCTTCCAGAAAATCGACATCAATGAGCCGACGGTCGAAGACGCGATTGCGATCCTCAAGGGCCTCAAGCCCTATTTCGAGGACTATCACCGCCTGAAATACACCAACGAGGCGATCGAGGCCGCGGTGCAGCTCTCTTCGCGCTACATCCACGACCGCAAACTACCGGACAAGGCGATCGACGTGATCGACGAGTCGGGCGCGGCGCAGATGCTGGTCACCGAAAGCAAGCGGAAGAAGACCATCGGCATCAAGGAGATCGAGACCACGATCGCCACGATGGCGCGGATTCCGCCCAAGAGCGTGTCCAAGGACGATGCCGAGGTGCTCAAGCATCTCGAGCAGACGCTCAAGCGCGTGGTGTTCGGCCAGGACAAGGCGATCGAACTCGTTGTCCGCCTCGATCAAGCTGGCGCGAGCGGGCTTGCGCGAACCGGAAAAGCCGATCGGCTGCTATCTGTTCTCGGGCCCGACCGGCGTCGGCAAGACCGAGGTGGCCAAGCAGCTTGCGGCGTCGCTGGGCGTCGAACTCCTGCGCTTCGACATGTCCGAATACATGGAGCGCCATACCGTGTCGCGCCTGATCGGCGCGCCTCCCGGCTATGTCGGCTTCGACCAGGGTGGCCTGCTCACCGACGGCGTCGACCAGCATCCGCATTGCGTGGTGCTGCTCGATGAAATCGAGAAGGCGCATCCCGATCTCTACAACGTGCTGCTCCAGATCATGGATCACGGCCGGCTGACCGACCACAACGGCAAGCAGGTCAATTTCCGCAACGTCATCCTGATCATGACGACCAATGCCGGCGCGGCCGATCTCGCGCGTCAGGCGTTCGGTTTCACCCGTAGCAAGCGGGAGGGCGACGACCACGAGGCGATCAACCGGCAGTTCGCGCCGGAATTCCGCAACCGCCTCGATGCCATCGTCTCGTTCGCGCATCTCAATGCCGACGTGATCGGCATGGTCGTCGAGAAGTTCGTGCTGCAGCTCGAAGCCCAGCTCGCCGATCGCGATGTGACCATCGAACTGTCCGAGCCCGCCAAAGCCTGGCTGATCCAGCACGGCTACGACGAGCAGATGGGCGCGCGGCCGATGGCGCGCGTGATCCAGGAGCACATCAAGAAGCCGCTGGCGGACGAGGTGCTGTTCGGCAAGCTCAAGGGCGGCGGCCATGTTCGGGTCGTGCTGGTCAAGGACGAGGCGACGTCGCTCGACAAGATCGGCTTCGAGTTCGTCGAGGGGCCCGTCACACCGAAGCCGGAAAAGCTGCCGGTGGCGCGCAAGCGAAAGCCGCCGAAGCCGGGCGGCCCCAATGGCGGTGGCGGGTCCAATGGCGGCGGGTCGAAGGGACCGGTCTCGAAGGGACCGCTGGTCAAGGCCTGAGCAAGCCTCAATATCAGTCAAACAGGACCGGCGCGTCGACAGACCGCCGGTTTTGCTTTTGAGAGGTTCGGTCGCGTTGCGGGACGACACTACTCTCCCTTCAGGCGTTGCCCGTGATGGATCTGAACCCGCTCGGCGCCGCGGCTGCCAGCCTCCGATAGCCGCAGCATGCTGAGCGTGGCGCCCGCCAGGGCAAAGCCGACGCCGGCCAGGAGCGAAACCTGTGTTCCTTCTTCCGGAAAGCGCGCCAGGAAGAGCGCGACCAGCGCCGCGCCCGTTGTCTGCCCGAGGAGCCGCGCGGTGCCCAGCATGCCGCTGGCGCCGCCCGAGCGCTCGCGCGGCGCGGCCGCGATCATGGTTCGGTTATTCGGGGTTTGAAACAGTCCGAAGCCGAAGCCGGACAGCGCCATCCGCCAGATCACATCCACCATCGAGGGATGAGCCGGCAACAACGCGAGCGCACCGAGTCCCAGCGCGAACAGCAACAGCCCGATGCCGCCCAACAATCCTGCGGGGTGATGCTCGACCAGGCGGCCTGCGATCGGCGCGGCGATCGCGACCGCAATCGGCCACGGCGTAATCAGGAGCCCCATCTCGACTGCCGAATAGCCAAACCGATGCTGCAGGTAGAAGGGGATGGAGACGAAGGCGAGCATCTGCGCGCAGAACGAGGCGATTGAAGTCGCAATCGACAGCGCGAAGATCGGGATGCGCAGGAGATCGACCGGCAATAGCGGCGGCCCCGTCATGTGCGTCTCGCGCCATATCAGCGTCGCGCCGGCCATGATTGCGACTGCAAACTCCAGCAGGCCGATGATCACAGGTTCGCCATGGCCGAAGCTGTCGATCGCCGCGATCCCGATACCGAAGGTCACCGCACTCAAGCCGGCGCTCTGCCAATCGAAGGCGTGAGCGGCGGGCGTGGTGTGGGGCAGACAACGCCAGCCGACCGCGAGCGCCGCGGCGCCGATCGGTACGTTGACCGCGAACAGGAATGGCCAGCTCGCAACCGCCAGAATTGCGGCGGCGACCGTCGGACCGACAGCGGCCGACACAGCGACCACCATCGCATTGATGCCGATGCCACGGCCGAGCTGCACGTTCGGATAGGTGAAGCGGACAAGCGCGGCGTTGACGCTCATGATCCCGGCCGCACCGAAGCCCTGAAGGATGCGCGACACGGTGAGCCATAGCAGCGTGTGCGACAGCGCGCACAGCGCCGAAGCGAGCGTGAACAGCAACAGTCCGGCAAGATAGACGCGTCGGTAGCCGACGATTTCGCCGAGCGACGCCAGCGGCAATAGCGAGATCGTGATCGCAAGCTGATAGCCGTTCACAATCCAGATCGAAAAGGAGGGGCTTGCCCTGAGCTCGCTTGCAATCGTCGGGAGCGCGACGTTTGCGATCGCGCTGTCGATAACGGACATCGTAATGCCGAGTGCGATCGTCAGGATAGCCCAATAGCGTTGCGGCAGCGGCAAGCCGTCCGCGTGCTCGACCATGGTGGACGCCATCCGGGAGAGCCTCAGTCGATTCGATCCGGCAAATTAACCGGACCGGGTCAAACCGGGCAGGGCGGTGAGGGTTCCACGGGCTGGCTGATGGCCGAACCGGTCAAATAGCCAGCCGAAGGCGACGTTTCGCCGTCAGTGACCCAGCAACTCGTTGATGCGGCGCTGGAGCTGGCGCTTCTTCTTCTCGCTGCGGCGCAGGCGAGCGTCGAGATCGCTCTCGTCGGAATCCGTGACCATGGTCCGCAATGCAAGACCAACCCGATTGGCCTGACGCCAGATCATCCGGGCGAGGAAGGCCCGTCCCTTGTGGGCGATGGTCAGGCTGATCTGTTCGGGAAGCCGGGCTGCGGAATCGAGTTCGACGCAGGCGCCGGATTCGCTCAGATTGCGCACGACGCAGTCCATCGTCGAGCCGTGGCCGTTGATTTCGGCAACGCCGCCCAGAAATACCTTGTCCCGCACGCTATCCCGCCGATCCTTCATGGCGTCCTCCATTACCGGGGCACTCTACTGGGCCTGCTGCGGATGAGAAGGTCGGGGGAACTGCGATGTCATGTTAACGTAAACTCTGGATGCGGGCTTTTGGCGGGATTCCGCGCCGTTTCCCGCTGCGGGCCAGGGTTAATCGGCTCATGCGTTCAGAAAGACGATGTTGTGATCAGCGAAAAGGCCCGCAAAGGCTGTTGCAGGCTGGATTTGCCATGTTCGCTGTCCTCTTGCCTCTGTCGGTGCGATCCGAGGAATCTGCGCCGGAGCCACCCCGCTATGTGAAGCCGAGCGTGGAAGAGCTCGCGATCCCGCAGCCGCCGATCGAGACCAATGGGGATTCCGGCACGGCGGAAACGATTTGCCTGATGCTCGAATCGGCCGCGCGGGAGAACGGCCTGCCGCTGGAATATTTCGCGCGCGTGATCTGGCAGGAGAGCCGTTTCCAGGCTGATGCCGTTGGGCCGATGACGCGTTATGGCACGCAAGCCCAGGGCATTGCGCAATTCATGCCGGGGACGGCCAGCGAACGCGGCCTGCTCGATCCCTTCAATCCCGTCAAGGCGCTGCCGAAGGCCGCGGAATTTCTCGCCGAGTTGCGCAACCAGTTCGGCAATCTCGGGCTTGCGGCTGCCGCCTACAATGCGGGACCCCGGCGCGTGACCGAATGGCTGGCAGGCACCGGCGCGATGCCGGCGGAAACGCGCAACTACGTTCGCGTGATCACGGGCTCCTCGGTCGAGGCGTGGGCCAAGGCAGGAAAGGGCGGCAAGATGCCGGAGAGCGCGCCGCCCACGACCTGTCGTGACCTGGTGGCGCTGCTCAAGCGTGCGCCCAACCCGTTCATCGACCGGCTCGAGGAGCAGGTGATACTGGCCGCGGCGAAAACCTGGGGCGTGCAGCTCGCCGCGGGCTTTGACCGCAACAAGGCGCTGGCGATGTATGGCCGCGCGATCAGGAATCTGGGCCCGGTCATTGGCGATCGTGACCCGAGCATCCTCCACTCCGTGCTGCGCAGCCGGGGTGCGCATGCTTTCTATCAGGTGCGGATCGGCGCCGACACGCGGGCCGAAGCGGATGACCTCTGCAATCGTATCCGCAGGGTTGGCGGGGCCTGCTTCGTGCTCCGGAACATGTTCGTGCGCGGCTAAAGCGCAAGGCTAGCCCGCGCGGGCGGCGGTTGACGCGATCTGCTTTCACCGCCGTTATGCAGCCCATGCCGCTGCCGCCCCTTGATTCCTGGAAATGGAACAGCTCGTTTCGTGCCTTCGCGCAGGGTTTCAAGTCGGTCTCGGCGACGATCCTGGCGGCCGTGCTGTTCGCAACCTATGTCGGCATCGGCGCGCTTGCACACGACTCGCATTTCAGCCTTGGCTGGACGCTGCTGAGCACGATCCTGGTCTGGGCCGGACCGGCGCAGATCATCGTCATCACAACGCTCGGCTCCGGCGCCACCATCATTCAGTCCGCGATCGCGGTGACGGTCAGCGCCATCAGATTGTTTCCGATGGTTGCGTCGGTGATCCCGCTGATGCGCACGCCGGAGACGAAGAAGCGGCAGCTGATCCTGGTCGCGCATTTCACTGCGGTGACGCTCTGGGTCGAATGCCATCGCTTCCTGCCGCAGGTGCCGCGCGATCGCCGGATCGCCTTTGTTCACGGGCTCGGCTGCGGCCTGTTGTGCGTAACTCTCTGCGCCAACGTGATCGGCTATTTTCTCGCCGCCAATCTCTCGCAGACCCTCGGCGCCGCGATCCTGCTGCTGACGCCGCTCGCCTTTCTGTTCTCGACCGCCCGCAACGCGAAGGAGTCATCTGACGTCGCCGCGCTCGTGCTCGGCCTGTTGTTCTACCCATTGTGCTCGGTCATGAACACCGGGCTCGATGTCCTCATCAGCGGTGTGGTGGCCGGCACGATCGCCTACGGCGTTCATCGCGCGAGGGCGCGCGCATGAGCGATTTCATCGGCGACTGGCACGCTCTGTTGGTCCTGCTGGTGGCAGGTGTCATTCCCAACCAGATCTGGCGCATGCTCGGGCTCTGGCTCGGCGGCGGGCTGGATGAAGGGTCGGAACTCCTGATCTGGGTGAGGGCGGTTGCGACCGCGATCCTGGCCGGTGTCATCGCCCAGATCCTGGTACAGCCTCCGGGCGCGCTGGCGAGCGTGCCGGCCTTTCTCCGCTACGGCGCGCTGCTGGCAGGCTTTGTGGCGTTCATGCTGACCCGGCGATCGATTTTCGCCGGCGTTCTCGCCGGCGAGATCGTCATGCTCGCAGGGACGTGGTGGTTCGGCTGAGTGCCTATTGTCGCCCCCCTCAATTGGGCTAGGCTAAAGCCCAACAAGAACGTTGTTCGGGGAGATGTCATGCGGACGAAATGGGCGCTGATCTGGCTTGCGTTCACGGCCATGCTGGCGGCGATGCCTGCCGCGTTGGCCGCCGATTATCCGACGCGGCCGATCAAGTTCGTCGTGCCCTATGTCGCGGGAGGTCCGACCGACGCGCAGGCCCGGATCTTCGCGGAATATCTCTCACGTGACCTCAAGCAGTCCGTCTTCGTCGAGAACAAGGGGGGCGCGCAGGGCGCGATCGGCGCCGAAGCCGTGGCCCATGGCGATGCGGACGGCTACACCATGCTTTTCACGACGTCATCCGTGATCGAGCTCAATCCGGTCCTGTACAAGAAGCTTGCCTACGACCCCGATCGGGAGCTGCGGATTCTCGGCATTCTCTCCGACGTGCCGATGATCATGATCGTTCACCCGTCGGTGCCCGCGAAGACGATCGCCGAGTTCGTCGATTATGCGAAGAAGAATCCCGGCAAGCTCAATTTCGGTTCGCCCGGCAACGGAAGTATCGGCCAGCTGGCCGGCGAGATGTTCAAGCAGATGGCCGGGATCGAGATGACGCATGTGCCGTACAAGGGCGCAGGCGCAGCGCTGACCGATCTGCTGTCGGGGCAGATCCAGGTGATGTTCGAGTCGGTCGGCATCTCGCTGCCGCCGGCCCAGGCCGGCCTGGTGCGCCCGCTCGGGCTCAGTGCGGCCGGGCGCATCACCGAGTTGCCGGATCTGCCGACAATCGCCGAGAGCGGGTACCCCGATTATCGCGTCAGCGTGTGGTACGGCATCGCCGCCCCGGTCAAGATGCCGGCGGAGGCCGCGCAGAAGATCAGCGCGAGCATGAACCGTGCGCTCGACGACGATGCGTTCCGCACGTCGCTGATCAAGGCCGGCTTTGCGCCGCTCAAGGCGCGCAACGAGGCGTCCATCAAGGAGTATGTCGACGCCGACCGGGCGCGCTGGCTGGAGGTGGTGAAGAAGCTGAATTTCTCGCTCGATTGAATGGAAAGCGATGCGGCCGCCGCCCACGCGCCGAGGGCTATCGCGTGCTGTCGCTTTCCCCAGGATTTGCGCTTAGGCTTGCTCCGACCAGGACAATCCCGGGGAGGCGTCATGAAGAAATGGGCCCTGATCTGGCTTGCGCTCACGGTCATGCTGCCGCCGATCTCGTCGGCAGCAGCCGCTGCCGACTATCCGGCACGGCCGATCAGGCTTGTCGTGCCGTATGTTGCGGGCGGCCCCACCGACGTGCTCGGCCGGATGGTTGCCGAATATCTCTCGCGCGACCTCAAGCAGACAGTCTTTATCGAGAACAAGGCCGGCGCGCAGGGGGCAATCGGCGCCGAGGTCGTCGCGCATGGCGAGGCTGACGGCTACACCCTGCTTTTCACGGCATCGTCGGTCGTTGAACTCAATCCGATGCTGTACAAGAAGCTGGCCTACGATCCAGACCATGAACTTCAGGTGATCTCCGTCGTCACCGATCTACCCTCGATCATGGTTGTTCATCCCACGGTTCCCGCAAAGACGGTCGCCGAGTTCGTGGCCTATGCCAGGGAGAAGGCAGGCAAGCTCAATTTTGGGTCGGCCGGGACCGGCGGCGTCGGACATCTGTCCGGCGAGATGTTCAAACATGCGGCCGGCATCGAAATGACTCACGTGCCCTATAAGGGAGCGGGCCCCGCATTGGCCGACCTCATCGCGGGTCATATCCAGTTGACGTTCGAAACGCTCGGCACCGCGCTGCCGCCGATCAGGGCAGGACTATTGCGTCCGCTCGGAGTGACGTCGCGAGCGCGCATCGCTGATTTGCCGGACTTGCCGACCATCGCCGAAAGCGGTTATCCCGACTACAGCGCCACCGTATGGTATGGTGTGGTCGGGCCGGCAGGGCTGTCGGCGCAGGTCGTGGACGCGATCCGGGCCAGTTTCAATCGTGCGCTGGCCGACGAGGCGTTCCGGGCTTTGCTGACCAATACCGGTTTCCCGCCGCTCAAGCCGCAAAGCGAGGCCGATACCAAAAACTTCGTCGATGCCGACCGCGCACGCTGGTCCGGCATCGTCAAGACGCTGAACATAACGTTGGACTGAAGATGGTACGAGAAAACGAAATCCGTGAAGGCGAACTTGCGATCGACTTGCCGCCGGCCCAGGACGCCGGTCTCGTCTTCATCGGCCGCATTCGCACGCCCTGGACCTCGCGGCTGGTGACGCCGCGGCAGGGGCGTCACGACGGGCCGGTGTGCCGGCTGGAGGTGTTCGAGCCGTTCGTGCCCGCCATCAAGGGTGTCGATTTCTACTCAAATCTCGAAGTGCTGTACTGGCTGCATGAATCCCGTCGCGATCTGGTCTTGCAGAGCCCGAAGAACAACAAAAATACCCGCGGCACCTTTTCGTTGCGCTCGCCGGTGCGGCCCAATCCGATCGCGACCTCGGTCGTGAAATTCGTTGGTATCGAAGGCAATACCGTGCTGGTGCGCGGGCTTGATTGCCTCGACGGCACGCCGCTGCTCGACATCAAGCCCGACCGCTGCGAGTTCACGCCGCTGGCGCCGCCGCAAGCAGGCGATTTCGAGACGGAGTGACGGTTCAGCCCAGCGCCGCAGCTAGTTTCCTCGCGTGCTCCTCCAGCATCTTCGCATCTTCCTTGCGGCTGGCGGGCGGGAGCAGCGCAACGCCGTCATGGCGCGGCATGACGTGGACATGCAGGTGAAACACTACCTGTCCGCCAGCCGTCTCGTTGAATTGCTGAACCGTGATGCCGTCGGCGTTGAAGGCTTGTTTCGCCGCGGCCGCGATCTTGTGGGTTGCGCGCGCGACATGGAGATAATCCTCGACCTTGATGTCGACGATGTTACGGGCAGGGGCCTTGGGGATCACCAGCGTGTGGCCGGGCGCGCGCGGCATGATGTCGAGAAAGGCCAGCACGTGCTCGTCCTCATAGACCTTGTAGCAGGGGAATTCGCCGCGCAGGATCTTTGCGAAGACGTTGTTGTTGTCGTAGGCGGTCATGGTTGGCTCCCGGACTTTCCCGCTACTCACACCGGCGGGATGTAAACGTCAAGGCGCCTCGTCCGCGACCTTGCGGAACGGCCCCAGCCCGGTGAGCTCGCGGCCGGCTTCTGCGACATAGGCGCGCTCGCGCTTGAGATAATCGGCGATGGCGCGCCGGAAATCGGGGTCGGCGATGTAATGCGCGGAGTAGGTGGTGTGCGGCAGATATCCGCGTGCGAGCTTGTGCTCGCCTTGCGCGCCGGCTTCGACGATTTGCAGCCTGTGCTGGATCGCAAAATCGATCGCCTGATAGTAGCAGACCTCGAAATGCAGGAAAGGATGGTGCTCGATCGCACCCCAATTGCGGCCGAACAGCGTATCTGAGCCGATGAAATTGATGGCGCCCGCGATCCATCGGCCATTGCGCTTGGCCATTACCAGGAGAACGTCCTTGCTCATGCTCTCGCCGATCAGCGAAAAGAACTGCCGCGTCAGATAGGGCCGGCCCCATTTGCGCGAGCCGGTCTCCATGTAGAAGCGGAAGAAGGCGTCCCAGGCGTCCTCGATGATGTCGTTGCCGGTCAGCCAGTGAATGCTGATGTCGGACGCGACCGCCTCGCGGCGCTCGCGCTTGATCGCCTTGCGATGGCGCGAATTGAGACTGCCGAGAAAATCGTCGAAGGTCGCAAAACCCTGGTTGTGCCAGTGAAACTGCTGGTCGGTCCGCTGCAGGAAGCCGTGCTGGCTTAGAAATTTCCACTCGGGCTCGCGCGCGAACGTCACATGCGCCGATGACGCCTTGCTGACGCCGCAGAGCGCCACCAGCCCACTTGCGAGCGCAGAGGCGATCTGCTCGCGATCGACATCGTTGCGGATCAGTAGGCGAGGGCCCGTCGCCGGCGTGAACGGAACCGAGCATTGCAGCTTCGGATAATAACGTCCGCCCGCGCGCTCATAAGCGTCGGCCCAGCCACGGTCGAACACGTATTCGCCCTGCGAATGCGATTTGAGATAGCAGGGCACGATGCCTGCGATCCTGTCGTCGATCTTTGCGATCAGATGCCGCGGTCCCCAGCCGGTGCGCGCGATCGCCGAGCCGGACTGCTCGGCGGCCGAGAAAAAGGCATGCGAGACAAAGGGGTTATAGTAAGGCTTTGAGACCTCGCGGGAGCTCGCTGAAAGGGTGTCGAGATTGCTCAGGCTGTTCGGATCGGACGGCGGATTGGCGCAGGCATCCCATTCCTCCGCCGGGATATCGCCGGCAGAGGGCACCGCTTCGAGTGTGATTTCGGCTGAGTCCATGAGGCTCGTTTGTCGTCCGCGCGCTCCAAAGATCGTGCATCGCAGGTCGGACTTCAAGTGCACATAAGGCGCATCAGGTTCCCGGCACAAAACCTTCAAAGATCATCTGATCGGCGTACCGCGCGGCCCGTGCGCGCTGTTCCGGCGTCCGCACTGTCCAGGCCAGAAGCGGACAGCGCAACACATTGCGGGCGAGCCAGGGCGCAATCGACGGCAGTTCGTTGACCCAGTAGGCCACGAAATCCGGACGCGTGCGGAAGACGTGGCGCAGATGCGTCATCTCATGCCGCTGCGCTGCCGACGCCTCGGGCCAATCCTCCTGGGTGTAATCATGCTCGGCGACGATGCCCCGCGTGCGCGAGGGGATCAGTTCGCGCAGTGCCACCACCTGGTCGGGGTCGAAGGACATGCCGACCGCGGCTCCGCTATAGGTCGAGAGCACCTCGGCCATTCGTTTCACGAGCTTGCGGTCGCCGTTGAAATGGCTTTTCACCTCGATCACCAGCGGAACGCGACCGGCCACGAGATCGCAGAGCTCCGATAGCGTCATCATGCGTTCGGCGGTGTTCTTGAAGGAGATGGTTTTGAGCTCGGCCGCTGTCCTGGTGAGCAGCGCGCCGCTGCCTTCGGTGAGGCGGCCGAGTTCGTCGTCATGATGCACCATCGCCTCGCCATCGGCGGTGAGCTGGATGTCGCATTCGATGGCGAAGTGACCCGCGACGGCGGCTTCCGCGGCAGCCGGCATGTTCTCGACAATGCCGCGCGAAATGTCGTGCAGGCCGCGGTGGGCGACCGGCCGCGCCGTCAGCCAATCAGGAGCGCCCACGCCGCTCGCTCCTCAAGAGACTTCAAACAGGCCTTCGACCTCGACCGCGGCATCCGCCGGCAGCGAGGCGACCCCGACGGTGGTGCGGGCATGCCGGCCCTTGTCGCCAAACACCGCCACCATCAGGTCGGAGGCGCCGTTGAGCACCTTCGGGCCATCCAGGAAGTCGGGAGCTGAATTGATGAAACCGCCGAGCCGGACCACGCGCACGACCTTGTCGAGATCGCCGAGCGCGGCCTTGACCTGCGCCAGCAGGTTGATGCCGCAGCCGCGCGCTGCCGCCTGTCCCTGCTCGATGCTGACGCCGACGCCAAGCTTGCCCTTGGCGATCAGCTTGCCTTCGGCGTCGAAGCAAACCTGGCCGGACACGAACAGCAGATTTCCGGTGCGGACAAAGCCAACATAGTTCGCTACGGGTGTTGGGGCGGTGTGCAGCTTAATCCCCAGCGATTCCAGTTTTTGTTCGATTGCGCCCGCCATATGGTCAGCCTCAGTTCTCAAACGTTGGTCAATAGTTGTGCAGCTGTTTCTTTCGCCCATCAGCGCGGGACATGCAAGTGAGCCCGCTGCCTGGGATGAACGCGAGTTCATCCGGCCGAAGGCGCACTTTTCTGTGATTCAGCCCCAGTTGCGACGCAATGGGGCGGTTATTAATCTGCCGAATCCTGGTCACCTCAAAGGTACATCATGGACCGCTTGTTTCGGACCTCGCTTGCCTCGCTGGCCGTCATTGCCGTCGCGTATGGACCAACCAGGGCGGCCGCCGCGTCATTCCTGCCGCATCAGGCGCTCTACGAGCTGAGCCTCGTCAAGTCACGCGGCTCCAATCCCGTCAACGCTGCGCGCGGCCGCATCCTCTATAATTTCTCCGGCAATGCCTGCGAGGGCTACACCTCGGAATTCCGCCAGGTCTCGGAGCTCGAGATCGGTGAGGACAAGACCATGCTAAGCGATCTGCGCTCGACCTCGTGGGAAGACGCCCAGGGCAAGAGCTACCGTTTCAAGATCGAGTCGCGCTCCAACGACTCCGACTCCAGCCCCGTCGACGGCATGGCGGAACGTACCGGCGACCACATCACCGTCAAGCTGAAACAGCCCGAGGCCAAGACTTTCACCCTCGACGGGTCGACCGTGTTTCCGACCGAGCAGATCCAGCGCATCATCGCCGCAGCAAAGGAAGGCAAGTCGCTCCTGGAATTGACCGTCTATGACGGCTCCGACAACGGCCAGAAGGTCTACAACACGTTGTCGGTGATCGGCCAGCCGATCGAGGGCACCAAGCAGGTCGCCTCTCCCGATCCCTCGACCACCAGCGACCAGATGAAGCCGCTGACCCGCTGGCCGGTGACGGTGAGCTATTACGATCGCGAGGCTACCAAAAAGGACGGCGAGCAGACGCCGGTCTATTCGATGTCGTTCGAGCTCTACGAGAACGGCGTCTCTCGCAAACTCGTGCTCGACTACAATGACTTCGTCATTGCCGGAGCGCTCGGCAAGTTCGACGTCAAGGACGCGAAGCCTTGTAAGTGACGGCCGAAGGCCGTCATCCCGGCGCGCGCATTAGCGCGAACCCGGGATCTCGAGATTCTCCGGGTTCGATGCTTCGCATCGCCCCGGAATGACGTTCCCTCACTATTCTTCCTCCTCTTCATCCTCCTTCTCCGGTCCCTCGTAGGCGATCCCGCGGATCACGGCGGCCTGACCGAATTTCTTGCGCAAGCCGTCGATCGCGCGCTCGGCATGCGCGGCACGGCGGTCGAGCATGTCGGTGTCGTCGGCCTCCGATCCCTTGCGGAGCGCGCTGACGCCGGTGCCCATCAGGCGAAAGGCGGTGCCGTCGATCTCCCTTGCCAGCATCTCGCGGGACACCGCGAAAATCTTGGCCGCCAGTTGCGTCGGTGCGGCGATCGATTGCGAGCGGGTGCGCTGGCGGAAATCGGCGGTCTTCAGCTTCAGCGTGATCGTGCAGTCCGGAGAGGTCGGCATTCTTCAACCGCGAAGAGACCTTCTCCGACAGCCGCCACAGCAATTTTTCCAGCGTCGCAAAATCCTTGATGTCGGTCTCGAACGTCGTTTCGCTCGATATGGTCTTGGCGCCGCGATCGGCGACCACGCAGCCGGTCGTCGATGCCGCGCGCGAGCCGCCAGAGCCTGCGGCCCTCGGTCGGAAATTGCCGCATCAGCTCGATCTCGTCGGCGCGCTGCAGGTCGGCGATCACGCGGAAGCCGCGATTGGCTAGCCTTTCCTGCGTCGCCGGCCCGACGCCGAAGATGAAGCCGACCGGCTTGTCGGCGAGCATCGTGCGCGCTTCGTCCTGGTCCAGCACGGCAAAACCGCGGGGCTTGTCGAGGTCGGAGGCGATCTTGGCCAGGAACTTGTTCACGGAAAGCCCGACCGAAACCGTGATCCCGATCTTGGCCTCAACGTCGCGCGCAAATTTCGCCAGCACCTTGGCCGGGCATCATGCCGTGCACGCGCTCGGTGCCGGCAAGGTCGAGGAAGGCCTCGTCGATCGAGAGCGGCTCGACCAGCGGCGTCAGCGCCTGCATGGCCTGGCGCACCTCGCGGCCGACGCGGACATATTTCGCCATGTCGGGGCGGATCACGCTCGCCTGCGGGCACAGCGCCAGCGCCTTGAACATCGGCATGGCCGAGCGGACGCCATAGGTGCGGGCGACATAGCAGGCGGCCGACACCACGCCGCGCTTGCCGCCGCCGATGATGACCGGCTTGTCGGCGAGATCGGGATTGTCGCGCTTCTCGACGGTGGCGTAGAATGCGTCGCAATCGATATGCGCAAGCGAAAGCTGGGGCAGGGCGTGGTGCCGCACCAGGCGCGGCGAGCCGCAATGCTGGCAGCGCCTCGCCCTGGCATCGAGATCGCCAAGACAATCCCGGCAGAAGCAGGTCGCACCCTCAGCCGCTGGCGCCGATGCGGTCACGGCACGTCGCGCTCCCAATGCGGATCGCCCAGCACCTGGCGCGCTGCGGCGATATTGGTCGGGTGCAGCTCGGAGGCCTTGGCAAAGGCTTTGACGGTCGCATCGTCGCGCAGCACGAAGTCGAGCACGCTGGCGAGAAACCGGGGATCGGCGGCCGACTTGCGCAGGGTGTCCGGCCCGATGCCGGTTTCGGCCAGGAACAGGCCCAGAAGCTCGGGTTCGCCGGCAATGAAGTTCAGGGCCTGAATCGCAACGATTTCAGCGACTTCCCGGGGGTTTTGAACAGGCTTTTTCAAGCGACCGTTTGCCTTTCCGTTAACTTATGGTCTCTAATTTGCAAACCATCATGCCCGAGTCTTTCGGATGGGTTCAAGCAAGCGGAAACCACCTCGCGGAAGTAAAACCCGGGCTTAACGGGTTGATGCGAATCTGGCGCTAGTTTGAATTTACCTGTTGGCGCGCTCGTGAGTGGCCACTGAAGCACTTTCAAGCCGACCTTAAGGGATGGGAGCACGGGATGGCGAAGACCGTCCTGATCGTCGAGGACAACGAGCTGAACATGAAGCTGTTTCGCGACCTGTTGGAAGCGCACGGCTATCAGACCTCTGGCACCAGCAATGGCCACGAGGCGCTCAACCTCGTCCGACAGATGCGTCCTGACCTCATTCTGATGGACATTCAGCTGCCTCAGGTCTCCGGCCTCGAGGTGACGCGCTGGATCAAGGATGATCCGGAGCTGCGCGCCATCCCCGTCGTCGCCGTCACTGCCTTCGCGATGAAGGGCGACGAGGAGCGCATCCGTGAAGGCGGTTGCGAGGCCTATTTGTCCAAACCGATCTCCGTCGGCAAATTTATCGAGACCGTCCGTCGATTTATTGGGTAGGGGAGTTATTCGTAGTGTCCGCGCGTATCCTTGTTGTCGACGACGTTCCCGCCAATGTGAAGCTCCTGGAAGCTCGTCTCTCGGCGGAATATTTCGACGTGCTGACCGCGGCCAGCGGCGCGGAAGCGCTCAAGATCTGCGAGCGCGCCGAATGCGACATCATCCTGCTCGACGTGATGATGCCCGACATGGATGGTTTTGAAGTCTGCCGCCGGCTGAAGTCCAATCCGGCGACGCATTTCATCCCCGTGGTGATGATCACCGCGCTCGACAGTCCCGCCGACCGCGTGCGCGGGCTCGATGCCGGCGCCGATGATTTCCTCACCAAGCCCGTCTCCGACCTCGTGCTGATCGCACGCGTGCGCTCGCTGACGAGGCTGAAGATGATGACCGACGAGCTGCGCATGCGCGCGATCACGTCGCTCGAGATCGGCGTCCAGGCGCCGGAACGCAGCGCGGTCAACGATACCGGCAAGGGAGGACGCATCCTCCTGGTCGACGACCGTCCCGCTTCCTATGAGCGAATGGCGCAGATGCTGACCACGGAGCACACGGTCGATGTCGAGCCGAACCCGGCGGAGGCGCTGTTTCATGCCGCCGACGGCAATTACGACCTGCTGATCGTCTCGCTCGATCTCGACAATTTCGACGGCCTTCGGCTGTGCAGCCAGGCCCGCTCGCTGGAGCGCACGCGGCACGTTCCGATCCTGGCCATCGCCGAGGCCGAGAACAATACGCGGCTGCTTCGCGGGCTCGAGATCGGGGTGAACGACTACCTGCTGCGGCCCGTCGACAAGAACGAATTGCTTGCGCGCGCCCGCACCCAGGTCAAGCGGCGGCGCTATTCCGACGATCTGCGCGACAACGTGCAGAACTCGATCGAGATGGCGATCACCGACGCGCTGACCGGCCTGCATAACCGCCGTTATATGGAAAGCCATCTTGCGACGCTTGCCGAGCAGGCCTGCCAGCGCGGCAAGCCGCTCGCGCTGATGATGCTCGACATCGATTATTTCAAATCGATCAATGACAATTACGGCCACGACGCCGGCGACGACGTGCTGCAGGAATTCGCCGTGCGTATCCGCAAGTCGATCCGCGGCATCGATCTCGCCTGCCGCTACGGCGGGGAGGAATTCGTGATCGTGATGCCGGAAACCGATCTGCATGTCGCGGGCATGGTGGCCGAGCGCCTCCGCCGCTCGATCGCCGGCGAGCCCTTTGCCATCCACAAGGCCACCAAGCGCATCGAAGTGACGATCTCGATCGGCATCTCGACGCTGGAGCAGAAGGGCGAGGCGGTCGCCGACGTGCTCAAGCGCGCCGACAACGCGCTCTATCGCGCCAAGCATGACGGCCGCAACCGCGTGGTCGCCCAGGCCGCGTGAGGCATTCACCGCTGCGCAGGGTGGGCAAAGGCGCTTTGCGCCGTGCCCACCGTCCATCAGCAAAGTGGTCGTGAATGGTGGGCACGCTCACGCTTCGCCCGCCCTACGGTACTGAATCGGTGTTGTAAAACTGCATCAGCGTACCTTTCGCTGACGCTTTTTCCGATTTCACAAATCGGTCGTTCATTGCCCCAAGGGACAATTATCTCGCCGCTCGGGCTGTGCTTTGCTCGTATTTGCGCGGCGTCGATTTCAGCCCCCCAGTTCGACCGTCGGCGTCATCTGCGCACGGACCCCGGCGCGATCCCCACGCCCGGGGTCCCCCTTTTGTGACTGGAGATGGCCGTGGACCACGAGCGTCAACGAGGGTTGGAGGCGGGCCGCCGTTGGGCGGAGCGTGCGTCAGCCCACGAGCTTGCGAGCATAGCGACGGCATCGTTTGACGATCTGAGTGAGATCTTGCCGCCGGACGCATCCGATCATTTCGTCGGCGGTTTTCGCGAAGCCGTACTGCATGTCTGGCGCGGTGTGTAGCGTGCTTGCAAGGTGTGTATGCGGCCCGTCAACGGGCCGGAAGTTCGGCGGCAACAGATCGCGAGGTCGGTAACCATGTCAAAGATGATGCCGGATGCGTCGCGCCTGCAATATGTCGATAGCGTCAGAGAGCTCATCACTGAGCTGAGATGCCTCAAGGCCGCCCTCGCTGCACTCGGAGAATGGGGGCACGTGGAATGCGTTGAAGAGACCATCGAAATGACACGCGACCTTCTGAAACAGGCAGAGGAACGATCTTTCCACTAGGTCGTGTGCGTCAGCGCTGCGATTCCCTGCAGTTTCCACGCGCAACGGAACAAAGCCGGGACACCTCGGCTCCGCCGCAAGCCGTCGATTTCCACGGCCGAGATGGAGACGCCGGACCCGATGTCGGTTACTTCAGCCCCAGGCTGCTGCAGTACCACGAGACATCGCCGGTTCTCCAACCCATCACCAGGCCCGCCTCCGTGCACTCGGTATAGGTTTTGAAGCCGCCAGTGTTTCTGCACGTCGACGACAACGAAGGCCAGCTAGACACCGAGCATCCGTGCCAGGGGGCGTCGCCGTGTTTGAAGCTGGTGACGCAGCCACCGACGCAGCTGCCAGTCGCGCTCGCAAGTTTCGCGAGTTTCGCGGTAACTGAGATCGGCGCCGCCGATGACGTTTCAGGGGTTGGCGATGCCCTGTGCGACACGGTGCTGCGGGCGGTGGATTGCCTGGGCTTCTGGCGCCTCGCGACCTGTTTCGGCGCTTCGACCATGACGCCGGGGAGTGGGCTGGCGACACTGCCCGAGGGTTCAGTTTGCGAGATTGCCGTGCCGCCCAGGCCGCACAAGACCGCAATCGATACACCAGCGATAGTGAGACTCGATGAAATCCTCATGGCGACTGTCCTCCCAATCCTGGGCAACGGAGTGTTGAGCCGCAATTTTGTTATTTCATGCCAATGCTGCTGCAATACCAGGACATGTCATTGTTTCTCCAGCCTACCAGCAACCCGGTCTCCACACATTCATTGTAGGTTTTGAAGTTGGCTCCGTTTCTGCAGGTCGGCGAGAGGACGCCGGCGGACACGGAGCAGCCGTGCCACGGGGCGTTGCCGTATTTGAAGCTTGTTTGACAACCATCGACGCAGCTGCCAGCCGTGCTCGCAAGCTTTGCGAGCTTCGCGGTCACCGACGTCGGCGCCGCCGTTGTTGTTTCAGCTGGCGGCGATGTCCGGCGGGACAAGGTGCTGCCAACGGCGGCGTGCCGTCTAGTGTTTTGGTGCCGCGCGACCTGCTTCGGCGCTTCGACCATGACGCGGGGAAGTGGGTTGACGACGTTGCCAGATGGGTCGGTTTGCGACATCGCCGTGCCGCCGAGACCACCCATCAAAACCGCAATCGACAGACCTGCGAGAGTCAAACTCGGCGGAAACCTCATGGCAATGTCCTCCCGTGCGCTACGACCAACCCTACCTCAAGTCGATCAGCTCACAAGAGCGTGCACGTCGAGCTGCGCACCACCATGCGGTGGTCAGCTATGCCGCGCAGCATGCGAGATACAATTCGATACAAGATACGATTGAATGTCATATGGAATTGAAGACGGCGAGAAATAGGGTCGAAGGAGTGCTCGCTACGACTGACCGGGAAAATTTAAATCGCAGACGACAACAAGATTACTGCGACGTGTTGCGACGTGCTGCCGACATCATGCCGCGACGTCGTCGTTAGTCATCCATTCTTTTGAGTTCACCACCGGGGCCCGCGATGACATAGCGAGTCTCGTCTGAGGGGCCACGGCATGGTCGCCAAACCAGGGCACCCATGACCGGCACGGCAAATCCAAGCGATGTCCAGCCGCAGGACAGGCCGCCGTGAGCTCGTGGCCACGTCTTCCCAATATGGAGCCAACCCCATCTTCGAAGCCGTCAACCAACAAGGGCCGTGTGCTGTGGCGCACACCCGAAGGCGAAACCATCATGAGCGGAGCCGCAGCTGGGCGACGGTCATCACGGCGACCCGGTGAACCTTGCGTTATGTCTGGCCCCGTTGGATGGCAGAGCGCTATATCCGACAGATGAGATGCACTTCAACAGACAGGAGGATGCGATGCTGCGGACCAGGCAAGACCTCTCGATTCGGGAGCTGCATGACAACGACCTTCGATCGATCCAGGGCGGCACGAGTGCAATGATCTACGCGGTGGCGGAAGCTGCCTACAAGGTGATGGCCGCCAATGATGACTCACGTCTCAAGCAGGGCGTCATCACTCCCGCCGGTACAGGTAACGGAGGCGATGATGATTTTGGACAACGATATCGCTCGTGAACTGCGCGACGACGAGCTTCGGACCGTGAACGGCGGAACGAGCGGGCTGATCTACGCAGTGGCCCAGGCGGCTCATAAGGTTCTTGCGCAGAAGGAGCTATCGGGCAGTGCCTTTGGCGCGGCCCTTGGCGGGCCTCCCGGGCCGTGTGACGGGCAGCCTCACTGACTCAACGTGGGGCCGACCTCAAGAAGGTCGCCAATGACGTCCGACTGGTCCGGAAGAGGCCGTCCTAATCGACCTTAACGCCTGCATCCCTCAACAGCACGCGCGCGGCCTCCTTCGCCGCGCGTGCCATTGTGGGATCGTCGCGCACGAGATCGAGCGCGATCGAGCCGTCGACCAGGAGCTGGAGCTGGGTGGCGAGCGCATCCGCCTGCGCTACGCCCAGTTCCTCCAGGCGCGCGCGAAACCAGAGCCGCCGGCTTTCCTTGAACGCGATTGCGATCTTCTTCACCGCGCGGTCCTTCCCGAGCTCGGCGACCGCGTTGACGAACGGGCAGCCGCGAAAATCCTTGGCCGAAAAGCGCCGCTCGAGCGAATCGAAGGTGGCAAGGATCTGGTCTGCAGGAGGTTTCTCCGACGGCCTCGCGTGGACGAAGCGCCGCTCGAGATAGGCCGTTATCAGCGCATCCTTGGAGGGAAAGTGGTTATAGAGCGTGCGCTTGCTGATTCCGATTGCAGCGGCGATGGTGTCGACGCCGACGGCGCGGATGCCGTCGAGATAGAACAGCCGGTCCGCGGTCTCTAGGATCCGCTCTTTCATGTCGGGTTTGGGTTGCAGGGAAGCCATGCGTCGCGCGAGACCCTCATGCCTTGACAGCGCTGCCCATCTATAGCGTAGTTACACAGGTCTGTGTACCCAAATCATATGCGAATCGCAGGATGGTTTCGCGGCATCCGGCGGCAACAGAGAACACCCATCATGCCCCTGCTGCAGATTCTGCGTCCTACGCTGCCCATCCTGATCGGCGCCTCCTTGATGCTCACTTTGAGCATGGGGCTGCGGCAGAGCCTTGGAATATTCCTTCAGCCGTTGACGCATGATGTCGGGATATCGGTCTCCGACTTCACGCTGGCGCTCGCTGTGCAGAACCTCGCCTGGGGTTTCCTGCAGCCGCTCGCGGGGGCCATGACCACGCGCTACGGCTTCCGCCCGATCATGCTTGTGGGCTCGGTGTTCTATGTCGTCGGGCTTGCATTGATGGCGTCCGCGCATGGCCTCCTCAGCGTGGTGATCGGCGGCGGCGTGCTGATCGGCATATCGCTTGCCTGCACCGCGGCCGCGATTGCGATGTCGGTCTCGGCGCGCGCCGTGCCGGCGACCGTGCGCTCGACCGTCATGGGCATCGTCTCGGCCGCGGGCTCGCTCGGCGCGCTGTTGTCAGCGCCGATTGGGCAGCTGCTCAACGAAGGTTATGGCTGGCGCATTGGCCTCGCCGGTTTCGTCGTGCTTGCGATCTTCATGTTGCCCGCGGCGTGGTATGCCGGCCGGGTCGACAAGATTCCGCTGCCGAAGGCCGCCGCCGATGACATCGGGGAGACCAGCGCAAGTGCGGCCGTGAAAGCCGCATTCGGCAATGCCTCCTTCGTGGTGATGACCTGCGCTTATTTGGTCTGCGGCATGCAACTGGTGTTTCTCACCACGCACCTGCCGTCATATCTGGCGATCTGCGGCATGGACCCGATGCTGAGTGCGCAGACGCTCGGCATGATCGGCGGCTTCAACGTGCTCGGCAGCTTGTTCTTCGGCTGGGCCGGCGGGCGCTGGAACAAGATGGCGCTGCTCGGCCTCATCTATGTGTTCCGCTCGATTGCGCTCGCCTGGTACTTCACGCTGCCGCCGTCGCCGGCCTCGACGCTGTTGTTCGGCGCGATCATGGGTTTCCTCTGGATGGGCGTAGGTCCGCTGGTCGCGGGCGCGGTGGCCGAGATGTTCGGATTGCGCTGGCAGGCGATGATTCAGGGCCTTGCCTTCATGAGCCATCAGCTTGGCAGCTTCCTCGGCGCATACGGAGGAGGGGTGCTCTATGACGCGCTCGGCTCTTACACCATGGCCTGGCGTATCGGCGTCGCACTTGGCCTTGCCGGCGGCATCATCCAGATCGCATTTGCGCTGATCCGCCCGTCATCGCCGCCGCCGGTGTTGCGCGCGGCCTAGGATGCGCGGCCTCGGATGTGTGTGCGCCGGATGCGCAGCGTCTGGAGACACGAGCGAAAAAGCAAAGCGGGCAAAATAAAACGGGGCCACAAGGGCCCCGCCGAAGTCAAAGTGTTCCGCGTCTTACTTGATCTTGGATTCGCGGAATTCGACGTGCTTGCGCGCGACTGGGTCGTACTTCTTCTTGACCAGCTTGTCGGTCATCGTGCGCGAGTTCTTCTTGGCGACGTAGTAGAAGCCAGTATCCGCCGAGGATACGAGCTTGACCTTGATGGTGACCGCTTTGGCCATGTCTGAAAATCCTCTGAAGGAAGGAGAATGATACCGGCCATCGGGCGCGGATTTAGGCGGCAACCTAGCCGCCCAGCGCCCAAAGTCAAGGTTTCAGGGGCAAAACCGACCATGATTTGGCAGGAATTCGAAGGTTTGCGCGGATTCCCGGCGCTATCAGCCGCCCTGTTTTGCTAACCGCGCATTAATCCTCGAAGAACCGGTTTTTCGGCCGGGGCAGGCCGAGATTCTCGCGCAGCGTCTTGCCCTCATACTCCGTTCGGAAAATCCCGCGCCTTTGCAGTTCCGGCACCACCCGGTCGACGAAGTCGTTCAGGCCTTCCGGCAGATAGGGGAACATGATGTTGAAGCCGTCGCAGCCGCGGCTCATCAGCCATTCCTCCATCTGGTCGGCAATCAGCTTCGGCGGACCGACGAAGGCAAGGCCGGAGAATGCGCCGACGCGCTGGGCGAGCTGGCGCACCGTGAGCTTGTCGCGGGCTGCGACGTCGACGAGGCGCTGGCGACTGGTCTTGCTGGCATTGCTTTCGGGAATCGGCGGCAGCTGTCCGTCGGGATCAAAGCCGGAGGCATCGGTGCCGAGCGCAATCGACAGCGAGGCGATGCCGGAATCGTAATGCACGAGACTGTCGAGCCTGGCGCGCTTCTGTTTCGCTTCCTCCACGCTGTCGCCGACGAACACCATGGCGCCCGGCAGGATCTTGCAGTGCTCAGGGTTGCGCCCGACTGTCTCCATGCGGCCCTTGATGTCGGCATATAGTTTCTGCGCGTCGGGTAGGCCGCCGCCGCCGGTGAACACGGCCTCGGCGGTTTCGGCCGCAAGTTGCCGGCCGTCGTCGGAAGCGCCGGCCTGCACGATCACGGGCCAGCCCTGCACGGGACGGGCGATGTTCAGGGGACCGCGCACTTTCAGATATTCGCCCTTGTGGTCGAGCACGTGCATCTTCGCAGGATCGAAATAGAGCCCTTTTTCGACGTCGCGGGGAAAGGCGTCGTCGGCAAAGGAATCCCACAGGCCGGTGACGACGTCGAAGAACTCGCGCGCCCGCTTGTAGCGCTCGGCATGCTCCATGTGGTCGTCGAGCCCGAAATTGAGCGCCGCATCCGGGTTCGAGGTGGTGACGATGTTCCACCCGGCGCGCCCGCCGGAGATGTGATCGAGCGAGGCAAAGCGGCGGGCGACGTGATAGGGCGCGTCAAAGGTGGTCGAGCCGGTCGCGATCAGGCCGATGCGCTCGGTCGCGCCCGCCAGCGCCGACAAGAGCGTGAACGGCTCGAACGAGGTCACGGTATGGCTGCGCTTGAGCGCATTGATCGGCATGTTCAGGACGGCGAGGTGATCGGCCATGAAGAAGGCGTCGAACTTGCCCGCCTCGAGCTTCCTGGTCATGTCCCGCAAATGCTGGAAATTGAAATTCGCATCCGGCCAGGCGCCGGGATAGCGCCACGCGCCGGTGTGGAGGCTGACCGGCCGCATGAACGCGCCGAGTTTCAGTTGACGTTGTGTCATGAGCGGGGTCCGAAAGGGTTGTTGCTAGGGAACACGTAGGTATGGGGCGATGGCTGTGCCATCGGAAGAATATTTTGTTTTCGTGTATACCCTCAACATCGTCATTCCGGGGCGCGACGAAGTCGCGAGCCCGAAATCCATACTCACGATGGTGGTTATGGATTCCGGGCCCGCCGCTTCGCGGCGTCCCGGAATGACAATCGTGAGAGAGTTGGCGCTACTGCCCCTTGGCCCTCTGGTCGAACGCGCTCAGCACGGCGAGCGTCATCGCCGTGACGCCGGTGCGGATGGTCGGCTGCGGCACCGGTGCAAATTGCGGCGAGTGGTTGGGCGGCAGCGGCGGACCGCCGTTGCGTGCGGCGGCGACCCGTTCGGGCTCGTAGACGCCGATGTTGAAGAACATCGAGGGCACGCCGGCAGCGACATATTCCGAATAGTCCTCGCTCGCCGTGCCCGGTGGCGTCGTGAAGAACTTGTCGCCGAAGGCCGCCTTCAGCACCTTTTCGGCGGGCTCGACCACAGCGGGATCGTTCATGACGGCCTTCGCGCCTTCGTCCATGTTGATCTCGGGTTCGGGCGCACCGGCCATCGCGGCCACCGCTTTCGCGGTACGCTCGATTCCCGCCAGCATCTTGTCGCGCACCTGCGGCTTGAAGGAGCGGATCGTGCCGATGACGACCGCCTGATCCGGAATGATGTTGCCAGCGCTGCCGGAGTGAATCGCGCCGACAGTGACCACACCGAACTCGGTCGGATCCTTTTCGCGGCTGATCACGCTTTGCACGTCGACCACGAACCGCGCCGCCATCATCACGGGATCAATCGTGTTCTGCGGGGCCGAACCGTGTCCGCCACGGCCGTGGAATCTGACGAACAAGCCGTTCACCGTTGAGGAGCCGATCCCGACACGGTAGGCGATGCTGCCATAGGCCATGGCGCCGTCATGCAGGGCGAAGCCGACATCGGGCTTGGGAAATCGCGTGAACAGGCCGTCGGCGATCATCGCCTTTGCACCTGCGACTTCCTCCTCGGCGGGCTGGGCGATGAACATCAGCGTGCCGTGCCACTGATCTTTGAGGGCCAGCAGCGTCTTCGCGGTGCCGACCCAGCTCGCCATATGGATGTCATGGCCGCAGCTGTGATCGACGAAGGTCTCGCGTCCGTTCCAGATCTGCTTGTCGCGGCTCGCATAGGGCAGGCCGGTCTTTTCCTCCATCGGCAGCGCGTCCATTTCGGTGCGCACCATGATGGTCGGGCCATTGCCGTTCCTGTAGATGGCGACGAGTCCCGTCTTGCCGACCTGCTCGGTGACCTCGAAGCCGATCGCGCGCATCTCGGCGGCGAGCCTGGCTGCGGTCTTCACCTCCTGAAAGGCGATCTCGGGATGGGCGTGGATATCCTTGTAAAGCGCGTCGAGCTTCGGATAGTCGCTTTCGAACGAGGTCTCGATGGTTTGTTTCAACGTGGCGACATCGATATCCGCATGGGCAGGCAAGGCGAGCACGCTGCACAGGGCAGCCGAGGCGAGCAGTCGTGTTGCAAGCCGCATGGTCAGGCCTCCTTTGGCTTTTTTCCCTCTCCCAGAATATCACGATGCATCCGGCCGCCATAGAAATGGAAGAATGGCACCTGCGCATCGTGCCGCAGCGGTCCCGTGGCCAGGCGGCGCTCGAGCTCACCCAGCACATTCTTGGTCATATTGTGCAGATCGGAGAGCGGCTTCGAGCCGATCTCGACCCAGACGAGTTCGACCAGCTCGGCATCGGCGTGCACCACGCCTTCGACCCGATGGGTGATGGCGGACGCGTCCGCAGTGAAGAAGCGCGTATCGAAGCGCCGCACGCGGCCGGGCGGGGTGATCGCGCGCGCAATCAAGAACAGGCCGGACGGGTCGGGCAGCAGGTCCGCATCCGCAAACGGCTTCCAGGCCCCTTCGAGTTTTGCGGCGGTGCCGTCGACCTTGCGGCCGAGGCAGAGCCCGGTCTCCTCGCAGGCCTCGCGGATGGCGGCGATCGCCAGCGATTTGGCGCGCGCAGCGTCGATCCTGGGGCTGCCTTTCAAAAGGTTCGCTTCAAGCTCCTTCGGGATCGAAGCCGCGACCGGCACGCGGTTGTCGGCCTTGTCGACGCGCCCGCCGGGAAACACGAACTTGCCGGGCATGAACACCACCTTGTCGTGGCGCCTGCCGACCAGCACTTTTGGAACTCCGCCCGAGCGATCGACCAGGATCAGCGTTGCCGCATCCTTCGGCCGGTAATAGGGATGATGGTCGGCTTCCTTCTCTTCCGGCTTCTCAACGGCAGCCGGCTGCGCTGTATCGCTCATTTCCGCCCTGACTTCGCTTGCTTCGTTCTTGTCTTGGGATCCTGTCTTGGGATCCTGTCCTGGGATCATGCCGCCTAGACCGGTGGAATACCATCCGGCGGGTTTTCATCAAAGCCATGCATGCGCAAGGCCCATTGCAGGCCGACCACCGCGCCTTTCACCGGCTGCAGCAGCAACAGCGACAGTATCAGCGTGATCGGCAGGTAGATCGCAAGTTGCAGCCAGACCGGCGGCGAATATTCCGTCTCGATCATCAGCGCCATCGGCACCACGAGATGGCCGACAATGACGATCACGAGATAGGCCGGCAGGTCGTCGGCGCGGTGCGGGGTGAAATCGAGCCCGCAGGCGCTGCAGTTGTTATCAACCTTCAGGAACGCGCGAAACAGCTTGCCCTCGCCGCAGCGCGGGCAGCGGCCGCGGAAGCCGCGCTTCATCGCAGGCCAAACGTCGCGTTTTTCGACGAGGCCCGTTTCTCGGGACCAGATCCTGGTGGTCGGCGTCATCGTCTCCATCAACGGCCTTTTCTGGACTTCCCTGACTTGGACTTGTTCGATCCGGATTTGCCTCGTCTGGTCTTGCCCGATCTCTTGTCCGGCTTGCGTTTCTTCTCGCGTGGGCTGCGGCCGGGCCGTTGCCCTGATCGTTCCTCCGGTCGTTCCTTGTCGCGTGTGCTGCCGCGTTCGAAACGATGAAAATTTCTGCCGCGCGGAACAACCTGTCCCTCCGACAGCAGTTCGAACCGCAATGCTCCGGCGATCGGTTGAGCTTCTACCAGACGGACGTCGACGACATCCCCCAGCCGGTGCATGGCACCGCTGCGCGAGCCGACCAGGGCGTGGCGGGTCTCGTCATAATTATAATATTCCGTGCCGAGTGTGCGGATCGGCACCAGCCCGTCGGCGCCGGTGTCGTCGAGCTTCACGAACAGCCCGGCGCGGGTTACGCCGGAAATGCGGCCCTGGAAGCTCGCGCCGATGCGGTCGGCCAGATGGTGGGCGATCAGGCGATCGGCGGTCTCGCGCTCGGCCTTCATGGCGCGCCGCTCGGTCAGCGAAATCTGCGCGGCCACTTCGCCGAGATGTTCCGGCGTCTCGCTGTCGGGCAATGCGCCTTCGCCAAGGCCAAGGGCGCGGATCAGCGCGCGATGCACGACGAGGTCGGCATAGCGCCGGATCGGCGAGGTGAAATGCGCATAACGGCGCAGGTTCAGGCCGAAATGGCCGTAATTCTCCGCCGCATATTCCGCCTGGGCCTGCGAACGCAGCACCACTTCGTTGACGACGAACTCATAGTCCCGGCCCGCGACCAGCGTCAGCACGCGGTTGAACAGCGAGGGACGCAGCACGCCGCTCTTGGCGAAGGGAATGTCGAGTGTCTTCAGGAACTCCTGGAGCGCATGCACCTTCTCCATCGTCGGCTCGTCATGCACGCGGTAGATCAGCGGCAGCGACTTCTTCTCCAGCATCTCGGCGGCGGCGACGTTGGCAAGGATCATGAACTCCTCGATCAACCGATGCGCGTCGAGCCGTTCAGGGACGATGACGCGATCGACCGTGCCGTCCGCCTTCAGAAGGATCTTGCGCTCGGGAAGATCGAGATCCAGGGGATCGCGCTCGTCACGGGCGCGTTTTGCGGCGGCATAGGCCGCGTAAAGCGGCTTGAGGATGGGGTCGAGCAGGGGGCCGGTGACATCGTCAGCCCTGCCGTCGATCGCGGCCTGCGCCTGCGCATAAGCGAGCTTGGCGGCCGAGCGCATCAACACGCGGTGGAAACTGTGCGAGCGCTTGCGCCCATCCGCGCCGATCACCATCCGCACCGCGAGCGCACCGCGCGCCTCGCCCGGCACCAGCGAGCACAGATTGTTGGAGATGCGCTCGGGCAGCATCGGCACCACGCGGTCCGGGAAGTAGACCGAATTGCCGCGGATCAGCGCGTCGCGGTCGAGCGCGGAGCCGGGCCGGACATAGAATGCCACATCGGCAATCGCGACATGGACGATGTAGCCGCCCTTGTTGGCGGGATCGGGATCGTTTTCCGCATGCACCGCGTCGTCATGGTCCTTGGCGTCGGGCGGATCGATCGTGACAAGCGGCACGTCGCGCCAGTCCTCGCGACCCTTCAATGTGGCGGGCTCGGCGTCCTCGGCCTCGCGTTGCGCGTCGCGCGAAAAGACAAGCGGAATATCATGGGCGTGGATCGCGATCAGGCTGATCGCCTTTTCGCTCGCGATCGAGCCGAGCCGCTCCTTCACCTTGCCGGAGGCAAGGCCAAACCCTCGCGAACGCACGAGATCGACGCTGACGAGATCGCCATCCTGGGCGCCCCCCGTGTCGTGCTTTGCGATGTTCAGTTCCTTGCCGGCCTGCTTCTTGTCGACAGGGATCAGCCGGCCGCCGCCGTCGGGCGTGCTACGGAACAGGCCGAGCACACGCGATTTGGCGTGATCGATGAGCTTGATGATCCGACCGCGATAGGCGGCGCCGTCATCGTCGTGCAACAGCTCGATGCGGAGCAGGGCGCGGTCGCCGACGCCGGGCATCCCACCCAGCCTTGCATGGCGCGGGATATGGATGCGGATTCGCGGCGGCTCGCCTTGTTCGGCCTCGTCCCATTCGGCCGGGATTGCGATTAATTCGCCGTCCGCGTCGCGGCTCCTGATGTCGGCGAGCAGCGTTGCCGGCAATTGCGCGGTCTCGACGACCTTCCTGCCGTTCTTCTTGATCATGCCCTGATCGGCGAGATCGCGCAGGATGCGCTTCAACTCGGCGCGGTCGGCGTTCTTCAAGCCGAATTCGCGCGCGATCTCCCTGGTTCCGACCTTTCCGGGACTGGCCCGGATGAAAGCGACGATGGCGTCCCTGGTTGGAAAGCCATTGTCGTGTTTCTGCTTCACTTAGCCTCGTGCCTTTCCGGCGCTCTTCTTGCTGGTCGATTTGCTCGCCGCCCGTGGTTTCGCAGCCGACGTCTTGGCGGCGGGTGCGACCGGCGCGCGCGCCTTGCTGACGGAATTGGATTTCGGCTTGGCGGCGGGCTTCTTGGCGGTAGCTTTCTTGGCGGGCTTCGGAGCCTCCGCGTCGGCATCCGCTTTCGTCTCTGCCTTCCCTTTGGAGGCCGCAGTTTTGCCGGCGGCTTTGGCGGGCTTGGCCGCCTTCTTCGCCTTGCCCTTGCCGCCGCCTTTTGCCGCGCGCTCGTCGATCAGCGCGATCGCCTCGGCGAGCGTAATCGTATCCTTGTCCTTGTCGCTCGGGATCGTGGCGTTGACGCCGCCTGATGTGACATAGGCGCCGTAGCGGCCGCTCTTGACCGCGACTGCGCCGAGGGAGGGGTGATCGCCGATCTGCTTGCCGGGATCGGCGCCGAAGCGGCCGCGGCTCGGACCCTTGGCCACCTTCTCCGCGATCAGCGTCACCGCACGGTTCAGCCCGACGTTGAACACCTCGTCGCCGGCTTCCAGGCTCGCATAGGTCTTGTCATGTTTGACAAAGGGACCGAAGCGCCCGATGCCCGCCGTGATCGGCAGACCTGACTCCGGATGCTTGCCGATCTCGCGCGGCAGCGACAACAGCTTCAACGCGCGCTCGAGTTCGAGATCGCCGGGCGAGGTGCCCTTGGGAATCCCGGCGCGTTTCGGCTTCTCGTCCTCGCCATAATCCTTCTGGTCGCCGAGCTGGATGTAGGGGCCGAAGCGGCCGGCTTTCACCGTGACGTCGAGGCCGGTCTCCGGATCCTGCCCAAGCACGCGGTCGGCCGTCTCGGCGCTGTCGGCGGCGAGCGGCCTTGTGTACCGGCATTCCGGATAGTTCGAGCAGCCGACGAACGCGCCGAACTTGCCGGCCTTGAGGTTGAGCCGGCCGGTGCCGCAGGTCGGACACTGCCGCACATCGCCGCCATCGGCGCGCGGCGGATAGATGTGCGGGCCCAGCATGTCGTCGAGCACGTCCAGGACCTGCGCCACGCGCAGATCCTTGATGTCGTCGACGGCGCCGATGAAGTCGCGCCAGAAATCCTTCAGGACCTGTTGCCAGGAGATCTCGTTATTGGAGATGCGATCGAGCTGCTCTTCCAGATCGGCGGTGAAATCGTATTCGACATAGCGGCGGAAGAAGTTTTCCAGGAACGCGACCACGACGCGGCCCTTGTCCACGCCATGCAGGCGCTTCTTCTCCAGCTTCACATAGCCGCGGTCTTTCAGCACCTGCAGGATCGACGCGTAGGTCGAGGGACGGCCGATGCCCAGCTCCTCCATGCGCTTCACCAGCGAGGCTTCCGAGAAACGTGGCGGCGGCTCAGTGAAATGCTGGGTAACGGAGAGGTCCTGCCGCTTCAGCGGTTCGCCTTCGCTCATGGCGGGGAGGCGGCGCGAATCCTCGTCCTCCTCGTCGTCATGACCTTCCTGGTAAAGCGCGAGGAAGCCGTCGAACTTGATCACCTGTCCGGTGGCGCGCATTTCCAGCACGCGCGCGCCGGCCTTGGCCGTGATGTCGACGGTCGTACGTTCAAGTTCCGCCGATTCCATCTGGCTTGCGATGGTGCGCTTCCAGATCAGCTCGTAGAGCCGCGCCTGATCGTTATCGAGCTTGCGGCGCATGGCGTCGGGACGGCGGGAGAGGTCGGTCGGGCGGATCGCCTCATGCGCTTCCTGCGCGTTCTTGGCCTTGCTCTGATACTGGCGCGGGCCGTCAGGCACATAGGCGTTGCCGTAATCCTCGCCGATCACCTTGCGCGCCTGGGTGATCGCGGACGGATCGATCTGCACGCCGTCGGTACGCATGTAAGTAATGAGACCGGTGGTCTCGCCGCCGATGTCGATGCCCTCGTAGAGCCGCTGCGCGATCCGCATCGTGTGCGCGGGCGCAAAGCCGAGCTTGCGGCTCGCTTCCTGCTGCAGGGTTGAGGTGGTGAAGGGGGCTTGCGGGTTCCGGCGCGCCGGTTTCGCATCCACCGATACGACGGTGAAGGCGGCGGCCTCGATGGCCTTCCTGAAATCCTCGGCCTCGGCGCCCGAGCCGATGTCGAGCCTTTGAATCTTCTTGCCGTCGGCGCCGACGAGCCGCGCCTCGAAGGCCTCGCCGCGCGGAGTGGTCAAGGTCGCCACCAGCGACCAATATTCCTTCGGCACGAATTTCTCGATCTCGAGCTCGCGGTCGCAGACAAGTCTCAGCGCGACCGACTGCACCCGGCCGGCGGAGCGCGCCCCGGGCAGCTTGCGCCAGAGCACGGGCGACAGCGTGAAGCCGACCAGATAGTCGAGCGCGCGGCGCGCCATATAGGCATCGACCAGCGCGCCGTCGATCTGGCGCGGGTTCTTCATGGCGTCCGTGATCGCCTGCTTGGTGATGGCATTGAACACCACGCGCTCGATCTTATGATCCTTCAGCGCGCGCTTCTCCTTCAACACCTCCAGCACGTGCCAGGAGATGGCTTCACCCTCGCGGTCGGGGTCGGTAGCCAGGATCAGGCGCTCGGCGCCCTTGAGCGACTTGGCAATGTCATTGAGCCGGCCGGCCGCCTTGGGGTCGACCTCCCAGATCATCCGAAAATTATGTTCCGGATCGACCGATCCGTTCTTCGCCGGGAGGTCGCGGACATGGCCGAACGAGGCCAGAACCTCGTAGGACGAGCCCAAATACTTGTTGATCGTCTTGGCTTTCGCCGGCGACTCCACAATGACGATATTCATGTACTTCCAGTTACTTACGGGAAATTTTGGGGGCGATTTCGCGAGATTCGCGGCATCCCTCTCGGGGCGAACATGGGTTCTGGGGCCCCTCCTGTCAAATGGACAGATGGTGAGAGAGCAGTTCTTAGGCCGGATTTAGTATCTTAAGAGTTGTAATTTACCACCTATAAGTTGCACACTTTTTGGGCCTAATTTGAAGGACAGGCACCAGATCGGACGAGTTCCGGGCACCGATCCGAGCACATTTGGGCAGACCAGGTGAGTAAGCCAGCGCGCAAGCAGAAGAGGGCACAGTCGCGCCGTTTATCGACTTCATCCGCGAATGAGCCGCCGGGTGAAGGTGGCGCGGACGAAGCGGCGAAGTTTATTGCCGAGTCCCTCGCAGCCCTGGCCGAGCTTGCGCAACGCCATGGACTGGAGCACCTCCGCTATCTGCTTGCGGTGGCGCTGCTGGAGGCCGAGGAGTACGTCCGTCTGCGCAGCAGGCGCAAGCTGTCGTGACTGGTCATCGCGCTTCGCTTCGCGCGGGCCGCCTGGCTCGCAACGATGATGAGGGCCGCGGCTTCAGCGCCGTATCCGCCGCGCCGAGCAAACGGCCGTCCTGCGAATAAAGCTCGAGTTTCCTCACCGGCCGGCCCTTTTCGCGATCGACCAGGATGGTTGCGATCTCCTCGGGGTGTGCGTCGAACTCCTCGGCCCATTGCCGCAGCGCGACCATGATCGGGAAAACGCCGCGTCCCTTCGGCGTCGGCACATACTCCTGATACGCGCTGCCGTCGGAGGCGGGCGCGGTCTTGAGAATGCCCCGATCGACCAGCGCGCGCAGCCGCGTCGCCAGGATGTTCTTCGCAAGGCCGAGGCTCTTCTGGAATTCGCCGAACCGGCGCCGGCCGAGCAGGGCGTCACGGATGATCAGCAACGACCACCAATCGCCAAAGACGTCGAGCGAGCGGGCGATGGGGCAATCGGCATGCTCCAGTGAGGTTCGTTTCATGACGGGCTCCGTCTGACGTCACGTTCTTTTGTAGTTGCAATATTAAACCAAGTCCAATAGATAGGCAATCTGGTTTAATGATGCAATCACAATGGAGCGGGTCATGAGACTGAAAAACAAGACGGCACTGATCACCGGCGGCAACAGCGGCATAGGGCTGGAAACCGCCCGCGTGTTCATCGCGGAAGGAGCCCGCGTCATCATCACCGGGCGCAACCAGCAGACGCTGGATGCGGCCGCCAGGGAGCTTGGTCCAAACGCGATCGCGATCGCCGCCGACGCCACCGATGTTCCCGCGCTCGAGGCTGCGATCAGGAAGGGCGTGGAGAAATTCGGCAAGCTCGACATCGTTTTTGCCAATGCCGGCATCGCCGGCGGCACGCCGCTGGGCTCCACCGCGGTGGACGCCTTCGAGAAGGTGATCCGCACCAACGTTACCGCGGTCTTCTTCACGGTGCAGGCGGCGGTTGCCCATATGAATGACGGCGGCTCGATCGTCCTGAACGGGTCGGTGATATCGGTCCTCGGAAATCCCGGCTATGCCGCCTATGCCGCGAGCAAGGCGGGCGTGCGCGCGATGGCGCGAGTGATGGCCTCGGAACTCTCTCCGCGCGGCATCCGCGTCAACGTCGTGGCGCCCGGCGCGATCCGCACGCCGATCTGGGGGCAGGCGATCGCAACTCCGGATGCCGAAAAGGCGTTCGAGGCCCGGATCGGCCGGACCACGCCGCTGGGCCGCATCGGCGAGCCCGAGCACATCGCCAAGACAGTGCTGTTCCTGGCCTCGGACGATGCCGCTCATATCCAGGGACAGGAACTGTTCGTCGATGGTGGCAGCACCGCTTCGCCGGCGGGCGCGCCGATCTATCGTTGAGGCCGGCCCCGCTCGGAGAAAAATCAAGTCCGCCCGGCAAGTTGCGGGGCGGACTCTCTGTATCATGGACGAAAGTTCCGCGATCCAAATGGCTTATCCTTATGGGCGCGAGGTGCCGTTGAACCTTTATCGCAGATGCGACGACTTCCGATCGGCTGGGCAAAATTGAAACTTATGAATTGGAGCCCGAGATGTCGAAAGCCGTTCGCCTCACCGCAGCGATTCCCGTAACCGAGGTTGGGTCCCGGGATGCGTCCCAGGTTTCCATGCACAGCGAGTTCGTTCCCATCGCGATATTCTCCGGCCTCGGCCTTCTGCTATCGCTCGTGGCCGTTATCTTCGGTGTGCAGGGCGCCTGGTTCTGAGCGCTTTCGTTTCAGATCAGTGAGACCAACCCGCCGCCGTGGCGTTCGAGCCGGCCGGCAAGCTCCAGTTCCAGAAGCACCATGCGAACGATCGCGGGCGAGATGCCCGCGATGCGGATCAGATCGTCGATCGATACCGGGCTCGGTCCGAGCAGGCGCGTGACATGCGCGCGGACATCGGCGTCGGGATCCTCGATGAGGGGAGGCTCATCGTCCTCCCGCAGCGGCAGCATCACCGGACGTTCGACGATCGGCGCAACCGCCTCGATGACATCGGCGGCTTCAGTCACCAGTGTCGCGCCCTGCTTGATGAGATCGTTGGCGCCGGCCGCGCGCGGATCGAGCGGTGAACCCGGCACGGCAAAAACCTCGCGGCCCTGCTCATTGGCCATGCGCGCGGTGATCAGCGAGCCCGAGCGCTGTGCTGCCTCGACCACGACGACGCCGAGCGCCGCTCCCGAGATCAGCCGGTTGCGCCGGGGAAAATCCCGCGCCCGCGGCTCATGGCCGGGCGGCATTTCCGAGATCGCCGCGCCGTTTGAACCGAGGATCGCGGCCAGCAACTCCTCGTGCTCGCGCGGATAGATCCGGTCATGGCCGCCGGCCAGCACGGCGACCGTGCCGCTGCCGACGGTCGCGCGATGGGCGGACTGATCGATGCCGCGAGCGAGCCCCGAAATGACGATGAAGCCGGCATCGCCGAGTTCGTGGGCTAGCTTGCTTGCGAATTTCAAGCCGGCTGCGGATGCGTTGCGCGAGCCGACGATCGCGATCATCGGGCGCATCAAGGTATCGAGCGCGCCGCGCACGCCGAGCAAAGGCGGCGCATCGTCGATGGTGGTGAGGCGCGGCGGATAGCCGGCTTCCTCCGGCGCGAGCAGGGACACTCCGAGCCTGTCGCAGGCGGCGAGCTCGGCACGCGCGTCCTCCTCGCTGCAGATCCGCATCGCGCGGGCCGCGCCGCCGCGCCTCGCAAGATCGGGCAGGTGCGCCAGCGCCGCGCGGGCGCCGCCGAAATGGTTCAGCAGCGAGCGGAACGTGCGCGGCCCGACATTGTCGGATCGGATCAGCCGCAGGCGATTGAGCCGCTCGGCGTCGGTGATTTTTGCAGGCTGATTGATGGCGTCCACGCTGGCTCCTTGCGGCGCCACAATGGATCAACCAGGGCGCGTGGGGAAGGGGGTGTTGAACCTCGTCATGGCCGGGCTTGTCCCGGCCATCCACGTCTTGCTACCTACATAAAGAAGACGTGGATGCCCGGCACAAGGCCGGGCATGACGAAAGGGGAACCGCCCATGATCTCGCTCACCGACATCCAGCGCCGCATCGAGAAGGGCGAGCTCACGCCGGACGCCGCGCTTGCGCAATCGCTGGCGGCGATCGACGCGCAGGAGAAGACCATTGGCGCGTTTGCGCACCGCGCTCCCAACCCTCGTGCGCAGCAGCAGGGCCCGTTGCGGGGGATCGCGGTCGGCATCAAGGACATCATCGATACCGCTGACATGCCGACCGAGATGGGAGCCGCGATCTACAAAGGCCACCGCCCGCGCGCCGATGCGCCGGTGGTGATGCTCCTGAAGCAGGCGGGCGCGACCGTGGTCGGCAAGACCACGACCACGGCCTTTGCGGCGAACGATCCGACCGCGACAATCAACCCGCACAATCACAGCCATACCCCGGGCGGCTCGTCGTCGGGATCGGCGGCAGCGGTCGGGGCCGGCATGATTCCGCTTGCGGTGGGCACGCAAACCGGCGGCTCCGTGATCCGCCCGGCGTCGTTCTGCGGCGTCGCCGCGATCAAGCCGTCCTACCGGATGCTGCCGACCGTCGGCGTCAAATGCTTTTCCTGGACGCTCGACACCGTCGGCCTGTTCGCGGCCGGCGTCGAGGACGTGGCGCACGCGCTCGCCGCCATGACCGGCCGCCCGGACCTGGTGGCTGAACCCCTCAAGGCGCCGCGCATCGGGATCGTCACGCAGGACTTTGCCGGCAAGATGGAGAAGGAGGGCACTGAAGCGCTCGGCATCGCGGCAAAGGCGGCGGAGAGAGCGGGCGCGTCGGTGCGCCATTTGAAGATGGGCGAGGTGATCGCGGAGGCGTGGCACATCCACACCACCGTGCAGCAATTCGAGGCACACCAGGCCTTCGCCTGGGAATACGGCGAGAACTATGACGCGATGCCGCCGCTGCTGCGCGGCCGGCTCGACGACAGCAGGAACATTCCGCCACATGACTATGACGTGGCGCGCGAGATCGCGGCAAAGGCCCGCGCCGTGTTGTCCGACACCTTCCGGGACGTCGACGTGATCGTGGCGCTGTCCGCGCCGGGCGCCGCGCCGAAGGGACTGGACTGGACCGGCGATCCCGCCTTCAACCGGCTGTGGACGCTAATGGGCACGCCCTGTGTCAACGTGCCGACCTATGTGGCCAGCGGCAATCTGCCGGTCGGCGTGCAGGTGATTGCCGATTACGGCGACGACGCCAAGGCGCTGGCCGGCGCGCGTTTCCTCGAAGCCGCGCTGAGAGCGTAATTACGCGTCGACCAGTTCCGACGGCGCGGCAAGTGACATGCTCGCGAGCGTCGTGGTGCGCAACCAGCGTTCGGCTGCGGAACGGCCGCGTCCATGCAAGAGCGCGATGAAGCTGTGGCCAAGATCGGCCGGGCTGCGTTGCGCGAGTCCGTCGATCTCGTTGTCCGCCGCGATATGATGGATCCGGGGTGCGCTGACGCCGCTCTCGCGTGCCCATTCCAGCGCGGCCAACTCGGCCTTGAGCGCCGCCGTAGCGGTGATCTGGTCGAGCCTGCGATCGATCGCGGCGGCGGTAATGGGCACATAGGCGTCATGCGTCGGCGTGACCTGCACGACCAGCACATCCGCAGCCAGCGAGTCCTGCACCAACCGCACGAGCGGCGGATTGGGGCCATAGCTGCCGTCCCAATAGGATTCGCCAGAGATCTCGACCGCACAATGGATCAGCGGCGGGCAGGTCGAGGCGAGCAACACGTCGGCGGTGATGGCGCTGTTGTCGAAGATGTGCGGCATGCCGTCGCGCACCCGCGTTGCCCCGATCAGGAGCTTCGGGCAACTGGGGGAGCGCAGCGCCGCAAAATCGATGTCGCGCGACAGCGCCTCGCGCAGGGGATCGAGGTCGAAGGGATCGAACTGGCCGGAGCGCAAGGCCGGAGCAAACGCGACCGAGCTTCCGGCCGGCGAAAAGCCGCCGACCAGCATCAGCGAGCGGAACGAGCTTTCGCTCGTCATCCGCCGCCAGAATTGCGAAAGCAGAGCGATGGCGCCGTCGCGGCCGCCCTGGACCAGGCCGCAGGCGAGCAGCGCGGCATTGATGGCGCCGACGCTGGTGCCGCTGATCGCGTCCAGGCTGGTTCCTTCCTCGAGGAGCCGCTCCAGCACGCCCCAGGTAAACGCGCCAAACGATCCGCCGCCCTGTAGCGCCAGCGACAATTTCTGCGGCCTGCGCGGCAACGAGGGACCGGCTGCGGTCTTTCCGGATGATTCCACAGCAGTAGCGCCCGTCGCCGGTGCGGGCGGGCCTTGTTGCGTGCGCTTGTCATACGAGTTGAAGAAACGCGCTTCGGCCAGAAGTTCCGAGGGCCGCAATTTGCGCGAGGGCGGCGCCTCGATCGCCGGTTTGGCCTCCTGGATGTCGACCGGCTGAGCTTCGGGCTCCTTGATGGGCTCCGGCTCGCACACGGCGATAGTTTCAGCCGCCGGCATCACGACGTCGCCGGTCGACCAGATTGCGGCGGCGGAGAGCAATGCGCTGGCCGCGCTGGGACGCGGGGCGGCAGCTTCTTCCGCTGCGCCGTTCTGTTTCAACCCCTGACCCGCGCCCGATGAAGCGTTCTCGTTCATCCCCAGGCATTCCAGATGCGAATGACCCCGCGGGCAACATGACAGCGGCCGGACCTTTTTTCCAGCCGCCGGTCTCGGTTTCGAACAGATATTGATGGATTGACCGGCCGCTACCGCAAGCCTGTCAGGCCGGGGCCTGATTCGTTTCCGACCTCGCAGGAAGCGCAGCTCGGCAAGGACTCTATTTCAGTTGGCTGGAGATCTCGGCGAACTTCTCGGCGATGTCGATCCCGAGCGCATTGACCAATCCGATGATCGCGAGCGCGATCGCGGCTGCGATGATGCAATATTCGATCGCGGTAGCCCCGGATTCATTGGCTAAGAAAGCGTTCAAGGTGCATTTCAACTTAAGCATTTCGGCACTCTACCCCAGATTGTCACTGCGAGGCCAATGCATCCCCGCGATCTAAGGCTCGGTAAATTTTCTCGCGCAATTTGATGACAGCCGCCGTCGCGGAGGGCGACGGTTAGGAAAGATGAAACGGCAAAGCCCGTGTCTTATGTTCTCTGCCCGATCTTGCCTTCGGTGCCCGCGAGCAGCCGCTGGATGTTCTCACGATGCATGAAGATCAAAAGCAACGTCATCGCCGCAAACAAGGCGGCGAGGACTGCCTGGCCGAACCACCACAGAAACAGCGGCGTCACCACGCTTGCGATCAGCGCCGAGAGCGAGGAATAGCGAAGCGCAAAGGCGAGCGCGAGCCAGATCCCGCAGAAGAGGAGGGCGGCCGGCCAGAACAGGCCGATCAGCGCGCCGATATAGACGGCCACACCCTTGCCGCCGTGGAATTTGAGCCAGACCGGGAAGAGATGGCCGAGAAAGGCGCCGAGACCTGCCAGCATCGCGGCATTCGGTCCCCCGAAATAGCCCGCGATGAGCACCGCGGCGGTGCCCTTCAGCGCGTCCAGCAGCAGCGTCGCGGCGGCGATCCCCTTGCGGCCGGTGCGCAGCACATTGGTGGCGCCGATATTGCCGGAGCCGATCGTACGCAGGTCCTGCGTGCCGGCGAGTTGCGTCAGGATCAACCCCCACGGAATCGATCCGAGGAGGTAGCCGATGAGGAGGGCGATTGGATATGAGGCTTCAGGTCCCATGAGCGAAGCTCCCCGAATGCGCTAAAGCGCGCGCGCTTTAGCTTCTTGTTTGGGCATGATCCGCGCAAACGCGTTCCGCGTTTGTCGCGAGGGAAAACCGCTTCACAGTTTTCTGGATCATGCCTTAGACGTGCTCGTAGACGGTTCGGCCGCCGACGATGGTTCGCACCACGCGCCCCGAGAAGCGCGACTCGTCGAACGGTGTGTTCTTGCACAGCGATTTGAGGTCGGCGGGATCGAGCACCCAGGGAATCTCGGCGTCGATCACGACCGCGTCTGCCGGCGAGCCCGGACGCAGCGATCCGCCCGGCAGGCCCAGCAGTTCGGCCGGGCGCGTCGACATGGCACGGATCAGTGTCTTCCATTCCATCTCGCCATTATGGATCAGCCGCAGCGCCGCCGGTAGCATGGTTTGCAGGCCGACCGCGCCGACAGCAGCCTCCGCGAACGGCAGGCGCTTGACCTCGACGTCCTGGGGATTGTGGTCGGACATGATGACATCGATGAGGCCGGAGGCGAGCGCCTCGACCAGCGCGCGGCGGTCATCTTCGGTGCGCAGCGGCGGGGACAGCTTCAGGAACGTCCGGTAGGGCCCGATGTCGTTCTCGTTCAACGTCACGTGATTGATCGAGACCGAGGCCGAGACCTGCAATCCCGCCTCGCGGGCGCGCCTGAGAATATCGAGCGAGGCGACGCAACTCACCGACGCCGCGTGATAGCGGCCGCCGGTAAGCGCCACGAGACGGATGTCGCGCTCCAGCATCACGGCTTCGGCGGTATCGGGGATGCCCATCAGCCCGAGACGGGCGGCGAACTCGCCTTCGTTCATCACGCCTTCGCCGACGAGATCGGGATCCTCGGTGTGATGCACGATCAAGGCGTCGAAATCGCGGGCATAGGTCAGCGCGCGGCGCATCACCTGCGCATTGGTGACGCTCTTATCGCCGTCGGTGAACGCCACCGCGCCCGCGGCCTTCAACAGGCCGATCTCGCTCATCTCCAGGCCGGCAAGCCCCTTGGTCAGCGCCGCCATCGGGTGGATGTTGACCATCGCGGTGTCGCGGGCACGGCGCAGCACGAAATCGACCGTCGCGGAATTATCGATGACGGGCAGGGTGTCGGGCTGGCAGACGATGGTCGTGATGCCGCCGGCCGCGGCCGCCTGGCTCGCGGACGCAAAGGTCTCGCGGTGGCCGTAGCCCGGCTCGCCGACAAAGGCGCGCATGTCGACGAGGCCGGGCGCCACGATCTTTCCGGCGCAATTGATGACGTCGGTGCCTTCGGGCACGCCGGCTGCGCCAATGCCGCGCTTCAGGTCGCGGATGACACCGTCGGCGATCAGGACGTCGCCGGGGCCGTCGAAATCGCGCGAGGGATCGATGACGCGCGCGTTGGCGAGCAGGATCGGGCGGCGGTCGGTCAACATTGGCGGCTCACGCGTTCGGCAGGTTGCGGGCCAGTGCTTCCAGCACCGCCATCCGCACTGCCACTCCCATCTCAACCTGTTCCCGGATCAGCGACGCCGCGCCGTCGGCAACTTGCGAGTTGATCTCGACGCCGCGGTTCATCGGACCCGGATGCATCACCAGCGCATCCGGCTTGGCATAGGCGAGCTTCTTCTGGTCCAGGCCGAAATAGTGGAAGTATTCTGATGTTGAAGGCACGAAAGATCCGTTCATGCGCTCACGCTGGAGGCGGAGCATCATGACGATATCAGCGCCCTCCAGCCCCTCGCGCATGTCGCGCGCCACCTCCACGCCCATGCGTTCGATGCCGGGTGGCAGCAGGGTAGAGGGCGCCACGACGCGCACCCGCGCGCCCATGGTGTTGAGCAGGATGATATTGGAACGCGCGACGCGGGAATGCATGACGTCGCCGCAGATCGCAACCAGCAGTCCTTCGAGGCAGCCCTTGTTGCGGCGGATGGTGAGCGCGTCGAGCAGCGCCTGGGTCGGATGCTCATGGGCGCCGTCGCCCGCGTTGATCACGGATCCGTCAACCTTGCGCGCCAGAAGTTCCACCGCGCCGGAGGCATGGTGACGCACCACCAGAATGTCCGGATGCATGGCGTTCAAGGTGACCGCGGTGTCGATCAGCGTCTCGCCCTTGCGGATCGAGGAGGACGACACCGACATGTTCATGACGTCGGCACCAAGCCGCTTTCCGGCGAGTTCGAAGGAGGATTGGGTCCGGGTGGAGGCCTCGAAAAACAGGTTCACCTGGGTGCGGCCGCGCAGCGAGGTGCGTTTCTTGTCGATCTGGCGGTTGAGCTCGACATACTCCTCGGAGAGGTCGAGCAGGCCGGTAATATCGGCGGCGGAAAGTCCCTCAATTCCCAGCAAATGCCGGTGACCGAGGACAAAGGTCGATTTCGATGTCATTAAAGCCAGAGCTATAGGCGGGGATGCCCCCCGTAGCAAGGGCCAAAGCCCTGCGAAAAAGTTATCCCCCGGTCGTTCCCTGGCAGGGTAAATGGGGCGCGTCGTCCTTCATTCCGTCGTCATGCCCGGGCTTGACCCGGGCATCCACGTCTTAACTAAGGTTCGGCGCAGAGAGACGTGGATGGCCGGAACAGGTCCGGCCGTGACGATGTGGATAGGGCCGTGAAAACAACTCTTGCCGCGCTGGTTGCCGCATTCGCGATTTCCCAAACGTCCGCCCAAACCTTGCCGGGCAGCTTCGTCTATCTCAGCGACATCGATCCGACGATCATCCAGGACATCCGCTACGCGACGTCGAACAATTTCATCGGCCGCCCGCTCCGCGGCTATGAGGCCGGCGAGTGCGTGGTCAAGCGCGAGGTGGGCCTGCGGCTGAAGGCGGTCCAGCAGGAACTCGCCCGACGGAAATTGTCGCTGAAGATGTTCGATTGCTACCGGCCGGCGCGCGCCAGCCTCGACATGGTGCGATGGTCGCGGAACTCGAGGGACAGCGGCAATCGCTTCAATCCGGCGATCGACAAGCGCGACCTGTTTCGGCTCGGCTATATCGCGTCCTATTCCAGGCATTCGACGGGAGCCGCGCTCGACCTCACGCTGGTGGATCTGGCGGCCGACAATTCGGCCCGCTTCGATTCAGCGAAATCCTACGCCGACTGTACAGCGCCGGCCGAGAGGCGCGCGCCCGAAGGCAGCATCGACATGGGTACCGGCTATGACTGCACCGATCTCAGGGGACACACGCGCTCATCCGCGATCACGCCGGAGCAGCGCCGCTGGCGGGAGGTGCTGATTGCCGCCATGGCGCGACAGGGCTTTGTGAATTATTCGAAGGAATGGTGGCATTTTTCGCTGCCGGGCGCCGACGGCCCGGCCTATGATTTCCCGATCACCGCGCGCCATTGATCGTTCCCAATTCCAGGGAGAACCGCCATGATCCAGCCGGCCTTCTCCACCCACGACGTATTCAACCAGACGCCGCCGTTTGAGGATGTCGATCTGTTTGCGCTCGACCGGCCGCTGCGCGATGCAGTGTTGGGGTTCGGCACAACCGCGGCGGAGCAGAACTTTTCGGAGTTCGGCCGGCATTGGGGTTCGGCCGCCATGGCCGCGCGCGGGCGTGCCGCCAACGAGAATATTCCGAAACTGCGCACATTCGATTCCCGTGGCAACCGCCGCGACGAGGTCGAATTCCATCCTGCCTATCACGAACTGATGGCTCATTCGGCGCATGGCGGCTTGCACGTCTCGACCTGGACGGTGGAGGGCAAACCGGCCGGCGGCGCAGCCGAAGTCCTGAGGGCCGCGCGGTTCTACATCGCCTCGCAGGTGGAGACCGGCCATCTCTGCCCGATCACCATGACGCGCGCGTCGGTGGCCGCGCTGGCCGCCGAGCCGGGGCTGTTGGCAAGGGTCATGCCGGTCATCGCCAGCAAGAGCTACGATCCCTCGTTCGCACCGTGGTGGACCAAGCGCGGCATGACGCTCGGCATGGGTATGACCGAGAAGCAGGGCGGCACCGACGTGCGCGCGAACATGACGCGCGCCGAACGCACGAACGACGGCTACCGTATCACCGGGCATAAATGGTTCATGTCGGCGCCGATGTGCGATGCCTTCCTGGTGCTGGCGCAGGCGAACGAAGGTCTGACCTGTTTTTTCATGCCGCGCTTCAGGCCGGACGGCTCCGTCAACGCGATCCATTTTCAACGCCTGAAGGACAAGCTCGGCAACCGCTCCAACGCTTCCTCCGAAGTGGAGTTCATGGACGCCCATGCGCAGCGGGTCGGCGAAGAGGGCAGGGGTATCAGCACCATCATCCAGATGGTGCAGCTAACGCGGCAGGACTGCGCCATCGCCTCCGCCGGGCTGATGCGTTCGGGATTGGCGCATGCGCTGCATCACGCCCGCCACCGCAGCGTCTTCCAGAAGCACCTCGCCGATCAGCCTTTGATGCGCGCGGTGCTTGCCGACATGGCGCTGCATGTGGAGGCCTCGACAGCGCTCGTGATGCGGCTCTGCCGCGCCTTCGATCGCGCAAGCGGGGAGGCGGGCGAGGCCGCCTATATGCGCCTGCTCACGCCCGTCATCAAATACTGGACTTGTAAGAGCGCGCCGGCGTTCCTGTTCGAGGCAATGGAATGCCTTGGCGGCAACGGTTATGTCGAGGAGGGCATTCTGGCGAGGCACTACAGGGAGTCGCCGGTCAACGCGATCTGGGAGGGCTCCGGGAATGTGATGTGCCTCGACGTGCTTCGAGCGCTGGCGCGAGAGACGGAGGCTGCGATCGCGGTCCTGGACGAATTGGGCGAGGCGACGCGGGGACTGCCGGGCGCGGGCGAAGCGGCAGCCGTGATCGCCACCGAGTTCCGCCGGCCCGACAGTGAGCGCATGGCGCGGCTCGCGGTGGAAAAACTGGCCCTGCTTGCCGCGGCGGCGGCATTGAACAAGATCGCGCCACGAAGTGCGGCACTGTTCGCGAGCACGAGGCTCGCCAATCCGCACGCCAGCATGTATGGAACAGTCGACCTCGCCGAGAATGATGCGCGCGACCTGCTGCTGCGCGCGCTACCCTGAAAGTCTCTCGATGGATTCCGCAACTCCCGAAATTCCAGCAATTCCAGGTTCCGACATCTCGCCGCCCCCGCTCACGGCGGCTGAGCTTCCGCCGCGCGTCTGGAAGTTCTGGGGCACCGCGCTCTGGGGCTTCGTTGTGTTTGCGGCGATGGTCGTAGGCCAGATCGGGGTCGTGATCCTCCTCCTGCTGGCGGCACCCCGTATGGTTGGCGGTCCGGGCGCCTTCGACTTCGAGCAGCTGAGACAGATCGCTTCCAACGGATTGGCGATCTCGCTCTCGGTGATGGCGGGGCTGCCCGCGGTGCTGCTGGCGCTGTGGCTGGCGATCCGCTGGACCCGCATACCCTTTGCGGACTATCTGGCGCTGCGCTGGACCTCGTGGGGAAATGTTGTCCTCGGTGCAGTCGGTCTGGTCGTACTGGTCGAGGGCTGGGACCTGCTGTCTCACGCGATCGGACACGAGGCGACGCCCGGATTCATGATCGAGGTGATGAAGTCGGCGCGCGACGCGGGCGCGTTGTGGCTAATGGTGCTTGCGTTCTGTGTTGCGGCTCCGATCACCGAAGAACTGTTCGCGCGCGGGTTCCTCTACCGCGGCTGGTCGGAATCATTCCTCCGCGTGCCGGGCGCGATCGTTCTCTCGTCGCTGGTCTGGACCGGGATGCATTTGCAGTATGACCAGTTCTTTTTCGGCGAGGTGTTCTGCATCGGCCTCTGGTTCGGGTACGTCCGCTATCGCAGCAACTCGATCTGGCTGACGATCGTGCTGCATGGCTTGAACAATCTCGGCGCGCTGGCACAGACGATGTATCTCGGGGGCTGATCCGGACGGGTGCGGTTGAACCGGCCTGCCATTTTGCGCGACTATGGCCGAGGAGATTTGCATGTCGTCCCTGCCTGATTGCGCGCCGCCGCCCGTTGCTCTTTCCCCTCCGGCCCTCGGCGCACGAACGCCGCGTCCGCCGCGGACCTGGTACTTCATCGGCACAACCCTGTTCGGGGCGGGCGTCTTTGGTGTCCAGCAGATCGCCTACATGGCGGTCCTGATCGCCTTGTTCGTCTGGTCCGGCGCAAAGGCGCCGCTCACGACGGAACAGTCGCGAGCCATGTTGAATGATGGCCGCGTGCTGGCATGGATGGTGATCGTGTCGTGGCCGTTCGTGTTGGCGGCGCTCTGGATTCCGATCCGGATCGCGCGTCAGAAATTTGCGAGCTATCTCGCCTTGCAGTGGCCGGAACGCGGCGAGGTGATGCGCGGTCTGTCGATGCTGGTCGCGCTGCTGCTGCTGGTTCACCTGCTTCGGTTCGCGCTGGGGCAGCCGCTGCCCGACTTCATGATCGAAACCTACCGGACCGCAAGGGACAGCGGCTCGATCGCCTTGTATGTCGTTGCGCTTTGCGTCGCGGCGCCCTTGGCGGAGGAATTCCTGGTGCGGGGGTTTCTCCTGCGCGGCTGGTCGCAGTCCTTTCTCGGACCCATTGGCGCTGTGGTGCTGAGTTCGGCGGCCTGGGCAGCGGTACACACGCAATATAACTGGTTCTACATGTCGGAGATTTTCGCGCTCGGCCTCGTGTTCGGCATGCTCCGCCTGCGCAGCGGCTCGACCTGGTTGACCGTGATCCTGCATGCCGCCAACAACGCCATTGCCGTTGTCGTCGTCGCGCTGGCCCTGCACTAGACGATCGCCGCCAGGACGATCGGCATCGATCAGCTTTTCCCGAGATTGGCGAGGCGGTCCAGCGCCCCTTGCAGGATGAAGATCGCCGCGTGCTGATCGATCACTTCGGCGCGCCTGGCCCGGCTGACATCATTGGCGATCAATTCGCGCTCGACGGCCGCGGTCGACAGCCGCTCGTCCCAGAACGCGATCGCAAGATCGGTGAGGCTGGACAGGTTGCGGGCGAAGGCGCGGGTCGATTGTGCGCGGGGGCCCTCGCTGCCGTCCATGTTGATGGGAAGTCCCAGCACGAAGCCGACCGCCTGGCGCTCCGAGGCGATGGCGAGCAGCCGCGCCGCATCCGCCTTGAACGCCTTGCGTTTCACGGTCTCGACGGCCGTCGCGAGCCTCCGGTCCGGATCGGACACCGCAACCCCGATGGTCTTGGTGCCGAGATCGAGGCCGACCAGCGCGCCGCGCGCGGGCCAGCGCGTCACGGCTTCAACCAGGGGAAGGACCAGGGCGGGCATGGGGAAAGCGCATACCATGCGTCGCGGCAGCGACGCAAAGTTCGCCGTTGCCAAGACGTTCCTTCAAGACGTTCATTTGTTCCATTTTCCAGACCGGTCTGTTCTCGATTATTCGTTTCTGGAATGGCCATGTGGCGGCCTATGCTGAGCACCGAAACATGCCGGCGGCGCATTTCCGCGACCGCTGACGGCTGTGATGGGTTCAGAGCCCGACCGAACGAGAGCAACGATGTGGCCGGATCGCCGGATAACTGACCTCTTCAGAATCGAGTTTCCGATTCTGCTGGCTCCAATGGCGGGTGCGATCGATGCCGAAATCGCCATCGCGGTGGCGCAGGGCGGCGGGCTGCCTTCGGTGCCATGCGCATTGATGGCGCCGGAGAAGGCGCGCGAGCAGGTTCGGATCATCCGCCAGCGCGTCTCCGCGCCGGTCAATCTGAACTTTTTCTGTCACAAGCCGGTCGAAGCCGATCCCGCGCGCGAGGCGATCTGGCGGCAGCGGCTTGCGCCCTATTACAGGGAGCTGGGCCTTGATCCGGCGGCGCCGATCAATGCGGCCAACCGCGCCCCGTTCGACGCCGACTTCTGCGCGGTGGTCGAGGAGCTGAAGCCCGAGATCGTGAGCTTTCACTTCGGCCTGCCGGAGACAGGCCTGCTCAAGCGTGTGAAGGCGACGGGCGCAATCGTGATGTCGTCGGCGACGATCGTGCGGGAGGCGATCTGGCTCGAGGAAAACGGCGCTGATGTCATCATCGCGCAGGGCGCGGAGGCGGGCGGCCATCGCGGCATGTTCCTGACGGACAACATCGCCGAGCAGCCCGGGATCTTCGCGCTGGTGCCGCAGGTGGTCGATGCGGTGAAGGTGCCGGTCATTGCCGCAGGCGGCATCGCCGACGGGCGGGGGATCGCCGCCGCGTTTGCGCTCGGCGCCGCCGGCGTCCAGATCGGCACCGCCTATCTGCGCTGCCCGGAATCGAAGGTGATTGCGCCGGCGCGCATTGCGCTGGCCCGGGCGATGGACGATAGCACCGTCATTACCAATGTGATGACCGGCCGACCGGCGCGCGGGGTTGCCAACCGCGTGATGAGCGAGGTGGGACCCGTGGCGCCCGACGCCCCGACGTTCCCGCATTCGGCAACCTCGCTCGGTCCCCTGAAGCTGGCTGCCGAAAAACTCGGCAAGGTCGATTTCACCAGTCTCTGGGCCGGGCAGGCGGTCCGGTTGGGCCGGGAAATGCCGGCCGCCGAGCTGACACGGGCGCTGGCGGGCGCCGCCCTGGCACGGATGAGCCGGCTTGCGGGCTGAAAGGCGGATCAAGTCCCCGTTTGCGCCGGTTGCGGCGCAAAAGGGGCCTCTGCTATACGCGGACTGACGCTGAAATCCGGTTTGAGGCCCTGTATAATGTCGGTCGATGCTGCCACCGTCCGCCGTATCGCGCATCTGGCGCGGATCGCGGTCACGGACGCCGAAGTTCCGCATCTCCAGGGCGAACTGAACGCCATGCTGGCCTTCGTCGAGCAATTGTCGGAGGTCAACATCGAGGGTGTCGAGCCGATGACCTCGGTGACCCCGATGGAGATGAAGAAGCGGCAGGACGTGGTCAATGACGGGGGAATCCCCGACGACATCGTGCAGAACGCGCCGGCGACCGAAGGTCAATTCTTCCTGGTGCCAAAGGTCGTCGAGTAGCGAAGCGTTTTCGGGCGAAGCGTGCGCCGCTTCGCGTCGCATGAAAGGGGTAGTTTGGAAGCAACATGTGCCTGCTCTGCGACGATGAAAAGGCCTATCAGGCCTACATGAACTATCTCGACGCGATGGAGCGGCAGGGCAAGGCTGCCGACCCCGACAAGGCGATCGACGCCGTGCTCGACGCGCTCGAGGCCAACGAGCGGACGCGTCCCAAAAAAGACGACCCGGCCAACGACAAGACCCTGTCTCCGTTCTTCTGCAGCCCGATCGATAAATGACCGATTTCACTTCGATGACGCTCGCCGAAGCCCGTGATGGTCTCGCGAAAAAATCCTTTACCTCGCTGGAGCTGACTGACGCTCATCTCAAGGCGATGGATGAGGCGCAGATCCTGAATGCCTTTGTGTTACCGACGCCCGATCTTGCGCGCGACATGGCGCGACGCGCCGACGTACAGATAACCAAAGGCGACGGCGGTCCTCTCGCAGGCATTCCCTTGGGCATCAAGGACCTCTTCGCGACCAAGGGTGTCCGCACCACGGCCTGCTCCAGGATCCTCGCCAATTTCGTTCCGACCTACGAATTGACGATCACCTCCCAGCTCTGGCGCGACGGCGCCGTCATGCTCGGCAAGCTCAACAATGACGAGTTTGCGATGGGTTCGTCGAACGAGACCTCGTGTTTTGGTCCAGTCGCCAATCCCTGGCGGCGTGAAGGAAGCAACACCACCCTGGTGCCCGGTGGCTCGTCCGGCGGCTCGGCCTCAGCCGTGGCCGCGCTGCTCTGCATGGGCGCGACGGCGACGGATACCGGAGGATCCATACGCCAGCCGGCCGCTTTCACCGCAACCGTCGGGATCAAGCCGACCTATGGCCGCTGCTCGCGCTGGGGCATCGTGGCGTTCGCGTCTTCGCTCGACCAGGCGGGCCCGATCGGCCGCACGGTGCGGGATTCTGCGATCCTGTTGCGCTCGATGGCGGGACATGACCCCAAGGACACGACGTCGGTCGATCGTCCGGTGCCGGACTACGAGGCCGCGATCGGCAAATCCGTGAAAGGCATGAAGATCGGCATCCCGAAGGAATATCGCCTCGACGGCATGCCGGACGAGATCGAAAAGCTGTGGAGCGAGGGCGCGAAGTGGCTGAAGGCCGCCGGCGCCGAGCTCGTCGAGGTGTCGCTGCCGCACACCAAATACGCGCTTCCGGCCTATTACATCGTCGCGCCCGCCGAAGCCTCCTCCAATCTCGCGCGCTATGACGGCGTGCGATACGGGCTTCGCGTGCCGGGACGCTCGGTCGGCGACATGTACGAGGCGACCCGGGCTGAAGGATTCGGCGGCGAAGTGCGTCGCCGCGTCATGATCGGCACCTACGTGCTGTCAGCCGGATATTACGATGCGTATTACCTGCGCGCGCAAAAGGTCCGGACGCTGATCAAAAAGGATTTCGAGGACTGCTTCGCCAGGGGCGTCAACGCGATTCTGACGCCGGCGACGCCGTCGGCGGCCTTCGGGCTCGGCGAGAAGGGCGGCGCCGATCCCGTCGAGATGTATCTGAACGACATCTTCACGGTGACGGTGAACATGGCGGGCCTGCCGGGAATCGCTGTGCCGGCCGGCAAGGACTCGCAAGGATTGCCGCTGGCTTTGCAGTTGATCGGGCGGGCTTTCGACGAGGAAACGTTGTTCTCGCTCGGTGACATCATCGAGCAGGCGGCTGGTCGTTTCACGCCGCCGAAATGGTGGTGACGTCCGCCACGCGCTCAATCCAGTTTTGATTCGATTCTTAGCACTCACACGTCTTGGTTGTTTTAGTCGTTATATGCTCTCTAATATAGCGAGAACCTCTACGAGAATTAATTAAAGAACACAACTTCGTCCTCCGATCAAAGGATTGTCAGCGGTACGCGAATAAGGCACGCCATCAACAAGTTCTCTGAGCTGCCTTCCTCGCATCACAACCGTTGATCAAAAAAATCCGGGAGACGCCGCAAATGAACCATCACCCGAAGCTTGTTACGCAGAACGCCACTTCCGTCGCGGTCAACGACGTGTTCTCCGCGCACGGCAATACGCCCCTTGTCATCTCTGCGTCGCAGCTTACGGCGAACGACACCGATGTCGACGGTGGCACGCTCTCGGTGGTCTCGGTTGATAACGCCAGCGCCGGCGTAACGGTCTCGCTGGACTGGAACGGCAATATCGTCGTCACGACGGATGAAGACTTCAGCGGCCCCGCCACTTTCGATTACACGATTGAGGACGGGCAGGGCGGCACCAGCACCGCCCAGGTCACCGTCAATGTTGCGCCGATCGTACAGGCCACGATCAATCCGTCCGGCCCCGAGATCCAGGTCAACACGACAACGCAAGGCGGCCAATTCCAGTCTTCGATCGCGGTGCTCGCGAACGGCAACATCGTCATGACATGGACCGACACGAGCCGGACCGGCGATGACTTTGGCGATGCGGTCCGGGGCCAGATCGTCGATGTCAACGGCAACAAGATCGGCGGCGAATTCCTCGTCAACACGACCAAAAGCGCCAACGAGACCGAGCCGCAGACGACTGCGCTGGCAAACGGCGGTTTCGTGGTGACCTGGCAGGACTCCGCCCGTAGCGGCGATATCCGGGCGCAGCGGTTCAATGCCGATGGCAGCAAAGCGGGCGGCGAGTTTGTCGTCAACACGACGACCAGGGGCACGCAGGATGCACCTGTCATCACATCGCTGTCGAACGGCGGCTTTGTCGTGAGCTGGGAAGATCTGAACAGCACAGGCGGCGATATCAAGGCACGCATTTTCAACGCGAGCGGCGTCGGCGGCAGCGAATTTGTCGTCAACACCACGACGACAAGCGGGCAATTCGCCCCCACGATTACCTCGCTCCTCGATGGCGGGTTCGTCGTGAGCTGGGAAGATGACAGCGGCACGAACGGGGACGCCGCCGCCATCAGGGCGCAAATGTTCAACGCCGGCGGCAACAGGGTCGGCGACGAAGTCGTGGTGAACGTTCCAAACGGAAGCGAGCAGGACGCTCCGACGATCACCGCGCTGGCAGGCGGCGGCTTCGTGGTGGCCTGGGAGGATTTCAGCGGATTTGCCGGTGACGCCGGTGGCGGAATCGTCGCGCAGATCTTCAACAGCCAGGGCGCCAAGGTCGATGGCCAATTCCTGGTCAACACGACGACCGATGGTTCGCAGCTGTCGCCCAGGATCACCGCGTTGTCGGATGGCAAGTTCGTGGTGGTCTGGGAGAGTGACGGCAGCGACGGCTCGCCCGTGGTGAGGGGCCAGGTGTTCGATGGCAGCGGCAACAAGGTCGGCCATGAATTCCCGATCACCCCGCCGGAAAACAATCAGACCTTCCCGTCGATTGCCGCGCTCCCGGATGGCCGCTTCGTCGCGTCCTGGAGCAATTCGACCGGGCAGGGTCCGGACTCGGATGGATTTGGCGTCAAGGCACAGATCTTCTCCGTCGATACCAATCGGGCGCCGACGGATGAGGCGCTGACGCTGGACCAGGCGGTTCTCAACAATGACGGCAGGCTTGCGGAGAACTCGGCCGCCGGCACCGCTGTGGGTACGGTCCAGGGCGTTGATCCGGATCGCGATGCCCTGACCTATTCGCTGGTCAACCTCGACCGCAATGGTCAGCCGATTACCGATGGCACGGGTGCCTTCACCATCGACGCCAGGACCGGCGCCATCACGGTGGCCAACAGCGGCGCGCTCGATTTCGAAAGCGCGACCTCCCACGACGTCAGGGTGACGGTTACCGATCCGTTTGGTCTCTCATTCGACAAGACCTTCACGATCAATCTGTCCGACGTGAACGAGAAGCCGACGATTACGGCGTTCAACTTCGCCAATGGCGACACGGTCCCGGAGAACTCGGCCAACGGCACGGTGATTGGCTCGGTCGCCGCCAGCGATCCCGATGCGGGCGATCAGCTGAGCTATTCGCTGAGCAACAATGCGAATGGCGCGTTTGCCATCGACGCCAATGGCGTCGTCACGGTGGCCGATAGCTCGAAGCTCGACTTCGAAACCAACCCTGTCCAGACCATCGAGGTTGTTGTCACCGACAAGGGCGGGCTCACGGACACAAGGACGGTCACGATTGACCTGTCCAATGTCAACGAGGCGCCGGTGGCCTCGAATGTCAGCCTCTCGACCAATGAAGATACCGCGTTGACGACCACGGCCGCGCAGCTTCTGGCGGCAGGGAACGTCAGCGATCCGGATGCGGGCGATGTCAACTCGCTGACAGTCGGCAATGCCACGCATGGGACGGTGTCTCTCACCAACGGGACCGTTGTCTTTACCCCTGCTGCGAATTTCAGCGGCGTTGCGGGCTATGACTACACCGTCACCGATGCGGGTGGCCTTTCCGTCACCAAGCATGTCACGGTCGACGTTCAACCCGTGGCCGACACGCCGACCTTGCTGGCGGGACAGGTCGTGGCCGGGCATGCCAATGGGGCGGGGCAGTTCAAGGTCAATTCCGATCAGTCGATCGGCTTCCGGCCGGCGATCACCCAACTGGCCGATGGCGGTTATCTCGTCACCTACAACGACACCAGCCGTCGGGGCGATGATCCGACCGAGGGCATCCGGGCTCAGCGCTTCGATGCCAGCGGCAATCCGGTCGATATGCATGGCAACGCGGTCAGTCCAAGCGACCCGCTCCATGGCCAGTTCCTGGTCAACTCGACCATCAACCGCGACCAACGGGACTCCAGCGTGACGTCGCTGGCCGGTGGCGGCTGGGTCGTCGCCTGGGAAGACCAGGTGACCTCGTCCGACTCCGACGTCAAAGCGCAGGTCTATGATGCCGCCGGCAACAAGGTCGGTGGGGAAGTCTTGGTCAATCAGGTCACTGATGGCGCGCAGGACAACCGCGCGGTGGCGGCGCTGGGGAACGGCAATTTTGTCGTCACCTGGGACGACACCAGTGCAAGCAGCGACGGCAACGGCTCCGCAATCAAGGCACGAATCATCGATGCCGGCGGCAACCCGATGGGCGGCGAGTTCGTCGTCAACAGCGTGACGTCGGGTAACCAGCAGTTCCCCACCGTTGCCGGGCTGTCTCCGAGTTCGCTGCTGCCGAATGGCGGCTTCATCGAGACCTGGTTCGATGCCAGCACCAATGCGGTGAAGGCCAAGATCTTCGACCTCAACGGTAACGTCGCGAAGGACGAATTCACGGTCAGCAACAACCAGGCGGGCGGCCAGCAGATCGGGTCAGTCGTCACCCAGCTGGCGAACGGCAATATCCTGGTGGCGTGGCGAGACGCCAGCGGCAATGACGGCGATCCCAGCGGCAGCGGTCTGGACGGGCAGATCCTCAACCCCGACGGCACCAAGCTCGGCGGCGAGTTCCTGATCAATACCGCTCTGCCCGGAGTGCAGAAGCAGGTGACGATCACCGCACTTGCCAATGGCGACTTCGTCGTGGTGTGGACCGATCCGAGTCTCGTCGGCGGCGACACCAGCGCGGATGCGATCAAGGCGCAGGTGTTCAGCGCCACCGGCACCAAGCTCGGCGGCGAGATCCTGGTCAACACGCTGACGGCGGGCGACCAGATCAACCCGGCGGTGACGGCGTTCGGACCCAATGGCTTCATCGTGGCCTGGACCGACAATGGCGGCAACAACGGGGGCGGCGTTCAGGCGCAGACCTTCACGCTGCTCAATACCGGCTTCAATACGGCCCAGCAGATCAGCATTGCGGCTGCCTCGACCGATACCGATGGCTCGGAGACGCTGACGACAGTGGTATCAGGCATTCCCTCAGGCGCCATCCTGAGCGACGGCCATGGCCATAGCTCCTCACCCGGCGCCACCAGCGTGGACGTCAGCAACTGGAATCTCGCCACCTTGACGGTCCTGCCGCCGCTGGACTTCATCGGTAATTTCCAGCTGACAGTGACGACCTCGGCGACCGACAGCGCCGTGTTGTCGGACGGCCAGACCCATACCAGCACCAACCTTGCCCAGGCGACGCAGACCTTTACAGTCATCGTCACCGACGCGAAGCCGACGATCACCGCCTTCAGTTTTGCCAATGGCGACACGATTCCGGAGAATTCCTCCAACGGCACGGTGGTCGGCGCAGTCGTTGCCAGCGATCCCGATGTCGGTGACAGCCTGACCTATTCGCTGAGCAACAATGCAAACGGCGCGTTCGCCATCGACGCCAATGGCGTGGTCACGGTGGCTGATAGCTCGAAGCTCGATTTCGAGACCAACCCGGTCCAGACCATCGTGGTTGTTGTGACCGACAAGGGCGGACTCACGGACACAAGGACGGTCACGATCGATCTTTCCAACGTGAACGAGAAGCCGACAATCACGGGCTTCAACTTCGCCAATGGCGATACGGTCCCGGAGAACTCGGCCAACGGCACGGTGATTGGCTCGGTCGCCGCCAGCGATCCCGATGCGGGCGATCAGCTGAGCTATTCGCTGAGCAACAATGCGAATGGCGCGTTTGCCATTGACGCCAATGGCGTCGTCACGGTGGCCGATAGCTCGAAGCTCGACTTCGAAACCAACCCTGTCCAGACCATCGAGGTTGTTGTCACCGACATGGGCGGGCTCACGGACACAAGGACGGTCACGATTGACCTGTCCAATGTCAACGAGGCGCCGGTGGCCTCGAATGTCAGCCTCTCGACCAATGAAGATACCGCGCTGACGACGACGGCCGCGCAGCTTCTGGCGGCGGGGAATGTCAGCGATCCGGATGCGGGTGACGTCGACACGCTGACAGCGGTCGGCAATGCCACGCATGGGACGGTGTCTCTCACCAACGGAACGGTCGTGTTCACCCCTACCGCCAATTTCAGCGGCGTTGCGGGCTACGACTACACCGTCACCGATGCGGGTGGCCTTTCCGTCACCCGGCATGTCACCGTTGATGTTCAGCCCGTAGCGGACACGCCGACGGTGCTGGCGGGTCAGGTGGTGGCTCAGCACGGGGCGGGGCAGTTCCAGGTCAACCCTGCTGCGGCAGTCGCTTTCATGCCTTCCATCACGCAATTGGCGGATGGCGGTTTCCTCGTGACCTACAACGACACCAGTCGCCGGGGCGACGATCCAACCGAAGGCATCCGCGCTCAGCGCTTCGATGCCAATGGCAATCCGGTCGATGTCCATGGCAACGCGGTCAGTCCGGCCGACCCGCTCCATGGCCAGTTCCTGGTCAACTCGACGACCAATAGAGACCAGCTGAACTCCAAGGTCGCGACACTTACCGGTGGCGGCTTTGTCGTCGCCTGGCAGGGACAGGACACGGGATCCACGTCGGACTTTGATGTCCGCGCGCAGGCGTATGACGCCAGCGGCAACAAGGTCGGTGGCGAAATCCTGGTCAACAACAACCAGGCAGGGTCTCAAGCCAATATCTCGATTGCGGCCTTGGGAAATGGTGGCTTCGTTGTCACCTACGACGACACGAGTGGGGATGACGGCAGCCAGAGCGGCATCAAGGCTCGCATCTTCGATGCCGGCGGCAATCCGGTGGGCGGCGAGTTCGTCGTCAACAGCGTGACGTCGGGCAATCAGCAGTTCCCCACCGTTGCCGGATTGGCTGCGAGTTCCTTGCTGCCGAACGGCGGGTTCATCGAGACGTGGTTCGACGCCAGCACCAATGCGGTGAAGGCCAAGATCTTCGATCTCAACGGTAACGTTGCGAAGGACGAGTTCACCGTCAGCAACAACCAGGCGGGCGGCCAGCAGATTGCATCGGTCGTCACCCAGCTGGCGAACGGCAATATCGTCGTGGCGTGGAGAGACGCCAGTGGAAATGACGGCGATCCCAGCGGCAGCGGGCTCGATGGTCAGATCCTGAGCCCGACGGGTGAGAAAATCGGCAACGAGTTCCTGATCAACACGGCTCTACCGGGAACGCAGAAACAGCTGACGATCACGGCCCTTGCGAACGGCGACTTCGTTGCCGTCTGGACCGATCCGAGTCTGGTTGGCGGCGACACCAGCGCGGATGCGATCAAGGCGCAGGTGTTCAGCGCCACCGGCACCAAGCTCGGCGGCGAGATCCTGGTCAACACGCTGACGGCGGGCGACCAGATCAACCCGGCGGTGACGGCGTTCGGACCCAACGGCTTCATCGTGGCCTGGACCGACAATGGCGGCAATAACGGCGGTGGTGTTCAGGCGCAGACCTTCACTGTCCTCAACACCGATGAGAATACGCCGCAACAGATCAGCATTGCGGCGACGTCGACTGACACGGATGGTTCGGAGACGCTGACGACCGTGGTATCAGGCATTCCCTCAGGCGCCATCCTGAGCGACGGCCATGGCCATAGCTCCTCACCCGGCGCCACCAGCGCGGACGTCAGCAGTTGGAACCTCGCCAGCCTGACGATCCTGCCGCCGCCGGACTTCGTCGGCACGTTCCAGCTCACCGCTACGGTCACCTCGACCGACAGCGCCGTGTTGTCGGACGGCCAGACGCATACCAGCACCAACCTTGCGCAGGCGACGCAGACCTTCAGCGTCACGGTCGTGGACGAGAAGCCGACGATCACGGCCTTTAGCTTTGCGAACGGCGACACCGTCCCGGAGAACCTGCCCAACGCCACGGTGATCGGCACGGTCGTGGCCAGCGATCCCAATGTCGGCGATCAGCTGACCTATTCGCTGAGCAACAATGCGAATGGCGCGTTCGCCATCGACGCCAAGACCGGCGTCGTCACGGTGGCTGACAGCACCAGGCTCGACTTCGAGACCAACCCGGTCCAGACCATCGAGGTTGTTGTCACCGACAGGGGCGGGCTGACCGACAAGACAACGGTCACGATCAAGCTCTCCGACGTGAACGAGGCTCCAGTTGCTTCGAATGTCAACCTTTCGACCAACGAAGACACCGCGTTGTCGACCACGGCCGCGCAACTCCTCGCGGCAGGGAATGTCAGTGATCCGGATCATGGCGATGTCGACACGCTGACGGCTGTCGGCAATGCGACGCATGGGACCGTGTCCCTCGTCAACGGTGTCGTCGTTTTTACCCCGGCTGCCAATTTCAGCGGCGTTGCGGGCTACGACTACACCGTGACCGACGCCGGTGGTCTTTCGGTGACCAAACATGTCACCGTCGACGTTGCGCCCGTGGCGGACACGCCGACTTTGCTGGCGGGTCAGGTCGTGGCCGATCATGCCAACGGGGCGGGGCAGTTCCCGGTCAATCCCGCCGCCGCAGTCGCTTTCATGCCTTCCATCACGCAATTGGCGGATGGCGGTTTCCTCGTGACCTATAACGACACCAGTCGCCGGGGTGACGATCCGACCGAGGGTATCCGTGGACAGCGTTTCGATGCCAATGGCAACCCGGTCGATGTGCACGGCAACGCGGTCAGTCCCACCGACCCGCTCCATGGCCAATTCCTGGTCAACTCGACGATCAATAGAGACCAGCTGAACTCCAAGGTCGCGACACTTGCCGGTGGCGGCTTTGTCGTGGCCTGGCAAGGGCAAGACGCGGGGTCCACGTCGGACTTCGATGTCAGGGCGCAGGCATATGACGCAAACGGCAACAAGGTCGGTGGCGAAATCCTGGTCAACAACAACCAGGCAGGATCCCAAGCCAATATCTCGATTGCGGCCTTGGGAAATGGTGGCTTCGTTGTCACCTTCGATGACACGAGCGGGGATGATGGCAGCCAGAGCGGCATCAAGGCCCGAATCTTCGATGCCGCCGGCAACCCGGTGACGAGTGAATTCGTCGTCAACACCGTGACGTCGGGTAACCAGCAGTTCCCCACGGTTACCGGCTTGGCTCCGAGCACGTTGCTGCCGGAGGGCGGGTTCATCGAGACCTGGTTCGACGCCAGCACCAACGCGGTCAAGGCCCAGTTCTTCGATCTCAGCGGCAACCGGGTCAGGAACGGCAATGGCGATGAGGAGTTCACCGTCAGCAACAACCAGGCAGGCGGCCAGCAGATTGCATCGGTTGTCACCCAACTGGCGAACGGCAACATCCTTGTGGCGTGGAGAGACGCGAGCGGACGAGACGGCGATCCCAGCGGCAGCGGTCTGGACGGGCAGATCCTCAGCCCGGACGGCAAGCCGATCGGCAACGAATTCCTGATCAACACTGCTCTGCCCGGGACACAGAAGCAGCTGACGATCACGGCCCTCGCCAACGGCGACTTCGTTGCGGTCTGGACCGATCCGAGCCTGGTTGGGGGTGACACCAGCGCGGATGCGATCAAAGCGCAGGTGTTCAGTTCCAACGGCGTCAAGCTCGGCGGCGAGATCCTGGTCAACAGCCTGACGGCGGGCGATCAGATCAACCCGACGGTCACCGCGTTCGGACCGAACGGCTTTATCATCGCCTGGACCGATGGCGGCGCGGAGGGTGTGCAGGCGCAACGCTTCACCATCGCCAACACCGATGAAAACACGGCCCAGCAGATCAGCATCGTGCCGACGTTGACTGACAGCGACGGTTCGGAGACGCTGTCGACGGTGGTATCAGGCATTCCCGCAGGCGCTATTCTGAGCGACGGCCATGGCCATAGCTCGGCGCCCGGCGCCACCAGCGTAGACGTCAGCAGCTGGAACCTCGGCAGCGTCACGATCCTGCCGCCGCCGGACTTCATTGGCAACTTCCAGCTGACGGTGACGACATCAGCGACCGACAGCGCCGTCTTGTCCGATGGCCAAACCCACACCAGCACCAATCTGGCTCAGGCGACGCAGACCTTCAATGTCATCGTGACGCCGCCCGGAACCAGTTCGGATGCGCAGGTGATTGGTAGTACGGGCAACGACACGCTTCAGTGGCAAGTCATCAACGAACTGGGATGGTTCGATACGCCGTCGCAGCTCAATGACATCAAGACGTCCGACGGGTCCACGCTCGATCACTCCGCGGTCGCGCAGCTGGTTCAGGCGATGGCGACCTATTCGGCAGGTAATCCCGGCTTCGATCCGACGTCAGCGACGCAGGCGCCAAGCGACCCCGGCCTGCAGACCGCCATCGCGGCCTCGTGGCATGCCTGATTGAGGCGATAAAATCACCTGACAATGCGGCCCGGCGGAGCAATCCGCCGGGCCGTATCGTTTCCGGACGCCGCAGGCCATCGCCGTTATGCGCTTGACTGGCGCGGTCCATTGCGCGAAGCGAGGCGCAAGCCGATATAAATCGTTTGCAGACCCGCAAATACGGATGCCAGGAGCATGGCGGACTTCAAGGCCAGCCTATCGAATGCGACCCCCGCCGATGGGCTGAAGCCTCCCCTGGCGGCGCTGTGGTGGGCGGCGAAGGGCGACTGGGATGCGGCCCACAAGATCGTGCAGGACGAAAGCGACACGCGCGCCGCCTGGGTCCACGCCTATTTGCATCGCGTCGAGGGCGACCTGTCCAATGCCGGCTATTGGTACCGGCGGGCCGGACAGCCCGTGGCAAAGGATTTACTCGAAGCCGAGTGGGAGCGGATCGTCTCCGCGCTGATCAAGGATTAAGGGGCAATGACGGCATTGAGCGGCAAGTTGATCAAGGGCTCAACCGGCGACTGGGAGGTCGTGATCGGGATGGAGGTGCATGCCCAGGTCACGTCCAACTCGAAATTGTTTTCGGGCGCCTCGACGGCGTTCGGCGGTGAGCCGAACAGCCACGTCTCGCTGGTCGATGCGGCGATGCCTGGGATGCTTCCCGTGATCAACGAGGAATGCGTCAGGCAGGCGGTCCGTACCGGGCTTGGGCTGAACGCGAAGATCAATCTGCGCTCGGTGTTCGACCGCAAGAACTACTTCTATCCTGATTCACCGCAGGGCTACCAGATCAGCCAGTACAAGTCGCCGATCGTGGGCGAGGGCGCGATCGCGGTGGAGCTGGAGGGCGGCAAGACCGCGACCATCGGCATCGAGCGGCTGCATCTCGAGCAGGACGCGGGCAAGTTGCTGCACGACCAGAACCCGACCATGTCCCATGTCGATCTCAATCGCTGCGGCGTGGCGCTGATGGAGATCGTTTCCAAGCCTGATATCCGCGATGCCGAGCAGGCCAAGGCCTATGTGACGAAAATGCGCTCGATCCTGCGTTACCTCGGCACCTGCGACGGCGACATGGAGAAGGGCAATCTGCGCGCCGACGTCAACGTGTCCGTGCGCAAGCCCGGTGGCGCACTCGGCACCCGCTGCGAGATCAAGAACATGAACTCGATCAATTTCATTGGGCAGGCGATCGAGTTCGAGGCGAGGCGCCAGATCGAGATTCTTGAGGACGGCGGTCAGATCGAGCAGGAAACCCGGCTCTACGATCCCAACAAGGGCGAGACGCGCTCGATGCGGTCCAAGGAAGAGGCGCACGACTACCGCTATTTCCCCGACCCCGACCTGTTGCCTCTGGAGTTCAGCCAGGAATACGTCGATCAGCTGAAGACGAAGCTGCCGGAGCTGCCGGATCAGAAGCGCGTGCGTTTCATCGCCGATCTCGCCCTGTCGCCCTATGACGCCGGCGTGCTCGTCGCCGAGCGCGAGAGCGCGGATTTCTACGAAACTGTGCTGGGCAAGCTCGCCAACCAGGCCCGCGACGGCAAGGTAGCGGCGAATTGGGTGATCAACGAACTGTTCGGCCGCCTCAACAAGGAGGGCCGGGATATTGCGGCGTCTCCCGTCGCCGCGGGGCAGCTTGCTGCCATCATCGACCTGATCGGCGAGGGCACCATCTCCGGCAAGATCGCCAAGGATCTGTTCGAGATTGTCTGGCAGGAGGGCGGCGATCCCCGTGAGCTGGTCGAGACGCGTGGCATGAAGCAGGTCACCGATCTCTCGGCCATCGAGAAGGTGGTCGACGACATCATCGCGGCCAATCCCGACAAGGTCGCACAGGCCAGGGCCAAGCCGCAGCTGGCCGGCTGGTTCGTCGGGCAGGTGATGAAGTCGTCCGGCGGCAAGGCCAACCCGCAGGCAGTCAACGAACTCCTGAAGTCGAAGCTCGGCATCTGAAGGACACGTTCGCGCGTCTCTTTCATCGATCGGTGAGGCAGGAGCGTGTTGCGAATCGCGTTGCGACGATTCGCAAAAAGCGCCGTCCTCCGCGAAGGGCCGCGCGTCAGAAGTCCGTTAACGATGAAAATTTTTTCATTGCCAAACGTTGCGACTCAGAGTCCGCGACGAGGCCTCGAAGCGTGCGAGTGACCTCGTCGCACTTGTCTCGCATCTGATGTCAATCATCTGCATATCGCGAAAACATCTACAGTGAAGGCATTTTCTGCAAACTCGACAATCGCCAACGTCGATGGCGCCGCGTCCTGATGTCGACGCATTGCCTTGTTGTGGGGATTGACGCTGTTCGCGTTGCGACTTCGGCGCGTCAACACTTCCTTAAGCGGGACGCTGTTTTTTTTGACGTGTTGGTGTATTTGGGATGCTGTGCATTTCGATTCCCGGATGCACGCAGCGAAAAGCCATCTCACTAACATTAGGAGGGCAACATGGCTAAGAAGGCAAAGAAGGCGAAGAGCGCAGTGAAGAAGACTGCGAAGAAGACCCGCAAGGTCTCGAAGAAGAAGTAAGTCTCGCCTGATCTGATTGCCGGCATTCTTTTGCCGGCACGTCATCCGAGCGCCCCGGACTGAACCTTCAATCCGAACAGCTCCGATCGACGCAAAGAGGGTGTCGGCGAGACATCAGGTCAACGGCTGGATCGAACTTTGGGTTTGGCGCTCGCGCCGCTTGGAGCCGGTCCGGCAGAAGAAACAGGTTTTCTTCGTTCGGTGCAGATCGCTTGAAATCTGCAATTTCATGGGCCGCAATTCTGGCCGTGGGATCTGGTCCTGACGTGTTCGCCGACGCCCTCGTTCAGCCGGAGCAGGCAGCTCCTGGCGTTATCCAATCTCCCCAATCGAATTTCTCAGGGACGCGAGCCGGTCGCTGGATCTCGCGATCATGGTATCCGCCCGATTTCGCTGTGCCTGGCTGATCACCCGGGGCCAACCCCGTCGGTCACGATGGTTATCGGTTTGCGACCGGCGTAGGGTAAATTGATCCTGAAGCGCGATGACATCGGGACGAAGCGCAGTTGCGCTCAAGCGCCCTGGTTTGGGCGCAAACGGCATGTTTGCGAGAGAAAACCGGTTTCATGCTGCGTGTGGCGCAGCCCCGCAGCCGATCGGACGAGCGGTTTCCCGAGCTTATCGGCGTGCGCAATCCGCGGGCATTTACGCGTCGTTTATCGCAAAGCTTAAACCACCCTTCAAATTTGATCGGTCATGATCGCCGCAAGCCGGGAAACGGCGAAAGGCGTTTGACAGTAGGACGGGAGCCGCGCGCGGGGGCGCGCGGACAATAAAAAAAGAGGGGCGCAAGATGTTTCATGGGACTTTTGATCTGGATAAGGCGACGGCGGTGCAAGCTACCGCGATCTCCGACGTGCTGTTCGAGCGCGGGCTTTATTGGGCGAGCGGCCGTTCCGGCGTCGTCAATCTGATTGCTGCCCACAAATGGTTCAACCTTGCAGCGTTGAAGGGGCGCGCCGACGCGATCGCCATGCGCCGCGAGGTCGCCCAGCAGATGTCGGACGGCGAGATCGCCACGGCACAGCGCGAGGCGCGTGCCTGGATGACCACTCACTAACCGGCAGCAATAGATTTTGCGGGGATGAAACTGAATCGAATTAGAGGCCAGCCGATAATACGAGAGCGAGAAGAAGACCGATCGAAAGAGCAAACGCGGTGGGAATGACGAACTCAACGGCAATCTCTTTCTTTGACATGGAGAACTCGCCTTTGTGAAGCACACGGCATAGAGGCCCGGGAACGACGCCCGAGACGATATTGGAGCGTGACTATTATCGATAGAAGGGGCCAGGAGGGTTGTTCACCGGCCATCCACAACCGAAGGAGTTCCGGCTCAAGCGGCGTTCACCGATAACCCATCATGCGCGTCTGCGGCTTGTTCCAGCCGAAGTTCACGTCGGCACCGCGCTTACCGCAGGCCGTGCATACGAAACGAGGCTCAATATCGGAAAGCCAAGGCTCGTCCGGCAATGGATCTCCGCTGGTCGCAATCGAGTGGCTGCATCGGCGCGCATCTCGGCAAAGGTGATCTTGGCGGGGCGACCCATCGAAAATTGATTGCGCGCCGGCTGGCGGTGCGCAAATCTTCTAGTTCTTGGGGCGAGGAACGGCGCCGAGCCACGGGACATTGTGTGTGTGTGTGAACTTGGGAAATCCGATGTCTCACCAGATAGCTGTTGACCAGAAGAGTTCGGCAAAGCGGAACCCACGTCGATCAGTCGAGGTCGATTCCAGCCCGGCGAAGCGCGCCGGAGCGACACGATTAGCACTCGATGAGAAAGTCTTGGCTCGCGATGCCGCACGGCGATTGTTGTCCACGGGTCAGCTCTCGACTGCCGCTTTGTATCGGGAGCTTGCCAGCCCCAATGAATGCTGGCGGTCACGTCCCGGACGCGATCCTTCATTCGTCAAATCACAATTGGGTTAGCCGCATTTGCAGTATGGCTTGTCGTGGGGGTAGCAACCTATCAGAAAATCCCGGCGACATGCCAACCATCATTGCGTTGTTCTCAAAGAGCGCGAAGCCGTCGGACTCATCGAGTAATGAACTAGCTTTCGCGCAAACCACCCTCCATGTGGAAAGGGAAGCAGTCTGCATGAACGTCGGAGCCCGAGAGCAAAATCGCGACGTCGGCTGCAGAAATCAACCTGATGACACCGGTCATGGTCGTGCTCCGACGCGAAAACTAGTGAATTGCTCAACCAAAGCGAGAATTCAACCCTTTGGATTGCGGGCCCGGGAACTTCGATGAGGCCTGCAATGTTATCGTCTCAGCCTTCGGCGTGGGCTGCCAGCCGTTGCTGGTTCCGCTTCCGGTGCGTCCGGCATCGGTGCTTCATTGCCGCCGATCCAGCGCGCTAAATCCCCCGATGCGGGATCACTGCACAGTCACGCCGTCAGCAACCGTCTCGCCTTTCCAGTAGGACCGCTCTAACGAAGGTGGTACATGCCGGGCGGGCCTGCGGGGCGACATGACTTTCACCTCTTCCAAATTCGGCGTTTTCGTCGCAATCGTGTTCGGCATATATTACCTGCCGCCTGTCCGCCAGTTCCAGATCCAGCTGCTGGTGCTCGCGAGCGTGTTCTTCTATGGCTACGGCCAGCCGGAGCTGCTTCCGCTGCTACTGGTCGCGGTGCTGGGCACTTATGCCTGCCTGGTGCTGGCGTTCGAAAAGCGCGCGGTGTGGATGCCCGCTGGGATTGTCTTCAATCTCGTGCTGCTGTCGTTCTTCAAATACAAATTCCTGTTCGTCGACGGCGCCTCAGCCCAGCTCACCGGCGTCGCGCCGCTCGACTTCCTGCTGCGATTGCCGCTGCCGATCGGCATCTCGTTTTTCGTGTTTCACAACATCAGCCTCCTCGTCGACCTCACGCGCGAGAAACGGCCAGCCCTGCTGAAGGACGTCTTTCTCTACATCATCTTCTTCCCCCAGCTCGTTTCGGGTCCGATCACACGCGCTGATATGTTCATGCCACAGGTCGCGCCCAAGCGGATTGCTGATGTGGATTTCGTCGAAGCCCTCAAATGGATCCTGATCGGCTATTTCTTCAAACTCTACGTGGCCAACAATCTCAACGAGATGACGTCCTATATGGACTTCCCGTTGTACGAGACCTTGCGTACACAGGACCGGTGGCTACTGGCGGTGTTGTACGGCTACCAGATCTACGCCGACTTCTTCGGCTACTCCTCCATCGCTCTCGGCCTCGGGTTACTGTTCGGATATCGCCTGCCGATCAATTTCAACCTGCCCTACATCTCTGCGTCATTCTCCGAGTTCTGGACGCGCTGGCATATCTCTCTATCAAACTGGCTTAAGACCTATCTCTACATCCCGCTCGGCGGCAACCGGCACGGCGCGGCAAGAACCTGTCTCAACCTGATGATCGTGATGACACTCGGCGGGCTCTGGCACGGCGCAAGCCTGAGCTACGCGCTGTGGGGAATGTTGCACGGTTTGTTGCTCGTGATCGAACGGCCGTTCCTGGCGCTGTTCCAAAAGCCCGGCCCCGTTGTGCAGATCGTTCGCATCGGCATCGTGTTCTTCTGCGTGACCCTGCTCTGGATTTTCTTCAAGCTGCCGAATTTCGACCATGCACTAGGTTATCTGAAAGGCATGTTCACGGCGACCAGTAATCCCAACCCGACCAAGCTGTTCTACAATCTCGCTTTGCTCTACAGCCTTCCGGTGATCCTTCAGCATGCCGGCCTCGGCATATGGGTCGACGGCCGCCTGCGGCGCTTTGAACCCTATCTCTATGGCGCGCTCGCAGCATTTGCCTGGCTCGAAGCCGGGCCCGATGCCGCCTTCATCTATTTCCAGTTCTGACGATGGCGAAATCACCAACCGCCCCGTGGCTGGTCAAATGCGCTGGAACGGCAGCAGTGGTGTTGCTGGCGTGTTACCTTGCGACACTATCGATCGGCGCGTCCCCCCAGCAGCCGGCGGTCACGACCCGCGACGGCAGTCTCGTCACCTTCAACCGCTACGTCCGGGAACCGGCGCCTGATATCGTCCTGGTCGGCAGTTCATTGGCTTGGCGGCTCAAGGAGGAATATTTTTCGCTGCCGCGCGTCCGCAATCTTGCGGTGGCCGGCGGTTCGCCGGTGACCGGGCTCGAGATCGTCGAGAAACAGCCGCGCTTACCGAAGACCATCCTGATCGAGACAAATGTTCTCTCGCGCGTCGTGGATAAGGCAATGGTCGAAAGATTCTCCGGTGGCGAGCAGGGACAAGGCCTGATTCCTCGGCCGGTTCGAACGGCGATCGCGGCTTATGAAAGCTGGAACCATCCGCCGCCGGACCCCACACAGCAAAAGGCTAAGCAGGCGGATTTGCTGCGACAGCCCCCATCCGGATTCGACAACCGCGTCTATCTAGAACGCGCGGTAAAGGAGATGAATGCTGAAAACCCTGCCGCCGCGGCCCGCGCGAATGCAATCCGTGTCAAGCAGCTCGTCGTTGAAATTGAACGCCGCGGGGCAAACGCCTTGCTGATCGAGATTCCGCTCTCTCCAGAAATCAAGGATACACGCTACGCCGCAGTGACCAGGACCATCATGAAGGACGCCTTTCCTGATCAAACCGCGTGGCTCACGATCGATGCGCCGCTCTCCGAGCTACGCTGGGCCGATGGCGCGCATCTCGATGATCGCTCCGCCCTGATCGTCGTTCGCGCGATCGAAACGGCGTTGGCGACTTCGAGTTGAGCGGTAACTGCACCGGCGACGACGACCGCAGTTAAGACCCCCGTTTCGTTTACAGGGGGTACGGCAAGCGCGGGACGTGCGGCTTAACCTCAGTTGGAACAAGACAACGACCCGCAAGATGGGCTATAGGTGATCCACCCGTACGTCACCCTAAGCGTGCGATAGTCTTTACATTCGGGATACTCGAATCCAGCGGCACCGTCGAAATGCATGCAATTCCACGTTTGCTGCTCGCCTCGTTTGGTTTCGCGACAGCTGTTGCCGTCTTTAATTCGACAATCGATCCCCTGCAAATATTTCATTCGGCTTGGCTAACAACGGCGCGCTATTCATCGAATCCCCGGATCGGCGACGCCGGCCTGATCCGCAGTCAGGAATTCGACACGGTTTTTATGGGCACGTCGTACAGCTTCCACTTCCGGCAAGGGGAAATTGACGAACATCTAGGCGGCAAGTCACTGAAACTTGCAATTTCGGGGGGCACGTCCAAAGAGCAAAATGTAGTTCTTACCGCCGCGCTTAAGCGCCATCCTAAGCGAGTCATTTGGCAGATGGACGATTACATGTTCCGCAACTCGGGCGAGGTTGACGAATACATGCCGGCCGATATCTACCCTATGAACCTCAAGGGAGTAGCGAACTATCTTTTCAGCCTTAAAACCCTGCGCGAACTCAATATGGATCACGGGAAGTAGCTTAGTTCCAATCATGCAAAGGTTCTCTCGTGGACTTTTTGCATTGGGCCTCATCGAATTTGATCAGACGGACGCAAGTAAAATAAACACGTTCCCGTCCGACGTTGACCCTTCAACTGTTTTCAATGCCGAGCACGCAAAGCAGGCGTTCGAATTGAGCTTGAAGTCACCATCAGGAATATCGGCGGGCTTCGATTACGCTTCGATGGTTCGAAACTTTGAGCACGATGCGGCTGCGCTGATCGAAAGCAACCCGAGTATTCCGTTTGTCGTCTACTTCCCGCCCTCTTCCGTTCTTCATTGGGTAGCATTGCGCGACGTTGCGCCGGAAGCATTGCAAGATATCTACAAATTCAACGAGTACCAGCTTGAGCGCCTATCGCGAGTAACAAACGTCGCAGTCTACGATTTCCGTGATGTCGAGGAGATCACTCACAATCTTGCGAATTACCGCGACACCATCCATCACTCGCTTGAAATAAACCGGCGAATTCTGGCGTCCATTGCTTCAAGCGAACATCTCGTGGATAGCGCCAATCCATGCGCCTCGATCAAGCGACTCAAACACCAGGTGGAAGAAGCGGCAATCGCGCGTTCAGGCGGCTAGGCGGCATCGGCCAATCATAGTAGCTAGCCGCCGTTCCGCGCCCCAAGGGGTTGACGATTTGCGCTGACGTTCGGCCCGCGGAATCATTGGGCCATGCCCGAGCTCATCCGTCGCCGCAACAATGATCCTCACCGTGAGGGTTGGCATGTCGTCTATGGCGACATCCATGTTGCCACGATCGCTAAACGTTCAGGCGTGCCGATCGACGCTGATCAGTGGGGTTGGCAGTGCGGCTTCTATCCTGGACTAGATCCGGGCCAACACCAGGATGGCACTGCAAAAAAGTTTCGACGGCAGCGCGAGAACGTGGGGAAGAGTTGCCATCAGAACTGCCGAGTTCAAAGATGCGCTGTGTCTGCGGCGTGAAATTTGATAGCCACCGGCCAGACGAAAGCCTCCCGCATCGCCGGCACATCTATGCGGCCCAAGCTGCTGACAGGAACCGATGAACAAATACGTCCAGCCCCGCCCCTATGCCGATCCTGATGCAGCCGCACGCAAGATCATCGAGCTCGCTAACAGCCTCGAGCGCTACATGGACAACCGCCTTCTGATCGAGAAGATCAACGGGCCGTTCCTCTACGAGCTGAAAGGCGCCCCGGCGGAATACAAGGCAGGCCACGACCGCGCCATCGTCAAAGGCTGGCTCGTGATGCACAAGAGTGGAACCTATGTGAAGTTCACCCAGGCAGGCGCGGAGCTGTTCGCTAGTCTATCGCACGAGCCCACGTCCGTGGGAATTATGCGCCGCTAGGCCCGGCTTTGTGATGCCGTCCTCCACAGGTCGATTCTCCGTTTGCGAGAAAGACACCTTCCTGCAACAATAGGGTATGGGGGCACTTAGATTTTTGCTGGCATTGTCCGTCGCTGCGCTGCACGTGACGAGCGTGTTCGGTTTCTCAGGCATCGCCATCCTGGACGGCAGCCGCTGCGTCCAGATATTCTATGTGATCTCCGGGTTTCTGATAGCCCTCATTCTAGACCTGAAATATCCGGCCACGATACAGGGTACATGGTTGTTCTACTCGAACCGGGCCTTGCGGATCTTTATCCCGTATTTTGCGGTGCTGTCCGCGACCGTTGCAGCATGCCTGGCCTCATGGGCCATGACTGGCAATGCCATTCTCCTCTCACCTTTCCTAGCCGAAGCTGATCGTATGTCAGCGACGACATGGATTTTTGCGGCTGTTTCCAACCTTATGCTGCTCGGCACCGAATGGGCCTATATGTTGAGCTATCAAGCCGGCGGTCTCGTTTTCGATGTCAACGCCTATGATCACCCGCCATTGGCCACGATGTTCGTTCTTGATCTCCCGGCTTGGTCGATCTCGATCGAACTAGCTTTTTATGCTCTTGCGCCGTTCATCCTGCGTCGACACTGGCTGTTCCTGGTCGCTCTCGCCTGCGCAACACAATTGTTGAGGTTCAAGGCATATCGTCACGGCCTTTACTCGACCGCGACAGACTACCGATTTTTCCCCTTCGAGCTCTCGTTGTTTTTGCTTGGTGCATTGGCGTATCGCGCCAGCGGTTTTATCACGGCATCGCCGCGGAGATCCGCGGTCGTTGCTGCCATCTCCGCCGCGCTTGTTATCTGGACCCCCAGGTATTTCAACGTGCACAATTACCAGTTCTACACCGTGATGGCGTTGATGCTGCCATCCCTCCTCGCCTTTACGAACCGGTACAGTTGGGACCGATGGCTCGGAGAACTATCCTACCCGTTATACATCGTTCATTGGCCGATCTTGGTTTTTGCAAGATCAGCAACCACAGCTTCGAATAGTCTGGCATGGTCGCTGTTTTGCGTCGGACTCAGTATCGCGCTATCGATAGCGCTCCATCATCTGGTCGTGGTTCCTGCCAATCGGATGAGACAACGAAGGCTGAAGACCGTCGCGGAGGCCGATGCAGCGTTCGCATCGGTGAGCCCATAGGTTGCTGCGCGCGCCGCGAAGTTCCACGTGCTCGCTCTGGGCGGCAACGATCTCAGGAAACCGCCACTCTCGATGAAGGCCAACCGGCAGCGCCTTTAATGAAGCCGATGAGGCTTTTTTGTCGGTGGCGCCGGCGCGGGTGGTGGCGTCGGCGAAGGTGGCGAGAACGGATGATACTGCTGGCCACCGCACCCGTCGTAATCAGCCGAATAGCGTGAGCGGGTGTATTGTTCCTTGAAGAAGATCGTATACGTCCAGTTCTTTGGGCCTCTAGGTGTCGTACCCCGTATGCACACGATCCAATATTCTGACGAACTCACCGGCGCCTTCAGTACATCCGTAACCTCGATCGGAGGCCCAAAGTTCGAACTCCTTGATGGCCTGAATGATTCCCTGAATTAGCTCCTGCTGGCCCAGCTGGGGCAGGCCTTCGGGTGTTTGACCGAGAGCCACGGGGGAACACGCCGTGGCCTGGAAACACGCCGCGCCCAAGCAGCGCAAGAGAAAGATTGTTCGTCGCATCTGACCAGTTCGGATGGTTGGACCTGCGAAGTGTATATCAGGCGGAGCGTCGGCGCGCTTCGCGTCCCGTTCCCGTAGAATGTAAGCAACCCTGCCAGTTATGCTTTCTTCCAATGCACCAGGCCCGCAAGCAAGCCAACAGCCAGACAATACAAGGTCCCCTCCGTAACGGTCGACAAGTGGCTATTAAATAGCGATCCGACTACGTTTTGCAGCACGACGGCTTGGCCGAGAACGTTGACCACCCCGCGCCCGAAAAATGTCATCAAGTGCGTCGCCCACATTGCCAACAGCAATACGCCGCCGATGAGCCCGACCTGGATAGCAATTGCAAGAAACTGGTTGTGCGGATCCGGCACCGCCTCGCCATACGGCGAAGGTCGAGCCGACTCCAGCGACTGGAATAGAGATTTGGTGCTTCCTGTACCGTGACCGAAAAGAGGAGCATCTTTGACGAAGCCAATGGCCTTGTCATAAAAATCTCGCCGGCTGGCCGTCGATATGGACTCCTGCGAGGTGTTGTCGGCGCGAATATCGGCGGTGATCTGATGCAGTCGCATCTGCGCTCGGGTGGACAACGATAGTGCGATGCCCATAATCACCAAAGCAGATGCGACGATCAGCAGCGCTCGACGCCATCCTTCAAGCCAGACCGAGAATAGTCCAAGAAGCATCAGTGCTTCAAGCATTCCGGTCTTAGAGACGTAGATCGCGAAAATATTCGTAAAGAACAGTAGCGCCAATGCAGCCATTGCTATGGCATGTCCCCTTTTTCCAAAGGACCACTTCTGTACCGCTGCAACGGCAAGCCCAAATGCGCACAAAGCGAAGCATGCACTCTGGACCGAGTTGTCTTTCACGGGGATGTTGGGTACTTTGAACCAGCCCCATGGGCCCGATGGCCATAGGAGAGACATCCACGACAGCGCCAGCACGATGAAGCAACCAGCAAGGAGGCCGTAGCCAATGTGGAGAGCCTGGCGAGGTCCAAGCGAGCATGCCATTATCAGTGGAATGAAGAGCAGTTTCACGTAGTGAGTGATTCCTCCGGGTCCGAGAGGAGTTCGGCGACCAGACCATCCCCAAGAGCAGTAACAGGAAAAGCAGGGCAGGCGCGATCGCCGCTGGTCTGAGGGCGGTGACATGCCACTCTCGGGGCTTTATCGTCAGCAGCGCCAAAATCGCGAATATCGAGCTGGTCACTGCTAGTCCGCTCGTCGTCAAGGGCAGCGTGAAGGCGGTCGCGATGGCTGTAGCATCGCGTACCCTTCGCAGAGTTTCAGTGATGCGAAGCGCGTTCATATCATTTCTGTTGGCCTGCGACGAACCCATTGCAAATGCAGTACGCGACTTCCTGGCTATTCGTCAAAGGATTAGCGTGAGCAAACCATCAGAACTTTTTTTATCGGCCTTACCTATCCAAGCAGATCGAGCTATAGTCCAAGGCATGAAAATGCATCACCAATGCGAGCTTCCTGTCCGGCCGGAGCCGGCTCACGAGGAGTTGCTTATCGCAACCGCCAAAGAGTTGCATTGTCCATTCGACTTTGAGCACTACGTGTATGACGGTCCTGATACCGTGCGCGCACCAGACTGGTTTGTCGCGGCCGCGTTCCTGAAAGCTAAGGGGATCGAGGTGACGCCCACGCTGCAGGTCGTTAAGCGCCAGACATAGCATTTGGTCCCGCGTGGATGCGGTAGAGCTGCGCCTCCGATCGCACGCCCGGCCTTGCTTATTGCCGGCGCTATTTGCCGCAATCGACCGACGACTATGACCTTCCCTTGGTCGAGGTAGAGAACAAGCGGCTACGCGGCCATCACGGGCTCAGCGCCAGAAGTCCTTAAACCGGCGCCAGCTCAGTCGCACGGGTCGCACAGCGAGTGCGGGTGGGCCTTGAAATCAAGCTTGGTGGCCAGCGACGACAGGTCAATTTGTTGTTTTCTCGGCTTCCGTCGCGGTGCGGAGTGCTGACTTGAAGGCCGCATCGAACAAAGCCCTGAACTGCATCGCATTAACATTCGAGATGTGGGCCGTATCGCGGAAATTCGCTTGGTCGTCCCTGACCAGATAGCAATACTCAATCTCGCAGATCAGAGACTGAGGATCCACGGTAATGACCCGCGGATCATCCTTGTACCTATGGAGGTCGCGAGCAATTTCGGCTCGGAAGTCGTGCATCGTTAGCCCGGGATCGGCCGGAATTTTCCATTCGCTGATGGCTCGACCGGCCTGGACCTGCTTCTCGATCCAGCGCTGTGGTAAGTCGAAGCCGATGTTCAGTAACGGCATGATCAGCACTACCGTCTTGCCCGAAGAACGCAACCTCTCAACCAGCGACGAAATCTCGATAGAATTTCCCCAATTTCCCCCAAGCACTACGATGCTCGGTTCGGTGTGACTGGCGAGCAAGTCGTGCATGCCCTGGTTGAAGTCGCGGCACGCGCGCTGGTCCCCAGAATTTCGAGCCGGATCGTCGATGAACGGCCTGCATGCGCTCTGGGTCGCGATCAGCCCGTGTATACGGTTCGCAGCGGCGGCCGCGGAAATTGGCTCAAGATACTGGTTGGCAAACGAGTCTCCCCACAAGATAGCGGAAGGCCGCCCCGCGATTTCCGCACCACCGAAACTGCAATAAGTCTCCGCCGCCTTTTTGGCAGAATTCGCATTCCTGAAACACTCATCCCGGGGCGTGTTGGTCTTTCTCGCCAGCTCCGCCCGCAGCAAATAGGCCGGCAGCCTGGTCGGAAACCCATCGTCGAGAAAGGCGATGCCAATGAACCCGACTAGAGAAGCGAAGACTGCGCCGGAACCGACCAGCAGCCGGCGTGGCGTCCAGAAATGCCGCCGCATCCTGACCGGCTGCTCCACGTAACGATAGGACCCGGCACTAAGGGCGAGGGTGAGCGCCACCATGAGCATCTTGTGCGTGGCGCTTACATGTTCGCCGTGGAGTGACAGCCAACTCAGCGCAAATACCCAGATGGGCCAGTGCCACAGGTAAATCGAATAGGACCAGTCACCCAATCGCTGGATAGGAGAGAGAGCGAGCCAACCCGTACTGCCCGTCCCCTGTCGCGCAGCCACGACCATTGCCGCGCCGAATATTGGTGCGATCGTGAGTAGACCAGGCCATCGCGATTCCGGAATAGGGCAGGCGATGGAGATTGCAACCAGTACCCAGCCAGCGACGGCCACAGCCTGGTTTTCCATCCAGGGAACATTCGAATCCCATCTGGAGAGCCGCCAGATCTCGAAGGCGGCAATAAGTCCACCTGCAAGCGGCTCCCATGCCCTGGCTCGCAGGGAAAAGTAGGACGATCCCAAGGCATCAGTCTGGCTCTTCCACAAGCACCAGGCGAGGGACAGTGCGGCGACGATCTGAATGGCGACCAGCACGGCGGCAGTCTTTGATTTGGTGGCAGCCGATCGCCAGACCAGCAACAGGATCAGGGGCATCCAGATATAGAACTGCCACTCCACCGAGAGGGACCAAGTATGCAACAGTGGCTTCGTCTGTGCAGCCATAGCGAAGTAGCCATTGTCGCTGTCGAAAGCGAAATTCGAAACGAATGACAGTGCAGAGATGGCCTGCAGGAGATGCTTCAGGTATTCGCGCGGTAGCGTAAGAAACCAGCCAGTGACGACGGCCGCAACGACCGTCGGGACTAGCGCGGGATAGATCCGGCGCATCCGCATAGCGCCGAACTCGATGAGTGAGAACCGACCCAGGGCAAGGTCATTGAGCACCTTGCCGGTCATCAGATAACCCGTAATCACCAGGAAGATATCGACGCCAACAAATCCACCCGCAAACCCGAAGATTCGGTAGTGGTAGCCAACCACAGCGACGACCGAGAGCGCGCGCAGCGCGTTGATATCGATTCGGAAGGCGCCGTCGCTTCCAAGCTGGCTCGTTGACGTACCTGCGGCCCCCATACGATTTATCACCAGTTTCTTCAAATCCCATTGTTCCATCGGATGTTGATGGCACCACGTTTCCTATCCGCCCGTTTGGGAATGTGCCCAGACATGCCGACTGCTCCCAGTAAAATTACCGCCGCCGACCCGAAGCAGACTGCCGACTGGATATCAGGTTCACAGCTCGCCCAGCATCCGAGCTACAGCGGTGGGATCATAGCGCTTCCAGAACTCGCTCATGAACCCTTCTTTCTCCGGTTTGATGGTGATCGCCCGTCGTGACCGGCGCGCTCCGCCCTAACCGTCGGGCAACCAAGTTCACTAAGATAGTATCACCACGGTTGTCGGCGTCGGTCGAACGTTTCGGGTGCCGCTATTTTCAATAACCGCTCCAGCTCCACACGATCTCCAGGCTGCCATTCGTGCAACGGAAGCATCTTTGCCTTGACTGGAGCGTCCGCATCGTCTGCGAAACCATGTTGCACGCACAGTTCTACAAACCGAATTGTCTGGACCTTGCTCAATCTATGGAAATCATAGGCGCACCACTTCCGACCGGGGTACTGCCCGTGCCACTCCCAATAGCACGCCAGCTTGGCCGGTACTTCAATTCTAAGACCCTGTTCAGGATCACTCCTAGCCAAGAGTGACAAGTTGCAAACCGATTCGTCCAATTGCGCAAAGACACAATCGAGGCGGCCGGAATCAACATCCTTCGACATTGGGAAAACTTCGGTTGGCTCTGAATGACCGCCAACATGGCCGTTTTCGTTATCGAAGTTATCAGACATGCTTCCATCGCCGAAGCCGTCGCGATGCGTAGTGTTTGACCACTAAGACACCCTTCGCCGAAGAACTGATCGCGCCCCAGAACCGCGACGACCGCTTCCTTGCCTTTCTCGGACGTAACGACGATTTTGACGTTGCCCTACCAGGGCCGTCGGTGTCTGGGAGCCGCACGTATGACTCAGGCGAACAAAGCGAACATTTTGACCGGTCATGTTGGCGATCACAAAGCGAACAGACCCATTAGGGGTATTCGCATCGTTCATGAATTGATCGAGAAGGGAACCGCATCTCCCAGGGGGCTGTTGGTTTGTAGCGGCCTCTTGCAAAGGAGCATGCTTCGTGGCCAGCTTTTCCCCCTCGTGGGTGGGGCAGGTATGCGCCGGGCGGCATTTTCCTATATCGACGGTTGCAGCCGCGCGCGGGAGCATACGAAAAGTCTTGGGGTTTCAGTGTAGTAGATAATAATCTGGCGGAGACGCAGTCCGATTACACACTATTCGCTCCCGTTCGTTGATATTCGAAAAGTGCCTATGAATAGCACACTTTTTGAATTCTATCGTTCTTGCCCGTTCGTTCCCATTCGCGTAAATTCGCCTCTCAGATGTGGGTAGAGGGGCGGGTAAGATGGCAGGCGGAAACTGACGGCGCTTGGAGTTGGCAAGGCAAAGGCGCCCGGAATGTACGGCGATGGCGGCGGGCTCTATCTGCAGGTCACCGGCGACGGCAAAGAGAAAATCGCGAAGTCCTGGATCTTCCGATATCGGTTCAACGGCCACACCAGCAAGGCAGGGAAGCCGCTGGCGCGCGAGATGGGCCTGGGCTCTCTCGACACCTGGACGCTCGCCGAGGCGCGAGCGAGCCCGCCAACAGCGTCAGCTGCTCGACGAGGGGCTCGACCCCATCGAAGCCAGGAGGACGCGGGAGGCGGCCGCAGTGCTTGCGAAGGCGCAGACGGTGTCCTTCGAGCAATGTGCCAAGGATACATCTGCGACCACCGCGCTGGCTGGAAGAATGTGAAGCAAGCCGATCAATGGACGTCGTCCCTGACGACCTGGGTCTACCCGATTATTGGGAAGCTGCCGGTCGGCGGCACCACGACCGATCTGGTCCTGAAGGTCCTCAAGCAGCCAGGGCTAAGGACGGCCTCGATCATGACAGGCTCATCCATCTCGGAAATGCGGCAACGATCGGGCTCGATGGCTTAGCAGGCTGTTGAAGAACTCAGCCGCGTTCGCAAACGAAGCCTGAATCGTCGCCATTGTGTATGTAGAAGTGGCCGACGAGCCTGCCCGCAGTGCCGATCATAACCCATCCGCGACCGCAGGCGGGGTCATTCTCGTCGTGTCCTTCCCATGAGAACTCCGCGCAGGCCGAACCGTCTCGCGCGCCGTAGCGGACGTCGAGAAAGCCCTTCAGCGCACCGAAGGCAATTTCACCGTCGGACTTACCCTCGAAGGTGAGATGCGCCTCTTCGACAAGATCGAGGAAGTCGCTGTCCCAGTTGTCCATTTCGACGATGCGCCAGCGGCCGGCAAAGGCCTTGGCGAAGCCGGGCACCTTGGCCATCAGCCGGCCTCCGCTATCAGCTTGGGCAGCCGCACCAGATTGTAGGCGGCGGCAGCGAAGGTAAAAGCCCATGCGACGCGATCACGGCCACGGAAGCTGGTCTTCTCTTGCCCTGCGACCGTCTTGATCCAGCCGAATGCCTCCTCGATGCGCTTGCGGATGCGCTGGCTGACGGCATAGCCGCCGTGCCGGGTCGTTCGCCCGTCGATCGCAGAGCTGCGGCCGCTGGTGTTCTGTGCAACATGCGGCGTCACGTTCATCGAGCGCAGCTCGTTGACGAAGTCTTCTGCATCGTAGGCTTTGTCGGCGCCAAGTGTGATCGCTGTCGGTCGGTCGGCACGAGGCTCAATCATGTGCAGCGCGGCCACCCGTTCGGCATGCCCGTCCGCCAGCGTCAGGCAGGCATCGACCAGCAGGCCGTGGCGGTTCTCCATCAGCCCATGCCCGATGAAGCACAGCTTCGTCTCCTTGCCTTTACCCTTGCGGTAGAGCCTGGCATCGGGATCGGTGGTCGAAGCATGGGTGTCGTTCGAGCGTTTCTGGCCATGGAAGTCCGCTTCGGCATTGCGCCCGCCGCCTTGCGCCGGCGGCTCGCCAGAGCCGTCCTTCGGCTTGACGCTCTTCATCGAGGCCCAGGCTTCGATCAGCGTGCCATCGACCGAGAAGTGATCGCTCGACAGAAGCTTCTTCACCTTGGGCTGCGCCAGCACCGCCGCGAGGAACTTGGCCGCGATGTCGCCTTCCAGCAGCCGGTCGCGGTTCTTCGAGAACACCGAATGGTCCCAGGCTGCGTCGTCGACGCCGATTCCGACGAACCAGCGGAACAGCAGATCGTATTCCAGCCGCTCCATCAGAAGCCGCTCCGAGCGGATCGAATAAAACGCCTGCAACAGCATCGCCCGCAGCAGCTTCTCCGGCGGGATCGACGGCCGCCCAATCGGCGAATAGAGCCCGGCAAACTCGCGCTCCAGCGCCGACAGCGCCTCGTTCACAATCGTCCGGATCGCTCGCAGCGGATGATCTCGCCGCACCCGCGCCTCCAGGTCAACGTAGCTGAACAGCTCGCCCGTTCTATTGTCGCCGCCGCGCACGCACCATCTCCGAATCTCGTCGGAGCCAATGAATCACGGTCGCCAGTCGGCGGCGAGCGCCTTTTTCAACAGCCTGCTAGAGGCCATCCACTGATACGGTAAAGCCGGGCGCGATCTGGTTAATCTTATGATCGGCCGCGGGCCTTGCACTTCCTAGAAGCCGATCCGCAATTTCACGTATCAGAAAGATTGATCCCTGCTCAGAAAGGTGAGCAGTGTCGAATGTACTCAGGGTGCCGTCGTCCATTCGTGTTAGACATCCTTCAGTGTCGCAAAATACCGCCCATGCTGAGACAAATGTTACGCCATGTTTAGCGAAAAATGCCGTCGCGGTCGCATCGTCCCAGAAGTTAACTACGAAGGAGTTTGAACGGCGAGGCAGCAAGCTTCGATGGACGATGTAATAGCTCAGCATTTGCCCAGGTAATCCGCGCTTCCACGCCGGTACCGGGCCCAGAACGATACCCCTTGACGCGTTCGACGCAATGAATTCCGCGGTGCGGGCCCAACCATCGGAGAATCCATCGTCCATGGGTCCGAAGCCGTGTAGGAGGACAACGTCCGGCCGAAGCTCCTTGATAAGAGCGGCAACGCGTTCGTTGTGAGCCTTGCAAATAGCAGAGACAGGCCCCCCCAAAGTCGGCATGCAGCTATTCGCCGTGGCTTGAACAAGCCCGAATCGCTGGCGTGATTGCAGGTCTCGCAAACCCGGCACCAAGGATGCCGCGGTCGAATCCCCCCAAACAACCACGATAGGACGCGAGCGTTCTATGCATGCATCCGAGAGTTCGCTTTGAATGTTGAGATCCAGCAAGCAAATGCCAACTCTCATTGAAGCCGGCGGCGATACCTTCGACGCAACCCTCACCCCCACGGGGAAACGGTCCTCAAATCCCGCGCCGCGAATAACGATAAGACCCGTGGCGGTGATCGCCATCATCACGCCAGCCAACGCAGCGATCCGGCGACCGCTCGGCCGGCGAAGCCTGATTGGCTTTTCGAGCAGGAGGAAGGTAGCCGAGGCGAGCGCAAAGGACAGCGCCACGATGAGCCCACGCTCGAGCAATGTGAGCGGCAAAAGTTTGACGGCTGCAGCAAAAACAAGCAACGGCCAATGCCACAGATAAAGCGGATAACTGATGAGCCCCACAAAGATTGCCGGGCGATTGGCAAGCGACATTCGCGCAAGACTGCTGGAGTTGCCGGCAAGGATGATCAGCATCGCTGCGGCAACCGGGAGAGCTGCGCGCCAGGATGGATAGCTAGTCTTTGGGTCCAAGAAGAAGAACGCAGTGATCAATAGGCCCAGACCCAAAGCGACGGCGGCATCCGCAAGGCGTCCTCGCACCATCTGCCGAGGAAGCCAGGCCAGCAACGCACCGGCCATTAGTTCCCAAGCTCTCGTAAACGGAGAATAAAAATCAAGTGCAGGGCGATCGGCGAACAAGCATGACATGACGAATGATGCCGCTCCGACCAGCACGACCGCCCATAGCCAACGGCGTCGGTTGCAAAGAACCATAACCAACAACGGCCACGCGATATAGAACTGCTCCTCGACCCCGAGAGACCAGAGATGAAGGAGGGGAAAGGTGTGAGCGTCTGGACTGAAGTAGCTCGACTGAAGCCAGAAGTAGATGTTGGCGGCAAACACCGAGCTCGTCGCGACCTGAGCTCCAAGTCGAGCATAGGCATCGGGAAGCAAAATGAGCCAGCCAATAGCGGTCGCCGCCGTGAGTACGACGGCGAGAGCCGGAAAGAGACGTCGGATGCGCCGCGCGTAGAACCGCAGCAGCGAAATTGATCCGCTCTCAGCTTCATCGAAAATGAGCTTGGAGATCAAAAATCCGGAAATCACGAAGAATACGTCGACGCCGGCGAAGCCGCCGGCGACATATTCCGGGAAGGCGTGGAAAAGGACTACGGCGACGACAGCCGCAGCCCTAAGTCCGTCGATATCGGCCCGGTATTCTTGATCTTTGACCCCAACCATGCAGCCCGGAGTACACGTTATGCGGGTTGCGGGCTAGACGGCCGTAGAAACTTTGTCCCTTGCCCGGTCGGGCATGAGGATGATGGATTGTTTTGACAACGAATGCGCGCGACGGCAGGCAGCTCCAAGGGCTTTCGGGGCGGGGGATCATCAGGCCATTTCAGTCAGAGGCGCATCGCAAGATTGAGCGTGTCAGCTGCTTGCATTCGGTAGGGAATGACTTCGTGCAACAAACGATCAAGGTTCATGCGAACGTGTTGTTGGATGACCGGACTGAAGGTCTGCCGCCAACGCCCACTTGAAGAATTGCCATCCGCAACGCTTCGTTGAAGGGCCTTTCGCGGTTCAAGCTACCGATAGATCGGCCCCACGTACTTAAATCCAGATCGGCGACGGAACTAAGTGAAACGCGCGCCCTCTGAATTTTTGCGCAATTTGGGGACTGATTTGGGAACCTGCGATGGGCTCTTATCAAAACGAAGGCCAAATGCAGCGAATTTTGCGAAACGTTGGCGGAGACGGAGGGATTCGAACCCTCGATAGGGCTTTACAACCCTATAACGGTTTAGCAAACCGCCGCCTTCAGCCACTCGGCCACGTCTCCGTTCAGGCGGATATGCCCGACGCCGCGCTAAGCCGCAAGCGCCAGATCAAGTGCCGCACCGTCGGCCTCGCATCTTTTTCAACTTCGTGTGAAAGCACATTCTCGAGCCCCGGTTCGCATCACCGGCGCGGTCGATATTCGGATACATGTTACGGATGTGGATACGCATTGAAATTGTCTGACTGAGTCTTGCGGGGGATTCGCGGAAACCTCGTCCAATTCGATCTCTGAGGGCCGTTGTGAAGGGGAAAACCCGGTCAAGGTGCGGTTGTGGACGCGTTGGTTGGTCAAATGACCCGATTACGATTTCATGAATAAAAACAGAGTCTTGCGCTGGCGCCCCAAAGGAGGTCGCGTGTTATTTGTGCAACACCCGCCCAAAAACGCGCTTAAGCCAGCCGTTGCAAGCGGTTCCTTTGTTGCGTGTGCAGAGTCCTTCGGTAATTGTGATCGAGCGACGGAGGGGGGCATCCCGAGGTCGTCCCGTTTTAGGTGGTTCGCTTAAGTCCACCTTCGCTGTGAGGATCGCCTGATCTTCAAGGGTTTTTTGCGGGCAGTCTATCACGCTTTGTACGAGCCTTTGTACGGAGCAAACTTGGAGGTTAAACATGAAGATGGTTAAGAGCCTTGTCCTCGGCTCAGCGGCGACCCTGGTCGCCGTGGGTGGGGCACAGGCGGCTGATCTTCCCGTAAAGGCCAAGGCGGTCGAATACGTGAGGATTTGCTCCCTGTATGGTGCCGGATTCTGGTACATTCCGGGCACCGATACGTGCATCAAGTTGGGTGGTTACTTGCGTGCCGAAGTCGCGCTGAATACGAACAGCGTGTACGACGGTCAGACCGCCAGTGTTGCTGGCGCCCGCAACCGCCTGACCAACGACTTCACCGCTCGTGCTCGTGAAGACCTCAACATCGACACGCGCACCGCAACCGAGTACGGCGTGGTTCGCACCTACTTCGATGCGACCTTCTCCTGGACGACCGGCAGCTACAGCGGCAACCCCGCGAATCCTGGCGCGACGGTTTACCAGGCTCTCGGCGGCGGCGGCACGGTGTCCCCAGCTACGGCTCCGCAGAACGCCAGCCCCGGCGCAGTCGCCGGCGGTTCGCTCGGCATGTACTATGCCTACATTCAGTTCGCCGGCTTCACGATGGGTAAGGCGGTCTCGCAGTTCAGCACGCCCTGGACCAACTATCCGGCCAACAACATCGACGGTCTGCCCGGCGGCGGCGGCTCGGTCACTGGTGTGACCCAGTTCAGCTACACCGCGCAGTTCGGGAACGGCGTCTCGGCAACGGTTTCGGCTCAGGATCCAACGGTGTACTACCAGAATGCCGTCGCCAACCTGAGTACAAGCCCCCTAAGTGCTGCTAACCTTGTCGCCGGTACATTTGGTGTAAGCGACTACGGCGGCACGCGCGCGCCGGATCTCGTCGCCATGCTTCGTGTCGACCAGGCTTGGGGTCTATTCCAGGCTTCGTTCGCCGCGCACGACAACCATGCCGCCTACTATGGTGCGGGCCCTGCTGGTTTCGTGGGTAGCGGCACGGAGATCGCTGGCCACCCGGATGACAAATGGGGCTGGGCCGGTCAGTTGGCCGTGTCGATCAACAACATCCCGACTGGTGTGGGTGACACGCTCAACATCACAGGCGTCTACACCAACGGTGCAAGCCGTTACAACTTCCAAGACCTGATGGCCAATAACTACGTGATGTACGGTGGCACCGGCATTGCGGGCGCTTACCAGAGCGTCGGGATAGCTGGTCTGGCCGACAGCGTGTTCGTCACCGGCTCCAGCCAACAACTGACCACGACTTTCGGCTTCCGCGGTGGTTATACCCACAACTGGGATCCGTTCTGGAACACCAGCATCTACGGTGCGTGGGCTGGGGTTCGGTACAACGACACGGCGAAAAGCCTTATCTGTGTGACGCCTGGAGGTGGTCTCACCGGAATCGGCGCTGCCATCTCGACTGGCGTTGCGGGCTGCAACCCCGACTTCAACTACGCGGTTGTCGGTACTGTCACCCGCTGGACCCCGGTCAAGAACCTGACCTTCTCGGCGGACCTCGCCTACACGATGCTCGACCAGAAGTTCGCTGCGGGCAGCACGTTCACTGCTCCGGCGGCGGTTAGTGTCGCCAAGCCGGGCGCAGTCTACGAGCTCAAGGACCAGAGCAGCCTCGTGCTGTTGCTCCGCGCCCAGCGCAACTGGTAAGCAGCTGAGCTGATATCGACGACCAAGGCCCCCGGCGGGAAACAGCCGGGGGTTTTGTTTTGGAGATGATTTCCATTGGCAAACCTAAGCAAAGGCGTCGATTGCCACTCGACCATATTTGAATAGGTGCGCGAAGCCATGCACTTTGATGAACTCGGTCTGTTCTAGACGAAGACCTTGGTAACTCGGGCTGCGATGGATGACTTTCGTTTGCGCTGGGCAACCTTGGAGGCAGCAACTTCTGAATTAAATCGCCGTGAGCCACGGGCCGATAATTGGGAAGGTCATGCCTCTACGCGTTGATGACGTCTCCGGGAAAATCTGACGCAGTGTGCTCTGTGCCGGAACTGCATAGCCAGAAATTGTTGGTGGGTGAGTGTGCAGCGGCCGATTGAGCCAGATTTCGATCTGAGCCGGCGGTTATGACGACGAGTTGAGAGGAGAACAGCCCGCGCCATCCTATTCACGGGATTTGTAATCGGAGGGTCTTGTGAAAGACCAGAATCGGCCACGCATTCCGGCTCTTCTGTCGGCGTACGCTCTGTTGCTCCACGGATTGCTGCGCACGCTGCCGGCGAGACCGTGCAGGATATGCTCGCGGCGCAGATTCGGGCGCAAGGCTTCGCGTGCGACAAGTCGCTCGGCGCCAGGAGAGACGCGAAGCTTTCGAGGCCAGATTATGGGGTCTGGATTCTCAAATGCAGCAACGCGATCTATCGGGTCAGCCGCTTTCCCGACATGACGGCGAAGGTCGAACCGCTCAGATAACTCGATCCAATGCACGGGGCGGCAACCGATGACAACAGTTAGAAGTTCAATCACCCATGATGGGCGGCACATTCGCTCTCGATCACTTTCCGCTTAGCTTGTTTGTTTTCCGAATTTGCATAGCCACTATTGGCACCCCTTTTGACAGCATTGCAGGTAATTGTCGGGCCAGTGCGGGAATCCAGAAATGATTCGGATCGCTTCCAATCGCGGCGTCCCAATGCGGACCGGTAAAGGTCAGATCGAATGAGCGCGGTAGGCGAATTGATTGAACACACGGGTTGAGCGAATTCTCTATTAGGAGAGCTTCATGAGAGTTTTCATTTTGTTTCTGTCCTTGGTGCTCTTGGTTATTCAATCGGTCTCAACGCAGGCTGGAGAGTTGAGCGGAGCTTGGGCAACGGAATCTTCCGCCTGCGACCAGGTGTTCACTAAAGAAAATAACAAGTTTGCGTTCAGGCCGGATGCTGATCTCTATGCGGGCGGATTGATCGTCCAGGAGAAGCAAATAACTGGCACATTTCAAAAATGCACAGTCAAATCGCTACATGATGACGGTTCGAACGTGAAGGTGATAGCGTCGTGCTCGGATGGCGTTGCGGTTTCGGACATCCCATTCGACGTGAAAATCCTCGGAGAGAACAAGATCACACTGAGCTCGAGGGAGCCGGTACCAGTGGAAATGCCGTACGTTCGCTGTTCGCGATGAAGTGCTCACTCAAAACGAAGCCGCGATGAGGATCAAACTGGCACCCATTCGGAAAAGCGAGTATCCGGTCGAGGTCAAGCTTAAGCGCCGCCCAGCACAAGGCGTCTTTATGGAACTCACCTCATATTGCTAGTTCGGTGTCTGCCGCTGATCAGACCGGGCATCGGTAGCGCTACGAAAGTGAGTGGAAGAGGGCTGCTCGGGGACCTTGGATTGAGGTTCGGAAAAATCGTCAAGCGCTTGGATGGAAACGGATTAGGCGTCCCCCATGCCGTTGAAATCCGTATCTCGCGATGTCCCCAGTACATGCTTTGGGTAAACACGTTGCGCAATTGGCCCTAACGTGATGCATGTCCTGTACATGGCTTCCACTCGATAGTCAAAGCGAACCCACAGTCTGAACCGACGAGCGCCCTTGCGCCATGCACATTCGGCTTGCACCCCCTACGACAATTTCCTACGCGGCTACTACGGATACGCATGCGACCCTTACGGCTATTGCGGCGCTCCTTACGGCTACGCCGTAGTAACGTCTCCTCTCTGCTAACATCTGGTCGTCGCGCAAGGGGGAGGGGACCACTTGTCAATTCGGATAAATCGGCCGACGCCGATAGAAATCCCGGAGGCACACCTTCGGGATTTGCAAATGATGGAGCGATGCCTTGAACTTGCTCAACGTGGAGCGGACAAAGGAGAACTGCCCTTCGGCGCCGTCATCGTTTCTCGAGGGCAGGTCGTTGCAGAGGCGACAAATTGCGTTTCATCGGAAGGGGACGTAACGCGCCACGCGGAGATCGTGGCCCTTTCCAACGCACAAAAAGTCCTAAAACGAAAGCGGCTGCAGGATTGTACGTTGTATACCATCGTTGAACCCTGCCCAATGTGTTCTTTTCCGGCAAGAGAGGCGCGGATTGGCCGGGTGGTTTTCGCCCTTTCGTCTCCAGTGATGGGCGGATATTCGAAATGGGACGTACTGAAGGACGCCGGTCTATCGAGCAAGTTGCCTGAGGTTTTTGGACCTCCGCCGGAAATCGTCTCCGGCCTGTTGTCCGCCCAGGCCGAGCAGGTCTGGAGTTGGTGGCACCCGCTCGCCTGGCGCATCATGAAGCGTAGAGGCTGCATCGGAACGCTGGTGGACCTGGCTGAGCACCATGGGGCCGCGCCGCGCCTCGTCATTTGCTGGAGCGTTTTGGTCTCCTTTCTGGCTGCACCGGCGCTTTCGGTAAGCAAGGCCATTCTGCGCTTGCGCGGCGGGTCACGCAGGGGGGTAAGCGGCCGAGGTTCGCGATCAGTCTTTGGCGCATTGCGCGTTGGTCAGTCGACCCACGTTTCTCCTCGGTGTGGGCACGCCAGGCCAAGGTGCCGGCCAGTTGCCGAAGGCGGCCGCCTGGCCCAGGGCGAGCAGTGCAACGCCCAGATAGATGAGATGTCGCACGAGGCGATAAGGGCCTGACGTGATGAGGCCGGTGCTCTGATCTGCTTTGGGCGCGAAGCTCCAGGCGGGACCAAGTTCGCCACGGCAAATGACGACGAGGGCGGCGCCTGCCAGCGCAAGAAGCGAGCCTGACAGGGCCAGCAGAAGGACAATGAAACCGGCGGGGCTACTGGAAGAGATCAAGATAAGGAATAACAGGCCCAAAGCAATGAAGTGCGCCACCATTGGTGCTCGGTCGCCCCGATCCTGCGGTACTCGCGACTTGGCTTGTCCGCGAGACCAGATGACTGTCAACAACGTGAGTCCTGCAAAGGCGAGCAGGGCGGCGATACGGAGGACGATGGTCAGTGTTGACATTTCTTTACGTGCCTTTTTAGGTGCCAACCCCCATCACATAGAGCGCGAAGGCTAGGAATACGGGAACACGTCGCTCATCCCAGGAGCAGCGATCGGCTTAATCCCTCCAGCCAGGTGCCGATGGGCCACAAAAGCGAATGCCCTTGGCACGCTGCCGATGGTCACCGCCACAACGGATTTTCTCATCGACATGCGCGCAAGCACTAATCCCCTATGAAACCCATCGTGCTCAGCCCGTCACGGCAGGCGCGGGAATTCGTGATTGGGCGTCTCCGCTCTAGGTGGCCCTCGCGTCACCGCGGTGAGATTCTGATCGTCTACGACTCCTAATAGCGGTCCGATACGCGCCCCTGTTTGTCGCTGCGGCCGGAACTCTCAAGTGAATATCAGCGTCTATGCTGCTACTCGGGCTCATGAAGTTCATCTTGTGGAAAACCGGAGCGGGTCAACTGTCCACAACCACCTTCAAAGTCGCTTTCTCCAGCCGCTTGTTCAGCCTGTTCAAGGTGTCGGTCAGCTCGTTCAATTGCTTCTCGTTGAGTTCGGCATAGATGAAGTCGTTCAGGGTTTCCTGCTGCGAGGCCAAGCCGGCGAGGTGCTTGTAGCTTCTGTCAGTCAGGGACATCTTTACGATTCGGGCGTCCTCGGCCGATGGCTTCCGGCGGAGGAGGCCTTTTTTCTCCAGCAGTTTTGACTGTGTCGTGATGAACGACGGATCAACGTGCAGCTTGTTTGAGACAACATTGACGGGCACGCCGTCTTCCTTGTCGAGGTCGACGAGCGCCATCAGGATCATCCATTGAGAACCGCTAATGCTGAGTGCCTTGGCCCAGAAATCCCGTAACTCGTCCAAGTGCACTTTGATCGATGCGACCACCCAAGTGAAGCGCCGAACAACGTCCTGATTTTTGGGTGGGCTGCTACCCAAACCGATTCCCTTTCGCGCTGGTCGAAAATAACGCTGTAAATTTACCTTCTGTCAGTCGATTTCCGCGCATGTTTATCATGCAACCGTGTATCGGAGGAAGTTCTTCCTCGCCTGCCAGTCAGTTGGTTTAATGCAAGTTCTTAAGGTCGTCGCTGGTGTGTGGCCGGTGATTGCACCATCGTACAGCACCTAAGCGGCTCGTCGATCACAGGGTCTACAGTGAGCCGGAATCGGACGGCATTTTGCTGTGACCGTCATTGGCTCCCTTAGTGGCTGATTTCTGGGGAGCCGCACATTGTGGCGATTGGTTTCGATTTGACGCAGCGAGGTCATCCGTCCCCCGAACGAACAATCGGCGTTGTTTCGTCATGCTCAGCCTGAGCGACTCACCCAAAAGCCCAAGTCCGCTCCGACCCCGAAAGCGGACATGGCCGCTCCTGCGATCGAGGTCCGCTCTGCGCCATGAAGACATCCATGCGGTCGCAGCAGATAAATCCCATCGATCGGGCATGCCCTCGAGTTCATGCGACCTACGCTCTGAGGATTCCAAACCCGCATCCAGCGAACAGGTCACGGCTCTTAAAATCCCAATCGTTGGGCAGATGAAGATCGAATGGCAATCGGGACCTATCGACTTCAATCGACGACGATTCCCATGTAATCAATCGGACCGAGGCTCAGACTGGAGAACCCAATGTCCACCAGCAAGAAACAGGTGACATTTAAATTCCGCTGTCCGGCAGAACTTGAAGGAAAGCTGCCGCGGCCAGTACCGGCGACCCAGGGTATTCCCGACTGGCTCAAGTCGATGCCGACGATGGCTTCCAGTGCGATCAACCTGAATGACGAGGAAACGGTCAAGCGGTGCCCGCCATTCGTCGACGCAATGACCTGCGGTTTTCTGATCCCGCTGATCTGCGACCTGAAGATCGAGAACGGCGAGATCAAATGGGACAACGAACTCCCGCCGGGCGGATCAATCGATTATCCACGATCACCAATTGGATTTCACGATAGGGGACAGGTCACCGGCACGCCGCTTTTCGACCCCGATCGCTTCATCATCAAATTCCACAACCTATGGACCATCGAAGCCCCGGAAGGCTACGCGCTGTTCTTCATGCATCCCGTCAATCGCTTTGATCTGCCATTTACCACCCTAAGCGGGCTGGTCGATTGCGACCGTTATACTGACACCTGGATACATTTTCCGGCGCACTGGCATAACACAATTTTCCAGGGTACCCTCCCAACGGGAACACCCATAGCTCAGTGCATTCCAATCAAGCGAGAAAACTGGGTTGGGCAAACTTCTTCGTTCACGCCCGAAGAGACGCAGCGGGTTCAGGAATTTCGAATCGAGATGAGACGGGAGTCTGGTTTGTACAGGCGGAAATTCAGAGCGTAGCCTCTTAGACCGGTCCTTCACCCCAGGAATTTCGCCGCGGCACTCGTTCGGAAGAAGAAGCGGCCGTGAGACGAAGCGGCAAGCAAGTAGGCGGCTCGGCCGAGCAAGTGAGGTCTTCCGCGCATCACAGAACGCAAGGCCGCCTCGCCGCCATCGCGGTCCCCCATCTCTAGGAGGCATCTGGCGAGGTTGGCGCGGGCCAAAGCGTCGTCTGGACGCAGACCGAGCACGTGGCGGAATTTATCGGCGGCGGCGGCGTATTCTCCGTTAGAAAACAGGGCCACAGCGAGTTCTGTCAAAATGTCTGGGCGTCCCGGCGCCGCGTCGAGAGCGACCATCAGGATCTTGCGAGCCTTTGCGCACTCAAACCTTTGTAGAAACAGGCGTCCCAGATCGACTTTCAATTCGATGCTCTCGGGGACAAGCGAAAGGCCATCTTCGACGGTCCTGACAGCTTCGTTAAGTTGGCCGGCTTTGGCAAGCTGACCTGCGAGTTCCTGAAACGCGGGCAAATAGGGTGGATGCCGCGCAGCGGCGCGCCGCAGTTGCTGGATCCCATCCGCTGATCGCCCCGAACTGCACAGTGCCGCGCCAAGCAGCGTCTCGATTTCCGAATCGCTGGCGCGGCGAACAGCCCTTTCGAGCGGTAGAATCGCCTCACCTGCACGATTTTGAGCGATCAAGGCATGAGCCAGGATCAGCACTGCGTTCCTGTCTATGCGGCTCGATTTCAGGACTTCGGTTGCAAGTTGCTCGGCTTGACTGAACTGCTGCATCCGCAACGCCAGTGAGGCTTGTTGGAGCGCCTGATGAGCACGAGATTTGTTCTGGCTGTCACTCACAACGTAGCCTCTGCGAGGTCTGAAACAAATCGCGAGCTTACCGGGCCTTGCACTGAGCATACAATGGTAGTCTCGTCAAAGGGAACGCTATTGGCCGCAAGACGGGGAGACCTGGCTCGAGCGCTCGCCGATCTTCGCGCGGTTAGACGGGCGCTTTTGGCGCAAAGCGAACCTAGACTGCACCAGCCGGGTCTCTGGGCTGGAAGTCCGTTTAGGGTCTTGGTCGTGTCAAAACGGCCTTGGGATGTCGCCGGGTAGCCAGAGCCCGGCGGTGTTTCAACCAGCGATCGCAGCGATCAACGGCCTGACCCCGATGATGTTTATGACCCGGGTCAGATTGTAGGCCAAAACCGATAGAGCCATCGCGGCGGCTACCTTTGGAAGCGTTTTAGTGAGGAAGTGCGTCGCCCCCATGCGAGCCTTCATCGTGCCGAACGGATGCTCTATTCGAGTGCAGGGCGTTGAAATCGGAGTAGCCGTTCACGCCGCGGACAATGGCCTCACCATCGATGACGAAACGGGTTTGCCGGTTCTTGCGCGCGGCCTGGACAATCCGAGGATAACGTTTCGTCCAGTCATACCCGCCCTTGGTGGTCAGCCGCACGCGATTGCCGTCGCGTTCCAGGCGAAGGCGGTAGCCGTCGTATTTGATCTCGTCAAACCACTCATGACCGGCCGGAACGGACCTTGCTACGGTCGGCAAGCAGAACTCAAACGCTTTAAGCATTGTCCTAAAATAGGCTTTGGGCCCGAAAATTGCGAATCAGCAGTCTGTCACATAACATTTGCATCGGCATGAGCTGATGAGGGCTGGGCGGCTCTTCTGAGGCGCGTATCATGCAGTTCAATCGTGTAATTACTTCGGTCGCAGATATCCAGCTATGGAACGCGAGTAGCAACGGTTTTTCGTTCGTAATCAGTTACTCGAGCCGCAGCGGCATTGGTCTACAAGGCAATCCTGGATTCTCGGCCTCTTGGCGTCCAATCCATCAAAATCGGCCTGCCGTGAAAGTCATCGGCTCGCCTTTCAAAACGCTCGATGCGGCCGAACACGCCTGCGAGGCGATGCTAGGATGTCTGATCAGCGATAGCCCATCTTATCCTTACGCTGCTTCGTCGCGAGGCCAAGCGGCGGGCGACCGCGGGCGGTAGTTCGATTGGCCTTCGGGACATTGCTTGAATTCGGGACATTGCTTGAATGAGGGCACCGAAGCCCCGATTGCGAATCTTGGCCTTGAGGCTCGCATCGGAAACAGATTCGCTTGTTGAACAGGAATAGACGTGAATGGCGTAGCGCAAGTCTCCGCTCCATCGGGGCTGGGATGAGATGGAGCGGAGCTACTCGGAGACGCTACTCGGTACTTTCAACCTCCGCTCCATCTTGATCCAGCGCGGTAGCAAGATGGAGTGGAGGTCGGCTGCTTGCCGGTTCGAACCGACGTTCCGGATATGACCAGAGTTTCGGGCGCGCCAAGGGCCAGATCTTGAAGGGCAACGCGGGAAATGAGGAATGTTGATGTTGTGCGCGGCCTTCTTTCTTAACAAAACATTAATTGTGCGTCGGACCAATAGATCGGGTAACACTCAATTGCCGCCTTCGAATCTCGGCGAGTAGCACGTTTGCACGCTCCCTCGCGGGAGCACTCATGAACCGAATTCTGGATCGGATATCAGCCGAAACCTGGATGCGAATGTTCGTGAACGTCGCTTTTAGCTGATCATGTGTTTCTGTATCCGCACCGCGACCAGGGGCGCTAAGGCGGAGAGCCACGGATTGCGCTGGGCAGATGAAAAGGGCTCCGGGCCTTGCACCGGAGCCCTTCTATTCGCCGAACTCAAAAGTGAGTTAAGCAATCAATATCGCGTAGCAGCCGGGCCTCCAAACAGGTAGTTCACGCCGATTTTCACCATCTGGACATTGCGATTGTTGGACGTGAACGTATCGCCGGCAAGGAACGGGGCCGTGCCCGGAACGACGAAAGTTCGGTTGCCCAACCCGAGATAGTCGTACTCGGCTTTTACCGTCCAATTGTTCGTGAACGCATATTCGATGCCAGCACCTAGCAGCCAGCCGCCGTTGCTGTTGTTGCCGCAGCTGTTGAGGAAGCTGCCGCAGGTGAGCGATGCTCCCGTCGTCAAGTTGGTGACGGTCAGGTTGTTGCTGCCCACCCAACCGCCGCCGGCCTTCCCGTAGAGCAACACGTGATCAATGGCCCAGCCGAAACGCGCAGCCACCGTCGTGATCCATCGATTGTTGGCGGTAACCGCGATGTTCCCCACGCCCGGAACGAAGACGCCGGCGCTATTATTGTTATTGGCGGCCCAGTCGAAGTCCCACTCGCCGCCGATGACGAATTGGCCGATCTGGTAGTTGCCGCCGATTTGCCCGCCGCCAATAAATACGCCGTTGTTTCCGTTATTGAAGTTCGTCACAAACAGCGTGTCGTTCCAGCGGTTGTTGGACCAGGCACCGCCAATGTTGCCGCCGATGTAGAACCCGGTCCAACTGAAGATTGGTAGCGGTGGGGCCATCGGCGCGGCCTTCATGGGCATATCAGCAGCGAAGGCAGGCGCAGCGATGCCAAGAGCCAGAGCCGCGGCAATTACAACCTTTTTCATTGATTATTCTCCAATCCCTCCGACTCTGACGTCGGACCACAACCGGCGCGCGTCCGCACCCCGCATCAGTACATTATAGAAGCAACCCGCCAGAAACCGCGTGCCCAAACAGCAACACTCAACGAAAAACGACGGTGGCTCTAACGACTTTCGTCTCCCTCGCGCGCTTGCCCGGCGAGCCAGTCAGGAATGGCGGGGAAAAGGATCAGTCGTTTGGGGGATTGGGGATTGATGGTCCCAGCAAATACGACCAGCCCTTCCCGGAATCTCTGTTGAGCGAATCTCTTGGCTTCGGCCTCGGTCGCAAATGTTCGGGTTTCGCGGTGGCTGCGCTCTTTCTTCGACAGCTCACCGCGTTTGCGGGTTTCAAAGGTTACATACCAAGCAATGCCCACGGCGGCACCGAGCTAAATCATGGGCACCATGGTGGCTGGATCGGGTCCGGCTCTCTTGACGTACGTCCGACGCCGCTTCGATCGGGCCAGCGCAAAACTACCGCGGGACCTGAAGTGTTCACGAACCCATCGATGCCAAGCGGCAAACTGGCACACGGGGCCAGGGTGGGCAACAGAAAGCTCGCGCCGCTTCGCATCGGCCCTGCCGCGAGCTTTGTTTTTTGCATTGCACGAACCCTAGATACGGGCGAAGTGCAGGCCACGGGCCACCTGAGGCGGTCGTCACGTTTCAGCGCCAGAAGAAGCGTTGGCCATCATGTTGCCCATTTGGGCGTCACAAAATGGCTGCTGGTCTGGGGGTCGATGACGTGGACATCGACAATGACCACCACCGCATCTGTCCTGCTCTGCTGGTATCTCTTCAGCGGTTTTTTTCTCGCCGTCGTTGCGATGTGATTTTCATCAAAGATGGCTTCAACAGGCTGTGCTTTTCCCCGTAGGAATTTGCGCTGATCGCTGTGGCTTGGCCGTATTCGTCTTCGACGGACTATGGGGGCGGCACTAGACAAGTCCTTGAAGCCAAGAGGCAACTACCGCGAACATGATCAGCAGCCACACATGGCTCATTTGCTCCTGTGCTTCTGCTTGCCCTCGGGTTGGAACAACTCCCGGAGCTGCCGTAGTTTTGGCAAGCGGATTTGTGATGCTTGCAACTGTCTGATTCGGGGTGTGGAAGAATGAGGTCAAAAGACCGCGCCGAGCATCAAATCGGGCTTCTGCCTCCCTAGTCAGGGCTCTTCTTGGGACGGCCCAGGGCCGGTCGCGCCGCCATTTCGCGTGGACCCAAGGGGACCACCGAAATTCTTACATTTAGAGCTCTGAACATCTTCAGAATGCGGCTCAGCTGTGGGTCAACCCTGCCACCGAAGGTCGTGTAGAGCTTGTCGCGACGCAATCCAGCCTCACGAGCGAGGGCTTGTACGTTCTGGGCACGCAAGACCTGGTTCAAAGCGAAGAGCGCCTTTTCCAAATCATTTTCCGCAAATGCTTCAGATAGATAGCCGGCAATCTCCGAGTCATTATCGCGCAAAGCGTCGTTTCTAACGGCTTGTGGTTTTCGGGTCACAGCCTTTTCCGAGAATCCCATTATAGTGGTTCCATCATCTATTCTGCAGCCGCATAGGAAGTCCAATGAAGAAGATTATACTGTCATTGTTCGCAGCAACGGCAATGACCGCGGCAGCATTTTCAGGATCCGCAAATGCCGCTGACATGGGGATGCCGATGAAGGCGGCTCCTCTCCCTGCTCCTGTCATGAGCTGGACCGGCTTCTATCTCTTTGGCGGCGCAGGCGGCGGCCTCTTGGCTTCAGACACCTACACCAGCGACACCGCCACCGGCGTGCCGCTGACCATCAACCAGCGCATGGGCGGCAGCGGCTGGTTCGGCACCGTTGGTGGTGGCTACGACTGGCAGGTCAGCCCGGGTTGGGTTGTTGGTATTCTTGGCGACTACCAGTTCGGCAGCTTGAGGGGTACGATTCAGGACCCGATCACTGGTATTTCTGGCACGGAGAAGATGCAGGACGCTTGGGCGGCCGGCGTGCGGGTCGGCTACCTCATCGCTCCGAACGTCCTTTCCTACGTGAACGGTGGTTACAGCGGTGCGCACTGGTCTGGCACGAGCCTAGTCAACCTCGCCGGCGTTCCCGTGGGCGCTCATACGAATTCATTCAACACCAATGGCTGGTTCATCGGCGGCGGTGTCGAGAACAACCTGAACATCTTCGGCATTACGGCTCCCGGTTGGTTCATGAAGACCGAATACCGCAGCTCCTTTTACGACAACAACAGCCGTCGTCTCAACGAACTGGTTGACGGCACGAACGCTCTCGTCGGCCGCGACATCAACTACCGGCCTTGGGTGCAGACCATCAGCACTTCTCTGGTCTACCGCTTCAACTGGACTGGTCCGGGGGTGCACTACTGATTTTCATTCCTATGGTGTTCAAGAGCCCCGGCAAGATGCCGGGGCTTTTTCGTTGCCGCTACGGCGAAATCAAACGGCCCCGGCATGAGAGCGCTCGTACCGAGGCCGCCAACCCATTGGGTTTCCTCCATGCCAACTTACGGGGCCTTGTCCTAAGCAGTCGACCGTTAAGGCGTTAGGGCGCAGCTTTAGCCCCGGCTGTTGCCGTATTACTCTCGCAGACTAATTCTCCGCTCGTCTAGACAACTTTCTCATTGGTATTGCTCACATCGTTTTTAGCCGCGCAAAATGTGAGACTCACCGATTGCCCATCATGCGGGAGAGTCCGTCGACAGCTATGCAAATAGATCCGCACCCGCCTGGGCGAAGCGGAGGTAAGTTGTGCTCTCGTGCATCAACAGCCAGCCCTTCTCGATCGCACGATCGTGGCCGGCCCTGTATTCAGCCGGCGTGCCCGTGAACTCGTACAAGAATGGCCCGTTGATGCGCTCGACCTACTTCCCGCAGTTCTAGAATGTCCGGAGTGTCACGCGCAAGCTGTCCGACCGCCTCATGAAGGTGCGGAAGCTGGGCACCATTGGCCCTGGGGACAATTACCCCACCGTTTGGGTCGTGCTTTGCTAGGCATGCGCGAACGCCAGTTTCTTCCCCCCAAGCGCCCAGCTCGGCGGAAGCGCGCATGACCCCGGCGCGGTGATGTGCGCCGGGGTCATCCCTTTGGCGAGATCGGACGATGGACGCGAAGCACGAACGTCAGCGTGGTTTGGAGGTAGGCCGCCGCTGGGCGGAGTGCACGACCTCCCATAATTTAGCGACGGTCGCGACGGCATCGTTTGACGATGTAGCCGCGCTCCTGCCGCCGGACGTCTCCGATCAATTTATCGGTGGCTTTTGCGAGGCCGTGCTGCGTGTCTGGCGTGGTGCGTAGCGGGGCCGCTGATGTGTTCGGCGCGGTGGTCGGTGTCTCCTCTGCGTTTGATCCAACGCAGCGCAGGATCGCGCACCGTGAGCTTCCGCGGCGACAACGACGAAGCCTTCACGCGCGCCGCGGCGTTTGTATGGGATATGGTGCGCGAGGCAATGCAGAAGTGAGGTGAGATAGCCGCTACCCTGCGCCGGTCACCCGCAACACCGAGCCCGGATGCAGTAGTGCCGAGGTTATGAAGACGCCACTTAGCCGGTGGGCTCGAACCTCGACATCAAGATGCAATCGAGTTCGCCGTGCCGCTGGGTCCTGATGAAAATCAGCATCGTGGCCCCACCCACAAAAGCATCGACACGCGTCCTCGCTGCATTTCGCACACCATCATTTAGGACCTTCGCCTGCATCTCCCTCATAACTGCCGGCGGCGGACGTTGACGTCGTTTTGCTTGGTCAATTTGCGTCGCGATCTGCTCAACTGATCTGCGTTTGGATTTCATTAACTCTATCCTCAGATCTTCGCGCGCCTAATCGTCGCAGCCCTTGTTCAGGCAATCCGCGTAAACATTGCTTAAGAGTAGGATTTCAAAGTTCCATCCGATCGCAGCCCGGCTGACCTCTCGCACCAACCGCGGCCCCCGTGCGAACCAGCGGCCATAAGGATGGGATTTATGCTTCGCAATTGGTCTTATCGTTTTGCCGGGGATCGCGAGGCGAACGTCGCCGTGATCTTTGCGCTCGCGATGGTTCCGACCATCTTTCTGCTGGGCATGGCGCTGGATTTCACCCATGCGCAGCATATGAAGGTTGACCTCGATGCTGCCGCCGATGCTGCAGCGGTCGCCGCGGTGACCTCGGCGATGATGCAGCAGAGCCCGCAAGTGGCGCAGACTACCGCGAAGAACGTTTTCAATATCACAGCGAATACTCTGGTGAACAACAGCAACTTGGCGGGACAGCCGCCTGTTACGGTGGCGGTCAATTGCAGCACGCCCGACAGCACAACAGGCTATTGTACGTATTCCCCGTGCCCGATTGCCGACTCGGTCTATGCTGACGGTGTCAACTCGAACAATCAGGTCGTTCGCAACGTTCAGGTTTGCTACAGCGCCGCCTCAAACAATGCGTTCCCGGCCGTGCTCAACCAGACGAGCTGGCCCTTCACGGGCCAATCAGCGACGCGCAACCAGAGCGCACCCAACATCAATTTCTATCTGTTGCTCGATGACTCGCCCTCCATGGCCATCGGCGCGACCACGAGCGACATCAACGCTTTAATTGCCAAAACGCAAAAGCAGGTCGATTCGAGCGGCACAAAAGGGTGCGGCTTCGCATGTCACGAAACTAATCCTGCTGCGGACAATCTGGGAAATCCGGGCGGGGCCAATCAAGACAATTACGCCCTCGCGCGCAGCCTCAGTCTCACGCTGCGCATCGATCTGGTAACGCAGGCAGTCCAATCGCTAATGGATACCGCTTACCAGATATCGAGCACCAATAGAAATACTTACGGCGTCGCGATCTATACGTTCGATTATCAGCTGAACAGCAGTTCGCCGATCTTCGCGCCTTCCAGTAAACCTGGAGTGGTGCGGACTCCGGTGACGCCCGTCTCGACGACCAGCTACACGGTAGCGACCATCCAGAGCGCAGCGTCAAGCATTCAAGTCCTGCCTGTGTATAAAAACAACTGGCTGACATCTACGCTCAACAATAGTGACGCCGACACCAGCATCGCGGGTGCGATGAGCGGCCTCAACAAGATCATGCCAACCCCGGGGAATGGCACTAACGTAGCTAACGATACGCCACAGGAAGTGGTCTTCCTCGTGACCGACGGTGTTGAAGACGTCAACATTACGACTGATCCGTTCACGAGCTCGTGCAGCAAGTCTCTTAGCGGCAAGCGATGCCAAGAGCCGCTCGACCCCACAATCTGCACCACCATCAAAAACAGGAAGATCCGAATCGCAGTGCTCTACACTCAATACGACGATTCCGCCCTACACACTTCGAACGCTTGGTACGATACGTGGGTCCACCCCTATAACGGCTCGTCCAGTCAGGTCGAGGCAAATCTGCAATCCTGCGCCTCGCCGGGATTATACACGGAGGTTCAGACTGGCGGCGACATCACAGGCGCGCTCCAAGCTCTATTCCTGAAGGTCGCTTCCGACCCTCGTCTGACGCAGTAGAGAAGTAGCCATGACCGCCACGCACGTCCTGCCCATAACCAAACACCCCCGCTGGCGTACATTCATTGCCGATTGCCGCGGCGCAACTGCGGTCGAGTTCGCGCTGGTTGGCGCGCCGTTCATCGCTTTGCTGGTCGCGCTCATCCAGACCTTCCTGGTCTTCTTTGCGCAACAGTACCTCGAAACTGTAACAATCCAATCGAGCCGGATGATACTGACCGGACAGGTGCAGGCGCAGAACTTGAACCAGACCCAGTTTGCCAGCCTGGTCTGCTCGAATGTTGCGATCCTATTCAACTGCAACCAGCTGATGATCGATGTCCAAGTTGCCGGATCATGGACGTCCGCCAACGCGGGCCCGTCATCCTTGACCTTTGACGCCCAGGGGAACGTGACGAACACCTGGCAATTCAACCCCGGCAATCCCGGCGACATCGTCGTCGTTCGGGTGATGTACCAGTGGCCCGTTTTCCTGGGGCCGCTCGGTTTCAATCTTGCGAATCTCTCGAACGGCAACCGCCTGATAATGGCGTCCTCGGCTTTCAAGAACGAGGCCTATATCAACTCATGACCCAGTGGTTTTATCGCGTGCGGACTTTATGGATCGACACTCGGGCCGCGGCCGCGGTCGAGTTCGCCATCGTGGTGCCGTTCATGCTGCTGCTCCTTATTGGAGGCACCGAACTCGGGAACGGGCTGGCGATCAGCGTAAAGGTCAGCGAGACCGCCCACACGGTGGCCGACCTGGTATCACGAAACGCATGCGTCACCGACTCAGCGCTGAGCACGATGCTCGGCGCATCATCGGTGACGATCGCTCCCTATTCTGCCGGGAGCGCAACGGTAACGGTGTCGGAGGTATCCACAGATGCCACTGGCAAAGCGACTGTAACTTGGAGCAAGGCGCTCAACGGAACCCCGCGCGCAGTAGGTCAGCCGATGACGCTGCCATCATCTCTTGGCACGCCATCGCCCGCATTCGTTTCGTTGATACTTGGCGAGGTCACGTATCAATACACGCCCAACCTTGGTTACACGATTAGCGGGACGGTCCCCATCGGCGAGAGCTATTATCTCTTTCCACGCGTTTCCTCCGACGTGCAGTATCCGTGCAACTGATGATAGACTGCCTGCCTTGGCCAATGAGAGCCGCCCCAGGGTCGAGTAAATACGTTCACCCCCGCCCTTACGCTGACCCCGATGTCGCCGCCCGCAAGATCGTCGAGCTCGCCAACGGCTTTGAGCCCTATATGGATGGCCGCCTGTTGATCGAGCGCATCAATGGGCCGTTTCTCTTTGAGCTGAAAGGCACGCCGGCGGAATACAAGGCCGGGCTCGATCGCGCGATCGAGAAGGGCTGGCTTACGAAGCACGAGAGCGGCACTTACCTCCGGTTCACCCAGGCGGGTGCGGAGCTGTTCGCCTAAGCGGCTGCTTCCGTTCTCTTGTTCTCCGTAATTGTACCGATCCGCGGTTCGCCGTCCGTACACGGATTTCGGCAGCTTCCCCGCGCAGCGCCTGCTCTTTGTCGAAGCCGCTTCAGTTGGCGGCCTCACTCTGCTTTTTGATCGTCAGATTCATGGTCAGCGCCATCCGCTTTACCGAACCCGCGTGCCGTTTAAGCTTTGCGGTAATCTCCCGCATTGGAGCGGCGTCGCGCACCAGCCGGATCAATGCTTGCTTCTCGGCTTCAGTCCACTCTTTCGGTTTTGGTCTCATCTCTCGGTTCGCGACGCCGCCGCCATGATGATCTAAGCGAGTGCCCCGCCCGAGGGTCTAGGTCGGGCGGGTCGAAGGCGTGCAAGTGGCGGAATCTCCTCCGCGAGCAGAGAATCACTAGCACGCTGGGCTTACGTGACGCTGACACTCGGCTGCGAGACCGTCCGCGAGTTGCATCCACGACAAGCAGTAGCTCACCCTCTACGTTCCCGATCCCTTTGACAGAGATCAATTGAGCCAGGCCCGCGCGCCTGACATTGGTAGGGCGGGGTGTAGGTCATGTGCGGCCAGCGCGACGAGATCGACAAGAAGATTGAGAAGTTCAAGACCATCGCTGGCCGTTTTAAGGACCAGCAGATGAAGGAGGGTCTTGCCGTCGCCAGCTGAGTTGGAATCAGAAAAGGCCGCGCTGCAAGCTCTCCGTAGTTCTCTGGCGTGAACACCGTCCCGAGCCCGTAGTTTTACAGGCGGCAAAACGCCATGCTGCAATGCGCTATTCTGTATTGTGACCGTCATACTCGGCGTTTACGCTCGGGGCATGAAAGGTGATTTCTGGTTTACCGCCGGCGTCATTGGTTGCGGCGTTGCTACGGTACTTTTGATGACCGCACTGGTGTTTGGGAAGTAAGGCCGCACCGCTGGCCACCTTGAGGCAGACTGCGAAACCGCAAGCGGAACGGCTTCGCGAAGAGTTCGATCGTGCCGTCTGCAATACTCGCCCGATGTTTGGGGATTTGATCGCGTCTGAACCATGCTGATTGATTTCGATCAGAGCACCTTGGCTAACATGACGGCGGCGCTGGACGCCGTTTGCAAGAGGATTCCGGCTGACCAAGATTCATATTCTTTACGTAAACGCATAGGCGACGAAATAATTGCTTGCGCTCATTCCGGCAGGCGAAACTACATTGACTTTGAAACGGCAGGGCAAAAGATTTTGAAAGACGCCCTGAAACCGCAGAAGCGCAGTTGGTTTGGTTGGATGCGCTAGGGCATCGGGTCGCCACAAAACACCACGACTTGCTGTCGGCTTGATCCGGGCGTTTAATCATCGCGCCGGTCTGGGCAAGGGCTGGCATTGGCCCCGCCGTCGATGGACCCCCAAGTTCGGAACGAGCGGGGCCTCTCAGAGCATTGAGCGCCTAGTCAAAGACACCTTCGGCTAGGTTGTCGGGCCCTCATGATGGCTTCAGGAGACGGTGCCGCTCTTGCGACCTTTGACCTCAGTTTCCCGGACCAACTTCGTCCACTCTTCAGCAAGCTCCAGCCAGACTTCCTTGTAAGGGCTGAGGGTCATCCGAGCCATCTGGTGGCACGCCTCGGCTTGCGTGCGGTAGTGTTCGACCAAAAACTCAAAGGAAGCAGCATCAGACAAACGAAATTTCATCGCCAGAACTCCTTGAACCGATCCGCCGATAGTCGGATCGTGTGCTGGATGTTCTTGTGGCCAAGATAAGCTTGCAGCGACCCAGTGTCATGCCCCTTGTTGGCCAACGCAAAGCCGAACGCATGGCGCAGCATGTGCGGAGCTTGGCCGACTTCTCCAGCCGTTCCGGCATTTTGGCAAAGCCTGCCGTCGCTCGCTGGGCTTGACGCCCGGTTACCGCGGGACCACACGCGCCATGCGACCAAAAAATTTAGCCTCTTTAGGTCAGCTTCACTGCTTTTCCCGACTAAGTGAAAGACGAAGCTTCAACGGGCGGTTGTGGAAGGAGCAGCGCAGATGCATGAAGCAGAGATTGGATGGATCGCCGCGATCATCGTTGGCGGGCTGGCGGGCTGGTTCGCTGAGATGTTCATGAAAAGTGGGACTGGCATCCTCATGAACATTATTCTCGGGATCGTCGGAGCCGCACTCGCAAATTGGCTCCTGGGACTTGTCGGCGTTGGCCTCGGCGGGTGGATTGGTTACCTGATCACGGGCTTTATCGGCGCTTGCATTATCATCGCACTCTGGCGAACGATCAGGGGCCGTCAGGCGGTCTGATATTTCCTCGGGGACCTCAGCACAGTCGGTAAATCGCATCCTCGGACTACGGGCGCGGGACCGAAGCCCCGCGCCCTGTTGTCAGCCTTATTGCGGCAGGCAACACCCTAATGATAAGCGCGGGAGCCCAGCTCCTCACACCTTCAAATCCAGGAGCTGTTCACGTTCGGCCTGTGCCTGTACTTCAGCCACTTCAGCGACGTCATTGTTTACAGTAGCAGGCGGCGCCTTCGCCTCTTGATCAAAGGCAAGTTGAACCCTTGCCTCGGTTACGGCTGTGGGCACGGGATAAATCGTCATGACGATCCTCCATTGCCTCAGCCTGTCAGTTCCGCGTTTACGTTCTGCCAAGACTTGAGGTTAACGGTGGGGCGACAAAAAACCCGCCGGATGCTGAAGCCGGCGGGTCTCTTGCATATTTTGGAGTACTGCGGGTGTGACGCAGTCCTGAGAATATAACCGAGGCAGGTTGATGTCCGGTTACGAGGAGGCCCAGAAGCAAGCTCAGGCCGTTGCCGAGCCGAGCGGGATGGTTAAAGGTTAGCTAAGGTTCGACTGATACTGTGCACGGCCTGACCACATTGAGGTCAATGTGCAAACAGTAGAAATAAGCAACGCCATTGAAGCCCGACGCTGTCGCTTCGCTCAATATCGCGGGCAGCCCGCAGAGCTGAATCTAAACGGTTCAAGATTTTTCGGCATAGTCCGGTCCGTCCTGGAAGATCCATCAACCAGCCCACCACGATGGATTGTCACAGTCGTGCCGACCATCGAGAAGCCTCCTCTCGTCGGCTGGCGGTATAGTAAGCGTCCCTAAACGCGAGGCCCGATGTCCTGCTGGCAAGCAAGCGACCTCAGCGGCCATCGCTAACTGGTTGCCACGATGCGGAGGCTGGCGCGCCTTTGGTATCCAACGGTGCTCGATGAATGAAGACAATGAGCGGCGATTTGAGAACGCAACGCAGGCTCTCTACGGAGCCGAGCGTGAGCTCATTTCGGCCATGCAGAACTTTGTTGATGCCCAAGCAAAGACCGGCAAGTCAAAGAGGCACGCGCTTGAAATCCTGAGCCAGCTCTTGCGGAAGGCGCGTGAGGAAAAAGCAAAACGTCATCGCGCCGCCTTCAAAATCGTCGAGTGAGATGCACCGGGGGCAACGGAAGCAAGGCATGGCCGACCACCGGTCCCGTGCAGCCGGCGGGCACCCTCTGCCCATGGTTATCATTTTTTAACCATACGGGCGCATCTTTCTGTCGCCGGGCAAGCGTTTTCTTGGTCGATTTTTTAAGGACTAATGAAATTGGCGTTCGGTCAGCGGAGATCAGACCGCGTCCACTTTCAGCACGATCACACGGTCAATTTGATGGGCGTCGATGGTACGTGGCGGCGCGCCTGTATCTTAAAGGATGTTTCCGCAACTGGAGCGCGGCTTGAGGTCGAAGGTTCGACCGACGTTTTGAGAGCGCGGGAATTTTTCATGGTGCTTTCGTCCACCGGCGTCGCGTTCCGCCGCTGTGAACTACGCTGGGTGAATGGTTCAGCAGTTGGCGTTGAATTTGTAATCAACGCTGGCAGAAAGAACGCGAGACCAAAATCTTGAGCAACGGGCTACCAGCGAATTTGCGATTGATTTGTACGCGAAGCTTGCCCGCTCTCGACGCCCAATCTCTCGAATTGCGGGAAGCGAAAGAGGTGCTTTTGCGCGACGGGGACCGCTTTCTTCTTTACATGTCTGACGGAGCACCGCCTTGTTCGCGCCAGGAGCGGCTCGTTTCGCTCAGCTCGCGGCATGCGCTGCTTTGGCTGAATGAACGTCAAGCAGATGCGGGATCGTTTTGGGGATAGGGGAGCATGAGCGCACCACGCGGCATCACCGTCTACTTCACCTGTCTGCACTGCAATTTGGTCTATCGGTCCGAGCAGGTGCGCGTTACCGTGCAAGCGTGCATAGTGGACCGGCGCCTATGACTACCGGCGTTGGAAGCCGGTAACAGATAGGAGTGCCGCGCGAAAATTTCGGCAAGTGATCCGCAATCAACGTGGCGGCCAGGAGACCGGTAAATCAGTGTAACCAGCCTGCGCGGCTCATCCAGTCAACGTGCGATCGCCCTAATCCGCGTAATCAACTGCTATGTCGGCAACTCGTACCGACGCCCGGCGTGTTTTCTCGATTATCCAGACTGCGGTGATCCCTTCCGCCGACTTGATCTAGATCAACGTCGCGCGGGCGATCCGATCGCTGGTTTGGCTTCAATGCCATATAGAGCGGTCCTCTGATCGGGACCGCTCCGACGCGTTACCCGGAGTCGGCGGTCGAGGCTGGTCCTGCCGCAACTCCACCATCGGACTGAACGCTGCGATGAAGGATCTACCCCACATAGCCGTACAGAGCATCAGCTCCATTTCCCAGCGCGCGCTGTTTGACTATTGGTCGAAAGCCGGCGCTGGGAAACCATTCCCCTCCATTGACGAGTTCAATCCTAGCGAACGCATCCACGACCCGAACCAACTGGTTGTATGGCGAGTTGAAGATGGAGAGGAACGTCGGTTTCGCGCGCTCCATCAAGGCGCCCATGTCCTAGACGCCTTTGGTGCCGTGTGGCCAGGAAAGACGATGGACGACGTCATCCCAGAGTTCGCACGGAATTTCACAGTCGCCACCGCTAACGAGTGCGTCAGATCGGAATGCGCGGTCTATTCAATATTTCGAACACCAGATGCTAATGGCCACCCAATCGACTGCGAGCGGCTGCTTCTCCCGTTGGGACGAGGAGCGGTCGAACAGATCGTTGCATCAGTCCAACTTGTAAGCGTCACGGGCGAGTTTCGCCGCAACGCGGTTCTAGACAAGTTCAAGGCACAAATTGATGTGGTCCTTTTGGGGAAAATAGAAAAGGCAGTGCCGTCGACAGAATCCGAAAGGGAAACGCGCTAAAAGTGGGTCCACCTCGACGAACACCACGAGAGGGTAATACGGTGAACACCGGGCCGGATCTTGTGGGCCTCGGCCCGGTGCGCGTGGCTTACTTGGCACTCGCTTCCTTGGGCGGAGGAGGCTTCATGCCAACGGTCAGCATGCGGATTTTCAACTGACCATTTTCCCTGACGTCGATACCTGTCCAATAGACTGTGACTTTGGTGGCTTCGCCCGTGCTTGGGTTCTTTCCGAAAATATCGGTTTCGCCTTCACCGAGAACGAGATCGTTGTTGATGGGCCAGAAATGCCCGGGCCTGACCTCTATTCGTTCCGTGCCATTCTTGAAGTTGTTCTCGTAGGCGGTCTTGAGGTCGGAGAAGACTCCGCCCGGATTGATCTGCACGCCGTCCTTCGTGTAGAGCGAGGCGACGCATGCGGCATCGCGCTTGGCGATACAGTCCGCATAGGCCATCCCCAGTTTTTCAGCTTCAGGTGAATACAGCGGCAAAGAGTACGCCCCATGAGTAGAGCCGCCCGCCCGGCATCCGAACCGGCAAGCATTACTGTCGGCGAACTAATTAGTGAGCTGTGCCGCTGGCCGGACCAGGCCTCGGTCAGATTTCGTTGCCCGCTCCAGCGCCAAGAGTTTCGCTTCTATCGTATCGAAAGTCTGACGAAGGACATCGTGGAGGTGGAGCTGGCTCGCCCGGGCCCGGGAACGCACACCCGGTCATAGTCGCGTGAAGGTGCTTGGCGCCTGATGAGGGCCCTATTTGGAACCCCGAGCCTAGCTTGAGACTTTTACGTCATGCCGGGTTAGTACCGTCGGAGGCGAGCAATGAGCTGGACACCGGGGATCGTGCCCTATGGGGCCGATGAGACCGCTTACCTAGTAGTGGATAGCCTCGGAGCGCGCGGGAGTGTCTATTGCGAGACGGAGATCGAGCGTCCTGATCTTGAGATCATAATCTCCGACCTCTTGGAAGGGCAATTCAGCAATCCCGTCCGGGTCGTTGCCTTCAATACTTTGGAGCATTGGTCAAAAGATATGTCGGGATATGTAGCCGAGGAAATTCGGATCCGCTGCGACATCGAGGGCCGCCCCGTGCCAGATCACATTCGGGATTTCCTGAAGAGCCACACTGCTCGGCCTAACGAGCTCCGAGGCTTCGACTCCGCATTGATATAATCTGCTCTCGATGCGACCGGGTTGGCTCGTGATCGGCCCTTGGCGCACGCGGTCGAAAGCTGGGCCCGCGATGTGACCGTGGACCGCCTGAAGGCGCCGCCGTAGCTCCGTCCGACGACCGGAACCCGATGACGAGGAAGCTGATGCTGCGGAAATGGCGCTCGGAAGACTTTCTTGGTAGAGTTGCGTGCGCCAATTCGTGGTGGCGAATGCAGACCGGACCCACGAGTCTTACTTCGCTGTCAGAATCTGTCATCTTTTTTATTCGAGTTCGTCTCCCAGCTTCCTTGGAATATTGCCGCCATAGCGGAGTTGACACGGTCAGGTGATTGTCAACGTCTAAGAAAAAGGAGGCATAAATGATCAAGTTAGTGATCAGGTTCGTCGTCCTAGAAACTTTTCTGATAGCGCTGATCTTCGTCACTCCAGTTCTTGCGGCAGGTGGCGGCGGTGGCGGTGGTGGCGGTGGCGGCGGTGCTGATCCTTATGCCGGCGCATATTCTGGCACAATGCAGCCATCTTACCCGAGGCGGCCGAGTCCAAGAGCTACCCAAAAAGGCAAGAAGACCTACAATCAGTCCGGCCTTGACGACCCTGCGTTTGCTCAGGGCTATCGCGCGGCCTATGCTACCATTTACGAACGCAACGATTATGCCGCCGCTATCCAGCAGCTGAAGGCGCTCGGCCACGACGATAACCCGAATGTGGCCAATCTGATCGGATATTCCTATCGCAAGCTCGGCGATTACCCTCTTTCGCAAGTTTGGTATGAGCGCGCGCTGAAATCCGATCCGAACCATGTCCTTACGTGGAACTATTATGGTCTTTGGCAAATCGAGCAGGGCAATCGCGAGCAAGCAGAATATCACTTGCGTCGGATCGGAGAGATTTGCGGTACCGATTGCTATGAGTACAAGTCTCTGGCCGCGGCGCTGGAGCAACCCCCTGGCGCTGCGCTCGTCTATTGAGCTTTGCTTCGATAGTGAGGCGTGCAATGGCTAAGCCGGACTGCTCAAAGCAGTCCCGGCTCAGCGCATGTGTGGGCCCGAGGTTACTCGGTGGGTACAGCCGGCTTATGAGCGGCCCCGTTGTAGGATCCAGGTGGACATCGGACAGCACCTTACATGGTGCTGGTTTTAACCAATAGATGCCCTTTCCGGACGAGAGGTTGGGAGCGACGAGCCATGCATGCCATGAAAGCCTACTTGCCTCCGCTTGCGCGCCTCTTGATGTCTAGCCTTTTCATCTGGGACGGTACCCTCCAGCTGCGCGATCCAACCGGGACGGCAAAGTATTTTGCGAACGTCCACGTGCCAATTCCCGATGTGGCGGTTTGGATTTCTATCGTTTTCCATCTTATTGCTGGATTGGGCATCCTAGTAGGTTTCAAGATTCGGTGGGCGGCTGCAGCGCTCGTCGTTTTTTGCTTAGGCACCGGTTTTGGCGTCCACCTGGCGGCCGGGGACTTCAACAACATGATCCATTTCTACAAGAACTTAGTGATGGCAGGCGGCTTCCTTTACGTGATGACCTACGGTGCGGGTGCCGTGAGCATCGACGGTTTGGACGAAGCGTAGTTTGCGGTCACTTCAAACTAACATTCGATGTCGGCTGACCACGTCGGCGGCCAAGATTGCCGCTAATCGCCTCTGAACCCGCTGCTCAGTCACAGCGCTCTCCGAACGACCAGATAGCCGCGCCGTGGGGCAGAAAGTAGCCTAGCACTTTGTTGGGGACCTGTGAGCGGTAATCGCAGGAGAGCGCGATTGCCTCAAATGGAATTTTGCCGGGCCGCCCGTGGCACAGCGGCAATGAGCGTGCATCAACTCGGGAGGTCCGAGTTGGGTCATCAACGGACCTGTCCGCCCGAAATCCAACTTCGCGTTTGCCCCCGAAGGCGGACTCAAGTCGGACATCGCCTCACGTCCGGCCGGGTTGGGCCATTTGCAGAAGCCATGCCAGCGGCGGGAGTTCGCGCCATTCGTAGGCGCTCTCCGTCGCTGTGGGCGACTGGAAAACTGGTCCAGCCTAGCTAGCCCTATTCTGAATGGCCGTTGGCAGAGTGCGGGATTTATTCTTCTTGCAATACGCGGCGACCGCACTGTAGTTCCTCTGCAGGCGATCGTAGTCCAATACACTGTTGCTTGCTGCCGCGTTGTAGTAGCCGCTCATAAAGTATGCTACAAAACTTCGATCCTCCGGACCGTATCCCAACCAACTTCCGCAAGTGATTTTGTTGAAGTCCAGCGTAGCATTGGGCACTGCGGCTACGCCTGTCGATTTTTCCAAGGCCACCATCACACTGGCACCTGGGTTGGATTGGCACCACGTTCTTACGCTTGCGACATTTGCCCGGTGCAAGTCAAAATCTACGAACGTTCTCCGGCTTTGGTAACTAAACCAGCCGGTCATCCAGGCCGAGAACATGCTCGACGGTGCAGCCGGTATGGCGAGATAGTCGCTACAGGTGACGCTGCGCATGTCGACTGTTGTGGCAAGCGCCCTACTGGCGAACGCCGGGGCAACCAAGATCGCGAGCGTAAGAATAATAAACTTGTATCGCATTGCGATGACCTTTCCCTGTAACGAGTGACCGACTAGGCCAATCGCGATTTAATGTGATCACAAACCCTGCACCGGCGATCGTGACCCCAAAAGCAATTGCCTTTAATGGCGAGTGCGGGTTTCTGGTTGATCTAAATCAATGGCGGCCGACCCAACTCTCTGTCCGCATAGCCGATCCGACCTCTGAACTGCATCGTACCAGTTCAAGCATGAACTTCGACAGGAGGGGCAAGCAGGCATTTCGTTGAACGGCGAAAGCCGACGTTCGCGAGAGCCTCAGAGATGTCCGCTAAAAGCGGTGAGTTCAACCGATCAGCGCAACAGCGCCAGACGGGATCATGCCGCCGGCCCGGCGCTGATCCCGTCTGGCGCTGGCATTTTCGCAACACGTCTCAGAAAACTGCAACCCGTAAGTGCGGCAGTCTGGCGCACTTTGGTGGGTCTGTGCCAGAACGCGTTACCATTACTGATTACGGCTGGGGATCTGGAATGCGTCGTCTTGCAATGATTGGGGTTGGTCTTGCTTTGGTGGTCACGTTCGCAGGCGCGGCAACTGCCGCCGATTTGCCCGCGAAGGTCTATACCAAGGCGCCTCCCGTGGTCGCACCGATCTACAATTGGGGTGGCTTCTATATCGGCCTTAATGGTGGCGGCGGATCTAGCCACAATTGCTGGACCGGCGGCGTTCCAGTGCCAACCGGATTGGGTTGTCACGATGCGACGGGGGGCTTGGCCGGTGGTCAGATCGGTTATCGCTGGCAGGCGACGAATTGGGTGTTCGGGATAGAGGCTCAGGGTGATTGGGCTGACCTGAAAGGCTTTAATACGAGTGCCATCGGGACGTTCGGCGGTTTGCCGTTCTTGAACCAGACAAAGATCGACGCCATTGGCCTTTTCACCGGACAGGTCGGCTATGCCTGGAACAACGTGCTCTGGTATCTGAAGGGCGGCGCGGCCTTCACCCAGGACAAATATAGCAGCATCGCAAACTTCGCTGCTGGAGGTGTAGCAGTAGGCACGCCCTTCGCTCAGGCCAGCGAAACGCGTTGGGGTGGCGTGGTTGGGACGGGCATTGAATTCGGGTTTGCTCCGGGCTGGTCGGTTGCGGTCGAATACGACCATCTCTTCATGGGGAACGGTAACCGCGACTTCAATTTTGTCCCTGTGCTCGGCGGCGGATTTGTCTTCACCGACGGCGTCAAGCAGGACGTCGACATGGGCACCGTTCGCATCAACTACACTTTCGGTGGCCCGGTGGTCGCGAAATACTGATCTATTTCTTCGACCCATCCGCTGTACAATTAAAGCCTCGGCCTTGCCGGGGCTTTTTTGTTTTCGCTTCGATCGATTGATGCGACCGTGGCGAATGTCGCCCTCAGGTCAAAAGCCGACATTCGCGATGGCCCTAGACATGTCCTCTGTGGATGGCTCCCGCGTTGCAAGGGGAAAATTGATACGTTGGCTTTGGTCGGGTGCAGTCTTCTGTCCGGCCTGTTGACGCAGTCGGTTGAGGACTGCTGGCCCTGATGGAGTCCGCGAACAAGGTCCCATTCTGCTAATCAGGCTCTGACGCCTTGGACATGTGGTGGGTTGTCCCTGTTCCCGGTCTGACCGGTTTGCCATCACATCGCATCGCTCTCGCAACCCCGTGAAGCTGATCTCCTCTTCAGCTAAGTCCTGGAATCGTCGATTTATGTCGCCAATGCTGGCTGGTGGTCGGCACGATAGGTCTCGCCACGTGCCATGACCGCCCAGACGATCCGCGCTGTCTTGTTCGCCATCGCGACGGTCGCGACCCGCACAGGTTTGCGTGCGAGCAGATCGGCCAGCCGAGGATCGACCGTCTTCGGATTGTACTTTGCCCGTCGCACCAGTGAGGTCATGCCGACAATGAGCAGCTTGCGCAGGTATTTGTCGCCCATTTTGCTGATGCGACCGAGCCGCTCTTTGCCGCCGCTCGACTTCTGAAGTGGCGTCAATCCCAACCAGGCGGCGAACTGCCGACCCGAGCGGAACTGATGTGGGTCGGTGATCGATGCGGCAAGTGCCGTCGCGCCAATCGGCCCAATGCCGGGAATCGTCACGAGACGACGCGCGACATCGTTGCCACGTTGCCAGACAAGCAGATCGCGATCGATCTCGCGAAGCCGAACGTGGATGTCGAGCACCTGCTGCGATAATGTACCGACGATCTTGGCAGCTTCCATCGGCACATCCGGTGCTTCGCCATCGACGATCCGTCGTGCCATCAGCAGCGCCCGCTCGAGCCCCTTGGGGATGTCGATGCCAAACTCGGCGAGCAGGCCGCGGATCATGTTGACCAACTGTGTGCGCTGCTTGACCAGCAAATCGCGTGCCCGATGCATCGACAGCGCCGCCTGCTGTTCGGGCGACTTGACGGGCACGAACCGCATCGTTGGCCGCGCCACCGCTTCGCAAACCGCTTCCGCATCGGCAGCGTCGGTCTTGCCTCGCTTGACATACGGCTTGACGTAAGCCGGCGGCATCAGGCGCACCTGATGGCCGAGTTTGATCAACTCGCGTGCCCAGTAATGTGAGGTCCCGCACGCCTCCATGCCGACCAGGCAGGAAGGCAACCTGGCAAAGAATGGCAGCATCTGCGCTCGCCGAAGCGACCGGCGGAGAACGACCTGACCGGTCGCATCAACGCCGTGAACCTGAAAAACACTCTTGGCCAGGTCGAGGCCGATCGTGGTAATCTCCATGACGGATGGCTCCCATTTTGCTCGTGAATGCCTGATGGTATTCACACCTTGGCACCTAGATGCCGTGAGCGGGAGCCATCCACCTCATCTGCTAAGGGTTCACTAGTCGACATCATAAAGAAGGCCATCCCCGTCGCTCTGAAGGTCATGCTAATGGATGTTGACCCGAGATTGACCGCAGACTACGTGTCCAAGAGCACTCAATGATCGATCATTCCCGTCACGCCCCATTGCGCGATGTGCCATGGGATCCGGATGCAGTCGAAGAAGCGATCGTCGAAATAGCTGCCGACGCGCTCGCTCATTTCGGGCCTGATCCGTTTTGGCCCGGGCACCCGCTCGATGAAGCGAGAAGACACAGTGGCATCTATTACGGCGCGACAGGCGTCGTCTGGGGCCTCGACTATTTGCGACGCATCGGCGCGATCGACGCCGATTTTGATTTCAAACCGCATTTGCCGCAGCTCCTGGCCAATATTCAGGCCGACATGACCGCTTATGGAGACTATGCGCCCCACGGCTGTCTTCTGGCTGGCGATATGGGCACTGCGCTGGTCGCAATGCGTCTTGCGCCGTCTGCCGCCTTGGCCGAACTCGTTTACGCACGCGCCGACGCGAACACGCGTTTGCCCATTCGGGAGCTGATGTGGGGCATGCCGGGCTCGATGCTCGCATGCCTCTTCATGAGTGAGATGACGAATGAAGCGCGCTGGCGGTCCCTGTTTGAGATTCAAGCAGCGCGACTGCTTGGAGACCTGCGGGACACAGTCGATGGCCCGATCTGGGAACAGGACCTCTATGGCCAGCATGCGAAATTCCTCGGGCCGGTTCACGGCTATGCGGGCAACATGCTCCCATTGTTGCGCGGATGGGATTGGCTAACGGAGCAGCAGCGATCACGCGTGAAGGATGCGATCCCGCGCACACTCAGCCAGCAGGCTTGGCGGAGCGACATCGGAACATCATGGCGACCAAGAGCGAAAGCCGTCGGCGATAAACCACCATCGCTTTGCCAGTACTGCCACGGGGCTCCCGGCGTGGTGGCGACATTTGCCGACTCGCCATTCAGGCAGTTGGAGCTGGAGACGCTTCTCGATGAGGGCGCGCGCTTTACCTGGGCGGCAGGGCCGCTCATCAAAGGCTCCAATCTTTGCCATGGTACGGGCGGCAATGGTTACGCGTTCCTCAAGCTTTATCAACGAACGCAGGAGGCCATGTGGCTCGAGCGCGCTCGGGCGTTCGCGATGACGGCGATTGCGCAATGCCGCGAGGCACGCCACGAATACGGACGCGGTCGATACTCGCTTTGGACCGGTGATGTGGGCCTTGCGATCTATCTCTGGGACTGCAAAACGGGCAGGCCGCGCTTTCCCACGATCGACGTTTTCTGACCCACAACTGTCCGCTTCGGGTCAATTGCAGTCATCGTTGACCGTCCGCCGCTAGTCCGCTTTGCGATCGAAACCGGACATCGGCAACCGACGCCAGCATGTCCGTTTTGGGCCCCGAGCTGACATGGTCGGGTCGCCTGCCGATGTCCGGTTTCGAGGACAAAGCGGACTAGCGACGGACGAGCCGATGATGTCTGCAAAAGACCTTTGACGGACACCGGGTCGCGTGGACTTGTGCCTAAAAATGCTTACGCTGAGTCAGGAGCTAGACCGGAATCAGCACGATGAAGCGCCGCGAATTCATCACGCTTGTGGGCGGTGTGGCAGGGGCATGGTCGGTCCTTGCGCGTGCGCAGCAGCCCGAGCCAATGCGCCGGATTGGCGTGCTGATGAACCTCGCTTCGGCGGATCCCGAAGGGCAGGTTCGCCTCAAGGTGTTCCTGCAGGCCCTCGAAAAGCAAGGATGGGCCGACGGCCGCAATCTGCACATCGACACCTGCTGGGGCGCGGGCAGGGCCGAGCGATATCGCACCTGTGCGGCCGAACTGATTGGCCATGCGCCGGATGTCATCCTTGCTGGTTCGGGGTCGGCAATGCCTGCGCTGATGGACGCCACGCGCTCGCTTCCGATCGTGTTGGTGCAAACGGTCGACCCCGTTGGCTCCGGATATGTCGCCAGTCTCGCCAAGCCCGAGGGCAACGCGACCGGCTTCACCCAGTTCGAATACAGTATGGGCGGCAAATGGCTCGAACTGCTGAAGCAGATTGCGCCGAACCTGAAGAGGGTGGCCGTCCTGCGCGACTCCGCGACCGGAGAAGGACCGGCACAGTTCGCAGCCATCCAGTTTGCGGCGCCGGGATTGGGCGTCGAAATCAACTCCGATCGGCGTCCGCGACGCAGGCGAGATCGAGCCCGGGATAACAGCCTTCTCGGCAAAGCCGGACGGCGGATTGATAGTCACAGCAAGCGCCTACACCGCGGTCAACCGCGACGTGATCATTGCCCTGGCGGCGCGGTACCGCTTGCCGGCGGTCTACCCTTTTCGGTACCACGTAGTGAGTGGAGGTCTCATCACCTACGGGCCGGAGCCGCATGAGTCCTATCAGCGGGCGGCCGTATATGTAGATCGCATCCTGAAGGGTGAAAAGCCGGGTGATCTTCCGGTGCAGGCAGCGACCTCGTTTGAGGTCGTCGTCAATCTCAAGACTGCGAAGGCTCTCGGAATTGACTTACCCGCCTCTCTCCTCGCTCGCGCCAACGAGGTGATCGAATAGGATAGCCTTTTGTTGCGGTGCATGAGTCCGGAACTGACCAAAGCGGTCTTGGGCAGGGTGGCCCTCGACTTGCTATCCTAGACCCAGAGCCGACGTCAGCAGCGTCTGTTTCGGGGCTGCGATAAGCTGCCTTTGTTGGTCCAAGAGGGAACCATGAGGAGGCGAGGGTTCATCACGCTTCTTGGCGGTGCCGCATTCGCTTTGCCGGGCTTAGCACGCGCACAGGAGCCGGGGCGTACTTATCAAATCGGCAGCCTGCACCTCAGTCCGCGTACCACTCCATATCATATCGCCTTCTACGAAGCGCTTCGGAAAGACGGCTTTATCGAGGGCCAAAATCTTTTGGCTGACGAACACGGTTACGGCTTACGCGCCGACCAAGTTCATGGACATGCATTAGAACTCGCCAGGGCACAGGTCGATGTCATCGTCTGCTCTGGTGATCCGACAATGAAGATCGCCAGGGAGGCGACGAAATCCATTCCAATTGTGGGGAGTGGAATCGATTTGGTTGGGTCGGGAATCGTGCACTCGCTCGCAAAGCCCGGTGGCAACGCGACTGGTGTGAATTTTCTCGGTCCGGATCTCGACGGCAAACGACTGGAATTCCTGATACAGGCTTTACCGGCGGCTCAACGCATGGCGGCTTTGGCAGACGTGAACTTCAGTTCGCCGCAAAATCTGCAAATGCTGCAACAGACTGCACGCGGTCGCGGGATTGAGCTATCAATTCACCGCATTGCGACGCCCGAAGAGATCGCAGATGCAATCGAGAAGGCCAAGAGGGAGGGTGCAGAGGCACTCAATGTACTCTCGTCGCCGCTTCTATTTAATAGTCGTCGGATCATCCTCCCTATTGTTGCGACACTAGGTCTTCCCGCGATCTATGAATGGGCGGAAGTCGCACACGAAGGCGGCTTCCTTGCCTATGGCCCGCGCCTCGCACAAATTTATCGGGACATCTTGGCCAGACTGGTCGTCAAAATATTGCGCGGAGCCAAACCCGAAGAACTTCCCGTTGAACAGCCCACCCAATTTGAACTTGTCATCAATCTGAAGACCGCCAAGGCGCTCGGCCTCACGATTCCCGAGCCATTGTTCGGACGCGCCGACGAGGTGATCGAATAGGACGCATTTTGCTGCGGTGCATGAGTTTGCTTATGACCCATATGTATGGACCGGCTGGGTTTCGCAATAGAGATTGTGCGTGTGTTGCGGAAGTCGCTGATATGTATCCGGCCTGTTTGATCGGCTCGCGGGCCGTGGCCTTGATGGGAATACGCACGCATCGTTGGTCTCATTAGCAGATGAGGTGGATGGCTCCCGCTCACGGCATCTAGGTGCCAAGGTGTGAATACCATCAGGCATTCACGAGCAAAATGGGAGCCATCCGTCATGGAGATTACCACGATCGGCCTCGACCTGGCCAAGTGTGTTTTTCAGGTTCACGGCGTTGATGCGACCGGTCAGGTCGTTCTCCGCCGGTCGCTTCGGCGAGCGCAGATGCTGCCATTCTTTGCCAGGTTGCCTTCCTGCCTGGTCGGCATGGAGGCGTGCGGGACCTCACATTACTGGGCACGCGAGTTGATCAAACTCGGCCATCAGGTGCGCCTGATGCCGCCGGCTTACGTCAAGCCATATGTCAAGCGAGGCAAGACCGACGCTGCCGATGCGGAAGCGGTTTGCGAAGCGGTGGCACGGCCAACGATGCGGTTCGTGCCCGTCAAGTCGCCCGAACAGCAGGCGGCGCTGTCGATGCATCGGGCACGCGATTTGCTGGTCAAGCAGCGCACACAGTTGGTCAACATGATTCGCGGTCTGCTCGCCGAGTTTGGCATCGACATCCCCAAGGGGCTCGAGCGGGCGCTGCTGATGGCACGACGGATCGTCAATGGCGAAGCACCGGATGTGCCGATGGAAGCTGCCAAGATCGTTGGTACATTATCGCAGCAGGTGCTCGACATCCACGTTCGGCTTCGCGAGGTCGATCGCGATCTTCTTGTCTGGCAACGTGGCAACGATGTCTCGCGTCGCCTCGTGACTATTCCCGGCATTGGGCCGATTGGCGCGACGGCACTTGCCGCATCGATCACCGACCCACATCAGTTCCGCTCGGGTCGGCAGTTCGCCGCCTGGTTGGGATTGACGCCGCTTCAGAAGTCGAGCGGCGGCAAAGAGCGGCTCAGTCGCATCAGCAAAATGGGAGACAAATACCTGCGCAAGCTGCTCATTGTCGGCATGACCTCACTGGTGCGACGGGCAAAGTACAATCCGAAGACAGTCGATCCTCGGCTGGCCGCTCTGCTCGCACGCAAACCTGTGCGGGTCGCGACCGTCGCGATGGCGAACAGAACAGCACGGATTGTCTGGGCGGTTATGGTACGTGGCGAGACCTATCGTGCCGACCACCAGCCAGCATTGGCGACATAAATCGACAATTCCAGGACTTAGCTGAAGAGGAGATCAGCTTCACAGGGTTGCGAGAGCGATGCGATATGATGGCAAACCGGTCAGACCGGGAACAGGGACAACCCACTACATGTCCAAGGCGTCAGAGCCTGATTAGCAGAATGGGACCGTGTTCGCGGACTCCATCAGGGCCAGCAGTCCTCAACCGACTGCGTCAACAGGCCGGACAGAAGACTGCACCCGACCAAAGCCAACGTATCAATTTTCTCCTTGCAACGCGGGAGCCATCCACAGAGGACAGGTTGGCGAGCAACCATTTGGGTCACCAGACTCTGGATGCGTTCATCGATCCGTTCCATGCATTTTCTCTGTCGCGAACTCGGATAAGACTTTCAGATTGCCATCACTTCGTGATGGGGCGCGTCGAAGATCTTCTGGTTGTGCAGGATGCTCCACGCGATCCGCGCCAGTTTGTTTGCCAGCGCTGTTGCCAGCTTGTTGCGATGCAGCCGTGGGGCTGCGTTCTGCAGCCATGTTCCGAAGCTGAAGCGCTGCCAATTGTGCGGACGCATCAGGATGACGTTCGCAGCCTGGATGAACAGGGTCCTTAGATACTTGCTTCCTCGCTTGGAGATGCGGCCCAGAACAGATCGGCCACCTGTGCTGTACTGACGTGGGACAAGACCAAGCCATGCACCGAAGTCACGCCCGCGCTCGAATGCCTCGCCGGTACCGATGGCGGCCACCACGGCAGTCGAGATCAGCGGACCGATCCCGGGAACGCTCATGAGGCGACGGCAGTCAGCTTCCTTCTCACCGATCTGGTCGATCTCGCCGCCAATGGTCTTGATCCGCTCATCGAGAGATATCCAGTCGTCGTACAGGCCAGCAATCAAGCCGCGCATTCGTGGCGATATCTCGTCCTGACGGCTCTTCAGGATCGCCAGGAGAGAGTTACGCAGAGCCGTCGCTCCAGTTCTGACTGCAATGCCTTGCTCGATCAGGAAGGCACGTATCTGATTGATCGTCGCCGTCCGGCGCGAGACCAGACGGGAGCGAACGCGATGGAGGGCCTGGAGGTCGAGCTGGTCCTGGGTCTTCTCACGGACTACGCGCAGATTGGGCCGCAGTGCGGCCTCCGCAATCGCCTCGGCGTCGTTATAGTCGTTCTTCTGTCCCTTCACGAACGGCTTCACGTAGATCGCAGGGATGATCCGCGGCTGGTGACCCAGTTGCCGCAACGCCCGGCTGACAAAGTGGGCGCTGAGGCACGCTTCCATGCCAACGACGCTCGGAGGAAGCCGTCTGAATGTCTCAACGAGCGCCAGTCGCTTGATCTTACGACGAAAAGCAATCTTGCCGTCCGTGCCAAAGCCAACAACGTGAAAGACCTCCTTCCCAATGTCGATGCCGATCGAGGCAAGGGGCCGAGTGGTGGTGTCCATGGGCTGCTTCTCCGGATGCTGCGGGGTAGTCTTTGCAGACTATCCCCGAGGGGGAAGCAGCCGGTCCATCCCATTAGCGGACCTCATTTATCGACCGTAACGAATAGCGATTCCAATCTCGTAGCGGCGAGCGGGATCGCCAACCGGCGCGGTGGCGGGCGGAAGATGGGAGGAGTACAATGAGCCGGCCACGGCAAACGCAGGGCGTCCTCCTGGCCGCCGCAGAACTGCGTTGGAAGGGTTATCACCATGAGGAAGACGCTATTGGCTCTCGCTGTGGCCGCGACTTTGGCCGTTTCCGCAGCCTCGCCCGCTTGTGGTGGTCCGCGCTATGACTACGGTCCCGGGGGCAATCCGTATCCGCCCACTTATCCCGGACCACGCGGCTATCCATACTGGTCGGGCTATGTTGATGCGCCGGTTGGAGAGGCGATCCCGCCATGCCACTGGATTACCCAGCGCGTCTGGGACGGTTATGCGTGGCGCGTTCGCCACGCGCGCATCTGCGGTCAATAAACGGCAAGAGATGCCGGCCAAGCGTCAAGCGGAAATGCTCCAAAGCCATACGCTCACTTTCAACAATCGCAATGTGCAGATCGACTGGGGCGCGCCCGTAGTCGCAAGATACTAGTTTCGCGAAATCCGACGTTTGACCCCGGTGGGTCAAAGGGCTCCAGTTTAGCACTGGAGCCCTTTCTATTTTGGCAGCGACGAAGTCCGGTTCGGGCCATTTCCAAACTCATGCACCGCAGCAAAAAAGCCCGCATTCGATCACCTTGTTGCCGCAGGGCGGCAGTAGAATGAGGCGGTCGCCTAGCAGCGAGCGCGGGCGCATGTAGGAAGAACTGGAAACCGATTGATCTAGGTCAATACGGTTATTTGAACTGACTAGGTTTCCGTAGCGGCCGAAAATGGTGCTGAAGTGGCCACCTCGAACTATGCCAGCTATACCCGAAACACGGTCGAGCCGCTGAAGCGCATCGCGCATAGCCGCAGGTACGAACAAGTCCTCCGAACTCATCGCGGCGCCGCTCCCCGGGGACAAGGTGCTGGATTACGGCTGTGGCGACGGCCATTTGTTCTCGCATCTCGTCAGCAACGTGTCCTCCGATAAGCTGGTTGGGTACGATCCAAACGCAGACCTGTTAGCTCAGGCCGACCCTGCCGTCGTCGCGGGCAGCAGCCTCACGACCGACATTGACAGGCTCAAGGCTCAGCACAGTCGCTCGTTTAGCCTGATCTATTGCATTGAGGTGTGCGAGCATCTCACCGACAAGGCTTTGGACGAATTGTTCGAAAACATCACCGCACTTGCTGCGCCCTACGCCCGGATAATCGTTGGCGTGCCGATCGAGACCGGGCCAAGCGGTTTCCTGAAGGGCATGTATCGTACCGCTCACGGCCACCGGCAAGCCGCCAGCATCACCAAGGCAGTTCAGGCGCTCTTTGGATTGCCGATCCCCCGAAGCGTGACCGACGTGGAATGGTACGGGGACCATACCGGCTTCAAACACGCTCGCCTCCGAGAGAAGCTCGAGGACCGCGGCATTCTGGTCAAGCGCTCCGTCTGTTTGCCGTTCCCGTTGTTCGGGCTAGCCCTGAACAACGAGATCTACTTCACCTGCTCCATCCGCCTGCCATCATGATCACGAGCGCTTCGATCAGGCACTGGGGTAGTAATATCGCCAATGAGGCGGTTACATCTCGCGAATGCTGATCTTTGTATCAGCAGCACTATGCGTTTCCGCCTGACGCTTCCGCAGGTTGACGGAAATCTAGGTCCGCCAAAGGGCTGTCTGGTCTGCCCCCGAAAGCGGACATAAGAGTACACGCCCTAGATGGACCTTACGTTGCGAGGCAACTCGCTTGGCTCCTCATTCCGTTGACGCGGAGGTCCGCTCCGGGTCAAAACCGGAAGTCTCGACCTGCCTTGGTCCCGTCCGCTTTGCGCCCCAAAGCGGTCGTCAGTTGCCCCGCGGCCGGATGCTGAAGAAAATTGAAGACATTGAATTCATTTTCGTACATCGGATTGTCGAAGCGCCTCGCGGTCCGCGCAATCTGAGCGGTGAAGATCAGAAACAACAAGATGTGCGCAACGTACATTTGAGCGGCCCGATTCCAAAGTCGCTTGATCGCGGCCTTTACCCAGGGCAGACCACGCACCAAGACAGAAACAAGAATTGCCAGCAGAACGGAATAACCGGAAACGCGTCCGGAAGCGTCGATGTTCGCCGATCCCGCTGCGGAATCCCAATCAAGGCTCCTCGCCAGCTTATTGCCGACTAGTCCACCGGAGCTTTGTTTCGTTTCGTCATTTTTAGTCTAGGCTGAATCAAAATGGCGTCTGTTGAGGGTGCTGTTTCTGAAGGCGGGCTCATCGTCTTCAGTTTCGTGATCAGCAATTGGGACGGGGTGAGTTTTCCTCCAGAGACCTGTCGCGATGGTGAGTGGCTCGATCTCTTTGCTCCGCCACCAAGCGCGCTCATCACCGCGTTGGTGAAGCTCACGATGATGGAGCCGACAGATCGGAACGGTAAAGCGGTCGCTCGCTTTGCGGCCCATTGCTCGCGGCTCTGCAAACTTGATGTGATGAGCATCAGAAGGGCTCCGACCGCAGATGAGACACGGCTGAGATGCGACAAAGCTCAAGTGCCTGCGGTCGCGCTCTCGCACCGGCTTGCCGATGACGGTAACGGTCTCGGTCCGCCGGGCACCTCCCGGCGGACGGTGATCGGGCCCATTTGGCTTCCTGGTATCATCGTAGGATGCGACTTCTCCGAAGCCAGCAAGCCGCACGATGAAAGCGCTTTCCAGGGTCTCGGCGTCTGCGCCGGACAGCCGGTCCTTAAGGGGAAGCACCCGCTGCGCCCAACTGGTCAGGGCTTCAAAGTCTTTAAGCTGATCGAGTTCTGAGATCAGCCGGCCTACCAGCTGCGCGGACGCGTCTCCTGTTAAGGGTGGCAATTTGGAGCCCGAAGCCTGAGTTCGCTTCCCCGAGCCTGGGAGGGGCCGGGGAGTGCCTTTGGGCTGTGAAAGCGGGGCGGGCTGGCGGACGGGGGTCTGGGGGCTAGCGAGCGCCGCCGTGGAGAGCTCTCCGCCGGGCAGATCAGGTGCATCGAGGTCATCCTCGCCGGCAATTCCGACCAGGGTGAAGAGAGCATAGCGGCGGGCGTAGGTGAGGGCGGCCCCCAGGCGATGGGGCGACGCGGTCTCGCTGACCGGGCAGACCGGCCAGTCTGAGGAGACCCACTCGCCCGAGGCGTGGACGAGCGTGGTGGTGAGGCGGATTAGCGCTTGGTCGGCATCAATGGCCGTGGTCTGAACTGTCGCAATCTCGTGCCGGCCCAAGCATTTGCGGACGAGGTCTAAACCAGAAGACAAGGGCGCATAGCGGAACGTCCGGCTGCCTTCACGTGGGAAGGGTGACACAATAGTCGCCATCAGAGACTTCTCTGGGTTGGCGATTTCCGACTGGGCCTTGGCGAGCGCTGATGCGAGCGCGCCGATGCTAGTGCTGGAGCGCTGCATGTCCGGCCTCCAGATCTACGAGCTCGAAACTGATCGCGCCAGACTTTGAACGTTTCGCGCGCACGCCGTGGCCCCAAGCCTCCCTGGCGTCCTCCGGCACCAGCGCCTTCAGCTCGGTTTTCGCCCGATCATGCTCAAGCGCGGCGGATCGGGTGGTGCGGTAGAGATTGGCAAGCTCCGCCCACACGTTTGAACCACTCATGTCTACGGTTCTGACCGCCGCGAGCCTGGGGCGTGGCGGATCAATGCCGAACAGCCGAGGGGGAGTGCCGTCCTGCACGCAACGCCAGAATTTCCGCTCTGCCGTGAGCAGCAGGTGCTGGTAGAGCGGATCGGCCGGAATGGTCATTTCGACCCACTTGCCGCCGCCGGTGATGATGGAGAGGACCGCTGTCCGGGCGGCCGTAACCCACATGTTGTGCTGCAGCTGCGCCATGTGTTTGTCGGCAGCCGCCTCTTCGGTGAATGCCCACGGTAGCATGAATTTGGCTTCGAACACCGCGCCGGTCGGCTCCGCGACGCCGTCGAGGGTTGCGGCCATCCATTTGTGAATGGGGTGGCGGATGTGCGTCTGGATCTGGGTGATCGTCTGCCCGGTGCAGCGCTGATACCACTGCCGGTTCAGATCTTCGGTTGACTTGCCGAGTTGGACGATGAGGTTGTCGGAGTAACTTTGCGGCTCAAGCTCGCCGCGCTTTTCTCGCCAGAGCCGGACCAGCTCGGCTTCATCTTGTCCCATAATGATGCGGGCATCCGAGCCGCCGATGAACGCGCGGCGGTTTACTTCGAGCGACATCACAACCTCCTTCTTGATGGTCCTCTCTGCCGCGTCGGGCAGGAGGCGAGGAGGAGGCTCTCGGGCGCGCCCAGGTCAGGGCACGGTGGCGGTCACGCCTGGGAAGATCTTGTGAGGACGCTCGATCCTCCGTCTTATGTCCAGCCTGCCGAAGAAGTCAGTGCGGGTCCGAGGCGCGGTCGCGGCCGGCGCGTGTTCGCAACATCTTCCATCCACCGTCGCAGATGGGGATGACGCGCGGCCCATGTGAGCATCGCAAACGAGATGCCAAGGTCATCGTGCTGGCCCGCCGGACAGTGATAAAGGTGGCACCGCCCTCCGGATACTCGACATCAAGGTTGGCGAGCTGCTCATAGCCGCGGCGGATGTCGACGCTCGGCCCAAGGCGAACCAGGTCGGACTGCAGCTGGGTGTGGAATTGTTCGAGCAGAAAAGTCCGGCCGATCTTGTAGACCCGGATAGGCCCAAATCGGGTGTTCCGCAATTCGAATTCCATGCCGTCGCCATAGCGGCTGATGTGAAGCCCGATGACGCGGTGGCCAAAGGTGTGCAGCAAAATCTCAGCGTAGCTTGAGTCGTTGCTAAGGTCGGCCACGATCAGGTTGTTGCAGGCCTCATCGATCCTCGCCAGCGCGTTGGCACGCTCGGAGCCAAACAGACCCTGCGGCAGTTCGTGCGCCGCAACGATGCCGACTTGCTCGCCGCCGTACGGAGCGGTGCCGCCGACGACCGCGGTCGAGCGGTCGCGGCTGCGCGCGACGTCGTGGGCGATGATCGGTTTGTAGAGCGGCCAGCTCATGACGTCGCCGGCGTTATAGGTCTTTCCGTCGAACACCGGGTTGCTCGCCACCAGCGGCGTGTGAACCCGTACCGCACGATCATACAATGGCCAGGTGAATGGACTGGTGTGGGTGCCCATTGGGACACCCAGATATTCGCGCGCGTAGGAGACTTCGCCAAGCGTCCTCAGCTGTTGTGCGAGATAGTCTTCGCTGTACAGGCCGGGAACGTCCGCAGTGGCCTTGAGCCGCATCCAGGAGCGATCCTGATTACTCCACACCGCCCAGAACGGATCGGTCCGGCTCCAGGCTGTGGACAGCATCGCAAACCGCGCGTCGGGCTTGCGCGCGCGCATCGGCAGCAGTGCCGCGATCAGTTCCTCACCGACCCGCGCGGCCTCGTCAACAACGATCCACCCATCCACGGTCAGCCCTCTGATCGAGTTGTCGTTTTCTGGTAGCGCCAGAACGCGAGAGCCATTGTCGAGTTCGATCACGTGCGCCTTGTCGGTCAGGAGCTTGGCCCCGCCCTTGCTGAGGTTGTCCCGGATGCGCCGGAGCATCTCCTCCCCCTGGCGCAGTGATGGCGCGGCAACGACGCTCAGGCTGTTCGGGTTGTAGAGCATTCAATGCGCAATTGCCCAGGCCGCCGCGGTCGTCTTGCCGACTTGGCGCGCCGTCAGCACGATGATCGAGGCGCCGAGCTCGGCCCGCAAAAACTCCTCCTGCCAGGTCGCGGGCTCGACCCCGAGCACGTTGCGGACCCACAATGCGGGGTCGATACTGTAGGCAAGTTCAAGCGTCGGAGTCATGGTCGGCCTCCATCAATGTGAGGGTGCGTGCGATCCGGGCCTTCAGCTCCGGCTCACGGTCAAATTCTCGGATCAGGCGTTGCGCGATGGCCTGGATTTCGACGTGGATGTTGGTCTGGACTGCGACATTGACCTCGGTGCCCTGGCGGTCAAAGCCGCTGAGGCGGGAGAGGCTATCGAGAGTCTGCCGGATCGAGTTGAGCCCGGACAGCGCGACCTTGAGCGAGCCTTCCGCTTCGGCCTGCCGGGCAATCTGGTCGATCCGCGTCTTGAGGTCCGCATAAGCGCTGCCCAACTCATCCTTAGTCGGCAGACAGGCGACCGCGGCGGTGCCGCGCGCGGCGTCCTTCATGATGGCGTTGGAGGAGGCGAGCCGCAGGCAATTCGTCCGGTGCCGGTGCAGGCTGGATGGGTTGATGGCATAGTCTTGGGCGATCTGGCTTACTCAACTCCATCGCCACGCCCGCGACCCACAACCACCGCCTTCGGGGCTCTGCCGGTTTCGATTTGTTCCGTTTGGCGAGGCTCATTCCGGAATCACTCCGAAAGGCCGAGGCCAAATATCTTTAATGACGGGTTAAAGAGCGGAGTGGTTATGGAAGAGTAAATGGTCGAAAAATAATCGCAGGCCTCGCAGCCGGGGGCGCCGCAGACCACCTAAGGGACACCAGAAATTTTAGCCTTCGGGGATTTTGGGATTTCGGGATTCTGGCGCGAGAGCCGATAAATTCCTTATGAACCCCGGCAAGCGCACCCACCATGGTAGTCACAAAAGGAGATCGGCGATGGCGAGGTTCGCGATGGCGGCGGCTGCCGTGCTGGCCTTGACAGGCGTGCGTGCCGCCGAGAATCTGGTCAAGCCGGGGCAGTGGAAGGTGACCTCCTCGAACGTGATCAACGGCATGGCCACGCCGCCGCAGGCCAAGGCCCGTTGCATTACCCCGCAACAGGCGGAAGACGTCGCCAAGACGTTTGGGCCGGTGTCCGGCACCATCAATTCTGACTGCGCGGACCCCGAGATCGAGACCAGTGGAAAGACCCTGAGCTGGCGGCTGCAATGCCGGGGACAGCTCGACGCGGATGTCGCCGCACGTTTCAATTTCGACACGCCGCAGCACTATACCGCCACAATAACTTTCCAGGGCCGGATGGGCGGCGCGCTCATCAACGACACGAAGACCGAGGTCGTGGGCGAGCGAACAGGCGACTGCGTAAAGTGACTGCCGATCGGCTCGCGACGCTATTCCACGCCTCGGTGCAGGTCGGCTTCGATCTGCAGCTTGGTGCCGCCGCCGAAACGCGCGCGGTAGACCTGCAGATTCTCTATGATCCGCTGCACGTAGTTGCGGGTCTCCGAAAACGGGATCAACTCCACCCAGTCGACCGCGTCGACCTTGGGATCGCGCGGATCGCCGTAGCGGTCGACCCACTTCTTCAGGCTGCCACGGCCCGCATTATAGGCGGCAAAGGCCATGATGTAGGAGCCGCGATAATCCTCCATCAAGCCTCCGAGCTCGGCGGCTCCGAGCGCCGCGTTGTAGGCTGAGTTGGTCTTCATCCTCGCGAGGTCGAACGGCACGCCGGCGCGTTTGCAGACGTAGCGGCCGGCGTCTGGGGTCACCTGCATCAGGCCGTAGGCCTGGGCCGGAGAGACGTCGCCGGGATTGAACATGCTCTCCTGGCGCGCGATCGCGAACACCACGCTCTTTTCCACGTCGGGCCCGATGGGGCTGTAACTTGGAATGCCCATCACCGGATAGGCGTAATGGTCGAACGGCAGGCCGCGATTGAGCGCAGCCTTGCCTGCCAAAATCATGCCGCGCGCATAGCCATGGCGCGCCGTCAGCTCGCCAAGGCCGATGATCGCGTCCGCGTCACCGTTCTCGCCAACATCCGCAAAAATCGGGATCGCGATGTCGCGCTCGTCGAGCTCGAACAGAAGCTGGACGGCGCGAACGATCTCCAGCCGTTCGACCCCGCGCGAGCGCGGCACGTCGTTGAGCTCGAGCTGCGGCAATCCAAGCCTCGCGCGGGCCAATTGGCCGTAATAGCTCGTCGATTGCTCGGCCGCCGACGTATAGAAACCGCGCGCCTCGCGCTCACGACCCATGGCTTCGGCCGCGCGGCCTTTCCAGTAGCCGGCCCGCGCCAGCGTGGTCGGGTTGACGCTGCCGACACCGATGCGCGCGAAGTGCTGCGCGGCGACCGAGGGATCGTTGAGAAAGCGCAAGGCGATCCAGCCCGAGGTGAACTCCTGCTCGGTCTTGTAGATGTCGCGACTGGGCAGGGCTGCATCGCGGGCGATCAGATAGGCCGTCTTGTATTCGCCGAGATCGATCATCTTGCGCGAAATCAGCCGGCGCTCGATCCACCATTCGTCGAGATTAAAGAGACGATTGGGATCGCGCGGCGCGCTCATCATGAGCTGCGCGGCCTCGGCATATTTCTCCTCGCGGCGAAGCTGCTGGATCCTTGCGAAGATGTAGCCGGCGTCGCTGTGCAGTTCGCGTGGAACCGCATCCAGAAGCGCCTTGGCGTTGGCGGCCTTGCGCACCGAGGCAAGCCGCGCCTTTGCCAGTGCAACATAACCCGCGCCGAGCCGCTTGGCCGCCCGCATGGCGGCGGCTTCGTTGTCGGTGGTGTAACCGAAATTGTCCATTCGTGCCTTCTGATCGCCGGCACTGACGAAAGGACCGAACATGTCGAGCGTGGCGGTTTCCGTGTCTTCCGACATCGGATCGGAACGCCACGCTTCGCGCACCAGGCGCTCCGCGTTGGCGCGGTCGCCGCGCGCCATCATTGCTCTCGCGAGCGCCAGCCGGCCTTTGGCCGATACCGGGGACTCGTTCTCGAACCAGGACCACACCGCCGAATCGTTGGCTCTGTCGTCCCACAGCGCGGCTTCGAGCCGCCGGCGGAAGAGGGTCTGGGAGGGCCAGGTCGGATTGCTCGCCATGAAGGCGCGATAACGCTCGACGGTGGCGCTGTTGTTGTCACTGCGCAGGATCAGCCACTCCGCGAGTTTCCTGGCAACAGGATCGGAAATCGCTGCCTCCGCCTGGGTTGCGTCGTCAGGCCTGTGCTTGCGGATGAGCTCGATCACGTTTTCGAGCGTCTCGAGATCGGCTCTCGATGTCGAGGACGTTGCGGCGACCGCGGCCGGCATGACGGCCCGCCGCGCCGGCGTCGGTGCCGTCACGCGCTGGCGGACTGCAGGTGCGGGCGCTGCGACAGGGGGCGGCAGCGATGGCGAGGCCAGTTCGCGCGCCGGGGCGGTGGCCGCAACCGGCGGAACGGCCGGCGGCGCCGAATGGCCGGCGACCGGGCGCTCCTTGGGCATTGGCAAATTGTGCTTCGGTGAGACCGCCTCTTTCGGCGGGTGGGAGTCCGACGGTTTGGCTGATGATGCACTCTTCTTGGCTGGCGAGGAGATCTTGGCCGCCGTGGAATTCTTGGCTGCCGACGAAGACGACTTGGGCGCCGACGAAGACGACTTGGGCGCCGCCGAAGACTTGGGCGCTGTCTTGGCCGGGGAGGAGGTCTTGGCCGGCGCGGCAGCCTGTTGCGGCTTCTCGGCAGAGGGGGCGGCCGGCTCCGAGTTCGCCAGCGAGAAAGACAGAGCCAGTGTCAGGGCCGCCGAAACGGCTGTCGACAGCGCCGTCGATCGCAAGGGACTCTGCAAGGGTCTTGCGCGGACAAGGGGTCTCACGGCATTCCTTCGCTGCGAATCAATGGCCAGAATTGACTGAAACCGCTCACTAAATACTAAATGCATTGCGGCAAAGGGTGGTTTTTGGGCGACCACCGCGGCAAAATCGCGGCCGAACAGGAACAAGCTGGCTGTGACTCCGATGACAAGAGCAGGGGGCGGCCCTTTCGTCAGACGGTCAGACCCGATATGAATGACCTTTAGGGTCGGCGCCGCCGCAAACCAGCGTTGGGAGGAGTTCCATGGCAGCCAAGACAAAGTTCCGGGGGTCGTTTACTGCCTTGGTAACGCCGTTCAAGAACGGCTCGCTGGACGAGGCGGCTTTCCGCTCCCTGGTGAATTGGCAGATCGCGGAGGGGACCCACGGCCTCGTTCCGGTCGGCACGACTGGCGAGAGCCCGACGCTGAGCCACGACGAGCACAAGCGAGTCGTCGAGTGGTGCATCGAGGAAGCCAGGGGCCGTGTGCCTGTCGTAGCCGGCGCCGGCTCCAACTCGACCAAGGAAGCCATCGAACTGGCTGAACACGCCGAAAAGGCCGGCGCCGATGCCGTGCTGGTGGTGACGCCCTACTACAACAAGCCGACGCAAGAGGGCATGTACCAGCACTTCAAGGCCATCAACGACGCCATCGGAATCCCGATCATCATCTACAACATCCCGCCGCGCTCGGTGATCGACATGTCGGTCGACACTATGAAGCGGCTGTGGGAACTGAAGAACATCGCAGGCGTCAAGGATGCGACCGCCAATATCGTGCGGGTGTCGCAGCAGCGCGCGGCGATGGGCGAGGATTTCAATCAGCTCTCGGGCGAAGACGCCACCGTGCTCGGCTACATGGCCCATGGCGGGCATGGCTGCATTTCCGTGACCTCGAACGTCGCGCCGCGGCTCTGCTCGGAATTCCACCTCGCCTGGCAGAAGGGCGACGCCAAGACGGCGCTGGCGCTGCATGAAAAGCTGATGCCGCTGCACACCAATCTGTTCGCCGAGACCAGTCCGGCGCCGATCAAATATGCCCTGTCCTTGCTCGGCAAGATGGACGAGAAGCTGCGCCTGCCGATGGTGCCGGTATCAGAGCCGACCCGCGTCGCCGTGCGCAACGCCATGGTGCATGCCGGCCTGATCAACTGAGCCGGTCGGCCGGGTCTTTCGTCGTCCAATCACAGGAGGGATAGACCCATGCTCAAGGAATTCCGCGACTTTGCCATGAAGGGCAATGTCGTCGATCTCGCGGTTGCCGTGATCATCGGTGCGGCCTTCGGCGCCATCGTCACCTCGCTGGTCGGCGACGTCATCATGCCGCTCATCGGCTTGGCCACGAACGGCCTCGACTTCACCAACTATTACGTCCCGCTTTCCTCGAAGGTGACGGCCACCAATCTGGCCGATGCCAGAAAGCAAGGCGCGGTCCTGGCCTATGGCAACTTCATCCAGCTTACGGTGAATTTCCTCATCGTCGCCTTCTCGCTCTTCGTCGTCATCCGCATCATGAACAAGCTGAAGCGTCACGAGGAGGCCAAGCCCGCCGAGCCGCCGAAGCCGTCCGCGGAGGTGGTGCTGCTGACCGAGATCCGCGATCTCCTCAAGAAGAGCTGAAGTGGCCGACAAGAACGAGCGCGCGATCAAGGTCGTCGCGGAAAATCGAAAAGCCCGTTTCAACTATGCGATCGAGGACACGGTCGAGGCGGGTCTTGCCTTGACCGGGACTGAGGTCAAGTCGATCCGCAGCGGCAAGAGCACCATCGCGGAATCCTATGCCGATTCCAAGAACGGCGAGATATGGCTAATCAATGCCAACATCCCCGAATATCTGCAGGCCAACCGCTTCAATCACGAGCCGAAACGGCCGCGAAAGCTGCTTCTGCACCGCAAGCAGATCAACAAATTGATCGGCGCGGTCGACCGGGAGGGGATGACGCTGATTCCCCTCAAGCTATATTTCAACGAGCGCGGGCGCGCGAAGCTGTTGCTGGCGATTGCCAAGGGCAAGAAGCTGCATGACAAGCGCGAGAGCGAGAAGAAGCGTGACTGGGGTCGCGAAAAGGGCCGCCTGATGCGCGCGAGGGGCTAGAAACCGTCATTGCGAGCGAAGCGAAGCAATCCACGGTGCCGCAAGTTACAATGTGGATTGCTTCGTCGCTTTTCGCTCCTCGCAATGACGACAGAGGGAAGCACGACGCCATGAACCAGAGAAACCTGATGGAAGTCGACTGGAGCCAGATTCCGGCGCCCGCCGATGACGGAGGCGCCGCGCATCTCAAGGGCATGACGATTCCGCCGGTCGCACTCAGGGCAACCGACGACACGATGGTGACGCTATCGTCGCTGAAGGGACGTACGGTGGTGTTCGCTTATCCCCGGACCGGTGAGCCCGGGAAGATCGCGCTTGTCGACGATTGGGATATGATTCCGGGCGCACGGGGCTGCACGCCGCAGACCTGTTCCTTCCGCGACTTGTTCGCCGAATTGAAGTCCGCCGGCGCTGCGCACGTGTTTGGCCTGTCGAGCCAAAGCAACGACTATCAGGCCGAGATGGCGGCGCGCTTGCATCTGCCGTTCCCGGTGCTGTCGGACGAGAAGCTCCTGCTCACGCGCGCGCTCAATCTGCCGACCATGGATGTGGCCGGATTGACGCTCATCAAGCGGCTGGCGCTGATCGTCGATGACGCGCGCATCAGCCATGTGTTCTACCCGGTGTTTCCGCCCGACCGTAACGCCGGCGATGTGCTGGAATGGTTGAAGGAAAATCCGGCCGGATCGTAGGTGCGTAGGGTGGGTCAGCCACCCTACGAATTCAGCGCCTAATCAAGATCGGCCTTCACTTTCGCGAACACGGCGCGAAACATCTCCGGCGTCAGCACGCCGGTGTTGGTGTTGTAGCGCGAGCAGTGGTAGCTGTCGTAGAGCTTGAGCGCTCCGGCCTGGTGAACGGCGCCGTGCGAGAACGGTGCGGCGGCACTGCGCAGTTTCAACACTTTCAGCAGACTGTCGTGCGCCACACGGCCAAGGGCGATGATCGAACGCAGCCGCGGCATCGCCTCGATCGTCGCTGCGAGAAACGGGCGGCAAGTGTTGATCTCTGCCGGCAGCGGCTTGTTTTGCGGCGGCACGCAACGCACCGTGTTGCTGATGCGGCAATCGACCAGCCGCAATCCGTCGTCGGGCCGTGCCTGGTACTGGCCTTCGGCGAAGCCGTATTGAAGCAATGTCGGGTAGAGCAGGTCGCCGGCATAGTCGCCTGTAAAAGGCCGCCCGGTGCGGTTTGCCCCCTGCAGGCCGGGCGCGAGGCCGACGATCAGGAGCCTTGCGCCAGCCTCGCCAAAGGAGCGGACCGGCGCGTTGAACCAGCTGGGCTCCTTCTTGCGCGACTGCGCGCGGAACTCAACCAGCCGCGGGCACAGCGGACAATCGCGTCCGGGTTCGTTGAGGGGGAGGGCGCCGCGCGAGTCCGGCGCCGCATCTTTCCTAGTCGTCGAAATCGTCGCCCGCGCCCCGTGGTGCCATCGTGGTGGCGCGCTGCAGGAATTGCGGCGCGTGATGACGCGGCTCGCGCGGCTCGCGTGGAGCCGGACGTTCCGACGGATCGCGTCCGAGCTTGGATTGCAGCTCGACAAGGTCGGTGAACACGTCGGCCTGGCGCCTGAGCTCGTCGGCGATCATCGGTGGCTGGCTCGAGATCGTGGAGATCACGGTCACGCGGACGCCGCGGCGCTGCACTGCCTCGACCAGAGAGCGGAAATCTCCGTCTCCGGAGAACAGCACCATCTGGTCGATATGCTCGGCGAGCTCCATGGCATCGACGGCGAGCTCGATATCCATGTTGCCCTTTACCTTGCGCCGGCCGGACGCGTCGATGAATTCCTTCGTGGCCTTGGTGACCACGGTGTACCCGTTGTAGTCGAGCCAATCGATCAAAGGACGAATCGAGGAGTATTCCTGATCTTCAATGATCGCCGTGTAGTAGAAAGCCCGCAGCAACGTGCCGCGGCCCTGGAACTCCTTCAGCAGTCGTTTGTAGTCGATGTCGAAGCCGAGGGTCTTGGCGGTTGCGTAAAGGTTGGCCCCGTCAATAAAGAGTGCAATTTTGTTGGACGAAGGTGACATTCGATGCTCGCGTTATGTTGATATCGGCTTTCTTGGCGCTGCGGCAGCAAGACCCGCGCATCTCGCTGCCGAAGCTCCGGAGCGGATTTGTCTGGGAGAGACGCTACCGCAAATTTGGAGAGTTGGGGGCAAAAAAGGTATTTTCTTACACCGCAATGAAGCGATTTGTTGTCCGACGCCATTTCCGGCCGTCGGACCCCCACCCTCTAATTCCATCCCTGGGGTGGGGGTTAACAAAGCGCTTCGGTTGCGCCAAATCACAATTTAGCCTTGCACAAACCGCTGACCCCCTATAACTAGCGACGGATACTCATCATTTCCATCCTCTGAACAGTGGAGGCCGCCGATGGCACGCGTCACGGTCGAAGATTGCATTGATAAGGTCGACAACCGGTTTGACCTCGTCCTGTTGGCGGCTCATCGCGCCCGAATGATCTCGTCTGGCTCTCAACTTACGATTGATCGAGATAATGACAAAAATCCGGTCGTTTCGCTACGAGAGATTGCGGATTCGACAATTTCGCCGGAGGATCTGCGTGAGGAGTTGGTCCATTCCCTGCAGAAATTCGTCGAGGTTGACGAGCCCGAGCCCGATACCGTGCCGTTGATCGGTTCGGCCGGCGCGAGCGTCGACGCCGATGACACCGAGGTTGCCGTCGAGCGCATGACGGAAGAGGAGCTCCTCAAGGGCCTGGAGGGTCTGGCGCCTCCGGAAGAGCAGCCGGAAGAAGACGAGTAACCAACAAGCAAATTTCTTTTACCAAAGGCCCGGAGAATGATCCGGGCCTTTGCTTTTGCTGCCCTTTTTTTGGTGACCGGATTGGTATTACATTAAACTCATCCCTTGCGAGGTCCTTGAGCCGGGAAGGCAGTGATTCGATGGCGGTTCGACGCCGGAGCCCACCCCAGATGCAGGCCGCGGCCGATCCGGTCGCCGTGGCCGGTTCTGCGCCGGCCAACAGCGTCCCCAACAGGCCCGCCAAGTCGCCTCGCCCGCGGATGATGCGGCAATACGACCTGGTCGAGCGGGTGCGCTCCTACAACCCCGATACCAACGAGGACCTGCTCAACCGCGCCTATGTCTACGCCATGAAGGCGCATGGCTCGCAGACCCGGGCCTCCGGCGATCCCTATTTCTCTCATCCGCTGGAAGTCGCGGCGATCCTGACCAACCTCAAGCTCGACGACGCCACCATCGTCGCTGCCCTGTTGCACGACACGATCGAGGATACGGAAGCGACCCGGGCCGAAATCGACCAGGTCTTCGGCCACGAGATCGGAGCGCTGGTCGAAGGCCTGACCAAACTGAAGCGGCTGGAACTCGTCTCCCGCGAGGCCAAGCAGGCCGAAAACCTGCGAAAGCTGCTGCTGGCGATCGCCGATGACGTGCGCGTGTTGCTGATCAAGCTGGCGGACCGGCTGCACAACATGCGCACGCTCGAGTTCGTGCCGGACGCGTCGCGGCAGCGAATAGCCGAGGAAACGCTGGACATTTACGCGCCGCTCGCGGGCCGCATGGGTATGCAGGAGATGCGGGAGGAACTGGAGGATCTCTCCTTCCGCACCCTCGATCCCGAGGCCCATAGTGTGGTGAAGCACCGGCTCGAGGCCTTGGCCGAGCGGAACCGCAACCTGATCAGTGAAATCGAGAGTCAGCTCTCGACAAATCTGCGCACGAACGGACTGACGGCGCATGTCTATGGACGGCGCAAGCAGCCTTTCTCCATCTGGACCAAAATGGAGCGCAAATCGATCGGTTTCGAACAATTGTCCGACATCTTCGCGTTCCGTGTGGTCATGCCTGATATCGAATCCTGCTACCGCGCGCTCGGTGTCGTGCACACGACCTGGCCGGTCGTGCCCGGGCGCTTCAAGGACTACATCTCAACGCCGAAGCAGAACGATTATCGTTCGATCCATACGACGGTCATCGGGCCCGGCAACCAGCGCGTCGAATTGCAGATTCGCACCGAGGAGATGCACCAGATCGCCGAATTCGGCATTGCCGCACATGCCTTCTACAAGGATGGCGTGGGATCTCCGACCGAGCTCCTGAAGCGGGAATCCAACGCCTTTGCCTGGCTGCGCCGGACCGTCGGCATTCTCTCCGAGAGCGCCAATCCTGAGGAGTTTCTTGAGCACACCAAGCTCGAATTGTTCCATGATCAGGTGTTCTGTTTTACCCCCAAGGGCAAGCTGATCGCGCTGCCGCGCCACGCCAATGTGATCGATTTCGCCTATGCCGTGCATACCGATGTCGGCAACAGCGCGGTCGGCTGCAAGATCAACGGCAAGTTCGCGCCGCTGTCGTCCGAATTGCAGAACGGCGACGAGGTGGAGGTCATGACCTCGGAGGCGCAGTCGGCGCCGCCGTCCGCCTGGGAATCGCTTGCGGTGACCGGTAAGGCGAGGGCGGCGATCCGCCGCGCCACCCGCACCGCGGTGCGGGACCAGTATGCGGGGCTCGGCCGGCGCATCGTCGAGCGATTGTTCGAGCGGGCCAAGATGGAGTACGCCGACGACAAGCTGAAGGGCGCATTGCCCCGGCTGGCGCGCGCCTCGATCGAGGATGTGATGGCGGCGGTTGGCCGTGGCGAGATGAAGGCCTCCGACGTCGCTCGCGCGATGTATCCAGACTACAAGGAGGAACGCGCGGGGCGCTTCGGCGCCCCCGCCAAGAAGAGTCTTGCGGTCAAGCTGAAGCTGAAATCGCCGCCCGATCCGCAGCGCAACCCCTCGGCTATCCCGATCCGCGGCATCAATTCCGATCTGCCCATCAAGTTCGCGCCCAATGGCGGCGCGGTTCCAGGCGATCGCATCGTCGGCATTGTCACGCCGGGCGAGGGGATCACGATCTATCCGATCCAGTCGCCGGACCTGAAGGATTTCGAGGAAGAGCCGGAGCGGTGGCTCGACGTCCGCTGGGACGTCGATGAATCGACGCCGCAGCGCTTCCCGGCGCGCATCAGGGTCGACAACGTCAACGAGCCCGGGAGTCTCGCCCAGGTCGCGACCGTGATCGCCGAACATGATGGCAACATCGACAATATCAGCATGTCACGCCGCTCGCCCGATTTCACCGAGCTGACCATCGACCTCGAGGTCTATGACCTCAAGCATCTCAGCGCTATCATCGCCCAGTTGCGCGCCAAGGCCGTCGTTGCACGGGTCGAACGTGTCAACGGGTAATCCCGCCCGCGTCCATTTCCCGCGAGTCCGTGAATGTCGAAAGCTCCTCCGCTGCGTCTTGGCGTCAACATCGATCACGTCGCGACCCTGCGCAACGCCAGGGGCGGGCTGAGGCCCGATCCGGTGCGCGCCGCACTGGGGGCGATCGAAGCGGGCGCCGACGGCATCACCGCGCATTTGCGCGAGGACCGTCGCCATATCCGCGACGAGGACATGTCGCGGCTGAAGGCGGAAATCTCGAAACCGCTCAATTTCGAGATGGCCGCGACTCCGGACATGCTGCGGATTTCGCTTGCGACCAATCCGCATGCCGTATGCCTGGTGCCGGAGCGGCGGGAGGAACTGACCACCGAGGGCGGTCTTGATGTCGTCGGGCAGCACAATGCGCTGGCGCCCTTCATCGCGAGACTGAGCGATGCCGGCATCCGCGTGTCGTTGTTCATTGCGGCCGACCCGCGCCAGATCGAAATGGCGGCACGGCTGCGAGCGCCGGTGGTCGAGATTCATACAGGGGCCTGGTGCGACGCCGTGGTCGACGGCCACAAGGACAAGGCGGACGCCGAATGGAAGCGCATCGTCGCCGGTGCGAAGCTGGCGCGCTCGGCGGGCCTTGAGGTCCATGCCGGCCATGGACTCGACTATGCCACCGCCGAGACAATTGCGGCGCTGGGCGAAATCGTCGAGCTCAACATCGGCTATTACATGGTCGGCGAGGCGATCTTCGTGGGGCTCGGCGAAACCGTTCGCAGCATGCGTGCCGCGATGGACAGGGGCAGGGCACGCGCATGATCATCGGTATCGGCAACGATCTGATCGACATCCGCCGCGTCGCCAAGGTGATCGAGCGCCATGGCGAGCGCTTTCTCGACCGGATTTTCACAGAGGCCGAGCGCGCCAAGGCCTCCCGGCGCGCGGCAAACGAGAAGATGCTGGTAGCCACTTACGCCAAGCGCTTCGCCGCCAAGGAGGCCTGCTCCAAGGCGCTCGGCACCGGGATCCGGCGTGGCGTCTGGTGGCGCGACATGGGGGTGATCAACCTGCCGGGGGGACGGCCGACCATGCTGCTCACGGGCGGAGCGCTGGCCCGCCTGCAGGCGCTCACTCCGGACGGATTCGAGGCGCGGATCGATCTGACCATCACCGACGACTGGCCGATGGCGCAGGCCTTCGTTATTATTTCTGCCGACAGCCTTGCAAAAGGCTGAGGAATTGGCGGTCGCTACCGGTCAAAACTAAAAATAACAATAATTTCAATTAGTTGTAAAGTTTTGATGGGGTGCTTTGTTGCGCCGTTGCGGACAAACGTCTAAAACCAGCCGCAAGCTTGATCCAGCAAAGGCGAATTCCGGTTTGCGCCGGAATCGGCTTTCACTATCAGAATCAGGACTGATTTACGAAGATCGCGAAGCGAAGTGCTGTTCGCGTGCGGAGGGCTTTCTGCCGTCGCGTGGGAACGGACGAGTTGGAAATTGAGAAAGCAATGAGCGTGACATCCCGGGAAAAAACCACCGCCTCCTCAGAGGGCTACCGCGTCGTCATTCACGCTCTCCTGATCGCACTTGTGATCCGCACCTTCCTGTTCCAGCCCTTCAACATTCCGTCAGGCTCGATGAAGGCGACGTTGCTGGTCGGCGACTATCTCTTCGTGTCGAAATATTCCTATGGCTATAGCCCGTTCTCGATCCCATGGACGCCGCCGCTGCCGGCGTTGTTTTCGGGCCGCGTTTTCGGATCCGAGCCCAATCGTGGCGACATCGTGGTGTTTCGCCTGCCGAAGGATGAGTCGACCGATTACATCAAGCGGGTGATCGGCCTGGCGGGCGATCGCGTCCAGATGAAGGACGGGCTGCTCTACATCAACGACAAGCCGGTCGAGCGACAGCGCCTGAGCGATTTCGTCGGCGAAGATCCCTGCGGATCGTCGGAGGCCTTCGGGCGGGTGAAGCGATGGAAGGAGACGCTGCCGAACGGCGTCAGCTATGAGACGCTGGATTGCCAGGACAACGGCTATTACGACAACACCATCGAATACGTCGTGCCATCCGGCCATTTCTTCATGATGGGCGACAACCGCGACAATTCCACCGACAGCCGCGTTCAGTCGGCGGTCGGCTATGTTCCGTTCCAGAACATCATAGGCCGCGCCCAGATCATCTTCTTCTCAATTGGCGAGAACGAGCACGTCTGGGCGATCTGGCGCTGGCCCTATTCGGTGCGCTGGAACCGTCTGTTCCATTTGGTGCGATGAGCGACGATATCGCTGACATCCGGACGGAAGCGTCTGCCGACGAGACAGGCGCAGCGCCCGCGCCTGCGCGCAAGAAGGCGCGCAAGAAGCGCGCCAAGTCGTCTGCCAAAGCTGCCAAGGCCTCAAAGGCCGCGACCTCTGCGACCGAGGAGCGGATCGGGCACAAATTCGCCGATGCCGGCCTGCTGGTGACGGCGATGACCCATGTTTCGGCGCTGAAACCCTCGCGCAAGCGCGGCGAGAGCTATCAGCGTCTGGAGTTTCTGGGCGACCACGTGCTCGGCCTGATCGTCTCGGACATGCTCTACCGCAGCTTTCCGAACGCGGACGAAGGCGAAATGTCGAAGCGGCTTGCCGATCTCGTGCGCAAGGAAAGCTGCGCCGACGTCGCCAAATCGCTGGGGCTTGCCGACGACATCAAGCTCGGTGCGGTCGGGGCGGGGGCCGGGGCACGCTTGCGCAAATCCGTGCTCGGCGACATCTGCGAGGCGGTGATCGGCGCCGTGTTTCTCGACGGAGGCTATGATGCCGCCAAGGATTTCGTCGAGCGCAACTGGACCGAGCGGATGAAGAAACCGCGCCAGCCGCTGCGCGATCCCAAGACGGTGCTGCAGGAATGGGCGCAGGGCAAAGGCCTTCCGACCCCGGTCTATCGCGAGGTCGAACGTACCGGCCCCCATCACGATCCGCAGTTTCGGGTGGCGGTCGATCTGCCGGGTCTGGCGCCCGCCGAGGGCATCGGCGGCAGCAAGCGCGCCGCCGAGAAGGTCGCCGCATCCGTGATGATCGAGCGCGAAGGCGTCGCCGGCAGTACCAATGAGTGAACCAGGCACGCGTTGCGGCTTTGTCGCGCTGATTGGTGCGCCCAATGTCGGCAAGTCCACGCTGGTCAACGCGCTTGTCGGCTCCAAGGTCACCATCGTCTCGCGCAAGGTGCAGACCACGCGCGCGCTGATCCGCGGTATCGTCGTGAATGGACCTGCACAGATCATCCTGGTCGACACGCCCGGCATCTTCGCGCCGAAGCGCCGGCTCGACCGCGCCATGGTCTCGACGGCGTGGAGTGGCGCGCACGACGCCGACCTCGTCTGCGTGCTGCTTGACGCCAAGGCGGGACTGGACGAGGAGGCCGACGGGATCCTCAGCAAGGCCGCTTCCGTCGCGCATGAGAAGATCCTGGTCCTGAACAAGATCGATCTGGTGCCGCGCGAGAAATTGCTGGCGCTCGCCAAGGCGGCCAACGACCGCATGGCCTTTGCACGAACTTTTATGGTGTCGGCGCTGTCAGGCGACGGCGTGGACGATCTGCGCCAGTCGCTGGGGGACATGGTGCCGGCGGGTCCGTTTCTCTATCCCGAAGACCAGATGTCCGATGCGCCGATGCGTCAGCTTGCGGCCGAGATCACGCGGGAGAAAATCTATCAGAAGCTGCACCAGGAATTGCCGTATCAATCCACCGTCGAGACCGACAGCTGGACCGAGCGCAACGACAATTCGGTGCGCATCGAGCAGACCGTCTTTGTCGAGCGCGAAAGTCAGCGCAAGATCGTACTGGGAAAGGGCGGCGCCACGATCAAGGCGATCGGCGCGGATTCCCGGAAAGAGATCGCCGAGATCCTCGGCGTTCCCGTCCACCTGTTCCTGTTCGTGAAAGTGCGCGAGAATTGGGGCGACGATCCCGACCGCTACCGACAGATGGGACTTGAGTTCCCGAAAGAGTAAGCCGCCGAAAACAAGAAACAGGAATAAGAAACGGCCATGAACCTGCCCAGAAACGTGTTCCGGTTCGAGGTGCTGCTGTACGCATCGCTGATGCTGGACGCGCTGTCGGTGGCGGTGCAGGACCGCACCCCGACCCTCAACATGAGCGACCAGACGATCACGGCCAACACCGTGCTGGCGGGCGGCATGATCCTGCTGCTGCTCTATTTCGTGCGGCTCGCCGCGCGCGAACGCAAGAACTGGCCGCGCTGGGTGCTGGTGGCCGCGCTGGTGCTGTCGGTGCTCTCGCTGTTTCCCGTGATTGGCGAGCGGGGGCTCGAACTCGACAGCATCATCGAAATCGTGTCCTGCGGGCTGACCGCGGCCGGGCTTTATTACTCCTTCACCGGCGACGCCCAGGGCTGGTTCAACGCGTAGGGACTTGCAGCCGTCATTCCGGGGCGCGTCGAAGACGCGAACCCGGAATCTCGAGATTCCGGGTTCGATGCTGCGCATCGCCCCGGAATGACTGTGGAGAGACGCTGCGTGCCCGCCCGGAATCCTGTAATCTCAACGAAATGGAGTGGACCGACGACGGCATTGTTCTGGGCGTGCGGCGGCATGGCGAGACATCAGCCATTGTCGAACTGTTGACCCGCGAGCATGGCCGCCATCTTGGCCTGGTGCGCGGCGGCGCCAGTTCGCGGATGCGTCCCTTGCTGCAGCCGGGCAACAGCGTGAGCGCGATCTGGCGCGCGCGGCTCGACGAGCATCTCGGCACCTACGCCCTCGAAGGCACGCGGCTGCGCGCGGCGGGCCTGCTCGCATCGTCCCATGCGGTCTACGGCGTGACGCATCTGGCGGCGCTGGCGCGGCTGTTGCCCGAGCGCGATCCCCATGAAGACATATTCGAGATGCTGGACCGCACGCTTGACGATTTCGACGATGCCGGAGGTGCGGCGGTGCATCTGGTCCGCTTCGAACTCGCCATGCTGGGTGAGCTCGGATTCGGGCTCGATCTCGAAAGCTGCGCTGCGACCGGTGAAACCACCGATCTGGTCTACGTCTCGCCGAAATCCGGCGGTGCGGTATCCCGTGGGGCGGGCGAACCCTGGCGCGACCGGCTCTTGCGGCTGCCGGCGTTCCTTCGCCCAAGCGAGGAGCACGCTGAGGAGACCACGATCTGGTCGGATCAGGACCTGCAGGACGGCTTCCAGCTCACCGGCATGTTCCTGCTGCGCCATGTCCTGGAACCGCGCGGGCAGGGCCATTCGGACGCGCGCGAAGGCTTCATCAATGCGGTGATCCGGCAGCGCGCTAAAATCCGCATCGCCTCATCCTGAGCGGCTGCCATTTTGCGCACGAGTTCCGCAACCCTCGACGGGCGGGTTCCGCCAGTAAGGTTGACGGGGCAGCTGTTAAAGACCTCTCGAATTAATTTGCGCAAGAAGATCGAGTTCAGGTCTTTTGGTTGGCAACATCCAAATTCAGGGGGCACTATGTTCATTCGCGTACTCGGCGCCGCCGCGCTGAGCTTGTCCATGTCATCCTTCAGTTTGCCCGCGCAGGCCGGCGCCATGCATCGGATGTCCTGCAGTCTGGTTCGCTTCTATGTAGCGAAGTATTCGGCGTCCGCGGCGGAGGCCTACGCACGCAGCCATGGTGCGACGGATGCCCAGATCGATGCCGCGCGGCGTTGCCTGAAGGACGAACCCGCCCAGACCGCTGAAGCGGCACGCTGGACCATACGGTAGCTAGGGGGACGCCTTCCCCTCAAGTCCCCGCCGCTTGCAGCTGGATCCCGGCTCGACCTGCGACGCTACAAAATTTCCCAACGCTCGCCATCTTTTTGGGCGGGTCGCTGTGACACGCTCCTCTCGGTGAGCGGGTCATGCGTAGGGGGAGTAGCGCCATGGACAATCTCGAGGCCAAGGCGGAGAAGTACGAAGCCAAGGCGGCCAAGTACAAGGAAGCGGCCGAAAAGGCCAGCGAAGGTCCCCGGCGGACCATGTACGAGGGGCTCTCCGCCTACCATGGCAATCTGGCGGCCGATTTCCGGCAGGCCATCGAAAAGCGCAAGGCGGCATAACCTTCAGGGGTTGCTGGCCCTCGACCCTGCCGCACGTCCTGACGACGGCATGGCTGGCTTGTCTCTCGAGCGAAGTCCCTCCCGCAGCGTATCCGCCGCGGCCCGCGTGCCGCGCGGAACGTACCTGACTAGTGTTGATCCGTAAGCTCCCCGTCAGCCTTGTCGAGCACAATGCAGGAATTGATTCGCTTGCAGCAAGGATGCGCTGACATGGGCGGCAAGGGCTTCATCGTCTCGATCTTCATTGTGGGCTCCGCCATAGCGGCGGACGAGTACTTCACTTCCGGTTATTACACGGATGGTGCGTTAGCCATGCTGGGGCAAATTCGGCAAGCATTCGGCTTCTGATCTCAATGCGGGCCGTGCTCGAGACGCGGCAGCACGTCAGGATATGCAGGATCGAGCGGTTGTCGATCCGATCTCCAAGTGCGCGTCACTGCGAAAGCCAATAAGAAAGATAGGCTCCTATTTTCTCTGGCGTCATGATGCTGACGGCCAGTGCTATCACGGCTATGACGAGAGCCGCGCGCGCAGTGCGCCCTTGTGATCGAGCCGCGGCCGCTGCATCGCTTGCAGCATAGGAGCAAGTCCTGGCGAGTTCGTTAGCCTCGCGTGCGACCGCGAGTTCCTGTCGACTTATTTCGCGTTCCAGCGCCGCCTGTTGATCTCTGAGCTGCTGTTGAGCGTAGAGATAATCGTCTTCATCCCAGCCGTGGTGTTGCAGCGGAACGTCGTGTCGCTCGAACCGTTCAAACTCCTCTGGACGCCGATCCTCGTTCATGACGCTGGCCCCTGGAGCATGATCCGGAAAAGTGTGAAGCGGTTTTCCGAAAAGATCATGCTCAAACAATGAGCTAAAGCGCGATGTCGCTTCATCCTGATCTCATCGCGCTTTAGGCTTCGGAAAATCTCCGCCGGTTAGGCGTTTCGCCCTCGAATGCCATGGGCAAACGTTGGCGAAAATTGGGTCCATGCCGGCTAGCGACAAGGAGCCGCAGAGTCCGGCCTCAACCTCGATACCAGTGAGGATCAGAACTTGACACGTAGTTGAGCACATCGCCCCTACGTTCAATTGCTCTGGCAAGATTGGCGGCGCACCGAACGAAAAAATAAACAGCGACGATCTCGACGATCATTTGAAAATATCCTCCGGATTGAAAAATTCGCTGGTCTGAAAACGTGCCCCCAGCCCGGAGAAACCCCATTCTAGAGAATGTGTCCTGGAAGGTCAGTGCAGAAACGTACAATTCCAATATCAAGTGAAGTGAGTAGCAACTCGGCAACAGCACTGCGAAGTTGCCGGGGAGGGAGTGTGCAATCGGCGCAGGCAGATGCACGCTTGATCCGCATGGCGACAAACATCTGATCGCGCGCGGCATCGTGATCCGTGCTCGCTGCGGAAATCCTTGCCCTGGGCCGCTCCGATCGGGATACCGACGGCAAGCCGCCATCTGTGTCCGGCCTTGAGCAGGGCTTGGACTATGCTCGGATGATGGGCACGGCCCATAATTCCGCCCGCCTGAGGCTAAGTGAAGCCTTGAGCCGGTGTATATAGAACGTAGCTCCGAATCGGTTTTGGGAAACCCCCAAAAATCCAGTGGGAAACCATTGAAAGTAAAGGCTGTATGGGAAAAACACTGATTCCGCCTGAACCGGCCGAGGTTCACGAGGTTCCGCTGCGCGAGGCGCTGGAGGAGCGTTATCTCCAGTACGCGCTCTCCACGATCATGCATCGCGCGCTGCCGGATGCGCGCGACGGATTGAAGCCGGTGCATCGGCGCATCCTCTATGGCATGCGCCTGCTCAATCTCAATCCGGGAACGGTTCCGAAGAAGTCGGCCAAGATCGTCGGCGAAGTGATGGGGTCGTACCATCCGCACGGCGACCAGGCGATCTACGATGCCATGGTGCGCCTGGCGCAGGATTTCAACTCGCGTTACCCGCTGGTCGACGGGCAGGGCAATTTCGGCAACATCGACGGCGATAACCCTGCCGCGATGCGTTACACCGAGGCGCGGCTGACCGACGTCGCTCGGCTCTTGCTCGAGGGCATCGACGAAGACGCGGTCGAGCTGAAGCCGACCTATGACAACAGCGGCAAGGAACCCGTGGTTCTGCCGGGCGGCTTCCCGAACCTGCTCGCCAACGGCTCGCAGGGCATCGCCGTCGGCATGGCGACCTCGATCCCGCCCCACAACGCCGCAGAGCTCTGCGACGCCGCCCTTCACCTGATCGACAAGCCCGAAGCCAAGTCGAAATCGCTCCTGAAATGGGTCAAGGGGCCGGACTTCCCCACCGGCGGCATCGTCGTCGATTCCAAGGAGACGATCGCGGAAGCCTATGTCACCGGCCGCGGTTCGTTTCGCACCCGCGCGCGCTGGGTGCAGGAAGAGGGCGCCCGTGGCACCTGGGTCATTGTCGTCACCGAAATCCCCTGGCTGGTGCAGAAATCGCGTCTGGTGGAGAAGATCGCCGAGCTTCTGAACGAGAAGAAGCTACCGCTGGTCGGCGATATCAGGGACGAGTCCGCCGAGGACGTCCGTCTCGTCATCGAGCCGAAGTCGCGAACCGTCGATCCCGAATTGATGATGGAATCGGTGTTCCGGCTGACCGAGCTGGAAAGCCGGATCTCGCTGAACCTCAACGTGCTGATGAAGGGTAAGGTGCCCAAGGTCGTGGGCCTTGCCGAGTGTCTGCGCGAATGGCTCGATCATCTGCGCGATGTGCTGCTGCGTCGCAGCAATTACCGCAAGGAGCAGATCGAGCGTCGCCTGGAGATCCTGGGCGGCTATCTGATCGCCTATCTGAACATCGACAAGGTGATCAAGATCATCCGCACCGAGGACGAGCCGAAGCCCGTCCTGATCAAGACATTCAAGCTGACCGACATCCAGGCCGACTCCATCCTCAACATGCGCCTGCGCAACCTGCGCAAGCTCGAGGAAATGGAAATCAAGACCGAGGACAAGAACCTGCGCGGCGAGCTGAAGGGCATCAAAGGACTGCTCGGCTCGGAGACGGAGCAATGGGCCAGGGTCGGCGAGCAGGTCAAGAAGGTCCGCGACATGTTCGGACCGAAGACGCCGCTCGGCAAGCGTCGCACCACCTTTGCCGACGCTCCCGAGCACGATCTTGCCGCGATCGAGGAGGCCTTTGTCGAGCGTGAGCCGGTCACTGTCGTGGTCTCCGACAAGGGCTGGGTCCGCACCATGAAGGGGCACATGCCCGATCTGTCAGGCCTCGCCTTCAAGACCGACGATAAGCTCGGCCAGGCATTCTTCGCCGAGAGCACCTCGAAGCTGCTAATGTTCGCCACCAACGGCAAATTCTATTCGCTCGATGTCGCAAAGCTGCCGGGTGGCCGCGGCCACGGCGAGCCGATCCGCATGTTCGCTGACCTCGATCAGGACGCCGCGATCGTCACGCTGTTCGTCAACAAGGGCGGCCGCAAATTCCTGATCGCGAGCACCGACGGGCAGGGCTTCATCGTCAACGAGGACGATTGCGTCGGTAACACCCGCAAAGGCAAGCAGGTGATGAACGTGAAGGTGCCGGCCGAGGCCAAGGCGATCACGGTCGTCGCAGGTGACATGGTCGCGGCGATCGGCTCCAACCACAAGATGGTGGTGTTCGGCATCGACCAGGTGCCCGAGATGGCGCGTGGCCGTGGCGTGCGCTTGCAGAAATACACCTCCGCCTCGCTGTCCGATGTCACCACTTTCGATTCCAGGGAAGGCCTGAAGTGGAAGGACGGCGCTGGCCGCGAGCAGGGCATGTCCATGAAGGAGCTGTCGGACTGGCGCGGCAACCGCGCCGATGCCGGCCGGCTCGCCCACGGCCTGCCGAAGTCGAACAAGTTCGGCAAGGCGGTGGAGTAGGAGGTCGCGCCTTACGCGCGGCCTTGGGTCGCCCCCGCGACAACGCCCAGTGCAGCGGCAGGGTTCATGCTGTCGACCATGCTCGTCGGGATCAGGATCGTGGCGCCGCGCTCCTTCGTGGTTTCATAGATGATGTTCATGGCGCGGAGCTGCAGGGCCGCCGGGCTGCGGGCGTAGAGTTCGGCCGCTTCAACAAACTTCTGCGCGATTTCCTGTTCGGCCTGGCCGAGCAGGACGCGCGCCAGTTTTTCGCGCTCGGCCTGAGCCTGTCGACTCATCGCGTCCTGCAGCGCAGGCGGTACGCCGATGTCGCGGATCTCGACCGAGAGCACGGATACGCCCCAATCCGCCGTCTTGCGCCCGATCTCATCGCGCAGTTGCATGTCGCCCTGTTTGCGATCCGCCAACAGCGTTGACAGCAGAGAAGAGCCGACCATCTCGCGAAGAGACGTCTGGGCGACCTGCATGATGGCCTGGCGGTAGTTTGAAATCTCGAGGGCGGCTCGCTCGGGATCATGAATCTGCCAGAACACCACAGCATCAATATTCACCGGCACCGTGTCCTTGCTCAGAGCCGTCTCGGCCCTGATCTCGGTGGTCTGGATACGCTGATCGAGCCAGGAGGCGATGGTGTCGATGAACGGGACAATCGCAAACATGCCCGGACCGCGAATGGCGGTGAGCTTGCCGAGGCGTAGAACGACGGCGCGCTCCCATTGATCCGCAATCATGATGGATTGAGGAATCAGGAGCGCGATGATCGCAAGGCCGCCGGCGACCCCGTAGTAGCGATGTGCGCCGGTATCGTAACCAAACGACGCGCAGGCCACGGCTGCGGCCATGATCAGCACTGCCAGCACCACGGCCGGCTTGTTGACACCCTTTGCTTTAAAATAGTTGTTCATGACGACTATTCCTTCTGCTTCGCGAGGGCTCTAATTCGATCAGCCACGGCGATGGGGTCGATCCCCAGCGTCGCAGCCGTTGCGAGAACCTGTTTTGCCAGACTGTCGGCTTCCGCCTGCTGCGCTCGCGCACCCATGGCGGGTGGGGGCTTGGCGACAAAGCTGCCGCGTCCGCGGACCAGCGTGATGGCCCCCAGCCGCTCCAGCTCATCATAGGCATGGCGGACGGTGTTGAGGTCTACCTTCAGGGCAACGGCGACTTCACGCATGGTCGGCATCTGTTCGCCGGCAGCCAGCAGGCCCGCGCCAAGCTGGCGCAAAATCTGCTCCCGGAGTTGGATGTATATTGGCACCCCGGAGCTTTCGAGCCGAAGAACTTTGAGCAAGTCTGTATGCATTAACTAGTACACTAGACAAATCCTACTTTGTCGTCAATACTGATGATGACCAAGGCATCGACCTTGGGTTTCAGGGTAAGGAGGGGAAGATGATCATTCGTGTCGCGATGATTGGCGCCACTCTGGCGCTGCTGCCTGTCACGCTCCACGCCCAGACCATCCCGGGGGCGCTGCCGGAATCCGCTAAAGCGATGTCACAAGGCGAATGGCCGGCCTATGCCGGCACGTACGCCGCGACCCGCTATTCGCCACTGACACAGATCAACCGCGACAACGCCAAAAACCTGCACGTGGTCTGGCGCTGGAAATCGCCGGACGCGGCCATTCGCGATGCGAAGCCGGCAATCGGCCCGGGCTATGTCAATGAATCGACGCCGTTGATGATCGATGGCGTGCTTTACACATCGACGTCATTGTCGCAGGTCGCCGCCATCGATGCGGTCACCGGCGAGACCAAATGGGTGTTCGATCCCAAGGTCTATGACAACAATCTCGGACCGCCCGCCAACCTCGGCTGGACCCATCGCGGCGTTGCCTATTGGCGCAATGGCAACGACGAGCGCATCGTGATCCTGACCGCCTTTGCGCAGATGATCGCGCTCGACGCCAAAACCGGAAAGCCCGCCACGGACTTCGGGACCGACGGACGCGTCGATCTCAACCTCGGCTTGAGGCGGCCGGTCTCGCCGCATTTTTATACCATGACCTCGCCGCCGGTGATCGTGCGCGGCGTGATCGTGGTCGGCTCGTCCGTGCTGGACTGGTGGGGTGAACGGCCGTCGCCCGTCGGGGACGTCAGGGGCTACGACGCCAGGGACGGAAAGCTGCTCTGGACCTTCCACACCGTGGCGCAAGGCGAGGAGCCCGGGGCCGAGACCTGGCAGAAGGACTCCTGGAAGGAGGCGGGCAACGCCAATGTCTGGGCGCCGATGAGCGCCGACGAAGAACTCGGCTATGTCTATCTGCCCGTCAGCACGCCGACCAATGATTATTACGGCGGCCATCGGCCGGGCGACGGTCTCTATGGCGAAAGCCTGGTCTGCCTCGACGTCACCACGGGCAAGAAGGTCTGGCACTATCAACTCGTGCATCACGGTCTTTGGGATTATGACCCTCCGACGGCGCCGAACCTGATCGACATCACCGTCGACGGCAAACCGATCAAGGCCGTGGTGCAGGTCACCAAGCAGGCCTTCGCCTACGCGTTTGACCGCGTCACCGGAAAGCCCGTCTGGCCGATCGAGGAGCAGCCGGCGCCGGCCTCGACCGTTCCGGGCGAGCAAGCCTCGAGGACCCAGCCGATCCCGTCGAAACCCGCGCCGTTCGACATCCAGGGCGCGACCGACGACAACCTGATCGATCTGACGCCGGAGATTCACCAGGAAGCGCTCGAGATTGCCAGGCGGTATGACCGCGGCGGGATTTTCACGCCACCATCGCAACGCGGCACGATCCAGGTGCCCGGCAATGCGGGCGGTGCAAGCTGGTCGGGCGCGGCGGTCGATCCCGAAACCCACATGCTTTATGTGCCGACCTATCGGCTGTTGTCGCTTATCACCGTCAAGAAGCCGCAGTCATGGGAGGGCAGCTACGATTTCATCGGTGACGCGTCCTATTTGCAGGGCCCGCGCGGCCTGCCGCTGCTCAAGCCGCCATTCGCCAGCATCGTCGCCATCGACATGAATACCGGCGAGCACCGCTGGCGGATTCCGGTCGGCCGCAGCATCGCGATGCCCGCTGTCGCGCAGCTGAAACTTCCAGGAGAGTACGGGGTGCTGGCGCGCAGCTTTGCCGTGGTCACCAAGTCGGTGATGATTGTGGTGCAAATGGGAGCCTTGGGCCCGCCACGCCTGCTGCCGGGTGTCTACGCGATGATCCGGGATCTGCACAACCGCGATCCGCATTTGTGGGTCTACGACAAGACCACCGGCGAGAAGCTCGCCGAAATCGAGCTCCCGTCGAATGCCAGCGGCGCGCCGATCACCTACATGGTGGGCGGCAAGCAGTTCATCGCGTTTCCGGTTGGCGGCGGTCCGGTTCCGGAAGAGCTGATCGCCGTCGGGCTCTGAGCCGTGGCGAGTTCGGGCGATGTGATAGTATTCGTTTGCGAACACGCTATATCGCCCGTGCAGGCCCTGATCGCCTCTCGGAGGTTGTCCGATGCATTCCCAATCCGTTGATCGCTGGAGGCATGACCACGTCTTTCTCGGCGCGAAACATGCGCAGAATGAGCGTCGCACCTGGTTCGTGGTGATCCTGACGGTCGTGATGATGGTCGCCGAGATCGTCGCCGGCTCGATCTTCGGCTCGATGGCGCTGCTCGCCGACGGCTGGCACATGGGAACGCATGCGGCGGCACTGGGCATCGCCGGCGGCGCGTATCTCTTTGCGCGCCGCCATACCGGCAATGAGCGGTTTTCCTTCGGCACCGGCAAGTTCGGCGATCTCGCTGCATTTTCCAGCGCGCTGATCCTCGGCATCATCGCCGTCCAGATCGCCTATGAGAGCGTGCTGAGGCTGTGGTCGCCGGTTCCAATCGTCTACGGCGAAGCCATCGCTGTGGCGATCCTCGGGCTGATCGTCAACCTCGTCAGCGCGTTTTTGCTGCGCGACAGCCACGACCATCATCATGGCCACGCACACGCCCATGACCACGACCATGATGACCATCATCATGATCACGGCCGCCATCATCGCGACAACAATTTCCGCGCGGCCTATGTTCATGTGCTCGCGGATGCGGCGACATCCGTGCTCGCAATCGCCGCCCTGACGCTGGCCATGCATACGGGATGGGTGTGGGCCGATCCCGCGGTCGGTCTGGTCGGCAGCGCGGTCATCGCGAGCTGGGCCTGGACGCTGATCCGCGACGCCGGCAGCGTGCTGCTAGACGTCAGCGCCGATCGCAAGCTGGAACGCACCATTCGCGCGCGGCTGGAAACCGGCGAGGACCGCATCACCGACCTGCATGTCTGGCAACTGGGTCCCGGTCATTGCGCCGCCGTTATTTCACTGGTGTCGGCCACGCCCTTGCAGCCCGCGGCCTACAAGGAACGGCTGCGTGATCTGAAGGCGCTGAGCCATGTCACCGTTGAGGTCGAATGCTGCCCGCATCATTAGATCTTCACGTGTTCCTGAGTTGTTCGCGCGTCAAGATTTGACTGAATCGTCAGCGAGTGCATTCTCCGCAGGATGTTCAGGAATTGTCGCCTCGCTCGCATGAGTGACGGTCACTATTGTTTCGTGCGGGACCTGGGTCTTGTAAAGGGCGGGAAGGGCATGAAGCATCATGAGGTGGTCGTCGACTTCAATCGCCGTGGAATGATGCAGCTTTTGAAGCGCGTGTTCGCGCGGCTGCGGCAAGGCGGCTCCGCGCGTCAGCGGGGCTATCGGCTGCGTGCGGGTCAGACCGGGCCCTGGGAGAACGGCTCGGCTGCGAGCGTCAGCGCAATCGCTCGACCTTCGCGCTCATATCGGGATATCGGCTGACGCGATAGGTGGCGTTATCGCATTTCAGAGTCCAGACCTCATGGTCGGGCTTGGACAGTCTTGCGCTCCGCCTGGCGGCCAGCGCCTTGCCGCAAGCTATCCCTTGAGTGCGGACTTGTGCGGCCAGCATGTCCTGGGGCGTTTCCGCAACCGCGGTCGCGACCAACGCGGACCGATTTCCCCCCGCCAAAATGCCACCAAGCACCAGTAGCGCCAGAAGGTAGCTATGCTTCGTCATGGTTCGTCTCCCCGGGCCTGTCGGAAAGTCGCCGCCGGTCTGTATGAGCTGAGCCCATCCCGGTGCAGCATAGGAGATTTGGACGAAGCTGGCAAAGTCTGCGGTCAAGCGCTCAGCTAACATCGAGGGCGCAGCGTGCGACATCGGCGACGACCGCTATCGCCGGCCGACATGATAGGCTGCCGTCGTGACGTGAGGAACCTGCATGCCCGCCGATCTCGTGCAAATCTGTCGTGCCTTCGCCTACAATAATGCCTGGGCCAATCACCGTTTGCTGACGGCGTGCGCTGCGCTCGACCAGGCGGAGTTCGAAGCCGCACGGACCGGCTTCTTTCCGAGCCTGCAGGCGACGCTGAACCACATTTACATCATCGACCTGTTTTATGTGGATGCGCTGGAAGGCGGGTGGCTCGGGCCGAAAGCCTGGGCAAACCTCATTCCGTGTCCCACGGTGGCCGAGCTGATGCCGGCGCAAGCCGCCATCGACCGTCGCCTCATAACTGTCTGTGATGCGCTGACATCAGCAGATCTCGATGGCATCGTGAGGGTCAATCGCGACACGGAGGTGCAGTCCGAGCGGCGCGATCGGTTGCTCATGCATCTGTTCCAGCATGACATCCATCATCGTGGGCAGGCGCACGCCATGCTGTCCGGCACGAGTGTCAAACCACCTCAGCTCGATGAGTTCTTTGCGGTGGGGGAAGCGCCGCTTCGGGCGGACGAATTTCAGGACGCTTGGATGGACGGAGGCGACGATCTGGGGTGATCGTCCGTAGACCAATATTCGCTGCCGGCACGAACGCCTGCTGCCAACCTGCCGCCATTTTGTCTTTCTCGCGTCGACGCTGCAGCTGACAGCAGCTGCCAATTGCACAGGCTTTATTCGCCGACATGCGAATACTGAGACGCCGTCCTTGCGGTGCATGAATTTGCGCCTACCATCACCCAGCAAATTTCGAAAGGTGCGGAGCAGGGATGGGCGAGTGGGTCGGCGTTGCCATCGCGATATTATCGAGTTGCCTCGGCGGCACAGCGGCGGCGATCACGCGCTATCTCACCTTCGGCGCCGATCCGATTGCACTCGCAGTGCTGCGCTGGGGCATCGGCTTCATCTGCTTGTTGCCGGCCGCGCTGTTGTTGAAAGCGAAATGGCCCGCGCGGCGCGATCTGCCTGCCGTCGCGCTGCTCGGCGTGTGCTTCTTCGGGTTGTTCTTCATCCTCTATAACATCGCGGTCTCGTTCACGACGGCGGCGCGCGCCAGCCTCGCGCTTGCGACACTGCCGCTCTCCACCATGCTGGTGGGCGCGCTGCTCGGCGCCGAGAAACTGACATTTCGCAAGTCGGCAGGCGTCTGCATCGCCGTGCTCGGCGTCGCCGCCGCGCTCGCGGCGGGGCTTTCGTCAGCACCGCAGGGCGCGTGGCGCGGCGAGCTCATCATGCTCGCCGCGGTATTCTGCATGGCTTTCTACAATGTCCTGTCACGCCCCTTCATGCAGCGGTCCAGCCCGCTCGGCTTTCTCACCGTCGGCATGGGTGCGGGCGCAGCCGTGCTGATCATGGTCGGGTTGTTCACCGGCAGCATCGTGGCGCTGAAGGGCCTGACGACCCCGCAATGGATCGCCGGCATCTATCTCGGCGTCGGCGGCGGGGCTGCCGCCTTCATCCTTTGGGTGCTTGCGCTGGCGCGGGCAACGCCGACCCGTGTCGCCAACACCATGACCGTCAATCCGATCGCGGCGGCGCTGCTGGCAACGCAATTGGTCGGGGAACCAATCACGCCCAATCTCGTGGTGGGCCTGATCGCGGTGTTCGCGGGGATCTGGATCGCCACCTCCGACATCAAAAAGGCCTGAAGTGGCCGCTGTTGCCGTCAGGACTGAGGTCTTGATTGTGATGCTGGCTGCAGCACCAGCAGAGCGCCGAGAGCGGCGATACTGAGGGCCGAGGAGACGATCAGGACGCGGCTGCCGATGGCATCGATCAGGAAGCCGAACAGCAGCGGCGCAACCGCCTGAGCCATGCGCGCCGGCGCGCCGATCAGGCCGAGCCGGTAGGCGTAGTTGCTCGGGCCGAAGATCGCCAGCGGCAGCGTGCCGCGCGCAATCGTGATCACGCCATTGCCCGCGCCGTGAAAGATGGCAAATGCGCTCGCCGCTCCACCGCCGGCAAGGGCCACGATCGCAGCACCCAGCGGATGTGTCATGCAGGCTAGCCTCGCCGAGACGATCGGATGGTAGCGCTTCAGCAGGCTTGCTTCCATCAGACGGGCAAAGACCTGCGCGGGGCCGATCAGGGCGCCAGCCGCGATTGCTTGCACCGGTGTTGCGCCGGCGGCCTCCAGGATGCGCGGGAAATGCGCGGCCATCGCGCTGGTCACGATCCAGGCCAGCGCGAACGCGGTTGCCAGCAGCACCATGGTGCGGTCGATCGGAATATGCGGCTTCGTTTCCTTCTCCACCGTCGCCGGAGCGTCCGGGATGCGGGGAAGCAGCAGGTTGAGCGGAAGTCCGATCACGATATGCGCCGCCGCCCAGGCAAAACATGTCTCGCGCCAGCCGATATGGGCGAGCCCATAGGCCGTCAACGGCCAACCTACCGTCGATGCAAAGCCCGCGATCAAGGTGATGCCGGTGATGGCTCCGCGCGCGCCCTCGCCATAGATGCGCCCGAGTGCGCCGAAGGCCGCGTCGTAGAGGCCATAGCCCATGCCGATGCCGAGCAGGAGCCAGGCCGCCATCAGCATCGGGATCGAATGGGTGAAGCCGAGCAGCGCAAGCCCGCCGGCGAGAGTGAGGTTGGAGATCGACAGGACAGGCCGGCCGCCAACGCGATCGATTTGCCGGCCGATACGTGGCCCGAGCAGGCCCGCGATCACGAGCGCGCCGGAATAGGCGCCAAAGATCCAGTTCGCGGAGACGCCGAGATCGTGCGCGATCGGATCGGCGAGAATCGCCGGCAGATAGACGCTGGAGGCCCACGCGAGCGTCTGGGCGGCGCCGAGCGCCAGAATGAGCGGAAGCTGGCGTCCGCTCATCCGGGGGGAGCCAATGTTATGGCTGATCGCATGCTGGTGCCATTTGCATGCGCGTCAAGGCGGGCGTCAAGTCCGCGTCATCTGGTGCTTGCGGCTTCCGCTTGGCGGCCATGCACGGCATAATGGCGCATGGAACTCTCCTTCCGTATCGAACTGATGAACTGGCTGGCCGGTCAGAGTCTCACCGGCCTGCCTGAACCCGAACTGATCCGTGGATTTTCCGAGCGCTGCCGCGCCGGCGGGCTCGATATCTCGCGCGCGCTGGCCTTCATCGATACCTTGCATCCGATCTATGAGGGGCGGGGCGTCCGCTGGAACGACAGGCCATCGAACGAGAGCGACACCTTCGAATACACATCAACGTCCGACGGCGATAGCGCCAAGAACTGGCGGCGCTCCACCTGGCATCACATGCTTGAAAACGGCCACGACGAAATGCGGCTCGATCTCGCCGACAGCGCCGTGCGCGGGTTCACTTTGATCGGCGACGTCGTCGATCAGGGGCACCGGCATATGCTCTCCTTCGTGCATCGCTTTGGCGACGCCGGTACGCTTGGTCAGATGGACTGTTTCTATTGTTATTTCGCGACCCGGCGCCAGGATGGGTTTCTGGAACAGGAAGTCGAGGCGCTGCGCGACCTCGTGCCGGTGCTGGGGCTTGCGATCAAGTCGGCGCAGCACGTCGATATCGCTCGCACGCTCGGCCGCGTCTATCTCGGCCGGGATGCCTCCGCGCAGGTGCTGAGCGGGCGCATCAGCCGCGGCGTCACCGAGCGTATCAATGCTGTCCTGTGGTTCTCCGATCTTCGCGGCTCGACCAGGATTTCCGAAACCATCGGGCCCGACGAGATCATTCCATTCCTCAACGACTACGCCGAGGCCTCGATCGAGGCGATCCACGAAGCGGGCGGCGATGTCCTGAAGCTGATCGGCGACGGCGTGCTTGCGATCTTCACTGGCGACGACATGGCGGTGGCGCGGCGCGCGGCGCTGTCGGCGGAGCATCGCTTCCGTCTCAATATCGACGCGCTCAACGGGCGCCGCGCCAGGGAAGGGCGTCCGCTGACCTCGGCCTATGTGGGCCTGCATATCGGCGAGGTGTTCTACGGCAATATCGGCAGCGCGGACCGGCTCGATTTCACGGTGGTCGGACCGGCGGTCAACGAGGTCAGCCGCATCGCCTCGATGTGCAATTCGGTCGATCGCGAGTTCCTGGCGTCGTCGGAATTCTGCAAGGGCCTGGACGCTGCGGGGCGCCGCTATCTGGTCTCGACCGGCCGCTACGCGCTGCGCGGCATCGGCCGCGCCCAGGATCTCTACACGCTCGACCCTGAGATCGCGGCGAATGAAGCCATGACCGGGAGCTATGAGCGTTATCTGAAGGGTTAGGACAGGCGCCTGGAGGCCTTCTTGCCGAGTACGAGATCGACCGTGTCCGCAGCGATCTTTCGAAGCTGGGTCTCGTCGCCGAAGGCGCGTTCGAGCACGGCCAATCCGCGTGTAACTGTGACGATGTGCAGGGCGGCGCTTGCGGGGTCTCCCTTGAACTCGCCTTTTTGAACGCCCTTGGCCAGCGCTGCCTGAACCAGGCCGGTGATGCGAGTCACCAGATTTGCGAAGGCGTGCCGGGCGTTCTCGTCGAGCCCATCACCGTCCGATCCCAATTCCATCAATCCTCGCGTGGTCGGACAGCCCCGAGGCGGCGAGCCGGAACGGAAATTCCTGATCGTCAGATTGAAAAACGCGGTGAGGCGTTCTCTCAAGGTCCCCGAGCCCAGCGCCTTTTCGAGAGCAACCAGATACTCGTTGGCATAGCGCTCATAGGCGCAAAGAAACAACGATTCCTTGCTGCCATAGGCATTATAAAGACTGCCGCGCTGAACGCCTGCCTCACGCGCGATATCCGACAGCGACGTCCCGCGGACTCCCTTCCGCCAGAACTGATCGAACGCGATGCGCAAGACGTCTTCCTGATCGAATTCCCGCGGCCTCACGCTTCTCTCCTCGGACCTGATGCGGCGCCGATGTTCTCCGATCCGGACTAGGAAATATTTGACATCGCGTCAAGAACGTGTTTTTGACATATCGTCAAGAATGAAAACGATAGCTCGTATTCCAAGGAGGCGGACCACCGTGCCCGCCCCATCGGTCTCGGCTGAATCAAGAGGACTCACGATGCCCCTCATCCACGTTTCACTCCGCGCCGGAAAACCAAAGCCGTACCGGCAGGCGATCCTGGACGGCCTTTACCGCGCGATGCGCGACACCCTCAGTGTTCCGGAAGACGACAAGTTCATCACCATCACCGAGCATGACGAGGCGAACTTCAGCTACGGTGATGCCTACGGCGTCGCCCGGAGCGCCGATGTCGTTTACATCCAGATCACCGTGTTCGACAGCCGCACCGTCGAACAGAAAAAGGCGCTGTTCCGTCGTATCGCGGAACTGTTGGGCGAAAGCCCCGGTATTCGCGCCGAGGACGTATTCGTAAATGTTCTCCTATCCGCGAAAGAGAATTGGTCCGTCGGCCACGGCCTGGCGCAGTTCGCCTGAAGCGATGAGCCCGAAGCCACCCGGCCCGCGAGGCGAGTTGGATGGCTTCGGACTGCGTTATTGAGCCTCGATCTCAGCAGGCTTGCAAACCCTTTCCGGATTCGGAGACCATCTCCGGCTGCCGCGGCAGCGCGACCGCGGGAGAGAGCAGGATCACCAGCGCTTGCGCGCCGAAGATCGCTACAGCCACGTAGAGACAGACTTCCGCGCCGTAGAGGCCGCCGATGATGGCGCCGAGAGCGGAGCCGAGCGGGCGCGCGCCATAGCTCAGGATGTTGATGGCTGAGACCCGGCCGAGCAGCCGCGGCGGCGTTACGGACTGGCGCAGCGTCGTCGTCGAGATCACCCAGAGGATCGGGCCGGCGCCGAGCAGGAAGAAGCTGAACCCCGCGAGCCACGGCGCGTGGATGATCGTGGTCAGCGCCATGACGCCGGCCGCGACGAAGCCGGTGACCGGACCAAGGCCGATCACCGTGCCGAAGGAGAGCCGTTTCATCACCCGCGTCGCCAGCAGCGCGCCGACGACCATGCCGACGCCATACATCGCGAGTGTCGTGCCGACGCCGGTCGCGGACACGCCGAGCCGCCGCACGGCGTAGGGCACGAAGACGGCGAGCACCAGGAAGGAGCCGGTATTGAAGATGAATTGCGTGATGAACACCGGCCGCAGCAGCGGGTGATGAAACACGAAGGCGGCGCCTTCCTTGATATCCTGCAGCGGATGACGGCGCGACGCGGCTTCGCGCGCGGGCTCGTAGATCCCTGACAGCAGCACGACCGCGATCACCGAGAGCGCAGCGGCAAAGCCGAAGGCCGGTGCCGCGCCGACCCAGCCGACCAGCACGCCGCCGATCGCGGGACCGCTGGCAAACGCGATCGTACGAGCCAGTTCGATACGCGCATTGGCGGCGGGCAAAAGTTGCGGGGTCACCAGAGAGGGCACCAACGCCGGCGCCGCCACGCTGTAGGCGACTGTGCCGCAGACCGCGATGAAGCCGAGCAAAGCGAGGAGCGACAACGTCAGCCAGCCCACCGCGATCAGCGCCAGGATCGCGGCGAGTGCCGCGGCGCGCAGCGCCTCCGCCCCCGCCATCAGTTTCCGGCGTGAAATCCGGTCGGTGAGGAGACCAGCCGGGATCGCGAACAGGATGAAGGGCAGGGTCAGTGCGGTCTGCAGCAGGCCGGTTTCACCCTCGGCCACGCCGAGCATCAACACGGCGACGATCGGCGCGGCCGCGAGTGCGATCTGTTCGGCGGATTGCGCGGCGAGATTGGACCAGGCCAGGCGATTGAACGTCGCCGGCAGTTTTGAAACTTCAGATGCGGACATGAAACCACTCCCATGTGCAGATACCAGCAACATGGGAGGAGAGGAGATTCGATCCCACCCGATTTCCGATAAGACGTTCTTGCTAGTTCAGAGTTTCCGCAGCACGAACTCGATCGCGCATTCCGACAGTGGGGTTGTGGTCTGGTCGAAGCGCGACAACCGGTAGCGGTAGGAGTGATCGGTCGTGATCACGCTGAGCGGCTTCACCTTGTCGCAGAAATACGCCAGCAGATTGAAGACATTCACGGAGACCGGCGACCACGAGATTTTCTTGCAGAGCGTGAAGGTCATCTTGTGGTCGGTATTGAAGGTCGAGGGAAAAACGCCCTGCTCATAGAGGTCCTCGTCCGGGACGGAAATGATGAGATGCCCACCCGGCCGGATCACGCGGATCCAGTTGCCCAGCGCTTCCACGGGATCGCGCATATGCTCCAGGCAATGGCTCGAAAACAGGAAGTCGAACGATGCATCGTCGACATTCGCAAGCTTCTGCGCGTCGCCCTGGGGCGCGTCGTAGATGACGACGTTGCCGATCAGGGGAAATAATTCGGTGTAAAGCGCAAGCGAGTCGTGTCCGCCGCCGACGTCGAGGCCGTTCCCCACGAAATAGCGGGTGGCAAAGCGGCTGTCGTATGCCCGGCGTTGCATCGACAAAGCCGTGCCCCCGCCGATGCCGGAATAGACCTTGAGCTCGCCGTTGCTGGTATGTGGGCCGATCCTGGGACTGGAGCCGGCAGGGGCGGTGGCTTCGAGAAGGGACATTTCGAGCCTCGAACTTCCGCGGGCAAGCCACGCGGCAGGGTGTTTTCTCCGTACGGGGATCGTGACGGCGAGTCGGCGTCTGCGCGCCGCACAACCATCAGGGGGCGATTATGGTTAATTTTTCCTTTCCGGCCGCGTGATGGAACCCGCGGAACCGGGCGATTGGGATGAGTGGACGCGGGGGCGTGGCAGGCGCGGGGCGCTAGTGTCCTGCGGCTAGATGCAGTTGCGAATGAGTTGCATTAAACGGCATTCTGGGCCATGTTATGAGCATGGATGCCAGGTCGCCTGATATCGGCCCCGATTTGACGCCGGATGCGAGTCCGCGCACGGCGCCGCTCGCGCGCGGCTGGCGTGGGGAGCGTGGCGAGCCGTCGCTGTCGGACATGTTCGCGACGGTGCGGACGACCCCAGGCGGATCGTTCTGGCGGAAGCTGTTCGCCTTCCTCGGACCGGGCTATCTCGTCGCCGTCGGCTATATGGACCCCGGCAACTGGGCGACCTCGCTCGCAGGCGGCTCGAAGTTCGGCTACGCGCTGCTCACAGTCGCGCTGCTCTCCAACGTGATGGCGATCATCCTGCAATCGCTGTGCACGCGGCTTGGCGTCGGCGCAGGGCGCGACCTTGCGCAGGCCTGCCGCGATTCCTTTCCGCGCTACGTCGCGCTGCCGCTCTGGCTCTCGGCCGAGGTCGCGATCACCGCCACCGACCTTGCCGAGGTGATCGGCACCGCGATTGGCCTGAACCTGCTGTTTCATATCCCGCTCGAGATCGGCGTCATCATCACCGCGGCCGACGTCTTCCTGATCCTTGCCTTGCAGGCCTTCGGCTTTCGCTGGATCGAGGCCTTTGTCATCGTGATGCTGGGCGTGATCGCCGCCTGCTTTGCGGTGCAGATTGCGCTTGCCGATCCCGATTGGGGCGAGGTGCTGCGCGGGTTTGCGCCGAGCCGCGATCTCTTCCGCAACCGGGAGATGCTTTATCTCGCGCTCGGCATTCTGGGTGCGACCGTGATGCCGCATAATCTCTATTTGCATTCCGGATTGGTGCAGACCCGTGGCTACGGCAACACGCCCGGCGAGAAGCGCGAGGCGATCACGCTCGCCACCATCGATTCCACGATCGCGCTTTGCTTTGCGTTCGTTATCAATGCCTCGATCCTGATCCTGGCGGCTGCGACCTTCCACCGCGCCGGCAAGACCGACATCGCCGAGCTCGACCAGGCGCATGCGTTCCTGTCGCCGCTGCTCGGCTCGACGCTGGCGCCGACGCTGTTTGCGATTGCGCTCCTGTGCTGCGGCCTGAACTCCACCATCACCGCGACGCTGTCAGGCCAGATCGTGATGGAAGGTTTCCTCAATTGGCGCATCGCGCCCTGGCTCAGGCGCATGGCGACGCGGCTGATTGCGATCGTGCCGGCCGTGGTGGTGACCATCTGGGCCGGCGAGAAGGCAACGGGACAATTGTTGATCCTGAGCCAGGTCGTGCTCAGCCTGCAACTCCCCTTTGCCGTCGTGCCTCTGGTGATGTTCACCGCGAGCCGCACCAAGATGGGGCCCTATGTGGCGCCGCGATGGCTGACAGCGCTGGCCGTGCTCACGGCAACGCTGATCATCACGCTGAACGCGAAGCTGGTGTGGGATTATGTGAGCGGGTGAGACGGCGGCTCACCATTCGCAAGCTAGTCCTGCGGCTCACTCGCGACATCGCCGGCCGCATCCACCCGCAGCCAGCCCGAGGCCGCGAGCCGCTGTTGCGGCAGGAAGCGGCCTTTGTAGTCCATCTTCTTGGATCCCTCGATCCAGTAGCCGAGATAGACGTAAGGCAGGCCCTGCCGACGTGCACGCGCGATGTGATCGAGGATCATGAAGGTGCCGAGGGAGCGGCTCTCCTCCGACGGTTCGAAGAAGGAATAGACCATCGAGAGCCCGTCGGAGAGCACGTCGGTCAGCGCTACAGCCACCAGCTCGCTGCCGCGGCCGGTGATGCCGCTGTCGACGTCGCGGCGGCGATACTCGATGACGCGAGTCTCGACATGGCTGTCTTCCACCATCATTGCGTAATCGAGCACGGTCATGTCCGCCATGCCGCCATGGCGGTGCCGCGCGTCGAGATAGGCGCGGAAAATCGAATATTGCTCCGAGGTGGGCACTGCGCTGCGCTGCTCGCCGATGATGTCGGCGTTGCGCGCCAGCACCTTGCGGAAATTGCGCGAGGGACGGAACTCGTTGGCGATCACGCGCACCGAGACGCAGGCGCGGCACTGATCGCAGGCTGGACGGTACGCGATTGACTGGCTGCGGCGGAAGCCGCCATGGGTGAGGAGGTCGTTGAGGTCGCCGGCCTTGTCGCCGACCAGGTGCGTGAACACCTTCCGCTCGTGCCGCCCCGGCAGATAAGGACAGGGCGAGGGCGCCGTCAGGTAGAATTGCGGAGTGTCACGCGAGTGTTGGGTCAAGGAATTCCTGTGAGCCTCCAGGCCGAAGCAGCACGTCTAGCATCGCGCCGCGGAGCTTAACGGTCAATTGGTAAAAGATTGTCATCCGGAAAAGTGCCGGCCGCCTTCGCGTTGCGAAAATAACTCGCGTTCGCACAAGACCCGGTTCGAACAACAACCTAAAGAGCTCATTTCGCTTCGAGTTAGCCCTGTCGCGTTAATAAGTGCGCGCGGGTTGTCCAGCCGCCGATCGGACGGAGTTGTTGATAACCACGGTTCCAAGCACGATGTCATGCGGGAGCCGCCGGCGCGCATTGAACAGCCCGATCAGGAGGATGAAGGGCGTGAAGACAGAGATGGAAATCCAGAACAGTACCGCGTGCGCAGCGCCCAGCACGAAATACCCGGGCGCGCCGTACCAGGTACGCAATTCCAGATCCATCACCCGCATGCCGATGGTCGCCGAATGCGGGCCGCCCAAGGTCGTGCCGTAGTAGACGATGGCCCAGACGACCGATGCCGGCCATGCCAGCCAGAACAGCGCCCAGCCGAGGCCGAGCGTAATCAGGCCAAACAAGGCGATGAACAAATATCCAAGCACGACCGGGACCGACAGCACGATCAAGTCGATGACAAAGGCGATCACACGCCGCATCAGCACATTGCGGAACAGGTCCGGCTCCGCATGGGGATCGAACGCATGCTGGTAAGGCGCGCCGTTGTTGCTCCAACCGCCGCCGCTATTGCCCGAACCGCTGTAGGACATGTCTTACTCTCCAAAGGGATTTTCCCTCGCGACAAGGACATGGGAACCGGGCGTCCCGCCGCAAGGTCATCGCAACATGAAGAAGCAGAAATATTCCGGCGATTCCGCGGCCCCGGGTGACTTGGATCGTTCCGGTCCCGCGGCTAATTTCCGCAGACAGGCCAATTGCATTGCATGATGGGGGGATTATGGGCGGACAGGTCGAGGTGCGCTGCCGTTGCGGGGAGGTGCGGGGGATCGTGACCGATCAGTCGCCCAGAACGGTCAATCGCGTGGTCTGCTATTGCGACGACTGCCAGGCTTATGCGCATCAGCTCGGCCGCGCCGATCTCCTCAATGCCAAGGGCGGCAGCGATATCGTCCAGTTCGCGCCCAATACGCTGAGATTTACCAGGGGGCAGGGTCGCATTGTGGGGCTGCGGCTGACGCCGAAGGGGCTCTACCGTTGGTATGCGACGTGCTGCAACACGCCGGTCGGCAACACGCTCGGTCCCGCCGTTCCTTTTGTCGGCATTCCCGTGCAGAGTTTTGATACGGCGCGGCCCGATGAGGCGTTCGGCGAGCCGAAGTGCGAAATCTTCGGTAAATTCGCGGTGGGCGAGCCGCCGCCGGGCTCGACCGGTATGAACCTCTCAATCATGTTGCGCGCCATCGGCAAGGTGATCGGCTGGCGGCTTGGTGGAAAAACCTGGCCCCATCCGTTCTTTACGCGCGAAACGCGCGCGCCGACCTATCCTTTGACGGTAATTTCGCGGGAGCGGCGCGAAGCGCTTCGCGCCTTGTGCGGTCCACATCCGACGGCGCGCGCCGCGCCATGAAGAAGGCTTAGCGCTCGGCCTTGATCTTCTCGGCCGCCTGCGGCGCGAAATAAGTGAGCACGCCGTCGGCGCCGGCGCGCTTGAAGCCGACCAGGCTCTCCATCATCGCACGATCGCCGTCGATCCAGCCGTTCCGCGCGGCGCCCGCGATCATCGCGTATTCGCCGGAGACCTGATAGGCGAAGGTCGGCATGCCGAACGTGTCCTTCACGCGACGCAGCACGTCCAGATAAGGCATGCCGGGCTTGACCATCACCATGTCGGCGCCCTCGCTGATGTCGAGCTCGACCTCGCGCAAGGCTTCGTCGGAATTGGCGCTGTCCATCTGGTAGGTGCGCTTGTCGCCCGTCAGCGTTTTCGCCGAGCCGATGGCGTCGCGGAACGGACCGTAGAAGGCGGATGCATATTTGGCGGCATAAGCCATGATCTGCACGTCCTGGAAGCCGGCACGATCGAGCCCCGCGCGGATGGCGCCGACGCGGCCATCCATCATGTCTGACGGCGCGATGATGTCGCAACCGGCCTCGGCCTGCACCAACGCCTGACGCACCAGCACCGCGACCGTCTCGTCATTGAGGATTTTGCCGTCCTCGAGCAATCCGTCATGGCCGTGGCTGGTAAAGGGATCGAGCGCCACGTCGCAGAGCACGCCAATCTCTGGAAACTCCTTTTTGATTGCCCGCACCGATTGGCAAACGAGATTGTCGGAATTGACGGCTTCCGATCCTTGCTCGTCGCGCAAGGATGCCTCGGTATAGGGGAATAGCGCGATGCAGGGGATATCAAGCTTTGCGGCGCGCTCGGCATCGCGCACCACCTGATCGACGGTCAGGCGGTCGACGCCCGGCATCGAGGCGACGGGCGTACGCTTGTTGTGACCATCGGTGACGAACAGGGGCCAGATCAGGTCGTCGGTGGTGAGCACGTTCTCGCGCACCATGCGTCGCGCCCATTCGGCCTTGCGGTTGCGGCGCGGGCGGATGGTCAGATCGAGGGCAGGGGCCGATGTGGCGGCCTCGCGCCGCGGCGCGTCGCGCATTTCGATCGGACGCCCGAATTTGATCGCCATGGAATTGCCTCGCTTGACCGGCCAGATTTTGAATTAGTTCAATTATAACATCTAGGCCCGCAGCGGCCTTTTGGCCAGCTTCAAAGGTTGATTTTGCCGCCTCGGGACGGCATGAGTCCCATCATGAACACTGATTTGCCCGTTCGCCGCGGCAGGGCGCATGTCTGACACCTCGTCGCGCGACCCTGCGCGGGACACCATGCTCGCCTCCGCAATGTCGTCCGAACGAATGGAGGGCGACGAGAGCGTCTGGACGCGGCGGCTCGTGCTGTTCCTGCGCGTCATGGCCGTGCTGTCGATCCTCAAAGGTCTCTATCACTGGGCCCAGGTCACCGGCTTCATCGGCAGCGAGGAAGACGCCTTCGAGAACCAGCCGATGGCCTGGCAGGCCGCCACGGTCTATTTCGCCGTGATCGAACTCGTGGCCGCGGTCGGGCTCTGGCTCGCGACGCCGTGGGGCGCGGTGGTGTGGCTCACCACTGTCGTTTCGATGGCGGTGATCGAGCTGATGTTTCCTGGAATCTATGGCGGCAGCCTTGTCGTGGTAGGCGGGGAGGCGCTGATGCTTGGCGCCTATCTCGTGCTGGCCTGGATGGCGGCGCGCGAACGCCCGCCATAGGCCGCTGCTTTCATTCGCGAGATTGCAACGGCGTTTGCGCGGAGATTCACGCGAAAATAAAGCGCGCCCCCGAAAAAGCGATCGAGTGTCCCAAAATCGGGCCCGCTCAAATTTTAGGTGAATCCGTCTTAAGGTTTTGCCTATGTTAAACGCGCTGCCACATCTCTTACGCCAGTCTTGCGCTCGGCAGAGGAGGTGTTTTGGAATGCGACAGGCGAGGGGGCGAAAGCGTGAACAAAGGCGCTTTCACGTCAACGAGATATTGCGAAAAGCCCTTTATCCATGGGCTTAATCCGCGATTCACTGTCTTAAATTCATTCTCTCTTTATTGTCTTATTTAAGCGGTTCTTCAAACCGGCCCCTTACGTTGGCGATATCAGGCGAGACAAAAGTTTCGTCGAATATAAGTCGATAAAACGACAACAGGGGAAGTGTCATGAAGAATGCCGTTGCGACGGCGGTGGAAACCGCTGACCGCTCTGCCGGCCAGGCGCCGGTGCAGCCGCTCTATCTTGAAGCGTTGACTTTGGTTGAGCGTCTGCATCGCAGGCTGCTCGACGTCATCAAGGACGAGTTCGATCGCCGGGGCCGCTCGGACATCAATTCGGTGCAGGCGCTGCTGCTCTACAACATCGGCGACAAGGAGCTGACCGCGGGCGAGCTGCGCACGCGCGGTTACTATCTCGGCTCCAATGTCTCCTACAATCTGAAGAAGCTGGTCGAGCTCGGCTTCCTCGATCATCAGCGCTCGCGCGTTGATCGTCGCTCGGTCCGCATCCGTCTGACGCAGCAGGGCCAGGAAATCCGCCGCATCGTCGACGCGCTTTATCAGAAGCACGTCAAGACGGTCGAGCAGGTCGGCGGCATCTCGAACGAGGAGTTCGCGACGCTGAACAAGTCGCTGCACCGCCTCGAGCGCTTCTGGACCGACCAGATCCTCTATCGTCTGTGAGTTCTTGAGGGTTGAAAGCCGGCGGTCAAGAAGACCGGCAAGCCCTTACCTCCGACGCTTCCCCTTGGCGCATCGGCCGTGCCCGGCCGGTGTGCCTCGTCTTATGCAACATCTTCAGGCGCCATCGTATGGGCGCTGTGCTTTACGGCAATCAGGGAAAACCCCCGACGAATCGTCGGATCGCGCATAGGATTCGAGGATTCGCGCGATACCTCATGTTTTCCTGTTGATAAACCCAGTCCCCCCGATTGGAACCACTTCCAGCCTCAGGGCTTATTCCTCCGAACTGGAGGATGGGATCCATGCTGGTCGAGCGCGGCGTGCGGGTGATGAATATGGGGGTGGTGGGCGACGCCTACGACATCGCCGTGAATTACCTTCGCCGCACCGGCGCGATTCCCGACGACTTCACGACTAATGATCGGCTGCTCGAAATCGTCGTGAAGCTCTTTCACTGCGGCGAAGTCAACAAGATCAGGCTCGCCAACGCAGCAATCGCCCGGTTCGAAACCCTGGAAGTCGATAAACTTGCTTGATCATTCCCAGGACGATTCCGGAAAGGACGACTCTCGAAGGGTCGGCCCGCACGATGTCGACTCCAGCAACGACGTCTCCCACGACACGGAAACAGATCCCATGGAAGCCGCCATCGACCGCATCATGCAGACCTATGATCTTCTCGTGAGGCAATCAGCCGAAGCCACCGCGGAAACGCGCACCAACGTGACGGAATATATCAACACGCTGTTCGAGGCCGGCGAGCGCGACGCGCACCGGCTCACCGTGTGTGGGCTTGCCTATCTGCGCCAGCTCGACGGCACCGCCGATCCGCTGAAGCAAGGCTATACCGGGCTGTAGACGGCAGGCATGCGCCGTCAGGCGTGCGGCTCGCTAGTCCGCGAATTCGTCCGATCGCGTGACGAGATGCTCGACCAGAAGCTGGCGGTAGTGGGCCGCCATTTCACGATAATGCCGGCGGGAGATGGGATCGCTCGCCTGTTCCGCCCGCTGTTCGAACATCTGGGCCTTCTGGCGGAGAACCGATGCGTCTGCCATGGCTCGCTCTCCTCTTTCGGAGCACTACTTAGGGATCAGTCCGCGCCGGCCCAACGGATGATTGGCCAGAATGGCCTTCACGATCCCTTGAGGCGGGGCTTTTCAGTAGCCTGCTGCAATAGCCTCTGCCGTGAGCCGTCCCGCGAGCAGCTGGTATTCCAGATCCTCGATCGCCTGGGCCGCACGCTCCCGCGACACCAGGTCGCTGGACTCCATTGCGAGCCTGCGAGCCCGCAACAGTTTTCGTTGAAGTTCCTCGTGATCACGCCGCGTCATCGTCGTGTTCCCCTGAGCTGGATGAATTGTCGATGAAGAGGCTAGTGGCAGTGTTCCCTCGCGTACGTGACTGGGCTCACGTCCAGCGGGCGCCGAAATGTGGCGGACGACAACGGGGGAATCGGGGGCGCTAGTTGGCAGAGCCGTTCGCACTGGCCGTGATCGCCCGCTCCAGCTCCGACGCCAGCATTGTGAGCTGCACGGCAAGCTGGGCGAACAACGTGCGCTTCGTCTTATCGACCGCCAGGTTGCTGATCAGCGCGCACTCAGCTGCGTCGGCTGTGAGTTTCTCCCAACGCGCGATCATATCCTTCATCCGATCAATCCCATCCGTAACGCCAACGACAGTCATCCGGCGTCCGCGGCATGGCCGCCGAGCGACCCGCTAGCCCATCGTGGCGCTCAAATCTTGTGATGCTGAGCCAATTATTTGGTTCCGGAGGACATGGCTCGCGGGATCGCCCGCCATGCTTGCGCCTGGATCGACGTTCTTCCGCTGCGTCTCCCGGAATTGATTTACGTCAAGGTTCGACGCGGGCAGCACGGGAGTGTGCCGCGGCCTCACGTTTTGGCCGATACATTATTTGCAGGAACGAGAACTGCATATGCTGAGGGGTCATCGAACCAACGGTCTTCCGTCCATACCAACCGCCACCGGGGGCATAGCCCGGCTCGCATATGATCGATTGCGGAATGCGGGAATAGACCCAGCCCCGGTCATACTGGGCGCGGGTCTGACAATCGAGAGCATACGGGACCGCGAGCGGCGCCTCGACGCCAGCGCACAGGTGCGGGTGCTCGAACTCGGCGCCAGGCAAGCGCAGGACGATTGCTTCGGTTTTCATCTGGCCCGCGACTTCGAGTTGGGCGAGATCGGGCTCCTGTACTATGTCATGGCCTCATCGGAGCGGCTCGCCGATGCGCTGAGAAACGCGGAGCGTTATTGCGCAGTCAACAACGAAGGGGTGCGGCTGCGGCTCTCTTCGGAGCGAGGATTCTCGATCGGCCTCGAATACCTGGACATCGATCGGACCTCCGACCGTCATCACATGGAATTCTGGCTGGTTGCGCTGGTTCGAATCTGTCGAGCCGTGACAAGCAGCAGGATTGCCCCAAAGCAGATCAAGCTGAGGCACTTCAGGCCGAGCACGCCTCCGGAAATCCGGTCTCATCTTGCATGCGAGATCGACTTTGCGGCTGATAGCGACGAGATTGTATTTCCTTCCCCAATGGCATCGTTGCCGGTGACGGGCGCCGATGGGCATTTGAACAAGCTGCTGCTTCAATATGCCGATGAAGCTCTCGGTAGCCGGGTATCGAAACCAGCCAATATCCGGTCTCAGGTTGAAGACAAGATCGCGCAATTGCTTCCGCATGCCAAGGCGAACGCGTCGGAGATTGCCCGCCACCTCGGCATGAGCCGCCGAACCCTTGCTCGCGCATTGTCTGCCGAGGGCGCGGCCTTTTCGGGTGTGCTGGAGACGCTGCGCAAGGCGCTCGCGATACGCCATCTCGAAGAAAGGCACCTTCCGATCTCGGAGATCGCGTGGCTGCTGGGCTATAGCGAGGTCAGCTCCTTCACGCATGCTTTCGCGCGCTGGACCGGTTTGACGCCCAAGGCATTCCGCGAGTTCGAAGGGCGGAGGCTAACCGCCTGGCATGAATTCACAAATTATTGGCACGGGATCACAGGGCTTGGCGGGCGGGATTCCGCTATTGCCGGTGGTTCATCCAACTCGAACGGGCGGTACTGGCCGCGTCCCTCGCAGGGCGAGGCTATTGGATCGTGCGCGCCAACAGTTGAGCATCATGAGTTGAGACGATTTCATTTTCCTCCTTTCACTTGCATGGTTTGCCGGTCTTATAGCGATGGTGATCTGGATATTGTTCGCCTGATCCCTGCGGCTCGCGGGAGAAGGCAAGACGAGTTCCTCGTTGAAACTCGGCCGGGCGGACAACCTCGCCCTCCCTTGATCTAGATCAAGCACTGGGATTGTCCGAACCGAAATCTGGGAGCGGCGCCTTTGTGGACGAGTTCCTCCCGTGAGCCATTTGTTCCGAGCCCTGCTGGCCATCCTCGTTGCGCTCGTATCCCAGGGCGCGATCACACAGAGGGCGCGTGACCCCGGGGTCACCGACACCGAGATCCGCATCGGCAATTTCATGCCCTATACCGGGAAGCTGGAAAGTTTCGGCCAGATCGGCAAGGCGGAAGCTGCCTACTTCGCGATGATCAACGACCGCGGCGGTATCAATGGCCGCAAGATCCGCTTCATGTCCTATGACGACCTTTCGGACGCGTCGAACGCGCTCGATCTCACGCGGATTCTCGTAGAGACCGATAATGTGCTGTTGATGTTCGGCTCATTCGGAACGCCCGGCAATCTCGCGGTGCGGAAATATCTGAACGACAAGCAGGTGCCCCAGCTCTTCGTCGTCTCGGGCGACCAGGATCTGAGCGAACCCTCATTGTATCCGTGGACCATGGGCTGGCAGCCCTCGTTCCGGGAGGAGGGCCGCATCTACGCCAACTACATCCAGGCGTTCTATCCCGGAAAGAAGATCGTGGCGCTCTGGCAGAACGACAATTTCGGCCGGGGATTGTTCAAGGGGCTTGAGCAGGGCCTGGGCGATGTCGCCCGGATGATCAGGGTGGATGTTGCCTACGACGTCGGGGATCAGCACCTGGACACGCATGTATCAATCCTCAAACAGTCTGGCGCCGAGGTCCTTGTGTTTGCGGGGATGCCGGACGACGCCGCAAAGGTGATCCGGATCGCGGCCGAGCGCGACTGGCATCCGGTGTTCATCGTCAACCAGATGGCCTCGTCAATTGCCTCGGTGCTCAAGCCGGCAGGCCCGGAGAACGCGGAAGGGGTGGTAACCGCCGCCTTCCTGAAGGACGCGAGCGATCCGGCCTGGAAGCAAGAAATGGCCAGCGATTGGCTCGCCTTCCAGGACAAATATCTCAAAACTGAAGGAAAGGACGACGCGGCCGCCATCTATGGCTATGCGGCAGCGGAAACCCTCGTTCAGGTGCTCAAGCAGTGCGGCAACGATCTCTCGCGCGAAAACGTCATGAAGCAGGCGCTGGCGTTGAGAGATTACCAGCCGTCGGTGTTGCTGCCTGGCATCAAGATCAATACCGGACCGTTTGATTTTCGGCCGATCGAACAGCTGCGGCTGGTCCAGTTCGATGGCCGCACATGGCAGCCCATCGGAGAGGTCCTCGAAACGGCTTTCACGACCGGTTCCGGCAAGTGACGCAAAAGCGCCGATGGCGCGCACGCCGTGGGCGGAGCGGCTGCCCCCGGAGGGGCATGTGGGCAGAACCCTGCCAATCCCCCCAATCCCCACCATATCTTGCATAAATATCAGGTGCCTACCGCAACCGCTTGGCCGCCACCGGGCGATGTGCTAATCGGCTCGTCACCGCTTCGACCTCCACCCAATGATCGGCCGCACCCCACTTAAGAGGTTGCGGGCGTTGAGGATATTCCGCCGATGAACCCGCCTTCTTCCAGCGCCAAATCTGCTTCCGCCCCCGATTCCTTCTTCACCGCCGGCCTCGCGCAGGCGGATCCCGAAATCGCTGCCGCAATCCAGGGCGAGCTCGGCCGGCAGCGGCACGAGATCGAGCTGATCGCCTCCGAGAACATCGTCAGCCGCGCCGTGCTCGAGGCGCAGGGCTCGGTGATGACGAACAAATATGCCGAGGGTTATCCAGGCGCGCGCTATTACGGCGGCTGCGAATGGGTCGACGTCGCGGAATCGTTGGCGATCGAGCGCGCCAAGAAATTGTTCGGCGCGCAATTCGCCAATGTGCAGCCGAATTCCGGCAGCCAGATGAACCAGGCGGTGTTCCTGGCTCTGCTGCAGCCCGGCGACACCTTCATGGGCCTCGATCTCGCCGCCGGCGGGCATCTGACCCACGGCGCGCCGGTCAACATTTCCGGCAAATGGTTCAAGGCGCAGCATTACACCGTCCGCCGCGAGGACCAGATCATCGATATGGATGCGGTCGCCCGCCGTGCCGAAGAGGTGAAGCCGAAGCTGATCATCGCCGGCGGAAGCGCCTATTCGCGTCCGTGGGACTTCAAGCGCTTCCGTGAGATCGCGGACTTTGTCGGCGCCTATTTCATGGTCGACATGGCGCATTTCGCCGGCCTCGTCGCCGGCGGCGTGCACGCTTCGCCGGTGCCTTACGCACATGTCACGACCACGACGACGCACAAATCGCTGCGCGGCCCGCGCGGCGGATTGATGCTGTGGAACGACGAATCCCTGACCAGGAAGCTCAACTCGGCCGTCTTCCCGGGCCTGCAGGGCGGGCCGCTGATGCATGTGATCGCGGCCAAGGCGGTGGCCTTCGCCGAGGCGCTGCGGCCGGACTTCAAGGTCTACGCGAAGAACGTCGTCGAAAACGCCAAGGCACTGGCGGAAAGCCTGCGCGCCAACGGCCTCGATATCGTCTCCGGCGGCACCGAAAACCATTTGATGCTGGTCGACCTCAGGCCGAAGGGGCTGAAGGGCAACGTCTCGGAAAAGGCGCTGGTTCGCGCCGCCATTACCTGCAACAAGAACGGCATTCCCTTCGATCCCGAAACGCCGTTCGTTACCTCGGGCCTCAGGCTGGGCACGCCGGCCGCCACCACCCGCGGCTTCGGGGTCGCCGAGTTCAAGCAGGTCGGCGGCATGATCGCGGAGGTCTTGAGCGCGATCGCGCAGTCGCAGGACGGCAAGGCGCCGCTGGTGGAAGCCGCGATCAAGGAACGGGTGAAGGCGCTTACCGATCGTTTCCCGATCTATCAGTAGAGGTTCACGCGGATGCGCTGTCCGAGCTGCAACAGTCTCGATACGCAGGTGAAGGACTCGCGTCCGACCGAGGATTCCTCTGTGATCCGGCGGCGCCGCGTCTGCGTGTCCTGCAATTTCCGCTTCACCACCTTCGAGCGCGTGCAGCTTCGCGAGCTCACCGTGATCAAGCGCAATGGCCGGCGCGTGCCGTTCGACCGTGACAAGCTGATGCGCTCGGTGCAGGTGTCCTTGCGCAAGCGGCCCGTCGACAGCGAGCGCGTCGAGAAGATGGTGTCCGACATCGTGCGCGAATTGGAGAGCAACGGCGAGGCCGAGATCTCGTCGGAGACGATCGGCGAGGCCGTGATGGAACATCTGCGTTCGCTCGACGACGTTGCCTATGTCCGCTTCGCCTCGGTCTATCGCAATTTCCGCGAAGCCAAGGATTTCGAGGCGGTGCTTGGTGAGCTTTCCGGCGAGGACGACGCCAGGATCGTCACGATACGCAAATGATCTTCCGCATCCTGGAAGATCAGATCAGGGAAAAATCCAGGGCCGACAAGCAAGCCGCGAGGGAGGCCGATCGCCGCTTCATGCAGCTTGCGCTCGCGCTCGGCCGCCGCGGGCAGGGGCGAACCTGGCCGAACCCGGCGGTGGGAGCGGTTGTGGTCAAGGACGGCCTCATCATCGGTCGCGGCTGGACGCAGCCGGGCGGCCGGCCCCATGCCGAGCCGGAAGCGCTGCGGCGCGCGGGCGAAGCGGCGCGGGACGCCACGCTCTATGTGACGCTCGAGCCCTGCTCGCATTTCGGCAAGTCGCCGCCCTGCGCCGATGCGATCATCGCCGCCGGAATTTCCCGCGTGGTCGCCGCGATCGAGGATCCGAATCCGGAAGTCGCGGGGAAGGGGCTCGCGAAACTTCGCGCCGCCGGAATATCGGTGGATGTCGGATTGCTGGCGGAAGAGGCCGCTCACGACCATGCCGGTCATTTCCGCCGCATCCGCGACCATCGCCCGCATGTGATCCTGAAGCTCGCGCTTTCCGCCGACGACAAGATCGCGGCCTCTGGTCACAAGCCGGTCTCGATCACGGGGGAGGCGGCGCGGACGCGGGTGCATCTCTTGCGCGCGCAGTGCGACGCCATCCTGGTCGGCATCGGCACGGTGCTCGCGGACGATCCGATGCTGACCTGCCGCCTGCCCGGCATGGCGCCGCGTTCGCCGGTCCGGGTGGTGCTGGACCGTTCCTTGCGCAGTCCCGCCGGCAGCCGCCTGGTGCATTCGGCGCGTGAGACGCCGCTTTGGGTGATGACCTCGGAGCTCGCTGAAGCGGCCGCCGCGACCAGGCTGGGGGCGGCCGGCGCGCAGGTGATCCGTATCGCAGCGTCGGATGCTTCGGGCCTTGACCTGTCGGCCGTGCTGCATGCCCTTGCGGAAAAAGGGATCACGCGGCTGTTGGTCGAGGGCGGCAGCCGAGTGGCGTCATCCTTTGTGGCTCATGATCTCGCCGACGAGGTCTGGCTGCTGCGCGGACCGGCGGCCATCGGCGACGGCGGCATAGCTGCGCTGGATGCATTGCCGCTGTCGGAAATCACGCAGTCGCCGCGCCTGAAGCTTCGTGCTAGCGAAACCCTCGGCAACGATACTCTCACGGTTTATGAGCGCAGTTAGATGTTCACGGGCATTGTCACCGATATCGGCGAGATCACCAGCCTGAGGCCGACCGCGCAGGGGCAGTTGCACCGGCTGCGCATCGTCTGCGCTTACGACCGGAAGACCATCGCTGATGGCGCATCGATCGCCTGCAACGGCGTGTGCCTGACGGTGGTGGCGTCAGGCGTGGAGGACGGCAAGACCTGGTTCGATGTGGACACGGCGGCCGAGACGCTGCGCATGACGACGGCGAAAAACTGGGCGGTCGGTACGAAGCTCAATCTCGAGCGGGCGCTGAAGATCGGCGACGAACTCGGCGGCCATATCGTGGCCGGACATGCCGACGGGGTTGCAAAGATCGTCGGTCGTGACGATCTGCCCGACATGGCGAGGTTCGAGCTTTCGACCATGCGGGAGCTGGCGCGTTTCATCGCGCCGAAAGGGTCGATCACGCTGGACGGCGTGTCGCTCACGGTCAACACGGTGCGGGATGTGGCGTTTTCGGTGCTGATCATTCCGCATACGCTCGGCGTGACCACGCTTTCCGGCTGGAAGGCGGGCAGCGAGGTCAATATTGAGGTTGACTTGATGGCGCGCTATGCCGCTCGCCTGACCGAGATGAAGGTGTAAAATGGCAGACGCGCGGCGCGCACCGCTCAAGGACCAGACCGATATTTCCGGCGCCCACGCGCTGATCGTGGAAGCACGCTTCTACGACGACATCCAGGACGCACTGCTGGAGGGCGCGATCGCCGAACTGAAGGCCGCCGGTGTCTCCTACGACATTATTACGGTGCCGGGCGCATTGGAGATTCCCGCCACGATCTCGATTGCAATCACGTCCGGCAAATACGGCGGCAGCCCATATGACGCCGCGATTGCACTCGGCTGTGTGATCAGGGGCGAGACGATCCATTTCGAAATCGTGTCGATGGAATCCTCGCGTGGATTGATGGATCTGGCGATCGCAGCAAAATTTCCGATCGGCAATGGCATTCTGACCGTGAACAATGAAGAGCAGGCCTGGGCGAGGGCCCGCGCTTCCGAGCTCAACAAGGGTGGCGACGCTGCGCGGGCGGCGCTGGCGATGCTGCGCATCAAGCGTCGTTTGACGAAAGCGCAATGATGGCCGACAGCAAGATCAAACCAAAGAGCGGCGACCGCAAGGCCAACCGGCGCGGGGCGGCGCGGCTCGCCGCTGTACAGGCATTGTATCAGATGGACATCGCGGGCGCCGGCATCAACGACATCTTTGCCGAGTTCGAGAGCCACTGGCTCGGCAACGAGGTCGAAGGGGAAAAATATTTGCCGGCGGAAGCCGCCTTTTTCCGCGACGTGGTGTCGGGCGTAGTGCGGGACCAGACCAGGCTCGATCCGGTGATCGACGACGCACTCTCGAAGGGCTGGCCGCTGAAGCGGATCGACGCAATCCTGCGCGCGGTGTTGCGGGCAGGAGCTTATGAGTTGGAACATCGCAAGGACGTGCCCGGCCGCGTGGTCGTTTCCGAATATGTCGATGTCGCGCATGCCTTTGTCGATGGCGAGGAGACCGGCATGGTGAACGCGGTCCTTGATCAGATCGCGCGCCAGTTCCGGGGCGATGAGTTCGGGCGAGGATAGCTCAAGTGCCGTCATTGCGAGGAGCGCAAGCGACGAAGCAATCCAGACCTTGCTGTGCGGCCCGATGGACTGCTTCGCTTGCGCTCGCAATGACGACGAGAAGGTCTGAATGACGAGCGACCACAAACAGGCTTCCGGCGAGGACTCGCTGATCGCGCGCTATTTCAAGCCGATCGCCACCGATCCAGGTGCCTTCGGCCTCGACGACGACGCGGCCCAGCTCAAGGCTGGGGGCGAGGACATCGTGGTCACGACCGACGCCATCGTGGAAGGCGTCCATTATCTGCCGGGTGATCCTCCCGACACGGTCGCGCGCAAGGCGCTGCGGGTGAATCTGTCGGATCTTGCCGCCAAGGGAGCAACGCCCGCCGGCTTTGTGCTGACGCTGGCGTTGCGCAGCGTGGACGAAGCCTGGCTCGCCGCCTTTGCGCTCGGACTGGGCGAAGACGCTAATTCCTTCGATTGCCCGCTGCTTGGCGGCGACACAGTCTCGACCCCCGGTCCATCGATGGTCTCGATCACCGCCTTCGGGCGCGTGCCCGATGGCAAGATGGTTCATCGCAGCGGCGCCAGGCCCGGCAACCGGGTGATGGTGACGGGAACAATCGGCGATGCCGCGCTCGGGCTCGACCTCCTGAAGGGCGGGGCGGTGGCGAAAGCGTTGAGCGGGGATTCCACTGCCGCGGACATGCTCGCCTCGCGCTACCGGGTGCCGCAGCCGCGTAACGCGCTCGCTTTGGCCGTGCGCAACCATGCCCACGCAGCAATGGACGTCTCCGACGGACTGGCGGGCGATCTGACGAAACTTTGCGCAGTCTCGGGCGTGTCCGCCGATGTCGATGCGGGGCGGGTTCCGCTATCGGCCGCGGCCTCAGGCCTGCTTGCGCGCGGCATAATTGGCCTGGAAAGTCTGATATCCGGCGGCGATGATTACGAGATCCTCTGCACCGTCCCCCAAGCCGATGTGGCGGCGTTCATGCAGGAGGCCGGCCGGGCAGGGGTCGCCGTCGCGGAGATCGGCACCGTGACCGCCCAAAACCAGCCGCCCCGCTTCCTGGATGCGCGGGGAAACCCGATGCGTCTGCAGCGGCTGTCGTACAGCCACTTCTGAGCCGGTTAATCGGGCTGGCTTTGCGCCCCCGCTTGGCGCCTCCAAGACGCGCCAAGACCCGGGTCTGCCCCTTCAGGCCATTGTCGGTCCCGCGGGCCGGAAATAACTCCGCGAAATCGGGTGCTTGGACCTGTAAAAAAGCCGGGTTTTCCTTAACCACGGCGTTGCGCCGGGGGGGCGATTTTGGCATGGTCCCGGCCGATTTGAGGCCGCCCTCTTGGGCAGGGCTGGCCTCCTTTTTGTGCGCCCGCCGCGTCAAGCGGCCCGGGCGTGGGGCCATCCAGGATCTGAGGCAAATTCGATGACAGCATTGTGGTTGATCGTGCTCTGCGGAGCGCTTTCCATTGTTTACGCCATCTGGGCAACGTCTTCCGTGTTGAAGTCGGATGCCGGCAATCCGCGCATGCAGGAAATCGCGGCCGCCGTGGCCGAAGGCGCGCAGGCCTATCTGCGGCGCCAGTACGCCACGATCGGCGTCGTCGGCGTCGTGATCTTCGTGCTGCTCGCCTATTTTCTCGGCCTGTTGGTCGCGGTCGGCTTTGCCATCGGCGCGATCCTGTCGGGCGCGGCCGGCTTCATCGGCATGAACGTGTCGGTGCGCGCCAACGTCCGGACCGCGCAAGCGGCGACGACGTCGCTTGCCGGCGGCCTCGAGCTTGCGTTCAAGGCCGGCGCCATTACGGGCATGCTTGTGGCGGGTCTGGCGCTGCTTGGCGTCACCCTTTATTTCGGCTTCCTTGTCTATTCGCTGAAGCTCGCGCCTGACAGCCGTACCGTCGTCGACGCCATGGTCGCGCTCGGCTTCGGCGCGTCGCTGATCTCGATCTTCGCCCGTCTCGGCGGCGGCATCTTCACCAAGGGCGCCGACGTCGGCGGCGACCTCGTCGGCAAGGTCGAGGCCGGAATCCCCGAGGACGATCCGCGCAACCCCGCCACCATCGCCGACAACGTCGGCGACAATGTCGGCGACTGCGCCGGCATGGCGGCTGACCTGTTCGAAACTTATGCTGTGACCGCGGTCGCCACCATGGTGCTGGCCGCGATCTTCTTCGCCAAGACGCCGATCCTCATCAACATGATGACGCTGCCGCTCGCCATCGGCGGCATCTGCATCATCACCTCGATCATCGGCACCTTCTTCGTCAAGCTCGGCGCCAACCAGTCGATCATGGGCGCGCTCTACAAGGGCCTGATCGCCACCGGCGTGCTGTCGCTGATCGGCGTTGCGGCCGTGATCCACTGGCTCATCGGTTTCGACAAGCTCGCCGGCGTCGACTACACCGGCGCGGCGCTGTTTGAATGCGGCGTGGTCGGCCTTATCGTCACCGGCCTGATCATCTGGATTACCGAGTACTACACCGGCACCGACTATCGTCCCGTGAAGTCGATCGCGGCGGCCTCGGTCACCGGTCACGGCACCAACGTGATCCAGGGCCTCGCCGTCTCGATGGAGGCAACCGCGCTGCCGGCGATCGTCATCATCGCCGGCATCCTGGTCACCTACAGCCTCGCGGGCCTGTTCGGCATTGCGATCGCAACCGCGACCATGCTGGCGCTGGCCGGCATGATCGTGGCGCTGGACGCCTTCGGCCCGGTCACCGACAATGCCGGTGGCATCGCCGAAATGGCGGGCCTGCCCAAGGAAGTCCGCAAGTCCACCGACGCGCTCGACGCCGTCGGCAACACGACGAAGGCGGTCACCAAGGGCTATGCGATCGGATCCGCCGGTCTCGGCGCGCTGGTGCTGTTTGCGGCCTATAACCAGGACCTCAAATTCTTCATCAGCGATGCCGCCAATCACGCCTATTTCAAGGGCGTCAACCCGGACTTCTCGCTGAACAACCCGTATGTCGTGGTCGGTCTGCTGTTCGGTGGCCTGCTGCCCTATCTGTTCGGCGCGATGGGTATGACCGCGGTCGGCCGCGCCGCCGGGGCGATCGTCGAGGAAGTTCGCCGTCAGTTCCGCGAGAAGCCCGGCATCATGCAGGGCACGGACAAGCCGGATTACGGCAAGGCCGTCGACCTCCTGACCAAGGCGGCGATCAAGGAAATGATCATCCCGTCGCTGCTGCCGGTGCTGTCGCCGATCGTCGTCTACTTCCTGATCTACGCGATCGCGGGCGGCGGCGCTGCCGGCAAGTCGGCGGCATTCTCGGCCGTCGGCGCCATGCTGCTCGGCGTGATCGTTACCGGCCTGTTCGTCGCGATCTCGATGACCTCGGGCGGCGGCGCCTGGGACAACGCCAAGAAGTACATCGAGGACGGCCATTACGGCGGCAAGGGCTCCGACGCGCACAAATCCGCGGTGACCGGCGACACCGTCGGCGATCCATACAAGGACACGGCTGGCCCCGCGGTGAACCCGATGATCAAGATCACCAACATCGTGGCGCTCCTGCTGCTGGCGATCCTCGCGCACTAAGTGCGTTCAGGACGTGAAGACAAAAACCCCGCGGGTAGCAGCCCGCGGGGTTTTTGTTTGTCAGGACAGTTCGTCATTCCGGGATGGTGCGAAGCACCAGACCCGGAATCTCGAGCATTCCGGGTTCGGTCCTGCGGACCGTCCCGGAATGACGGTTGCCTGACTGCAACCGTCACTTCACCTCCATCTGCAGCCCTTCCTTCTCGATGATCGCTGCGAATTTCTTCGTCTCGGCGTCGAGGAAGGCGGAGAACTGATCGGGCGTGCCGTAGTCGGCACGGGCGCCCATCGCGGCGATGTTCTTCCTGATCTCCTCGCGCTCCAGCATCGCCTTGACCTGAAGATTGAGCGCATTGACGATTTCCGGCGGACAGGCCTTCGGCACCATCACGCCGAACCAGGAGGACACGTCGAACCGTGCCAGCTCCGGCGCGCATTCGCGCATGGTCGGAAGGTCGGGCGCGGACGCACTGCGCTCCGTGGTCGTCACGCACAATCCGTTGAGCTTGCCGTCAAGCACCTGCGGCAGCGAGGGGTAGAGATTGTCGAACAGGATCTGGATGTCGGCGGCGAGTGCTGCCTGCAGTGCGGGACCGGCGCCGCGGAACGGGACGTGCGTCATCTTCAGTCCGGTGAGCTGCAGGAACCAGGCGCCGGTGAGGTGGGGGCTCTGGCCCACGCCCGACGAGGCGTAGTTCAGCTTGTCCGGATTGGCCTTGAGGTAGGCGATCAATTCGGCGATCGACTTGATGCCGGTCGCCGGATGCGCAGAGACGATGTTCGGGATCCGGATCATGTTGGACACCGCCTGCAACTGGTCCGCCTTGTAGTTCAGGTTGCGGAAGATGCTGTAGGCGATGGCGTTGGGCCCGGGATTGGCGATCAGGATCGTGTGGCCGTCGCCCTTCTGCCGGATCACTTCGGACGTGCCGATCGTGCCGCCGCCGCCCGAGCGGTTTTCCACCACCGCCGACTGACCCCAGACCGACTGGAGATGCGCGGCCAAGAGGCGGCCCATCACGTCGGTCGAGCCACCGGCTGCGGCTGGCGCGATCACGCGGATGGTTTCGGTGGGCCGCCAGTCCGCGAGGCTCGATCGCGGCAGGATCGTCGCCGCCGACAAGGCCGCGGCGCCGGAGAGAACACGGCGGCGGGTCAGTAATGTCCTGGTCATTTCCGCTCCCTGCATTTTGTTTTGCCGGGAGCCTAGGGGAGAGACACGCCGCGGGGCAAGCGCGCGACTTGGCGCAGACGACTTGGCACAGCCGTCGCGGCTTCGGTTAGTTGAAGCTGAGCAGCTTGAACAGGGGCTGCAGGTAGGAGAGTTCCTGGCCCGACGTCGTTGTGGTGCGGCTGATATAGTCGAAGATATGGCCGTCCTTCATGCCGTAATTGGCAAGCCGCATCACCTGGCGGTTCTTGTCGAAATAGACCGCGATGACGCGCTGGTCGACGACCTTCTGGTTCATGAACGCGACCGGGCGCTCGGCGCGCTGCGAGATGTAATAGAACACCTCGCCGTTCAGGGTCGCGACGGTGGACGGCGTACCCATGACGATCAGCACCTGATCCTGGCTCGCGCCGATCGGAATCTGCTCCAGCGCGCCTGGTGGCAGAATGTAGCCCTTCTGGAATTGTTCGCCGGTGCAGGCGCCAAGCAGCCCCGCGACCAGCGCCGCGGCGGCAGCCATGCGCAGGCCGCGCCAATGGCGGAAACGGCCGCGCAAGGCGGGCTTTGGACTGTGGCGCATATCAATCATGGCGGAGCGGGTCCCGTCCCCTTGCATCCTGCTAAGCGTTGACGTACCGGGCGGCAGGTCTCGTTTGCGACAAGCGGGCCCGATGCGGAACCCACAATGCTTTGGCCGTTCAATCACTTCAGGAAAGCCCGGCTCGCCTCGCGCGGCACCATTGAGACCATCTATGGCATGATCGTGACGCAGGCGCGAGAACCTCGGTTCTATCGCGAGCTGGGTGTGCCGGATACGGTTAACGGCCGATTTGACCTGCTTTTGTTGCATTTGTGGATGGTGCTGAAGCACCTTCGGGGGATGTTGAACGGAACCGAACTGTCGCAGGCGCTGTTTGACCGGTTTTGCGAGGATATGGACGCCAATCTCCGCGAAATGGGAATCGGCGATCTGGCCGTGCCGAAGAAAATGCAGGCGTTCGGGGAGGCCTTTTACGGCCGCGCGGCGGCATACGACATGGCCATGACCGATGGGTCTGAAGCGCTGGCTGAGGCCATTTGCAGGAATGTCCTTGACGGCGAAGGCATCGAAAATGCACGCCGGCTCGTTACCTATGTGCAGGAGGCGATGGTGTCGCTTTCCAATGAGAGGGATGTGAAGGCGCTCGGAACGTCCTGGACGTTTCCGCCGCCGCTCGCAAAAGGCGCATAGCATCATGATCCGCAAGACAGACGAGCGCGATCCGGATCGACGCTCCCAGGGTGGTCCTTATGCCGGTCCTTGGCGAGCCTTCGTTCCCGTAGCGCAGATTCCGGAGCGGGGCCTGCACCGGGAGATCGAAGCCGACGAGGCGACCCGCGCGGCGATGGCCGAAGCCGCGGGCCTTCGGGAACTGGCCATCGCGCGTGCGACGTTCGACCTGACGCCGCGCAGCGGCGGCGGCGTGCATGTCACCGGCCGCGTTCAGGCGAGGGTTGGGCAGACCTGCATCGTCACGCTCGAGCCGCTGGACAACGAAATCGATGAAGAGGTCGATCTGATCTTCGCGCCATCAGAGCAAATCCCGGAAGCGGCCCGCTCCGCAGACGAGGATAACGATGTCATGACCGAAGCGGCTGACGCGCCGGAGCCGATCGAGAACGGCATCATCGATCTGGGACGCCTTGCAGCCGACATGCTTTACCTCGCCATCGATCCCTATCCGCGCAAGCCTGGCGCGGTGTTCGAGTCGCAAGTCGCGGCCGCCGATCCCGAGGATCACCCCTTTGCCGCGTTGAAGGCGCTACAGGCGGATACGCCGAAAGGACGGGGGAAGCCGAAGCGCAAATGAGGATGATGCCATCGGTGTCATAAATCATTTAGATTCAATCGCTTGTCTGATCTTCTCGATTCCGGCCGGAAGCGCTTCCATTCGCAAAGGCGCGGGTCAAGAGGTTGTGTCGGGACGCCGAAACGCTATTGTCGCCGCCCGGCCCGGTTGCTCCTTGGCGCCTGGCCGGCTGCCGCCTAATGCGGCGGGTCAAAAAAGGTCTCCGGGACATTCATGCCTCAAAAGGTTCGAATCGCGCTTGACGCCATGGGTGGCGATCTCGGCGCGTCCGTCGTCGTTCCCGGCGCCGCGATCTCGCTTGCCCGTCATCCGGACACGGAATTCCTGCTGGTCGGTAATCGCACTGTGATCGAGGAACAGCTTGCGAGGCATCCGAAGCTGAAATCGGCCTCGCACATCATCCACACCGATGTCGCGGTCAGCATGGAGGACAAGCCAAGTCAGGCGCTGCGGCGCGGCCGCAAGACCTCTTCGATGTGGCTTGCGATCGACGCGGTGAAGAAGGGCGAAGCAGACGTTGCGGTCTCGGCCGGTAATACCGGCGCATTGATGGCAATGGCGCGCTTCCATTTGCACATGCTCGAAGGCATTGATCGGCCGGCCATTGCGGCGGTCTGGCCGACGCTTCGCGGCGACTCGGTCGTGCTCGACCTCGGTGCCACCATCGGCGGCGATGCGCATCACCTGGTGGCGCTCGCGATCATGGGCAGCGCCATGGCGCGCGTGCTGCTCAATATCGAGCGGCCGACGGTCGGTCTGCTCAATATCGGCACCGAGGAAATCAAGGGCCATGAGGAAATCCGGGAGGCCGGCGAGTTTCTGCGCGCGATGAACTCGCAAGAGCTCGATTATATCGGCTTCGTCGAGGGCGATGGCATCGGCAAGGGCGCGGCTGACGTGGTGGTGACGGAAGGGTTTTCCGGCAACATCGCGCTCAAGGCTGCCGAGGGCACCGCGCGGCAGGTGAGCGATTTCCTGCGCGAGGCGATCTCCTCGAGCCTGTTGTCCAAAGTCGGCTATCTCCTGGCCCGGGGCGCATTCCGGGCGCTGCGCGACAAGCTCGATCCGAAAAAGTCCAATTGTGGGGTGCTGCTGGGCCTGCGCGGGGTCGTGGTCAAAAGCCATGGTGGAACCGACGCCGAGGGCTTTGCCTATGCCGTCGATGGCGGCTATGAGATGGTTCGCTACGATCTCCTGACCAAGATCAATCAAATGCTTAAGCGCGATGGCGGGGTGCTGGCGCCCGCTCCCATCGCGTAAGAGGAGGCTTATTCGTGACTGTACGTTCGGTGGTGCTCGGCTGCGGCTCGTACCTGCCGCAGCAGACTTTGACCAATGCCGAACTGGCGGCGCGGATCGACACGTCTGACGAATGGATCGTGCAGCGGACCGGGATCCGCGAGCGCCACATCGCGGCTGAAGGTGAATTCACTTCGCATCTGGCGATCAACGCGGCCAGGGCGGCGCTCGCCGATGCCGGTCTCGATGCCCAGGCGATTGACCTGATCGTGCTGGCGACCTCGACGCCGGACAACACCTTTCCGGCGACCGCGGTCGCCGTTCAGAACGGGCTCGGCATCAATCATGGCGCGGCCTTCGACCTGCAGGCGGTGTGCTCCGGCTTCGTCTTTGCGCTCGCGACCGCCGACAATTTCCTGCGCTCCGGCAGCTTCAAGCGGGCGCTGGTGATCGGCGCCGAGACCTTTTCCAGGATCCTCGACTGGAACGACCGCGGCACCTGCGTGCTGTTCGGCGACGGCGCCGGCGCGCTGGTGCTGGAAGCCCAGGAGCAGCCGGGCAACGCGTCCGACCGCGGGGTCCTGACCACGCATCTGCGCTCCGACGGCCGGCACAAGTCGAAACTCTATGTCGATGGCGGTCCGTCCTCGACCAAGACGGTCGGCTATCTCAGGATGGAAGGCCGCGAGGTCTTCAAGCATGCGGTCGGCATGATCACCGACGTCATCGTCGATGCCTTCGAAGCCAGCGGGCTGAATGCGGACGATATCGATTGGTTCATTCCGCACCAGGCGAACAAGCGGATCATCGACGCGTCAGCGCACAAGCTCCATATTCCCCCGGAAAAGGTGGTGCTGACCGTCGACCTCCACGGCAACACCTCCGCCGCGTCCATCCCCCTTGCGATTTCGGTCGCGGTCAAGGACGGACGGGTCAAGAAAGGCGATCTGGTGCTGCTGGAGGCGATGGGCGGGGGCTTTACCTGGGGTTCCGCGCTGTTGCGCTGGTGACGCAGTCTATAAATTTGTCGACATTTGGCCCCCTGATTTTAGCGCCATTTCTTCAGGGTGCTGTTGACCATCGGCGCGTAACCTCTTAATTTCAGATAGAAATTGTTCGCCGTGAGTTTTAGAGATTGTTCGCCGCTAGTTGGGGCAAGGCGATGAGCGAAACTGGAAAGACAGTTACACGCGTCGATTTATGCGAGGCCGTATACCAGAAGGTCGGGCTGTCGCGTACGGAGTCCTCGGCCTTCGTCGAGCTCGTTTTGAAGGAGATTACCGACTGCCTTGAAAAGGGCGAAACGGTAAAGCTGTCTTCATTCGGCTCGTTCATGGTGCGTAAAAAGGGTCAGCGGATCGGCCGAAATCCGAAGACGGGCACGGAAGTTCCGATCTCGCCGCGGCGAGTTATGGTATTCAAGCCCTCGGCGATTCTGAAGCAGCGGATCAACGGTCATCACGTCTCCGCGGCGACCGAGAAGGCCGAATAGCATCTGACTTAGGGAAGCAGGCATTTGGACAAAGCGCCGGATGCGTTCCGAACGATCAGCGAAGTCGCTGACGATCTAGACATCCCCCAGCACGTGCTGCGGTTCTGGGAAACCCGCTTCGCGCAGATCAAGCCGATGAAGCGCAGCGGCGGCCGGCGTTATTACCGGCCCGACGATGTCGATCTTCTCAAGGGGATTCGCCGGCTGCTCTATGGCGAAGGCTACACCATCCGCGGCGTGCAGCGGATCCTCAAAGAGCACGGCGTCAAATCGGTCCAGAGTTCTTGCCGACAGCACCCAGGCCGTCTCTTTCGGCGCGATCGAGGAAGCGATCGGCCAGAGCCTTTTGGAAGACGACAGGGAAGGCGAGGCGGCCGAGACCGGCGCTGATGGGGAAGAAGAGGAGTATGAGGGCTCGGAGGAGGAAGGCATCGACTTCCGCTTTGTCGACGCCCAGGACGACATGCTCAAGACCTATCGCGCCGGGCCCAAGGCCGAACAGCCTGTGATGGACCGCGAGCGGCTGGAAAGCGTGCTCAAGGAGCTCGTCGCCTGCCGCGACATCATCGATCGCGCGTTAAAGGACGGGTAGGTCACTAGGCTCACTGATATCGTCATGGCCGGGCTTGACCTGGTCAGGCCTGGGCATGACAAGCTTTTTGAGCGGCTTGACGAGATGACAGGCTCAATCCTGCGCCTTGCGCGAAAGCTGGATCACAGCTAAGGGAGCGGCATCGGAGCGTGGCGCAGCCCGGTTAGCGCACTAGTCTGGGAGACTAGGGGTCGGAGGTTCAAATCCTCTCGCTCCGACCATTCTTCTCAAATTTTCAGGGGCAGAGCCACGAGCTGCTTTCACCCCATTGCAAGATCAAGTGAGGCCTGTGGCCGCCGAGCGATGAATCTCGGACAACTCAACCGCGCTGCTCGACACAGGCGCGCCGCATAAGCGGTTCACCCATGCGATTCCGTTGCGCACGACGAGGCCGCAACCAGCTCCTTGTTTTCCCTGGCAAGGCCGTCGCCTTCAACTCAAATCCACAGCCAGTGCGTCCATGGCGTGCGCTGCTGAAAGCCCGAAGCTCACGCGCTCGCGCGAAAAAATTTCTGACGCACCGAACGCCTGATTGGCAGATCCTTGCCCGCACGATTCCGGCGTGCAGCACGGCGCGCGTCCGGCTCGCTCGAACCGAACTTGATGCATTTCCCGACGAGCACGGCCAGTGGCACCGACAAGGGAAACCAGGCCAGAAGAATGATCAGCATCATGGTAGTCATGCCCTGACAATGTCGGCCCGTGCGGCAAAGTTCCGTGATGGAACTAACACTTCAATTAGGAACGTTCCGAGAGAAGCGGATTCGTGTGCACGGGGTCGGGCGGCCCTTCACGACGAAGCTGCGGCGTCGCAGGTGTCAAAAGGCGGCCGGCCTGGAGAAGTGGATCGCAAGCCAGAAGAGGGCGGCGACCATTGCGAGCACGATGCAGATGGAAAGCCACTGCACCGGCCTCCTCCGGCTGGCACCCCACCACAGGCGGTGCCTGTGCTCAGCGTCAGTGTCATCTGGAGGTTCGTCGGTCATCACTTGCGCCCCAGATCCCGTCGCTCGCGCGATGGTTGGAATGCCCAGCAATTGGACATAAACGACAAATACCAGGCTGAAAACGACAGGAATTGCCGCCACTCACGCCGCTGTGATCAAGCGTGATCAGCAGCCGGCCAATTGCCTCATTCTGGCCACGAGCGGTTTTTTAAAGCGGAACCGCGGGCGTGAGCCCGTCATTCGCCGCCGGACGCCATCGTCGTCCATCCAACGCGGCATCCCGATCGCGCTTCGCGATCATCCCCCCAACAGCACTCAAGGAAATCAGGAATGCGTAAGATCGTGGCTGCAACGGCGTTGCTTTGCGCGTTTGCGTTTGCGTCTGATGCCGAGGCCCGAACCCATCACCACCACCGCTCGCACGGCTCACGCGCCTATGGCTATTCCGGGCGCCCGGCCGCCTGGTGTGGGTGGTACATGCGGACCCAGATGGGCGCCGATCCCGGTCCCCAGTACAATCTCGCACGGGCTTGGGCCCGCTATGGCTCGGATGCAGGCGGTCCGCGGGTCGGAGCGATTGTTGTCTGGCCTCACCATGTCGGCAAGATCGTGGGTCACGAGAACGGTCAGTGGATTGTGCAGAGCGGTAATGACGGTCATGGGGTGCGGACGCGTCCGCGCTCGCTGGCCGGGGCGATCGCGTTCAGGAACGCCTGAGCGGTCTTTTTGTGGAACCTGCGGGAACCTTGCCGGGACGGCGAGGTTCTTGCTTGGCTGGTCGACTACTGAGGAACAGGACGGGGGCCATTTGATGCGCGGACTAGTGGCGGTGATGCTGGCGCTCTTGGCGATGCCCATGCCAAGGGCGGTAGCGGGGGACCAGCCGGGCATGCTCCGGCGTGTCTCCTGCACGGTCGTTCGCTTCTATGTGGGCAAATATTCGGTGTCTGCTGCAGAAGGGTGGGCACGGAGCCACGGGGCAACCGACGCTGAAATTGAAGCGGCTCGGCGTTGCCTGGTCAACGGCCCAACTCAAACGGCGGCAATGCGTCAGTAACCGGGTCTGCCCGGCGGGCTTGGGGTACGATACTCCCGCGCGTCTCGAACTATCGGATCAAATCCCTAGTACCCAGACCGCAAGGATGGTGCCGATCACGGCCAAGCCGCTGATGGTCCAGCCCGTGACATAGGCCGGGCCACTCGCATCGGGCTGGTCGACCATGGTGTCGTGCCATCGGTGGTTCACATGAGCCTCCTGAAAAGCTCCGCCTCCCTGTCAGTTAGGTGTTGGCGCGCGACAAAAGGTTCACATGTGCGTCGTCCGATGAACTGAGGCCGCATCGCAAAAAAGGGACTTTCCCCGAGATTGCCAACTGGCCGGTGCCATCTTGCTGCCTTGCACCAGGCTGTTCTAGAAAAAGGCGGTTTGCAGCCGCAGGAAAAATTCCAAAGGAAGATTCCGAAGGAAAACCAGGTGCCGACCGGACGCGTGAAATGGTTCGATCAGAAAAAGGGCTACGGCTTCATCGTCCCCGATGACGGCAGCAGGGACCTTTTCGTGCACATCACCGCCGTCCAGAAGGCGGGTTACTCCGATCTCGTCCAGGGGCTTCGCGTCACCTACGAGATCCGGCCGGATCGGGAAGGCAATCCCACGGCGGAGAGTTTGCGGTTCGGCTGAGTCGATCGAGGCGGCTGCCGGTCCTTGCCGACCCCCCAAGCTGTGGCTAGCCTTGGCGCAGCCGAACAGCGAGGGCCAATGCCATGAAAGCACGTCCGACCGGCGTCATACCGCCGATGACCACGCCATTTCGCGAAGACGGCGAGATTGAGCTTCGACAGGTGGCGTCCCAGGCGGACTGGCTGATTGCCGCCGGCGCGCATGGTCTGGCGGCTGGTGGCTCGACTGGCGAGGGCCATACGCTGGATCATGAGGAATACCGCGACCTGGTGGGCGCGACGGTCGAGGCGGCGAGGGGACGCGTGCCCGTCATTGCAGGCATCATCGTCGATTCCACCCGCGACGCGATCCGGCGCGGCAAGCTCGTCCGCGACATGGATGGCGTTGCGGCCTTGCAGGTGACGCCGGTGCATTACCTGTTCAAGCCCGATGACGAGGCGATGGTCAGCCATTTCCGTCGCATGGCCGACGACACCGGCATGCCCATCATCATCTACAACGTCGTGCCGTGGTCCTATCTTTCTCCCGCGCTGCTCACGCGCATCATGAACGAGGTGCCGCTCGTGGTCGGCGTCAAGCAGAGCGCGGGCGACCTGAAGCTCTTCGCTGATCTCATGATGATGGCGCCGGACAAATTGATCTACAGCGCCGTCGACGCACTGATGTATCCGTCCTACGCGCTGGGCGCCCATGGTTCGATCGCGGCGATCCTGAGTGCCGCGCCGCATGCATCTGTCGCGCTGTGGAATGCAGTCAGGAAAAACGACCATGCCCGCGCGTTGGATCTGCACAAGAAACTCCTGACGCTCTGGAATGCAATCGTGTCCGACAACCTTCCGGCCTGTACGCGCCTTGCGCAAACGCTGCAGGGGCTGCCGAAAACCTTCTCGCGCGGGCCGATGCCGGAGGCTTCGAACGTGCAACAAAGCGCGATCGCCAAGGCGCTGGAAGGACTCGGCGCGCTTGGCGGCGAGCGTGTTGAAGCCGCGGAATAAGCCCAAATCTCTCACTTCGTCATGCCCGGGCTTGTCCCGGGCATCCACGTCTTTGCATCGGCTTGGCGTAAGACGTGGATGGCCGGGACAAGCCCGGCCATGACGAGTATCTTCAAAGCCCGTGAGAAGAGAAGAAGAGGAAACATTCCCATGAAAGACTTCGCTGGAAAGATTGCCGTGATCACCGGAGGCGGCACGGGCATGGGTCGCGAGCTGGCGCGCCAGCTTGTCGCCGAGGGCTGCAATGTCGCCATGTGCGACGTGTCGGCGGAGAACATGGCGGAGACCAGACGGCTCTGCGAAGTCGAGAAGCTGCCGCAGGGCCTGCGCGTCACCACCCACATCGCCGACGTCTCGATCGAGGACCAGCTCAGGCGCTTTCGCGACGAGCTGATCGACCAGCAGAAGACGGACAAGATCCATCTCCTGTTCAACAACGCCGGAATCGGAGGAGGCGGCAGCCTGTTCACCAGCACGCGTGAGCAGTGGGAGCGTACCTTCAACATCTGCTGGGGCGGCGTCTATCTCGGCGTCCGCACCTTCCTGCCGCTGCTTGTGAAGGCGGACGAGGCGCATATCGTCAACACGTCGAGCGTGAACGGCTTCTGGGCCTCCGTCGGCATGGGGACCTCACACACCGCCTACAGCGCCGCCAAGTTCGCGGTGAAGGGTTTTAGCGAAGCCTTGATCAACGACCTCAGGCTCAACGCGCCGCATGTCAAATGCTCGGTTGTGATGCCCGGCCATATCGGCACCTCCATCGTCTCGAATTCGCGGCAGATCCAGAACGGCTCCGACCGGCTCTCGCAAAACGAGCTCCAGCAGGCACGCCAGCGCTTCAAGACCATGGGCCTGCCGGTCGAAACCATGTCGGACGAGGACATTCAGGCGCGCGGGCATGATCGCGCCCGTATCTTTCGCGACGAAGCGCCGACATCGGCCGCGCAGGCCGCGAAAATCATCCTCGACGGCGTCAAGGCGGATCGCTGGCGCATCCTGGTCGGCGACGACGCTCACAAGCTCGACGAGATGGTGCGCGAGGAGCCGGAGCAGGCCTATACGCAGGCGTTCTTCGACACCATGACCAAGGCCGTCGGCTGGAAGGTGGGGTAGCAGATAGCTCCGATCCTCATGACGAGGAGTTGCGCCGTGAGGCCATTTCCTCAACGGTCGAAATCTTCAGGCCCGCGATGAAGCAGCATTTGTCTCTCGTAACTCTCGTGGTCGCCGACTACGACGAGGCGATCACGTTCTTCACTCGCGCGCTGAACTTCGAGCTCTCCGAGGACACGCCGCTTGCGAACGGCAAGCGCTGGGTTGTCGTCCGACCGGCCGGAGGCGTCGGCTCCGGCTTGCTGCTGGCGCGGGCGGATGGTCCGGCCCAAACGGCGCGCATTGGCGATCAGACCGGGGGGCGCGTCTTTCTGTTTCTGGAGACCGATGATTTCGAGCGCGATCGCGCGCGGATGATCGCCGCCGGTGTACGGTTCGTCGAGGCGCCACGGCATGAGACCTATGGCGTGGTCGCAGTTTTCGAAGATCTTTGCGGCAACCGCTGGGACCTCATCCAGCGCAAGTCGGCGGACGTCCGCGACATGCGACGTTAGCCGTTACGCGCGTGCCGCCTTTGGCGCTGGCTTGGCTCCTCTCCCCGCAAAGCGCGGGGAGAGAGCGGCTCGTTGCGTCAACTTCATTTGCTAGCGCGCACTCACCCGATACGCCAGCCGGCTGTGGCCCGGACAATAGGGCATGCCGTCTAGCGGGGTGTTGCCGCAGAAGCAGAAGTCCTCGTGTCCCGGCGTCGAAATCGGCCAGCGGCAGGTTTCGCTGGAGAGCTCGAACAGGGAGCAGGTGTGGCCGTTGTGGATCGGCTCCTCGACGGCCTGCGCTTCAGGCCGCGGTGGAAACGATCTCAGGAGTATCTGCCGAAGCCTTTGCGCGCCGCGCGGCCGCGGGTTCGCGGCGGGCTCCTTCTTCACGCTCCTGATGATGCCGCCCTTGTCGCGGATCAGATTGAGGCGGGAGATTTTTCCAATCACGGCGTTTCGGCTCACACCGATCTCGGCAGCGATCTCGCGGCAGGAAAGGCCGGCTTGAAAATGGATTTTGAGGGCTTCGACGCGTTCGTTGGTCCAGGTTTGTAAAATGGAGGGCATGACAACGGTTCCAGGTTGGATCCTTTCGGGATCGTCTTGGCCTTGGAAAGCCCGGAACCGTCGCGCACCATCCCCTTGTGATTACGCCTTGCCATTGTCACGGATCGACAGCAGCCCGTCCTTGATGGCGAGCCGGATGCCTTCCTCAATCAGCGTCCTCGCAACTCCGGGAACGCTGGTGCCGTGGGTGCCCTGTCTCACAAGCTTCTCGAGATAGGTAATGGTCGAAAGCGCCAAGGTCACTGGAACGCGGTCAGTCTCGGCTTTCTCGGTGGCCATGACAAACGCTAGTCCGTTACTCGTGTACAGAAAAGTATCTATTAAGACTTTATTAAGGTACGATAAAATGAGGCAGCTCGTCAAGGGTCTGCATTTAAGTCATTGATTTAATTTAGTTACAGCGAAACACCCAAAGGGCTCTGCTCTCCCTTACGGGAGCGCGGAGCGATGGGTCTGACGAGAACATAAAAAGGGGAGATTTGCGGACATCGCCGGAGCGGCAAATGTCGCGGCCTGACGCGAGGCGGTTCAAGATGTCAGGCAGGTCAAATGGGACGGCGCGATCCGGCTGGGGAAAGGCAGGGACCGCGCCGTCCTCAGCACCGGGTAGCGGTCACCCGGTGCCTTGTTCGTTTTCTCAGTGGTGAGCGCGCTTGATCGACACGCTGGTTTTCGGGCTCGCCTGCAGCGTCTGGAACACCACGCAATACTTGTCCGTAAGATCGGCGAGCTGATCGAGCTGCTCGACCGTCACATCCGCATCGACTTCGAACGAGAGGCGGATTTCCTTGAAGCCGACTGGGACGTCGGTGCTTACGCCCAATGTCCCGCGCAGATCGACATCGCCCTCCGCGCCCACATTCACTGATCTGACGTCGATGCCGAGCACGGCCGCAGCGGCCCGCATGGAAACGCCGGCGCAGGCGATCAGCGCCTCCAGCAACATGTCGCCGGAACAGAGCTCGAGGCCGGAGCCACCACACTTCGGGTGAATGCCGGCCAGCGCCAATCCGCGTCCGGTCTCGACCTTGCAAGTGACGGCGGCGGCGTCGGCTGATCCCTTGGCGCGCAGCGTCAGAAGCGCTGCGCTGGCATTATTGGCGTAGCGCTCCCTGATCGGGCCTTGCGTGTTCTTGAAAGTCACGAGATCCATGAGGTCTTCTCCTTGGTTTGTCATGCGTCTCCAATCGCCCGCGCCGTCGTTGACGCGAGCAGGGGACATTGGGTTGAATTGAAAATGCGGGACCGCCGCTTCAGGACAGCAGGTCGGGAAGCAGCCCGATCAGCGACGCGATCAGAATGGCCAGCGTCCAGAGCGGTGGACTACTCAGCCAACGCGACACCGGAGCCTCCCAGTTCAGCCGGAAAGTCCTTCAGCTTCGGCAAGCCATCTTTCATCGGCAGCACGGTCTCGGCATAGTTGACGTGCACGCCCGGCGTGAATTTGAGCGTCGGGATGGTTGCCGCATAAACGTCGACGAGCCCGAGTGGCGGATGGTCGGTCATGAGGTGACCGCCACAACGCTTGCAGTACTGGCGGTGGCTCATCTCCGTCTTGGCGTACTTGCCGAGATGTTCCGCGCCTTTCGTCACCCGGACATGCTGCGGCTTCCACAGCGTGAAGGCATTGACGGGAGCGGCAGACCATGAGCGGCAGGAAGAGCAGTGGCAATAGCCCATCGCTTCCGGCGCTCCCTGGACCTCGATTTCCACCGAGCCGCAAAAGCATTTTCCCTTGTATGTCGTCATGTCTGAACGTCCTTCGTGTCTGACGGACTGGATTGTCGCCGCATCCTTCTCGCCGGTTCGATGGATGAATTGAATGATGAGCCGTCTGGATCGCTTGATGCGGCGTTCGCCGCGTCATGCTGTCGCTTGATCGCGCGTCCGGATGGCTTGACACTGCGTCCGAAGGCGGCGCCACGGCAGCGTGGCCCTTGAACAAAAAGCCATTTCCGAAAGACCTAACCGGGACGATTGCCGAATCCGCGATTTTTGACGAAGAGCCAGGCTGTGGCGACTGACACTCTTTCCGATGTTCTCAAAAGCGTGCGCCTCACGGGTGCCGCTTATTTCGAGATTCTCGCGCACGATCCCTGGTCCGTGCATTCGCCGGCCTGCGACCTGATCTTGCCCCGCATCCTGCCGGGCGCCGATCGTCTCATCGCCTATCATGTCGTGGTGTCCGGCCGCTGTTTCGCCAGCCTCGACGGCGGCGAGGCGGTGCCGGTCGAGGCGGGCGAGGTGGTGATGTTCACCAACGCCGATCCGCATGTGATGTCGAGCGGCGCGGGCATGCGCGCGGAGCCGCCGACCGCCGACATGATCGATATAGCCGAGGCAGGCCTGTTGCCGTTCCAGGTCAACCTGACGAATGGCGGGGCGATGTCGACGCGGCTCGTTTGCGGTTATCTGGCCTGCGATGCCAAGCCCTTCAATCCGCTCCTGGAAGCATTGCCGCCGATGCTGAAGGCGGGTGATACCAGGCGCAACGACACCGGCTGGCTCGGGCAATTCATTCAGTTCGCCGTCGCCGAAGTGGCCGACAAGCGCGCGGGCAGCGAGAGCATCCTGACCAAGCTCAGCGAGCTGATGTTCATCGACGTGATCAGGCGCTATATCGAGACGCTGCCGGCGCACGACAATGGATGGCTCGCGGGTTTGCGCGATCCCGCGGTCGGGCGCGCGCTGGCGCTGATCCACGCGCGGCCTTCGTTCAACTGGACTATCGAGGGCCTGGCGCGCCAATGCGGGGTGTCACGCACCGTGATGGCCGAGCGGTTCGTGCGGCTGGTCGGTCAGCCGCCCATGCAGTATCTTGCGAAGTGGCGGATGCAGGTGGCCGCCGAGATGCTCAATCGCGGCAACGTCAACATGGCGACGATCGCGGCCGAGATCGGCTACGAGTCGGAGGCCGCCTTCAGCCGCGCCTTCAAGAAAATGACCGGCATAACACCGTCGGCCTGGCGCCAAGGCGCGCGCCAGGCTGCGCGATAGGGGCCTGCGCGCCCTTTCCACCGACCTCAGTACTGTGACGGCACATACATTTCCGGCGTGATCTGCTCGCGCTGATATTTGGGATCGCGCACGCGCTCCGGCAGCACCGCCGGTTCGTGCCGGACTTCGCCATAGGGAATCTGCTTTAACAGGTGCGCGATGCAGTTCAGCCGTGCACGCTTCTTGTCGACAGCCTCGACAACCCACCACGGCGCTTCCGGAATATGCGTCCGGTGCAGCATCTCCTCCTTCACCTTGGTGTACTGCTCCCATCGCGCGCGGGCCTGCACGTCCATCGGGCTCAGCTTCCACTGCTTGAGCGGATCGTGGATGCGCATCAGGAAACGGAACTGCTGCTCCTCGTCGGTGATCGAGAACCAGTATTTGACCAGGATGATGCCGGAGCGCACCAGCATGCGCTCGAAATCGGGGACCGAGCGAAAGAACTCTTCGGCCTGCTCGTCGGTGCAAAAGCCCATTACGCGTTCGACGCCGGCGCGGTTGTACCAGGAGCGGTCGAACAACACGATCTCGCCGCCAGCCGGCAGATGGGCCGCATAGCGCTGGAAATACCATTGCGTTCGTTCGCGTTCATTGGGCGCGGGCAGGGCGGCGATGCGGCAGACGCGGGGATTGAGGCGCTGGGTGATGCGCTTGATCACACCGCCCTTGCCGGCGGAGTCACGGCCTTAGAAAAATACGACGACCTTGAGCTTGTTGTGCTGGACCCAGTCCTGCAGCTTCACCAACTCGCCCTGCAGGCGGAACAGCTCCCTGAAATAGACTTGGCGGTCCAACGGCGGGTGCTGCGGATGGACCGGCCTGGCGCTTATGAACTGATCGAGCTCCTGATCGTCGAGCTCCAGCTCCAGCTCTTCATCCAGGCTGTCGCGAAGGTCGGCGCCGATCAGTTCCTGGATGACCTGTTTGTCTTGCGTATCCATGTTCGAGCCTCCCGCTTGGACTGCCCTGAAGTTCCTCATGATCCTTGACAGTCATGTGACAGAAGCGGCGGCGGTGCACCGTTCACACCGCCTTCAAGGACCGTCGTGAGCGTTCGGGAGACGGCAGAATTTCAACCCAGCGGATCATCGAGACGCCGCGAATTGGCCGTCGGGCGGCCACGCGAACAGGCTTGACCGTGCCTAGCCGTGCACGATGCTCTTGGCGATCATGCAGTGGATGCCCTTTGAGCCGTTGACGGTCTGGGTTACCCGCAGATCGGCCGCGAGACTGCAAAGCGTGTAGGCATCCTCGCGCGACAGGTTTCGCTTTTCGCCGAGCAGCACGATCATGTCGCGCAGCGCGCGCACCACGCATTGGTCGAGATCGGGATCCATTGCCATCGTCAGGTAATGCGTCTGGGTTTCGGCGCGGGGATAGGCGAGCTTGATGTCCTTGCGCAGCGTCAGGCGGAAGCGGCCTTCAAGGGCCGTTTCGATCGCGGTGATGCAGACCTCGCCGTCGCCCTGCACGCCATGGCCGTCGCCGCAGGAGAACAGCGCGCCCGGCACGAACACCGGCAGATAGAGTTTCCCGCCCGCGCCCAATTCCTTGTTGTCGAGATTGCCGCCCATCGCGCGCGGAATGAGCGAGGTGATGCGGCCCCAGTTCGGCGGCGGCGCCACGCCCATCACGCCGAAGAATGGCGCGAGCGGCAGCTCCAGCCCCCACGGCATATGGCCGACCATCCGCTTGGTATCGAGCGGAATATGGAGGAGGCGCGTCTCATGGAAATCGTCGGGCAGTGTGCCGGCGAGCGGGCGGATCATGTTGTAGCCCCAGTCCTGCCGGAGCTTGACGTCGAGAATATCCACTTCCAGCACGTCGCCGGGCTCGGCGCCTCTGACCGCGATGGGGCCGGTCAGGATGTGGCCGGGCACCATGCGCTCGCATCTCGCATGCACCTCGTACATTTCAGGCGGGATGTGAAACTTGGTCTTGTCCGGAAGCTGGTCCGGGCCGCCCGAGATCGTCTGCACCGTCACCTCATCGCCGCTGTCGATGGTGAGGACCGGCTTGAGTTTCGCCTCGAAGAAGCCCCAGTGACAGGTTTCGGGGCTGGAATGCAGCTGATGATGGGCCATGGGGATTTCTTGCAGGGGTCTTTGGAATTGAGGAGGGACAGCGTATGACGCTGTACCAGATATTCCGAGGGGCTGCCCTTGTTTTTCGTATTGTCCAAGACGCTCGGCATCATGATGCTGCCGACGAATATCCTCACCGGCCTTCTCGTATTGGGGGCGCTGCTGAGTGCAACGAGGTGGGCGCGGCTCGGCCGCAAGGTGGTGATCGTGGCGGTCCTGCTCTTCGTCGTCTGCGGATCCTCGCCGTTGGGAAACCTTCTGCTCTACGCGCTGGAGAGCCGGTTTCCGCCGTGGGATCCATCGGCCGGCGCGCCGAATGGCATTATCGTCCTCGGCGGCCCGATCGAGCCCGATTTGTCGGCGGCGCATGGCATGCCCGTCATCCATGGCTCTCCCGATCGGATTTTCGCAGGCGCTGCACTTGCGCGCCGGTTTCCGAACGCACGCATCATCTATACCGGCGGCAGTCCCAATCTGATCTCGAATGATGCGCGGGAAGCAGACTATGCGGCCACGATCTTTGAAAGCCTCGGCATCGACAGGTCGCGGCTGATCCTGGAACGCGCATCCCGAAACACTTACGAGAATGCCGTGTTCTCAAAGGAACTCGGCAAGCCCAAGCCGGGCGAACATTGGCTGCTCGTGACCTCGGCGTTCCATATGCCGCGCTCGGTCGGTCTGTTCCGCAAGGCGGGATTTGAGGTCGAAGCCTATCCGGTGGACTGGCGGGTGGGGACGAACCTTCGTGACATCCTGTCGTTCACGCCGATGCTCAATGAAGGTTTGTCGCGCACCGACGCCGGCGTGCGCGAATGGACGGGGCTCCTCGCCTATTGGGTGACGGGCAGGATCGACTCCGTGTTTCCGGGACCTGTCGCGAAATCTGGTGACTGAGCGGGGAGTCAATCCGTCAAGCCAAATTCTCATGGCTCCATGATTAGGTGGGAAAACGCTTGTCCTCTCCCGTGGGTTTCCAATAGTGCAGAGATAACGGGGCGAGCCGTCCCCAGGGAGGAAGCGATCGTCGTGGGCAAGTCGCCGTTCCGGCGGATGATCGAGTTTGGCGGGCCGGACTTCTGGCGTTTGTGGTATGTCGGGCTGATCGTCGCCACCGTGCGCTGGCTGGAAACCATCGCGGTCGGGATTGTCGTCTACCAGCGTACCAACTCGGCGTTTCTGGTCTCGATGATGACCATGCTCCGTTTGCTTCCGATGGGTCTCTTCGGGGTGTTTCTCGGCGCGCTAGCGGAACGCTTTGATCGCGGGCGAACCCTCCTCATCGTCGTGCTGCTGATGGGTGGCACCTCGGCGGTTCTCGCACTTCTGGACCGGACCGGACAGCTTGAGATCTGGCACCTTGCGCTCGCGAGCTTCATCAACGGATGCGGCTGGTGCACCGACAACCCGGTGCGCCGTGTGATGATCGGTGAGGTCGTGGGCGGCGAGCGGATGGGCACCGCGATGTCGCTGGACGTCGGCGCCACCAATGCAAGCCGCATGGTCGGCCCTGTCGTCGGCGGATTCCTGCTCGCCGGCAGTGGCATTCAAGGCGCGTTTATCCTGAGCGTGCTGATGTATTGCACCGCGCTCTGGGCGGTTCTGACCATCCGCTCGCGCATTGTCAGCACCGCGCGTTCCGGCGCCGTGCTGGCGCAGATCGCCGAAGGGCTTGCTCTGGTGCGCACCGACAAGCGGCTGATCGGCGTGCTGGTCGTGACCGTGATCTACAATATCTTCGCCTGGCCCTTCACCGGCATGATCCCCGTCATCGGGCGCGACCGTCTTTATCTGGGCCCGGAGGGCGTGGGCCTCTTGGCGACCATGGACGGGATCGGCGCCTTCGTGGGTGCGCTCCTGCTGGCGTTGTGGCTGACACCGAAATGGTACAGCCGGGCTTATCTATGGGGTGTCATCAGTTATCTGATCATGGTCGTGACGTTCGCGTTGGTGCAAAGCCCGGTGCTGGCAGGCGCGGCCTTGCTGCTCACGGGTTTGGGTGGCGCTGGGTTTGCGACGATGCAGGCTACGCTGGTTTATCTTGCCTCGCCGCCGGACATGCGCTCGCGCATCCTGGGCGTCCTCACCGTCTGCATCGGCACGGGCCCGATCGGATTCCTGTGGTTGGGTTGGCTCGCAGACCGCATCGGAGCCCACAACGCCACGGCCGTGACCGGCGTTCTCGGCTTGCTGGCGCTCGCCGCAACATGGCGCTGGTGGAAGGAAATTTGAGGCGACGCGCCTTGGCGTTCCGCCTTAGACCACGTCGGTCCAGCTTTCCGAAAAGGCCTGCGCCGATCATGGAGCGCGGAAAGGATCGCTATTCGATCACTTCGTCGGCCGTGGCAAGGAGCGTCGTCGGCACCTTGATCCCGAGCGCGCGAGCGGTCTTCAGATTGATCGCGAGTGTCAGTCGCGTAGGGTCCTGAAACGGCAGATCAGCAATCCTCGTGCCTTTGAGAATGCGGTCCGCATATTCCGCGGTTCGACGATAATTATCCTCAATATCTATTCCATAGGACATTAGCGCGCCGTTTCTGGCTTCATATGGAAAGGTATGAATTGCGGGTAAGTTCAGCGATAGGCATCTTTCCACAATCTCCCGAATGTTCGCGCCCGTCAGCGGGTCTGCACCGACGATGATGGCGGATGCGTTTTGGTCGTGCGCGCTTGCCAGCGCCGGCGCAATATCGCTTGCGCTCTTGATCGGCATGGAAAGCACCTTGATTCCAACCGCCCGCGCCGCTTCCTTGGTCTGGGTCTCGAGCAGCACCTGCTGCGGATTTATGGGAACCCACATCAAGGCGATGGTTTCCATTGCCGGTGCGACTTCGCGCAACATTTCCAGCCGCTTGGCGGCGAGGGTGTCGTTGAAGGTCGTAAATCCCGTTATGTTTCCCGTCGGATGAGAGAAGTCCTTGGTAAAGCCCAGCGCGACAGGATCGCCGCTGACGGCAGCCAGGATCGGCACATTTTTCGTTGCGTTCATCAGCGCGCGCGTCGTTGTCGACGTTGTGGATATGGTGACGTCGGGTGCGCTTTCCGTCAGCTCCATCGCAGCGCGGCGGATACGCTCGCCATCATTGCGGCCGAACCGAACGTCGATCTGGAGGTTCTTGCCCTCGATCCAGCCCAACTCTGCAAGCCTTGTCCTCAACACCGCCAGTCGCTTGGCTATTTCCGGTTCGTCTTCCGGCGCATTGCTGAGAATGCCAATGCGTCTTGGGTGAACGCCGGTCTGGGCGGACGCGTGCACCGTGCTCGCGAGCAGGACGCAGGTCAAAAGGGCGATCAATCGACGCCAGCGCATCAGGCGGTCCCGGAGGAAGGAAGGTTGTTCATAGCATAGATTGATTGCAACCGCGGGTTCTAAGTACGCGCCCTTGCAAGGCAGCATCGCTGCGATGCAGGGAGCAATTTTCGAGAGCCTTGCCTTCGGAAAATGTTACGCTTTCCCCAACGAATGACAATCAGAGGGGGATCGCATGCCATCGGACATCAGCGCCACCAGCCGCCGCCGCTTCCTGCAGTATGTCGCGGCGAGCCCGTTGTTTGCGTCGACGGGCTTTGCCGCCTTGACGAGCGAGGCGTTGGCAAACGAAGCGCCCTCGAAATGGCCGGATCCGATGATCTGGACTGGTCCCGGCAGCGAGCCGATCAAGACGGCAAAGGAGGCGATCAACGTCTTCGACTTCGAGCCGGCCGCCTTCAGAAACGTTCCCCCTGCGCATTTCGGCTATATGGCCTCCGGCCTCGACGACGAGGTGACGCTGCGCGCGAACCGCGAAGGTTTCCTGAAATTCCAGCTTCGGCCGCGACGTCTCAACGACGTCTCCAAGGTCGACATGAGCGTCGAGATTTTCGGGACGAAATATGACTCGCCGATCTTCATCTCTCCAACCGGCGGCAACCAGTTCTTTCACGCGGATGGCGAAGAAGCCGTGGCGCGCGCCGCGCGCGCGGGCAATCATCTGCAGGTCCTCTCGACCTCGTCGAACTTCTCGGTGGATGACGTCACCAGGGCGCGCGGCGCGCCGATCTGGTTTCAGCTTTATGCCTCGAACCGTTGGGAGGTGGCGCAGGCGCTCATCAAGAAGGCCGATGCCGCCGGTTGCCCGGTGCTGATGGTCACCACCGATCGCGTCGCCGGACGAAACCAGGAGACATTATTCCGCCTGATGAAGAGCGACACGCGGGAATGCGCAGGCTGTCACGACCGTTCGAGCTTCGCCGCCCGCTCGGCGCGCCGGCATAATTACGACGGTATCGATCTATCCGCCGTCTCGCAAAGCGGCGAGTCGTCCAACCTGACCTGGGACACGGTGAAGCGCATGCGCGGCATCACAAAGATGAAGATCGTTCTCAAGGGGATCGTCACGCCCGAAGATGCCGAGCTCGCCGTTGCCAACGGCATGGATGGCATCCTGCTGTCGAACCATGGTGGACGGGGCGAGGACAACGGCCGCTCCACCATCGACGCGCTGCCCGAGATGATTGCCGCGGTACAGGGCAAGATGCCCGTCTTCATCGATGGCGGCTTCCGGCGCGGCACCGACGTCCTCAAGGCGCTCGCGATGGGCGCGAAAGCGGTCGGCATCGGACGGCCCTATCTCTGGGGGCTGGGCGCGTTCGGCGAGGAGGGCGTCGCGCGCGTGCTGGAGATCGTGCGAACGGAGACACGCGCGGCCATGCAGCAGTGCGGGATGCGCTCCATCGGCGAGCTCAGCCCGGCGCTGGTGCGGCGCGCTTGAAATCTCGTCAGCGGCTCAAGCCGTGACCTGTTAGCAGGGTAGCGACCAGGCCACTCGATGCCAGGCACGGATGACGGAAGGATGACAGCGACGTCGTGGCGAGACGGCCGGGCTTGGCGCAGGACGCCTGCGCCTCAATAACGCCGTACCTGAAGGCGTAAAGTGCAATCCTGCAATTCCCGCGCGCTTGCTCCCAGATACGACCGCGAAGTTTCAGCGCAGATCGACGCCCCAAAATCGGATGAGGAGATGCGGCAATGAAGAAAAACACGCTGCTCAGTTTAGGGATTTCGGTGGCGATCGCCTCCGTCACGGCGGCTGTCGCGATTTCAGCGCAGGACAAATACACCGTGCAGGTGCCGGGTGGGCTCGCGTTCTCTGAATTTCAGGGGATACGAGGACTGGGCCGTCATCGCGATCAGCGACAATGGCGGCAAGTTCGCCGTGATCATGGGCAATCCAACAATGATCGACGCGTACAAGGCAGGCGTGCCGGACAACGGCAAGCCCTTCCCGGACGGCTCAAGGATGGCGAAGGTCCATTGGAATCCGAAGAAGCAGGAGGCCTATCCCGGTCAGCCGACCGTTCCGGGGACCCAGCATGACGTCGACTTCATGGTGAAGGACAGCAAGAGGTTCACCGACAGCGCCGGATGGGGATGGGCTGCCTTCGAATATGACCCGGCGTCCGACACGTTCAGGCCCGCCAACACGACGGACAGTCCTCCGCAGGAGCACGACGCCAAATGCGGCCTGGCGTGTCACACGCTGGTGGAGAAGCGCGACTACGTTTTCACCGAATACGGAAAGAGATGAGGATCGGACGGCGTCGCAGCGGGATCAAACCCCCTGGCAAAGGCGCCTGGGCCGACCGCATGAATTACGTCGGGCTGCTGTGCATCTTGTAGCAGTGGCCGCCGCCCCGGTGCTTGACTCGCTCGCGACAGGCATCCAGCGTCGAAAATGAGCAGTCAGGTTCTCCCGAGGCTTTCGCGCCTCTGAGCTGTGCGCAGAATTTGGCAGCATCGGCCGGCGTCGGGGACGATAGAACGAAGCCTGTCGAGAGAAGCGCCATCATGGCGACGAGCGCCAGCTTTGAACGCAGCATGTCAAACCTCCCAGTGAGGTTCTGCCCCCAAGTATTGGAAGTGCCCGTGCTGACGTGTTGCTGCTTATAGCGTGATGCCGACGAAGCCGGACGCTCCACGTTAGCGCGGAAATACAACCTGTGGTCAGACGCCGAAGGCGTAGTCCCGCGGAGTTACAGGTCCCGCAGTTGTGTCGCGCGAGTTCCCGGTACGACGTGCTGCTGACGATCGCATTCGTGATTCCAACGGGAACTCCTGTTTTTATCCAGGTGTGACCTTGAACAGGCGATTTTGCCATCCATCTGCCATCTAGTGGGATGGTATACGGATGGATGCCTCATGATGAACAATATTCGCGAGCTTCGGCCGAGGCTGGCCGACACTGAAAAGATCACGATCAACCTAGGCTTTGTCGATCTCGGGCACGTCGACTTGATGGTACGGGAAGGTTTCTATTCGAACCGCACGGATTTCATTCGAACGGCCATCCGCAACCAGCTCGAGCGTCACGCAGACGTGGTCAAGCAATCCGCAGCCCGAAAAGGTTTGGATCTCGGCTTGCGCAACTTCAGCCGTGAGGATCTGGAAGCGGCGCGGCGCGCCGGTGAGATGCTGCACATCAATGTGCTGGGTCTCGCCAGCATTGCCCACGACGTCACCCCCGAGCTTGCTCGCGCCACCATCGCCTCCGTCAGCGTGTTGGGAGCCCTGCGTGCGAGCCCCGCGGTCAAGGCTGCAATCGCCGACAGGACACGATGACGGGCGAAGCGGCACGCGATCCACGTCCTCCGGAAAGCCAAATCGATCATCCTCGCTCCGGTGCTCACCAGTTCCACGCCGAGTGAAATTTGGAGACAAACAAATGCTGAACCAGGACTTGATGCACGAAGCCACGCGCCTGACACGCACGGGCCAACTCGTGGAAGCGACCGCGCTCATTCAACGCATGCTTCGCAACACGAACTCCTCGGAAACCACATCGCCTTGCGGTCAAGGACGAGAGGCGAAAATCATCGACGCCGAGATTATCAGGGCTGAGGAGGCCGATCGTCCGCAACTGGCGCCGGCGACACCGGCGCAAACGCAAATGCCTCGAGATATGCTCGGTCGCGCAAAGAAGCGCTCCAGTTTCGGATTGCGGGATGTAAGTAAGCGCGCCCCACCGTCTATTGCGGACATCGTGCCGGAGGGCGCACGCTTCATCGAAGAGTCCTACAGCAATTCCGCCGGAAGGCGCGCCTACAGGCTCTTCGTCCCGAGCCGTTATCAGGGCCAACCGCTTCCCCTGGTCGTCATGTTGCACGGCTGTACCCAGACGCCGGAAGATTTCGCCGCGGGGACGAGGATGAACTTCATCGCAGAAGAACAGAACTGCTTCGTGGTCTATCCGGCACAGCACAACAAGGCGAACCACGCAAAATGCTGGAACTGGTTTCGCACGGCTGACCAGCAGCGGGGCGCCGGCGAGCCCTCCCTGATCGCGGGGATCACGCGCCACATCATGCACGAATACTCGGTGGACCCAGCGCGCGTCTATGTTGGCGGGCTGTCGGCCGGAGCGGCGGCGGCTGTCGTCATGGGGGCAACATACAGCGATCTCTACGCAGCGATCGGTGTGCATTCTGGTCTCGCCTGCGGGGCCGCCAGCGATCTTCCATCGGCCTTTGTGGCCATGCGACAAGGTGGCGGACTGGTCGCCAATGCCATTCCAGGCGACCGGACATCTGTCCCGACAATCGTTTTTCACGGCGATCGCGACGCGACGGTGCATCCGGACAACGCTCGTCAGGTTCTTGAGCAGTCCGCGAAAGTTACGAGCACACAAAAGAAGGTGCACCGCGGGCAGGTCCCCGGAGGGCATGGCTACACCCGCACGATTCACACCGACACGAGCGGGCGCGCAATCCTTGAACACTGGAACATTCACGGAGGCGGCCACGCATGGTCCGGCGGCAGCCCCGTGGGATCCTACACTGATCCGCGCGGACCGGACGCAACGAAAGAAATGCTGCGCTTCTTCCTTGAGCACAGCGCTGACTTGTCCTCTTGATGTGACGCGGCTATCTCACCAGCACGCGAGGCTGCGGGTGCGAGAAACACCCGGCAGTCCCTGCGCCCTCTGATTTTCCGGGGGCGGTGATTGGCAAGACTCGGGCGAAATTCGCCGCGAGAATGCAGTTCCACGCTATTGCGAGCCAATGGGTCGCGCGAATGCGCGCCCGATGACAGGCTCCGCGACTTGTCCGCCGTAGCTCGACGAGCGAAGGCGGAAGCAGTCCATCTCTCGGCACAGGAGGATGGAGCTTCGTCGCGTGCGCTCCTCGCAATGGCGAAATCAAGCATCGGAACTGTCTTCCCGGAGGCGTCCGACGGCACTAGGATCGCCTCAAAATCCTTTTTTGGGAGGTGACGTCCATGCAGCAGCAGACACCGGAACATTTCGACTTCGCCGCGATGGTCGCCGATCTCAACAGCCTGTTGCGCCTGAAGACGACAGTGACGGGTATCAAGATGTTCGCCCGCGTCGAGGACATGGAAGCCATTTCCAAGATCCGCCGGCCGAACGCGGTCCACACCACCGACCAGATCGTCAGCATGGCCTCGCGACTCGGCTGGACGGTCGGCGTCACCGGCGATGATCTCGTGGGTGCGCAATGCCGCGCGGTGATCGGGCTCGCACCTCAGGACGAGAAATGGCTTGAGGGGGCAAACTATGTCGGCGTCTGGCACGGCACCGCGGAAGACGCGCGCAAACGGCAAGAGGCGCTCGATGTCGTTCCGTTCGGCCGGTATCAGGCGATGGCAGTGAGCCCGCTTACCTCCGGGCGGCTCAATCCGCCTGACATCTGCCTCGTCTATGCGACGCCCGGCCAGATGATCATCCTGATCAACGGGCTACAATATACCGGCTACAAGAAGTTCGAATGGGGCGTGGTCGGCGAGACGGCTTGCGCGGATTCCTGGGGCAGGGCGCTCAAGACCGGCGAGCCGAGCCTGTCGTTGCCGTGCTTCGCCGAGCGCCGCTATGGTGGCGTCCCTGACGAAGAGATGCTAATGGCGCTTCAGCCGTCGCACCTTGCGAAGGCGATCGCGGGCATGAAGCAGCTTGCGAAAAACGGCCTGCGCTATCCGATCGCGCCCTACGGCATCCAGAGCGACGTGCGCGCCGGCATGGGCGTGAGTTACGGGAAAAAATAGAAGACAACGTCATTCCGGGGCGATGCGAAGCATCGAACCCGGAATCTCGAGATTCCGGGTCTGGTCCTTCGGACCATCCCGGAATGACGGAGCCAATCAGGAAAAGTGGAATGAAATCCTCGTCGAAATTCGACATCGTGGTCTATGGTGCAACCGGGTTCACCGGTCAGCTTGTCTGCGAATATCTCGCCGCACATTACAAGGGCGACCGCGGGCTAAAATGGGCGATGGCCGGACGCAGCCTCGACAAGCTGAAATCCGTGCGCGACGCCATTGGCGCGCCGGCGGATACGCCGCTGATCCCTGCTGATTCCGGCGATGTCGGTTCGCTCGAGGCGATGGTGGAGCAGACGAGGTCGGTGCTGACAACGGTAGGTCCGTATCAATGGTATGGCAATGAGCTGATCGCGGCGTGTGCTTCGTCGGGCACCGACTATCTCGATCTCTGCGGCGAGCCGGTCTGGATGCGGCAGATGATCGACAAGCACGAGGCGGAAGCGAAAGCGAGCGGCGCGCGCATCCTGTTCTCTTGCGGCTTCGAACTCGGTGCCGTTCGAGCTCGGCGCCTTCTTCGTGCAGGAGGAAGCGAAACGCGCCTTCGGTGCGCCGGCCGCGCGCGTCAAGGGCCGCGTGCGCGACATGCGCGGTACGTTTTCAGGCGGGACCGCGGCGAGCGGGCGCGCAACGTTCGAAGCCGTCTCCAAGGATCTCAGCCTGGTGGCGATCCTGAACGATCACTTCGCGCTGACCCCCGGCTTCAAGGGCGTGAAGCAGCCGAAAGGCAACAAGCCGGTTTACGAAGAGGACATGCAATCCTGGACCGCGCCGTTCACGATGGCGTTGATCAACACGCGCAACATTCATCGCTCCAACATGCTGATGGGTTTTCCCTACGGGCAGGACTTTGTCTACGACGAGATGGTCCTGACGGGGCCCGGCGAGCAGGGTGAGACGAACGCCAAAAAGGTGATGGCGATGAATTCCGAGAAGACCGGCCCGAACGCGCGCAAGCCGGGCGAGGGCCCCTCGAGGGAAGAGCAGGAGAATGGACTCTACGACCTGCTCTATGTCGCGGTCGCCTCCGACGGCCGCGAGGTCCGCATCTCCGTCAAGGGAGATCGTGACCCCGGTTACGGCTCGACGTCGAAGATCATCAGCGAATGTGCGATCTGCCTGGTTCGCGACACGCCCGATGTGCCGGCAGGATTCTGGACACCGGGCGCGGCGATGCAGCACAGGCTGATCAAGCGGCTAGGCGATCATGCCGGCCTGACGTTCGCGGTGGAGCGCTGACTTCAGGCTATCGGGGGGAGCGCATTGATCGGCGTGTGGTTGCGAGAGGCTGCCTGCCTGTAAGGTTGCGCCGCGGCGATCATGCCCCACATGGCGCCCAGCATCATCCAGAAATGCCGCCAGTGGTCGGTGTCGATGATGAAGCTCTCGCCGACGGTGCCGAGGAAGGCGGAGAAGATCGCCAGATAGGCGCTACGCCAGGGCACACGGACGAATATGTTCCTGAAGCCGAGGATAACAGTGACGAAGACCAGCGCGGGATAGCATGTGCCGGACATCCATCCGCCCGACATGAAGGCGTTGAGATAGGAGTTGTGGGTGTCTTCCGGGAAGTATTTGTGGAATTGCAGCGGCCCGATGCCGAAGGGCAGGTCGAGCGCCATGTCGGCGCCGAGAATGTGACGGCCGAACCGGCCGAAGCGGCCTTCGTCATAGCTTTGGTCGAAGCTCGCGCGCTGGCGGAACATGTCCGAGATCGAGTCGAACGACAGCAGAACGGCAAGCAGGAGCACGGCGGCGAGAATTGCGACCACGGTCATGATCACGATGCGCGAGCGTTCGGCGCGGGACTGGCTGGTGAGCACCATCAGTCCCAGCATGAAGGCGGCGGTGAAGATCAAGCCGCCCCACGCGGCGCGGGAAAAGGCGAGCAGGATCGCAAGCGACATGATGCCGAAGGCGATGGCGTTGCGCAGCGCCTTGCCGAAACGGGCGGTGACGACGTTCTGCAACGCAAGCAGAGCGGGCAGAATCAGGAACGCGCCAAGTACGTTGGGGTCCTTGAAGGTGCCGCGTGCGCGGTCATAGAGCGTCAGGAGATCGTGACCGCCGGGCACCAGATTGAAATAGCCGCCGATCGCGCTCAACGAGGCGATCGTCGCTCCGACGATCAGGCCGCGGCGGAGCATGTCGACGCGAGCCGCCGTATCTTCCGACAGCACCATGGCAAGGAAGATCACGGTGAACGCCATGTACCAGGAGGTGGCGATCCAGCTGAAGACGAGGGAATCGTCAAACAGCGGAATGGCGCAAATGCTGTAGCCGAGATTGAGCGTGACGATCAGGAGCACGAGCGGCATGAACACCAGCCGCAGCCGCAGGCCGGTCGCGAAGAACAGTACCGTAGCCAGCAGCGTGACCAACTCATAGGGGCTGGGTTCGATGAAGACGATGGCGACCGACGCTCCGACCAGCCACACCAGCGAGCGCTGCAAGGCCAGCAGGCCGGGCGCGTCCGTCCGCGACAAGGGCTCATCGGCTGCTGCCGTGTACGTCATCACCAACTCACGCGCTTACGCAACTCGTACTTTCCCACTGCAGTCATCGCCCGGCATGCCGCCTCCGCTAAAGCTTCGGCGAGTTCAAGACCGAAAGCCCCGTCGAACCCTTGGCGAAGACGGGACCGGGCGATCCGGCACTCCGCGGCTTCTCGGCAGAACACTGCCCTCTCGGACTACTTGATGCCCCGCTTTCGCGCGGCATGACGCTCGAAGTCGATCAATACGCGTTCTCGCTCTTGGTCAGAAGCGCCAGCGGCGTCTTCAGGAGAATGTAGGTATCGAACAGCGCCGACCAGTTCTCGATGTAATAGAGGTCGTACTCGACGCGCTTCTGGATCTTCTCTTCGTTGTCGATCTCGCCGCGCCAGCCGTTGATCTGGGCCCAGCCGGTGATGCCCGGCTTGACGCGATGGCGGGCGAAATAGCCGTCGACGGCCTCGTCGAACAACCGGGTCTGCAGCTTGCCCTGCACCGCATGCGGGCGCGGTCCGACCAGCGACAGGTTGCCCTTGAACACGACATTGAAAAGCTGCGGCAGCTCGTCAAGGCTGGTCTTGCGGATGAAGCGGCCGACGCGTGTGACGCGCGGATCGTCCTTGGTCACGACCTTCGATGCGGTCGGATCGGCCTGGTGATGATAGAGCGAACGGAACTTGAAGACGTCGATGCGCTCATTGTTGAAGCCGAAACGCTTCTGGCGGAACAACACAGGCCCTGGGCTGTCGAGCTTGATCGCAAGCGCAACCAGAGCCATGACGGGCAGCGCCATCAACAGCGCGATCGCGCCGACCACGCGATCGAACAGCCATTTCATCACGAGATCCCAGTCGGTGATCGGCGCCTCGAAAACATCGAGGGTCGGCACCTTGCCGAGATAGGAATAGGAGCGGGGGCGGAACCGCAGCTTGTTGGTGTGCGCCGACAGCCGGATGTCGACCGGCAACACCCACAATTTCTTCAGCATTTCGAGGATGCGCGTTTCCGCCGAAATGGGCAGTGCGAACAGCACAAGATCGACCCGGGTGCGGCGGGCGAACTCGACGATGTCGTCGACCTTGCCGAGCTTTGGGCTGCCCGCACAGGTGTCGAGGGCGCGGCTGTCATTGCGGTCGTCGAACACCCCGAGCACTTCGATGTCGTTGTCGAACTCGTTCTTCAGCGCCTCGACCAGCTGCTCGCCGTTGTTGTCGGATCCGACGATCACGGTGCGGCGGTCGAGCCGGCCGTGGCGAGCCCAGCCCCGGACCAGCGCGCGCACGAACAGTCGTTGCGCAAGGAGGGCGCCGAGACCGATGAAGAAGAAGGCAGAGAGCCACAGCCGCGAGATCTCGCTTCCGACCTTGGCGAAGAAGGATACGCCGATGAAGAGCAGGAATACAAAGGCCCAGGAGGAGATCATCCGCGTCATCTGGCGCAACTGGCCGCGAAAGACCTGGACCTGGTAGATATCGGCGGCCTGGAAGCAGATCACGGCCGCGACCGTCATGCCGATGATTGCTGCGATATATTCCCAGTGGAAACCGGAGAGCGGCACCACGTAAAGCAGATAGATTGCGATGCCGATCAGGCTGAGCATCAGGAAATCGACCAGGCGCACGGCGCCCGCGATCACGATCGGAGAATAGGCCGGCCGGACTTTCTGGTTGGTGACGGCGAGCGCGGCTGGCGAGAGCCGGCGGCGCCGTTCCACCGGCGGTCGGCCCTCAGCAGCAGCCGTCGCGTCGGCCGTAGAGTCCAACATCGAGCGTGCGTTGATCGGTTCCACTGTCTTCCACGTCCCGTACTTCACGCGCATTCAGGCGCGCGCGTGCTGAGGCGGAATTCCCCTCACTCAGGGCTTAGAGGACAAATCGGAAGAAACGGTTAGCTGGGCACAGGATGGTTAATGATCGGCGAAGGCTTCGCGGTAGGCGGCCAGCACGCCCTCGACCATCGCTTTCTGCGAGAAATGCATGAAAATGCGCTCGCGCAGGGTTTTGGCGCGCGCGAGCGCGACTTGCGGATGCTCGATGGCGGTTTCGATTGCGTCCGCGATCGCACCGATCGCATTAGGCGCGAACAATGCGTCGCCATGAGTGCCGAAGATCTCGGGGATGCCGCCGACATTGGCGGCAATCATGGGGATACCGGCGGCTCCGGCCTCGATCACGACATAGGGCATGGAATCGCCGCGCGAGGGCACCACGAGCAGGCGGCCTCGGGAAAAGCCGTAGCGCGCCTTGACGTGACCGATGAAACGCACTGAACCGGAGAGGCCGAGCCGCTCGACCTGTGCCTTGATCGCCGGCATCTCCTCGCCGTCGCCCGCCAGTGTCAGCGTCAGCGGCTTGCCGTCGGCATGGAGCCGCGCCACGGCATCGACCAGCAGGTCGGCGCCCTTGATGCGGCGAAACTCACCGACATAGACGATATCGCTGACCTCTTCGTCCTTCGGGACAGGATCGAATTCGCTGGCGGTGACGCCGTTGAAGACGCAACGCACCAGCCCCTTCGGCTTGCCGATCATGCGTTGATAGGTATCGCGCGCAAATGCGCTCTCGAACAGGAACAGGTCCGTATTGTCCATCAGCGCGCGCTCGAGGCGGTTGTAGAAGGCGCCCTTATAGGTCGTGGGCGGGTAGTGCAGCGAACCGCCGTGCGGGGTGTAGATGCGAATGGTGTCGTCGGAGCGCGACTTCAGGCGCATGAAGACGCCGGCCTTGGCGCCGTGTCCGTGCAACACGTCGGGCTTCAGCCTTGCGATCAGGCCACGGATGCGCAGCCATGCAACGATGTCCGTCGGCCAGGGCTCGCGCTGAATGGCGATCCGGTGGACGCCGAGCGAGAGGCGAGGGGCGATCTCCGCCAGTGCCGCATTGGCGCGTTCGCCGCCGGTCAGGCTGTCGGCAATGATTCCGACCTGATGCCCACGGTCGGCCTGACCATTGGCGAGGTCGATAATGTGACGGAAGATGCCGCCCACTGGCGCGCGCACCGCGTGCAGGATTTTGAGCTGATGATCCGGCGCGGGCATGATCACGACCCGCTTTGGGCGCCCGTCGCAGGCAAGCGCGCGCGACCCGACGGGGCGGGCGCAGCGAGCGAACGACTGGCGGCGACCCTGGCGCCCGGCATGAAGACTTCCAAGAAAACCTGCAAGGAAAACCTGATTCCGATTAAGGGCTTTCATGGTTAACAAAACATGACTGACGCTCTTTTGCGAGTCTCAATCCCCGGGCCGAAAAGCGGCTGATTAACCCAGCGGCAACCTTAATGGACTGTAATCGGCGCGAGCCGGGTGGAGTCCAGGTCTTGAAGTCCAAGTCTTGGAATCCTGGCGGTCCGCGGGGAGAGTGCGATGCGTTTTGCGTTGTGGCGTAAGGGCGGGGAGACGGCAGAGGCCGATCAGCCTGTCGTAGAGCCTGCGCGTGCTCCAGCGACGCCGGACGCGAGCGCATCCCAATCGGGTGATATCGATCTGCATGCGCTGGGGGCCGCACTGTCGCGCAAGCGGCGCTGGATCATCCTGCCGACGCTATTGGCGTTGATGCTGTCCGTTGGCATCGTCAACGTCATCACGCCTCGATACAAATCCGAAGCGCGCATCCTGATCGACGGGCGCGAGAACGTATTCCTGCGGCCGAACGGAGAACGCACCGAGGAACGCACCTCTCTCGACGCCGAGGCCGTGACCAGCCAGGTCCAGCTTATGCTGTCGCGCGATCTTGCGATGGACATCATCCGCAAGAACAAGCTCGCCGAGCGTCCGGAATTCGATCCAGCGCTGGGCGGCATTTCTCCGCTCAAGTCGCTGCTGGCGCTGTTCGGCATCGGCCGCGATCCGTTCTCGATGACGCCGGAAGAGCGGGTGCTGGACGCGTATTTCGAGCGGCTGACCGCCTACGCCGTCGACAAGTCGCGCGTCATCGTCGTCGAGTTCCAGTCGCGCGATCCCGAACTCGCCGCCAAGGTCGCCAACTCGATCGCCGACGGCTATCTGGTCCTGCAGCAAAACATGCGTCAGGAGCAGGCCAAGTCCGCGAGCGTGTCGCTGGCGAGCCGGATCGACGATCTTCGCAACGAGGTTTCCAGAGCCGAAGCACGTGTCGAGGATTTCCGCTCGAAGTCGAACCTGTTCGTCGGCACCAACAACACGACGCTTTCCAACCAGCAGATGGGCGAACAGAACACGCAGCTCAACAACGCGCGTGCGCTGAAGGCTGATGCAGAGGCCAAGGCGCACCAAATTCGCGAGATGCTGAAAAACGGCAAGCCGATCGAGTCAACCGAGGTGCTGAACTCGGAAACGATGCGCCGGCCATCCGAACAGCGGATGACGCTCCGGGCGCAGCTTGCCGAACAGTCGTCGACGCTGCTTGGCAACCATCCGCGCATCAAGGAACTGAAGGCGCAGATCGCCGATCTCGACAATCAGATACGCGACGAGGCGGCCAAGGTTGCGCGCTCGCTGGAAAACGATGCGAGTGTGGCCAGCGGCCGCGTCAATCAATTGACGGCGCAGCTTGACCAACTCAAGAAGCAGGCGTCCTCCACGAACGGTCAGGACGTCGAGCTCCGGGCGCTGGAGCGAGAGGCCAAGGCGCAGCGCGATCTCCTCGAGTCCTTTCTGGCCAGATATCGCGAAGCCAGCACCCGCCAGAACATGGATGTCGCGCCGGCGGACGGCCGCATCATTTCGCGCGGGATCGTCTCGAACACGCCGGCCTATCCGAAGAAACTCCCGGTGGTGCTGATCGCGACGCTGGCGACATTGCTGTTGTCATCCGGTCTGATCGTGACCGGCGAATTGTTGCGCTTGACGTCGCCACGAGCCGTGGCCGTGCTGGCTGCTCCGATCGCGGCGGTTCGCACGTCGAGAGCCGGGCCTGCCGTGAAGGCCGAGGCTCCACCGAAGGCCGAGCCCCCCGTGAGAGTCCAGCCTCCCGCGATCGAGGAACCCGTGGTGTCTGCCGATCCGGAGCCGGTGCGTGAACCAGAGGTTTCCTTCAGCGAACCGCCCGAGGACATCAGCACTCCCCTAAGCGAGATCGAACAGCTTGCCGAGACCCTTCGCAACGCCGGTGAGGCCGGCCGCAAGATAACAGTCCTGGGGACCGCTGCCGGCGAGAGCATTACCTTGACCGCGCTGACGCTCGCGCGCCTGCTCGCGCGCGACGCCCGCGTCGTGGTGGTCGATCTCGCCGCGTCCTCGCCGACGATGGCTGCCATCTCGGTCGACCCGACCGTGCCCGGGCTTGCCGAACTGATGCAGGGCGAGGTGTCGTTCTCGCAGATCATCACCAGGCATCGTCTGTCGCGCGTTCATCTCGTCAATGCCGGGCGCCCCGGATTTGATCGCACGCAACTGCAGTCCCCGCGCATGGCGATGGCGATCGATGCGCTGATGCGGGTCTATGACCACGTCTTGCTGGATGCCGGTGCGGCCGCCGACCTTCCAGCCGAGCTTCTGACCGCCAATGCGCGTGCGGTGGTGGTGCCGGAGGCCTCGATGCCGCAGGATGCGCGCATCTTGATGAGCGAGCAGCTCAAATCGGTGGGCTTCTCCGACGTGACCATGCTGGAACAGGCGGCAACCGCAGGCACGGTCGGTGCCGGGCCGCGCGCGGCGGCCTGACGGTCTAGCGAAACACGCGGCGCGCCAGTCCAAGCAGGACGGGGTTGTGCTTCACCTGACGCTTGAGGCGGTTGAGGCCGGACATTGCGATGGCAATCATCTTGCCGCGAGCGGTCAGCGGAACGAAGCTGTCGAAGATCGCTTCATCGCTCTTGCAGAACAGGCGCTTGTAGTCGTCCGAGCCGATCCCCAGATCCAGCGCGCGATAATTTCGCTCGGCATAGTGGTCGATGATATGCCGCATCAGGATCAGGCCCGGGCTGTAGCGCGAGCGCTCCGACATCGTGTAGGTGTTGAACATCATCGAGAAACGTTGGCCGTCGGCAACGCCTGCGAAGATCGCGATCACCTCGTCGTCGCATTCAAGCGCATGGATGTCGATGACGCGTCCGCCGCCGGGCCGGCGCGTGCGACAGGCATTCCGGACGAAATCCGCGACGCCGGGTTCGGCGAACACATCCGGGAGCTTCTGTTCCGCCATCCGCAGCGGCTTGACCCGAAAGAACCAGTCGAGCAGCCGATCGATGTCGGCGTCCGCTTCCGCGATATAATGGCGGTAGCCCGGCCCCTGCAGCTTGCGTTCCTTGGTTTTCATCCGGCGCCGGAATGAGTTGCTGATCCGGTTCTCCGGCGGATCGCCCGGAACCATGGTCAGAAGCGGACAATCATTGGCGCCGCGTTGCCTCGGCCACATGGCGAACGGATTCATGTCGTCCTGCCAGTGCTGCGGCTGCTGGGTCAGCGCAAGCACATCGGCGGGGGATTTCGCGCGCATTCCGGACAGCAGCGATGCCAGGTCGGTTGCGGTTGCCTCTCGGGCGAACTCGCGGTTCCACAGCGCCATGTTGAACGTCGTGTGCTTGCCGCCCATGAAGGAGGCGATGCGGACGCCATGTTTCGTCCGCAGGACCAGCGGCAGCAGCACCAGGGCGCGGCCGTCGGCGTCATAGGCGATCACGATGCAGGGCTCGGCGCTTTCGCGCGCGCCGATCTCGCGTTGCCATCCCGCGAGCAGGTCGAAGCGCTGATAGGGCGTGGAAACCTGCCGCGCCTCGAAGTCGCGCCAGAGCGCCTCCACCTCGGCAAGGTCGCTGATGATATCGACGCGGGCAATGCGAGTAGCCTTCGACCGTGCGGGCGCTTCCGCCGTCCGGCTATCGACCGCCGTAGCGATGGTCATCGCAAAACTCGCTCAATAAAAAATTCACACTTTCGCCGTCAGCCGACCTTTGCAAAGAAGTGTCAACAAAGGGTAATGACGATGCGGCACGCCGCGGACCCCAAGTCGCTGCTGCGGGGACGTAAGTTTGGCACTCGATCATCCACTGCTGACCAGTCTCAAGCTGGAACTCGCCTATTTCAGCGGGCGGGCCTGGCAGAGCCGTGAGGTCGGCGGGGCAGGTGTCATTCTGCGCTTTGAAAGAATTCGTCCGAGGCGGCGAGGAGGCTTCCAGCCGCTCCGGGCCGGCGAAATCACGCCTGGGTTTCTTGACCGGACCATCCGTGCGCTGAAGCGATGGAAGTATGAGTTCGTCTCCATGGACGAGGTCAGCCGGCGCGCGGTCATCCTCGCCCAGCCGCGACGTTTCGTCTGCCTGACTTTCGACGGCGGCTACAAGGACCTGATCCACGGCGCCTACCCGACATTGTCGCGGCATGGCGTGCCGTTCACCGTCTATGTGCCGACCGCATTCCCTGATGGTGTCGGCGAAGCATGGTGGCTCGCGCTGGAACAGATCCTCGCGGACGAAGGCCGCATCAGCCTGGTGATCGACCGGAGCGAGCGGCGCTTCGCAGCGAAGACGGTCGCAGAGAAGAATGATGCCTATGGGTTTCTCTCGAGCTGGTTGCGGCAATTGCCACCCGCAGCCCTTTCGGCTGCGATCAGGGATCTCTGCAAGCGCTATTCGGTCGATCTTGCGGCGCTGACGCGGGAGGCCATGATGAGCTGGGGGGACTTTGCCCAATTGGCCGCCGACCCGCTGGTGACGGTCGGTTGTGCAACTGTGAATTACCATGCCTTGTCCAACCTGGGCGATGGCGCGGCCATGCGCGAGATCACCATGGGAAAGGCGGTCGAGGAAACCGCGTTCCAGCGCGAGATCAGGCATTTCGCCTATCCGTTCGGAGACCGCGATGCCTTTCGCCGCAGTCACGTGATGATGGCGAAGGAGGCGGGCTTCTCCAGCGCGGTCTCGACGATACCGGGCATTGTCGACACCGCCGGCCGTACCAATCTCTACGCGTTGCCCCGGATCTCCTGGGACGGACGATTGACCTCGCTGCGGGCGATGCGCGTGCTGCTTTCGGGCGCGACCTTCGCGCCGGTACGCCCGACACTGAAGCCGGAGATCTAGCCCGCCACCGGGAACCCGATGCGCGGTTCAGGCATCGGGCCGCGACATCCAGCTCACGATCGGCATTGCCGGCAGCACCCAACCCATCCCGGCCACGACATAGTAGACCGCCTGGAGCAGGCCCGATTGCGCCAGCACCGGCATTTGCGCAACCGCCATCGCCGTCAGCGCCCAAACGGCGGCCAGCAGGATCAGGGCGATGGCTCCAAAGAATTTCCGGGTGCGGATGGTCATGGCCGAAATATCAGGGATTGCGGGGGAATGCGCAGCTTGCGCCGATAGCGCGGCGGACTATAAGGGTCACGAAAATTCATTCAAGTTCCACTTGAGATGATCGCTGTTTCCTCAACGCAGGCTTCATCATTATCGGCGGTTCGCGTCTGGCTGCTCGCGGTTGCCGGCCTGATCGCGCTGATGGTGCTGGTCGGCGGCGCAACACGGCTCACCGAGTCCGGACTTTCGATCACCGAGTGGAAGCCGGTCGCGGGCGCGCTGCCGCCGCTTGGGCAGACCGAATGGGACAAGGCGTTCGAGGCCTACAAGCAGATCCCGCAATACCGCATGCTCAACGCGGGCATGACGCTATCGGATTTCAAGACCATCTTCTGGTGGGAATGGAGCCATCGCCTGCTCGGCCGCGTGATCGGCGCGATCTACTTGTTGCCGTTCCTGTTCTTCCTGTGGCGCGGCGGAATGAGTGGCGAGCTGAAGCGAAGGCTTTGGCTGATCTTTGGCCTCGGCGCACTCCAGGGCGCGGTCGGCTGGTGGATGGTGGCATCGGGGCTCGCCGAGCGGACCGAAGTTTCGCAATACCGGCTCGCGACCCATCTGCTGCTGGCGCTTCTGATCTTCGCTGCGATCGTCTGGACCTTGCGCCGCCTTCGCGAGCGTGCGCCGAACGCGCCGATGCCAAGTCTCGAGCTTACCACAAGTCTCGAGCTTACCAGAAGACTCAAGCTCACCAGCGCCGTGTTGCTCGTGCTGACGTTTATTCAACTCTATCTCGGTGCGCTGGTTGCGGGTCTGCGCGCGGGTCTGGTCTACAACACCTGGCCGGATATCGACGGCGCCTTTATTCCATCGGCCGCGCGGCTCTGGTTCGAGCAACCCTGGTGGCGCAACCTGTTTGAAAATACGCTGACGGTGCAATTCGAGCATCGCATGACGGCCTATGCGTTGTTCGCGCTTGCCATCTTTCACGCCGTCGACGCCGTGCGTTTGCGCGCGGGCAGTGCGGCACGCGGCGCGTGCTGGCTCGCAGTGGCGGTGACGCTACAGGCGCTTCTGGGAATCCTGACACTGCTCAATCATGTGCCGATCGCGCTTGCGCTGACGCATCAGGCGGTCGCGATCGTCGTGCTGACGCTGGCGGTGGCGCAGACCGAACGGTTCGCCGGAAGGCAATCAGAACTTCCCGCGCGTGATATCGCCGCGCCGCTCACTCAGGCGGGCTAAAGCGCGATAAGGTCCGGTTGGATCGTCATCGCGCTTTAGCTTCTTGTTTGGGCATGATCCTTTCGGAAAACCGCTTCACACTTTTCCGGATCATGCCTTAACAGTACCCGTAAACGCCGCAGGCGTAGGGCAGTCGCCAGAAATAGCTGGGGTAGGGACCGCCGCCGTAGTACGGACCCTGATAATAGTAATCGAACGCCCGCCCATAATAGCCCGGCAGGGTCGACGAGCCCGGCAATATCGGAGTGGTCGGCGGCATCGTAATCAGTGCCGCATCATCCTGCGGCGGCACCACTGGGCGGCCATAGACTTGTGGTGATGCGTGGCGCCCGGAATAGGTCGATAGATCGGCGGCGGACGCGGCGCATGTCGTGGCGAGGGTCAGCAAGGCCGCCGACGTCCAATGTTGCAACTTCATCCGACGAGTCGTTCCGTCCATGTCCGCATGCTTGCGGCGTAAGGTAAACGGAGCGTTAACGATCGGCGGCGAGCCTTCAACAAAAGGGAAAAAAGGCTCGCCGCTCCCGAGGGATTTATGCGCGCAGGGCCTGATCGAGGTCCGCGATCAGATCCTCCTTGTCCTCGATCCCGATCGACAGGCGGACGATGTCGGGACCGGCGCCGGCCTTGATCTTGGTGGCATCGTCGAGCTGGCTGTGGGTTGTCGATGCCGGATGGATCACCAGCGAGCGGGTGTCGCCGACATTGGCAAGGTGCGAGAACAGTTTCAGGTTCGACACCAGATTGACGCCGGCCTGATAGCCACCCTTGAGCGAGAAGGTGAAGACTGCGCCGGCGCCGCGCGGCGCATATTTGCGGGCAAGGTTGTTGTACTTGTCACCGGCAAGACCGGCATAGTTCACCGAGGCTACCGTCGAATGGCCCTGCAGGAATTCGGCGATCGCCTTGGCGTTATCGCAATGCTTTTGCATGCGCAGCGGCAGCGTTTCGATGCCGGTGAGGATCAGGAAAGCATTGAACGGCGACAGCGCCGGTCCCAGATCGCGCAGGCCAAGCACGCGGCAGGCGATCGCGAAGGCGAAATTGCCAAACGTCTCGTGGATCTTGATGCCGTGATATTCCGGCCGCGGCTCGCTCAACATCGGATATTTATTGCCCTTCGACCAGTCGAAGGTGCCGGCATCGACGATCATGCCGCCGATCGAGTTGCCATGGCCGCCCAAAAACTTGGTCAGCGAGTGCACGACGATGTCGGCCCCATGATCGATCGGCTTGATCAGGTAGGGCGATGCCAGTGTGTTGTCGACGATCAGCGGCACGCCGGCCTTGTGGGCCACGGCGGCGATCGCTTCGATATCGGTGATGGTCCCGCCGGGATTGGCGATCGACTCGATGAAGACCGCCTTGGTGCGCGGCGATATCGCAGCCTCGAAGCTGGCGATGTCGTCGCCATCAGCCCACACCACGTTCCAGCCAAAGCTCTTGAAGGCATGTGTGAACTGGTTGATCGATCCGCCATAGAGTTTGCGCGCGGCGACGAATTCGTCACCGGGCATGAGCAACTGCTGCAGCGCGACGACCTGCGCGGCGTGGCCTGAGCCCACCGCCAACGCCGCGGTGCCGCCTTCAAGTGCCGCAACGCGCTCTTCCAATACGGCGTTGGTCGGATTGCCGATGCGGGTATAGATGTTTCCGAATGCCTGCAGCCCGAACAGCGAGGCAGCGTGGTCGGCGTCGTTGAAGACGAATGACGTGGTTTGATAGATTGGCGTAGCGCGCGCGCCGGTGGTGGGATCGGGCTGCGCGCCGGCATGCACGGCAAGAGTTGAAAATCCCGGGACACGATCGGTCATTCTGTTTCCTTTTGGTGAATTGCCGTCGACCGGCAGTTGGTCCGCGCGGCGGTCTTATAGGAAGGGCGGCGAGGCATGCCTCCTCCCAGTGGATGACTGTAAATGACAATCGCGTCAGGAAAAACCGCCGTCAAGGCGACCAGATGCCCTGATCCAACTTTGCAACGATCGTGCTTGGGTTTGCCGCGATTTCGAAACAATCGTTTCGTGAGCGTGTCACGACAGTTCGTTCCTGGTTTTCGCCGCCTGGTCGGAGGCGGCGGTGGTGCCGCCGCCCACGCTGGTGCGGTTCAGCGAAAGCCGCATGCCGTGCGTGGGGATCGGCGCGCGCTTGGAGGAAATGGTCCGCGAATTGACCCCCATCCATGAAATCTCTGACGACAATCGTCCCCATTCGATTTTCGGGCAGCGGTTCATCACAACCTTGATGCCGGCGGCTTCGGCCCTTTCCGCCGCGGCGTCGTCGCGTCCACCGAGCTGCATCCAGATCACTTTCGGCAGCGGGGAGAGCTTGAGCGCCTCGCCGACGACAGGCATCAGATGTGCGGTGCTCCTGAAAATCTCGACCATGTCGACGGGGTGCCCGATCTCGGCAAGCGAGCCGACAAACGGCCGGCCCAGCAGGCTCTTGCCGACGTGGCCGGGATTGACCGGGATCATGTCGTAGCCGCGCTGCATCAGGTATTTGAAGGCGAAATAGCTCGGACGAACGTCAACGGGCGAGGCGCCGACCATGGCAATCGACTTTACGCTTTTGAGGATGTCACGGATGTAGTCGTCGGGGTAGGTGTCGTGATTTATTTTCTCTTCCGTCATTCCGGGATGGTGCGAGAGCACCAGATTCGGAATCTCGAGATTCCGGATTCGGCTCTCGCGAGCCGCTCCGGAATGACGACGCGAAGGCGCCTCGTCACTCATCCCGCCATTTCGGTTCGCGCTTCTCGATGAAGGCGCCGATGCCTTCCTTCGCATCGAACGCCATCATGTTTTCGGTCATCACTTCTGCCGTAAAGCGGTAGGCTTCGGCAAGGCTCATCTCGGCCTGCCGGTAGAAGGCCTGCTTGCCGAGCTTGATCGCGTAGGCCGATTTGCGCGCGACCTTTTGCGCGAGCGCGATCGCCGCATCACGCTCTTGCCCGGCGGGAACGACCTGATTGACGAGGCCGATCTCCATCGCGCGCCGGGCCGATATCGGCTCGCCCGTCATCAGCATCTCCATGGCGTGCTTGCGCGGAACATTGCGCGACAGCGCGACCATCGGCGTCGAGCAGAACAGGCCGTTGTCGATCCCCGAGGTCGCGAAGCGCGCGTCGTCGGACGCCACGGCCATGTCGCAGCTCGCGACGAGCTGGCAGCCGGCGGCGGTGGCAATGCCCTGTACGGCGGCGATCACGGGTTTGGGCAGGCTCACGATCGCCTGCATCATCGCGCTGCAAGCCTGCATGGTGCGGGCACAATAGGCACGCCCGCCATCGGCATCGCTGCGATGAGACGTCAATTGCTTCAGATCATGGCCGGACGAAAAAGCCGGTCCCTGCGAGGCGATGACCAGAGCTCGAACCGTCTTGTCGGTCGCAATCTCGTCAAGCGCGGCGTGCAGGGCGGCGATGACCTCCTCCGACAGCGTGTTGCGCTGCGCCGGTCGATTGAACGTAATCACCGCAACGGGGCCGATCGTCTCGCGTAACAACAGCGGGGCGTCTTCTTTCGGAGCGCGGGCGGTTTGAGCGGACATGGTCAATTCCGTTGGCCAGATTCCGGTTGGGTGATGAGGATAATTTAATGTAACTGAAAGCCCGAAGCGAGGGCAGGGAAGGCATGGCAGCAGCGAAAATGGTTGTCGCGGAACTGGAGACATTCCTCCGCGCCGAGTTTCCCCAGGCCTTCGGCAACGGCGATCTCACGATCGAAAGCGCGGACGGCGAGACCTGTCTGCTGCGCCAGCGCTACAACGACAGCATGCTGCGGCCGGGCGGCATGGTATCCGGGCCGACGCTCATGGCGCTCGCCGATTTCGCCATGTATGTCGTGCTGATGTCGGCGATCGGCCCAGTCGGTGGGCATGCCGTCACCACCAATCTCAATATCAACTTCCTGCGCAAGGCTGAGGCCGGGCAGGACGTGCTTGCTGCCGCAAGGATCATGAAGCTTGGCAAACGGCTGGCGGTGGGCGAAGTCACGCTGATGTCGGGCGTTTCCTCTGACCCGATCGCCCATGTCACCGCGACCTATTCCATTCCAAACGAATAGGGTTTTTCAAGGTATTATTACACCTTATTTATAAGCTATTGTTTTTGCTACATGAATAAGTAATTTTATTGTTGACGTCCAACAATCACTTCTCTAGAAAGCGGCAAGTTCGGCGCGCGCCAAGTGCGCCGATTTTCCGTTTCAGGGCACATCATCATGAAAACCTTTTCAGCCAAGCCGGCTGAGGTGCAGAAGAAGTGGGTCGTGATCGACGCCAAAGGTCTGGTGGTCGGCCGGCTCGCTTCGCTGGTCGCCATGCGGCTGCGCGGCAAGCACCTCCCGACCTATACCCCCCACGTCGATTGCGGGGACAATGTCGTCATCGTCAACGCCGCGCATGTGGTGCTGACCGGCCGCAAGCGCGACAACAAGGTCTATTACAAGCACACTGGCTATGTCGGCCATGTCAAGGAGCGCACGGCGCGGGAAATTCTCGAGGGCCGCTTTCCGGAGCGCGTGGTCGAGAAGGCGATCGAACGCATGATTCCGCGCGGTCCGCTGGGCCGCCGGCAGATGAGCAACCTTCACGTCTATCCCGGTGGCGACCATCCCCACGAGGCGCAGCAGCCGGAGACGGTCGATATCGCCAAGATGAATCGCAAGAACATGAGGGCCGCATAACATGGCCGAAAGCATGCAATCGCTCGATCAGCTCTCGCAGCTCAAGCCGGCCGCTCCCGAAGCGCCGAAATACGTCAAGAAGATCGACAAGCAGGGGCGCGCCTACGCCACCGGCAAGCGCAAGGACGCTGTTGCCCGCGTCTGGGTCAAGCCGGGCACCGGCAAAGTCACCGTCAACACCCGCGAGGTCGAAGTCTATTTCGCCCGTCCGGTGCTGCGCATGATGATCCAGCAGCCGCTGGTCGCTGCCGCCCGCAACGGTCAGTATGACGTCATCTGCACCGTCGCCGGCGGCGGATTGTCCGGTCAGGCCGGCGCGGTCCGTCATGGCCTGTCCAAGGCGCTCACCAATTTCGAGCCCGAGCTGCGTGGCGTGCTGAAGAAGGGCGGGTTCCTTACCCGCGACTCCCGCAGCGTCGAGCGCAAGAAGTACGGTCGGGCGAAAGCGCGCAAATCCTTCCAGTTCTCGAAGCGCTGATCTGTCATTCCAGATAGCTCAAGAAGATCGGGGCTCGGTCAGAAATGACCGGGCCCTTTGTGCAATCGGGACCAGAGGTTTTCATTCAAATTTGAACTGAATTGGCAATCACTCGCTCAGGAGTCCCCGGGGTGTACTTTCATTGGTCCGTTTAACGAGAAGTTGACGCAGTTTTTCCTGAAAACTTGCCTTTGAACGCAAACGGATTTCGAACGCGAACCTCATAGAGTGCAGCGGTCGAACTGGGCACAAAGCCCTCCGGGTCAACCGGACGGACTGCATCAACTGAGGATGAGCGAAATGTCGCTCGACAGCATCACACTGTACCTGGTTGCCACCATGGTGGCAGCGCTTCTGGGGGCCATGCTGCTATTCTTTGGCCGGCAGGAGCAAAACTCCGCGCTGATCTGGTGGGGTTCCGCCTATATTCTCGGAGCCGCATCGATCGCAGTCTGGGCGCTTGCGGGCCACAAGCTCGGCGAAACGCTTTCGCTTTACGTGAATGCCGTCGGATTTATTGCCTGCGGCATGGTCTGGAACGCATCGCTTCTGTTCCACGGCCGCAAGCCAAACTTTCCCGGGCTCGTGCTCGGCGCGATCGCCTGGATGGCCGCCGCCACGACGCTCGATCCCAGGGATTCCGCGCTGCGCCTGACCATTGGCGCGGCGATCGTGGCGTTCTATGCGGCGCTGACCGCCACCGAGTTGTGGTCGGAGCGGCGCAGGTCGCTGCATCGACGCTGGACGGCATTCGCCGTGCCGGTGGTGCACGGCTTCGTGCTGATGCTGCCGATCATCCTCGGCGATATCCTGCACCCCGGGCACGAGAAGTTCGGCGCCAGCGTCTGGGTCACGATGTTCACTGTCGAGCTTGTGCTCTATGCGGTGGGCACGGTGTTTGTGATCTTCATGCTGGTGTCGGAGCGTACTGTCACGGCGCACAAGAACGCGGCCTCGATCGACCCCTTGACCGGCATGCTCAACCGCCGCGGCTTTGCCGAGGCCTGCTCGCGCGTGATCGAGAAGGAGGCCGTGGCCGGCCGCCCGGTCACGGTACTGATCTTCGACATCGACCATTTCAAGGGCATCAACGACCGCTTCGGCCACCCGGCCGGCGATGAGCTCTTGAAATTGTTCGCGACCGTGGTGGTCAGCAATCTGCGCATGACGGATCTCTCGGGCCGGGTCGGCGGCGAGGAGTTCGCGGCCCTGTTGCCCTGTTCGCTCGAAGAGGGCGTCGTCGCGGCTGAACGCGTGCGCGAGGCCTTCGAGGCCTCCGGAATCGTGTGCGAGGAAGGTCCGGTCGATACCACCGTGAGCATCGGCGCCGCGGGCGGCCCCGCCGGAACCGAGCTCGAGGTGCTGCTGGCATCGGCGGACACCGCGCTCTACCAGGCCAAACGTAGCGGCCGCAACCGCGTCGAAGCCGCGGAAGAACTGCCGCTGTCGCTGGAGAACTGGCGGCGCGCGTCCGCGGGCCTCAAGTCCACAGCGCACGCCAATCCGGCGATCGCGTAGGCATCGCGCTGAGTTACGGGACCGAATGGTAACTGCTCGTTTACCAATCGGTCCCATCATTGGCTCCATGAACCTACGCCGGGATCGCGGCGCCCAGTCCGCAATGCTCTCGCTTGAAGCCGACGCCGCGTCGGCCCGTGGCGGCTTCGCCTGCATGTTCTCCACATCAGATGAATATGAAAGCGCGCTCATTGACGAGCGGCGCGCGCAGGGGCGATACCAGCGCCGCAGCCCGCTTTGGCCGCTGGTCCTGTTGGCGGGCTGCGTCGTGATGATGGCCGGCACGATGTTGCTCTGGCAGTAACAGCCGGATTGAGCTGACCATTGCAGGCGCCCCGAGGCGCCTTTTTCTTTTGTGGCGCCTAAGGTTCGAGACTCGCATCGGCGCTTCAAGCTGCTTGCGCGCCATCCTCCTTGAAATAGTCGATCATGACCTTGCCGATCGCCATCAGCGGAAGGGCGAGCGCCAGTCCCCAGATCCCGAAAACCACGCCGAGCAGGATCTGAAACGCAAACAGCGTGGCCGGCGGAATGTCGAGCGCCTGGCGCTGGATGATCGGCGTCAGCACGTAGCTTTCCAGCGCATGCACGCCGAGAAACAGGATCGCCGCGCTCAGCGCGGCCACCCATCCCGAGGCAAGGCTCGCCAACACCACGATCAGGCCGCCGATCAGGGCTCCTATCGTCGGGATGAAGGCGAGCAGGCCGGCCTGGATACCCAGGATAAACGAACTCGGTATTCCGATGATCGCGAGCCCGATCCAGGTCACGGCGAAGACTGCGAACATCGTCAGGAGCTGCGCCAGCAGCCAGCGTTTCAGCGTCTCGCCGATCTGGTCGACGATGGCCAGCGTCTGGACGCGGTATTTCGCCGGCGCCATGAAAATCAGCCCGGTGCGATAGATCGCGGGCTGGGCCGCGAAGGCAAGTCCGAGAAACGCGACAATAAAGAAATTGCCGACGACGCTGACGGTGCCGAGCAGCACTTTCAGGCTTTGGCTCACGATGGCGCCCCCGCTGGACGCAATCGTGCTGGCGCTCGGCAGATTGTGGGACGTGCCTGTGCCCGTGCCGCTGCCCGCGCCGCCGCCTGTGCCTTGGGCCGTCGCGCCGGAGGAGTCCTGAGAGCTTTCAAGATTGCCGAGGTCGAAATAGCTGGTATCGACGCCGTTCCTTTCCAGAAACGACTTGACGTTGGTCAGTTGCGATTTGATCGTGTTACTCAGCACGGTCGCCTGTTGCGCGATCGTGGCGCCGCCAAGCACGAGCACGCCCGACAAGAGAACGGCGAGCGTCAGGCAGACGATTGCGAGCCGTATCGGCTCCGGCAACCGGACAAAGCGCCCCAACAACTCGGTCAATGCGGTCAGCGCGACCCCGAGCAGCACGCCGGCGAAGATCAGGAACAGCGTCGCGGCATAGTGCCAGGCAAACCACAGCGCGGCCGTGAACAGCACCGTACCGATGCCGCCGACCGCGATGGCCCATGCCAGGTCGGTCCGTGCCATCAGGCGTTGATCGTTCCTCTCGCTCATGCCGATTCCCGTCTGCCCCGAGTTTCCGGCCGCACTCAATCGCCAAAAGTCGTCGGGATCAAGCGGCGCGACGCGCCGGTTTGACGCTGGCCCCGCGGTCGTGTCATTCGGTGACCGAAACCAAGGGAGGGTTCGGCGTGATTTCCAAGTGGCTCGGCGTGCTCACGCTTCTGGCCGTTCTCGTGATTGGCGACCAGATCCGGATCAACCGGCCCGGGCACAAATATCGCCTGACCGTCGAGGTGGAAACGCCTGCGGGACTCAAGTCGGCCAGCGGTGTGCTGGCGGTGACGCCCGACCGCGGCTACAGCCGCAAGGGACATACCACGACCAGCGGCGATGCCCTGTTCATCGATCTTGGCGGCGGCAAGAACCTCGTCGCCTTGCTGGCGCATCTCGACAACAGGATGCTCGATCTCGATGGTGTCAACTATGTTGCGCTGCGTGCCTATGGCGCGGCCGGCGGACAGCGGGTGGCCTTCAACGAGATGAGCCGGATGAAGGGCGTCGTGCCGGTGAAGGGCGAACTGATCCCGGTGCTCGCGACCTTCAGCGATCCCGCAAATCCCTCCACGATGCGTGCGGTGCCCTCCGATGACCTCGCTGCCGGCTTCGGCAGCGGTTTCGGCCTTCGCGGCGTCAGTGTCGAAGCGGTGCCGAACGGGTTCTGGCCGATCGATTTCGGCGGCCCGCTTGGAGAGCCGGTCACGCGCGGAATCGAAGCAAAGCTGCCATGGCTGAAGCGAACGGATGACAGCGCGGCCATCGCGCTCAAGGCGGCAAACCTGACCGGCAAGGAGGCGTTCGACGCCCGCGAGGTGTTTACGCGGCAATGATTATCTGCTCCGTCGAAAGGCGCCGGCGAGCGCGCGTTCAGCGCCGCGACGCGAAAGCCGCCTGATCAAGGGCGAGGCGAAATAGGCGGACTGCTCCTGCACCGCGCGCCTGAGATCGGCGGCGTAATAGAGCCGCCCGGCCGCGATCACTGCTTCGAGGCTCGACAGTTGTTCGAGCTTTTCGGTTGGATCGCGCCGGAACAACAGGATGTCGGCGGGCGCGCCGGCCTTGAGCCGGCCCAATCCATCGACGCCGAGCCGCTCGCCTGCTTTGGCGGTCGCAAGCTGCCAGACCTGCTCGAGCTCGATGCCCGCGCCGGCAAACAGCGCCATTTCCTCCTGCAGGCTCTTGCCCGGAACAAGAAACGGCTGGGCGACGTCGGTGCCGAGGAAGAGCCTTGCGCCGGCGTCAAAGAGTTTTTTGGTCAAGCGCTGCTTCTTTTCGATCGCAGGCACGACCTGTCGGTCGATGTAGTCGGGCGGCAGCCGATTGTTCAGCCGCCCGCGCTCGGGATGCCAGATCACGTCGAGATAGAAGGGCGGAAGGTTGTGCAGTTCGGGCTGACGCCGCGCGGCCTCGTAGTCGCGATAGCACAGCATCTTCTGATTGGTGACGATTGTCGGGGTGTTGGCGATGCCGAATTTCAGGGTGGCTTCGACGATCTCGTCCATCCTGATCTCGTCGACGGCATGCCAGTCGCAGGACCGGTTGAGCAGGGCGTCACGTTCGAGCGTCGACGGTCTGGGCACGCCAAAGAAGTGCTGCACCTCGGCAATGCGCGCCTCCTCATAGGCAAGCGCGGCAGGCACGTGGCCCATGATTTTCAGACCGTGCCTGGCGCAGGCGCGCTCGAGCGCGCGGATCATCGGCTCGGTCAGGCCGTCGTAGAACTTCATGAAGGTCGCGCCGGCCGCCTTGACGCGCCGGGCGGCGGCCTCGGCCGCGGCGTCGCTCGCGTCCTCCAGCAGCACCGTGTTCTTGAACATGGCCTTGCCGGCGGCAACGAAGGGACCGCAACAGAACACTTTTGGCACGGGATGGACACCGTCGCTGATCAAGCGCCGCGCCGCATCGACCGCGGTGCCGTCGAGATCGCCGGCCTCCCGCACGGTCGTGACGCCGTGCAGCAGATAGAGCAGGGCGGCGCCGGGCGTCAGCTTCAGCGCGTTATCCGGCGGCAAATGCACATGCATGTCGATCAGGCCGGGCAGGGCAAAGCATCCGCTGAACTCGGAGGCGATGGGCCTGGCCTGCGAAATGGCGGCAATCTTGCCATCGGCAACCGCGATGGTCCGGGCTTTCTGCCTGTCGCGGGTCGGATTGATCACGGTGACGTCAGCGACATCAAAACGCCCCTGGACGGCGGGCCGGGGAGCGGCCGGCCGCTGCAGACCGAAACGTGTAAGGAGCCGCATCGTCCCTCGCAGAATATGAATATGAGCATATATTCATATTAACCAATATGAGCACCTATTCATGTTGTCAAGGAGGTGTTAGGGAAAGGCATGGCGAAGACGAACAAGCAGGGCGGCCTGCGCAAGATGCCGACCCAGGCGCGCAGCCAGACGCGGGTCGCGAACATTCTGAAGGCGACCGGCGCGCTGCTCGGCGAGGTTGGCTATGCCGATCTCAGTACCAATCTGATCGCCGAGCGCGCCAAGATACCTGTCGGTTCGATCTATCAATTCTTTGAAAGCAAGGACGACATCGTCGCCGCGCTGGTCGGGCAATTTCGCGAGCGGATTCTCGGTCTCGCCGCCGAGCTCGATGCGGAGGGGGCGAGGCGCGATCGCCGCGTTTTCATCGCGCGCCTGATCGACGGGATCGCTGCCATCCAGGCGGACACGTCGGCCTTCGTCTGCGTGTTTTCCGCAAGTCAAGCGCATGCTCGCTTCGATGATCTCGCCCGCGAGCTGCGCCGCGCGCTGGCCGCGCATCTCGATCGCACGCTGGCCGAGGCATTTCCGAAGCTCGCCAGGGAGGACCGTGGCCGCATGCTGGCGGCCTGGTCGGACATCACCGGCGCCATGATCGCGAGTCTGGACCGCAGCAGGCCAACTGAGCGCGTCAAGCTGCTGGAGGAGCTGAAAACCATCCTTTCCGCCCACCTCGACGCAAAGCTCGCCGCGGCGGCCTGAGATTCTTGCAGGGCAATGATGTTTGATAAGCATTCGCAACGGGTTGATCGAACGCCGCGACGCAGGCATGATCCCCCTTGCCGGGCAGAGGAAGTATGGCGAGAGCGATGAGACGGAAGCCGGTCGTCGGCGTGATCGGGAATGCCACGCGCATCGAAAATCGGTTTCCCGTACAGGTGGTTGGCGAGCGCAATCTTCGCGCCGTGGCTGAAGTCGCGGGCGCTCTCCCCCTGATGTTCGCAAGCTGCCCCGACATCACCGAGATCGGCGCGCTGCTTGATGTGGTCGACGGCATCGTCCTGACGGGTGCGCGTGCCAACGTTCATCCGACCCGCTTCAAAACCGAACCGCACCAAAGCCACGAGCCGTACGACATCCTGCGTGACGAAGTGGCGCTGACGCTGTCTGAAGTCTGCGTCGCGCGTGGCATTCCTCTGTTCGGCATCTGCCGCGGTTTGCAGGAGATGAACGTCGCCTTTGGCGGCTCGCTTCACCCGGAGATCCGCGAAATCCCGGGACGCATGAACCACCGCATGCCCCGGCTTGCGAACGGCGACATCCACCCCGATCCGAAAGTCGTCTTCGCCGACCGCCACGAGGTGACGTTGGTGCCGGATGGCGCCTTCGCCAAAATCCTCGGCTGCGAGAAGATCAAGGTCAATTCGCTGCACGGGCAGGGCATCCTCGTGCCGGGCGAGCGGGTCTTGATTGAAGGCGTCGCCGAGGACGGGACCATCGAGGCGATCCGCATCGCCGACGCGCCCGGCTTCGCGCTCGGTGTGCAGTGGCATGCGGAATATGACCCGCAGCGCAATCCGATCAATCGCGCGCTGTTCCAGGCGTTCGGTGAGGCATTGACGGCGCAACGGCACGCGTAAGGGTCGAACGCAGACGGTACGGCGAGACAAGCGTCCTCATTCTCGCGGCATGCTCTGCCCGAGTCTTTAGATCGTGTCCCTCGAGAAATCCGAGGGCGCAGGGAAAGCCGGATGCAGGTTGCACCCGCGGCCTCGCGTAAAAAAACGCGAGTGTAGTCACCACAGGTCCAACCGGAGCGATCCGGCTTTCCCCGCGCAATGGTTTTAACGGTTTCCTTCGTGCTCTCCCGGGTGAACCGGGCTTTCTTGCCACCCTCGCTTCTCGATCATCTCGAGAAGCTTGACTCCAGCGTCGGGGAGCCAGGACCACACGACTTCGCCGTCCGCGAAAGCTGCGATCGTCTTGCGCCGCCCTCACGTCCACCGCATCCCGTCCCGCGTAAGTGACGACGCGTACGCCCCTCGGTTGGGACGAGATGGGCGTATCAGTCTCACAAATTCTGCTTTTCGTAAATAGATTTATTTTCGCACGAGGGGCTTGAATGTGCGCAGCATATTGGAGTCGTTCTGAAAATTGGAAGTTCAGAGCGTGCGGCGGTTTGTGCCGCCAGAACTTTTCCGCGACCGGTCCTCGCCGAACACGGTTCCGTGAGGGTCGAACTGAGTTCCACCCGCCACGTTGTCGTCTATCACCGGCCGTGGCTCTGCCCCGTGGGCGTCGGTGACTGAGAGACCCGTTGCGCTCCCGCCTGCAAAGCGAGGGTGCGGATATGCCGCTATTCTTTCGTCCAGACTACGAAAAAGACGCCGAGCAACAGCGCACGATCCGCGATGTGCTGGCGCACAGCCTGGAAATCTTGAGGAGGGCTGTCGTCCCGGACACGTTCCTGGGCCGCAAGACTCAAGAGCCGTTCCCCAAAGAAGAAGATGACACCTAAAGCCGTGGTGAACGGATTGAGTTCGAGTGCGGTAGCGGACCGGGCACAATGAGCAAAGTCGAGCAGGTCCTTTTCGCGCTAACGGTTGTTTGCTTTACGGGGTTTTTTGCGGCCTTGATCTGGGCCAGTCTGATTTGGCTCGGCTTACTCGCAGGCTAGGACCGGGATGAGCGATGGATCCATCTCCGCCGCCGTTGCCGGTTCACCCAATAGGAACCTTGCTTCGCGCGGAAGTGGCGCTAGCAAACCAAAACCAATTTCGGCGCTTCAAAGAGTTCTGGCTCACTAACCAGGAAGGACCACCCTGCCGCGCATCGCGCCTGCGTGCCCCCGGAGGCCGCTGGCGGCTCGTTGGCGTCTTCGCTTCCGCTCGGTGGAACGAAACTCAGTCCTGCGAATTTTGGGTCAATGCAGGACAATCTCCTCGAACGCGCCGACAAGGCGATTGCAGAGAGCCGACGGCTCAAAGATGAGCTGTATCTCCTGGTGAAAACGGCCAACCGATTGGACGAACACTTGCATCATCTGCACTGGGTAAGGGTCGAAAAAGAGCAACGCAAGAACACGTAAAGGCCGCCTCGGTTCGCGGCTTCCACTGCCCCGCGCGGCCCGCGAGCTGCGCTCGCCATTGTCGCCCCGCACTTCGGCATCCCTGCATCTGCAAGTTCTTATCCTACGTTAATCGGGCGATCGTTCCTAGAGAACCGCGATTTTTTGCTCTGGCATTCAGCCGGGGAGGGGCGCATAGTTTATCCATCACCGCAAGGATCGTGGCATGTATCGGTGATGAGAACGCCCGGCAGCGCTCCCGCCTTCCTTGAAAAGGAAAGGAGCGCGCTATGTCGAGGCAGCGTCGTCCCAAGCAAACCGAATCCCTCCAGGATCGCTTAAGGGCTTTTGCGAGCAATGTCCGCTCCAAGGCGGCTGCGCTTCCACCTGGTACGGAGCGCGATGAACTCCTGAAAAAGGCCAGTCGGGCCGACACTGCGTCCCATCTTGGTGAATGGGCCAATTCGCCAGGCCTGCAGCCGCCAAAGTAAGTCATCAGGTGGCTCAATATTTTTTCGATCTCAGATCAGGCGACACATTCTCCAAAGACAACTTTGGCATCGAATTGCCGGACGCCGAGGCTGCGCATGACATGGCGCTTGGTGCGCTTGTTGACGCTGCTCGGGACGCCGTCATGGAGGGCACGATTGACCAGCGTTTTGCAGTTGAGGTCCGCATCGGAACGGGCCGCATCCTGGAGGTCGGTGCCGTTTTCCATTCCAGGATTTTCAGAAGGCACTAAGGCGGGTCGCCCACTTTTGCCCGCCAGAATTGAGGGAGACAGTGGCAGCCGTATCTCAGAATATCCGTGTTCGCTGGTTTAATCTCAATTTTTTGGCCGCCATTTTTGTCGCAATGACGGGCTGGGCATGGCTTCTTAGCTGGTTAGCCGCAAGGCTGTGCAACTCGATTTTTTAGAATCGTGTTTATGCCCGCCAGCGGCCTCATCGTCCTGACTTCCAAATGCCAATTTTTGTTCCACCAGGGAACTCACGGGTGACTCCCGCGTTTGGCTCCCAGCTGATTGCGCAAAAGGGGGTCAGGGAATGCAGGAAGCGGTAGACCGGGTGATGCAAGCCTATGGCTTGATGATGACGCTCTCGCCTGCGGAAGAGGCAAATGCCAGGCAGCGGCTTCAGCAGCACCTCAGAAATCTGCCAGGTGACGAGCGCACGCTCGCCATCGAAGGCTTACGTTTCCTGCGTGATCCCCGGGTCGATCGCAATCGCAGCCAGCTTTGACGGACACCAGACGCATGGGCGCCTCACTTCGGCAGCGCAATCCGGGTGATCGCGCCCGTTCGTCGAAATTGGGTGCTGATTGCGTTCGAGAAAAACTGCGCTCAAGGCGCCGTTTGTCATCCTTGCGCGCGCCAGCCAAGCCTTGAAAAGTAACCGTTGAACGGAGCGTGCGACATGGCTGGGAATGTAGGTACCGTAGCCGAACTCGTCGGCAGCAATGAACAGACCATCCTGCCGGAATGGGTCGATCTCCAGAAAAAGGCCGGGAGCCTGCAAACCGGCCGGATCACCGAAAACGAGCTGATGTCGCAATCCCGGGAATTCCTGCATCTGCTGCGGGACGGGTTGGCAAAGGGCGGCAACGACGCCTCCAATCCAGCCTTTGGCGCGGCCAGACAGTTGCTCAGCGATGTCTCCCGCTCGCGCGCGCTTCAGGGCTTCTCCCCGAGCGAGACCGCGACCTTCGTCTTTTCACTGAAGCAGCCGCTGTTTAATGCGCTAAATCGCAGCAACGCGCTTTCGCCGGCGCAGGCTGCGGAGATGACCTGGGCCGTGACGCTTCTGCTGGACGAGTTGGGTCTCTTCACGCTCGAGGTTTTCCAGAAAAGCCGGGAGGAAGTCATCGGCCGTCAGCATCGCGAGATCGCGGAATTGTCGACGCCGGTGGTCAAGTTGTGGGAAGGTATCCTCGCACTGCCGCTGATCGGCACGCTGGACAGCCAGCGGACCCAGGTGGTGATGGAGAGCCTTCTCCAGACCATCGTCGATACCGAGGCGGAAATCGCCATCATCGACATTACCGGCGTACCCACTGTCGATACGCTGACCGCGCAGCACCTCCTCAAGACGGTTGCGGCGGCCAGGCTGATGGGCGCCGATTGCATTATCAGCGGCATCCGCCCGCAGATTGCCCAGACCATGGTCCATCTGGGTGTCGAGCTGAATGTCGTTTCGAAGGCCACTCTGGCGGACGCGCTTGCGGTGGCCCTCGAAAGAACCGGCCGTGCCGTGACCAGGGTCAAGAAGGCGGCTGCCATTGCCGACCAGAACAAGACGCCCGTCGAAAAGGGCCAGTGATCATGGACCGCATTCCAATCCTGAAATTCGGGAATGCGCTGCTTGTGACCATCCAGGTCGACATGCACGACCGTCTCGCCACCGCCCTCGAAGAAGACTTGACGAGCAAGATCGTCGATGTGGGCGCCAAGGGCGTTCTCATCGACATCTCGGCACTGGAGATCGTGGACAGCTTCATCGGCCGGATGCTTGACAACATCGCCGCGGTCTCTCGCATCCTGGATGCCGATACAGTCGTCGTCGGCATGCGTCCGGCGGTGGCAATCACGCTGGTCGAGCTTGGATTGTCGCTGACGGGGGTCAAGACCGCCCTGAACGTCGAACGCGGCATGGCTCTCATCCACGCGCGGCTCAAGGCGTCGGATTTGGCAGATGACGACGAAGACTGAGCGGGTGGAGATCCGCTCCTCGGATGACGTCGTCCGCGTGCGCCAGCTGGCGCGAACGATGGCGCTCGACGCCGGCTTGAGCCTCGTCGACCAGACCAAGATCATCACGGCGGCAAGCGAGCTGGCCCGCAATACGCTGGATTATGGGGGTGGCGGATTTGTCCTGGCCGAGCTGATTGACGCGGTCGGTCGGCGCGGTCTCCGGCTGACCTTCGAGGATCATGGCCCGGGCATTGCCGATATCGCTACGGCGTTGAAGGACGGCTTTACGACCGGCAAGGGCATGGGCCTCGGCTTGGGAGGCGCCAAGCGGCTCTCCAACGAGTTTTCGATTCACTCTAAAGTTGGCGAGGGCACCAAAGTTGTCATCGCGCGTTGGAAGTAAGCGATGATCGCTCTCGCCGTAAAGGACCAAAGCCAGGTATCGGAGACGCGGCGAAGAGCAACTGAGATGGCGGGGCGCCAGGGTTTCGGCGATACCGACAGCGGCAGGGTGGCTCTCGTCGCGACCGAGCTTGCCACCAACATTCTCAAGCATGGCAACGGCGGAGAAATCCTCGTCGGTGCATATGGCGAAGGCCCGGACGGCGGCATCGAGCTGATCGCGCTGGATATGGGGCCGGGCATCACGAATGTGTCGACGAGCTTTGCCGACGGGTACTCGACGGCGGGGACAGCCGGCAAGGGCTTGGGGGCGGTCGTCCGTCAATCGCATTTCGTCGATATCGCCTCGTGGCCGGGAAACGGCACGGCCATCCTTGCGCGCCTCAAGCAGGGCCATCCGCCTGAAGGCTTCAGCGACACCAGCCGGATTGGAGCCGTCTCGGTTCCCAAACTCGGCGAGGATGTCTGCGGAGAATTCCTGGAGCGTTTCGGTTGGACCGGAGGAGACCACCCTGCTGGTCGCCGACGGGCTCGGCCACGGGCCCGACGCCGCGGAGGCTGCCGTCGAGGCTGTCCGGCTGTTTCACCGCTTCAACGGGCACCGCGCCCCCGTGCTGCTCGAATACATCCACGGAGGCTTGCGAGCCACCCGCGGCGCTGCGGTTTCCGTGGCCCGCTTTCAGCCGGGTTCCGGCAAGATGATTTATTCGGGGGTCGGCAACGTCGCCGGCGTGATTGCAGTCAATGGTGAGCTGAAGCGCATGGTCTCGATGCCGGGAACCGCCGGCCACAATGCCCGCAAGATACAGGCGTTCGAGTACCCCTTTACGACCGGCCTCGTCATCATGCACTCGGACGGCTTGGCTTCGAGCTGGACACTCGAGCGCTACCCCAATCTCGCCGCGCGGCATCCGACTCTGATCGCGGCAGTGCTGTACCGGGACCTGACACGGCATCGCGACGATGCTACCGTGCTGGTAGCCAAATGGTGACGGTCATGGCGGCGAGTATCAAAGTATGGCCAATCGTCACAGTTCCCATCGAGAGCGAGGCTGACGTCGTCACTGTTCGTCAACGAGCGCATCGATTGGCTGAGCTGTTGGGATTTGAACGCCAGGACCAGACGCGGATTGCAACCGCAGTTTCGGAGCTGACCAGAAACGCGTTCAGCTATGCAGGCGGCGGCCGTGCCGAATTCATTCTCGATCCAACGCCCACGCCTCAGGTCTTCCACGTCAGGATATCCGACAAGGGCCCGGGTATTGCCGATGTCCAGTCCATTCTGGATGGGCAATATCGCTCCAAGAGCGGTATGGGGCTGGGCATTCTCGGCGCCCGCCGCCTGATGGATCACTTCAAGATCGAGTCAAAGGCCGGCAAGGGGACGACGGTCGAGATCGGCCATGATTTGCCGAGCCGCGCTGCCCCGGTCACACGCGCGAAGCTTTCAGAGGTTGCGGCCGCCCTGCAAAAGGACAGTTCGCTGGACCCGCTGGAAGCCTTGCGGCAGCAAAATCGTGAGTTGATGCAGTCTCTCGAGGAAATCCGCCGCAAGGAGGAGGAGAGCAAGCAGCTCGATCAGGAGCTGAGCGACACCAACCGCGGTGTCGTCGCGCTCTACGCCGAGCTTGACGGGCGTGCCGAACAGCTTCGGCAAGCAAGCGAGCTCAAGACGAAATTCCTTTCGAACATGAGTCACGAGTTTCGTACGCCCTTGAACTCGGTGCTGGCGCTGTCCCGGCTTCTGCTCGACCGTATCGATGGCGAGCTGACGTCCGAGCAGGAGCGGCAGGTCGGATATATCAGACGCTCGGCCGAGGGGTTGCTCGAACTCGTCAATGACCTGCTCGATCTTGCCAAGGTGGAAGCCGGCAAGGTCGACATTCGACCGTCGGCATTCACGGTGTCTGAACTGTTCGGCGGCCTGCGCGGCGCGCTGAGGCCGCTGCTCACCAGTCAGGCGGTCGAGTTGATTTTTGAAATTCCCGACAAGGTTCCCAATCTTTTCACCGACGAGGCGAAGGTTACGCAGATTCTGCGCAACCTCATTTCCAATGCGCTTAAGTTCACCGAACAGGGCGAAGTCAGGGTGACCGCGACGTTCGACGTCGAAGGAAAACGCGTAAACTTCTCCGTGCGGGACACCGGTATTGGCATCGCGCCACACGATCATGCCCGCATATTCGAGGAATTTTCGCAAGTCGAAACCAGGATACAGAGGCGAGTGAAAGGCACCGGGCTGGGCCTTCCGCTGTCGAGGTCTCTTGCCGAACTGCTCGGCGGCGAGCTGATCCTCGAAAGCGTGCTTGGCCAGGGCTCGATTTTCACGCTTTCCATTCCGCCGGAACGTGGCGATCCATCTCGTGTCCAGCGGACCGCCGACCACGCGCGCAAGCGGGTTCTCCTCATCGACGATGACGAGACGTTCCGCTATGTGATGCGACAGATCATCAGCAATGAGCCGCGTTACGAATTCATCGAGGCGGTCGACGGCGACGACGGCCTCAAGGCCGCGCGCGAGCAAAAGCCCGATGTCATCATCCTCGACCTGCAAATGCCGACCATGGACGGATTCACGGTGCTGCAGGAGCTTGGCGCCGACAGCCGAACCAGCATCACGCCGGTCATCGTTTCGACGTCCATGAACGTCAATGCCGAATTGAAGGCGCGTCTGCCGGCCGGGACCCGCGTGATCTCCAAGAACACGATCTCGCGCGAGAACGTCTCGCTGTTCCTTCGCGATGCAACTGTGGGGGCGTCGTGAGCGAGTTCGAGAACATCCTCATTGTCAATGTCGACGACCAGGACGCTCCGCGTTATGTCAAGACGCGCGACCTTCAGGAGGCCGGCTTCGCCGTTATCGAGGCGCGCACGGGAGCGGAAGCCCTTCGGCTGATCGAGAGCGAGAAGCCGCCGATCGTGCTGCTTGACGTGGAGCTGCCTGATATCACGGGCTACGACGTCTGCGCCTTCATCAAGAAGAAGTGGCCTGACATCATGGTCCTGATGACGTCCTCGACCTTCACGACATCGTTTCATCGGACGCGCGGCCTGGATTCCGGTGCGGACACCTATCTCGTTCAGCCGGCCGAACCGCTCGAGCTTGCGGCCGCCGTGAATGCTCTGCTTCGCATTCGAAAAGGCGAAGACAGCCTGCGATCGTTGAACGCAACGCTGGAGCAGCGCGTCAGGGATCGGGTCGCCGATCTGGAATCCGCCAATCTCAAATTGAAGCATGAGATCGAGCAGCGCCAGCAGGCTGAAATGGCGCTGGTGCAATCACAAAAAATGGAAGCGATCGGCCAATTGACGGGAGGACTGGCGCACGACTTCAACAATCTGCTGACCGCCGTCGTGGGCAATCTCGACCTCATTCGCATGCGCGCAACCGATCCGCGCATCGTTCGTCAGGCCGAACAAGCGTTCAAGGCGGCCGAACGAGGCTCGAAGCTGACAGCTCAATTGCTTGCTTTCTCGCGCACGCAGAAGCTTGCGACGGTGCCGGTCGATCTCAATGATCTGATCATGGGCATGAGTTCAGCTCGTCAACCAGACCTTGGGCTCCCAAATCACGGTCGAAACGAAGCTGGCGGATGGGTTGCCGCATGCGTTGGCGGATGCCAATCAACTCGAACTTGCGATCCTGAATTTGTCGATCAATGCGCGCGACGCTATGCCTGGCGGCGGCACGCTGACGATTTCGACCCGACCAGATACGAGGGACGGGGAAAGGATTGTCGTCTGCGTGGCCGACACCGGAACGGGGATGCCGCCGGAGGTCGTCGCACGCGCCTTCGATCCCTTCTTCACGACAAAACCTCCAGGGAAGGGCACCGGGCTCGGCCTGTCACAGGTCTACGGCATCGTCCGGCAGATTGGCGGCGACGTCACCATCGATACCGCTCCAGGGAAGGGCACACGGATCAATATCGCGCTCCGCGTCGCTCATGCGCTCGCCGAGCACGAGCACGCGGAGGCGACGAAAATGTCGCGCGGGTCTGAGAGCATTCTCATCGTGGATGATGATCCCGACGTTCGCGAAATCATGTCGGGGGTGCTTTCCGACCTGGGCTATCGGGTGAAGGAGGCAGACAGCGGTGATGCCGCGCTCGAGCTTTTGAGGAGCGCACGTCCCGATTTGATGGTCCTCGATTTCGGGATGCCTGGTTCGAACGGGGCTGAGGTGGCAACGGCCGCCCGGCAGTCAAACGAGGGTTTGCGGATTCTGTTCGTCAGCGGCTATTCGGACACGTCGGCGATCGAAAGGGCAGTCGGGCGGACGGCCCTTTTGCACAAGCCGTTCCGTCCGGCTGAGTTCGCAGCCGCCGTCAGATCCTCGCTTGACGGGTCGTCCTGACGTCAGGTTTTACTTTGGTCTCGCCACGCCCAATCAGGGCGATCCGGCTCCCAGCGCAGCCCGTCTGGGCCGGCATCACCGGTCGATCGGCGGTTGTTGCGGGGGGAATCCTGTGACACCATTTGGGTGTTTTGTTTTGACGAATTCCAGAGACCTATGCCTCGACGCCGGAAATATGCCTGGGAAAAGCTTTCGGACCAGCAACTGCTCAAGCAGCGCCTCAGCCGTCTGAGGGTTGCCGTCGAAGGCACCTGGCTCGAGGGCTGCGTCGGCTCTCTCTATGAAGAGCTCGAAGAGCGGGGCATCCGGCTGCGGCCGCATGTGTGGATTTCGAGCGAATGGTTCAGCCCGGCGCAGGTGCCCGGGATCGCCATTCCGTTCTATCTCACCCATCCCCGCCTCATGAAGCTCGAGAAGAAAATGATGCTCGACGTCGAGGGTGGCACCTGGTCGGAGTGCATGGCCATTCTCCGCCACGAGGCGGGGCATGCAGTGCAGCACGCCTACCAGCTGCACCGCCGTCGCCGTTATCAGCAGCTGTTCGGCCCGTCCTCGAAACGCTACCCGCGCTATTATCGGCCCAATCCGGCCAGCCGGCGCTATGTCCAGCATCTTCGGCTCTGGTACGCGCAGAGCCATCCGGACGAGGATTTCGCCGAGACCTTCGCGGTGTGGCTGCGGCCGCGCTCGAGCTGGCGGACGCGCTACGCCGGCTGGCCGGCGCTGAAGAAGCTCGAATATGTCGACGAATTGATGGAGGAAATCGCCGGGAAGCGGCCGCCGGTCACGACACGCGAGCGTGTCGATGCGTTGCATGGACTGAGCCAGACCCTGGCCGAGCACTACCAGAAAAAGCAGGCATTCTACGCCTTTACGCCACCCAAGACGTATGACCGCGACCTCTCCCGGCTGTTTTCCGCCGATCCGCGGCATCACCGGGGACGACCGGCTTCGTCTTTCATCAGGCAGCATCGCGCCCACATAAGACAGTTGGTGGCGCGGTGGACGGGCGAGAATCAGCTTACGTTGGACGCCGTGCTCGACGACATGATCTCCCGCTGCCGGGAGCTCGATCTGCGGGTCGTCGGCTCCGAACGGAAGCTTGTGATGGATTTCATCGTCCTGTTGACCGCCAAGACCATGCATGCACTGTTTGGGCCGTCGCGGCGCAAATGGATCGCGCTATGAGACGCCTGCGCATTCTCGTTGCCATGCATCCCGACTTCGTGCCGCCGGACTCGGCCAAGGGATACTCCGCGCGCGAAATCAATGAATGGAAAACGGAGTACGATGTCGTCAGCACCTTGCGCGCAGCCGGCCACGAGGTTCGTCCGCTTGGCGTGCAGGAGGAACTCAAGCCGCTGCGCGACGAGATCGAAGGCTTCAAGCCGCACGTGGTGTTCAATCTGCTCGAGCAGTTTCACCACGAGCCTGTGTACGATCAGCACATCCCGAGCTTTCTCGAGCTGATGCGGATCCCCTATACCGGATGCAATCCGCGCGGCCTGATCCTGGCGCGGGGCAAGGATCTGTCCAAGACGCTCGTGCACTATCGGCGCGTTGCGGTGCCGGTCTTCGCGGTGTTCCCGATGCACCGCAAGGTCAAACGGCCTTCGCGCCTGGCGCTGCCTCTGATCGTCAAGAGCCTGAACGAGGACGGGTCTCGGGGCATCTCGCAGGCGTCCATCGTCGATACCGACGAGGAGCTCGCAGAACGCGTCGCCTTCATCCACGATCAGGTCGGAACGGCCGCCATCGCCGAACAATATATCGAAGGACGCGAGCTCTATGTCGGCGTGTTCGGCAACAACCGCTTGCGATGTCTGCCGGTGTGGGAGTTGAAGTTCGGGACCTCGGGCGGCCAGGGCGCCCGGCAGATCGCCACCGAGAAGGTCAAGCACGACACCAGTTATCAGGAACGCGTCGGTATCGTCGATGGGCCGGCCAAGAATCTTCCGCCGGAGCTATCCACCCGCATTCAGACGATCGCCAAACGCATCTACCGGACACTGAAGCTCGACGGCTATGCGCGCATCGACTTCCGCCTCGCTGCCGATGGCACGCCGTATTTCATCGAGGCGAACCCCAATCCCGAAATCGCCAAGAGCCAGGAGTTCGCTGAAGCGGCCCGGCACGACGGTCTCGATTATCCGGGCCTGCTGCATCGCATTCTGGCCCTCGGCATTAGCCGGGCGAAGGCGGGTGTCTCCGTGGGCTGACGTCAGGAGGCTGACGTCAGATCATCGCCACCACGTCGGAAGGTAGATCTCTCCGCCATCCCACAAGCGCACCACCGGCACCACGGGCGGCCCGTTTGGATCGACCCGGTCGTCTTGCGGGCGATAGCGATAGCGCGGCACGATATTGGAGTCCCAGTAGTAAGGAGGCGGCCGGACCACGGGCACCCTGACGTAAAGCCGCTCCCGTGCTTCAGCTGTGGTACTGAACGTGCCAGCGCTGGACAGAACCAGGGCCGCTCCGAGAGCGAACGCGACAGCCATTATCCTCATGACCAGGCCTCCTTGCCACCGAGACAAATCAACGAGCGCCCGCGCATGATGGTTCCGGCCGTGCGAAGGTCAAGGGCGGCGGCGTGAAGACCGATCATAAAAATTTCATCGGGATTGGTCCCAGGCCATTGCACAGTTGAGGTAACGATTCCCGCGGTCGATCATTTCTCGCGCCGGATGGAGAGGAAGAGGGATGGAGCTAGCGCCAATCATCGGCTTCGTGGCGGGATTCGGGACGACTTTCGCGGCCCTGCCTGACCTCATTGCCATGCTGAAACGGTGCTCGAGCGCCGGCATGAACCCGAAAATGGCAGCCATCACCGGCAGCTTCCAGATCCTGTGGGTGATCTATGGCGTCTTGATCGGCTCGCAGAACATCGTCATGTGGAACGTGATCGCCTTTGCGACCAATTTTCTGACGGTCGGGGCCTACGTGTATTTTCGCCGCCAGGAGGCGCGATCGTGACCACCAGGCGGCGACGCAGACCTGCGGCAACCCTGTCGTAATCGGCAAATAACCCCAACCGCGTTTGAACCGACCCCGCATCCAGGGCGACTAGCAGAAAGCCAAACCTCGGGGATGTCGATGCGCGCGGCGCCGCTTTGCCTGTTGCCGATGATCAGACCGGTCAGGGCCCACGACGCCGATGATCGGCGGCTGCGGCCATGAACATCCTGATCTCCGCGATCATCCTGATCGGAAAGATTCTGATCGCTGTGATTGGCCTGATCGCCGTTCTTGTTGCGGTCTGGTTCGGCTGGGCCGCCTATGTGCGGGCGAGCATCAAGCACGAGCCGATCGAATATTATCGCGGCTGGGACGGCTATTGGCATCCAATCAGCCTGACCCACAAGATCACCAAGGAAGAAGCCGACGCGTATCAGGCGGATGGGAGCGTCTACCTGATCGGCTATTACAGCGAAGGCAGGCTCACGCGCGTGACCAAGATCCTGAAGGGCGCAGTGTTCTTCGATTTCGAATACACCTATTTCCCCAACGGACGGTGCAGGACCGTCAAGACGACGAATGCGAACGGCGTGGTGAAGGTCCGCGAGTATGATCGCCGCGGCCGGCCTCTCCCGGACAATCCGAAGGGATTTTGGTGAAGGGCCGGTCAGAAGGAAAAGGCGCCCCGAAGGGCGCCTTTGTTTGAGACTGTGCGATAGAACGACCGCGATCGCCTACAGCGAATAGTACATCTCGAACTCGATCGGGTGCGGCGTCATTTCGAAACGCTCGACCTCGGTCATCTTCAGCTCGATGTAGCTGTCGATGAAGTCGTCGTCGAAGACGCCGCCGTTCTTCAGGAATGCGCGGTCCTTGTCGAGATTTTCCAGGGCCTCGCGCAGGCTGCCGCACACGGTCGGGATCGACTTCAGCTCTTCCTTCGGAAGATCGTAGAGGTCCTTGTCCATCGCCGGTCCCGGATCGAGCTTGTTCTTCACGCCGTCCAGGCCCGCCATCAGCATCGCGGCAAAGCCGAGATAGGGATTGGCCATCGGATCGGGGAAACGCACCTCGACGCGCTTGGCCTTCGGGTTGGCGGTGTAGGGGATGCGGCAGGAGGCCGACCGGTTGCGCGCGGAATAGGCGAGCAGCACGGGAGCTTCATAGCCCGGCACCAGGCGCTTGTAGGAGTTGGTGGACGGGTTGGTGAAGGCGTTGATCGCCTTGGCGTGCTTGATGACGCCGGCGATGTAGGACAGGCAGGTCTCCGACAGGTCGGCATATTTGTTGCCGGCGAACACCGGCTTGCCGCCCTTCCAGATCGACTGATGGCAGTGCATGCCCGAGCCGTTGTCGCCATAGACCGGCTTCGGCATGAAGGTGGCGGTCTTGCCGTAGATATGAGCGACCTGATGGATGCAGTATTTGTAGATCTGCATCTGGTCGGCCATCAGCGTCATGGTGTCGAACTTCATGCCGAGCTCGTGCTGGGCGGAAGCGACTTCATGGTGATGCTTCTCGACCTTGACGCCCATCTTGGCCATGGCGCCGAGCATTTCCGAGCGCATGTCCTGCACGGAGTCCTGCGGCGGGACCGGGAAGTAGCCGGCCTTGGTGCGGATGCGGTGGCCGAGATTGCCGCCCTCATATTCGGTGTCGGAGTTGGTCGGCAGCTCGGAGGAGTTGAGCTTGAAGCCGGTGTTGTAGGGCTGGGCGGAATAGCGGACGTCGTCGAACACGAAGAATTCGGCTTCCGGGCCGAAGAACACGGTGTCGCCGACACCCATCGACTTGACCATGGCTTCCGCCTTCTTGGCGATGCCGCGCGGATCGCGGTTGTAGGGCTCGCCGGTGGTCGGCTCGAGCACGTCGCAGACCAGGACCATGGTGGTCTCGGCAAAGAACGGATCGATGGTCGCGGTGACCGGATCGGGCATCAGGCACATGTCGGACTCGTTGATCGCCTTCCAGCCGGCGATCGAGGAGCCGTCGAACATCAACCCTTCGGAGAAGGTGTCATCTTCGATCATTCCGGCGTCGAAGGTCACGTGCTGCCACTTGCCGCGCGGATCGGTGAAACGCAGATCGACGTATTTGACGTCATTGTCCTTGATCGATTTCAGGACGTCTTTCCCGGTCTTCATGAAAACCCCTCTTGGCTACTGGTCCTTGGCTACTGGTCATTGTGATCCGGCCGCGGCCGGGCCGCGGTACCCATGCTCAATAGCGTCGGGTGGGGTTCAAGACAATAAGCCGCGCCGCCGAAACCCGCCCTCTGCATGGTCTTTGAGCACGCTCGCCGATCGATCGGAACGAGCCGGAAAAGCGCTAGATCGCGTCGAGCCCGGATTCGCCGGTGCGGATGCGGATGGCTTCCTCGATCTTGGAGACGAAGATCTTGCCGTCGCCGATCCGGCCGGTCTGGGCGGCGCGGCGGATGGCGTCGATGGCGCGCTCGACCAGGTCGTCGCCGATCACGATCTCGATCTTCACCTTGGGCAGGAAGTCCACGATGTATTCGGCGCCGCGGTAGAGTTCGGCGTGTCCCTTTTGCCGTCCAAAGCCCTTGGCTTCAGTGACCGTGATGCCCTGCAGCCCGACTTCCTGAAGCGCCTCCTTCACCTCGTCGAGCTTGAAGGGCTTGATGATGGCTTCGATCTTTTTCACTGAGCAGCCTCCCGGGCATTCCAGATTCAAAACTTGCAAGCTTCGGCTGCGCCACTTGCGCAAGCGCTGTTCGATCGCCTGTTCCGGACCTTGCCCGACTGTCGCGCAACAGTGCGGACCGAAGCGGCAACCTCAAAAGCAGGGTCCATGCCAAGTCGTTAATGGACCCGATTCCGGAACATTATCAGACTTTTAAATGACGTTTCTCAAGGTTTTAGGCGATCCGGGGAAGATAGCGAAGCCCACGAAATAGGCAAATAGGTGAAATAGTATGCAGCCTGATTGGCCGCCTTGGCGCCAGATTGCCTGCTGATGAGGCGGCTTGCTGACGTTTCTGCAGCCGTATTCAGCAAGTTTTCAGGAAATCCGGCGCGGGATCGAAATTGTAGGATTGGGGACCGGAAGTTCGTGCTAGGGGCGCCGACCGGCGCGGTCTTCAGTGGAGTTTTGAGGATTTGGCATGGAAGTCTTGACCACCTCCGAGATGGAGCGGGCTGACCGTCTCAGCATTGCCGCGGGTACGCCGGGTTTCGCGCTGATGCTGAGCGCGGGCCAGGCCATCGCGGAGGCTGCCGGCGATCTCGTCGAGGAGGGGCCGATCCTGGTCGTCGCGGGGCCCGGCAATAATGGCGGCGACGGTTTCGTGGCGGCGGCCGAACTTGCGGCGCAGGGCCGCGAGGTGTCCGTAATCCTGATGTGCGAGCGCGATGCGATCCGGGGCGACGCCGCGTCCGCGGCCAAGGGCTGGAAATATCCGGTGCTGCCGTTCAACCCGCAGGCCATCGGAAAGCCGGCGCTGATCATCGACGCGCTGTTCGGCGCGGGGTTGAGCCGTCAGGTCGCGGGTGAACCCGCCGAGATGATCGAGGCGATCAATGCCAACGGCGCGCCTGTGCTTGCGGTCGATCTGCCGAGCGGCATCAACGGCACATCGGCCGAGATCATGGGCAAGGCGGTGCGCGCCACCGAGACCGTCACCTTCTTCCGGAAGAAGCCGGCGCATCTTCTGCTTCCGGGCCGGCAATATTGCGGCCGCGTGCGCGTGGCCGATATCGGCATCGATGCGCGCGTGCTCGACGAAATCCGCCCGCAGAGTTTCGAGAACACGCCGCAGGTCTGGCGCAAGGCCTTTCCCGTGCCGCGGATCGACGGCCACAAATATGCGCGCGGCCATGCGCTGGTCGTCTCCGGCGATCTTGCTTCGACGGGTGCAGCGCGGATGTCGGCGCGCGCGGCGCTTCGTGCAGGCGCGGGTCTCGTGACATTGTTGTCGCCGCGCGACGCGCTCGCCATCAACGCCGCGGCGCTCACGGCCGTGATGGTTCGCCCGGTCGACAACGCGATCCAGTTCGCCGATCTTCTCGGCGACAGGCGTCTCAATGCCTGCGTGATCGGCCCCGGCGCCGGGATAGGCAAGCGGACCGTCGATTTCGTTCACACCGCGCTCGGAGCAAAGCGAGCTCTCGTGCTGGATGCGGATGCGCTGACGAGTTTTGCCGATGCGCCGGAGCATCTGTTCGGAGCGATCAAGGAGTCCGGACAGGCCCAGGTCGTGCTCACCCCGCACGAGGGCGAGTTTCCGCGCGTGTTCAGCGATATCAGCAACAAGCATCCCGGCCGCTCGAAGCTCGAGCGCGTGCGCGCCGCGGCCGAGCGCTCCGGCGCGGTCGTCCTGCTCAAGGGAGCCGACACCACGGTGGCCTCGCCGGACGGGCGCGCGACGATTGCCTCCAACGCGCCGCCCTGGCTCGCGACGGCCGGCTCCGGCGATGTGCTGGCCGGTATCATCGCAGGACTGATGGCGCAGGGCGTGGACGCGTTCGAAGCGGCCAGCATAGGCGTGTGGATGCATGGCGAAGCCGCGCGCGAAGCGGGGCCCGGGCTGATTGCGGAAGATCTGCCCGAGGTGATGCCGGCGGTGACGCGGCACATCTATGACGAGTTCGGCATCGACTATTGAGCGCCGAAGGCGCGTCAATCACACCAGATATTTCGCGACAGCCGTCTCGTTCCACTCGATCCCGAGACCGGGGCCCTTCGCCGTGATCGCGCCGTCAACGATCTTGAACGGGTCTGCGAGAATGGCGCCGGCGAAATCCAGCACTTCCAGCCAGTGCGCTGTCGGAGTGACCGGCAGGACATGCGCGCTGGCTTCGGGCAGGATGTGGCTCGACATCGGAATCGAGGCCGCATCGGCCTGGCCCGCGACGTTGAGCCAGCCGGTGATGCCGCCGACCTTCATCAGGTCGGGCATGATGAAGTCGCTGGCGCCCGCCGCGATCGCCTCGGCAAAGCCGCGCGGGAACCACCAGTTCTCGCCGGCCTGGATCGGGATCGATGAGGCTTCGCGCACCTCGGCGTGACCCGAAAGATTTTCCTGCGGTACCGGCTCCTCGATCCAGGTGAGATCGTAGGGCGCGAGGCGATCGATGCGGCGCTTGGCTTCGGTGGGATCGAGCGACTGGTTGAAATCGAGCATCAGCGCGATATCAGGGCCGATCAGTTTGCGCAGGCCCTTGATCCTGCGCTCGTCATTGGCGGCATCGCCGTCGCCGCCCTTGGTCTTGATGCCCTTGAAGCCCAGGTCAAGCGACTGGCGCACGGCCCTCTCGTCCGTGCTCACTTCCAGCGCGCCATAGCTGTCATAGCAGCGAACTGGCTTTGCCGAGCCACCGAGCAGTTCGACCACGCCCTTTCCGGCGGCCTTGCCCAGAATGTCCCAGAACGCCATGTCGAGGCCGGACATCGCCATGCCGACGAGACCCTGTGTGCCGAGCAGGCGGAATTTGGCGTCCATCGCCGCCATCAGGTCGTAGGGCGCAACCGGCTTGCCGACGAGATCGCGGCCGATGTCCTCGACCAGATGCACGAAGGGTTTCAGCGCCTGCTTGCTGTAGGCAAAGAGATAGGCGTGCCCGGTGATGCCCTGATCGGTCGCGACGTCGATCAGCACGAGCGGCCCGGTGTCGATCACGCCGAAGGCATTCTTCAACGGCCGCGCCAGCGGCGTGACCACGGCGCGCGCCTTGACGGCGCTGATCGCGGGAATGCTTTTGCTCATGAGCGTTTCCTCTTTTTGTTGTTCGGCTTCTTATTCGACACTGTACCATCGGACGAGTTTTGGAGCGGCCCAATCGGCTACGGTGGATTCGATCAGCCAGCGTCCCGTGGTCTCGGCCGCGAACGCGATGCGCTGGGTCTGGCCTGGTTCGATCGCGAGCGTATCCAGCCAATAGGGCTTCCAGCCGTCGTCGAGCCGGTCGAGCAGGCGGAAATGATGGCCGTGCAGATGGAAGACCGTTGCATCGGCTGCGCGATTGACGAGCGCGAGCACGACGATGCGGCCTTTCCGGACCTTGAAGGCCGGCGCGGCCGATGTCGAAAACCTGACCGGCGATACCCACTCGTTACCCACAAGCGCCAGTTCAAAACGCTGGGCGACCTTCAGTTCGAGCTGCTCCGACAGGCCGTTGGAGGGCAGCGGAGCGGGCGGCGTCAGCGGGGCAGGGCGCGCGATCTCGCCCTCGATCCTCAGCCTTGCGACCGGACGCGCCTCCTTGCCGTCGTGGAGCAGCATCTGCGGTGTCCTGCCCGATGGCAGGCTGACATCGACAAAGGCGTCCGCCCGGCCACCGGGTGCGAGCAGGATCGCCCCGTTGCGGGCGAGAAAGGGCTCCGCCGGCTGGCTATCCAGCGCCATCACCCGGGCGTCCAGGCCGTCAATTTTGACTGCAATGACGTGGCGTTGGCAGGCATTGATGAAGCGGAGCCTCATTCGTTCGTTTGAACGCACTGCAATATCGGGCGAAATCAGCCCGTTGACGGTGTAGATCGCTGATGCGTCCTTCGGGTCCGAGCCGGCTCCGACGGCTGTTCCGTCCGGGCGAAGGCGAAAATCCTCGATCAGAAGGACTTCGTCGCGATCGACCTGTGGGGGCTCCGTTTCCTCGACAATCAAGGGCATCGCGCGCGAAGGCAGGGCCGACGCCTGCGCCAGCAAGCCGAGGTCGCCGAACAGCGTGCCGGCGTGTTGAAGAGAGGCCTTGAAACGGGTGCTCGTTCCGGCCGCCAGGGGCGGCTGGGCGCTCAGGGGAGCTACCGCGCTGAGGCCGTCCAAACCATGCCAGTTGAGCACGACCGGGCCTGGCAAATCGTTCTGGAGCGCGATGTCAACTTCGCTGCCGCGCTTGAAACGGAGCACCGGGCTCGGTGCCTCGAGCGACCAGATGGGGGTTTCACCCTGTCCGGCGCGAAGCAGGAGGCCGCCCGGCCTAGCTCTCAACGGAAGGCTCTGCGCTGGCGCCGCCGCGGCCCTTGCCGCAGGGATGGCGCCGAGCATCGCCAAGGCCAATCCAGCCAAAAATTCCCGTCGATTTGCCGCCCAGATGATGTTTGACATGAGCCCGATGCGGACCATTTTTAGGGTCGGATGTCCAGCCGGAGCCCGGTCGCAGGTTGCGACACACAAGGGCCTATTTTTTTGCTGCGAACGATTTGACGCGTGTTATAAGCCGCCGCCCGCGGCATCGCGGCCGGATTTGATGCTATCGAAGCGGGCGTGGCGGAACTGGTAGACGCGCTGGATTTAGGTTCCAGTGACGAAAGTTGTGGGGGTTCGAGTCCCTCCGCCCGCACCAAGCGCTCACTCCAGGCGTTTGCCGACTGAATTTCTGGAGAGCCCGTTCGTAGCGGGTTCGCCAAAACTCCGGCGCAAGGCTTCACCCTTGCGTCGATCACCTTGTCAATGCTCCCGCAGCTTTTGCGCGGGGCGAGAGCGAAAAGAAGATTTGTGCCATGCAGGTCACCGAAACCCTCAACGAGGGACTTAAGCACGAGTTCAAGATCAGCGTTCCGGCATCGGATCTCGATGCAAAGGCGGACGCGCGTCTGGTCGACCTGAAGGACAAGGTTCGCCTCAACGGCTTTCGCCCGGGCAAGGTGCCGGTCAGCCATCTGAAGAAGGTCTACGGCCGTTCGGTGATGGCGGAAACCATCGACCAGACTATCCGCGATACCAACACGCAGATCTTCACCGAGCGCGGTTTCAAGCTCGCGGCCGAGCCGAAGGTCACCATGGAGAGGACCGAGCAGAAGGACGTCGAAGAAGTTCTCGCCGGCAAAGTCGATCTCGTCTACACGGTTGCGATCGAGGTCGTGCCCGCGATCAAGCTCGCCGACTTCAAGAGCTTCAACGTCGAGAAGCCGGTCGCTGACGTCTCCGACGCCGAGGTCGACGAGGCGATCCAGCGCATCGCCGACGCCAACCGCAGCTATTCCGCGAAGGGTGAGGGCGCAAAGGCCGAGAAGGACGATCGCGTCACCATCAGCTTCAAGGGCTCCATCGACGGCGTGCCATTCGATGGCGGCACCGGCGAGAACATCCAGGTCATCATCGGCTCGGGCCAGTTCATCCCGGGTTTCGAGGAGCAGTTGATCGGTATCGCCGCCGGCGAGAGCCGTACCGTAAAGGCGAGCTTCCCGAAGAACTATGCCGCCCCAAATCTTGCAGGCAAGGAGGCCGAGTTCGCGACGACGGCGTCGGCAATCGAGTCGCCGCAGAAGGCGGAGATCAACGACGAGTTCGCCAAGACGCTCGGTCTTGAATCGCTCGACAAGCTGAAGCAGGCCGCACGCGAGCGGCTGGCGGCCGAATTTGCCGGCGCGACGCGCCAGCGCGTCAAGCGCACGCTGCTCGACCGGCTCGACGAGACCCACAAATTCGAGGCGCCGCCGACGCTGGTCGATGAAGAATTCAAGCTGATGTGGAATTCGGTGAAGGCCGAAATGGAGTCGAGCGGCAAGACCTTTGCCGACGAGGACACCACGGAAGAGAAGGCCGAGGCGGAATACCGCTCGATCGCCGATCGCCGCGTCCGCCTCGGCCTTGTGCTGTCCGAGATCGGCGAGAAGAACAAGATCACGGTGACCGACGATGAGGTGAGCCGCGCGGTCATCGAGCGGGCCCGCTCGATGCCGGGTCGCGAAAAGGAAGTCTGGGACTTTTATCGCAACAACGCCAACGCGCTGGCCCAGCTTCGTGCACCGATTTTTGAAGACAAGGTGGTCGACTTCATCCTCGAACTCGCCAACGTGACCGAGAAGAAGGTTTCGAAGGAAGACCTCTTCAAGGATGAGGACGAGAAGAGCGCGGCGTAACCGCAGACGCTCGTTAATGATGAACGGCGAAGCGGCCGGTTGGCGGGTTCCGTCACCCGGCCGAATCGGCTTGAGTGATCCGGTCGGCGCTCGACCTGATCTTTCGGTCAGGTCTTGATCTTTCGGTCAGGTCTTGCCGCCACAAAACCGGTCCATATTTGTGAGCCTGTCTCTTTTGCCTTGCTCTCCAGCCCCTGGGTGCTCCGATGCGCGATCCCGTTGAAACCTACATGAACCTCGTTCCGATGGTGGTCGAGCAGACCAACCGCGGTGAACGCGCTTACGACATTTTCTCGCGCCTCCTGAAGGAGCGCATCATCTTCGTCACGGGGACCGTCGAGGACGGCATGTCGACGCTCGTCGTCGCCCAGCTCCTGTTCCTCGAGGCTGAAAATCCGAAGAAGGAAATCTCGATGTACATCAACTCGCCGGGCGGCGTGGTGACATCGGGGCTCGCGATCTACGACACCATGCAGTTCATCCGCCCGCCGGTGTCCACGCTGTGCACCGGGCAGGCGGCCTCGATGGGGTCGCTGCTGCTCTGCGCCGGCGAAAAGGACATGCGTTTCACGCTGCCGAATGCGCGGATCATGGTGCACCAGCCCTCAGGCGGCTTCCAGGGCCAGGCCACCGACATCATGCTGCACGCCCAGGAAATCCTGAACCTGAAGAAGCGGCTCAACGAGATCTATGTGAAGCACACCGGCCAGACCTACAAGACGATCGAGGACGCCCTGGAACGCGACAAATTCCTTACCGCGGAAGACGCCAAGGCGTTCGGGCTGGTCGACAAGGTGATCGACAAGCGGCCCGAGGATCCGGCAGCAATCAAGGCAGCCTGATATCGTTAACGAGGTCGTAACGGAGCTGCCGGCGGCGTCCGTTTTTGGACCGTTTCGGCCCAAAAACGGGGCGAAAAGTTCCGCTTTCGTGCTCTTTCGGCCGCGTTGCAATACCGCAACGCTTGGCTGATTTCGATAAATTCAACCCGTGCCAATGCCTCAAATCACGGTATTGTCACGGTGTTGCGCCCCCGAGGCGGTTAGCGAATTCTTGATAGTCGGGTGTCAGCATGGTTGGCTGGTAGTGATCGGTTATGATCGCGGGAGATTTCGAACAAAGTCGTGATTCGCACGGCATGTCAGGCGTAGGGTCTTTTTTGGTACGTAATTTGCTCTATCTCCATTTCCATGACGGTACCGGCCCGATATGGAGCAGTGAGCGAAGTCGGACGGCGGACGGAGACATGAATGAGTAAGGTCGGCACGAGCGACTCCAAGAACACGCTGTATTGCTCCTTCTGCGGCAAGAGCCAGCATGAAGTCCGCAAGCTGATCGCGGGTCCCACGGTTTTCATCTGCGACGAATGCGTCGAACTCTGCATGGACATCATCCGCGAGGAGAACAAGTCCTCGCTGGTCAAGTCGCGTGACGGCATCCCCACGCCCAAGGAGATCTGCAAGGTCCTCGACGATTATGTGATCGGCCAGAGCCACGCCAAGAAGGTGCTCTCGGTGGCCGTGCACAATCACTACAAGCGGCTCAATCACCAGACCAAGCACAACGACGTCGAGCTTGCGAAATCCAACATCCTGCTGATCGGTCCGACCGGTTCGGGCAAGACGCTGCTGGCGCAGACGCTGGCGCGCATCCTCGACGTGCCGTTCACCATGGCCGACGCGACGACGCTGACCGAAGCCGGCTATGTCGGCGAGGACGTCGAGAACATCATCCTGAAGCTGTTGCAGGCGGCCGACTACAACGTCGAGCGCGCGCAGCGCGGCATCGTCTATATCGACGAAATCGACAAGATCAGCCGCAAGTCCGACAATCCGTCGATCACCCGCGACGTGTCGGGCGAGGGCGTGCAGCAGGCGCTGCTCAAGATCATGGAAGGAACCGTGGCTTCGGTTCCGCCGCAGGGCGGCCGCAAGCATCCGCAGCAGGAGTTCCTGCAGGTGGACACCACCAATATCCTGTTCATCTGCGGTGGTGCGTTCTCCGGCCTCGAGAAGATCATCTCCGCGCGCGGCCGTTCGACTTCGATCGGTTTTGCCGCGCAGGTGCTCGCGCCGGAAGACCGCCGCACCGGCGAAATCTTCCGCCATGTCGAACCGGAGGACCTGCTGAAGTATGGTCTGATCCCGGAGTTCGTCGGCCGTCTGCCCGTGGTCGCGACGTTGGAAGACCTGGACGAGGCGTCGCTGAAGAAGATCCTGACCGATCCGAAGAACGCGCTGGTCAAGCAGTATCAGCGGCTGTTCGAGATGGAGAATATCGAGCTCACCTTCGCCGACGAGGCGCTTGGCGCGGTCGCGCGCAAGGCGATCGAACGCAAGACCGGCGCCCGTGGCCTGCGCTCGATCCTCGAGAGCATTTTGCTCGAGACCATGTTCGATCTTCCCGGCCTCGAAGGCGTCGAGGAAGTGGTGATCTCGCGCGAAGTGGTGGAGGGGACTGCGCGTCCGCTCTACATCTACGCCGACCGTTCGGATCGCGCGGTGGAGACCAGCGCCAGCGCGTGATCGTGCGGGCGTAATCCCAAGGAAGTACGGCCGCGGTTCATAATTCCGCGGCTGTTGTTGCAGTCGCATTCATACTTGTAGAAGCTGCAAAAGGCGGGGTTTTCCGAGGCTTGACACCCCCCCACCCGATAGCCACCTAATGCTGTCGGCGATCAAAAAATTTCGTTTGAGATTCGCCAAGTTTCGACCGGCTCAAAGTCCGGCCTTGTGAGTTCAAGGCCGCGCCGCGTCCGGTCATTTCGGCACCTTGTGGCGGCTGCGCAAGCGAGCGGGCTGCGTGCAAGGGGGCACAACAAAAGGAACAGGCCATGTCTACTCCGAAACCCCGGCCAACGATCGCCTACGGCGAAACGCATTCATACCCGGTGCTGCCGCTGCGCGACATCGTGGTTTTTCCGCACAACATCGTGCCTCTTTTCGTAGGCCGCGAGAAATCGATCCGCGCGCTCGAAGAGGTCATGAAGAACGACGCGCTGGTGTTGCTTGCGACGCAGAAGAATGCGTCGGATGACGATCCGTCGCCGGAGTCGATCTACGAGACGGGTACGCTTGCGAGCGTCCTGCAGCTTCTGAAGCTGCCCGACGGCACCGTGAAGGTGCTGGTCGAGGGCCTGGAGCGTGCGCGCGTCGAGAAATATTCGCCCCGCACCGAATATTATGAGGCGACCGCGGTTGCGCTCGCCGATACGGATGCCAAGTCGGTCGAGGCCGAAGCCCTGGCGCGTTCGGTCGTGTCCGATTTCGAAAGCTATGTGAAGCTGAACAAGAAGATTTCGGCCGAGGTCGTCGGCGTCGTGCAGGCGATCACCGATTTCGCCAAGCTCGGCGATGCCGTCGCCTCGCATCTCGCCGTCAAGATCGCCGATCGCCAGGCCATCCTGGAGACGTTGTCGGTGCCGCAGCGCCTGGAGAAGGTGCTGGGTCTGATGGAGAGCGAAATCTCGGTGCTGCAGGTCGAGAAGCGTATCCGCTCGCGCGTCAAGCGCCAGATGGAGAAGACGCAGCGCGAGTATTACCTCAACGAGCAGATGAAGGCGATCCAGAAGGAGCTGGGTGACGAGGACGGCCGCGACGAGCTCGCCGATCTCGAGGAGAAGATCGCCAAGACCAAGCTCTCCAAGGAAGCCCGCGAGAAGGCGCAGCATGAATTGAAGAAGCTGCGCCAGATGTCGCCGATGTCCGCCGAGGCGACCGTCGTGCGCAACTATCTGGATTGGCTGCTGTCGATCCCGTGGAACAAGAAGTCCAAGGTGAAGAAGGATCTGGTCGCTGCGCAGACCATCCTCGACAACGACCATTACGGGCTCGAGAAGGTCAAGGACCGCATCGTCGAATATCTCGCCGTGCAGTCGCGCGCCAACAAGCTGACCGGACCGATCCTGTGCCTGGTCGGGCCTCCCGGCGTCGGCAAGACCTCGCTCGGCAAGTCGATCGCGAAGGCCACGGGCCGCGAGTTCGTGCGCGTCTCGCTCGGTGGCGTGCGCGACGAGGCGGAGATCCGCGGTCACCGCCGCACCTATATCGGCTCGATGCCGGGCAAGATCATCCAGTCGATGCGGAAGGCGAAGACGTCCAATCCGCTGTTCCTGCTGGACGAGATCGACAAGATGGGCGCCGATTTCCGCGGCGATCCGTCATCGGCGCTGCTCGAGGTGCTCGACCCCGAGCAGAACTCGACCTTCAACGACCACTATCTCGAGGTCGACTACGATCTGTCGAACGTCATGTTCATCACGACCGCGAATACGCTGAACATCCCGGGCCCGCTGATGGACCGCATGGAGATCATCCGGATCGCCGGCTACACGGAGAACGAGAAGGTCGAGATCGCGCGCAAGCATTTGATCCCGAACGCGCTCTCCAAGCACGGTCTGGATTCCAAGGAATGGTCGATCGACGACGACGCGCTGCTTCTGATGATCCGCCGCTACACCCGCGAGGCGGGCGTGCGTAACCTGGAGCGTGAGCTTTCGACACTCGCCCGCAAGGCGGTGAAGGAGCTGATGATCTCCAAGAAGAAGTCGGTCAAGGTCACCGAGAAGACTCTGGAAGAGTTCCTGGGTGTGCCGAAGTTCCGCTTCGGTGAGATCGAGAGCGAGGATCAGGTCGGTATCGTCACCGGTCTTGCCTGGACCGATGTCGGCGGCGAGCTGCTCACGATCGAAGGCGTCATGATGCCCGGCAAGGGCAAGATGACGGTGACGGGCAATCTGCGCGACGTCATGAAGGAGTCGATCTCGGCGGCGGCATCCTATGTCCGCTCGCGCGCGATCGTCTACGGCATCGAGCCGCCGCTGTTCGATCGGCGCGATATCCACGTCCACGTGCCGGAGGGGGCGACCCCGAAGGACGGGCCGTCGGCCGGTGTCGCCATGGCCACCGCGATCATCTCGGTCATGACCGGCATTCCGGTCCGCCATGATGTCGCGATGACCGGCGAGATCACGCTGCGCGGCCGCGTGCTGCCGATCGGCGGTTTGAAGGAGAAGCTGCTTGCTGCCGCCCGCGGTGGCATCAAGACGGTGCTGATCCCCGAGGACAATGCCAAGGATCTCACGGAGATTTCCGATGCGATCAAGGGCGGCATGGACATCATCCCGGTGTCCCGCCTCGACGAGGTCGTCGCCAGGGCGCTGGTCCGCGTGCCGGTGCCGATCGTCTGGGAAGAGGACACCAAGGTGGCCGTCACCCCGGATACTTCGGACGAGGCTGGCGGCGGACTGACCGCTCACTGACCCGTTCAGCCTGATTGTTGGAAGCGGCGCCTTCGGGCGCCGTTTTCGTTTGAGGTGAAGGAGACCGTGAGCCGGCCGGACTGCACTCGCATTCCGTGGATCTGACGGCTTGCACGGAAGCGGTCGGCAGGGCTAAAGAGGCGACCACAGGCATGAACCGGACCCGAAGGGCCGCGTTGGCGGAAAAGTGCGAAGCGATTTTCCGGCAAGATCATGCCCGAACAAGAAGCTGAAGCGCGATGTGGATTTATCCGCGAGTCATCGCGCTTTAGGGGCGGTTAGCTCAGCGGTAGAGCACTGGTTTTACACACCATTGGTCGGGAGTTCGATCCTCTCACCGCCCACCAGTCTTCGCCCTGTGGGCTTCGCCTTGGCGCGCCAGCCTTCGCTTGCTTCGCAAGCTACGGCCGGGCGAGCCCAGCCTTCTTCGGCTTCGTCCTCTGCGTCTGTCAGAACGCGACACCCAGACGCATGCCGCGTCGCCATACGACGCGGCAGCGCTTGCGGGTCGTTCCGTAAATAATCTCGAAACGGTCGGGCAGATCGGCGAACTTCACCAATTGGAGGCACGCGCCGCCGGCGGAATAGTCGACGACAACGCAGTCGATCACGTCTGGCTTCGATCCGGAGAAGATCTTGGCGGCGCTGGACACCCGGCCCTGGGGCCTTTGGCGCGCGTATAGTCGAGGATACTGCATCACACGGGCTCTTCTTGCGGGAGCGAGTGTGGCCGGAGCGGACTGAGATGCCGTTTATACCGTCGATCAATTTTGAAGAGTTGATCGATCAATTTTGAACGGTTGGATGTACTCTAATTTACCCTTCCTGGGCGCCGCGCTAACATGCCGGCATGGATGCGCCTTCGGGACACGACAAGAACAGCGACCAGATTGCCTACTGGAACGGGCCGAACGGCCAGCGCTGGACCGATCGGCAGTCAGAACAGGATGTGTTGCTCGCGCCGGTGTCGCAGGCGATGATCGATCGCGCCGCCGCGCAGCCGGGTGAGCGTATCCTCGATGTCGGCTGTGGCTGCGGCTCGACCAGCATCGCACTGGCCGGGCAGGTCGCGCCCTCGGGTTTCGTGCTCGGCATCGATATCTCCTCGCCGATGTTGTCGCGGGCGCGCGAGCTTGCACCGAAAGAGGCGCCTGTCGATTTCGTGCTGGCTGATGCGACGGTCTATCCCTTCGATCCCGCAAGCTTCGACGTCCTGGTCTCCCGCTTCGGCGTGATGTTCTTCGCCGAGCCTGTCGTTTCCTTTGCCAATCTCCGCCGCGCCTTGCGCCCCTCGGGCCGCGTCGTGTTCGCCTGCTGGCGCGAGCCGCGCGAGAATCCGTGGATGATGGCGCCGCTGCAGGCAATCTATCAACATGTGCCGAAACTGCCGCCGCAAGGTCCCGAAGATCCCGGCCCCTTCGCCTTCGCCTCCGAAGAGCGTGTCCGCCGTATCCTCAATGATGCCGGCTACAAGGGGATCGAGATGGAGCGGGTTGCGCTCGCGTTCGACATCGCCAATGGCGGCGGATTGGATGTGGCGGTGCAGGCGGCGATGCAGATCGGTCCGGGAAGCCGGGCGCTTGCCGGCCATACGCCGGAAACGCGCGAGGCGGCGGCGAAGTCGATCAAGGAATTGCTCGCGCCTTACGTGCGCGGTCAGAGCGTGACGCTGGCGGGGTCGATCTGGATCGTCACCGCGCGGGCGTCCTAATGCATGATCCGGAAAAGTGTGAAGCGGTTTTCCGAAAAGATCATGCTCAAACAATAAGCTAAAGCGCGAAGACAATTCATCCTAATCTCATCGCGCTTTAGTCGCGCAATCCCGGGCTAGCCCCGCTCTTCCCAGATCGTGGCAAGATGCACGATGGTCTGCACCGCCTTTTCCATGTCCTGGCGGCTCACCCATTCGAGCCGGGAATGAAAGGCGTGCTCGCCCGCGAAGATGTTGGGGCAGGGCAGTCCCATGAAGGACAGCCGCGAGCCGTCGGTGCCGCCGCGAATGGAGCCGCGGTGCGGTTTCAGTCCGGCGCGGCGGATCGCTTCGATTGCGTAGTCGACGGTCTCGGGATGTGCATCGATCACGCGCTTCATGTTGCGATACTGCTCCCTGACCTCCATCCGGTAGGTCGAGCGCGGATAGTCCTTCATCACGTCCTTGACGATGTTCTCCAGGAGCCGCTCTTTCTCCTTCAGCCCTTCATCAGTGAAATCGCGCACGATGAATCCGATGGTGGCCTGCTCCAGAGCGCCGGACATGCTGATCGGATGCAGGAAGCCTTCCTTGTCCTCGGTCGTCTCCGGCGAACATGTCGTCTTCGGCAGCCGGTCGATAATCGCGGAGGCGATCTTGATCGCATGCTCCATCTTGCCCTTGGCGAAGCCCGGATGGGTGCTGACGCCCTCGATCGTGATGGTGACGCCGTCGGCGGAGAAGGTCTCGTCCTCGATATGCCCTGCGGTCTCGCCGTCGATGGTATAGGCGAAATCGGCGCCGAGCTTTTTCAGGTCGACCTTGTCGACGCCGCGGCCGATCTCCTCGTCCGGCGTGAACAGGATCTTGATGGTGCCGTGCTTCACCTGCGGATTCCGGATCAGGAAATGCGCCGCATCCATGATCTCGGCGATGCCGGCCTTGTTGTCGGCTCCGAGCAGCGTGGTGCCATCGGTCGTGATGATGTCGTTGCCGATCTGGTTGTTGAGCTCGGGATGTTCGGCAGCGCGGATCACCTGCGCGGGGTCGGCGGGTAGCGCGATGTCGCCGCCGCGATATTGCTTCACGATCTGCGGCTTGACGTTCCTGCCCGTGCAGTCCGGCGACGTATCCATATGCGAGCAGAAGCAGATCACCGGCACACTCTTGGCGGTGTTGGCCGGAATGGTCGCGTAGACATAGCCGTGCTCGTCGAGATGGGCATCCGCAAGTCCCATCGCCTGCAACTCGCCGGCCAGCAGCCGGCCGAGATCCTTTTGCTTGTCGGTGGAAGGGCAGGTCGGAGACGAGGCATCCGACTGGGTGTCGATGACCACGTAGCGCAGGAGCCGCTCGGTCACCGTATGCGTGAACGCTGAAGCAGAAATCACAGGAAAAACCGCAAGCTTTGGGGGAGACGAGCCCGCATTATAGCAAAAGCGCCGTCAAAAAACGCGCCATTCCGGCCGTCGCGTCAACCAGCCGGAATGGCGCCTTGAACGGCAGTCGCGCGATCAGACCGCTTCCTTCAGCTCCTTGGCGGCGCGGAAGGCGACCTTCTTCGACGCCTTGATCTGGATGGGCTCGCCGGTGGCGGGATTGCGGCCCATGCGCGCGGCGCGCTTGCGTACCTGCAGGATGCCGAGGCCCACGATGCGGATGCGATCGCCCTTCTTCAGGTGCTTGGTGATCCGGTCCACCATGTCGGTGAGAATGGTTTCGGCCTGCTTTTTCGACAATTCCTGATCCTCGGCGATCGCCGCCGCGAGGTGTTTCAGCGTGATCGTCGTCGCTGTCGCCGCTTTCTTTGCCATATTGGTCCTCCTCGTTGCCGACAATGGTCAGGAACCCACGACGTAGCAGGCCTTAAACGATTCGGGCTCGGACTGACTACGCTGTTTTGCCTGCAAATAGCTGACTTCTCGCATCGAGATCGCAGAAACGCAGGATTGACGGGGGTTTCTCAACGTCCTTGACTTGCAAAGGTGGCCCCTTTAAGTCCCACGTCTCTGCGGATCAGCCGATCACGCGGGAGTAGCTCAGTTGGTTAGAGCGCCGGCCTGTCACGCCGGAGGTCGCGGGTTCGAGCCCCGTCTCTCGCGCCACTTTTCATCATATATTTCAATTAGTTGCTTCGCCGCCTTGAGCGCCCGCGTCTCCGTGGTGATCCACAAACCCCGCTCGTTCCAGCCGATATCGGGGTCGTCGCTACGGCACCTCGACATTCCCGGTGCAGAAAAAGGCGTCACAACGCAATCTTTCGACGATGACAGCCCCAATATGTTCGGGCCTCACCAGGGGAGCGGTGCGATGAGCGTAAACGGGACGTCGGACGCCAGACTGTCGGCGAGCGAGTTGCGCGATCTTCGACGTCTTGCCGCCTTCATGGTGCCGGCGGACGCCGAATACGGCGTTCCAGCCGCCGATGACGAAACCATCTTTGCGGATATCAGCCTCTCACTCGGTCGCGACGCAGAAGCCGTCCGCACGGCACTGGCGATGCTGCGGGAGATCGCTCGTGAGGACTTCTGCAGCCTGGATGCAGGGAAGGCGGAGGCGGCAGCGATGGCGCTGCTCAGCCGTGACGATGCTGTCGTGAAGGCGCTCGGGCGCGCCGTCCTGCAATGTTACTACCGCGACGACCGCGTGCTGCGGAGCCTCGGCATCGAGCCGCTGGCGCCGTTTCCGAAGGGACGATCGCTGGAACAGGGTGACTGGTCTCTGCTCGACGCCGTTCGCGGACGGCCGCAGATGTGGCGCGACGATCGGGCCGGAGACGCATGACATGACCGCGTCGGCGGATCCCAACATGAACCGGCCGGCCGACGACATCGTCGATGTTCTCATCATCGGCGCCGGCGCCTCGGGCGCCGTTGTGGCCGCGAGCCTGGCCGAGACGCGAATGAAGATCCTGTGTCTCGAGCAGGGTGACTGGATCAAGCCGGGCGAGTTTCCGACAAACGGTCGCGACTGGGAAGCGCGCCGCTATGGCGATTTCGACATCAGCCCCAATCGTCGCGGGCGCGACACCGACTATCCCGTCAACGACGACAAATTCGATCATGAAGATCGCCAACTTCAATGGCGTCGGCGGTGGCACGATCCTGTTCACGGCGCACTATCCACGCATGCACCCCTCCGACTTCCGCGTGCGCACGCTGGATGGCGTGGCAGACGACTGGCCGATCGATTACTGGACGCTCGAGCCGTATTTCGCCGAGAACGATCGCGTCACCGGCGTGGCCGGATTGGCCGGCGATCCCGCCTATCCTCCGCATGAGCCGACCATGCCGCCGGTCCCGCTGGGAAAGTCCGGCACGCGCTTCGCACAGGCGATGAACCAGCTGGGTTGGCATTGGTGGCCGTCGGACATCTCGATCGCCACCACCGAATACAACGGTCGCGCCAGGTGCATCAATCTCGGCCATTGCACGCCGGGATGCGCGCAAGGGGCCAAGGCGAGTGTCGACATCACGTACTGGCCGCAGGCGCTTCGTGCACGGGTGGAGTTGCGTACGCGGTGCCGCGTGCGCGAGATCACCACCAACGCACACGGCATGGCGTCCGGCGTTGTCTATTATGATCCCAATGGGGTGGAGCGGTTCCAGCCCGCGGAGATGGTGATCCTGGCTGCCAATGGCATCGGTACACCCCGGCTGCTTCTGAACTCTGCGTCGCCGCTTTTCCCGGACGGCCTGGCCAATTCCTCTGGGCTCGTCGGCAAGAACCTGATGTTGCATCCCTGGCCGCAGGTGGCCGGCTATGTCGAGGATGAACTCGACGGCGATCGTGGTCCGATGACGGTGATGTGGAGCAAGCAGTTTTACGAGACCGATTCGTCGCGGGATTTCGTACGAGGCTATACGCTGCAATTCAACCGCGGGACCGGGCCGGTGAATGAAGCCATCACCAGCATGATCCTGGGCCGCCTCCCATGGGGCAGGGACCATCACCGCGTCTATCGCGAATTGCTCTATCGTCGCCTGCAAATCGGCATCGCATGCGAAGACCTCCCGGAAGAACACAACCGTGTAACCCTGGATCCGGTGCTCAAGGATGGTCACGGCATTCCAGCTCCCAAAATCGATTACACCATGAGCGAGAACACGCGGCGCATGATGGAGCATGGCATCGCGCGAGCTTCGGAGATTCTTGCAGCCGCAGGCGCAAAGAAGATCGGATGTTCCCGCACGCTTCTAAACAGCCCGGGCCATCTCCTGGGCACCGCTCGCATGGGCCTCGATCCCGCGCGCTCGGTGGTCAACGAATGGGGGCGTTGCCACGATGTGAAGAACCTGTTCATCGTGGACGGCAGCATCTGGGTCACATCCGGGGGCGTAAACCCCACGTCCACGATTCAGGCGCTGGCGCTTTATATCGCCGACAACATCAAGAAACGCCTGGCGACGCTTTTCGATTGAACTGCGCGTTTCCTGCCCAAACCGACATCACGAGAGGACGCAATGACGATACTCAAGAAACGCAAGATCGGCACGACGGCTCTCGAAGTCACCGAACTCGGCCTCGGCGGCGCGCCGATGGGCGGCTTCCGCGCGACGATCTCCGACGCCGAAGCGACGACGTTGACCGATGCCGCCTATGACGGTGGAGTGCGCTACTTTGATACGTCACCTTTTTACGGCTATGGCCGCAGCGAATTGCGCATGGGCGCTGCGCTGCGCGAGAGGCCGCGCCAGGAGTACGTGCTCTCAACCAAGGTCGGCCGCGTCCTCCACGCCATGAAGCCCGGCGAGAAAGTGCCCGCCGGTTTTCGCGAGAATGGCTTGCCCGGCTTTGCGCCCGTGTTCGACTATACCTACGACGGCGTCATGCGCTCGCTCGAGCATTCCCACCTGAGGCTCGGACTGGCACGGATCGATATCGCGCTGATCCACGACGTCGATTTCTGGACCACCGGGGATCGCGCCGTCCTTGAGGAGCGCTTCAAGACGGTGATGGACTCTGGCTTCAAGGCGCTTGATGAGTTGCGCAAGGCCGGAATCGTCGGCGCCATCGGTGTGGGCATCAACGAGGCGGACACCAGCCTCCGCTTCATCAAGGCCGGCAACTTCGACTGCATGCTGCTGGCCGGCCGCTACACGCTTCTCGAACAGGGAGGGCTCGAGGCCTTTCTGCCGGAATGCGTGACACGAAACGTATCGGTGATCCTGGGCGGCCCGTACAATTCCGGCATCCTCACCGGCGGCGTGAAGCCCGGCGCCACCCACGATTATGTGGCCGCGCCCGCGCATCTGATCGAGAAGGCGCAGAAGATCGAGGCGGTTTGCCAGCGCCACGGCGTCGAGCTCGGAGCAGCCGCCCTGCAGTTCCCACTGTTCCACCCAGCCGTGAGTTCGGTGATCCCGGGAGCGCTCAGCCTAGCGGAGGTGAAGCAGAATATCGCGCGCCTGTCTGCGAAAATTCCGGTCGAGCTCTGGAGCGAGCTCAAGCGTGAAAAACTGCTCGACTCCGGCGCGCCGACGCCCAATTGACGTGGGGACCGTGGCGTTCGCGCTCTCGACCAAATGGGCACTGGACGGGCTGAGAGGCTAGGATCCCAGGACGCAAAAAGGCCGCCCGAAGGCGGCCATTTTCATGCAAATTCGTATTTTCGCTTAGCGGACGACCGACGTATCCGAGCTCGTCACCACAACCGGCTTGCCGGCCTTGATGACATGGGTCGTCTGGGCGGTCTGGTTGTAATCGACGTTGCTGCGGGCCGCGATCCCGAAGGCGGCCACCGAGATGCCGGCCACCAGCGCCACCACCACGATCTTCAGGTGGGTCGCCCGATCAGCGGAATGAATGGAGTGGTTCATCTTGAGCCTCCTGGCGCCTGTGACGCCCTTCGTTGACCGTAGAACTACGCCCACACTGTTTCAGGCCGGTTTCGTGGGTTCCGCGAAATGGTTTCGTCGAGCGGCTTTATCGATGTCGTGGCGTGAACTTGACGGAGGCGCTGCCGGCTGTAAGTGACTGACAGCACGCAAGCGGCGTCTGGGAGGAAAACAATAATGAAATCAATGAAAATCACCCGCAGAGGTCTGCTTGGAACCGTGTCCGCGCTGGGCGCAGCGAGCCTTTTCGGCCGACCCGTCGAGGCCGCCGCCGAGTTCGATTTCAAGCTTGGCGTCAACACCCCCGACAACCATCCGCTGACGATCCGTCTCGCCGAGGCCGCCAAGGAGGCCGGAAGCCGGTCATCGGGCCGGCTCAACATCACGGTTTTCGCCAACAGCCAGCTCGGCGGCGATCCCGAAATGCTGTCGCAGCTTCGCGCCGGCGGCATCGACGTTTTGGCAGTACCTTCAATGACCTTGTCGACCCTGGTGCCGCTGTCGGGCCTGCCCAGCGTCGGCTTTGCCTTCCAGTCCTACGACCAGGTCTGGGCCGCCATGGACGGAGGAGTGGGCGACATCGTCCGCGATGCCATCGCCAAGACCGGCATCGTGCCGCTCCGGAAGAAGTGGGACAACGGCTTCCGGCAGATCACGTCATCCTCGAGCCGCCAGCTCAACAGTGTCGACGATCTGCGCGGCTTCAAGATCCGCGTGCCCGTGACCGCGCTGCTGACCTCGCTGTTCTCCGGCCTCGGGGCGCTGCCCTCGAGCATCAGCTACAACGAACTCTACTCGGCGCTGCAGACCCACATTGTCGAAGGGCAGGAGAACCCGCTGGCGCAGGTCTCGACCGGCAAGCTCTACGAGGTGCAGAAATATTGCGCGCTCTCGAACCATTGCTGGAGCGGATACTGGATCGTCGGCAACCGCAAGGCGCTCGCGGGCCTGCCGGCGGATCTGCTCGCCATCGTCAATGAGAGTTTTGATACGGCGGCGGTGAAGGAACGGGCAGACCTCCTGGAGATGGACCGCTCGCTGCAGGGCGAACTCACCGCCAGGGGCATGACCTTCAACACGCCCGATCCCGTGCAATTCCGCGCGGCGCTGGTGAAGGCGGGCTTCTACGCGCAGTGGCAGAAGACCTATGGCGCGGAGGCCTGGGCGGCGCTGGAGAAGTATACGGGCAAACTGACTTAGCTGAGATTCGGCTAAAGCGCGATGAGATCAGGATGAATCGTCATCGCGCTTTAGCTCATTGTTTGAGCATGATCTCCGCGTAAACGCTCCGCGTTTGTCGCGAGGGAAAACCGCTTCACACTTTTCCGGATCATGCTCTAGGTGGAGAACGATGCGACGAGCGCGTCGACTTCCTTCTGATCCGGCCCCTTGCATCGAGCGTTGACGCGCGGACCCGTGGCATAGCCGATCCAGAGCACGATCTCGTTTGGTCTCGGCGCGTCATGGATCAGCACCGGAGTCGAATCGAAGGCGTCGAGATCCCAACCCTCGTCGAGCGGCCCATAGATGAGGTCCACGCTCGTGCCGGGCGGGCCGACCTTGGCGTGGCCCGGAATGATGACCCGGCCCCGCTTGATCGCCGATCGCATCGACATGCCAAGTCTCGGATGGATCATCGCCGCGCCATGCTCGAGGTCGCCGCCGGTGCCGACCACGGCGGCCTTGGTGTAGGCGCGCAGCTGTTTCGGGCTTGCGGCGAGGGTTTCGAGCGCCGTTTTGGTCAGCGAAATGCCGAGCTCGACCGAATAATCGATCAGGGGCTTGAGATCGGCGCCGGCTGCCTTGCCGGCCAGCGGGTTGGCGAACACCGCGGCGATCGCGACGCGCCGTAGCGGGGGGCTTGCGGGCGCGCCGTATTCGCTCCTGATCTCCTCGACGAGAGTGACGGTCTTGCGAATGGTCATGATGTCCTCGCTATGGTCACGCATGAGATAGTATTATCGAAGCGGGGCGCGGCCTTGCGCAAGAACCAAATCGTGTCCGCGACGAGAGCGTCGACCTGATTTAGCTCGTTCCCAGGCGCAGTCGAAGCGTCGAAGACAATGTGAGGCTTGCGATGCCCGAGATCGGACTGTTCGACGCCATCTACTCAGCGCGAGCCTTGCGCAGGCTCAAACCCGATCCCGTCCCGGAGGAGATCATCACCCGCATTCTGGATGCCGCCATTCGGGCGCCCTCGGCGGGGAATGCACAGGGCTGGACCTTCATCGTGGTGCGCGACGGCGAGCAACGGCGCCGGCTGGGCATGATCTACCGCAAGGCCTCCGACATCGCGAGCGAGATGTACAAGGCGCGCGGCCGGCCGGCCCACATGACGGAAGAACAGTATCGGCGCATGATGAGCGCAGGGGCCTATTTGTGGGAGCATATTGGCGAAGCGCCGGTGCTGCTGGTCCCCTGCATGCGGGACCGTGCCACGCCGGCGCGCGCAACGCTCCCCCCGTCCGTGGAGGCGAGGTACGAGCAAGAGCTTGCTTATGAAGCGCGGATTCGCGGCGCGAGCATCTATCCGGCCGTGCAGAACATCATCCTGGCGTGCCGTGCGTTCGGATTGGGCACCCTGATCACCACCAACCACATCCGCTGCGAGGATGAAGTCAAGGTGCTCCTCGGCTTGCCGGGCGACGTGTCGACCTATGCATTGATGCCGATCGGTTATCCCGAAGGGAAATTCGGGCCGCTCGCACGCAAGCCGGTGAGCGAGGTGGCGTATGCGGATCGCTGGGGCAGTGCGTGGCCTAAACCGCCCGCTTGATGTCGTCGCGGATGAAGCGCGCGGCCCATACGAACAACAGCGAGCCGAGCGTGGTCGTGACCGCGGCCGACAGCAGCGAGTAGCGCACGGCGTCGTTGCCGTAAGCGCCCTTGAGCGCGTCGTTGATCATGCCGACCGCCAAAGGCCCCACGCCCTGGCCGAAACATGTCGCCGTCAGCAACATGAAGGCGGAGGCCAGCGCCCGCATGCTCGGCCGCGCCACGGTCTGCGCGATCGCAAAGATCGGTCCGAGATGGAAGCCGACCATGAACGAGGTCAGCGCCAGCATGGCGACCATGGTCGTGAAGTCGGGGGTCAGCATGCATAGCGCAAACACGGGGCCTGCAAGTCCCGACATGATCGCCGGCGCCCATAATTTCCAGCGGTCGTCGCGCTTGCTGATCTGCGCCACCACGATGCCGCCGACGAGGGTGCCGGCCATGCCGGCGAGACCCTTGAACGTGCCGGCATAGGTGCCGATCTCGACGCTTGAGAGATGATGCACACGGGCCAGGAAGGGTGGAATCCAGGCCGACGTCGCATAATTGGTGTAGGTCGTGAGACAAAAGCCGATCAGCACGATCACGAAGCTCGGCTGGGTGACGAGAAAGCGCAGCGTCGGCCCGAGCGCTTCGGGCACAAAGCTTTCCGCCATGGCGCCGCGCTTGGGCTCGGACACCGTCAGCCACAGCACGGCAGCCAGTGCAATCCCGGGCAAGCCCGCCGCGAAGAAGGCCATGCGCCAGCCATAGTGCTGGTTGACCCAGCCGCCGATGAAATAACCCAGGAAGACGCCGAGATAGGTGCCGATAGCGTAGATGCCGAGCGCGCGCGGCCGTTCGTTCTTGGTGAAGAGATCGGCGACCAGCGATTGCGAGGCGGGGGTGCCTGCGGACTCGCCGATGCCGACCCCGATCCGCGCCAGCGCGAGCGACGCCACGCTCGTGGCCATGCCGCAGAGGAATGTCATTGCGCTCCAGAACGCGAACGCAATCGCGACGATGTTGCGCCTGTTCAGCCGGTCGGCGATGCGGGCGATGGGAATGCCGAGCAGCGAATAGAACAGCACGAAGCCGAAGCCCGCGAGCAGGCCCATCGTGGTGTCGCTGAGCGCGAACTCCTTCTTGATCGGCTCGATCAGCACATTGAAAATCGTGCGGTCGAGGAAGTTCAGGGCATAGACGATGGTGAGGACGCCGAGGACGTAATAGCGGCGGGCGGACGGCGTTTCCTGCACCTTGGCCGGTGCGGTCGCCTGCGGCGCGAGATCGACCATGCTCCCCCCATTTCGTTATCGCATGAACGCGCGGCATCACGCCTCGCGAATGAAATTCCCCGCCTCGAACTCGACCGGGCCGCCATTGGGGTCGAACGACACGCCGATGGGGTCGTGCCCGGCTGCCAGCGCCTCCAGTTGCTCGGTCAGCATCCGCCGCACCATCAGGATGCCGCGGTCGCTCTGGCCGAAATGCTCTTCTGAATGCAGTGTCACCGGCCCCTGGCCAACCTGGGCCTCATAGTCGCCGGGGAAGCGCTGGTGCTCTTCTTCGGTCATGTCCCACCAGAACTTGCCGTTGAATTTGGAGCGCATCCGTCCGATGTCGCCCGACTGTTTCACGCGGCCCGCAACGTAGATGCGGAAAGAAACGTCGTCGATCGGCAGCGTCCAGCCGATCGACTCGACGCGAGCGAACTGCGCCACGCGCGGGTTCGGCACGACGCGAAGCGTGGGGAGGGCGGCTTCCGTCACGCGATAGAAGATCTTGCCGTCGTCCTGTTTGCGGATCGAGCGGACGGTGACGCCGCGCTTGGACATCTCGAACGTCACCTCCGGCATCGAAGCCATCATGTTGGTGAATTGCGGCCCGCTGAACGAGCCGTGCAGCACCGGCACGTGGTAGGGATCGACCACGTTTTCGAAATGCTGCAGCCAGTTGCAGGGAATGATGGCCGGGCCGCCGCCGCCGATCGAGGAATCGTCGGCCTCGACGAACTCGCCGTCATCCATGGTTTCGAGGCACTCGTAGCGCGGCAGCGCCGGCTTTTTGTCGGCGGGACCCAAATAGGCGAAGATCAGGCCGTAGCGCTCCTGCAGGGGATACCAGGGCTGGCGCACCTTGTCCCTGAACTGGCCGCCGTCCATCTCGCAGGGCTGCTCGAGGCAACGGCCTTCCGCATCGAACTTCCAGCCATGGTAGCAGCAGCGGATGCCGTCATCCTCGACCTTGCCATAGTACAGCGTGGTGCCGCGATGGCAGCAGCGCGCATGCAGGAGGCCGGCACGCCCGAGCCGGTCACGGAACAGGATCAGATCCTCGCCCAACACCCTCACTTTCCTGGGGATATCGTTGGCGTCGGAGACCAGGCCGACGGGGTGCCAGTAGCGGCGGAGCAATTCACCCATCGGGGTTCCCCGGCCGACCGACGTCAGTTCGGTCCGGCTGGTCGGCGGCTTCATGGCGTAGGCCGTGCCGAGTTCGCGATCCCGCTGGGTGATTGTCATCGCCACGTCCTCCCGGCCGCCTGTCCGGCTTGCTTTGGCCGGAGAGAAAAGGGTAGATCGATGACAATGTCAACGATCTGCCGTTGGCAGGCCATCGCCTTGTCGGCGGAGCTTTTTCCAGCGGAGCCTTTTTCATGAGCCGGACTCAAAAACAGGCCGATCCGCTGTCCGCCGAGGACGCACCGTCAGATGCCGCGCCTGCGGAGTTGGCGCCGATCACCGCGATGATGTCCTCCCGGCTGATGGTGCTGGCCAATTTCCTGAAGCGGGGCGCGATCCTGCGCTACAAGCGGCTAGCCGGACTGTCCTCGGTCGAGTTTGGCCTCGTCGCCTCGCTCGGCCGCCGACCGCCGATGAGCGTCGTCCGCCTTGCCGAAGCGGTCGGCCAGGACAAGGGACAGATCAGCCGGGCGCTGGCGGGGCTGGTGTCGCGAAAGCTGGTCGACAGGCGGGTCAACCCCAGGGACAATCGGGAGGTCCTGGTCTCTTTGACCCGAACCGGGCTTGCCGCCCATGACGCCATCGTGACGGGGGCGCAGGAGCGCAACCGGCGTTTGCTGGAACAGCTTGACGATGACGAGGTGACAATGCTGCTCGCCCATATCGAGCGGCTCACTCACAAGGCGGAGAAAATGCTGGCGCTTGAAAAAGAGCTGGGCTGACATAACTCAGCGGAAGAGGCGACGCAGCCTCCGACAAACAGTCACTTGCGCCGACAAGCGGCGTCATCGACGACGGGCCCGAGGGGTTTTCCCACCCCGCGCCGGGCGTCAAAATTGCTTGTCTTGCGCCCCCTGTTGCGCTGCGCTAAGCCTCAGAACAATTCCAAATCGAACGAATCTGCGGACTTTCGAAACCGCAGGCAAAAGGTCGTGCCGATGACAGGCATCCTGCAAAATTATCTTCCCCTGGTGGTCTTTGTCGGCGTGGCGGGCGTGATCGGCCTGGTGCTGCTGATTGCCCCCTTCCTGGTCGCGTTCCAGCAGCCGGATCCGGAAAAACTGTCGGCCTATGAGTGCGGTTTCAACGCGTTCGACGACGCCCGCATGAAGTTCGACGTCCGCTTCTACCTGGTTGCAATTCTTTTCATCATTTTCGATCTCGAAGTGGCGTTCCTGTTCCCCTGGGCGGTTGCGTTCGGCAAGCTCGGGGCGACCGGATTCTGGTCGATGGTGGTGTTTCTGGCCGTGCTCACGGTCGGCTTTGCGTATGAATGGAAGAAAGGCGCGCTCGAATGGGATTGAGTCCCACGTCAACGGGGCCCGCGATCGCTCAGGCCCCAAAGGGTATTCTGGATCCCGCCACCGGCCGGCCGGTCGGCGCGAATGATCCCTATTTCGTCGAAGTCAATCACGAGCTGTCCGACAAGGGCTTTTTCGTCGCCGCAGCCGATGACCTGATCACCTGGGCGCGCACGGGCTCGCTGATGTGGATGACCTTCGGTCTCGCCTGCTGCGCGGTCGAGATGATGCAGGTGTCGATGCCGCGTTATGACGTCGAGCGTTTCGGCTTCGCCCCGCGCGCCTCGCCGCGCCAGTCCGATGTGATGATCGTCGCGGGCACATTGACCAACAAGATGGCGCCGGCTTTGCGCAAGGTCTACGACCAGATGCCGGAGCCGCGTTACGTGATCTCGATGGGCTCCTGCGCCAATGGCGGCGGCTATTACCACTATTCCTATTCCGTGGTGCGCGGCTGCGACCGCATCGTGCCGATCGATATCTACGTTCCGGGCTGCCCGCCGACCGCCGAGGCGCTGCTCTACGGCGTATTGCTGTTGCAGAAGAAGATCCGGCGCACCGGCACCATCGAACGATAGATCAAACCGATGAAGATGACCGATATCCCGTTCGGGACCACCGATTGGTCGAGCATTGAGCCCACCCTGCACAAGGGCGATAGCGGGGTTGCGACCTGGCGGACACGCCAGTTCGGCGAGATCCGCGTGCGGCTGGTCGAATATTCGCCCGGCTACATTGCCGATCACTGGTGCCAGAAGGGACACATCCTGTTCTGCGTGGACGGGGAACTCGGGACCGATCTTGCCGATGGGCGCTCGTTCACGTTGACGTCGGGCATGAGCTACCAGGTCGCCGACGGCGCGGAAGCCCATCGCTCCCGCACCGACAAGGGCGCGCGGCTGTTTATTGTGGATTGATGGATGCCGATGAGCGAAACACTTGATGGCCTCGGAGAGAAAATCGTCGGCGCGCTTGCAGGCAGCGCAACCGGGCATTCCGTTGCCTTCGACCAGCTCACCGTGACGGTGCAGGCTGAAAGGATCGTCGAGGTCGTCAAATATCTGCGTGACGAGGCGTCGCTGCGCTTCGTCAACATCACCGACATCACCGCGGTCGATTATCCCGGCCGCGAGAAGCGGTTTGACGTCGTCTATCATCTGCTGTCGCCAACCCTGAATACGCGCATCCGCCTCAAGGCTGAAGCGGACGAGACCACGCAGGTGCCCTCGATCATCGAGGTGTTCCCGGGCGCCGACTGGTTCGAGCGAGAGGCGTACGATCTCTACGGCGTGATCTTCACCGGCCATCCCGACATGCGCCGCCTCCTGACCGACTATGGCTTCGACGGACATCCGCTGCGCAAGGATTTCCCGCTGACCGGCTTCGTCGAGGTGCGCTACGACGACCAGGAGAAGCGGGTCCTGTACGAACCCGTCCGCCTCAATCAGGAATTCCGCAAATTCGATTTTCTCTCGCCGTGGGAAGGAGCGGACTATCCGGTTCTGCCCGGCGACGAGAAGGCAGGACCGAAGGCCTGACCATGAATGAGCAACCGCAGAATCTCCGCAACTTCACCATCAATTTCGGGCCCCAACATCCCGCGGCCCACGGCGTGTTGCGCCTCGTCTTGGAATTGGACGGCGAAGTTGTCGCGCGTGTCGATCCGCATATCGGTCTGCTTCACCGCGGCACCGAGAAGCTGATCGAACAGAAGACCTATCTGCAGGCGATCCCGTATTTCGACCGGCTCGACTATGTCGCGCCGATGAACCAGGAGCACGCTTTCTGCCTCGCCGCCGAAAAGCTCCTGGGCATCGAGGTGCCGCGCCGCGGCCAGTTGATCCGCGTGCTCTATTGCGAGATCGGCCGGCTGTTGTCGCATCTGCTCAACGTCACCACGCAGGCGATGGACGTCGGCGCGCTGACGCCGCCTCTGTGGGGCTTCGAAGAGCGCGAAAAGCTGATGGTGTTCTATGAGCGCGCCTCCGGCTCGCGCATGCACGCGGCCTATTTCCGCATCGGCGGCGTGCACCAGGATCTGCCGCCGAAACTGATCGACGACATCGAGGCGTTCTGCGATCCGTTCCTCAAAGTGGTCGACGACCTCGACCGGCTGCTCACCGGCAACCGCATCTTCAAGCAGCGCAATGTCGATATCGGCGTGGTGACGCTGCAACAGGCCTGGGAGTGGGGTTTCTCCGGCGTGATGGTGCGCGGCTCGGGCGCGGCCTGGGATCTGCGCAAGTCGCAGCCCTACGAATGCTATGCCGAGATGGATTTCGACATTCCGATCGGCAAGAACGGCGACTGCTACGATCGTTACTGTATCCGCATGGAAGAGATGCGCCAGTCCGTGCGCATCATGAAGCAGTGCATCGAGAAACTGCGGGCGCCGGATGGACAGGGGCCTGTCGTCGTGCAGGACAACAAGATCGCGCCGCCGCGCCGTGGCGAGATGAAGCGCTCGATGGAAGCGTTGATCCATCACTTCAAGCTCTACACCGAAGGTGTGCACGTGCCGGCTGGCGAAGTCTATGCCGCGGTCGAGGCGCCGAAGGGCGAGTTCGGCGTCTATCTCGTCTCCGACGGCACCAACAAGCCCTACAAGTGCAAGATCCGCGCGCCGGGCTTTGCGCATCTGCAGTCGATGGATTTCATCTGCCGCGGCCATCTGCTCGCCGACGTTTCCGCCATCCTGGGCTCGCTCGACATCGTGTTCGGTGAGGTCGACCGGTGATGGCGCAGGCGCCCATCCAGTTCGATCGCGCTTCGGGAGCCCTCGAAGGGGCCAACCTGTGGGAGCGGACGGCTGCATTGGCGCTAGTGACGGGCTCGAAGATCTCGTCGCATTTCTCCCATCGCGGCTACAACAGATGCGCCAATCTGCTGCGCAAGGCGCTGCCGGAACGCAACATCGCCATCAAGCTCAATGCAGACGCGGTGTTCGAATTTCCTTACGGCGACGGCTATTGGAGCAAGCTGCTCAATCGCGCCTACAATTATGAAGACGAACTGGAGCTGTTGTTCCGCGATTCCATCGATGTCGACTACACCTTCATCGATTGCGGCGCCAATTACGGCTACTGGTCGGTGCTGGCGTCGAGCAAGCCGTTCGGCGCCCACAAGGCAATCGCGATCGAGCCGTCCGCGCAGAATTTCCCGAAGCTCGCCAACAACGCACGCGTCAATGGCAACCGTTTCGAGACGATGAAATGCGCGATCGGCGCGAGGCGGGGCACCGCGCGGCTGTCGGGCACGAAGCACGAGGCGTTCAGCATCGCCGGCGACCAGTCGGACGGCGAGGAAGTGCCTGTCGTCGCGCTCGACACTCTGATCGACGACGGCAGGGTTGCGGCCAGCGGCAAGTACCTGGTCAAGCTCGACGTCGAAGGCGTCGAGATCGAGGCGATCAAGGGCGGCTCTCGCCTGCTGCAGACCGACACCGTCATCCTGTGCGAGGAGCATGGCAGCGACCGCGCGCACATGGTCTCGCGCTACATCCTGGAGAAGACGCCGCTCAGGCTGATGGTCTACGATCCCCGTTCGCGGCAGCTTGAAACCATCACCGAGCTTTCCATCCTCGACCGCATCAAGGTCTCATCCAACATCGGCTACAACGTGTTCGGCACCGCAAGCGCATTCTGGCAAACCCGGATCGATGCGCTCAACGCGAATGCCGGACGCCGCATGCAATGAAAGACTAGAACACGATGTCCGTTCGTCGCCTTGCCCCGAAGGAGTTACAGCCCGCGAGCTTTCAGTTCACGGACGAGAATCTCGCCTGGGCGAAGAAGGAGATGGCCAAATACCCGCCGGGCCGTCAGGCGTCCGCCGCGATCGCCATCCTGTGGCGGGTGCAGGAACAGCATGAGGGCTGGGTCTCGGAAGCCGCGATCTGCGCCGTCGCCGATCTCGTGGAATTGCCCTATATCCGCATGCTGGAAATCGCGACCTTCTACACGATGTTCCAGCTCTCGCCCGTCGGCAAGAAGGCGCATGTCCAGGTCTGCGGCACCACGCCGTGCCGGCTGCGCGGCGCGGGCGACATCATCGACGTCTGCAAAAGCCGCATCCACCACGATCCCTTCCATCTGTCGAAGGACGGCAATTTCAGCTGGGAGGAGGTCGAGTGCCTCGGCGCCTGCGTGAACGCGCCGATGGTGCTGATCTGGAAGGATACCTATGAGGACCTGACCAAGGAGAGTTTTGGCAAGGTGCTCGACGGCTTTGCCTCAGGCAGTCCGCCCAGGCCGGGACCGCAGAACGGCCGCCAGTTTTCCGCGCCCATCACCGGGCCGACCACGCTCAAGGAAGTCAGTTGATGCGGCGCGCGCAAAGACGCCACCGCTGATTGGAGAAGCAGTTTAGTCATGCTCGACGACAAGGATCGCATCTTCAAGAACCTTTACGGCCTCCATGATTGGGGCCTCGAGGGCGCGCGCAAGCGTGGGGCCTGGGACGGGACGAAAGCGATCATCGACAAGGGCCGCGACTGGATCATCAACGAGATGAAGTCGTCGGGCCTGCGCGGCCGCGGCGGGGCGGGTTTCCCGACCGGTATGAAATGGTCGTTCATGCCCAAGGAGTCCAAGGACGGCCGGCCGAGCTATCTCGTGGTCAATGCCGACGAGTCCGAGCCCGGCACCTGCAAGGACCGCGAGATCATGCGGCACGATCCGCATCTGCTGGTCGAAGGATGCCTGCTCGCCAGCTTCGCGATGGGCGCGCATGCCTGCTACATCTACGTCCGCGGCGAGTTCATCCGCGAACGCGAGCACCTGCAGGCCGCGGTCGATCAGGCCTATGAGGCGAAGCTGATCGGCAAGGACAATATCAACGGCTGGCCGTTCGATCTCTACGTGACCCACGGCGCCGGCGCCTATATCTGCGGCGAGGAGACTGCGCTGCTCGAGAGCCTCGAAGGCAAGAAGGGCCAGCCGCGGCTGAAACCGCCATTCCCGGCCAATGTCGGCCTCTATGGCTGCCCGACCACGGTCAACAACGTCGAGTCCATTGCGGTTGCGCCCGACATTCTGCGGCGCGGCGCGGCCTGGTTCTCGGCGATCGGCCGGCCGAATAATGTCGGCACCAAGCTATTCTGCGTGTCCGGCCATGTCGAGCGGCCGTGCAACGTCGAAGAGGCGATGGGTATTCCGTTCCGCGAGCTGATCGAGCGGCATTGCGGCGGCATCCGCGGTGGCTGGGACAATCTGAAGGCGGTCATTCCCGGCGGTTCGTCCGTGCGCATGGTGCCGGCCGAGCAGATCATCGACACGCCGATGGATTTCGACAGCCTCGGCAAGCTGCGTTCCGGCCTCGGAACAGCCGCTGTGATCGTGATGGACAAGTCGACCGACCTGATCCGGGCGATCGCGCGCATCTCCTATTTCTACAAGCATGAGAGCTGCGGCCAGTGCACGCCCTGCCGCGAGGGAACGGGGTGGATGTGGCGGGTGTTGACCCGCATGGCCGAGGGCCGCGCCCACAAGCGCGAGATCGACATGCTGCTTGAAGTGACCAAGCAGGTCGAAGGCCACACCATCTGCGCGCTCGGCGATGCCGCGGCCTGGCCGATCCAGGGCCTGATTGCGCATTTCCGTCATGAGATCGAAGCCCGGATCGACGAATATTCGCGCAAGGCGGATCTCGACGATCAGGGCGTCCGCGATCCTGCTCACATGGTCGCGGCGGAGTAGAAGCATGACCAAGATCATCGTCGATGGCAAAGAGATCGATGTCTCGCCGGATTACACGCTGTTGCAGGCGTGCGAGGAGGCGGGCGCCGAGATCCCGCGCTTCTGCTACCACGAGCGGCTGTCGATCGCCGGCAATTGCCGGATGTGCCTCGTCGAGGTGAAGGGCGGACCGAAGCCGGTCGCGAGCTGCGCCTGGGCCGTGCGCGACTGCCGTCCCGGTCCCAAGGGCGAGCCGCCGGAAATCTCCACGCGTTCGCCGATGGTGAAGAAGGCGCGCGAAGGCGTGATGGAGTTCCTGCTCATCAACCATCCGCTGGACTGCCCGATCTGTGACCAGGGCGGCGAATGCGACCTGCAGGACCAGGCGATGGGCTATGGCGTCGACACCAGCCGCTTTGCCGAGAACAAGCGCGCGGTCGAGGACAAATATCTGGGCGCGCTGGTCAAGACCTCGATGAACCGCTGCATCCAGTGCACGCGCTGCGTCCGCTTCTCCGCCGAGATCGCCGGCGCCCCGGAGATGGGCGCGACCGGCCGCGGCGAGGACATGGAGATCACGACCTATCTCGAGCACGCGCTGACCTCCGAGCTGCAGGGCAATCTCGTCGATATCTGCCCCGTCGGCGCCCTGACCTCGAAGCCCTATGCTTTCGCGGCACGGCCCTGGGAGCTCGGCAAGACGCAGTCGGTCGACGTGATGGACGGCGTCGGCTCGGCCATCCGCGTCGATACCCGCGGCCGTGAGGTGATGCGCATCCTGCCGCGCCTCAACGAGGCGGTGAACGAGGAATGGATTTCCGACAAGACGCGGCACGTGGTGGACGGCCTGCGCACGCAGCGCCTCGACCGGCCCTATATCCGCGAGAACGGCAAGCTCCGCGCCGCCACCTGGACGGAGGCGTTCGCTGCCATCGCGGCCAAGGCCGGCCGCATCGACGGCAAGCGCGTCGGCGCGATCGCCGGCGACCTGGCTGGCGTCGAAGAGATGTTCGCGTTGAAGGAGCTTCTGGCCAAATGCGGCTCGACCAATCTGGCGGTGCAGGGCGGCGACGCCTTCGACGCCAAGGCCGGTCGCGCCAGCTACATCTTCAATCCGGGCATCGCGGGCATTGACCAGGCCGATGCGCTGCTGATCATCGGCTCCAATCCGCGCAAGGAAGCGGCCATCCTCAATGCACGCATCCGCAAGCGCTGGCGGACGGGCCAGCTCAAGGTCGGCGTGATCGGCGCCAAGGCCGATCTCACTTATGATTACGACTATATCGGCGCGGGCACGGACTCGCTCAGCGAACTCGTGGCCGGCAAGGGCTCCTTCGCCGAGGTGCTGAAGAACGCGAAGCACCCGATCGTCCTGGTCGGCGCAGGCGCAACCGGGCGGCACGACGGGACGGCGGTGCTGTCGCTGGCGGCCAGGCTTGCAGCCGATGTCGCGATCAAGGACGGCTGGAACGGCTTTGCAGTCTTGCACGACACGGCCTCGCGCGTCGGCGCGCTCGATATCGGCTTTGCGCCGCGCGCGGGCGGGCTGAACGCTGCACAGATGACGACCTTCGGCACGCTCGACGTGCTGTTTCTTCTTGGCGCAGACGAGATCAAGGTGCCGGACGGCACCTTCGTGGTTTACATCGGCACCCACGGCGACAAGGGCGCCCATCGTGCCGACGTGATCCTGCCGGGCGCGGCCTATACCGAGAAGGCCGCCTTCTACGTCAACACCGAAGGCCGGGTGCAGATCGCCCGCCGCGCGACGTTCCCGCCGGGCGAAGCGCGCGAGGACTGGGCGATCATCCGCGCGCTCTCGGACGTGCTGGGCAAGAAGCTGCCGTTCGACTCCCAGTACGCGCTGCGCCAGGCGATCTTCAAGGTCGCGCCGCATCTGGTCCGGGTCGACCAGATCGAGGCCGGCAACGCGGCCGACATCAAGGCGCTGGGGGGCAAGGGCGGCAGCGTCGAGAAGACGCCGTTCAAGTCTTCGGTTGAGGATTTCTATCTGACCAACCCGATCGCACGCGCATCGGCTGTCATGGCGGAATGTTCCCGCCTGGCCGCGGGGCGGATGTTGACGGCTGCGGAATAGGCGTGACCTGATGGCTGAATTCTTTGCAAGCTCGTTCTGGACCGGCTTCCTCTGGCCGCTGATCATCATGGTCGCAGAGAGCGTGCTGCTGCTCGTCGTGCTCCTGATCGCGATCGCCTACATCCTGCTCGCCGATCGCAAGATCTGGGCGGCGGTGCAGATCCGGCGCGGTCCCAACGTAGTGGGGCCGTGGGGCCTGTTTCAATCCTTCGCCGATCTCCTGAAATTCGTGCTGAAGGAACCGACCATTCCCTCCGGCGCCAACAAGGGCGTGTTCCTGCTTGCGCCGCTGGTGTCCTGCGTGCTGGCGCTCGCCGCATGGGCGGTCATCCCGGCCAATCTCGGCTGGGCGATTGCCGACATCAATGTCGGCGTTCTCTACATCTTCGCGATCTCGTCGCTGTCGATCTACGGCATCATCATGGCCGGCTGGTCGTCCAACTCGAAATATCCCTTCCTGGCCGCGCTTCGCTCGGCCGCGCAGATGGTGTCCTACGAGGTCTCGATCGGCTTTGTCATCATCACGGTGCTGCTCTGCGCGGGCACGCTCAATCTGTCGCAGGTGGTGGCGGCGCAGCAGGCGCATGGACTCGCAAGCCTGATCGGCCTGCCGAAGCTCACCATCCTGAACTGGTATGTCTGGCCGCTGTTTCCGATGTTCGTCGTGTTCTACGTCTCGGCGCTGGCGGAAACCAATCGGCCGCCCTTCGATCTCGTCGAAGCCGAATCCGAGCTCGTTGCGGGCTTCATGGTCGAATACGGCTCGACGCCGTATCTCCTGTTCATGCTCGGTGAGTATGTCGCCATCACCACGATGTGCGCGCTGGCGACCATCATGTTCCTGGGCGGCTGGACGCCGCCGGTCGACCTGCCGCCGTTCAACTGGATCCCCGGTGTGATCTGGTTCGCGCTGAAACTGTTCTTCATGTTCTTCCTGTTCGCGATGGCGAAGGCGATCGTGCCTCGCTACCGCTACGATCAATTGATGCGGCTCGGTTGGAAGGTGTTTCTGCCGCTGTCGCTGGCGATGGTGGTCATCGTCGCCGGCGTGCTGCATTTCGCCGATATCGCGCCGAAGTGAGGTCGCAGAGGTCTGTCATGGGTATCAACGTCAACGCCACAGCCCGATCGCTTCTACTGTCCGAATTCGTATCGGCGTTCTTTCTCGCCATGCGCTATTTCTTCCAGCCGAAGCCGACGCTGAACTATCCCTTCGAGAAAGGGCCGATCTCGCCGCGCTTCCGTGGCGAACATGCGCTGCGCCGCTATCCCAACGGCGAAGAGCGCTGCATCGCCTGCAAGCTGTGCGAGGCGATCTGCCCGGCGCAGGCCATCACCATCGAGGCTGGCCCGCGCCGCAACGACGGCACCCGCCGCACCGTGCGCTATGACATCGACATGGTGAAATGCATCTATTGCGGGCTGTGCCAGGAGGCATGCCCCGTGGATGCCATCGTCGAGGGCCCCAATTTCGAATTCGCGACCGAGACACGCGAGGAGCTCTACTATGACAAGGCCAGGCTGCTCGCCAATGGCGACCGCTGGGAACGCGAGATTGCGAAAGCGATCGAGCTCGACGCGCCGTACCGGTGAGGTGAGGGGCGATGAGCTTCCAGACATGTTTCAACGTCATTCCGGGGCGCGTAGCGAACTATGGTGCGCAATTGCGCACCAGAGAATCTCGAGATTCCGGGTCTGGTCCTTCGGACCATCCCGGAATGACGGGGCATAAACAATGATCCTTCACGCGCTGTTCTTCTATCTGTTCGCCGGCATCTGCGTCGCCTCCGCCGTGATGGTGGTGGTGTCGCGCAATCCCGTCCATTCCGTGCTGTATCTGATCCTCGCCTTCGTAAACGCGTCGGCCCTGTTCGTGCTGATGGGCGCCGAGTTCCTGGCGATGATCCTGATCGTGGTCTATGTCGGCGCGGTCGCGGTCCTGTTCCTGTTCGTGATCATGATGCTCGACGTCGATTTTGCCGAGCTGCGCGAAGGCTTCATGCAGTATCTGCCTGTCGGCATCGTGATCGGCGGCATCTTCCTGTTCGAGCTGCTCCTGACCGTCGGAGCCTGGGTCATCAACCCCGCCGTCACCAAGACGATCACCGCACCGATCCCGAGCAATGTCAGCAACACGGAGGCGCTCGGTCTCGTGCTCTACACGAAATACATCCATTACTTCCAGCTCGCGGGCATGGTGCTGCTGGTCGCCATGATCGGCGCCATCGTGCTCACGCTCCGTCACAAGGCCTTTGTGAAGCGGCAGGATATCAACGTGCAGAATGCGCGAACGCCGGAACTCGCCATGAGTGTCCGCAAGGTCGCCTCAGGCCAGGGGCTGATGGATTCGGACGCCGCGGAGTGGGTGAAATGACCATCGGGCTCGGACACTATCTCGCGGTCGCCGCCATCCTGTTCACGCTCGGGATCCTCGGCATCTTTCTCAACCGCAAGAACATCATCATCATCCTGATGTCGATCGAGCTGATCCTGCTCTCGGTCAACATCAACCTGGTGGCATTCTCGACCTTCCTGGGCGACATCGTCGGTCAGGTCTTCGCGCTCCTGGTGCTGACGGTCGCCGCCGCTGAAGCCGCGATCGGTCTGGCGGTGCTGGTGGTGTATTTCCGCAACCGCGGTTCGATCGCGGTTGAAGACGTCAATCTGATGAAGGGCTAGGGCACGCGCATGATCCGGAAAAGTGGGACCCGGTTTTCCGGCAAGATCATGCGCAAGGGAATAAGCTAATGATTCAGGCGATCGTTTTCCTGCCGCTGCTCGGGGCCATCCTGGCGGGCATCATCTCGCTGGTGGGCGCGCATGCGCGCTGCCCGAGCGGCGATACAGTTGATCATCACGACGACGCGCACGGCCATGACGCCCAAGCCTTGGAAGGACATGCGTCGGAAGCGCATGATGAACATGACGACCACGGGCATGACGATCATCACGTCAGTGAGCCAGCCGCAGCGGGATCTCGCGCGGCCGAGTTGATTACGACCGGTTTCCTCCTGGTGGCGGCTGTGCTGTCCTGGGTGGTCTTTGTCGACGTCGGCTTCATGCATCACGACGCCCGGGTGGACCTGTTCCCCTGGATCGTCTCCGGTGACCTCAATGTCGGCTGGTCGTTTCGTGTCGATACGCTGACCGCCGTCATGCTGGTGGTGGTCAACACGGTGTCCTCGCTCGTCCACCTCTATTCCATCGGCTACATGGATGAGGATCCGTACCGGCCGCGCTTCTTCGGTTATCTCTCGCTGTTCACCTTTGCCATGCTGATGCTGGTGACGGCGGACAATCTCGTCCAGCTGTTCTTCGGCTGGGAGGGCGTGGGTCTCGCGAGCTATCTCCTGATCGGTTTCTGGTATCAGAAACCGTCGGCGAATGCCGCCGCGATCAAGGCGTTCATCGTCAACCGCGTCGGTGATTTCGGCTTTGCCCTCGGCATCTTCGCCGTCTTCATGATGACCAACGCGGTCGATCTCGAGACCGTCTTCCATGCGGCGCCGGGGCTGGCGGGCAAGACCATCGACTTCCTCGGATGGCATGCGGATGCCATGACCCTGATTTGTCTCCTGCTCTTCATGGGCGCGATGGGAAAGTCGGCGCAGTTCCTGCTGCACACCTGGTTGCCGGACGCGATGGAAGGCCCGACGCCCGTGTCGGCCTTGATTCATGCGGCAACGATGGTGACGGCCGGCGTGTTCATGGTGGCGCGGCTGTCGCCGTTGTTCGAGCTTGCGCCGACCGCGCAGGCCTTCGTGATGTTCATCGGCGCCACCACCGCGTTCTTTGCCGCAACGATCGGCCTCGTCCAGAACGACATCAAGCGTATCGTCGCCTACTCGACCTGTTCGCAGCTCGGCTACATGTTCGTGGCGATGGGGGCGGGGGCCTATTCGGTCGGCATGTTCCACCTGTTCACCCACGCCTTCTTCAAGGCGCTGTTGTTCCTGGGCTCGGGCTCGGTGATCTATGCGATGCACCACGAACAGGACATCCGCATGATGGGCGGCCTGTGGCGGAAGATTCCGTACACGTTCGTGGTAATGACGATCGGTACGCTGGCGCTGACCGGTTTTCCGCTGTTCGCCGGCTATTTCTCCAAGGACGCGATTATCGAGTCAGCCTATTCGGCGCATAACCCGTTTGCGTCCTATGCGTATGTCCTGACGATCGTCGCCGCCGGCCTGACCTCGTTCTATTCGTGGCGGCTGATGTTCAAGACCTTTTTCGGAGAGCCGCACGACCAGGAGCATTACGAGGCCGCGCATGAGAGCCCGATCTGGATGCTGATCTCGATCGGGGTGCTGGCTTTTGGCTCGGTCTTCTCCGGCATTCCCTTCAAGGAGATTTTTGTGAGCCCTCACGGCGTAGAGGAGTTCTTCCGCGAATCCGTGAAGATGAATCCGCATATCCTCGAAGACATGGAGCATATGCCCTCTCTGCTCGGATATTTGCCGACCGTCATGATGGCCTTGGGTGCCGTCATTTCCTACATCTTCTACATCCGCCGTCCGTACCTGCCCGAGGAGCTCGCGGCCCAGCAACCCATGCTGTACCAGTTCCTGCTCAACAAATGGTACTTTGACGAACTCTACGACCTGATCTTCGTGCGGCCGGCCAAATGGATCGGCTACATGCTGTGGAAGAAGGGCGACGGCTACATTATCGACGGCTTCGGTCCCGATGGCGTCTCGGCCTGGGTGCTCGACATCACCCGCAACGTCGTCAAACTCCAGACCGGCTATCTCTATCACTACGCCTTTGCGATGCTGATCGGAGCGGCCGGATTGATCACCTGGTTCATGTTCGGCTTGGGAGGCCAGTGATGACAACCTGGCCCATCCTTTCCGTCCTCACCTTCCTGCCGCTGTTCGGCGCGCTGATCGTCTATGTCAGCCGCGGCGATGACGAGGCGGCGCGGCGCAATTCGCGCTGGATCGCGCTGTGGACCACGCTCGTCACGTTCGCGGTCTCGCTGATCCTGGTCTGGCGTTTCGACCCCGCGCAGACGGACTTCCAGTTCGTCGAGAAGACGTCCTGGCTTGCGACCGGCATCACCTATCACATGGGCGTCGACGGCATCTCGCTGCCGCTGATCATCCTCACCACCGGGATCATGCCGCTCTGCATCATCGCGAGCTGGCGCGCGATCACGGTCCGTGTTCGCGAATACATGATGGCGTTCCTGATCCTGGAAACGCTGATGGTCGGCACCTTCTCGGCGCTCGACCTCGTCTTGTTCTATCTCTTCTTCGAGGGCGGCCTGATCCCGATGTTCCTGATCATCGGCGTGTGGGGCGGTCCGCGCCGGGTCTATGCGTCGTTCAAGTTCTTCCTCTATACGCTGCTCGGCTCGGTTCTGATGCTGCTTGCCATCATGGCGCTGTACTGGAACGGAAGCACAACCGATATCCCGACGCTGATGCACACCGCCGTGCCGCGCTCGTTGCAGACCTGGGCGTGGCTGGCGTTCTTCGCCTCCTTCGCCGTGAAGATGCCGATGTGGCCGGTGCACACCTGGCTGCCCGACGCGCATGTCGAGGCGCCGACCGCGGGCTCGGTGATCCTGGCCGCGATCCTCCTGAAGATGGGCGGCTATGGCTTTCTGCGCTTCTCGCTGCCGATGTTCCCGCTGGCCTCGCACGACTTCGCGCCGTTGATCTTCACGCTCTCCGTCATCGCCATCATCTACACCTCGCTGGTGGCGCTGATGCAGGAAGATATGAAGAAGCTGATCGCCTATTCCTCCGTCGCCCATATGGGATTCGTCACTATGGGCATTTTCGCCGGCACCATACAGGGAGTGGCCGGCGGCATGTTCCAGATGATCTCGCACGGCATCGTCTCGGGCGCGCTGTTCCTCTGCGTCGGCGTCGTCTACGACCGCATGCACACCCGCGAGATCGCGGCCTATGGCGGGCTGGTCAATCGCATGCCGCTCTACGCCATGGTGTTCATGGTCTTTACCATGGCCAATGTCGGTCTGCCCGGCACCTCCGGCTTCATCGGCGAGTTCATGACCCTGCTCGGCACCTTCAAGATCTCGATCCCGACGGCGTTCTTTGCCACCTCGGGCGTGATCCTGTCGGCGGCCTATGCGCTCTGGCTCTACCGCAAGGTGGTGTTTGGCGCGCTGGTCAAGCCGTCGCTGATGAGCATGAAGGACCTGACCTTGCGCGAATGCGTGACGCTGTTCCCGCTGGTCGCCTTGTCGATCTATTTCGGCGTCTACCCGAAGCCGGTGCTGGACATGTCGGCGGCGTCCGTGCAGCTCCTCGTCAACAACTACACCACTGCGGTGACGGCGGTGAAAGCCGCCGCCCTGGTGCATTAAGGCATCTCCCATGAGCTTCGAAACCGCAGGTTATCAACTGCTGCCGGTCCTGCCCGAACTGGTGCTCGCGGTCGGCGCCATGGTGCTGTTGTTGCTCGGGGCCTATCGCGGGCAGGGCACCACCTCGCTGGTCACTGCGCTCGCCGTGTGCCTTCTCGTCGTCACCGGCGTGCTCGAGCTGATGCTGCCTGCCGGCAAGGTTTCGAGCTTCGGCGGCAGCTTCATCGTCGATGATTTCGCCCGTTTCCTGAAAATTCTGGCGCTGATCGGCTCGGTCGCGACACTGGTGCTGTCGACCGAGTTCCTGTCCGATCCGTCGCGGCGCATCTTCGAATATCCGATCCTGGTGCTGCTATCGACGCTCGGCATGATGGTGCTGATTTCGGCGGGCGACCTGATCATGCTCTATCTCGGGCTCGAGCTGATGTCGCTTGCGCTCTACGTCGTCGCCGCCAGCAACCGCGACAACGCCAAATCGACCGAGGCCGGCCTGAAATATTTCGTGCTCGGCGCGCTCTCATCAGGGATGCTGCTGTACGGCGCTTCGCTGATCTACGGTTTCACGGGCACGATCAACTTCGCGGGCGTGGCGGCCGTCGCCAAGACCGGCAATATCGGCCTCATCTTCGGCCTGGTGTTCCTGCTGGTGGGCCTCTGCTTCAAGGTGTCCGCCGTGCCGTTCCACATGTGGACGCCCGACGTCTATGAGGGCGCGCCGACTCCGGTGACGGCGTTCTTCGCATCGGCGCCGAAAGTGGCCGCGATGGCGGTGTTCGTTCGCGCCGCGATGACGGCCTTCCCCGGCATCACCACGGAGTGGCAGCAGATCATCGTCTTCGTCTCGATCGCCTCGATGGCGCTCGGCTCGTTCGCAGCGATCGGGCAGAAGAACATCAAGCGGCTGATGGCCTATTCCTCGATCGGTCACATGGGATTTGCGCTGGTGGGCCTCGCGGCCGGCACCGCCGAGGGCGCGCAAGGCGTGCTGGTCTACATGGCCATCTATATCGCCATGACGCTCGGGTCTTTTTCCGTCATCCTCGCGATGAAGCGGAACGGCCAGGCCGTCGAGCAGATCAGCGATTTCGCAGGGCTCTCGCGCACCAACCCGATGCTTGCATTCCTGTTCGCGATGTTCCTGTTCTCGCTGGCGGGCATTCCGCCGCTCGCCGGCTTCTTTGCGAAGTTCTATGTCTTCACCGCCGCCATCAGGGCCAATTTGTTCACACTCGCCGTCATCGGCGTCCTGACCAGCGTCGTTGGCGCCTTCTACTATCTCTCGATCGTGAAGGTGATGTATTTCGACGAACCTCTCGCCAGGCTCGATCCGATCCGGATCGAACTGCGCACCGTGCTCGCGGTGACGGGCTTGTTCAACATCCTCTTCGCGCTCTTTGCTGGATCGGTGGTCAGTCTCGCCACCGCCGCGGCAAAGTCCCTGTTCTAGGCGCATGATGGGCGAAAGGTGGGCCCGATCTTCGGAGACGATCATGCGTAACTCTCGCCAATGACCTTTACGCTCGGTCCGCGCGCCACCTCCGCCGGTTACCGGCTCGCTGCCTTTGACCAGATCGGCTCGACCAATGCGGAAGCGATTGGGCGCGGGCGCGAGGGGGATCGCGGTTCGATCTGGTTCGTGACGTCGGAGCAGACCGCAGGGCGGGGGCGGCGTCAGCGGACCTGGATCGCGCCGCGTGGCAACCTCGCCTCGAGCGTGCTCGAAGTTCTGGACATTGCGCCGGCGACCGCCGCCACGCTCGGCTTCGCCGCAGGGCTGGCGACGGAAGCGGCCTTGCGGAAGGTCAGCCTTGAGGCTTCCTTGCGCGCCGGTCCGGAGCCCCTCAAATACGACCTCAAATGGCCCAATGACGTCCTTGCTGGAGGCAAAAAGCTGGTCGGGATTTCGCTGGACGCCGAAGCTGTGGGAGGTCGCCTGGCCATCGTCGTCGGGATTGGCACCAATGTCGTGGGCGCGCCGGAGGGAACGCCGACACCGGCGACGTCGCTTGCCGCGCTCGGCGTTCAGATCAGCGCCGAGGAGCTGTTCAGAACGCTGTCGGATAGTTGGGTCGAATTCAGCGGCATCTGGGACAATGGCCGCGGTTTTGCCGAGATACGCCGGCTCTGGCTCGATCGTGCTGCGGGACTGGGCGGGAAGGTCGCGATCCAGAATGGCGGGAGGATCATCGAAGGCTGCTTCGAGACGATCGACGAGACCGGCTGCCTGATCGTGAGTACGGCAGACGGCAGACGCTCTCCGATCAGCGCGGGCGATGTCTATTTCGGCCAGGCGGCCTCTGCGGGAGCGAGTTGATGGCGCGGCCGGACGAACTGACCTTTGCGCCGCTCGGCGGCGTTGGCGAGATCGGCATGAACCTGTCGATCTATGGTCTCGGCAAGGACCGCCAGCGCGCCTGGCTCGCGATCGATCTCGGCGTCTCCTTCGGCGACGAAGAGCATCTGCCCGGCATCGACCTCATCATGCCTGATATCAGCTTCCTCGAGAAAGAGCGGAGGAATCTGGTCGGCCTCGTGCTGACGCATGCTCACGAGGACCATTTCGGCGCGATCATCGATCTTTGGCCGAAGCTCAGATGCCCGATCTATGCGACGAAATTCAGCGCCGCCCTGTTCGAGGCCAAGTGCGAGTCCGAGCGCGACCCGCCGAAAATCCCGGTCACCGTGGTGCCGTCAGGGGGCCGCGTTGATATCGGCCCCTTCAGCGTCGAATTCATTCCGGTCGCGCATTCGATACCGGAATCCCATGCGCTCGCGATCCACACCGAGGTCGGGACCGTGCTGCACACCGGCGACTGGAAGATCGATCCGACCCCGATCATCGGCCAGCCCACGGACGAGCGGCGGCTGCGCGAACTGGGAGACGCCGGCGTGCTGGCGCTGGTAGGAGATTCCACCAATGCCGTGCGCGAGGGGCGCTCGCCCTCGGAAGCCGAAGTCGCGAAAACGATCGTGGAGCTGGTGAAGTCAGCCAGGGGCCGCGTGGCGGTGACGACCTTTGCCTCCAATGTCGCGCGCCTCAAGGCGGTGGCGGACGCGGCGAGGGTGGCGGATCGCGAAGTCGTGGTCGTCGGCCGCGCCATGGAGCGGGTGGTGCAGGTCGCGCGCGAGACCGGCTATCTCGACGGCGTACAGAATTTCCGCAGCATGGAGATGTACGGCCATTTCCCCGCGGACAAGGTGCTGGCGCTATGCACCGGCAGCCAGGGCGAGCCGCGTGCGGCGCTGGCGCGCATCGCCAGCAACGACCATCCGCAAGTGACGCTGAACAAGGGCGATCGGGTGATCTTCTCCTCGCGCACCATTCCCGGCAACGAGAAGGCGGTCGGATCGATCATCAATGGATTGGTGGCGCAGGGCGTCGAGGTCGTGACCGATCGCACGCATCTGGTTCATGTGTCCGGCCATCCCCGGTGCGATGAACTCCGCGACATCATCGCCTGGACGCGGCCGCAACTCTTGATCCCCGTTCATGGCGAGGCGTTGCATCTGTCCGAACACGCGCGGCTGGCGCGCGCGGCCGGCGTGCCCAGGGTGCTCACCATCCGCAATGGCGATCTCGTCCATCTCGGACCCGGCGATCCCGGTATCATCGATGAGCTGCCCTCGGGGCGGCTCTACAAGGACGGCAATATTCTGGAAGACGCCAAGTCGCGTGCCGTGGTCGAGCGGCGGCGGATGGGCTTTGCCGGCTGCGTCTTCGTGGCCATCGCCATGACTGAAAAGGGCGAATTGGTCGACGATCCCGAGGTTGATCTTGTCGGAGTCCCCGAGAAGAATAGGGCCGGCGAGGCACTCGACGACATCGTGTTCGACGTCGTCGTCTCGACCGTGGAAGGCCTGCCGCGGGCGCGGCGACGTGATCCGGATGCGCTGGCGGAATCGGTGCGGCGGGCCGTGCGGTCGTCACTGAACGAACAATGGGGCAAGAAGCCGCTGTGTCTCGTTCATGTGCTCGAAGTCTAAAGCGCGACGAGATCAGGATGAATCGTCATCGCGCTTTAGTTCATTGTTTGAGCATGATCTTTTCGGAAAACCGCTTCACACTTTTCCGGATCATGCTCTAGCGCGTCGCTATTTGCGATCGGGGTGCGCGCAAACGATAAAGGGAGGACGTCATGCTCGGCCGGCTCAATCATGTCGCGATCGCCGTCAAGGACGCCGAGAAGGCCGCCAAAATCTATGGCGCGGCCTTCGGCGCGCAGATCTCGGACGCCGTGCCGCTGCCGGAGCATGGCGTCATTACCGTGTTCGTGACGCTGCCGAACACCAAGATCGAGTTCATCCAGCCGCTGGGCGAGGCTTCGCCGATCGCGAAATTCCTGGAGCGCAATGCCGATGGCGGCATTCATCACGTGTGCTATGAGGTTGCCGACATCATCGCCTCGCGCGATACGCTGATCAGGGAAGGCGCGCGGGTGCTGGGCGACGGCGTGCCCAAGATCGGCGCCCACGGCAAGCCGGTGCTGTTCCTGCATCCGAAGGATTTCTCCGGGGCACTGGTCGAGATCGAGCAAAGCTGACAGATGGCCTACAGCATCTCAACCGGGTTTGCGATCTACTTCGTGCTGTGGTGGATCGTGCTGTTCGTGACGCTGCCGTTCGGCGTGAGGAGCCAGCACGAGGACGGCAGCGGCGCGCCTGGCACCGATCCCGGCGCGCCGATCGCGACCCGGATGGGCCGAAAGTTGATCTGGACCACCATCATTTCCGCCGTGATTTTTGCCATCGCTATGCTCGCCTACGATGCCGGCTATCTCTCCATCGACAGGCTTGCGAGATTGATGGGGTCGCCGGTCTAAAGCGCGATGAGTTCAGGTTGGCTCGACATCGCGCTTAGGTTCTTGTTTGGGCATGATCTTTGTCGGAAAACCGCTATGCACTTTTCCGGATCATGCCCAGGAATTATCCCCGGGGGGAAAGAAATGACGTTTGAGCGCATCGTAATCGGTTTTCTGGTCCTGATCGTTGCCGGTCTTGGCGCGGCTTTCTACACCGACTGGAAGCTCGCCGTTCAGGTCCGCAGCCTGAAGGCCTTCACCGAAGGCTATGTGTTTGCCGAAGCCGTCGCCGCCTGCGAAAAGGCGCCGAGCTCGACACCGTTCAAGTGGAACGGCGGCACCAACACCTCCATCGTCGGGCTCAATTCGGTCAAGCCGGACAAATATACCGTCGTCGCGAGCTTCACGCTCCTCGCCGATGGCGTGTATTGCGATTACGATCCGATCAAGCACAAGGCCAGCATCGGCAACAACTTCCTCGAACGGGAAGAATTCTAGTCATCGATCAGAGCGGGGGCCCATGACGTCACAGCATCGACCCGCCGACGCCTCTCGGACTGATCAATATCGAATCCTGAAAGAGCCTGATCTCCGCGATTATCTGTCGGGGCTTCCCGACATTGCGGGGAGGTTGGGCGGCCCGCCCGCGGGCTGGACCATCAGCGAGGTCGGTGACGGCAACCTCAACCTCGTCTTCATCATCAAGGGCACGAGCGGCGGGATCGCCGTCAAGCAGGCGTTACCATACGTTCGGCTGGTCGGCGAGAGCTGGCCGCTGCCGCTGTCGCGCTCGCACTATGAGTATCTGGCGCTGACACATCAGGCGCGGCTCGCGCCCGGCCTCGTGCCTGACGTGTTGCATCACAACGAAGCGTTGGCACTGGTCGCGATGGAGCTGCTCGAGCCGCACATCATCATGCGCAGGGGATTGGTCGCCGGGACGACCTATCCGCATTTTGTCGAAGACATCACGACATTCCTGGCGCGGACGCTGTTCTTCAGTTCCGATCTCGCCATCCCTGCCGCGGAGAAGAAGGAGGGCATTGCAGCGTTCGCCGGCAACCACGCGCTCTGCAAGATCACCGAAGACCTGATCTTCACCGATCCCTACCGCGTCGCCGAGCAGAACCGGTGGACGTCGCCCTGGCTGGACGCCACCGCCGCGCGTTTCCGCGACGATCTCGATGCGCATGTCGGGATCTCCCGCCTCAAGCTGAAGTTCATGAGCGCGCCGGAGGCGCTGATCCATGGCGACCTGCACACCGGCTCGATCATGGTGACCGAGCGCGAAACGCGGGTGATCGATCCGGAATTCGCGTTCTATGGTCCTATGGGCTTCGATCTCGGCGCCGTGATCGGCAATCTCTTGATGGCCTATCTGGCGTCGGTCGGCCACGAACGTTCCGTGGGCGAGCGGGCTGATTTTGAAGGCTGGATGCTGCAGACCATCGAAGCGACTTGGCGGGAGTTTGCCCGCAAATTCCTCGATCTCTGGCGAAGCGAAGCCAAGGGCGACGCCTATCCGGTCGCCTTGTTCGAGGGAAGCGCGGGCGCGCAACGCATCGAAGACGAGCGGCAGGCCTATATGGGGCGGCTGTTCGAAGATACCGTCGGTTTCGCGGCGGCAAAGACCATCCGCCGCATTCTCGGGCTCGCGCACAATATCGATTTCGAGCTGATCGCCGACGAGAAGCTGCGGGCGGTGTGCGAGGCCCGCAGTCTGCGGCTCGCGCGCGAGATGCTGGTGAACAGGTCATCTTTTGCTGACATCGCAGACGTCACCGACGCCGCGCGAAAAATACGCGACTGGCAGCCGGACTTCGCCGGCTGAATCTAGTCGGCCGCTTTGGCGCGCAGCCGCTGCGCATAGACGTTGATCACCAAAGCCGCAAGCAGGATCAGGCCACGGATCAGGATCTTCAGAAAACTGTCGATATTGACGTGGTCGAGGCCGTTATTGAGCACGCCGAGGACGAACAGGCCGACGATGGTGTTGCCGATGCCGCCACGGCCGCCGAACAGGCTGGTGCCGCCGACCACGACCGCCGCGATGGAGTCGAGCAGATAGGTGTCGAACTCGTTCTGCTGCGCGCTGCCGAAATGGGCAACGCCGAGCATGCCGCCGATCCCGGCGCACACGGCCGCGATCACCATAACGCTGCCGAGGATCAGATTCACGTTGAGGCCGGAATATTCGGCAGCCTCCCGGTTGCCGCCGACCATGTAAACGTAGCGGCCAAACCGCGTATAGGTGAGCACCAGGTGGCCGGCGAGCAGCATCACCGCCGCGACGATGACGATCCAGGGGATGCCGCCGATCGATCCCGAACCGAGCGTTGCGATCAGCGGCGGCACCTTGTAGGCGATCTGCCCGCGCACGAGTAGCGCCGAGATCCCCGCCGCGATCTGCATCATGGCGAGCGTCATGATGAAGGAGGGGATGCCGATCAGCGTCAGCCCCATGGCATTGACGACGCCGAGCAGGGCGCAAAGCAGCAGGGAAAGCAGGATGGCGACCGCGCCAGGCAGCGGCACATTGGCAATGTTCACATAGGATTCCTGCAAGGTGAAATAGGCAACCGCAATCCCTGTGACATTGGCGATGCTGGCGATCGACAGATCGATCTCGGCGCAGAGGATGACGAAGGTCAGCCCGACGGCGATGATCCCGGTAACGGAGACCTGGGTCAGGATGTTGCCGACATTGTCGAGCGTGGCAAAGGAAGGACTTGCAACCGCGAAGAACAGGGACAGGAAAATCAGCGTCAGGAACGGCGCGATGTTGCGCATCTGGGAGCGCAGGAAGGAGGCAAGCCCGCGCGGCTTGTGGTCGCTCCGGGCTGTCGCGCTCTCACTACTTGCCATCATCCCGCTCCATCAGGCCGCTTCGAGCAGGCGGTCCTTGCTGACCGCCTCGCCCGCGAATTCACGTACCACCGCGCCGCGCTTCATCACCACGATCCGGTCGGCCAGCGACAGCACCGTCTCCGGCTCGGTCGACAGCACGATGATCGCCAGTCCCCTGGCGCGCAGGTCGCGAACGATGTTGATCACGTCGTTCTTGGCGCCGACGTCCATGCCGCGCGTCGGCTCGCACAGCACCAGAAGCCGCGGCGGATAGGTCAGCCATTTCGCCAGCGCCACCTTCTGCTGGTTGCCGCCGGACAGCATGCCGAGGTCGAGGCCGACCACCGGCGGCCTGATCTGCAATTGATCGACCTGCCGCCTGGCGATTTCCCGTTCGCGCGCGGGCTTGAGCAGGAGTGCTGAGATACGTTCGAGAATGCTGATGGAGACGTTCTTGTAGACGGGCTCCTGATGGAACAGCATCGCGCGCCGGCTCTCGGGCACCAGCGCCACGCCGGCTCGCCTGGCATCGGCGGTGCTGCCGAATTTTCTGTTACGTCCGTCCACGGTGAGGGTTCCGGCATCGGGCTTCATCTTGCCGAACAGGATGCGCGACAACTCCAGCTGGCCGCAGCCCATGAATCCATACACGCCCAGAACTTCGCCGGCACGCGCCTCGAAGGAGATATGCCGCAGGCTGCGGCCAAGCGAGAGCTGATCGACCTTCAGCACGACGGCGCCGTCGCTCGCGTGCGGAAGCATGAGGTCGTCGGTATAGCTGTGCTCCAGCGCTTCGCGGCCCTTGCCGATCATCGCTTCGATCAGCGCGCCCTTGCTGGTTGACGCGGCCGGGGTGTCTGTGACTTTCCGGCCGTTGCGAAACACTGTGACGGTGTCGGACACGCGCAGAATGTCCTCGATGAAGTGAGAGATGAAGACGATTGCCGTGCCTTGCTCGCGCAGCCGCCGCAAGGTCGCGAACAGCCGCTCCACTTCCGGCGGCGACAGCGCCGAGGTCGGCTCGTCCAGAATGACGATGCGGGCGCCCGAGAACAGCACGCGCGCGATCTCGATCAGCTGCTGCAGTCCGATCGGCAGGTCGCCGAGCCGGGTGAGGGGATCGACATCGATCCCGAAGCGCGCAAGCTGCTCGCCGGCCTCGCGCGCCATCCGCCGCCATTGCACGAGGCCAAGGGCGTTGGTCGGCTGGTTGCCGAGAAAGACGTTCTCGGCGACCGTCAGGTCGGGCGCGACGCTGAGCTCCTGATGCACCATGGCGATGCCGGCGGCATGCGCGTCGCGTGCGGAGCGGAATCGCTTTTCCTGTCCGTCCAGCAGCAAGCGGCCGGAGAATTCCGGATGCACGCCTGCGATGATCTTCATCAGCGTGCTTTTGCCCGCGCCGTTCTCGCCGACGAGACCATGGATCTCGCCGGGGAGAAGCGCGAAGTCGACCCCACGCAGCGCCTCGACGCCGCCGAAGGTCTTGCTGATCCCCTTGAGTTCGAGGATGGGGGACGAGCCTTCCGGCATGACGCTCAGATCAGGAAGTGGTTCTCCATCCACTGCATGCCGGCCGCATTGGCCTTGGTCACGACCGGACCGTCCGTCACCACGCTCTTTGGAATGCCCTGGCCGCTCTTCTCGCCGCCGACGACCGCGGCAACGCCCGCGACGATCGCGCCGCCATGGATACGGCAGGACGGGTTGCGGACGGTGGCGAACATCCGCCCTTCGCTCACGGCCTGGATCGCCGGCGGCATGGCATCGACCCCGCCGATCAGGATGTTGGTGCGGTTGTGCGCCTTCATGATGTTGGAGGCCGCAAGCGCCATGTCGTCATTATGAAAGAACGCGGCGTCGATCTGTGGATATTTGGTGAGATAGGTCTCCCATAGCCGCGCGGTCTTCGAGACGTCCCAATCGGCAGGTTGAGTATCGAGCACCTCGATTCCCGGATATTGCTTGACGACCGCCTCGAAGCCCTTGGCGCGGCCCTGGGCGCCGGTATGGCCGAGCGCGCCCTGCGTCATGATCACCTTGCCCTTGCCGTTGAGCGCATTGACCAGCGCCTGGGTCACCGACGCGCCCATGAACTCGTTGTCGGGCGCAAGGAAGGAGTGGACGTTGATCTGATCGAGCGGCGCAATCAGCGTGTCCATGTCGATCACGGGAGTCCCGGCGTCGATCATCTTCTGCACGGGCTGGGTCAGCGTGCCGATGCCGAAGGCCTGGATCGCCACGAAATCCCATTTCTGCGAGGCCATGTTGTCGATGGCGGCGCGCTGCTTGACCGCATCGAGCTGGCCGTCGAACCAGGTCACTTCGACGTTGAAGAGCTTGCCCCACCATTCGGCGGCCTGCTTGCCCTGCGCACACCAGGTGGCCTGCAGGCCGGCGTTGGAGAAGGCGGCCTTCAGCGGCTTTTCGGAACGTCCTGTTTCCGCTGCCAGAGCCGCGGGGCTCAGGCCCAACCCGCTGAGCAGGGCCGTCGCCGCGCCGGCGGTCGCCGCTGCCTGAAGAAGGTCGCGCCTTGTGGTCGAGGGTTTGTCATTCCCGGACATCGCTCACTCCCATTGTTGCCATCGTTGTCACCGACGGCGTCATTGCTCGCGCCGCGGAATGGGAAGTCTCTCACATCAGCGATGTTCGCGCTACTGATGTAGCAGTGGCAATTTGGTCTAGCTCTCGGCCACCAAGATCTCGATCTCGGCCTGCAGGTTTCGCCAGGCCACCTCGATCTCCTCGGACCATTCCGCGCCGAGCAGTTCGCGCAGCGTGGCGGCGATCACGCCGAAAAACGCAATGAACAATTCGCGCGATGTGCCGTAGGCGTCGTGCGAAGAGATCTCGCATTCGATCATGCGGAATTTGCCGCTGCGCTCGCCGGCAAGGTCCAGGATGGCCTCGAGGGTGAGCTTGAGCATCGAGCCCTTGACGGGCTCGCTGCCTTCGGTGCGAAACATCGTCCGCGTTTCCGGATAATCCCGGTGCAGCCGCGCATAGACCAGCGGCGTGAGGTCTTCACAGCTGATAGCAGCGAGTTCAAGGCTGCGTTCGATCGGATTTGCCGATGACATGATCTCTGATCGCAATGGCGATTTGCGAAAAAAAGAGCAGGGCGTCGAGCCCTGCTCTAGAAATTGTGTCGACCCTGTTATCCCGCTGGTTCAGGTTTGGTGTTGATTGGCGGGTTGACGCTGCTTTATCGCGCGTCAGGGTTCCTCCCGAGACTTGGACCACCAGACCTTGGCCTTCCAGCCAGTCTGAGCGCATGTAGTCGTAGACTAACTTCCGCGCCTTGTCACCATTTTCGGCAACGATTGTTCAAACTACGTGCAGATTGCGAAATGATTGGAAATTGCTCACGAGGAACTGGTGTGATAGGACCTTATTCCGCATAAGGTATTATGGTAACGACTTGGCCCCTCGTGGGAATGGATATTTCCGGCACGCCTCAAAAAGATATCTGAGCTTGCAGCGATTTAGCCGCAGTATGTGGCCGGCTCGATCTCGACTTGTCTCCGTGGCGGTGATTAATCTGCGTCCACCGGTAGGATGTGCCTTACGGATGCATCGACGCTTACAAAAATATCTCCCGATCGTTCTGATCGCGCTGATGGTGCAGATCCTTGCGCCGGTCGCCGCATGCTGGGCGGCCGCGATCGTCGCGTCCGATCCGCTGCGCGGGACCGGGATCTGCCATGACAGCGGTTCTGCGGTACCGGGCCAGCCGGCTGATCAGAGCAATGAGCACGGCGGCAGTTGCGCCGTATGCTGCCTTGCCAGCGCGAACGCCTCCCTTGATACGCCGACGCCGGTGGCGTTCGGCGTGCCCTATCGCGCAACTGCCGGTGTGGTCTGGCACGAGCAGTCGGCGGATTTGTCGGCGTTCCGCGTCGGCTCCAATGCGCAGGCGCGTGGCCCGCCGTTGGCGATGTGAAATCCGCGGCCTCGGCCGCATTCACATCCATGCTTCCCCATTTCGGTGATTTTCAATGTCTGTCCGATCATGGCGCGCGGGCCTGCCGGGGCTCGTCATCGCGCTCATCCCATTCATCCCACTCAATAAAAGCGTAGCCCACGAAATCGTCGGCAACCGCTTTTTTCCGGCAACCCTCGCCATCGACGATCCCGGCGTGAACGACGAACTCTCCCTCCCGACCGTCGACAGCTTCAAAACCGGTGACACGCCACCGGTCCGTCAGCGCGATATCTCCGGCGAGTTCTCAAAACGTATCACCGACGCCTTTGCGGTGTCGTTCGGGTCCACCTACACCTTTCTCGGTCCGATCGATCCAACAGTGCCGGGCGCCAACGGATTCCAGAACCTGGAGACGACGTTCAAGTACCGGGTATTCAAAAACCCGGAACACGAGTTCGTCATGTCGGTTGGCCTCAGCATCGAGTGGGGCGGCACGGGATCGGCGAAGGTTGGCGCCAAATCTTTCAATACCTATGTGCCGACCGTCTATTTTGGCAAAGGTTTCGGCGACCTTCCCGACACGCTGTCCTGGGCCAGGCCAATCGCAGTCACCGGCCAGGTGGGCTATGCCATTCCTGGACGAAACTCGACGTCGACCTTCGGCATCGATCCTGACACCGGCCTGCAAACCATCGACACGGAGTTTAATCCGCGCGTGCTGAATTGGGGCGCAACGATTCAGTACAGCATGCCCTATCTGAAGTCGGCCGTGTTGGACCTTGGGCTACCCGACTTCATCAATCATCTGATACCGCTGGTCGAAGCCAGCTTCCAGACGCCGATAACGAATACGTTGACGTCGGGCACTACCACGACCGGCACGATCAATCCCGGCGTCATCTGGGTTGGTAACAAATTCCAGGTGGCTGTGGAGGCATTGATTCCGGTCAACCGGCAGAGCGGTAGCAATGTCGGTGTGATTGCGCAGCTTCATTTGTACCTCGACGATATCGATCCCAAGGGTATCGGCAAGCCGATCTTCGGTAGTGCCGTCGAACCCGCGCGCCCCTTTGCGCGCTGATCCAGGAATTGACCATGAGACGTTCAGCTTTAATCGGAATCATCTCGCTGCCCCTTTTATTTGTGCCGGGAGTGGCGGGCGCGCACGCGCTGCTGGATCGTGCCGAACCCCGCGTCGGCAACACGGTTGCAAGTCCGCCGGGCGAAGTGACCTTGTGGTTCACGCAGAAACTGGAGCCAGCCTTTAGCGGCGTCACCGTCACGAATGCGGACGGCCAGCGGGTCAACTCCGGGAAAGCCCGCGTCAACGGCAATCAGATGTCGATCTCGCTGCGTCCAGGTGGGAGCGGAACCTACCATGTGAACTGGCATGTACTCTCGGTCGACGCGCACAAGACGGACGGCAACTTCACCTTTCGGGTAGGCCAATAGACCGGCTGCGCAGATCGATGACCTGGATCGACACGGACATCGATGGCCCAGTTATCGTCGTCCGTGCGATTCACTTCGCAGCCATGGCGATGATGACTGGCGCCGTCGTGTTCCGCGCAGCCGTAGCCGAGCCTGCCCTGCGTTCGATACCCAAGGCGAGGGCGGTCATAAACTCGCAAATCCGAAGGCTGGCGTGGATCGGTCTTGCCATAGGAGTGATCTCCGGTGCGATCTGGCTGGTGTTGCTCACGGCATCATTGAGCAATGAGAGCTTTCGCGAGATGTTAGTGTCGGGAGCGCTCCGCGACGTTCTCGCCCTGACGCAGTTTGGAGCAATGGCGCAAATCCGTTTAGCGCTGGCGATCTTGCTCGCGATCAGTTTGGCGTTTGACGGTTCCCGCTGGGGCCGCTGGTTCGCGCTTGTGGCGGCACCGGCGCTCACGGTATCCGCTGCCTGGACCGGTCACGCGGCATCAACGCCCCACGGACTGGGTTACGCACATCTCGTTTCCGATGCCCTGCATCTTTCCGCCGCGTCGGCCTGGATCGGTGGTCTGCTGCCGCTCGTGCTGGTGTTGCATGCCATCAGACAAGATCGTCCTCTCGCTTGGCCTCCGCCGGAATTGGTAGCCGTCAGGCGATTTTCAGCTCTGGGTGTCGCCAGTGTCGCAGCGCTGATGATATCCGGGGCCATCAACAGCTGGATTCTGGTGGGGTCGTTCCGCGGGCTGATACTCACAGTCTATGGTCGGATATTGATGCTCAAGATTGCTGTCTTCGCGATAATGCTGGCGGTTGCCGCCGTGAACCGCCTTTGTCTGACGCCCGAACTGGCCTCGGCGCCCGGCGGTGGAGTGCAGCAGGAGGCGCTGCGCCGGCTGACGCGTAACACGATTATCGAGATCGCCCTCGGACTTCTGGTCTTTGCGATCGTCGGCCTGCTTGGCACGCTACATCCAGCCGCCCATCTCGTGCATTGAGATGACAAGAAAGGAAACGAGAAAATGAGAATGCTGACGCTCAATTCGATTTCGACCGCAGTTGTCGCTGCCGCTTTGGTCTGCTTCCTTGCTGCGTCAATTCCTGCGGTTGCCGAAGACGTAACGGCCGGCGGCCTCGTGATTACCCAAGGCTGGAGCCGCGCCACACCGGGAGGCGCGAAGACCGGCGGCGGCTTTCTGACCATCGAGAACAAGGGAAGCGCGCCCGACAAATTGATCGGCGCCAGCGCCGACGTCGCCGGCAAGGTCGAGGTGCACGAAATGACGATGGACAACGGGGTCATGAAGATGCGACCGCTCGAGGGCGGCCTCGCCATCGAGCCGGGCAAGACCGTCAAGCTCGCACCAGGCGGTTATCATCTCATGATGATGGAATTGAAGAACCCGCTGAAGCAGGGCGAAAAACTGCCGGTCACCCTGCAGTTCGAGAAAGCAGGTAAGGTGACGGTTACGCTTGATGTCGAAGGGGTCGGTGCAAAGGGGCCGGCGGGAGCGGGCGGAACGGACATGAACAAGATGGGTGATCACAAGGGCATGAAAATGTGAGCTGGTGAAGACGATCCGCTGGCATCTACGGATCGATACGCTGGTGACCGATTTCGAGAAAATGACGCTCGAAGACGACCTCGACATCGCGACGCGGTGAGGGTTCATCTCGGCAAAACATCAGAAAATCCGTCACTTAGCGGCTTTTCCTCGGTCCCGGTCTTGTATTTTCGGCGTCAATCCGCTTTCACTGCGTCTCCTTAGTCGAATCCTCCGAGCTTTGCCCATGCGCCTATCCCGGTTTTTTCTGCCGATCCTGAAGGAAAATCCCAAGGAGGCAGAAATCGTTTCGCACCGGCTGATGCTGCGCGCCGGCATGATGCGGCAGGAGGCAGCCGGCATCTATGCCTGGCTGCCGCTCGGCTTTCGTGTCCTGAAGAAGATCGAGCAGATCGTGCGGGAGGAGCAAGACCGCGCGGGCGCGCTGGAATTGCTGATGCCGACCCTGCAGCTTGCCGATCTCTGGCGCGAGAGCGGGCGCTACGACGCCTACGGTCCGGAGATGCTGCGCATCGCCGATCGCCACAAGCGCGAGCTGCTCTACGGGCCGACCAACGAGGAGATGATCACCGAGATCTTCCGCGCCTATGTGAAATCCTATCGCAGCCTGCCGCTCAACCTCTATCACATCCAGTGGAAGTTTCGCGATGAACAGCGTCCGCGCTTCGGCGTGATGCGCGGCCGCGAATTCCTGATGAAGGACGCCTATTCGTTCGATGTCGATGAAGCCGGCGCGCGGCGCGCCTACAACAAGATGTTCGTCGCCTATCTGCGCACCTTCGCGCGCATGGGCCTGAAGGGAATCCCGATGCGGGCCGAGACGGGACCGATCGGCGGCGATCTCAGCCACGAGTTCATCGTGCTGGCCGAGACGGGCGAGTCCGGCGTCTACTGCAACAGCGATGTGCTGAACCTTCCCATTCCCGGTGCGGATGTGGATTACGACGGCGATCTCACGCCCATCATCAAGGAATGGACATCGGTCTATGCCGCCACCGAGGACGTGCATGACGCCGCGCGCTTCGAGAAGGAAGTCCCTGCCGACAAGCGCGTGAACACGCGCGGCATCGAGGTCGGCCAGATCTTCTATTTCGGCACCAAATATTCCGAACCGATGAAGGCAATGGTGGCCGGCCCCGACGGCGCCGAGGTAGCGGTCCATGGCGGTTCCTACGGTGTCGGTGTCTCGCGTCTGGTCGGCGCCATCATCGAGGCCTGCCATGACGATGCCGGGATCAAGTGGCCCGAGGCGGTCGCGCCGTTCAAGGCAGTCATCCTCAATCTCAAGCAGGGCGCCTCCGACACGGATGCCGCTTGCGAGAAGCTCTATCATGAGCTTTCGGCCAAGGGCGTCGACGTTCTCTACGATGACACCGACCAGCGTGCGGGCGCGAAATTCGCGACCGCTGATCTGATCGGAATCCCCTGGCAGATCATGATCGGGCCAAAGGGTCTCGCGGAAGGCAAGATCGAGCTCAAGAAGCGCGCGGATGGTTCTCGCGAGAATCTGACATCCGCGGACGTGCTTGCACGCTTCTAGGCATGTGACGGTTATAGTCGAGAGCTTGGGTTCCGTTCAGGGAAACATGAAGATGTCCTGGCTGGGGGCCGCGTTGATTCGCGCCTTCAAGCGTGAGGAAAACTAATTTGATTAATTGGCCGCGGCTTGTCGGCCACACTATGATCGGCCGAACCCTCCGGGGATTCGCGCCAAACCTCGAAACCGGTCAAATAGTTCGTGGGAAGCCATTGAAGCCAAAGAAAAAACCATAATCATGGGGTTATCGGGCAATGGATGAGACCATGAACGAGCCGCATCAGACCGCGCCTTTCGCACCGTTCGAGTGGATGCTGTCGGCCCGCTATTTGCGCGCGCGCCGCAAGGAAGGATTCATTTCCGTCATCGCTGGATTCTCGTTCCTCGGCATCATGCTCGGTGTCGCCACGCTGATCATCGTCATGGCCGTAATGAACGGCTTTCGCAAGGAACTGCTCGACAAGATCCTCGGCCTCAACGGCCACATCCTCGTGCAGCCGCTGGAATCGCCGCTGACCGATTGGAAGGATGTCGCCGATCGCATCAGCCAGGTGCAAGGCATCAGGCTCGCCGCGCCCGTCGTCGATGGCCAGGCGCTGGCGTCCTCACCGTTCAACGCGTCCGGCGTGTTCGTGCGCGGCATCCGTTCTGAGGATCTGAACAATCTCACTTCGATCGCGAAGAACATCAGGCAGGGCACGCTCGAAGGCTTTGACGAAGGGCAGGCGGTCGCAATCGGCCGCCGGCTCGCCGATCAATTGTCGTTGCATGCGGGCGACAGCATCACGCTGGTCTCACCGAAGGGCGCGGTGACGCCGATGGGCACCACGCCGCGGATCAAGCCGTACAAGATCGCCGCAGTGTTCGAGATCGGCATGTCCGAATACGACGGAACTTTCGTATTCATGCCGCTGCCGGAGGCGCAGGCCTATTTCAACCGCGTCAATGACGTCTCCTCCATCGAGGTGTTCACCACCAACCCTGACCGCATCGAGGCCTTCCGGAAGAGCGTGACGGAAGCGGCCGGCCGCCCCGTCTTCCTGGTCGACTGGCGGCAGCGCAACTCGACCTTCTTCAATGCGCTTCAGGTCGAACGCAATGTGATGTTCCTGATCCTCACCATGATCGTGCTGGTGGCGGCGCTCAACATCATCTCCGGTCTGATCATGCTGGTCAAAGACAAGGGCAGCGATATCGCGATCCTGCGCACCATGGGCGCCTCGCAGGGCTCCATCATGCGGGTGTTCCTGATCACCGGCGCCTCGATCGGCGTGGTGGGCACATTGACCGGCTTCTTCGTCGGCCTGCTCATCTGCATGAACATCGAGTTGATCCGGCAGTTCCTGTCCTGGGTCACCAACACCGAGCTGTTCGATCCGACACTCTACTTCCTCTCCAAGCTCCCCGCCGAAGTCGATTTCGGTGAGACCACCGCGGTCGTGATCATGGCGCTGACGCTGTCGTTCCTCGCCACGCTTTACCCGTCGTGGCGCGCCGCGCGCCTCGACCCGGTCGAAGCGCTCCGCTACGAGTGAGGACCTGATGGCGGAGGGGGAAGGGCAAGATCTACCGGTCATCTATCTCCACGAGATAAAACGCCAGTACATGCAGGGTGAACAGCCCCTGATCATTCTCGATGGCGCCAAGCTTGCGCTGTGGCCGGGGCAGTCGGTGGCGCTGGTGGCGCCATCAGGCTCCGGCAAGTCGACGCTGCTGCATATCGCTGGCCTGCTGGAGAGTCCCGATGACGGCGAGGTCTATGTCGCGGGCGCGCCGACCTCGCAATTGTCGGATATGGAGCGCACCTTTATCCGCCGCAACGATATCGGCTTCGTCTATCAGTCGCATCGGCTCCTGCCGGAATTCTCCGCGCTCGAGAATGTCATGCTGCCGCAGATGATCCGCGGTCTCAAACGTTCGGAGACGATCAAGCGCTCGACCGAAATCCTCTCTTATCTCGGGCTCAGCGATCGTGTCAGGCACCGCCCGGCGGAGCTTTCCGGCGGCGAGCAGCAACGCGTCGCGATCGCGCGCGCCGTCGCCAATGCGCCGCGCGTGCTGCTGGCGGACGAGCCGACCGGCAACCTCGATCCCAACACGGCCGACCATGTGTTCCAGGCGCTGATGCAGCTCGTGAAAGCGACCAGCGTGGCCATGCTGATTGCGACCCACAATATGGAACTCGCGGGGCGCATGGATCGCCGGGTGTCGATTGCCAACGGCAAGGTGGTTGAGCTCGACTGAGCCGGCTGCGTTGTGACGAGAGCACCTGCTCAATCATCATGGCGGTGATGGTCGTGGCCAAATGTCCGCCGCGGAGCGCGCGCTGTTGAGAAATGGGGATTGCCAATGCACTGAGCGGCGCGGCCCGCGGCCGAAAAATTGCACTGAGCCAGCGACGTGTACCTGCATTCAATGTAGCTGACCCTGCCATAGACTTGCAGGCAGACCGGATAGCTCGGATCGAAGGTTTGAGCCGCAGCTGGAGCTGCTGCAATGGTTGCCGAAAGCGATGCAAGAATTGGAAGCCGCATCGAGGCCTCCTCCCAAAACGGACGGGCCCATCCGGGCTCCTGGTGCGTCAGAATTTCTTTCTGGCGCCGCGGGCATACGGCTGGGCTTCCTTTGTCGGACGATAGTTGGGATTGGCTTGACACGTCCCCTCGATACCCGATGCGGTTGCCTGGCACTGCTGCAGGGTTGAGAAGGTGCAACCGCCGTTGTTGCAGCTGACGAGACAGAACGGATAGTCCTGCGCCGAAGCTGCGGCAATGCCGAGCATGAACGCGGTCGCGATGGTCAACACGGCAAGATGGATATTCATCGGCGCTACCCCCGGAAGCTGCTTTGCAACGAGAGCATCAGTCCCGGCGATGCGCGGTCAACTCACGTTCACGCGCTCTTCAACGTAAAACGGGTTCTCGATTTGGCGACGTGGCGCACGCGCGCATGCCGCGGTCAGTCTTGCTGGAGATTCGTCGATCTTCACGTTTTCGAGAGTTTGTTTGCAGCGGTTCGCCACGTTTCAGACTCAATCGTGCCCGCTCTGCGCGATTTTGACCGCAAATTTGCGAGGGAACCCAAGAGTTCCAAAAAAGCAGCAGCATCAGCAGATTAACTTACGTTAAACGGGGGTGCTTTCGACGCGAGTGTTGCGGTCACGATACAGCATTTCGCGCTCACGCTGTTATGAGGCAGCTATTGGCCTGGGGGCCATTCACGAACTGGACTGGAATCAGAATGAAGAAGTTGTTGCTCGCCACTGCAAGTCTCGTCGCGCTCGGCGCTGTCGCGCCCGCGGTCGCAGCGGACCTCGCGGCGCGGCCCTACACCAAGGCGCCGCCGATGGTTCAGGCCCTGTATGACTGGAGCGGTTTCTACATCGGTCTCAACGGTGGCGGCGGCAGCAGCCACAAGTGCTGGGATTTCCTCAACGGCGCAGCGGAAGGCTGCCATGATGCGACCGGCGGCACCTTCGGTGGCCAGGTCGGCTATCGCTGGCAGACCGGCCCGATCGTGTTCGGCCTCGAAGCGCAGGGAAACTGGGCTGACTTCACCGGCGATAATGTGAGCCTGCAGGTGGGAGCGGATCGCAACCACACCAAGATCGACGCCTTCGGCCTGTTCACCGGCCAGGTCGGTTATGCCTTCAGCAACGCGCTCGTCTACGTCAAGGGCGGCGCCGCTGTCGTCGACGACAAGTACACGATCGTGGGTGCCACCAGCGGCGCTCTGTTCGCTTCGTCGGGCGACCAGACGCGTTGGGGCGGCACCGTCGGCGTCGGCTTCGAATACGGCTTCGCACCCAACTGGTCGGTCGGCGTCGAATACGACCACATGTTCCTGGGCACGCAGAGCGTCGCGTTCACGACCCCGGCTGGCGCCGCGTTCGGCTCCGACAACATCCGTCAGGATGTCGACCTCTTCACCGCTCGGGTGAACTACAAGTTCGGCGGCCCGGTGGTCGGGCGATACTGAGCGTACGACCTCCGACCGGCTTTACGGCGGATCGAAAAGCCCCGGCTTCGGCCGGGGCTTTTTATTTGGAAATGCGGGAAACGGGTGAGGCGGCCTCACTTTTTGAGGAGCTTGGAAACATCAAGCGCCGTCGTGCTATGATCGCAAGCCACATTGGAGAGGCGCCATGGCATGGTGGCTTTTCGTCATAGTGTCGCTTGGATCGATACCCCTCGCAGACGCTATGGCGCGCGAGCGCAACAGGTCGCCCAAAACATGGGTTTGGGTGGCCGTCGTTGTTGGTCCCCTGGCACCCCTGATTTTGCTGGTGATTGGCGACGCGAAGCGTCCGTCTCCGGCAAACTGAGCCGCCGCCAGGGGTGAGGTCCCCCTGGAGACCTCCGAATTTCGGTGGCGATTAACCAAGCCGTTTGTTTCGGCCCCGTTTTGCGATCCGCCTCCGATCGAGCCCTTGCAAATAGAACAAAAAAGGAACAATGTTCTCTCTATGTTCTGGATAGGGAGATCGGTGATGTTGAGGATTTTCGTGGAAGAAGCGGCCGCCCTGGCGTCTATCTCGCTGTTCGTCGGCATGATCGCAGTCTGGGCGCAACTGATCGGCCAGCTCTGAGGTTTCGGCGGGCTGGCCAAGAAGGCTTGGGGAAAAGGTGGCTGCTCGAAAGGGCGTTGGGGAAAAGCCTGATAGCGCGGAGGATGGGTGCCATCGGCGTGGACTCCGCGCGCTCAAGACCGCACCATCCTGACCCGTGAGTCGGCCCTGAGGTCGCTCCGATCTCCTCAAGCCCTGCTACGAGACGCATGTCCAGCGCCGGATTCATTCATCTTCACGTCCACTCGGCCTATTCGCTGCTGAAAGGCTCGATCAAGATCGCCAAGCTCGGCGAACTCGCCAAGGCCGACCGCCAGCCTGCGCTGGCCTTGACCGACACCGACAACATGTTCGGGGCGCTGGAGTTCTCCGACAAGATGGCGGGCTACGGCATCCAGCCGATCGTCGGCTGTGAGCTCGCGGTCGATTTCGGCGACCACGACCCCAATGCGCGCAATCAGGCCGCGCCGTCGCGCATCGTGCTGCTGGCCGCCCGCGAGCGCGGCTATCGCAGCCTGATGCGGCTGAACTCGCGTGCGTTTCTGGAGACGCCGATCCATCAGACCCCGCACATCAAGTTCGACTGGCTCGACGGCGAATCGGAGGACCTGATCGCGCTGACCGGCGGCCCTGACGGGCCGATCGCGCTGGCGTTCTCTGCTGGTCACGCCGAGCTCGCGGCGGCGCGATGCGAGCGCCTCGCAAATGTCTTCGGCGATCGTCTTTATGTGGAAATACAACGGCACGGCATCGACAAGGAGCGCCGCATCGAAAGCGGCCTGATCGACCTCGCCTATGCCAGGGGCCTGCCGCTGGTTGCGACCAATGAGCCGTATTTCGCGGGCAATGACGATTACGAGGCCCACGACGCGCTGCTCTGCATCGCCGGAGGGCGGCTGATCGCCGAAACCGAGCGCGATCAGCTCACACCCGATCATCGCTTCAAGACGCGGGCGGAAATGGCGGTGCTGTTTGCCGACATTCCGGAGGCGCTCGCCTCGACGGTCGAGATCGCCGAGCGCTGCTCATTCCGGCCGATGACGCGCAAGCCGATCCTGCCGCGCTTCACAGTCGGCGCCGGCTCGGGGTCGGACGCCGCAGCGGAGGAAGCCGCCGAGCTGAAGCGGCAGGCCGAGGAAGGACTGGCGCGGCGGCTTCACGTGCACGGCCTGTCGCAGGGCACCTCCGAGGAGGACTATCAGAAGCGGCTTGCCTTCGAGATCGATGTCATCAACCGCATGAACTATGCGGGCTACTTCCTGATCGTGTCCGACTTCATCAAATGGGCCAAGTCGCACGACATCCCCGTCGGTCCGGGCCGCGGCTCGGGCGCGGGCTCGCTGGTCGCCTGGTCGCTCACCATCACCGATCTCGATCCCATCAAATTCGGCCTGCTGTTCGAGCGCTTCCTCAATCCGGAACGCGTCTCGATGCCGGACTTCGACATCGACTTCTGCCAGGACCGGCGCGGCGAGGTGATCAATTACGTCCAGCAGCGCTATGGACGCGACCAGGTCGCGCAGATCATCACCTTCGGCACCTTGCAGGCGCGCGGCGTGCTGCGCGACGTCGGGCGCGTGCTGCAGATGCCTTACGGCCAGGTCGACAAGCTGACCAAGCTGGTGCCGCAAAATCCGGCCGCGCCCGTGACGCTCGCGGCCGCGATCGCGGGCGAGCCCAAGCTGCAGGCTTTCCGCGATGAGGATCCCGTCGTGGCGCGCGCCTTCGATATCGCCCAGCGTCTCGAAGGCCTGACGCGGCACGCCTCGACCCATGCGGCGGGCATCGTGATCGGCGATCGTCCCTTGAGTGAACTGGTGCCGCTCTATCGCGATCCCAAGTCCGACATGCCGGTCACCCAGTTCAACATGAAGTGGGTCGAGCCGGCGGGCCTCGTCAAGTTCGACTTCCTCGGCCTGAAGACGCTGACGGTGCTGGACGTGGCCTGCAAGCTGCTCAGGCAGCGCAACATCGAGGTCGACCTCGCGACACTGGCGATCGACGATGCCGCAAGTTACCAGATGCTGGCCCGCGGCGATGTGGTCGGCGTGTTCCAGGTGGAAAGTCAGGGCATGCGGCGCGCGCTGGTCGACATGCGCCCGGACCGCTTCGAGGACATCATCGCCCTCGTCGCGCTGTACCGGCCGGGTCCGATGGCCAACATCCCGACCTATTGCTCGCGCAAGCATGGCGACGAGGAGCCGGAATATCTGCATCCCATGCTGGAGCCGATCCTGAAGGAGACCTTCGGCGTCATCATCTACCAGGAACAGGTGATGCAGATCGCGCAGGTGATGGCCGGGTATTCACTGGGCGACGCCGACCTGCTTCGCCGCGCGATGGGCAAGAAGATCCGCGCCGAGATGGAAAAGCAGCGCGCGGTGTTCGTCGCGGGCGCGGTCAAGAACAACGTGGCGAAGGCGCAGGCCGAGACCATCTTCGAGCTGCTCGCGAAATTCGCCGACTACGGCTTCAACAAGAGCCACGCGGCCGCCTATGCGCTGGTCTCCTACCACACCGCCTACATGAAGGCGCATTATCCCGTCGAGTTCATCGCGGCCTCGATGACGCTCGACCTCAACAACACCGACAAGCTCAGCGAGTTTCGCTCCGAGGCGCAGCGGCTCGGCATCAAGGTCGAGGCGCCCAACATCAACCGCTCGGGAGCGACGTTCGAGGTCGGCGAGAACACGATCCATTACGCGCTCGCGGCGCTCAAGGGTGTGGGCCCGCAGGCGATCGAGGTGATCGTCGAGGAGCGCAAGAAGGGCCTCTTCACCTCGCTCGCCGATTTCGCGGCGCGGGTCAATCCGCGGGCCATCAACAAGCGCATCATCGAAAGTCTCGCTGCCGCCGGCGCCTTCGATACGCTCGAGCCCAACCGCGCCCGTGTCTTTGCCGGCGCGGACGCCATCCTTGCCGCCTGCCAGCGCAGCCACGAGGCTGCGACCATCGGCCAGAACGACATGTTCGGCAACGCGGCCGATGCGCCGACCATCATGCTGCCGAATGTCGAGCCGTGGCTGCCGGCCGAGCGGCTGCGCCGCGAATATGACGCGATCGGCTTCTTCCTGTCGGGCCACCCGCTCGATGACTATGCCACCGTGTTGAAGCGGCTCAGGGTGCAATCCTGGGCGGAGTTCTCGCGCGCGGTGAAGACAGGCGCGACCGCCGGCAAGGTCGCCGCCACCGTGGTCTCGCGCATGGAGCGGCGCACCAAGACCGGCAACAAGATGGGCATCATGGGCCTGTCCGATCCGACCGGTCATTTCGAGGCCGTGCTGTTCTCGGAAGGCCTCGCGCAATATCGCGACGTGCTCGAGCCGGGTGCAGCCGTGCTGCTCCAGCTCGGCGCGGAGTTGCAGGGCGAGGATGTCCGGGCCCGCGTGCTGCATGCCGAACCGCTCGATGATGCCGCAGCGAAGACGCAGAAGGGCTTGCGGATATTCCTGCGCGACACCAAGCCGCTGGATTCGATCGCCAAGCGCCTGTCGCCCCCGGCCGGCCAGTCCGGCAGCGGGGATATCGCGCTGGTGCTGCGGCTCGACCTGGAGACCGAAGTCGAGTTCAAGCTCGAGGGCCGTTTCCAGGTGTCGCCCCAGATCGCCGGCGCGATCAAGGCGGTCGCCGGCGTCGAGATGGTGGAGACGCTGTAGCCGTCATAAAAAGTCAAAAAAGTTTCTGAAGATTGTGGTCCGGCGCGGACAGGGCAGGGAAGGAGCTTTTTCGATGTGCAATATGTGCGGGCAGAATTCGCATCATGGTTTCGCGCCGACGCGGCGCGGTCTGTTGCTCGGCGCTTCGGTCATGAGCGTGGCGTGGGCAGCGTCGGCAAGAGCTAAGGAAGCCAAGGCGCCACCCAAGCCTCAAAATGTTGTTTCGTCGGATGCTGCCCTGGAGCGGTTGGAGGACGGAAACGAGCGTTACGTCAAAGGCGTAACGCGTCGGCACGATTTCAAGCATGAGCGCGAGGCGCTCGCCGGCGGCCAGAATCCCTATGCTGCAATCCTGAGCTGCGCCGATTCCCGCATCGCGCCGGAATATGCCTTCGACAGCGCCCGGGGCGATCTCTTCGTCTGCCGCGTCGCGGGCAATTTCGCCACCGACGAGACGTTGGCGAGCCTGGAATATGGTGTCGCGGTGCTGAACATCCCATTGATCCTGGTGCTGGGCCACGATGCTTGCGGCGCGATCGATGCGACGATCAAGTCGATCAAGGACGGCACGACGCTGCCGGGCCATCTGCCGACCCTGGTCACGGGGCTGACGCCGGCCGTGAAGGGAGTCATGGAGCACGGCGGCAACCTGCTGGACAACGCCATCCGCCAGAACGTGTTGGACACCGTCTCCAAACTCAAGGCCGCGACCCCGATCCTCTCGGCCGCCGTGGAGAACAAGAAGCTGAAGGTGGTCGGCGGCATTTACCGTCTGAAAGACGGCGAGGTCGATATGATCGTCTAGCGATTGGTCTGCGCGCGGATGTCGGACGGTGAAGCTCCATAGCTGCGACGGAACATCCGATTGAAATAGGACACGTCCGCGAAGCCGCAGTCATAGGCAATCGTACTGATCTTTTCGTCCTTGAAACGCGAATCAACCAGCATGCCGTGAGCGCGCTCGAGGCGTTGCATCAGTACGTATTCGGTGAAAGTGGTGCCTGCCATCTCGAAGGCTCGCTGCAGGTGGCGTGGCGTGCAGCGGTGCCGGGCGGCGAGTGCTGATACCGAAAGGTCGGGCCGGTCGAGATATCGCGCGATGTCCTGCTTGATGGCCAGCAGGCGCGCGGCATACACACCGCGCGTCTTCGCGTCCTCCGCCGCATCGCGTGTCGCGCCGATCGCGACAGCCATCAGGTCGTAGATGTGAGAAACCACCAGATGCTGCAAATCAGGACCGGCAAGCGTCCGCTCTTTCCATGCCACATCAATGTAACTGGTCAACAGGCGGAGCGCGGAACTGTCGCTCGGTACCCGGCGCAGGAATCCGTTCTGCCCCCTGGCAAGGCGCGGAGCGAGCAGGGCGGTCGGAACGCGCAGCACCTGGAAATGCGCCGGCGCCCGGTGTGCGGCATCCAGAGTATCGGTCAGGGACACGATCGTGGCCTCGCCTTCGCCGAGCACGATCTCGCGGCCTCGTTGCGAGATATAGAGCGGGCCGCCGGGATTTATCACCAGTCCAAGGTCTTCCGTCGGATCAGCCTTCTGACACATGCGCCGGTAGGTCAGCCCTTGCAGGGGGCCGGACAAGAACTGAATTCCCGGTAGTCCCCGCAGCGTCAGATCGATCTCTACCGGATCGCCATTGAACGCCTTTGCGTCATAGCGGACGCCAAGTCCTTCGAAAAATTCGCGGAAGCGCTCCCATCGTTGTTGCTCGGGCGTCTCCTCGAGCGCAAGGCGCAACATCGCGCTCGCGGCCGGGCGAGAGCCAAGCCGCAATTCGGATGTGACCGATGACTGCAGTCGAAAATCCCGCATGGCTTACGATCGCGCTATCACTGACTTCGATGGGCCTGGGCACGCACGTCCGACGGCGATTCACCGTAGCTGCGGCGGAACATCCGATTGAAATAGGAAACGTCGGCGAAGCCGGAGTCATAAGCGATCGTACTGATCTTTTCGTCCTTGAAGCGCGGATCCATCAGCATCCCGCGAGCGCGCTCGAGGCGTTGTATCAATACGTATTCGGTGAAAGTTGTGCCGGCCATCTCGAAGGCTCTCTGCACGAGGCGCGGCGTGCAGCGGTGGCGTGCTGCGATAGCTGTCACCGACAGGTCGGGTTGATCGAGATATCTCGCGATGTCCTGCTTGATTGCCAGGAGCCGCGCCGCGCACACGCCGCCCGTCTGCGCGCTCTCGGCTGCATCGCGCGTGGCGCCGATTGCTACCGCCATCAGATCGTAGAGATGGGAGACGATCAGGTGTTGCAGATCGGGACTCGCAAGCATCTTCTCATGCCATGTCTGGTCGATGTAGTTGACCAGCAGGCGCAGCGCGGCGCTCTCGCTCGGTATGCGGCGCAGGAAGGGGTCTTGCCAACCCGCCAGGCGCGGCATGAGCAGGGCACTCGGAACCCGCAGCGCCCTGAAATGAGCCGGCGCGCGGTGCATGGCGTCCACGGGTTCGGTCAGGCATACGACAGTGGCTTCGCCGCCGCCGAGTACGATCTCGCGTCCTCCTTGAGAGAGGCAGAGTGGACCGCCCGGATTGATGACCAATCCAATGTCTTCGGTCGGGTCGGCCTTCTCGCACCTGCGCCGGTAGTTCCCTCGCATGCGTCCTGACAAATACTGGATTCCCGGGAGCCCTCGCAGCGTCAGATCGACCTCGACCGGATCGCCATTCAGACGTTCGGCATCGTAGCGGATCCCAAGGCGTTCGAAGAACTCGCGAAGGCGGCCCGGGCGCTCGCGTTCCGGCGTATCGTCGAGCGCCAGGCACGCCATCCCGCTCGCGGCCGGACGAGAGCCCAGCCGGAGTTCGGATGTGACGGTCGGCGGCAGCCTCAAACTCCGCATAGCCTCGGTGGCTCCTGCTGGTCTTGCGGACGTAAAGCGACAGGCTTGCGCCTTTAGTCGCCTCAATCGGTGCGTTGGTTCAACGTCAACGACGAAAAATTTGCATGTCGCCGCAGTCCCTACTGCGTGTCGCCGCATTCCAAGAAATCGAACGGCGCTGCCTCTAGTGACGCCCGCCGCCGGCACGTTTGCGACCGCCCATCACCCCTGTGAATCGCGGTCTGGCGTGTCGCCGATTGGAGGAAGACCAGGATGAGTGCATTCGCGAACGCCGTTCTCGCCGCAGGTCGCGGTCCGCACGCGCAAGCCGCGGGCGATACGCCGTGACGTTCCTTGTCGTCACCATCGGGATATTTGCAGGCGCGGTGGTTTCCGGCCTGATGGGCTTTGCGTTTTCGGCTGTGGCGGGCGCGATCCTGCTGCATGTAATGCCGCCGACGGATGCCGTTCCGCTGATGATGGCGTGCAGCATCATTCCTCAGTTGTCTTCGCTGGTGACGCTGCGGCATAGCCTGAAATGGGGCGGGAGCTCCTTGCTGATCATCGGCGGCGTGCTTGGCATACTGCCCGCGCTCTATCTGCTTCAACACGTGGATGCGGCAATTTTTCGCACCGGATTTGGCGCATTCCTCATCCTCTATGCCGGCTGGATGCAGTTTCGCCCCGCATTGGCGAGGGTGCAGTTCTCGTCCGGCCGTTTGCGCGATGCCTTTGTCGGTTTCGGGGGCGGGCTGATCGGCGGGCTCACGGCCATGCCCGGCGCGCTGCCGGTGATCTGGTGCGATCTCCGCGGCATGCCGAAGGATCAGCAGCGCGGACTGGTGCAGCCCTACATCGTCGCCATGCAGCTGCTGGCGCTGACGCTGATGTTCTCCCGCCACTGCATCTCGCGCGAGACGCTGCTGAACGTGACCCTCAACCTGCCTGCCTTGGCGGCCGGGACGGCGATCGGCCTCATCATGTTCCGCAAGATCGACGATGCCCTGTTCCGGCGCGTCCTTCTCGCCGTGCTGCTGCTCGCGGGCCTGACGCTGGCGCTGTAGCGGCCTTCGCGTCAGCAAAACTATTCGCATGATATGGAGACGAGGATGCTGAGGATGCCTTGCGAAATCGGGAAGAAGCCAACACCGGAGACACTGGCTGGTATCGAAATTTTCCGTGGGATTGCCCCCGACGTCGTGGCTTCGCTCTCGCGGCGGTGCCGCTGGCGCCGCTACACCGCGGGCCAGACCATCCTTCAGTACCAGGACGAGGGGCGCGATGTCTTCTTCATCCTGCATGGCCGTGCCTGCGCGATCTATTATTCGTCATCCGGCCGCGAGGTGAGATTGAGCGACATTCCCGCCGGCGAGCTGTTCGGCGAATTCGCCGCTCTCGACAACCAGCCTCGCGCCGCCGACGTCATTGCGACGACCGACAGCCTCATTGCCATCATGTCCGCTGAACTGTTCTGGGAAGTCCTGCGCCGTCACGAGACGGTCTGTGCCGCGATCTTGCGCCGCCTGACCGGCATTGTGCGCGCGAGCCAGCGGCGCGTGCTCGAATTCTCGACGCTGCCGGTGCGCAGCCGCCTCCACGCGGAGCTCGTTCGAATGGCCCGCGCGACCGCTCCCGAGGGCGACAGCGCCGTCATTTCGCCGGCGCCCAAGCACGCCGAACTGGCAAGCCGGATCAGCACGCACCGCGAGGCGGTGACGCGTGAACTCAACGAGCTGATGCGCGCGAAGCTGATTGGAAAGCGGGGAAATGCCCTGATCATCCATGATACGGCGATGCTCGAGAGCATGGTCGAAGCGTCGATGGATGAACTGGGACAGTGAGGGTGCAACAGCTCAGCGCATTTGCTGGGGTTGCAGAGATTGCCGGCCGTCGCCAACCATGCCGGGCTTCGAGCCAGCGCCCGTGACGCAGTCGAGCTCCAGTTCCGTGAGCAAGACAGGGCCGCATCCTTGTGAGATCTGTTCCGCTTCGGCAGGCGTGCTGATCGCCTCCGCGTCGCAATTGAAAATGCTCATGTCATCGCATCCAGGCAGCAAGGCCCGGCAGCGCTGCCGCCGGGCCAATTGCGGAGAAGCCCGCGTCAGTTGCTCTTCCGCGTGGTGGACATTTTGTGGTCGGCCCACGCATTGAGCAGCCCGTCCGCTCCCACCGCAGCTGCAAAGGCCAGTCCGCCCACTCCACCCGCGGCGGCCATTCCCAGCAGCGAGCTGGCCGCCGCGACATTGGCATAGATGACCCAGCTGGTCGGGATTTCGAAACTCACAGTGGTGGTGCCTCCGCTCACTGCATCGAGTTCGTTTGCGGTGAGCACGACAAGATCTTGCGGGGTCGAATTGGCAGTCATGAATTTGGTCTCGATCATCTTTCCAGCTCCGTGGTGCAAGGCCGGGCCACCATGGCTGCGGCTTGCGAGGACCATGGAATGTGAGGGCTCCGACCGCGGTGGCATTTCACACAGCCGTCGATATTTTCTCGGACGGAAATCGGTCGCATGAAAAAGGCCGCGCTGACCAAAGGTCGACGCGGCTTGTCGTTTTAACGAGACGTCTCGGCAGGCATTGCAACGCCCACCATGTCGACTGCCTGGCAGGCGTCGGGTTACTTGCTCCGCCGTTGGCTGGCCTTGTCGGCGTGGACCCATGCATTCGGCAGCAAGTCCACCGTGCCGTCCGTCACGACAGGAAGTGGAGTAAAACACGCGGGAAGAGCGCTGCCGTTCATGCCGACAAGTTCGGCGGTGGTGAGAAGGGTGAGGCCGCTGGAGAACTTCGTATCGATCATCTTCATTGATCCTTGAGAGGGGATGTTGCACCCGACGAAAAAAGCCGCGCGGACGCGCGCGTCATTCGTACATGCTCATGTCATCGCAATTCGACGAGGAAGGCCCGGTGGCGTTGTCGCCTCCGGGCGATTGGTGAGGGGAAACCGCGTCAGTTGCTCTTCCGCGTGTTGGACATTTTGCTTTCGGCCCATGCGTTGAGCAATCCGTCCACGGCGCCGACGGCCGCAACCCCCGCTACGAACATTGCCCCGGTCGGTGAGCCCACGAGCGATGTGGCCGAGGCGACGTTGGCGTAGATCACCCAGCTGTAGGGGATTTCAAAACTGACGGTCACTCCGCCACCGCTGACTGCATCAAGTTCGTCTGCGGTTAGCAAAAGAGCGTGCGGGGTCGAATCGGCGGTCGTGAATCTGGTCTCGATCATCTTTTATGCTCCTCGATGAAAGAGCCGAGCCACCATGGCTGCGGCGTGCGTGCACAATGGAATTTGCGATCCCTTGCCGCGGTGGGATTTCACACAGCAGCTGATTTTTTTTCGAGAGCAAGCGGAGATCGAGCGCACGAAAAGGCCGCGCGGACTTAAGGTCAGCGCGGCCTTTCACGATCGATTTGGGATGCGCGCAGGCGTACGAAGCGCAATCGAATCTGTTGAGAAGTTAGGGAATGCGACCGCCCGGAGGGACGGGCGGAGCGCCGTCGTGTGGGCCCGGATGCGGCCGCGGCGAGGGGCCGTAGCAAATCACGGGGCCGTAGCCGATCACTCCGGCGGAGACTGCGGCGAGTTCGTCGATAGTGAGAGGAGTGGGACTGTCAGAGAAGTTGGGGTCGATCATTGTCATTGCTCCTTCTGAAACGCCAAGCCGCCATGGCCTGGTCAGGCGGACAATGACGCGAGAGTACCGGTCTCGCCGTGGCATTTCCCACGGGCGCTGCGATCATCATCTTTTGCCGCTCATCAAGTTGGTCGGGTGCCCCCGCGAATGGGTGCGCCGGCGCCACTACTGGCACCCGGTTTGGAGCCGGCGGCAGCAACTTGATCGAGGTCGGCCTCGGTGAGCAGAACAGGTTCACGTCCACCCGCGAATGAACGTGCGCATCCATCAGGCAGTCCGTTGAGGGTTTTGAGGTCGTCGCTACGGATCGTCATGGACGATTGCTCCATTGAGAAAGCTGGGCCATTTTGGCCGGGTCTCGCCAGACCCGTGGTCCTTCTTCGTCCGAGCTGCGGTGGGATTTCGCACCTGGGCCCGATCCGGCTCGGGGCCGCCAGGAGAGGCCTCGAGACGGGTAGATCCGGGCTCATTTCCGCGAAAATACCCCCAAATCCGGGCTAATTTCCTTGCGTATCGCCGAAAACCGGCTATATAGCGCGCCATCTCACACGGAAACATGGCTGATAAGGCCGTCCGGTGGCAGCCGGGCCAACAGGCTCGTCTTGCTCACACGTTTCCGGAGGAACCAACCGGAGAACTATCGATGTCGCTACCTGAATTCTCTATGCGCCAGCTGCTTGAAGCCGGCGTGCACTTTGGCCACCAATCCCACCGCTGGAATCCGAAAATGGCGGAATACATTTTCGGGGCCCGCAACAACATCCACATCATCGATCTCGCCCAGACCGTGCCGATGCTGCATCGTGCGCTGCAGGCCGTGAGCGACACGGTCGCCAAGGGCGGCCGCATCCTGTTCGTCGGCACCAAGCGCCAGGCACAGGACGGCGTGGCCGAGGCGGCGAAGCGCTCGGCGCAGTATTTCGTCAATTCGCGCTGGCTCGGCGGCACGCTGACCAACTGGAAGACGGTCTCGGCGTCGATCAAGCGCCTGCGTCAGCTCGAGGAAATGCTCGGCTCCGGCGAAGGCTCGCAATACACCAAGAAGGAGCGGCTGACACTGCAGCGCGAGCGCGACAAGCTCGATCGCTCGCTCGGCGGCATCAAGGACATGGGCGGTCTTCCCGACCTGATCTTCGTGATCGATACCAACAAGGAAGACATCGCGATCGCCGAGGCGCGCCGCCTCAACATACCGGTGGCTGCGATTGTCGACACCAACTCCGATCCGAAGGGCATCACCTATGTGGTGCCGGGCAATGACGACGCCGGTCGCGCCATCTCGCTCTACTGCGACCTCGTGGCGCGCGCTGCGATCGACGGCATTTCCCGCGGGCAAGGTGACTCGGGGATCGATATCGGCGCTTCCGCCCAACCGGTGGCCGAGGATATCCCGACCGCGCCGACCACCAGCGGCTTCCAGGGCCTCGCTGGTCCCCGCGGGACCGCCGACGACCTCAAGAAGCTGCCGGGCGTCTCGGGTGCGATCGAGAAGAAGTTCAACGACCTCGGCATCTTCCACTATTGGCAGCTCGCCGAGCTCAATCACGATACCGCCCACAAGATCGGTGAAGAAGTCGGACTTCCAAGCCGCGCCGATGCCTGGGTCGCCAAGGCCAAGGCGCTCACGGCGGAAGCGGAATAATCAGCGCGGCCGGCCCGGCGCCGGCCTCGTGTCCATCGATTTCTTGAATACCTGATGGCAGGCGCGGGGCGGCTTCAGGCGCCGCGCCGCCGTCAGCACGGACAGGCAGAAGGACGCTTCAAATGACGACAATCACCGCAGCGATGGTCAAGGACCTGCGCGAGTCGACCGGCGCAGGCATGATGGACTGCAAGGCCGCGCTGACCGAAACCGGCGGTGACATGACCGCGGCGCAGGACTGGCTGCGCAAGAAGGGGCTGTCGAAGGCTGCGAAGAAGGCCGGTCGGGTGGCGGCGGAAGGACTGATTTCGGCCGTCACCAGAGGCACCAAGGGCGTCGTGGTCGAGGTCAATTCCGAAACCGACTTTGTCGCACGCAACGAGCAATTCCAGGGCCTGGTCAAGATGATCGGTCAGGTCGCGCTCGACGTCGGTTCGGACATCGAAAAGATCAAGGCGGCGAAGGTCGGCCAGGTCACTGTCGAGACCGCCATTGCGGATGCGATTGCGACGATCGGCGAGAACATGACGCTGCGCCGCGCGGCCTCCCTTGAGGTCGGCAAGGGCGTGGTGTCGAGCTACATCCACAACGCCGTCATCGAGGGCGCCGGCAAGATGGGCGTCATCGTGGCCCTGGAATCGGCCGGAAAGGCCGATGAACTCGCCGTGCTCGGCCGTCAGCTTGCGATGCATGTCGCGGCCGCCAATCCGCAGGCCGTCGAGCCGTCCGGCCTTCCCGCCGACCTCGTCAGGCGCGAAAAGGATGTGCTTGCCGACAAGTATCGTCAGCAGGGCAAGCCGGAGAACGTCATCGAGAAGATCGTCGAGTCAGGGCTCAAGACCTACTACAAGGAAGTCTGCCTGCTCGAGCAGGCCTTCATCCATGACAGCGGGAAATCGGTCGCCCAGGCGCTGAAGGAAGCTGAGGGCAAGATCGGCGCGCCGGTGAAGATTGCCGGGTTTGTGCGCTATGCTCTCGGCGAGGGAATCGAGAAGCAGGAATCCGATTTCGCTGCCGAAGTGGCTGCCGCCAGCGGCAAGAAGTAGCGATCGGCGTGTCCGTCGTGCCGGCGCCTCTTCCGCGCCGGCGGCGGTCGCGGGACAAGGAAGCAATGCACCATGGCTGAGCCGGTCTATCGTCGCGTGGTGATCAAGATCTCCGGCGAATATCTTGCCGGCAGCCAGGACGCTGGCAAATCTGGCTCCGGGATCGACCAGCCGACCGTTGATCGGATCGCCACCGACCTGATTGCCGCACAGAAGCTCGGCGTCGAGATCGCCGTGGTCGTCGGCGGCGGCAACATGGTCCGTGGCGTCGAGGTCTCCTCCCGCGGGGTATCGCGGCCGACCGGCGACACCATGGGGATGCTCGCGACCATCATGAACTGCCTCGCGCTCGAGGCGGCGATCGAGCGCAAGGGCACGGCGGCCAAGGCGCTGTCGGCTTTCGTGATGCCCGAGATTTGCGAGCTCTTTACCCGCAGTGCAGCGCACAATTGCCTGGCCCAGGGCCGGATCGTGCTGCTTGGCGGCGGAACCGGCAATCCCTTCTTCACCACCGACACCACGGCGGTGCTGCGGGCGGCCGAAATCGATGCCAAGGCTGTCCTGAAGGCCACCAACGTCGATGGCATCTACAGCGCTGACCCGAAAAAGGACCCCTCGGCCAAGCGGTTCGAGCGGCTGACCCATTCCCAGGCGATCGAGGGCGGCTACAAGGTCATGGATGCGACCGCATTCGCGCTTGCCCGAGAGACATCGCTGCCTATCATCGTGTTCTCGATCGCCGAGCCCGGTTCGATCGGTGCGATGTTGCGCGGAACCGGCCGCGGGACCATCGTCGCCGGCTGAGTCGTTCCGCCCCGACGCGTCGATAACAAGCTTTGCAGGAAGGGAGAGCGTTATGCCCACCGGTAATTTCGACATCAACGAGCTGAAGCGCCGCATGGGGGGCGCGACACAATCGCTCAAGCACGAACTCGGCGGCTTGCGCACGGGCCGCGCTTCCGCCTCGATGCTCGAGCCGGTGCAGGTCGACGCCTATGGCACGCATATGCCGCTCAACCAGCTTGCCACCGTCAGCGTGCCCGAGCCGCGGATGATCTCGGTGCAGGTCTGGGACAAGTCGATGGTCAAGGCCGTGGAAAAGGCCATCGTCGATTCCAACCTCGGCCTCTCGCCCGCCACCGAAGGCCAGGTGCTGCGGTTGCGGATTCCCGAGCTGAACCAGGAGCGTCGCAAGGAGCTTGTGAAGGTCGCGCACAAATACGCCGAGGCCGCCAAGGTCGCGGTCCGCCATGTCCGTCGCGACGGCCTCGATACGGTGAAAAAGCTCGAGAAGAATCACGAAATTTCGGAAGATGATCAGGAGCGCCTGGCCGCCGACGTGCAGAAGGCGACCGACGGATCGATCGCCGAAATCGATCAGTTGCTGGCGGCCAAGGAAAAAGAAATCCTCACGGTATAAAGATCGACCGATGTCGAATGCCGTCCCCGCAGCCGAACAACCGGATCGATCCGACGGTCCGTTGCATGTCGCCATCATCATGGACGGCAACGGGCGCTGGGCGGCATCGCGCGGGCTGCCGCGCGCGGAGGGGCATCGCCGCGGGGTCGAGGCGCTGCGCCGGGTCGTTCGCGCAGCCCATGAGCTCGGCGTCGTCTACCTCACGATCTTCTCGTTCAGCTCGGAAAACTGGTCGCGGCCGGCAAGCGAGATCGGCGATCTGTTCGGTCTGTTGCGCCGTTTCATCCGCAACGACCTTGCGGCGCTGCACGGCGACGGGGTGAGGGTGCGCGTGATCGGCGAGCGTGCGGGCCTCGATCCCGACATCTGCGCGCTGCTCAACGAGGCCGAGGAGCTGACGCGCGACAACACCCGTCTCAATCTCATCGTGGCCTTCAACTACGGCTCGCGTCAGGAAATCGCCGGCGCGGCGCAACGGCTCGCCCGCGAGGTGGCCGAAGGTAAGCGCGATCCGGCTTCGATCGACGCCGATGCGCTCGGCCGATATCTCGACGCGCCCGACATTCCCGATCCCGACCTCATCATCCGCACCAGCGGCGAGCAGCGGCTTTCGAATTTCCTGATGTGGCAGGCTGCCTATAGCGAGCTCGTGTTCGTGCCGATGCACTGGCCGGACTTCGACAAGGCGGCGCTGGAAGGCGCGATCGCCGAATATGCAAGACGCGAACGCCGTTTCGGCGGTCTTGCTGCGAAAACCGGATCGTGAGCGAGTCGCAGGCCGCGGCGGCGGCGCCTGGACGCAATCTGATGCTTCGAATCGCGGCCGCTCTTGTGCTGGCGCCGCTCGGGATCGCGCTCGCCTATGCCGGCGGCTGGTGGTGGGCCGCGCTGGTCACGCTCGCCGCGATCGGCCTGTTCGTCGAATGGCTTGCGATGACGTCTGCAACACGCAATGTGTCCGTCACGGTGACCGGCGTGATCGCGCTGGTGCTGACCGCGCCGTTTCTGGTGCTCGGAAACGTCAATGCCGCGCTGGTGGTGCTGGCGCTCGGCCTTGTCGCCGTCAGTTTTCGTGCCTCGGAGCCGCGCGTCTGGGCGATTGGCGGATTTCTCTACGCAGCGGCGGCGCAGGTGGCCGCGATCGCGGTGCGGCTGGACAAGTCGCAAGGTTTCTCCGCAATCATGCTGGTGCTTCTGGTCGTATGGGCCACCGACATCGGCGGCTATTTTGCCGGGCGCGGCATCGGCGGTCCGAAGCTCTGGCCGCGCGTCAGCCCGAACAAGACCTGGGCAGGGGCCATCGGCGGCTTTGTGACAAGCCTCCTCGTCGCGCTCGGCTTTTCACTGCTTGGACTTGGCAAGGCCGTACCGCTGCTGGTTCTGGCAGCGACCCTGTCCATTGCCGCGCAGTGCGGGGACCTGTTTAAATCGGCCGTGAAACGCCATTTTGGGGTAAAGGACTCAAGTCACATAATTCCCGGCCATGGCGGGATACTGGACAGGCTTGACGGATTTGTCGCGGCCATCGTTCTGGCCGCCATTGTCGGATTTTTACGCTATGGCGCCGATGGCGTCGGCCGCGGTCTTATGGTTTGGTGAAGACATGAGCCCTGTTCCCTATCGCAATAACAAGTCCGCTGCTTCCAACGTACGCAGCGTCACCGTGTTGGGCGCCACCGGCTCGATCGGCGACAGCACGATGGACCTGATCCGCAACGCGCGCGAGCGCTACCGGGTCGAGGCGCTGACCGCCAACGGCAATGTGCAGGGCCTGGCCAAACTTGCGCGCGAGTTCGACGCGCGCTTCGTCGCCGTCGCCGATCCGAGCCGCCTGACCGAATTGAAGGAAGCGCTCGCCGGCACCCGCACCGAATGCGGTGCCGGCGAAAGCGCGATCATCGAGGCCGCCGCCCGGCCGTCCGATTGGGTGATGGCCGCGGTCATCGGTGCCGCCGGCCTGAAGCCCGCGCTTGCCGCGGTCGATCGCGGTGCGACGGTAGCGCTCGCCAACAAGGAATGTCTGGTCTGTGCCGGCGATTTCTTCATGGAGCGCGCCGCGAAGGCGAATGCCTGCATCCTGCCGGCCGATTCCGAGCACAACGCGCTGTTTCAGGCCTTGAGCTCCGGCGATCGCGAAGAGCTTGTCCGCGTGATCATCACCGCGTCCGGCGGTCCATTCCGCACCTGGGCGCCGGGCGATATCGAGCAGGCGACACTGGCGCAGGCGCTGAAACATCCGAACTGGAGCATGGGGCAGAAGATCACCATCGATTCAGCCTCGATGATGAACAAGGGCCTCGAGGTGATCGAGGCGGCTCATCTGTTCTCGCTGACGGCGGACGAAGTCGACGTGTTGATCCATCCGCAGTCGATCGTGCATGGTCTGGTGGAGTTTTCCGATCGCTCCGTGGTCGCCCAGCTCGGTGTACATGACATGCGCATCCCGATCGCACACTGCCTGGGATGGCCGGACCAAATCACCAAGACACCGTCCGCGCGGCTCGACCTCGCCAAGATCGGCCAGCTGACCTTCGAGGAACCCAATTTCGAGCGGTTTCCGGCGCTGCGGCTCGCTTACGAATCCTTAAGGACCGGTCGGGGCGCAACTACGGTATTCAATGCGGCGAACGAGGTGGCGGTCGCGGCCTTCATCGCCGGCAAGATCCGATTCGGCGCCATCGCCCGCCTGGTCGAAGCGACGCTCGAGGCCTGGATTCGCTCTGGAAATCTGGCGCCTTTGACCTCGGCCGACGACGCCATTGCCGTTGACCATAGTGCGCGAAATAGGGCCGCCACCCTATTGCCTCAAATTGCCTTAAAGGCATCCTAGATGGTTTGGGGACGGAGCCGTCGGCGCCGGTGAGGGGATTCGGATGATCGAGTTTTTTCTACATAGTTTCAATAACATGAGCCATGTGCTCGTCGGCTATGTGATTCCGTTTCTGTTCGTCCTGACCATCGTCGTTTTCTTCCACGAGCTCGGTCACTTCCTGGTCGCCCGCTGGGCCGGCGTGAAAGTGCTGACATTCTCGCTGGGCTTTGGTCCGGAACTCGCCGGCTTCAATGACCGCCACGGCACCCGTTGGAAACTCTCCGCCATCCCGCTCGGCGGCTATGTCAAATTCTTCGGCGACGATACGGAGGCCTCGACGCCCTCCGCCGAGACGCTCGCGGGCATGAACGAAGAGGAGCGCAGGGGCAGCTTCCACCACAAGAAGGTGGCGCCTCGGGCGGCCATCGTGGCTGCCGGTCCAATCGCCAATTTCATCCTGGCAATCCTCATTTTCACCTGCCTCTTCACCTTTTTCGGCAAGCCGAGCACCTCGGCGCGCGTCGACCAGGTCGAAGCCGGCAGCGCCGCGGCCACTGCCGGTTTCCAGGTCGGCGATATCGTCACTGATATCAACGGCAGCAAGATCGAGAGCTTCACCGACATGCAGCGCATGGTCGGCACCCGCCCCGGCGAAAAGCTCGCCTTCACCGTCAAGCGCGGCGACAGCGTCATTGAGCTGCAGGGAACCCCGCAATTGCGGACGATCAAGGATCCCTTCGGCAACGAGCAGCGCCTCGGGGTGCTCGGCATCACCCGCAAGACCGCGCCCGGCGATACCGTGACCGAACGCGTCGATCCCGCCACCGCGCTGTGGCTCGGGGTCAAGGAGACCTGGTTCGTCGTGGACCGCACGCTCTCCTATATCGGCGGGATTTTCACCGGCCGCGAAGCCGCCGATCAGATTGGCGGCACGATTCGCATCGCCGAGATTTCCGGGCAGGTGGCCACCCTTGGCCTGGCCGCGCTGATTCACCTCTCGGCCGTGCTGTCGATCTCCATCGGGCTGTTGAATCTGTTTCCCGTGCCGCTGCTCGATGGCGGTCACCTTTTGTTCTATGCGGTGGAGGCCGTACGCGGGCGGCCGCTGTCGGAACGAGCCCAGGAAGTAGGTTTTCGCATCGGATTGGCGCTTGTGCTGATGCTGATGGTATTTGCGACCTACAACGACATCCTGCATCTGCACTCTCGGCTCTCGGCCTCGTAGAGCGAGGCTTTTTTATGACGTTGCCCATCGGCAACGTCTTGGAATGAAAATGGAATCAGACTGAGATCGTAAGGTTGCTGCCCGTGCGAATTTGGTTACAAACGGAGCAGCAAATGGGATCTGCCGGATTCGTGGGGGTACGGTCCGGTACGGAATGACGAGGGCGCGTTGCGCATGAAGTTTGGAATGCGAGTCCGGGGGGGCTTGTTCGCTTCCCTGATCATGTTCGCCGTGCCGGTGGTTGCCCCGCTGGCAGTCGCGCTTGTCCCTTCGCTGGCAGCCGCCCAGACCGTGAATTCCATCGAGGTCGTCGGCAACCGGCGCGTCGAAATCGAGACCATCCGCTCCTATTTCAAGGCGGGTCCCGGCGGCCGGCTGGACAATGCGGCCATCGACGACGCCCTGAAGGCGCTGATCGAGACGGGTCTGTTCCAGGACGTGCGGATCAGCCGTCCCGGCGGCCGGATCGTTGTCACCGTGGTCGAGAATGCGGTCATCAATCGCATCGCCTTCGAAGGCAACAAGAAGGTCAAGGACGAGCAGCTGACAGCGGAAATCCAGTCCAAGCCGCGCGGCACCTTCTCGCGTCCGATGGTCCAATCGGACGCCCAGCGCATCGTCGAAATCTACCGCCACAACGGCCGCTACGACGTCACCGTCACGCCCGAGATCATCGAGCAGCCGAACAATCGCGTCGACCTCATTTTCACGGTCGTCGAAGGCCAGAAGACCGGCGTCAAATCCATCAATTTCGTCGGCAACAGCTATTATTCCGCATATCGCCTCAGGGACGTCATCAAGACCCGCGAGTCCAATCTGCTGAGCTTCCTCGGCGGCAACGACGTCTACGATCCCGACCGCGTCGAGGCCGATCGCGACCTCATTCGCCGCTACTATCTCAAGCACGGCTTTGCCGACGTTCAGGTGATCGCTGCGCTCACCGAATACGATCCGGAGCGCAAGGGGTTCCTCGTCACCTTCAAGATCGAGGAAGGCCAGCAATATCGCGTCGGATCGGTCGACTTCCAGTCGAGCATCGCCAACCTCGACGTCGCCACGCTGCGCAGCTACTCGCGCGTCAGCGTCGGCTCCGTCTACAACGTCGAATTGCTCGAAAAATCGGTCGAGGAGATGCAGATCGAAGCCTCCCGCCGCGGCTACGCCTTCGCCGTGGTGCGCCCGCGCGGCGACCGCAACTTCGAGGCCCACACCGTCTCGGTGGTCTTCTCCATCGATGAGGGGCCGCGCACCTATATCGAGCGCATCAATATTCGCGGCAACACCCGCACCCGCGATTACGTGATTCGTCGCGAGTTCGATATTTCCGAGGGCGACGCCTACAACCGCGCGCTGGTCGATCGCGCCGAACGGCGGCTGAAGAACCTCGACTTCTTCAAGAACGTGAAGATCACGACCGAGCCCGGCTCGTCCAGTGACCGCGTGATTCTGCTGGTCGATCTCGAGGAGAAGTCGACCGGCGACTTCTCGGTGTCAGGCGGCTACTCGACCTCCGACGGCGCGATGGGCGAGGTCAGCATTTCCGAACGCAACCTGTTCGGTAAAGGCCTGTTCGCGAAGGCATCGGTGAGCTACGGCCAGTATGCGCGCGGATTGACGCTGTCCTTTGTCGACCCCTATCTCCTGGACTATCGCGTCGCGCTCGGTCTGGACGCCTATTATCGCCAGCAATTGTCGAACAGCTTTATCTCCTACGGCACGAAGACCATCGGCTTCAGCCCGCGCCTCGGCTTCCAGCTCCGCGAGGATCTGTCGCTGCAACTGCGCTATCAGATCTATCAGTCGGAAATTACCCTGCCGTTCTATCTGGCGAATTGTAACAACAACCCGAACAACGGCCTGCTTGCCTTCAATCCGTCCCCGGCCTGGGTGAACGCGAATCCGGTACTGTGGCGGCGACACGGCACGGCGGGGGGAAACGACGGTCGATGCGTCGGGCATCGGCCTGTGGTGCTACAGCGATGGCGAAGCCTCGCTGCCGAGTCCGCAAGGAGCTGGCGAACGGCGCGACGCTCACTTCGGCGGTCGGCTACTCGCTCAACTACAACACCCTCGATAACAACAGGAACCCGACCGATGGTCTGTTGATCGACTGGCGCCAGGATTTCGCTGGCGTCGGTGGTGACGTGACTTATCTGAAAAATCGGCGATCGACTTGAAATACTACACCCCGCTGGTGTCCGACATCGTTGGCCTGGTCCACGTCCAGAGCGGCATGCTGAACCAGATCGGCAACAACGATATACGCATGCTCGATCACTTCCAGATGGGTCCGAATCTTGTCCGCGGCTTTGCGCCGAACGGCATCGGTCCGCGCGACATCAATCCCTTCGGCACGCAGGATGCGCTCGGCGGCACCAAATACTGGGGCGCTTCGGTCGAATTGCAGATGCCGTTCTGGTTCCTGCCCAAGGAAGTGGGCCTGAAGGGCGCGGTGTATGCCGACGCCGGCAGCCTGTGGGACTACAAGGGCCCGACGTCATGGGCGGCGACGGGAGAACTAACGACGATGTGGAACTCGAATGTATCGCGTCGACGACCAATGCGCCGCGACATCCAGGCACATGTACAGGCCTAGTCTACGATAACGGCAACGTCGTTCGGAGTTCGGTGGGTGTCGGCCTGATCTGGGCCTCGCCGTTCGGGCCGCTGCGCTTCGACTATGCGGTGCCGCTGACGAAGGGGCAGTTCGATCGCGTGCAGCAGTTCAGGTTCGGCGGCGGCACCAGCTTCTGACGAGCGCAGCCGGAAGGCCGGTGCTGCCGCTGCAGGACGGCGCCAGCACGGCCGAGTGCGGGCGATGTCGCTCCGACATTGATGTGGAGCGCGGCCGCGATTTATCCTAAGACGAGGACGCCTCAGGAGTTTTCGACCGGCGCGGACAACCCATCCGCGTCTCGGTGTCATCATTGAATTGCGGCGGGGGAAATGGCGCTGTCGACTTTCTTTGCAACGCCGCCTGCGTCGACGCTGGCTGACATCGCCGCGTTGACACGTGCGCATTTGGCCGATCCGTCACGGGCCGGCCAACAGATCAGGGGACTGGCGTCGCTCGACGAAGCGGGGCCGATGCACCTCACTTTTTTTGACAATCTGAAATATTCCGATCAGCTCGCCGCCACCAAGGCAGGTGCCTGCCTGGTCAGCGCGCGGTTCGAGACCAGAGTTCCCTCTCACGTCGCCGTGCTGCGTGCCGCCAAGCCTTTCGGCGCATTCGTCCAGATCGCGCGGGAATGGCATCGCGACGCGTTGCGGCCGGCGTCCTGGTTCGGCGCTGACGGCATTGCGCCGTCGGCGATCATCGATCCGACCGCTCGCCTGGAAGATGGCGTGATCGTCGATCCGCTGGCCGTCATCGGCGCCGACGTCGAGATTGGCGCCGGCACGGTGATCGGCGCGGGGGCGATCATCGGGCCCGGCGTCAAGATCGGCCGGGACTGCAATGTCGGCGCGCGCACCGCGATCCAATGCGCGCTGATCGGCAACAACGTGCTGATCCATCCCGGCTGCGGCATCGGCCAGGATGGATATGGCTTCATCTTCTTCGGGCCGGGAGGCCATCTCAAGGTGCCGCAGACCGGCCGCGTCCTGATCCAGAACGACGTGGAGATCGGGGCAGGGACCACGATCGATCGCGGCAGTCTGCGCGATACCGTGATCGGGCAGGGCACCAAAATCGACAATCAGGTACAGATCGGCCACAATGTGACCATCGGCAGACATTGCCTGCTGGCGGCCCAGATCGGGCTCGCGGGCAGCCTGACGATCGGCGACAACGTGGCATTGGGAGCGAAGGTCGGCATCAACAACCATCTCAAGATCGGTGACGGGGCGCAGGTCACGGCCATGAGCGCGGTGAAGGACGACATCCCGCCGAACGGCCGCTGGGGTGGGCATTTTGCCAAGCCGACCAAACAATGGTTCAGGGAGATTATTGCGGTGGAGCGTCTGGTGCGGGATCAGGCGGCTGATTCCAAAGGGGCTGATCTCAAGGGTGAAGGGCAGGAGTGATGGCGGAGGAGTCACCGGTCAGGTTCGCGGTCGTCGACATCAACGAGATCTTGAAGACGCTGCCGCACCGATATCCGATGTTGCTGATCGACAAGGTGCTCAATATCCGCGAGGACTACAGCGGCATCGGCGTCAAGAACGTCACCTACAACGAGCCGCCGTTCCTCGGTCATTTTCCCGACCGTCCGATCTATCCCGGCGTGATGATGATCGAGGCGATGGCGCAGACCGCCGGCGTGATCGGCATCAAGTCGGTCGAGGGCACCGAGAAACCGCGGGCGGTCTATTTCCTCACCATCGACAAGTGCAAGTTCCGCAAGCCCGTGATGCCCGGCGACACCGTGGAATATCACATGCGCTCGCTCGGACGTCGCAACACCATGTGGTGGTTTCACGGCGACGCCAAGGTGAGGGGAACAGTCGTCGCGCAAGCCGATGTCGGCGCGATGCTGACGGATTGAAGTGCCTGCGCGTCAGATCGCGCAGCGATAGCGTCCGCCTGATCCAGGGTCGCTGACGGTGCGATTGAAAAACAATCCCATCGACGGCGCGACCATGAGGGCCGCGTAGGTCTCCGCGGGCACGTTGCAGAACTGTTGATACGCGCCTCTCGCTTCGACCAGCAGGGTGCGCTGCGCCGCCTCGTAGCAGACGCGCTGGACGACCGTGCTGCGGTTGATGTCCCGGCACTCGAAGGTCCGCAGGTCCACCGCGCCAATCCCGCGCACCTCAACCTTTTCCGAGACGATGGGCGCGGCGAAGAGACCGAGCAACAATGCGGCGGCACGAACCATGAGGAAAGGCCAAAGGTTGCAACACGCGGTCATGATACGTCACTGGACAGCCCGGTCAAAGTCGCGCTAACCACCGGCAAATCAGGCATGATCCAGACCCGGAGCGCCGCGTTAGCGCAAAGTGTGAAGCGGTTTTCCGATGAGAATCATGCCCGGATAAGCCTTCCGGCGCTGGCGCGCGTTAACAAATGGCGGGGTCCCGCGGGTTATGAGCATGATCGATTCCACCGCGCGGGTTGCTGATGGCGCGGTCATCGGTGAGGGCACCTCGATCGGCCCCTATTGCATCATCGGAGCCGACGTCGTCGTCGGCAGCAATTGCCAGCTGATGTCGCATGTGCAGGTGATGGGCCATACCTCGATCGGAGACGGCTGCGTGATCTCGCCGTTCGTCGTGCTTGGCGGCGCGCCGCAGGATCTGAGCTACAAGGGGGAGCCGACACGGCTTGAGATCGGAGCCGGCTGCACGCTCCGCGAAGGCGTCACCATGAATGTCGGCACAATGAAGGGGGGCGGGCTGACCAGGGTCGGCGCGCGCGGCTTCTTCATGAACAACAGCCATGTCGGCCATGATTGCCTTGTCGGCAATGACGTGATTTTCGCAACATCGGCCACGCTCGGCGGTCACTGCGAGATCGGCGATTTCGTCTACATCGGCGGCCTGTCGGCCGTGCACCAGTTCACGCGGATCGGGCCGCAGGTGATGGTCGGCGGCGTCTGCGGCGTGCGCGGCGATGTCATTCCATTCGGCCTGGTGAACGGTCAGTATGCCGCGCTCGAAGGTCTCAACCTCATCGGCATGAAACGGCGCAAGTTCACCAGGCAGCGCATCGCCACCGTGCGTGCGTTCTATCAGAAGCTCTTTCATGGTCCCGGCATCTTTGCCGAGCGGCTGGAGCACCTGCGGCCGATGGCCGGCGACGATCCCGCGATCGAAGAAATCCTGGGTTTCATCAAGGACGGCAAGCACAAGCATCGGCCGTTGTGCCTGCCGGCCGAAAGCGGCAACCGGCCCTGACGCCATGACCGTGCCGACGCCAGACATTTCCTCGCCCGTCGGCCTGATCGCTGCGGGTGGCGTGATGCCTTTTGCGGTCGCGGACTCCCTTGCCGCGCGCGGGCTGACGCCGGTGCTGTTTGCCATCAGGGGCGCGTGCGACACGACACAGGCCGCGCGCTTCCGCCATCACTGGATCTCGGTTGGCCAGCTCGGCCGGGCGACCAATCTGTTCAGGAGCGAAGGCTGCCGCGATCTCATGTTCATCGGCGCGCTGGTGCGCCCATCGCTGTCCGAAATCCGCCTGGACTGGGGCACGCTACGCGCGCTGGGAAAGATCTGGACCTCGTTTCGCGGCGGCGACGATCATCTGTTGTCGGGCATCGGGCGCATCCTGGAAGAGCAGGGCTTTCGCATGGTGGGGATCAAGGAGGCCGCGCCCGATCTGCTGATGCCGGCGGGCTGCCTGACTGCGACCAAGCCTGACAGCGCCGCAGAAGCCGATATCGCGAAGGGGCGGCAGGTCCTCGCGGCGCTGGGGCCGTTCGACATCGGCCAGGCCGCGGTCGTGATCGATGGCCATGTGGTGGGTATCGAGGACATCGAGGGCACTGACGGGCTGCTGGCGCGCATCGCGCAGCTGCGGACCCAAGGGCGGATCAGGGCCAAGGCGGGCCGCGGCGTGCTGGTGAAGGCGCCCAAGGCCGGCCAGGACCTGCGCTACGACCTGCCGGCCGTGGGACCCCGTACGGTGGAGGGAGCCGCCAATGCGCAGCTTGCCGGGATCGCGGTGGTCGCCGGCAATACCGTGGTGGCCGATCCGCAGTTGCTGATCGCTGCGGCCGAAAGGGCCGGCCTGTTTGTGACGGGTTTGGTCGCGTGAGCCCGGCGCGACCCCCAGCCGCGATCGTGCGGCGGATTTTCCTGGTTGCGACGGAGGAGTCGGGAGACCGGCTCGGGGCGGGCCTGATGAAGGTGCTGCGCCAGCGACTTGGTGACGCCGTCGAATTTGAAGGCGTCGGCGGACGGGCGATGACCCGCGAGGGACTGCATCCGCTGTTTCCGATCGAGGAATTGTCGATCATGGGATTTGCGGCCGTCGTCAAGCAGCTGCCGAAAATCCTCACCTTGATCCGCCAGACCGTCGAGGCCGTGATCTCGGCGGCGCCGGATGTCCTTGTCATCATCGACAGCCCGGATTTCACCCATCGCGTGGCGCGACGAGTGCGCGGGCGCAACGCCGCGATCCCGATCATCGATTACGTCTCGCCCACGGTCTGGGCGTGGCGGCCGGGCCGGGCGCGCGCGATGGTGCGCTACGTCGATCACGTCATGGCGTTGCTGCCGTTCGAGCCCGAGGAGTACCGCAAGCTGCGTGGCCCGCCCTGCAGCTATGTCGGCCATCCCCTCGCCGAGCAGCTCGCTTCGCTGCGGCCCGATGCCGAGGACCGGAAGCGGCGCGAGCAGGAACCGCCGGTGCTGCTGGTGCTGCCGGGAAGCCGGCGCAGCGAGATCCGGCATCATCTTGCGGTGTTCGGCAAGACGCTGTCCCGGCTGCGCGACCGGGGGATCGAATTCGAGCTCATGCTGCCCACCATGCCGCATCTGGAAGCGGCGGTGCGCGAGGGCGTCAAGGATTGGAGCGTCACGCCCGGCATCGTGATCGGCGAGCAGGAGAAGCGCGCGGCCTTCCGCGTGGCGCGCGCCGCCCTTGCCAAATCCGGCACCGTCACGCTCGAGCTTGCGCTATCTGGGATTCCCATGGTGACGGCCTATCGCGTCGGCTCGATGGAGGCCTTCATCCTGCGGCGCGCGATCCGCGTCTCATCCGTGATCCTCGCCAATCTCGTGATCGGCAAGGACGTGATCCCGGAATTCCTGCAGGAGAGATGCACGGACGAAAATCTGGCGGGCGCGTTGCTTCCGTTGCTGTCGGACACGCCGGAGCGGCGGCGGCAGCTCGAGGCCTTCGCAACTCTCGACGCGACAATGTCGACCGGCAGAGAGCCGCCCAGCGTGCGCGCCGCCGACATCGTGCTGGCGGCGATGCGAAGGGGACGACTGCGCGATTAGCTCGCTCCAGCCGCTCCGGCGACATCAGACCCAGGATGCCGTCCCGGCCGCTGCGGCAGGACCAGAACAAGCACCACGATGGCCACGAGGATCGCTACGGACGCCAAAGGACGGCTCAGCGCGAGACCGCCATGGCTCGTCGGCTTGTCCAGAAAATCTCCGACCGTGGCGCCAAGCGGCCGCGTCAATATGAAAGCCGCCCAGAACAGAAACACGCGCGAAATGGCCGTCCAATAATACAGAGCCGCCAGCAATGCGAGCCCCGCACTGAACACCAGCGCGCCTCCGTCATAGCCCAAGCCCGTGCTGTCAGCGACCCAATCTCCGAGCGCGGTTCCGAGCGTCTGCGAAAACGTGATCGTTACCCAATAGAAGATCTCCACTTTCGATGTCGCCACTGTCTGAACGTCGATCGATCCCAGAGTGAAATACCAAGCGGCAAGCGAGCACAGGACGCAGGCCAGCAGGATCGACGCGCCTCCCGCATAACCGATCCCCAATGAGCGGTCGAAGAGATCGGCCAGCGCCGTACCGACTGTCGTGGAGGCGATAATGGCTATCCAGTAGACGGAGGGGCTGAACCGTTTCGTCGCGATTTGAGCAGCCACGGCCGCGACGAAGATGGCGAGAAATATGCCGGTCCCGATCAGATAGCCCCCATTGTGGGCATTCTGGTCGGCGTGCAGCCAGGTCATCGTCACCGTATCGCCGCCCGTTTCACCCAGCGTGGTGGCAAGGATCTTGATGACCCAGAAGCCGAGCGTCACCTCGGGAACCTTGCTTAGGAACTCATTATTGTTTCGCATTGTGCCTCTCGCTGACGTTCAAGCGGGTTTGAGTTCCGCCAACATCAAGCGACGGCTTCTCGCGACGACAACGCGGAAAGTACGAGAAGGTCGCTTTGCATGTGTCAAGCCGAACGCATCGGCTTGATCGAGAGTAAGCTGCGGCAGTGATGTTCGAGGCAGGCGGCTCTCTTCAGGGGGCGCTTCCCTCCGGCCATTCCGGCAGTTGATCCTTCGGGTCAAACCACGAAGCACCCTCTGATCGCCAGATATGCACCTTGGGTCGAGCGGCGACGGCCGTATCAAGGCAACCCATCCGCAGCAGCACAGTGTCCTTGTCCGCCCTTTCGGCCACGATGTGCGAACCGCACTGAGTGCAGAAATATCGCGTCTTGCCCGGCGAGGATTCAAAACCCTTGAGCAGATGATCGCCCCTGATCCAGCGAAAGCTATCGCGCGGCACATTCGTCACGGTGGAGAACGCAGAACCGTGCGTCTTCCGGCAGGTGCGGCAGTGGCAATGAACGATGGGCCCCACCTCGGCGTCGACCTCGTAACCCACGCTTCCGCACAGGCAGCTTCCAGCCAGCATGGCGACCTCCTGCAAACAAAAATCCCGTCCAGGATGTTCAATCGCTGGACGGGATTTGCGAACTCATAAAAAAAGATCGCTTACTTCCGCTTGCCCATCTCGACATAGTCGCGGCGGGCGACGCCGGTGTAGAGCTGGCGCGGCCGGCCGATCTTCTGCTGCGGATCCTCGATCATCTCGCTCCATTGGCTGATCCAGCCGACGGTGCGCGCCACCGCGAACAGCACGGTGAACATTGACGTGGGGAAGCCCATGGCCTTCAGCGTGATGCCCGAATAGAAATCGACGTTCGGGTATAGCTTGCGGTCGATGAAGTACTGGTCGCTCAGCGCGATCTTTTCGAGCTCGAGCGCCACCTTCAGCATCGGATCGTCGCCATGGCCGGTCTCCTTGAGCACGGCGTGACACATCCTCTGCATGATCTTGGCGCGCGGATCGTAGTTCTTGTAGACGCGGTGGCCGAAGCCCATCAGGCGGACTTCCGAGTTCTTGTCCTTCACCTTCTTGATGAACTCGGGAATCTTGTCGACCGAGCCGATCTCGGCGAGCATCGCCAAGGCCGCCTCGTTGGCGCCGCCATGCGCCGGTCCCCAGAGGCAGGCGATGCCGGCCGCGATGCAGGCGAACGGGTTGGCGCCAGATGAGCCCGCGATACGCACCGTCGAGGTCGAGGCGTTCTGCTCGTGGTCGGCGTGCAGGATGAATATCTTGTCGAGCGCGTCGGCGAGCACCGGGTTGATCTTGTACTCCTCGCAAGGCACGGCGAAGCACATGTGCAGGAAATTCTCGGCGAACGACAGCGAGTTCTTCGGATACATGAAGGGCTGGCCGACATTGTACTTGTAGGCCATCGCCGCCAGCGTCGGGATCTTCGCGATCATCCGCATCGAGGCGATCATGCGTTGCTGCGGGTCGTTGATGTCGGTGGAGTCGTGATAGAACGCGGCGAGCGCGCCGACGCAACCGACCATGACGGCCATCGGATGGGCGTCGCGCCGGAAGCCCTGGAAGAAGCGGGCCATCTGCTCATGCACCATCGTGTGATGGATCACGCGATAGTCGAAGTCCTTTTTCTGGGCGGCGGTCGGCAGTTCCCCGTAGAGCAGGAGATAGCAGGTCTCCAGGAAGTCGCCGTGCTCGGCGAGTTGCTCGATCGGATAGCCGCGGTATTCCAGCACGCCGGCGTCACCGTCGATATAGGTGATCTTGGACTGGCAGCTGCCGGTCGAGGTGAAGCCCGGGTCGTAGGTGAACATCCCGGCCTGGGCATAGAGCTTGCTGATGTCGATGACATCAGGACCGACGGTTCCGCTCATGATCGGGAAGTCGTAATTCTTGTTGCCGACCGTAAGGGTCGCGGTCTTGCTTGAGGATTTTGCGTCCATCGTTCGTCCCCGATGTGATTATTGGCGGACCGGCCCGGTGCCATTTCTCCAAATGGGAGGGCCGCCCGGATTGTCCAGAAACTGGCTGAAGAAATGGGTATCTTATTGGCCTGTGCGCTGCAAGATGCACCGGCCCTAAGCGCTTGGACTACTTGGGACTATCTTGGGACGATGCTGCGGCCTGATCGGCCAGCCTGGCGAGGCATTCGTCGCGCCCAAGCACCGAAAGCACTTCGAAAATGCCCGGCGACGTGGTTCTGCCGGTCAATGCCACCCGGAGCGGCTGGGCGACCGCGCCCAGCTTGAGATTGTTTTCTTCCGCGAAAGTCCGCATCGACGCTTCGGTAGTCGCGACAGTCCAGGGCGAGACGGCTTCCAGCGCCGCGCGCAGCCGGCCGATCAGCTGACAGGTCTCCGGCGTCAACAGCGCCTGCGCCTTTGCCTCGATCTGCAGCGGCCGGTCGGCGAAAATGAAATAGGAGCCGTCGATCAGCTCGATCAGGGTCTTGGCGCGCTCCTTCAGGCTTGGCATCGCCTGCAACAGCTGGGCGCGGGTGGTCTGGTTCAGCTTGGCCTTCACCGCGGCGCCGTTGGGGACGTAATCCAGCACCGCCTCGAACTGGGTCACGAGCGTTTGATCATCGCTGTGGCGGATGTAGTGGCCGTTGAGGTTTTCGAGCTTGGCGAAATCGAAGCGCGCCGCGGAACGGCCGATCGCGGGCAGGTCGAACGCCGCGATCATTTCCTCGGTCGAGAAAATCTCCTGGTCGCCGTGGCTCCAGCCGAGCCGGACCAGGTAATTGCGCAGCGCCGCAGGCAGATAGCCCATGGCGCGGTAGGCGTCGACGCCGAGCGCGCCGTGCCGCTTCGACAGTTTCGAGCCATCCGGTCCATGAATCAGCGGAATGTGCGACATGTTCGGCACGTTCCAGCCGAGCGCGTCGTAGATCTGCTTCTGCCGGGCGGCATTGATCAGATGGTCGTCGCCGCGGATGACATGGGTGACCGCCATGTCGTGGTCGTCGACCACGACCGCCAGCATATAGGTCGGCGTGGCGTCGCCGCGGAGCAGCACCAGGTCGTCGAGATTCTCGTTCTGCCAGACGACGCGGCCCTGCACCTGATCCTCGATCACGGTCTCGCCGGTCTGCGGCGCCTTCAGGCGGATGGTCGCCTTCATGCCTGCGGGTGCTTCGGAGGGATCGCGATCCCGCCACATCCCGTCATAGAGGCGGGTGCGGCCTTCGGCGCGCGCCTTCTTGCGCATCTCGTCGAGCTGTTCCGCCGTGGCATAGCAGCGATAGGCCTTGCCCGCGGCGAGCAGCTGTTCCGCCACTTCGCGATGGCGCGCGGCGCGGCTGAACTGGTAGATGACGTCGCCGTCCCAATCGAGCTCAAGCCATTTCAACCCGTCCAGGATGGCGTCGATCGCCTCCTTGGTCGAACGCTCGCGGTCGGTATCCTCGATCCGGAGCAGCATCCGGCCGCCGCGGCCGCGCGCATAGAGCCAGTTGAACAGCGCGGTGCGGGCCCCTCCGATATGGAGGAAACCGGTCGGCGAGGGAGCGAAGCGGGTGACGACGGAATCAGTCATTGGCGGGACAGGCAGGGATGAAAGGGCAGGGATAACAGGGCACTGGTGCAAACGGCCGTGGTGTATAGCAGGATCGGTACATAACTAAAGCCTCGGCAAGCGCAATGCGGACTTGGCGGGGGATGGCGAATTTGGCAGAAGGACCGCTGATTTAGCTGTTGCCTGCGGAAGGCATGGTTCGGGATTCCTGGTGATGACGACGACAGAACCGGTGGCGGCGGAGGCAGGGCGCGATTTCATTCGTGACATCGTCCAGACCGATCTCTCCTCGGGCAAATACAAGCAGATCGTGACCCGGTTCCCGCCGGAGCCGAACGGCTATTTGCATATTGGCCACGCCAAGTCGATCGCGCTGAATTTCGGCATCGCGCAGGAGTTTTCCGGCCGCTGCAACCTGCGCTTCGACGACACCAACCCGACCAAGGAGGAGCAGGAATACATCGATTCCATCCAGGCCGACGTGAACTGGCTCGGCTACAGCTGGGCCGGACAGCCATTCTACGCCTCCGATTATTTCGACCGCCTCTATGAATGGGCGGAAGGCCTGATCAAGTCAGGTTTGGCCTATGTCGACGACCAGTCGCAGGAGGAAATCCGCGTCAGCCGGGGCAGCCTGACCGAGCCCGGCAAGAACTCGCCGTTCCGCGACCGTTCCGTGGACGAGAATCTCGACCTGTTCCGCCGCATGAAGGCCGGCGAGTTTCAAAACGGTGCCCGCGTTCTTCGCGCCAAAATCGACATGGCGTCCGGCAACATCAACCTGCGCGATCCCGTGCTGTACCGGATTCTGCACGCCAATCATCCGCGCACCGGCGACATCTGGTCGATCTATCCGAGCTACGACTACGCCCACGGCCAGTCGGACGCCATCGAAGGCATCACCCACTCGATCTGCACGCTCGAATTCGAGGATCACCGGCCGCTCTATGACTGGCTCCTGGACAAGCTGCCGGTGCCCTCGAAACCGCATCAGTACGAGTTCGCCCGTCTCAACCTGACTTACACGCTTCTGTCCAAGCGCGTGCTGACCCAGCTGGTCCGCGAGGGCCATGTCGCCGGCTGGGACGACCCGCGCATGCCGACGATTGCCGGCTTGAAACGGCGCGGCGTGCCGCCGGCCGCGATCCGCGAATTCGTCAAGCGTATCGGGGTCGCCAAGGCCAACAGCGTGGTCGATGTCGGCATGCTCGAGTTCTGCATCCGCGAGGAGTTGAACCGCACCTCGCTTCGCCGCATGGCGGTGCTCAAGCCGCTCAAGGTCGTGATCGAGAATTATCCGGAAGGCAAAACCGAGGAGATCGAGGCGGTCAACCACCCCGACAATCCCGCAGCCGGCACCCGCAAGATCGCCTTCGGCCGCGAGCTCTATATCGAGCAGGACGATTTCATGGAGAACCCGCCGAAGAAGTTCTTCCGGCTGTCTCCGGGCAACGAGGTGCGGCTGCGCTACGCCTATTTCATCAAGTGCACGGACGTCGTGAAGAACGCGGCCGGCGAGGTCGTGGAGCTGCGCTGCACCTACGATCCCGCAACCCGCGGCGGCAATGCGCCCGACGGGCGCAAGGTGAAGGCCACCATGCACTGGCTGCCGGCGGCGCAGTCCATTCCTGCGGAAATCCGCATCTATAACCAGCTCTTCGCCAAGCCGAACCCGGACGCATCGAATTTCGCTGATGATCTCAATCCCAATTCGCTGGAAATCCTGAAGGATGCCCGGATCGAGCCTGCGGTCGCTCACACCAATTCGGGCGAGGCCATGCAATTCGAGCGGCAGGGCTATTTTGTGCGTGACCCTGACTCAGCGCCGAACCGGCTGGTCCTGAACCGGACGATCGGATTGCGGGATACCTTCGCCAAGGAAGTCGGGAAGGGCTAGCCGCAATCGCGAAGGCGTGTCGCAGGTCACAGTTCTGCCGCGCGCGATCAGCCATATCGCATCCCACCGGATCGTTGCAGCGCCGGATCACCTTGTACTGAACCAGACCATCGGATTGCGCGACACATTTGCGAAAGAAGTCGGGAACAGCCAGGCCTTGCGGCCACCGCCCGTTTTTCCGTTGCAATTCCGCGCTATGCTTGAGGGCAGGAGGCCCACATGAAGAAGCTCGCAGCCTTGTCGATCGCATTCCTGCTGTTGCCGGCCATCGCGGCGGATGCTGCGGGCTCGGTGCGCAAGCGTGGTGGCGTCGTCCACCCGCCGAAAGCCCATGCCAGCGAGCCGGCGCCGGCCCCGACGCCGCCGATAACGCGGCTGCCGATCGCCCCCGACACGTTCCGGGCGTAAGCGCGGGCGCACTGCGCAAAATCTCCTGACAAGATTCGCTTTCTGTTCCTCTTCTCCGGCCCAAACAACTTCAGGTAGCCTGATCCTGAAGTAGTTGGGGTATCGCCGCATGGCAGAGCGGGACGGCCCGCGCCGCCCTGCGCCGGGCGCAGCGGGGGGCATTGCGGGCGTCTGGCCGCCGCGTGGAGCCGCCCAAGGAGCTGCCCAAGGCGCTTTGCTGGCGCCCTCGGGGGCGGCCTGGAGCGCTTTTCTCGAACGGCTGCGCGCCCTTGTGCGCGCCGAGGCCGGTGCCGGGCGGCTATTGCCCTGGGTGCCCGTCGCCTTTGGGACAGGCATTGCCCTGTATTTCGCCGCCTCCAGCGAGCCGGTGCTCTGGGTGAGCGTCGCGACGGCGGGCGGGTTCTGCGTGGCCGCCTTCCTGTTGCGGCGAAGCCGGTTTTTCGTGGCGGCGGTGATGGTCGCGGCGATGACGGCGGGATTTGCCACCGCAATTGTCAGGACGGCGTGCCTTGGCCATACCGTGCTGACCCGGCCGATCTATTCGGCCTCGCTGTCGGGCTTTGTCGAGACCCGCGACATCAGGGAGAAAACCGACCGCTTCGTGCTACGGGTGACCGCGATGGATGGCCCGCGGCTTTCGATCAGGCTCGAGCGGGTGCGGCTATCGGTGAAGAAGGGCACCGCGCCCGACGTCGGCAGCTTTGTCGAGTTAAAGGCGCGGCTGTTGCCGCCGCTGACGCCATTGCGTCCCGGCGCCTACGATTTCTCGCGCGATCTGTTCTTTCAGGGCATCGGCGCTTCCGGCTTCGTCATGGGCGCGATCAGGGTGAGCGAGCCGCCCGACGCCGGCGGGTTTCGTTTGCGCTATGCCGCGTTCATGCAGGGCCTGCGCGACGGCATCGATGCGCGGATCCGCAGCCGGCTTGACGGCGACCGGCGCGCGATTGCGACCGCGCTGCTCACCGGCCGGCGTGATGCCATCACGGAGCCTGTCAACGATGCCATGTTCATCTCCGGCCTTGGCCACGTGCTCTCGATCTCGGGCTATCACATGGCCGTGGTGGCGGGCGTGGTGTTCTTCGCCGTCCGCGCGCTGCTCGCGCTGATCCCGGGCCTGACCGTGAGCGTTCCGATCAAGAAATGGTCGGCGGCCGCCGCACTCGCCGCGGCGGCGTTCTATCTTCTGCTGTCGGGCGCGGAAGTCGCGACGCAGCGATCGTTCTTCATGACGGCGGTGGTGCTGATCGCGGTCATGGTGGACCGCCGCGCCATCACCTTCCGCACGCTCGCGGTGGCGGCGATGATCGTGCTTGTCATGGCGCCGGAAGCGCTGGTGCATCCGAGTTTCCAGATGTCATTCGCCGCAACGCTCGGGCTGGTGGCGCTGGTCCAGATCGGCATGCCGCGCCTGTTTTCGACGCCTGAGCATTCGGCGACCGCCCGCGTCGCGCTATGGGGTGGCCGCGAGCTTGTCACGCTGCTGCTTGCCTCGTTCATCGCGGGGCTTGCGACCACGCCCTATGCCGCCTTTCACTTTCACCGGATCACGCCCTACGGCGTGCTCGCCAATCTCGGGGCCATGCCGGTGGTCTCCGCACTGGTGATGCCCGCGGGCCTGCTCGGCCTGCTCGCGGCGCCCTTCGGGCTCGACGGCGTCTTCTGGTGGCTGATGGGGCTCGGCATCGACTGGATGATCGCGGTGTCGCAATGGGTGGCAAACCTGCCGGGCGCGATCGGCCGCATCGCCGCCTTCGGGATCGGCCCCCTGATCGCGGCAAGCGGCGGCATCATCCTGATGGGGCTGTTGCGCACGCGGCTCCGCTGGTCCGGCGCTGTCCTGCTCGCGGGCTCGATCGTCTGGGCCGTTGGCGCGCGCCAGCCGGATATCCTGATCTCGGCCGACGGCCGCGCGGTGGCCGTGCGCGGCAAGGATCAGCGGCTGCATGTGATGCGCACCGGCAAGGACGTGTTCCTGGTCAAGGAGTGGCTCGCAGGGGACGCGGATGCACGCAGCGCCGCCGATGCCTCGCTTGCCGGCGGCGTCTCCTGCGACGAGGCAGGCTGTGTGGTGGAGACCGCCGGCGGCGGTTTTGTGGCGCAGGCGCAGCGTCCGGAGGCGGTGACGGACGATTGCGAGCGCGCAACACTGATCGTCACGGCGCGCGCCGCGCCCGGCGATTGTCGCGCAAGCGTGATCGATCGGGCGCGGCTCGCTCGCCAAGGATCGCTGGCATTGTGGCGCAGGGGGAATGGATTTGCAGTCGAGGCCGCACGGCCCAGGGGCTTCGACCGGCCCTGGTCGCCGCTAGCCGCCGGCGACAACGAGGCCGACGCACCCTTCGTGTCCTCGCCGGCCGCCTCTCGATCGCGCGATGCGACGCCGGCAGAGGCCGATCAGGAGGCTGACGACTGATCCGTCATGAACTCAATGGGTGGCGGCGATCGGCAGGTCGGTCGTGATGATCGGCAGTTCGGTCGAGGCGATCGGCAGTTCGAACGTGCCGAGGTGAAACTCCTCGGCCTGCACAACATCCGCCCCTTCTTCGTATTGCGCCGGAAGCTCGACCAGTGTGAAGGTGGCATCCGGAAACTGTCTCCAGATCGCGAGATCGTCCTCCGTCACCGTGAGCCAGCCGAACGTGAACATATATCGTCCGGGCTCGGTGATGGCGCCGGCGCGTTGCCAGCTGATCTTGTTCACCATCGGAAAGGTTCCCCCATTACACAGCCGCCCGCGCTGCGCGCGATTCGCTGCAATCATTTCGCCCCATGAAAGTTCCGCCGGCATGGCGCCGGCGGGACCTTTTCGTGGCAATTGGCTTCACTCGACCGGGAGCATCCTGGCTTCCGGTTGGCTGGCTGTCGTTTGCGCGGGTTTGTTGATCGGCTCGGTCACCGGCAATTGCAGCACCGTCACCCGCTGACCCTCGCAAAGCTGGGTCACCAGCACATAGTTTCCGTCTGGAAATTCGACGGCATCATGATGGCGATCATGAACGTGCGGATCGATTTTCCCGAACTTGCCCACGCGGGAATTGATTGACCGCGTCCAGATCCAGCGATTGTCGTATTTCACGTCATCGTCGAAGGCGAGTTCTGTGCCCGGTAGCATACAGACGGCTACCGTGGGATCCTGTTCGGAGGCGAAGCCGCGGGTCGAGGTGCCGCGGAATGTCGTCGTCACCAGCGTCTCTCCCACCTGGGCGGGGCGCGACGCCACGGCATGCAGACTATAGTCACACATTGGGTTGCTCCTCTTTCGAGATAGCCACCCGCGCCTCTCTTCTTGAGAGCATGATCTCCGAGCAAACGCTTCGCGTCTGTCGCAGTCACACTCCGCTGAGGCGTGGGCCTCTATCAGAGTGGACACCGGCTGAAAGCGTCTGCCTGTTTATGGGCAATTGTGCGGCCACCAGCGGTGCGCTCAATCACAAATCTGTAGGGTCGCTGTTGTTCCTAATAAGATGGTGCGCGTGAAAAAAGCCGCCGGAGCGTTCCGGCGGCTTTTGGACGATGCGTTGCAAGCGGTGAGGCGAGGGCGTTCAGTATTTCCGGAAGAGACCGATCAGCTTGCCCTGAATCTTGACCCGGTTCGGCGGCAGGATACGCACTTCGTAAGACGTGTTGGCGGGCTCGAGCGCGATGGACGCGCCGCGGCGGCGGAAGCGCTTGAGCGTTGCTTCCTCGTCGTCGATCAGCGCCACCACGATATCGCCGGTGTCGGCGCTTTCGTTGCGCTGGATCAGCGCCATGTCGCCATCGAGAATGCCCGCATCGACCATCGAGTTGCCGCGGACTTCGAGCGCGTAATGCTCGCCGGAGCCCAGCATGTCCGGCGGTACGCTGATGGTGTGGCTGCGCGTCTGCAGCGCCTCGATCGGAGTACCGGCCGCGATCCGGCCCATGACGGGCACCGCGACGGGACGCTCGCCATCGTCGGCGCCGCCGCGCACCTTGCCGAGATTGCCCTCGATCACGCTCGGCGTGAAGCCGCGCCGGCTGCCGCCGCCCGGCGACAGCTCGGGCAGCTTGATCACCTCGATCGCCCGGGCGCGGTTCGGCAGGCGACGGATGAAACCGCGTTCCTCGAGTGCGGTGATCAACCGGTGGATGCCCGACTTCGAGCGCAGGTCGAGCGCATCCTTCATCTCGTCGAAGGAGGGCGGCACACCGGCTTCTTTCAGCCGTTCGTTGATGAAACGCAGAAGTTCATACTGTTTGCGCGTGAGCATCTCGAGCAAGTCCCCCGGTTTTGATGGTCCGTTCGATTCCGAGACTTTGATTTAAGGAAGGGATTGGGAGCACCCGCTCCGGCTTCCCGTAACGGCAGCATCGCCGCCGTTTCCTGTGATCAGATACTAGAACTCGAAACAAATCATGAACGGACACTATATGTTCGGTATGTGTTCCGCAACCACTTAATTTCCGGTGAACGTGAGAAAAGTTTGGCCGCAAGCTTTCGGCCAACGACTTTGCCTTGGACCTATGCGGGAAGCCGCAGGATCTCGCAGGGAGAGCCGGCTTTTGCCGCCGGCGCGAACGGTGCGCGTACGACAAGTGCCTGTGCCACAGCGAGATTCGCAAGCAGCGAGGAGTCCTGGTGATTGACGGGAACAGCGATCAGCGTGCCGTCATCGCGCTCCTCCAGACGGGCGCGAAGATAGTCCTCACGCATGTCGTTCGCGCCCAGGTCTCGGCCAAGCAGGGCGGTCTCGCGCGTGTGATGAACGCGTTCGCGGCCGGACAAAGCGCGAATCAACGGCACGACAAACAGCCAGGTGCAGACATAGGAGGACACGGGGTTACCGGGAACGCCGACCACCCGCATACCGCCGAGCCGGCCATGCATCATCGGCTTGCCCGGCCGCATCGCGATCTTCCAGAAGGCCATCGTGACCTTCTCGGCCTCCAGGGCATCCTTGACCAAGTCATGATCGCCGACCGAGGCGCCGCCCGTGGTCACCAGGATATCGGCGCCGGCCTCATGGGCGCGCCGGATGCCTGCGGTGGTCGCTTCCATGGTGTCGGCGGCGACCCCGAGATCGACTGTGTCCGCGCCCTCGGAGCGCGCCAGCGCCAGCAACGCGTAGCCGTTGGAATAGACGATCTGGCCGGGTGCGGGCTGTGAGCCCGGCATGACCAGCTCGTCTCCCGTGGCCAGCAGGGCAAGCTTCGGGCGGCGGCGGACCGGCAGTTCCGGGTAATTCATGCTGGCGGCCAGCGACAGATCCCGCTCGGTCAGGCGGCGGCCGGCCTTGAGCAGAAGGTCGCCCTCGCGGAAATCGACGCCGGCCGGGCGGATGTGCCGTCCCGTGGCCGCGGCTTCGGTGATGGTGATGCCGTCTCCGTCCGCGATGGTGTCTTCCTGGATCACAACCGCATCGGCGCCCTCTGGAATGACGCCGCCGGTGAAAATGCGAGCCGCTTCGCCCTGGCCGAGCGCACGGTCGAACGGCCGCCCGGCCGCGACTTCGCCGATCACCTTCAGCTTTGCATTCACCTGCGCGGCGTCCGCCGTGCGCACGGCATAGCCGTCCATCGCCGACATCGCCTGCGGTGGCTGGGTCCGTCTGGCCGCGAGGTCGCGCGCCAGCACGCGATGATGGCCTTCCTCGAGTGCGACCATCTCCTCAGCCATGGGCGCGGTGCCCTCAAGAATCGCGGCAAGCGCATCGGTAACCGGCATCAACGCCACGGCACACTCCACTATCTCGGTGATCAGCGTTCTAGCCGAGAGTTCGCGCAGAGGCAAAATGCGGCAGGCACGCAGGCCACCCTTGTGCAATAACCGGGATCGCCAGCCTCCGTTCTCTCCGGTGGGAGATAGCGCCGGCTTTGCGTTACTTCCAACGAGAAATGTCAATGAATCCCCTCAGCCAGATCAGGCAGATCGACTACACCGTCATCTTCGTCCGCGATATGGAGGCCATGCGCCACTTCTATGGGAGCGTGATGGAGTTTCCGCTCCAGCGCGCCCTCAGCGACAAATGGCTCGAATACCGGATCGGAGCCAACACGCTGGCGCTTGCTGCCCGTGGCGGGCTCTTCAACGATCCGCCCCCGCCAGACGGCGCATTGTCGCTCCAGATGGCGTTCCGCGTGCCGCCCGACATGGTGGCCAAATGCGCCGCCGCGCTTGAGGAGAGGGGCGTGAAGCTCACCCATCCCCTGACCGATCACGCGTTCGGTCACCGCACCATTTTCTTCCGCGATCCCGATGGCAATGTGATCGAGATCTACGCGGAGATCTGAAAACGGGTTGGCGAAGAGCTAAGGAAGCGTCTTTCTCAGGATCAGCAGACGCTCCTCCTTGTGAGTCGGATACTCTGTTGCGTGCATGTCGGGATGCATCGCTGTCAGGAGTTCCACCATCGGCTCCAGTGAGTTCTCGGGACACTTGGACGGGCATGCCTCCTCGATGGCATAGACGCCGCCCGGTGCGAGAACGGGCCAGAGCATGCGGCAAAGGTGAAGTTGCGGCAGGGGATCATGCACGGCGTTGTCGCGGATGAAGTCGAATAGCGGCGTCCGCCATGACTTGATCGTCTCGGCCAGTTGTTGCGCGTTGTAGGCATCGCACGCCGCCGTCTCGATGCGATCATCCTCGTAGACGAATCGGGCATCGTTGTTGATCCCGTAGATGTGCGCATTTGAAAAATAGTCGCGCCACGCGCGCAGCGAGGCGACGACGTTGTGCGGGGCGTCTATGCCGATCTCGAGCATGCGCCCACGCGTTCCTGATCGAGATGTTTTTCGTAGGCCGGTGCGTGTCCCCAGATGCGACCGGTGCCGTGCTTTGTGAGCAGTTCTTCAAGCAAACTCATACTTTCTTTTTCTTTTTCTTATTTGTGACGGTCGATCAGTTCATCGATTGGCTCGAAATCGTGATCGCGGTTTTGCCCGTACCACAGGGTGAGACAATCACTCAAAAGTTGTAGAGGAAAGTTCCGCATCACTTGGAGAATTCGTCCAAAATTGCGTTACGTCCGGCAAGCCTGCCGGCTTACCCATCCGCTCACCGACCACGCCTTCGGGCACCGCACGATCTTCTTCCGCGACCCCGACGGCAACGTGATCGAGATTTACGCGGAGATCTGAATTCGGCGTGGGCATCACGCCGCAACGGACTGGTTCTTCAGTCGCTCAGCCGCTGTCTCACTCGATCACTTCGTCGGCGGTGGCGAGCAGCACAGATGGCACCGAAAGGCCGAACGCTTGTGCGGTTTTGAGGTTGATCACGAGATCGAACTTCTCGGGCCGCTGTATCGGCAAGTCGCCGGCCTGGGCGCCGTGCAGGATCCTCCCAACATAAACCCCGGCCTTTTGCCACATCGCGGTGACCTCCGGCCCATAAGCGATGAAGCCTCCGGCCCTCGGGAATTCGGGGAACAGGGAAATAAGAGGGAGCTGGTGTGCCAACCCAAGCTCGCCAATTTGCTTCATGGAGATGTAGACAAGAGGCGACGATAGCAAAATACCGGCTTCGACCCCCCTTGTTTTGGCGGTCTCGAGTGACGGCCCCCAGTCATCGGGGACGTGCACTTCAATAATTTCAGCCTCAATCCCGACCGCCCTCACGGCCGCCGCGGCTGCTGCGAATTGCGCCGCGTTGAGGCCGGGGACGCCAAAGATTGCTATGCGAGAGAGACGGGGAACGATCTCCTTGAGCAACGCAACCTGTTTTCCGCTCAACTCGGGAAAATCAAGAAACATCCCTGTCAGATTGCCGCCCGGGTGCGCGAGGCTCTTAATATATCCCATCGCAACCGGATCGCTTTCCAGATCTACCGCAACGGTGGGGATCCTGTTCGTTGCGGTCCTGGCCGCCGCAATCAACTCCGGATATCCAGCGAAAATCACGGTCACCTCATGCCGAACAAGATCGCCAGCCGCCTCATTCATCAGCTCTGGTCGGAAATTGGTGAAGCGGTTTTCGATTGCGAGGTTCTTGCCCTCGACATAGCCCTCTTCAGCCAACCCCCGGCGGAAGGCGGCATAGGCCGGGCGCTCGCCGCTTGGCATGGGACTGAGCAAGCCGACCACCGGCGTTTGTTCCGCACGTGCGGTTAGCGGCCATGTCGTTGCAATGGCAATCAGCGATAGGATGTCGCGCCTTCTCATTGCTGGACCCCAAAAGGATCGGCACAAGGCTTCGCTTCCTAGCCTCACATGGTCTGCTTACACCGGCCTTACAGTTTGCGGTCTGATTGGTTGCGCGCATCTGGGTCTTTGCGGCTGTCTGAACATTTCGACCGACGAGCAGGGTTTCATCGTCAGCCGCGCCTGACATGAGGAGTGGGATCGGACTCGACTGGTGTTGAGACGATCGTTTGCCAACTCTTCGTTCGCCCGAGCATGACCAGCAGATGTGTATCCTGTGAACCGACCCTCTCTGGTTCTGTCGTACTCAGAAAGCTCGTGTCCTGGAGATTATGCCCGACCGCGCCAAGCAGCCGTTCCCTGGTGACAAAAGCTATCTCATGACCAACCCTGGCCGGATCCTTGTATTTCGCCAATTTCTCTTCCTTGCCGGGCATCCATTCCATGACAGCCGGGTTGAAATCGTCCGGGCTTCGCGCCGAGACACAAAAATAAGCGTCCTGATCCAGGCTTTTGATCGCGTCTTGCGTGGCCTGGCGGAAATCAGTCTCGTTCAGCAGATGAAGAACTCTGTTGGAGAAGAAGGCGCAAACTTTCTGCCCCGCCCGGCTCCTGAACACGGAGCGCATATCGCCGGCGTGGAAGCTGGCGCTTCCAGTCAGCGGAATACCATTTTCCTGCCGCTGCTTGTACGCAGCTCGCGCGAGGGCAATGGCCTTTGGCGATACGTCAATTCCGATGACATCAAAGCCCAGCTCAACAAAATAGAGCGAATCTCGTCCGTATCCGCATCCCCAATCGACGATCTCCACGCGTTCCGATCTGCGGCGATGACAGTTCAAAAGTGCTTCAGCCAATGTCTTGGCAGTCGGGCTCGGCGAAAATCCCCACAACCCGTAGCCACGATCCTCGTAGTACTGCTGCCATGTTTTGGCGATCCTCGACTTGTCCGATGCATGCGGCGCGTTCGGCCGCTGTGAGGAAATGACCATTTTTGCACTCATAGGCGTCACCTTGCGACAAAGGCACGCTGATCACGCTGACCAACAACCTTTCGCTGAATCGATCTCATTCTCGCCCCCTGGTAAGGGCGAGACACTTTGTCGGGGATGGCTCCAGGTCCTCGTATGCGATCGGACGATTGGAGACGGCGGCACGTTGTCGGCCTTTGGATCGGAGCCAAGGCGTACGCCAAGGGCAGTACGGCAAGCCAACGCGCGCTGGATAAATCGCGACGATTGCGAGCGCGATTGTTGTTTATCGAAGGGTCGGCAATTTCACGTTGGGCACTCTCAGTGGTGATTTCTTCTGATGACGGACGTCATACGAGTAATTTCTACTCGCCGCGCCCCCTCATGAGAGTACTTCACGGCTGATTGAACAGTGACTGCAGGCCAGGGTTGCGACGAGATTGGCAACGACTTGATCGGAAAAAATATTTTCGTGAGGCCGCTCAAGATGTTCGCGCAGTTCAAGCCCCATCGCGAAAATATTGTACTTCCGTTTTTCAGAAGAATGTGGTTTGTAGGTGCATCCCGTTCCCATCTGAGGGGCGTACGCGTCGTCACGAACGTCGGGCGCGGGATGCGATGGACGCTTTGGCCGCGCGAGACGAGCGCAGTCAGGGCGGACGGCCAAGTCGTGTGGTCCCGATCTCCCGAAGCTGAGATCAAGCCCGCTGAGTGGCGACGTCGGACTTCGTCCGACACACCGAGCGGGTGATGGTGGCTAACAAGCCCGGCACACCAGGGAGAGCACGAAGCAGCCGTTAAAACCACTCGCGCGGGGAAGGCCGGATGATGCGGCTGTACCTGTGGTGACTACTCATGTGCATTTTTTTCGCACATGAGGCTGCGGGTGCCAGCCATGCATCCGGCCTTCTCCGCGCCCTCTGACTTTTCCGAGGGAGACGGTTCTCAGGACTCGGGCACGATCGGTGTCGCGGGAACGCGATGACACGTCCTCAGCTGTCATGCTCCGCGAAAGCGGGGCATCCAGTACGCCGCGGCCTCTCAACTCAAGCACTGCCGTCTCTGGAATACTGGGTCGCCCGGTCGAGCCGGGCGACGACATCGGGGAGCCTCAAACCCCGAGCGCCGTCAGCGCGTCCGCGATATCGCGGGAGGACTTCACCTGGACCGCCTTGATGCCGAGACTGCGCGCGCTTTCGACGTTATCGGCGAGGTCGTCGAAGAAGACGATGCGCGAGGCCGGCACGCCCATCGCCTTCACCACGTGAGCGAACGCCGCGGCTTCCGGTTTTCGCATTCCGATGCTGGAGGAATAGAACAGCTTGCGGAACGGCTTCAGCGTGTGCGCGTGGATCCGGGTGAAGTGCGCGACGTGCGCGCGATTGGTGTTGGAATAGACGTAAAGGGGAAAATGCCTTGCCGCGCGTTCGAGCAGCGGCGCGATGCCGTCCATCTCGCCGGCGAAGATCGCGTTCCAGCCCTCGAGAAACTGCTCATCGGTAATGGCGATGCCGAGCGAGCGGCGCAAGCCTTCGAAGAAGGCCTCGTCGCTGATCGTGCCGCGCTCATGATGATGGTAGGTCTCGTCGATCGCCCAGCGCGGGGCGATGTCGGATGGCGTGCAGCTGGCATGAGCAGCCCAACAGGCGAGGGCCTTGGAGAAATCGATGTCGAGCACCACGCGGCCGAGGTCAAACAGGAGCGCGTCGGCATCGCCGGGAGAAAGTCGGGGAGGAGTCATTCCGTACCAAAGACCAGCGTGAGATGGCGTGACGATGACACGCCATTCACCTTGTCGAAAGTCTCAATAGCGATAGGGTTCGATGTCGAGCAGCGGATAGGCCGAGAACACGCTCGGCATGTTGGTCGCAGTTGCCGGATGCAGATGGGATTTCTGCAATTGGCCGAACGAGGTCACGCCGAGCAGGCCGAGCGAGCGGATCACCTCGTCTTCCAGGAGCTCGAGCATCCGGTGCACGCCGGTCTCGCCGGCCGCAGCCAGCGCCCAGCATTGCAGGCGGCCGATGCCGACGATGTCGGCGCCCATCGCGATCGCCTTCACCACGTCGGAGCCGCGGCAGAAGCCGCCGTCGATCATGATCTTGGCCTTGCCCTTCACGGCATCGAGGATCTCCGGCAGCACATGCATCGAGCCCCGGCCATGGTCGAGCTGGCGGCCGCCATGGTTGGAGACGTAGATCCACTCGACGCCGTGATCGAGCGCGATCTTGGCGTCCTCGGCCGTGGCGATGCCCTTGAGGATCAGCGGGATCTTGTACTTGTCCTTGATCAGCTTGACCGTGCGCCAGGATAGGCCCTTCTGATAGTCGCCGCCGCTGGTGCGCGCGCGGCTTTCGCGGACATAGCGCTTGGCGATATCGCGTTCGCGGCGGCTGTAATGGGCGGTGTCGACCGTGAGGGCGAAGGCGGCGTATTTGGCCGCGATGGCGCGCTCGACAAAGTCCTCGACGAAAGCATCGTCGCCACGGACATAGAGCTGAAACAGGCGCACTGCGTCGGGGGCGGCCTCGGCCGTCTTCTCCAGCCCGGGCTCGGACACCGAGCTCAGCATGTGGGCGGCGCCGAACCGGCCGACGCCACGCACGACGGCGGCTGCTCCCGCCGGATCGAAGATTTCGAGCGCGCCGACGGGCGCGAGCATCACCGGCAGCCGCATCTTGCGGCCGAAACGCTCAACCGAGGCGTCGACCTTGGCGACGTCGTTGAGCACGCGCGGGCGGAAGGCGATCTCGTCGAGCGCCATGCGGTTGCGGCGCATCGTGGTCTCGGTCTCGGCGGCGCCGACGATATAGTCCCAGGAGTTCTGGTTCAGGTTGGCGCGGGCCTTGCGGACGAATTCATGCAGGTTCTGGAACGGCTCGTTGCTCGCCCCGAGCTCGACATTGCGCGCTGGCCGGATCGCTTCGTTCATCAGGTTCCTCCCCCTCGGATTTGCGGACTGTTGTTTCCTCTCGCCTATCGCTTCCCGCGTCGTCACGCCATCCCAAAATTGCATGGCTTACGGGCAAAGCCGGATTGGCGGGATCAGGATTGGGCTTCCCGCCCCATGCCCCGGCCGATATCGTTACCTCCAACCAGAACACGCGTGAGGGAAATGCGCCATGTCCGGATTGATGCTGTTTTCGCCGTTCTCGATCCGGGACGTGACATTGAAGAACCGCATCGTGGTGCCGCCGATGCACCAATATTCGGCGGTGAAGGGCTTTCCGACCGATTGGCACCTGATGAATGCGGGCAAGTTCGCAGCCGGCGGGGCGGGCCTTGTGGTGGTGGAATCGACCAAGGTGCAGCGGCGGGGCTGCGGCACGGTCGGGGACCTCGGCATCTGGGACGATGCCTTCATCGAGCCTCTGAGCCGGCTGGTCAGATTCATCAGGGAGCAGGGCGCGGTGGCCGGAATCCAGCTCGGCCATTCCGGGCGCAAGGCACGCGCCAACCGTCCGTGGGAGGGTGACGGACCGTTGCAGCGCCGGCCCGAGATCGAGGACTGGGATGCCGAAGATTGGGAGGCCTGGTCGCCGGTTGCGCCGAGCGCCATTGCCCATAGCCAGAAATGGCCGGTGCCGAGGGCGCTGGAACGGCACGAGGTCAAGGACCTGGTGCATGCCTGGGCGCACGGCGCGCGGCGGGCCCATGCGGCCGGCTTCGAGGTGCTGGAGCTGCACGGGGCCCATGGCTATCTCGTGCACGAATTCCTGTCGGAACGCTCCAACCAGCGTACCGACGAGTATGGCGGTTCCGAAGCAAACCGGATGCGCTTCATCATCGAGGTCGCGGAAGCGGTGCGGTCCCATTGGCCCGCGCACAAGCCGCTGTTTGTACGGCTGTCGGTCGAGGACAATGCCGGCTGGGGACCGGAGCAGAGCACGCGGCTCGCCAGGATCCTCAAGACCAAGGGCGTCGACGTGATCGACTGCTCGTCCGGTGGAATCACCGATTCCGCGCCGATCCTCGGCAAGGAAATCAAATACAACTACCAGGTGCCCCTGTCGGAATTTGTTCGCCGTCAGGCCGATATCATGACCATGGCGGTCGGGCTGATCATCCACGGGGACCAAGCTGAACAAATCTTAAGGGACGGTCAGGCGGATTTGATCGCAGTTGGGCGGGAAATCCTGAATAATCCGAACTGGCCGATGGATGCTGCCCTGAAATTAGGCGTCGAAGGTGCGTTCCGGACTGTGCCCCCGCAATTTGGCTGGTGGCTCGGGACGCGCGCCAAGCGCGGTTTCGGGACGATGCCATCGACCTGGCAGGCCGGGTTGAATCCCGGCCTTGAAGAAACCCGAAAGGTATTGTGATTTTGCCTTTTCGACCCCAATTGGGCGGTTGGGCCGGCAGCAGAGAGCACGGAAGGCGGCGGACGCGATGCGGAAGAATTTCCTTTTTTTAATGGGCACAGTGACCGGCGCTTGCCTGACCCTGCTGGTGACGGGTCACGCGGGCGACCACTGGATTGCACGGGCCAAGGCAGCGGCGAATGCCTCGGACACTTATTCCCAGCTCAATTTGTTCGGTGAAGTCTTCGAGCGCGTCCGCGCCGACTATGTCGAGAAGCCGAGCGACACCAGCCTGATCGAAGGCGCGATCAATGGCATGGTCACCTCGCTCGATCCGCATTCGCGCTACATGAACGACAAGTCCTGGCACGAGATGCAGGAGACCACGTCAGGCGAATTCGGCGGGCTCGGCATCGAGGTCACGATGGAAGACGGCCTCGTCAAGGTGGTCGCTCCCATCGACGATACGCCGGCGGCCAAGGCCGGCATCCTGTCGGGCGACCTCATCAGCCAGATCGACGATGACGCGGTGCAGGGGCTGTCCCTGGAGCAGGCCGTCAACAAGATGAAGGGCGCGGTGAACACCAAGACCCGCCTGAAGATCATCCGCAAGGGCAAGGATACGCCGATCGAGGTCGTGCTGACACGCGAGGTCATCCGGGTGAAGCCAGTGCGCTATCACACCGAAGGCGACAATATCGGCTACATCCGCATCACCTCGTTCAACGAGCAGACCACGGACAATCTGCGCAAGGCGATCTCCGATATCCAGAAGCAGATCCCGCAGGACAAGATCGCGGGCTATGTGGTGGATCTGCGCAACAATCCGGGCGGCCTGCTTGATCAGGCGGTTTCGGTCTCGAGCACCTTCATGCCGCGCGGCGAGGTCGTCTCCACCCGCGGCCGCAATCCGGAAGAGACCCAGCGCTTCAGCGCGCGTGGCGGCGATCTGACCAAGGGCAAGCCGCTGGTGGTACTGATCAACGGCGGATCGGCTTCGGCGTCCGAAATCGTCGCCGGCGCCCTGCACGATCACAAGCGGGCGACGCTGATCGGAACGACCTCGTTCGGCAAGGGGTCGGTGCAGACCATCATCCCGCTCGGCACGGGTAACGGCGCGCTCGCCCTCACCACGGCGCGCTATTACACGCCGTCGGGGCATTCGATCCAGGCGCTCGGCATCAAGCCCGATATCGAGGTGCTTCAGGACGTGCCGGACGAACTGAAGGGACGCGTCGATATCAAGGGCGAGGCTTCGATGCGCGGCCATCTCTCGGCCGAGGGCGCCGAGCAGAGCGGCTCGCAATCCTACGTGCCGCCGGACGAGAAGGACGACAAGGCGCTGGCTGCCGCCTACAATCTTCTGCGCGGCGTGACCGTCAATGCCGACGTGCGGCCGCAGCCCAAGGTGGCCGTGCCGAACTGAGCCGCGGCCAGGAAAGCGCCGGGACAGCGGTAAGAAACAAGCAGCAAGCGATTTGAAACAGCGCGGGGCGGCCTGGTGGCCGCCCCCGATGCTTTTGGAGGCAAGGGTTTTGGAATTTCGCTTTACGCCGTCTTCGGCCGGCGCCTGCGTACGCTCCTTGCACTTTCCTGATGGGAGGCGAACAGCTGTCTGATCTGCGCGGCGGGCTTCGGCGGGCTGAACAGATAGCCCTGCATTTCCGAGCAGCCGAGTTCGCACAGCATCTGCCGCTGCGCCTCGGTTTCGACGCCCTCGGCGGTGGTCGTCATCAGCCGCGCGGAGGCGATGTTGACGACGGCCTGCACGATGCTGGTCGAGCCGTTGCCGGGTTCGGCGATGTCGCGGACGAAGCTGCGGTCGACCTTGATCTTGTCGAACGGGAAGCGTTGCAGATAGCTCAGCGACGAATAGCCGGTGCCGAAATCGTCGAGCGCGATTTTGACGCCAATGGCGCGGAGCTGGTGCAGGATGGCCAGCGCCGCCTCGTCGTCGCGGATCAGCACCGCCTCGGTGATTTCGAGCTCGAGGCGGCTTGCCGGGAGGCCCGATGCCGCCAGCGCCGCCATGATCTTCAGCGCCAGCGTGCCGGTCTTGAACTGCACCGGCGAGACGTTGACCGCAAGGTGGATGTCCGCGGGCCAGGTGGCCGCCTCGTGGCAGGCCGTGGTCAGAACATGTTCGCCGAGCTCGTTGATCATTCCGGTTTCCTCGGCGATCGGAATGAATTCGGCCGGCGAGACCATGCCGCGCTCCGGATGACGCCAGCGCACCAGCGCCTCGCAGCCGGTGATGCGATTGTCCGTCAGGCTGAGGCAGGGCTGGTAATAGACTTCCAGCGCGCCCGCCGCGATCGCCTGCTTGAGGTCGTTTTCGAGTTGCCGGCGCGCGCGGACATGCGCTTCCATATCGGGATCGAAGAAGCGATAGGTGCGGCGGCCCGCCGCCTTGGCGGCATACATCGCAAGGTCGGCGTTCTTCAGAATGCGATCGAGGTCGGTGCCATGATCGGGCGCCAGCGCAATGCCGATGCTGGCGTCGGCGGTCAGTTGATGGCCCAGGCATTCGAACGGCGTGCGGATCGCGTCGAAGACGCGGGTCACGAGATCGATCACGTCATCCGGTGTTTTCACTCCGGTCTGCACGACCGCGAACTCGTCACCGCCGAGACGCGCCACGAAGCCTGCGTCGCCAACGCAGCGGTTGAGGCTGACCGCGACCGACTTGAGCAACTCGTCGCCGATGAGATGACCAAGCGAGTCGTTGACGCTCTTGAACTCGTCGATATCGATGTAACAGACGGCGATCTGCCGGCCGTGCGGGATCTGCGCCAGTTCCTGCTTCAGCCGTTCGTGGAACAGCGCGCGGTTCGGCAGGTCCGTCAGCGCGTCGTAATGGGCGAGGTGGGTGATGCGCTGCTCGATGCGGCGACGCTCGGTGATGTCCTCGTGGGTGGCGACCCAGCCGCCGTCTCCCAGGGGTTCGTTGACGATCTGCACCGAGCGGCCGTCTGGCGTGTCGATGACAGTGACGCTCCCGTGGCCGATCTCGCGCAGCGTGTTCTCGATATAGGCGTCGGGATCTCCGACGAAGGAGCCCGTCTCCATGCGATGTTCGATGATCTCGCGGAAGGTGACGCCGGGCTTGATGACGTCAGGCGACAGCCCGTACATCTCGATGTAGCGGTAGTTGCAGATCACGAGCTTGCGCGAGACGTCGAACAGCAGCAGCCCCTGCGTCATGTTGTTGACGGCCTTGTCGAGCCGCTGCTTTTCCAGCGTCAGGCGCCGCTGCGAGGCCGCATGGTCGCGCGAGAGCCGCCGCACGACGATGAAAAGGAGTACCGCGACCACGATCACCGAGATCGCGCCGACACCCAAAAGGAAGCGCATCTGTGCCTGCCAATCCGCCAGCGCCGCGGTGGCGGTGGTGGTGGCGACGATCACGATCGGGAAATCGGACAGCGCACGCGAGGAGATCAGCCGGTACTCGCCATCGACCGGACTGGCGAAACGCGTGTTGTATTGGTTGAGCTCGAATATCTTCTTTTGATCGTGGGGGCCCGTCTTGAAATTTTTTCCCATGACGTCTTCCGCATGGGGGAAGCGCGCGAGCAGCGTTCCGTCGCGATGGTGCATCGCGATCGACGCGCCCGGCGCAAGCGTGATGGAGGCGAAGAACCTCTCGAAATGCGCGGGCGTGAGAGCGCGCGTCACGACGCCCAGAAACTCGCCGTTCGGGCCCGTGACCTTGCAGGCCACGACCGTCGCCCAGCCATCCTGGAACCGGCCTCGCACCAGCTCGATCCTGAAGCGTTCGAAAGGCGAGCCGGATTTGAACGCCTTGAAGAAGGCGCGGTCGGCGATCTTGACGTCCGGAACCGGCCAACGCTCGGACGAATTGATCAGCACCCCGTTGGAGTCGAAGACGTTGACGCCCGCGACATCGGTGAAGGCGCGCAACCTGAGCCGCAGCATTTCATGCCATTCGGCACTCGACAGCCGGGCTTTGAACTCCTGGGAAGAAGAAATCCGCGAGTTCTCGATCTGAGCGACAACCTCGCGCTGGATCGCCATGAAATCTTCGAGCTGCTGGTCGAAATGGCGGGCCATCAACAGTACGGTGTTCTCGAGCTGGTGCTCGGCGCCCTCGAGCGCGCGATCGCGGAACGAGCCGGCCATGATCGTCGTTCCGACTGCGATCGCCGTGATCAGCAGCAGGCCGCCAACCACGAGCCAGCGGACCGGGCCACCGCGAGCGGCGGTCTTCACATCGAAGGGGGCGTTCGCGGATTTCATAGGTACGATTCGTTGCGAGGTCTTGCGACCGGCGTCGTCACGCCGGACCGGACGAGAAGCTACCCGCGCGGTATGGAGTTGACGTTAGCAAGCTCGGTTAATTGGCGGTTAAGTACCCGGGCGGGGCGACGGCCGGCGGTAATTTGCGGCCGGCTTCGGCGTGGCCGGTCACCGGCGCTTAACCATCCAAGCCGGTGCGCTCACGGGCGGCAGCGTTCACCCCCGGTAGTGCCCGGATTTGCCGCCCTTCTTCTCGACGAGATGTATGCCCTCGATCCGGACGCCGCGCTCGACGGCCTTGATCATGTCGTAGATGGTCAGGCAGGCCACCGACACCGCGGTCAGGGCTTCCATCTCGACACCGGTCGGGCCGCTCACCTTGACGGTCGCGCGGACAACGCAGCCCGGAAGCTTCGCCTCAGGTGCAATATCGAGCACGACTTTCGACAATGCCAGCGGATGACAAAGCGGGATCAGCTCGTGCGTGCGTTTGGCCGCCATGATGCCGGCGATCCTGGCGACGGCGAGCACATCGCCCTTCTTCGCGTTGCCCGACCGGATCAGCTCGAGTGTCGCCTTGCTCATGACGACACGGCCCTCGGCCACTGCGCTACGTTCGGTGGCCGGTTTCTCCGACACGTCGACCATGCGGACCTCGCCCCGCGCATCGATATGGGTGAGGGCAGGGCCGCCTCTGGAGGATTTGCGCGGCATCAGCGCGCGCCCGTCGCGCCGACCGCCTCGCTGCGCGCAAGCAGCGCGCGGGTCGCCGCCGTCACGTCCGTCTGGCGCATCAGGCTTTCGCCGACCAGGAAGGTCGACATGCCGACGCGCTCGAGCCGCGCCAGATCCGCCGGTGCGAAGATGCCGCTCTCGCCGACCATCAGGCGCTCTTTGGGGATCAGCGGCGCCAGCGCCTCGCTGGTGGCGAGCGTGGTCTCGAAGGTGCGCAGATTGCGATTGTTGACGCCGATCATCGGCGAGCGGAGCTTGAGGGCGCGGTCGAGCTCGGCGCGGTCGTGGATTTCGATCAGCACATCCATGCCATGGGCGAGGCTCGCGTCCTCGATATCCCGCGCGGCCGCGTCGTCGAGCGCGGCCATGATGATCAGGATGCAGTCGGCGCCATGCGCGCGCGCCTCCGCGACCTGGTAGGTATCGAACATGAAATCCTTGCGCAGCACGGGCAGGCTGGTGGCCTCGCGCGCGGCCACCATGAAGTCGAGATGGCCCTGGAAGGAGGGCGTATCCGTCAGCACCGAAAGGCAGGCCGCGCCGCCCGCTTCATAGGCCCTCGCAAGCGCCGGCGGGTCGAAGTCGGCGCGGATCAGGCCCTTGGAAGGCGAGGCCTTCTTCACCTCCGCGATCAAGGCATATTCGCCCCCGGCCAGCTTGTTCCGGATAGCGCGGACAAAACCGCGGGGCGGCGAGGCGGCCTTTGCACGCGCCTCGATCTCGGACAGCGGATGCGCACGCTTGGCGGCCGCGATTTCCTCGCGCTTGTAGGTCTCGATCCTGGTCAGGATATCGGACATCGTGGACCTAGTTGTTGGAAACCGCGACGAGATGCTTCAGCTTTGCCGCGGCGGCGCCGCTGTCGAGCGATTTGGCGCCGAGCGCGACACCTTCTTTCAGTGTCCTGGCCTTGCCTGCGACGATCAGCGCCGCGGCCGCATTCAGCAACGCCACGTCGCGATAGGCGCCGGGCTTGCCATCGAGCACGCTCCGCAGCGCGACGGCATTGGCGTCGGAATCGCCGCCCTTCAAGGAGTCGCCATTGGCGCGGCCGAGACCGCCCTCCTCGGGAGTGACCTCGAAGGTGCGGATGCTGCCGTTCTCAAGTGCCGCGACGAAGGTCGGGCCGGTGAGGGTGATCTCGTCGAGGCCGTCGGAGCCATGGACAACCCAGACGGATTCGGCGCCGAGATTCTTCAGCACCTGGGCCAGCGGCTGCACCCATTGCCGCGAGAACACGCCCACCATCTGCCTGATAACGCCGGCCGGATTGGACAGCGGGCCGAGCAGGTTGAAGATCGTGCGGGTCGCGAGTTCGACCCGGGTCGGCCCGACATTCTTCATGGCCGGATGATGCGCCGGCGCGAACATGAAGCCAATTCCCGCCTCTTTCATGCAGCGGCCGACCTGCTCCGGCTTCAAATCGATCCTGACCCCGAGCGAAGCCAGCACGTCCGCCGCGCCGGAGCGCGACGACAGCGCGCGATTGCCGTGCTTGGCCACGGGCACGCCGGTGCCAGCGACGATGAAGGAGGCGCATGTCGAGACGTTGACGGAGCCGGAGCCGTCACCGCCGGTCCCGACGATGTCGACGGCCTCGGCGGGCGCGTTCACCCGCAGCATCTTGGCGCGCATTGCCGAGACCGCGCCCGTGATCTCGTCGACGGTCTCGCCGCGAACGCGCAGCGCCATCAGCAGCCCGCCCATCTGCGAGGGCGTGGCTTCACCTGACATCATGCTGTCGAAGGCGGACGCCGCCTCGTCGCGCGAGAGCGTCGCCCCGGTGGCGACTTTGGCGATGATCGATTTGAGGTCGTCCATTGCGTGCTTCCGGTCCCTCAGTTTTCGCCGGCGCCGGTCGCTTGCGCAAAGGCGGCCTCGTTGATCGAGGTGCCGATATCCTTTCCGAGTTCTCGCGACATAGAGCGCGACCTGCTCGTCACTGAGGCCACGCACCAACTGGTCCTTGAGCTTCTTCATGTCTTCGGAATTGAGATCGACCGGCGGCGCCGTGACGTCGGTGACGCGGAAGACGATCCACTCGGTCGCGCCGGAGGGGGTTTGTCCCGCGCCGTCCTTGGCGGTGCGGAAGGCGGCCGCGATCAGGCCGGAGGGAACGCCGGGGGGCGAGTCCTCTCGCTTGAAACTGGTCGCGGTCTCGATTTTCGATCCGGCGCTTGCTGCTTCGTCGGCGAGCTTGCCGCCCTGTTCGAGCTTTTGCACCATGTCGGTGGCCTTGATGCGCAGCCGGCTTGCGATCTGGTCGTCCTTCCAGCGCGCCTCGACCTGGTCCTTGACCTCATCGAGCGTGCGATCGCGCGGCGGATTGATGCCGAGCACCTCATACCAGACATAGCCGCCGCGATAGGAGATTGCGTCATTGTCGACGCCGACATCGGTGTTGAAGGCCTGTGAGACGACATCGAGGCCGGGCGGAGCAGTCGCGGGCTGGCCGGTCGGTGTCTTGCCAGAACGATCGACCGCCTCGATCGTCACCGCGGTCAGTCCGAGCTTCTGCGCCGCCTCGACCACGCTGGCGCCGCCACCGCGTTCGTCTTCCATCTTGTCGCGCAACGTCGCGACTTGGTTGCGGGCGCGCTCGATCGCGATCTCCTTCTTCAGGTCGCCGGAGACGCTCGCAAAGTCCGGCTCGATCCCGGGCTGGATCACCCCGACCGTAACCAGCGCAATGCCGAATTTGCCTTGCACGGGCTGGCTGACTTCACCCGACTTCATGGAGAAGGCGGCATCCGCAATGGCAGGATCGAGAATTGCGGACTTGGTGACGAGGCCGAGATCGACATCGGCGCTGTTGAGCTTGCGGTCCTTCGCTATATCAGCGAACGAGGTGCCCGACTCGATCCGGCTGCGCGCGGCCTGTGCCTCCTCCATATTGGGGAACACGATCTGCGAGACCTGCCGTTTCTCGGGGGTGCCTAGCTGGTCCTTGCGCTGTTCGAACAGCTTCTTCGCGTCCTCGTCGGAAACGTCGGACCATTTGCCGATGTCCTCCGGCGTGACGGACACATAGGCGATCTTGCGATATTCGGGTGCGCGGAACTGCGCCTTGTGCTCGTCGAAATAGCTCGCCAGCGTCTCGGGCGAGGGCGGGTCGATCGTGCCGGCCTGCGCCGGGCCAAGCCGGACAAATTCCGCCGACCGCTGCTCGTTCTGGAAACGGCTCAACGCCTCCATCAGCGTGTTCGAGGGTGACAGCCCGGCCGTGATGGTGTTGCTCAACTGACGGCGCACCGAAACGTGCTTCTGATCGGCGAGGTAGCGCGCCTCGGTGAAACCGAAATTGCGGATGATCGCCTGGAAGCGCTGCGGATCGAACTGTCCGTTCATGCCCCTGAAATTCGGGTCGGCGAAGATCACGCGCATGGTCTCCGCGTCGGACTGCGTCAGACCGAGCTGGCGCGCCTTCTCGTCCAGCGCCGTCTCCGCAATGAGCTGCTGTAGTACCTGGCGGTCGAAGCCGAAGGCGCGCGCCTGTTCCTGCGTCAGGGGACGCCCGAACTGGCGGCCGATCTGCTGCAGGCGGTCGGTATAGATCTGCCGGAACTCATTGAGCGAGATCTCCGCACCTCCAACCTTGGCGAGCGTCGACTGACCGAACCCCCTGAAGATGTCGGCGATGCCCCAGATGCCGAAACTGACGATCAGCGCGCCCATCGCCACCGTCATGATGGTTTTGCCGAGCCAGTTTGATGAGGCTTTTCGTAGTCCTCGAAGCATGGGTCCAACTTGTCTTTAGGAAGGGTGCGGCGCGCCTTATAGCCTAGTTCGCAAAAAGGCGTCACCGGATTGATATGGCATCATAAAGTGGCCGTCGGCCCCCGGCAACCTTAAGCCTTCGCAATGGAGGCCGGACCGAACGCCGCGCGAAACGGTTAATGCCTCCGACACCGATCTGGAACTGTCTTGCCGGCTCTGCTAGCGCTGACATCCGATTTGACTGGGAAATACGTCATGACCGATGCCATCCGGCCGTTGATTGCCGGCAATTGGAAGATGAACGGCCTCTCCGCCTCCCTGGGTGAATTTGAAGCCATGCTTGCCGGTGCCGGCGCGGTGAAGGCCGATCTGCTGGTTTGTCCGCCCGCGACGCTGGTCGCTGCCTTTGCCCAGAAGGCGAAGGGCGCGAAGACTGTCGCAGTAGGGGCGCAGGATTGCCATCCGAAGGCATCGGGTGCGCACACCGGTGATATTTCGGCCGAAATGCTGGCAGATGCCGGAGCCAAGGCAATTATCGTCGGTCATTCCGAGAGGCGCGCGGATCACGGCGAGACCGATGCACTCGTGAAAGAGAAGGCCGAGGCCGTCTGGCGTGCCGGCCTCACAGCCATCGTCTGCATTGGCGAAACCCGCGAGCAGCGCGATGCCGGGAAAACACTCGACGTTTGCGGCGGCCAACTCAAGGGCTCGCTGCCTGACGGGTCAACGGCTGCCAATCTGGTGGTGGCCTATGAGCCGGTCTGGGCGATCGGCACTGGTCTCACGCCGACGGTATCGGATGTCGAGCAAATTCATCGCTTTATCCGGGAACTCCTCGTCGGCCGGTTCAACGGGGAGGGTGCCAGTATGCGCATCCTCTACGGTGGTTCGGTAAAACCGTCCAATGCCAAGGAGTTAATGGCGGTCGAGAACGTCAACGGCGCGCTGGTCGGCGGCGCCAGCCTCAAGGCAGCCGATTTCCTTGCGATTGCGGCGGGTTGTCCCTAACTGAGCTTGGAAAGTCGGGGGTGACAATGCCCCGCCCGATCGTGTAACACCGCGCGGCTTCATATCCCGCAACGGCGCATGTGGAGGCCGGCCCGGCCGAGCACGCGGCGCGCCTTGCGACGGAAGGTTTCAGATGCAGACTGTCGTCATCGTCATTCATCTCATGATCGTTGCCGTATTGATCGGCACGGTGCTGTTGCAGAAATCCGAAGGCGGTGGCCTTGGCATGGGCGGCGGTGCGGGCTTCATGTCGAGCCGTGGCACAGCCAATCTCTTGACGCGTACGACCGCCATCCTTGCTGTCGGCTTCTTTCTGACCAGCCTGCTCTTGTCATGGCTCGCCGGATTCAATCGCCAACCGGCGTCGATCATCGGCAACCAGGCGCCGGCGTCGCAGACGCAGCCAGGCGGTGCCGCGCCTGTCGCGCCGCCCACGTCCGGAGGCGTTCTCGACACGCTGAAGAAGGCCGATGAGCAGCAGAACAAGGCGCCGGCCGCGCCGCAGGCCCCGCGCTCGCAATAAAGCAGAGTGGGCATGCAGGAACGCGGCTAGGTTCCTGCATCAGGAATATCCATCAAGGCGCTGATAGCGCTTATCTTTCCGCTCTACCCACAGCCACGCAAAAACTTCGTCGCGGCTGACGAATCGTTTTGGCGAATCGGGCAGGTGGCCTTAAAGGTAAAGTCCCATGGCGCGGTACATCTTCATCACCGGCGGCGTGGTTTCCTCGCTCGGAAAGGGTCTGGCATCGGCGGCTTTGGGCGCGCTGCTGCAGGCTCGCGGTTACAAGGTCCGGCTTCGCAAGCTCGACCCCTATCTCAATCTCGATCCAGGCACGATGTCGCCGTATCAGCACGGCGAAGTCTTCGTGACGGATGACGGCGCCGAGACCGATCTCGATCTCGGCCATTACGAACGCTTCACGGGCAGGCCGGCCACCAAGGCCGACAACATCACCACGGGGCGCATCTACCAGGACATCATCTCCAAGGAGCGGCGCGGCGACTATCTCGGCGCGACCATCCAGGTGGTGCCGCATGTCACCAACGCCATCAAGGAGTTCGTGCTGTCAGGCAATGACGAGTACGATTTCGTGCTGGTCGAGATCGGCGGCACCGTCGGCGACATCGAAGGCCTGCCGTTCTTCGAGGCGATCCGCCAGCTCAAGAACGAACTGCCGCGCGATCACGCGGTGTACATCCACCTGACGCTTCTGCCCTATATCCCGAGCGCGGGCGAGTTGAAGACCAAGCCGACCCAGCACTCGGTGAAGGAGTTGCGCTCGATCGGCATCCAGCCCGACATCCTGCTGTGCCGTACCGACCGCGAGATTCCGAAGGAAGAGCGGCGCAAGCTCGGGCTGTTCTGCAACGTCCGCGAAAGCGCTGTCATCGAGGCGCGCGACGTCGACAACATCTATGCCGTGCCCGAGGCCTATCACGCCGCCGGTCTCGACGACGAGGTGCTGGCGGCCTTCGGGATCGTCCCGAAGATTCCGCCGGCCCTGCGAAGCTGGCACACCATCAACGAGCGCGTCCGCAACCCCGAGGGCGATGTCACAATCGCCATCGTCGGCAAATATACCGGCATGAAGGACGCCTATAAGTCCCTGATCGAAGCGCTCTCGCATGGCGGCATCGCCAACAAGGTGAAGGTCAATCTCGACTGGATCGAGAGCGAGGTGTTCGAGAACGAGGACCCCGCGCCGTTCCTGGAGCACGTCAACGGCATCCTGGTGCCCGGCGGATTCGGCCAGCGCGGCGCCGAGGGCAAGATCAAGGCGGCGCGTTTCGCGCGCGAACGCGATGTCCCGTATTTCGGCATCTGCTTCGGGATGCAGATGGCCGTGATCGAGGCGGCGCGCAATCTCGTCGGCATCGAGGAGGCCAATTCAACCGAGTTCGGTCCGACCAGCGAGCCGGTGGTCGGCCTGATGACGGAATGGCTGCGCGGTAACGAGCTGGAGAAGCGCTCCAAGACCGGCGATCTCGGAGGCACCATGCGGCTGGGCGCCTATCCCGCCGCGCTCAAGCGCGGCAGCCGCGTGTCCGAGGTCTATGGCGGCGCGACCGAGATTTCCGAGCGCCATCGTCATCGTTACGAGGTCAACACGGCCTACAAAAACCGGCTCGAGCAGCATGGCCTGAAATTCTCAGGGCTCTCGCCGGACGGCGTTTTGCCGGAGATCGTCGAATATGAGGATCATCCCTGGTTCATCGGCGTGCAATTCCATCCCGAATTGAAATCGCGTCCCTTCGAACCGCATCCGCTGTTTGCGTCCTTCATCCAGGCGGCGATGGTGCAGTCGAGGCTGGTGTAGCGCCGCGCGGCGCTGCTGTAGGGTGGGCAAAGCCAACGGGTCCGCGCGAACGCGCGGCCCGATGACAGGCTCCGCGTGCCCACCAATTCCAAGGTGACATTCGGATGCATGGCGGGCACGGCGCAAGAGCGCCTTTGCCCACCCTCCTCCTTTGACGACGGCACTGTTTGTTGCGACAACACGCTCCCGCCAACCCGAAGAACAAGACCAAGGGAGTGAGTTCGATGATCTACGAAATGCGCGTCTATCGCTGCGTGCCCGGCCGCCTGCCGGCGCTCATGAAGCGCTTCGATACCGTCACATTGAAGCTCTGGGAGAAGCACGGCATCAAGCAGGCCGGTTTCTTCACGACGCTGATTGGGGAGTCCAACCAGGAGCTGACCTATTTCCTGGCCTGGGACTCGCTTGCCGATCGCGAGAAGAAATGGGCCGCCTTCCAGAGCGATCAGGAATGGATCGCCGCGCGCGCGAAGACCGAGGAAGACGGCCAGATCGTCTCCAACATCGTGAGCCAGCTCCTGGTACCGACGCCGTTCTCGTCGGTGAAGTAGAAACCAGACCGCACGCCGGCGCGGACCGGCAAGGTCCGCGCCGGCCGTTGCCGATGCGCGGGGTCCCGGGGATCAGGGAGGCATGCCAAGGATGATCTACGAGATGCGTATCTACCGGTGCCTGCCGGGCCGGTTGCCGGCGCTATTGAAGCGCAACGAGACGACCGTGCCGAAGATATGGGAGAAGCACGGGATCAGGCAGGCCGGGTTCTTTACGACCCTGGTCGGGGCCTCCAACCAGGAAGTGACCTATTTCCTCGCCTGGAAATCGCTTGCCGAACGGGAGAAGAAATGGACCGCGTTCGTGTCGGATCCCGAGTGGATTGCCGCGCGCAATAAATCCGAAGAGGACGGGCCGATCGTCGCCAACATGGCAAGCCAGTTCCTGGTGCCGACGGCATTCTCGTCGGTCAAGTGATTGGACGTGGCCAACGCGGGCGCAACCCTGTTATTTGGGCCAGAAACAGGGTTGATCCGGCGGCCTTCGTCATTATGGTTCGCGGCGAAACAAGGGTTTTGCCAGTGAACGCCACCACCACCGTCGCGCCAGTCGTCGCCCTCGGGCAAGTCAAGTTCGGCAATGATCTGCCGATCTCGCTCATTGCCGGCCCATGCGCGCTGGAAAGCCGCGCGCATGCGCTGGAAGTCGCGACCGCGCTGAAGGAGATCGCGGGCCGGCTTGGCATAGGCCTCGTCTACAAGACGTCGTTCGACAAAGCCAACCGCACGAGCGCCTCGGCGGGCCGAGGCATCGGCCTTGAAAGTGCGCTGCCGATCTTCGCCGAAATCCGCTCCTCGCTCGGCTTGCCTGTGCTCACGGACGTGCATGAAGCTTCTCAATGCGCCGAGGTGGCGCAAGCCGTCGATGTGCTGCAGATCCCAGCCTTCATGTGCAGGCAGACCGATCTGCTGGTGGCCGCGGCCGTCACCGGCAAGACCGTCAACGTGAAAAAGGGGCAATTCCTGGCGCCGTGGGACATGTCCAATGTCGTCGCCAAGATCACGGGGGCCGGCAATCCGAATGTATTGGTCACCGAGCGCGGCGCGTCGTTCGGCTACAACACGCTGGTCTCCGACATGCGCGCGCTGCCGATCCTGGCGCGCACCACCGGCGCGCCCGTGATTTTCGACGCCACCCATTCGGTGCAGCAGCCGGGCGGGAAGGGCGCGTCCTCCGGCGGCGAGCGCGAGTTTGTGCCGGTGCTGGCGCGTGCGGCGGTCGCGGTTGGCGTTGCCGGGGTGTTCATCGAGACGCATCCCGATCCGGATAATGCGCCGTCGGACGGACCGAACATGGTGCCGCTTCGCGAGTTCGAGGGATTGGTGAAGCGGTTGATGGCGTTCGACGCAATTGCCAAGGAGACTCCCAAGGAAATCGCCAAGGGCAAAACGCCCTGATGCGCCGGTTCGTTGCGCGGCTCAAAAACCCGTCCAGGGGTCAAGGCCTGCCGCCCGCGCTCAACATCATCACGCTCGCGACGTTCTCGGCGAGCCTGTCGGGACGTGCGCTCGATCCGGTGCTGCCGCATGTCGCCGACGATTTCGGCATCACGATCGCGACCGCTGCCAGCTTCGCCGCCGTGTTCGCCTTCACCTTCGCCGCGATCCAGCCGCTGATTGGAACTGCCGGCGATCTCTTTGGCAAGGCGCGTCTGATGATCGTCTGCCTCGTGATCCTGGGGCTGGCCAATATCGCAGGCGCACTCGCGACGTCCTTTCCGCTGCTGTTCGCCTCGCGCATCCTCGTTGGGATCGGGGCCGGCGGCGTATTTCCGGTCGCGCTGGGGCTGACCAGCGACCTCGTCGGTCCCGAGCAGCGGCAGATCGCGATCGGCCGGACCCTGGCGGGCTCGATGAGCGGGCTCCTGCTCGGGGCCACCTTCTCCGGCCTGATTGGCGACCTCATGGGCTGGCGCGGCGTGCTTGCGATCCTCGGCGCGCTGGTCGTGGCGGCGGCGATTGCCGTCGCTGCGGGATTCCGTGGCGCGGAGCTGAAACATCCGCCGCGAAGCAGTCTGTCGGCGTTGAAGAGCGGTTATCGAACAATCTTCGTCAATCCCAATGCCCGCATCTGCTATTCGGCGGTGTTCGTCGAAGGCTGCTTCGTGCTCGGGCTGTTTCCCTTCATCGCGTCGTTCCTGTTCGACCTCGGCGAAACCTCACTGTCGGTTGCCGGCATCGTGATCGCAGGATTTGCCATCGGCGGGCTCTTTTACACCATGACCGTCTCGCGTTTCCTTTCCGCAATGGGCGTTCGCGGCATGATGATCGCAGGCGGGATGCTGGTCGGACTGCAACTCGTCGCGACGGGGTTCGGCCCCGCCTGGAAGCTCCAGTTCCTCTGTATGCTCATGATGGGCTGGGGCTTCTACATGATCCACGGTTGCCTTCAGGTCTTTGCCAGCGAGCTCTCGGTGGAGGCACGCGCGACCGCGCTGTCGCTGCATTCGTTCTTTTTCTTCATGGGACAGACGGTCGGGCCGATCGCCTATGGTTTCGGACTGCAGCATGGCGGCAAGTTGCCGACTCTGCTGACGGCGGCCTGCGCAATGATCATGCTGGGCTTGGTCTGCGCGCGGCTACTGCGGGTGCGGAGACCAGGTGACGCGCCAGCGAGGCCGGACATCAAGTCTTAAAGCGCTGTGGAGGCCTTCGCGCAATAGTCGCGCCAGAATTGCCGGTAACCCGTCTCGACCCTATCTGTGTAGACCGAAATATTTCCGGCAGGTGTGTTCGCGATTTTCGCGGGCAGATCCGTCCTCAGCGCCTCCAGGCAGGAGGGCATCGACGCGTATTTTCGCGCGATCGCGGCGTAACCTTCCTCGTTGTCGGCAACCCAGTCGTCGAGACCGACCGCCTTCAGGATCGCACCGGCCGCGCGCGATGACGCCCCGTTGCCGAGCTTGGCCACGACGGGAACGCCCATGTAGAGCGATTCCCAGGTGCTGGCGCCGCCGTTCTGTGGAAACGGATCGAGCGAGATATCAATGGCCTGAAAGGCCAGCAGATGGTCACGGCGCCCGCTCGAGCCGAGGCAGGTGATCCTGTCCTGCGAAACACCATGGGCCGCGAAGCGACCGACGAGATGATCGCGCAGAAGCGGTTCGTCGAGGGCGAAATGCTTGATCACCATCCTCGATCCCGGCACCGCGCATAGCAGGTTCGACCAGACCGCCAGCGCTCTGTCAGAAATCTTGTCGATCCTGTTGAACACGCCGAAAGTCACGACGCCGTTGCGGAGCATTGGAAGTGGCGACGGCCGCACGTCGGAAATCGGATCCATCGTGATGAGCGAGGGCAAATCAAACACGCGCTCGGCAAACAAATGCCGGACGTTTTGGGGAATGGTCACAGGATCCGCGAGAAAATAGTCCATCGTCGCAAGTCCTGTCCCGGTGCAGCTGCCCCAGCCCGTGACCTGGATCGGCGCCGGCTTGCGCGCGAAAACGTGAATACGATTGCCTGCGGTAAAGTTCGAAAGGTCGACAAGGATGTCGACGCCGTCGGCTTGAATGCGGTCTGCCAGCTCATCATCGGACAAGACGAGAGCGTCCACCCAGACGTCGGCGACCGATCGGAAAGCGGTGCTCAGCGCGTCTTCCGTCGGGGTCGACGAGTAGCAGTTGATCTGAAATTTCGCCTTGTCGTGGGATCGCAGCACCGGCAGGAAGCCATGTGCCGCAGAATGATTCTTGAAGTCGGACGATACATATCCAACGACGATGCGCTTTGACGGGTCGAGCGGCCGAACCGCAAGTTTTCGCATCGGGAGTTTGGAGCCAATCTGGTCCCACCAGTATTTCCGCGCCGCCTGTTGGGTTGCGAAATCCGCCTCGGCAAGGAAGTCCAGATAGAAGATTTTGCTCGTGATCGCCTCTTCGCAATCCGGTTTGATTTCCAGCGCCCGATCGAAATGCTGGATGGCGGCGGTGGCGTCTCCCATTTTCGCGAAACAGGCGCCTAGCCGTGTGAGGCCCATTGCTGAGGTCGGATTTTGTTCGAGCACTTTCTTGCAGGCGATCATCGCCTGCGCGACGTTGCCCGTGAGCAGGCCGGTCTGGGCCTTTCCCAGCCATGCCAGTTCGAGCGAGGGCACAAGCGCGATCGCGGCATCGAAATCGGCTTCGGCCTGAGCTCTGCGTTCCGACTGCAGATAGAGCTGTCCGCGATGGGCCAGCAGCTCGGCATTGTCCGGCCTGATGCCGAGCGCGTCGTTGAACGTCCTTTCCGCCACATCGAAATGCCTGATCTCGAGGTGGGCCATCCCCTTGCCGACCATCGATTCGAAATGACGCGGCTGCAACGCAAGCGCCCGCTCGTAACTGATGAGCGCCGCGTCGTGACGCCCGAGCATCATTTCTGCGACGCCACGATTGCAATAGGACTCGACGTCGTTGGGGGCCAGCTGGATCGCGCCGTCGAAGGCTGCGACGGCCTGTTCGCCGAGCTCGAGGCGCAACAAGGCGATGCCCAGAGTCCTGTGGGCCGTCGGCACATCCGGCTTCAGCGCGATGGCCTTTTCGCAACGGGCGCGGGCTTCGTCATGGCGTTTGAGCTTGAGCAGTGCAAAACCGAGGTGGGCGTGAGCTTCCGCCGACGCGGACTCCAGGGCCACCGCCCGTTCGAGAACAAGCTTGGCCTCTTCGAATTGCCCGCATTCGAGGATGGAAACACCCAAGAGCTGCGTGGCGAAAAAATGGTTGGGCAATTCCCGGAGCAGGCTCCGACAAAGCGACTGCGCGTCGGCGTGTCTTTCCTCGCAATAGGCGGCAAACGCCGCCTGCAACTGTTCCGCCGCTGTCCTGAGCTTCTGCTGCGGGTCTGCATTTTGGAGGTCGCGGGAGCCGACGATGCTGGGCAAGCGTTATCTCCGGGCGATCGGTGCGGTGACTGGCGCTCGCAGTGGCAGCCTTGCCGCCGTGGCGGCTCACCGGTGCGGCTCAATGTGAACCAGCCCAAGCTCGTAGATGATTCTGGCCGCAGCCGGAAGCGACGGGGTTCAGCCTCGCCCGCGATAGGGCGCGACACCCTGGTCCGGAACCCACAGGCCGCTCGGAACGCGGCCGGTCTGCCAGAACACGTCTATGGGAATGCCGCCGCGCGGATACCAATAGCCGCCGATGCGCAGGAATTTCGGTTTGATCTCGGAGGCGATCCGCTTACCGATCATCACCGTGCAGTCCTCGTGAAAGGCGCCGTGATTGCGGAAGCTTGCGACATAAAGCTTCAGCGACTTCGACTCCAGGAGCCACTTGCCGGGCGCGTAGTCGATGACGAGATGGGCGAAATCCGGCTGTCCGGTGATCGGGCAGATCGACGTGAACTCCGGCACTGCGAAGCGGACCAGATAATCGACGTCCGCTTGCGGGTTGGGCACGCGGTCGATCTGCGCCTCATCGGGGGTGCGCGGCCATTTCACCGCGCGCCCCAGCTGCAAGCTGGGCGGCTTTGCTGATTTGTCGGGTTTCCGCGCCATCATCTTCTCCGTATTGTCGTCTTATCCAATCACAATTGGTCCGTCACGCGACCTTTTCGGCTTTCGTGCGTTGCGGTAGAAGCGGCGCCGACCCCGCCCGATCCCTCCTTCCAATGAGGCCATTCATGACCGCCATCGTCGATATCATCGGCCGCGAAATTCTTGACAGCCGGGGCAATCCCACGGTCGAGGTCGACGTCGTCCTGGAGGATGGCTCGATCGGCCGCGCGGCAGTGCCGTCAGGTGCCTCGACCGGGGCGCATGAGGCCGTTGAACTTCGCGACGGAGACAAGGCGCGTTATCTGGGCAAGGGCGTGCGCAAGGCGGTCGAGGCCGTCAATGGCGAAATCTTCGAGGCGCTGGCCGACCGCCCGGCCGAAGACCAGGTCCAGATCGACCAGACCATGATCGAGCTCGACGGCACGGCGAACAAGAGCCGGCTCGGCGCCAATGCCATCCTTGGCGTCTCGCTGGCTTGCGCCAAGGCGGCGGCGGAATCCTTCGACATGCCGCTTTATCGTTATGTCGGCGGCACCTCGGCGCGGACCCTGCCGGTGCCGATGATGAACATCGTCAATGGCGGCGTGCACGCCGACAATCCCATCGATTTCCAAGAGTTCATGATCCTGCCGGTGGGAGCGGGCACTTTTGCCGACGCGCTCCGTTGCGGATCGGAAATCTTCCACACCTTGCGGGGCGAACTGAAGAAGGCGGGTCACAACACCAATGTCGGCGACGAGGGCGGCTTTGCGCCGAACCTGCCGTCGGCGGACGCTGCCCTTGATTTCGTCATGAGCGCGATCGGCAAGGCCGGCTACAAGGCCGGCGGGGATGTCATGCTTGGGCTCGACTGCGCCTCGACCGAGTTCTTCAAGAACGGCCAATATGTCTATGAGGGCGAGAACAAGACCCGATCGCGTTCCGAGCAGGCAAAATATCTTGCCGATCTCGTTGCGCGTTATCCGATCGTGAGCATCGAGGACGGCATGTCGGAAGACGATATGGAGGGCTGGAAGGAACTGACCGATCTGATCGGCGGCAAGTGCCAGCTCGTCGGCGACGATCTTTTCGTCACCAACGTCAACCGGCTTGCGGACGGCATCAAGAAGGGCCGGGCCAATTCCATCCTGGTCAAGGTCAACCAGATCGGCACGCTCACGGAAACGCTGGCCGCGATCGAGATGGCCTACAAGGCGGGATACACCGCGGTCATGTCGCACCGCTCCGGCGAGACCGAGGACTCCACGATCGCCGACCTTGCGGTTGCGACCAATTGCGGCCAGATCAAAACCGGCTCGCTGGCGCGTTCGGACCGGACCGCCAAGTACAACCAGTTGCTGCGCATCGAGCAGCAGCTCGGCAAGCAGGCGAAATATGCCGGGAAGGGTGCATTGAAGGCGCTGGCCTGATCAAATCGGCAGAAGAACAATCGGCAAGAAACTTCGAGTATCGGCAAAAACCATCGGCGAAAAACAATCGGGAGGACTGTCATGAGTGACGCCACGAGTGGACTGCAGCTGCGTTCCCTCATCAAGAAGAGCGGTGAACTCGAGATTTCATTGCTGAAGGTTCCGACGCCCGAACCCGGACCTGACGAAGTCGTGGTGCGGGTCGAGGCAACGCCGATCAATCCGAGCGACCTCGGACTTCTGACCGGCGCCGCCGATCTGTCGACCATGAAACTGTCGGGCTCCAGGGAAACTCCTGTCATCACCGCGAAAGTCCCGGAAGCGGGCATGAAGGCGATGGCGGGGCGGCTCGATGAATCCATGCCGGTCGGCAATGAAGGCGCCGGCGTCGTCGTCAGGACGGGCTCATCGGACGCGGCAAAGGCGCTGATGGGCAGGACGGTGTCCATGATTGGCGGTGCCATGTACGCGCAGTACCGCTGCCTGCGGGTCAATGAATGCATGCCGCTGCCGGCGGGCACGTCGGCGGCCGAGGGCGCGTCCTGGTTCGTCAATCCGCTGACTGCGCTCGGCATGACCGAGACCATGCGGCGCGAGGGCCACAAGGCCCTGGTGCACACGGCAGCCGCCTCCAATCTCGGGCAGATGCTGAACAAGATCTGCCTCAAGGACGGCATTGGCCTCGTCAACATCGTGCGCAGCAAGGAGCAGGCGGACCTGCTGCGCAAGATTGGGGCAAAGCATGTCGTGGATTCCTCGGCCGCGAGCTTCATGGACGACCTGACCAACGCGCTGGCTGAAACCAGCGCCACCATCGCCTTCGATGCGATCGGCGGCGGCAAGCTGGCAGGCCAAATTCTCACATGCATGGAAGCTGCCATCAACAAGACCGCCAAGGCCTACAGCCGCTACGGCTCCAACGTGCACAAGCAGGTTTATATCTACGGCAGCCTGGATACCCGTCCCGTGGAGATCAACCGCGCTTTCGGCATGGCCTGGGGCGTCGGTGGCTGGCTGCTCTTCCCGTTCCTGATGAAGGTTGGTCCAGTCGAGGGTCAGAAGCTGCGGGAGCGTGTCGTTAACGAGCTCAAGACCACCTTCGCCAGCCACTACACGCGGGTTGTCTCCCTGCAGGAGGCGCTCGACCCTGCCAATCTCGCCGTCTATGCCAAGCGGGCCACCGGCGAGAAATTCCTGATCAACCCGAACAAGGGTGGATGAAGACCGGTAGTCCGGGGTTTGATGCGCAAGGAGGCTTGCGTTCTTCCGGCAACGGGAGAAAACATCCGCCGCCAACCAGAGCGGGACAAACCCGCCTTTCAAACCCCACGGAGAGAAACAACATGACCGATCTGAATCGTCGCCAAATCCTGGCCGGAGCGACCTTGGCCGGGGCCGCCGGCGCGCTCGCGCCGTTTGGCGCGTCCACAGCGCAGGCCGCCGTCACCGGAGCGCAGGCGCCGGGCTTTTATCGCTACAAAGTCGGCGATTACGAGTGCACCTCGATCAATGACGGCGCCCGCACATTCCCGATGCCCGACAAGCTCGTCGTTAATGCCACCAAGGAAGAGGCATCGGCCGCGGCCGAGGCCGCCTATATGCCGAAGGGAATGGTCACGATCCCGTTCAACCCGCAGCTCATCAACACCGGCTCCAAACTGATCCTGATCGATTGCGGCAACGGCGTTGCCAATTTCGAGCCGAGCAAGGGCGCGGTCGGACGGACCTTGCAGAATCTCGCCGCCGCCGGCGTCGACCCCAAGAGCATCGACATGGTGATCATGTCGCATCTGCATCCCGACCACACCGCCGGCATTCGCCTCGCGGACGGCTCGATGGCGTTTCCCAATGCCGAGATCAAGGTGCCGGCAAAGGAGTGGGAGTTCTGGGCGAGTGATGAGAACGCCGCCAAGATGCAGTCCAGCGAGATGTACAAGGGCTGGTTCGCCGCGTTCAAGAAGGCCTATGCGGGCATCGAGTCCAAGGTGACGAAGTTTGACTGGGACAAGGAGGTCGCACCCGGCGTCACCGCGATCGGAACGCCCGGGCACACGCCGGGACACACGTCCTTTGCCGTGCAGTCGGGCAATTCGAAGATCCTGATCCAGGCCGACGTCACCAACATTCCCGAGCTGTTCCTGCGTAATCCGGACTGGCATGTGTCCTTCGACTACGACGGAGCGCTCGCCCAGGAGACGCGTCATAAATTCTATGACATGGCGGCTGCGGAGAAGATGACGGTGGTGGGCTTCCACTTCACCTTCCCGTCGATCGGCCATGTCGAGAAGGGCGGCAAGGGTTATCGCCTCATTCCCTCGCTGTGGAATCCGACCATCTGATTGCAGCGAAACGACGCCAATGGGCCGTCCGCAAGGGCGGCCCATCTGCTTTGGGATTGATTGAGCGAACGCTGGGTTTCCAAAAGCGGTCGATGCATGCACTTGCATGGTATTGACGATCCGGCTTATGTGCAGCCCGACGTTCAATTCTCGACGGACATCCAAAAGGACATCCCATGGCCATCCATAACATCGTCACCATCGTCGGCAGCCTGCGTAAGGAGAGCTTCTCGCTGAAGATCGCCAACGCGCTTGCCAAACTCGCGCCGGCGTCGCTGAAGCTGGAGGTGACGACGCTGAACGGCATCTCGTTCTTCAATCAGGATCTCGAAGGCGCTCCTCCGACCGATTGGCTGGCTTTTCGCGAGAAGCTGCAGAAATCGAACGGCGTCATCTTCGTGACGCCCGAATATAATCGCGCCATCCCGGGCGTGCTCAAGAACGCAATCGATGTCGGCTCGCGGCCGTACGGCAAAAGCTCGTTCATCGGCAAGCCGGTCGGCATCATCTCCAATTCGCCGGGTCCGCTCGGCGGCGTCAGCGCAGCCAAGACCTTGCAGAACATCCTGCCGGGCATTTCCGGACCGATCATGGGCCAGCCCGAGACCTATCTGAACGGCGTCGGCGACGCCTTCAACGAGAAGGGCGAGCTGACCAAGGAATCGCTGCAGAAGGTGCTGGAGCAATTCCTCGCGGCCTTTGCCGCCTGGGTCGAAAAGCAGCACCGGTAGCGCCGGACTTTTGCCTGATTTCGTCATGCCCGGCCCTTGTGCCGGGCATCCACGTCTTTTCATCCGCGTGCAGCAAAGACGTGGATGGCCGGGACGAACCCGGCCATGACGCGTGTGGGGTCCGCGGCGGCTTCTGGCGATCCGGACCCCGGCTGCGAAATTAGTGCTCCATTAACCGAGCCGTCGCATGTTCGGGAATGGTCTCTCGCCCGCGCCTCCGGTCTTTTCTCACGGGGCTCGCCCTCTACACGGTGGCGGCTGCCCTGATCGGATATTTCGGCGTCAACGCCTATACCGGCAAATACGGCCTGAACGCGCGACAGGAACTCGACCAGGAGATCATCGCGCTGACGTCCGAACTGGCGCGGCTGAGGCGCGAACGCGCCGAGGGCGAACAGCGGGTTTCACTGCTCCGTTCCGACCGGGTCGACCCTGACATGCTGGAGGAGCGTGCGCGGTATCAGCTCGATTATGCCAATCCGCATGATCTGGTGCGCATGGTCATGCCGAGCGCGTCATCCGCGCAGTCCGATTCCAAAAACTGAGCGTTTCGATTTCGAAAGTTTCGTGCCGCACTGCACTGCGGCATAGCTATTCCATGGCCGCATCACGCAACTCCTTTAACGGCCGGTTGAGTTGGGTTAGAGAGGGCATATCACTCTCTCCAGTAGGCGAAATTTGCCATGGCCACTGCACCCAAAAAAAGCGAAACCAAGGAAAAGGGAAGTGGCTCGCCGCTGGAATTCACCAGGGAACAGGAACTCACAGCGCTGCGCGAGATGCTGTTGATCCGGCGCTTCGAGGAGAAGGCCGGGCAGCTTTATGGCATGGGCGCGATCGGCGGGTTCTGCCACCTCTATATCGGCCAGGAAGCCGTGGTCGTCGGGATGCAGATGGCGCTCAAGAAGGGCGACCAGATCATAACGGGATACCGCGACCACGGTCACATGCTCTCGACGGGCATGGAGGCCAAAGGCGTGATGGCCGAGCTGACAGGACGCCGCGGGGGCTACTCCAAGGGCAAGGGCGGCTCCATGCACATGTTCAGCAAGTCGGAAAACTTTTATGGCGGCCACGGCATTGTCGGTGCGCAGGTGTCGCTCGGCACCGGTCTGGCCTTTGCCAACCGCTACCGCGGCAATGATTCCGTGAGCATCGCCTATTTCGGCGACGGCGCCTCCAACCAGGGTCAGGTCTATGAGAGCTTCAACATGGCCGAACTGTGGAAGCTGCCGGTCATCTACGTCATCGAGAACAACCGATATGCCATGGGCACGTCGGTGACGCGGTCCTCCGCGCAGACCGATTTCTCCAAGCGCGGCGTTTCCTTCAACATCCCCGGCGAGCAGGTCGACGGCATGGATGTGCGCGCGGTGAAAGCGGCCGGCGACAAGGCGGTTGCCTGGTGCCGCGCCGGCAAGGGGCCGTACATCCTCGAGATGCAGACCTACCGCTACCGTGGCCATTCGATGTCGGACCCGGCGAAGTATCGGACGCGCGAAGAGGTCGAGAAGGTCCGCCATGACCAGGACCCGATCGAACAGGTGCGCAACCGCCTGCTGGCGGCGAAGGTCAGCGAGCAGGAATTGAAGAATATCGACGCCGAGGTGCGCGAGATCGTCAACGAAGCGGCCGACTTCGCCCAGCACGATCCCGAGCCCGACGTGTCAGAACTTTATACCGACGTGTACCGCTAAGCGCGCAAGCCGCATTCGGAGTGACCATGCCCATTCAAGTGCTGATGCCCGCGCTGTCGCCGACGATGGAGAAGGGCAACCTCGCCAAGTGGCTGAAGAAGGAGGGCGAGACCATCAAGTCGGGCGACGTCATCGCCGAGATCGAGACCGACAAGGCGACGATGGAGGTCGAGGCGACCGACGAAGGCACGCTCGGAAAAATCCTGATTCCGGAAGGCACGGCCGACGTTGCCGTCAATACGCCGATCGCGACCATTCTGGCGGACGGCGAAAGTGCCGCGGACCTCGCCAAGGTGCCCGCGCCCAAAGCACCTCAGCCCGCACCGAATGTCGCGCATGAGGTCGCGGACTCACGCGCGCCGGTCGGCGAGGGCAAGCCGATGATCTCGGCTCCGAAAGCTGGACCCGCTCCCGCACCGGTCGCCGAACCTGATCCGGAAGTGCCTGAAGGCACTGAAATGATCACGCAGACCATCCGCGAGGCGCTGCGCGACGCCATGGCCGAGGAGATGCGGCGCGACGCGGACGTCTTCATCATGGGTGAGGAGGTCGCGGAATATCAGGGCGCCTACAAGGTCACCCAGGGACTCTCGCAGGAATTCGGCGACAGGCGCGTGATCGACACGCCGATCACGGAGCATGGCTTCGCCGGCGTCGGTGTTGGCGCTGCCATGGCCGGACTGAAGCCGATCGTCGAGTTCATGACCTTCAACTTCGCCATGCAGGCGATCGACCAGATCATCAACTCGGCTGCGAAGACGCTCTATATGTCGGGCGGCCAGATGGGCTGCTCGATCGTGTTCCGCGGACCGAACGGCGCGGCCGCGCGCGTCGCCGCCCAGCACAGCCAGGATTATTCGGCCTGGTACTCGCAAATTCCGGGTCTGAAGGTGATCGCGCCGTTCTCGGCCGCCGATTACAAGGGGCTGTTGAAGGCGGCGATCCGCGATCCCAATCCGGTGATCTTCCTCGAGAACGAAGTCTTGTACGGGCACACCGGCGAAGTCCCGAAGCTCAACGATTATGTGATCCCGATCGGCAAGGCGCGCGTGGTCCGCAAGGGCCAGCATGTCAGCATCATCTCGTGGTCGAACGGCATGACCTATTCGCTGAAGGCGGCCGAGGAACTGGCCAAGGAAGGCATCGAGGCCGAGGTGATCGATCTGCGCACGCTGCGACCGATGGACACCGAGACCCTCGTGGCGTCGGTGAAGAAGACCGGCCGCGCTGTGTGCGTCGAGGAGGGGTGGCAGCAATCCGGTGTCGGCGCCGAGGTCGCCACCCGCCTGATGGAGCACGCGTTCGATTATCTCGATGCGCCGGTGGCGCGCGTCTCGGGCAAGGACGTGCCGATGCCCTATGCCGCCAATCTCGAAAAGCTGGCGCTTCCCTCAGTCGCCGAGGTGGTCGAGGCCGCCAAGGCCGTTTGCTATCGGTGATGCATGGCAGGTCCCAAGGAGCAGCCGCTGCCACCTGATGTGATGGGACGCGAGGACGCCGTCGAGGTGTTGCGCGCGTTCGTCGTCGATGGCGGACTCTCGATCGCATTCCAGCGCGCCTTCGAGGAGCCGGATATGTGGGGCCTGATGCTGGTCGATATCGCCCGGCACGCCGCGCGCGCCTATGCGCGCGAGAGCGATCTCACCGAGGACGAGGCGCTGGAGCGCATCGTCGATATGTTCGAAGCCGAAATCTCGCGGCCGACCGACATGGGCAGCACCACGCCGCGGTCGCAACAGGGTCACTGACAATGCCGATCAACATTCTGATGCCAGCGCTGTCGCCCACCATGGAAAAGGGCAACCTTGCCAAATGGCTCAAGAAGGAAGGCGACAAGGTCAAGTCGGGCGACGTCATCGCGGAGATCGAGACCGACAAGGCGACCATGGAAGTCGAGGCGGTCGACGAGGGCACGATCGCCAGGATTATCGTTCCCGAGGGAACGCAGGACGTCCCGGTCAATGACGTGATCGCGGTGCTTGCGGGCGACGGCGAGGATGTGAAGGCCGCCGGCGCCTCGGCAGGCGCCGCCAAACCCAGTGCCGCGCCTGCGCCGGCGCCGGCCCCCAAACCCGCCGCAGCGGCGCCGGCTCCTGCCGCGGCGCCCGCGCCAAGGCCTGCTTCACCAGCGCCTGCTGCGGCGGCAGCTTCACCGGCGCCGCAGGCCAATGGCCACGGCCGCATCTTTTCATCGCCCCTCGCGCGGCGCCTTGCCAAGGAGGCCGGTATCGAACTCGGCCGGATTACCGGGTCGGGTCCGCATGGCCGCGTCATCGCGCGCGACGTCGAGGAGGCGAGGTCGGGCAAGGGTCTGAAAGCCCCTGCTGCCGCGCCAGGAGCAGCGCCGGCGCTGGCGCCCTCGATGTCGGACAAGCAGATCCTGTCGCTGTTCGAGCCCGGAAGCTACGAGATCGTGCCGCATGACGGCATGCGCCGCACCATCGCGCAGCGCCTCACCGCGTCGATACAGAACGTTCCGCATTTCTATCTCACCATCGACTGCGATATCGGCAAGCTCGTCGCCGCGCGCGAGGAGATCAATGCGGCCGCGCCAAAGGACAAGGAGAAGAAGCCGCTCTACAAGCTCTCGGTCAACGATTTCGTCATCAAGGCGATGGCGGTCGCACTGCAGAAGATTCCGAACTGCAATGTCAGCTGGTCCGAAGGCGGCATGATCAAGCACAAGCATTCCGACGTCGGCGTCGCGGTCGCGATGCCGGGTGGTCTGATCACGCCGATTATCCGCAAGGCCGAGACCAAGACGCTGTCGACGATTTCCAACGAGATGAAGGATTTTGCCGCCCGCGCTCGCGCCCGCAAGCTGAAGCCGGACGAATATCAGGGCGGCACCACCGCGGTCTCCAATCTCGGCATGTACGGGATCAAGGATTTCACCGCCGTGATCAATCCGCCGCATGCGACCATCCTCGCGGTCGGCACCAGCGAGGAGAGGGCGGTGGTGCGGGGAGGCAAGATCGAGATCGCCCAGATCATGAGCGTGACGCTGTCCTGCGACCACCGCGCCATCGACGGTGCGCTCGGCGCCGAACTGATCGGCGCGTTCAGGCAGTTGATCGAGAATCCCGTGATGATGATGGTGTGACGCGCCGGGAAGGGACCGCCTTCAATGTCGACGCGCTGGCCCTGGATCTCGCTGCTGTTTGCGATCATCGTCATCGTCAGCCCGCTTGGCCGCGATGTCTTTCACGGCGCGTTCTTCTCGGGAGAGGCGCTCGCACGCAACATCTCTCAGGCGATGCTCACCGTGGGCCTCGCCTTCCTGATCGTGGTCATCGCGCTGGAATGGCTGGTCAGATTTATGATCTTCAGGCGCCGCGCCCGCGGTGCAAAAACGATTTGAGTTGAATGGGAGCCGCCATGGCCGATACATCCTTCGACATCATCATCATCGGCTCCGGGCCCGGCGGTTATGTCACGGCGATCCGCGCAGCCCAGCTCGGCTTCAAAACCGCGATCGTCGAAAAATCCTACCTTGGGGGCATCTGCCTGAACTGGGGCTGCATCCCGACCAAGGCGCTGCTGCGATCCGCCGAGATCTACCATTACATGCAGCATGCCAAGGATTACGGGCTGTCCGCCGAGAAGGTCTCCTATGATCCCAAGGCGGTGGTGCAGCGCTCGCGCGGGGTGTCGAAGCGCCTCAACGACGGCGTCGGCTTCCTGATGAAGAAGAACAAGGTCTCGGTGATCTGGGGCGAGGCGTCGATCGATGCGCCCGGCAAGATTACCGTCAAGAAATCCCAGGTCGAGGGACCGAAGGGCGCGCTGGGCGAGGGCGCTTATCAGCCCAAGCACATCATCATCGCCACCGGCGCGCGGCCCCGCGTGCTGCCGGGGCTCGAGCCCGACAAGAAGCTGGTCTGGACATACTTCGAAGCGATGGTCCCGGAGAAGATGCCGAAGTCGCTGCTGGTGGTCGGCTCGGGCGCGATCGGTATCGAGTTCGCATCCTTTTTCCACACCATGGGGTCCGACGTCACTGTCGTCGAAGTGCTGCCGCAGATCCTGCCCGTTGAGGACGCGGAGATTGCCGGCCTCGCGCGCAAGCGCTTCGAGAAGCAGGGCATCAAGATCATGACCTCGACCAAGGTCACAAAGCTCGAGAAGAAATCCGATAGCGTCGTCGCGACCATCGACGACGGCAAGGGCAAGCCGGTCACCACCGAGTTCGAGCGCGTGATTTCCGCGGTCGGCGTGGTCGGCAACATCGAGAACCTCGGGCTCGAAAAGCTAGGCGTCAAGACCGATCGCGGCACCATCGTCATCGACGGCATGTGCAGGACCAGCGTGCCGGGCATCTATGCCATCGGCGACGTCGCGGGTCCTCCGATGCTCGCCCACAAGGCCGAGCATGAGGGCGTGATCTGCATCGAGGCGATCAAGGGCATGCATCCGCATGCCATGGACAAGAACCTCATTCCCGGCTGCACCTATTGTAACCCGCAGGTCGCCTCGGTCGGCCTGACGGAAGCAAGGGCGAAAGAGGGCGGCCGCGACATCCGCGTCGGACGCTTCCCCTTCGTCGGCAACGGCAAGGCGATCGCGCTCGGCGAAGACCAGGGCCTGGTCAAGGTGATCTTCGACAAGAAGACGGGCCAGCTGCTTGGCGCTCACATGATCGGCGCCGAGGTGACCGAGCTGATCCAGGGCTATGTGGTCGCGATGAATCTCGAGACCACCGAAGAAGAGCTGATGCATACCGTCTTCCCACATCCGACCCTGTCGGAGATGATGAAAGAGGCCGTGCTCGACGCCTATGGGCGGGTGCTGAATATTTGATGTTCGCTATTGCCAGCGTCGTCATTGCGAGCGGAGCGAAGCAATCCACCCATCCAGCTGCGGGACTATGGATTGCTTCGTCGCTTCGCTCCTCGCAATGACGAGCTAAACTCCCGAAAGAAGAAATCGTGAAAGACAACGATAATCTCACCATCGAACGCCCGACGTTCGTGACTCATCTCGAATGTGCCATGGAAGGCGATCATTATCCTGCCGACCGGATCCACAATCTGTCCAAGGCCGGCAAGCCGCTGCTTGTGCGATACGATCTCGCTGGCGTGAAGAAGGCGCTGACAAAGGACACGCTCGCCGCGCGGCCCGCGGACATGTGGCGCTACCGCGAGCTCTTGCCGGTGCGCAAATGCAAGCACATCGTGAGCCTCGGCGAGGTGATGACGCCGCTCATTCGCCTGCCGAAGTTGGCGAAGAAGCTCGGCGGCGGCGAGATCATCGTCAAGGATGAGGGGCGGCTGCCGACCGGCTCGTTCAAGGCACGCGGGCTCGTCATGGCGGTGTCGATGGGCAAGGCGCTCGGCATCAAGCACATGGCGATGCCGACCAACGGCAATGCGGGTGCGGCGCTGGCCGCCTATGCCACAAGCTGCGGCATCAAGACCACGATCTTCTGCCCGGCCGATACGCCGGAGGTGAATGTCAGCGAGATCGAGTTGCAGGGCGCGACGGTCTACCGCGTCAACGGTCTGATCGACGATTGCGGCAAGATCGTCGGCGAGGGCAAGGCCAAGGCCGGCTGGTTCGATACGTCGACGCTGAAGGAGCCGTACCGCATCGAGGGCAAGAAGACGATGGGGCTCGAACTCGCCGAGCAGCTCGGCTGGGACGTGCCCGACGTGATCTTCTACCCGACGGGTGGCGGTACCGGACTGATCGGGATGTGGAAGGCGTTCGATGAGCTGGAGAAGATCGGCTTCATCGGCGCAAAGCGCCCGCGCATGGTCGCGGTGCAGGCGGCGGGCTGTGCGCCGATGGTGCGCGCTTTTGAAGCAGGCACCGAGCACGCGCCGCGCTGGGAAGACGCCCATACCATCGCCTCAGGCATCCGCGTGCCGCAGGCAGTCGGCGATTTTCTTATCCTGCGCGCGGTGCGCGAGAGCAAAGGCTTCGCCATCGCCGTGACCGACGAGAAGATTTCAGCCGCCCTGAACGAGGTCGCGCGCGAGGAAGGCTTCCTGCTGTGTCCGGAGGGAGCGGCGACCTATGCCGCCTATCAGCAAAGCCTCGCCGAAGGTCGTGTTGCCAAGACCGATCGCGTAATGCTTTTCAATTGCGCTACGGGGCTTAAATATCCGCTGCCGCCGGTGACGCGCACGCTCGATCGTTTCAAGCCGATTGACTACGCGAGTCTCTGATCTCCGCTGCGGGGCGAGAGAGGAAGACGATGCTGAAGACTGTTTTGGCGGCTTTGGTCGCAACGATTGCATTTGCTGGCCAGGCGTTCGCACAAAATTATCCATCGCATCCCATCACGGTCGTGGTGCCGTTCTCGGCGGGCGGCCCTTCGGATGCGATGATGCGCATTCTCGGCGAGCGCATGAAGGTGTCGCTGGGCGAAGCCATCCTGGTTGAGAACACGACCGGCGCCGGCGGCTCGATCGGTGTCGGACGCGCGGTGCATTCGCCGCCCGACGGCTACACCGTCAGCTTCGGGCACCTCGGCACCCACGTCGCCAACGGCGCGATCTACAAGCTCAACTACGATCTGGTCGCCGATCTCGAACCCGTCGTGCTGCTGCCGAGCAATCCAATGGTGGTCGTCAGCAGGAACGCCGTGCCGGCAAAGACGCTGACGGAGTTGCTCGACTGGTTGAAGTCGCGGCCGGAGCCGGCGGCCGCAGGTACCGCGGGCGCCGGCTCCGGCACCCATGTCGCAGGCCTCGGCTTCGAAAGCGCGACGGGCATCAAGCTGCAATATGTACCCTATCGCGGTACAGGACCGGCAATGAACGATCTGGTCGCCGGACAAATCGACATTATCGTTGACCAGCTATCGAATTCCATGAACCAGATCCGCGCAGGCACGATCCGCGCCTATGCCGTCACCGACACCAAGCGCTCCGAACAGGCTCCGGAAATCCCGACCGTCGACGAAGCGGGTTTGCCGGGATTCCACATGACCCTGTGGTCAGGTCTGTGGGTACCGAAGGGCACGCCGAAGGAGATCATCGCCAGGCTCAATGCCGCCGCGCTCGACGCATTGAAGGACGAGGCGACGCGCAAGCAGCTGGAGAACCTTGGCCTGCAAATGCCGCCCGCCGACAAATCCACGCCGGAGGCGCTCGGCGAGTGGCAGAAGGCCGAGATCGCCAAATGGTGGCCGATCATCAAGGCCGCGAATGTGAAGGTGGATTGACGCGGCATGTCATGCCGCTGCCAGAGGATGGTCAGGCGGAACAGTCCGGCTCTTTTTATTCGCTGTTTGGATCGTTACACTGCCCCTAGCTCAGGGGAGCAGCCATGGCTCGAGAACCCAAAAAAGAGGGCTCACGGAGCAAAAAGCGCAGCAAGAAGGGGCTTCATCGACGCCGTGCCGCGTCGAGGAGCGCACCGAGGCGTGCGCGCAAAAGCGCGGCGAAGGTCGCAAAGGCAGCCAGGGTTGCAAAGCCGGTCAAGGTTGCAAAGAAGGCCAAAGCTGATCGTGGCACGGCCTCGGCGCTCAAGCTGCAGTTGAAGGAGGCGCGGGCACGCCAGGCAGCGACGGCCGAAATCCTCAAGATCATCGCGAGTTCGCCGTCTGACGTGAAGCCGGTGTTCAACGCCATCGTTCGCACCGTCTTGCGAGTGATGCGGTGCGATCGCGCATTCATCATGCGTTGCGAGGGCGGCTTCTACGTCCCTGTCGCTAGGGCGACGCTTGACGGCTCGTTCGTTGAACTCAAGTCCGGTGCGCAGCCCATCGATCCCGCCGTAAATTTTCCCTCGCGCGCGATCGTTACCAAAAAGACGCTGTACTATCCGGATCGCTCGCTGGTCGAGCTTCCGGAGTATGAAAAGTTTATCACCGCGGAGTTCGGAGTTAAATCGTCGGTTTTCCTGCCACTGTTGCGTGAGAAGGAGTGCATTGGCGTTCTTGCACTGGCCAGTAAAAGCATCAACGCCTTCAGCCCTGGCGACATTGCACTTGCCGAGTCCTTCCGCGACCAGGCCGTGGTCGCGATCGAGAACGCGCGGCTGTTTAACGAAGCCCGGGAGGCGCTTGCCCGGCAGACGGCGACGTCTGAGGTTCTTCAGGTCATCTCGTCATCGCCCGGCGACCTCAAGCCGGTGTTCGACCAGATGCTCGCAAAAGCCATGCGTCTTTGCGAGGCGCAGTGCGGCTTCATCTATCAGGGGGAGCAGGGCGCGATGCGGGCGGTGGCCGAAATCGGCGTGCCGCGAGCGTTCGCCGAATATCGGCGGAAGCATCTGCATACGGGAGGCGCGGCGACCCCGATCGACGCGATGCGCGCGACCAGGAAACCGGCTCACGTCCACGATGCCCGCGACAGCGAGCCCTATCGCAGCGGAAATCCCAACGCAGTTGCCGGGGTCGATCTCGGCGGAGCGCGGACGGTGCTGTACGTCCCCATGATCCGCAACGACGAGATTGTCGGTGTCATCAATCTGTACCGGCTGGAGGTCAAGCCGTTCACCGACGAGCAAATCGCACTGCTCGAAAATTTCGCCAGCCAGGCCGTGATCGCGATCGAGAACGCGCGGCTGTTCAATGAGACCAGGGAGTCGCTGGAGCGGCAGACGGCGACGGCGGACATCTTGAAGGTCATCGCAAGTTCGCCAGACGACGTGCAGCCGGTGTTCGAGGCGATCGCCGAAAGCGCCCGTCGCGTGGTCGGCGCCTGGTCCGCCACCGTCACGCGGGTTGTCGGCGACGAAATTCACCTCGCAGCTTTCACCACAACAAGCCAGGTCGGGCGGGATATGCTGATGAGCAGGTACCCCCAATCGTTCGCGTCACCATCGGTGTCCGCCCAGGTTATAAGGTCGGGCAAGGTCATCATGTACGCCGATACCGAAAGGGAAGGCGATGAGACTACGCGGGAAGTGGGCCGCGCCCGTGGCTTTCGCAGTGTCCTGGGTGTACCCATGCTGCGCGACCACACCGTCATCGGTGCGATCAACGTGACGCGCGCCGAGCCCGGTATCTTCGATGATAACACCGTCGCTCTCATGAGGACCTTCGCCGATCAGGCCGTGATCGCGATCGAGAACGCGCGGCTGTTCAACGAGACCAGAGAGGCGCTGGCCCGGCAGACAGCAACGGCCGACGTGCTGAAGGTCATTGCGTCGTCGCCCTCGAACCTTCAACCGGTGTTTGACGCCATCGCCGAGCGCTCGAAGGCGCTGATCGGTGCGCACGCGACCACAGTGACCCGCTACGTCGACGGTATACTTGAGCTGGCGGCATTTACGCCCGTCAGTCCCGAAGCCGATGCGGTGCTTAGAAAAAGCTATCCCAGGCGGCCGGTCGAGGGCGGACCGGTTGAGCAGATCTTGCGCGACGGCGAGATCGCGCAGATTACCGACATAGAGGCCGGATCTCACGACCCGTGGATGCGGGCGAACGCGCAGGCGCGCGGCTGGCGCAGCCTGCTGCAGGTGCCACTAAGGGCCGACAGCGGAGTGATCGGTTGGATCAGCATCTCGCGCAAGGAGGCTGGATCGTTCGCCGAAAAGGACGTGGAACTCTTGCAGACCTTCGCCGACCAGGCGGTGATCGCAATCCAGAACGTCGAGCTGTTCGAGGAAGTGCAAGCGCGAACCCGCGATCTGCAGGAATCACTGCAGCAGCAGACGGCGACCTCCGAGGTGCTCGAGGTCATCTCGTCGTCGATGGGCGACGTGCAACCGGTCTTCGAGAAGATGCTGGAGAGCGCCGCGAAGGTTTGTGGTGCCCAGTTCGGGGCCATGGGTCTGTATGCGGGCGAGGCATATCGCCGCGTTGCGGTGTACAACGTACCGCCGGCGTTTGACGTTGCTGCGCCGAGGGAATTCAGTCCGGCTTCAGAGGGACCGATTGGCCGTGTTCTCAGAACCGGCCAGGTGGTCAGGATCGACGATCTTCGGCAGAGCCCGGTCTATCTCGCTCGCAATCCAGTGATGGTTGCCATGGTTGAGCTCGCGGAAGCGCGCTCGCTGGTCGTCGTGCCATTGCTGAAAGATGCAAAGCCGATCGGGCAGATATCGATCTATCGCAAGGAGATCCGTCCGTTTTCGGACAAGGAAGTCGATCTTCTGAAGAATTTCGCCAACCAGGCTGTGATCGCGATCGAGAACGCGCGGCTGTTCAACGAGACGAAGGAGGCGCTGGAAAGGCAGACCGCGACGGCTGACATTTTGAAGGTCATTGCAACGTCGCCGGACGATGTGCAGCCCGTTTTCCAGGCCATTGCAGATCGGTCTAACCGGCTGGTCAACGCTCTTTCGACGACGGTCTTCAGGCTGGTCGATGGCATGATGTACCTGCGGGCCTTCACGCCTGTCACGCCGGAGGCCGATGCGAAGCTACAAGCCACATTCCCAGCCCCGTTGTCGACGTTTAGCTGGAGCGAATTGATCAGCAAGGGAGAGATCTATCGCGTCATCGATGCCGAACAGGAAGCGCAAGGCTTGCGGGATCTCGCGCACGAGCGCGGCTGGCGTAGCTGTCTTTGTGTTCCCCTGATCCGCGACGGAAAGCCGATCGGCATGATCGGTCCGACTCGGGCGGAACCCGGCCCGTTCACCGACCATCACGTCCAGCTGATGCAGACTTTCGCCGATCAGGCCGTCATCGCGATCCAGAACGTGGAGTTGTTCGAGGAAGTGCAGCGGCGCACCCGCGACCTGCAGGAGTCGCTGCAGCAGCAGACTGCGACAGCCGACGTGCTCAAGGTCATCAGCCGCTCGGCCTTCGATCTGCAGACGGTGCTGAACACCTTGGTCGAGTTTGCCGCGCGGCTGTGCGAGGCGGATGAGTGCATCATTCTTCAGCCAAAAGGGGATGGATACGGCCTCTCGGCCGATTGGGGGTTGCCTCCGGAAAAGAAGGAATTCCTGGCGAGCGTTACATTCCGGCCTGCGGACGGCCGCCTGGTCGGCAGGGTCTTGCAGACCGGCAAAATCGCTCACATTCACGATGTGCTGGCAGAGCCCGGTTTCGTTGTCGCCGGAGATCCCGATCCGGCTCGAACACGATTGGGCGTCCCCCTGCTTCGCGATGGCATTCCCGTCGGTGTCTTTGTCCTGACGCGGTTGAGCGTCCGGCCGTTCACCGAACGCCAGATCGAACTGGTGCAGACCTATGCCGCGCAGGCTGTGATCGCGATCGAGAACGCGCGGCTGTTCAACGAGACCAGGGAGGCGCTGGAGCGGCAGACCGCGAGCGCCGACATCCTCAAGGTCATCGCCGGCTCGCCGGACGACGTGCAGCCGGTGTTCGACGCGATTGCGGAGCGCTCTAACCGTCTGGTCAATGGTCTGTCGACCGCCGTCTATAGTCTGGTCGGGGACATGGTTCATCTCCGGTCGTTTACGCCAGTCAACGCCACGGCAGATGCAGCATTGCAAGCGACGTTTCCCGCGCGGCTATCCGAATTGAGGTGGTGGCACGAGGAACCCGGCCTGGACGAGGTATTCTTCGTTGAGGACGCCGAAGTCGCATTCGAAAAAAGAACGAGCTCACTGAACCTGGCGCGCTTCCGCGGCTGGCGTAGCTGGATGCGTGTTCCCTTGCTTAGCGACGGGAGAGCGATTGGGTTCATCACCGTCACGCGGGTCGAACCGGGACGGTTCGACGATCATCATGTTCAGATGTTGAAGACGTTCGCGGATCAGGCGGTCATCGCTATCTCGAACGTCGAGCTGTTTCAGGAAGTCCAGCAACGCACCCGCGAGCTGTCGCAATCGCTCGACGACCTGCGAATGGCGCAGGATCGTCTGGTGCAGACCGAAAAGCTTGCCTCGCTCGGTCAGCTCACCGCTGGTATCGCGCACGAGATCAAGAACCCGCTCAATTTCGTCAACAATTTCTCGGCTCTCTCCGTCGAATTGACCGACGAGCTCAACGATGTCCTCAGGCAGGCGGAAGTCGCCGGGAAGGTCCGGCAGGAGGTCGGCGAATTGACGCAGCTGCTGAAATCGAACCTCGACAAGGTGGTGCAGCACGGCAAACGCGCCGACTCCATCGTCAGGAACATGCTGCTGCACTCGCGCGAGGGAAGCGGCGAGCGCCGCAGCGTCGACATCAACGCGCTGGTCGAGGAGAGCCTCAATCTCGCCTATCACGGCGCGCGCGCCGAACGCTCCGATTTCCAGATCGCGCTCGAGCGGGATCTCGATCCCGGCGCCGGCCATATCGAACTCTATCCGCAGGAGATCACGCGGGCGCTGCTCAACATGATCTCCAACGGCTTTTACGCGGCGACGAAACGCGCAGGAGAGGCGGGCAACGGCTTTGAGCCGACGCTTCTTGCCGCAACGAGAGGGCTCGCCGACCGCGTGGAAATTCGCATCCGGGATAACGGAACGGGGATCCCTTCCGAGGTGAAGGAGAAGATGTTCAATCCGTTTTTCACCACCAAACCGGCCGGTGAGGGGACGGGCCTGGGCCTGTCCATGAGCCATGATATCGTCGTCAAGCAGCATGGCGGGACGATCGATGTCGAGACGGAGGCGGGACGTTTCACCGAATTCATCATCGTCTTGCCGCGCACCAAACAGCTTCGGCAGGAGGCGTAAACCGGTAGGGCGGCCTGGCTTTCCCCGCCGGGTCTCACGCCCCTTACCGCGTACCCGTCGACGCAGTCGTCTCCAGCACGAGGACGCGCGGATCCGTCGTCGCCACTGCGGCATTCGTCTCGAAGCGCATGCGGTAGACCTGCATGTTCTCCATCACGCGCTGGACGTAGTTGCGCGTTTCGGAGAACGGGATGCGCTCGACCCAGTCCACGGGGTCGATGTTGGGATCGCGGGGGTCGCCATAGGCTTTCACCCAGTCGCGGACACGGCCGCGGCCTGCGTTGTAGCCGGCGAAGATCATGATTTCGGAGCCCTTGTATTCGGACACCAGTGCGCTGAGTTCGGCTGCGCCCATCTGGGTGTTGTAAACGGGGTCGGAAACCAGTTTGTCCCAGTCATAGCTGACGCCAAAGCGCTTGGCGGTGTCGCGGCCGGCCTCGGGCGTGACCTGCATCAAGCCGACCGCACTGGCGGATGATTTGTCTTTCTGGTCGAAAGCGCTTTCGGTCCGCGCCACCGAATAGGTCATCGTGCGCCCGATATCTGGAGCGATCGGGCTGTGCGGGGGAATCCCGATCGTCGGGAAGGCGTAGTGAGCGAGCTCCAGCCCGCGCGCGAGCGCGCTCTTGCCGAGTTGCAGCATGCTGCGGGCGTCGTTCCGGCGCTGGGTCAGTTCACCGAGCGCCCTGAGCACGCTGGTATCCGAGATCTGCTCTGCCAAATCGGCCGCAAAGTACAGCATGACGTCGCGTTCGCCGATCTCATAGAGCATGTCGGCCGCGCGCACGCGTTCATCCGCTATCGCGGCACTCTCCGCCGAAGTGACCGGCAATTTCAGTTCGCCTACGCCAATGCCGAGCTTGGCGCGCGCGAGCTGCCCGTAATAGGCGGTCGGATAACGCGCGGCGGCGGCGTAACTCAATTCCATCTCGGCCTTTTCGCCGACGGCTTCCGCCACGCGTCCGCGCCAGTAATTGGCTCGGGCCAGCACGATCGGGTTCGTCGATCCCTCATCGATGTCAGCGAAATGCGAACGGGCGGCGGCGGGGTTGTTGAGATAGCGCAGCGCGATCCAGCCGCACATGAAATGGTAGTCAGCACGATAGGCTTCGCTGGCTGGCAGTGCAGCCGGCCGGATCACGTCATAGGCGGTCTGGAATTTGCCTTGATCGAGCAGCTTGCGGGCAAGCGTCCGCCGCTCTCGCCACCACTGATCCGTGTCTTGCTGCGCCATGGTATCGGGCGCGGCGGCAATGGTCGCCTGCGCCGCCTCGTCGATCTTGTTCTGCCCGATCAACCACTGGATCCGGCACAGCGTGTAGCCGAGATCCCTCCGCGCTTCGGTTGCGACGTCGTCGAGCGCGTCCTTTGCCTTGTCGTCCTTGCCGCGGACAGCGCCGCACGCCTTGACGATGGCGAGCTCGTCGCTGCCGAGGCGTTGTGCGGCGCGCCGGGCGGCAGCGAGGTCCTTTGCGCCGATACGCTTGTCCATTCGCGCGCGATGGTCGTCGCGGGTGAGCAGCTCTCCAAAAGCCTGATAGGCATCGGCCTCGGTGGTCTCGGAAAACTCGTCCGATCGCCAGGCCTCGCGCGCCAGTCGCGCGGCGCCGTCGCGGTCGCCTTCGGCAAGCAGCATCCGCGCCACCGCGAATTTTCCCTTGGTGGTGGTCGGTTGGCCTCCTGTGAACTCGCGGATCTGGGCCGCGTCCCTGGCGAGGTCGCTGCTGCGATCCTGCCACAGCGCTCCCTCGGCCCGCTTGCGTAACAGCGCGATGCTCGGCCAATCCGGATTTGCCGAGATGAACGCCGCGTAGCGGCTGAAGCTCGTCGACGTCTCGGGATGGCGCAGGATGAACCATTCGACGAGTTTGCGGCCCGCTGGGTCGCCGATCCCTTTCTCGAGCTCGGTTGCCTCGGCGATCTTGCCGCGGCGGGCAAGCGCGACGGCATCCTTGATGGCGGCGAGGTCGCCGGTCAGAGCAGGAGCATTCGCTTCGTCGCGCGCCTGCGATTTTTTTGACCGCTCTGACGCTCGCTCGTCTGCGTCACGCTTGACATGTCGATGTTTGCCGGCGGAAGCGCTGCGATGATGGGACGTGCCCTTTGCCGCGTGCTTGCTCCCGCCGCTTGTGCGCGCGGCCGCATCCGTCGAGACGAGCGCGAATGCCGCCAGCGTGATCAATGGGCCCGCCGACAAACGTGCCAGGCGCGTCAAAGGACGTGAGCACCGGTTCATTCCAGGATCCCCCTGCGAACCATCAGCACAAATCAAAAGCGCAAAAAACTGCGGCTTGAACGCCGCGAAAGTTAACACAGCCCGTATTTGTAACTGTCGCGATCGAGCAACAGCGCGGCGAAATCGCGGCAAGAAAGGGAACTCCCCAATTGCTCGCGTCGCGGGCAGCGCTGTGGATGTTCGCGGCGCGTAACATTAAAAATGGAGCGGCGGAAAAATCCGACTCGATCGGTTTGGATCCAGGGTGGAAACGGCTTAAACTCACGCCTGATAACCTGATCTCAACTGTTTGGGATTAATCCACAACCTCAAGCGGGTCTTGTTGCGCGTACCGCGAATGAATCAGATATTGCGACCCGCCGGCCATTGCCGGCGGGTTTTGTTTTGGAAAGAGTGATGACGGAAGCAATGAAGATGATCGTCGACGGCTATGTCCGTCTGAAAGATCGCGAAGCCCTCGAAGAACTCCGCAACCATCGCCGCCGGCTCAGGCAGCAACTCCAGGACGTACGCCTGGATTCGCTCGGGACGTTTGACGTGAGTAAATCGCTTCAAACCTTCGATGCCGAAGTGCTGGTCATCGAGGCGGGACTGGAGCGGCTACAGGCGTCCACGGCCGAAGCCGGCTGATAGCCTAGACGCCCGCTCTTTCGGTCGGTTGCATGTTGATGCCGTTGCGGATGCGGCGCGCTTCCGTCATGGCCCTGCGCACGTTCGGGTCCATTGATTCGGCGCTGAAGTTGATGAAGCAGCCGCAGGACGTGCATTGGCCCTGGAAGCCGTCACGCAGCCGCGAGGCCCTTTCCGAGAACCGTGTCTTGCACCGGGTGCAGGTGACTTTGATCTTGTCGGTCATGGGACGATATTGGAGGCGCCCGCTTTCAAAATCCTGAATTGCGGCAGGTGAATCTGATGCAATTTTAAGAGTTGAGGGGAATCGCGCCGCCAACCCCGAAAAGCATGTCCGGGAAAAGAAAGCCCGCCAGTGAGGCGGGCCAAGTTTTCAGGGAGGAACACTCCGCAACCGGAGCGCCGATGCAATTTTCGTGGATCCGCCGGCTGTCGGAAAGAGCGTAATACTACTGTCAATTGCAAGGCGGCGACGCGGTTCCTAGAACGGGTGGGACGCATGGCACATTTCTCTCGTTCTGTAGACGGGTCCCAGCACTCGGTGTCGGACGTTCGCCTTTCCTGAATCGTCGGATATTTTGCCTCTCGGGCGCATGGAGCGGTGTGCCGTTACTGCGACAGTCGGGCCGAGCAGAACGATTCGCTTGCCATGAATGGTTGAGTCGACGGCAGGTGTTGCCGTCAGGAATGGTGCCGTCTCGCAACGTTTGTGTCTCTGTCGCCACAGTCACCGAACTTTTGGAAATCAGCCACGGCTCGTTCTTGCTTGCGCCGCTTTTTAGCCACACCCCTCTATGAAATGTTATTTCGTAGCGGCTCCGGGGCCGCGACCGGCCCAGGGGCGCGGAACCTTCTTCGGTTTCAGGTCCTGAATCGGGAGGGGTGAGGAAAAGGTCGGCGATGGACGCGAAGACCAACATCAAGAGCAGGCTTCCCAGCCGTCACGTGACGGAAGGGCCCGCGCGCGCGCCGCACCGCTCCTACCTCTATGCCATGGGGCTGACCACGGCGCAGATTCATCAGCCCCTGGTTGGAGTTGCCTCGTGCTGGAACGAGGCCGCGCCTTGCAATATCGCACTGATGCGGCAGGCCCAGGCGGTCAAGAAGGGCGTCTCGGCCGGCGGCGGGACGCCGCGAGAGTTCTGCACCATCACCGTCACCGACGGCATGGCCATGGGCCATGACGGCATGCGCTCCTCGCTGCCGTCGCGCGAATGCATTGCGGATTCGGTCGAACTGACGGTGCGCGGCCATGCCTACGACGCCATCGTCGGATTGGCCGGCTGCGACAAATCGCTGCCGGGCATGATGATGGCGATGGTCCGGCTCAACGTGCCTTCGATCTTCATCTACGGCGGTTCGATCCTGCCCGGCAATTTCCGGGGCCAGCAGGTCACGGTGCAGGACATGTTCGAGGCCGTCGGCAAGCATTCCGTGGGCGAGATGTCGGACGCCGATCTTGACGAGATCGAGCGCGTGGCATGCCCGTCCGCCGGCGCGTGCGGTGCACAATTCACCGCCAACACGATGGCGACCGTCTCCGAGGCGATCGGTCTTGCGCTGCCTTATTCCGCAGGAGCACCAGCGCCTTACGAGATCCGCGACTCCTTCTGCATGACCGCCGGAGAGAGGGTGATGGACCTGGTGCGGGCCAATATCCGCCCGCGTGACATCGTCACCCGCAAGGCGCTCGAGAATGCGGCTGCCGTGGTTGCGGCATCGGGCGGCTCGACCAATGCCGGCCTGCACCTCCCGGCGATTGCGCACGAAGCTGGAATCAAATTCGATCTATTTGACGTGGCCGAAATATTCAAAAAAACACCTTATGTCGCGGATTTGAAACCGGGCGGCCGTTATGTCGCCAAAGACATGTTTGAAGCTGGTGGAATACCGCTTCTGATGAAAACCTTGCTTGATCACGGCTACCTGCATGGCGACTGTCTGACAGTCACCGGCCGCTCGATCGCAGAAAACCTCAAAAGCGTGAAATGGAACCCGCACCAGGACGTCGTGCGGTCCGCCGACAAGCCGATCACCGTTACTGGTGGTGTTGTGGGCTTGAAGGGCAATCTGGCGCCGGAAGGGGCGATCGTGAAGGTCGCGGGTATGTCAAACCTGAGGTTTACCGGTCCGGCCCGCTGCTTTGACCGCGAGGAGGACGCTTTCGAGGCCGTCCAGAAGCGCGCTTACAGGGAAGGCGAGGTCATCGTCATCCGCTACGAGGGGCCGAGGGGCGGCCCCGGGATGCGGGAAATGCTCTCGACCACCGCGGCGCTGACCGGACAGGGGACCAGCGGCAAGATCGCGCTGATCACGGACGGCCGGTTCTCGGGCGCCACCCGCGGCTTCTGCATTGGCCATGTCGGGCCGGAAGCGGCCGTTGGCGGGCCGATCGGGTTGCTCCAGGACGGCGACGTCATCGAGATCGACGCCGTGGCCGGGACACTTGACGTAAAATTGAGTGAAAAAGAGCTGGCGGAACGCAAAACCAGGTGGCGCCCCCGAACGACGAATCACACGTCGGGTGCGCTCTGGAAATATGCCCAACAGGTTGGGCCGGCCGTGGATGGGGCCGTAACTCATCCGGGTGGCGCGCACGAGAAGCAGTGTTATGCGGACATCTGAGCGTATCATTGTTGCGTTGATGCTGGGGACGGCGCTGGTCGCCGCGCCGGCCTTTGCGTTCGACGGTGCGCCGGTCAATCAGCGGGATACCGCCATCCCGGTTCTGGCCGGGCCACCCGCTTCCGTGGCCAAGGGCTCTCCGGCAACGGCGCAGCCGGATTCATTCAAGGCGCTGGAGTACGCGGCCGACATCGACGGCTCGCCGGTGGCGCAGTGGAAGCTTGGCCGCCTGTATGCCGCCGGCGATGGCGTTGTTCAAAATGACCTGCGCGCCTTCGACTATTTCAGCCGGATCGCCAAGGACCATGCCCAGGACAGCCCGTCCTCGCCGCAATCGGTGCTGGTCGCCAATGCTTTCGTGGCGCTCGCGCGCTACTATCTCAGCGGTATTCCGAACACGGAAGTGAAGTCCGATCCGCAGCGCGCGCGAGAGATGCTCTACTACGCCGCCTCGTATTTCGGCAGCGCCGATGCGCAATATGATCTCGGCCGGCTCTATCTGAAGACCACTAACGCAACGCCGAACGATTACACCTATGGTGCGCGCTGGCTGGGCCTTGCCGCCCAAAAAGGCCAACACCAGGCGCAGGCGATGCTCGGACAGATGCTGTTCAACGGCGATCGCCTGCCGCCGCAGCGTGCGCGCGGCCTGATGTGGATGGCGCTTGCGAGCGATGGCGCAACCGCGGACGAAACCTGGATCAAGGAAGGCTATACCCAGGCCCTTTCGCGCGCGACCGAAGACGACCGAGCGATGGCCGCGCAGATGCTCAAATTCTGGCTGCAGGGCCGCCGTGACTGAGCGTGCTTGAGGGCCGTCGCGTCAGATCCTCTTCGTCATCGGATAGGACGAACTCGAGCCGAACTTGTGTTGCGGCTCGCCGGTCACCGCATAGCCGCGATCGAGATAGAAGCGATGTGCGGTTTCGGTCGACAGCAATTTGCAGCGGCTATTTCCGCATTCTTTGGCCCGCGCCTCCAGGGCGGCCAATAGCGCAGTACTGGCGCCGCGAAATCGCGCAGCCGGCGACACGTAGTTCAACGTGATTTCGCCGTCGTTCCGGACCGCTCCCACCGCCAGCACCACGTCCTCGTTCACCGCGAGCAGCAGAGACGCGACGGGATCGGCGGCCCACCGCGCCACGTTGTCCGGCGTCTTGTTGGCGAGCCACCGGCCGAGGACGACGGGATCGTTGTGGTGATCGGCGATGCAGAGTTCGGTAATGGAGGCGCGCAGCACCTCACAGGCCGCCGCGGCATCCGCCGCCGTGGCGTTTCGGATCTTCACACCGCCTCGAGATCGAGGTCCGCCCAAACCGGCACGTGGTCGGACGGCTTCTCCCACGCGCGCACGTAGGAATCGACGCCGACGTCGATCAGGCGGTCGCTGGCCTGAGGCGACATCAGGAGATGGTCGATGCGCAGGCCCCAGTTTTTCTGCCAGGCGCCGGCCTGATAGTCCCAGAAGGTGTATTGCCCGGACGCGTCGGTGACCGCGCGCAACGCATCCGTCAGGCCAAGGCCGAGCAGGGATTGAAAGCTCTCGCGGGTGGTGGGCCTGAACAACGCATCGTCGACCCAGGCCGGCGGGTTATAGACGTCTTCGGCGGCCGGGATGACATTGAAGTCGCCCGCGAGGATCAGCGGCTCTTCCGCTTTAAGTCGCTGCCGCGAGTACTCAAGAAGGCGCGACATCCATTTGAGTTTGTAAGGGTATTTATCGCTGTCGGCAGGGTTGCCGTTGGGCAAGTAAAGGCAGGCGATGCGCAGCACGCCGCCTTTGGTAGGCACCACGCCTTCGAGGAAGCGCGCATGCGCATCCTCGTCATCGCCGGCAAGTCCCGATTTGGTCTCGTCGAACGGCAGCTTGGAAAGGAGTGCCACGCCGTTGAAGGTCTTCTGGCCGTGAGTGACGACGTTGTAGCCGAGCTCTTCGATCTCGAGCCGCGGGAAAGCGTCATCCGTGCATTTGATTTCCTGCAGGCAGACAATGTCGGGCGAGCATTCCTTCAGCCAGGCGAGCAAGAGCTCGAGCCGCTGTCGGATCGAATTGACGTTCCAGGTCGCGATGCGCATCGCCGAAGTCTAGATCGAAAAGCTGGTGCCGCAACCGCAGGAGGCCGTGGCGTTCGGATTATGCACACGGAAGGACGCGCCGATGAGATCGTCGACGAAGTCGACTTCCGATCCCGCCAGGAACGGCACCGAGGCCGGATCGACCAGTACGACGGCGGAATCGCGCTCGATCACAAGGTCGTCCTCCGCCTTGGCCCGATCGACGTCGAATTTGTACTGGAACCCGGAGCAGCCCCCGCCTTCGACGGAGATGCGCAGCATGGCGCCATCGCCTTCGTCCTTGAGGATTTCGCCGATGCGGCGGGCAGCCCGCTCGCTGATGGTCACGGCTGTGGTCATGGTCTCTCCGGTCATTCCACGTCATACCCATTTCACTTGGTATGCCGCCAACCCCATAGTTAAGTGCCCCGGAGGGCGGAATCAACTTGAAGGGTTAAATCTGTCGTGTCGGTTGGAATGGCTGCCCCCCGGGCCCTCTACGCCTGCGATCCCGATTCGAGCCGGGGCCGGCTGTTTGGCGAGCCGCCGAGCCGGACGCGCAGCGCGTTCCGGCGGGATTGCGACCGGGTGATTCATTCGACCGCCTTCCGGCGGCTCAAGCACAAGACCCAGGTTTTCGTGTTTCACGAGGGCGACCATTACCGCACCCGCCTCAGCCATTCGCTCGAGGTCGCCCAGATCGCACGGGCGCTGGCACGCCAGCTTGGGCTGGACGAGGACCTGACGGAGACGCTGGCCCTGGCGCATGATCTCGGTCATCCCCCGTTCGGCCATGCCGGCGAGCGCGCGCTGGATGCCTGTCTGAAGGCCCATGGCGGCTTCGATCACAACGCGCAGACGCTGCGCGTCGTCACCTCGCTCGAACATCGCTATCCCGAATTCGACGGGTTGAACCTGACCTGGGAGTCGCTGGAGGGCATCGTGAAGCACAACGGGCCGCTCACTGACCGTTCGGGCAGGGCGGTCGGCAAGTGTCACGACAGCGGCGGCATTCCGTTTGTGATCGCCGATTTCGACAAGCACTATGATCTCGAATTATGGAGCTGCGCCTCGCTGGAGGCCCAGGTCGCCGCGATCGCTGACGACATCGCCTATGACGCCCATGACATCGATGACGGCCTACGGGCCGGGCTGTTCAGTCTTGACGATCTGAAGGTGATACCGCTGACCGCAGACATGATTTCCGAGATCGACCGGCACTATCCCGTTCTCGACCGCGACCGGCGCAGTGCCGAACTGGTGCGCGAGCTCATCTCGCATCTGATCGGTTCGGTGGTGTCGGAAACGAACCGGCGACTGGACGCCGTGAAACCGAAATCGGTCGACGACATCAGGCGTCGGGGAACGCAGCTGGTCGCGTTCTCGCACGAGGTCGCCGAGGCGGAGGCCGCCATCAAGGCCTTTCTGAAGCAACGAATGTATCGGCACCAGTGGGTGATGCGCGTGATGGGCGAGGCCGAGCAGATCGTGGTCGACCTGTTCAGCCGCTATCATCAGAAACCGTCCGACCTTCCCCCGGAATGGCTCGAGGGGGCCGCTCACGAAAGTGAAACCGCGCGCGCCCGCAGGATCGGCAATTTCATCGCGGGCATGACCGACCGCTTCGCGTTAACCGAGCACCAGCGGCTTTTTGACTCGACCCCGGATTTACGTTAGGCGGCGCCCATGGCCGACAAATCCCCTTCGCTTCATCTTTTCGCCGACGTGCTGGCGCGCGTGCACGCGATCTGCGCGGCGCTCGCCAGCGAAGGCAACTGGGCCGCCGGCATCGATCTCTCGCGGGTGGTGGTCGAGCCGCCGCGCGATGCCAGCCACGGCGACATGGCGACCAACGCTGCGATGGTTCTGGCCAAGGAGGCCAAGACCAAGCCGCGCGATCTCGCCGAGGCGATTGCCGCGCGGCTGCGCGCAGACCCGCTGATCGAGAAGGTCGACGTCGCGGGACCCGGCTTCATCAATCTTGCGCTGAAGGTGTCGGCCTGGACCGATGCGCTTCGCGCGGTGCTGAGCGAGGGTGACGCCTTTGGCCGCTCCGGTCAGGAGTTCTGCGGGCAAGGTCAATATCGAATATGTGTCGGCCAATCCGACCGGCCCGATGCATGTCGGCCATTGTCGCGGCGCGGTTTTCGGTGATGCGCTCGCCTCGCTGCTGGATTTCGCGGGCCATGACGTTGCGCGCGAATATTACATCAACGATGCAGGCGCGCAGGTCGACGTGCTCGCGCGCTCGGCGTTCCTGCGCTATCGCGAGGCGCTCGGCGAACAGATCGGCGATATCCCCGAAGGGCTGTATCCCGGCGATTATCTGAAGCCGGTGGGACAGGCACTTGTGGCCGAGCATGGCGGCAAGCTCCGTGACATGAGCGACGCAGAGTGGCTGCCGATCGTGCGTGCCAAGGCCATTGCCATGATGATGGAAGCGATCAAGGGTGACCTTGCTGCGCTCAACATCAGGCACGACGTATTCTTCTCCGAGCGCTCACTGATCGAGGACGGCAACAACAAGGTTGCTGAGACCATCGATTTTCTGCGCGCCAAGGGCGACGTCTATGAAGGCCGGTTGCCGCCGCCCAAGGGGGCGCCCGTCGAGGACTGGGAAGATCGGGAACAGACTTCTGTTCCGCGCCACGGCTTACGGCGATGACGTCGACCGTCCGCTGATCAAGTCGGACGGTTCCTACACTTATTTCGCGTCCGATATCGCCTATCACAAGAACAAGTTCGAGCGCGGCTTCCGCGATCTCGTCGATGTCTGGGGTGCCGACCATGGCGGCTACATCAAGCGCGTGGAGGCCGCCGTCAAGGCGGTGACCGCAGGTCAGGCGGTGCTCGACGTCAAGATCGTCCAGCTCGTCAGGTTGCTGCGCAACGGCGAGCCGGTGAAGATGTCGAAACGCGCCGGCGACTTCGTCACGCTGCGCGAGGTCGTCGATGAGGTCGGCACCGACGCCGTTCGCTTCATGATGCTCTATCGCAAGAACGACGCCGTTCTCGATTTCGACCTCGCCAAGGTGATCGAGCAGTCGCGCGACAATCCCGTGTTCTATGTCCAGTACGGCCACGCGCGGGGCCACTCGATCTTCCGCAATGCGCGGGAGGAGGTGCTGAACGATCTACCGGAAGAGACGGCGGCGCGGCTGGCCTATCTCTCAGCCGCCCCGGTCGAGCGCCTGACGGACGCCGCGGAACTCGACCTGCTCAGGCGGCTCGCCCTCTACCCCCGGATGATCGAGGGCGCGGCAGCTGCACATGAGCCACACCGAATCGCCTTTTATCTGTATGATCTCGCCAGCGAATTTCACGCGCTTTGGACAAAGGGCCGCGATTTGCCCTATTTACGCTTCATTATCAATAATGATGCACAGATGACCAAGGCGCGGTTGGCGATGGTTCAGGGCGTCGTTTCGGTTTTGGCCTCGGGGCTAGGCATTTTGGGCGTCCATGCTCCCAGGGAAATGCGGTAGTCTGTGATCGCCGGGACGACGAACGCCGCCATCTCGGGTTTGTAGGACGAAGCCGGCAGGGGCGTCGGTTCGTGCTGGATTTGGTGGGGGCAGCTTCCCGAAGGGACGCATCATCGCGATGGCTGATCGATATCCGAACAGACCTTTTCCAGCCGACAACTATGATCGTGGCCGCGATCAATATGGGTCTGGCGCGGACGAGAGCGACCCGCTTGCCGAACTTGCCAGGCTGATCGGCCAGACAGACCCGTTTGCAGCGACGGGTCGCGCCAATCCTGCGCAGGCCCAACCGGCGCGTGAGCAATACCAGCAGAGATATCAGGAGCCGATCGAAGAGGAAGCGCCGCCCGCGGCCGGTCCGCCGCAATGGATACAGCGTGCGAACATCCAGCGTCCGCAGGTGGTAAGGCAGGCGCCGCCGAACCATTCCGCGCAGCCGGAGGACTATTCGAGCGAGGATTATCAGGACCAGAACGATCAGGGTCAGGATTATCCCGACACCGTGCATCCGCTGCATCGCTATGCGGCGCAGACCGGCTCGCATCAGGGCGACCACCACTCCGCAGACTACGATCAGGCGGAAGATCATGACGATCCGTCGCGCTATGATGAGGCGCTGTACGGCCAGCTCGAAAACGGCGCGCAGGATTTCCAGCGCGATCCGGCCTATCCCGACGATCCCTATGCCTATCAGGATGAGTACGAGGAAGAGGAGCAACCGCGGAAGCGCCGCGGCGGGTTGATCACGGTTGCTGCCGTGCTTGCGCTTGCGGTGGTCGGCACCGGCGCCGCGTTTGCCTATCGCACATATGTCGGCTCCCCAAGCAGCGGCGATCCGCCGATCATCAGGGCTGACAATTCGCCGACCAAGATTGTGCCGGCGCCGGGCGATGCCTCGAACAAGACGCCTGATCGCATGCCGACCAGTGACGGCACCGAGAAGCTCGTACCGCGCGAGGAAACGCCGGTTGACGTCAACTCAAGGGCTGCCGGGCCGCGCGTCGTCTTCCCGCCGCTGAATCCGAACAACAATCCCCCGTCGCCCGCGAGCGTAGCCTCGAGCGTCATGTCGCCGCCGAGTGCCGCCGGTGCCGCCGTTCCTTCGAACGGCACGATGCCCAACGGTGAGCCGCGCAAGATCAGGACCTTCTCGGTCCACGGCGATCAGTCCGACGCCGCGCCGGTCGCTTCCGCGCCCGCGACGGTACCGGCTAAGCCGACCGCTGTGACGAGGCAGATCCCGCCGCCGGCCACGCGTAACGCGGCTCCCGCGCCGGCCGGGGCAGCGCGCCGCTGTCGCTTTCGCCGGATTCAGCCCAGGCCGCGATGCCGCCGGCGCAGGCCGAACCCCGTGCGCGCGTGGCTGCGGTCGCGCCCACGCAGCCCGCTCCGGCCAGCGATCAGGCTCCCGCTAGCGATGGCCAATTCCTGGTCCAGGTGTCCTCGCAGAAAACCGAGGCAGATGCGCAGTCCTCCTTCCGGGCGCTGCAGAAGAAGTTCCCGGACGCCTTGGGGGCGCACAGCCCGCTCATCAAGCGCGTCGACCTTGGCGGCGAGAAGGGCACGGTCTACCGCGCCATGGTTGGCCCATTCGCCAGCCGGGACGAGGCCGTCAAGTTCTGCGTGAGCTACAAGAGCGCGGGCGGTCAGTGCCTCGTTCCCTAGCGAGGTGGCCTGCGCGCGGCTGTCATCCAGAGAAATTCGGCGCGGTTTCCTTGACCCTCTGATCGTGTGCGGGCTATTCGGCCGGGATGACGAAGGCATTCATCACCGGCCTGTCCGGGACCGAGTTGAGCCCGGCCGAGCGCGACTTCATCCAGGCCGAGCGTCCCTGGGGTTTCATCCTGTTCAGGCGGAACATCGAGACGCCTGACCAGGTTGCTGCCCTGACTGCCGAAGTCCGGAATGTGCTGGGTAAGGCGGATGTTCCGATCCTGGTCGACCAAGAAGGCGGACGGGTGCAGCGGTTTCGGCCGCCGAACTGGCCGCTTTACCCGGCAGGGGCCGCCTTCGGACAGCTGTACGACCTCGAGCCGGCGCTCGGGCTGAAGAGCGGCGCGGCTCAGCGCGCGGCTGATTGCCGACGATCTGACCCGGGTTGGCGTGACGGTGGACTGCCTGCCGCTTGCTGACGTGCCGATCCCGAGGGCCGACGACGTAATCGGCGATCGCGCCTATGGCAGTGATCCGAAGACGGTCGCCGCGATCGCGCGGGCGGTGACGGAGGGGCTCGAGGAGGGTGGCATTTTACCGATTCTGAAGCACATTCCCGGCCATGGGCGAGCATTGGCGGACAGCCATTTGAGCCTCCCGGTTGTCGATACACCCAAGGCCGAGCTCGAATCGATCGATTTCGCGGCCTTTAAACCCTTGGCCGACCTGCCGATGGCGATGACGGCACATGTTGTGTTTAGCGCATATGATCCCGCCCAACCGGCGACGACATCTGCGACAATGATTGAGACGGGTGATTCGCGGCTTGATCGGGTTCCAGGGTTTGTTGATGAGTGACGATGTCGGCATGAACGCTCTGGCAGGGTCGATCGCCGAGCGGACCAAGGCCCTGTTGGCCGCCGGATGCGACATGGTCCTGCATTGCAGCGGGGAACTTGCGGAAATGCATCAGGTCGCCGGTGAGACGCCTGAATTGTCGGGCAAGCCTTTGCAGCGTGCCAAGGCGGCGCTCGCATCCCGCAAAGCCCCAAAATCCGTCGACCGGGCGGCGGCGCGGGCGGAATTGGATGAATTGATCGATCGTCTGGGAGCGGCGAGCGCATGACCGCTGAGATATTGTCGTTCGAGACCGGCCGGCCGGCGGATCTGACGGAAGGCGAGCCGTCGCTGGTCGTCGACGTCGAGGGATATGAAGGTCCGCTCGACCTGTTGCTCGCGCTTGCGCGGCAGCAGAAGGTCGATCTTGCCAAGATCTCGATCCTGGCGCTCGCCGACCAGTATCTGCAGTTCATCGAGGCCGCGCGGAAGATTCGCCTCGAGCTTGCCGCCGACTATCTGGTGATGGCGGCGTGGCTTGCCTTCCTGAAGTCGCGGCTGCTGTTGCCGGAGCCGCCCGCGGCGGAGGGGCCGACCGCGGAGGAGATGGCGACTGCGCTTGCGAACAGGCTGCGCCGGCTTGAAGCGATCCGCGAAGCTGCCAATCGCCTGATGAACCGGCCGCAATTCCAGCGCGACATTTTCCCGCGCGGGAATCCGGAAGCCATCGCGGAAATCCGCCATCCGAAATACACCGCGACCTTGTTCGACTTGCTGACCGCCTATGCCGCACAGCGCCAGCAGGGCGTTCTCGCCAGCGTGCATCTTGCCAAGCGCTCCGTGTGGTCGCTGGCCGAAGCGCGCGCCACGCTGGAGCGCCTGGTTGGCATGGCCGACAGCGAGAGCTGGGGCTGTCTCGACGATTATCTGCTGAGCTACGTCATCGATCCCTCGCAGAAGGCAACAGTCCTTGCCTCGAGCTTCGCCGCGGCGCTGGAACTGGTGCGTGAGGGCCAGATGGAGCTGAACCAGAAAGAGGCCTTTGCGCCGCTTTACTTCCGGAAGCGTCCGCCGCAGGCCGCCGACGCCATATCAGCGCCGGAACAGTAAGAAGGAGATTGTGTCATGGCAAGCCTGGCGGAAAAACTCATGGATGAAGCCGAGGACACTCCCGCTGCTCCCGAGGCACGGCCGGAAGAACTGCGGCTCCTGGAAGCGCTGTTGTTCGCGTCTGCCGAACCCCTCGATACGGCGACGCTCGCCAAGCGCATGCCGGAAGGCGTCGACGTCAAGGCTGCGCTTGCGCAATTGCAGGCGGAATACGCCACGCGGGGCGTCAATCTCGTCCGCATCGCCAACAAGTGGACGTTTCGGACTGCGGGCGATCTCGCCTGGCTGATGACGCGCGAAAGCACGGAGACGCGGCGGCTGTCGCGCGCGGCGATCGAGGTGCTCGCGATCATCGCCTATCACCAGCCCGTGACTCGCGCCGAGATCGAGGAGATCCGGGGTGTGATCACCTCCAAGGGGACGCTCGATGTGCTGCTCGAGACCGGCTGGATCCGGCCGCGCGGACGTCGCAAGACACCTGGCCGGCCGCTGACCTTCGGAACCACTGACGCGTTCCTGTCGCAATTCAGCCTCGAGGCGCTCGGCGATCTGCCCGGTCTCGACGAGCTCAGGGGCACGGGCCTGCTGGATTCGCGCCTGCCGACCGGCTTCACTGTTCCGACGCCCTCGGACGATCCGACGCTGCGTGAAGACGAGGATCCGCTCGAGCCCGGCGATCTGGAACTGACCCTGGCACCGCGTGTCGAGCCGGAAGGCGATAGCGGAGCGGGCGAAAGCTAGGCCTTTCGTAGGCTGTTGGCGGCGATCCTGACCGGTTAACGGTAGCGACATTAGGCGACGTCAACGCGCGATTTGACGTGGCCTAAGTCCTTGTTTTTGGCGCACCCCAAGCCTACCTTCCGACAAGATCAGGCTGGGTGACCGGCCATTGTGTTTGGAGGGTTGCAGGATGGGTTCGCTTAGCGTTTGGCACTGGATCGTGGTGATCGCAGTGGTCCTGCTGCTGTTTGGCCGCGGCAAGATTTCCGATCTGATGGGTGACGTGGCGCAGGGCATCAAGGCCTTCAAGAAGGGCATGAAGGACGACGAGACCGCCGACAAGGCGGCCGAGCCGGTCAAGTCCATCGATCACAACAGCGCCGCCTCCGCGCCTGCGCGCACGGACGTGGGCAGCAAGGCCGTCTGACGCCGGACGATTTTTGACAAGACGCGAACGGCCCCATTGGGTAGGCGGATTGGGGCGAGGCGGCTTCGCGTGAGCGGAATCTTTCATGTTCGACATCGGGTGGAGTGAACTGGTTGTCATCGCGGTTGTCGCGCTGATCGCCATCGGCCCGAAGGAATTGCCGGGCGTGCTGCGCATGGTCGGCCAATGGATGGGCAAGGCGCGCAAGATGGCCGCCGAATTCCAGGGACAATTTCAGGAAGCCATGCGCGAGGCCGAAATGGCCGACCTCAAGAAAAGCTTCGACGAGGTGAGGGAAGCCGCGACCGGCCTGACCTCGGGCGGTGGCCTGATGACCTCGCTGCAGAACGACGTCACGGACGCATTACGCATCGAGGATACCGACAAGCCTGCCGAGACGGCGGCAACGCCCGCGATCGAGCCTCCGGCCGCACCGACCACGCCCGAAGCGCCGACGCCCCAGACCTTTGTGGAAGCGACCGCCCATGAAGCAACTGCTCCTGAGGCAGCGAGCGAGCCGCTTGCGATCACGCGCGAAGTGCAACCGCAAGCCGATGCCCAAGGCGATCTTCAAGTCGATGCCCATGTGACAGCCGACGGGCCCAAGGACGCCAAAGCGTCATGACGGATGCGGATATCGAGGCCAGCAAGGCGCCGCTGCTCGACCATTTGATCGAGTTGCGCTCGCGCCTGATCAAGGCGCTGCTGGGTTTCGGCATCGCCTTCATCTTCTGCTTCTTCTTCGCCAAGCAGATCTACAACGTCCTGGTCTGGCCGTTCGTCTGGGTGGCGGGCGCGGAGAACTCGAAGTTCATCTACACGGCGCTGCTCGAATATTTCATCACCCAGCTCAAGCTCGCGCTGTTCGGCGCCGGCTTCATCTCGTTCCCGATCGTCGCCACGCAGATCTACAAGTTTGTTGCGCCGGGTCTCTATAAGCACGAGCGTAGTGCTTTCCTGCCTTATCTGATCGCAACTCCGGTGTTTTTCGTTCTCGGTGCCGCACTGGTCTATTTCGTCGTGCTGCCGATGCTGGTTCGCTTCTCGCTGGGCATGCAGCAGATGGGCGGCGCGGAGACCGCGCAGATCGCGCTGTTGCCCAAGGTCGGCGAATACCTGTCGCTGATGATGTCGCTGATCTTCGCCTTCGGCATCGCATTCCAGCTTCCGGTGATCCTGACACTTGCTCGGCCGCATCGGTATCATCACCTCGAAGATGCTGCGCGAGAAGCGCCGTTACTTCATTGTCGTCGCCTTCATCATCGCGGCCGTCCTGACGCCGCCCGACGTGTTGAGCCAGGCCTCGCTGGCGATCCCGCTGCTTGCCCTCTACGAGGGCTCGATCATCGCGGTGCGGATGGTGGAGAAGAAGGCGGCCGCGGCACAAAGCTCTACCACCGGCGCTCCGCCGGCGGCCAATCCCGCCGAGTAGGGCGCCCTCGCCCGCGGAGCCGGCCGCCTCGACGGCGCGCCGCGGCTGTTCCAAATCCCATCCATTCAGGTTACTGGAAGGCGCTTTACGCGCGACTCAAGGTCTGACTGCCATGCATGACATCAAAGCGATCCGCGACAATCCGCAAGCGTTCGATGCCGGCCTGAAGCGGCGCGGCCTAGCGCCGCTGTCGGCCTCTCTGCTTGCGATCGATGAGAGACGCCGGGCGGCCATCCTCGCGTCCGAGCAAGCCCAGGCGCGCCGCAATGCGGCTTCGAAGGAGATCGGCGACGCCAAGAAGTCCAAGGACGAGGCGCGCGCCAGGGCGCTGATGGACGAGGTCGCGGAGCTGAAGACCACGCTGCCCGAACTTGAGGCAGCAGCCAGGCAGGCCGACGTGGAACTCGCCAGGGAGCTTGCCGCCATTCCGAATCTGCCGCTGCCCGCGCCTGATGTGCCCGACGGCGCCGACGAGCACGGCAACGTGCAGCATCACGTGTTCGGCAAGGCGCGCAACTATGGCTTCGCGCCGAAAGCGCATGACGACCTCGGCGCCGCGCTCGGCACCATGGATTTCGAGGCCGCTGCGAAGCTGTCGGGCGCGCGCTTTGTCGTGCTCAAGAGGCAACTCGCGCGGCTGGAACGGGCGATCGGGCAGTTCATGCTCGACCTGCACACCAACGAGCATGGCTATTCCGAGATCAATCCCCCGCTATTGGTGCGCAATGATGTGATGTTCGGCACGGGACAATTGCCGAAATTCGAAGACGATCAGTTCTGGGCCGTCAGGGGTGAATTGCTGGTCCAGCCCGACGACCGCCTGAAGACCGAGCGGCTCGGTCTGATCCCGACGGCCGAAGTCTCGCTCACCAATCTCGTTCGCGAATCCATCGTCGATGAGAAGGAATTGCCGATGCGACTCACGGCGCTGACGCCGTGTTTCCGCGCTGAAGCGGGTGCAGCCGGCCGCGACACCCGCGGCATGATCCGGCAGCATCAATTCAGCAAGGTCGAACTGGTCTCGATCACGACGCCCGAAACCAGCAGGGACGAGCATGAGCGCATGCTGGCCTGCGCCGAGGAGGTGTTGCGCCAGCTCGACCTGCATTACCGGGTGATGACCTTGTGCGCCGGTGACATGGGTTTCTCGTCGCAGAAGACCTACGACATCGAGGTGTGGATGCCGGGGCAGGGCGACGCCGGCGCGTTCCGCGAGATCTCAAGCTGCTCGGTGTGTGGCGACTTCCAGGCACGGCGCATGGATGCGCGCTCGCGTGGGCCGGACGGCAAGCCGCGCTTCGTGCACACGTTGAACGGCTCCGGTACTGCGGTCGGACGCGCGCTGATCGCCATCATGGAAACCTATCAGCAGCAGGGCGGCTCGATCGCCGTGCCCGACGTGCTGCAACCCTACATGGGCGGGGTGAAAGTGATCGAGCCCGAAAAATAATTTCGCTGTCAGTTTTTGGCGCCCGCCTGCAATATTGCGAACGGCGGGCGTGGCGCTATTTTGCTGCGGCCCGCAGCGAGAATGAGTCTCGATGCCCCTGCACCGCGATATTTTCTGGGTTGGCAGACAATGGGCGGTCACCGGATTTCGGTATTCAGGCCGTCGACCAGCGGCTGAAAGGGGCGTTCGATATCGAGATCAGCAGGTTGTGGGACGATGACCTGCCGCAGCGCATGCGCGCGCTCGCATGGCTCAAGGCCGAGGATTTCGAGAACGCGCTGACCGTCGCGCGGTCCCGTTTTTCCGAGCCGCCGCGCAAGAAGGACTTGCCGCTTGTCGACAGCGTGCTGGAATTGATTGCGCCAACCCCAAGCGAGCCGCCGAAGCCGAAGGTCGATCCGCGCCCCGCCGAGATCAAAGCCACCCCGCCGCTGCGCGTGCCTTCAAAAGCCGCGATCGCGCCGACTGAGGTACCACCGCCGCTCATCGAACCGCCCAAGCCGGAGGCCAAGCCGCGCGCCGCCGAGATCGAAGCCGCGCCACCTTTGCGCGGGCCTCCAAAAGCCATGATCGCGCCAGTCGAGCCGGTGCTACCCAGCGAACCTCCCAAGCCGGAGGCCAAGCCACGCCTCGCCGAGATCGAAGCCGAGCCACCTTTGCGCGGGCCTCCAAAAGCCATGATCGCGCCAGTCGAGCCGGTACTATCCAGTGAACCTCTCAAACCAGAGGCCAAGCCGCGCGCCGCCGAGATCGAAGCCGCACCACCTTTGCGCGGGCCTCCAAAAGCCATGATCGCGCCGGCCGAGCCGGTGCTACCCAGCGAACCGCCCAAGCCGGAGGCCGAGCCACGCCTCGCCGAGATCGAAGCCGCGCCGCCGCCGCTGCGCAGGCTCCTGGAAGCTGCGACCGCGCCCATCGAGACTCCGCCGCCGCTCAAAGAACCGCCGAAGGCGCCGATAACGGGCTCGACAGCTGCGCCGATAGCGCCTCCAGTCATGTTGGAGGAAGCGAAGCCGGCGGAGATCGAGCCTCTCGGGATCGATCGGCTGCAGGTTCAGCCACGCCCGATGGAGCTTCGGATCGAGCACGTCTCGGCGAAGTTCCTTCCGCGATGGCGGATCCGCCACGGGGGATGACCGGCGCATCGGGCGCCGAGATCAATAATAGTCGCCGTAGTAATCGTCCCACCGGCGATGCGCTGCAACGCAGCCGGACCGTGTCTGCACCATGCCGCGTCCGCAACGCCGGCGAGGCTCGGACTCAGCCCTGGTAGGAGCTGGCCGCTTCTTGGGCTCGGCCTCCTCGGTACTTTGCAGCGTGGGTGAGGTCGTGCATTTGCCTTCCCTCAATTCGGTGACGGGACAGCGCATGGGCAGGCATTTGCCGCGAGAATATTCGAGCAGATAGGTCTCGCCGGACATGGTGACCTGTCCGCTGCAAAGACATTTTCCGCTGACGGTCAATTCGCCGCCAAGACAGCTTTCGGCGTTGTTGCGCACGCAGGCGCCGCCCGCTTCTCCACTGGATGCAGGCAAAACGCGGTAACCCGAAGGACAGGTGCAGGCGCCATTGACGACGGAGCCGCCGTCGCAAACCACGGTGACCTCAGGCCTGCGCGTGATGGTTTCGGAAGGCGGCGACGAGCTCAATGCGGGCGCCGGCACGTAAGGAGGAGCGGATGGGGCCGGAGCGACCGCAGCCGGTGGGGGAGCGGGTACAGGCTCGGCCGCCGGCTGCTCCGGCAAGGGCGGCGGGCTGGTCGGCGACTCCTTGGTGACGCACTTGCCCTTCCTGAAATCCTGCCAGGGAAAACAGCCATTGTCGGACGCAAGATTTCTCTGCGGCCCGGAATGCGCCGCGCAGACAATCGAAAAACCCAAGCCAGCCAAGATCGCGGCTGTGACCAAGATGCGGGTCATGGAGAAACTCTGTCGCCATCCCATCGCTGGGTACAAAACCAGTCTCCGTCGTACTGACCCAGCAAGCCAGCCAAAAGCAAGTGTCCTACATCACATTTGGACATTTGGCCGGTTAAAACGGCTCCTTTTTGACACAGCCCGGACCGCCCCCGGGTTTGCCTGATCTGTGCCCAGCGGATAAGACGGCGCCCTGAAAGCTCTAGGATTCGACCGATCAAGAGGGATTTTGCGGGATGCGGATTCTCTGCACCAATGATGACGGCATTCACGCGCCGGGGCTGAAGATCGTGGAGCAGATCGCCCGCGCGCTGTCCGAAGACGTCTGGATCGTGGCACCCGAGCTTGACCAATCCGGCGTTTCACATTCGCTGTCGCTGAATGATCCGTTGCGGTTGCGCGAAGTAGGACCGCGCCACTTTGCCGTGCGGGGGACGCCGACCGACTGCGTCATCATGGGGGCGCGGCACATTCTCGGCGAGACCAAGCCCGATGTCGTCCTCTCGGGCGTCAACAGGGGGCGCAACGTCGCCGAGGACGTCGTCTATTCCGGCACGATCGCGGGAGCGCTGGAAGGCACCATCCTCGGTCTGCCCTCATTCGCACTGTCCCAGGAATTTTCCGTGGAGACACGCGACCGGCCGTTGTGGGAGACCGCTCTGGAATTCGGCCCGCCGATCATCCGCAAGGTGATCGAGGCCGGCATCCCCAAGGACACGGTGATCAACGTCAATTTCCCGGCCTGTGCACCCGAGCAGGTCGCCGGCATCCGCGTGACCCGTCAGGGCAAACGCAATCTCGGCTTCCTCAGGATCGACGAGCGCCGCGACGGACGCGGCAATCCCTATTACTGGATCGGTTTTGAGCGGACCGCGACGATGGACGCTCCGGCGGCGGGATCCGATCTCGCCGCGCTCGGGTCGCGCTATGTTTCCGTGACGCCGCTGCGGCTCGATCGGACCGACGAGGCGTTTTCGGAAGAGCTGACAGACCTGTTGAAGTGAGAGGAACGGCTGTCAGTCAGGCGGTCGCGCCACGCAGCGTCGTATCGATCATCTTGCCCAACGTTTCCAGCTGGAACGGCTTCTGCAACGCCGGCCGATCGCGATATTCCTCCGGCAGACCCGAAGAGCCATAGCCGGTCGCAAAGATAAAGGGACGGTTGCGCGCCTTGATCAGATCGGCGACCGGCGAGATCACCTTGCCGTTGACGTTGACGTCGAGGATCGCCAGGTCGAAATAGGTCGTTTCCGCGAGCCGGAGCGCTTCACCGATCTCGCCAGCTTCGGCGGCGACGGTGTAGCCGAGCTCTTCCAGCATGTCGGAAACCATCATCCTGATCATGACCTCGTCTTCAACGAGGAACACAGAGCCGCGAGGCGGCCGCGTGGCATTCATGACGTCAGTCCTTGCCCATCCATCCCGATCAACGTTCGCAAAAATCTCCACTGGGTGCAACTTCTACCTAGGGCTTGGAGCTGCACCCGGTTGCGATTGTACTGCAAATAAACCGCACTGGAATGGCATATCAATGCGGGTTCCGCGAGCAGGAACAGGGGTTGGCACGAAAATGTTCCTTCAGCCATCGGTCGATAATGCTTCAAATGGTAGGGACAAGCGATTCGCCGCCTGTCTCCGGCGAATTTGAGAGACCGCAATGTCCTTCAAGCAAGGCGCGCCCGAGAAAATGCTGTTTCAGCTGACCCTGCGGCGGCGCGGAATCAGCGATCAGGCGGTTCTGCGCGCGCTGGAGGAGGTGCCGCGGGAGGACTTTGTCGAGGCGGCCGACCGCGCCAGCGCCTATCGCGACAGCGCGCTCGCAATCGCCTGCGGCCAGACCATCAGCCAGCCGTTCGTGGTCGCCTACATGACCGAGCAGCTTCAGCTCCAGAAGCACCATCGCGTGCTCGAGATCGGGACCGGGTCCGGATACCAGGCGGCCGTCCTGTCGAAGCTCGCCGCGAGCGTGCTGAGCGTGGAACGCTTCAGGACACTCGCCGACGCCGCACGCCGCCGCCTCGAGCGAGCCGGTTGCGACAATGTCGAGGTCATGGTGGCCGATGGCTATGACCTGCCGGCCAACCTTGGTCCGTTCGACCGCATCATCGTGACCGCGGCGATGGTGGAGATCCCCCAAAATCTCACTGACCGGCTCGATGCGGACGGTGTTTTGATCGCGCCGGTCGGACCACATCACGGCGTCCAGACCCTCGTTCGCATGGTCAAAACCGCTTCCGGCCTGGAGCAAAAAGAACTTGTGGACGTGCGTTTTGTGCCGGCGCTTCCGGGGATTGCGCGCGAACTTTGACAGAGCGGTAGAGCTGCGGATTGGCTTGTCCGCCAACAACTTATTGGGTTGCTTAAGCGGTTGTTTACTCGCGGCGTGTTTACTCAAACCGTTCGTTTGTTGCGTACGAGTGAGTAACCATGTCCCGAGCTGATGCCTTGTTCAGCGCGCGCCGCGCGCCGCAGCTTGCTGCGCTTGCGCTGATCTCCTTTGGGGTCGCCGGTTGCAGTGCCGACATGTCCTCTCGGCTCTCCAATCCCTTCAACTACCAGGGTGATGCGACCGGGGCCGTGCCGCAAAGCGCCCCTTCGGCCCAGACACAGGGGCAGGTGGAGCGGCGTGAATTGCCGGAATATTCCCGGCCGGCCCAATCCTCGTCGTTGCCGCCGCCTGCGGTCGCGACGCCGCAATCCTACCCGGTCACGAGCTCCGGCGTTTCCGGCGGTGGCCGGGGCGTCGCGTCCTTCGCGGCGCCCTCCCAGCCGAAGCTTGAGACGACGGCGAGCGTGCCCCCGCGCTCGGTCGCTGCCGCCCGTCCGGCTGGCCCCACAAAGATCATCGTCGGCACCAGTGATACGCTGGATGTGCTGGCGCATCGCTATCACGTCACGCCCGCCGCCATCCTTGCCGCTAACGGCTACAAGGGTCCGCGGACGCTGTCGCCCGGCCAATCCCTGATCATTCCGCATCCGACGGCCGCGGCGCCGGCTCCGGTCGCTGCCGCCGCGCCCGTGGCCGCGCCTCCCGCAATCCCTGCGGTCGCCGCCGCGCCGAGCGTGCATGTCGTCAATCCCGGCGAGACGCTGGCGAGCATCGCACGCCACAATCATCTCACGGTGGCCGAGCTCGCCAAAGCCAACCGCATGGATGCTTCAGCCAAGCTCAAGCTCGGCATGCGGCTGAATGTGCCCGGAAAGACTGCCGCCGTGGCACCGGCAGCACCGCAGGCTGCGCTCGCGCCCGCCGTCACGACGGTGCCGGCTGTTGGGACGAAAGTGGCGGCCGCCGCGCCGCAACAAAGCGTGCGCATGGCGCAGGCCAATCCGCCTGCGGAAGAGGTCGCAGCCGAGGCTCCGGTCAAGGCCAGTGAAGCAACCGGCGCGCTGCCAACCTTCCGTTGGCCGGTTCGCGGCAAGGTGATCACGAGCTATGGCGCCAAGACCAATGGCAAGACCAATGACGGCATCAATCTCGCGGTGCCCGAGGGGACGCCGATCAAGGCGGCCGAGGATGGCGTCGTTGCCTATTCCGGCAATGAACTGAAGGGTTACGGCAATCTCGTATTGGTTCGGCATTCCAACGGCTACGTCACCGCATATGCCCATGCGAGTGAGTTGTTGGTAAAGCGCGGTGATGCCATCAAGCGCGGCCAGGTGATTGCCAAGTCGGGTCAGTCGGGGGAGGTGGGGTCGCCGCAGCTCCACTTCGAAATCCGCAAGGGTTCTTCCCCCGTCGACCCGCTTCAATTCCTGAACGGAGCGTAAGGCTTTTCTCGCAGCTTACATGCAACTCCAGCAAACGACGGTCATCGCCCGGCTTCGACCGGGCGATCCAGTATCCCGGAGATGGTCGTACTTGAGTCGATGAGCCGCGGCGTACCGGATTCCCCGCTTTCGCAGGGAATGACAGCGATGCTGTGTTGACCCCACCTATTTCCCGCCGAGCTTCACTCCCAGCCGCCCGGCCAGCTCCTGGGTGAACTGCCAGGCGACGCGGCCCGAGCGCGAGCCGCGTGTGGTCGACCATTCCAGCGCCTCCTGCTCCAGCGTCTCTTCGGGCAGCTCGATGCCGAAATGCACGCAATATCCCTTCACCATGGCGAGGTACTCGTCCTGGCTGCAGCGGTGGAAGCCGAGCCAGAGGCCAAAGCGATCCGACAGTGACACCTTCTCCTCGACGGCTTCGCCCGGATTGATCGCGGTCGAGCGCTCGTTCTCGATCATCTCGCGCGACAACAGATGACGGCGGTTCGAGGTGGCGTAGAGGATGACGTTCTCGGGCCGGCCCTCGATACCGCCTTCGAGCACGGCCTTCAGTGATTTGTACGAGGCATCGTTGCCGTCAAAGGAGAGGTCGTCGCAGAACACGATGAACCGGAAGGGCGAGGCCCGCAGCAGGTCCATCAGCTCGGGCAGGCTCTCGATGTCCTCGCGATGAATCTCGATCAGCTTGAGGCGATCCGCCGGTTTGCGGTCGGCATTGATCGTGGCGTGCGCCGCCTTGACCAATGAGGACTTGCCCATGCCGCGCGCGCCCCAGAGCAGGGCATTGTTGGCGGGCAGCCCATTGGCGAAGCGCTCGGTGTTCTCCATCAGGATGTCGCGCATCCGGTCGATCCCCTTCAGCAGGAAGAGGTCGACGCGGCTGACACGTTTGACCTCGCTCAACCGTCCGTCGGGGTGCCAGACGAAGGCGTCGGCATTGCCGAACGACTGGGCCACGGCCCGCGGCGCGGCTGCGGACAGATGCGCCGCAATGGCCTCCAGCGCGCGGGCGATGCGCGCCGGCGCGTCGCCCTGGAGGGCCGTCGTGGGTCTTTTTGCCGCGACCCGTGCCGCCTTTTGCACAACGGAGCGGGAGGAGGCGCGGGATGCGGTTTTTCGGGGCTTTTTCGACATGTCACAAGTTCCTGATGGCGCAGCCTTATCGGGCCTTGCCGGGTCAAGCAAGCGGCCCCAAATCAGGGGCGCGCGAACGTTGCAATTGGGACCACTGCCGCTATATTCCGCGCGAATTCGCCCCGGACCGGACCTTCTGAGGCGCACCCCGGTTCTTCCCGTCTCACGAGGATTTCCTGATGTTCATCACTCCTGCCTATGCCCAGGCTGCGGCTGGCGGCGACACCAACAGCATGTTGATGTCGCTTCTGCCGTTCGCGCTGATCTTCGTGATCATGTACTTCCTGATTCTGCGCCCGCAGCAAAAGAAGGTTCGCGACCATGCGGATCTCGTCAAGAACATCCGGCGCGGCGATACCGTGGTGACGTCGGGCGGCCTGGTGGGCAAGGTGACCAAAGTGGTCGATGACGACCAGATCGAGTTCGAGATCTCCGACGGCGTCCGCGTCCGGCAGATGCGGCAAATGATCTCGGGCGTGCGCGCCAAGGGCGAGCCGGCCAAGGAAGTCAGCAAGGACGAAGCCGCGAGTTGAGCCTTGCTTCGCGGGCGCAGGCGCGACCCGCTTTTTGTTTCGATCTGACGAGTTCAACTCGATGTTGTATTTCACCCGCTGGAAGGCGCTCGGCATTATCCTGACCGCGCTGGTGGTATGCCTTTGTGCCGTACCGAATTTCTTTCCCGAGGCGCAGGTCAGGACCTGGCCCGCCTGGGCGCAACGGCGGCTCGTGCTCGGCCTCGACCTGCAGGGCGGCTCCTATCTGTTGCTGGAAGTCGATTCCAACGACGTGAAAAAGAGCCGGCTCAGCCAGATTCGCGAAGACGTGCAGCGGTCGCTGCGTGGCGCCCGGATCCAGTACACGGGCCTCGCTGTCAAGGGTGACGCGGTCGAAGTGCGGATCACCAAGGATACCGATCAGGCTAACGCGCTTTCGAAGCTGCGTGAACTGTCGCAGCCGCTCGGCGGCCTGTTGGGCGGAACTGCCCAGCGCGACCTCGAGATGACCGACGCCGGCGGGGGACTGTTCCGGCTGACGATCCCGGAGGCCGCGATGAACGATCGCCTCCGCAAGACCATCGAGCAGTCGATCCAGATCGTGGAGCGCCGCGTCAACGAACTCGGCACCGTCGAGCCGGTGATTCAACGCCAGGGCAACGACCGCATCCTGGTGCAGGTGCCGGGCCTGCAGGACCCGACGCACCTGAAGGAGCTTCTGGGCAAAACGGCCAAGATGGAATTTCGCATGGTCGATGCGACCGTGCCGCCGGATCAGGCGCAGGCGGGAAGGGTACCGCCCGATTCCGAAGTGCTGATGAGCACGGCCAGTCCGCCGGTCCCCTACGTCATCAAGAAGCAGGTGCTTGTCTCCGGCGGCGACCTGACCGACGCGCAGACCGGATTCGACCAGCGCTCCGGCGAACCGGTGGTGAACTTCAAGTTCAATACCGCAGGTTCGCGCAAATTCGCGCAGGCCACCACCGAGAATGTCGGCCAGCCCTTTGCCATCGTGCTCGACAACAAGGTGATCTCGGCGCCCGTGATCCGCGAACCGATTACCGGCGGGCAGGGCCAGATCTCCGGCAATTTCACGGTCCAGTCGGCCAACGATCTGGCGATCCTGCTGCGCGCCGGCGCGCTACCGGCGCCGCTCACCGTCGTGGAGGAGCGCACCGTTGGTCCGGGCCTCGGCCAGGACTCGATCGAGAAGGGCGAACTTGCCGCCTATGTCGGCGCCATCATGGTCGTCGTGTTCATGCTCTTGACCTACCGGCTGTTCGGCGTGTTCGCCAACGTCGCCGTGATGATCAACGTCGCCATGATCTTTGGCCTGCTGTCGCTGTTGAACGCGACGCTGACGTTGCCCGGCATTGCCGGCATCGTGCTCACCGTCGGCATCGCGGTCGACTCCAACGTTCTGATCTACGAGCGCATCCGCGAGGAATTGCGCGGCGGACGCAATGCGATTTCGGCGATCGACGCCGGCTTCAAGCGCGCGCTGGCGACCATCCTCGACTCCAACATCACCACCTTCATCGCTGCCGCGGTGCTGTTCTACATCGGCACCGGTCCGGTGCGCGGCTTTGCCGTGACGCTCGGTATCGGAATCGTTACGACGGTGTTCACAGCCTTTACGCTGACCCGCCTGATCGTGGCGTGGTGGGTCCGGTGGAAGCGCCCGCAAACCGTACCGATCTAGGACGAGGCCTTCAGTGACTCATTACGTTCTTATTGGCCTTGGCATCCTGATCGCCGTGCTGACCGTGGTCAGCGCGCTCGGCATTCTTCCGTCGCTGCGCATCGTTCCTGACGATACGCATTTCGACTTTACGCAGTTCCGCCGCATCTCCTTTCCGATCTCCGCCACGCTGTCGATTGTCGCGATCACGCTTTTCTTTACCCATGGCCTGAATTTCGGCATCGATTTCAAGGGCGGCACGCTGCTGGAAGTGCGTGCCAAGTCCGGTGTGGCCGATATCGCGGCAATGCGATCGACCCTGAACGCGCTCGGCCTCGGCGAAGTCCAGTTGCAGCAGTTCGGCGGACCTGAAGAGGTCCTGGTCCGCGTGGCCGAGCAGCCCGGCGGCGACAAGGCCCAGCAGGAGGCGGTCGGCAAGGTGCGCGGCGCGCTGGGTGACAGCGTCGATTACCGCCGCGTCGAGGTCGTCGGTCCGCGCGTTTCGGGCGAACTCCTCGCTTACGGCATGCTTGGCCTGATGCTCGCGATCATCTCGATCCTGATCTATCTCTGGTTCCGGTTCGAGTGGCAGTTCGCGCTCGGCGCCATGATCGCCAACGTCCACGACATCGTGCTGACGATCGGCTTCATGTCGATTTCGCAGGTAGATTTCGATCTGACCAGCATCGCGGCGCTGCTGACGATTCTCGGCTATTCGCTGAACGATACCGTCGTCATCTACGACCGTATCCGCGAGATGCTGCGGCGCTACAAGAAAATGCCGATGCCGCAACTGTTGAACGAGTTGATCAACTCGACGCTGTCGCGTTCGATCATCACCCATGTCACCGTCACGCTCGCCCTGCTTGCGCTGCTGTTGTTCGGCGGACAGGCGATCCACAGCTTCACGGCCGTGATGATGTTCGGCGTGGTGCTGGTCGGCACCTATACCTCGATCTTCATCGCGGCGCCGATCCTGATCTATCTGGGCGTCCACACCCGCGCGGACACGCTGGATACACCGACCAAGAAGTAGCAACATCTCGGGCATGATCCCGAAACGTGGGCACCGGTTTTCAAAAAATACGATCATGCCCCAGCAAAGCGACGCTCCGCATCTTCCGAGGTCTGCTCCGATCGATGCCTACGGCAAGGGCGGTTTCGCGTTTGCCGACATGTCGCATCGGGGCTCGCTGCTGTGCCTGCCGGATGCGATCTGGGCCTGGGAGGTCACCCAACCCGAGCAGATCGACAGATATTCGCTTCAGCGGGTCTTTGACGCGGCAAACAGCATCGACACGCTGATCGTCGGCACGGGCGCCGGGCCCTGGGTGCCGCCGCCAGACCTGCGCGCCGCGCTCAGAGCGGTGCATGTGACACTCGATACCATGCAGACGGGTCCTGCGATCCGTACCTACAACATCATGATGGGGGAGCGGCGGCGCGTCGCGGCGGCGCTGATCGCGGTGCCATGAGCGACGGAGCCGGCGATGACGCGGCGCCGTTCTGCGCCGATCTGGTGCGTAGCCACGATTTCGTCCGCTACGCTTCGGCCTTGTTCACGCCGGCGGAGGAGCGCCGTGCGCTGCTCGCGCTCTATGCCTTCAATGTCGAGATTTTTCGCATCCGGGACCAGGTCAGCCAACCCTTGCCCGGAGAGGTGCGGATGCAATGGTGGACCGACCTGCTGTCGGGCACTCACCATGGCGGTGTTGAGGGCAACCCGGTCGCGTCCGAGCTGCTTCACGCGATCTCCCATTTCAGGCTGCCGGCCGAGCCATTCCTGCGGCTGATCGATGAGCATCAATTCGATCTTTACAACGATCCAATGCCGACCCTTGCCGCGCTCGAGGGTTATGTCCACGAGACCGCATCGGCCCTTTTTGCGCTGGCCGCCCGGATCTTCGCACCGCAGTCTCCTGACATCGACCATCTGGCGCGACATGCGGGGTTCGCTCTCGGCTTCACCCAGGTGATCGCCTCGCTGGCGCGCGATGCGGCGCGTCGGCAACTCTTCCTGCCGCTGCAATTCCTGCAAAGCCACGGCAGCAACGTCGAGGAGATCTTCTCCTGCAGGCAGACCGTGAGCGCCCGGGCGGCGATCGATCAGCTGATCGGCGAGGCGCGCCGGCATTTGCAGACGGCGGAAGGATTGCTGCCGCAGGTGCCGCCGACGGTGCGGCCCGTTTTCCTGCCGCTGGCGCTGGTTCGCGGCGATCTTGCGCGGATGTCGCGCGCGGATAACGATCCCTTCGCGCCTCATTTGCGCTCGCGGCTTTCCATCCTGTGGACGTTGTGGCGGGCGGCGCGGTCAAAGGCTTTCAAGGGTGGGTAACAGCGATGCCGGAACATCCCAAAACGACGATTGATCTCGATGCCCTGCCGGTGAGGCTTGCCGATATCAGGAAGGCTGCCGCCACCATTGCCGGTGCGCTCACCGACACTCCCTGCAACGAGAGCCGCACGCTCGGAGAGATCTGCGGCTGCCGCATGTGGCTTAAGTTCGAGAACCTCCAGTTCACGTCGAGCTTCAAGGAACGTGGCGCCCTCAACCGCCTCAGCGCGCTCTCGGCAGAGGAGCGCCGGAACGGTGTCATCACGATGTCGGCGGGAAACCACGCGCAGGGTGTTGCCTTCCACGCCAGGCGCCTCGGCATACCGGCGACGATCGTGATGCCGATCGGCACGCCGATGGTGAAGGTCGAGAACACCAGGCGGCATGGCGCCAACATCATTCTCGCCGGAAAGACGCTGGAGGAGGCTGGACCGGTCGCCCTCGATCATGGGGAAGCCCATGGCATGACCCTGGTCCATCCCTACGACGATCCCCTGATCATTGCCGGGCAGGGCACGATCGGGCTCGAAATGCTCAAGGCCGTGCCGGAGCTGGATACGCTGGTCGTTCCGATCGGGGGCGGCGGGCTGATCTCGGGCATTGCGATCGCCGCCAAGACATTGAAGGCGGACATTCGCGTGATCGGAGTCGAGGCCGCGCTTTATCCGTCGATGCATAACGCGATCAGGGGCGAACGCCTGCCGATGCGCGGCGACACCCTGGCGGAAGGCATCGCGGTCAAGTCGCCGGGAAAAATCACCAAGGAGATTGTCCGCCATCTCGTGGACGAGATACTCCTCGTCACCGAAGCGGAGCTCGAGTGTGCGGTTGCGGCTCTCATCAATATCGAAAAGACCGTGGTCGAGGGGGCAGGCGCCGCAGGTCTCGCCGCAGTGCTGGCCAATCCTGCGCTGTTTGCCGGCCGCAAGGTCGGTCTCGTGCTGACCGGCGGCAATATCGACACGCGGCTGATTGCCTCGGTTCTGACCCGCGAGCTCGCACGCGAGGGACGGCTGACACAGCTATCGCTCGATATCGTGGACCGGCCCGGTCAATTGGCTGCGGTTGCCGCCTTGCTGGCGGAGGCCGGGGCCAACATCATCGAGGTTTCGCACCAGCGAACCTTCTCCGATCTGCCGGCCAAGGCGACCCTGCTCCAGCTGGTGATCGAAACCCGCGATCGGGCCCATCTGGATGATGTTCTCGCCAGGTTGAGCGCCGCCGGGCTGGATGCCCGCTTTACCTGATCCGGGATTAGGCAAAAATCCCCTCTCGGAGGTACAGCGAAATGCCGGCGAACCGGCTAGGCCATTCGTTCCATAAGCCTTTCTGGGCTCTGGACGTGCTCGGGCCGGGGGCGGTAGGGTCCAGCCGCGCCGCGGAAAGCCGGCGGGTCGAGGGAGGATGGAGCCATGCGCGAACTGACGCCGGAGACCATCACGGACGCCGTTCTGGAACAGATGGCGACGACCCCTGACGCGCGCATGAAGGCAGTGATGGCGGCGGCGGTCAGGCATCTGCACGCCTTCGCCAGGGAAGTGAACCTGACGCCCGGGGAATGGATCAAGGGCATCGAGTTCATGACCCTCGTCGGCAAGATGTGCACGCCGGCCCGGCAGGAATTCATCCTGCTGTCGGACACCCTTGGGCTATCGGCCCTCGTCAACGGTCTGCATGACAAGACGGCGCTCGAGGAGGGGACCCATACGAGCCTGCTTGGCCCCTTCTATCGCGAGGCCTCGCCGAAATTGGCTGCGGGCACCCAGATCGCCAAACACGTCAAGCCCGGCAGCGAATGCGTGCTGTATGGCCGCGTCAGCGACATCGATGGCAAGCCGCTCGCGAACGCCACCGTCTCGGTCTGGCAAACCAGCGCGGACGGGCTCTATGACATCCAGGAAAATCCGTCCTCGGTCGACTATCGCGGCGTATTCGAAAGCGATGCGAAAGGACTTTACGTCGTCCGCACCGTCAAGCCGCGAGGCTATTCCATTCCGATGGATGGCCCGGTCGGCGCGATGGTGAAGGCGCAGGCGCGGCATGGCATGCGGCCGGCCCATATCCATTTCCTGGTGAGTTCGCCGGGGTATCGCGAGCTCGTCACTGCACTCTATCTGCGTGACGATCCGCATCTGGCCGATGACGTCGTGTTCGGTTCGTCGGACGATCTCGCCGTCGACATCGACGCCAATGATCCCGAATGTCCCGTCAAGGGCGTTCCCAGCATCCGCTTCGATCTGAAGCTATCGCGGGAAAGCGCGGCCGACAGGACCAGTGGCCGCGTCGGCTCCGATCCATCGGCGATCCTGAAGGAAGAGAATGCAAAAGTTGCTGCACATGCGCCTGCGGCAAGTTAAGGCTGATCAACAGGGCGCCTCCTAAACCAAGAACAGTTCACAGAGGGGAAACGATGAATTGTAGAACGGTGATCGGCTGGGCAACGGCCGCTTTGGTGCTCGGGCTTTCGTCGGTGGCGAACGCGGAAGGCCCGCCGATCAAGATCGGCATGTCGATGCCGCAGACCGGCGGTCTGGCCGGTGGTGGCAAGGCCTCGCTGCTCGGAATCGAGATCTGGCGCGACGATATCAATGCCAGGGGTGGACTGCTCGGGCGCAAGGTCGAGCTCGTCGTCTATGATGACAAGTCGAGCGCCTCCGAGACGCCGGCGCTCTACGCCAAGCTGCTCGACGTGGACAAGGTTGACCTGCTTTTTGCTCCCTACGCCACAGTCCCGACCGCGCCGATCATGCCATTGGTCAAGCAGCGCGGGCTGTTGTTGATGGGCAATTTCTCGTTCCAGGTGAACAGCAAGGTTCACCACGACATGTGGTTCAACAATGCACCCTGGGGACCGGCGGACAGCTGGGCGACCGGCTTCCTGACGCTCGGCCAGAAGGCCGGCGGCAAGACCATGGCGCTGCTGTCCGCGGACCAGGAGTTCGCGCAGAACCTGGCGACCACCGCGCGCGACGTCGCCAAGAAGCTCAATCTCAATGTCGTGTACGACCAGTCCTATCCGCCGAGCACCACGGAATTCTCCAGCATCGTTCGCGCGGTCGGCTCGGCGAAACCGGACATCGTGTTTGTCGCGTCCTATCCGCCGGATTCGGCCGGTATCATGCGGGCCGTCAACGAAGTCGGCATCGGCGACAATGTGAAGCTCTTCGGTGGCGCCATGGTCGGCCTGCAATTCGCGCAGGTCATGGAAAACATGGGATCGCTGCTCAACGGCGTCGTGAACTACAACACGTGGCTGCCTGAGCAGAGCATGTATTTCGACGGCACCAAGGAGTTCTTCGAGCAGTACACAAAGCGCGCCATCGCGGCGAAGGTCGACCCGCTCGGCTTCTACATTGCGCCCTACGGCTACGCCATGGGCCAGATGATCGAGCAGGCGGTGAATGCGACCAAGTCCTTCGACCAGAAGGGCATCGCAAAATATCTGCACGAGAACACCATGAAGACGATCGTTGGTCCGATCTCCTATGCGGACGATGGCGAATGGAAGCAGAGCGTCACGCTCGAAGCGCAATTCCGCGGCATCAAGGACAAGAACATGGACCAGTTCCGCCAGCCGGGTAAGCAGGTCATCCTGTTTCCCGACAATCTGAAGACCGGCGAACTGGTCTCGCCCTTCGAGGCTGCGCGCAAATAGGCCGAGCGTTGAGCGTGGTCCGGAAAGCGAAATAACCTTATCCGGGTATGGACCAGGTTTTAGTGATAAGCTAAGGCGCGGTGACGACCATCGCCGCGCCTTAGGCTGCTTGGCGAGAAGGCCAGGAAGGGGCAGTTCAACGTGTTTTCGATCGACTTGCTGCGCGACGCGGTAGTGCTCGGCGTGCTGCTTGGCTGCTTCTATGCGGCCGTCAGCATTGGGCTGTCGATTTCTTTCGGGCTGCTCGACGTGCCCCATATGGCGCATCCCGCCCTCCTGGTGCTGGCGTCCTATGGCGTCTATTTTCTCAATGACAGCTACGACATCGATCCCCTGGTCGCGGGCGTCATGATCGCGCCGCTGTTCTTTCTGCTCGGGATGATCACGTATCGTCTTTATTACGAGACATTCGAACGGCGCGGCAGCGATGCCAATGTGCGCGGCATCGCCTTCTTTTTCGGTGTCGCGCTCATCATCGAAGTGCTGATCATCCTGCAGTTCGGCGTCGACCAGCGCTCGGTGACCGCGTCCTATATCGGCAAGGCCTGGCGGTTCGGCGATTTGCGGATTCCGATACGGCAACTCGTGGCGTTCGCGGTGGCGCTCGGCCTTACAGTCCTGCTCGCCACCTATCTGTCGAAGACGTTCATGGGCCGCGCGATCCGCGCGGTGGCGCAAGACGAGGAGGGGCTGCGGCTGATGGGCGCCAACCCCGTTCGCATCAAGCAATTCGCCTTTGGCATCGCGACCGCAGTGCTGGGCGTAGCCGGCGCGCTCCTGATCGTGGTGGCGCCAGTGGAGCCCACGCTCGACCGCGTCTATATCGGCCGGACCTTCTGCGTCGTGGTCCTGGCCGGCCTCGGCAGCATCTCCGGGACTTTGATCGCGGCCATCATCCTCGGCGTGTCGGAATCCGTCGTGCTCACCACGTTCGGCGCATCATGGGCTCCGGCGATCTCCTTTGCGCTGCTGCTGGCCGTGCTGGCGGTGCGTCCCCAGGGCCTGCTCGGCAGGTGATGCATGCAGCGTAGCTCGATCGCCTTCTGGTCCGGTGCCGCGATCTTCCTGATCGCGATGCTGCTGCTGACGCAGTTTGTCACGAACGAATATCCCTTCTTTGCCGGCTATGTGATCCTGCAATTCGTCGTGCTGTCGGTCGCCTGGACCATCCTCGGCGGCTATGCCGGTTACGTCAATTTCGGCACCAATGCCTTCTTCGGCGTTGGCGTCTACTCTGCCGTATTGCTGATCAAGGCCTACGAGGCGCCGCTTCTGGTGCAAATGCTGGTGGCTGCCGGCGTCGGCGGCCTGCTCGGTCTTGGCGTCGGGCTCCTGACCTTGCGCATGCGCGGCATCTTCTTCTCGATCGCCACGATTGCAGTCGCGATCGTCATCGAGACCGCAATCACCAACTGGCGCTTTGTCGGTGGTGCTGCCGGCATCCAGTTGCAGCGTCCGCCGGTGATGGCGCCCTTCGACAGCTATGTGAAGATGCTGTTCTTCGTGCAGGCTTTGATGGTCGTGCTGGCGGTGACGATCACACGCTTCATCCAGAATTCCCGAATCGGCCGCGGCCTGCAGGCGCTGCGCGACGATGAACTCGCCGCCGAATGCACGGGCGTGCCAACGCTCCGGCTCAAGCTGTTGGCGTGCGTGATTTCGGGAGCGCTGATCTCGGCTGGTGGAGCACCGGCCGCGATGTACCTGCAATTCGCCAATCCAGAGTTGGCGTTCAACCTGAATTACTCGGCCTCGGTGCTGGCGATGTCGCTGATCGGAGGCACCGCGCACTGGATCGGGCCGATCATCGGCGCGATCCTGCTCGGCGGGACGCAGCAATTCCTGGCGGTGACGATTTCCTCCGAAATCAACGTGCTTGTGCTTGGCGTCATGCTGGTGCTGTTCGTCGTGGCGGCGCCAAAGGGCATCATCGGCCTCGTCGAGCGCTTCAGGCGCGCCGGAGGGAAAGCATGACCACGGCAGCCACGCAGGAAGGTCCGTTGCTGCGGATCGACACGCTGACCAAGACCTTTGGCGGGTTTGTCGCGCTCGATAATGTCAACGTCGAGATCCGCAAAGGCGAGCGCTTCGGCCTGATCGGGCCCAACGGCTCCGGCAAGACGACTCTGGTCAACTGCATTTCCGGCGCGCTGCGCCCGAACAAGGGCGCGGTGGTGTTCGCCGGCGAAGACATCACGCAGGTGCCGCCAAACCAGCGTTCGCATCGCGGGATTGCCCGCAGCTTTCAGATCCCGCGGCCGTTCCGCAGCATGACCGTGCTGGAAAACCTGATGGTGGCACTCGATTTTGCCGCACACCGGCACCTTCTCGAGACCGAGGCGCACCGGCGCGACGCCGCGATGTCGATCCTGACACGGATCGGCCTTGCATCGAGGGCCTATGTGGCAACCACGTCGCTCACGCAGGTCGAACTGCGCAAGATGGAGCTCGCACGCGCCATGGCGACGGGGCCAAAACTTCTGATCTCGGACGAAGCGATGGCGGGCCTTTCCACCTCGGAAGTGGACGAGGTGCTGGACCTCCTGATCAGCCTCGGTGGTGAGGATATCGCGATCATCATGATCGAGCACATCATGCAGGCGGTGATGCGCTTCTCCGAGCGCGTCATGTGCCTCGATGCGGGCAAGATCATCGCTATCGGCGCGCCGGCCGAGGTTATGTCGAACCCGCGTGTGCAGGAGGCCTATCTTGGCACTTAGCCTGTCGATCGAGGGGCTCGATGCCGGCTACGGCGCCGTCAAGGCGCTGCGCCATGTCTCGCTCAATGTCGCGGGCGGCGAGACCGTGGCGTTGCTCGGCACCAACGGCAACGGCAAAAGCACACTGATCAAATGTATCATGGGGCTTGTCCGTCCCACGCGCGGAAGTGTGTCGCTCTCGATCGACGGTCAGTCGCACGACCTGACGCGGCTGTCCGCCGAGGCCATCGTCGATCTCGGCGTGGCCCTTGTGCCCGAGGGGCGGCGGCTGTTTCCCAAGCTGACGGTGGTCGAGAACCTGATGCTCGGCGCCTTCCGTAAAGCGGCTCGCGGCGCGATCCAGCAGAACCTGGCGATGGCGTTCGAGACCTTCCCCGTGCTCAAGGAGCGGAGGAGGCAGCTTGCCGGCACCATGTCGGGCGGCCAGCAGCAGATGCTTGCGATCGCACGCGCGCTGATGTCGTCGCCGCGCCTGTTGCTGGTCGACGAGCCTTCGGTGGGGCTATCGCCGCTGCTGGTGTCGCAAACCATCACCAAGATCGGCGAACTCAAGCAGAGTTTCGGCCTCACCGTCCTGATGGCCGAGCAGAATTTCAACCAGGCCATCCGCATCGCCGATCGCGGCTACATCATCGTCCATGGGGAGATCGCGGTGTCCGCGGCTTCGGTGGACGAGTTGAAGGCGAACGATATCGTCAAGCGGCTCTATCTCGGCGGGGTCGCATAGGGCCGGGCTTCTTGAGCTCCGAAGACCATTCCTCCAAAACCGATTTCCTGCTTTACTAGCCTGGAGCCCGGTTGGCGTAGTCCCGAGCCTTTTGGGGAAGACGAATGCGACGGCGCGATTTCATCCAGTTGATTTCGGCATGGACGACGTTGTGGCCGTTCGCCGTGCGTGCGCAGCAGCCGGCGATGCCGGTAGTTGGCTATCTGAGCGCAAGATCCGCGGAAGCCGACGGCCCCATGCTCGCTGCCTTCAGACAAGGGCTCGCCGATACCGGCTATGTCGACGGTCGCGAAGTTCGAATTGAAATCCGTTTCGCCGACGGTCAATACAATCGCCTGCCGGCTCTCATGCAGAACTTGATCGAGCAGAAGGTTGCGGTCGTCACGACTGGTGGCGGTCTGGTTTCGGCGGCGGTGGCCAAGGCAGCAACCGCAACGATACCAATCGTGTTCAATATCGGTAACGATCCCGTTCGTTCTGGACTGGTCGAAAGCATGAACCGGCCGGGACAAAATCTGACGGGCGTGACGTCGTTCCAGACTATCGTCATGGAAAAGCAGATCGGCTTGCTGAGCGAATTGCTTCGTCGCTCGTCTACGATCGCGCTGCTGATCGATCCGCAGATGACTGAGTTGTCCGCTTCTCAAATTGCCGGGGCTCAAAAGGCGGCAGCGGCGAATGGGCACCAGACCATCGTTGTACATGCCCACGACGACAGCACCCTCGATGCGGCGTTTGCGGAGATCGTTCAAAGCAAGGCTGGTGCGCTCCTGCTCGGCGCCAGTCCGTTTTTCCTGACCCGGTCCAGACATATTGTCGAGCTTGCCGCGCGTCACGCGCTTCCAGCCATGTACTGGCGACGGGAGCCGGTCGACGGCGGCGGCCTTGTGAGCTACGGTTCGAACACATTCGAGATGTATCATCTGGCGGGTGTTTACGCCGGACGAATTCTGAAAGGCGAGAAGCCCGAGACTTTGCCGGTCTTTCAGCCGGCAAAATTCGAACTTGTGCTCAATCTCAAGACGGCCAAGGCGCTGGGGCTCGATATTCCACACACTTTTCTTGCTCGCGCTGACGAAGTAATCGAGTAGCGAGCATATGAATCCACCAATGACCCAAGCTCTGCCGTCGCAGGTGGCCAGAGGATCAGCGACGTGGCCACGAAGCGGTAGGGAAAAGCGGACATTCAGCACAGGTTGTGCTATGGACCGCGTGCACGACAGGGAGTAGCCGATGATCGATTCAAGCCGACGCACCGTTCTTGCATCAGGTGCTGCCGCCGCGGCGGCAAGCGCAGTGCCGCAAGTGTTCGCCCAGGCACAGTCGGCGGCCGTTCCGGGGTTGCCTGATGGCGCCAAGGTCGGCTTCTACGAAAAGGGGAATGTCCGCATCCGCTACGCCGAGATCGGCTCGGGCTTCCCGCTGCTGGCGACGCCCGGCGGCGGCTTGAACTCCTGCATGGCTGTGTGGGCTCGGGCGGTGATCAACATTCCGGCGGAGTTCAAGAACGACTTCCGTGTGATCACCATGGACCAGCGCAATGCCACGGGCGGCGAGTCCACCGGTCCGGTACCATCAGAGGATCCCTGGGGTGCGTTCGCCGATGACCAGCTCGGCGTGATGGACCATCTCGGCATCAACAAGTTTTTCTTCTTCGGCAACTGCATCGGCGGCCCGTTTGCGATGAAGTTGATGGAGAAGGCGCCGCAGCGCATCGCCGCGGCGATATTGAGCCAGCCGGTCGGGCACAACCCGGCGGTCCCGGACTACATGTATGACGCTGGCAAGACCGTCTGGGCCAAGGAACTGCGCGAGCGCCGGCCCGACGTCTCCATGGAGACGATCGAGAAGTATCTGCACGACCTGTACCGTCAGCGGCCCGATTTCGTGTACAGCGTATCGCGCGATTTCGCAAAATCATGCCAGAACTCGATGCTGGTCCTGCCTGATAATGTCGATGCGCATCCGCTCGTGGCGTCGATCGATGTCGCCTCGCTCTGTCCGAATGCCGAGATCACGGTGTTCCCCTGGAAGGACCCGCCGGAGTTGAAAGCGCGCACCGTCAACCGCGCGCGCACCTTCCTGAAGCGGTATCAGACGGCTTAGCGAAGCCAAAAGCACCGGATTGTGGGGTGAAATGGCTTCATGGCAGTCCCCACAACGCAGCGAGATCAGCGGCGATGCAGGGGCGCCGGCCGCAACCAGCGCCCTTCTCCATACGTTACGCGTTCACCTCGGCGACTACCCGCCGCCGCCCTTGATATTCGGCAAGCGTTTCATGTCCAGCAAGGGAACCGGATTTTCCGGGTGTTGCAGATCGGGCCTCCAGTCGTTCGAGGCTCCACCGGGAAGCCGCTTGATGCTTGGAAAGTCCACGATCGACTTGTTGAACTCCAGCACAACCGGACTGATCAATGCCAAGACCCAGCCGTTGTCCTGTCCGGCATACTTGCCCGGCGACTGCGTCGGCATGCGTGCCGACATCGCGCCATTGAACACCATGTCGTACTTCTCAAACGGGTCCATTGTCAGATTGTAAACCGAACCGATCGATCCAAGGTTCTGCTCTGGGCCGAGCCAAGTGTCCTTGGCCGTCCAAAGGTATTTCCATGCGATGCTAAGGTCGGGATTGGTTGGATCACCGGCGACATCGGCGCGTGCTCCCATGAAGTTTTCGCCGTCGATGTAAACCCACGACCTTCGTGCTGAGTGCTGCGCGTGACCGAGAATGTACTCGCTGTTGTCGATGCTATCAAAGTAGATGGGCTTGCCATTGTTGTCGGTCCAGGCGCCGTGCGGCGGCGGGGTCAGGCCGACCATCTTGGAAAGCGTCGCCCAGCAGTCGATGTGCGACATTATTTCATCGTACTTCGCACCAGCCGGGATGTGGTCCGGCCACCACATCAGTCCGGGGACGCGCCAACCGGCTTCAAATGCTGTACCCTTTTCGCCCCGGAACGGCGTTGTACCAGCGTCGGGGTACGCATCCTGCCAGGCGCCGTTGTCCGCTGTCACAATAACGATTGTATTCGGTGCTTCCGCTCGAATTGCGTCCATGACGCGCCCGATGTCGTCGTCGAGTTCGAGCAAAGAGTCCGAGTAATCGCCGAGCCGAGACTTTCCAGCGAACTTTGCTGCGGCATTGGTCGGGTTGTGCATCTTCATGAAGTTGACGTCCATGAAGAATGGCTTGGTGTCCTTGGCGTGTTTCTTAATGTAGTCGATTGCGTAGTCGGCCTGCCGCACGTCGAAGTCGGCAAGGCGCTCGTAAGTGATGTATTCGTCTCTCTTCGCTGGTTGCCCGGCAACTCCCTCCCACTCGTACATGTTCACGACTTCAAAATACCCCTTCGCGATCTCTGGATTGTAGGAAGGGAACCACGGATGGAACCATTTCGAGGTGTCGGCATAGGTGTAGACGCCCGGATAATATGCCGCGAACGCCTTCATCTCATCGAAACCGTGCTCGATTGGATAGGATTCGGGCTTGTCGCCGAGATGCCACTTGCCAGAAAAGTAAGTCGAGTAGCCACTCTTTTGAAAGTACTCCGCGATGGTCGGCGTCTCTTTTTTTAGAGCATTCTCATCGCCAGGAGCGACCACGATGGAGAGCGCCGAACGGATCGGAATACGCCCGGTGATGAACGAGGCGCGGCCTGCTGTGCAGCTTGCTTGACCGTACCAGTTCGTAAAGGTTGCGCCTTCCTTGGCGATGCGGTCGATGTTTGGTGTTGGATGGCCGAGCGCTTTGCCACCCCCGCTGTAGGCGCCGAAATCGTTCCAGCCAGTGTCGTCCGTCATCAGCATGACGACGTTCGGACGCTTTTGTTGTTGGGCGAATGCTGGACCGTTCATCATCGCGATGGCGGCGACGCCTGCCAGCAGGGCGCGAAGTGGTGCTCTTCCTTTCTTCATGGTCAGTTTCTCCCTTTTGGAATGCCGGGTTGAGGCAGCGCATAGTGGCAACCACACTATTTTCTCGGCAAGTTACAGCGTCGTGAGGATGACCTCTTGTCGAATCCCAAAAGGAGTAGTCCGAGTCCATCAGTGGAGCTTAGCCGACGCACGGTATCAAACCGGTGGCGAGGCAACTTCGTTATGGCTGCTCGATATCGGCGCCAGCTCGAGATCGGTGGCGTTGGATATGTGATCGATGCGGTGGCTCCCGCGCCGACAAATGATCGAATAGGTTGAGCACTTTCGCTCATGGCGCTTAGCGGAGGCGCCGAATGTGCTATGCTGCCTTCATGGACTGGCTTCGGTCGCAGTGGGGGCGGCACAAGGCAGCGATCTTTGTCGCGCTGCTTGTCGCAGCGGCATTGGCGGCCTCCGTCTGGTATCCAGCCAGCATCAAAAATACAGGGGCCGGTTTTGGGCCGGACTGGGAATGCACCCCCCAGGCACAGGGCGGCCCGACCTGCATCAAGAAAATCCGGCCCTGACCCCGTCGTCAGCTTGACGGCAGCTTCAGATCGCCGGTCTCGAAATTGAAGCGATCGCGCAGGTTTTTGCGCTGCTCCAGGATCGCCCTGAGGAAAGCGCGATCGTCATCGCTCTTCATCATCGGCTCGATCAGATCGACCTGGTTCATGGCGACGAGTTGCAGGATTTCGGTGCGAGGTTTGCCGCTGCTGTCGCGCGGCAAGGCATGGACGACCTGGATGTGCTCGGGCGGCTTGGGCCCTCTGGCGGCGGCGAGCTCGTTGCGCAGCTGGGCCTCCAGCGCGGTCTTGTCAGCCTCGACAAAGGCATAGAGCCCGACGCCGGTGCGTCGGTCTGCAAAGGCGACGATGGCGGTGTCGCGCACATCGGGATTACGTCGGATCAGTTCGACAAGAACGGGCGCGTCGTTGACGAGCCTGCGCCCGCCGCCTTCGCGGTCAGTGAAATTGAAGATGCCGCGGGTGATGGCGCGATAGACTTTCTTGCCGGTCATCAACCAGATGCGCGCGACCGCTGACTTGTGCGCCAGGACCTTGTGCTCCCTGGGTGTCAGCGCTTCCGGAACATAGGTCCGCTTGTGCTTGAGAAGGTGGCGGAGATCCTCATAGGCAGCGATCCGGAACAGCCGGCTGCGCCGCGTGAAGCAGGCGGCGAGCTGGAAATCGGTGACATAGCAGCGGCCGTCGGCGCCGCGGAGCCAGTTCTGCTCCTTGGCGAGATCGTTGTGACAGATGCCGGCGCGATGCAGTCGCCGCAGTACGGCCTTGGCGGAACGAAAATAGGCGGCATCGCCGTGCGGCTTAGCCAGATGCAAGGCGACGCCGTCGATGAAGCCGCGCACCAGTGCGCGCTTGCCCGCCCACAGCAGTTCAGGACCGACGTTCAGTCCCTTGGCCAGCCTCAGCGCCTTGCGTTCGCGCGCGAACAGGTGCTGCGCCAATCCGAACGACCACCATGGCACTTCGTCGAGCCGCCGCAGCACCGCGTCGACTTCGCCGCTCGGCCCACGAAAGCGGCCGCGTTCGACCGTCGAAAATACGTCGCGCTTCAACAGCGCGCCTTCACGCCAGCACGCCGACATCAGAGCGGCGTCGTCCTTGGACAACCTCATGAGATGCTCACGCCGCGGCTGGAACGCGCAGATGGTCCGAGATCCAGCGATCAAGATCGGACAGCGCCCGCGCCGACATTGCCTGCTTCTTCGCCACCGTCTTTTCACTGCCGCGCAGCCGGTTGCCGTCGGGTTTCCTGGTCGGAGCAGATGCGAGCGGCGGGAACAGGCCGAAATTGACATTCATCGGCTGAAACGAGCGCGTATCCTGATCGGCCAGGGTCTCGATATGGCCGCCCGTGATGTGGCCGAGCAGCGCGCCCACGGCCGTGGTCGCGGGCGGCGGCGCAATCGAGGCGCCACGGGTATCGGCGGCGGCATAGAGGCCCGCGATCAGTCCGATGCTGGCGGACTCGACATACCCCTCGCAGCCCGTCATCTGTCCGGCGAAGCGCAGCCGCGGTTGGACGCGCAGGCGCAGTTGCGTGTCGAGAAGCTTGGGCGAGTTCAGGAAGGTGTTGCGATGCAGTCCGCCCAGTCTCGCGAATTCGGCTTTATCGAGCCCGGGAATGGTGCGGAAGATCTGCTGCTGGGGTCCGTATTTCAACTTGGTCTGGAATCCGACCATGTTGTAGAGCGTGCCGAGCTTGTTGTCCTGGCGCAGCTGAACGACCGCGTAGGGCTTGACGGTGGGATCATGCGGATTGGTGAGGCCGACCGGCTTCATCGGCCCGTGCCGCAGCGTCTCGCGACCGCGCTCGGCCATCACCTCGATCGGCAGGCACCCATCGAAATAGGGCGTGCTGGTTTCCCATTCCTTGAACTCGGTCTTCTCGCCCGCGAGCAACGCGTCAACGAAGGCATCGTACTGCTGCTTCGTCATCGGGCAGTTGATGTAATCAGCGCCGGTGCCGCCGGGACCGACCTTGTCATATCGGGACTGGAACCATGCGACCGACATGTCGATCGTGTCCTTGTGCACGATCGGGGCGATGGCATCGAAGAAAGCCAGCGCATTCTCGTCAGTCATCTCGCGGATGGCATCGGCAAGCGGCGCCGAGGTGAGGGGACCCGTCGCGATGATCACATTGGTCCAGTCCCCGGGCGGCAGGCCGGCGATCTCGCCCCGGTGGATTTCGATGTTTGGATGCGCGTTGAGCGCGCTGGCGACGGCAGCCGAAAAGCCGTCGCGGTCGACCGCGAGCGCGCCGCCGGCGGGGACCTGATTGGCATCGGCCGAACGCATGATCAACGAGCCGAGCTTGCGCATCTCGGCATGCAGGAGGCCGACCGCGTTGTTGGCGGCATCATCCGACCGGAAGGAATTCGAACAGACGAGTTCGGCCAGTTGGTCGGTGCGGTGCGCCTCGGTCATGCGGGTCGGGCGCATCTCATGCAGCACGACCTTGCAGCCGCTTGCAGCGGCCTGCCAGGCCGCCTCGGAGCCGGCGAGGCCCGCGCCGATCACGTGAACGGTTCCAGGAGAAGAGGTCGCAATCATGGGCGAAGGGTTAGCGCTTTTCAGCGTCACGCGCACCTGCGGAAGCGCATGCAACCCCCAGATACGACAACGCCCGCGACGAGGCGGGCGCTATCCGTTCGATCAGTAGGCTGAATGATCAGCCGTTGAAGGTGCCGGCCGCCACGCGCGGAATGTCCGTGCGATCGAGACCGATATCAGCCAGTTCACGATCGCTGAGCTGCGAGAGCTCGTTGACATTGCGCTGGTAATCCCGGAACGCGTGGAACATGCGGATGAGCGAGAGCAACATGGTAGTCTCCTTAAGTCTAACCGATTCAGCTCTTACCGAGCCTCATCGTGTTGAAATGAATATAGATGAGATTGCCTGGATCACTAGTTCCAATGTTGCGGTGCAGCTAAGTCTAAATCGCATGGCTCGGTAACGAGCGCTTAACTTTTCGAAATCGACTAAATTTAAGAGGAATCACCGAATTGTGAGGACAACGGGGGCCTCAGCGTCAAAAATCGGAATGATGCCGAGGAACAGCGAGGCCGCGTCGACGACTAGACGCAAGTTTGGGAAGAGTGCCGCATGCGGTATTTGCATACGAAATAACCATAGAAGTGATTATAGGGTCAGTTTTATTTTTGCGTCGCACTATATGGAGGAGGCCACTCGGCGGATGGCCATCCACCGCGGGGATGGGGATCCACTCGGCAACTCAGGGTCCGGTCCCGTCCGGCGTAATTCTCCAGGACGATTCGCTTGGAGGCCGGTCCAAAGCGCACCGCTCCTCCCGGCACGCCGACCGACTCGACGCCGCATTCCTCTCTCGTCGGCATCGCGCTACCGGCGTGCATTGAGATCGAGCTGGATTATTACCGCGCCGTAATCGAATCGCGCTGTTGCGCATGCGTCCCCTGCAGCATTTGTCGATCACGTTTTTCTCGCGCGGATTTCATTCATCGAGCCGCGACTGATCAGCGCACAATCACGTTCGCAGAGTTCGGCAATGGCGTCGGATCTGTCAAAAAAACAAAGGAAAGTAACAATGCTCAAGAAGTTACTCGGGGTAGCCGCGATGGCTGCCATTACCTGTGCAGTTGTTCCTGCTCGTGCCGCCAAGATGGGTGGCTGCAGCGGTGCCAATCTGGCAAAGACGGAATCCGCAATCGAGGCCATGGCCGACGGCGACGCCAAGTGGGCGGCACAAAAGGAAATCGCGGCAGCGAACGATTCCCTGCTCAACGGCAAGGCGGGCGCCTGCGGGGCCCATCTCAACAAGGCCATGCACAGCACGATGGCCAAGTAGTCGACGAGGTCGTCGATTGAAATTTTACGGGCTGGGGCCGGTCGCACCGCGATCGGCCCTTTTATTTGTGCTCTACGGGGCGTGCGCCAGCTGGCTTGCGAAATAGGCGATGGTCCGGGCGTAGACCTCGCTCTTGTTCCACTGCTGCAAGACCGCGAAATTGGGAGCGCCCGGCTGGAAATCCTTGCCGCGCTGCCAGCCATAGCCCGCAAGATAGTTCGCCGTGGAAGCCAGTACGTCGGGCACGTTATGCAGGAGGTCGCGGCGGCCATTGCCGTCGAAATCGACGGCATATTTGATCCAGGATGACGGCATGAACTGGGTCTGGCCGAGTTCACCCGCCCAGGCACCCCGCATGTCCTGCGGAGAGAGGTCGCCGCGCTCGACGATGCGGAGCGCGTCCATCAGTTCGTTGCGAAACTCCTCTGCGCGCCGGCAGTCATAGGCAAGGGTCGCGAGCGAACGGATGGTCTGGAATTTGCCGGTATTGACGCCGAAATCCGTCTCCAGGCCCCAGATCGCGACGAGGACCTCGCCCGGCACGCCATAGGCCTGCTCGATGCGCGAGAGCACCGAGCCGTATTGCTTCAGCATATTGGAGCCGCGCGTCATGCGGGGCGGCACCATCCGGCCCGAGAACTGCTCGAATGTCTGGCCGAACACTTTTTGCGAATGATCGCGGTTGAGCACGCTTTGGTCGAGCGTAATGCCGGCAAGCCCGGCATTGATGGCCTGCTGCGAGATTCCCTTGGCGGCTGCGTCAGTCTTGAATGTCGCGAGCCATGCATCGAAGTTTCCGGTACCGCAGGGCGTGGCCGCGAACGCAGCCGGTGCCGCAGCCAGACCGAGCGCCAACACGGCGAGGAGGCGGGAAAAGGAGCTCACCAAGTTCTTCCGGTTCAAAAATGCGCTGATCATGGGAGGGCAGTCTTTCGATGGCAACCGCGGCCAAAACAAGGCTGATTGTTAACGCCAAACCGCCGGCGAACCGGCGGTTTGGGTGGTTTTTCTCGCTTGATGGAGTTTAGTCGTCCTGGCGCCGCCATGGAAACAGGTTGGCCGGGAAATCCGCGGCGGATTTGCGTTGATGCGGCGGGCGCGGCGGAATCGGGCGTGCGTTCGGATCGATCGCCACGACTTCGCGATAGAGGTGCCAAGTCGCATGCCCGAGCAGCGGGATCACCACCGCGAGCCCGAGGAAGAACGGCAGCGACCCCGCGACCAGCAGTGCCGCGACGATCAGGCCCCAGGCCGCGATCGTCACCGGATTCCTGGCGGCAACGCGGAGCGAGGTGACCATGGCTTCGCCCGCGGTCGCGTGGCGATCGAGCATCAACGGGAAGGACACCACGCTGATGCAAAGTGCGAACAGCGCGAACAGGAATCCGACGCCGCAACCGACGATGATCAGCCACCAGCCCTGTGATGTCGTCAGCACGCGCGTCAGGAAATCGGAGGCGCTGCTCGCGCCGCCATAGCCGAACACTGCGATATAGATCGTCTGTGCGGCCGCAACCCAGGTCACGAACAGCGCGACCAGAAGTGTGCCGAGACCGAGCATCGCGCCGAAGGAGGGCGATCGCAGCACGTCCATGGCGTCCCAGGCGGAAGCCTCAAGGCCGCGTTCTCGACGGCTGCTCAGCTCATAGAGACCGAGCGCGGCAAAGGGCCCGATCAGGGCGAAGCCCGCGGCAAGCGGGAACAGCAGCGGAATCACGGCATAGCCGAACGCGGCGCGCGCGAGCACAAGGCCGAGGATTGGATAGATCACGCAGAGGATGATGGCGTGACTTGGCACGGCCTTGAAGTCTTCCCAGCCGAGTTTCAGCGCCCGGTGCAGGTCGGAAAGTCCGATGGTGCGGATCTCAGGCGCGGCTTCTGCTGGCAGCGCCTGCGAGGGGACATTGTCATGGTAGGTTGTGGCCATGGTCGCTAACTCCCTTGCCGTGACGGCCGGAATTCGCGCCAGTTCGGGGCGCGAGGGGCCGCCGATGGAACGCACGATCTTGGCCAGACGCGAGTACCCCTTTTTGTTGGCCATGTCGCGGGCTGTCGCACCATCATACTCCTGAATCGTTCCATCGTCGCTCACGCCTCGGTGAAAAAATTTTCCGCAGTGCAACCCCATGCGGCGTCATTCCGTCGTTATTTCGCCGTGGCTAAGCTCCAAGACTGGAACATCGGGCCGCATTGGCAAGTTTGGCCGCGATGGCTAAGGTTGAAGAAGCGATCCGACCGGTGCCTGCCGGAAAATAGCGGCTGTCGATGCCGCGCAATCATCTCAAAATCCATTGGGGAGCAAGCCATGAGCATTTTCGGAAAAATCATGAGCGGGATCTTCGGCCACTCGGCCGCAGCCGCGCCGGCCGGCGGCGCCGCTCCTGCCGGTGGATCGAGCACCGCTGGTGGTTCAAGCGCGCCGGCGGCTGCACCTGCGCAGAGCGTCGATGTCGCGTCGATCGTGGACAAGGCGGTGGCCGCCAAACATGAGAAGCTGGAATGGCGGACCTCGATCGTCGACCTGATGAAGGCGCTCGACATCGACTCCAGCCTCGCCGCCCGCAAGGAACTCGCCAAGGAGCTTGGCTATACCGGCGACACCAACGACTCCGCCAGCATGAACGTCTGGCTGCACAAGCAGGTCATGGCCAAGCTCGCCGCCAATGGCGGCAAGCTGCCGCCGGAAATCAAGCATTAGTGGATTTTTTCGTCGCGAGAGGCTAAGGGCCCGTGTCCGCACGGGCCCTTTGCTTTGCGAGACCAGATAAAAATAATGAAGGGAAGAATACATGACGTCACTTGATCGCAGAACGCTGCTGGCGACCGGTGCGCTGGCGCTGACCTCGGTCGCGGGTGAAACGACGCCTGTCGCGGCGCAGGCCGGTCCCAAGCCGATCTTCCCGGTCGCCATGACGACCATCCCGATCGTCGGCGAAGCCGACGTCTACCAGGTCCGCCGCATCTACTGTATCGGACGCAACTATGCGGCGCATGCGATCGAGCGCGGCTCGGATCCGAACCGGGAGCCGCCGTTCTTCTTCCAGAAGCCGACAGATGCGATCCAGAACGTGGCTGTCGGCGAGGTGGCCGATCATGCCTATCCCTCGCTGACCAGGAACTACCATCATGAGGTTGAACTGGTCGCGGCGCTGAAATCCGGCGGCACCAACATCGCGCCGGACAAGGCGCTGGATCACGTCTATGGCTATGCGCTCGGCCTCGACATGACCCGGCGCGACCTGCAGAACGGCATGGCGTCGGAGAAAAAACCGTGGGAGATCGGCAAGAGCTTTGATCATGCCGCCGTCATCGGCCCGATCCATCCCGTCAGCAAAATCGGCCATCTCAGCAAGGGCGCGATCTCGCTTTCCGTCAACGGCACGGTTCGCCAGAACTCAGACCTCGACAAGATGATCTGGAGCGTGGCCGAGCAGATCGCGAAATTGTCGGAAGCGTTCGAGCTCAAGGCCGGCGACATCATCTATTCCGGTACGCCAGAGAATGTCGGCCCGGTCGTGAAGGGCGACGTTCTGCTCTGCAAGCTCGAAGGCTTGCCCGATATGTCGATCCGGATCGTCTGAGGCGTCAGGCGATCAGGTCGTGGTATTCCCGGTGCTTGTTCAGATAGTCGACCACGAATCCGCAGCCGGCGATCACCTTGCGGCCGTCGGCGCGGATCATATCCAGCGCGCCCTTCACCAGCTCTGACGCAACGCCACGCCCGCGCAGGGCGCGCGGTGTCTCGGTATGGGTGATGATGACGGCCTGCGGCGTGTCCCGGTAAACGGCAAAAGCAACCTGGTCCTCCACATCGAGCTCGAAGCGGTGCAGAGCCTTGTTGTCGCGGACGGCAGGCATGCTTGGAATGTCCCGTATTCAACCGTGCTCGGCATATGTAGGTCCGTGAACCCTTCGATGCAAATGCGCGACCAAGTCTGGACTCCCCTGGCTCTTGAGCGTCGCGATGACATTCCGAACGCTGACGATCGCGCTGGCCGCGCTCCTGATGCTCCGTGCCCTCGCGGCGGAGGAGGCGAGGCCGTTCAATCCTGCCGACTATCCGCCTGAAGTGCAGAAGGCGCTGCAATATGCCAATGACGAATGCGCCGCCCAGGGTGGGGGCGAGGTGACCTTTGCACCCAATACCGTCCAGACAATCGATCTCAACGCCGACGGCCGCGACGATTACATCGTCAATTTCGGCGACACCAGGTGCACCGGCCTGCGCACATTCGCCGTCTTCTGCGGGACCGGCGGCTGTCTGATGGACATTCTGGTCACGCTGCCGAATGGCTAGGTGCGGCCCATCTTCGACGGCTATGTCCGCAGCTATCAGATCCATCCCGACCCGGCGGAGAAGCCGAAGGCCGCGCGCCGGATCAGTTTCGAACTGCATGGCGGCTATTGCGGCGGCCACGGCACGCCCTCCTGCTTCAAGGAGAAGGCGATCACGACAAAACCCTTCGCGTTCAAGATGCCCTGAGCAGACGCGCGCCCTTGCGGGGGCTTGGCCGATGGCGATAAACAGGGACCAATAAACCTGAGGATCAAGGGCGGCCTCGCCAGCCGCGTCCGTTCCATGAGGAAACTACGAGGAGACTTCATGAAGCTCGTGCTGACCCTGCTCGGCGTCGTCCTGCTTGTCGTTGCGGCCGTCTACTTTCTGGTTCCCGCCGATCAGCTGCCGGGCTTTTTCCCGGGACATGAGGCCGGCGTTGCCCGCACGCATATGAAGCACGGCATCGTTGCTGGCGTCCTCGGCCTCGTCCTGATCGGCGCCGGCACCTTCCTGGGGCGCCGCTAGGATGAGCGACGGCGCCACGATACCGCCCGGCGGGCAACTGCGGATGTCGCGCAGGGTGATGAATCTCGCGCACATGCTGACACAGAACGCGCGGCGTCATGGCGACCGGCCCGGATTCATCTGGGCCGAGAAGAGCTGGACCTGGCGCGAGATCGACAGCCGCGTCTCGGCGCTGGCAGCCGCACTCGCGGCGCGCGGCATCGTCAAGGGCGACCGCATCCTCGTGCATTCCAAGAATTGCGAGGAGATGTTCTTCTCGATGTTCGCGGCCTTCCGCCTCGGCGCGATCTGGGTCCCCACCAATTTCCGCCTGATGCCCGACGAAGTCGCTTACCTCGCGACCGCCTCCGGCGCGAAGGCGTTCCTGTGTCACGGCGATTTCCCCGATCACGCCAAGGCGGTTGCCGGCCCGGCCTTCACATCGGGTTTCATCTGGCGCATCGGCGCCGACGGCGCGTTCGGCGAAAAATCCGTCCGCGAGGCGATGGCGGCTCATACCAATGCAAACGTCGCCAATGTCGCGGTCGACTACGACGATCCCTGCTGGTTCTTCTTCACCTCCGGCACCACCGGCCGCTCCAAGGCGGCGGTGCTGACCCACGGCCAGATGGCGTTCGTCGTCACCAATCATCTGGCCGATCTCACGCCCGGCACCACAGAGCAGGATACCTCGCTCGTGGTCGCGCCGCTCTCGCATGGCGCGGGCGTGCATCAATTGATGCAGGCCGCGCGTGGGGTAGCGACCATCCTGCTGCCGACGGAGCGTTTCGACATTGCCGAGGCGTTCCGGCTGATCCAGCAACATCGCGTCAGCAATCTCTTCACCGTGCCGACCATCCTGAAAATGATGGTCGAGCATCAAGCCGTCGATCAGTTCGACCATTCCTCGCTGCGCTTCGTGATCTATGCGGGCGCGCCGATGTATCGCGAGGACCAGAAGTTTGCCTTGAAAAAACTCGGCAAGGTGATCGTGCAGTATTTCGGACTGGGCGAGGTCACCGGCAACATCACGGTATTTCCCGCCTCTCTTCATGAGGAGGAGGACGGTCCCTCGGCGCGGATCGGCACCTGCGGCTTCGAGCGCACGGGCATGCAGGTCTCGATCCAGGACGACAATGGCCGTGAGCTGAAGCCGTTCGAGACCGGCGAAATCTGCGTGATCGGCCCTGCGGTGTTCGCGGGTTATTACGACAACCCCGACGCCAATGCGAAGGCTTTCCGCGACGGCTGGTTCCGCACCGGCGATCTCGGCCATATGGACGCGGAGGGTTTTGTCTATATCACCGGCCGCGCCTCCGACATGTACATCTCCGGCGGCTCCAACATCTATCCGCGCGAGGTCGAGGAGAAGATTCTCACTCACCCTGATATCGGCGAGGTCGCCGTGCTCGGCGTGCCCGATCCGGTTTGGGGCGAGGTTGGGGTTGCCGTTTGCGTGCCGCGCGAAGGCGGCGGCCGGGTCACCGAGGCCGACATGGCGGCGTTCCTTGCGCCGAAAGTGCCGCGCTACAAGATGCCCAAGCGCTTCTTCTTCTGGGATGCTCTGCCGAAATCGGGTTATGGCAAGATCCCCAAGCGTCTGGTGCGCGATGAGCTGGAAGCGCGGGGGTTGCTGGATGTTTCGAAACCGACCGGCACGTAATGCGCAGCATCAAGCAGCCGGGCCCGCCTGTCGCCGAACGCATCCAGTGGGTCGAAGTCCGCGGCCGCGCCTTCACCTTCACGCTGGAAGGGGGCCTGCCGCTGCTGGAAGCCGCACGCCGCGGCTTTGCCGCCGGGGGATTTGCGAGCGGCACACTGAACATGAAAGGCGGAACGCTCGGTCCGTTCGGCTATGTCATGCCGGCGCTGTCGAAGACCGGCGAGAATGCGGCGTTCTACAGCGATACGTTCCGGCCTTCCGGCATCACCCAGCTTCGGCTTGCGGCAATGACGCTGGGTGAGCGCGACGGCGCAGCGTTCTTCCACTGCCATGGGCTGTGGCGCGAAGCCGACGGACGCATCAGCGGCGGCCATATGCTTCCCGAAGAGACCGTCGTCGCCGAACCCTTTGAGGTCGAGGCGTTCGGCATCGACGGCGCGATGTTTGCCGCCGAGCCGGATCCCGAGACGCGTTTCAAGCTGTTCGGCCCCGTGCCGGCCCGGGCTGCCGGCGCAAAGACGTCGAGCCGGGCGTTTGCCATGCGGCTGCGGCCGAACCAGGATTTTGCGGGAGCACTCGAAGCGTTCTGCCGCGAGCACGGCATTGCACGCGCCAGGATTCGCGGCGGTGTCGGATCGACCATCGGTGCACGCTTCGCCGATGGCGGCGTGATCGAGCCGTTCGCGACGGAGCTTGCGATCACGTCTGGTGTTGTCGCATCCGGTACCGGCGGCGCACTGGAAGCCGCTCTCGACATCGCCTTGATCGATTACACCGGCGGCATCGGGGAGGGCAGGCTGATCCGCGGCGACAACCCCGTGCTGATGACGATGGAGCTGGTGCTGGAAGCCATGTAGAAGGCCGGCCCTTTGCGGCGGCGTCTCCTTTCGCTTCAAAGATGTCAAACAGCATTCGGTGTCATCGCCCGGCTCGACCGGGCGAACAGCCAATCTGGGGCGGCGAGGAGCGGAGCGACGAAGCAATCCATTCCTCCGCTTGCAGTGACATGGATTGCTTCGCTGCGCTCGCAATGACGGATACGGGGAGGCGTACACAAGCATTCCCGCGGCGCGATTGCACCCGAGTTGATGCCTCTTCGTGTCCCTCGAGAAAACAGAGGGCGCAGGGAATGCCGGGCGTTCTGCACACCCGCAGTCTCGTGTGCATTGGTAGAAAGCACACGAGGTCGTCACCACAGGCATGCCGAAACATCCGGCATTCCCTGCGCAATGGTGTTACGGCTTATTTCGCGCTCTCCCTGGCGTGCCGGGCTTGTTAGCCGCCATCACCCGTGAAACGTCCACGAGCTTGATCCCAGCGTCGGGGAATCAGGACCACGCGTCTTCGCCGTCCGCATCTGCACCGCTCGTCCGGCGGCGCCAACACGTCCATCGCATCCCGCACCACGCTCGTGACGATCGCGATACGCCCCTCTGTCGGAGCGGGACGAGGCAACCATAGCGCTATCAGAGTTTCGGGAAAAGCGAATTATTTTTGCAAGCTGGGCTTGACACGATTTCGGAAAATCAGTCGTCGGGCAAATCACCGGCGCAAGTGGCTGTGACAACGAAGGATTTGGCGTTCGGAATGTTCTTGTTACGTTCCGACGGTTGTGCGATGAACAGGGTCACTATCGTGGATGGTAGGCAGGCATGGCCAGACAGAAGCGCGACATCAACCTACCTGCGCCGTATTTGAGGCGGCTCTGGATCGATCCGGCGCGCGTGCCCGATCGCGAGGCCTATCCATTCTGCCTGCCGTTCCTAAGCGACGATTTCGAGCTTCGTTTCGAGCGCGCCATCACCATCATCGTCGGCGAGAACGGGACCGGCAAATCGACATTGCTCGAGGGCATCGGCGTGCTTGCCGGGTATGACGAGGCGGGTGGCGGCAAAGGCTACATGCCAGTCGATCATTCGCAGGCGCTGGAAAAAATGGGCGGCGAACTCTCCAAGGCGCTCCGCGCAAGCTGGCTCCCCAAGATTACGAACGGCTGGTTCTTCCGCGCCGAAAGCTTCTTCTCCGTGGCGCGATATCTGGATTTGGCCGCGCGGGAAGGGAGGGGCAGGCCGCCCGATTTCCTCTCGCATTCGCATGGCGAAGGTTTCCTGCGTTTCTTCGAGGAACGGTGCCAGCGCCAGGGCATCTTTATTTTCGACGAGCCGGAATCCGCGCTGTCGCCCTCGCGCCAGGTCGAGTTTCTGAAGCTGCTGCAGATGATGGAGACGTCCGGCCGATCGCAGGTCATCATGGCGACGCATTCGCCGATGCTGATGGTCTATCCCAACGCGACACTGCTGCGGCTGACGAAATATGGGCTGGAGCCGGTGACCGTTGAACAAACCGATCACTACAAGACCATGCGCGAATTCTTCGATGACCCTCGCGGTTTCGTTGAAGCGGCCATGGAAGCGTGAGGGGAGCCGGTGTCGCGCTTGAACCCTTTCAGCGCTCAACCCGACCCAGTGTACGCCGTAAGTGATGGATGAAGGCCGGTGATGGCTCGATAGGCCGCAGCGGCACCTGGGAGGTCTGCCTGATGAATGAAATGGTGTCGCTGCTGATATCGTGGTTGCCTTTTCTGCTTCTGATCGGCGTCTGGCTCTACTTCTCGCGCCGAATGGGCATGCAAGCGCGCGGCCGTTCCGGCATCACCATGATCGAGCTCTATGAGCAGCAGGTCGAGGAGACGCGGCGTATGAATGCGACGCTGGAGCGGATCGCGGCTGTGATGGAGAAGAGGTAGAAGCGAGCCATTGTAGGGCGGGTTAGCCGGAGGCGTAACCCGCCGATATCGCATGACGGCGGATTGCGTTTCGCTAATCCGCCCGACGTGCTTTTTTGTGCAGAAGGTGAGTATTTCCGTTATCCTCTGATTGCGTGTTGTTTGGAAGAATCGATTCACTTTCTCGTCGTTAAATCGCAAGCGTCATCAACTCCGACATCAGAGGACGAAGCGCGATGGTCTGGGGAATGTATCTTCCGCGCGGCGGTGGTCCTTACGGGCCATACGGCAATGAGGAGGGGCCTCTCGATCAATACGGCGACGGCTGGAGGCGTCGACTTATCAAGTATTACCAAGATCAAATGCCGGAAGCGCAAAAAGGCTTCTATCGCGACGCATCAACATACGCGTTCTGCGTCGTCGAAAAGTTCCTTTATGAATGTGGACACAAACAGCCGGGTCCTGATGACCTGATAGTTACACCGATTGAAATTCATGAGCCGCCTAGCTTCTTTCAGACCGTTAGCGGTTACAAGAAACTGGCCTCCATTATCAGTCTCAGTAACCGTATGTGGGCCGTTGATGCGGCTGTGAAGCGGATCGTCGAGCAGCTTGAGCCCGATGTGCACCGGTTCTACCCCGTCGCAATACGATCGCCGCAAGGGACGGTCTATCCGGTTCAGTACTATCTCCTGGTTGTCGGGAGATGGCTTCAAAGCTTTTCTCCGGAAGAAAGCAATCAAGAGTCTTTCACGCTACAGGAAGCGAATGGAGCGAAATGGTTTAGCATTCTCGGTTACAAGAATAATATCGTCGGATTGGCACTTCGTTCGTCTGTCTTCAAGGGTGCAAACCTCTGGCGCGAACGCGGTCTCAACGAATGGCTTCTTTGCTTTTCAGACATGCTTGAGACGGAACTTGCTGCTTCGGGGCTCATGTTGCCGAAGTACTACCGAATGAAAAGCGTTTGATTGTTCGCCTTCGGCGTGCCTCCAAGTGTAATTCTTTACCCAATTGCATCGAGCGTCGCTGGAGCCTTTGGCGCGCGAAGATGGGCATTCTGCACCGCCGCGCCGGCATGCAGGCGTGCGGCCGTTCCCGGATCGCCTTGATCGAGCTCTATGAGCAGCAGGTCGAGGAGACGCGTCGGATGAACGCGACGCTGGAGCGGATCGCGGCGGCGATGGAGAGGCGGTCGTGGGTGTTGTCATCGTAGGGTGGGCAGACCGAAGCGGATCCTACCCGTCAACTGATGGGCCTTGCTGCGCTTACGTTGAACCGGTTCAGTTATGACCAATCGATATCGTCGGCGGCCTGTGGCGTAGCTAAGTCGATACCAAGGAAACGCTTTGCTCGTTCGTCGAGTTTGTCGCAGACGTCTTCGCCAAAAATGTCTGCATAGAGGTTCGAGAGAACCACCTTTATGGTGCTATCAAGTTCCATTAGCAATATTGGGTAGTCATGTGCATTCCGATAGACTCCCAAATACGCCGAGATCGATCTCGTCAGGCGAAGCGAAACCCACCGTTCCCGTGATGGGTTTCGCTACGCTCAGCCCATCCTACGTTCGCTCGGCTTCGGCCTCCTGCTCCAGCTGCAGGATATGCGAGCGAAGGGCATCGAACCGCTTCTCCGTGGCATCGCTGAACAGCGGGTCCTTGTGGCGCGATTGGGCTGAGGCGACTTCGGCCCAGTCACGAGGTTTCAAGGCCTTCGCCGCCGCCGGGAAGAAGTCACGGTCCTCCATCGCAATATGATGCCGTTCGTGCTCCAGGAAATCGCGAATGATGGCGTCCACATCGCTGCGAAGGATCTCGCGGCCCGCGAGCACGCCATCGACCGCCTGCGCGACCCGGCGCAGACGCTCCGCGCCCTTCTGGTGCTCACGCGCGAGATCGCGAATTCCAGCGGCAGCAGCAGGGTCGCGCAGTTTCAGCCTGGCAAAAACCTGATCTTCCTGGGGATGATGATACAGCTCGGTATAGACCTCGAAATAAGCGATGATGGCCCGGATCACCTCGTAATCCGGCCGGCCGGCACGGTCGAAAATGTCGAGTTCGTGCTCGAGCACGGCCAACAGCCGTTCAATGTTGCGGTGTTCCCGGTCTAGCAGCTCGATGATCATGGCGTGATCCTCGAAATGAGCCCCAGGCAAAACGTAAGGGGCCAGGCCGTCGGCGTCTTTGCGCTGGATCAAATCGTAATAGAAGATGCGGCGGCGCAGCAGACGCCAGTAATGCAGCAACCATTAACAGACCGGCAGGCCGTCGGTTGATGGATGCGACGTGCTGATCGGCGTTTTCTTCTGGTACTCGCGGCGGACCGGCATGCAGGCGCGCGGCCGTTACGGGGTCACCCGAGCGATTTGCACAGATCGCTTCTCGACTACAGTCGTTGATACAGATCAACGGTAGCGCCAACGACATTATCGAGGTAATAACGTATCGCAAGACGTCAGCCGGAAGGCTCATCCAAATGGCAGCGAACGTGACCAAATCGGAAACTGCAGCGCTGTTGGAAGCGGTCGAACGCGATGTGCGACTCGATTTTTTTCGCGGTATCGGATTGTGGATGATCTTTCTGGATCATATCCCGCACGATGTCGTTTCCTGGCTCACATTGCGCAACTACGGCTTCAGCGACGCGGCCGAGTTCTTCGTCTTCATTTCCGGCTATCTGGTCGGCTTCATCTATGCGCCGATCGTCCGTGGCGGCCTGTTTCTTGCGGCACTGAAGCGCTTGTGGAAGCGCGCGGGCCAGCTTTACATCGCCCATATCATGCTGTTTCTACTGTTCACCGCGCAGATTGCGCGGACTGCGAGACGATTCGATAATCCGATGTATGAAAACGAATTCAACGTTTTCAACTTTCTTCAACATCCCGACGTGCTGATCGGACAAGCGCTAACGCTGCGATATAAGCCCGTCAATCTCGACGTGCTGCCTCTCTTCATCGTCCTCGTGCTTGCGGCACCGTTCATGATTTGGTGTCTGGTTCGGCGCCCGAACCTGACACTTCTCGGGTCCGCGGTGCTTTACATCTTGTCGCGTATCCTCGACTGGAACATCGCGTCCTATCCGGCCGGCACGACCTGGTACTTCAATCCGTTTTGCTGGCAGCTGTTGTTCGTATTTGCCGCGTGGTGCGGTTCCGGACAGATCGCGAAAATCGCAGACATCGTCTGGTCCAAAGCCGTCATGACGATTGCGGTCCTGTGGCTCCTGTTTGCGCTTTTTATAGTGATGACTTGGCATGTTCATTTCCTCGATGCGCTCGTGCCGAAGTGGATGATCAAGATGATCTATCCCATCGACAAGACCGATCTCGACTTGCTGCGCCTGACACACTTCCTGGCGCTTGCGACCATTGTGTCATACTTTATCTCACACGACTGGAAGGCGCTCACGTCGAAATGGGTGCACCCGTTCATCTTGTGCGGTCGGCACTCGCTTCCGCTCTTCTGTCTAGGCGTCTTCCTGTCGTTTTCCGCCCATTGGATTCTGACGCAATATACTAAGGGCGCTTGGGAGCAGCTTGCGGTCAGCGCGGCCGGGATGCTGATCATGACCGGTGCGGCTTGGTTGTTGGACCGTGCGGAGATGGTACCGGATCTGTTCGTCGATGTTATGGAGTCCGGAGAACGAAGGTCCATCGTTGAGGTTGGCCAAGCATCTGCGGCCGCCATCGCGCCCAAACAGCAAGCAATGGCTCGCGGCGTCGCCGAATAGTTTTCAAGGGGGATGCATGTCCAGACACATATTGATGACTGCCGGCATTCTTCTTTGCTTGACGCTTGGCGCATCGGCGCAAGCGCCGTCGGCGGACGCGATGAAGGCGGCGCGCAGCCTGGTAACTACGATGAAGCTTGGGGATCAATACAAGGCGCTGTTGCCCGTCATTCTGCTCAACCTCAAGCCGACGCTAGTGCAGGACAGACCGGAAATAGAGCGCGACTACGATGCGATGACGGCAATGATTGCCGATACCTATACGCCGTTCTACAACGAGATGCTTGAGGGCGCAGCGGCCGTCTATGCCGCGAACTTCACGACGGAAGAGATGCACCAGATGGAGGCCTTCTACCGGCTGCCGGTCGGACAGAAGCTGCTCGAACGGTCGCAAGGGATTGTGCAGCAAACCACGCAGATCGGCCGGGACGTCGGCCGCAAGGCCGCCGATGCGATCAAGCTCCGCCTCACCGACGCATTGCGCCAGAAGGGGCACAAGCTGTGAGCTATCGGTTTCGCGTTGTGGAGGACGAAATCGCCCGCCGGGGGGCCTAAACGACGTCCGCGTTTCGCTAATTTTCGCTTTGGGTCATTCGTGACGTACCGGACCAGCACTAAGCCCGGCGATCTCGCCGGGAGAAGCGGAAGTAAAATTCGCATCAATCCAAATTTGTACCAATGCGTCACGCCCTAGCCAGGTCCGCTGCTACTCCGCCGCCTCGCTCGCTCCGCCACTTCTCTTCTTCCTTGGCGCGTTAGCCTTCTTCAGCACCGGCTCCAGGAATTTACCCGTGTAGCTGCGCGGCGCCTTGACGATATCCTCCGGCGGGCCCCAGGCCACGATTTCGCCGCCGCCGTCGCCGCCTTCGGGGCCGAGGTCGATGACCCAGTCGGCGGTCTTGATGACTTCGAGATTGTGCTCGATCACCACCACCGTGTTGCCCTGGGCGACCAGCTCGTGCAGCACTTCGAGCAGCTTCTTAACGTCGTGGAAGTGCAGGCCGGTGGTCGGCTCGTCCAGGATGTAGAGCGTGCGGCCGGTGGCGCGCTTGGACAGTTCCTTCGCGAGCTTGACGCGCTGGGCTTCGCCGCCGGACAGCGTGGTCGCCTGCTGGCCGACATGGATGTAGTCGAGGCCGACGCGGCGCAGGGTCTCGAAGGTGTCGCGCACGCGCGGCACCGCCTTGAAGAAATCGGCGGCTTCCTCCACGGTCATGTCGAGCACGTCGGCGATCGACTTGCCCTTGAACAGCACCTCCAGCGTCTCGCGGTTGTAGCGCTTGCCCTTGCAGACATCGCAGGTGACGTAGACGTCAGGCAGGAAGTGCATCTCGATCTTGATGACGCCGTCGCCCTGGCAGGCCTCGCAGCGGCCGCCCTTGACGTTGAAGGAGAAGCGCCCGGGCTCGTAGCCGCGCGCCTTCGCCTCCGGCAGTCCCGCGAACCATTCGCGGATCGGCGTGAAGGCCCCGGTATAGGTCGCGGGATTGGACCGCGGCGTGCGGCCGATCGGCGACTGGTCGATATCGATGATCTTGTCGATATGCTCCAGCCCCTCGATCCGGTCATGTGGGGCAGCGCCTTCGCTAGCGCCGTTGAGCTTGCGTGCGATCGACTTGTAGAGCGTGTCGATCAGGAGCGTCGACTTGCCGCCGCCGGAGACGCCGGTGACGCAGGTGAACAGCCCAAGCGGAATTTCCGCCGAGATGTTCTTCAGGTTGTTGCCGCGCGCGTTGATCACCTTGATGGTGCGGCGATGGTTCGGCGGGCGTCGTTCCGGCACCTCGACCGCGAGCTCACCGGTAAGATATTTTCCGGTCAGCGAATTGGGGTTGCGCATGATCTCTGCCGGCGTGCCGTCGGCGACGATGTGGCCGCCATGCATGCCGGCGCCGGGACCGATGTCGAGCACATAATCGGCAAGACGGATCGCGTCCTCGTCATGCTCGACCACGATCACGGTATTGCCGAGGTCGCGCAGCCTTTTCAGCGTGTCGAGCAGGCGCGCATTGTCGCGCTGGTGCAGGCCGATCGAGGGCTCGTCGAGCACATAGAGCACGCCGGTCAGCCCCGAGCCGATCTGCGAAGCCAGCCGAATGCGCTGGCTCTCGCCGCCGGAGAGCGTGCCTGACGAACGCGACAGCGTCAGGTAATTGAGGCCGACATCGACCAGGAAGGTGAGCCGCTCGCGGATTTCCTTGAGCACGCGGGTGGCGATCTCGGTCTGCTGCGCATTCAGCTTCGCCGGTACGCCCTCGAACCATTCGGCGGCGCGTTTGACCGAGAGTTCGCTGATCTCGCCGATATGCTTGTCCGCGACCTTGACGCAGAGCGCCTCGGGCTTGAGCCGATAGCCGTTGCAGCCGGCGCAGGGCACGTCGGAGAAATATTTGGCCAGCTCCTCGCGCGCCCATTCGCTCTCGGTCTCGCGATAGCGGCGCTCGATATTTGTGATCACGCCCTCGAACGGCTTCTTCGTGTCGTAGGAGCGGACGCCGTCCTCATAGGAGAACTTGATCTCGTCGTCGCCCGAGCCGTGCAGGAGGGCGGCTTGCGTCTTCTTCGGCAAGTCCTTCCATTTGGTGTCGAGGGTGAATTTGTAGAATTTGCCGAGCGCGGTCAGCGTCTGCACATAATAAGGCGAGGACGACTTGGCCCAGGGCGCGATCGCACCCTTGCGCAGGGTCGTGTCCTTGTCGGGGATGACGAGGTCCTCGTCGACATGCTGCTCGACGCCGAGGCCGCCGCAGGCCGGGCAGGCGCCATAGGGATTGTTGAAGGAGAACAGCCGCGGCTCGATCTCGGGGATGGTGAAGCCGGAGACCGGGCAGGCGAATTTTTCCGAGAACAGGATGCGCTCGGGCCCGCTCTTGTCGTGGATTTTCGCGGTCTTCTTCTTTTCCTCCTGCGCGGGCGCGGCAGGAGCATCGGCGTATTCAATGACAGCGAGGCCTTCAGCCAATTTCAGCGCGGTCTCGAAACTTTCCGCAAGCCGCTGGCCGATATCAGGCCGAACCACGATGCGGTCGACCACGACATCGATGTCGTGGGGGAATTTCTTGTCGAGGGCAGGGGCCTCGGCGAGCTCGTGGAACGTGCCGTCGATCTTGACGCGCTGAAAACCCTTCTTGAGGTATTCGGCGAGCTCCTTCTTGTACTCGCCCTTGCGGCCGCGCACGACCGGCGCCAGCAGATAAAGCCGCGTGCCCTCGCTCAGCGCGAGCACGCGGTCCACCATCTGCGACACCGTCTGGCTTTCGATCGGTAGCCCCGTGGCGGGCGAATAGGGCACGCCGACGCGCGCCCAGAGCAGGCGCATGTAGTCGTAGATCTCGGTCACCGTGCCGACGGTGGAGCGCGGGTTCTTCGAGGTCGTCTTCTGCTCGATCGAGATCGCCGGCGACAGCCCGTCGATCTGGTCGACATCCGGCTTCTGCATCATCTCGAGGAATTGCCGGGCATAGGCGGAGAGCGACTCGACGTAACGGCGCTGGCCCTCGGCATAGATGGTGTCGAAGGCGAGCGAGGATTTGCCGGAGCCGGACAGGCCGGTGAACACCACGAGCTTGTCGCGGGGGATCTCGACGTCGATGTTCTTGAGATTGTGCTCGCGCGCGCCACGAATGGTAATGGCGCGCAGGCTGGAAGCTGATTGCTGGCGCCGCGCTTTCAGAATCTCATCCATTTACAGTTCTCTGAGCAATGCTTCTCTGACCCTGGTTCTGGCGCGTGGGTCGCGCAGATCAAGGCCGCCCCGCGCCGGAAATCCGGGATCGGACGCCATCCAATGTTGCTCGGAACGTAGGAAGAACGGGCGCTGAATTCCAGCCTGAGTCGGGCCCATCAACGCTTTCCTCGGATGCGAGGAGGGTATGGCAGCAGACGTCAGCAGTTCCCGTCAGCGCGAACAACGCGCGCAGCAAAAAAAGGCCGGCGCGAGGCCGGCCTTTTCGCAGGAAGAAGTTTGGCTCTTCGCCGAACTCAGTAGCGCGCCACCACCGGGCCGCCGAAGGTGTAGTTGACGCGCACCGTGCCCATGTCGACGTCCTGACGGATGTTGTCGACACGGCTGAAGGCGCCGGCAACCCCGGTGAAGGTGAGGTTGCGGTTGCCCATGAACAGGTGGTCGTACTCGAGTGCGACCGACCAGCCGGGCGCGAAACCGAATTCGATGCCCGTGCCGACTGCGCCACCCCAACGGGATTCGCTGGCGCTGTCGAACACTGCGCCGGTGGAGGTGAGGATGCCGCTGTACTTGTCATGCGTCACCGCGCCGCCACCCTTCACGTACCAGAGCACGTTATTCCAGGCGTAGCCGACCTGGCCGGTGAACAGACCGATCGCATCGATCTTGCTGTTGTTGGTGAAGATCCGGAACGGAGCCGTCAGCAAGCTGCTGTTCGAGCCCGTCAGATCCGCCCAATCGCCCTGAGCTTCGAGACCGAACACCCAATTGGTCATCTGCCAGCGATAACCGACCTGACCACCGGCGAGGCCGCCGGTTGCATCGTGGCAGCCCTCGCGGATGGCGGGGACGACAGCGACGCCGAGGTCGTTGTTGATGTCCCAGCACTTGTGGCTCGAGCCACCACCACCGTTCACACCGATGTAGAAGCCACCCCAGTTGTAAATCGGGGCAACCGCCACGGGCGCCTTGGTGTAGGTCCTTGCCGGAAGATCCGCCGCGAGCGCCGGAGCGAGGCTCAAACCGACAAAGCCGGCGGTCGCCATCAAGAGTGTCTTCATTTTTCCTGGTCCCCGTTCCCGGCAGCCACTCGCATCCGACCGCCCATGCAGCTTTCGGATGCAGGTTCCATAACGGGTTTCGCGGGACGAGGCTGTGACGCTGACGCAACATGCACGGCGGAATTGTGCGCGGATCCCGTGTGAATCCGGCCAACAAAAAAGGCCGGCGCGAGGCCGGCCTTTTCGAGACGAATACAGCGACTCGATCGTCGATCAGTACCTCGCCACCACGGGGCCGCCGAAGGTGTAGTTGACGCGGACCGTGCCCATGTCAACGTCCTGACGGATGTTGTCGACACGGCTGAAGGCGCCGGCAATCCCGGTGAAGGTGAGGTTGCGGTTGCCCATGAACAGGTGGTCGTACTCGACCGCGACCGACCAGCCGGGCGCGAAGCCGAATTCGATGCCCGTGCCGACTGCGCCACCCCAACGGGATTCGCTGGCGCTGTCGAACACCACGCCGCTGGAGGTGACGATGCCGTTGTACTTGTCATGTGTCACCGCGGCGCCGCCCTTCACGTACCAAAGCACGTTGTTCCAGGAATAGCCGACCTGGCCGGTGAACAGACCGATCGCATCGATCTTGCTCCGGTTCGTGGCGTTGCCAATGAAGCTGCTGGCGTTCGATGCGGTCAGATCGGCCCAATCGCCCTGGGCTTCGAGGCCGAACACCCAGTTCGTCATCTGCCAGCGATAGCCGACCTGACCACCGACGAGACCGCCGGTTGCATCGTGGCAGCCCTCGCGGACGGCGGGGACCACGGCGGCGCCGAGGTCGTTGTTGATGTCCCAGCACTTGTGGCTCGTGCCGCCACCGCCGTTCACACCGATGTAGAAGCCGCCCCAGTTGTAGATCGGTGCGACGATCGGAGGCGGGGCCTTGGTGTAAGGCCGTGCTGCGAGGTCGGCACCGAATGCCGGAGCGATGCTCAAGCTGACCAAACCAGCGGCAGCCACCAGAATCTTCTTCATGATCTCAATCCCCATTCAGTCATTCGCGGAGGCACCTGTCCGCGCACTCATAAGGTGCCGGACACATAACTCGCTTCGCGCGAAAAGTGCGTGCCCGCGAGGCCACACGCGCGCGACACAAATTGTGCACAACCGAGTCGGAAATCGGGCAACAAAAAGGCCGGGGAACCCCCCCCGGCCTTTTTGCAGACAGATAATCTCTCGCGAAGATCAGTAGTTTGAAGATCAGTACTTCGAAATCACCGGGCCGCCCCAGCGATAGTTCACGCGCACGGTTCCCATGTCGACATCCTCACGGATGTTGTCGATGCGGGAGAAGCCGCCACCGGGCAGGACGAAGTTGTTGTTACGGCTGCCCATGAACAGATGGTCGTACTCGACCGCAACCGTCCAGTTCGGGGCGAAGCCGACTTCGATGCCGGTTCCCACAGCGCCACCCCAGCGGGCTTCGCTGGCCTGATCGGCGACAACACCACCCAGGCGCCCGTTGTAATTGTCATGCGTAACAGCCGCGCCGCCCTTTACGTACCAGAGCACGTTGTTCCAGGCGTAGCCGACCTGACCAGTGAACAGTCCGATCGCATCGATCTTGGTCTGGTTGGTGACGGCGACCCCAAACGGGAACGCGCTGAGGTTCGAACCCTTGAAGTTCGCCCAATCGCCCATCGCCTCGAGGCCGAACACCCAGCCGCCGGCCTGCCAGCGATAGCCCATCTGGCCACCGACCATTCCGCCGCTCGCGTCATGGCAGCCCTCGCGGAAGGGAGCGATGTTGCCAGCACCGGCGTTGTTGATGTCCCAGCACTTGCGGGCCGAGCCGCCGCCGCCATTGAGGCCGATGTAGAAGCCGGTCCAGTCGTAAACCGCGGCGATCATCGATGGCGCCTTGGTGTAGGGAGCAGCAGCAAGATCGGCGGCGCTCGCCGGTGCGCTCATGCTCAACGCTGCAACCAGCGCGGCCGCGCCCAGCAGGATCTTCTTCATCGATTCACTCCGCCTCAATCTTCCGCTTTTCGAGCGCTTCCGTTGGTCCCCAGAAGCGCCTTCGTCGGCAGCGACCGCCCATGCGATCCAAATTCGGCCGAAATCTACCCCAATTCAACGCGGAAAGCCGTCTCTCAAATGCAACACTCAGCCGCGAAGTTTGGCCGAAGTTCCGTCGTGGGAACGTCATGAGATTTAACGGTTTTTCCGCCGCCGGAATGGTCCGGGTGAGGAATATCGAGCCGGCCTGCACGGGAAGGCCCGCCCGGCGCGTCGAGAATGTTTCAAATCGGGGCTGATTTTGTGGAACGAAACTGGAACATTGGGGATTGCGGTGCTATATGTGGATAAAGCGGCAAGGCGAGGTCGGCCGGGCCAGCGCGCGGGCAGGCAAGCGTATAGGGTCGCCCGACATCATGGGACCCAGGAGGGGCCCGATATTGGGACCCAAACCTTGAGCTGAGACGTTCGAGCGGCGGCGGTTTGCAGCGTGGAGAGTGGCGATGGCGGGAAGTGTGAACAAGGTGATTCTGGTCGGAAATCTCGGCAAGGATCCGGAGATCCGGCGAACCCAGGACGGCCGGGCCATCGCCAATCTGAGCGTGGCGACCTCCGATAGCTGGCGCGACAAGGCGACCGGTGAGCGCAAGGAAAAGACCGAGTGGCACCGCGTGGTGATCTTCAGTGAGCCGCTGGCCAAGGTCGCCGAGCAATATCTCAAGAAGGGCGCCAAGGTTTACATCGAGGGCCAGTTGCAGACCCGCAAATGGACCGATCAGGCCGGCGTCGAAAAATACTCGACCGAAGTCGTGCTGCAGGGCTTCAACTCGACACTCACCATGCTGGACGGCCGGGGTGGCGGCGGGGGCGGCGGCTTCGCCGACGAGTCCGGCGGCGACTTTGGCGTGGCCGGCCCGTCCAGCGCGCCGCCGCGCCGCGTCGCGGCCGGTGCCGGCGCGCGCAACAACGACATGGATGACGACATCCCGTTCTGATCGGGCGGCAAAGTCCTGCATCGATCCCGGATCGACGCTGACATTGCGTTCTGAGCAAGTCGTCCTTCGTCGATCCCCAGTTCACTTGATCAGTGCGATCGCCTCGCGAAAGCGCGGGTGCTCGGCGCTTTCGAGCCATTCGAACACCACCATCTCGGTCGTGACGATCTCGGCGCCGTGCCGCTCCATGCGGCGAATGGCGGTTTCCTTGCTTTCCGCCTGACGCGAGCCGAGCGCGTCGCGGACGACGTACACCTTGCGCCCCGCGGCGAGCAGGCCGAGCACTGTCTGCAACACGCAGACATGGGCCTCGCAGCCGGCGACCACGATGTGCCGGTCCGCGGGCAGATCGCCGAGGAAATCGGCCTCGCGGACGGCATCGAACGTCATCTTGTGCTGGAGGCGGCCGGCGCTGACCGGCAGCTCGTCGATGGTCGCGCCGAGGCCCCTGGCGTTCTGCTCGGTAAAGACGATCGGGACCTTGATCAGCTTCGCCATCTCGATCAGCCGCCTGGCATTCTTCACGGCGGCCGCGCCCTGATCGATCGAGGGCATCAGGCGCGACTGGAAATCGACGATGAGGAGCAGCGATTTAATCGGTGCAATCGTCAGCAACGGCGTCACTCCCTGGTGAGCTCGGCGATTCTGCCTCGCACATGGTCTTCCATCAGATCGGGCGCGGAGGCGCCGAACATGCGGATGCGGCCGGTGTGAAGCAGCAACAGCAGCCCGGTGGCATGGGCGAAGCAGTCGACCATCAGCATGTTGGCCTTCTGCCGCGATGCGCCGAGCGCCCCCGCGGCTTCCGCGATCGGACTGAGCGCGGCCTCCAGCGCCGCATTCAATTCCATGTCGCGGGCGTGGCCCAGCCCCGCCGGCTTCATGCCGCCGCGGAACAAATAGAAGCCGAGATCGAGATCGCGCGGATTGTCCGCATAGAAGCGGAAGAAGGCCATCGCGGCCGCGCGCAACTTCTGTTTCGGACCGCGCGCCGATGCGACGGCCTCATCGACCGCGCCTCCCAGCGACGCCAGCGAATCCCGCAGCACTTCCGCATAGATCGCTTCCTTGGAATCGAAGTGGAAATAGAGCGCGGCCGGCGTGTAGCCCGCGCGCGTCGCGATCGCGCGCAGGCTCGCGCCCTCCAGGCCTTCCTCGGCGAAGACCTGCCTTGCGGCATCGAGAATGAGGTCCCGCTTGTGGCCGCTGACGGCCTGACGACGGCTCTGCCGCTTCTCGAGCATTTCAACTCCGGGTCTCGATTGACAATCATTCCAGCAGTGTTAAAAATTCTAACACTGTTCGATATCTTGAACAAGAGGCCATCATGCTGATGTCGGCTGCCGATTACCGGGACTCGCTTCGCGGCTACAGGCCCCGAGTCTTCGTGAACGGACATGCAGTGGAGAGCGTGGCCGACGAGCCGCTGCTCGCGCCCGGCGTCGCCGCCGTCGGCGTCACCTACGATCTCGCGCTGCGGCAGGCGCATGTGCCGGTCATGACCGCGCGCCAGGGCACGTCGGGCAAGACCGTCAACCGGATGCTGCACATCAACGAGACCTCGCAGGATCTTCTGTTCAAGCTCGAGGCCGTGCGGCTGGTCTGCAAGATTTCCGGATGCGCGCAGCGCTATCTCACCCATGATGCGCTCAACGGGATCTATCAGGCGACCACGCTGACGGACGACCGTCACGGCACCGACTACAGCCAGCGCTTCCTCGCCTATCTTCACGATGTCCAGGACAGGGATCTCACGCTCGGCATCGCCATGACCGACGCCAAGGGCGACCGGTCCAAGCGGCCCGGCAAACAGGCCAATCCGGATGTCTATGTCCATATCAGCGAGCGCCGTCCGGACGGCATCGTCATCCGCGGCACCAAGGCGATCGTGACCGGCGCGCCCTATATGCACGAGTTCCTGGTCATGCCGTGCCGGACCCACTCTCCCGAAGACAGCGCCTTCGCGGTTTGCTGCGCCGTACCGATCGACGCGCCCGGGGTCACGATCATCGCGCGACCCGCTGGAAGGCCCGGTGAGGCGGCTGCGAAATTCTCCGCCAGATACGGTCAGTCCGTCGGCATGGTCGTGTTCGACGACGTTTTCGTTCCGCATGATCGCGTCTTCCTGGCCGGCGAGACCGAGGAGGGCGGTTTCCTCACGACGTCCTACGCGACCCATCACCGGCATTCCTGCATCGGCGCGCGCGCCGGCTTCGGGGATTTGCTGATCGGCGCCGGCGCGCTGATGGCGGAGGCCAACGGCCTCGATGTCGAGGAGCACGCGCATATCCGCGAGGCGATGGTCGAGTTGATCACGATCACCGAGAGCTTCTATGCCTGCGGCGTGGCCTCTTCGGTCTACTGCACGAAGGACGCGAGCGGATCGGTGATGCCGGACGCGGTATTCTCCAACATCGGCAAGCTCTTGCTCGCTACCAAGATCTACGACATGCAGCGGCTGGCGCACTATGTCTCCGGCGGCCTGATCGTCGCGCTGCCCGGGCCGGACGAGGACCACAATCCCGAGACCGGGGCCTCGATCGCGGCCGTCATGGGCGGCCGTCCCGACATCCCGGCCGAACATCGCGCCGAAGTGGCGCGCTTCATCGAGGATCTCACGGTGTCGCATCAGGCCGGCTTCTACTCCGTCATCTCGCTGCATGGCGGCGGCTCGCCGGAAGCGATGAAGCGCGAGATCTGGCGCAACTATCCCGTCATGGAAAAAGTGGAGCTGGTCGAAAGCCTGCTCGACCGCGGCATTCTCGATGAGGGCCGCCGCGTCTCCAGGCAGCCGGGGCGCTGCTGTGCCACCGGCTGCGAAGTGCCGGAGCCGCCGGCGACTACGCGCGACAACGTAGCCGAGCTCAAGGGCGCCGCCGAATAGCGCGGCTGATGGAATCGCCCGCGCATCCGCCGAAGCGGCGTCGGAGGACGAGAGAAATGCAGCTGGGAACGATGCTCGTGTTTGCCGCGACGGTGTTGCCGCTGGTCTGCACCCCGGGTCCCGACATCCTTTTCGTGGCGTCGCAGGGAATGTCGGGAGGGGCGGGCGCCGCCATGCGCGCAAATCTGGGCGTGCTGCTCGGATATTTGATGCACGCCGTGCTGGCTGCCTTCGGCGTCGCCGCCCTGGTCGCCGCGTCGCCCGTGCTGTTCGGCGTGTTGCGCTGGGCGGGCGTTGCCTATCTGGGCTGGCTCGCCCTGACATTGATGCGCTCGGCGTTTCGTCCGGGACAGCTGTCTCTCGTCAAAACCTCAGACAAGGCAACGCTCAGGCGAGGCTTCCTGACCAGCTTTCTCAATCCGAAGGGACTGATGGTCTATTTCGCGATCCTGCCCAATTTCATGACACAAGGCGACAGCATCGCCCTGCAAGCCGCCATACTGTCCGCGATCTTCATCGCCCTGTGCGGCGTCGTCTACAGCGCCGTCGGCCTTGTCGTGTCTTCGATCGCCCGGAGAGGCAGCTTCAGCGACCGGCGTCGCCGGTGCGCAGAGGGAGCTGCAGGCGCGCTCCTGATCTTCGCCGCCGGGCGGCTGGCGGCGAATTGAGGCAAAGAGAGACGCCCGTCAAAACAGCCTGATGGCTGTTGACGCCGCCACGTTCACCGCTTCGAATGTCCTGGCGTTTGAAGTGAGTCTCCCGACATGAGCCAACTCACATGAACCTTGCGCCGCTGCTCAACGCGCCTCCCGCAATTCCCCTGCATGCCTTCGCGGCGATGGGCGCCTTTGCGCTTGGCCTCGTGCAATTGGCCGCCCCCAAGGGCACGCTGCCGCACCGGACCATCGGCTGGATCTGGGTGATGCTGATGCTGATCGTTGCGCTGTCGTCATTCCGGATCAACACGATCAGGCAGCTTGGTCCGTTCAGCTGGATCCATCTGCTGTCTATTCTCACGCTGGTGATGGTTCCGCTGGCGGTCTGGAAGGCCCATAACCACGACGTCGCCGCCCACCGCAGGGTCATGATCTCGCTGTTTTTGGGCGCGCTCGTGATCGCGGGCCTGTTCACGCTGATGCCGGGACGGATCATGCACAAGGTCGTGTTCGGTACGTAATTGAACGCCCTGGATGGGCATGCAGATAGCTTTACTTCGAGCGCGTTCGTAAACCTGTTGCAAAGGACGTAAGTCACTGGAAAAACGAGGGGAAAAAGCGCGGTATTCTGCGGCTGGAGGGTGGTTTTTGGGCCCCCGATGGGCTATATGATTCTCCAGAAAAATCACCCGGATTTCCCACTTGGCAGATAACGACGACGAGATCCCCGGCGAGCCGCCGGTGCCCTCAGATATTCGCCCCGTCTCCATCCTCGACGAGATGAAACGCTCCTACCTCGATTACGCCATGAGCGTGATCGTGGCGCGCGCGCTGCCCGATGCGCGCGACGGTTTGAAGCCGGTGCACCGCCGCATCCTGTTCTCGATGAACGAGAGCGGCTACACGCCCGACAAGAAGCACAAGAAGTCGGCCGGTATCGTCGGCGACGTGATGGGCAACTATCACCCGCACGGCGACCAGGCGATCTATGACGCGCTGGTGCGCATGGCGCAGGATTTCTCCATGCGCGACCCCCTGGTCGACGGCCAGGGCAATTTCGGATCGGTCGATGGTGACCCGCCGGCGGCGATGCGCTACACCGAATCCCGCCTGACCAAGATCGCGCTGCATCTGCTCGATGACATCGACAAAGACACTGTCGATTTCGAGCCGAACTATGACGGCTCGGCCAGAGAGCCCACGGTTCTCCCGGCGAAGTTCCCGAATCTTCTGGTCAACGGCGCCGGCGGCATCGCGGTCGGCATGGCGACCAACATTCCGCCACACAATCTCGGCGAGGTCATCGACGCCTGCATCGCGCTGATCGACAATCCGTCGCTCACCATCGACGAGCTGATCAACATCATTCCGGGCCCGGATTTTCCGACCGGGGGCATCATTCTCGGACGCCAGGGCATCCGCTCAGCCTATCATCTCGGCCGCGGCTCGATCGTGATGCGCGGAAAGGTCGAGTTCGAGACCGTCCGCAAGGAGCGCGAGGCGATCGTCATCACCGAGATTCCGTATCAGGTGAACAAGGCCTCGATGGTCGAGCGCATCGCCGAGCTCTACAAGGAGAAGAAGATCGAGGGCATCGCGGACCTTCGCGACGAATCCGATCGCGACGGCTATCGCGTGGTGGTCGAGCTCAAGCGCGACGCCATGCCTGATGTCGTGCTGAACCAGCTCTACAGGTTCACGCCGTTGCAGACGAGCTTTGGCGCCAACATGGTGGCGCTCGACAACCGCCGTCCGCAGACCATGAATCTGAAGGACATGCTGACCATCTTCGTCGCTTTCCGCGAGCAGGTGGTGACACGTCGCACGAAGTTCCTGCTGAACAAGGCGCGCGATCGCGCCCATATCCTCGTGGGCCTCGCAATTGCGGTCGCCAATATCGACGAGATCATTCGCGTCATCCGCACCTCGCCCGATCCGAACACCGCACGCGACACCCTGATGTCGCGTGACTGGCCGGCGCAGGACGTCGCCGCCATGATCACGCTGATCGACGATGCCCGCCATAGACTGGCCCCCGACGGCACCGCGCGGCTGTCGATGGAGCAGGCCAAGGCGATCCTCGATCTGCGGCTGCAGCGCCTGACCGCGCTCGGACGCGACGAGATTTCCGACGAGCTCGACAAGCTTGCGGTCGAGATCAAGGACTATCTCGACATCCTGCGCTCGCGCGCCCGCATCCAGTCGATCATCAAGACCGAACTGACCGGCATCAAGGACGAGTTCGGCACGCCACGCAGAACCGTCATCATCGAGCAGGAAGGCGAGGTCGAGGACGAGGACCTGATTCAGCGCGAGGACATGGTGGTAACCGTGTCGCATGCGGGTTACGCCAAGCGCGTTCCGTTGTCGGCCTATCGCGCCCAGCGCCGCGGCGGCAAGGGCCGCGCCGGCATGCAGACCCGCGAGGAGGATTTCGTCAGCCGGCTCTTTGTCGCGTCGACCCATACTCCGGTGCTGTTCTTCTCGTCGCGTGGGCAGGTCTACAAGGAAAAGGTCTGGCGGCTGCCGGTCGCAGCCCCCAATGCGCGCGGCAAGGCGCTGATCAATATCCTGCCGCTGGAGCAGGGCGAGCGCATCACCACCATCATGCCGCTGCCGGAGGATGAATCTTCCTGGGCACAGCTCGACGTGATGTTCGCCACGACCGGCGGCAATGTCCGCCGCAACAAGCTCTCCGATTTCGTCGATGTTCGCCGGTCCGGCATCATCGCCATGAAGCTCGACGAGGGCGAGGCGATCGTCGACGTGCAGATCTGCACCGACCGCGACGACGTGCTGCTGACGGCGGCCGGCGGCCAGTGCATCCGCTTCCCGGTCGACGACGTCCGCGTCTTCACCGGCCGCACCTCGATGGGCGTCCGCGGCATTGCGCTCGGCAAGGACGACAAGGTGATCTCGCTCTCGATCCTGCGTCACGTCGAGGCGACGTCGGACGAACGCTCGGCTTACCTGAAGATGCGCCGCGCGGTGGTAGGGGAAGGCGTCGCAGAGGATGGCGCCGTGGAGGCCGAGGCCGAGGAGACCTCGGGCAGCTTCCAGCTCTCGCAGGAGCGCTATGTCGAGATGTCGGCGCAGGAACAGGTGGTGCTGACCGTCTCCGTCAATGGCTACGGCAAGCGGACCACCTCCTACGAGTACCGCACGACGGGTCGCGGCGGCAAAGGCATCGTCGCGATGAGCGTGAACGAGCGCAACGGCAATCTGGTGGCGTCCTTCCCGGTGGAAGAGGCCGACCAGATCATGCTGGTCACCGACAAGGGCCAGTTGATCCGCTGCCCGGTCGCGGACATCCGCATCGCCGGCCGCTCGACCCAGGGCGTGATCGTGTTCGACACCGCCGAGGACGAGCACGTCGTTTCGGTCGAGCATATCGGCGAGGAAGAGAGCGGCGAAAACGGCAACGGCGGCAATTGACGCCGCCCCGGATAAACCGGGGACGACTGCTAAGCGCCGACCAGCGGCAAGGTGTTGGGAGGTCGGCGCTGGTGAAGTGGTTCGACGACGAAACATCGCCTCCACCCTTCCTCCGGACGCTCGAAGAGACGCGCCGCCTCGCGACGCGAGAGGGCCGGTGCTACCAGCACTCCAGGCGATCATCGTCGCCATCGATCAATATGCGCAAGCGGCGACCAGCAATCGCGATTTCTTTCTGAACAAGCCGTACCGCGCGAAGGTAGGGCGACGTTCCTCAAAATCGATCAGCCCGCAGGATCACGTGCGACAATTTGAATCACTTCGCGTCAGTGCCGCGTAAGCCGTGCGTGCGAACGTGTCTCTGCAAACGGTGAACACCCTTGCCGTTTGCAAGTAGCGCCTCAGACCCGCCCGACCTAGACCCTCGGGCGGGTCAATGCTTCAGAAATCTAGAACAGCACGTCAGCCAATCGCGTCGCGCCCAACGCCAAGCTTATCGATCACGCTAGTTCTTATTGATTATCAGCGCCGGGCCGGGCCTTGCAGCATGAACAGGACAATGCAGAGTACTGCGGCCGATACGGACAGCTCGGCTACTCCCGGGATCAGCACCCAGTCGTACTCCCTCATGGCAGCAGGCGTGCGCCCGAGGTAGGCGGACCTATGGTCAGAAGGCGTCCCTAATTCACGAACACTATCGCGGCCATCAGAAGTACCGTCGCAACGCCGCAACCAATGACGCCGGCGGTGAACCAAAAATCACTCATGCCCGCAAGCGTAGTTGGGGGCTATGACGGTCACAATACAGAATGACGCATTGCAGCATGGCGTTTCCCGATCCGGGAAACTACGGATTCGGAACGGTGTTCACGTCCGAAGAACTACGGAGCCTAGAACAGGCGTGCAGCGCGGCCTTTCGTGCTTCCAGCTCGGCAATGGCAACGGCAAGACCTTCCGTCATCTGCTGGTCCGTGAAGCGTGCAGCGACGATCTTGAACTTCTCAATTTCTTGTCGATCCCGTCGCACATCTCGTACAGCCCGCGCCGCCGCCAAGCGCTGACATCGACCGACGATCAAGCAGCCATGGCGGATGAACTGGAGACGGTATAGGATCAGAAAGGGATGGGCGGCGCAAAACGGGATTGACTACGGTCATGTTGAGTCCCGCTACAGAATTTGAGCGTCGCGTTGTTCGTGGCCGACAGATCGTCGCGCGACAGCGAGAACTCGCTGCGAAGTTGGGAGAGGACCTTCCCATCGCAGTCGCGCTGTTAGCGGCATATGAGAGGTCGCTCGCGCTGCTTGAGAACGCCTACGAACGAAGCACAGTTCTCACCAATACGGTGGACAAAGCAGTCCGTGGATCTCGTGCGCTCCTCGTAGCCAATTGCCCTTCACCGGCTGACACAACTGGACCCGGGCAGGACCATCAGGAAGGAATGCGCGCCGTCGCGCTTATCATGGAAATCCTGCGCGAAGGCGGCTACCATTGCGAGCTGACCAAAGAGACTATGCACTGAACTGACGCTTAGGAGCGATGTATCGCTAATTCCGCTTCCTAGCGGCAGAACTGATAGCCGCCATCAGCGCCTCGCAGTTCATCGGCTTGAGCAGCAACGCCTCGGCCCCAAGAGAGGCAGCACCCGCCGCGACGATTTCGTCCTCAATTGCAGTAATGACGATGGTTGGAATGTGGACGCCAAGTTTTAGGAGTTCACGCTGCAAATCGAGACCCGTCATTTCGGGCATATTTACATCGACGATGAGGCAGACCGGCGTAGCAGAAGGCAATGCCGCCAGAAAGGCGCGAGCCGAGGGATAGGTCCGGCAGTCGATCTTGTGCGCCGCGAGCAGTCGCTCCAAAGCTATTCGCGTGGAGGCGTCATCGTCCACGATGGCAACGTGCCCTGAAAACTGCTGCATGGAACCGTCGCCTTCGCTGCTGGCTCCGTAACAACAAGGCTCGTCCCAAGGTGAACAGGCTGTTTGATCCAGATCAAGACAGGCCGACTGACTGGCCACCGAAAGATTCTATCCGGCGAGGGAGGCGACCGTCCGCAAGGGTCACTAGCGGCCATCGGCGGCAATTGACGCCGCCGTTCGTCCCAAGCCGGGTGGCGTCTTAGGCAAGGCACCAAAGCGCCGCGTTCTTGCCGCTGCGTAAAAAGAAGGAGGCCAAGGCGTCCGCCCGGCCTCCGATCAAGTCAACTTGGAGCTGGTGAAACCGGGGCTAGGGCGTCCGGTCGGCAGTCACCAGACGGGCCTCGCGGACCACGGTCCTGGTGACGGCGTTGCGCAGGCAGGACGCCTCGAAATTCGGCCAGGCCTGCTGGGAGCAGCTGACGCCGATCGGGCGGATGTCGAGCCGGTCGGACTTGGCCAACGCTTGCGGCGTGGAAGCTTCGACCTGCGGCGCAAAACCCGGGAGAAGGGTCAGGGCGGCGGCGATACACGCGGCAACGGCGATGGCGGAAAGAGCTTTGATCATGACGGTCCCCAGCGAGATGGCCATTTGGCCTGTCGTTTTGCTTGTCTCTTGGTAACCATGACCGGTTTCGCCATGCCTTCGCGAGAAGCGGAAAATGGTTTCGTTCCCTGTCTTCTTTGTTTCGTCGCGGGCGGGGGACGAAACAATCGGCTTGAGCGCCGCCCCGGATTGAACCTTGGTCACCCAAGCGAACGGAACCGGCGGCGCTTGCCGCCGAATGGCAGGCGGGGTAGGACCATTTCATGCCACGCATCGCTCTTTATCCCGGCTCCTTCGATCCCGTCACAAATGGCCATCTGGACGTCGTCCGGCATGCCGTTCACCTCTGCGACCACCTGGTCGTCGCGATCGGCGTCCATTCCAGCAAAACGCCCCTGTTTTCGGTCCAGGAGCGGCTCGACATGGTCCGCGAGGTCTTTGGACCGGTGGCCGCCAAGGCCGGCTGCGCCTTCGACGCCACGACCTATGACAACCTCACGGTCACGGCCGCGCAGAAGGTCGGGGCCACCTTGATGATCCGCGGCCTGCGCGACGGCACCGATCTCGACTACGAAATGCAGCTGGCGGGCATGAACGAGACCATGGCTCCGGAGGTCCACACCGTCTTCATCCCGGCGTCGGTGGACGTCCGCCCGATCACCGCCACACTGGTGCGTCAAATCGCCGGCATGGGCGGCAATTTCTCCGCCTTCGTGCCGGCCTCGGTCGCGGCAAGCCTGAAGGCGAAGTTCAAGACATAGCGCATGACCCGGCCTCGCAGGGCCGTCTCACGATGTAACGGGATCCGCGATCGGCGATCGCGGTCCTCAAGTTTCTCACCCTCCATCCCACGCGGAGACAGCATGATCCGTTTGTTTGCTTTCCTGGCCGCTCTGGTGCTTGCCGCACCGGCGTTTTCGCAATCCTTGCCCGCCAATCTCGACAAGAACAACGCGCTGGTCATCGACACCACCAAGGGCCGCATCGTGATTGCGCTCCGCGCCGATCTCGCGCCGAACCACGCCGAGCGCCTCAAGCAGCTTGCGCGCGACGGCTTCTACAACAACGTGCCGTTCCACCGCGTGATGGACGGCTTCATGGCCCAGACCGGCGACGGGCAGAATTTCAACGGCACCGGCGGATCGAAATATCCGAACCTCAAACAGGAGTTTTCCGCAACGCAGTTCAAGCGCGGCACCGTCGGCATGGCGCGCCGCGGCGACAGCGTGGATTCCGCCAATGCGCAGTTCTTCATCTGCTTCGGTGACGCGTCCTTCCTCAACAACCAGTACACCGTCATCGGCAGTGTGGTGCAGGGGATGGATGTCGTCGACAAGCTCAAGAAGGCGCCGCCGGGCTCATCCAGCGGCAGCGTCACCGACCCGGACAAGATGATCAAGGTCCAGGTTGCTGCCGACGTGAAGTAGTCGATACGGGAGGAATGCGATGGCGGTTGGCGTCAACAAACCGCTGCTCTCTCTCTCCGCTGCCTTGCTGCTCACGATGCTCGCAAGTGAGGCGCTGGCGCAGGGTCATGTCGAGAGCCGGCCGCAGGGTGGCGACCGGCCTGCGGCGCAGGTCAACACCATCAGGGATGTCTTCCAGCGGCTTTTTGGCTGCTGGAAGCCGCCTCCGGCGTCCACGGCCAGCCCGATGGACATCACTGTCCTGGTCAGCTTTAACCGGTCAGGCGTGATCATGGGGCATCCCAAGATAACCTATGAATTGCCCAAGGCCACCGATGGCGACCGGCTGGCCTACCGCATGGCGGTCATGGAGGCATTGCAACGCTGTTCACCGATGCCATTTACAGAGACCATGGCCGGCGCGGTCGCGGGTCACCCCTTTACCATTCAATTCCGTAACCACTTCAAACCCCAAGAGAAGCAAGCATGGCTGTTACCGACAACACTTTGATCCTCGAAACCACACAAGGCCCCTTGACCATCGAGATGCGGCCCGATCTGGCCCCCAACCATGTGGCGAGGATCAAGGAACTGGTGCGGGAAGGGTTTTACGACGGCATCGTGTTCCACCGCGTGATCGAGGGTTTCATGGCGCAGACCGGTTGTCCGCAGGGGACCGGCACCGGCGGCTCCGGCAAGAAGCTGAAGGCCGAGTTCAACAAGGAGCCGCATGTGCGCGGCACCGCGTCCATGGCGCGCGCCGCCAGCCCCGATTCAGCCGACAGCCAGTTCTTCATCTGCTTTGACGACGCCTCCTTCCTCAACGGGCAATACACCGTCTGGGGCCAGGTGACCGACGGCATGGAGAACGTCGACAAGATCAAGCGCGGCGAACCGGTGAAGAACCCGGACAAGATCGTCAAGGCGCATATGGCCGCCGACGCGGCCTGAAGCCGAGAGGCGAAGCGAACTCCTTGGGGGCGTTCGGCGTTGGCCGGATAGCCCTCGATGGAGCAAGCTGATGCCCCGACATTCTGGTTTGAAGACGAAGCCCGCCTCAACCCGACACTAGACAGCAAACGAGCTGGAGGGCCGGCAGGATATGGGTGGGAAACAAGGCGGCCAGGCCGGCATGCCGAAATCGCCGCCACGCCCTCGCGCCAAGCCAAGGGATGGCGACGTCGTGCCCAAACGATCCGGGGCCGGCCGCAGCCGCTGATTATCCCGCGATCTATTTCGGGCTTTGCAGTCCGGGCGACGACAGCCAGCGATCGATCTTGGCGGCTGCTTCGCTTTCGCGCGCCTTGAGCACGAGGTCGTGGCGTTCCACACCGGGCGGAAGCCTGCCGGCCGCGGCACGAGCGCTCTCTGCGAATTTGGCCAGGCGGTCCTGAAAGGACAGCATCGGCGGCTTGTGATTGCGCTTGCTGGTCATGGCTTTCCCCTCCCGCCGCGAGCCAAGCACGCCGGGCATGACCGGTCCTTAACCTTTGTTGGAACCGGGTCCGGTCTTTTCCGTTTTTCTCGATATGGCCTTCGGGCCGCCGTTCCTTTTCGCCAACGCGGAGTTTTTTTGTGTCCAACGAGGCCATCACCACGGCGCTCGTCAAGCGATTGCGGATCTCCACGGATCTTTCCGAGGAGGATGTCGAGGCCATCCACGCGCTTCCGATCAAGGTGAAAGACTATGGTGCGGAGCAACCGGTCGTGCGCGACGGCCAGCGGCCTACGGATTGCTGTCTGGTTGTCGATGGATTTTGCGTGCGCTCGAAGACGATCGCAAGCGGCCGGCGGCAAATCCTCTCCATCCATATTCCCGGAGAGGTCCCCGACCTGATGAGCCTGTATCTCCACGTCATGGACCACGACCTTACGACGCTGACGCCGAGTACGCTGGGCTTCATCAGCCACCAGGTGTTGCGCGATCTCTATCGTCGCCGGCCTGATGTCGGCGAGGTGTTCTGGCGCGACACACTGATCGACGCCGCGAAGTTTCGGGAATGGATCGTCAATGTCGGCCAGCGATCGGCGCCGTCGCGGCTGGCGAATGTCGTCGTGGAGTTGCGCGAGCGGCTGAAAGCGATCGGGAAGGTGATGGGCAGCAGCTTCGACATGCCGCTCACGCAGGAGCAGATCGGCGAGGCGCTCGGCATCACCGGCGTGCATGCCAACCGTGTCATCAAGCAGTTGCGCGGCGACGGCATCCTCGATCTCAACCGCGGGCGGGTGATCGTTTTCGATGAAGCCAGGCTCACGAAACTGGCCGAGTTCGATGATCGGTACCTGCATCAGTCGCCGGCGCTATGAGGCTCCAGCGCTCCGCAGCCGACATTGCAAGTCGCAGACGATGACATCATAGTCAGCCATCCCCGCGAGTGGCCTTGAGAATGCTGAAGCTCGACCATCTGACCGTCATTGCGCCTGATCTTGCCGAGGGAGTCCTGCACGTTCGAAACTGTCTCGGTCTCGATGTCCCGTTCGGCCAGCGCCACGACTATATGGGGACCCACAATCACCTGCTTCAGCTCGGCGATGCCGTCTATCTCGAGATCGTCGCCGTCGATCCCGAGGGCGAAGCGCCGGGCCGCCCGCGCTGGTTCGGTCTGGACGATCAGAACAGGGTCAGGCGTGATTGGGATGACGGCCGGCGCCTGCGCGGCTGGGTCGCGAGATCAGATGCAATCGACGCGGTCATGACGGGCCGTGCGAACGTGTTCGGCGAAAAGATCGCTCTCAACGCCTCCTTCGATTTTTCAATTCCGTCCGACGGTTCGCTTCCGCTCGACGGGGCAGCTCCGTCCATCATCGACAGACGCGGCAGGGCGCGCTCGATGGCCACCATTGCCGATCTTGGCGCGCGGCTGATATCTGTCTCCCTTGAGTATCCCGATCCTGCTGCCGTCGAGACGCTGTACCGCGTGTTGAAGGTGGATCGTCCGCCTGAGGTCAGGAAGGGTGCCAGGCTGCGCTATCGGGCGCAGATCGAAACACGCGCCGGAGTGATGGAGCTAACCTGAGAACCGCCATGAAAGCACCTGCCAATCTCGTCGAAAAACTTGCGACATTCACCGACCGCTTCTCGCCGCGCACCGTCGCCACCTACAACAACAACGACATCATGGTGGCCAAGCTCGAAGGGCCATTCCATTGGCACAAGCATGACGAGACCGACGATTTCTTCCTTGTGCTCAAGGGCACGCTCGACATCGAGCTGCGCGACCGCACAGTCACCCTCAATCCCGGCGAGGTGTTCGTCGTTCCGAAGGGCGTCGAGCATCGGCCAGTGGCGCGCGGCGAAGTGCACATCCTGCTGATCGAGCCGACGGGGACGCCGAACTCGGGCGACAAGGCGACCGCAGCGCCGCGCATCCTGGTTTGAAGACGGGAATCGCCGTAGCCGCGACCGGCCGGTTGACCCGGCGCCGAACCCAAGGCTTTCTTTCGGAGCAGAATTGGTGACTTCATGTCGTCTCATCACGATGAGCTCTGCCGGCTGACGGCAACCGAGGCGGTGCTTCGCCTGAAGCGCCGGGAGGTCACGCCGCTCGAACTCATCGACGCGGCGGTGCGCCGGATCGCGGAGGTCGAGCCCGCGATCAATGCGCTGCCGACCCTGTGTATCGATCGCGCGCGGGCCCATGCCGAAAGGCTGATGCGCGGCGAGGGTCGCGAGGCCGAGGCTGAGCCCGGCTGGCTGTGCGGCCTGCCGGTCGCAATCAAGGATCTCGCCGATGTCGCGGGCGTGCGCACCACCTACGGCTCGCCGATCTTCCGTGACCATGTGCCGACGCGCTCACATCCGGTGGTCGAACGGATCGAGCGCAAAGGCGGCATTGTCATCGCCAAGTCGAACACGCCGGAATTCGGCGCCGGCGGCTCGACGTTCAACGAGGTGTTCGGCCGCACCCGCAATCCCTGGAATACCGCGCTGACACCGGGCGGCTCGACCGGCGGCGGCGCAGCCGCGCTCGCTGCCGGCGAGGTATGGCTCGCACACGGCTCCGACCATGCGGGAAGCCTGCGTCGACCCGCCACCTACTGCTCGGTCATCGGCTTGCGGCCCTCGCCGGGCCGGGTCACGCGCGGGACGTCCAACAATCTGTTCTCGCCGCTTTCGGTCCAGGGACCGATGGCGCGCAACGTGGCCGACGTTGCGCTGTTTCTCGATACCATGGCGGGCCAGTGCCCGCGCGATCCCCTGACTTTCGAAGCGCCGCATCGTTCGTTCGCCGCCGCGGTCGCCGGCCCTGTCGCGCCGAAGCGCGTCGCCTACACCGCCGATTTCGGCGGCAAGGTGCCGGTCGACCGGGAGACGCGGGAGATCTGCGCCAAGGCGGCGCGCCGTTTCGAGGAGCTCGGCTCTGATGTCGAGGAAGCTGCTCCCGAGCTCGGCAACATCGCAGAGGCCTTTCTCGCTCTCAGGTCGCAGCATTTCGTCGTTGAGCGCGAGCTGATGCTCGCAACGCACCGCGAGCAGATCAAGCCGGACATCATCTGGAATACCGAGCTCGGCCTGCGGCAGTCGCCAAGCGAGCTCGCCGCCGCCGAGCGCGAGCGCGCGGCGCTGTTCCGGCGCGCGGCCGAATTCTTCGACACCTACGATCTTCTCGTGTCGCCGGGAGCCTCGACGCCTGCTTTCGACGTCGAGTTGCGGATGCCGGCCACGATCGATGGCAAGACGCTCGAGAACTATCTGGGCGAGCTCCCTGATCACAGCGGCGACCACCATGATGGCTTTGCCGTCCGTTGCCGTGCCCTGTGGTTTCGATCGGTTTGGCCGGCCGGTCGGCTTGCAAATGGTCGGCCCTCATCGAGGCGAGGCCGGGCTGCTGCAGGCGGCTGTCCTCTTCGAACAGATGATGGGGCTTTCCTCGCTCGTCCCCATCGATCCACGGCCCGGCGCCGTGCCGCCGGCCGGCTGACGGTCCGATGCGACCGTGCCGGCTCAGGCTGGCGCGCTAAAGCGCGATGAGATTCGGATAAATCGTCATCGCGCTTTAGCTCATTGTTTGAGCATGATCTCCGCGCAAACGCGTTCCGCTGATGTCGCGAGGGAAAACCGCTTCACACTTTTCCGGATCATGCGCTAGTTCGCGGTGAGCTGCCGCACCGCACCGATCCAGTTTTCGATGTGATACGAGCGGACCATCTTGCCGCCTTCGATCGTATGCACGTCGATCGACATGATCTTGAACGACTTCCCGGTATGAGGCGCGCCAAAGAACTCCCCTGACGGCGTGCCCGTTGCTTCGCCGCGCACCGTGACCTGGTTGCCGGAGACGAGCACATCCTTGATCTGCCATTTCAGGTCCGGGACCGATTTCAGCCGCCCGGCGATCCCGCCGATCACCTCGTCGCGGGTGTTGCAGACCTCGTTGGCCGCGCAGGATACCCATTCGGGCGTGGTGGCCTGCCGAACCAGATCGGCGCTATCCTTGGTGAACTCGGCGTTCAGCGCCTTGTAGAACGGCGCCACGGCGGCGGCGGCGTCCGCCGCACTCAGCTCGGCATGTGCAGCCGGCAAAGTCAGCCCGGCGGCCAACAGAGCACCGGAAGCGGCGGCAAATATTCCTCTCATCGGGAGCCTCGGATCATTGGTAGGTGAACGGAGGCCGTTGTATGGACAGGAATTGACAATCGATCTAATGAATAATCATATGCGATAATGAGCCAAATCGATTTACGCAATTTCGACCTTAACCTATTGGTTGTGTTTGATGTTTTGATGTCCGAGCGGAGCGTCACCCGGGCTGCCGAGCGGCTCGGGCGCACCCAATCGGCGGTCAGCCACTCACTCTCGCGGCTGCGTGAGCAGCTCGGTGATCCCCTGCTCATCAAGGGCGGCGCGCGCATGCAGGCGAGCGCGCTCGCTCTCGATCTGATCGAGGAGGTTCGTCCGATGCTTGGCGGCATCGAGCGCGTGCTGTCGCCGCGCCATGCGTTCGATCCCGCGACATCGAGGCGCGTGTTCCGCCTGGCCGCGTACGATTTCATGCTGGCGCTGTTCACCGACCTGATGGCGCAGCTCCGCAAGGAGGCTCCCGGCACGGCCGTCGAATGGACGACGCCGCGCGAACCCACGCTGCTCGACGTCGCCGAGGGCCTGATCGATGCGGCGATCGTGCCGAGCGTGCTGCGCTGGCCGCCCGGCGTCACGGGTCAGTCCGTCGGCGTGTTGGGCTGGCGCTGTTTTGCGCGGGCCGGGCATCCGGCATTCGACTGCTGGTCCAGCGAAACCTGGGCGCGCTGGCCGCATCTGGCGGTCAGGGTCGGCGATGCCGTGGCAAGCCCCGTCGACGCCGCCATGTCCGCCGCCGGCCTGACGCGAACGATCGGGGGCTGGACGCCGAACTTTTGCTCGGTGGCGCCGGTGCTGGCCCGCACCGATCTGATCGCGACCTTGCCGGCCCTGACGATGACGGAAGGCCAGCGCGCCTATCGCCTGGACAGCATGGAAGTTCCGTTTCCGCTGCCGCCTCTGCCGCATGCGGTGATCTGGTGCAGCGGCCGCGGCAGGGATCCCGGGCTGAACTGGTTTCGCGAGCGCTTGCTGCCCATCGTCAAACGCTATTTCGCGGGTTGATCGCAAGGCGGTCGCCGCAGAGAAATCCATCTGGAAACCCCCTTCACAAGTTTGAGGATCATGGCTTAAAGCCGCCTGATGCGAACCGATCTCTTTGATTTCGACTTGCCGTCCGAGAGCATCGCGCTGCGGCCCGCAAGCCCGCGCAACTCCGCGCGGATGCTGGTGGTGCGGGGGAAGCGTCTGGACGACCGCATCGTGTCCGATCTGCCGTCGTTCCTCGAGCCCGGCGACCAGCTCGTCGTCAACGACACCAGGGTGATCGCGGCACAGCTTCGCGGCCGCCGCATCGGGCGCGAGACGGAGCCGAAGATCGACGCGACGCTGATCAAGCGGCTCGACGGCTCGCGCTGGCAGGCGCTGGTCAGGCCGGCGAAGAAGCTTGCGGAAGGCGACCGTATCCGCTTCGGCAACGAGGGCAGGGTCTGCCTGCTCGGCCATCTCGATGCCGAGGTCGAGCGCAAGGGGGCGGAAGGCGAGGTCACGCTCTCCTTCACCTTCCACGGCCCGGCGCTGGATCAGGCCATCGCCGATCTCGGCAGCCCGCCGCTGCCGCCTTATATCGCCGGAAAACGCGCCGCCGACGAGCGCGACGTCGACGACTACCAGACCATGTTCGCCGCGCAGGAGGGCGCTGTCGCGGCCCCGACGGCGGGCCTGCACTTCACGCCTGCGCTGCAGCGCGCGCTGGATCAACGCGGGGTCGGCCTGCAGCGGCTGACGCTGCATGTCGGGGCAGGGACCTTCCTGCCGGTCAAGGCCGGCGACACCTCAGGCCACAGGATGCATTCCGAATGGGGCAGTCTGTCCGAGGCCAGCGCCGCGGCGCTGAACGAGGCGCGCTGCAAGGGTCGTCGCATCGTCGCGGTCGGCACCACCTCGCTGCGGCTCCTGGAGAGTGCAGCAAGGGACGACGGCACCATCGCGCCGTTCGAGGGCGAGACCGCGATCTTCATCACGCCGGGCTATCGTTTTCGCGCGGTCGACGTGCTGCTCACGAACTTCCATCTGCCGCGCTCGACGCTGTTCATGCTGGTGTCGGCTTTCGCCGGGCTCGACACCATGAAGCAGGCCTACGCGCACGCGATCGCGGCCGGCTATCGGTTTTATTCGTATGGCGACGCGTGCCTGTTGTTTCGGCGGGATTTGTAGGGTGGGCAAAGCGAAGCGTGCCCACCATCAGGTGCGTCGTCGTGGATGAACGTGGGCACGGCGCTCACGCGCCTTTGCCCACCCTACGAGCGCGGCGTTCGTCCCTCACGCCATCGCGCGTTGCGGCAGCATCTCCACGATCTGCACGGCGTTGAGAGCGGCGCCCTTGAGCAGCTGATCGGCCGACACGAACATCGAGATCGAATGACCCGTGGGATCGGAGAGATCCTGCCGGATGCGTCCGACCAGCACGTCGTCCTGGCCGGACGCGTCGACCGGCATCGGGAAATAATTGCCGGTGCGATCGTCGACCAGCCGCACGCCCGGCGCGCCCGCGAGCATGTTGCGCACCCGCGTCTCCGAAATCGGCTTTTCGCATTCGAAGGTGATGGCCTCGCAATGGGCGCGCAGCACCGGCACCCGCACACAGGTCACGCCGACCGCGATCCTGTCGTCCTCGAAAATCTTCCTTGTCTCGTGGATGACCTTGGTCTCTTCGCCGTTGTAGCCGGTCTCGGGATCGATCGCCGTGTTATGGCTGAACAGGTTGAAGGCGTAGGGGTGCGGCAACACCTTCGGCGGATAGACCTCGCCGCGCAGGTTCGCCCGGGTCGACTCCACCAGCTCCTCCATCGCGGCTGCACCGCCGCCGCTCGCGGCCTGGTAGGTGGAGATGATCAGCCGCTTGATGCGATTTTGCTGGTGGATCGGCCAAAGCGGCACCAGCGCGGTGATCGCCGAACAATTCGGCACGGCGACGATACCCTTGTGCTCGCGGATGCGGCGGCCGTTGATCTCGGGGATGACCAGCGGCACGTTCGGGTCCATGCGGAACGCCGACGAGTTGTCGACCACGACGGCGCCGGCCTTGACCGCGATCGGCGAGAACTTCTTCGAGACGCTGGCACCGGCCGAAAACAGCGCGATGTCGACGCCGTCGAACGAGCGCTCGTTCAGCTCCTCGATCACAATCTCCTGACCGCGGAAGGCGAGCTTCTGGCCCGCCGACCGCGCACTCGCCAGCGCCTTCAGCCTGCCCACGCGAAAGCCGCGCTTGTCCATGACGGCCATGAACTCGCGGCCCACGGCGCCGGTCACGCCGGCAATGGCAACTACGGGATCGTCACTCACGTCTCTCTCCTTCGGGTTTGATTCAGGCAATAAAAAAGCCCCGGACCTTCATCAGGCGGGGCTCGGTTCGGATATAGGCGGCGGTTAGCTCTTACACGCGCACGACTCCCGAAGCCCCCGAGGGCTTTTTGGTTTTCGTCGTGGTGTTCGCGGTCGTCATGGCGCGGACCATATGGGCAGGGTGCCGACACGTCAACGGCTTTTACCCTTCGCGCCGGGCTTAACGAGGTTGCAACCGGCGCGGGGGTTCGCAATAAGCCGCCTCATGAGCTCTTCCAATCCAGGCCTTCCAAATTACTTCGAACTGATCGCGACGGACGGCGGCGCCCGAACCGGCAGGCTTGTGACGCCGCATGGCGTGGTGCGGACGCCGGCCTTCATGCCTGTCGGCACGGCTGGGGCCATGAAAGGGATGCACTGGCGCGAGGTCAGGGACGCCGGCGCGGATATCGTTCTCGGCAATACCTATCATCTGATGCTGCGACCGGGTGCCGAGCGCATCGCAGCCCTCGGGGGCCTGCAGGCATTCACCGGCTGGAACGGCCCGATGCTGACGGATTCGGGCGGCTTCCAGGTGATGTCGCTCGCCGATCTGCGCAAGGTCAGCGAGAACGCGGTGACCTTCCGTTCGCATATCGACGGCGCCAGGGTGGAGTTATCGCCGGAGCGTTCGATCGAGGTGCAGCGGCTGCTCGGCTCCGACATCGCCATGCAGATGGACGAGTGCGTGCGGTTGCCGGCGGAGCGAGCCGATATCGAGCGGGCGATGCAGCTGTCGTTGCGATGGGGCGAGCGCTCCAGGCGCGCGTTCGAGACGGCGCCGGAGGGCACTATGCTGTTCGGCATCGCCCAGGGCGGCGATGTGCCGGAGCTGCGGCGCGTCAGCGCGCGCGGCATCGTCGATACCGGTTTTCACGGCTACGCCATCGGAGGGCTTGCGGTCGGCGAGCCGCAGGCGGTGATGCTCGCGATGATCGAGGAGGTCGTGCCGCATCTGCCTGCTGACCGGCCGCACTATCTCATGGGTGTCGGCACGCCCGAAGATCTCCTCGAGGCGGTGGCGCGCGGGATCGACATGTTCGACTGCGTGCTGCCGACACGGAACGGCCGCCATGGCGTGGCCTTCACGCGGCACGGCCAGATCAACCTGCGCAATGCGCGCCACGCCGACGATCCCCGGCCGCTGGACGAAGAAAGCAGCTGGCCTTCGACCCGAACCTGTTCACGGGCCTATCTGCATCACCTGGTGAAATCGGGCGAGACGCTGGGGGCGATGCTGCTCTCGGAGATCAACATCGCCTATTACCAGGACCTCATGCGCGGCATGAGCGAGGCGATCGCACGCGGAACGTTCGAAAGCTTCCGCGAACAGTCCCGTGCGAACTGGACGCGTGGCGACATTCCGCCGCGCTGACCATTTCTCTGGTCGCTCCCTAAATCACCGTGAAGAGTGGGCGGAGATTAGTTCGAGCAGACAATCCGTCGCTGCGCGTGCTTGGTCACGAAGCCGTAGCCGCAGGTGTCGCAGGTCCAGAGATAGCTGATGACGTGATCGGTCAGATAGGCCGAGGCTTCCGCGGCGATCATGGAGTCGGCACAGACAGGGCAAGTCGGCAAATCGCTGCCCCGGGGTTCGGGGCTATGCGCGACGGTCGACAGGATTTCAGCGGCGGCTGACATCGTTGACCCTCCCTGCGTTCGAGGCCGATAAACCTGTGCATATCATACATCGTTTCGTTTGACGATACGGCAACACAAATGCGTTCGTTTTGAGTAATTTGATTTGATCGGAATTTTTGCAGCGCAGCGACCGACGTTTTTTATGCGAGCGTTCTTGCATGTCGTCGCGACTTGCAACTATTTGCGTGACATCAGCGCTTCAATCGGGGGAAAGCGCGTCAATATCACGCATCAAACGGTCGACGTGGCCTCGCTTTCGGAACGTCATCACTTAACCGTGCATTTGAAGGAAATATGAAATGGCCGAACAACCGAGACGTCCGCGCACGCTGAACGATGCGCGCAGCGAGGCGGAGGCCGCGTTCAAGAAGGTCACCGCCAAGGTCGCGGCAGCGCCGCCGAAGCAGAACATCGTTCCGGGCGCGAAGGAACAGGTGACGTTGCGCATCGATCAGGATGTGCTGGAATTTTTCAGGGAAGGCGGCCCCGGCTGGCAGGATCGCATCAACGACGCGCTGCGCAAGGCGGCCGGGAAGTAACGGCTCCTCGTCAAGCAAAAAGCCCGGCGTGAGCCGGGCTTTCGCTTGCATTCGCCTCACGGTGCGATCAGCGGCGCATCATGCCGCCCATCATGCCGCCGATCATCCCGCCCATGAAGGCGCCGGGGTTGGGGCCGCCGCCGCCACCTCCGCCGCCACCCTGATGACGGGGAGGGCCGCTGCTGCGGCGCGGCTTATCGGACTCGTCGCTGCTGGTCTGCGTCGTCGAGACGATCTCGGCGATCAGCGCCTTGTGCTGGAGCTTGTTGAGATAGCCGCTCGAGGGATAGCCGCGCGCGGCCTGCCAGCGCCGGAGCACATTCCGCGTGTCGTCGTTGAACGTGCCTGTGACCTTGGTGTCGAAGCCAAGCCCGTTCAGCCGGCGCTGCACGTCGCGGCGCTGGCCCTTGTCGAGACCGATCTGGTCTTCCGTGAGCTGGGTCGCTTCATCGGTGAAGGTGGCGGGATCGACGGCCGACAGATTGCGGGTCATGTCCTTGCCGCCATTCTCCTTCGCGCTGTCCTTCGGTCCGCCGCTTTGCAGCGACGCGAGGCGCGACATCGCCAGCGATCTGAACTGGCCGTTCGGATAGTTGGTGATGTAGGCGTTGAGCTCTTCCGGCTTGTTGGAATCCTTGACCGAGCGCCAGAACTCCATCTCGACGTCATTGCCGACGCCGCCGGGGGCGGCCGCCGGCGCCGGCGTATTGCCGGCGGGCGTCACCGACGCCGTGTGCACCACCGCCGGATTGAGGAACACTGCGCCCGTCAGGTTGGTGTGGCCCCAGGGCAATTGGCCCTTGTTGGTCTCGTCATTCACCTGGGCGCGAACTTCCGTCATGGCCTGCTGGATCTCGACGCCAGGCTCGGTGATGTGGGCGATCAGCGCGCGCGTGAACGGACTGTTCTGGCCCTCCTGGCCGTCGAGCGCGGTTTGTCCCGGCCCTGTCGCAAAGGCGATCAGCGTGCCTTCGCCGGATTTCATTTCGGCAAGACCTTGTCCGACCGCCACGCTGCGGGTCGCGGTCGCCTTGATCTTGGCGGCGAACGGATTGTCACGACAGGCATCGAGGAACACCAGCTTGACCTTGGCGTCGCCCATGGTCTGGTCCAGCGTCAGGTCGATATTGATGGCGGCGCCGAGCTTGACGTCCATTTCCGATTTGATGTCCGCGTCGACCGGCAGGAGATAGTTGGTGCCCGAGATCGCGATGCCGTGGCCGGCGTAATAGAACACGGCGACATCAGCGCCCTGCGCACGCTTGCCGAAGTCGAGCAGCTTTTCCGTCATCTTGTCGCGGGTGAGATTGCTGCCTTCGACGACTTCGAAGCCGACATTGCGCAGCACCGCGGCCATCGCCTTGGCGTCGACCGGCGGGTTCGGAAGCTGCGCGACATTCTTGTAAGCGCCATTGCCGACGACGAAGGCGACGCGTTTGTCGGCCAGTGCCGCTTCCGCGCTGAACAGGATGCAAAGCACCGAAGCGATGAGGGTCAGGTAGCGCATCTGAGGGCCCCGAGAATCGAAGGATTGGAACGGAAAACGACTGGCCGAAACCTTACACGAAAAGTTCCTGCGCGACCTCACAAAAAAGGCAGACGCACGGAAAGCTGGGACGTTTCGGCGAGCCCTTGAAGGTATTGGGGTCGCTCGCCCAGCATGCATTCTCGGGCGTACGTTCCTGGGAGTACGTTTGGTCAGAGAGCCGGCCTTGCGGTCCGCGCCTCAGGCTCTTGCGCGTGCCGGGGCCGGCGCGCTGGACTTCAGATTCAAGAGGTTGCCGACCAGGATCATGGCCGCGCCCAGCACGGTGAAGAGGTCAAGCCGCTCCGAATAGAGCAGCCAGCCGACGGTGGCGGTCAGTGGAACCCGCAGGAAATCCATGGGAACCACGATCGTGGCGTCGGCATAGCGCATCGCGCTGGTGAGGCAGTAGTGCGAAAACGTGCCGCAGATGGCGATCACGACCATCCAACCCCAGGCATAGGCTGAAGGCCAGGCCCACACATAGAGCGTCGGAATAAATCCAGCGGCGGCCTGGATCACCGCCATCCAGAAGATCACCGCAAGCGCGCTTTCGGTGCGGGTCAGGGACTTGACCAGGGCCATGGAGATGCCGAAGCCGACCGCGGCGGCAAGCGCGATCAGCTGTCCCGGATTGACCTCGCCGGTTGCGGGCCGGACGATGACGACAACGCCGACAAGCCCGAGGACGATGGCCGCGGCCCTCCAGCTGGTGATGCGCTCGCCGAGAAAACTCGCCGCGAGGATCGCCGTCCAGACCGGCATGGTGAACTCGATCGCCACGACCTGGCCGATCGGGATCAGCGTCAGCGCAAAGAACCAGCCGAGCTGGGCGCCATAGTGAATGAGGTTGCGCGCGATGTGCTGGGGCAATCGCGAGGTCTTCATGGTCGCAAAGCCGCCATTGTGGAGGATGATCGGGCAAAGGAAGAGGATTGCGAGCACCGAGCGCACTTCCATGAGCTGGAACACGTTCACAACGCTCGTCGCCTCACGCCCGGCGACCACCATCACCAACATCAGCGAAAGCCATCCCGCCATCCAGAGCGCGGCCATGGTTTTGGAAGGTTTCGGTTGCATGGGAATCGTGAAGGGCGGATCAGGAAGAGGGCAGGCCGGTATCGCCCCGCTCCGGCCGAGTTGCAATGCGCAATGCCGGGAGGCAGCGATGCGACCCCGAGAAATCCGGGTGGGAGGGTCGCTCGGGCGATGCTACCAATGCCAGTCAAATCCGGATCCGGTGCTGCGACACCGTCACGGAGAGATCGACAGGGGAGGACACGACATGCGCATCCTGCAACCGGCCGAATGGTCAAAGCCGCGCGGCTTTTCACACGGCGTCGAGTTCAACGGCCCGGGCCGCTGGATCGTGCTCGCCGGTCAAACCGGCGGCGACGAGAAGGGCGAATACGATCCCGACATGGCAGCCCAAGTCGGCTCCGCGCTGAAGCGGATCATCAAGCTCCTGGCCGAGGCCGGCGCCGGTCCCGAAAACATCATCCGCCTCACCTGGTACCTGACCAGCCGCGGCGAATACGAGGCCGCGGGTGCCGGCATCGGCGCGGCCTGGAAGCAAACGCTGGGCAGGAATTTTCCGCCGTCGACGCTGCTCTATATCGACGGCCTGGTTGATGTCAGGGCCAAGGTCGAAATCGAGGTGACGGCCTTCGTTCCGGCACCATGACCTGACTTGACCTGAGCTGACCTGACCTGAGCTGACTCGACCTGAGTTGACTTGGCCCGGCCGGGTCATTTCGACAGCGAGATCGCGGCTCCCTGGAACTGGCTGTCCGCGCGCATCGTGATCGACTGCTTGTTGCCGGCAGTCCGCAGCGCGATGTTGGCGTTGAAGCCGGCGGTGCTGGCGACCACCTCGAAGGTGCCGCCTCCGCCGCGGCCTTGCAGAAGGCCGCTGATATTGCGGGTGGCCTCGCTCCAGGTTCCCGTGACCGTGCCGGCCTGGTCGGCGACATCTGCGGACAGCTGGAAGCGGTAGGCGTCGCTGGCGCAGGTCAGCGTCATGGCCATCCTGGCGCCCGCCACCGTGTAGACGGCGCGGCAACGGATGCGCTCCTTCGATCCATCCTCGAGCGTGATGACGCCGGCGCCCGCCCAATTGCCGGCCAGACCCGCGAACGGTCCGGATTGGCTGTGGCCAGGCGTGGCCGACAGGATCCCCATAATGAAAACGGCGGCTGCCATTGGCAGCCGCCGCTTTCCGAAACGCGTGTTATCTGACCTGCGAGTTCTATTGCCGCGAAGCTTCCCATCGGCCGCTGCACGGTATGCCTGCTGATGCCCCATTCCACTTCCCCGATCCGCTTTTCCCGCTGAGTTGACCGTTCGCATAAGCACCGTTGATGGAGACCTTGACGAGGCCTTCATGACCGATGCTGCCGGTCACATTCGCGCCGGCGCCGGAAATCTTACCGTCACTGACCAACAGCGTCGAGCTAGCGGTGGGCTCGCAATTGCCGCTCTTTGTCACAATGGTGACATTCCAGGTGCCGTCGTAGGGCTGTTGCGCGAAAGCAGGTGCCGTGGCGGAGCCCGCCAAAGCGAGAGCGAAACAAGCAGTGCCGATGCGGCGACGCATGAGCTGAAATCCTTCGAAATGTTTGCTGATACAGATCGGCTTATTCGCATCAAATGTGTCCAAAATTTGGTGCGTCGCCGCATAGCTGATAGTTCCAATGATTTCAATCACTTGGTTGTGGTTAAAGTCTCGGACGGGGAGGTATTTGACGGCCGTTTCGGTCAATTTCAGTGCGAAAACATGGTCAATGCGCCGCGAGCGCGGGGGCCTTGGTCGCAAACTGCTCGTCCTGGGCTTTCGCCGGAATCGAGCGATGGGTCTTGGCGTAATCGATGACTTCGCCGAGCAGTTTCTGGCCGAGCGGCGCCAGCGCGCGTTCCCATAATTCCCGGGCGGTCTCGCCCTTCTTCACAAAGCACCATTCCTGCGCGGCGATGGCGCCCGCGTCCATCCGGTCGGCGAGGTGGTAGACGGTGCCGCCGGCGATCGGATCGCCCTCCTTGATCGTCCATTCCACGGCGGCAATGCCGCGATGGCGCGGTAGCAAGGACGGGTGGTAGCCGATGCCGCCGAGCCTGGCCGCAGCGAGCGCATCCGCACCCACCCGGGCGTGGCTATGGGCGGTGACGATGAGATCGGTGCCGGGCGCGATTTCGGAGGCGACGACCAGCCTTGGATCGGCCTGCACCACGACCTCGATGCTGTCAGCCCTGGCCGCCGCCGCAAGCCGGTCGTCGCCGTCATGCACGATGACGCGTGCGATCTCGACGCCGTGCGCCTTGAGCGTGTTCAAGGTCGTCACGCCGAAATGACGGGAGCCGACAAGGGTAATCCGCATGGCCTTCCTTCCGTGATCTTCAGCTGCTGCGCGTCGATAACACGCCGCGGCCGTCTGTAGCTCCGATCGCGGCCAGGAGGAGGGGCTTATCAACAGGGTGCGATTGTGCGTCCGGCGTCCCGTTTGGGAGACGGGCAGGGCCGCTCAGCGGCCAATCCCGTCACGGTGGCGGTGGCCGTGACAAACGGCCGAAGCAGAACACCGTCGCCGCCAGCGGCCCGAACGGGCCGCCGGGAACGAACAAATTCGCTTGGTGATACGGAGAGCGGCGGGACGATTCAAAGGGCTCAATCAGACATACAATGTTGCTCCCTGAGGAGCCAGCTATTGATGATGTGCCACTTGTCGCGTCCCCTGGATTGAAAATCGAGGAGCGTCGATTTGTTGTCCTGAAGTTCAAAATAGAATTTCAGCGTTTCCCGTCCGGTCGCGCTTGCAGCGTCGAGGGATTGCGTTGAAAGCCACCGCTCCCACTCGCGGGTGATCAGGGTCTTCGCTTCTTTCTGTTTCATGCCATGCGGCCCGTTTGTGAGCCCATAACGGGCCCTGGTGGTCGCGCTGGTCTTGTTTGGCGTCAGGGCAGCGCACAAGCGTGCACCCGTCCCATCTTCCGTTGATTTACCACTGTGTCCCCAGAGTTCTGTCACTCAAGGCAAACGCAGCTTCCGCAAGATGCAGTCAACCGGACAGTTGGTAGGCTGCACCCGAGGTCTCCGGCTGCCGCCGCGCCGATTCCCCACTCGATAATTCTGACGCGTACCATTTAAGGGTTTCTGAAAAAAAGCGAGAAGAATATTGTCGCGCAATTCCTCAAATTCGCCGACCTTCGCGTCCAAGTTGATCGATCCGGCTCAGTGGACGTTGGGCTTTGCGCCCCGACGGCACTCGCGCAGAAGGTGAATGGTACCAGATAGCCGCTCGGAGATTGCGCTTCTACCAAGCCCCGAGCGGGGGTGCGTCAGCCCGGTTTCTGTAATTTGCACAACGATGTCCTCAAGCTCCGTCGATATCGATCGCTGTCGAGCCGCGCGGCTCACGCGCTGACCCAAAGGCCACACCGTCGCGAAATTTCTCCTCGTCCGATCACTCGTCGCGAAGCTTTGGTAGCTTGTGACCGGGCAAGGGATCGCCATTTCGTCGCCATCTTGCCGGCGGCTTTTCTGGGGACGAACGAAAAATGGAACCGGCGATCAAGCGGATCATCGAGACCTATGTCCGGCTCAACAATCGCGGGGCGATCGAGGACCTGCTGATCCATCGCCGCAGGCTTGTGATCAATCTGAGGGCGCGACTGGCCTACGACGTCAGCCGGCCGCTTGCACAGATTGAGGAGGAGATCGCAATCATCCTGGTGGCGCTCGAGCAAGTCGCGCCCCTGGATCAGTCGATGGCGACGCGCAGCCTGAGCTTCGCTGCGTCCTAGCGCTTCAGGCCGCGACCAAAGACGCTTCTTTAAGCCATTGAGAGTTGAATGGTTCGGCCGCAGCCGCCGATGCGGTCAGACAGCCGGGGGCGCCGCCCATCACACCTTCCCTTGGGCGAATTCAACTCCGGCTGTCTGTTGGCGGCACCGAGATACCGGTCGCCACCCGACAGCCCTCCATTTGATACCGGTAAATCCGAAATCCGCGGTCAGCAATGTTGCTGGCGGGGAACTGTTCCGCCTGCCGCCCGGTCCAGCATCGGAGAGGCGTCTATCCCGCGCGATAGGCTTCGACCGCGTGGGCGATGAAAATGCCGGCGCTCAACAGGCCAAGCAGAGTTGTTGCTTCGAACATGGCGTTTACTCACGAACTGAGGGTGCTGAAATCCAGGCCGAAATGGGCAGCTGCAAGCGACAAAGCAATGCCAAGCAGGCTCCACAAAAGGATCACACCGAAGCCGGATGTCCGGACGGGGACCTCGCGGACGCCGCTTTGAACGAGTGTCGTCATGGCTTTGCTTCCCTGCGATCAGCCGCTGCGGCGCATTTCTTCCAAACGTGCTCGGCAATATTCCCGATAGATCAGGTCAAGGATTGCTGACATGGTCTGCCTCCCCATCCATCAATGGAGCTGAGGCTAGCGGCGCAGCGTTTCGGCTGGATTTCGGGCCAAGGCGAAAATGGTTTCGCGGGACGGGCCCTTTGTTTCGTGCGGAACCGCTTCCGCACGAGGCCAGTGCCGGACGGAGAGCGCATCTGGTCGAAAAAGCAGGGTTGGCGCGATGGTCGGCCCTAGTGCCTGCGCGGGCGCGTCGGGGACACGAAATAGGGATTGATCAGGCACATCGCCGGACGGCCCGAGGCCGCAAGCTGGCATTGGGGTATCGAGGTGAAGACACAGTCCATCCGTTCGCCCTCCAGCTCGCCGAAGACGTGGATGCAAACGGGATAACGGGGATCATAGCCCTGGGCCCGCACAGAGGTCGCGCCGAGAGCCAGCACAAGCGCGGCGATCGCAAAGACAGATTTGGTCAAGGCAGTCTTGGTCAAGGCTGATTTGGTCAAAGCAGTCTTGGTCAAGGCTGATTTGGTCACGTGAACCTCGAACAAAGCGGGCCGTTGATCCGCCCGGTCGAAGCGCGACGCCGGCGACCCCGCACCACACGGGAAGACGACGCTCGACTACCACGCGGCGGGGCATACCGGTAGGAGGATTCAGTCGACGCCCAATGCTGTCGCACGGGACTCACCCAAAGGGCGAGCGCTGATGATCCAGGATTCGGATCGAGCGAGGCGGTCCCCAGGCCGCCTCATGGCAGCCGGCGAACTCTGGCCGCTAGTTGAGGTCCACTTTGCCTGACGTTCGCGGCAGCGGCTCGCCGGCCGGCGGTTCAGTGTCGGGTGCGTCGTCCGCTTGATGGTCGAAGTCGCGGCCGATCGCGTTGAGCCGGTCGACGACGTCTTGGTTGATGATGTTCGCCGAAATGCGGCGCGCCATCTGCGCCAGGTTTCTGAACTGCTCTCTGGTCGGCATGATCAAATTCCTCAGCGCTACCCCGCCACACAATTGATTTGATTCGACCGGGTGCTTTCAATCTGTTTTTGCATGCGGCCGCATCGGCGGCAGATTTTTCTGTGCCGGTGACGCATATCGAATACGCGCCCCGCCGTGCGCGGCATCCACGCGCTTCTGCACCGGGCAAAGCGCATCCTGGGGCGCCGACTTTTCGATCTCATGCTTCAGATCGGCCCGGCAACGAGCAGCTTGGTCCTGAAGGAGGTCAGATGCTGGCCGGGAGGGGGCCCCAGCATGGCCCAAATGGCAACGCCGATTGCGAGGGCCGTCAGGACGGTTGTCCTTACGTGGTAGCCTTGTGCACGGTTCATGAGTGGGGACGCCAGCGGTTCGCCTAGGAAAGACAGGACACGATGGCGAGAAGCAGCTCGGAGCTGAAATCTCCGGAGAGCACTCGGACCAGCACGCCGGCGCCGAGAACAACCGCGATAAATTCGAGCGCAATCATCTTGAGTCCCCGTTGATATCGCGCGGAGACTAGGTGCGGTTTGTTTCGTCGTTGTTTCGTGGCTCTCGGAAAACGATTGCAGCGCGGTTTCGGCGATCGAAGCCGCCGCGCCGCCGCGCGTCAAAAACGCGCGAGCGTCCAATCTCGCGGGCGGGGCCTAAACGACGTCAGGATCCGGAGCTGCCCAGATCTGCGTCGTCCCGCTGGTTTTGAGTGCGATAGGCTTCGAGGGCGTGAGCCAGAAATATTCCGGCGCTCAAGAAGCCAAGCACGGATGCGGTTGCAACCATCGGCGTCTGTCCATCCTCGCCCCGCAGCCCGTCTGCGGCGTCTAGATCAACAACGGCCAGAGACGATCCCGGTTGCATGGGAAACGTGCGGGGAACAGGCGGGAACGAGGAATGGCTCGTGCCGGAACCGGAACTTCTCGCAATCTGGCTGGCCGCCCGCGCAGACCGGGACGCGTAAACCGGCAACCGCTTGCGATACACCGCCGGCAGGCTGGCGGGCGCTAACGTGGAATTAATCTCATCAGCCTATGATCCGAAGCAGTTTAGGTGGGTGCCGCGTAAGGGAGCCGTCGCGAGGACGATCCGGCGACGGCTCCCTTGTTGCGTGAGGTCGATGCCCGTGAGTGAGATATCGGAAACGCAGAACGCGGTCGAACATCCCGAAACCTCGACCCAGAAAATATCCAGCCGAAAATCTATTCTGGCGCTGTCGGTGTTCGCTCTTGGGCTGAACGCCTGTGCAGCGGTCTACACAATATCGCCGTCCGATTTTGCCCTGCCGGATGTCAGCAACCTGGCGGAACTGCTCCCGCATCAAAAGGCTTTCGAGCCAAAACCCGATCCGGTTCTCGCGGCACTGAAGGACATTCAGGCCACTCAGCAGCAACACATTGCGGCGCTGCAAGAGAATAGCTCTTCGTTGCAGCAAAGCGCAGCGCTGCGTCAGCAGGATTCAAACACGCTTTCTTTGCTGAGGCAAAGCATCACGGACGAAAAGGTCGATGTGAAGAAGATATCTTCCCAGATCACGGATGAACATTCCGATGTGAAGAAGATGTCTGCGCAGATTTCCACGTTGATCGCGAAGATCGACACGCTGCAGTCCGCGGTAGCCCCTGAATTCACGTCCTCCATTCCGAGAGGGCACGGTCGCAAACGGCTGACCGGAGAGCTGCGCAAGGACGTGGTCAGGCAGGCCAGGCCGATAGGACCTGTTTCTGTCGGCGGAGCACCGTTGACTGTTCCGGCGGGCACCTCGCAGAACTGAAGACATCTCAGGCAAGAGAACAACGCGCGGGGCTTCGGTCCCGCGCTTTGCGTTCGGGCCAGTGGTCTGCGGGCGCAAAAAGACCGCCCGGAGGGGCGGTCTTCCCCAGACAACTCACGCCTACCCGTCGATCGGGTGTCCGGGTGTGTTGGGACCCGAACCCTTGACAACCAGGCCGGGGACGATGTCTCCGAGCGAACCACCAAAGGTGCCACCGGCGCCGTTGGCATCCGCCCTGCGCTTATTGGCAGCATCCTGCTCGGGAATGTCCTTCATTCCACCGCAGACGATGTCGAGTTCGGTCTCACTCAGGCTACGATTGCTGATCATCGTAATATCCTCACGAATGCCCCGTTGCATGCGAACGACATCGGGCTTCGAGCAGGCCCGCGCCTCGCTCGTCCTTGTTGCCAGGGCGCCGGCAATGAATCTGTGAGAGAGATCACGGCCTTAAAGTCGGCCCCGGACAGGCTTCCGGTCGCAGTTTTGCGAATTTTTTGCCACGGATCGGAACTCAAATCGCCATGTCGAAGTGGATCATGGGGGGAGTCAGGGGCACCGCCCGATGGCTGTTCTCCGCAAGCCCTCGCGGTCAGGCCCCTTTGCTCCCTTTCCGGGACAAGAGCAGGAGGAAATCATCCATGGCGAGCATCGAGAATTCTCGAAGGGTCACCGCCGAGGACGTAAGGCGGGATTATGAGTCTGCAGCGAAAGAGGTCGAAGCGCTGGGGGCTGAGCTGATAGGGGCGGCGAAAAAATGGGAGGCGATGACTGCCGATCTGTGTAACACCATCCGTGACACCGCAGAGGCATATCGCAAGGAAGGCGAAAAGATTTCCGGACGTATAGAAGAGTCCGCGGGGCTCACCGAGCACGTTCGCAAGGCATGCAAGGATGTCAGGCGCAGGATCACGGAGGGCGATGGCGACGTTCGGTAGCGCCTTGCGCGGCGACCTGCCGGAAGCAGCTCCGCCGGATGGGCCATGCCTCATTCGGCCAATCCGTGAGAGAGATTTCGGCAGCCTACTGCTTTGCCTTTTCGTCGACGGACTCCATGCAGCGATTGATGTAGGTGGCGAGATCGCGTTTCAGCACCTTTTCCTTGTCCGCGTTCAGCATGCAGCCCATCCGCCGGATCACCAGCTGTCTGCGCTTCTGTGCAGCATCGCGGTATTCCGGGGCAACCTTGTCCGGATCGGGAACTTTCATTTGTTGTGCGAGAGCGGCGGCAGGCAAAACTAGTGCGAGGAAGACGGCAGTCGTTCTTGTCACTTCAGATCTCCCAGCTCGCTTGGGGAATCAGCGGAAAGCGAACTGAAGTGACCACTAGCACAGAACGGCTGACGCGGACCGGCGAGGGTGGCGCGATTGTTCGGGCCAAATGGATCCACGGGAAAAATCGATGAACGACATTGCCACCGAGACGCCAATGCCGGCGATGGACGCCATCCCGTTGACATCGGACGAACTCAGCGTCGTGAACGGAGGGCGTGCCACTCCGAAGGGACGGACTGACGTCATCAAGGTGATGGCAGCCACGACATGGGAACCCACGACGGGCCATCGTTGAGCGAACGCATGAGCCATCGCGGCGTGCCTTTCCCACTCACGCGTCAAATTGCGAATCTGGCCTCCCGGCTGTAGTAATTGACGGCATGACTTGGACGATCCTGATCGTGGTCCTGGTGATGGCGATGGCAGCCACCAAGCTCGCGCGTCACTCGCTGACCCTGCTCGCCATGGCGGCGTCGATCTCGGCTCTGGTGTGGTTCTTGATGAACAGTCCCGATCGCGCTCTGGATCGGGAAGCCCACAACGGCGGCTCTCATGCAACCCCGGCGTCGCGAGTCGTTCCGTAGTCGTTTTTGGCGAGCGGCCACCCGCCTGCCGGCGCTTCTCCGCAAGCCGTGCAATAAGCTTTAGTAAACGATTCATGGATCGACGGTAGTTTGGTCCGTATTTTAGACCCTTGCGGTTGCCATGAACGACGAAGACAGGATCGCCCCACGCTACAAATGTGAGAAGCGGGCCATCGCCGAATACGGTGGCGATAAGTACCCCTGTTTGATCCGTGATCTCTCCTCCACCGGCGCCGCCATCGAGTTTCCCGATCCGGTGAGGATCATACCCATCGTGAAGGGCTTCAATCTGATTATGCCGGAGGACGGCCTGAAGCTGCAATGCCGCATCGTCTGGAAGAGGGATTACCGGATGGGCGTCACCTTCGACTAGGCGCGATGCTGCGCCTGCCGGGCGCCCAGGGCCTTATCAGAGCCTGTCCCGAAGGTAGGCGACGACGGCCCGAATTGTGAATCGAAACGAGCCGCCCTTTGAGGATTGGAGCAGGCGCCTGACGGCGCAGGCGGTTCAGTGACTGGCGTCACGGTGGTCCGAAACAAGGTGAGCCTTTTCACAGTCTCGCACACTGATCCCGCATACACGGCAGTCACAGAGGGAATGATCCGAAAACGACGGCGGGAGAATTATGATGACCAAGGCCAGTCAGAATGACGTTCGTGAGCTGAAGATCGATGAACTCGATGCGGCAGTCGGCGGCACTGGCATGTCGATCAAGTTCACTCCGGAATATACCAGGTGCATTGCCAAATCCGGGGCGGCCATCTCCAATACTCCCAAGTGAAGCCGGGCTTTGGGGCATGAACCGGATAGGTGCGCTGTGTCCGAGAGTGGCCGCAGGAGTATCCGGATACGCTTGCACAGCTTTACACTAGGAGGCCGACGCTCCTGCCGATGAAGGTCGGCATGATGGTCCGTTCTTCCTGGTCGCCATCATACGGCGCAGAAACTCGCAAACTGTCGCTTGAGTCCATCAAACGATCAGCGAGCGTCGTCTCAGTCCAAGCAAAAGATCAGCAACATCATGTATTCGCGCATTCGCACGCGCAGCATGTAGATTTCTTGAAAGACTCACGTTTCTCAAGAACAATGTTCCATTCCGGCGGGACGTATGTGTTGCGTAAAAAAAATCATATGGCCGCCCGCGCTTGTTACGGCGCGGAATGGAGGCGCTATGCGCACGATCCTGGGAATCAACTTTGCTTTGTGGGGATTGATTATTTGCTTTGGGATGGCGGTAGCCCATTGGCTTTGGCCAATGTTCTAGGAAGCCAATGTTCTAGGAAAAAGCCCGCTCCACCAGCCACATCGCCGTGTAGGCCAAGCCTGTCCACCATCCCGCGGTCGCGACCAAGGATGTGATCAACCAAAGGCCTACGACCCACTCGCGCTTTGCCATCATGGCGGCATCCCCCGCTTGCGCTTTCCACCATGATCTTGGTCTGTGTCAGCCGCGTTTTGGTTCAATGAACTTTTACGGGGAGGGGGCCAAAAAACACCCGCTTGCCCATCTCTTGCGGACGAAGGCGCCGGCTGCGTCCGGCGGCAATTTACTGGGGCTTTCGGCGCATGGTCCGGACATGGATGTGCCGAACCGCAGGCTGGAGTCATCCAGCCCGCAGCGTCGGCGTCATGTGACGCCCTTACCTTGGAAGCCCCATCCCGCCGGATGAAACTTTATCGATTTCTGGCAGGCCTTAATTTGGGAATATAGCTGTTGCGGCTAACCGCAGTCTGCGCCGCGTGTATTTGCTCGTGAAGTAAATTCAATTCTCGAAGTTGGGTCTGTAAAGTTTCGGACATGCTGGTGAGATAAGCGATGCGTTCTTCGACGTTCATTTGACGCTACCCCTACAAATGCGTTGGTAAAATCGGCTCCTCAAAAACGACAACGGGTTCTACAATAAAAAACGACAACGGGCTCTACAAACCTCGCGATCAGGGTTGTTCCCAGCAAGCCAGTACACGATGTCGTGGCCGCAGGAAAGGAATGCCTTCATGTCGCGCACGAAGGCGCGTGCGACGGCGGGCGGTAGTTCCAGGGGCTTTTGGGGCATGGTCTAGGCCATGCCACTCAGCGGCAGATGCAGTTGCGCCGGCCTTACTGAACCATATCGATCGACAAATTGCTCCAGGGACGCCGGAACGTCGAAGGCATAGCGTACGCAGCGCCGGGCGATCAAGTCAGCGATCTCGGCGGACACATCGCGCGACCAGCCTTGTGCGGTATTGAAGGCGATGACCCGCGCGGGGTTACGGTATTGCCCGTCGACCAGATCGGTGATGACGACATGCCGATCGGCGCTCTCCTCATCGGTCTCACGCCAGGCGCGGCCGAGCAGCTCGCCGAAATCATCCAGCACCAGGTAGACGTCGCGATCGTCGGGTAGCGTTGGAGCGATCGAAGACATCACGCAAACTCCACTGACTGATGCCTTGAAGATAAGTCTCTAGCGCTGAATTGCGAAATCGAAAGAGGCCGCCAACCGAGGCGGTGCGGTTCTACTCAGAACCTATCGAATACAATGATGAGTATTAGCACGAAGGTCACAGCGCTGGCGCTCTTCAGAGAATGAAAACAAGCACCAGCGTCCCAGCAAGGATGACGCACCACATGAGGGAACTGGCCAAATTCAAACTATCTTGGCTCGTGGCATTTGAGCGGAAAGGCGCTCCAGCTGATATTCCCTCTCTTTCAGCGTCGTTCGCACTTTCAGCCTCGTTCGTACCTTCAGCGTCGTTCGCATCGGCAATCTGGCGCTCACGACGGCTGCGAAGAGATCGCTTGCCTCTGCTCCGGTCAAAGGATTATCCGTCTCCCCCAGGTAGTGACAGATGATCATCTCACCACCCTGATCGAGCGCATCGACACATCGCTGCGCGACGATTTTCAGGTCGGTCGCCGAAAAGTAGTAAAGAAACTCAGACAGCGCGATGAGATCGAAACGTCCTGTCGGAAAGTCGGAGGGCAAATAGGCGGCCTCGAAATCGACGTTTGCAAGGTTTTGCCTTTTGGCTTCGGCGATTGCAGTTTGCGAGGCGTCCAAAGCCAAAAGACGGTCGCAACGCGCCGCCAGTAGCCGCGACAGAGTGCCGATGCCGCAGCCTAACTCCAGCGCCTGATGATAGCGCCGTCGCGACAGGGCATCGAGCGTGGCTTGGTATTTCTGCTGGTCATATTGGGAGTTGCGAAAACCCCAGGGGTCGATATCTGCTCGATATTTTGCCTCGAAATGCGAAGCCGGGACACTGCCCTTTGGCCGGGTTCTGGAGGCACTTCGCAACTTTTTTAAAAATCCCGTCGAAATTTTGAGGAGGCCAGAGGATGACATAGACACAGCAGCACCTGACGCTAAACAAACCTTCAGACCCGGTAAAAAATACGCCGCCTTTGCGCACCCAACTAGCGAACGACGTCCGGCGAGTTTCTGCGGCCGCTTCACGCAGCCCCGGTACGCCTACCGCCAGCATCCCTGAGCCGACGGCCCGTAGTCGAGGACTTGGGGCCGCAGTGAACCAGCTTGCTCTAAATCGGAGCGCTATGGGGATTTCAGATGCCCTAGTCCGAAAGGATACGCGGTAAGCGATTGAAGGCGAGCTGCCAGGGTCGTCTCAGGCTCTGGCTTCTCCGCGCTCGGTTAATGGCAGGAGGGGCTTTGCCAGCGCGGAGGCGCGCTTTTTGTATCCGCTCCTGAAGCCTCTTTAGGTCTCGAAGCTGGGCAATCAGGGATTCATACGTGATGACGAGGTAAGAGATCCTTTCCTCGGGGTCCATGACACGAGCCTCTTACACGAGCCTGCCCTCGGGACGTGCAACCCCGGCGGCGAAAAAATCTTCCCACGTCACTCCCGCCAAGTCTCAGCCTTGCGATCCACCCAGACGCCGATGAACGCGAAGGCGAAGACGGCAGCGATTGGCAATCCTGGAAGAATTACCCACCACATAGCCCGCACCCCTCGCTTGTGTGCAAGGTGTGTGCAAGGGCGGCAACTGGTCTTCTACGATATCGGTGGGATTTGCGTCTAAGTGTTTGATGTTGTTTGGTGAGCGCGGAGGGGACTCGAACCCTCGACCCCATGATTAAAAGTCACGTGCTCTACCGCCTGAGCTACGCGCTCACTTGTCCGTTCATTGGGCCCCTTAACCAAATGATGCTTGCGCCCGGCCGGATCAACGGCGACGGGCGCGGCACCACGGGGACCATGCGCCAGACGGCGCTGTGTAGGGGGTGGGCCGGTGCCGGTCAATAGCGCGGGAACGCTTATCAACGCGGGCGCGCGGCGTGGAATTTCAGTTGCTGCACAGGCCGTTAGGCGCGTCCCCGGAGAACCTAGCCGGCCTCGCGGTGAACCTCCGAGGGGACCGGCTGGGTGGAGGTCGCCACCGACGGCAGCCCAACCGGGCGAAGACCGATCAGTTCCGCCGTACGGACCGCGGTGTTGCGCCAGAATTCGAAGGAATTGATCCGGGAGCTTTCCAGGATCGCGATCGCGACCGCCGCCAGGAAGGGAAGGCTCTGCACCACCAATACGGCGGCGAAGACGTAGATCTCCCAGACCTGCTTGACATTGTTGGTCACGACCAGCACGGCGGCGCCGGCGAGCAGGAGCACGCCGATGACGGCTTCCCAGAACGCCTGAAATTCGATCGACATGCGCGTGAGGCCGCCCTTGGAGGTGCGGGCAAACGGCAGGTGCTCGGTGATCAGGCCCTGCGCCACGGCGCGCGACACGGTCCACTGCACGCTCATGGCGGCGACCATGGCCGAGAGCATCTGGCCCCATTTCACGTCGACCCGCAGGCGATACATCGCCACGAAGTGAACCAGCGACACCACGAAAGAGGCGATGATCGGCAGCGTCAGGATCTTGTCGGGGATGGCGATGTCGGCGAAGGCTACGATCGGCACCCAGATCAGGTTGAGGATCGCCACCACGACGCCGAGGCTTTCGGCGCCGAGCCAGTTCAGCCAGCCCAGCGAGAATTCGCGCCGCTGGTCGCGCGACAGCCGGCTCGCGCCGGGCAGGAAACGCCGCCAGTGCTTCTTCACGATCTGGAAGCCGCCATAGGCCCAGCGGTTGCGCTGCTTGCGGAAGGCTTCGTAGGTGTCGGGCAACAGCCCACGGCCATAGCGATGGTTGGTGTAATGCGTGAGCCAGCCATGCTCGATGATGGCAAGGCCGAGGTCGGTATCCTCGCAGATCGTGTCCGACGACCAGCCGCCGGCCATGTCCATCGCCGCGCGCCGCATCAGGCACATCGTGCCGTGCACGATGATGGCGTTCTGCTCGTTGCGCTGGACCATGCCGATGTCGAAGAAACCGGCATATTCGCCGTTCATGATGTAGTGCATCAATGAGCGGTCCTGGTCGCGATGTTCCTGCGGCGCCTGCACGATGCCGACGCGCGGGTCGGCGAACACGGGTACGAGGTCCTTCAGCCAGTCCGGATCGACCATGTAGTCCGCATCGAGGATGCCGATGATCTCGGCATCGGCGGCGGTGCGGTCCATCGCGATCCTGAGCGCACCGGCCTTGAAGCCCTGCACCTTCTCGGCGTTGATGAACTTGAAGCGCTCGCCGAGCATGCGGCAGTGATCCTGGATCGGCTGCCAGAACGCCGGATCAGGCGTGTTGTTGATGATGACGATGCATTCGAAATTCGGATAGTCGAGCCGCGACACCGCGTCGAGCGTCTGCTTGAGCATGTCCACCGGCTCGAAATAGGCCGGGATGTGAATCGAGACCTTGGGGAAGGCGAGGTCCGCCCCCATGCTCGCGGGCGCCAGCGTCGCGGGCTTGACGATCAGGCGCTGCGGCGCGCGGCCGAACGCGACCGCCGCGATCTCCTCGATCCGCGCCATCGCGATGAGCACGAGGGGAACGAGCAGGATCACGCCCAGGGTGAGAGCGAAGGCCGAACCGAACACGAAATAATGGCCGTCCCAGAATGCGAACACGGTCGCAGCCCACGCTCCGATGCCGTTGGCGGCCGCCGAGAGCAGCAGCGCCTGCAACACGGTCGGTTCCGCAAGTCGCAGGATCGGCAGCGACATCAGGATGCCGACGAGGAGCGCAATGGTCGCAAGCTTCCAGTAATCGGGGTTCTCGATCGGGCCGGTCCAGGAGAATTTCGGCTCGCGCGCGGCATTCAACACGCCCCAATAGGGGCCGACGCCGCCTTCGAAATATTTCCAGGGCTGATCGATCGCCTCGACGATGTTGTATTCCATGCCGATGGCTTCGGCGCGATTGACGAAATTGCGCAGCACGGAGGCCTGCTGGAACGGTCCGGGATCGGCCCTGCCGAGATTGTAGCCGGCGCTTGGCCAGCCGAATTCCGCGATCATGATGCGCTTGCCGGGGAACTGGTTGCGCAGGAACTGATAGCGGTTCACCGCCTGATCCACCGCCTCGGCCGATGAATGCTGTTCCCAGTAGGGCAGAACGTGCGCGGCGATGAAGTCGACGCTGGATGCGAGTTCAGGATGCTCGCTCCAGATGCTGTAGATTTCACCTGTCGTGACCGGAACGCCATTGACCGACTTCTTCACGCGCTGGATCACCTTGATCAGCCGGTGGACGTTGTTTTCGGCAACCGCCCACTTGGCCGCTTCGCCGCGCTTGTCCTCCGGCTGGGCTTGTGCGTCGGACAGCCGCTGGGCTTCCTCACGCTGGATGCGCGCGGCTTCGGCGGGATCGAGCTCGACGTCGGATTGCGGCCGCAGGTTCTCCATCGGAATCTGCTCGCCGCGGAAAATGGTTTCGTTGCCGATCACCACGCCGATGACGTTGCTGTTCTTGCGGGCCAGATTGATGGCGGCCTCGATCTCGCGGTTGTTGCGGTTGCCGTCGGTATCGATCCAGGCGCCGACCGTCACCTTCATGCCGAACTCGGCGGCGACCGGAGGCACCAGCTCCGCGCCTTCCGTGGAGGTGTACAGGCGCACCGCACGCGTCAGCGTGGAGAGCTTTCTCAGATCAGTGCGGATCTTCTCGGAGTCGGCGATCGCGTCGGCGACCGTGTGTCCCCGCTCGAACGGTGCGTAGGACATGCTCGGCAGGATGCCGCGAAAGTCCGGCGCCTGCTGCTTTTCCTGGAGGATGCCCCAAAGTGCCGCATGAGCAGCGGTGACGAACAGCACAACAGCGACGATGGCACGCATCGCGAAGACCTGACGGGACGTAGTGGGCGAAAGCGAACCTGTCCCCAAGGTTCGACCGACACGGCGGCAGCATGAAGATAGTCCTGCCGCGTCATTTCACAACTGATATGACGCCGTGGCCTTTTAAGGGCGCTCACCTTGCTGGCCGATGAACGAAGCCGCTCTTCGGGATAGTTATTTCGCCGCAGGCGAAGGCGAGGGGGCGGGCGCCGGAGACGCAGCCGGAGCGGGAGGCGCTCCCTCCTTGCCCGACGGAGCGGGCGTCGAGGCGGGAGGGGCTGATCCTGACGTGGCAGGCGCGGCGGCCGCGGCCGTCTGCGGCTGAGCGCCCGGGTTGATCCAGCAGGCGTGTATCCTGGTGTCCAGGCTTCGCGGCACCTTGTCGTCGATCTGGGCGCCGAAGCGGGTCAGGCAGCGGAAGGTCGCCTGGATGTGGCCACCCGGGCAACCGAAGCGGTCATAGAGATCGAGATGGCGAAAGGCGGTATCGAGGTCGTCGACCCACATCAGGCGGACCACGCGGCGGCCGAGCCAGACGCATTCGGGGTTGCCGGCGGGGCCGCTGATGACAGCGGTGGCCTCGGCGAATTCCGCCGTCTTGCGCTCGTTTTCCTTGTTGGCGTCAGGGGCGGCGGCGCCCTGCTTGCCCTGGTCCTGGGCGTGATTGTCGCCGCTCTGGGCGAAGGCGTTTCCAAAACCAAGCAGTAAAACGATCACGGGTACCGCAAGATAGGGCAGGATCCTGTTTGGCAGCGGACACACACCTCGACGCATAAATTCCCCGATCTCTTACCTGATTCCGCTGCGACCCACGCCCCGCATTTGCGCTGGTGATGCCGGGCAAATGGGTCTCCATTGCGGCGAACTTCCCGGCCTGAATCCCATGACTGGAATTTGGGATTTTGTCCAGCAAAGTCACAACTTTATAGTCCTGTGGTAAAGGCGCGCATGGCCGGCCTGGCAGGGCGGGCGGGATCGGCCGGCTTTGGGCCAGCCCTGGCTTCGGCAGACCCGGTTTCAGACCCTTTCAGACCTGGTTTCAGACCTGGTTTCAGACCTCTTGGCAGAGAGCGGGCAAGGCTGTAATCGACACCTCTCGCGTTAGAGGATGGAACCGATTTCTTTTCGCACGCCACTGGCGCTTCTTCCGCTTTCCCTGTTGGCCATAGCTGGTTTGTGGTGGTGGTTGGCCACGCCGATCACGCTCGCGCGCGCGCCCATCGATCCCGCAACCAAACTCCTCTGCGTGTCCTACGCGCCGTTCCGCGGGAGCCAGACGCCGCTTGATCCCTCGACCTACATCGCGGCCGAGCAGATCGAACAGGATCTGGCGCAACTCGCAAAGATTTCGGAATGCGTGCGCACCTATTCGATCGAGAACGGCCTCGACCAGGTGCCCGCGATTGCGCGCAAGATCGGCTTGAAGGTGATGCAGGGCATCTGGCTCGGCAGCAACCGCGCCAAGAATTTCGCGCAGATTTCGACGGCGATCCGGCTGGTGAAGGAGAACCCCGGCGTCATCACCTCGCTGGTGGTCGGCAACGAGGTGTTGCTGCGCGGGGAAATGACGACGACCGACCTTGCCGCCATCATCCGTTCGGTGAAGGCGCAGGTCCAGGTGCCCGTCACCTATGCCGACGTCTGGGAATACTGGCTGCGCTACCGGGAAATCTACGAGGTGGTGGATTTCATCACGATTCACATCCTTCCTTATTGGGAAGACTTTCCGATCCGCGCCAAATATGCCGCCTCCCATGTCAACGCGATCCACCAGCGGATGGCGGTGACCTTTCCGGGCAAGGAGATCCTGATCGGGGAGACCGGGTGGCCGAGCGAGGGGCGGATGCGCGAGGGCGCGCTGCCGTCACGGACGAACCAGGCCCGCGTTGTCTCGGAAATCCTGTCGTGGGCGAGAGGCGACCATGTCCGCGTCAACCTGATCGAGGCCTATGACCAGCCCTGGAAGCGCCAGCTCGAGGGCACGGTCGGCGGCTATTGGGGGCTTTTCGACTCGGTGCATCGCGAACTGAAATATCCGCCCGGAGAGGCCATCAGCAATTTCCCGCTGTGGAAGTGGCAGATGGGCGCGGGCATGGTGGCAAGCATCGTCGTATTCGCCTCCGCGTGGCTGACCACGCGGCGGCGGCCCTGGACACCGCGATTGTCGTCCTGGATCGCGGTCGGGCTGTGCGCGACCGCGGCCGGCTGCCTGCTCGGGATCGCCGCCGACAAGATGTACTACGAGAGCTACGGCCTCGGCGGCTGGCTGCAATGGGGCGCCTTGCTGGCGGCAGCGCTCGTCTCCTCGGTGCTTGGCGCCAATGCCGTCATCTCGGGACGATCGCTGCCGACCTTTGTCGAGATGTTCGGGCCGCGGCGCGGCGATGGGCCCGGCCTGGCGCTGTCGATGTGGTGCCTCGGCGCGGCACTGGTGGTGACCGTGTTGATAGCAGGCGAAACCGCGCTCGGTTTCGTGTTCGATCCCCGCTACCGCGATTTTCCGTTTGCAAGTCTCACCATGGCGGTTGTGCCGTTGGCGTGCCTGCTCCTGAACCGCCCGCAGGCGGGGCCGCGTCCGATCGCCGAATCCGTCTTTGCCGGACTGCTGGCGGCTTCGGCCATCTATATCGGGGTCAATGAGGGCCGCGATAACTGGCAGTCGCTCTGGACCTGCACCGTCTATCTGGTGCTGGCTGTTACGCTGTGGCTGGCGCGGGACGTGCAAAGCCCAAAATAAACAGTCCGATCGCAAGTCCCGCCAGCGCGATATTGTAGAGCACGATGCCAAGGCAGGCGGCGATCAGTCCGCCCGTCAGCAGCACGATCGACGGGCGGATGAAGTTCAGCGCGGCGATCGCAAGCGCGACAATCCCGAACACCTGATTTTTGAACAGCACGGTCGCCAGCGCGCGCGCCTTGCAGGTGACGGTCTGCAGGCCGGCGTCGCAGGCAAGTGCAACGGTCGAGAACTCGATCACGAGATAACGCACATAGAGCGCGTATCCGATGGTGAGGAAGCCCACCACCATCAGCCATTGGACCTGATAGGGGGTGAGGCGGAACGGTTTCTTCGTCATGGGCGGAATATGCGTGCGAATGACGTCGGCGGCAAGCCGTGGGGCGGTCTACCACTTCAAATCAGGAGCCTTCCGCAAGCCATTGTTTCTTATTGCCTCTTCCCAACGCCAAAGAGCGAGGAAAGGGTTGAGCCTGTCGGCTTTGGCGGTGGTGGCGGCGGATCCTCTTGCCTGGCGCGCCTGTAGTGCCGGGATGATTGTTGACGGGATGGCTTGCTCGAGCTCGTCGAACGACCCGCATTGCTCGGCGGCGGCTCGTCGGCGCCCATCGCAAGCCGCTGGCCATCGAACACCGTCGTCTCGCAGCTCCGCTTATTCTCGACCAGCGAGGCGCAAATCTTCGCGGCCTCCGCGGCGTCGTTCAACGGTCCCGCCGCAAGCCGCAACTGCATGCCAAGTCCGCTCGAGCTCTCGCGCAGCACGATGATCGGCCGCAACTCGGCGAGCTCGGCATTGTTTGACTTCAGCAGGCCGCGCCAGAGCGCGCGAAGTCCGCCGATCGAATTGGCGCCGCCGAGCTCGACGGCGAATTCGGTGCGGCGAATGTTGCTGTTGGCCTCGTCGAGATCGGCGATGGGCTTGTCCTGGTCCTTAAGACCGGCGGCCGTATCCGCGTTCGCCGCCTGCTCCCGGGCGGGCTCGCCAGGCTTCGCGGATTCAAGAGGCTTGAGCGGTTCGAGGGACCTTGCAGCTTCAAGAAACTTGGCGATTTCAAGAGACTTCGCTGTTTCAAGAGACTTGGCAGTTTCAAGAGACTTGGCAGTTTCAGGAGACTTGGCAGTTTCAGGAGACTTGGCAGTTTCAGGCGATTTGGCGCCGCTTTCGGCCAGCTTGGGTGCTGCCGGGTCCGGCGGTCCCATCATTAATTTCGCCGGAGGGAGCGATGCCGCGGAAGCAGCCGGCAGAATACCGCCCGGCAACGGCACAGCGGGTTTCATGGCGGCGATCTGCGGCAAGGAGTTTGCGCTTGTCTGTGCTGGATCGGGCCTGGCTGGTTCGGATTTGGCCGCATCGGCCCGAAGCTTCTCGAAAGCTGCCGGAGCTGCGGCGACCGGGGCCGGCGCGCTCGTCTGACTTGGCCCCGTACTTTGCACAGGATTGGGCTGAGGAGGCGGCGTGATCTCGGATACAGCCGACGGCGGCATAATGGAGGCAGGCGGCGGCGCCACGCTCGGCGGCGGCTTCGGCAGCTCGCTTGCGGCCCCTCTCCTGATTGCGCCTGTGACGGAATCGAGCCCCTGTTCGACCACGGTCACACGCGAAAACAGCCGGTCGCGGTCGCTGTTGAGCGTGTCGACGGCGGATGCGAGCCGTCGCGTCTCGTTCTGGCTCTCCCTGGTCAGCACCTGGATTTGCTGTGCCTGGCGCGCGAGATCGACGGCCGCGACCCGCTCGCGCCGCCATCCGAGTTGCGACTGGTTGGCCATGACGGCCAGCACCACGGCGCCGACGGCGGTGACGCCCCACATCCCGACACGCAGCATCCCGCGGCGATCATACTCGTTTTCCTCGGCGAAAAGCCCGAACAGCTTCCCGCCACCGGAAAGGTCGGCATCATGGGTGCCGGCCCGATGGTCCGAATTCTTTGCCACGTTTTGTTTGAAGCCCCCCGGACCCCTGCCGAATCATGTTGAAAGATTATCAGGAATTGCGCCGGGAACCTGAATCCCGGGCGTTTGCCGGGGAGCGAAAACGCTTTATGACGGCGGCTGGCGGAACCTCCGCACCTCGTTGATCCCAGGGAATTGGATGACCGCTCGATCGAGTTCTCACAGTCGTTCTCGCCGCCGGCGAAGGGACGCGCATGCGTTCCTCGGTCCCGAAGGTGCTGCACCCTGTCGCCGGGCAGCCATTGCTTGCGCATGTGCTGGAGGCGGCCCCCCATGGCGCAGGCTGCCGCCTTGCGGTCGTGATCGGACCGGACCATCAGGCGGTCGCCGACGAAGTCCGGCGTCTTCGCCCCGATGCGGAAACCTTCGTTCAGCGCGAGCGGCTGGGAACGGCGCATGCGGTGCTGGCGGCGCGCGCGGCGATCGAGCGCGGGGCCGATGATCTTCTCATCGCCTTTGGCGATACGCCGCTGATTTCGGCCGAAACCTTCGAGCGGCTGCGCGCACCCCTGACGAAGGGCGCGGCGCTGGCGGTGCTCGGTTTCCACGCTGCCGATCCGACCGGCTATGGCAGGCTGTTGATGCAGGAAGACCGCCTGGTCGCCATCCGCGAGCATGCCGATGCCAGCGCCGAGGAGCGCAAGGTTACCCTGAGCAATGCCGGGGTGATGGCCTTCGACGGCCGCCACGCGCTGAAGATTCTCGAGCGGATCGGCAATGCCAACATCAAGCGCGAATATTATCTTGTCGATGCCGTCACCATTGTCAGGGATTTGGGACTGGAGGCCGTCGTGATCGAAACGAACGAAGACGAAGTGCGCGGCATCAATACCAAGGCGCAACTCGCCGAGGCCGAAAGCGTGCTTCAGGCACGGTTGCGCAAGCAGGCCATGGACGCCGGCGTCACGCTGATCGCACCCGAGACCGTGTTTCTCGCCGCCGATACCATCTTCGGCAAGGACGTCACGATCGAGCCCTTTGTGGTGATCGGTCCCGGCGTGAGCATCGCCGACGGCGCGGTAATCCATTCCTTTTCACATATCGTGCAGTCCACCATCGGCAGGAACACGTCCGTCGGTCCCTATGCGCGGATGCGGCCAGGCACCAATCTCGGCGACGGCGCGAAGATCGGCAATTTCGTGGAGACCAAGGCCTCGACGCTGGAGGCCGGCGTCAAGGTCAACCATCTCTCCTATATCGGCGACGCCGAAATCGGCGCCAACAGCAACATCGGCGCGGGCACCATCACCTGCAATTATGACGGCTTCACCAAGAGCAAGACCATCATCGGCGCGGGCGCGTTCGTAGGTACCAACACCTCGCTGGTGGCGCCCGTGAAGATCGGCGCCGGCGCCTATATCGGTTCGGGCTCGGTGATCACGCGCGACGTGCCTGACGACGCGCTGGCGCTGGAGCGAAGCCCGCAAACCATCCGCGAAGCCGGCGCGACCCGCTACCGAGAGGCCAAGACCAGTCGCAAGAAGCCGAAGGCGTGAATGCGAGGCGGGGCTCGCGCCGCTGAGGCGTGATCCGGAAAAGTGTGGAGCGGTTTTCCCTCGCGACATCAGCGGAACGCGTTTGCGCGGAGATCATGCCCAAACAAAGAACCTAAAGCGTGATGACGATTCGACCCAATCTCATCGCGCTTTAGTCGTCGTTCGACCCCTCCGACCTTCCCTGAGATCGTTCGCGATGGGATTGTCGGCGGGATGATCCGGAGCCGGAGGATGCCGCGGAAAAGACCGCTGCGGCCTCGAGCTCTCTTTGCTCTTTCAGGATGGTGCGCGCCGTTCGCATGGCGCGCTTGATGTTCGGGTTCTGCGAATCTTCATCGAAGAACAGGAGAACTTCGCAGCAGGGGCATTGGCGCGAATAGCCGTTCTGCAGGCGCTTTGCGCGTTCGCGGAACACATTCTTGCAGCGCATGCAGGTGATCTGAACGAAGTCTGCCATCGACATCACAGGCTGGGCTCGGGAATGACCGCGAGCCTAGTTAAGGCCTGTTAAGGAATCGGAAACGAACCGGCGGACTTTGTACGCATTCCTATCGGCGTCTCGCGATCAGCACGCCGAGCAGGAAAGCGATCGCAAGCGAATGCAGTGGGGCCTCGCGCGTCACCCTGCGCAGCGCATCGCTCACCCTGCGTTTGGCGGATGCAAGCGCGTCGCTCTCGCCCTCCAGGACCTCGACGGCGCTGTCGAGCGCCTGCTGAATATGGGCATCTTCTTCCGGCACCATGCCGGGACTGATATCGGTCATGTCGGCCATCCCTGCCAAAGCGTCAGCCCGCTAGATGATGTGCGGCGGTAAAGATTGCGGCGGTGCAAACGATCATGGCGGACGCCGCGCCCGCAAAGCCGCGCAAAAGCTCCGATCGCGTGAGATGTCTGGTCATCGCGAATTCCTTGCTCCGATCTTAGAACGACGGATCAGGGCAGGGGTTCCATCTGGATTTCATGCGCCCTGATTTTCCGGGGGATCGAAGCAAGGCTCGACGCGAAAGCAGATCCACGCAAGCGGAGCAGCAAAACTGCCAGCAGGGTAATGACCGGAATGGGTGCGCGGCTCAACGGTAGCGTTAATTAACGCTTTGGGTTTAATCCTGTCGCAATCCGCAATAAATATTGAGTATCTTGCCGGGTAAGGTTTTCGTTAAGAAAGCCGCGGGCTTTCGAGAAATCTTGGGGGATTTCCCGGATGTGCGGAATCGTCGGAATTTTGGGACGCGAGCCGGTCGCGGAACAGTTGGTCGATTCTCTCAAGCGTCTTGAATATCGCGGATACGACTCCGCGGGCATTGCCACGCTGGAAGGCGTTACGCTTGAGCGCCGCCGCGCTGAAGGCAAGCTGAAGAACCTCGAGAAGCGGCTCCGGGACGAGCCGCTCAGCGGGCATACCGGCATCGGCCACACCCGCTGGGCCACTCACGGCAGACCCACCGAGAACAACGCCCATCCGCATGCAACGGCACGTGTCGCGGTGGTCCACAATGGCATCATCGAGAACTTTCGCGAATTGCGCGCTGAGCTGGAAAAGCAGGGCGCGGTCTTTACGACCGAGACCGATACCGAGATCGTGTTGCATCTGGTCGACGGCATGTTGAAGCGCGGCATCAAACCGGTTGATGCGGTGAGAGCGGCGCTATCGAAGCTTCGCGGCGCCTTCGCTCTTGGTTTCATCTTTACAGGCGAAGACGATCTGATGATCGGCGCACGCAATGGTCCTCCGCTTGCGGTCGGTCATGGCGATGACGAGATGTTTCTGGGCTCAGATGCGATCGCGCTCGGTCCCTTCACCGACACCATCAGCTATCTCGAGGACGGCGATTGGGTCGTGCTGACTCGCAAGGGCGCGACGATTTACGACAAGAACAACGCCGTCGTGCGTCGTGATGCCATCAAGCATGTCGGGTCTTCGTCACTGGTCGACAAGGCGAACTTCCGCCACTTCATGGCCAAGGAGATTCACGAGCAGCCGGAAGTCGTCGGCCACACGCTGGCGCGTTACGTCGACATGTCGAGCGAGCGGGTGAACCTGCCGGTCAAGCTGCCGTTCGATTTCAAGGACGTGCAGCGTATCTCGATCACGGCCTGCGGTACGGCGAGCTATGCCGGCTATGTCGCGAAATACTGGATCGAGCGGTTCTCCCGGATACCGGTCGAGCTCGATGTGGCGTCCGAATTCCGCTACCGCGAAGCGCCGCTGCGCAAAGGCGATCTTGCCGTCTTCATCTCGCAGTCCGGCGAGACCGCCGACACGCTGGCGGCGTTGCGCTACGCGAAGGCACAGGGCGCGCATACCCTTTCCGTGATCAATGTACCGACCTCGACCATCGCGCGCGAGAGCGAAACGGTGATGCCGACCCTGGCCGGTCCCGAGATCGGCGTCGCCTCGACCAAGGCTTTCACCTGCCAGCTCATGGTGCTGGCCTCGCTCGCGATTGCTGCCGGGAGAGCGCGGGGCGAATTGTCCGATGCGGATGAAGTCAGCCTGGTGCGCGGTCTGATCGAAATTCCGCGGCTGATGACCGCAGCACTGGCGACCGAACCGCAGATCGAGAAGCTCGCGCGCGATATCGCGAAAAGCCGCGACGTGCTCTATCTCGGCCGCGGCACCTCGTTTCCGCTCGCGCTCGAAGGCGCGCTGAAGCTGAAGGAAATCTCCTACATCCATGCCGAGGGCTATGCTGCCGGCGAGCTCAAGCACGGGCCAATTGCGCTGATCGATGAAACGACGCCGGTCGTCGTGATTGCGCCGTTCGACAAGGTGTTCGAGAAAACCGTGTCGAACATGCAGGAAGTCGCCGCCCGCGGCGGCAACATCATCCTGATGACCGATGCCAAGGGCGCGGCGGAGGCGACCATCAATTCGCTGGTGACGATCGTGCTGCCGGACATGGCGGCGGCCTTCACCCCCATGGTCTACGCCGTTCCCGTGCAGCTTCTGGCCTACCATACCGCCGTGGTGATGGGCACCGACGTCGACCAGCCGCGCAATCTCGCGAAGTCGGTCACGGTCGAATAGGGTTGGCGAAGGAATAGGCAACGGGTAGGGGTTCTATGACACTCCTTGCCCTTCAAAAATCTGCTAGAAGACCTAGCTGATAGAGACATCGCCTCCCTGGAACCCGAATGGACTCCCGCGACAATCTGCCTCCGACCGAGGTGCCGCCGGCCGAATCCGCGCCGGAAGCTGCTTCCACAGGCATCATGGGGCGGTTCCGGAACTATTTCCTGACTGGCCTTGTGGTTGCCGGTCCCGTTGCCATTACCTTCTGGCTGACCTGGTGGTTCGTGACCTGGGTCGATGGACTGGTGCGGCCCTTTGTCCCGATCGCCTATCGGCCGGAGACCTATTTGCCGTTCGGCCTGCCCGGATCCGGGCTGATCGTGGCCGTGATCGCGCTCACGCTGCTCGGTTTTCTTACCGCGAACCTGATCGGACGCTCGCTGGTCGATCTCGGCGAACGGATTCTCGGGCGCATCCCCGCGGTTCGCGCGATCTATCGCGCCATGAAGCAGGTGTTCGAGACGCTGTTTTCGGGCAAGGGCTCGAGCTTCCGCCGCGTGGGTCTGGTCGAATTTCCTTCTCCCGGCATGTGGTCGATCGTTCTGATCTCGCAGGCGCCGAGCGCTGACGTTGCGCGCAGCCTGCCGGGCCAGGAAGACCATATCTCGGTGTTCCTGCCATGCGCGCCGAACCCGACCACCGGATTTTTCTTTTACGTGCCGAAGAGCAAGATCATCGAAGTCGACATGAGCGCCGAAGACGCCGCGACGCTGATCATGTCCGCCGGCGTGGTGCAGCCCGGCGCCGGCAACGATCCGCAGAAGAAAGCCGCGGCGCTGGCGGGCATGGCGAACGCCGCGCGGCTTGCCAATGCCTCGAATTTGCAGCCGGAAACCGCGAAGGTCGATTGAGACAGCGCTGCAAATCTGTTCGACCGTCATTGCGAGGAGCCAACGGGTCCGCGCGAAGCGCGGCCCGATGACAGGCTCCGCGACGAAGCACAATCCATTCTTGTTTGCGCGGTGAAATGGATTGCTTCGCGGAGCCTGTCATCGGGCGCGCATTCGCGCGACCCGTTGGCTCGCAATGACGGAAGCATTTATCCGGCGCCGATCAGCGGGATCGCCTCGTCGCGTTCGAACAAATAAAGCAGGCAGCGCAGCGCCTCGCCACGTTCTCCCTTAAGCTTCGGATTGTCCTTCATGATGCGCAGCGCCTCGTCGCGCGCCTGGGTGATGAGCTGGCCATGCACTTCGGATCGCGCGATGCGATATCCGGGAAGGCCGCTCTGGCGGATGCCGAGCACGTCGCCTTCGCCGCGCAGTTTCAGGTCCTCCTCCGCGATCCGGAAGCCGTCCGTGGTCTCGCGGATCACCTTGAGCCGCGCCTTGGACATCTCTCCGAGCGGTTCATGGTAAAGCAGCAGACATGTCGAGGCTTCCGCGCCGCGCCCGATCCGCCCGCGCAATTGATGCAGCTGGGCGAGGCCAAAGCGTTCGGCATTCTCGATCACCATGATGGTCGCGGCAGGCACGTCGACACCGACCTCGACCACTGTCGTGGCGACCAGAAGCTGGATGTCGTGCCCGGCGAAATCCGCCATGACGCGGTCCTTCTCCGTGCCCTTCATCTGGCCGTGGACCAGTCCCACCTTGTGACCGAACCGCTTCTGAAGGCCTTCGAAACGCTTTGTCGCATTGGTGAGATGATCGGTGCCATCAGCCTCGCTCTCCTCGACCAGCGGGCAGATCCAGTAGACCAGCTTTCCCTGGGCGAGCGCGCGGCCGACCGCCTCCATCACCTCTTCCAGCCGGCTGTCGGGAACGGCGCGGGTATCGATGGGTTGGCGGCCCGCCGGCTTCTCGCGCAGCTCCGAGACATCCATGTCGCCGAAATAGGTCAAGACCAGCGTGCGCGGGATCGGGGTCGCGCTCAACACCAGCACGTCGACCGCTTCGCCCTTGGAGGTCAGCGCCAGCCGCTCGCGGACGCCGAAACGATGCTGCTCGTCGACCACGGCGAGCGCGAGCGCCTTGAAGACGACGTCGTCCTGGATCAGCGCATGCGTGCCGACCAGAAGATCGATCTCTCCGGCCTCGAGCTCTGCCAAAAGCTCACGCCGCTCCTTGCCCTTTTCGCGCCCGGTGAGGATCGCGACTTTTATGCCCGCCCGCTCGGCAAGCGGAGCGATGGTCTTGATGTGCTGGCGCGCCAGAATTTCGGTCGGCGCCATCAGCGCGGCCTGCTTGCCGGCCTCGGCGACGGCCGCGGCCGCCAGCAGCGCCACCACGGTCTTGCCGGAGCCGACGTCGCCCTGCAACAGCCGCAGCATGCGCACCGGCTGTTGCAAATCGTCCGCGATCGCGGCCGCGGCCTTTCGCTGCGAGGCCGTCAACGCATAAGGCAAGGCGTCGATGATTTTCTTGCGGAGGCGGCCGTCGCCGGCATGGCGGTTGCCGGCCGGCCGCCGCAACTGCGCGCGGATCAGCGCGAGTGCCAGTTGCCCTGCAAGCAGCTCGTCGAAGGCAAGGCGGGACCAGAACGGCCCGTCCGGCAGGATGTCGGTCAGTTCGACCGGTTGGTGGACGCGGCTCAAGGCCTCGCGAACAGGGGGGAAGTGGCAACGACGGATGACATCCGGGCTGATCCATTCCGGCAGATCCGGCAGCTTGGCGAGCGCCTGCGCGATGGCGCGCTTGAGCGAGCCGAGTGCGAGTCCTTCGGTCAGGGGATAGACGGGGTCGATGCCGGAGAGCTGCGAGAATGCGGCTTCGTCGACCACGCGATCGGGATGCACGATCTGCGGAACGCCGTCATACATTTGCAGCGTGCCGGACACGAAGCGCTTGCTACCCACCGGCAGCAGCTTCTCGACATAACCGGGCTGGGCGCGGAAGTAGGTCAGCACGACATCACCGGTGTCGTCACTCGCATAGACGAGGTAAGGGACGCGGTGATTGCGGGGCGGCGGCGGCCGGTGGCGATCGACCATCACCTCCAGCGTGACGATGGTTCCCGGTGAGGCATCGCGGATTTTCGGGCGGGCCCGGCGATCGATCACCTGGCTCGGCAGATGCACCAGAAGATCGACCAGTCGCGGCGTTTCATCGCGGCCGAGCAGATAGCGCAACAGCTTGTCCTGCTTCGGCCCGACGCCGGGAAGGCTCGTGACCGGCGCGAACAGCGGATTGAGGAGAGCAGGGCGCATCAGAACCACGCAAAGTTCGTCATGCGCGGGCTTGACCCGCGCATCTATCTTCAAAAGAGGATGGATTGCCGGGTCAAGCCCGGCAATGACGAGTCGGTTGATAAGTGCCGCGACAGATGGGCTGACAAGCAGTCATTCCATAGCTATATCCATCCCGCCCGGCACGTCCGGGCTTTTGGCGTTGGATTGGACGATTGAAATGACTGGATCGACAAGGTCGAGCCACGGGCTGGACGACCGCCGCAAGCGGCTCTTGTTCCGCTGCTGGCACCGCGGCACCCGCGAGATGGATCTCATTCTCGGCCGCTTTGCGGACGCCGAGATCGCAAAACTCGCCGATGATGAATTGGGCGAACTGGAACGCCTGATCGAGGTGCCCGATCCCGACCTTTACGCGGCCCTGACCGGCGACAGGCCGCTTTCGGCGGAGCATGCGAGCCCGCTGTTCGACCGGATCAAGGCCTTTCGCATTGCGGATCACGGCGCATGAAACCGGCAGCCAAATCGCCCGCAGCGCTGCTCGCGCCCGGCCGCGCGCTCACCCTTGCCAATGTCGCCGAGGGTGCCGAAGGGCTCGTGATTTCCGATCTGGCGCGCGCCATCGCCGCGCGACCGAAGAAGCCAGCGATCAGTCTCGCGGTCGTCTGCCGCGATGGTTCGCGGATGCAGCAACTGGCGCGTGCATTGGAGTTCTTTGCGCCTGATCTGCCGCTGCTGCAGTTCCCGGCGTGGGACTGTCAGCCCTATGACCGTGTCTCGCCCCATGGCGGCATTCTTGCGCAGCGGCTGACCACATTGGCGCGTCTGTCGCGGCTGACCGGCAGCGAGAAGCCGCTGATCGTGCTGACGACGGTCAATGCCATGGTCCAGCGTGTCCCGGCGCGCGATGCGGTTGCAGCCCAGGCCCTGTCGGTGGCGCCCGGCCAGGTGGTCCCGATGGATTCCGTCGTCGCCTGGCTGGAGCACAATGGTTATACGCGTTCCTCGACCGTGCGCGAGCCCGGCGAATATGCGGTCCGCGGCGGCATCCTCGACCTTTTCCCGGCCGGGCTCGACCAGCCGGTTCGTTTCGATTTCTTCGGCGATTCCCTGGAATCGATCCGCTCGTTCGATGCCGAGACGCAGCGCACGCTGCTCGACATGCGCTCGCTCGACCTGGTCCCGGTCTCGGAGTTCCAGCTCGTCACCGAGACCATCCGCCGCTTCCGCATGGGCTATGTGGCCGAGTTCGGTGCGCCGTCGCCCGACGACCAGCTTTACGAGGCGGTGACGGAGGGGCGAAGGCATCCCGGCATGGAACATTGGTTGCCCCTGTTCCAGGAGCAGATGAACACGCTGTTTGACTATCTCGGCGACGCACCTGTTGTGATCGAGCCGCAGGGTGAGGATGCCGCGCGCGAGCGCTTCAAGCAGATCTCGGATTATTACGACGCACGGCGCGAGGCGATGGAGCACCCGGGCGGCGGCGCGATCTACAAGCCGCTGCCGCCCGGCCGGCTGTATCTGACCGAAGACGAATGGAAGCAGCGTCTGGCCGAAGGTGAGCTCGCGCGGATCACGCCGTTTGCAGTGCCCGAGGGCGCAAGCGTATTCGATGCCGGTGCGCGCGCCGGCCGGAGCTTCGCGCCGGAGCGCGGCGACAGCAGTATCAACGTTTTCGAGGCGGTCGTGGCGCATATCCACGGCTTGCAGGCGCAGCGCAAGAAGGTCGTCGTGGCACTCTGGAGCGAGGGATCGCGGGACCGCATGCGCAGCATGCTCAGCGACCACAAGCTCGTTAATCTCACCAGCGTCAATGCCTGGCGCACGGTTCAGGCGACGCCGCGCAACGAGGCGATGCTCGCCATTCTCGGCATGGAGTTCGGGCTTCGAGACGGACGATATCGCCGTCATCAGCGAACAGGACATCCTCGGCGACCGGCTGGTGCGGCCGCGCAAGGCAAGCCGCAAGCTCGAGAACTTCATCTCGGAGGTCACAAGCCTTGCCTCCGGCGATCTCGTGGTTCACGTCGAGCACGGCATCGGCCGCTTCATCGGCTTGCAGACGCTGGAAGTGTCAGGCGCGCCGCACGACTGTCTCGAATTGCATTATGCGGCCGAGACCAAGCTGTTCCTGCCGGTCGAGAACATCGAGCTGTTGTCGCGTTACGGCTCCGATGGCGCCAATGTCGAGCTGGACCGGCTCGGCGGCAGCGGCTGGCAGACCCGTAAAGCGCGGCTGAAGAACCGTATCCGCGAGATCGCGGGCGAGCTGATCAAGATCGCGGCCGAGCGGATGCTGCATGAGGCGCCGAAATTGCCGGTGCAGGCGGGAATCTACGACGAGTTCTGCGCGCGCTTTCCCTATGAGGAGACCGAGGACCAGCTGACGGCGATCCAGTCGACACTCAAGGACCTCGAGATTGGCCGTCCCATGGACCGGCTGATCTGCGGCGACGTCGGGTTCGGCAAGACCGAGGTGGCGCTGCGCGCGGCCTTCGCGGTCGCGCTCGACGGCAAGCAGGTCGCCGTCGTCGTTCCGACGACGCTGCTTGCCCGCCAGCATGCAAAGACGTTCAGCGAGCGCTTCAAGGGCTTTCCTGTTCAGGTCGCGCAGGCCTCCCGCCTGATCGCGAGCAAGGAGCTGACCCAGGTCAAGAAGGGCCTCACTGATGGCTCGATCGACATTGTCGTGGGCACCCATGCGCTGCTCGGCAAGGCCATCAAGTTCCGCGATCTCGGCCTTCTGATCGTGGATGAGGAGCAGCATTTCGGCGTGAGCCACAAGGAGCGTCTGAAGCAGCTTCGGGCCGAAGTGCACGTGCTGACGCTCAGCGCCACGCCGATTCCGCGCACGCTGCAACTGGCGCTGACCGGCGTGCGCGAGCTTTCGATCATCGCTTCGCCGCCGGTGGACCGGCTCGCCGTGCGAACCTTCGTCGCTCCGCACGATCCGCTCATGATCCGCGAGGCGCTGTTGCGCGAGCGCTACCGCGGCGGTCAGGCGTTCTACGTGGCGCCGCGCATCGAGGATCTCGCAGGGGTCAAGGATTTCCTCGACAAGAACGTGCCGGAGATGAAGGTCGCCGTCGCGCACGGACAGATGCCGCCGACCGTGATCGAGGACATCATCTCGGCCTTCTATGACGGCAAATACGACATCCTGCTTTCGACCACGATCGTCGAATCCGGTCTCGACATTCCAAATGCCAACACGCTGATCGTGCATCGCGCCGACATGTTCGGCCTCGCCCAGCTCTATCAGCTGCGCGGCCGGGTGGGACGCTCGAAACTGCGCGCCTATGCGCTGTTCACGCTGCCGGCGCAGCAGAAGATCACCGCGCAGGCCGAGAAGCGGCTGACCGTGCTGCAATCGCTGGAGACGCTGGGCGCGGGTTTCCAGCTCGCCTCGCACGATCTCGACATCCGCGGCGCGGGCAACCTGCTCGGCGAGGAGCAGTCCGGTCACATCAAGGAAGTCGGTTTCGAGCTGTATCAGTCCATGCTGGAGGAGGCGATCGTCAACCTCAAGGCCGGCGTCGCCGAGCCGGCCGCCGATCGCTGGTCACCGCAGATCACCATCGGCATGCCCGTGCTGATCCCCGAGGATTACGTGGCCGACCTCGCCGTGCGGCTGTCGCTGTATCGCCGCCTCGCCGACCTCGACACCGACGAGGAAATCGACAATTTCGCCGCCGAGCTGCGCGACCGCTTCGGCGTGCTGCCGGATGAGGTGCGCTATCTCTTCAAGGTCGCCGCGATCAAGGCCTATTGCCGGCGGGCCAATGTCGAGAAGGTCGATGCCGGGCCGAAGGGCGCGGTCATCAGCTTCCGCGACAACAGCTTCGCCCATCCGGATCGTCTCGTCTTCTTCATCAGGCAACATGGCCAGGCCGCCAAGGTGCGGCCCGACATGAAGGTCGTGTTCTTCCAGGATTGGGAAACTCCGGAGGAGCGGCTGACCGGCGTCACGGAAATCCTGCGCCAGCTCGCCAACCTCGCGGAGAACAAGAAGGCGGCCTAAAGCGCGATGAATCGTCGTCGCGCTTTAGCTTATTGTTTGAGCATGATCTCCGCGCAAACCCCTACGGGGTTTGTCGCGAGGGAAAACCGCTTCACACTTTTCCGGGTCATGCTCTAGCTGACATGTCAGGAGGCCGCGCGCTGCGCGTCGTCGTAAAGGCGAGCGAGCAGCGATTGGACAGTATCCTTCGCCAGCAAGCTCGCAACGCTGACCGACGGTTCCGAGCGGCTGCCGCGCCTGCCGCTCGCGGTGTGGCGTATCACGGCGGACAAGCGGCGCGCGATCGCGTGGGCGTCGCGCAGGTCGGTGTCCGCGAACACCACGATGACGGAGCCGTCGCTCTGGAGGGCGCCGAAATCCACCTGCCGCATCAGCCGGCTGATGATGCGGGCGCCGTCGAGCCGCGCGCGCGGGTTTTGCGGATCGAAGACGAAGCGTGCAACCGACAGACCTCCGCCACCCGAGACGGCTTGCTGGACCGCGATCTGAAAATCGCGGTCGAAGGCGGCTCTCGACAGCAAGCCCGTTTGCGGATCGAGCAAGCCTTCGGCATCGATCGCGCGCAGCGTCCGGCCGAGCCGGGCTTCGAGCGCATGCTGGCGGATCAGCGGCAGCGCGTTTGCCGCCACCATCGCGGGTTCGCCTGCAATGATCTCGAGATTGGGCAATTCATAAGGCGAGGCCAGCTCGCCCGCCGAGAGCACCACGGGAAGCTTGCGGAAGCGCGTGTCCTCCGACAGAACCGTGAGGAACGCATCGACGACACGCGCGGTAAAACCTTCGCCAAGCACGATCCCGTCGATATCGCGGCTGTTGAGATGTTTGGCCGCTGCCTCGATCGAGAAGGCGCCGACCACGCCCAGGCGCTCGCCGAGCGCAACCGAGAGCACGGGGAAGGTGCCGCCGCGGCCGATCAGGAGCACCGTCGCTTCCCGCGCGGGATCCATGTCCGGCAGAAACGTGGTGGGATGTTCGCTCAGTCGTCGCAACACGGTCGTATGAAGCGCCCTGACGCGAAGCGCGGCGTTCAAGCGAGCGATCAGCCGGTCGAACTTGCCGCCCTGTAGTGAAAACGGAATCGCGTTGTCGGGAAGTGGCGCGTCGGGTCTCACGGCGATCAGCGGCAGATAGGGCTTCTGCGCGGCGACCAGTTTTGCCAGCGCCTCGAACTGTTCGGCGTCAGCGCCTTGCATGTCGGCGAGCACGGTTGTGGGTTGCACCTGTGCCACGGCTTTGAGGGCCTCGGCAAAGCTGGTTTCGATGACGGGAAAGACCTGTGCTTCGTCGAGCGCGGATGCGAAGGTCGGCCTCGGCGTATTCGAGGCAATGAGAAGCGGGCCTTGCTGGGGCATGTTTCAACTCGGTTCGACATCAGCGCTGGAGTTGAAAACCTAGATCGCTCGGCTTAATGCGCCGTCAACAGAACCGCGGACCAGTCTCTAGACGGAACCGGAGCGATCCCGAAATGCCTCTACCATCAATGGGTTGAGGCCAAGTTCCAACAGGGCGTTCCGGGCTCTTGCATTGTCGTTGGCCCGTCCGGCCAGACGATGTCCGCTGAGCCGGTCCGGTAACGCGGTGAGCAGGGCGCCCTGGCCGAGCCGCCGACCCCATTCCTGCAGATCGGACGACTGGAAGCGGTAGCCGCCGACCGACATGATGCCCGAGGGAGGCGCTGTGATGGAAAGGCCGCCGCTCGAGCGATCCAGCCGCGCGGCATATTCGGTGTCGACATAATCACGCGGCGGCTGCGGGATAAGGCTGTCGGCCGGCGGCGGCGGCGCGTAGGCCGCAATCGCCACCATCGGCCCGCGCAGGCCCAGCGTTCCCTTCGGCGTCAGAATGATCTCGCCGGCGATCGAGGAGCCCGGCATTTCACGCCGTGCGCCGTGCATCCCCGGCTTCACCAGCGCCGGCGCGCCGTCCTCCGCATGGCGCCGTGCGCCGAACAGGCCGGCTTCGCCGAACAGATACGCATCGGTCAGCGAGGCCTGCCTTGCGGTCCAGTGCGGGCTGGAGGCGACCTGTTCGGGTGCGCGCCACAGCCCGATCACGTTGCGCACGCCCGGCATCCGCGCCGCAAGGTCGAGTTCATCGAACCTCAGCGCCAGCGGCGCGGGCACGATCAGCGTGTCGCAGTGCTGCTCGTCAACCTGCTGTTCAAAGACCTCGCTGTCGAACGGATGATGCAGCACGAGCGTTCCGCCCGAGAGCAGCCACACCACCATGGACGAGGCGATCCCGGCGAAGGAAGACGGCGCGAAAGCTGACATGATGGTGGCGCCCTGCGGCACGTCGCTCTCCAGCGACAGCGCAAGCGCGCCGGCAATGACGCTTAGATGCGTGCGCGGCACGATGCGGAAGCCGTCACCGGTGACGTCGAAGGAAATGATCGCCGCCTTGCGGCCGTCCGGGATCACCGCCCGCTGGCTGCTCGATGGCCGGGCGATCGCGTCGTCGAGTGACGCCATGCCTTCGGGCAGGTCGCTGCCGAAGCCGCAGACATGGCGGATCGAGAACGCCTCGGCGGCCGCATTCATCGCGAGATCGGCATGGATCACGCCGTCGACCTTGGCTGAGGTGACGATGGCGCGCGCGCTGGTGCGATTGAGCGCGGCGACCAGATCCGCCTGCCGCCACAACAGCGGAAACAGTGCAACCACGAGGCCGGCACGATGCGCGGCAAGCACGGTCAGCGCGAATTCAACCGTGTTCGGCAGTTGCAGGGCGATGACGGAGTGGGCGGGAAGGCCGGCGTCGACGAAATGAGCCGCGAGCGCGGAAATGGCCCGATCGGCTTGCGCAAAGGTGAGGCGCTTCGGTGCATCGCCGGTGACGCGCGCCTTGTTCTCGGGATCGACGAGCGCCAGCGCGTCCGGCTTGCGGGCCAGAATCCGCTGGAACAGGGTGTCAAGGGTGGGCGATGCGCTGGGTTGATTCACCAGATGTCTCGTCTTTCGAATCCGTTCCCGTTCACTTCGCCCGTTTACTTGGCTCGTTTACTCGGCTCGTTCACTTGGCTCGTTCACTTGGCCCGTTCATTTGGCCCTTGCGTCCGGCTTTTGCCACCAGCTCTGCGGCAGGTACCCGACCAGAGGGGTCTGCCTTGGGCTTTCTATCCAATTCCATCGGGCGATCCATTGGTCGCCGAGGTTAAACACCGGAATAGCGTAGAAGCCGGACATCAGGGCGCGGTCGAGCGCGCGCACCGCCGAGACGAACGAGGCGTGGTCGCGGGCACTGAGCAGTGCTGCGATCATGGCGTCGATCGCGGGGTCCTTGGCTCCCATGTAATTACGGGTCCCCTGGGTATCGGCGGCCTGGCTGCCGAAATAGAACGCCTGCTCGTTGCCGGGCGACAGCGATTGATCCCAACGGTTCGGGATCATGTCGAACTCATAGCCCAGACGCCGCTGGTCGAACTGCACGGCATCGACGGTCCGCACCGTCGCCTGAATACCGGCACGCCTGAGGTTTTCCGAAAAATTCAGCGCAATCCGCTCCTGGTCAGTCGTGACGACCATGATCTCGAACGCGAGCGGCGTCCTGCTCGATCGCTGCCGCAGCACCGTCCCGTCGAGTTCGTAGCCGGCGTCCTTGAGCAGCGAAAGGGCAGCGCGCAGCGTGGCGCGGTCGCGGCCCGAACCATCGGTGACGGGCAGGCGATAGCTGCCGTCGAGGATATCGGGCGCGATGTGGCCGACAAACGGTTTCAGCAATTCCTGTTCGCGCGTGTCGGCCGCTCGCCCATAGGCCGACAGGTCGGAGCCTGCGAAGAAACCGCCGTCCCGCTTGTAAAGGTCGAAGAAGTAATTGCGATTGATCCATTCGAAATCGAACAAGAGCGTGAGCGCGCGTCGAACGCGGACGTCGGAGAAGACGGACCGGCGGGTGTTGAAAACGAAAAATTCCGATGGTCGCGGCAACCCGGTCTTGATCGTCTCGCGGACGACCTCGCCGTTCTTCACGGCCTGGAAATCATAGCCCTCATGCCAGCGCAGCGGCTCGAACTCGACACGATAATCGTACAATCCACGCTTGAAGGCTTCGAAATAGCCATTGGCCTCGCGGAAATAGTCGAACCTGACCTCGTTGAAATTGAACAGGCCGCGATTGACCGGCAGGTCGCGGCCCCAGTAGTCCGGATTGCGTGTGAAGGTGATACTGGCGCCGGGTTTGACGGCCGTGATCCGATAGGGCCCGGAGCCGATCATGGGTGTGAGCGAAGTCTCCTCGAAGGTGGAGGCATCGACGGCGTGCTTGGGCAGCACCGGCATGAGACCGAGGATCAGCGGCAGTTCGCGATCATCGGCGCCTGCAAGATCGAAGCGCACGCTGAGGGCATCGAGCGCTTCGGCCTTGGCGACCTTCGAATAGTACTGACGGTGGTTGGGCCTGCCGTGATCGCGCAGCAGTTGCCAGGAGAACAGCACATCCTCCGACGTTACCGGCTTGCCGTCGGAAAACCGCGCGCGCGGATCGAGGTGGAACGTGACGAAGCTCCGCTCGTCATTGGTCTCCACGGTCCTGGCGAGGAGGCCATACAAGGTGAAGGGCTCATTCTCGCCCCGCGCCATCAGGCTTTCGATCACATAGCCGCGCTCGAAATTGTAGGGACGAACCTGTTGCACCGGAAGTCCGCGCACGATCATCGGATTAAGGCTGTCGAAGGTGCCGAGGATTCCTGCGATCAGCCTTCCGCCCTTGGGGGCGTCAGGGTTGAAGTAGGGCAGGTAGGTGAAATCGGCAGGGATGGCCGGGGCGCCATGCATGGCGATCGCATGGCTTTCCTCCGCTACCGCTGTGCCGCCAATGGCGATGACCGGGAGCAGCAGCGCCAGCGCCAAACGGACCGCGTTGGCGGCGCTCATGCGTCTGAAATCCAACATTGAAACGCACGAATTTGATTCGGAACAGCTCACGGCAGGAATTCTAGCATACGGCCCGCGCCGTGGCGGATTATGCGCTCGTGGCATTGATCTTTCCGTCCACCGCTGTATGAAGGCGGGCGATTGGGGCCGGCGGGCTGGAACTGTCACTTAACCGCCTCAATTCACAGGGAGACAGCCGCGCGAGACGGCTCGGTGGTGGGCGTCACCGTCGTTCGGGCGTTCGGTTCAGAAAGGGCTTTCCGCAATGAATTTCCGTATCTTGGCCGCGTCGGTCGGGCCGCGTGCACGGCTCATCGCCTTGTTGACGGCTACCGCTCTGGCCGCACCCCTTGCTTTCGACGCGCCCGCCCAGGCGCAGACCCCCGCTCCGGCGCCGGGCGCGCCCAAAAAGGCCGCTCCTCCGAAGGCTGCCCCGAAGGCGCCCGCCGCCCAGGCGCCGGCCGCTCCCGCCCAGCAGGCTCCGGCAGCCCAGGCGCAGGCTCCGGCTCAACCGGGTGGCGCGGCTCCCGCACAACCGCAGGACCAGCAGGTCCAGCTGATCTATGCACCCTGGACCAAATTCTGCCTGAAGGGCCAGGACGCCAACGCCAAGCAGGTCTGTTTCACCGGCAAGGACGGCCGCATCGAGTTCGGCCAGCCCGTGGTCGCAGCCGTCATCATCGAGCCTGAGGGCGAACCGAAGAAGATCCTTCGCGTGACGCTGCCGCTCGGCATGCAACTGGTTCATGGGACCCGTATCATCGTCGACAGCAATGCGCCGATGCAGTCGCCCTACGTGATCTGCTTCGCCAATGGCTGCATGTCCGACTATGAAGCGACGCCGGAGCTTCTGGCCAGCATGAAGAAGGGCCAGAACCTCGTCGTCCAGGCGATCAACGCCAATGGCTCGGCGCTCACGCTGCCGCTGCCGCTCGGCGAATTCGCCAAGGCCTATGACGGTCCGCCGACCGATCCGAAGGTGTTCGAAGAAACCCAGAGGAAGCTGCAGGAAGAGCTGCAGAAGCGCGCCGAGGAAGCGCGCAAGAAGCTCGAGGCGACCGCGCCCGCCGCCGGCGGCACGCCGCCTGCCAATCCGGCCTCGAAGTGAGGCCAGGACCTCAAGCAAAAAGGCGCTCTTCGGAGCGCCTTTTTTGTTTTGTCTTTGTTTTGTCGAACCTGTTCTTGTCGCGTCTAAAGCGCGATGAGATGAGGATGAATCATCATCGCGCTTTAGCTTATTGTTTGAGCATGATCTCCGCGCAAACGCTCCGCTGATGTCGCGAGGGAAAACCGCTTCACACTTTTCCGGATCATGCTCTAGTGTGTGACTTGTGTTGACACGCTAGTTCAGCGACGGATTGCGCGGGCGATAGCCGCCAGACTTGTCCTTCACAAAAATCTCGGCAACCTGCGAATGCCGGATCGGCTCGCCGGAATCGTCAGGCAAGAGGTTCTGCTCCGAAACATAAGCGACGTATTCGGATTCCGAGTTCTCGGCGAGCAGATGATAGAACGGCTGATCCTTGTGCGGACGGACTTCCTCGGGGATCGACAGCCACCATTCCTCGGTGTTGTTGAATTCGGGGTCGATATCGAAGATCACCCCCCGGAAGGAGAACACCCGGTGGCGCACAATCTGCCCGATCTGGAACTTGGCGGTTCGCGCTTTGATCATGTCTTGTCGATAGACCATCATGGGCGTCGATGCTAGTGCCCCGAGGGACGAATTAACTTTATCCTTCCAGCCCGCAATCGTCGGGCTGTGGCAACAATTCCCTGAAAATGATCGAGATTCTCAATCTTGCAGTGCCGTATTTCGGCTTGATCTTCATTGGCTTTGCCTGCGGGAAGGCCAAGGCGTTGCCGGAAGCAGGTCTCGCCTGGATGAACTTCTTCCTGCTCTACGTGTCGTTGCCGGCGCTGCTGTTCGTCATCATGTCGAAAACGCCGTTTACGGAGCTGAACAATCCACCATTCCTGATCGCCACGACGCTCGGCACGATGATCGCATTCGTGCTTGCGATGATCGTCGGCCGTTTCATGGGCGGGCTTAGCCTGCGTGAGATGACGCTGGCGGGCCTGTCGGGTGCTTATGGCAATATCGGCTACATGGGACCGGGTCTGGCGCATGCGGTGCTGGGCAACAGGGCTGCGGCACCGACCGCGCTGATCTTCTGCTGCGACAGCATCTTCCTGTTCACCATCGTGCCGCTTCTGATCGAACTCAGCGACCGCGAGCATCCGTCGCTGCTGCATGCGCTTGGCGTGGTGGTGCGCCAGATTGCGCTCAATCCGCTGATCGTGTCAGCATGTGCGGGCGCTCTCTCGGCGGCGTTGCATGTTCGTCTGCCCGTCGCGATCGACAACACGCTAATGTGTTCGTCATCGCGCGGCAGAACGATACCTGGATCGAGCCGGCGTCGGTCGCCGTCCTGATCGGGACATTCACGTCGGTGCTGACGTTGACGAGCGCGATGTGGCTGCCCCTGAATTTTGGCGCAGGGCGCCAGGACGGCGCCAGCCCTTCGCGCATGGCGAGCCGCCGCAGCGGGCCGATCGAGCCGATCAGATGAAGCCCCACCGCGCGGATGGATTGCATGGGCAGGAGATCGCTCAGCAAGGAGCGATTGGCGATGTCGATCGCAAAGGTGCGGCTCAGCACGTCGGCGCGCCGCTTGAAATCGTAACGCCGCAACACCTGCGCCGCGCCGGGATCTTCGCCCGATGCCAGCGCCTCCTTCGCGATATCGGCAAGGTCGGATGCGTCCCGCAGTCCGAGGTTGAGCCCCTGCGCCCCGATCGGCGGAAGGACATGGGCGGCCTCGCCGACCAGCGCAACGCGATGGCGTGCAAATTGGCTTGGACGCTCGATCGCGAGCGGAAACAGGTTGCGCCCGGATTCGACTTTGACGCGGCCGAGTATCGAGTGAGACCGTCGTTCAGCCTCGTCCGAAAGCTCGCCGTCGCCGAGCGCCATCAACCGCTCGGCCTTGTCGGGACTTGAGACCCAGACCACGCTGCAACGATCGCCCGGCAGCGGCACGAACACACACGGCCCTTCGGGGGTGTGAAATTCCGTCGAGACATTCTTGTGCGGGCGCGAATGGCTGATGTTGAAGGTGAGGGCGGATTGCCTGAGCTCGCGTTTCGCGACCGCGATGCCGGCCGCCTCGCGGCACAGCGAGTGCCGGCCGTCGGCGCCGACAGCCAGACGCGCTGACAGCGACAGCCCTCTACCGGTTCCGATCGAGACGGCGGCATCGTCCGGCGCGACCGCGACGGCTTCATCATCGAACCGCGTCAGATTGGGGAGCTCGGCGGCACGCTCTTCGAGCGCGGCGACGAGGATGCGGTTTTCGATGTTGTGACCGAAGGCCTCGAGCCCGATCTCCTCGCTCGTGAACTTCACTTCGGGTGCGCGGATCAGGCGGCCGGTATCGTCGACGAGCCGCATGGTCGTGAGTGCCGCGGCCTGGTCGCGGCAGCGCGGCCAGACCTGCAGCGCCTCAAGCAAATCGATGGAGACGCCGAGCAGGGCGGTGGTGCGGTTATCACCGTAGGGCGCGCGGCGCGCGATCAGTGCGGTGCTGGCGCCCGCCATCGCCAATGCAATCGCGGCCGAAAGCCCGGCGGGCCCGCCGCCCACGACCGCAACGTCATAAAAGATTGTTCCGTCGTTCATGCATCAACAATTGACGCCGACGCGCGGGATTTTCAAGCCCAAGAGCATCAGAGAGCAACAATTCACGCGACTGAAGGCCGCACAGATGCGCGTTCTGACGCAAGCGTCGCATATACAAATCAGTCCAATTCCTGATAGCACTGCGACAGAAATGGAACAGGCCGACACCGAGCTCTCTCCCGCAACACCGTCGCGGCGCGCAGCCGCCTTTGGCGTGCATATCTTCACGGCGCTGGGGGCCGGCGTCGCCCTGCTCGCGCAGGTCGAGGCCGTGCGCGAGCACTGGTCGGCCATGTTCATGTGGCTGGGGGTGGCGCTGATCATCGATGCCGTCGATGGTCCGATCGCGCGGCGGCTCGACGTCGTTCGCCTGCAACCGAACTGGTCCGGCGACATTCTCGATCTGGTGGTGGACTTCGTCACCTATGTCTTCGTGCCGGCCTACGCGATCACGGCAAGCCATCTGTTGCTTCCCGTCGCGGCGCCCTTCCTTGGTATCGGCATCGCGGTATCCGGCGCGCTCTATTTTGCCGATCGCCGCATGAAGAGCGACGACAATCACTTTCGCGGCTTCCCCGGGCTGTGGAATATAGCGGCCTTCTACCTTTTTCTGCTGAAGTGGCCGCCGGCCTTGTCGAGCATTGCGATCGCCATCCTGATCGTAGCGACCTTTTTGCCGTTCTGGGTGCTGCATCCCGTCCGCGTCGAACGATTGCGCTGGCTGACACTGGCTCTCATGGCTGTCTGGGCCGTTTTGACGCTTTACACCGTCGTGCAGGACTTCAAGGTCGAACTGACCGTGACCGTCGTCCTTTGCCTGATTGCCGTTTATGTCTTCGCAAGTGATGCGGCATTCCGGCTGTTGCGCTCGCTGAAATCATGATCGAGCTTCTGACCAGTCCTGAGGCATGGGCGGCGCTGCTGACGCTGACGGCGCTCGAGATCGTGCTCGGCATCGACAATGTCATCTTCCTGTCGGTGATCGTGTCGCGGATTCCCGAGCCGCAATCGAGCCGCGCGCGCCAGATAGGGCTTGCACTGGCGCTGGTCTTCCGCATCGTCCTGCTCATTTTTCTGGTGTGGCTGATTGGCCTGACCCGCGACGTGTTCGTTGTCAGCGGCATGTCCTTCTCCTGGCGCGACCTCATCCTGATCGGCGGCGGGTTGTTCCTGATTGCCAAGGCGACGCACGAAATTCACGCCGAAGTGGAGGGAGGCCGTGAGGAGGACTCCGGTCAAGCCGGCGGCGCCAACGCATTCATGTGGGTGATCCTCCAGATCATCGTCATCGACGTGGTGTTTTCGCTGGATTCCATCATCACCGCGATCGGCATGGCGCAGGACCTTGCGATCATGATCGCGGCCGTCGTGATCGCATGCGTCGTCATGTATGTGTCTTCCGGGCCAGTGGCTCGATTTGTCGCAGCGCACCCGACCACCAAAATGCTGGCGCTGGCGTTTCTGGTGCTGATCGGGGTCGCACTGGTCGCCGATGGATTCGAGTTCCACATTCCGCGCGGCTACATCTATTTCGCGATCGCATTCTCGGCTGCCGTCGAGATGTTCAACGTGCTTGCCAAGCGCAACCGCGGCAAGGCTGCCAACTGACAAGGCCGCCAGCCAACTGACGAGGCCGCCAACTAACAAGGCTGCCGGCTGACCCGCATCCAGCCTGCGAGTTGACAACGGGGCTTCAATGGCCTTGGTTTGATGCTAGTGCTGTACGAACTTCGGAAAGTGGGCACTAGTGATTTGCTCCGGGAGATCAGGCAATGACGAAGGCCGTGCGCGTGCACAAGGTGGGAGGACCTGAGGCGCTGGTGTTCGAGCCGATCGACCTGGCCGCTCCAGGACCGGGCGAAGTCCGCATCCGTCAGCACGCAGTGGGACTGAATTTCATCGACGTCTACTACCGCACCGGGCTCTACAAGGCGCCGGAATTGCCCTTCATCGCCGGCAACGAGGCGGCGGGCGAGGTGGTTGCGGTCGGACCGGGGGTTACGCATTTTCATCCCGGTGACCGCGTTGCCTACTATCACAACCTCGGCGCCTACGCGACGGAGCGCAATATCCCCTGGGAGAAGCTTGTCAAGCTGCCGGATCACATCACCTACGAGCAGGGCGCCGTGCTGATGCTGAAGGGACTGACGGTCTGGTACCTGCTGCACAAGACGTTCAGGATCGAGCCGCATCACCGCGTTCTGATACACGCGGCCGCCGGCGGCATCGGCCTCTTGGCGTGCCAATGGGCGAGGGCGCTCGGCGCCCATGTGATCGGGACCGTCGGCTCGAAGGCAAAGGCGGACCTTGCGCTCGCCAATGGCTGCGACCACGTCATCCTCTACAACGAGGAGGACTTCGTGGCGCGCGTCAAACAGATCAGCCGCAACGAGCTTTGCGACGTCGTCTATGACGGTGTCGGCAAGTCGACCTTCCCGGGCTCGCTATCGTGCCTGAAGCCGCGCGGGATGTTTGTCAGCTTCGGCAATGCGTCCGGCCCTGTGCCGCCGTTCGCGATCTCCGAGCTCAACAATCACGGCTCGCTGTTTGCGACCCGGCCCAAACTCAACGACTACATCGGCACGCGCAAGGAATTGCTGGAAGGCGCCGACACGCTGTTCGCCGCCGTGATCAGCGGCAAGCTGCATGTGCCGATCAACCACGCCTATGCGCTGAAGGATGCCGGCAAGGCGCATGTCGACCTTGAAAGCCGGACAACGACAGGCGCGTCGATCCTGAAGCCGTAGGTCCGCAGCCGTAGGTCCGCAGCCGGGGTCCGCACCGTACCGGCGCGAACCACACTCGCGGCGCAACTGGTGGTCCCACGAGGATTTGAACCTCGAACCTCCGCATTCGCAGCACGGCGCTCTATTCAATTGAGCTATGGGACCCTGGCTTGCCGTCGTGCTGCGGCCTACGCCACCCGGCGGGCGGCGCCGACCTTGGTCAGGATCCCATCCAGGCCATCGATCATTTCCGCGATCTCCTCGCGCGTCACGTTGAGCGCGGGCATGAAGCGGAGCGCATCCGGCCGGGGCGAGTTCACCAGCAGGCCGGCCTCGAAGGCCTCCTGCACGACCGCAGCACCGATCGGCAGTTTCAGATTGAGGCCCAGCAGCAAGCCCCGGCCACGGACTTCACCAAGCCCATGCCGCGCCGAGAGCTTTTGCAGCTCGCTTTCCAGATGCAGTCCGGCTTCGGTTGCGGCCTCGAGAAATGCCGGTTTGCCGACTTCCTCCATGATGGCGAGGCCGGCCGCGCACATCAGCGGGTTGCCCTTGTAGGTCCCGCCCTCGTCGCCATGCTCGAAACAGGACGCCTTTTCGGTCGCCAGCAGCGCCGCCAGCGGCACGCCGCCGCCGATGCCCTTGCCGAGCGTCATGACGTCGGGCGCGATGTCCGTGTGCTCGTAGTAGAAGAGCTTGCCGGTGCGTCCCATGCCGGTCTGGATCTCGTCGAAGATCAGAAGCAGGCCGTGTTCGAGCGTCAGCGCCCGCAACTCCTTCAGGAACTGGTCGGTTGCGGGCCACACGCCGGATTCGCCCTGAAATCGGCTCCAGCATGATGGCAACGGTATTGCCGTTGATCAGCTGCTTCACGGATTCGAGATCGTTGAGCGTCGCCTTGCGAAAGCCTGAGACTTTTGGCTCGAACAGCGGCTCGAACGCCTTCTTGCCGGAGGCCGACATGGTCGCAAGCGTGCGGCCATGAAAGCCACCCTCGAAGGTGATGATCTCGAATGCACCGCCCTTGTGTAATGCGCCATATCTCCGCGCGAGCTTGATCGCGCCTTCATTGGCTTCGGCGCCTGAACTGGTGAAAAACACCTGGTCGAAGCAGCTTTGATCGACAAGCGCCTTCGCAAGCTTGAGGCTAGCGGCGTTGTGGTAGGCCGGGCTCGGCGAAATCAGGAGCTTTGCTTGCGCCGCAAGGGCGTCTGCCAGGCTGGCAGGCGCGTGACCGAGACAGTTCACCGCCCAGCCCTGAATGAAATCGAGATAGCGCTTACCCGTGTCGTCCCAGAGATAGGCGCCTTGGCCCCGGACGAACACGGCTTGCGGGCGCGCGGTGAACTCCATCAACGCGTCGAATGAGTGGGCAGCCTTGAGCATGGAAGTCTCCTTTGGGATTTGAGGGAAAGAGGGGGCCAAAACGCAAGAAGGCCGCGCTTTCCCGGGCGCGGCCTTCTCGAAAACTTAAGCTGATCTAGAAGCTATTCAGCGTCGTCGTCGGACATGGCGCAGCCCATCATCGTCGCTGGTGCGACGACGGAAAGCTGCGCGGCGGTTGGTCCGATTGGAGATCATGGGGCGCGCTCATACAGCCGACGCCATTGCGCTGTCAAGTATCGGCAGCGCCGAGCCCGGAATGCCTCGCTAGGTCTTTGGCCGAGCGGCATGCCGCCTGTGCTGCCCCCGGGGGCCCGCGTGAATGCGTCGCAGGGGCGATTTGCGGCCAATTTTAGCGAAATTTTAGGCACGAACTCGTACGGTCGAGGACTGACCTTGAACAGTAGTTCGGACGCTCAGGACGAGCGATGTCACACTCAAACCTATCGATCGCCGACGAGGTGGAAGCGGTGATCACCGCTGGTTCGGCGGAAAAGTGCAGCGAGACCGCGGAGCGCGTAACCGCCCTGTTTCTGGCGTCGGCCGGCAATTACAGCGCCGAACAGATCGAACTTTTCGGCAGTGTCTTTGAGCGGCTGGTCAACACTATCGAGCTCCGCGCCCTCGCAGATGTCAGCGCACGAATTGCGCTCGCTGAAATGAGCGCGCAGCTTGCTCCAAGCCCGCAAGCGCCCGCGACCGTCATCCGCCGCCTGGCGAGGCATGAGGAAATCTCCGTTGCCGGACCCGTGCTGACGGAGTCGCCGAAGCTCAGCAATGAAGACCTGATCGAGATCGCGAAGGCCAAGGGTGAAAAACATCTGATTGCGATTGCCGGTCGCTGGTGGCTGCAGGAAGCCGTCACGGACGCGCTGCTGGGCCGCAGCTATGCGAGCGTCAGCAGGAAACTCGTCAGCAATCCCGGCGCGCGGGTTTCAGCGGCCGGATTTGTCGTCATTCTCGCGCAGGCAAAATCCGACCCCGAACTCGCAATTGCAACGGGGATCAGGGCCGATTTGCCACACGAACTGCGCCGGCAACTCCTGCGCAGCGCAACAGACGCGGTGAGGACCCGGCTGTTGTCGCGGGCGCCGTCCTATTTGTTCGAGGAGATCAGAGCCGCTATTTCGGCAGCGTCCGCAGATATCAGTCGCGAATTCTCCCGTCCGGACGATTTGAGGGGCGCCAGGGAACTGATCGCGCAGCTCAAAAGCAGCGGTCAACTCAACGAGACGGCGCTCCTGAAATTCGCGAAGCAGAAGCGATACGACGAGACCGTGGTCGCGCTGGCGGAATTATCGAGATCGAGCATCGAGATCGTCCGTCCCCTGATGCAGACCCTGCGCAGCGACGGGATCCTGGTGCCTTGCAAGGTCGCAGGCCTCGGCTGGGAGACCGTGGATGCGGTGCTCGACTGCCGGTTCCTGGCCGGCATTACGGCCGATGATCAGCGCGCCAAGCTCAAACGGCAGTTTGCCGAACTGACCGGCGAAAAGGCGAAGGGGCTATTGAATCTCTGGATGGTGCGGTCAGTCACTCCGGAGCCCAAGCCGCACTAGGGCCTAGAATCCGGACACGACCCCATGCAGATCGTATTCATCCGCGCGTTCGATCTTCGCGGTGACGATCTCGCCGACCTTCAACGGCCGGCGGCTTGTCAGGTAAACGGAGCCGTCGATGTCAGGCGCGTCGGCCTTTGAACGACCTTTGGCGACCGTCGGCCCTACCTCGTCGACAATGACCTGTTGCCGCGTACCGACCTTGCGCTTCAGCCGCCGCGCCGAAACCTTCTGCTGGCGCGCCATCAAGGCCTTGTAACGCTGCTGCTTGATCTCGTCGGGCACGGCGCCCTCAAGCGCATTGGAGGAGGCTCCCGCAACCGGCTCGTATTTGAAACAGCCGACGCGGTCGATCCCGGCCTCGTCCAGCCAATCGAGCAGATAGGCGAAATCGGCGTCGGTCTCCCCGGGGAAGCCGACGATGAATGTCGAGCGGATGGCAAGCTCCGGACATTGCTCGCGCCATTTCGAAATCCGCGCCAGCGTCTTGTCCTGCGCCGCCGGCCGTTTCATCGCCCTGAGTACGTCCGGGCTCGCATGCTGAAAGGGGATGTCGAGATAGGGCAGGACCTTGCCCTCGACCATGAGGCCGATAATCTCGTCGACATGAGGGTAGGGATAGACATATTGCAGGCGAACCCAGGCGCCGAGCTCGCCGAGCTCCCTGGCGAGATCGAAGAACCTCGCGCGCACCTGACGGTCCTGCCAGGCGCTCTCGGCGTATTTGAGGTCGACGCCATAGGCCGACGTATCCTGCGAGATCACAAGCAGTTCCTTGACGCCCGCCTTGACCAGCCGTTCGGCCTCGCGCAGCACGTCATTGGCCGGCCGCGACACGAGATCGCCGCGCAGTTTTGGGATGATGCAGAAACTGCAGCGGTTGTTGCAGCCTTCCGAGATCTTCAAATAGGCGTAGTGCCGCGGGGTCAGCTTGATGCCCTGCGGCGGGACCAGATCAAGATGAGGGTTGTGCGCCGGCGGCAGCGCGCGATGCACGGCGTCGAGCACGCTCTCGTATTGTTGGGGGCCGGTGATCGACAGCACGCCGGGATAGGCAGCCGAAATCTGCTCCGGTTCCGCGCCCATGCAGCCGGTGACGATGACCTTGCCGTTCTCGGCCATGGCATCGCCGATCGCCGAGAGCGATTCCTGCTTGGCGCTGTCCAGGAACCCGCAGGTATTGACGATGACGATGTCGGCGCCATCGTGCTTGCGCGCAAGCTCATACCCCTCGGCGCGCAGGCGCGTGATGATGCGCTCGGAATCCACCAGGGCCTTCGGGCAACCGAGCGAGACAAAGCTGATTTTGGGCGCGGCGGCCTGCGTCATTTTTCCGGACTGTGCGGTTGATGGTCGTGAGCTAGTCCTAAATGCTCATAAATACAAGCCTTTGAGCCGGTATCCCCCGTGCTATGGATAGGCTGCCGGATACCGAGTGAGCGATGGGCGCCGAGTCCTCTCCCAAAATCGTCATTGTGGACGAAAGTCCGATCCGTGCCGCGATCCTCGAGGAGGGCTTGCGGGAGGCGGGTTATACCGAGGTCGTCCATCTCAGCGAGATGCAGAGCCTGCTTGCCCGGATCTACGCGCTGGACCCGGACATCATCGTGATCGACCTGGAAAATCCGAGCCGCGACAGCCTTGAACAGATGTTCCAGATGAGCCGGGCGGTGCGGCGGCCGATCGCGATGTTCGTCGACCAGAGCGACGCTGCCTCGATCCAGGCTTCTGTCGATGCCGGCGTCTCCGCCTATATCGTCGACGGCCTGAAAAAGGAGCGGATCAAGCCTATCCTCGATCTCTGCGTGTCGCGCTTCAACGCCTTCTCAAAGCTGCAGAACGAACTCGACCGCACCAAGCATGCGCTGGAAGAGCGCAAGGTGATCGACCGCGCCAAGGGGATCCTGATGAAGGTCAAGGGGCTGACCGAAGAGGAGGCCTATGTGCTGATGCGCTCAACGGCCATGCGGGAAAAGAAGAAGATCGGCGAGATCGCACAGTCGATCCTGACTGCGTCGGAGCTTCTGAAGTGAGCACGCCTCTCCATATCGGGTTCATTCCGCTGGTCGATGCAGCCGCGCTGATCGTGGCGGTGGACAAGGGATTTACCGCGGAAGAGGGGCTTGACGTCACCCTGGTGCGGGAAGTGTCGTGGTCGAACGTCCGCGATAAGCTCAATATCGGTCTGTTCGACGCCGCGCATCTCCTGGCACCCGTCGCGATCGCCTCAAGTCTCGGCATGGGGCACCTGAAAGTGCCGATCGCAGCACCGTTCAATCTCGGCATCAACGGGAACGCGATCACGGTGTCGCCGTCGCTGCATGCGGCTGTCATGGCCGAGCTCGACGGTGATCGTTTCGATCCCATGGCGACCGCACGAGCGCTCGCCCGCGTGGTGGCGGCGCGGCGAAAGCGCGGCGCGGAGCCCGTCACCTTCGCGATGACGTTTCCGTTCTCGACACACAACTATCAGCTCCGCTTCTGGATGGCGGCAGGCGGCGTCGATCCTGACGAGGATCTGCGGCTTGTCGTGCTGCCGCCGCCATTCATGGCCGAGACGCTGGCGGGCGGCCAGATCGACGGGTTCTGCGTTGGTGAGCCCTGGAATTCCATCGCGGTTGACCGCGATGTCGGCCACATCCTGCATTTCGTCTCGGACATCATGTTGCGCGCCGCGGAAAAAGTGCTGGCGATGCGACAGAGCTGGGTGGAGAGACACCCGAAAGACGTCGCAGCGCTGATCCGCGCTTTGGCGCGTGGCGCGGCCTTCGCTGAACAGAATCGCGCGGAGACTGCGCGCATCCTGGCGCATCCGGAGCGGCTCGGCGTGGGCGCCGACGTCATCCTGCGATCGCTGGATGGCCGCCTGAAAATTTCATCCGACGGCACCCTGCGCGAGAGCGGCCGCTTTCTCCTGATCGGCCGGGAAGAAGCCAATCGCCCCGACCCCGTGCAGGCCGCCTGGCTCTATGCCCAGATGGCGCGATGGCAGCAGACGCCACCGAGCCGTGAGGCACTCAAGACGGCCATGGCGGTGTTCCGGGCAGACCTGCACGATGCAGCGTTGGGACAGGGCAGGGAGGCCGCCCACGCGCCGGGTGGTCCGATTGGCGCCTTTGCCGGCCCTGCGTTCGATCCCCAAGATGTCGCGGGCTATCTCGCCTCATTCGGGGTGCCGCGGCGGGCCGGCTAAAGGGCCAATCAGGCCTCCCGATTAAAATCTATGCATCGCGATTCGAAGCTCATTATTTGAGCGTCATGCCCTGATAAAAGGCATGAATACAAATCCATTTGATGCGCCGCAATATCAATATCAATTTGATATTACACAATAATTTTCCGAATGCTGCGCTGGCACACTCCTTGAATGGAAGGAAATCAAGCCAGCGGCCAATGGTGTTCGCTGGTCTCACGACATCGTGGTGTCCGCAGCAACGGGGCTGATCGGATCACCAGCAAAATCGCTGGTGGCTTCACATTCCCTTTCCCTCGTTGTGACCGCGCGTTAGCGCGGCAGCTGGAGCTTCGAAATGGATTACACCAAGCCCGCCGACGTCGTGGCTGCGATGATTGATGCCGGAGGAAAGAAGCTGGCGCTTGCGCCGCGCGACATCCTGATCCGGGGCGTTCTCTCCGGCGCACTGCTTGGGGCCGCGACGACCCTGGCCTTCACCGGCGCACTCACAACAGGTCAGCCGATTGTCGGCGCTCTCATCTTCCCCGTCAGCCTCGTCATGATCGTGCTGCTCGGGCTCGAACTCGTCACCGGCAGCTTCGCGCTCGTGCCATTGCCGCGGCTCGAGGGCAAGGCAAGCTGGAGCGCGGTGTTCGCCAACTGGTCCTGGGTCTTTATCGCCAACCTGATCGGCAGCATCGCGTTTGGCGCGCTGATTGCGGTCTCGCTCACCAATATGGGCAAGGTTGAGGTCACGGGCGTTGCGGCGCGCATCGTGTCGGTGGCGGAGGCAAAGACGATCGGAAATGCGGCGCTCGGCACGGCCGGCATGGTCAGCGTGTTCGTCAAGGCCATTCTCTGCAACTGGCTGGTTTGCCTTGGCGTCGTCATGGCGATGACGTCGACATCCACGGTCGGCAAGATCGCCGCGACCTGGCTGCCGATCTTCCTGTTCTTTGCGCTCGGCTTCGAGCATGCCGTCGTCAACATGTTCCTGATCCCGACCGGCATGATGCTCGGCGCAAAAGTCTCGGTCACCGATTGGTGGCTCTGGAATCAGATCCCGGTAACAGCAGGAAATCTTGTCGGTGGCTTTGTCTTCACGGGGCTCGCGCTCTACGCCACTTACAAGCCGGCACGAGAGCCGATCGCTACGACCGCCTCGATCGTCCAGGCGGCCGCGGAATAGAGGCGGGCCGCATCATCATGAAACTTGAGACACCCACCAGCGCCGGCGATTTCAGCGACGAGCAGAAGCGCTATCTGGAAGGCTTCATGTCGGGCATCCAGGTCGGGCGTGTCGGCCGGGCGTTGACCGGCGCGGCCGCGTCCCCCGGCGACAAGCCGAACGCCGAGCCGATCGGCCCCGATGCCGCGCATATCAAGGCGCAGGACAAGGTGACGGCATCGGGCCGGAAGCTCGCGGACCAGGAGAAATTCAAACGCGAAGAGCATCCCTTCGACGCCTATGAGCGGCTGAAGGAGCAGGCGCGGAACAACACGCCCCCGGTTCCCGCCGACAATTTTCGTTGGCGCTACCACGGCCTGTTCTACGTCGCGCCGGCCCAGGATTCCTACATGTGCCGGCTGCGGATGCCGAACGGCATCATGAAGCATTGGCAGATGGCCGGGCTTGCCGATCTCGCCGACACTTGCGGCGGCGGTTACACGCATGTGACTACGCGTGCCAATCTTCAGATCCGTGAGATCCTGCCGAAAGACGCCGTGACGCTGATCGAAGGCATTGCCGATCTCGGCCTGTGCTCCCGCGGCTCCGGCGCCGACAACATCCGCAACGTGACGGGCACGCCGACCGCCGGCATCGATCCGCAGGAATTGCTGGACACCCGTCCCTATGCCCGCGAGTGGCACTTCCATATCCTCAATGATCGCTCGCTCTACGGCCTGCCGCGCAAGTTCAACGTCGGCTTCGACGGCGCCGGCAAGATCGCCGTGCTTGAAGATACCAACGACATCGCGTTCTCGGCGGTCGAGGTGAAGGACGGCTTCGACATCGATGCCGGCGTGTGGTTCCGGCTCGGCATCGGCGGCATCACCGGGCATAGGGATTTCGCCAGGGACACCGGCATCATCGTCAAGCCGGACGATGCAACCAGGGTGGCCGATGCGATCGTGCGGGTCTTCATCGAAACTGGCGACCGCACCAACCGCCTGAAGGCCCGGCTCAAATATGTGCTTGATACGATGGGCGTCGATGCCTTCCTGCTGGCTGTCGAGGAGAAGTTGGGGCGCAAGCTGACGCGCGCACCGAGCGAGGCGATTGCGACCCGCCCGGCCTTCGACCGCATGGCGCATGTCGGCGTACACCGGCAGAAGCAGGCTGGGCGGAACTGGATCGGCGTGGTCGTGCCGGTCGGCAAGCTCACGAGCGGACAGATGCGCGGCCTGGCGAAGATCGCGCAGGACATTGGCGACGGTGAACTGCGCCTCACGGTCTGGCAAAACCTGCTGCTGTCGGGAGTCCGCGACGAGAATGTGGCGCTTGCGACCGCGGCGATCGAGAAGCTGGGCCTGACAACCAAGGCTTCGCAAATCCGTGCCGGGCTGGTTGCCTGTACCGGCAATGCCGGCTGCAAGTTCGCGGCCTCCGACACCAAGCGCCACGCAAGCGAGATCGGTGACTGGTGCGAGAGCCGCGTCGAGATCGATACGCCACTCAACATCCATCTGACCGGCTGCCACCATTCCTGCGCACAGCACTATATTTCCGACATTGGTTTGATCGCCGCCAAGGTGCCGGGCGCGACCGAGGAAGAAACAGTGGAGGGCTATCACCTCTTCACCGGCGGCGGCTTCGGGCCTCAGGCCAAGATCGGCCAGGAGGTTTATCGCGACGTCAAGGCAGAGGACGCGCCGAAAACCGTCGAGCGGTTGCTCAAGGCATACCTGAAGAACCGCAGCTCGGCGGATGAGACCTTCCTCAGCTTCACCCGCCGTCACGACGGCGAAGCCCTGCGCAAGCTGGCAGACGCGGAAGCATCGGCATGAACCAGATCACGCCCCCGCCGAGGATGGAAATCATCCCTCCGAGCGCCCCGTTCAGTGACCAACAGCGGCAATGGCTGAATGGCTTCCTGGTGGGCATGCTGGGTCTCGACGGCACCACGCCGCTTTCGCCGGAGCAGAACAATGCGGTGCTCGCGCCATCCGGCGATGCCGATGACGGCGAGGCGCCCTGGCATGACCAGACCATGCCGATTGCCCAGCGCATGAAGCTTGCGGAAGGCAGGCCATTGCGACGGCGGATGATGGCGGCGATGGCCCAGCAGGACTGCGGCCAGTGCGGCTATATCTGCAGCGACTATTCGGATGCGATCGCAAGCAAGAGCGAGGCGCGGCTCAATCTCTGCGTCCCCGGCGGCAAGGAAACCGCGCGGATGCTGAAGGCGCTCCATGAGGAACTCGGGAAGACGCCTCCGTCGGCCAGATCATCCGAAGCTACGCCGGTCGATGCACCGAAGGCCGCGGATCCCCCGGTCGCCGTCGAACCGGGCCGCTCGCGCGAAAATCCGGTGCCCGCGACCTTCGTGTCACGGCTCCTGCTCAACAAGAAGGGATCGGAGAAGGAGACCTGGCATATCGACTTCGATCTTGAGGCCAGCGGCCTCGACTACGTGGTCGGCAACTCCTTCGGCATCTTCGCCAAAAACGATATCGGCCTTGTCGACCAGATCATCGCCTTGCTCGGCGCCTCCCATACCACGGCCGTGCGGGCCAGGACATTGCGCGAGGTCCTGATCGAGGATGTCTCGCTATCGCCGGCGCCTGACAGCCTGTTCGAACTGTTCTCCTATCTCACCGGCGGCACCGAACGCGAGAAGGCACGCGCCCTGGCACAGGGAGAGGATCCCGACGGCGACGCGGCCACCCTCGACGTCATGGCGGCGCTGCAGAAATTCCCGAAAGTACGTCCGCATCCGGAATCCTTTGTCGAGGCGCTGGAGCCCTTGCAGCCGCGGCTCTATTCGATCTCGTCCTCGCACAATGCGACGCCTGGAAAGCTGTCGCTGACCGTCGATTGCGTGCGTTACGTCATCGGCAAACGCAAGCGGCTCGGACTTGCTTCGACGTTTCTCGCCGAGCGCATCACTCCCGGCGAAGCCGTGAAGGTCTATGTGCAGAAGGCTCATGATTTTGCCTTGCCGCAGAACACGGGGACGCCGATCATCATGGTCGGACCGGGCACCGGTGTGGCGCCATTTCGTGCCTTCCTGCTCGATCGCAAGGCGACCGGCGCGACCGGCAAGAACTGGCTGTTCTTCGGTCATCAGCGCAGCGACTGCGATTTCTTCTATCGCGACGAACTCAACGCCCTGAAGACCTCGGGTCTCTTGACCCGTTTGTCGCTGGCGTGGTCGCGCGATGGTGAAAAGAAGTTCTATGTGCAGGACCGTATGCGCGAGGTCGGGCGTGATCTCTGGACATGGCTCGCCGAGGGCGCCCATGTCTACATCTGTGGCGACGCCAAGCGGATGGCCAAGGATGTCGAGCGGGCGCTGGTCGACATCGTGGCACAGTTCGGCGCACGCACGACCGAGGAAGCGATTGCCTTTGTCGGAGAACTGAAGAAGAAGGGCCGATTCCAGCAGGACGTCTACTAGCGGTTCCAGACGCGGCCGAAACGCCTCAAAAGCAGCCGAATAAATTCCCTGCGCAACCGCCTCCTGCAGAATTTTCCTCTGCGCCGGCAGCCCGACGCAGCATTGGCATCGCTATTTGAAGTGTCGCCTTGTGAATGGCGTAAACGTCCTTCCATGTACGTGCATGGGGCGATGGAGATCAGCCATGCGCGAACTATCGGCGGAGGCCCGCCTGCATCTGTATGCGCGGGCGCTCAGGCGGTCGGGCACCAGCTTTCACCTGGCGGCGCTTTACAGCGCCTTTGCCGTCATCGCCGCCGTCGTGTTCGGCACGCTATCGGTGCATCCGTTCTAGCGCTTGAACGGCGCGACCTCGATGCCGTTGTCCTTCAGTGCCTTGCGTACGCCGCGGGCGATGTCGACGGCCGAGGGATTGTCGCCATGAATGCAGACGGTATCGGTGCGCGTCTTGATCACCTTGCCCGTCACTGAGACCACGGCGCCATCCTGAACCATCCGCACCACGCGCTCGGCAATGACCTTCGCATCATGCAACAGGGCGCCGGGCTTGCGGCGCGACACCAGATTGCCGTCGTCCTCATAGGCGCGGTCGGCGAACACCTCATGCGCCATCGGCAGGTTCGCGCGTTCACCCGCCGTCACCAGTTTGGAGTTGGCCAGTACTACGAAGACCAGGCTGGGATCGACCGCCTTGATGGCGTTGGCGATCGCTTGCGCGGTCATGTCGTCCTCGCAGGCGTGATTGGAGATTGCGCCGTGCGCCTTCACATGCGTGACCTTGTGGCCGGCAGCGGTTGCGATCGCCTGCAAGGCGCCGATCTGGTAGGCGATGAGGTTCTCGATCTCGGAGGAGGTCAGGCCCGGTATCACGCGGCGGCCGAACCCGTGCAGGTCGCGATATCCAGGATGGGCGCCGACGGACACGCCGCGCGCTTTCGCAAGTTCGACGGTCTTGCGCATGATGTCGGCATCGCCCGCATGGAAACCGCAGGCGACGTTGACGCTGGTCGCAAGCTCGATCATGTCGGCGTCGTGGCCCATCTCCCACGGTCCAAAGCTCTCGCCGAGATCGCAATTGAGATCGATGGTCTTCATGTTGTTCCCCGCCTGTCGTTGACGTCTTGTTATGGGTTGGTAACCAGAGCGTCGGCCTGCCAGGTTGCGGTGTCGACCGCGTTGACGGCACTGCCGGCCACATTGGCAGCTTGCAGCGCCTCGATGTTGAGCTCAAGGTTTTCGATGGGGCGGAGGCGGTCGGACAGGGAGCGCAGCAGTTCGGCGAATTTCCTCGCCTCGGCCTGCGCTTCCTCGACGCTGACGGCCTTGAAGCGAAAGGCGGTCCCGGCGGGTGTTTGCGCAAGACGGCCAAAATCGGCTGTGATCACGGTCGCGATCTTCGGATAACCGCCGGTGGTGTTGCGGTCGGCCATCAGCACGATCGGAGCGCCGTTGCCGGGAACCTGGATGCTGCCGCTGACGGTGCCGTCGGAGACGATATTGTGGCCATGCAGATGCTGGATCACCGGGCCCTCGAGCCGGTAGCCCATGCGATCGCTCGTCGCCGAGATCTTCCACTCGCTGTCGAGGAACAGCATCTTGGCATCCTCGGAAAACTCATCGTCCTGCGGGCCAAACACCACGCGGATGGGGCCTGAGACCGACGGAAGCTCGATCCGGCGCGCGGTGACGCCGCTCGCCATCCTCGCCGGCAGCTCGTCGCCGGCTTGCAGCGGCCTCGGGTAGGGGCTGCCCAATCCGGCGCGCTGGTTGACCGCCACGCTGCCAAACGTCTCTTCGCCGTCGATGCCGCCTTCGATGGCGAGATAGCTGAAGGCGCCGCCTCTGGCGAAACCGAGCGTGAGCGTTTCGCCATCGCCGATGGTCATCGAGGAATCCATCGCCACCGGCCGTCCGGCGATCTCGGCGCTGCGTGCGGCGCCTGCCAGTGCAATGTGGACTGCGCCGTCGCGGGCCGTGAACGCGGCGGTGAACGGACCGATCTCGACACAGGCCGCGAACGGCATGTTGCCGACCAGCATGTTGGCGGCGGCAAGCGACAGTCGATCCATCGCGCCGCTCGGCACCAGCCCGTAGCGCTGCACACCGGGGCGGCCGCGATCCTGGACAGAGCTGGCGGGTCCAATCGATGTGACGACGAGCCTGGTCATGCGGCGATCAATTCCGCGACGATCTCGCCGGCTTCCGCGGTGCGGCTCTGCTCGGCAAAGGTCTTCTCATCGACCCGATAGAACGTCACGCGGTCGCCGGGCTGGGTCAGGAAGACGGGATCGCGATGCAGTTGAAAGGTCCGGACCGCCGTTCGCCCGAGCAGATGCCAGCCGCTCGGCGCGGCCAGACACTGGATGCCGGCCTGAACGCCGCCGACCGAGATCGTTCCGGCCGGCGTGAAGACCCTCGGACTAAGGCGCCGCGGCATGTGCAGGGATTTGTCGAGCCCCGACAGATAGGACCAGCCGGGCGTGAAACCGATCATGGCGACGCGATAATCGCCGCCGGTATGCCGCGCGACGACCTCGTCGGGGGTGATGTCCAGCCTCTTGGCGACCTCCTCGAGGTCGATGCCATTTTCGCCGCCATAGGCGACGGGAACGCGCCAGCGCCGAGCCTTGCCGGCCGGCGGGAGCGGCGCCTCTGCCATCGCGAGCAACTTTGCGCCCAAGGCCCCGTAATCGATCAGCTCGGGATCGTAGTGCACCAGCAATGAGCGATAGGTCGGGACGGCCTCCAGCACCCCTTCGATGGAAGCGGCTGCCACCGCCTTGTCCAGCGCCAGCACGCGCTGGTTGGCGATGTCGTCAATCGCGCGCGCGAATTCGACCACGATGGCGCTGTCGCCAGCAGGCAAAAGGCGGGGCTGGGGGAAGGGCGTTGCCATGGCATGCGTTTTCGCTCAATAAGCCGTGCTTGTCACGCCCTTGACGTGATGCCCGCGCCCCGCAAGATGCGCCGCGCTAATCCACCCTCCCGGAGCCTGTGTTTTCGATGTCTTTGACCCCCGACGCGATCAAAATCCTCTCGCGCGTAACGACTGCCACCATCACCACGGTCCTTTTGAAAAAGGGCCTGCGGAACGTCTGGATGCGGGGCGCACGGCCGCTCAAGCCGGGCCTGCCACGGCTGGTTGGATCCGCCTTTACGCTGCGCTTCGTGCCGGCGCGCGAGGACCTCGCGACACCGGAGTCATGGTCGTCGCCGATTTCGACACGGACGGCCATCGAAGCCATGCCGGCGGGATGCATCGCCGTGGTCGACGCCATGGGCGTCACCGATGCCGGCATCTTCGGCGACATTCTCTGCGCCCGCATGGCCAAGCGCGGCGTAACCGCGCTGATCACCGACGGCGTCGTCCGTGACGTCGAGGGTGTTCTGGGCACGGGTCTGCCCGTCTGGTGCGACGGCTTTGCCGCGCCGCCGTCGGTCGCAGGCCTGACCTTCGTCGGCTGGGGCGAGCCGATCGGCTGTGGCGGCGTCGCGGTGTTTCCGAACGATGTCGTGGTGGCCGATCAGGATGGCGCGGTGCTGATCCCGCAAGCCATGCTCGAGCACGTGCTGGCCGAAGGTCCCGAACAGGAACGAATGGAAGCCTGGATCGTCAACGAGGTGAACAATGGCGCGCAACTGCCGGGCCTCTACCCCATGAATGCCGAGACCAAGGCGCGTTACGCGGCTTCGAAGAAATAAGTTCATGTCGACGGAATAGGGTGGGCGTCATCGCCCACCTGCAATGACAAGAAACCAAGGAGGCCACCCCATGCAGATCTATCCCGCCGGCTCGCGACCGACACGCCGCGCGCCCGCTGAAAATTTCACCGGCACGGTCTGGCAGGACCCGGTCATCGCGGCACCAGCGCCGGCGCGGGTTGTCATCAATCGCGTCGCCTTCGAGCCGGGCGCGCGCACCGCGTGGCACACCCATCCCTTCGGGCAAACGCTGTACGTGATTTCGGGCGTGGGCCGCTTTCAGACCAAGGGTGAGCCCGTCAAGGAGATCAAGGCCGGCGACGTGATCTGGATTCCTCCGGGCGAAAAGCACTGGCATGGCGGCGCGCCAACCACCGGCATGGTCCATATCGCAACCCAGGAAGCCCAGGACGGCAAGACGGCCAACTGGATGGAGCACGTCACCGACGCGGAGTACAACACCGCCGTCGGCTAAAGCGCGATAAGATCAGGATGAATCGTCATCGCGCTTTGGCGTGTTGTTTGAGCATGATCTCCGCGCAAACGCTACGCGTTTGTCGCGAGGGAAAACCGCTTCACACTTTTCCGGATCATGCTTTAGGGATGCGAGGCGGTTGACCCTCGCGGCCAAAGCCCCGCATTAAAATCAATTCCGAGAAGAGCGCGGTGACGTTTCACCGCGCACGGCGCGTGATCGCAAGATCAGATGCGCGATGCACTCCAGGTGCCGGAGCACAGCGCGCCACGCCAGGTGCCTGATCCCGACGAGCCGGAGAGGCGGCCGGAGCCGCTTGCCTTCTTGATCCCGCTCGCCAGGATGACGCTGATATTGCCCGCCTCGGCAACGTTGCCGGAGGCCTGCACCATCGAACTCGAAACCTGGCCGTTGCTGATGCCGATCGAGACGGTCTGGCCGTCTCCGCATTCACTGCTGGAGGACGCGATGTGGACGCTCCATGTGCCATCAAAGGAGTTGCCGGCCGCGGCCCGAGTGGCAAGTGGCGAAGCCAGAGCGATGGCAAGGCTGGTGGCAATGAGGGCTTGGTTGAAACGTCCCATGTCGCGGCTCTTTTGCGTGTTTCGATGCCGGGACAGTGGCCGCTCGGGGAATTCGAGGCTGTGACGGCTGTCACATCGCCAATCGCTCGTGATTTCGAGCACAAAAGCAAAGGCCCCGCACGCGGCAGGGCCTTTTCTCTTCGATAATCCGTATACGTTTTCAGTTGACGCGGGACCAGGTCTGGCCGCCGCAGAACATGCCGCCGAAAGCGCAGCCCTGCACGTGCAGGGTATCCGGCCCCTTCATCGCGATCGTCGAGTCGTAGGTGCTGCCGCTGTTCGGATCCAGGATACGGCCGCTCCATTTCTGGTCCTTGCCCGGCCGCATGTTGATCAGGACTTGTTCGCCATTGGCGTTCGACTTGGCGTCCACGGAATAGCCGCAGAGATTGTTGCCGCACTGCTCGATGCGGACCTTGCCTTCCTTCTCTTCGGTCAGCCACACGCCAACAGGTGATTTGGTATCCCGGGTGCGCTGGGCCGGGTCCGGCAGTGCTTGAGCCGGAGCCTGCGGAGGAGCGGTCGCAACGGTGGCGGCTGGGGTCGGTGGCGCGGGAGGCTGTGGTGCCGCCTGCTGAACAGCTGGCAGGGGCGCCGGCGGCGGAGGTGCCGGAGGTGGCAGGACAGTCGTATCCGGTGGCGCGTTGGTCGCGGTGGCCGACGGCGGCGCGGGTGGAGGGAGCGGCGCAGGTGGTGCCGCGGCAGTGTCGGCAGGCGCTGTCGGCGCAGCCTGCGGCTCGACCTTCGCGTCCTGTTTGCCTTGCGGAGCGTCCTGGTCGGACTTGGTATCCGACTTGGTTGTATCCGATTTGGCATCGGATTTCGGATCAGACTTCGCATCTGACTTGGCACGCCTCGATTTCTTGCCGGTATTGTCGTAGACGCCCGGGATCGAAATGGTGCCCCGATCCGGATCGATGCGGATGGTGCGGCCGCCATATTCGAATTGGTATTGAGCCTGGGCGGCGCTGCTTGCCAGCAGGAATGCGGCCATTGCCAAGAGCCTTTTCATCATGACCTCCTGAGCAGCAGGACCTCCAAAACGCCGAGCCTAGGTTGCGACCTGTTGCACCAACGTGACCTGCATCACTTACGCCAAATAAGTCGCTGTCCAGCCAACTCGGGTTCAAGCGCCGGCAGTTTAGTTCGCCCGTTCATTCCCGGCAATTCACCGAAACCGGAGTTCAATCGAACCATGCGGCATAGATTTTCCTGAAACTGCCGTCCTCCATGGAAATATGGAGCCATTGATCGACGAACGCCTTCAGGGCCTCGTCGCGTTGAAGCCAATAGGCCTTCTCGGCGAAATCGAAGGGCTTGTCGGGATGAACGGCGCAGAGCACGCCGGCATGCAGTTTCTGCTGATACAGCGTCTCGGACGCGTCCGTCATCATCAGGTCGGCGTTGCCCTTGGCGATCTCGTCGAAGATCGTCACGTTGTCGCCATGGACGCGGATGTCGGCGCTCTTGATGTTGGCGCGGGCAAAGCGCTCGTTGGTGCCGCCCGGATTGACGATCACGCGCGTGCCCGGCTTGTCGATATCGGCAATCGTTGCGTACTTTTCCTTGTCGCCGCAGCGCGCGATCGGCGTCTTGCCCTCGCGCATGATCGGCGTCGAGAAAAACCCTTTCTTCTGCCGGTCGAGCGTGATCGAGACGCCGCCCATCGCGACGTCGAATTTCTGCGCCTCGAAATCCTTCATCAATTGCGGCCACGCGGTGTGGACATACTCGACCTTGACGCCGAGCGCCTTGCCCAGGGCTTCGGCGACATCGACGTCGAAGCCGCGAAATTTCTGCGTCTCCTTGTCGAGATAGGTGAAGGGCAGGTAGTCGCCGGTCATGCCGACCCGTAACGTGCCGCGGCCGATGATCTCGTCGAGGCGGGACGGCTGTTGGGCCTGCGCAGACGCGGCGGCAAGGAACAGTGCAGCGAGGCAGGACAGGAAGCGAAACATCGGGCTCTCTTTGCGTCGGATGATCTACCGCCGGTATAGACGAGCCGCCGCCTTTCGAGAAGTGAGCCGCTTGCGGCTCCTCAGCGACTTGAGAGCGTCCTTGAGGGCGGGCGGCGGCCCGCGTCGAGGCGACGGTGATCAGGCCTCGCCGGCGCGGACGACGTCAGGGTCGGCGTCGCGGCCGGTCATCTCCCGCCGCAACTGATCGAAACGCTTGCGCGCTTCGAGCTCACGTTCGTCGACCAGCGCCACGGCCGCTTCCTTCGTCATCGGTCCTGACGTGACGGGAACGGAGCTCTCGCCAATGGTTTCGTCGACGAAATACTCGCCATTGTCCCCGCGCCGCGCGGTCCATTTGAACCTGATGGCCGCGATGGGGCCCGGTCCGAGCTTCGAATAGCCTTCACCGTCCGTGCTCGCGACGGCGGGCGAGACAGGTTTGAACTCCGGGGCCTGCTTCTCCACTTCCGGCGGCGTTTCAGGTTTATCGAGGATGCTCGCGATGGTCGCGAGCGCGTGATCCGTCGGGTCATTCTAACTCACAATTCCGGCCTCCGATTTGTCCCACCGGCGCTGCCGATCCCACCCGGGCGCCTGTGCAATTTATTTCCCTCTGAATGAGGCTGAGTTTTGTCGCGTCGGTGTCCCGAAAGAGGACGTTGTCGAGAAGAGCGGCCGGCTCGCGGACCGCGGAGGCGATCCGCGATATCCGGCCGCGCCGCCGCTTCCCCATCTCTTGAAGGAAGCGATCCAATTCGCTGAGATTGCTGTCAAATGCGTGACGGCGGTCACCTCGAAGGCAGTCGCCGTCCGAGCTTCAGAGCACATCCTGGTTGATCACGTTCTGCCGGATCGGCTCTCCGTCGAGTGCGCTCAGGATGTTGCGCGCGGTCTGCTCGCTCATGCGATCGACGGCCTCGACCGTGACGCCGGCGACGTGCGGCGCCATGATGACGTTGCCAAGCGCGTGCAGGGGTTGACCGACCGGCGGGGGCTCCTGTTCGAACACGTCGAGGCCCGCGCCCGCGAGCCTGCGTGAGACCAGCGCCTCATGCAGCGCCCTTTCATCGACAATGCCGCCGCGGGCCGTGTTGATGAGATAGGCGGTCGGCTTCATCAGCCTGAAGCGCGCCGCGTTGAACAGGCCGACCGTTTCCGGAGTCTTCGGGCAATGAATGGTGACGAAGTCGGCGCGCGGTAGCGCGGCGTCGAGATCCGGCACCGCTTCGCAGCCGGCAGCGGCGATCTCGGCGGCGGGCTTGTAGGGATCGTACACCAGCACCTTCATTTCCATCGCCTGGCATCGCTTGGCCGTGCGCGTGCCGATGCGGCCGAAGCCCACGATCAGCACCGTCTTGCCGTACAGATCGAACGGGAGCGCGCCGAGCCGGCCCGCCCAGGTGCCGTCCTTCACCATCGAATGCATCTCCTGCGCGCGCTTGGCCAGCGTCAGCATCATGAACATTGCCTGCTCGGCGACCGAGGGCGAGTTCGCGCTGCCCGCCACCATCAGCGGCACCTTGCGGCGGGAGAGTGCAGGGACGTCAACCGCGTCGTAGCCGACGCCGATCCGCGTCACCACCTTCATATCGCCTGCGGCCTGAAGCTCTTTCTCGCCGAAGGCAGTAGCGCCCAACGCCACGCCATGGACCGGCGCATGCTGCTTCAGCATCGCCTCGAAATCCTTGGCCGAGACCAGATTGGGAAATTCGACGAGTTCGATATCGTCCCGTTCGGTAAGGAGAGCCCGTGCTCCCGGTGACAATGTTTGCGTGATGAAAATCTTCTTCTTGTTGGTAGCCATTTCCTGCCCTTGAGGTTTCTGGTTCGCCGTCAAAGGACGGCGCCGGTCCCCTCGTTTAGCAGGTGCATATTATTGAGGTCCATCGCCATTCGCAGCGGAGCACCGTCCTGCGCGCCGGCCCCAGGGTCGACGCGTCCGCATAGCTGATTGCCCTCGAGCGCGAAGTAAACCAGCGTTTCCATCCCCATCGGTTCAGTCACGTCAAGGACGGACTCGAAGGTCTCGACGCCAGGGGCGGCGTGACCGTTGGCTTCGGTCAGATGCTCCGGGCGGATGCCCAGTAGCAGCTTCTCGCCTCTCGGCGCCTTCTCGTAACGCGCAGCCCGCGCCGGCGGCAACGGAAACGATAGACGGTCGGTGACGCGGACATTCAGCTTGCCACCATTGTCCTCGAGCCGGCATGGAAGGAAGTTCATGGCGGGCGAGCCGATGAAGCCCGCAACAAAACGCGTCGCCGGCTTGTGGTAGAGTTCGTTCGGCGTTCCGATCTGCTCGATCTTGCCCTTGTTCATGACCACGACCCGATCGGCCAGCGTCATCGCCTCGACCTGGTCGTGCGTGACATAGACCGTCGTGGTGCGGACCTTCTGGTGCACTTTCTTGATCTCGATCCGCATCTGCACGCGAAGCTTGGCATCGAGATTTGAGAGCGGCTCGTCGAACAGGAACACCTTCGGGTTGCGCACGATGGCTCGGCCCATGGCCACGCGCTGGCGCTGGCCGCCGGACAACTGCTTCGGCTTGCGGTCGATCAGGTCGGAGATGTCGAGCATGCGCGCGGCTTCGGTGACGCGGCTCTTGATTTCGGCCTTGGGATACCTCTTCAGCCTGAGGCCGAACGACATGTTTTCGGCGACCGTCATGTGCGGGTAGAGCGCATAGTTCTGGAAGACCATCGCGATGTCGCGATCCTTTGGGGGCACGTCATTGACCACGTCGCCACCGATCGTGATGTCACCGTCAGTGATATCCTCGAGCCCGGCGATCATCCGCAGGGTGGTGGACTTGCCGCAGCCCGATGGGCCGACAAGGACCACAAACTCATGGTCGGCGATATCGAGATCGATGCCGCGCACCGCCTCGACTTCGTCATAACGCTTCACAACCTTACGCAGGCTTACCTCGGCCATGATTCAACCCTTCGTCGCGCCGGCGGTCAGGCCGGCAATGTAATAGTCCATCAGGAAAGCGTAGATGATCAGCGGCGGCGCGGCACCGAGCAGCGCGCCGGTCATGATCTGACCCCAGTTGAACACGTCGCCCTTGATCAGCGTGGTGAGGATGCCGACCGGCATCACCAGCTGATCGGTCGAGGTCGTGAACACCAGCGGATAGAGGAGTTGCGCCCAGGAAACCGTGAAGGCGAAGATGGTCGCGGCGATCAGGCCGGGAAGCGCCACCGGGATGAAGATCCGCGTCAGTGTCTGGAACCAGGAAGCGCCGTCGATGATGGCGGCTTCGTCCAGCTCTTTCGGGATCGAGGCGAAATAGCCGATCATGATCCAGGTGCAGAACGGCACGGTCAATGTCGGATAGAGAAACAGCAGCACGTACCATTTGTTGATGAGCTGAATGCCGGTGTACTCACCGATGACGGCAAACATCTTGAACAGCGGCAGGAACAGCAGCGAGTCGGGAATGAGGTAGGTCAGGAACACGCCGGTCGCAAGCGTGGCCGAGCCCCAGAACTTCATCCGCGACAGCGCAAACGCGGCCGGTACGCTGATCAGCATGGTCAGCGCCACCACGAAGATGGACACCATCGCCGAATTCCAGAAGAAGCGCAGGAACTGGTTCGAACCGAGGAGCTCCTGGTAGTTCGACAGCGTCGGATGGTAGACCCACCATGGGTTCGTCGCGGCCCCAATCTCGGCGCTGCTCTTCAGCGAGGTGATGATCATGTAGATCGGCGGCACCAGCGCGAAGATCGCAAAGATGGTCAGGAAGAAATACGACCATCGCAACGCCCAAACGCGATCGCGACTCATGCTGCCGTATTTCACGTTGCGGGTGGGGCCGGCCTTGTCGATGACGAGCGAACTCATGCTTCGTTTCCGCGTTTGTTGATGTCGCGCAGGATGAAGACGGCGGCGATCGCCAGGATCGGCGCCATGAACAGCGAAACGCTGGCTCCGAGCGGGATGTCTCCACCCTCGATACCCAGACGAAATGCCCAGGTGGCAAAGAGGTGGGTCGAGTCAAGCGGACCGCCTGCGGTCAGGATGCGCGTGATATCGAAGTTCGCGAAGGTCACGATCAGCGAGAACAGGGTCGTGATGGCGATGATGTTGCGCATCATCGGCAGCGTCACATACCAGATGCGCTGCCACCAATTGGCGCCGTCGATGGCCGCGGCCTCGTAGAGCTGATCGGGTACCGATTTCAGCGATGCCAGATACATGATCATGAAAAACGGCGCACCGAACCAGACATTGACCAGGATGACCGAGAAGCGCGCCCAGCCGGTTTCACCAAGCCAGGAGATGGGGCCAATGCCGAACAGGCCGAGCGTGTAATTGAACGCGCTGTAGGAGGGATCGAACAGCCACAGCCAGGCGAGCGTGCTCATCGCCGGCGGTATCACCCACGGCACCAGCAGCATGCCGCGCCATTTGCGCTGCTTCTTGCTGGGTATGTTGTGGGCAAAATGTGCAACGATAAATCCGATCAAGGCTTTGAAGATCACGGCGGTGATGGCGAAGAGGCAGGACTGCTCCACCACCATCCAGAACGTCTGGCGCTTGAACAGGAACAGGAAGTTGCCAAAGCCGACATACTTCGTCATCGCCTTGTTCAAGGTCGCGAGATGGATCGAGTAGAACGCAGGATAGACGACCATAATCGCGATCAGCAGGATCAGCGGCAGGGTCATGAGAAAACCCATGGTGGACTTGCGCTTCATCGCGTTGCGCAGGCTCGACCTGCCGCGTGCTGACCGTATGGCTACGCTGGTCGGTTGAAATGCGACGTCAACCATGGTGCTCGTTTCCCTAGGAGGGGATCGAAGGCGCTTTGACCGCTCTCGGTCAGGCGTCCGATCGTATCGAGGTGAGAACTTCAAACATCGCGGTCCGCCCGAGGGCAGACCGCGATGACACTTCCAACGTCAGCTCCGCATGAAGCCTTCGCACTCGCCCTCCGCCCAGGCGAGCGTGTCTTCGATCTTTTCGCCCCTGCCGACGCGCAGGCACATCTTGGTGAGCGTAGCCTGCACGTAGATCTGCTGCGCCACCTTGGGCGGAGCAGGAGAGGCGGCGATCGACAGTTTCTGGTGGTTATAGGGGTTGGGATAGTGGTAGAGGGTGCCCTTCGGCGGTCCTTCTTCGGCCCAGACCTTGAACGTCGTCAGCTTTTCGTACGCCGGCAGATCATAGCCGTGGCTGGCATCGACCAGCTTTTCGATCGCACTCGCCGTCGACAGATGCCTGATCAGGCTCTTCGCCGCTTCCTTGTTCTTGGAGAATTTCCAAACTGTCAGGAAGTTGGGCAGGTAGGGCGCATAGCGGCCCTTCGGTCCCGATGGGAAGCCATGGGTCCAGCACTGCTCGGCGACCTGCGGCGCATCGCGCACCGCAACCCTCCAGGCGCTCGGCGGATTCATGATCATGGCGGCTTTGCCGGACACCAGGTACTTGTTGTTGCCGGCGTCGTCCCATGAGGCGACCTCCGGCGGCAGCCACTGGATCAGCTTCTTGTAATATTCGAGCGCCTGCCGCACCTCGTCGGTCTTCACGGTGACGTTGCCCTTGGCGTCGACGAGCTGGGCGCCAAACGACTGAAAGATCGCGCCAGCCGTGTCCACGGAGTCGGAGGTCTCACCCAGGCCGATACCGAAGGGATTACCACCCTTGAAGCAGGCCTCGGCCGCCTTGAGGAAGGTATCAAACGTCCAGTCATCGGCCTTCGGCGGACTGCCGGCCGGATACATCGCCTGAACGTCGATATTGGCGTGCTTCTTCAGGAGGTCGATGCGGGAGCAGGGTCCCTTGATCTGGCTGCCGATGGATAAGGGAACCGCGTGCCATTTGCCGTTGAGCTGACCGAGATATTCGACAGTGCCGTTGACCGCGCCGTTCGCCGCGATGAGATCCTTCATCACGTCGTCCATCGGCTCAAGCAGTTCGGTCTGGGCGTGCGGCCACCAGCTCGCCATGCGCAGGACGTCGTGGCCGCCGGCCTTGGTCTGGGCTTCAGCGGCGATCGTGATCTCGTCCTTGCGGCCGTTGCTGGTGATGTAGTCGATCTTGACCGCGACCTTTTCCTTCTCCGCCCATTCGTTGATGAGATCGGTCGAGGTCTTGTTGGCGTCGGGAACCCAATGATCCCATAAGCCGATCGAGAGACTGCCGGCCGCATTGGCGGACCTGACATAGGGCGCGGCGACCAAAGCCGCGGAGGACAGGGCAGTAGCGGCAACGAATTGACGTCGTGTGAGCGTTCTCCGTGACATTGGCATTCCTCCCTGGTGGGCCAAATCGGATATCTCGGGAAACTTCGCTCCTGGTTTTTTCTTCTTCTTCTCGTTCTTGTTGTTCTTTCTGCGCGGCCCCGCAGCCGGCGCGAAGATTTCGTCGTACATGATCAGAGCAGAATTGCCGGCCTCCGTCCAGAAATCAGGTGAGCAAGAACTCTAGAACTAACGTTGTGCACCCGGATCGGAAGGCGGCGTCCGCGGAGAGGTGAGGAAAAAACGAGCATCGCCGATATTGCATCGCACGCGGCTGCGTCAAAACGGCTCACGGGGCTGTTGGCGCAAATCTGCCGCAGTCAAGAATAACAGCTTCCCGACGCGACCTTTTCCCGATTGCAGTTCATGCTTGCGGAGCTAGACGAGTTCAACGATGGCGCGATAGGTTTGGAGATCGGGTGGAGCGCCTCTCGCCCCCCGTATCCAGGTGCGTTGAAATCCTTAAGCGATGATGGAGACCCTACAATGACCAGCCCGACATCAGGCCTGCGCACCACACTGAAATGGTGTGCCGCGGTTGGGGTCGTCGCGATCGTTCTGGTCAACGCGACGGGACCGGTGGACGCGCAGGGACTCGTCAAGGGAGTGGAGCAGGGCGCCCGCGAAGGCAACAAGGCGGCGGGTCCCGTTGGCGGTGTGTTGGGCGGCGCGATCGGCGGCGTCGTCGGAGTGGTCGGCGGCGTGGTCGGAGCGGTCACCGGCGGCAACAACAATGGTAATAGCAATACCAAATCAGCCAGCGACAAGGGAGGCCAGCCAGCTTCTACCGACAAGCAAGGCACCAAGGCAGCCAAGGGCGCCAAAGGCACGAAGGAGGCCAAGGCGGGCACCGAAGCCAAGCAGCCGGTTCAGGTTCTGACCCAGAACGGTGCACCGCAACTGACCGCCGACAAGATCGTCGCCACCAGCGATGCCAATATCGAGCGGATCAAGACGGAGCTGAATCTCACGCCCGACCAGGAGAAGAACTGGTTCAGTTTCTCCAGCGCCATGCATTATCTCGGTCACAATGGCGCCGACCGCTTGAATTTGCGAATTGCCCGCGCCCAACGCGATCCGCCGGATGACATCATCGAGCAGATGCGCAATGAGGCCCAGTTCCTCAACGATCGAGCGCAAGATCAGCGCAACGTCGCCGATGCCGCCGAGCCGCTCTTTGCAAGCCTCGACAACAAGCAGAAGCAGATCTTCATCGACGAAATGGTCCGCCTGAGCCACGAGCGCGGGCTCGATTGAGGCGTTAACCTGGACCTGAAAAGCTGAAGCGCGGCTGATGCGCGCGAAAAGCTCACGCCCGCTCTCGTTGAATAGCCGGGCACGCGTGCCCTGGGGTAGGTTAAAGGCCCGGCACCCGGCTATCCTGCCGCAGCGGCGCGGCGCCATCAGGTCGCCATTCAATGATGAAGAAATACGGACCAATTCACGCCTGAGTGGTGGCCCCGTCGTGACCTTGTCAGGTTAGTGCCGCGATCAGCTTGCAAAAACGAATCGGCCGGCGCGGAGTCCGTCTCCAGCCGGCCGATATCGAACGCTCTCGCGTCAAGGATTCAAGTCTTCAGGAAGTTCAATTCGACGCCGACGCCGTCGGGATCATAGAGGAATATCTGGGTATCGCCCGTGCGCGGCACGATCTGCTCGCGAAATTCGACGTTCTTCGCCTTGAGGCGCTTTCGCACACCATCGACGTCGGTTGCGGCAAAGGCGATATGGTCAAGGCGGCCTGTGTCCTCGTATTTCTTGTCGGTGCCGCGCACCACGATGCCTTCGCGGGGTTTGCGGGTGCCCATCAGGTGCACGGTGGCCTTGCCGCCGGAATAGAGCCAGTAGCCCGGGAAATCGAGCGGTGGCCGGTCACCGTTCTCAAGTCCGAGGACATCGACGTAGAAGTCCTTGGTCTTTTCGAGATCCTGAGGCTCGATCGTGAAGTGCTGCAGTCCGCCAAGCGGCATGGTTCTTCTCCTTCTTATTCAGACTTGATTGCTCAAACCCGGTGTCAGACCCAGGTCAGATCAGCCTCCGCACCCAGCATCCAGGCACCGACGGTTTCAAAATGGCTCAACCGTCCCTGCAATTGCTGGGTCACCGTGTGGATGTCGCGAAAGCGGCGTTCCAGCGGATGATTGTCGAAGATCGCCGTGGCGCCGGCAGCGTTGTAGGCGAAGTCGACGGCCTCGCGGGCCTTGTGAATGGCGTTGGTGGCGGCCATGCGCACGGTGATGCGCTGAGCGACCGTAATGATCGAGCCCGCGCAGAGGTGCTTCCAGACTTCGGCCATGGTCTGCAGCACGAAACCGCGCGCAGCGCGCAGATTGACCTCGGCCTGGGCGAGGTCCGACTGCACCACCGCATTATCCTTGATCGGGCTTTTGGCGCCGCGCGGCACCTTGTTCTTGGCGAGATCGAGGAAGCAGTCGAGCGCCCCGCGTGCGATGCCGCAAGCAACGCCGGCAAAGCCGACCTGATAACAGGTTCCATTCCCCATGCGGTAAAGCGGTCCGTTCTCGCGGCATTCCCGTTCGAATTCGCGGGTGATCGAGTGATCAGCCCGAACGAAAAAGTCTTTCAGCGCGAACTGATCGCTGGCGGTGCCGCGCAGTCCGACCGTATTCCAGATGTCGCTCCATTCGACGTCTTCACTGCGCACCAGCATGGTGCGTTCGGCCTGCCGTCCCTTGTCGTCAAGCCGCGGCGAGCCGTCCGCCTTGAAGATCGGGCAATGGGCGCCGAGCCAGGTGGCGTGGCGGCCGCCGGAGGCGAACGCCCAGACGCCGCTGACCCGGTAACCGCCCTCGCATTCGACCGCCCTGACCCTGGGACCAGGACCCCAGGCCAGCACGGCGCGGGGATCGTCCCCGAAAATCGAGCGCGCCACCGGCAGATCGAGATAGGCCGCCGACATCGCGCAGCCGCCGGCCTGGCTCAGACACCAGGCGGTCGATGCGTCGGCCTGCGCAATCGTCTCGATCACATGGAAGAAGGTGACGGGATCGGTCTCGATCCCGTTGGAGGATTTTGGCAGCAACAGGCGGAACAGCTGCGCCTCGTGCAAGACGTCGAGCAAAGCGGGCGGCAGCCGCCGTCCCTCCTCGATCTGGTCAGAGGCGGCCGCGACCACTGACTGGATGGCCTCAGCCCGCGCGATCACAGCTCGATCGCCGGCCAGTTCAGCAGAAGTCGCAAACAACATGATTCATCTATGCCTGTCGTATTCGAGCTGTCCCCGCCATCGGAGCGGCGGCGTTCAGCTCCTGGTCGATCTCCTCGATCGACTTGCCTCGGGTCTCGATCCCGAAGAAGTAATACACGATCCCGGCCATCAGGAACCAGCATCCGAGATAGACAAACGCCATCGGAATCTCGGTCATGGGGACGTCAGGCTTGAGATAGTTGTTGGAACCGACGATCAGGGCGAGCCCGACCGGACCCAGAATCTTGCCGATGCCGCCGAAGCCATAGGCGGACCCCATGCCGGAGGTTCGCAGATGCGAAGGCCAGATTTCGGCTGCATAAGGCCCGACGATGGCAAAACCGCCATCCGCGAAGAAGAACGCGGCGGCAAGGATCAGCCAGAAGGCCGACCACTCTCCCCACATCACATTGTAGTTGTAGCCTGCGACGATCACGAGGACGCCGGCCCCTAAACCCAGCAGTCCGCCGGATTTGCGCCGCCCTATCAACTCCGAAAAATAGGAGAAGGACACCCGTCCGATGAACCCGCACACGGTGAGCAGGATCATCATCTTGGCAGCCTGTTGCGGGCTGACCTTCAACAGCAACACGAAGAGCGAAGGCGCCCACAGCGTGACGCCATAGACCCCGGTCTGCGCGCCCGCATTGCCGAGCCAGGACACCAGAAGGCTACGCGGATATTTGAACAGGTCGAGCCAGTTGGATTTGATGATCGGGCCCGCATCGGCTGCGGTCGGCATCGGCAGTGACGACGGCTCGACCTGCAGCGCCCAGGCAAGCGATTTGCGGGCCTCTTCATAGCGACCCTGGCGGCAGAGCCAGCGCGGGCTCTCCGGAACCCAGAGACGGACCAGAAGCACGAGCAGCGCGGGCAGCACACCCAATGCAAACAGGAGCCGCCACTGGTCACTGCCCATGAACGCACCAAGCACCGCGCCGAGGCCGACGCCGAGCGGGATCACGCAGGTCACCAGACCGCCGATCCAGCCTCGCTTGGAGGAGGGCATGAATTCCTGCACCAGGGGCAGGTCCACACAATAAAGGCCTCCAACGCCGGTGCCGACAAAGAAGCGCATGACCGTGAGGTAGACCCAGCCATTGTCGGGCGTGAAATAGAGCAGGCCGGTCGCAATCGAGAAGTTCAAAACCGTGCCGATGAAGACGACACGGCGGCCGATACGGTCGGCGAGCCAGCCCCAGGCATAGGCCCCGAGAATGGCGCCGATGCCCGAACTCATGAGCACGGTGGCCGATTGACCGAAGGTCAGTTTCCAGGGTCCGATCAGGAATGCGAGGACAAAGCCGATCAGAAAATAGTCGAAGAATTCCAGCGCATCGCCGATAATGGCGGCGGACAGGATCTTGATCTGATTGCCGGTCAAACTCGTCCTGCGGTCCAGTTCATTGAACATGGCGTTTCCCCATTGGCGCCTGTTCGTTTTTTGGGCGTGCGTTGCGCCCGCGCTCCGCCGTAAGGCAAAGCTAACCCGCGACCTCGCCGAACGGCAAGCCTGTGCAGCGGGCAGGGCATGCGCCCAGGGCACGCCTGATTTGTTCAGGACTTGCGGCTAGGCTGGGAATCCGGAAAGGATCGAGTCGGACATGGAAGAACGCCGCAGGCAGCCCCGGACCGAGATCAACGTACCCGCGCTTGTTTCGGCAGGCGGGAGGGTGATGACTTGCGTGGTGCGGAACATCTCGCCCGACGGCGCCGCCATCGACGTCGAAAATTCCGCCTTTATCCCCGCGCGCTTTCGACTGGTCATGGACAATGGCGCGAAGGTCTATGATTGCACGGTCGCATGGATCCAGAAAAACCGGATGGGCCTGGTTTTTGATACGACAGCCAAAAGCGGATAATCGGGACTCGTCCCGGCTCGACGACCTGCTCTCAGGACAGGATTAGACCCCTGAAATGCACGAGGCCCGGAGTGCCTAGGAGCCCGGGCCTCGTGACTTACCCCTCCCCCACAGGAGTGAAAGTGAGGGGTTCATAATCAAAGGCGGCTCGAACTCCAATACCGTGCAACTACGGTGTGAATACGCGAGACCTCTAGCGATGCTTCAACAGCGGCGCGAGCTTCGCTTCCAGTTCCTCGAACGACATCGATCCCTTGAGCTGCTCGCCATTGATGAAGAAGGTCGGCGTCGCGTCGACGTTGAGCTCCCGATAGGCGAAATTCTGATCGGCCTGCAGCTTGTCCAGCGTCGCATCGTCCTTGATGCAGGTTTCGACCGCCGCCTGGTCCATGCCGAACTTGCCGCCGATCACGGTGAGCGTCTCGGTGGTGCGCTCGATCAGCTCCTGCTGTTGCCTGAACAGCATCGTGGTGGCGTCGAAGAATTTTGACGGATCGCCGTTGGCTGCGCAACGGGCCAGCATCGAGGCGGCAGCCGCTTTCACCTCGAGCGGAAATTCGCGCGAAACGAAGCGAACCTTCCCGGCGTCGATATATTTCGACTGCAGCATGGGAAAGACGTTCTCCGCGAATGCGGCGCAATGCGAGCAGGTCAGGGAGGAGTATTCGACGATGGTGATCGGTGCCGTGGCCGAGCCAATGACCATATCAGGCAGCGCCACAGGCCTGGCGACCAGCGCGGTCATATCGTTTGCCGCCGCTCCAACGGTCGAAAGGACAGCGGCATCCACAATGGACAGCGAGACCGCGGCCAGGGCCGCGCGGAAAGACAACGGCAATTGAAAATTCCTTCGGTTCCGGCACCCGCGCAGGATGTTTCGCGGATGCCGTCCCGAAAGACTAGAGCCAGACCGCGTTCAGGTCCATGCCGAACGCCACCATGCAGAACGACAGAGCCAGGCCACAGCAGGACATTATCGTGATGGCCTTGAACGCACGATCAGTCACAATCGAAGAAATCGTTTTCATGGATACGCCTCAATATTTTTATTGGCCCGAAAGGGCCTTAGAGGAGCATCCTTAGAACAGAAAACTTTACGTCCGATTGCCTGGCATCGTTAATCAAATCGCAACCCAAAGCCGGATTCGGCCGATCCAGCCGGGCCGATGCCCATAAAACGCTCCATCAGGCCTGCGATCAGTTTTGCGGCGCACCGAGGACTTTGGCGATGGTGGACGCCGTCATGGTGTCGCGATCGGATGCGCTCTGTGCGGCCAGCCGTTCCTTGGCACGCTCCTCGATCAGGATATTGATCAGCGCCAGTCGCTTTTCATCGTCATCAGCTTCGGCCAGGAGTTGCCGATAGCGATGGTAGTCGAATCCCATATCTTGCCCACGCATGCCACGCCCCCACGCCCATACGTCACGGCCGCAAACTGTTTCGGAACTCCGCGCCGGGAGCAAGGGAAGGCCATTGGTTATCAACCGACTTCGCGCGATGTCGCCGTTCGCCTCCCTCAAGCAGCAGTGACAGCGTTGAAAGGGCCCGGCGGTCGGTCCCGAATTTGGCGGGTGACCGGACCAGGCCATTCGCAAATGGACGTCGAATCGGCCAGACTCCCCGACAGCAATTGTCTGATCAGGGAATCGCATGTCAGCCAGCCCCAGCTCGCGGGCCTTCCAGAACGCCAGACTGCAGAAGCAGGCCAGAAAGCAGGCGGAAGCCGCGCTGGCGGAGGCTGCGAAAGCCCACCGCGAGGGCCGGCATCCGCAAGCGCAGGCGCTGTGTCGGCAGATCCTCAAAGATCTTCCCAATCACTTCGATGCCTTGCATCTGCTCGGCGCGTCCGAGGCCGATTGCGGCCGCTACGAGGAATCTCTCGCCGCACTGACGCGCGCGGTCAGTATCGAGCCACGCTCGGCCGAGGCGCAGTTCAAGCTCGGAATGGCCCTAGCTCGCCTCGGCCGCCACAGCGAAGCCCGCCCCTGTCTGGAGAAGGCGATCGCGCTCAAGCCGAACTTTCCATCTGCGCTGACGAATCTTGGCAACACGCTGATGCAGTTGCGGCTGTTCGAGCAGGCGATCAGCGCCCATGATCGCGCGATCGCGCTGAAGCCGGATCATGCGGAGGCCCATTGCAATCGCGGCATGGCGCTGGTCCTGCTCAACCGCCACGAGGAAGCGGACCAAAACTTCGATCGTGCTCTGTTGTTCAGTCCACTGCCCTCGGCCTTGTTCGGCAAGGGTCTCGCCAACATGAATCTGCGGAATTTCGATCTGGCGGTTTCAGCTTTTGATGCGGCGCTTGTGGCCGCGCCTGGCAACATTGGCATGTTGTCGCAGCGCGGGCGGCTTTTCATGCAACTGGGACGGATCGACAAGGCTGAAGCCGATTATGAGGCGGTGCTTGCGCAGCAGCCGAATTTCGAGCCCGCCCTGTGCGGCAAGGCCCAGGTGTCCTTACAGGCTGGCAAGGTTGCGCAGGCACTCTCGGCCTGTGTGCAAGTGCTCGCCCGGAATCCGCAGTCGGAGGTCGCGCTGACGCTGCTCGGCTCCTGTCATGGCGCACAGGGTGAAACAGCTACAGCAATCGAATATTTCGACCGGGCGCTTGCGATCAAGCCCGACCTTGACGATGCGCATAACAGAAAGATTTTCGCGCTCGACTATCTGCCAGGAATCGACTTCGAAGCGCTGCAAGCCGCACGAAAATCCTGGTGGGATGCGATCGGTGCAAAAGTGCCGCGGCGGCATCTGAGAGAGCGCAATCTCGATCCGGACCGGCGTCTCGTCGTCGGCTATGTCTCGTCGGAATTCCGGGGTCATTCGGCGGCTCTCGCCCTGTTGCCGGTGCTGCGCCATCACGATCACGCCAAGTTCGAGATCATCGGTTATTCGTGTCTGCCGGCCCAGGATGCCGTCACCGCGGAGTGCCGTGCGGCCGTTGACCGCTGGGTCGACGCGTGGGAGCTCTCGGACGACAAACTGGCCGATCGCATCGAGGCCGATCAGGTCGACATCCTCATCGACGTTTCCGGTCATACTGCCGACAATCGGCTACCGGTGTTTGCGCGCAAACCCGCACCGGTCCAGGTTTCGGCTTTTGGACATGCGACGGGCACTGGAATGCCCGTCATGGATTATGTGCTGTCGGACGCCGTCACGATTCCAGAAAACGTCCGTCATCTGTTTGCGGAAAGAATCCATGATCTGCCGGCGCTCATCACCATTGCGCCGCCGCCGGACATTCCGCCATCGCCACTGCCGCTGCTCCGCAACGGTTATCTCACGTTCGGCATGTTCAACCGGATCGAGAAAGTTTCCGATCCGGCGCTTGCGGTATGGTCGAAGCTCCTGCAAGCGCTTCCCCGTTCCATGATCATGGTGAAGAGCGCCGTGTTGAACGATGCGCTCTTGCTCGACCGCTGGACCGCGCGCTTCGAAGCGCACGGCCTGACCAGGGATCGTGTCAGGTACATCGGATCGACGACGCGAACGGAGCATCTTGCGATGTTCAGCCAGGTCGATATCGCGCTCGATCCGTTTCCGCAGAATGGGGGCATATCGACCTGGGAGGCGCTGCAGATGGGTGTTCCCGTCGTCACCAAGCTCGGCACCGGGACGCCGGCTGCCCGGGCCGGTGCATCGATCGTGAAGGCGGTCGGTCTGCAGGATTGGGTCGCCGCCGACGATGACGGCTACATCGCGATCGCGCAGCGCTATGCCTCGCGGCCGTCCGGACTTGCGGAGCTGCGCGCGAGCCTGCCGGCGATGGTCGCGAACTCGGAGGCAGGAAACTCCAGGCGGTACACAAGCCGCGTGGAGGAGGCCTATCGCAAATTCTGGCGCGATTACTGCGCCGCAAACGGCCGTTGACGCCTCAAACCACCGGAACGCGTCTGGCCGCGACCGCGGCCGGTGAGATGATTTCGATGTCGAGCGGGACCCGCCAGCGCTCGGTGTAGCGGATCTTCGGCGCCGAGTTGGACGGTGCCGCGCCTTCCAGAACAAAGCCGTCGAACCCGTTGTTCATCACCTCGTTGCACTTCTGCACGTAGATCGGAAAGCCACCGATATAGGGCATGAACACGCGCGGCCGGCCAGGGATGTTGGCGCCGACATACCAGGAGCTGCAGGTCGAGCGCAGCGACACCTTCGAGACCTCATTCACATGAGCGACCCAGGCGTCCTCGTCTTCGGGACGTGCCTCGATCGTGCTGGCGCCGACATCACGCATGTGGCCGAGGCAATCCACCAGCCAGTCCACATGCTGCTCAATCGCCTGGATCATGCTGGCGAGCACGGATGGGCTGCCGGGTCCGGTAATCATGAACAGATTGGGGAAGCCGGCCGAAGCGAGTCCAAGATAGGCGCGGGGACCCGCGCGCCATTTCTCGGCAAGCGTCAGGCCGTTGCGGCCGGTGATCGCGATCTTGTCGAAGGAGCCCGTCATCGCCGCAAAGCCGGTCGCGGAGACGATCGCGTCGACGGGATATTCGGTGCCGCCAACCACGATGCCGTCGGTTGTGAAGCGCTCGATCGGCTTCTTCGATACGTCAACCAATTCCACATGCGGAAGATTGTAGGTCTCGAAATAGCCGGTATCGACACAAAGCCGTTTGCAGCCGAAAACGTTGTCCGGACAGAGGAGATCGGCGACCGCCGGATCCTTCACGATCTCGCGGACTTTCCGTCGCGCGAAGTCGGCGATCGTATCATTGGCGGCCTTCTCGAACAGGAGATCGCCGAACGAGCCCAGGAAAGGCAGACCGCCACGCGCCCAGGCTTCCTCATAGAGCCGTTCGCGTTCCTCCGGACTGGCTTCGAGCGCAGGCTGGATGTTGAAGGGAAAGTAGAAGCCGGTCGGACGCGCCCGCGCCTTTGCCCGCAGCGCCGGGTAGTCGGCTTTCATCGCTTTCAGATAGTCCGGCGTGAGCGCCTCGTTCCAGGCGGGCACCGACCAGGTCGCCGTACGCTGGAAAACGGTGAGCCGCGCGGCCTGTTTCGCGATGATCGGGATCGACTGGATTGCCGACGAGCCCGTGCCGATCACGCCGACGCGAAGGCCGGTGAAGTCGACGCCCTCATGTGGCCATTCGCCGGTATGGTAGACCGGCCCCTTGAAGTCATCGATGCCTTCAAAGCGCGGCCGGTTCGGTGCCGACAGGCAGCCCACCGCCATGATACAGAAATTCGCCGATACCCTGTCGCCGCGATCTGTCTCGATGTGCCAGCATTTCGCATGCTCGTCGAAGGTCGCGCTGGTCACGCGCGTGTCGAACACGATGTCGCGGCGCAGGTCGAAGCGGTCCACAATGTGATTGGCGTATGCCAGGATTTCGGGTTGCGGCGAATATTTCTCCGACCAGCTCCACTCCTGGTCCAGTTCCTCCGAGAACGAAAAGGAATATTGCATGCTTTCGACGTCGCAGCGCGCGCCCGGGTAGCGGTTCCAATACCAGGTTCCGCCCACGCCGCCGCCGGCCTCGAACACTCTCGCGCTCAGGCCAATGCCACGAAGCCGATGCAGCATGTACATGCCGGCAAAGCCGGCGCCGACAACGACAGCGTCATAACGCGTCCCAATTTCAGCGAGGCGCGTTCGCTTGTCGGTCGTGCTGGCGTCCATGGGCGGTCTTTCTTGTCCGGGTTTCCTCCGGCCATGGATTATGACGCCGTTTGCGGAAAAATCGACGGTGAACTGAGCGAGCAGAACACCCATGCCGAGGCTGCAGCGCCACGGGTTCGCGCGCGAAAGGCGCGAACAATTTGCGTTCCGCGTATCGTGGCTCGCTCTGCTGCGGCAGGGACGAGCGTACAGGACGTTACGAAAGCCGTCCGGATATCAAAGGAAGCTGATGCCGATGCGGCAAGTCCAGGGGTTGGGGCACGAGCAGGAGGGCGCGCGTTTCGGCATCGGCGACTTCCTGACGCAACGCTTTGAGGTCCATCATCTCTTGTCGGAGACGATCGACAAAAACCACTCGGACAATGGGCTGGGGCTTGGTCGTCGCGCGCGCAATCCGCCTCATCGGAGGAGCCTCCGTACTCTGGGTACTTTGTACTCTGGCGCGCTGGTCGACACGAGAATAACAGGAGAACAGTGGCGAGCAAGCCCGCTTGGCGCGCTGCGGCGAAATGCCATTTGAATATAGTAAAGAGCAGTGGGGTGGCCAGAGAACGTGCCGGGAGTTGCGTCTCGATCGCCCACGGTCCCACGCTCTGATCCGACAGGGCGTGAAGATCAGTTATGCCGCTTAGCGCGCGCGAGATTTACGTCAATCCGGGTTGTAACTGCCTCTGTAGAGCAGCCAAGCGGAAGCACGCAATGACGTAACAACCAACCCAACCACTAACAGTCCGGTCAACAGCCAGATCATGAGAATCCCCCATGTATCCCGGTCAGTGTTGATCGCTAATGGTAAACAAAAGGTTAACATTCCGGAGGTGGGTGGTCATGGCCCGAGGCCCGTAATGCTTGAGCAGGCAGGCCTTGATGGATGGTCGCAGTATCATCCGTTTGATTTTATGGATATTTTTGAAATTTCAAGCCGAAACTCACGGTTGTCCGCCGCGCTTGCGATCAATCCACCGTCGGAAGCCGGGCGCTGTTTTGCCCGGAGCAGGGCCCGGCGCCCGGTTATCACGCTCCTGCGGCCAGAGATCAAACCCAACTCGACCGGGTTTCGTCCAGCTGTCCCTGGACCTGAGTTGCTGTCAGCATGCCGCTATGCCACCTTCAAGACAGCAGGATTAGCGGACCACCAGTCATGTTGCGCCCTCTGCGGTGTTGGCTCGCCCTGACGGTCATTGTCCTTACCGTCATCAGCGCCTCGGCCGCGGAGCCGAAGCGCGTACTGCTGTTGCATTCGTACGGCCCGCAATTTGCGCCTTGGGTCTTCTATGCGGGGCGGTTTCGAGAAGAGCTGTTCAAGCTGTCGCCGGACAAGATCGATCTCTACGAGGCTTCGCTCGAGGGAGCTCGATTTCAGGAACCGGACGAGCAGCGTCCGGTCATCGACTATCTGGGCGCACTTTTCGGGTCGAGGAAGCTTGACCTGATTGTCACGATCGGCGCTCCGGCTACCATTTTTGTTCAGAAATACCGGACCCAGTTTTTTCCTTCCGTGCCGCTGCTGATCGGCGGACCAGAGCGACGCACGATCGATTACACCAAGCTCACCCCGAATGATGCGCCGGTCGCGGTGATTCTCGACTTCAAGCAGTGGATTGAGAGCGTGTTGCAAGTTCTGCCCGACACCAAACACTTCGCATGGATCGTCGGCGCCTCTCCGCTGGAGAAGTTCTGGACGGAGGGAATTCCGCCGAGTATCCCAGCCCTTCATGGACCGGGTATCGTTCGAATGGTTCAACGATCTGTCGTTTGAAGATATGCAAAAGCGCATATCGACGCTGCCGGCCCACTCCGCCGCGTTCTTCGTCGACGTCCGTGTCGACGCCGCAGGGGTTCCCCTGGACAAGGAATCGGTGCTTCCGAAACTTAGAGCCGCCACCAACGCTCCAATTTTTGGCTATGTCGACAATTATCTCGGGCAGGGCATCGTCGGGGGGCCATTGATGTCCAGCGAGGCGCTGGGATGGCGGATGGCGGAGGCAGCCGTTCGCATTCTGAAGGGAGAAGCGCCGGCCGATCTCAAGATACCGATCCTGAGCGCCGGCGCGCCTCAATATGACTGGCGGGAGCTCCGGCACTGGAACATCGCCGAGAACAGGCTCCCCGCCGGCAGCATCGTCCGATTTCGTGAATCTGGGGGATGGCAGCAATATCACGCGCAGATCGCGCTCGTTAGTGCAGTCATCCTGCTGCAGGGCGCACTGATCTCCGGGCTATTGTTCGAGCACAGGCGGCGCCGTCGTGCTGAAATCCAGGCACGTCAGCGCTCGGCGGAGCTGGCGCATGTCAACCGATTTTCCATGGCCGGTGAGCTCACCGCCACGATTGCACACGAAATCAACCAGCCCCTCGGCGCCATTCTTGCCAACATCGAAGCGGCGGAGATTCTGGTTAAATCTCCAAGCCCTGATCTGCATGAGATCGGGGAGATTCTGGCCGATGTCCGCCGGGACGACGTGCGTGCCAGCGAGGTGATTGGCAGGCTGCGGAGCTTGCTGAAGAAGGCGCCGTTTGAACTGAAGGACATTGATCTCAACGACGCGGCCCAGGAAACGGTGCGGTTTCTTTCAGCGCTGGCAATCGCGAGGCAGTTTGAGCTGACCAGCATCACCGCTGCGTTGCCGCTGCCCATCAGAGGCGACCAAATCCAGCTTCAACAAGTCATCATGAACCTGATCGTCAACGCGATGGACGCCATGTCAGGCATGCCGAGCGCTGAACGAAGGGTCAAGGTCTCGACGGCACGGGACGGCAACTCTGCCTGTCTCACCGTATCCGATGTCGGTCCGGGCATTCCGGCCGAAAAGCTCAGACTGGTGTTCGAGCCGTTTTTCAGTACCAAGGCGCAAGGCATGGGTATGGGCCTGGCGATTGCACGCAGGATCGTCGAAGCCCATGGCGGGCAGTTATCGGCCGAGAACCTTGCCCTGCGCGGTGCGGCGTTTCACGTCAGGTTGCCGCTCGCGGAGTTGCCGCAATGACGTCTCGCCGTTCGAAGGCGCTTGGGGGCCTCGTCCTCATCGTCGTCCTGACTGGCGCAACCGAGGCGGCGGCTGTTCCGCTGACGCCGTTTCGCTATGAGAACCAGGCGCAGCGGCATTGCCCCGATGACAGCGTCGTCTGGCTCGATTTCAGCAAGGGCAAATATTATTCGAAGGGCCAGCGGCTCTATGGGCGTGGCCTGAACGGCAGCTATGTCTGCCGAGAAGAGGCTCGCGGCAGCCTCTATCGGCGGGCCCTGATCGGCTCGCGCTAGTCCCCGCGGCTTCTTTTCGTCTCCAACCAGAACTTGATCTGGATCAAGCCTGCGGCTCGTGTCTTGCGAATACAGGATCGAGGTGAAAAGCATCGGCAGGGCACGCCCATGGACGTCAAGATTCCCCTGAGGACCCGGCAAGGCCGGCAAGGCGAAGAGGTGATCCAGATCGCCATTCGCCTCGCGCTGCTTGCACTATTGATCTACTGGTCATTTGTCCTGCTGAACCCATTCATCCCCGTTCTGGTCTGGAGCGTGGTGCTGGCTGTCGCGCTATACCCCGCCTATGACTGGCTGACGGTTCATCTCGGACAACGCCCGCGCATCGCCGCCATCATTGTTACTCTTGTTGTGCTTTCTGTGTTTCTCGGCCCTGCGGCGTGGCTTGGCATCGGTCTCGTTGAAGGACTAGGCAACATCTCCGATCAATTGACGTCAGGCGATCTGACAATTCCCGCACCGCCTGACAGCGTCAAGAACTGGCCCATCATCGGCTCCTCGCTACATCAGTTCTGGGACATGGCCTCGCTGAATCTGCACTCTGCTCTCCGCCAGGTCGCCCCACATCTGAAGCCGCTTGCGAGCCCGATCCTGGCGATCGCGAGCAGTGCCGGTACGGGAACACTTAAATTTCTTGTGTCGGTCGTGATCTCGGGATTTCTGTTTCGCCATGGGCCCGCATTGGTTGTGGCGAGCAGGCGCGCGCTGACTCGTGTCGTGCCCGAGCGGAGCGACAGCTTCCTGGCGCTCGCGGGCGCCACGATCCGCACCGTGTTGCAGGGCGTGATCGGGATCGCCGCGTTGCAGGCGATCCTGGCCGGCATTGTCTTGAAAATCGCCGGTGTTCCCAACGCAGGCGTTCTGGCTTTTGCGATTCTCGTGCTCGGTATCGTCCAGATCGGATCGCTGCCGATCATGCTGCCGGTCATCATCTGGGTCTGGATGGTCAGGGATGTCGGACCGGCCGTGCTGATCACGATCCTGCTCTTCCTTGTCGGCATCTCGGACAATGTACTCAAGCCGTTACTGATGGGACGGGGTCTTTCGACACCGGTTCTGGTCATCTTCATCGGCGTGATCGGCGGAACGCTGGCCCACGGGATCGTCGGCCTGTTCATAGGGCCGGTCATTCTGGCGGTGGCCTGGGAGATCATGATCGCCTGGATCGGGAACGACGAAAGCGATGCCGACTCTCAGCCGGTTCGCTAGGGCGGCGGCCGGAGCGGAGAGGGACACTCTCGGGTCGGGTTGCGAAAGACGATGAGATCCTAGATATCGAATTCGGCCAGCCTTCGTCGATCCAGGAGTACGATCTGGCGCTGGGTTTGGCCGATGAAACCGAGTACGTCCTTGTCGTGAAGCGTCGACAGTGCACGCGACACCGTCTCCAGCGTGAGGCCGAGATAATCAGCGATATCCCGCCGGCACATCGGTAACGCCATCACGCCGGCGGCGGTCAGCCGTCGATCCATCTCGAGGAGGAACGCCGCGACGCGTTCGAGCGCGGTCTTGCGCCCGAGCAGCAGCATGTGATCCTCGGCGTGCTGCAGGTTGGTTGCCGTCATGTTCAGGAGATCGCGGGCGACCGTCGCGTCCTGTTCGGCGACATTTGCGAGGCTGGCGCGTTTTGCCAGTCGCACCGTTGTGTCGACGATTGCCTCCGCGGTGAAGCGATGGGCCTCGCCATTCTCGAGGCCGAAAATGTCGCCTGCGAGATGGAATGAGCCAATTTGTCGCCGCCCATCGGAGAGCAGCTTGTAACTGCGTACCGCCCCGTCGACGACCTGGTAGAGGTATTCCGCTGGCTCAGCCTCGCCAAAAATCTCCGAGCCACGCCGGTATTTGAACTCGCTCAAAATGATTTCGTTCTGCGATAGATTGCCAAGCTCGCCGAGAAAACGCGGCCTCTTTCCCGAGCCGCCGTTGAGATGGACAAACATACGTCATCTCCCTTTGAGCAGGTTTTTTGGAAGGTGTGTCAGGGTTCGGCTTGTTTTCCTAGTTTGCTGTTATCCGGAGGCAGCTATCGAAACTATTGCCTCGATGGACATTGTCCCAAGGGACAATATCGTCGCCCACGATCATCGTCGCAGAGGCGCACAACAAGGCCCACGCGACAAAAAGACTAGCTGCGCATATGCACTGGAACGTGCATATTTTCGTCGACACGATCGTGTGGTATGGTTTCAACCAGCACGAGAGGCGGGGGCGTTCTTGGAGCAAAGTCGGACCGTGCCGGGTATCGTGCATGTCGTGGATGATGATGCGTCGTTTCGAAGCGCCATCGAACGTCGTCTGAAAATCGCTGGCTACGACGTCGTCCCCTATCCCTCAGCCCAGCAACTGCTTGACCGGCTGCCCGACGAGAGCCGCCCGGCATGTATTCTGCTCGACGTCGAAATTCCTGATTTACGCGGTCCCGACCTGCAGGAGCGCCTCGCCGCGCTTGGTTCGACCCTGCCCATCGTCTTCCTCACCGGCCATGCCGACGTTCCGACGACGGTGCGAACGATCAAGGCCGGAGCCGAGGATTTTCTGACCAAGCCCGTTTCCTCGGACGAGCTACTCCGCGCGATCGAACAGGCGATGGCGCATCACCAGGTCAGGCGCAATACCAGGCAAAGAGAAAATGCACATCGCGAAACGCTGGCGACATTGACGCCGCGCGAGCGCCAGGTCTTCGATCGCGTCGTGCAGGGGAAGATCAACAAGCAGACCGCGCGTGAGCTCGGCGCGACCGAGCGCACCATCAAGGCACATCGTCAGCGGGTCATGGAAAAGATGAAGGTGCAGACGCTGGCCGAGCTCGTCTCCATCGCCGAGCGGCTCGGTATGGTCACCCACGCATCCAGTGAGTGAAATCTACGCTAATTCACTTTTGGATTGAAAAGCGCGGTATTGTACCTTCGGCCAAGGACCTCGGGGACAATTGGTAAGCAGTCCAGCCTCAGGTAAGTGAGTGACAAGAGTGATTCCGAGGTTGTAAATTACCCGTCGGAACATACTGATGATCTATCGGTTCATGGTCCCGTTGGAGGCGGCAAAGCCTTCCGGAATTTTTATAGGACCAGCGCTTGTCGAAGCAAAAGACAGTCTTCGTGGTGGATGACGACCCGGGCATGCTCAAAGGTGTCAAGCGGCTTTTGAGAGCGCATGGTTATGATTGCCTGCTGTTCCAGTCGGGCGAGGCGCTTGAAGACCACGGCGATTTCGAACACGCAATCTGCGTCATCCTCGATATCAATCTCACCGACGAATCCGGAATTGACGTGCGATGCCGCCTGAAAGAGGCAGGCGTTCCCGTACCCGTTATCTTCATCACGGGGAACGACAGTCCAGCGACCCGCAGGGCGGCAATCGCGACCGGATGCCTTGCCTACCTGACCAAACCGTTCGTTGCGGAATCGCTGATCGAGCCGGTCAACCGCGCGGCCGCCGGCACGGCGTGAGACGCCGGCCGATTATTCATCGACATCCTGCTGGTAGATCCGGGACGGCGTCGATTTTCGCGTCGAGGCAAACTGAGCGAGCGGCAGCAATGTGCTTACGGTCAGCAGATTGGTATCGACGACCTCGAGCTTGAGTTTCTCGCCGGACTCCATTTCCTTGACCAAATTCGCGTTGGCCTTGTCGCCGGCAATGCAGGTGTTGGTCAGGCACCAGACGTAGGGGATCTCGTACGGCTTGCCCTGGTCGACAGAGAGCCTGGCGCCGGCCTGCAGGTAAAGTCCGACCGGCAGGAAGAGCTGAAAGCGCGACGCGCCTTCTCCTTCGCGCTCGATCAGGTCGATCCGAACGGCCTGTTGCCCGGTCTCCCACTGGCCGCTGATCGTCGTACGGCATACTTGCTTGGACCCGGGGGTCTTGAAACAAATTTTTTGCCAATCGCCGTATTTGATAGCGCGTGCGTCGCGTTGTCCGCGCAAGGCAAATTCCACGTTGGGCTTTTCGCCGCCGCTGTCCGCCTTTTCCTTTTGCTGTCCGTAAGCGAACTCAACGATGGAGATCGGCAGCAACATGGCCGCAATGATCGAAAGACGAAAATTTCGAGAGAAACGAACTCGCATCAACTACCTCCATCGCACTAACGATGCTTGTCGAGAAACTGGCTGACCAGCGGCGACCATTGCGGAATGGAGTCGGGGAAATCGATAAAGATGTGTCCTTCGTTGCCGAACGGCGGCATCAGGTGGTATTCGGCGCTCCCGCCGGCGCCGGTGTAGGCTGCGTGCATTCGTCTCGACAGGTCGGGCCCGAAATAGGTGTCGTTCTGGATGTAGATCCAGAGCATCGGTACGCGTGCAGTGTGGCCAAAGTCGGCGGTGGCTTCGACCAACTTGTCCGGCGCGCAATTGTTATTCGGCTTGCCGTCGACGCGCCCGCCGCGGCCAGCAGCGAAGACGACGATCGCTTTCACGGAAGGCAGGTTCAGGCTCGAAAGAGCGATTGCGGCCCAGCCGCCCGCGGATTGACCAATCACGATGGCGCTGTTGGGCACGGCCAGCTTCTGGTCGGTCAAGTAGTCGATGATCGACTGGTCGATCAACGCGACCGCCATTCCGGCGTCGTGGAAATTTGGATTGCTGCAGCTGCCGATCTTTGAATAGAAAACCGTAAATAATCCGCGGTCCGGCACATCGAGGGCTGCCGCGCCATAGCCGGAGCCCGTCGGCGCCACGACCATATAGCCACGGCGCGCAAACCACATCGCGGCATCCCTGAACTCGACAAGGGGGAAGAAGCTGCGGTCGACCGGATTGAGGGAGACGCCGTGATTCATGACGGCGAGCGGAAACGGGCCATTGCCCACAGGGCGCACGACGTAGGCGATCGTCGGGTGGAGCAGGGGAAGTGCCCAGACCCCCTCCTGGATGGGCCGCAGGGTGGGATTGTCGGCGCTCCGGCAGACGTCGGGTGCGACGAGCGCGACGATCATCACAAGAGAACGAACAAACGATCGAAACATGGCAGCCGTCACGATCAAGTCCGCCTGCCGCGGACGGGATGGGTCGTGAGCTTCCAACGGAGGCAAACGGCGCCGTTGATCTAGATCAAACGTCAGCCCGCATACTGCTGGGGTGGCCAGGCGCGGATTTTCGTGCAAATCTGGATGTTTGAAGGCGCTGCTGTGGCGAACGGCGCCTCGGGTTCTGTCAAGCGCTTGATCTAAGTCAAGACTCTCGCCCCCTCGCCACGCACTTCTCTCGCTCAACAACGAGCGTTGGAGAGGGCGATGGCGCAGGAAACTCAAGAACGGCGAATCGATCAGTTCTTTTCCGGACCCGGTGGGCGGGCGGACGAATGGCGCGGCTTGGTTGACGCTGCGAAGGCCTGGTCGGGCGGGTCCGGCAATCGCGCCGGCTTCGAGGAGAAGCTGTCACAGCTCTCGATCACCGAAGAATACCACGCCTATCCCGGATCACGCCTGATGGCCGCGCTGAAGGAGAGGGCTGCAGCCGGCGATGCGGCAGGGGTGCTGGCGCTCGCCATGCGCATAACGCACGCACTGCAAACGCGTTCGTTCCGTCAACATGCCGGCGATTGGGACGTGCATGCGGATGCCGAAACTGAAATGGCGGATCTGCTGCCGCCCGGCTTCGGCGACACCACGACCCGTCGTCCCTATTTCGAGACGCTCATCGTTACCGGTATTCCCGCCACCAACTGGTCCAACCTTGGTGCGGAATGGCGCAAGCTGCGCCGCCCATCCGACAGCTTCATCTCCGAGCCGGTCATTGTCGGCAGCTTCGAGGATGCATTTTGTGCCGCAATGCTCAACCCCGATATCGCGGCCGTCGTCGTCAACGAGGGATTTGCCCAGAAATCCCGGCACGACGCACCGATCCTGCGCTCGCTGACGTCGTCACTGCAGGCCGGAGATTCCGGCGAGTCTGCCCTGGCGCTGGCCAGGACCCTGAAGCGCATTCGCCCCGAGCTCGATATCTATCTCGTCTCGAACCAGAACGTGGAGGAGCTCGCCGGAAGCCCGGAAACCGATGTTATCAGGCGCATCTTCTATTCGGTGGAAGAGCTGCTCGAGTTGCACCTCGCCATCCTCGAAGGCGTGCATGATCGCTACAGGACGCCGTTCTTCGACAATCTCAAGAAATATGCGCAGCGGCCGATCGGCACCTTCCACGCCCTGCCGATCGCGCGCGGCAAGTCCGTTTTCAGGTCGGACTGGATCCGCGACATGGGTGAGTTCTATGGCCCGAATCTGTTCCTGGCCGAAAGCAGCGCTACCACGGGCGGCCTCGACAGTCTCCTTGAGCCAACCGGCAATATCAAGGAAGCGCAGGACAAGGCGGCGCGCGCCTTCGGCTGTGACCGCGTCTTCTTTGTCACCAACGGAACGTCGACCTCGAACAAGATGGCGGTACAGGCGCTGCTCGCGCCCGGCGATATCAACATCGTCGATCGCAACTGCCACAAGTCGCACCACTACGGCATGGTGCTGTCAGGCGCGCAGCCGCTCTATGTCGAAGCCTTCCCGATGACGGAATATTCGATGTATGGCGCGGTCCCGCTGAAGACCATCAAGCAGGCGCTGTTGAACCTGAAGGCGGAAGGCCGGCTCGACAGGGTCAAGATGCTCGACCTGACCAATTGCACGTTCGACGGACACGTCTACAACACCCGCCGGGTGATGGAAGAGTGCCTCGCGATCAAGCCCGACCTCATCTTCCTGTGGGACGAGGCGTGGTTCGGCTTCGCACGTTTCTCGCCCTTCCTGCGTCCACGCACCGGCATGGGCGCCGCCAACGACATCGAGGCGTGGATGCACGATCCGAAGTCGGTTGAGGCCTATGAGAAACAGAAGAAGGAACTCGGCGACAATCCGTCCGACGAAACCCTGCTCAATACGCGCCTGATCCCGGATCCGCGGCAAATTCGCCTGCGCGTTTACCAGACCAACTCCACCCACAAATCGATGTCGGCCATCCGGCAGGGCTCGATGCTGCTCGTCAAGGACGTCGATTTCCATACCGTGGAGGCGCAGTTCAAGGAGGCCGTGTTCACGCACGCCTCAACCAGCCCGAACCAGCAACTGATCGCGAGCCTCGATGTGGCGCGCCGTCAGATGGAGCTGGAGGGCTACGGCCTGGTCGCCAACGCCATCGAGATCGCTTTCGCAATCCGCAAGGCAGTCGCGGCCAATCCGCTGATATCGAAATATTTCAGCGTGCTCGGGGCGGATCAGATGGTTCCGGCGGAATATCGTGCCAGCGGTTTTACCGATTTCCTGGCCTCGGGTGTCAACTGGGGGCAGGTCCTCAAGAGTCTCAAGGAAGATGAGTTCTTCCTCGATCCGACGCGACTGACGCTGGTCTGCGGCAGAGCCGGCTTCGACGGCACGCAGTTCAAGGGCATCCTGGCGAGCCGTTACGGCATCCAGGTCAACAAGACCTCGCGCAATTCCGTGCTGATCCAGTCCAACATCAACAACACCCGCAGCGACGTCGCGCATCTGATCAGGGTACTCGCCGAGATCTCGGGCGAAGTCGAGCGTGATCTGGCACAGGGCGGCGCCAACGCCCAGACGGTATTCGCGTCACGGGTCAAGAGCCTGATGACCGATGTGCCGGATCTGCCGAACTTCTCGCACTTCCATGAAGGCTTCCGCGGCGATGCGGGAGACAAGACCAACGAAGGCGATATTCGCAGCGGCTTCTTCGCCGCCTATGATGCCGCGGGCTGCGAATATCTCCGCCTCAACGATCCCGAAATCGATCGCCGGCTGAAGAATGGCCCCGATCTGGTCTCGGCGAACTTCGTCATTCCCTATCCGCCGGGCTTCCCGATCATGGTGCCGGGACAGGTGATCACGCAGGAAACGATCGACTTCATGCGCAAGCTCGATGTGAAGGAGATCCACGGCTACAACAACGTGCAGGGCCTGAAGCTTGTGCGTCCGGAGGCCCTGGCAAGACTCGTCGATCGCCACAAATCCGCAAAGTCCAGCTTCCGGTCTGCCGCAGAATGACGAACTGCATGGGCAGGTACAGGATTGGCTGGATCGGTCTGGCGGTGTTGGCCGCGTCAATCGGCGCGGCCACCCCGTCAATGGCCGTCACGGGGGCGGTTCGCGTCACGGTGGCCAAAGCGGGCTTCATCGTCGGAGCCGGGGGAGGCAAGGGGACTCTGACCTTCCGACACCGCAACTATCCCTTCACGGTACAGGGCCTGAGCCTTGGCATCACGGCTGGCGCCTCGATCAACAAGTTGGTCGGACGCGCCGAGTACATCAATGAACTAAGCGATTTTGCCGGGACCTACAGCGTGGTTGGCGCCGGCGGCGCGCTGATCGGAGGCGTCGGCAGCGTGCAACTGAGAAACGGCAAGGGTGTCACCATCACCCTGCAGGGCCCGAAGGGCGGTCTCGAACTGTCCGCCAACGTCACCAAAGTCGTGATCAGCCTCGATCAATCCCGTTCGACCCCGGACTGACAGCACTGGAGCAGAGAAATGAAGAACTATCGCATGAAATTCCTCGGCGCCGCGTCACTCGCATTGCTGACGTTCGGGCTCGTCTCGCCATCGCAGGCCGACACCTGTGCGATCCGCGTCGTCTTCACCAAGGGTGGATTTATCGTGGGCGTCGGCGGGGGCCGTGGAGTCATGGTCTGCAAGGGCAAGCGCTACCCGTTTTCGGTCTCAGGGATGAGCGTCGGCTTCACGATCGGCGCCTCCACCAGCCAATTTAGCGGGCATGCGCTCAACGTGCGCAGCCCGTCCGATATCGAAGGCAGCTATGCCGCACTCGGCGCCAGCGGTGCGGTCGCGGCCGGCGCCGGCGGCGTGCAATTGCAGAACGGCAAGGGTGTCATTCTGCAACTGGCTGGCCCCAAAGTCGGGGTCGAGCTTTCGGCGGCGGTCGCCGGGGTCACGGTCAGGCTCGAGTGAGCGCCGCCTGATCCTTGCCCGCAAGGTTACCCTGCGATCGGCGGTTCCTCTCGGCTGGTGAGGTCGTTCCTCACCTCGCGAAGACAAGCACCATGACCGAACCCCAGGTGGTCAGCAGAATGTTGGCGACCGGATAGGCTGGTGTGTAACCCAGAACCGGGACAGGGCTGCCCGAGCGCTCCTGGAGGGCCGCCATTGCGGCCGTGACTGTCTGCGATCCCGTCAGCCCGCCAAGCAGGAGGATCGGGTTCATGCGCAGCACGAAATGACCGAAGCAGAATCCGACGATCTGCGGCAACAGCGTCACCACCATGCCGCCCAGAAGCAGGCCGATGCCCGACTCCCGTAATGCGGAAAGGAAGATCGGCCCGGCGTGAATGCCGGTGAGCCCGACGAAGGCCGCCAGTCCCAGGGATGTCATGAGGCTGATGGCGCCATCGGGAATCCGGCCAAATCGCGGAAATTGTGTCCGCAGATAACCGACCAGGAGTCCCGCAAGCAGCGTTCCGACGCTCGTGCTCAGGGCGATCTTGATGTCGCCGACGGGAATACTGATGAGAACGCCGACGACGCCGCCAAGGAAGATGGCGAGGCCCATGACGACAAAATCGATGGTGTTACTGGGCGCAATGATGACACCGATATTCCTGGCCGCGTTCTCCACGACCGGTTCGGGCCCGACGATGCGAAGGATATCGCCGCGTTGCAGGACGAGGCCGGGGGCGATGGGCAGTTCCTGGCCGCCCCGGCTCAACGAGCGCAAATAGAGACCTCGTGCCCAGTCGAACTGCGAAGCCTCCTGCAGGTTCATGCCGGCAAGCTTCGCGTCCATGAGAAAAACGTCGGCGGAGATCAGGGCAAAGTCAAGCAGCTCCCTGTCTTCCACCTCTTCGGCGCGACTTCCGATCCATCCTACGATGACCTCGCGCGGGCCGGACAGCGCGATGACGTCGCCGGATTCGAGCACCGTCCCGGGTTCTGCCTCGAGGACGCGTTGGCCGCGGCGGATCCGGTGAATGAACAGCCGGTGCTCCGTCACCCGCGCTTCCGCGGCTGCGACGGTCAGCCCGACGAGGGGTGACTGCCCATCCAGCCGATAGGCACGCAGCTCGAATTTTCGCCACGCGGACGCCAGGCCCGGCTTGGTCCGGGTCATTCCCAGTGACTGCTCGAGCTTGACCGCTTCAGTCCGCAGATCGATCCCGAGCAGTGTCGGCGCGAGGACGGTGACGAACGTAATCACGCCCGCATAGCCAAAGATGTAACAGACGGCGTCGGCGACCGCGATATGGGAGACGTACAGCGTGCGCTGCGCCTCGGACAAGGAGAGTCCGTTGACGGCATCGGTCGCCGTACCCATCGCGGCACTTTGGCTGAGCGCCCCCGACATGAGGCCCGCCGCAAAGCCCGGATCGAGCCCGAGCACCTTGCCCACGACGATCGCCGCCGCAAGCCCGGTGAGGCACACGACCACCGCCAAAAGCATCGGCTTCAGGCCGTCGCGCTTCATCGCCTGCACGAACTGCGGACCGACCGAGTAGCCGACGCCGAACAGGAACAGCAGGAACAGGAAGGATTTGGTCATGCTGGAAACCGGCACATGCGCGAAATCGCCGACCAAAAGGCCGGCGAACAACGCGCCCGTGACCGGGCCGAGGCTGAACGCGCCGATTTTGAAGCTCCCGATCCAGTAGCCCGCGGCAATCACCAGGAACAGCGCGAGCTCCGGATAACGGACGAGAAACTGCTCTAGCCAGGTCAGCATCGCCCGCCGCCGCTCCTATGTCATCAGCATGACCAGAACCATGCCCCAGATCGTCAGCAACGTATTTCCGACGGCATAGGTGACGGTATAGCCCAGACCCGGAATCTGGCTCTTGGCGCGATCATTGATCATGCCGAGCGACGCGGTCGTGGTCCGCGCACCCGAGCAGCATCCGAGCACGATCGCGTCATGGAAGCGGAACAGGTATTTGCCGACATACATCGCAAGGATCAGTGGGACCGTCGTCACCGCGACCCCCCACAGGAACAGGCCGACACCCTGCGCCTTCAATCCGGCAACGAAGCCCGGCCCCGACGAGATCCCGACCACGGCGATGAAGACGTTGAGGCCAACGGAGTTCATGAACCAGACAGTCGGGGACGGAATCCGACCGAAGGTCGGCCGCACTGAACGCAGCCACCCGAAGAACAGGCCGGAGATCAATGCGCCGCCGGAGGTGGACAAGGTGAGGGGCACACTGCCGATCTTGTAGACCAGCGCTCCGATCAGTGCGCCGATCGCAATCGCGGCGCCAATGAAGGCGACGTCGGCTATGTCAGTGGCACGATCCGGCCGACCCAGCATCTTTGTCGCGGCCGCGACATCAGCCGTGCGTCCGACAATGGTAACGATGTCGCCCCGGTTGAGCTTGGTGTTGGGCAGGATGGGGATGTCGGTTGCGATTGCTCCCCTGGTGATCTTGCGCAGGAACACGCCTCTTGCTCCCGGCATCTTCGACAGCGCCTCCAGCGTCTTGCCGTCGGCGTCCTTGCTGGTCACGTAGACATCGACGCCTTCGATCGGCATCGCCAGCAACTCGCGGTCGTCGACCTCTTCCGCCTGTTCGCCGATCAGATTGACAAGGACGTCACGCCGGCCCGCCACCGCGACGACATCCCGGGCGTGGATCACCGTATCGGCGGTCGCGTCCACGATGCTGTCGCCCTGCCGAAGCCGCAGGATGAACACGCGCTGATCGGGAACGAGAGCTTCCGCCTCCTGCACGGTCTTGCCAACCACCGGTCCTCGTTCCCGGACGCGAAACGCGCGCACATCGAACTGGTGCCAGGCTGTGCCGGGGCCGCCCAACTGCTTCTTGCCGCCATGCTCCTCCTCATATCTCTTGCATGCCGTTTCCAGATCGATCCCAAGCAAGGCCGGGCCGAGAAGCGCCAGGACAATGGCTGATCCGACCGTGCCGAAGATGTAGGTCACCGCATAGGCGACGGGCATGCCGTCGAGGATTTTCTTGGTTTCCTCCGGCGAAAGCCCGAGCCGATTGATGGCATCGGTGGCGAGGCCCATGGAGGCCGAAATCGTTTGCGAACCGGCGTAAAGCCCCGCGGCCGCACCGACGTCATAGCCGGCAATCTTCGCACCGACATAGGCGGCTGCCAGACAGAACACGCAAACCACCGCCGCGAATATCGCCTGCGGAACGCCGTCCTGAGCGATGCCACGCACGAATTGCGGCCCGACGCCATAGCCGATGGCGAACAGGAACATCAGGAAGAAGAACGGCTTCAGCGGGCCTGATATCGTGATGCCAATCTGGCCGATGATGACGGCGGCGATCAGTGTCGCGGTAACCGCGCCTAATCCCAATCCCTTGTAGGTGAAAGACCCGAAATAGTAACCGAGGGCCAAGGAAAGGAAGATCGCGATTTCCGGATAGCTTTTGAGCGTCTGAAAGAACCAATCGATCATGACATCACCTGTTCATGCTGTCCCCAAGCATCGTCCTGCAGCCATCTCGGCCCCGACCTGATTCGGCGGACCGAAGAACCGGCGACAACGACTGATCGCTTGGCGAACATCAGGCAGCGCCATCCGGCGGTCGTATTGATCTATGTCAAACGCAACTGCGAGACGTCTGGCGGCTCTGTGAGGTGTTGCCCCGTCGAGCGCGCACCCTGCTGCGATGCACCGCCAATGTCTCATCGCCCATGTCGCGACGCCACGGAACGGTTGAAGCCTTGAGATAGATCAAAGGATGGCATCGGCCGCTGACCATGCTGCACCCGCTTTGCAGGCGAGAGCGCCTGCCTCGCCCTCGTTTTAACAGCTTGCACCGCTTGGGAGCGTCAAAATGGCCGATATCCTGACCCTGAAAAAATTCGAGGCGCTGAGTCCCTTTGAGATCAAGGACGAGCTCATCAATCTCGCCAAGGAAACCTCCAAGCGATCGCAGTCCGCTTTTCTGAACGCCGGGCGAGGTAATCCCAACTGGATCGCCACGACGCCGCGGGAAGGTTTTTTTCTGCTCGGACAGTTCGCCATCACCGAAAGCAAGCGGGTGATGGAGCATCCGGCAGGGGTGGGCGGCATGCCTCAGGCGAAGGGAATTGCCGGCCGGTTCGAAGCCTGGCTCGCCAAGCATTCAGACATGCCGGGCGCCAAATTCCTCACGGAGATGCTGCCCTTCACGATCAACAAGTTCAAGTTCGAGCCGGATGCCTTCGTCCACGAACTCGTCGATTCCATCATCGGCGACAACTATCCGGTGCCTGACCGCATGCTGGTGCACAACGAGAAGATCGTGCACGAATATCTGATGTGGGCCGTCTGCGGCGAGCCAACGCCAAAAGGCAAGTTCGACATCTACGCGGTCGAAGGCGGCACGGCTGCGATGTGCTACCTCTTCAAGTCGCTGAAGGCCAACCGCCTGCTGGTTCCCGGCGATACCATTGCGCTCGCGACGCCGATCTTCACGCCCTACATCGAGATGACGCACCTGGAGGATTACGACCTCAAGGTGGTTCAGATCAAGGCCCCACAGGAGAACAAATTCCAGTTCACCGACGAAGAGATCAAGAAGCTTGAGGATCCGAAGATCAAGGCCTTCTTCGTGGTCAATCCGTCCAATCCGCCCGGGATGGCGTTGAGCAAGGAGACGATCGCCAAGCTGGCCAACCTGGTCAAGACCAAGCGCCCCGACCTGATGATCCTGACCGACGACGTCTACGGGACCTTCGTGCACGGCTTCCGTTCGCTGCTGGGCGAGATCCCGCACAATACCATCGGCGTCTACTCGTACTCGAAGTATTTCGGTTGCACCGGCTGGCGGCTTGGCGCCATCGCCATTCACGAAGACAACATCTTCGACAAGATGATCGCCAAACTGCCCGAGGCCACGGTGAAGGTGCTCGACAAGCGTTATGGACCGCTGACGCTCGAGCCACGCAAGATCAAGCTCATCGACCGGATCGTTGCCGATAGCCGCGACGTGGCGCTCAACCACACTGCAGGCCTGTCGCTGCCTCAGCAGGTGATGATGAGCCTGTTCTCACTCTCTGAGATGATGGATGTCAAGAAAGCCTATCAGGCCGCCTGCATGGAGATCGTCAACAAGCGTATTTGGTCGCTGCTGGACGGCCTCGGCCTGGCCGACAAGCTGACACCCAATCCAAACTACGACGCCTATTACGCCTTGGTCGATTTCGAGTTCTGGGCACGGAAGAATATCGGCGACAAGGCCGTCGACTATCTCAAGAAGCACATCCATCCGCTCGATCTGGCGTTCCGTCTGGCGGAAGCCCACGGGATCGTCTTGCTCAACGGTGGCGGCTTCGAAGCGCCCGAATGGTCGCTCCGCGTCTCCCTGGCGAACCTGCCGGACGAGGTCTATGACGACATCGGGCGGGGAGTCCGCGCCATAGCGAGGGGTTATCGCGATGCATACGAGGCGGCGAAAGAAGGCATCAAGGCATAGCCCGCAAACGGCGCGGCTCGCTCACGAACCGCGCCGTTAGCTTCGTTGCCGGACGAAAGAGGAGGGTCACCGTCGGCCTCGAGTGACGGTGACCTGACGGCTTTCAGAAACGCTCCGCGACAAACTTCATCCCGCGCAGGCTCGCCTGGTCGTCGTAGCTGCCCTTCCGGGATCGCTTCGGCAGCCGGACCTTGTCGCGGGGCAATTTCTTGTAGGGAATCGTCTCCAGGACATGGGAGATGCAATTGAGCCGTGCTCGCCGCTTGTCGTCGGAGCGGATGATGGTCCACGGCGCATGTTCTGAATTGGTCGCCTTGAGCATGATGTCCCGCGCCCGCGAATATTCGTACCAGCGCCGATAGGATTCGGTGTCCATCGGGCTCAGCTTCCATTGCCGCAGCGGATCCTCGATCCGCGCCTTGAAACGACGCTCCTGTTCGTCCATCCCGACTTCAAGCCATAGCTTGATCAGGATGATGCCGCCGTCGACGGCGAACTTCTCGACCTGGGGACACAGTTCGAGAAAGCGTTTGTGCTGCTCGGGCGAGCAGAAACCCATCGACATATTCGACGCCAGCCCGGTTGTACCAGCTGCGGTCGAAGATCGTGATCTCACCACCGGCCGGAAAATGCTCGATATAGCGTTGCAGGAACAGCTGGGTCTTTTGGCGATCGGATGGGGCGGGCAGGGCGACCACGCGGAAGACGCGCGGACTGACTTTTTCCGTCATTGCCTTGATCGTGCCGCCCTTGCCGGCGGCATCGCGGCCCTCGAACAGGATGATGATGCGGAGCTTCTTTTCCTTCACCCACTCCTGCAGGTGACAGAGCTGGACTTGCAGCTTGCGTAGTTCCTTCTCGTAATCCTTCCGCTTCATCCTCGATGAATCGCCATTGTCCTTTGCCATCTGCTGAACTCTCTCCTTTACTCGCCCCAGGACAGGATGATGCTGACGTCTCCCGTCGCGGCGCCGGGGAAATCAGTGATCTGATAGAGGATGCGGTAGCCACGCGTGTCAAGATAGTCTGACCAGAGCCGATAGATCTCGAGCGCGACACCCGTGAGCGTTTTTTCCCAGCCGGCGTTCCGCTGTTTGATGGCGCGTCCGTGATCCGTACAGAGCGAGGCGGGGAAGCGGTAGATCTGCACTTCGCCAAGTCCGTTTTGCACCGCGCGTCGGATGATGGTCGCAGCAAGCTCTACTTTCTCGTGATCCGACAGGTCGGCGGATTTGCCGAGCTTCTCGACCAGGGCGCGCTTTTCCGCTTCAGCCGCAACCAAATTCTGCGCATAGCGCTCGGCCTTTTCCGCATCGTTGATCGCTGCTTGCCGCTGCATCTCTTGGGCCGTCGGCAACAGCTCCTCGATGTTCACGGGCATGGCAGGTCTTCCTCCTCCTTGACCGTTGGCCGGTACCAGCCTTCAATGCTTGGGCCGGGCTGGAACTGATCCCTTTGATCCAGATCAAGCCCGCGCGGCTCCAGCACTGCACCCTCTGCATGGCGGCGTCGCACCACGGGGAGGATTGTTCGTTGACTGACCAGCTTCATCCGATGACACCGCATCACCTGCCGTTCTATCTGGCCAAGCCCGGCGAGACGGATGTTCTCATGGTGGTCATGGGCATCTTCCTGGTGCTGGCCCTGCTCGGCATCGGCAACCTCTACCTGCGCCTGCATTCCCTTCCGGAGCAGATGGCGCACAAGGGACAGAAGCTGCAGTTCGAGATCGTCGCCGTTCTCGGCCTGATCGCCCTGTTCACGCACATGCACATCTTCTGGATCGTCGGCCTGCTGCTTGCCCTGGTCGACCTGCCGGATTTCAGCACGCCATTGAGCAGTATCGCAGGCTCGGTCGAGAAGATCGCGGACTCCAGTGGCGGCGCGCCGGGGGAGGCGGCGACCAGCGATGGGGCCGTGCCGGCTCAAGCGTCGCACGCGTCTGACCGCGCTTCGCCGGCTCCTGCCAAACCGGTGAATGTCCCCGCCAAGGAGGTTGGCAGCCATGTTTGAACTGATGCTCTGCTCGATGTTCACCCTGCTGCCGGACTATCTCTATCGCCGCTATGGACAGGGCAAACGGATCGGAAAAGAGATCACGCTCTTCTCCATGTGGTACGAGCTTCGTTGGGGTATCACCGGATGCGTGATGCTGACCGTCCTGCTCATCACCGCGATCTTCTATTTCCATCCGTCGACAACATCGGCGGCGCTGTTCTTCAGGACGGTCCCGATCGTGCCCGAAGGATCGGGCCGGGTCGCGGAGGTCAAGGTGGACTTCAGCGCGCCCGTGAAGAAGGGTGACGTGCTGTTCACGCTTGACAGCTCCAAGCAGCGGGCCGCGGTCGAAACGGCAAGGCGCAAGATCGCGGAGATCGACGCGCAACTCGAAAGCGCCAAGGTGGACGTGATCAAGGCGGAGGCCCAGCTCCAGCAAGCCAACAGCGACCACAAGCAGGCCCTGGACGAACTCAACGTGAAGAGCGATCTGCAGCGCCGCAATCCCGGTATCGTACCCCAACGTGACATCGACAAGCTGCAGGTGCTGGTCGATGGCCGGCAGGCAGCGATCGATGCCGCGGCCGCCGCGAAACGATCTACCGAGGTCCAGCTATCGACGATGCTGCCGGCGTCAAAGGCCAGTGCGGAGGCCGAACTGGCGCAGGCCCAGGTCGAACTCGACAAGACCGTTGTCCGCGCCGGTGTCGACGGGCGGGTCGAGCAGTTTCTCCTTCGCCCCGGCGATATCGTGAACCCGTTGATGCGGCCGGCGGGGGTATTGATCCCTGAAGGCGCCGGTCAGCGCTCGCTGCAAGCCGGTTTCGGACAGATCGAGGCTCAGGTCTTGAAGGCCGGAATGATCGCCGAGGCCGCGTGCTCGTCGCTGCCATGGACCATCATCCCGATGGTGATCACCAATGTTCAGGACTACATCGCGGCAGGTCAGTTCCGTGGTGGCGAGCAGCTGATCGACGCCAGCGCCGCCAAGCCTGGAACGATCCTGGCGGTCCTGGAGCCCCTCGAAAAGAACGGGCTCGCCAACGTCACGGCCGGCAGCACCTGCATCGTCAACGCCTATACCAGCAATCACGAGCTCATTGCGTCCAAGGACACCGGCGCGTTCCACGGCTTTGTGCTGCATGCGATCGATGCCGTCGGCCTCGTGCATGCCATGCTGTTGCGGATCCAGGCGCTGCTGCTGCCGATCCAGACGCTGGTGCTGAGCGGCCATTGATGCATTCGATCTCGGGGGCAATGACTGTGACAAATCTTCGCAAGTGCGTGGTGCGGGCGGCCGTGATCGCTGCGCTTGGAATGCCTGAGTGCGTAGCCGCTGCCGAACTCACCGGAGCCTGGGCGCCTGACGCCGATAAATGCGAACTGGTGTTCGTGCGACAGGGCCGGACCAAGCAGATCGGCTTCACCGCATTTCCGGGCGTTCATGGTGGCGGCTTCATCATCGACGCGGACCGGCTGCGCGGAAAATTCGTCAAATGCAGGATCAAGACAAGGAAGGAAGACGGGCAGAGCCTGAATCTTCTCGCCGCCTGCGCCACGGACATCATGCTTTCCGACGTCCAGTTCGTGCTGAAAGTCGTCGACGACGACACCATCACACGGGTGTTTCCGGGCATCGACGGCATGGAAGTCAAGTATCACCGCTGCCGGCTCTGACTGTACGAACCATGAGGGATCATGAGGCGGCGCGAGTTCATCAGCCTGATCGCCGGCACCGCGCTTTGTCCGCTGGTTGCGAAAGCACAAACCAGGACACGTTGCGTAGGCATCCTGACCGGCAACGTGGAAAGCGACCACGACGCACAGTCACGCGTGCGCGCCTTCAAGGAAAGCCTCTATGCGAGACGCGACGGCGAGACAGACGACCTTCGTTTCGAGATTCGCTGGCCTGGCCCGGATGCCTCGCAACAGCTACGCCAGGCCGAGGAGCTTGTGTCGCTCTCGCCTGATGTCATTCTGGCGACCAGCACGGCTACAACGCGCGCGCTGCGAAAGGCGACCACAACCATCCCGATCGTTTTCGTCGGACTTTCGGATCCGACCGCGACCGGGGTCGTTTCAGATCTGGCCCGGCCCGAAGCCAATGTCACCGGCTTCATGCTCTATGAACACACCATGGCCGGCAAATGGCTGAGCTTGCTCAAGCAAATGGCGCCCTCGCTCGACCGCATAGGCCTTTTCTTCAATCCGGATACCGCTCCTTATGCATCACAATATTTGCGTACGGCGTGGGATTTGGGTTCGCAGCTGCATGTGGGCGTCACGGCGCTTAGTGTCCGCGGGAGTAGCGAGATCGAACCGGCAATGGCCAGGTTCGGCGATTCAGGCCATGCCGGACTGATCATTTTGCCCGATGGCGGCTTCATCTCGAGCAATCGCGGTACGGTGATCGCGGCTGCTGCCAAACACAAATTGCCGGCCATGTACGGAGCCCGGTTTTACGTCGCCAATGGCGGGCTGATGTCGTATGGCGCGGATTTGACCAATCAGTTTCGCGATGGCGCGGAATATGTGGACCGTATCCTGCGCGGCGCAGTGCCGGCTGATCTCCCGATCCAGTTCTCGACCAAGTTCGACCTGGTCATCAATGCTGCGTCTGCCGAAGCGCTCGGGCTGGTCGTCCCGCCGCAATTGCTACTGGATGCCGAGCTGATCGAATGAGGATGGCGGCGGGTCTAGTCCTTCAGCGCGGGAATCGTCGTCGCATAGTGGCGCAGCGATTCGATTGAACTTTCGCGTCCGCGCTCTTCCGGCGGCTCCTGCCAACCGGGTTCGATGCCCCTCATGTCCGGCAGCTCATGGGCGATGCCCTTATGACAATCGATGCAGGTCCGCTCTTTCGAGAGGAGGAATTTGGTGTGGATTGCTGCGGCACGGTTGGTCTGCCTGGTCAAATCCATCGCGATGGCCGAATGGCAGTTGCGGCACTCCAGCGAGTTGTTCGCCTTCATCCGGGCCCATTCGTGCTTGGCGAGCTCGAGCCGGTGGTTCAGGAACCTGTCGCGCGTCGAGATCGTGCCGAATATCTTGCCCCACACCTCCTTTGAGGCCTGCATCTTGCGCGCAATCTTGTCGGTCCAGTCATGCGGTACATGGCAGTCCGGGCAGGTCGCGCGCACACCGGAGCGATTCGAGAAGTGGATGGTCCGCTGCAATTCCTGATACACGTTTTCATGCATCTCATGACAGCCGGTACAGAACTTCTCGGTGTTGGTCAGTTCCAGCGCGGTGTTGAACGCACCCCAGAACATGATGCCGCAAACAAAGCCGCCGAGTGCGAGAAAGGCGAGGCTGAAGTGCGTGCTGGGACGCGTCGCGATGTTCCAGAACCAGAGCAGCAATGCTTTCAGTCGGTCCATGGCAAGCTCATTGCTTGGAGGGCGGGCTGAGCGCCATGTCCTGAAACGTATTGGGAACGAGCGGCCGTGCGTCCGATTGGGTCACATGGCAGGCGGTGCAAAAATATCGGCGCGGCGTGACGTCGGCGAGGACCTGCCCGTCGCGGTCCATGAAATGCGTGACGCTGATCATCGGCGCACCCGACGCCTCAGTGTATTGCCGGCGATGACAATCGAGGCAGCGATTGGTCCTTACGGTGAGCTGATAGTTGTCGATCGAGTGCGGGATGACCGGCGGTTGCTCCGGATAGTTCCGCATCACGCGCTTGTCGTCGGTGACGGGCCGGGCGAAGGGTGAAGCCGGCTCATTCGTCATCGGCGCGGCGTCCCCGGTCAGCCGGGGCACGATCTGGGGCGCGTTTTGCGCGTAGATCGCCCCGCATGCGAGGATCAGGGCGCCTCCGACAAGCGCGCCCACGATGGCTGTTCGAAACCCGCTCAAACCGGGACGACCTTGACCGCGCATTTCTTGAAATCCGTCTGCTTGGAAATCGGATCGGTCGCATCCAGCGTCACCTTGTTGATGAGCTGGCTGGCGTCGAACCAGGGCACGAAGATCACACCGCGCGGTGGCCGGTTGCGTCCCTGGATGTCGATGCGGGTGCGGATTTCGCCGCGCCGCGAGATCACCCGTACTTCGGCTCCCTGATTGATACCGCGGGCACGCGCGTCTTCAGCATGCATGAAACACCGCGCGCCTGGAAACGCCTTGTAGAGCTCGGGTACGCGCATGGTCATCGATCCGGAGTGCCAATGCTCGAGCACGCGGCCGGTCACGAGCCAGATGTCGAATTCCTTGTCCGGGGATTCCGCCGGCGGCTCATAGGGCACGGCGATGATCCGGGCCTTGCCGTCCGCCTGTCCGTAGAAATCGACGCCCTTGCCTGGTTTGACGAAGGGATCGTAACCCTCCCGATAGCGCCAGCGCGTCTCCTTGCCGTCAACGACCGGCCAACGCAAACCTCTGGTCTGATGATACGTGTCGTAGGCACCGAGGTCGTGGCCATGGCCCCGACCGAAACTGGCATATTCCTCGAACAGGCCCTTTTGAACATAGAAGCCGGCGGATTTGGACTCATGGTTCTCATAGTCGGTCGGGATTTCGCTGACCGGAAATTTGTCGACCTGACCATTCCGAAACAGGATTTCGTAGATCGACTTGCCGCGATAATTCGGATTGCCGTCGAGCACCTCGGCCGGCCAGACTTCATCCGTCGTGAATCGCTTCGAGAACTCCATCAGCTGCCAGAGGTCAGACCGCGCTTCGCCCGGCGCATTGACGAGTTGGCGCCAGGCGTGGGTACGCCGTTCGGCATTGCCGTAGACGCCTTCCTTCTCGACCCACATCGCGGCGGGCAGCACGCAATCGGCGGCCAACGCGGTGACAGTGGGGTAGGCATCAGAGACCACGATGAAGTTGTCGGGATTGCGGTAGCCGGGATAGGTCTCGTTTGCGCTGTTCGGGGCGGCCTGAAGGTTGTTGTTGACCTGGATCCAGTAGAAATTGAGCTTGCCGTCACGCAGCATCCGGTCCTGCTCGACCGCGTGATAGCCGGGCTTTTCCGGGATGATCCCCGGCGGGATACGCCAGATGTCCTCAGCCTTCTTGCGATGCTCGGGGTTCGTGACGACCATGTCCGCCGGCAGCCGGTGTGCGAAGGTGCCGACCTCGCGCGCAGTGCCGCAGGCCGACGGCTGACCGGTCAGCGAGAACGGCGAATTGCCCGGCTCCGAGATCTTTCCGGTCAGAAGGTGAATGTTGTAGAGCAGCTGATTGGCCCAGACGCCACGGACGTGCTGGTTGAATCCCATCGTCCAGAGCGACATCACCTTGCGGTTCGGATCGGCGTAGAGCTCCGCCAGCTCCTGCAGGAAGCCGCGCTCGACGCCGGATAACTCAGACACCTTTGCCAGGGTGTAGTCCTTCACGAAGCTGGCATAGGCGTCGAAATCGATCGGTTGGGTCGCGCCTGGATTGGCCGCTCCCTTGGCCTTCTGCTCGAGCGGGTGATCCGGCCTGAGGCCATATCCGATATCGGTCGCGCCTTTGACGAAAGCGGTGTGGTTCTTGACGAAGTCCTGATTGACGCGCCCGGAAGAGATGATGTGGTTGGCGATGAAGTTGAGGATCGCAAGATCCGTACCGGGTTTGAACACGATGGGAATGTCGGCGAGATCCGAACTGCGGTTCGTGAATGTCGAGAGCACCGCGACCTTCACATGCGGTTGGCTCAGTCTGCGGTCGGTGAGGCGCGTCCACAGGATCGGATGCATCTCCGCCATGTTCGAGCCCCACAGCACAAATGCGTCTGCGGCTTCGAAATCATCGTAACATCCCATCGGCTCGTCCATGCCGAAGGTACGCATGAACGCCACCGCGGCGGACGCCATGCAGTGGCGGGCATTGGGATCGAGATTGTTCGAGCGGAGGCCCGCGCGGATCAATTTGGTCGCGGCATAACCTTCCAGCACTGTCCATTGGCCCGACCCGAACATGCCGATGGCGGTCGGCCCCTTGGCCTTGAGGACGGCCTTGGCGCGTTGCGCCATGGTGTCGAAGGCCTCATCCCAGCTGACCGGCGTCAGTTCGCCGGTCTTGTCGAACACCCCGTTCTTCTTCCGGAGCAGGGGCGTCGTCAACCTGTCCGCGCCGTACATGATCTTGGAGAGGAAATAGCCCTTGATGCAATTCAGCCCGCGATTGACCTCGGCCAGCGTGTCGCCATGGGTCGCGACGACCTTGCCCTCCTTGACCCCAACCATGACGCCGCAGCCGGTGCCGCAGAAGCGGCATGGCGCCTTCGACCATTTGATCTGCAGCGTTCCAATGCCGCCGCTGACCGCCTGGGCCTGCGCCGGTTGATCCGGGCGGACCGCGGCCACCGCAATCGCCGCAGCCTGCGCCTTCAGAAGGTTGCGCCGGGATATCGTCACGTCGGTTCTCCGTCGGAAAGCTGCGCTGCCTGTTCGAACACCATGTTGGCGGAAAGCACGCCGTTCCAGGTCGCGATCTCGGCCAGCCGGCTGCCAATCGCGCCCGCATCTTCGGCCTCCAGTACGATCACGATCTTGAACGATTCCGCGAGATGGATTTCGAGGCCCGGTAGCGCGGATAAGCGTCCAAGCACTTCCTCACGCCGGTTCGGCAGCACCGACACGATCGCACTGGAGATATGGACGGAGCGCAATTCCGGTGTCGCTTGCCGTATTGTCAGCTTTCCCTGCAGCACTGCGCGTCGCGAGGGCTCGAGCGGATATATCATCGTCATCGCCTGGGAGGACCTGGGGGGCCGGCGATCAGCTGATACATCCACACGCCAAAACCGAATCCGCCGACCACTCCGACGGTCGCGATCGGCCAGATCAATGCGACGATGAGCAGGAAGACGATAAGTTCGTCACGCGCGGTGCTGGTAGCCCGCACCGGCTGAACTCTGTTCGAGGCGTCTGTCATATACAGATCCGAACGCTGGAGATTCTGGCCGTCCGCCATCGCGGACGCTTGGACACATTAGGTATCTTGCCGGTGGTTTCTTGCCCTTGATCTGGATCAATACCGGGCCGGTCCGAGCGCCGACGCTCAACGGGAACCTTCAGTCTGGTTTGCGCGCGGCCGGCTTTCCTTGCGGAGAAGCCCTGCCCACCGAAGGGGAGATGTTCGTGGCGAAGAACCCAGGCGGCTCTCATGCCGTGCTGAAATCGGAAGTCCTGTTGTTTCCGCAGCCGGCGCTGCAGCTCATCTATGATACCGCGCCGATCGGTCTCGCCTGCCTTTCGCCGGACTGCCGTTACCTCCAGATCAACCAGCGGCTCACTGAAATCTGCGGGATTTCGGTCGAGGATCACCTCGGACGATCGGTGCGTGATTGCGTCCCGGCGCTCGCCGACTCCGTCGAGCAGATTGTTCGCTCGATCATGGAGACGGGAGAGCCCGTCACCGGCATCGAAGTCGCGGGGCAACGGGCCGATCAAGCCGCGGATCGGTCCTGGATCACTTATTGGCATCCCCTGCGATCGCCGAGCGGGGAGATCGTGGCCGTCAACGTGGCGGCGGAAGAGATCACCGAGCGCAAGCGCAGCGAACAGGAAATGCGGCGCGCGCGGGAGAGCGCGGAGACGACCCTGCAACATTTGCGCGAGACGCAGGCGTCGCTGATCGAGGCCGAGAAGCTCGCGGCTCTGGGCCGGCTGGTGGCGGGCGTCGCCCATGAGATCAACACGCCGATCGGCATCAGCCTGACGGTGGCGTCCTCGCTGCAGCACCGATACAAGGCGTTTGCCGAGGAGGTCGGCCGCGGCCAGATCAGGCGATCGTCCCTGCACGAATTTCTGGACGGGGTAAGGGAGGCGTCCGCCCAGCTGGTCGGAAATCTCGTTCGTGCTTCAGACCTTGTGCAATCGTTCAAGCAGGTCGCCTCCGATCGAAGCCGGCTTGAGCGACGGCGCTTCGACATTGGCGAACTCACCGATCAGGCCCTGATCGGACTAAGGCCGGAGCTGCGAAAGCGTGGGCTCGTGCTCAATGTCACATGCGAGCCGGACCTCGTCATGGACAGTCTGCCGGGAGCGTTTGGCCTGGTGGTGACGAACCTCGTGCTCAATTCGATCATCCATGCGTTTCCGGAAGGCCGACAAGGCACGATCACCATGACGGCTAGCGCTTTCGGGGAGAGCGACGTAGAGGTCGTCATTTCCGACGACGGCTGCGGCATGAACCCGCAAATCCGGCGACACGCCTTCGAACCGTTCTTCAGCACCCGCCAACATGAGGGCGCGACGGGCCTTGGCCTGCATATCGTGCACAACATGGTGGTGGATCGCCTCGCGGGAAGGTTGGCCCTTACCAGTGATCCCGGAGTCGGAACGATCGTCCGGCTGATCCTGCCACGATCCGTCCCGTTCGACCCCGAATCCAGAGCCGCGAAGGCTTGAGGCCTTCGAGGTCCGCCGACCCTTGATCTCGATCAAGACTCCGCTGTCCCGACGATGTTCCGCTGCAGGCGGCATCTTGAGGGAGAGTATCCATGATCGGTTGCAGAAGTCTGATCCTGGCGCTGGCAATCACGTTGGGAACAGCCATCGGCGCATTCGCGCAGCAGGCCACGACCCCACCGCCGGCCCAGCCAGCGCAGCCCGATCAGACCTTGCTCAAGCCCGAGCAACTCGAGGCGCTGGTGGCGCCGATTGCGCTCTATCCCGATGCACTGCTCGCCAACATGCTGGCGGCGGCGACCTATCCGCTCGAAGTCATCGAGGCCGACCGCTTCGTCAAGGACAAGAAGGAGCTGAAGGGCGATGCGCTCAAGGTCGAAGTCGACAAGAAGGGATGGGACGACACCGTGAAGGCGCTGACCGCGACGCCTTCGGTGCTCGACATGATGGCCGACAAGCTCGACTGGACCAAGAGTCTCGGCGACGCCATGCTCGCGCAGCAGGCCGATCTGATGGATGCGATCCAGCGCCTGCGCGAAAAGGCGCGCGCCAACAACAAGCTCTCGTCGACCAAGGAGCAGAAGGTCACCGTCAAGCAGCAGGAGAGCAAACAGGTCATCGTGATCGAACAGACCGATCCGAACACGATGTACGTTCCCTATTACGAGCCGGCGACGGTGTACGGGGAATGGCCTTATGCGGACTATCCGCCCTATTATTTCGGCTACCCGTCCTATATCGGCGCCGGCGTGGTCGCGGCGGGCATGGCGTTCGGGACCGCCTGGGCGATCGGCCGCTGGGGCAATTACTGGGGCGGCGGCTGCAACTGGGGCAACCGCAACGTCTACGTCAATCACCGCACGACCAATGTTTGGAATCACAACGCGGCACATCGCCAGGGCGTCCGCTACAACAATGTGAACGTCCAGCATCGCTTCGGAAACAACAACATTCGCGCCGGCGCCAACAACCGGATGGACTTCCGCGGCAAGGGCGGAAACCAGGTGCTCAATCCCGGCGACCGCGCCAATGTGAGCGATCGTGCGGCCAACATCGGTGATCGTGGTGGAGATCGTGCGGGCGATCGCGCAGGGGACCGCGGCGGTGATCGAGCCGGCGACCGCGGCGATCGTGGCGGCGGCGATCGGGCCAAAACGGCGGATCGAGGCGCCAACAAAGGCAATGCCGGCAACCGCGCCAAGCAGAGCGGAGGAGCCAACCGTGCCAAGCAAGGCGGCGGAGCCAATCGCGCCGCCGCGTCGAACCGGGCGCGAGGCGGCGGGGGCGGCGGCCTCAACGTGTCGTCGGGCCGGGCGGCCAGTGCCGCATCCGCCCGCGGCAGGGCGAGCTTCGCCAGTGCGGGCGGCGGTGGCGGTGCGCGCATGAGCGCGGCGGCGGCGGTGGAGGCTTCCGCGGCGGTGGCGGCGGAGGAGGCGGTCGTGGTGGCGGTGGTGGAGGCCGGCGTTCCGACCTCGCGCTGAAGCACGACGTCGTCCTGCTCGGCCATCTCGACAACGGTCTCGGCTACTATCGCTTCAGCTATCTCGGCAGCGACAAGGCCTATGTCGGCGTGATCGCGCAGGAAGTGCAGGCCGTGATGCCGGAGGCGGTGACGCGCGGCCGTGACGGTTATCTCCGCGTCTACTACGAAAAGCTTGGGGTCAAATTCCAGACCTACAAGGACTGGCTTGCCGGTGGCGCGCGCGTCCCCGCGGGATCGAGGAGCTGAACATGACCGTTTTTCATTCGACGCGACATGTTCGCTTCCTTGCAGGCCTTGCGGCCATCGTGGGCCTTGGCCTGCTGATCCCTTCGGCGCACGCCCAGCAATCCTTCAACAGTCCGGATGACGCGGCCACTGCGCTCGTTGCGGCCGTCAAATCCGGCATGAGGCAGGATGTTCTGAAAGTGCTCGGCGCGGAGGGAGAAGACATCGTCAACTCCGGCGACGACGTTGCCGACGCGGATACGCGCAATAAATTCGTGTCCGCCTATGATGCCAAGCACTCGCTCCATGTCGAGGGTAAGCGGGCGACGCTCATCGTCGGTTCCGACGACTTCCCGTTTCCGATTCCCCTGGTCCATACCAAGGCGGGATGGGAGTTCGACACCGCGGAAGGCAGGCAGGAGATCCTGTACCGCCGCATCGGCCGCAACGAGCTTGACGCAATTCAGACCGCTCTCGCCTTTGTCGATGCGCAGGACGAATACGCCGACAAGGATCGCGGCGAAGGCCCCGGCGTATATGCGCAGCGCATCATCAGCAGCCCCGGCAAGAAGGACGGGCTCTATTGGCCGTCGGACACCAATGACAGCCCGCTCGGCCAACTTGCCGCCGAGGCGTCTGCCGAAGGCTACAAGGCCGGAAGCGAGCCGCGCCCCTATCACGGCTACTACTACCGTATCCTGACCCAGCAGGGCGCGAGCGCCCCGGGCGGCGCGATGAGCTACATCGCCAAGGGCAAGATGATCGGCGGTTTTGCGCTGGTCGCCTGGCCCGCCGACTACGGCAACTCCGGTCTCATGACCTTCATCGTCAGTCACGCCGGGAATGTCTATGAAAAGAATCTCGGCCAGGACACCGCGGAGCGCGTCAAGAGCATGACGTCGTTCGATCCGGACCGGACCTGGATGAAGGTTGAGCCATAACGAGGCGGATATCGCGGGCTGTCTCTCGGTTCATTGATGACCGGGTGAAGCGAACATGGCCGAGGCCCCACGCACACAAGCGCGGGACCGTAGCTCTGACACCGGAGCCCGATCTGCCGTTACAGGACCCGCCCTCGAAACAGCGTCGATAGGGGTTTGGCCCTCGCTTGTGACCCAAACCGGATACTTCCGCCCCTCCAGCGTGGGCTGTCATCCCGCTGACAGACACCCCGTCCCTGTGCTTCTATGGACCCACATTGCGCGCGATGGGCTTCGACGGGAGAACGTGTCGAACGGGGAGGAGTAATGGAATTTGGTCTGTTCCACGAATTTCAGAAATCCCAGGAGACGAGCGAAGCCGATGCCTTCGCGCAGTCCTTTGCGCTGGTCGACGCGGCCGAGGCGTGGGGGCTCGACGCCATGTGGCTTGCGGAGCTGCATTTCGCGCCGGATCGCTCGGTCCTGGCATCGCCCCTGATCCTTGCCGCCGCCATTGCCCAGCGCACACGCCGGATGAAGATCGGCACCGCCGTGCAGGTCCTGCCGCTTTGCCATCCCCTGCGGCTTGCGGAAGAAGCCGCAACCGTCGACCAGATCAGCGATGGACGCCTCATTTTCGGTGTCGGACGCAGCGGGTTTGCCCACACCTACCAGGCCTACGGCGTTCCCTACGAAGAAAGCCGCGAGCGCTTCGCCGAGACGCTCGAGATTGTCAAACGGGCCTGGACCGAGGAGCACTTCTCCTACCGCGGAAAGTATTTTTCCTGCGACAAGGTAACGTTGGTACCCAAGCCCCGCCAGAAGCCGTATCCGCCGATCCGCATCGCCGCCACCAGCGTCGATACCTATGCCGCGATCGGAACGATGGGTTACGCCATCTTCATCGCCGCCCGCCTCGGGACACTCTCGGAACTGGCGCCGCTGGTGCGCGACTATCGGGAGGCCTATCGCGCCGCCGGCCACGCCGGCATCGGCGAGGTCTACCTGCGTGTGCCGGTCTACGTCGCCGAGACTGAGGAGCGGGCGCGCCGCGAACCCGAAGCAAGCGTCATGCACCTGTTCCGCTCCATCGGCGGACAACTCGAGGCGTCAGCGAGCCTGTCGGGAGCGCGCGCCATCGAACAGCGTGCCGAGCGCGGCCAGCAACTCCAGACCGTCGGCTATGAGGATGCGCTGCGCGACAAGATGATCGTCGGCACACCCGATCAGGTCGCCGGGAAACTGGAACGCCTGCGCCAGGAGATCGGACTCGACGGCATCCTGGCCGAACTCAACCCCGGCAGCCTCATTCCGCATGAGCTTGTGATGAATGCCCTGCGCCTGCTCTGCAAGGAAGTCATGCCGCGCTTCGAAAGACGCCTCGCGGCATCCGCCAAGGCTGGATGAAATGCCGGTGGACGTTCGAAGCTTCGAAGCTACCCGTCGAGCAGTCAAGAGTGGGGCAATCGAGGCCATTTGAGATCGACGACAGGGGTAAAAGAACAACCATGGCGTCACGAAAGTACATCAAGACCTCAATCACGGCGACGCTCGGCTTGGTGCTGTTCTTGCTGTCCGGCGCGATCTTCGCCCAGGACGCCGGCAACTATCCGAATCGGCCGGTCATGATGATCGTGCCGTTCGCGCCGGGAGGCGCCTCCGATTTCGTGGCCCGCATGATTCAGCAAGGCGTCAGCGAGATTCTCGGCCAGCAGATCGTGGTCGACAACCGGCCGGGCGCGGCGGGCATGATCGGTACCGAGTTCGCTGCCCGGGCAGCACCGGACGGCTACACCGCCTTTCTCGGCAATGTCGGCACCGTCTCGATCAATCCGGGCGTCTTCGCGGCCAACATGCGCATCAAGCCGGACAGGGATTTGAGCCCCGTCACGGTTTGCGCCGAAACGCCAAGCATTCTGATCTCCCGCAGGGACTTCCCCGCCAGCAATGTCAGCGAGCTGATCGCCTATGTGAAGGCAAACCCGGGCAAGGTCGCCTTTGCCTCGCCCGGCAGCAGCACCCTCAACCGGCTGGAAATGGAGGTATTCAAGAAGGACGCCGGCCTCGACATGGTGCATGTGCCCTACAAGGGCGGCGCCGGCCCGGCGGTGGCGGACGTTCTGGGCGGCCATGTCGACCTGATGTTCACCACCATGTCGTCCGCGCTGCAATTTGTGAAAGACAACCAGGTCAAGGCGCTCGCCATCACCACGCGGGAGCGCATCGCCGATCTGCCGGCGGTGCCGACCATGTACGAACTCGGATGGAAGAACCTCGTGACGTCGTCCTGGCAGGGCGTGATGGTGCCGGCGGGTACCCCGCGCCCGATCGTCGACAAGTTGTACGCCGCGATCGTCAGGGTGCTTGCCAATCCGCAGATTCAGGAGCGCATGCGCAACGGCGGCGCGATCGCCGTCAGCAGCAAATCTCCGGAGGAGTTCAAGACCTACATCGACGCCGAAACGGCGAAGTGGTCCAAGGTCATCGCAGACAGCGGCGTGCGCGTGGATTGATGCGACGCCCGGTTAGCAGAGGCGGGCTCCGCATCGGGATTATTGCCTCAGCAAGTGGACAAATGCGCGTCGTTCAGCCGACCTGGACGGCTATATTGGGAGCGCGCTTCTGGCCTTCATTTTGCATCTTGAGGGCACGCGATTGTCGCCACCGATCGATGGGGACGACGACATACCTATCAAGGATAATTGCCGCTGCGATTGAAGCAACGACGCTTACACATGCCGCCACAAATCCCTCTGCCATCGCTCCGGCGAATGCTCCGATTGGAAAATGCACCAGGTAGAGAGGGAACGAGACGTCCCCGAGCGCGTGATCCCACCTATAGCGGCGACTGAAATCGAACAGACTTGGCAAGAGGACGCCGATCAAGAAGTACAGTTTGAATTGATTTTCTATCAAGTACGTCGGCTTCAACACGATAATTGCGAGCGCCACGGCGACGAGTGCGTTCGTAACCCTCGTGTCCGACAAACTCAGGATTTTTCCCAGCTTGAAGCAGACCGCGCCATACAGGAACAGGCTGATCTCGAAGGGGAAGAATCTGTAGTTGGTCGCCTCGCTGTAGTAGCCGAGATGATAGCTCTCAAACCTCAGCACATGGCTAGCGCAGGCGATCGCTGCAATGACCAGAACGTGCCGGCGCAGGATAAAGGGCGCAATCGCATAGAACATCAGTTCAATCGACAATGTCCATGACGGCAAATCGACAATAAATTGGGCGGCGAGTGGCGGTTGTTCATATGCATGGAACGAGTAAAAGAGTGAGCCGGCCCGGTAGATGAGAAGAAATCCCCATTCCTGCCCGACGATGAAAAGATTGGTCAGAACGGCGTACGCCCAGGTGGACCATGTCATCGTTGATCCCTGCGCGAGCCACGGATTGAGCATCATCGTGCCGTTTCCCGTGACCGCCAAAGCAAGAAGACCGAGCGCGATAGAGAAGGCTAGAGCGACGAGATAGGGAACCAAGATTTTGACGAGCCGATTGGTCCAAAATAGCCGGTTACCCGCGCTGCCTTTCGGATACTTCCCGTTCAGGATGAGCGCCATCAGGAAACCGGAGATCATATAGAAAATCTGAACCGCACGGCTTCCGCCCATCAGCCAGTGCTGGTCGATAGTCGTAGCGGTCAAGGAGGCGATGTGCCCCGTCGCAACTCCGAGCGCCAATAAAAATCGTAAGCTGCCCAAATCAATCTCACCCGATGGGAGCTGACATCTATCTGCGTAATTTAGCCGAGTGCAAGCGTAACAAGGTTATTGTAGCGGACGCGATGCCCCCTAGGGCCACCCGCTTGTCCTCCTTCCGCTCCACGCAAGGCGATCCTGAGCGCGCGGTCGGTCAGGGGCGCTGCGAGCATGGTTGGACCATCCCCTGAAAGACCGCGAGCACGGCGCGCGTCAATTCATCTGCCCGCCGAGATTAGGTCGGGTCGTTTGCCTCGATCCAGACCATCGCCCCGGTAGCGAAGGCCCCGCCGTAGGCAGTGAGCTGATCATGTTCCTTGGACAAGTCGGGTTCCTACCCCGCAGCTCGCCGTGCTTGCTCGGAAGTCCCTCGGCATGTTTCGTCGAAAAGATCCTGATGAAATTTTCAGGGCAGCGACGAAACCGTTTCCTCCGAGGCGCGACAACCGCTGGAAATGTGATTTTTCTAACTTCGGCGCAGCTGGGAGCGAATTAGGCCCCCGTCGTCAATTCGCTGATGAAACTTTTTCAAGGGAATTTCACGATGCTCGCCGAAAAGTTCTTTTTGTACCTCGAAGCCCTCATCAAGAACCAAAACCTTGGCGATGGCAGTCCGCGCGTGATCAGCAGTTCGCCCCATATTCCCGTCAGGCTGCCCGAGCGCAAATAACCGAAGGCTCGCGGCTTTAGCAAGTTGCGCCTTTGTGTCGCCGGCACCGCAAACCGGGCTCGCGGCAATACTATTCTTGATATTCGATTTGCTAAGTGATTGAACGGCTGCAGCGGAAGGGTGGCCGAGTGGTTTAAGGCACCGGTCTTGAAAACCGGCGTGCCTGCAAGGGTACCGTGGGTTCGAATCCCACCCCTTCCGCCAATCACCCCGATCTCGCCCGGCAAAACGCCAGATTTCGAATTTTTACCCAGCCGCTTACCCACCGTAACTGTTTTCGGAGGTCCCAGGACATTACGGGCTACGCCTATCAACACTGCGCTCGCGAGGGTCGGACCGGTTCCTCCGACCAGCCCAAGGACATGGTCCCCATTCGCGCAGGCCGGCACACGCAAGAGGGGTGCGGCCTCCAAAGGCCGGCAGCTCCGAGAGTTGCAGCCGCGGGCGAGGCGGCACGGCGAGCCCCCGCGAGAACGGCCCTGCGTCAGGCGACGAAAGCGAAGGCCAGAAGGCTCGAGCAGAGCAGCATGAAGCCGACTGCGGTCAGAGCAAGAAAACTGTCGGAGACAAGGTCATGATGGCGCATGAGACACCTTCCTTATCCGACGCTCGTCCGAATTGATTAAAATTGTCCGAACGAGCCTTGTTGAAGCTAATCAGAGGCCGAAGCGGATCAGGTCCGCGACAGCACGCCCTCGAATGCGTGAGCAATGAAAATTCCGGCGCCAACCAGGCCCATTAATGCAGTAACCATCTCGATCATTGGTCTACTTCCCTTGCGCTCCCCAGCGCACGCAAAGCAAACGACGCGCACCCCTACACAGTCAAAAACATTTCGCGGCGCAAACGCACAATCGACCCCCACTGGGGCTTTGGCGCAACAGATGTGCCGAAATGGAGCGGCCAATCGGTTGCAGGCGTGGCCCAAAAGCAACGATCCGTTAACCAATGCAAATCTCACCCCATTTCCGCCGTGTTCCGGTTGCGCTATCTTCAGCAGATGATGCGGAGATGGCTGCATCATCAGGGGTTTCCGGCCGATGGGGTGTGTCTTGCTAGGCACGCTGCCGGTCGAATGGTAACGGGGCAAAATGGGGATCCAACGCTTAGATTCGGCCGGGCGGGCGGCGCGGGGTTTGGCCCTGGTCGGAGCCTGCCTTGCGCTTGCGAACTGCGCCTCATCAGGCAAGTTCGCGAGCAGCGTCGACCCCAAATACGGCGTGTCGTCCAGTCCCCGCGTGGTGGCCTATGGCGACCCCGTGCCGAAGGGCGGCGGCACCTACCGCGTCGGCAAACCCTACACCGTGGCCGGCCGCGTCTACGTTCCCGAGGAAGACGTCAACTATCGCGCGGACGGTGTCGCCTCCTGGTATGGCGACGATTTCCATGGACGGCTGACCGCCAATGGCGAGGTGTTCGACATGGACTCGCTGACAGCCGCCCATCCAACCTTGCCCATGCCCTGCTATGCGCGGGTGACCAATCTTTCGAACGGCAAGTCGCTCATCGTGCGCGTCAACGACCGCGGCCCCTATCACGGCAACCGCCTCATCGACGTCTCCAACAAGGCTGCCGAACTTCTTGAATTCAAAGGCAATGGCGTTGCCCGCGTACGTGTCGAATATGTCGGCCGGGCGCCGCTGGAAGGCTCCGATGACCGCCAGCTGATGGCGACCCTGCGCACCGGCGTTCCGGCCCCGTCGCCGTCGCTGGTTCGCGTGGCTTCGGCCCATTCGTTCGTGCCTGACATTCTCACCCATGGCCGCCCGCTGCGCGGTGATATTCCGATGCCGGAGGGGCGGCCCTACAGCCTCGGCAACACCCAGGCCGACTACGCCTCGATCAACGCGACCTCGGAGATGTCGGCCTCGAGCCGGTCGCGCGGACGTCGGACCGAGAATCCGCGCGCGGTCTCCTACGAAGACGACAGCCGGTACAGTTCGGCTTCGATGCCGATCGATTCCCGCGGGCCAAGCGAAGTCCTGAGTGGCCGCGGGCTCTACTGACCTGACAGGGCGGCACCAGGCGAGCCCGTAACGGAAAGAGGGAGGCGATGCGGACAGTGGTCGCTTTCGCTCCTCGGATTGACGGAAAGACGCGACTTCACGATCTCGCGGCTCGCAAGCCCGAGTGATGCATCGACGTGAGGCCCTCGAGAATGGAGGGCGCAGGGAATGCCGGGTGTTTGTCGCACCCGCAGCCTCGCGTACGAAGGTAGAAAGTACGCAAGTCGTCACCACAGGTACGCCGAAACAGTCCGGCACTCCCTGCGCAATGGTTTTACGGCTTATTCCGTGCTCTCCCTGGAGTGCCGGGCTTGATAGCCTCCATCACCGCCGGATTTCTCCGGCGGCGTGATCCCAGCGTCGGGAGATCAGGACCACACGGCTTCGCCGTCCGTGCCGGTCTCGCCCGCCTGGCAAAACCTGCACGTCCACCGCATCCTGCTCCAACGTTTGTGGCGATTGGCCAAACGCCCCTCCAGGCCGAAACAGGACGCACGGATAGAACCACATATTTCTGAAAAACGGAAGAGAAATATTTTTGCGGTGAGGGCTGGACACGTCGGGCAAATCAGTGATCCGCGTCCCTTATGACGACGGGTCGCCCGAACTCCGCGATGGCCAAGCTGATGACTCGGGCAGCCTCAAACCTCGTGTTCGGGGCGGCTCACGGTCCTGACCGGGGCGGCCAGCCTGCATTTTCGTTTGCGCCAGACGCGACCATTTCTTCGCCTCCGACAGCCAGACCTGCCTGTTCACTGGTTCGAGTTCTGCAAGCTGCCGGCATAATGCCGCGCGAGCGTCAAATTCCCCAGGGATCCTCAAATCACCCTCCTGCCAAGGGTAAATCCATCTCGAGTTCCAGCCAGCGCTGCTTCGATTGCAGAAGCCGCAGCGCATCGGGTCCCGACGTTGCGTGCTCGCGACCGGGCAATTCCTCTCTTTCAAGTGACGCATCCCGTCCGAGGGTAAACGCGCCAGACGAGACACTCTTATTCAACCGAAAGCAGTTCCCGGGCACAATTGTCCCAAGAGGCGATGGCCAAAGGGACAATAGCAAACCATCCCAATCTTGCTGCCCCAACATGCCCAAGCTGCTCTCAACGAACGCGGCTGCTGAGAGCGGCGCGTGAGCTTGACTTAAATCAAAACGCGGCATCGCAACCGGCAAACCGTCGCAGCATCGGCGCGGCTCGTACGTTATTTCTCGCCGACGAAGCGTGCTGATATCAGCTGATATCAATGGAGGAAGTCGCCGGATACGGATATGGCGGTGGCGATGGCTGCACTTGCCCCTACTAGACCGCCGATTCCGTTGGTGAAGTGAGCATCCAGTAAAGGGGGCTGTCTCCATAACGCCTCGAGATGACAGCTAACTACTACACAAGGACCGGCGCGAGCTTCTTGCATGAACTTTCTCGCGCCGGTTCGCTCACCCTCAGCGACGTGATTGAGCGGATCATGTCCGCGTGCCGAAGATGGCGCCGTCGCTGGTTTCCTTGATGTAGGTCAAAGCGACATCCCACTGCATGCTGTTCAGGATGCCTTGGGCAGGGGCTCACCTTAAGGAGATCCCCGATGTTGAAAACAGTCGTAATCGGAACAACGGCCCTTTTCCTTACTGCTTCCTCCATTGCGAATGCGCAATCCGCGCAGTCCTCACAAGCCTCCTCTTCCGGGGCTCAGGAACGGTTGAATGCAACCGACCGGACTAACCTGACGGAGATGAGGATTGATCTGGTAAAGGCCGCTCTGCAACTGAAGCCTGACCAGGAAAAGCTTTGGCCACCTGTGGAGAGCGCTATTCGTGCCAGTGCGGAGGATCGGAGAGGCCGTATTGCAAAAATCCAGGAAACAGTGGGTAGGGCACGGGACGAAGGCCGTGTCGAAACCATGCGCAATCGCGACCCCGTTGCCTACCTGCAACGACGCTCGCAGGCGTTGGGGCAACGATCGGCCGATCTCGATAAACTCGCCGAGGCATGGCAACCACTCTACAATACGCTCAGCCAGGAACAGAGGCAGCGCATGGCGGCCCTCGCGATCTTTGTCCTCCACGACATGAGCGAAGTCGCAGACCGTCGCCGTGCACAATCTGACGACAACGATGACGCCCAATAGTCCGATGCCTTAGGCACAGATGGCCGCATATGCTGCGACCATCATAAGGCAGCAGGGCGATGTCAGCTTTTGTTCAAAGGCCGACATCGCCCGGTGAGCCGGATCGATGAACGCCATACTGGAGAAACATCATGAAAAAGCTAATCGTGATCGGAGCAGTGCTCCTCGGAGCAGCCACTTTGAGCGCGACGCCCGTTTCGCTCAACTGGTCACCAAACCAGGGTGTATCGGTATCGCAGGACAAGGCTTACGCCGTGATTGGCCGACCGGCCACTCCTGGAAGCGTTGCCGGCGTTGCAAGACGACAGACCCGCCGCGCTGTACGGCGCGGGTATTAGTCACATCGCACGCTTTCGCCTCCCGAGCATCAGCTCGGGACGCGCTTCGCTTTTTTAAGGTCGGCGCGCAATTGAGGCGTCAGTACCTTGGGTAACCTCGCCGGTAGGCTCGGGGCGGCGCCATCTGACCGTGTGCGAAGTATGGATTGATAACGCACATGGCGGCGCGACCCGACGCTGATGCCTGACACTGAGGTAGCGACGCATAACTACAATCGATCCATTCGCCGCCGCCCAGATGGCCGCTATACACCTTCATGCAGACCGGAGAGCTCCGATCATAGGTCTGAGCTTGCACGGGGATAACGACGCAAATCACTGCAAGCATCAGGACGACCGCATGCAGGATACGCATTGGACCCTCCGTGCACGACAAGCCTAGTTCGATTTCGACGCAGCACAACCGGCTACTTGCCTTCGTCGACCGCGGGCGATGGCGATCGGAGTTGCGCCGCTGGCTCAGGTTCTTTAGCTCCCACCTTTTCGGCTTCGGCTGTCAGTTCGCGTTCAAGAACGCGGATGATTGCTGCGAGCTTGCCCTCAATCTCTGCCTCGCGCTTTTGGCAAATAGGCACGTGACGCTCCTTTTGGTTGCGCCCACACCAATTTGTTACACTTCAGGAACTTCTGGCAGCATTGATCTGGATCAAACCCCGGCGGCGCCGCGGACAATGCATAAGGTTGGCGGCGGAGAATACGTATCATGACCCTTCTAGAACCACGTAACCCGAACGATCCCATTCGCAAGGTCACCGTAAGAGTGCTCCGCCTGGCTGTTCTTATGGCGTCCGTGCTGGCTATCCTGGTCCTGTTTTACCTGGCCGGCTTGTTTGGTTGACTGGGCGCAGTGTCGTCCTGCGAAAAGTTGCGTGCGTCGTCGTCCACCAGACCACGGCAGCGTCGCTGATACGTTAAGCGCGTTCTCGCTCAACGCGATCTGTCACGTCGCGTGCCACGGCAACCGCGCCAAGCACTTCGCTTCCAGAATCGCCTTTGACAATTGCAAAAGTCATCTCGAGATAAAGTCTGCGGCCGCTCTTGTGCAGGGCGCGCGTCAATGTCGGCCGGCCTTGAAGCTTTAGAGTTCCCGTTGCCATCGCTTCATCGAACCCACCCCAATGTGCGGCTCGGAGATGCTCCGGAATGATCAATTCAAGGTTCTGGCCGAGGGCTTCTTCCGCAGAGTAGCCAAATAACGAGGTACAGGCGCGGTTCCAGCGAATGATCGTACCTGTGCGGTCGGCGCAAATGAGAGCGTCAGCGGCCTGATCAATAATCTCATCGGCAAATTTGGATAGGGTTTCCATGCGGAATCCTTTCGGACTGAAACTCGTGGAGTTCAGTTCGTTCGGGGCGAGGGCACCGTCAGTGCCCGCCGCGCGCACACTTCGTCTAGTCCCCCAGAAAGCTGAGCAAATAAACAACGCCTACGAGGGCCGCTACAGCTCCAACAATCGCAACCAGGCCCAACTCTCTCTCGACGGTCTTGGAGTGGAGAGGCTGATGCTTCGATTGATTAGGTTCGAAGAGCGTCATGATTGTATCTCTCTGTTGCTCCTCACTTGCCGGCTTGTAACGACCGAGCCAGCCCGGCGGCAGCCGCTCGCTCGGGAGGAGGAACGTGGGAGCGGCTGCCGGGCGCGGACACGGCTGAAGTCGTCGTGCCGCACCTTCGCAATCCAAGCTTGCACGCCTTGCTGCAGGGCTTGATCTGGATCAAGCCGCCTTCCTTTGTGGACCGGGTTTTGCTGTGCCGCGGACCTCTCTGTGCCCCGGATGAAGGAGATCGTTGAGGTAGATGCAGGTCAGGATCGCAGATCAACATGTTACAAGGCATAACCCTTGCGACATAGAGGCGCGTGGCCGCTGCACGCCCGGCACTCTCTATCTGACCGGTGGCCTGGTGCAGATTTGTAAATAAGCGCGCAAGGCGCGACGGGGAAGGCGGCCCAGGCCGCCCTTCGCTTGCGTTTCGTACCTTTCACGCCAGGGCCGCGTCAGGCGTCCTTGATCGCGACGATCTTCCCCTCTCGTACCGCGGCCTTCAGCGCCGCATGATCGCGCTCCGCCTGGTCCGCGTAAGCCACCGCAAAATTTCCCATCGCGAGGTCAAACGCATCATTTGAAGAACCGAGATATCCGCTGATTGTTGCGGATATCTCGCTCGCCTTTGCATGAGCGCGCGCGAGCACCCAGCCGCACCCCTGGGCGTAGGCGTCCAACATCCCGGCATTGAACGTTTCCACCAAAGGCTTGATCTTGGCGTCGTGCAACTGCCGGACATAGAACTGTCGCCCATTGGGGGCGGTGACCCAACCGAGGAAAATGTCCGAGGCCGGCTGCATCAGGCGTTGTCCCGCCACGACACGCTGACCGTGATGATCGTAAGCGCTTTTTCCGGCGTAAGGTTCGAGCACGGAGCCCACCGCCTCCTTGAATTGCAGGAACAACGGGTGGTTTCCCTCGGACATCATCAGGGCGATCCAGCATCTGCGGCCGACGCTGCCGACGCCGACCACCTTGATGGCGATATCGACGAGCCGATAGCGATCCAGCAGCATGCGCCGATCCTCGGCCAGCGATTCCCGGTAGGTGTGAAGAAGCTGTTCGAGCGTCGCCTCAGCTTCGGGGGCGTCGGTCGATCTCGGATGGAAGATCAATGGTGGCTGGTCGGTAATGCGGATCTGCCCGGCGACCGAACCCGCAAGCCTGGGAAAATCAAACTCCGAACCACTTCGGTGCGCCGCTTTCTCGATCCGCTTCCTGACGCTCCTCCGCAGCGCCTTCGGCAGCGATTCGATGAAGTCTGACGCCCTGGTTTCCGCGCACCAGACCGCAAGCGGGTCCATCCCGGCGAATTCACGCATATGTTCGCGGTATCTGCGCGCGCAATTGATCGCACAGTCGCGACCCTGATGGTCTGCTATTCCGTTTGACCTGGCAGCAAGGACAATCGACGCGACGAGCCGCTTGACGTCCCACTCCCAGGGACCCGGCGCGGTCTCATCGAAATCGTTGATATCGAAGATGATGTTGCGTTCGGGCGTGGCGAACCCGCCGAAATTGACAAGGTGGCAATCACCACATGCCTGCACTCTCAGGCCGGTGGTCGGCGTTCGCGCAAGGTCGGCGGCCATCACTCCCGCGGACCCGCGATAGTAGGCAAAGGGCGACTGCAGCATGCGACCATAACGGATCGGAACGAGCTTCTTCAATCGGCCGGCGTCGGATTCACGCAGGAGGTCGATCGTATCCGGTCGTCCCCTGGCCACCTTCCATCGCCCGTGCTGCTCGCGCGGAATTTTGTCACGCAGCGCCTTGCCGGCCGCGACCCGCGCGTTCGGCGCTTCAATATGTGCGGAAAGCCCCGCCCTGCGAGAGAGCGGGATTTTGATGATATCTGCAGCGCGTTCCATCTTCAAAGAGGCATCGGTTCATCGAGGATCTGAAGTCGCGGACGAGCTTCGTTGCCAGGCACGCACACCATCCGTTGTTCGTTCGAAGAAGTTTGCTTTGCCAACGGCTGCCTCGATCCCGGCTCGGCGCATATCGTCGCGCACGGCATCACGCACACGGACAAAGGCGATGGTCATGCCTGAATTTCTGAAGCTCCTTGATCAGGGCGAGCAGTTCATCACCTCCGCTGACGTCGATGAAATCGACCGAGGCACAATCCAGAAGCACACACTTCGTGCCGGGACGTGCGGCCAGTGACGCCTTCAACGCCGCGCTGATATGGCCGATGCTCGCGAAGAACAGGTCGCCGCCTACGCGCCAGATCAGAAGTCCGGGAAACCTGGCAGCCTCCGGGTGACGCGTGACGTCGCGGTAGGCTTCCGTGCCCGGCAGCTGACCAAGCTCGGCTCCCTTTGGATGGCTGGCCAGGTAAACCAGCGTGATCAGTGACAGTACGACGCCCAGCGCAATTCCTTGCAGCACGCCTAATGTCAGCTCGCCCGCAATGACGATGAGAGTGTTGGCCAACGACCAGCGGCTCCGGGCCAGCAGATGCAGCAGGTAGCGCGGCTTGGTCAGGTGCAGCATCGCTGCAATGACAATGGCGGCGAGCGCCGGCTGCGGCATATTCCGGAACAACGGGGTCAGAAAGATCAGCGTGAGGAACGTGAAGACCGCGGCAACGAGGTTGGCGATCTGGCTGCGGGCGCCTGCGGCGGTGGCGACCGACGTCTTCGACAGGCTCCCGACAACGAGAAATCCACCGAAAAGTCCGCTCAGAATGTTGGCCGGCCCGTGTGCGACCAGCTCCTGGTTTGGATCGATCGTGCCGCCGCTCTGCAGGGCGGCGGCTTTGGCCGCCCCGAGCGCCTCTGCGTATCCGACCAGCACGATGGCGAGCGCGCCCGGCACCAGCTCACTCAATTTGGAGATATCCAGCACGGGCAATGTCAGGTGGGGCAATCCCGATGGGAGGTGGCCCGCCACATGCACCCCCGTCGCCTCTCCGCCGAGAAGTCCGATCACAATCGTCGCCGTGGCCATGACGACGAGGGCTGCGGGCACGGCCGGAGCCAGACGCCGGAGCAGAAGCATCGCCGCAAGGGACAACAGGCCGGTTATGACCGGCGGAGCCGAAACGTCCGGCAAATGCTGCAAGACGTGCCAAAGCTTGGTGAAGAAGTTACCGGACGCGCCGCTGATCCCGAGCAAGTGCGGCACCTGGCCGATGATGGTGACGTAGACCAGTCCTTCGATGAAACCGCGCATCACGGGTGTGGGGATAAAGCTCGCCACCCACCCCATGCGCATGATTCCAAAGCTGAGGAAGAAGAAGCCAATCAATACGGCGAGCGTGGAGGTCAGCGCGTTGAATTCTCCCGTTCCCTGCGACGCGATGGCGCCCACAGTCACCGCGGACAGAAGCCCGGTCGCAGTATCCGGTCCGACGACGAGCTGCCGCGACGTGCCGAGCAGCGCGTAGGCGAGCAACGCCGGCACAATCGTGTAGAGGCCCATGATCGGAGGTACGCCGACGATGCCGGCATAGGCCATGCCCTCGGGAACCATCACGGCCCAGAGCGCAAGACCGGCAAGAACATCGGGCATCAACCAGTCGCGGCGATAGCCCGGCGCCCAATCCAGGATCGGCAGGAACCTGTGAGTCCAGGACGCAACGTCGGAGTGGGCCATGGCCGGCCTCCCGCATGTGATCGAGCGCTTTCAGTCCATAAGGCCCTTGATCCAGATCAACGAAGGGGTCCGCCACTCCATGGCGGCGGTGCTTCTCGCCGACGTCAAACTGGCCGCCGCCTGCATCGGCGGGCCTCTCGCAGAATCGTCATTGCGGAGCGGTACGACGTGTGCGACGATCTGTAGCATTACAAGAAGCCGCACATCGCAAGGGGCGATCATGAACGACAGCCTGCCCGAACTGGGCGACCTCGAGCGCGAGGTGATGCAACTCGTTTGGGCCAACGGTCCGGTGACGGCGGAAGCCGTGCGCGAGCAACTGTCACGCCCGCTCAAGGAATCGACGGTCCGGACCGTGCTGCGTCGGCTGGAAGAGAAGGGATACACTACGCATACCGTGGACGGACGAACCTATGTCTATCAGGCGGCCGAAGATCGCGGACGGGTTGCGGCGAAAGCCGTGCAACGTATCGTCGACTGGTTCTGCAACGGTTCCGTCGAAGAGGTGCTGGTCGGCATGGTGGATCGCGCCATGCTCGACCAGAAACAGTTGCGGGCGCTCGCCGACCAGGTTGCGCGGGCCAAGGCAAGGGGGAGGAAAAAATGATCCTCGCGATTCTTGCAGAGTCGGCGCTGCGTTCCCTGTTGCTGGGAGGCGTCGTGTGGATCGGCTTGAAACTGCTTCGCGTGCGTAACCCGCACGTCCACATGACGTCCTGGATCATCGTCCTGGTGGCCTCGCTTTCGATGCCGATCCTGATGCGCTGGACCACGGTGACTCTCTCCCTGCAGGCCCTGCCTGTGCCAGTGTCTGTGCCGGCGCCCGAAGATTTCTGGCCGGCCGGCGCGGCGCTACCAGAGCCTCAGCTTCGGCTCGATCCGGTCATGCCAGCCGCAGCCGCCGTGCGCCATGCCACGTTCAATTGGCTTGGGCTTGCGACAGTCGTCTACGCCGCCGTTGCCGGCATGTTGCTATTCCGACTCGTGATCGGCGTATTCCTGACCTGGCGGCTGGCGCGCGCCGCAACGCCGATCTCGAAGTCCTGGACCGGCGGCTGGCGCGTTCGCGTGAGCGATCTGATCGGCACTCCCGTGACCTTTGCATCGACCGTCCTGTTGCCGTCGCATTACGGCGATTGGGATTCGTACAAACGCCGTGCGGTGCTCGCCCATGAGGGCGCCCACGTTGCCAACGGGGATTTCTACATCCTGCTGCTCGCGAGCCTCAATCGCGCGGTGTTCTGGTTCAGTCCCCTTGCATGGTGGCAACTCGCGAGGCTGGCCGAACTCGCCGAGATGATCAGCGACGCGCGTGCAATCGAGGTCGTCGAGGACAAGTGCTCCTATGCCGAGATTCTGCTCGATCTGGTGCAGGCGGCTCGACGGGTGCCAGCGGGGCTCGAGATGGCGCGCGCCGGCACCGTGGCCGCGCGCGTCGAGCGCATCCTTGCCGCCACCACGCCACCCGCACATCTCGACTGGCACAACCGAGCCTGGGCCGTTGCGGCCATGCTGCCGCTGGTCATCGCATCGGCCATGAGCGTTGCCTACAGCCGGCCGACAGGGCTGGGCGGTGCCGCCGGCGCGCCGGAGACGGCGGTCGCGGCGATGCCCGAATTCGTCTCGTTCTATTCGCTGGGCCCCAATTCCATCTTCGCCATCTCCCGGAGCAGCGAGGCGTTGTTCGGCCAGCTCAGTGGCCAGCGCAAGGTGCGTTTGGCAGCAGCGAGCGACGGGAGCTGGTCCTACGCGGCGCCCGCGGGTCAGATCACCTTCGCGATCGACGAGACGCGCAAATCCGAACTGACGCTCACTCAGAAGGGCCGGACAATGCATGCGGCCCGGATCGCCGAATTGGCGCGGCGAGACGTGACGGTCGATGCGCAGACCCTCGATTCCTATGTCGGATGGTACGAGTTGACTTCAAGCCGCGTCCTTGCCGTCACGCGCGATAGCGGCCGGCTGTTCGTCGAAGAGAGCGGACGGCCGAAATTCGAGGTGTCGGCCCGCGGCGTGGACGCGTTTTCGGCTGACAATGGCCAGCTCATGATCTTCCTTCGCAACGATCAGGGAAAGGTGAAGCAGGTGCTGCTTGACGAGCCGGCATTCGGCGCCGGGCTCGCGCGATGGGTGAGCCCCGAGAGAGCAAAGGCGGTCCAGGAGGTATTTGCACGGCGAATGGCCGATGTCCCTGACCGTTTCAAGGATCAGGTGCCGCAGGCCGGCAGCAAGGAGTCCATCCTGCGCGGGATCGCCGATCTGCAGCGCGGGTCTCCGAACTATGAGCGGATGAGCCCGTCGCTGGCGGCAAAGATCCGTCGTCAGGCCGTCGAACTGCAAGCCATGATGAATGCATTCGGCGCGGTCGAGTCGATCTTTTTCCGCGGCGTCGGCCCTGGCGGCTATGACATCTACGGCGCGAAGTTCGCCAGAGGGTTTGCCGAATTTCGCGTCCTGATGGCAGCGGACGGCAGCAGGGCAGAGGACGTCCTGTTCCGCCCCGATGGCAACGAGACCCAGGGTGGGATTGCCGCCTGCTCCGGCGAGGCCGGCCTGAAAGCCAGCGACGACGCCACGCCGATCAAGCTGTTCATTTATAATGGCACCGGCGGCGAGCTCCATCTTTACAGGCTGGGCGCCGACGGAAAGCGCCTGGCTCAAGGCACGATCAGTGAGGACGTGTCGTTCCCGATCCTGACTTTTGTCGGCAATCCCGTAATTGTCGCCGATCGGTCGGACAAGTGTCTGGAGATCGTCGTGCCGGGACAGCAGACGCGCTATCACACGATCGGAGAGAATCGGGCCGATGGCGAGCTCGAACGCGCGGTGTCGCTCCGTACAGCGCCGCAGCCTGGGAGCGAGACGAAGCTGCGCCAATATATCGAGGCATTGGCGCGTGGCGAGCCGGACTATGATCGCATGACATCGGACGTGGCGGCGCAGACGCGCCAGCAGCTCCCGTTCAATCAGGCCATCCTCGCCAGGCTTGGCGCATTGCGGTCGGTTACGTTCCGCGCCGTCTCGGCGATGGGCAGCGACGTTTACATCGCCCATTTCGCCAACGGATCGGCGGAATGGCGGATCGCCCTGGTCAAGGACGGCACGATTGGCCGCATTGCGCTCGGGCCGCAATATTAGGGCCAGGAGCGGCGGGGCGACCTCGGTCACTTCACCTTGGCTGACGCCCGAGCCGTCGCTTGCGCCGCTCAACCCGAAATGCTACAAACGGTAACACTACGATACGTAGCGAGGCGAGCCATGAGCAATTCCGCGAAGGGAGACGCCGTACTGGCCCTTCAGCGCTTCGGCATGGGGCCGCGGCCCGGCTCGATTGCGGCCATCGAGTCCGATCCACGCGGCGCGCTCATCGCGGAGCTCGACCGGCCACTCGTGGCGCAGATCAGCGCGTCAATGCTGCCGTCCAGCGCCAGGGCATTTCGCACCGTGGCCGACGCGAATGCGCGGCGTCAGGCCAAGGCGATCGTTACAACCAGGCAGGAAGCTGCCAAGCGGCAACAGATGGCTGAAGCGTCGGCCATGACCGAGGGGGGAACGCCGGGTACCAGCGCGATGGCGGAGAAGATGGCTGCCGATGCCATCCCCGATCCGGGCCGGGCGATCTATCTCCAGGAAGCAAAGGTCCGTACCGAAGCCGCGCTCAGCGCCGAGGTCGGCTTTGCGGAAAGACTGGTCTGGTTCTGGTCCAATCATTTCTGCATCTCGGCGAACAAGATCCGGAGCATGTCGGGCGCTTACGAGCGTGAAGCCATTCGCCCGCACGTGCTGGGCAAGTTCGTCGACATGCTGCTGGCCGCCGAGGGCCATCCGGCGATGCTGTTCTACCTCGATCAGGCCGCATCGATGGGCGCAAACTCGGTCTCCGGCATCAACCGTACCCGCGGCCTCAACGAGAATCTGGCGCGCGAAATTCTCGAGCTGCACACGCTCGGCGTACGCAGTGGCTATACCCAGGACGACGTCATTGCATTCGCCAACGTCCTTACGGGATGGACCTTTGTGCCGCCGGCTGACAATCCCGAGCACGGCGGTGAGTTCATCTTCAACCCCCGCCTGCACGAGCCTGGCCCGCAAAAGGTGATCGGAAAAACCTACGAGGACGAGGCCGTCGAGCAGGGCCGCGCGGTGTTACGCGATCTGGCTGCGCAACCGGCGACCGCCACGCACATCGCCAACAAGCTGGCCCGCTATTTCATTGCCGACGTGCCTCCACCGCCGCTGGTCGAGCGCATGACCGGGGCCTTTCTGGATACCGGGGGAGATATCAAGGAAGTCGCGCGGACGATGGTCTCGTCTCCGGAATCCTGGGATCCGCCGGCCAAGAAACTCAAGCGTCCGAACGAATGGGTCGTCGGCATGGTGCGCGCGACCGGCATCGTGCAGGTCGATGCCGAGCGCTTCACCGGCGGCCAAGCCCTGCTCGGCGAGCCGCTGTGGCGTCCTTCGTCGCCCAAGGGCTTCCCGGACGACGAAGCCTCATGGATCGACGGCGTGGGACGCCGGCTCGACGTCGCCAACAATTTTGCCGAGCGTGTGACCGCCACTGCCGATCCCCAGAATATCATCGAGGACGTATTTGCTTCGACCGTGTCTGACGAGGTGAAGCAGGCGGTTGGCCGCGCCGAGAGCCGCCAGCAGGCATTGGCGCTCTTGTTCATGTCGGCCGAATTCCAGCGGAGGTGACCATGACTTTCCCGCATCACCAGCCCAGCCGACGCGAAGCGCTGCTCGGCGCCGGCACCCTGTTCGCATGGAGCCAGATGCCGAGGCTGGCGCGCGCCGAAGGTCGCGATCCCCGCCTGCTCGTGATCGTGCTGCGCGGCGCGCTCGACGGACTGGGCGCCGTGGCGCCGGTCGGCGATCCCGACTGGGTCGGACTGCGCGGCGATCGCGCCTTGATCCTCGACGGCAAGACCCCGGCGCTGCCGCTCGACAGTTTCTTCGCGCTCAATCCGGCGATGCCCAATCTGCACCGGCTCTACAAGGCACAGCAGGCAACCATCGTGCACGCCACGGCGACGCCCTATCGCGAGCGCTCGCATTTCGACGGTCAGGACGTTCTGGAGAGCGGGATCGCGAGGCCCGGCGCCAGCGCAACCGGGTGGTTGAACCGTGCGCTGGTGGAAATGGCATCGGACGGCCGAGTGAACTTGCGTGACAGCCGCGTGCTCGGCGTGGGCTCGGTCACGCCGCTAGTGGTGCGCGGCAAGGCGCCGGTCATGTCGTGGGCACCGCAGAAATTATTGCCTGCGAGCGAGGACACGCAGGCCCGATTACTGGATCTGTACCAGCACACGGATCCGAAGCTCGCGGTCGCGCTTGAGGCGCGAATCCGTCTCGCAACGATTGCGCGTGGCGCCGGTATGGTGACGGAGCCGAGCGAGGCGACGCCGGCGGCAGGCATTGCGGGTGTTCGCGCTTATTTCGCGGAAGCTGCCGGCACGGCCGCACGTTATCTGGCCAGGGCCGACGGCCCGCGCGTCGGCGCGATGGGTTTCGTCGGATGGGACACGCACATCAATGAAGGCGCCGCCTCCGGCCAACTGGCCAACCTGCTTGGAGCTCTCGACGGCGCGCTTGCCGCCATCGAGACCAATATGGGCGACATCTGGCGCGAAACGGTTGTGGCAGTGATCACCGAATTCGGGCGCACCGCGAAGATCAACGGCACCGACGGCACCGATCATGGCACCGGTACCGTGGCTTTCCTTGCCGGGGGCGCACTGCGCGGCGGTCGCGTTATCGCCGACTGGCCGGGTCTCGAAGATCGCCCAGCTTTACGAGTCGCGCGACCTCGCGGCGACCACCGATTTGCGCGCCGTGCTCAAGGGTCTGCTCAGGGACCATCTGAGGGTCGATGAGCCCGCACTCGCGAGCAATGTGTTTCCTGACAGCGCCGGCGTCGCGCCGACATCCGGTCTGGTCGGCTGAGAGGACGCCACCATGAAATCGTCTTCTCTTCAGCGGCCGGCATTCCGGCGGAACGGAAAAAGTCCAGCTGCTTGGTGTCCCATTGCTGTCCCGGCGTCGCGATCGACTTCGGTATTCTGGCGGTCTCATGTCAACCTTCACAGGTCGTGAACTCGAATTCCTTGCCGGCTTGAACAGGGCCTGGTGGACTCTCTACTGCAGGGAGCTCGCCCGGCTTCAAGGGAGTGACGACGGCCCGTCCAGCGCTGAACAAGACGTCCATGCTGATATCCAATGCTCGGAGAGTGTCGTTCGCCGATCGGCGGCGAAAATCCTGACGTTTGCGCGGAATCCTCCCTGCGGTCGCGTGAGCCTTGCTTGCGACGGGGCTGGAAACGCCGGGCAAATCAGTGATCCGCGATGCCGATCCGCTGAACGCCTGATCGAACGCACCACCGGTACGCAATCCCTGCGGCATTGACCGCCATATCCTGTGTTCGCCTCGTTTGGGCGGCTTGATGCGACCGCGCGTCCAGGCGGTTCCGAACCGCGACATAGCGGAAAAGCTGTGTTGTTTGTGATAGTTCCAGCTGTTAGAACGCGCGGCATCCAAAGGGCTGATGCCGATGGCACCCACGCTTTCAATGATTCGCAAGCTCCAGGTCTCATTCGGAGTCTCATTCGCAGTCTCGTCAGGGATCTCGGCCGGAGGCTTGTTTCGCTGCCTGATCGCCGCCCTTGTGGTCGCGGGGATCGGCTATGGCGGCCTGACGCATGCCGCCAACCAGAGCGTCCAGGGCGCCAAGAAACCGGAAGAGCTTGCCTTTGACGGGGACGCGCCGACCGCGATCCTGACGGAAGCGACCAGCGGCAGCGTGCTGTTCGAGAAGAATGCCGACGAGCTGCGCGCGCCGTCCAGCATGATGAAGCTGATGACGGCGGAAGTGGTGTTTCATGCGCTCAAGGACGGCAAGCTCAAGCTGACGGACGAATTCCGGATCAGTGAGAATGCGTGGCGCAAGGGTGGGGCGCCCTCGGGCACCTCGACCATGTTTGCGGCCATCAACAGCAAGGTGTCGATCGACGATTTGCTGCATGGCGCGATCATCCCGAGCGGCAATGATGCCTGCATTGCGCTCGCCGAAGGCATCGCCGGCAATGAACGCATCTTTGCGTCCGACTATCTGACCAAGCGGGCGCGCGAGCTCGGCCTCTCGAAATCCACCTTCGGCAATTCGAACGGGCTGCCCGATCCCACCAACAAGATGACGGTGCGAGAGCTCTCGATCCTCGCGCGCCACATCATCCTGGACTATCCCGAGTTCTACAAATTGTTCGGTGAAAAGGAGTACACCTGGAACAAGATCCGGCAACAAAACCGCAATCCGCTGCTGAACTCGATGCCAGGCGCCGACGGGCTGAAGACCGGCTACACCAAGGAGGGCGGTTACGGCATGGTCGGCTCCGCCGTGCAGAACGGCACGCGGCTGATCGTCGTGGTGAACGGCATCGATGATCCCGACGATCGCGCCAGCGAGGCGAAGAAGATGCTGGAATGGGGATACCGCAATTTCGAGACGCGCATCCTGATCGCGGCAGACCAGACGCTTGGCTATGCTAGGGTGTTCGGCGGCGCGACGCGCTCGGTGAAACTGACGAGCCCGCAACCCGTCAAGGTCATGGTGGCCAAGCAGGGCAACGAAAAGCTGATCGCGCGCCTGGTTTATAACGGGCCGGTGGCAGCGCCTGTCACGGCCGGCCAGCAGGTCGGCGTGGTCAGGGTCTGGCGCGGCGGCAATGTCGCGATGGAAGCCCCGGTCTATGCCGCCGAGTCCGTCGCCGTGGGCTCGACCATGCGGCGGGCGATCGACGGCGCCCAGGAACTCTTCGTCGGCATGTTCCGTGCCGGTACTTCGAGGCTGTGACAATGGGAGATGCCGCCATCAAACGGCCGGCCGGACGCGGACGCTTCATCTCCTTCGAGGGAGGAGAGGGGTCCGGAAAATCCACCCAAATCAAGAGGCTGGCCGAGCGTCTTGAAGCGGCAAGACTGCGTTCGATCGTCACCCGCGAGCCGGGCGGCTCTCCAGGAGCCGAGGCGATCCGGCATGTGATCCTGTCAGGGATGGGCAAGCTGCTTGGCGCAGAGGCCGAAACGCTGCTGTTTGCAGCCGCCCGCGACGATCATGTCCGCACGGTGATCGTGCCCGCCCTGAACCAGGGGACATGGGTGCTCTGCGACCGCTTTTCCAACTCGACCCGCGTCTACCAGGGCAAGGTGGGCCACGTTGCCTCCGGCCTTCTCAACGCCATGGAGCGCGTGACGATCGGAGATCTCAAGCCGGACCTCACGATCATTCTGGACGTTCCCGTCGAAATCGGACTGAAGCGCGCGGCGGTACGCCGTGGCAACGCCACACCCGACCGGTTCGAGTCCGAGGACATCAAGTTCCATCAGGAGCTGCGTGAAGCCTATCGCGAGATTGCAGCCACTGAGCCGCAGCGCTGCGTCCTGATCGATGCCAGCGGCGACGCCGGCGCGGTGGCGGCCAGTGTCTGGACCGCGCTGCGCGATCGCTTCTTCGCGGCGCCGGCCGAAAGCCGGGCCACGACGGCATGAGCCCACGCCAGGCCGAGGCGGAGATTGCCGCGCCCCATCCGCGCGAGACGTCCCAGCTGTTTGGGCATCGGCAGGAGGAGGCCGCGCTCCTCAACGCCTACAAGAGCGGCCGGATCGCGCATGCCTGGCTGATCGGCGGCGCGCAGGGCATCGGCAAGGCGACATTGGCCTATCGCATGGCGCGATTCGTGCTGAGCCATCGCGATCCGCTCGCGCCGGCCGTGCAGCGCGCCGAGACGCTGGCGATCGAGCCGAGCCTCCCTGTGGCGCGCCAGATCGCATCGGGCAGCCATGGCGGCCTCCTCTCACTGGAGCGGACCGCCAACGACAAGGGCGTGCTGCGAACGGTGATCACGGTCGACGAGACGCGCGAGACCATCTCGTTCTTCGGTTCGACCGCGGCAGCGGAAGGCTGGCGCGTCTGCATCGTCGATACCGTCGACGAGCTCAATCCCAACGCCGCCAATGCGCTGCTGAAAATCCTCGAGGAGCCGCCGCAGCAATCGCTGTTTCTCCTGATCTCGCACGCGCCGGCGCGGGTGTTGCCGACGATCCAGTCGCGGTGCCGCAAGTTGCAGATGCGGCCGCTGGAGATCCCCGATGTCATCAGCGCCGCCGCGCTCGCCAGTTCGCGTGACGGCGACGATGCCGCGCTGAAGGAGGCGGCTTCCGCCTCCGAGGGCAGCGTGTCGCGCGCGCTGACGCTGCTCGGCGGCGATGCGCTCAAGCTGCAGCAACGGACCGCGGCCCTGCTCGCCGCGTTGCCGAAGGTCGATCCACGCGAACTGCATGCGCTCGGAGATTCGCTGCCGCTCTCGGACCGGGCGGCGCTGGCGGCCTTTATCGACGGCATCGATCGCTGGATTTCCGAGCGATTGCGTATCGATGGCGCCTCGAATGCGAACCTGCCCCGCCTTGCGCGGCTGGCGGAGGTGTGGGAAAAGATCGCCCGCGCCGCACGCGACACCCAAGACTATAATCTTGAACGGAAACCGCTGGTTTTCTCGGTGTTCTCGATGCTTTCGGACGCTACGCGATAAGCGTTCCCGTCACCCATTCAAACCGACCTTTCGACCCGACCAAGAGGATTTCGCCGTGGCCAAAAAGTCTTCGAAAAAGAAAAAGACCAAAAAGGCCGTGAAGCGCCCCGCCAGGACGGCTAAGAAAAAGACGGCTAAGAAAAAGTCGGCGAAGAAACGCGTCGTCAAGAAGGCCAGGAAGCAGGCCGCGAAAGCGGCGAAGAAGGCAAAATCCAAGGCGGGGTCCAAGGCGAAGTCGAAGACCAGGGCGAACACCAAGCGAGCGGTCAACACGACAGCCAGGACGCAGGCCAGACCGGCCACGGCGAAGAAGGCCGCGGCGAAGCCGGCCGTCACCGCGGCCAAGCCACAGCCACTCGCAACCGCGCCGGCGGCAGCGCCTGGGGCCTCGCGCGGCAACATCTTCTACATCACGACCGCGATCGCCTATCCCAACGGCCAGCCGCATATCGGGCACGCCTATGAGGCGATAGCGACCGACGCGATCGCGCGCTTTCAGCGGCTTGACGGCAAGGACGTGTTCTTCCTGACCGGCACCGACGAGCACGGCCTGAAGATGATCCAGACCGCGCAGAACGAGGGCCTGTCTCCGTCAGAGCTTGCGACGCGCAATGCGGCGCGGTTCAAGGAGATGGACGAGCGGCTCAACATCTCATTCGATCGCTTCATCCGCACCACCGAGCAGCAACATCACCGTTCGAGCCAGGCGATCTGGAATCGCATGCAGCAGAACGGCGACATCTACATCGACGCCTATGCCGGCTGGTACTCGGTGCGCGACGAGGCATATTACGCCGAGGAAGAAACCGTGCTCGGCGAGGATGGGGTGCGCCGCGGCCCGCAGGGCACGCCGGTCGAATGGGTCGAGGAGAAGAGTTATTTCTTCCGCCTGTCGGCCTATCAGGACAGATTGCTGGCGCTGTATGAGAACCAGCCCGATTTCATCGGGCCGGATTCGCGCCGCAATGAAGTCACGAGTTTCGTCAAGGGCGGCCTGAGAGACCTCTCGATCTCTCGCACCACCTTCGACTGGGGCGTCAAGGTGCCCAACGATCCCGAACACGTCATGTATGTCTGGGTCGATGCGCTCACCAACTATATCACCGGGGTGGGATTCCCCGACGAGAGCGACAAGCAGTGGCGCTACTGGCCGGCCGACGTGCACATCATCGGCAAGGACATCATCCGCTTCCACGCGGTTTACTGGCCTGCCTTCTTGATGTCGGCGGGCATTCCCGTGCAGAAGCGGGTCTACGCCCACGGCTTCCTGTTCAACAGGGGCGAGAAGATGTCGAAGTCGGTCGGCAACGTCGTCGACCCCTTCAACCTCGCCGACCAGTATGGCGTCGATCAGGTGCGCTACTTCTTCCTGCGCGAGGTGCCGTTCGGGCAGGACGGCAACTACAACCATGAAGCCATCGTGGCGCGCATCAATGCCGACCTCGCCAACGATCTCGGCAATCTGGCGCAGCGCTCGCTGTCGATGATCGCCAAGCAACTCGGCGGCGTGCTGCCGGCGCCCGGCGAATTTTCGGCCAATGACAGGGCGATCCTGTCCGAGGCCGATGCCATGATCGGTGTCGCGCGCACGGCGATGGCCAGCCAGCAGATCCATCAATGGCTCAATACCGTCTGGTCGGTCGTCGCCGAAGCCAACCGCTATTTCGCGGGCGAGGCGCCCTGGGCATTGGCCAAGACGGATCCGGCGCGGCAGCACACGGTGCTCTACGTCACGGCGGAGGTGATCCGCCAGATCGCGATCCTGACCCAGCCGGTGATGCCGGCGGCGTCCGAAAAGCTGCTCGATGCGCTCGGCATCCCCCAGGGCGAGGAGAGAATGTTCGCGGCACTCGGCGGCCACACACGGATCGCGCCGGGCACCACGCTGCCCGCCCCGCAGGCGATCTTCCCGCGCTATGTCGAGCCGGCGGCTTAAAGCGACAGGCCCATGCTGGTCGATAGCCACTGCCATCTCGACTTCCCGGACTTTGCCGCCGATCTCGACGGCATCGTCGCGCGCGCTGCTGCGGCCGGTATCGACCGCATGGTCACGATCTCGACCCGGGTCAAGCGCCTCGGCGAGCTCATCGCGATCGCCGAGCGGTTTCCGAATGTCTATTGCTCGGTCGGCACGCACCCGCATCACGCCGACGAAGAGGATGGAATTCCGCCTGATCGGTTGATCGCGCTCACGCAGCATCCGAAGGTCGTGGCGCTTGGCGAGGCGGGCCTCGACTATTTCTACGACAATGGCTCGCCGGACGCGCAGGCGCGCGGCTTTCGCAGTCACATCGCGGCGGCGCGGGCGACCGGGCTTCCGCTCGTGATCCACACCCGCGATGCCGACGCCGACTGCCAGCGAATCCTGGAAGACGAAGTGGGGAAGGGCGCATTCCCAGCCGTGCTGCATTGCTATACCGGCGGGCGCGAGCTTGCGATGAGGGCGATCGAGCTCGGCCTCCACATCTCGTTCACGGGCATCCTGACCTTCAAGAAATCGGAGGCGCTGCGCGAACTCGCCGCCGAGTTGCCGGCCGATCGCATCATGGTGGAAACCGACGCGCCGTATCTGGCGCCCGGCAAGTTCCGCGGCAAGCGCAACGAGCCGGCCTATGTCGTCGAGGTGGCAAAGGTGCTCGCGGAAACGCGCGGCGTCTCGCTCGAAGAGATCTCGCGGCAGACCACCGACAATTTCTTCCGGCTGTTCAGCAAGGTGCCGCGCACGGCTTCAGCGAGCTGACGGTGCAACACGTGCCTTCCATATTGCCTCGGCGAGCGCGATGTCGATGAGCGAATCCTCGCCCGACGCCAGCGGCCGGCTGCGATCGGCGATGTCGGCCACGAATGCCTGGGCCTGGCGGCGGAAAGCCCAATCGCGGTCGCGCGGCAGCTCCGCGCGATGCCCGTCCCTCTCGACAAAGACCCGCGCCTCATCTTCGGCAAAGGGCGGCGGCAATTCGATCCTGACCACGCCCCGCTCGAAGTCGATCTCGATGCCCTCCCGCCACGGTCCGGCGGACGCGTGAGCGAGTTCGACTGCGCAGGGAACGCCGTCGAAATCGAGGCTGAATGTGCCGCCGCCATCCATCGCCACCTGACTTTCCACGAGCGCCGGCGACGTGCCCAGCATGTAGCGCGCCAGATTGATGATGTGGCTGAAGACATTCAGGAAGGCATCATAGCCCGGCCGCATCGACGCAGGCATCCAGTCCGGACCATCCTGCCAAAGCTCGAGGCCGTCCGGCCGCGCTTCCGGGGTCATCACGAAATTGTCCCGCGCGCCGCCGGTGTCGCCGGCAAAGCACCAGGCGCGCGCGTGTCGCATGAGACCAAGAGACATATCCGCGCGAAATTCGCCCAGCACCGACATCGCGCGCGCCACGCCGGCGTCGTGCCGTTTCATGTAGCCGATGGCATACAGAAGATTTCGTGCCTTGGCCGCCTCCACCAGCGAAGCCGCTTGCGCACTCGTATAGGCCATCGGCTTCTCCGACAGCACATGCCGTCCGCGGTTCAACGCCTCCATGACGATCGGACCGGTCGCGCGCCGCCGCGTCACCACGACGACTGCGGAAACATCGGGATCGTCGAGCAACTCCCGATGTGACCTGCAGACGCGCGCTATTCCAAATTTCGCGGCAGCAGCGGCGGCCAGATCCGGACGAAGATCGGCGATCGCAACAACCCGGCACGCGGGATCGGAAACGTAATTGGCGAGATGGCACATCTGGCCGACCATGCCGGTGCCGATCATGCCAATCCCGATGGGCAACTTCTGGATCAACGCGCCCTCGGCGCGGGCTCTGAGCGCTTGCGCAGGACCAGAAAATGGTTCGGCTGTCCCCAAATGTTGATGAAGGCAGCATCCGATTGCGCAAGTGCCGCAAGTTCGCCGGCGTCGCGCCGTGCAATGGCGCGGAATATGCCCAAAAAGCTGTCGAGCGTCGCGACCGCTGCTTCGACATCGGCCGGATCGTCGGCAAAGATTTCGGCCTTCGCAACAAGCTTTCGCAACGTGGACAGACCGGAGATCACCCGCGCGAGACTGTCGCCGAGCGGATCGTCGATCATCGCGTCGACATCGCCCATCAGGTGCTCGATCGCCGCACCGATCGCTTCCACTGTTTCGTCTTGACCAACCAGATACAGCTTGCGTCCGCCCAGGAAACTGAGCCTGCTTCGCTGCAGATGTTTCGCCGACCGGCGCAGCTTGTCGGCAACCGAATAGACCTTCTTGTGCCAATAGATATCCAGTGTGTCTCGGTATGAGGGCCATGACGCATGGACATCGAAGCCGAGCGCGCTCGCCGCACCACAGAGATCGCCTGCATAGATGAAGGTGCGGTTGCGGACGAAGGGATTTTCGAGCACATCCATCACCCAGGACTCGAACGCCCGTGTGTGCGGAATGCTGTCCCACTTGGCTTCGAACAGGAGTTTCGCGGATTCCAGCGTCGGCCGTCCCGTCAGCGCCTTGCCGGCTGCGTGAATGGCCTTGAGCGCGAGCTCGTAGAAGGCGCCATTGCGCTCGTAGAAGGAGATCACGGCGCAGCCGTCCGGATTGAGCAATCGCTGGAAGACGCGCAGCCAGATCTCGCTGGGCTGTATTGTGTAGATGAATCCCTCGGCATCGATGATGTCGAAGCGGCGGTCGCTGCGAAACCCCTCGACATCGGACAGAACCAGCTCGCGCAGCCGGGGTAGGAGCCCAAATCGTTCGAAATAGGCCCGGATTTTCGGATGCGCCTGCCGGTTGGGCTCGGCGAGCGTCATCGACGCGCCCCAGCCGGCGAACACGACGGCGTTCTCGCCGGAATCGGGGCCGAACTCCAGCAGCTCCGCCCCGCGAAACAAGCCGGGAGGCAGCATCAGCTTGTCTGAAAACAACTCTCGCCGCTGAGCGTCGTAGCCCTTCAATTGCTCGTGCGACTTGAAATCCGCGAACGTCGGCAGAATGTCCTGTCGTTCGTAATATTGAAACAGTTTGTGGTCAGCCATGACGCACCGCCAATTCCGCCTTCGACGCTAACCGAGCCATGAAGCTTTGCGCCAGGGCCGCATCGCTGCCATCAGGCGCCCAGTCCGGAAATGCGGTGCGGGACGGGTCGAACGGACCGGCGGTGGTCTCGTGAAACACCAGCCATTCCGAGGTGATCAGGATGGTATGAAACAGCCCGTCGGGCATCCGGTAGTAACAGAGTTTGCCCTGGCCATAGGGCGCCATCTCGAGGACCTCGCGGATCGCTCCGTGGTCTTCGAAGATGACGACGCGCGCGGTGCCTTCGATCAGATGGAATGACTCCGGCTTGCCGAAATGCTTGTGCGGACGGACATAGGCTTGCCGATGGTGCACGATCAGCATCTCATGGAGGCCGGACGACGGATCCGGATGGGTGCACAGGCGGCTGCGCAAGCGTGGATTTCCGGCGGCGATCTGCTTCAGCTCGGCGATCGTGGCGTCGTCGGCCGTGACGACCGCATCGTCGGAATAATAGACTTCCGGATTCTCCGCGCGCAGCGACATACGGCGCGTCGCAGCCGGTTCATTCAAAGAAGATGAACCCATGATCGCCTGTGTATCCGCATTTGTTGTAGATCCAGGACCAGGTCTCGGGACTGTGGAAACTCAGGCAGGTGAGCTGCCAATACAGAAGGTTGGCCTTTTCCCGCTCGTTCCGGAACGACTCCACCATCAGATATTTTGACGTGCCGCGGCCGACCCGCTCGATCTCGGCAACGGCGCGGAACACATCCTCCAGCGCCAGGTTGTGCAGCACACCGAGCGAGACCACGAGATCGAAGCTGTGGTCGGGGTAAGGCAGCTCAACCGCGCTGCCGACCCTCAGGAAAGGCCTGACCTCGTCCTTCGCGTTCTCGACGCCATAGCTGGAAATATCGATGCCGGCGATACGGAGATCGGGAATGATCTGCTTGAACTCGTGCAGCAGATAGCCCTTGCCGCAACCGACATCGAGCACGCTCATTCCGCCCTTGATGCCGTACCGATCGACCAGCGTCTGCGCCAGCGGCCGCCAGCGCCCGTCGTAATGGTAGCCGCCATAGCCGTAGCGCCGTTCGCCGTCCCAGTAGTCGCGGCCCCATTGCCGCGCGACTTCAGCGGATTTCGGCCTTGTCATGCTCGACGACGCGCTGGACGTAGTTCCGTTTCGTCGAGGCGTGCATCTGCTGAACGAGGTTGATTTCAGCCATGATCGCCCGCCCGTGCCAGGTCCGTCATGGCAGGATGGTCGCGTATCTGTTGACGAGCAGGATGTCCTCGACGGACTGGATGTCGTCCTTTGACGTGATGGCGAGCTCTTCCACCGCCGCATGCAGCTCGCAGCCCTCACGGAGCACGCGGTCGTAGATGTCCCTCCGCCGGCGCTCATCCGGCGGCAGCATGAAGATGCTGTAGCAGATGATGCCGTTCAGTCGGGGCAGTTCGTCCAGCAGGTCCTCGAGGATCATGTAGCTGCCTGGCATCGTGTGCTCGGCAGCGCTCAGGAGGTAATGCAGGTTCTTGCGGCGGGCATAGTCGCGGATGACGATGTTCTGGACATGCTGCGGCGTGCGGTTGCCGTTGAGCGGACGTGCGCCGATATAGCCGCGATGGCCGGCCCGTTCAGCCATTGAAGCCACCCGGCAGCTTGTATTGCATGCCGATCCGCGTCGCTGGACGCAGCGAGATCGGCTCGAAGAACTCGCCGAAGCGCTTGTCCGCATAAGGTGACAGGATGCTCTTGAAGCGGCAGTTCATGCTCCAGCGGGTGCTCTTCTCTTCATTGACGCGGTTGCCATGCATCAGGGTCTGGTTGAAGACCATGACATGGCCGTAGGGGATGTCGATCCAGACCAGATGCGGCCTGATGGTCTTGTACAGCTCCTCGCCGCTGCGCAGGCTCGCCATGCGGTCCTGCATCTCGCCATTCACCGATGGCGGCAGCAGATACATCGACTTGGTGCGGTACACATCGACCAGCGGCACCCAAACGACCACCTCGAACGGCGAGTCGCCGGACCAGACGTCCGAGTGGGTCGCAAGCAGCGAACTGTCGTCGGCCGGCAGCTGAATGCTGAGATTCACACGGCGCTGCATGCACAGCTCGTTGCCGACGATGGTTTCGATCGCCGAGCGCGCAAGGCGGAAATAGGTCGGCCGCATCCATGGCTCCGCATTGAGGCCGCCGATGACGTGCATCCGCAGTCCGTTGAGGTCGGCCACGCTGACGCGGGAATGAATGGTGTCGAGCAAATCCTGCGGATTGTTGGAAGCGGGCAAGCGCAGAAAGTCGGCGGCGAGTTCCGCGGCACGCCGCTGGATGCGGTCGAGCCCGGCGCGGTCATCGGCCGGCGTCGTGACAAACCCCTCGCTCAGGAAGCGGCTGACCAGCTCCTGTTCCTCCGGCTGCAGGAACGCGGTGTCGGTCATGCGAAGAACTCCCGGACGCCGTCGCAAATGTAGTCGATATCTGCAACCGCCAGGAATTGATTGACCGGGAAGGTCAGGATCCGCCGGGCCTGCCGCTCGGTCACGGGAAAATCGCCGCGACGGTGGCCCAGATGCGCGGCCGCCGCCTGGAGATGGATCGGAACGGGATAGTGGATCGCGGTCTCGATCCCTTTGCCGGCGAGGAACTTCTGCAGATCATCGCGGCGGTCGGTCTGCACCACGAACGTATGGAAGGTGTTGAATTCGATATTGCGACACGACGGAATGAAGATCGGCAAGCCCGCCAGGGCGTCGCGATAATGCGCCGCATTGCGTCGCCGCCGTTCGATCACGGAGGGCAGGTGGCGCAGGCGGATGCGCAGCACTTCGGCCTGCAGCGTGTCGAGGCGGGACACAGTGCCCCATTCCTCCACGTCGCTGCGGTTGATCAGCCCGTGATTGCGCAAGCGCCTGATACGTGCGGCAAGCCCGGCATCAGCGGTTACCACGAAACCGGCATCTCCCGCCGCATTGAGGTTCTTCAGCGGATGCGCGGAGAAGCAACCGAAGGTGCCGATGGTTCCGCACATGCGGCCGTCATAGGTCGAGCCCACGGCCTGCGCGCTGTCCTCGATGACGGCAAGGCTATGCTTGCGGGCAATGGCCATCAGCAGAGTCATGTCGGCCATGCGGCCGGTCAGGTGCACCGGCATGATCGCCCTGGTGCGTGGCGTCACCGCGGCCTCGACCGCGGCCGGATCGATGTTCTGGTCCGGCAGCACATCGGCAAAGACCGGCGTGGCGCCGACCGCGATGATCGCGGCTGTGGAGGCCACGAACGAATTCGGCGGCGTGATCACCTCGTCGCCCGCGCCGATATCAAGCGCCTTCATGGCCAGGATCAGCGCGTCGGTACCCGAGTTGAGCGTGACGACATGGGGTGTGCCGACTTGGGGCGCGCCGAGATAGGCCGAAAGCTCCGCTTCAAGCTTGCCGACCGCTTCGCCGCCGATGAAATCGCCGCGCCGGAATACGCCTTCGACGGCCCGCAGAATCTCGGCTCGCTCCTCCTCGAACTGCGCGGGAAGATTGACGTAACCGATCCTCCTGAGCGCCGCGTCAGCGTCCATGATAGAATGTCCTGACGGTCTCGAGCACCAGGTCCTGCTGTGCGCGCGTGAGGTGCTGATCGACCGGGAAGCTGATCACCTCCCGCGCATGGCGGTCGGTCACCGGGAAGCGCCCGGGCGAATAGCCCAGATGTTTCAGGCCTTCCTGCTGATAAAGCGGGATCGGATAGTGGATCTTGGCCTCGACGCCACGGTCGAGACAATACTTGTAGAGTTCGTCGCGCCGCTCGGCGAACACCATGTAGAGATGATATACGTGCTTCACATTCTTCCGACGCGGCGGCACGCGTATGCCTGATACGCCGGACAGACCGGCGTCGTAATAGGCCGCATTGGCGATCCGCCTCCCGGTGATGTCGCGGGTCTGGCCGATCAGCCAGTTGCCGACCACGGCCTGCACGGAATCAAGCCGCGAATTGCAGCCGAGCACCGCGATCTCGTCGCGGTTTTTCATGCCGTGATTGCGGATCAGCCGCAGCCTCTCGTTCATGGCATCGTCGTTGGTGACGACCACGCCCGCATCGCCCCAGACATTGAGGTTCTTCAAGGGATGCAGCGAGAAGCCGGCGGCGATGCCATGGGTGCCGGAGCGCTGGCCGGAAAATTCCGACAGAATGCCCTGGCAGGCATCCTCGACCACCGGGATGTCGTGTCGCCTGGCAATCTCCATCAGGCTGATCATGTCGACGACTTCGCCGGTCAATTGCACCGGCATGATCGCCTTGGTGTTGGCGGTGATCACCGCTTCAACGTGGTCCACATTCATGCAGAAGGAGTCGTCGCAATCGACCAGCACCGGCTTCGCGCCGGTTTCCGCAATCGCACCTACCGTGGCGATGAAGGTGTTGGCCGCAGTAATCACCTCGTCGCCATGGCCGATGCCGAGCGCCTTGAGCGGCAGCTTCAGTGCGTCGGTGCCCGAGCCTACGCCGATGGCGTGACGGGTGCCGATCAGGTCGGCAAAGCGCCGCTCGAACTCGGCAACCGGCTTGCCCAGGGTGAAATCGCCGGTCGCAACCAGCCGGCCGATCTCGGCGAGGATCGGTGAGGCCTCGGCGAACTGCTCAAGCAGATAGGAATATCGGACGTCGAACATCTTATTCACGTTGCGTGAAGCTCCGGGGAAGGTGCTACAGGCACGCCGACGGCGCGCACGACAGCTTGTGCGATGGCATCAGGCGCAAGCCTGTGCTTTTTCAGAAGACTGTCCTGTGAGCCGTAATTGTGCATGAAGCGGTCGGGCAGCGACAGGCGCAGCATTGCGGGCAGCCCGCAGCCGAGCCTGTCGATCAATGTTTCGGCGACCGCGCTGCCGAGGCCGCCGGAGGGAACATGCTCCTCCAGCGTCACCAGCAGGCTGATCCCGCGAATGGACTGTAGCAGCGCGTCCGTATCCAGCGGCTTGACCGTATGCATGTGCAGGATGCCGGCGCGAATGCCTTGCGCGGCCAGCAGATCGGCCGCGGCGAGGGCGCGCTGAAGCATGATGCCCGTGGTGACCATCAGGACATCGCCCGCCGGCCGCATCAGGATGGCGCGTCCGATTTGAAAGCCGTGTTCGGCCCTGGACACGATGGCGTCGCCGCCCTTGGCGAGGCGGATATAGATCGGACCCGGCCAGTCCAGCGTCTGCTCCATCATCCGCGCCGCCTCATCGGCATCGGCGGGGCACACCACGGTCATGTTGGGCAGCGCCCGCATGATCGCGATGTCTTCGATGGCCTGGTGGGTCGGGCCGAGCGGAGCGTAGACAAGGCCGCCGCCATTGGCGATCAGGCGCACGGGCAGATTGTGCAGGCAGAGATCGACCGCCACCTGCTCATAGCATCGCCGTGTGAGGAACGTGGCGATGGTGTTGACGTAGGGCACGAAGCCCTCCATCGCGAGCCCGGCCGACATGCCGATGATGTGCGCTTCCGAAATACCTTCGATCAGGTGACGCCGCGGAAATTCCTTGCTCATGGCGCGTAGCGTGCCGGCGCCGGGATCGGATCCGATGTAGAGCACCCGCTCGTCGCGCGTCGCGAGCTTGTGAACCATATTCATCGCGGTGTTGCGCATGGCGGGCCCGATCAGAAATCGCCGACGGCGACGCGAATGGCGTCGAGCTCTTTGTCGGTGAGCTTGTTCTTGTGGTGCCAGTCCGCATTGGATTCGGCCGCCGGCAGGCCTTTGCCCTTCACGGTATGGCAGATGATCGCGGTGGGCTTGCCTGCGACGAGCGGCACTTGCCTGAGTGCGCGGCGCAATGCCGCGACGTCGTGGCCGTTCAGCTCCTCGACGGCAAAGCCGAAACTGCGCCACTTGTCCGCCAGCGGCTCAAGCGGCAGCACATAATCCGTGGGGCCGTAGCTCTGCAGCTTGTTGTAGTCGATGACTGCAACGAGGTTGTCGAGACCGTGCTTGGCCGCGCCCATGGCGGCCTCCCACACCGATCCCTCGTTGATCTCGCCGTCACCGAGCAGGACGAAGGTGCGATAGAGGCGGTCGCGCATGCGTGCGGCAAGCGCCAGGCCGACGCCGATCGACAGCCCGTGCCCGAGCGCGCCGGTCGAGGCCTCGACTCCCGGCACCATGCCGTATTCAGGATGTCCGCCCAGGATGCTGTCCGTGCCGCAGAAGCCGTCGAGTTCCGACACGGGAAAGAAACCGCGATCGGCCAGCAGCGCGTAGAGCGCGAGGCAGCCATGGCCCTTGCTCAGGATCGCGCGGTCGCGCGCGGGGTCACGTGGATTCTTCGGGATCGATCCGCAGCACATCGTCATAGAGAACGCGAATGATCTCGATCAGCGACAAAGCCGGTCCGACATGTCCGCGGCCCGCAGAACGCACGGCGCCGAGCACCAGCCGCCGCAGATGCAGGCTGCGTTCGTCGAGCTTGCAGGTGAGGGCGGCTTCAGCGTGGGGCGAGATCTGGATCACGTTCACATAGGGTTTGGTGGAGCCGGCGAGCCTTGTCGAGCTGGCCGGCAAGACGGGCCTCCAGCTCGTCACGCCTGATGGCGAAGACGCGCCTGGACCGGCTGTCCGGCAGATAGTCGTTCAGGATGATCAGGCACCAGATCATCCCGAACACAGGATACAGAGCGTCACGACGCACCGCGAAAGCGGGATCATCGGCTTCGAACTCACGCGAAAGCCGCTCGACCAGCCGTCGCCGGCTGCCCTCGGCGAAGTTGCTGCCGGGATGGATCGCAGTGTCGGACACAAGCTTGACCGGATCGTCCCAGCCGAAATATTCGAAATCAATGAAACGCAACTGGCCGTCCCTGCCACGCAGCGCGTTATGCAATCCGAAGTCCGATGGACTGAGGGCACGACGCGCCGACGCAAGAAGAGCTCCCGGATCCCACCCGAGGCTCGCATAACGCTGTTCAAAACGCCGAATCGCTGCGGCGCCAGACGGAATCAGACTGTGTTCGATGAAGCTGCGCAAGTCCGGATATTCACCTTCCACCTGCCGCAACCGGTCCAGCCGCTGCCGATACTGCGTTACCGCTTCCGATGGAGAGAAGATGCTGGCGGATGCATCGCGCAGGTCCGCCGCGCCCTCGGCCTCGCGCAGCTTCTGCAGGCCGATCACAAAGCCCGCCAGCTGATCGACCTCGTCCCGATGTCCGCCCTCGACGATGGCCTCGCCATCCAGCCATTCATACAGGGCGCAGTTTGCGCTCGTATCACGCGCGATCGGTCGCGGCGTCGCGCTGATGCCATGGCGCGCCAGGAATGTGAGCGCCTCGTATTCCTGCGCCAGGCGGTCACGCCCGTCGATGCCCTGCGAGGGATAATATTTCAGGGCGAAGCGCGTGCCATCAGCGCCATCCAGACAGAACACGCGATTGTTGCCGCCCGGGCGGGCAGGGCGAGCCGCCAGCATCCTTTGTCCGGAGAGCCGGCTGCCCATCGCCATGGCGTCCTGCGCGCTGATGTCGAGGTCGCTCATCGCGCAAACACCTCACGGCGGATACCCTCCCAATCCGCGACCGCCTTGCAGGGACCGGCCCGTGTCTTTCCGGAACTGTCGAACAGGATCGAACGGACGTGCCGCGGAAAATGCGGCTGCTCGAACACGTCGATGAGGTCATCGATGAAGACGTCGAGGTCCAGGCTCGCCAGCCGGTCGACCTTCGCGGCCTGCGTATCCTCGAAATAGACGGCGTTAATGCTGAGCGGGGAGCTTTCGGTCCCAACGAGCCCCGCGGAACGCAACCAGTCCCGCGCCGCCTCCCGCAGATCGACGCGATCAGGATCCTGATGGCCGAACCGGGTCTTGTGACTGACGACATAGACATCCGAGCGCGCCTGCTGGCAATTCGCGAGAAAATCCCGCACACCAGGAAAGATCTCGGCATCGGCAATTCCCCTGCCGTAGACCCACCCCTGCAATCCCTGCCACGCAAGTTCGCCGCCGGGCCTTGACTGGAGATGGTCCCGGATTTCCGTCTTCGATCCGGTCCAACCCTGCGGCAGCAGGCCACGTGTATGCGCAGCCGCCGCAAACACCTTGTCGTAGCAGATGATGGTGTTGTCGAAATCAATCCCGATGCGCACGTCGCCTCACTTCAGGCTGATGTTCTGCATCATCTTGATGTTGAAATAGCGGGGATCGTTGAGCGAGTTCGGCAGCCGCCCGGACTTGAAGGCAGCGAGTAGCCCGGACACGGCCTGCTCGATCGTGTGCGTCGGCGCAAAGCCGAGTTCGCGGCGGATTTTTTCCGAGGAGACGTGGTAGGACCGCAGATCGTCCGTCGGCTCGACGGCAACGTTGACGTCGTTGCCCACCACCGATTTGACGATGTCGGCGATCTTCATCAGAGAATGGTTTTCATAGCCGATATTGTAGATCTTGCCGTCGATCTTCGCGTCGTCCTGTTGCAGCAGGAACAGATAGGCGGCAGCCATGTCTGCAATGTGCAGGTTCGGGCGCTTCTGGGTTCCGCCGAACACGCGGATGCGTCCGGTATTGACGGCAAGGTTGGTCAGGATGTTGACGACCACATCGAGCCGCTGCCGTGGTGCGTAGCCGCAAACGGTCGCAGGGCGAACCGTGCAGGTGACGAATCCGGACGCCGCCTCGTCGGCGAGATCAACCTCGCACATCGCCTTGAATTTCGAGTAGTCGGTCAACGGCTCGCAGGAGAGCTCTTCGGTGACCTCCGCCTCGTTCTTGATGCCGTAGACGCTCGAGGACGACGCATAGATGAAGCGGCTGATGCCGGCCTTCTTGGCCGCGCGAACCATCGGACGGAAGCAGTCATAATTGATCGATTTGCCGAGCGCCGGATCGAGCTCGAAGGACGGATCATTGGAAATGCAGGCGAGGTGGATCACGGCGTCGTTGCCGCGCAGGGCCTCGTTGACCGCGGCCTCGTCCCTGATATCGCCCTTGACCAGACGCAGGTTCGGATTGCCGCGTTCGGCGTCGAACACGGACTCCCCATACATGAAGAGATCCAGCACCGTGACCTTGTGACCGGACGCCAGCAACTGGGGCACCAGCACGCTGCCGACATAGCCGGCACCGCCCGTCACCATCACGTTCCATTTGCGGTCGTTCACGTCGATTTTCGCCTGCAACTATTTCAGCAACGCGGTGATAAACTTGATCAGCGACACCTTCTCGACCGAACTGCGGTGCCCGACGATCCCGACCTTGATGGCGCCGGCCGCGTTGCCGATGAAGGCGACGTCGTCGATCTCGCCTCCCGCGGCGACAAGGGGCGCCGTAATCGTCAGAAACGCGTCGCCGGCGCCAACGGTATCGACGACGCTTTTCGTGAACGCGGGAACGCGGATCACGCCGTTCTCTGCGGAGAAGGGGTAACAGCCGAACGAGCCATGCGTGACGATCATCTTGTCGCAATCGATCTTGCTGTGCAGACCGTTCACGATGACGGACTCGATGTCGCCGAATTTGTCCGATGCCGCCAGACGCGCCTCCGGGGCGTCGACGCAGACATAGTCGGCGCGGCGGTATCGCGTGATCAGATTGTAGCCGTGATTACCGCTGTTGGTCTGCGCGTTGACGGCAAGGAATTTCGAATTGGCGATGAGGGCGTCGATCGTGCTCGACGCGATCATGCCATGACCGAAATCGGTCACGATCACCAGATCGGCCTGCTTGATGCGCTGGGACGTCATCCTGTCGACCTCGGCACGATCGTCCGGATCGAGCGGCGTGTCCTCCATCGTATAGACTTCGAAAAGCTTGTGCAGGTATCCGAGCTCGACATAGCGAAGCTTGCGGGTGGTGGGGCGGCCCTCGATCCGAAGCGGGGTCAGCCTCACATTGGGGCGGATGTGGGACTGGATGAACTCCAGCGGATAATCGTCGCCGCCAAGCGTGGTGACGATCTCGACCGACTTGCAGAAGCTCGCCACGTGGTTGGCCGCGGCGATGACGCCGCCGGCGAACTGTTCGCGATGCTTGAACAGGGTGGCGACGATGTTTTCCTTCGAGGATTTCCCGAGCGCCGACACATACTGATATTCGTCGATGATGGTGTCGCCGACCAGCACGACGTGCATGTCCTGGATCTTGTCGATCAAGCCCAACAGCCGCGCCGCGCCGCCGCCATCGCGGATCTTCTTCAGATAATCGCGGAGCGGGGGGTCGTAGATGTCGAAATACTGGTTCACCAGCGAGGATGAGCTGAAGGTCACTTCCTTGGTGAAGGTGACCCGCCCGCCATGGCGCTCCACGGCCTCGCGCTCGGCGTTGATCTTGCCGCTCACGTCTTCTTCGGCGTTTTCGTAGTCCGAGCCCTTCACATAGATGTCGGGCCTGATGATCTCGATCACCGCTTCCGCGCTCGGGCTCTCGCTGATGCCGACCCAATCCACGGTGGAGAGGGTTGCCAGCATCTCCGCCCGCATGTTCTCGGCGAAGACGGGACGGTCCGGTCCCTTGTTGACATGGCGGTCGGCGGTGACGGTCACGATGACCACGTCGCCCTCCCGGCGGGCCGCCTGGATGTGCCTGATGTGACCGAGATGCACGACGTCGAAGACGCCGTGACAGAGTGCAACTTTCAGTCCTCGCGCCTGCGCCGAACGCGCGATATCGCCCAGGGCCTCGATCGTCCTGACCTTCTCACGCGTCTCGACCAGGCCAGGCGAGGTCGCATCGCCGGCTGCGAGGTTATGCATGTGACGTGCCCGAATCATAAGTCACTTCCAAACGCATGGTCCGGCAGCGGCGGTCGGCAGTACCACCCACGCTGTCATCGAATGAACACATCAATTGGCCGCTGATTGCAGCGAATCACCTACCGCCTTCTCCCCGTCCGCCAAATATCTGAACCAGTCTTTCGTGGCGCTGGCAATCCTGTCGACCGTCCACAACGGAGCGTCCTTCCATTGGTCGATCGACGTCAGCATGGTTGCCACGCCATCCTCGAAGCGGACCTTGGGAGCCCATTGCAGCAGGCGCCTGATCTTCGAGATGTCGGCGAAGGTGCAATCGGGCTCACCCGGCCGTTTCGGAATATTGATCTTGTCGCCGCCCAGGAGTTCGATCAGCCTGTTGACGCTGTAGGTGTTGTCGGATCCGACATTGAATATCTCGCCGGAGATATTCGAGCGTGCCGCCGTGACGAAGGCGTCAGCCACGTCGGTGACAAAGGTGAAATCGCGGGTCTGCGTCCCGTCACCGACCACGGTGAACGGCTTGCCGGCAAGCTTCTGCGCCAGGAATACACCGAAGACCGCGCCATAGGTGCCTGTCGTGCGGTGACGCGGTCCAAAGACGTTGAAGAGCCGCAGCGACACCGCCGGCAATTTGTAGACCTTGCACCAATGCAGCACGCACTGCTCGCCCAGATATTTCGTCAGCGCGTAGGGGTACATCGGCCGCGTCTCGGCGGTTTCCGGCGTCGGATAGACGTCGGGAATGCCGTAGCAGGAGGACGATGCCGCATAGACGAACCGCTTGACGCCGGCGTGACGGGCCGCCTCCAGGACGTTCACCGTGCCGTCGACATTGGCGCGGTGGTAGGGGATCGGCGCCTCGATCGAGGGAACGATGTCGGCCAATGCCGCTAGATGAAAGACCCAGTCGATGCCATCGAAATGCGGCCGGATCTCCGTCAGGTCGGTGACGTCGGCCTTCACGATCTTCAGCCGCGCCGAGCTCGCATGCGCGGAGAGGTTTTCCGGGCGGCCAATGATGAAATTGTCGATGATGACGACGTCATGGCCGTCGCCGAGCAGGCGATCGACCAGGTGGCTTCCGATGAAGCCGGCGCCGCCCGTGACGACGCATTTCATGTTGATATCCTTCGCAAGCGACCGCCGAATCAGACTTCGTGATATCGCTGCCAAGCTGGATCGGACGACCTGATTTGGCAAGCTTTGCCAATCTGTTCGGGGAAAACCGCACGAAACCGCAATGCATGCCTTGGCCGCGCCGACCCGAATCAGAAACGATTCCTTTTAAACCGTTGCATTGCCTCTCTTTCTCTCATTGTCCTCCTGCCGCCGCAGAGCTGCCGTTCATGACCGTGGATTCCAATCACAAGGCTTTCCTCGACGACTATGTGGCGCGCCTGCACCGTGTAATTACGGTGACTGACGAAGTCTGCACGCAGATCAGCGCCACCCGCGAGGTCTGGTTGCGCTCTCGCGAAAGGGGAGGCCGCATCATCTTCATCGGCAATGGCGGATCGGCCGGCATTGCCTCGCATCTGGCGATTGATCTGTCGAAGAACGCGTCGGTTCCCGCGACATGCTTCAGCGATGCAAGCATGATGTCCTGCCTGGCCAACGATTATGGTTTCGAAAGCTGGCTGGCCCATGCGGTCAGGCTGAACGCGCGTGAAGGCGACTGCATGGTGGCAATCAGTTCCTCCGGCCGATCGAAAAACATCCTCAACGCGGTGGCGATGGCGCGTGAGATGAAGCTTGATGTCGTCACGCTGTCGGCGATGAGCGCGGACAATCCGCTGCGTTCGCTCGGCGACGTCAATTTCTGGGTCAACAGCTGGAGCTACAACATCGTGGAAACCGCGCATCAGTTCTGGATGATGGCCGTGATCGATCTCATCATCGGCCGCGCCGAATATCCAGCGTCGTGAGGCGGCAACACACGATGCCATCGCGACCACAAATGGCGATCCCACCAGAGATGATGAAAAACCTGTTTCACCTGCGCCGCACCTGCCGGCTCTGCCATTCGGACCGGCAGGACCTTGTGGTGCCGATGGCCGGCATGCCGATCGGCACGCCGAACTTCCAGGTTCCGGACGCCGGCGTGGACGACCCCGTCTTCCGGAGCGCGGTTCCCCTCGAGCTCTATCTCTGCCGGGAGTGCGCCCACCTTCAGATTCTCCACGTCGGCAATCCGGAGATCCAGTACCGCCATTATGTCTACACAACGTCGCTCTCGCTCGGGCTGCGCGACCATTATGCGACCTATGCCAATGACGTCGTCGGCCGTCATGCCATCGCGCCGGGTTCGCTGATCGTCGAGCTCGGCAGCAATGACGGCTCGTTGCTCGGCTTCTTCAGGGAGCGGGGCATGCAGGTGCTTGGCGTCGATCCCGCGGTTGATATTGCAAGGCGCGCGACGGAGAAGGGGATCGAGACCATAGCCGATTTCTTCACGGACAAGGTCGGCGACCGCATCCGCCAAACCAGGGGAGCTGCCCGCGTCGTGATCGCCAACAACATGATCGCCAATGTCGATGATCTCGACCCGCTGGTCACCGGCGTCCGCAATCTGCTTGCGCCCGACGGCCTGTTCGTTTTCGAGACGCAATACGGACTCGACGTCACCGAGAAGAACCTGCTCGACACCGTCTACCACGAGCATCTGTCCTATTTTAACATCAAGCCGCTGATACGGTTTTTCACCCGGTTCGGCATGGAAGTGGTCGATGTCCAGCACATCTGGACCAAGGGCGGATCGATCCGCGTGACGGTCCAGCATGCGGGCGCCTCGAAACCTTCGAGCGAGGTGGCGCGGTTCATCGCGGAAGAGGAACGGCTCGGCGTCGACCAGCCGTCCTATTACGCATCCTATGTGCGCAGGATCGCCGCCATTCGCGATGAGCTTGTCGCCATTGCCGACGCCTGCCACGCGCGCGGGCAGCAGGTGGCGGGTTACGGCGTCTCGGTTGGGACCACGACGCTGCTCCCGCAATTTGGCCTGGAGAACAGAATCGATTTCCTGGTCGATGACGACTCCAAAAAAGGAAACGTCATGGCCGGTCCGGGCTACGACATCCCGATCCTGCCGCCTGCGACGCTCTATGAGCGCAAGCCGGGCGTGGTGATCGTTTTCGCCTGGCGCTATGTCGACCCGATCCGCGCCAGGCACGCACGCTATTTCGCCGATGGTGGCAAATTTGTCGTTCCGCTCCCCTCGGTGACCTCCATAGACAGGGCGGACTGACGCTGGTACCGACTGTCGCATGACAGTAACGCTTACGATCCTGGGCTGCGGCTCGTCAGCCGGAGTCCCGCGTCCGGCGCTCGGCTGGGGCGCCTGCGATCCCCGAAACCCCAAAAACCGACGCCTGCGCTGCTCCCTGCTGGCGGAACAGACTTCCCCCCACGGCACCACGCGTATCGTGATCGACACGTCGCCGGATCTGCGCGAACAGTTGATCCAGGCGGATGTCGACCACATCGACGCGGTGTTCCTCACGCATGAGCATGCCGACCAGACCCACGGGATCGACGACCTCCGCCCTGTTGTCATGCACCAGCGCCGGCGCATCCCCGTCTATCTGAACAAGGCCACGGCCGATCATGTGCTGTTGCGCTTCTCCTATTGCTTCGTCGCGCCGCCAGGCAGCGACTATCCGCCGATCCTCGACCATCGTCCGGTCGAAGCGGGCGAGCGCCGCAGCGTCGAGGGGAAGGGGGGCACGGTGACCCTGTCTGCCTTCCTGCTTCAGCACGGCAAGGTCCCGGCGCTGGGCTACCGCATCGGCAACGCCGCCTACACGCCCGATCTCAGTGACATTCCACGCGAGAGCTGGCCGTCGCTGGAAAATCTCGAGCTGTGGATTGTCGATGGGCTCCGCTACAACAGCCACCCCAGTCATTTCAGCGTCAACGATGCCCTGAGCTGGATCGACCGATTCAAACCGAAGCGGGCGGTCATCACCAACATGCATTCCGACCTCGACTACGAGGTGCTGCGCCAGAGTCTGCCGGAAGGCGTCATTCCGGCCTATGACGGGATGCGGTTGACGCTGGACCAGGCGGGCTAGTCACGCCGCCGCTTCGATTGTCTTTTCGCCACGCCGCAGGAGGCCGGCCGGTTGCGAGCTTGAAAGCGCGGCTGAAGGCCGCTTCCGAACCGTAACCGACATCGTCGGCAATCTGCGCCAGCGCCGCCTCGGTGTCTCTCAATTGGTGGGCCGCCACCTGAATGCGCCAACGACCGAGGTAGCGCATCGGAGGCTCGCCTATCAGGCGCGTAAACCGGTCGGCAAGCGCCGAGCGGGAGAGACCGGTTTCGCTTCCGAGCTCGTCAACCGTCCATTGCCGGGAGACCTGGCCGTGAAGCAGCGACAGCGCGCGTGAGACATATGGATCCTTGAGGCCCGCGAGCCAGCCGGTCTGCTCATCGGGAAGAGCATCGACGTAACGCCGCAATGCCTCGATGAACAGCAGCTCCGACAATTTTGCGAGCACGATGTCGGTCCCCGCACGGCGGGCCGCCAGCTCGCCACTTGCGAATTCGAGCGAGCTTCTGATCCACGCCCCCGCGGCGCCGGTTCTCGCGTCGAAGCGCAGGACAGGCGGAAGCGAATTGAGGAGAGGATTGCCGTCGAGCCGATCACAGCCGAGAAAACCGCATACGATACGTGTCAACTCGCCGCCGCCGCCATGTTCGATCAGCCAGCCGCGCCCGTCGGGAGCGGGACGTACGATCTGTCTCGTCGGCACGGGAGACACGGTAAGATCGCTTCCGAGCAGATGATCATTGTTCCGGGGGAAGATGATGACTTCGCCGGCCTCAATCTCGATGGGGTTCTCAGTCTGCGTTTGCGCAAGCAATCGCCCCTCAGCCACGTAGTGATAAAGCACCACGTGCTCTGATTGCTTGAACAGCGCGCCGGCATCGGGAGGGCCGATCCGCGAGGACAGGCACCAGGGTGCGGTGAATTGCGCATTGAGGAACACGCCGCCCTTCAAGCGAACGACCCGCAACGCGTCCGAGAGCGCATCCATTTGTCCAAGGAACCTTTCCGGACTCCTGATCAGGGCACCAGGCGTCTGCATCATCAGGTCGCATGCGCGCCAATATACCAGCGGAGACACAAGCGGCAACGACCCGAGCCGATCCCGCTTGATGGCGCAAACCAGCTCCCAGGTGCCCTGATCAATTGTCAAGGCGTGCGGATCATTCGCGCGTGCCGTGCGCTCCACTATACAAGCTGCGACACGCTTTGCAGACCAACGAAAACGACAGGCTGACATGACCGGGGACACCGCGCGCCCAGCGCATCGTGAAAGCGTGACAATCGCCCCGGGCGGGACCGGATTGAGCTCGACCTTCGTGCTCGCCCTGGGCACGTTCGCAGTCGGCACGGACGCGTTCATCGTGTCCGCCTTCCTGCCTGCGATGGCGGAGAGCATGCAGGTCAGCATCGCCACGGCCGGCCTCTCGGTCATTTCCTTTACCCTGGCCTATGCGATTTTTTCCCCCATCATTGCAGCGCTGACGTCGGCCGTGCCGCGCCGGCAGCTCCTCATCACCGCAACGCTGATCCTTGCCATCGCGAACGTCGGTTCCGCGCTCGCTCCGGCTCTGTGGATTCTGATTGCGACACGTATCGTCGCAGCCGCCGCGGCGGCAACCTACACGCCGAGCGCCGGCGCGGTCGCGGCGGCGCTGGTGAGACCGGAGCTGAAGGCGCGCGCGCTCGCAGTTGTCATCGGAGGATTGACGTCGGCGACAGCGCTCGGCGTTCCGCTCGGCCGTATCGCCAGCACCTCCATGAGCTGGCGCATGTCACTGCTATTCGTCGCGGTCGTCGCCGTCGCCGCCGCGATCGGGATCATGATCAGCATGCCGGCGATGGCCGGCAACCCGCCGGTCAGCCTGACGCGGCGGCTTTCGGTGCTCCGTCGCCCGGGCGTCATGACGATCTTGCCGCTGACGGTCCTGGGGATGGCCGCCTGCTACGCCCCGCAGGCCTTCACCGTGCAAGTCCTTCGCGCGGTATCGATTCCGGACAACGCCGTTCCATTGATGCTGGCCTGCTATGGAATAGGTGCCGTTGTCGGGAATTTCGCATCGGGGGCGGCGACCGATCGCTGGAATGCGAAAGCGGTTCTGTGGTGCGCTTACCTGGTGATGCTGGCCACTCTTGCGAGCCTCACCTGGCTGAGCCGCGTGGCCGGGCCGGAATGGCCGGTCATCGTCGCGCTTCTGATGTTTACCTGGGGCGCGAGCAGTTGGGCTCAAGGCCCGGCCCAGCAGGCGAGGCTGATCGCCGTCGCACCGACCGAAGCGCCGCTCGTCATCGCGCTCAATGCTTCCGCCATCTACTTTGGTTTCGCGATCGGGTCCACAATCGGAAGTCTGGCGGTGGACGTCGGCGTCACCGCGTTGCTCGGAACGGCGGCAGCCCTGTCGGTGCTCGCGCTGGCCTATGCGATCATCACCTGCCGCGAAGGAGCATCGCCGGTCCCGGTCGCGCAAACGTCAAGCTCATGACCGATAGAGCATGATCCGGAAAAGTGTGAAGCGGTTTTCCCTCGCGACAAACGCAAGCGTTTGCGCGGAGATCATGCTCCAAACAATAAGCTAAAGCGCGATGATGATTCATCCTAATCCCATCGCGCTTTAGCGAGTCAGGCCGAGATCGCCTTGGCCGACTGCACCTCGTGGCGCAGCAGGAATTTCTGGATCTTGCCGGTCGAGGTCTTCGGGATCGCCCCGAACACTACCGCCTTCGGAGTCTTGAAGCCCGACATGTGGCTTTTGCAGTAGGCGATGATCTCGGCCTCGGTCGCCTTGGCTCCTTCCTTCAACTCGACAAAGGCGCAGGGCACTTCGCCCCATTTGGGATCGGGCTTGGCGACGACGGCGGCGAACAGCACGGCTGGATGCCGGTACAGCACATCCTCGACCTCGACGGAGGAGATGTTCTCACCGCCTGAGATGATGATGTCCTTGGAGCGGTCCTTGATGATGACGTAGCCGTGCTCGTCGAGCACACCGAGATCGCCGGTGTGGAACCAGCCGCCGGCAAAGGCTTCCTGCGTGGCCTTCTCGTTCTTCAGATAGCCCTTCATCACGATATTGCCGCGGAACATCACCTCGCCGATGGTCTCGCCGTCGCGCGGCACTTCCTTCATCGTCTGGGGGTCGAGCACGGTGACGGCTTCCTCGAGCGGGTAGGGCACGCCCTGCCGGCGCTTGAACTGGGCGCGCTCGGCCGCCGGCAAGTCATCCCAGCCAGGCTGCTCGGCGCAGACGGAGGCGGGGCCGTAGACTTCGGTCAGGCCATAGACATGCGTCAGCCTGATGCCGATGCTTTCCGCGCCTTCCAGCACGGCGACCGGCGGCGCCGCGCCCGCGATCAGGCCGACCACGGGCCTTGCCGATTTGCCTTTGGGCGCGTCAGGGGCATTGATCAGCGTGTTGTAGACGATCGGCGCGCCGCACATGTGGGTGACGCCGTGCTTACTGATCAGCTCGAAGATCCTGGTGGGCTCGACCTTGCGCAGGCAGACATTGACGCCGGCGGAGGCCGCAATGGTCCAGGGGAAGCACCAGCCGTTGCAGTGAAACATCGGCAGGGTCCAGAGATAGACCGGATGCTGACCCAAATCGCCCGCGAGGATATTGCTGACGGCGTTCAGATAGGCGCCGCGGTGATGCGTCACCACGCCCTTGGGATTGCCCGTCGTACCCGAGGTGTAACTCAGCGCAATCGCGTCCCATTCGTCGTCCGGACGCTTCGCGGCGAAGGCGGCGTCACCCTGCGCGACGGCCGTTTCATATTCGATCGCGCCGATGCGCTCGCCGCCGGCAAAGGACGCATCGTCGACGTCGATCACGAACGGCTTTGGTCCGCTCATCAGTTTGAGCGCTTCCGAAATGACGCCGGCGAACTCGGGATCGACCAGGATGATCTTCGCGCCGCCATGGTCGAGCTGGAAGGCGATCGAGGCCGCGTCGAGGCGAATGTTGAGCGCATTCAGCACGGCGCCCGCCATCGGCGCGGCGAAATGCAGCTCGTTCATCGCGGGCACGTTGGGCAGCATCGCCGCCACCGTGTCGCCGCCGCCGATGCCCTTGCTCGCGAGATAGGATGCGAAGCGCCGGCAGCGCTCATACGTCTGCGACCAGGTGAAACTGCGGCCTTCGTAGACCGCGCAGAGGTGATCGGGATAAACGGCGGCGCTGCGTTCGAGGAAGCTGAGCGGCGTCAGCGGCACGTAATTGGCGGGATTTTTGGCGAGACCAACATCATATTGGTTCATCGGTCACCTCCCATCTCAAGACATTACAGGAAGCCTATAGAGATCCATGGAAATATAGCGACAATGACGAGCCCGACCAAGAGCGCCAGCATATAGCCCCAGATCGGCCTGATGCCTTCGGCCGGGTCAACGCGACCGATCGCGCAGGCGGCATAATAGCCAACGCCAAAGGGCGGCGCGAACAGGCCGACACCCATCGCCAGGATGATGATCATGGCATAGTGCACCTCGTGCACGCCGACGGCGCGCGCGATCGGAAACAGCAACGGCCCAAACAGCACGATGGCCGGAATGCCTTCCAGCACGCTGCCGAGGATAACGAAGGCCAGGATCGACACCGCGATGAAGGTCGCGGCGCCGCCGGGCAGGCCGGTCATGGCGGTCGCGAGCGCCCGCGAGAAGCCGGATTGTGTCAGGCCCCAGGCCATGCCGGTGGCGGTGCCGATGATCAAGAGGATCGCTCCCGACAGGCACGCGGTTTCGATCAGCATCGGCATCAGCCTGCGCCAGTCGAACTGGCGGTAGATCAGAAGGCCGATGATGAAGCCATAGACGATGCCGATGGTGGAGACCTCGGTCGCGGTCGCGATACCCTCGACCACGGCGTAGCGGATCACGAAGGGAAGGGCGAGCGCGGGCAGGGCGACCACGAATGCGCGGCCGACCTCGTTCGCCCTGGCGCGCTTTACATGGCTCAGATCCTCGTTGCGGTAACGCCACCAGACCAGCGACGACAGCGTGATCGCCAGCACGATGCCGGGGAGCAGTCCGCCGGTGAACAGCGCCGCGATCGACACGCCCGTGACCGAGCCGATCGTGATCAGCACCAAGCTCGGAGGAATGGTCTCGGTCTGCGCGCCGGTTGCGGCGAGCAGGGCCACGAGATCACCGGGCTTGGCGCCGCGCTGCTTCATCTCGGGAAACAGCACGGGCGCGACTGCCGCCATGTCGGCGGCTTTCGAACCGGAGATGCCGGACACCAGATACATGGCGCCGACCAGCACATAATGCAGGCCGCCGCGAACATGGCCGAGCAGGCTCGCCAGGAACGCCACCATGGCCCGCGCCATCCCGGTCATTTCGATCAGGAGGCCAAGGAAGACGAACAACGGCACCGACAGCAGGATCAGATGGCTCATGCCCTCGTCCATGCGTCCGATCAGGACCATCAGCGGCGTGCGCGTGGTCAAGGCAAGATAGCCGAAGATCGCAAGGCCGAACCCGAAGGCAATGGGCACGCCCGAGAACACACAGAAGCCGGCCACCCCGACGAAGAAGATCACCAAATTGAGATTGCCGAGCGGCCGCAGCAAGGGCTGCGCCAGCCAGAACAGACCGATCACCACGGCCACCGACAGCGCCGCCATCGCGACCAGCCGCAGATCGCCATAGCGGACCAGCCGGAACAGCGCGAACAAGGCCATCAGGCAGGTTCCGACCGGCAGCGCGGCGGCACGCCAGGTGTTGGAAATCTGCAGCGCCGGCGTGGTGATGAAGCTTTCCTCGTAAGCGTATTCGTAGGCGGGGTGGATGATGAGGATCAGGAAGGCGAGCGCCGCGCAGGTCGCGAACACCTCCAGATAGGACCGCAACCCGGGCCCCGCGCTTGCCACCAGCGCCGTCATGCGCATGTGCTCGGAGCGGCGGAACGCCACGACCGCGCCGAGCATGGCAAGCCACAGGAACAGGATCGAGGCGAGTTCGTCCGACCAGATCAGCGGCGAGTGCAGCACGTAGCGCGACACGACGCCGGCGAACAGAATAACGATCTCGGCGACGACCAGAAGCGCCGCCGGGATTTCAACCAGGGTCCCGAGCGCGTTCTCGATCGTGCGAACCCGCTGATGGCGGCGAGGAGGGGATTGCGCCCCCGCCTCGCCAAGGCTTTCTTCGGTGATTTCGGCGTGAGCCATCATGGCCCCCAAACGGGTTACGACAGCTTGCCGACCGCCTTCTCGAGCAGCGACCAGGCCTGCTCGCCATATTTACCTTTCCACTCGGCATAGAAGCCTGCCGACTTCAGCTTGTCGCGGAACGGCCCCGGATCGGGCTGGTTGAAGACCAGGCCCTTGCCCGCCAGCTCGTCCTTGACGCTGGCGTTAAGCTTTTCGGTGTCGGCGCGCTCCTTCACGGCCGCGTCGTTGACGTGCTTCGCAACGATCGTGCGGATGTCCTGCGGGAGAGCCTGCCAGGCACGGCGGTTCATCAGGAACCAGAAGCCGTCCCACATATGGTTGGTCAGCGAGCAATATTTCTGCACCTCGTAGAGCTTCGCCGTCGAGATCAGCGCCAGCGGATTCTCCTGGCCTTCGACGATTTTGGTCTGCAGCGCCGAATACACTTCGCTGAAATTGATCGAGGCGGGGGAAGCGTCGAACGCCTTGAACATCGAGGTCCATAGCGGCGAGACCGGCACGCGGATCTTGAAGCCCTTGAAATCGTCCGGACCGGTGATCGGCTTGGTCGACGACGTGGTCTGCCGGAAGCCGTTGTCCCAGATCTTCTCCATGACATCGAGGCCGGCCTTGTTGATCTCGCCGCGCACATAGGCGCCGAGGTCGCCGTCCATGGTCTTCCAGACCGTGGGATAGTCCGGGAACGCGAACCCGATACCGTTGATCGAGGCCGCCGGCACCAACGTCGCCAGGATCAGGCCTGACAACGTGAAGAACTCGACGCCGCCCGAGCGGACCTGGCTCAGCATGTCCGTGTCAGAACCGAGCTGGCTGTTCGGGAACACCTGCATGTCGAAGCGGCCATTGGTCTCGGCCTTGATCGCCGCCGCCATCTCGCGGGCACGCGCCACGAACGGATGCGACTCCGGAAGATTGTTGGCAAATTTGTAGGTGAACTCGGCGCCTTGCGCGCGCGCAACATAAGGCGCGCCGATGCCGCCGGCAGCGAATGTCGCAGCGGAGGCCCTGAGCAAGGTGCGGCGTGACAAACTCATTCTGGTAACTCCCAAATGCTTCTTCTTGTTCGGATGCAATCCCTATACGGGCCCAAGGCCGTCAGGTCAGCAGCGATCTCAGTGAAATCCCGCTGCGCTTATTGCATGTCTGGAACACGCGGCAACAGGCGGATATCGGCTGAGCCGCGACCGAAACGATGGCCGTAAGAATGCGGGCCGGCTGGCCACGGAATTGAGCCGTTCTGTGAGGATTTTATCCTAACTATCTGATCTAATTGTATATAAAATAATTCCATAATATACCTTATGCGAATTACAGGTTCAGGCGGGAGGGATCCGGCAAAACCGCCATTTCGGTCCCCGTACGCACGCGAGTGCCGACAACGAGGTTCAGGGACGCCGCCACACACGCTGTGGCAATTCAACGTTCGCAGGGTGAGCTTGTGCGCGACTGGCATTGCGGCGCCGCGGGCTGGTGAGGCCGGTGCAGCGTTGGCTGCGCGCGGGTGAAGCTGCGGCGACCGCGCTTGAGGGCAAACAGGGGTTGGACGATTTCGGCCACGGCGGCCGCCTCCTCCCGGCAGTCGAGCACGACGAGGTCGGCCGGGTGACCGGCCTTGATGCCGTACGCTTCGACGTTCATCAGCCTGGCCGGACCGCTGGTCACCATGTCCAGGCACGAGCAGAGCGATGACGCGTCGCCGAGCTGGGCCACGTTGGCGTAGAGATTGGCAATCCGGATCAGCGAACAATCGCCGAATGGCGTGAAGGGGTTCAGCACGTTGTTGGTCGCGAGCGAACAGGTCACGCCGTGGCTGGCGAGGCGGTGGACGTGGGTCACGCCACGCGGGACATTATGATCATGGTCGCGCCCGGTCAGGAACAGGTCCGTGGTCGGCAGCACGGTGACGGCTATGCCGGCATCGGCGAGACGCCTGCCCCAATCCTCAAAGTCGCGAGGCGGCATGGCAGAGAGCTTGGTGACGTGGCCGATGGCAACGCGGCCGCCATAGCGATGTGCGTCGGCCTGGCGGCAGACGTCCGCCATGTCGGTCCAGGAAGGATCAAGGTCGAAATCGAGATGGAAATCGATGTCGAGATCGAACCGCCGCGCGAGCTTGAAGATGCGATCGATATGACCCGATCGATCGCTGTCGGCATAGGGACAGCCGCCAATCAGGTCGGCGCCGGCCTCGCAGGCGTTAACCAGCATCTCCTCGGTGCCGGGATCATTGATCAGGCCTTCCTGCGGAAAGACGCAGAGCTTCAGATCGATGCCCCAGGCGTAATCCGCCGCCAGCTTGCGGATGGCGTTGAAGCTGGTGAGCCCGACCCGCGCATCCACTTCAACATGGGTGCGCATGGCCGTCGTGCCCTGCAGGATGGCCTTCTCGAGAGTGCGGGCGGCGCGCGCATAAACATCGTCTTCGGTGAAGTCGCGCTTGGCGGCTGCGACCTGGCTGATGGCTTCCTGGAGGGTGCCCTGCTCGATCCTGCAGCGATCGAGGATGCAGGATTTGTCGAGATGGATGTGGCTGTCGACGAACCCTGGGACGACCAGGCGGCCGCCGGCATCCTCGCTCAAAGCGTCGGACGCGATCCGCCGAGCGATGTCGCGGATCATCCCGTCGCGGATCGCAATGTCGAAGGTGCCCTCGCCCCGCCCGGCGATGACGGCGTTACGCAGGATGAAATCATTGGCCATCAATGAACCGCTTCCGTCTTGCCGAGATAGGCCGCCTCTAGCGCCGGATCGCGATCGGTGGCGGGCCTGGAAGCTCGGGGCATGAGGCCTGCGCTTTGGTTGCACTGCAAAGAAGAGCAAAAAGGCTGGGCCCGTCAAGACTGCCTGACCAGCCATATGCTTTCGGCACTCGTCATATCCGCGCCTTCTAGCCAGGTTAACAAGCCGGGCGAAACGCATGCCCGAATACGAAGTTGTCCCGGAATTGCCGCCATGGAGACCATCATGCAGGAAGCCGCCAGCCGTCCGACCCCATCCCGCGCCATTCCCTTTGATACGGCAAAACTCGACGCGCTGATGGATGAGGCCGGCATCGACGTGCTGGTCACCACCTCCAAGCACAACGTGCAGTACCTGCTCGATGCCGAGCGCGCGATCTTCTTTGACTACATGGATGCGCTGGGGGTCAGCCGCTATTTGCCTGTCCTGATCTATCCCAGGGGCGCGCCTGCGAAGGCAGGCTATGTCGGCAATCCCCTGGAGGCGCATCAGCGCTCTATCGAACCGCTATGGGTGGGCGAGGTTCAGTACAAGAGCAGGGGCTCGGTCGATTCCATCACGCGTGCCGTCGATATCATCAAGAAGTCGGGCGTGCCCGCCAAGCGGATCGGCGTCGAGATGGCGTTCCTGCCGATGGATGCCGGCCGCGCGCTCGCCGGTCTCCTGCCCGACACCGAGATCAAGGATGCGCTGTTCGTGCTGGAGCGACTGCGCGCGGTGAAGTCCAAGGCGGAGCTCGCCAAGCTGAAGAAGGCCTCGGAGCTGGTGACCGAGTCCATGCTCGAGGTGATCGGCAGGCACGGCCCGGGAACGAGCAAGCGGGAGCTGTTCGAGGCGCTGAAGGTGGCGGAGGTTCAGCGCGGCCTCACTTTCGAATATTGCCTGCTCGCCTGTGGCAACAGCCATAACCGCGCGCCCTCGCCGCAACGCTGGGAGCAAGGCGACGTGCTGTCGCTGGATTCCGGCGGCAATTATCACGGTTATATCGGCGACCTCGCCCGGATGGCGGTCCTCGGCGAACCCGACAGCGAATTGAAGGACCTTCTCGCCGAGATCGAAGTCGTGCAGCAGGCGGCCTTCGCGGCCGTCAAGGCCGGCGCCAAGGGCGGAGACATCTATGCCGCGGCCGAGAGGCGGCTCGCGCAAACCAGCCAGCACGCACACAGCGAATTCCTCGCGCATGGCATGGGCGTCGTCAGCCACGAGGCCCCTCGCCTCACCGCGACTGGCCCGGTTCCCTACGACGATTACGACGCGCACCGGCCGCTTGAAGCCGGCATGGTGATCTCGATCGAGACCACCATGAAACATCCGACGCGCGGTTTCATCAAACTCGAGGACACGGTGGCGGTGACGCCCGCCGGCTACGAAATATTCGGAGAAAGCGGCCGCGGCTGGAACATCGGCGGCACCGTGCGTTGACGCCGGATCGTCGGCGGAGCCACTACCGCCCGCGGAATTTCGGTTTGCGTCGCTCGCGGAACGCCGACACGCCCTCCTTGTGGTCCTCGCTCATGCTTGCGAGCGCAAATTGGTCGACGTCCATATGGCTTGCGAGATCGTCCAGCGCGTGAGCAAGCCGGTTGACCGTGAGCTTGGTCATGGCAACGGAGATCGGCGGTTGCCGTGCGACCTTTTCGGCAAGCGACATCGCCACCGCGAACGACTTGCCGGGTCCGGCCACCTCCTCCACCAGACCCCATCGATGCGCTTCCTCGGCGGAAATGCGTTCGTCCGCCAGAATCACCGCCTGCTTGGTCCGCGCAGGGCCGATCAGATGCAGCATGCGGGGCACGCTCTGCCAGCTCATGTTCATGCCAAGGGCGATCTCCGGCACCCGCAGATGTGCGTCGCTGGCCATCACGCGGAAATCAAGTGCGACCGCGAGCGCCACGCCGCCGCCGATCGCAAAGCCCTCGATCGCACAGATCGTGACCTGCTCCATCTCCTGCCAGGCGCGGGTCAGCCGCGGTCCGACCTTCAGCGCGCGGCGCAAGGCGCCAAGGTCCATCTCGGCCCGCGCGCGGCCTTCGGGGTCTTTCAGGTCGAAGCCCGCGGAAAACGCTTTCGCGCCGCCGGTCAGCACCACGACGGAGGTTTCGGCCTCGTCGTCGAAGTCGCGCGCGACCGCGGTGAGCTGGCGCATGGCCTCCGGCGACAGCGCGCTGATGCCGTCGCCGCGGTCGAACCGCACGACCGCGATCCGGCCGTCGGGCCCAAGCCCCCTCTCGACGCTGAGGAATTCCGAAACACGCGTGATTTTTTCCGCCACGAGCCTGCCTCCCGCTGACATTGTTTTGAGCGACGATAGCGGAGGCGGCCGCCTCGACATAGAAGGAATTTTTCCTGTAGTCTCCATGGCATGAGCGAACATGATGACGATCACGATCACCATGATCATGACCACTCGGAGCTTCCCGAGATGGAATTGCGCGTCCGCGCACTGGAGACGGTGCTGAGCGAGAAAGGCTATGTCGATCTCGCCGCACTCGACGCCATCGTGCAGGCCTATGAGACCAGGATCGGCCCGCACAACGGCGCCCGCGTCGTTGCCAAGGCGTGGTCCGATCCTGCCTTCAGGCGCGCGCTGCTCGAGGACGCCACCAAGGCGGTCAGCACCCTCGGCCATGTCGACCGGGTTGGCGACCACCTCGTTGCGGTCGAGAACACGCCCGAGCGGCACAACATGGTCGTCTGTACGCTCTGCTCCTGTTATCCCTGGGAAATGCTCGGGCTGCCGCCGGTCTGGTACAAGGCCGCGCCCTACCGATCGCGCGCCGTCAGGGATCCGCGCGGCGTGCTGAAGGATTTCGGGGTAAGCCTGCCAAAGGACATCGAAATCCGGGTTTGGGATTCCACCGCGGAGACGCGCTTCCTCGTGCTGCCCATGCGCCCCGAGGGCACCGACGGATGGAGCGAGGAGCAGCTCGCCGAGCTCGTCACGCGCGACTCCATGATCGGCACCGGCTTTCCGAAAACACCGGGCGCCCCATCATGAACGGCGTGCACGACATGGGCGGCATGGACGGCTTCGGCAAGGTCGAGGCCGAGCCGAATGAACCCATGTTCCATACGCGCTGGGAAGGCCGGGTGCTGGCGATGGTGCGCGCCATGGGCGCGGCCGGCGCCTTCAATATCGACACCTCGCGCTTTTTCCGGGAGTCACTGCCGCCGCACGTCTACCTCTCGAGCTCCTATTACAAGAAATGGCTGCTCGGGTTGGAGGACATGCTGATCGCCAGGGGCTATGTCGGGAAGAAGGAAATCGCCGAGGGACACGCGCGGGAGCCCGCCAAGCCGCTCAAGCGCGGCAGGTTCACGGTGAGCGACGTCGAACGCGTGATGGCGCGCGGCAAGTTCGGGCGCGATGCGCAGGCACCCGCGAAGTTCAAGGCCGGTGACCGCGTGCGCGCCAGGAACATTCACCCCCTCACCCACACCAGGCTGCCGCGCTACGTTCGCGGCCATGTCGGCGTGGTCGAGCGCAATCACGGCGCCCAGGTGTTTCCGAGACTCGGCTGCTATCGAGGCCGGCGAGAACCCGCAATGGCTCTATACGGTGGTGTTCAACGGTGCGGAGCTGTGGGGCCCCGATAGCGATCCGGCCTTGAAAATATCGGTCGACGCGTTCGAGCCCTATCTGGAGAAGGCATGAGCGAACACGATCACCACCACGATCACGACCATTCCGAATTGTCGGAGACGGAGTTGCGCGTCCGCGCGCTGGAGACCGTTCTCACCGAAAAGGGATATGTCGACCCGGCGTCGCTCGATCTCCTGATCGAGCTCTATGAGAAGAAGATCGGCCCGCGCAACGGCGTCCACGTGGTTGCCAAGGCCTGGGCCGACCCCGCCTATCATGCGCGCCTGATGACGGACGCCACGGCGGCGATCAACGAGCTCGACTATTCCGGCCGGCAGGGTGAGCACATGGTTGTGGTGGAGAACACACCTGCCCTGCACAACATGGTCGTTTGCACCCTGTGCTCCTGTTATCCCTTTCCCGTGCTGGGTCTGCCGCCGGTCTGGTACAAGTCGGCTCCCTACCGTTCGCGGGCGGTGTCCGATCCGCGCGGCGTGCTCGCCGATTTCGGCGTGACGCTGCCGGAGACGACCAAGATCCGGGTCTGGGATTCCACCGCCGAGGTCCGCTACCTCGTGCTACCGATGCGGCCTGAGGGGACCGAGGGCTGGAGCGAGGCGCAGCTCGCTGAGCTTGTGACGCGTGACAGCATGATCGGCACAGGCCTGCCCAGACAACCCGGCGAGGCCGCCTGATGGACGGCACGCATGACATGGGAGGCGTCAAGGGCTTTGGCCCGGTGAAGCCGGAGCCGAACGAACCCGTCTTTCACGGCGAGTGGGAGAAGCGCGCCTTTGCCTTGACGGTGGCGATGGGCCGCCCCGGTGGCTGGAATATCGACATGTCGCGTTTTGCGCGCGAGAACCGCCCGCCCGAGGACTATCTCAGCAAGAGCTATTATCAGATCTGGCTTGCCGAACTCGAAACGCTGATGATCGAGCGCGGACTCGTCACGCGCGAGGAGATCGAGACGGGTAAGCTTGTCATCTCACCGAAGCCCGGCCTCAAGCCGATGGCACCACATGAAGTGGTTCCTGCGATTCGGCGCGGCGGGCCGACGACGCGTGATCCGACCTCGCCTCCCCTGTTCGCCATCGGCGATCGCGTCCGCATGAAGGACATCCATCCCGCCACGCACACGCGATTGCCGCAATATGTACGGGGCCATGTCGGGGTGATCGAGCTCAATCACGGCTGCCACGTCTTTCCCGACCTCAATTCGCTGGGCAAGGGCGAGAACCCGCAATGGCTCTATACGGTGCGTTTCGAGGGCCCCGAACTCTGGGGCAAGGGCTCTGACCCCACACTCAGCGTGTCCGTCGACGCATGGGAATCCTATCTGGAGCGCCCCTGATGGTACTTGGACCGCAACAGGCGATGCGCGCCGCCGTCGCCGTCCCCGGCGTGCCACGCGACGAGAACGGCCCGGTGTTTCGCGAACCCTGGGAAGCACGCGCCTTTGCGATGGCGCTGTCGCTGCACGAGCGCGGCGTCTTCACCTGGAAGGAATGGGCCGAGGCTCTCGGCGCGGAGATCAAACGCGCACAAGCCGCCGGTGATCCCGACACCGGCGAGACGTACTATCGGCACTGGCTTGCGACGCTGGAACGGCTGGTGACCGCCAAGGGTGTTGCGACTTCAGATCTCCTGCATCGCACGCGCGACGCCTGGGATCACGCCTGTGATCGCACGCCGCACGGACAGCCGATCGAGTTGCGCGAGGAGGATTTTGGTTGACCTTGTCATTCCGGGATGGTGCGTCAGCACCAGACCCGGAATCTCGAGATTCCGGGTTCGATGCTTCGCATCGCCCCGGAATGACAGCCACTAACCCCCATACTCCCGCCAGCCCTTCGCCCTGAGCGAACACGCCGGACACTCTCCGCAGCCGTAACCCCAATCGTGCCGCGCGCCGCGTTCGCCGAGATAGCAGGTGTGGGAATGCTCGCGGATCAGGTCGACCAGCCCTGCCCCGCCGAGACCATGCGCGAGTTTCCAGGTCGCAGCCTTGTCGAGCCACATCAACGGCGTGTGCAATTCGAATTGCCTGGCCATGCCGAGATCGAGCGCGGCGTTCAGCGCGCGGATGGTCTCGTCGCGGCAGTCCGGATAGCCGGAATAATCTGTCTCGCACATGCCGCCGACGATGTGGGTAATACCGCGACGATAGGCCAGCGCCGCGGCAAAGGTGAGAAACACGAGGTTGCGCCCGGGCACAAAGGTGTTGGGCAGACCATCCGCCCCCATCGCGATCGCGACATCGCGCGTCAGCGCGGTGTCGGATATTTCCGCCAATGTCGGGATTTTCAGCGTGTGACTTTCGCCGAGCTTCGCCGCCCAATCCGCGCGCAAGGATTTGACGCCGTCGAGCAGCCGGTCGCGACAGGACAGCTCGATCGCATGGCGCTGGCCATAGTCGAAGCCGAGCATCTCCACGCGCGCGAAACGGTTCAGCGCCCAGGCGAGGCAGGTCGCCGAATCCTGCCCGCCGGAAAACAGCACCAGCGCAGTTTCGGATTGGAATTTGTCGCTCATCATCGGGCCCTTAGCACGAGAGCTTCAAGTGGTGGAAAAATACTTCTGGGCTGGGATCGCTGTCGTTCTTGCGGCATAAAGCAGCGTGTTTTCAGGACCTCGGTACGCCCATGACCCCTTCCCGCGACATTTCACGCCTGATCGAGATCATGGCGCAACTCCGCACGCCGGTGACCGGCTGCCCCTGGGACCTCGAACAGAACTTCGCAACGATTGCGCCCTACACCATCGAGGAAGCCTATGAGGTGGCGGACGCGATCGCGCGGGGCGACTTCGACGACCTGAGGGATGAGCTCGGCGATCTGCTGCTGCAGGTCGTCTATCACGCGCAGATGGCGGAAGAGGAAAAGGCGTTTGCCTTCGGCGACGTGGTCGAGGCGATCACGACAAAGATGATCCGCCGCCATCCGCATGTCTTTGCCGACAAGGACGGCAACATCCAGCCTGCCGGCGTGAAGAGCCAGTGGGAGCGGATCAAGGCCGAGGAGAAAGCCGAACGTGCCGCGCGGCGGCCGCGGCACGAGGCCGATGCTCACTCTTCCCTGCTCTCAAGCGTCAAGGCCAGCCTGCCGGCGCTGACACGGGCGATGCAACTGCAGCAAAAAGCTTCCACCGTCGGCTTCGACTGGAACGACCCGCGTGCCGTCCTGAACAAGATCCGCGAAGAGGCCGACGAGATCGAGGCCGCGCTCGATCGCAAGGACGCCGAGGAATTGGCGGAGGAAACCGGCGATCTCCTGTTCGCCGTCGTCAACCTGGCGCGCCACGCACAAGCCGACCCCGAAATGGCCCTGCGCCGTGCGAACGCCAAATTCGAGCGCCGCTTCGCCTATATCGAGCGCGCGCTCGCGGCACGTGGACGAAAGTTCGGCGAAGCCACGCTGGATGAGATGGACGAGTTGTGGAACGAAGCGAAGGCGGGGGAGCGGGCTTTGTAGGGTGGGTTAGCCGAAGGCGTAACCCACCACCTTTCTTCGCGGTGAGAAGGTGGGTTACGGCTTCGTCTAACCCACCCTACGAACTACACCGGCACCGCATCGAACCTCGACACCACGATATCGCGCTTGGTTTCGTCCACGCGCACGGTCATGTCGAAGCGCTCGCCGTGCAGTTCCTTGTTGAGCACCTCGGCGTTGCGATGCAGCCATGAAATGCCGGCGCCATCGGAGGCATCGATCGACAGGTTCAGCGTCATGCGCTTGTCCGCCAGCCGATCCTCGATCGCCGAGAGCAGCGCGTCGATGCCCTCCCCGGTCGCCGCGGACACCATGAAACAGGGCCGCTCCGGCGGCCGGCGCGCGGCGATATTGCGCAGGTCCTCGCGCGCTTCCGTATCGAAACGATCGATCTTGTTCCAGACCTCGATGATGCGCTGGCCCGCATCGGCATCCGGATCGATGCCGAGCTGGCGCAGCACGGCCTCGACGTCGCGCTCCTGCGCCTCGGCATCGTCATGCGAGATGTCGCGGACATGCAGGATGATGTCGGCCTCCAGCACCTCCTCGAGCGTCGCGCGGAACGCGGCGACGAGTTGCGTCGGCAGGTTCGAGATGAAGCCGACCGTGTCCGACAGCATCGCCTTGCCGCCATGCGGCAGCTGGAGCGCGCGCAGCGTCGGATCAAGCGTGGCAAACAGCATGTCGGCGGCCTGCACGTCCGCGCGGGTCAGCCGGTTGAACAGCGTCGACTTGCCGGCATTGGTGTAACCGACCAGCGCGACCACGCGATAGGGCACACGCTGGCGGCCGGCGCGATGCAGCCGCCGTGTCGCCTGCACCTTCTTCAGTTCGTTCTGAAGGCGGACAATTCGCTCGCCGATTTGACGGCGGTCAGCCTCGATCTGGGTTTCGCCGGGACCACCCATGAAGCCGAAGCCGCCGCGCTGGCGTTCGAGGTGGGTCCAGGAGCGCACCAGCCGGCTGCGCTGATAATTGAGATGAGCCAGCTCGACCTGGAGCGAGCCTTCCTTGGTCTTGGCGCGACGGCCGAAGATCTCGAGGATCAGCCCGGTGCGGTCGAGCACCTTGGTGTTCCAGGCCTTCTCGAGGTTGCGCTGCTGGATCGGCGACAACGCGCAATCCATCACCACAAGCTCGATGGCATTGCCGCCGACGAGGCCTACGATTTCCTCGACCTTGCCTTTGCCCAGATAGGTCGCGGGGCGGATCTGGGCGATGGGAGCGAGAATCGCATCGGCCACTTCGAGGTCGATGGCGCGGGCAAGCCCCTTGGCCTCGTCCAGCCGGGCCTCGAAATCGCGGACATGATCGTCCGTTTGCGCGTCGCTCTCGCCGCGGCGCAGCCGCAAATAGGGGCCGATGACGATCACCCGCCCCGATTCTCTTGCCCCCGCCGACCGTGGACGGTCAGCGCCCCCTTCCCAATTCCGGGGTTCCAATCAGTTCACTTTCAAGCCGGAGCGTCCTCGCCGCCTTCGAACAACTGGATCGGAGCGCCCGGCATGATGGTCGAGATCGCGTGCTTGTAGACAAGCTGCGAATGACCGTCGCGCCGAAGCAGAAGGCAGAAATTGTCGAACCAGGTAACAATTCCCTGCAATTTCACTCCATTGACCAGAAATATCGTCAGTGGCGTTTTGGTTTTACGAACGTGATTAAGGAAGGTGTCTTGTAGGTTTTGTGCGCGGTCTGCCGCCATTGTTTTTATCCCGCCATTGTCTCTTCTTTTTATTTGAAGCGAAGGCAGCTCTTTCTCTTTAGGTCTGTTGGAGCCATCCTCCGGTTGCCCCAGTCCCCAGAGATCCCCCTCCTGGAACTTGGCCCCACGATTAGAGGACAGGCGCGCTTTTTAGGCAAGCAGGTTCACGCGACCGTCATACGTAAGTCGCGGCTGTCCTCACCCAAATGGACGCGGTCCAGCCCGTTTTCTCGAAGCAAGTGCATGAATGCCCGCAAAACGGCGCTTCTCGTATTCACTTTCCCATGCAGATGCTTAAATCCGGCGCATCAACCGACCCCCAGCGCCTTCAGCTTGCGATGCAGCGCCGAGCGCTCCATCCCGACAAATTCCGCCGTGCGAGAGATGTTGCCGGAAAAGCGGCTGATCTGGGCGATCAGGTAGTCGCGCTCGAACACTTCCCGCGCCTCGCGCAGTGGCAGGCCCATGATGTGCTCGCCATTGTTGCTGGTGGGCATGGCCGGCACCATCGAGCCGACATCCTGCGGCAGCATGTCGGCGGTGATGATGACTTCGGGGCCACCGCCGGCGAGGATCATGACGCGCTCGACATTGTTGCGAAGCTGGCGGACGTTGCCGGGCCAGACATGCGACTGCAAGACGGCCATCGCGTCCTGCCCGATCTGCCGCTTCGGCAGACCGGTCGAGGCCGAAATCTGGTCCATGAAGAAGTCGATCAGTTCCGGGATGTCCTCCCGCCGCTCCGACAGCGGCGGCACGCGGATCGGCACCACCGAGAGACGGTGGTAGAGATCTTCACGGAACCGGCCCTCCGCGATCTCCTCCTCCAGATTGCGCGCCGTCGACGAGATGATGCGCACGTCGACATGGACCTTGGCGGTGCCGCCGATGCGCTGGAAGGTCTGGTCGACCAGCACGCGCAGGATCTTGTTCTGGGTCTCGCGCGGCATGTCGCCGATTTCGTCGACAAACAGCGTACCGCCATGGGCTTCTTCCAGCGCGCCGGTCTTGCGCTGCTGCTCGCCGTTCGATTGCTCGACCCCGAACAATTCCTCTTCCATCCGCTCCGGAGTGATTGCCGCGGCATTGATCACCACGAACGGGCCTTCCGCACGGCCCGAGGCCGCATGCAGCGTGCGCGCGGCCAGTTCCTTGCCGGCGCCGGACGGACCGACGATCAGGATGCGGCTGTTGGCCTTGGCTGCGCGGTCGATGGTCTGGCGCAACTGGTTCATGCAGGGCGAGCGGCCGGTCAGGATGCTGGCAGACGGCGTCATCTGCTTCAATTCCCTCACCTCGCGCTTCAGCCGCGAGGTTTCCAGCGCGCGCGTGGCGACCAGGATCAAACGGTCCGACTTGAACGGCTTTTCGATGAAGTCATAGGCGCCGCGCTTGATCGCCGCGACCGCGGTTTCGATGTTACCGTGGCCCGAGATCATCACGACCGGCAGGTCCGGATGATCCTTCTTGACCTGCTCCAGCAGTTGCAAGCCGTCGAGCTTGGAACCCTGCAGCCAGATGTCCAGGAACACCAGGTGCGGACGGCGGTTGGCGATCTCCGCAAGCGCGGAATCGCTGTCGCGCGCGGTGCGCGTCGAAAACCCTTCGTCGTCCAGGATGCCAGCGACGAGGTCGCGGATATCGGCTTCATCGTCGACAATGAGAATGTCACTCGCCATGGGTCGCGTCCCGCCTGTCAGTGGCCTGTTGCGGCTTCGATTTTTGCTTCATTGTTAGTAGCTTCACCCGCGCCATTGGTTTGCGCCGCGCCCACCTTTGTTTCGGCAGACGGCGGATGACCAAGGGCGGCTTGATCCCTTGCTTCGGCAGGTGGCACGCTCGCGCCTGCGACCGGCTCCTGCACCTCGATTTTGGATTTGCTGTGACCGGTAACGGCAAAGCGCAGCCGCATCCAGGCCCCGCGCTGTCCCGGCCGGAAGTCGGAAGCGTCCTTCAGCTCGATCCGGCCACCATGGTCCTCGAGCACGCGCCCGACGATGGCAAGGCCCAGGCCCGTGCCCTTTTCGCGTGTGGTCACATAGGGTTCGAGCAGCCGCTGGCGGGCCACCTTGGGCAATCCGATACCATTGTCGATGACGTCGATCAGGATGTCGTCATTGTCGCGCGCGGCCACGACATCGATCCGGCCCTTGCCGAGCTCTTCGGGAGGCACCTGCTCGATCGCTTCAGTGGCATTCTTGATGATGTTGGTCAGCGCCTGGCTGATCAGCCGCCGGTCGAACTGCGCGTGCAGCGGATCCTGTTTGATATCGGCCTCGATATCGAGCTCAGGGTGGGCGACCTTCATCAAAAACACTGCCTGACGCACGGTGTCCGCGACATCCTCTCCCTCGATCACGGGTTTGGGCATGCGCGCGAAACGCGAAAACTCGTCGACCATCCGTCTGATGTCGTCGACCTGGCGCACGATCGTGTCGGTGCACTGGTCGAAAATCGACTTGTCCTTTTCTTCGGTGATGGTTTTGCCGAATTTGCGGCGGATACGCTCGGCGGACAGCTGAATCGGCGTCAGCGGGTTTTTGATCTCGTGGGCGATGCGGCGGGCGACGTCGCCCCAGGCCGAGGTCCGCTGCGCGGTGACGAGTTCGGTAATATCGTCGAGCACGATGATGTAGCTGTCGCGGGACTGGCTGGTCTGCTCGGCACTGACGCGGACCGAAAGATTGCGCTCGTTTCCGTCGCGCAGGATCGTGACCTGGCCTTGCACCAGCCGCTGCGTGCCCTCGCGCGCGCCCTTCATCATCTCGTCGAGCTCGGGCAGCACGTCGGAGAGCGGATGACCGAGCGTCTCCGATTCAGCATGCCCGATCAGCTTCTCGGCCGAACGGTTGAGGACGGCAACGCTGCCCGAGGCATCGACGCCGATGATGCCGGCGGAGGCCGACGACAGCACGGCCTCGATGAAGCGACGGCGGCTGTCGATCATTTCGCTGGCGCTGACGAGCTCGTCGCGCTGGGTACGCAACTCCTGCGTCATCTTGTTGAAGGTTGCGCCGAGCTGGGCGAGGTCGCCTTCCGACCGGAGCACCGGCACCTGCACATCCAGATTGCCGGTCGACACGTCGCTTGCCGCGCCCATCAAGCGGCGGATCGGCGCCACCATCCGGTTGGCGAAATTGAGCCCGATCAGCACCGACGCCATCAGGATCGTCAGCGCGATCACCGCGAACATCAGCGCGAATGCCACCTGGATGCCGAGCCTGCGCGATTCGATCTGGGCATATTCGGCGACGCTGATCTCGGTCTGCTTGAGCTGGGCGACCACGCGCGGGTCGAGCAGGCGCGCCACGTACAGGAAGGTGTCATTGAAGGCGCGAAGCCTGATCACCGCGGCAACATAGTTGCCGTCCGGCAGCACCGCGATTTCCGGCTCGTTCTCGTTGACGTTGGTGAGAAACTCCGGTGATGGCGGTGTGAATTTCTGCCGGATGCCGGTGTCCGCCGCCTCCAGGACCGTCGCGTTCTTGTCGAGGATCATCGCGCCCGGCAGATTGCGCGAGGCGGCGCTGGCGGTGAGGAGGTCGCGGAACGAGCCCCGGTCCTGATCATAGAGCGGTCGCGCGTGCGCGACGTCGTTGGCCATGCCGAGAATGTCGACGCGGATCAGCTGCGCATGCTCCTGCATGTAGGCGCGCGCGATGGTCAGCGAGTTCTGGATGACTTCCTTCGTGGGGCCGGAAAACAGCCGGTCGAGCCCGCGCTCGATGGTGACGTTGGCAACGATCGACACCATGACCGCGGGCAGCACCGCGATGACCGAAAACAGGCTGACGATCTGCACATGCAGCCGTGCCGCGGCCCGGCCGCGCCGTCTCGCCTGCACCATCTGGACGATTTCACGGACGATGATCCCGACCAGGAGCAGGATCGTGCCGGCATTGATCATCAGGAAGGTGCGGACGACGTCGCGGGTCGGCTCGATCGGCGTCAGCCCGGTCAGCACCACGAAGGTGAGCAAGGCCGACAGCAGCGCGATGGCGACCGCGAACGGCGCAAGCCATCGCCGCAGGGAAAATCCCTTACGGTCGGCAAGCAATGGATCGAAGGAGGCGGCCGAAGTCTCTGCGCTCGTCATCCGGGAAAGGTGATGCTCAAAGGTCTGGGAGTCCCGAGCCGGGACTGATGCATTCATATCACATTGTTGCCGATAAACCGCAGCGCTAAATAGCGACGTAGTCCCAGTGGCTTACCAATTTCAAGCTCTTCTTTTTGCCACGATTTATCAATTGAGGAGTCCCGGTAGTTCGGGTCAGGCCTCTCGTTTTAATACGACCGTCATACAACGCGGCCTTTCCCTGACCCGCTTCCGGCGAGATGCATGGGCCATGCCCTCGCTGTCCAGCATCCGCACCCACCGCCTTCAAGCCGTGCCCAATGCGGCAGCTTCGAGGTTTGCTCCGAATGGCCGGGATCCGGTAACGCTAGAGACCGTCATTCAAGGAAGGTTCTTACTTGGCGGTCTCTTTGCGTTACTTTTGGCAACTTCCCTCACGGAGCCCTTCAGCTTTACCCGCATAGTAATTGGCAAGTATTGGCAGGTTAGCCATCGTATAGTCGATGGAGATTGCTGTAGAGCATGGCGCAGTCCATCACGTTGAGGATCACCAAACTATTCTGGTCGCGCAGGCTGATCGGGACCGGACGGCCTAGATCCAATCCCTCACTGTTTGCGCGCAGGCCCGGAAGTGCCGATTCCAGATGAAGCCCAGCGGACAGGGAGGACGCGGGCGTGATGTGACGGGACATGCATTCCACACCCTGGCGCCTGTGCCCCAGCCATCGACGACGCAGGCACCGGAACTCGTCCCATGACACCCGGGACCGCAGCCGTCTGCGGCCGCCGCGGGGACAATGCCGGAAAGGACAATCGCAAATAAAACGACCAACGCTTTCATGCGCAGCTCCTCATCACCAGAGCCCTGCCCGTTCCGATTATGGGTTTACCGCGAGAAAAAGTCGATGCTCGCGAGGCCGGCATTCGGGCGCCGAAGAGTAGGACGCCGGCAACAAAGGACCGAGCGTCCTCTCTATGGCAGACCCGAACGACTTAGAGGAAGCACCGCCGCCGCCCTGGGAACGAAGGCGTGCTACCCCCCGCTCCGGTAGACCTGGATATCGAGGTCCCTGATCTTCTTGCGCAGCGTGTTGCGGTTCAGGCCCAGCAGGTCGGCCGCGCGGATCTGGTTGCCGCGGGTCGCGGCGAGCGCGGCCGTCAACAGCGGCACCTCGATCTCCTTCAGGATGCGATGATAGAGGCCCGGCGGCGGCAAGTTGTTGGGGAAACCCGAGAAGTGCGAGGACAGATAGGATTCGACCGCGCCACCGAGATTTTCGACGCTGTGCGAGCCGCCGCCGCCTGATGTGACCGCCGGCGGCGCCAATTCCCCGTCGATGACGGAGGACGTGATGACATCCTGCGGATAGAGCGCAGCCAGCCGCCGCGCCAGGTTTTCCAGCTCACGAACGTTTCCGGGCCAGCGATGCTGCTTCAGCCGCTCCAGAGCCTGCGTGTCGAGCTTCTTCGGCGGCAATCCATCCTTTTCGGCGAGGGCGAAGAAATGCCTGATCAGGTCAGGCAGATCCTCGATGCGCTCGCGCAAGGGCGGCAGCCGCAGCGGCACGACGTTGAGGCGGAAGAACAGGTCTTCGCGGAACAGCCCCTGCTGGATCAGGATGCGCAGATCCTTGTTCGAGGCCGCCACGATGCGCACGTCGGTCTTGATCGGGGTGCGGCCGCCGACCGTGGTGTATTCGCCCTGCTGCAGCACGCGGAGCAGCCGCGTCTGCGCCTCCATCGGCATGTCGCCGATCTCGTCCAGGAACAGCGTGCCGCCCTCGGCCTGTTCGAAGCGGCCGGATGCGCGGGTGTTGGCGCCGGTGAAGGCGCCGCGCTCATGGCCGAACAGTTCCGATTCGATGAGGTCGCGCGGGATGGCCGCCATGTTGACCGCGACGAACGGGCCGTTGCGGCGCTTGCCGTAGTCGTGCAGCGCGCGCGCCACCAGCTCCTTGCCGGTGCCGGACTCGCCGGAGATCATCACGGTGAGATCGGTCTGCATCAGACGCGCCAGCACGCGATAGATTTCCTGCATCGCAGGCGAGCGGCCGACCAGCGGAATTGAATCGAACTCGGCCTCTTCCGCAGGCGAGGCCGTGCGCTCCTTCGGCTCGGCCAGCGCGCGGCCGACGATCGCGATCAATTCCTTCAGGTCGAACGGCTTGGGCAGATATTCGTAGGCGCCGCGCTCGGAGGCGCGGATCGCGGTCATGAACGTGTTCTGCGCGCTCATGACGATCACGGGCAGGTTCGGCCGCATCTTCTTGATCCGCGGCAGACAGGTCGAACGCGTTCTCGTCCGGCATCACCACGTCGGTGATGACGAGATCGCCCTCGCCCTGGCTCACCCAGCGCCACAGGCGTCGCGGCGTTGCCGGTCAGCCGCACCTCGTAGCCGGCGCGTGACAGGGCCTGGTTCAATACGGTTCGGATGGCGGTGTCGTCGTCGGCGACCAGAATGCTACCTGCAGGCATTGTTAGTCCCTCATCTTGTGCCCTGTGAGGCATGCAACGGCGTACCCGAAACGTCATCGCGATTGGTGTGGTCGGTGTGGTTGTTTGGAGGCGTTGAACATCGGCATCAGCACGCGGAACATCGTCTTGCGCGGCTGCGACTCGCATTCGATGATGCCGCCATGGTCGCCGACGATCTTCGCGACCAGCGCCAGGCCCAGCCCGCTGCCGGTCTGCTTGGTGGTGACGAAGGGATCGAACAGGTTCGGCAACAGATCTTCCGGCACGCCGGAGCCGTTGTCCTTGACGCAGAACTCGAGCGGCAGCGACACCCGCGACTTCTTGCCGGGCACTGACAAGCCGAACGCCGGGCCGGAACGCGGTGGTGAGCTGGATCTCCGCATCGCGTGCCGAGATCGACCACCGCTTCGGCCGCGTTCTTGACCAGGTTCAGAAACACCTGGATCAGCTGGTCCTGATTGGCGTGCACCGGCGGCAGCGAGGGATCGTAGTCCTCGACGAAGCGGATGTTGCGGGCAAAGCCCGATTGCGCCAGCCGCTTCACGTGGTCGAGCACGGAATGGATGTTGACGGGTCCGCGCGCCACCGGACGATCGTCGCCGAAGACTTCCATGCGGTCGACCAGCGTCACGATGCGGTCGGCCTCGTCGCAGATCAGCCGCGTCAGCATCCGGTCTTCGGACGACGCCTGCTGCTCCAGAAGCTGCGCCGCGCCGCGGATGCCCGAGAGCGGATTCTTGATCTCATGCGCCAGCATGGCGGCGAGCGCGATCACGCTGCGCGCGGCGCTGCGATGGGTGAGCTGCCGGTCCATCTTGTCGGCGATGGTGCGCTCCTGCAGCATCACGACGATATGGCCCGGGCCGCTCGGTGAGCGGCGCGACATGCAGGTCGACCTGGCGGTCGCCGCCCATGCGCGGCGTGCCGAGATCGACCTTGTATTCGTTGACCGGCGAATGGCTGGCGCGCACCTGATCGATCAGCGCGAGCAGCGGACTGCCGAACGGCACCAGCTCCTTCAGCGACTGGCGCTGCAGGAACTGCGTCGAGATCTCGAAGAAGGACTCGGCCGCCATGTTGGCGTCGACGATCTTGCCGTCGGGAGCGATCAGCAGCACGGGATTGGGCAGCGCGTTGAGGATGGCATCGGCGCCCGAGGGCGGCGTCCTGCGATACTCCGCGGCCGAGTTCATGCAGCGGCACTCCATGCGAAATCGTCAAAGGCTTCGCCCAGCGCCAGGTGCACGGCGGCCCGGATCTTCGGACGTCAGAATCTTCTGCCGCCAGGCCTTCAGCTTCTCGGCCGGAACGCGGCCGGCATCAGCCGCGACATCGAGCGCCCAGCCGAGATGCTTTCGCGCATGACGCAGCCCAATGCCGCAGGCCGTAGTGACGGCAGATTTCGTCATAGAGCGCGCGGACATAGGCGAGCTGCTGCGGTCAGCGCGGGAACGGCTTCCGCCGCGCCACCCTCGAGCCGCCGGCCGATCTGGCCGGGCAGCCAGGGCGCGCCCTGCGCGCCGCGTCCGATCATCACGGCATCGGCGCCGGATTGCTCCAGCGCATCGAGCGCCGTTTCGTAGGAGGTGATGTCGCCGTTGACGACAAGCGGTAGCGGAGATCGCTTCCTTGACTGCGCGCACCGCGCTCCAATCGGCCACGCCCTTGTAGAACTGGCAGCGCGTGCGGCCATGCACGGTGATCATCTGCACGCCGGCGCTTCGGCACGGCGCGCCAGATCCGGCGCGTTGCGCGTGCGGTCGTCCCAGCCGAGCCGCATCTTCAAAGTCACGGGCACCTTGACCGCCGAAATCGTCGCATCGATCAGGCTCACGGCATGGTCGAGGTCGCGCATCAGCGCCGAGCCCGATTGGCCGCCGGTCACATGCCGCGCCGGGCAGCCCATATTGATGTCGATGATGTCGGCGCCGGCGGCTTCCGCGATCCGCGCCCCTTCCGCCATCCAGTGCGCCTGGCAGCCGGCGAGCTGCACAACATGCAGGCCCCACCCCGGCCGCTTCGCAGCGCAAGCGTGAGATCGGCCGCCCCTGCACCAGATCGTCGCTGGCGGTCATTTCCGAGACCACCAGTCCCGCCCCGAGTCGGGCGGCGAGCCGCCGGAAGGGTGCATCGGTGATGCCTGACATCGGTGCCAGCAGAACGCAATTGGCGACCTGAATATCACCTATTTTCAACGGCTTAGGGCGTAGACTTGGCACGCCGGTCACCACCGCCCGCTTTTCCGGCAGTCGCCTCATCGCAACCGCCGATATCCATTTTGAGCACATTTCTTGTGCAGTCAAGTTACATGCCTACACTTTAGACATTTCTGGCGATCTTGCAAGTGCAGTGCAGCAAAATGTGCATTTCCTCACGGTGCAAAAGCGATGGCTCTCTTTTTTATGGACGCCGCATGATAAGGCCTGCCCCGCTGGCCGACGCCACCCCTCTCTTCTGTTCACCCGGTAACGTGAAGTCACCCATCTTGAAGTCTTCCCATGGCGAATTCTGAACGCACCGCAGCCATCCTCGTTGCAGCCGGCCGCGGGCTGCGCGCCGGCGCTGGAGGTCCGAAGCAATATCGGATGATCGGCGGCCAGAGCGTTATCTTCCGCGCCATGGAGGCGTTCTGCGTCCACCCGCAGATTTCCGTCGTTCAGCCGGTGCTTCACCCTGACGACAACACGATGTTCAAGGCGGCCTGCACCGGGCTCCGCCATGCTGCGCCCGCCGCGGGCGGCGCCACGCGCCAGGCCTCGGTGCATGCGGGCCTTGAAGCGCTTGCGGGCGAAAAGCCCGATATCGTGCTGATCCACGACGCGGCGCGGCCATTCGTGTCGCCGGCGGTGATTTCCCGCGCGATCGAGGCCGCCACCAAGACCGGCGCGGCGATCCCCACGATTGCCGTGAACGACACCGTCAAGCTGGTCGACGGTTCCGGAAATATCGAAACCACGCCCGAGCGGGCGCGGTTGCGGATCGCGCAGACGCCTCAAGCGTTCAAGTATGACGTGATACTCGATGCCCACCGCCGCGCCGCGCGCGAGGGACGATCTGATTTCACAGATGATGCGGCGCTCGCCGAATGGGTGGGATTGACGGTCGCGACGTTTGAGGGCGATGCTGCCAACATGAAACTCACGACGCCTGAAGATTTCGTCCGCGAGGAAGCGCGCCTTGCCGCTCAGCTCGGCGACATCAGGACCGGCACCGGCTACGACGTGCACGCCTTCGGCGACGGCGACCACGTCATGATCTGCGGTGTGCGCGTGCCCCACACCAGGGGCTTTCTCGCCCACTCCGACGGCGACGTCGGGCTGCACGCGCTGGTCGACGCGATCCTCGGCGCACTGGCCGACGGCGACATCGGTTCGCATTTCCCGCCAAGCGATATGAAATGGAAGGGCGCCTCCTCGGATCAGTTCCTCAAATACGCGGTCGAGCGTGTCACCGCGCGCGGCGGCCGCATCGCCAATCTCGAGGTGACCCTGATCTGCGAAAGGCCGAAGATCGGCCCGCTGCGCGACACCATGCGCGCGCGTATCTCCGAGATCACGGGGGTGAACATTTCGCGCGTGGCGGTGAAGGCGACCACGAGCGAGAGGCTCGGCTTCACCGGCCGCGAGGAAGGCATCGCGGCCACCGCGAGCGCCACCGTCCGTCTCCCCTGGACCAGTCAAGGTTGGAGCGAGTGAGATGGCCACGAGCAGCGCACGCGCACTCTCCCGCTCGCTGCTCGACCTCTGCCGCAGCCGCAGGCTGACCATCGCCACGGCCGAATCCTGCACCGGCGGCCTCGTCGCCGGTGCGTTGACGGACATTCCCGGTTCGTCCGACGTGATCGACCGTGCCTTCGTCACCTATTCCAATGATGCCAAGCGCGTGATGCTCGGGGTCGAGGCTCTGACGCTCACGACCTTCGGCGCCGTGAGCAAGGAGACCGCGACGCAGATGGCGGTCGGTGCGCTCGAGCGCGCCGGTGTCGACCTCGCCGTCTCCATCACCGGCATCGCCGGCCCCGGCGGCGCCACGCCGGGCAAGCCGGTCGGCCTCGTGCATTTTGCGGTGGCCGCGCGCGACGGACGTATCATCAATCGCGAGCATCGCTTCGGCGCGATCGGCCGCAGCGCCGTACGCGAGCGTTCGGTGATCGAGGCGCTTCGCCTCTTGATGGAGCTCGCCCGCGGCCCGCAGCAGGTGAAACCCAAGCGCGCCGCCGTCAGCCGCGTCCGCCCGCGCGTGGTGCGCACGCCGAGGCGACATGCCGTGAAGCGCAGGCCCCGCCCGCCAAGGGCTTGATCAACTCACCGAGGGCATCGGCTGCGCCATCAGTCGCGCATCAAGCGGTCGCCGGGCGCGCACGCTCCCACGGCAACGCCGGCACGCGCAACGCGTAAGCGCCGTCACCGAGCAACACCTGCGTCATCAGCATGACCACCCAGGCCAGCGGAAACTCCATTCCGCCGTCCGCGAACCAGAAACCCTTGCGAACCATCCAGTGGTTGGTGACCGCAAGGAGCACGGGAAGGCAGAGCAGACTGACATAGCGGGTATAAATGCCAAGCAGCAGCAGCACCGCACCGGCAAATTCGATGGCGACCGTGTAGCCGAGCGCGAAGCCCGGATAGCCCTGCTTGACGAGGCCGGTCCACCAGGGATCGAAGCCGATCACGGCGAACTTCCGGATCAGATGCGCGAAAAAGAAGAACGACAGCGCAAGCCGAAGCAGGAGTGCCGCATAAGGCGCGGTGCGATTGTCGATCATGAGCCCCTCCCCACATGTCTTTGTGGAGCGATCCTACGGCTCGCCTTTCAGAGCCACAACGGCAATTCGCGAGGCGCGCCGCCGTCCGGCGCGCTCAAAACGTGGAAAGCACCCGTCAAGAAAATGCCCCGCCGGTCAGGACCGGCGGGGCAGGTAATATCCTGAACGCTAGTAAGGATGGCCGCCGCCGTAGCCAACGGCGCCATAGGCAGCGACCGGCGGCTGCGCAACTCGAGGCTGCCCGTATCCGCCCCACCCATACGCAGCCGCGTTGTTCCAGCTTCCTACGGGGGCGCACTGACCCACGCCGGCCATCAATTGCCCGCCGGTCATCGCCGGCCCTGCCGCACCGACGACCACACCCGCTGGCGGCGTGCATGGGCCGTAGCCGCGCCCCTGGGCGTTGGCTGCGAGTGGCAGCGTCGCCGTCAGCAGGGCGCCCGCGGTTATTAGTTTCATCGTGTTCATGGTTGTCTCCATTCTTGTTTTCGGACCCCAGAACAGAGCCAATCCCAGCCTCCTCCCGGTCGTTCCTCCGTTCTGTTCGCAATTGCGAGAGCAAGACCAACCAGCTCTCTTCGTTGTGAATCAAAGCCGCGCGGAAAGTGAAACACTTCCCGCGCGGCTCGATAGCCCGATCCAGTCAGGTCGAAACGATGCAAGCTCTAACGGCCGTTACTGCTGCTGGTTCTGCGACTACGGAAACCGCGACACATCCAGCCCGAGATCGGCGACTTGAACCATGGTTCCGAAAACCTGCTCGACAATCACTTCTCCGGCTCAGCCAAGAGAGCTCCCTCATCGTGTTGTCTGACAATCTTTGTCACCAGGTAAAACCGATACATCAGATGAAATCCGACAAAAACCCAGAAGACCCCGCCAATCATCGACCAAAGCGAGGACTTGCCGATCACACCTTCGAAGATTGTGAAAAGGCCGAGAATACCCATGATGTAGAGCGCATAGGCGTAGGGAAGCAGTCCAAAGAGAAACAGGAGCTTGTTCCGGCGATTGTCTCGTTCGGCGGACACGATAAAAAAGTAAGTGAAAAGGCCCACCGAGGCCGCAACCCCACCGAGCACCGCAGCGTAAGTGTAAAGATAATGATCCTGGGACCACCCAAATCGAATGAATTCGAAAATCCCGTAAGCCATTGCAGCTAGAATTGGCACCTCGATTTTGGCGGCCATGATGTCGCCCTTCGTCCCCTTGAGCTCCGGAGGGACGCCAAAGGACTCCATTTCAGATCCCCATCATTCTCCAGGAATAATTAGCTGACGAACACAACACGTGTTTCCAGCGACACACGCCGATACAAATCCTCGACGTCGTCGTTCACAAGCCGGATGCATCCGGAAGCGACAAGATGACCGATGGTCTTCGGCGAGTTCGTGCCATGGATAAGCAAACCAGGTTTGTCCAAAAGCAGCGCGCGTGCACCCAATGAACTGCCGGGACGGCCGGTCGACGCCACCAGCCCGCCCGCGTCCTTCGTGTTCGCGCTGGGCGTTTTCCAATCGGGCCACTCAAGCTTGTCGGCAACGCGAAAGAGGTTGCCGCCCTTCAGGCACCCATCCGCAATGCCGATGCCGTAACGGCGCGCGGAATTATTCGAATCAATCAGATAGAGAAAGCGGTTATCTCGATCGATCACAATCGATCCGGGCGCCACCGTGGTGCGGTAAAAAATCACCTGCCGCTGAAATGCAAAGGGTAAAACGTTTCCCGACGACCCGCCATCCACGCCCGGCTTCAGGTCCGCCATCACGGCGTCGTCTTGTCCCCGCGCCGTTTTTGACGAGGATGCCGTCATGCCGGCGCCAACGGGGCCCTTGCTCGTGACATAGCCAAAAAGCAGAGCCGACAGGCCGATAACGGCAACGACCGCCGAGGCAACAACGAGCGCCGGTCGCCAGTTTCTGTCCGTTGGCAACAGCGCCGCGCGGGCGTCAGCCGCGGTTTCCACGCCGTCGGCTGCGACCTCATCCTCGATCCGCTGGATCGCGTCTTTGAGCGCGGCGGCATGCGTAACGACAGCATCTGGCGTGAGGTGCGAAGATCTTCTGATGAGATTCGAGGCCTCACCATAGATTCTGTTGCGCGCCGCTTCATCCTTGCCGGCTACGGCCTTTGCCAATATCGCGTAATAATCGACATTCATGGCTTGCCTTGTGACTATCTGACCGGAGGCGCGTATTGGATCCCGCCCCGCGTCCACAGTGCATTCAGTCCGCGAGGGATACTGAGGCGGCTTTGCGTTCCAATGTTCCTCTCAAATATTTCGCCGTAATTGCCCACTGCCCGAACGGCTCGCGCAGCCCAGTCCTTCTCGAGCCCGATTTGCCGGCCGAATTCGCCTTCGTTGCCAACCAGGCGCCGCACGTCAGGGCTGGAAGATCTGAGCGCCTCATCGATCGTCGCCGACTTGACGCCGAGTTCCTCTGCGTTGATCAGCGCGTAGAGCGTCCACCTGACCAGGTTGAACCACTGGTCATCGCCTTGTCGTACGACCGGTCCGAGCGGCTCCTTCGAGATGACTTCCGGCAGAATGATGTGGCTGTCGGGCGAAGCGAGTTTGAGACGCTCTGCATAGAGCTGTGAAACGTCGCTCGTCAGGACATCACACTTGCGCTGGTCATACGCCGTACGGGTCTCCTCAGCGGTGCCGAGCGCCAGGACGTTCAAAGTCATCTCGTTCGCGCGGAAATAATCCGACAGATTGAGTTCGGTGGTCGTGCCGGTTTGCGTGCAGACTGTCTTGCCGCCGAGTTGCAAGGCCGTATCGATCCCGGACTCCCTGCGCAGCAGGAAGCCCTGGCCATCATAGTAGGCGACGCCCGCGAACATCAGGCCAAGCGAGGTTTCTCGCGACATCGTCCAGGTCGAGTTGCGTGACAACACGTCGATTTCGCCGGATTTCAACGCGGAGAAGCGGTTGGCGGCGTCGAGTGGTGTGAACGTCACCTTGCCGGGATCATCAAAGATTGCTGCGGCGATCGCCCTGCAGAAATCGACGTCGAAACCCGTCCAATTGTTCTGGTCGCCTTGGCTGGAAAAGCCCAGCAGTCCCTGCCCGACACCGCATTTGAGGGTACCGCGCTCCTTGATTGCTGCAAGAGTTTGCGCACGGACTGCCGGGCTGCCTGCGACAAGCGCGGCCACGAGTATTGCCGCCGCAAGGAAGGGTCGTTTCATGTAATTCGCCATTCGGTCTCGCGGTCAGTTGCGGTGCTGGTGCAGCGGGTGAGTATGACTGATTGCCGATTTTGTACGAGTCACAAGACTTGACGTCGAGCCGGCTGCCAAGGCTCGCGCACCCTTGGATACCGCCGAAAATAGCGTGAGCAGCAAAAGAGAAGCTGCGTTGATTTAGATCAACTGTGGTTACGTCATTGAGCCCGCGCTATCCGCTCCTGCGCTGTTCACACAACGGTGCGTCATGCGCACGTCCAGATGGCCGCACCGCTGCGGGAGATCAGACTGCGATGTCAGGGATGGGGAAAGCCGGGTAATCCGGCCGACCTGTGGTGACTGTGCCAGCGCGCGAAGCCCGTCGCACGCGAGGCTGCGGGTGCGGTGATTCACCCGGCTTTCCCTGCAGCTTTGGTATGCGAGGGGTGCGATTCTCGCAAGGTTTGAGACCGAGAGAAACGGAGTCGGCTAAACGGGCCGCTTCCCGTAGACCATGTCCGCGCGCTTCTCGAAGGCGGCGGAAAATCGCGTAAACGCCGCATCGAACATCGCGCCCATCAGTGCCGCCAGCATCCGGCTCCTGAACTCATAGGCGATGAAGAAGCCGACCTCGCAGGCCTCCTCGCCTTTCGGCTCGAAGGTCCAGCGGTTCTCGAGACTGGAGAATGGCCCCTTCAGGTAGCGCACCAGGATTTTCAGGTTTGCGCGATCGAGCGTCACCTCGCTGGTGAAGGTTTCCTTGACCAGCTTGAACGAGATGGTCATGTCGGCGACGATGCTTTCGGTGCCGTCGGGGTTTTGCTTGCGCTGGCGGACCTTCAGCGCCTGACACAGCGGCACGAATTCCGGATAGCGCTCGACATCGGCGACGAGATCGAACATCTGTTCGGCGCGGTGCTGGACGCGCCGCTTGTTGGAGAAACGAGGCATCTCAACAAATGCTCAGCGGGCGGCCGCAGCGCGCGCCGCCCTCAGTTTAGCGAAATCCTCGCCGGCGTGATGCGACGAGCGCGTCAGCGGGCTCGCCGAGACCATCAGGAAACCCTTGGTGTAGGCCACCTTCTCAAGGCCGGCGAACTCATCCGGCGGGATGTAGCGCATCACGGCGTGATGCTTGCGGGTCGGCTGCAGATACTGACCGATGGTGAGGAAATCGACGTCGGCCGAACGCAGATCGTCCATCACCTGCAACACCTCGTGGCGCTCCTCGCCGAGCCCCACCATGATCCCGGACTTGGTGAAGATCGTGGGGTCAAGCTCCTTCACCCGCTGCAACAGGCGGATCGAGTGGAAATAACGCGCGCCCGGCCGCACCGACAGATAGCGCGACGGCACGGTTTCGAGATTGTGGTTGAAGACATCGGGTTTCGCCGCGACCACAAGGTCCAGCGCACCGTCCTTGCGCAGGAAGTCGGGCGTGAGGATCTCGATTGTTGTCGTCGGACAGCGCGCGCGGATGGCGCCGATGGTCCGTGCAAAATGCTCGGCGCCGCCGTCGGCGAGGTCGTCGCGATCGACGGACGTGACCACGACATGGGTGAGGCCGAGCTTGAAGGTCGCCTCCGCGACGTGCTCGGGTTCGCCTGTCTCGAGTGCGGACGGCATGCCGGTCTTGACGTTGCAGAAGGCGCAGGCGCGTGTGCAGGTGTCGCCCATGATCATGAAGGTCGCGTGCTTCTTGTCCCAGCACTCGCCGATGTTCGGGCAGCCCGCTTCCTCGCAGACGGTCACGAGGCCGTTCTCGCGGACGATGTTGCGGGTGTCGGCATAGCCGCGCGTGTTCGGCGCGCGCACGCGAATCCAGTCCGGCTTCGGCGGCGACACGGAATCCGGCCGGTTCACCTTTTCGGGGTGACGCGGGCGCAATGGGGTGCCGGAGACAGTATCGATCAGGGTGACCATATGTTGGATAGCTCTGCCAGGGACTTAGTAGCTATGCCGGGTGGCTCGCAACCGCAACCCGGCATTCACAAGGCTAGCAGATCATGATGGATATTGGCACCATTCCAGCCAGTTCCCCCGTGATTCCAGCACCCAGAATGCCTCCAAGCACCGCAAAGGCCGCCCGCGCCCCCGCCCCCATTCCTGCCTTGGGCAAACCGCTCAAGCGCGCCTTTTTCGGGCGCAGCGTGCACGAGGTCGCGCCCGATCTGATCGGCGCGACCATGCTGGTCAACGGCACAGGCGGCCTCATTGTCGAGGTCGAGGCCTATCACCACACGGAGCCGGCCGCGCATTCCTATCGCGGGCCGACGCCGCGCAACATGGTGATGTTCGGGCCGCCCGGCTTCGCCTATGTCTATCGCTCCTACGGCATCCATTGGTGCGTGAATTTCGTCTGCGAGAAGGAAGGCTCGGCAAGCGCGGTGCTGATTCGTGCGCTGGAGCCGACACATGGGCTGGCGGCGATGCGCCGCCGCCGCAAGCTTGGCGATGAACGCGCACTTTGCTCCGGGCCGGGCAAGCTGACGGAAGCGCTCGGAATCACGCATGCGCATAATGGCCTCGCGCTCGACAGGCCGCCGATCGCGCTCTACGCGCGAACGCGCAACGTCGATGTCGTCTCGGGCATCCGCATCGGCCTCACCAAGGCGGTCGACCTGCCGTGGCGCTACGGCCTGAAAGGCTCGCGCTTCCTGAGCAAGCCGTTTCCGACGTGACTGCAAACCGTGTCGAGATCACCAGCCGTCCACGAATGGGCGCTTCTTTCCCGTCCGCGGCGCGGGTGGCGGCACGGAATTGAGACCTGATATCACCCATTTCCTTGTCTCGGCCGGATCGATCACGTTGTCGAGCTCAAACAAGGACGCCGTATTGAGCGCCTTGCCGCGCTCATACATCTGGGCAACGTAGGTTTCGTAGGTCTTGAGGCGCTCATCGGGATCGTCGATCGCGGCCAGTTCCTTGCGGCGGCCGAGCTTCACCTGGCCCTCGAGGCCCATGCCGCCGAACTCGCCGGTCGGCCAGGAGATCGCAAACACCGAGGCGTGGAAGCTGCCGCCGGCCATGCCGAGCGCGCCAAGGCCGTACGCCTTGCGGATCACCACGGTGAAGGTCGGGACCGAGACGTTGGCGCCGACGAGATAGGACCGGCAGCAATGGCGGACGAGCGCGGTCTTCTCATGCTCGGGACCGACCATGTTGCCCGGCGTGTCGCAGAGGAACAATAGCGGAATGTCGTGGGCATCGCAGAGCTGCATGAAGCGCGCGCCCTTGTCGGCCGCGGGACTGTCGATGGCGCCGGCCAGATGCAGGGGATTGTTGGCGACGACGCCGATCGGCCGGCCTTCGATGCGGATCAACGCAGTGATCATGCCGTGGCCGAAACCTTTGCGGATCTCAAGGAACGAGCCGTCGTCGGCCAGCGTCTCGACAACCTTGCGCATGTCGTAGGCGCGCAAACGGTTGGGCGGCACGGCATGACGCAGCTTGCGCTGGTCAGGACAGGTCCATTCCTTCAGGGGTCCCTGAAAATAGGACAGATATTTTTTGGCGACGTCGACCGCCTCGATTTCGTCCTCGACGGCGATGTCGACGACGCCATTCGGCACCTGCACGCTCATCGGCCCGACTTCTTCGGGGCGATAGACGCCGAGCCCGCCGCCTTCGATCATGGCCGGTCCGCCCATGCCGATGGTCGAATTCGCGGTTGCGATCACGACGTCGCAGCAGCCGAGCAGCACGGCGTTGCCCGCAAAGCAGCGGCCCGAGGCGATGCCGACCAGCGGCACGAGACCGCTCAGGCGGGCGAAGCGATGAAAGGTGTCGAGTTGCAGCGAGCCGACGCTGAATGAATCGGTATCGCTGCCGCGGCCGCCGCCGCCCTCGGCGAACATCACCATCGGCATCCGCCACTGTTCGGCAAGCCTGAACATGCGGTCTTTCTTTTCGTGACCCTTCCTGCCCTGGGTGCCGGCCAGCACCGTGTAGTCATAGGCCACGACCGCGACGCGGGCCTTGTCCGGCGGAAACAGTGCGCCGTTGACCTGCGCCGTGCCGGCGATCAGGGAATCGGCCTGCGTCGTCTGGATCAATTCGTCCAGGTCGACCGTCCGCCGCCGCGCCGCAACCGTGAGCCCGCCATACTCGGCGAACGTGCCGGGATCGACCAGCCGCGTCGATGTTTTCGCGCGCGGTGCGCTGGTTGGTGCGGCGCCGCCGCGCCACGGCGTCGGGCCGCCGATCGTCGGTCAGGACGGCCTGGCGCTCGCACCACCTCGGCAAGATCGGGACGGATCTCGTCGAGATCGACGATATCGCTCCGCGACGCACCGAATCCGCGGACTGTTCGCCGGGTTCGATGAAGGCCAATGGATGCCCTTCATGAACGGTATCGCCCGGCGTGACATTGATCATGCGCACGACGCCGCTCGTCGTCGCCTTGACGACATGCTGCATCTTCATCGCTTCCATCACCAGCATCTGCTGGCCAAGGTTCACGACATCCCCCTCTTCGATGTCGAGCGACACGATGGTGCCAAGCACCGGCGCTGGAAGCGCCACCGTGCCATCGGGCCCGCTGCCTTCGAAGGAGATCACCGGCGTCGGATCGATCGTCACCGCGGACTCCGAGGGCGGGCCGCTCGTGCGCCCGTGATTGAGTACCGCGAGCGGATCGCGGCTATCGACCCGCGCACCGGCGAGCCGTCCCTGAGGCACGGCCGCCGCCTGCGGCGCAAAGACTGCGAGCCGGATGCTTTGCCGACCGCAGCAACTCGTCGAGATGCTCTTCGACAAACTGCGTATCGGCCGTACCTTGCTGAAACTCCGCATGCCGGAGAATGGCCTGCAGCAGCGGAATGTTGGTCGGCACACCGACAAGCCGAAACTCCGAGAGCACGCGACAGGCACGGGAGGCCGACCTCGGCAAGATCACCCGACTTCGCGAGCACGATGACCTTGGCGAGCAGGGAGTTGAATCTCGGATTGGTCTGATAGCCGGCGTAGCCAAAGGTATCGACGCGAATCCCAGGACCGGTCGGCGGCTCGAACACGCTCAGCGTACCGCCACCGGGCCGCACGCTGCCGTCCTCTTTCATGGTTTCCATGTTGACGCGAAGCTGGATGGCAATGCCGCGCGGCGATGAAATCGAGGACTGGTCGAGCCCGATGTCGGCGAGCCGTTGGCCCCGCGCGATCTCGAGCTGCGAGCGAACGAGATCGATGCCGGTCACCTCCTCGGTCACGGTGTGCTCGACCTGCAAGCGTCCGTTGGCCTCGATGAAGACAAATCGCTTGCCGCTCGAGGCATCGACCAGGAACTCGAAGGTGCCGAGATTGCGATAGTTCGCCGCCTTGGCGAGCTTCAAAGCGGCATCCTGCAATGCGCCACGAGTCTCCGCGGCCAATGCCGGCGCGGGCGCGATCTCGATGATCTTCTGGCGCTGACGCTGGACGCTGCATTCGCGTTCATACAGATGGCTGACGGACCCCTGCCCGTCGCCAACGATCTGGACCTCGACATGCCGGGCCTTGGGAAATAGCTGCTCGACATAGACGTCGGCGTTGCCGAACGCCTGATTGGCCTCCGCCCGGCATAGCTGATAGGTGCGCTCCAGCTCCGCTTTGTCGCGCACCGGCCGCATGCCGCGCCCGCCGCCTCCGGCAATCGCCTTGATCATGATGCCGTCGCCGGATTTGTCGAAGAACGCCATCGCCTCATCGAGGCTGGTCGCCTTCGTCGTTCCCTCCAGCACGGGGACGCCGCATTTTTGCGCAAGAGCCCGCGCCGTCGCCTTGTTCCCGAACAAATCAAGGGTTTCAGGAGGAGGCCCGACAAAGACCAGGCCGGCCGCCTCACAGGCTCGCGCGAAGGCGGCGTTCTCGCTCAGGAAACCGTAACCGGGATGCACGGCATCGCATTCGCTGTCCCTCGCCGCGTCGACCATCTGGGTCATGTCGAGATAGGCGGCCGGGCCTACCCCTTTCAATGGCCGACTGTCTTCGCTGCGGCGGGTATGCAACGAGGCTGCGTCGTCCTCCGAAAATACGCTGACGGTGGCAATTCCCATGTCGGCTGCGGCATTCGCAATCCTGATTGCGATCTCTCCGCGGTTTGCGATCAGCAAGCGTTTCATCGAAGTTACCCTTACTCATTCAACGGCAAGCGCGGATCACGTGTCCACCCGGCCCGCGATGAAGGCCTTCCGCCAAGGCCGGCGAGAAGCGACGGACCAGGTCCGCAAAGCCGACGTCTTCGATATCGAAGAATCCTTTCTCGCGCAGCAGGCCGGAGATTTCATCCGGCTTGAAAAACGATAGCCAGGGTTCGCCGCGCGCGGCAGCCCGATCCGCAGTCGCCACCAGATTGGCGCGGCGTTCCGGCGGGTGGTTTTCGAACGGCTCGGTGTAGTCGAAGACGACGGCCGAGGCCGGAATCGATCTGATAAAGTCGAGCGTCGACGAGATCGCGTCGCGGGTCAGATACGGCACGACGCCGAGCCACTGGAAGAAAGCAGGCTCATCGCGCCGGAAGCCAGCCCGCGCCAGGCCATCGGCAAGGCTCTCACGCTCGAAATCCACCGGCGCGAAGGTGAGTGTCTCGGGCAAGGCGAGGCCCGTTTCGCTCAGGCGCTCGCGCTTCCAGGCCTGGGTCGCGGGAAAGTCGATCTCGAAGACCCGAACCCCTGCGAAGGGATTACGCAGGGAGAAGGTGTCGAGGCCGGCGCCGAGCACGACGACTTGCCGGGTGCCGCGCGCCACGCACGCCGCCAGCGCCTCCTCCGAGAACCGGCTGCGCGAGGCGATGAAAAGGCGTATGCCTCGAAGCGCGGGATTGGCGGCGAGTTCACCCAGCGCCGCGCGCGTCTCCTGGTCGAGGATTCTTTCCGCAAAGGGATCGTCGAAGATCGCGGCGCCTTCATGCGTCTGATGGATCGCCCGGTAGGCTGCCGCGCCGCGCGCCGTCTGGCTTGGCTGACCGACGCGCATCCTGCCTCAGGGCGCCAAATGGCAGACCGCTTCCACGCGGTTGCCGTCGGGGTCGCGCAGGAACGCACCGTAATAGGCCGCGTGGTAATCGCGCAAGCCCGGTTGCCCCTCGTCTGTTCCGCCGGCGGCGACGCCCGAGTGCCAGAATGCATCGACCTGCTGGCGCGATCTGGCCTTGAAGCACCAATGGCGGCCAAAGGCCTCCTCGGGCTTCGGTCCCTTGCGGATGGTGAGATAGACCCGATCCGGATGCGCCGGCCGCGCCCGTTCGCCATAGCCGAGCCAGTCATCGCGGCGGCCGACCTTCACGACGTCAAGCGCCTTCATGATCGCATCATAGAAGCGCTCGGCGGAGGGAATGTCGGAGACGGTGATGGAGACGTGGTCAAGCATCGACGTCCTGCAGCCGTTGCAGCGCTTCGACGATCTTGGCACGGCGCGCCACGGCCGCCTCGCGCTTCTCCTTTTCTTCCTCGACGATCTCCTCCGGCGCGTTGGCGACGAACTTCTCGTTGCCGAGCTTGGCGTCGACCCGCTTGATGTCGGCGTCCGCCTTGGCGATTTCCTTGTCCAGCCGGGTCTTCTCCGCAGCGAGGTCGATGACGCCCTTCAGAGGAAGAGCAGCGACTTCTCCACGTACCAGGAGCTGGACTGCACCCTCCGGCGCACGATCGGCGAACGTGATATCAGACAGACGCGCCATGCGCTTGATCACATCGTTCCAGCGCGGCAGACGCGCCCGAGTTTCCGCCGACGCGCCGGCGAGCACCAGCGCGGTCAGCGTCGCCGGCGCGATGTTCATCTCGGCGCGGACCGAGCGGATCGCGGTGACGAGGTCGACGACCCAGCCGATTTCGGCTTCCGCCGCCTCATCGGTGAAGTCGGCAGGTTCGACCGCGATCAGGTTCGGCGGAACCATCGGCTCATTCGGGGCCGTCGCCGCCATCATCGCCAGCGCTTCCGCCGAAAGCACATTTGCCTTGCGCGACCACGGCGACAAAGCGAGCAGCGTATCGCGCTTGCCCGTCACCTCCCAAAGCTCCTCGGTGATGAAGGGCATGAAGGGATGCAGGAGCTTCAGGATCTCGTCGCGCGCCCAGGCGACCATGGCGCGGGTCTCGGTCTTCGCCGCGCCCTCCGCGCCGGTCAGCACGGGTTTTGCGAGCTCGAGATACCAGTCGCAATAGACATTCCAGACGAAGCGATAGATGGCGTTCGACGCGTCATTGAAGCGGTAGGCCTCGATCGCCTCCGTCACCTCGCGCGTCGCGCGCACGGTCTCGTGCGCGATCCATCGGTTCAGCGTATCCTTGGTCGTCGTCGGATCGAAACCGTCCTGCTGCACGCAGCCATTCATCTCCGCGAAGCGGCACGCGTTCCAGAGCTTGGTCGCGAAGTTGCGGTTGGTCTCCACCAGTTGGGGCGACAGCTTGATATCGTGACCCTGTGCCGCGCCGCGCGCCAGCGCAAAGCGCAACGCATCCGCGCCGTAATCGTCGATGACGCCGAGCGGGTCGATGACGTTGCCCTTCGACTTCGACATCTTCGCACCCTTCTCGTCGCGGACGAGCCGGTGAATGTAGATGGTCGAAAACGGCGCCTCCTCCATGAAATGGAGACCCATCATCATCATGCGCGCGACCCAGAAGAAGATGATGTCGAAGCCGGTGACGAGGGCGTCGGTCGGGTAATAGCGCTTCACCTCGGGCGTATCGCCAGGCCAGCCCAGCGTCGAGAACGGCCACAGCGCGGACGAGAACCAGGTGTCGAGCACGTCTTCATCGCGCTTGATGAAATCGGCGCGCTTGTTGCGGTCGAGCGCCATTTCGCGGCCCTGCTCCGCCGTGATGACCTCCTGCTCGACGTAATAGCCGAGCGCGTTGGCCACGGCCTCCTCTTCGGTCTCGGCGACGAACACCTTGCCGTCAGGACCGTACCAGGCGGGAATCTGGTGACCCCACCAGAGCTGGCGCGAGATGCACCAGGGCTGGATGTTCTCCATCCACTCGAAATAAGTCCGCTCCCAGTTCTGCGGAACAAATCTGGTGCGGCCCGAGCGCACCGCTGCGATGGCCGGCTGCGCCATCGTCTTGGCGTCGACGTACCATTGGTCGGTCAGATAAGGCTCGATCACCGTACCCGAACGATCGCCATGCGGCACCATATGCGTGTTGGGCTCGATCTTCTCGATGAAGCCGAACTCCTCCAGCCGCGAGACGATGGTCTTGCGCGCGGCAAAGCGTTCGACACTCTGCAGTTCGGCGGCGAATTCGTCCGCGCCCACGGGAAGTCCCCGCAGATAGTCCTCGTTGCCGACCAGGGCCATGCAGCCTTCCTGGTCGAACACGTTGATCTGCGGCAGGTTGTGACGCTTGCCGACCTCGAAATCGTTGAAGTCGTGCGCCGGCGTCACCTTCACCGCGCCGGAGCCCTTTTCGGGATCGGAATAGTCGTCGCCGACGATGGGAATCCTGCGTCCGACCAGCGGCAGGATCACATGCTGGCCAATGAGGTGCCTGTAGCGCTCGTCCTCGGGATTGACGGCGACACCGGTGTCGCCAAGCATCGTTTCGGGCCGCGTGGTGGCGACCACGATGAAGCTCGTGGGATCGTCGGGGCTGAAGGCCTTGCCTTCGATCGGGTAGCGCAAATACCAGAGGCTGCCCTTCACTTCGATCTGCTGCACTTCGAGATCCGAGATCGCAGTGAGCAGTTTCGGGTCCCAGTTGACCAGCCGCTTGTCCTTGTAGATCAGCCCCTCGCGATGGAGCTGCACGAACACCTTGATCACGGCGCGGGAGAGACCTTCGTCCATGGTGAAGCGCTCGCGCGACCAGTCGCAGGAGGCGCCGAGACGCTTCAACTGGTTGACGATGGTGCCGCCGCTCTCTTCCTTCCACTCCCAGACGCGTTCGAGGAACTTCTCGCGGCCCATGTCGCGCCGGCCCGGCTGCTGCCGTTCCATCAACTGGCGCTCGACCACCATCTGGGTCGCGATACCGGCATGATCGGTTCCGGGTTGCCAAAGCACGTCCCGGCCGCGCATCCGCTCGAAGCGGCACAGAACGTCCTGAATCGTGTTGTTGAGCGCGTGCCCCATGTGCAGCGACCCCGTCACATTCGGAGGCGGGATCACGATGGTGAACGGCTGGGCATCGCGCCGGTCGGGACGACCGGCTCGGAACGCACGCGCATCCTCCCAGATCAGGGACATGCGACCTTCGATATCGGCGGGCTGGTAGTTTTTCTCGATCATGGCTTGCAAATCGGCGATGGAAACGGCTCAAAAGCGCGAGGATTTTCAGACGGCCCGCGCTTCAGGTTCGTGGTTGGGCAGGATCCCCCGGGTCGAGCCCGGGGGCGTGCTTTTCGAAAAAGCCGCTTTGCGGCCGTTCAGATCCGGATCATGCCTTTGAAACCCGCCGGAACGGGCCAAGTCAACACCGACCAGTCAACTCTGACCGGCTCGCCGAACCATCAAATCGGTCTGAAACGGCTTTGTAGTGGCCAATATGGGTAGTGGCCAATATGGCGTGCCCGGGGGCCGCCGCTAGCGCCCGCGCGAGACCCGCTCGATTTCGGCCTTGACGATGCGCTCGACCAGCCCCGGCAGATTGTCGTCGAGCCAGGATTTCAGCATCGGCCGCAGCATTTCCTTGACCAGATCCTCCAGCGTCCGCGCGTTATTGCTCAGCACGGTGTGGGCCAGGGTGTTGAAGGCGAACTCCACGGCCGAGACCGTCGTCTGTGACAGCATCGCCCCAGCCGGCGGCGGTTCGTAGGCCGGCGGCTCATAGGCGCTTGGCCGATTGACCGACCGCGCGGCCGCAGCCTCCGCGAACTCGAGATCATCGGACGGATCGACCTTGCGGAACGACGGTTGCGGCGGCGTCACATTCGCCACGGCCATATCATCCGTCAGCTCGAAAACTTCCGGTTCGGCCTCAGGCTCGGGTTCCGGCTCCGGTTCTGGTTGCGACGGGCGAATTTCTTCGGGCGACGTCGCCTCGTCGAGCCCGTTCAGCAGCGCGTCGATATCGTCCTGATTGTTGCTGGCGCTCGGCGCAGGCGCCGGTGGAGGCGGTGCCGGCGGCGCTTTCTTTTCCGCGGCAGCTACCGCCGCCGGAATCTTCGACGGCGGGATGTTGTCCATCACGGGCTTTGCCGGCGGAGCAGCCGCAGCCGGCTTTTCCGGCTTGGCGGGGGCTGGCGGAGCGGGCGCGGGAGCAGCAGCGGCGGCCGGCCTGCTGTCGCCTGCAGGCGGCTTGGCCTCGTCATCGGCGATGATACGCCGGATCGACGCCAGAATCTCCTCCATGGAGGGTTCTTGGACCTTTGCAGGCTGCGTCATCTCCGACTCCAAATCATCAACGCCCTCGCATGCGTTGTTTTACACCAAGCATGACTGATTTGGCCGGTTCAGCTCGCACGGCTCGCGCGATTTTCGCCACAAGCCCGACTTGTCCCCAGATCACCACGCGCCAATCGGCGCGCGGCTCCGCCATGCTCAGGACATCGAAACGTCGTGGACATGCTCACGCTTGCGCCGCGAATCGCCTCGGTTGCCTCAGCAAAGGCTATGTCATGGCAATTCACGTTTGCAAGCAACGACCGCTGAGCGCCCCTGATTCGCACGCTCCAGAAGGCATCAGGGATGCGGGCGTCGCGCATTCTGTTGCGACGGCGTCTGACGCTCCTCGGTAGTCAGGTGAGGCTCGGAACTAGCGGCCGTCCGGGGTCCGCATGCCGATCCAGCTGTCGCGAACCTGCTGGTAGTGCACGCTCGGATCGTAGGTCTGCGTCGGCAGATTCATAACCTGCGGCGACAAACGGCCCACCGAATTGAGCACCGCATAGGATGCGACGACGCGATCGTGCTGGGCGGTGACCAGCGCCACGCGGGCGTTCACCAGCGCCTGCTGCGCATTCAGAACGTCCAGTGTCGTGCGCTGGCCCGCCTTGGCTTCTTCGCGCACGCCGTTGAGCGCGACTTCCGAAGCGCTCACCTGCGCCTGCGCCGATTTCACCTGCGCCTTGCCGGCTTCGAGCTGGCCCCATGCCGTCACCGTATTGGCACGGGCCTGGTCGCGCGTGGTCTCAAGAGTGAGACGCTGCTGCGCCAGATTCTCTTTGGACTGGCGGATCAGGGAGTATTCGCCACCGCCCTGATAGATCGGCACGTTCACTTGCGCGACGGCGGAGGCGCCGAAGGCCCGAGTGACCGTCATCTGCTGCTCGTAGGCCTGCTGGACCGACGCCTGCAAGTTAACGGTGGGCAGCAACGCACCCTCGTTGATCTTGACGGTCAGGTAGTTGACGTCGACGCCGAACATCGCAGCGGTGACGTTCGGGTTTTCGATCAGACTGAGTTCAATCGCCCCGGGCAGGTTGACGGGCAGGAACCGGTCCACCGGCGAGCCCGGCGCCAGATTGGTGGGCTCGTTGCCGATGATGCGGCGGAAGTTGGAGCGCGTCGTCGTCAGATTCGCCTCGGCGGTGAGTTCCTGGGTCTTGCCGGCCGCGAGCTGCGCCTCGGATTGCGCGACGTCGGTGCGCGTGACTTCGCCGACATTGAAGCGGTCGCGCGTCTGTTTCAGCGTCTGCTCGAGCACGCGAACGTTGCTCTTCTGCACCTCCAAAACCGCGGAGTCGCGCAGGAAGTCCATGTAGATGGTTGCAGCGCTGAGCAGCACGCTTTGCTCGAGCACGCGCAAGGCCTCGCGGGAGCCGGACACCTGGCTTTCCGCCGCGCGCGTCTTGTTGGCCGTCTGCTGGCCGTTATACAGGTTCTGCGTCACCGTCAGGCCGACGCTGCGCGGTGGATTCGCGCCGTGGATATCGGTTCGCACGAGCTGGGTCGGCGTACCGCCTGATGTCGTCAGCGTGTCGGTATATTGATAACCGGCGCTCGCGGTCAGCGCTACCTTGGGCCGGTAGCCGGAGAGCGCCTGCGGCACGTTCTCGTCGGTCGATCTGACCTGGGCACGCTGCGCATTGAGTTGGGGGTTGTTTTGATAGGCGCGCACAAGCGCAGCCTCGATCGTATCGGCAATCGCCGGCGTCGGACCAATCTGCGCTAACAGGAGGACCACTGCTGAAACCGCGGTGGTGACCTTCACCCCATACATCCCAGAACTTCCATCCTTCTAAGGTCAGTCCACCCCAATGAACCGGCAGCACTTTTCCAGCGCGCACAACACCATAAGCAAAGCACAAGCCTAACGGAACTACCGCGAGGCTGCCCGAAGCGGAATAGTGTGGACGTGAAGCTTCCCTGCCACACTTCTGATTTCAGGATAGAATCTTGGTCCCCAAGGGCCCGGCACAGGGTTATTTTGAGGCTTCGGCCTTTAGATTTCCCTACTGTACCCGGCGGTATTTCGCGGGCCGGCTGCCAGGGTGCCCGCCCTCGGCTAGAATTCGAAGGCGGGAACGCGCTCAAGGCCCGGCAAAACGGGGGCGACAGCGTCAAAAAGGGTCCGATGGCCGAGGTCGTTGTGCGACCGCGTCACGATCATGGCCCTCGATGGCGCGCGATTCGCAAATACCCCGACCAGGCGTCCCCCGTCCTTGAGCTGGCCGCAAAGTTTGTCGGGCATGATCTCGGTCGCGCCATTGAGCACGATCGCATCGTAGGGCGCGTCGGCCGAATCGCCGGCGGCCGCCTCGGCAGTCCGGAACGTCACGTTGCTGAGTCCGACGCCCGCGATCGCGGTCACCCCCTTCGCGCACAGTGCCGGGTCGCTTTCGGTGGCCGTGACCTTGCCCGCAAGCCTCGCCGCCAGGGCCGCGGCATAACCCGTCGCGGCGCCGACGATCAGCACATTATCTGTCCCGCTCAATTCCAGGGCCTGCAGCATCTTGGCGGTCAGCGCCGGCTTCAGCAGGAACCGCTTTTGCGCGTCGCCTTCGGCCACATCGAGATCGAGGTCGAGATAGGCCAAGGCGCGCTTGTCGGCGGGCACGAAATTCTCACGCGGCAGCGCGAGCATCGCATCCAGTATCCTGGAATCGGTCACGTCACTGGTGCGCACCTGGCCATCGACCATCTTCTGGCGCGCGGTCGAAAAACCGGACATTTGCGGAACCTGCGAAATCGAGCGGACTTGCCGCGGAAGAAACGAAAACCACGCCATCTTTGGTACAAGGTTCTGCAAAACGCAACATGGCGGCTCTTGCCGATCCGGCTGTTTCCATTCAGCGAACTACTGGTCCACGGTCCGGGCGGCCCGCCCTGCCCGCGGCAGCATCGACGGGTCAGCCGGCGAACGCCGTGCAGAGTTAAAATACCCCGGCAAGGGGCTGCCAATCCTCCGGTTTCCGCCTTGTGAACGATCCCACGCAAACTCGTGAATTCGTCCTAGGCAAGCCGAAGCTGCTTTGTTATACGCTGCGCGCTTGCGAACCCATGTTTCGCCTATTCCTCGGTAGCTCAGCGGTAGAGCATCCGACTGTTAATCGGATGGTCGCTGGTTCGAAATCCAGCCCGGGGAGCCAAAATCCAAATTCAAATCAAATAGATATAACAAGACCCAAGCGATCGACGTCATGGTCGCCGCTCTTGGCTCAACCTGTGCCGGCCAATTCCCGCGTCTTCCTCGTTGGCGATCTGCGCCAACGTTTGCAGCGGGAGCGACACCGCCGTCGGCAACCTGATCAAACTCACATTCGGAGAGTTCTTGCATAAGCTCCGTTGAGGCTCGCGGCGGGCTTGGCAAGGCACGCTGGCGCAAGGCCCGCCGCGCTACCGCGAAAATAGCTCAATGGTCACGAGCGCGACCGTGAGAAACCCAAACGCGATCACGCCGACGATGAAGAAGCGATCCTCCATCGGACCCCCCTGTCGCAGATTCGTCGCCCGGATCGAGACTAAGGTCGGCGACTGACATGAACCTGACAGAATGGAGCCGGTGCAGAGAATTGATGAGGCTAAACGCGGATATGATCACTGCTCTCTGCGCGGAGATGATCACGCACGCCCACGCAACCTGATCAAGCTCACACTCGGAGTTCTTGTATCAGCTCCGTTGGCGGCCGGCTCCGTCCGATGCGAACGCCGCCCAGGCTTCATGCCGCGGGCGGCGTTGTCCTTTCGGTTTGCGATCCGCGTGATCAGCGTATCAATTCTTCTCGATCCTATTCGTCGTCGTCGTCCTGAGAGTCCATGCGATGCTCGATGGTGTCTCGAATTCCACGCGCGGACACAACCGTCACGAAAGCCATCCGCTTCTTCTGATCCTCACTGAGCGTCTTGAAGAGTGGCTCCCATGCATCGGCGACCTTCTTGAGGTCGGCCGCACGTTGATTCAGTGCCTCAGCCCGCCGGTGCATGAGCTCGACCGGATTGCGGTCGTGAAGCGCATCCATTGGACTGCTATCGCGCAGTTCCGCCACCCGCTCCCACCGGGCCTGGCGGTTCTTCGCTCTGGCGCGGATGGCATCCTCGACAGCCGGCCAGTATTTTTCCTGCTCCGCTGTCAACTGCAAGGCACCCTTGATTATCGCCACACGCGCATCCGTCAGGCTTTTGAGGTCGGCCGCACTCGGATGCGTCATTCCTACGGTGCTGGAGGAGTTGTCTGCCGCGTAGGCCAGAGGTGATGTCGTTATGAGAATGGCGGTCGTTGCAAAAGCTATTTTCTTGAACATCATCGCAACCTCCTGAATCTCAAGTCGGTTTGCCCCGGAGCGGAGTTGGCGACCGACGCCCGGCAGCGACTTGATTCAAGTCAAGAGGCCGTTCACGCGCCGGTGACTTCGCCGGACCTCAATCGCGTGCTGACGTCGGAGGCTTAAGGCCGATCGCCTGTAAGGTTTGAACTCGATCAATCATGATGCTCGTCGCGACTCTCGATCGATAGGTTCCCCGTGAGAACTTGATGATCAGAAACAATTGATTGATCAGAAACAAATCTTGAAACCGGAACTGCGCAAGCAGCAACGCTGCCTGTCCAGCTGTTTGATCTAGGTCAAACCCGGCTTCATCAATCGCGAAATGCTCGGGCCAGGTGCCGACACGTGGACGCTCGGCATCGCTCCAACGACGCACGGCACCCAGATACGGAGGAAGGCCATGCTTCGATATGTATTCGCTGCGCTGGCAGCGCTCGTCCTCATCACTGCCAGCCTGATTCCAGAGGAAGCCTTCGCCAGACGTGGTGGTGGAGGTGGTGGATTCCGCGGCGGCGGTGGTGGATTCCACGGAGGCGGCATGCGAGCTGGCGGTTTCCATGGTGGCGGCGCTCGCGGCGCGTATGGTGGTCGCGGCTATCGTGTTGCGGGAGGTCCCCGGCCCTCGCATCCGATCGCTGGTCGTCCCGGCTATGGCGGGCGTCCCATTGCCGGGCGTCCGGGTTACCCCGGTCGCCCGATCGCGGGATACGGAGGCCGATATTATCCGCGAGGCGCGGCTTACGGCGCCGCCGCTGTCGGCGCAGCAGCTGCTGGAGCATACGGAGCCTACGGGTACTACAACAACTACAACAGCGGCTGTTACTACAACTCGTACGGCCAGTATATCTGTCAGAACCAGTATCCATACCAGTATTGACCCGGCCATCAGTCGCAGCGGCGCAGGCTCGCAGAGATGGCGTGGCGCGAAGCACGATCTTCGCACCACGCTGCGTTTAGCGGCCGGTTCGATGTCTTGGAAAAGCGCGGCAGCACGGTGCCCGGCAGGTTTGAGAACGTCCGCAGGGGGGCTGACGTCGGCCACGCCATACCGATGCGGCACGAGCAAAGCCGCCGACCGGGTTGTCTCAGTTGCTGAACACGAGCATGGCCACGAGGGCCACAGGCAGCAGCCCCAGGAGAATGATTCCGCACTCAACAAGCCATTCCCCACGCATGGGCTGAACGTAGCACCAGCGCATCCGGAGAAAAGCAGCAATCCTGACCTGGTTCGTGAAACATCATTCACGACTTGGAGAAGCCCGCGGCGGACGGCAATGGATCGATAGGATCGACGCTATGGCAGGCGGTACCGGCGCCCGCCAAACCATGCACCAAAATACCCGGCATAGAGCGCCGGCTGCTCCAGGTTCATCGAATGCCCGACGCCGGGAACGATCACCAGCCGGCAATCCGGCATAGCCTCCGCCATTCGTTTGAGATCGGCCGGTGCGATCCATCCGTCCTTCTCGCCCCATAACACAAGATGTGGATGTCTGATTTCGGCCATCCGCCGCTCCAACTCGCCGCTCTCGCGCTCGAGGTTCAAGTTGTGAGGCGTTCCGATCCAGATGCCCTCCGCCACGCCGAATGTTCGCTCCAGCATCTTGTCGAAGAAGGTCTGGATATTGCCGAGCCCGTCGCGAAATCGCGGCATGGTGTTGGGCACCAGACTTTCCGGAACGAACAAGGAGGCTGCGGCCGTCGCCATCGCCGCCCGCGTGACCTCGCGGCTTGCCATCATCGCGCGGAACAGTCCTATCTGCTCTGCGTCGAAGGCCAGGCCAAGCGGAGTCACCGGATCGAGCGCGAGCACCCGGTCGAAGCGCCGCGGCTGCATCAGCAGCATGCGCGCGGCGATAATGCCGCCGGTCGAATGCGTCGCGAGGTGGCAGAAGGAAATGTTCAAGGCATCAAGCGCCGCAAGCATGTCCTGCGCATGCTGCTGCATCGAATAGTTGGTGTAGCCCGGGGTGGCTTTCGGCCGGTCGCTTTCGCCGCAACCGCGCCAGTCGATGCCGACGACGCGAACGCCGCTGGGAAACAGCGGCACCGCAAGCTCGATCCATTCCTTGCAGGCGAGATTGCCGTGGAGAAAGACGACCGTGGTGTCGCCCTCGCCCCAAGCGCGCCATCCCAATTCAACCTCGCCTGCCCTGACCCGCGGCATATCCGGCCTATTTGTTGAGGCCCGCTGTCGGCGAAGCCCCGGCGGGAGTTGGCGCGACCGGCACGGCCGACGCAACCGCTCCCCTGATCATGCGGTCAGTGCCGAGCGGCGTGCTCGTATCGACCGTACCTTTGGTCACGAAGTCCACCACATCGACCGGGAACTCCACGGGGTTGTCGGTATGGATGAAGTGCCCGGTCTCCGGATAGATCTTCAGGATCGGCCGGTTGCCTGCATTGAGCATGCGCGACATGAAGGGCGTGATGACATCGCGTCCAAGATCCGTCAGCCCGTTGAAGGCAGGCGTGGGGATGAACGGCTCCTTGTCGCCGAACGAGATGAAGATCGGCGCCTTGATCTGAGTCACGCGCTCGTAGAGGTTCTTGGGATCATCCTGCTGCAGCTCGGCGCCGATGGTGTAGATGTCGTAGATGAACACGTTGACCCACTGCTCGAGCTCCTTGGGATTTCCCTTGGTCAGACCGACGCGCTGCTCCGTGTGGAAGCGGGCATATTCGCTGTCGCTGAAGAAATACCCGCTCTTCGCCGCTGACACAGCACCGGTCACGGGGTCACGCTTCCTGAAGAAGAAGAAGTCGCGGATGCTCTGTTCATCACGCGCCAGCTCCGCGGCGCGAATGCCGGTTTGATCCCAGGTCTGCTTCCACTTGTCGAAATCGTGATCGAAAGCCGGATCGAACAGTCGCAACTTCTTGTCCTTTGCGACAGTGATATCGCGCGGATACTCCTCAAGACCGGAGGGTGCCTCGAGCGCGAGGCCCTGGACGGCATCCGGCCAAGTCAGGGCGTAGCCTACGACGAACTGACCGCCCAGCGAGTGGCCGAGATAATAGGCCTTCTTGACGCCGAGCTGGTTGACCACGAGGTCATAGATCGTTTCGCGCATCTCCTGCATGGTCCGCGCCGGGCTTTTGTCGAGATTGCCGGGGCCGGACATGCCGTAATGCGGCAGGTCGGGAACGATCACACGCAAGCCATTTCGCAGGGCGAACTGCATGATGTTGCCGTAGTGCCCGCCGAATGCACCCTTGCCATGGATGATGACCAGCACCTTCGGATCCTTGTCCGTTCCGGCATATTCGTCCATGTAGCCGATCTGCCAGGACGTGCCGCTCTTGTCCTTCGCGTTCGCGTATTTGACCGGATAGGGATAGGTGACGAACTCCTTCCAGAACGACTTGTTCGGGTCGATATTCGCGGCCACGCCGGGCACCCGGAAATTCTTGTCGTCATATTTCTGCGTGCGGTCGAGGCTCGCCACGTCATCCATGAAGGAGACGAACTTCGGATCGTTCTTGCGATTGTTGATGATCGGGAAGACGCCGTAATGCGCGACCGGACTCTCTTGCTCGATGAGGTCGGCGCCCGGGACACGTTCGACCGCCTTCCTTGCGAGATTGATGTTGAGCCAAAGGTCGTTGGTGATGTGCATGACCAGGGTTCTGGAGCGGATCCGCCCCAGATCATTATTGATATTGTGGGTCTCGCCGACGCGGTTGCGCCACACGAGGTCGACTGCGTCATAGAGCTTGGACCGGTTGACCACGTTCAATCCGGCCTTCTCGTTCGGCGGATCCCAGTAGAAAATCTCGGGCTGAACCGCCGTGAAAGACTGCGATGTCCGGAAATCGAAGTCATACCCGGTCAAGCCGAGCACTGACCAGCCGAACGCCATGCCCATCAGCGGGTGCTTCTCCTTGGGCAGCTTGTAGTAGTCCCCGTCCGTCTTCTGCCAGACCGGATCGGACTCGATCGCCGCCGTCATCAACTGGAAGGTCCAGTTGCCGACGGGATCGCCGGCGTCCGACTGCGTGGTGCCGCCGATCGGCATCAGCGCGCTGACGAACTCCGGATGCATGACGCCCCAGACATAGGTCTGCGTGCCGCCCATCGAGACGCCGGTGACCAGCGCGGCCCGCGCCACCTTCAGCTTGTCGCGGAGCATGCGGTAGTTCGCCTGCACCATGTCGAAGTAGCTGTATTGCGGGAATTTGATGCCGAGCCCGTCGGAGGGCTTGCTCGCACCCCAGGTGCCGAGCGGATCGACCATGACGACATAATAGCGATCGGTATCGATCGGACGGCCCGGGCCGATGATCGGCACGCCGCCGGACAGCGGTGCACCCTTCACCCACTGCTCATACATGTCGGTGGAGTCGCCGGAATAGTAGGAATTGATGACGATGGCGTTGGTGATCTCGCCGGCCGCATTCTTTCTGGGAGTGCCGATCGCGATGTAGGCGGTTCGCAACTTGCCGCCGCCCAATGATTCCAGCGTGGCGCCGCCCTCGCCGCCGTCGACCCATTTCGAGGGATTATCGAGGTCGTACTTGCCGCCCAGGCGGAAGTTGGAGATTTCGTAATACTGCTTCAGGCCATCGTGCTGTACCTGCGACGATCGGCGGGTGAAGGGCGGGTCGGCGGACGCGACGGTTACGGTTGCCAACAGGAATATGAAGACGACGGCCAAGCGCTTCATGGCATCTCTCCCGGAGCGGTGCATTCGAAAGCCCGCTTGCGGAGAGGCTAGGAAGTCCGGCGAGGCGACCCTTGACCTATCTCAAGGGTCGAGCTCATCAAAAAGCGAATTTGGGCTGCCTCACCACGGATGCCCGCATGCCGTTTCTCGCCCACGGTTCTCACCGGATTCGCTATGAGATCAGCGGCCCGGAAACCGGCCCGGCCTATGTTCTCGTCAACGGGCTGACCCAATATTCCGAGCTTTGGGCCGCCTACCGCGACACCCTCGTCAAACGGAAATTCGGCATCGTCACTTTCGACCTGCTCGGTCAAGGCGAGTCCGACAAGCCGACCCTCTTCATTGGGCAGGATGATCACGTCGCGGTGCTGCGTCTTCTGATCGACAAATTGGGCGACCGCCCGGTCTTCCTCGCCGGGATCAGCTTTGGCGGCATCATAGCGCTCCGTTACGCGATCGAGCATGGCGACCGCCTGGCTGGTCTCGTGCCCATGAGCACGTTCTCGGAGCTGCCGCCGCAACTGGCCCTGCTCGGCAATGCCATGCGCACCGGCTTGATCCTGGGCGGTACCGGCTATCTCCAGGACATGCTGTTGCCGATGAATCTGTCGGACGCCTGGCTCGCGCCGCTGATGGACAAGCTCGACAGCGTGAAGCGGCAGGGTTGGCTCGTCAATGACGTCTATGCGCTGCAAAACCTGATGGAATCCTTTCTCGATTTCAAACCGCTGACACCGCGGCTGCGCGAGATTCGCGTTCCCACCATGATCCTGAACGGCGAGTTCGATTTCCTCACGCCGCGGACGCTGCACGAAACCTTGCGCGCTCATATTCCCGACAGTGCCCTGGTCATCATTCCCCGCGCCTATCACGCCTTCACATTGGAGAAGGCGGCGCTGACAGCGGACCTGCTGGCACGCTTCGCAAGTGAAGTTCTGGAGAAGCGATGGAGCGGCGGCGGGGCCGTCCGCATTGCTCCCGAAGAAGCGGGCGGCGAGATAACGCCCTTTCCCGCGGAGTTCGACCATTTGCGTGCAATTCCCGCGCGGAAGGCCTCGCCATGACTTCCTTCCTTGGCCCGCTCGACCAGGCCGGCCGCGTTCCGCCGCTGCAACAGACACGCGTGGCAGCGTTTCTGATCTCGGCGCACGGCGCTCTCGCGCGCCGGCTCGCTTTTGCGCTTCCCGGCCAGATGAAGGTGGGCTGGCAGACCGAGCTTAACGCCCAGTTCTATCGCGAGGCTGAAACCGTTTCGCTCCTGATGCGCGCGACCTCGTGGAACCCCGATCCCGAGCTGCTGCTGCTGGTGCCGTCCTGGGAGGTGGCCTGGCTGCCGAAGCCAAGGACTGATCTCGCCGACGCAACAATGGCGTTCATGATCGACACCGCCGCACTTGGCCATGCCGTGCACGCGGCGATCCGGCCTGCCGCGCTGTTGCCGGACAAGGCCTCGCCCGAGGATCCGTTCGTAACGGCATTACGGCGCATCGAGTTTGAAAGCGGACGCCTGATGCAGGCCCAGATCATGCTTCTGAAGGGACCGGACCTCCTCCCCTTCCGCGACGCCGTCAATGCGGCGGTCGAGCAGCGCCATCTCGACGTTCGCGAACTCTGGGACACGATGCTGAGGGGCCTCGGCGTCGAACGCGGAGCAAATGCCTAGCGCATGCCACGCTTGGTCGGCGACCGAATGACGCAAACAACCCGCCCCGCAATGGGGTTCCCTTGATGCAAATCAAAGCCCCGCACGAGCGGCCCATCAAGCTCGCCTGCGGCCCGACCCGACGCCGACCGGAGGCTCAAGCATGAAATCCGTTTCCGCAGAGCAAGCCATTGCGATGATCCCCGATGGCGCAACCATCATGGTTGGCGGCTTCATGGGTGTCGGCACGCCGGAACGCCTGCTCGATGAACTGGTGCGCCAGAAGAAGTCCGGCCTTTCGCTGATCTGCAATGACGCGGCGACTCCCGGCAAGGGCGTCGGCAAGCTGTTCGAAGGCGGACAGGTGTCGCGCATGATCGGAACACATATCGGACTGAACCCGAAGGCGCAGCAGCAGATGCTCGGCAAGCAGATCACGGTGGACCTGATCCCGCAGGGCACCTTCGTCGAGCGGATCCGTGCCGGCGGCTGCGGGCTCGGTGGCGTGCTGACCCCGACCGGCGTGGGAACGCTGGTCGAGGAGGGCAAGCAGAGGATCGAGGTCAACGGCAAGCCGTACCTGCTCGAGACCGCGCTGCGCGCCGATTTCGCACTGGTGCATGCGTTCCTCGCCGACTATCTCGGCAACCTCTCCTATGCGCTGACCGCACGCAACTTCAACCCGGTCATGGCGATGGCCGCCGACACCGTCATCGTCGTTGCCGAGAACATCGTTCCGGTAGGCGTGATCGCGCCCGATCATGTCGTCACACCGGGACCGCTGGTCGATTACCTCGTCGCGAACGGGTGACCCATGGATGCACAAACGATCATCGCCCGGCGTGTGGCGCAGGAGCTTCGGTCCGGCAACCTCGTCAATCTCGGCATCGGTATCCCGACGCTGGTCGCAAACTACGTGCCCGAAGGCATCAACGTGTTCTTTCAGTCCGAGAACGGATTGATCGGTACCGGACCGATTCCCGAGCAGGGCCTGGCGCATCCGCTGCTCACGGACGCCGGCGGCAAGCCGATCAGCGCGCTGCCGGGCGCGGCGACCTTCGACAGCGCAATGTCCTTCGGATTGATCCGCGGCGGACATGTCGACATCACCGTGCTCGGCGGTCTGCAGGTCGATGCCCACGGACATCTCGCCAACTGGATGATCCCCGGCAAGATGGTGCCGGGCATGGGCGGCGCGATGGATCTGGTCAGCGGCGCCAAGCGCGTCATCGTCGCCATGCAGCACGCCGCCAAGGGCAAATCCAAGATCGTCGCGAAGTGCAATCTGCCTTTGACCTCGTCGCGGCCGATCGATCTTGTCGTGACCGACATGGCGGTCATCGCCTTTCCGGACGGCAAGGCGACCCTGATGGAGACGGCACCCGGCGTCAGCGTCGCCGACGTCAAGGCCGTGACGGAAGCCGAACTCGTCATTCCCGACAAGGTTCCGGAAATGAAGCTGTGACGAAAGCCCGCACCATGCGAATCTTCAACGGTTTCGACGATCTCAGGGCGGCGGTCGGCACCGAAGTCGGAGCGAGCGACTGGATCGAGATCACGCAGGATCGCATCGACAACTTCGCGGATGCGACCTGTGACGAACAGTGGATCCATGTCGACCAGGACCGTGCGAAAGCCGAGATGCCCGGCGGCAAGACCATTGCACATGGCCTGCTCTCGCTGAGCCTGACGCCGATGTTCATCCGCTCGGTGATGGGGCTGAAGGGGCTTAAGAATACGCTGAATTACGGCGCCGACCGCATCCGCTATCTGTCACCCGTCCCGGCCGGTTCAAGACTGCGCGGCCGCGTCAGCATCGCCGAAGCCGAGGACGTGCCACCCAACGGGTTGCGGGTGCACTATCGCGTCGTGATCGAAATAGAGGGCGGCCAGCGCCCGGCCTGCGTCGCCGAGGTCATCGGACTGCACTACCGCTAGGACCAGACTATCAATCGATGATGTGGTAGCCGCCGTCGATGTAGAGCACGCTGCCGGTGATCAGCTTTGCACCGTCGAGCGCAAGGAACGCAGTCGCATTGCCGACATCGTCGATACTGACCAGGCTACGGGTCGGCGCCTGCGACTGTGCCTTGTCCATGAGCTCGTCAAATTCAGGAATGCCGGACGCTGCACGGGTCGCGAGCGGGCCCGGTGAAATCGCGTGGACGCGAATACCCTTGGGGCCGAGTTCGGCCGCGACGTATCGCACCGCGGCTTCGAGCGCAGCCTTCGCGACACCCATGACATTGTAGTTCTTCACGACCATCTGGCTGCCGTAGTACGTCATGGTGAAGATCGTGCCACCCTTCTTCATCAGTGGCTCGGCCAGGTGCGCCATCCGCAGGAAGGACCAGCAGGAGACATCCATCGTTTTCTGAAAACCTTCGCGGTCGACGTCGACCACGCGCCCGTGCAACGCTCCCTTTGGCGAGAACGCAATGGAGTGCAGCAGGAAGTCGAGCTGGCCCCACTCCTTCTCGATGCGCTCGAATACTTTCTCTGTTTCACCGTCGACCATGACGTCAAGCGGCATGAAGATCGGCGATTCCAGCACCTTCGCCAGCGGCTCGACGTGCTTCTTGGCCTTCTCGTTCAAATAGGTGACCGCGAGCTCGGCCCCCAGCGCCCGGAACGCCTTGGCGCAGCCCCATGCGATCGATTGATCGTTCGCAATGCCGACGACCAGTCCTTTCTTGCCCTTCAGCGCGACCTTGGTCTCGGGAAAAACTGGAATGTTCATGACACCCTCACGCGTTTCTGACCCGGCGATTGGCGCTTCATGAGCAGCGCCAGCGTATGCTGTGCAATCATCAGCTCTTCATCGGTCGGCACGACATAAACGGGAATTTGGCTGTCGGAGCGCGATATCCTGCTCGCATGCCCGGCATTGGCGGCCGGATCGAGCGCGATGCCAAGCCAGGCCAGCTTTTCGCCGATGCGAGCGCGGATGGAAGCCGAGTTCTCGCCGATCCCCGCTGTGAAAACGAACGCATCGAGGCCCTGCAGAGCCGCAGCCAGCATGCCGGCGTTGAGACCGATCCGGTAGACGAAATAATCAATCGCGAATGCCGCGCGCGGATCCTCGCTGTTCTGCAGATCCCGCATGTCGTTGCTGACACCGGACAGCCCCTTCAGGCCGCAGTCGCGGTACAGGAAGTTCTGCACGTTCGACGCCGACATTCCCTTCTCCGCAAGGAGGTAGAGCACGACGCCCGGGTCGAGCTGGCCCGGCCGCGTTCCCATCGCCAGTCCGTCGAGCGCCGTGAAGCCCATGGTGCTCTCGACGCTCCGGCCGCCCCTGATGGCGCACATCGATGCGCCACTGCCGAGATGGGCGACGATCACCCGGCCGCCGGCGATGTCGGGCGCGACTTGCGGCAGGCGTTCTGCGATGTACTCGTAGGACAGACCGTGAAAGCCGTAGCGCCTGACGCCTTCAGCATGAAGCTGGTGCGGAATCGCATAGTGATCGGCGAGCGCATCGTGATCGCGGTGAAAGGCGGTATCGAAGCAGGCGACCTGCGGCAGCGCCGGGAAGTTCTTCAGCAGCGTCCTGATCGGCGCAAGGTTATGCGGCTGATGCAGCGGCGCGAGCGAGACGTAGCGTTCGAGCCGTGTCACAACGTCATGGTCGATCAGCACCGGGCGGGCGTGATCCGGCCCGCCATGCACGACACGATGTCCGACCGCGATCGGACTGATATTGAGTTCCTCGCGCAGCCAGGCTGCCGGCAACCGACATCGCAGCCGGAACGTCGCCGACGGCTTCGCGCGGATAGGTCCGGTCGGCCAACGCATCGCCGGTGGGGCCACTGGCGACGCAGCCGCGGACGACTGCCGATCCCGTCCATCTGCCCCTTGACCTGCCGCCGCAGCGCGCCCTCGCCTTCCACCGCGAAGATCTGGAACTTCACACTTGAGGAGCCGGCATTGACGACGAGGATCGTGTCCATGGCGGTCACGCTGCGGCAACGGGCGCCACGCGCCGTCTCGTATCGGCGAGCAGAGCTGCGACGGCAGCGGACGCCATCCGCGACCGCGCGGAATCCGCCCGCGACGTCAGGACGACCGGCACGCGCGCGCCCAGCACGATCCCCGCGCCATCGGCGTTGGCGAAATAGGCGAGGTTCTTGGCCAGCATGTTCCCGGACTCGAGGTCGGGCACGACCAGGATCTGGGCGCGGCCGGCAACTTCCGACTTGATGCCCTTGATCCGTGCGGCCTCCATGTCGATGGCATTGTCGAACGCAAGCGGGCCATCGAGCAACGCGCCGGTGATCTGCTTGCGATCCGCCATCTTGCAGAGTGCGGCGGCCTCGATGGTTGACGGAATCTTCGAGGTGACGGTTTCGACGGCTGATAGAATCGCCACCCGCGGCGTTGTGCCAAAGCCAACCTGGTTGAAGAGGTCGACGGCGTTCTGGATGATGTCCCGCTTGACATCGAGGTCGGGAAAAATATTGATTGCCGCATCGGTGACAAACACCGTTTCAGCGTAGGCCGGCACATCCATGATGAAGACATGACTGATCCGCCGGTCGGTCCGCAGCCCGCCAACCTTCGCCGTCACCGCGCGCATGATCTCGTCGGTGTGCAGGCTGCCCTTCATCAGGACCTCGCCCTTGCCTTCGTGGATCAGTTCGACGGCTCGGCTGGCGGCGGCCGTCTCGGTGGGCAGAGTATCGACGATCTCGCAGCCCGAAATGTTCAGGTTGTGCCTGGCGGCAACATCCCTGATCTTCGCAGCGGACCCGACCAGGGTTGCCTTGATGATTCCGGCTTCGGCGAATTCGATCGCGCCGCGCAACGAGCTCTCGTCGCAGGGATGCACGACGATCGTTGAAACGGAAGGGACGCCCTTTGCAGCCGCGATCAGGCGGTCGTACTTCGACACGGATTTGGCACTCGCTTCGGCCGGCATCGCGCTCATTGCGTGGCTCCCGATTTTTATGACGCCAATTCCTATGAAGCTCTGGCTTTCGGATCGAAAGGGACCCTGTTGCCCTCGAGCCCGAACAGAACCGCCACCTGCTTCAGGCGTTTTGCCGCTTCGCCGGAGATCCCCGCACTGGCCGACAACACCTCCTCGATCGCCGCAAATACCCTGCGGCGCTCATCCATGCTGTCCGGCAGGAGCTTTGGAATGGCGGCAAGCGCCGCCTCCCGATCGAGCAGCAGCATGAAGAACTGCTCACGCACCAGCATCTTGAAGTCGGCCAGTGTCATGCGTGACGCCTCGTCGGCTCGGCGAAGCCGCCGCAACGCCTCGAGGCTGCGCTCGTCCACCATGCCGCGCGCCGAACCGACATAGAGCAGCGCCCGGATGCCGGCTTCGCGCAATCCGCCGGAGCCGATCCTTGCCTTCAGCTCCGCGACGCGCGCCTGCAGCAGCACGCGATGCTTCGGATCCATCTCGCGGGGCCCGGATGGCGCGGACTTCGGGTCGACGCCGACGGCGGCCTGCAAGGCGGGCGAGCCATAGATGGACAGGAACATCGCCTCGCTGAGTGCTTCCTGCGAGTCGCGCCATTGATCCAGCGAACTCGACGATCTGCTTCGACATCCGCTCCTGAAATGCCACGAAGGGATTGTCCTTTGCGGCGGGTTTGCGGTCGTCGCGGGCCTTGTCAGCCGCGTTCTCGACGGCCTTCATGAGCGGGTTCTTGCTGCTGAAGGCTTCGTATTGCAGCCGCAGCGGATGCCAGTCGCGCATCAGCTCCGCCATCTGCGGCGTCACCATCGACTTGATCCAGGGCTGAACGTACGTTTTGTAGGCGGCGAGATTCCTCTCCGAAACGCGCTTGGCTGTCTCGAAGCGACGCTCGTCCTCGGGCGAATTGCCGCCCATCGCACGGATGTCGTCGAGCGTGCGCGCTTCGCAGCGCATCACCCATTGCCCGACCGCAAGCTCGTCGTTGAGCGTCTCGGAGGTCCTTGCCTCGAACGTCGCCTCGTAAAGACCGGGCGGCAGAATATCGATCAGGTCGATATTGCTGGAGAACTCGGCGTGCTCCTTCTTGGCGACGCCACCGGACACGAAGATGCCGAGATGGCCGATCGTCTCATGCACCGTATAGACGACGGTCTGCCCATATGCCCTGATCTCGTCGACATCGGCGTAGAGATCGAGGATCCAATTCAGCGCTTGTTGTGGCGGCGTGACGTTGTCACCCTTGGAGCAGAACACCACGATCGGCGAACGGATGTTGCGCAGGTCGACCGCAGTCCCGTCGGACATCTTGATACGGCCCGCCGCGAGATTATTGCCGATGAACAGCTCATCGACGATGAACTGGATTTCCGCGGCGTTGAGGTTGACGTGGCCGCCCCACCATTGTTCGAACTCGAGGTAGCGGTCGGCCTCGGTGTCCACCTTCGAGTAGACATTGTATTGTTTGGTCCACAGCGTGTTCGAGGGATTCTGGTTCTCGAAGTTCTGCACCAGCCAGGCCCCGTCGAACTTGCCTGCGCCGAGGTCTCCGGAGAGCGCGGTCAACCAGCTTCCGCCGAGCAGGCCGCCGGAATAGCGCATCGGATATTTGCCGTGCACCCCGGCCCAATAGGCCAGCGGCGCACCGGCGATAATCAGCGGCCCGAACAGTTCAGGCCGTAGCGAGGCGAGGATCATGATTGCCCAACCGGCCTGGCAGTTGCCGATCACGCATGGCTTGCCGTCGGCGTTCGGGTGCCGCTCGATCACTTTCTCGATGAAGATCGCTTCGGTCCGAGCGATCGACTCGATCGTTTGCCCGGGCATGGGCTCGGGAAGGAATCCGATGAAGTAGCAGGGATGTCCCGCCTTCATGGCGACGCCGATCTCGCTGTCAGCCTTGAAGCCGCCAATGCCGGGGCCGTGACCGGCGCGTGGATCGACGACCACGAACGGCCGCCGCTCCATATCGATCTCCACGCCTTTCGGCGGGATGATGCGCACCAGCGCATAGTTGACGGGCTGATCCAGCTTGCGGCCGTCGATGATCAGTTCTGCCGCGTAGCTCAGCACATGGGGCGCCGTCTGAGCCACGTGATCGCGATACTGGTCGCCGCGCTGGCGAAGGATATCCAGAAACAACACCGAGCGCTGTCCCGCATCGACCATATATTCAACGGCCTTTGCGACCAGCCCCGACATCGCGCCGCCGCCCTGAACTGCCGGATTTTCAGTCATGATGTCTGATCCCTGAGTGTGGCCGGGCGATTTTGCGCAGTGCGGCGCGCCGACCATTGACCTAAGTCAAGGCCAGCACTTTTCCGGCGCGGAACGTGATTGGCGATGACAACAGCCAACTACTCCGTCACGGAACAACTGCGCGACGGGCGCCCGATCGAAATCCGTGCACTCAAGCCCTCCGATGAGGCTGGCATGCTTGATGCCATCAATCACACCAACGCGGAGTCGCTGCGGCGCCGCTTTTTCGTGACCAAGCGAGCGTTTTCCGACAAGGAGAAGGCGTTCTTCATGAATGTCGATTTCGTCAAACATGTCGCGCTTGTCGCGGAAATCGACGAGAACGGCCGGCATTCGATCATCGGCGGCGGACGTTACGTCGTTACCGGGCCCGGCGAGGCCGAAATCGCCTTTGTGGTCGTCGATGCCTATCAGGGACGGGGCATCGGCACGCTGCTGATGCGTCATCTGGCTGTCATCGCGCGGACAGCCGGACTGAAGGAACTCATCGCCGACGTCTTGCCGGAGAATAAGTCCATGCGAAAGGTTTTCAGCAAGTTCGGCTTTCAGGCGCGTCGCGGGACTGACCCACAGGTGATCCGCCTCGCGCTGGAACTGTAGAACGGAGCGTTCTTGTGCACAGGGTTCCGTGGCTCGCGAAAAGTTCATATCCGACGGCGAATGGCCCGGCAGCTGAGAACGGCTGCACCACCTGCTGCGAGCGCAGCAGGTAGGAACGTTCAGCCCTGCCCTGACATTGATCGGCAACAACAATCCCGAGCACCTTCAGATCGACCCTCTTCCGCCAGGCACTGCCTGAGGCCATCGAGCGCGTTGAATGAGTTCCACATGCAAAAGGGTTTCGCATTCAGCAAGCTGGCCGACCGCCTGACCAGCATTGCCGAGCTTCCCGAGAACGACCTCGAGCTTCTCACCAGGATGCCCTCGACGATCGGGCATTTCGCCTCGCGCGACCACATCCTGCGCAAGACCGATCAGCCCTCGCGCTGCTGCGTGCTGCTGCAGGGCTATCTCTGCTGGAAAGGCGACAATGATGGCCAGATCACCTCGATCCATGTGCCCGGTGATATCCCGGACCTTCACGCGCTGATCGCCCCGAGGCTCGAGGCTCATCTGATCGCGCTGGGCCCTGCGGTCGTGGCGTTCGTGCCGCACGGCTTCTTTCAGGAAATAACATCCTTGTCGTCCGGCCTGAGTCACGCGCTGCGGCTTCTCGGCATCATCGATGCTGCCTGCCTGCGCAACTGGATCGTCAATCTGGGCAGCCGGGATTCGCTGACGCGCGTGGCGCACCTGATCTGTGAAATCACAATGCGCCTTCAGGCCGTCGGGCTTGCCAGGGACGACCGCTTCGCTTCGCCGTTCACGCAGTCCGACCTGGCCTCCGCCTGCGCCATCTCCGCGGTCCATGCCAACCGCATCATCCAGGATTTGAGACGAAAAGAGGTGCTGAAGTGGCACTCTCGAACCATCACGGTCAGCAACTGGCAGGCCCTCACCCACCTCGCCGGCTTTGAACCGGGTTATCTCGGATTTCGGAATGCCGCAGAGTTCCAGTGCCGCCCGTTGCAACCCTCCATCATACCGTCCGAGCCGTCCGAACTCTCGATCCCGCGCCAGCCGTGCTCGTGAACTATCGCAGCTTCCGGAAGAAGCTGCGCACCTCCTGCACGAACAGCTCGGGCTGCTCGAAAGCCGCGAAGTGGCCGCCCCTCGGCATCTCGCTCCAATGCTGGATGTTCGGATAGGATGCTTCCATCCAGCGCCGCACCGGCGGCACGATCTCGCGGGGAAAAACGGCGACGCCCGTCGGGACCGTCACCTTCATCCACTCGCGCGCGCGGCCAAAGCTTTCCCAATAGAGCCGCGCCGACGACGCCGCGGTCTGTGTCACCCAATACAGCATCACATTGTCGAGCAGCTCATCGCGATCGACGATATTCAGCGGATCGCCGCCGCAATCGGTCCACGCCCAGAATTTCTCGAGGATCCACGCCGCCTGCCCGCTCGGGGAATCCGTCAGTCCGTAGCCAAGCGTTTGGGGCCGCGTCGATTGCTGCTTGGAATAGCCGGAGTCCCATTCCTGGTAATGCTTGATGCCCTTGAGCGCGCGCGCTTCCTCCGGCGTCGGCTGCTGTCCCTCTGCCAGGTTGGGTCGCGAGCCCATTGCGAGCGTGATATGAATGCCGCGGCAATGCGCGCCGTCCTGCGCACCGATCGCCGATGTCACCGCCGAGCCCCAATCGCCGCCCTGCGCGCCATAGCTCGCGTAGCCGAGCTTCGCCATCAGGCTGGCCCAGCATGCCCCGATCCGTTCGACGCCGAATCCCCTCGCCTTCGGCTTGTCTGAGAAGCCAAACCCCGGCAGCGACGGACACACCAGGTGGAAGGCATCGCCAGCCGATCCGCCATGCGCGGTCGGATCGGTCAGGGGCTCGATCACCTTGGTGAATTCGACCACCGAACCCGGCCAGCCATGCGTGATGATCAGGGGCATCGCGTCCTGATGTTTCGAGCGAACATGCAGGAAATGGACTCCAAGTCCATCGATATCCATCTTGAACTGCGGAAACCGGTTGAGACGCGCTTCGCGAGCACGCCAGTCATACTCCTCGGCCCAGTAGCGGCAGATCTCGCGGATCCACGCGAGCGGAACGCCCTGGCTCCAATCGTCCACCAGCTCCTGCTCCGGCCAGCGCGTCATCCGCAGCCGCGCCTTCAGGTCCGCAAGGACGTCATCTCCGACCGAGATACGAAAGGGTGCTGCTGTCTGGCTCATGAACGGCACACTAACCGCGCGACGAGCCGTCGTCGAATCAACCCAGCCCGAATTGGCCGGGGTTGGCTCTTGCAAATATCAGATGCAAATATCGGAGCGTGTGCGCCACATGTCCCACGGTTCTCCGCAGCATGTCCACAGGCCGCGGAGTGCCAAATCGGATGAGGCGACAGTCGCTTACCGCGCACAAATCCACAATTGTGGAAAAATGCCGGCTGGTCGCCGCTCCGCTTAGTGGCCGGCCTGATCCATCGCTGTGCGGCAGGCCGAGCTGAGGCTGCCCTTCTGGCGCTGCAGGCAGGCGGTGATGGCGCGAACATTGGGGATGTCGCCCGCGCAGAAGCGATAGACATCCGGCGTGCAGGCCTTGCGCTGCTCCGGCGTGCCCTGGAAGGCCGAGGCCGAGCCGGCCGATGCCAGCACAAGCAGCAGACCCACGATGAAACGAGACGAACCCGCAAACCCGACGACCCTTGCGGCCATGGCAGTAGCCCTTCCTTGCTTGGACACGCCTTCCTGGCGCGCTTCATGGCCGGGCAGATACGGAAATTATTTGTGGGAAGATGTGATTTCGCTCACACAACCAGGAGGTCACAACCACCTAGCGTTGCACCCGGGATATCAAGAGTAAACTGTTAACCAAATACGCCGTGCGCGAGCTCGATCGTTACAATTTGAGCGATCCGCGCAAGCCGGCAACAAAACACTTTTGCGACGATGGCTCTCCCAGCCAGGGAGAGTTGCCGTGAGTGAAGTTGAGTTCGATATGTTGCTCAGCACCGTGCAAGCGGCGATGGCGCCTGTCCCCGGGGAGGATTTCATGTTTACGGGTTTGCCGTCTTTCAGCGCTCCGCCGAAAGCCGCCAATGACAACGCCCTTGCCTGGCCGCTGATTCCCTTCCCCAAAGATTGGAACGCCTCCTGCTGAGATGGCGGCGGGCGCGCGAGCGCGCTCCGAACCGAGACCTGCTGTTCGCCAAGAACGGCCAAAGCCCGAGCGGATGGAGAGACCCGAGAGGTCCTATCGCTTTTTGGCTTCGCTGTCGGAAAACCTGCCCGCCGACATTTCGAGGCAGCTCAAGAGCTCGACATAGCTCTGCTCGCCGCCGGTACTGCTCATACCGACGCAGTCTTTTTTCTGTGACGCGCCAAAGGAAGACCAGCGTTCGGCCAGCTGGTCCTTGGCTTCTGTTTCCGATTTCACGCAGGACGAATCCCCGCCGGTGACGGCACCCGCTGTTTCCACTTTGCAGTTCCGGACAATATCGAACCTGGGAAGCCGGTCGGCCGCCCGGGCCCAATCATTCGCGAACGCGGTGACAACGACAGCCAAAGCAAACATGAGGGTACGCATGGCCTTCTCCAATCCAGAAGACGGTGACTGGCACAATGCTGGTGAGAGCGGGCGGCGCCATCCAAGTCGGCTCTCGTGATCCCTGCGATCTCATGGGCGCCGCGTCGCTATGCGCTACGTTCGACCGTTCGTGGGGCAAAGCCTCGAGCAAGTCCAGCTCGACCTGCGTGAGCACCTCGCCACGTGCGGCCAGGAAAGAGCGCAGTGCTGTCGGAAGCGAGGTTGACGAACCGGGCAGACACCGCGCGCAACCTTCGGGGTATTCAAGCGCGGCAATACGGCTGTCTGATGACGACGGCTCCTGGATACCCCCGGCCGGCTCGCGGGAGGACGCCATCCCTCCCGTTGTCAGATGACGCTGGTCGGGCGTGATGCCGCCTGCGATTGCGACGGCGGCGCTTAATCTTCCTTCGTGAAAATGAAGTTGTTGGAGTATCCGCGCTTCCGCCAGAACCAGTCCACATCGTCGCTTTGGTGCTCGACGGGATCAAACGCCGACAATGGGAGGATCCGCCCCTTGTTCACGAAGCCGGCGGAGTATCCGAGGTCCTTGAGCAATGAAAACGTGTCGTGCATGCGGCCCATGGAAACGAGATGACGATCGCACTCGACGACGAGTAGCGGCATGCACCTGTTAATCGTGCGCTGCGCGCCCAACAGCACGTCCAGTTCCGAGCCTTCGACATCGATCTTGATGGCCGCGACATCCTCGGTCGGCTTGAAGTATTCGTCCAGGGCGATTGCTTCGACATCCATTGCCTGGAACGTCATGTCCGGCTTGAGCAGAGAGGCGCCGGCCTTTCGGCCATCCGGAATGAAAAACTGTTTGCTTCCGGATGTCGAATGCGCCGCCTTCCGTTCGATCACGACATTGTCCAGCGAGAATTTCGCGCAGACCCGCTCCAATTCGCTCGCCAGATCCGGTTGAGGCTCGAAGGCGATGGCTCTTCCCGGCGAACACCATCGGGCCAGCCAGAACAGGAAGCTGCCCTTGTGCGCGCCGACGTCGCAGACGCTGGCCCCGCGACGGATGTGTCGCTTGAACTGGGAAAGCTCAACCCTGTGGTCTCGGTACCTCGACCGAAGAACTCGCACCAGAAATCTGGAAGCCTCGCGCCTGGCCATCCCATCCCCACTGTGACGGGCTAACTCGCCGAGATTATTGGAGGGCCCTCGATAAGCAAAATGGATAACGCCCGGTTCGCCGTTGAACCTTCGGCCCGGGCCAGTTGACCCATCACCCCGGGCGCTATATTGCCTTGGCGCGCGCCCTGCAGATCTCGCCTGAGACTGCGGGGACTTTTGTGGGGGATCCATACCGGTTTTGGTCGCGTTTTCGTGCGGTCTTGCGCGGCAAGGCCGGAACAGAAAAATCAGATGCTACTCTCTGATTTTTCAGGTATTTCCTCAGTGGGGCCACGTGGCGGAGTGGTTACGCAGCGGTCTGCAAAAGCAAGCTGGTTTACTCCGTCAATCTCCACTAATTCTGCAAACATCGGCGCTTCCGCGACTTCGCCTTTGCGATACATACGTTCGCGCAGTCACATCGCTTGCGTAACCAATCGCCTTTAACAATCGTGTGGCAACGGTGCACCAGACCGCTGCGTCGCGTAGAAGGCGCCGACTGAGGCGGTCCACTGGGGGCAATTACATGGCGTTGGCAGGCGGCATCGGAGGAGCAATTGGCGGCTCAGTATTCGGCATACTTGCAGGCCGACCTCTATTGGCGGTTACCGGCGCCGTGGCTGGATTTATTGGTGGCTTTTACGGTGGTCTGAAGGCTCGCCGCATCAGAGAGGCCCGGGCGAGAAGTCATGACTAGCACACGGGAAGTACTTGACGCGCCGAATCCGATCCATTTGGCACATGTGCCAAGAGCCCCCTCGCTTGCGTAACCGTTTGCACTTGCGACAAGCGCCGGAAATGTCTAAGGGTTTCGGCATGGGGCCACGTGGCGGAGTGGTTACGCAGCGGTCTGCAAAACCGTTTACACCAGTTCAATTCTGGTCGTGGCCTCCAATCTATCCCTCTGGGATGTTTCATTAAAATTCATTCCCGTTCCGTTCGACGCGGGAGTTCTGCTACCGATTTGCTACCCAACCGTTCGGCTTCCTTCAGCGCGGCGTCGACGGTTGCTGCGGCATCGGCCTGCATGCCCGGGATTACGTGGCTGTAGAGATCGAGCGTGATGCTGACCTTGCTGTGTCCCAGCCGCTCGCTGGCGATCTTCGGGTGAACGCCGTTGGCGAGCATGTGGGTTGCGTGAGCGTGTCTCAGGTCGTGGAAGCGAAGTCGAGCGAGGTGGGTCTTGGCGATCAGCCGCGCCCACTGCTGCGAGATGTAGATCGGGGTGACTTGGGAACCGTCCTCATGGGCGACGACCAGATCATCGTCGGACAGCCCGGCACCTAGCCTGAGCATTTCCTGGGCGCGCTTGGCGCGATAGGAGCGCAGTTCGTCAACAACGGTCTGTGACAGCGCCACGGTTCGGCCCTTGCCGCTCTTGGGTGACTTGAAGCGGAGCCCGGCCTTCGTTTGCTCCAGGCTTTCAACAACGGAAAGCTGGGCGCCGTCGAGGTCGACGTTCTTCCACCGAAGCGCGCATATCTCGCCGCGACGCAGACCGCAGAGCGACGGCCAGCATGACGGGAACGAAGAGCGTGCGACCACGGAACGACCTCGATGACTTCCACGGTTTGGCGGAGATCATAGGTCTGCACCGGCTTCCATTCGATCTTCGGAGGATCGACGGCATCGGCAGGATTGCGGGTCAACACTTCCCAGCGCACGGCTTGGCCCAGCGCCTGCTTTAGAACGCGGTGCATGTGCCCGACAGTGCGAGGCGCTAGACCCCCCCCTGCCATCGCGGCGACCGCCGGCGAGGGCCTTGGTGTAGGCGTCCGAGATCTGGGCCGGCCTTCAGCTTGTTGAGAACGACGGCACCGAGCGCGGGCTTGATGTTCTGATTGACGATACCGGCGTAACGCTCGTGCGACTTCGGAGTAACTTGCGACTTGATGTGGTCGAGCCAGCGCGTCGAGGAATGCGGCGAGGGTGATCTTGTTCGGCTCGATGATAGGTGCCGCCGGTCATCGCGGTGATCAGCCGGGAGCATTCGATCTGAGCCTCGCGTTTGGTGCCCTTGAAGGAGTGCCATTTGCGCTTGCGCTTGCCGGTGGACGGGTCGCGCTGGTCGAGAATGATTGCCCAATGGCCGGGCGAGCGTTCTTTGATGTGCCCCTTCATTTTTTCACCTGTCCCTGGAAAATGTCGTTCGCACTGATCAGGAATGAATGAATCTTGTCGGCGAGCTCTATCCTTTTGTCGTCGGAAGTATTCCAGCCCTCGTTGTCATTGATGAGATACATGAGCGTCTTGATCAGATCGACGTTATCCTGATCGCCTACCATCATGGTCAGGAGCCGGTGATCGCGGAGAGCGTTCTTATATTCTTCTTCTTTTCTAGTCTGCTCTTTGATCCATTCCTCATGCCACTTCTGAAGCTGATCTTCGCGGGCGGACATTTCCTCCGCGGCCTCCTCTATCGCCTCATCATGCGCGATAGAGCGATCCAGCCGCCAATTGATTTCGGCATTAATCGATTGCTCGTGAAGGTCTGCGGAGCGCTCGAGCTTTCGGCGAAGCGCTTCCCGCATCCGAACCATCATCGGGATGATGTCTGTTGGCTTCTTGGCCTTCGCTTTTGCCATTTCCTGCGCAACTCTGTGGACTGCTGGGGACAAGATGGCATGGAAAATATAGTTTCACAAGTGAAAAGTGTTGATTTCAGATTTGAAACTACTAAATTGGTCGCGCTGGTGCATCGCCAGCCTAGAAAGGAATAGACATGACCGAGCCTAAGACCATGACGGTCCCGAAGGCGGGTAAGGAGTACTTCGGGCTCAGTCGCAATGCGTCCTATGCCGCCGCGGAGCGCGGCGACATTCCCACTATCAAGATCGGCCGATTGCTGAGGGTGCCCATCAGGGCCCTGGAGGAACGGCTCAACGTCCCCGTCAAGAAGACGGAGGCAGCCTAGATGACACTCCTGACCAATTTTCACCGAGCGTTGATCCGCTGGATACCCGAGCACATGCTCGGGATACATTCTGGCTACAGTCTCGGAGCACTTCGCGAGACTTCCAATGAGCTTCGACAAGCAGCCGATCGTATTGAGAACTCGATTGATAGCGCTGTTGCGGGCGGCGCCATTCCTCCAGATGAACCGAGGGTGCCCGACCTTCTCATACAAAGGGTCATCGTGGCTCCCGATCCGGAAAGGCAGACCGAACAATGATCGCTGAAAAAGAAGAACCCGCCGACCGGTGGCACGGTGGCGGGTTGGAGGAAGTAGTGGTCTTGAGAAACAAACAGGAAATTAGCGAGCTTCGACCTCCCAGGCAAGATGACGCAACAAAGAAATGGCTGTTGTCTCGGCTGCGTTCTGCCCGGTCGGGGGCATTGCTGGTCGTCAACTGTATCGATGAGATCGGAAAAGACCTCGCGGCCGATCGCCTCGACATCGAACAGGCGGCTTGGAATTTAAACGCGATCGAAGAGACGCCGTTGCTGTACCTGAGTAGTCTCGTGACGCCAGAGTATGGCGAGGCCGCTTGACTGACAACGTCATCACCCTCAACGCCGAACTCGACCGTGTCGCACTAGAACAGGACCGAAAGGCCCTGTTCACTTTGTATGCGGACCTGAAAGCCAGCGCTTCCAAGCTTTGGCTGGTCGACAAGATGCTCGGCTGCGGCGAGGCCAGCACGTTCTATGGCGCCCCTGGCTGCGGCAAAGGCGTCATCATCGAAGACCTGTGCCTGCACATTGCTGCGGGCAAAGACTGGCATGGCCGGCGCGTCATGCGCGGTGCCGTCGTCTATGTCGCGCTCGAGCGCAAGACCCTGGTCGAACGTCGTGCCATTGCGTTCCGCACCAAGCACGGTCTGCTCGACCTCCCCTTTGCGATAGTCGGCGGGGTACATGATTTCAGAGATCCCGCGACCGCACGCGCCATTGCGGACATCTGCCGGCAGGTAGCCGAGCTGACATGCGAGAATGTTGTTCTGATCGTCATTGATACCCTCTCCAGGGGATTAGCCGGCGGTGACGAGAACAGCCCAAAAGATATGGGCGCCATCGTAAACTCCACTGCCCTCCTCCAGGATAGGACGAAAGCACATGTTCTCTGGGTGCATCACATGCCCCACGACGGCGAGCGCATGCGCGGACATGGCGCGTTGCTTGGAGCAATGGATACCACCGTTCATGTCGTGAAGGCGATCGGCTCGCGGACCGCAACAGTAGTGAAAACCAACGACGGCGAAGAAGGCGAAAACGTCGCGTTCGATCTGGAGAGCATTGAAATCTGCGAGGATGGAACGACGGCGCCGGTAGTGGTGGCGGTTTCTGACCGGCCTAGGGTGCAACCCCAGACCGAAGCTCTCAAAGGTAACCTGCTCACCGCTTTCTCGATCCTGCATGAGGCCGGGCGCAACGGTTTGACGACTGAGGAATGGAATGAGTCCTGCCGTGAACAGGGCATCGGCATCAAGCGCCGGGCAGACCTGATCGACATCAGGCTGAAACTAAAAGCTAAACAGGTGGTGACCCAATTTGGGGACCGTTGGAGCATAAAGCACGACTAGCGAAGTGTTACGTTCGGTTCGGGGTCTAAAGACCCCAGAACCGTAACGAACATTCGTAACGCTCCCGAACACGAACAGAACTGTAACGTTACGTAACGATGGGAAGCATGAACCAGCAATTGGACTTCATCCTTCGATCTCAGCCAAGAGTTTCCTCTGCGACTCATTTGCAACACGATGGCGCGGCGAGCCTGGGATTTGATGCGTGCTGAGCGCCGGCTGTCCAATTGCGGTTGCTCGGATCGGGAGCGGTCGAAGCGTCGAAACACGCGTGTTGCAGAGCACATTGGTAGCAGAGCGGTAGCAAATGCCCTGCCCTGCCCTGCAAATTCAGAGTCAGATCAATCGGATAGCAACGATGGATAAACGGTTTTGCAATTCGATTAGTTGCGTTTTGTGGCGTTGCGTTCCCTCCAGCAACAGGAACAGCAGATGCTTGGCATTCCCTACTGGTGGCTTTGGTGGCTAGGCGTCTCAGCCACACGTGGCCCAGCGACTTCGCCGCCGATCATCAGGGCAACGAGAACGCCTGCAGCGACCAGGCATCCGCCGATCAATGCGTAAAAGCGCCAGTCCTGGAAACTCATGATTGCTCCTGAGGACCAACGTTATGAAGAGAGGGACGTTCCCAAGATGAGAGGAACCGCGTGGCGGCGAACATGGTCTCGCTGACTAGAAACGGCCCGTGGTGGGTCTTCTGCTGCTGGCTAGGTGAGTACCGGTTGGCCCGTAAATCGCACCAGTGAATTCGCCAAGCCCGGCAAGCGGCATTTTAGTTCGTTTCGTTGTCCTTCAACCCTCGATGGCTGCCAACAAGAGACACAGGACAACGACCGACGCGACAACAAGGAGGACAATTGCGAGCGCGCGTCTTTCGAGCGGATCCAGCTTCTTCTTTTTCTGCACGGTAGTTGAGCCGCAACCGGTTGAATGAAGGACCGCACGGCCCCAGGCGCACCTTTTGGGTGTTACCAGGGACCGCCGACGATCTTCTTGCCCCCAAGGACGCCCCCAGGATGCCCCCAAGGGAACGCAAACGGAGACCGCGGCTGCTGCTTAGACAACCGGCGAAGGGCAGTCTTGTTATCGCGAGCCCTTGTTTTGTGATTTCGGGCCATCTCGGTGCGTGAGCGTTTGTGGCGTTGCGTCCGCGTCCCCCCATTCTCATTCAACAAGGACCAGCATGACGGTACTAGACCCGCCCGTGCGTCGTCGCCCGCGGCGCGCCAACTCTCTCAAGGACATTGGGCGCCTGCTCAGCGGTGCTGGCACGGCCCACGAAGTTAGCCGGAAGGCCCGCTTCGAGGCTCATGCAGCTAAGCTGTTCAAGACCGACCGCAATAACCGCGAAAACTACTTCTCCGCTGCGCTCGCCAATCTCTTCCTGCTTCGTTATGGCGTGCAGCTCATCGCCAACGATCGGGTGATGCATTTTTACGAAGAGTGGCCCGGCATGGATCGCCGCTGCGTAAGCGGATCGGTCCTTAACCCCGCCATCAGCCCCAAGAGCAGCAACGTCCTGTTCCCGCCTCGCATTGCAAAGCGTGCATCTGGAAGCACCGCCAAGGGATTTCAGCCCGGCGAGCGGCCCACCTCAGGTTGGTCGGTCTTCCTCAAGGGCGGCGGAATAGGAGCAGCGTGGCTCGACGATGGGCCTGCCGGCGACGTTCTGCGTCACCTGAAGTCACTTGCGCTCGACGGTGGGGCTCCCGTGCCTCGTCCTGCTCAAGCGGACCGACTGGATGTTTCGCGTTGGACTGGCCTGCATGGCGGCCCCACATCGCACGAACTGCGGTTGGCTACATTGAGCAAGGAAAAGCTCAATGAGCGGATAGTGGCGCACCGGGACGGCGATCCTGTCGCTGTTGCCGACTGCGAGGCTTACGAGAAGCGGATGCATGATCTGGACGAGCTGATCCCCGGTCATCGCCAGACCGCCTGGGAGCGTATGGTTGGCGTATGGGCGCAGCAGCGGACGACCAAGGCAGATTCAATTGAGTTCAAAATGTGACAAGACCCGCCACTCGCCCCTGTATTAGGGAGTGCACTCATAAATGCGCGATGTCCGCTTCTAGGGGTGAAGCAGACTTCCGCGAGCTTCACCATGGTGTCGCCTTTTGACCGATGCTGTCGAAAAAGGTCTTGAGAAGCCGAGCGAACAGTGATTCCTGCTTAAGCGGCGGCAGGAGAGTTGGCGATGATGGGGCGGCAGGACCGGGATCAACGGCAGCTCTTTTACGAGTTTAACCTCGATGAGATGATCCCGCCGGAGCACCTGTTGCGGCGCATTGATGTCTTCGCGACGGCCGTTCTGGCCGATTTGCACGATCAGCTCAAGGCGTTTTACAGCGATATCGGCCGGCCTTCGGTTGATCCCGAGCTGATGATCCGAATGCTCCTGGTCGGTTACTGCTATGGCATTCGTCATGAGCGGCGGCTGTGCCAGGAAGTGGCGCTGCACCTGGCCTACCGTTGGTTCTGCAAGCTCGATCTCGACGACAAGGTTCCGCACCATTCGACGTTCTCGGTGAACCGGCTCGGCCGCTTCCGTGACAGCGAGGTCCTGCGGCATGTCTTCGAGCGCGTAGTTGCAACGTGCATGGCCGCGGGCCTCGTCAAGGGCGAAGGGTTCGCGGTGGATGCGAGCGTGATGGAGGCCAATGCCAGCCGCTATCACGGCAAAGCGCCGGACGAACTGGACTGGACCGATGCGCAACGTCAGAAGCGTGCAGTGGCTGAGTACCTTGCTGGACTTGAGGTCGAGGCGCAGGTCCAGCAAGGCGGAGATAGCCGCGATGGCGGTTCTGATGGGACCCCGACCGCAACGTCTGATCGCAAGCCGCCGAAGGTGATCTCGCCTTCCGATCCGTCGTCGGCTTGGACGGCTAAGGCCAACAAGCGCGTGCAGTTCGGGTACGGGCTCAACTATCTCATCGACGTCGAGCACGCGATCATTGTCGATGTCGAGGCGACGCCGGCACGCACCTATGATGAGGTGGCGTCAACCAGGACGATGATCGAGCGCACCGAACGACGGCTTGATCTCAAGCCTGATTGGCTCACCGCCGATACCGCCTACGGCACCGGCAAACTGCTTGCATGGCTGTTGGGCCAAAGCATCACGCCGCATATCCCCGTGTGGGAAAGATATCCGTCGTCTGATAACATGTTCTCCCGGAGCGAATTCACCTACGACGCGGAGCGGAACGTCTATGTCTGTCCCAATGGCAAGCTCTTGCGAACCTCGGGAACGGTCCATGATGGCCGAGTCAGGAACTACCTGTCACAGCCTCAAGACTGCCGCACCTGCACGCTCAAGCAACGATGCACGCGCGCCCCGTTTAAGAAGATCGCGCGCGACATCAATGAAGATGCGCGCAACCATGCGCGGTCACTAAAGGGCACGCCGGAGTTCGAGCGATCGAGCAATGCGCGCAAGAAGGTAGAGATGCGTTTTGCACACCTGAAGGTCCAGCATGGCTTTGAGCGTATGCGTCTTCGCGGTCTCACCGGCGCCCGCGACGAGTTTCATCTCGCCGCCATTGTGCAGAACCTCAAGACAATGGCGCTGCGTCTGATCGGCCCGCCAACAAGAGGACCCGCGGCGATGGCGTAAAAGGCTTGCCAGGTTGGTCGTGGGGCTTCCCGATCAGCTCCATCCAGCCAGGAATAAGCCGAAAACGCCTCCCGGTAGCAAAACCAGCTACGTCACGGCATTTTTCGACAGCATCGACCCAGTTCGGACATCGGGTCGCAGCGGCGTCTAGGGTCGGTTGGCTGCTCTTTCATCACTCGCCGCTGTCGCAAAGTGTTAGGCTTGAGGGGTCGATAAGCTTTTCCCTCAACAGGGCGATACATGCGACGGCGCGATTTCATCACGGCACTTGGTGGCACTGCGGCTACGTGGCCACTCGCGGCCCGAGCGCAGCAACCGGCGAAGATGAAGCGGATCGCTTATCGTTCACTCCGGCGACCAAAGTCAGCGAAATAAGCGTGAGCGGTCCACCGCATTACCGCGCTTTTTTCGAGGAGCTAAGTCGCCTTGGCTACGTCGAGGGCCAAAACCTCGGGGTGGAGCGGTACTCTGGAGAAGGGCGACCCGAACGCTATGCCGAACTGGCCCGCGATGTCGTCAACACGCATCCCGACTTGATTTTAGCGGTGGGCGCTCGTCTATCGTTAGACTTCAAAATGGCGACGACGACAATCCCGATTGTGACGATAGTCATCGATCCGATTGCCCTGGGACTTGTGGCAAGCATCGCGCGGCCGGGCGGCAACATCACAGGCGTTACTATCGCTGCGGGATTGGAACTCATTGGAAAACGTATGGGGCTGCTGGTCGAGGCGATGCCAAAACTGTCCACCGTCGGTTACCTTGTATCGCGATCATACTGGGAAGATCCAAGAGGTGCGGCAGCGCGAGAGGCGGCCAAACGGGCAGGTATTTCGTTGAAGGCTGCTCTGCTGGGCAGCGCCTTCAACGAGGCAGAGTACCAGCGCGTCTTCAGATCGATGGAACAAGATCGAGCGGATGCGCTCATGGTATCTGATGAAGCCGAGCACTTCACCAATCGTGCGACGATTGTCGAATTGGCGGCGAAAGGCCGGATTCCCACAATTTATCCTTACCGCGAATTCGTCGAAGTTGGCGGACTGATGGCTTATTCGATTGACCTAGCGGACATCTTTCGCCGCCTCGCCAACCTCATCGATAAGATTCTTAAAGGTGCCAATCCGGGAGATATCCCGTTTTACCAACCGACCAAATTCGAGCTGAGTATCAATCTCAAGACTGCGAAAGCGCTCGGCCTCGAAATGCCAGCGATGCTGCTCGGCCGCGCCGATGAGGTGATCGAGTGATGTCGCTTATTGGCCCTTTCCGGACATGCTGGGGCGAACTGATCACGTCCGCTCCTGAGGGTAGAGTGGACACCCTGTTTAGTTTGATCGGATTTAAGAGTACGCGCCCTATAGAGAGGGACCATCCAACCAGCCGGCCTACGGGCCGGTTTTCATTTTTAGGATTCCACCAATGTCTGACGACCAAGCCCAAACAATCAAGGAAGTGGCGGCGGGCGTGTTCTACGCGATGCTGTCATTGTATGACGACGCCGCAGAGCGCGAGAGCGTGCAGCTCTTGAAGGACATGGTGTCTACGGGCGCCATCAAGGACCCGATTGCTTGCTCGATTTTAAACTCGATCGCACGTAATTCCAGAGTTGCGGAAGCGGCGTGACCGAATCGGAGTTGCACGCACTGGTGCGATTGCTCCAGGAGAAAACCTCGCTGCACGGTGCTGTCCTAATTCGGACACTCGGAGCGGCAAGATTAGGACACCCAACGAAAAGCCCGGCACGAAGGCCGGGCTTAACGCAATAATCGATAGTGGCAATTGTTCAACTGAGCAGAAGCTCTCGGCCCGCGCTGTATCATATTGCTCATTCGCGGAGGGAATTAGGAACCATGCCGCAAGACCGCCAACTGAGGTGGCCTTACTTTAAAGGCTTCAATTCGCCAGTGAACAGCCTCGCCACCTCTGGAGACTTCAAAGGGTCTCCCGCGTCACAATCGAGACACTGAAACTTGCGGCCGCCGGTCTTATGGAGCAAGAATCGCATCTCTTTGCGACACTTCGGGCAGGCGGGAGGCGGGGCGTTTTTGGGCATGATGCTCTCGCTGGATCAGGCGGGAGCATGCAGAACTCTCTGTCACCGATAAAGGCCGGGGCTGGAGCGGTGATGCCTAGCTAACGGTTCGTGATCGCATTAGTTCAAACTAGGACACTCCGTAATCCTATTTCGGACACTGAGGGTCGAATACGGACAGTACCCCGCTGCACCAGCTCTCCAATATGGAAGCTCGCACTGTGTTCGAGTTTCTGATCCAGCGCGGCTACCAGATTACCTCACCCAAGACGACTACCTAAACCCTAACCACCAACTGCAGACCCGCCGCCTTTCTGGGCGGTTTTTTTATTGGAGAAACGACATGAACGACGAGCATCTTGATGAACTGGCGCGGCAGTGCGCTAACGCCACGGCATTTAGCCGGCTCAATCACACTGAACAGTTGGCTGTACTCAACTGCTCCTCAACGGCCACATGAGCCGCACTGGCAAGCCCTTGCAGCGGCCACGTCAGCAGCCCGCGCCGATCGCGTACAGCGGCGACGGCGCGCCGATCTACAAGTCGGGCGCCGACTTCAGCACGCATGAGGTTGTCGAGATGGAGGTCACCAAACGATGACGCGCGCATTTGCGATGGAATTTTAATGGGCGGTTCCGCCGGATGTACGCCGCGCCCATGGTCGCCGCTGCGGCCCTGCTGTTCGACCATGGCCGGGCAGCCCCTTTGAACAGAAAACGGAGAATGAATGAGCGAAGATAAAAACGAAGCAGAGCCCCTTATCGTGCAAGCGGGCGTCGAGGCCGCGCAGGGCTACGTGCCCATGCCCGCCGCCGAAACGCCTCCCGACCCGGAATTGGACATCCACACTGCGGTCGAGGAATTGCGGGCCTCACGGCCAGCCGAAGATCCGATCGACAAGCCCGAATATCAGCGCCTCGATACTGGCGAGAAGGCTCCCGAGAACGAAACGGTTTCCCTGGAGCGAGCCGCAAGCGATTTGTCGGCCTATCATGGCCAACAGGCGGTTGAGCGAGCCAAATCCATCTCTGAGGATTTCGCGCGCGCCATTGACGAGATGCGCGCGGCGCACCTTGAGGTGGACCCCAAGGCGGCTGAAGAGTTCGGTCTCTCGAAAGAGGAAGTCGCAGCGGCCAAAGCAGCCAAGGCGGCAAAAGCTGAAAAGGCCGCGCAGGACGAACCGGCGGCTATTGAAGCCAAGCAGGAATCACCCGAGTCCGACGCATATGATTCAATCGAGGGACTGGAGCCTGAACTCAAAGAGGTTCTGAGAAAGAGCCCGCAAGCCCGCCAGTTTTTTGAGAACTACGCGGTGGAGGGTGAGCGGGTCAAGGAAGCCTTCACTGCCGGCCTGAATGACGCGCATCAGTTTGGACAAGCGGCCATCCTTGCCCTTGCCCCCGAGCTTGGGCAGGTACCGCTTGAGCGATGGGGTGAGGGAATCAACATCCTGGCCCAATCCGATCCGGATCGCGGTCAGCAGCTTGCGGCGATATTTTCCAATGTCGCAGCCATTAGCCAGAGGCAACAGCTGCTCACACACCATCAGCAGCAGGTTGCCCATCAGAACTTCGAAGCTCTTCGCCAGCAATACAGCCGACAGTCTGACGAGGCACTCGGCCCAATGTCGGTCTCGGAAAAGACCGCAATGGCCGAGGAACTTGCCAACTATGTCGGCGAGTTCGGCATTACCCGGGAACAGCTCGTGCACGAGGCCAGGACCAACTTGGCACTCAACCATCCTGCGTTCCAGCGCATGGCAGCGGATGCGATCAAGTATCAACGGTTGATGAAGGCGCCTAAGGCTGTCCCCACGCGGCAAGTGCCGCCGGTCAGTCGTCCCGGCACCGCGACGTCCCGGTCAGGCGCCAGTATGTCGAAGATCGAAGGACTACAGCAACAACTTAGAACCGCAACGGGCAGCAGAGCCTTGAAGCTCGGCGCCCAGCTGACGGCCGAAATGCGCAAAGCTGCCAACAGATAGGAGAAATGATGTCAGACGATCGCGACTTTATCGAACGTACCATCTCATTGAACGAGTTAACCATGGGCGTGAAGCCCACCCCCGAAACGCTTGCAAACGCGCTCTTGCTGCGCGGCCCTCACGCGCGCGGCGCAATCCTCGAGCAGCTCAAGGCCGACGCTCAAAACCGCGAGTTCACTGCGAAGCAGTCCGCTGATCGCTTGAGTTATGAGCGCGCCCTTTGGGACGCTCACCGCAAAGCTCTGGCGGTCGGCAAATGAAGTCCCCAGTCTTTCAGGCGCTTGTCACGGCACGACAGCAACAGCTGAACCGTGACGAGCAAATGATTGCGGAGGAGGTCAACGCCGTGCTTGGTCCGGCGCCGCCGGATACTCACAGGTCTGAGCGTTTCATCCGATGGTGTGACGATCAGGGCCTGCCATGGCGCCCTGCAAGTCCCGCCGTCATCGCGAAGTTTGTGCTGGGCTTCACAAAGCTCGGCAGCCTCCTCATGGACGAAATTCGCTCAATCTCCGCGGCGCATTGCTCAACAGGCCTGCCGGACCCCTGTGCTTCCTGGCAAGTGAGCGAGGCCCTGTGCCGGCTAACCAAGGTCGAGCCACCGCGCAGCTGGCCGAAGGCAGAGCAGCATGTATTCCTGTTGCTGCCGGTCGAAATTCAAAAATATCTCATTCCTCGCGAGAGAGATCGGGACGCGACCGTCCGGCGCCTGCAGACGGAGGTGGCCGAATTGAAAAAGCAAATTCAAGCATCGAAAGAAACATCCAATGGCACTACTGAAAACACAGCGGCCTGAACTGCTGCTCGAAGATAGGATCAAGGCGATTCAAGCCGAGATCGACGCTCATATCGATTCGCTGGCGAAAGCCGAGGTGGAGCGGATGGGCGGTGGCGTCCCTTTCGGCGTTGTCCGCAACATCATCGTTGGGCGAACTGACGGCTGTCAGTGCCGGCAGTATCTCAAAGTGAAGGAGCAGGCATGAGCGAAGTCGAAAGGAAACATTTTGGCTTGCTCGCCTACCTATCCGAGGCGAACGAGATTCAGCAGACGGAAGGCTGTTCGTTCGACGAGGCCCTTGCGCTCCAGCGCCAGCGGGCGGCGGAACGCGAGCGCGAGGCCGAACTTGCGAAAGCAATGAACAATGTGATCGCGATCGACTTCCGAGCCGGGCGTCGCGCGTAATGGCCATGAAACCAGGCGTGCTCCGCTATGCCGGAGGGCAAAGGCTCATCTCCCTAGACGAGATGGACCCGACAAGACCAGCGGTTCAAAGAGCCCTGGAGCTTCGTGCACGGTTGCTCACGGAGCGGGGTGGCGCCGATCGCCTCAGCGCCATCATGAAAAACTCGGTCGACATCTACGCCTGTCTCACCACCATGATCGAAGACTATCTGACTCGCGCGATGAATGGCGGCGAGATCGTGGACCTTAGCGCAGTGAACAGCTTGTTGAACTCCAGGCGCCGCGAGGCCGAACTGATCGGGGTCAATCCTGAGCCGATGGACGTGACACCGCCCTTGCAGTCGTATCTCGATGGGGCCTCGAAATGATTCCGAAGGTTTCGCTTCGCAAGGCCCTGGAGGATCCAAATCTCCTGGATTTCGGCGACTCCTCGTGGATTGCATGGCGTGCGTTGTTGCTTGCCAGTCGTGGGGAGGAGCTGACACCGGAAGAACTGGAGCACTTTAAAAGGCTCACAGGACGCGATGAGAGTCCCACAGAGCCGGTATCGGAATTCTGGGGTGTCATCGGTCGGCGCGGTGGCAAATCCAGCGCTATCGCCAAGCTTGCGGCCTATATCGGCTGTCTGTGTGACCATGTACTGGCGGTTGGCGAAACCGGTCGCGTCGTCATCGTGGCAGGCGATCGTAGCCAAGCCGGCATCATCCTGAAATATGTGCAGGGCACGATCGAGCACTCCCCGATCTTGAGGCAGCTCATTGCCCGGCAGACCTCCGAGGAAATCGAACTCAAGAATGGGATCGCTATCGCGGTGGGAACATCCAATTTCAGAAAAGCGCGAGGCTTCACTGGCCTCGCTGCTATCTGCGATGAAATAGCTTTTTGGCACAGCGACGACAGCGCCAACCCGGACAGCGAGATCCTGACAGCCTTACGGCCGACCTTGGCGACGACCGGCGGCCCGCTGATTGCGATATCGAGTCCCTATGCCCGCAAGGGTGAAATGTGGTCGGCCTATTCCCGCGACTACGGCCCCCACGGCGATCCGCAGATTCTGGTTGCTCAGGGCGCAACCACCGATTTGAACCTGAGCGATTCCCCGACGCTGAACGCGTGGATCAAGCGGCAGTATGAGCGTGACCCCGCGGCCGCGGCGGCTGAGGTAGGCGCGCAATTCCGTACAGACGTTGAAACGTTCGTTCCGCTCGAAATTATCCAGGCATGTACTGATCCGGTCGGCGAACGTCTGCCGGAATCCGGTCATGGGTATGTCGGGTTTGCCGATCCATCCGGCGGCGCGTCGAACTCGTTCACGATGGCGATTGCGCACATGGAAGCGAACATTGCAGTGCTGGATCTCGTCAGGGAGGTTCGGCCGCCCTTCAGTCCCTCGGAGGTCGTGGAGGAGTTCGCTTCGCTGTTCAAAAGCTATCGCATCACGCGCGTTCACGGTGACCGGTACGGCGGTCAATGGGTTGCCGAGCAATTCACCGGATGCGGCATCCAGTACGAACCGAGCGAGTTGAGCAAGTCCGAGATCTATGGCGAGCTATTGCCGATGCTCAATTCGCGCAGCGTCGCTCTCCTGGACAACGATATCCTGGCGCGGCAGCTGAACAGCCTGGAACGGCGGCGCGGTCGGACCGGTCGCGATATAATCGACCATCCGAAAGGTGGACACGACGACTTGATTAACGCCGCAGCGGGTGCGCTTGTGCTGGCGCAGGACGGCTCAACCGTTTCGGATCCCAGCTTTAACCGTCCCTTTGTATTTCCAATCCACGGAGTGGCCTGATGCAAGTGCATTCGACGTACGTCACAATCTCGCGCCCGATGGGCGATCGCCCGGGCACGATCGAGCCCGGCCACTACATCGTTGACGGTGACGCGGTGACCCTGACCGACAAGGAAGGTCAGCCGCTCGTCTCAGGACGCATGCAGGCCAACTACAGTGCGAAGCTGAATGACGAACCGCATGATCGCGTTGCCAAGCGCCTCATCTGGCGGAAGTACCAGGCAACGAGAGGCAACACCGATTTCAATCGGCCGATCCAATACAAGAACTACGGGATTGTTTGAAAAGGGAGATGAATTAATGATTTATCAGCTTTGCCTAGTAGTGGCATCGGGGGTGCTCTGTCTTATCTCTCTCGCTTTGCTGATGTCTGCTCGATCTGATCTGAAGAAACACCGAGCCATTGTCGTGCGGCAGGCCAGTTGATAGCTAGGCTAAGAGCGGCAAATAACAGTGCGAAAAATGAAATGACCAAACTGCTAGTGCTCTTTATATCTGCACGGCGCGCGTATCTATTTTCTTGCTGGTCAATCCATTTCTCCGCCTTCCTGTGCTTCTCTGGCAAGAAATTGGCTGCTTGAAACTGTTGTTTGACATTCGCGAGCCCGCGATCTTCGAAGTCTTTAATATCCGGATCGCTTCGCCACATTGCCCACACCCCTCGCGGAAACGCGAGCGTAACGACAGTGGCGACCTAAGAGTTGAAGTCTAGATGTGATCCCTCATCAGGTGGAACAACTCCTTCACCTCGTGAAGCTTCAGCCTGCCGTCGTAGTGCTCCTTCAGCATATGTAGGGTGCTCGCGGCGATGCCATCGGCCCTGATGGTGTCGTGGCCGCAGGCAAAAGACCTTGAGGCGATCCTTGTCGTTTTAGTCGACGACTTTGAAGGCCGCGCGTCGGCGCCTTGCTTTTTCCTCGCGCGTCTTCCGTAAGAGCTGGCGCAGGATGTCAAGCGCGCGGCTCTTTGAGCCACCGGCCTTTGCTTGCGCATCAACGAAGTTTTGCATGGCCGCTAGCAAGTTACGCTCGGCTCCATGGAACTCCCGCGCTGTGTCCTCGAGCTTCCGCTTCTCGTCTTCGTTCATCCATCACCGAGGCTAATTCGACGATGGAGGACTTTATACCACAAGGCACGCGCGTAACGTCGGGCGGTAGTTCTAGGGGCTTTCGGGGCATCCGCCGGATATAGGCAGGGCGAAGCGATTTTTCGACTGGCCTGCAGCACAGCTTTCGCTCTTTAAAAAATCGAATCGAACAGGTTTACGGCTAACCAGCCAAGAAACCATGTCCACCCCGTCATTGCGATGCCGATGGCGGCCAAAAAATTGGCGTTAAGCCAACGAGCACGAATGTTTTGAGATACCACTGCCGTGTCTCCCCCAATGTTGGCGGGAGCACGATCGGTCTCTCAGCCACCGACTAGATGCCTACGGGACATTCCGGTGATGGGTGCTTGTTACATCTGTGGCAAACAGAGTCTGAGCAAATTTGACCACTAGGGAACACCACAACCGAACTTAAGACACTCGCCAAAGGGAATTGGGAAAGTTACGCCGTGAATTGGATTTCGCTGCCGATCACCAAATCATGCCGCGCAACCGATAGCTGCGCTCGCCAAGCAAAATTGCGGACCTTACTTTCCAAGGTGGCCAATATTGACCACGTGTCGGACCTCCGGACATGGCAGCATGGCCTCGTCGTCACGCAGCCCGTGGCAGTGGTGATGAGATCGCTCGCTTGCGCTCCCGCCGGTCTTCGAGAGGAGCACTGCATTGATCGACCAGCCCGATTTCTCCTCGTATTCGATGGCCGGACTTGTCTGTTTTGGCCTTGCGATGATCGGTGTTGCGTCGCTTGTCGCTGTGGTGATTGCAAGCTTCGTCATGAGCTAAGGGCAGCCTTAGTTGGTTGGGAGGGGACTAGTTTGAGTGCGACCGAGCCCCCACATCAACATCACCGCCGCGCGGCCAATGGCATTTATCGGTGATGAGAACGCTAGTTGCGCTCCCGCCCAACCAAACAGGGAGCAACACCGTGTTCAACCAATCATCGATATTCCAATACCGTTTTGAGGATGAGGCAACTGACTTGCGAAAGCAGGCTGAGAATATGCCCCATGGCGCTTGTCGCGACGAGGTTCTACGGAGGGCGCATCAAATAGATGTTGCCCTTAACGTCAATGAATCGCTGCCGTCACCCAACTAAATCGAAAATTGCTATCCATGACGTTCCACAGTCACTACGAGCGCGTGCGAGGCTCGGGGATCATCACTCACTCCGCATGTACGGGCTCTGCTCGCTCACGTGTTTCAGATCGGGGGTAACGGTAAGTTCCTGGCCAGCGTAAAAGCGCCTAGAACGCGGCGGATTGCCAACGAAGAACTCGGCCAAAAGACCAATTCCAAGCATTGCGAGGACGCCGAGCAAAAGATCTCGCCTCATTATGTCTCTCCATTCACCGCGACAATTTGCGGAAGTCGAGAGCGCTCCACCGCTGCGGCTTTACTTCGGCGACCGCAATTCCTTCGAGGCCATCCATCGCGCCTTGTATTCTTCGTCCTCTTGGGGGAATGGCTCTTGCGTCTTGCGGCCCAGGAACGTGTCCGGCGTAGCCCGCCTTAAGATTTCGAGGTTACGTGCCATAGCATCGCGAATGGCGCGTTGCTGCTTGGCGTCTGATTCCCGGTCGGCACGGTAGAATAGCGGCATGTGGCGCTCCTCTTGCCATACAGGCGGGACCACGATTGGTCTCTCAGCCACCGAGTAGATGCCTTACGGGACGCTCGGTGATGGGTGCTTGTTAAGACCTGTGGCAAATCGAGTCTGAGCAAATTTGATCACCTATTTGGAACGCAGCCGGATTTTTGAAATCGGCAAACGCCCCCGGCCCCTTGGGGGAAGCCAAGGGCGCCAACCCTAGTGTGTGAAGGGTTTGCCCTCCGGCGGATGTCGCCGTTCCGCGGAAGGACCTGGAACTCAACTCATCCTGCATCAATTCGTTCCCACAAAAGGAAACCCCCGCCGAAGCGGGGGGTCAATGCCATTGGGATCAAGCGGCTATCGCCGTTCTATTATCTAGCGTCGCATTGGTGCAAAAATTGAGCTGGTTGCCGGTCCCCTTATCGATGGTGAAGCAGCCCTCGGTATAGGGGTCCCCCCGAAGTTGGTCCGCGAGATCGGCCGTGATCTCTGCCATAAACCGCAGTTCAGAGACTTGATTGGTCACCTGGTTCAGGAGTTCGCAGTTCACGCCGCCCTCCCGATTTGCTCGCCCGAAAACTGCCCTCTCAGGTATACCAGGGCGCCAGAAATTACGCGCATCAGTTCCTCGGCGACCTCGAATGTTATGTCCGGCTTGCCGTTGGGCGACTGTTGGCCGTTGCTTACTCCTTCGATGTAGGCGAACAGCTGGAGAAGTCCGGACATCGTGGTGGGCGATGTGGCGATTAGCTTTCGCCGCGCCTTCTCTTCCCGGTCGGCGTACTTGGCTTCTTTCTTGGGGTCGGGGCTGCAGGTGCCGGGAACCGTCTTAAGAGCCCGGTAGAAGTCGACGTTCGCCTGCTTGTGTTCTTTGATTAGCTTCAAGACTGGATCGATCGTGGACTTATGCTTCTTAGCTTTAGCCATTGTCTTCCCCTTTTTGTTGCTACCATTTTGCTACCCAACTGATGGGCACAGTTTGGCATTCAGCGACACGGGATTGCGCCACTGGGGCAAATTTGCTTGGAATTTCAGGACTATTAGGTGCGGGTTGGCACTGTTGAGTACGCCAACCGGAGAACTGCAAAACCGTTTACACCAGTTCAATTCTGGTCGTGGCCTCCATCAACAATATCAAAGCCTTGGATTGAATATTTGACGTGCCGCGGGGCCGGATTCCTTAAGGCCTTGCCGTGCTGGACGTTCGTTTGTGACCTGACCGGAACCGGCCGCACGATCGCGGCTGAGCGAATCCGCATCACTCGACGGCTCACCGCGACAGGTCGCGCATCTCCCGCATAAGCCGCTCCCATGGGTCTTCGGGTCTCTGCCATTCCACCTGCGGGGGTGGTTCCGCGAGAGCCTCCACGGATGGTTCAGGAAGGCGCACAGGCTCAACCGGACGACTGACCGTGCTTTTTCCCCCCCTCAGCGCCGTCCAAAAGCAGACCAGGCCGATTTCCGCCAGCTTCCACCGCGAAACCGGGATGGTGATCTTCGTCTCGCGATCCATGGCGCAAAGCACGCCATCCAGATAGACAATCACCTTGTCAGGACCGCCGCGCATCTCTTGCGTGTTCGCATCATAGAACCGGGCATCCGAACGGTTGCGATAGAGGAATACAACGTCATCCATTGACTAATCCCCGTGCGACAAGCATGGAAAAGGTCAAAAAAGACCCCGATTTTCGCTTTCTCCGCCCTCCGGATTTCGAGTTTAATACTCTCCGTTTTCGGCAAATAGGGCAGCCGCGCCACAGGTACTCATCAATCCGAAGGCGCCAAACCACGCCGGCACGCATTCAAAAGCCCCATTCGGCCTCTCTTCTGGCCGGCGGCATGCTAGCCGATAGCTGAAGCGCTGTGCGGGCGGAGGGCATACCTGTCGAAATGAGAAAGGCCGCCAACCGAGGCGGCCTTTTTGCGTGTTTCGGGGAAGAACCGATCGGGTCTTTGCCTTAAAGCGACAACCCGATGGCGACCAGGGCAATGAAGCCAAAAACGCCGACGATATCGGAGCCGGACGGGCCGTTCGAGCTTACGCGGCCGTGACCGCCACCGCCGCTGCTGCCGCCACCACCGTCCAGGCGACGCACGGGGTTCATGCCGCCGGTCACGGTGTCAAGGTCTTGGTCGGAAATCATGCGGACGTCATCCATCGTATTCAATGCAGTCGTGTTCACTTTCTTTCTCCATTTGTCACGCCAGCTCCGCAAGGAGGCCAATCGCGCAATTTCGATTGCTCTTCCGTGACAGAGATCACGGGGCGCGAGGCGCGCAGGCACGGATTTGACGACAGGCGGGGAAGCGGGCTGGGACAGCTAAAGCGCGATGACTTCAGGTTAGATCGACATCGCGCTTTAGGTTCTTGTTTGGGCATGATCTCCGCGCAAACGCGTTCCGCTGATGTCGCGAGGGAAAACCGCTTCACACTTTTCCGGATCATGCCTTAGCGCCGCTTCCGCCGCCGGAAATCGGGCCTTCGCGATTTGGGCCGTGGCGCGAGCTCGGGCATGGTCTGCTGCACCTGGCGAAACCGCGTCAGCATGCGCTCGAACGCGCCGTTCAACGTCTCGGCGATATCAGGCCGTTTTTCCAGCGCAGCCAGCAGCATGCCGGCAGCCTCGATGGTCGACAGTCCGTCGCGGCGCGGTTCGCGCCTGAGCTCGCCATAGCGCGAGGGCCGGCGCGGTCCGAGAATGACGCGCTGGCATTTCAGCATCCACGGATTGCGCCACCATAGCGCCTTGGCCTGGCTCCAGGTGCCGTCAAGCAGCACGACGCCCTCGATGTCGCGAAGGATCCCGCGCTGGTCGGCTTCCACCGCGCCCTTGCGGTCGATCGCGACGATCTCGCTCGACGTATCCAGATCGGCGACCTTCGCCGAGCCGAGATAGAGCACAGCCCAGCGCGAAGGATCGGCGACCGGCCGGCCCAGCGCTTTCGAGAGGCTCGGCCATGACAGGCCGACCTTCACCACCGCATTCTCGAAGTGGAGCGCGGCCAGCCGCGCGGTGCCGAGCGCCCTGTCCTGCTCCTGCGGGTGTTGCAGGATCAACAGCGCGATGCGGTTCTCGACCGGCGCGACGCTGTCGCAGATGCAGAGCGGCTCGGGCTTCTGGCAAAGAGGGCAGTCGGCAATCGCCTCGGCGTGGTCGGACGGGTCAGGCATGCCCGGCCTATACGCCTCGGTGCGAGCGCCATCAACACCGCTATTCCGCGGGCGCGGCGACTGCGTCGGGCGAGGCGCGTTGCCGCAGCCGATCGATCAGGAGGTAGATCACGGGCGTCGTGTAAAGGGTCAGCACCTGCGACACCAGCAGGCCGCCGACAATGGTGATGCCGAGCGGCCGGCGCAGCTCGGTCCCGGGGCCGGTTGCGATGATCAAGGGAATGCCGGCGAACAGCGCGGCGAGTGTCGTCATCAGGATCGGCCGGAAGCGCGCACTGCAGGCTTCGAAGATCGCGTCCGCCGACGACAGGCCCCGGTGCCGTTCGGCCTCCAGTGCGAAATCGACCATCATGATGCCGTTCTTCTTCACGATCCCGATCAGGAGGATGATGCCGACAAAGGCGATGATGGTGAGCGGCGTGTTGGTGATCTGCAATGCCAGTAGCGCGCCGAGGCCCGCCGACGGCAAGGTCGAGATGATCGTGAGTGGATGGGCGAGACTCTCGTAGAGCACGCCGAGCACGATATACATCGCGACCAGTGCGCCCAGGATCAGGAGCGGCTGGCGCCCGCTGGTCTTGTTGAAATCGCCGGCATTGCCGTCGAAACTGCCACGGATGCTGTCCGGCATATGCAATTCGTCGACCGCGCGCTGGATGTTTGATGTCGCCACCTCCAGAGGCACATCCGACACCGTATTGAAGGAGACCGTGGTCGACGGAAACGATTGCGAGTGGAATACCGCGAGCGGCGACAAGTCACGCTTGTAACGCACAACCGCCGACAGCGGCACCTGCGTGCCGCCGGCGCCCGCCACATAGACGCGTTCGAGATTGGACGGATCGGTCTGGAATTTCGGATCGGTCTCCAGCACGATCATGTACTGGTTGCGCTGGGTATAGATGATCGAGACCTGCCGCTGCGAGAACGCGTTGTTGAGCGCATTGTCGATGTCCTGCACCCGCACCCCCAGGGTCGAGGCCATCCTGCGGTCGATCGACAGGGTCAGTTGGAGGCCGCCGGGATCGCGATCGGCCGAGACATCCGTGATTCCCTCGACGGTTTCCATGCGTTTGGCCACGATCGGCGCCCATTTGGTCAGGAGATCGAGATCGGGGCTCGACAGCGTATATTGATAATTGGAGTCGCTCTGCCGGCCGCCGGCGCGGACATCCTGCGCGGCGAACATGAACAGGCGGATGCCCGCGACGGGGTAGAGATTGCGGCGCAGGCGGTCGATCACGAGCTGGGTGGAGATCCCTCCCCGCTCCTCCGGAGATTTCAGGCTGATGAACATCTGCCCGCGATTGGTGCTACCGCCCAGGATCGATCCGATGCCTGCGACCGCCGGGTCCGCCATCACGATGTCGGCCATGCGCTGCTGCAGTTCCAGCATGGCCTGGAACGAGATATCGGGCGAGGCCCGCGTGGAGCCGATCACGAAGCCGGAATCGTCGATCGGGAAATAGGCCTTCGGCGTCTTGATGTAGAGCGTCACCGTCAGCGCGATGGTCGCGGCAAAGACGATCATCGTGAGCAGCGGAAACTCCAGCACCGAGCGCAGCGACCGCGTGTAGAACGCGACGATGCGCGTCAGCGACCCTTCGATCAGCCGGTCGAACCAGGTGGCGCGGTCGGACGTCGCCTCGCGAATGTAATGCGCGCAGATCATCGGCGTCGTCGTCAGCGACACCACAGTAGAGACGGCGATGGCAAATGTCAGCGTCAGCGAAAACTCCCGCAGCAACCGGCCGACGATCCCGTCCATGAAGATCAGCGGCGTGAACGCCGCGACCAGCGACAGGCTGATCGAGAGCACCGTGAAGCCGATCTGGCGAGCGCCTTCGAGCGCCGCCTGATAGGGCTGCATCCCGTGCTCGAGATTGCGGTACATGTTCTCGATCATGACGATGGCGTCGTCGACCACGAAGCCGACCGAGATCGCGAGCGCCATCAGCGACAGATTGTCGATGGAGAACCCGGCGAGCCACATGCCGGCGCAGGTCCCGCACAGGGCCAGCGGCACCGAGACACCCGCCGCGATCGTGGGCGTGACGCGGCGCAGGAAGACGAACACCACGCTCATGACCAGGAAGACAGTCGCAAGCAGCGTCAACTGCATGTCCAGCACGCTGGCGCGGATGGTGCCGGTGCGATCCACCAGCGTCGAAATCTCGACGCCGGCCGGGATCCATTGCTTCAATTCGGGGATCATGGCCCGGACGCGGTTCACGGTCTCGATCACATTGGCGTCGCCCTGCTTGGTGATCTGGATGATCACCGCGGGCTGCTTGTTGAACCAGGCGATCGAGCGCGCGTTGCGCACGGAATCCTCGATCTCGGCCACGTCGGACAGTTTCACGTAATTGCCGTTCGAGGCCTTGATCAGGACGTCGCGAAACTCGGCCGCGGTCCGCATCTGCCGGTTGACGCCCAGCGCCTCGCTCTGGCGGCTGCCGTTCAGGATACCGACCGGGCCGATCGCGTTGGCGCTGATGACGGCATTCCTGACATCGTCAGTGGCAATGCCGGCATTCGACAGCGCCACCGGATTGAGCGCGATCCGCACCGCGGGCTGGTCGGCGCCGCTGACCGTCACCTCGCCGACCCCGTCGACCTGAGAGATGCGTTGCGCCAGCACGGTATCGGCGACGTCGTAGAGCGCGCTGGTCGGCAGCGTCTTCGAGGTCAGTGCCAGCACGAATACGGGTGCAGCGGCGCTGTTCGATTTCCGGAAGCGCGGCAGCGCCGGCAGGTCGCTCGGCAGATCGGCCAGGGAAGCGTTGATTGCCGCCTGCACGTCACGCGCGGCGCGGTCGATGTCGCGCCCGATATCGAACTGAAGCTGGATGCTGGTCGAGCCGAGCGTACTCGTCGAGGTGATCTGGTTGACGCCCGCGATCTCCCCCAGCCGCCGTTCCAGCGGCGCCGCCACCGTTGCCGCCATGACAGACGGATCGGCCCCCGGCCGCGACGCCGACACCCGGATCGAGGGCCGGTCGACATTCGGCACGGACGCAACCGGCAGGAACAGATACGCCACCATGCCGACCAGAAACAATCCGATCGACAGCAGCGTGGTGCCCACGGGCCGGCGGATGAACGGCTCGGAGATCGAGAACACTACTGCATGCCCTCGGTGGCGCCGGCGATCGGCGGTGCGGCGCCCTCGGGTCCGGCCGGGGGCAGCGCATGCTCGATCCGCCGGTTGATGCGATCGAGCGCCAGATAGATCACGGGCGTGGTGTAGAGCGTCAGCAGCTGGCTGACGAGGAGGCCGCCGATGATGGAAATGCCGAGCGGGAAGCGCAGCTCCGCGCCGGTGCCGCTTTCGATCGCGAGCGGCAACGCGCCGAACAGCGCAGCGAGCGTCGTCATCATGATCGGACGGAAGCGCAGGAGACAGGCCTGCACGATCGCGTCATAGGCCGAGAGACCCTCCTTGCGCTCGGCTTCCAGCGCGAAGTCGATCATCATGATCGCATTCTTCTTGACGATGCCCATCAGCAGGATGATGCCGATCAGGCCGATCACCGAAAGGTCCTGCCCGAACAGCATCAGCGCGAGAATGGCGCCGACCCCCGCCGACGGCAATGTCGAGAGGATGGTGATCGGGTGAATGTAACTCTCATAGAGCACGCCGAGCACGATGTAGATCGTGACCACGGCCGCCAGGATCAGCCAGGGCTGTCCGGCCAGCGATTTTGCGAACTCGGCGGCGTCGCCGGCATAGATGCCGACGATGCTGCCGGGCATGCCGATCCGCGTCTCGATGGTCTTGACCGCCTGCACCGCATCGCCCAGCGCTTCGCCGGGCGCGAGGTTGAAGCTCAGCGACACGGCGGGAAACTGCGCCTGATGCGAGATCGCAAGCGGCGCCGTGGTGCGCTCCAGCGTCGCCACGGCCGAGATCGGCACCTGCCCCGCCGGACTTCCCGGCACGGCGGCAACTCCCGGCACATACAGCTTCGAGAGGATCGAGGGATCGCGCTGGTACATCGGCAGCGCTTCCAGCACGACGCGGTATTGATTGGCCTGCCCATAGATGGTCGATATCTGCCGCTGGGCGAATGCGTCGTTCAGCGTATCCGTGATTTCCTGCAAGGTCACGCCGAGCTGGCCCGCGCGCGTGCGATCGACATTGAGCTGCGCGCGCAGGCCCCCGTCCTCCGCTTCCGAGGAGACATCGCGGAACATGCGATCGCGCCGCATCTCCGCCACCAGCTTTCTGGCCCACTCCGTCACCAGAGCCTGATCGGTGCCGGTCAGTGTGTACTGGTATTGCGAGCGGCTCGATTGCGTGCCGATCTGCACATCCTGCACGGGCTGGAAGTAGATGGTCATGCCGGGGATCGAGGCGACCTTCTCTTTCAACCGCGCCACGACCGCGGCGACATCGTCGCGCCGCTCGCCGCGCGGCTTGAGCGTCATCACAAGCCGCCCGACATTGGTGGTCGGATTGACCGAGCCCGCGCCGATGACAGAGACGATGCCGGTGACGTCGGGGTCGGACTTGATCATGTCGGCCGCCACCTTCTGCCGGTTCTGCATCTCCTCAAAGGAAACATCCGCTCCGGCCTGCGTCACCGCCGTGATCGAGGCCGTGTCCTGCAGCGGCAGGAACCCCTTCGGCGCCACCACATAGAGCGCCAGGGTCGCCACCAGCGTGGCCAATGTCACCAGCATGGTCTCCGCCTGGTGCTGCAAGACCCAGAGCAGCGTGCGGCGATAGAACTCCACCATCCGATCGATGAAGCGGCTGATGGCGCCCAGTCCCGGCAGGATGAACTCCTCGTCGTGGCTCTTAAGCATCCGCGAGCACATCATCGGCGTCAGGGTCAGCGACACCACGGCCGAGGTGATCACGGCTATGGTCAAGGTCAGGGCAAATTCCCGGAACATGCGCCCGACCAGTCCGGACATGAACAGGAGCGGGATGAAGACGGCGATCAGAGACACCGTCAGCGAGATCACGGTGAAGCCGATCTCGCGCGCGCCCCTGAGCGCGGCTTGCATGGCGGTCTCGCCGTCCTCCATGTGGCGGACGATGTTCTCAATCATGACGATGGCGTCGTCGACGACGAAGCCGGTTCCAATCGTCAGCGCCATCAGCGACAGATTGTCGAGGCTGAAATTCGCGAAATACATGACCCCGAACGCCGTGATCAGCGACAGCGGCAGCGCCACGCCCGCGATCAGCGTGGCGCGCAGCGAGCGCAGGAACAGCAGCACCACCAGCGTCACCAGCACCACGGCAAGCACGAGCGTGAACTGCACGTCATGCACCGAGGCACGGATCGTGACGGTGCGGTCGCTGACCACGTTCAACTTGACGCCGGCCGGGATCGCCCGCTGCAGGCGCGGGATTTCGAGGCTTATCTGGCGCACCACCTCGATGACATTGGCCCCGGGCTGGCGCTGGATATCGATGATGACGGCGGGCGTGCCCTGGTACCAACCGCCGGTGCGGTCATTCTCCAGACCATCCACGATCTGCGCGACGTCGCCAATCGTGACCGGCGAACCGTTGCGATAGGCGATGATGATCGGCTTGTAGGCATCCGCCGCCGTGATCTGGTCGTTGGCGGCGATGGTGTAGGATTGCTGCGCGCCGTCGAGCGAGCCTTTTGGCCCGGAGACGTTCGCGCCTGCGATGGCGTTGCGCAGGTCCTCCATCGCAATGCCATAGGCGGCTAACCGTGCAAGATCCGCCTGCACGCGCACGGCGGGTTTCAGCCCACCCAGCACCGACACCCGCCCGACGCCGGAGATCTGCGCCAGCCGCTGCGCCAGAATGGTGTCGGCGATATCGCTCATCGAGCGCAGCGAAATCGTCTCCGACGTCAGCGCCAGCGTCATGACCGGCGCGTCCGCCGGATTGACCTTGGCGTAGACAGGTGGATAGGGCAGCGTCTTGGGCAGCACGCCGGCGGCTGCGTTGATCGCGGCCTGCACGTCCTGTGTCGCGCCATCGATGTCCCGGTTGAGATCGAATTGCAGCGAGATCTGGCTGACGCCGAAGGAGCTCGTCGAATTCATCGCCGACAGCGACGGGATCTGTCCGAGCTGCCGCTCCAGCGGCGCGGTGATCAGCGAGGCGATCACGTCGGGGCTCGCCCCCGGCAACTGTGTTGTCACCTGGACAGTCGGGAAATCGACCTGAGGCAATGATGACACCGGCAGCGCCGCATAGCCGAGCGCACCGCCGATCAGCAGCGCGATGCCGAGCAGCGAGGTCGCGATCGGGCGTCGGATGAAGGGCTCGGAAACGCTCATCGGCGCACTCGTCCTGGAGCATGATCCGGAAAAGTGTGAAGCGGTTTTCCCTCGCGACAAACGTGGAACGCGTTTGCGCGGAGATCATGCTCAAAAAACCTGGTCGGCCGATGGCGCGCGCCCATCACGGCGACGCCTTCGGTGCGGGCGCCGTCGCAGGCGCGGGGCCGGTCTGCCCCTTCTCGTCACCTTCACCCCGTGATCGTTCCTCGCGCCGACGATGACGGCGCTCGCCTTCCTCACCCTCCTTTGCCTGCCCGTCCCCGTCCCGCCAGCGCCTGCCTTCGCGGCCTTCACCCCCGCTCTTGCCGTCGCCTTTGCCCTCCCACTTCCTGGGCTCGCCGTCCTTGCCCTGATCCTTGCCTTGCTCGCGCGGTCCGCGGCTGCCGCGCTTGCGCGGCGCAAGATCGGCCGAAGGCAGCTGCTCGTTGTTGCCGACCGTCACGCGCGCGCCGTCGGAAAGATTGGCAAAGCCCGTCGTCACCACATGATCGCTCGGCGACAGGCCGCTGGCGATGACCGCGTCGTTCTCGTTCTGCTGGGTCACCGTGATCGGCTTTGCCGTGACAATATTGTCCTCGCCGATCACGTAGCTGAAGGTCCCGACCGGCCCGCGCTGCACGGCCGCCGTCGGCACCACGATCGCCTTCTCGATGGTCTCGACCTTCAGCCGCACATTGACGAACTGGCCCGGCCAGAGCTGGTACCTGGCGTTGGGAAACTCGGCCTTGAGCCGGAGCGTGCCCGTGGTCGGATCGACCTGGTTGTCGATCCCGGTGAGCTTGCCGGTATCGGCCACCGTGACATTGTCATTGCCGAAGACGTCGACAGCCAGCGCGCCCTTGGCGGCAGCGGCATTCACCCGCACGATCTGCTGCTGCGGCAGGCTGAACCAGACCGCGATCGGCTGCAATTGGGTGATGATGACAAGGCCGGTGGCATCGGCCGCATGGATGATGTTGCCCTGGTCGACCTGACGCAACCCGGCGCGGCCCGACAAGGGCGCGGTGATCTTCGTGTAACCCAGCATGGCCTGCGCGTTGTCGATCGCTGCCTGGTCGGCCTTGACCAGAGCTTCCTGCTGCGCGACCAGCGCGCGCTGGGTGTCGGCCTGCTGCTTGGAGCCGGCGTTCGAGGCCGCCAGCTGTTCATAGCGGATCAGGTCGAGACGCTGGTTGGCGAGCAGCGCCTGATCCTGCGCCTTCTTCGCGACCGCCTGATCATACTGCGCCTGATAGATCACGGGATCGATCTCGCCGAGAACGTCGCCCTTCTGGACGTCCTGGCCTTCCGTGAAATTCACCGCGATCAGCTTGCCGTCGACTTGTGGTCGGACCGTCACCGTGTTCAGCGCCCGCACCGTGCCGACGCCGTCGAGATAGACCGGCACGTCCTGGATGCGCGGGATCGCGGCGAGCACAGGCACCGGCAGGTCGGGACGCCCTCCTCGATTTCCACCGCCCTGCCGCTGCTTCTGGTCCAGCGCCACCCAGCCGAAATAGCCGAGGCCGCCGAGAATGATCAGCGTGATGACGATCGACACGATGCGCCGCGCCACGGCGGTAGCGACGCGGCTGCCCGGCTTTTTGTCTGAACCCGGCTTAAAGAGCATCGACCGGCTTCTCCATTCTCGGCTCCCAACCGCCCCCCAGTGCCTGGTACAGACTGATGAACGCGAGCAACCGGGCAAGCTCTGCCTGCCACAGCGCATCTTCGGCCTGGAATAACGTCGTTTGAGTATTTAGCACAGTGACGATGTCAGCCGTGCCAGCGCGAAGCTGCTGCTGGGCAAGCTGGAAGGCCCGCCGCGAGGAGCGCACCACCTCGCGTTGGAGCGCGAGCTTGATCGTGGTCTGCTTGATCGCATAGAGCGCCGTGTCCACGTCGGAGAAGGATTGCATGACCGTCTTGCGGTAAGTCTGCAGCAACTCTTCCTGCTTGGCCTGGCTGAATTCGAAATTGCCGAGGATCTTGCCGCCGTCGAAGATCGGCTGGGTGGCCGAGCCGACCAACTGGAAGAAGGCGGCATGTGGCTGGAACAACGAGACGAGCGCCGAACTCTGATAGCCGCCATTGCCGGTGAGTTGGATGCTCGGGAAGAATTGCGCACGCGCGCTACCGATATTGGCGGTGGCTGACGCCAGCTGTGACTCCTGGCGGCGGATGTCCGGCCGTTGGGTCAACAGCTCCGAAGGCAGGCCCGGTGTGACGCGCGGCGTGGCGATCTGATCCAGCGACCCGCCGGTGATGCGCAGGCTTTCGGGCGGCCGCGACACCAGCACGGCCAGCGCGTTGACGTTCTGATCGAGTGTTTGCCTCAGCGGTGGCACCAGCGCCTTCTGGTTGGCGAGCACGCTCTCCTGCTGGGCCACATCTAGATCGGTGCCGGTGCCGGCCTTGCGCCGTTCGCGGATGGCGTCGAGGACGCCCTGGGCGCTCGCGATGTTGCGTGCGGCGGTACGAAGCCGGTCCTGCGAGGCCAGCACCTGGAAGTAGGCTGTCGCTACCGCGGTCAGCGTCGTCACCGCGGTGACATCGCGATCGAAACGATTGGCGATCGCCGTCTCCTCGGCCGCCTGCAGCGCGTCGCGGTTCTGGCCCCAGAAGTCGAGCTGATAGCTCGCGCTCAGCGAGGCCGAGTAGTTGACCACTTCGCGCCCGCCATTGGTGAGACCGCTCGAGCTTGACCCCGAGGTTCGCGAATAGGTTTGCTGGCCGGTGCCCTGCAGGCTCGGCAACAGCGCGGCGCCCGCCTGCCGGGCCAGCGCATCCGCCTGCTTGAAGCGGGCCACCGCGGCCGCGATGTCGAGATTGACCCGTTGGGCTTCCTCCATCAGGTCGGTCAGCTCCGCCGAGCCGAACCCGCGCCACCAATCGAGGGTGGGAGGCGCGTCGAGATCGGCCCGGCTGCCGGACTTGTAGACCGGCGGAACGTCGAGCGCGGGATCGGGAATGTCAGAGGTCAGCAGGCACCCGCCCGAACTCGCGACCAGGCAAAACGCCAACAGCCGGCCCAGCACGTTGCCGCCGGCGCGCCACATGCGCGAGCCGATGCCAGGCGATGGCGGGCTCACCGGCTTGCCCCCAGGGACAGCCGCACCCGTGCGCAGCGCGGCACCCCCGACCGGCAACCGGTATTTCCCCGAATTTTTGGCGTGATGCTCACGGCGGTGATGCTGGAACCATGACGGCCGCATACTAGCGGTGCCTCCCCGGCGGGCACAGTCCAGGTCGGGCGCCGGGGAAAGTGTTCCCACAGCGAAAATACCGACCAGGACGCCGACTTATCCTTATTCCATAGGCTTTTCCGCCATCGCCCCGCATTTGTTGCGGGTTTGCATTCTTAACAAGATTTCATGTGCTGAGGCTGACTTCGCCCCCGCCAGGGCGGCGGATGCCCTCTCCTGCTCCGCGTGAAACCCAGTATCGCCCCCGCCGTATCTCCTTCGGCAATGAAGCTGAGGGATGAGCGGATGCGCGTCGCGGTGATTGGAACGGGAATTGCGGGCAATGCCGCGGCCTGGACCCTCTCACGACGCTACAAGGTGACGGTCTATGACCGCGAGCTGCGCCCCGGCGGCCACAGCCATACCGTCACCATCGACTATGACGGGGCCGAGATACCAGTGGACATCGGCTTCATCGTTTACAATGAGCAAAACTATCCCCGCCTGACCGCTCTTTTCGACCATCTCGGCGTCGAGACGGTGGAGAGCTGCATGAGCTTTGCCGTCACCGCCGATGGTGGCGCGTTCGAATGGAAGGGCGGCGGCGACAACTGGATTGAAACGGCCATGGGCCTGTTCGCCCAGCCGGCCAACCTGTTTTCCACCTCCTATCTCTGGATGCTGCGCGACATCCTCACCTTCAACCAGCAGAGCGTGGCGGACTACAAGGCGGGCCGGCTCGCCGGGCTGACGCTTGGCGACTATTTCCGCCGCAATCATTTTGCGCCGCGATTGCTGACGGACTATCTGGCACCCATGGGTGCCGCAATCTGGTCGGCGCCGGCCTCCGAGATATCGGACTTCCCCGCCGAGAACTTCGTCGCTTTCTTCTCCAATCATCGCTTGCTGCAATATGACCGGCCGGTCTGGCGCACCGTCAAAGGCGGCAGCCGCCGCTATGTCGAGAAACTGACTGCCGCCTGTCGCGGCCAGATGCGGCTCGGCTGTGCCGTGACGGGAATCGAACGCTCGTCGCAGGGAGTCGTGGTTCATGACAGCCACGGCCGCAGCGAGCCTTACGATCACGTCGTCATTGCCGCGCATAGCGACCAGGCGCTCGCCATGCTGTCCGATGCCGACAGGGACGAACGCGATATTCTCGGCGCAATCAGCTACGCGCCCAACACCGTCTATCTGCATCGCGACGAGCGGCTGATGCCCAAACGCAAGCGCGCCTGGGCGTCCTGGAATTTCCTGCGCTGGCAGCGTCGGGAGAGCATGACGAACGACATCGCAGTCACCTACTGGATGAACAATCTGCAAGGCATCGACGACACCAGACCGCTCTTCGTCAGCCTCAACCCGCCCTTTGCACCGGCCCGCGAGCTCACCTTCGGCAGGTATGTCTGCGAGCATCCGCAATACGACCGGGCGGCGTTTGCGGCACAGAAGCGCCTGCCCGAAATCCAGGGCCGCCGTCACACCTGGTTCTGCGGCGCGTGGACCGGTTACGGCTTTCACGAGGACGGGCTGCGGGCGGGACTTGAGGTGGCGGAAGCGCTCGGAGCCTATGCGCCCTGGCGGCAAGCGCCGCCGGAACTTGCGGAAGCCGCGGAGTAGCGATGTCGGATCGAGAGCGCACTGGAGCAGAAGCTGCCGCAACGCTTTACTTCGGCGAGGTGATGCACGCCCGGCTGAAGCCGGTCGCTCATCGCTTTACCTACCGCGTCATGAGTCTGCTGATCGATCTCGACCGGCTCGACCAGGCCGGCCGTCAGTCTCCGCTGTTCGCCGTCAACGGCGCGTCGCTCTACAGTTTCCAGGAGGCCGATCACGGCGAGCGCGACGGCTCCTCGCTGCGCGCCTATGCTGATCGCCGCGCCGCCGAACACGGCATCGGCCTCACCGGCGGGCGCGTGCTGCTGCTCTGCTACCCGCGCCTGTTCGGCTACACCTTCAATCCGCTCTCGGTCTATTTTTGCTATCGCGCCGACGCCACGCTTGCGTTGATCATCTATGAGGTCCGCAATACCTTTGGCGAAATCCATTCCTATGTGCTGCCGGTAGGATCCGAGGACATCAGCCCGGCCGGCGTCCGGCAGGCGCAGGACAAGCAGTTTCATGTCTCGCCCTTCGTGGACATGGCGATGCGGTACCATTTCCGTATCGTGCCGCCCGGCGAGCGGGTCAGGCTGCGCATCCTGGAGAGCGATCGGGAGGGCCCCCTGCTCGCGGCTACCTTCTCCGGCCGCCGCCGCGCCTTGACCACGTCCGCGCTGCTCCGCGCGTTTATCACATTACCCCTGGTCACCCTGAAAATCACGGCGGCGATCCATTGGGAGGCGCTGCGGCTCTGGCTCAAGGGCGTCGGCGTGGCACCGCGATCTGATGCCGCAACCGCGAAGGAGCCGAATAGCTCCTTGGCGAGTCGCAAATCCCGCGCTTATATTGCGTGAGCCCTGACCGATTTGCAGGGTGCGCGCTCTGGTCCAGGGATGGCCGATGGGCTCGGTCATTCGCGGTGGCAGCGGACGCGGAGCCATAGCCGATGATGGACTGTTATGGGGGACGTGATCCCGATAACGCCTGAGACTGTCGAGCCGGTGCTGGCCGACCTGCCGCGCATGGTGCGGCTCGCCCTCGGCTTTGCGTCACGGTTGAAGCGCGGCACGCTTGATGTCACCCTGCTCGATGGACGCGTAGTGCGGTTCGGCGGCGTCGAGCCAGGTCCGGCCGCCGCGATGGTGCTGCACAATTATGATTTCGCGGCGCGTCTCATCAAGTCCGGCGACATCGGCATGGCCGAAGCCTATCTGCGGGGCGATTGGGACACGCCCGACCTCACGGCCTTCCTGTATCTCTTCTGCGTCAACCACGAGCTGATCCAGACGATGCTGGGCGAAAAGCCGCTGATGCGCTTCGTCCAGATGCTCCAGCACTGGTTCCATCGCAATACGAGGCGCCAGGCGCGCCGCAACATCTACGCCCATTACGACATCGGCAACGCGTTCTATTCGGCCTGGCTCGATCCGAGCATGACCTATTCCTCCGCGCTCTTCGAGGACGGCAGTGCCGATCTCACCGCCGCGCAGAACAACAAGTACCGCAGGCTTGCCGAGGCGATCGACCTGCAACCGGGCCAGAAGCTCCTGGAGATCGGCTGCGGCTGGGGCGGCTTTGCCGAATATGCCGCCAAGACCTTCGGCGCGAAAGTCGTCGGCCTCACCATCAGCAAGGAGCAGCGCGATTTCGCCGAGAGGCGAATCCAGCAGGCCGGCCTCAACGACAAGGTCGAGATCAGGCTGCAGGATTATCGCGACGAGCGCGACCGCTACGACCGCATCGCCTCGATCGAGATGATCGAGGCTGTCGGCGAGGAATTCTGGCCGAAGTACTTTTCGCAGTTGCGTGACAGCCTGCTGCCGGGCGGCCTCGCCGGAATCCAGGCCATCACGATCCAGGACAGCCTGTTCCAGACCTATCGGCGGGAGGTCGACTTTATCCAGCGCTATGTCTTCCCCGGAGGGATGCTGCCCTCGCCTGCGGTGCTGAAGACACTGGGCGAGAGGTTCGGCGTACCTGTTATCCGCGAGCGCATTTTCGGGCAAGATTATGCCAAGACACTTGCGACCTGGCGAAACAACTTCCGCGCCGCCTGGCCCAACCTGACCCCACTCGGCTTTGACGAGCGGTTCCGGAGGCTCTGGGAATATTATCTCGCCTACTGCGAAGCAGGATTCCTCTCCGGCAATATCGACGTACGCCAGGTCGTGTTCGCCAAGCCGCGCTGAAGGCATGCGGCGCCGGTGGCTTGTGCTGCCTGCCGCCGTTGACTACGTTTCGCCGGAACGCAAGAAAAACCCGGCGGATACACAGATAATGACCTTCAACAAAGACGTCGTCGAAGCCATCGGAAATACCCCGCTCATCAAGCTTAAGCGGGCTTCGGAGGCAACCGGCTGCACGATCCTCGGGAAGGCCGAATTCATGAATCCCGGGCAATCGGTCAAGGACCGCGCCGGCAAATGGATGATCCTCGAGGCCGAGAAGCGCGGCGATCTCAAGCCCGGCGGTCTGGTGCTGGAAGCGACCGCCGGCAATACCGGGATCGGGCTTGCTGTGGTTGCGTGCGCCCGCGGTTACCGGACCCTGATCCTGATTCCGGAGACGCAGAGCCAGGAAAAGAAGGACATGCTGCGGCTGTGCGGCGCCGAGCTCCTCGAAGTGCCAGCGCTTCCCTATTCGAACCCCAACAATTACCAGCATGTCGGGCGGCGGCTGGCCGAACAGCTTCGCAAGAAGGAGCCGAACGGTGTCCTGTTCGCCGATCAGTGGAACAATCTCGACAATGCCAAAGCGCATTACGAGTTCGACCGGTCCGGAGATCTGGCGGCAACTGGATGGCAAGCTCGACGGCTTCATCTGCTCGGTCGGCACCGGCGGCACGCTCGCCGGTACCAGCCGATATCTCAAGGAAAAGAACAAGGCTATCGTCACGGCCTGCGCCGACCCGCACGGGTTCGCGATGTACGAGCTGTTCAAGAACGGCAAGGCCAAATCGACACCGGGTGACTCCATCACCGAAGGCATCGGGCTCGGTCGCGTCACGCCCGTGATCGAGACGGCCAAGGTCGATGACGCCTTTCTGGTGTCGGACGAGGAAGCCGTGAATGTGATCTACGACCTGCTCGAGCACGAGGGCCTGTGCCTGGGCGGATCGACCGGCATCAATGTCGCCGGTGCGATGAAGCTCGCGAAGCAGTTGGGGCCCGGCAAGACCATCGTCACCATCCTCGCCGACTCCGGCGGCCGCTATCAATCCAAGCTGTTCAATCCCGAATTCATGCGTTCCAAGAAACTGCCGGTGCCCGAATGGCTGGAGAAGCGCACCAGGATCGACGTGCCCTTCGAGAAGGTGTGAAGGGCGCTGGTCATTCCGGGGCGATGCGAAGCAGCGAACCCGGAATCTCGAGATTCCGGGTCTGGTCCTTCGGACCATCCCGGAATGACAGAAGCAATCACCGCAAAATCTGACTCAAGAACAGTTTCGTCCGCGCGTGCTGCGGATTGGCGAAGAATTCGTGCGGCGTGTTGGATTCGATGATCTGGCCGGCGTCCATGAACACGACGCGGTTGGCGACCTCGCGGGCGAAGCCCATCTCGTGGGTGACGACCAGCATGGTCATGCCCTCCCTGGCGAGATCGACCATGGTGTCCAGCACCTCCTTGACCATTTCCGGGTCGAGCGCGGAGGTCGGCTCGTCGAACAGCATCACCTTGGGATTCATCGTGAGCGCGCGCGCAATCGCGACGCGCTGCTGCTGACCGCCCGACATCTGGCCCGGATATTTCTGGGCCTGGTGCGGGATCTTGACCCGCTCCAGGAACTTCATCGCCATCGCCTCGGCATCCTTTTGCGGGATGTTGCGCACCCAGATCGGCGCCAGCGTGCAGTTTTCCAGCACGGTGAGGTGCGGAAACAGGTTGAAGCTCTGGAACACCATGCCGACGTCGCGGCGGACCTCGTCGACGCGGCGCAGGTTTGGTCCGAGATCGACGCCGTCAACGACGATCTCGCCTTCCTGGAACTCCTCCAGCGCATTGATGCAGCGGATCAGCGTCGACTTGCCCGAGCCTGACGGACCGCAGATGACGATGCGCTCGCCCTTCCCGACCGCGAGATCGATGTCGCGCAGCACGTGAAAATCGCCGTACCATTTGTTGAGGTGCGCAATACTGACTATCGAACTTTCCGCCATGGTCACCCCTCAATTACGCCGATGCGCGTTCAGCCTGTTCTCCACGAACAGCGAATAACGTGACATTCCGAAGCAGAACACGAAATAGACAATTCCGGCAAAGGCAAAGCCCGTGAACAGGGTCGTCGGCGTCGACCAGTTCGGGTCGGCGAACGCCGCACGCAGCGACCCGAGCAGGTCGAACAGCGCCACGATCGAGACCAGCGAGGTGTCCTTGAACAGTCCGATGAAGCTGTTGACGATGCCGGGAATGACGTAGCGGAGCGCCTGCGGTAGCACGATCAGGAAGGTGGTCTTCCACCAGGACAGGCCGAGCGCCTCGGCCGCCTCGATCTGGCCGCGCGGAACCCCCTGAAGGCCGCCGCGCACGACCTCGGCCAGATACGCTCCGGCAAACAGCGCGGTCCCGATCAGGGCGCGGACGAGCCCATTCACCGAGAAATTGCCCGGCAGGAACAGCGGCAGCATATAGGTCGCGAAGAACAGCACGGTGATCAGCGGCACGCCGCGCCAGAACTCGATGAATCCAATGCAGAAGAGGCGGATCAGGGGAATGGTCGAACGCCGCCCGAGCGCGAGCGCGATCCCGATCGGCAACGAAGCGACGATGCCGGTAATGGAGATGACCAGGGTCACGAGAAGTCCGCCCCACAGCTGCGTGTCGACAATGGGCAGCCCGCCGCGGTCGAGCCCCATCACCGCGATCACCAGGGCGATACCGACGAAAGTAACGAGACTTGAGATCAGCACCCGCCAGCCGGTCCGAACACCGCCGCCAAGCCAGAAAGCGAGCGCGGAGACCGCGACCGCGGTGACAGCAACGTCGCCCCAGACCGGCTGTCCCCAGGCCTGCATCTGCTCGCGGAGCCAGGTCATCGGCCAGACCACGATCGAAAGAACCATGCCGATCAGGACGATGAGCTTTCCGACGAGCCACAACAGCGGACCGATGACGGCCACGGTGCCAGCCGCTCGAACGAGCGCGGCGCCGGCATTCTCAAAACCTCCGGCAAATCCGGACAACAGGCTCGCAGTCCAGCTCACGGCGAAGCCGCCGAGGCCGCCTCCACGAAGCAGGAAAAACGCAACAACTGGGAATGCGACGAAGAAAAGCCCGGCGTTGAGGCCCTTCGAGGGCAGTCGCGGGATCAGGAGCGGCACAAGCAGGATGACCGCGAGCAAAAACGTCAGTTTCACCCGCCACCCCTCCGGCTGCGGATAGAGTCCGTAGAGCAGTTGATCGAATTTCGCCGCGATGAACGGCCAGCAGGCGCCGGCCGGATAGCCCGCGGTCTGATCGAGGCAGGCCGTGCGGTCGCTGCCGTGCCAGACCGCGTCGATCAGCAGGAATTTCACGGAGGGAACAACGGTGAACCAGATCAGGAGTGCGCCCACTAGCGTGAGCAGGACGTTGCCCGGCGAGTTGAACAGGCGCGTGCGCAGAAAGCCGGTCAGCCCGCCGGTCCTGACGGGTGCGGCACGTTCTCCGACGAGATCGCTGCGGACGAACATCGATGCGGTGACGTCGCTCATGCACCGAGGCTCCGGCCGATCCGCCAATTGTAGAAATTCATGAGGGCGCTGGTGAACAGCGAGAGCGCGAGATAGACCGCCAACGTGATGGCGATGATCTCGATCGCCTGCCCGGTCTGGTTCAATGCGGTCCCGGCAAACACCGAGACGAGATCGGGATAGCCGATGGCGACCGCGAGCGAGGAGTTCTTCGTCAAGTTGAGATATTGGCTGGTGAGCGGCGGCAGGATCACCCGCAGCGCCTGTGGCACCACGATCAGCCGCAAGACCGCGCCGCGGCTCAAGCCCAGCGACAGCCCCGCTTCCATCTGCCCCTTGTGAACGGCGAGAATGCCCGACCGCACGATTTCGGCGATGAAGGCCGCCGTATAGGTCGACAGCGCCACGGCCAGTGCGACCAGTTCGGGCACGACGCGAACGCCGCCGGCAAAATTGAAACCCTTCAGCGCCGGCAGCTCGATCTTGAACGGCACGCCGAACACAAGCGCTGTCAGCAGCGGCAAGCCGATCAGGAGTCCAAGCACATAGGGCCAGACCCGGATCACCCTCCCCTTCAGGAACAATTGCCGGCGCGCATGATGATGGATCGCGATCGACGAGCCGATCGCAAGGAGCGCGGCGATCAGGAATGGCTCGAAACCGGCCTCGCCAATGGGTCTCGGAATAATCAGGCCGCGATTGTTGAGGAAGGCCACGCCGAACAACGAGACGCTCTGACGCGGCGCCGGCAGTGCACCGAGCACCGCCAGATACCAGAACAGCATCTGGAACAGAAGCGGCAGGTTGCGGACAAGATCGACATAGGCGCCCGCCACGCGCGACATCAGCCAGTTCGGCGACAGGCGGCCGAGCGCCACGGTGACGCCGAGCACCGTGGCGAAAAAAATGCCTATCACGGAAACAAGGATCGTATTCAGCAGGCCGACGAGAAAGACGCGGAAATAGGTGTCGGATCCCGAATAGGAAATGAGCGTCTGGCTGATGTCGAAACCGGCATTGTTGCTGAGAAAGCCGAAGCCGGTTGCGATGTGCTGGGTTTCGAGATTGCCGCTGGCGTTGACGTAGATTTCGTAGCCGACCCAGATCAGGATCAGCAGGAATACGGCCTGCAGCCCAACGCCGCTCCACCCGGCCTTGCCGCCGAGCTCACGTTTCAGCCGAAACGCGAACTGCGGCGGTGGGGACCGGGGTTGGATGCTCATGGCCGCCTACCGCGAAACTGAGCGGAGGTCAGCGGATCGGCGGCGCGTACTGGATTCCGCCCTTGTTCCAGAGCTGGTTCACACCGCGCGCGATCTGCAATTTGGAACCGGCGCCGACATTGCGATCGAAGGCTTCCCCGTAATTGCCCACCGCCTTGATGATCCGCGAGAACCAGTCCTTGGTCAGACCGAGCTGTTCGCCGAAATTGCCGTCGGTGCCGAAGGCTCGTTTCAGATCCGGCTTGTCGGATTTCGCCATTTCATCGGCGTTCTTCTGGGTAACGCCCATTTCTTCGGCATTGATCATGGCAAACAGCGTCCATTTCACGATGTCGAACCACTGGTCGTCGCCATGGCGGACCATCGGCCCGAGCGGCTCCTTCGAAATGATCTCCGGGAGCACGACATGATCGGCGGGATTGGCAAGCTTCAGCCGAGAGGCGTAAAGCCCCGACATGTCGGTCGTGTAGACGTCGCAGCGTCCGGACTCATAGGCCTTGATGGTTTCTTCGAGGGTTCCGAACGCGATCACCTCGTACTTCATGTTGTTGCTCTTGAAGTAGTCGGCCAGATTGAGCTCTGTGGTGGTGCCTGTCTGCACGCAAACGGACGCGCTGGAGAGCTCGAGCGCGGAGTTCACTTTCAGGGACTTCTTCACCATGAAGCCCTGCCCGTCATAATAGGTGACGCCGGTGAAGTTCGCGCCAAGGGCCGTATCACGCGACAGCGTCCAGGTGGTGGTGCGCGACAGCACGTCGACTTCTCCGGATTGCAGCGCCGTGAAGCGGTCCTTCGCCGAGGTTGGTACGAATTTGACCTTGGTCGGATCGTCGAAAATGGCGGCGGCCAGCGCACGGCAGATATCGACGTCGAGCCCCGTCCAGTTGCCCTTGTCGTCGGGCGCTGAGAAGCCCGGCAGGCCCTGACTCACCGCGCAGGACAGCATACCCCGGTCCTTGATTGTCTTGAGCGTTTGCGCGCTCGCGGGCTGCGCCGCGAGGCCTGCGACAAGGCCTGCGGCAAGAGCGGTGGTGAGGACCAGGGATACGCGTTTCATGTGGGACTGCCTTTCCAGGGAGTGCTTCGGAGGTCGGCTAGGGGAAGTCGGCTCTAAAGTTCGGGTCGTGGTTCGTACTGACGGATTGTCTTTCGAACGTCCGCTCTTCAGCGCGCAACGTCAGACGGGCCCACCCTATGGATCCCCCTTTGCGGGCGCATGCCCCAAAAGGGTAGCGCTCGCAAGTCCGGACGAAGGTCCGGACTGGATCGAGGTCGCGGCAAGCCCCTCAACGTGCAGCGACAGAACAGCTTGCGGCCATCACAGAACGACTGGCGAGCCGGGTCAAGGGGTTGACGGGACTCTTCATTGTCCTGTTATTAACGGTCCCTGCCCAAATGCGCGGCATAACCATTTGGGTGGGATTGCGGCAAGAAGATCGACAGGCAGATCGACAGCAAGATCAACAAGCAGCGGCTGAGGGACATGGATTCTTCGCGACCGCCGGGGACGGCGAACCTCCAAAGGGTCGAGACCCGGCTGGTGACAGCCGGCCGCGACACCAAGGCCCAGAAGGGCTTTGTCAATCCACCGGTCTTCCACGGTTCCACCGTACTCTATCCGACGGCGGAGGACTTTCACGCCCACCGCGCCGAATTCAGCTACGGCCGTCACGGCAACCCGACGACGCGCGCGCTCCAGGACGTGTTGATGGCACTGGAAGGCCCGCAATGCGCCGGCGTCGCGCTTGCGCCTTCGGGCCTCGCCGCGATCTCGACCACCCTGCTCGCGGTCGCGAAGGCCGGCGACCACCTCCTGGTCTGCGATAACGCCTACCGGCCCACCCGCAATTTCTGCAACGGCATGCTGTCGCGCTATGGGGTCGAAACCACCTATTTCGACCCTCTGATCGGGGCAGGCATCGAAAAGCTGTTCAAGCCGAACACGCGTGCGATCCTGGTCGAGGCGCCGGGCTCGCAATCCTTCGAAATGGCCGATGTTCCCGCCATGATCGCCGCGGCGCATGCGCGCGGAGCTGTTGTCATCGACGACAATACCTGGGCGACGCCGCTCTATCATCGTTCGCTGGAACTCGGCGTCGACATCAGCATGCAGGCCGCGACCAAATATATCGGCGGCCATTCCGACATCATGTTTGGCACCATATCGGCCAACGCAAAGGCCTGGCCGATGGTCACGGAGGCGATGCGCCTGCTTGGGGTCTACGCCGCGCCTGATGACGTCTATCTGGCGCTGCGCGGAACGCGGACGCTGGCGATACGCCTTGAGCAGCATTACCGCTCCGGTCTTGAGATGGCGCGCTGGCTAGAGCAGCGCCCCGAGGTGCTGAAGGTGCTGCATCCGGCGCTCGAAAGTCATCCCGGGCACGCGATCTGGAAGCGCGATTTCAGGGGCGCCTCGGGCCTGTTCAGCATCGTGATGAAGCCGAAGCCCCAGGCGGCCGTCGATGCCATGCTCAACAGCCTGACCCTGTTCGGCATGGGCGCATCCTGGGGCGGGTTCGAAAGCCTCGCGATCCCCTTCGACTGCGCGACCTACCGCACTGCAACCAAATGGGCGCCGGGCGGACCGGCCGTGCGGCTCCATATCGGCCTCGAACATGTCGATGACCTGAAGGCCGATCTCGATCGCGGCTTGGCCGCGTTCAACGCGGCGTGAACGAAGCTCCTGACACAATGGTGGCAGCAGGCCGCCGTTAGCTTCCGCTGAAACAGCCGGAGCTACCAGATGCAGGACGGCCAGCTCGCGCAGGCCCGATACGGTTCGCTATTGGTCGCCGCCGCGGCGGTCGCCTTCAGCACGACCGGATATTTTACTCGCCTGATCAGGCTCGACGTGCCGACCCTGCTGTTCTGGCAGGGAATTTTTGGCGGGCTTCTCATGCTCGGCTGCATCTCGCTGATGTACAGAGGCGAGACGATCACCGCGTTTCGCACCATGGGGCGGTCCGGCATCGCGATTGCGATCCTCATGGCGCTGGCCACTGTCTGCTATGTCGTTGCGCTGCGGCTCACGACGGTTGCCGATGTCATGTCGATCGCTGCGACCGGACCCTTCCTGAGTGGAGGCCTCGCCTGGCTCCTCATCGGCGAGAAGGAGCATTGGACAACCATCGTGGCCAGCGTGTTCGCGTTGATCGGCGTGGTCGTGATGGTTGAACCCGGCGCACTCGGCGGTCATATCGCCGGCGCCGCGATGGCCTTTGCGATGACGTTCACGCTGGCCGTGATGCTTGTGATCATGCGGGTGAAGAAATCGGTATCCATGCTTCCGGCAAGCTGCCTGTCGGCATTCCTGTCCTCGCTCATGATGTGGCCTGCAAGCAGCGGGGTGATCCCGTCGGGCGGAATGCTGGGAGAACTGGTGCTGTTCGGAATCGTGCAATTCGGACTTGGCCAGATCCTCTTCACCATCGGCGCACGCCTCATACCGGCGTTGCGGACGTCGCTTCTCAACAGGCTGCAAACGGTGCTCGGGCCGATGTGGGTCTGGCTGGCGTTCGGCGAGATCCCCCGGACCAACACGCTGGTGGGAGGAACGCTGGTCCTTACATCGGCGATAACAGCGACGTTGATCACCCAGAGCCTTCGGCCTCCGACGACCCTTCCACGTTCGAGCCCGTTGGCGCCAAATCCATTAGCGCCGAATCCGCTAACGCCGAATCCGCTAACGCCAAGGCTCGCCCGCGATGAGGCGCCGCGATAGCGCAGTGGCATAGGCCTCGAACAAGGCCTCGCCCTTCTTCGCCGACGCCTTTCGGGCATCCCCCGCCACGCCCGAGGCTGTCAGCTCCGCAAAGGAGCGGAAGCGCTTGAGCGAAGGCTGCAGCGAGCCTGCGATGTCGAACACCGGGCCGTGCGCTTCGCTCAGGCGGGTTCGATCGACGAGGTCCGGATGCGCCGCCATCATCATCGAGGTCTCCGCCTCGCAGGCATGCATCACGCCTTCCTGGTCCTCCAGGAGGCCGGCTGCTTCCGTTGTCCCTTCCATGAAATAGGTCACCGTGGCGATGGGCGCGGCAAGCTCGCGCGTCAGGTCGCCGGCAATGGCGGCCAGGGCCACGATGTTGCCGCCATGTCCATTGACCAGCACGATGCGCCGAAAACCCGCTTGCAGGATCGAACGGCACAGGTCGCGCAGCACCGCATGATAGGTTGCAAGGCTGATCGAAAACGTACCCCCGAAGGCTGTGTGATGATCGGCGAGCCCAAACCACACCGTCGGTGCGACCACGACCGGGCAACCCGGCGCCAGTTTGGCCGCGGTGCGCCGGCACACTTCGCTGCACAGGAAGTCATCGACCCCGGTCGCCAGATGCGGCCCATGCTGTTCGGTGGATGCCACCGGCAGCAGCACGATGGCGTCGTTTTCTGCAAGGGAGCGGAGCGCCGCCGCGGGCAATCGATTCCAGGCCGTCTCGGTCATGCCAAGCCCTTCGGTCATACCAAGGCCCCCGTTTGATTTGCTTCGTCAGCGATTGAGCGTCTCCGAACCACTGCCGCGGTTCTTCCAGATCAGCATGATGTTCCTGATATAGATGATGTTCGACAAGGCCTGTCCGATGATGATGACAGGCTCGCGTTTGACGAGGCCATAGATCAGCGTCATCGTGCCGCCGGCCACCGAAAAGAACCAGAAGGCCATGGGCACCACGCTCTTTCCCGCGCGTTCGCTGGAAATCCACTGCACCAGGAAGCGGGCGGCAAACGCAAGCTGCGCCGCGAGGCCGAACGCCAGCCAGAAATCGAACTTGGCGACGAAGATGTCGTAGATGTAATTGCCGAGCGCCTGACCATACTGGATCAACATCAATGCACCTCGGTGACTTCAGGCGTCGGCTTTTTGCGCCGGATCAGCCACCACACGCCGAAAAGATCCATGATGCCGATCCAGAGACGATCGAAGAAGCCGTAATTCGACACGCCCGAATGGCGCGGCCGGTCGATCACGTCGATGTAGGCGATCTCATAGCCTTCGCGGCGTATCAGGGCCGGCAGGAAACGATGCAGCCCGTCGAAATAAGGCATCATCAGAAACACCTCGCGGCGGAAGGCCTTCAATCCGCAGCCGGTATCGCGGGTGCCGTCCTTGAGGATTGCATTGCGGACCGCGTTGGCGGTCCGCGACTGCCATCTCTTGAAGCCGGTGTCCTTGCGTCCGATCCGCTGGCCCGCGACCAGACCGATGCGATCGCCGCCTTTCCCGATCGCCGAAATCAGCTCCGGCAGGAACGCCGGATTGTTCTGACCGTCGCCGTCGAGGGTGGCGACGATGGCGCCGCGCGCCGCGCGAACCCCGCTCCTGACTGCTGCCGATTGACCCGATGATGTCGCGTGGCTGAGCTGCCGCAGATTGGCGCGCTGCTTCATCTCGGCTGTGAGCCGATCGGCGGTGGCGTCCGTCGAGCCGTCATCGACGTAGATGATCTCGTAGGCCCAGCGGCCGTCGAGCGCAGCGGCGATCTCCGCGATCAGGGGCGCGATGTTGTCCGCTTCGTTCCGAACGGGGACGACGATGGAAACCGCGACTTCGTTGTCGGAACGTGGCAAGTTAACGGCTCGGGCTCGTCGAGTGGATCATGGTCGGCGGAGAATGGCATCGGTGAGCCGCGCTTATCGCGTCCGGACGGCCCTCGCAACCCCTGGAAATCCCCTAGCGCGGAACAATTTTGCCATTTTCCTCAATGGAAAAGCAGAGCTGCCTTGTGGCGAACCAGGTCCGCACGCCGAGCGCGCCGAGCAGACCCAGAACGGCGCCGCCCACGACGTCGCTGGGATGATGCGCCAGCAGCACGAGGCGGCTTCCGCCGATCGCGAGCGCGTAGATGAAAATGGGAACGCGCCACCGCGGCCAGATTGCGGAGACACCGAACGCAAGCGCAAAGGCCGTCACCGAATGCGCCGAGACAAAGCTGAAATAGGGCTCGGCGCCGTGGAACGGCAGGAAGTTGAAGGGATCGGCCTTGCCGCCCACGAAAGGCCGGCCACGGCCGGCCACACGCTTGATGATCTCTGTGGCGATCACAGGCACCAGGACCGCGAGGAACAGATATTCGACATCGGCGCCGAGGCGCAGCAGGCGGCTGCGCGCAGGCCCCCGCAGCAGCGGAAAGGCCAAGGCCATGATGATCGCAACCAGCCCAAGCGCCGTCAGCACGTAGGTATCCTTGCCGAAGTCAGTGAGGATCTCGATCGGCCAAAGGCCCGGCGACTTGCGCGGCGGCATCATCGCGATCTCGGCTGCGTCAAAGCTGAACATCAGGATCACGACCAGCGCCGCACCGCCCCCGATCAGCCACAGCGATTGCCACAGCAGCCGCTTCGTCGCCTGGCTGCGGTAAGGCGCCGTCGGCGCGCGCGACAATTGCCGCACCGATTGGCCGGCCAGCGCCAGCAGTTGCGATGCATAGGGCTGGGTTTCGGCGATGGCGGCGGGAAGGTTCATCACTCCGTGCCCTCGGAGCGGAAGATCGCAATGGAGACCGGCCGGCCTTGCGAGATGTTATAGCCGTCGATGCGGGTGGCGGCGTTGTAACGCAGGCCGATCGCTTCCGCGCGCTGCACGAAGGCACGCTCGGAGCGCTGCTCCACCAGTGCGAAACGGCAGCTCCCCTGATTGAGGAAGTCGGCCGCACCCGAGCCGTCCGTCAGCAGCGTCGAGGTATCGGTCATGAACACGAGGCTCGGCTCGTGGAAACCCGCGGCCGCCGCCTTGGGGCCGACGCAAACGACATTGCGGAGCGCACGGGCAATTTCCGCGCTTGGGAACAGCGTCGTCAATGACGGCAGCACAACCCCATAGACCGCAAACGCCAGGAACAGCGCGGCCGCGATCGCATTCAGAAGCGAACGCTCGGCGCGCACATCTTCGTAGAGCCACCAGGCGAACAGACCGAGGATCATGGCGATCGCAAACAGCGGCCAGGACAGGAAGACCGGCTGCCGCGTCAGCATGATCGCGCCGACCACGGCCAGGATCGCCGCAAGCGCCGGAATGGCGAACCACCACGCCCCGCCCCGGATCAGCCAGGCGGAGCGCGACAGCACGCGCCGCTCCAGCGCGCCGACGGTCAGGATCGCGATCGCCGGATAAAGCGGCAGCACGTAGTGCGGCAGCTTGGTGAGAACCAGCTCGAACACGATCCAGGACGGCACCAGCCAGGCCAGCAGATATTGCGCGCCGGGCTCGCGCCGCGCCCGCCAGACCGCCGGCACCGCCATGCCCGCGAGCGGCGCACCCGGCCAGAACGTGATCCAGAACAAGAGGAGATAAAGTCCCGGCGGCGCCCCGTGCGATTCCTGCGCGGCCAGCTTGCTCAACATGTCGCCACCGACGGAATCGGTGAAGAAGGTTTCGCCGGCGCGCCAGTAGATGGCGACGAACCACGGCATCACCAGCACCAGCATCCAGATGAGGCCCCAGACCGGGCGCAGCCGCCACAGCCAGGAGGCGCCGCGATCCAGGATGGCCAGCGTCGAGAATCGTGAGCCCCGCGAACATCAGGATCAGCGGTCCCTTGATCAGGATACCGCCGGCCAGCGCCGTCCAGAAGATGGTGGGCCAACTCCAGGGCGGACGCGCGGGATCTTCGCCGCGTTGCCAGGAGAGATAGACCCGCGCCAGCGCTCCCATCGCCGCGACCACGGTGAGCAGCAGCATCGCATCGGTCTTGGCGAGCCGTGCTTCCACCGACAGCAGCACCGAGGCGCACAACAGCAGCGCCGCGAGCACCGATCCTCGCCGCGTGACAAAGGCGAGCGCCGCCCAGTAGGTCAGCAGCACGGCGCCGACCGCGCCGATCAATGAGGGAATGCGGTAGACCCAGATGCGCAGCTGCGCCTTCGGCAGGCCGAGCGCGGTCGCGGTCTGCACCGCGGCGGATTGCATCCAGTAAATTCCGACCGGCTTCTTGTAGCGGACGTCGTCCTGAAATCGGATGTCGACGGGATCGCCGCTCTCGACCATCTGCTTGGTGGCCTGCGCGAAGCGCGGCTCGTCGCGGTCGACGGGCGGAATATTGAAAAATCCGGGCAGGAAAAACAGTGCACTGCACAGCAGCAGGAATGCGACCGCACGCGCGTGGCTGGCCGTGACGAAGTCGATCATCTGCGCCAGCCGGCTTCCCGGATTGACCAGGTTTTTGGGCTCGCGCGGTGCGCCAAACCGGGGACGTGCGTAGGTCTCGACCATGGTTCCGCATACGCCGAAACCATCGTGCGGACAACCGCTTAGGCAGCAGCTACTGCATTCTCACGACAACTGTGTCCGCCGCGCCCGCAGCGTCGATGACGGTCAGCCGCGCAAAGCCCGGACCCGGCGGATCGATCAGGCGCTGCCTGCGGCCGTCGATCTCGCCGACGGAACGCCCGTTGACCATCACCGTCATCGGCAAAGTGCCGCCGGCGACCCGGACCGGCATCGGGGTGACATCGCCGGTATTGGAACGCTCGACATCGATGCGCGAGCCGTTGAGCGGGAACTGGATGTGCAGCGCATGTTCGCTGCTGTTCCGAACCAGTTCCCCAATCGCCCGGAACCTCCTGAGCGGCAGCGGCAATTTGGTATTGCTTGATATCAGCGCGCCCTTTGGCGCCTTGGGCAGCGGCGCGGGTAACTTTCCGGTGCGGGCGAAGGCATCGAACAGGATCGGGGCCGCCGCGGCGCGGCCGATCAGGCCCGGAACCGGCGCGCCGTCCGGCCGGCCGACCCAGACACCGATGGTCATGTGGCCGTCAAAACCCACCGACCAGGCATCGCGATAGCCGTAGCTGGTTCCGGTCTTGAATGCGATCCGTCCGCCCACGCCGTTCTCCGGCGGCGGCGTCCCGATGAGGACGTTCGCGACCTGCCATGCCGCGACTTGATCCATCAGCCGCGCCGGCTCGCGCGTGTCCGTCTTGCCGTCGATGATTTCACGCAGCGGCTTTGTGCTGCCGAGCCGCGGCAGGCCCGCATAGAGCATCGCGAGATCCTGCAGCGTGACACCGACGCCGCCGAGCCCCATCGCCAGTCCCGGCGCCTCATCCTTCGGCAGCACCAAATTGGCGCCCGCCTGCCGCAGCCGCGAGGACAGCCGGCTCGAACCGACGCGGTCGAGCAGCGCGATCGCCGGGACATTCAGGGACAATTGAAGCGCGCGCTTGACCGGCACCGTGCCTTGATAGGTCATGTCGAAATTTTCCGGTGCGTAGGAGCCGAATCGGATCGGCCTGTCGTCGATCAGGCTCTCCGGATGCACAAAGCCGTCCTCGAAGGCGAGGCCATAGATGAACGGCTTCAGCGTCGAGCCCGGCGAGCGCACCGCGCGCGTCATGTCGACCTGCCCTGCCCGGCTGGCGTCGAAATAACCGGCCGAGCCGACACGCGCGAGCACGTCGCCGGAGGCATTGTCGACCACGATGATGCCGACCGAAATGTTCTGGCCGAGCGCAATGGCGCGATCGCGGGCGAGCGGCTCCAGCACCTTCTGCAGGTTCGCATCCAGCGTCAGCCGGATCACCGGCGCGTCCTTGATCGCGGCGAGCGCCTGGTCGGACGAATGCGGCGCCAGGATCGGCAGCGGCTTGCGCCATTTCGGCACTGCCGTTGATTTCGCCTGAGCCGCATCTTCCAGGGTCACGCGATGCTCCTCGACCATGCGATCGAGCACGCGGTCGCGTGCGGCGCGCGCGGCATCGGGATAGCGGTCGAGCCTGCGCCTCTCCGGCGATTGCGGCAGCGCCACGAGCAGCGCTGATTCCGCCAGCGACAGCCGCTTCGGCTCCTTGCCGAAATACGCCAGCGACGCCGCCCGAATGCCTTCGAGATTGCCGCCGAACGGCGCGAGCGCGAGATAGAGATTGAGGATCTCGTTCTTGTCGAGCCGTCGCTCGATCTCGATCGCGCGCACGATCTGGTGGAGCTTGGCATAAAGCGAGCGTTGACGCCGCGGCTCCATCAGCCGCGCGAGCTGCATGGTGATGGTCGATCCGCCGGACACGATATGGCCGCGCGTGACAAGCTGGTAGGCAGCGCGCCCCAGCGCCAGCGGGTCGACGCCGGAATGATCGCGGAAGCGCTGGTCTTCATAGGCGAGCAACAGGTCGAGATAGGTCGGATCGACATCCCTTTTGGCGTCCACGGGCAAGCGCCATCGGCCGTCGGCCATGGCATAGGCGCGCAGCAGCTTTCCGTTGCGATCGATGATGGTGGCCGAGACGTTTCGCGCCTCCGCCAGCGGCAGCGGACCGAGGGAGACGACCCAGGCAGCAAATGCGGCGATCAGGAACGCCGACACAAGCACGAAGGCGCCCACAATACGTCGTTTGCCTCGTACTTTTCCGTCGTCATGGCCGGGCTTGACCCGGCCATCCACGTCTATTCCCTCGGCAAGCGAAGTCGTGGATGCCCGGGCCAAGCCCGGGCATGACGAGAGAGTGTGTAGGTCGTCCCTCATTTCGCCGGACGCACCTCCACCGATCCCGTTCCGGTGCGGCCGTAGCGCGAGGGGTTGTACATGTCCTCGACATAGGCCTGCGGCAGCACGTATTTGCCTGGCGTCACCGCGCGCACGATATAGGCCACGGTGAACACCGATTTGGAGTTGCCGGCGCGATCCAGTGCAGCGGTGAAGCGGTCGTCGCGGAACTCGGTATTCACCGGATCCTGGCCATCCTCGATCCAGCTTAGCGTACCGCTGTCGCCTGACGACACCAGGTGCGGATTGTCGATCTCGAGTCCTGCCGGCAGATAATCCGACACCATGATGTGAGCGTATTCGGGCTTGGGCTCGGTGACCTTGAGCACCACCGCGAAGCGGTCGTTCTGCTTTGCAGTGGAGATATTGGCCGGCTTGCCGTCGAGCGTGAAGTAGCTGCGCTCGATCTTGAAGCCGTTCGACGCTGCCGGTTCCGGCACGACCGGCGAGCCCGAGACCGAGACCACCGCCTGCACCGGCGCGTCGCCGGTGTTGGTGATCTTGAGCGGTTCGCCCGCCACCTGCTCCGCCCTGTAGTTGCGGAAGAGCGCAGTCTTGATCGCCTGGCCGTTGAGGTCGAGCGCCATCGTCTCCCTTGGCGAGCGCCCGCGCCGCCAGCACCATCCAGGCGTTCTCCTGCGTGGAGGTGTAGGGCGTGAGCCCGCGCGCCGCCTCGACCCGCATCACCGCCTGGGTCAGCGACGCGCGCGCCGCATTGCCTTCGGAGGCGAGCGAGATATAGGCGGCGGCATCGCGCAGCGATGAGCCGTAGTCGGACCGGCCGAAGATCAGCGCCGGCTTCGGCTCGAGATCGCCGAGCGCCGCTGCATAGACCCGCTCCGCGCGGTTGCGATCGCCGACCAGCGCCAGCGCCGCCGCAAGCTGCGACTTGGCGATCGGCGTCGCCAGGTTCTTCAGCTTGGTGTCGGCGAGATAGCGGAGGTCGCCGACAGGCGCAGCGCCGTTGCGCGCGAGCACGTAAAGGCCATAGGCGAGATTGCGCCCGCCATCCTTCTCCGGCTCCGCCGCATTCACCACCGAGTTGCGGATGCGGTCGAGCGCGCTCTTGAACAGCACGTCCGGCACGGCAAATCCCTTCTCGCGGGCGCGGGTCAGGAAGTCCGTGACATAGGCGTCGAGCCAGGCGTCGTCGCCGCCGGCCGACCACAGGCCGAACGAGCCGTTCGAGCCCTGCCGCGCCAGGAGCCGCTCGATCGCATCACGGATGCGCTGATCGAGGTTTTCGTCCTGCGCGAGCCTGGCGCCGGCCGCGAGTTCATTGACATAGAGCAGCGGCATGGCGCGGCTCGTGATCTGCTCCGAGCAGCCATGCGGGTAACGATCGAGCGCCTGCAGGATGGTGGCTGCATCGAGCGCGGTCGACAGTCCGACCGAGAGCGAGACACCGCCCGTGCCCGGCACGAGGTCGGAGAACATGTCCGAGGTCAGCGTCAGGCTCTCGCCCTTGGCCAGCGTGCGGATGGAGCGGCGCGCCAGCACCTGCGTCGCCGGCTTGACGTCGAGCGCGTAATGACGCCCCAGCGCCAGTCCGTTCGGCCCCTTGATATCGACGTCAAGCTCCGCCTTGCCGGCGCCGCCGGCATCGAGACCGATCGACATCGAGCTGCGCTGCTGAGCGGCGAGCTTGATGATATTCTCGAGGGTCGCCGCTTTATCGCCATTCCGAATGGAGACTTTCGTCGAATTGCCGAAGACCTTCACCGTACCGGACGCCTTGACGCTGATGGTGTAGTCGCCCGGCGGCCCCTCCACATTGTCGATATCCATGCTCATGGTCCCCTGGTCGCCGGTGAGCAGGAAGCGCGGCAAGGTCGCGGTCAGCACCACGGGATCGCGCACGATGACATCGGTCGTGGCGCGGCCGAGCTTGGTCGCGCTCCACGCCACCGCCATCACACGCGCGGTGCCCGCGAAGTCCGGAATGTCGAAACTGATCTCGGCGCTGCCGTCGGGACCGACCGTCACGATGCCCGAATAAAGCGCCAGCGGTTTCTGGGTCGGCGGCGAGCCCTGGAGCTCGGCGCCGGCATCGCCGCCGGTCTTGATCTGGCCGCGGGTGCCCTGCATGCCATCGATCAACTGGCCATAGAGGTCGCGGATCTCGGCGGTGAGACGGCGCTGGCCGAGATAATATTCGTCCGGCGCCGGCGGCTTGTAATTGGTCAAATTGAGGATGCCGACATCAACAGCGGCAATCACGATTTTGGCGTCCTCGCCGGGATTGAGCCCGCCGAGCTTGACCGGAATCTTCAGGCTCGAATTCGGTCGTACCAAAGACGGCGGCGACAGATTGACTTGAAGCGTCCGCGCCTGCTTGTCGATGCCGAACCATTTCAGCCCGATCGCGCGGCCGGGCATGCGCTGGGCGGCGGAATCGAGCGGACGGCGCAACGTCGCCATCACATAGGCGCCCGTGCCCCAATCCTTGCCGATCGGAATCTTGACCTGCGAGGTGCCTTCCTTGACGTCGATGTTCTGTGTCGTCAGCAGGCGGTCGCCGAGCACGTTGATGGTGAGCTTGCCGGCCGTGCGCGCATTGACCGAGACGACCATGGTATCGCCGGACTGATATTGCGGCTTGTCGATCGAGGTCTCGAGCAGGTCGGGTGTGTCGGCGCTGCCGTCGGAATAGAAGCCGACATCGAACTGTACCGAAGTGATCGGACCGTCGAGGTCGGCCGACTTCACGTCGAGGCGATAGCGGCCTTCCTGCGGGTTGAAGGAGAGATGCGCCGGCTTGTCGGCTGCGATCGAGACCTCGCCGTCGGCGACGCGCTTGGTGGTCTTGACCGGCTCGTATTCCCACGAGGAGTTCTGCCGATACCATTGATAACGCGACTCGAGCTTGAACAGCTCGTAGCGCAGCCCGTCGCGCGCGAGCGTCTTGCCCTCGGGCGAGACGAACACGAGATCGAAATCGGCCTTGTCGCCGGCTGCTATACTCTTGCCTGAGAACAGCCGGCTTGACGCCGATCTGGTTGCTGGCGGCTGCGATCGGCAGCGCGATCTTGCGCTCGACGGCGCGGCCGCCGGCCTCCGTCATCCGGATGAAGAAGCTCGCCTGCTGCGGCCGCGTCGAGGTCGGCGCTTTCGCCAGGCTGACCGGGAAGTTCGCGTTGCCCTTGTCGTCGGACTCAGGGAGATTTTCGATCGGCGTTCGCTCGTTCGATACCGTGTCGGTATCGTCGACGCCAAACTCGTATCCGGGGAAATCAGGACGTCCGCCCGAGGGCCCGACCAGCATGTCGCCTTCGAGCTGGAGGTTGGACGCGGGCGCGCCATACAGGAAGTGGCCGGCGACCTTGAGTTCTACCGGAGCTTCAGCTTTGATGACCTTGTCCTTTGAGGTTATGTCGAATTCCAGCCGCTCGGGGATGTAATCCTCGACCATGAAGGTAGTCTCGCCGACCGCCTCGCCCTTCGGATCCGTGAACACGCGAACCCGCCAGGTGCCGCTCGGCACCGCCGAATTGAGCGGCACGGAGAGCGATCGGCCACCGGCGCCCTGATCAGCCAGCACCGCGCGCCGAAATTCGACGCCATCGGGACGCTCGATCACCGCGGTGAGCGGTGTGCCGGTCATGGCGTTGCCCTGCCCGTCCCGCAGCAATGCGGTGAGATAGACGGTCTCGTTGGAGCGGTAGACACCGCGCTCGGCATAGACAAAGGCGTCGGCGCCGTTGTCGGGCGTCTCGCGGCCCGCCACACCCCGGTCGGTGAGATCGAACGCGTTCGTTTTCAGGCTGAGAAAGGCGTAGTCGGTCTTCTCGCCCGACACCGTGAGCATGGCCGGCGACAGCCCGCCCTCGCCGCGCGCGAGCCCCGCCTCGAACAGCACATGACCGGCGTCATCGGTCTTCTTGCTGCTCAGGATTTCGTTGTTGCGCGCGACCAGCCGCACCTCCGCCCGCGCAACCGCCTCCGTCGACGACAGCGAATTGACGAAGACATGGATGCCGTCATTGCCCGAGAACGCGGCGATGCCGAGATCGGAGACGATGAACCATTGCGTGGCGAGCTGGTAATCGTCGTCGGCGCCGGGATTCTTGGCCGCCGCCGTCATCACGTAGACGCCGGGCTGCAAGTCGCCTACGGCCTGATCGACCGGAAAGGCGGTCGTGACGTCCTGGTTCAGCGTGGTCGCGGTGGCCAGTTCTCCGGTCCAGACCTTGACGCCACGCTCGCCGCCGAGATTGGAGAGCTGGTAGCGGCTCAGCGGCTGCTGGAAGTCGGAGTCGATCACCGTGTTGATCAGGTTGCGGTCGCCGATCCGGAACACATTGATGGTGACTGCCGGCGTGTTGACGCTGACGAGCGGGATGCCGCGCTGGCCGGTGCGCGGCAGCACATAGGCGCGTCCGGTGAAGCGCACGAAGGGTTTTCGGTCGCGGACATAGATGTTGAACTCGGCCGATTTCGGCAGGCCTTCCCTGACGTTCGACGGCAGACCGGCGCGCAGATTGATGTTGTAGCGCTCGCCATGCTTGAGCCCGTCGATGCAGAGCTGCCTGTCCTCGTTGGTCAGCGCCGGCCGGTCGGTACCCGCGAGTGTCACGAAGGGCGTGAAGTCCGTCCGTTTGGCCAGGTCCTCGGAAAACTGGAAGCAGACCCGGGGCGACGCCGAATCGGAATCGATGGTGTAGTCGACGAGCTTGAAGCCATGGTCGTCGCGCAGCTTCTCATATTGACCGCGGACCTCGGCCACCTCGCGCATGTCGAGCGAGAGGCGGAGCGTATCCAGCGCCGGCCGCCACATCTGCCGGTCGGCGAAGGCGCGGCCCAGAACGGCGAGCGAATCGGCCTCGTCCTGCCGGTTGCCGGCCCGCTGATAGGCGATGTAGGCCGCCGTCGAGGCCCGCTCCAGGAAGAAGGTCTGCTCGCTCGTGGTCTGCGGCTTGATCTGGAAGATGGTGCGGGCGAGCCGGAGCCAGTTTCCGCTGTCCTCCGGGCTGGTCGCGGCGATCTGGCCGAGGATCTGAAGACCGTTGCGGACGTCGTTGCGCCTGAAGGCGGCATCGGCGTCGCTGCGCAGCGTCGCCGGCGACTTGGCAACCGCCCCCGCCTCGCTCTTGATCCGGGTTTCGAGCTTGATCGCGGCGTCAGCGAGATCGTCCCGCTTGAACGCCTTGTCGGCCGCCAGCGCTGAATGGAGGCCAAGCGCCAGCATGGGGACAAGCGCCAGCGTGGCGCAGACAGCTGCGGCGCGAACCAAACCGATCATGGGGGAGCTCCTTGCGCGGACAGACGCCGCGTGACGAATAAAAATGCGCGAAATGGTGACGGACTGATGGCAGCGGAACAGGCGTAGCAAAGGTCGCATACGGCATGGCCAAAGGGCAAAGTCCAGTCGCGACGTCCGGACCCTCAGCGTTCAGCTAGATGAACGGCGCGGGATGACGTTCCGGGCGGACACACTCCGCCGTGCCTCTTGGTCGCCGGATCAGGGAAAGTGGTTCGATAAGTTTTCCGCAACGAGCGGATTTTTCATAAAGGCAGTGCTATGAGGATGGCCGTCCCGCCGACCGAGGCCTGGTCCGGGCGTCTCCCGCCTTTCCTTCGAGGATCAGGCCAAGGTAAGAAGGCGCAATCAACCGGGCCGGTCGCCGGCCAGGCAAAACGGTCCCGTAGCTCAACTGGATAGAGTAGCGGATTTCTACTCCGCGGGTTGCAGGTTCGAGTCCTGCCGGGATCGCCAAGTTTTTCAATAACTTACCGGATATTTAGACCCTCAGAATATGTTGCGCCTGTTGCGCAAAATTCCTTTTATTTTCCAACATTTTCCCTGTGCTCCTCGCCACTCGGCGCGACATGGAGCGCAACATGATCGTGCTGTGGATATTGGGCGCTGTCATCTTGTTGCCGCTCGTAATCATCATCGCGTTCGCAGCGGTTGGTGCGTGGGTCGAGAGTTGCGGTGATCCTGGGGGCGTCGACTGATCTCAGCGCGGCGGCTTCCGTGCCGGCTTGTCGAGACGCCGCTTTGATGGCTCACCCTCAATCACCGTGGGACGATTGCAATGCGGGCACGGAATTTGTCCCTTTGTCGGGCTGTTCCACACGCCGGAAAAATTGCATTCGGAGCAACCGCGACCACGCTCTCTGTCTTCCATCATACCCAATCCTTCATTTCGAGAAACATCGCCTTCACATCGGTCAGGCGCAATTTGCCGCTATAGTGCTGCCTCAGCGAATGGAGCGTGCCAGCTGCAATCCCATCGGCCTTGATCGAGTTGAGACCGGCGGAAAAGAAGGCCTGCATATCACGTACAAAATCCTTGGCGATCTGGGGCGGCAGTTCGATCGGTTTGCGCGGCATAACGAGAATATAGGTCGCCGACCGGTTATTTCGAAGGCTCGCGTCGAGCCCTCATTCGCGAAACAAAGAGCGGCTGGCCTGCACAAGAGACCATTCAATTTCGGCAGATTTGGCGTGCGGATTAATGTGCTCAACTCCTACGCTGAAGACTCGAAAAAAATCGTTTCTTATGGCCGCCGAAAGAACAACCCTATCAGTGTCGAAATAGTCAGATGTCGGCACGGCAAAGACTGTCTTTGAATCGCCCTTCCCTCGTTCGACTTCAACACCAGCAACGTATCGACCGAGGTCAGCTCGGATATCTAATGTTACAACGTCTGGGCTGACGATCGAAATGAGTTCTTATTTCGTGTTTGCCGTACATCTCATTTTGCATCTGCTCAACCCAACGGGCGCCTTCCCGCAAAGTGATCTTGCCCGATTTCCACGCAACCCTCGGCTGGTCGTTACGATCTGCAAGCGTTGCTTCCACCGCGGCCGTCATAGCCTGAGTGCCGGGGGCGTGTTTTCGGATCAGCCACCAAAGGACGAGCACAAGAACAGGAACTGCCAACATCGCCCACGGCAGCGGGATAAAGCTTTGCTGGATAGAGGCGATCGATAGTGACAGTCCCATTGGCGGTAGGCCAGAAACCGGACAAGCTTTGGTTACCGCACTCGAAAAAGCCGGCGTCGAGTTCATCCCCGAGAATGGCGGCGGTGCTGGGGTGCGACTTCGCGAAGCGAACCCGAAAGTCAAAATAGAATCCCCTACGAGGCACCTAATAAGGAAGCGGCCGACACAGGCCCGCGCGGAAATGAAGGCACCCCTCCAGTACAACTGAAAAAAGTGCCGGTTGCCACAAACTTGCCTTGGCGACGAAACCACTTTCGCGGTGCCGTGAAACGGTCCTGAAACACGGCCAAGCCTAGGCTCCCCGTGCCTAAAGCAGGGGATGGCACATGCAATTTATCATGGAACTGATTTGGGACTTCTCGCGCAGCAGTTCGTTGGCCTCTCTACCCCAGAGGAGGCGTTGATGACGGTGTCTGTTGCATTTCTAGTTTGCTGTAGCGCGGCGCTTTTTCTCGCCCACGCGTTTGAGGCCTATCAGGCAGGTTGAAAGCCTTCACGGCCAACCAGGCGCCCATTGTTAGCCAGCCCCCTCAAAGCATGCACATCCTTGACCGGAACTCCAAGCCGGCTGCCAAGATCTATCCGCCCTCCTCTGAAATGCTTCACTTGCGCGGGCTCATGCATTGCTTAGGCTTTGCTTGTTGAGTCGTGTCTTCGAGGGATCCGATGGCCAGCAGCTTGGTTGAGGCGACGCGCGAACTCTGCGACGACCTGGACAACTTGGTGGAAGTAGCAAAACAGAGTCGTGCGCCGATAAGGGCACTGTCATTCATTGAGCGCGCCAGCGCCGATTTGCACGCCTATTTGGAAGAGATTGACCACACCCCGAAGTCCGACCGGACTTTCTGAGGAAACTGTGATCCTCTTTATAGTTAGTCCCGCCCAGTCGCTCTAGAAAGCTAACGACTTCGATGGTTGGGGCGAGTAAGTGGATAGAGAGTTTTGCAGTCAGCAGGCGAAGTTGGTTCGCTCTCTCGCCGAGACGGCGGACCCCTTTATCAAGCGACGCCTGCTTCAACTCGCCGAACACTACGAGCGCCGTCTAGCAATCCTAAAGAAAGAGGAAGCCGGGGGGCAGCTTCGGCATCCCAGCGATCCGCCTCGTTGAGCATTGAGTCGCGGGCACGGTCGAGGAACGAACCTTTAGGACGCGCGTCTGTCCATTGCTATCGAAAGAAGGAATTTCAATCGGAACGCGCGCGGCTCCAGCGGACCTCCAGGTGCTGGGGCCGTGCCGTTTCGCCAGGCTGATTCCAAAACAGGCAGCGTGGAACCGGAACCGCACGCAACCATCGGCAATCTCTTCTATCGTCAAACTTTAGGAGGAGAGGATGAAGAAGTATCTGATGGCAGCGGGATTTGTTTGCGCAATCGCGGCGCCCGCGTGGGCTGATGATGTTGGCGTTCGTGTTGGCCCGGTCGGCGCCGGAGTGACAACTGGTGAGTCGCATGAATACCGCGACCGAGATCGCGACCGAACGACGGTCATCAAGGAGCGTGAGCGCGCGCCCGAGAGCAAGACCGTGATCAAGAAAGAGGACGGGTTCGGCAATCGCGAAAAGACCGTGATACATCACGATCGCGACTGAATGGACCATATGAAAACCCCGGCGAATTGCCGGGGTTTTCTTTACTGAAGCATCAAAATAAAAATCACGCCGCAAAGCGGCGCGCCCTCTACGGCCCCTCCAATGCCTCAAAGACCAGTTTCTTCTCATTGTAGAAGTCGTAGCGATCATAGAAGCCTCGGATGCCTCCGATGACATGGCCGATCGCCCTTTCCGCGTGGTCCGCTGGCACCCCTGCCCGGCTCATCCCCTGGCCAGCCTGCTCTGTCCACCAGCTACGACCGACGGTGGCCCATGGGCTTTCGGTGCCACGACCCATTGACGATTTGCGCCGGGTCTCTCGCCGGGCTTTGATGCCGGCAATGGGCACCAAATCCCGAGAAACCATCTATGGCGCTTCCGTCCGAGCCGCGGCCGAACGGGCGCGCGAGGCTCGCAAGGAGGCGGACCGATTGTCGGTGGAGGCCTGGAACAAGAGGATGTTGGCCTTCAAGGGGCCGGCGCAGCCCTCTCCGACTTTGGGCAGGCAATTAATTCCGGTTATGGCTACCTCGAAGTCCGCTGCCTCGGCTGCGACACAAACACGACCATCGCGCTCGACGTCATTCGCAGGCCGAAGGCGACCCCGATACATGAGTTGGAGCGACGCATGCGCTGCCAGGATTGCTCTCGGGTTCGTGGCTATGCCTACAAGCGAAGCCATCTGGTGGCGCTACGGGCGACCAAGATTTCGGCGAGCGATCCGGCTTCAACGTGGTGGCCGGGAAACCGAGACTAGACATGTGCAATTTGTACTCGATTACAACCAATCAAGCCGCCATCGCAGGCCTCTTCCGGCAGATGAACCGTTACGTCGGCAACCTACAGCCGATGCCCGGCGTATTCCCCGACTATCCCGCACCCGTGATCCGCAACGTGGCTGACGCCGAAGAGATGGTGATGATGCGCTGGGGCATGCCGCCCCCTCCGCGCACTGGCGGGCCGCCGGTCACGAACTTCGGTTCGAAAGTGATGGCGGATTGATCGGGAGCCGAAATCGGTCCTCGCCCGTCCTCCGATCAGGGGACGCAACTCACCGCTGTATCTGTGATGTGTCGTCGGTCGGAGGACTAATGTAGGTCAACAAAAGGAAAGAACATGAGCCACATTGGAAGATGCTTTTGCGGCGCTGTCGAACTGGAAGTCACCGGGGCACCGGCGGCGATGGGTTATTGTCATTGCAGTTCCTGTCGTTCCTGGTCCGGCGGGCCCGTGAACGCCTTCAGCCTTTGGAAGCCGGAAGCCGTGCGCGTCACCTCGGGCGCAGCGCACATAGCCACGTTCGAGAAGACACCGCTCAGCCAACGCAAATACTGCGTCAAGTGCGGTGGACACTTGATGACCAATCACCCCCCGCTAGCGCTGGTGGACGTGTTCGCGGCAACGATCCCGAGCCTCCAGTTTGCTCCCGGCGTTCACGTCAACTACGCGGAGACGGTGTTGCCGATGCGGGATGGCCTGCCGAAGCTCAAGGATTTTCCAGCCGAGTTTGGAGGCTCGGGTGAAACGATGGCGGACTGATCAAGCGCAACCGCTAGAAACGCATAACGCCTAAGGTGGTTTGGAGCAAAATCGGACATAAGCCAGCGGAAAAACAAATGCTGTTAAGTTGGCAGGCTAACTTGAAGGGGGGGAAGAATGTGGAAGGTCGCAGCTGGCGTCCTCGTCGGCGTCGTTCTTTTGACGCCGCGAGCAAATGCACAGTCTACGTTTACACGGCAAGAAGTGCTCTCATTTGAAAGCGAGATGATGCCCATTGACGACTTCCTCGCCGGGAAGAAGGGTTCACCGGTTACGCTCGCTGGATACCTGCGGCTCCCGAAATCCGACGGAAAAAATTCAGTCGTCGTCCTTTTCCACGGGGTCGGCGGTCTCGGCGGAGAGGGCGGACCCGTTAATGATTGGTCCCGCGTCCTCAATGAAGCTGGCATTGGGACGTTCGCTGTCGACAGTTTCTCCGGCCGCGGCGTCGCGACCATCGCGCAAGGGGGACAGGTCCATCCCGTAAGCCGAGTGGTTGATGCATACCGTGCGCTCGAGCTGCTCTCGAAGCACCCCCTGGTCGACGCCAACAAGATAGCGGTAATGGGATTCTCACACGGGGGGAACGCTGCCCTTTACTCTAGCCTGGCGCGCTTCCAAAAGCTGCACGGAAAGCCCGACGTGCAGTTTGCCGCGCACATCTCAGTTTATGGCAGCTGCGGAGCGACATTCCGCGACGACGAGATGCTCGCTCAACGGCCGGTGCTGCTGCTTCATGGGACCGCCGACGATTGGGTGCCCGTCGAACCGTGCCGCGAATATGCGGCGCGGCTAACGAAGGCCGGCATGAACGTAAGCCTCATCGAGTACCCTGGCGCATACCACGTGTTTGATGGGCCCGCCCTACGGGAGGCGGTGAAGCTGCCGCAGGCGCTGACAGGGCGGAATTGCCGTTTTGCGGAGGTCGAGGCTGGCTCTATCGTCAACGCGGCAACCAAACAGCCGTTCTCATTGAGCGACCCTTGCTTTGAGAAAGGGGTGACGATCCAATACAACGAAGCCGCTGCCAAGAAAGCGCACGAAGACGTCAAACTCTTTCTCAAGGATGCTCTTGCTCAGAAGTAGGACCAGCTTCTGACCCTCCGGTTGTCATTGGCGCGATTGCCATTGTTTAAAGGGCCGCCTTAGTTGGCGGCCTTTTGCTTTCGTCTGCTGCGAGTCAGGTTATGGCCCGAAGCTGACATGCCAGCTTGAGCAATCGACGTCTGCTCTGGGAGGTGAAGAGGACGTGGATCAAGGCAGGTCAGGACTTCCGGTTTTGACCCTGGCTGTGTGAAAACTCAAAAACTGAAACGCGACGAGGAATGATATTTTTCAGTTCGATCTCCAAGTTGAATCCGCTTGCGCGTTGAGGCACTAAAGCGCTCTTGGACGACTAACTTCTTCTACCGCGATTACGCGTCTTCGCGTTTTCACACAGCCAAGACCCAAAGCTGACGTCGACCACGCGGCTATTGATTATTGAGCAAGCGCTCAACTGGTTCGAGCGACGCTTCGCGTCCGGCTGACCTTGCTCATGGACCATCTCAACTTCGTCGGCCAGCCGGTTGAGGTGCTGATGCCGCCTATCGAACATGTCCCGCCGACGCATCAACCACTCGCATCGGGCATGACCTGCAGCAGCGGCTGGGCCCCGACTGAGACCTGCCCTACGAAGGGCTCATCGTGGGCTAGAATTAGGAGGACAGATGCGGCAACGCCGGTTGCAAAAACTCCCAAGCTGATCGTCGAGGCGAGCCGGTTATCGCTATGAACGATTGCAATCGCCAGAAGCGCGCACGCGGCTTGCAAGAGAAGACAAGTCCATTTTGTGAGGTCAACTCGAGAACGGCTCGCCAGAATTCGCTGTCGGCGGGCTTCCAATGCATTTTCAAGCGAGGTGGCGATCTCGCGTTGTGCAATTTGCTGACCTGGATTGCTGGGCGAAAATGCGAGTGTTTGCTGAAGGGCTTCAGTGAGCGGTGTAGCGGTAATACCAAGCGTAACCGCATGCCGAACCATCATCGGCCATTCTTGGGTCGCGGTCTCCTCAATGTAACGCCGAACGAGATTTCGCAAGTGCATTTCCAATTCTCCCGGGAACGTAGCGGCGAGAACCAGAACCGATTTCAGGGCGCTAGCCTCACAATTCACAGCAGCGTTTGCTCGATCGTTGTCGCTCCAGACCTGTGCGGCTGTAAACGCGACAAAGAGGCCGAAGATGACACCTAACGGCGAGAGCATGCCTGCCGAGACGGCCTTGAATGCACCCGCGCGTTCGCCGATTGCTAACATCCCAACAATTGTCTGAACCAGGATCGCGAAGAGATAGGTGGCGCTGAAGACAATGAGTGCCATCCATATTAATGGAAGTTCGTGAAGCCAGTCGCCCATATCTGTCTCCCTATTCGGTTTCAAGTGCGATCCAGAGCTTGCCTAACGTGTCAGGACCAAGGCGCCCTGATGAAAATAGAATGGCCCACGGCGGCTCGATCCGGCTCACTGCTGCGGGCGCATCAGCTGTTTGGCTAAGGCGCGGCTGGTTACGAATCGTGTTTGCTCAGCATTATGCGTACGGATCGGTTGGATATCCCGAATAGACCAAGCTGGAACTCGCGATGAGAAATCCTTCCATCCTGCTGACAGTTTGAGCAATCGCGCTCTGCGGCTTGCCGGTCGAAAGTTGGTGCTTTAACTCAATAAGAGCGTGGTTCGCCCCTGTGAGTCGGCGGGCCAGCATCGTGGCGACATAAAGTACGGCGATCGGATTTTGCGTGAGAAGCGTAGTCGCATCGGCTACGTGAAACTGGGAGTCTTCTAACGTGCGCACGTCCGCTGCGTGAGGTTGGTCTAGCAAGACAGAGAGTTCCCCGAAGACTGCGCCAGGTTCCGCCACTCGCGCAATCTCGTGTCCTTCTTTGACGATCGCGACATTTCCCTTCTTGAGAATCAGCAGCCGACCGGTCCTGGAACCGTCAGCAATCACAGTTTCACCGACCTGATAGGTTGTTAGCGGAAGCGTGGAGAGACTATCTTGAAAGGTCTTGTCGGGAATAAGAGACATGTCACGCTCTCCTATTGTTTACTTTGCTTGCTCAAACCAGCCCCGAATACATCCAAGGTGACAGCAAAATTGGCTAACCGTAAAGAGGCGGGGCTTCGGTCTGACTGCAAAAGGCCTCAGGCCGCGTACTTGAGGTGGCGGCGCGCGTTCGATGGCGCGCACTAGCCCGTTGAGTGGGCCATCAGTCGCCATCATGATCGAACCTCGTTCTGGCATAGCCCGGATGAATTTTGGTGAGATATGTCTGCAAACGCTCGCCACCAACGTCACGAGGTTACCTTGGCGAAGCAATACGGATCGATTGCTTTTCACGCCGAGGACTGTGGTGACTTTGCCGCGGTGCATGAGTCCGAGTGTGGCCCAACCCGGACATGTCGTGGTGGTCCGAACATGTCTGCTGTTGGTGGTGGAACGGACATGCCGTTCAAGCAGGCCGACTTCCGATCTGACCCGAAGCGGTCATGCCCGCCGGATTGATCCAGATCAATGCTAGTGCGCGACCTGGGCTGAAATTTCCATTCCGCTCGCAGGCGGCGAGTTCTCAATGTGCTCCAGTAAACAGATGTCTGGGAGGGATGTTATGCCAATCTACATCTCGCGTGGTCGTTTCACTTCGGATGCCGTCAAGGGCATGGTCGGTAAGCCGGAAAATCGTAAGGATGCCGTTTCCAAACTCTTCGAGAGTGTCGGAGGCAGGCTCATCGAGTGGTACTTGACCTTCGGTCGTCATGACTGGCTCGTTATTGGCGAGTTTCCCGATGCTAAGGCCGCCGCCGCTGCAGTACTCGCGGCTGCCGCGGGAGGCAGCTTGTCTGATATCGAGACGACCCCGGCGATGACGGCAGAGGATGCTCACGCCACCTTCGTATCCGCCGGAAAGGCAGCGAAAGCCTTCCGGAGTGCCGGGCACGCTTAGGTCTCCGCGGGGGAGGAGGCACATGCGACGACGGGAATTCTTGGCGTCTTTGTGCGGCCTCTCCCTGACCCATGATATCATCGTCAAGCAACATGGCGGGCGGATCGATGTCGTGACCGAGCCCGGCGCATTTACCGAGTTCATCATCACTCTGCCGCGCGGCAACGGGAATACGGGTCGCCTGAAGTCCGAATGACTGCTATTGGCCCAACTTGGACATGCCGCGATGGTCCGACGACGTCTGCTGTTGGGGGTAGAACGGACGTGCCGTTCAAGCGGGTCGACTTCCGAGTTTGACCGATGCTGTCGAAAAATGCCGTGACGTAGCTGGTTTTGCTACCGGGAGGCGTTTTCGGCTTATTCCTGGCTGGATGGAGCTGATCGGGAAGCCCCACGACCAACCTGGCAAGCCTTTTACGCCATCGCCGCGGGTCCTCTTGTTGGCGGGCCGATCAGACGCAGCGCCATTGTCTTGAGGTTCTGCACAATGGCGGCGAGATGAAACTCGTCGCGGGCGCCGGTGAGACCGCGAAGACGCATACGCTCAAAGCCATGCTGGACCTTCAGGTGTGCAAAACGCATCTCTACCTTCTTGCGCGCATTGCTCGATCGCTCGAACTCCGGCGTGCCCTTTAGTGACCGCGCATGGTTGCGCGCATCTTCATTGATGTCGCGCGCGATCTTCTTAAACGGGGCGCGCGTGCATCGTTGCTTGAGCGTGCAGGTGCGGCAGTCTTGAGGCTGTGACAGGTAGTTCCTGACTCGGCCATCATGGACCGTTCCCGAGGTTCGCAAGAGCTTGCCATTGGGACAGACATAGACGTTCCGCTCCGCGTCGTAGGTGAATTCGCTCCGGGAGAACATGTTATCAGACGACGGATATCTTTCCCACACGGGGATATGCGGCGTGATGCTTTGGCCCAACAGCCATGCAAGCAGTTTGCCGGTGCCGTAGGCGGTATCGGCGGTGAGCCAATCAGGCTTGAGATCAAGCCGTCGTTCGGTGCGCTCGATCATCGTCCTGGTTGACGCCACCTCATCATAGGTGCGTGCCGGCGTCGCCTCGACATCGACAATGATCGCGTGCTCGACGTCGATGAGATAGTTGAGCCCGTACCCGAACTGCACGCGCTTGTTGGCCTTAGCCGTCCAAGCCGACGACGGATCGGAAGGCGAGATCACCTTCGGCGGCTTGCGATCAGACGTTGCGGTCGGGGTCCCATCAGAACCGCCATCGCGGCTATCTCCGCCTTGCTGGACCTGCGCCTCGACCTCAAGTCCAGCAAGGTACTCAGCCACTGCACGCTTCTGACGTTGCGCATCGGTCCAGTCCAGTTCGTCCGGCGCTTTGCCGTGATAGCGGCTGGCATTGGCCTCCATCACGCTCGCATCCACCGCGAACCCTTCGCCCTTGACGAGGCCCGCGGCCATGCACGTTGCAACTACGCGCTCGAAGACATGCCGCAGGACCTCGCTGTCACGGAAGCGGCCGAGCCGGTTCACCGAGAACGTCGAATGGTGCGGAACCTTGTCGTCGAGATCGAGCTTGCAGAACCAACGGTAGGCCAGGTGCAGCGCCACTTCCTGGCACAGCCGCCGCTCATGACGAATGCCATAGCAGTAACCGACCAGGAGCATTCGGATCATCAGCTCGGGATCAACCGAAGGCCGGCCGATATCGCTGTAAAACGCCTTGAGCTGATCGTGCAAATCGGCCAGAACGGCCGTCGCGAAGACATCAATGCGCCGCAACAGGTGCTCCGGCGGGATCATCTCATCGAGGTTAAACTCGTAAAAGAGCTGCCGTTGATCCCGGTCCTGCCGCCCCATCATCGCCAACTCTCCTGCCGCCGCTTAAGCAGGAATCACTGTTCGCTCGGCTTCTCAAGACCTTTTTCGACAGCATCGACCCTTAGCAGAAGTGGTGGTGTGCTCTTGTAAAGTCAGCACCCGACCCTGATCCGACGCATCTACCCACGACGATTTACGCCCTAGGTTAGGGAGTTGCGGTGTACGTACGACGGCCTTGAGTTAACCGTTTCGACGTCGAGACCCGCCGCAGCGGCAAAGGAAGTCACAATTGCCTCGAGTTCGCCGGCCGAGATCACGTCGTTGATCCGGGCAAAGCCGGAGGGTGCGCGCTCTTCGGCGAGTTGCATTGCCGCTTCTGGGCCGAGGTTGCGATTTCGCAAAGTGATGTCGTTCATGGCGGGCCGACGCTCACCTTCATAGCGCAAGAGCGCCGCGACCGGATCGCGCGTTTCGCTCAAGGCTCGGGTCAACGCGCGGGCATCGAGAATTGCCTGCGAACCGGCTTGTCCGCCGATCGGCTGCATCGGATGAGCAGCATCGCCGAGCAGCGTGACGCGCCCGAACGACCAGGCAGCGACGGGATCGCGATCGACCAATGGAAATTCGTAGATGGCCGGCGATTGCTCGATCAGTGCGGGCAGGTCGAGCCAGGGAAATTTCCAGTCGCCGAACGCGGCCAAAACCTCTTGTTTGGCGACAGGTCGGTTCCAGTCTTCTCGCGGTGCAGCTCGGTCCGACACGGTCTTCTGACAAATCCAGTTTATTAACGTCTTGCCGTCGGACCGCCTGCCGATGGGATAGACGATGATACGTTGGTGAAAGTGGCCGGCAATGATCTGGGTGTGGCCATCGAGGAAAGGCGCGGCTTCAACCGCAGCTCGCCACAGCATCTGCTGGGCGAAGCGTGGGGCGCCCTCCGTGGGATAGAGCTGATGCCGAACGGCGGAATGGATCCCGTCGGCGCCGACAAGAACTTCCGCCTGATCTATCTGCTCCGACCCGGACTGCCGCTCGGCAAAGTGGGCGCGTACGCCGTTATCATCTTGCTCAAAGCCGGTGAGCCTCAGTCCCCCCCGAACATTTTCCTCGCCGATGCGGTCGCGCACGGCGCGGACCAGGAGAAGTTGGAGCTCGCCGCGATAAATCGAATATTGCGGCCAACGATACCCGGCAGCGAGTTCCCTGGCTTCGTCATGGATGAGTTGGCCGAGCTTGTTACAAAGATTGAGCCGACGTGTTGCGATACCAGTCTCAGCAAGAGCGTCGCCGAGTCCAAGCTCCGTCAGTTCGCGGACCGCGGTCGGTTGCAGATTGATGCCGACCCCGAGCGGCGCGGGATCCCGCACTGCCTCGTAAACGCGGACCGCTATTCCAGCCTGATGTAGGCTGAGCGCAAGGCTCAGCCCGCCAATGCCGCCCCCCGCGATGATAACTCTCGGATTCCTCATCGTGCGGCGACGCGGGGGTCCCTGACGTTGTTGAAGGTCTCGAATTCGACGTTTCGGAGTTCTCCCCGTTCTTCTCAACCTTGCGGATATAGATGTTGTGCACGACTTCGCCGGTATTGCGGTCAATAGACATCGGGCCACGCGGACTGTCCCAGCTCATGCCCCGCATCGCAGCAATCAGCGCCTTTCCGTCGGCAGAACCGCCAGTGGTCTTCAGAGCTTCAAAGATCGCGTGCATTCCATCATAGCCAGAGACCGCCATGAAATTCGCACTGTCTTTCGCTTCCTTACGATAGGCTTCGGTGAAGGCCGAGTTGAGCGTGGACGGATGTGCCGCGGAGTAGAAGTGAGCAGTAACGGCACCCACCATCGCATCGCCCATATTCGGCAGCGCCTCGTCATCAGTGAGGTCACCCGGGCCGATTAGCGTGATGCCCACCTTGTCGAGACCGCGTTCGATAAACTGCTTGGCAAAAGTCGCGGCTTGGGTCGAGGGAACAAATACGAAGAGTGCCTGGGGTGCCGCTTCCTTCACGCGTTGGAGGAATGGCGCGAAGTCGGGGTTGCGCAGGGGGACGCGGATCGCTTCCGCAATCTGTCCGCCAGCAGCCTTGTAGTTATTGGTGAAGGTTTCCTCGGCCTCGAGGCCGGGCGCGAACTCCGTTACCAATGTGACCGCCTTGGTCAGGTGTTTCTTCATTGTCCAGTCGGCCAGGATCGCGGAAGATTGCGCGAGCGTGCAACTCGTACGGACAAAGAAGGGCGACTTCTCAACTACTGCGGTCGTGCTTGAAAGCATGATAACGGTCGGCTTCTGCGCCTCCGTTATCAGGCCAGCGCTTGGAAAGAGATCGGCGGTCAGGCCGCCTCCGATGACGTCCACTTTGTCGTTGACGATCAGTTCCTGGATCAAGCGTTTCCCGGTTTCGCCTGAGGAGGCGTCATCCCTGACGATCAGCTCGATTTTCCTGCCGGCGATCGTGTCGCCGTGCTGCTTCACGTAGAGGCGGGCGCCCGCCAACACTTGTTGGCCTGCCGCTGCAAGTGGACCGGTCATCGGCATAACCATGCCAATCTTGACGGCGTCCTGCGCGGCGGCGCTTCCTACGGTGGCAGTCAAAAGGGCGAGAATGGCGGCTGCACGGAAAAGACTTCCCTTGGACATGTCTATCTCCATCAGGACCGGCGCGGCTCCCGGGACCGGAAGTCTTGATACCGATCGCTGCTTGAAATGCTGCCTCGGGTCGCTGTAGTTTGGAAGTTCGATTTTTGGATATCCCTGTAGCTTGCAGACTAAGGGGGCGAAGATGGAGTGGTCGGACCGGATCGGCCGGCGCATCAGGCTGCGGGATCTTCACATCGTATTGGCCGTCGCCGAAGCCGGCAGTATGGCGAAGGCAGCCCAAAGGCTTGCGATCTCGCACCCAGTCGTGTCCAAGACGATTTCCGATCTTGAGCAGACGCTCAAGGTGAAACTGTTTGACCGCACCGCGCAGGGCGTTGAGGTGACCAATTACGGGCAGGCGCTGCTGAAATGTGGTGTCAACGTCTTTGACGAGATGCGTCAAGGGCTAAAGCAGATCGAGTTCCTGACTGATCCGGCCTCGGGCGAGCTCGCGGTCGGATGCCCGGAGATTATGAACGCCGGCATCGTGCCTGCGATCTCCGAACGCTTCCTGCAACAGCATCCGCGGGTACAGCTGCGTGTGGTTCATGCGGATATTGCACTGGCGCAGTACGATCCGCTGCGCGAACGCAAAGTCGAACTCCTGCTCGGGCGGCCGCCGGAGCCCTTTGTCGAAGAGGGCTTGGTCTCCGAACCGCTGATCCATGAACCCTTTGTGGCGGTTGCCGGCGTCGGCAGTCCATGGGCGAGCCGGCGCCGTCTCCAACTCGCGGACCTGATTGAGGAACCCTGGATACTTCCGCCGTCTGACAGCACGCCTGGTACGATCATTGCCGGCATTTTCAGGGCCGAAGGGCTGCAACCGCCGCGGCCGAGCGTCGCGACATTGTCAGTTCAACTGACGACAACGCTGATTGGGACCGGCAAATTTGTCGGACTCCTGCCGAACTCGGTGGCACGTTTCGGGGCCCGTCGCGTCGGATTGAAAATCCTCCCAGCGAGGATACCGGCTACGCACTATTCCATCGCTATCATCACCGTCAAGAATCGCACCCCCGGGCCGTTAGCGAAGCTGTTCGTTGAACATGCAAGAGCTGTGGCGAAATCGCTGTCGCCATAGCGCCGACCCGGAGGTCCCAGTGGTCCGAGGCGGACAGCCATCATAGCGGTTACCACCTCGGCTATTGGCCCAAAGCGGACGAACCTTGGCTCTAAGTCTATGGTCCGCTTTCAGCTGAGAAGCGGACATCAGCTTCCCATCATGGCTCGGCCATTGGCCTGTTTATTCCGTAACGTCTAGTTTGCGAAATCCGAACGAGATCTGGGCGGAATGCAAGTTCGATTTTCGGACAGGTCACATCTTGACCGCATTTGCAAAGAGCGTGTCGCCCCACTCGTACAGGGGTCGCATGAAGTCAGACTGGGTATGGATGGCGCGACCTTTGCGCTCGAGCCATTTTTGTCCGTAGGTTTCGAACGGAAAGTGTCTGATGTAATAGTCGCACGTTTCTTCCCAATGCTCGACCGACAACGACTTGCCATAGTGCTGGCAATGCAGAGCTGTCCCCACGCGCTCCAAGCCGCCCGGCTCTCGCTTCGCGAAGGTCACCTCCAAGCGATTTCTCCACAACATCAGAATGTCTCGCCGTTCCGGTCCGAAGAAGCGACGAAAGTCCAACAGTTCGCGATCAGCATGATATGCTGCATGATCGCCAGGGGTCATATAGGCGTCGAACAGTTGAACGCGCACGCCCTCGTAATCGCTGGAATGCGTTCGTTCTGTGAATCCGCGTAGATCTCCGATAACACGCTCATCCGGATCAAAGCAAAACATCCACTCGAACTGCAAGTGTTCGCGTGCCGCCTGCAGCAAAAGCCCGCGATGCCGACCCTCGGCAAGCCGTCGTGCCTCGATGTCCGCTTCCCACAATTGATTTGCGACGATCAAAGCGACTTTTGGGTGCTCGCTCAGAATCCCCAGCGTTCGATCCGTACTCGCGTCATCATAGGCGACGATCGCATCGACCTGTTTGCCGACGTAGTTCAGTGCGTCCTGGAGAACAAGCGCTTCATTGCGAACGCGGGTGATTCCAATCAAAAAGTGCTTACGACCCAACAGGCTTGTATTGCAGACAATGACTTGTTCGCCGTCGCGGAGCTGCCAATTACTAGTGCCCGACATTATCATCACCGTGGCTGCGATAAGGATGCACCAAATGATGGTGGGCGGGCGCGGTAACGGCAAGGGCTTTAACCCGCAGGGCTAGCTGCCTTCGTGGCACTCGGCGTTCTGGCCGCAGTAGTCGGCCATCGCGTGAAAAGTAAGGCCGCCTCAGTCGGCGGCCTGTTTCCTCTATCAATGCGATGTCGCCCACACACACGGCGGCAACGCCACATCCATGGACGAATGCGCGCTTTGCGGCGCGGTGTCGCCTTCGAAGGTTGTGCAGAAGGCTCGGTCGTTCAGAGATGAGCACGCGGCAATAGCCATCCCATGACCTTCTGATACGGACCGCGACGACTGCGGACGAATGCTTTCTCGTTCTGCTGAGCGGCGGTCCTGGCGAATTCAGAAATCCCCTCCAAAGACCGCCGTTTATCCTTCGGAAGCTTCGCCCATTGGCGAATGATCTTCCGGCGGGCTTCGCGTTGCATTTCCCTTACGTCAGGCATCGGGACGCTCCTTGAAGAGGATTATTCCGGTCGACCTAGTAATTGTTTGGGCTCACTAGAACTTCAACGTCCAATCAAGAACTCTTAGCCCCTCTTATCAAGAACAATTTTGGTTCCGGTGCCGTCGGCTCATGTCTGTTGTTTGGGGAAGAGCGGACCTAGCTCAGACGCGCGGCGAGGTCTCAGTTTGACCCGATCCAGATATGCCGGAAAACTGAAAGGCTCTTAATTTGCGCTGCCGTAAATAGTGCTAGTCTTCCGATCCGATTGGTGGGTCCGGGCCCTGTGGCAAGGGGAAGGCACATGCGACGGCGGGAGTTCATAGTTGCAGCAGCCGTCACCACGATTTGGCCAGCCACGGGGCTTGCGCAGCATAGGCCGCCGGTGGTCGGGTTTCTTAGTAGCAGATCTCCGATTGAATCAAAGGAGCTTGTCGCAGCATTTAACCGCGGTTTGAACGATGCCGGCTTTACCGATGGCCAAAATGTCCGCGTGGAATATCGCTGGGCTGAAGGCGCATACAATCGATTGCCCGAACTGGCGTCGGATCTTGTCAATGAAAACGTGACCGCAATTGTTGCCGTTGGCAATACTCCCGCGGCACATGCGGCCAGAGATGCAACAAAGGAGATCCCAATCGTCTTTGTGGTGGGCGACGACCCCATCAAGGCCGGACTGGTCGACAGCCTCGCGCGACCGCACGGTAACCTTACGGGCATAACCGTGCTTTTTGGCCCATTGGCGCCGAAGCGGTTTGAGGTGCTGTTTCAGCTCATTCCTACAGCACGCAGTGTCGGCCTGCTCGTCAATCTGAGCAATCCGGCCGCACAGGCGGCCATTAAGACTGCTCAGGAATGGACGGGCAGTCACAAATTGCAGCTTGTCGTCCAAGGCGCCAGCGCCGAGAGTGAATTGGCCGTGGCCTTCGACAGCCTTGCTCAACAGCATATTAGCGCTCTTGTCGTGGATGCCGATCCGTTTTTCACAACGCGCCGCGAAAGATTGATTGCTCTTGCGGCACAGCATTCGATACCGACTATGTACCCGCAACGCATTTTTGTCTCGAACGGTGGCCTCATTAGTTACGGCGGCGATCTCAGGTCGGGTTATCGCGATGCAGGCGGTTATATTGGCCGTATTATTCAGGGCGTAAGACCGGGCGATCTACCCGTTCAGCAGTCCACGAGAGTTGAGTTCATTCTCAATTTGAGGACGGCCAAAACGCTTGGGCTCGATGTACCGACCTCGGTTCTCTTGCGAGCCGATGAAGTGATCGAATGATTACCCGTGTTGCGGCACACGAGTCCGGTTGTGGCCCCAAGCGGACCTCGGCCGAACGAGTTGTGACGTCCGTTTTCGGGCCTAGAGCGGAAGACATTCCGGCACGCCAGAAACGGTCGCCTTGTGCGCGATGAGATGGTTAAAGGTTAGCTAAGATTCGACTGATATTGTGCGCGGCCTGACCACATTGAGGCCAATGTGCAAACCGTAGAAATAATCAGCGCAAGTGAAGCCCGACGCTGTCGCTTTGCTCAATATCGCGGGCAGCCCGTAGAGCTGAATCTAAACGGTTCCAGATTTTTCGGCATGGTTCGTTCTATTGTGGAAGAGGCGTCAACGAGCCCGCCACGATGGATCGTCACAATCGTTCCGACGGCCGAGAAGCCTCTTCTCGTCCGCTGGCGGTATAGTAAGCGTCCCTCCGGCCAAACTTTGGGTGGAGCGAGGTCATCATGCGCATGATGGGCTCGGTGAAATACGAACCCACTTAGGACCTGTGGGTATTCGGCGAACAATCTCCTGCGTGGCTTCTATCGGCACCCAGACTCCAATATCGTTGCGGCGCTGTTTGCGTCGGGGGATATTCATGAAAGAGTTTTTGGAAGAACGGCTTCGGCTCGTCAGGTCGCTAGCCGAAAAGGCGGACCCGTTTACGAGGAGACGCTTGCTAGAATTAGCCGATAGCTACGAGGGCAGGATCGGAATGACCTCGAAGGCGATACGGCAGTTGAGGCACATCGATCTTTCCGCGACGCCTAGTAAACCATGAACAAGTACGTTCAGCCCCGCCCTTGCGCCGATCCTGATGCTGCAGCTCGCAAGATCGTTGAGCTCGCTAACGGCCTCGAGCCCTACATGGATAGCCGTCTCCTGGTCGAGCGTATCAACGGGCCGTTTCTGTTCGAGCTGAAAGGTACGCCGGCAGAATATAAGGCTGGCCTCGATCGCGCGATCGAGAAGGGCTGGCTTGTGATGCACGAGAGCGGAACTTACTTGCGGTTCACCCAAGCCGGCGCAGATCTATTCGCATAGCTGTCGACGAACTCTCCCGCATGATGGGCTATCGGTGAGTCTCCACATTTCGCGGCTAAAAACGACGTGAGCAATACCAATGAGAAAGTTGTCTAGACGAGCGGAGAATTAGTCTGCGAGGGTAATACGGCAACACCGTTCCACACTGCCCGGGAATTCCTATGAACGACGTGTCATCATACACATGGCACCGTTGAGTTGGGTAAATCGTTCGAGCATGAACGGAGGTTAGAGAAATCAAGAGCGAAGTCGCGAGCAACACTGCAAAGGGCATCTTCATGTGAAATCCCTTCATCGATTGCATTCCGTTTTCGTATCCTGATTAGGTCACCGTCCGTTGGGACGTAATTCCTTGATCCATCTCAAGGGTAGAGGACAGATCAGGAAAGAATAGGCTCATCGCTCCCCGAGTGTCCTCCTCCCATCTCCACCCGGGAGCGATAACCTCCCCAAGAGGGACGGCCCCGGTGCCTACCCCCAGCCAGCAGCACCGGGGCCGCTTCTTCGGACATTCGCAATTCCGCGGCTAAGCGTTATCTTCAGACTTTTTGCGGTGGCGATGCTCATCGGGTTCGGGTTTTTACCGCTGCGCAGAACTGTTCCGTGACCGCCGTCGTTTCCTCGGTGACGTTCCAGCCGTTCGTCTCGGCGTGTTCCTTGGCAAACGTTTGCTCCATCTGAAGCATCTTTTTGATGAGCGCGTACGGTTTCCAGTCGGCCTTGGACAGCTTGGCAGAGGTGTTCGCTCCGCAGACGTTGTAGGCAATCGCTTTCCGCACACTCGTGCTGACCTCGCTCAAGTGGTCCTCGACCACGGCGGTGACGCGCGCCTTGGCGTATTGGCTGTTGGCTGCAATGAAGTCCTTGCAGAAGGCGGTCCGTTGACCTCCGTCCCGCGCCTTGATGTAGGCCGTCTGCGTTTCGTAATGCAGGCGGTAGGCGAGTTTGTCGGCGTTCGGATCGGATTTCACCGCTTCGAGCATGGCGCGGTAGTCATTCGAGGTGGCGTCATAGATCCTGAGATCACATGTTTTGGCTAGGGACATGACCGGAACGTAAGCCCGCACCTTGCCTTCCAAGGCATCGTTGGCACGCGCGACCGGTGCAAACAGGCTGGCGGTGATTGCGAAAGCAGTGAGACAGCGTTTCATTGGTGACATGTTCCAGATCACCGAACAGAACGCGGCGGCGCGTTTGGGATTGCGGCGGCCGACCGCTGAGCAACCTATTGCGCAAGATGCTTGAGCGTCTGTCGAGCGTCCGTCTTGATCTGGATCATGGTTTTGCTGCGCAACTGAGACGGCAGGGCACAAACCCGGTCTTCGCCGTCAAGGAGAATAAACCCGTCATAGCAAAAGCCACAAGAAACGCTCTATGCCGCTCACCCCCACCCAGCTCCGAGAGGCGGCCTCGGCGCGCTGTGGTCCTGCCTGTGGCCGCATGCGATCTGCAACCCCCCTCCCGAGGTCCGAACGGGTGAAGAAAATCCCGGTCTGTTCTCTTTTGCTGCACTTGCGGTTGTAATTACCGAATTTCGGGTTGTGGCTGGAACAAAACGCAGACGATGCCCCCCTTCATGGGGAAGGTCGGAGTCGGCCGCCCTTGGTACCTGGGATTGAGGTACGGCATAGGGCGCTTGAGCTAGGTCAAGCTCGGAAGCACGCGCGGTCCTATGGAAGGCTGGGGTCACGCTTCTCGTGGCCTCAGACACGGCCTCGCCTTGAGCCCCCAAGCCTTGGCGGGGCCGTGTCTCCGATTCGTTGCGGTTCACTCGAAGTCTCACTACGCATACCTCGCCATCAATCGTTCCCCGTGGGGCCGAACAAGACACCTACCTCGTACTGGATGAATTCACCTGGATGGAGTGCGCTTGGCGCGAGACCGACGCGGGAAGCACGGATCGCGAGACACTGATCCGCGCTCTAGTGGAGGGCGAGTTCGACAAGCCGGTTCGCATCGTCGGCTTCAATACCGCCGAGGGCTGGTCGCGCGATGTGACCGTGGACATCGCCGGCGAGCTGCGCCGACGCTACGTTGAGTTCGGAGAAATGCCCGAGTCGATACTCAACTTCATGGATGTCAAGGGACGCCGATTAGCGCATTTGCGACAGTAAGGGTTGACCGCCCGGCCTCGCGACTACTCGACAGGCGCGAGCTGCTCATCCCACTGGGCTGCGAGAACCTTGATTTGCTTGAAATTCAAGATCCCTGGTTCGCTGCTGCGGATAATTGTTGCCTGTCTACGTTCCTTGGGCAGCAGTGTCATTGCTCGCGATACAGCCGAGCGCAGCTTCATCGTACCGTGATCTGTAAGTGTGACAAACTCTTCCGGGTCAAAGGCCATATTACACGCCTACGCTAACGGCTGGCTCCAAGCCAGCGCACACGCCCCGAATGCCCAGTTTCCAGATTAGCCCGTCGTGGTTAAGGTCTCATTAACCGGCGATCCGGCGTGCGCAGCCATCTGGTGGCGCCTTCGGCGCACCGAGATTTCAGCGCGATCCGCCATGGACGTGGTGGCCGGCGAGCGTCAAATGATGATGACGGGGGAGCGACGATGAACGGAAGCCGATACTACGTGGTGAGATCAGAGGGCACGAAATACGGGATAGGCTTTGGCAGCGCGCTCGCTATCGCCATCAGCTACACCACCAACAAGTCGATCCTCTGGGCGATCATCCACGGCATTCTAGGCTGGCTGTACGTCATCTACTTTGCACTCTTCCGGTCGTAGCCGTCACCAATGTGCAATCTCTACAGCATCACGACCAACCAAGCCGCCATCGCCGGTCTGTTCAGGAATCTGAATCGCTACGTCGGTAACCTCGCGCCCATGCCCGGCGTCTTCCCGGACTATCCCGCACCTGTGGTCCGCAACGCGGGTGACGCCGAGGAGATGGTCATGATGCGCTGGGGCATGCCGCCGCCACCACGCACCGGCGGGCCGCCAGTGACCAACATCCGCAATACCAGTTCGCCACACTGGCGGGGCTGGCTAAAGCCAGAGAATAGGTGCCTGGTGCCCGCCAACAGTTTCGCCGAGTACGCGCCAGAGCCGAACCCGGAGACGAAGAAGAAGGACGTGGTTTGGTTCGCGCTCAACGAGAGCCGCCCGCTGTTTTGCTTTGCAGGCATCTGGACGACCTTCAACGGGTATCGCGGGACGAAGTCGAAGCCGATCCCCGGCCCACATCAGGTCTACGGCTTCCTGACGACGTCACCAAACGCCGTGGTCGAGCCGATCCATCCGAAGGCGATGCCAGTGATCCTGACCACGGCGGAGGAGCGCGAGATCTGGATGCGCGCGCCGTGGGATGAGGCCAAGGCCCTACAGCGGCCCCTGCCCGACGACGCGCTGATGATCGTCATGCGCGGCGCGGACAAGGAGGATAAGCTGGTAGCTTAGGAGGATACATCAGCGTCGGCTGGTGGCGGAAACGCAAACTTTCTGCGTGGTCGCCTGCTTTGAATGGAACCCGTTGCGGTCATGCCCTCCGGCTTGACACAGATCAATGCAAGACTAGTGGCGGCGAGTTCTCAATTTGCTTCAGCGGGCAGATTTTTTTGGAGAGATGTCATGCCAATCTACATCTCGCGTGGTCGTTTCACTTCAGATGCCGTCAAGCGCATGGTCGGTAAACCGGAAAATCGTAAGGAAGCCGTTTCCAAACTCTGCGAGAGTGTTGGAGGCAAACTCATCGAGTGGTACTTGACCTTCGGCAGTCATGACTGGCTCGTTATTGGCGAGTTCCCCGATGCCAAGGCCGCCGCTGCTGCAGTACTCGCCGCTGCCGCGGGAGGCAGCTTGTCTGATATCGAGACGACCCCGGCGATGACGGCAGAAGATGCTCACGCCACTTTCGTATCCGCCGGAAAAGTAGCAAAAGCCTTCCGAAGTGCCGGGGCCACATAGGTCTCCGCCCGTCACCGTCGTTCTGCGGCACGCAGACGACGAGCCGCACGCCGGCCCACAGGGACTGACGTTCCGCCGCAGGAATCATCTACGTTGAAGCTGCGTCTACATCCTTTGACAGAGGGCGTTTGAGCTAGATCAAGATCGGAAGCACCTGCAGTCCTATGAGAGGCTGGGGCCACAATGTTTCGTCCTCCTTGCGTGGCCCCAGACACGGCCTCGCCTTCAGCCTCCACGAGGTGAAATACGACGGCTACCGGCTTCGGCTAGAGCGCAACGGCGACCGCGTGCGACGGATCAGTGATCAATAGATCAGACGCAGCACGGCGGCTGCAGGTTCTGCAACCGCTGCGCGGAGCACCAGTGGCCTCGTCAATACTGCTGGCAGACCAAATTGCCGTAGGCGTCACGGTAGCAGCTGTTGTTGTAGGCACCGTAAGCGCCGTAAGCGGCGGCACCGGCTGCTGCGGCTCCTACTGCTGCTGCCCCGACCGCCGCTCCGCGATAAGGATACCCTCCACGATAAGCAGCGCCGCGATAGGCCGCTCCACGGTAAGCGGCACCGCGATAGGCCACGCCACGCCCCGCAACGGCACCGCCTCGGACACCCACTGCGCGAGCCCCTCCGGCGTGAACACGTGCACCGCCACCACGGTAAGCGAGCGCGTCGTCGGGAACAAAGGCTGCGCTGAGAAGTACGGCGGCTGCCAAGCCAACGAGAGCATTACGCAACATGGTAATTCTCCTTTCTGAGACTCCACTGTCGGGAACAGCAGCTCACCGCCAATATGTTCCTCGTTAAACGCGTAAAATTTTGTTGATATGCTGCAGCAACCACCGGAGGGCATCGAGCGCGGCGAGATCGGCCCGGAACTATTCCGTGCGGCCTGCCGGATGGGCTAGAGGGGCTTGGTATCGAAGCGGCGGGACAGGCCTTATCAGGCGGGCCGGTCGAAGCACTGGATCAAGGTGAAGAACAGGACGCATCCGGCGATGACCCGGGTGATGGAAGGGGAGCGGTGATGGTCATCAAGAAGGTGCCTTCCGATGCCATCCTAAGCGTAGGGTCGCGGAGGCCATCGCCGATCTTGAGTACGAAAAGGGTTCCCTACACCCCGACGAAAACGAGCGCAGCCCGTAGGTTAACAGTTCGTCTATTTTCGCTGCTGTGTTCACTCGTGGACCGTCCGCACCGGTCAAAAAGGCGCATACTCGCGCCATCACAGCCGGTAGGTGGCTTTTATCTGTGATGAGAACGCCAGTCGCGCTCGCCATCCACCAATGGAAAGGAGCGCGCCATGTCGCATCGGCGGCGGTTCAAACGACAGCTTTCCCTTCAAGATCGGCTTTCAGCATGGGCTAAGGAAGCCCGGGAGCATGCCAACAAGCTCCGGCCCGGTCTCGGGCGGGATTTGCTTCTTAAAAAGGCCCGGCAGGCCCACACTGCCGCGCACATGGACAAGTGGATGAACTCGCCCGGCTTGCAGCCCCCCAAATGAAAGACATGCAGATGCACTTGGAAAAACTTCGCTCCGATGCGGCGGAGTCCGGGGCCGCTGAAGAGCAAGCATCGACCATCCTTGCCGGGCTTCATGAAGCAGAGGCCGAGCTTGTCGGCAAAGCGGTAATCCTGACTGATGGGAAAGCTGGAACTGTCGAACGCGTTTGGCTCGATGAGTTGCACGGATTGCGCATTTCGGTCCGAGGCCACGAAGGCAGGTGGCCAGTCTCAACGATTAAGCTGGCGCAAACACGTTGACCGGGCGGTTTGGTTCCTCCGACCAATAGTGAACTGACGCGCCGGATCACTCGCGCTTAGCATCGTTGCCCGGAGTTCCGTCATGCGTACCTCGCCATCAATCGTGCCTCAAGCGGCCGACCGAGACATCTATCTCGTGCTCGAAGACTTTGGCTGGATCGGATGCTGCTGGCGCGAGACCGACAAGGGAAGTACGGAACGCGAGGCGGTGATCCGCGCCCTAGTGGACGGCGAGTTCAGTAAGCCGGTTCGGATCGTCGCCTTCAACACCGCCGAAGGCTGGTCCCGCGACGTGACCGTGGAGATCGCCGAGGAGCTGAGCCGACGCTATGTCGAGTTCGGTGAGCTGCCGGGCTCGACACTTGACTTCATGGACGCCAACCGGCGCTGATGTCGCCTCGCCCATGGAACCGCTGCTTGGGTCAGTGCGTCTGCATTTTCAGACTTGCCCGAATCTGTTCAAGCTCCCGTGGATGATTCGGGACGTGCATGTATTACGTAGCCGGGCTTTTGGCGATCCCCGCGGCAATCTTCTTTGCGGCTGGCGCGGGCCAGTTGGGCTCAACCGGAGCTGACGTGTGCCTTCTGGTGGCAGCCGCCTTGGCCGGTGCGTGGGCTGCCTTCGTGAGCTTGCGATAATCCCACTGGTTCATCAACTGGAGCGGAAGATCTCCAAGGCATGGGTTAAAAGAATTCCGATGCTGAGAATGATGAGAGTACCTACCACGGCCGAAATCATGTTCATTTCCTCGCCGCAATAATGGCAGGCAAGGTGCCAGTAAATGCGGGGAAGATGCACAGTCAAAGCGATTCACGAACATGAAAGCGTTTTCCATCCGCTGGTGACATTGAGCAACACCATACAGGCCCTGAGGGACGTCCCTAGGATGGACAAATTGGTTCCAGTGCGCCCCCTTCGCCGATCCTGATGTCGCCGCGCGCAACATAGTCGAGCTCGCCAATCCCGTTGAGCCGATCCAGGGCGGCCGCATCTACATCGAGAAGATCAACGGACCGATGGCCTCCTCTTCAACCTTGAGAATCTCGGCTTCGATACGGCTCCCGTTGAAACTGTGAGAGGCCTGCGCATAGCTAGCGTCACAGTCACCGAGACCCTCTGCAGCCGACCGGAGACCTCGAGCCGCCCTAGTCTAATGTTAAGCGCGGGAAGACCCGTCCTCTGCTCAGAGGATATCCAAAAGCCCATGGCCCGGGTGAAGATCAGCAGAGCCCTTCGTGCCCCCCGTCTTTTCTAACGAAGGGTCAGGCCCGTCCAGCGGACACAGAGGTTGGGCGGGCCGTTTCTCTTTCGAAAGCCTGCCACAAGCTTTAAAGCCCTAATGCCGGTTTTTAAGCGGCACGAACGGATCCGAGGAATTTCGTCACCTCAAGCTTCAGCCGGTTGCTGTCGCCAGACAACATTTGTGCCGCCGATAGCACCTGGGATGAAGCCGAGCCGGTTTCGCCTGCGCCGCGCTCGACGTCGCCGATGTTTGACGAGACCTGCTGAGTACCCTGCGCGGCCTGTTGCACATTGCGCGATATTTCCTGCGTGGCCGCGCCCTGTTCTTCCACTGCCGCAGCGATAGTCGAGGATATTTCCGACAGGCGCTCGATCGTGCCGGAAATTGCCTTGATCGCGCTGACTGATTCCCCGGTGGCAGTCTGAATACCAGAGATCTGCTGGCTGATCTCACCGGTCGCCTTGGCGGTCTGTTCGGCCAGCGCCTTCACTTCTGAGGCCACCACTGCAAAACCGCGACCCGCTTCTCCCGCCCGCGCCGCCTCGATAGTGGCGTTGAGCGCAAGCAGGTTCGTCTGGCCTGCAATAGTGTTGATCAGCTCGACGACATCGCCGATGCGGTTAGCCGCTTTGGACAATTCGCCGACGCGGTCGTTGGTGGTCCGCGCCTGATCGACGGCATCGCCGGCCATCCGGGCCGACTCCTGCACTTGCCGGCTGATCTCGGTCACCGAAGACGTCAACTGTTCGGTCGCGGACGCGACCGATTGCACATTGGCGGTCGCCTGTTCCGATGCCGCTGCCACCGTGGTTGCTAGTTTCTGAGACCGGTCGGCCGTCGCGGTGAGCGTCCTCGCCGAGGCTTCCAGCTCGGTGGACGCGGACGAGACGGTTTCGACGATCTCGCCTATCTTGGCTTCGAATTCATCGGCGAGTCGGTTCATCGCGGCAATCTTCTCGGCTTGAGCTGCCTTTTCCACGGCCTCCCGCTCGGCCTGCATCGTCCGCACTTTTTCTGCGTTTTCCTTGAACACCAGCAATGCCCGCGCCATCGCGCCCATTTCGTCGTGACGATCCAGGCATGGCACATCGACCGAAGTATCGCCTTCGGCGATCGTGCCCATAGCTCTCGTCATCTGATTCATGGATCGAACAATGCGGCTGAGAACCATCCACAGAGCGCCAGCCGCCAGAAGGATTGAGAAAGCCATCAGAGTGCCATTCAGCAGCAGTGTCTGCAGGCTGCTGCGCTGCGTTGCTTCGGCCAGTTTCGCGGCTTCCTGACTGGCGAGTGCACTGAGCGCAATCACGTCATCGATTGCTTTCGTCGACTGACCAAACCAATCGGCGGAGCTGATCGGATAATTCCCGCCGCTGAGGCCCGCCGCGTAGATGCCCTTACGGGTTTCTTCGAAGCTGCGAAACACGTTCTCACGCACGCGCTCGGTTCCGATAACGATGCTTGCCGGGGCCGATGATTTTGCGGCATAGGCCTGCACGTAATCCCAAGCCGCCTCGAGGCGACCACGGAACGCGGACAGACTACTATTTTCGCCCGAACTCATTGGCCTCCCGGACGCCACAAGCGCTGCCACGGCAGCCCGCTCACGACCGAGATACTCGCTCATGATCCAGACGAAATGCTTGAGATTTTGCAGGCTTGACAAGCGAGACTGAATGTCATCCTCCTCCATCGCCGCCGCTACACGGAGAGCCTGGCTCGCCGTGATGAGTCCGGTGATGGTCGGAGCCCATTGAGAGACAACGGTCTTATCGCGCGCGCCGGCCGGCTTGGCGATCTCGCCATCTGCGCGGGCACGCAGAACCACCAGCTGATCGCGCGCGCGCTTCGCACCGGCAATCATTTGGTCCTTATTGGCAAAGTGCCGCTCACCCATGTGCAGCAGCGCCTGTTCAAATGGCCGGTCGCCGAGTTGGCGGTAGTTTGCGATCGAAGCCTTCTGAGCGTCGGTGGCTGGATCAGCGGCGTTGAGCGCCAGGTTGGTCGCCCCGCGTTCGCGGGCCCATTGACCGGCACTTTCCAGCAGCATGTCTGCGGTCTCGTTGACCGAAGTGGCGTCTAAGGCCGCTGCACGCTCCAGACTTGCGTTGCGTAGGACATATCCGGAGATAGCAATGCCGAACAGAGCCAGCAGAGAAACCGCTGCAACGAGAAGATTGCGAATGCTGCACACGCTCGCGACTTGCGCGGACGCATTAGTATCTGGCATTTCCCTGTCCTCAGTGAGCGGTCGGAGCTGCCCTCGTTCAAACCGGCAGGCGCTCCGACGGATTTAAGCAACTCACCGATCTCGTGTTCGACGAGAATCGGCCCAAATGCATTCCCAGAAAATCGCAAAGGGATTCGCTTGGTCTTTTTGGATCAGTCGCCGCCATGTCAGCGGTTTGCCGAATCATACGTTGAGAAGTTTCACTTTGGTCTTAACGTCGGCAGCTGCGCTATGGAGAAATTGCGGAAATCTCTGCATGATGAACAGCTTCAGCGTGCAGCAGCTAGCGTGATACACGCTGAGATCGGTGCGACCCACTTAGCGATCTCGCGAGCGGAACAAGGCCGGCATCGATCGCGCGATAGAGAAGGGCTAGTTCGTGATGCGAGAGAGCGGAACGTACCTCCGGTTCACCCAGGCAGCTGCGCGGCTGTTCGCTCAAGCGGCCGCTTCCGTTCTCTTGTTCTCAGTAATTGTACCGATCCGCGGTTCGCCGTCCGTACACTGATTTCGGCGGATCTCCGCGCGGCGCTTTCCTTTGTCGAAGCCGCTTCAGTTGGCGGCCTCACCGTGCCCTTTGATCACCAGATTCATCGTCAGCGCCATGCGTCTTACTGAACCGGCATGCCGCTTGAGCTTTGCGGTTATCTCCCGCATTGGAGCTCCGTCGCGCACCAGCCGGATCAAGGCCTGCTTCTCGGCTTCCGTCCACTCTTTCGGTCTTGCTTTCATTGCCCTCAGTTCTTGGCCTCATCCACCCAAATAGACAGCAGCATTTAGCGGTTTCGGCCAGTGTCTGCTTGATCAAACACGAGGCTGTCCCAGGTGCGGGAGCCAAAACATACACATATCCTGTAGATCGGCAACGTTCAGAAACTCTACGTCGCCATCTCGGTGCGTCAGATAGCAGAGCTAAGTCAGTGGCTGTTTTCCACCAGCGCCGCATGCGAATTTCGGCGGCTTGGACTATTTCGGCGGTCTACCACGTCTGGCGAAAATGATACCGCTTGCATCTGTGGCCCTTCGCAAAAGGCCGGCCTTCTTCAGCGCCTTCGCCTTTTCGGCGCCGCGCGGCACCGTTCTGGCCACCTGCAAAGCTTCCCGGGCTTGAGCATCAAGGTCCCAGTCGACCTTGCTGAGTGTCCTCGTCGACCGCTTAACGTCGATTGTGATGTTTCCTGAACCAGACTTCAGCGTTGGCAGATGGAGCATCGACCTGTCGACGCAATAGCTATCGATAAGCTTTTCTATTTCTCGCACCGTCGGCTCATCGCTCACCCAAGTCGAAAGCTGACGATAGACATCGATCTTCTCATCGAGTTCGACGCACCTCTCGCACATCCGCGGCCTCCCAGTGACGGACTTCGCGCCGCCTCCTGTGAAGCTAGGTGAGTCTCACAATGTCGCGGAATAACATATGTTAGAAAGTCTTGGCCCTTGGCTTGCAGTTGATCGAGCCGAAGCACTTGCTGATGTGTCGCCCGGCGACCTCGCTCGCGTTAGTTCCCTCGGGAAACAGCCTCCAAGTACTAATTTGATCGCCAACCAAACACGGTCTGACAACGTTGTTCCACATCAACGGCAAGTACGCTTGCCCTCAGGCTGAAAACAACGCGGTACCGACTGCATAGCAAGGAATGTGCCGTGCCAATTTCTCGGCTACTCGTAGACTCCCACTTCACGCCAGAGCAACAGCACGTTCTCCAACTGGCGTTCAGCAATACGTTGCGCATGCTCAATCTGGTCGCAATGATCCAATTTGCGAGATTGTTGCGCGTAAGGTGATTGAGATCGGAGCGACCGGCATCACTGACGATGTCGCAATCTCGGCGATCGCCTTTCAACAGCTTGGCCGCGCATGACGGGCTACTTGTTCATTCCTCAGTCATGACGTCCGGGGCCTTGGGACTTATGGGCGGGGGCACCTCCCCGGCCTGGTCCTTGAGGGCAGCAGCGGCCTCGACCAGTCCAGCCGCAATCTTCGGGTCTGACGTAGTTATTGCGATCTTGAGCAGCGCAGCTGCTGCTTGGCGGGCGTGAAATTGAGACTCAGACACAATACGCTATTCCCAATGCCCGTAAGTCAAGACGCGGGAACGTTGGATTCCGTGCGAACGTACAATTTTGTACATAAGCGCGGGGCTGCCCAAGAGGCGCCTAAAAAATCCCGAGCACGGCAAAAACCGTGACCTCCGCCAAGAAGGAGAGGCCCATGATCGCGGCTATGAGAAAGGCATTGCCCGGTGACAATTGGGACATGGCGTGCCTCGCATGTTGCGAAGCCCCGAGCCGGAGGATGAACCCGCCAAGTAGGAAAAGGTTTCGGTGGAACCCGTGGTGCTTAACCTTGGCTGAATAGTCGAGCAATTGAGTTCAGCCTCACAAGACTCGCACCGCCTGAGCGTTCGGGAACCGGAAACGCCTTAGCGAGTTCGAATCCAATGCCTCCGGGGAGACCCAAAGCCCCCTAAGACCAAACCGGAGGAAATCCTGCCCAAGGGTGGCGGCCTCGGCGCTGGCGGTCCTGGCGCCGGGGTCGTTTGCGCCGCCAGGAGGAAGCGCCCATGCGCACCGGTTGGGAAATGACATCATTTGAAAAAGCGCTCTTCATCACGGCCACGACGCTAGTGGCCGGCGGATTTGTTGCATTGGCAGTAGCCGGCTGACGCCCCGCTGTTCTCTCCGACGACTCCGGAATGAGCAATTCGCTGAAGCTGACCGACATCAAGGAGACGCTCGCGCGGATGCGCGATCAGGGCGTAAAACTTCGCGCTGGTGCTGGCCTTCAAATACCAGGCAGCGTGAGACGCCGTCGAGCTTCCCGATTGACCGCAGCTATCGAGTTGCCGGCCGTTCGAACCAGGCTCGCAAGCTGTTCATCGGTGACCTTCAAACGCTTGCGAATGATCCGAACCTGCACGCGGTTGGTGAGGTCAAGCCTGTTACGCACGCCGGTGACCTGGCGTCGTTGCATCGTCGATCTCCTGTTTCTGATGGATGGATCAAGCCCGGGCGGGATTAGAGCCGCCCTAGGACTTGATCCGTGACTGTCCCGCTCCTCGCGAAGATTCCGTCTCCGGAAACAGAAGCTGCTTGGGGGCGGCGGGTTCCGGCATACCTTGGAAATTTATGGACCGGTCCGGTCCGCTCCGCCCCAGAAAGCGGACATCGCCGACGAACCACAGCATGTCCTCTGTGGATGGCTCCCGCGTTGCAAGGAGAAAATTGATACGTTGGCTTTGGTCGGGTGCAGTCTTCTGTCCGGCCTGTTGACGCAGTCGGTTGAGGACTGCTGGCCCTGATGGAGTCCGCGAACACGGTCCCATTCTGCTAATCAGGCTCTGACGCCTTGGACATGTAGTGGGTTGTCCCTGTTCCCGGTCTGACCGGTTTGCCATCATATCGCATCGCTCTCGCAACCCTGTGAAGCTGATCTCCTCTTCAGCTAAGTCCTGGAATCGTCGATTTATGTCGCCAATGCTGGCTGGTGGTCGGCACGATAGGTCTCCTCACGTACCATAACCGCCCAGACAATCCGTGCTGTTCTGTTCGCCATCGCGACGGTCGCGACCCGCACAGGTTTGCGTGCGAGCAGAGCGGCCAGCCGAGGATCGACTGTCTTCGGATTGTACTTTGCCCGTCGCACCAGTGAGGTCATGCCGACAATGAGCAGCTTGCGCAGGTATTTGTCTCCCATTTTGCTGATGCGACCGAGCCGCTCTTTGCCGCCGCTCGACTTCTGAAGCGGCGTCAATCCCAACCAGGCGGCGAACTGCCGACCCGAGCGGAACTGATGTGGGTCGGTGATCGATGCGGCAAGTGCCGTCGCGCCAATCGGCCCAATGCCGGGAATAGTCACGAGGCGACGCGAGACATCGTTGCCACGTTGCCAGACAAGAAGATCGCGATCGACCTCGCGAAGCCGAACGTGGATGTCGAGCACCTGCTGCGATAATGTACCAACGATCTTGGCAGCTTCCATCGGCACATCCGGTGCTTCGCCATTGACGATCCGTCGTGCCATCAGCAGCGCCCGCTCGAGCCCCTTGGGGATGTCGATGCCAAACTCGGCGAGCAGACCGCGAATCATGTTGACCAACTGTGTGCGCTGTTTGACCAGCAAATCGCGTGCCCGATGCATCGACAGCGCCGCCTGCTGTTCGGGCGACTTGACGGGCACGAACCGCATCGTTGGCCGCGCCACCGCCTCGCAAACCGCTTCCGCATCGGCAGCGTCGGTCTTGCCTCGCTTGACATATGGCTTGACGTAAGCCGGCGGCATCAGGCGCACCTGATGGCCGAGTTTGATCAACTCGCGTGCCCAGTAATGCGAGGTGCCGCACGCCTCCATGCCGACCAGGCAGGCAGGCAACCTGGTAAAGAATGGCAGCATCTGCGCTCGCCGAAGCGACTTGCGGACAACGACCCGACCGGTCACATCAACGCCGTGAACCTGAAAAACACTTTTGGCCAGGTCGAGGCCGATCGTGGTAATCTCCATGACGGATGGCTCCCATTTTTGCTCGTGAATGCCTGATGGTATTCACACCTTGGCACCTAGATGCCGTGAGCGGGAGCCATCCACCTCATCTGCTATGGGGCCAGTAGCAGACATTCTTGGCCGGGCTATTCGATCACCTCGTCGGCTCGGGCGAGCAGCGACTTCGGCACTTCTTAAACCAAGCAGCTTGGCGACCTTGAGGTTCATCGGCGGATTGAAGCCCCAAGCTCTTGGTGGGAGTTTGGGGGTTTTTGCTTGCCGGGGCCCTTTCCTCGGACGGGTATGGGCGATTACGGTGCTATTCGATGGTCAGAGTATTGGCGACGCGTTTGAATTGCTTTCCTATGTGCGCCGAATATGCCGCTGACGCAGCGCTGACACTCCCGATTTCGTCGCCGCTATGGAAGTCATGGGCACCGTGTAGCGTCATGTTCTCGGGCGGCTTTCCGCCGAGGAAGAAGAGAGTAACCCAAAGCTGGGCAGTGTTCTGCTCCCTCGTTCCGCAGCTCACTCGCTTCACGCTGGAGTAGTTGGCTACGTGCTTGCCATTCTCCAGAACTTTACCGCCTTCGATCTGCCAATACATGCCGGGATCGTGCGCGTCGTGCAGGCAATCTCGATGCAAGGTGTAGGTGAGGATTGATGGGCCTGACCCAAACGTCAGGTGGAACGGTGCTGTCAGTCCCCCGCCGCCGTTAGGAACGAAGAAGTCTTTGAAGGTACCCGTTGGATAAACGAAGCGCATTACATTCGCAGCGTTCTGAGTAGCGACGTAGAGGTTATTGTCGGGGCCAAATGTGATTCCGATCGGGGAATAGAGGTCGCTGCCAGTGTTGGCGAAGAAGTCGATGAACGCTCCGGTCGTCGGGTTGTAGCGCCGGACGCCTAGATTCCCTCCGAATGTGCCGCCAGAAATATAGAGGTTACCGTCGGGGCCAAACGCCATGGCCGATGGCGTATACAGACCGCCAGAGCCGAGCGGGCTACCAGCGGGCATCAGCAGGCCCAACGACGCCATAGTCGTGAGATCGAACGTCTCGACGGTCGCAGCGTTGTAGTAGAGCACGTAAAGTCGGTTGTTCGCGGGATTGACCTTCACGTCTCGTGGGCTTGGGTTAGCGAGGGAGGGTACAAAGTTGCCGATGTGCATACCCGTGGTGGCGTCGAACTTCTGGACGCCTTGAGGTGGGTTCGAGTTGGTTACGTAGAGGGCTCCTTGGTGGATGGTCATGCCCGTAGGTCCTGCCAAGTTTGTTGAAGCAAACACATCGATGAACGCGCCGGTTCCGCTGTCGTACCGCTTCACCTGGTTTGTTTGCCCATCCGAGACGAGCAAGTTGCCGTCGAGACCGATGACGAGGCCGAGCGGATCGCCAAGGGCGGACGCGGCCACCCTGACAAAAGCGCCGGTAGTTCTGTCGTACTCACGAACGGAATGATCAAATTGGCTGGTGACGAACAGGCCCCTGCTGATCATTTCTGGTCCCTCCCTGTCTCCGCCATCCTAGTTGTCTAAGCAGAACAGAGCTTAAGAGTTGTTTTTCTGACGAGCAACGCCCAGCACGCGAGAATCAGAGCCGTTATCTTCGCATTGCCCCACGTCAGCTTTGCCAAAGGGCGACGTAGCCAACCGCCCTGCGGTGTCCGCTAAGGGCCAGAAATCGATATTGGCTGCCGCCGGTGTCCGCCCGCCAAGGGGCAAAGTCTTTGAACAGGTCTGCTGGTTCACGCGTCGACGTTTGGCGTTCCGCGCGGATTGACGTTTGATGACTATTATGATAGTAATAATTATGACAATCAATAAAGCCACTTTATCAGCGAACCCGCCGTCCCGCATCGTCCCGGCGGAGGCGGCGGCTCCGCCTTATCGTCGCGTGCCGGCCTACTTGATCCGCCGGCTGATGATGATTTCCACCGCCATTATTGCGGAAGAATTCGAAGACGAGGATATGCCGGTGTCGGAATGGGCGGTTCTGACCATCATTGAAAACCATCCCGAGATCGATCAGAGCCGCCTTGCCGAAGTGGTCGCCATCGACAAGACGAATACCGGTCGATTGGTGGATCAGCTTGAAGCGAAGGGCCTCGTTGAACGGCGACCCAATGATTCAGACCGGCGGGTATGGATGCTTCGCTGCACGCCGGTTGGGCACAAGATCCGCAAACGGTTACGTCCGCGTGCACTTGCTACGCAGGACAAGCTGCTGTCCTGCCTTAAACCGGCAGATCGAGAGATCTTCATTGATTTGATGTCACGCGTCGTGATGGCGAACGAGAAATACGTCCGCCCCGGAGCCGGTCGCCGAAAACCGAAATCGCGTTGAACTCGAGTTGCCGAAGGAGAGTGCCATGCGTATATCCCGCCACTCCGTCGCCGTCACCGGTCTTCTCCTGGGCGCCATCTTTCTCTGGAGTTCTGCCATCGTTGCCGCCGACTGGCCGCAGCGGACTGTCCGTCTGATCACGCCTGTGCCAGCGGGGGGCGGCGCAGATTTCAGCGCTCGGCTCTTTGCGGATCGACTTTCCCAACACTGGGGACAGCCGGTCATCGTCGAAAACCGACCGGGAGCCGACGGGGTGATCGGAGTCTCTGCCTTTCTCGGCACGGACGACGATCATACCCTGCTTTTTGCCATCTCGGCCGTGGTTACCGTCCATTCGATTACGCAGCAGAAGCTGCCCTACGATCCGGTTCGTGATCTGGTCCCGATCTCCCCGGCTTCGGACATTGTCCTTGCCATTGCGGCGAGCGAAAGAAATTCGATCCGCTCGCTCGACGATCTGGTTCAAGCGGCTCGCGCTCAACCGGGCAAGCTAAACTGGGCCAGTTCGCCTGGTCTTCCCCTCTTCGTTGTCGGAGGGTATTTCAAAAATTCGAAGCTGAATCTGGCTTATGTTCCCTATCGCGATCTTGCGCCTGCTCTCCAAGATCTTGGCGAAGGCCGCATAGATGTAGGCGTCCACGCGCTGGGTGTGATTGTGCCGCTGGTGCAGGCAGGCAGGGCGCGGCTCCTTGCAATTGCGAGCGACGTTCGCGCACCGCTGGCTCACGATGTGCCGACTGCGATGGAAGCTGGATACCCCGAGCTACGAATGGATGGCGTGGTGGGATTTTACGGCAAACGCGGCATGCCCGAGGCGTTGCGTGACCGCATTGCATCCGATGTCCGCACCGTCGCAAGCGATCCTATCATTCGTGAAAGGCTGGCCGCCGTGGGACAGGCCGCTCGTCCCGGCACAGCGGCCGAGTTCACCGCCTTACTGGATCAATATCGCCGACGCCTTGCCGATCTCGCGAAAGCAATCGATTATAAGATAACCCAGTGATTGAGCCGCGGAGGCCGCCAAGTGACATCCGACCCTCGGCTCGATCTGCTGGGCCTGATCAACGGTTTTCAGATCACGCAGGCAATCCATGTCGCGTCGACCCTGCGCGTCGCCGATCATATGGGTGACGAGGCTCGCACAGCCGGCGAACTCGCGGCGCTGACAAAGAGCCATCCAGATTCGCTGTACCGCCTGTTGCGCGCGCTAGCTGCCGTGGGTGTTTTCCGGGAAGAGAGGGGCCGAAAGTTTGCGCTCACTCCAATGGGTGATTGTCTGCGCACGGACTCCGCGACACCGCTCGGGGCGTGGGCGGAGGTCGTCGGAAGTCCCTATTTTTGGCAGGCCTGGGGCCACCTATTGCACAGCGTCAAGACCGGCCAGAACGCATTTCAAGATCTCAACGGCAAGGACGTCTGGCGTTTCCGCGCTGAACACCCCGAACACGGTGCGGCGTTCGACCGAGCGATGACTTAACTTTCAGGCGGCAACGCCGAAGCGGTGATCCGTGCTTATGATTTCTCTGCGTTTCACCACGTCGCGGACGTAGGCGGCGGGCGGGGCTTGATGTTGGCCGCGATCCTGCGCGCTCACCCTGATATGTGCGGCACGCTATTCGACCAGCCGGATGTTGTGGCGGGAGCCAAGGCTGTCTTGGCGGAGCGCGGCGTCATCGAGCGCTGCGATATCGTGGGCGGTTCTTCGAAACGGTGCCCGAAGGCGCCGACGCTTATCTGATGCGGGTGGTCATTCACGATTGGGAAGACGACGAAGCCATCGCCATCATGAAAGTGTGCCGGCGCACCATGCGCCAGACTGCAAAGTTGCTTCTCATCGAACGGCTGATCGCGCCCCCGAATGAAATGCCGGCAGCGAAGTTCGGCGATCTTAACATGCTGGTCTCGCCCGGCGGGCGAGAGCGAACGCGTGAGGAATTTTCCGACCTCTTTGCCAGATCAGACTTCGAGTTGACCGGCGTTTTTCGCGCGGGCACTCACAACGTGATCGAAGCCCAACCGCGCCGAGCCTACGGTGATCGCCAATCTCGTATCGGCGCAGGAGGAATACGCGAATGAGTTTTGTTCTCGTTTCCAAAGCTCACATGTCCGCTTGGGTCAAAAGCGGCATCCGAGCGCTGTCCGATTTTGGTCTGCTCCACCCCTAAAAGCCGACGTAGCGGCAATCGTGACTGAGGTCGGCTCTGGGCCAATAACGGAAGTGGCTTTGCTTCATTCAATCAATTCGTCGGCGCGGGCAAGCGCAGCCTGCGGAATAACAAGCCCGAGTTCCTTGGCGGTCTTAAGATTGATAACTAGCTCGTACTTGGTTGGTGCCTGAACCGGTAGGTCGGCCGGTTTCTCGCCCTTGAGGATCCGATCAACGCAGCCGACGGCGCGAGTGAAATTGTCGACTATGTCAGGCCCGTAGGAAGCAAGCCCACCAGCCGCAGCGTAGAAGCGGAACGGATAGACTGCAGGCAAACGATACCGAGCCGTAAGAGCGAAGATCAGATCGCGATGAAGGACAACAAAAGAGCTAGCCGTCACGATCAGGCCACTATTCATAGAGCGCGCGAATGCGGTCAGGGTCTGCTCGATCTCACCGACATCGCGCACCGCTATTGGGGTCAACTCCACACCCAATGATGACGCGGTGGACTGAATCACGGCGAACTGGCCGATCCCACCAACGCTTGTATCGCGAATGACAGCCACTCGAGTCACCTTGGGCGCGATCTCTTTAAGAAGTTCCAACCATTTAACGCTGATGCTGTACTCGAACACTGTAAAGCCGGTCGTGTTGCCACCCGGCCGCGCTAGGCTGTCGACAAAACCCGCACCAACCGGGTCGATGACGTTGGCGAACACTATGGGGACACTGCGCGTGACTTGCTGCAAAGCCGCCACGCTGGGGGTGGCGGAGGCCACAATAACGTCCGACGCGAGTAATTCTGTTGCATAGCGGCGATAAAGATCGGCATCATCTGCGGCCCACCGAATTTCAACCTGCACGTTGCGGCCATCCGTCCAACCTAATTTCTGCAGTCCACGCATGAGCGCTGTTAGGCGTGCCTGACCCTCCGGCTCATCCACGCGAGTATTCATAAGCACGCCGATGCGCCGAATTCGGTCGGGTTGCTGTGCACCGGCGAGAAATGGTCGCGCGACGGTCGCGCCGCCGAGTAGCATTACGAAATCGCGCCGTCGCATGTAGTCTCCCGGAAGCCTCAGGACCACGCCGTGCCGCTCACAACATAGCCGATTGAGGCTTGGTTTGTACGGACGACGTGATGGGACGCCAAGAATTACCGGCAGCTATTTTGTGGTCGCATGTCCGTTCCGGGTCATTTGCAGACATCGTCGGCCGTCCGCCGCAAGTCCGCTTTGCCCTGGAAACCGGACATCTGCAGCCGCCGCGACCATGTCAGCTACGGGCCGATATTGTTGAAAAAGTCTTTTTGGGGTGACGAACGAAAATTCTTAGAGCCGCTGATGCGATTTGCGCGCGGCGACGTGAGGGGCCATATCGTTTCATCCAAAATCGATCACCGGCCTCCCTAGTGACGCAGACAAGCGATGCTGCAGCAGAGAAGCCCCGAGATCGACTTTCGCGAATTTTTTTGGGTTGTTTGATTTTCGACTTTTGCAACATTATCGGCCAATTGCAGACATTGTGTCTCGCGCTCGTCTGCGAAGGCGAGTGCGGATCACTCCGGAAGTCCGGCCTCTCTAAGACCATCTATCAGTCTCGCAATGTGCTCCGAGCGACCGCGCGACATTCGTTTCTCGATTTGCGCAGTGCATAGCCCCGGGCTGAGCTCACGAATGAGCGCCATTGCCTTTCTCGCCCGATCCATGGCCCCAGTAAGGGCGCTACTTGCCGCGACAACGAGAAGTGCCGGCGTATAATTTGGCATATCGCGCAAACATTGTTCGGCAGCGGACAATGCATGATCATAGCGGCCTGCATTGAAATGAGCTTGAGCAACGCCGGCGCGCACACCAAACATAAATGGATCAAATGGGCTGAGGCGCTCGGCGTGAGCGAAGTGTTCGACCGCCACGTCGGTTTGGCCCTTTATGACCTGCACCCAACCACCGAGGAACCAAGCGGTCACAAGGTTGGGATTGAGCGCGAGAGCCCGACTGACCAAGGCAGTGCCCGTGTCGAACTCGCCGGCGATGTCTGCAAGTACAAACCCCGCGACACAAAGTGCTAGCGCATCATCCCTGCCTAATCGCGCCGCAAGCCGCGCTAAACGCTCGGCTTCGTGCGCCTCCTCGGGGCCGGCCATCCATGGCTGAGGAATGCAGTAGCACCATGCGGCCATCGCACAGGCTGATGCAAAGAAAGGGTCAAGTTCGATCGCTTTTTTGAACAACTCCAGCGCTTGCGCAAGAGATTTCCTGCTCCCGTGATGAAAGCTCGCCATCCCACGCAAGTAGTAATCGTACGCGTGAAGGCTCTCGGTCGGTTTGCGCCGTGCCCGCTCGATCTCAGCCTGCTCCAGCCTTGGCGAGATGGCACCCACGATCATGCTGGACAATCGGTCCTGAAGATCGAAGATATCCTCTAAGGTGGCGTCGAAACGATCCGCCCAAATATGTGTGCCCGTGGTTGTGTCAATCAGCTGGCCGGTGATGCGCACCCGGTTCGTTGATTTGCGGATGCTGCCTTCCAATACGTACCGAACTCCGAGCTCGCGTCCTACCTGCTTTGGGTTGGCCGCGCGATCCCTGTAGGTAAAGCTTGAATTGCGAGCGATGACGAACAATGCCTTGAAACGGGACAATGCGGCGATGATTTCCTCGACGATCCCGTCAGCGAAGTACTCCTGATCCGGCTCTGAGCTTAAGTTGACAAAGGGTAGAACGGCGATTGAGGGCCGGTCGGGGAGCGGGAGCGCTTCCATCCGACCATCTAAGATCGCTCCAGTGCCCGAAGGGTGGTTCCCTTCCCGAACGGTGCCGATGAAACGAAAACCCCGACGTGGCAATGTTTTGACGAGGCGCTGCGCTTCGCCTGTATCGCCGATGAGGCTTCGCGCAGCGTTCAGACGGGTCGTCAGTGCCGCGTCGGATACGACACGCCCTTTCCAGATGGCGTTTACGAGGTCATCCTTGCTGACGACGCGCTCTCTGTTGCAGATCAAGTAGCTGAGCAGATCGAAGACCTGAGGCGTCGTAGGCACCAGATCAGATCCGCGCCGCAGCTCGCGCCTATCGGTGTCGAACGCATAGTCTTCGAAGAAATAGCGCAAGGCCCTTTCCCTTGCCGTTTGAAGCCGCCACGGTGCGGTCTAACCGAAAAGAATAAGCCGCCGGTAAGCAAAATGTAAGCCAGCTGTTAAGCGCGGCAACAGCTCTGCTGGCAAACGTCGCATGGTGAAACAGTCCAACTTGGATACACCGCAATGAGCACCATCCACGGGAACGCTGAGTTCGGGACGGCAACCGCAAGGCGGCAGTATTATAGCCCCCTAGAAGCATATTGGGATGCGTTTTGTGAATGGCGCAAACGCGAGAGGGTGCGGACCCAGCTGTGCCGGCTGACGGACGGCGAGTTGATGGACATCGGCATTACGCGTGAAGAGATCGACTACGTTGCCGCGAACCGGGATATCGATCCCCGAAGCATTCGGTCCGTCGAATGGCAACGATATCTGCCAACGGTAGACGGCCAAATTGGGCAAACCGACTTCCGATAAGTGTCATTAGCGGAGATCGAGCCTAGCCGGGCCATCGTCCGCTCATAGCCGAAATGCGGACGCCGGGATGGCTATGACTATTGTCAGGTAAGGGCGACGTGTTGAGGCTCCCGCTGGCAAGGTCGCCCAAATGCAAAGTGCCGAATTGTTAGCCAGCTCACAATCGCTGCCGAACCGATTGGACTATTCTGAACGGTATATGATCGCTCGTGAGGTGATGCATGTATCCGCGCGATTGGTATGTCATCCCCGCCAGCATAACCCGTGTCGGGGTTCTGATCTTCATCGCGATGATTGTGGTCGGCGCATGGTAAGTTGACGCCCGCGACCCTCCATCCGGGCGCGGAGTATTTTGGCTGGGAGGTGGCAATGGCGTCAACTCTGATCGGCAGGCAGGCCGTCGTGATCGGCGCTGGCATGGGCGGGCTCGCGGCCGCGGGGGCGCTCGCCAAGCACTTCGATCAGGTAGTTGTTCTGGAGCGCGACACTCTGCCCTCTGAGGCCGCGTATCGCGCCGGCACCCCGCAGGCGCGACACGTGCACGCGCTATTGGCCAGCGGCCTCCGCGCCCTCAGCGAGCTGTTCCCAGGGTTCGCGCAGGATCTTGCGCGGACAGGGGCCGTGCCGGTCAGGGTTGGTCTCGATGTTCGCGTGGAGCAGCCGGGTTACGATCCCTTCCCGCAACGTGACCTCGGCTTGGTCAGCTACGCCGCGTCACGGCCAACCATCGAGCACACCGTGCGACGGCGAGTGGAAAGTTGCACGAACACCACGTTACGCCAGCACTGCCGGGTCAAGGAAGTGTTGGCATCGCCGCAAGGCGAGGCCGTCACAGGCGTGCGCTACGAGAACGGCGACGGCGTAACCGAGACGATTGTGGCGGATCTCGTCGTCGATGCCTCCGGACGCGGCGCTCTCACTCTCGCTCTATTGAAATCGATCGGCCAACCGCTGCCGGCAGAGACCGCAATTGGCATCGATCTCGGTTATGCCACGTGTGTTTTTGACATCCCCAACGACGCTTCGACCGACTGGAAAGGCGTCAGGACCCTCGCCCAGGCACCCAAGATCAGGCGTGGCGGCTTGATGTTACCGCTCGAGGGCAATCGCTGGATGGTCACCATTGGCGGGCGCCACGGTGACGTACCCCCCGGGGACACGGAGGGATTCCTGAATTATACAAAGTCGCTGCGGACGCCGACGATCTACAACGCTATCAGGCACGCCAAGCCCGTGGACGGGGTCGCGCGCTACGGTTTCCCCGAAAGCGCGCGGCGCCACTTCGAGCGGCTTGACGTCTTTCCCCGCGGGTTTCTGCCCATCGGCGACGCGATCTGCCGGTTCAATCCCGCCTACGGCCAGGGTATGAGTGTGGCCGCGCTAGAGGCGTGCTCTCTCGGAAGGCTGCTCCAGAGATTGGGAAATGACGGCGATCCATTCGCTTCGCTGGCACCGACCTTCTTCGCGGAAGTGCAGACGTTGCTCGAGACGCCGTGGTCGGTGGCGATACTCGACTTCGCGTCTCCCGAGACGCGGGGGCAGCGTCCGGCGGATTTTGAGGCCACGCTCAAATTCGGTATCGCCCTGACCCGGCTTGCCGCCGAAGACCCGGCCGTCCACAAGCTGACCGCCGAAGTCCAAAATCTATTGAGACCGCGCAGCGTCTATCGCGATCCCATGCTCGTGCAGCGCGTGCTTGCAACGACGGCCGACGCGTGAGCCTTGGTGGGGTTAGATTTCCGATAATCTCACCAGGCGCGAGTGCATATATCAGGGCATGCGCATGGCCGGGGTGGCGGAGGATAAGTCACGACCCACGTGCGCTCTGCCCCTAAAAGCGGACATGGAGGCCGCGCGGCCGGACGTCCGCTAAGGGCCGATGCTGTCGAAAAAGGTCTTGAGAAGCCGAGCGAACAGTGATTCCTGCTTAAGCGGCGGCAGGAGAGTCGGCGATGATGGGGCGGCAGGACCGGGATCAACGGCAGCTCTTTTACGAGTTTAACCTCGATGAGATGATCCCGCCGGAGCACCTGTTGCGGCGCATTGATGTCTTCGCGACGGCCGTTCTGGCCGATTTGCACGATCAGCTCAAGGCGTTTTACAGCGATATCGGCCGGCCTTCGGTTGATCCCGAGCTGATGATCCGAATGCTCCTGGTCGGTTACTGCTATGGCATTCGTCATGAGCGGCGGCTGTGCCAGGAAGTGGCGCTGCACCTGGCCTACCGTTGGTTCTGCAAGCTCGATCTCGACGACAAGGTTCCGCACCATTCGACGTTCTCGGTGAACCGGCTCGGCCGCTTCCGTGACAGCGAGGTCCTGCGGCATGTCTTCGAGCGCGTAGTTGCAACGTGCATGGCCGCGGGCCTCGTCAAGGGCGAAGGGTTCGCGGTGGATGCGAGCGTGATGGAGGCCAATGCCAGCCGCTATCACGGCAAAGCGCCGGACGAACTGGACTGGACCGATGCGCAACGTCAGAAGCGTGCAGTGGCTGAGTACCTTGCTGGACTTGAGGTCGAGGCGCAGGTCCAGCAAGGCGGAGATAGCCGCGATGGCGGTTCTGATGGGACCCCGACCGCAACGTCTGATCGCAAGCCGCCGAAGGTGATCTCGCCTTCCGATCCGTCGTCGGCTTGGACGGCTAAGGCCAACAAGCGCGTGCAGTTCGGGTACGGGCTCAACTATCTCATCGACGTCGAGCACGCGATCATTGTCGATGTCGAGGCGACGCCGGCACGCACCTATGATGAGGTGGCGTCAACCAGGACGATGATCGAGCGCACCGAACGACGGCTTGATCTCAAGCCTGATTGGCTCACCGCCGATACCGCCTACGGCACCGGCAAACTGCTTGCATGGCTGTTGGGCCAAAGCATCACGCCGCATATCCCCGTGTGGGAAAGATATCCGTCGTCTGATAACATGTTCTCCCGGAGCGAATTCACCTACGACGCGGAGCGGAACGTCTATGTCTGTCCCAATGGCAAGCTCTTGCGAACCTCGGGAACGGTCCATGATGGCCGAGTCAGGAACTACCTGTCACAGCCTCAAGACTGCCGCACCTGCACGCTCAAGCAACGATGCACGCGCGCCCCGTTTAAGAAGATCGCGCGCGACATCAATGAAGATGCGCGCAACCATGCGCGGTCACTAAAGGGCACGCCGGAGTTCGAGCGATCGAGCAATGCGCGCAAGAAGGTAGAGATGCGTTTTGCACACCTGAAGGTCCAGCATGGCTTTGAGCGTATGCGTCTTCGCGGTCTCACCGGCGCCCGCGACGAGTTTCATCTCGCCGCCATTGTGCAGAACCTCAAGACAATGGCGCTGCGTCTGATCGGCCCGCCAACAAGAGGACCCGCGGCGATGGCGTAAAAGGCTTGCCAGGTTGGTCGTGGGGCTTCCCGATCAGCTCCATCCAGCCAGGAATAAGCCGAAAACGCCTCCCGGTAGCAAAACCAGCTACGTCACGGCATTTTTCGACAGCATCGACCAAACTCGGACATCGCCGCACGTTTGCGGCTATGCTCAAACCCGCGTTGTTCTACAGCTCGCGCTATGCGGTTTCGGCAACCTCGAACGGCGCGAGCTTTTCGCGCAAAAAGAGCCCTAAGCTCATCCCAGGGCTACTCTTCGGCCATATGCGATAGACTGGCTATCTGCCCGTGTGGCTCTTGATCGCCTCTTCAACCTTGGCCTTGACGGCCTCGAGGTTGAACGAGGCAGGTGCCTGCATCGGCGGATACTCGATCGCGCTTTTTGCCAAATCAGCGACCCGCTGTTGCACGTAGACAAAGCGCCAGAGTTCGCGACCCATGAAATCGTTGAAGTAACCCGCGGCGCCCTCGTTGAAGGACTGACGCTGTATCGACGGTGTACGCTCGAACGGGTCTTGGCGGATATTGATTGGCGTCGGCATGTCCGTCGTGTCCTTCTGTCCCGGCCAACCATTGGGCTGCTGGATGAAGACGAACTTGAAATCGTCAAGCCGGATTGCGCCAAGCTGCGGTCCCCCGAAGTAGAAGACTTCATGCCGCGCCGACGGTCCCTTGCCCAGCAGCAGGTCCAACTGATTGTACCCGTCCAGATGGTTCTTGTACGTCCGGCCACCTAGCGTCACGCCTTTCAGGAGCTGCTCGGTGATGTTGGGGTTTCCTGCCGCCGCAGCGAGCGTCGGCAGCCAGTCGAGGCCGGAGAATATCCCGTTCTCGACCGTGCCCGGCTTGATCTTGCCAGGCCAGCGGACGATACACGGCACCCGGAAGCCACCCTCGAAAATGGTACCCTTGGTAGCCCTGAATGGCGTCATGCCGCCGTCCGGCCAAGTGAAGACCTCCGCGCCGTTGTCGGTGGTAAAGATCACGATGGTGTTCTCAGCCTCGCCAATGTCCTGCAGGTGCTTCATCAACCCGCCGACGTTGTCATCCAGTTGGGCCATTCCGGCCTCTTCCAGACCGAAATTGTTCTGGGAGTTCATCATCGCCTGATACTTGGGCGAAACGAATGTGTAGGCGTGCATGCGCGTTGGGTTATGCCAGATGAAGAACGGCTTGCCGTCCGCCTTGGCCTTGTCCATGAACGCCTTGCTTTGCTCGACAAGCACCTCGTCGAACGTCTCCATGTTGTATTTGGCCTGGCGGCCAGCCTGGAATGTCTGGCGCCCTGCCATGTTCGAGAATGGTGCCAGCGGACCTTCGTCGACTATGCGCTGTTTGCCCACTTTGCCCCAGCGCGGCATCACGGTGGGATCGTCCTCATCGGTCGCCCAGGAATGGACGATGTTGCGCGGCCCGAACTTGTCGATCGCATCTTGAGGGTAGTCGTACGAATACGGGTCCGACATCGCATCCAAATGATACAGATAGCCGAAAAACTCGTCGAACCCGTGTAGCGTCGGCAAGAACTTGTTTAAGTCACCTAGATGGTTCTTGCCGAACTGCCCGGTCTCATAGCCGAGCGACTTCAAGACCGTAGCAAGCGTCACCGCCTGATCTGGCATGCCCACGTCGGCTCCAGCTAGGCCCACCGTGGTTAGACCGGTTCGGATTGGCAGTTCGCCGGTGATGAAATTGGCGCGACCGGCTGTGCAGCTCGCTTCCGCATAGTAGTCTGTAAAGCGCATGCCTTGACTGGCGAGCTGGTCAAGGTTCGGTGTCTTGCCGGACATGATGCCTTGGTGATACGCGCCGATATTGAACCAGCCGACATCGTCGCCCATGATGACGAGTATGTTGGGCCGCTTGCCGGAGGGCGCCGGCTGCGCCTGCGCCAGTGCCTTTTCAACCGATGTAGCGGCGCTCAATGCGGACGCGGCGGCCAGGCCCGTCGTCGCGAGCAGAACATTGCGACGGTTCATATCATGGGCGGCGCTATTTATCTTCTCGCTCATCATTCGCTCCCTTTCTATGACGCAGAGAAAAACGTGGCTTGTGGACGTATCCATTGCTTCGGCGTGGCGCGAAGCCGGCAGTCTGAGACCGAGGTGAAATGTCCGCTATGCAAAATCCAGCTCCCCGGCTGGTTTTTCATTATCTGCACGCAGAGGTCCGATGGAGGCTCGGTCGAAGGCGTCGAGGGGCAATGATCGTTTCGGGATACGAATGTCTAGTGCGTCAGTCGAAACCGTGCATTGTTGGAAAAGCGGGTCCCCTTCGCCGGGCAAGCCAGCAATCTCAAGCGAGATTCGCGTGGCGTCTTCTCAACGTTTCTGAAGGTGATTCTCCGAACAACGCGAGGTAAGCGACGGCAAATCCTTCGAGCTCCGAAAAATTGTGACGCTGAGCGATCTGCGCGACGGTCACTGTTGTGGGGTCGGCACGCCGGAGTTCCGCTCGCACTAAGTTCAGCCGCCGCAGCTGAATATACTGGCCGGGGCTTACCCCAAGGAATTTCATGCAGCCCGTCCTCAATGTTCGTTTCGATACGCCAACGGCGGCACAAAGCTCCGATGAGGTCGGCAGTCCGGCGAGATTGCTGCGCAAGATTTCCTCAAGTCGTATCATCGTGTCCACATGACTTTGTCGTATGGTAGCGTGACAATCAGCGTAGCCAGCTGCTATGCAATTGACGAGCGCGTGAATGAATTCCTGCTCGACCGCACGGGCAGCTTCTCGGTGCGCAAAGATTTCAAGCTTGGTTTCAGCAAGGTTGCAGGTCTTGGAGTGCAGGCGCCGCAGTCCCACTGCCTCGCTCGGCGGCAGTCGCAAGATTCGGCCGACCTGCAGGTCCGGCAGATCCAGTTCGACCAGCGCCTTACAGTAACCAACGAATTGGTCAGCAGGAAGCGACACGAGCGCCCATTGGTTCGTCCCCGTTGTCCGCTGATGTCCACGCTCGCCGCGCGAATGAAGAACAATATCGCCGAGCCGTAGCTCAACTCCATTCCACACCATCGCTGAAGAAGACGTCAGTGGGAACGAAACAAAGATACGAGCGCGCGCGAAAGACAGGTAAGCGATGCGCGGAACGCTCTCCCGACCGCGAAATGCATGAAGATGAGCTAGTTTCAACCAAGTCAGCCGTGCCTTGAAATCGCCCGGCCCGGTCAGAACAAGATTGATGCTTGCATCGCTAATGGCGGCTCGGCAATCGTCGGGATCGGTAGCGACGGCCGTACCGCTTGTCGCCATGCGCGTGGACTCGCCAAAATATGAGGATCGTCGCTCTGACGCCCGGTCATCGCTATGCCAGAGAAGGCGAGTATCGCCCGGGTACCCGGCGGCGCTATGCAAATTCCGGCGGGCCGACCGATAGCGGGTCAGCCTGGATCACCCGGTGATGGTCCGAGGGTTTCCGTAAAGATGCCGAAGGCGTTTCTCCAAACAGTGCCTGGTAGGCGACAGAGAAGCGCCCCAGCTCCCAGAAGCCATGATCCATGGATATTTGTGTCACCGTCGCCTTCGTCGGATCAGCGCGAAGTAGAGCACGCCGCGCGAGATGCATCCGGCGCAGCCACAGGTACCGGATGGGCCCCATACCCAGATGCTCCTCGCAGCTGTTGCGGAGCATGCGTTCGGAGGCGCCTGCGGCGGCGCAGATCTCAGCCAGATAGATGGGTCGATCGTAATTCGCCGCCAACACGTCCTCGAAACGATTGACGATTGCGGTGTGTTGACGCCATCCCGATCCGGCGTTGATTGGCGCATCACCGACTAAGCAGGTCACCATTGCATGGACGAGCTGGTGCTCCAGCGCGCTGGCGACTTCCGGATGGGCGATCGTGTCAGGCGCCGCAATGGCAAGCTGTCGTGCGGCCGCATGCAGGAGCATCAAACGCGTGATGTGCGCAGGATCGGGGTGTACAAAATGGATGTCCGATCGTGCGGTCAGATCGCGGCCCAGCAGCGCGTGGCTCGCCACGGACAAAGTCTCTGGAGTCAGCGACATTGCTGCCCAATGACAAGGGTTCTGACTTCGAATGTGATAGAGTGAGCCTGGAGGTAGAGCGACGATCGCCCCTTTATGCAGATCTAGGCTTGTGAGTTGCAACGCCGGCTGTCTCGCGTCAGCGAGGAATTGGATTCCCGTGCGCTTCTGGCTCACCGCGGCTTGGATCACGCGAGGCAGATTTTCCCACCCGGATTGCATCCACAAATTGTGAAGATCGATTCGTAGCAAGCTGGCTCGGAAATTGCCCCTTGCAGTTATCGAAAGAGCTACGTCTCCGGCACGGACCGCCTCCTGCCACGGAATTGGGTCATCGCACGTGAACGTAGCGCTTCGAGGCATACGGACCTCATCGATACAACGAACAACGCCAGCTTACGGCCCCTCTGCGAAGGAAATTGGACGCCCAGCCATTGTTCGCCGCTACATGGGGGTATCGAAAACGGATCCTGGCCGTTGATCTAGATCAATCGAGGTCCGGTAGGGGTCATTAGCAGACATCAGGCCGGTGCCGAATTCTTCGCCCGCTCTACCCCTGAAAGCGGACATCGCAGCCGCCACGAAGGGACATCACGGCGAGTGCCTGAGGTCGGCCAAAGTTCGGCAGCGGACAACTGCAAAGACGCATGCAGTTAGGGCCTCGATCGCATTGGGGCTCGTATCCAATTCGCTCGAGACCCTACTAATGCCCTGCCCCGACCTGGATCGGCGCTTCGTCCGATATCCCGACCCGGTACCACACGAAGAGAGCCAGTAGCGCGACCGGAATGCCGATGAGCGAGGTCCAGACGAAGAACCAGACGAAGCCGGTATGCTCGATCGCGAAGCCTGAGAATCCGGCTAGAATGCTGCCGGGAAAGGCACAGAGCGAGGTCAGCAGGCCGAACTGGCTCGCCGCATGCTCCACGGAGGCGAGTGTGGACATGTAGGTGATGAGCACGATCGAGGCGAAGGCGTAGGCGAAGCCCTCGACGCCGACCGCCAGCGCGAAGGTCCAGAACGCCTTACCGCCCTCCCCGCCATGGGCCGCCAGGAACGCGAGCGCAAGATGCGAGGCCGAGCCCGCGACGGTGCCGAGAACGAGGCTCGACATCAGTCCGGTGCGGGGGATCAGCCAGCCGGCCATGAAGGTGCCGCCGAGCGCGATCCAGAAACCGAACACCTTGGTGACGGTGGCAATGTCGGTATTGGTGAAGCCCTGGTGCTTGAAGAGAGGTACCGCCATCGCGTTCGAGACATAGCCCGGCATACGGAAGCCGGCGACGAGCAGCAGGATCGCGACCGCCATCGGGCCGAGCCGCGTGAGGAGGTCCTGTATGGGCGCCCAAATCGTCTCGACGAAGCCGGCATGCGACTTGTGGGGCTCCATGACGGACTGCGGTTCGGGCGCGAACAGCGTCGCCACAATTCCTACTAGCATCAGGGCCGCCATGCAGAGATAGGCGCCCTTCCAGCCGAAATGATCGGCGAGGTAGAGCGCGCCGGCACCGGCCGCAAGATTGCCCACGCGCCAGCCGATCTCGGTCCACGAGGACAGTACCGCCTGCTTTTCCGGCGGCCGCACGCTCGTAATACGCCAGCCGTCGAGAACGAGATCGAGCGTTGCGCCTGCAACCCCGAGCGCGATCGAAAATCCGACCGTCCACCAAATCCAATGGCCTGGATCGCCGAAGGCGATCCCGACGAGCATGGCGATGACGGCGAGAATGGCCACGAGCAACCACCCGCGCCGCCGCCCGAGCGCAGGTCCTGTCAATGGTGGATCGTATTGATCAAGAAATGGTGCCCAGACGAACTTGAACTTGTAGGCGAGAGTTCAGTTCGCTGAGCAGGCCGATCGTCCCCAGCGGCACCCCCGCATCGGTCAGCCACGCCGATTGCGTGGAATAGGTCAACAGAAACGGCATGCCGGATGTGAAGCCCAGGCCTAGGGCCGGAGCCATTCGCCTGTCCCTGATAAGGGCCGACCAGAAGGGGACGCGTTCGGTATCGGCATTCGTGGTGATCGTCGCCTGCATCCCGGGTCCTCGCTGCTCGTGGGAGCCTCAAACGGGCCCACTCCTTGGCGCTCTCGCGCCGGTGGAGGAGCCGTCCACAGCATCAACAGCAAAATCATGCCTTGCAGCTTCAACGCCGAATGCCGTTCCAAAGGTTTGTCAATTAGCGTAAGTATTCGCGTGAGCCAAAGGTGATTGTTATGCGAACACCTGAGACGCATTATGCAAGGTCCGGCGAACTTCGGATCGCTTACCAGAAGTGGGGCGAAGGTCCAGCCCTAATGATCGTGCCACCTCTCGTCAGCAACGTGGAACTCGTTTGGGAGCACGAGTTAATTGGCCGCTCCCTTGAGTACCTTGGGAAGCATTTTACCTGTGTCCATTTCGACAAGCGGGGTATCGGGCTTTCAGATCGCTTCGACGATCTTCCAACGCCTTCACAACGCCTTGAAGACATCAGCGCTGTCATGAGCGCGGTGGGTTGGGAAAGGGCACGTATCTCCGAGGGAGGCGCCATGGGGCAGCTTTTCGCGGCAGATTTTCCAGAGCGAGTCGAGAGCCTGGTGCTTCTCAACTCCATCGTACCCCCGCGTTACCGGAAGCGTATCCCCGACTACGTGCAGGACGGCGATCCCCCCTTGAAAACGACCAAGGAGATTTACGAGCGTTTCCTCAATCTGGTCGAAACCTGGTCTGAACAACCGGCAAGTATGGTGGACTGGATGTCGCCCAGTCAAAGCGGAAACGGATCCTTCGTTCGTTGGACCGGGCGATTGCAACGGATGACATGCAGTCCAAGGGATTTCCGCAGACAGGTGGAGAGTATCCATACTCTGGACGCCGGAGATGCCCCAGAACGGCTTTCAAGTCGAACCATGGTTATGCATGTCAAGGGAGACCAGGTTCTTCCGGTCGCTGGCAGCCGGCTTTTGGCGCAGATCATCCCCAACGCCGTCTACCGTGAAATTGCGGGCGACGACCACTTCGCCTGGATCATGCCGAATTGGCGCGATCCGACCGACGCAGCTATCGAGTTCTACACAGGCGCAGCTCTGAAACGAACTTCCAGTCGTAAATTCGGAGCGATCCTTTTCACCGATATTGTTGAACTCGACCCGTCAATCGTCTGCTTTGGGCGACGCAAAGTGGCGTGCAATGCTTGAAGGTCATGATCGGGTGACGCGCGAACTCATCGGTCAACACGGCGGCCGGTTGATCAAGAGCACAGGCGATGGCCTGCTCGCAATCTTTGACGCTCCTTTTCAGGGCGTCGCTTGCGGTATTGAAATGTGCGATGCCCTTGGAGGGGTGGGCGTGACGATCCGCGCCGGTCTGCACGTTGGACAAATCGAAGTACATGATGATGGCGACATCTCCGGAATCGCGGTGAACCTTGCCGCCCGGGTCGAGCAACATGCGTTCGCCGGAGAACTTTGGACTTCCTCTACGGTGCGCGACATGATGCTCGGCGGCGCTGATATCTTTAGCGATCGCGGCGAGCATATTCTGAAGGGGATCGACGGTAGCTGGAGGCTGTATTCGGTCCGATAAGCCGGCCCCTGAACGCGCGCGTCTGCTACTCGGGCGGTGTCCGCTTTGGGCCCCGTGAAGGCTGGACGTCCGCTAAGCGGACCTCAACCCGCGTGTCGACGATGTCGGCTTCGCCCCTGTTAGCGGACGTCGTTGGCCCTGCCACTCAAGTCCGAAATGGGCCAACTCCGGACGTTGGCGCACAAGTGTATCCGGGCAAATCGGCTCAAGGTCCCGTCGCCGATAGAAACGAAACCTGATATCTTTGAGAAATTCGGGTCTCCCGCTCATACCGGGTCACGGTCCACGGACCGGGAGGATGATGTGAGGATGCGACGATTTCTTGCGGCGTTCGCCGCCGCCCTTTTGCTTTCCGTGCATGCCGCCAGCCCGCAAGGGGCAAGCGTGCGCAGGATTGGCGTCATTCTGCAGGGCGGTTCTTGGTACGAGGTGGTCGAGGGGTTGCGGGACGGTCTGAAAGGAATCGGCTTCGAGGAAGGCCGACAATATGCTCTCGACATCCGCGACATGCATGGCGACCTCGGATTGGTCGAGCAGGAAGCCAGATCACTGGAGCAGCAGCAGGTTGCCCTGATCTATGCGCTGTCCACGTCGGTCAGCGTGGCAGCCAAGCGCGGAACGAACAAGACTCCGATTGTCTTCGTGACGGGAACTAATCCCGTCGTCGTCGATCTGGTCAAGTCGATTCCAAAGCCCGGCGGAAGGCTCACCGGAGTTCAGTTCCGTGCGACCGATCTCACGGGAAAGCGCCTGGAAATGCTGCTTGAAATCGCTCCGAAAGTGCGTCGGGTGGTGGCGTTCTACGATCCCAAAAATCCGTCTGCGCGCGAATCGGTGCACGAGGCTCAGGAAGCGGCCCGAACGCTCGATCTGGAGCTTGTGGAGCGTCACGTTGACTCAGTCTCTCAACTCGAGAAAGTGCTGGAAGCCTTCAAGGGCGAAGAGGCGGATGCCGTGCTCGCCGTTTCAGATGCAATGGTCGACAGCCGTATCCAATCGGTCATTGAAATGGCCAACGCGCTGAAGTTGCCCACGATGCTGTATGATCCAGGTGCCGTCGCCAAGGGCGGTCTTGCAACCTATAGCGCCGACTACACGGAAGTCGGCCGCCTCAGCGCCAAATATGTTCAACGTATCCTTCAAGGCGCGGACCCTGCGGACTTCGCTGTGGAAGGAGCAGACAAGCTTTCGCTGGTGATCAACCTGAAGACGGCAAGGCAACTGGGGATCAAGATTCCCGAGGCGGTGCTCACGCGGGCCGACAGGATCATTGAATGAAGGCGGCTACGCTCGCCATGTCCGTTGAGGGTCACAAGGCGACTTTCCCGGCAATCAAGGCTAGTCCGCTTTACCCCCAAAAGCGGACCTCGCGGCGCTCACGATCGAAGTCCGCTGGGGGCCACAAGCAGACCTCGCGCTGCTTCATTTGGTCAAGCGTGCCAATATGGCAAAAAACACTTCTGTGGAGTGGTCTGTGAGATCGATCTAATGCACGCGATTGGTGACTTACCTTGCGCGCTCGAAGATCGTCGTTGCCGGCCCGCCGGCCGAAGAGTGCTTTTCTACAAACCACAACTCATTACCCCTGATAACATACGAGCGCTTCTTGCTCTTGCCGTCCCAGTTTGGAAAAGCCGCGCGCTCGACCTGAAGGGTTAAGCTCTTGTCCGCCTCGTCGACTACGTAAGTGCCGAAATGAGCCATGCTGCCAGCAACAACTGTCATGGCCTCATCTGCGGCGACGCCGGAACGATTATCCGATCCGAAACTTGGGAGGCCACTCGCAATGAAAATTAGCGAATATCGCCCGTTCGCATCGAACACCAGCATGCCTTTTACGTTTGGGCCGTAAGTGTCAAACTTTCTGCCGTCCCGCTCGGCTACGACCGAAACGACCGTCCAGGTACCCACCAAGTCTTTCGGATCGTAGCTTGCCGAGCCGGTGAGATCGGAATTGACCATGGACTATCCTCCCTCTTTGCTCGAAGCATTCCGGGTTACGCGCGATCAACGCTGATTCAGATACCGCGAATGCAGTACCTTACATCAGGAGAGCCATAAATGACCGCCTTTTACATCGGCCAGCACGAGATCGACGACGAGGCGGCTTTCGCCGACTACCTCAAGCAGACAATGCCGTTTATCGAAAGGCACGGCGGACGTTATCTCACCAAAGCCGGCACGCATGAAATGCTCGAAGGCCAACGACCGAGTCGCGTTGTCGTTGTCGAATTTCCGAGCAAGCAGGCGATCAAGGATTGGTACAGTGATCCCGGCTACCAGCCGCTGGTCGCCAAACGGCATGCGGCGGCGCGCAGCATCATGATCGCGGTGGAAGGCCAGTGAAGCTATATGTCTGGTTTGGGTCAAAAGCCGACATCGGCGCGCGACTAGACAAGTCGGCTCTGTCCCGACGAACGGACATCATCAGGCCGTCCCGGAATGTCTGTCTCAGGTCAGGAGCGGACTTTCAGGTGTACGCGTCGGTCCGCCTTGGGCCAGGAACGGAAGTCGACTGACAATTTACAATGGAAAATTGGTGGTCGATATTGCGGACATGAAGCGGGTCCCAGTTCTCATCGTGGGCGGCGGTCCAGTCGGCATGACACTTGCCCGCGACTTAGCTCGCCGCGACGTCAACTGCATGTTGGTGGAGCGGAATCCCACCACCACTCGCCACCCCAAAATGGACATCACCAACGTCCGCAGCATGGAGCTGTTTCGCCGACTGGCTCTGGCGGACGAGCTTCGTGCAGTTGCGGTGCCAGAGAGCCACAATTTCGACGTCTCGTGGATCACGTCTCTATCGGGACACGAATTGTATCGCTTCCGCTACCCGAGTGTGACGCAGTGGCGGCAGCTGATCCGCGAGAAGAATGACGGCAGTATGCCAGGAGAGCCACCGATGCGGGTCTCTCAGGTGGAGATCGAACCCGTGTTGCAGCGAAGTCTCCAAACCGAGCCGCGCGTTGAGGCGCGTTGGGGCATCTCCTTCGAACACTTATCACAAGACCAAAACGGGGTAACTGCGACTCTTCGCACGGTGGAAGGACAAACCGAGCAGGTAGGTTGCACCTTTCTTGTAGGCTGTGACGGCGGCACCAGTCGCGTGCGCAGCTGTCTCGGTATTGGACTTGACGGTCAGTCCCGCGTGATGGATCGCTTCATGACCCACTTCCGTTCCAGGGCTACTAGCGTGTTGCAGCGCTTTGGAGTGGCTTGGCACTATCAATCGGCGGCAGGCACGCTGATCGCGCAGAACGATAGCGACATATGGACACTACATACCCGCTGGCCAAAGGGCATAGCGCCCGAGGCCGTCGATACGCACGAGTTGCTGCGCGGATTTGCAGGTTGCGATTTTGACTATGAGATCCTGGTCGCCAATGCGTGGACCCCACACCTGCTTGTGGCAGCGTCGTACGGGATAGATCGCGTCTTCTTGGCTGGTGACGCTGCTCACCAATATATCCCTACCGGTGGTTATGGCATGAACACCGGGATTGGTGACGCGTGTGACGTCGGCTGGAAGCTCGCGGCAGTGCTGCACGGCTTTGGCGGGCCGGGTCTGTTGGCATCTTATGATGCAGAGCGCCGTCCGGTCGGTCTGCGCAACCGTATGGCTTCTGGCAGGCATGCCCAGGTGCGTGCCGAGATCGCTGCGCTGTATATTCCTGGCCTGACTGCCTCCGGGACGCAGGGAGACGTCGCGCGCGCTGAGGCAGGACGGCGCATTGCCGGCATCGGTAATGCCGAGAACGAGAGCTATGGCATTGAACTCGGCTACGCCTACGCCGATTCACCGATCGTCTGCACGGAGCCGGATACGGAAATCCCGAGTGACCCGCTGCACTATGTGCCGACAACCGTACCCGGCGTGCGGATGCCGAACGTTATGAGCGACGGCGTGCCGATCTTTGATCTCCTTGGATCATGGTTCACGTTGGCCTGCTTCGGAGTGCAGCCCAGCAAGGCACTCATGGCTGCTGCCGCAAAGCGACGAATGCCGCTGCACGTGTTTCAAGGCGACGCACCTGATCTCGTCAGGGTCTATGGCCGCCAGCTTCTGCTGGTGCGACCGGACCAGCATGTGGCCTGGCGTGGCTCCGCATGCGACAGCCCCGACGTTGCAGACGCCATTATCGCCCGGACGCTGGGTTGGGCGTAAGGCCGTTGCCCCGCAGACATGATCGTCGCGTAGCCCCAAGTGCCGTTGAGGAGACCGAAGTCCGTTTTGGATCAACAGCGGCCGTCTTGGACTTGTCTAACGCATGTCCGCTCTACCTCAGAGACCAGACCAGCCTACGCCCGTTGTGGATGTCAGCAAGGGGCCAACACCGGACCTCAGTCGATCACCTGATCCGCACGGCTCAGCAGCGTTGGCGGAATAATCACACCAAGTGCTTTGGCGGTCTTAAGGTTGATAGCGAGAACGAATTCAGTCGGCTGTTCCACGCGTATGTCCGCCACTTTGGCGCCAAGCAGAAGCTTCACGACTTGACGAGCGCATTGACGAAAAACATCCGGGAGGCGCGGACCATAAGCAATTAAACCGCCTGTTTCAGCCCCTTCCGGCCACTGCCAAATGGTCGGAATGCGATGCTTATCGAGCCGGTCACGGATTAACTGACGGAAACTCCAAAGAATGGGTGACGCCAACACATTAACCGCCTCGACCCTCTTCGTCTCCATCATATCAATCGACCGAATGACTTCGTCCTCAGACCGCGCGTTAAACGGTACGATCTCGACGCCGAGTACGTGGGCGGCACTCTGGAGAACGTCGATGTTTCGTATTGGCTCATGGTCCGCAAATACGGCAATCCGTTGGGCTTTGGGGAGCGCCTCATGCAATAGCTCCAATCGCTTCACATCGAGTTGGAATGCAAAGATGGCAACACCGGTCGTGTTTCCGTCAGGACGAGGCATGGACGCGACGAGTTTGCTGCCTAGCAAGTCATCTGCAAGCGCTTCAATAGGGATTTGCTGAGTTGATTTCTGCGCGGCCCGTATTGCGTCGGGTCCGAATGCCACGAGCACGTCCGGCCGCGCTTTGACCACCTCTACCGCGAGCTTCTCGTAATCAGCAGGAGGTGCGCCTATGGCGCGGCTATCGAATTCGAGATTTCGGCCTATCACAAATCCAGCTCGGCCGAGCTCTTCAAGGAAGAACTGCGTTTGTTCTGTCGCGAAGATTGCAATGCGATACTGCCGCCCGGATAGTTGTGCCGGTGCAGCATGCGGGCACAACGCCGCAGCGCCGCCGATAAGCGCTATGAACTCGCGCCGCCTCATTATCGACCCCAAGATTAGTAGACACGTTATAGCGACGAAACCGACTACTTGGATAGTGCCGAACCGACATCGCATTGGCTCGACCAATGTCTGGCTTGGGTCACAAGGCGACCTCGCCGACCCACGGGACATTGGTCCGCCCTCCCTCAGAAAACGGACATGCCGGCGTTCGCCATGTATGTCAGCGATGGGCCAAAAGGCGACGTTGGCGCCTTCAGACCTGAGAGTTGCGCCCGTTCCGACTGTTCAGTGTGAACGCCGCTGCCCGCGGCAGGATGATGCGGAACTCGGTGAACTCGCCGTGTTTGGTTTCGACGTCGACTGAGCCGCCGTGTTGCTTGACGATGATGTCATGGCAGATCGAGAGTCCAAGCCCTGTTCCCTCACCGGCAGGCTTGGTCGTGAAGAACGGATTAAATATCTTTTCCCGGACGTCGGGAGGAATGCCCGTGCCGTTGTCACGAATCTTGACCTCAACGCGGTCACCGAGGTTCTTCGTCGATGCTGCAAGGGTAGGCTCATAGCCATCTCCACTGTCCTGCTCCTTGCGCTTGGTTGCGGCATAGAAGCCGTTCGAGATGAGATTTAAAAGTGCTCGGGTGGTCTCCTGTGGGAACACGTCGACCTCACCGGCGGTCGGATCAAAGGACCTTTCCAATTTGATCCTGAAGCTCTGATTCTCGGCGCGCGCTCCGTGGTAGGCCAGATTGAGGCTCTCCTCGACGAGGTCGTTAGCATTAGCCAATCGATGTTCGCCTGATCCTTCGTGCGAGTGCAGCAGCATGTTCTTGACGATGGCATCTGCGCGCTTGCCGTGTTGTATGACCTTTTCAAGATTGCTGCGCAGAGTGTTTGTCAGCTCGGCGATTTCACGGCGTGTATCATCATCGCCGGTCATCCCGCCTAGGACCTCCTGCAGTTCGTCGATCAGTTCGGCAGAAACCCCAGAGAAATTGTTGACAAAATTGAGTGGGTTTTTGATCTCGTGTGCGATGCCGGCGGTCAGTTGGCCGAGCGACGCAAGCTTCTGGGTCTGGACAAGACGATCCTGCGCAGCCCGCAATTCCTCCAAAGAATTGGTAAGTTCGAGCGTACGAGCCTCCAGGGATTCGTTCGCAAGTTGCAGAGCCGCTTCGGCGCGCTTTTGCTCGGTAATTTCCTCAGCTGCGACATTGATGCCGAGAATAGCGCCGTCTTCAGCCTTCAGCGGATGCCAGTAGGTAATCCACACGCGCTCCGCGTTGCTCCCGTCCGGGCGTTGGCCATTGACCTCTATGCCCGTGATCGGCTCCCCGGTGTTCAGAATCGCCTGGACGATCGCCTCGACCTGTTCCGCAACTTGCGGGACGGTATTTCGCACTGACTTGCCGATATGATCGGCGATTGAAATGCCGCAGATCTCCGTCAGGTGGCGATTGATTTGCCGATAGCGGCAATCGGGAGTGAGAAACGCGAGCCCGATCGGAGCGTTTTCGTAGAGCAGCCGCAATTCCGTGAGCGCCTCCTGCAGCCGCGTGCCGCTCGTCACGAGCGCGGTCTCGTGCAGACGTCGTTCGGCAACCAGCGCGACAAGTACGAATACGCAAAACGACACGGCCAGGATGCTCGCCTGTGCGCCCAGAATGCGCTCGGAGATCGGCAGGCTGACGTCGCCGAAAAACCCGATGCTGAATGTCGTCGCCAGAACAATTGTGAGTCCACTGATGAAGGCACCCGTCGCTGCAAAGACCGGGTGGCAGCGGGCCGCCAGCCATAACAGCACCGGAAACAGCAGTGCAACCGGGACGACAGTCCCCCAAAATCCCTGCGGCAGAAGAATGACGAACCCATTCAGGATGACTAGCGCCACGAGTGCGGCGACGCCTTCCAGAAATCCGCGCTGCGATGGCGGCTGCCGTACGGCCGAAGCGAGCTCAATGATGAGCGGTGCGACCGTGATGATTCCGAGGGCATCGGAAGCGACCCAGTGCTGCCAGATAGTCAGGATCGGCGCGTTCGTGCTGTGAAAGTATACGAACCCGGCAGTCCCGCCAATTCCCGAGACCGCAGTCGCAACGATGGCGCAAACCAGGATTCCCAGCACGTGGCTCAGCTTGCTGAGATCGAAACCCAATCCGAAGTAGCGCTCGATCAGCCACGCTGTCAGCAATGCTTCGCCCGCGTTGCACAGGCCGAAGACCAACGCGCCGAAAAGGGTCCGATCACCCATCAAGTTGGCAACAATGGTCGCGGCCATTGCACCAGCGGCGACCGGCCAGCGCGCACGCGGTCCAAGCGCAATGAGGACACCGGCAGCAACGCCGGAAGCCGGCCAGAACACGGCCACGCCGTCGGGTTTGGTGAGAAGAAGAAGACTTAGCCGTGCCGCCAGAAAGTAAGCGATGCACACCGCAGCGGCCAGCCCTATCGAACGAGCCCACTGCCGTGTCGAACCAGCGTCGGTGTAGGGTCGGCCGTAGTCAAGAACATCGGCCGGGACGGTCGCAGCCAGCGTCTCATCCATGAAAATCACCCCATACAAGAGTCCGCCGAATACGGGGGTGGTACGCATGGAGTTCGAGTGGCCAAATGATCAACCGCATCTCGAACAAACGTAATGAAATCGCGCCGCCTCAATCTCCAAGGCTCCACCACTTGCGGGAAAGTAACCCCGCATTTGCGGCAATCGCGCGACATCCCGCCGGCTAAAAGCCGGCACATTAACAGAGGGATGTAGGCGAGTTCAGGTAGCGGGCGGCGGGCGGATTGACCGATGTCGCTGTTGGGTCATGAGCGGCCATCGGTTTGGTCGAGGTTGACCAAACTACGTCTCTAGTTGTCCGAAAGCGGACGTGCCTCAGGAGCTTATGACGTCGAGAATGGCCTGCCTCACTAGCTGAGGAGGTCATCATGACCAATATTTTCGATCCAACCCCCGCCTGCCGGCATGTCCCTTGGAATAAAGGCAAGATAGTCGGAGCGAAGCCACCCCTTCGGCCTAAGCATGTCTGGTCGATACGAACCAAGCTCCAAGTTGAAGGGCGCGCCCGCGACCTTGCGATGTTCAATCTGGCTCTCGATAGTAAGCTTCGAGGCTGCGACGTCGTAGCGATCAAGGTAGATGATGTTGCGCCGGGTGGATACGCTCTCGACCGTGCGACTGTCCGACAGAAGAAGACCGGCCGATCAGTGAAGTTCGAGCTGTCGGAAGCCACTCGACAGGCGATTGACGAGTATTTGAGGGCAGCGGCGAAGACGCCGGGAGATTACCTCTTCAGTGGCCGATACGGTCCGACGGGCCATTTGAGCACCAGACAGTACGCGCGGCTTGTGGACGGTTGGATCGCTTGCGTCGGCTTGGATCCTCACCTGTTTGGCACCCATTCGCTGCGTCGCACAAAGGCAACTTTGATCTATCGGCGAACTGGTAACCTGCGGGCAGTCCAACTCCTGCTGGGGCACACGAAGATCGAGAGTACCGTTCGATACCTCGGCATCGAGGTTGATGATGCCATCGCAATAGCAGAACAGGTGGATGTCTGATCTTAGGGGCGGAGCGGACATGCTCCGCCCTCCTCTACAAGTCCGCTCTGGGCCAACAGGAGACATTTTGAAGATCTTTCTCTTAGTCCTCCTGGTGCCGGCGATTCCCAGCGCAACGCCTGCTAATTTGTTGGTCGTTATCTTTTCGTCCTGGGTCAGATACTGGGCAATCACAATAGAAAATCGGGGTGGTCGCGATGAGGATGGCGGCGAGCCCCGCGGTCACGGCAGGCCAAAAGGACGGACGGTAGCAGGTTGTTGAGCAGGCCCATTCCTGCATAGGCAACCCAATGGGACCAGGAGGTCGGAACTGATATCCGCGCCGCCCGGATGAAAAGCCACAGCGCCAGGGCGGCGATCATAAATCTTGATGAGACCAGCGTCAGGGGAGCGATCTCCTGGACGATCACCCTCACCAACAAGAACACGCCTGCAAAAAGCAGGGACAACAACGCGAGCTGGCCCCACGCAGCCATCCTCTCGTGTTTTTGCATGTTCGACCGGCTGAAGCTTGCCTGACAAGCTTATCGGTGAGATTCAAATTTCACCATTGCCCAACATGGACAGACTTGCAGATTCCGGTTCATCGCTCCGCGATGCCGGAGACCGTGCACCGCACGAGCGCGAATTGGTTTGCCGGCGCAAGCTTGAAGCATTGGCGACGCACGAGCGGGTTACTTAGCAGTAACTTGAATCCTCGTCACGGCAGACTGTCTCGATTGAACGCGTGTCCAGCCGAAGCTAACAAACGCGAAGCGACGAGCGAAAGAGAGATGCTGATGAACGAGACGAAATCGAATGTCCATGCACCGGGAATATGGACCGTTGTGCTGGCATCGAGTGCAGGCACCATCATCGAGTGGTACGACTTCTACCTATACGGCAGCCTCGCCGTATTCTTTTCGACGCTTTTCTATCCTGCCAATGATCCCACCGCAGCGGTCCTGATCAGCGTTGCAACCTTTGCCACGGGATTTGTCATTCGTCCCTTCGGCGCCATCGTCTTTGGCAGCCTCGGCGACCGGCTCGGGCGCAAACACACGTTCCTGCTCACCCTCATCCTGATGGGCATTTCGACTACCTTGGTCGGATTCCTGCCGACATACTCGAGCATCGGCTTCGCAGCTCCCGTCGCGCTCGTGCTGCTGCGCCTGGTCCAGGGTTTGGCGATCGGCGGAGAGTACGGCGGCGCTGCCGTTTACGTGGCCGAACACGCTCCGGCGAACCGGCGAGGCTTCTTCACGAGCTTCATCCAGACCACCGCCACGGTCGGTTTCTTCGTCGCGATCCTCGTTGTGCTTGCATGTCGCCTCTCCCTCGGTGAGGAGACATTTCGCGCGTGGGGATGGCGCATTCCATTCCTGTTGTCGGCCGTTCTCGTCGTTCTTTCGATCTATTTGCGTTTGAAGCTCAGCGAGTCCCCGGTTTTCGAGCAGATGCGTCAAGCCGGAAAAGTCTCACGTGCGCCGGTGCGCGAAAGCTTCGGCAGCGGGCAGGCACTGCGATATGCCCTGTATGCCCTGTTCGGTGCCACGGCCGGACTTGGTTGCGTATGGTACACGGGGCAATTCTACGCGCTGTACTTTTTGCAGAGCGTTCTGAAGGTGGACTTTCTGGCCGCCAACGTTTGCGTCGCCGTGGCTCTGGCCATCGGAACGCCATTGATCGTGGTGAGCGGAGCTCTTTCTGATCGCATCGGGCGCCGGCCGCTGATCGTCACGGGGCTTCTGCTCGCTGCTGCTCTCTATGTTCCGATCTATATGGGAATGGCGGCGGCGACAGCGGTCCAAAACTATGTTGCTATTACAGCCCTTATCTTGGCCCAACTCATCTTCGTCGCACTGGTCTATGGGCCGAACGCCGCTTTCCTCGTCGAGCTTTTCCCCGCGCGGTTGCGGTATACTTCCCTATCTCTTCCCTATCACATCGGGACGGGCATATTTGGTGGCTTCGTCCCATTGATTAGCCTCTCGCTCGTCAACTACACGGGCAACATCTACGCCGGTCTGATCTATCCGATAGCGGTCGTGATATTGACGGCCGCCGTCAACGTGCTCTGCCTGCCACGCTCTCGTGAGGTGCACGCAGAAGAGCTGGTGACAGCATCGATGTCTGGCAAAGGAGCGGTCTGAAGCGAACATTTCGAACACAGCCGACCGGTGACGATTATCCCGGTCGGCTGCTGCAACCGTGCGACGCAGATCGTGAACGCGCCAATTTTGCCGGCGCAAGCCTGAAGCATTGGCGACAACGCGCGAGCGGGTTACTTAGCAGTAACTTAAATCCTCGTCACGGCAGACTGTCTCGATTGAACGCGTGTCCAGCCGAAGCTAACAAACGCGTAGCGACGAGAAGAAATTCGGACGCGAAAGGAAACAAACCATGGATCGGAAGCCTGCTCTGCTTCTCTTGGGATTGAGCCTCGTGGCAATCAATCCAGCGGTAGCGCAGGGCATACCCACCAACACAGTCGGCGAAGTGCTGACTGAGAACGTGCAATGGCGGTCCTTCCCGGCGTTCCCCGAGGCCGTCCGACTCGCGATTCTCGTAGGTGATCCGCAGAAGCCGGGGCCGTTTGTTGTGCGCGTCAAGGTCCCCGCAGACGCCAAGATAATGCCGCACATGCATCCGGAGGACAGGATCTACACCATCATTTCTGGTGTGTTCTACATCGGTATCGGCGACAAGTTCGAGCCTGAGAAACTCAAGGCATATTCTCCGGGCAGCGTCTTCGTGTTGCCGGGAAACACGCCGCATTTCCACTGGGCCAAGTCAGGCGAATACATTTCCCAGGTGAGCGCAGTAGGTCCGCTGGGATTGAGCTATATCAATCAAAGCGATGATCCACGAAAGAGGTAGAGTACAGGCGCGTCATTGCAGCCTTGAAGCCTGCGCTCGAGAACCAGGCCGACCAGGCTCTCTAGGTGGTTGGAATGAATGGTTCGTCAGCCGCGGCGCGGCGATCGCTAGTCGATCGATCTCCGCGCAAGTCTCTGCTCGCTTTTCGGCAAGCTTCCGCGCGTCTGACTTGACGACTCAACGGCCGAGGGCAGCCCGCGAGGATGCGCGTTCTTGATTCAGTGGCCTTCCTAGGCCTCTTGCGCGATTGTTCGCCGAGCCCTTGCTCGGCGCTACCCGCATGCCGTCCTGGTTCTGCCCCTCAAGCCCCGTCTTCAGCTTGTGCCCAACCTGCACGATGGCATCGAGCGCCGGGATAAGCTCGACGCCGAGCGGCGTGAGACTGTATTCGACCGAGGGCGGCGAGGTCGGCTGTATCGACCGTCGCACCACGCCCCGCGTCTCCAGTTCGCGCAGTCGTTGCGACAGTACTTTCGCTGAAACTGGCGGAATATCGATTCGCAGTTCGCTGAACCGGCGTGGCCCCTCCCGTAGATGCCAAATCACGTTCGGTGCCCAGGCGCCGGCAATGATCATCATACACTCCGTGAGCGCGCAGGGCGCGGGCGGGGGCAAGCTCCGGTTCTTGCGGACCTTAAGGCTCATTTCGGAACTCCAGTTACCGCGGGGAAACGTCATTCCTCGAGTAACTCGTAGTTACTACGTTGGCAAGAGAAACCAGAGACCCTAGGTTCGTCGCGTCATCATGCCAACGAGGAATTTTTGAAAATGCGACTGTACTACAAGCCCGGAGCCTGCTCCCTCTCGTCCCGCATCGTTCTGGCAGAACTCGGTGTCGCCCATGAGTCCGTCAAGGTCGACACGGAAACCGGCCGCACCGAAACCGGAAGCGATTATCGGAAGATCAATCCGAAGGGCTATGTGCCGGCCCTGGAGCTGGAGACCGGCGAAGTGCTGACGGAGAATCCGGCGATCCTGCAGTTCCTTGCCGATTCGAACCCAAAAGCAAACCTGGCGCCCACTCCCGGAACGCTCGACCGCGCGAGGCTGCAGGAGTGGCTCAACTTCACCTCATCGGAGCTGCACAAGGCATTCTCTCCGTTCTTCAGCGGTCGAAACCTGGATGAAGAGGAGCAAAAGAGCGCGCATGCCACGCTCGAGCGGCGCATCGGCGATGTCGATCGCTGGCTGTCTGATGGCCGGAAATTTGGTCTCGGCGACAAGTTCAGCGTCGCGGACGCCTACCTGTTCGTGGTGCTGAACTGGTGCAACTTCATCAATGTCGATCTCAAACGCTGGCCGCACGTCGCAGGTTTCGTTGCCCGAGTGGCGGGCCGACCGGCCGTCCGGAAAGCCATGGCAAGCGAAGGTCTGATCGAGGAGGCCACGGCGTGAGCGCGGCCCTGGCCGAAATACCGTCGGTCTTGGCCGACTATTTCGACGCGCTCTACTACTGTGACACGGAAAAGCTGCAGAAGGTCTTTCATCCAAAGGCGATCTACGCCACCGCCGACGAAGCACCGCTGCTCTATCGAACCATGGCTGAGTACGTGCCTGTTGTAGCAGCTCGACAGTCCCCCGCATCGCTCGGGGAGGCGCGCCGGGATTGGATCGACGCCATTGAGCTTGCGGGCGAGAATACTGCTCTCGCCCGCGTTCGGTGCTCGATCGGCTCGCGCGATTTTGTCGACTTTCTCACACTCATCCGGACCGACGGGTTGTGGCGGATTATCGCAAAAGTCTTTCAGATTATCGAACGCGCAAACTAGGACCTTCAACAATGCCATACGTAAACATCAAGATTACCCGAGAGGGTGCGACCAGGGAGCAAAAATCCGAGCTCATCGCTCGCACGACCGCTGTTCTGGTTGAAATCCTGGGCAAAGAGCCCGCCACCACATTTGTAGTCATCAATGAAGTCGAAATGGAGGATTGGGGAGTCGGTGGTCTGCCCGTTGAACAATATCGGAAGAAGCATCGGAAGGGCACTTGAATGCCGAGCGCGCTTAAAACAAAGCTGACCGAGATGTTGGGTCTAGCGGCGCCGATCATGTCGGCGCCAATGGCTGGCATTGCGGGTGGTGCTCTGGCAGCTGCGGTCAGTCGAGCCGGGGGCCTCGGGCTGATTGGTGGGGGTTATGGCGATCGTCGATGGCTCGCACGCGAACTCGACATCGCAGCGGACGCAGACGTAGGCGTAGGCTTCATAACCTGGGCCCTGGCCCGCGATCCTGATCTCTTGTCATTGGCCATCGAGCGAAGGCCCCGTGCAGTCTTCCTATCCTTCGGGGACATTGACCAATTTGGACCCATCGTCGCTCGGGCTGGCGTGCCTTTAATCGCGCAAGTCCAAACCGTTGCGGCGGCCAAGATGGCGGTTGCGGAAGGTGCGCAGATCATTGTTGCGCAAGGGACCGAGGCTGGCGGCCATGGAGGCATGCGGGCCTCCATGGCGCTAGTTCCTGCAGTCGTCGATGCTGTCGGAGATATCCCTGTCGTGGCTGCTGGAGGGGTTGCCGACGGGCGAGGCCTGCTAGCCTCGCTGATCCTCGGTGCAGCTGGTGTTCTTTGTGGTACGGCCTTCTACGCGACGCATGAATTGCTCGCCCACAGCAATGCGAAGGAAGCGGCGGTAAGAGGGTTGGGAGATAATACTGTACGCGGGTCCGTGTTCGACGTGGTCCGTGGATATCACTGGCCGCAGCAATGGAAGCTACGAAGCCTCGAAAATGAATTCCATCGGACTTGGGTGTCGAAAGAGGAACTGCTGAGAACCGACCAATCCGATCAACGCAAGTTGTACTTTCGAGCTCAAAAGAATGGGGATACCGATACAGCGGCAGTGATCGTCGGTGAGGCGGTCGACCTGCTGCACCAAATCGAACCGGCATCCGCGGTCATCGCCCGGATGACTGACCAAGCAATGGCTCACCTGAGTGGCTTTGCCGCTCGCTCCGCGCGGCAATCCGAAGCAGACATCGGCCAGGTAACGAACCAAGCCTATCCAACCTCCGAAAGCGAGCAGGCCGCCCTTTCGCCGTTCGGCCGTACGACCACGCCGCTGCATGTGCAGACGCTTCCTAAGCAGCGCGGACGCCCGAGAGGAAGCCGTCGACATCCGCCCTCAAAATCCCGGACCGGTGACTGAGTTCACCTGCGACCGAAAGGACATGCCCCGCCGCCGCACCGGTCGCGCCGACTGCTGCGTTCACCCCGACAATACTGCGCGATACCCGTTCGGTGTCCTGTGCCACCCGCTGGATGCCGTGATTGAAAACTTGTCCCCTGCAATGAAAGGACTAGAGAGAAAGATGACGCCGGAACAGAAGACGTTGGTCAAAGACACCTGGAGCAAGGTGGTTCCGATTGCCGATACCGCGGCAACGATGTTCTACAATCGCCTGTTCGAAATCGACGCCTCGACCCGCGCGCTTTTCAGGACCGTCGATATGGCGGAACAGCGCCGCAAACTGGTTCAGGCCCTCGCAACCGTGATCAACGGGCTCGACAATCTTGCGCCACTCGTCCCGGTGCTTGAGAATCTCGGCAGAAACCATGTCCGCTATGGCGTTACCGACAAGCACTATGACTCAGTCGGCGCGGCGCTGCTGTGGACGCTTGAGCAAGGACTCAAAGACGTCTGGACGCCTGCCGTGAAGGATGCGTGGACGGCAGCCTATGGCGCGGTGGCCGGCGTGATGCTCGGAGCGGCACGTCAGGCCAAGCCGGCGCATTGAGGGGAACGACCCTTGCCAGTCCCCCCGCACGCGCAATATCGCCCCATGCTAGCCATTCTGCTGACGGCTCAGGCAATGGCGACAATGGATACTTCCATCACCAACGTCGCGGCGCCTGCTATTCGAGCCGACCTCGGAACCTCGGGTGGGTCACTGCAGCTGGTGATCGCTGGTTACGTGCTGGCCTATGCTGTCTTGCTGATCACCGCAGCCCGCCTCGGTAATGATTACGGTTACCGCCGCCTATTTCGCATGGGCATTGCAGTTTTTACCCTGGCCTCTCTTGGCTGCGGTTTGGCACCAAACACCGCACTCCTTATCGCGTCGCGCATTGCGCAAGGCATCGGGGCGGCACTCTTCGTGCCGCAGGTGCTTTCGCTCATTCAGTACACTTTTGAGGGGCAGGAACGTGCTCGTGTCTTGGGATATTATTCCATGATCATGGCAGTCGGCGTGACGCTTGGCCAGCTGCTAGGGGGGCTAGTCGTTACGATTGATATACTCGGCTTTAGCTGGCGCCCCGCTTTCCTGATCAATGCGCCGATTGGTCTGGTGTTGTTTCACAAGGCGAGCACTTTTCTGCCGGAAGTGCGAGGTCCATCGCGCCGAAAGATAGATGCTGCAGGCATTTTCGCGTTAACAGCCTCTATGTTTCTGCTGTTGCTTCCAATGACCATTGGTCGCGAGTTTGGATGGCCGATCTGGGCATTCGCAAGCTTTGGTTTCGGTTTAATCGGGCTGTTGGCTTTTCTGATGTTGGAAATGCTTGTTGCTCGGCATGGCGGGCAGCCGTTGCTCGATCTCAAATCTGTGACCGCGCCAGGCGTGCGACCCGGTGTTCTCATCGTGTTCATCGGATTTGCGACCTATGGTGGCTTGCTCTTCACCACGGCGCTGCATTTCCAATCAGAGCTTGGATTTTCACCGATCGAGTCGGGACTGGCGTTTAGCTGCTACTCCCTCGGGTTCGGAACAGCGAACCTTCTTTGGGCAAGACTTCCGCCCCCTGTCTTACGCTGGACACCGACCGTGGCACTCCTTGGAGTCTTCGGAGGTTATGTGGTTCTCGGAACAGTAGTTCTTGTCTGGCAATGGTGGCCGCCAATTGTCCTGCCGCTGCTTGTAATCTGTGGGGCAGGCCACGGATTCTCTTTCGGGACCGTGGTCAATCAAATGACCCAAAAGATTCCCCAAGCCTCGCGCCTAATCTGAGCGGCATCGTAACCACAACGGTACAGATTGCGATCGTCGCCGGTCTGGTGAGTTTTGGCAGCATCTATCTCGCGAATGCAAACGGCGGATCGTCGATTGCCGGCCTGCGGCTGGTGACCCTCCTTGCAGCCACAATGACCCTCATTGCCATTGCTTGCGCCGTGCGGCTCTCAACCGTGTCTTCTCGCAAATGAAATTTTTCTGCAATCGACAGGTACATAGCGCGCGTGATGGCGCACATATCCTGGCACACTACTACAGCTAGTATAATTGCAGCAATGTGCAGAAGTCGGCTTAGGGTCAAAAGCGGCCATCCAACCCTGCCCGACCTTCGTCTGTTCAGAGCCCAAAAGCGGACATCGCGGCGTCTGCGACCAAGTTAAATATCCAGGACACCTTGAGCGGTTGAGCGACAGAGCTCGAAACGGCGCTTGGTCGGATACAGACACCGAGAGCAACTCGGGACCGACGACCGCGCCGAACCATCCTCGGGATGAGCCCATCCCGCCGCGCTTACCGGGCGCTGACCAAGGCATGACAAAGAATGGAAAAGAATTCCACGTCAATAGCTTAGCGTTCTCCACCACATTTCAGAAAAGGAAGTGCGGTCCACCGAGCCAAGTAGCTTCGCCCATAAGAGCGAATACGACGGCTGCCGAATGACCACCCGCCTGGAGAAGTCCTGACTGCTACAACGACCCGTGAGGCGCCCCTGAGCGCAGTTCTGTGGCCGGTGCTCGCCCCTGCCCTCGCCTGCCAGACGACAGGCGTGAGCTTCGCTGCAAACGTAGCCGGCGCTCCAAAGGCAACCACCGGGCCGTTGGCGCGTTATCCGTGCCCCCCACGGAGCACAGGCAATGGACATCAAAGAGCACATGGAAGTCATCGGGGCCGACGGCGTGCATGTCGGCACGGTCGATAAGGTCGAGGGCGGCCGGATCAAGCTTACAAAAAAGGACAGTGGCGAAGGCTCTCACAAAGGGCATCACCACTTTATCGACAGGGGCCTTGTTGCCGGGGTCGAAGGTAACAAAGTGCGTCTCTCCGCGAACGGAAACGTGGCCGTGACGATGGAGGCAGAGAAGTAGCCTGCCCGCGACCCTGAGGTCGAAACCAATGAAAATGGTCAAGGCCATCCGTAAGCAGGCGGGCGCGGCCGAACGATTTCAATTTAATCACGGACGCGCTCGGAAATATTACTGGTTGGGCAATTCAACTCGCGATCGTCAACCAGAATACTTACAACGGCGGGAAAAAAGGCTTTCGCAATTAACACAGGCTCCAAGCGCATTTACTGGCCGGCCGCTCCACGCGGCATGGCTTTTGAAGCCTGGTAAGTCGTCGCTATGTGGGCCGGATCAGTTTGCAACCCGATCGTCGCTGCATTCCCAGCGGGACTATTCCAAAATCTACTCTGCCGAACACTTCCTGAAATTTTCGCTGATTTTCCGCGATGTCGCGAGAGGGATCGCTTGGTTCATTTTCCATGGAATGATGTGTGACATTTTTCACAGAGCGAAGCGCTGCGCTCGGACAACTTATCCGAGTGAGGCGCGGGCTTCGCTCGAAGCCTGACGTCGTTCACGCGTAATGGGCTAGCTTGAAAGGATGACGCAAATGACCAACAGCGTGCGTACTTTAAGTGTAACCGACCTCGATCTCGTCTCCGGCGGGCTCAGAGACAAGCCCGATCAGGATCGCCTGAATAAGATGATTGCTGATGGAAACCGGGGACCCGGCACCGTGGGTGCCTCTATCTACAACAATCAATTTTATGATCCGGCAGACCAAGTGCCGAAAATCTGTGGAAACCCGCTCTGACGTTCCAAACTAGGAACCAAGCGGCCCCGGTGTTGAAAATCCAGCGCGCAGGGGCCGTTTGCCGTCGCTAGCGCGGGCGGCGATTAGGATTCATTGGATCATTCTGCCCATACTCCGGAAAGTACGGCGTCGGTGCGATGCCTTTCGCCTGATCCTCGTATGTCGTTTTGAAAATCACTACCTGAGGCACCAAGGCGTCCTCATCAGCCTTCAGCGTTGTCGCTGCGAGCCGGGGATGGCAATAGGGCGCCGCCGCTTTGGCCATGTCACCGCGCTCCTGCGGATCAACGTTCGGATCCCGCATCACACGCAGCATAAACTCTAACGGCGTCTCGCCAGCGGCCGCAGCGGCTTCGACAATCGCTTGCGTCTTCTTGGTGAGCGACCCGACCTTGCGGCCGGCACCTGGGCGTTTTCCACCGCGAGGCATTTTGGTATCCTTTGAATGATTTCAACGCCCACGAGCATGCGCCGAAGGCGTCAATGTTTCGTTTTCCAGGTGCAAGCCGCTCGACGGCGGCGAAACGATTCAACAGATAAGTTTTGCAGGGCTCTATTACTCAAATGTCTTCCGTCACACGTCACGTCACGTCACGTCACCGTCACAACGCGTCACATGTGACGGCCCACAAGCGTCACGTCACACCCCTCTCTCTAGAGGGTGTGACAGTGACGGGGCTCGCAATTGGAAAAGGTGGCATTGGTGGAAGAGGATTCCCCGCGGTCGCCATAGGCGCTCTAACCATTGGCGAAGGCCCGATTGCATATCCCGCCTTCACCATGCCGTCGCGCTCGACGATACGCTGCATCCTGGCCAGCGTCTGCCGCAGTCGCCTGAAGGGCTCTCGCGGATTGCTGGCATCCTTATCCAGCACTCCTGTCCGAAACAGCTCGTCCCGCCAAATATCAACCGCGACGCCGTCCTTTTGACTACCGTGCTCCTTGATCGCCTTCCGCAAGGCGTCAAGCGCATTAACCTGTAGATCGGTCATTCGCGACGATGCCGCGGGTCCGGCGGTCACAGTACGCGTCGAAACAATGAATGCCGTCACAGGGTCGCCGTCAGGATCCGTCCCCAGAACGATCTCTTCACCTTCGAACGCCGTCAGCACGTCCTCTGCTTGGTCGTTACCCTTCGTCACCGTTGCGGCCTTAACTTTGCCCTCACCGGAAATGCGCACCGCGACGTCGACATGACCAAGCTTGGCGCTGCTACCCCGCTCTCCTTTGCTCTCGTCTTTTCCGGTATGCCCAATCATAGCGATATGGATCGGATGCCCGATCGCTTCGTGAACGCGCTTTAGATTGGCCGCCACCAGATTGACGTGTTGGGCTTTGTCTTCGTCTGCGCCGCCGGCGGCCACGCCTTTTGCGTACGTGTCGATAATGATCAAGCTGACGGGAACGCTGAAGCGCGCTTCTGCCGCCTTAACCGTCTCAGCGATGATCTCCACGGAACTAGCGTCGATAAGGTCTACAATGTCACCAGCGACAGCGATCGGCAGCTTTTGGAACCCAGGACGCTTCGCATAGGCGGCCAGGCGGCGCCGCGTGAGCGCGGCGCGCTCAAATGCCAGGTAAACGACACCACCCTGCATTTTCGCTTTGTAGCCACGCCAATCCCGTCCGGCCGCCAAATGTACGGCTATATCCACGAGCAGCGTCGACTTGAGCGAGCCGGCTGGGCCGAACCAGGATGAGTCCTCATTTAAGGCAATTACTCCTTTGATCGCCCACGGCTTTGCAGGTTCGTTGCAACATTCCTCAAAGAACTTCAGCGGCAAGCCAGCCATCAGCGACGACCTTTCCTGCCAAGGAGCACCGGCCCCAGACGGGGTTTGAACACCACCCGTTCCTCTCTTGGCGCGCTTGGGTTCGGAACGCGGCCCGCGCGCATATCAGCAGCAAATTTCGCCTGCTCAGCGGAAACGATGCTCACGCGGCCTAGCCTCTGTGCCGCGCCAGGATACCAAGGGCCATATTTCTCTCGCCAGGCGCGCATTTGCGGCAAGGTGGCCATGCCGTTGAATGCAAGCCAGTCTCTCTCGGCGTCGGCGCAAAGCTGCACGCGGGCGCGTTGCCATCGCCAATCGTCTATAATGTCGACGAGGTATTCATCTCGCCAAGCCTGAGGCTGGTAATCGTCGTCCCACCACATGCGAACAACTTCCCTCGCCCGGAGCGGCTTGGCGTCCCATTGGCGCGATGCATAGAGCAGCAATCGGCGGCCTTCCAACTCGCCAAAGGTTCGCTGCAGATCCCATGCAATGACCTTAGTCGGGTGAGATGGCCGCTTCTCGACAGAGTAAGCTTCAATATATTCGATCACTTCCGAGCGCCGCACCCGCTCGGCGCCGTCGGCTGGCGCTGACCCACGGTTAAGGTCGTACGCGGCGCAGAGGCGTTTAGTGAAGCTCAGGTCGGTAGCAAGTTGCATTGGTAAACTCCAGATTGGAGCCCGTGCAACAAGCATATTGCGTCCAACATCGAAGTATGGTATTCAGCCACTTGCCACAGTGACCGCGTACCTTATTCCGACGCCCTAGCAATTTGCCGTTGCTGGGGCGTTTTCGTTCAGGCGGCGGCGTTTTCGAACGAGGCGCGAAACACCCGTAGGTTAAGCCCCCATCGGCCGGCGACCTTTCGTGCACCGGGGACCCTCCCGCTTTCGAGCGCTTGGTAGGTTCCCTTCTCGGTTCGACCGAGATGCGGCGCAATCTTGATCGCGCCCCACACAATCTCTTCATTTTCCAGAACGTTGGACATGCCAAATCCTCTTCGCGTTGGAGCGAACGAGGATCGATCAACCATTTGTGGATGGACCGACGAAGCCCCGCCCGCGATTCAAAAATCGGGTATGGAAAGGCTCCGCAGGCTTATGAAGCTTTGGCGGAAAGACACGCACAACGGCGCGTTACTTCTCATTACGCCGCTTTATTCCTAAAAATTTCGTTATCCGAATTTGCCTTCCGCAGCCGCAAGCTCCGCGCTGTCGTCGTTCTGAGGGAACAAATGCGAATACAAGTCACTCGTGATCGCAATGTTTGAATGCCCCAACCGCTCCGAAACGATCTTCAGCGGCAATTCGAGGCCGCCGTCTATTTTCCGATTGATGCACCAGCTCGCAAAGAAATGCCGCGCTGCATGCAAACCAGTGTACTTCGCTCCAACGACCGGTTTGTCGTCTTTGTCCAGCAAGGGTTTTCCGAGTTGATCAAGCACGGGCACAGTAATGCCGGCGCGTACCCAGGCAGGGATCCAAGCGCGATCGATGATATTCGAATGCGTTTCGACGTGACCATTTCCATTCGGGAAAACAAAGTGTTGTCGGCCTTCCAGCTTGGGACAGTTCGGTTTCCATTGACGAAGGGAAGCCAGGGTCTTTGGCGGAACGCGCACCACTCGCTGGCTGTCTTCGGATTTTGGATTACCGATCTTGTTATAGCGGTCGGCCCGCTGGCGAACATGCAGTTCACTTTTCTTGAAATCAACATCCGCCCATCGCAGGCCACGCAGTTCGCTCGATCGCAAACCGCAACGGAGCGCGACCAGGAAGAAAGCTCGCCATGCCTCGCTACTCTCGTGCTGCAGAAGCGCTTCAACTTCCTGCGGGGTCGGAATATCTCGACCGATCATCAACTTGCGCCTTTGTCGGCGCTCGACCTTCCGCTTACCGCGGCGATTCGCAGTCATGCTGCGGACGACGTTTTGCGCGACATGCCCGCGCTCCATTGCGTCCGATAACAGGCTGCTCAGCGACGTCGTCACCTTTTTGACCATGGCAGCCGATCGGCCTTCTTTTCGCAACCGATCCTGCCAATTCCGCACAATGCCAATCGTCAACGCCGTTAGCTTCAAGTCACCAATGATCGGCTTGATGTGGAACCTTAGATGCTGCTGGTATTGATCGACCGACGATCGTTCCAGATCGTCGCAGCCGTCGATCCAATTCTTGCCGGCCGACTCGACTGTGATGCTACGGCTATGCGGCGTATGAACGCCCTTTTTTACATCGACCCGTACTTGCGCCTGAAAGTCTTCGGCCTCTTTTTTGCGGTCGAACGTTCTGATGTGCCGCTTGCGCTTGCCTCGTTCGTCGCGTTCGGCAGTCGAATATTGGACCACGTAGGCTGACCGGTTTTCGCCAGATTCAGTCTTCCACGTCCGCTTCCTGATCGACATCTAATGGCGCCTTCAGGGGATGACTTTCCCAATAATTCCCCTATACTCCCGGCGCAACAAAGGCGCAACATACGTAGAGATTATCCAATGATTCCAATCTCCCTGAGCGGATTTCTACTCCGCGGGTTGCAGGTTCGAGTCCTGCCGGGATCGCCAAAAAATCGTTAGTCCGCGCAGGCCGGACGGGATCTTTCCGTCCGACTTCGAACAGGGCGAGATCGGTCCAGATCTATTCCGCGCGGCTTACGAGTTTGGCCTCGAGGGCCTGGTCTCGAAACGCAAGCGATCGCCCGTATCGAGGCGGCCGATCGCCGCACTGGATCAAGGTCAAGACCCGGCGGCATCACAGCCTCGATCGCGTCAAAAAAAGCGCTCGCATCGAAGCGATGAAAACTCAAAATAGCGCCCGCACTCATCAAGGGGAGTTGCTTTCGCCGGGTCCCTCCACGGCCGTGATCAGAGAGAGCCCAATCCCAACAAGCAAAATTCCAAGCGAAAAGCCAATCGGGCCTGTGATGAAAGCCGCCCAAAGGCCGCATAGGTTGCCCATTCGCGGACAAGCCTGCTCGACACCGATGGTCAGCCCGAGAAAGCCGCCGACCGCGGCGAACAAGATTACCGCCACGATGTATCCAATGGCCGATACGCGGCTTTCCGGCTGAGCGCGTTCACGGTGCCGCAAAAAGAAAATGAAAGCAGCCAGGATGGAGAGCAGGGGCGAGATGAGCCCAAATGCCATGAGCGGCAGAAAAAGCTTGTCCATGGAATTCCCTTAGCATGCCTTCGGCTGAACCCGGCTATGATGCAATCCAAAAAGCTGTTTCTAGCCATGGTGTACGCGTTAGCGTAAATCAACCAGAGATGAAAGAGACTTCCGGCGTGTTTATTCCGGCAGGCAACTCGTTCGACCCGCGGCCCGGAAAAACCCCCGGAATGATCCGCGCGCGGCTCAAGGGCTGCGCGAAATCGGTTTCTACGTAGCGGATCTCTACTCCGCGGGTTGCAGGTTCGAGTTCCTGCCGGGATCGCCAAAAAAACTCTATAAAATAAGAGTTTCTCGCGCGTTTCAGCTTCGTTCTAGGCTGATTTCGTGTTGCGCAGCGGTTCCAGTCGCAGTGATTTCAACGCGTTACAGGCCGCTGCAAATCACTCCGCGCAACGCGGAAGGAACACCGCAAATTCCCGCTCCGTTCGCGGAGAGGGTACAGTCATGATCGCCGTAGGCTGGATAATCCTTTTGATGGTCATCGCGCGTTCCGAAGCTGCTGACGCCGGCTACCTAACCGACCTATTCAGGTCTGCCCGCAGCTCAGCGGCCTCGTCAGTGGCTGCCACTCGATTTGGGGGCGGCTCATTGAGGTTTTGAACCCAGCTTGGAGCCGTCGAGCTCGATTGAAACCGGTCGGAGCTCGAACAAGCTGAGACAAGAAGGCTGATAAGGATCAGGATCGGCGCCCACTTCACGGCATGGATTTGCATTTGGGACCTCATCGAGAGGCCGCCGGCCACCACCAACGGGGTTGCTCTTGTATGACCGAGAGCCGCGGTGCGCCGATCCAATCCCGCGACGGTACAAGGATAGCTGCCGCAGGTTGACATCCAGTTACCGTCTCAGGCGGCGTTTTTTCGTCCGCGAAGCAACTTGCAGGAGATGCAGCAGCCCGCCGCCCTCGTCTGCGACGACGGCCTAGAAAGACCAGGCTAGGTCCGGCTTTTTTGGATTGGCTTGACATACGTCAATTGACGGGCCCGTGGATTGAAGCCCCAATACTACTGGGGAACAGTGCGGTCCCTGGACCGCTTTGTAGAACCGCAGCGTTCAGTAAAGGGGTAGACTCAGATGAACTCATCAGGAGCGGATCGATTATCTAACCAACACATCTGAAACAATCGCGGCGCAACTGAACGAGCTAATTGGACTGCGAAAGCAGATAAAGGCTCTGGAGCTATCATCTGCCCAATTGGCAGGTCCAGAAGACTTCGTCAGCCTTATCCCCGACGATGGTCCCGGGCTGGCCTTAGAAAGCGTTTGAGCGGTTGGGCACTAGCCACCATGGCTCGTACCTCACACTGACCAACTCTATTTCGGCTTTTTGGGATTGCGGTATTTCGCAGATGTCTTTGGCGAAGGGCGCTGCGGGAGCCGCAACTTACTGCCCGGCGGACTACCAAGCTGACGCAGCCGCATATCTAAAGCGTTACGTTCCGCGAGAATTTCTGCGATTGAGTTCCGTGAGCACCGTCTGGTGGAGTGCCCAAAGTTCTTTTATTGACCTTGAGTCCAGGTCGTCACTGCTCTTCATCGGTCGGCTGATGATCCTTCTAATACCGAAGAATAAAATCGGTTCGCTGTTTACGATATCCCCAGGTGGTTGATTCCGAGTTACCGCCTCAAACTGCCGAGGTGGCGGCGAGAACAAGAGCCACCATGGTTGGTCAGCCCACGCCGTTCCGCCCCCAAGGAATTGACGATTTGCGTGCCGCCCTCGAGCGCGGAATTAATGGGCGATGGATCGCCCTATCAAGATCACCTTCGCCGACATGCGCGCGGCCGGCGTGCGCGAGATCCTGGTCTATTGCTGCGACTACCGGTGCAGCCATTCGATTGCACTTATGGCAGACCGTTGGCCGGACGACTTGAGGCTTTCAGATATCGAACCACAGTTTGTGTGCAAGGCCTGCGGCAGCACGGCGCCGACGTCCGACCACACTTCAGCTGGAGCAATCTCCAGACTCGCGTGATGGGCTATCGTTGAAGGGCGCGCGCAGCGATCGGGTGAGTTATTCCGTCCAACTATGCCATAAGCGGCAGTCTGACGTGAGACACTGCACCCTGTTTTTCTGCCCATTTATGACTGTCGTGCGCGTCGTCATGCTGCTCCTTCCGGCGATCACGCCGGCCCGGAATCCCTGCCGGAAGCCGGCCCGGAATCCGTGCCCGCCAATCGCCGCGCCGCGGAAATGGCCGCCATTAAATCGGCCGGCGTGAAAACCGCCTCTGCCATCGCCGCCACCTCTATGGAAACCACCACCACCGAAGCCGCTGGAAAAGCCACCGCCGCCGCCGTGAAAACCACCGCCTCCGCCGCGCGCCGATACACCCTCGGGTGCAGTTCCAAGCGCAATAGTCCCCAACAACGCGATCGTGACTTTACGGAACATGACTACCCCCTTGTCCAAGAAGACGACGCCTTCAGGCCGTTAGGGATCAGCCTGGCTGCCGCCGAAACTGCAGTAAGCAATTGCAGACTGGACAATAATACTTCGCCCTTCCAGAAAATAGGATTGGGGGGTGACCCAAAAGGAGCACGATAAGCCCGATCCATAATCGCGATAGGGAACCAAAGACCGGGAGGTGCGTCACAGCATCGGGCTTTTCGATATCGAGGATCGATTTAGCCGCACGGACTGCGGCAAGCGCGGCGCCGACGCGCGTCCGGACTTCAACTTGAACTTCACCGGCCAGGTCACGAAGATCAGCGCTGATACTCAAACCGGAAAACCGGCAAAACCGCACCGACCGTGTGATTATATTCGTAATTGATGTACAGGCGTCCACCCCAAACCGTTATCACATCACCCAAGACCTTATCGCCAGCAGAAACGTCTTGCAGTTCGTCAATCTTCAGTTCTCGAGCGTCATTCTGAATCGCGTTGGACATTGCAATTCTCCTGCTGTCGTATTCCCGATATTGATGCCTACTTGCTCGGCCAGGCGCTCTCCAGGTGATACCGAGCAACCGGCATGCCATCGTAATTGTACATAACGAGCCCGCCCTTGCCGCCTGAGACTTCTTCGAGTTCGTCGGTGCCCAGTTCGCGATCCTTGTCTTTTTCGAGATCAAGACAGGCCATGTCGTTCCCCTGATTTACATCGGCGTAGTAGCAGTGGTGGCGAGCAGGCGCCGTGACGAGGGTCACTGACGTGAGCGTGAACCAGCCGATGGATCGGAGGCGTTCGGGAACCAAAGACCGGGTGGGGCGTCGACTCCATGCCTCCGGACAGCCCCTAAGCCACGGAGGAAACCTGATTGGTTGGCGGCCTCGGTGTGGCCCCCCTGCGCCGAGGCCGTTTGCTGTCCAATGCCCCCAATCGTGATCCGCGTCACCGTGTAAAACGAACCGCCACAGATACACCCGCGACCACCAGATGAGAGGGAATAATCCCTCCTTTAAGAAAGCGGGAGATACACATCATCAAGCCGAACAACGTGATTGAACTGGCGCTCGGCGAGCTCGACACGGTGGTTGGTGGCGGCAAGATCGGCGACGCCGCAGGCACGGTTGAATCCGGATTGTCCAAAGTGGCTTCCGACCTCGGAGAGGCCGCCATCGTACCGACCTTAATCCCCAGCGCGACGGTCTTTGGCACACCCAAGTAACGCGGATCCACGCACCTTTATCGCTTGCAGCGGCTTCATTGTCGCGAGACTCCAAGATTCCTGTCCTGGGTCGCGGCACGATGCTGGCATTTCAACAGGAAGCGATTTCATGGCGACCATCAGAAAAGAGAGCAAATGGAGCTTTGAAACGTCAGGCGGCGGTTCGGAGTTAGTCACGGTCTGGGGACCTATCTTCGTCACCGGCGGCGCGCAATTGATTACGTTGAATTCCCCCCAAGGTCAGAAGGTCAAGTTTCACGCGGCAGCAGGAGGCGCCGGCGCCGGTCTTGCGCTGCCGTCCAAGTTTGAGAAAATCAACGGCTTCATCTCACCGCGCTTCAGCGCCTCGGGCTCTTCGGAGGCCATGGACAGCTGGGGCAAGGTTTATATCCTCGACGGCTTCAAAGGCGACGAACTCACCGCCGAAGACCTCGAAGGCTGGTTTTACACAAACGACGCTTCGGCTAACGTCATCGTCGCGGGGTTCTCCGGCACCGCGATGCTGCTCGGACTGGCCCCGACAAGCATACCCTTGGAGGTGGTGAAAGACGGGCTGCTGCCAAAGATCGTCAACAAGATCTGGCCCTCCGTGCTTCGCAGCGAAGCAAAAGCGCTCCTGCTGATGGCAGGGCGTACTACCGGGAGCATCGGAGCCGGCGCCGCGAACACTGTGGGTTATATGTGGCGTGACGGCCGACATTTGAGGGCGCCGGTGCCGACGGTAGTCAATATCGACATACGAACGAGCGAAGAGACGACGACCCGCTGGTCCTCGGTATCTCAGGACGAAGCGGACGTGATTTATCTTCCGGGCGACGCCCTGTTCGCCTTCGACCGCTTTGACCTCAGGCCTGCTGCGGAAGCTACCCTCGCACAGGCTGCGGCCTTGATCCGACAGAGGGCGCCGCGCTCTCTCTCCGTCGAGGGCCACACCGACGCAATCGGCCTCGCCGCATACAACCTCCATTTGTCGAAGGCGCGTGCAGAAACCGTCAAGCGCTGGCTCGTCAATCGGAACGTCATGGCGGCGTCCGCGGTCGAGACCAGGGGCTGGGGCAAGGATAGGCCGGTCGCGCCGAACGAGCGGCCGGACCACTCGGACGATCCGGTGGGACGGCAGAAGAACAGGCGGGTCGAGATCTGGCTCTGGAAGCAACGGTAAGCACAATCGAGGCGATCAAAACTGCGAGCGGCCGCTACGCCGAATCCGGGATGGGCAACCGGGAGTTTTTCCCGGGTCCAGCACACCGCTGAAGGTTTGCGATGACGCGACCAGTCCCCTCAATCAGACGATCATGACAAAGCCGCCGGCCATAAGTGTCGTGCCTACGATCAACATCGCTGCTTCAAGTGGTGTCGGTGTCCAATAGTCGCGCATGGGCCCGCCCTCGGTTGTTTGAAGCAGGGTAACCCTTCGAAGCGTGGAGGCTGCTTCCCTCAATCGGACTAGTCCCTTCATTTCTGGCGTTGTGTGTCCCTCCAACAACAGATGACCGGCAACGCAAAGCCTGCGGCAAGAACGGTGCTGACGTGCGACCAAATTTTAACTGGAACAAGCCCCGCCAACCGGGCGGGGCCAAACGGATAGCAAAGCGTTAGATTCTGCACTGCAATTGGTCACCCTTAACGGTCAGCTGGTTGCCGTCGAGAATGCAGCCGACCGCGAATCCGAGGCGATGGAGAAAATCACCAATTGCAGAGCCACCGCTTGCGAGGTTCAGCTCGCGCTCGTTGAGCTCGACGACTTCACGCTTTGCGTCTTCCAATTTGGTCTTCGGCATTATTAACTCCTGCTGAAATTGTGGCGAGACCATCTCGTCACGTTCGCGAGCCGTGGCATACTTGCGAGGCAGGCGAAGTGATGGGGCTCACACGCATGTGACATGCGGCCTTACAGATTGTTATTTGTCCGGAGACAGGTCCTCCGGACGTGACCACGGTTCCGCGACAAAAGCCTGCAGACCTGATGCTGATCGAGGCGATCAAAACTGCGATCGACAACTACGCCGAATGCGGGATGGCAACCCGGAGTTTTTCCGGAGTCCGGCACCCTGAGATTCGCAATTGGTCAGGTTCCATAAAGGGATCCGGTTGATATCGACTTCCATCCGTTTGCGCGACTCAGACGGACATGCTGTGTGCTGCCTTGCACGGTGATGTAAGAGGCGAGTTCTCCCATGTCGCGCAAAGAGATTGCCGTTGAGTTTGTCATTCCTACCGCGGTCGCTGTCTCGATCACTCTTCTTCTCGCTCTCGTGTTTTCGGCTAGTCTCTAGCTCGGTTGTCGGCTGGCGCGATGAACGAATGCGTCGAACCGCGCGCCGATGCTGACGCCGCAGCTCACGCGTTGAATTGCGGCGCAGCGTCTTCGAAATCTTTCATCGACGCCGGACGATCTCCTCGAACGAGCTGCAAGGCGATTGCAGAGAGCCAGCGACTTTAAAGATGTGCTGGACCTGTTGGTGAAAGCGGCCGGCCGGCAATCGTGAGCCGGTTCACAATCCCTCTTTCCTGTTGAGCGTACAACTCGCTCAGCGAAAGGGGGAATAGCCATGACCCTGGTAATCGCTAGACACCATTACCGCCGCCTGACACTGATCGGCGCACTGCTGTTGGCGATGCTGGCTGTCGGCAATGCCGTCTCGCAGCGCGTCACCGACTCGGACAACGGAAAATCCGTTTGGCGGCTTGCTGTCGACCACATGAAGGAAGACAAGGACATTCGGGACAAGATCCAGGCAGCGTGGATGGCCTATCGCAAGCTACACAAGAACTTCTACCCCCACATCCATCCGCGTTAGCCCTGCACACGCTTGCTTACTCGTCTTCCTCTTTTGGGAAGGGGTCACATATCTCCCGGCCTCGGAACGTGATCGGCGTCCGGTCAGCCCTCACCGCGATAGATCGCGCATATCCTTCATGAGCCGTTCCCATTGGGACTCCTGGCTCTCGCGATCGATGGCTTCCGGGGTTATTTCGGGAAGTACCAGCGGCTCTATATGCTCGACCGGATCAGCGGCTGGCGCTTTTCCCCTGAGCGCGGCCCAAAAGCAGGCCAGCCCGATCTCCGCCAGCTTCCATCGGGACATGGGGATGGTGATCCGCGTCTCTCGATCCATCGCGCAAAGAACGCCATCGAAATAGACAATCACCTTGTCAGGTCCGCCACGCAGTCCCTGCGCAGCTACATCGTAGAACCGGTCATCCGGCCGGTTCCGATAGAGGATTATTGGCTCCATGACTAAATCTCCGTACCACGAGACCTTTCGGAGGATGGGTAAAGTATAAGAAACACTGGGATTTGCTTGACCTCTTTGTCCTATTTTACTTGATTTAAGCTGGATTTGTTCTTTCCGCCCCGCTCAGGGGCCATTCAGCGCCCGCATGGCTGTGGCGACCCCACCCCCTGCAACTCCCCCCGGATCGGCCGGTCTGCGCCTTTGGCGTGAAACCGGCAGCGGGAGGCGCCCATGATCGCGCTCCCCATTATCCTTGCTGCGGTCGTCCTGTGATTGCTGCTGGCATCTTCGCCTGCGCCGCGATCCGCGCCTGGATAGACATCAAGGCCGATGCCTGGAGGGAATAAATCGCCCGGCCGGCAGGTCCTGTATTTGCCAATTACCAGCCGCTGTTTTGGGCAGGGCAATTGCAAGTGGTTGGCACGGGCCGCCGGTTTAGATGCTCCCCGGCGGCCCACGACCTCGCCAGCAAAGAAAGATTGAACCTCCCTCGAGCGACGGCGACCAATAAATGCTGGGGGGATTTCAGGCCCAGTTTAGACAGCCGCCGGGACAGCGTATTTCCAGCCCGGCGGCGTTTTCATGCCTGCCAGCGCCGCCTGAGATGCGGGCGAATTTGATTACGGATCCATCCCTTTCACGAGCCTTACTTTGGCGCGAATCGTTGCTTCACCTGTCGGTTGTGGCTGGGCGCAAGTGCGCCTCTGTGAAAGCACGGAGAAGAAGCATGGGCTGGAAAGTGTTGCACATCACCCGTTCACAGGCGGACAACGCAACGACATCGACATACAGCCTCACTCCGAGCGCGACCACCATAACTGTCATCACCGTAGTCTGTGCGATGTGGAATACGCTCATGAACACCATCAATTTTTGCCGCGCACTCCTGCATTGACGCTCGCGGAGTCGCAGCACCTCTGCAACAAAGCCGCTCGCCAGGCTGGCTGAGCGTCACAAAATGCTGGTGGCCGAGATCGCGCACGATGAGCGAGGGCGGCAAGTCAGGCCGGCAAGCAAGGCCGCCTGACCCTTGAGATGGATCAAGGGACCCCGCCCTGCCCGGACCCCCGCGTTACGTGCACGGCCGACGTACTCCGTTTGAGCCATGGATTCCGGAACGATCTGGTGATCACCTGATTGTCCTGAGGTGAACTGTCAAATGCATATTCGCGTTGTGTTGGTATTTCATGCTCATTGTCGTTCTGATTTTTTCGGGCATTTTCCTCGTTGGATTCATGGCCGGATACGGCGTTAGAGAAAGAATCTCGCGTCGCCGACGGCATGGACGATATGTCACGACTTATTTTCTCGAGTAAGCCCCGCGGGAGACGTCGCGGCGGTGGCAGATATATTTGCCGCTGCTCTAGTTGGGCCGTTCAGCTCTTCCAGCAGATCCGCAATTCCGGTACTCAGGTCTGTGCTGCGCACGCACCCCTAGCCGGGTAGTGCTGCCCTGCATTGTTTTGGTCACTTTTGAACTGCACGATCCAGAGCGGCGGTCTAGGATGACTGTCTTATTGATGTGATTTTCGCGATTACGAATACGGGAACGCGAGCAATGACCATTGCTCGAACTGCCGCAAGCACAAACGAAGCAGAGTTGTTTCAGGCAATGTCTGAGCTGATTTCGCTGCGCGAGAAGGTCGCCCAGGCCGAGCTGCGCGCTCGTGCGGCTCTCTTGAAAAGAGAAGCACAGCATCAAGAGAACACGAAATCGGCGTGATCCGCATCACCTATTGATATGTGTTGAAACAGAGCCATGCGGCCCGAGGAGGTTTGGATTGACACGAATAGTCATTGCGTTTTTTGGACTGGTTCTACCGGTCGCTGCTCTTGCCCAACAACAGAAACTGCCCGACCCGAACGGGGTCGCCCCACAATATCGCGATGTCGCAGAACAACACCGCGCCCAGGCCCTCAGAAGAAAGTTCTGTCTCGACAAGGCCGAAAAGGAAAAGGTGCTGAAGCGCGATTTGGCCCCTTACATCAATCAGTGTACGGATACGATCGAGAAGGCCCAGGCCGACGCGCAAAGGACCAAGCCGTGAGATTCGCAATCCCCGGCATCCGTTCGAGGCTATTGGCTCGTGTACAGATCCACCCACGAGGACGCGGGGCACGACCTTCCGTCACAAAACGTGAGCTGACCGGCCGGCCCTTCCCTCCTAGGATCATGCGTCCGTCGTCGACGGTGCTGGTCGCGGAGTTCTGGTCATGCGTACCTCGCCATCCATTGTGCCCCATGGGGCCGATCAAGACACTTACCTTGTGCTGGATAATTTCGGCCGCGTCGGGTGCTCCTGGCGAGAGACCGACGCGGAAAGAGCTGACCGGAATACGCTGATCCGCGAGCTGGTCGACGGCCAGTACAGTCAACCCGTCCGCATCGTCGCCTTCAACACCGCCGAAGGCTGGTCCCGCGATGTGACGGTGGACATTGCCGACGAGCTGCGACGACGCTACGTCGAGTTCGGCGAGGTACCGCAATCGATCCTCGACTTCATGGATACGAACCGGCGTTGATTCGTCTCCCGGCAGACCATCGATGAGAGGAATGCAAGGCGCGTCCATCTTAACCATTTGTTAAGAAAGAAGGCCGCTCGCAACATCAACATTCCTCATTTGCCGGGTTGCCTTTCACGATCTGGCCCTTGGCGCGCCCGAAATTCCGGTCACCTTGACGCTGCTAGCGTTAGTAGCGTCCGAGTAGCTCCGCTCCATCTCATAGCCCCCCAGCCCCGATGGAGCGGAGTATTCTGCCGCGCTACTCCGCCACGCGAATGCGTGGTGCGGCAACAGAGGCGCGCTTGCCAATCCGTTCAGACATTGATGCGCGATGTCTGGCACAAGTGCCGGACATGGCATCTGCTAAAGCCCTGACAACATCATCCAGGCCAAGGCAGCGAACAGGCCGACAAAGCCTGTTATGGCCATTGCAACAAAGAAGCGCTCGATGGTGCTCATGGATCAGACACCAAGCAACGTCATCAAGGCCAAGGAGGCGAGCAGCCCCAACCCTGTCAACGCCACACCCACGAACACACGCTCAGCCCCGTTCATCCCAGCCCCCAAGGCGAGGACCACGGCGAGCCTCAAGGCACGCCAGCCCTCAAGGCGCGGCTCCGGAGTGCTTGCGTGAGCGGGGAGCCCGCCGTGATCGGCATGCCCCATGAAAGCAGGGCGCCTGCCGGGATCGCCCCTCAATGGACGCACCGGTCGCAACGCCGCGCACTTTCATATGTGAATCGGCGGTCGAAGATTCGCGATTTTGGCCGTGGTCCCTCTGATCTGCGCATGCCCGAACCACCATCGGGCTACCGCCGGACGATATCCCCTAGGGAACCACCCCCGTTGTGAGAGCCGCATCACATGCGTGTGGCATCGCTCTTGCTAAGACTTCCAGTGGCTGGGAATTGCGGACCAGCTTGATACAGGCGCCGCCGGGACATGTATTTCGAGCCCGGCGGCGTGTCTTTTTGAAACAACCACCGGCGCGACGCCGGGGCGCCGCGGCTGGTCGCGCCTCACGCGAGGTTCCGGCGGCGAGGCCTCTGCCGCGACCGGCAACCAGCTTACGGGCGATGCTTGGGCGCCTTCACATTCAAATTCCCCGACTCAGCAGAAAGTGGCATCAATTGCGCCGGGGAAGGTCAACGCGAGATTCCGCAATGACCATCAAGATTATCATTGTCGAGTTTATTCTTCCTACTGCATTGGCGATCGGACTTGGATTTCTGCTCTCAATCGGAGCCAACTATTTGACGGAACGCTATCTTGGCGCCGTCATCGATATGCTGACTTGACGACACTCCAGGAGATCCGGCGGCGAGATCCGGCGGCGCGCGGCCTCTGGGCGCATCTGACACCTGTCACGGTTCAACCAACGCGCGGCGCCGTCGCGCCACGACATCGCGCTCTCTCATCATCATCATCACCGAAGCGCCGCGGCAACGAAGTCCTGGCGCGGGGCATGCGCGTCATGGACCGCTCTTCCTGACGTCGGTGTGGATCTCGTCTCGTTCCGATTGAAGATCTTTCACCACTGCGGCGATCAGGGCCAGGGCGAACGCGTCCCTGATGGTCGACCGCAACCGTTGAAAGTTCGCAAGCTCCTTGTCGATGCCATTGCACCTTTTACACACAGCACGACCTCTCAGGACGTTCTCCTGGCCATGCGCGGCAACCTGACGATTGTCGGGACGTTCCTATTGCATCTGCCCGGTCTGACGGCGCTGCCTATCGAGCCGATCGGCCGAGGCCTTGTATTCGAGCGCCATGCGCTCCAGTTCACGCCGCGTGTCGGGACAGGATGTCAGCGCGGCCTGCTCGCGACATACCGCTTCGAGCGAACGATCGGAGGCGTCCGGAAGATCGTAGTGCATGGGATGACGGTAGTGCTGGTCCGGCCATGCAGAACTTAACTACGTTAATGACAGGGAAGTTGTACACAGCCGACACGACGGTCGACACCGACATAGAGCTTCAAACCAGCTGTCTAGGAACCATTGTCTCGCGGCCGGATTTTCCCCGCGGCCGCCGTTAGCCCCAGCCCCCAATACGGTAGCCGCAGAGGCCCTAAGCTCCGACTCCCCCCGGATCGGAGTTTGGGGCTTTTCGCGTTGTCATCGAGGCAACGCGGGAGTCAGGCACTCGCTGCCAACATGAACCCGCCTGCCATAAGCGTCGCGGCTGCAATGAAGAGCGCCGTTTCCAACCGCGACATTTCCCAATCGCCACGCATCGATGCCACCTCAATTGTTCGACTCATTTGATTATATCAGCGTGGCGTTCAAAACCTTGGCGATTAGTGAAAGCCGCGCTCGCCTCCTGGACTAGTCCTTCGACGCATCGAAAATCGGCGGGCCTGCTGACGCATGACGAGACGAATTGCTTCGGCGAAGCCGCGTGCAAGACCGGCAGCACACCCTGTCGAGGATGTGTCTCCGCCCAAGATATAGAGGGAACACCGGGGCTCAATCGTCCCAACTCAACAAATGTTATGGTTTCGGCCGGCCGGCTTCGAACAGTCTGGTCATCGGCTTTTACCGATGAGGAAGAAGCTGGCTTGACCTCGGAACGAACGCCTTCGACGCAACGCACGACAGTCTATTTCGTCTGCCCGAAATGCGGCCAGGCGTACAAGGCGCGTCAGTTCCGCGCGCCGGAGTTGGTCGCCGGCCGGTTTGAATGCGTGAGGTGCAAAAGCACTGTTCATGCATGGAGCGGCAATTACGATTACGGGTATTGGATCCCGGGCTGAGGACATCGGCCGACGGCGAGACATCACCTCTTTGCGGTCTCTCCGGCGGCCCGCCGTATCGCTGCGGCGGCCTCGGGGTGCCTCCGATAATAATCACACTCGCCCGGCTTTTCCGCGCGCTCGAGGCCTTCCTGCATGGCAGCCTTGCGAAGCGCTTCGTCGTCCTTCAGATCGATGATGGTCTGATCTCCGACATAGGCGAGATAGCTATCCGCGCTCGTGAGCGCCTGGATGCCGGCTTCGCGGGCGAGAACCTTGCAGCCCATGGCGAAATAGACGTCCTTCACGCGATGCATGAACTTCGCACGCCGTTCCAGATATTTTTGCTTGAACCTGGCCGACAGACTCTGCTTGGGCGTATCGACCTGCTGCGCGCTCGCCGCCGGTACTGCAAGCGCCAATGCGGCGGCCACGGCTACAATGCGGATCTGCATCACGTCCCCCCTGAATGTCCCGGTCTCGGCGCCGTTCCCGGGAAATGGTAGGTGGACCGGCAAGGCTTGGCAATGCCTCGGCCAAACGGCACCGACGAGCTCCGGGCTTTCGCGCAAGCGATCGGCATCACGCTCGCTGTTGCTTCTGTGAGCGCCATCACGGCGCCAGCGAACCGCCGGGAATATTCTCACGACCATTGATCAAGAGGGGATGAGCCCCTCCTACAACAGCGGGAGATACAAATGACTGAGCGCAGCACTCACGAGCATAACGAGCTGGACGTCCTCGATCTGGAAGCCGTCTGCGGCGGCTACATCAACGACGGTGGGTGCATCGGCCCCTGGATTGTGGACGGCAAGATTACGACCCATCAGCCCGCCGGCCCGAATCCCTGGCTGCCCGGCGGCATCTTCCACCGCCTCTGAGACAAGTTTCGATCGACCGCACTTCTAAACATTTCCCCAAAGATCATTTCAAAAGGAGACGACAATGCTGAACCTCGAAAACTCAAAATCGGAAATCATCGAGCTGACGGATATGGAGCTCGACGCGATCAATGGCGGCAACTGCGTCGGCGACTTCTTCCGCGCCATCGGGCGCGGCATCGAGAGCGCTGTTGAGTTTGTTATTCACGGCTTTCAGGCGGGCCCCAACTTCAGCTGGCCGAGCCCGACCAACCCACCGCACCAGCCCGGACAGCCCTACTGATATCTTCTGTTCAGACTTGCTCGCGAAATCGGAGGCCGCCTCGTTGGGCGGCCTCTTTCGAATTCGTAACCTGGGCCGAAGGTCCAGGTCCGGCCCACAGCAATGTTCTATCCGTGCAAGAGAACCGCGGCTTCGCAATTGCGGCGCTGACCTCCTGAGGTGCGCGGCTTGGGTTCTGTGACATTTCTCACCCGTGCTCGCGCCAGTGTGACTCCCATCACCGCGTCAACAAACCGCCGGGAATATTCTCACGACCATTGATCAAGAGGGGATGATCCTCTCTTTCAACAGCGGGAGAAACAAATGATCGAGCGCAGCAATCGCGACCTTAAGGAACTGGACGCCCTTGAACTGGACACCGTCTGCGGTGGCTACATCAACGACGGAGGCTGCATCGGCCCCTGGATCGTCAACGGCAGGATCACGACCCATCAGCCGGCCGGCCCGAATCCCTGGCTGCCAGGCGGCATCTATCACGGCTGAGACAAGTACGATCGACCACTTCCAACATTTCCCAACCAACCATTTTTGAAACAGGAGCAAACGACCATGCTGAATTTGGAAAACGCAAAGTCTGAAATCACCGAGCTGACGGATCTGGACCTCGACGCCATCAATGGCGGCAACTGCGTCGGCGACTTCTTCCGTGCCATCGGGCGCGGCATCGAGAGCGCTGTTGAGTTTGTTATTCACGGTTTTCAGGCGGGCCCCAACTTCAGCTGGCCGAGCCCGACCAACCCGCCCCGCCAGCCCGGACAGCCCTACTGATATCTTCTGTCCAGACTTGCTCGCGAAATCGGAGGCCGCCTCATGGGCGGCCTCTTTTTTGTTTCAAGCCCGCCCAGACGCGATGCATAACCTGCCGCGAACGGGGTTTACCGGATGTGCAGCGACCTAACAGCGGGACTAGTCCGTAATGCCTCGCCCGGGGTCAACAAATGTTTATGCGGGAACCTGGCCGATAGCGCAGGTTTGCGTCGGTCAGTCGAGTTCATTTGGCGATGGCTCGGCTTGGCCTGCTTCAACGGTCTTGGTCAGCCCCACTGCCAAGACCGTTTCTTTTTGCATGCGTTCCGACACGCCCATGCCGGCGACAGGAACGATCGTCCCCTGGCAGGCTTGTGGAAGGTCTGGGCGCTGGTAGGGAAGATCATGACGAGGGGAGTACAATGACCCTGCAAGAGCGGATCGACTATCTCACCGACATATCCGAGACCATCGTGGGTCAGCTCAACGAGCTGATCGCTCTGAACCGGCAGATCCAGAGAGCGCGGGCCGTGTCAGCCATCCAGCACCTCACCCCCAAGAAAATTCGACGAGACTGACGCTTTGGGACCTCAGGGATTCACATGGGATAATGCACCATGGATTGAAGCCTGAGATTGTATGAGCCCGCCCTGACACACCAGAGCGGTACCTGGCCCCAGGCATTTCAGTCCCCCCTAAGTCGGATGCTTGGGGCCACTCTCCCTTCCCTCGCCCCGAGGAAACGGGATTGGCGGAACCAATAAACATTCAGCCGGTTTTTAGCTCATGCCTGGAAACTTTCCGGGCATGTCCCCGAGAGTGCCCCGACCAGATACGCATTGCCCTGCCGACGGTCGGGGCAACCGAGTTCGCACGGTGGCAGCCCCTCATAGAACGAAGACGGAACGAAAAATCCGGCCAGGCGTTACGGGGAAGGAGGCGCGCGCCATGAGCAAGGAATCTCTTCGCAAGCAGGCTGACAGGGCCGAGGCCATCGCCGATCAGATTGTCGACGATCAACTGAAGGAAACCCCGAGGGAAGCCGCGAAGGACTATCGCAAGGATGCAGAGGCAGAGCGCTCCCCGCAGACTGATAGCGCTCGCCCGGGCCGCAAAAGCTCGGGCTAGATGGTCCTCAAAGAGTAGCCCGCCATTTGCGGCGGGCCACCAAGTTTAGGGAGGAAACGCCGTGAGACACGGCAACACCACTCTAAGGCGATTCGCCGCGTCATCCTGTTGTCAAATTCACACATCGAGCGCTATTCACACGGCTGTCCCCGGTTCCATCTCGGGATTTTTCCGCAGGAATTCAGGCGCGCGAGGCGTGACTGCGCAGCAGCACCTTGTGCAGGTGCAGGAACACACGGCATTGCAGGCGATGACGGCGGCTCGCCAGGCTTGCCAGGCTTTCCCGGCATGCGCGGCCGAGCTTGCGGTACAGACGATCCGCGTCAACGGCGTCGAGCCGGTCGAGTGTGAGCATGATGGCCTCCGGGCGCGTGCTTCGCGCGAAGGATTGCGGAGCGGCCCGTCAAGATCGGTGATGCCGCTCACAGATTCCAGCTCCCTGACCGCGGCTCCTTGCCGCCAGCTCGCTGACGCCATGCCGCGCACGCCGTGCCGGGTATTACCGCCGGCGCTGGCATTGCAGACATTTGCTTAACCTCATGCTGACCAGTCGCCGCGAAGCCTTGGATATCGCGGCCGCGCCAGCCGCTTCGCAAGCCGTTGTAAGGTGCCCGTAAGCCCATTGCCGCACGCTGCAATAGCGCCGTTCTCAGCGGCGCAGGCTCTGCCGAAAGGCGAAGCGCCCCGCCCGTTGCTCGCATCGGGCGGGGTTTCGTTTGCGCCGGCGCACATGATATCGGCGTCGTCAGAGCGCTCGGTCCCATTGGACCAAGCCCTCTCCCTGCCCCGGTGAATTGTGGGGATAGCGCAAGCCGCTGGTCTGGCTCTTAACCCATGTGATGGTCCTCGACCTTGCGCCGCTCCCTTGATTTTGAGCCGGCGAATCCAGTCGCGCGGGAGAGCAACTGCCATGTGCGCGAGGTGTCTCGAACTCGAGGAAAAGATCGACCTCTATCGGCAATTGTCCACCTGGGTGATCGACAAGGAGACACGCAGAGGCATCGACTCCCTCATTCAAAAATATCGCGTGGACAGGAAAGCGCTTCATCCGCCGAGCGAACGCGCGGTTCATCCCGGTCCGAGCGACTTCAGGCGGCGACGATCCATACCCGACGCGCCGTAGTCATCGGTGCCTCGAAGGCGGCTGCACTCAGGCGATGGTACCGAGATAGAGCGTTGGATCAAAATACTCCCGGGCCGGGATCGATTTGGTCGCGCCGGCATCCGCCATGAAGAAATCGCTGACCTGTTGCAACCACTTCACGACAGTGCCATCGGAATAGAGCCGCTTCCATTCCCGCGATGAAAACATCTTCTGTGCTTTGAGCGCCTCGGCGACGTCCGCAATCGTCGCCTGCGGATAATGGTTTTTCTGGAGGGCCTCGGCAGCCGCGGCGGCATTGCGGACAATATAGTCGTTGGCATCCGCCCAGCCGCGGATGATCCGCGCCAGCACCTCTTTGTCCGCGTCGTAGAAATCGTGCCGGGCGACCCAGCCGCCTACGACCGCCGATTGCGGATAATAGGCGGACGCATCCACCAACTTTATTGCATCCGGCAACTTCTCGCGCACGGTAATGTTGAACGGCACCCAGAGCGCGACCGCCGGAACGTCGCCGGCAATGAACGACGCGACCGACGCCGACATGCTGCCGTTCACCACATCGACCTCGGCGGGATTGACGCTGTTGGCGCGCAGCGCGCGGTCGAGGAATATGTGCGCCGTCGTCTTTGTGGTCGTCGCGATCCGCTTGCCTTTGAGATCGGCAAAGGTCCGGACACCGCGATCCGGTCGCACCCAGAGCTGAGCGGTCGCAATCTCGATGTCGTTGATCAGGAAGCCACGCCCGGCGCCCAGCGCAAGATAGTTCGAGATCACGCCACCGGCCGACAGGACGTCGAGCTTGCCGGCCGCCATCGCCTCGAACACTTCCGGTCCGGTGTTGAACCGGAAGTGCTCGAACTCGATCCCCTGCTTTTCGAACGAACCGCGATCGATCCCCGTGAGGATCTGGCCGTCGACGGCAACGACATGGAGATAACCGAGCCGCAGCTTGGCGCGCGATTGCGCAATCGCGGGCGACGCGAACGAAGCTGCGGCAAGGCCCGCGCCGCGGAGGAGGATTTGCCGACGGTTCAATCCGCGATGCCCTGTGCGTCGCTCTCGCGTCATGTCGCCGTATCCGACGATTGCGGGACCCTCTCCGGGTCCGCGCCGGCGTCATCGCGCTCGCCCAGTCGTTCACCCACGAGCTCGTAGATCGCAACAGCCTCGGCAAAGCCCTTCGGCCTGATTTCGCCGACGCTGCGGAAATCGAAGGCATGCTCCGCCCGCGCCCTGACCGCCTCGCTCACCAGCACCTGCGTGCCGTAGTCCTTGTTGAGCCCCTCAAGGCGCGCGGCAAGATTGATGGTCGCGCCGAGCGCGGTGTAGTTCATGCGGTCGGACGAACCGACATTGCCGACAACGGCCTCGCCGACATGCAAGCCGAATCGCGTCCGGTAAGCCGGCCACGCCTCCTGCGCGAACGCCTGGTTGATCTCCTCGTTTTTTCGCAGGCATTCGAGGACCGCGCGGCAGGCATTGACGACGTGATCGGGATCGTCAGCCGGCGCATTCCAGAAGGCCATCACGGCATCGCCGATGAATTTGTCGATCGTGCCCTGATGGCTCATGATCACCTCCGACAGAACAGCAAAATAGCGCGAGGTATGGATCATCACTTCGGAAGGATCGGCCTTCTCCGTCTTCGCGGTGAAGTTCTCCACATCGGTGAAGAGAACCGTGATCTCGCGGCGTACGCCGCCAAGCCTGAGCGCCGTACCGGATTCGATCAGCTGACGGACGATCGGCCGTGGAATGAAGCTGCCGAAGCTGCGCACAACGGTCCGCATGGTGAACACCGAGTGACCGAGGTCGTCGATCTCGGCGATCGTGGATTTGAGCCGCGGCCGGTCGACGAGGTGGAAATGCCTGATGTCGTCGGTCTGCCGGGCCAGTTCGCGCAACGTACGCGCCAGCATGGAGCCGAGCCCGAACGCCAGCGGCAGCATCGCAGCGACAAAGGCGATCGCTATCGCAAACAGCGCGCGCCGCTCGGCGATGATCCTGGAGAAGAACTCGTCGAGCGGCGCGATCACTGCGAGCTGGATGTCGGCGGGACCGGCGCTATCGATGTGATGGATGGCTGCAACATAGGTTCGCCCCGTCGCGTCCTCGAAGAACTGCTGCGCGCGGCCGCTGTCCCGCCATGACTTGATCGCCGGCGCCAGGCCCGGGAGCTTGATCGCATCGATGCCCGGCAGATCGTCGCCGCGCTCCGGCATCTCATTCATGAGCCGGTTCATCTCGGGGTGGCCGACGATGCGATTGGCGCCGTTGAACAGGAACGCCAGCCCGGATGCGCCAAGCTGCTGCTGTTTCAGCATGTCTTCGAGGCCATTGAGCAGGATATCGCCGGCGACGACGCCGCGGCGGCCCTCCTTCAGCGGCATGCGCAGTGTGTAGCCGGGTTCTCCGGTCGCGTAGAAGATATAGGGGCCGGTCAACAACGTCTTGTCGTTCTTGAAAGCTTCGACATACCACTGCCGCTTGCGCGGATCGTAGGCACTGGGACCCGCGACCTGTCCGACCTCGATCAGGTTGTCCGAAAGGTATCGCGTCACGGGTGCGGCATTTGCCGTGCGGGCGATCACGACGAGCCGGAAGGCCGCGTCCTCACCGGCGTTCAGGCTTGCGCGGAAGCCGGGCTTTGCGCGGTCGATCACGTCCATTTCCAGAAAGGAGCCGTCCTCATATCCCATGTAGAGATTGAAGAGCCGGGGATTGCTGCGGAGCATCGACGCCATCAGGCCGTAGAACCGGGCGTTGTCCTCGATTTCCGCTTCCTGAACGGATGGCAGGCCTGCAAGAATTTCCAGGAAGTCGCGGACGTTCTTGAACTGCTCATCGATGTGGGCGGCGCCGAGCTGGGCCACCTTCTCGATGAAGTCGGAAGCCGCGGTGCGCGTGATCCGGGAGACGCGTTCGAAGCTCAGATAGACCAGCGTCAGGCCGACGAGCAGCACGACGGCGACGAACACCGTGATGATCGATGTCCGAAAGCCGATCCGGAGTGGATTCTGCCCGTTCGACGAAGCTCCCTTCATCTAGATTCCGATACGCGTTCTCGCTCAATACTTGCGAACGATCGGTTTCGCCGTTGCCGACGCCTCCGGCGCCTTCGGCGAGATCGCAAAGGTCACCCAGGTGGACCATCCCTTCGGCCGGTTCTCGGTTTCGAGATCGGCGTAGCCCTTCAGGTTCAGATAGCCCTGATAGTCGCCGACTGGAAACAGAAACCCGATCTGCGGGCCGATCCCGACGGCCATGCCGCGGAAGCCACCGAGCGTCGCGCCGGGGCCCTGATCGTCGGTGAGTTGCTGGAAGTAATAACCGGCCACGCCGACGAGCACGCTCTTGCTGATGAATTGCGAAGCGGCCCAGTCGAGATGCGCGTCGATGCCGTTCTGGTACTGCAAATAGGGATTTATGGCGCTGTAGGTTACGCCGCCGGCAATCGAAAACTCGTGTCCGGCCTTCGGGTCCAGATAGGTGTAGGCGCCGCCGACATCGACACCCCAGAAGCCGAAGCTCAGATTGGCGAGGCGATTGGGGTCATAGGTACCGCTTGGAATGTTGCCGGCGATGTACACCATCTCGTTGTTGACGCCCTGGTTCCATTTCAGTGTGCCCTGGTAGAACACGTCGGACACAGTGAAACGATTGTCGAACTTGCTGCCGGAAATCGTGTTGCCGAGCGGTCCGGTCAGCGAGGCCGTGATCCCCGCGCCGACATCTCCGGGAGCAGCGAGCACGGTGAACGCCGCCTGCCCGCCGAGAACAGGCAAGGCGGAGGTGTAGGTGACGCCTTCGACGAGTGCATCCGCATGCGCATTCAGTCCTGCTACGACCGAACCGCGTATGCCATTGCTGGTAACGAAGCTCGTTCCGCCGCCTGCGCTCATCTGCAGATGGATATAGATGGTCTCATAGGCCCAACCCGGAACGGTGGGAGTCGCTGCCAGGCTGCCAAACGTTCCCGGAAGCCAGAAACTGACACCGCTGGCGTCGGCGCGCGCGTGCTGCGGCGTGGCCGATAGAGCGAGCGCGCACAGGCCTCCCAGCACCACGATGTCGCGGTATCCGATTTGCTTCATAGTCTTTCTCCCCAGCCGGCTTGAGCCGGCCCTATTCCACCTGCGCCCTCACGCCCTGTGCACTGCTAGATCCACCGATTCCCGCTTGATCTTGTTGTCGTTTTCAGTCCCGCCTTGGTTGCGCCATACGAATGTCTCGCGCTGTGGCCTGCGCGCCACATAGCCCAGTTCGCCCCAATCAATTCACCGCCTGCGGCTCCGGAAACTTCCAGCTCCCGTCAAGAACCTCCGGGCGTGGGCGGTAGAGCCGCACCGTGTAGTTCCAGCCCTTCATGATCGGCAGGCAGTTCGGAATCTTGCCGTCGCAACCGCCGAACTGGACCTCGACCGAACCATCGGCGCCCTTCTTCGCGGTGATGTTGTTTAGCGAATAGGCGTTGAGATCGTTCTTCTCGAAGTAGCCTTCGGCGTCGTAGACGCTGATCGACCAGAAGCCGTCGACCGGCACGGTACCGGGTACCGACAGCTTGTAGACTGTCGTGCCATCACTCTTGCCGGGCTCGAAACTGAGATAGGAGGCGTCCTTGTCGGGATTGCCGCCCCACCCGGCCGCGGTGCCGATCAGATGCTTGATGGGATCGACCTCGCTCTTTGCGCCGAACGCCCCCTTGAATCCTCCCGTAGCCGACGCAAGCACCAGCAGCGCGTCGCGGATCTTTTTCTGCGAAGCGGGATCCCAATTGGGCACCTCGAACTTGCCGGGATCCTTCTGGCTGACCTTGATGGCATCCTGCAGCGCGTGAACCTGTTTGACATCGTCGGCATTGGCCGGATCGACCAGCGTGCGGATACCAACCAGCGCGTAGCGCGTGCCGATCTTGTCCCGGTCAACCGTGTAAGAACCGGGTCCATAGAAAACGTTTTGGACATAATGATCTTCGTTGAGGACCATCATGGACATGAAGCGCTTGCCTGCGTCCGGCATCGTGATCGTCGCCGGTCCGGCATCAAGATCGAGCAGGACAACGGAATACAACGTATCGCGATTCGACCGGATCACCGTTTGCCTGTCGATCTCCATCGGTTCGCGATGATTGAACAGTTTACCTGTGCCGCCCGCGTCCCTGACGGCGTTCCCCATGTAGAGATCGGACTCGGCGCGAGGGAAAGTGTCGACCGTCACGGGAACGGTCGATTGAGCCGAGGCAGGCCCGGACAGAAGCAGCGAGGTCGCAGCAATCAGAGTGGCTCGTTTCATGGCATTCCTTCAAAACGGATTGACGTAGTTCAGGATCGCGATCTGGCGCAGCAGCACGCGCCGGATGATGTGAGTTGGTTTCAGATGGTCCGTGTAGATTGCGGCCGTTCCGGCCGTCCCGGCCGGAAGATTATGCGCGACCTCTGCGTCATCGAGCCGCACGCGCACCACGAAGGGCGCTGCCTCGATCGCCTTCGGCGCGACTGCGATTCCTGAGGTCTGGGTCTGCCCGGTCGCGATCGCCTGCAACACGCTCTCGACCTTGCCGGGATAGATCTTTCCCGGCGCAAATTTGAAGGTCACCTCGACTTCCTGCCCCGGCGCGATATAGCGCGCGTCGATCTGGTTGATCTCGACGCCGATGATCGTGTCAGACGTGTCGATGAAGGCCATCACCGGCGACAGCGGCAGGTTCGCCACCCGCGCACCCTTGCGCAGCGCCACATTGGTGGCGTAGCCGTCGCTGGGGGCCCGCACGATGGTCTTGTCGAGATTCCACTGCGCGCCTTCGAGCTGGCCGGAGAGCTGGTCGACCTCGGACTGCCGCTGCTCGACATCGAAGCCGCGGCCGGAATCGCGCTCGAACAATTGCGTCATCTGCGAAAGCCGCGTCTTCGACAGCTTGAGCTGCGCATCGATTGCCTTCACCTGCGCGGCGTAAGGCGTCGGATCGATCCGGAACAGGATGTCGCCGGCCTTCAGCGGCGCATTGGCCGTGACGGGAACGTCGGTCACCTCGCCCGCCACATTGGGCACGATCGACACCGCGTTGCGCACCACAAGGGTGTCTCCCTGCGGCGCGCCCCAGCCCATCGGGATGAAGAGGCCGAGATTAAGCAACAGCAGCGCGATGAACGGCGAGGCCTTCCAGAACAGGTTGAAGCGCACGATGCCGAAATGCACGAGCGCGAACAGCAGCACCAGGTAGACGGCCATCATCGCGATGATCATGGCCGTGTCTCCACGTTGCGGTGCGGGAACATCCACATAGGCCCAGATCAGCACCACCGGCCACAACGCGAAGCCGCAGATCAGCGTCACCCAGCCCGCCACGGTCACCGCCTGTGCATACGGATGATTGCGTGTCTTCGCGATATGCCCCGGCAGCCAGCCCGCGATGCAGAACACCGCGACCACGCAGGTCACGAGGATCACGAGCACGATCCAGGCGAAGATGTCGTAGCCGCTCACGGCTTGCTCCTATTTGCGGCCGATGGTGCCTTGATCGGCACTCACCTTGTCGACGGCTGGAGGCGTCCAGGAGCCATCGAGGATCGCGGGCCTCGGCCAATAGGCCCTGACATACAGCGAGAAGTCGCGATCCCTGGGTGCAGGCAGCCAGTTGTCGCGCTGCGCGTCCGGCGGTGCATCGGCCTGCACGTGAATCGTGAGCGAACCGTCCGCATTGGGCTTCAGCGTCTTGTTCTTGGTGCCGAGCGAATAGCGTTTCAATTCGTTGGGCGCGAAGAAATGGTGCTCGTTGTAGAGCGTGAGCGACCAGAACCCGTTGACCGGCGGAGTTTGCCCCTTCGCGAAGGTGACGGTGTAGCGGTTGGCACCGTTCAGACGGCCGCCCGAGGCGTCGAGGTCCTGATAGTAATATTTTGTCTCCTGCGGTGAGTTCACCAGGATGTTCGATTTTGCGACGGCTGTTCGCGTGTAGTAATCGGTGCCGAATGCCGCCTCGTTTGAAATGGTGCTCCAGTTGAAGGGAAGCTGCTGGCCGTAGTTCCGGAACTGGAAGAGCGGCGTGACCAGCCTTTCATCGGCCTCTTTCGCTGCCGCAATCATCGCGGCCATCAGCGACGGATTGTCCTTTGCCGCCGCCAGCACCGCCATCACCTGCGCGTAGCGCGCTTCCTCGCCCGGCAGAGGCGGCGCATCCGCCAGCACGGTCGGCAATTCCTGGAAGAAGCGGTCGGGCACGACCCATTTGGTCTCCTCCTCCCCGCTCGCCGAAGCCGGCACCTGCTTCATCGCGTGCCAGTCCTTGCTTTTCATGGTGCCGTCATATTCGGCAACCGGATACATCATGACCTGTTGCAACACGCCCTGGATTGCCTTCTTGTCCTCGGGCGTGTCGTCCTGGAACATCCGGGGCGCGATGAACCCGGTGTTGGTCGAGGAGCGGAACACCTTGGTGATGCCCTTTGGCACATCGCCGTTCCAGCCGGGACCGACCAGTAGGTAGAATCCGGGCGTGGTGGCATACATCTTGCCGAGCTCCACGAAGCTGTCCGTCCTGAGATTGACGATCTGGTAGACCCAGAAACGGTCGCCGAAATCCGGCACCTGCACGACGACAGGCGACTGGTCGAGCGCGACAACGCCTGCACCGTAGACGACATCCTGGTTGGGGCACGCAACGAGGCGTTCCGACGGCTCGATATAGTCCGTGAGCATTCCAAGGTGATTGAGCGGCGCGATCGGCACGGGGCCGGACATCATGATTTCGGTGGCATCCTTGAAGGCGAGCCGGCGGTTATAGATGTTCGCCATCGGCCACGCCCAGAAATAGGCGTCTCGCGCGACATGCTTGGCGTATTCCTCCGTGATCTTCACCCGCGCGTCGGGCGCTGGCGGCAGCGCGCGTGCCCATTGCGGCGATGGCGGCAAGGGCTGCGGATTGAGCGAGGACGTCTCGGCGCTTGCGACCGAAATTGCACCGCCCGCAATCACCGACGCCGCCGCGATACTGCCGCCGGCAAGAAGGAGGTCGCGGCGGCTGGCATCGGTGGAGTTCTTTTTGCGATCATTGGCCATGGCTTGCTCCTACGAGAAAATGACTTCGAACTCGCGTTTCTCCTTCGGTTCACTTCACCGCCGTCACCGCAGGCGGCGTCCATTCGCATTTCTGCGCGGCCTGTTTCGGCACGTAGATACGGAACGTCAGGGAGAACGGCTTGCCATCAGCCGATGGCAGCCAGTTCGACTCCGGGACGCCAGAAACGGGCTTCGGCCCGATCGCGATTTTCAACGATCCATCCGCTTCCTTTTGAAGCGACGAATGGTCGTTGAAATTGTAGCGCTTCAAGGCATTGGGAACGACCCGAAAATCCGGCACGCCGACCAGGATCACCGACCAATAGGCATCTGCGACCGACGCCGGAAGCCTGTCGGCCGGGAAGTGCATGACGTAGCTGTTGCTGCCGTTGAGCAACTGTTCGTTGGCATCCCGGCTGCCGGCGAAATAGACCACCTCGCCCGGCGTGTTGGCCCAGATACCAGCGTAGTTTGCGGCTGTTCGGAAGTTGTAGTTGGCTCCGTAGTTGCCTCCGGTGCTCGCACAGAGCCAATGATTCAGGTACGGTGAGGTCTTGGTCAGCGCCTCCTCCTTGAACTGCGTGATGATCGGGCTCAGCTTCGCATCGATCGCGGCACGCGCTTCTTTGCTGGACTCCGCGTAAGCGGCGATGGCCCGCACCTTCTGCTGCATCTCGGCAGCATTGGACGCAACGTCGAGCGCGCTTCCCAACCGGGCATCGACGTCATCGAAGATCTCGGCGCCGATCAGGTCCTTGTTGTCGAACATCGTGAGGGCGGGTGGCGGCGCAATGACTGGCGTGCCCAGCGCCGTCGCCTTGAACTGCTGCTGAAGCCGAACCGCACCGTCGGGATCGCCCTTGATTTCAACGCGACCCAGCATCTTGGCCTTGCTGGAATGAAGCTCGACACGGGCAGCATCAACGGGAATGGAGCCCTGGAATCCCGGCTTGACCAGCGCGAACTTGCCGTACGGCTTCGACGGAAACGTCCGATCGTTGATGTTGACGATCACCTCACCCCATTCATCGAGGATCTGCGCTGTGTAGTACCGGCCCTTGATCTCCGGAATTTCCAGAAGGACGGGCGTCCGATCGTCTACCGCGAGCCAAGCCTCAAAATAAGCAACGTCGAAGTTCGGATTGACGAAATCGGCTGAACCGAGCGGGTTATACTTGATTGTATTAAACGCAAAATTCGCGCTATTGCGGTCGATATGCTCCTGCCGGATCACAAGCACGCGGCCCAGAAGGTAAGTGTAGGCGTCTTTGAGCGTCTTCTCGTCGGGCGGGGCCGGCTGCGGGGTCTCTGCGAGGGCGGCTCCCGAGAAGAGTGAAAAGGCAAGTGCGGCCGCCAGTGCTGTTTTCATTTCAATGACCTTAAGGTTTTTCCGGAAAAACCGTCTTCCAGTCCTGCTTCATGTCGACCACGGTCCAGCCGCGCTGCCTGGCATCGTCCCAGGCCTTGTCGAGTTTTCCGACCGTGGATTGGCGGTCATAGGCATATTCGCGCTCGGCATCCGTGTGATGCACGATGCCGCCAAAACGCGCCCCCGACCCGGCTGAGGTCCATTGCAACATCTGCCAATCGCCGTCGGAGTTACCGAACGCGAAGATCGGCCGGCGGCCGATGAAGCGGTTGATGCCGACCGGTTTGCCGGGGCCGTCGTCGACGAACTCGACCTTCGGAAGCTTCATGAGTTCGGGCTTGCCGTCCGCGCCGATCTCGAATTTCACGACACCGGAGGAACCAACCACCTGCTCGGGCGGGATGCCGTAGGCTTTGTCCGCCCAGACCCGCATGAACTCGACGCCGCCGCCGGAGACGATGAACGTCTTGAAGCCGGTGCTGCGGAGATACCCGAGCAACTCGAGCATCGGCTGGTAGACCAGCTCGTTGTACGGCCGGTTGAAACGCGGATGCCTCGCCTGCGCGAGCCAGTCAGCGACGGATTTTGCAAACACGTCGGCCGTCATGCCGCTATGAGCAGTTTCCACGAGCACCAGCAGAGCCTTCTCGCCCAGCGCGGCAAGCGCCTCCTTGTCGCCGGCGAGAAACGACTTGAAAGGCTCCGTCTCCTTCCATTCCGGATGCTCTGGCGCCATGGCCCTGACGCGATCAAATGCAAAGAGAGCCTGGAAATATTCCGGCTGTTCGCACCACAGCGTGCCGTCATTATCGAACACCGCGACGCGTTCGGCCGGCGGCACGAATTCCGCTCCGCCTTGCATGGTGACGCGCGCGACGAAATCCGTGATCGCCTTCTTCGTTGCGCCGTCGTTCCAGGAGGGTAAGGGGTCGCTCTGGGCACGTGCGACGGCAACACTCCCCGTGGCGACGATGATCGCCAATCCCAGTGCCAGGATGCTTCGGATCAACTTCGCCAAGCATAGTCTCCGTTTATCCGTGCCGCGGGCCGCCCGGCATCGCTACCGAGCGGCGCCGTGCCACGCTATTGCGTGGCCTCAAAACTCCTCTGCATCTTTTCGACCATCTGATCGATGCTGAAGCTCGACGGCCGCTGACTCGGCGGAAACTCCTTGAAGGTGGCGAGGAACTCGCCCACAACCCGTGGCGCCGCAATGAACGCCCCGGCTCCGTCCGACATGAACCAGTCGTAGTAGGTGTTCGACGTGACATCGGCGCGCTCGTAAGGGTCGGACCGCAGATCGAAGAGTTTCGGCACGCGCAGCTTGGTAAACGGCTCAGCCCATATTCGGAATGTACCTGGCACGCGCTGCTCCTCGAAGACGACCTTCCAGTTCTCGTAGCGCAAGGCCACGACGTCGCCGTCGTCATTGAAGTAGACGAACTCCTTGCGCGCGCCGCGTTCCTGCTGGCCGGTGAGGTATGGAAGCTGGTTATAGCCGTCGAGATGGACCTTGAACGTCTTGCCTCCCGCCTGATGACCCTTGAGGAGTTTGTCCTTGATTTCAGGCTCGCCAGCGGCCGCGAGCAGCGTCGGCATCCAGTCGAGCCCGCTGATTGTCTCATTCGAGATTGAGCCTGGTTGAATTCGTCCCGGCCAGCGGATCATGCAGGGTACGCGGAACGCGCCTTCCCAGTTCGTATTCTTTTCGCTGCGGAATGGCGTCGTCCCGGCATCCGGCCACGAGTTCTGATGCGGACCATTGTCCGTGGTGTAGATCACGATTGTGTCGTTGCCGATACCGAGATCATCGACAGCCTTGAGAACTGTTCCTATCGTCGCGTCATTCTCGATCATGCCGTCGGCATATTCGGTTTTGGCCGTCAGCCCCGGCGGACTGCGATGGGATTCCCGCACATGGGTGCGGAAGTGCATCCGCGTGGTGTTGAACCAGCAGAAGAAGGGTGTATTAGCCCGGGCCTGCCGTTGCATGAAATCGATGGCGGCGGCGGACGTTTCGTCGTCGATCGTTTCCATCCGTTTCCTGGTGAGGGCACCGGTATCCTCGATGGTTTGCTTGCCAACGCGGCCCCAGCGCGGATGTTCGGTCGGATCGTCGCGATCCGATGCCTTGCAGCGCAGCACGCCTCGCGGGCCGATCTCCTGCCGGATGGCGGTCGGGTAAAAGCGGTTCTCCGGATCCTCCTCGGCATTGAGGTGGTAGAGATTGCCAAAGAACTCGTCGAAGCCATGGACCGTCGGCAGATACTCATTGCGATCACCGAGGTGGTTTTTGCCAAACTGGCCGGTCGCATAGCCGAGTGGCTTCAGCAACTCGGCGATGGTCACGTCTCGGGCTTGCAGACCCACGGTCGCACCGGGAATGCCCACCTTTGAAAGCCCCGTGCGCAGCGTACATTGACCGGTAATAAATGACGAACGCCCCGCCGTGCAGCTCTGCTCGGCATAATAGTCGGTGAACATCATGCCTTCCCTGGCAATGCGATCGATATTCGGCGTGCGATATCCCATCAGCCCAAACGAATAGGCACTGACGTTGGTCTGCCCGATGTCATCGCCGAAGATGACGAGGATGTTCGGCTTGCGGCCGGTAGCGGCCCCTGCGGCAGGCGAAGCAGCCGGTGCGGCCTTCTGCGCCTGTGCGAGCGCCTCGGAGGTCAGTGTTGCCGCTGCGACCAGTGTCGACGTGCCAAGCAGGAGATTTCGGCGATCGATAGCACTGCTGTTTGAAGGTGCTTTATTGTTCTTCTTCACTTCGCTGCTCATTCGACACTCCCTAGATACTGAAACAAGACCTCATGGCGGCTGGAGAGAAACGGTAACCGGCTTGCGGACGACGCAACGGAAGCCAACGTGACTCGTCGAGGTGTCCACGGGCTCGGCGTGACGCGCGGCCGGGCGGTAGCGGCGGCAATAGTTCGGCGCGCAGAGGTGCGAGCCGCCTTTCAGAACTTTCCGTGGAATACGGATGGCGGGTTGACATGGATCAAGGCTGGCCGCTTCGGGACCGCCACGCGGATTTTGGGGAACACAGCACGCCTTCGGTGCGTCGGCCTCGTGCTTGAGCGACCACCAGTCGGTGGTCCACTCCCAGACATTGCCGATCATGTCGTGGACGCCGTAGCCGTTCGGCGGAAAGGCGGTCACGGGCGAAGTACGCTCATAGCCGTCCTCGCCGAGATTCTGGTTCGGGAAGTTTCCCTGCCAGGTGTTGGCCCTGTGCTTGCCGTCGGGCGTAAGCGCGCTGCCCCACGCAAACTCCTCGCCGTCGAGCCCGCCACGCGCCGCAAATTCCCATTCCGCCTCGGTCGGCAATTCCTTGCCGGCCCACTTTGCGTAGGCCTCGGCGTCGGCAAACGAGACGTGCACGACCGGATGGTTGTCGAGCACGTTGATGTTGCTCTTCGGTCCATAGGGATGCCGCCAGTCGGCGCCCTTCATGAACGTCCACCATTGGCTCCAGTCGCGCAGATTGGTCACGCGCGGCTGCGGCGCGAACACCAGCGAGCCCGCATAGATCATCTCGGGGAGCGCGCCGGGATAATCCTTCGGATCGGGCGGGACCTGCGCCGTGGTGACGTAACCGGTCGCCTTGACGAATGCCTTGAACTGCCGGTTCGTCACCGGCGTGCGGTCGATCCAGAAACCATCGACGGACACACGATGGCTCGGCGCTTCCTCGGGGTAATGATGATCGGAGCCCATGCGGAAGGTGCCGCCGGGAATCCAGACCAAGTGCCTGGTGGTCGCGTCACCCGGCGGCCGGTCATTCGACCTGCTCCCTGCGTGCAACACCGATCTACCCCGACGTGTCGCAGCGCTATTGCGGGCCATAATCCTGGAACTGTGATGTTATTCTTGAAGTCGTTGACGTCGACATTTTGTTTTCTCCCGGCAGATTTTGCAGTGTTTTTGTCGGCCTTCTGCCTTCGGCGACGCGTCGGCGTTCCGTCGGGCGAAAGCCCTTTTTTCGTCCGGAAAACCGGACTGGCTGCGCCGGCTCTTTTCTAGAGTTGGCTCGAAGGCCGATTTCACGGCCCGTTACGGCGCACGGTGGATATTGCCGCACGCTCCCGTGCGATCGGTCAGACCGTCGATATTCCGGCTTGAAGCATGATCACCTTCTCTTTCCGCGATCCGTGATCGCATCGAAGGGCACGTTTTCTCGTAACGTCGATCCGCCTTGGCGCGAGAGATACGTTAGGTTGAATCAAGTGCGATGGCAAGCATTCAGCGATCCCACGCTTGCGTCAGGGTGTCGCTGAAAGATGGCTTAAAATGCGCACCAAATGCACGATCCCGGTTTGTTGATTGCAAGCAGTATCCAAATGCCGGAACACAATCCATAGTTGCAAATTATACTAGCGCGCCGCACTGATTTGCCCGACGGCTGATTTTCCGAAATCGTGTCAAGCCCCGCGATCGAAAATAATTCGCTTTTCCAGAAACACAGACAGCGCTATGGTTGCGCCATCCCGTGCCTCACAGAGGGACGTATCGCGATCGTCACGACACGTAGGCTGCGGGATGCGATGGACGCGCTGATTTCGTGAAGACGAGCGAAATCTGTGCGGACGGCGAAGCCGTGTGGTCCTGATCCCCCGACGCTGGGATCAAGCGCGTGGACGATCTTCATGCGCGACGGAGGCTAACAAGCCCGGCACTCCGGGGAGAGCACGGAATAAGCCGTAACACCATTGCGCAGGGAATGCCGGATGTTTCGGCATGCCTGTGGTGACGACCTCGTGTGCTTTCTACCAATGCACACGAGACTACGGGTGTGCAGAACGCCCGGCATTCCCTGCGCCCTCTGTTTTCTCGAGGGACACGAAGATGCATCACTCGGGCATGTCTGTGCCGCGAGAATGCGGAGTCGTACTGTGTCTCGCGTCATCATGGCGAGTACTCGCAATGACGGTACTGGACTGCTGTTTTCCCTCCATATCAGGGCTCTCATACCATCCCTGCCCCAGCTTCGCCGCGCACGCGCCTCAATCCGACACGCGGCCGCCAAATTTCTAACCGGCGCATTAACCATCATCACGCCGTTACTTGTATGTGTTGCGTTGAGTTCGAGTGATGGCTGCGTATTGCCACCGTGCCGTGCAGATGAGGCTGGCCGCGATCGTGCTTGTGCTCGGCATCGTGCCGGCACAAGCCGAGACGTTTCAGCAGATGTGGATGGGCCGCGTCGCGCGCCCGCCCGCAGGCGGCGAAGCGTCGGTCTACTGGGAAGACACCTGGGACGCGCGCGGCAAGCGCTTCAAGCCCAACGAAGTGTCCTGCGCGCATCGAACCGAGGCCTTCGGCACCATCTTCGTCGTGACCAATCTGGACAACGGCAGGAAGATCGATTGCCCGGTGCAGGATCGCGGTCCCTTCAGGAAGGGCCGCGTGCTCGACCTCTCGCTTGGCGCCGCCAGGAAGATCGGATGCGATGGACTCTGTCGCGTCATGGTCCAGCGCGCCGGCTACGAATAGCGCGGCTGCCGGCGACCGCGCGCGCCCACAACGAAAAAGCGCGAACCCGGAGGTTCGCGCTTCGATCTCGTAAGATCTCAATTCGTTTCCGCTCAGTAGCACCAGCGCGGATCAGCCTGGACATATTGTCCGGACGGGTAGCGATAGTAGCAGACGCCGTCCGCCATCCAGTAACCCGGCCGCGAGGCCGCCGTGGCGCCGGCGATTGCGCCGGTGGCACCGCCAATGACAGCACCTGCCGCCGCACCGCTGGCGCGTCCGGTCAGGAGGCCACCGAGCACGCCGCCCACAATCGCCCCGCCAATGGCGCTTGCACCCGGATCCGGCGGAGGCGGCGGGGGTGGCGGCGCATAAGCGCCGGGCGGCGGTGCATAGGCTGCGGCGGGCGCGTCATAGGCGACGTCGTCGGCAAATTCATCGGAGACGTAGCCCGGCGGTCCATCCAGGCGCTCCGGATACCAGTACCAGACGCCGCCGACGTCCCACCACCAGCCGGGCCGGCCGTTATGAACCTCATGCCGCCAGCGGCCGCCTTCCCAGGCCATGTGACCGCGATAGGCGTGACCGGCAAAATTGCGCGCGGGCAACGGACCGCCATGCATCCGCGGATTTCCTCCGGGGCCGCCGCCCACATGAGCCGCCGCCGCCGCGCCCGGTGCCCCGGCCGCGCGTGGCGCGACTTGCTTGGCTGCCGGCGCCGCCTTGGCGGCCGGCGCTGCATGCGGCGGCGGATTGCCCTTGTGCTCGTGCCCGGCGTCCTGGGCGTGCGCGGGGACCGCAAGCAGCGCCAACACAGACACCACCGGCAAAGACACTCCCGAAAGGACGATCCTCGATCGGCTGCACATGCTCATCCTTGAAACCCCTTGTTGGCCGTGCCGGCGGCGGCGAACCGGCCGCGATACCCCTGCTCAAAGCCTGTTTCGCGCCGGTTACGGCGCAGCAGCATTGCTGACCGCCTTGTCCGGGCTTGTCTTGTTACAAATCCGTAAGATCGCGACAATTTTGCGTCCCGCCGGGGCAGGAAATCCCGCCCGGATGCGGGCACGAGCTATCGCGCAGGCTCGATGACGTTGCAATTGGTGCGCCCCGACATGACGCAATCCTGCAGCTTGCTGGCTGCGGTGAGGTCGCGAGCGAGCCAGACGCCGACGGCGAGCAGGACAACGGCGATGATCAGCCCGGCGACGGCCCCAGTACGGTTGTCGCCGGGATCAGGTTCGGTATTCGTCATCGCACAGGGGTTCGGCGGCCATCGACATCGGATCGGGCCGCTTCTAGCATATCATCGCGACGGGCGTCACACCCGGCGGAAGTCGGTCGCAAGAGTGCGCGTGCGATGGGTCGGCGGCGCGGCATGGGTCAGGTGCTTGCAGGTCGTCAGGATCCCGGCCGACCGGTGGCATTCCCATTCGGCGCCGAGCATCGGGTTCGAGACCGGCTTCGGCGAGGCAACCCCGATCGTGAGCACGACCGCCGCACAAACCGCCGCTGTTGCAATGACCAAAAAGGCATTGCGATTGCGTGGTGAGCCCGTCATTGCCGTCACTCCTTGGTTGAGATTCGCCCGTATGATAGGCGTAGCACCCGCCCTGGCTTGTGAACGGGTTCACATGCGACCAATTTGCACATGTGGAACGGACCGGTTTGCGACGAGCTTTTCGCTGCATTCAGGGGAGGTAGACCGGGATTTGGGTGGCTTCGGCGCGGGAGGCGATGTACATGGCTCGCGAACGCGTGAACGCTGTTGTCCGCAGCGGCTCGCGCCGGCAAGACCAGATAACGACAATCCAGACCAGACAATGAAAGGCACAAGGCTCAGTCGATGAGTGGCTTTAGGGAACCAGGCTTCGCCGACCGGCAGAAAGCGGCACAGCAGGCAAAGCAGAATCTCTTGAACAAATTCCGCACCCAGCCGGGTCAGAACGATCCAGCCGTCGCGGCGCGCCGCGCCGAGCGCGAAACGGTGGCGGCCAACCGGGAAAAGGCGAGGCTGGCGCGCGAGGCCGAGAAGGCTGAGCAAAAGCGACGCGCCGATGAAGCCGCCGCCGCAGAATCCGCGCGCATCGCGCGGGAGAGGGAAGAAGAGGCCGAGCGCCAGGCCGCGCTCGAAGCCGATCAGAAGGCCAAGCGCGACGCGCGTTACGCCGCGCGCAAGGAACGCGGCAAGAAGAAGCGATGACTGTCTGATTGAGAACCTGCAGATCCCGGGCGGCGCGCGAGCACCAGCCCCGGGATGATCCGGTTTTCGACCAGATCAGTGCGACGACGTCAGTTCTTCTTCATCATGTTGTCGTCTTTTTTCATGCCGTCCTTGGACATGGAATCCTTGGACATCTTGTCCTTCGACATGGTGTCCTTCTTCATGCTGTCCTTGGACATCGTGTCCTTCTTCATGCCGTCGTCCTTGCCCATCTTGTCCTGGGCAAAGGCGGCCGGCGCCAAAGCGAGGCCGAGCGAGAGCACGGCTGCGGAGATTGCGGTCGCGATGGGGGTGCGAGTGGTCATGATCGGTTCATCCTTCGAAAGGCTGGGTTCGGGCGACTGATGCCGCCTTATCCTTCGACGCAGACGCGACCGGCTCTGTTACGGCCAGCATTCGAAAATTTCACCGAGGGACGGATTTTTGCCATCTTCGCTGGTGTTTTCCTCCGCAAGCGGGACACAATTTCGCCCGCGAGAGAGAAGTTAGTGCGCCCGCACGCGACCTGCGGGATTGCGGCGAATGTGCGCCGCAACAAAGTCGCCGGGACCTACTATCGGACTAGAGAAAAATCCGGAATACACCGGCTATATCCGCCACGGCCGGCTCAAAACCCATCACAGATCGTTCAGGGGAAATCATCATGCTCACACGCCGTCATATCATCGCCTCCGCGATCGCCGCCCCCGCCATTCTCCGTCTCGGGACCGGAACGGCAAGCGCTGCGACCGCGCTGAAGATCTCCCACCAGTTTCCAGGCGGCACCATCGACAAGGGCGATTTCCGTGATCGGCTGTGCCGCATGTTCGCAGCCGAGGTCTCCAAGCGCTCGAACGGCGACATCGCCGCGGAGATTTACCCGAACTCCTCGCTCGTCAAGACCAACGCGCAGTTCTCGGCCATGCGCAAGGGCGCACTCGACATCAGCCTCTATCCCCTGCCCTATGCCGGCGGCGAGTTGCCGGAAACCAATATCGGCCTGATGCCGGGCCTGGTCTCGACCTACGATCAGGGTTTGAAGTGGAAGAAGCAGCCGGTCGGCAAGGCGCTGACCGACTTCCTGGCGGACAAGGGCATCATCCTCCTCACCTGGATCTGGCAGGCCGGCGGCGTGGCCAGCAAGCCCCGGGCGATCGTGGCGCCCGAAGACGCCAAGGGCCTGAAGGTCCGCGGCGGCTCGCGCGAAATGGACATGGTGCTGCAGACGGCGGGCGCCGCCGTGCTGTCGGTGCCGTCGAACGAGATTTATGCTGCGATGCAGACAGGCGCCTGCGAGGCCGGCATTACCTCGTCCACCAGCCTGATCTCGTTCCGTCTGGAAGAGGTCTCGAAATTCCTCACCTCGGGTGCGGACGCCTCCTACTGGTTCATGATGGAGCCGCTGATGATGTCGAAGGCGGTGTTCGACAAGCTGCCGAAGAACCATCAGGACATCATCCTGGCCGTCGGCTCCGAGCTCGAGGCTTTCGGCAAGAAGGGCGCGCAGGACGACGATATCGAGGTCGCCAAGGTCTACGAGAAGGCCGGCGCCAAGGTCAGCAAGCTCGACATCGCGACCGTGCACAAGTGGCGCGACATTGCGCGCGATACCGCCTGGAAGGATTATGGTGCTAAGACTGCGACCGCGGCCAACCTTCTGAAGCTCGCGAGCGACGTCTCTGCATGATGCATGGTCCGATTGCGGATCAGAATGAAGTCAAACCGGTCATCACGGGCAATCCGCTCGTGGTGGCCTTGGCGCGCCTGCTTGAGCTTTGCAACCGCGCCATCGTGGTTCTGGCCGGCATTGCGCTGGTCGCGGCCTGCGCCATCCTGAGCTACAGCGTTCTCGGCCGGGCCCTGTTCCACAGCCCGAACTACTGGCAGGACGAGGCGGCGGTGTTCCTGCTGGTCGGCGTCAGCTTCCTCACCTCGGCCTATGTGCAGAGCCGGCGCGGCCACGTCAGCATCGAGGCCTTTGTCGGATTGATGTCGCCGCGGGTCAATCGGATCCGGCTCTGGCTGGTCGACCTCGCAAGCCTTGCCTTCTGCCTCTTCTTCACCTGGAAATCGTGGACACTTGCGCATGAGGCCTATGCCGACGGTCAGGTTTCGAACTCGATGTGGTCCCCGCCGCTCGCTATTCCCTACTCGCTGATGGCGCTCGGCATGTCGCTGCTCTGCCTCCAGCTTCTTCTGCAGCTCATCATGCCCCTGACCGGTGCGCCGCGCCGATGACCGTTCTTGGTATTGGCATCAGTTACGGCGTCGCGACCTTGATTGCGATGTTCGCGGGCATGCCGATCGCGTTTGCGCTCGGCGCCGTCGCGGTGGTCTTCATGGCCATCTACATGCCGGGAGCCTCGCTCGATACGGTGACCCAGAACGTGTACGAGGAGATGGCCTCGATCACGCTGTTGTCGATCCCGTTGTTCATCCTCAAAGGTGCGGCGATCGGCCAATCGCGCGCCGGGCAGGATCTTTACTCCGCCCTGCATGCCTGGTTGCACCGCATCCCGGGCGGGCTCGGCGTCGCCAACGTCTTTGCCTGCGCCTTGTTCGCGGCGATGGCGGGCTCCTCGCCGGCGACCTGCGCGGCGATCGGCTCGGCCGGTATCCCGGAAATGCGCAAGCGCGGCTATTCCGGCGGGTTTGCCGCCGGCATTATCGCCGCCGGCGGCACGCTCGGCATCCTGCTGCCGCCCTCGATCACCATGATCCTGTTTGCGGTCGCGGCCGAAAAATCGCTCGGCCGGCTCTTCCTCGCCGGCATCGGGCCGGGCCTGCTGCTGGTCACCCTCTTCGGTGCTTACGCCGTGTTCCGCTTCCGCAAGGAGTTCGCCCTCGCGGAGGCCCTCTATGAAAAGACCGGCGCGGAATCGGCGATCCTGCACCGCGACGATTTCACCATGGCCGAACGCTTCACGATGCTGCCGCGCGTGCTTCCGTTCGTGCTGCTTTTGACGGGCGTCATGATTGCGCTCTATGGCGGCTACGCCACGCCGTCGGAAACGGCGGGCCTTGGCGGACTGCTGGCGCTCGCCCTGATCGCCGCGATCTACAGCGTATGGAAGCCCAGCGACCTCGCGCCGATCATGAAGGCGACGATCCGGGACTCCACCATGCTGATGCTGATCATCGGCATGTCGCTGCTCTATTCCTACGTGATGAGCTATCTGCACATCTCGCAGTCGGCGGCGCAGTCGATCATCGACATGCACCTGCCGCGCTGGGAGTTGCTTGGGGCGATCCTCGTCATGGTGGTCGTGCTCGGCTTCTTCCTGCCGCCGGTATCGATCATCCTGATGACCGCGCCCATCATCCTGCCGCCGCTGCGGGCGGCCAATTTCGACATCATCTGGTTCGGCGTCGTCATGACCATCGTGATGGAGATGGGCCTGATCCATCCCCCGGTGGGCCTGAACATCTTCGTCATCCGCAACGTCGCGCCCGACATCCCCTTGAGCGAAGTGATCTGGGGTACCCTGCCCTTCGTGCTGCTGATGATGTTGGCCGTGCTCCTGCTCTGTTTCGTGCCGGAGATTTCCACCTGGTTTCCGGACATGATCATGGGAGTTGATGGGAGCAGATGACGCCTATCGGCCGGCCCGCCGCTTCGCATTCAAGGCCGTCGCCACCCTGCTCACCGGCGTACGCCCGATCAGCGCTGTGATCTCGTTGGTCGCCGCCAGCAGCTTTTGCATATCGACGCCGGTCCTCACGCCCATGCCTTCGAGCATGTAGACCACGTCTTCGGTCGCGACATTGCCGGTCGCGCCCGGCGCGTATGGGCAGCCGCCGAGCCCGCCTGCGGCGGAATCGATCACGCGAACACCCTCCTCCATCCCGGCATAGAGGTTCGCGAGCGCCTGGCCATAGGTGTCATGGAAATGCATGGCAAGCTTTTCCGCAGGCACCGCCTGGCCGACCGCGCGCAGCATCGCTTTTGCCTTGCTTGGCGTGCCGACCCCGATCGTATCGCCAAGCGAGATCTCATAGCAGCCGAGGTCCCACAACGTGGTGGCGAGGTCGGCAACAGCGGTTGGCTTGATCTCGCCGTCGAAGGGGCAGCCGAGCACGCAGGAGATATAGCCGCGCACCTTGACGCCATCGGCTTTCGCGCGGGCCAGCACCGGCCTGAACCGCTCGATCGAGTCCGCGATCGAGCAATTGATATTGGCGCGCGAAAAACCTTCGGAGGCAGCCGCGAACACCGAAACCACCCTGGCGCCCGAGGCGCGTGCGGCCTCATAGCCCTTCTCGTTCGGCACCAGCACATGGAATTCGCCGGCGAGATGATTGACCCCGCGCAGGACTTCGTCCGAGCCGACCATTTGCGGGATCGCCTTCGGCGACACAAAGGCGCCGACCTCGATCGTATGCAGACCTGCCTCCAGCAGATTCTTGACGAACGCGATGCGGTTCTCGACGCTGACCGGCGTCTTCTCGTTCTGCAACCCGTCGCGGGCGCCCATCTCGATGATGCGTACGGTGTCGCTCATGGGCTCACCTCACGACGCCGGTTCGACTTCCGCGAGTTCGACGCCTTCCTGCACGATGTCGCCGACCTTGCAGCGGATCTTCGTCAGCACCCCGGCGAACGGGGCGCGCAAGGTCTGTTCCATCTTCATCACTTCGAGGGTGAGGATCGGCGCCCCCTTCTCGAGTTTCGTGCCCTCTTCCGCGAGTAGCGCTACCACGGTGCCCGGCAGAGGCGCGACGATCTTGTCCTCACCCGTGTGCTCCTCGGTCTCGCCGCCGAAAGGATCGATCCAGTGCAACTCGTAACGGCCGTTGCGGGTGCGCAGATAGAGGTCCTGGCCCTCGATAACAGCCACGACATGGGACTTCACGCCGTCCAGCAGCACATCAAAGCCGCCAGTCGCGCAAGCCGACGACGCAAAGACATGTTCGGCTTGGTCGACGGTTACGACGGAAGGGCCGCTGCCATAATGCAGGGTCACTTTTCGCTCGGCGCCCTGTCCCGCGCGGAACAGGAATACTCGTTCGCGGCGGCCGACCGGCATCCAGCCAAAGGTTTGCCACGGCGAATGCTGTTCGCCGGCGGCCGCATGCCTTTCCGCCCCGAGGATGGCCGCGACGGCGCCGGCAAGCTCCAGTTCGCCCGGTGCTCCGGCCTCCTCCGTCAACGCCTTCAATTCGCGTTCGATGAAGCCGGTATCGATCTCGTTGGCGCGCACCTTGGGATGCGTGATGAGCGCGGCAAGGAACGGCGTATTGGTGACGATGCCCCGCACGTCGGTCTCTTCCAGCCCGCGATTGAGCCGGTCGATCGCGGCCTCTCGCGTCGGCGCCCAGGCGATCACCTTGGCGAGCATCGCGTCGTAATAGGGCGAGACCGCATCGCCCTCGCGATAGCCGGCATCGATCCGCAAACCGCCGGTCTCCGGCGGCAGCAGCCAGGTGCGGATCTGACCGACCGAGGGCATGAAATTCTTCTGCGGATTTTCGGCATAGAGGCGCGCCTCGATGGCGTGGCCGTTCATCCTGATCTGATCCTGCTTCAGCGGCAGCTTTTCGCCGAACGCCACCCGCAGCTGCCATTCGACCAGATCGATACCGGTGATCAGCTCGGTTACGGGATGCTCGACCTGCAGACGGGTGTTCATCTCGATGAAGAACACGTCCTTGCCATCGGAGACGAATTCGATGGTGCCGGCCCCGACATAGTTCACCGCGCCGGCCGCTTTGCGCGCCGCCCCGCAAACAGCCTCACGCTGCTTCGCATCCAGCGTCGGCGACGGCGCCTCCTCGATCACCTTCTGGTGCCGCCGTTGCAAGGTGCATTCGCGCTCGAACAGCGAGAGCAGATTGCCGTGGCTGTCGCCGATCACCTGCACTTCGATATGGCGGGGGTTATCGACATATTTCTCGATCAGCATGCGGTCGTCGCCGAACGCGGCCTTCGCCTCTCGCTTGGCGCTGACGATCGCCGGCGCAAGCTCCGCGGCCGATCGGACCACGCGCATGCCGCGCCCGCCACCGCCGGCGGAGGCCTTCACCAGCACTGGAAAGCCGATCTTGTCGGCAGCCTTGGCGAGCGTCGCTTCGTCCTGGTCTTCGCCGTGATAACCCGGCACCAGCGGCACGCCGGCCTTCTCCATCAGCGCCTTCGAACCGGATTTCGAGCCCATCGCCGTCATCATCGCCGCGGTCGGACCGACAAAGACGATACCCGCCCTGGCGCAGGCTTGCGCGAACTCCGCATTCTCGGAGAGGAATCCGTAGCCGGGATGGATGGCCTCGGCGCCGGTCTGGCGCGCGGCCTCGATCACCCGCTCGACATTGAGATAGCTGTCGCGGGCCCGCGCGGGGCCGAGCAATACCGCATCATCCGCCATAGCCACATGCAGGGCATCGCGATCGGCCTCGGAATAGACGGCAACCGTCCGCAGGCCCATCGCGCGTGCGGTGCGGATCACGCGACAGGCGATCTCGCCGCGATTGGCGATCAGGAGCGTGCTGAAGCGCCGATATGGTGTCGAGCCGTCCATCGTCACATCCTGAACAGGCCGAATTTCGTCGGCTCGATCGGCGCATTCGACGCCGCGGAAAGCCCAAGTCCCAGCACAAGACGGGTGTCGGCTGGATCGATCACGCCGTCGTCCCACAGCCGCGCGGTGGCGTAATAGGGGTTGCCCTGGCTCTCATATTGCGCGCGGATGGGGCTGCGGAATTTCTCCTCCTCTTCGGCAGACCAGCTGTCGCCCTTGGCCTCGATATTGTCGCGGCGAACCTGACTCAGAACCATCGAGGCCTGCTCGCCGCCCATTACGGAGATCCGCGCATTCGGCCACATCCAGAGAAAACGGGGGCTATAGGCGCGTCCGCACATGCCGTAATTGCCGGCGCCATAGGAGCCGCCGATCACGACGGTGAATTTCGGCACGCCGGCGGTCGCAACCGCCGTCACGAGCTTTGCGCCGTCGCGCGCGATGCCGCCGGCTTCGTATTTCTTGCCGACCATGAAGCCCGTGATGTTCTGCAGGAACATCAGCGGAATCTGGCGCTGGCAGCACAATTCGATGAAATGCGCGCCCTTGAGCGAGCTTTCGCTGAAGAGGATTCCGTTGTTGGCGATGATGCCCACGGGAAAACCCCAGATATGGGCGAAGCCGCAGACCAGCGTCTGCCCATACAGCTTCTTGAATTCGTCGAACTCCGACCCGTCGACCAGGCGCGCGATGATGTCTCGCACGTCGAAGGGCTTGCGGCCGTCGACCGGCACGACACCGTAGATTTCCTCGGATGAATAGAGCGGCTCACGGACTCCATGCATGTTCAGCACCGGCCGTGCCGAGGGCTTGAGCGTGCCGACAATGCGGCGCGCAATCCCGATCGCATGCGCATCGTTCTGGGCGTAGTGGTCGGTGACGCCGGACTGCCGCGAATGGACGTCGGCCCCGCCCAGTTCCTCGGCCGTCACGACCTCCCCGGTCGCGGCCTTCACCAGCGGCGGGCCACCAAGAAAGATCGTGCCTTGGTTGCGCACGATGATGCTCTCGTCCGACATCGCCGGCACATAGGCGCCGCCTGCGGTGCACGAGCCCATGACGATGGCGATCTGGGGAATGCCGAGCGACGACATCTGCGCCTGGTTGTAGAAGATGCGGCCAAAATGGCGCTCGTCCGGAAAGATCTCGTCCTGCATCGGCAGAAAGGCGCCGCCGGAATCCACCATGTAAACGCAGGGGAGATTGTTCTGACGCGCGACATCCTGCGCCCGCAGATGTTTTTTCACCGTCATCGGGTAGTAGGTGCCGCCCTTGATGGTGGCGTCGTTGGCAACGATGACGCATTCGCGTCCCGAAATCCGCCCAACACCGGTGATGATGCTGGCCGAATGCACATCGCCGCCGTAGAGGCCGTAGGCGGCGAGCGGTGACAGTTCCAGAAATGCGGTGCCGGGATCGATCAGGAGGTCGACCCGCTGACGCGCCAGCATCTTGCCGCGCGAGGTATGCCGCGCCGTTGAGGCCTCGCCGCCTCCACCCGCGACCTCCTTGAGCTTGTCGCGCAACTCGGCGACCAGGCCGCGCATCGCTTGCGCGTTCCCTGCGAAATCGGAGGAATTAGGATCAAGGGAGGAATGAAGCGGCATGGGTTTCAGCGGTTTATGGTGCGCCGCAGGGGTCGCGACGGCCGCATGGTGTCACCGCGATGCCATCCAAGGCAACCCTCTCGTAGAGCGCCGGAGCTGGGCGAGAAGGCGATCAGTGGGTCCAGGGTTCGCCGCGCCGGAACGCGAAATTGTCGGCATAGGCCACCTGGCGATAGGCCGACTGCTTCGGCTCGATCAGCTGATAGGGGATGCCCTTGCGCTCGCAATAGGCCACCGCCTCTTCCTTGCTGTCGAAATTTAGCGTGAGCTGCTGCTTCATGTCGCCGGAGGAGGTCCATCCCATCAGGGGTTCGATCGCTCGCGGCTGTTCCGGCTCGTATTCAAGCCGCCATTCCTTGACCTGGGCTCGGCCGGATTGCATCGCGTTTTTGGCAGGCCTGAAGATGCGAGCGGTCATGGATGGCTGGGATCCCTGAGAAATGCGATATTGAAGCCCGTGGTGGAAACGTCCAAGATAGGATTCAAGGCTTTAGCGTTGAATTCCTTCTGAACGTCACCCATTTTCGACCGGTATAGTCATTATGCTGCGCTGTGACAATCGTATTGCTGCGCTGTGACAACTCGGCGAACTGACCTGTCGGCCCTCGACCACCACCCAAAGGAACGACCTCCGAAGCGGTGCCCATGAAAATCAACGCAACGCTACCCGAGAAGGGACGCGATCTCCGGCTCGACCTGTTTCGCGGCATCGCCAACTGGGCGATTTTCCTCGACCACATCCCCGACAACGTCGTGAACTGGGTCACGACCCGGAACTATGGCTTTTCGGATGCGGCCGACCTGTTCGTGTTCATTTCGGGCTACACTGCCTCCTTCGTCTACGCGCGAATGATGATCGAACGCGGCTTCATTGTCGGCGCGACGCGCCTGTTCAAGCGCGTCTGGCAGCTCTATGTCGCCCACATCATCCTGTTCGTGATCTATATCGTCTCGATCAGTTTCCTCGCGCAGCGCTTTGGCGACTCCGAGATCATCAACGAGTTCAACGTCGCAGGCCTTGTCGACCATGCGACCCAGACCCTGGGTCAGGGCCTGCTGCTCAAGTTCAAGCCCGTCAACCTGGATGTGCTCCCGCTCTACATCGTGCTGATGGGATTTTTCCCGCCGATCCTCTGGCTGATGCTGCGTCAGCCGGATCTCACGATGCTGGCCTCGGTCATACTGTGGCTGCTCGCGCGCCAGTTCGGCTGGAACTTCGCGGCGTATCCCGCCGGCTCCTGGTACTTCGACCCTTATTGCTGGCAGGTGCTTTTCGTATTCGGCTCCTGGTGCGCGCTCGGCGGCGCGAAGAGGGCGGCCTGGATCATCAATTCAAAGCCCGCGCTCTATTTCGGCGTCGCCTATCTGGTGTTTGCGCTGATCATGACCTTTGCCGGCCGCTTCTCGGACTTCGGCGCCATGCTGCCGAACTGGCTGTATTCGGCGTTCAATCCGAACGACAAGACGTTCATGGCGCCCTATCAATTCCTCCACTTCATCGTGATCGCGATGCTGGTGGTGCGCTTCATCCCGAAGACCTGGCCGGCGCTGGAATGGAAGGGCTTTGATCCCGCGATCGTTTGCGGACAGCAGTCGCTCGCCGTGTTCTGCGTCGGCGTGTTTCTGTCGTTCGTCGCGCATTTCACGCTGACGCTGAGCTCGGGCTCGGTGCTCGCTCAGATCCTGGTCAGCCTCGCCGGAATCACGATCATGACGACGGTAGCATACTACATTTCCTGGTCGAAGCGGCAGGACAAGCCGGCTGCGAAGGCGCCGCCGAAGCCGGCCGGTGCGGCGCCGGCAGCGCCAACCTGAGACCGCGCCGCGCGCTCACGATTTGGGTTTGGCGACCACCTTGCCGCGCGAGGTAAAGCCGCCCCATTCGGCCGCCCAGTCGAGTTCCCTGGTGGCAGCGGGCTCGATATCGGTCCTGCTGGTTTTGCCCTGCAGCGAAAACATCGCCCCCTGCGGATCGATGCAGCGCACAATCCAGCTCCCGCGCCATATTTCCATCGGACCCTGGACCACTCGACCGCCACCCTCTTTCACGCGCTCCACGGCGAGCGCGATATCCGCGACTTCGAAATAGTACAACCAAAACGGGAGTGGCACGCGCGGCAGCTTGGTGAACATCCCACCGAAGGTGCGGCCGCCCGCGGAGAGCAGTTGATAGGGACTTGCGGGATCATCTTCGCTCGCGCCCGACCGCCAGCCGAACAATTCGCTATAGAAGGCAAACGCCTTTTTTCCGTCTGCCGCAAAAAGCTCCTGCCAGCCTACCTCGCCCGGCTGGTCGACCCCGTCCGTGCGCGGGGCGCCATGCTTCAGTCCGCCAACCATGCCGAAAGTCGCCGTCTGCGCGTCAGCAACGATAGAAACACGGCCGATATTGCTGTCCGTCGGTGGGACCATGACCGATCCGCCGAGCTGCTTGAGCCGTGCCACGGCCTTGTCGATGTCCTGGACAGCTACATAACCCACCCAACGGGGCGTCGCGCCCATGCGGAGCGCGTCCGGCGGGAGCTCCATCAGTGCACCAATCTCGGTCTCGCCGACGCTGAAAACGGCATAGGGAAACGCCGCCGTGGACGCATCCCTCGCCTCCCATCCGACCACCCGCGCATAAAACGCACGGGCTGCGGCTGCGTTCGTCGTCAGAAGTTCGTACCAGGCGAAACTCGCCGGACCGCTTTCCTGTCCACTTTCTCGGCGGTTACGTTGGCCGTCACTCAACTTCAATTCTCCATTCGGCCACGCGCCTCAACCGATCGCGCCGCAACATGATGTGACGCGCATCATAGTCCTCGAGATTCACGCACCGCGCAGCGAGCTGATGCCACAACACATTCATCAATATGAATGGAAACTGAATGTACAACAACACGTTAGTGTATTTGACGGCCTTGCGTGGGCTGCCGCTTTCAGCGTAGGATCGTTTGCGCTGGATGGAATCTAACCGCTTTTATTCTTACAGGTATGGAGGAGATGCGACTATGTCAGTGAAGCAAGCTTCTAAGCGGAAGCGTGCCGCAAAAGCGGTAGCACCAGCGTTGGGCGCTGCCGGGTTGACCTTTTCGCTCGCAGGCGGTGCTTCCGCATCGACGCTGCCGACTGCGGATACTCCGCAGAAACTGAACTTTTCGCCATCGCAATCCGTGTTGCTCGGCGAAGAGGAAATTGCTGACGTGAGCCTCTCGACCTTCCATCTGTTCGACAAGGAAAATGGCGGCAAGGCCGGCTTCCAGCAGATGGCCTGGGGCTGCCGTTGCGGTGGCTGCCGTGGGTGTCGCGGTTGCCGTGGCTGCCGCGGTTGTGCGCGCGGTTGCGGCTGCGGTGGCTGCGGCGGCGGAGGGTGCTGCGCGTCGTGGGGTGTCTGCCGCCTCTGCTGAGCTCGACTAGTTGCGTATCCTTTTCGAAGATTCCATTGGCCGGGCGCGAACAACGACCCGGCCAATTCGTGTTTGCACACGTCATCTTCCCGCTTACGTTGCTCGCCGTGATCGATCTCACTGCCGGCGACTTTTGAATGTATTTCCATTTAAATGCAGCGAGGCTGCGCGCGATCGGGTGGATACCCATCCGCAATGGACATTCCTATGCGCCCGCTCCTTCCACAGTAGACAAACCAGCGTGCTGACCCGATGACCGCCAAACGCAAGACCCGTGTACCCAAAGCCCGTGTATCCAAGACCCGTGCTGCGAAAGCCAATGTCGCCAAGACTCGCGCCAACAAGACTCGCACGAACAAGACTCGCGCCAACAAGATTCCCGCCTCCAAACGGGCCGCCAAAGACGTTCTGCAGTTCGCACCGAACTTCACCGCTTTCGTCCTGCCGCCTGCCACGGTCTGTCTCTACTCCGAGCACCGCAAATTTTTCCTCCACGGCGAACTCTATTGCGCGATCGCCAATGCCATTGGCGAGAACGGCAAGAGCGCAGACGCGCTGATGCGCGATCTCTCGAAGACATATCCGCCCGACCAGATCCAGGAGGGACTGCAGCGGTTGGGCGAGCGGCGCTACATCGTGCAGGCGACGCCCTCGACGACAGGCACTGTCGCCGGATTCTGGGCAAGTCTTGGCCTGCCGCCCGAAGTGGCGGAGCAAAATCTCGCGGCTCATCGGGTCCGGGTCGAAGCCTTCGACGTGAAGGGCGCCAGGGAATTGAGTGCGGCGTTGGCGAATCTCGGCGTGCGCGTCGTCACCCGCTCCGCTGATTTCGCCGTGATATTGGTCAACGACTATCTTGACCGGCGGCTGGCGGAACTGAACCAGGAGCATGTCACCGGCAAGACGCCATGGCTGCTGGTGCAGCCTTCCGGCCCGTTCCCGCTGGTCGGGCCGGTCTTCAGGCCAGGCGAGAGTGCGTGCTGGACCTGCCTGTCTGACCGCATGATCCGCAACCGCGAGATCAAAGGATTTCTCGATCGCGCACAGGCGCAAACCGTGGCGCAATCGCCGCTGGTCCAGAACCCGTTCGGACAGAGCGCGATCCAGTTCGCAGCCGTCGAGATCGCCAAGGCCATCGCCTCCGGCTTCCGCACCGATCTGAGCAATCACATTGCCAGCTTCGACTTGATGGGTGCCACCATCTCCAAGCATTACGTGGCGCACCGCCCGCAATGTCCGACCTGCGGCAACAAGAAGCTGTGGAATCCCAAGCGCGCGCCGCAACCGGTCGACATCCATCCCGGCACCAAGCTGATCATGACAAGCGGCGGATATCGCTCGGTGTCTTCGCGCACCACAGTGTCGCGCAATCGCAAGCATGTCAGCCCGCTGACGGGCGTCGTCTCCAGGCTCGAGAAGATGGACGGCGATCTGCCGATGAACACCAACTTCTTCGCGCAGCATAATTTCTCGGCACCGGCGGTAAGCGTCGATCAGCTGCGCTCGGGGTTGAGCGGCGGCAGCTTTGGCAAGGGCTCGACCGCCGAGCAGGCCGAAGCGAGCGCGTTGATGGAAGCGATCGAACGCTATTCGGGCATCTTCCAGGGTGACGAAATCCGCCTGGAGCGCCGCTTCATGGATTTTCCCGCAGGCGAGGCCATCCTTTCCAACGACGTCCAGCACCTCAGCGAGTCGCAATTTGCATCGAGGCACGAACCGCTGGCCGACGAGGCGCACCCCACACCCGACCCGATCGACCCAGACGCGAAGATCGAGTGGTCGCCGGTCTGGTCGTTGCGCGACCGGCGCTTCAAATATTTGCCGACCGGCCTGCTCTATTTCTTCTACGAGAACTTCCATACCGACTCGAACGGCTGCGCCGCGGGCAACACGCGCGAAGAGGCCATCGTTCAAGGCTTCCTCGAACTGGTCGAACGCGATGCCTATGCGATCTGGTGGTACAATCGCCTGCGGCGGCCGGAAATCGACCTTAGTCAGTTCGACAACTCCTACATCCGCGACCTTCGCGCGCAATTCGCCGATTACGGGCGGAAGATCTGGGTTCTCGATGTCACCAACGACCTCGGCGTCCCCGCCTATGTCGCGATCATGCACTGGGTAGAGGATGGCAAGGAGAACATCGAGTTCGGCTCGGGCGCGCATTTCGACCGCCGTATCGCCATGCTGCGCTCGCTGACCGAGCTCAGCCAATTCCTGTCGATCGACGTCCTGGATGGCGGCGGCATGCGGGGCGACAGGTCTTCGCTCGACGGCGTGACGCCGCTGAAGCTCGAAAACTATCCATTCCTGCAGCCGGCCAACGATGCGCCTCGCGCGCCCGAGCTCGGCATGAACGTTCCGCTCGACAGTGTGAAGGAACAGGTGGAAGCCTGCGTGGAGGTGGCCCGGCGAGCGGGCTACGACTTCCTCGCCTTGGACCAGACGCGGCCCGATGTCGAGGTTCCGGTCGTTCGCGTGATCGTCCCCGGCCTGCGTCATTTCTACAAGCGCTTCGGGCCGGGCCGGCTCTATGATGTGCCGGTCAAGCTTGGATGGCTCGACACGCCGCTCCGGGAAGACGAACTCACGCCGTTCCTGCCGCACACCTGAGGCCTTATGCCCGGCTCGCGCACGAAGAAGGCTGCCAAGAAAGCGCTGAAGAAGGCGCTGAAGACATCGTCCGGCAGAAAGCCGAAGACGGCGAAGTCCTCCTCCGGGCTTGTCGCGCAGGTCAACAGCCAGGTGGCGCTCGAGATCTATGACAACGGCAAAGTCGGCGTCTATGTCGACGGCTATGCCGTCGAGCTTGGCCAGATCAGCCCGGAAACGGTCAAGCGGGCGCAGGGTTTGCGCGAAGGCATGCCGATGGCCTCGTTCTCTCCGGCGAAAAACCAGTCCGACCAGGACATCGACCTGCTTGCCCGCCGGCTCGCCCGCAGCGGCCTTCTGGAGTACCGGCTCAGGTCGCCCGGCGGCAAGGAGACGGTTTCGATCGAGCCGCAGATCTCCGGCTATTGGCCACAGCTCGCAACGCTCGGCAGCACGGATCGTATCGTCCTGTCGCGCTTCGCCTATCTGAGGCGCCGCGGCGGCGACCTGGTGCTGGAATCGCCGCGCTCGCCGGCGCTGTTTCGCTTCTCCGATCCAAAGGCCGCCGCCGCGATCCTCGCTCTGTCGACGCCGCGCACGCTCCGCGCCCTTCAGAGCGAGAAGGATTTTGTCGGGCTTGAGCTGCTTGCCCTGCTCGTCCAGAGCGAGATCCTGTTCAAGGTCGAGGCCAACAGCGAGGGCTTGCGCGCGCACGAGGGGGATGAGAACCTCGTGGTCTGGGATTTTCACGATCTGCTGTTCCATACCCGCTCGACCGAAGGCCGCCAGGCCAATGCGCTGGGCGGACGCTATCCCTTTGCCGGCACGATGGCGCCGCCGCCGGCCGTGCGCGCGCCCTGGCATGGCGAGCTCATCGATCTCCAGGCATTTTCGAACGCGGCCGAAGCGCCTTCGTCGGCGCTTGCGGAATTGTTGAACCAGCGGCATTCGATCCGTGATTTCGACGACGCCCGGCCGATTACGCTGACCGAGCTCGCGCGTTTTCTCGACTGCGCCGCACGCGTGCGCTCGAAATGGACGAGCCCGCTCGATTTCGGCGAGGGCGATGTTGGACCCGACATCGACTATACCTCCCGTCCCTATCCCGCCGCCGGCAGCGCCTACGAGCTCGAGCTCTATCTGACCGTCAACCAGTGCGACGGAGTGGCGCGCGGTTTCTATCACTACGACGCCGACCGCCATGCGCTGGTGCCGATCGGCGCACGCACGCAGGAGCTGGAGGCCCTATTGAAAGCCGCGCAGTACGGCATGGATGCTCCGGGCCTGCCGCAAATCCTTTTCACCATCGCCGCGCGCTTCGACCGCATCTCCTGGAAATACAGCGCGATCGCCTACTCGCTGATCCTCAAGGACGTCGGCGTGCTCTTGCAAACCATGTATCTCACCGCGACTGACCTCGGTCTCGGCGGCTGCGCCATCGGAACCAGCAATATCGACCTCTTTGCCAGGATGACCGGGCTGCCCTTCCATGTCGAAGGTCCCGTCGGACAATTCGCGCTCGGCCGCGAGTTCACCGAAAGCCAGGGCGAGCTTCCTTCCACGCAACGATAACGTCCTCTGCCCTCCATCAGTGGATGGCCGCGTACATGATCTTCTCTTCGGTCGCCTCCAGCGCAGAGAACTCCTCGACGACCTTGCCCTGCCGGCTGACCAGAATGCGGTCGGACAGCGCCAATATCTCCGGCAGATAGGAGGAGATCACGACCACGGCCTTGCCTTCGTCGGCGAGGCGGTTGATCAGTTCGTGAATTTCGACGATGGCGCCGACATCGACGCCACGGGTGGGCTCGTCGAAGATGATCAGATCCGGCTCCTGGGCCAGCGATTTCGCGATCACCACCTTCTGCTGGTTTCCGCCCGACAATTCCACGACCCTGGCCCTGGTGCCGGTGGCGCGCACCTTCAGCCGCGACACCCACTCGTCGCCCGCTTTTTGCGATTCACGGTTCGACAGGAAGAACCGGCCGCCGGGAAACTTCGCGAGAATGCCGAGATAGATGTTGCGCGCGACCGACATGGTTTCGAAGAAGCCTTCGACCTTGCGATCCTCCGTCACATAGGCAATGCCCGCCTTCACCGCCGGCGCCGGCACGCGATAGCGGACCGGCTTGCCGCGCAGCAGGATCTCGCCGCCATGGAAGAAATCCCGCTTCATGACGCCGGCGACGATCTTGAAGGTCTCGGTCCGCCCCGCCCCGACCAGGCCGAACACGCCGGTGATCTGGCCGGCAAACACCGACAGCGAATTGTTCTTCACCATCGGCGCCATCTTCAGGTTCTGCACCGTCAGGACGCGTTCGCCGGCGGGGCGCATCTCTGTCTTGCGCTTGCCATAGAGCGTGTTCGAGAGGTCGCGGCCGACCATGGCCTGCACGATCCGCGCGCGATCGAATTTCGCGGCATCATCGGTCACGACATGCCTGCCGTCGCGCAGCACGGTGATGCGGTCGGCCAGCAGCAGCGCCTCCTCCAGCGCATGGGAGATGAAGACGATCGAGACGCCGCGCTGCTTCAGCGATCGCACGAGATCGAAGAAATAGTTCTTCTCCTCCGGCGTCAGCGATGCTGTCGGCTCATCGAAAACGATCACCTGGGCCTGGTGCAGAACCGCGCGGGCGATCTCCACCATCTGCTTCTTGGCGGCCCCCAGCAACCCGACCGTCGTGGTCGGGGTGACATCAAAATTCAGCGACTGCAGGAATTGCTGGGCGGCGATGTAGATGCCGCGCAGGCGGTTGTAGAATTTCTCCTGTCCCAGAAACAGGTTCTGCGCGACCGTCATGGTCGGCACCAGGCTGTTTTCCTGGAACACCATGGCGATGCCGAGATGACGCGCTTCCAGCGGTGTCTGCGGCGAAACCTCGACGCCGTTCACGAACATCGAGCCCGAGGTCAGCGTGACGACGCCGGCCATCGCCTTGGTCAGCGTCGACTTGCCCGCCCCGTTCTCGCCGACCAGCGCATGGATCTCGCCGCGGCGCAGCTCGAAGTCGACGTCCTGGATGGCGGGCACGCCGGCATAGAGCTTGGTGGCTTTCCTGAACTCGACGACATTGTCGCTCATGCGGCGAGCGCCTCTTTCGCTTCCGATATGGTCAGACGCAGCAGCCGCTTCGGACCCTTGGCCAGCACGTAGAGCGCGCCGTTCAATTCGGCCGCCGCGACGATTCCGTGGTTCTCGCCATCGACTCGGCTGTGGAATGAATAGAGCGGCGAGAAATCGGCGGCGAGCCGGATCACCAATCCGTAGGACCGCGGCGGCGCCCAGGGCTTGACCACGCCCATGGTCTTCAAATGCGCGCCCTGCATGGGCTCGCCGAACGAGGCGCCGGAGCGAAGCCGCGGGACCACCCAGAACTCCGGCGGCACCTCCCGCATCATGCGCTTGCGATAACCGCTCTCGCGCAGAATGAACTCGAAGAGTTGCGTCCGCGCGGTGAAGGCCGTGAGCCAGAAGCCGCCATCGGACGCGGGCGCGATGCGGGACGGATAGACCGGAAGCTGATCGAGCACGCTTCGCACCGCACCATTTGCGCCGACCGCCGCCACCCGATGCCGCCAGCTCTCACTGACCAGCACCTCGCTTCCTCCGGACGCCACGCCGAACGCATAATGCAACCCGGACGCCCTGACCTTGACCTCGCCGGTCTCGGGATTGATGACGAGCAGCCTGCCGCTGCGGCCGCGATTGAGCAGATCGCGCGCCCACTCCTGATAGGTTTCGTTCGCTGAACCGTCGGTCGCAAGCAGGCTGCCATCGGAAGCCGCCGCCAGCGCGTTGACCGCGCGCATGCCACCACCTGCAATCACCTTGCCGGCATCACTGCCTTCGGGCGAGGCGAACACCCTGATCTCCGTGCCATCAAGCGCCACCGCGAGTTGGCCACGCGGCAAGCCGCAGAACGCCGTGATCGGCCGCCCACAACGCCGGACCTCGCGCCATGCGGCGCCGTCGTAACGCCGCAGCACCGCTCCGTCGGCGAGATAGAGCGCGCCATCGATCGTGGCGAGATCCTCCGGTTCGCCGAAGGCGTCAATCACCTCCGCCTTCTCCAGCAACTGGTTCGGCTTCAGCGAGCCGTCGAAGGTCGGCACGGTGATCGCGGCGTCGCCCCGGCCCAGGATGCGGTCGAAAAAATCCTCCAGTGCCGGGATCACGCCGATCTCCCCCATCGCCTGTCATACTGGACGAAGTTCGGGTCCGCGTTCTCCAATTTGTATCGTCCGATCCGGTTGTTCAGGATGCCGCCAAGATAAAGATGGCCGCGGTGCTCGCGCATCGAGGTGATCATGGGGTGATTTGTGCTCTTGAGGTCCCAATAGGACTCCAGCACCTCGCCCTTCTCGTTGAACTTCACGACACAGCCAGTGTTGATGTTGGGAAACAGCCATTCGTCGACGGGCAGCCGCTTGCCCATGCGCCGCCTGAACCCCGGCATCCGCCAGGCGAGATCGAGCGCGGGAGAGCGCATGCCGACGATGGCGAGCCAGTAATTGCCGTCGGACGCCAGATTGATGTTGTCCGGAAAGCCCGGCAAATTGTCCATGACGACCTCGACGCTGCCCTGCTTTGGACCGTCGAACCAGTAGCGCTTGATCGAGCAGCCGAAGGTCTCCGCGAACAGGATCGACTGCCCGTCGCTGGCGACACAGATGCCGTTGGGAAATTTCAGGCCGCGCAACACCGTGCGCGTGGTGTTGGTCTTCGGGTCGTAGCAGACGATGCGGCCGTTGCCGCGCGCTTCCAGTCCGTCGACGGGCCATTCGTGCATCTCGTAGCGCACGGTCGCTTCCGAGAAGAAGATCCGGCCATCCTCGGCAATGTCCAGATCGTCAGCGAGCCGCAGCCGGCTGTCGTCGTTGACGGAGTAGAGGCTGCGGTTGGTTTCGTCGGTCGCCTTCTCGACCTTGCGGTCCGGCGTGATCCGATAGAGCCCCATGCCGCCGATACAGACATAGAGGTTGTCCTGGCGGTCGAAGGCCATGCCGAGCGGTTGGCCGCCGATATGGGCGTACACTTCCATCTTTTCGTAGTCGGGCGGAAAGAAACGGATGATGTCGCCATGGCGCGACCCCGCATAGAGGACGTCGTTCCGGTCGAGGATCACGTCCTCCGGCGCCTCGATCCGGCCGAGCCCGATCAGCGAGACGCCGCTCAATTTGTCGTTCTGTTCGAACGGCCCGCCGGCGCCGATCGCGGTCGGCGGCGGCGCCGGCAGCCGGTGATAGGTCGGCGCGACATAGACCTTGCTGATGATCCGTGTCCGGTTCTTCAACCAGCGGATATCGATGACGGCAGCGACCAGCAGGATGCCGGCCAGCACCATTCGATTGTAGCCTCCGCGGACCGACAGCGTGGTCAGGCCATTCGTCACAAGAAGCACGATGAGCGTGCCGGCAGCCGCCTTGGCGACCGATCCCTTGCCGCCGCCGAGCGTGATGCCGCCGAGAACGGTCGCGGTGAGGACGGTCACCTCGAGCCCGATGCCGACATCGCCGCCGACGGTGCCGAGCCGGGCTGCGAAAAACAGTGCGCCGATCGCGGTGAGGACGCCGCAGGCGACATAACACAGCGCAATGGTCCGGCGAACGGGAATGCCGGAATTGTAGGCCGAGCGGCGCGAGCCGCCGATCGCGGTGATGTGCCAGCCGGGCCGCAGCCGCGTCAGGAAGATGTGGCCGAAGATCGCGATCGCCAGATAGAGAATGGCGACGCTGGGGACGCCGAGCACATCGCCGCCGCCGATGAAGTTCCAGGAGGGAAAGTCGGGAAAGGCCGCCGCGATCTTGGTCGAATTGCTGAACAGCAGGAGATCATAGGCCGAGCGGTAGATGATCAGCGTGATCAGGGTGGTGATGAAGGCCCGAAGGCGAAGATAGCCGATCAGCAATCCATTGACCGCCCCGAGCGCCGCGCCGCAGGCGAGCGTCACGAGGATCACCGCCGGCACCGGCCAATCCAGCACATCCAGGAAATAGAGCGCGCAGAAGTCGCACAGCGCGAACATCGAGCCGACCGACAGGTCGATGCCGCCGACGATGACCACCAGCGCCATGCCGAGCACCACGAAGCCGATTTCGCCGGCCTGACGCGCGGTATCGGCGAGCGAGGACGGCGACAGGAAATTGTCGATGTTCCGGCTGAGTGCGATCGTGACAATGATAAGCACGATCACGGGGATCGCGGTTTCGGTCCAGCGCTTAGAGAGGATTTCGCCAAGCAGATGGTCGGGCCAGTACCTGGCCTTCAGTCGAACGAAAGCTTCCTGCATTGGCGAACCATCTGACTTCGGCAAATTGATCTGGGCTGACGGGCGGCCCGGCGTCTACTCAGGGGCAGACGCCGAAGCCGTTGCGACGAGACGCTACTTCTTGAGATCCGCCAAATTCCAGCAGGCCGTGCCGCTATCGGCATTCTCCTTGGTGATCGGGATCAGGGTCGTATAGGCCGAGCCCTTCACCGAGCCGGGCTTTGCCCCCGACGACAGCAGCCACTTGATCATCGCCGCCATGTCGGCGGCCTGCGTCGGCACGTCGTAGCTCACATTGAGATCAAACGCGCCCGACTTGACGAGTTCGCAGGCGCCCTTGCGCTCGCCGCCACCGGAGGTCGCCACGAACACCTTGCCGGTCAACCCCGCCTCCTTCACGGCCGCGGCGGTGCCGATATCCATGCCGTCCCAGAAGCCGACGATACCGCAAAGGTCCGGATGCTGCTTGAGCACGGTCTGGACGATGGCCTTGGCCTTCGAGGCGTCCCAGTCCGCGGCCTGGCTGGAGACCACCTTGACCTCGGGATGCTTGGCCAGCACGTTCTCGACGCCCTTGAGCGTGTATGCGGACGCCGCGGCCGAGAGCGCGCCTTGCACGACGGCGATCTTGTTGGATTTGCCCTCGCAGGCTTTCACGACGGCTTCGGTGTCGCGCTCGCCGATCTCGATCCAGTTGGCGCCGACAAAGGCGGAGCTGCGATAGACCGAGCCCATATTGATCTGGATGATGTAGATGCCTTCGTTCTCGGCGCGCTGCATCAGCTTGGCATAGGTCTGCACGTCAGGATTATGAACGATGATCGCCGCGGGCTTCTCGGAGATCAGCGTGGTCAGCGCCTGGGCGCCCGCATTCGTGCTCCAGTTTGCATCGCGCACGATCACCTTCATGCCATAGGGCTCGAGCTCTTTCTTGACGCCGGCGAACCAGCCTTCGGTCAGGTCGAAATTCATGGCGACCGGGATGTAACCCACCGTCTTGCCGGCCAAAGCCTGCTTGAAAGAGGCCTGGAAGGGCTCGTCGAGCCCCTGCTGGGCGGCAGCCGGCAACGCCGCGAACGCGGAGAGCGCCGCGGCTCCAATCAGGCACTTCGTCATCTTCAAACGCATTGCATCCTCCCTTGATTGTGTCCCTTTGACTTTCTCTTGGACTTTCTCTTGGACTTTCTCTTGGACCTTCCCTTGGATTTTCGCTTGGACCTTTCCTTGGACCTCTTCTCGGACCTTCCCCCTGATGTCTGGTTCAGATATCGCCCTGTTGCGCGGTTTCCTCGTTGCGCGGATTGAGAAAGGAGTTCGACGATCACGGCCACGAGCAGCACGATCCCCTTGACGAGGTTCTGCGCCGAATAGGACACGTCCATGATGGTCATGCCGTTCAGCATGGTGCCGATCAGGAGCGTGCCGATGACGACGTTCAACACGCCGCCCCGGCCGCCGGAGAGGCCGATGCCACCGAGCACGACCACCAGGATGACGTCGTAGATCAGCGTGGAGTTGAAGATCCGCGTGGGTCCGCTGTTGACGGAAGAGACCAGCACCAGCCCGGCAAAGCAGCCAATCAGCGCCGCCAGCACATATTGCAGGACGATGATCGGGCGCGTCGGCACGCCGGTCACGCGCGCCCCGAACGGATTGTCCCCGATCGCGTAGATGTAGGCCCCGATCCGGGTCCGCCGCAGCAGAAAGGCCACCGCACCGCAGGCCAGGGCGAAGACCACGACCGGCATCGGAACGCCCAGCACCTTGCCCTGCCCCAGGAACTCGAAGCCGTCCATTCCGGGGCTCCACTGCACCACATCGAGCTTGAACAGGACCGCCTGGCCCAGCCCGGCCAGCAGGAGCCCGCTCGCAAGCGTCGTGAACAGCGACGGCACCTCCGCATAGGCGATCAGCCAGCCGTTGACGGCGCCGAACACGAGGGCCAGCAACAGCGCGGTCGCGATCGAAAATGGCAGGCTCTGTCCGTCCTGCACCATCTGCAGCACGAGGCTCGGCGGCACGGCAAGGGCTGCGATCAGCGAAATATCGATGCCGCGCCCGATCACGACCAGCGCCATGCCGAGCCCGAGAATGCCCAGGATGGCGACGTTCTGCAGCAGCGTGAAGATGTTCTGGGTGGTGGCAAAGCCCGGCAGGAAAATCGCGAACGCCACGAACATCACAGCGAAGATACCAAACACAATGGTCTGCTGTGTCAGCTTCAAGCGTCCCATCCCATATTCTTGTTCTTTGTGCTGGTATAATCCTGTGGGTGATCGTCAATTGCAAGACGATTCCCGGCTTGCGTCTTCAGGCCGGCCCATGGGCTTATTTTCGTCGGGGGGAATTATTCAAAAGTCGCGAAGCCGCACAACTTCGCCTTCTCGCGGCGTGGCCAACGGCGCTCAGGAGTAGACGCCCTCACCCAGGATCTGTACGCCCACACGCGGCAACAGGACGTTGACAGCGGCTCCCTCGGCAAAGCGGGTGCCCCGAATTGGATCGGATTGGACCACCTTCAATGTCTGGCTGCCGACGCGCACGAGATACTCGACCTTTGAGCCGAGGTAGATGCTGGACACGACTTGCCCGGGAAACCCTTGCTTGGTGTCCGACAATCTGATCGCCTCAGGGCGAACGACAGCTTCGACCAGGGTTCCCAGCGGGCCCCGCGCCGGGGTCGCGATGTCCCATCGAGTCTCGGCGATCGTCACTGTCAAAAGATCCATCGCCATATCCACGATTTTGCACCGGACGAGATTGGCCTCGCCGAGGAAAGTTGCGACAAAGGACGATACGGGGCGGCGGTAGAGCTCTTCGGGTATCCCAATCTGGACGATCTGACCGGCGTTCATGATGGCAATGCGATCGGAGATCGCCATCGCCTCCTCCTGGTCGTGGGTCACGTAGACCGCGGTGATCTTCAGCTCTTTTTGCAGCCGCCGAATCTCACTTCGCATTTGCACGCGGAGCTGTGCGTCGAGATTTGACAGCGGCTCATCGAAAAGCAGCACCCGCGGCCGGATCACAATGGCGCGCGCCAGCGCCACGCGCTGTTGCTGACCTCCGGACAGTTCCGAGATCATCCGCTCGCCGAGGCCTGCAAGGCCGACCTGCCGCAAGCCCTCCTCGACCCGCGCGCGAACATCCTCACTCTTCAATCGCTTGACGCGAAGACCGTATGCGACGTTATCGAACACCGAAAGGTGCGGAAACAACGCGTAGCTCTGGAATACAAATCCCACGTCCCGGCGATTTGCAGCCTGCTCGGTCACGTCGCGGCTGCCGAAGAACACGCGGCCGGTGCTTGGCCGCTGGAAGCCGCCGATCATGCGCAGCACCGTCGTCTTGCCGCAGCCGGACGCTCCCAGAAGCGTGAGGAATTCGCCCGATTGAATATCGAGGTGCAGGTCACGCACGGCGGCCACATCCGCGCGTTGCGCATGACGGAAAATGGCGGAGACGCCGTCCAGCCTTATGCCAAGCGAGGTTGCATCCATCATTCAGGTTCCGATGCGGGACATGCGCAGGCTCGGCGCGGTCAGGTAACTCAGCGCGCGGTTGAGCAATTCCGTCACCGCAAGGACGACGACAATGACGAAGACGGAAAATGCCGCCGCCGGGCCCAGCGCGACTTCCGTCATGTTCTCCAGGATTTTCACGGTGATCAGGGTCCAGTCGATGGACACCAGGAAGATCGTCGCGCTGATCGCGGTCATCGAACGGATGAACACGACCCCGAGGCCCGCGAAGAACGCCGGCATGATCAGCGGCAACATCACGTGCCGGAATGTGTAATAGCCGCCTGCCCCGAGGCTGGCCGATGCCTCTTCCATGCTTCTGTCGATCTGCTTCAACAGCGCGATCGTGGTGCGAATGCCGGTCGGGCTGTAGCGGAAGACGTAACATGCGATCAGGATCGCCGCCGTTCCCGTGAGCGCAATGGGCCTATCGTTGAACGCGATCAGATAGGCGATACCGACAATCGTTCCCGGAAGCGCGTAATTGAGCATGCTGACGATTTCCATCGCCTTGCGGCCCGCAAACCGCTCGCGGCCGACGAAGTATCCGACGGCGATGCCGTACAGGCCCCCCAGGGGCATGCCGACCAGCGCGATGATCAGCGTATCCTTGATGGCAGGCAGCCCTTCGCTGAAAATGACCCTGTAATGATCGAGCGTCAGCGTGTGGTTGGCGCCAAAGGCGAGCACGATCGAGGCGTAGAACAGCAACGCGTAGAAATACAGGATGAGAGTGCAGATGGCGGCGCAACACAGAAGCAACCCGGTAGCTGCGACGTTGGAAACGGAGTCTCGTGGTGACGACGCCGAGGCCTTCCCCGTCACTGTCGTATAGGAACGGCCTGCGACCAGCCATTCCTGCGCCAGAAAGACAATTCCGGCGGGCACCAGCAGCAGCAGCGACAGGATCGCTCCGCTGCGAAGGTCGAACATGCCGGTGATCTGCAGATAGGCTTCCGTCGGCAGAACCGGGAAATCGCTGCCGGCCAGGATCAGGGGCGTTGCGAAGTCGGCGAGCGACGAGCCAAACAGCAGCAGGAAGGCATTGGCAAGCCCAGGAAGGGCGAGCGGCAGCGTTACCGTGCGAAAGACGCGCCAGCGCGATGCGCCAAGGCTGAAGGAGGCCTCTTCCAGCGAGTTGCTGATCGACGCCAGCATCGGCCGGAGCGCGAGATAAGCGATCGGAAAATAGGTCAGCGTCTCCGCCGCGAAAGTGCTGGTCAATCCGTAGACCTTGACGTTCTGCAAACCCAGCAGATCGTAGGTGATCAAGCCGCGCGGGCCGAAAGAAAAGACGATGGCGATCGACGTCGTGAACGGCGGCGAGATCAGCGGCAGGAAAGTCGCACGGTCGATCAGCCACCGCAGCGCCGTTCCAAGCCGCAGGCGCTCCACCGTGAACGCAAAAACGAAGCCGACGACTGTTCCCGCGATTCCTACCAGGGCCGCGAGTTCCAGGCTGTTACGCAACGCCCGCAAATTGCTGTAGGATTTCAGCGCCGCACTCAGCGTCCCGAGCGAGAGCGCGCCGTCGTCGAAGAGCGCGCGCTGCAGCAGCATCGCCAGCGGATAGACGACGAAGAGCAGGAGCAGCAGCCAGATGAACAGCAAGCTGCCCTGCCGCGCCACCCGGTCAGGCAGCACGAAGCGCGGTCGTGTCGCGGATAGCGCCGACACACCGCTATCCGGCATTGAGCACTTCGGCCACCCAGCGATCGACGATACGCTTCCGGTTTTCGCCCGCCCATTTGTCATCGATCTCTATGATGTTCGCGCCCTTCAGCATTGCTGCAAGATCGGGATCGGGAGCGACCTTGGGATGGGCCGGCAGGAAATTGATCTTGGCGGGCGCGAGCAGCGACTGCATGTCCGGGCTCGTTGCCCAGTCGATAAGCTTCTTCGCTTCTGCTGTGTTCTTGTTGCCCTTGACCAGCGCGATGCATTCGGCGGCTGAGCCGATCCCCTCCTTTGGGAATGAGATCTGCACGTCGTAGCCCTTCTGGCGCGTGAAGAGCGCATCGACGATGAAGAAGATGCCGCCGCCGGCCTGCCCGAGGCCCACGGGCACCGTGCCGCCGCCACCGCTCTTGGTATAGACCTGAACGTTCTGCCGAAGCTTTTTCATGTAGGCGAAGGCGGCGTCCTCGTTGCGATTGTTCACCTGCAGAATGGAGAATATCCGCGTGACCGCGGTACCCGAGGTCCGCGCGTCGGCCATTTGAAGCTGCCCCTTGTAGGCGGGGTCGAGCAGGTCCTGCCACGAGGCCGGCGGCTTCAGATTGTGCTCGGCGAGAAACTTGGTGTTGGACATGAACACCAGCGGATCATCGGCAATCGCCGTCCACATCCCCTTTGTACTTTTGAAGCGTTGCGGCAGATCGGCCGCGCTCGGTGGCGTATAGGCGTCGAAGATCCCCTGATCCTCTCCGGCGGTGAATGTCTCCACCGGGCCGCCGAAGAGAACGTCGACTTGCGGATTATTTTTCTCGGCGATCAGTCGGGCCAATGCTTCGCCGGAGGAAAAGCGCACGAAGTTGACGTGGATGCCGGTCGCCTTCTCGAAGGCTTCCAGCATCGGACGAGCATAGTTCTCTGGCCAGATCGAATAGGCGCGGATCGCTTCCGCCGCGTTGGCGCGACGAAGGATGAACGGTGCGGCCACGGCGCCGATCAGCAGGCTGCGGCGGTCAATCCCGCGCCTGGTTCGGATTCTGGTCACTTCAGCATCCCTGGCGTGCATGGATCCTCCCCGCAGACCCTGAGTCCGCTTGGCCTTGTTGCCGCGCGTTGCGCGCCTTATTGAATCGACAGCCGAAGTTCACTGTCATAAAACTGTCATATAGCTTACAAGGTCGCCGGTCGACCTCAAGCTCCGATTTTTTCAAAGTGCTTGATCGCAACGGCTGGGCCCGAACGCGCGCCAGGCTACGCTGAGCACCCCATTCATCGAGCCGCGCCCCGAGATTGCCGTTCGAAATTTCCGGCGATCGTCACCAAAGCCGGGTTGGTACGCCGCAGTTCCCGGACCTGTTCGCAAGCCGCTAAATATGCACAATCCCTGCAAGGTGCCGGCTGTTCAGCGCCGGTGCCGACAGAGTCAAGCGGGTACGATCCATGAAAAACGTGAATCTCGCCCTTCAGGGCGGTGGCGCGCATGGGGCGTTTGTCTGGGGCGTGCTCGACCGCCTGCTTGAAGACGGTCGCCTGGCAATCGAGGCGATCAGTGCCACCAGCGCGGGCGCGATGAATGCGGTTGCGCTGGCTTCAGGCATGGCTGTCGGAGGAAGCGACGCCGCACGGCAAAGCCTGCACGACTTCTGGCAGGAGGTTTCGCGAACGGATCTGATGTTCGATTTCTACTCGCCACTGAATCAATGGATTCAGGCGCTGAATCTGCCGCCGGAATACCATCCCTTTCACGCCGCCATTCATTTCTTCACCCATGTCCTTCCGCCTACCCTGCTCAATCCGTTCAACCTCAATCCGCTGAGGGCGGTGCTGTCGAAGCTGATCGACTTCGAGCGCCTCAATCAGTCACCCCTGACACCGCAGCTCTTTCTCAACGCAACCAATATTCGCACCGGCAAGATCAAGATATTCCAGACACCGGGGATCTCGATCGATGCGGTGCTCGCTTCAGCTTGCCTGCCGCCCTATTTCCAGGCGGTTGAGGTCGATGGAGAGCATTATTGGGATGGCGGCTATCTCGGCAATCCCGCGATCTTTCCACTGATCTATCGCAGGGGGTCCAAGGATGTCGTGATCGTGCAGGTCACGGCGATCCGGCGCGACGAACTGCCCGCGAGCGCCGCTGACGTTCTGCATCGCATCACCGAGATCAGCTTCAACTCATCGCTGATGCGGGAAATGCGCGCCATCGCCTTTGCGACCAGACTGATCGAAAATGGCGAGCTGGACGAGACCAGACACAGCCGCATGCTCATCCACTGGATCGGTAACGACCGTCTGATGTCGCAGCTCGGCACCGCCACGCAGTTTCACCCTGAATGGAGCCTGCTGTGCAGGTTGCGCGACGAAGGACGGGAGTCAGCCGGCCAATGGCTTGGGCAGAACTTCGACCAGATCGGCTCTCGCTCCACCGTCGATGTCGACCACATGTTTCTGTGACAGCCGATCCCTGACCGCGCCGGCGGTCAGCGCGATCAACCCGTGGGGCAATCATCCCCTCTTCCCGCCATTTTTTTTGACAGGCTCGCAACGGCCTGGCGCAAGATGACGGCGCGCAAGAACTGGTCTAAACCCCATGAAGACGATCGGCTTTTGATCTTCATTGTCGAACAGCCAGGAGGAACACGCCCATGACTGACGCGCTGATCATCGACGCTTGCCGCACACCGCGCGGCATCGGCAAGGCCGGCAAGGGCGCGCTGTCAGGCATCCATCCCCAGCAGCTCGGCGCCACAGTCTTGCGGGCGCTGGCGGAGCGCACCGGCATCGATACCGCCGATGTCGACGACATCGTCTGGGGGACGGCAGCGCAGCTCGGCCCCCAAAGCGGCGACCTCGGCCGCATGTCCGCGCTCGACGCCGGCTATGACGTCCGCGCCAGCGGCGTCACGCTCGATCGCTTCTGCGGTTCCGGCATTACCAGCGTCGCGATGGCCGCGAATTCGATCATGGCGGGCTCGGAGGATCTCGTGATCGCCGGCGGAACCGAGATGATGTCGATGGAAGGCCGCCGCGGCAGCGGTCCCTTCATGATGGACGCGGGCAACCTCCGGCTCCGCGCGCGCCATCCCCAATCGCATCAGGGGGTCTGTGCGGATGCGATCGCGACACTTGAAGGCATCACGCGGCAGGATGTGGATCAGCTTGGTCTCGAAAGCCAGAGACGCGCGGCGCAAGCGATCCAGAACGGCTACTTCAACAGGAGCCTCGTTCCTGTCCATCGCGAGGACGGCAGCCTCGCGCTCGACAAGGAGGAATATCCGAGGCCGCAGACCACGCTCGAAGGTCTCGCCTCGCTCAAACCCGCCTTCCCCGCGATCGCCGACTTTCCGATCGACGACAAGGGGACCACCTATCGAAGCCTGATCCTGCAGAAGCATCCCGGCCTCGAGATCGAGCACATGCACCATGCCGGCAACTCGTCGGGCGTGGTCGACGGCTCGGCGGCGGTCCTGCTGGCCTCGCCTTCCTATGCGACGGCGCACGGCTTGAAGCCGCGGGCCCGCGTGGTCGCGACCGCCAATATCGGGGACTCGCCGACGCTGATGCTGAACGCGCCGGTGCCGGCGACGAAAAAGGTGCTGGCCAAGGCCGGGCTCACCATCGACGACATCGATCTGTTCGAGATCAACGAGGCCTTCGCGGTGGTAGCCGAGAAATACATTCGCGACCTCAGGCTCGACCGGGGCAAGGTGAACGTCAACGGCGGCTCGATTGCGCTCGGCCATCCCATCGGCGCGACGGGGTCGATCCTGATCGGTACGCTGCTCGACGAACTGGAGCGGCGCGACCTCAAGCGCGGCCTGGTGACGATGTGCGCGGCCGGCGGCATGGCGCCCGCGATCATCATCGAGCGGGTGTGACGGAGCCCGCGGGTCACATCGACAGTTTCGGTGCCGCCGATGTGATCTGAATGTGAAGCTGCTCCAGGTGCGCGGGACCGCCGCCGCACCATATCTATTCCATCTGAGGTAGTTGGAGTGGCTTCAATGCGGCCGGCTTTTGTCCTTTGCCTGTTGGCCTCGGTTCTGTCGCTCGCTCTTTCCGCTGCGGCCAGTGCGGCACCTGCGCATCATCCCCGTGCGCGCCAATACAACTTTCGTCACAGCCAGGATTCGATCGTTCCGGTGACACCGGTCCCCCCTCCCGGCTGGTACAAATTTCCCGGCTATCCGGCGATTCCTCCCGAGCAGAACAGAAATCTCGACCCGTCCAACCGTGGAAGCGCATGAAACGGAGAGCGTGGTAAACATCGCAGCGACGCAGGCCTTACCCCTCGCGTTGCAGGGTTCCAGATTTAACTCCGATCGCGGGTATCAAGCTTAACGGAGGGATTTGAATGACGTTGCGCGCGCATACGCTAGGTTGCGGGCATGCGCAAATTTCGGTCCCTCAACGCACCACCATCGCGTTCTCCACTCGACGATCCGAATTTGATCGCTCGATACGCCGAGATTCTTCACTTGCGGAAAATGCTGGCCGAAGCCGAAAAAAAGCAAGCCACGAAATCCCCGGTGAAAAGGCGACGCGCCCCGCGGAGTCCGCGCGAGAAATCATGACCATCACGGGAAGGCGCTGAAGCGAGCCCGCAACATCAGCGCAAGCTAAAACAGCGAAGGAATGATCTGATCGAGCCATCCGCAACCTGACGCGTTGCGGTGTGGTAGAGACACGCGACCGCTGGGATCGATCAAGCAGGACGGTGCGATGGCAGAGCGAGTGGCGATTTTCTTCTACGGCCTGTTCATGGACCCCGAGGCCATCGCGACAAAGGGCCTGCGGCCGACCGACGTGAAATCCGCCTTTGTCGAGCACCTCGCGCTGCGATTGGGAGCGCGCGCTACGCTGGTGCCGCAACGCGGCGGGTGCGTCTACGGGACGATCATGACGCTGACCCATGCCGAAGTGGACGATCTCTACTCCGAGCCAAGCGTGAAAGCCTATCGGCCCGAACCTGTTCTGGCGCGGCTCGCCGACGGCACGACTGCGCTCGCGCTCTGCTTCAATCTACCTACGGTGCCACAGGAGATGGCCGGCAATCCGGACTACGCGGCGCGATTGCAGGCGGTGGCGCGAAAGATGGGACTGCCGGAGGAGTATGTGAGGGGAATTGGCGGCTGAGTCACTTCCTGGGGCGCGCCCGCGAAAGCGGGTGACAAATGAGAGGGCCGCCGGATTACCTCGAAATCACCGGCGGCCCCTGGATCGCGCCGTGAGCCTATCATTGGCAGTCATCGGGGGGTTGAAGCGGAACGCAAGGCCACTGAGAGTCACGCGGCCTTAGGAACGTCGCTACCTGTGCCTTGTTCTACAAGGGCACATAGGACCCGCGCGTATGACGGCCGAGATGGTTATTCCACTGATCGCCGCATCGGCCAGCCTGCTTTGCCTCCTGGCAGTTGTAGCTGAGAGCGGCTAGCGCCGAACTACCCGAACTTAGCCCGGGGGAACGTATGTGTTTCCCTAACGTGGAGGCTCGGGAGCAATCATGAGTCACCGAGACTGGCGCTTTTACGGACTTATCGGTGGGTGCTTGCTCGCTGCGGGCATCCTCGTTGCACTGATGATTGGCGGCGAGGTCGCTGGACCACGTGTGGCTGAGACGCCAAGCCACCAGAGCCGCCACGACGAGTAGGCCCGGCTGGAATCGGCATTGTATATTGTGCATCATTCCTGGTTCCGACTTGATCTGCCGCACCCATGCGGCAGGCTGCCTCCAACTCGCTACTGCATGCGGTGGCAGGGAGACAGCGATGAGCTTTGTTCTGTTGATCGGAATCTTGAGCTTGAGCGCCTCTGCCGTTTTTGTGACCCTGAGGTCACGGAGCCTGGAATCAAGACCCGCGGTATTGCCACCGATCTAAGTTAGTTGCGGCTCAGAGCTGTCTCGTATTGTTCTTAGTGTTGCGCTTTTGACTCACGCATACCGTGAACGACTCAGGTATCGTCGTCTAATCGGCCGGCTGATGCAGCGAGGCTACGCGATGCTCTTTTTGTACCTGACCCCTTGGGTTCTGTTTCGCGTCTGCACGGCCTCTCCGCTGGTGGAACTGACTCCCCGCACCAAGCCATCACCAAAAGTCCTTGAAACTGATCCGGTGGAAGCAGTTCTCGAGCGCCGGCCGGCCGCGTAGCGGGCATTCCCATTCGGAGCACGGTCCGCGCGGACGAAATCCCGCCCGACGGCAGGCGGTAGTTCCAGGGGCTTTCGGGGCATGGGTTAGGCAGCGCCCCTCAGCGGCAGCTGCGCCGGCCGGCCGCTGCCATGCCGATCGACGAAGTCCTCGAGCGCCAGCGGGACGTCGAAGCCGTCGATCGCGCAACGCTCGGCAATCTCCTCGGCGATTTCCTCCGACACATCGCGCGACCAGCCTTCCGTGGTGTTGAAGGCGACAACGCGCGCCGGATTTGAATATTGCCCGTCGATAAGATCCATGAAGACGGTGGCACGGTCAGTGCGGTCCTCGCCAGTCTCGCGCCATGCGCGGCCGAGGCGTCCGCCGAAATCATCCAGCACAAGGCAGACATCGCGATCGTCGGGCTGAGCGGGGGAAATCGAGGGCGAGGGACGCATAATCAACTCCGGAACAATATCTCCGGAAGATAGGCGTGTAAGGAGGGAATTGCGAATCGAGTGACCCGCCCGAGGGTCTAATTCGGGCGGGTCGAGGCGCTACTCGCATTGGGGCAGGTGCCCGCCGCAAGCAGAAGAACATTGGCACGCGCCGCTTACACCGCGCTGACGCGAGCGGAGCCAAATTGCCACAGGGTGTGGGCTCATCCCGGATGACGCTCGCGCAAAGGAATGGCCCCGTCGGGGTGGCGGGGCCAAGGTATGGCAGTAGGTCTAGAGACGCGGTTCGTGACGACCGCGCCAACGCAGAGGCCGGTTAGGCAGATCGTCGAAGTAGAAGAACTTGGAGGGCCGGCCGTCATCGAACCAGACTTCATAGCTGCCGCAGTCCCGAACGGCTTCGTGCTTTCGGAGGTGTACATCGGTCATGCGCGGATTATTCCGCGGGCCGAACGGCAGCGCAAATCATCGATCCCTTGGGGCGCGGAACGGCTGCGAGCTACTGCGCGTCGTGGTGTGGCAAGAGGCCTTATTCGTCCTTCGCTTTAATAGCTTCTCGCGCGCGGCGCTCAGCCCTCAGCCTCTCCAGGTTTTTGCGGATCGCTAGCTGCTCCTCTTCATATTCGGTCAGCAGTTTTTTGGATGGACGAAACGTGTCGCCCGTTTCTCTGGATTGCTTAGACATGACTTCACCTCGGCTGGATGCGGTAAAGCTCGCCTCCCCGACGAGCGGGATCGCCTTCGACAGTCAACGCTGGAGGTTAGGGCTTGGAGCCAGGTCCACAACATGAGACGCGGATTAAGGTTGATCGTTGACCATTCCAACAGAGAACGCGCGCAAGCGGATTTCCCCAGCGGGTCTGTCGCGACTAGCGCCAGCCGCAGACGCGATGTCCCAAATGCCACCAGCGGCGGCCCCGTTCCCACCAGCAACCCCAACGACGGTGACGGGTGCGCATATGGCGATGCGGCCGTACCTCCGTGAAATTTGAGGGCCTCGCGTCCGCTGCGCTGCGCGCGATGCTTTGGCCGTTCGTCAGAAAACAGACGGCAACGACAGCACCGGGCAGCAGCACACCTTTCAGGATTTGTCGGCGAGTGCTCATTGCGGGATCGGTCATGCTCAACAGCCGAGCACGTTTCCCCAGGGTGCGGAAGTTAATTGACCGTTATACCGACCTGGAATGGCTGAAGGCGCACCCGAGCCGCAAATCAATCGCCGCATTGCGTCAGGCCAATAAGGGCGGGGCGGTAACCGGGCATCAACCGCACCCCGATATCTTGGCGATGTCCCGGTCAAAACTCACACCCGCGGATATCGGACACTGAAGAGCCCGCCCGCCGGCCTCACCACCGGCGGGTTTTTCTTGCGATTGAGCGAGTGGCCGACCTAAGCTGCGGCCGCGTGGTTTCCAAATGGGAGTGAGACGTGGCGACAGGTACTGTGAAGTGGTTCAACGCGACCAAGGGATATGGATTTATTCAACCCGACAAAGGCGGCAAGGATGTCTTCGTGCACATCTCAGCCGTTGAAAGAGCCGGCCTAAGCAGCCTCAATGAGGGTGCCAAGGTGAGCTACGAGGAGACTGAGAACCGAGGCAAGACGTCCGCGGAAAATCTCAGGGTCGGCTGATCGAGGCGGTTCGGCGAGCGCGATAACGAGTGAGACCTGTTGGCCCGCCGACGTTCATCGCCGGCGGGTTTCTGCTGCCGCCTAGGCCTCAAGCAGCCCCCGAAAGCGTGAAAAGCTTTGCGACTTGGCGAATGAGATAGGGGGATAGGACTACGAGCGTTTCGACAGGCTACGTTTTCGGTGCCTCGGTCGCCGCGAGCGCTCGAATACATTCGACAGTTGCTTGATAGTCCTGAACTTGAGGACTGATGGGTCGCTCTGTCGGATTATCGTGGCCATACGGCGCTCGACGGGAAGGAGTAACATTGCTCGAGCGACTGCGCTCCGTAACTTCATCGAACCATGGTATTTAAGCTCTACGAGCTCTTCCGGGTCAACTCGCATTCAATTCACTCCCGCACGCAAACCAGTCTTACCCCCGAGGCCGGCGGCCCGCAGCCAACGAACTTGCCCTAAGTCCGATCGTTATGGGGATTTCAGACGCCCTAGTCCGAAAGGATGTGCGGTGTGCAATTGGAAGGCGGCCCTGCTGATCTTCGCCGCGGTGATCGGCTTGAAACATCCTAGGGGGCTTCGGTCCCTCGCTCGAATCTGAGATCACGAAAACAGAAAGGTTCCGATCAGCAAGCCTGCGGCGAATGCCCAGAGCCCCAGCGTACACGCCGAGATTAGGCGGGCGAGGTTGCGGAAATCCTGGTCTGATAAGGTCTCGTGCAATTGGTGCGTCATGCAGCCCCCTGCGGCTGCCGCCAGTCCGCGCGGAAGTTCCTCCTCATAGGGGCCCAAAAGAAGGCACGGACGATCACGCGAAATCACGGTTCTTCGATCACCGCCAGTCGTCGCCAGCGATCCAGGCTGCCAGCTTCTTGACGCGACGACTCCCGCGGGAGTCTGAATACCGGGCCTGGGAGAGCTTCTGCCGCGAGGCGGCTACGCGCGCTGGCACCGACCTCGCCCGCCGCGGACTTCTGCGTTCAGCCGATCAGTGCCGCGACGTCGCCGCCGAGCTCGACCGACCGATCACTCTTTCTTTCCCATGGTCTTCCCAGCGCAAAAAACTGGGAAGGTTTGCCGGCAGATTGTCGGTCCAAGTATTTGATTTTGTTGGTCGGGGCAGCTGGATTCGAACCAACGACCTGCAGTACCCAAAACTGCCGCGCTACCAGGCTGCGCTATACCCCGATCACTGGGAATGCGATGTCGATACACGCTCAGGGCGGCCGCAGCAAGGCGCGGCGGGCGCCAAAAGCCAAGGGAAAACATGGCCTCGCCCGCGCCGGTCGACCTTGCGGATGCGCCTGGTGTGAGTGCAGCCGCTAGTGCGAGTGCAACCCCGGCGATCCCGTCTCCGGATGGATCTCGGCTGCCATCATGCCCTTGGAGCCCGGCCCGAAACGGACCAGCACATACTGGCCGGGGCGAAGCTCGGTCATGCCGAAGCGGCGCAGCGTCTCCATATGCACGAAGATGTCGGGCGTTCCCTCCCCGCAGGTCAGGAAGCCAAACCCGCGAAGCCGGTTGAACCACTTCACCTGGGCCCGCTCGAGCCCGCTGGTGGGCGTCACCGTGACATGGGTCCGCGGCGGCAGCATCTGCGCCGGATGGATCGCCGTCGACTCGTCCATCGAGAGAATGCGGAAAGCCTGGTATCCCTTGGCGCGTTGGACGCACTCACATACCAGCCGAGCCCCTTCATAGGCGGTCTGGTATCCGTCGCGTCTAAGCACGGTAACGTGAAGAAGTACGTCGGGCCATCCGTTGTCGGGCACGATAAAGCCGTACCCTTTCGAGGCATCGAACCATTTGATGACGCCCGATATTTCGACAAGGTTGGCAGTTTCGCCCAAACCCGAAACGGCTTCCATCGCCGCATCGCGTGCGGCTCCTGATGAAAACTCGCCTTGACCAAGTCGGGGTGTCCCTGTCCCGCCTGACGCCGGGACCCCCTTCTTGGACTCAAATCCGTCCGACCCCATAACCCCGGACCCCACACATCATTTTAACGGTCCACCGCGCTGAACGACCGCCCCAAGCGCACCCTCATCAAAAAGTCCCGCGATGAGAACGCGAATCTCTTGCCTCAAAGATAACATCCTCGTTTGCCGCGCATAGGAAAAAAACGAATCCATCGGAACCTGTGTACAACCTTGCACCGCCGCGAATCAGTCCGGCATCCGAAATGGATTCCAAGTTCACAGCCGTCCGCTGCAAGCCTCTGATCGTGAGCGGCAAATCCAAAGCGCCACTAGAAACAATCATTTGCTGATGGTGCTTTGATTCAGACATTCACCGAAGCACCTGCTGTGGATGAATGCGAATGTCAGCGCGGATTTCAGTTGCCGACGAACGGTCCAAGCGTCTCGCCGATGTCGAAGGGAATGACGAGGTCGGCCAGTTCGTCCTGATCGGTGGGCTCGCGATTGATGATCACGAGCTTTGCGCCGCAGTTCCTGGCCATCATCGGGAATCCGGCGGCCGGCCAGACCACGAGCGACGATCCGATCGCGATGAAGAGATCGCATTGCTGCGCCAGCTCAGTGGCGCGCATCATCTCCTTTTCCGGCATCGCCTGCCCGAACGAGATGGTCGCGGTCTTGATCGGCTCCTCGCAATGGGTGCAGTCGGGCGCTCCGCCATGCTGGTCGAAGCGCTGCTTGACCCAGGCAAGCTCATAGGCGCGGCCGCAGCCGATGCAGCGGGCATAGGTCGTGTTGCCATGCAGTTCGATGACGTGATCGGCCGCAAAACCAGAGGCCTGGTGCAGATTATCGATGTTCTGGGTGATGATCGCGGGCACCTTGCCGGCGCGATAGAGCGAGGCAAGCGCGCGGTGGCCGCGGCCGGGCTTGGCCGCGGCGAAGGTCGGCTCCATCGCAAAGCGGCGCCGCCAGGACTCGTCGCGCGCCTCCCGGCTCGCCACGAACTCGTCGAACGGTATCGGGCGGTTGCGGGTCCACAAGCCGCCGGGCGAACGGAAATCGGGGATCCCGCACTCGGTCGAGATGCCGGCTCCGGTAAAGGGAACGATCGTGCGAGCGCCGGCGATCATGTCGCCGAGGCGCTCCACCGCGCTCTGAATGTCCTTCGCAATCATCCGCAAATACCCGCCATCGACGTTTCCATGCCGTTTATAGCATGGCGGAAACGGATATCGCGCCGCGCGGCTGGCGCCCGCCAGCCGTCAGGCCGGTTCGGCCGGCCCGGCCCTCGCCTCATCTCCGGGGCAACAGCGCGCGTCGAAGACGTGGAGGTCATAATGATGCGACGCTCTTTCCCAAATCGCGCCCCAATCGGGATCGCAAATCGTCGGGGGGGCCGACTCAGCGCAAGTCGGCATAAAGAAAAGGCGATGAGCATATGACCGAACAGGACAAGCGGCGCGCGGCGGAGCGGGAAGAAATCGCGGCCCGGGTGGCGAGCTTCAAGGCGACACAGGAAAAATTCGAGCGGGCGCGTGACGAGTACTTCACCACCACGCTGCAGAAAGCGCGCGGTATCAAGCCCATTCCGGTCTGGTCCAGGACATGATCCGGACCCGTAGGCCCGCGCAGCGCAATGCGTGAAGCGGTTTTCAATCGCGACAAACCCGTAGGGTTTGCGCGGAGGTCATGCGCCGATAACGAGCCAAAGAAGAAGCCCGGAGCGCCATGGCTCCGGGCTTCGTCATGTCAGGTCGCGCTACCAGTGACGGTAGTAATGGCGATAATACGGGCGGCCGTAATAGCCGTAGGGGGCCGGTGCGTAGACCACGCGCGGCCCGTAGTAATAGCCGTATGGGGCGCCATAGTAATACGGATGGCTCGCGGCGATCGCGCCCGCGGTCAGCGCACTGGCGGCCAGACCAAACGCGATCCCCGGCCCGCCCCAGCCCCAACCATGGGCCTCAGCCGGCGCAGGAGCAGCCACCGCCGTCACGCCGACGGCCGCGACGGTTCCCAAAACAGCCAATGCTTTTCTCATGTCGTCCTCCTCTACAGCAGTCGGCGGATCAACGCGTCGCGGCGGCGCAAGTTGCGCGGGAACCCTGCTTCACGCCGGGAACAGGGGCGAACTTTCGCAAGATTTTTTGCGTTGGAGCGGAACGAAAAGCCGCTTCCCACGTTGGACCGGCGTTGGAGAGGCAAGAGCACATAAGACCCCGCCGGACGTCTTCGGACACCGGCGGGGTCTTTGTGCTGCGCTCGAGTGGAATGAAGATGCCAGTTTGGCTGGAAATCCTGATCGACGTCCTCGGTTTCGTCGGTTTCATCCTGATCGGCAGGTACGGGCGATCAGCCCGGCGGCGGCCGGACAAGCCCGTTCCTCGCTGAGAGCAACGCCCAGATCAGAGATCGGCCAGCCGTTTCAAGGTCGCGTGAAAACTGAGCGAGTGGCCGCCGACCAGCGTGGTGCCGAACACCTCGGCGCCGTCGTCGGTATAGGTTCCGGAGAAGCCGCTGTTGGCTTCTTTGCCGCGGAGCACCGAGCGCACGAAGGGATCTTCAAAGGGCGTATGCTGGTTGGTGGAGAAGTGCCCCTTCCAGCTGCCCTGAGCGGCCGTGTAGGAGCCGACCGACCAGAAGTGCGGCCCGCCGCTGATCAAATGCCCATCACGCAGGATCGTGACCCCGCTGTCGCGGCCCCTCACGCCGTCAAGCATATGAATATGAATCGAAAAAAGCCCGTTCTTCATCGCTGGGACGCCCGCAATCGCGCAAAGCCGACTATAGCCTGCCGCGACGCATCCCGAGAAGCGGTCTAAAGCGCCAGCCGCTCGTCCCTCGGTACGGGGCTACGATGTTCCCGTTCCGGCCATCGGATGCGATCCCGAGAGCGACCCCCTACAGCACCAGTCCCGCCAGTTGATACAGCGCATAGGCCACCTCGGCGCCCATGAGAATGAATGCCGCGATCATCAGATAGAGGCCGTACCGCATCAGAGCTTAAACCAAAAAAGCTTTTGTTTCCGCTTCGCGCAGGACCGCGCGCCGTCGGCAACTTATTTGATACGCATGTGGGAGAACTGCCTCTCTTCTGGGGCCTGTCGAAGTGGCCGTCAATGACTTTCGGCGAGCTCGGCGCTCAAGCCGTCCACGTGAGTCATTTCGGCAACGCTCGATGCCGCAAGGCGGGGGAAAGAATCGTCGCTGCCGACGAGCCGCGCGATGTCTTCGATGCGCACGACGTGGCACAGGGCGTTTCGTCGAACGAAACGAGCAGAACCTCCGCCGCCGCGGAAGGTCGCCTGTGCCGAAAGAAAGCCCCTTGGGAGCAATTTGAAACGACGCAAGCTTCTGCTTGTTCAAGCACCGTAGAGAATTCGAAGTCCCCACAGCACCACGACAGCGGCCGATACCAGCGTGGCCACCGCCAACACACTCTCCAAGGAAGCGACTCTCATCCTTACTCTCCGCTTCCCAGCCCCAGCAAGCGGTCTAGGCGATTCGTTAATTCACCTGCAATCTGCCGGTCACAATCCGATCAAAGTTGCGGCAAGGTTGTGGTTTGCCGGGCACACGTGGGAACACGGTGTTCCTCTAAAGGAAAGCGCTCCCCCTCGGGGCCCTCGTGCTTCGGCCTCCTTGATTGAGCATGATCTCCGCGCAAACGCGATGCGTTTGTCGCGAGGGAAAACCGGTGCCCACTTTTCCGGATCATGCTCCTTTGACTGAGCATGATCTTTCGCAAAACCGGTGTCCACTTTTCCGGATCATGCTCTAGTGATGCCAGAACAGCGCGATCAGCAGGATGATCGGCAGCGGCACTCCGATAAGCCACAGCAACGCACCTTTGGTGAAGTCCATCGTATCCTCCTCCAGGTTACAGCAGCATCGTAACGTGGCAGGAACCGTCGGGTTCCGGCGCCGAGCCTGGAAGAATGGATGTCAGTGGATGGATATCAGTGCACCGCCAACCGCCAGGCGTTGATCGTGGCCAGCATCTGGATGCCTCCAACTCCGACGACAATCGCAAGGCCGGCGAACCACATCCATTGCGACTTCTCCTTGTAGGCGAGCCAGGCCGCCGAGCCCAGACATAGCAACGACGGCGCGGTGGCAGCGAAAACAATCCAGGCCAGCATTTTCGGGAGCTCTCCAGTTTGACCAGGAGACGCCTAGGGCCGCGCCGGCCCGCTGACTGTGCGAATGGTCACAGAAATCCTTCGGGCGCGCCGTGTGGTTGTCGCCGACTGAACAGTTTTGAGTACCGCGCACGGAAGATTCCGGCCCTGCCCTGTTGAGGCAAATTCCTGCCGCCCGGGCGGAGGCGCCTTTAGTGTTCGGTAAGCATGTCGTGCCTAGAATCGATCGGTGAGTTGCGTGGAGTATGCGTATGATCGATTTTGAAGAGCTGCGTCATCTCGCAGATCAAACCCGCCATTTCATCCGCATGGCCCAGGATCAGGCGCGGGCGCTGCGGGTCGTCGTCTCCGAGTACGATGTCGTGCTTGGCATCTTCCCCTCCGCCACCGAGGAGATGGGCCTGCACGTCATCAAGGGCGCGGAGCTGCTTCGCCAGATCGCGAGCAACGACGCCACCGGCGATTACACCCACACCGCCATTGCCGTGCAGAATCGCGAACAGGCGGTCGCGCTCCAGCACGCGCTGGCGGCTTAGTCAGGGCTGAGGGTCGACGACAAGACAACGCAAGCGGCGCCTGCGGCGGACGTTACGGCGTCAGGGATTTATGCTCGCCATCGGCGCGCAAGTCCCGCGGCCGGGTGCGCGTCGGTCTCCGCTCACTATTTCTAGCTATGCTTGGTCATTGCACGTAGCGCATCGCCTGCGCAGCTTCCGAACACGATGGCAACGAAAGCCGGCCAGACGGCGGAGACGACGACCACGGTGCCGATGTGCATGTCGTCCTGGTGCCTGTAGGTATCGAGGCCCGAGAAAACGAACAGGGCTATCAAGCAGCTAAATGCATATCGTTTGAGCCAGTTCACGTCGGATACCTTCTGCTGAGCGTTGGTTAGTGGCCCGGTCCGCCGGTTTGGTTCAAGCCAGGGCCTGGCCATGACGCGTCCCTTGTGACGCGTTGCTGTCATGAGTCGGATCTGACTGATGCACCGCTTCATGCGACACAAATCCGGATCAGCGAATGTTCTCCATCTGACTCCATTTCGTTCGCAAAGAACGAATCGGAATCGCAGAAATCAACGCGGCGCAAATCTTAATGTTTGGTTGCCTGAAGACGGAGCGGGTAGCAGGACTTTGATCAGCCCCGCCACGGGGAGTTGAAGCCGACATCCCCCTGCCCTCCGTCACATTTAGCTGCTAAGGAACGCCATCAACCGACACTGTTTCCCAGGGAGAAAACAAACATGCGTTTCCTTCACACCATGCTGCGCGTCCGCAACCTCGATGTTGCGATGAAGTTCTATCAGGATGCCCTGGGGCTGAAGGAGGTCCGCCGCATCGACAACGAGAAGGGCCGCTTCACGCTGGTGTTCCTGTGCGCGCCCGAGGACGTCGACCAGCTCAAGAAGCTGCCGCAGACCCGCGGCGCGCCGCTGGTCGAGCTCACCTACAATTGGGACGAGGAGAAATATGGCGAGGACCGCCATTTCGGCCATCTCGCCTATGAGGTCGACGACATCTATGCGACCTGCGACAAGCTGATGAAGATGGGCATCACCATCAATCGCCCGCCGCGCGACGGCAACATGGCGTTCGTGCGCTCGCCCGATCTGCATTCGATCGAGCTTTTGCAGAAGGGCGATCCGAAGGCGCCGGCCGAACCGTGGACCTCGATGCCCAACACCGGCCACTGGTAGGCCTGTCCAACCCGCCGGAAACGGCATTCGTTGCGGGAACCCCCTTCCAGCCTTCGCGTTAGCTCCTCCAGACGAGGAAAACGAGGAGGCTTTGATGGGAAGAGGAATTCTGCTCTGGTTGCTCGGCGTGCCGATCCCGGTGATCATTCTGCTGTGGCTGCTATTCGGTCATTGAGCACGAATGTTACGCGCATGCCGCGCGCAGCAAGGCCCCGCCTGACGCGGGGCTTTTTTGCGCGCTTGTGGCGAAAAATTCCGATATGAACGGCGCAACGCCTACATTCAAATCGGGAGCGAAACGTGGGATTGACGATCTGGGGCCGGTCCAATTCGGTCAATGTGCAGAAAGTGCTGTGGTGCCTGGCCGAGCTCGACATCCCCTATGACCGCATCGATGCCGGCCTCCAGTTCGGAAAGAACAACACGCCGGAATATCTCGCGATAAATCCCAATGGCCGCGTGCCGACGATGGTCGATGGCGACTTCGTGCTGTGGGAGTCCAATTCGATCATGCGCTATCTCTGCATGGCCTATGGCAAGGGCACCTCGATGTATCCGGCCGAGCCCGGCCATCGCGCAGCGGTCGACCGCTGGCTCGACTGGACGCTCTCGACGGTGCAGCCGGTCGACCGGCCGGTGTTCTGGGCGCTGGTGCGCACGCCAAAGGACAAGCAGGACATGGCGCAGATCCAGAAGGACGCCGACGCCGAGGCGCCGGTGTGGGCGATCGCGGACCGCCAGCTTTCGACACGCCGCTACATCGAGGGCGACCAGTTCACCCTCGCCGACATCGCGGTCGGCTCCTACGCAAGGCGCTGGCTCGGCTTCACCGGCATCACCAAGCCGGCCTGTTCCCACGTCGAACGCTGGTATGCCGACATCGCGGCCCGGCCGCGCTTTGCCAAACAGCTCGCGGTGGCGATGACGTGAGGTTCTTCTAGAATCCGCCGCGCTCGAACAGGATGATGACCAGGATGAGTGCGAGCGTGACCGCGCCGACGGTGAGACGCACGGTCCAGCTGAAACGCCGGCCGATCCACCACAGCATGGCGCAATACATCAGGATCGGCACGATGATCTCGGGCGGCGTCCGGTTCATCGCGTGGCGGCCGCCGCCGACGTGAGCGCGATCTGGTCCGTCGAGTTTTTTGTCATGCCGCCTTTTAGCGCGGCAACGCGCTGCCAACTAGCGCACGAACTTCACGCCGGCGGAGGTGCCGCGGCGCCAGACCACCTGGCAGCGATGTCCGGTGCGGGCGTCGCGCGCAAATGCCAGCCGCACGATCGCCGGCAACGTCGCCGCCTCGTCAAGGCTGATCCTCGCGCCGCTGCTCGAGATGTCCTGCACCACGCAATGACGCGCGGCAAAGCCGCCATCGAGCGTGATCCACGCCGATTGGCCCATTGATTTGCGCGGTTCTCTTTTTCTCGGTGCCGGCATATTCGCCTCTCAGGCTCGGCCTGCTATGGACCCGGCTACCTTTCAAAACCGTTGATTTGATCGGGTAGCAACGCGCTTGCCGGAGGCCGCAAACGCCTCTATACGTTCGCCGCCGTCGGCGGCAGATCCCGGCCTGCTTCTGTCCAGCACGGCGAGGTCCTTGCCGTAAGGCATTGATTCTAAAAGGCTTTGCTCCCTTCGTCTATCGGTTAGGACGCCACCCTTTCACGGTGGAGAGAGCGGTTCGATTCCGCTAGGGAGCGCCAGCAATATCAATCACTTAACCAAGCCACCGACTGTCGTGTCCAACATCTGTCCCACGAACAGGTATGGACTGCGGCGGGCAATCGCCCTCCCCCTCTACACGTTCGCTCTCGAGCGAAGCGCTCGGCCGGCTGGATCGCCGGCGACGACCGGCCGCGCCAGCGTGCCCCGCAGCATTTCTTGAAACCATTTTTCCGGCCCGCGAAATCGACCGGAAACGAGCCAGCCATAGCCTCTCAGAACCCGACGGGGTGGGCACCCGGCGCATCGTCCCTCGGTTTCCTTGTGAAAGTGGCCGGCCAATATTGGGGAGTAACTGTTATGACCAGAGAGGATCAAATCGAAGTTTTATCAAGCACGACCACCGACTTGCTCAAGCAGCTCAACGAATTAAATGTCCTGCGCGAGCAGGTGCGACAAGCACAGGCAGCAGCCCGACAATCGCACATTTATATTCTGGCGGACGCCAAGGACGAATTCCGACTGCCATTGAATATGCTTTGAACCTTTTCGTTATCCGGGTGTCTCATCCTAGACTGGTGCGCGGATGCTTCCGAAGCATCCGCCGGGGCGCGCTCAATCGGACGCCCGAACAGTCATTTTCACGCTTGAAATCGCGTCCAAATCTGCCGCATCATTAGGTTGATATGGCTTATTAAATTCGACGGCGGTTTGCATTTATTCGACGGATCGATGTCACAGATGCTCGCCATCGTGTCATCGCTGCGGGGCGAGATGAGATTTTCAAAAATGGATAGCGAGCTACGGCAAATGTCCGTAGACGAGCTTTGGACGCTCCACGAGGAGTTGGCTAGCCTGTTGAGCAGCAAGATTGTCGTCGAAAAAGCGAAGCTCGACGAGCGTCACCGCAAAATATCAGTGCTCGGTCATGTCGTTCAAAAGCGTCGCCCGTACCCCAAGGTCCTTCCAAAATACTACAATCCGAAGAACCCCAATGAAACCTGGTCGGGCCGCGGCAAGCAACCTCGCTGGCTCACGGCCCAGCTCGGATCAGGCAAGAAGATAACTCAGTTTCTTATTCGGCGATCCGCCTGACCGCGGGTACCCTCACGCAATAACGCGCCGCCGTTCCGCGCCCCTGCGGGATTGGCGATTGCGGCGCCGCGAGCCCAACCGGAATGCGTCTCGTTACTTCCTTTCAACGTGTTGCGAAAGTCGGAGGAGATCCGGCCGATAAGGCGGATGCGGATCATCGTCGTCGGGGATCGCGCAAAAACCAAATTGCTGCTGTACGCGCTGTATCTCCATGACGCGTTCGTTCAGCCGCTGCAAATGCTCCTGCGACCGAGCCTTCCAATAGCGGAATGTTTCAGCAGTGACAGGCACGAAGGCGGTGCCGAAGAGCGTAGGATCCGGAACAACGGTTCGACCGAGAAGAAGAAACTTGTCAGAACCAGCAACGACGAGGGTGGCATAGCCAAGGCGTCCGCCCACTCTTATCCCATTGAGTGACAACTCACAAAATTTGTTGAAATACGGCTCCTCTCGCCAGCGGTCAGGGCAACTGGCATCGACGTGCACGTGGAGCGCGCCCTGACTGAAATAGACCACGATGCGTGACTTCTCGGGAAACCACTCGTCGTCGAAATGTCCTTGTAGCCAGCCGCAGGTAAATGACCGGCACATTTGGGGGCGACGGTCGTAAATGGTGCAGCCTTTCGCCGTCTCCCAATACCTGCACAGCTCGTTCACCGGCTTTTCGACCGCCGTCACTTCGAGAATATCGCAACAGCAGTTGCACGATCCACATTGCCGGGCGTTCTGTTTCGTCCGTGCACCTTGTATCCTTAAGCCGTCACTGTCGCGGATGAGCCGATTCTGTTTCTCCAGCCAGCGCAATGCGCGTTCGACTTTGAGACGGGACAACCCCGTTACATCGATGACACCACGGGTCGTAGTCGCGCCACTCTCAACAGCGAGAGCGACCCTCGAAGTTTCTTGATCCATTTTTTTCGGTCTTTTTATTCTTATTATGACCGTAATATCCCAAGCATCGGAGAGCTAATCAACTTCCTGTTGAGGCGTGGCCCTCTCTCGACAACGCATGCCTGTTTGTGGCGTGGCTCAGCGGAAAAGCGGATAGCACCCACCGCGACCCGCAGTAGATCGCAGCAGTTCCGCAACAACGGGTTGACGATTGCGCTAACCGCAGGTCCACGGCATCATCGGCGCATGATCGATGTACACCTCAGAAAGCACGAAGCCGTCCAGGACTGCGGCAGCTATGAAGTATGGTTCGACGACGGCCGGCCCTCGAAGTTCTTTTACTTCGACGATCGGCCTAACCGGCAACTCCGGCCCGATATCATGACGAAAACTCAGGCCGCCGAGGCGGCTCACGCGTTCGCGCGCACCGAACGGGACAAGATGCAGAACGAATAACCACAGCGCCTGCTGCGGGAAATCAGCCGTCCGCGCAGCATCGCGGAAGCACCCGGACGACACCTTTACGAAGGATTCGGTTCGCACGGCGTTGGACGGTGTCTTGAGGCGGATTTCCAAGACAACTGGTAACGATCCCGCGTAACTTGCCGAACGGTGCGAACCGGTCGCGCTGATGTGAATGATGGATTTCCGCTTTGCATGGGCCGTTCCGGTCGTTTGGGGATAGCGTGTCCGGCCTTGGGGCTGCCCGACGGAGGCGCCAACAATGAAAACAGCATTCATCGCATTGTCTGCAGTGGTCCTGATCACCGCCGCTCCAGTTGCCTTGGCGCAGCAGGCGTCAGGCAAGACACCCGACCAGCATCGTCAGGCATCGAGCAAGCGTGCTGCGTCCGTCTCGGGCCACGGTCACGGACACGCGACGCACCTCCAGCGCACGACGCCGGCCTATCCGGGAGCCTTCGGCTACGCGCCCAGTGCACCGAAGGACTATTCGCTGGAAAATTCCAGACAGGCCGGCGGTGGTGGTGGAGGCGGCGGTGGCGGAAGCGGGATGTGAGGCATCCGCGCCTCGCCGAAATCCCACGTCTCTCGACAATCTGCGTCGGCCGCCCTCCTCGCTCGAGGTCCACGCCAGTTTCTCCATCAGCGACGGCGCTTCGGTCAGCTTTCTGCCGCATTCACTCCGATGACTGTGACAACCGGCGTTGCGGCGTGGCGCGTCCATCGCCGGGACGCGCGGCCTTCGTCAGGACATTGCAGCGGGAGCCCGTCATGCGCTTTGCGATCGGAGATGCGGTCGTCGACATCATCGTGGATGACGACGATCTTCGTCTTCCACTCTCGCAATTCCTGCCTGGATTCGATCCTGACGTGATCGAGGCGGAGCGGACTGTCCTGGAGCCCGAGTTTCTTGTCAGCGACCGCGACGAGGCGAGATTCGCGATCCAGAGCTTTCTGTTTCGAGCGGGAGGACGAACGATCCTCGTCGACAGCTGCGTCGGCGAAGGCAAGGATTGTCCCGAGATCCCGGCCTGGCATCAGCGGCGCGGAAGCGGCTTCCTCGACCGGCTGCGGCGGACCGGCGTTGATCCCGCCGCGGTCGACCTCGTGTTCTGCACCCATCTGCATGTCGATCATGTCGGCTGGAATACGCAACAGGATGACGGCCGCTGGAAACCGACATTCCCCAACGCACGCTATCTGTTCGGCCGCCGGGAGCTTGGCGACTGGATGACGCAACGCGAGGCCGGGTCCGTGCCGCCAATCCATGCCCGCGCGCTGGAGGCCAATGTCATTCCGATCGTGGAGGCAGGCGTGGCCGATCTGGTCGATGACGGCTACGAGCCGGCTCCGGGCCTTCGGCTGGTTCCGCTGCCGGGCCACACCGGCGGCCAGATGGGGCTCGTCGTCGACTACCTCAGCCATCGCGCGATCTTTTGCGGAGATGCGATGCATAGTCCGCTGCAGATTTTTCAGCCCGGTCTTTCGACGTCCGCCTGCACCGATCCGGAGCAAGCGAACCGGACGCGGGCGGCGATTCTGGCGGAGGCGGCCGAGAGCGGGCGACTCGTTGTGCCGGCTCACTTCCGCGGCGGACGCTGCGTGCATATTCGTCGGCATGGCAGCGCCTACAAGCCGGTGTTTGACGCCTGCCAGGGATGAGCGCGATCCGGCCCGCTCCTCAGCGGCCCGACCAGATTTATGCGCATGCCTCTTGCGACCGCCCGGATGGAAAAGCGCACGGCCGGTGTTTACAACCTGGGCCGTCTCAGGCGCCGCATCGCAGACCGCGGCCCCGAGGTGCCGCGTGTTGACATCAGTTCATCCGGTATCTACCCGAGGAGCGGGGGTAGTGCTGACAATCCTGCGTAAACCGAGCGATCATGAAATTTTTCCCTGGCGTTATCCTCTTCGCCCTGTTCCTGCCCAGCCTCGCCCCCGCCCGCCCCATGGATCGCACGGTCATCTCCGGACAGACCACGATCGTTGGCCGCTACTACACCTGGAATCGCGACTGCACCTCCGCCTTCGGGACCGTAAAAGTCATCAACCAGCCGCAACACGGCAAAATCGCCAACCGCCTCGTCGATGACCGGATCGGAATCAGCCGCCGCACGCGCGTTGCCGATCAGTGCCTGGGCAAGCCGATCAAGGCGCTGGTCGTGACCTACACGTCAGCGCGCGGCTATCACGGCGTCGACACCTTTACGCTGGACGCCACGTTCCGCGTCTATCGCGATGTCGACACTTTCACGATCAAGGTCGAATGAGCCCCAGCGCGGCGTGTCAGGCGGATCATGATCCATCGCCTGACGAGGGGCCGCGCGCCGCCTGCATGATCGCGCGCTCGATCTGGTCTGCCAGCGCGGACATATGCTCAGCGAGCCGGGCGAACAACTCTCTCTTGTGAGCGTTGGTGGCCAGATCCCTGATCAAGATGCACTCGGCCGCATCCACTCGAAGCTTTTCGAGATGAGTTTGCATGCCTTGCATCGGCGGTCCCGGTTGCGCTGAGACGTTCATTCCAGGGATGCATGCTGGCGGCTTTCGTGTTTTCGCGGCCCAACAAATGTTAGGTTTGTCAGGATATTGACGCGGTGTGGCCGCGCTACAACAACGCGCGGCCGGCCCGGCTTTCGCGCGCCCCTTGCGCGATAATGCTTGAGCTCAAGGCCTCAATCGCTTCAAAACAGCGGCCGGTTTTCCTTCACGAGAGTTGCCGCCGATGTCCGACACTCCTCCCCGCGCCGATGGCGCCCGCGTCCTTGCCGACCTGCATGCGCTACGGGCCATCGGCACCTACAAGACCGGCGTGCACAAGCCGACCTTTTCCGAGGCCCACATGCAGTCGCTGCAATGGCTGACGGCTCGGTTGCCGGAGGCCCAGCTCGCCGCCACGATGGACGGCATCGGCAATGTGCTGGGCACGAGCGCGAAGCAAGGTCCCAAGCTGCTCGCGGGCTCGCATCTGGAAAGCCAGAACTATGCCGGCTGGCTCGATGGGCCGCTCGGCGTCGTCTACGCGCTCGAAGCCGCGCGCGTCCTCAACGCCGATCCCGCCGTCAAGGGAGCGGTCGAGGTCGCGGCATGGTGCGACGAGGAAGGTCATTTCGGCTCGTTCCTCGGCAGCCGCTCCTTTGTCGGCCAGCTCACCGAGGCCGAGATCGACAGTTCGCGCGACCGCAACGCCGATCGCACGATGCGCCAGGCGCTCGAGAGCGTGGGCCTTGCGGGGCGAGCGCGCATCACCACCCCGCGCGGGCGGCATATCGGTTATCTCGAGGCCCACATCGAGCAGGGCGAGAGTCTGGAGACGGGCGGACAGAAGATCGGCATCGTCACCTCCATTGTCGGCATCTGGCAGTACCGCATCAGGTTTACGGGCGAGCAAAACCACGCCGGCACCACGCGGATGGCCATCCGCAAGGACGCAGGCCTCGCGCTCGCCAGGTTTTGCGTCGCGATCGACGAGACCTTTCCGAAATTCTGCGGTCCGCGCACGGTCTGGACCACGGGACGCATCACTCTCGATCCGGGCGCGCCCAGCATCATTCCCGGGGGCGCGGAGATGCTGTTCCAGATCCGGGACGACAATCCCGCCGTCATCGACCGACTGGAGGAGAAGCTGCGCGGCATGGCTGCCGACGTCACCACGCAGGGACGCATTGGCGTGGAGGTCGAGCGCATCCGCAGCGGCGCACCTGCCCTGATGAACGGCGCCTTTCAGGACGCGATCGAAGCGGCGGCTAAAAACGTTGCGGGCGGCAAATCGGTGCGCATGCCGAGCGGCGCCGGCCACGACGCCCAGGTGCTCGCCACAATCATGCCATCAGCCATGCTGTTCGTGCCCTCGATCGGCGGCATCAGCCATCATTGGACGGAAAACACCGCCGACGCCGACATTGTCACCGGCGCCGAGGTGTTCGTGGAGACGTGCCGGCGTCTGCTCCGCCAGGCCGGGAGCGGCGCCAATTGAGCTGTTCGGATTGAACGTTTTCTGGTTTAGAACTCCGGTGCCCCACGGTTTGTCACGGCCTGAATTGAGGAATTGTTCCATGCGAATTGTTCTGGCGGCGGCCATCATCGCCTCACTGGCTACACCCGCTTTGGCCCAGCAGGCGCCGGGGCAGGAAAAGACCCCGGAGCAGCTCGCGAAGGAAAGGGCGGATCGGGCTGCGAACGAAGCCTACAAGAAGTCGCTCAAAGCAATTCCCGACCAGGGTCCGACCGACCCCTGGGGCGCCGCCCGCAGCACTGAGGCGGCCAAGCCTGACGCGAGCAAGACCGCGAAATCGAAGGGCAAGACAACCGAAACCAGGACGACCGCAACCAAGCCGCAGTGAAGCCGCGGTCCGGCGCGGGCCGCATCAGCTCGCGCGACGATATTCGCGCCGTCCCCATGGCACGATCGCCCAGATCCGCTCGTGAAGGTAATACCAGCCGATCTTGGTCACGACCTCGGTGGCCGCGATCGAGCCGGCGATTTCCACCCGGCCGGTCATGAACCAGCTGATTGCAAACGTGTCCAGCGTACCCAGCGTGCGCCAGCTGATGGCCTTGAGCACCGATCTCGAATGGGTCTCTGCCCCGTGGAAAAAAGTCACCGGCTGCGCCTCCCTGTGAGACACCTAATCACGCGCGGACAGCCCTTCCGGTTCCCAACTGTCACACAGACGCTTATGGACAGCGGCTCGGAATGCATGCATTTTAATCCTGAGCAGTTCCGGTAAAGCCGTTGATTTGGCTAGCCAATCGCCAGACTCTAGACGCCGCAGGGGCATCGTGATCAGCAATCGATTCCTGCAAGACCAAGGATCCCCTGATGAAATCCCTCGCCGCGACGGCTGCCATCTGCCTACTGACCCAAGGCGTTCTGACCCAAGGCTTTCTAACTCAAGGCCTGCTCATCCCGAGCGCATCTGCCCAGACCCGGAACTGCAAGGCATTGACGGATCCGCTGGACCAGCTCACTTGTAATGCGAGGATCAATCCGCAGTCGGCCGCGCAGCAGGCGAAGCCATCGCAATACGTTCCCCGGACCAGACGCGACATCACGCCCGATAACACGGCGATTTCGGGGGACGACGAAATGATGGTGAACCGGAAGATGAACGGCATCTGCCGCGGCTGCTAGGTACTCATTCGGCGGGTGACGCGTGGCAATTGCGTGCGTGCGACGATCGGTCGTCACGCAAGCGGCGTAACGTAGTGCGAAGAATGATCGACGTGCCGCCCAGATGAACCTGCTTGAATCCCTTCCCAGCGTGCTCGGAACAGCCGCGGTCGCACCCGCGCTGCTGATGCTGTGGCTCGTGGTCGCCGCAGGCGAACGTCCAGGCCCCCCGCTCAAGGTGTGGACGGCGTTCGCGCTCGGCGCGGCCAGCATCCTCCTGCTCGGCATCATCCGCGGGCCGTTCGTCAACCTGTTCGGCGAGCCCGCCAACCCATGGCTGGCACAGGCGCAACACGCGCTGTTCGCGGTCGCGCTGCCGGAAGAGGCCGTCAAGATCCTGGTCATCGCCGCGGTCTCGCTGCGGCGGCGCCCCTTCGCCGACCCTATGGACACCGTGGTTTACGGCGCGGCCGCGGGCCTTGGCTTTGCCGCCTACGAAAATCTCGCCTATCTCGTGCAACACGCGGACATATGGCGGTCGCTCGCCGCGCTGCGCAGCGTGCTCACCGTTCCCTTTCACGGCGCGCTCGGCGTCATCGCCGGCGCCTATCTCGCCATTGCCCGCAGCGGCACCGCGCTCGGCGCACACCGCTTCAATCGCGACTGGGCGCGCATCTCCAGCTATCTCCTGATGCTGATGGGACCCGTCGCACTGCATGCCGGTTTCGATTTTCCGCTGCTGATGCTGCAAAAGCATCCCACCCTCGATCCCTCCGCGCGGCTATGGCTCGCGATGGCCAGCATCCTGATCGGCTTCTCCTCGATCGGCTTTGCGATGCGGCTGGTGCGGCGCGTCGCGCGCCATCACGCTCCCCGCACCGATCTCGACCGCGAGCGGTTGAGCCAGCTTCGCAAGATGTGGGCAGCGCTGGTCGGCGGCGGCGGCGCGGGATTCATCGGCCTCGTTTTCGTGCTGACCTCAATCCATCACTGGCTGCTCAATCCCGATCGCAACCTTGCCTTTGTGCTGATCCCCATCGGGCTCGCGTCCATCGGGCTTGGCTGCGCGCTACTGGTTGTCACGACCGCGATCTATCTTGCCGGCCGCAACCGCATGCGCTCGACGGCGCAGGGCTTTTCGTCGGTCACCAGCGGAGGTTAGGATCGGTACCTCCATCGGGAGATTCCCATGACGCTTCCTGACGAACTCAATCAACTGAAATCGAAAATGCGCGCCGCCGTGCGCGAGCACTGGAAAGCCTTCCTGGTCGAGGGCATCGTGCTCGCCATCCTCGGTCTCGCCGCCATGATCGTGCCGCCGCTGGCGGGCCTTGCGGTCACGATCTTCCTCGGCTGGATGTTCCTGGTCAGCGGCATCGCGGGCCTGGTGGTCACGATCTGGGCCCGCGGGATGCCGGGCTTCTGGTGGTCGCTGATCTCGGCGGCGCTCGCCGTGCTCGCCGGCGGCATCCTGCTGGCGCGGCCGTTGCAGGGACTGTTCACGCTCACCGTCGTCATCGGCGTCTATTTCGTCGCCGAAGGCGTGGCCACCATCATGTACGCGCTGGAGCATCGCCGCGAATTGTCGGGACGCTCGTCGTGGCTCCTGATCTCGGGATTGATGGACATCATCATTGCTTTCCTCATCATCTCGGGCCTTCCCGGCTCGGCGGACTGGGCGATCGGGCTCCTGGTCGGTATCAATCTGTTGTTCGGCGGTGCAACCCTGATCGGAGTGGCGCTGGCGGCACGCAAATCAGCGCTTTGATGTCCGCGTAGAAGCCACGCTGGTGTCAGCCGGGCATCGTGCGTAAACGACACACCGGGGCGCGATACCGAAAATCCCCGCGATTTGAGGGGTGACAAGCCCGGCTGCCTGCGCTAAGAGGGCGCCCATGATCAACCGCGCCATCAGCTATTTCTGGTCCTATTTTAGCTACGACAGCTCGCTGGCGGTGGGAGGATCGCGCTCAATCTGACGAATTGCAGCAAGAAGTCCGAACAAGCCGCCAGACCTGGCGGCTTTTTTATTGGCCGGCAGGTCTATCCAAATCGGGAGACAGGAGCCTGCCGTGTTAAGCACCACCGACGATCTTCGCATCCGCGAATTGAAAGAACTTGTTACGCCCGAGGAGGTGATGCGGGAGATTCCGCGGACCCTCACCGCCACCCGCGTCGTGATGGGCGCACGCAACGCCATCCACGCGATACTGAATGGGACCGACGATCGCCTGCTCGTCATCGTCGGCCCCTGCTCGATCCACGACCCCGAGGCGGCGATCGACTACGCCACCCGCCTGAGCGCCCTGCGCGAACGTCTCGCCGATCGGCTGGAGATCGTGATGCGCGTCTATTTCGAAAAGCCGCGCACGACCGTAGGATGGAAGGGACTGATCAACGATCCCGATCTCGACGGCAGCTTCAACATCAACCGGGGCTTGCGGCTTGCGCGCAATGTGCTGTCAGCCGTCAACAATCTCGGCCTGCCGGCGGGCGCCGAATTCCTCGACATGACCACGCCGCAATATCTGGCCGATCTCGTCGCCTGGGCCGCCATCGGTGCGCGCACCACCGAAAGCCAGATTCACCGCGAGCTCGCCTCCGGTCTGTCCTGTCCGGTGGGCTTCAAGAACGGCACCGACGGCAATGTGCGCATCGCGGCCGAAGCGGTGAAGTCCGCCTCTCATCCGCACCATTTCATGGCGGTCACCAAGGGCGGGCGCTCGGCGATCGCCGCGACGTCAGGCAACGAGGATTGTCATGTCATCCTGCGCGGCGGCCGCACCCCGAACTATGACGCGGCAAGCGTCGATGCGGCGGCAACCGAGCTGCATCGCGCCGGCATCCCTCCGCGCCTGATGATCGACAGCAGCCATGCCAACAGCGGCAAGAAGCCGGAGAACCAGCCGATCGTCGCGGCCGACATCGCCTCCCAGCTCGTCAGAGGCGAGCAGCGCATCATGGGCGCGATGATCGAAAGCAATCTGGTCGCCGGCCGCCAGGACGTCGCGCCTGATGTCATGCTCACCTACGGGCAGAGCATCACCGACGGCTGCATCGGCTGGGAGATGACGGTGCACGTGCTGGAGCAATTGGCCGACGCGGTCGCGGCAAGGCGGCAGGTGAAACGCGACGCCGTTCGGGAAATCTCGGCGTAGGACGGTCGTGGAACGGGGCACATCGTTCGTGCCCCGCTCCGGTGCGTGAACTAGCAACCCCGGCAGATGCTCCTGATCTTCTTGTCGAGGAGCGCGTCTTCCTTGTTCACGGGATTGTTCGGGTCGGAAAGATTCTTCTCGCTCGGCACGTCGCTGGCGCGCGGCTGCCGGTGACCGATCGGGGCCTGGGGCAATGCGCCGCCGCTGCCCTTCGACATGCTCGATCCCGAATTTGTTCCCTGTGCCATGGCCGCGGGCCCGCCAACAACCATCAGGAACGCCATCGCAATGATTGTCTTCTTCATGTTACCCATCCAATCGTTCTCATCACCCCGGTTCCCTAGGATTGCGGCGGATAGAGATGTACATCGCCGCAATAGTCTGTGACACGATAGCGCGTTTCCGCAGGTACTTCACCTGAGCCTGCAGCAGATTCCTGTGGCGAAAGGTAGCCGGGACCGACGGGGGATTTGCCGGCTCCGCCGGGGATATCGAGCACGTAGTCCGGCTGACACAGCCCGGAGACCCTGCCCCGCAGATCCCGCATCAATTCCTGACCCTTCGCGATGGTCGTACGCAGATGGGCCGTTCCCGGCGCGAGGTCGCCATGGTGCAGGTAGTAGGGCTTGACGCGGCATTCAACGAAGGTGCGCATTAATTCTTCGAGCGCCGAGGCGTTGTCGTTCACGCCCGCGAGCAGCACCGACTGGCTGACCATGGGAATGCCGGCATCCGCCAGCCGGGCAACGGCCGCGCGCGCCGCGGGAGAAAATTCACGCGCGTGATTGGCGTGCAGGGCAACCCAGGTGGTGGCGCCCTCGACCTTCAGCGCGGCGACCATGTCCCCGCCGATGCGCGCCGGATCCGCCACGGGAACACGGGTGTGGAGGCGGACGATCCTGACGTGATCGATGGCGGCGAGATCGGCCATGATCTCGGCGAGCCGGCGCGGCGAGAGCATCAGCGGGTCGCCCCCGGTCAGGATCACCTCCCAGATTTCCGTGTGGGCGCGGATGTAATCAAGTGCGGCCGCGTGGGCCTCGTCCGACAGCGCGTTCTCCTTGCCGGGACCAACCATTTCGCGGCGGAAACAGAAGCGGCAATAGACCGCGCAGACATGAACGAGCTTGAACAGGACGCGATCGGGATAGCGGTGCACGATGCCTGCGACCGGCGAATGCGCATCATCGCCGATGGGATCGGCACGCTCGCCCGGCCTGGTCTCGAGTTCGGCAGCGGTCGGGATGAACTGCCGCGCGATGGGATCTGCGGGATCGTTCGGATCGATCAAGGCCGCGATATCGGGCGTCACCGCGATTGCATAGCGCGCCGCCACTTTCTCGATCATTGCGAGATCGGCATTGCCTGCGAAGCCGTGGGCCACCAGTTCTTTTGGCTCGCGCAGCGTGCGCACCGGATTGGTTCTGCTCATCCCTCACCTGCCGGCGGCGTCCACACCACCTGATCGATCCTGAGCGCTCCGCTGGCCAGCATCACCAGCCGGTCGAAACCGAGCGCCACGCCGCTGGCTTCCGGCATCCACCCGACCGCGGCCAGAAATTCCTCATCCAGCGGGTAGCGCTCGCCATATCGCCTTTCCTTCTCCTCCATCGCAAGGCCAAAGCGGCGGCGCTGCTCGGTGGCGTCAGTCAGCTCGCCGAAGCCGTTGGCGAGCTCGACCGCGCAGGCATAGACCTCGAACCGTTCCGCCACGCGCGGGTCGGACGGCTTGGCGCGTGCCAATGCCGCTTCGGGAATTGGGTATTCGAACAGCACCGTCAAGCGTCCCTGCCCCAGATTGGGTTCGACATGCTCGACCAGGAGCTTGCTGAAGATGTCGGACCAGGTGTCGTCGGCGGATATCCGCACCTTGCCCCGAGCCGCCGAAGCAAGCCGCTCGCGGTCGCCTTCGCCGTCTTGCACCGACGCCAGCAGATCGACGCCGGCAAAGCGATCGAAAGCCGCGGCAACCGTGAGCAGTTCCGGCTCGGCAAAGGGATCGCAAATCCTGCCGCGAAAGGCGAATTGCCGGATGCCAGTCGCCTGCGCCGCATGTGCGATCACCACGATCGTATCGGCCATGATCGCGTCATAGGCGCCGCCGGCCCGGTACCATTCCAGCATGGTGAACTCGGGCAAATGCAGGTCGCCGCGCTCGCGGTCGCGGAACACGCGCGCGAATTCGAAGATCCTGGGTTCACCGGCCGCCAGCAGCTTTTTGCAGGCAAATTCCGGCGAGGTGCGCAAATAGCGCGTGGTTCGGCTGCCATCGGCACGCAACAGCTCGGTGCGCGGCGCGTGGAGATGGGTCTCATTGCCGGGCGACACCTGCAAAATCCCGGTCTCGACCTCGGCAAACGCCTGTTCGCCGAACCAGGCCCGCACCGCGGCGGTGATCGCCCCCCTGGCCTGCAGGAAGGGCCTGATATCGGCATGCCGCTCGGCCGACCACCAGGGTGAAGAAACGCGGTCCGCCGCCATTAACCGGTCGCTCCAAAAACAAGCAAAACGCTGGCGCAAACAGCCAAAATCAGTATGTTGCGCCCCGAAACAGCACCCGGGCTTTCCGGGCACCCCCCTCCTGCCGGGCGCAGGGCCAAAACATCAGGAAAAGCAGCTTTGAGAGTCATCGCCAGTTCTATCCGCAAGGGCAACGTCATCGAGCAGGACGGCAAGCTTTACGTGGTCGTCAGCGCCGAGAACATCCACCCCGGCAAGGGCACGCCCGTCAGCCAGATCGAAATGCGTCGAATCAGCGACGGGGTAAAGGTCTCCGAGCGCTACAAGACCACCGATCAGGTCGAAAAGGCCACGGTCGAAGAGCGCAACTTCACCTATCTGTATGAAGACGGTGACGGCTTTCACTTCATGAATCCCGAGAATTACGATCAGGTCCAGGTGTCCAAGGACATCGTCGGCGACGGCTCCGCCTACCTGCAGGAAAACATGACCGTCAAGCTCTCGCTGCACGACATGAATCCCATCGCCCTGCAACTGCCGCAGCGCGCCACCTTCGAGGTGGTGGAGACCGAACCGGTTACCAAGGGCCAGACGGCGTCATCCTCCTACAAGCCCGCCGTGCTCTCCAACGGTGTTCGTACCGCTGTACCGCCCCACATCTCGACGGGCACACGGATTGTGGTGATGACCGAAGATGGGTCTTACGTCGAGCGCGCAAAGGATTAAACTGCCTCCGGGCGATTTGCGTCGAGGGGGCGCCGGTGGCGGGGGGTACGATCGGAAGGCTTGCGCGGCTGGTTGCTGCTTCATTGATTGCAGCCGGCTGGGTTCCGGTCCTGTTCGCACCCGCCTTGGCGGAGGATTTCCGGTCTCCATCGGTGTCCGCAGTCCGGGTCGAGTGGCGCGCGGTGCTCGACCAGCTCCACGCGGAGCTCGATGCCGCACCCGCAGCAGCCTCCAATTTTTCCTTCGCCAGCCAGCGCCGTGTCGGCTCCGGCGATCCGCGATCGATTCCGGCGCTGGCTCAGCTCAACGGCGTCACATCGCAGATTTTCAACGGCATCGGACGCAGCCCAGTGCCGGTGCTGCTTCCCTTCGACACGGCTTCCTATCTCGATGCCCGGCTGAACGGCGCCGCTCCTGAGCGGTCGCTGCCGCGCTACCAGGCGGATTTTCGTCCAGTCGACCTCTTCGATGCCGGACCGGCCGGCTATGACGCGGTGTTCTCGCTGGAGCCCGGCGCAGGCAGCGGCCTGCCGTCGCGGACCTTCGGCAATCCGATCGAGGTCCAGATCACAGGCTCGCTCCTGACCTATGACATCGCCGATCCGCAGGGCGGCAAGGGAGAGCCGGTCAAGTCGCTGGCGGCGCAATATCCGGACCTGCGGCGCTTCATCCGCGAGGGCTATGTGCGCTACGCGTTCACGCGCTTTGGCGTGCCCTATGTGGTGTCGATCCAGTGCCTGGATTCCGCACCGCGCGCCCGGCGGCTCGCCTGCCGCGAGGCCTATCCGGTCGCGGAGCGATTTCTGAAGGCGCTGAGGATCGCCGGCGGCCGGCCCGCGCGGCCGCGTTTCGACATCGCCTCGGATGCCATCGAGCGGCCGGCGGAGCGTTCGCCTGATTTCACCTATCGCCCGCCCGGCGACATCATCACCGGCACCGGTTATCACCACCAGACGGGCCGCGCCGATTTCAATGCCTATTCGCAAATCCGTTTTCCGATGGAAGCGCCGGCCTACATCCATTCGCAAAGGCGCCGCTCCGGCGACAAGGTGGATGCGCCTAATGCCGCCTATCCCTGGCGCGATAATTTCTGCGAGGCGCGCAGCTTCAGCGTCGGCCAGTGCAGCAACGGTTACGGGCATCAGGGCGAGGACGTGCGCCCCGGCGCCTGCCCGGCCCGCGTCGAGGGCGGCTGCGATCCAAAACAGCAGCCGATCTTCGCTGCGCGCGACGGCGTGGTGATCCGCTCGCAGAAGCAGCAGGCCGCCACGCTGCAGATCAACACCCGCACCGAACACATCCGCTTCCGCTACATGCACATGAACCCCGCGGCGCTGGACACCGATGGTGTGTTGAACGGAAGACGGGTCGTGGAAGGCGAGAAACTCGGCGTGGTCTCGAACTATCTCGACCATCCCAACGGCACGACGCGTCACCTGCATTTCGACGTGCAGGTATTCACCCGCGACGGCTGGATCTGGGTGAACCCCTACGTCACGCTGGTGTCGGCCTATGAGCGGCTGATCCGCCTCCGCGGCCGCGAGCTCGGACCGGAGATCGCTCCGCCCGCGGTCGCACATGCGCTGCCGGAAGATGTCATTCGCGCCAACCTGCAGGAAGGCGCGGAGAACTAGTGCGCTTACTGGTCCACTCGGAGTGAAGCGCGGGGCGCAGTCCTCCCTCACGGCCGCTCGGCCGTCACCGTCAGCGGCGCTCCCGCCTTGGGACCGCGTGTGCTGGTCACGCGCACGGCGTTCCCCGCGATCTTCACCTCGCCTTCCCAGCGATCGCCAAGAGCGACGCTGCGGATATTGGTGAGATTGACGCGCGGATAGCGCTTGCCGTCATTATCGAAGGCGGTCGCGGCTGCGACGTCGAGAATATGGAGCGTGTGGAATGTGCCGGAGCCGCCGCCATTGAAACTCGCGACCACCACGAGCAGGCCGTTGGCGGTCGATCCCTTGAAGGCATAGGCCGTCTCCTCCGGCGTATCCGTTTCCTGTCTCTGCTTCTTCTGGATCTTCCAGTCGCCGTATTGCCGGATCGGATCGAAATAGAGATTGCTGCCGACCGCGGCGGCGAGATCGACGGTGACCCAGATCGTGTCGGAATCGGCGAGATTGCCGTCGCCGAAATCCCGGAAGATCTCCGGCGGAATGACCTGACCGTTCAGCGTGAAGGCCCGCCGCACCTCGGTGACAAGCGCGGCGGTCGCCTTGTTTTCAGAGCCGCCAGCGGCGGCGGGCACCTGAAGCGACCATGCAAGCAGGCACAGCGTACCGAAGACAACGATCGACCGGCGGATTGCCATCAACGAACGGACCCGTGTCAGCCGACATCTGCGGCCGTCACGATCGGTCGCCGCAGGAGGCCGGAAGGTTCAGTCGTGCTGACGAGAAAGCCCTGTCGTTCGCCGCTCCACTATTCAAGAAACGTCGTGAGCTGTGCGCCCTCATCGGCAACGAACACCGCGATCAATTCGGCCGGCTCCGTCGTGCTGGCATTGGCCGACACCACATGCGTCGAACCCGGCGGCTCGAAGAACGACTGGCCGACGGCGAATGTTTCGACCGGGCCGCCGCCGAGCTGCGAACGGATTTCACCCTTGGTGACGTAGGCCGTCACCGTACCGGCATGGCGATGAGGACGGGTGAAACCGCCGGGCCCATAGGACACCCGGACGACGGTCACCCGCTTGCCCGGAACGTTCGGCAGCGCGTGCGATGTGATCAGCTCGACCTTGTCGAGCGCCGAACCCTCGCCGGCATTGGTGGCGCAGAGCGGGGCGACGGCGGACGAGATCGCATTCATCGTCAGCGGCAGCGCCTTGGCAGCCAGCATCGCGCAGGCAAGCCCGGCGGCAATCGCCAGCATCATCGGCCGCTGAGGCCGCGAAGGCCCCAAGGCGGCCCGGAATGAGAGCGTCGAAGTCATCGTTGTCATGATTTGTTTCTCCTTATTGTTGTTCTTGTAGAACATTGTTGTTCTTGTAGAACGGCCGTGCTCACGATGCCACGGCGGTGGCGGGCATCTGCCGTGCCGGCGGCGTCCAGCGATAGGCCACGCCGTACCGATTCCAGACATTGATCACGGAAACCGCCGAGGTGAGATAGAGCAGCTCCTGCTCGGAAAACGCCGCGGTCGCCTCCGCATAAACCTCGTCGCTGACGCCGCCGCGAAGCTCCGTCAGCGCCTCGGTCCAGGCCAACGCCGCGCGCTCGCGCGCCGAGAATTGCGGCGCCTCGCGCCAGACCGCGACGAGGTTGATCTTGTCGGCGGGAACGCCGAGCCTTTCCGCCTCAAGGATATGATATTGAACGCAATAGGCGCAGCCGTTGATCTGCGAGGCGCGTATCTTCACGAGCTCGAGCAGGTGCTTGTCGAGTCCGGCCTTGCGGGCGAGCCGGCTCAGCGCGAATATGGCTTCGCCGATATCCGGCGCTGCCTCTTTGAATTGATCGTTGTCGAGGCGGGCGAACGACATGATTAATATACTCCGGTATTATAAGAACCCTGATCTATTATAAGAGCCCTTATATGCAGCGCAAGATGAGTTCCTCGATGACATCGCAGCGATCCGCCAAGCTGCCCGCTCGAGCCCAAAAGCCGGCCTCGAAAAAATCGGCCCGGCCGCGGGCCGCCGCAGGCCGGCCCTCGCCGGTCGAGGCCGTGGCGATACCGGCGCCGGGCCAGGGCAAGCGCGGCGAGCAGGGCTATTTCGCCTATCTGCTGAGGCAGGCGGCCGCCGCCTCGCGTCTGACGCTGGAACGCTCGCTGGCCGAGCTCGGCGCCACCCAGCCGCAGTTCCTGGTGCTGACCATGCTGAAGGCCTATCCGGGGCTGTCGGGCGCGGATCTCGCCCGCGTCGCGGTGCTGACCCCGCAGACGGTCGGCGTGATCATCCGGAACCTGGAACGCGACGGCGCCATCCAGATGACGCCGCATCCCGTTCACGGGCGGGTGCTGCAATGGACCCTCACCCGGCGCGGCCTCGCTTTGCTGGAAAGGTGTCGAAAGCATGCGTCGATCCTGGAACGCCGGCTAAGCGCCGGGTTGTCCCCCCAGGGGCAAGCGACGGTCCGCCGCTGGCTCGCCCGGATTGCCGCAGATTTGCAGCAATGAGGCGGCATCAGGCCTGCAAGCGCAATTTTGCGCCGGTCGCATCCGCACCGCTAGACTGATCCCATGATGCAGGCTGATTCCCTGAAGACACCCTCGCGCCGCGCGCTGCTTCGCGCCGGCATCGGTGCAACCGCACTTGTCCTGCCTCCGCCCGCACACGCGGCGCCGGCGGGCTTCGACCAATGGCGCGACGGCTTTCGCAGCCGCGCGCTGGCCAAGGGTATTTCCGAAGCGACCTGGAACCGGGCCATGGCGCGGGTCGAACCCGACATGAGCGTGTTCAAGGAAATCCGCAATCAGCCGGAGTTCAACGAGCAGGTCTGGCAATATATCAACCGGCGCGTCTCCGACTGGCGCATCATCAACGGCAAGATCGCGCTGAAGGCCAACGAGGCGCTGTTTGCGCGGATCGAGAGGGATTTTGGCGTCGAGCGCGGCACGCTGCTCGCGCTGTGGGGCGTGGAGTCGGCTTTCGGCGATCCGCTCGTGCAGCAGAACCACATGCGGCCTGTGTTCCCTTCCCTCGCCGCCCTCGCCTGGAACGAGCCGCGCCGCAAGGCCTATTGGGAAGCCGAGCTCATCAATGCGCTGCGCATCGTCGATCGCGGCTGGAGCACGCCGCAGGAAATGAACGGCTCCTGGGCCGGCGCGATGGGCCACACCCAATGGATGCCGGAGGTCTGGCTCAATGTCGGCATCGATTACGACGGCGACGGCAAGATATCGCCGTTCGGCAAGCCGGATGACGCGCTCGGCGCGACCGCAAAATATCTGATCAACCGCGGCAAATATCATCGCGGCGAACATTGGGGCTACGAGGTCCGCGCTGGCGGGGCCGCCGCCGGCGGCAGCAAGACCTATGCGGCCTGGACGAGCGCGGGCATCACGCGCGCCGACGGCCAGGCTTTTCCGCAGCCGAATGCGAGCGCACAGCTCTGGACGCCGGTGCCGGGCGGGCCATCCTTCTTGCTGGGACCGAACTTCTATTCGGTGAAGAGCTACAATCCGTCGATGAACTATGCGCTCGCGATCTGCCATCTCGGCGACCGCATCCTCGGCGCGCCTCCGTTCATCCAGCCCTTCCCCGGCTCGGAGCGCGCGCTGACGCTCGCCGAAGTGCAGGAGATGCAGACGCGCCTCACCAAGGCCGGCTTCGATACCGGCGGCACCGACGGGCGGGTCGGCAACGACACGATGAAGGCGATCAAGGATTTCCAGGTCAAGGCGGGGCTGACCCCCGCCGACGGCTATGGCGGCCTGAAAGTGCTGGCAAAGCTGAGACAGGGCAGCTGAGCGAAGCGCCGCGTGCTGCGAAGACGGCCGCATCCAACGTCGCCCGGGCGACAATTCTCCCCACGCCCAAGCTCGCACGGCCTGCCGAGCTTGGGACCCTTTTTAGACCGGTGACTGACCGAGCCCCGTTCAACGAAACGGCCTCGGCGACGCCGCGACGTTAGCACCAGCGGCAATGTCCCCAGCGTCGGCAGCAGCCGCCGCAACCACCGCAGCCGCCGCATCTGCAGCCCCGCCAACCGCAGCCCCGGCAGCCAGCGCAGCGCCGACAACCGCCAACAACAACCCAGGCTACCTGCTCGCCGCGACCGACGTTTTCCCGATCGAAGAGGTGGAACGTCGCGAGAGTGACGTCGGCCATTTCCTCTTCACTGAGAACGAAGCGCTGATTGGGCAAGGCATTGTCAAATTGGGGGATATCGGCAGCGGGAACCGTTGATGCCGATGCGCTCCCCGCCAGCGAAATGCCCAGTCCGGCACCCACAGCCGTCAAGGCTGCGGTTTTCGACGTCGAAGCTTTCTTGACCATGGTCGCCTACTCCAGAGTTGTTGTGAAAGTGCGCGACAAGGCAAGCGTGCGCCCGGCGAATGCCGGCGCGCAAGTTTGCATAAGTATTAAAGTGCAAAACAAATCGTGAGTTCCCATTCATCTTCATGAAGATGATGCGCTCAGGATTTGTGACGCTGGAAGTAGAAGGCTGGAGCAGAAGGAAGACTGTGTGCCCGGAGGAATTTCGCGCTCGACGTCAGCCCAGCCTATGCAAGCTTTCGCAACGCCCGCGTCGGCCAGTAATCCCTCGAGGGGCGATCATCCCATTGAACGATCACGCTATCCGTAGGCGCCGACACGCGAATGACAAGCCCGCACCGCGTCAGCCAATTGACCTTGTGGCATTTGTGCCGCTTTTTCATCAGGCGTGCGGCGAGGTTCGGGGCCAGCGTCACGCGGTCGCCGCGATGTACTTTCATGCCGCCTCCGGCGGGGTGGTCGTGTTTGTCGTAGCAGGGGCGCGCAGCGCACCGTGCTCGTGAATTTGCCCGTCGCCTCTCGCGGCAGGCTCGGCATTTTCGTAACGCCGCCAGCCCGAATAATCGTACGAGCTGGACCATCGGTGCACGACCGATTTGCAGTCCTCACACGAGAATAGCCTGGGCGGCGCCGTAGGGCATGGCGCCTGGATAGCGCTGTAACACGCGCCGCATTCCGGGCAGCCAAAGAACACAACGAAGTTGCGATTTATCATGGGGGCCTCCGGAGACGGCGACCCCGGTGCCCCCATGCACCCAAACCGAACCGAGGCCGCCGCCAACTCCATACTCGACGGCCTCGCCTTACTATGGTCGTCACATGCAGGTCTTGGGATCGCGGGACATAGATTTGCGATTTTGCGCCAAAGGCGCGCACCCTCGTCCCAACATCGGACCGGCCACGAATGCGACTGAACCACGCTTCGCGCGTCGACCTCCCGCAAGCGGAGATGTGCATCGGCCGAAGCGGCCTTGATGCTACGCCTGTCGGGGCATGGCGGCTCCCGCAAACATGCCGCCGTCGATGACGAGCTCGGCACCGGTCATATAGCTCGACGCGTCGGAGGCGAGATAGAGCACACCGTTGGCGATATCCCGCGCCTGGCCGGCACGTCCGAGCGGCGTCGCGAGCCTCGCGCGCTCCTGCGGATCGATCGGCGCGTTGCGGCCGGCGCTAGCCGCTTCGGTCGGAATCTTTCCCCAGATCGGCGTATCGATGATACCGGGATGCACCGAGTTGACGCGAATGCCGTCGCCCGCGGATGCGCATTCCATCGCCACCCCCTTGGCAAACATCCGCACACCGCCCTTGGTGGCGCAATAGCCGGAAAGCATGGCCGAGCCGCGCAAGCCCGCCAGCGACGACATCATGATGATGGAGCCGCCGCCGCTCTTGCGCATCAGCGGCAGGCAATATTTCACCGAGAGGAACACGCCGTCGAGATTGATCGCGGTCTGCCGCCGCCAGTCGGCGAGCGACATGTCGACAATCGACGGCACCGCGATCCCGATGCCGGCATTGGACACCAGCGTGTCGAGCCGCCCGAAGCGCTTTGCGATTTCGCCGACGATGTCCTGCCAGCGCGGCTCGCTCGTCACATCCTGGGGCAGGAAGATCGCTTCATGACCGGCTTTCTTGATGCCGGCGACGACCTCCGGTCCTCGGAGTTCGTCGATATCCGATATCACCACTTTGGCGCCTTCCTGCGCCAGCAGCTCGGAAATCGCCTGACCGATACCCGATGCTCCGCCTGTGACCAACGCAACCTTGCCCGCAACCTGCCCTGCCATTTTTTCACTCCCTGTTTTTCTTGGTGTTTATCTGATCACCGCCGGCCCCTGGTCGGGCACGGCGACATCGAGCACGCGAAGCTGCACGCGCTCCGATCCCTGATAGCGATCGACCGCGAGCGACCCAGCGACATGCAGGACCTGTCCGCGTTGCGCGAGCAGCGCATTGCCGAGTTTCTGGCCGAGCGATCGGAAGGCCACGCCGTTGACGAAGGCGCCGTCGCCCGACTTGAAGCGCAGCCGCAGATGCGCCTGGCCGACCTCCTCGGCGAATACGAGCTGATGCGACGGCAGCGCCACGACGGGTTCGGGATTTCCACTGCCGAAGGGGCCGGCGCGATTGAGGGTCGCGGCAAACTCCGGCGTCGCGCCGCGCGCGCTGATCGCGCCATCGATGAAGAGCTCGTTGACATGGCGAGACTGCGCGACATCGTGGGCGAGCGCGCTCTCCATGTAGGCGCGGAATTCCGCGAGCTTCTCCTTGCGCAAGGTGACGCCTGCGGCCATGGCGTGTCCGCCGCCCTTCATCAGCAAACCCTCGGCAACCGCCTGCCGTACCGCCTTGCCGAGGTCGACGCCGCCGATCGAGCGGCCCGAGCCGGTGCCGATGCCGCCGGGCTCGAGCGCGATCGCAAACGCGGGCCGCGCGAATTTTTCCTTGAGCCGGGCGGCAACGAGGCCGACCACGCCCGGATGCCAGCCTTCGGAGGCCGTGACGATCACCGCACCCTTGTCCTCGAGGCCGAGCGACGCCAGCGCTTCGGCCTCCGCCTGCGCTTCGGCTGCCTGCTCGATGACGCGGCGTTCAGTGTTGAGCCGGTCGAGTTCGGCGGCGATCCGCGACGCCTCGGAGACGTCGCCTTCCAGCAGCAGCCGCACGCCGAGATCGGCGCGGCCGATGCGCCCGCCGGCGTTGATGCGTGGGCCAAGCATGAAGCCGAGATGCCAGGCTTCCGGCGGTCCGTTCAGCCGCGACACATCCATCAGCGCGGTGTGCCCGACATGGTCGCGCCGGCGCAGCGCGATCAGGCCCTTCGCGACAAAGGCGCGATTGAGTCCGATCAGGGGCGCGACATCGGCAACGGTTCCGAGCGCGACATGATGCAGCATGCCGAGCAGGTCCGGCTCCGGCATTTCCGCGGTCCAGAAGCCGCGGTTGCGCAGCTCGCGGTTGACCGCGACCAGCGTCACCAATGTCAATCCTACGGCCGCGAGGTAACCGAGACCAGAGAGATCGTCGAGACGGTTCGGATTCACCAGCGCGTCGACCTCGGGCAATATCTCGCCCGGCTGATGATGGTCGATCACCACCACCGATTGAGCAAGTCGCCTGGCCTCGGCGAGCGGCTCGATGCTCGTGGTGCCGCAATCGACCGTGATCAGGAGCGTCGCTCCCTTCGCGGCCAGTGCTCGCACCGCTTCGGTGTTGGGGCCATAACCCTCGAACAGCCGGTCCGGAATGTGGATCAGGGGATCGAGCCCGCAATGGCGCAAATGCCACGCGAGCAAGGCGGCCGACGTTGCGCCGTCGACGTCATAGTCACCGAAGATCGCGACTTTCTCGCCGCGCACGGCGGCATCCGCGATGCGCTTTGCAGCGATCTCCATCTGCGTAACCGTGAACGGATCCGGCATCATCTTGCGGATGGTCGGATCGAGAAAATCCGGCACGGCGTCGAGCTCGACGTCGCGCCCGGCGAGCACGCGCGCTAGCATTTCCGGCAGCTGGTAGCGTTGCGTGATCGCAAGCGCGCGCGCCGCCCCGCGCACATCAAGCCGGTCGCGCCACAGCTTTCCCGTGAGCGACTGCTTCACGCCGAGAAAGGCTTGCGGCAGTTCCGCCGGCAACGCGGTCGCCGTTTGGGTCATGACGTGCCCAGCATAGGCAACCGAGGGCAGATTCGCGACCGCTTCATCCATTCTCCTTCCGGGTCCGATCAGCGCAATGGCCAACGAGGCGCATATGAGCTAACAGACACGATAACACAGGAACAAGAGCCGGGAGATGGAGCGTGAGCGCATCCGTGATCGAACAGGCCAGGATTCAGGCCCAGGTGCTGGTCCCGCTCGTGAAGGCCTTGCAGGCCGAACTGGGTGAAGCGCGCGCCAATGCACTGGTGCGGAAAGCGCTGGGCGATCTCTATCGGAAGCATGGCGAGGCATTCTGGCGAGCCAAGAACGAGACGGATCTCAGCAAGTTCATGACGTCGGCGTTCAAGACATACGCGCGCGACAACGCGCTCGACTACAAGGTGGTCGAGCAGTCGGAAGACACCTACAGCATCGAAGTGACGGCATGCCGCTACGCCGAGTTCTACAAGGAGCTGGGTGAACCGGAGCTCGGCTTCCTCCTGGTCTGCACCGCCGACTTCGCCACCGCCGAAGGTTTTGGCGGCGACATCAAGCTCACCCGCCCGCAGACGATCATGCAGGGCGCCAGCCACTGCGACTTCCGCTACCGGCGTGAGAAGAGCGGATAGGGCCGCTTTCACCTGTCATTGCCGGGCTTGACCCGGCAATCCATCAATAAAGGGTTCTGTTTCCGATGGATGCGCGGGTCAAGCCCGCGCATGACGATGAACCAGATGGCGCTAGCACCCCATTCTGTCGGCGATGCCGCCGAAATCCTTGGCGACGATGTCCCAATCGCCCCTCGCCTCGAAATCATATTTCTGCAGCGGGCCGTATTCGGTTGGGCGCGCGACAAAGGCGGTCTTCAATCCGAGCTTTTGCGCGGCCTTGAGATCGTGATTATGCGCAGCCACCATCATCACCTGTTCGGGTGGCAGGCAAAGCAGCTTTGCCGCGCCGAGATAGGTTTCCGGATCGGGCTTGTAGTGCTCGAACAGCTCGGCCGACATGACGAGGTCCCAGGGAAGGCCTGCGAATTTCGCCATGTTGGTGAGAAGCGCGACGTTGCCGTTGGACAGCGGCGAGATGATGTACTTCGTCTTCAGCCGCGTCAGTCCCGCGACGCTGTCCGGCCACGCATGCAGGCGATGCCATCCAAGCGTGAGATGATGCAGGTCGGCATCGCTGAGGCCCTTGATGCCGAGTTGCTCGACCAGCTTTTCCAGCGAGCGTCGATGCAGCACGTCGAGGATGACGTAGCCATCCTGCGGATTCTTGCGCACCACATCCATCGACGCGGCATAGACCGCGCGCCAGCCGTCGACCAGCGCGGTCCAGTCGGCCTTCTTGCCGTTGGTGTCGCCCCATTTGGTGAAGTCGTTGATCAGGCTGGTGCGCCAGTCGACCACCGTGCCGAACACGTCGAACACCAGTGCCTTCACTCCCGAAATGTCGGACATTCTCGCTCCCTGTTCTTGTTTTTGCTTGGCGTCATTCCGGGGCGATGCAACGCATCGAACCCGGAATCTCGAGATTCCGGGTCTGGTGCTAGCGCACCATCCCGGAATGACGGTGTTGATCAATCCAGATGGAACTTGTCGAGCTGACGGTGGTCGGCCTTGATGGTGCGCACCGTGCCGGTGACGGAGCGCATCACGACTGTCTCGGTCTCGATCACGTCTTTCCTGAACTTGACACCCGACAGCAACGAGCCGGTGGTGACGCCGGTCGCGGCAAACAGGCAGTCGCCGCGTACCATGTCCTCGATGCCGTAGATCATGCGGGGATCGGTGATGCCCATCTTGTGGGCGCGTTCGCGCTTCTCTTCCGTATCGAGGATGAGGCGGCATTGCATCTGGCCGCCGATGCAACGCAGTGCCGCCGCGGCCAGCACGCCCTCCGGCGCGCCGCCGGTGCCGATATACATGTCGACGCCGGTCTCCTCCGGGGTCGCGCAATGGATCACGCCGGCGACATCGCCGTCGGTGATCAGGCGCACCGCCGCGCCCGTGCTGCGCACACCCTGGATGATCTCGGCGTGGCGCGGACGGTCGAGCACCAGCACCGTGATCGCCGATGCATCCACACCTTTGACCTTGGCGAGGCGCTTGACGTTGTCGGCCGGCGAGGCGTCGAGTTCCACCACGCCCTTCTGATAGCCCGGACCGATCGCGATCTTCTGCATGTAGACGTCGGGCGCGTGCAGCAGCGTGCCGCCGTCGGCCATCGCCATGGTCGCGATCGCGCCCGGCATGTTCTTGGCGCACAGCGTGGTGCCTTCCAGCGGGTCGACGGCGATGTCGACCTGCGGGCCGGCATTGAGCCCGACCTTCTCGCCGATGAACAGCATCGGCGCCTCGTCGCGCTCGCCCTCGCCGATCACGACGGTGCCTTCGATCGGCAGCTTGTTGAGCTCGCGACGCATTGCGTCCACCGCGGCCTGGTCGGCGGCCTTCTCGTTGCCATGGCCGCGCAGCCGAGCCGCCGACACCGCGGCACGCTCGGTGACGCGGACGATTTCAAGCGTGAGAATACGCTCGAGCAGCAATTGCGGCGGAACGGAAATATGGGTCGACATCAGCGCACTCCCTCAAAACCTCACAGGCAGGCTAACGGCCTGAGAACAATTTTCCGATGCCGGACATTTCGCCCGCGCATCAATTCTTTTCGATCCGGATCACTTGCGGCCGGCCGCTGATCACCTTGTCGCGCTGCACGGCGGCCAGCGCGCGGTACACCGCATCCTCATGGGTGGCATAGGTGATCAGAAGCACGGGCACCGGCAATCCCTTGCCGGCGTCCGCGCCATTGGCATGGCGCTGCACGATGGATTCGATCGAAATCTTCTGCTCGGCCAGGCGGGTTGCGATGGCGCCGGCGGTGCCGGCAAGATCGCGCGCCATCAGGCGGATGTAGTAGCCACCCTCGTGGCGCTCCATCGGCGCCTTCGTGGTGGTGCGCAGGCGCTCGACCGGCCGGCCGAACGGATTGGCTCGAACCCCACGCGCCACATCGGCGATATCGGCAAGGACGGCGGAGGCGGTCGCTGCACCCCCGGCGCCGGGGCCGACCAAGGTGAGCGGCGGAATCCCCGCGCCGTCGATGGTGACCGCATTGGTCACACCCATCACCTGCGCGATGGAGGACGATTTCGGTACCATGGTCGGATGCACGCGTTGCTCGATGCCCTTGGCCGTCTTCACGGCTACACCCAGCAGCTTGACGCGATAACCGAGATCGGACGCCGCGCGCAAATCCTGCGGCGCGATGGACGAAATGCCTTCGACATAGACAGCGCTCTGCGCGACCCTCGTGCCAAAAGCCAGGCTGGCCAGAATAGCAAGCTTCTGCGCGGTGTCGTGGCCATCGACATCGAACGAGGGATTGGCCTCGGCATAGCCGAGCCGCTGCGCGTCTTTCAGACATTCCGCAAAGGACAGTCCCTCCTGCTCCATCCGCGTCAGGATATAATTGCAGGTGCCGTTGAGGATGCCGTAGACGCGGTCGATGGCGGTGGCGGCGAGGCCTTCGCGCAGGGTCTTGATGACGGGGATCGCCGCTCCGACCGCCGCCTCGAAATTCAGGGCGCCGCCATGTTTCTCCGCGGCTTGCGCCAGGCGGATGCCATGCTTGGCAATCAGCGCCTTGTTGGCGGTGACGACCGACTTGCCGGCCTTCAGCGCCGTCTCGACCGCCGACAGCGCAGGCTCGCCGGAGCCGCCCATCAATTCGACGAAGCAGTCGATGTCCTCGCTTGCAGCTAGCGATACCGGGTCCTTCATCCAGGTGACGCCATCGAGGTCAAGCCCGCGTTTTTTCGCTTTCGAGCGCGCGGTGACGGCAACGACACGCACCGAGCGGCCGCAGCGGGCGGACAGCGTCTTGCCTTCGCTTTCGATGAGGCGGACGACTTCGGCACCCACGGTGCCAAGCCCCGCAATGCCCACTTTCAGGGGAGCCATCTGTCGGTAACCTGTGGAAGAATTATCGCCGGTTGGCGAGAGGAACCACGTTGTGCAACGTTTCGATGCCGCTTTCAAGGAAGCGGCGTACGCCGCGGGCGGCCTGGCGGATTCGCTGCTCGTTTTCGACCATGGCGATACGGACATAGCCCTCGCCGTGCTCGCCGAAGGCCACGCCGGGCGACACCACCACGCCGGATTTCTCTACCATCAGGGTGGCGAACTGCATGCTGCCCAGGCCCTCGAACGCCTTTGGCAGCGGCGCCCAGGCGAACATCGAGGCATCCGGGGGCGGGATATCCCAGCCCGCGCGGCCGAAGGACTCAACCAGCGCATCGCGGCGCCTGCGGTAGGTGTCACGCATCTCGCGGATGCAATCCTCGGGGCCATTGAGCGCCGCGGTCGCCGCTACCTGGACCGGGGTGAACGCGCCGTAATCGAGATAGGACTTCACCCGCGACAGGGCGGCGATGATGCGCTCATTGCCGACCGCAAATCCCATGCGCCAGCCGGCCATCGAGAACGTCTTCGACATCGAGGTAAACTCGACGGTGACATCCATGGCGCCGGGCACCTGCAGCACCGACGGCGGCGGCTTGCGGTCGTCGAAATAGACCTCGGCATAAGCGAGATCGGACAGGATGAAGATCTCGTGCTTCCTGGCGAATGCGACGAGGTCCCGATAGAAATCGAGATCGGCGACATAGGCGGTCGGATTTGAGGGATAGCAGACGATCAGGGCAATCGGCTTCGGAATCGAATGAACGATCGCGCGCTCGACGGCTTCGAAGAATTGCGGGGTGGGCTCGGAGGGCACGGAACGGATCACGCCGCCCGCCATCAGGAAGCCGAAGGCGTGAATGGGGTAGCTCGGATTGGGGCAAAGCACGACGTCGCCGGGCGCTGTGATGGCCTGGGCGACATTGGCAAAGCCTTCTTTCGAGCCGAGCGTGGCGACGATTTGTGTGTCCGGATTGAGCTTCACGCCGAAGCGGCGCGCATAATAGGCCGCTTGCGCCTTGCGCAGGCCGGCAATGCCGCGCGAGGCGGAATAGCGGTCGGTCCGCGGCTTGCCGAGGGTGTCCTTGAGTTTCTCCAGCACATGGGCCGGCGCCGGCAGGTCCGGATTGCCCATGCCGAGGTCGATGATGTCGGCGCCCGCATTCCGCGCGGCCGCCTTGGCCTGGTTGACCTTCTCGAACACATAAGGCGGCAGACGGCGGATGCGGTAAAACTCTTCCATGGTCTCCAGGCTCCCGGCAATCCGTCAGAAACAGAATCGCGCCGCGCGCGTCGTGCCGCGCAAGCAATATATCCCGAAAGACACGCAAAATCAATGCATTAGCGTGAATTTAGGGACGCTTTCCGGATCGCCCTGACGGTTGAATTGGCTCTTTTACCACGGCGGCATGGGGGCGCCAGCGATTACGTCGCGCGAGCCGGCTTATTTGGCGGCAGCGCCGGCATCCTTGCCTTGTGTCCCGACGCCTTGGGTACCGACAATTTGGGTCACGACGGCCTGGCGATCGCGCGCGGCGATCAGTTCGGCCTGGATCCTGGCGCGCTCCTTGGGATCCATGGTGGCTTCGTCGCGATTGGGAGGCAGGTCATTGACCGGCAGATAGGCACCCGGTTCCTTTGGCCGCGCCGGCGCATCGGCAGGTGTTCCGACCAGCGGCAAATCGGCGATTTGGCTGGAACAGCCGGCAAGCGCCAGAGCCGCGCCAATCAGCGCAGCCAACGCCAGCGTCCTGCTTCGACGACCCCTCGTCATCTTTCTCGAAGTCCCCACGCGAAAAGTGAAAGCGACGGGGCCGCGGCAAATTCGCCCTCGCCCGCCACCGTCATTCTCCGTCAAACCATTTTCGCTCAAAGCAGTTGGAGTCCAAACAGCTAATTGTACCGTCGGGGCCGCAATATGACAGAACCAAGATCGTTTATCGCAGTGCAATACACAACTAAACAAACGTTAATTTCAAAAGCCTAGCCCCGATCTCACGCGGTGACGAAAACGACGGGAAGCGTTAGTGTTGAACCATGACTGACGTCACGACCGAGACCCGAAACGAAAAGCAATTCGACGCCGAAGCGTTTGCGATGAACGTCGCACGCGCGATGGAAAGCGGCGGACGGGCGCTTGCGGCCTATCTCAAGCCGCGCGAGAGCGGCGAATTGAAAGACAAGTCGCCGGATGAAATGGCTGAAGTCATCAAGACGCTGACCACGGTCGCGGAATATTGGCTGTCCGACAACGAGCGCGCCTCCGATCTCCAGACCCGGATGGCGAAGGGTTATCTCGATCTCTGGGGCTCGGCGATGCGCCGCCTCGTGGGCGAGGACACGCCGCCTGCGATCTCGCCCTCCCCGCGCGACAAGCGCTTTGCCGACCCCGAATGGAAATCGAACCAGTTCTTCGATTTCATGATGCAGCTCTATCTGCTCACGACCCAATGGGCGCAGGATCTCGTGCGCAATGCCGAGGGGGTCGATCCGCACACGCGGAAAAAAGCCGAATTCTACGTCAGCCAGATCACCAACGCGCTGGCGCCGTCCAATTTCGTCCTGACCAATCCGGAAGTGCTGCGGGAGACGATGGCGCAGAACGGCGACAATCTCGCGCGCGGCATGTCGATGCTGGCGGAAGATATCGAATCCGGCAACGGCCTGCTGCGTATCCGCCAGTCCGATCCCGCCAACCTCGTGGTCGGCGTCAACATGGCGACCACCCCCGGCAAGGTCATCTACCAGAACGACCTGATGCAGCTGATCCAGTATCAGCCGGCGACGGAGAGCGTGTTGCGCACGCCGCTCCTGATCGTGCCGCCCTGGATCAACAAGTTCTACATTCTGGATCTGCGTCCGGAAAAATCCTTCATCAAATGGTGTGTCGATCAGGGCATCACCGTGTTCGTGATCTCCTGGGTCAATCCTGACAAGAGTATGGGAGCGAAGACCTGGGAAGACTACATGAAGGAAGGCCCCCTCACCGCGATGGACGTCATCGAGAAGGCGACCGGGGAGATGAAGGTCCACACCATGGGCTATTGCGTCGGCGGCACGCTGCTCGCGACGACGCTGGCCTGGCTCGCCGAAAAGCGGCGCCAGCGCGTCACCTCGGCGACGTTTCTCGCCGCCCAGGTTGATTTCACCCACGCCGGAGACCTGCTCGTCTTCGTCGACGAGGGGCAGATTTCGGCGCTGGAACGCGACATGCAGGAGTCCGGCGTGCTCGAAGGCGCAAAGATGGCCATGGCCTTCAACATGCTGCGTTCGAACGACCTGATCTGGTCCTACGTCGTCAACAATTACCTTAAGGGCAAACAACCCTCTGCCTTCGACCTGCTGCACTGGAATTCGGACGCGACGCGGATGCCGGCCGCGAACCATTCCTATTATTTGCGCAACTGCTATCTGGAGAACCGGCTGTCCACCGGCAGCCTGGTGCTCGACAACACCCTGCTCGACCTCTCGAAGGTGAAGGTGCCGGTCTACAATCTGGCGACCCGCGAGGATCACATCGCGCCTGCCGATTCCGTGCTGTACGGCTCGCAGTTTTTCGGCGGTGCGGTGAAATATGTACTGTCGGGCTCGGGCCACATCGCAGGCGTGGTCAACCCGCCGTCGGCGGGCAAGTACCAATATTGGCTCAACGACAACATCCGGGATGTCTCGCTCTCCGACTGGATCAAGGGAGCGCAGGAGCACAAGGGCTCGTGGTGGCCGAACTGGCGCGAATGGCTCGGCGCAATCGATGCGGAGGAGGTCGCGGCGCGCGGTGTCGGCAGCGAGGCGCTGCCGCCGATCGAGGATGCGCCCGGTAGCTATGTGCGGGTCCGTGCGTAGCGCGACGGCGCATGCTCTTGTATGCTGAAGCCCTCAAGGGATTCGAGTGAAGGGGACGCCCATGACGCCCGCATTATTGACGCCCGAGTTGTTCTGGCTGACGCTGACCGTGATTTTGACGGGGTTGTTGTGGGTCCCCTACATCCTCAACCGCGTCCAGGTGCGCGGGCTTGGCGGTTCCATGGCCAACCCCTCCCGCAACGACAAGCCGCATGCGGCCTGGGCGACGCGGCTGATGTTCGCGCACGATAATGCGATCGAGAACCTCGTGATCTTCGCGCCGCTGGTGCTGATCCTCGCGCAGATCGACTATTCGACCAAATGGACGGTGTGGGCCTGCGCGGTCTATTTCTGGGCCCGCGTGGCGCATCTCATCGTCTACACGCTGGGACTTCCTGTGTTCCGCACCCTGGCCTTCACGGTCGGCTTCCTCGCGCAGGTGGTGCTGGTGCTGGCGATCTTCAGGATCGTCTGATCCCGCGGTTCAACTTGGCGGATTTTCGCTTCGCGGATTTTCCCTTGGCGGATGTGCCGGCGACGATGTGCAGCATCGTCGCCGGGCGGTCTTACGGCGTCTCGCGGTCCAGTTCGTTGCTTCCTCATGGAAACAGCGCGATCTGCTCCAGTCCGGTCGTCTCGGGCCAGCCGAACATCAAGTTCATGTTCTGGATCGCCTGCCCGGCCGAACCCTTCACCAGATTGTCCAGCGTTGCGATCACGATCGCCCGATCCTTGATGCGGTCGGCCACCACGCCGATCTGGACATAGTTGGAGCCGCGCACGTTCTGCGTTTGCGGGAGCACGCCTTTTTTCGTCACGAACACGAACGGCTCATCGCGATAGGCCGCCTCCAGCGCCGCGCGCAGATCGTCTGCCGTTCCGCCATTGAGCCTGACATAACAGGTGCAAAGCTCGCCCCGAGACATCGGGATCAGATGCGGCGTGAAGTTCGCCGTCACGGCCGCACCCGCCGCCACGCTGATCTCCTGATCGATCTCAGCCGTATGACGGTGCGAAGCCACCGAATAGGGCGACAACCCCTCGCCGGCTTCCGAGAACAGCGTGTTCTGCTTCAGCCCGCGCCCTGCGCCGGTGACGCCGGACTTCGCATCGATGATGAGGTCATGGGCATCGATGAGGCCGGCCTTCACCAGCGGCACAAGCGCGATCAGCACCGCCGTCGGATAACAGCCGGGACAGGCCACCAGGCGCGCCGTGGTGATCTGTTTCCGGTAAAGCTCGGACACGCCGTAGACCGCCTCCTTCTGCAGTCCCAACGCGCGGTGTTCATGGCCGTACCAGCGCGCGTAATCTGCGTTGTCGCGAAGACGGAAGTCCGCGGACATGTCGAGCACCTTGATCGCCGGATTGGCGTCCAGCACGGCGGCGATGATCTCCTGCGTGGTGCCGTGCGGCAGCCCGCAAAAGACCGCATCGAGCTTTGTCCAGTCGACCTTTTCCCACTCCGTCAGCATGGGCAGATCGAGCATGAAGAAATGCGGGAACACCTCGGTCATCGCCTTGCCCGCATGGGTGTTGGCGGTGAGCGCCGATATCTCGACCTCGGGATGGCGCGCCAGCAGTCGCACCGCATCGGCGCCGGTGTAGCCGGAGGCGCCGAGCACCGCGATCTTCTTTTTCGCCTTCGTGTCCTTCGCGTTCATTGTTTCTGGTCCTCGATCACGGGAGAAAATGCCTGCGGCCGGAGCTTGCGCATCAAGCCTGCGATCTGCTGCGAACCCGCGTCGGACTGTCCGGCAAGCCCCTCGGCGACCGCGGCGTAGTCGACGTCGGATTTGTGCTGGTTGAGCTTGAAGCTGCCCTCGACGTCCTCGACCGTCATGGCGAAGCCGACGATGGCTTTCTTCAGCATCTCCAGACGCGCGGCCGTCGTCTTGGCCGCCGTCCACGGCGGCTTCGGCAGAAGCCAGGACTCGAACTTGGCGCTGAGCGCATCGATCTGCGCGGCCAGTTCATCGTCCGAGAGCGTCCGCACCGGACCTGTCAGGTGCACGCTCTGATACAGCCAGGTCGGAACCTGGTCGGGGGACACATACCAGTCGGCCGACACATAGGCGTCCGCGCCGTTGACGGCGAGCAGCCAGGACGACACGCCGTCTGCGAGTTTCACCAGGGGATTGCCGCGCGCGACATGAAACAGCGCGCGGGGGGTGCCGTCGTCCGCATAGGTCAGATAGAACGGCAACAGCGTCGCGACCGGCTTCTTGCCGTCGAACGCGCAGACCGTGCCGAAGCCGCGCGCCTCGGCAAAGGCCAGGCTCGCCGCGCGATCGGCTCTGAAAGGTGGAGGCGTATACATGTCTTGGCTCCTGCTGGACGAAGGAGCCGCCGGACCAAGTTACGCTGCAAGGAGGGGAATGCCGCGGACTTGAGCCGGCGGCAGGGTGATCTTTAGACGCAGGTGATCGCCCTTACCGCAGCGGTGCTACGGCGACGGCGGGCGATGAAGCTGGTCACGAAATGGATCATGGGCGCGCCCTATAAGGCCGCGCCGGGCTTGCGTCAAGTTCCGCCCGGTCATTCCGGGGCGATGCGCAGCATCGAACGCGGAATCTCGAGATTCCGGGTTCGCGCTTGGCGCGCGCCCCGGAATGACCGTCGCTCAGAGCGCCGGATTCCACGACGCCGGAACGACCCGGTAGCCCTCGCCGTCCTTCACGACGTTGCCGAGCCCTGGGAAAGGATAGTGGAAGCCCTGCACCTGCAGCCTCTCCGCAACCACCATGTCGTACACCCGGCGGCGGGTTTTCTCGGCAACCTCGCCGTCCTGGTCGAAGCCGCCGTGCCAACCCGGATAAGTCGCAAACAGGTTCGGATTGTTGGTCACATCCGACTGGATGAACACCTTGCCCGAGCCCGACGACAGCACATAGGAGGTGTGGCCCGGCGTATGGCCGATGGTCTCGACCGAGGTCAGGCCCGGCGCGATCTCCTTGTTCCATTCGTACGGGGTGACCTTCTTCTTCAGGCCGGTCTCGAAGATATCGCGGTTCATCTTGAACAGGCCGACCATGCGGTCGCCCTTGGCGCGGCTCATCTCGCCGTCGTCCATCCAGAATGTCCACTCGGCCGCAGGCACCAGCACCTCCGCATTCGGGAATGCCGGCGTGCCGTCGTCGGCCAAGAGGCCGCTAACGTGATCGACGTGAAAGTGCGAGGCGATGACCATGTCGACCGCCTTGGGATCGAAACCCGCGGCCATCATGTTGTCCAGGAACAGGCCGTTGGCGCCCTTGCTGGCGACCTTCCTCCTGGGCCCCATGCCGGTGTCGATCACGATCACCTTTCCGCCGCTCTGGATCACCAGCGGCGCGAAGTAGATCGTCATCATGTCGGGCGGCATGAAGGCCTTCTCCAGCGCGGCGTTGATGTCGTCCCGCCTGGCATTGGGGATGTAGGCGTCCGTCAGCGGAAAGGTGAACCTGCCGTCGGAGACGACGGTGACCATGATGTCACCGACCTTGTAGCGATAGAAGCTCGGCGCCTGCCTGTCAGCGACGGGCGTCGCCGCGCCGGCCTGTGAGGTGATGAGCGGCGCGGCTGCGAGCGCGGCGCTGCCGATGATGGCGTCACGTCGTGAAACATCCATGCAACGTCCTCCCGTATAGAAGTCGCGAGCGGTTTTGCCGCTTCTGGTTGCATGATGTTTATCAGCTTTTTCGGAGACGCGCGAGCAGACCAATGGCGTGACGGCGCCCGGCCTCAACTCAAATCACGCGCCAGATCCATTCCAGGATCCGCGCGATGACGTCGCCGAACATCAGAAGTGCCGCGGCCCAGACGAACGCGGAGACGAAATTGGCGATCTGAAACGACCAGTACGGCATCTCGAAAATGCCGGCAGCGAGCGGCACCGAGGCGCGCAGCGGTCCAAAAAAGCGGCCGATGAAAATGCTCGGCACGCCCCAGCGCCGCACGAAGGCCTCGCCGCGCGGCAGGATCTCGGGATAGCGCGACAGCGGCCAGATCTGCGCGACCTGCTCCTTGTATCTGTAACCGAACCAGTAGGAGAGCCAGTCGCCGAGTGCGGCGCCGATCGCGCCCGCGATGCAGAGCGGCCAGAAATTGAGACCGCTTGCGCCGATCAACGCGCCGATCGCGACCAGCGCGCCCCAGGCCGGGATGAGAAGCGAAATGAAGGCGAGCGATTCACCGAAGGCCAGTACCAGCACGATTGGAACCGCCCAAACCTGATGGTCGCGCACGAAATCGGCGAGTGTGCGCGCAAAATCTTCCATTCAAACGACCTTCCCCGCCCCGGTTCCAAGGCTCTGAACCTTTTCGAGAGTCCAATGCCTAACACGACGTAAGCCACCCGATTGCGTGACTTCAAGTCACAAAGACCCACTTGCTCGTGAGCGGCCGCGCCGGTCCAAGGTGCTCTTCGCGAACCAGGTGGTCTTCTCAATCCAGGAAACAGGGGAAGTTCTGATGATTGGCTCGCTGATGATGCGCGTGAGCGTGGTGATCCTGTTGATTGGCCTGGTCGGCGGGGTCGCGATGGGAGTCACGCATGATTTCCAGCTCGCAGCCGCACATGCCCACCTCAATCTGATCGGCGGCGTGTTGCTCTTCCTGTTTGGACTGTATTATCGCCTCGTTCCGAAGGCGGGCGCCGGCGCTCTTGCGAAGACCCAGGGTTGGCTCCACATCACCGGAGCGATCGTTTTTCCGATCGGCATCGCGCTGGTCACGACCCAGGGAGAAAAACTGGTCGTCGCACCCATCATCGGTTCGCTGATCGTGGTCGCAGCCGTCCTGCTGTTTGCGGTTATCGTGTTCCGGACCTGCAAGGTCTGACGCCGATAACCCGGCCTCGTCACATTTTCAGGCCTATCCGTGGCATAGTCAGGCGAACCGATTCGTCTGCGCTAGACTGCGCGCAACATATGAAGAATTATGCCTAAAGCGTTGAAATCTGCTGCAAAAACCAAATCCGACGATCTTTTTTCGGCGACCGCCGCGAAAGGCCGCGGCGCCGTGAAGGCGGCGTCTCGCGGTTCCGGAGGTGGCGCGGAAGCCGGCTATACCGCCCACGACATCGAGGTGCTCGAGGGGCTGGAGCCGGTCCGCCGCCGCCCCGGCATGTATATCGGCGGCACCGACGAAAAGGCGCTGCATCACCTGTTCGCCGAGGTGATCGACAACTGCATGGACGAGGCGCTGGCCGGCCATGCCTCGTTCATCGAAGTCGAGCTCACCACCGACGGCTTCCTCACCGTGTCGGACAATGGCCGCGGCATCCCCGTCGATCCGCATCCGAAATTTCCGAAGAAGTCGGCGCTCGAAGTCATCATGTGCACGCTGCATGCGGGCGGCAAGTTCGACTCCAAGGTCTATGAGACCTCGGGCGGCCTGCATGGCGTCGGCGTCTCGGTCGTCAACGCACTTTCCTCGCGGTGCGAAGTCGAGGTCGCGCGCAGCCAGAAGCTCTACCGCATGGCGTTCGAGCGCGGTCATCCCAAGGGCAAGCTCGAGGACCTCGGCAAGATCAACAACCGCCGCGGCACCAGGGTCCGATTCAAGCCGGACGCCGAGATCTTCGGCGCGAAGGCGACCTTCAAGCCGCAGCGCCTGTTCAAGATGGCGCGCTCCAAGGCCTATCTGTTCGGTGGCGTTGAAATCCGCTGGCGCTGCGCGAGCGAACTGCTCAAGGGCATCGAGGATGTGCCCGCCGAGGACACCTTCCACTTCCCGGGCGGGTTGAAGGATTATCTCGCGGCCGCAATCCACGCCGACACGCTGGTGCATCCGGATGTCTTCTCCGGCAGGTCCGGACGCAATGGCGCACATGGCGCCTGCGAGTGGGCGGTGGCCTGGACCGCGGACGCAGACGGATTCCTCTCCTCCTACTGCAACACCATTCCAACCCAGGACGGCGGCACCCATGAATCCGGCATCCGCAGCGCGCTTCTGCGCGGCCTGAAGGATCACGCCGAGCGCGTGGGCCAGAGCAAGCGTGCGGCGAGCATCACATCCGAAGACGTCATGGTGGGCGCCGCCGTGATGCTTTCGGTGTTCGTTCGCGAGCCGGAATTCCAGGGTCAGACCAAGGATCGGCTGGCGACCGCCGAGGCCCAGCGCATCGTCGAACAGGCGGTCAAGGATCCCTTCGACCATTGGCTGTCGGGCAATCCCGTCCAGGCCAACAAGCTGCTCGACTTCGTGGTGGAGCGCGCCGAGGAGCGTCTGCGCCGCCGCGCCGAGAAGGAAGTCTCGCGCAAGGCGGCAGGCAAGAAGGCGCGCTTGCCAGGCAAGCTCTCCGACTGCACGGATGTCGGTCTCGAAGGCTCCGAGCTCTTCATCGTCGAGGGCGACTCGGCCGGCGGCAATGCCAAGCAGGCGCGCGATCGCAAGAACCAGGCGATCATGCCGCTGCGCGGCAAGATCCTCAATGTCGCCTCAGCCGGCAAGGACAAGCTGACCGCGAATGCGCAGCTCGCCGACCTCATGCAGGCGATCGGCTGCGGCACGCTCGCCCATTACCGCGAGGAGGACTTGCGCTACTCCCGCATCATCATCATGACCGACGCCGACGTCGACGGCGCGCACATTGCCTCGCTGTTGATCACCTTCTTTTACCGGCAGATGCCGCGGCTGATCGACGAAGGCCACCTCTATCTCGCGGTGCCGCCGCTCTACAAGCTGGCGCATGGAACCAAGAGGGTCTACGCGCGTGACGAGGCGCAAAGGGACGCGCTCCTCAAGAGCGAGTTCCACGCCAACGCAAAGGTCGACGTCAGCCGCTTCAAGGGCCTGGGCGAAATGATGGCGGCGGAGCTGAAGGAAACCACCATGGATCCGGCCAAGCGCACGCTGTTGAAAGTCGTGCTGCTTGCCGACGACCGCGAGGGCACAGCCGATTCGGTCGAGCGCCTGATGGGGACCAAGGCGGAAGCCCGCTTTGCCTTCATCTCGGATAAGGCCGAATTCGCCAGCGACGACCTGCTCGACGTCTGACACAGGTACACTGATCGAGGTACAGGAGAGGCGGTGCCGCGGCACCGCCTCTCCTGTTTTTCTTTTATTCTCAATTGCTTGGCGATTTTGCATCGGCGCCGTTGCGACCGTTTTCTAGCGACTGTGCCCGTGCAGCAACAGCATTCCGGACCGAACCGTCTATAGTGTTCCCAATGGTTCTGGGGAATCGCAGGCCCCTGTCCTTCTGCGGTGGCCACGATTTTTTCTGGGGAATTAAAGATGAAGAAGTTCTTGCTCGCTCTGACCGCCGCAGCGGCCTTCTCTGGGTCGGCGTTTGCCGCTGACATGGCTGCGCGGATGCCGATGAAGGCAGTTGCGCCCGTGCCGGTCGCGAACTGGACCGGCTTCTACATTTTCGGTGGCGTCGGCGGCGGCCTCTGGGATGCAGACACTTTCACCAGCACGACGGGCACGGGCAATGCGCTGACCATCAATCAGCGCATGGGCGGCGACGGCTGGTATGGCACCGTCGGTGCGGGTTACGACTGGCAGGTCAACCCGAGCTGGGTTGTCGGCCTGTTCGGCGATGGCCAGTTCGGGAGCCTCAGGGGTACGATCAATGACCCCTTCGCCAACTTTAGCGGCACCATCAAGATGCAGGATGCCTGGGCTGCCGGCGCGCGGGTTGGCGTCCTCGTCGCTCCGAATGTCCTCTCCTATGTCAACGGCGGCTACAGCGGTTCGCACTGGTCCGGTACGAACCTCGTCAACCTTGCCGGTGTCGCGGTGGGTGACCACACCAATTCGTTCAACCGCAACGGCTGGTTCATCGGCGGCGGCGTCGAGAACAATCTGAACATCTTCGGCATCTCGGCTCCCGGCTGGTTCATGAAGACCGAGTATCGCGGCGCCTATTACGGCAGCAAGGGCATCAACGAGCTGGTTGACAACACGAACGCTCTCGTCGGCCGCGACATCAACTTCCGGCCTTGGGTCCAGACCATCAGCACCTCGCTGGTCTACCGCTTCAACTGGACCGGCCCGGTGGTCGCGAAGTACTGATCTTCTCCCTGTGGAACTGAAAAGCCCCGGCATCTTGCCGGGGCTTTTTTGTTTGTCTCGTGTGCGCCAGTCTGCCGTTGGCAGGGCGCAGCTGATACTGGAGGCGGAAAGCGCGAAGATCGCCGCTCTTCGCGTCCGCCGGCCTCTTTGTCCCTGCCTCGCCCTTCAAGCCTTGAGCTCTTGACCCCTGCCCAGCCGGCTGGGCATCCCGCCGGACGAAAGCTATGGTTGTCCTCATAAGGTCGATCGTCCGCCCGGACGACAATGCGACCAGCATCGTTTGGGGGAAACCACATGCGCAGGACGCTCCTCATCATCGGCCTGCTCGCGCTCGCGATCGGGCTGCTCTGGATCGGCCAGGGCACCGGCGTCGTGGCTTGGCCAAAGACCAGCTTCATGATCAATGAGCTCCAGTGGGCCGGCTATGGCGCGGCGCTGGGCGCGGTCGGCCTGATCCTGATCTGGCAGAGCCAAGCCTGAAACCCACGCCTGAACTCACGGGACATTGCGCAATGAAAAAAGAACTATTCGATCTCAAGGGCAAGGTCGCCATCGTCACCGGCGGCAATGGCGGCATCGGGCTTGGCATGGCGCGCGGCATGGCAGACGCGGGCGCCGACATCGCAGTCGTAGGCCGCAACGAAGAGAAGTCGAAGGCGGCCGTCACCGAGCTTGCCTCGCGCGGCGTGCGGGCGATCGCGGTCACAGCCGACGTCACCAGCAAGGAGGCCGTCGCGGGCATGGTGGAGCGCGTGACCCGTGAGCTTGGCCGCATCGACATCCTGGTCAACAATGCCGGCATCAACATCCGCAAGCCCCCGCATGTGCTGGAGCTCGAGGAGTGGGGCAGCGTCATCGACACCAACCTCACCAGCGCCTTTCTCTGCTCGAAGGGGGTGCATCCGCTAATGAAAGCCGCCGGCGGGGGCAAGGTCATCAATATCGGCTCGATGATGTCGATCTTCGGGGCGAGCTTTGCGCCGGCTTACGCCGCGAGCAAGGGCGGCATCGTGCAGTTCACGCGCGCCTGCGCCTGTGCCTGGGCCGGTGACAATATCCAGGCCAACGCGATCCTGCCGGGCTGGATCGACACCGATCTCACCAAGCGCGCGCGTGTCGAGGTCGGCGGCTTGCACGAGCGGGTGCTCGCGCGCACGCCGGCCGCGCGCTGGGGCGCCATCGACGACTTTGCGGGGATTGCGGTTTTCCTGGCGTCGGCGGCGTCCGATTTCGTCACCGGCACCGCCATTCCCATCGATGGCGGGTTTTCGATCATGGGCTAAGAGGCCCATGTCGGCGAGCACAACGAAAAGCCCCGGCAATGCCGGGGCTTCGAGTTTAGAGAGAAGCTCTGGGAGAGATCAGTACTTCGCCACGACCCCCGGTTGGCCCCAGTTGAAGCGGTAGTTGATGCCTGCGCGCACAATGTTGTCGGTGAGGTGTGTTGACTGGAACGTACAGCACCCGGTCGCAGTGGTTGCGAAGTAGTTCTGACGTCCCAGATCCATGTAAAGATATTCAACCTTGGCGGACCAGTGCGGCGCAAAGCCCCATTCGACGCCGGCGCCCGCGGTCCAACCGGAAAACTGATGAGTCTCGGTCGCTCCGATGAAGTTGCCACCGACGGCTGAGGGATTGAATTCGTGGATGTTGAGATCCGCGAAGGCACCGCCGGCGGTGCCGTACAACAGAACGGTGGGCGTCACGGCGTAACCGATGCGGCCACGGATTGTTGCCATCCAGCTTTGCGAAATGTCTTCCTTGAAGAAGTTATTGAAGGTGGGGGGAATCAAAAACGAGCTGCCCGTTTCGCCAGACCACGAGCCATCGCCCTCGATGCCGAAGACCCACCGGTCCACTTGATAATTACAGCCGAGCGTTCCGCCGATCAGGCCACCACTGAGGTCCGACTCCACTTTGACAACGCCCGCCGTACCGTTGGGCACGCCGTTATTGGTACCGTTGCTCGTCGATCGGGCGCGGCCCCACGATCCGCCCCCTTCGACGCCGATATAACAGCCGGTCCAACTATACGGCGCGACGACCGGAGCAGGAGGAGCCTTGACCGCCATATCCGCTGCACCGGCAGCGCCGGCAAAAGCGACAGAAACAATTGCGAATGCGGCAAGCACTTTGGCTGAATGAGCCATGACGTCCCCCGAAACGAATTGACTGAAATTTCACCTCCGAGGATACGCTTGTCGCAGCAGTGCGACGAAACAGATTTGTTTGAGTGCGGATATTTCGGAGCATTTCTGGGGAATGTTGCAACGCTGCAACGTCGTGCCGCTCCAGCACGGTAACGGCATACAATTTGGCCAGCGCGATACCCGAGGTCTGCCGGCATGGGACGCGCAAACGGTTGATTTCCACATCGACGAATCGTCACGCCGGGGCGCCATCGACGACTTCGCAGGGAATCGCGGTTTTCCTGGCGTCCGTAGTTTCCGATGTGGTCACTGCGATTCCCATCGACGGCGGCTTTTCGATCATGGGCTGAGACGTCTATCTCCGCGCCAATGAAAAAGCCCCGGCAATGCCGGGGCTTTTTTGCTCTCGATCGACAAGACGAAAGGTGCATCCCCATCGATCGTGGCAACGCACTTCTCTCGTTGCGGCAATGATATCAGTCGCGGTCGTGGTCCTGATCGCCCTGCCGATTTTGGCCGAAGTCAAACATGTCGAAGAGATCGCTGATCGCCGGCATGTTGACTGGCACATAGGCGTTATCGCCATGCATCTTCGGGTTCGGCAGGTTGTCGCGACTGCGAGCGGTCAGAGGCGCGAGACCCCAGTTCCGTTCGATGAACTTCAGCACCGAAGCGTGGTCGGCATAGTTGTGCGAGACCCGGCCACCCACCGTGAAGGGCGAGACGACGATAAGGGGAATGCGCGGTCCGTCGCCCCAGAAGTCCAGAGGCTGGAAGAAACCGGAGTCCCAGTAGCCGCCACCTTCGTCGAAGGTGATGATGAAGGCCGTCTCCGCGAACAGTTCGGGATGGTTGAACAGCTTGCCGAGAATCTTGTCGGTCATCCCCTCCAGAAGATCGGGCTTTGACGTCGCCGGATGGCCGTCAAGAAAGCTGTCCGGCTTGATGTAGGCGACGGACGGCAGACGGCCGTGATCGACGTCATCGAGGAAGTCGGTGAAATCCTTGATGTGAGCCTGACGCTGGGCCGGATCGCCCATGATCGACTTGCTGTACTGGAAGCTGTTGCAGATATCGCAGTACCAATCGCCACCGGTGCCGATCATCACGTCGAACGGGTCTTTCGATCCGTTGTCGAAACGAGCCGCCGCATTGAAGCCGCCGCCGTAATAGGCCCAGCTGATCTTCTTCTCGTTGAGGGCATCGCCGATATGCCGCAGCGTCGAGGGCGGCGCCGCGGTGCCGTCGTTGATCTGGGCGGTATTGAGAGCACCGTTCGAGAGATATGCCGGACGGGTGTTGTTGACCATGTAGAAAGTCCCCGGCGTGCAGCTGGTCTTCGATTGATCCGGACGCCACGGCAGAGTCTTCAGGTAGTTCATGATGGCCGTGAAGCCCGGCTGGGAAGCGCCGCAGCCGCTCCAGCGCTGGTCGACCGTGAACGCGGCGTTGGTCGCGCTTTTCGGAGTGGGATCGGCCACTCTGTTGGCCGGCGGCTGAGCGGGAAAGCCGCTGACAGCCTCCCACGGCAGCGCATCGCCGGTGAACAGCATCGTGTGCTGGACCGCGGTGCCGCCCATGACGGGCTGATGATAGTTGTCGCTCATCGCGAAGGTGTCGGCCAGCTTCCTGAACAGCGGCACGTCGCCCTTCTGCATGTTGTAGAAACCCATCGAGCTGCCGCCGGAGTCGTCACCGCGCGCGATGCCGACGAACGGATAGAGATCGTTCTTGCAGCCGGACGGATTGGTTTTGTTCGCATCGGCTACGTCGCAGTCGGACTGCTGCCACATGTGATAGAAGCGATGCACCATATCGCCGGTGTAGCTGTCATACGGCATCTTCCTGGAGCCGGTGATCTGGAACACCGTGTTGGGCAGTCCACCGGGAATGCGCAAATCGGTTTCCGCAGCAGCTGCCGGAGGCAGCGTCGGATCGTTCTGGGCATTGGTCTGGCCCGTGGCGCCGGTCGTCAGCAGACCCAAATCTTCGCCGTTCAGCCCCTGCGTGATCTTGGTCAGATCCGCGGTCGAGAAGGTCTTGCCGTCGAACGGAGGAAGCGTGTCGACGGGGTCCTTGAGGAATTGGCTCTTCGTGACCGGTGTCGGCGGAACGCCGCCGACTTCGGGGCTCGGCAGCAATCCGTACGCCGTCTTGTTCGGATTCTTGAGCGTATTGGTGTTGATGAAATAAGCGACCGGATTGATGTTGCCGACCTGGAACTGGCGTGCCGCAGCCCAGTTCGGACCCGGCTGGCCGTTCGCATTGATGATTCCACGCGACAGCAGATTCGAAACCGCCTGTCCATTCCGCGGCACATATGTCGCGAACACATTGTCGAAGGTCCGGTTCTCGCCGATCAGCACAATCACATGCTTGATGGGCGTTGCCGTCTTGCCGTGATCAGATCCATTCGACCTGATGTCATCCGCAAAAGCGGTGGACGAGAGTACAGTGAACGCGACGCCGAAAGTCGTCCCGAGAGCTGTGTTGACCCACCACCGGCCTTGAGCGCGGTTGCGTCGCGCGGGTTTGGTTTGCGACATTCTTTCCTCCGTTTGACGTGCAACGGAGGTGCGCCCCCGTCGGTCAGTCGGGGGAACCTAGAGATCGCGCGTGACAGTAAGATCATACCCGGATGACACCAACATGGTCATCCGTTGGCGAGCACACTCATCCACAGCGTGCTCGCGTACCCGTCGGCCTTATCGCCGGAAACTCTTGGTCTCCGATATGCTGCCGTCACGATAGGTCAATTCAACGGAGACTGACTGCGTGGTCGGCGCGAGCTTCAAATAGACCTGCGCGCCGTTGGGTATTTCCATCGGGTTTCTCATGTCACAGGGTGGCAGCTTCAGCACCTTGTCCGGCACGGCGCTGTCGACGCCAATTCGCACCTCGCGGATCGCGCAACGATACGAGACCAGATGCGTATAGTAGAGCAGCAGCCCGTTGAAGTCGCGGAACGACAGCCAGCTCGTCGCAGTCATGTCGAGGATCTTGCGCTGGTCGCGCAGCAGCGCCGCCTCCGGATCGAACTTGATCGGAAAAGGTCCTTTCATCTCACCCGACGCGTCGATGTAGCGGACCTGGATGGTGCCCGGCGGCGCATCCGCCGGAAGCTGGATACCCGGATTGGCCATGCGCTTGCGGGTCCGCGGATCCAGCATGTCGAGGAATCCGGTCTCGCGAAATTCACCGCTGTCGCCCATCCGCCAGGAAATTCCCAGCGTCGGTTCGAGGAACGAGAACGCCACCGTCCAGCCGCCATTGTGACGCGAGAAGGAGGCGATCGGCGCGTTGGTGGAATCGGCGGGCTCAACGGGGCGGGGAGCAACCACCGGCGGAATCGCCGCGGCCACCTTTTGCACGGGCTCGGTGGGCTTCGCCTCGGCCTGCGCCCTGCCGGCACCATTGAGGAAGACGTTGTCGACCATCTGGTCGGTATAGGCCGGAATCTGACGGTGACCGATCTTGTCAGCCATCTCGCTCACGAGCTTGCGCGTGTGCTGGGCAACCTCGACGAGATTTTCGCCCGGCGTCAGCAGCTCCTTGGAGAAGGTGCGCGTGAACACGGAATTGGGACTGATGTCGTCGTTCGAAAGCCGGTCAAGCGCCGTCTGCTTGTATCCGGCCGAGAAGATCGAGAACACGCCTTCCGGCAACTGGCTCATTGGCGCGAGTCCGCCGCCGCCGGCGACGGCACGGGTGCCCTGCCGCTCGAACGGATTATTGCGGCACGCATCAAACACGAGAATGGACGTCCGCACGCGCTTGTTCTGCAGCCGCTCGATGATGCGGTCGGCAAGGACGGACGAGTCGCGCACCAGCTCCTCCTGGCCTTCGGTCGCGGCCGGTACGTCGGTCGGCAGCAGATAGTTCTGGCCTGCGATCTCAAAGCCGTGGCCGGCATAGAAGAAGAATGCGGTGTCGCCCGGGCCGACCGCGTTGTCGAAGGCAAGCAGGCTCTGGCTGAATTGCGCGCGATTCTGGTTCTCCGCGACCATCACGGAAAACCCGAGCTGCTTCAGCGTCTCGCCCATGGTGCGGGCGTCGTTGACGGCCTTCTGCAGCTTCGGCACGTTCCTGTAGTCGTTATTGCCGATCACCAGCGCCACGCGCTTCTCGGCATGCGCCGGCGCGGCGAACGCCAACAGGGGCACCGTCAACAGCGCCACAACAGCAAATTTCAGACAAGCCAATGTCTTCATCCTCGATCCCTGCGCCCCACGAAAGGGTCCTCTTGCCATAGTCGACCGGGGCGACGTTAGAGTTCAACGTGCCCTGGCCGATCGGCCTTGCCTGCTGTCTTATCCCCTTGGCGCCGCCATCTCTCGATCACAGGCTGGGCAAAATTGAGGGCAAGTCCCCACAAGGCGATCCGCGGGTTTACAAAGCTGAGGGCAAGCGCAAACAGCGCGGAGCCGGCCAGAAAGGCCGAGGATCGCATCCTGCGCCGCAGCTCATCGCCACCCTCAGGATCGGGCGTCAGCGCCACCATGCGCATGCTGATCAGACCGATCAGCAGCATGTGCCCGGCGTAGAGCCAGATCGCTGGCGCGAACTGGACGTAACGGCCGACCGCAAGGGTAGTAAACGGCACGAAGGTGATCAGAAGCAGGTAGGCCAACCACCAGTTGACATACTCCCGGTTGAAATAGTCGGCGCGCGAACGAATCTGGACGCTCGCAAGCCAGCGCAAGCCGAGCACGCCGAAGCTCAGGACATAGGGCAGGAATTTCGGCCAAAGCCTTGTAAAGCCCTGCAGAAGCTCACCGCCATCGGCAGGATGGAAATCCTCGGGAAAACGGACATCGAGCACCAGCAGGGTCATCGCGACGCTGAAGATGCCGTCATGCAGGGCGTCAAGCCGGGCTTTCGAGAACATGGCGTTTCGTCATCCGCTTTGTCATCTGTCGGGGCACTCATCCCCAGGCAGGCATCATGGGCTTGTCGCCAAGCCAATCGGGTTCCCTTCACAAGCATTGCCCCCAATGCAGGGGCTCGCGCAACCGGTCCTTCACGTGCCGGACCTGGTCCGGCGACGGCACATCGTCTCGCCGGGAAGTTGCGGAAAGCTTCGTCATTTGTACGCAAACGTTAAGGTTTTTGAGGCTTTCGGGCCGTTCGCAGATTGACTTTGGCCATTTCGACCCTATGTTTCGGCCAAAGCTGATTTGGGTCGAAGTGGATTCCCGTCAATCAGCTGCTGGTCAGCGTCTTTTACCTGCCCCTGAGCTTCTTCAAGCACGCCGTTTCGGGGCCCACGCGACCGCTTTTACCCTCGATTCCGAACGGCGGTGTCGATTAGAGGCTCGATGTCTTTTTCCAATCTCGGACTATCCGACAAGGTTCTGGCCGCTGTGGCGGCGACCGGCTACACGACCCCCACCCCCATTCAGGAACAGGCGATCCCCCACGTGCTGGCGCGCCGGGACGTTCTGGGCATCGCCCAGACCGGCACCGGCAAGACCGCCGCGTTCGTCCTGCCTATGCTCACCATTCTCGAGAAGGGCCGTGCGCGGGCGCGCATGCCCCGGACGCTGATCCTGGAGCCGACGCGCGAACTCGCAGCCCAGGTCAAGGAAAACTTCGATCGCTATGGCGCGGGCCAGAAACTCAACGTCGCGCTCCTGATCGGCGGCGTGTCCTTCGGCGACCAGGATTCCAAGCTGACCCGCGGCGTCGACGTTCTGATCGCAACTCCCGGCCGCCTGCTCGACCATACCGAGCGTGGCGGCCTTCTCTTGACGGGCGTCGAATTGCTCGTCATCGACGAAGCCGACCGCATGCTCGACATGGGTTTCATTCCCGACATCGAGCGCATCTGCAAGCTCGTTCCCTTTACGCGGCAGACGCTGTTCTTCACCGCGACGATGCCGCCGGAAATCCGCCGCATCACCGAAGCCTTCCTGCACAATCCGCAGAAGGTCGAGGTATCCCGGCCCGCGACCGCTGCTGTCACCGTGACGCAATTACAGGTCCCGGCCGGCCGAGAGGCGCATGACAAACGGGAGGTGCTGCGGCGCCTGCTGCGCGATGCCAAGGATCTCAAGAACGCGATCATCTTCTGCAACCGCAAGCGCGAAGTCGCGGTGCTCTACAAATCGCTTCAGAAGCACGGTTTCAGCGTCGGCGCCTTGCATGGCGACATGGACCAGCCCGCGCGCATGGCCGCACTGGATCAGTTCCGCAAGGGCGAGCTGCCGCTCCTGGTCGCTTCCGACGTCGCCGCCCGCGGCCTCGATATTCCCGAGGTCAGCCATGTCTTCAATTTCGACGTGCCGCATCATCCCGACGACTATGTGCATAGGATCGGCCGCACCGGCCGCGCCGGCCGTGCCGGCACCGCCATCTCCATTGTCGCCCCGCTCGATACCAAATCGATCGTCGCCATCGAGAAGCTGATCGGCCAGAGCATTCCGCGGTCCGAAGTCGATTTCACCGCGCACAGCGAGTTCTGCCGACGGCGAACAGCCGCGCGAGCGCCGTTCACGCGAAGGTTCGCGCCGGGGTCGCGGCAAGCCTCAGCGCGAAACCCAGCGCGAGCGTGAGCCGCGTCCGGAGCGCAGCAAGCATCACGTTCCGGCCCAGGAGACGCCGGCACCTCGCAGCGCATCGGCGCCGCGCGACGAACCGCGGCGGGCTCCTCGCGGTGCCGACAAGGAGCCCGCCGACCACTCGCATTTGCCGGCGTTCCTGCTGCGGCCGGTTCGCGCCCGCGTGTGAGCCTTCCACGGCCGGATGCCGTTTACCGGCCGTTCATCATCCTCCACTACCTTGCCCGCATTATTGAAGTTTATTGCGTGCGCGGGCGACCCCCGCCATGGGGACGATTGCGGTGGTCAGGGTGCTCGACGAACACGAACGCACGATGGCCTTCGCCGAAGTTGCGCTTGGCCAGATCCGTTCGCTTCGGCAGAGCGCGATTCCCCGCAACTATGAGATCTGGTACGTTTATGCGACGGGCCTCAATCCATCGCTCAACAAGATCATCAACGAGACGCTCGCGCGCAACGGCAAGCTGACCGAAGCCGATCTCGAGCAGATCCACGACACCTATCTCTCTCACCTCAAGACCACCGAGCGCATCGACAAGGTCGGCGGCCGCGTGATCGGCGAGATCGACGACGTGACCGTGCTGATATCGGAAGCGCTCGCCATGGCCTCCGGCTATGACACCACCCTCACCGGTGCGAGCGAGCAGCTTTCAGGCGCGACAAGCCGCGAGCAGCTCAAGGCGATCGCGGAAACCCTGATCAAGTCGAACTCGCGAGATGCGCGACACCAACAAGTTGCTGGAAGAGCGGCTGATGCTCTCCAGGGGAGAAATCACCAACCTGCAGCAGAGCCTCGAGGCGATCCGCGCCGAGTCGCTGACGGATCCGCTGACGGGTCTCGGCAACCGCAAATATTTCGACCGGATGATCGATCAGGCCGTGCAGCACGCGTTGGCCCACAGTGAGCCGCTGTCGCTCCTGATGTTCGACATCGACCACTTCAAGTCGTTCAACGATTCCTACGGCCATTTGACCGGCGACCAGGTGCTGCGCCTGGTCGGCCTGTCATTGAAGCAGACCATCAAGGGGCAGGATATCACCGCCCGTTACGGCGGCGAGGAGTTCGCGGTCGTGCTCCCCAACACCGCCCTGCGCCAGGCACTGACTGTTGCCGACCACATCCGCCGCGCCGTGATGGCGAAGGAATTGAAGAAGAAATCGACCGGCGAAATTCTCGGCCGCGTCACCATTTCCGTCGGCGTTTCCATGTTGAAGCCGGAGGACGACACGCACTCGCTGATCGAGCGCGCCGACGCCTGCCTCTATGCCGCCAAGCGTAATGGCCGCAATCGCGTCATCTGCGAAGTCGATCCGGAATATGTGACGGAAACACAGGGCCGGGTGGCTTGATCCAGCCTTTTAAGGCAGCGTCGTAGGGTGGGCAAAGGCGCAAAGCACCGTACCCACCACCTATCAAGATCCTCTGGCGGATCGGTTGGCGCGCGGAGCCTGTCATCGGGCTGCGCGTCGCGCGGACCCGTTGGCTTTGCCCACCCTACTCTTTTTCTTTGAGGCCTACTTTTTCCCAATTGCAGCCTTCTTCACCCTCGGTCGCTTCTTCACCGCCGCGCGCTGCGCAGCCCCCAGCGCCGCCCTCGCCCACTGGCTCAATTCCTCGGTGTCGTCGAACAGCCGCGCCGGCAATTGCCAGTAGGAATTGACCATCACCGTCTTGGCGCGGGTCTGGTACTGGAACGGCTTTGAACCCTCCGCCTCGAATTGCGGGATGGTGTGTTCATCGGCGCGGAAATAGAGCCCGGCGCGCAGCGCCATCGCGAAATTGACGCCGTCGACGGAAATGCCGAAGCCGGAAAACATCGGACGGATGGTGACGGGGCCGAAATCCGAGAAGAGGTCGATCAGGAATTCGCGGTCCATGCCAGACCTCGTCATTGCGAGCCAACGGGTCCGCGCGATGCGCGGCCCGATGACAGGCTCCGCGAAGCAATCCAGGATGCTTTCGCGGGAACGGTCCAGATGGATTGCTTCCTCGCTTGCTCCTCGCAATGACGGTTCAATCGACGCGCCTCAGCCGCGCTAGACTTCCGCGGGCTTGAGCTGCACGGATTCGCCGCAGCCGCAGGCCGAGATCTGGTTGGGATTGTTGAAGATGAACTGGGCCTGCATCTTGTCGGTCTTGTAGTCCATCTCGGTGCCGAGCAGGAACAGCACGGCCTTCGGGTCGACCAGGATCTTCACGCCCTTGTCCTCGACGACTTCGTCGGTCGGACGGACCTCGTGGGCATATTCGACGGTATAGGACTGGCCGGCGCAGCCGCCGTTCTTCACGCCGACCCGCAACCCCACAATCTCGGAATCGGCGCGGTTGGTCAGCTCCTGGATGCGCGCCGCGGCGGCCTCCGTCAGACGCATGACCTGCGGGCGAGGACGCCGGGGTTTCGTGGAGGGAGCGGGCGAAGTCATATCATTCATTTGGTCAGTCCCGACGGCAAATCAATGCCGCATTTTCAAAAGTGTAATCAACGTCCCCTAACGCTTCACCACATATTCAGGACGAGGCGGGCCTCGTCGCTCATCCGGTCCGGCGACCAGGCCGGGTCCCAGACCAGATTGACGTTCACCACGCCGACGCCGGGCACGCTCGCAATCGCGTTCTCGACCTGGGTCGGCAGCTCGCCCGCCGCCGGGCAATTCGGCGTCGTTAGCGTCATCGTGACGTCGACCGCCCGCTCGTCGCTGATATCCACCTTGTAGATCAGGCCGAGCTCGTAGATGTCGGCGGGTATTTCGGGGTCGAATACGGTCTTCAGCGCCGCGACGATCTCGGTCGTCAGCCGCTCGGTTTCCTCCGGCGACAACGCGGATTGCGTCTCCATATTGGCGGTCCTGACCTCGGCCGTGTCACTCATGCGAACAATTCCCCCGCCTTGATCAAGGCCTGAACCAGATGGTCGACTTCCTCGCGGGTATTATACATGCCGAACGAAGCCCGGCAGGTCGCCGTGACATTGAACCGCTCTAAAAGCGGCATCACGCAATGGGTGCCCGCCCGCACCGCAACGCCCTGGCGATCGATCACGGTCGCGACGTCGTGCGGATGCGCGCCCTTCATCTCGAAGGAGATCACGGGCCCCTTGTTCTTCGCCGTGCCGATCAGCCGCAACGAGTTGATCTCGCGCAGCCGTTCGTGCGCATAGGTCATCAGATCATGCTCATGCGCGGCAATGCGTTCCTTGCCGATCGAATTGACATAGTCGATGGCGGCGCCCAGTCCGACCGCTTCCACGATCGCGGGCGTGCCCGCCTCGAACTTGTGCGGGGGATCGCCATAGGTGACCCAGTCCTGCGCCACTTCGCGGATCATCTCGCCGCCGCCGTTGAAGGGGCGCATCGCGATCAGATGGTCATGCTTGGCGTAGAGCACGCCGATCCCGGTCGGACCGTAGATCTTGTGGCCGGTGAAGACATAGAAATCGCAGTCGATGTCCTGCACGTCGACCGCGAGATGCACGGCGCCCTGGCTGCCGTCGATCAGCACGGGGATGCCACGCGCATGCGCGGCCTTCACCACGTCCTTGACCGGCACGATGGTGCCGAGCGCATTCGACATTTGCGTCATCGCAACCAATTTCGTCCGCGGGCCCAGGAGCTTTTCGAACTCCTCGAACAGGAAGTTGCCCTCGTCGTCGACCGGCGCCCATTTGATCACCGCGCCATGACGTTCCCTCAGGAAATGCCAGGGCACGATGTTGGAATGGTGCTCCATGATCGAGACGACGATCTCGTCACCGGCCTTGATGTTGGCCTCGCCCCAGGAATAGGCCACGAGGTTGATCGCCTCGGTGGCATTTCGGGTGAAGACGATCTCCTCGTTGCGGCGCGCGTTGAGGAATTTCGCCACCTTCGCCCGGCCGCCTTCGTAGGCTTCGGTCGCCGCATTGGCGAGGTAATGCAGGCCACGATGGACGTTGGCGTATTCGCTCTGGTAGGCCTCGGTCATGCGGTTGAGCACGGCGACCGGCTTCTGCGCGGACGCGGCGTTGTCGAGATAGACAAGTTGCTTGCCGTAAACCTGCAGGGCGAGCGCGGGAAAGTCCTTGCGCACCCTGGCGACGTCGTAGGAACCGTTGGCGACAGCGGGATGCATGGTCATGCCCTCGCCTCCAGCCAGCGCTCGGCGGTGGCCATCACGGCCTCGCGCAAATCGTCGTCGGCGATGCCCTCGATGGCTTCACCGACAAAGGCCTGGATCAAAAGCGCCTGCGCCGCCTTCTCCGGCAGGCCGCGGGCGCGCAGATAGAACAGCAGGCTCTCGTCGAGCGCGCCTGATGTGGCGCCATGGCCGCAGGTGACGTCGTCGGCGAAAATCTCGAGCTCCGGCTTGTTGTCGGCCTCCGCCTCGTCCGAGAGCAGGAGCGCCCGCGTCATCATCTTGCCGTCGGTCTTCTGCGCATCGGGACGGACGATGATGCGGCCCTGGAATACCGAATGGGCACGGTCGTCGATCACGGCACGGAAATTCTCGCGGCTCGTGCAATGCGGCACCGCGTGGTCGACCACCAGCGTGGTGTCGCCATGCTGGCTGCCGTTCAACAGATTGACGCCGTTAATGTTGAGGTCGGTGCCCTCGCCGGCCAGCGTGACAAAACCCTGGTAGCGGCTGACGGCGCCGCCTGCGGTCAAGTTGAACAGGTTGAACTTCGCTCTCGCGCCGGCGTCAAAGATCGCCGACGAGATGTTTGCAGCATCAGCGCTGTCGGCCATCAGCCGCACCTGCGTCAGCTCGGCGTCGTCACCGAGCGACAGCAGCATCGCGTCGTGGGCCTGATAGGCCTTGCCGCCGGCTGCGATAAAATTCTCGACCAGCGTGACGCGCGCGCCCTTGCCGATCTTCACCTGCGAGCGGGTAAAGGCCGACGCCGTTGAGGCGGTTGCGACATGGATGATCTGGATGGGCTGGGCTGGAACCGCGCCGTCGGCAACGCCGACCATGACGCCGTCGGTCGCAAGCGCCGCATTGAGCGAGACCATCGCATCCTTGACGCTGTCTTCCAGCAGGTCGCTGGCGCCCGCCTCCAGCGCTTCGCGCAGGCTGCGGACGTTTACGCCCCCGGAAACGGCATCCGAAAGCTCAGCCACGAACACGCCGTCCACCAGCACCAGTTTCGTCGCGCCGTCGATCGCAATCGGCTCGAGCGCTGCCCTGGCGCGCCCGATCGCGGCGGCATCCGGCCCGGGCGCAAGCGGCCGGACCTCGCGCATCAGCGCGCGCAGGTCGGTATATTTCCATTCCTCGATCCGGCGATGCGGCAGGCCTGTGCGTTCATAGGCCTCAAACGCCTGCCGCCTGACGTCAGCGACCTTGCCTGTCCCGGGCAGCCGGTCACGCGCAACGGTGAATAGGTTGTCCACGGCGCGCCCGGTCTCGGTCTTTGCCAAAATGACGTTCATCTCGAATCCGTTCAGGCGGCATCCTCGAACCGGGCGTAGCCGAACTCTTCCAGCTCCAACGCCAGTTCCTTGCCGCCGCTTTTCACCACGCGCCCCTTCGACATCACATGCACGACATCGGGCACGATGTAGTTCAGAAGGCGCTGATAGTGGGTGATGACGACCATCGCCCGATCAGGCGAACGCAACGCGTTGACGCCGTCGGCCGCGATCCTGAGCGCGTCGATGTCGAGACCTGAATCCATTTCATCCAGGATGCACAGCGACGGCTCGAACAAGGCCATCTGAAGGATCTCGTTGCGCTTCTTCTCGCCGCCGGAGAAGCCGACATTGACGCCGCGCCGAAGCATGTCCTGCGGAATGTTCAGCGACTTGGCGACCTCGCGGACCTTCTTCAGAAAGTCCGGAGTGGAAAATTCGCTCTCGCCGCGCGCCTTGCGCTGCGCGTTCAGCGCGGTGCGCAGGAAGTTCATGGTAGCGACGCCCGGAATCTCCACGGGATACTGGAACGCCAGGAACACGCCCTTGGCGGCGCGCTCGTCGGGCGCCATCTCCAGCAGGTTCTCACCGTTGAACAGGATCTCGCCGCCGGTGACTTCATAGCCTGGCTTGCCCGCGATCACATGCGACAGTGTCGATTTGCCGGAGCCGTTCGGCCCCATGATCGCATGCACCTGACCCTTGTTCACGGTCAGCGACAATCCATGGAGGATCTCGCGATCCTCGACACGGACTTGCAGGTCTTTCACTTCGAGTAACGGCATATCTTTTCCTTAACGAGAATCAATCGTCTTCGTCATTGCGAGGAGCCAACGGGTCCGGCCTTTTGGCCGGCCCGATGACAGGCTCCGCGACGAAGCAATCCAGCCTTGCTTGCACGATGGATTGCCTCGCTGCGCTCGCAATGACGGCATCATCCCACGCTGCCTTCAAGCGAGATCGAAATCAGCTTCTGCGCTTCAACCGCGAACTCCATCGGAAGCTGCTGCAGCACGTCCTTGACGAAGCCGTTGACGACGAGGCCGACGGCCTCCTCCTGGCTCAGGCCGCGCTGGACGCAATAGAAGAGCACGTCCTCGGAAATCTTCGAGGTGGTCGCTTCGTGCTCGAAGGTCGCCGACGAATTCTTCGCCTCGATATAGGGCACGGTGTGCGCGCCGCATTTTCCGCCGATCAGGAGCGAATCGCAGGCCGTGAAGTTGCGCGCGCCGGTCGCCTTGCGATGCGCGGTGACGAGGCCGCGATAGGTGTTCTGAGAACGGCCCGCCGCAATCCCCTTGGAGATGATGCGGCTCGTGGTGTTCTTGCCCAGATGCAGCATTTTGGTGCCGCTGTCGACCTGCTGGAAGCCGTTCGAGATCGCGATCGAATAGAACTCGCCGCGCGAATTATCGCCGCGCAGGATGCAGCTCGGATATTTCCAGGTGATCGCCGAGCCGGTCTCGACCTGGGTCCAGGAGATCTTGGAATTCTTGCCACGGCAGTCGCCACGCTTGGTGACAAAATTATAGATGCCGCCCTTGCCTTCCGAGTTTCCGGGATACCAGTTCTGAACCGTCGAATATTTGATCTCGGCGTCATCAAGCGCGACCAGTTCGACGACGGCGGCATGAAGCTGGTTCTCGTCGCGCTGCGGCGCGGTGCAGCCTTCGAGATAGGAGACGTAGGAGCCCTTGTCGGCGATGATCAGCGTACGCTCGAACTGGCCGGTGTTGCGCTCGTTGATGCGGAAATAGGTCGACAGCTCCATCGGGCAGCGCACGCCCGCCGGCACATACACAAACGAGCCGTCGGAAAACACCGCCGAGTTCAGTGTCGCAAAGAAATTGTCCGAGGTTGGTACCACCGAGCCCAGATACTTCTGCACCAGTTCGGGGTGTTCGCGGATCGCCTCCGAGATCGGCATGAAGATCACGCCGGCCTTCTTCAGTTCTTCCTTGAAGGTCGTGGCAACCGAGACTGAATCGAAGACCGCATCGACCGCGATCTTGCTGCGCGGCTGCTCGCCCTCGGGCGCGACGACGCCTTCGAGCACTGCCACTTCGCGCAAGGGAATGCCGAGCTTCTCGTAGGTCTTGAGGATCTCGGGGTCGATCTCGTCGAGCGAGCCGACCTGTTTCTTCGGCTTCGGCGCTGCGTAGTAATAGAGGTCCTGGTAGTCGATCTTCGGATAATCGACGCGCGCCCAGGTGGGCTCGGTCATGGTCAGCCAGCGGCGGTAGGCTTCCAGCCGCCATTCCAGCATCCACGCCGGTTCGTTCTTTTTCGCCGAGATGAAACGGACCGTATCCTCCGACAGACCTTTCGGGGCCTTGTCGGACTCGATCAGTGTCTCGAATCCATAGCGGTATTGGTCGACGTCGATCCGCCGGACGCGGTCGACCGTCTCTTGGACGGCTGGCATTCCTTACCTCCGCTCGCGGTTTCAAGGACCGCGGTGGAACAGTCTCAAAGCTCTCTTACGATGCTTTTTCGAGGAAATCACCTGCTTAGAACCGTTCAAGCAGTGTTTCGTCGCTATCCTTAATTAGGGTAGCCGAGAGCTTTCGCCAAGCCTTCAGGCAGGATTCGATGTCTGCCTCCGTCGTGGACCAGCCCAGACTGAGCCGCACAGCCCCTTCCGCGAGCTTGGGGCCGGCCCCCATGGCCCGCAGCACGTGGGACGGCTGGACCTTGCCGGAGGAACAGGCGGACCCCGACGAGACCGCAATTCCTTCCAGATCGAAGCCAATTACGGCCGTTTCGGCCCGAAGCCCCGGAACCGTGAACAAGGTCGTGTTCGGAAGCCTCGGTACTTCGGCAGAAAAGATGATGAGGCCGGGGGTCTGGCGCAGGCCCCTCTCCAACTGGTCGCGCAGCCCTTCTACGCGGCGGCTGTCGGCTTCCAGGCCAGCCAGGGCCGCTTTGACAGCCGCGCCAAATCCCACGATGCCGGCGACATTCTCGGTTCCCGCGCGTCGGCCCCGCTCCTGGCCGCCGCCTCCGAGGAGCGGCGCAAGGCCCTCGAGGCCTTCGGCCAAAACGAGCGCGCCCACCCCCTTGGGACCCCCGATCTTGTGTGCCGAGACGGTCACAAGATCCGCCCCCAATTCCCTGATATCGAGGGGTATTTTCCCCAAGGCCTGGATCGCGTCGACATGCAGCACACAACCCGCTTCACGTACGATCCGAGCTGCTTCGCTGATTGGTTGAAGCGCTCCCGTCTCGTTATTCGCCGCCATGATCGAAACCAGCGCCGGCTCTCCCGACGCAAGCTTGCCGCGCAAATCGTCGAGGTCGACCACTCCAGATGATGTGACCGCGATCGCTTCGGTCGCGTGCGGCGAAAAACGGCCGCCTGCCAGCACGGAGGCATGCTCAATCGAGGAGACTAGAAGGCGGCGGACAGGCCGGCCGCCGGCGGCATGCAGGCCGGGGCTCAGCGCCAGCACGTTGGCCTCGGTACCGGAGGACGCGAAAACTACATTGCGCGGCAGGGCACCAAGGGAAGCGGCGACCGCAGCCCGGGCATCCTCGACCAGGCGGCGCGCTTGGCGACCCTCGGCATGGACCGACGACGGATTGCCGGCAACATCCCACGACGCCTCCATCGCCGCGCGGGCCTCGGATCGCAGCGGCGTGGTCGCATTCCAGTCGAGATAGATCCGCTCACGCATCGAGTACAATAATACCTTACAATTTTAGAGTAGCGCAGCAGGAAGCGGCGCCCACATGCTCATCTGGCCATGTTTCCGGATTTCGGCAACCGCGGACAGCTAACGCCTTGAGGGACCTTCCGGATGTTCAAGATGCTTGCTTTTTGCCCCTCGCCTCATGCTAGAACGCGGCCGAGTTTCACCGGGTGCCGCTCGCCCATCACCTGACGGCGCAAACCCTTTGATGTCGCATGGCTCCGCACGACCCACGGCAGCGAGCCGGCACATCAGTCGACGGTTTTAAGGATCTCTGATGCCTGAAGTGATTTTCACCGGCCCGGCGGGTCGTCTGGAAGGCCGCTATCATCCGGCCAAGCAGAAGAACGCGCCGATTGCGATGGTGCTGCATCCGCACCCGCAATTTCGCGGCAACATGAACCATCCGATCGTCTATCAGGTCTATTATGCCTTCGCCGCGCGCGGCTTTTCCGTGCTGCGCTTCAATTTCCGCGGCGTCGGCCGCAGCCAGGGCTCGTTCGACCACGGCGCCGGCGAATTGTCGGATGCGGCGTCCGCGCTCGACTGGGCGCAGACCATCAATCCCGAGGCGCGTGCCTGCTGGGTTGCCGGATTCTCCTTCGGCGCCTGGATCGGAATGCAGCTCCTGATGCGCCGGCCGGAAGTCGAAGGCTTCATTTCGATCGCGCCGGAGCCGAACCGCTACGACTTCTCCTTCCTCGCGCCCTGCCCCTCCTCCGGTCTGATCGTGCACGGCGACAAGGACATCGTCGCGCCCGCCAAGGACGTCAACACGCTGGTCGAGAAACTGAAGACGCAGAAGGGCATCGTCATCGACCAGCAGACGATTCCCGGCGCCAATCATTTCTTCGAGGAAAAGATGGAGCCGTTGATGGAGACGGTGACGGCCTATCTCGACATGCGGCTCGCCAACGTTCGATAGCGCATAATCCGGAAAAGTGGGCACCGGTTTTCCCTCGCGACAAACGCGTAGCGTTTGCGCGGAGATTATGCGCAAAAAGTCAAGGTCACCGATGACCGCGTTTGTCGCACTGCTGCGGGCGGTCAATGTCGGCGGCACCGGCAAATTGCCGATGAGCGAGCTCAAGGCGATGTGCGAAGAGCTCGGCTTCACCTTGGTCCGTACCTATATCGCAAGCGGCAATGTGGTGTTTGCCAGCCGCAAATCCGAAACGGCGGTCAAGACCGCATTGGAAAAGCGCCTTGCCGCCTACGCAGGCAAGGCTGTCGGCGTAATGGTGCGCAGCGCTACCGAGATGGCGCAGGTCTCCGCCGGCAATCCCTTTCCGAAAGCGGCCCCCAACCGCACCATGGCGATCTTCCTCGACGAAACGCCGCCGCAAGACACGCTTGCAACCGTCAGAGGCCGAAAGGACGAGGAGCTCAAGCTCGGGACGCGTGAGATTTATGTTCACTACGGAGACGGCATGGCGAAATCGAAGCTCGTCATTCCCGCCGCGAAATCAGGCACCGCGCGCAACATGAATACCGTGGCGATCCTCGCGAAGATGGCGGCCGAGCTGGCTTAGGCTGCGACGTTCGCCTGCAACTGCGAGAGATAGGAACGGCGGCGATCGATGAAGTCGCGCAGCAACGCCGGATAGTCGGCGCTGACGGCCGATCTGACCGAAGCCCGCGCGGCAAGGTTCTGACGCCAGCGCGCGACCTTCGGCTTGGCACCGAGAATCCCGAAATCACCGATCTCGTCGAATACATCGAAATAGCGGAAGACGGGACCGAACACGGCGTCGACCAGCGAGAATGTCTCGCCGTCGAACCACGGCCCAACCAGGCGGGCTTCCAGCCGCTCGAAGCGCTGCTTGAGCTGTAGCGCCCTGGCCGTGAAGGCCGCCTCGTCGGATGCGGCATAGAGCCCCGCAATGTCGTTTAGGATCGCGGAGCCGAACTCGATGCAGGAGCGATGCTCGGCGCGGCGCAGCGCATCGGCGGGATGCAGGGGATTGGCCTGCGTCTCCTCCAGATATTCCAGGATCACTGCCGACTCGAAGATCGCGTGGTCGCCGACCAGAAGCACGGGCGTCTTGCCGAGCGGCGACACCTTCAGGAACCAGTCGGGCTTGTTGGCAAGGTCGATGTCGGTCCGCTCGAACGGCACGCCCTTTTCCGCCAGCGCGATCACGGCGCGCTGCACGTAAGGGCAAAGCTTGTGGCTGATCAGCTTGAGCGGCACGGCCATGGGTGTCCTCGCAGGTTCATGCATTTGCATATAAATAAATGCAATTGCATGGATCTGTCAAGAACGGCCGGATCACGGCCTTGCGATCACCCCTCCGCACATGGGCATCGGCACGCCTGTCGTGGCGGGATAACTGAGCGGAAGCCCTTTCAATCCGCGCGCGGCCAGGAAGCCGAAGGCCTGCGCCTCGATGGCGTCGGACGCCCAGCCCAACCCGTCTGCGGCCTGGACGGTGGCCGGAGCCAACCGTTCGCGCAGCATCTGCATCATCGTGCGATTGCGCGCGCCCCCGCCGGCGATCACCCAGTACTTTGGCGGCTTGGGCAGCAATGGCACGATCCGGGCAATGGCGGCCGCCGTGAACAGGGTCAGCGTCGCCGCGCCGTCGGCGGGCGCCATCTCGCAAAGTTTGAACCCGGCGAAATCGTTGCGGTCGAGCGATTTCGGCGGTTGCCGCGAGAAAAACGGCAACTCCAGCGCCCGAGCGACCCACCGCTCGTCCGGGCGGCCCTGCGCCGCGAACTGCCCTGCGCTATCGAAGGGCAGATGCATGGTGCGGAACATGTGGTCGTCGATCAGCGCATTGCCCGGACCGGTGTCGCAGGCGATCAACGTATCAACGCCGTCGATATAGGTGATGTTGGAAACGCCGCCGATATTGACCACGACGATCGGTCCCTCGCATTCCAGCGATTGCGCCAATGCGCGATGATAGACCGGCACGAAGGGAGCGCCCTGCCCGCCCGCTGCAACGTCAGCGGCGCGGAAATCGTGCATCACGGGAATGTGGATCGCCTTCGCCAGCGTCGCGGCGTCGCCGATCTGGACTGTCAGCCCCTTCTCGGGCCGGTGCAGCACCGTCTGGCCATGGAAGCCCACGATATCGACGTCCTGGGAGCTTATCCGGTGCTGCGCGAAGAAGCCCGCCACCGCTTCCGCATGTGCAATGGTCACCGCATGCTCGGCCTCGCGGAGAATGCCCGGCCGCGCTTCGCGCTGCGGCAGGTGCACACCCTCCGCCAGGGCCTGCCGGAGCAATGCCCGCTCATGGTCGGTGTAGGGCCGGTAACCCGAGGGCCCGAAAGACTTCACCTGCCGGCCGTCGGTCTCGATCATGGCGACGTCGACCCCGTCAAGCGAGGTGCCGCTCATCAGACCGAGTGTGGTCAACATCAACGTCATAATCGTCAGTACCCTCGCGAACGCCAATTCTGCTCGCGTCTTGCGGCAGATTTCGGGTTCCCTAAGCTTGTACCGCGCGGGCACATCTTATAATGCCACAGCGGAGCGCGGCAGACGGTTCGGAGCGAGTTCCCGGATTTTGCTCCAAATACCGTAAAACAAGAGTGATTAGAGTCGCAAAGAAATGACGGCATTTAAATCTGATTTTCTTAACGTGCTGCAGGAGCGCGGCTTTGTCCATCAGTGCTCCGACTTCGAAGGCCTCGACGCGCTCGCGGCCAAGGGACAGGCCACGGCCTATGTCGGGTACGACTGCACCGCGCCCTCGCTGCATATCGGCAACTTCCTGACCATGATGATGCTGTACTGGCTGCAGCAGAGCGGCAACAAGCCGATCACGCTGATGGGCGGCGGCACGACCATGGTCGGCGACCCCTCCGGCAAGGACGAGACACGCGCGCTGCGTTCGATCGCCGAGATCGAGGCCAACAAGGCCAGCATTCGCGGCGTGTTCGCCAAGGTGCTGCGCTTCGGCACCGCTGCAAGCGACGCCGTCATGCTCGACAACGCCGAGTGGCTGACCAAGCTGAACTGGATCGAGATGCTGCGCGACGTCGGTAAGCATTTCTCGGTCAATCGCATGCTGACCATGGACTCGGTCCGCCTCCGGCTCGAGCGCGAGCAGGAGATGAGCTTCATCGAGTTCAACTACATGGTCTGCCAGGCCTATGATTTCGTCGAACTCGCCAGGCGCACGGGCTGCCGGCTGCAGATGGGTGGCTCCGACCAGTGGGGCAACATCATCATGGGCGTCGATCTCGGACGCCGCATGGGCACCGACCAGCTCTACGCATTGACCACGCCGCTGCTCACCACCGCCTCGGGCGACAAGATGGGCAAGACCGCCAAGGGAGCGATCTGGCTCAATGTGGAGGCGTGCTCGCCCTACGAGTTCTGGCAATATTGGCGCAACACCGAGGACGCCGACGTCGCGAAGTTCCTGAAACTGTTCACGACGCTGCCGATGAACGAGATCGCAAAGTTGTCGGCCTTGAAGGGCGCGGAGATCAACGAGGCAAAGAAGGCGCTCGCGGACGCTGCGACCACGCTTCTGCACGGGGCGGATGCTGCGCGGCAGGCGGCGGAAACGGCGCGGCAGACCTTCGAGGAAGGCGCGATCGCGGAAAACCTCCCGACCGTGGAAATTCCGCGCGGCGAATTTGAGGCTGGCATCGGCGTGCTCTCGGCCTTCGTGAAGGCCGGCCTGGTCGCCTCGAACGGCGAGGCCCGCCGTCAGATCAAGGGCGGCGGAGTGCGCGTCAACGATACTGTCGTCACCGACGAAAAGATGACGCTGTCGGACGCCGACCTCACACCCGAAGGCGTGGTCAAATTGTCGCTCGGCAGGAAGCGTCACGTGCTGCTGAAGCCTGCATAGGGTGCATGCCGCGAGCGCGCTTGCGCTTTGGCGATAAAGCGCGCTCCCATCCTCGGATGGATCAAATGTCGCCGCGCGAGGACACACTGGCGCAGCCCGTCAAGCCGGCGCGCACTGCGCTCGGCGTGCTCGCACTCTGCTTTGCGCTGTCGGTGCTCGGCCGCGGCTTAGGCGAAAGCTTCACCGTCTTCCTCAAGCCGATTTCCGAGAATTTCGGCTGGGACCGCGCCCAGGTGGTGTCGGTCTATTCCCTGACCTGGCTTGCGAGCGGCCTGACCGCGCCCCTGGTTGGCCGCGTGTTCGATCGCTCCGGACCGCGCGTGGTCTATTCGCTCGGCATCTTCCTTCTCGGCGCCGCGTTCCTGGTCGCGGCCTATGCCCACGAGCTCTGGCAATTCCAGCTCTCGATCGGTCTTTGCGTCGGCTTCGGTGCGGCACTGATCGGCAATGTTCCCAATTCCATCCTGCTCGGCCGCTGGTTCGGGCCCAGGCTTCCGACCGCGATGGCCGTGGTCTATTCCGCGATGGGCGGCGGCGTGCTGGTGCTGTTGCCGGCCTCGCAGCTATTGATCGACCATCTCGGCTGGCGCGATACCTATCAGTTGTTCGGCGTGGTCGTGCTCGTGATCCTGCTACCCGTCGTGATGCTGCCGTGGCGGCATTTTGCAGCCGGCGCGCCGCATGTCATGAAGAAGCGCGACGACGACTTCGCCGACGACGGCTGGACGTTGCTCTCCGCCATGCGCCACCACGCGTTCTGGGCGCTGTTCTCGACCTTCTTCTTCACCGCGGTCGCCATGTATGCGCTGTCGGCGCAGATCGTGGCCTATCTCATCGATGCCGGTTTCCCGCCGCTGCAGGCGGCGACGGCCTGGGGCTTTTCCGGCGTGGTGCTGCTGTTCGGCATGCTAGGCGTCTCGACACTGGACGGCCTGATCGGCCGCCGGCCCTCGGTGGTGATCTCCTACGCGATCTCGATCGTCGGCATCATCCTGCTCTGGTCGCTGCAATACCATCCGAACTACTGGCTGCTCACGGCGTTCGTCGTCACCTTCGGCAGCATGATCGGTTCGCGCGGCCCCCTGATCACGGCGACCGCGATCAAGATCTTCCGGGGAAAACGCGTCGGGACCATCTTCGGAACCATTTCGATCGGCAGCGGACTTGGAGCGGCGCTCGGCTCGTGGAGCGGCGGCCTGTTGCACGACTTCACCCACAGCTACAACCCGCTGATCGTTTTTTCGCTGATCAACCTCGTGCTCGGAATGCTGCCGTTCCTGGTGGTGCCAGCCTTGCGCCGCTGACTGCCTCGGCAGACGACACTCAATTGTTCGGCGGCAGTTCGATCTGGTTGTTGTTCTGCTTGCCGGTGTTGAAGTCCATGATCTTGCGCGTCACGCCCGGCAGGAGCGCCGAGATCGGATTGACGCGCAGCACTGGCGCGCCGGGTGTGCCGACGATCTCGTAAGTGACGCCGATCAGGCCTTCATCCTTGCCGGCGCCGAGGAAGATTCCGGCGATCGGTATCTGGCCGAAGATGTTGTTCAGCCCGTACATGGGAATGATGGTGCCGCTCATCCGCACCTGGTTGGCGTTGTAGTCGATGTTGCCTTCGATCGTCAGGCCGATGGTCGCGCCCTTGACGACGCCCTCACGGACCGTGAGCAATCCGCCATGACGTGTGAATTCGGCACGCAGGGCCGAGAACGCCACGCCATTGGCCGCGCCGGGCGGGCCGCCCGCGGCGGCACGATCGAGCGCCCCTTCGCCCTTCACTGAGAACTCGCGGATATTGAGCAGACCTTCCTTGGCGCTCTGGTCGGACGTCGGCGGCTCCATCGCGAGCATGAGCTCGCCGCCGGTCACCTTGGAATAGGTGTCGGTGAAGCGCAGGAAAGCGCCGGCGTCCTTGGTTTGCACGACGATGACGTCGCGGCCCTGGCCCTGCGAGCGGCCACGCATTTCTCCGGTCACCGGCGTATCGCGGCCGACCTTGCCGTTGAGGCTGAAGGCCTTGATGATGCCGTTACGCCGCGACATTTTCAGATCCGCGCTGCGCAGCGCCTCACCGTTGGCGCCTGCGATCGCGCCAAGCTTCAGATCGACGTCGAAATCGATGTTCTTGAGCTTGTTCTTGCTGTCGTCCTTCGAGCTGCCCGATATCGCCGATTTGAGGAAGCTGCGCCCGTCGAACACGTCGCCGCGCATCGTGACCTTGACCACGCCGTCCTGGCCGCGCTCCGCCTTCAGCGAGGCCTTGTCGCCTTCGCTTGGCGAATAGGTTGGGAAATTCGCGTTCAGGAGATCGCCGTTCTGGTCGACTTCGAGCGCCCCCTTGATCGAGACACCGGGGCCGCCCTCGATCACGATATCCTCGAAGCGAGTCGATTGCGCTTTCGGCACCACGTTGAACGTGGCCTTGCCGGATCTGCCGGGCACCTTGCTCCAGCCTGGAAGGATGTTGTCGAGCTTGAGCTGGGTGAGATCGGCCTCGATGCCCATCTTGCTGTCGCGCTCGCTGGAAATCTTGCCGGTCAGCTTGATCGGAACGGAGCCCGACATCGCGGGGCCGAGATCGAGCCCGAGCCGCGCGCGGCCGGCATCGTCCAGTGTCGCCGCAAGGCGGACATCCGCATCGCCGTCGGCAGGCTTGCGATAGTCGAGCGTTGCCGACTGGCCGCCGATCTTCACGTCGCCCTTGACCTGATAGCCCTGATTGCTGGCGACAAGCTTCAGGTTGTTGGCCTCAAGCTTCTGGCTCATCACCAGCTTGTCGGCAGCGAAGCCGTTGAGATCGGCGGTCACCGAATAGGTGGTGTTTTCCTTGGTCAGCTCGCCCTTGACCGGCATGCCCAGATTGATGGTCGCCGAGAACGTTCCCTTGCTCGTGTTGGGATCGACCGGCGTCGCCGAGACGTCGCTCAGGCGGTCGGACGCCATGATTTCCGCGGCCGCAGGCACGGGCCCATCGATCTTCAGCCGCACCTTCGATGGCGGCGGCTTCGGATGCATGTCGGGCACCTCGAACGCGAAGTCCGAAATCGTGAGCTTGCGGCCTCCCGGCGTATCTGCAATCCCTTGCCCGATCGTGACCGTCGCGGAACGTCCGGTGACATGTGCCTTCAGATCGGCGTCGTGCACCGACGGCAGGCCGTCGACCGGATGCACGCTGACGCCGCTCGCCACGATGTTGACGGACAGACCGTCATCGGGAATCGGCGGTCCCTTGCGCGGCAGGTTCTTGACCAGCGTGTTGACGCCGATCTCGATGCGCTGGAGCATGCCGCTCTCGATCCGCTCGACAACCCATTCGCGCACTTCCGGCACGATCAGGGCCGGCCAGACCCGCTTCATGGCAGAGGCGGACATCGGTGTCCCGGCAAAGCCGAGTTTCAGCAGCGGCTCACCCGAATAGTCGATGCTGCCGGTCCCTGCGATGCCGACCTCGCCATTGCTGATGTCGGCCTGCGCCAGCACCACTTGCTTGCGATCGGTATCGAAACGGAATCCGATATTGATGCGATTGAAGATCAGCGGCGGGGAGTTATCGATGCCCGCGAGTACGATGGTGCCGCCGGAAAGGCCGAGCTGCCAGCTGGTGACGTTGCCGTTGGGCGGCTCGAGATGCGCGAGCAGTGTAATCCGGTTCGCGCCCGAGATGATCTTGAAGGGCGCGACCAGCACGCGCCGTCCCGAATCCCACTCCACGTTCATCTCCGCCGAGTCGATCGTCATCGGATAATCGGGCGTGTCGGTGTCGATGATGCTGCCGCTACCCGCAACCAGCTTGCCGCGGAAATAGGTCGGCAGTCCGTCGCGGCCGAGTTCGCCCTTGAGCTCACCCGTCAGCGGCAGATTGGCGTTGTAGGTGAGATCCTTCAGCCGCAGCGCCAGCAGGATATTCGACGTCGACACGTCCTTGGCGCGGATATCGACCGTGCGCACGCCGTTTTCCTGCGGGCCGACCGTTACGCGCAGCGACCAGGGCTTTGCGCCATCCTCGCCGAGACTCAGCGCGACGCCCCCACCGCTCGGGCGTCGCAGGCTCAGGCTGATGTTCTCGAAATTCCATTTGTTGCCGCGCTGCTGATCGTCGACGATCAGATTGCCGTTCTTCAGTCCGATCTCGTTGAGATTCTGGCCGTCGAGGCCGGTGAGACTGAGACTGTCGAGCCAGTCGAGGCCGGCAAGCAGCCCGCTGGTCGACGAGCCGGACGAGGTCACGGACGGTGAAAGCGGTATCGTGACCGCGGGCGCCGAGGGTGTTGCGGAATTGGGCTGGGCCGCAGGCTGGCCTGGCGCAAGCTGACCTGCCGCGAGTGCTGCACCGGCGGCACGCTTCGACGTGACGCCGGTTGCGAGCGGCTTGTTGGTGTCGCCGGCGGAGACCGTAACATAGCCATCCGGCGTGATCCGGATCGAGAGCTCGGCATCCACGAGGTTGAGACTTTCGGCGCGCAGACGCCCCATCAGGAGCGCCATGCCGGAAAGCCTGACCTCGGCTTTCGGCGCCGTTGCCACGACAGCATGATCGCGGTCGCGCACGACGATGTCGCGGATGCGCACTGCAATGCGGATACGGCCCGCCCGTTCGATCTGCGTGCCGCCGACCTCGACCGTGTTGCCGTTGCCGATGTTTTCCGCGATGGCCGCAGCAAGCCAGGGTGTCGCCATGTCGAGATTGATCGGCCCCGCGCCCAAGCGCCACCAGAGGCCGCCGAAACAAGCCGCGAAGATCACGGCAAGTGCCGCAACAACAATCGCGACCCGTCTGACCCAGCGTTCGCCGGCCAACCACCTCTGCAGCGATCCGACGCCGTCGCCGATCCGGTGAATGCGTGATGTCGGCCGCGCCAACAGCCGCCGCGCACGATGGCCCGCCGCCTCGTCATGCTCCCAGTCGGCGTCGTTCCACGTCTCCGCCTGCGCGGCGGCTGTTGGCGCGGACTGCTTTTGCTGGGGTTGAGAGCGTGCGCTGGAATCCCGCGGCCGGCGCTCACCATGAGCCTGCTCGGCGCTCTGGCCGCGCCCATCACCAGGGTGAGGCCGCTCCTGTGCGGGCATCGATGCCAATCCCTGATTAGTCCTGTTGCTCATCATCTGGCGGTAAAAGCTCACTCAACGAGCGGACAGGGTCGCGTCGAATTCCTTGTAAGCATACTCCGAGGCCGTCAGACTTGCCCAGCCACGGACCCGAATCCGCCGCGGCGGCAAGGGTTCGCAATACCCTAATGATTGATCCGCCGAAAGCGACGAAAGGAAGGCGTATGTCCAAGAAATCGCGCAAGAAATCCCCCAAAGCCTCGCCGGGTGGGCGTCCCGTGGCGAAATCGTCGAAAGCCTCTAAAACGAGGGTCGTGAAGGCAAGCCGAGCAAAGGCATCGAACAAGGCGCGCCAAACATCGCACAAGGCCGCATCGAAACGGTTAAAATCCCCTGCCACGGCCTCCCCATCAAAGCCGCGTAATAAAAGTTCGTCTGTGGAAAAAACCTCGCATCTGGTCGAGGACGCCAAAGCGCCATCGTTCCATCTGCCGCGTGACGGCGGCGGCATGATCGACCTTTCAGATTACGCCGGCAAGAAGCTCGTCCTGTTCTTCTACCCGCGTGCGGATACGCCAGGTTGCACCAGGGAAGCCATCGACTTCACCCGGCTCAAATCCGCGTTTGCCGAATCCGGAACCGAGGTGCTCGGAATCTCCGCGGACAGCCTCGGTGCACAGGAGCGCTTTCGCGACAAGCACAAGCTTGCGGTTCCTCTGATCTCCGACGAGACGCATCAGATGCTGGAGGCGTATGGGGCGTGGGGCGAAAAATCCCTGTATGGCAGGACGTTTCTCGGGATCATTCGCACCACGGTGCTGATTGGCGCTGACGGCAAGGTGGCGCGGATCTGGCGCCACGTGAAGGTGGATGGCCATGCCGACCAGGTGCTGGCGGCGGCGCAAGCCCTCCAGGCAAACGCTCCATTTTCAGAAAATTAACCATGAGCAGGTCAGATAGCCCCCGCAAGTTTGGCCGTACGGAACTCCATTCCGACCGGCGCGGGAGTGCCGATGTCGAACCGTTCCGGTCAATATTCCGAGTACCCCCAGCACCATCCCCATGACCACGGGCGGCCCTTTACCCGCCGCGCGCCCGCGCAGGCGGCAAACGAGGCCGCATCCATGCGCTCGCAGTCGGGCTACACCATCATGCACGCCGGCAAGCAGGTTCGCTTCGGGCCGGTGGCATTCTGGATCGTGGTCGGCACCGTCACGCTGCTCGGCATGTGGTCGGCGGCAACAGCCACTTATTTCGCGTTTCGCGACGATGTGCTCACCCGCCTGATCGCACGTCAGGCGGAGATGCAATACGCCTATGAGGATCGCATCGCGGAGCTGCGCGCCAGGGTGGACCGCACCGCCAGCCGCCAGTTGCTGGATCAGGAACAGTTCGACCAGAAGCTCGAGCAGATCATGCGGCGGCAGACCGCGCTCGAATCGCGCGCCACCGCGCTTGGCGCCATTCCCGACGTCACCGGCTCGATTCGTTCCACTGCCCCCGCGCGTGGTGCTCAGGGCTCCGATGGCGGATCCGGAACGCCGAAACCAAACCCGATCAGCGACACCGTCATTTTCGTGGCGCCGCCGGATCGCGAAGCGCGGCTCGAATCGCGTGCACCGATTCTCGCCGGTCCGCCGCCGACCCGGTTCGCCAAGAATCAGGGCGTCGACAGCGCGCTGGTGCGGCTGCAAACGTCACTCGATCAGGTCGAGAATCGCCAGATGGCGGCGCTCAGCTCGTATGAGGACGGCATGGAATCGCGCGTCCGCAGGATGCGCGGCGTCATCAGCGATCTCGGCCTCGACCTGGCGCAGCTCGAGGCCGCAACGCCGCGCTCACCGATGGGCGGCCCCTTCGTTCCCGTCAAACTGTCTGCGGATGCGACCACTTTCGACCGCCAGCTTTATCGCATCCACGTGACCCGCGCGCAGATGGACCGCCTGACCCGCACACTCGCGCTGGTGCCCTACCGCAAGCCCGTGATCGGTGAAGTCGAGTTCACCTCCGGCTTCGGCGTGCGCAGCGATCCCTTTCTCGGCCGGCCCGCGATGCACACCGGGCTCGATTTCCGCGCGCAGACGGGTGATCCCGTGCGCGCCACCGCAAACGGCAAGGTCGTCAGTTCCGGCTGGAGCGGCGGTTACGGCCGCATGGTCGAGATCGACCATGGCAACGGACTCTCGACCCGCTATGGCCATCTTTCCCAGATCGACGTGAAGGTCGGCGACACCATCAGGATCGGACAAGTCATCGGCGAAGTCGGCTCGACCGGCCGTTCCACCGGACCGCATCTGCATTATGAAACCAGGATCGACGGCGAAGCGGTCGATCCGCAGAAATTCCTGCGTGCGGGCGTCCGGCTCAGCGCCGGCTGATCGCGCTAAGAGCAAGCCGTCCTAGTGCGTGCTTTCGTGGCCGACCTCGCCGGTGATGACGTCGCCGAACAGATGCCAGGCCTCGCCATCGAATTTCTGCAGCTGCATCTGCTCGATCGGAAAGAAGTCATCCGGACTGGTGTTGACCTTGATCCCGGGCAGCATGACGTCGGACGTGAAGTCTTTCAGGTTGGCCGCCTGTTTCATGATGTTCTCGCGAGTGAGGTCATCGCCACACTGTTTGAGGACCTGAACCAGGGTTTGTGACGCGGCATAGCCGTAGACATTGTTGGCGTTCAGCTTGTCGCCTTCCGGATAATATTTGTCCATGAACGCGCGCCACGCCTTGATGCCCGGATCATCCTTCCAGGCAGGATCGGTCGGATCCTTCAGATAGGCCGACGAAATGATGCCTTTCGCGTTTTCAAAGCCGGCCGGCCTCAGCACGCCGGCCACCGAGGTCGAGACATTGGCGAGGAAGAAGCGCGGCTTCCAGCCGATCTCGCCGACCTTCCTGATCGCCTGTGCCGATCCCTTCGGCGCCGCCCATGAGAAGAACGTATCGGCGCCGGAATCGCGCAGCGCAACGATCTGGGAATCGATCGAGGGATCGCTGACCTCGTAGGACTTGTCGGCGATGATCATCTTGTCGGCCTTGTCGCCGAGGCCATCACGCAAGCCCTTGACCTGGTCCTTTCCGGCATCGTCGTTCTGCCAGAAGACGGCGATCTTGGCATCGGGGAAGTGTTCGAGAATGTATTTTCCGTAGATGCGCCCTTCGCTCTGATAGTTGGGCTGCCAACCCATGGTCCACGGAAAGTTCTTGGGATCGCCCCATTTGGTGGCACCGGTCGCCACGAACAGCTGCGGCACCCTCTTGGCGTTCATGTATTTCTGAATCGCCGAGTTGGACGGCGTGCCCAGCGACTGGAAGATGAAGAGCACCTCGTCGCTCTCCACCAGTTTGCGCGCCTGCTCGATCGCCTTTGGCGGGCTGTAGCCGTCGTCATAGGTGATGAACTTGATCTTGCGGCCATTGATGCCGCCCTGATCATTGATCATGTCGAAATATGCCTTTTCGGTGAGGCCGATCACGCCATAGGACGAGGCAGGCCCGCTATAGGGCATGATGTTGCCGATCTTGATTTCGGTGTCGGTCGCACCCGGATCGTATTTCTTCTGGGCCTGCGCGGTGCTTGCCGCCAGCACGGCCGCAGTGGCCAAAGCGGCGACGGACATGCGGCGCCTCGTAACAGCGAGCATCTTTCTCTCCCTTGGGTGATTTGTTTTGCCACAAGTCTCGCAAGCGGCATGGACGCTGGCAAGCACCGCTAAAGTGCAATTATTCCGCAGCGCGAAACGACGCGGCGCGATTGCTAGATCGTCTCCGCCGTCTCGCAGATCAGATTGATCAGCCAGTCCATCGCGGGATCCTCGGGCCGTTCCTTCAGCCGCGCCAGACCGACAGTCCATGCGGGCACCGCGAACGGCAATTCATGCACCGAGATTCCTGCCGCATCTCCCAATCGCCGCACCACCCGCTCGGCCATGACGGCCACAAGGTCGGTCGCGCCGACGATGAAGGGCGCTGCGAGGAAATGCGGGACCGTGATCGCAATCCGGCGCGAATGCCCCAACTCGCGCAGCACGTTGTCGACGCTTCCAAATGCATCGCCGCGCAGCGACACCAGCAGATGCGACAACGCGGCAAAGCTTTCCACGGTCAGTCGCGCCTTGAGGCCGGGATGGCCGCGCCGGCCAATCATCACCAGCCGCTCCGTGAACAGCGGGACCACGTCGACGGCCTCGGGCGCCGCCGCGAGCAGCCCGATCGCAAAATCGATCTCCTGGCGGCGCAGATCCTGAAGCACCGTCTCACGGGTAATGGAGCGAATGCGAACGTCGAACCCCGGCGCCATCTCGCGCAACCGGCCCATCAAGGGTGGAATGAGCGTGAGATCGACATAGTCGGACGCACCGATAACGATGGTGCGCGACACCTTCGTTGCGTCGAACGCCTCGTCCGGTTTCAGGCTGGTCCGCAGCGTTCGCAGAGCCGGTGCGATCGCATCGGCGAGCGCCTCCGCACGGGGAGTCGGGCGAACGCCCTTGGCGTGTTTGACGAACAGCTGGTCGTTCGCGAGGTGCCGCAGCCGTCCGAGCGCGTGGCTGACCGCGGGCTGCGTCAGACCCAGCAGTTCGCCGGCACGGCCGACATGCCGTTCCCGCATCAGCGCATCGAACACCACCAGCAAATTCAGGTCGAACTTCGGAAGATCAATTTTGTGCATGATCTACCATATCAATAATGAATTAGATTGATCAACAAGGTCAGCTTAGGGTCCGGCCATCGAATGAAGACAGGTGGTTGTCCATGCAGACCGAACTCATTCTGGCAGGCGCAGTTGCAGGATTTCTGGTCCTGTTCTGGTTCACCCCCGCCGGGATTCCGACCCTCAAGCGCTTCGGCGCCGGCGAGGTGTCCCCCGATCTGCGCCTCCACTACGGACCTGAGGAAACCTACCGCCTGCTGGACCTCTACGGACCAAACGGCGTCGCGCATTGGCGCCGCATGCTGTGGCTCGACATGATTTTCCCGGCGGCCTACGCGGCGCTGTTGGCGACGCTGGCGATGGACTGGGCCGGATGGGTCGATGCCGGACCGGCCTGGCAACTCCTCGCGGTGAGCTTTCCAATTCTGGCGGCGGCCAGTGACTATGTCGAAAACATCCTGCTGCTGAGTGTGCTCGCAGCACTCCCGCAGCGTAGGCCGGCGCGCATCGCAACAGCCAGTGCCTTCACAACCATCAAGCACCTCTCTGTTTTCGCCACCTTCGCGACTCCCCTTCTGCACTGGGCCGCGAGCGCGATGGGTTGGCTTGCCTAGAAAGAAAAGAAAGGAACACAAAAATGTCGAACCGCAATCAACTGCCCTGGATGATTTACGGCGCCTATGGTTTCACCGGACGCCTCATCGTTGAGGAAGCCGTCAGACGCGGTCATCGTCCCATCCTGGCGGGACGAGACGCCGAGCGATTGAACGCGCTTGCCACGCCGTTCGGACTGGACGTGGTGGCGCTCTCGCTCGACGATCCCGCAGCACTTCGCAACGCCGCGCAGTCCGCAAGCCTCATCTTCAATGCCGCGGGTCCATTTACGGACACCGGTCCAAAGATCATCGCTGCCTGTCTTGCGACCGGCACCGCCTATGCCGACATTTCCGGCGAGCTTGATCATCTGAGGGCCATCGAGGCGCTGGATGAGCGGGCGCGGAAGGCCTCCATTCCGCTTCTGACGGGAGCGGGATTCGGCGTCACGCTTGGAGATTGCCTGGCTCGTCATGTCGTGGATCGCCTGCCCGATGCGACGTCGCTGAGATTGTCGGTGGCCGCCGACAACGCCGTGGAGACGCCAGCCGTGCGCCGCACGGTGCTGGAGGTGATGTCGAACGGCGGCTACGCGATCGAGGGCGGCCATTGGGTGAGGCGTCGATTTGCGCATCAGGTCTGGACCGTGAAAGATGGCGTGACGGACCTGTCGTTCGCCGCCGCCCCGCTCGGCGAACTGGCTGCGCTGCGCGCCTCGACGAATGTCGCCAATATCGTCGTGGGACGTCCGATGGCGGCGCGCACCGCGAGCTACGTTCATTTGCTGTCGCCGTTGATCAAGGGCGCGCTGGGCATAACACCGCTCCGAAACGCACTCGGCCGCGACAGCGGCAAGCCTCCCGTCCCCGCGCAGGAACCGAAAGCCGGCTGGCATTCGCAACTCTGGGCCGAAGCGCGGAACGCACGTGGAGACCGGGCTCTTGCGCGGATCGACACCGGTGAAGGTTATGCGCTGACCGCGCGCGCGGCGATTGCCAATGTCGAGGCGTTATCGGCACGAAGGCTCGCCGGGGCCTTTACACCGGCGCGTGCCTTCGGCGCGCGGCATGTCCTGACGATATCAGGAGTAAGCCTGGTCGATCTGGACGTCGAACATCAGCCGCTCGCGCGTGCCTGCGCATGAAAAGGCACTAGCCCGCCGCCGCGAGCTTTTGCGCGGGCTCGGTCGACCAATCGAACCGGCCGGCGAGGCCAGCGGTCTCGTCGAGGCCCAGCATCAGGTTCAGGTTCTGCACCGCCGCGCCGGAGGCGCCCTTCCCCAGATTGTCGAGAAGGGCCACCAGCCGCGCCTGCTGGAACTTGTCGGAACCGAACACGTAAAGCTTCATGGCATTGGTGCCGTTCAGGCTTTCCGGCGCCAACGTCGACAGCGATGCCGCCTCCTCGAGGCTTGCCACCTCGACAAAGCGCTCGCCGCGATAGGCCTCGGCAAGTGCCGCGTGCAGGTCCTTCAGCCCGGGCCTGGAGGGCAGCGCATACAGCGGCAGCGGCACTTCCACGATCATGCCCTGCGCATAGCGGCCGACCGACGGCTCGAAAATCGGAGGATGTTCGAGCCCGCCATGCAGCCGCATTTCGCCGACATGCTTGTGCGCGAGCGTCAACCCATAAATGCGATACGGCACTTTCGTGAAGCTCGGCGACGCCTTGTCCTCGAACTCCTCGATCATCTTGCGCCCGCCGCCCGAATAGCCGGACACGGCATTGACCGAGAGCGGCCAGCTCTTCGGCAGGATGTTCGCATCGGTCAGCGGCCGCACCAGGCCGATAAAGCCGGTCGGATAACAGCCGGGGTTGGAGACGTAACGCGCGCCCTTGATCACCGCACGCTGGTTGCGCGTCATCTCGGGAAAACCGTAAGCCCAATCCGGCGCGGTGCGATACGCGGTGGAGGCATCGATCACGCGGACCTTGTCGCTCTCGATCAGGCCGACCGCCTCGCGCGCGGCCTCATCGGGCAGGCAGAGAATGACCACATCGGCACGGTTGATGATCTCCTTGCGCGCCGAGGCGTCCTTCCGTCGCGCCGGATCGATCGAGATCAGCTCGATATCGCTGCGGCCGAGCAGCCGCTGCCGGATCTGCAGCCCCGTCGTTCCCGCTTCGCCGTCGATGAAAATTTTCGGTGCCGGAATTTTCGATGTCATGTCGTTCGTCCTGTCGCGGCTGTCATATCCGCGGACTTGAACCTTAGCCACCCTGTTTTAACGGATTGTGGCGGTCTATTTAAGCGCCTCGTTCGCGGCGGCGCCAGCGCCGGGCCGCCTGATAAAGCCGAACAGACGTCCGTCAATGATCAGGAGCGCGCTGCCGATCACCACTGCCCCCACGATTTCATGGACGGAAATCGGCTCCCCGAGCACAAGATAGCCAAGCAGGATGGCGGTGAGCGGGATCAACAGCGTCACCAGCATGACGTTGGTGGCTCCGGACCTCCGCAGGATCTGGAAGAACACGATATAGGCGAGCGCCGTCGACAGGACGGCCAACCCGAGAACGGCCAGCCAGGTAAGCGCGCCCGGCATCGGCAATTGCCATGGCCGGTCGAACCATGCCGCGACGGGAAGCATCATCGCCGCCGAGGCCAGCATCTGGAATGTCGCGGTTCCCAGCGGTTTGGCGGTGGCCGGCAACCGCCGCGCCACCAGCGCCGCAAGTCCATAACTGAAGGCCCCGGCGAGACAGAGCAGAATGCCGATGCCCTGCCCGGTCCCGAATCCAACCGCGTTGCCGCGGAGAATGACGACGCCGATCAGCCCGGTGATGACGCCAACCACGCGGCGCGGCTGCAGCGCTTCCTGGCCGGCGACGACCATCACCACCGCCGTGAACAGGGGCGTCGTGGCATTGAGGATCGACGCTAATCCGCTCGGCACATAGGTCTGGCCGGTCACGATCAGCGAGAACGGCAAAACGTTGTTGAACAGGCCGATCGCAAGAAACGGCGTCCAGCCCGACACACCGCGCGGCCAGCCGATGCCGTAAAAGCGCAGCAGGGGCACCAGCAGCAAGGCCGCAAGGCAAACGCGGAGAAACACGGCCGTGAATGGCGGGACTTCCCTGACGATGATTCCGTTGAAGAAGAACGACCCGCCCCACAGGATCGAGAGCAGAACGAGAAGCGCCCAGTCGCGGCTGTGGATGCTGGTGTCGGCCGGTGCCATTCGGTCCCCTTTGCGCCCAGCCGAATAGGCGCAAGGTCGGGACATTCCCACCCGATTTCCGTGAAGCTCGACCTATTTCGGCCGCGACACGATCTCGATCATCTGCCCCTCGTCGCCGTCGGGCAGAACAGCCGTCGCCTGCCGATAGGCAGCGACCGCCGCGCGTCCCATGATCGGGGCGCCTGCAAGCAGGTTCTCGGCGAGCGCGACCGCGTAGACGGCGTCCTTCAGCCGCAACGTCGGGGTGAATCCTATCTCGGCGAAATCGCGATTGACCATGCGCCGGGAATGACGGATCACCTGCGGGCTCGCCGCGGCGCCGGTCTCCACGGCTTCGAGCACAAGCTTCATGTCGAGGCCTGCCTTTTCGGCGACCGCGATCCCCTCCGCAAGGCTTGCGATCTGAACCGCGCCCAGGAGATTGTTGATCAGCTTGTAGACGGTGCCGGTGCCGACCGGCCCGAAATGCCTGATGGTCGAGGAGATCGGTGTGAGAAAGGGTCGCGCCTTTTCCAGATCGGCGGGATCAGCGCCGACGAGCAGGGTGAGTTTGCCGCTTGCGGCCGTGTCGGGCAGGCCGGTGACGGGGCAATCGATATAGGTCAGGCCGCGCGCGCCAAGCTCGCGCGACTGATCGAGCGCATGGCGATAGGAAACGGTCGAGCATTCGATCGCGAGCGTTCCCGGCTTCATGACCGCCACCGCGCCATCCTTGCCGGACCAGACGTGGCGCGAGACTTCGTCGTCGGCGACCATGGTCACGACCGCGTCCGCACCATCAGCGGCGTCTCTCGGCGAAGCCGCCCACCGCGCGCCGCGCGCAATCAGATCGTCCGCCTTGGCCTTGCTGCGATTCCAAACCGCGACATTGAATCCGGCATCGAGATAGCGGCCGGCCATGCCGTGTCCCATTCGGCCGAGGCCGATAAAAGCAACCTGAGTCATTTCTAATCCACGTCCTCGATCTCGCCCGTTGTAGTCCCGAAGGCGCGTTGCGCCAGCGTCGCAGCCATGAACTCGTCGAGATCGCCGTCGAGCACGCCTGACGTATCGGAGGTCTGCACGCCGGTGCGCAGGTCCTTCACCATCTGATAGGGCTGCAGCACGTAGGAGCGGATCTGATGGCCCCAGCCGATATCGGTCTTGGCCGCCTGATCGGCTGCGGCCTTCTCCTCACGCTTCTTCAGCTCGACCTCGTAAAGCCGCGCGCGCAGCATGTCCCAGGCCTGGGCACGATTCTTGTGCTGGGAGCGGCCGGCCTGGCAGACCACCGCAATGCCGGTCGGGATATGCGTCAGGCGCACCGCGGACTCGGTCTTGTTGACGTGCTGACCGCCGGCGCCGCCTGATCGCATGGTGTCGGTGCGGACGTCCGATTCCTTGATCTCGATCTTGATGGAGTCGTCGATGACCGGGAAAATCTGTACCGACGAGAATGACGTGTGGCGCCGCGCGTTTGAATCGAACGGCGAAATGCGAACCAGGCGATGCACGCCTGCTTCCGTCTTCAGCCAGCCATAGGCGTTATGGCCTGAAATCTGGATGGTGGCGGACTTGATCCCAGCTTCTTCGCCCTGGGACTCCTCGAGATATTCGATCTTGAAGCCATGCTTTTCGGCCCAGCGCGTGTACATCCGCAGGAGCATCTGCGCCCAGTCCTGGCTCTCGGTGCCGCCGGCGCCGGCATGGACCTCGAGATAGGAATTGAACTTGTCGGCCTCGCCCGAGAGCAGCGCCTCGAGCTCGCGCCGCGCGACCTCGCTCTTCAGGTTCTTGAGCGCCTTCTCGGCATCGGCAACAACGGCCGCGTCGTTCTCGGCCTCGCCGAGCTCGATCATCCCGACATTATCCTCGAGCTCTCGCTCGACCTTGCCGATGCCGGTGAGCGCGTCCTCGAGCGAGGTGCGCTCCTGCATCAGCTTCTGTGCCTTTTGGGGATCGTTCCAGAGATTGGGATCTTCGGCGAGCTTGTTCAGCTCAGCCAGCCGCGCCGTCGAAGCCTCGACGTCAAAGATGCCTCCTCAGCAGCCCGACCGACTGCTTGATCTCTTCTACCAACCGTTCGATTTCGGCGCGCATGGTTCTCTCTGGTCTTGCCTGACGGCGTCAGCCGCCGGGCGGTTGTTCATGACTGGACGCCGATGTAGCGGCGACGGTCGCAAAGCGCAATCGCCCCCTACGACCGACTTCAGGCGCTTTTATTTGACTAGTAGAGCCGCCCGGTCCCCGGCTGCATGAAGGTGCTTGCATCGGGCGAAGCGCCCTGGGGAATGAGCGTGCGGCTGGAATCGGCGTCGGCAACCCCGATCGCCGAGTAGTTATCCGGCGGTGCCGTGCCCGGCTTGAACGCTTCGAGGATCGTGCCGCCCGTCTCGCCCGGACCGGCGCGCATGCCGGTCTTGGAGACGACGCGGATCAGCTTGATTCCGGCCGGCACCTTGAAGGGAACGGCGGGCTTGTCGGCGAGCGCCAGCTTGAGGAAGTCGCGCGCGATCGGCGCTGCCAGATGGCCGCCGGTCGCCGCGTTGCCGCGGCCGAGCGCGCGTGGCTTGTCATAGCCCATATAGATGCCGACCGCGATGTCGGGCGAGAAGCCGACGAACCAGGCGTCCTTGGCTTCGTTGGTGGTACCGGTCTTGCCGGCGATCGGCTTGCCGACTTCCTTCACCACGGTCGCGGTACCGGCTTGAACGACGCCCTCCATCATCGAGGTGATCTGATAGGCGGTCATCGCGTCCAGTACCTGTTCGCGGCGGTCGACGAGTTGCGGCTCCTGCTGGTTCTTCCAGCCGCCCGGCGCATCGCAACCGCGGCATTCGCGGGCGTCGTGCTTGAAGATGGTATGGCCGTAACGGTCCTGGATACGGTCGATCAGCGTCGGCTTCACGCGACGGCCGCCATTGGCGAGCATCGAATAGGCGGTGACCATTCGCATCGCCGTGGTTTCGCCCGCGCCAAGCGCGTAGGACAGATAGTTCGGCAGTTCGTCATAGACACCGAAGCGCCGCGCATATTCCGAGATCAGCGGCATGCCGATGTCCTGCGCCAGACGCACCGTCACTGTGTTCAGCGACAGCCGCAGCGCGTTGCGCAGTGTGGTTGGGCCTTGAAATTTGCCGGACGAGAAGTTCTCGGGCCGCCACACGCCGGCGCCCTGGCCCTGGTCGATCTCGATCGGCGCGTCGACCACCACCGTCGAGGGCGTATAGCCGTTATCGAGAGCGGTCGAATAGACGATCGGCTTGAACGACGAGCCCGGTTGCCGGTAGGCCTGCGTCGCCCGATTGAACTGGCTCTGGTCAAAGGAGAAGCCGCCGACCATCGCCAGCACGCGGCCGGTCCAGGGATCCATCACCACCATCGCGCCGGAGACTTCCGGAATCTGTTCGAGACGATACTGGCCCTCAACCGGATTGCCTTCCCTGAACAAGGGATCGACGTAGATGACGTCGCCGGGCTGTAGAATCTGCGAGACCGCGGTCGGCGTCCTGCCTTTCGCGGCTCCCGAGGTCGGCTTCGCCCATTTCACGCCGTCAAGGGAAACGAGGCCAGTCTCGCGCTGCTTGCTGACGGCACCGCCGAGATCGCGTCCGGGCTGGAAGCCGATCCGCGCGGATTGATCGCTGATCTCCAGCACCACCGCCATGCGCCACGGCGAGATATCCGACAGCGACTTGACGTCGGCGAGCTTGATGCCCCAATCACCGGAAATATCCAGCTTCTGGATCGCGCCGCGATAACCCTGCTCCTCGTCATATTTCACGAGGCCGGCCACCATGGCCTTGCGCGCCATCACCTGAATTTTCGGATCGAGCGTGGTGCGCACAGAGAGGCCGCCTTCATAGAGCTTCTTCTCGCCATAACGTTCGAAGATATCGCGGCGAACTTCTTCGGCGAAATACTCGCCCGCGAAGGTGTGGGCGCTGTTGGACCGGCCGACGACCGCCAGTGGCTCCTTGTGCGCCTTCTCAGCGTCGGAGGACTTGATCCAGCCGTTCTCCTGCAAGCGGTCGATGACGTAGTTGCGGCGCTCGACGGCGCGATCATGGTTGCGCACGGGATGCAGGGTACCGGGCGCCTTCGGCAGCGCCGCCAGGAAGGACGCCTCGGCGATCGTGAGTTCGTTCACGGATTTGTCGAAATAGACCAGCGAGGCGGCGGCGATGCCGTAGGCGCCAAGCCCCAGGTAGATTTCGTTCAGATAAAGCTCGAGGATCTTGTCCTTGGAATAAGTGCGCTCGAGGCGCATCGCCAGCAAGGCTTCCTTGATCTTGCGGCTGAAGGACACTTCGTTGGTGAGGAAGAAGTTCTTGGCGACCTGCTGGGTGATCGTCGAGGCGCCCTGCGGCCGGCGGCCGGAGCCGTAATTCTGCGCATAGACGACGGCGGCGCGCGCCATGCCGGAATAGTCGATGCCGCCGTGCTCGTAGAAATTCTTGTCTTCAGCCGCGAGGAACGCGTTGATGACGAGTTTCGGAACCGCCTGGATCGGCAGATAAAGGCGCCGCTCCCTCGCATACTCACCGAGCAGCGAGCCGTCGACCGCGTGGACGCGTGTCATGACCGGCGGCTCGTAGTCCTGCAGCTGGGAGTAATCGGGCAGATCCTTCGAGAAGTGCCAGATCGCGCCGGCAACGCCGGCAACGCCGACCAGAAACACCACGGTCCCGGCCGCGAACAGGAATCCGAAAAACCGCACCACAAAGCGCATTGTCGATCCGCCGTTCCGTTCATTCCAAAGTCGGCCAGTACGCCAACGCGGCGCTCAGCCGGTTACGCACCAAATGTTCCGCGCATCATAGCTTTGCCGCGCGGAAATTTTCAGCGATTCCGGGCGGCTTGCACTGATTTCTATAAGGCCGCCGCTGTGGCCAAACTAGGGCTTGTCGCCCACCCTGTCATGTTCAGCGCGCCGGTCCCGCCGTTGCCAGCCGTTTTGCCAGAAATACATCGATTGCCTGCGCCATCGCGCCAACCGTCTTCGCGCGCCAGCTGTCGGATGTCAGATGTTCCAGGTCGCTTTTGTTGGAGACATAACCGAGCTCGACCAGAACGGACGGGACATCCGGCGCCTTCAGCACCCGGAACCCGGCCGATTTCAGGGGATGCTTGTGCAGTCGCGTGGCGGTCTTCATCTCGCCCATCAACAAGCGGGCAAAGCGGTTTGAAAAGGTGCGGGTTTCGCGCTGGGCAAGGTCGATCAGGATATCGGCGACCTCGGTCGGCTCCTGTGTCAGGTTGACGCCGCCGATGACGTCCGCCCGGTTTTCCGATTCCGCCAGCCGCTCGGCTTCGGCGTCGGTAGCCTTGTCGGAGACGGTATAGATCGTCGCGCCCTGGGCCTCGCCCTCGCCCCGCGGCAGATAGTCGGCATGGATCGAGACGAAGAGCGCCGCCCCCTGCGTGTGGGCGATCTTCACGCGCTCGTCGAGCGCGATGAAGGTATCGTCGGCACGCGTCATCACCACCCGATATTTCCCTTTCTTTTCAATTTGATCGCGCAGCGCGAGACCGAAAGCAAGCACCAGGTTCTTCTCGGTCTCCTCGCCGGCGCGGGTACCGTTGTCGACACCGCCATGTCCGGGATCGATGACGACCACCGGCCGCGGATCCGGCGGCGTGGCGGGTTTCGGCCCGCCGGCCGCGGGCGCGACTTGCGGCGGGGTGATGCCGCCCTCGGCCGGGACGGAAGGTTTCAGCGTCGGTGGAGCTTCGGCGGCCAACGCCTGTTTGAAACTCGCGGCATCGGTTTCCTCCAGCTCCAGCACGAGCCGCGACGGCTGGTCATTTGCCGACGCAAGCATGGTGGAATTGGTGATTTTCACAGGCCCCGTCAGATCGAACACGATTCGTGATCCGCCCGGCATGACCAGCCCATAGCGGAACGCCTTGACCAAGCCGCGCCCGTTGGTGCCGGTCCCGGCCGGCAGACGGAAGCTGACCTGGGGGATGTCCACCACCAGCCGGTAGGGATCGGCAAGTGTAAAGGCGCGAAAGGCGACGGTCTGGTCGAGATCCAGCACAAAACGCGTTTGCCTGGCATCACCCGCAAGGCGAGCATCCGATGCGATTGGATAGGTTCTAGCCTGTGGCTGCTCCTCGGCGGCAGCGGCCGGGGTGGCACCAGGCCATAGCAATGCTGCGCCGCACAAAGCCGCGCAAGTCAGCGAAATCCAATGCTTTGCGCGGTTCCCCACCGAATCCCACGCCTCCGGGCGGCCCCTTTTACCCCAAGCGGACTACAGGGTTAACGTGTCTCTAAATGGGCAGCGGGGGATTGGCCAGCAGTGTTGCCGGCTGGCGACGCCTTGCACGGGGCCCCCAATCCTCGTATGTACGGGGTGCTGATAGCTAATTCTTTCGGTTGCGTCGCATTCAGCCTCCCGGTGCAGCGGTGGAACCTCGGATTTGGAGATTCCAGCGTTTCCTGCCCTCCCTCAATCGCCAGCGCGACCCGCGCGGCCCGCGAGAAGGGTCCGGTTCAAGCCCGAGTGGCGTTCAGTCCCCGTCGATTTTGGGGGCGGTTTTTGAAGCGATGCACCCCGATCGGACCCCGCCGGGGGTCCGCAGGTGATTTCAGGCGAGCGCTCAGGGCGCCAACACCACCTGCCCTTCAACGCTTGGCTTTCAGCAACGAGAGATAAGGCGGCGTTTTCCGCCGCCACCATGTTCCAGACGGGCCGACGCTTGATGCGCCAGACTGTGATGCCGACCAAATCCCACGGACAACCCGCCCTGCAGCGGAGCGACAGCTCCGTCCGGCGGTCTCGTCCGCAAGGTTTTGGTTCGGAGCGGCGCACGCTGTTGCGTTTTGGCCTTCCCCTCACCCCCGAATCAGGTGGACCGTCGCGTCACCCGACAGCGCTGCCCGCGCTCACGGCCACACGCGCCCGCCGCCGCCAAGAGTTCCAAAATGCCCAACAAGATGTTGATCGATGCCACCCACCCGGAAGAGACCCGGGTCGTCGTGGTCCGCGGCAACCGCGTCGAAGAATTTGATTTTGAAACCGCCCAGCGCAAGCAGCTGCGCGGCAATATCTACCTCGCCAAGGTCACGCGGGTAGAGCCTTCGCTGCAGGCGGCCTTCGTCGAATATGGCGGCAACCGCCACGGCTTCCTCGCCTTCAGCGAAATCCATCCCGATTATTATCAGATCCCGGTCGCCGACCGTCAGGCCCTGATCGAGGCGGACGAGCGCGCGCACCGCGAGGCCGAGGAAGAAAACGAGAATCGCCACAGCCGCCGCCGGTCCCGCCATCGCAGTTCACGCCGCCGCGGCAGCGGCGATCGCGTCCAGAGCGAGATCGTCGAGCACGCTGAGGCGCCCGAGACCGCATCTTTCTCGGACCATGAGCATCCGCATGACGGCTCACCTCAGGTCGAAGCCCTGCATCACGCACATGAGGCCGGTGAGCGTCATGATGCACACGACCAAGACCACGAACATGGACATGACGCGCACGAACAGGATGCGCACGACCATGCGCATGATGATCACGAAGTCCCCCAGCCGCTGCACGCCGAAACGCTGGTAGCGGCCGTCGTCGAGGCATCCGTGGCCGCGCAGACCGAAGAGCAGGCCGCGCTGCACGATGACGCCGCCCATGACGAGCGCGCGCATGAGGAGCAGGCGCAGGAGAACGTCGCCCATGCCGACGACGCGGCTGAACACGCCGATGACGAGCGGCCGAGCCCGCCGCTCGGAGAGCATGGCGAAGAACATGCCGAACATTCGCTCGCGCCGCAGGGTGACGAGCCTCATGAGGAAGACGACGGCGAGGAAGACGGCGAGGAGGAACTCGTCGAGTCCGTCGGCGGCGACGATGTGCTCGAGGAAGTGCCGGAGCGGCCGTTCCGCCCGCGCCGCCAGTACAAGATCCAGGAAGTCATCAAGCGCCGCCAGGTGATGCTGGTGCAGGTCGTGAAGGAAGAGCGCGGCAACAAGGGCGCGGCGCTGACGACCTACCTCTCGCTGGCCGGCCGTTACGCCGTCCTGATGCCCAACACCGCCCGCGGCGGCGGCATCAGCCGCAAGATCACCAGCGCGCAGGACCGCTCGCGGCTGAAGGAAGTCGTCCAGGATCTCGACGTGCCGGAAGGCATGGGCATCATCCTGCGCACCGCCGGCGCCTCCCGCACCAAGCCCGAGATCAAGCGCGACTTCGAATATCTGATCCGCATGTGGGAGACAGTGCGCGACACCACGCTGAAGTCGCAGGCCCCGACGCTGGTCTATGAGGAAGGCTCGCTGATCAAGCGCTCGTTGCGCGACCTCTACAACAAGGAGATCGACGACATCATGGTTGCCGGCGAAGCCGGCTACCACGAAGCGCGCGATTTCATGAAGATGCTGATGCCGGCCAATGTGCGGGCGGTAAAGCAGTATCGCGACGGCCAGCCGCTGTTCTCGCGCATGGGCGTCGAGAGCCAGCTCGACGCGATGTTCTCGCCCACCGTGCAGCTGCGCTCGGGCGGCTATATCGTCATCAACCAGACCGAGGCGCTGGTTTCGATCGACGTCAACTCGGGCCGCGCCACGCGCGAGCACCATATCGAGGACACCGCGCTCAAGACCAATATGGAAGCCGCCGAGGAGGTCGCGCGCCAGCTTCGGCTTCGCGATCTGGCCGGCCTGATCGTCATCGATTTCATCGACATGGACGAGAAGCGCAACAACCGCTCGGTCGAACGCAAGCTCTCCGATTGCCTGCGGCAGGATCGTGCCCGCATCCAGGTCGGCCGTATCTCGCATTTCGGCCTGCTGGAAATGTCGCGCCAGCGCATCCGCGCCAGCGTGCTGGAAAGCTCGACCGAGCCCTGCCCGCAATGCGGCGGCACCGGCCATGTGCGCTCGGTCTCCTCGGTCGCGCTGCAGCTCCTGCGCGGCATCGAGGAAATCCTGATGAAGGGCGCAACCCACAATCTGGTGGTGCGCACCCGCAATGATGTCGCGCTCTATGTGCTGAACCACAAGCGCGGCCACCTGCGCGACCTTGAGAACTCATTCAAGGTGACGCTCTCGATCGTGTCCGATCCCAACGTGAGCGGACTGCAGTCCTACATCATCGATCGCGGCGAGCAGGTCCACACGCTGGAGGCGGCCAAGGCGCTGCTTGCCGCGCAGGCCGCTGCCGCGCCCGTCCAGGCCGAGGAGCCGCTGGAGGAGGATGAGGCGTTCGACGCGGAATTCGAGTCCGAAGTCGAGACCGAGGAGACGGAGGGTCTTGCCGAAGACGCATCCGCCCGCGAAGACGGCGACGAGCAAGACGGCCAGGGTCAGCGCCGCAAGCGCCGCCGCCGCAGGCGTGGCCGCGGTGGCGAGGGACGCGAGGCGGCCCCGCCGCGCGAGGATGGTGAGACGATTTTCGGCGAAGCGGCCCAGACGCCGGAGACAGGTGGCGAAGAGGCCGAGTCCGAGGAAGACGAATCCGAGGAGCAGCCGGGATTTGCCCGCGGTGACGGCCAGGGCAATGGCGAACGGCGGCCGCGCAGGCGCGGACGTCGTGGTGGCCGGCGGCGTCGCGGCGGTAACGACCGCGAAGATGGTCTCGCCGGATCGATTTCCGACGAACTGGCGCCCCCGCCCGCCCTGGAAGCCGCGGATGCCGTGGCCGATTTCGACGGCGGACATGCGCAGGACCGCGCGCCTCACGTGCAGCCCGAGCCGGTTGTCCACGACGAGCCCGTTGCCCATGAAGCGCAGGCGATGCATCAGCCCGAGCCCGCAATCGCGGAGCCCGCAACTGCATCTGCGTCCGAACCGGCTGTCGAGGATGATGACAAGCCGGCGCCGCGCCGTTCCACCGTGCGCGAGAAGGTCAGCTTTGGCAGCACGAGCGCACCGGCCGCGGAAACCCCGGCCATGGTCGCACCCCACACGCCGTCACCCGCGCAACGGGTCGAACCCGTTGCAGCGCCGGAAAGCTCGGCCGAGCCCGCCGCCCGCAAGGCAGGCTGGTGGTCCCGCCGCTTTGGTGGCGGTGAGTAACCGATCCAATTGACCAAATGAAAACCGCCCGGGTCTTGCCCGGGCGGTTTTGTTTTAGCGTCGCGAAAGAACGGCTACGCCAGCCAGCGCGCGATGCGGCTCACCGCTTCGCGCATCTCGTCGGCCGAGCGTGCGTAGGAGAAGCGGACAAAGTTTCTGCCATGGAAGGGATCGAAGTCGACGCCGGGCGTTGCTGCGACGTTCGCCTGCTCCAGCATCCGTTTCGCAAAGTCGAAGCTGTCCTTGGTGAACTTCGATACGTCGGCGTAAAGATAAAAGGCGCCGTCGGCGGGCAGGAATTCGCTGAGCCCGGCCTTCGGCAGCTCCTCGATCAGGATGCGCCGGTTCTCGACATAGCCGCGCTTGATCGCTTCCATCTCCTCCGTGCCGTCGAACGCAGCCTCGGCGGCAATCTGCGACAGCGTCGGCACCGAGATCGCGAGATTTTGCTGCAACCGTTCGATCGGGCGCACCAATGGCTCCGGCACCACCATCCAGCCGACGCGCCAGCCGGTCATGCAGAAATATTTCGAGAAGGAATTGATCACGAGTGAGCGGGGCGAAAGCTCCGCCGCCGTCACCGCCGGAAACGCGTACTCGAGCCCGTGATAGATCTCGTCGGAAATGAAGCGAATGCCCGCGCCTTCCGCGGCGGCAATCAGCGCGGTCAGCGCCTCCCGCGACATCATCGTGCCGGTCGGATTGGCAGGGCTGCCGACCAACACGCCCTTGAGCGGGGTCTTGCGATGGGCTGCCAGCAATGCCTCTCCCGTCAGTGCATGACGGGTGTCGCCCCCGGTCTCGATCAGCACCGGCTCGCAGCCGAGCGCGGTCAGGATGTGACGATAGGGCGGATAGCCGGGCACGGTGACCGCGACACGGTCGCCCGGCTCGAACATCGCGAGAAAAGCCAGGATGAACGCGCCGGAAGAGCCCGTCGTGATCACGATCCGCGCTGGATCGACATTGCATCGATAGAGATCGCGGTAGTGCCGCGCGATGCGCTCGCGCAGCGAAGCAATCCCGAGCGCGGACGTGTAGTCGATCCGGCCGCGTTCGAGCGCCTTGCGGGCAGCCGCGATCGCCGTCTTCGGCGCTGATGCCGAGGGCTGGCCGACCTCCATGTGAATGACGTGGCCGCCGGCCGCCTCGATTCGCTCGGCCGCGCTCATTACGTCCATCACCATGAAAGGCGGAACGTCGCTCCGGGCAGAGGCCGAAAGCAGGTCCGCCACGCGCTCTCTCAGTGTCGCTTCACCCATCGATATCTGCTATTTCACGCACCAAATCGCGGCTCTGGCGGGGTTCCTGCCGGTGCCCCAGACTAGCCGCATTCCGCAGCTTGTTAGGGCATAGCCCGTATCCGCGCCAAGTCCAAGCTAAAGACCGCCAAGCTAAAGACCGCCAATCGCGAAAGACGGCCAATCGCCAAAGAACGCCCATGCTGCTTGACCTCACGCTCCGCAGGAAAACGTCCCGCCTGACCGCTGCCCTGGTCGCAGCCGTGATCGCCATCGGTCCGGCGGTGCCGGTTGCGCCGGTGCGCGCCGAGGAGAATCAGGGTCCGCGCACGCTGCGCGACACCGAGACCGAGCAGCTGCTTCGCGAATATACCAGGCCGATCCTGCGCGTCGCCGGCCTCGAGAAGCAGAACATCCAGGTGGTCATCGTCAACGATGGCAGTTTCAACGCCTTCGTTGCCGACGGCCGCCGGATTTTCGTCAATTACGGCGCGATCCTGAAATCGGACACGCCTAACCAGCTGATCGGCGTGCTCGCGCACGAAACCGGACATCTGGCGGGCGGACATCTCGCCAAGCTCCGCGAGCGCCTGGCGCAGGCCCAGACCCAGATGATCATCGCCATGCTGCTCGGTGCCGGCGCCATCGTGGCCGGCGCCTCCAAAAATTCCGTGGGTCTCGGCGATGCCGGCGCCGCGGCCCTGTCGGGCCCAGGTGAAATGATCCGCCGCTCGCTGCTCTCCTATCAGCGCCAGCAGGAAGAGAGCGCCGACCGCGCGGGCGTGAAGTTCCTGACCGCGTCCGGCCAATCGCCCAAGGGCATGTACGAGACCTTCAAACGCTTCACCGACGAGAGCCTGTTTGCCGCCCGCGGCGCCGATCCCTATCTGCTGTCGCACCCGATGCCCGCGGAACGCGTTGCCGCACTTGAGGAGTTCGCCCATACCAGCCCTTATTGGGACAAGAAGGATGATCCGGCGCTGCAAGCGCGGCACGATATGGTGCGGGCCAAGATCTCGGCCTTCATGGAGCGGCAGGATACCGTCTACCGCCGCTATCCCCTGTCCAACACCAGCCTTCCGGCGCGCTATGCGCGCGCGATCACCACCTATCTGCATGGCGACCTCAACAACGCGCTGGCGCAGATCGACGGGCTGATTCAGGTGCAGCCCAACAACCCGTATTTCTACGAGCTTCGGGGTCAGGCCCTGCTCGAGGGCGGCAGGCCCAAGGAGGCGATTGCGCCGCTGCACAAGGCGCTGCAGCTCTCCAATAACGGGCCGCTCATCGAGATGTTACTTGGGCAGGCGCTGGTCGCTACCGATAATAAGGCCTACACCGACGAAGCGATCGCCATCCTTCGCGCCGCTGTCGCGCGCGAAACCGAGGCCCCGCTTGGATACAGTCAGCTCGCGATGGCCTACGGCCGGAAGGGAGATTACGCAGAAGCCGATCTCGCCTCCGCCCAGGCCGCCTATCTCCGCGGCGACAACAAGACTGCACGCGAGCTCGCCTCGCGCGCCAAGACGCGCTTCGCCGTCGGAACCCCTGGATGGGTCAAGGCCGACGATATCGTGTCCGCGAAACCGCTGCCGGGCGCGAATAACTGACCCGCTACCGTGTTAATGTCATGAGAAGTTAAGGCCTTCATCGTTCTGCCGAACCCGAGGCCTCACCAGAGGATAACAATATGCGCTTTTTCCGTCTGCTCGCCCCTGCCCTGATCGCGCTCGCTGCCGTTGGCGCGCCGACGCTCGCATCAGCGCAGAGCTTCACCGACACTCAGCGCGGCGACATCGAAACGATCGTCAAGAATTACCTCATCTCGCATCCCGAAGTGCTGGAAGAGGCGATGGCCGAGCTCTCCAAGCGTCAGGCCGCGGCGGAAACGCAGAAGCATGAGGAAGCCGTCACCAAGAATGCGAGCACGATCTTCAACTCGCCGCGCGGCGTGATGCTGGGCAACAAGGACGGTGACGTCACCTTCGTCGAGTTCTTCGACTACAATTGCGGCTACTGCAAGCGCGCGATGGCCGACATGCTCGATCTCATGAAGAACGATCGCAAGCTCAAGGTGGTGCTGAAGGAGTTTCCGGTGCTGAGCGAAGGTTCGGTCGATGCCGCCAAGGTCGCCGTTGCCGTGCGCATGCAGGATCCCAGCGGCCAGAAATATCTCGACTTCCATCAGAAGCTGCTCGGCGGCCGCGGTCCGGCCGACAAGGCCCGCGCGATGGCCGCGGCCAAGGACGCTGGCCTCGACACGGCAAAGATCGAGAAAGATCTCTCCAGCCCCGAGGTCAAGGCAACGATCGAGGAGAACTTCAAGCTCGCCGAGGACATGGGGTTGAACGGCACGCCGAGCTATGTGATCGGCAAGCAGATCGTGGTCGGCGCCGTCGGCCTCGACAGCCTGAAAGAGAAGATCGGCATCGCACGCTGCGGCAAGGCGACCTGCTGAAGGCATTCCCATCCCGATTGCAAAGGCCGGCGCCAGCGCCGGCCTTTTTTCGTTGGCTCAGGCTGTTTTGCCCAACTCAAGCTTCCTCGGCTAACCGATTCTGGACATTGCGCAAACAACCTCGACGGAACCCGGTTCCGCAGGGAACATCTGATGGGTCCCTTCGTTGTCGGGCGGGCAATGCCAACACGGAGGAGAATTTCGTATGACTAATCGTTTCATGGTTTCGGTCGCCGCGCTCGCGCTTGTTGCCGGCACCGGCCTTGCCAGCGCGCAAGGCATGAACAAGGAATCGGGTGGAGCCTCGGGCGGTGCGTCCGGCGGTGCCACGATGCAGCAGCACTCGACACAGGGTGAGACGGGCGGCGCGGCGAAGAACTCGGCCGAAACCAAAGGTTCGGCTGAAACGAAGGGTTCGGCAGAGACCAAGGGGCCGGCAGATACCAAGGGCGGGATGAAATCCAGCCAGACCGAGCAGAAGTCGCCGGGCGCAATGAAGAACGAGCGCGCGGAAGACAACGTCAAGGGCGGCAGCACCAGCCAGCGCGCCGAGGATCGCGATCACGCCAAGGGTACAAACGCCAACAAGAGCGCTGAAGAGAGCACGAAGTCCGGCAGCAAGGCTGAAGGCCGTGAGAACATGAAGGCCGAGGGCCGCGACCGCGATAACAGCATGAAGGCCGAAGGCCGTGATCGTGACCGCGACAACAACATGAAGGCGGAGGGCCGCGAGGGCACCCGCAACAACATGAACGCGGAAGGCAAGAGCACGACCGAACGCACGCAGACCACAGGTCAGGCCGGCGCCAACGCGAAGCTTTCCACGGAGCAGCGGACGAAGATCACGACGGTGATCCGCAACGAGCATGTTGCGTCGGTCAACAACGTGAACTTCTCGCTCTCGGTCGGCACCCGCGTGCCGCGCGAAGGCGTCTCGTTCCACCGCCTTCCGACCGAAGTCGTGAGCATCTATCCGGAGTGGCGCGGTTACGAGTACATCCTGGTCCACGAGCAGATCGTTGTGATCGACCCGGCGACCTACGAGATCGTAGCCGTTCTCGACGTCTAAAATCCCGTGCCGTAAAGGCAAGAGGATCAAATCCCGGGGCGGGCCGAAAGGCCCGCCCCTTTTTCTGGCTGCTCCCGGCCCCGCTCCGAACTCCTTATCTCGCCCTTTTCTTGGGACAACGGCGAGCCGGACCTGTTCAGCCCGGGATCGTTATGATTGGTTAATCAGCGATTTCCGCAGGTTCCACGCGGTTTTTCGTCAGGTGCATGAAGCATTTGGCGGCCCGGCGCGGGGCCTAAAGGCTTCCACTTGAAGCTGATGTTACCTATAACCGCGGCCCATCAGCCTCACTGCCGGAATTGGGATGGCCAAAAGCCCCGACCAGACGATCTATGTTCTCAACGGCCCCAACCTCAACATGTTGGGAGTGCGGGAGCCCGCCACCTACGGACATGCCGCTCTCAGCGATGTTGAGAAGCTGTGTGTCGAGACCGCCGCGACCTTCGGCCTCAAGGCCGATTGCCGCCAGTCCAACCGCGAGGGTGAGCTGGTCGATTTCATCCACGAGGCCCATGCGAAAAAGGCAGTCGGCATCATCATCAATGCCGGCGGCTATTCGCACACCTCGATTGCGCTGCATGATGCGCTGAAGGCCGTGCAAATCCCGACCGTGGAGGTGCACATCTCCAACATCCACGCCCGGGAGAGCTTTCGGCATCACTCCTTCACCGCCATGGCCGCGTTCGCCTCGCTGTGCGGCTTCGGCATCGACGGTTACCGGCTGGCGATCAACGGCCTTGCCGCCAAAATCGGCGTCAAGCCAAAAGCCTGACGCCTCCGCCATCAACCCATCAAGAGTTTCGGATCAAGATCATGGCGCGCCAGCCTGAGGGAAAGACCACCGCGAAAACCTTCAACGACGACAGCGCGCTGATCCGCGAACTTGCGCTGCTGCTCGACGAGACGAGCCTCACTGAAATCGAGATCGAGCGCGCGGGCCTGCGCGTGCGCGTTGCGCGCAATATCTCGATCGCGGCCGGGGTTCCGGTGGGCCTGCCGGTCGCGGCTGCCATGCCGGTCGCGGTTGCGACGGCCACCGCCGGAGCCGTCGCCGACTTCTCCAAGCATCCGGGCGTCGTGCCCTCGCCGATGGTCGGCACCGCCTATTGGGCGCCGGAACCCGGAGCCAAGCCGTTCATCGAGGTCGGCGCGAAGGTGTCGGCCGGACAGACGCTGCTGATCATCGAGGCGATGAAGACAATGAACCAGATTCCGTCGCCGCGTGCCGGCACGGTGACGCAGATTCTCGTCGAGGACGGCCAGCCGGTCGAGTTCGGCGAGCCGCTGGTGATTATTGAGTAAGGGGCGAATAGTGAGCAGCGAATGGCGAATGGTCCGCTTCCCTATTCGCTACTCCCCATTCGCCATTCGCCGCTTGAGACACCATGTTCGACAAAATTCTCATAGCCAATCGCGGCGAGATCGCACTTCGCATCCTGCGAGCCTGCAAGGAATTGGGCATCTCGACCGTGGCGGTGCATTCGACCGCCGATGCCGACGCGATGCATGTGCGGCTGGCCGACGAGAGCGTTTGCATCGGTCCGCCGCCGTCGAAGGACAGCTATCTCAATGTGCCCGCGCTGCTTGCGGCCTGCGAGATCACCGGCGCCGAGGCCGTGCATCCCGGCTACGGCTTTCTCTCGGAGAACGCCCGCTTTGCCGAAATCCTCGCCGAGCACAATCTGCAATTCATCGGTCCCAAGGCCGAGCACATCCGCCTGATGGGCGACAAGATCGAGGCCAAGAAGACCGCGAAGAAGCTCGGGATTCCCGTGGTGCCCGGATCCGACGGTGCAGTCGGCGCCGGCGAAGACGGGCTCGCAATCGCAAAGCAGATCGGCTTTCCGGTGCTGGTCAAGGCTGCCGCCGGCGGCGGCGGGCGCGGCATGAAGGTCGCGCAGACCGAGGCCGATCTCGCGCTTGCGCTCACTACCGCCGCCAACGAGGCGAAATCGGCCTTCGGCGACGCCTCGGTCTATCTTGAGAAATATCTGACCAGGCCGCGCCACATCGAAATCCAGGTCCTCGGCGACGGCCGCGGCGGCGCGATCCATCTCGGCGAGCGTGACTGCTCGCTGCAGCGGCGGCACCAGAAGGTCTGGGAAGAAGGCCCCTCGCCCGCGCTGTCAGCCGCGCAACGCGAGAGGATCGGGATGACCGTGGCGAAAGCGATGCAGCAGATGAAATATCTCGGCGTCGGCACGGTCGAGTTCCTCTACGAGGACGGCGAGTTCTATTTCATCGAGATGAACACCCGCATCCAGGTCGAGCATCCCGTCACCGAGATGATCACCGACATCGACCTCGTGCTGGAACAGATCCGCATTGCGGCCGGCGGCGACCTGCCGATGACCCAGGATGAGGTGCAGATCATCGGCCACTCGATCGAGTGCCGGGTGAACGCGGAAAATCCGCAGACCTTCCGGCCCTCGCCCGGAAAGATCCAGCAATACCACCCGCCGGGCGGTCTCGGCGTGCGGATCGATTCCGCCGTGTACCAGGGCTATGTCATCCCGCCCTTTTACGATTCGCTCGTCGGCAAGCTGATCGTCCACGGCAAGACCCGCGGCGAATGCCTGATGCGGCTGCGCCGGGCGCTGGACGAGATGGTGGTTGACGGCATCGAAACCACGCTGCCGCTGTTCCGGGCGCTGGTGCGGGAGCCCGCCATTATCGACGGCGACTACCACATCCACTGGCTCGAGCAGTATCTGGCCGGCCAGCAACAGGGCAACTGACGGCCCTCTCTCTATCTCCGCCTCCGGAACCCTTGAGGGAACCAATTCGCCCGTCGGGCGTTTCCGCTGACGTTTTCAAAGTTCTCCGCCGGGGGGAGTACAATAACTTCAAACCGCATGTTTTCCGCGGAGCCTGACGCGAGGTCACGGCGTGCGATGGGCCAAATCCTGCTGCTTTCAGCGGGATTTCTGGTGCTGGTCGCCGTTAGCGTGGCGTGTGTCCTGTTCGTCAACAAGGCTAGGGAAGACAGTTCCTGGGTGGTGCATACCATCCAGGTGGAAAACCAGACTCAACGCGCTGTTGCTCGAGATCCGGCGCGCCGAAAGCGGCGCCCGCGGCTATCTCCTGACGAAGGGGCCGGAGTTTCTCGCAGATCACGAGGATGCCGTTGCGAAGATCATTCCCGAGCTTGAGGATCTCGCCAGCCTGACGCGCGACAACCCCGCACAAGTCGAGAATATCCAGAAGCTGCGCGCGTCGATCGAGACCCGGCTCGGCCAGTTTACGCAGGAGATGGACTTCCTCAAGCAGGGCGAGCCCGACAATGCTGCCGCGCTGGTGCGCGAGGCCGCGGCCGGAAATACTTCTACGACCATCCAAAGCATCGGCGAGACAATGCGCGCCGAGGAACAGCAATTGCTGGCGCTCAGAACGCAAAACGCCGATCGCAGCCAGAAGCTCGCCTCAACGGTGACGATTGCCGGTTCGGCCCTGGTTCTGGTGCTCGCCGGCATCTCGATCTTCCTGGTGCGGCGCGAAAGCGAGGCGCGCGACCAGGCGGAAGCGCGGCTTCGCGACAACAATGTCAATCTCGAAGCAACCGTGGACGAGCGCACAGCCGATCTGCGCGAAGCCAACGACGAAATCCAGCGTTTCGCCTATATCGTCAGCCACGATTTGCGCTCGCCGCTGGTGAACATCATGGGCTTCACCAGCGAGTTGGAGGAATTGCGCGGCGATATCTTCCGGCGGATCGCCGCGTTGGCGAAGGTCGCGCCGGAGACCGTGCCTGCTCTTGCGCCCGAGATCGAGGCCGAGCTCGACGACAAGGACCGGCAGCTATCCGACGATTTTTCCGAGGCGCTCGGCTTCATCAAGTCGTCGATCGCCAAGATGGACCGCCTGATCTCCGCCATCCTCAATCTCACGCGCGAAGGCCGGCGGCGGTTCGAGCCGGTCCGGATCGATACCAACGAACTGATCGAAGGCGTGGTCCAGACGCTGGCGCACCAGGCCGATGAGGCCAATGCGGACATCCGCATCGCGCCGCTGCCTGCCATCGTCAGCGATCGCCTGGCGATGGAACAGATCTTCTCCAACCTGATCGACAACGCCGTCAAATATCTCAGGCCGGGAGTTCCCGGCGAGATCGCCGTTCGCGCGCGCACCAAACTGGGCTTTGCCGTGTTCGAGATTTCCGACAACGGACGCGGCATCGATCCCAAGGACCACCAGCGCATTTTCGACCTGTTCCGCCGTGCGGGCACCCAGGACAAGCCCGGACAGGGCATCGGACTCGCCCATGTCCGGGCGCTGGTCCGCAGGCTCGGCGGAACAATGTCGGTCGCATCGGAACTCAATCACGGCACGACCTTTACCGTCACCCTGCCCATCGCCTGGTCAGCCGCCACCCGGAACGAGGACTCATGAGCCCAACGACGCCCGTTACCATCATCATGATCGAAGACGACGAAGGCCATGCACGCCTGATCGAGCGGAACATCCGCCGTTCCGGCGTCCACAATGAGATCGTGCCGTTCACCAACGGTACAGACGCCGTCAAATACATGTTTGGCAGCGACGGGACGGGACTGGCCCACAAGGGACGCGCGCTGTTGATCCTGCTCGATCTCAATCTGCCCGACATGAGCGGCATCGAGATCCTGCGGCGGATCAAGGACAGCAAGGCTCTGAAAGCCGCGCCGGTCGTCGTGCTGACCACCACCGATGACTCCGAGGAGATCAAGCGGTGTTACGAACTCGGCTGCAATGTGTACATCACAAAGCCCGTGAATTACGAAAGTTTCGCCAACGCCATCCGCCAATTGGGGCTATTCTTCTCCGTCATCCAGGTACCGCCCGCCATCCCATGACCTCGACCCCACGGACGCTGCTTTACATTGACGACGACGAAGTGCTGGGCCGGCTGGTCGAGCGCGGCCTGACGCGGCTCGGCTTCAAGGTCGTTCGCGCGTTGAGCGGCGCGGACGGGCTCAAGCGCTTGCAGCAAGGCGGCATCGACGCGGTGGCGCTCGACCAATCCATGCCGGGCCTCGACGGGCTGGAGACGCTGGAACAGATCAGGGCCATCCCGGACGCACCGCCCGTGGTGTTCGTCACGGCGTCGCAGGATTCCAAGATCGCCGTGACTGCGCTGAAGGCGGGCGCGGCCGACTATCTGGTCAAGGATGTGCAGGGCGACTTCGTTCCGCTGCTGCAGGTCGCCGTCACCGGCGCGCTGCGCCAGGCCGAGCTGGAGCGTGCGCGCGCGGAGGCGGAAGCCGAGATCCACGCCTCGCGCGACCGTTTCGCGGCGCTTGCAGCCGAACGCGAGGTTCTTTTGCGCGAGGTCAATCATCGCGTCGGCAATTCATTGCAGATCATCGCCTCGCTGCTGCACCTGCAGGCGAACTCCTCGCCGCAGGAGGAAGTCAAGGCCGCCCTCACCAACGCGATGGGCCGCGTCGCCGCCGTCGCCCAGGTTCATCGCCGGCTCTACACCTCGCACGACCTGAAAAGCGTGCTGCTCAACCAGTATCTCGACGCCCTGCTCGAAGACCTGCGCCGCTCGGCGGAAGGCAACCGGATGTCTCGCCTGACCTTGAAATCGGACGCGATCGAGATCGATCCCGACCGCGCGGTCGCGATCGGCATCATCGTCAACGAGCTTGTCATGAACGCGGTGAAATACGCTTATCCGGACGGCGCCGGACCGATCCATGTCGACCTGCGCGCAAATGGCGATGACCTCGTGCTGTCGATTGCCGACGAGGGCGTCGGCCTCGACGCCAAGCAGAACGACCCGCGCTCGACGGGCATGGGACAGCGCATCGTTGCTGCCATGGCAGCCAAGCTGGAGGCCAGCGTCGAGCCTGATCCGCGCCATGCAGGAACGCGGATCGTGCTCCGCTTCGGGCGCTGCAAGCCGGCAGCCGTGAAGGCCGCCGCCAGCGCTGCGGCGATGTAGTCAAGGGGTCCGGGTCATGCCTTTTGGCTGAGGCATGGCCTCTTCGGAAAACCGCTTCACACTTTTCCGGGTCATGCCTTGAGGGGCTTCGCAGCCCCCGCCCCGTTTTGCTATCGTCGCACCATGACCTCGCGCGACTCCAATGCCTCCGAAATCACCCCCGAGGTGCTGCTGCGCGCCTATGCCTGCGGCATCTTCCCGATGGCGGAGAGCGCCGACGATCCGACCCTGTTCTGGGTCGAGCCGGAAATGCGCGGCGTCATTCCGCTCGAGGGTTTTCGCATCTCCTCCCGCCTTGCCCGCACCGTCCGTGCTGACAATTTCACGGTCACCGTCGATACCGCCTTCAAGGCCGTCATCGCAGGCTGCGCGGCGCCCGCCGCGGGCCGCGAGGACACCTGGATCAACAAGCGCATCCGCGACCTCTATGGCGGGCTGCATCTGCTCGGCCATTGCCACAGCGTCGAGGCCTGGCAAGACGGCGATCTCGTCGGCGGATTATATGGCGTGAACCTCGGCCGCGCCTTTTTCGGCGAAAGCATGTTCCACCGCGAGCGCGACGCCTCGAAGGTGGCGCTCGTGCATCTGGTGGCGCGGCTCATCGCCGGCGGCTTCGAACTGCTCGACACACAATACGTCACCGAACACCTGAAGAGCTTTGGCGCGGTCGAAATCCCCCGTCGCCGCTACACCGGACTGCTCGAACAGGCGATCAGGGGCGAGCCTGCGGATTTCATGCGGCTGCCGTCCGATCGTCCCGTTTCCGGCGCAGAGGCCCTCGCGATCATCGCCACACGCAGCTGAGTCATCCTTCGAACATGTGAAGCCGCGAGCTGAGGCTCGAGCCCAGCAAATGCTCGGGCATTTCGCTCCTGCCTGACTCATTGTCGCGGCAGTCCAAGAGTGCTTGAGCGTCCTGCTTCATCATACATCTCGCCCGGATTGCTCTGCGATTATTGCGGGGGAGTGATCACGTCCGCCGTGTTGTCCGTTATCCCGGTCACATCCACAGCTCAATCGATCCTGTCTGTGTGAGGTAGCGCACTCAACTGAAATGCGAGCCGGGCCACAATGGCTCAAGCGTCCGGAGAGTTTCCGGCGCGACTCGCCAGATCCGCAAAATGGGCTGCCGCGGACAGCTTCAGCAGCGGATCGGCATCGCTTCATGCCCCGGGGGTTTATTGCCGATGTCTCAGCTTAAACAAGACACGCGCGCTGCTCAGTTGGACACGCCTCTCGGCGACAACGTCCTTGTCCTCTCAAGCTTCACCGCCGCGGAAGCGCTGAGTGAACTGTTTGAAATCAACGTCGACGCGCTCAGCGAAACGGAGAACATCGATTTCGACAAGGCGATCGGCCGATCATGCACGATCAGGCAGACGACCTATGACGACAAGATCCGCTACTACAACGGCATCCTGACGTCGGCGCGGCAGCTCGGCAGGTCGCAGGATCTTTTCCACTACAGCCTCGTCCTGCGCCCGTGGTCCTGGCTGCTCGGCCGCAAGGCCGACTGTCGCATCTTTCTCCAGCAGGACGTCAAGGAGATCATCTCGGACGTGTTCAAGAAGGCGGGATTTACCGATTTCGCATTCCGCACCACGCACGACTATCATAAGATTCCCTACTGCGTTCAGTATCGCGAAACCGACCTGGCGTTCTGCAACCGCATGATGGAGCATTACGGCATCTACTATTTCTTCGAGCACACCAATGGCAAGCACACGCTTGTCATGGCGGACTCCCGGACATCGCACAAGCCGATTTCCGGCCTGGCGAAACTCCCGCTCGATCCGCGTCACCAGGGCGCAAATCGGCAATACCAGCACGTTCATTCATGGGCGTCAGATCGCAGGCTCCGCACCGGCAAGGTCCACTTCAACGATTACGACTATCTGAAGCCGGGAAAGAATTTGAAGGCGCCGAAGGAGTCGGCGGAAAAATACGCTCATTCGAGGCTCGAAATCTACGACTACCATCACAAATACGACGAGAAGGACAAGGGCGAGAACCACGCACAGTTTCGCCTCGAGGCCGAGCAGGCCTTAGATCAGCGGCGCAGCCTTCATGGTGATGCCCCCTCGATCCATCCGGGAGCTCTCGTCACCGTCGAACGTCACCCGATTTCTTCGGAGAACCAGGAGTACCTGATCGTCGGTGCGCGGCACATGTTTTCCTCGCAGCAGTATCGCAGCGGCGGCGCGGGACAAGGTGACGCGTATTCCGGGTCCTACGATTTTCTCCCCAGCAGCCGGCCCTTTCGCAGCCTGCCGAAAACGCCGAAGCCCCGCATCTACGGGATCCAGACCGCAAAGGTCGTCGCCAGGAAAGGCGAGGACGGCCAGGAAATCAGCACCGACAAGCACGGGCACATCTGGGTCCAGTTCCACTGGGACCGCGAACCGCAAAAAGTCCTGCCCCGTTCGCGTGGCGCAGAGTTGGGCCGGCAAGGGATGGGGAGCGATCTTCATTCCTCGGGTCGGAATGGAGGTCGTGGTCGACTTTCTCGAAGGCGACCCTGACCGCCCGCTTGTCACCGGCTGCGTCTATAACGGCGACAACGAGGTGCCGTACACGCTGCCGGACAACAAGACCATGACCGGCTGGAAGACGGATACCTCGAAGCACGATGGCGGCTACAACGAGTTCGTGTTCGAGGACAAGGAAAAGAAACGGAAAAAATTCGCATGCACGCCGAACGGGACCACGATGTCACCGTCGAGAACGCCGAAACCTGGACAATCGGCGAAACGATTCAGCCCGTCCGCGGGCAGTCCCTCCCGCTCAACCACCATCAAGAATGGCGACGATCAACTCACCGTCGAAAGCGGCAATCAGTCCGTCAAGGTTGCCAAGACAATCTCGATCACGGCCGACGTATCAATCACACTTAAAGTGGGGCAGAGCATGGTGAGCATTACACCGGGGTCGATCACCCTTCACTCGCCTGTCATCAACGTTACGGCCGACGGCCCCGTCAACATCATGGGGACCCCCGTCAACGTCGTCGCGTGCTAATCGCCGGTGCTCAATGCGGTGACGATCAGGGGCCATGCACTCGCAGTCAGACACGCCGCTCTGAGCCGATGGGTAGCGCGGGATATTCAATGTCGCTGGTACGCTTTGCCACCGCCGAGGCCGTGTTCGAGACGTTTCCGGAATTGTCGCAGAAGATCGGGACCAGCCCGAACGAACACTCTCCGATTGACTTCCTGCGCAGCATCACGAACGCGGGCAAGACTCGAGGACGCCGTGACGTTCTGCGCCTATGTCCTGCCGCGACGCGAGGCGGTGTGGTGGGCTTGCCGGTCTGCGAGGGTGGCGCCGGGCCGGATCGCGGAAGAGCGTGCCCCTGCCCTCCTCGCCGCCGAGGCGTGGGTCAGCGACCCCGACGACGAACACAGGCAGGCGGCCCTGGAGGTCGGAACCAAAGGTCATTGCGACGACCCGTTGACCTGGGTCGCGCTCGCAGCGGGATGGGCCGGTGGCTTTCTCGTTTCCAGTCCCTACCCCGCGATGCCGATGCCGCAATACATGACGGCGCGTGCCACGCGCACGGCCATCCTCATGTCCGCGCTATCAGCAAACTGGGAACACCGCCCGGCCTATCTGCAAGCCCGCATCGCCGAAGGCATCAGGCTCGCGGAAGGGGAAGCATGAGAGCCGGCGAGGAGTAAGACATGGGCGACCATGATCAAGGCCTGATATGGAATCTGCACCCGAATGAACATCGGAGCATTCAAGATGACGGCCGCATACTGAGTCCCATTCGCGAGGATGAATATCTCCGCACCTATGACGAGTACGGCCGTCAAGTTGGGGACGGTCTTCCCAGTTACGCGCGCGAGGTCTTTTTATTCCGCGGCAAGGAGTTTGTTCCCGACATGGTCCTGCAGGTTCATGGCGAGAAATTCACCCCAACCAAATGGGAGTCTCGTTACTCCACCCTTTCCAGCACCGCGACGGAACGGGAGAAATTTACACCGGTCATCGATGACAATCATCGGATCGTCGGTCATTTGGGTTGGGTCGGCGGCTACGATATTTTCGTGCCTCGAGAAACGATTGGAGAGCTTTCTCCCGCGAGGATTTTTTTCGAGAAAGCGCGATTGGATGAGTGGGATCGACAGCTTGCTGCAAGCCATGATCGCCCGTTCGGCGACCTTCCTGGTCCGCGCGTCTCCACTATTCCCTCGACACCCCGCCCAGTTCCCTGCTGGCCCGGCAACAAACCTGCTGGGATTGCTCCACTGAAGCCGGGAGAGCATGAAGCGCTTTGGAATTCTCTGGTCAAGGCGGGCCCAGGCAAAGATATCTCGGAAGAAAACAGACTGCGGGAAAACATCAATTTCTTTGTGGCGGGAGGCGGGACGGCGATCGTCGGGGAACAATGGGACGCACTGCCACATGAGCCCACGCCAAAACTTGAACGCTATTTGTTGGGCCCGGGTCTGAGCAGCCCCGGCTATTCACCATTCACCCCGACCATCGCGGCTCTTGCAAATCCTAGCCCTTATTATCGCTTCCTGACCCTGGTAGGACCTGACGGGCTGATCCAGGCTGTATTCCGCGCCGAGATGTTCCAACCCGAGTCCCGAGAGGACAAGATTCTGAGGGTTGGACTCGTAGTCCTCGACATAGCCCTGACGATCTGGATGATCATCGACATAGTCACCATTCCCGTCGCTCTGGCCGAGATCGCCGGAGCAGTGCTGGCAAGGGAAGCGTTGATCCAGGCAGTCCGAGCGGAGACAAAAGCAGAGGTCAAGGCAGCCTTGGAAGCGGCGACTCGGGAATTCACGGACATAACCCTTCGTCGCGGGCTGCACGGGGCGATGAGCGGTTCAGAAACAGCCGAGGCGAGGACCGTGCTGGGGAGACTGAAGCAAGCATTTTGGGACGCGGGAAATGTGCCGCCAAAGCAAAAGTTCACCGCCGAACAGGTGAAACAATGGAGCGATTATATTTGGAAGCGGATGGATGAGCTTGGCATTCCCAAGATCAACCGCGGCGGCGGGTTGACAGACGTTCCGAAGCTTGGCGAACGGGCGGTGTCGGGGGCGGGAAAGAGAGCCGTGGGATATGTCGAGAATGGGGAGAGCGTCATCGTCGAGAACGGGAAGGTTTTCTTCCCGGAGGGAGGCGCACGCGGCGGGAGAATCAGGGGCGGCGACTTTAACCCCCTGGAAGGGGGCGAAGAGGGTGGCATCAGCGTACACGGCAACGTTTTCGACCGTTGGGAAGGATTCGACCTGTGGAACCAGTCCACCTACAAGGACCGTATCGACGCGATCATCGCGCACGAATGGTCCGAGTTCAACGAACTCTCGCACTGGGAGACCGTCGAAATGGCTACCGAGACGAAGCTCCCCATCAGCGCGAGAGCAAAGGAGATACTCCGGTATATGCAGCAGATGGGCAATCCCGGGAGAGCATTCAGGGAATTCAACAAGGCGGAATGGGCGGCGATCAAGGCCGCGGGGAAGGAAACGGCGCCCTTCGAAGAGAAGCTGAAAATCGCGTTGGCGCTCGCGGCAAAGGGCAAGTGAGCCCAGCCACGAGCGGAGTTGTCGCGGCGTCACCAGCCGGCGAGGAGTGCGAACATGGGCTGGAGTATGGGCTGGGACGACGGACACACGTCGCTTCACGATGATGGGCGCACCTTCCGTCGCGTCCGGTTCGAGGAATACCGCATCTACGACATGGCGGGAGAGCCTTACTTGGAACCTCCCGACGACTCCCGGAAGGTGTTTCTGCTTCGCGGCCAGAAGTTGCTCTCCGAAACGGTCGACGTCCACTCCACCGACCGGTTCGACGTCACCGAATGGGAGTCGATGTACAGCAGCGCGCTTACGCAGGGACATTCTCCTTTCAGCAACGCAAGCTTTATACCGATCGTCGACGATGGCTATCGCGTCGTCGGTCATGTGGGCTGGGCCGACGGAAACGACATTCTCGTACCCGAGGTAACGGTTCGAAAAAATCGTCAGTTTTGGTCCCTGCTGAAGAAGCAGCGAACTCGAGGGATTGCGGCAATGGCTTCTGGATGACGCTGACCGGCGGGATCATGGTCCAATGGCCGAAGCTCAACGTTATTTTCAAAGTCACGCGCCGAGCTCTCCTCCTGCTCCCACGATGGTCGGCCATTGTGGTTATCATCCCCCGGGTATTTCGCTGAAACCAACCATTTGGGACCAGGCTCGCAACGGTCCGCTCCCTGACGACACGGAAGATGCAGTGATTGCACATCTGGCCAACCTCGGAGACTTCCTGAGAGGAGGCGGGGAAGTGTCTGTCGGACGTCATTTCCAAAGGCGTGACCAGAGCTCTTATCTCAACCCTAATCCGCACCGGATGGATGGAGAGATCGGGTCTCCGAAGAAGCCTTTTTCGAGCGGCTACGAATTCCTGGTCCTTGTAAACCCCGAGGGGCATGTGCAGGGCGTGATGGAGATTCGGAACAACCTCAAGACCGAGGACGAATGGATCATCGAAAAAGCGTCGCAGGCGGTCGACATACTCGACAAGATATTGACGGTTGTTATGGTCATCGAGGTAGTGCCCATCGCTGTCGCTCTACTTCGGATGGGAGCCACTGTAGCAAAAGGGGTAGCGATCCGGGCAATCCGGTTGGTCCTGGACGCGGCAGCCAAGGCCGCTCTGAAACGCCTGCTGGAGCGGATGACGGAGGAAGCGCTCGCCAAGGCGGCGGAAAAGCTGGGGAAGTTAACCGTCGACGAAATGATCGCGCATTTGACTGGCATCGTACGACGACATCCCGAGTTAAGACGGCTTATGGCAGCAAGAGTCTTGACTGAACAGCGTCTCACCAGCGCGACACTCGAAATACTTAGCGATTGGGCTCTAGCCAACGGTCGCCGCATCGCGTGGAAGACGGAAGCGGAGATGGTCAGGGTCACAAAGGATGCTGACAACCTGATGACCCTGCAGGGGAATGAGCTTTGGATTAACGAAGAGGCGAAGGCTCTGAAGGAAGCACAGGAATTTTACAAGGAAGTTGTTCACGAACTAGCCTCGGATAGTTTGGGCTACCGCGGTGTAGGAATGTCCGATCGCTTCATAGAGATGCGAAATGGGATGAAGTTCACGGATCAGACGCTTCTTGAAAACGCCGTTCTACGAGGCGACATTGAAGGGGTGGTGCGCTTTTTTGCCGGCGAATGAGGGAAGCACGTCCCTATCAGACCCGGCCGCATGCATCATCTCTTTCGAGGAGTTGAGCACCAGCGGAGTTGTCGGACGCATCACCACAGCGCGACGATTATTTGGGAACGGTGTTCTTGTAGACGACACCATCCTTCATGATGACCAGAAACTTGTTCGCCGGGTCTGCAACGAGATTGATGTCTTCCAGCGGATTGCCGTCGACGACCAAGAGATCGGCCAACGCCCCCTCTTCGACGACGCCGAGCTTGCCGCGATAGGGATTGCGCAGGCCGGACAAAGCGAGCAGCTCTCCGTTTGCTGAGGTCGCCATGGCCAGCGCTTCGGCCGGCGTGAACCAGCGTTTCAAGTCCACGATCCCCTGCCCCTGATGTTCGGCCAGGGCGGGCGAAAACAGGATGTCGGTTCCGAACGCAGTCTTGATCTTGTATTTCTTCACGTAGCCGTAGATGGCGTTGGTGCCGTTCACGACTTGCATCATTTGCTGCTGCCGATCGGCAGGAAGCATCGCCGCGCCGCCAAGATCGACGAAGGGTTGCGTGCTGAGCCAGATGCCTTTCTCGGCCATCAACCGCGCGGTCGCCTCGTCCATCAGGTGCCCGTGTTCGATGACCTTGACACCGGCTGCGATCGAACGCTGAACCGCGGCAGTGGTGTAGGCATGCGTCGCGACGTAAGTGCCCCAATCGGTCGCGGCTTCGACCGCGGCGCGCAACTCGGCGTCCGTAAAGGTGACGACCTCCAGCGGACTGAACGGAGAGGCTACGCCACCGCCGGCCGTCAACTTGACCTGTGAAGCACCCTGCATGAGCTGTTCGCGCGCCCGCTTTCGAACCTCGTCCGGACTATCGGCAACTGCGCTTCCTCCGAGCTGTTCGACGCGGCTCAACGTCGCGGCGGTTCTTGGCAGTTCACTGATCTCGCGGAAATCTCCATGGCCGCCGCTGATCGTGATGACCGCGCCTGACGGGTATATGCGGGGACCTGGCAGGATATTGTCATCGATGGCCCGCTTGAGGGCAAAGGACGGCCCACCCATGTCGCGAACGCTGGTGAAGCCGCGCATGAGCGTTGCAGTCGCCTCGGCGCCGGCCTGGAGCGTGGTGTAGCCGAGGTCGTTGGATAACATCTGGGTCGGCGTCGAGCGAACCATCGTCGCGTGCCAATGTGCGTCGATGAGACCCGGCATCAACACGCGGCCGCCGCCGGCTACGATCTGCGCGCCGGACCGTTGATCCGCCGGGATGGGCGCGGTCGAGATCCTTTCAATGATGTTGCCCTTGATCAGGACGCTTGAAGGGGCCGAAAGCTGCGGATGCGTGCCGTCAAAGATCCTGACGTTCTCGATGAGGACGGCCGCGGCGCGTTCCTGCGCGTGCAGCGGCGCGAGCCACATGACGGCGGTTGCGGCGACGGCAGTTCCTGCAAGTCCGAGCAAAGTGCGACGGCTGGTAGTCCACATGGTTCCTCCGCTACACGCATCATCGCGCTCCGCGAAGTTTGCTCCTGTCCGCGAAGCGAGATGCCCTGCCGCCCAGCATGCAAGTTCAGCCTATCGACGCGAGGAAAGGCGGGCAATCAGAGATCGATCCCCGATCAAGACCCGCAAGGATAATTGACTAGCGGAAAATGCCGAACAATCCACCCGGCTGCTGCGGCGGGGGCGGAGGAGGCGGCGGCGGTTGCTGTTGCACCTGCTGCTGCGACGGCCGCGGAGCTGCCTGCTGCTTGGGCGCCGGCGGACGCTTTTGCGCCTGTGGCGGCGGAGGTGGCGCAGGTTTTGGATCGGGCGCCGCCGTGACGATGGTCGTGTCCGGCCCCTTACAGTCGGTGAGCCAGATGTCGTAGATCGGATGCTCCACGCCGTGCAGGCCCGGGCTTGCCGCGAACATCCAGCCCGAAAAGATCCGCTTCACCTCGCCCTGCAACGTGATCTCGTCGACCTCGACGAAGGCATCGGTATTGGCGGCTTCGGTCGCGGGCCGCGTGTAGCAGGCATCCGTCTTCACCCGCAGCGCGCCGAACTGGACGGTCTCGCCGATGTCCTCGTCGAAATTGATGATGCGGCCGGTGATCTTGTCGAGACCCGAGAAGGTCGCCTTCTTGTTGACGATCTTCGCCGCCGGCGGCTCCTGAACGATCTCGTCGCCGGGCTGCAGGCTGGCCGGCGTCTGCGGCGGCACGCCGCCTTTCGGCTGGCGCTGGCCGGGAGGCAGGCCGGGAAGAGCGGGATTGGCTCCGGGCGGCACGGCAGCGCTTTGTCCGGGCTGACCCGGCTGCGGCGGCTGCACGGCGACCGCGGGCGGCGCCAGGGTTGAGCCAGGCGGTGGTGCTAAGGGCTGGGTCTGCACGGCGCCCGGCAGGTTGGAGCCCTGATTAGGCAATGCCCGGTTCGGTGCGGGCAGCACCCTGCCCTGAGGCAGTGCTGGAACCTCTTCTTCCTCTTCAGAGGGCGGTGGCGGCTGATTGCCGCGCGGGATATTGCCGGGCGGGCGCGGAACCGGATCGGAAAAGATGTTGCCGATGCCCTGCGCGCGCGCAGGGCTCGCCGGCGGGACGGCCGCGGCGATGACAATGGCGGCGATCGGGGCCGCAATACCGGCCAAAGAACCGGCCAAGGCGATAGGTCGAAGCATCTCGGCCTTTAAACAGGCGAACCGGGCGTTTGGACCATGGTACAGGGTACTGCTCTTGCCGCCGTTCGCAGAAGAACGGGTTAACACGCCGAATACGGCGGGGAAAGGGCGCCCGGGCCGCTCCCTTCCGGCACTGGTCAGCCCCTTCAGCCAGTGAAATAGTCGGCCGCAACAGATCATCGGCGCAAGATCGTGCGCCTGAGATCATCCGGCATACCGGAGTTTTGGGGGGAAACCACATGCCCGATCGCATTCGTCTGGACGGCAGGGTCGCCGTCGTCACCGGCGCCGCCGGCGTCATCGGCCGCGCCACCATTGGCCTGCTCGCCGAGCGCGGCGCCAGGATCGTTGCCGTCGATCGCCGTCAGGCCGATCTCGATTCCGCCGTGAAGGACCTGCCTACCTCCGCCCAGGCGCTCGCGATCGCCGCCGACGTGACCGAAGAGGATGGCGTGAAGGACTATGTCCGCACCGCCGTCGAGCGCTTCGGCGCGATCGACGCCTTCTACAACAACGCCGGCGTCGAGGGCGTGGTGAAGCCGATCCAGGATTATCCGCTGGAGGCGTTTCGCAAGGTGCTCGACGTCAACGTCGTCGGCGTCTTTCTCGGCATGAAATATGTGCTGCCGGTCATGCTGAAGCAGAACAAGGGCAGCATCATCAACACCGCTTCCATTGCCGGCCTCCTGGGCTCGCCGCACATCGCCGTTTACAGCGCCAGCAAGCATGCGGTGATCGGGCTCACCAAGAGTGCCGCGTGGGAATGCACGGGCACCGGCGTGCGCGTCAATTGCGTCTGCCCCGGCCTGATCGACAGCCGCATGCTGAGCGCGATCTTCCAGGGCCGCTCGGGCGGCAACGCGCCGCCACCGATCGAGAAGATGGTCGACCGGATTCCTGCGCGCCGGCTCGGCCTTGCCTCCGAGGTCGCCTCCATCGTCGCGTTCCTCGCCTCCGACGAGGCAAGCTATGTCTCCGGCTCCGCCTACACCGTCGATGGCGGCCGCACCGCCGCTTGAACTGACAAAGTCATTCCGGGATGGTCCGCAGGACCAGACCCGGAATCTCGAGATTCCGGGTTCGATGCTGCGCATCGCCCCGGAATGACAATCAAACTCGGAGGTTCTTCCCAGCATGCCCGTCGTTCTCGATCCCGATGCCGCCGCCATCTACAAGGCGTTTCAGGACGCCGGCCGTCCGGCTTATGAGACGCTCACCCCGCCCGAAGCGCGGGATTACTACATTCAGGCGCGGTTTGTGATGAATCCCGAGCCGCCCGAGCTTCAATCAGCTGAAGACATCAACATCCCCGCGCCTCACGGCACGATCCCTGCCCGCCTCTATACGCCGAAGACGCTGCGGGCGAAGAACGGCCTTGCACCCTGTCTCGTCTTCTTTCACGGCGGCGGCTGGGTGATCGGCAATCTCGAGACCCATGACGTGGTCTGCCGCAAGCTCGCCCATGAAGGCGAATTGCTGGTGCTCTCCGTCGACTACCGGCTCGCGCCGGAGCATCGCTTTCCCGCCGCCGTCGACGACGCGATCACCGCCACCAAATGGGCCGCTGACAATGCCAGGCGGCTCGGGATCGATGCCGCGCGGCTGATGGTCGGCGGCGACAGCGCCGGCGGCAACATGGCCGCGGTGGTGGCGATCGCCGCGCGCGACGGCAATGGGCCAAAGCTCGCCGGTCAGCTCCTGATCTATCCCTCGACCGATTTTTCGAAGAAGCACGCCTCGCACAGGGACCCCGCCACCTCGATCCTGCTCACGCATTCGGTCATCACCTGGTTCCTGGATAACTATATGGGCGATGCCGACTACAACGACTGGCGCGCCTCGCCCGCGCGCGTCACATCACTGGCAGGACTTCCGCCGGCCTATGTGCTCACCGCCGCCGGCGATCCGCTCCGCGACGAAGGCGACGAATATGCCGCGCGGCTCAAGAAGGACGGCGTGAACGTCGCCTACCGGCACTTCCCGGGCCAGTTCCACGGCTTCTTCACGATGGGCAAGCTGCTCAACCAGGCCAATGTCGCGGTCAACGAGATCGCGGCCTGGCTGAAGGGGCTGGACTGAGAGCCGTCGATGGAAGCATCCTCCGCCGTGGTCGCCCAGCATACGCTGCTCTCGTGCGGGTTGATCCTGGCGGTCGGCACGCTGGCGGCCTTTGTCGCGCAGAAGATCAGGATTCCCGACGTCGCGGTCTTCCTTGTCGCCGGCATCCTGCTCGGACCGCAGACAACGGGCCTCGTGAACATCCCCGCGGGCTCGGCGCTGAACGAGATCATCGTGTTGTTCGGCGCGAGCTACATCCTGTTCGACGGCGGCGCCGCGCTGCGCTTTGCCGTGCTGAAGCAGGTCTGGATCACCATCGTGCTGCTCGCGACCGTCGGCGTCGTCATCACGGCCGCCATCACCGGCCTCGCCGCGCATCTCGTTCTCGGCCTGCCGCTGATCGTGGCGCTGTTGCTGGGCGCGACGCTGTCGTCGACCGATCCGGCGACCCTCATCCCGATCTTCCGCCAGGTCAGCATCCGCGAGCGCGTCGCGCAAACCGTCATCAGCGAGTCCGCCTTCAACGACGCGATGGGCGCGATCCTGACCTTTAGCATCCTTGCGGTCGCCACCGGCACAAGCGGGTTCTCGCTGTCGCGTTCCCTGTTCGCGCTTGTCGAGCAATCCGTGATCGGCATCGTCGCCGGTCTTACCTTCGGCTATCTGGCGGCGCTTCTGATCGCGCATGAAAGATGGGCCTTCCTCGCCGAATACGCGCCTGTGGTGACGCTGGTCGCGGTCATCGGCGCCTATTTCGCGGCGAGCGGCCTGCACGCCTCCGGCTTCATGGCCGTGTTCGTGTTCGGTGTCGTGCTCGGCAACAAGGAGAGCTTCGGCTTCCGGATGGAGCCCGGCGAAGCGCAGCGGCTCGACGAATTCGTGCTGACGACGTCCTTCATCATGCGCCTGTTCATCTTCACCCTGCTCGGCGCGCAGCTCGATTTCGCCGAGATCGGCCGCTATGGCGTCCCAGCGGTTGTCGTCGTCGCGGTGCTGATGCTGATCGCGCGCCCGGCCGCGGTGTTTCTCTGCGCCCTGCCCGATCGCCGCGCGCGCTGGGACGCCAAGGAATTGCTGTTCATGTGCTGGACGCGCGAGACCGGCGTGATCCCGGCCGCGCTCGCCGGTCTCCTGCTGGGAGCGAGGGCGCCCGGCGCGACGGCGATTGCATCCGTCACCTTCGTTGCGATCCTGATGACGATCCTGATCCAGGCCCCGACCACGCAGTGGCTGGGACGAAGGCTCGGCCTGTCGGACAACAGTCGGCGCTAGCACTACTTTGGCAGAAATCTATTTGCGCCAGTGTTTTTTAAGGATTTGTTTTCGGCAGTATGGACACCGTTGAGACGGCGGCCGAAGGATGAGATCGACGATGGCGTGACGTACGGCGGGCATGGTTGGCTGAGGCGGAGGTCCGTTGATTCTTTTTTTTCCGCCCCGCGTGTGCGAGGCGACGATGTTGCAGGAAGGCGTAGGCAATCATTGTCATCAGGGCGTGGCGATGAAGACCCTGCCATGATCGCCCCTCGAAGTGATCAAGTCCAAGCTCCTCCTTCAACTGCTGATGCGCCTGCTCACAAATCCATCTTGCCTTAATGGTGGCGGCTAGTGTGCGCAGATCCGTCGCCGCAGGGAGATTGGCGAGATAGTATTTCTTCTCCCCTGAGGCACGTTGCTCGCCAATGAGCCAAGCTTCGTCGCCCGGGAGATGCTGCTGACCCTTATCCCAAATCCGCTGAGGAGGGCCGTCGGCGGTGCGGACACGGAGAGCAGCAAACCGGGCTTTCAGCCGACCTTTCGTTCCGCTGCGCCAACTCACGGCTTTCCATTTGGCGCTGGCCAGCATTTGTTCTGCCGCAATCGATACAGCACGCTTACTGCTTCTTGAAGCTGGTGAGTGTCCTGGTGCCGCCGGTCTCGGTGACGGAATAGGTGATCCGGTTGCCGGCATGCAGGTCTTCCAGCGACACGCCGTCCTTCACCTTGAACTCCTGTTCTGCCCCGGCGGTATTGGCGCCGACCGTGCCGCTCTGGACGGGGCGGATCGCAACGGTGTTGTCGAGCCGGTTGACCCTGGTGACCTGTCCGGTCTGGTTCTCCTGCGCCTGCCGCAGCGCCCGTGAGCATCAGGGTCGCGGTTCCGGCGATTACGAGTTTCGCTAATCTGTTCCCAATTCTCATGGGCCGCCTCCCGGCATTTGCTATGCCCGATAAGCTCAGGGTGACCGCATTGGTTCCCGAAGCCCGAGCGATGCAGACTCCCGGCAGATTACACCGGTCTCAGATCGATAACGCTTCGAAGACGACGAACGAATGTGTCACTTCCCAGAACCAGTGCCCGCCGTCCCGCGCCGATTGCACACTGAAGAACCGCTTGTTCCAATTTGGGTCATGAGCAAAGCGGACGTTCTCGATCACAAAATCAAGCTGCTGCCGTTGCCAATCGATCTTCCAGGCGAAATGCGCCTGTTCGAGCTGCTGTCGTAGCCTGGAAACCTGGATCGAATAAGGCGCAGGAAAGAGGATTTGGAGACTCGTGGAATTGCCCAGCATGGCGCGTCCATTGGCGAAGTGCTCAAGTGGAACATAGGTCGCGAAATCCGATCCGGCCAGATCGGATTTCGGCTCGCCACTGTCGAAATCCGCGCGGCGTTATCGTCCCTCGCCTGCCCTCGCCGCCCGCCGCATCGATTGCGGCGGCTGTCCGAAGGCGCGGATGAAGGCGCGACGCATCCGCTCGGGATCGCGAAAGCCGGTGACCTCGGCAACCCGCTCGATCGTCTCCGATGAGGACTGCACGCGCGTCCGCGCCACCTCGATGCGCAGCCGCTCGATCGCCTTCGACGGCGTCGAGCCCGTCTCGGCGATGAAGGCGCGCGTGAAATGCCGCGAGCTCATGCCTGCGCGCTCGGCGAGATGCTCTACCGTCAGCTTTGCGACGAGATTTTCGCGTGCCCAGGTCAGGATCGGGCCGAAGCGGCCGGTCGGCGCCTTCAGCTCGAGCAGCGAGGAAAATTGCGATTGGCCGCCGCTGCGGCGATGATAGAGCACGAGCTGCCGCGCGGTCTGCTCGACGACCGTCTCGCCATGGTCCTCGGCGACCATCGCAAGCGCAAGGTCGATGCCGGCGGTGATGCCGGCCGAACTCCAGACCTGTCCGTCGCGCACGAAGATCTGGTCGGGCTCGAGCTTCACCTTCGGATAGGTCGCGAGAAACTGGCGCGTGCGCTGCCAATGCGTGGTGGCGCGTTTGCCGTCGAGGATGCCCGCCTCGGCAAGCACGAAAGTTCCGGAGCAGACGCTGGCGATGCGCGTGCCGCGGCTGGCGACCGCCTTGACGAAATTGCTGACGCAGGTGTTGCGCGCCGCCGCCTCGACCCCGTCACCGCCCGAGATGATGAGCGTCGTGATCGCGCCCGGGGAGCCGAATTTGCCCGCCAGCATTTCCGCACCCGACGTGCTGCGCACCGGCCCCGGTCTGGCGGCCATCACGCGGATCGGCGTCTCGTCCCGCGCATAACGGTTGGCGATTTCGAACACCGAGATCGGCCCCGCGACGTCGAGCAGCTGGAAATCCGGGAAAATGATCACGCCGATCATGCCGTCATCTCATGTCGCAAATTGAGGGAAAAATGCCATTTCGGACGGAGCATAATCGTGCGACGATGATAAGGTCAAGCAGCAACTCCGTTGTCGTTCCTCTTCGCAGGAATTCTCTGAAGAACCGATGGATGCCCGGATCAAGTCCGGGCATGACGACAGTCGTGGGGCCAGTACTCGATGAGAACTCCAATGTCAGCACCGCTTCAGATCGGAATTGTCATATTCCCAAAGGTGACGCAGCTCGACTTCACCGGACCGCTCCAGGTCTTTTCCAGCGTGCCTGACGCCAAAGTGCATCTGATCTGGAAACGGATCGAGCCTGTCGCCAGCGACTCCGTGATGATGTTGACGCCGACCACCACGTTCGCCGACTGCCCGCAGCTCGACGTCATCTGCGTGCCCGGCGGCACGGGCACCGACGACATGGTCAATGATGAAGAGATGCTCGTCTTCCTGCGCAAGCAGGCGGAAGGTGCGAAATACGTCACCTCGGTCTGCACGGGCTCGCTGGTGCTCGGCGCGGCCGGACTGCTGAAGGGTTATCGCGCGGCCACGCATTGGAGCGCCGTGGAATACCTGTCGGCGTTCGGCGCGATCCCGACGAAGACGCGGGTCTGCACCGACCGCAACCGCGTCACCGGCGGCGGCGTCACCGCCGGCATCGATTTCGCACTGACCCTGGTTTCGATGCTGCGCGACCGGAAGACCGCGGAGGCGATCCAGCTCCGGCTCGAATACAACCCCGCGCCGCCCTTCAGCTCCGGCTCGCCCGACACCGCGCCGTCGGAGGTTCTCGCCCTCATCAACGAGCGGATCGCACCCAGCCGGTCGCGGCGCAGCGACGCCATCGCGCGCGCGGCCGCGCGCCTCACCGCAAGCGCTTAAACTCCGCAACAGAAAAAGGCCGCCCGGTTGCCCGGACGGCCTTTCCTGTCTCACGGCGGCGCCCACATTTAACGGGCGATTTCAGAACCTCCAGTGCCGGGGGCCAATCTCCCGGCGGCGTCCTGATCGGGGGCCGCTGCTCATCGGGGCGGTCGCGATTCCGTTGCCCGATCCGTCGCGATGGTTTCCCATCTCCGTAAGATGACCCTATTGAGCCCCAAGCCCGCGCGACGCGCAACGGCGCTTTCTCATCTTTCCCCGTTGTTACCGTTGTCCACAGCGCGGCGGCAAAACTGCCGCGCGGAACCTATTTCTGGTCCAGCCGCCAGGCGCCGTCCCAATCCTCGGCCGGAGGGTTTTGCGAAAACGCTTCGATGCGCGCCAGCATCGCGATCGACGGGCCGTCGCCGGGCAACGCGTTTAGCGCGGCTGCAAATGCCAGCTTCGCCACATCCCAGCGCCGTGCGCGATAGGCGGACAATCCCTCGGCATAATGCATGCGCGCTTGCGTCTGCGCTGATGTCAGTTCGCCGGCGCGGCCAAGCACGTCATACACGGTCTGTGGCTGGCTCTGGCCAACGGGGACAAGGCTATCGATTTCGCGAAGCTCGAATTCATTGCCGCACATCTTCGCAGTCGCCGCCGAGATCAGGCAGCGACTGTTATAGACCTTGTTGGCGCCTTCCAGCCGCGAGGCGAAATTTACTGTGTCGCCCATCACAGTAAAGCTCATCATGTATTCCGAGCCGATGCTGCCGACCAGCGCATCGCCGGTCGCAATCCCGATCCTCACATCGCAATCGGCCGGAATGCTGCGCACGCCGAGATGCTCGGGCAGTTCTTTCAACAATGCGTCGACGCGCCCGATCATGTCGACCGCGGCGAGCAAGGCAAAACGCGCCTGATCTGCTTCGGCGACGAAGGGAGGTCCCCAATAGGCCATGATCGCATCACCGATATATTTGTCGATCACGCCACGATGCGCATGGATCGGCTCGGACATCCGCGCCAGGTAAAGATTCATCAGCTTCACCAGCCCCTGCGGCGTCACACCTTCGCTGAGCGAGGTGAAGCCCTTCATGTCGCAGAACATCACCGTCATCACGCGCCGCTGGCCTTCGGTGGCGGCGACAGCGGATTGATCGAGCAATCCCTCCGCGATCCGGGGATCGAGGTAGCGGCCAAACGTTTCCCTGACCCGCTGGTTCTGCCGCAACCGCTCGATCATGCGATTGAAGGCGGCCGAGAGCTGGCCGATCTCGTCGCCCGTCGTCACCGCGATCGATCGATCGAGCCGACCGGCTTCCACTTCGCGGGTCCCCTCCAGCAATCGCTGCACGGGTTGGGTGATGCCGCTGCCGACCAGCATCGCAAACACGAAGCCGAGCACCGCCGCGATGGCCGTCACGATCGCCGAGATCCAGATCGCGTGCCGCTGTTCGCTGATCACTGTCGCCGCGCTCGATTGCACCTGCTTGAGCATGTCGGCGCGGATGGCGTCGATCCTGGCGTTAAACTCCTCGCGCAGGGCGTCGGTGCTGAAGAGCGTTCGTTTGGCCTCGTCGAAGTTTTTCGCATCGAGCTGCTTCAGGAGCCGTGCATTCTCTTCGTTCAGCCGCCGGCGCAAATCGTGGAGTGCATTGTCGATGCGGTCGTCGAGACGCCCGAGTCCTGCATTGTCCGATGGCGTCGAAGTGTCGGCGATGATCGCGTCGATCTGCTCACGGGCTTTTTGCGCCTCCTCTTCGACGTCCTTGTCCAACGCCTGGAAGAGTTTGAGATGCGCGGCGTAACTCGCTTCGTCCGGGGGGGTTTCCATCCTTGCGCTGATCATCTGGCGGAGCGCGAGCGCGCGCTCCAGCGAGTGGATGTTGGCCCGCGCCAGATCGCCATAGGCGACGACATAGCGGTTGCTGAGTTCGTCGAGGAGATGCCCGACCCGCGCGGCCATCACCATCGAGAGAATCGATGTGATCACCGCGAGCACGATCAGGCCGGCGGCGATGCCGACGATCTTCTGCTTGATGGACTTTCGAAACATGGGGCTCGGCGGGACCTGGGCTCGGGATTGCTTGCGGACGCACGCAGAATGACAAGCTTCTGCGACACCTGAAAGCCCGCCCCCTCCGGGCTGCTACGGGCCCGCGACCCGGCGCTCAGAGCGTCGCGGGATCAATGGCTTGCGGGCAGTGCTTCGAGCAGCGCCTTCGACGGCGGTCCGGCGCCCGCGAGCCCGGGCATCCCTATCCCGGCGTCCAGGGCTGGTAGTCGCCGGTGGCCTCGGGCCGGCGGCCGCTGGCCAGTGTCGAGCCCGAGGGCCGATAGGCGCCGGGCGTGCCGGTCATGTTCGGAACGTGCGGCTTTTCCCACTCGCGCGACTCGTATTTGTCCTGGGTCGGCGGCACGTCGACGGTATGATGCATCCAGCCGTGCCAGGCCGCAGGAATCCGACTCGCTTCGGCGGTGCCGTTATAGATCACCCATCGCCGCTCGAAATGCAGCGTCGGATCGATCGCGCCGCCCTTGGTGCGATAGTAGCGGTTTCCCTGCTCGTCCTCGCCCACCAGCTCGCCAAACCGCCAGGTCCACAATTGGGTGCCGAACGTCTGGCTGTTCCACCAGGTGAATAGCTTCAGGAAGAACTGTTTCATGAGATCGGCTGATGCCCTGTTTCTGCGGCTCTGATGCCATCCACACGCGGAATTGTCCAGTAAGGTAAGACCGTATTCCGCACCCGTTCATTGTCCATACAGCCCGCCCCGAGCAGGCTCGCACTCACGTATTTTCGTTGCGGGAGGTGGGGAACGTCCGCCCGAACGTGCGGTTGTTGATGTCACAGTACGGATGGAGAGCAACATGACGTGTTCTAAATTATTGGCCGGCGCCGCGGCATTGGCTTTGCTGGCGGCGGTTCCTGCCGAAACCTTTGCCCAAGGCCGCGGCCACGGTGGTCCCGGTGGGGGCGCACACATGGGCGGCGGCGGCGGTGCTCGCATGGGCGGTGGTCCGCGCATGGGCGGCGGCGGACCCGGACCGAGTGCGAACTTTGCCCGCGGCCCCGGAGCGGGTGCGAATTTTGCTCGGAGCAGCGCGCCAACCGCAAACTTCGCCGCGAGATCGCCGAACGTGAACGCCAATGTGAATGTCGGGAATCGCGGTGCCTTCGCCGGCAACCGGACCGCCTGGAATGGCGGCGGGCGCGGCGGATACTATCGTAACGGTCGCTGGATTCCGGGCGCTCTGGCCGCCGGCGCGGTGGTCGGCGGCGCGCTCGCAGCCAACGCCTATTACGGCGACCCCTACTATTACGGTGACACCGGCCCGGGTTATTACGGTGACACCTACTACGACAACGGCCCCTACGAGACCGGAACGGAAGTCGCGGTCGTGCAGGATGGTGGCGTGGATGCTTCCTACTGCGCACAGCGCTATCGGTCCTGGGACCCGGCCTCGCAGACCTATCTCGGCTATGACGGCCAGCGGCATCCCTGCCCGTAAACAAACCTGATCTCGTGACGCAAGGGGCGGCGCCTTCAGCGCCGCCCTTTCGCTTGGCCGGTCTTGCTTGCGCTTGGCCGGTCTTGCTTGCGCTTGGGCGTCTTGCTTGCGCTTGGGCGTCTCGCTTGCGGGTCCCGTGGAACCGAGATCGCGACGCGCGATCCTTCAACCTCCGCCAATCCTTCAACCATGGTGTGGGCATCCTGCCCGACGGACGTGCCTCAAATTGACCCCGCGCGCGATTCGCCTGTATCCACGGCAGAGCTTGGATCTCTCGAAGAGACCAAACGAGTTTCAAGAGTTCCATAAAGAGCTCCAGACGAGGCCGAGCCATATCGTCGCCATCGACGATCATGGCCCGCGGCTTGCGGTTTGCCCGGGACAACAGAAATCTGCTTGATGCTGCCGCAGCGTGTCATTCTTGGAATCGGACTCGCTGTGCTCCTTATCATCAGCGCAGCCTCCATCAGCCTCGATATGAAGGCGCGCGCGGATGCCACCTGGGTCGCCCATACCCTGGAAGTCATCAACAAGATCGCCGACGCGAAACTTCTGATCCGCCGCGGCGAGAGCGCAGCGCGCGGCTTCGCACAGAGGGATTCCGAGGATTTCCTGAAGGATTTCGAAGAGGTCCGCGACAGGCTGGGTCCTGCCTTCGCCGAGTTGAGACAGGATGTTCGCGACAATCCCGACCAGACCAAAGCGCTCGAGAGTACCGAGGATCTCGCCAGGCGCCGCCTCGCCGTCAGCGTCAGAGTGATCGAGGCGAAGAAGGCAAACGACATTGCCGCCATTGACGCCATCCTGGAGACCGCGGAAGGCCGCGGCCTGATGCGGCAGCTCAACGACAAGTTCGACCAGTTGATTGCGGAGGAGAAACGGCTGCTCGCGATCCGCACCGCAAATTCCCAGCGGACCGGGGTGGTGCTCGTCTCGATCGACCTCGCGGGCGCGAGCCTGATCCTGCTCCTGATGGTGCCGCTCGTCCGCGAGGGCCGCCAGCTCGAGACGCGGCTGACGGCATCCAGGGCGGCCAACGAGTCGCTCGAGGCCGCGGTCGCGGAGCGCACCGAACATCTCCTCGCCGCCCATGAGGGATTGCGCCGTTCGGAGTCCGTGCTGAAGAGCACCTTCCAGAGCATGGCGGAGGCGGTGCTCGTCATCGATCCCAGGGGCGAGGTGCTGCTGTCCAATCCGGCCGCGGAAAGGATGTTGCGCTACCGGCCCGGCATGAACGTGCAGAGCCTGCGCGTGCTGAGCCACGTGTTCCACGCCGATGGCACGACGCCGATGACGGCGGAGGAGATGCCGGCCGCAAGGGTGCTGCGCGGCGAGCAGTTCGACCAGCAGGAAATCATCGCGCGTCCGCTGCGCGGCAGGGGCCAGATCCATCTCGTCATTTCGGGGCGCCCGCTGCGCGACCAGCGCGGCGCCATCAGCGGCGCGGCGCTGGTCTATCACGACATCACCGCCTCGCGTGACACCGAGCGAAGGCTGCGCGAGGCCCAGAAGCTGGAGGCGATCGGCAAACTGACCGGCGGCGTCGCGCACGACTTCAACAACATGCTCACCGTCATATCAGGCTCGACGGAGACGCTGGTGGGTCGCCTCAAGGACCGGCCCGACCTGCGGGCTGTCGCTGCTGTCATCGATGAAGCGGCCTCGCGCTGCTCCGGCCTGATCAAGCACCTGCTCGCCTTTGCCCGCAAGCAGCCGCTGCAGCCGCATAATGTCGACATCAACCGGCAGGTCGCCGACATCGCCAAGCTCTTGCGCCCGACCCTCGGCGAGCAGATCGAGGTCGTGACCATCCTCAGCAAGGACGTGATGTCTGTTCTTATCGACACGTCCCAGCTCACCAGCGCCGTGGTCAACATGGCCATCAATGCGCGCGACGCCATGCCCGAGGGCGGCAAGCTTTTGCTGGAGACAGTCAACGCCGTTCTCGACGAGGCCGATGTCGCGGCCGATCCGGACGTGCAGGCCGGCGCCTACGTGATGCTCGCGATCTCGGACACCGGCAGTGGCATGTCGCCCGAGGTGCTCGAACGCGCCTTCGAGCCGTTCTTCACCACCAAGGAGGTCGGCAAGGGCACCGGGCTTGGGCTGTCGATGGTCTATGGCTTTGTCAAGCAGTCGGGCGGCCATATCAAGATCCGCAGTGAGCAAGGCCGTGGCACCACCATAAGACTCTATCTGCCGCCGGCGACGGGAGAGATCGATCCGGTCGCGGAAGATAGCGAAACGGCCGAAGGCGGCAGCGAGACCATCCTGGTCGTCGAGGACGACGCCGTGGTGCGCGGCTTTGTCATTGGCCAGCTCCAGACGCTCGGCTACCGCACGATCGAAGCGCCCGAGGCCCGCGCGGCACTGGCGCTGGTGGAGCGCGGCGAGCCGTTCGATCTCCTGTTCACCGACGTGGTCATGCCGGGCGGCATGAACGGCCGCGAGCTCGCCGACGCCGTTTCCCGGGTCCGGCCCGGCGCACCCGTGCTCTATACGTCAGGTCATACCGAGGACGCAGGTCTGCATCAGGCGAGACTCGACGAGAGCGTGCTGCTGTTGATGAAGCCCTACCGCAAGCCGCAGCTCGCGCGCATGGTGCGCCAGGCGCTGAGCGGCGGCGGTCGCTAGCTCCTCCTCACAAGGTGTCGCGGTCGTCGGCTGTGTCTGCTCAATGAAGAGCATTTCTGCTCCTCGTCCGGCCGCGAACATCAGACCCGAACAGGTTCTATCTATTTGAGCGCCGCCAGGTGGCCGGCGCGGTGCCGAACGCCTTCTTGAAGGCGCGGGAAAACGCGGCCTCGGAGCCATAGCCGACGGAGTCGGCAACTTGCGCAAGGGACGCGCTGGTATTGCGCAGTTTCTGGGTCGCGACCTGCATACGCCAATTGGCGACGTAGTGCATTGGCGGCATGCCGATCAAGCTGGTGAACCGCTCGGCCAGGGCCGAACGCGACAGGCCAACCTCACGGCCAAGATCATCCACGTTCCAGGACCGTGTGATATCGCGATGCAGCAGCGCAAGCGCCCGCGAAACGTATGGGTCGCGCAAACCGGCGAGCCAACCGGTCTGCCCTTTCGGCAGCCCCTCAATGTAGCGCCGCACGGCTTCAACGAACAACAGCTCCGACAGCTTCGCCAGCACGGTCTCCGAACCTGGACGGCCGGCAGCGACTTCCTCGGCAGCATATTGAAAGGTCGAGCGGATCCATTCTGCCGCCCCACCCTGCCCGGCATCGAATTTCAGCAGCGGTGGCAGAGTCGAGATCACCGGATTTTCACCGGCGCTATCGTGACCGAGATACCCGCAGATCATCCGCGTGCGTTTTCCACTGCCCCCGTGATGGATCGTGAACAGCCCGCCGGCCTTGGGCGGCTGGATGATATCGCTGCCACGTACCGCCGGCAGGGTCAGATCGCTTCCCACCACATGCAGATCGTTGCGCGGCAACAGAACGACGTCGCCGGCCCCGAGCGAAAGCTCCTCTTCACGATCGCCGTCCACCCGAATGCGCAGCTCACCCTCGACGATGTAGTGATAAAGAATCAGGTTCGACGCCGGCCCGAGAGCAGGTGCGCAATGCTCCGGTGCAACGCGGGCGGCCATACACCAGGGCGCGAAGAAATCGGCGTGCAGGAAAATGCCGCCGGTCAAATGCGCCACCCTCAAGACGTCGGACAATGCATCCATACCGACATCCCTATCAGATGATGGCGCTCCGGTCATGTCTCAAGGAGCGCCGATCATGGACGTCGGCGCGTCGGACGACCTAGATCATCGCATCAGCCGATGAGCTCGCATTCGCCACCCGCGCACCACTCCGCGAAAGAAGTCTGAAATGAATGTGATCAGCAATATACCCGGCGGCAGCGAGCGCTACGCGCGTTGCATTCAAACGGACTCATTCCCGACCCTCACCAGTTCAGCTTGAGCAAAGGAGCTTACCATGACGTGTTGTCTCGACATGCACGACAAAGGCCGCATCCAGAATGAAGAGCTCACCGAAGAACGGTTCTTTGAACAGTTTGCGGCGCTCGAGGACGGCCTCACCCTCCTTCAACTCCAAATGCGGCGCATGTCCGAAAACGCCAAACTTTTTGGCGGCCTTGTAACCCGCATGCGGCAATCAGCTTGTCCTGTGACTGACGGCGCGCAAAAAACCTTCATTCATCCCGACAGTGAATATCCACTCACCTCTGCTGAAATAGTCCGGTCAAAGGTCAGCGATCGCCAATCGAACGCCATCGCCAAGCCGACGTGAATACCAATGCCCGGCGGCATGAGCGGGCGCGAGCTCGTGCACGGCGAAGTGGCCGAAGGCGGCAGCGAGACCATCCTGGTCGTCGAAGACGACGCCGTGCGCGCCAGGCGCTGAACGGCGCCCCGCGCCAGGCGTTTTCGTAAACCAATCTTCGGTCTCCAAAGTGTCTGTTTTAGCCGGTAAGATGCCTTCCCAAAGTCAGGGGGCAGACGTGAGGCGACGGGCTTTTCTCGGCGCGGTGTGTGGTGCGGCGGCATGGCCGCTTGCTGCGGCGGCGCAGCAGAGCAGTAATAAGAAACGCTTTGCCATCTTCAGCCCGTCAGAGCGGAGCGCGGACTGGCATGATCATAGCGGAACGAAATATGCCGCAGCCTTGTTTGGCGAGCTTCGGCGGCTGGGGTACGTCGAGGGACAAAACCTTGCGGTCGAAAGTTATGGCCGGGAGCAGAACATGTCCGGCCTGGAAGCCCTCGCTGTGGACGTTGTCCGCAGCAACCCGGATGTCGTTCTCGTCAACGGCCCTGGCGCCCTCGTCTTCAAGAAACTGACATCGCGTCTTCCGATCGTCACGATAACGGCCGACCCCGTCAGACAGGGACTTGCCGAAAGCCTGGCTCACCCGGGCGGCATGATCACGGGAGCCAGCATCGACGCCGGCCCGTCGATTCACGGAAAACGGATTGCGCTGTTGCGCGAGATGTTTCCGGCGCTATCCAGGCTCGGCTATCTCGCTCTTCGCATCCAGGATGTGTTTGTCAGGGGTGCTCCAGTTCCCGCGGCGGCCGAGGCGGCGGGCCTCCCGATCGCGGTTTCCTTACTGGAGATTGGCAGCAAGGAGAAAGACTGGCGGGCGGCGATCGAGAGCCTTTCCCGCGAGGGCGCAAATGCGGTCATCGTGATCGATTCGCCTGAGACCTTTCAGAACAGCGCGGTGATCGCCAGACTGCTCGCCGAAGCAAATCTCCCTGCGATGTACTCATTCACCGAATCCGTCGAGGCCGGGGGCCTGATGGCCTATTCGTTCGACCTGACCGAATTGTATAAGCGCGCTGCCAACGACATCGACGCCATTCTTCGCGGGGCAAAGCCCGGCGACATCCCGTTCTACCAGGCGACCAAATTCGAGCTATCCATCAACCTCAAGACAGCGAAACGGCTCGGCCTTTCGGTGCCTCCCGCACTCCTGGCGAGCGCCGATGAGGTCATCGAGTGAACAACAAGGGTCAACGGTCCGGCCGTGGCTCCGGATCTCATGAAATTATTGGATGAGGAGGACGCGATGAGCGGATTTGTTGGTGCTCAACACGAATTTCATGACGCAGCGTTCGTGCGGGGATGGGCAGATCGCTTCGTGCCTACGGCCCCACGGCTTCAACTCTTTGATCTCATTCTCGATCAGATACACAGGCCAAGCACACCAAACTCCCATGTTCTCGAACTCGGAATTGGTCCCGGATACATGGCGCGCCACATTCTGGAGCGGAACCAGACCATCAGCTATGAAGGCCTCGATTTCTCCGACGTGTTTTTCGAGATCGCGCGCGAAACCGTTGGCGATATGCTCCATCGCGTGACACTGACAAAGGCTGATCTGATGAGTCAGAACTGGCCTAGACAGCTTTCGAAAACGCCTGGTGCCATCATCTCGACATGGGCGTTACATGATCTCGGCGGGCAGCAGGCCGTCGCAGACGTATATGCCCGGTGCTACGAAACTCTCCCGGCGGGCGGCGTGCTCGTCAATGGCGATTTCATCAAGCCGGACGGCACGACCTGGGAGTATGAGCCCGGACGCTTCGAGATTGCCCGGCACCTCGAGCTCCTTCGCCTTGCCGGTTTTCCTGAACCGAAATCGCTCGTGCACCTGGAACCAAACCTTCGGGATCCCACGCCCGCTCAGAACTATGCCTGTCTGGTGGCTGTGAAATAGGCTGGCGGAGCGTGCGAATGTGGGTGCTGGCTTCGAATTGGTCATCTCTATTGGCAGCCCCAGCCGGGAATCAGAGCGGCTCATTTGGCCCCGATCCGCCCAGGGCGCCGCCACCTCTACGGCATCCGCCGTCACGACTCCCGTACCCCGACGTGAGTCCCGCAAACGCAATGCCGGACACGGAAAAAATACCTCTCCTGTGAACAACGGGCGCAGTCAAAAATCCACACGCTGGGAATCATTTTTTTCGTTTGGGAATCCCTCAGGACTCACCGATACTTGGGTCAATCACAGGCGCGGCACTGCCCCCTGTTTTCCCGCCCTGTCCACCATATTTAGTATTTGATTTAGGAACTCGTACTAATCCTTGACGGGCGTAACGGAGTTGTCCTAGCTTTCGACCTGTTCGGCGCGAGTGAGTTTGGGTCCCGCCGGTCGCTCCCAAAAGGGCTCCTGAATCGACCACTCCGCCGGCCTTTCGAGGGCTGCGGAACGAGGACGAGTCTGCCTGATTTGGCAGGGAGTTCCGAGGGCGCAAAACGGGCCGAAAGAGCCCGGAAAGTGCGAACTTCACGAAGGTGCCGATTGGCACCTGCCTGGAGTGCGAAAAGTAGCGTTGGGGCGTTGAACGCATGATTCCGCGAACCCGAGGGGAGCAATCCGAAAGGAAAGCTCGGGGGTGGGCTCGAGGGCATGCCGGGATGAGTTCGATCCGCGAGGGGTTCCTGGGGAGGAACTGCTATCGGATCGGCCTGAACCCGAGAAACAGGGCCGGATCCACCGGCTTGAGCATGCGAACGACCGGCCGCCGTTTTGCGCGGCAGGGCGGGAGGTTCGCGTAAAGGAAATAACAAGTGCCGGACCGCGGGTGGCGGAACGGCCAAATAACGTACGGGGCACGACCAATGCGAATCGAACGCCGCAATACTTCCTCTGGGCAATCACCCTACGCAGGAATTGATTTCAGATTGACGACATCGGAAATCAAGAATCCTGACGGCTCGGTGGTTTTTCACCTCGACAATGTCGAGGTGCCGCAGACATGGTCGCAGGTCGCCTCCGACGTGCTGGCGCAAAAGTATTTCCGCAAGGCGGGCGTCGCTGCGCGCCTGAAGAAGGTCGAGGAAGAGACCGTCCCCTCCTGGCTGTGGCGCTCGGTGCCGGACACCGAGGCGCTCGCCGCGCTGCCCGAGAACGAGCGCTATGTCGGCGAGCATTCCTCCAAGCAGGTGTTCGACCGCCTCGCCGGCTGCTGGACCTATTGGGGCTGGAAGGGCAAGTATTTCTCCACGGAAGAAGACGCGTCTGCCTTCTATGACGAGCTGCGCTATCAGCTCGCGATGCAGATGGTCGCGCCGAACTCGCCGCAATGGTTCAACACCGGTCTGCACTGGGCCTACGGCATCGACGGCCCGGGCCAGGGCCATTATTACGTCGACCCCTTCACCGGCAAGCTGACCCGCTCGAAATCCTCCTACGAGCATCCGCAGCCGCATGCCTGCTTCATCCAGGGCGTGGGCGACGACCTCGTCAACGAGGGCGGCATCATGGACCTCTGGGTGCGCGAGGCGCGCCTGTTCAAATATGGCTCGGGCACCGGCTCGAACTTCTCCAAGCTGCGCGGCGAAGGCGAGAGGCTTTCGGGCGGCGGCCGCTCGTCCGGCCTGATGAGCTTCCTCAAGATCGGCGACCGTGCGGCGGGCGCGATCAAGTCCGGCGGCACCACGCGCCGCGCGGCCAAGATGGTCGTGGTCGACGTCGATCACCCCGATATCGAGACCTATATCGATTGGAAGGTGAAGGAGGAGCAGAAGGTCGCCGCCCTCGTCACCGGCTCCAAGATCAACCAGAAGCACCTGAAGGCCGTGATGAAGGCCTGCGTCAACTGCGAAGGTTCAGGCGACGATTGCTTCGACCCCGAGAAGAACCCGGCGCTCCGCCGCGAGATCAAGCTCGCGCGCCGCAATCTGGTGCCCGACAATTACATCAAGCGGGTGATCCAGTTCGCCAGGCAGGGCTACAAGGACATCCAGTTCGACATCTACGACACCGACTGGGATTCGGAGGCCTATCTCACCGTCTCCGGCCAGAACTCCAACAACTCTGTGTCGCTGAAGGACGACTTCCTGCGCGCGGTCGAGACCGGCGGCAAGTGGAGCCTGATCAACCGCACCAACAAGAAGGTCGCGAAGACTCTCGAGGCACGCGACCTCTGGGAAAAAATTGGCTACGCCGCCTGGGCCTCAGCCGATCCCGGGCTGCACTTCAACACCACCATGAACGACTGGCACACCTGCAAGGCATCAGGTGATATCCGCGCGTCCAATCCGTGCTCGGAATACATGTTCCTGGACGACACGGCGTGCAACCTCGCCTCCGCCAACCTGCTGACGTTCTACAACACCACAACCAAGCGCTTCGACGTCGAAGCCTACGAGCATCTCTGCCGGCTCTGGACTCTCGTGCTCGAAATCTCCGTGATGATGGCGCAATTCCCGTCGAAGGCGATCGCCGAGCTCTCCTACGAGTTCCGCACGCTGGGCCTGGGCTTCGCCAATATCGGCGGCCTGTTGATGACCATGGGCCTGCCCTATGACAGCAAGGAAGGCCGTTCGCTCTGCGGCACGCTGACCGCGATCATGACCGGCATTGCCTACAAGACCTCGGCCGAAATGGCCGGCGAGCTCGGCACTTTCCCCGGCTACAAGAAGAACGCCCAGCACATGCTCCGCGTGATCCGCAACCACGGCCGCGCCGCGCATGGCCATGCCTCCGGCTACGAAGCGCTCAGCGTCAACCCCGTGCCGCTCGACCACGCCTCCTGCCCGCAGGCCGACCTGATCGCGCATGCGACCAAAGCCTGGGATGACGCGCTCGCGCTCGGGCAAGCCAATGGCTACCGCAACGCCCAGACCACTGTCGTGGCGCCGACCGGCACCATTGGCCTGGTGATGGATTGCGACACCACGGGCATCGAGCCTGACTTCGCGCTGGTGAAGTTCAAGAAGCTCGCCGGCGGCGGCTACTTCAAGATCATCAATCGCGCCGTGCCCGAAGCGCTGCGCGCGCTCGGCTATCGCGAGAGCGAGATCGCGGAGATCGAGGCCTATGCCGTCGGCCATGGCTCACTCTCGAACGCGCCGGGGATCAACGCCTCGACCCTCAAGACCAAGGGCTTCACCGATGAGGCCATTGCCAAGGTCGAGAAGGCGCTGCCGACCGCGTTCGACATCAAGTTCGCCTTCAACAAGTGGACCTTCGGCGAGGACTTCATCCGCGACCAGCTCGGCATCGGCGCCGAGGCCCTGTCAGCGCCGAACTTCGACCTGCTCGCCGCGGTTGGTTTCACCAAACGCGAGATCGAAGCCGCCAACGTGCACATCTGCGGCGCGATGACGGTCGAGGGCGCGCCGCATCTGAAGGCCGAGCACTATCCGGTGTTCGACTGCGCCAATCCCTGCGGCAAGATCGGCAAGCGCTATCTCTCGGTCGAGAGCCACATCCGCATGATGGCGGCGTCGCAGCCGTTCATCTCGGGCGCGATCTCCAAGACCATCAACATGCCGAACGACGCCACGGTGGAGGACTGCAAGTCCGCCTACCTGCTCTCCTGGAAGCTCGCGCTGAAGGCCAACGCGCTCTATCGCGACGGCTCGAAGCTCTCCCAGCCGCTCAACTCGCAGCTCATCAGCGACGATGAGGACGAGGATGATGTGGTCGAACAGCTCTTCGAGAAGCCGATGGCCGCGCGTGCCGCGCAGGTCTCGGAGAAGATCGTCGAGAAGCTGGTCGAGCGCATTGTCGTGATGCGCGAGCGCGAGAAGATGCCTGACCGACGCAAGGGCTACACCCAGAAGGCCGTGGTCGGTGGGCACAAGGTTTACTTGCGAACCGGCGAATATGACGACGGCCGGCTCGGCGAGATCTTCATCGACATGCACAAGGAAGGCGCCGCACTTCGCTCCTTCATCAACAACTTCGCGATCGCGGTCTCGCTCGGGCTGCAATATGGCGTGCCGCTCGACGAATATGTCGATGCCTTCACCTTCACCCGCTTCGAGCCGGCCGGCCCCGTGCAGGGCAACAACTCGATCAAGTACGCGACCTCGATCCTCGACTATGTCTTCCGCGAGCTCGCGGTGAGCTACATGTCGCGCTTCGACCTCGCCCATGTCGATCCCAACGAGAGCGGCTTCGACGCGCTCGGCAAGGGCGTCGAGGAAGGCAAGGAGCCCGAGGGCAACCCCGGCCACCACCAGGCGACCAAATATCTGTCGAAGGGCCTCACCCGCTCGCGCACGGATAATCTCGTCGTCATGCGCGGCGGCTCGGCGGCGATCACCTCCGGCTCCGACAACGCGCCGTCAGGCGGCACGAAGCTCACGGCCCTCTCCCCGCAAGGCGGCCACCGCGTCGCCGACACCATCGAAGGCGCGGTCGCGCTGAAGCAGGAAGCCCAGCACGACCTCTCCCCGACAGAAAAGCTCGAGCAGATGCAGTGGAGCAAAGCCGGCAGCGCCGCGACGCAGACCAAGGCCGAACGCCGCGCCGAAGCAAAGGCGAAGGGCTACGAAGGCGAGATGTGTTCCGAATGCGGGAACTTCACGCTTGTGCGAAATGGGACCTGCATGAAGTGCGATACGTGCGGGAGCACGACGGGGTGTTCGTGATCGCCGCACTGTAATGCTCGGGGACCTGTCCCGGACCTGGCGGGAGACAACCCGGCATCTATCGAGCAGAAGGGCGGTCGAAAGACCGCCCTTTTTTCACAGAAAACGACAACCCATGATATACTTCAGTCACAACGGCAACTCACCCACAATGTCCATCAATCGACACACTTGCTTCAAGTAACATGATAAACGCACTAACAGACAACCCAAACGTCTTGTCTGTCCTGCTCGCCGTAGCCGGGCTGCTTGGCGGTGGTCTAATTAGCTGGGCAATCACCTTTGTGTATTTCAAGAAGGCGCAGACGCGAAAGCTCCTGTGCTACGCAACTCATAGCGCAAATTATCTTGGCTACGACAATGGTGATTTTCATGACCTAACCGTACGCCTTGGAGACAAGCAACTCAAAAATCCGTTCAGATATACCTTGTATGTTTGGAACTGTGGGAACGTCACAATAAACAGATCGGACATTTCGACCATCGACCCATTGGCATTCGGAAGGAATGACATTGAGATCCTTGAGACGAATCCGATTTGGACCACGCGCGAAAGCACGAATTCCCACGTTATGCTAGACGCGGCGAAAAAGCGGTTGAGTTTCGAATTCGATTTTCTCGATCCCAACGATGGGTTTGCAGTTCAATTTCTTGCGGACAAGTCCAACTCCGACGCGTGGTGGCAAACAAACCTACAATGTTATGGGACAATAAAAGGGCTCTCACGTTCACCCTATCAAGTCGACGCCAAATTCACTGAGACACATTGGTGGTCTTTGCTTGTTGGACTAGCGGTGATCGTGTTTCTCGGATTTTGCATGCTCGCGATGGGTTATGATGCTTGGCTATCAGGGCTATCTTTGTATGGGTTAGTTCGACTACTCGCTGCAACTATCTTTGGACTAATCGCCATTCTTGCGATCGTGGTGACATTCGAAGACCGAGGCGGTTCGTCTTCGGAAGTGATCCCAGGCCTTTTACGCAAAACGAAGCACGATCCGCCCGATAATCAGCCAATTCCTCCTAACGTTTTGCTCCGAATAGGGAACAAACCGAGCAAGCGGCCAGAGCAACCGTAGCCGGATAAGCGAAGCGATATCCGGGGCTGGTCCGTGTGCCCGCATGTCGCTTCGCTCATGCGGGCTACTTGACGAACGGCTCGCACGAAGGAGATCAGCTTTGTCAAACGCGTTGTTACCCGATGGCTTGACCGCGCTACGCAATGTTCTCAAGCCGAACGAGGTAATGCGGTTGATCGAGGAGACCGCGCGCTGGGTTGATCCTCAGACATTTCGGCTATTACCGCTCTGGTATCCGGAGCATGCGAGGCGGGCCTATTTCTATAAAAAGAATTGGTCTGAACCACAAATGAATCGAAACAAGCAAACGGGTCATACCGAGCACAAGCGCGAGGGAAACGTTCATGCAAATAAAGCCCTAACGCAAGCTCTTGGTTTGAGATCTGATGACCGCCCAAATTGGTCTTGTTGCCATATATGGGGTATCGACGATCCACTGTATCAGGAAACTAACGCGATAGTGCAAGATCATCGATTCATTTCCTGCGTCGCCAATATGGTTTTGCTACCAACTCCATTAAAGGCATTTACGGACACCATGCAGGATGTGAAGTCGATGCTTCGCATCTGCGCCAGCCATTTATACGATTGGCACTGTGACCACGAAGGCACCACCGAGGGTCGCGCCGCTATCGAGGCATGGACAGATTGGAGCACATATCCCGAGAGCTGGCCAACCAGCCGACGGGCTTCTTTGCCAAAGGGCATCGTAAAGCTCGACGAGGGAATCAGACGGAGCGCCGAGCGCAGGCTAGCAGCAGTTCGAAAAGGTATGAGGGATGCGGGGCGCCACTATCCTCGCGACAAGGTCCGTGCCGCAATGGCTTACTGGAAGATCGAAGTATGACTGCTCTAGCCCGTAGAGCGGATTAGCGCGGCGCAATCCGCCGTTGCAAATTCGGGACGGCGGATTATGCCTTCGGCTAATCCGCCCTACGCCCTGGAGTCGTCCGGAACAACGCGATCGTGCTTATCACGAGACATCAACCGCGCTATCATGCGGCCATTCTCTCAACAAAACTGAACGGAGTGCTCGGCTGATCAACTCTTCAGGGATAGCCGACCAGGCACTTTTGGGTGACATTGGACGAAAAGGGACACGCCAATGACCTCCACACCCGCTCCGAAGGCAGTTGAACCCAGCGACGCCCTGCCCGCGTCCGCCGACGAACGGCTGGCGGAAGCTCACAAGCAGATCACAAGCGTCGATGAAGAGCTCGCGCGCTTGAGCAGTCAGCTTGAGAAAATGGAGAAGGATACGGCGCGCGGGCCTACGGGCGCACCTATGAAGCCTTCGGCTGGGCATTACTCGCCTTCGGCGGGAGTTAGTTTGCCTTCGGCAATAACTAGCCCGCAATCACCGCCGGGAAGACCGGCGCTCCCCATCATTGCCGGTTTGTCGTTGGCAGCATGTATCGTTATCGCTGTCCTGGCCTTGCAGTGGTCTTATAGCGGGCAGGCGAAGGTGGCTGTCGCCCCTTCGCCGCAACTTGTCTCGACTGCCGCATCGCCGCCGAGCGACCCGCCGCTTCCCGCGCAGACCGCTCCATCACCGGTTCCATTGACCTCGGCGCAGGCCACACCGGTGCCCGCTGTGCCCCTCGCGCAGACTGCACCGCAGGACGCCGCGCAGCCGACCACTTCAGCGCCTCCCGATCAGACACGGCTGCAAGCGCTCACGCGCGATCTCGCCAATGCCGAGAGAACCATCGAGCAGCTCAAGGCCGACCAGCAACAAATGGCCCGCGAGAACGCCAGGACACTTGAGGAGCTGAAGGCAAGCCAGGAAGAGTTGAAGCAGGCGCTCGCGAAGATTTCTGACCAGAAGACGTTACCGGCTCCGGCGCAGCCTGCTCCGACGCACCCGACTACGGCCTTGCGCAAGCCCGAGCGCACGTTTCAGCCGCCGCGCGCGAGACCCCGGCCTCGATACCCAAGCGGCGATTGGTATTACGACGAATGGTAACGGTCGACGCACGTAGGGCGGACTAGCGCAGCGTAATCCGCCGTTACCGAAGGGCGGCGGGTTACGCTAACGCTAACCCGCCCTACGGCCCTAACCCGCCCTACACGTGCCACGCCGCCTTAGTCGCCTCACGCCGCCTTGGCGACCTTCTCCGGCCCTGCCTGCTCCATCGCCCTCATATAGAGATCGAGCAGGGTTTCGCGCTCGTCGCGCTCGTCCTTGTCCTGCTTCCTCAGCTTGATGATCTCCTTGAGGATCTTCACGTCAAACCCTTCGGCCTTGGCCTCCGAAAACACTTCCTTTTTCTGCTCGTTCAATTCCTGCAATTCGCCGTCCAGGTTCTCGATGCGCTCGACGAAAGAACGAATTTTGCCGCCGGGAATGGTAGTGTCAGACATGGTGCCTCCCTGATGAATGCGAGGGTGCAAATGACCGCAAACACATCACCAATGTGTTAAGCCCGGGAGGATGGAACGGCGGATGGAAAGGCGGATGGAACCCGCCCTCACCCCTCAAACGCAAACAGCTCGATCGGCTCGTGAAAGCCGCGCACCGGATATTCGCCGACGCGTTCGAGCTTGAATTCGCCTGCGACGAGGTCGGCGAACGCACGCGACAGCAGCACCGGCTTGCCGATCTGCTTGGTGAGGGCTTCCAGGCGCGAGGCCATGTTGACCGCGGGGCCGATCACCGTGAAGTCGAGCCGGGCGCGCGAGCCGATATTGCCGTACATGACGTCGCCGACATGGACTCCGACACCGAAGTTCAGGGGTTCGCCCCCGGTCGCGCGCCTTTTTTCGTTCAGGGCGGCCATGGCCTGACGCGCCTCGGTCACGGCATGCAGCAAATCAACACAGGCCGACGGCTGGCTCAGCGGAAAGATGGCGAGCAGGCCGTCGCCCATGAACTTCAGGATCTCTCCGCCGTGCCGGGCAATCGGCTCCGACACCGCATCGAAATAATCGTTCAGGAGAGAGATGACGTCGTCCCGCGGCCAGTTGTCGGAGATGCGGGTAAAATCGCGCAGGTCGCAAATCAATATGGCGGCGTGCACCGTCGTTCCGCTGCCGCGCCTGACGGACCCGGCCAGGATCATTTCGCCCGCATGCGTGCCGACATAGGTTTCGAGCAGCGTTCGCGCGAGCCTGTTCTTCATGCGGATCTCGCTGACCAGCGACAGGATCGGCAGCAGTCCCTTGAGGCCTGCGATGTGTGCTTCGTCGAAGCCGCCCGGCCGGTCGGTCGAAAACGCGACTGCATGCTTCTTGCCGAGCGTATGGTACACCGGCCACATCACATAGTCGGTCAGGCCGAGCGCGCGCAACTCACCGTAAAGACCATGCTTGCGTCCCTGCGCGCCACCGCGGTCGAGATGTTCCCGGATTTCGGCGACGCCGCCCATGATCTCCTCCACGGGACTGCCGATATATTCGGCCCGCTGCCGGACGTCGTAGTCGACCCGCGAGATCGTCGCCTCCTTCATGCCGTCGACCCACAGGATCCGGGCGCCGAGCCATTGCGGATGCTGAATGAGCAGATGAAGCGACGCGCGCTTGATGGGAATGCCAGCGCGCTGGAGCCGCATGCACAGCTCGGCGAACAGATTGTCGATGAAGCGCTGATCGCGCGTCTCCGATGTCAGCCAGTGCGCGACATCGCCGATGGAATACGCGGCGTCGGGCTTAATTGATGATGGCGCGTCCATGCGTGCTCCCTCGGCGGTCGGTTGTATCAGGGTACGGGATATGTGTGTCCCTTTCGAGAGCGTCAATAAGGACGCTGCCTATCCTCATGGCTAGCCGCCGTAGCCAGCGTAGGGCGGATTAGCCCAACGGGTCCGCGCGAACGCGCGGCCCGATGACAGGCTCCGGCGTAATCCGCCATTTATGTCCGGCTGTACGGCGGGTTACGCTTCCGCCTTCGCTCTGCGAGCTGCGGCGGACAAGTCGCCAACCCGCCCTATTCGCTGATGCCCCGGTGAGTGACATGCTCGCCATATTGCTGCTACCATCGCGCTGTCGTTAATCCGACCGCGACCAGGCGCCAAGACATGTCAACACTGACCATCGTCCTCCGTATCGTCGCCGTGCTCGCCTTCGCGGGACTCACAATGTTGACGATCGTCTGGTCTCGCGGACAAGCGAAGACGCGAGCCCCTCAGGATCGTGGTGACCAGGCAGCGGTGGTGGCGAACTTCACGGCCTTGGGCCTGTTGTTCTTCTCGCTCTTGTTCTTTTCCTATAGCCCCGCCAGTGTCATGGCCCTCCTGCTGGCCCTGGCAGGGTCGCTTCTTGCGCTGGCGGGCGCCGCCCTCGTCGTCATTTGCCATGGCGAGCTTGGTGCCGCCTGGAGCTTCGCACCGAAGGCCGATCCGAGCACCGGTCTCATCACGTCAGGCCCTTATCGCCTCGTGCGACACCCCATCTATCTGGGCCTTACACTGCTCGCCTTGGGCCAGGCGGTCGCCTTCGGCTGCTGGCCGGCTCTTTTCATTGCACTGTTGGGGGTTGTCCCGACCCTGGCCTGGCGCGCCCGTGTCGAGGAGAAACTGCTCAGCCGCATATTTGGCGAGAGCTACGAGGTCTATCGACAGCGAACCAAGATGATCGTCCCGCACCTTCTCTAGGTTCAGGTGCTCCCACGATGGCCGACTGACCATCATACGATGCCCAGAGACTGATCGCGAACGTCGGCTGCTACTTTCTGGACCCGCCACGCGAACGCAGGATGGCCCTGCTGACCGAAAGGGCCGGTGCGGCTATGATGGCAACCAAGGAGCTCCAGGAAACCACGGGGCGCGGCGCAGCCGCATGGCGCACAGGCAGGTCCGTCAGCGCCCCGATGCAACCTCTTCGTTTCATGATGTGCCAGGCGAGTGGGTGCCACCTACTCCAGACCTGCTCGGCCTGGGCGGACAACAGGCCGGAGACGATTTCCGGCGGAGGTCCAAACACCTCGGGCAGCTTGCGCGACAGATCGTGGTCCTTCAGGACGTCCCATTTCGAATATCCGCCCATCACGGGAGAGGAAAGGGCGAAAACCACCCGGCCGATCCGCGCCTCCCTTGCCGGAAAAGAACACATCGGGCAGGGTTCAACGATCGTATACAAGGTGCAATCCTGAAGCCGCTTTCGCTTCAGGACCTTTTGCGCAACGGAAATCGCCACGAGCTCGGCGTGGCGCGTGACGTCCCCTTCCGATGACACGCAATTTGTCGCCTCTGCCACGACCTGTCCTCGAGAAGCGATGACGGCGCCGAAAGGCAGCTCTCCTTGGTCTACTCCGCGTTGAGCGAGCTCAAGGCATCGCTCCATCATTTGCAAATCTCGCATTTGCAAATCTCGAAGGCTGGCTTCCGACCCGCTCATAGAGATTTGCTGATCCATCCGAATTGGCAAGGAGTCCTCCCTCCTTCGCCCCGTTACCAGCCGGAGTGAAAGTTGACCGAAGGAGATGGCTATACCACGGTCTGGCCGTAACGAGCGCTGCGGTAGCCTTAAGGGTCGCATGCGTATCCGTATTAGCCGCCGTAGCGGCGGCGACCGGTGGACTCGCGATCCCTTGTAGCTGGCGCTTTCACGACCCGCGACAGCCGACCTTTGGAACCAAAACGTTTTGCGGCGCGAGGACTCGCGATTTCGATCCGAAGCAGAACTTCATAGGGAGTGCGCTCGCCAAACAAACTCCGCGAGGAGTTGGTAACCGAGGCGCACAGACGGAAAAGCGATTAGGCGGACCGAAAGTCGAGCGTTCGCGGAAGCCGCAATAGTAAGGCTTATTATGGTCAGCCCCGGATGATACATCGCAGTGGGGCTTTTTAGCGCCTGATGTTTGTTTTGCATCAGACGTCTGAGTCGCGTTCGATTTTCCCTTGTGGGCCTGTTTCGAGATAGCGGGAGATGAGGAGGAAACCGACAGCGCGTAGCCCGGATGAGCGGAGCGATATCCGGGGCCATCCAGGATGGCGCATTATCGAGGCCCACATGTCGCGGAGTTTATCATCGGGCGCGCTTCGCGCGACCCGTTGGCTCATGCGGGCTACTTGCTGACCTCGCAAGCAGCCGCTAGCGTACCGGATTGCTTTTTGCGCCGGCCATTTCAATTCCAGTCATCCCTCCCCGATTTCCACGATGGAGATGCCAATGCGACGTTCGGTGCTTCCTGTTGCGCTAGTTCTCGCATTGTCGTCTCTCGCCGTATTGTCCCCTCTTGGCGGCGTCGCAATGGCTCAAACGGCGCCCACCGCCTCCGCGCCGACAAAACTCAGCAAATCGGCCCTGCGCAAGCAGGACAGGCAGGAGTGCACAAAGCAGGCGCAGGACCAGCATATCGCCAGACGGAACCGGGCGGCTCTCGTTCGTCAGTGCATGGCGGACCGCCAGGGCGCACGAAGAGCAGCAAGGTGACTTACCGCAAAGGCTCTGACCTTAGTGGCTGAGCCGCTAGGATGCGTAGCCTGAGCATGGGGATGGCGGTGCAGCGGCGCGAGTTCATCATCACACTTTTTGGCGGTGCAGCAGCAGGTTTGCCTTTCGCTGCAGCGGGCCAGCAGGCGGGCAAAAGAGTTGTTGGCATTCTTGCATTTGGATCGCTCGCAGGGGCCCGCGCAGATATGGGCCACACGCAACGTCGTCTGGCCGAGATGGGCTATGTCGAGGGCCGTAACGTCGCCTTTGAATTTCGTGCAGCCGACAATCGGGAGGATCGTCTAGCCGCGCTGGCTGGCGATCTGGTTCAGCGGCAGGTGAGCGTGATTGTTGCACCGTCAGGGCCGTCAATCGTAGCCGCCAAGGCTGCCACCACGTCCATTCCAATCGTTTTCCTTACGGGCTTTGACCCGGTCGCAAGCGGGTTCGTCGCGAGCCTGAACCAGCCGGGCGGCAACGTCACAGGTATTTCCGTTCTCAATACAGAGGTACAGGCCAAGAGACTGGAGTTGCTTCGCGAGTTGACGCCAAAGGCGAAGTCTATCGCGATCCTCCACAGTTCATCGAACCTCGTGTCGGGGTACGATCGCCTCTTCAAAGACATGCAAACGGCAGCTACTGCCTTGGGTGTGGAGCTGCTGTTTGTAGAGGTTAACCGCTCGGATGATATTGAGGGCGCTTTCGCAAAAATGGTTGGTGCGCACGCTGAGGCGTTGTTGGTTTCGGCTGACGCATTCATGTTTTCAAACCAGGCAGCACTTGTTGATCTGGCGGCCCGGCACAAAATCCCGGCAGTGTATCCAGTCAGGGCTTTCGCCGCTCGCGGCGGATTGGCGAGTTACGGAACGGATTATCCCGAGGCTTTCCGTCAAGTAGGCGGCTACATTGGTCGGGTGCTGAACGGCGAAAAGCCTGAAAACTTGCCGGTCCAGCAGGTCACGAAACTCCAGCTTGCGATCAACACAAAGACGGCAAACGCGCTTGGCCTCACCATTTCGCCAAACCTTCTCGCGCGCACCGACGAGGTGATCGAATAGCAAACGTTGCCCGGATGATCGAAGCCATGTCCGGGATTAGTCTCAGATCGCGCTTAGAAGTCCCGCATATCGCTATCGCTCATGCAGGTTACTAGCAGCTACATGGCTTCCGGCTACGTCATGGTCCCCGGCATGAAGCAGCGGATGTCCACGCGTATCGTCTCATTGCGCGAGCCGTAATAGACCGGCCATACCATGGTCCGTCCGGCCCGGTTCGGTTCGCGGATCACGGCTTCATCAGGGACGTCCCACCACTTCCCTTCGATGCGGACGCGATAATGGCCGTCCTTTGCTTCCCAATCGACATCAGACAGCGCGGTGCCGTCCGCGTCGGAGCAACATGGCCCCTTGCTCGAACGCAGGCTGTCGAACCACTCCTTGAGCGGGGAGCCGGCATAGCGGCCATCGAGATCGCGCGCCTCCGCCATGCGAGGAGCCGCGACGCGGCCGCCGACAACGAGACCAACACCCAACGCCACAACGATCATGCCGTCTCGCCATTTTCTTTGCCGTCGTGATGTCATCAGTCAATCCCTCTTGAAACCTGTGAAGCCGAAGAGAGCACAGCAGCGTCCACGCGGTCAGCGCGCCGCCGGAACCTGGGCATCCGGGTTCGGCAACATCGATGTCCGTCGGCAACAGCCGACCTTCATCGCCGACCACGATCGACGAGCCGTCACATCAGATGATTTCAAAGCAAAGCCGATGCCAAGCACGCTGAGAGCGGCGCGCACTATGCGCGGGCAGTATTCTTACGGTCTGCCACGCCGCCAATCCTGACACGACAATCGTGTGACACGATACACGATTCCCTTGAACGCCCCGAACACACTGATGTGTGAAGAATGCGATTTGCTCCCGATGTGTTGGCTGGGACACGCTCAGCCGCGCTCGCGAGGTTCCGCGCGAATGATGAATGCATCTTCCCGTGCACTCGCGCCGAAAAATTGAGCAGGGCTACTCCAGAACGCGGATCACTGATTTGCCCGACGTGTCCAGCCCTGGCGGCAAAAATATTTCACTTCCGTTTTTCGGAAATTCATGATTGTATCCGCCCGTCCCGCTTCCACACATGGAGGGGCGTTTGGCCAATCGCCGCAAACGTTGGAAGGGGATGCGATGGACGCCGAGGATATCGCCAGGCGTGCGATGTCCTCGCGGACGAGCGAAGACGCGTGGTCCTGATCCCCCGACGCTGGGATCAAGTCTGCCGATCAATCATCGGCAGGCGACGGAGGCTAACAAGCCCGGCACTCCGGGGAGAGCGCGCCAATAAGCCCGTAAACCATCGTGCGGGGAGCGCCGGACTGTTTCGGCGTACCTGTGGTGACTAACTCGCGTACTTTCTACCTTCGTACGCGAGGCTGCGGGTGCGACAAACACCCGGCGCTCCCTGCGCCCTCCTTCCTTTGAGGGCCTCGGTTCAGGCATCACTCGGGCATTCCTGCCGCGAGAATGCGAAGTCATGTCCGATCGTCATTGCGAGCGAAGCGAAGCAATCCATGGCGCCACTTGTGGAGATATGGGTTGCTTCGTCGCGGGGCCTGTCATCGGGCGGCGCTTCGCGCCGACCCGGTGGCTCCTCGCAATGACGATCAACCAGCGCAGGCCGCCCTACACCCGACGCATTGGTATTCTCCCCGCGATTGCGCTATTGCCACCCCATTATTCGCCCCTTGGACCGCCGCCATGACCCTGACCACCTACTCGCTTTACCTTGCCGCCGTCGCCGTGCTGGTGCTGTCCCCGGGCCCAACCATGCTGATGTGCATGACGACGGCGCTCAACAGCGGACGGTCGAGCGGCGTGGCATCGGCGGCGGGCAGCATCAGCGCGGTCATGGGCGTGATGACGTTGTCGGCGCTCGGCCTCGGCGCCCTGCTTGCGGCGTCCGAAATCGCCTTCACCGTGGTCAAGGTGATCGGCGCGCTCTATCTGATCTGGCTCGGCATCAAGACATTCTTCAGCAAGGCCGACCGAATCGAGATCAGGACGACAGCAGCACACACCGGCCAGCGCCTGCCCTCGTATTATGCGAGGGGATTCCTGGTCGGCTCGAGCAATCCCAAGGCGCTGTTGTTCTTCACCGCGTTCTTTCCGCAATTCCTCAACCCGGCCGCGCCGTTGCTGCCGCAATATGCCATCCTGGCCCTGACCTTCATCGCCTTCGAGTTCACCGTGCTGTCAACCTGCGCCTTCGGCGTCTCGGCGATCGCACCCGCGCTGCGCTCCGCGCGTCCGATGCGCTGGATCAACAGGATCACCGGCGGATTGTTCGCCACGATGGGCGGCCTCCTCCTGCTCAGCCGCCGCCACGCCTGAGGCGGCCTTCGCGGCGCAGGGCGGATGTCGAGAAAGGGACGCCTTCGCTTCTGGCGGCGTCGCGCACGGTGGGCGCAACGCAAGCTCGCGCGAGCACCGCTCGCGGTTCGCATCGCCATCATCCTGGGGATCCTGCTTCCCGTCCTCGCCTTCACGAACCTCGTCTATCAAATCATCCGCAAACCCACCGAACTGTTCTTTTTTCTCGACACGGCCCTCGACAAGGAGCCCGCCGAAACCTGGCGGCAATACGGTCCGCTCTTCCGCACGTACTCCACCATCGCGATCAAGCCCGAACTCCTGGCCGCGCTGGTGCAGGTCGAAAGCTCCGGCAATCCAGTCAAGCGCACCTATTGGCGCTGGCGATGGAGCTTCAATCCATTTGCGATCTATGCGCCCGCCTCAAGCGCCGTCGGCCTCACCCAGATGATCGATGCGGCCGCCGCGGAGGCCGCGCGATTCTGCATCCGCGACCTTGTGGTTACCGATGCCGGCTGCGGGTTCACAGCCGTCACGATCCGCGCGATCCCGAGCCACGCCATCGAGCTCGCCTCGGTTTATCTGGATCGCAACGTATCCGCGGTTCTCGCCCGCGCCGATGATGTCACGCCGACCGCGCAGCAGAAGCAGGATCTCGCCGCCTTCATCCATCTCTGCGGCGCAGGTCCCGCCACGGCCTTTGCGCGCCGCAACTTCCGGATGGACGCCAGCGAGCGCTGTGGCGATCACCTCGTCTCGGTCTATGTGGCCAGGGTTAACGCGATGAAGCGGCAGTTCGTCCGCCTTGCCGCCGATGAGAGGAATTAGCAACGTGTCGGATTGTGAACCAGAACAACCAGACCCGAGACAAATTCAGACCACGGGACAAACCGCGTCGCGTTTGCGCGGCGCTCGATCAAGGAGATGACATGAGCTCCAGGGATTGCAGATTTTGGAGCGCGCTCTTTGCCGCGACGCTATTCCTGACCGCTTCGGCCGCCGCCGCCGACCAGTGCGATAGCGGGCAGGATCCCGACACTGCGATCCTGGACTGCACCAAGGCCATTATTGGAGGAAAAGGGAAAGGCCGCTACCTGGCGGGTGTCTACAACAACCGGGCTGCCGCCTATCGCGCCAGGGGCGACACTGCCCGCGCCATGGCCGACCTGAACGAGGCGATCCGGCTCGATCCCAAACTGGCCATGGCCTACAACAACCGCGGCGCCGCTTTCAACGAACAGGGTGACAATGATCGCGCCATCGCAGATTACAACGAAGCGGTCCGGCTCGATCCCAAGCTGGCCATGGCCTTCGCCAACAGGGGCAACGCCTACAGCGACAAGGACGACTACGAGCATGCCATCGCCGACTTCAACGAGGCGATCCGGCTCGATCCCAAATTCGCGGTGGCCTACCAGAATCGAGGCAGCGCCTACCACGACAAGGGCGACAACGATCGCGCTATCGCTGACTACAACGAGGCGATCCGGCTAGATCCCAAACGCGTCAAGGCCTTCATCGGCCGCGGCATCGCCTTCAGCGACAAGGACGACAACGACCACGCCATCGCAGACTTCAACGAGGCAATCCGGCTCGATCCCAAATCCGACATGGCGTTCTACCATCGAGGCGGCGTCTACCACGACAAGGGCGACGATGACCGCGCCATCGCCGACTACAACGAAGCGATCCGGCTCGATCCCGAACGTGCCCACGTCTTCAACAGCCGGGCTGAGGCCCATCACGCCAGGGGCGACGACGATCGCGCCATCGTCGACTATGACGAGGCAATCCGCCTCAATCCAAAATCCGTCAGGGCTTTCGTTGGCCGCGCCGGCCTTTTCGGCGACAAGGGTGACTACGACCGCGCCATCGCAGACTACAACGAGGCGATCCGGCTCGATCCGGAGTACGGGAAGGCCTTTGTCGGTCGAGGTCTCGTCTACAGCTCCAGGGGTGACGTCGCGCGCGCGACCGCCGACTACAATGAGGCGGTCAGGCTCAATCCGAAATCGTCGCTGGCCCGCTTTGCGCGCGGGCGAGCCTACCTCCTGGCCGGCTCGCTCGAAAAGGCGCTGGCCGATTTCAACGAGGCAAGCGCGATTGCACCGCAAGCCGCCTATGTCGTGCTATGGACCGATATCGTCCGCCAGCGGAACCATCTCCCGAGCCGCCTGACGCAAACCACTGCCAAGGTCGACATGAAAGTCTGGCCGGCGCCTGTCATCCAGATGTTCATGGATCAGATAACGCCGGCTACCCTGCTTGCCGCCGCTGATGATCCCGATCCCACCAAAAAGAAGAGCCGCGTCTGCGAGGCGAATTTCTACAGTGCGGAGCTTTCGCTGGCGAAGGGGCTGAAAGACGATGCAACCCATCTCTTCCGCCTCGCGGCCAGTGACTGCCCGCCCAGCGCGGACGAGCGGGATGCCGCCAATGCGGAGCTGAAGGCGCTTGGGGCTGTCCCGTGAGCTCGTAGGGCAGGACACGCTTCGCCAAACCCGCTTTATTCACCACCTGGGAACGAACCGGTCGCGCACGCCCCGACCAGGAGAATGCGCTTCTCGACATCCGGCTGAAAAAGCCAATCGGTTCCATTGCCGATTTGACGGGGAATCCCGATTATATCAAGCAGAGCCTTCAGGATATCGCCGCCATGGAACCCTCAAAATTCGAACCCTTCGGGGAGCAATTCGATCAGCGAAACGGGCAGGAAAGCCCCGCTTCGAAGTGGCTGCTGTGGGCGGGTTCGGCCGTGTTCTGGTCGATGGTGGCCTTCATTGTCGCGGCACGGGCGGCGTATTTCGACCCGGGTGTCTTCAACTTCGAGCATCTCGCAGCCCTCGTCCGGACCGTCCTTTAGGCCGCCATTTGAGCGCTTAGGGCGCCTTGCGTTGCCTCAGCGCCGGGCCGCCAAAAAATCGCGCAAGACACGAACCTCAGAGGGTCAGATTTGGGCTGATCACCACCGTAAGTTGGTGGAAATAACTTCTCTCGATCGGCCAAAAACGAAAATGTACTAGCCCAAGGCGCCCCGGGCCGCGTAAAAACTTTCCATATCCGGAGAGTTTTTGTGCCTCGCGATAACGAAGCTCCCTCGCCGAAGGGACGATTGACCGCCACTGCTGATTATCTGGCAAAATTATTGCCTGGCGTGTCGCTGAGCATCCTTATTGCGGCGGCGTCTTTTAGCTTTGAGGGGCTCGAACTGCACTGGTTCGAGCACCCCTATGTCGAGGCGCTCGTCATGGCGATCCTGCTCGGGATGGTCATTCGCGGCTTTTGGACCCCGGGTGAGCGGTGGCAGTCCGGAGTGGCGTTCAGCGCAAAGCAGTTGCTCGAGGTCGCCGTCATGCTTCTTGGCGCCTCGATCAGTTTTGCAATGATCGCGGCTTCAGGTCCGTTGCTGCTCGCCATCGTGGTCGTGACTGTCGTGATCACGCTCGGCGCCAGCTTCACGGTGAGCCGCCTGCTCGGCCTGCCGCTCAAGCTTTCCATCCTGGTCGCCTGCGGCAATTCCATCTGCGGCAATTCGGCGATCGCAGCCGTGGCTCCCGTGATCGGAGCAGACGGCGACGACATAGCTTCCTCGATTTCATTCACGGCCATCCTCGGCGTCATGATGGTGCTCGGCCTGCCGCTCCTGATTCCGCTCTTGAAACTGTCGGCGACGCAGTACGGGATCCTGGCCGGGCTCACCGTCTACGCGGTGCCGCAAGTTCTTGCCGCGACCGTGCCGGCGGGGCTGGTCAGCACCCAGATCGGTACGCTGGTGAAGCTGGTGCGCGTGTTGATGCTTGGCCCGGTGGTGGTCGGGCTGTCGCTCGTTGCTTCGCGCTGGCAGGACGCAAAGACCGCGAAAGCCGGCAAGCGCTTCAACCTCTTCAAATTCGTCCCGTGGTTCATTCTCGGATTTCTCGCGCTTGCGGCCCTGCGCTCGTTTGGGGTCATACCCGGCAATCTGGCCGATCCCGTCCGCAGGGTCACCGCCTTCCTGACGGTCGTTTCAATGGCAGCGCTGGGACTTGGCGTCGATGTCCGCGTTTTGGCGAGGGTCGGCGGACGCGTCACGGCCGCGGTCACGCTCTCCCTGCTGCTTCTGCTGGCGATGAGCGTTGGGCTGGTCCATCTGTTCGATTGAGTTGTCCGGTCTGCTAATACTTCCGTTCCACCAGAATGCGGGCGCCCTGGGGCCCGATCTCTTCGGTATGGCTCCTGCCGGCGGCCACCGCAAAAACGTCTCCGGCGCGATAGGTAACGGGCTTCTCGTCCTGCTTCACGATGAAGATGCCGTCGAGCACCAGGCCTCTGATGTCGTAATCATGCACGTGACCATTGTTCGCGGGCCTCGGATCAAGCGCCTTGGTCTCGATCTCGACATAGCCTGCCGATTTCAGTTCGGCTTCGAAGACATCCTGCTGCATGGAACGCTCCCGTGGAATTTGCCGATGCACACGATAGCAGGACCGGCCGGGATAAGCGACCTGCCCAAGCCAGTCCGGCAGCCAGCCGCGCCGCCACCACACCAGCGACAATGGGATTACCCCGAAGGCGACATCGACCATCCTGGCGGGCTCCCACTTCCGTCCTGGTCTCGTGCAATATCCGCCTCCATGCGCACGGCCGACGAGTTCAACGCCTATTATGCCAAGCCGGATCCCTGGGGGATCGCGAGCGCGACCTTCCGCGACAGAGTGTTGCGGGCCCGCCTGACGCGCGCCATTCGCAAGAAGACGGTTCTCGAGCTTGGGTGTGGCGAAGGCCACCTCACCCAGGCTGTGTTTGACCGCGCCCGATCCATCACCGCCGTCGATATCAGCGATGTGGCGATTGCTCGCGCCAGATCGCTCCACCTGCGCAACGCCGGGTTCGAGGCCGCCGACCTCCTGGACATTTCATTTGCGGGTTACGATGTGATCGCGGCCATCGAATGCGTGCAGTATCTCACCTACAGCGAACAGGAAGCCTTCTTGCGGAAGGTTGCAAACGAACATTCCGGCAAGATGCTTTTCCTTTCGGGTCCGATTATCGACTATCAAAAGCATTTCGGCCACAAGCGATTGCTGCTGGAATTCAAGGCGACGGGGTTCAAGGTCGTGGAGTCTCACAACCTGTCGGTCTACTGGCATCCGCTCTCGGCTCGCATGACAGGCGAGCTGCTCAAAATGCCGCTCGGCCACGCGCTGCTGGACTGGCTGCCGGAGCGGATGATCTATCAACGGCTGTACGCGCTTCGCGCGCCGTGACGTCACTTCGCCGCGCGACCGGCTGACGCCGGCTTGGACCGGTCCCGCTGATCTGCAAGACAGTATCCTCTTCGATCTCGATGTAGTGCGGGACGTCCGCCGGCTCAGTGCAATAGCTGCAAGTCGTCCGCGTACTGCCTGCTTACGAGTTCGAGCGCGCAAGCGTTTTTGCGGTGTATCCGTCCACCCGCCAGCTCTCGAGCAAGGTCGCGCCGCCATTGATTTCCTTGCCGCCGCCTTCAAGGATCCACCCACCTGGGACGCCCGATAAGTCGTCCCAAACTGGCAGTTCGGCCAAAACAACCTGCACTTGCGCAGCCATCCTCGGCGATGGCATATGTCCGGGACTTGGATAATGGCATTCGGCAACGAACGAGGCAAAGGGCTATCCGCATGGGCGCATCTTCACGCGCATTTCTCTTCGGTGCACTCATCGCAATGTTTGCTGGTAGCGCCGCCACTGGCCAGACCGCCTTACGTCCTCCGATCGGGGGCATCGGCCAACTGCCCGACGCGATGATCTTCTATGTCGCGCATGGCCAACAGGGCGCGTGCGGTCCGGGCTGCTCCGACTGGATCGCCGCCGAAGGCACCGTGCAATGGGACACGCACAAGCGGCTGATCGCGATCCTCGACCGCCAGGGTGCGCGCAGGCTTCCAATCGTCATCAACACGCGGGCCGACTTCAACCTCAATGTCGCCGCAAGCCTCGGCCGCATCCTGCGCGATCGTGGCTTCGACACGACGGAAGGCGCAACCGTGGTCGGCGCCTGCGCCGGAAAACCGGACGCAGATTGCTTCGCGCTCAAACGCCCTGGCGGTCCGCTCGATGCCACGCTCAATCTGTCCGACACGCGTTGCGATCTTGCCTGCGTGCTGATCCTGGCCGGTGGCGTCCACCGAAGTCTGCCTTCGGGCACGCGGATGGTCCTGAGCGGAATGGCGATCCGCAACCGCCTCGCCCCCAACGTCTCGGAAGAGCGGCGCGAGGGACTCTACGACGCTGTTCGACAAGCAATTCCGCCTCTATTTGCACGACATGGGCGTCGACACCGAATTGATCGACATCGTCGACCGTAACAGTGAGGAGCATCATTCGACGGAAGTGCCATCATCAGACTGGGCGAGGCTGCATATCGTTACCACGGTGCCGTAGCGGTTCGTCGGTTTGTGCCGCTCTGACAGCTCTCCTTCCGCATTGTTCCAGCTTGACAGCGCCGCGCGACAGGAGGAGCATTGAGACAGTCGCCTCGCGCGACATGCTGATTTATCAGCGAAAGGAGGTTCAATGACTCCGCCTCCGCAACACAGGCCGCCGACTGCGCCGGAACACGTTCGGATCGGCGCATAGCGGCGAAGCACCACGAACGAAACGCCGGGATATGGTTTAGCGGGCCGCATCAGTGAGGCATGGCCCCTTACCATCCCGGCGCGTTTTTTTCGGACCCTGCGGACTGGAAAGCCTGGCGCTCTGAAGAAAAAGGCAACAACCGCTCTCGCCGCGTTTGCGACGGGAGGGTGGGTGTCCGCCTTCGCCCTTGAGCTGCGACGCGCGAGCGGCTAACTGGCGGTGATGTCCCCGTCCCCCCTGCCCCTCGTATGACCGTCATCTCCATCCAGTCGCAGGTCGCCTACGGCCATGTCGGCAACAGCGCGGCCGTCTTTCCCATGCAGATGCACGGCATCGACGTGATCGCGGTGCCGACGACGCTTTTGAGCAATCGGCCGGGTTATCCCACCATCCGCGGCCAGGTGCTCGACGCCAGGCTCGTCGCCGATCTCCTGATCGGGATCGAGGAGCGCGGCGCGCTCGATGATGCCACCATGATCCTGTCGGGCTATCTCGGCTCGACCGAGATCGCCGACGTGGTCGCCGATTTCGTCGAACGCGCAAGGGCCCGCAATCCCGCGCTTCGCTATGCCTGCGATCCCGTGCTCGGCGATCGCGACCGCGGGCTGTTCGTGCAGGCCGGCATCCCGAAGCTGGTGCGCGAGCGGCTGTGCCGGCTGGCCGACATCATCACGCCCAATCATTTCGAGTTCGAATCCCTGTGCGGGAGAGAAGCCGGCACGATCCGGCAGGCGATTGCTGAAGCGCAGGCGCTGATGGAGCGCGGCCCCTCCACGATCGTGATCACCTCGGCCGAACTCGAGGATACGCCGGAGGGAAAGATCGAGACGCTGGCTATCGAACGCAGCGGAGATGCGTTCAAGAAGGAGATGATGAGCGCCTGGCGCGTGCGGACGCCAAAGCTGCCGATCAGCCCGAACGGCACCGGCGATCTCTTCGCCGCGCTCTACACAGCGGCTTGCGTTCGCGGCGCGGACACCCCGCAGGCGCTGGCGCATGCCGCCTCCGCCATTTACGCCGTGCTGGAGCGGACCGCCGCGCGCGGCACGACGGAGATGCGCATCGTCGAGAGCGCCGAACTGCTCGTGCATCCGAAGCAGCGGTTCGACGCCGAGCCGGTCAGCGTCGCGAAGTAAGACCACACAAGACCGCACCAAGAGAAAAGGCCGGCGGGCGTTACGCCACCGGCCTTCTCTTGCAGCTGCCGGCTCGAGAAAGTCCGGTTCCGCTGCAAATCTGTCTGGTTCATGTTGACGCCGGGATGGTTAACCAAATCCTAACGGACGACCGTGACGCGGCTCACGCTCCATTTGACGGCAGGTCTCGCAGCGCGCGTTCGGCGCCGTCCCTCACGCCTTCAGTTTCAGCTTGCCCATGAAATCGCGCTTGCCGATCGGCGCCCCCTTGTGGCGGAGAATGTCGTAGGCGGTCGTGGCATGGAAGAAGAAGTTCGGCAGCGAGAACGACATCAAGAACCCTTCCGCCGTAAACGGCAGCGCGCGGTCGCCGAGCTTGAACACGACGTCGCGGCCGAGCATCCCGTTCACCGCATCCGGCGTCAGCGCCGCAAGCTCGGTACGCGCCTCCGTCACCAACGCCTGCAGCCCGGCAAAGTCGAGGTCAGGCCGATTTGTCGGTGGCACGAACACGCCGTCCCGCGCGGCCGCCATCGCTCCGCGCGAATGATGAGCGACCGAGACGACCTGAAAGCGGAATGGCAGCATATCGTCGCAGAGCTTGGTCTCCACGATTGTTGCGGGATCGATGCCCTTCTCCTTGAAATGCGCGAGAGACTTGGTCATCAGCGCCTCGGTCGAGCCGAGGATCTGCAGGTAGTTGGCGACGGTCGCGTCGTAGAGCGAGAAGGTCATGGCGTTGGTTTCTCCCAAAGATCGTTGGTATGACGCTACAGTTCACGGAAATCCGCCTGAATAGCAAGGGTGCAGCACCCTCCACTTCCGATCTGCAACCACGACGCGTTTTCCGCTTGGCGGTATACCAGCGTAAACACTGGATTAATTCGCTGCCCCTAGGATGCGCGGCGAAATCAGTGCAAACGGTCCAGACCCCATGAAAATCGGTACCCTTCTCACCGCCGCGATCGTCTCGCTCGCAACCGTCGGCGGCGGCCTCGCCGCCTATATCGCCGTCACCAAATACCAGACGATGGACCGCGTCTCGGTGGCGCAGAAGCGGCTCGCGATCGTCCGCGCCGTGGGCGACGTGCCCCGCTACATGAATCCACGAGCGCGGCTACGCCACCAACATCCTGTTTGGCTCAGGCGCGAGCGATCCGAAGCAGATTGCCGAACTGGACAAGCTGCGCGCGCTGACCGACGGCGCCATGGCGAAGGTGGCCGAGGTGCGCGCCAGCCTGCCCGGCCCGCTCGACGACGGAGAGGCCGTCGCAAACTCGATCGACGCTCTGAAAGCGAAGTTCACGTGCTCTGCGCGAAGCGATCGCGAATGCACTGGCCGCGCCAGCGGACACGCACCGTGCCGCCGGCACCAAGATCGTTGCCGACAACAGCGTCTTCAACGCTGCCGTCACCACGTTGCTGGACGACCAGGTCCGCCGTCTCGCCGCGCTGGACGGCGCTGCCTACCGGCAGGCGAGCTATGCGAACGTCGCCTGGATGCTGCGCGACATCGGCGGGCTCAACTCCAGCAAGTACAAGAGCATGGTGGCGGCCAAGCGCCCCGCGACCGAGGCCGAGAAGCTCGATATCGCCCGCTCCAACGGCCAGACCGAGCAGATCCTCGCCACGCTGCAGGAGCTGCGCAAGAGCCCGGCGACGCCGGCCAATGTGATGGAAGCGCTCGGCAAGATGCAGTCCGACTTTCTCGATCGCTTCGGGGGCGAGCTGAAACTTGCCCGCGAAGGCATGATCAGCGGCAAATACGAGCATGATGTCGACACCTTCTACGCGGAATCGCAGATTGGCCTCGCCGCCGTCATCACGGTGCGCGACGCCTTCTATCAGAATGCCGAACAAGGCCTGGAGGCTGCCTACGCGTCGGCGTATTTCAGCTTCCTGGTCGCGCTCGCGGGCCTGATCGCGGTTGCAGCCGCAAGCTGCGGCCTGATCGTGATGATTCGTCGTCGCATCCTCATTCCCGTCATTGCGCTGACCGGCCGCATGTCGCGACTGGCCGCGGGCGATGTCGCGGAGGAAATTCCGGGGGCTGCGCGCAGCGACGAGATCGGCGCGATGGCGGCTGCCGTGCAGGTGTTCAAGGACAACAAGATCGTCGCTGACCGCCTCGCTGCGGAGAAGGAGGCCGAGAACGACACCAAGATGCGGCGCGCCAGCGCGCTCGACGATCTGACGCGCGCCTTCGAGACCAAGGTCGGCGAGCTCGTCCGGGGGCTGTCGGCCGCCTCCTCCGTGATGGAGACGACGGCACAGTCGATGTCGGAAACCGCGGGCGCAACGAACCGCCAGGCCGCGGTGGTCGCCAGCGCCTCGCAACAGACCTCGGGCAACGTGCAGACCGTGGCGAGCGCCACCGAAGAACTGAGTTCGTCGATTTCGGAGATCAGCCGGCAGGTGGCGCAATCCACCGAGATCGCCGGGCGCGCGGTGGAGAACGCCCGCCGCACCGGCGACACCGCGCGTTCGCTCGCCGAGGGCGCGCAGAAGATCGGCGACGTCGTGACACTGATCCAGAGCATCGCCGAGCAGACCAATCTGCTCGCGCTGAACGCCACCATCGAGGCGGCGCGCGCAGGTGAAGCCGGCCGCGGCTTTGCCGTGGTCGCCTCCGAGGTCAAGTCGCTGGCCGGGCAGACCGCCAAGGCGACGACGGAGATTTCCGAACAGATCGCCGCAATCCAGCAGACCAGCGACGAGACGGTGGCGGCGATCCGCAATGTCGTCGACGTCATCGCGGAGATCGACCAGATTGGAACTGCGATCGCGGCGGCGATCGAGGAACAGGGTTCGGCCACCAAGGAAATTTCGCGCAGCATCCAGGAGGCCGCGCGCGGCACCCATGAAGTCAATTCGAACATCACAGGCGTGCAGCAAGCTGCCGACGATACCGGCGCCGCGTCGAGCCGCGTGCTGGGCGCCGCCGAGCAGCTCTCCTCGCAATCACGCGATCTCGCCGATCAGGTCAACCGCTTCCTCTCGGAGGTGCGCGCGGCGTGATGGATGCCGGGAAAGGCTTTGCCTGCCCGGCTCACGCGGCAGGACGCTATCGCAACGGCAGATAGACGTCCGTGATCATCTCATGTTCGGGGACATCAGGCCCGACGTTGACGTAATGGAAGAAGACCGGAAAGTCGCCGGCCATCTCGCCGCTGCGGGGCAACCATTCCCTGTAGAGATGGACAACCGCCTTGTTGTCACCGCGAGAGCCGGTATCGCGCGCGCGGGCGCAGCGGCTGGCCGGGATGATCCTGGTGACGATCCCCAGCGAATTCGGCGCGACATCGTCCTCGATGGACAAACAGAAATCGACGCGATGATCACCGGGCGGCGTACTGCCCGGGTCGGTGTAGTGGATGCCATAGCTGCGGTGTCTTGAGGGATCCAGCAGGCCCTGCTCGCGTTTCCACGCGACCAATTTGCGCGCCGTGTCGTGTTCGCGCGCTGGCGAGCCGCGATGCTCGACCGCAGCAACCTTTGTCCTCGGAAATGCGACAATTTCGACATTCATGAGGCGTTTGGGTCTCCTGGATGACGCTGGCCCGAGGCGATAGCCGCAGGAGCCCGATACGCGCCTGCTCTGCAAATCGCGAAAAATTGAACTCGCCCCCCTAGTCACGACTTGATTTTTTGCTTTTTACGAATTGCGTGGTTCTTTGTTCTGTATGGGAAGACATTCAATGGCGAAGTCGGTTTCCTCGCTCACGTCGGCAGCCTGTATAGCCGCGCTCGCCGTTGTGGGCATCGCAACGGCGCAGGCCAAGCAATCATGCAAGGTCGCCGCGGACTCAGGCCACGGCTACTGGTCCTGGCGCATGATCGATGGACGCAAATGCTGGTACGAAGGCAAACCCATGCTTTCGAAATCCATGCTGGAGTGGCCGCGTTCAGCCGCGACGGCGCCGGTCGTCCGGCGGGAACGTATCCCCATCCCGGAGGCGCAAGCCGGCAACCCGCTCGACGCGCAGGCCTATGTGCCGGATGATTCCGCGACCTTCGACGCACTCTGGCGCGACAGGATCGAGAAGCGATAGGCACGAGCTCGCCACCCGTCGCCGGCTTCACCCGATCCCTTCAATTTGATTCGAATCGCCAACATTCCCCGTAACTTTCCGATCGGGATTCATCCGGATTCTCCGCGCTGCCGCGCACTGCTATTCCTGTCGCAAGCCTGTTGCCGCGGGAGGCCGGAAGATGACCGAGGTCTATTTCCACTGTTCGGACGCCGAGCATTTCATCGTCGATCGACGTGGCTCCGCCATGGACCTGAGCGAGGCGCACGCGCATGCCGAGCGGCTGGTGCGCTCGCTTGTCATGACATCAGGCACCGAAGATTGGCGCGATTGGATCATGCACGTCACTGACGATCTTGGCGAAGAGCTATTCGCCCTGTCCTTCAGTTCCATCCTCGGAAGAGTGCACTGAGAGGACGCCATGCTCTATCACCGACGGCTCAATCGGATTGTGGCGAGATGGCAGGCGCTGATTGGCATTGCCTTCAACCCCTACCGGCCCGAACTGCACTACATGCGCGGGCCCGGTCCGAAGTGGCGCGCCAAGAATCGGTCCGGAAATCAGTCCATGAACCAATCCAGGCATCAATCCTCCGCGGAGACCTGACGGAGCCGACACGACCGAGGGCGGCGCATTGTCGCGCCAAGCCCTGGCCGGCTCCAATTCTCCGGCCGCTGAAACGCGGAACTAACGTATGGCTGCTACCTTCACAGCTTGCTGACGCGCATTAGGGCGCGATTAACCTTTTGTAGTCCGGGAGCCGACCATGATCCGTTTTGTGACGATTGCCGCGGCCCTGCTGCTCTCGGCGGGCGAGGCAGTCGCGCACGGGCACGAATCCTCGTCGGCGCCGCCCCCGCCACCGAAGAGCGGCGCGAAGGAGCTGCCCGCGAAAGTGGTATCCACCGGGCGCGGCACCGTACTCGCCGACCCGAACGGCATGACACTGTATTATTTCGACAAGGACGACAGCGGCAACAAGTCGAACTGCAACGGCAGGTGTACGGAGCGCTGGATTCCATATGCGGCCCCCGGCGATGCCCAGGCCAGCGGCGATTTCACGGTCATCATCCGTGCCGACGGCAGCAAGATGTGGGCCTACCGCTATCGCCCGCTCTATACCTCGCAGCAGGACAAGGCGCCCGGCGAGGTCAACGGCTTCGATCCGTCCAACCTATGGCATATCGCAAGGCCCGCGTTCTGAGCCGCCGGCCTGCCAAGTCGATCAAGCTGGGCCATCAGGCCGCCAGCAGCTGGTCGAAATCTGCCGGGGCGTAGGTCTTGCCGTCCGTGTCGGTGATGACGACCTGCCAGCCTTCGCTCACCCATACTTTCGCCTTGGCAACGATCAGCAGCGAACTCTGTCGTTCCACCCTCACGGTCGTGTTGTCGCGTTCCGCGATCATTTTGTACGCCAATTCCATGGTCCCTGCCCTGCGCTGATCAGGTCGGCTGATCGCAACCGCCTTTGGCCGCAATTGGCCAGGACCGTGACAATTTGGTGCCCCTCCACAGGGACACCTGCGTCGGTTTGCTGCGCGGCAATATCGCCGTCCCGAGCGCAGGAGCCGCTTGAAAGGCCAAGCGGGAGTGACATGATGCCAAACGTGCAAGACAACCGGCCGTGGAGGAATGCGCGCCCGCGACTTTCAGGAGAAGAACAGCGTGACCGACTTCAGTTCTCTTTCCGACGCTACGCTCGCCAACCGCATCGCCATTCTGCGCGACAATATCCGCCAGCTCACCGAACAGGCGGCCGCGCTCTCAGGGGCCGCCAACGAGGAACGCACGGCCGAGCGCATCGCTGTCCAGAACGATGAACTGGAGGGATTTCTGAAGGAGCAGGAACGGCGCGAACGAAAGAAATAGCTCACACCGCAAAGGCCCCGCCAGTCCGGACCGACGGGGTTATTCCGGCTTCGGCGCCGCGGCGCTCAGTTGCGGTCGTTGACCCGCACGATCGGAGCTGTGGGTTCGACCGGCTTGCTCGAGGCAGAGGCAGCGTTTGCGGTCTGCGGCGTCGTTGCCGTGGTCTGCGATGGCTGGACGGGCGCGGTCGACGTGGCAACCTGCTGTTGGGCGCTGCTGGCCTCGCGGTTCCAGTCGCAGGCGGCGGCCGATTGAGTGGCAAATGCAACAGCAGCAGCGGCAAGGATGGTGACGGCGACAAGCTTTCTCATGGCCGGGCTCCTCTGATGCGAAGGCCAATACTAGCACAGCCGATACCATTCCGAACGCGTGGCTCGCTTCACGAACGCGTAAACGGGGCCGCCGGGAGTGTCGCTCGTTGCGCGCCGGCGGATTCGCTCGCGGGGACATGAGCCGGATCCTCCGGAGCATGACCGGGCGCCCAATCTTCCATGTGGGAATCTGCCAGCCGCAATCTGGGCAACTTTTTGAATAAGTTGCGGTCACATTAAACTTGAGACTGATTCGGCGGGTGGTCTCTTTGGGTTAGAGGAATTTGCTGATGGCATTCTTCAGACGTGAACTCAGTCCCGTCGAGCGGTTCGAGAATCATTTGAAGACCAAGCAGGCCGAGCGCGAAAGGTTGGCCGCCCGCCTGAGCAGCGCCGAATCGGCGCTCGCGGAACAGCGCGCCGCGACCGAAAAGCTGGCGGTATCCGGAGCCAGCAACGCCCGGCTCGAAAAGGCCGAAGCGCGCATGCGCGCCGACGAGGAACGCGCCAGGACCCTTCGCACCGAGCTTGCCGACTTCGACGAGCAGATCGTCTCGACCGAGCGCGCGCTGGCGGATGCGAGAACCCAACGGGATCGCGAGTTACTGGCGGATCAGATCGAGGCCATGGCGGCCGGCATCGAGCGCGCCATCCCCGGCTTCGGAGCCGGCGCCGAAGCCCTGGTCGACGCCGTCGGCAAGGGCGCAACCCAGATCACGGAAGCCACGCGATTTGCGACAAGCGTCGACGCCCTGCGCCGCGAGGTGCTCTCAGCCGCCGACCTCGTCTGCTGGGAGTTGCGCACGATCGCGGTGCGCACCCGCGCCGGCAATGCGAACGTTACCGCCGACGCACCGGCCGAGGCCGTGCAGGCGCCGCCGCCCGAGATCGAGCGGCAGATGATCTATACGCTCAATCCGCTGTTGTGGCGGGAAGGCAGCGAGGTCAAGACCGCTCCCGCCTTCGCGATGGTGGGCTTGCCGAAGACGCTGCTGGCGCTCGCGCTGCGGCATCAGCATGTCGATTTTCTCAATGCCCGCCGCGTGCAGACATTGATGCATGTCCATGGCAGCGGCGAGAAGAAGAGTGCGCCGGCCGCGGACGATCCGACGCTGGTCGATCTCGACGCCCTTGCCGCGGAAGGGCAGCAGAGTGCTCAGGCCGACGTTGCCTAGCTGCGACGCCGCGTGCTCCGCTGAACTGAGAGGGTGGCAGCAAAGCCGGACGGCGCATGAACCGTATGGAACTTTCCGTTATCCCCATCGGCCGCAAGCTCATCACGCTCCCGCCTTGCTTTGGTCAAACCTGACGGCAGTGTGAGGTCAGGGCAGAAGCAGGGGACCGCCAATGCCATCCATGCAAGACACCAAGACCGATCCGCACGACGTGCTCGAGATCGCGCCCGACGTCGTTCTCGTCGCGCGCGCGGCCACGGAATTTCCATCGTTGGCGCCCGATCCGACCCATCGGCCGGGCGAGCGGCAGCCGAACATGGGAGCCGGCTTGGCCGCGGGCCCCGCGACGCCGGCGGTCGACACCTCGTTTCGTGCGACAGACACCTCGGGCGGACGAACGCGCGGCGGATGGGCCCGCAGGGCGCTCTTCACATTCCTCTTCACCTCGTGCAGTGCGCTGGCGCTCGCTGCGTGGCAGCACTACGGTGACGACGCACAGGACATGGTGGCAGGGATCACGCCGCAAATCGTGCCCGCGCTGACGTCGTGGCTTCCGACGCAGAAGCCGGCAACGGTCGCGCAGCCCGATGCAGCCGACACTCTACCGTTGCGCCAAACCATCCCGCCCGCAGCAGCTGCGGCACAGCCGCCGGCGAACGTGCGGGCGACGGTCGCAGCTTCAGCGGCTGCTTCAGACTCGACCGAACAGGTGCAAGTGCTGCAATCGATGGCGCGGGATGTTGCGAGCCTCACGCAACAGGTCGATGAACTCAAGGCGACGGTCGCGCAGCTCAAGGCTGCCCAAGAACAACGTCAGGAACAACAGCATCAGGAGCAAGTCGCGCGCGAAAAACCTCGCTCTGAAGCCAGGGTTTCCGAGGCCAAGCCCGCCGAGCCGCGTCCCGCCAGGCTTGGAGCGCCGCCGCGGCCGCTCGGAACCATTGTACAGCGGGCGAGGCCCGTCTACCCGGCGCCGCAAGCCGGCTATGTGCCGGCTCCCTTGCCGCCGCCCGGCGCTGCGCCCGTGCAGGTCGCGCCTCCCCCGCCGCCCTCCGCGTCACAGCTGGACGACGAGGTGGTGCGTCCCCCGATGCCGGTGCGGTGACGGCCTCTAGCGGCTCGGAACCGCTGCCGGCGGCCGCACCGACGAACCCGGCTTTGCCGATGACGCCGCAGCCCGCTTTGACGTTGCGGCGCGCGACTTGTTTCGCGATCCGTCGTCGACGGATTCCAGATAGGATGAGAGCTCCCAGGCCGAGCTCGAATTGCTGGCATAGTGTTGCTGCAGGAACAGATAAAGCGTCAGGCGAAAGCGACCCTTGGTGAGGCCCCGCGCGCTGTGATGGCAGGCCGCGCAACTATCGGCAAACAGCCGCGGACCGGATTTGCCAGCATCGAGATTTTCGGCATGGGCTGCACCGCATAGCAACGCCAGCATGCCCAGCATCATGAGGGCACGCCCCCGAAGAATTGTCCCCATTCCACCCCCGCAAAATGTCCACCCTCACCCGGCCCCGTGATGAGCGCCAAGATTGTCAAAGTAACGGCAGTGCGCCGCTGCGCCATTCTTCAAATCATGCGCGCGAGCACTGGAATCCTGCGGAGCAGCGAGGTCGCGGCCCAACTCGTCGAAAGCGTCACCGCAAAAACGATGGCAAATTTCGCGAACGCCGGCAACGACAGGTCGTAGACCAGGTATTGCATCCAGATCAGCGGGATGAAGTGCAGGAGATAGATGCCGTAGGCATTTTTCTGCATGGCATCCAGCCACCGGGCAGACGACTTGGCAAAGCGCAGAAACACGGCCGGAACGAAAAACGTCATCGAGGCGCAGAACAGGGCAAAGGCCAGTCCATAGGCCGTGTGCCACCACAGGGGTGGCGACTTGAAATCGATGAGCCCCGAGTGATGCACATAGACCAGGACAACGATCGCGGCATAGAACGCCAGCGCAAAGGATATCCAAGTGCTCCATCGCCGCGCGAACGCCCCGCCCTCGGCGAGCGGACCCTGCCGCAGGCCGGCCGCACCGACCGCGATTCCGGCCAGCAGGTAACCGGCATAGAGCAGGATGCGACTGGTCTGGATCACGACAGGATAATGCCCGGCGGTCAACCAGCTGGCGTCGCCGAAGATGAGCCGAAGCGGCAGGTAGACCGCAATCGAGAACAGGATGAAGATGGCGAAGGCGAGCATCGGCCGGTCGCGCACGCCATTGACGCAGTGGCCGAGGGCGCCGATCGCCCGCGGCGCGGTCACCCACATCAGTGTCGCCATCGCATCGAAGGCAAGCAGCGCAAACAGGAACCAGGCCGAGCCCGCCGACCACGGCCCGACCGTGATCATCTGCCAATAATAGTGTGCGAAATCGAACTGCAGCCAATAGCGATAATAGGCCAGCGGCATGATCACCAGGACCGAGACGAGATAGGGCACACCAAGGCGCCATGCGCGGCTGGCGAGGTAGTTGCCGGCTCCCCTGCGCGCGAGACCGTCGCGCACGAACAGGCCCGAGATGAAGAACATGCAGGCCATGAAAAAGCTGTCGCAGAACAGCACGACGCCGTCGAACCCGATCCAGCGCATGTTGTCGCCGCCGATGCCGTAATGGGTGTAGTTGATGACGGAGTGGTAGAACACCACGAGCAGCGTGATTGACGTGCGCGAGCGGTCAAGCGGAACGATGCGTTCCCCGACCATCTCCATTTGCCCGCCGCTTTCGGGACGCTTCAGCATCGGCTCTCGCCTGACGATCACGTTAAGCGCATCCTCGCGCCGACGTCAGGATAGCACGTGGTCACCGAAAGAGCAGTCTTGCTCCCGCTGATCGGGACTGCGCGCCGGAAATTCCCGGCGGCGCAATCGCAAATCGACAGCTCCGGCCCGAGGGCAGCCTATGGCCGGTGAAATACCAGCGCGCGCATTTCGATGCTTTCGCGCGGCGCGGTGCCCGGCGGCGTGGTCGGATCGGTGAAAGCCGTATGAGGTCCAAAGCGCGTGCGGCCATCGGCGGCGGAGTCGTAGCACTTCAGCAGCAGCGCCTCGTCCGCCGTCATGTCAGGAAAATAGAACCAGCGGTGGTTCGCACTGTATTTGACCGAATAGGTCTCTCCACGGCGGTTCGGATAGATCAGGTCGGAGGCGACAAGATCGTCCCCGGCCACTGTCGTGCCGTCAGCCATGGCCAGCGGCGCATCGCGCACCGGCCCACGGATCGGACGCCACAAATTGATCACCTGCACCCGCCCCTTCAGGAGTTCTTCGGCCTCATCAGGCAGATGCTCATGGACGCGGTTCGGCCCGGAGCCCACGGTCTGGTCCACATGCACGCGGGTGGCCGGCTGGCGCGGACCCGCGCCACGGATGTCCGCCGCACCGTCGACGCGCTTGCGCACGGTGTGGTCGAAGATCACGACACGGTCCGCGCCGAGCGCAGCGCGCATGAAGGCCTCCACCTCCGGATAATAGACGCGCCGGATCTCGGCCTCGTCGTAAAAATTCCCCACGGCGGTCGGATGCCGAACGAGCTCAAACCCCTCGCGGTCGAGCGAGAAGGTGTTGGCGATGGCGCGTCCGTTGAAGATCGGAACCTGATGCGGCTCGGGGAGATTGGTGGATTTCGGCTCGCCCGGCGGCGGGTCGAAGGCGTAAGTGCGCGGCTTGCCCTGGGTCGGAGCCAGATAGTTCAGCTCGGCGGTGACGAAGGGGAGCGATTCGATCGTTTTTTCTTGCAGGCCCATATCTTTATCTCCGCGAAAGAAATCGGTGCCCGTTTAATGTTTGACCGGTGGCCGCGTCCGGCAAGATCAGCAGCGAAATAGCAACGTTGTCATCGCCGCATGGCGCGGGCAAAGGAAAAACCTGCCGCCAGGCCAAGGCCGGCCGCAGGCTCATTCTCGTGCATCTGCCGTGCTCGCAGGCTCGTGAACAGATGCCGGGGCTACCCCACCACGACTTCGCTGACCTGAATCACCGGGGCGATATCGGTGTAGTTCTTGATGTCGCCCATGATCTCCTTGCCGTGCTTGCCCATCCCGGCCTGGAAGGCATCGAGCGAGTCCACGAAGATGTGGCACATCCCGACATAGGTTGCGGGCGCGCCGGGAGCGCCGCCCGCAATCCCCTTGTCCACCGTGTAATATTTGCAGGCGTCACCGAGACGCTCCTTCACCAGCGGCATGTGCTTGTCGCGGTAATAGGTGTGATCGAAACGCGCGCCGTCCTTGTGCGGATACATGACGCTGACTTTGAACATGGCAAGCCTCCCTGTTGCGGTGTTGTTGGTTCCCCCGCTACCCGCGACTGTGCGTCAGCTTGCCCTGCGCCGCAACCATGAAGAGCACCGCGGCGCTCAGGCCGCCGATGACAAGATCGTCAGCTCTGATGCGGTCCCCGCATCATCTTCATTGCCTCGGCAATATGGCGCCACTCCTGCGCTTCGTCGTCTTCGCCCCGGCTTGCGCAGGCCTGGGCCTGCTGCGCGGCCTGCGCGATCGCCGAGGCACCGTGTTTCTCGAACATCTGGCGCGCGATGGTGTGCACCTGCATTTCGGACATCATGATCGCTCTCCCTGTTCCCGTGGAAGCCGCAGCAGTCCGCCGCCTGCCGGGCCCCTATCAAACGGTTCAGGACGAGCCGCCGTTCCCCCGCCTCCAGGTCACTTTAAGTCACATTCAGGCCGCCTTCTCCCGCACGACCGCAGCCGCAAGCACCATTTCCGCGCATTTTTCCCCGATCATGATCGAAGGCGCGTTGGTATTGCCGCTGGTCAGCGTCGGCATGATCGAGGCATCGGCGACGCGCAGGCCTTCAATGCCGTGTACGCGCAATTCGCGGTCCACCACCGCCATCGGATCCGAGCCCATCTTGCAGGTGCCGACAGGATGATAGGTCGTTTCCGCGTTGTTGCGGACCCAGTCGAGCATTTCTGCATCGCTCTGGATGGCCGCGCCGGGCGCGATCTCCTCTCCGGTGACGTCCTTCAGCGGCGATGTCGCCATCAGCTCGCGCCCCTTGCGGATCGCGGCAAGCAGTCCGGCGCGATCATGCTCGGAGGACAGGAAATTGAAGCGGATCGCCGGCGGCTCGGCCGGATTTTTCGATTTGACGTGGATCGAACCGATGCTCTCCGAGCGCAGCACGTTGACGTTCATGGTGATGCCCTGGCGGCGGGCAATGCGGCGCTCGCGATTGACCATCTCATAGAGGAAGGGCGCGATCGAGACCACGGCATCGGGTGTCTCAAGCCCCTCCCGCGTGCGGAAATACATGCGGACCGGCACGGCCGTGGAGGCCAGAAAGCCGTTGCCGAACAGTCCATATTTCAGCGCCTCGCGCGCAAGCCGCCAGCCGCGCGCATTGTCGTTAAAGGTGAGGTTGCGCGTCTTGATCGCAAACTTCACCCGTGGCGAATAATGGTCGCGCAAATTTTCGCCGACGCCGCGCAATTCGTGAACAGGCGCGATGCCGAACGAGCGCAACAGGTCACCTTGACCGATGCCGGAAAGCTCCAGCAGTTTTGGCGAATTGATCGCTCCACCCGACACGATGACCTCGCGCGACGCCCTCGCCTCGCGCGGCACGCCATTGACGCTATAGCGCACACCGATGCAACGCTTGCCTTCGATGATGAGCTGCTCCGCATGCGCGCCCTGCTCGATCAACAGGTTCTTGCGGCCTCGCGCGGGATCCAGGTAGCAATAGGCCGTGCTCTGGCGGCGGCCCCTGGCGATCGTCACCTGCGACATGCCGACGCCTTCCTGGCTCTCGCCATTCTGGTCCGGATTGAACGGCAGTCCGACATTCTCGGCGGCTTCGATGATCATCTCCAGAAGCGGTACCCGGTACCGCGGCGTGTCGGTGACGCGCAGGATACCGCTGCGTCCACGAAATGTGTCGGAGCCGCCGTCATAGCGCTCCATGCGTTTGAAGATCGGGAGCACGTCCTGGTAGCTCCAGCCGCGATTGCCGAGCTGCGCCCAATGGTCGTAGTCCTGGGCCTGGCCGCGAATGAAGACCATGCCGTTGATCGAGCTCGACCCGCCCAGCATTTTACCTCGGGGCACATCGATGTGCCGGCCGCCGGAGCCTTCATCCGGCTCGGAGCGGTAGCACCAGTTGACGGCGGGATCGTCGATCATCTTGGAGACGCCGACCGGCACGCGCGACCAGAAGAAGTCGGAGCCCTGGACGCCGGCTTCGAGCAGCAACACGCGATAGGCGCCACTCTCCGTCAGCCGGCTTGCGACCACCGCGCCCGCCGAACCAGCCCCGACGACGATGTAGTCATAGACGGCTTCAGACATGGCGCGTGCATCCTCTTGGTCAGGATTTTCACTGTTCGACAAAGTGAAGCAGCGCCCGGCAAGGCTGGCAAGGGAGGATTGCGCGGCGCTGACTTTACCGGCGAGAGGGACAATTTCTCCCACGCGGGAAATCGCGCGTCAGAAGTCGAGCGCCGGCGGATCGAACCAGTTGGTGAGCGACAGGCCGCCGTCGACCACGATCGAGGCGCCCGTGACGTAGGCCGAGATCCGGTTTGACAATACCGCAAGCGCCATCGCCGCGAGATCGCCGGCCTGACCGATCCGGCCAAGCGGAATATGCCGGGCGAGCGAGGGATCGGCGACAAAGCCGCCGGCCGCGATCGCACCGGGCACCAGCGCATTGACGCGGATGTCGTAGCGGCCGAGCGTCTTGGCTAATTCCTTCACCAGCATCGCCATTGCCGCCTTCGCACTGGAGTAATGCGGCAGGTTGCGCGGCGTGCCCGCATGCAGCGAGGTAAGAAAAAGAAATGAACCGGGCTGTTTGGTCGCGATCAGCGGGCGCGCGATTTCGCGGGACAGATAGAAGCCCGCATCGATGTTCACTGCATGCATCTGTCTCCAGGTCTCCTCGCTCACCGCAAAGGCATGATCGGCTTCGCGCCTTGGCGGCGAAGCCGAGTGCACGAAATGAGTGACGCGGCCGACCGCCTTCGACGCATGCGCCAGCAGCGCCTCGCACACCCTGCGATCGGCGAGGTCGCCGGCAAAGGGCGTGGCGAGCTCAGGCCTGCTCGAGGATTTGATCGCAGCCGTCAGGCGCTCCTCGCTGACATCGGCGAAGACGGTGCGCACGCCTTCCGCCACCAGCGCCAGCGCGATCGCGCGGCCGATGCCGTTGCCGGCTCCGGTCACAAGCGCAGCCTCGCGCGCGGGATCGAAAGGTGCATCAAGCAGGCCCATGGCGTCGCTCCTTTGCGCGAGGTGTCGCGCTTGCCGCGGCGAACCTTCCCCCGCCTTCTACGCCAAAGGCCATACCGCGGCTGGAACCCGCTGGCCAGTCGACGCCTTTGGCCCCCGAATACTCCCATTTGAACTCTCTTGTTGCCGCATTCCTGGGGGACCTTGGGCCGGACGAGGGGTTCCGCATGAACAAAACCATCATGCTCACGGCGGCCGCGCTGTCGCTGATGTCTTCACAGGCGCTGGCGGACGAGCATCGCGGCGGCGATGCCGCTCTGGGGGCGCTTGCGGGCGCGGTGGTGCTCGGACCGGTCGGCGCCGTCGCTGGCGCGGCCGTCGGGTTCGTGGCTGGACCTTCGATCGCGCATAGTTGGGGCTTCCGGCAATCCGGCCCGGCCGCGCGCCGCACCAGGCATACGCAGGCAACGGATGCACGACCGACTCCGGTCGACCGGCCGGTCACGCCGCCGCCCGCCGCCCCCAAGGTGCCCACGCCCGGCCCCCAGGCCCGCTCCTCGGCTCCGCCGGTGCAGACGCTGGAATGACCATCGGGCGCGCGCCGCCCGCGTCCCTCAGGCCTTCTCAAGAAAAAATACAGGCTTCCTAAAGGCAAAACCCACGTCGCCTTCGAGTCTTCGGCCGCGCGATGGGCGATGCTGCGCCCGCAGGCTTGGGGGCAGTGTGTCTCATCAGGACCTGCAGATGTCGCTGTTTGCGATTTTGCAACAGCGCGACGGCGAGCCCGCCCTGTCGCCGGCCGGCTGCCCACCATCGAGAGACGTCCAAAGATGATCTCAGATCTCGTTTCAACAGGTGAAAAACCCTGCGTCGTCGCCCTGCATTGCTCGCTCGGCTCAGGACGCCAGTGGTACAAGCTGGCCCGAGAACTCGGCCCCCTTTATCAGGTGATCGCCCCCGACATTGCCGGCTATGGCGACAATCGCGGCTGGCTCGAACTTCCGATCACGCTGGCGGAAGAGATCTCCGCCCTTGGCGACGGCATCGATCAGGCGACGGGCCCCGTGCACCTCATCGGCCATTCCTATGGCGGCGCGATCGCCTTCCGGATGGCAACCGCCTCGCCATTCGCCAGCCGTATCCGCAGTCTGACCCTGATCGAACCTGTGTTGCCAACATTGCTCGACATGGACGATGCGGATCGCAGCGGCTTTGCGCGGCTGTCGAGCCAGATTTCCGCCGACCTCGGCGGCAGGAGAAACCTGCAGGCGATCGGCAAGTTCCTGAACTTCTGGAACGGCTCGGGCCCTACACAAGAGCTTTCGCCCGAAGCGCGGCTTCACATGGTCAACTGCATCGAGAAAATCCCCTTCGACTTCACCGCGGCCTTTGACGAGCTGAACGTGGCCGCCGCGGCCGCCTCCATCCGCGTGCCAACGCTGCTGCTGTCGGGCGGACAATCGCCGCGTCTGACCCAGCGGATTGTCGAGCGGCTCTCCACGATCATCGCCGGAGCCCAGACACGGAGTGTGTTGACGGCAGGTCACATGCTGCCGATCACGCACGCCAACTTCGTCAACCGCGAAATCGTCGCGCATATCACGCGCGCGGATGACCTCGCCGACGTGAGCCTGGCGTCCGGACCTGGACGCATCGGGGCGTCCCAATCTTGCGCGCTCCGCGTGACTCAGGAGTAACGACGAAAGCCACTGCTGCCTACAGCAGCTTGGCGCTGACGAATAGCGCGCGGACGGCATTGGTTGCCTGTACCGTCAGCATCGCGTTGGAAGCGGCGCGCTCGAGCAGATCGACGGCGTCGTCGTGCAAGGCGCGATACTCCATCCATTCGATGGAATTGAGGGTGGTGAGGAATTGATAGGCTTGTCCAACGGTGGCGATCGCGACCGTCTTGCCGTTGAGCCGAATCCTGAACGTCGTCCGCAGCGGCGTTTCGGAGCTGGACGCCGCGCTCGTATCGGGCGCAAAGAATGTCACGATTGCGACGTCGCTCGTTGAGAAGCCTGAACCGACGAAAGGCTCGGCACGACGACAAGGCGTGAAATCTCGCCGTCATCGTATGCCCTGAGGAAACGCTCATAGTCGCGGATCGAGACGCAACCATTGGAGTCGCCGTCCGGTCCCAGCATGTAGCTGTGCGTGAGCAGGCCGGCGCGGCCCAGCGTCGAGGTGCCATCGATGGGAAGCATGCGAAGCGCCCGGACTCCATGGAACAGTTTTTCGCGCGGCTTCAGCTCGTAGGTGGCCGGCGGCGTCGCACCGACCATGCGCTGGTCCACATGATCAGGATCGTCTCTGAGCCGTCCCAGGCCCGAATGCGCCTCGAGGGTCAGACCGCTCGGCAGGTACAGCGCGCGGGCGGAGATGTCGTAGACCGCGGTTTGATTGTCATAGCCGAGTGCCGCGAGGTCAGGTCCCCTCCGGAACAGACCGCTGCTCGGCGTGAGAGAGGCCAGCGTCAGCTTTCCCGGCAAAAGATCAGACAGCTTCTGCATCATCGAGCGGTCGTCTGTCCGTGGCGCATCTGGCCTTGGCGCAGGCGGAGCGGAGGTGTTGTCGACGGCGAGTTGCAGATTGGCTTCGGTCGGACGCGCGCGCGGCAACGGGACATCCGGCGTGGCAGCCGGCGCGCTCTCCCCGTCAACCCAGGACCGCCAGTCGGACGAGGCGAGCTGCTGGGCGAGCTGGCCCCTGGCATCTCGAAGCTTGCCCTCGAGCACCGACAAGGCCGAGTTGTCGAGCGGCTGCATCGCGGCGCGCGGTCGTCGCGATTCGAATGCCGCTGGCGGAACGAAGCGGTCGTCGAAGGAGAGGAGAACTGCGTGATTTCCCCGTGCGGACGAGGGAGTATCAGCGAGCCAGACCGCAGCGCCGAGCGCGCAACTCACCGCCCCCGCCACGAGCAAGGCCGTCTCCGACCGCCCGATGCGTCGACGCGGCAGGAACGTATCCGCGGTCGCTGTGCGGAAAGCCATCATATCCCCAATTGCATCCGCCTGAGGGTACCCAACCCTCGACGGATTCTTCGACCAGCCATCGTATTATGAGAGCTTAAACTGCGGCAATATCGAGACACAACAGGGACTTCGAACGCAGGATCGATCTGGATGAAGACCATGGACGAAAGTCTGGGCCTGCAAAGCCAGGCCAGGCTGCCGTAATCGGCCAGTTTGGCCCAAAATCTTCATAATTTGCTCCAGACATGGGCTCGGACGTCTTCAGGAGTACTCAAATGCGGATCGCAACGATGATCCTGGCTGGTTCTGTCGCCGCGCTGGTTGCGGCCGCACCGGCGCGCGCGAAAAACGCCGAAGCGCACAGGACCGAGGACAAATCGGAAGCTTCGTCCTGCCACGCCTACCAGCAGGCCCCGGACGGATCGTGGGCGCAACTGCCCTGTCAGGAATCCGGCAACGGCCAAACCCAGCACAGGACGACCCCCAAGACCATCGAAAACGGCGAGGACCAGCGGCGCTGAGCCGCTTACTCGGCAAAGCCGACGAAACGCACGAAGCGGTCGTTCGGCTGCCGGTCCGAGCGGACGGCATTGGCGGGAAATGAATCATCGGGATAGCCCATGGCCACGCAGGTCATGATGACCTCGTCTTCGGGGATCGCGGCGACTTCGCGCACGATATCCGACCGCATGATGCCCTGCCCGTTGATGACAGTGCCGAGCCCGCGATCCCATGCGGCCAGCACGATCCCGTAACAGAGCGCGCCAAGGTCGAAATGGCAAACCGCGCCGGGATCAAGGACACGGTCATAGGTGAGGACCAGCGACACCGGTGCATCGAATTGCCGAAATCCCCGCAAGACCCAATCCTGCCGCATCGGCTTGTCGTCGCGGGCAATCCCCATGGCGCCAAAAAGTTGCTTTGCGATGTCGACCTGGCGCTGACGATGCACCCCCTGGTATTCCCCGTGGCTGATAATGTCGCGCTTGGCCTTTGCGCCGGCGACCATTTCTTCCATGTTGCGCCGGCGAACCTGCTCCAGCGGCTCGCCGCTGAGAACGTGGACATGCCAGGGCTGGGTGTTCATCGACGAGGGCGCACGCTTGGCGACGTGGAGGATCTGCTCGATGACCTCGCGCGGCACCGGCTTTTTGCTGAATCCCCTCACGCTGCGCCGGGTCTGCACCAATTCCTCGAAATCCATGTCTGCGCCCCTGCCCTGGTTCCCTTTGCGGCTCTTCTAGCTTGCTCCCCGCCGCCGGTCACCGGCCTGACGGGCCGGCTCTGGATTCATTGCCTCATCAACCTACCGCCGTTCACCCGCAACCCATTAAACTTCTAACATTTTTCCCGATATAGGTATTTTAGCACCTCCAGCGCGGAAGACCCTATCAGTTTTTTAACGCTGGCCGGGTGAAGTTCGCGAGCTGGGAAACAGAAGGTTTTCACGACTACGATGGAGGCGATTGCTTCAGCGGAACTGATTGCCGAGCTGGAGGCGACCGCAAAAGACGGCGCGCCCGAGCGCCGTAGCCGGATTCTGCAGGGCGTCGCGCAACTTTTCCTGTCCCTGTCGGCCGCCGGCAGCCTCAATCCCGATCAAGTGGCGGTCTTCGACAGCGTGCTGCTGCGCCTGATGGAGCGCATGGACGCTCGAAAGCTTGCCGAGCTCTCGGGCGCGCTGGCCGAGGTCGCGTCCGCACCTCAGGCGACCGTCCGGCGGCTCGCGCGTCATGAAAGCGCGTCGGTCGCCGCTCCCGTCCTGCTCAAATCACCGTCGTTGACGGAAGCGGACTTGATCGACGTCGCAACTCATTTCGGCCAGCAGCATCTGGTCGCGATTTCCAACAGGCCAAGCCTCAATGAGGCGCTCACCGACGCCATTCTCAAACATGCCGGCAAGGAAGCCGCGCGGGTGCTCGCCCGAAACCCAAGCGCGTGGTTTTCCGCACTTGGCTTCACTGCGTTGCTGATCCTGGCCGAGCGGGACGATCACGTCGCGGAGTCGCTGGGATCGCGGCCGGACCTGCCGGCCGAGTCTCTGAAGAAGCTGCTGACGCGGACTACGGAAGTCGTGCGCGCAAGGCTGCTCAAGTCGGCCTCTCCGGAGGTTCGCGAAAGGGTCCAGGCGGTGCTGGATCGCGAGGCGCCCGCAGAAGTGCCAAGGACTGCGGCCTTCGACGACTATACCGCAGCCAAGGCCGCGATCGTGGTTCTCAACAAGAGCGGCAAGCTGAACGACTCCTCCGTCAACCGCTTTGCCATTCGCCGCGAATATCCGAACGTCATTGCCGCGCTGTCGCTGCTGTCGGGCGCGACCATCGAGGTCATTGCGCCGCTGATGGAAGAGGAAGACGGCAGCGGCCTGATCATCGCCTGCCGCGGCTCTCGATTGAACTGGCAGACCACGGCGGCCGTGCTGAACAATCGCCGGGTGCCCCCGCTTACGAAGGAGCAGCTCGAACAGAGCAAACAGGTGTTCGAGATGCTCTATGTCTCGGCCGCCCAATACACGATCCGGTTCGAGTCTCCGGGGAAAGCGGCATCAAAATCCGGTTCTGAAGTGAGCAAGGTTGCTGCGGCTGGAGGACACCGATGAAGGGCGAGAACCGAAATGCACTCCGGGTTCGATTTGAGCATGCCCACCCGGTCAATCTCATGGGCGTCGACGGCACGTGGCGGCGAAGCTGCGTCATGCTCGACATCTCGCAAACCGGCGCCAAGCTTGAGGTGGAAGGCTCACCAGACGTGCTGAGGGCCCGGGAGTTCTTCCTGCTTCTATCCTCTACCGGCCTTGCGTTCCGCCGCTGCGAACTCGTTTGGGTGGATGGCACGCAAGTGGGCGTCAAATTCATCAGCGCCCACGACAAGAAGGCGCGCAGCTCCGAGCAGAGATGAACCATGATGCTTCAGAGACAAGAGAACCTTCTGATACAACCGACTTTTGAGCCATGCCGATCCACCTGATAGCAGACGCGCCGGCGAGGCTTGCGGCCGTTCGCGCCGTGCTGGAGCGCAAGCATGCCGTGACCTCCGAATTGCTGCTGGGGCCCGGTATCCAGCGCAGCAACATCGAGGCGCTCGTTATCCATGTCGACCTGCGCAACATTCAGAAAATCTGCGCGCTGAAGAAAGTCCTTGAGGGCATGGCCCGCGTGGAGAAGCGCATCTTCATCGTCGATGATGGTGCGCATCTGTCCGCATCGCAGGCCTACGCGCTGGGAGCCACCAGCGTCCTGCTCGGCCAGATCAATCCGCCCAGATTGCTGAAGGAATTCGCAGAGCACGTTCCTGGTGCGCCGGAGCCCGGCTCGTCGGCTGCGGCCGCGTTTTCGGGCGAGGCCGCACTGGCTTCAGTGTTCACGGCGATCGCCGGCGGCACCCCGATCGACGCTTCCGACATGAAGGGCGCCGGTGCGCTGATTGCGGATGCGGTCGAGGAACACGGCCTCGCCGATTGGCTGAAGACGGTGCGACGTCATCACGAGGGCACCTATCAGCATTGCCTGCTCGTGACCGGGGTAGCGGTCGATTTCGGCCTCGCCCTCGGTTTTCCCAAGGCGGATATCGAACGCCTCCATACGGCGGCGATGTTTCACGACGTCGGCAAGGCGAAAATCCCGCTTGAGGTCCTCGACAAGCCCGGCCGGCTCGATCCGGCTGAGCGAGCCCTGATCGAAACGCATCCCGTCGCCGGCTACGATGCGCTCAAGGCGGCGAAGCATATTTCCGCCGAGGTTCTCGACGCGGTTCGACACCATCACGAATATCTCGACGGCAGCGGCTATCCCGACGGGCTCACCGCCGACAGCATTTGCGATCTCGTCCGCGTGTTGACGATCTCGGACATCTTCGCGGCCCTCATTGAGGCAAGGCCTTACAAGCCGACGAAATCGCGGGCGGAAGGATACAGCATCCTCTGCGGAATGGACGGCAAGCTGGAAAAATCGCTGGTGGGCGCGTTCAAGGAAGTTGCGTTGAGCCGCTAACCTGAGCGGGCGTCGGCGTCTTCAGGCGTGGTTGCCGACCCTGGCCGCAAAATCTATGCTGACGCGAAATCAGCAAGAAAAGGCCCAGGGAATACCATGCCAGCACCGCTCGATCCCGTCATCGCCCAGATCATTCCGCTGTTGCCGTTGCGCGATCCCGCGACGATGACGCCGCAAGGCGCCCGCGATGCGCTGCGCGCACTCGCCGCTTCCCGCGCGGCCGTACCGCCGCCGCCGGTCGACAGCGTGCAGGATATCAAGGTGAAGGGCGCGGCGGGCCCGCTGAACGCCCGCCTCTATCGCAACGGAAGGGACAAGGCGCCGACCGTCGTGTTCTTCCATGGCGGGGGCTGGGTTGCGGGCGACCTCGAAACCCACGACAGGCAGGGCCGTATGCTCGCCATCGAGACCGGCGCGGTGGTCGTTTCCGTCGACTACCGCCGCCCGCCCGAGACCCGCTTTCCGGGAGCTTTCGAGGATGCCTTCGCCGCGGTCCGCGACATATCAGAGCGGATCGGCGAGTTCGGGGGTGATGCCAAGCGCCTGGGCGTGGCCGGCGACAGCGCCGGCGGCAATCTCGCCGCGACAACGGCGATCGCCTGCCGCGATGCCGGGATCAATCTGGCCGCGCAGTTCCTCGTCTATCCCGTGACCGATGTCTTCGGAAATTACGCGGATGCGAAGGAGAACGCTCGCTTTCCCTCTCGCACAGAAAACGCCGAGGGCTATTTCCTGTCGCGGGCGGTGATGGAGTGGTTCTGCGGCCATTACCTTGCCGGCCCCGCCGATGGCGAAGACTGGCGGGTATCGCCGCTGCGCGCAAAGGATCATGCGGGGCTCGCGCCTGCCGTCATCTGTACGGCCTGGTTCGATCCATTGCGCGATGAGGGCGCGGCCTATGCCGCGGCCCTCGAAAGCGCCGATGTCCCGGCCAAGCACTATGCCGGCGAAAGCCTGATCCACGGCTATTTCAGCATGGGCGAGGCCTCTTCCGTCGCCCGTGCCGAGGCGCAACGCGCCCGGGCCGATTTCAAGGCGCTGCTGAACAGGTGATCCTGACTGGATGATGAACGGGCGGGCTCCCGATCCTGAATTTATTCCGCGAAATCGGAAGCGAGGTGCTTGATCGCGCCGGAATTCCAAGCTCCAATCCGCTCACTATTCCTTTTAGGGAGACACCCCATGAAGCGGATTTTCCTCGCTGCCATCATCGCAACCTTTGCGGCCGGTTCGGCCTTCGCACAGGACGCCTCCTGCGACGCCAAGGCTATGGGCAAGGACGGCAAGCCGCTTGCCGGCGCCGCAAAGACCTCGTTCATGAAGAAGTGCACGCACGACGCATGCGACACCAAGGCGGTCGGCTCCGACGGCAAGAAGCTCGCCGGTGCGGCCAAGACAAGCTTCATGAAGAAGTGCGAAGCCGGCGGCTAAAGCGCGACATCGCACCCTGCCTTGCTGATTGGGCATGATCTGCGCGCAAACGCCATGCGTTTGCCGCGCGTAGAACTGCTCAGCATTTTCGCGCCTGCGGCGTGATCAGCGTCGTCCAGGCCGGACCGCGCAGTCCGCGCTGATCGGTGGATACACAACGACAAAGGCGGCCTCGCGGCCGCCTTTGTGTTTCCGGCAGACGCGACGCTCAGGCCTTGCCGGTGTGACCCCAGGCCTCGTCCCAGTCCTGACCATTGGCGTCGATCACGCGGCCATCCGCCTCGAAGAACTTGTTCGGAACCTGGAAGATCGCGAGCATCAGGCCGCCTTGCGGACACCAGGCGGCATGACGGCTGTGCGCCTCGCGCCAGATGAACTCGCCGGCCTTGCATTCGATACCCTGCGCCGGACCTTCCTTGTCGACGAGCGAGCCCTCCAGCACATAGGTCTGCTCGATATTGACGTGCTCATGATCGGGCAGCACCGCGCCGGCCGCGAAGCGCATCAGGGCCGTCATCAGCCCGGTCTTGCGGTCGAACAGTAGCGTCTTGGCTTCGCAACCGGGAAAGCGCGTTTTCTGCCATTCCATGTTCTGCGGCTGAACGAGATGCGAATGAGTCTCTGCGGTAGCGGGGCCCTTCGGCGTGACGGCGTCCATGGCGGATCTCCCTGTGATTTACAGGGAGCCTAGCAGCTTTGCCTGATGGCGTCAGGTCCCCACACGCAAGGGCGCGCGCAGCTTGCGCAGGCAGGCGATCACGGACAACGCCGTGATTTTTCCGGTCTTGGGGTTTTCGGACGGGATGTTCTCGATGCCCATCGAGAAGCGGGCGGAATCGGAGTTCACCTCGATGCGATGGGTGTTGCGACTGACGGTCGGATCGGCCCAGATCTCGACCCGGGTGCGGTCGGGCCCGATCCCGGCGAGCGACAGCGCGACGGCGACATTGAGGTTGGCCGGAAAGCCCTTTGCGGCTTCCCGCGCCGTGCCCTCGAAGACCCGAAGCGGCGCGGTGATCCCCTCGATCTCGATCTTGTGCTCGACGAGATGGGGCGCGCCCAGCAGACCCGCGACGGGTTTGCGCGTGACCATCCGCACCGAATGGATCGTGCCTTGAGCGGCCGCGGCCATGGCGTCGAGCCCGATCAGGGCGCCGGTCGGCACCACGATCTGACCGCCATGCTGTCGCGCCAAATCGACCAGATCCTCGTTGGCCAGCAGCGCGCCGACACTGAGCACGACGGCGGTCTTGCCGCGCGACACCACGGGCGCCACGATGGAGCGGACCAGTTTGCTCGGCGCACATTCGATGACGATATCGGCTGCGTCCGCCAGCGCTTCAATCGGCAGCGCCGCCGGCACCTTGCCGAGCTTGTCGAGCCAGGGGCGATGCTTGTCGATGCTGGCGGCGGAGACGGCCGCAAGCTCCAGACCGTCGATGCCGGCGTCGAGCGCCCTGGCGACTTCCCGCCCGATCGCGCCGAGCCCGGCGATCGCGACCTTCGTCCTCGTGCTCGAGCCGTCTCTCATGCCACGCCGCCTAGTCCCGCTTGAAGCGATAGTCGAAGGCCTTGTCATAAGGCTTGATGAAGCCGACCGTCGGGTTCGGGAAATGGATCGGCAGGATCATGGTGTCGGTATCGGCGACGGAGGCGAAGAATTTTCGCCGCGAGTTGGCCGACTGCTTCATGTCCCAATCCGGCCTGGCCGACCAGCCGATTTCGCGGCACTGGACCTGATGATGCATGAGGTCGCCGACGACCGAGGCGCGCTGCCCTTTCGAGAAGATGTTGACGCAGCAGTGGCAGGGTGAATGGCCCGGCGTCGGCGTCAGCGTGATGGTGTCGTCGAGCGCATAATCGTCATCGACGAGCACGGCCTGCCCGGCTTCCACGATCGGCAGGCAATTGTCGCGGAATACCGTTCCGGGCGGGTTGTTGCCCTTCTTGTTCTCCTCTTCCCAGACCGCGTATTCGCGCTTGTGGAAGATGTATTTCGCGTTCGGGAAGGTCGGCACCCAGCGCCCGTCGCGCAGCGTCGTATTCCAGCCGCAATGGTCGATGTGCAGATGCGTACAGAACACGTAGTCGATCTTCTCGAAGGAGATTCCGAGCGCAAACAATTCGTTGCGCCAGCGCTCCTTGCCGGGAAAGTCGAACGGCGGCGGATGGCCCTTGTTCTCGCCGGTGCAAGTATCGACCAGGATGGTGTAGCGGGGTGTGCGGACGACGAAGGTCTGATAGGTGATCACCATCAGGCCTGTCGCGGCATCGAAAACCTCCGGCTCCATCGTCTTGAGGTGCTCCTTGAAGATCGCATCGTCATAGGCGGGGAAGAAGTCCTGCGGCCTGCGCCACGGCCCTTCCCGCTCGATCACCGCGTCGATGGTGATGTCCCCGATCCTGATCTGCTTCATTGTTGTCGTTCCTCCCGGCTTTCTCGCGTCAACGTACCGGCCAGCCAACCAGCGTTCAAGCCGAAGGGATTGCAGCCCAGCTCCGCAGGCTCGTTGGCTGCGCAGGCCTTTTAACTTCGCAATCCTGTCAGCTGCGCAGGCCTGTTAGCTGCGCAAGCCCGGCGCTTCGTGGCCGGTCCGCGCGACATATTCGGTGTAGCCGCCGCCATAGGGATGGATGCCTTCCGGCGTCAGCTCCAGCACGCGGTTGGACAGCGCGGCGAGGAAATGCCGGTCATGCGAGACGAACAGCATGGTGCCTTCGAAATCCGACAATGCCGAGATCAGCATTTCCTTGGTAGCGAGATCGAGATGGTTGGTGGGCTCGTCCAGCACCAGGAAATTGGGCGGATCGTACAGCATCTTTGCCATCACCAGCCGCGCCTTCTCGCCGCCCGACAGCACTCGGCATCGTTTCTCGACATCGTCGCCGGAAAAGCCGAAGCAACCCGCGAGCGCCCGCAACGAGCCCTGACCGGCCTGCGGAAACTGGTCTTCGAGCGACTGGAACACCGTGCGTTCGCCGTCGAGCAGATCCATGGCGTGCTGGGCGAAGTATCCCATCTTGACGCTGCCGCCGACGGTGACGGAGCCGTCATCCGGCTCGGTCGAACCCGCCACCAGCTTCAACAGCGTGGATTTTCCGGCGCCGTTGACGCCGAGCACGCACCAGCGCTCCCTCCGCCGGATCATGAAATCGAGGCCATCATAGATCCGCAAGCTGCCGTAGCTCTTGTGGATGTTCTTCAGGCTCACGACGTCCTCGCCGGAGCGCGGCGCCGGCAGGAAGTCGAACGCCACCGTCTGGCGCCGCCGCGGCGGCTCGACCCGTTCGATCTTCTCGAGCTTCTTGACCCGGCTCTGCACTTGCGCGGCGTGCGAAGCCCGCGCCTTGAAGCGCTCGATGAACTTGATCTCCTTGGCGAGCATCGCCTGCTGGCGCTCGAACTGCGCCTGCTGCTGCTTCTCGTTCAGCGCACGCTGCTGCTCGTAGAACTCGTAATCGCCGGAATAGGTCGTCAGCGAGCCGCCGTCGATCTCGACGACCTTGGTGATGATGCGGTTGATGAATTCGCGGTCGTGCGAGGTCATCATCAAGCCACCCTCATAGGCCTGCAGGAATTGCTCGAGCCAGATCAGGCTTTCGAGGTCGAGATGGTTGCTCGGCTCGTCCAGCAGCATGACATCGGGACGCATCAGGAGGATCCGCGCGAGCGCCACGCGCATCTTCCAGCCGCCCGAGAGGTCGCCGACATCGCGGTCCATCATCTCCTGGCTGAAGCTGAGGCCCGCCAGCACCTCCCTCGCCCGCGTCTCCAGCGCGTAGCCGTCGAGCTCCTCGAAGCGCGCCTGCACCTCGCCATAGCGCGCGATGATCTCGTCCATGTCGTCGGCGCGATCCGGATCGGCCATCGCCGCCTCGAGCTCCTTCAGCTCGATCGCCACCGCGCTGACGGAGCCGGCGCCGTCCATCACCTCGGCGACCGCACTTCGGCCCGACATCTCCCCGACATCCTGGCTGAAATAGCCGATGGTGACGCCGCGATCGACCGCGACCTGGCCTTCGTCGGGCTGCTCCTGGCCGGTGATCATCCGGAATAGCGTCGTCTTGCCGGCACCGTTCGGGCCGACCAGACCCGCCTTTTCGCCCCTCTGAAGCGCAGCGGAGGCTTCGATGAAGAGGATATGGTGGCCCTGCTGTTTGCTGATGTTGTCGAGACGGATCATGGACTTGCTAGAGGAAGGGCGCTGAAAGGAATTCGCGGCCGTCCTTAGGCCATATGCCCCGACAACAAAAGAGAAAACGGCCGTTCAGCGCAGGTGTCGCCGCGAAAGTTTGCAAATATCGAAAATAACGCTATAAGGCCGCTCGAACGGGAAACCCACGGCGATGGAAAACTCGATGAACCGTCAGCATTGGTGCTGACCTCACGCCGATCGTCCTTCAGCGCTCAAGGCCTGGGACGATAATCTTCCTCGCATTCCCGGACTCCCCGTGAAAGACCTCACCAAAGGCTCGCTCGTGAGCCACATCGCGACCATGGCTGCCCAGATCTTCGCGGGCATGATCATGGGCATGCTGTGCCAGCTCGTTGACCTCTATTTCGTCTCGCCGCTGGGCGATGCCGCGATCGCGGGCGTCGCGGCCGCCGGCAATGCCGGATTCCTGATGACGGCGCTGACCCAGATTCTCGCTGTCGGGACCGTGACGCTGATTTCTCACGCCGTCGGCGCCAAGAACCAGCGCCAGGCCACGCATGTATTCCATCAAGCGCTGTTGCTCGCAGTCGGGAGCTGCCTCGTCAGTTGGATCGCGGGCTGTCTGCTGGCCCCCGCTTACATGCGCACGATCTCGGCCGATGCCGCCGTCGTCGATGCCGGAACCACCTACCTGATCTGGTTCATGCCCGCGCTAGCGCTGCAATTCGTCGTGTTCGTCATGACCGGCGCGCTCCGGGGCACCGGAATTGCGCGTCCGACCATGGTCGTGCACACCGGCACCGTTGCGCTCAACCTGGTGTTCGCCCCCCTGTTCATCAGGGTTCTGCATCTCGGCGTCGCCGGAGCAGGTCTTGCGAGCTCGGTTTCGATCGCCATCGGCATCGTCGCGCTGTCGCTCTATTTCCGGAAGGAGGAGCGTTACATCTCGTTCGACCTCCACCAACTCTCTCCGCATGTTGCAACGTGGAAACGCCTGCTCGTCATCGGCCTGCCTGCCAGCGGCGAGCTTGCCATGGTGTTCGTCTATATCGGCGTGGTCTTCTATGCCGTGGCCGGATTTGGCGCTTCGGCGCAGGCGGGCTTCGGCATCGGCCAGCGCCTGATGGGATTGATCCATATGCCGGCGCTGTCGGTCGCGTTCGCCGCCAGCGCCATCGCCGGTCAGAATTTCGGTGCCGGGAATGCCGAGCGCGTGAAAGACACCTTCAAGTGCGTCGCGCTGCTCAATACCGCCGTCATGCTCGCCTTCACCCTGCTCGCGCAGTGGAAGCCGGATCTGCCGATGCGGATCTTTACGCAGGACGCGGCGACCATCGAGGTCGGCGCCACGTTCCTGCGCCTGGTCTCGCTCAATCTCGTCGCGCAAGGGCTGATCTTTATCTCCTCGAGCATGTTTCAGGGGCTGGGAAACACCAAGCCCGTGCTGATCAGTTCGGGCTTCCGCCTTCTCACCTATTCGCTGCCGGTGATTTGGCTGTCGGCATGGCCGGAGTTCCGGATCGAGTACATCTGGTACATATCGAACGTGACCACCACCCTGCAGGCGCTGCTCTGCATGTGGCTGTTGCGGCGCGAGTTCGTGCAGCGCCTCAAGCCGGTGACGCAAGCGGTATGATCGGCAGACCGGTCTCTTGGCGAGACGGGACTAATGCCGCTTGAAATATTGCACCTCACGCTCGTGCTTCTCCGCCGCCGCGCGCGACTTGAAGGTGCCGAGATTGCGGCGCTTGCCGGTCTTCGGGTCGACCTTGCGGGAATACAGCCGGTATTGGCCGGATTGCAACTTGCGGATCATGGCAACGCTCCTGTCTGCGTCTTCCGCGGGGAAAACCGACCTCGCGGCTTCCTGTTCCCTCGACCAGCGCGTCATCGAACCTGCCGTGCAGTTTGATGACGCCTGTTCCGATCACTTCAAATCGGAAGGCGATTTCTGGGATTGCGTCGTGCGGGCGGTGGCGCAGGCCGCGAAGAAGCATCCGCACTATCTCGACGCGACTTATCGCGACGCGCGCAACAACCTCGCCTATCTCATGAAATAGAGCTGATCTCACGAAAACGCGTTTCGCGTTTGTCGCGAGGGAAACTGCTCCGCACTTTGCGCGATGCCTCAGAAGCACAGGTCGGTGACGAAATTGCCGCGCTTGTCCTTGATCGTGATCGCGCATTCCAGCCGCTTCAGAGCGGCCTTCGCCTGCTCATCGCCGAGATCGGCGGCGCGCTTGTAATAGGCCTTGGCGGCGTCCCTGTCCTTGGGTCCGCCGCGGCCTTCCTGCGAAAACGCGCCCATCTGCATCAGCGCGCCCGGATGATTTTGCGCCGCCGCCTTCTCGAACAGAGCTCGTGCTCCGACATCGTCCCTGGCTCCGCCCGCACCTTCCGCAAGCATCAGGCCGAGTTGATATTGCGCCTCGGCGCTGGTCTCGGCGCTCTTGCCAAGTAACTGCCTTGCACGCGCTGGATCGGACGTCGCTGCACCCCCGCTGAGCGCGGCAAGATTGGTGACGCCGCGCGGATTGCCGGCCTCCGCCGCACGCTCGAACAGTTTTCGCGCGGCTTCTTCGTCCTTCGCAACACCGGCCCCGGCACCATAGAGCACGCCGAGCTCGACCATCGCCGAGCTCGAGCCCTTGTCGGCCGCCTTGCGCCAGGCGGCGATGGCCTCGTTGATCTGCTGATTGGCGGCATAGGCGCGGCCGAGCTCGTACATCGCACGCCGCGAACCGCCAGCCGCCTTCTTGCAGAATTTGATCGCGGTCGTGATGTCGGCCGCCGCGACTTCAGTGACGCCCCTGATGTCCGCGGGCCTGTCGGGATCGGCGGGATCGGCAGCCAGCCGGTCGCAGAGCACGAGATCGGCCGATTGCGCGTGCGCGATTGACGGCGCGAAGGCAATGACGAGCGCTGTCAGGTAAAGCCGGCGAAGTCTGCTTGTCATGACCGGCGAGGTTGCGTCGCCGCGCCGGCGATTTCAAGGCTCGAGTCCGGACTCCCGCAACACCGGCGCGACGTCGGACGACGCAAGGTATTTCAGCAGCGCATCGGCCTGTGCAGCCTTCCCGGATGCCTGCATGCGGCCGGCCGTGAACACGGCGGCAGTTTGCAGTTCACGGGGAATCTCGCCGACCACTTCGATCCCCGCGACCTGTTTCAACTCGCTGATCTGCTGCACGGCCAGATCGGCCTCGCCGGAGATCAGGCGTTCGGCCGTGAAGCCGGCCGTGACAGTCGCCTTGGCGTTGATCTCCTCGGCAATCCCAAGCCGCCGGATCAATTCGGCGAAGTAAATGCCGCTCGCGCCGATACGCGAATAGGCCACCGATCGCGCCGCGAGAAGCGCCTTGCACAGTGCCGCTTCGGTCGAGATATCGGGACGGGGCGCCCCCGCCCGCACGGCGATGCCGACATAGGAGCGCGCCAGATCGACCTGGCTTGCTGCCGCAACCGCACCCTCGGCGATCAGTTCGTCCAGCCCCTCGCGGGTGAGGATCAGCACATCAGCCTGCTCGCCCTCGCGCAGGCGCTTCAGCAGGCCGACGGTCGGCGCATAGTCGGCATCGAGGCTCGTTCCGGCCGCCGCCTGATACTGGCCGGCCAGTCTCTCGACGGCGCCCTTCAGCGCAAGCGTAGACAACAGGCGAATGGCGTTTGACATCGGCGATCCCTCTCAGGCCATCTCTGATTTCAGGCCTTGCGCATCAGTTTGAGCACCGCGGTAAGCCGCAGGCTGCGCTTGCCGGCAAGCGCGGTGGCGTCCAGCATCGCGCCGTCCTCGGTGCAGGTGCCGGAAAAGCCGATACCCACCTCGCGGCCGCCAAAGATCGGGTTTTGGCCCCTCGCCGGCGTATGTTCCTGGTTGACGATCTGGCCTTTCCAGCGGCCATTTTCGCTGGTGTAGCTGCCGAGATAATAGAAGAAGGCATCACCGCCGAGGATGCGGCCGTTGTTGAGCAGCATCACGCCGGTCAGGCTGCCGTCGATACCGTCGAGCATCTGCAGGTGAATGGAGTAGAGACCGTTGACGGCACCGCCCTCGCGGACCTCGCCTGCGATCGGCAGCGGCTGCTCCTCGATCGGCGTCATCACCGACTGGAAGGGGACGTTGGGCAGCTCCCTGAGGCGGCCCTCAAACCTGTACCGGGGACCGTCAGGTCTGCCGCGTGCGAACAGGGTCGCATCGTCGGTCCCGGCCATGGCGCGGTAATTGAGGTCGGGATTGTGACGGACGGTATTGACGACGATCGCCACCTCGTCACCGCCCTGGTCCTCATAGGTCCCGATATGCGCAAAGGCGGAATTTCCGCCGAGCAGCTTGCCCCCATGCGCATACATCACGCTGCGGCCAACCGCCTCGCCGAGCTGGAACCTGACTGTGTAAAATCCTCCCAACAATGCGCGCGTCCCCGGCCTGTTGCTGCGCTATCTAACGCGGTTCACGACGCACCGAAAGCCGCTTGAGACGCATGTCACAAACGAATGTTCCGCCGGAGCGGCAAGGCTCCGGCGGAACATGAGGATTGCGATCGGAGTGTCCCCACCCCGAGAGTATGGGATCAGGCCACCTTCTTGGCGCTGGTCGGCACTTCGGAGATGGTCTTCAGGATCTGCGAGGCGATCTGGTAGGGGTCGCCTTGTGAGTTCGGGCGGCGATCTTCCAGATAGCCTTTGTAGCCGTTGTTCATGAAGGAGTGCGGTACGCGGATCGACGCACCGCGGTCGGCCAGGCCGTAGCTGAACTTGTTCCAGGGCGCCGTCTCGTGCTTGCCGGTCAGGCGCTTGTCATTGTCAGGACCGTAGACTGCGATGTGGTCCATGAGGTTCTTCTCGAACGCCTTCATCAGGCTTTCGAAATATTCCTTGCCACCGACTTCGCGCATGTACCTGGTCGAGAAGTTGGCGTGCATGCCCGAGCCGTTCCAGTCGGTGTCGCCGAGCGGCTTGCAGTGGAACTCGATGTCGATGCCGTACTTCTCGCACAGGCGTAGCATCAGATAGCGTGCCATCCACATCTGGTCGGCGGCGGTCCTTGAGCCCTTGCCGAAGATCTGGAATTCCCACTGGCCCTTCGCGACTTCCGCGTTGATGCCTTCGTGGTTGATGCCGGCCGCGAGGCAGAGGTCGAGATGCTCTTCGACCAGCTTGCGGGCGACGTCGCCGACGTTCTTGTAGCCCACTCCCGTGTAGTACGGGCCCTGCGGCGCAGGATAGCCTTCCGTCGGGAAGCCGAGCGGACGGCCGTCCTTGTAGAAGAAGTATTCCTGCTCGAAGCCGAACCAGGCGCCTTCATCGTCGAGGATGGTGGCGCGCTTGTTGGTCGCGTGCGGTGTCTTGCCGTCGGGCATCATGACTTCGCACATCACAAGCACGCCATTGGTGCGCGCCGCGTCCGGGAAGATGGCGACCGGCTTCAGCACGCAATCGGAGCTGTGGCCTTCGGCCTGCAAGGTCGAGGAGCCGTCGAAGCCCCACAGCGGGAGCTGTTCCAGCGTCGGAAACGACGCGAATTCCTTGATCTGGGTCTTGCCGCGCAAGTTCGGGGTCGGCGTGTACCCGTCGAGCCAGATGTACTCGAGCCTGTACTTCGTCATTGAGCCTCTCTGTTCAAAGTCGTTCGCGAGCGGAGACCGAAACAGGCGGCATCCCCTCACACCCGGCCATAGTCAGCCTCCCGTCATAAAGCATTTCGCGTGCCACACGCTGCAATGCGGGAGCGGCCGCAAGGTGTGGAAATCAGCTGTGCCACTGGCGTTCGTCGAAAAATCAGGTGCGGCAAACCAGCGCGGTCTTGTTCCGCCAATCGGGCCGAAGTGACAGCGATATTGTCGGATTCCCGCCCGATTCCGCGGCACTCGTCCCATCGACCGCCTTGCACGATCAAAGATGCGGCAGCCCCCGGCGCGTCGCGCCAGCGTCGTCAGCCATGCCGGGCAACCTTTGCGGGCGTCCTGGCGTTAGCCAGCTCGAACCTGCCCTCTCCAAGGCAGGGGCAGAAACGCTCACAAAACAGGCAAAGTGTGATTGCCGTTTAGGCAGGTTGCATTGGCGGGGACATCAACAATATCGAGTTTGGTAACCACACGAGAACGAGTCGAGCGCACCATTGGGACAAGCGTGAAGGCTCAAGGAGCTGCCGATGAGTACAAGCTTCAATCAGGAGTCAGCCAAGATCTATCAATTCCCCACTGGAGGCCGCGCAGCGCTCGGCGGCCGCCGTTACGGGGAAGCCGAGCCCGCGATCGATCGCAATACGCCCCGCGTGAACGAGTCGATCTGCAGCGGAAGCTGGTACCACGAAGAGGCCATTCAGGAAGACAGGCTGAAATGGGATCGCTGATGCCGATCCGGAATTCGAAGACGGCACGCGCTGTCAGAGAAAGAAAAAGGGTCGAAGCGATTTGGTTTCGACCCTTTGTCGTTATTGCCGGCCCGGCGCCTGCATCAGCTCACAGGCTGTCTCCCGCCGCTTCGGGCGTTTGATCGTGGTGCGGCCAAGCCTGGAGACCTTCAGCGTGATGCCGGCGGCCGAATACCGCTGACCCGAAACCGCAAGTCGCTTCGGCAGCATCACGGCTCCTCCGTCGATCTGCACATAGGCGCGGGAGTCGTAGGGATAGAAGCCGACGATGAATTCAGAGCCGTCCGCGCAATGGTAAGTCCGGAAGGTCGTTGTCTGTGCAGAAGCCGGTAGCAGGCCGGCCAGCCATGCGGCAACCGCCGCCAAAGCGATCAAGGAATACCGATTCATCTTTGCCCCCTTGCCTGCACAGTATAAAGCAAAGCGGAACCCGGCCAATCGCGCCGACGTCATTTCTCTGCTGCACAGGATGGCTTAATCTTGGGTCCGATGACAGAACTCCCATCACGCCACCTCAATCTTCAGGGCGCCAGCAACTTCCGCGACCTCGGCGGCTACGCGGCCGGCGACGGCCGCACGGTCCGCTGGCGACAGGTCTTTCGCTCCAACCATCTCGGCCATCTGACCGAGGACGACATCAAGGCCGTGCGCGGCCTTGGCGTGAAGACCGCGTTCGACTTCCGCGGGGCTGACGAGCGCAAGGCCGCCGCCTGCGTCGTCGAGGAGATCAAGGTGCATTCGCTGCCGATCGAGCCCACGGTGGTGGCGGCGCTGCGGGCGAAGCTTCAGGCGCGCGCATTGTCGTCGGGCGACGCCCTCGAGATCATGCGAGAATCCTACCGCGGCTATGTCCGCCTCAACACGCATAGTTTCCGCGAACTGTTCGCCAAGCTGATCGAGGACAGCGCGCCGCTCGTGATCCACTGCACCGCGGGCAAGGACCGCACCGGCTTTGCCGTCGCGCTGTTGCTGAACGCACTCGGCGTCTCCGAGAACGTGATCTCCGAAGACTATCTCCTCACCAACCGCTTCTACCGCCGCGACCCCAATTCCGCGCCGGACCTGCCTACCGACGTCAGGCAGGCGATCGGATCGGTCGACGCATCGTTTCTCGCGGCCGGCCTCGAGGCCGTTACCACCCAGTATGGCGATCTCGAAAGCTACTTCCGCGATGGCCTCGGCCTCGGCGTGCGCGAGCGAGCCGAACTCAAGGGGCGGTACCTGCAATCCTAAAGCCGGGAATCGACCTTCAGCTGGTTAACAATTTACGCACGGCCCGATCCTGGCCGAATGGGGCGAACCAGGTGCAAAAGCGCCAGGGCCGCTGGCCTCAGGCGGCCGCTTCCATTTCCATCTCGGCGTCGAGATCGGCGATCACGTCCTCGAACGCCTGGATCGCCTGCTGAATCGCCGCGATTTGCATCAGTTCCCAGCCATTGACCGGGCCAACACGGTTTTGCAAGGCGACGACCAGGTCGCGCCGTTGCTCCTTAAGCTGAACAAGCGGTAAACCATGGTCAGGCAGAACGCGCATCATTGTCCAATCCCCGTAAGGTCCAGGCATCACCATAGCCGCCTTGCGCTGCGATCCGCTTACAAAGATACGGAGACTTTTAGTGAATGCGCACCGATCCGTAGTCTCACGTGTCGGCCTCTGCGGTTTCGACCCTCTTGATGATGACCTCGCACAACGCCTGGGTCACGCAACTGGTCGCCCACTCGCTGGTGTGAAGATGCGCGTCCGCACCATCGTCGAGTGCGCCGAGCGGGATATTGTCATCGACCCAGCGCTTCATCAGCGCGAAGCGCCGAAACAGGTTCACCCCCTTTTGCGCGGCGACACCGGAGATCAGCGGCATGATGATATTGGCCAGTTTGAGCTTGTCGTCCGGCTCGACGATCGCACGCGTATACTGCGAATCCATCAGCACGACGTCCATCTCCAACGGCGCCAGGACATCGAGTCCGACTGCAAGCGTGGCCCGCACCTCGTCCGGATTGTAGTTCTTGTAAACGGCGTTGGTGCCGACCTGCCAGATCACGAGCGATGGACCCTCAGCAATGACGTCGGCCTCGATGCGAGACATTTCCTCCGGCGCTTCCTGACCACTGATCCCACGATTGACCACGTCGATCATCTGGCCGAAGAAACGTTTACGTAGACACATCTCCAGTCGCGGCGGAAACGGCAAAATGCCGTCCGCGCCTGCCGTCGACGACGACCCGAGCGCGACGACCTTGATCTTCCGTTTTTGATCGAGCGCCTTCTTGAACCATTTCAGCGGATATTGAAATTGGAAATCATCGCGGTGGGTTACGCACGGCCGAGTGTCAGTCATGGCAACATCCTCAACGGGCACAATTGATGACACACCCGCAGTAGGGAACCGATTTCTCGCCATTGCAAATGAAATCCGTCTGATCATAGTGGCTGCCGCCCACCCTTCGCGCCCAGGGAGACACCCATGAACGGAAAAGTCATCGTCATCACCGGCGCGTTGGGCGCGCTCGGCGCCGTCGTGGCCGAGACCGCGGCAGCGCGTGGCGCCCGCGTCGCCGGCATCGATCATGCGCCGTCGCAGAAGGAGGCAACGCCCGACAGGATCGAGCTGGGTGGCGTCGATCTTTCGGATGCGGCGGCGGCAAAGAAAGCGATCGATGCAGTGGCGGCGCATCTGGGCAAGATCGATGCCCTTATCAATATCGCTGGTGGATTCACCTTCGAAACCATCGGCGACGGCGACATCAAGAGCTGGCAGCGGATGTATGCGCTGAACGTGCTGACCGCGCTGAACACGTCACGCGCAGCGATTCCGCATCTTCAGGCGTCGAGCGCCGGCCGCATCGTCAATATCGGCGCGATGGGCGCGCTCCAGGCAGGCTCAGGGATGGGCCCCTATGCAGCCTCCAAGGCCGCCGTCCATCGTCTCACCGAGTCGCTCGCGGCCGAGCAGAAGGGCAAGATCACCGTCAACGCGGTGCTGCCCTCGACCATCGACACATCAGCCAATCGTGCCAGCATGCCCAAGGCGGATTTTTCCAAATGGGTCAGACCGCAGGAGCTGGCGGACGTGATTCTTTTCCTTGTCGGCGATGCCGCCAGCGCGATCACTGGCGCACTGATCCCGGTTGCCGGGCGGGTCTAGGGTCGCGCTCGTGAGCAATCCCGAATTCTACGCAAAGCAGGATGCCTTCACAGACCCTGGCGCGTGTGCCGGGCTCTACGACGACTTGCCGAAATCGCCGGCCGAACTGCGCGAGATTGTCTCGCAGCTGATCATCCATACTGCCTGGGCTGCGCGCTACGGCATTCCGCAGGACACTCCGATGTCGCGCGACACGCAGACGGCCGGCGAGCGCCTGAAATTGAGCCAGAACCTGCTGCCCGGCTCGCTGCTGGCGAACCGCCCGCCGGAGCAGCGGTCGTTCGGCACATGTCGCGACTATTCCGTCATGCTCAGCAGCATGCTGCGGCATCAGGCCGTTCCGGCGCGGGTCCGCTGTGGCTTTGCCACCTATTTCCCGTCCAATCCGTACGCCGACCACTGGATTTGCGAGTTCTGGTCAGAGATGGAAAAGCGCTGGATACAGGCGGATGGCCAACTCGATCTGATGCAACGCGACCAGTTCGGGATCAGCTTCGACCCGGCGAACCTGCCCACCGGCGCCTTCCTCACCGCGGGGCACGCATGGCGGATAGCAAGAGCGGGTGGCGCGGAGAGCGAGGCGTTCGGCCACGGCACGTCAACGGGACTCCACTTCATTCGCGTCAACGTTTACCGCGACCTCCTGACACTGACCGGCCGCTACACGTCCGCCTGGGACAGCTGGCGCGATGCCGATGCCGCGAGCAAGGCTCTCACGACGGCTCATCTCGCCACAGTCGATTCCGTCGCCGGACTGATTGGAGATTTTGAAGCCGGCAAATGCGATTTGGCCCTGCTCGACAGGACAGCACAAGCGAGCTTGCGACCGCCATGGCAAAATGACGGATCGGCATCGGTGTGATCCAGACTAGACTGGATCAACTGATTCTCCGATCGGAACGAACGTCCTTTGGAAACCGCACTTTATCTGCCCGTCAAACGCTTTCTCGAAAAGCTTGGCTTTACCGTCAAGGGCGAGATTCGCGGCTGCGATCTGGTCGCGCTCAGCGGCGATGATCCGCCGATCGTGGTGATCGGCGAGCTGAAACTGTCGTTCAATCTCGAGCTCGTTCTGCAGGCCGTCGAGCGAGCCTCCGCAGCCGACGAGGTTTGGCTTGCCGCCAGGATGTCCGTCAAAGGCAAGGGCCGCGAGAGCGATGCGCGCTATCGCAATTTATGCCGCCGCCTCGGTTTTGGCATGCTCGGCGTCACCGCGCGCGGCGGCGTCGAGGTGCTGGTCAAGCCGCCGACCACGGCACCGCGCCGCGACCCCAAAAAGCGCTCGCGGCTGGTGGCAGAGCACCAGCGCCGCATCGGCGATCCCGCGATGGGAGGCTCGACCCGCGCGCCGATCATGACAGCATATCGCCAGCAGGCGCTGGCCTGCGCGTCGGCATTGTCCAGTGGACCGCAGCGGGTGCGGGATTTGCGCAAGCATATTCCCGATGCCGGGAAGATACTGCTGCAAAATGTCTATGGCTGGTTCGACCGTACCGAACGCGGCGTCTATGGGCTGACGGAGGCCGGGCGCGCAGCGCTGAAACGGTGGCCGCAGCATCAACTGGAGGCGGCAGCAGCCGGAAATCCGGTAACCGAAATATGACACGGCAAAAGCCTGTGATTTGCGGCCGTGCATAGCTGACTTGCCATAACACTTTCGCATTGCAATGCAACAACGCGCCGCATAGGTAACTCGCACGCGAACGAGAGACCACCATGAGCGAAGACTGGAATACGAAGTATGGGACGCGGCGCGTCCGGCGCGATCCGCCCACTCTGGACGAAGCGATCTTTGCTGCGATCGGCATAACTGATGACGAGGAGCAGCAGGCCGATATCGCCGCCTCACTCATGGGCATGCCCTATGAAACGGTTCTGGCCGAAGTGAAGAAGCAGAGCCGCGTCAATGCGCGTGTCTCGACGACGCGTGTGATTGCGGGCGAGCAAGGCGCGCAGCGCGCCGTCGTGGTCGAGCGGCGCGCCGTGCGCCGGTTCGGCAACGACAAGCGGACGGGGACCTGAACCGTTCTCCCGGCAAAGCGCCGCCCGTCACGCGGCGCGATCGGCTCCAGATATCTTCCAGAGCAATCTCCAGCAGGCGCGATTGAAACCGATCACCGCGCGCACCGCGTTGAGCGGCGCATCGACGAGCTTCGCAAGTTCGACACCAGGCTCCGGCGTCAGGTCGATCTCGCCGGTGGACTCGCCGTCGCGGAAAGTCAGATGCGCGCCGAATTTGCTGGCTAGCGCCCGCATCGCATCGTTGCCCGCGCCAGTGGTCACGCGCAGCGTGCGATAGCCTTTCCAGCGTGCCTCCGAGATCAGCCGCCGGAACAGCAGGCTGCCGACGCCCTGGCGCCGCACACTTTGCTCGACGGAGAAGGCGATCTCCGGCAGACCATCCGCGGCTTGCTCCGGCGGATGCAGCTCTGCGGCGCCGCGGACGATGCCGCTCTCCATGTAGGCGATGATGATCGTGCCGTCGGCTGCGCATTTCCCGGCATAGCGCTCGATGAAGCCGTCATCGAGAAAGCCGTTGAAGCGGTCGTGTCGGCTCTTCGGATCAAGCCGCAGCAAATGAGCGCGCAGGAGCGGCAATTCTTCGTGTTGGCTCAGGACGCGCACGTAGCCGAAACCCGGCCGCGGACCGAAACTATCCAGTTCTCTCACGTTCAAAACTCCTCTCAGAAACCCTCGAGGAGGCGTCGAATCCCTAGACTTGAGATATTGTGCATTGCAGCAAGGAATTCAAGGCTAGAAGTTTCCTTTCACAATCAATTGGTTAATCGCACAAAATTACAAAACCATCTGGGTTTGAGTGACGATCGCTACCAGCTTGCCCTCCTCGGTTTCGATGCGCGTCGTCCAGACCTGGGTACGCCGGCCACGATGCACGGGCCTGGCGGTTGCAATGATCGTGGCTCCCTCCTTTGCCCCACCGATGAAGTTGGTCTTGCTTTCAAGCGTGGTAGTGCCCTTTGCGTCGTCGGGCAGATTGATCACGGTCGCGGCGGCGCCGACAGAATCCGCAAACGCCATGATCGCCCCGCCATGGATGGTATTGCGCAGCGTGCACAGCTCCGGCCGCACCTGCATTTTCGCAACCACATGGTCCATGTCCGCTTCGACAAAGGTTACCCCCTTCAATTCCGCAAACGGCATCTTCATCGACTGGATTCGTTCAAGCGGCGTCATCGATCCTCCCGTTTCCCCCAAGCAATGTCTTCGCGCCCAGAATGAATGGAAGGGGTAAATGTCGCAATGACCCCTGAGGTCATCGCCGCGGTGACAATCCGCCCGGCGTCCGGCATATGCTCCACCCCCATGCAGCACTTCCCTCCCCGCCGCATCGTCTGCCTGACGGAAGAGACCGTCGAGACGCTCTATCTGCTCGGCGAGCAGGACCGCATCGTCGGCGTCTCCGGCTATGCCGTGCGCCCGCCCCGCGTGCGGCGCGAGAAGCCGCGGGTGTCGGCCTTCACCTCGGCCGATATCCCGAAGGTCCTCGCGCTGGAACCGGATCTCGTGCTCGGCTTTTCCGACCTTCAGGCCGACATTGCGGCCGATCTCGTTCGCGCAGGTATCGCCGTCCACGTCTTCAACCAGCGCGACATCGCGGGCATTCTCGCCATGATCCGCGTGCTCGGCGCCATGGTCGGCGTCGGCGAACGGGCGGATCAACTTGCGCGCCGCCTCGAACAGCGGCTCGTCGATATCGGCGCGACCGTGCGCGCCGCACCTCGGCCAACAGTCTATTTCGAGGAGTGGGACGATCCGCTCATCGGCGGTATTGGCTGGGTGTCCGAGTTAATCGAGATCGCGGGCGGAATCGATATCTTCAGGGAATTGCGTTCGAACAAGGCAGCGAAGGACAGGATCGTCTCGCCCGACATGGTGCGCGAGCGCGCACCCGACATCATCCTTGCCTCCTGGTGCGGCAAGAAGGTTGTGCCGGACAGGATCAGGCAACGCCCTGGCTGGCTGGAGATTCCAGCCGTGCGCGACAATCGCATCGTCGAGATCAAGTCCCCGCTGATCCTTCAACCCGGCCCGGCCGCGCTGACCGACGGCCTTGACGCGATCGTCGCGGCGCTGTGGCCTCGAAGGGTTTGATTTCTCAATCGTCATTGCGAGCCAACGGGTCGCGCGAACGCGCGCCCGATGACAGGCTCCGCGAAGCAATCCATTTCGCCACTTGCCGAAACATGGATTGCTTCGTCGCTTGCGCTCCTCGCAATGACGACGGTGGATGCGCCTACACCTTCTCCACCCCGCACCATTCGGCGATGAACAGGGCCGTCGCTTTGGTCGACTTCCGCAGCGACTCCAGATCGACATACTCGTTGAAGCCGTGCATCGCCGCGCCGCTCGCGCCAAAGCACAGGCTTGGGATGTTGTAGTTCAGCCCATAGAAACGGGTGTCGGTGAGTGCGGTAAAGGCGCGATCCTCGACGACGCCGCCATAGACGGCGCTGAATGCCTTCGCGAACGCAGCCTCGGGCGCCGCCGAATTGGTGAGTTCATAGCCTTCGGACAGGAAGCCCGACCATTCGACGTCGGGTGGATTGTTGGCGAGGAAACGATGGTCGCGGGAAGCCACCGACACACAGGCGACAATCTCCTTCTGGCAGTCGGCGATCGACCAGCCCGGAAGGATGGCGATCCGGCAATCGACGTTACACCAGGCCGGTACGCTGGAGGCCCAGTCGCCGCCCTTGATGATGCCGGGGTTGAAGTTGATGGGGTGATCGAGCGACTTGAAATGCCGATCGGCCCTTGCGCGTTCGTTCCATTCGGTCTCGAGTTTTTCCAGTGCGTGAATCAGATGGTACGCCGCCGTGATCGCATTCGAGCCCGAGCCCGCATGCGATACGTGGACGGGAAAGCCCCGCACCTTCAGCCGAAACCAGATCACGCCGACCTGCGAGCGGATCATTGTGCCGTTCGTCGGCTCCGGAATGAAGCAGGCGTCCGCCCGATAGCCGCGCTGCAGGGTCGAGAGCGCGCCGACCCCGGTGCTCTCCTCCTCGATCACGGACTGGAAGTGGATCCGCCCTGTCGGCCTGAAGCCGGCCGCCTTGATCGCATCGAGCGCGTAGAGCGCGCCGATCGTCCCCGACTTCATGTCGCAGGCACCGCGGCCATACATGCGGCCGTCTTTGACAGTGGGCGAAAACGGCGGCGTCTCCCACATATCGAGCGGGCCTGCCGGCACCACATCGCAATGGCCCTGCAGGATCAGTGATCGTCCCGAATTGCTGGATGGACGGCGGGTCCCGACCACGGTCCGCGCCCTGGAAAAATCATGCTCGATCGGACCGTAGCCGCGCAATCCCCTGAGATCGTCGAGATCGATATGCCAGTCGTCGACCTCATAGGCGCGCTCGCGCAGGAGATCTCCGATCATGTCCTGGCACGGTCCTTCCGCGCCGCGCGTCGACGGGATCGCGACAAAATCGCTTGTGGTCTTGAGCTGCGCGTCGAAGCCGGCCTCGACCGCGTCAAGGATTCTTTTGGTATCGTCTGCGTTCATGGTGCTGATTGTTCCGTTTCCCCGCAGGATCAAATCACAAACGGGACAGAATGGGCAGTTGTCTTTCACTTTCAGAATCGCGCGCGCTTTCCTACACTTGCGCCGATGACGATCTCAGGAACCCTGCTCTGCGGCCTGTTGCTGATCGCTACGGTGACGGCAGCCTTCGCAATGAACGATCAGGTCGCGCGCGAGCAAGACATTGTGGGCCTGCGGCTTGGACAGCGCGTCATGGTCGATGACGGCACCTGCGGCGCCGGCCAGATCAAGGAAGTGTCGGGCGCCAAGATGACGCCGACCGGCGTGCTGCCGTCGCGCCGGTGCGTTCCCCGCTCGGGGCCCAAGAGGAAATAGAAGAAAAAATAGAGCCAGAGTGCCGTCGGCGTCACCAGGCGCCGTATTTCGCGACGAGGCCGCGCCAGAACGCGTCACGCTCCCTGCCCAGCGTTTCCTTCACGATATTGGCGTTCTTGGCCACGCTCGTCAGCACCATGACGAGCTTGAGTTCGGGATCGACAAAGATTGCCTGGCCATAGACGCCCAGCAGCGCAAAACGCCGTTTTTCTCCAGGAAACAGCCAGAACTGGTAGCCATACCCGAAATAGGGCGTCGCCTTCCGCGGTTGGAACGCTTCTGGCTGGCGTGACTGCTCGGTGGCGTCGAGCAGATAATCCTTCGCAATCAGCTGCCGGCCTCCGGCCATTCCGTCATTGGCAAGCAGCACGCCGAGCCGACCATAGTCACGCAAGGTCGCATTGAAGCTGCCGTATCCGGCCACCGTGCCGTCCGTGCTTTTTATCCAGGTCGCATCGGCTTCCGCGCCGATCGGCTGCCACAACCGCGACGTCAGATATTCGCTGAGCGGGACGCCCGTCACGGCACGCAGCACCATCACCAGGTTGACGGTCTCGGAGGAGGCATAGTGGAAGCGCGTGCCCTGCTCCACCTCGCGCGTGTGGAATTGACCGAGCGCCGCGACCGAACCGTGCTCGATGCGCTCCATGACGAAACGCGTCAGATCGTCCTTACCGTCATAGGCCTCGCTGAACGGCACGCCGGACGACATCCTCAGAGTGTTGCGGATGGTGGTGTCTCCGTATGGCGTGCCCGAGAGCCCCGGCTCGTACTTCGCGATGGTGTCATCGAGCGAAGCGATTTTTTTCTCGGCGAGCGCGATGCCGATGGCGAGGCTGACGATCGATTTCGCCATCGAATGCGAAACGAACCGGTCGCTTGCCGTGCGATCGTACTGATAGCGCTCGGCAAGAATCTGGCCATCCTTGATGACAAGCAATCCGGTGATGCGCTGCCGGGCGAGAAAATCGTCAAGCGAGTAGCTCTGCTGCTCGTATCGATACTCGAATTTCGGCTCAGTGGCGGCCTTGGGCAGCGGCGCGGGCGAAGCCGCCCGTTGCAACGTGTAGTGCGGCAGGATGCTGTCGAGGTGGCTAAAGGACCCAACCCTTACGCCTTCGTCGAAGAACCAGTTTCTGGGGGTTCCGACGGGATAACCCTGCGCCTTGCCGAACATATCCTCGTCGGGCGCAGCGATCGCCGGCCCGGCCAGCGCGAGCAGTGCAAGGAACGAGAGAAGGTGGGACCGCAGCAGCATCGGTGTCGATCCGCTCACGTCATGACGGGACTGTTCGGTTACGGGCTTATGATACCCGTGGCCCGTCGTCCAGCCTGCGAGGCCCTGCACAATGTTGGGGAGCGGATGAAAACGCGGAGAAAAAAGCCTGCGCCTATTTCGCCGGAGCGAACATGCATTGCAGCGTCGGCTTGGCGATCCTTGTGAAGGTCGGTCCGATCTCCGCCTGCTTGGAAGCCGGCACCCAGTCGTTTTCGATGGTCGGCACGCCGGTCTCGCTGATGCCGCGAAGCAGCGCGATCCGAAGATCCCGGTCTTCCACCAGGCCCGCCGCGTGGTCATGCAGGCAGCCGCACACTTCTTCCGGATGCGCCCATCGCCCCAGCATATGGGGCGCGCACTGGCGCACGAATTCGCTGCGCGGATCGGACAGGTGCATCGCCGCGCGAAGCTGCTGCGACACCTGTGCGTTCGCCGACTGGTTCAGGGCAAGGAAGAGGAGGACGGACGTTGCACAGATACGAAGAAACATGATGGGCTTACGGACAACCTCTCTGGATTTGCTTCATCGGCGCGTTCAGCGCGCGGCAACAACGAGGGTCTGGGACGGGGCAATGGGTGAGCCGTTGTAGGAGAAGGTGCCGATGCCCGGCAGTCCGGCGTCAGCAGAACCAGCCATCGACGAACCAGCCACCACGAAAGCGAAAGCGAGGATGAAGCTGATGGTCCGCATTTTGACTGTCTCCGGTTTGTCCCTGTGGCGCTTTGCGCCGTCGTCGTTGCAGGGTTGATAACCATGAGGCGTTTCCGGAGTTCTGCGCCAAAAGCCCAAAATGGTTTCGTCGGAAGGAGATTTGTTTCGTCGCGGCGAAAGGCGACGAAACAGTTCGACACCTATACCAATGATTTCAAATACTTACTAAGGAAGACATCCTGGGCCGGGGTCCTGAACGAGCGGGAGCGGCGAAGGCCTCGCGGCAGCGTCTCGCCTGTGAGAAAACCGGCAAGCCTCGTAGGGCGGCTGGTGAACCGCCGCCGCCTCACCATCGACCCAGTTGAATTAGCAACCTTCCCGATTGTTGCGCGTTGTCGTTCCCCTTCAACAGAGGATGGCAGTCATGGGCAGTGGCGACATCGTCGTTGGCAAGAATCTCCCTCCTCAGAAACCCGTTTCAGTGAGTCCTGAGACCTCCGCTGAACACACCGGCGATCCCATTTCGGGCCATGAGAAGCAGAATTGCGGTGCGATGACCCAGCAGCGCGCCAACAACGGCGCGGTGTCCACTCCCCAAAAATTCCTGCATCTTGTCGGGTACCGCGATCCCAAGACTCGTCCGTCAGACCGCCGGTAGAGCGTGCATCATTGAACGAATTCGCCGCATTTCTGGATTGTGTCGCCTGCGCCCCACGGCATGATCGGGACCGTCGAGGTCGAGTTCTTTGGCGAACCGTCAATCAGCTTGTCGGAATAGACCATGTACACCAGCGTGTTACGCTTGGCATCGCAGCCGCGAACGATCTGCATCCTCTTGAAGAAGAGCGATCTGCGCTGCCGGAACATGTCGTCGCCCTGGGTGAGCTTGCCCTTGAAGTGGATCGGGCCGATCTGGCGGCAGGCGAGAGAAATATCCGATACCTGCTCGGACAGGCCGAGCCATCCCGAATATCCCCCCTTCTCCGGGACGGTGAAGTGGCAGGCGACGCCTTCGACCTCGGGGTCATCGACGCCATAGGTCGCAAGTTTGTCGTTAGGACTCAACAGCTTGAAGACCGTCGAGCGGCGGAAGATCAAATCGGGTTCGTCGGCGGCGAAAGCCGGAGCAATGGCAGGCCATGAGAACCAGGCGAACAGCAATAGAAATACGGCTTTCAGCCGTGGTCCACACGGCTTTACGGCTTGGAATGTCATGGAAATCTCCAATGGCGGCGAGTTGCCATGTAGGCGCCCTACTCCGCCTTGGAAAGGCCGCTTGGAGGCCCTGTGCGTTTAATAAGATGTGAGGCTTTTTTGTTACGCTCAGGTCGAAAACCGCTGAATTTTGAGGCGCTACGCTAGTTAACGCGGAACGCGTCTGCGAAACTGAAGAACGCAAATGATCAAGGATTCCAGCATGAAACGCGCAAATGCGTTGCGCTCCTCCGCTGCTCCCGGAGCATTTTGGCGCGTGGCCTTGCTGGGCGCGGCCGGGACCGTCGGCGCCGCCGTCCCCGCCAGTGCAGCCTACTACTGGAGTGAGCCCAACCCTGGCGGTTATTACAGCCAACAGCCGCTCATTCAGCCGCCGCCACGCCGGTCACCGCCCCGCGCGCACAAGCCGGCGAAAAAGGAAATCATCAAGGATACGGCTGTCCACCCGCAGATGCCGCTGATCATCAACGTCGCGATCGCGAAACAGAAGGTCAGGGTCTACGACGCGAACGGGTTCTTCGCGGAATCGCCGATATCGACCGGTGTGCCCGGACACTCTACTCCGATGGGCGTGTTCAGCGTCATCCAGAAGGACCGCTATCACCACTCCAATATCTATAGCGGCGCTCCGATGCCCTATATGCAGCGCATCACCTGGGGCGGCGTCGCGCTCCATGCCGGCGTGGTGCCCGGCCATCCGGCCTCCCATGGCTGCATCCGCATGCCCGAATCGTTCGCCGTGAAGATGTGGGGCTGGACCAAGATGGGCGCCCGGGTGATCGTCAGTCCCGGAGAATTGTTGCCGACAAGCTTCGAGCACGCGCTGCTGCCGACGATGAAGATTGCGCCGCAGCCGCAGGTTTCCGACCCGGCGAAGCCGAATGAGCAAGTCGGCCCGAAAGCGGACAAAGGCGCGGCTGACATCAAGCCGATCGAGGCGAATCTCGAACTGCGCTCCACCGTCGGCCACAACGACGATCCCGCGCAGCGCGACAAGACCCGCACCGCTGATGCCGGTGCCAACGTGCCTGCCGCCAGGCCCATCCTGTCGGACGCCTCCGGCGAGCCCACTCGCGAAGACGCGATCAAGGCGGGTGAGACAAGGACGGATAACGCAATGACCAACATAGCCGCAGCCCAGAAGCCTGTCGATGCAGCGGCGAGCGAAACCAAACCTGTTCAGGTTGAAACAAACGTCAAGCCGGCGAATGACTCCGCGACCGCGGAGACGGCCAAGCCTGACATGGCCAAGCCCGACCCGGCCAAGGCTGAGACAACGAAGTCTGACACAACGAAGTCCGAGCAGGTCAAGACGGAAGCGTCGAAACCTGCCAAGGACGATACGACTGCTCCGTCTGCCGATGCCAAGAAGGACGTGACGCGCATGAGCGGCAGCGACAAGCCGCCGAAACCGGATGGAAGGCGCAAGGAAGGCCAGGTCGCTGTCTTCATCAGCCGCAAGGATTCCAAGCTCTACGTTCGCCAGAACTTCGCGCCGGCGTGGGAGATCCCGGTGACGATTACGCCGAGCGACCGTCCACTCGGCACGCATGTCTTCACTGCCACGGTGGACAGGAAGGACACCAACCTCCTGCACTGGTCGGTGGTGTCGGTGCCGATGTCGGCACGCGCGGCGATGCGCGCCGGCGACGAGCCGCGTCCCCGGCGAAATCACAAGGGCAAGGCTGCGCCCGCGCAGGTCGAGGCCAGGCCGGTACCCCTGCCGGACAACCCGGCCGAGGCTCTCGACCGGATCACGATCCCGCCCGAGGTGATGGCGCGCATCAGCGAAGCCATGACCACAGGCGGCTCGATCGTCGTCTCCGATCAGGGCATCAACCAGGGTGAAACCGGCGAATACACCGACTTCATCATCCGCACCTACTAGGCCGCGCGTGGAGCGGCTTGCCGTTCTCGCGCTCCGACGCCGCGCTGTGCATTTGCTCGCCGCCGGATCGTAACGTGTTCTTGAGCGCTCCCGTCTCGTCCCCGCGATATAACCGATGTCGTTTCGGATTCCGGGGACAGCGCCATGATCGATCGCAGAACAATGCTGAGCGCCGCGCTCGCCGCAGCGGCGCTGCCGTTCGCGGCCCGCGCCGAGGGTCAGGGGACGCCCGCGAAGGGCGCAGTGAGCCGCATCACCGCCTACGCCTTCTCCTTCCCGGGCCTGACAAGCGGCGACATCAGCCTGTCCGAATATGGCGGCCGGCCATTCCTCGTGGTCAACACTGCCTCGCTCTGCGGCTACACTCCGCAATATACGGGGCTGCAGCAGATCTGGACGGAATTTCACGGCCGCGGCTTCGGGATGATCGGCATTCCCTCCAACGATTTCGGCGGCCAGGAGCCAGGTGGCGCGGCCGAGATCACCGAGACCGCGCATCACCAATATGGCGTGACCTTCCCGATCACGGCCAAGGCCGTGGTGTCCGGTCCGAACGCGCATCCCTTCTACAAATGGGCGGCGGAGGCGCGGCCGAAGGACGTGCCGAAGTGGAACTTCCACAAATACCTGATCGGGCGCGACGGCTATATCGCCGACGTATTTCCCTCCTCGGTCGAGCCGACGGATACACGGGTGAAAACCGCGATCGCCCGCGCGCTGACGGACACGTAAGACACAGTTCCCGGAATAATCCGAGGGCTGCGACAATCCTGTGGTTTCCTCAGGGGGCCGTTGCCTTGGCGCAGCCGGTCCGACTAGGCTAGTATCCCGTTGGGGAAACGATCGCCTGGCTATCGTCAGGCCGCGGGCAAAATTTGGGAACATCGACATGCGTGTTGCAACAGGATTACTGGTAACGGCCTTGCTTTGTGCGCCTTCTGTTGCCTGGTCGCAGGCCACGGCCCAGAAAGCCGCGCCCGCTCCCGCCGCGGCAGCACCTGCGCCGGCCGCCGCCGCGCCGGCCGAGCCTCGGCAGCCCGCCCGTGCCGCCTGCAACAACCCGAACGCGCTCGGCGTGGCCCGCACCGTCGAGGTCGACACGACAGGCGGTCCGGGCTTCGGCTTCGAGCACTTCAAGGAGCTGGACTTCCTGAAGGAGAAGGAAGTGGTGCTGACCTTCGACGACGGTCCGTGGGAGAAGAACACGCCGGCAGTCCTCAAGGCGCTGGCGGACGAGTGCACGACCGGCATCTTCTTCGAGATCGGCAAGCACGCCACCTACTACCCGGAAATCGCCAAGCAGGTTTACCAGGCCGGCCACACCATCGGCACGCACACCTGGTCGCACGAAGCGCTGGTCAACAAGAAGCTCAGCGAAGACCAGCGCAAGGAAGAGATCGAGAAAGGCATCAGCGCCGTGAAATGGGCGCTGGGCGGGGTCTCGCCGTCCTCGTTCTTCCGCTTCCCGGCCCTGCAGCATCCGCCGGAGATGGTGACCTATCTCGGCACCCGCAATATCGCGATCTTCTCCTGCGACGTCAATTCCTTCGACTTCAAGTACCACGACCCGAAGAAGGTCATGAACCTCATCTTCAAGGGCCTGGAGAAGAAGGGCAAAGGCATCATCCTGATGCACGACTTCCACAAGGAAACCGCAGCACTGCTGCCCGAGGTGCTGAAGCGGCTGAAGACGGAAGGCTACAAGGTCGTTGCGATGCGCTCCAAGGCGCCGGTGCAGTCGCTGCCGCAATATGATGAAGCCCTGATGAAGGATTCCAAAATGTCGGCGCTCCCGACGGTGAACCAGCGTCCAGTCTCGGCCGTCATCACCGACGTGACGCAATAACCCCGCGCGGCCAACTCGGACCGTGCCGACGTTTCGCATCGAGGGCTATGTCATCGCCTCAGCCGACGGCATGCTGGCGAACGAGGATCACGTCATGCCCGACTCCCTCAAATTCGAGGGCGACAAGCAATTCTTCACCGCCGCCCTCGATCGCGCCGACCTGATCGTGCATGGCCGGCACTCCGGCGAAGACCAGCCCAACTCACCCACGCGCAAGCGGATCATCCTGACGCGCCGCGTCGATGCGCTTGCCGCCGATCCAGACAATCCCAAGGCCACCCTGTGGAATCCGTCCGCCGCATCGTTCGAGCAGGCAGCCGAATTCGCCGGGGTGCGGGCCGGCACGGCAGCCATCATCGGCGGTCCTGATGTGTTCGGCATGTTCATGGACCGCTACGATACGTTCTGGCTGTCGCTGGCCGCGAAGGTGAGCCTGCCCGGCGGCGAAGGCTGCTTCCCCGGCGTACCCGAACGAACGCCGGAGCAGATCCTCGCCTCCCACGGCCTGAAGGCCGGCGAGCGGCAGATACTCGATCCCGCCGAACAGGTCAGCGTCACGCCCTGGCGGCGCACGGCGTGATTCCAGCACTTTGGGCCACCAGCTACGCGTCGCCGTAGGCGGTTTCGGCGATCCGCGGACCCCTGCCGTAGCCGGCCAGGATGAACAGCGCGCCGATCAGCGAGAGGTTCTTCAGCGCGTCCACCAGCGTCTTGCCGTTGTCGGGCGGGGTCTGATTCCAGAAATCGTGGAAGTAGAACGTCACGAGGCCGATGTAGATGATCAGCAGGATCGCAAAGAACCGAACCCCGAAATTGAGCGCGATCATCAGCCCCGCAATGATCTCGAAGGCGCCCGAGGCAATGGCCATGATCTGCGGCAGTGCCATGCCGACCGCGCTCTCCAGTTGGGCCGTGTAGGGCGCGATCACGCCGGGGATCACCACCTTGGCGGCGATCATGTCGGCGCTCGCCTGGATGGCGAAGAGCTTCGTCGCCCCCGAATAGATGAAAAGCACGGCGAACAAAACTCGCCCGAAAATGATGAATGCTGGCATGGTCCCCACCAATGGCTTCAGGGCGAGTCGCAGAGCGATCCGATTATGGTGATTCCGCCCCGGCTTTTCAAACGCTCAAATTGCAACGCATACCAATGATCCGGGAACCGAATGTCGTAGTCCCGCCGCTAAAGCGCGATGAAACCGGGATAAATGGTCATCGCGCTTTCGATTCTTTGTTTGGGCATGATCTCCGCAAACCCTACGGGTTTGTCGCGAGGGAAAACCGCTCCACACTTTGCGCTAACGCGGCCCTGCGGGTCCGGATCATGCCTTATGTGAACAGACTAGGCTGCTGCCGCGTTGCACGCTCCTGCGCTTCGACCGCGGCCACCGCGGTCATGTTCAGCACGCCGCGCGCCGTCACCGAGGGGGTGAGGATATGGGCCGGCCGGGCCGGGCCGATCAGGATCGGACCGACGGGCACGGCGTCCGCCAGAACCTTGATCATGTGATAGGCCACGTTGGCGGCATCGAGATTCGGCATGATCAGGATGTTGGCCTCCCCGGAAAGATCCGAATGCGGCAGGATCATCTTGCGCGTCGTTTCCGACAGCGCCGTATCGCCCTGCATCTCGCCATCGGCCTCCAGCTCCGGGTGATGCTGCTTCAACAGCATCGTCGCTCGCCGCATCTTGCGCGAGGAGTCCGTGTCGTAGCTGCCGAAATCGGAATGTGACAGGAAGGCGATCTTCGGCTTGAGGTTGAAGCGCTGCACATGGCGCGCCGCGAGCGCCGCGACTTCGCAGAGTTCGTCGGCGCTGGGGTTGGAGCGCACCTCCGTATCTGCGATGAAATAGGCGCCCTTGCTGGTGATCATCAGCGCCAGCGCCGCGAAGTCGCTCACGGCAGGCAGATGACCGATGATGTCGCGCACGTGGCGCAGATGGCTCATATAGCGGCCTTCGACGCCGCAGATCATCGCATCCGCCTCGCCCCGCGTGACCGCCAGCGCCGCGATCACCGTGTTGTTGGTACGCACCACCGTGCGCGCCGCGTCGGGAGTGACGCCGCGCCGGCCGGCCACGTCGATATAGGACTGTACATAGGAGCGGTAACGCGGATCGTCCTCGGGATTGACGAGATCGAAATCGCGGCCGGGCTTCAGGCTGAGGCCGAACCGCTTGATGCGCGCCTCCACGACAGAGGGACGGCCGACCAGGATCGGCTTCGCCAGCTGCTCCTCCAGCACGACCTGGGTCGCGCGCAACACCCGCTCGTCCTCGCCCTCGGCATAAATGACGCGCATCGGCTGGGTCTTGGCCTTGGCGAACACCGGCTTCATCACCAGGCCGGAGCGGAAGGCAAAGCGCTCGAGCAGCGCGGTATATTCGTCAAAATTCTTGATCGGCCGGGTCGCGACGCCGGAGTCCATCGCGGCTTTCGCCACCGCGGGCGCGATGCGCTGAATAAGCCTGGGATCGAACGGGCTCGGGATCAGCGAGCCCGGACCGAAGCCCTGCGGCTCGCCGGCATCGAAGCCGCGCGCCACCACGTCCGACGGCGGATCGCGCGCGAGCTGCGCGATCGCGTCGACCGCGGCATGCTTCATCTCTTCATTGATCGCGGTGGCGCCGACATCGAGCGCGCCGCGGAAGATGAACGGGAAACACAGGACGTTGTTGACCTGGTTCGGGAAGTCGGACCTGCCCGTGCAGATCATGGCGTCCGGCCGCGCCGCGCGCGCCTCATCAGGCATGATCTCCGGATCGGGATTGGCGAGCGCCATCACCAGCGGACCCTTCGCCATCTGCTTGACCATGTCCTGCGTCAGGACGCGCGGCGCGGACAATCCGAGAAAGATGTCGGTGCCTTCGATGACATCGGCAAGCTTGCGCTTGTCGGTCTTCTGCGCATAGGCGCCCTTCCAGCGATCCATCAGCTTGGCGCGGCCTTCATAGACCAGGCCCTCGATGTCGCAGACCCAGATGTTCTCGCGCTTGGCGCCGAGCGACACCAGAAGATTGAGACAGGCAATGGCGGCGGCTCCTGCGCCCGAGCAGACGATCTTCACGTCCGCCAGCTTCTTGCCGTTCAACAGCAGCGCATTGGTGATCGCAGCGCCGACGATGATGGCGGTACCATGCTGGTCGTCGTGGAACACCGGGATCTTCATGCGCTCCTTGAGACGGGACTCGATCTCGAAGCATTCGGGTCCCTTGATGTCCTCGAGATTGATGCCGCCGAAGGTCGGCTCCAGCGCCGCGACCGTCTCCACCACGCGATCGATGGTGTCGGCGGCGATCTCGATGTCGAACACGTCGATCCCGGCGAATTTCTTGAACAGGACCGCCTTGCCTTCCATGACCGGCTTGGACGCCAGCGGACCGATATTGCCCAGGCCCAGCACCGCGGTGCCGTTGGAGACGACCGCGACCAGATTTGAGCGCGCCGTGAGCGTCGCCGCTTCGGCGGGGTTCCTGGCGATCTCGGTGCAGGCCGCCGCCACTCCCGGCGAATAGGCCAGCGCCAGATCGCGCTGGTTGGCGAGCGGCTTGATCGCCTGGATTTCCAGTTTTCCGGGCCGCGGCAACCGGTGGTAGGCCAATGCCGCGTTATGCAGGTCTTCGGAATAGGACATACGCTTCCCCCGGTAGGCTCGTTCGACCACCGGAACGCCTCTGTTCCCGTGGCTTCGTCGGTCAGTTTTGCGGCAAATTGGTCCGGATGTGAAGCACGCAGACGTGCGTTTGCGCAACCTTGGAATTGGCTGCCGTTCACATCCCTGTCGTCATTCCGGGCTCGCGCCAAGAGGCGCGCCCCGGAATGACGATGGAGACTGCAGACACACCTTCGCAGTCCCGCGGCGCGATTTGCGTCCGGGCCTTGCGATATCCTCGTCCCTCCCGAAAGGAGGGCGCAGGGAATGCCGGGTGCTCGATCGCACCCGCGGCCTCGTGTGCAAGGTAGAAAGCACACGAGTGTAGTCACCACAGGTACGCCGAATCACTCCGGCATTCCCTGCACGATGGTTTGAGCGGCTGCTCCGTACTCTCCCCGGGGTGCCGGGCTTGTTAGCCCCCGTCGCTCGTGAAATCATCCACGCGCTTGTCCCCAGCGTCGGGGGAACAGGACCATACGGCTTGACCGTCCGCTTTCGGCGCATTCGCCTGCCGCGCCAAAGCGTCCATCGCATCCCGCGCTCCACGTCCGTGACGATGGCGAAGCGCCCCTCCTGTGAGCGCGGGACGGCGCGACTTAAAGCACATTTTCTGGTTTTCGGAAAGAAGGATATTTTTGTCCGGAAGGGTTGACTCGGTGTGTCCGGAAATACGCCCGATGATTTGCCCGTCGTGTCGCAGCGGCAACACTCCGAGAGATCGCGAACCGGCGGGGCACGATACGAACTGGCCCGGACTGGTACGCCGAGTACATGGTCCGCGAGCAATCCGGCCAAAAATTGCCTGACTGAAGTCTTACAATGGCCCACGGCAGTATCGCGGCTTTGCCAACGGCACCACGTTCAATGGAGATCGTGCAATGACCAGGCACCCAAGCACACCGATCGCAATCGCCACGACGTCACCGAACCACGAGGCCATCAATCACGGCAGGCGTAAGCTGATCGCCTCCGCGACTATGGGACTGGCTGTTGCAGTTGCCGACAGCCTCTTCGCCATCCGGCCGGCGCCGGCCGCCACCAACAACTCGGTCCGCCCGTTCCACGTCAATATTCCAGAAGCGGACCTCGCCGATCTTCGCCAACGCCTGGCGGCAACCCGATGGCCCGACAAAGAAACCGTCGCCGACAACTCTCAGGGCGTGCCGCTGGCGATGCTGCAGGATCTCGTGCGATACTGGCGCGCCGACTACGACTGGCGGAAGGTGGAAGCGCGGCTCAATGAGTTGCCGCAATTCATCACCGAGATCGACGGGCTCGACATCCACTTCATTCATGTTCGTTCGAAGCATGAAAAGGCCCTGCCGATGATCGTCACACACGGTTGGCCCGGTTCCGTGATCGAGCAGCTCAAGATCGTCGATCCCCTTGCCAACCCTACCGCCAATGGCGCAACCACCGAGGACGCCTTCGATCTCGTGATTCCGTCGATGCCGGGCTATGGCTTCTCCGGCAAGCCGACGACCACCGGATGGGATCCCACCCACATCGCGCGCGCCTGGATCGTACTTATGAAGCGGCTCGGATATACGAAATTCGTGGCGCAAGGCGGAGATTGGGGTTCGCCGGTCTCCAACGAAATGGCAAAGCTTGGGGCGCCGGAATTGCTCGGTATCCATGTCAACCTGCCCGCCGTCGTTCCGCCGGACGTCTTCAGGGCGGTGGCATCGGGCGAGCCGGCTCCGGCCAATCTGTCCGCGGAAGAGAAGCACGCCTTCGACCAGCTCAAGATACAATTTGCGAAACGGCGCGCCTATGCGCAGATCATGGGGACACGACCGCAAACGCTATCGGCACTGACGGACTCACCTGCCGGCCTCGCCGCGTGGTTGCTCGATCACGGCGACGGCTATGCGCAGCCGGCATCGGCCATGACCTCGGCAGTGCTAGGTCACACGATCAATGGACATTCGGCAGGGGCACTCACGCGCGACGATGTGCTTGACAACATCACGCTGTACTGGCTGACCAATACGCCGATTTCTTCGGCGCGCCTCTATTGGGAAAACAAGGTCAATTTCTATCTGCCCGCCAACGTCACGATCCCCGCCGCGGTAACGGCGTTTCCCGGTGAGAGTTTTGTGACGCCGAGGAGTTGGGCGGAGAAGGCCTACCAGAAGCTGATCTACTTCCATCAAGCCGAGGCTGGCGGTCACTTTGCCGCGTGGGAGCAGCCAGCAATCTTCAGCAGGGAGGTTCGGGACGCGTTTCGTCCTCTCCGATCCCAAATTTGACGCGACACATCGGGCCGAGTTCAGCAATAACCGTCGGGCCGACAAAGTGGACATGATATGATCAGGGGTATTGGCATTCGGCCGATCATATTTTCCATCAACTGCTACATCGCGACCATCATCACGATGTTCGTCGCGTTTAGCATGGACTTGAAGAGCCCGGGATGGGCGATGACAACGGTCTACCTGACCAGCCAGCCGCTATCGGGTGCCATGCGGGCGAAGGCTGTCTATCGCGCGATCGGGACGTTTGTCGGTGCCGCGGCTATGGTCGCCATCATTCCCAATCTCGTCAACGCGCCCGAGCTGACGACGCTTGCGATCATCCTTTGGGTAGCGCTCTGCGTTTTCATTTCGCTGCTCGACCGGACGCCGCGATCATACATGTTCGTGCTGTCGGGCTATACCGCCGCCCTGATTGGCTTTCCGAGCGTGCTCGCGCCTGGCACGGTGTTCGAAACCGCGGTGTCACGCGTCGAGGAGATCATACTCGGCGTCGTTTGCGCCGCGATCGTTCACGGCCTGATTTTTACGAGCAGCGTGTTTTCAGCTTTTGAGCAGAAACTGAGACGCACCGTTGCGGACACGCGCCGCTGGCTTGCTGATGGCTTGACCAAGCAAGCCACCCCGGAAGCCGACCTGGAGCGGCGCCGGATCGCCGCCGACGTCACCGAGCTCTATCTGCTCGGCACGAGCCTGCGCTTCGACACCTCGCCGCATCGACCTGACATCGCCGCCGTTCGCGCTTTCGACCGCAAGATCGTGACGCTGTTGCCGCTGGTGAGTGCCATCGAGGACCGTCTGACGCTGCTTCGGCGCATTGGACCGCTTGATGCAAAACTGGCGGGGTTGGTGGCTGATGTCCATGATTGGATGAAGCTGGATGCGCCAGGCGACCCAAAGCGCGCGGAGGAGCTCAAGCGCGCATGTGCCGCGACGACGCCGGCCGTCGGCCCGCAATCAGGCTGGGCAGACCTCGTACAGGTGAATGTCACCGTTCGATTGATCGAACTCATCAACTCCTGGCAAGCTTGTCTCAGTTTTGCTGCCTATCTCGGGGATCCGGAGCGGGCGCCGCCAGTCGACGTCCGCGCGGCGGCCGATGAGATAGGGCCCAAGCCGATGCATACGGATCCGGGTATCGCATTCCTGTCGGCGCTCGCGGCTGCCGTGGCGATGGGCATATGTGCGTTCTTCTGGATTGCGACCGCCTGGCCGGAAGGCGCTGGCGCCATCGCCTTTGCCGCCGTGGCCTGTACGCTGTTTTCGTCGTTGGACGACCCGACGCCGACCATTCGCAACATCACGATCCTCCTGGCCTTGTGCATTCCGATCGTCATCCTCTACCAGTTCTTCGTGTTGCCGGCGATTGGCGGATTTGTCCTGCTCTGCATCGTGCTTGCCTTTGTCCTGATTCCGGCCGGCATACTGATGGCGATCCCGGCCTATGCCCCCATTGGGCTCGCTCTCGCCCTGGGTTTCAATGTCGAGCTGAGCCTGCAGACAAGCTATACGGCCGATCTTGCGACCATCCTCAATTCCAACATCGCTTTTGTGCTCGGCGGCGTCGCGGGCCTGGTCGTAACCCGGTTGATGCGTGTGATCGGCACGCAAGCCAGCGCGCGGCGTCTGACGCGGGCGATCTACAGTGACCTCGCCGACCTTGCTGCCGGGCGGTCGCATCCGACCCGCTCCCAATGGGCCAGTCACATGCTGGATCGTGTCGCGCTGTTGCTGTATCGGCAACCGCGCTTCGAGCCACGACCGCAGCATGAATTCGCGGATGCGCTCGAAGACCTGCGGCTCGGCGTCAACATCATAGAGACGCAATCGAACGCGCCCTCCATGTCGAAGCCGGCGCAAAATGCCCTGGCAACAATGTTCCCGGGCCTGGCCGCGCATTTCCGCGCCTTGGCGCGTGGACGTGTCGGAGAGCTTGGCAAGGATCTCCTGCAGAAGATCGACAGTGCGATCGGCGAAGTGGCGGCCTGCACTGCAGCCACGCACGCTTGCGTCGCCGCGATTGTCGGCTTGCGGCAAACTCTCTATCCTGAAGCGCCGCAATATCGGCCAAGGCAAATGGAGCCGCCTGATGCACCGTCATCCAGGCCGAGCGAAACCAGCAGCGTGACGTGATCGGAGCGCAATATGATCGGCGAGTTCGATATCTACGGCGTGTACTTCCCGGCTTTCGCGATCTTTGCCGCGATCGCTTTTTTGCTCCAGATCATTGTCAAGCGGCTCTTGAATGCGTCTGGCTTCTATCGCCTGGTCTGGCACCGTGCGCTGTTTGATCTCGCGATCTACGTGATCCTGCTCGGCGTTGTGACGGCGGCCGGCGCAAGCATCCTGCCCCTGGCATAAATGGTGGACATAAGCTTTCGAGGGATGGAGCGATGAAAAACCTTCTCACCTCTACCGGCCGCGTACTGCTCACTCTCTTTGTGGTGGTGGTGGCGATTGCCGTCGGCTGGCAGCTCTGGAGCTATTACATGCTCGAGCCGTGGACACGTGACGGCCGCGTGCGCGCCGACGTCGTCACCGTCGCCGCCGACGTTTCCGGTCTGGTCAGTGACGTCTTCGTTCACGACAACGAAAAGGTGAGCAAAGGCCAAAAGCTGTTCCGTATCGATCAACGGCGCTTTCAATATGCGCTCGATCAGGCGAAAGCCGAGGTTGCCAGCCGGCAGGCTACGCTTGACCAGACCAAGCGCGATCTCGAGCGTAGCAAGAACCTGAGCAGCGCCGCGATTACCGTCCAGCAAGTCGAACAGAGGCAGCAAGCGGTCGACGTCGGTCAAGCGGAGTTCGACGCGGCTCACGCGGCGCTTGAGGTGGCGATGCTCAACCTCGAGCGCTCGACGGTCCTGGCGCCAGTCAATGGCATCGTCTCCAATCTCAATCTCCTGCCCGGGCGATACGTCAACGCCGGTGCAGCCGTCTTTGCGTTGATCGATTCCGACACGTTTCGCGTGGAGGGTTATTTCGAGGAAACCAAGCTGCGGCGCATCCATGTCGGCGAAGAGGCTACCGTAAAGCTGATTGGGGAGGCACGCGTCCTATCGGGGCATGTCGAGAGCATCGCTTACGGTATTGAAGACCAGAACCGCACTACCAGCAGCGAGCTGTTGGCCCTCGTCAATCCGACCTTCAGCTGGGTGCGCCTGGCGCAGCGCATCCCTGTGCGCATCAAGCTCGACAATGTGCCCCCCGACCTTCCCCTGGTCGCCGGACGCACAGCCACCGTTTCGGTCGGGAAGATCAGTTGGTGGTGAGCGCTCGTGCTGAAGAAGCGCGCATCCGAAGGCAAATGCGACCGACGGGGTCGCAACGAATACCCCGGCTCATTTTGAGGCCTCGCGCCACGGCGCCGGCCAATCATTCAGCCTCAAGGATCGGTCTGATCCGTCCTACGAGCCGCAAATCGGCCGGCGCGCTGCGCGGCGCGTCTCAGCCCTTGCTCAAATAAGAAATCGTTCCGGCCACATCGGAGTCGTCGATGAGCTGAAACCGGCTTTCGCTGCCGTCCCTGCGAGCCTTGAGATGAGGAACGTAGGCGGGATCGGCGACGAAGTCCCGGGCGTGCTTTGCGGATGGAAACGCGATGATGGCGATGAGCGTGGTGTCGAGAGGATTGCCTTCGACGGTTGTCACGTTGCCGCTGCGGGCCAGATATTTGCCGCCATGCTTGTGCACGATCTCGTGAACCGATGCTGCATAGTCCGGCACCCACGCGTCGTTGGTCACCTTGACGTCAGCGATCAAGAAAGCAGTCATGCGATGTGTCTCCTGGTTTGAGGCCGGCCCCATGTGAGGCCTTAACCTCAACCTGGCAGGAGATTGCTGCCGCGCGCCAGTTCAGGAAGTGAATCGCGTCAGCTCGCGAGTTTCGTTTCCTTTGCAAACGGACTGAGACCGAGCCATGTCTGCATCGCCGAGGCGATGCGTTGATCACCGGTGAGCGTCATCCGCCGGCTGGCCACTGCGGCACGAACGGTATCGAGCCCCATCCAGATCGCGGTCATGGTGCGCAGATCGACGGACACATAGAGATCGACGTCGAATCCGGGATCGATCGAGCAGAGATCGACGCCTTCGTGCGGATCGACGATCAACCACCAGGACCGTTGCGCGGCCGGAAGCTTCGGGATAGACGAACTGGATCACGCTTGCGACGCCTCGGCATCGGCGTCGTGTTCAGATTTCGCCGCATGTCCCACATCAGAAGCTGAGCGTCGAGATTGTTGGAGCGACAGATCAGCCTTGATCCGGCGCTGGCCCCAGACCCCGAACGCCGTCGACAATGGGACCGAGCTCCAGGCCGGCGGGCGTCAGCCGATACTCGAATATGCCGGGCTCGGAGGCCGACGACTTCGCGTGCGACGATGCCGGCGACCTCGAGGTCCTTGAGGCGCTGCGAGAGCAACGCCGGTGACATGCGCGGCACGCCGCGGCGCAGATCGTTGAAGCGCGTTGAGCCCGGCGATCAAGTTCGCGAAGCAGGACCACGGTCCAGCGCGTGCACAGAACCTCGGCGGCCATCGCGACCGGACAGAACTGCTTGTAGCTACCGACGGTCACGATTTCCTCCTTCGGATGACAGGACGACGTACGGCCGAAAGGGCGTTGCTCCTAGTTCAGTTTCTGTAGCGGCCGTCGATTCAGTTCCTGAACTGGCTGGCGGGGACAGCCGTCGTTATGTCGCCGAATGCGGATTTGGACCGCTGACTTCAGGGATCGATGTGCCGTCGTTTGCCACCGGCAACGCGCGCGCCACTCATCCACCTTGAAATGAAAAGGATTTACTCTGATGAGAAAGACTTCGATCAATTGGAGCTTTACTGACTTGCTCGCCGCGCTTGGCATGTTGTACTACGCGGACCGGTCTTGCGCCGCTTTCGCGGCCACGATTTCGCGCAGCGTCGATGTGAAGGCGTCCGTCTCTGCGGTGTGGTCGTTGATCGGCCCGTTCTGCGCGATCAAGGATTGGTTGCCGCCGGTCGGCCAGTGCATCGAGGATGGCAAGACCCCGTCGACCCGCATCCTCGTGACGAAGGACGGCAAGGCCGCGTTTGTCGAGACGCAAACGCGCCGAAGCGATGCCGAGCACAGCTATTCCTACACGTTCCTGTCGAGCCCGCTGCCGGTCTCAAACTACAAGTCGACGATCAAGGTGACGGCCAAGGACGACGGGTCTTCGACCATCACCTGGTCCGGCTGCCTACACGCCGGCGCACGGACAGGAAAAGGCCGCCAGCGAGGCCCTCGACGGCGTCTATGAGGCGGGGCTCGCCGAAATCCAGGCCAAATTCGCGAAATGAGTTCGCCAAGCAAAAACGACGGCGTCGGTCTGTCCCGTCGCTCGATCGGTCTCCGGCCGGCGCTCGCCGCCGGGCGGATGACCATGCCGCGTCGATTACCACTGCAAACGAGAAGGATAGCGAAATGAAGATGCCACAAAACGGCGGATGCCTGTGTGGTTCAGTCCGATATACCGTCACCGCAGAGCCTGTCAGGGTCACCATGTGCCACTGCAAGTTCTGCCAGAAGACCACCGGCTCGGCCTATCTCGTCGAGCCGATCTTCCGAAGGCAGGATGTTTCATTCACGGGCGCGATGAGGACTTTCGTTCATCGATCGGAGAACAGCGGCAAGAAGGTGACGGTGAATTTCTGCGGCACATGCGCGACCAAGATCTATCTCGACCTGGAGAGGTTTCCGACCATCTGGGGCCTGTTCGGGGGCACATTCGACGATCCGAACTGGTTCGATCGCGCGGCGTCCAATTGCTTCCACATTTTCACGGGAGCCGCCCAGCGCGGCGTTGTTCTCCCGGCCGGGGTTGCCACCTTCGAGGCGCACGCGATCGAGCTCGACGGCACGCCCGCCAGGCCGACTGTCCTCGCCCATCCCACCGCGATTTCGAAACCGACGGTGTCGAACGCGCGGTCGTCAGAGTGAGCTTCACCGGGACTGAACGTGTTCGCGCAAATACGCTTGAACGAGCCGCATTTCGCAGCCCATGTCCGCCGTGCCGGCAAAGTCGTGTTCGGCGCCGGGAAAATAGTAGGCCGTTGGCGATTTGCCGTTCTCCCTCAGCGACACCTCGATGTCGTGGGTTTGCCCTCGCCCGCGCCAGGCGGTGTCGTTCTCACCCTGGATGAGCAGAATCGGGCCGCCGAATTTTTCGATCGGAATTCGCGTTCCCGACGGCACGCTCTGGCCGTGAATCAGCCAGGCGCTGGTCGAACGATCGATCGTCGCGGGTGCGTCGGCCCCGCAGACCGGACGCCACGTAAAGTTTGGATCGAGGCCTCGCGGAATGCCGTTGTTCTTGCAGTCACCCGTGCACGTCCAGCAATCCGGCTTTATCCAGTTCGGATTGAAGGGCGGATTGAAGAACTGACCGGGAGAATGGGCAATCAGCGCATCCGGCCGCCGTCGATCGCTCTCCAGACCGCCGACAATCGAGGCCAGAGAACCGCCCATCGAAAAACCAAACATCGCGACCTTGCCGTCACTGAAGGGCTGGCGCCTGAGCCAGTCGACGGCATCCAGCACCTTCGACGTCTCGATGTTCTTCAGGCTGGCGGGAGGAGCATCGCCCTTGCGATCGCAATCGAAATAACAATAGGCCAGAACCGAGTAGCCGAGCTTTGACCAAAGCTCGGCGTACCAGGCGAATTCGGGATCCGAGCCGCCTCCGCTGCCATGCAGCAGGACCAGCGAGAGATGGTGGCGTCCATCCTTGGGACGAAACAGCCTGGAGCCCGCAAACGGCGTGGCTTCGCTGATCGTTGCAACGTCGCCGATATAGGGAGGATCCTGATTGCAGAGACTGCTTCCCTCGGGCGGGCGGGCAAAGGCAAAATCAAAACCGATTGCAATTTGCGCGATTGTGAGGAGGACGAAGGCGTGCGGCTTAAGCCATCTGTTCATGTCTCATTGCACCTGTCTGCGCCTGCGGCTCTCTGATCGCGAGGGCCGCTTGCGGTAACATCCCACTCCATACCGATGGATCTGGAGGAAAGATCGTTGCGAACCGGCCACGTTCCTTCATGAAACAACAGGCGGAACCTGGCGTGATGCACAGTCTATCTCAAAGCTTCGGCATCGTCCGGGCTTTTCGCTGTTCGCACGAAGATGTTCCCGCTGCGCGCGGCTTCGCGTGATCGTGTCAGAAACCGAACATGCGCAACTGCTGCTTGCTGACCTGGTCGGCCGGGTCGATCGATTGCGCCTTGCGGAAATCGGCGATCGCGTCAGTGCGGCGTAGCAGCGCTTCATAGGTGAGGCCGCGATTGTTGTAGGCCTCGACATAGGACGGATTGAGCTCGATCGCCTGCGTGTAATCCGCAATCGCGCGGCTGCGGTCGCCCTTTGCGACATGGGCCTTGCCGCGTGAATTGAATGCGTTGAAGTCCTTCGGGTTGATCGCGATTGCCTGATCATAGTCGGCGATCGCGTCATTGTATTTATCGACCTTGCCCAGCGCCATATAGGCATTGCCGCGGTTCCAATGCGCCACGCCGTTCTTTGGATTGATGCCGAGCGACTGATTGTAGGCGGCGATCGCGCGGACATAGTCCTTCAGGCCCTCATAGGCGACGCCGAGACAATTGTAGCCGATGGAATTTTTGGGCTCGCGCGTGATGACCTCGCTGCAATCGGGAACGGCCAGATCGTATTGGCGGTTGTTGCTGTAGGCGACGCCGCGCGAGCTGTAGAGCCAGACCAGATTTGGATCGAGCCGGATGGCCTCGGCGTAATCGGCGATGGCAGGCTCCCATCCGCCCTTCTTCGTGATCAAGCGCTTCCGAAAGAGCGCCTGCCCGCGTTGGCCGAAGCCAAAGGCGTATTTGGGATCGATCGTGACAGCCTCGGTCATGTCTGCGACGGCTGCGTCAAATTCGCCTTTTTCCATCCAGGCCATGCCGTGGCGGGCATGGGCCCACACGTCGCTGGGATCGATGCCGATCGCCTTGGCATGATCGGCCAGCGCAGCGTCGTAATCATGCAGGCCGTAATGAGCGACACCACGATTGTTGTAGGCCCAGCCATATCCAGGATCGAGCCGGATCGCCTCGGTGCAATCCGCAATGGCCGCGTCGTGATCCTCCTTGCTCTCGTAGGCCTCACAGCGGTGCGCGAAAGCCGCGGCGTCCTTCGGGCTGAGCTTGATGACCTCGCCGTAATCGGCAATCGCGCGATCGTAATCGCCGCTGCTGAAGGAGCCGCGGCCGCGGTTCTTGAAGGCCGTGATGCGGTCCGCCGCCGACGCGCTTGCATCGCCGATGATGCGGCTGCATGCGGCAAAGCCGAGGCCGGGCTTGTCGGCGCTGGCGGCGCATTCGCCCCGATCGGTCGGCGTCGCGGCCGGCGCCGGCCCTGCGAACAGGAGACTGATGCAGAGGAGCAGTCCGGCTAACCCGCGCGCTGTCATGCTGTTTCCCCTCCGTCCGGGGCTTCGATGCGACACATAAAGACCCGATGACTCCGGTAGCAACGGCAGCGGTCGTCCCGAACCGCTGCCGCTGACGCGTCGCCCGCGACCGGTCTCAGCGCTTGATCATCGGGCACTCGCTCTGGCTCAGGGGACGCGCGGCTTCCTCGGCCGGCACCGTGGCGAGCAGCTTGAGATAGTCGAAGGCATATTTGGATTCGGAAGGCTTCTTCACCTGCAGCAGATAATAGGGCCGCATCACGCGTCCGTCCTCGCGCACCGTGCCCTTGGTGTAGAAGTCATCGATCGGAATTTCCTTCATCTTGGCGACGACCTTGGTGGCGTCGGTGGTGCTGGCAGCCGCCACCGCCTTGAGATAATGCAATGTCGCGCCGTAAGTCCCGGCATGGATCATGCTCGGCGGCTTGCCGTTGTTGAGGGCGACCAGGCGCTTGGTCCAGGCGCGGGTCGCGTCGTCGAGGTCCCAGAAGAAGGTCTCGCTCGCGGTCAGGCCCTGCGCCGCTTCGAGGCCGAGGGCGTGGGTGTCGGGAAACTGCAGCAGCAGCGCAGCGACACGCTGGTCACCCTTGCGGCCGAGGCCGAATTCGCCGGCCTGCTTGATCGCGTTGATGGTGTCGCCGCCGGCGTTCGACAGCGCGACGATCTTCGCCTTCGAAGCCTGCGCCTGCAGCAGAAAGGACGAGAAGTCGGCGGTATTGAGCGGATGGCGCACGGCCCCAACCACCTTGCCGCCGGCGGCCGTGACGAACGCCGAGGTGTCGCGCTCGAGCGCATGCCCGAAGGCGTAGTCGGCGGTGATGAAGAACCAGCTGTCCCCACCCTGCTTCACCAGCGCCTGGCCGACCGTCGCCGCAAGGCCGTAGGTGTCGAAGCTCCAATGCACGCCGTGCGGCGAACAGGCTTTTCCGGTGAGATCGGAGGTGGCGGCGCCGGTGTTGATGTCGACGGCGTCATGCGTGCGCGTCACCTCGCGCACGGCAAGCCCGACCGCCGAGTTGGGAATGTCGAGGATGAGGTTGACGCCCTCCTTCTCGATCCATTGCCGCGCGATGTTGGCGCCAATGTCGGGCTTGTTCTGGTGGTCGGCGAAGATGACCTCGATCGGCCGGCCCAGCACTTTGCCGCCGAAATCCTCGACCGCCATGCGCGCGGCGTGGACCGAGCCCATGCCGGTGAGATCCGCGTATAGTCCCGTCTGGTCGTTGAGAACACCGAGCTTCACCGGTTGCTGCGCGACCGCGCTGGCCGTGAGCCCCGCTCCGCCCAACACGAGCGTGAGCGCGGCGATAACAATGCGATGCATGAAATCCCTCCCCTTGTTGTAGCTTCCGTTGAATGCCGGATGTTTTGGCAGGATTGTACAGGGGACGAGCATCACTGCAAGGCGGGGTTTTGGGCTTTTGTCGTGCGCCGTAGCACCGCATGGCCGCGGCAACGGCACGATACCTTGCGGGCGTGGATCGCGCGGCTCAAATGGACGCCGCTGCATTCGACGATGTCCGTCGCGTTCACCCTGTCCCCCACGGACCACATCGGTAGACGCTGGATCGATTTTTGGCTTTGATGAATTCAATTGAGACATGTCCAGGGAGAAACAACAATGAATCTGTCGATGAAGGACCGCGTCGCCGTCGTGACCGGCGGCAGCAAGGGTATCGGAATAGCCGTGGCGCGCCGGTTTGCCGAATCCGGAGCAAAGGTGGCCATCCTTGCTCGCGGAGCCGCCGACCTGAAGACCGCGCGCGAGACGCTCGCCAGGGACGGGCTCCCGGTCCGCGATTACGTCTGCGACGTATCGAAGGCGTCCGACATCACCAGGACACATGAGAGGATCGTCGCAGATTTCGGCCAGATCGACGTCCTCGTCAACAACGCCGGAACGGCGCGCACGATGGCATTCGAAAACATCAGCGATGAGGCCTGGCAGGAGGATCTCGACCTCAAACTGTTCGCCGCAATTCGATTCAGCCGGCTGGTCTGGCCAGGCATGAAACAGCGTAAATGGGGCCGGATCATCAACGTGCTCAACACCTATGCGAAGGCGCCGGGCGCCAATTCAGCGCCAACCTCGGTGTCCCGCGCCGCCGGCATGGCGCTGACCAAGGTGATGGCCGGCGAAGGTGGAGAGCACAACATCCTGGTGAATGCCCTGCTGGTCGGCCTGATCATGAGCGATCAGTGGGTGAAGCGCCACGCAAGCCAGGCGCCAAACATGGATTTCGACGAGTTCGCCAAGGGTCTTGCGAAGGGCACGCCGCTGGGACGGATCGGTACGGCGGAAGAGTTCGCCAACCTCGCCTGCTTCCTTGCCTCCGAGCAGGGCTCCTACATCACCGGCACCGCCATCAATGTCGACGGCGGCCGATCACCCGTGGTCTAGGGTCTGCGCGCGGAACAACTTCTCACCGCAAGTAGTGATGATGCGGCTCGGACCGAAAACCGCGTAGGCCAGGAGCGATACGATGGTTGCGTAGAGGCTGTAGATGCCCGGCAAGCCCTGCCGGGCGCAGCCGCTTGGCCGTCGCCCCGGGGTTGGTCCTGGTTCATCACCCTCAGCCGCTGCGCGAGCGTCCTCATGACCCTGAGAGCAAAATAAGGTGTTTGGCTCACAAGGAAGAGAAATTGCCTTTCCGACACGGGAACGATTTCGACGTCCGTTATGGCCACGGCTGTCGCGCTTCTCAACTCGCTGTCAATCAGCGCCATTTCACCAAATATGTCATCAGCGGAGAGTTCGGCTATCGTCCTGTTGCCGATCTGGATGCGCACGTAACCGCTCTTGATAACGAAAAGCTCGTCACCCGGTTCGCCTTGCCGAAAAATGATGCCGCCGGCCCGAACGCGTCTCGTCTCGACGTCGTTCCCGGTCAAGACGCCGAAGTCCGTATTGAGCGCCATTGCAATTTACCAGACAGTGAAAACTGAAACGCTAGAACAAGTGGGAAAAGAGGAAGTACAAAGTGCCGGAGATCATCATGGCTACCGGTAACGTCAGCACCCAGGCCATCGCTATGTTACGGACCGTCGACCATTGAAGTCCTGACCCGTTGGCCGTCATAGTTCCGGCAATACCGGACGACAACACGTGTGTGGTCGATACGGGCAGACCATACCCGTCCGCAGCGGCGATCGTTGCTGCTGCCGTGATCTCAGCGCAAGCTCCCTGGGCGTAGGTCAAATGGGTCTTTCCGATCTTCGATCCGACCGTCACGACGATGCGCTTCCAGCCGACCATCGTGCCGAGGCCAAGCGCGATTGCGACTGCGATCTTGACCCAGGTCGGGATGAATTTGGTCGCACTGTCCAGCGACCCCTTATAGCTGTTGAGCGTGGCGATTTCGGCGCCGCTGAGCCCGACTTCGTTGCCCTTTATGAGCAGGCGAAGCGCCTCGGAAGCCAGGTACATATCGTTCCGAGTGTTGCCGACGGTGTCGGCTGGAAACTTCGCAAGGGACCCGTATTGCGTGACTTGTTCGCTGATCTCGCGCACAAGAACTGCCAGCGACGCCAAGGTGCCGTCTTCGATCTGGCGAATTGCAATATAGTTTGTCACGGCCGGCCGGGGATTGCCTGACACCTGGTGGCCAGCGGCCCTGCTCTCGATGACCTTGCTTGCGGCAACCGAGTTGGCGGTAAACTGCTCGATCTGGTGAGCGGGCATGGAGCGGTTGAGCGCGTAAGCCGTCGGCACCACGCCGATCAGAATCAGCATGATCAGGCCCATGCCTTTCTGCCCGTCGTTGGAGCCGTGGAAGAAGCTCACCAGCGTGCAGGTCAGGATCAGGATGCCCCGTATCCACGCCGGAGGCGGCTGATCGCCCTTGGGTTCGGCAAAGAGTGCCGGCGTCGCGCGCAGCAACACACCCTTGAGGACGTAGAGCAGCACAGCCGCAAGGGCGAAGCCGAACAGCGGCGACAGCAACAATGCCTTGGCGATGTTGACCGCCTGCGACCAGTCCACACCGGAGGTGCCGTCGCGACCGCGCATCAGGGCGTTGGCGATACCAACGCCCATGATGGATCCGATCAAAGTGTGCGAGCTCGATGCCGGCAGCCCGAAATACCAGGTGCCTACGTTCCAGATGATGGCTGCGATCAATAGCGCGAAGACCATGGCGAAGCCGGCGCTGCTGCCGACCTGAAGGATCAGTTCCACCGGCAGCAACGAGACGATACCGAAGGCGACGGCGCCGCTGGACAGCAGCACGCCGATCAAATTGAACATGCCCGACCAGACCACGGCCACGTTGGCCGGCATCGAGCGGGTGTAAATGACGGTGGCCACCGCGTTCGCCGTATCGTGAAAGCCGTTGACGAATTCGAAGCCGAGCGCGATCAACAACGCCACAAAGAGCAGCAGAAAAGCAAAATATGAGGTCTTTCCGGCGCCGGTGGCGCCAACGTCCGCATAAATGCTGTAGGCCACGAACAGGAGTGCGGCGCCGATCACCCCCAGATAAATGATGCCCGTCAGCGGGTGGAAGCCTTTTTCGAGATCAGGACCCCTGCGAAGGGCCGGCTCGATCGAACCGGGTAACGCGACGTCACTCATTGATTCCCCCTGAAATCACTAAAAAACGGGCGCGTGCTTCTTCTGGCCGCATGACATCAAGACTACAGTTCCATGACGGTCATATGACAGTTGCGTGACAGGCTGGATTCCCGCCAGGGCGGCCCGCATTGCCAACAGCGTGGCCGACACGTGGCGCCGACGGATTACTATCCGATCGAAGGCGATGCGGCTTCATTCAACGGCTAGGGATGGAAAGCTGTTCGGCGACACGATCGGTCACGATTGAGGTCACGAAGTTTCTGACATTACGTAAGCAGGCCTGTCCCGATGTCCTCAAACGTCCGCTGGGGGAAGCCAATTCAGATTCCCTTGATCTATCGCAAGGTGTCTCAACGAGAGGGACTTTCTTCTGAGGCTCGCGCGAGCTGTGGCGGGAGAACCTGGAAACCAGAATTGGTGCCCTGAACCGAGGGAATTGAAACACAGCAATCGCCGGTTCGGCCTGAACGTGAGGGCTACGCAGGTGCAAGAGAAGCCCGGACAAATGAAGTTGACACAGCGACGAGGTGCGGCGCTGGTGAATATGGCCGTCGCAGCCCTGATCGTTGTCGCGCTTTATGTAGGTCGTGAGATCTTCGTCCCGATCGCACTGGCCGTTCTTCTGAGTTTCGTACTCGCTCCCTTTGTCATGCGACTGCATGCCTGGCGAGTTCCGCGCACCGCTTCTGTTCTTGTCGTGGTGTTCTTTGGTTTTGCAATCATATTCAGTTTGGGCGGCCTGATGGTATCGCAGGCAACTCACCTTGCTGCCAAATTGCCCGGATATCAGCAAACGTTGAGTGACAAGGTCGAAAGCATCCGTGGCCTGGTCGGTGGCTCTGGAACGTTGGAGCAGGCGTCCACTGTTCTGAAGGAACTTGGCACGCAGCTGCAACACGGGAACACGGCCGACCAATCCGACAACGATCTTGCGAGGCAGCCATCGGGTAAGGCGATTCCGATACCTGTCGAAGTCAAGCAGCCTGACCCCGGCGCTCTGACGACGCTTGCGAAGATCATCGAGCCGTTGCTTTCGCCACTTACGACGACGGGAGTCGTTGTGATTTTCGTGACGTTCTTCCTGATGCAGCGTGAGGATCTCAGAAACCGGCTCGTGCGCCTCGCTGGCTCGGAAGATATTCAGCGCACGACCGCAGCCCTTGATGATGCCGGCAAGCGCCTGAGCAAACTCTTTCTGACTCAACTCATCTTCAATGCGGTGTTTGGATTGGCGATCGGCACAGGCCTCGAATTGATTGGCGTGCCGTCGGCTCCGCTATGGGGTCTGATCGCGATGATCTTGCGGTTCGTTCCGTATATCGGCGCATTGATCTCGGCGATATTCCCCCTCATCCTCGCAGCGGCCGTTGGTTCCGGCTGGGAGATGCTGGTGCTGACAGCTCTCCTGTTTGCGGGCCTGGAATTGCTTGCCGGACAGGTTATCGAGCCACTCGTTTATGGACACAGTTCCGGCCTGTCTCCAGTTGCGATCATCCTGTCTGCATCATTCTGGACCTGGCTCTGGGGCCCGATAGGACTGGTCATGGCGACGCCTCTAACGGTGTGCCTCGTCGTAGCGGGACGGCATGTCGAGCGCCTCAAATTCCTGGAGATCATGCTTGGCGACCGGCCTCCGTTGAAACCGGCTCAGCTGTGTTACCAGCGGCTTCTGGCGGGTGATCCGCTGGAGGCAGCAGAACAAGCCCATGATTTCCTGAATGATGCGTCACTCGAGGACTATTGTGACACTATCCTGCTGGAGGGATTGAAGCTCGCGGACGCCGACCGTCGGTTGGGCCATCTCGACGACGAGCGATTGAATCGAATTGCTTCAACCGTCCAAGAGCTGGTGGCTGATCTGGAAGTGAACAATGCCGGAGCGACGGACATTCCGTCTCTGGACATGAGCGCGAACCCCGGAGCGGCCATCGCAATTGAGCAGGACAAGGCGCAGCGCAAGTTGGCCGAGAAGAGCAGCGGATCGCCCCGTTCTGTTCTCTGCATTCCAGGATCCGATAAGCTCGACGAAGCCGCGGCGCTGGTGCTGGCCTACTTGCTGCGTCACCGTGGTATCGCAGCGACAGCAGAAGAGGCAGACGCCTTGTCAATGTCGAAATTCTTTTCGTTCGACATGACGGACACATCGTTGGCGTGCGTTTGTTACGTCGGCCAACCCTCAACGGGCAAGATTCAGGCGATCGTTCGCAGACTCAACAAGAAGAAATTCGATGCCCGCATTCTGCTCGCCCTATTTGGATCAGAAAGCACAACGCCGGCCGTCGACGCGGTTGCCGCCACTGTCTCCCGCGGATCTTTCAGCACCGCGCTGAGCGCGATCGTTCAAGCTACAGCCAGGCAGGGCGATGCCGCGACCATCGCCGACAAGGACGCTACGTTCAGCTAACGAAGCCAGGAAAGAGCTTCCTCCGCATCCCGGCTCAAATCGCGCATGTTGGGCCAGACCGCCGATCATTTCTGCGGCGGGTTGACCCTGATGTGAAGCTCGCGCAGCTGTTTCGGCGTCGCCTCCGACGGCGCGCCCATCAACAGGTCGACCGCCTGCTGGTTCATCGGGAACAGCGATATCTCGCGCAAATTCGTGGTGCCGCAGAGGAGCATCACGATGCGGTCGAGGCCCGCCGCCATGCCGCCATGCGGCGGCGCGCCGTACTGGAAGGCGCGGTACATGCCGCCGAAGCGGTCGACGACCTCTTTCTCGCCATAGCCCGCGATCTCGAACGCCTTCACCATCGCTTCGGGCACGTGGTTTCGGACGCCGCCGGAGGCGATCTCGTAGCCGTTGCAGGCGATGTCGTACTGGAACGCCTTGATGCTGAGCGGGTCCTGCGACTTCAGCGCCTCGAGCCCGCCCTGCGGCATCGAGAACGGGTTGTGCGAGAAGTCGACCTTCTTGTCTTCCTCGTTGTATTCGTACATCGGGAAGTCGACGATCCAGGCGAGTTCGAAACGGTCCTTGTCGACCAGGTTCAATTCCTCGCCGACCCTCATGCGGGCAAGGCCTGAAAACTTCCAGAACTTGTCGGGATCGCCGGCGACGAAAAACGCCGCATCGCCCTCCTTCATACCAAGCTGCTCGCGGATCGCAGCGGTGCGCTCCGCGCCGATGTTGTTGGCAAGGGGACCGGCGCCCTCGCCGCCCTCGCGCCACATGATGTAGCCGAGGCCGGGCTGGCCTTCGCCCTGGGCCCAGGAGTTCATGCGGTCGCAGAAGGCGCGGCTGCCGCCGCCCTTGCCCGGGATCGCCCAGACCTGGTTCTTCGTGTCCTCCAGCATCCGCGCGAACACCTTGAAGCCGGAGCCGCGGAAATGCTCGGAGACATCCTGCATCACGATCGGATTGCGCAGGTCGGGCTTGTCGCTGCCGTATTTGCGGATCGCCTCGGCAAAGGGAATGCGCGGCCAGTTCTTCGTGACCGGCTTGCCCCTGGCGAACTCCTCGAACACGCCGCCGATGACGGGCTCCATCGCCGCGAACACGTCGTCCTGCGTGACGAAGCTCATCTCGACGTCGAGCTGATAGAACTCGCCGGGCAGACGGTCGGCGCGCGGGTCCTCGTCGCGGAAGCACGGTGCGATCTGGAAGTAGCGGTCGAAGCCCGACATCATCAGCAGCTGCTTGTATTGCTGCGGCGCCTGCGGCAGCGCGTAGAACTGGCCGGGATGGATGCGCGACGGCACCAGGAAGTCACGCGCGCCTTCGGGCGAGGACGCCGTCAGGATCGGTGTCTGGAATTCGAAGAAGCCCTGCTCCTTCATGCGGCGGCGCATGGAATCGACCACCGCGCCGCGTGTCATGATGTTCTGGTGCAGCCGTTCGCGGCGCAGGTCGAGGAAGCGGTATTTCAGGCGGATGTCTTCCGGATAGTCCTGCTCGCCGAACACCGGCAGCGGCAACTCCGCGGCGGGGCCCAGCACCTCGATGTCGCTGACATAGAGCTCGACCTGGCCGGTCGGCAGGTCCGGATTGTCGGTGCCGTCCGGGCGGCGGCGCACCTTGCCCTCCATCCGGACCACCCACTCGGAGCGCAGCTTCTCGGCCGCGGAGAAGGCCGGCGAGTCCGGATCCACCACGCACTGCGTCAGGCCGTAATGGTCGCGCAGATCGACGAACAGCACGCCGCCATGGTCGCGGATGCGATGACACCAGCCTGACAGGCGAACGGTTTCGCCGATATTGCTCTCGCGGAGCGCGCCGCAGGTATGGGTCCGGTAACGATGCATGGATGTCTCAAACAGATGTCGGAAGGCAGGAATTGGTGCAAGAATCGGGGGCGTGAGCCGCCGGCCCGAAACGCGGGTGGGTTTACCCGAGCAAGGCTGGCGCGGCAACCGATGGCGGGAACTGTTTTGGGCTCGAAAAAGGCCGCTCTAGCGCCTATCTTTGGGACATGACGGTGCATTTCCCCTTCCAGAACAGCTACGCGGCCCTCCCTGCGAACTTTTTCGCCAGGGTGGCGCCAACGCCGGTGACCTCTCCCCGGCTGATCAAGCTCAACCGGGCACTGGCAAAGGACCTGGGGCTCGACCCCGACGTGCTGGATAGTCCCGAAGGCGCCGAAATCCTCTCCGGCAAGCGCCTGCCAGACGGCGCTGAGCCGATCGCCATGGCCTATGCCGGCCACCAGTTCGGACATTTCGTTCCGCAGCTCGGTGACGGCCGCGCCATCCTGCTCGGCGAGGTCATCGACAAGGACGGCGTCCGCCGCGATATCCAGCTCAAGGGCAGCGGCCCCACCCCCTTCTCCCGTCGCGGCGATGGCCGCGCGGCGCTGGGCCCGGTCCTGCGCGAATATATCGTGAGCGAGGCGATGTTTGCGCTCGGCATTCCCACCACGCGCTCGCTGGCCGCCGTCATCACGGGCGAAAGCGTGATGCGCGAAACCATGCTGCCGGGCGCCGTGCTGACCCGCATCGCCGCGAGCCACATCCGCGTCGGCACCTTCCAGTATTTTGCCGCCCGCCAGGATAATGATGCGATACGGCGGCTGGCCGATCATGTCATCGCGCGCCATTACAGCGAGCTTGCCGGCACGGACCGTCCCTATCATGCGTTGCTGGAAGCCGTCGTTGCCAGGCAGGCGAGCCTTGTCGCGCGCTGGCTCCTGATCGGATTCATTCACGGCGTGATGAACACCGACAACACCTCGATCTCGGGCGAAACCATCGATTACGGTCCCTGCGCCTTCATGGATCATTACGATCCGGCGCAGGTGTTCTCGTCAATCGACGAGATGGGCCGCTATGCCTACGCCAACCAGCCGCGCATCGCGCTGTGGAATCTGACGCGGCTTGCCGAATGTCTGCTGCCGCTGTTTGCGGACGACCAGGAAAAAGCCATCGCGGAGGCGCAGGACATTCTGGGCGCCTTCCCCGAGGCCTTCAGCAAGGCCTATCATGCAGGCCTGCGCAGGAAGGTCGGGCTGTTCACGATGCGCGACGGCGACGAGGCGCTGATCCAGGACCTGCTCGACGCCATGGCGAAGAACCAGGCCGACTTCACCCTCACCTTCCGCAAGCTCGGTGATGCCGCGGCCGAGAAGGCCGGCGATGCCGACGTCCGCGCACAGTTCATGGACCCGACCGCTTTTGACGATTGGGCCACGCGCTGGCGCGAGCGCACCGGCGCAGAGCCGCAGACTGCGGCCGAGCGGCGGGCCGCCATGCACGCCGTCAACCCCCTGTTCATCCCGCGCAACCATCGCGTCGAGGCCGTCATCCAGGCCGCGGTGAACAATGACGATTACGCTCCGTTCGAGGAACTGGTGACGGTGCTGGCGAGGCCATTTGACGATCAGCCGGACTACGCGGCCTACGCCGATCCGCCGCTGCCGGACCAGCGGGTGCTTCGGACATTCTGCGGGACGTGAGCATTAACTCACTGTCCACCATCCGCCGATTGCCTCCGCGGGTAACCACCCGATTTAACAAGGCGTCAATGCGCTCCCAACAAGTCTATCGATCGACTTGGAGGAGATTGCCGTGGACGCTCTTGTTTTCGAATTCATGGGACTGGCGATGCTGGCGCTCTGCGTCGTGGTGATTGCCGTGCCCTCATCACGACGTGAGGCTCCCCAGCGCACCCGCCATCACTGACGAGCGCATCCGCCACAATCGGATTGCGCGGGGTCCGCCCCCCGAAACCCCGATGTCGCACCCGCCGCCCGCCCACATATCGAGACCGCTCCGGTCCCCGTCGACTCGCCGGACCGCCACGGCCGTCATCCGGCTGCGAAAATGCAAGGGACATGCGAGGGAAATACAGGGTTCGAATTAACCTGAACACCCTTGACATATCAGTGCTTTCGGACGAACGGCTGTTGTCATGGATTTGATCACGACCACGTCCGAACTCGCGTCCGCCTGCGCGCGCCTCGAGAAGCATCCGGTCATCACCGTCGATACCGAGTTCCTGCGGGAAACCACCTATTATCCGCTGCTTTGCGTGGTGCAGATGGCCAGCCCCGACGAGGCGATCGTGATCGATGCGCTGGCCGAGGGCATCGACCTCAAGTGCTTCTTCGAGCTGATGGCGAACGAGAAGGTGCTGAAGGTGTTCCACGCCGCCCGCCAGGACATCGAGATCGTCTGGCACCTCGCCAATATCGTTCCGCACCCGATCTTCGATACGCAAGTCGCGGCCATGGTGCTGGGCTATGGCGATTCCATCGCCTACGACCAGCTGGTCGAGCGCATCACCGGCCACCGGCCGGACAAGACCCATCGCTTCACCGACTGGTCGCGCCGGCCCCTGACCAGGGAACAGGTGCATTACGCGGTGTCCGACGTGACGCATTTGCGCGACGTGTTCACCGCGCTGGATGCCGATTTGCGCAAGCGCCGCCGCGATGACTGGGTCAGCGAGGAGATGGACGTCCTCACCTCGCCCCGGACCTACGACTTCCACCCCGAGCGCGCCTGGGAGCGGCTCAAGACCAGGGTCCGCAAGCCGCGGGAACTGGCGATCTTGATGGAAGTCGCCGCCTGGCGCGAACAGGAGGCGCAGAGCCGCGATGTGCCCCGCAGCCGCGTGCTGAAGGACGACGCGGTCGGCGACATCGTCACCCATGCCCCCACCTCGCTCGAGAAGCTCGCAACGCTCCGTTCGCTGCCCAAGGGCTTCGACCGTTCCAAATGGGGCACGGAGATCATCGCCGCCGTCCAGCGCGGTCTGGAGCGCGATCCCGCGACGCTGCCCAAGCTTGAAAAGCCGCGCAACAATTCAAACGGCACCGCAATCGTCGAGCTGCTGAAGGTGCTGCTCAGGATGACCTCGGAACGGCATGCGGTCGCGAGCAAGGTCATTGCGACGGTCGACGATCTCGAGCAGATCGCCGCCGACGACAAGGCCGATGTCGCAGCACTTCATGGCTGGCGGCGCGAGCTGTTCGGCGAGGCTGCGCTGTCTCTCAAACATGGGCGCCTCGCGCTTGCCATCGAACGTGGCCGGGTGATCCGCGTCGACCGTACCGACGCCGGGAACTGAACGTCGGACGCCATCGACACTGAATGGCCTCGAACTTGGATTGGCTAGATATCTATCGCGTGCGACTGTTGTCGATGATCTCTTGTAGGTGCCAAGTCCCAAAATACGCCAATGCGACTATGCCGCTGCTAACGGCCCAAAAATCTCTGCGGAACCTGACATCTATCAGATGCGCTTGTTGAGGCATGGCGCTTTGCAACAAGCCGCCGAAAAGGGAGAACAGAAAAATACCGATAACCGATACAATCACGACGATAACGAACTTGGGCCAGAACTTTGTGTACCGGCGAGCAGCCCAAAACGAAATAGAAAGCGAAATGGTCACGCAAATAGCGGTCGCCCCAAGAAAAACTAGTTCGACCATATCTCTCCCCGAGTCGCGTCAGTTCATCGTCACGATATACCAGAAGTAGAGCATGCGAGATCGCGTATTTCCACGACGGATGGCTTGAAGTTCAAGGAAGCAAGGTGACCGTCGCAAGACACAGGCTCTTGGCTGGCGCCTCGACGCCGCGACCGCCGGCATTTGGCCGATGATGTGACTCTTCCCACGCGTCGATCGATGTCTGTGACCTGCATCACCGCGCCAAGGAAGCGCCGGGGAATATTCTCGCGACCATTGATCGAGAGGGATGATCCCCCTCCTTCAATAATACTGATCGACTGCACTTCTGCATTTCACCTCGGACTATTTGAAAGGAGCAGACGACAATGTTGAACTTGGAAGACACGAAATCGGAAATCACGGAGCTGACGGACGCGGATCTCGACGCGATCAATGGCGGCAACTGGGTCGGCGACGCCTTCCGTGCCATCGGAAGGGCTATCGAAGGCGCTGTTGAGTTTGTTATTGGCGCCTTTGGGGGTCCTCCTGCTCCCTGGCGCGGCCCCTTCGGGAACCAGCCGGGACCGGGGCAATTTCCGCCCGTGCCGCCGCCCCTGTAAGGATCGTCCTTGCTCGCGAAATCGGAGGCCGCCTCATGGGCGGCCTCTTTCATATGGACGGCGTCAACGCTCCAACCAAAACCGAACGCGCTAGAATTTGAGCTCCAGTCCCAGCGTGCCCTGATGCGAGGTCAGGTTGGAGCGGAATTTGCCGTCGTAATTGAGATAGACTCGGGCCGTGTTGGAAAAGCTGAGGGAAGCCGCTGCACCCGCATCCGCGCCATACCGGCTCTCGCCGATCCCGGCCACCGAAATGCTCTGCGTTCCCAGATTGACCAGCACCGAGCCGAAGTTCTGCGTGACGTTGTCGACGAACTTGCCGTAGGCGGAGAGGTCGAGGATCTTGCGGTCGAAGATCCAGTAATGCCCGATTTCGGCACCCGCAAGCAGGCGCGCACGCTCCATGCCCACGGCGCTCGCCGCCAGCGGGTCGAGACCACCGAACTCCTGGAACGCGCCGGTCGAGGAGTGCACATATTCGAACGCCGCCTTGGGCACGATCCGGAATTGCTGCAGGCTCCAGTAATAATCGAGCTCGGTCAGCGCCCCGTCGATGCGCGCGCCATAATGCGCCGAGGCGAAGCCGCTGCCGGTATCACGGCTCGAGGAGACGTTGCCAAAGCCGTGCACCAGCACGACGGCCCAGGTCCATGGGCCCCTGTCGACGGAGGCATTGAAGCCGAACTGCGTTACGTCGAGCCCGGCCGATTGCAGCGCCAGCGGCACATCGATCGCGGTGTGGCTCTGGTCGACGGAAAAGCCGACATTGACCCCGGGCGCCAGCCGCGCGCCGAAGCCCGCAACACCGCCTAAAGTCTTGCGCCTGTCGCCGACAAAGTCGCCTTGCGGCGCTGTGGTCATGGCGATGCCGTAGAGCTCACCCCATGAGCGGTAGCGCGGCGCTTCGACGGTCTCGGAGGCGCCGCCGCCCTCGGGATTGGTGCGCAGGCTTCGGGCAAAGCCATTGGTCGCCTGATAGCCCAGCCGCTCCAGAAAATTACTGCCGAGATAGAGGAGCTGCGAGCCGGCCGAGAGATCGGAATTGATCTGCGCCGGCGACGGTGTGGGTGGATCCACGGGGCCACCGTTAGGTGGCGGGCCTGCGAATTGCGCCGACGCCGGCGAGGAGATCGCGGCGAGCGCGAGCGCGAAGGCCAACGCCATCCCGGCGGCGAGCCCACGGACGGACCTTGGGACGAGCCTGTTCTCGCCTGAATGCGATGGCTGCAGCGAGCAGCGCATGAATGCCATTTTCCCGACCAGCCAGCCCGACAAGCGCGAAAATCATTGTTCCTTCGTGCGATTTGCCCCCAGTTGCGGCGGACGGTCAATCGCGCACGGTTCCACTGCGAGGGGGATTGCCGCCGATTGTGCTCCCCACGCCACAGTCGGATTTGCGCCGAATCATCCCCCAGCGCGATTTCCCGAGCGGCGTCAGAGGCTTGCTAAGCCGCCGATTTCGTGTTGCAATCCCTTCACAATCGGAATTGGCCGTTCGACTGTGCGTTTCGCGAAGACACGGAAATTGAGCAGACCCTCGGAAGCCCGTTTGTGGCGTGGCGCGCGTGAAGCGCGGCCTACGTCTTTTTTTACGTCCAGAGCAGGAGACAGGCGATGCCCAAGGGTACCGTCAAATGGTTCAATCCGACCAAGGGTTATGGATTCATCAAGCCGAATGGCGGCGACAGGGACGTGTTCGTCCATATCTCCGCGGTCGAGCGCGCTGGCCTCAGCACCCTCAATGAAAATCAGGTTGTTGAATACGACCTCGTGGAAAATCGCGGCAAGGCGTCGGCAGAGAACCTGAAGGTCTCCTGATCTCTTTCGTTTCAGTCGCGCGTCGCGATTGAGCTCCCGCACGACCGCCGCGGATTTCTGTTACGCCTGCTCTCAGACTGAATTGCCGTCGGCGCTCGCCGCTGGCGAGATCAGGAAATTGCCGGAGCCTGCGCTGTCGGGAGTTTTGCAGATGTCGCCATCGAGCTGAACGGCGCCGGAGGCCAGCAGCCGCAGTGCGTCGGGATAGATGCGATGCTCGACCTCGAGAATGCGCTCGGAGAGTGTCTCCGGCGTGTCGTGATCGCTGACGCCGACCGCGCCCTGCATCAGGATCGGCCCCGCATCGGTCTCGGGAATCACAAAATGAACCGTCGCGCCCGAAATCTTCACGCCCGCGCGCAGCGCCTGGCCGTGTGGATCGAGTTCCGGAAATGACGGCAGCAGCGATGGATGGATGTTGAGCATCCTGCCGTACCAGCTCCTGGTGAACTCGGGCGTGAACAGACGCATGAAGCCGCCGAGGCAGATCAGCTCGATTCTGTACTGATTCAGCATAAGCTGTAGCGCCGTCTCGAACGCGGCGCGGTCCTTGCCGAACGGCTTGCTCTCGATCACAAGCGCTGGAATGCCGCTCGCTTTGGCGCGTTCAATCCCGAGCGCATCGGCACGGTTGGCGATCACCACCGCAATCTCGGCCGGATAATCCTCGGCGGACGCAGCCTTGATCAGCGCCGCCATGTTCGAGCCGCGCCCGGAGATCAGGATGGCGACGCGACGTTTCATGCTGTGAGATCGAGGTGACCGTTATAGACGACGCGATGCTGGCCCGCGGCCGGGACGACTTCGCCGAGCACGGTGATGGTCTCGCCGTTCGCGGCGAGGATCTCGGTGACCTGCTCGACCGCGTCCGGCCGGACGATGGCGACCATGCCGATGCCGCAGTTGAACGTGCGGAGCAGTTCGAGCTCCACGATGCCGCCCTGCTTCGCCAGCCATTTGAATACCGGCAACACCGGCAATCGTGCGAGGTCGATGCCGACGCCGAGATGTTTCGGCAAGACGCGCGGGATATTGTCGGTAAAGCCGCCGCCGGTGATATGCGCGAGTCCCTTGACCGCGCCGCTCTCCCTGATCGCGCGCAGGCAGGATTTCACGTAGAGCCGCGTCGGCGTCAGCAGCGCGCCGCCGAGTGTCATGACCGGCGAGAACGGCGCCTGCGCGTCGAGGGGAACGCCGCTCACCTCGACGATCTTGCGAACCAGCGAAAATCCGTTGGAATGAAGACCCGACGAGGCGAGCCCGAGCACCGTGTCGCCAGCGGCAATGTCGGGCCGCGGCAACAGCGTGCCGCGCTCGGCTGCTCCGACCGCGAAACCGCCGAGGTCGTAATCGCCGTCCTTGTAGAGGCCGGGCATTTCCGCGGTCTCGCCGCCAATGAGCGCACAGCCCGACTCCCGGCAGCCCTCGGCGATCCCCGCGACGACAGCGGCGGTCGCGTCCGGATCGAGCTTGCCGCAGGCGAAGTAGTCCAGGAAGAACAGCGGCTCGGCGCCCTGCACCACCAGATCGTTGACCGACATCGCCACGAGGTCGATGCCGATGCCGTCATGGATGCCGGTCTCGATCGCGATCTTGACCTTGGTGCCGACGCCGTCGGTCGCCGCCACCAGAACCGGGTCGGCAAAGCCGGCGGCCTTGAGGTCGAACAGCCCGCCGAAACCGCCGATTTCGGCATCGGCGCCGGGGCGTGCCGTGGCGCGGACCAGAGGCTTGATCATGTCGACCAGGCGATTGCCCGCATCGATATCGACACCCGAATCCGCGTAAGTCAGCCCGTTTTTGCGCTCGACCATGCCTTTTTCCATGATATTCGCGGCTGGTTACGTCGGATTGGGTCGCCGTGCAATGGCTCGCAAGGGAGCGCGGCGTATACTATTTGTAGATAACAATCGGCTGATCCCGCCAACGGCCGGTTTGCCCGTAAAATCAACCCGCTAGCCGGGAAGCCCCGTGTGAGCATTCCAACCTCCATTCCGAACTTGATCACACTCGGCCGGATCCTCCTGGTCCCGATCATCATCTGGGCGATCGCCTCCGACCAGATGGAACTGGCGTTTGCCGTCTTCATCGTTGCCGGCGTCAGCGATGCCATCGACGGCTTTCTTGCCAAGCGCTTCAACATGACGAGCGAACTCGGCGCGCTGCTCGATCCGCTCGCCGACAAGGCGCTTCTGGTCTCGATCTACATCGCGCTCGGCATCTGGGGCGCGATCCCGCGCTGGCTCGTGATCCTGGTCGTCTCGCGCGATTTCATGATTGTTGCCGCCGTGATCGTATCGTGGCTGTTCGACAAGCCGGTGGCGATGAAACCGTCGATGGTCTCGAAGCTCAACACCGTCGCGCAGGTGGCGTTCGCAGCGCTGGTCCTTGCCTCGCTCAGTTTCAATTTCGCGCCGAGGCCGTACGACCTGGCCCTGATGGCCCTTGTCGCGATCTTTACCCTTTCGTCCGTATCGCTTTATCTCGTGGAGTGGGTACGGCACATGAGCACGATCGAAGCTTAGCTTTTTGTTTGGCCGTGGATCCGGCATGGAGCAGTGCGTGGCAGGCCGCGTTCATCCCCGTCAACTCGCATTCGCGCTGCCGCATGCGGAAAGCCTGACGCGGGACAATTTCCTGGAAGGACCGGCCAATGAGGCCGGACTCTCGCTGATTTGCGCCTGGCCGGAATGGCCGAGCCGCACCATGCTGCTGACGGGACCCGAAGGGTCGGGCAAGAGCCACCTCGCCGCGATCTGGGCCGAAGCCGCCGGCGCCCGCTCCACCAGCGCCCATGCATTGTCACCCGTCGATGTTCCGGCCGCGCTCGCCACCGGTGCGCTCGTCGTGGAGGATCTCAACGCCAGCGCCTTCGATGAGCGCGCCCTGTTTCACCTCTTGAACCTCGCCCGCGAGGATCAGGCCTACATCCTGATCACGGCGCGCCGTTCACCCTCGGCATTCGACATCGAACTGCGCGACCTGCGCTCGCGCCTGCGCGCGCTGCCCGCGATATCGCTGCTCGAACCCGACGACCAGTTGCTCCGCGCACTGCTCGTGAAGTTCTGCGCTGACCGCCAACTCGCCGTCGACGAGACCGTGGTCAGCTATCTCGTCCCCCGGATCGAGCGATCCTCGGCGGCCGCGCGTGCGGTGGTGGAACTTCTCGACCGCGAAAGCCTTCGCCTCGGACGCCCCGTGACAAGGGCGCTGGCCGCGGAACTTTTGCGTAAACCTTGATCATCCCGCCACCTTGACGCCACCTCCGGGCGGGCCATCATGGCCGGAAAGGTCGTTAACGTCGCCAAAATGACATACTAAATGCACCGCCTGTTCGCTAAAGGGTGCTCTACTGGCCGGATTCGGGACTGGATCCAATTCTCATGGAATCTGAGCAAGATACTGTAATTGAAGAAAGAAAAGAGACCGCGGCCGAACCGGCGGTGTCGATCGGGCAAAGCCCGGAGCGCTTCATCAACCGCGAGCTGTCCTGGTTGCATTTCAATCGCCGGGTCCTCGAAGAATCGGTCAATGCCGGTCACCCCCTTCTGGAGCGGGTCCGCTTCCTGTCGATATCGGCCAATAATCTCGACGAGTTCTTCATGGTCCGCGTCGCCGGCATCAAGGCGCAGGTACGCGAGGGCATCGCCGAACGAAGCCCGGACGGAATGACCCCCTCCGAGCAGCTCACGCTGATCAACAAGAGAGTTTCACAGCTTGCGACCGACCAGCAGGCGATCTGGCGCGACCTGCGTCACGTGCTCACCGAAGCGGGCATCGCCCTGATCGAAGGGCGCGAAGTGACCAAGGCCGAGCGCGGCTGGATGGAGGATCATTTCCTCCACAACATCTTCCCGCTGCTGACGCCGCTGGCGATCGACCCGGCGCACCCCTTCCCGTTCATTCCAAGCCTCGGCTTCACGGTTGCGCTGCAGCTCATCCGCGTGGCGGACGGCAAGCCGATGAACGCGCTGATCCGCATGCCCGGCAAGATCGACCGCTTCATTCGCCTGCCCGCCGGCAAGGACGGCGCGGTGCGGCTAATCACCCTGGAACAGGCCACCGGACTGTTCATCGGCCGGCTGTTTCCGGGCTACACCGTGAAGGGCCAGGGCGCCTTCCGCATCATCAGGGACTCCGAAATCGAAATCGAGGAAGAGGCCGAGGATCTCGTACGCGTGTTCGAGACCGCACTGAAGCGCAGGCGCCGCGGATCGGTGATCCGGCTCGAGATCGAAGCCAACATGCCGGAAGAACTGCGTGCGTTCGTGCAGCACGCGCTGTCGATCACCGACGACGAGGTGTTGCTGGTCGACGGTGTGCTGGCGATGAACGAGCTGTCCCAATTGACCCGGCTCGACCGGCCCGATCTCGAATTTGCGCCCTATGTGCCGCGCCATCCCGAGCGCGTCCGCGACCATGGCGGCGACATTTTCGCGACGATCCGGCAGAAGGACCTGGTCGTCCATCACCCCTATGAATCCTTCGACGTCGTCGTGCAATTCCTGCAGCAGGCCGCGCGCGATCCTGATGTCGTCGCGATCAAGCAGACGCTTTACCGCACCTCCAACAACTCCCCCATCGTGCGAGCGCTGGCGGAAGCCGCTGAAGCCGGCAAGTCGGTCACTGCGCTGATCGAGCTCAAGGCTCGCTTCGATGAAGAAGCCAACATCCGCTGGGCGCGCGACCTCGAACGCGCCGGCGTGCAGGTAGTCTATGGTTTTCTCGAGCTGAAGACGCACGCCAAGCTATCGCTGATCGTGCGGCGTGAGAGCGGCAGTCTCACCACCTATGTTCACACCGGAACCGGCAACTATCATCCGGTGACTGCGCGCATCTACACCGATCTGTCCTACTTCACCTCGGACCCGATCATCGGCCGCGACGTGGCGCGCGTCTTCAACTACATCACCGGCTATGCCGAGCCGAGCGACATCGAGAAGATGGCGGTATCGCCGCTGACGTTGCGCAAGCGGATCATCGAGCACATCCACGCCGAGACCAATCACGTCAGGCATGGCCGGCCGGGCGCGATCTGGATGAAGATGAACTCGCTGGTCGACCCTGACATCATCGACGCGCTTTATGAAGCGTCGCGCGCCGGCGTGTCCGTCGAGCTCGTCGTGCGCGGCATCTGCTGCCTGAGGCCGGGTTTACCCGGCCTTTCAGAGAACATCCGCGTCAAATCGGTGATCGGCCGCTTCCTCGAACACGGCCGAATCTACTGCTTTGGGATGGGACAGGGCCTGCCCAGCCCGAAAGCAGCTGTGTATATCTCGTCCGCCGATATGATGCCGCGTAATCTCGACCGGCGCGTCGAGGTGCTCTGCCCGCTGCAAAATCCCACGGTTCATCAGCAGGTTCTCGAACAGATCATGGTCGCGAACCTGAAGGACAATGAGCAAAGCTGGCAATTGTTGCCCGACGGGTCGTCAACGCGTATGAAGGCCGCGAAGGGCGAGGAGTCCTTCAATCTTCACAATTACTTCATGACGAATCCGAGTCTCTCAGGCCGTGGAAAGTCGCTCAAGGAATCTTCGCCCCGCCGTCTCACGCGCCGCAATGAGCGACATCATCCCGCATAAGGGATCGCACCAGTGAAACGGCCGCGCAAGCGCGCCGACAGCGTCGCAGTCATCGACATCGGCTCAAACTCCGTCCGTCTCGTGGTCTACGAGAAGATGGCGCGGAGCCTCATGTCCGTGTTCAACGAGAAGACGCTGTGCGGCCTCGGTCGCGAGGTGCAAAGCACGGGCCTGCTCGCGCCCGATGCGGTCGACAAGGCCCTGACCTCGCTGAAGCGCTTTCACGCGCTGTGCAAGATCCAGAAGGTCGGACGCGTCTATGCGATCGCCACCGCCGCCTGCCGCGATGCCACCAACGGTCCCGACTTCATCGCCAGGGCCGAGCGCATCGGCGGCACCAGGATCGAGATCCTGTCGGGACCGCGGGAGGCCAAGCTGTCGGCGCTCGGCGTGGTCTCCGGCGTTCACAAGCCGGACGGCATCGTCGGCGATCTCGGCGGCGGCTCGCTTGAACTGGTGGACGTGCGCGGCCACCAGATCCGCGGCGGCGTGACGCTGCCGCTCGGCAGCCTCGCGCTGCAGGACCTCTCGCACAAATCGCTGAAGCGGGCCGAGCGTATCGTCAAGAACGAGCTCTCGGAGGTGGCGCGGCTGAAGGCCGGGCGCGGCCGCACCTTTTACGCGGTGGGCGGCACCTGGCGCGCGCTGGCGCGCATCCACATCATCCAGAGCGGCTACCCGCTGAAGGTGATGCACGGATATTCGATACCGGCCGCCGAGGCGCTCGACTTCGTGCGGCGGCTTCGGCGGCTCGCCGCGGCCAACATGCTCGCCAATATCGAAGCGGTCGCCGATGCGCGCCGGCCGCTTCTCGCCTACGCGGCGCTGGTGCTCGAATACATCATCCGCGTCGCGCAGCCGAAGACGATCACCTTCTCCACCTTCGGCGTGCGCGAGGGGCTCTTGTTCTCGATGCTGCCGGAGCGCGAGCGCAATCTCGACGGACTGATCTGTGCGGCGCAAAGCCTGAACGAGCTGTTGTCGCGCTCGGCCCGCCACGCCCAGGAGCTGATCGCCTGGACCGATCGCCTCGTTCGCGTCGTGCACCTGCGCGAGAGCGAAGAGGAGCGCCGGCTGCGGCATGCCGCCTGCCTGCTGTCCGACATCGGCTGGCGCGCGCATCCCGATCATCGCGGCGAGCAGACACTGGAGATCATCACCAACGGCAATTTCGGCTCGATCAGCCACCAGGGCCGCGCGTTTGTCGCGCTGTCGGTGTTCTTCCGCTATGCCGGGCTCAGCGAGGAAAACCAGCCGCCGACGATCATCCAGCAACAGGTCACGGCGCCGATGCTGGAACGCGCCCGCATGCTGGGAGCAGCCTTCCGCGTGGCGCACCTGATCTCGGCGGCGCGGCCCGGCGTGCTCCCGGCAACCCATTTCCGAACCCAGGACCGCAAGCTGATGCTGGTGTTCGAGCATCAGATGGTCGACCTCGTCGCCGATCGCGTCGGCAGCCGCTTCAGGCAATTGGCGCGGCTGGTCGGCCGCAACGGATCGATCGTGAGGCGCTGAGCGCCTCCCGCTCGGCTATTCGGCGGCGCGCGCTTGCTGGACCTTGCCATGTTCCGCGCCGAGCTTCCGCCGCCGCCAGATCGTCCCGGCGACCAGCACCGTGATCGCCCCGAGCACCGATGCCGCCAGATCGGTCAGGTCGCCATCGATGCCGAAACGTGACGCCCCCAGGATGGACGACGTCGCCTCGATCGAGATGTGACCGTCAAGGATGTTGTGGAACAGCGACTGATCGATCGGATCGCTGGCGATGACGTCGCCGGCAATCCAGCCGAGCAGCATGGCGCCGAGCCAGACCAGGATGGGGTACTTGTCGAGGATCATCATGATCAGCGCGGCGCCGGCGATGATCATCGGAATGGAGATGGTGAGCCCGAGAACAAGAAGGGAAAGCTGGCCGTTCGCGGCGGCCGCGACCGCGATCACATTGTCCAGGCTCATGATGATGTCGGCGATGACAACGATGCGCACGGCATGCCAGAGCGTGGTGCCGGCGGCGATCTCGTCGTTTTCGTCTTCCGGTACCAGGAGCTTCGCGGCAATGACGAGAAGCGCGATGCCGCCGACCAGCTTGAGATAAGGCAGCGACATCAAGGTCGCGACGATGCCCGTGAAGGCGACCAGCAGCACGACCGCAACGCCGGCGCCGATGATCATGCCCCACATGCGATGACGGCCGTGCAGGCCGCGACACGCCATGGCGATGACAAGCGCATTGTCGCCCGACAGCAGGATGTTGATCCAGATGATCTTGCCGACCGCGAGCCAGAACGCAGGCCGCTGCATATCGGCCTGGAACTGCGTGAAGAACGCGCCGATATTGGCGGGATCAAACACCTGCAAGAACGAATTCACAGCCTACCCCTCGATCCGGCACCGCGCACCGCTTCAGGGCATGATCCGGAAAGGTGTGAAGCGGCTTTCCGAAGAGACCATGCCCCGACAAGAAGTCCACTCAGCCGACGATTTCGTTGCCCGAAAAGAATTGCGCGATCTCGATCGCGGCCGTCTCGGATGCGTCCGACCCGTGCACCGAATTTTCGCCGATCGACCTGGCATGCAGCTTGCGGATCGTGCCGTCCGCTGCTTTGGCGGGATCGGTCGCCCCCATCACGTCGCGGTATTTGGCGATCGCCCCGTCGCCTTCCAGGACCTGCACCACCACCGGGCCCGAAATCATGAAGTCCACGAGCTCGCCGAAGAACGGGCGCGCCTTGTGGACGGCGTAGAACGTCTCGGCCTGGCCGCGCGTCATGCGAATGCGCTTCTGGGCGACGATACGAAGGCCCGCTTTCTCGATCAGCGCGTTCACCGCGCCGGTCAGATTGCGCGCGGTCGCGTCGGGCTTGATGATCGAGAAAGTACGTTCGGTCGCCATTTTGGTCCTCAAATTAACGGGATGTGGAGGTGGTCGCGCTTATATCGGTGAGCCGCGCGCACGGCAAGCGCCCGAGCCGTCGCAGCCCGGCCCAAAACAGGCGGGTTTGCAATGGTTTGATGACGCGCCAACCGAGGGAAACGCCATGCTTCACAAAGCCACGGTCGCAGCGATAGGCGTTGCAATATCCGCTGCGCTTTCCCTGGCAATATCCCTGGGTCTGGCCGCCTCCACGCCGGTCCGGGCAGCAGATCTCGGCGGCTTGCCGAACGGCACCCATGGCGTGTGCGGGGCCCGCCTCTACAACGGCGTCCCCGTCTCTTTCGGATACGGGCTCTGCTACCAGCGCGTCCTGCTTCAAACCCCATGGGGCCCCCGCTGGCGTCTGGTCAATCAGTGCTGCTGACGGCTCATGGTCCGGTTCGGGAAGCCGGCCGGACGACGGCACCTGCGAGGGATTGTTCCCGCCAAAGTTCATACAAATTTTACGCAACTGCCATGCCGAGAGGCGCCGGACCGAAACATTTCTGGTTGCACCGAGTTTGAATGGTCACTGTTTGACAAATCATAGATCGCCTGGAACCCGCCATGACCGGCCTTGAAGCCCAGCACAAGGAGATTGATCGCAAGACCAGCCGCTCGATTTGCGACGCCGTCGGCCAGCGCTTGCAGCAAAACCTCGTGCCCCAGGTCATGGCACCGGCCCCCGAGCTTGATCGCCTGATCGAGGAAATGCGCCGTCGGGAGCGCGAAAGCGGCGCCAACACACCACGACCCGACCGCGGCGGCTTTTTCTGGTAAGCAGGGGTTGCGTTCGGCGACGGCTGCGGTGAAAACCGCGCATGCTTTCCATCAACGACATTTCGATCCGTCTCGCCGGGCGGCTTCTGATTGACCAAGCCACCGTGCAGATCACGCCGGGCGCGCGCGTCGGCCTGGTCGGCCGCAACGGCACCGGCAAGTCGACGCTGTTTCGCGCCATTCGCGGCGAGCTCGCCACTGAATCCGGCAGTATCACGCTGCCGCCGCGCTGGCGCCTGGGCAGCCTCGCGCAGGAGGCGCCCGACGGCCCCGAGAGCCTTCTGGCGATCGTGCTCAAGGCCGACCTCGAACGGGATGCGCTGTTGCGCGAAGCCGAGACCGCGCATGACCCGCATCGCATCGCCGAAATCCAGACCCGGCTCGTCGATATCGACGCGCATTCGGCGCCCGCGCGCGCGGCCGCCATCCTCTCGGGCCTCGGCTTCCCGACCGCGGACCAGGCCCGTCCGGTGTCCGAATTTTCCGGAGGCTGGCGCATGCGCGTGGCGCTGGCCGCGACGCTGTTCGCCGCACCCGATTTGCTGCTGCTCGACGAGCCGACCAACTATCTCGATCTCGAAGGCACGCTCTGGCTGGAGGACCACCTCGCCAATTATCCGCGCACGGTGATCGTGATCAGCCACGATCGCGATCTCCTGGAAACCTCGGTCGACCAGATCCTGCATCTCGACCGCGGCAAGCTCACGCTCTATCGCGGCAGCTACGCCTCCTTCGAGGAGCAGCGCGCGATGCGCGAAATGCTCGATGCCAAACAGGTCAAACGCCAGGAGGCGGAGCGCAAGCGCCTGCAGGCCTTCGTCGACCGCTTCAAGGCCAAGGCCTCGAAGGCGCGCCAGGCGCAGTCGCGCGTCAAGATGCTGGAGCGAATGAAGCCGATCGCAGCGCTGGTGACGCAGGACGTGCAGGAGATCAGCTTTCCCGCGCCGGAGAAAATGCTCTCCCCGCCCATTATCGCCGTGGACGGCGTCTCGGTCGGCTACGAGCCGGGCAAATCGGTCCTGAGCCGCGTGACGCTCCGGGTCGATCATGACGACCGCATCGCGCTGCTCGGCGCCAACGGCAACGGCAAGTCCACGCTGGTGAAGCTGATCGCAAACCGCCTCAAGCCGTTTTCCGGCTCGATCACGCGCGCGGAAAAGCTGTCGATCGCCTATTTCGCGCAGCATCAGCTCGACGAATTGAACGAGGATGCCTCGCCCTATGATGCCGTCCGCAAGCTGATGGGGGATGCGCCGGAGTCCAGGGTGCGCGCCCGCGCCGGCGCCATCGGCTTTTCCGGCAAGGCGGCCGACACGCTGGTGAAGAATCTCTCGGGCGGCGAAAAGGCGCGACTTCTGCTCGGTCTCGCCACCTTCTTCGGCCCCAACATGATCATTCTCGACGAGCCGACCAACCATCTGGATATCGACAGCCGCGCGGCACTGGCGGAAGCCATCAACGATTTTCCGGGCGCCGTGATCATGGTCTCCCACGACCGCTATCTGATCGAAGCCTGCGCCGACCGGCTGTGGGTCGTCGCCGACCAGGCGGTGACGAGCTTTGACGGCGACCTCGACGATTATCGTCGCCTCGTATTGTCGTCGCGCGGCGAACGCGCAACCTCGCGCGAGACGAGCGAACGCATGCCGCTCCGCGACAGACCTGAGCGCACCAGGAGCGAGCGCCAAAAGCCGCCACGGCAACGAATTGCCGAAGCCGAGGCCGAGATCGAGCGCGTCAGCGGCATCATCGCCAAGATCGATGCCGCGCTCGCCTTGCCGGACATCTACACCAGGGATCCCAGACAGGCGGCGCAGCTGAGCCAGGCCCGCGCCAACGCCGCGACCGCGCTGGCAAAGGCCGAGGAGGACTGGCTCGACGCGAGCGCGCAGGCCGATCAGCCCGCGGGGTAAGGTCTGGTCAACGATCCAATCGTTTTCGTCATTGCGGGCGAAGGGCCCGACCCGTTTGCTTCTCGCGATGACGAGCGAGCAGTTCCACTCCTCTGATGCGATGCCCGTTGCTCTCCAAAGCAAAAATCTTGACTTTCCTGAATCATTTCGATATTCGTTGAAATATGGAAACGACAGATGCCGTCACCGCGCTTTCCGCGCTCGCACAGGACAACCGTCTCGACGTCTTCCGGCTGCTGGTGCAGTCAGGTCCTGACGGCATGCAAGCCGGTGCGATCGCTGAGGCGCTCGATCTCGCGCCCAACACCCTCACCTTTCATTTCGACAGGCTGCGCATGGCCGGGCTCGTCACTGTGCGCCGTGATGGCCGCTCGATGATCTATGCCGCGCAATTCGACACCATGAACGCGCTGCTTTCGTTTCTGACTGAAAATTGCTGCGGCGGCGTTTCCTGCTCGCCCGTCGTCGGCTGCAAGCCGGTGCGCAAGCGCACCAAAGTCTTGGCCTAACAAGACTCTGGCCTGAAAGGACATGCCATGAAACGCCTCCATGTTCACGTCTCCGTCGAGGATATCGCCCACTCGGTCGGCTTCTACTCCGCTCTGTTCGCCGCGCAGCCATTAGTGCTGAAATCGGATTACGCTAAGTGGATGCTCGATGATCCTCGCGTCAATTTCGCCATCTCGACGCGCGGTCGCGAACCGGGTCTCGATCATCTCGGCATTCAGGTCGAGAGCACCGACGAGTTGCACGACGTCTACGCACGTTTGCGCCAGGCGGGTGGCAATGTGATCGAACAAGGCCAGACGACCTGCTGTTATGCCAAATCGGAAAAATCGTGGATCGATGATCCCGCCGGCATTGCCTGGGAGACTTTCCACACCACCGGTGAAAGCACTGTCTATGGCGACGGCAGCGGCGAGAACCAGGCGAGGATTGCACGTGAGAAGGCAACAGCCTGCTGTGCACCCAATTCCCAGCGGACGAAATCAACTTGCTGTTAGGGAGCGCGGTCGGTCATGGATGTGATCATCTACCACAACCCCGACTGCGGCACGTCCCGCAATGTGCTTGCCATGATCCGCAACGCCGGCATCGAGCCGCATATCATCGAATATCTGAAAACACCGCCCTCGCGCCCGCTGTTGAAGCAACTGATTTCGCGCATGGGCATTTCCGTGCGCGATTTGCTCCGCGAGAAAGGCACGCCCTTTAGGGAGCTCGGGCTTGATGGACCCGAACTGAGCGATGACGATTTGCTGGATGCGATGATGCAGCATCCGATCCTCATCAACCGGCCGATCGTCGTCACTCCCAAGGGCGTGCGGCTCTGTCGTCCATCCGAGGCGGTGATGGCTCTCCTTCCGCCGCAGCGCGGAGAATTCGCCAAGGAAGACGGTCAACGCGTGGCCGATTCCCGTAGCCCGGCGACGACGTGACGCCCTCGCTTGGCCAGCGCCTCGTCGCGGAATGGCTCGGCACGGCCTTCCTGCTTGCCGCCGTGGTCGGCTCGGGGATCATGGCGCAAAGGCTCGCGGGCGGTAATGCGGCACTCGCCCTGCTCTGCAACACCATCCCAACCGGCGCGATCCTGGTCGTGCTGATCCTGATTTTCGGCCCGCTGTCGGGGGCGCATTTCAATCCGGCCGTTACGCTCGCCTTCGCGTCTCGCGGTGAGTTGCCGTGGGCAATTGCGGCTCTCTACATCGTCGCGCAGATCGCGGGCGGCATAGCGGGCGTGTGCGCCGCGCATCTGATGTTCGAGCTGCCGCTGTGGCAATCGTCGCTGACGGTGCGAACGGGAGCGGGCCAATGGTTCGCCGAGGGCGTCGCCACCTTCGGCCTGCTGCTGACGATTTTCGGCTGCGTTGCGCGAGCGCCGGGCGCGGTCCCCTACACTGTCGGCCTCTACATCACGTCCGCCTACTGGTTCACTGCCTCGACGTCCTTTGCCAATCCGGCCGTGACGATCGCGCGTTCGCTGTCGGACACGTTTGCCGGCATTGCACCTGCCGGCGTCGTCGCGTTCATCGCCGCGCAGCTGCTCGGAGCCGCGCTGGCTGTGCCGCTCTCAAGGTGGTTATGGCGACGTGAGGCGGAACCGGTTGCCTCGATGCGACGCGCTCAATAGCGAGCCGTGGTTCGCCCGCCGCGCACGGCTTCGAGCAGGCGGACCGGAGCAAAGGGCTTGTAGAGGAAAGTGGCGTGAGAGGGCAGCGAGGTCACCTGCCGTCCCGACATGATGATGATGTTCATGTTCGGATGCCGCCCCCGCGCGTATTGCGCAAGCTCGACGCCGGTCATCTTGCCGGCCAGGCCATTGTCGGTGATGAGCGCGCGCAGCTCGGTGCCGGAGGTCGCGACAACCAGTTCGGCCGCCTCACCTGTGGAACATTCGATCACTTCGAATCCCTCGTCCCTCAGGAGATCGGCCATGACCTCCCGTTGCAGAGCATCATCCTCGACCAGAAGGGTCACAAACTGGGACATGAGTTCCTCCGTTAGCTCATGTTAATTCCAAGGCGCGGCGTTGGTTCACGTCGGCGCGACAAAGCTCCATTCTTGTTCCGTTCCGCCGGATTTGCGGACGGCGGCACCGCCTCGGACCGTGGACCTCCAGCGACGTCCCATTTAAAATTCACCGGCATGGAGGTAGCCGCTGCCATCTGCGGAACGCTCGATATGCGCCGGCTAAGCTGGTTGCTGGCGTTTGCGACCGGCGCCTTGTTGATGTTCGCCGCCGGGTTGCATGCGCAGGGGGAACGGTTCGTCTTTGCCCTTACGCAAGAGGGCCAGGCGTATGGAATAGCCGATTTCGACATCGCGAAGTTCATGGGCATCCCGTACGCCGCACCCCCGATCGGGCCGGCGCGTTGGCGCGCACCGGCCAGGGCTGCTGAACGGGCGGAGATCCTCGCCGCAAACAGGTTCGGCCCATCCTGCCCTCAAGCGTCAGGACAGATGTTCCAGCCCCCCGTTCCGAACTCCGAGGATTGCCTGACCATCAATATCTTCACGCCCGCTCACATGGACGAGAGACTCCCGGTCATGGTCTGGATTCACGGCGGCGGTCTGAACTCAGGGACGGCAGCCGACCCGCTTTACGACGGATCCGGACTGGCGCGAGACGGGGTGGTCCTCGTCACCTTCAATTATCGCCTGGGCGCATTGGGATGGCTGGGCAGTGAAATATTGTCCGGAGATGAAGACGGCGACGGGATCGGCAATTACGGCATGAAGGACCAGATCGCGGCCTTGCGCTGGGTCCATGACAATGTCAGCGCCTTCGGCGGCGATCCCGACAACGTCACGATCTTCGGCTCCTCGTCGGGCGCGAACGCGGTCGCCATGCTGATGGCTTCGCATCGCGCAACCGGACTCTTCCACAAGGCGATCATTCAGTCCGCCTCTTTCCGCGAAGAAGCGCGCGATCGCGCCGCGGCCGAACTGGCAACAAAGGCCTTCGCGCAGGCGCTCGGCGTCAGCCAGGTCGAGATGCGGCAATCAGCCCTGCAGAAGATCGTTGCCGCGCAGGCGAAACAGGAGCCGGCCCTTGCCCTTGGGCCCGCCTACACGATCGACGGCGTCTATGTGGACGAACAGCTCCAGGATACGATCCGTGCGGGCCATGAGCGGGACATCCCCTTGCTGATCGGCAGCAACGGCTTTCCTTACGCGCCGTATGCGCAGGGCATGCCTGCGCCGTTGCTGCAGAAGCTGCTGCAAATGACGAACGATACGCCCCGGCGACTTCGCACGGACTGGGCGTTGTCCGAGCCAACCCGATCCGTGGCGCGTTCGCACGCCGGGCACGGCGCTGCCACCTACAGATATCGGTTCGACTACGTGCCGGAGACGGCTGCACCGCCCGAAGACGGCGAGGAAGGACAGGAAATACGTTTCATCTTCGGCACGCTCGGAGTTCGCGCCGGATTGTACAGCCAGAAGGACCGGGAGGTCTCCAGCACGATGCGCACCTATTGGACCAACTTCGCCAAATACGGCGACCCGAACGGATCGGGCCTGCCGGCGTGGCGCCCGCAGTCCGCGCAGGATGATCTCCTGCTGATCTCCAACACGGGCGTCACCTGCGGCCCCGATCCCATGAAGGAGCGTCTCGACCTGATCGAGCAGCTCGCATCACGCCCGTGAGGCTCGCGTGACGCGGCGCCTTCGCCGGCCCGGCCGCGGCGAGGGGCGCGCGCGATCAATGCGGCTTCGTTGAGTTGGCCATGCTGGGTTCGTCTTGCGTCACCATGGCCGCATGCGAGAGGCAAAGCGGAGGAGCCGCCTCGTCGTCAACAGGCCAGAAGCCCGGACCATAGGGGTTCTCAACCGGCACCAGCCGCCACAGCGTTCCGGTGGAGACATGCCTGAACCATCGTTCACCAGGCTCGACGTCGGCTGGAGGGTTGATCTCTTCGGCGACTGCGTCCGCGACCTGATCTCGCATCCAGGTACGGAACTGGTCCCATTCGCGCAGCGAACCGAAGCTGCCGATCGCTTCCCAGCAGAACAGTGGTGTCAACGTCGGTGTGAACATGATCCGAACCTGGGCCTACACCCGATCGTCAGCGTACTCGTTGCCACAGGTTTCAAATCGGCTCGCGCCCCAAAGTTCCTATCAGGCAGCCCGGAGAAGCCGCGGCACACAAAAAGCCCGCTCGGATAACCGGGCGGGCTGAAGTTCTCCTGGGTTAGATTGCCGGCAACGGTGAACGTGATCGCCGCAGGCAAGCGCCGCTAGGTATGCCCTGGGCACAGCAGGCTGACGCGGGCGCGCTGAGTTCTCGAAGCGGCACTGCTGCCGCGATCAGGTCGCTTCTTTTTTCCGGGTCTTCGGCTTGGCCACGCGTGCCGGGGCCGCCGGCTCGGGCGCACGCTCCACCGAACTCAGCCGTCCGGCGTTGAAGGTGTAGATGCCGGGGCGGCCGCCATGCGTCCAGGTGACGACGGCCTGACGCTCGCCCCGCGGATTGCTGGACAGGTTGACGCTGTCAGGCGCGCCGAGGCCGCGCACCACGTCGCATTCGGTATGGCCGAGCGCCACAGATCCGGCGGGCTGGGCCGGAGCGCTGGCCGGTCCGTCAGCAAGGGCCTGGGCATCGCCCGGCGCCGCCATGCCCGGGCAGGCGCCTTCGGCGCTCACCAGATCCTCTGCCGTCACCGGCGCGTTCGGACTGAGCGGCGCCGCGTCGATCGAGACTTGGCGGATAAACAGCCGTCCCGGACGCGAGAACCATTCGGCATCCCTCGATATCAGGTCGGTTGCGCCGGAGCAGCCCGCGATCAGCGGTGCCAGCGCAAGCAGCGTCCAGAGCCGCGCGAAATGTTGCTTGTGGTAGCGCACGTTAAGGCCAGTTCCCCCGTCCCGCCCTTGGAACTTCGCATGATCTTTTTAGATCATGCTCCAAGCATTTGTTCCACCACCACTTTGCGGCGTCACCGTGGCTTTGGAAAGCCCCCCGGGCAGATAGCGCAGTTTATCACTAATAGCGAGGCCGCGTTAATCCGCCGTTCTACGGGGCCTCCAAAGCTCAATGACGGGTTTGGAGAGCGGTCACGTCTGGCGTCCACCCGGCCCGATCTGACGGAAACGGCGATCATGCCCCTAGTCGCGCCGCCGCCATCGACCGTGCTCGTCCGCCTGCCAATAGGTCACATCGAGTCCCCGCGACTTGCAGTCGGTCCAGGCACTGCGCGCCGCCGCAAGCGCGTCGGCATCGTCACCGTTGAACAGCAACACCATGCGCTCATAGGACTGCGAGTCGGCGGGCAAGGCGGCATTGTCGATCAGGAAGCGGACGTTGGCGCGATTGGGATTGCCGTCGGCGACCATCAGCAGGATCGGCTGCTCCTCCGCGTCGCCGGCACGCCAGGTCGCATGCGGCAGGAACAATTCGTCGCGATAGGTCCACAGATGCGCGTCGAGCGCATCGGCACGTTCTTCAGAGGTCGATTGCACCACGACGCGCCAGCCGCGCTCGAGCGATTTCTCGAGCAGCGGCGGCAGCACGTTTTCAACCGACATGTTCTGCAGATGGTAGAACAGGACCTCGGTCATTTCGCTGTGGCCGTTTCCCTCGCGTTCTCTTGCGTCGCGTTCCCTTCACTTCTCGTAATATTCGGCGACCAGCTTCTCCAGCAGGCGCACGCCGAAGCCGGAACCCCAGCTCTGGTTGATGTCGCTCTTCGGCGCCCCCATCGCGGTGCCCGCGATGTCGAGATGCGCCCATGGCGTGTCGTCGACGAAGCGCTGCAGGAATTGCGCGGCGGTGATCGAGCCGCCGTAGCGGCCGCCGGTGTTCTTCATGTCCGCGAACTGCGAGTCGATCAGCTTGTCGTATTCGGGCGCGAGTGGCATGCGCCAGACCCGTTCTCCGGTCTCCAGTCCGACCTTCAAAAGCCGATCCGCCAGTTCATCATTGTTCGAGAACAGACCGGCATGCTCGCTGCCGAGCGCCACCATGATCGCGCCCGTCAGCGTCGCGAGGTCGATCATGAATTTCGGCTTGTGCTTTCTCGCCACGTACCAGAGCACGTCGGCGAGCACGAGGCGGCCTTCGGCGTCGGTGTTGATGATCTCGATGGTCTGGCCCGACATCGATGTGACGATGTCGCCCGGACGCTGCGCGTTGCCGTCGGGCATGTTCTCGACCAGGCCGATCGCACCGACCGCATTCACGCGCGCCTTCCGCGCCGCCAGCGCATGCATCAGCCCGACGACACAGGCGGCGCCGCCCATGTCGCCCTTCATCTCCTCCATGCTCGCGGCACCCTTGATCGAAATGCCGCCGGTATCGAAGCAGACGCCCTTGCCGATGAAGGCGACCGGCGCGTCGCCCTTCCTGCCGCCATTCCAGCGCATGATCACGGTGCGGCCGGGACGCGCCGAGCCCTGGGCAACGCCGAGCAGCGCGCCCATTCCAAGTCTGGTCATCGCTTTGACATCGAGGATCTCGACATCGACACCGAGCTTCTTCAACTGCGCGGCGCGGCGGGCGAACTCCTCGGGGTAGAGGACGTTCGGGGGCTCGTTGACGAGCTCGCGCGCGAGGTTGACGCCATCGACGATGGAATCGGCGGGTGAATAGGCTTTTTTGGCCGCCGCGACGTCCTCGACCGCGACCGAGATGTCGCCACGCGGACCGCGCTCCTCACCGTCCTTCTTTTTGGTCTTGTAGCGATCGAATTTGTAGGCGCGCAGCCTGATGCCGGTCGCGATCGCAGCCGCCAGCTCCGAATCAATGCCACCCTCCGGCAGTTCGGCGAGGACGGTCACCGCCTCACTGGCCGAATTCAGCTTGCCGGCCAGGACGCCGCCGAACTTGAGAAAATCCTTCTCCTTGAGCTCGGATGCCTTGCCGGCGCCCAGCACGATCAAGCGTTGAATCTTGATTCCTTCAGGTGCCAAAATATCGAGCGCTGATCCATTCTTTCCCTTGAACTGGCTGGTGGCCGCCGCCCGCTTCACCAAACCCTCGGCCTTCCCAAGGATTTTCCGGGTCACAGGGCCGAACTTCAAGGCATCGTCGCAAAACGCCACCAAGGTGCCTCGCGGGGCGGCGGAAAACGGGACGAAGCCGACCTTGACGGCGTCGGACATAGGAAAATCCTCCAAATTCAGGCTTTCGCGTTATTCGCGAGGGTATGATCCGCGAGGGACCTGGGGATGCCTCCATGGGGCCGTTGTAGCCCCGCAGGAAAGCCGGTTTTGCCACTATGGCCCGGCTTTCCCCAGCCTGCCAAGGCTGGCGTGGCCATCGAGCCACAATTGAGGAATTCTTAAGCTTGGGGCGACGCCGCCATGGCTCGGCCATTTTGTTGACGGATCAAAGGGATGCTAGTGAGACAATAGCCGGTGGGATAGACTGCGGCGCGGCCAGTGGGGCCTCCCTTTTCGAAGGGTGGTGGTGGCTCGCAGTGAGGCCGGCGACAGGGCGGGACCGTGCGTTAGCGATGGGGTCGATCGACAGGTATATCTTCCGCACGACGCTTGCGTCGTTTGCGCTGGTCCTGATCAGTCTCACCGGCGTGATCTGGATTACGCAGGCGTTGCGCGGCATCGACCTGATGACGAGCCAGGGTCAGACCATCCTCACCTTTCTCGGCCTCACCAGTCTCGTCATTCCGGCGCTGGTGCTGATCATCGCGCCGATCGCGCTGATGATCGCGGTCTCGCACACGCTGAACAAGCTCGCGACGGACTCCGAGATCATCGTGATGAATGCGGCCGGCTTCTCGCCGTTCCGCCTGTTCCGTCCGTTCGTGTTCGCAACGATCGTGGTGTCGATGCTGGTCGCGTTCATCGCGGCCTATCTCGCCCCCGACGGCATGCGCCGCATCAAGCAGTGGGACGCCGAGATCACGGCCGACGTGCTCACCAACGTGCTGCAGCCGGGACGTTTTGCGCAACTCGATCAAAATCTGACGATCCGGATCCGCGAGCGGCAGCCCGGCGGCCGTCTGGTCGGCATCTTCATCGACGACCGTCGCGATCCGAAGGAGCGCATCTCGATCGTCGCCGACCACGGCACGGTGGTGAAAAGCGGCGCCAATTCGTTCCTCGTGCTCGAGGACGGCAACCTGGAAAAATTCGAAGCCGGAAAGCGCGATCCCGCGATGGTCGCGTTCGCCCGCTACGCCTTCGACATGTCGAAATTCTCGCAGCATGGCGACGTCGCGCTCGGCATTCGCGAGCGCTATTTGTGGGAGCTGTTGTCCCCGAGCGAGGACGATCCGATCTACAAGCAGCTCCCCGGCCAGCTCCGCGCCGAACTGCATGACCGCTTCATGGCGCCGTTCTATCCGTTCGCCTTTGCGGCGCTGACTTTCGCGTTTCTCGGTGCGCCACGCACCACGCGCCAGAGCCGGAACTTCTCCATCGGCGGATCGATCGTGGCCGTGTTCGGATTGCGCATGGCCGGATTCGCCTGCTCGGTCATGACGGTGAAGTCGCCGATGGCCGCGGCGGTTCAATACGCGCTGCTGTTCGGAGGGATCGGCGCCGGCCTCTGGCTCATCATCGCCGGCATCGTGATCGAGCCCTCGGCGATGCTGATGGAAGCGATCCAGAAATCCAATGACCGCCTGCTCAGGCTGTTCAGCCGTCCGGTGACCGCATGAGCATGGTCACCAACACACTCGGGCGCTACTTCGCCGGCCGCTTCGTGGTCTCGGCGCTCGGCGTGTTCGCGGGCATCTTCCTGCTCCTGGTGCTGGTCGACTACATCGAAATGGTGCGCAGGACCTCGGGTCTTGCGACCGCCTCCCCGATCGCCGTGGCCGAGACCTCGCTGTTCCGCGTGCCGCAACTGCTCGAGAAGATGATGCCGTTCTGCGTGCTGATCGGCGCCATGACCTGCTATCTGGCGCTGTCGCGGCGGCTCGAGCTCGTGATTGCGCGCGCGGCCGGTGTGTCCGCCTGGCAGTTCATCGCGCCGGCGCTTGCAAGCGCCCTCCTGCTCGGCCTGCTTGCGACCACGGCCTACAATCCGATGTCGGCGAATCTGCGCGAGCTTTCCAAGCGCATGGAGGCCGAGCTGTTTGGCAGCGCGCCAGGCGGCGGCGTGCAGGACGCGTCGGGCTTCTGGATCAATCAGAAAAATGCCGACGGCCAGGTGATCATGAACGCCGTCCGCAGCGAGAAGCAGGGCGCCCGGCTGACCGGACTGACACTGTTCCGGTTCGATACATCCGGCGTGTTCAAGGAGCGAATCGAGGCCCGCGAGGCAACGCTGGAAGACGGCTACTGGCTGTTCAGGAACGCGCGCCGCTATTCGCTCGATGAACCGCCGGTCGAGGAAGACAGTTTCCGGCTCGAGACCTCGCTCACGCCGGCCCAGGTCCGCAACAGTTTTTCGACCCCCGAAACTGTGTCCTTTTGGCAACTTCCCGACTACATCCGCTCGTCGGAAAGTTCGGGCTTTGCTACCGCAGGTTATCGCCTGCAGTACCACAAGCTTCTGGCACAGCCGTTTTTGCTTGCCGCAATGGTCATGTTGGCGGCATCCGTATCGTTGCGCTTCTTCCGATTCGGCGGGGTGCAAAAGATGGTTTTGAGTGGCGTCGGCGCAGGCTTTCTGCTCTACGTTTTATCGAAAGTAACCGAGGATCTGAGCAAGGCCGAGTTGATGCATCCGATCGTTGCGGCGTGGTTGCCCGTGGTGGTGGGCGGCCTCACCGGTTTTTTGGCCTTGCTGTACCAGGAGGACGGGTAGAGTGGCAGTCGTCGCCGCCCTCCAGATGACTCTGTCCGCAATCCGGCGCGCAGCCCCTCGCCGGCGACGGATGGGTGTTGCCGCGATTGCTCCGCTCGCGATGGTGTTCGCCATGCTGCTGGCCGGCGCGCTCGAACTGGTGACGGCGCAACCGGCCGCAGCCCAGGGCTTCACCTACAATCCGCGTCCTCCGCAGCCGACCCGCCCGCGCGTCCCCAATGACGGCCAGATGCTCGTGCAGGCGGTCGAGGTCGACTACGACTACAACAACAACCGCGTTTCGGCGGTCGGCAACGTGCAGCTGTTCTACAACGGCACCAGCGTCGAAGCCGACAAGGTGATCTACGACCAGAAGACCAAGCGGCTGCATGCCGAGGGCAACATCCGCATGACGGATGCCGACGGCAAGATCACCTATGCCAACGTGATGGACCTGAGCGACGACTATCGCGACGGCTTCGTCGATTCGCTGCGCGTCGATACTGCCGACGCCACGCGAATGGCTGCGACGCGATCGGACCGCTCCAACGGCAACTACACGGTGTTCGAAAACGGCGTCTATACCGCCTGCGCCCCCTGTAAGGACGATCCGAAGAAACCGCCGCTATGGCAGGTCAAGGGCGCGCGCATCATCCACGACCAGAACGAGAAGATGCTGTATTTCGAAACGGCGCAGCTCGAATTCTTCGGCGTGCCGGTCGCCTACATGCCGTTCTTCTCGACGCCCGATCCGACCGTGAAGCGCAAGTCGGGCTTCCTGATGCCGGCCTACAGCGAAACGACCGGCTATGGCTTCGGCATGGAGGTCCCCTATTACTGGGCGATCGCGCCGGACTATGACGCCACCTTCATCCCGCGGATCACCTCGCGCCAGGGCGTGCTGATGCAGGCTGAGTTCCGCCAGCGCCTGATCAACGGCTCCTATCAGATCCGCGCCTACGGCATCGACCAGCTCGATCCGGGCGCCTTCGCAGGACAACCCGGCGACAAGCAGTTCCGCGGCGGCATCGAGACCAAGGGCCAGTTTGCGCTCAACGACAAATGGGTCTGGGGCTGGGACGGCGTGGTGCTGTCCGACTACTACTTCATGTCGGACTATCGCCTCGCCATGTACAAGGATCCGATGGCGTCCTTCCTGAGCCTGCCGACGGAAGCGATATCGCAGCTCTACCTGACCGGCGTCGGCAACCGCAGCTATTTCGACCTGCGTTCGATCTACTATCTGAGCTTCTCGGGCAACCAGCAGCAGGTGCCCGTCGTCTATCCCGTCCTCGATTACTCGAACGTCCTGAACTACAATATCTTCGGCGGCGAAGTCTCCTACAAGACCAATTTCGTCAACCTGACGCGTAACGACGCGGTGTTCGATCCGATCACCACGACCGCCAATACCCTTGGACTCTGCAATGTCGCCTCCGCCGATCCGCTGGCGCGCACTCCGACGCAATGTCTGCTGCGTGGCTTCCCCGGAACCTACACCCGTCTGACGGCGGAAGCGCAATGGCGCAAGTCGTTCACCGACCCCATCGGCGAGATCTGGACGCCGTTCGCGAGCATGCGGGTGGACGCGATCAACTCCGAGGTTTCCAACCAGCCCGGCGTCTCCAACTTCCTCCCGGTCGGCGACACCCAGGCGATGCGCCTGATGCCGACCGTCGGCCTCGAATATCGCTATCCCTTCATCAACGTGCAGCCATGGGGTTCGACGACCATCGAGCCGATCGCGCAAGTCATCATCCGCCCGAACGAGAGCTATGCCGGCAAGCTTCCGAACGAGGATGCGCAGAGCCTCGTGTATGACGCGAGCAATCTGTTCAGCGTCGACAAGTTCTCCGGCTATGACCGCGTCGAGGGCGGCGGACGCGCCAACGCGGGCGTGCAGGCCACCACGCAGTTCGACCGCGGCGGCGCGGTCAAGGTGCTGTTCGGCCAGTCCTACCAGCTGTTCGGCATGAACTCCTTTGCCGTTCACGACGAGATCAACACTGGCGTCGATTCCGGCCTCGCCACGCCGCGATCCGACTATGTGACCAGCGTGAACTACTCTCCGAACTCGACCTACACGTTCAGCGTACGCTCCCGCTTCGACCAGCAGACCTGGAATGTCGAGCGCTTCGAGGCCGAAGCGAGAGCAAACTTCAATCGCTGGTCGGTCAGCATGCTCTACGGCAACTACGCGCCGCAGCCCGACCTCGGCTACCTCTCGCGCCGCGAAGGCCTGCTCGCCTCGGGTTCCGTCAAGGTCGCGGCGAACTGGGTGGCGACGGGCGCCATGCGCTGGGACCTTGAAGCCAACAAGCTCAACCAATATGTCGTCGGCGCCGGCTATGTGGATGATTGCTTCGTTCTGGCCGCGAACTATGTGACGTCTTACAACTATACCGCCGGTACGGCACCGCCGGTGCTGAGCCATGCCTACATGTTGCAGATCGGCCTGCGCACCCTTGCCAACACCTCGTCTTCCGTCAGCGCCGCTCTTCCATAGGACCGCGCTGATGAAGGCCGGAAACGGCTGAACCTTGATTCCGATGGGTTGAGATCGACCATGATCATGGGCACCATATTCTCGCGTCGACTTCCGGCCCTGCTTCTGGGCTGCGCATTGGCGTGCGCCTTGATGGCGTTGGCGGCCCCGTCCGCGCGCGCGCAAACCATTGCCGTGATGGTCAATGGCGAACCCATCACCGATCTCGATATCGAGCAGCGCAGCAAGCTCAACTTCGTCTCCACTCACAAGCAGCAGAGCCGGCAGGAAGTGCTCAACGAGCTGATCGACGAAAAGGTGAAGATCAAGGAAGCCAAGAAATACGGCGTCGACCCGTCCGGCTCCGACATCGACCAGTCCTATGGACAGATGGCGCAGCGGATGCGGCTCACGCCCGAGCAACTCACCGCCACGCTGGAGAAGCAAGGCATCCGGCCCGAAACCTTCAAGCACAGGATCAAGACCGATATTGTCTGGGGCAGCCTTGTGCGCGGCCGCTTCAAGGAGCGGCTGCAGATCGGGGAGAAGGACGTCGCCGAACGGGTGAAGGCAGAGGGTGGCGATGGCACGCAGCAGGGCGAAGCGTTCGAATACCGCATGCAGCCGGTCGTGTTGATCGTCCCGAAAGGCTCCGCGCAAAGCACGGTCGAGCTTCGGCACAAGGACGCCGAGACGCTGCGCTCCCGCGTCGAGACCTGCGAACAGGCCAACCAGTATTTCAAGTCGATGCCGAACGCCGCGATCCGCGAGATGGTCGTCCGCACGTCGGCAGACATTCCCGTCAATCTGCGGAAGCTCCTGGACGACACCCCGATCGGCCATCTGACCCCGCCGGAGGTGACCAAGCAGGGCATCGAGATGGTGGCCCTGTGCGGGCGCAAGCCGACGACCATCGACTCGCCGAAGCGAAAAGAAATGCGCGAAAAGATGTATCAACAGAAATACGAAAAGACATCGAAGGACTATCTGGACGAAATCCGCAAGGCGGCGATGATCGAATACCGGCAGGCCGGTTTCGATCCGAACGCGGAGGACAAGCCGGGCAAGAAACCAAAATCACAGCGCAACTAGCGGTGTGAGATGGGGAGCAACCAACCGCTTGCGCTGACACTGGGTGAACCCGCCGGCATCGGACCCGACATCGCGCTATTGGCGTGGCTGCGCCGCGACGAACTGAAACTTCCGCCGTTTTACCTGCTCGGCGATCGCGCCTTCCTGGAGCGGCGCGCCAAGGCGCTCGGCCTCGACGTCCCGATTGCCGATGTTGAACCCGGACGTGCTCGCGCTGCGTTTTCGACCGCAATGCCTGTCGTCTCGATTGGACACGCGATCAGCGCTCAGCCCGGCCGGCCCGACGCGTCGAGCGCACCGGCCGCGATCGCCGCGATCCGGCAGGCGGTTGCCGATGTCGATGCGGGACGCGCAAGCGCCGTCGTCACCAACCCCATCGCCAAGAGCGTGCTTTACGGCGCCGGCTTCCGTCATCCCGGTCACACCGAATTTCTCGCCGAGCTCGCCGCGCGCGACGGCAAGACGCCGCAGCCGGTGATGATGTTGTGGTCGCCCACGCTCGCCGTCGTGCCGGTGACGATCCACCTGTCGCTGCGCGAGGCGATCGCACAGCTCTCCACGGAGCTGATCGTCTCCACGGCGCGCATCGCGGCCGACGGCCTGAAACGCAGCTTCGGCCTCGCTCGCCCGCGGCTTGCGCTGTCGGGCCTCAATCCGCATGCCGGCGAAGACGGCTCGCTCGGCACCGAGGATCAGGCGATCGTCGCGCCCGCCGTCGACCGGCTGCGCCGCGAAGGCATCGATGCGCGCGGTCCGCTGCCCGCCGACACCATGTTCCACGACGCGGCGCGGAAAACCTATGACTGCGCGATCTGCATGTATCACGATCAGGCGCTGATCCCGATCAAGACGCTCGCCTTCGACGACGGCGTCAACGTCACGCTGGGCTTGCCGTTCATCCGCACCTCGCCCGATCACGGTACCGCGTTCGACATCGCAGGCTCAGGCCGGGCCAATCCGGCAAGCCTCGTCGCCGCGCTCCGCCTGGCCGAGCGGATGGCCGCGGCCGGAGGCGCATGAGCGCGATCGACGATCTGCCGCCGCTTCGCGAGGTCATCCGCGAGCATTCGCTGTCGGCGCGCAAATCGCTGGGTCAGAATTTTCTGCTCGACCTCAACCTCACCGCGCGGATCGCGCGCGCCGCCGGGCCGCTGGAAGGCGCCACGGTCGTCGAAGTCGGCCCCGGTCCCGGCGGGCTCACGCGCGCGCTGCTCGCGCTGGGCGCCGCCCACGTGATCGCGGTCGAGCATGACGAGCGCGCCGTTCCCGCGCTTCAGACGATTGCCAAGCGCTATCCGGGACGCCTGGAGATCGTCTGCGCCGATGCACAGACCTTCGATATCAGGCCCTATCTCGGCTCGACGAAAGCGAAGATCGTCGCCAACCTGCCCTACAACATCGCGACCAACCTCCTGATCGGCTGGCTGTCCGTCGAGCCCTGGCCGCCCTGGTACGACATGATGGTGTTGATGTTCCAGCGCGAGGTGGCGGAACGCATCGTGGCGCGCGAGAACGAGGAAGCCTATGGCAGGCTCGGCGTTCTCGCCAACTGGCGCGCGGAAACCAAAATCCTGTTCGACATCTCGCCGGCCGCCTTCGTGCCGCAGCCCAAGGTCACTTCGTCGGTGGTGCGACTGGTGCCGCGCCCGCACCCTGAGCCCTGCGATCGCCGCGCGCTGGAACAGGTCGCCGCCGCAGCCTTCGGCCAGCGCCGCAAGATGCTGCGCCAGAGCCTGAAATCGCTGCCGGCCGATCCGCTGCGGCTTGCGGCCGCGGCCAATGTGGAGCCGACGCGTCGCGCCGAGACCGTTCCGATCTCCGGCTTTGTTGCCATGGCGCGTGAATTGACCGATATACGAAACACAACACCGGATGCGCGTTAGAGCATGATCCGGACCAAAAGGGCCGCGTCAGCGAGACGCGTGAGGCGGCTGTCCGAGAGATCATGCGCGGACACTAAGGGAGAAGCCACATGGTGCAGATGCGTCGACAATCACTGGTCAAATTCGATGCGCCGCTCTGCGAGACCATCGTCGAAACGCCCAAGCCGCAGGGAAAGGAAGTGCTTGTCCGCATCGAGCGCTGCGGACTGTGCCATTCCGACCTGCATATCCAGGACGGCTATGCCGATCTCGGCGGCGGCAAGCGCCTCGACACCACGCGCGGCATGACCCTGCCCTTCACTCTCGGCCATGAGATCGCGGGTGTCGTCGACGACGTCGGACCCGAGGTGCCGAAGGAGCTGATCGGCAAGAAGAAGGCGGTATTTCCGTGGATCGGCTGCGGCCAGTGCCGCGATTGCCAGAACGGCGACGAGAACCTCTGCATCAAGCAGCGTTTCCTCGGTGTCTCCATCGATGGCGGCTTTGCAACCCATGTGCTGGTGCCCGACGCCAGATATCTGCTCGATTACGATCCGCTGCCGGTGAACCAGGCCGCCACGCTGATGTGCTCGGGTGTGACAGCCTATGGCGCGTTGAAGCGCCTTGTCGATCGTCCGCGCCAGCGCAATCTCCTTCTCGTCGGCCTCGGCGGCGTCGGCATGATGGGCCTGTCTTTCGCGCAGGCGATGTTCAAGCAGAAGATCAGCGTCGCCGATCTAAATCCCGCCGCACGGGAAACGGCGCTGCAAAACGGCGCCGCCTTCGCCTACGATCCGGCCGAGCCCGACATCGTTAAACGAATTGTCAGGGAGACCGAGGGCGGTTTTGATGAGATCGTCGATTTCGCCGGCAACGAGAAATCGATGGCGTTTGCGGTCTCAGTGGTCGCGCGCGGCGGTAAGATCGTGGTGTCCGGCCTGATGGGCGGCAATTTCAACCTGCCCATGGTGCAGTGGGTCTACAAGCGCATGACCATCGAGGGCTTCATGGTCGGCACGCTCGCCGAAGGTCACGAACTGATGCAGCTGGCGCGGTCCGGAAAGGTCAAGCCGACGCCGATGCGCGAAGAACCCATGACTGACGTTCAAAAATGGATCGACGCGTTGCGAGCCGGGAAAGTCGTGGGACGTATCGTACTGAAAAACTGAAACTGCAGATGTCTCGCGGCCTCCCCGTACATAAAACGGGAGGAAGACATGACGTTGGGGAAACAATGGACGCGCGGCGTTCTCGCCGCGCTTGCGCTTGTCGCGGCGGCACCCGCGACCGCGCAGAAGCAATACGGCCCCGGCGTTACCGACAAGGAGATCAAGATCGGCACCACGACGCCGTTCAGCGGTCCCGCCTCCGCCTATTCGGCGGGCGCCGTCTCCGCGACCGCCTATTTCCAGAAGATCAATGACGAGGGCGGCATCAACGGACGCAGGATCAACTATATCGCGCTCGATGACGCCTACAGCCCGCCGAAAACGGTCGAGCAGATCCGCAGACTGATCGAAAGCGAGGAAGTCTTGTTCCTCGTCAATCCGGTCGGTACCGCGACCAACATGGCCGTCGTGAAATACATCAACCAGAAGAAGGTGCCGCACCTCTTCATCGGCACCGGGGCCACCGTCTTCAACGATCCCGAACATTATCCGTGGACGCTGAGCTGGACGCCGCATTACGCCTCGGAAGGCGAGATCTACGCGAAATACATTCTCGCCAACAAGCCGGACGCCAGGGTCGGCATCCTCTCGCAGAACGATGACCTTGGCCGCGACTATCTGCTCGGCTTCAAGCGCGGGCTCGGCGACAAGGCCGACAAGATGATCGTCTCGCAGCAGACCTACACGACCAGCGATCCCACGGTGGACTCCCAGATCGTGTCGCTGAAGGCCGCCGGCGCCAATGTACTGCTGATCTTCTCGGTGCCGAAATTCGCCGCGCAAGCCATCCGTAAGGCCTACGACATCGACTGGCATCCGCAGGAATTCGTCTCAAGCGTCGGCTCCTCGATCGCAGGCGCCATCAAGCCCGCAGGCTTTGAAGCGGCCAAGGGCATCATCTCGGCGGCCTACCAGAAAGATCCGGCCGATCCGCAATGGCGCGACGATCCGGAGATGAAGGCCTGGAATGTCTGGATGGACAAGTACAACCCCCATGTCGACAAGAGCGACTACTACGCGCCCTATGGCTACAATATCGGCCACGCGGTCGTGGAGCTGCTGCGCCAATGCGGCGACAATCTCACGCGTGAAAACGTCATGGAGAAAGCGACCCATCTCAACATGGAGCTGCCGCTGCTGCTGCCGGGGGTCAAGCTGACCTCGAGCCCGACAGACCACCGGCCGATCAAGCAGATGCGGCTGGTGCGCTTCAACGGCGAGCGCTACGTGCTGTTCTCCGACGTGCTCGCGAGCGAATAAGGCGAAGCGAAGGCGGCAGTTCGACGACATACTGTCGCCTCGGAAATGCCCGCTTTTCGGCAAGGGAACACGAGCCCGAATTAAGCCCCATCCTCTCCGGATTTGCGGCCCATTGCGACCCAACTCTTCAACGAGATTTTGGGTCAGCAATAGTCGCGTAGCGTAACCGGAGTCGCGTATGTCCAGCGTGCGAATGAAATTCGCGTCGGTCTTTTTCATCGGTGCTGCGGCCGGCGCGGTTTGGACGATGCTTCCGCAACGCGCTGTACTTGCCGCCGACAATTGCGTGACGGTGCCGACCGATCAGACTCCGCAAGGGCAGCATTGGTACTATCACATCGAACGCGGAACCGGTCGCCATTGCTGGTATCTGCGCGGCGGAGACGACAAATCCGCGCGTACGGAGACACCAGTCGCGGCCGCGCCAGAACCAGTAGCGCGCCGCGCCGACGCGCCTGCGTCGCGCTCGATCGCCGATGCCCACGCCGAAATCCCGCCGCGCGCCCGCGTGCCTGCAGAGACACCCCCCGCCGCATCATCGGTCTGGCCGAACTCTGCGTCGGCGCAGGCGCCGAACGAGCCGGTCGCATCGCTGGCCTCGCGCTGGCCGCAGAGCTCGGGTACGCCGGGCGCCGGCCCCGCGCCGACCAATCAGCCGGCGGCAGGCCAGCAACAGCCCGAGATGTCGCTGATGGTGGCCGATGTCCAAGCCTCCGACGCGACAACAGATGCCGCCGATCGTGCGCAAACCGCGGCGCCGGCACTGGCCGAGCGCAACATCGGCTCGATCCAGAAGCTTCTGCTGGTCGCGGCCGGCGCGCTTGCACTGGCCGGGCTGACCGGCAGCGCCGTCTACCGGCTCGGCCGTCGTCGACGCCGCAACGACTGGCTGCGCGAGCGGACAGCATGGAAATCGGCGCAAAACCCGAACACGCCGCCCTGGCTCGAGCCGCGCTTTGCCAACGCCAATTCGATACCGGATCTCGACGAGGCGAGACTGGCGGCGCAGCAGTCGGATTTTTCGCTCGCCGTGAGCGAACGCGATCAGGCCTGGGCCGGCGACGGCGTTCGCACCAGCGATGATCAAACCGCCGAGAAGGTCGAAAAGATCGAGGAGTTCCTGGCGCGACTGACACGCAAGCTCCAGGACGAGGTGAAAACTTCTAATTCCAAGCGCAACGAGCCGGGCGAGCGTCGCGTCATGATGGCTGATCCTCGGGGGCAAGAGGCGCCCAGCGCCGTTCCGCAGTATGCCGAGTATTCCCAGCGGGAGGAGCGTGAGGCCCTGATCTCGCGCTCATCCTTCGAGGCACGCACCAAAGCGCGCTCCTGAGAGTCTGACCGAAAAAGCAGCGAGCGTTTTCAGGTTCTTTCCAAGAGCTTGAAAGCGAGTTGCTTTTTCGTCATGGCTGGGTTTGTCCTGGCATGACGAGTCCTTCCAGAGAGCCCGATTTCATTGGCTTCATTTCGAGTTGGACTCTGAGGAGATCGATAGCTTCACAACGCGAGGCTATTTCTCCAGCTGTCGGCGCAACTGCCGTACAAAGTCGGCCAAGCCCACCTGACGCTCGCGCTTCAACTGCTCAGCACGCAGGATCGACCTTACGGATTCGAAGGCCAGCCCGATGTTGTCGTTGACGACGATATAGTCATAGGCATCGAAATGGCTCATCTCGTCGCCCGCCTTCTTCATGCGGCCATGGATAACCTCTTCGGAATCCTGCGCACGAGTATGCAGGCGCTGCTCCAGCGCCGTAGCTGACGGCGGCAGGATGAAGACACTGACCACGTCATTGGGCGATCGACCACGCAGTTGCTGCGTCCCCTGCCAGTCGATGTCGAACAGTACGTCCTGCCCTGCCGACAAGGCAGCTTCGACCGGAGCGCGCGGCGTGCCGTAACGATTTCCGAACACGGTCGCATATTCGAGCAGTTCGCCGTTGGCCACCATTTGCTCAAACCGCGCCTGCTCTACGAAATAATAGTCCTTGCCCTCGATCTCGCCCGGTCGTTTCGGCCTCGTGGTTGCCGACACCGACATCTGCAGATCGGGTGTTTCCGCAATCAGCATCCGCGACAGCGTCGTCTTGCCCGCCCCCGACGGCGACGACAGCACGAACATCAATCCACGCCGTTCCACTCCCTCGAAGCCCCGCCCCTGCGCTGTCATGGATCACTCCAGATTCTGGACCTGCTCGCGGAACTGCTCGACGATGTTCTTCATCTCGAGCCCGGTATTTGTGAGCTCGATGTCGTTCGACTTCGAGCAGCAGGTATTGACCTCGCGGTGAAATTCCTGCGCCAGGAAATCGAGCCTGCGTCCGATCGCCCCGCCCTTGCCGATCAGTTCGCGCGTCTGCGAGATATGCGAGGCGATGCGATCGAGCTCCTCGCGGATATCGGCCTTGGCCGCGATCAAGAGCGCCTCCTGGGTCAACCGGTCGGCATCAAAGCGGTCGGTGGTTTCGAGCAATGCGGCGACCTGTTCGGCGAGCCGCGCCCGCACGGCCTCGGGCTTGCGGCCGGGCGCGGCCTCCGCCTTCTTCGCGAGACGCTCGATTTCATCCATCCGCTGGCTCAGGATCTGGCCGAGTGCGACACCCTCGCGCTGCCGCATGGCGACCAGGTTCTGCAGCGCTTCGTCGAAGGCGGCCGCGGCAGCAGCCTTCGCCGCCTTGTCCTCCTCCTCGTCGCTTTCGGGTTCGACGACCTCGATGACACCCTTGATCGCGAGCAGACCGTCGATGCTCGGCGCCACCGCGTCGATCTTGCCAGCCAGGTGACTTGCGACCTTCAGCACCGAGTCAAGCACGTCCGCGTTGACGCGAACGGTCGAGAGCGCATTGGCCCGCTTCACATTGAGATTAGCATAGACCGTGCCGCGCGCCAGAACCTCGGCGGCGCGCTTTTTGGCGTGGGCCTCCAGCTCGTCCCAGCCTTGCGGCAGGCGCAAGCGCAGATCAAAGCCCTTGGCATTGACCGACTTCAGTTCCCACTCGAACGCATACGGTCCACTGGCGCCGTGGCTGCGGGCAAAGCCGGTCATGCTCGACAATGCCATGGCCAATCATCTCCGGAAAAAAAGACGGAAGCGGCGACACGCGGATTCGCGATACGCCCAACGCGCGCGGACCATAAGACCTTTTTGGGAAAAGTGGAGTCCGATGGCGGCAACCCGCCCGGCCGTTATTGCTGGACGGTGGGCGGGGCCGATTGCGCGGCGCCCTGGCGCGGCGCTGGTGTGCGGGCCGGCCGCTTGGCCGCCGCGGCCGGCGGTCTCGGCGTGGCGCCGGTGGCAGGATCGGCGGGCGGCATGGCGCCCTGCGCTGCAGCGGCCGGCGGCTGCTCATCTGCGGGTTCGACAGTGTCGTTCTGGACCTGCTTCTCCATGGCGCGCAGCTTCGCCACGTTCTTCTGGTGCTGATCGTAGGTTTCGGTGAAGCTGTGTCCGCCGGTGCCGTCGGCCACGAAGAACAGATCGCGGGTGCGGGCCGGATTGGCGGCGGCCTCCAGCGAGGCGCGCCCCGGATTGGCAATCGGCCCGGGCGGCAGGCCGTCGATCACATAGGTGTTGTAGGGCGATGGCTGGGTGATCTCGCTGCGCTTGATCGGCCGTCCGAGGGTCCCCTTGCCGCCGACCAGACCGTAGATGATCGTCGGGTCCGACTGCAGCTTGATCTTCTGCTTCATGCGATTGACGAACACGGCGGCTACGCGGCTTCGCTCGTCGGGCTTGCCGGTCTCCTTCTCCACGATCGATGCCAGCGTCACCAATTGCTCCGGCGACTTCAACGGCACGTCGGGGCTGCGGCGTTCCCAGATTTCGGCGATCACCCGCTTCTGCTCCCGCTGCATGCGCTGGATCACCTGCTCGCGCGTGGTGCCGCGCGGGAAATTGTAGGTCTCCGGCAGGAGCGTGCCCTCGCGCGGGATTTCCCGCACCGAGCCCGAGAAGAGGTCGTTCTCGGTCAAACGGGCCACGATCTGTTCGGAGGTCAGCCCCTCCGGAAGGGTTACGGCGTGCTGGACGACCTTGCCTTCGACGATGGTGGCGATGACTTCACGCAGGCTCGCGCTCTTCTTGAAGGAGTATTCGCCCGGCTTCAGCTCGGAACTCGCCTGCATCGCGAACACGCCGCCGATGAACAGCCATGGATTGACGTTGATGACGCCTTCCCGCTGCAGAACGTCGGCAATGTCCCGTTTGCCCGCCCGTGCCGGGATGTTGACGACCTTGTTGTCCTTGAGCGGGCCCGGCGTTTCCAGAACCTGCCGGCCGTAATAATAGGCTGTTCCGGCGCCGATCAGCGCCAGCAGCATGATGGTGATGATGGCGTTGCCGATCACCACAAAGGGATTGCGAGCCCGCTCGGAACGCCTGGGCGGCGGCGGAACCTGCTCGGGCTCCAGCGCGGCACGAGGGCTGCGGGGAGAAATCGGCGGCCTTTCACTCATCGATGCAACCTGAGTCCTGTCGCTCTCGAGGATGGCCCGGAGAGTTCGATGCCGGTTTTCCCTCGCGGCAAACGTGCGCGGAGGTCATGCTCACACAAGAATCCAGAGCGCGACAGCAGTTCATCTCGATCCAATGCGCTCTAGCTGGCTCGCCTGCTCGCGAGCGGCCGGTCTCTCTCACCCGGCCCTACGATTTAGCACTGAATACGGCGAAACGGTGGTTTATCGGTACCCGATTCGCCACCCATAACATCAGTTGATCACGCGCTGGAGGATCACCGAGGCGTTGGTCCCCCCGAAACCGAAGGAATTGGACAGCGCCACATTGACCTCGCGCTTGCGTGCTGTGTGCGGCACGAGATCGATTCCCGTTTGCACCGAGGGATTGTCGAGATTGATCGTCGGCGGCACGATGTTGTCCCTGATCGCCAGGATCGAGAAAATGGCCTCGATCGCTCCCGCCGCGCCCAGCAGATGTCCGGTCGAGGATTTGGTCGACGACATCGATATTTTCGACGCCGCATTGCCGAGCAAACGCTCGACCGCGCCGAGCTCGATCTCGTCGCCCACCTGCGTCGATGTCCCGTGCGCGTTGATGTAGTCGATATCGGCCGCGCTAAGTCCGGCGCGCTTCAGGGCTGCCGACATGCTGCGGAATGCGCCGTCGCCGTCCGGCGAGGGCGAGGTGATGTGATAGGCGTCGCCGGACAGTCCGTAGCCGATCACCTCCGCATAGATCCTCGCGCCGCGCGCCCTCGCGTGCTCGTATTCCTCGAGGATCACGATGCCGGCGCCCTCGCCCATCACGAAGCCGTCGCGGTCCTTGTCGTAGGGACGCGAGGCCTTTTCCGGCGTCTCGTTGAACCCGGTCGACAGTGCGCGCGCCGCGCAGAAGCCCGCCATGCCGATCCGGCAGATCGGCGATTCGGCTCCGCCCGCGACCATCACATCGGCATCGCCGAGCGCGATCAGCCGGCTGGCGTCGCCGATCGCATGCGCACCGGTGGAACAGGCGGTCACCACCGCATGGTTCGGTCCCTTCAGCCCGTGCTCGATCGAGACATAGCCGGAGGCAAGGTTGATCAGGCGGCCCGGAATGAAGAACGGCGACACCTTGCGCGGTCCGCGCTCCTTCAAAAGCAGCGCCGTATCGGCGATGCCGGAAAGACCGCCGATACCGGAGCCGATCATGACACCGGACGCGCAGCGTTCCTCTTCGGTGGAAGGATGCCAATTGGCATCGTCGAGCGCCTGCGTGGCAGCGGCCATCGCGAAGATGATGAAATCATCGACCTTGCGCTGGTCCTTTGGCTCCATCCATTGGTCGGCGTTGAAGGTGCCGTCGGAGCCGTCGCCGCGCGGCACGATGCAGGCGATCTTGCTTGGCAGATCCGAGACGTCGAACGATTCGATCCTGCGCGCGCCGCTCTGAGCGTCGAGGATCCGCTTCCAGGTCGGCTCGATGCCACAACCGAGTGGCGAGACCATGCCGAGGCCCGTGACGACAACTCGCCTCATGCATCTAGCTCCAGCCCAAATCCCGGGCGATCAAGTCCTGCTCGATCAACTTCTGCGCGCTCAAGTACCGCCGCCCAAATCCCGCCGTCAAAGTCCGGCGGCCTGCAACAAGAAGCCGGTCGAGCGCATCGCCATGGCCCGGCCGGCTCTGTCGCACCCGCACAGGGCGTCAGCTCTTTGCGTTCTTTTCGAGAAATTTGGTGGCGTCGCCGACGGTCAAAATCGTCTCGGCAGCATCGTCAGGAATCTCACAACCGAATTCTTCTTCGAATGCCATCACGAGCTCGACGGTGTCGAGGCTGTCAGCGCCGAGATCGTCGATGAAGCTTGCGTTGTCGACCACCTTCTCGGGCTCAACACCAAGGTGTTCGACCACGATCTTCTTAACCCGCTCGCCAATCTCACTCATCGTTCGCCTCGTGCTTGTTTCCTTGACCCGACCCCAGGATGATACGAGCCATCGTGGTCGTTAAGCTTCCTTTGAAAGTCGCGCATAAACCTGATTTGGCCCGTTACCAGCGTCCCTTCAAAGCCCGTGGGCCGTCGTGGTGGCAGGCCACAAAGCTTCAATCAGCGCGTTGGCGAGCCTGCCGATAACGGCACGCTCCGCCCCGCCAATATACAGGGTTTCCAAATCCTGCAATGGCGTTCTTTGCCCCATCCGATTGAGGTTCGGTTATCATACTTCAAACGGCTTGACCATAAGTCCCGGATCGGCCTCGGAAATGGCGTTTCGGCCACCTGTCCGCCCGCCCGGGCACGGTCAGATCATGGCCATTCCACCGTTGACATGGATGGTCTGGCCGGTGACGTAGGCCGCCTCGTTGGAGGCGAGATAGACCGCCGCGGCCGCGATGTCTTCCGGCGTGCCGAGCCGCGCCGCCGGAACCTTGGACAGGATGGTCTCACGCTGCTTGTCGTTGAGCGCGTCCGTCATCGCCGTCTTGATGAATCCTGGTGCAATGCAATTGGCGGTCACGTTGCGCTTCGCATATTCCGCGCCGATCGTCTTGATCAGGCCGATCAGGCCGGCCTTCGAGGCGGTATAGTTGGCCTGACCGGCGTTGCCGGTGACGCCGACGATCGAGGTGATCGCGATGATGCGGCCGAAGCGCTTGCGCATCATCAGCTTGGTGGCGGCGCGCGCAAGACGGAAGGTCGCGGTCAGGTTGACGTTGATGACGTCCTCCCAATCCTCGTCGCGCAGTTGCACGAAGAGATTGTCCCGGGTGATGCCGGCATTGGCGACGAGGATGTCGAGCTGTCCCATCGCCGCCTCGGCGGCCGGCACGAGCGCCTCCACCGCCGCACTGTCGGAAAGGTTGCAGGGCAGCACATGCGCCCGCTCGCCCAGCTTTGCTGCGATGCCGTCCAGCACCTCGCGCCGCGTCCCCGAGATTGCGACGGTAGCGCCCTGCCCGTGCAGCGCCTCCGCGATGGCTCCGCCGATGCCGCCGGTCGCGCCGGTGACGAGCGCCGTCCTGCCAGTCAAATCGAACATCAACCTCTCCTCACGCCGACTTCGCGGCTGCCAAAGCTTCCCTTGCCGCGGCGATGTCGCCGGGTCCGCTCGACGGAAATACCGACTGCGCCGTCGGCGATGCGCTTGACGAGACCGCTCAACACCTTGCCGGCGCCGATCTCGAAGAAACGCGTCGCGCCCTTTGAGGCCATATAGGCCACCGACTCGCGCCAGCGCACCGTTCCCGTCACCTGTTCGACCAGGCGGCGGCGGATTTCACCGGGATCGGTGATGGCGGACGCCAGCACGTTCGAGACCAGCGGCGCGGCGGGCGCGTTGATCGTGACCTTCGCAAGCGCCTCCGCCATCACGTCGGCGGCCGGCTGCATCAATTTGCAATGGAAGGGTGCCGACACCGGCAGCAGCATCGCGCGCTTGGCGCCCCTGGTCCTGGCGATGTCGACCGCGCGATCGACCGCCGCCTTGTCGCCGGAGACCACCACCTGTCCGCCGCCATTGTCGTTGGCGGCCTGGCAGATCTGGCCCTGCGCGGCCTCGGTCGCGACGGCGACCGCTGCGTCATAATCGAGGCCCAAGAGCGCGGCCATGGCGCCCGCTCCGACCGGCACCGCCTTCTGCATGGCAAGGCCGCGGGTTCGCAGCAGCCTCGCGGTATCCGAAACAGTGAGGCTGCCGGCGGCCGCCAGCGCCGAATATTCCCCGAGCGAATGGCCGGCGACAAAGGCGGCGTCGCGGCCGACCGAGAAGCCCGCCTCGCTCTCCAGCACGCGCAGGGTGGCGATCGATACCGCCATCAGCGCAGGCTGGGCGTTTTCCGTCAGCTGCAGGGTCTCGGCAGGGCCTTCCCAGATGATCGCTGGTGAGCTTGTCTCCAAGCGCCGCGTCGACCTCGTCGAAAACGGCCTTTGCCGCCGGAAAGGCGTCCGCCAGCGCCTTGCCCATGCCGACCGCCTGGGACCCCTGCCCCGGAAAAGTAAATGCTGCCGTCATCGGCGGTCCCCTGATCGTCCCAAAATGCCCGAAGTTTGGCCGTAAGACACCGCCCATGGCCGCGCTGTCAAGCCAAGGGACCGGTGGGGCCGTTCCGGGCGCCCAACCGGCAATTTGCGCGCCGGTTCCCCGTTTTGTCCTTTGGCCTTTATTCCTTGCCTTATTCCTTGCCTTGGCGGCCAAAATCCGTATAAAGCGCGCCATCCGTGGGTCCCGGCCGGGAGCTGAACGGACGGTCTCAGCAATTCATTCTCGAGTTGATGTGGCAGGGCCAGTCGGCCCGTCGTCCCGTGTTTCCGCCTTCTGAGCTTGCGAGTCCTTTCCGAAGGCCTCGAAGGGCTTGACGCCGAGAGCCACGCCAACACGTTAGAAAGGACCCTCATGCCTCTGTATGAGCATGTTTTCCTCGCGCGCCAGGACGCGAGCCCCCAGCAGGTGGAAGAACTGACGGCCCAGATGACCGGCATTGTCGAGCAGGCCGGCGGCAAGGTCACCAAGACCGAGAACTGGGGCGTGCGTTCCCTCACCTACCGCATGAACAAGAACCGCAAGGCGCATTTCGTGCTGCTCAATATCGACGCGCCGTCCGCGGCGATCGCCGAGATCGAGCGCCAGGAGCGCATTTCCGAAGACGTCATCCGTTATCTCAGCGTCCGCGTCGAGGAGCACGAGGAAGGCCCGTCGGCGATGATGCGCAAGGCTGATCGCGACCGCGAGCGCGACGATCGTGGCGGCGGCTTCCGCGAAGGCGGCTTCCGCGGCGACCGTGAAGGTGGCGGCTTCCGCGGTGGCGATCGCGAGGGCGGCGGCTTCCGTGGCGGAGATCGCGACGGTGGTGGCTTCCGCGGTGACCGCGGTCCGCGCCGTCCGCGCGAAGATACTGAAACGCCGGCACAGGAGTAAGAACCATGGCCGAAGCTGGTGCACGCCGTCCGTTTTTCCGCCGCCGCAAGACCTGCCCGTTCACGGGCGCTAATGCGCCGAAGATCGACTACAAGGATTCCAAGCTCTTGATGCGTTACGTCTCCGAGCGCGGCAAGATCGTGCCGAGCCGCATCACGGCGGTCTCCGCCAAGAAGCAGCGTGAGCTCGCCCGCGCCATCAAGCGCTCGCGCTTCCTCGGTCTGCTTCCCTACGTCATTCGCTAGGTTCGTTACGATCGGCGGCATCCAGCCGCCGATCGCAAACTTCATAAGGCTTCCGGGTCACCGGTCGCCGATGGTTGGGGTCGGGAGACCGCCTCTAACCGCTCGAAAGGGGCGGGACAGCTGATGATCGCGATGGTTCTCATTGGGCTTGCCGCCGGCTGCGCGTCGGCGCTGATGTTCGCCTCGATCATATCGGGCGCGCTGATCTCTGTTTTGCTGTTCTACCTCGCGCCGCTGCCCTTGATGGTGGCGGCGATCGGCTGGGGTCCGCTGTCCGCCGCGATCGGCGGCATCGCGGCCTCGCTCGGCCTCGGCGCGATCTTCGGCTTCAATTACTGCATCGCCTTTGCGGTCGCCATCGCGCTGCCCGGCTGGTGGCTCGGTCATCTCGTGCTGCTCGGCCGTCCGGTCGCCGCGGCAGCCCATTCCGGCAATGGCGCGGCCCCCGTCGAGCCCGAACTCGAATGGTATCCGGTCGGCCGCATCCTGCTCTGGATCGCGGGGTTTGCGGCGCTGACCACCTTTGCCGCGCTGCTCACGCTCGGCACCGATGCCGCCACCATTACCGACATGCTCCGGCGAGGTGTCACGCGCGTCCTGAACCCGGAGAACAAGCCGGCGCCGGCCGAGGTCGCGCAATGGGTCGATGCAATGGTGACGTTCGCCCCGCTCGCCGCAGCCGCGGTCGCCATGCCGACCCTGACGCTGAACCTCTGGCTTGCCGCGAAAATCACGGCGACCTCGGGCCGGCTGCATCGTCCCTGGCCTGACCTGAAGACCGCGACGCTGCCGCCGATGGCGCTGGCGCTGCTTTGCGTCGCGGCCGCGCTGTGCTTTGCCGGCGGACTGCTGACGATCCTCGGCGAGATCATCACCTCCGCGCTGATGATGGCCTATGCCTTCACCGGCTTTGCCGTGCTGCACACGCTGACGCTGGCGCTGAAGAGCCGCGCCTTCTGGCTCGGCTCGACCTACGCGATCGTGGTCATCTTCGTCTGGCCGGTGCTGGCGATGGTGGTGCTCGGATTGGCCGATGCCGCCTTCGGCCTGCGCGAACGCTTCTGGCGCGGCAGGAAACCGCCGCCGCTGCCCGCCCCCTAGAATCCAGGCTTTCACACCTCACAACACACACACGGAGAACGAACATGGAAGTCATTTTGCTGGAACGCGTCGCCAAGCTCGGTCAGATGGGCGAGATCGTCAAAGTCCGCGACGGTTTCGCGCGCAATTTCCTGCTGAAGCGCAAGAAGGCCCTGCGCGCCACCGCCGAGAACAAGGCGAAATACGAGGGCATGAAGGCCGATCTCGAGGCCAACAACCTCCAGGCCAAGTCGGAAGCCAGCAAGGTCGCCGAGAAGATCAACGGGGTCGAGATCATCATCATCCGCCAGGCCTCCGAATCCGGCCAGTTGTTCGGTTCGGTTTCGGTGCGTGACATCGTCGTCGCGCTCGAGGCGGAGAAGGTGCATGTGAGCCGGCCGCAGGTCTGGCTCGACGTGCCGATCAAGGCCATCGGTCAGCAGAAGGTGACCATCGCCGTCCACCCCGAGGTCGAGGCCTCCATCAACGTCGTCGTCGCGCGCAGCGCCGACGAGGCCGAGCGCATCAAGCGCGGCGAGGACATCTCGACCCGTCAGGCCGACCAGGACGCGGCGGCGGAAGCGATTGCCGCGGCCGGCGAGTTCTTCGATCCGGAAGCCCAGCACGACGACGCCGAGCAGCCGGCCGCTGCACCGGCCGAAGCGCCCGCCGAGAAGTAAGCGGCTTTCAACCAGGCCCGCTCAGGGTTCAAGCCCGGCGTTTCACGCCGGGCTTTCTCTTTGAAGGGGACCACCAGCGTGATGCAGCGCCTGCTGCGCTGTCCAAGCGTGGCACCGCTGCAACTCCGCCGCTTTTTGTTTTGACTTACAACAAATGTTAGGGACAGGCGCCGAATCAAAGAACCACGCTGTGGCATGGGCTGGAGGGACACCCCATGGACAACGTCGAGCGCTACTTTCTTGTCGCCGGAATGACGTGCTTCTTCGCCTTGATCGGAATAGGGCTATTGACGGTTTCGCTCTAGCCCAGAATGCCGGACGGCCATATCGATGATACTTCCGCTCGTGGCCCGGGTCTTTGTCGGCCTGCTCATGAGCTGGTCGCGAAACAAAAACCCGACCAAGCCGTAGAGGCATGTGCCCGCCAATACGAACAGTGCGATCTGCCCTATCTCAAACATTTTGATAGTCCCCCGCCCGGATCGCTTTTAGCAGCATGCTGACGGCGCGCCAGCGCCTGTTCTGCAACATCGGGAACCTTCGGCCCGGCCTTCGATCCGCAAAGCCCAACACGACGACGTCCAGACGCAGGCCTCGTGCAAGTTCAAGCCGGGCGCTTCACGCCGGGCCTGTTTCTTTCACGGCAATCCGCTCCTGCAGCATCGCGATCGAGGCCAGCGCGGTCGCGGTGTGCTTCTCGACGCCATCGGTCACGCAGAACACATCGGCGGCGACGACGGCGACCTGGCGTCCAGGCTTGATGACCCGGGCGCGGCAGATCATCCGCTCGCCGGTCGCCGGCGAAAGAAGATTTAATTTGTATTCCGCGGTCAGCGCGCCCTGACCGCGTGAGGTTGCCGCGGCGATCGTGGTCGCATTGTCGACCAGGAACGCGGTGACGCCGCCGTGGAAGAAGCCGTGCTGCTGCAACAGCTCGGATCTTCGATCGACTGCGATGGTACAGCTTCCGCGCGACAATTCGCCGAGCTCGGCTCCGACCAGCTTCATGAACCCCTGCCGCTCGACATTCTCGCGAATGAGAGTTTCAATCGGCGCGAAATCCTCATCGTGGTCCACGACGGTCATCTGGTGTCTCCGCTTGACTTGCCGGCGACCAGCGCGCGAACCGCGCAGGCAACCAGCTGGTCCGCCTGAAGCCGCGGATCGCCGCGCTCTCGTCCGGACAGATAGGCCCGGCAGAAGATCTGCGCGGGTCCGATGATCTGGCTTGCAAACACCGCCTGCGGCATGGCCACGAGTTCGCCGCGCTCGACCAGCGGCTTGCGCCAGCGCTCGATACCGTCAGCCAGGCGCGCATTCAGCGCGCGCTGCTGCTCGCGCAATTCCTCGGTCAATTCCCCGCGCGAGATTTCGAAGAGGTAGCGCGCCTCGCGGCGGCGTTCGACGACGAAGTCGAGATGCGTGCGGATGAGACGATCGATCCCCTCTCTCGCGCTGAGGTCGGGCGTGACGGCCGCCAGGATCGCCGCGTGATAACGGGAGAGCGTTTCCAGAAAGAGAGTACCGGCCAGTTCCTGCTTCGATGCGAAGAAGTGGAAGAAGCTGCCGTTGGAGGCGCCGGCCCGCGCGCGAATGGCGGCCACGGTGGCTCCCTCGAAGCCATCGCGTTCGAACACGGCCAGCGCCGCCGTCAGAAGGTCTTCGCGCACCTGCGCAGCCATCGGAAGATCCACGCTTTCATCTGGATCAACACTCTAGAGTAATACTCTAGTCGATATCAAGACCCTCTTGCGTCGGAAGCAGACTGTTCAGAGCACGGGTTATTGAGAGATCGGTGGCGCCGGCGGACCGGCTGGCGGCAACGGGGGGAGCGCGGGCGTCGAAGCCGCGGCCGGAGGCGGAGCCGGCGGCAGCTGGCTTGGCGATAGCGGGACGGCCATTTCCGTCCCCGCGGGCGTGACGGAGGCCTGCGTCGGCGACGAGGTGACGGCGGGCGGCGCGGCCGCGGATGGAGCCTGCGGCTTCACGGACTCGGCAGCGGATGGCGGCGCCGGTGTCACCGGCGGAACAGGATCGGGCCGGATCGCGGAGGTCTCCGGCGGCTGCTCGACCTTGGCAGACTGCGACGGCCGCTCCTCGGTCTTTGAGGAGTTCGGGCTTGGACGATTTGGACTTGTTGCCGTCCTCCCTCGATGCCGTCTCGCTCTTGGCCGATTCGGGTTTGGCAGTCTCGGCGCTGGCCGGCTCGGGCTTGGACTCGGACTTAGGCTCGGACTTGGACTTGGACTTGGGCTCGATCGAGGGTGTTGCAGACTCCTCCGGCCGACCCCGCTTGCTCAGCCTCTGCTTGGCCGCGCCGTTGCGGCCATCGGCATGATCGGGATTGGCTTGAGAATGCCCTTGCGTTCCGGGCTCACCTTCGCTCCGCTGCCTTGCTGCTTCCTGTCGCTCTCTTGCCGCTTCCCTGGTACCTTCCTTGGTGCCTTCCCTGGCCCCTTCCTTCGCGCCTTCCTTCGTTCCCTCCTTTGCGCCTTTGGCGCCCTTCGCCGCCTCGCCGTAACGCGTATCGGTCGCGCCGTTGGAGACGAGATAGGATGCAAGCACGCCAGCCATGTTCGGGCTCGTCGTGTAATGCTGCCGCAGGAAGCTCGGCAGCGAGGACGGCGAAACGGTCTTCAGAAGTCCGCGCGGGCTCTTGTGGCAGACGTTGCAGGTCCCGGCGAAAAGCTGCGAAGGACTCTTGCCGGCATCCAGATTTTCCTGCGCCAGCGAGCGCCCAGGCGCAAAGGCGCAAAGCAGAAGCAGCACCGTCGCTAGAATGAGCGCTCGGCTCGACATTCTCTGACTTCCCCAGTACGGCAAGACTCCGGCGAGAGAACCAACTTTCCCGCGCTGGAGGGGTCACCTTTTAACGGATTATCGCGCGAATGGAAGCGTGCGAACCGGCCCCCTGATGAGAGTGCGGGATTGGGAATAATACCTTTTGCACCAATGCGCTAGCGGGCTGCCAAACGGCAATTTTGTGGAAATGCGGCGACAAATTGGAACCAGACGGTTCCTTCTGCGTCGAACCACGTCAAGCAGTTGCGGTTGGCGCGATGGATCGTCTGTTACGTCGTCTTCTTGGTCGTTTTATTCGCCGTGGTTCAATTACGTTCACGACCGCGAATGGGCAAAGATTCACCTGCGGGGATGGAACCGGCGTCCCGGTGTCAGCCCGCTTCGTCACCAAAAAAGCGCAGCGGCGTATTCTGCTCCATCCGGAGCTTGCGCTCGGCGAAGCCTTCATGGATGGCAGCTTCGTGATCGAGCAAGGCTCGATCGCCGACGCGCTGGCGATTTTCCTGGATCAACCCGGCGTATTGCCCGACTGGGCCAAGCCGCATTGGTGGGCGCGCTATGTCTTTCGTCATGTCCGCCAGCTCAACCTGCGCCGGAACTCGCGCCGCAACGTCGCAAGTCATTACGACCTCGACAGCAAGTTGTACGCATTATTTCTCGACGCCGACTGGCAATATAGTTGCGCCTATTTCGAAACGCCTCGCGTCGATCTCGACTACGCCCAGCTCGCCAAGAAGCGGCACCTGGCTGCGAAGCTCATGGTCGGCCGCGGCCAGCGCGTGCTCGACATTGGCTCGGGCTGGGGCGGCCTTGGTCTCTATCTTGCCGAAATGACCGGCGCCGACGTCATCGGCATCACCCTGTCGACGGAACAATTGCAGGTCTCGAACAGCCGCGCGCAGCAGAAGGGACTGACACACGCGGCGCGCTTTCTGCTCCAGGACTATCGCGATGTCGAAGGTCCTTTCGACCGTATTGTATCGGTCGGCATGTTCGAACACGTCGGCCTCGATTTTTACGACGCCTTTTTTCGGCAATGTGCCTCGCTGCTGGCCGACGACGGCGTGATGATGCTGCACTCCTGTGGCCGCTCGGAAGGACCCGACGCCACCAATCCATGGATTTCCAAGTACATCTTCCCCGGCGGCTACATTCCCGCGCTGTCCGAGGTGTTGCCGGCCATCGAGCGCTCCGGCCTTTTGGTCTGCGACGTCGAGATTCTGCGCCTGCACTATGCCGAGACGCTGAAGGCCTGGCGCGAGCGCTTCATCTCCCACCGCGATGAAGCCGTCAGGCTCTATGATGAGCGCTTTGCGCGGATGTGGGAGTTCTATCTGGCGGCGGCCGAAATGTCGTTCCGCAAGCAGGCGCTCATGAACTTCCAGATTCAGCTCACCAAGCGCCAGGGCGTCACGCCCATGACGCGGGACTATACCTTCCACACCGAAGCCAGGTTGCGGGCGGCAGAGACCGCGCGGAAACCGCGGCTGGTGGCGGCCGCCGGCGACTGAAGGTCAGTTGCGCAGACTGTAGGGTGTCACGGCGTAGGGAAGACGCGCGACCGGTTGCGCCAGTTGCGCACGCAGCGCCATCAGGATCTCGGTTTCGACCGGTTCCGACCGCACGTCGGGGCGGGCGGCCTCTTCCATGGCCTCGATCAGCAGCGACAGCCAATGGCGGTCGTTGCCTCTACCGTGCCATTTGTTGAGCCGGTGACCCATCTTGCACCTTCAATCCTTCCGGCGAAGTCTGCCGCAAACGAATCAAGGAAAATGTGAACCGCGTCACAGAAACTCGATCGCTTCGGTCGTACGTTCCCGGCATGGCCCGGAACAACGATCCGTCTTCATTTGACGTCCAAGGTGACCTCAGGATCGACTATGTCCTGATTGCCACCGGTTTCGGCGCCGCTCTGGGCGCCCTGATCTACCTGCTCATAACCTAAGCTGGTCGCGGCGGCCGTTTCAGCACCAACTAGTGGGTACGTGCAGGGCGCGATAAGGTTCAGCGCCGACGCCAAATTTCATGATTCGATCTGATGACGCGGGAACTGCCCAACCAGGGCCAGCGATCGGCCCGGTTCCAGCCGGAAAGCCGTCAAGCATTGACGAACAGCGGATCGAGATTCACACATACGGATGTGTGAATCGGGCATAAGGCGTGCGAGCGCTATCGCACCGCCAAAGAGTGGCGCTTTATCGCTCCCCACCTCAAAACAGAACAGAAGAAACTTAGACTGACCATGGCCGTCCCTGATTCCAACGTCCTCAAGCTTGCTCCCGACGCCACGACGCCGGCCTACCGAAGTGCGCCGCACAATATCGAGGCGGAACAAAGTCTTCTGGGCGCGATCCTGGTGAACAATGACGCGTTCTATCGGGTGTCAGACTTCCTTGAATCGAAACATTTCTTCTTAGGTGTGCATCAGGAAATTTATGAGACCGCCAGCAGTCTCATTCGCATGGGAAAGGTGGCAAATCCTGTCACCTTAAAGACCTTCGTTACGGAAGCCGACCTCGGCGGAATGACCGTAAGTCAGTACCTCGCCCGCCTTGCAGCGGAAGCGACCACAATCATCAATGCGCAGGACTACGGCCGCACCGTCTACGATCTGTCGCTGCGCCGCGACCTGATCGGGATCGGCGAGGACATGGTCAACGTCGCCTATGACGCGCCGGTCGACTTCCTGCCCCGCGCCCAGATCGAGGATGCCGAGCGCAGGCTCTATGAACTCGCCGAATCCGGCCGCTATGACGGCGGCTTCCAGAAGTTCTCGCAGGCGCTGACCATTGCCGTCGACATGGCGGCCAAGGCGTTCCAGCGCGACGGAAAACTCTCTGGCATCGCGACCGGCCTGCGCGATCTCGACGCCAAGATGGGCGGCTTGCAACCCTCCGACCTCATCATCGTCGCCGGTCGTCCCGGCATGGGCAAGACTTCGCTCGCGACCAACATCGCCTACAACATCGCCAGGGCCTATGTGCCCGAATTGCAGGCGGACGGCACCACCAAGGCCGCCAATGGCGGCTCGGTCGGCTTCTTCTCCTGCGAAATGTCCTCCGAACAGCTCGCCACCCGTATTCTCGCCGAACGCTCAGGCATTCCCTCCAGCCACATCCGCCGCGGCGGCATCAGCGAGCTCGATTTCGACAAGATCCGCGAATGCTCGATCGAGCTGCAATCGTTACCGTTCTATGTCGACGAAACCGGCGGCCTTTCGATCGCGCAATTGATGGCGCGCGCCCGGCGCCTGAAGCGGCAAAAGGGCCTCGATCTGATCGTGGTGGACTACATCCAGCTGCTGTCGGGATCGGGGAAACGCAGCGACAACCGCGTGCAGGAAATCACCGAGATCACCACGAGCCTCAAGGCGCTGGCAAAAGAGCTCAACGTTCCCATTATCGCGCTGTCGCAGCTGTCGCGTCAGGTCGAATCCCGCGACGACAAGCGCCCGCAACTGTCGGACCTGCGTGAGTCCGGTTCGATCGAACAGGACGCCGACGTCGTCCTGTTCGTGTATCGCGAGGAATATTACCTCGCCAACAAGGAGCCTCGCCCCGGCACGCCGGAACACGAGAAGTGGCAGATCGACATGGGCTTCGCGCATGGCAAGGCCGAAGTCATCATCGGCAAGCAGCGTCATGGCCCAACCGGCACCGTCGAATTGCATTTCGAGGCCTCTGTGACACGCTTCGGCGACCTTGCCCCTGACGGTCAGCTGCCGGATCGGGCCTATTGACCCGATGGACCGGCGGTTCCCGCGGTTGCTGGAACGGCGCGTGCCCCTTAAACTTGGCGCATGAACATTCTTACCGACCCCAACCCGGCGCTGGCGAGCACCGTTCCGTCGCCCGAAGCAAACCAGGCGGCGGCGCACGCGAGCTTTAACGGCGTGCTCACCGTCGATCTCGATGCCATCATCGCGAACTGGCGAAAGCTCGAGAAGACGGCAGTCCCCGCCGAATGTGCCGGCGTGGTCAAGGCGGATGCCTATGGCTGCGGCGCGGAACCGGTTGCGAAGGCGCTGGCGGCCGCGGGCTGCAAGACGTTCTTTGTCGCGACCCTGGACGAGGCGCGCGTGGTCCGCGCGGTCCTGCCCGACGCGACGATCTATGCGCTCAACGGCTTCTTCCAGAACACCGGTGACGCCTATGCAAAAGTCAACTGCAAGCCTGTCATCGGCGATCTCCATGAACTGGCCGAGTGGGACGTGTTCTGCCGCCGCTCCGGGTGGCGTGGCGGCGCGGCCATCCATATCGATACCGGCATGAACAGGCTCGGGCTGACGGTTGCGGAAGCCCAGGGCATCATCCCGCGCATCAATGCCGGCGATCACGGCATCACGCTGGTCATGAGCCACCTCGTGTCCGGCGAGCTTGTGAACAATCCAACCAACGCAAGGCAGCTCGCCGCCTTCCGCGAGATCGCGAGCCTGTTCAGCAATGTGCCGGCATCGCTGTCGAGTTCCTCAGGCATCTATCTCGGCGCGCAATTTCAGTTCGACATGGTGCGGCCCGGCGCGGCGCTTTATGGCGTCAACCCGACGCCGGAAGCCGACAATCCGATGCAGCCCGTCGTCGACCTGAAGGCGCGCATCGTGCAGATCCGCAATGTCGAGCGCGGCGAGACCGTGGGTTATGGCGGCACCTGGACCGCGCGGCGGCCAACCAGGCTCGCGATCGTCGCCGCCGGCTATGGCGACGGCTACTTCCGGGCCGCCAGCGCCAATGACGGCACGCGTGGCGCGGAGGTCGTGGTGGCCGGCAAGCGCTGTCCGGTCGCGGGCCGCATCTCGATGGACCTGATGGCCGTCGACATCACCGATCTGCCGCAGAATACCGCGCGGCGCGGTCACATGGTCACGCTGATCGGCGAAGGCATCACCGTCGACGAGCTCGCGCATCATTTCGGCACGATCGGCTACGAGGTGCTGACCAGCCTCGGCAGGCGTTACGCACGCATCTACAAGGGAGGCAGCGCTCCGCCGCCGATTGTGGCGGTTGCGCCGGAGGAGAAGCCCGCCGAAGCGCCGGCCCCCGCTTCTAGCTAGCGATCCTCGCTTGTCGCCGACATCCAGGAATGAAGATCGCGACATTCAACATCAACAACATCAACCGCCGGCTTCCCAACCTGCTGCGCTGGTTGCGCGCGGCAAGGCCCGATGTCGTCTGCCTGCAGGAGTTGAAGGCCGCCGACGAGGACTTTCCACATCGCGAACTCGAGAAGGCCGGCTATCACGCGCTCTGGCGCGGGCAGAAAACCTGGAACGGGGTTGCGATCCTGTCGAAGGCCGAGCCGGTCCTGATCCGCAATGCCCTCCCCGGCGGCCGCAGCGATCACGATGCGCGCTACATCGAAGCCGCCGTCAGCGGCATCGTCATTGGCTGCATCTATTTGCCGAACGGCAATCCGCAGCCGGGGCCGAAATTCGACTACAAGCTCGACTGGTTTGCGCGGCTGCGCAAGCACGCGGCGAAATTCATCAAGCAGGAGCTGCCGGTCGTGCTTGCCGGCGACTACAATGTGGCGCCGACTCCATCAGACATTTACCCGACGAGATCGTGGGACAAGGATGCGCTGATCCAGCCCAAAAGCCGCGCCGCGTTCGCCTCGCTCACCGCGCAAGGCTGGACCGATGCAATCCGTACGTTGCATCCGTCGAGTCCAATGTTCACCTTCTGGGACTACAAGCGCAACCGCTGGCCGCGCGATGCGGGCTTGCGGCTCGATCATCTCCTGCTCAGCCCTGCCCTCGCATCGCGGCTCGCCAAAGCCGGGGTCGACCGCAAGGTGCGCGGCGAGGAAGGCGCGAGCGATCACGCGCCGGCGTGGATTTTGCTGAAGTAGGCGCGGCCAGTGGCAGCGACCGGACTTACGACGCCGAGGCGATGGCAAACCAGCTCATGCCGGTCTCGACGGCCGCGAAGAACTTCCTGGTCAGTGTCGAGCGGGGTTCGCTGTCGCTACGCGCGAATTTTTCCATGCGCTGACGGGCGGTATGGCTGGCCTCCAGCGCGAGCATCTGGCTTGCGAACCACGGGAAGCTGTCATTGCCGCCGACCAATACGGCATGCCGGTCGAGGGCGGAGTAATGATGATTGTTCATTGCCGGATGCTCAAAAGTGTTCGATGGGTCGACGCCAGCAATACGCTTCAAATTCTAAGGATCGGCCCGCGAAGTCGGCGGCATCTTTGCTTTTGGGGTCATGAGTGGTTAACCAAGGGCCAGCTTCCCGCCCCTCGTCATTGCGAGCGGAGCGAAGCAATCCACATCACCGCTTGCTGCGGCATGGATTGCTTCGCTTCGCTCGCAATGACGAGCGAGGAGAACTCACGTGGACTACATCTTCGTCCTCACCGTCGGCCTGATTGCCGGGACCCTCTCAGGCATCGTCGGCACCGGCTCGTCGATCATGCTGATGCCGGTGCTGATCTACGAATACGGGCCGAAGCAGGCCGTGCCGATCATGGCGGTCGCGGCGGTGCTTGCGAACCTGTCGCGCATTCTCGCTTGGTGGCGCGAGGTCGACTGGCGCGCCTGCGCCGCCTATTCCGTGACAGGGATTCCGGCGGCAGCGCTGGGCGCTCGCACCCTGCTCGCGCTGCCCGCGCATGCGGTCGACATTGCGATTGGCCTGTTCCTGATCGCGATGGTGCCGATGCGGCACTGGCTCGCGCGGCGTGAACTGAAGGCCAGGCTCTGGCATCTGTCGATTGGCGGCGGCGTCATCGGCTTCCTCACCGGCATCGTGGTGTCGACGGGGCCGCTCAGCGTGCCGCTGTTCCTGTTCTACGGCCTCACCAAGGGCGCGTTCCTTGCCACTGAAGCCGCGAGTTCGCTCGGCCTCTATTTCTCCAAATCCGTCACCTTCGAGCGGTTCGGCGCGCTGACGTCGGATGTCGCGCTCAAGGGCCTGATCACAGGCTCATCGCTGATGGTCGGCGCCTTCATCGCCAAGCGCTTCGTGCTGCATCTGGCGCCCGAGGCGTTTCGCCTGATCATGGACGCGATCATGCTGGCGGCCGGAGCTTCGCTCTTGTGGACCGCGGCGACGGCCTGAAATCCCACCTGCCCCATCGATTCCGGCCTGAACCATTTTGCCGCGGCCGCCGACCAAGTGACGCGCGTCACAGTCGATGGATTGCGACACGCCGATGAGTGTGTCGGGATCGATCCGCATCCCATTTTCAGGAGAATTCGATGATCAAGGGAGCCACCGCCGCCGCCATCGCCGGCGTGATCGTTTTGTTGCTTGTGCTGGGGAGCTGGTACACCGTCGACCAGACCGAGCGCGGCGTGCTGCTGCGCAACGGCGCGGTGGTCAGCACCGCCCAGCCGGGCCTCGGGTTCAAGATGCCCCTGATCGACAGCGTCGAGAAGATCAGCGTCAGGACCGCGACCTACACCTGGGACAAGATGAACTCCTATTCCTACGACCAGCAGCCGGCGGACCTGAAGATCAGCGTCACGCTGCGCGCGGCGCCGGAGAAGGTCGCCGACCTCTATGGCAAGTTCGGCAGGCTCGATGCGGCCGTCAATCAGGTCGTCAGCCCCGTGGTCAACCAGCAGGTCAAGGTCGTGTTCGGCCGCTACACCGCGGTGAAGGCGATCCAGGAGCGCGGTGCGCTCAACAGCGCGATCAAGGATGCGATCACGGAAACGCTGAAATATGACCCGATGATCGTCATCGAGAGCGTCCAGCTCGAGAACATCGAGTTCAGCCAGAACTATCTGCACTCGATCGAGCAGCGCATGCTGGCCGAAGTCGAGGTGCAGAAGCTGCAGCAGAACGCCGAGCGCGAGAAGGTGCAGGCGCAGATCACGGTGACCCAGGCGACCGCGAAGGCCAACGCCATCCGTGCCGAGGCGCAGGCCCAGGCCGACGCCACGCGCCTGAGCGGCGAAGCGAAAGCCTCCAACATCAAGATCACGGGCGAGGCCGAAGCGGCCGCGATCGAAGCCCGCGGCAAGGCCCTCGGCAACAACCCGAACCTCGTCACCCTGGTGCAGGCGGAACGCTGGAACGGCGTGCTGCCGACCACGATGGTGCCGGGCTCGGCGGTGCCGTTCGTATCGGTGAAGTAAACCAAACGAATGACGGCAAGGCCCGGCAATGCCGGGCCTTCGCCACGCCATCCCCTGCGGCCCGACCTCATCCCACTTGAAATATGCCCGGACTTCGCGCCTCACTGGAAAAGGCAGTCTTCCAGTGTGAGGAGTGGGAACCTTGAGCGTATTTGCCGAACCTGCTGTTTCCCCCATCTCCGGCGGCCGGACGAAGTGGCGAGTTGGCCTCCGGCAAGACGTCCAGACATTTGCCGAAGCGGCTCTGGCCGAGAACAAGCGCGAAGGCTTGCGGCTGGCCGTTCACGCGCGCTGGGTCGCGCTCGCGGTGATCGCCTTCGTACTGCCGATCCTCAATCCGCATTGGGATGTCATCTATTACGTTGCCTCGCTCGGCCTCTTCGCGGCGATCGGCTGGGCCCAACTCAGGGTCGGCACGGCCGGAGTATCACGGCCGGAGCTTTTTCTGATGTTTTGTGATCTGGCGCTGATGACCTTCCTCGCAGTCGTGCCCAATCCCCTGACGCCCGGAGGCTGGCCGATCGGAATGCAATTCCGGTTCAACACCTTCATCTACTTCTTTGTGCTGCTGTCCACCGCAACGCTTGCCTATTCATGGCGCACCGTCATCGCCATGGGAGCCTGGACAGCGCTCCTGTGGGCGGGCGGCGTCGGCTGGGCTTACTTCCATTCCGAAGGTCACGCCGCCCTGGCCGGACGGGTATATGCCGCCGTCGGCTCAGACGCCAGGATGTTCGCGGCGATCGACCCCACGACGATCGATATCCCGGCACGATTTCAGGAGATCGTCGTGTTCCTCATTGTCGCCGTGACGCTTGCGGTAGCAGTGCGCCGCTCCAACGCGCTGCTGGTCAGCCATGCCGGGATCGAACGCGAGCGGACCAATCTGGCGCGTTACTTTTCGCCGAATGTCGTCGAGCAATTGTCAAAAAACGACGAGCCGCTGAAGCAGGTCCGCACTGAAAACGTGGCCGTGCTCTTTGCCGATATCGTTGGCTTCACCGCCTACGCCGATGGTCGCAGCCCTTCAGAAGTGATCGAAACACTGCGGCAGTTTCACGAGCGGATGGAGCGCGAGATTTTCCGGCATGAGGGAACCCTGGACAAGTATCTTGGCGACGGCTTGATGGCGACGTTCGGCACGCCCTTTCCCGGCCACTCCGACGCGAGCAATGCGCTTCGCTGCGCTCAAGCGATGCTTGGCTCGATCGACGAATGGAACAACGGGCGCATTTCGCGTGGCGAACCGCCAATCCGGATCAGCATCGGCGCGCATTATGGCCAGGTCGTGCTCGGCGACATTGGCCTGAACCGCCTGGAATTTGCAGTGATCGGCACCACCGTGAACGCCGCAAGCCGTCTTGAATCCCTGACACGCGAATTCGGCTGTGCCATGATCGCAAGCGACGGTCTCGTACAACAAGCGCGCGCGGAGATCGGCAGTTCAAGCGGCGATTTTGCACATCTGCTGGCGCAGCCGCCACAGACGATCCGCGGTCTTGAGCAACCACTCGGGATCTGGACGCGTACCGGGGCGGACTGAGTTGATCGCATCGACGCGTATCACGCTCGCTTCAGATTATTTCGTGCTATGAAACCTCGCCCAATATTGGCAGCGACTCACCTCTCCCCATGGCCAAAACCACCCTCTCCTTTGTCTGCCAGAATTGCGGCGCGGCGTATAATCGCTGGCAGGGCAAATGCGAGGCCTGCGGCGAGTGGAACACGCTCGCCGAAGAGGACACGGCAGGCAACGTGCCGGTGTCGATCCGCTCCAAGCGCAAGGGCCGCACCTTCGCGCTCGAGAGCCTGTCCGGCAAAAGCCAGGACGCGCCGCGCCTGTCCTCCGGGATGGCCGAACTCGATCGCGTCACCGGCGGCGGTTTCGTGCGCGGCTCGGTACTGCTGGTCGGCGGCGATCCCGGTATCGGCAAATCGACGCTGCTGACGCAGGCCACGAGCCTCCTCGCCCGCGCCGGCCATCGAGCCGTCTACATCTCCGGCGAAGAGGCGATCGCCCAGGTCCGCCTCCGCGCCGAGCGCCTTGGCCTTTCGGATGCGCCGGTGCAGCTTGCGGCTGAGACATCGGTTGAGGACATCGTCTCAACCCTTTCCGAAGGGGCGGTGCCGCGCCTGATCGTGATCGATTCGATCCAGACCATGTGGACCGACACGGTGGAGTCAGCGCCGGGCACGGTGACCCAGGTCCGCGCCTCCGCGCAGGCGCTGATTCGCTTTGCCAAGAAATCCGGAGCCGCGATCATCCTGGTCGGCCACGTCACCAAGGACGGCCAGATCGCGGGACCACGCGTGGTCGAACACATGGTCGATGCGGTGCTCTCCTTCGAGGGAGAGGGTTCGCAGCAGTTCCGCATCCTGCGCGCCGTGAAGAACCGCTTCGGGCCGACCGACGAGATCGGCGTGTTCGAGATGACGGGGCTCGGCCTGCGCGAGGTCTCCAACCCGTCCGAACTGTTCCTGTCCGAGCGCGATCTCGGCACGCCCGGCACCGCGGTGTTTGCCGGCATCGAGGGCACCCGCCCGGTCCTGGTCGAATTGCAGGCGCTGGTGGCGCCGACCTCGCTCGGCACCCCCCGCCGGGCGGTGGTTGGCTGGGACCCGAGCCGGCTGTCGATGGTGCTGGCCGTGCTGGAGGCGCATTGCGGTGTCAAGCTGTCGGGCCACGACGTCTATCTGAACGTCGCGGGGGGCCTGCGAATCCAGGAGCCCGCGGCGGACATGGCCGCGGCGGCCGCCCTGGTCTCCTCGCTCGTGAATGCCCCCTTGCCGACTGACGCGGTCTATTTCGGCGAGATTTCGCTGTCCGGCGCCGTCCGACCGGTGGCGCAGACGGCGGCCCGGCTGAAGGAGGCGGCCAAGCTGGGTTTTGGCCGCGCGGTGCTGCCCGAATCCGCCCGCGGCGAGGTTTCGGGCGATGCCGGGCTGGCGTTAACCTCGATTGGCGGGCTCACCACCCTCGTCGCCGAGATCGCGGCGAACGGCAGCCCCAAAAGGAACCGGGAATCAGCGGCCTCAGAGAAAAATGCCACACCGGCGAGATTCCGCCGTCAGGACGGCTAGCCGGGCGTGACGTTGGTGATCGGCGCCGCTATACACCCGCGCATAAGGCGCTTGACGCCAACGGGATGCCAAAGCGGGACAAAGCAATTCCGGCCTTGCCGGACGCTTTCCCAGACTCTCAGGTAGGACGGCAGGGAACTGCCGATTCGGAACTTTGAATTTGCCAGCGGGCCAGACCAGTCGATGCCGATAACGATTCTCGATCTCATCCTGCTCGGCGTCATGCTGGTTTCGGGCTTGCTCGCCATGGTCCGCGGCTTCATGCGCGAGATCCTGTCGATCGCGGCCTGGGGCGCGGCGGCGTTGGTTACGCTCTACTCCTTCAACAAGCTGCTGCCGACCGCCAAGACCTATTTCAACAACGACACGGTCGCATCCGTGGTGGTGGTCGCCGGTGTGTTCGTCGGTACCCTGATCGTGGTGTCCGTGATCACGGTCCGCATCTCCGACATGATCCTGGATTCGCGGATTGGCGCGCTGGACCGTACCCTGGGCTTCCTGTTCGGGCTCGGCCGCGGCCTCCTGATCGTGGTCGTGGCCTTCCTGTTCTTTGTCTGGCTGGTCCCGGACAAGCAGCGCCCGGATTGGGTAACGAATGCTAAATCCCGGGTGGTGCTGCAGGGGACAGGGGACTGGCTGATGGCGCTCTTGCCGGATGACCCCGAGAACACCATTTTAAAGAAGTTCAAGAAGAATAAACCTGAAGATGATCAGGCTGATGGCGAACCGCCCCAGCAAGGCAGTGGTGACGGCTACAGCAAACCGGCCCGCGACCAGCTCAAAAAGCTGATCGAGAAACCGGCAAAGTGAGCGCAGGCCTTTGAAAAGAGAGGCAATGGACGAGATGCATAACCCTTCCGGTGACGCCCAACTCGATCCCAAACCTGTCGATCCAAAATACGGCCAAACCGCGATCGAAACCCAGGACGACCTCGAAGGGGACACGTTGCGCGAAGAGTGCGGCGTGTTCGGCATTTTCGGCCACCCCGACGCTGCCGCCATCACGGCCCTCGGCCTGCACGCACTGCAGCATCGGGGCCAGGAGGCCGCCGGCATCGTGTCTTATGACGGCAGCCGCTTCCACAGCGAGCGCCGGCTCGGCCTGGTCGGCGACACCTTCTCCCGCCGCGAGGTGATCGAGCGCCTGCCCGGCTCTGTGGCGGTCGGCCATGTCCGCTATTCGACCACCGGCGCGACCATCCTGCGCAATGTGCAGCCGCTGTTCGCCGAACTGAACGCCGGTGGCTTCGCCGTCGGCCACAACGGCAATCTCACCAACGGCCTGTCGCTGCGCCGCGAGCTCGTGCGCAATGGCGCCATGATGCAGTCGACCACCGACACCGAGGTGATCCTGCACCTGGTGGCGCAGTCCAGGCGCAGCCGTTTCATCGACCGTTTCATCGAAGCGCTGCGCACCATCGAAGGCGCCTATGCGCTGGTGTCGATGACCAACAAGAAGCTGATCGGTGCGCGCGATCCGCTCGGAATCCGCCCGCTGGTGCTCGGCGATCTCGACGGCTGCCCGATCCTGACCTCGGAGACCTGCGCGCTCGACATCATCGGCGCGAAATTCGTCCGCGACATCGAACCCGGCGAGATCATCGTGTTCGACGATAACGGCGCGCAAAGCCACAAGCCGTTCCCCGTGAAGCCGCCGCGGCCCTGTGTGTTCGAATACATCTACTTCTCGCGTCCCGATTCCATCGTGCACGGCCGCTCGGTCTATGAGGTCCGCAAGAATTTTGGCGCGCAGCTCGCCCGCGAAAGCCATGTCGATGTCGACGTGATCGTGCCGGTGCCGGATTCCGGCGTGCCGGCCGCCGTCGGCTATTCTGCCCATTCCGGCGTACCCTTCGAGCTCGGCATCATCCGCAACCATTATGTCGGCCGCACCTTCATCCAGCCGACGCAGGCGATCCGCGAATCCGGCGTGCGGATGAAGCATTCGGCCAACCGCATCGTGGTCGAAGGCAAGCGCATCATCCTGATCGACAACTCGCTGGTGCGCGGCACCACCTCGAAGAAGATCGTGCGCATGATGCGCGATGCTGGCGCCCGCGAGGTGCATTTCCGCCTCGCCTCGCCGCCGATCCTCTATCCCGACTATTACGGCATTGACCTGCCCGATCGCGGCGGACTTCTCGCCGCGACCCACTCGCTCGAGGAGATGCGCGACATCATCGGCGCCGACTCCCTTGCCTTCCTGTCGATCGACGGCATGTACCGCGCCATGGGCTATCCCGGCCGCGATCCTCTCAATCCCAAATTCGCCGATCACTGCTTCACCGGCGATTATCCGACCAGCCTCACCGACCTCGCCCATGTCGAGGCGCAGCCGCGCCAGCTCTCGCTGCTGGCGGAGGCGAGCTGACGCGAAGTGTCATTCCGAGGCGATCCGACAGGATCGAACCCGGAATCTCGAGATTCCGGGTCTGGTGCTTACGCACCATCCCGGAATGACGGTGTCCCAACCTAACTGGGCTTGCCCTCACCATTCACGTCTGTAAAACCCGCCGCGAAAACGCGGACAGACAGACATCATGCCCACTTCACTCAAAAATCGCATCGCCCTCGTGACCGGCGCCTCGCGCGGCATCGGCTATGCCACCGCAAGGGCGCTCGCCAGGGCCGGCGCGCACATCATTGCGGTAGCGCGCACGCAAGGCGGGCTGGAAGAGCTCGACGACGAGATCAGGAAGGACGGCGGCAGCGCAACCCTGGTGCCGCTCAGCCTCACCGATACCGACGGCATCGCGCGGCTCGGAGCGGCGCTGCATGAACGTCACGGCCGGCTCGACATTCTCGTCGGCAATGGCGGCGTCGCGGGCCCCTCCTCGCCGCTCGGCCATATCGACCTCAAGCCGTGGCAGGACGTGCTGGCGGTCAATACGACTGCGAATTTCCAGCTGATCCGCTGCATGGAACCGCTGCTCCGCCAGTCCGACGCCGGCCGCGCGGTGTTCATCACATCGGCCGCGGCCAGCAAGACGCCCGCCTATCTCGGTCCCTATGCGGCCTCCAAGGCCGCACTGGAAGCGCTCGCCCGGGTCTGGGCGCAGGAGACCGCCATCACCAACATCCGCGTCAATCTGTTCGATCCCGGTCCGATCCGCACCCGCATGCGCGCCACCATCTTCCCCGGCGAAGACCCGATGACGCTGGATACGCCCGAGCAGGCGGCCGAACTGATCGTGCCGATGTGCGCACCTGATTGGACCGAGACCGGCAAGCTCTACGATTACAGGCGCCGCAAGCTGATGGACTTTCGATTGCCGGAGTGACGGCGTCCCGTGAGGCTGTCATTCCGGGGCGCACGAAGTGCGAACCCGGAATCTCGGGATTCCGGGTTCGATGCTTCGCATCGCCCCGGAATGACAGTGCAACATTTGACTCTCTTCCCTCTCCACGATTGACTGCCGGCCTAAGCGATCGCAAATCGCAGTCAAAAATCATGGGAGGCATTGATGACGCCGACGTCGAACCGCGCCCGGGCGCTTACCCGGTTTGCCAAAGCCATTTCTCTCTGCATCGCGGCCATGTCATTCGGTGCGCCTCCCGCCGCGGCGGGCGAGGTTCCGACCTTCGCCGTCGACGCCTCCTGGCCGAAGCAGCTTCCGAACAACTGGATCCTCGGCCAGATCGGCGGCATCACCGCCGACTGGCAGGGCCATATCTGGGTGGTGCATCGCCCGCGCTCGCTCTCTGACGCCGAGAAGGGCGTGACGCTGAACCCGCCGCGTTCCAAATGCTGCGTGCCGGCGCCGCCGGTCCTGGAGTTCGATGTCGACGGCAATCTGTTGCGCTCCTGGGGTGGTCCCGGCGAGGGCTATGAATGGGTCGGGCGCGAGCATGGCATCGAGGTCGACGAGCGCGGCTTCGTCTGGGTCGGCGGCAATGCCGACAATGACAGCGAGATTTTGAAATTCACCCTCGACGGCAAATATCTGGGGCAGATCGGCAAGATCGCGCCGCGCACCAACAGCAACGACACGAGCCAGCTCGGCCGGCCCGCCGAGGTCGCCATCGACAAGGGCGCCAACGAGCTCTACGTCGCCGACGGCTATGGCAACCGCCGCGTCATCGTGTTCGACGCCACCACGCTCGCCTACAAGCGGCACTGGGGCGGCACCGGCAAGGCTCCCAACGACGACAAGCAGCCGCCGTATGATCCCGCCACGCCCGAACAGGAGCAGTTCGGCAATCCCGTCCACTGCATCAAGGTCGCCAATGACGGGTTGGTCTATGCCTGCGACCGCAGCCAGGATCGCATCCAGATCTTCAAGACGGACGGCACCTATGTGAAGGAATGGTTCTACGAGAAGAACACCCGCGGTGACGGCGCGGTGTTCGACCTCGCGCTCTGGCCCGATCCGAAGCAGACCTATCTCTTGAATGCCGACGGCGCCAACAACGAGATCCGCGTGATCAAGCGCGAGGATGGCAGCGTGGTCGGCACTTTCGGCCATAGCGGCCGCAACGCCGGGCAATTTGCCCTGCTGCATGTCATCACGGTCGACAAATCAGGCAACGTCTATACCGGCGAGGTCGAGGGCAAGCGCATCCAGAAATTCAAGCTGACCAATCCGGACGCGTTACGCTAGAGCTTGATCCGTCAGTTATGTCGATCGGCAACGGAGCGCCTAGTAGGCTCCGTAGCCGTAGCCATAACCGTAGCCGCGCGGCTGTCTCGCAAACATGTATTGAGGATTGGGCCCACAATAGGCATCCGTGCCCGAGGCCGTGACCATGCACTGCTCATAGCTCGAAAATTGGCAATTGCCCGGGTAGCCCCAGATCCTTCCCTGCAAGCAATACTGGTCCTGTGGCGCAACGCCCAGCACCGGACCGCGCGGGCGCGCTTGACTGGAAGCTCCAGACGTCAGGATCACAATCAGGGCTGCGAGTACCAACAATGGCATTTTGCGCATGGAATGAACTCCTGGATCAACTCTCGCGTCGGCGGCTCGATACCGGTCCTGCATCATAGCAGAGAACGTGAACGCGGGATCGCGATCACGCTGTTTTTAGCAACGGCCTTCACGCCCCGGCGTTCCCCTGAGTACCGTTGATCCGGCGCACGCCGCCTTTTCCGGCCGGAACACGCAGCAAAACCGGCATAAAGCCGCATTGCGCAAAGCCGTGGCAGCCGCTAACGGGATGACGAGGTCGGCCACCAATCAAACCAAAAGGCTCCATCCAAGCGAGCCGCCACTGATCATTGTTGGAGGAACATCATGAGGAAAACGCCCCGCTGGCGCTCCGCCGCACTTTTCACCCTCGTCGGATTTGGAATTGCAGGCTCGGCGCAGGCCGACGACAAGGTCGTCAAGATCGGCGTGCTCAACGACATGTCGAGCCTTTATGCCGATATTGGCGGCCCCAATTCGGTGACGGCGATCAAGATGGCCGTGGAGGACTCCGGTCTGCTTGCCAAGGGTTGGAAGATCGACGTGTTGAGCGGCGATCACCAGAACAAGCCGGATGTCGGCGTGAACATCGCGCGCCAATGGATCGACACCGAAAAGGTCGATGCGATCGCCGATACGCCGAACTCCGGCGTGGCGCTTGCCGTCAACAATCTGGTGAAAGAGAAGAACGCCATTCTCCTCAACTCGGGTGCAGCCACTGCCGATCTTACCGGCAAGGCCTGCACGCCGAACACCGTCTCGTACACCTACGACACCTATATGCTCGCCAACGGCACCGGCAAGGCGCTGACCAAGGCCGGTGGCGACAGCTGGTTCTTCCTGACCGCGGATTACGCATTCGGCGCCGCGCTCGAGCGCGACACCGGCGCGGTCGTCAAGGCAAATGGCGGCAAGGTGCTCGGCGGCGTCAAGCATCCGCTCAACACGTCGGACTTCTCGTCCTTCCTGCTGCAGGCGCAATCGTCCAAGGCGAAGGTGATCGGGCTCGCCAACGCCGGCGGCGACACCACCAACGCAATCAAGCAGGCCTCCGAGTTCGGCATCGTCCAGGGTGGCCAGAAGCTCGCCGCGCTCCTGCTGTTCATAAACGACGTGCATGCGCTCGGCCTGAAGACCGCGCAGGGCCTGACCTTCACCGAATCCTTCTATTGGGACTTGAACGACAAGACCCGTGCCTGGTCGAAGAAGTTCGCGGAAAAGGTCAGCAACCACGCGATGCCGTCGATGACCCAGGCCGGCAACTACGCCATGGTCCTGCACTATCTGAAGGCGCTCGAAGCGCTCGGCGGCAATCCGCATGACGGCGCCAAGGTCGTCGCCAAGATGAAGGAAGTGCCGACCGACGATCCGCTGTTTGGCAACGGCCCGCTCCGCGCCGACGGCCGCCGCCTGATTCCGGCCTATCTGTTCGAGGTGAAGAAGCCTGAGGAGTCGAAAGGCCCCTGGGACTATTACAAGCTGATCGCCACGATCGCGCCGGAAGACGCGGCCAAGCCGCTCGAAGCCAGCGAGTGCCCGCTGGTCAAGAAGTGACGGCCATGGGCCGTCATCCCGGAATGGTGCGTCAGCACCATATCCGGGATCTCGAGATTCCGGGTCTGGTGCTGACGCACCATCCCGGAATGACTTGACCGACTATTTCCGTCCCAACGTCCGCGCCGCAATCACGAGCGCCAGTGCCACCAGCACCGAAGCGAGCAGGAACGGCGCGCCCGGCAGCTTGACCGGCGCGTTGTCGCCGATGAAGAACGCAAAAGTCAGCGTGAATATCAACGGCCCAACCAACTGCGAGACGCTCTGCACACTCGCGGTCGCGCCCTGCAACTGGCCCTGCTGATCGCTCGCCACCTCTCGCGTCATCAGCGCCTGGCCCGCCGCACCCGCCACGCCCCATAGCGCCGTCACGGGAATGCCGAGGCAGAACAGGATGCCTGTCGGGGCCACGCCGTAGATGAAAAAGCCGACGATGCCGAACACGAGCCCGTACAACAGCGCGTTGCGCTCGCCCAGCCGTTTGACGACCGGGCCAATGGCCGCGCCCTGCACCGCCATCGAGCAGATGCCGACGATCGCGAGCATCAGGCCGACCGTCTTCACGTCCCAGCCGAAGCGGTAGGTCGCATAGAGCACGGCGGTCGACGGCAACACGACGTGAGCGAGCTGCGAGAAAAAATTGCTGGCCTGCAATCCGGCAAGAATTCGGCTGGAACGGAGCAGCGGCAGCATGCCGATGGGATTGGCAGTTTTCCACCTGAACGGCGAGCGGCGCTCTTTCGGCAGCAACTCGGGCAGGATGAACAGGCCATAGAGCCCGTTGGCGAGGCTCAATCCCGCCGCAAACCAGAACGGCAGGCGCGGCGATAGATCGCCGAGCAGACCGCCCAGCGCGGGGCCGAGCACAAAGCCCGCCCCAAAGGCGACACCGACTTTGCCGAAATAGGCGGCGCGCTTGTCCGGCGGTGCCGTGTCGGCGATATAGGCAAAGGAAGTCGAGATGCTGGCCGAGGTGATCCCCGAGATCACGCGCCCGACGAACAGCCACGCGAGCGAAGGCGCGAGCGCCATCAGGACGTAATCTGCGGCGAGCCCGAAGTTCGAGAGCAACACGACGGGCCTGCGTCCGAAGCGATCCGACAGGCTGCCCACCACCGGCGAGAACAGGAACTGCATCAGCGCCCACGCGGTGCCGAACACCCCGAAAATGCGGGCGGCGCTGGCCGTGTCGTTCTCGACGAAGCTTTCGATCAGCTTCGGCAACACCGGAATGACGACGCCGAGCGCCAGCATGTCGAGCAGGATGGTGACGAAGATGAAGGCAAAAGCGGCCGCTCGGGGCGGCTTCGCTTCGATGGCGGCAGGCTCGCTCACGACGGCCGCTTTCTCTTGTGCGCGAACGGGTTTTGCTTTTCGCGGAGCGTAATCCGCACCGGCGTGCCCGGGAGGTCGAAGGCTTCGCGCAGCGAATGGGTGAGGTAGCGCAAATAGGATTGCGGGATGGCATCGGCGCGCGAGCAGAACAGCACGAAGCTCGGCGGACGCGCCTTGGTCTGTGTGATGTAGTTCAGCTTCAGCCGCCGCCCCGATACGGCCGGTGGCGGATTGGCCGAGATCGCCTGCTCGAACCAGCGATTGAGCGCGGACGTCGGCACCCGCTTGTTCCAGACCGCATAGGCATCGACGATGGCCTGCATCAGGCGGTCGATGCCCTCGCCCATCAGGCCGGAGACGGCCACGACAGGCACGCCCGTCACCTGCGGCAGCCAATGGTCGGCATCGCGGCGGAGCGCGGAGATCTGGCCCGGCTTGCCCTCCACCAAATCCCACTTGTTGACGGCGAGGACAAGGGCGCGGCCCTCGCGCTCGATCAGGTCGGTGATGCGCAGATCCTGCTCCTCAAAGCGGTTCTGCGCGTCCATCATCATGACCACGACTTCGGCGAAACGCACCGCGCGCAGCGCGTCCGCGACCGAGAGCTTCTCCAGCTTTTCCTCGATCCGCGAGCGGCGCCGCAGCCCCGCGGTATCGAATACGCGAAAGGCCCGGCCCTTCCAGTTGATTTCCACGGCGATCGAATCGCGCGTGGTGCCGGCTTCGGGGCTGGTCAGGAGCCGCTCCTCGCCGATGAGATGATTGATCAGCGTGGATTTGCCGGCGTTGGGCCGCCCGACGATGGCAACGCGAATGGGACGTATCGCGCCATCATCCTCTTCGTCCGTCTCGTCGGACTCCTCTTCCTCCGGCGGCTCCGGCATCAGGGCGCGCAGCGCATCATAGAGTTCGCCAAGCCCCTCGCCATGCTCGGCGGAAATCTGGATGGGCTCGCCAAGGCCCAGCGCATAGGCCTCCATCGCGCCGGCATCGCCATGCTTGCCCTCGCTCTTGTTGGCGAGCAGCAGCACCGGCTTGTCGGCGCGGCGGGCGACATCGGCGAAGGCGCGATCGGTCGGCGTGAGCCCTGCGCGGGCGTCGACCACGAACATCAGGGCATCCGCGAGCTTGATTGCGGTTTCGGTCTGCTCCTGCATCCGCGCGGTGAGCGAGCCTTTCGCCCCCTCATCGAGGCCCGCGGTATCGATCACGGTGAAAACGAGATCGCCGAGCTTCGCCTCGCCCTCCCTGCGGTCGCGCGTGACGCCGGGCTCGTCGTCGACAAGCGCAAGCTTCTGCCCCACCAGACGGTTGAACAGCGTCGATTTCCCGACATTGGGCCGGCCGATGATGGCGATCGTGAAGGGCATGGATGATCCGTGCGCTGTTTTATCAACGCATGTCAATGAATGGGAACGCGGAAACTAGCGGGTGAAGGATCCGCCCGGTAGCGGCGCCGGGAAGCCCTGCTGCGATTGCTGCGCCGATTGCGCGCCCTGGGGAGCTGTCTGCGCCGGCTGGTCCGGCGGCGGAGCCGTGGTGCGCTTGCGGACAATCTTCTTGGGCTTGGGCGGCGGAGGCGCCGCGTCCTCCTGGCCGGCGGTTGCAGCCTCGCCGTCCGCTTCAGCAGCGGGCTGCTCGGCGGGTGCCGCGGCCTGCTGCTTGGCCTTGCTGCCCTTCTTGCCCTTGGCGGCAGCAGGCGGCTCCTCCGCCTGAGGCGGCGCAGCCGCCGCAGCGGCATTTTGCTGTTCGAGCTGCTGCTGCCGCTCGACATTGCTCTTGTACAAATCCTTCGGAACACCCTGCTCGAGGCCCGGCACACCCTCGGGGAAGACCGGCTGGCGCTGGCCCGGTAGCTTCTTCTTGGTGTCGAGCCAGTCGAGCATGTCGGTCGGATCGAAGCTCGAGCAGCCTGCCAGCGCGCCCGAGAACGCGATCAGGACGGCGGCTGCGATCAGACGGTGCGGGCGGCGCATGGTCGTCTCTCGGTCAAATCAGCATGCTCGCCGGTCAGCTCTTCGCGACCGGTGGCAACAAGGCTTGCAGCGCTTCTGCACGCGAACGAATGCCGGGCGGCGTCTCGGCATCGGCCGACATCTGGTCGAGCCACTGCCGCGCCGCGGTCATATCGTTGACGCGCAAGGCGGACAGCGCGAGAAGTTCGCGCGCGGTGTGACGGAAGGTTGCCGACGGACCGGTGTCCGGTTCAAGGCGTTGCTTCATGTCGCCATAGGTTGCGCTGTCGACCAGAAGGCCGGCAGCGCGGATCCGCGCCAGCTCCTGTTGCAGCGGCCCGATCGAGGAATCGGCTGCGAGGTCGTCGAACATTTTCGCGGCGGCCTTCGGATCACGCGGCGCGAGTTCGCCGGCCTGGCGGAACCGCGACAGCAGGCGATAGCCGAACGGCGCCGTCGCGGCGAGGTCGGCAAAGGCCTTCTCTGCTTCCTCGTGCTTGCCCTGCTCGGACAGCTCGACCGCGCGGTTGAACGTCGCGCTGGCTTCGGCGGCCTTCTTGGCCTCGAGATATTGGTAGCCGCGCCACCCGCCGACTGCGGCGATGACCAGGATTGCGGCCGCGATGATGTAGATCGAGTACTTGTCCCACAGCTTTTTGAGCTGCTCGCGACGGACCTCCTCGTCTACTTCGTCAAATAATTCAGACACTTATAGGTATCCCATCCCGGCGCGCGACAACGACAAGCGCCCGGCGCAGCCCCTGCTCACGCCTGCCTTCCGCGCCGCGTTAGCCTAACGATATGGCGCTGGCAAGGCAAAGCCAGCAGGATCAAAGTGTTAACAGGGGAATGTTCCCGTGAAATGTCAGGGCGTTAAGGCGTGAGCCGCACAAAGGCGCCCGCGCCTTAGCCCGCCCCCAGCGTCTCCCGCAATTGCCGCTTCAGCACCTTGCCATTGGCGTTGCGCGGCAAGGGGTCCCGGGTCACCAGCATGGTCTCCGGGACCTTGTAGTCGGACAGCCGTTCGGCGCACCAGGCGCGCAGCGTTTCGGCTGTGACGCCGTCGCGCGTGACCACCACTGCATGCACCCGCTCGCCCAGCACCGGGCATGGCTTCGCAATGATCGCGCTCTCGACGACGCCGGTGTGCCCCGCGAGAACAAACTCTACCTCGGCGGAATAGATCTTCAGGCCGCCGCGATTGATCATGTCCTTCTGACGGTCGAACACACGCACGAAATTGCCGGCATCGACCGAACCGAGATCGCCCGAATGCCAGAAGCCGCCGGTGAAGCTTTCGGCGGTCGCTTTCGGATTGTTCCAGTAACCCCTGATGACCGACGCGCTGCGGATCCAGAGTTCGCCGATCTCGCCGGGCGGCTGTTCCCGCCCCTCTCCGTCCACTGCAATGATGGTTGCCCCGGGACAGGGCAGACCGACACTGTCGATATAGGCGGCCGTCAGTTCTCCCGGCATGACGGTCGAGGGCGAGGTAGTCTCCGTGGCGCCATAGCAATTCATCAGCTTCAGGCCGGGCAGCTTGGTCGCCAGGCGCTCGATGGTCGCAATCGGCATCGGCGCGCCGCCGAAGCCGCCGATGCGCCAGGAGGACAGATCGTAGGACTCGAAATCCGGCTGCAGCAGGCAGAGATTGTACATCGCCGGCACCAGCACCGTGTAGGTGACGCGCTCGCGCGCCGCCAGCTTCAGATAGTCGGCCGCTTTGAATTCGGCGGCGATGATCAGCGTGCCTGCGCAGGCGGCCATGGTGGTGATGTTGGCGACAGCGCCGGTGACATGCGCGAGCGGCACCGCCGCAATCGAGCGGTCCTTCGCCGTCAATCCCATGCAGGAGGCGAAGATCATCGAGGAATGGATGATGTTGCAGTGAGCGAGCATGGCGCCCTTCGGCCGCCCGGTCGTGCCTGACGTGTAGAGGATCATCGCAATATCCTCTTCACCGACCTCGGCCGCTTCGAGAAGCGGCTGATAATCGGCAAGACGCGCGAAGGTCGACAGACCTGCATCGTCGTCGAGAACGATCCTGTGCGCGAGGTCGGGCACATCGCTGGCGTCAGGCACGCGCTGCGCGAGCGAGGCCTCATGGATCAGAAGCTTTGCGCCGCAATCGCTCAGCACATAGGCGATCTCGGGCTTTTGCTGGCGCGTGCCGAGCAGGACGGTCACGAGTCCCGCCTGCGCTGCGGCGAACAGGATCAGCGGAAACTCGATGCGATTGCCGAGCAGGATCGCGACACGGTCGCCGCGCTTGAGGCCGAGCCTGCCGAATCCGGCGGCGATCCGTTGCGCTCGCGTGATCGCCTCGCACCAGGACAGGCGCTTCTCGCCGCACACCAGCGCCTCACCGTCGCCATTGCGCGCTGCCGCCTGCTCGACCATCTCCCAGATGTTTTTCGGCCGCTCGCAAAAGGCCGGCACCACCCGATCGCCGAAGCGTGCCTCAAGCCGCATGGGCGGTATGGCGACGTTTGACCAGTCCATTATGCGATTTCCACGTTCTTCCTAGCTTCCCATGACAGGGACGCCGATGACCACCGGATGGAAGGCAAAGGCGAGCGCCAGATAGGCGGCCACGCCGACCGCCACCGCGATCAGATCGTTGCCGATACCGCCGACCGGGATCGGCGGGCCGCCGGCATCCGTGCGCCGTTTCAGCGAGATGCGGTCGAACACCGCCCATGCGAGGAACGATCCGAACAGGATGATGCCGCCGAGATCGCCATTGGCGAGCAAATGGCCGAAAGCCCACAGCTTGACGCCGGCCAGCATCGGATGTTTCAGCGTGGCATAGATGCGGCCGCGGATATAGGCCGCGGCGACCAGGATCACGGCCGGCAGCATCAGGAGAGCGTTGAGATGCTTCAGCGCCTTCGGCGGTGTCCAGACCTGGATCCAGTCGGTCGCGCGGTAATGCGCAAAGCCCCAGACGATCAACGCCAGTCCGGCCAGCGACACCAGCGTGTAGACGATCTTGTAGGTGCCCTCGCCCGTCGCCGCGATCGCCCGCGCGCGCACCTGGCGCTGGGTCGTGAAGGTATGGGCGCCGAGAAACAGCACCAGGCCCAGAATCATCACTGCCAGTCCCACGACGACCTCCGCTGCGCTGCCACATTCTCACTCGTCATACGCGGGCCTGACCCGCGTATCCATCGCCGCGTCGCGGCCAGCAAGGGCATTTTGAAAAGATGGATTGCCGGGTCAAGCCCGGCAATGACGAATCATGGGCCTGACGATTACTTCCCATCCTCCGCCTTGGTCAGCTCGCGATTGTCGACATAGCGGATCGCGATGGGGCGGCCGGCGAGCGCGCCGCCGAGGCCCTCGCTGAATTTCAGGGGAAGGCAGGCATCAAGCGAGGCGTCGATCGCCTTTCTGTAGGTCGCGCGAATATCGGCCGGCACGCCTGCCGTGGCAAAGGTCGTGCGCGGCGGGCCGACCATGTCACCGGAGCGCTTGAAGCTGAAGCGCACCGACATCTGCATCCCCTCACGCGCCTGGTCCGTGGACGGCGGCGACCAGCAGGCGCGCAGCGCGGCAAAGAGATCTCCGATCGTATCGAGATCGTGGTCTGGCTTCCTGTATTTGTCCTCATCCTCCTTCGCCGGCACGGTCTTGATCGTGAGCTGCAGGTTCTCGCCATAGGGATAGTCGATCTCGGGAATGCACGGCCCATGGTTGAACACGCTGCAAAAGTACGGCGTGCAAGGCCGTCCGTCGAGCACGCTGCACGGTTCGTGCGAGAACGGAATCGGATTGATCTGGTGCCGCCGGCGCGGGTCGGCATGACTTGCCGAGGCAATGGCGAGCAGGAGAAATCCGGAAAGCAGGACGATGCGTCGCGACATGAGATAAGACCCGATAATCCTCCTCGGAGAATGATAGCGACCGCTGGACGCATCAAGCCCGCTTTCGTTCACATCCGCGCGTTCACGAGGCCTTCATCGACCCGCATTGATTTGCAACTCGAGTTCGTGGCGCAGCCGATCGACGACACAGGCGGTGTCGCGGCTCGCATCCTGCCTGAACAGGCGCACGCTCGGGTACCACGGGCTGTCCTCGCGATGGAGCAGCCAGCGATAGTCGGGCGCGTAAGGCAGCAGGATCCAGGTCGGACGTCCCAGTGCGCCCGAGAGATGCGCCACGCTGGTATCGACCGTGATCACGAGGTCGAGACAGGACACCAGTGCCGCCGTCTCGGCGAAGTCGGACAGCTGAGCGGTCAGATCGACGACATCGCTCCGCTCGTGCAAGACCGATAGATCCTCCGTCCTGACGTCCTTCTGCAAGCTGACAAAGGTCGCGTCGGCATCGAGGATCCGCGCCAGCAGGCGAAGCGGAATCGAACGGTTGCGATCATTGTTGTGTCTGGCATTGCCGGACCAGACCAGACCAACCCGCATCCGATTGCGCGCGCCCAGACGCTGCTCCCATGCCGCGATCCGATCGGCCGCGGGAGGCGGCAGATACGGCGTTTCAGCCGGGATCGAGTCGAGCCGGGTCTCGAATATCCACGGCAGGCTCGTGATCGGGCAATGAAGATCGTAGGCCGGCACCGTGCCCCCGGATCTCGGAATGCACTGCGACACGCCGGCAAGGTTCGACAGCAGCGGGAACAATTCGTCCTGCACGCCCAAGATGACTCGCGCCCCGCGCGCTGCCAGCATCGGGACATAGCGTGCAAACTGAATGGTGTCGCCGAGGCCTTCATCCGGACAGAGCAGGATCGTCCTGCCTTCGATCGCCTCTTGCCCTCGCCAGAGCGGTTTGGACAATTTGGGATAGCCGGCCGCGAGAGTCGGAATCCGCCAGCGCGCCGCCTCACGCCCGGCCCAACCCGCCGCGAAGTCGCCTGCCAGCAGTTGAAGCAGCGCCAGGCTCCAGGCAAACTCGGCCTCATCAGGATCGGCAAGCGTTGCCTGACGATAGGCCGTCATCGCCTCGTCAAGGCGACCGAGCCGCTCAAGCGCGATGGCCTTGCTTCTGAAGCCGTAAGCCAGGTCCTTGCGCCGCGCGACGGCGTAATCGAACCAGGGCAGCGCCTCCTCATAGCGGCCAAGCGCCATGAGAGAATTACCCAGACCGACGCAGCCATCGGCGTTGGCAGGATCGAGAAAATGCGCGCGCCGTCTGGCCGCCAGAGCCTCCTCGAACCGTCCGAGCTTTTGCAGGGTCTCCGCCCGCATGTGAAAGGTCTGGAAACGATTGGGTTGCAGCCCATCGCACAGATCGAAGTAAGGCAGAGCTTCCTCGGGACGATCGGTCTGCGCGAAAATCTGTGCGGTCTAACTCGCCGCCTCAAAATGGCGCGGGTTGAGCCTGAGCGCCTGCTGAAAGCTCAGGATCGCATCGGCGGGACGTTGCAGCGCATTGCACGCGCGGCCGCGAACGTACCAAAGATCGGCATCCTGCGGGTTGAGGACGGTGGCGCGATCGAACGTCGCGAGCGCCTCTTCGCCTCGCCCCTGATGCAGCAGCGCGGTGCCAAGCGTGGTGAGATAGAGGGTCTTCGGGGCCTCGCTGATGGCGCGGGCGAGCCAGGCCACGGCGTGATCAAGATGGCCGAGGTGCAGACACAGAAGCCCCATCAGATGCAGCGTGTCGGCATGCCGGCTGTCGAGAGCCAGCGCCTGTTCGCAGCACAGCTGGGCCTCGAGATAGCGAGCGCTTGCCATATGGCTGCGAGCCGCATCAAACAGCGCGGCGATCTCGCCCGCGACATCGCGGCCGGACACGGTGGTCGTGGCGCGTTCAGGGCTGTCCATGGACCGATCTCAAGCCGAGCCCGGCTGCGCGAAAGGCGACGCGCCCTGGATCATGTCGTGCAATGTGCGATTTGATTCTCACCCGCCGATATTAGGCCGGGATCCGGCCCGGACAAACCGGACTTGCCGCCGGATTACGCGCGCTTCTTCACGTCCTTGACGTTGGAGAAGACGATCCCCTCGGCGCGCTCCTGGGTATAGCCGAGATAGAACTCGTTTTTGGCCATGAACACGGGGTCGCCGTCGACGTCGTCGGCGATGCCGCTGCCATTGGCGGCAACGAAAGCGTCGAGCTTCTTCCTGTCCTCGGAGGAAACCCAGCGCGCCAGCGAAAATTCGCTGACCTCGAACTCGACCGGCAGCGAATATTCGGCGTCGAGCCGCGCCTTGAGCACGTCGAGCTGCAACGGCCCGACCACACCGACCAATGCCGGGGCGCCATCGCGCGGGCGGAACACCTGCACGACGCCCTCCTCCGACATCTGTTGCAGGGCTTCCTTGAGCTTCTTCGCCTTCATCGCATCCGTCAGGCGGACGCGGCGCACGATTTCCGGCGCGAAGCTCGGCACGCCGACAAAGGTGAGTTCTTCCCCCTCGGTCAGGGTGTCGCCGATCCGTAAGGAGCCGTGGTTGGGAATGCCGACGACATCGCCGGCATAGGCCTCGTCCGCCACCGAGCGGTCCTGGGCGAAGAAGAATTGCGGGCTTGCCAGCGGCATGCTCTTGCCGGTGCGCACCAGCTTCGCCTTCATGCCGCGGCTGAGCTTGCCCGAGCACAGGCGCGCGAACGCAATGCGATCGCGATGGTTCGGATCCATGTTGGCCTGGATCTTGAACACGAAGGCGCTCATGCGAGGCTCGGCGGCCTCGACCTTGCGCAGGTCGGAGTCCTGGGCGCGCGGCGCGGGTGCGAACTTGCCGAGGCCTTCGAGCAGATCGCCGACGCCGAAATTGCGCAGCGCGCTGCCGAAATAGACCGGCGTCAGGTGGCCCTCGCGGAACGCCTCGAGTTCGAACGGCTTGCAGGCCTCGCGCACCAGCTCGAGCTCGTCCTTGACCGCGGCGACGTCGAGATTGGCGTTGCGGCCGGCGAGATCGGCGATGTCGATCTGCTCCGCCTGCCCGGTCTTGGCGCCGCCGCCCTCGAGCAGCCGCACGCCGCCGTTGACGACGTCATAGGTGCCCATGAAATCGCGACCGCGTCCGACCGGCCAGGTCATCGGGGTGGTGTCGAGCGCCAGCGTCTTCTCGATCTCGTCCAGCAGGTCGAACGTGTCGCGGCTCTCGCGGTCCATCTTGTTGATGAAGGTGATGATGGGAATGTCGCGGAGACGGCAGACCTCGAACAGCTTGCGGGTGCGCGCCTCGATGCCCTTTGCCGCGTCGATCACCATCACGGCGGAGTCGACCGCCGTCAGCGTGCGATAGGTGTCTTCGGAAAAGTCCTCGTGGCCCGGCGTGTCCAGGAGGTTGAACACCAGCCCCTCGAACTCGAAGGTCATCACCGATGTGACGACCGAGATGCCGCGCTCGCGCTCGATCTTCATCCAGTCCGATCGGGTATTGCGCCGCTCACCCTTGGCCTTCACCTGCCCTGCAAGATTGATCGCGCCGCCGAACAGCAGGAGCTTTTCGGTCAGCGTGGTCTTGCCGGCGTCGGGATGGGAGATGATCGCAAACGTGCGCCGCCGCGCCACTTCCTGGGACAGCGGCGAACGGGACGGCGAATCGGCGGTGACGGCGAGATCGGTCATTGGAGGCAGCGTTTGGCAGGGATAGGGCCTGATTTCAAGGCCGGTGGGGCGCCCTCCATATAGGAACGCCCAGCCAAATCACCGTGATTCCGGCCACATTTTTTACCGCAGCAGCGACACCAGCCAGTAGGTGGCGGCAGCCACGACCGCCGACGCCGGGATCGTGATCACCCAGGCATAGACGATGCTGCCGGCGATGTTCCAGCGTACCGCGGTGGCCCGCCGTGCCGCGCCGACACCGACGATGGCGCCGGTGATGGTGTGCGTGGTCGAGACGGGAACTCCGAGCCCGGTCGCCAGGAACAGCGTGATGGCTCCTCCCGTCTCGGCGCAAAAGCCCTGCATCGGGGTCAGCTTGGTCAGCCGCAACCCCATGGTCCGCACGATCCGCCAGCCGCCCATCAGCGTGCCCATCGCCATCGAGGCCTGGCACGACAGCACCACCCAGAACGGCACGTAAAACTCGGTCCCGAGGTGCCCCTGCGAGTACAGCAGCACCGCGATGATGCCCATGGTCTTCTGCGCGTCGTTGCCGCCATGGCCGAGCGAATAGAGCGAAGCCGAAACGAATTGCAGGATGCGAAATGCGCGATCGACGGTGAACGGCGTGGAGCGCACGGAGATCCACGACACCAGCGCCACCAGGACCATGGCGAGCAGGAAACCGACCAGCGGCGACAGCACGATGGCCGCCAGCGTCTTCGACAAGCCGCTCCAGACCGCGGCCGAAATGCCGGCTTTCGCCACCCCGCCGCCGACAAGCCCACCAATCAGCGCATGCGAACTCGACGAGGGAATGCCGAGCGCCCAGGTGACGAGATTCCAGACGATCGCTCCGATCAGGGCGGCGAAGATGACCTGGTTGTCGACCACAGACGGCTCGATGATCCCCGTGCCGATGGTGTGGGCGACGTTGAGACCGAACACCAGGAAGGCCACGAAATTGAAGAAGGCCGCCCAGAACACCGCATATTGCGGGCGCAGCACCCGCGTCGAGACGATGGTGGCGATCGAGTTGGCGGCGTCATGGAGCCCGTTGAGAAAGTCGAACGCCAGCGCGACCGCGATCAGGCCCGTCAACACCGGAAGCGTGATTTCCACGGCCCGCCCTCAAACGTCGATTAGTTGGCGCATAGGCTTCACACTTTTCGCTAACGCGGCCGGTCCGATCCGGATCATGCGCTAGACCTGCTCGATCATGATCGAGTTGATCTCGTTGGCGACGTCGTCGAAACGATCGGCGACCTTTTCAAGATGGTCGTAGATCTCGGCGCCGACGATGAAGTCCATCGCGTTGGCGTCACGGTGCTTGAGAAAGAGCTCACGCAGGCCGATATCGTGGAGATCATCGACCCGCCCCTCGAGCTTGGTCAGTTCCTCCGTGATCGCCGTGATGGTTGTGACGTTGCTGCCGATCGACTGCATCAGCGGCAGCACGCGAGCGACGAGGTCGGAGCATTCCACCAGCAGGGTACCGATTTCCCGCATCAACGGTTCGAAGCTGCGGACCTCGAACAGGAGGACCGCCTTCGCCGTTTGCTGCATCTGATCGATCGCGTCGTCCATCGCGGTAATCAGGTTCTTGATGTCGCCGCGGTCGAACGGGGTGATGAAGGTCCGCCTCACGGCGGTCAGCACCTCGCGGGTGATGCCGTCGGCGTCGTTCTCGAACTGGTTGACGCGCTGGCAGTAGACCGGCGTCTCGTCCCCGCCCCGCAACATGTCCTGCAAGGCCCGGGCGCCCTGGCCGACCACAGCCGAATGCCGGGCAAACAGATCGAAAAACCGTTCCTCCCGCGGGAGAAAGGCACGAAACCACCGGAACATAGAGCGTCCACCGTTCTGAACGGCCACATTTGGCGGCCTGTCGCAAAACTGTCATAGACGGAATTGGATGCAAAGGCCCGCGACCGGGATGGTCAAATCCCGGTCATCCACCGCTTTGTCAGCGGTAAACCCGTGAAAAACCGGCCCTTTACAGCGAACGCTTGAGAAGATGGGCGATCTCGCCGACCAGGCCGCGGCGGAACAGGAGGACGCAGGACACGAAAATTGCGCCCTGGATCACCGTGACCCATTGGCCGAAGCCCGCGAGATATTGCTGCATGGCGATGATCACGAAGGCGCCGACGACCGGGCCGAATACCGTTCCGAGACCGCCAACCAGCGTCATCAGCACGATTTCACCCGACATGCTCCAATGCACGTCGGTCAGCGAGGCGTTCTGCGCGACGAAGACTTTCAGCGATCCGGCAAAGCCGGCGATGGTGCCGGACAGGATGAAGGCCAGGAGCTTGTACTGGTCGGTCTTGTAGCCCAGCGAAATCGCGCGCTGCTCGTTCTCGCGGATCGATTTCAGCACTTCGCCGAACGGCGAGTTGATGGTGCGGAAGATCAGGAGGAAGCCGGCCAGGAAACCGATCAGCACGACGTAGTACAGGATGGTCGGCTTCGACAGGTCGATGAAGCCGAGCATCATTCCCTGCGGGATGCCCTGGATGCCGTCCTCGCCATGGGTGAACGGCGTCTGCAAATAGAGGAAATAAAGCAGCTGCGACAGCGCCAGCGTGATCATCGAGAAATAGATGCCCTGGCGGCGGATCGAGATATAGCCGGTCACGACGGCCAAGGCGCAAGCCGCTCCCGTGCCGACCAGGATGCCGAGCACCGGCTCGAGGCCCCACACCTTCAGCGCATGAGCGCTGCAATAGCCGGCGGTCCCTAAGAACATCGCGTGGCCGAACGAGAGCAGGCCGCCATAGCCGATCAGGAGGTTGAAGGCGCAGGCCACCAACGCAAAGCACAGGGCCTGCATCACGAAGAACGGATAGATGCCCGAGAACGGCACCGCGGCCAGCAGCAGCGCCATGATGACAAACACGATCATCTCGTCACGCATCGCATGCGGCGTTGCAGCCAGGGTATCGTCGGTCAATGCTGACATGTCAGGCCGCCCTTCCCGTCAATCCCGCCGGCTTCACCAGCAGTACCAGCACCATCAGAACGAACACCACGGTGTTGGAAGCCTCGGGGTAGAAATACTTGGTCAGTCCCTCGATCACGCCCAGCGCAAAGCCGGTGATGATCGATCCCATGATCGAGCCCATGCCGCCGATCACGACCACCGCGAACACCACGATGATGAGGTCGGCGCCCATCAGCGGGCGCACCTGGTTGATCGGCGCCGACAGCACGCCGGCGAGCGCGGCAAGGCCCACGCCGAGCCCGTAGGTCAGCGTGATCATGCGCGGGACGTTGATGCCGAAGGCGCGCACCAGCGTCGGGTTCTCGGTCGCGGCGCGCAGATAGGCGCCAAGCTGGGTCTTCTCGATCAGGAACCAGGTCGCAAGGCACACCACCAGCGAGAAGATCACGACCCAGCCGCGATAGATCGGCAGGAACATGAAGCCGAGATTCATGCCGCCTTTCAACTCGTCGGGGATCGCGTAAGGCAGACCGGACGATCCGAAATAGTTCTGGAACAGACCCTGCACGATCAGCGCGATGCCGAAGGTGAGCAGAAGGCCATAGAGATGGTCGAGGCCGGTCAGCCATTTCAGCAGCGTCCGTTCCAGGATCATGCCGAAGATGCCGACCACGATGGGAGCAATCAGCAGCGCCCACCAATAGCCGAGGCCCGTCAGGGTGAGCAGGAAATAGGCGCAGAAGGCGCCCATCATGTAGAGCGCGCCATGGGCGAAGTTGATGATGTTGAGCATGCCGAAGATCACGGCAAGCCCGAGGCTGAGCAGCGCGTAGAACGAACCGTTGATCAGTCCGACCAGAAGCTGTGCATAGAGGGCTTGCATGGCCTGTCGTCCTCAAACACCGAGATAGGTGTGGAGCTTGTCCATGTTGGACTGCAGCTCCGAATTGGCGAAACCGTCGATGATCTTGCCGTGCTCGACGATGTAGAAGCGGTCGGCCACCGTCGAGGCGAAGCGGAAATTCTGCTCGACCAGCAGGATGGTGAAACCCTGCTTCTTCAGTCGCGCGATGGTCTCGCCGATCTGCTGGATGATGACGGGCGCAAGTCCCTCGGTCGGCTCGTCCAGCATCAGGAAGGTGGCGCCGGTGCGCAGGATGCGCGCGATCGCCAGCATCTGCTGCTCGCCGCCGGAAAGTTTCGTGCCCTGGCTCTTCAACCGCTCTTTCAGGTTCGGAAACAGATCGAAGATCTGATCGAGCGTCAGTCCGCCCTGCTTGACCGCGGGCGGCAGCAGCAGGTTTTCGCGAACGTCGAGGCTTGCGAAAATGCCGCGCTCCTCGGGGCAGAACGCCACCCCCATCCGCGCGATCCGGTCGGACGAGGTGCGGATGATCTCGGCATCGTTGAAGCGGATCGAGCCGGTCCGCTTGCCGATGATGCCCATGATCGACTTCAGCGTCGTGGTCTTGCCGGCTCCGTTGCGTCCGAGCAGGGTCACGACCTCGCCGGCGTTCACGTTGAAATTGACGCCGTGAAGGATATGGGACTCGCCATACCAGGCTTCGAGATTTTGCACGCCGAGCACCTGACCTGCAAATTGGCCTGCCATCTGGCTGGCGGCGGCCGCGGGCGCTTGAGCCGTTCTCACCTCAGGCATGACCGGCTCCCAGATAGGCTTCCTTGACGCGCTCGTCCTTGGAAAGGTCGGCGTAATTGCCCTGCGCCAGCACCTGGCCGCGCGTCAGCACCGTGATGATGTCGGAGAGATTGGCGACGACGCTCAAATTATGTTCGACCATCAGGATGGTGTACTTCGCCGAGATACGCTTGATGAGCGCGGCGATCTTGTCGATGTCCTCGTGGCCCATGCCGGCCATCGGCTCGTCCAGCAGCATCATTTCCGGGTCGAGCGCGAGCGTCGTGGCGATCTCGAGCGCGCGCTTGCGGCCATAGGGCATTTCCACCGCGGGCGTGTTGGCGAACTCGCTCAGGCCCACATCGCTCAGAAGCTCCAACGCGCGGTGATTGAAGCGGTTCAATACTGTCTTGGAGCGCCAGAAATCGAACGAAGAGCCGTGCTGCCGTTGCAGCGCAACGCGCACATTCTCGAGCGCGGTGAGGTGGGGAAACACGGCCGAAATCTGGAATGAGCGGACAAGGCCGAGACGCGCGACATCGGCTGGCGCCAGCGCCGTGATGTCCTGGCCCTTGTAATGAATGGTTCCGGCCGTGGGCTGCAGGAATTTGGTGAGCAGGTTGAAGCACGTCGTTTTGCCGGCCCCGTTCGGGCCGATCAACGCGTGAATACTGCCACGGCGGACCTTGAGCGCTACATCGCGAACCGCGAAGAACCCTGCGAATTCCTTGGTCAATCCATGGGTTTCGAGAATGAACTCATTGGCCAAACAAATTTCCCCCTGCCGGGCGTATCCCGCTCCGCCGGCTTTTCTTGGTCTCAAAGCGCAGGCCTATACCGGCCAAGACCGCCCCGGACCGCCACCTCCTCGGCCGGAATATGTCATTGCATTGCATTAGGCAAGGCGGAAAGCTGCCGCACGAACCCTGCAAGCGGTGCACGTATCGGTCCTTAGTCGAAGCATCCCAAGGGGCTGCCCCGGCGGCTTCACCCCTTCTCTGAAGCCATGTGCGCCAGCCTGCTTCCGAAAGTATTCCTTAACGCTGTCGGCCGGCCCAGCCCGGCTTTCATCAAATATTTCCTTTCCCGGCCGATCGTCTCCTGTTGAAGCACCGGGATCATTGCCTTGCAGTTCGAGAGCGCCAAACCATCGGTCGTCAAATCGATCAAGCAGCGTGATCTCCTGAACACGTGGCTGCGCCTCTATTCGCGGACGCAGGCCCTGCCCCGGCGTTCCGACTATCATCCGGAGCGGATCGAGGATGAACTGCCCGACCTCGTCTTCTACACCGTCGACACCGCGCCTGCGCCCCCTCGGCTGACCATCGAGAGCGACGGGACGCGGATGTCGGATGCTTACGGTCATACCGGCAAGGGCAAGCTTCTCGACGAGTATCTCGGCCCGCGCCTCGCGCCATATGTGATGCCCGTCTATTACGAATGCATCGCCCGCAAGCTTCCGGTCTACACCATCGCGACGATCGACGACGCCTATGGGCGGCTGGTCAATTACGAGCGCCTGCTGATGCCGTTCTCGGATGGCGGCGACATCACCCACATCATCGCTTCCCTCAAGACCATCAGCGAGGACGGCGGCTTCGAGATCAGGAACCTGATGCGGAGCAATGACACCTTGCCGACGCCGAAACTGCGCAGCGTCATCGACCGCGATCTCTTTCATCGCGCGCCCGGCCGGATCGAAGCCGGCGACGTCATCGAGTTCAATTAGTGGCCCGCCAGCCTTCACTTACGCCTTTATTTCCCTGGCATAGATGTCCGGCTTGAAGCCGACCAGACGCTTCTTGCCGAGGTCGAGTACCGGGCGCTTGATCATCGAGGGCTGCTCGGCCATCAGCGCCAGCGCCTTTCTCTCGTTCAGGCCCTCCCTCTCGGCATCGGGCAGTTTGCGAAAGGTGGTGCCGGCGCGATTGAGCAACGTCTCCCAGCCGAGCTCATCGCTCCATGCCTTGAGTTTGTCTTTTGCGATGCCTTCGCTCTTGTAGTCGTGAAAGGTGTATTTGACGCCATGGCCGTCGAGCCATGTGCGGGCCTTCTTCATGGTGTCGCAGTTCTTGATGCCGTAGATGGTGATCGTCATGCCGGGAACGCCCTCCTCGTTTCAATATTGAGGGAATGACGCACCCTGTCAAAGCCGCTCGCGCTGTTTGGCAGATCCCCTGGCATGTTCGCGGACATCATTGTCCCATGCTGGGCCGACCGATCCAAAGGCGGTTGAGCCACCGCGTGCCATAGCCAAGCCGATCCTCGCCCCGCACCCGCGCCTGTGCTTCCTGATAGGGACCGACGGTGCGCAGCCGGTCCGGCAAGGAGCCATAGATCCGCCGCATCCAGATCAGTGCGCGGCCGGCGCTCCGACGCTCGGCATCGCCAAACGGCAGCCCGAAACCAATCCGCAAATGCTCCGGCAGCATCTGGGCGGTCAAGGCCCGATACCAGGCCGGCACCCGGATGCCGGTCACCCGTCCGGAAAACAGCTCGCCTGCGATGTCGCGCGCGGCCGGACTGACGGTCAGCACGTCAGATCCGGAGATATCCTCAACGTAGGACATGAACGACGTCCAATCCTCAGCCAGGCAATCCTGCGGGATGCCGAACAGGCCTGCGGAGAATCTTTGCTCGGACCAATAGCGCTCGCGATCCTGGTCTGCGAGGGACGGCAATATCAGGTCGTGGGCCAGCAACCCCGTTTCCACCAGGGTCGCGTGAACCCAGCGCAGCGCCGCCATGTCGTTGGCGCGATAGGTCGACCCCGTCACGAACGGCCCCACGGTGGCAGGCAGAACGCCTTCGATTGCGGCATGGCGGCGGTGAAGCCGGCGAGCCATGGCAAGCGCCTGGTCCAGCGTACCGAACGCCATCGTGAACGTCACATTGAAGGTCCGGTGAAAGCGTCCGACGGGATCGGCGAAAACCCTCGATTGGTCTCCGATCGCCGCAGCGACCCAGGGGTGCGCCAGCTGAAGCAGCAGGGCGCGGCCTGCGCCAAGGAAAACAGCCGCCTCACGGTTGACCCGCCAGCTCACCGACGCCGGGCCGAAAACGCCCTCGCGCGGCCCGGCAGCGCCGGCGCGAACAGCCTCGAGACAACGTTCAAAGTCTTCAACGGTTACAAACATAACAGTTGAATATATAGGGACGCATCGCCGGGGCGCAGGGGCATCGGCGATGCGGAGTCCCGGCTCGGCCTATGCCGCGCCTGACTTCAGCGCCTCACCAATTTCAGCCGGGCGGCCCATCGCTTCGTGCAGCGCCGCCTTGTCGAGCTCGCCCTCGGACTGGCTGATCACCACACAGGCGACGCCGTTGCCGATCAGGTTGGTCAGCGCGCGGCATTCGCTCATGAACTTGTCGATGCCGAGCAGGATCGCGACCGACTGGATCGGAATGTCCGGAACGATGGCGAGTGTCGCTGCCAGCGTGATGAAGCCGGCGCCGGTGACGCCGGTGGCTCCCTTGGAGGTGATCATGGCGACGCCGAGGATGCCCAATTCCTGCCAGATGGTCAGGTGGGTGTTGGTGGCCTGCGCCAGGAACAATATCGCCAGCGTGAGATAGATGTTGGTGCCGTCCAGGTTGAAGCTGTAGCCGGTCGGAATGACGAGACCGACCACCGGCCGAGAGCCACCCAGGCGCTCCATCTTCTGGATCATCTGGGGCAGCACCGTCTCGGACGACGAGGTGCCCAGCACGATCAGCAGTTCATCCTTGATGTAGGCAATGAAACGCAAAATCGAGAAGCCCGACAAACGGGCGATCGCGCCCAGCACGACCAGCACAAACAGCACGCTGGTGAGATAGAAAGTCCCGATCAGCGCGACTAGATTCCACAGCGAGCCAATGCCGTAGGCTCCGATCGTGAACGCCATCGCGCCGAAGGCGCCGATCGGGGCGACGCGGACGATCATGCTGATGATGCCGAAGAACACCTTGGCCGCCTGGTCGATGCCATAGGTGATCGGCTCACCCGCTTTGCCCATGAACGAGATGGCAAAACCCGACAGGATCGAGACGAGCAGCACCTGCAGGATGTCGCCGTGGGCGAGCGCCCCCAGATAATTGTCGGGGATGATCGCCATCAGATGCTGCACGATGCCGTCCGCCTTCGCCTTGGTGACGTAGGTCGCGACCGCCTTCGGATCGATCGAGGCCGGGTCGATGTTGAACCCCGCCCCGGGTTTGAGGATCTCGCCGACGATCAGGCCGATCGCGAGCGCAAGTGTCGAAACCACTTCGAAATAGATCATGGCCTTCAGGCCGACCCGGCCGACGCGCTTGAGATCGCCCATCGAGGAGATGCCGTGCACGACGGTGCAGAAGATGATCGGTGCGATCATCATCTTGATCAGCACGATGAAGGCGTCGCCAAGCGGCTTCAGCTCCTTGCCGAGATCGGGCTTGAGCCAACCGATCAGGACCCCGAGCAGGATCGCGACCAGGACCTGGACATAGAGCAGTTGGTAACGCGCCTGCCGCTGTGGCGCGGCGGGAGTGACGGCATCTGTTGTCATGAAAACACTCGTGGCGACTTGAGGAATGGCGACCATCAAGGGACAGGCCGGCGCCGCCGATAACCGGAATTTTTCTGGTCAAGCCGCCGCGGCTTTGTCGCGGAGGTACATCTTGCGGCCGTTGCGGGATATCGAGCGCACGCTGCACGGCCGGCGGCATCGGATCTCGCTCGAACCAGTCCGGCACCTGATTCAGGCTGTCGATCGCGCCGCTGCAAGCTCCTAGACGATTGGAGCGCGCGGGTCCTCCTCTGTTCGGTGTACCCTTGGCGTGCAAGAAATGAATTGCTTGTGAGAAATCATGGAGGAGAGGAAATTGATCGGCGTCGTGGCCGATGATGCCGGCCTGAAGCGAGCCGGTCGTCCAGCACCCGCCTGGCGCGGGGCTGAAAATGTGTCAGCGGCAAACGACCGGTCGGACAGATGCAGGGAAAGCCAGCGCGGCAAGGCGCGCCCGCTGCTCATGCTGGCGCCGTACACAGGCGCTCATGCCAGCCGTCATGCTGTCGGCTGAAAGAACCGAAGCGCCGCGTTCAGGCGGCGCCCGGTTCGAGCGCCTCGCCGACCTGGATCGGATTCGCAAGCGTTTCGTGCAGCGCGACCTTGTCGAGTTCGCCCTCGGACAGGCTGATCACCACACAGGCCACGCCGTTGCCGACCAGGTTGGTCAGTGCGCGGCATTCGCTCATGAACTTGTCGATGCCGACAAGGATGGCGATCGACTGGATCGGGATGTCAGGCACGATGGCGAGCGTCGCCGCCAGCGTGATGAAGCCGGCGCCGGTGACGCCGGAGGCGCCCTTGGACGTGATGATGGCAATGCCGAGGATCCCCAACTCCTGCCAGATGGTCAGGTTGGTGTTGGTCGCCTGCGCCAGAAACAGCGTGGCCAGCGTCATGTAGATGTTGGTGCCGTCGAGGTTGAAGCTGTAGCCCGTCGGGATGACGAGGCCGACCACCGGCCGCGAAGCGCCCAGATGCTCCATCTTCTGGATCATCTGCGGCAGCACCGTCTCGGAGGACGACGTGCCCAGCACGATCAGGAGTTCATCCTTGATGTAGGCGATGAAACGCAGGATGGAGAAGCCCGAAAAACGAGCGATCGCGCCGAGCACGATCAGCACGAACAATATGCTGGTGAGGTAGAAGGTCGCGATCAGCGCGACAAGATTCAACAATGACCCGACGCCATAGGCGCCGACAGTGAACGCCATCGCGCCAAAGGCCCCGAGCGGGGCGACACGGATGATCATGCGGATGATGCCGAAGAACATCTTGGCGCCCTGGTCGATGGCGCGCGAAATCGGCTCGCCCGCCTTTCCCATGAAAGAGATCGCAAAGCCGGACAGGATCGAGACGAGCAGCACCTGCAGGAGGTCGCCGCGGGCAAGCGCCCCGAAATAGCTGTCGGGGATGATCGCCATCAGATGCGCAACGATGCCCTCTTCCTTTGCCTTGGTGACGTAGGTCGCAACCGACTTCGGATCGATCGAGCTCGGGTCGATATTGAAGCCAGCTCCGGGTTTGAGGATCTCGCCGACCAGCAGGCCGACCGCGAGTGCAATCGTCGACACCACCTCGAAATAGATCAGGGCCTTCAGGCCGACGCGGCCGACGCGCTTGAGATCGCCCATCGAGGAGATCCCGTGCACCACGGTGCAGAAGATCACCGGCGCGATCATCATCTTGATCAGCGCGATGAAGCCGTCGCCGAGCGGCTTCAATTCCTTGCCGAGACCGGGCTTGAGCCAGCCGATCAGGATGCCGAGAAAGATCGCGATCAGGACCTGGATGTAGAGGATCTGATACCAGGCCTGCCGATGATGGACGGAGGGACGTACCGCATCTGTTGCCATGGCGCGCGCTCCGCTGAAGGAATGGCGACCATCATGGGATAGGCTGGCGTCACCGACAACCGGAATTCTTCAGGTTTGGACAGCCGCGCAGCTTTTGCCGCGCTGCACCCTATCGCCCGTGGAACAGCACGAAGGAAATGAAATCATTGGCGTCGTGACCGATGATGCAGGCCCAGAGCGAGCGCGAATATCTAAACACCGTGCCTGCGGCGAGGCCGAACACGAAGATGTTGGCGGCGAGCCCCCAGTTGAACAGATGCAGTGAAAGCCAGCCGGGCAGATGGACGGCGACGAACAGGAGCGATGTCAGCACATTTGCGAGCCAGAAGCCCATCCGCGTCCAAAGCTTCTGCAGGATGAAGCCGCGGAACGGAATCTCCTCGAAGAAGCCGACGCTGAAGGAAGGACCGAGCAGGCTGCCCCAGGTGACATGGGGCGCTGACGGCCAGCCAAAGCGAAGCAGCGCCGCCGCAAGCAGGATTGCCCCGATCACGATCCCCGCGAGAACGCCGCGCCGCCAATATTCGACAAGCCCGAGCGCGCGCAGCGGTGGCACACGATCGGTGCGGAACAGCATGAGGAACACTGGCAGAAGCCAGAGCAGCAGCCGCACCGCGATACCGCAGGCGGCCAGCGCAAAGCTACCCTCGCCCAATGCGGCCACGCGCGGATAGATCCACAGCACGTAGCCGGTCCAGGCCGCGAAAAACACGGCGAGGTAGAGCACGAAGCCGCGATCAGCCGGTTTCAGCGACGAAGGCGGCACGCGCGTCTTACGGCCGCTTCGGGATGTTGAGCCCGCGCTGCACGGCAGGCCGCGCCAGCCCCCGCTCGAACCAGGCCGGAACGTGCTTCAGGCTGTCGAACTCGACGAGCCCGCGCGCTTCATAAAAACCGATGATGTTGCGCACCCAGCCGAGCATCGAAATGTCGGCGATGCTGTAGTCGTCGTCCATGAACCATTGCCGGCCGACAAGATGCGCTTCCATCACGCCGAGCAGCCGTCTTGACTCGTTCACGTAGCGCTGCAGCGGACGCTTGTCCTCATAATCCTTGCCGGCGAATTTGTTGAAGAATTCCGACCTGGCCGAACATCGGCCCGATCCCGCCCATCTGGAAATGCACCCACTGGATGGCTTGCCAGCGCCGGGCGGCATCCGACGGCAGCAGCTTTCCGGTTTTCTCGGCGAGATATTGCAGGATCGCCCCCGACTCGAACAGCGGCAGCGGCTTGCCTGCGGGTCCGTCGGGATCGAGGATCGCCGGAATCTTTCCGTTCGGATTGAGTGACAGGAATGCGGGCGTCTTCTGGTCGTCCTTGCCGAAATCGACGAGATGCACCTCGTAAGGCAAGCCGATCTCTTCCAGCATGATCGAGACCTTGACGCCGTTCGGCGTCGGCAGCGAGTAGAGCTGCAGCCGGTCGGGATGTTGCGCGGGCCAGCGTTTGGTGATGGGGAAATTGGAAAGATCGGACATGAGGACCTGTTTTCGGATTGCGTGTCGGACACGTGTTTAGATGATGATGCGCAACCTTATTGCAAGCGCCATCGCAATTTCGAAGCGTTGCGACTTTCCTCAATCGCGACACCAACGATGAGCCCGGGCATGGCGACATGCCCGGGCTTTTTTCTGCAGTTCTCGTCAGCGCCTTGATTTCTTCCCGGCCCGCGCCGAGACGTTCAGCACGACGGCTCCGCGGATCAGCGCTTTCAGCGCCTTTTCATCGATCCTGTCGCCCTCACGTATGTCGATGGCGCGCCTGGTGTTGCCTTCGAGGCTGGAGTTGAAGAGGCCCGAGGGATCGTCGAGCGCCGCTCCCTTTGCGAAGGTCATCTTCACGACGGCCTTGTAGGTTTCGCCGGTGCAGATGATGCCATCGTGCTCCCACACGGGAACGCCACGCCACTTCCATTCCTCGGTCACGTCGGGATCGGCCTGCCTGATGAGGCTGCGGATGCGGGCGAGCGTCTCGCCCCGCCAGTCGCCGAGTTCCTTGATTCTCCCGTCAATCAGACGGGAAGGAGAATCGCCCTTGCCATCCTTCGAACTGCTCGTGGTCTTCTTCATGGCTGGCTTCATCGGCGCGTGCACTCCAATTGATGAATTCTCCCTCGGATTCGCTTTCGCGATGCCGTCACCCGAGACGGCGCTTGGCGGCGTATGGCAGCGCAAACAGATACAGCCCGGTGAGCAATAGCAAGATCAGCGGAAATAGCGCCAGCAGCCCCACCCACAAGACTTGCATCCCCTGCATCATGACGACGAGATTGGCGATGACGGCGAACGTGAAGGCGATGGACAGCCAGCGGTGGATCTGTCGGATCCAGGTGTTCCAGCTCAATGGGACCTCCCCCCGAAGTTACGATGACATGCAACGCGACGTGCTCACTCCGGCCGCGCCAGCACCTGTTCCAGTTTTGTGAGGAACTGCTTCCAGCCCGCGTGGGCGCCGCCATAGGCCTGCTTCTGATCCGGCCGGAAGCCCGCCTGCTCGACGCGCAGGTGCGTCCCCGTGCTTGTGGGGGTGAGCGTGAAGGTGACCACGCTCTTCAGGTTGAAGGCCGCGTCCTCGTGATTGAAATCCCAGGTGTAGGACAGCGTCTTGTGCGGCTCGACGGCAAGAACCTTGCAGTCGAGCACGCCACCCCATTCTCCGCTCAGATTGAAGCGATGGCCCACGGCCGGCTTGAAATCGTTCTTCATGAGCCACTCCTCGATCAGATGCGGCTGCGTCAGCGCGCGCCAGAGCTTTTCCGGCGGATGAGGAAATTCCCGCTCGACGACGGCGGATCGCGTCTCGGTCGCAGTGTTCATTGGTCCATCCTCTTCAGTAGATCTTCGAGCTGATCGAACCGCTTTTCCCAGAATCCCGTCATCTGTCCGGTCCAGTCGATCAACGGGGCGAGCGCGCCAAGCTGCGCGGTGTAATGTGTCTGGCGGCCTTCGTGACGGTCGCGCACCAGCCCGGCCTGCTTCAGCACCCCGAGATGCTTCGACACGGCCGGTTGCGACACCCCGGACATTGCCGTCAGCGCCCCAACCGTCTGCTCTCCCTCGCGGCACAACCGCTCGAAGATCGCCCGCCGGGTGGGATCGGCCAAACTTTTGAAGAGCATATCGTGAGCGCTTGTCATGCCCGATCTATAACTCAATGGTTATAGATCGACGTATAACCGCGGGGCTATGCGTGAGTCAAGCGGGAGGCGTCGCCGCCCCCCATTGTTCTGCGACGGCAGCCGAGCCTCACATCTGCAGCAGCATTTCGAAGCCACCGAAGATCATACGCTTGCCATCGAAGGGCATGTCGCCCTTCAGCCGGGGATCGGCCATCACCTTCGCCATGATCGCGTCGCGTTCGGCGCGCGAGCGGTAGACGATCCAGGAAAAGATCACGACCTCATCATCCTTTGCCTGCACGGCGCGCGGAAACGAGGTCAGTTCGCCGTACGGTACGTCGTCACCGACACATTCGACGAAATCGAGCGCGCCAAGTTCCTTCCAGACCTCGCCCGCCTTCTTCGCATGTGCCTTGTAAATCTCGACCTTGTGCTTCTGTACGGGAATCACGAAACCATCGACATACGGCATGGGGAACCTCCCTGTTCGGTTGCATGTCCCAAGGACGATGCAGCGAGTGGAGATCCGACACCGTTCCGCGCGGCAATTTGGCTCAGGTCCGGCCTCTAGGCGGCGCGTTCCCTGTCCGACTGTTCCTCAACGGCGGCGGCGGTTTTGTCCAACCCCTTCTGGGAGTTGTCTGCGAACCTCTCGATCGCGTCGGCCCACATTCTCAGCAACGACACCTGAAAGTGCATGATCGGTTTCAAGGCATTCATGCCCATCGCTGTCGCGGCGGCCATCCGGCTTTGTTGTTCGCGTGCCAGACGCTTTGCATCGGACGTCTTGTCAGCCATGTGCATTCCTCCTCTCCTGTGGGTACTGGAGAAGGACTGATGAGCCGATTTCGTTCCACGCATCCTCGAATCCGGCGGTGTTCCCTGGCTGCGCGCAACCGTGTGTGTGGGGGGACCCCGAGTGATCGCCCCAACCATCCGCAGATCCAGAAACGGCCCCGAGTGGAGCGCACTGGGGCCGCCCAACCTCCGGCGAGGTCGGTACCCCTTGGGTTGTTATTGGGGGGCATCCCAAGGGGCTGTGGAATCGATCCGTTCAACGGGATTTGGTTCCTCGCTTCGACGAGCGGAGGATTTTGCATTGACCCGCGGAAACCTGACCTTACGCGGCTGCCGAAGGAACAGCCGCCTGCACGCCCGCCAGAGCGGCCTGAAGAGCCGCTTCCTTGGTGTGGTCGAGCGATGTCTTCAACACAGTGCCGCCTTCGCCCTTGAGCCCTTCAAGCACCTTGTCGGCGGTGACTTTCCTGACCAGCACGAACAGCGCGGCCGTCCCGGGTTGAATGGCCGACGCGGTTTGTTTCATCCATTTGTCGTCGATGCCGATGTCGGTCAGATAGCCGCCCAACGTGCCCCCCGCGGCCCCAAGCGCGGCGCCGGCCAGCGGCATCAGGAAGATCAGGCCGATCAGCGATCCCCAGAATGCGCCGGAGACGGCTCCCGCCGCCGTCGTGTTGAGGAGCTGGTTGAGCTTGATGTTGCCTTGCGCGTCCTTGACCGCGACCACCGCATCACCAAGCTCGATCAGATAATCCTTCTGCATCGCCAGCAATTTTTTACGAACTTCTTCCGCCTTCGCTTCCGTGGGAAATGCAATCACGACCAGATCACTCATGGCAGTTCTCCCTTTCGGGCGTTCGCGCCCGCTTGCTTCACCGTAGGGAAATGTCAGACCGGGGCTTGATCCAGATCAAGGCTGCTTGATCCGGATCAAACCGAAAATCCGATTTGATACTGATGGCGGCGGGGGGTTCACCATGACGACGACGATCGCAGCAGGTTCTTCCGGTGGTTCCGCGAAACAGGAAGGTGCGTTGGTTCGGATTGCGATCGGCTTCACCGCGTGGGCGGAGCGCTGGTTTCCCGACGCTTTCATTTTTGTCGCCATCGCGGTGGTCGTTGTCGCCGTCGCAGCCCTGGCGAACGGAGCCTCACCAGTTGCGGTCAGCGTTGCCTTCGGTAACGGCTTCTGGAGCCTGATCACCTTCACCATGCAGATGGCCTTCGTGGCGATCGGTGGATACGTCGTGGCCACTTCGGCGCCGGCGCAGCGACTGATCGGCTGGCTTGCCGACCTGCCACGAACCGGTACCGGCGCGGTCGGCCTTGTCGCTCTTGTCAGCATATTGGCCTCGCTCCTCAACTGGGGACTCAGCCTGATCCTTGGCGGGTTGCTGGTGGTGGCGCTGGCGGCGCGGCGCGAGCTGCGAATGGATTACCGCGCCGCAGGGGCCGCCGCCTATCTCGGGCTTGGCGCGACCTGGGCAATGGGACTGTCGTCCTCTGCTGCACAACTGCAAGCCAATGCGGCGAGCCTGCCCAAAAACCTGTTGTCGATCAGCGGCGTAATCCCGTTCTCGGAAACCATCTTTCTGTGGCAATCAGTCGTGATCACCGCGGTGCTTCTCGTGGTTTCGGTCGTCGTCGCGATCTGGTCGGCGCCCGGACCCAACACTGCGGTAACCGCCGACGCGATGGGGATAGAAGTCAAGCGTGAGGCGACCATCGAGGTGGCGCCCCCGCAACAACCGGGCGAATGGCTCGAGCATTCGCCCGTTCTGACTGTGCTACTCGCGCTGCTCGCTCTCGGCTGGGTGATCAACGAGTTCGCCCGCCAGGACTGGATGATCGCTATCTCAAACCTCAACACCTACAACTTCATCTTCATCATGCTCGGCCTGTTGCTGCACTGGCGGCCGAAGCGGTTTCTTGCGGCCGTCATCAAAGCGGTGCCGGCGACCTCTGGCGTGCTGATACAGTTTCCGTTCTATGGCGCCATCGCCGCCATCATTACGCAGGCAAAGAACAGCGCCGGCGTGACGGTGTCGGACCAGATCACCCACGCCTTTGTCGCCATGTCGACCCAGCATCTCTATCCGCTGGTGATCGGCGTCTATTCGGCGATCCTGGGCTTCTTCATTCCGTCAGGCGGGGGCAAGTGGCTGTTGGAGGCGCCCTACGTGATGCAGGCGGCCAATGATCTCAAGGTGCATCTCGGCTGGGCTGTGCAGGTATATAACGCGGCAGAAGCATTGCCCAATCTGATCAATCCGTTCTGGATGCTGCCGCTGCTCGGCGTTCTCGGCCTGCGTGCTCGCGACGTGGTTGGCTTCACATTCCTTCAATTGCTGCTGCACCTGCCGATCGTGCTGTTTCTGCTGTGGGCGCTGGCCTACACGCTCGATTATCATCCGCCGGTGATCCCATCCTGACAAACGGTCTGGCTCCATACTCAAACAAAAAGCCCCGGGCGATGCCGGGGCTTAAGTGTGCCACAGTCAGGGAGACTATCAGTACCGCGCGGTGACCGGCGCGCCCCACGCCCCAAAGCGATAGTTGATGCGCAAGGTCAGCATGTCCACGTCCTGGCGGATGCGGTCATTCAGGAAGCCCGCAAAGCGCGCATCGGTCGTCGTGAAGGAGTTGTTGGCGTTCCCCATCCAGAGGTGGTCGTATTCAATGCCGAACGACCAGTTCGGCGTGAAGCCATATTCAAAGCCGACGCCCACCGTGCCGCCCCAGCGCGTCGCACCTGACGTCACGAGACCGATGCCAGTCGCCGTATCCAGGACATTGAAGTGATTGTCGGTCACAGCCGCACCGCCCTTCACGTAAAGCAGCGCCGCATTCCACGCCCAACCGATCTGGCCCGTGAACAGGCCGATGGCGTCGGTTTTCACCTCGGTCGAGAGCCCCGGATTGAGCAGGCTCACTCGCCTGTTGCTCAGATCGGCCCAATCACCCTGCGCTTCCAATCCGAACACGAACTGATTCATCTGCCAGCGATAGCCGACCTGGCCACCCAACAGACCTCCGGAGCGGTCACGGCAGCCGTCACCGAAGACGGTCCCGGCCGCATTCACGAAATCCCAGCAATTGTGGCTCTGTCCCCAGCCACCATTGGCTCCGATGTAGAAGCCGCTCCAGTTGAAGATCACGGGAAGCGGTGCAGGCGGCGGCGCTTTTACCGCCATATCGGCAGCCAGAGCAGGCGTGGCCATGCTGATTGCGACAGCTGCAGACATTACCAGTTTCTTCATTGATCTCTCCAATCCCCTTGGCTGCCATCAGAGCAAATCAGTGCAGCTAAACCGAGGGTAGATGTGGCGCGCGACAAGCCGCGTAACAAAATGGCAACACTCAATGAGAAGCGAGGAGAGGAGAAGATCTTTTTCCGTCGGCCCGCTTTTTTAGCTCTCCTGACCCTCGCCGGTCGAAGGTTCAGTTCGCTCGTCGATCCAATCCGCAACTGCGTCGGACAAGATCAGTCGTTTCGGGAGGTGCGGATTGACCGTGCCAGCGAAGACGACAAGCCCGCTTTCCAGTTTCACACGGGCAAACATTTTGGCTTCGGCTTCGGTGGCGAACATCCGCGTTTCGCGGGGGCTCCGCTCCTTCTTCGAGAGCAGGCCGCGTTTGCGGATTTCAAAGGTTACGTACCAGGCAGGCGCCGGTGGTTGCACCATTTCCGCGTGCCCTATTCGAGACGCGAACCGCGCGGCCCACCATCTGACGACGGGCCGGCTCTACGTCTGATTGTACAACTGTCCATAACATGGGTTAACTGGGCGCTCGGCCAACTGCGCAGGCGACGAGCGGCGGCACTACGCAGCCGTCTCGTGATCCCGTAAATGTCACTGATTTGATCGAAAGGCGTTTCCTGCACCGCATGATGATCCCTCCTCATCGGGCTCGCCGAACTGGTGAGCGGACCAGCGTGAGCGGCCAAGGATGGATAACGTTGACGTAGATCAACAGCTACGAGCTAGTTGAACATCTCGACCCCACGTCTCTCGGGTTTGTCGCACAGCCTCATCACCGATCATTTCTGCGGCAGGTCGACGCAGATGATTATCACCTCGGATCGTGCTCAATTCCTCGTCGCCCCATGCAAGTAACAAAAGGCCCCGGACGATGCCGGGGCCAGTTGCGCCATGGTCAGGGAGACTGTCAGTACCGGGCACTGACCGGCGCGCCCCATCCCCCAAAACGATAGTTCAGACGTAGCGTCAGCATGTCCACATCCTGGCGGATGCGGTCATTGAGGAAGCCCGCAAAGCGCGGATCGGTTGTCGTGAAGGAGTTGTTGGAGTTTCCCATCCAGAGATGGTCGTATTCAATACCGAACGACCAGCTCGGCATAAAGGCATACTCAAAACCAACGCCCAGAGTACCGCCCCAGCGCGTCGAACCCGTCGACACAAGACCGACTCCCGTAGCGGTATCCAGAACGTTGAAGTGATTGTCGGTGACAGCCGCGCCGCCTTTGACATAGAGCAACGCCGTATTCCACGCCCAACCGATCTGGCCCGTGAACAGGCCGATGCCGTCGGTCTTCACCTGGGTTGAGAGGCCCGGATTGAGAGCGCTGACTCGCCTGCTATTGAGATCTGCCCAATCGCCTTGTGCTTCCAATCCAAACACGAATTGGTTGGCTTGCCAGCGATATCCGACCTGACCGCCGATGACGCCACCCGTACCATCACGACAGCCATCGGTGAATACTGTCCCGACCGCGTTTACGAAATTAAAGCAATTATGGCTGTCGCCCCAGCCACCATTGGCGCCGATGTAGAAGCCGCTCCAGTTATAGATCACCGGAAGCGGCGCCGGCGGCAGCGGCGCTGCCTTGACGGCCATGTCTGCAGCCGAAGCCGGCGCGGCCATTCCCAGTACTGCCCACCCAACGATGCCAAGCCAGAATTTCTTCATCGACATTTCTCCAAGCCCAACTGTCCCCGTTGCCAACTACCCGCCGGATCCCCAAAGATTCCGTTCGCAGAGACTACGCCTCGCTCTGCTGATGACCCGTAACCCTATGGCAACAGCCATTTTTTCAACTAAGGCGCGAAAGCGGCGACACCGCGCGCGATTGGTGGCAATGAGGGCCATCATCAGGCGTACACCTCGACGATGCGGTACCACGATCCAGATCAATGGGTTCCGGGGTGGAACTGCGACGAAATGTCAAAATTGGTGGCTCAATAAGGCCCAAGTACCCGTTCGAACCGTCGTGAGGCGCGGCAGATTCATCGACTGGGCCGAAGATGGGGAAATCAAGCAAGGACCGGCCGCAGAGATTGGCAGCTCACAGCGCTACGGCCCTGCTACTGATCGTATTTGTGTTTGCTCCACTTCAGGCGATGGGTCCGCTTTTCTTTCACGCAGACGCAATGCGCTAGACTGCGGCGAGTGCGCGCAAACACATGGCCGGGCGCGCTCGCGCGCACGGACAGTCAGTCCGCGAACAACACAAACAGGAGTGCTGCCGCCGCCAGGGACGTGAAAAAAATGGAGATAATCAAGAATACTTTGTCGCGATCCATGACCGCAGCGTGCAGCCGGCGCAGGCGCGCCGGGCTTGATCTGAATCAAGGCTGCCAGCATGCCGTGGCAGCCAACCTCGGCCAGCTCTACTTCACGAACAGCAGCGCAGCCACGAGAGCAACCGTCACCACCCCCGCGCCAATGACGGCGACGCGATACCAAAATTCGTTCCCCATTCAACCGACATAAGAGGTCGGCAGAAAAGCCCTATCCCTGCAAACGCGCGGGCCACCCGGGCTCTGGTTCGGGGTCCCCGGGTGGTGTTCACTGCACGCAACTTGGCCTCAGGGACAATTACGCTCCCCCGACGGTTGTGCTCTGCTGGATATGCGCTAACGCCTTCCTCCCAATGGCCACCTTCGGCGGAAGCGCATGACCCCGGCGCGGTGATGCGCGCCGGGGTCATCCTTGGCGGGATCGGTCCGATGCACGTGGAGCATGAACGTCAGCGGGGTTTGGAAGCGGGCCGATACTGGGCGCAGCACGCTTCGTCTCACGAGCTTACGAACATAGTGACCGGCTCATTTGACGATCTAAGCGCGCTTCTGCCGCCACACGTATCAGATCACTTTATCGGCGGCTTTCGTGAGGCAGTCCAGCGCGTCTGTCGCGGCGCGTAGCGAGCCCGCTGATTGGCCGAGTTCAGTGTGCAGCCGGTTTCGAATGCGGATGAGCGGACGCGGCTTGTGGGCTTTCTGAGTAACTCGATTATCATATGCCTTCGCCAGCCTGCATCGCGTGGGGAAAGCCCGTCGGATATCGCTTGAGACACCTGCCGTTGACTCGCGAGCCGCAATTACAGCCCGCCCAGGACGTGGATAGTGACCTCTGTTTTCAATTCTTTCATGACCCGGGATCATGAGTTTCGGCGGCGGACCCAAGCGGCGGCGGCGCCGCACTTCATGCGACGGTGTCGGGCCCGCCGGCTCCGATCCACCCTCAGCGCAGGGCTCACTTAACCGTTTCGCAACGTAAGGAAACATATTGTTAGCGATTCTTTAGCGAATGGCATTGGAATCGAAAATGTTGCGGAAGCTTACCATCGGCAAGAAGCTATTTCTGATCGTTGCCGTGTTCTCGACCGTTCTTGTCGGCATGACGACCGTCATGCTGCTCGACATGCGCTCCGGCATGGTCGAAGACCGCAAGGCCAAGCTGCGCTCGCTGGTCGAGGCCGCCATCAATTCGGTCAATCGCTATGGCGATCTCGCAGCCAGCGGCAAGATGCCGGTCGACGAAGCTCAGAAAGCCGCAATCGCGCTGCTGACCGCGATGAATTTCGACGGCAAGAACTACTTCATCGTGTTCGAGCGCAGCGGCATCCTGAAGCTGCATCCAACGCGGAAGGACGACCTGGGTCATAACATGCTCGACCCGAAGCTCGATGTCAGCAGCAATTATATCGGTTATCTGAACGCGGCGACCACGCAGGCGCCGCTTGAAGGCTTCTCCGTGTTCATGGGCCGTCGCCCGGGTTCGACGGTGAACGACGCGCAAAAGCTGTTCCTGAGTTCGTTCGACAAGCATTGGGGCTGGATCGTGACCACCGGCCTGTTCATCGACGACGTCAATGCAGCCTTTATCAGCCGAGCCGCATGGGCCGGCGGCGCGGTTATCGCGGGTCTCGCACTCAGCCTGCTGCTCACGATCATGCTCGGCCGTTCCATCACGCGGCCGTTGAACCGGACGGTGAATGCACTGGAAGAGCTCAGTGCGGGACGCTTCGACGCCGAAGCGTCCAACGACGACAGCGAGACGGAGATCGGACGGCTTGCCCGCGCCTTCGTGCAGTTCCGCGACAAGATGAAAGAGACCGAGGAGCTTCGCGCGCGTCAAATGGATGCGGAGGAGCAGGCCAGGATCGATCAGCGCAACGCAATGATTCGGGTCGCCGACGAATTCGACGCAGCCGTCGGCTCGGTTGTCGAATCCCTCGTCGCCGAGGTGGAGCGCACCTCGCAAACGGTCGCGCAATTGTCGAAGAGCACCGAGGCTTCCGTCGCCGGAACCGATCGCGTGGACGGCGCGGCCCAGTCGGTCTCCGAGAACGTCCAGACCGTCGCGTCGTCGGCCGCGGAACTGTCGGCGTCGATCGGCGAGATCGGACGCCAGATCCACATGACGCGCGACATCGCCCGGGAAACGCGCAACACCTCCTCCCAGACCGAGCAGCGGGTCGCGGCCCTGTCGGAAAGCGTCGAGGCCATCGGCGAGATCATCGAAATCATCAACAGCATTGCCGGCCAGACCAATCTGCTTGCGCTGAACGCAACCATCGAGGCCGCCCGCGCCGGCGAGGCAGGCCGTGGCTTCTCGGTGGTGGCCTCGGAGGTCAAGGCACTTGCGAGCCAGACGACCAAGGCCACCGAAGACATCCGCAAGAACATCGACGCGGTGCGCGATGCGACGCGCCAGGCCGTCGATGCGGTGCGCGCCATCTCCACCTCGATCAACGGGCTCGACGAGTCCGCCGGCACGATCGCAGCCGCGGTCGAGGAGCAGAACGCGGCGACGTCCGAGATCAGCCGCAACACCGCTCTCACGGCCGAACAGACGCGCGCGATCACGCAAGCCATCAACGAGGTCGCGAAGTCGATCGGCGGCACCGATCAGGCCGCCCGCCAAGTCGAGCAATCCTCAACCGCCATGCGCGACCGCTTCGAGGAAATGCGCCGCGAGGTCCATGCCTTCCTCGGACGAATTCGCGCGGCCTGAGGTTCCTGCTCGTCGAGGCGTTACGGCTGCTTCTGCAACACCGTCACATGGAGGCGGCGGCGTATCTCCATCCCCTGCCGCCGGTACAGCGCGATGGCGGACGCGTTGTCGGAAAACACGTGGAGGAAGGGGATTTCTCCCCGTGCCGCGATCTGGCGTGAGACCGCCGCCATCAACGCCTGTGCATAGCCGCGGCCCCGGTGTGACGGATGCACGCAGATCGCCGTCAACTCCGTGTAGTTGCCCGGCTTCATCCGTTCGCCGGCCATCGCGACCAGCTCGCCGTCGACCTTGACACCGAGAAACGTACCCAGTTCGTGCGTGCGGACATTGAACGGGCCGGGCTTTGTCAGCTCGGTCAGCGCCATCATGGCCGGAACGTCGGCAGGCCCCAGCGTCACGATCTCTGTTTCGGGGATCGACGACGCCGCGGGCATGCCGATCATCTGTTCGCCCGGCTTGGCCAGCACGATCCTGAACGCGCGGGGCACCTCGACCAGCTCCGGCGTGAACAACACGGCGATGTCCCGATCCGACATCAGCGCGCCGAGGGCGGCAAACCCCTCCGTCGACATGTCGGCCATGCCCGCGAAGGGTGCGATCGCAACGGGGTAGCGGCGGGCGAGATCGTCACCTTCCGCCAGGGCGCGCTGGGTGGTCGTCAGCGCACTCCAGATCGGATGGTCCAGCAGGTGGGAGGCGCTCATGCGTGGTCGATATTGACGATCACGGCGGCATTGGCGATCAGGATGGAATCGCCGCCCTGCTCCGCCGGCACTTCGAGCCCGCCCTTCACGGCGGTTACCTTCACCGTGCCGTAAGGCAGCTCCTTGGCGACTTCAGCGGTGTCGACGCCGTCAGGATTGGGGACTGCGATCATCACGTCGATGATCATGTCGTGCGGAGTCTTGCCCAACAGCCGCACGAAGCTGAGGCTGGAATGCCTGATCGCATCGGAGACCGCGCGCTTGGCGGCCTTGGTTGCGTCCTTGCCGTGGACGTCAACGCCCATGCCCATTTCAGTGATACAGCGCCTGAGTGCCATTGGAATTCCTGCGAGATGTGTAAGAGCCGAAGTTATTCGGCGGCTTCGCGATGGGTAACGTCCTGCTCCATATCAAACTGCAGGACGTCGTTGAAGCGATTGAATGCACCACACAGCGCGATGCGCCAGGTCAACTCGACGATCTGCGCCTCCGAGAAGTGCTCGCGAAGCCGTACGAAAATCTCGTCGCGCGTCTTGTTCCAGTTGTTGGTGACCGCGATGGAATATTCGACCACGAGCTTGTCGACAACATCGAGTTCGGGGTGGTCCCTGTAATCAAGCAGGCGCTCGGCGCCATCGGCCGACACACCCTGGATCGAGAGTTTCGGCGCGTGGTGCGAGACGCAGTAGTCGCACTTGTTCAGAAGCGAGACCGTAACCAGCGCAAGCTCCAGATGCCGCTTCGACAGCATGGCCTCGTCGGCGAGATCGACCAGCAAAGACCACATGTGCTTGAAAATCGGCGGCCGGTGCGCCATCGCGCCCGCCTGGTTCTCGAATGCGCCGTAAGTCGTCATCTTGTCCCACAGCGGCTGCAGGGCCGGCGGCAGGTCATTTCTGGTTTTGATGGAGACGCGTGACATCGAGAGATCCTGCGCAGACGGCTTGTGACGGGGGCGGCATGCTGCCACACCCCGTCCGCGTTGCAAGCGTCGTCGCGGCGGACCTCCTATGCCGGCGCCGCCGCGGCCTGAGCCTCAAGCTTGGGGTCGGCCTTGGGAAACGGCCTGAACGTCAGGATGATCGCGAAGGCGCCGAGTCCGACGGCCCAGGATCCGATGTAAAGCCAAGCGTAGCTCGCAAAGGTGTCATAGATCAGACCACCAGCCACTGGCCCGGTCGCCATGCCGAGGCTGCCGGCCATCGCGGTGCCGCCGATCACGGTGCCGAGCATCCGCAGCGGAAAGTTCTCGCGGATCAGTACCGAGTACAGCGGCATGGTGCCGGCATAGATGAAGCCGAACACCGCGGCGACCGCATAGAAGCCGGCGAGCTCACGCACAAACACGTAAGCGAGCGCACCGAATGCCTGCGCAAGCAGGCCCGCCACCAAGACACGCTTGGCGCCGAGGCGGTCGCCGGCAATGCCGAAAGCGATTCGGCCAAACAATCCCGCAAACCCCTCCAAGCTGTAGATCGTGACCGCGGCCACCAGCGGGATGCCGCAACTGATGGCGTAACTCACGGTGTGAATGATCGGGCCCGAATGCGTCGCGCAGCAGAAGAAATTGGTTGCAACGAGGGTGAGGAATTGCGGCGAACGCAGCGCCTCGGCCACCGTCATTTCGGCCGGCGACGCGGCACTGTTTGATGGCGCCGCAGCGGGCGCGGCGGAAAGCGCCGGCGGGCGGCGTACCAATAGCGCCACCGGGATCATGATTGAGCCCACCACCGCGGCCAGGATCAGCATCGTGGTGCGCCAGTCATGATGCGAGACGAGCCAGGCGACCATTGGCGACATCGTCATCGGCGCCACGCCCATGCCGGCGGAGACCAGCGATACCGCGAGGCTGCGCTGGGTCTCGAACCAGCCGGTGACGGTTGCCATCATCGGCGCGAAGATCGCGGACGTGGCGCCGCCGACCATCACACCGAAAATGAACTGAAACGCGAGCAGCGAGGTTGCGCGGCTTGCAAGCGCCAGGCTGGCCGCGATCACGACCGAACCGGTCAGGACCACCGGCAGCGGTCCGAAACGATCGGTCAGGTTGCCCCAGATCATGCTGGTCAGGGCCATGGCGAGAAAGCCGATGGTCATGGCGCTGGACACGCCGGTCACCGACCAGCCGGTGTCGCGTGCGATGGGTTGCAGCAGGACCGGCAGCGAAAACATTCCGCCGATGGCAACACAGCCAAGCACGCCGCCTGCCGCCACGATCACCCAGCGATATCGAGAATTGGTCATTCCTGATCTCCAATATGGCTCTCACCGGGTACAAGACGAACAGGATTGGACGGAACCGACAGCCAGGTGGACGCGCCGGAACATTTCTTTTGAGCTTTGTTGGCTGTCATTCGTCGCCATAGCGGCCCGTGAGCAAGAAAAGGACCGTTGTTTCAAACCTTAAGGTCGGAAAAGCTTCCCCAGCACGCCGATGCTCCTAACCCAGCTTGATGTTGGCTTCCTTCACCACCTTGCCCCAGCGCTCCATCTGATCCTGGACGAAGGCGCGGAATTCCTCCGGCGTGTTCGCCCTCGTCTCGATGTTGAGCTGCTCGAAGCGCGCCTTGACGTCATCAGCGCGGATCGCATCGTTGATGATGCCGTTGAGCTTGCGGACGATTTCGCCCGGCGTGCCATGCGGGACGAACACGCCATTCCATTCATAGGCCTCGAAACCGGGCAGCGTGTCGGACGCCGGCGGAATGTCGGGCAGGCCTTTCAGGCGGCCCTTGCCGGTATGGGCGATGGCCTTGACCTTGCCACTCTGGATCAGGCCGACCACGGACGATCCGTTGGAGAAGAAGAATTTGACCTGCCCGCCCATGACATCGTTGAGCGCCGGGCCGCCGCCGCGATACGGCACGTGGTTCACCTTCGCTCCCGTCATGAAACGGAACATCTCGAGCGACAGATGCTGCAAGGTGCCGTTACCGGAGGACGCGATGTCGATGCCGTCGGGCGCGGCCTTGGCATAGGCGATGACGTCGGCAAAATTGTTCACGGGCACCGATGGCGTGACGACCAGAATATTCGGCACCAGCGACACCAGGGCGACCGGATCGAAATCCCTGACGTAATCGAACGACAGGTTCGAATAAAGCGCGCCGTTCACCGAATACGCCGTGCCGTCATGAAGGATGCTGTAGCCGTCGGGCGCCGCCTTGGCGACCGCCGCCTCACCGATGGTGCCGCCTGCCCCACCGCGATTTTCGATGACGAATTGCTGACCCAACATCGCGCCCGCTTTGGCGTAGAGAATACGCGCCGTGGTGTCGGCGCCGCCGGCCGGCGGATAAGGCACCATCACCTGCACCGGACGCGTGGGCCATGCGGCTTGGGCGCGGCTACCGCGGGCGAACGGCGCAGCCGCCAGGCAGGCCAGCCACGCGCGACGTGAAAGTCTTGCCCTGGACATCGCTCCCCCTCAATTGTCAAAGCACGTCTTCGGTGCTGATCGTCGATGAGGGCGGCAGCTCTGTCAATCCGACGTGCTACTCCACGAAGATCGTAAACACGTCGATTTCGCGTCGCCTATTCTCCGTAAAGTCGACGTCGAAGCTGAACGTGTCAGGGCCGTGATAGCCTGGATCTGGCGTATAGGTAACGGCAAATCCGGTCGTCGGGTTCGGCGGACATCCCGTCGGCCCATGCGTAAAACGACTCATCGTCGGAATCGTGCTCGGCCTCAGATGGTGAGAGACGCGACCGTGTTGCGGTTTGACGAACAGTTTCACGACCCCGGTTGCACCATCGCAAGTCCAGCGGTGATAGGGTCTGTACGTAAATACGATAGTTGTCTTGCCAGCCGGAACGATTCTCTGAATCGGCTGCGCGTGGACAAGAGAAGTAAAGGCAAGAAGGGTGAGTGTTGCTGCTAGGGACGTTTTCACTGCCAGTCTCTCGATCAATGATGGATTCAGCGCCGCTGTTGAAATGGACAAGCCGAGGGCCCGTGAGGCGAGCTGGCGAACGCGTCCCCCACGATGCCAGCCGCCGCCTCTCTCGGCGAGAATCTTGTCCGAGCTATGGCGGGCTACGAGCGCTGCGTTACAACCGTAACACCGCTGCCGTACTCCGATTGAGGTAGGACTTTCATACAAGTCTTCGATAAACGGTCGACGTGATCGTCCGTCGCCGCATGTCGGACTTCGGCTGCACATACGCCTACGATCCTGACCCGTATTCCTCGCCACTGCGGAGCCGTACATGCCGTCCGTTGACGCCGTCAAAGCCATGCTGGAGCCCTTCGTTCGCGACGGAGAGCTTGCCGGCGCCGCGACGCTCACCTGGCGCGACGGACGCGTTGTGCAGTCCGCGACCGCCGGCTGGCGAGACATGGCCGCCGGGTTGCCCATCGAGCGGAATACGATTTTCCGGATCGCCTCGTTGTCCAAGCCCATCACATCGGTGGTGGCCCTGACCCTGCTCGACGAAGGCCGTTTCGCACTGGATGAGCCGATCAGCCGCCACTGGGCGCCCGAGTTCGCCGATATGCAGGTCTTGCACGATCCGAATGGGGCGCTGGATGAGACCGATCCCGCCGAACGGCCGATCACGTTCGAGGACCTGCTGACCCACCGTTCCGGCCTCACCAATGGCGGCTTCCACAAAGGCCCGTTGGCGCGCGCCTATGCCGATGCGCTCGGCGGCGACATCGACACCGACGTGTTGCCCAACGATTGGATCGCGGACCTCGCTGCCCTCCCCCTGATCGATCAACCCGGCGCGGGCTTTCACTATGGCGCTTCCGTCGATCTGCTTGGTCTGCTGCTCGCCAGGATGGAAAACGCGCCGCTCGGCGAGGTGATGAGACGGCGACTTTTCGCTCCCTTGCGGATGAAGGACACGCACTTCGCGATTCCAGCCGCAGACCGCCATCGGCGCGCGAAGATGTACGGCTTCGACAATTCCGGCAAACTGATGGAGCGGGCGGCCGGCCCAGGCGGCTCGTTCATGGCAGAGCGCCCGGATGACATGGCGTTTCAGTCCGGCGGCCAGGGCCTCTGGTCGACCGCTGACGACTTCCTGGCGTTCGCCCGCCTCTTCCTCGGCGGAGGCGCAGTCGACGGCGTTCGCATCCTCAAGCCCGAAACGATGGCGCTGATGACCACGAACCGCCTCAGCGCTGCCCAGCGCGCGTCGGGGCGACTGATGGGCATGCCGCTCTTCGCCGGTCACGGCTTCGGCCTGGGCGTTGCCGTGGTGCTCGACCCGGCGCGCGCCGACTCGTTCCGATGCAAGGGCGCCATCGGCACCGTGGGCTGGCCGGGCGCCTTTGGCAGCTGGTGGCAGGCCGACCCCGTCGCGCAGTCGATCATGATCTTCCTTGCGCACAATGCCGTGGAGCCGGCGCAGATGGCGCAGGGCATCGGCCTGAGCGTCTGGAGCGCGATTTCGGACTTTCATGCGATCGGCACCGGCCCGGCGCTGGAAACCGCGAACTGAGCGCACGAAGGAGCGAGCGTCGGGCGAAATTCGCGGTTTGCCGCGAAAATTCTCCGGTGCCTCAAGCCGCCTTTCTCATGGCCGCCAAGGCATCGAGCGCGGCTTTCGCCTCGTCCATCATGCCCCGGATGATCTCGCGTGCCGGCAGGATCTCGCTGATGTTGCCCACACTCTGTCCTGCCGTCAGGCCGGCCTGCTCGATGTCGCCCTCGAAATCGCGGGTCGGCAGGATGGCGCTGTAGCGAGGCAGCGTGATCTTCTGGCCGTTGAGGACGGTCGAGCCCATGGTCCGGTCCTTCGCATCCGCGATGGCTTCGCTTTCCCGTCCCAACGCCGCGCGTGCGCCGTCGTTAACGATCACCCGCATGGGCTGACCAGGCCATTCAGGACCGTAGATGGAAAGGACGGCTGTATCACCGACATCGGCGGACAGCACGTGCGCCTTGTAGGCGTCATGCGCTTCGGCCTCCTGCGACGCGAGAAAACGGCTGCCGCACCACACGGCGTCGGCGCCGAGAACCAGCGCAGCGGCCATGGTGACGCCATCAACGATGCCGCCCGCGGCAAGCAAGGGCAGGTTGGGGAAGCGGCCGCGGATGCGCGGAAACAGCGTCATGGTCGACGCCTCGGCACGATTGTGTCCACCGGCCTCGGCGCCCTGGACGATGAGCGCATCGGCGCCAAGCGCCACGGCCTGATCGGCTTCGGCGACGCGGCCGACCTGCATCCAGACCTTGATGCCGGCTCGCTTCAACCGCGCGATCTGCTCCGCCGTCGGAAACGTCCAGAAGAAAATCGCGACCGCCACCTGTTCCTCGATGAGGACGGAGATGTGGTCATCGCTCATTAAATCGCCGATCAGATCGACGCCGAACGGCCGCTTCGTCAGCGCCTTCGTCTGACGGACGAGATCGCGCAGCACGTCGGGCGGATTGATGTCGGAGCCGAGCGTGCCGAGCCCGCCCGCTTCGCAGACTGCGGCCGCAAGCGCGGGACGCGCAATCATCGCCATGCCCGCATTCACGATCGGGGTGCTGAGTCCAAAGGACCGGGTGATGGATGTCGAAAACATGATCTGACTCCTTTGATCGCGTGGAGATTGACCGGCGGCGCTGGCGCCGGCAGAGGCTTCATCGTCAGGACGCCGCCGCGGCGGCAATCGAGGCACTTTGCGATACGTCGGCTTGGCCGAGTGCGGCCGCTGCCATGGTCAGAAGCGAGAGCTCCGGGTTGACCGAGAGGGCATTCGCCTCGATCCTGGTCAGCCCCGTGGCCGAAAGGCGGCGCTCGTGCTTATCACGATAGCGCTCGGCGGTGGCGGCATCCTCGAACAGATAGATGCCCCCGGCATGACCTGTTTCACGGTTTTCCAGCCAGATCTTCCACAGGAGCCCGGGCTCGTCGGCGATGTCGCGGGCAAGTCCGTGTGCGTGCTCGGTCAGATCCTGTCCCCAGGGACCGGGGAATGGGAAGCGAAACAGGACGGCAGTCAGCATGATCGGTCCTTCCTCAGTCTATCCCTTGATCTTTCCCTTGGGCTTCATTGCAACCGGTCCCGTATAGACTGAGAAGGTGGATGAGGTCATGATCGTCCCGTGAGTAATCGATGAGAACATTGCTTCATGGCTGGGGCGACCATAGCCGACCTGATACGCCAGGGGCGCCGCACGACTTTGGCGGGACGCAACGCGGAATTGCGCCTGCTGCGCCAGGTGACGGCCCACGGAGGACCGGTCGTCGCCTATGTTTATGGCCCCGCCGGCATCGGCAAGACGGCACTCATGTCGGCACTGGATGCCTGCCTTGAGGATGAGAGCGTCCGCCACTTTCACATAACGGCAGGCGCAATCGAACCGACGCCTGCCGCAATCCTGAGCGCGCTTGGCAAGGCGGTCGACCAGGAGGCGCGAACGGTGGCTGAGCTTGCCGCGGCGTTTGCGAGCCTCAAGGACGTTACGGTCATCATGGTCGACGATGTCGACACCTGGCGCCTGGCGGCCTCCTGGCTTCGGGCCAAGCTGCTTCCGGCCCTGCCCGCAAGCACGCGTTTCGTGCTCGCCGGCACGGCGCCTCCGCCGCCGGCATGGTCGATCGACTACGGATCGTATTTCCTCGACATCAAGCTCGCCGCGCTTCCGCGAGCGGAAAGCGATGCGGCGGTCTCGGCGGCGGGTCTCTCGGCGGACATGGCCGAGCGCATCTGGCTGTTGAGCGGTGGACATCCGCTCGGCCTGCACATGGCGATCCACGCAGCACGCACGGGTTCGCTCGGCACCGCGCGCGACGCCGGCGAACTTGCCAACGCTATCCTCGATGCCATCGGCGACAACGAATTGCGACGGGCTGTGGAAGCCTGCGCCATCGTACGACGCGCCAATCGTCCACTCATTTCCGCCATTCTCGAGACCGCGGAGCCGATCCCGCTGTCGCGGCTCGAAGCGGTCGAGGCGCTGCCATTCGCGAGCCGTGATGCCGAGGGGATCTACATCGCCGAACCGGTGCGGCGCGCCATCGTCGACTGGATGTCCGGCGTCGAGGCCGAACGCTACCAGCTTTGGCGCAAGACCGCCGCGGACTGGATCGTGAGCCACCTGCGCGCGGCGGGCCGCTCCGGCCGCTGGCGCTACATGGCTGACCTTCTGCATCTCCTGGAGCAACCGGTGCTCCGAAATGCGTTTTTCCCGCCGGACGAGGAAGCGCCTCCCGTCGAACCGGCGCGCGCCGACGATTTCAAGCAGATCTTGGAGATCGCCGAACTCCGTGCCGGCGCCGATCAACGCGCCTGTCTTCAGGCCTGGGCGCAGCGTTTGCCGCATCGCTTTTCCGTGGCAAGGGCATCGGACGGCGAAGTGCTGGCCTTCTATCTGTTCGCGCGCCAGGACGATCCGCATTCCGGCCTTGCTGCGGCCGACCCCCTGTTTGCCGCCTGGCAGGCGCATCTGGCCGCAAATCCCGTTGAAGGAGAGGTTCTGTTCATCCGCCAGGTGTTGGGAAGGGCCGACGGAGCCTTTCCCCCTGGCCGTACCGCTTGCGTCCTCGACTTGAAGCGTAACTACATCGAACGCTCGGGATTGGCGCGGATCTACACCGTTGCGGACGACCAACAGCTGCTGCACCGGCTTGGCTTTCGTCTTCTGGAACAACCTGACAATGGTCTTCCCGACACCATGGTGCTCGATGTTCCCGGCGGCGACATGATCGAGTGGGTCTCGGCGCTGGTCGATGCCGGCACGCGTGGAATGTCTCATGCCGAGGCCCTGGACTTCGCGCGCGACCGGCGCGAGATCGTGGTGGACGGACATGCCGTCGAGCTCACCAATCTGGAAGCGCTGCTGCTCGCCGAGTTGATCGATCGCGCGCCGGCCGTGGTGCGACGGGATGATCTCATCGCGCGCATCTGGCGGCGAACCCATGTCGGCAGCAATGTCGTCGAAACCGTCGTGCGGTCGCTGCGCAAGAAGCTGGGCTCGAAGCGGGACTGCATTCGCACCGTACCGAAGGCAGGTTATCGCTACATGGCGGCGGGCGCGTCCGCTGAGACCAGCAGGGCGGGTTAGCGAAGCGCAACCCGCCATCCACACATCGCACCTTGATAAGAGAGGACTTGTCATGCCCGGCCTTGTGCCGGGCACCCACGTCTTTCTCTCCGCGGTCGGCAAAGACGTGGATGGCCGGGACAAGCCCGGCCATGACGAGGAGCAATGCGAGGGACGTGCGCATGACTGACGAAGGACACGCTCCTATCTCACCTCCGGGTGATCCATTTCAGCCAGGGGCCCGAATGGAACGCACTCATCAGCGCGTACATCGGGACCATTCCGTTCAGCAGCCACGCGCCAGGCGCGGCCGAGCACATCATGTCGGCGCTTCCGCCGCCGACGTAGGTGAGAACGGCCATGGCTGCGAACGTCGGCGCGGCCGCGAGATAGAGCCCGTTGGTCATAGCGGACGCGACCGCGTTGGTCTCGCCACCGTCAACGCGCGCGGCCTGCGGCGCGTTGACGGTTTCGATCCCGGTCATGTCTTGCCCCCGGCGCTCTTGTTGCGAAACGCGGCTTCGCCCGCATCCGACACCTCGACCCATCTCTGGTCGGGCGCGGCGCCGGGCACATACATGTCGTGCCAGTTCCACCATTTGTAGGGCCGCGTCCTGGGATAGCCTTCCGGCGAGTCCTCCCATTCCTCCTGGCGCCCCAGCGCCGTCATGTCGAGATAGCTCCACACGGTGCCCATCGCCTCGTCGCCGCGGCTGTTGATGAGATAGGTTCGGAAGATGCGATCGCCGTTGCGGAAGAACGCGTTGTGGCCATGCCATTCACCGACGCCGAAGTCGGCATCGAAACTGTCGGTGATGGTGTACCAGGGGATCTCTTCCCATCCCATTCGCGCCTTCAGCCGCGCGATGTCGGCCTGCGGCGCGCGCGAGGCATAGGCGAGCGTGGTGTCGCGTGCGTTCAGATGCGTGAGCTGTCCGACCTGGTCGGCGCCAAGCGAGCAGCCGATGCAGGCGTGATCCGGCCAGCCGTGCACGCCGGGCTCGAAGAAGGCGCGGTAGATGATCAGCTGGCGGCGGCCTTCGAACAGGTCGAGCAGGCTCACCTTGCCGTTCGGCCCGTCGAACGCATAGTTCTTCTCCACCGCAAGCCACGGCATGCGCCGCCGCTCCGCCGCCAGCGCGTCACGGGTGCGAGTCAGCTCTTTTTCCTTCACGAGAAGCCTGGCATGCGCGGCTTCCCAGTCCTTTTGCGATACGATCTGTGGGGTCTTCATCACGTGCACTCCTTCTGTCCTGCGCCCGGTTCAATTCATGCCGGCATCCGCCCGTCGTACTCCTTGCGGAGTTTGGTCCAGCCATCCCAGAACGGTCCCGGCTCCTCGCCACTGGCCCGCGCCACCAGCAGGTCGAGATGGACGTGCCAGCCGGCGGAAACGCCGAGCAGATTCGAACGGTTCGGCAGCCGCCGATGCACCAGCGTCAGCAGCACGTTGTTGCCCTGCTCCTTGAGCTCGATCGTGACATCGCCGCTGCCGTCCCAGGTGAATGCGATCCTGTGCGGCGGATCGAGCTCGGTGATGCGGCTCTGCATCCGGTGTTCGCTGCCAAAGCCGTCGGGCCGCTTGCCGGGCGGATCAGTGAGCTCGTCGTTGCGCCAGACGAATTCGAAGGGCGCGCCGACCTTCAGCTCCATGTCGCCGGCGGCGAGCCATTTGCGGCGCTTGTCGCTCTCGACCAGATAGGCCCAGATCCGCTCGATCGGTCCGCCCATCAAACGCTGGATCTTCAACGACGTCGGTTCGATCAGCGTTCCATAGGCGTCACGCGTGGTCTTGTTCATCGCTTCTCTCCTTTTCCTGAGGTCGATTTTCGTATCTTCGGTTCCCAGACCTTCAATTCGCCGGCGTCTTCCTCGCGCAGCAGCCGCTCCAATTCGTCGAGGCTGTTGCTCCAGAAGCGTTCGTAGTAGCTCAGCCACTCATGGGCGCTGGCGAGCGGGCCGGGATTGAGACGGCAGAGATGCGTGCGCCCCCTCACCTCGCGCCGGATCAGGCCCGCATGCTCCAGCACCCTGATGTGCTTGGAGGCCGCCGCCAGCGACATCGCAAACGGTTTCGCAAGCTCGCCCACCGTGCGCTCGCCACCCGCCAACGCGCCCAGTATCCGCCGCCGCGTGGGGTCGCCCAGCGCGTGAAACACCGAATTGATCTGCCGATATTCAACCATGTGGTTTAGTATAGGCGGGCGATACGGAGAGTCAACCTATTGGTTTAGTATTTGGTGGGTTCCACGCGATCACGGTCGCGTCAGCTGTGTGCGGCGGGTTAGCAAAAGCGCGACCCACCCGTTGTGGGCTATTCAATCACCTCGTCGGCAATCGAAATCAGACCTGCAGGAAAAGCCAGGCCGATGGCTTTTGCGGTTCTCATGTTGATGACGAACTCGAACTTGGTCGGCTGCAACACCGGAAGAGTTCCCGGCCGTTCTCCCCTGAGGATGCGCGCGGCGTAGCGTCCAGCCTGGTAATAGGTCTCCGCCAAATCGGCTCCATAGCTCATCAGACCACCGGCTTCGGCAGACTCGCGAAACTGAAACATTGTCGGCGTCCTGCTCTGCACCGCCCACGACGCAAGCTTCACGCGACGCGTATCGAAAAACGGATCCGGCGGAACATCCACAGCAGCAACGTGGTCTGCTTCGATTTGCGCGAGGGTCTGTTCTATTTCGGCGTCGGTACTCGCCCAGTACAGTTTTGTTTTCAGGCCAATCGCGATCGCGGTCGACTCCACGTTGTGGATCATGATTGAAGTCGGTCGACCGTATTTCGGGTTGAGGAGCACTGCGATGTTGCGGTCTGGGCCCAGGAGGTCCCGGAGTAATCCAAGACGCTTCGGCTCAAGCGAACCCGTCAGGATGCTGAGGCCGGTCGCGTTTCCCGCCGGCTGATTGAAACTGCTGACCAGCTTGAGCTCAACGGGGTCGCCCCCCACGACGAACGTGATCGGGACCGTCGAGGTGGCCTCTCTTGCCGCGACAGCCGCGGGATCGGTTCCCCCATGGATGAGTGCGACTTTCTGAGCGACCAGTTCCCTGGCCATGTCCGGCAGCCGATCATACTGGCCGTCGGCAAAGCGCCATTCTATCTTCAGCGTTCGTCCTTCTTCAAAGCCGCTCTCCGCCAGCGCCTTCTTGAAGGCCGCCACCATATATTCGGTGTCCTGACGCGATCTCGCGTGGAGAAAGCCTATCGTCGGTATCGTCGACTGCTGCGCGAGCGCAACGACCGGCCATGCGGCAGCAATACCAAGACCTGCGATGAAATTGCGCCGCTTCATTCGGTGTGCTCCCAAACACGGCGGCGCTCCGAGCTGAAAAAGCAGCGGACGCGAGCAAGTCCCGACGCCGGGAGAGTTGCTGCTGACCCCGACAAAATCAACGCCAAATTTGACGCACGCGCGCGTGTCACATCCGACATTCCGGGACATTTGGCCGAGTGATGGGTTTCCTGTCAACGATCGTGGGTTTCGCCGGAAAGCGGCGTGGCGCGCATGGAGTCTCGCGCCTCGAATTCGTCAAACCAGGCCGCGAGGCGCGGCCGGCCTTGGCGAAACCCCGGAAGCTCGCGAAAGGCGATCCAGCTCAAGGCCGTCGCGATCGCGATGTGGCCGACATGCAGCGGCTCCTCGGCGTCGATCTCGCGCTCGAGCCAATCGTAGCTCGTGGTCAGTTTCTCGATGTTGCCATCGCGCAGCGGCGCATAACGCAGCGGCTCGGGCCGGCGTACCGTCTCCCATCTGACCGCGATGCCGGCATCAGCGATACCTTGCGCCACGGCCTGCATGCTCAGCGCGCGCCAACGCGCCTCTCCGCTTTCGGGCACGAGCCGCGGCTTCTGATGAAGCGTGTCGAGATAGGCGCAGATCACGTCGGATTCGAACAGCGCCGGTCCGCTGTCGCGCAACAACACCGGAACCTTGCCCAGCGGATTCTGTGCGAACACAACCTCGTTGCGCAGCGTCGGGCTGGTTTCGTGATGGATCACCTCGATCTGCCCGGCCAGTCCCGCCTCGTGGGCGAACACGAGAGCCTTGCGGGCAAAGGGGGAATGGGTCTGGTAAAGCAGCTTCATGACGCGGTTTCCTTCATCTTCGACGCGGTTTTGTACCCAAAACGACGCTGGCCTTTATCACGAACTGCCCTCGCTTGATCCATCCCGCGGGTCTCAGGCCGCCGCGATCACCTCGATCTCGACCAGCCAGTCCTCGCGCAAAGTCTGGGCGATGAGCGCGGTCGTCGGCACGCGGTGCGATCCGAGCGCGGCGATGCGCGCCCGTTGATTGGCCTCTGCATAGGATGGATCGCGCAGATAGCTGGTGAGGCGGACGATATTGTCGGTCGTCATATCAGCCTCGGCCAGGATGCGGCGAATATTGTTCCAGATCAGCGTCAGCTGCTCGTCGAGATCGGCGCCCGGCTTTCCATCCTGATCGAGGCCCATCGTTCCGCTGACATAAAGCGTCCGGCCATGACCGCGAATTTCCAGGGCGTGAACATAATCAGGAGAAGCCGCGTAAATGCCGTCGGTCGGATTTCGTCTGATCGTCTGCATCGGTGGCTGCCTTTCCCGCGGGTTGAACAGAGGGCGTCGCGGGGATTAGCGCATGGCGGCGTTACAGGGCCAGTCTCTCAATGGAGGATACGACGTCAGCCGCTCTCGTTCTCGCGGCGCGATACGCCCGAGTTTTTGAAATGGAAGGCCATCCGAAAACGGAGGGCGCAGGGAATGCCGGTGCATCAGCAGCACCCGCAGCCTCGTATGCATTGGTAGAAAGCATACGAGTTCGTCACCACAGGTCCGCCGGAAACATCCGGCATTCCCTGCACAATGGTTTTACGGCTTATAGCGCGCTCTCCCCGGAGACCGGGCTTTGATTGCCTCCGTCGCCTCGCAGATCATCATCCGCAAGACTTGACCCCAGCATCGGGGGGACGGGACCACACGCCTTTGCCGTCCGCATCAGAAGCCGCTCGTCAGTCGACCCCAATGCGTCCATCGCATCCCGCGCCCAACGTCCGTGACGATCGCGAAGCGCCCCTCTCTATGGGTGCGGGATGCGAGAAGAGAACCACATGTTTCTGAAAAACGGAAGAGGAATATTTTTGGCGGAAGGGCTGGACAGGGCAAATCAGCTTGAAGTTGCTCGGGAAAATTGCGGTTTTGGCGCGGCGGTTTTTGCCGGACATCACAGTGGGCTGCGTGGATGGGACCGGGTGCACCGCAGACTATTGACCTAGATCAACGAGATGTCCGCTAATTCGTCGCACTCGGATGCTGGGCGGAAGCGGTTTCAAGGCCACGTCCGGGTCCTGGCGTGCGCGTGGAAGTGGCCTGTTGAGCGACATTCCAGGTCCGATCGAACAGGCCTTAGTTGACCACTTAATCGGAGAGTTTCATGAGAACCTTCAATCCCCTGGTGCTGTTGATACTTCTCGTTGCGCAATCGGCCTCGACACAGGCTGCGGATTTGAGTGGAGCCTGGACGGACGACGCCTCGGCGTGCGGTACGGTGTTCAAGAAAGAGAACGACAAAATTGCGTTCAGGAAAGATGCGGATCTCCACGCCGGCGGTTTGATCGTTCATGGAAAGGAGATAACAGGCACATTTCAAAAATGCCGAGTTAAATCGTTGCACGATGACGGGACAAGCACGCGAGTGGTTGCGTCCTGCTCGGACGGTGTTGCGGTTTCAGATGTCGCATTCGACCTGAAACGCTCTGGAGACGACAAGATCACACTCTCCTCCAAGGAGCCCGTGCCAGTGGAAATGAAGTACGTTCGCTGCCCGATGTGAAGTGAAGTCGTGTGGATGTCGGGCGTCCGAGCTATTGATTGATCTCGGGCTCGACGAGCTTTGCCAGGTTTCGCAGCGATTCCTGCCAACCGAGATAACAGGCCTCGGGCGGAATCGCGTCCGGAATGCCGGCCTGCTCGATGTTCACCTCCGTGCCGACCATGACTTTCTTCAGTGTCACGGTGACCCTGATCTCGCCGGGCAGATTGGGATCGTCGAATTTGTCGGTGTAAACCAACCGTTCACCGGGGACGAGCTCGAGATATTCACCGCCGAACGAATGGCCGTTGCCTGTCGTGAAGTTCCGGAAGGACATTTTGAACGTTCCGCCAACTTTTGCGTCAAGATGGTGCACGGTGCATGTAAATCCGTTGGGCGGAAGCCATTTGGCCAGCGCGTCGGCTTCGACGAAGGCGCGATAGACCTTCTCTGGTTTCGTTGTCAGGACGCGGTGCAGGCGGACAGTGCTGGGCATGGTTTCGACCTCGTGGATTGCCGGTTCGTGTCCCAAGGACGAGCGCGACCCGGCCAAGCCGACACTGGATATCAGATTTTTTGGAAGCGCCAGCCGCGCGTTTGCAGCCTTGCTCGAGTTACGTCTGGCGGCTTTACGCCCGCGGCTTCGTTGGGACGTAGCACCCGCCCCACTCTCTCCTGTCGTCCCGGGCAAGCGAAAGCGCGACCCGGGACCCATAACCACAGGCGGGTGTGCTCGCGAAGAACGAAGTTCCTGCTTGTCGCAGTAACGACGCCCTGTGGTTATGGGTCCCCGAGTTCGCGGGGACGACACCGTTGGGTTGGCTACAGCGCTTCGATAGAGGGTGCGGCGGATTGCCCCTTCGGCTAATCCTCTCGTACACTCACTTGCAGGTTCCCCTTCCAATCATGACCGTCCGGCCCATTGTCCGCTATCCCGACCCCCGGCTTGCGATCCCGGCGCGGCCCGTCACCGCGTTCGACGACACGTTGCGCGAGCTTGCAAACGATCTACTGGAGACGATGCACGCCGCGCCCGGGATCGGGATCACGGCGCCGCATATCGGCGTATTCCTGCGCCTCGTGGTGCTCGACCTCGGCGACAAAGACGGCGCGATCACTTACGTCAATCCCGAGATCGAATGGGCGTCATCGGAGACGATCCTGCATCGGGAAGGCAGCGTCTCGATGCCCGGCGTCAACGACGAGGTCACGCGCCATGCGCGCGTCCGGATCAGCTACCAGGACGTCGACGGCGTCTCGCTGTCAGAAGAATCCGACGGCCTGCGCGCCGTCTGCCATCAGCACGAGATCGATCAGCTGAACGGGATGTTCTGGATTCACCGCCTGTCTCGCCTCAAGCGCGAGCGGTTGATCAAGCGGTTCGAGAAGGTGTCGCGGGGCTGATGCGGTGATCGATAAAATCGAATTTCGGCCAGTGACGCCGGAGAATTGGCACGACTTCGAAAAGCTCTTCGAGAGCCGGGGCGGTCCCAAATCGTGCTGGTGCACCGTCTGGCGAACCGTGGAGGCCTCCTCGACGGCGGAGCGGCCGGTCGCCGCCAAGAAGCGCGAGATGAAGCGACGCATCTCGTCGGGGGAGCCGGTCGGGCTGCTCGGCTACGTTGACTCCGAGCCTGTCGCCTGGTGTTCGATCGCGCCCCGGGACACCTACCGCGCGTCAATGAGCGATGTGATGGAGGGTGACGAGACGCGGAACGCCTGGTCCATCGTATGCTTCTTCGTGTCGAGGCCCTACCGCGGACAAGGGTTGTTTCAGAAGTTGATCAAGGCTGCAGAGGCCTACGCCGCAACAAAGGGGGAGCGACCCTGATCGAAGGCTATCCCGTCGATCCGGACTCTCCGAGCTACCGCTTTGGAGGCTTTTTGCCGGCTTTCGAGCAGGCCGGTTATACGCACGCCGGCCGAAAGGGAGCGCGACGGCACATTGTGCGGAAGGTGGTCGGCCCGTAGGGCGGGGTTGGCGACACCGTAACCCGCCATAATTCACCTTGATTGGCTATATTCACCTTGATTGGCTATCTGGGTCGGCTCGAGGCCAGAAGGCGACGCACGTCTGTGCAGAGCGGCATTCCAGGCACGAGGCGGCAGGGATCCATATCATCGGCGCGCTTGATCTAGATCAACTCGCCGTTCCAGACGCTCGCGATCTATCACAGCGGTGGTCCGGGTTTCGGAAATGCCAACAACGGGGGTTTCCGACCAGCTTCGCCCCAACCCTTTGGGCAATTGCCATCGTCATCCTTGCGGCGATCGTCTATCATGTCCTGGTTAAGCGGCAGGGGTCTATCAAGAAAAAGAGGATACGAGCCATGTCGAACTACGATCAAAATACAGCTTCGCCCGGCTACTCCGACAACCGCGCCATAGCGATAGACGTCGGCCTTCGCGCTTTCATGCTGCGCGTGTACAATTACATGGCCGCCGGCGTAGGCTTGACCGGCATTGCCGCGTTTCTGACCTACCAGTTCACCGGCCCTGAATTGCTGCAAAGCCCACTGATGTGGCTCTTCGTACTGGCGCCGTTGGGACTGGTGTTCTTCATCAGCGCCCGCATCAACTCATTGTCGGTGGAAGCAGCGCGAGGGTTGTTTTTCCTCTATGCGGTCCTGGTCGGGATTTCATTGTCGACCATCTTCCATATCTACACCCAGTCCTCGATCACGCGGGTGTTCTTCATCTCGGCGGCTGCCTTCGGCGCACTCAGCATCTGGGGTTACACGACCCGTCGAAACCTGTCGGGCTTCGGCACTTTCCTGTTCATGGGCCTGATCGGCATCATCATCGCAAGCCTGGTCAATCTCTTTCTGAGATCGAGTGGGCTGGACTGGATGATTTCTGTCATCGGAGTTGGCGTCTTCGCAGGCCTCACGGCCTACGACACCCAACGGATCAAGGGGATGTACGACGGCGGCGATGAGGCCACTTCGGCCGGCCGCAAGGCCGTGATGGGCGCGCTGTCGCTCTACCTCAACTTCATCAACCTCTTCATGATGATACTGCGCCTGACGGGCGGCCGACGCTAAAGCGCGATGAGTTCAGAGCGACTCGTCATAGCGCTTTAGCTTCTTGTTTGGGCATAATCTCCGCGCAAACGCGTTCCGCGTTTGTCGCGAGGGAAAACCGCTTCACACTTTTCCGGATCATGCCTTAGACAACGGACATCCCAGCTTTGACGGCGCGCGCACGACCTCAAGCCTGTCGATGTCAAAGCACATCGCCGTGATCGCGGTTTACCGCGGAACCAAATCGGCGGGCGCAGGGTTATTGCGATAGTTCGGGAGCGTGGTCGTAACTTCGTCCCGGCGTCTTCACTTCGGAAAGCCAAGCTGCCTCATTCATTCGCGCATCTGTCGCGAAGGGAACGGTCGGTCGTGCATACCGACGAAGCAGCATCATGGGATGGATGACATGAGCGCTTCGAGATCAAGAGAACTGACGATCAGGAGGCACACAGCCTCGATGGCACGTGCACTGACATGGCTGAGGAATACGTCAACCGCCTGCGCTTTGCCGAGATCGGAATTCACCATGGCGCCGGTTCGTGTTTCCCACAATGGTCAGAGAGCGCTTCAGGGCGCGAGGAAAGCCGCTGTGTCTCGAATGGCGATCCGCTCATAAGGTGGGATTGGGAGAACGTGGCTCGCGATTCTCCGACAGTGCTTGACGCGGTCACCGCCGCACCGCTTTCAGCGGGAAGCAGTCACCACCCTCACTCCCACTCGATTGTTCGAAGTGACGCTAGCACGTTGATTTGCAATGGCAACTCGCCGACGTCGACGGTCAAATACCGATAGTCGGTCCGTCAAAAATCTTTGCTCTTGAATCCACAGGAAAATTTCGAGGCTTCGAGCGTTGATTGTTTCAGCAACTATCGACGTCGATTGGTTAGACAACTCGAGCGGCAGCGTCGCCGTTATCTTTGTCAGCTCCTTCTTTGCAATACCGTCAATGCGGCGCGCCAGCAAGCAACACAGAACTCTTGCACGTTCTCACAACGCCGTCACGTGTTCGCGACAGCCGTCATCCCAACCGACGCACGAAGATCAAGCCAATGATCGAAATGTCGCTAGTTGACCAAATCCGAGGCCCCGGCCTAGGAGCAAATTCTTCCCGGCGAGATCCAGTGCCAATCCGACCCGAGCGGGCCTACGAAACCGCCGGCGTAGCCGCACATGCTATGAAGGCCCATAGTAGCGCCCCGCAGCTTGGGATCAGCGGCCTGGACGGTACCTGCGGTGAGCGCGGAGCTGTCGAGGAAGATGAAAGCTATCCGACAGGACCAATAGCCCGACCACCGAACCGCGAAATTTGATGCCGACCAGCGCGCGCTTAATCCACTACGGAGTGGGTACGCAGCGGCCGTAAGGGGCATAGTAGTAGTAGCCGTAGGGGCAGACTACGCGCGGCGCGACCGCCACCGACGGCGCCACGTAATAAGCTGGCGGTGGCACGACTACGACGCCGTTGGGCACGCAGTAGCCGTAGGCGCTGCGATGAGCGCCGAGCCCGCAAAACCCACGCACTTGTATGACATCAGACGCTGCCACATGCGGAGCGAACGCGCTCGGAAAAGCGTGGGCACTGAACGAAAACGTCGAGGCCGCCAGACCACATGCCAAAATTGAGGCTATCTTTATCTTTGCCATTCTTACATTCCTCTCATGGAGATTGAGTGTGCGAGTTGTATTCATGTTGGCCTATTTTGGCGGGTTCGAACCGGATTGTTCACTTCACCATTGTGATGGTGGGTGGCCGCCAACTAGCGTCGATGACCGCAGGCTCGACCCAACAGGCGCGGATGTAGAGCGCGAATGTTCGTTCGGGTGCCGGTAGCCAGTTGCTTTCTCATGCATAGCCTCCGTTTGACGATTACGACGCCGCATTCCTTGCGCGCAAGTTGCGGCAATACGCTAAAATGACAGTCGCTCTCTGCCTATGCAGTTTCGGCTATATTAGGCGGAACGGACAAGTCAGAGCTGATCGGGTATCCGATGCTTGCAGCATCGGGGGAAAGCGCGCGTCGCAATATCCCGATGCCGCATTTACGGGCCGAACTCGGAAGTAGTTGGGTTTGGAGTAGCAACGCCTATTCACGACAGTCGGGACTTTGCCGCAGTCTCATATCGGCAGACCCAACATTTGAAATCGCCGGACCTTATTCCGACCCAGATTTGATCCACCGCAACAGCTGATACCGGATCAGAGATTACATTTGACCGGGGTGCGGCCGATGGAAGCCAATGAACCCATCAGTTTGACGCTGGAAGAATGCCGTGAACTAGCGGCCGCCCTGTTTGAAGATGCCGCCGCATTACCGCCCGGACCGAAGAAAGACGAAATATCAAAGTTGGCCCACGGCTATCAACTACTTGCCGAAATGAAGGAATGGCTCGCCAAAAAGGTGAATTAGACCCTCACCAGTACCGCTTCGCCTCAATCTTTTTATAACACCGGCGTGTTTGTAGATGTCTGCTATTTTCAGGAGCGGACATTCGTCGGCGCGAGCCGCCGCTCTGCTTTGGGCCGATAGTGTTGCAAAAGTCGTTTTGCAGTAGATACAAAATTTCTGAGGGCCGCTGGCGCGTCATTCGTGTAATGATCTGAGGACCTCATCGCCTTGCGCCAAATTCGTCGGCGACTTCGGTAGCGCGATCGAGACTATACGAATCATCGGTCTCTTTGCGCTTCAGGTTTTCGCCGAAAATTTGGACCGCTGCAACTTTCGACTTTTGCAACACGATCGGCCATTAGGCGACATCATTGACGCTTTGGATGCGTTCAATTCACCTCACGAAGAACCATTCTTTTCATCTCCCAAGGGCGCGAAAAGACTCCGCGAGCTTCAACAGCTCCTTCCTCTTGGACCCATGCGGTAAACAAGCGGCGTCTTCGTGGATCGCTTTCGCCAATTCGTCGCGCTGGGCGGGTGTTCCTCCGGCATCTCGGCCCGTCAGGCAATCGGCTTGGTCGATTTCCCACCGATATTGGCCCGAGGCGTTCCCGGATGTGTTGTTTGTAACGCCGGAGTAGTCTGTCACCTCATGTCATCTGCGGCTATGCAAAAGCAGCCTATTGCCCCCAGAATCGGACTTTCTGCCGATTTTGCATAGCTCCTGCCGCTTCCTTCCCTAGAATAGGCGCTCCTTTTCAACCTGGGGCCCAGGCGAAGGAGAACTGGAAGTGCCATGGAGCAAGGTCCTTGCCTTCAACGATCCGCATGCGTACACGGCGGCCGTTCTCACCGCCGACATGCAACTCTTTCCCACCGCGAAAGGAGATTTTCGAGCCGAGTTGACGCAGGTTGTATTGAATCAATTGCGGATGCAGCGCTTTGAAGAAAATCTGCCGCGGGTCCACACTGGGGCGGTCAGGCGGGAGCGCAAGGTGTTCACCTTTCTCACGGCAGATCAACCCGAAGTGTCCAATCGCGGCAGGGTGTTTTCGGTAGGCGAAATCTGCGCGGACGACTACGAGCTACAGCACGTACGAACCGGAGGGAGCTACCGTTTGGGAGCCGCTTCGCTTATCCCGGAGGACTTTGCTGGTTCGTGCAAGGCGATAGTCGGTTGCGAGCTTGATGCAGACCGCGGCAGCCGGTTCATCAGGCCACCCCCAAACGTCATGGGACGATTTCTACGGCTTCACGAGATGGTCGGAAGTCTTGCCAACGCTGCGCCCGAACTGTTCCAGCTTCCAGAAGTTGTTCGCTCACTTGACCAGCAATTGATCCACGCACTCGTCAGATGTGTCACTGATGGCAGCGTCTCGCCAAGCAGCAGCGGCAAACTCCGCAACCAGGTCATTGTCGCAAGGCTCGAAGAGTTCCTTGAGGCAAATCTCAACACGCCACTGTACTTGACAGAGATTTGCGCCGCCGTCGGTGCAGCAGAGCGAACCATCCGGCACGCATGCGAGGAGTATCTCGGAATGGGACCTATCCGTTACCTCACCCTGCGGAGAATGCATCTCGTCCGCCGTGCGTTGTCGCGGGCCGATAGCTCGATGGCGACAGTGACCCAAATTGCTACCGACCACGGCTTCTGGGAGTTGGGACGCTTCGCGGTCGCCTATCACGCATTGTTTGGCGAGCCACCATCGACCACTTTGCGGCGTGGTCCCCAAGACCGGGAAGCACATTTGAAACGACCCTCTTCGCTTGTGCCAATGCTGAATTAGATCCGCGAAACGCTCTGATATTGCTCAAATCGATACGAAAGGCTGCGTCGGGGTGCTATGTTCGTCCGCGCCGAAGAGACCCGTCTAGCGACAAAGCCTACGTCCATTTATCCGGAGAGTTACATGAGAACCTTTAATCTTTTGGTGCCGTTAATACTGCTCGTTGCGCAATCGTCCTCGTCACAGGCTGCGGATTTGAGCGGAGCATGGACAGACGACGCCGGCGCCTGCGCCAAGGTGTTTACTAGGAAGAATGACAAGCTTGCATTCACGCAAGATGCTGATCTCCACGCGGGCGGTTTAATTGTCCAGGGAAGGCAAATAACCGGCACATTTCAGAAATGCACCGTCAAATCGTTCCACGAGGACGGGTCGAATTTGAAGGTAATCGCGGCGTGCTCGGACGGTGTCGCGGTTTCAGACGTAGCATTCGACCTGAAAATCACCGGAGAGAATACAATCACACTCAGCTCCAAGGAGCCGGTGCCGGTGGAGATGTTGTACTTTCGCTGCTCGATGTAAAGTCCACGGCGAGGATGACGACGATCCAAGCGGCCCCGCCTCGCTGGCGGACAAGATTACGAGGTCAGCTACAAGTTCGAGCAAGACGGGTCACTCACGACAGGCCGTGAAGCAGGCGGTCTCCAGGGGGTCTTTCGCCCCTTTCGGCGAAGGTACATTGATTGCCTAAACTACGCGCAGTTTCCCTAGACAGAGCCTCGCAGCAGCAACGGCAATTGGAAGGGGCGGATTTGGCCGTGGCGCGCGATGAAATCTTCTAACGCTGCTGGCGTATCCTCATCTCGCCGGGCGAGACGTTGCGACACCCCCTCGGCGATCTCCTCAGACACATCCCGAGACCAACGCTCGGCCGTATTGAAAGCAATGATCCGGACCGGCCCGGAATGCTGGCCGGTCATCAGTTCGCGGATAACGCTCTCGCCGCCGGTGTCCTCCTGGGGCACTTCTGCCCAAGCGCGGCCGAGGCGGTCTCCGTAGTCATTCAACACGAGGTAGATTTTCGCGATCGTCCGCCTGCGGCACGATCGAAGGCGAGCGACGCATAACTCTAAGCTCCACCGTGAAGAGCCATGGTGAAGATAGGGGCTCATGGAGCGGATTGCGAATCGAGAGGGCGCCAACTGCGGCGGCCGTCCGATGAACACGCTTCATCAGCTGGTGGTTACAGGCATAGTAATACCGAAGCCGTAATCTTCGACCCGTCACAACCTGTCCCTTATGAATCCACAGCAATATTTCTTCTGCTACGCAACCGTTCAATATCAATCGACATCAATCGCGCACTTCCAGCTGAACGCATTTGGCGTTCGCTCCCTCCGAGCCGCCATGATTCGTGACAAGCGCCACCCAACCAACGCATGAAGAACCAGCCGATCACCGAAACGACCGCGACTGGCTTACGCGCCATTGAAGCAACGTTTGGGCTCGAGCAATAAAATACGCCAGACGGTTTGAAAGCTCTCGCAACTCTTCGATTGTCCCTCGCCTCCACCTACACGTTGATCTCGCCCGCGGCCCGCACAATCGCTGCAATGGCTGCCTTGGCTGCCGGCGACGAGGTTCTCCCTCGCAAACGCACGATGCCCGTGCTCGACGGCGGCGACAGCCAGCCCTGCACGACAAGCCGGACGAGCGCGCCGGATTCCAGCTCCTCCCGTACCGCCGCGTCCGTCGCACCCAGAACGGTATCCGTGGTGAGCGCGACTGTCTTGAGCATGCCGTAGTTGTCGCACTCGAGCGCAATGGTGGCCTCCTGGCCCTCAGGCAGGCCCAGCAGGGCGGCCAGTTCAACCGTTGAGGGGCTCAGCAGCGTAGGTACCGCAAGACCGTACGCCCAGACTTCCTGCAGCGTGTGCTCGCGCCCGGCCAGCGGATGGCCTGCCCGCACATACAGGTTGGCCGGCTGCCCCCCGATCAGCTGGATGTCCAGCGCGGCATCCCTGGGCATGTCGCGCACATCGGCGGCAAAGAACTCGATGTTCTCGGTACGCAGGCTCTCCAGCAACTGCACCCAGTTGCCGACCTCCATGCGCAGCGCCACCTGCGGGTGCTGGCGGCGCAGCGCCACAAGCGCGCGTGGCATCAGGGTGGCCGTCAACAGCGGCCCGACACCGAAGGCCGTGTCGCCGAGCTGGCTGTCGCGGTAAAGATCCACGTCGCGCTGCAGGCAACGTGCCTCGAACAGCAGCTTGCGCGCCCGCTCGATGACGAATTCGCCGGCCGGGGTGGGGCGGACATCACCAACGTCGCGGTCGAACAGGCGGATACCCAAGTCGCTCTCGATGGCCTGGATGCTGCGGCTGAAGGCCGGCTGGCTCAGGTGGGCGGCTTCGGCGGCGCGGGCGAAGTGCAGGGTGTCGGCAAGGGCGACGACGTGGTTCAGGCGGCGCAGATCCATGGCATTGCGCTCCATGCATCAAAATAATGCATATTATGCATTGGACGCATTGTGATGGCACTCCTAAAATCGTTCTCACGATACAAAAACATGAGAGCGGTAGGAGACGCCCCACATGAGCTCGCAACTGCAATACCTCCTGATCGGCGCCTGCATCCTGGGCTTTGCCGCCATGGAGTTCATCACCCGGCGCTACCAGGCCACCGTGCGCGACAACGCGACAGCCAACGACACCTGGCTGGAGGTGCTGATGTTCGTCAGCCTGATCGCCATCACCCAGCCGATCGCACTGCTGGGCAGCAACGCGCTGTGCAACTGGCTCATGCCCGCGCAGCACAACGCCTGGGCCAACCTGCCGTGGTGGGCCATGGCCGGCCTGCTGCTGATCGGCGATGACCTCACGCAGTACCTCTGGCACCGCGCCTCGCACACGCCGCTGCTGTGGCCGCTGCACCGCGCGCACCACAGCGCGGCCTACATGAGCGTGCGCATTACCTACCGCAACAACTTCTTCTACTACCTGATGATGCCGGGCCTGTGGATCGGCGGCGTGGCGGTGTACCTTGGTTTCGGCCCGGTCTACGCGGCGTACCTGGTGATCAAGCTGGCGGTCATCCTGGGCGCGCACTGCGCCTGGGCGTGGGACGCGCCGCTGTACCGCATCCGCGCGCTGCATCCGCTGATGTGGGTGCTGGAGCGCACCATCTCCACGCCGGCCACGCACTGGGCGCACCACGCGCTCACCAACGAAGATGGCATCGGCCACTACAAGGGCAACTTCGGCAACCTGCTGTTCTTCTGGGACGTGCTGTTCGGCACCGCGCATATCACACGCAAATATCCGGCCAAGATCGGCCTGCAGGACGACATCCTGTTCGGCCCGGAGCGCTGGACGACGCAGATGTTCTACCCGCTGGTCCACTCCAAGCGCGAGCATTCGGCGCTGCGCCCCGGCGGCTATGGCTTCACCGAAGCCGACCTACAGACCGAAGCTAAACAGGAGGCCGCATGAACGACCGCGCCAGGTTCGACGTGCTGGTTACCCTCGCCCGTGTGGGTAGCGTAATCGAGGCGCAGCAGCAGGCGTTCGCGATGCCTCGGAAGGAGCTAAAATGCGTAACCATCTAGTCCGCGAGCGGCCTCTTGGCCACGCCGAGATGACCCGAATGGAAACCATCATGCTTGCGGCTGGGTGGAGCACCGCGCTTGTGGCGGTCTTCATCCGACTCATTGGTATTGGTTAGGAGAAGGCAATGATCGTCTGTTCTTGCAATGTGTTCAGCGACCATCAGGTGCGGTCAGTGGTCGCAAAAGAGGCGCGACGGCCCCGTATGAGCGAGGTGTATGCCTGCCTCGGATGCAGCGCCCAGTGCGGCCGCTGCGCTCACGCTATCAAGCGGATCATGGATGAAAGGCCCGGCTCCGTTCATGCGAACGCAAGCATGCACTAACTTGGAGTTGATACAGTCACGGTCACGCGCGCGCCCTCGTTATTTCGCTTGGAGGACACGCGAAAAACCAAGAGAAAGGGAACATCATGAACGTGCCTGTCAATTCCCGTTCGATCGACATTCCCACTGAATTTCAGTCCTGCTTTGACAAGCAGCGTGCGGCTTACCTGGCGGCGCCGGAGCCATCCTATGCTCAGCGCATTGCTGACTTGAAGTCGCTGACGCGTCTCCTGAAGGACAATAAGGACGAGTTGGTGGCAGCGATCAACGCCGACTACGGCAACCGGTCTGAATTCGAGACCCTGTTTGCGGAATATTTCGTTGTCCTGGAGACCGTCGCCGACGCAGTCAAACATTTGAAGAAGTGGATGAAGCCGCAGCGCAGACACGTCGACTTCATGACCTATCCGCTCGCGCGAAATCGTGTCATCCCGCAGCCGCTCGGCGTTGTCGGGGTCATCGTTCCCTGGAATTTTCCGCTCAATCTCAGCTTCTGCCCGCTCGCAGCGATTCTGGCGGCCGGCAATCGAGCGATGGTCAAGATGTCGGAAAATTCAAAAGCGCTCGCCCAGGTTCTGATGCGCGTTTCGCCAAAGTATTTTCCGATCGAGAAGCTTGCCTTTTTCGAGGATGGCGGCGGACGAGGACCGGGATTCTCGTCATTGCCCTTCGACCATCTGCTGTTCACGGGATCCGGTGCTACCGGTCGCTCGGTCATGGCCAACGCGGCCCGCAACCTCACCCCTGTCACGCTTGAACTGGGCGGCAAGGCACCTGCGATTGTTGGGCCTGACTTCCCGGTCAAAACAGCGGCGGAGCGCATTCTCTGGGTGAAGATGTTCAATGCCGGTCAGATCTGTACGAATGTCGACTACATGTTTCTGCCCAAAGGGAGTGAGGACGAGTTCGTCCGCCATTGCCGGCGACTGTTTGCCGAGCGCTTCCCGGACATCAACGGCCAGGACTACACGTCGATCATCGATGAACGGTCTTTCACGCGGCTGCAGGCGACGCTGGAGGATGCCCGTACAAAGGGCGCGGTCCTGGTCAATCTTGCGGAACAGCAGATTCCGGACGCGAAGCGTCGCAAATTTGCACCGCATCTCGTGCTAAATCCGACGGAAGACATGATTGTCATGCAGCGCGAGATCTTTGGCCCGATCTTGCCGATCAAGACGTATGCAGATCGGCAGGAGGTCGCCGACTATATCAATAGTCACGACCGCCCGTTGGCAATCTATCCATTCACTCACAATGCCGAGCTGCGCGACTTCTACATCTCGCGGGTCATGTCGGGTGGCGTATCGGTCAATGAAGCTCTCCTGCACGTCGGCCAGCACGACCTGCCATTCGGTGGGGTCGGGGCGAGCGGCATGGGCCATTACCACGCGCGCGAGGGGTTCAACACCTTTTCAAAATTGCGCCCGGTCTTCTACCAGGGCCCTCTCTCGCCGATCCAAATGCTATTTCAGCCGCCCTACGCCGGCCGCCCAATGAGCGTCCTGCAGACGATGATCAAGTGGAAGACGTGATGCGTGACGTGAGCATGTCCGCGACAAGCGGACATGTGAGGAGCGAATGGCGGCCCCCAGCGTCAACGCGCAATGGACAGGGAGAATTGCCGGCGCGTCACAAGCCGGCAGACTATTCGATCACTCCTTGCAACGATAACTTGATCCGCGTTTGAAAGTCGCCGCGTCAAGTTAACACGCCACGATGACGCTGCGCCATGGCTGCCACGCTGAGGGCTGGCGGCTCAATCCTATCCAGCCGTCGTAACGTTGTTGACGGCGTTTCTCCGAACAGTGTGCGATAAGCGACCGAGAAGCGACCAAGTTCCCAAAAGCCCTGATCCGTTACGATATTTGTGACGGTCGATTTCGCCGGGTCTGCTTTCAGCAACTCGCGATGGACAAGATACATTCGACGAAGGGTGAGAAAGCGGATCGGTCCCATGCCTAAATGCTCTTCGCACGATGCGCGAAGAGTTCGCTCCGCGACGCCCAAGGCGCTACAGATTTCCGTGAGATGCAGCGGGCCGTCGGAGTTGGCTGCCAAGAAGTCTCTGAAGCGCGCGATGATCTCCGAGTGGCGTCGTTCCCCAATTGTCGTTTCGACACCTGTGCCATCGGCGAGGCATCGCACCAGCGTGTGCCCGAGCTTCTCCTCAAACGCGCGACGCACCTCAGACAGTTCCAGTATTTCGGGTGTATCGTGGGCGATCCGTCCGATCATGCGGTGCAACTCGCGCAATCGCGAGAGCAACGCTGGATTGGGCCGCACGGCAGCATGGCGCGGCTTTTCAAATAACGGCCTGCCGATGATCGCCTCGCAAACCGTGGGAAAATGATCCGCGGGCAGCGATATCGTGCCTATCTGGCTATTGGGCAAGCTTCGCACATGGGCCACGTCGTCTTCGTAAAGAAAAATATCGCCCTGCGTCACGTCAATGCCCGAATGGCGCAGTTCTGGAGAGCTTGGCTCGAGCAGAAAGGCGACGGCTTTTCGGTCACTCTCCACCGTAACTGAACTGACCTGAGGCAAGCCGATCTGAATGCGCTGCATCCGCAACTTGCTCATGGCGACTTGCGTCAACTCGACTTCAAAGCTTCCTCTCGCAGTCGGAAGAAGTTCGGCCTGGCTAACGGACTGAAGAGCCGACTGACATAGATACGGATCGCTAAAAGCAAGCACTTGACTGAACATACCTAGCCCTCGGGCAAGTGGGGCCGACGGTAGCAGATGCTTGAACGCACCACCACCAACCCATGAAGGCCTCGTGAAGGGCGCGTGACGCAGGTTGGGCTCCGCGAGGTAGCGAGGTACCCAGTTCTCAGGAGATCCGCAGCAAATCCGCAATCAACTTCCGCCTGAGGTCGACCACTCGACACGGGTTGCCCGGGAAACCGCGGCCTACCGATCCACGCCGACTCTTCGCGGGTCGGTGGACTCTCCTAATCGGGGTCGGTCTTTGCCGTGCTGATGTCTGCGCGCGGCGCATCCACAAGCATGCGGATGGCTGCGGGCCTCACTGAATGATCGTTCCAGCCGCGTTTGTGACCAGCAACATCCGACGGGTGGATATCATCCGCAGCGGCAGCTTTGCCTGGACCTGTGATGCGCATGACATCGTCGAAAGTCACAAACTCGATTTGAACTGTATTCAACTCATGGCACCACTTCTGCATGGTGAGGATATGCCCGCTCGATCTCAAGAAGACATTGACCAGGCTCACGATCACAACGCCAATCGGGCCGTGAACAGGAAAGTTCCGAATCCCGACAGGCCCGCCGGGGCCGCCAGAGCCTCGTTTTCCGGATAGCATCGACGCAATCCTTCGAAGCCGTCGATTTATTCGCCGTCAGACACGCTGCTATTCGCCCCAGCACCGTCTTGCCACACACGCCCGCTATTCGAGTGTTGCATGCGATTATCGCGTCCTTCAATTCGTCCAGGGAAGCCTGCACGCTCGATGCGATTTTCTCCCAGCTCGCAATCGCACTGGGAACTAATCTTGGTCTCGTGAGCCTGCATGCAATAGATTATGTGGCCTTCTCCGGGTGTCACTGTCGTTTGGCATCTGCGCGCGAGCGGCAAGCGAGAATGCTACCGTGCCGGCCAGACTGACAACGAACTTCCGTTGTCTCATCTCCGCTTCTTCATCTTCGAAAGGTCATGAGCAAGGCAAGCGCAGCTCGGCGTCTATTTCGCCGCCGACAGCCGATATGTGAATCACTTAGGCACTATTCGGTGCCGTACCACAAGCGAGGTGGACCATGAGGCGCATCCTGCTTAGCTACTATCTGTGCGGTGCGCGTCACACAAGAGATGCGATTTGGAAGTCGCGCGACCGCAGTATAATCTGCTGAGGTGAAGCGCTTTCGGATCGGTGCTCACGTTCCGCGGGAGCCGGACATGGCGGACAAGGAGCGGCCGGAAAATGGACCGAGACGGGGACTTGGCGCCGCCTGCATCGGGCTGCTAATGTTGTCCGTCCCCGGCTTCGCTTCGGCCCAGACGGCCACGCAGAACTTGGCTGACGACAGCGCCGCTCCGGATTTGTTCAGACCGTCGCGGAATATGTTTCAGACCATGTACTCCTTTCGAACGGCGCCGGGCGGCGGCCGCATACCCGGTTCGACCCGAGAGGTTACGACCGAGACGCTGAACCTCCGTTACGACCGCGCCTTCGATTTATCTTCGGGCTGGATTCTCGCGACACGCTCGGATCTGCCCTTTTCCGCCAAAAATCCCTTCAGCGTGAGTAACCTCAACGCGGATTACGTGTACGGGATCGGCGACGTCGACGCGCAGGCCGTGTTGGTCCGCAACGTCAACGCGGGCTTCGCGTTCGGCTTCGGGGTACGCCTGACCGCCCCTACCGGCGACGACGTGCTGGGTTCGGGAAAGTGGCGGGCGATGCCCATCATCGGCGCCCGGTTCGCCCTGGACGAGATCAGCTCATCGAGCTACTTCGAGCTCCTGTTCCGCTATGATGTCAGTGTCGCCGGCGACCCGACCAAGAGGAACATCAGCAACCTGCAGTTCGCGCCCATGTTCAATATCGGGCTGCCGGACCGCTGGTCCGTCACTTTCTTCCCGAGTCCGGATATCCGGGTGAATTTCGGCGATCCGGTCACCGGACAAACCGGCCGATGGTTCGTCCCCTTCGACGTCCGGGTAGGTAAAAAGCTGTCTGACACAATTGCGCTCTCGCTGGAGGTCGGGATTCCCATCATCAGGGACTACCCGGTCTACGACTTCAAGACTCAGGCGAGGCTTAACGTGAACTGGTAGCAAATCTCCGCCAGGCGCCTGTCGGGCGGGCTCGCATTCAGGGACGATGGAATCGTCTGCAGCAGCGCTGGTCGCACGGCACGTCTCTCTGTTCGGGCCACCCGTCGAGCAACTGGATCACCGCGGGCGTCGCCCTGAAGATAGGTAGTGGCGCGCGTCACTGACTGCTCGCGTTCGAGTGGCAGCAACAGCTCTACAGGGACAGTCGGCCACGCTCTTGTCATTCGGGACGCTCCATCGCCCCTGCGTGCCAGGACTTGTATCCTCATCATCCGCGCTGCAACGACTCGGGTTCGTGCTTGCGCTGTTCACGCTCCTCTGTTGTTCGACCGGGCAAAGCTACGGCGCCGATACTCTCGAATGCCCAGAAATCGGGCAGCCTCGGTTCCTGATCTCATCCGCGACGCTTCGGGGGGCGGGCTGTTCAATGACTGAGAGCCCCGTTGATCTCGCCAACAAGATCAACGAATCGATCAACAGGTTGCAAATCGCTAGCCCCAATATCTCTTCGACCGACGTGCAGAACGTTCTGGTCGCTGCTTATTGTCGTGTTGTCGCCCACAAGTCGGGGCGTTCCGGTTCCGAAAAATGGAGCGGCGTACGTGAGTTCGACAGTGCTCTGGAACAACAGACTGCGGCCAACATGCCTGCGGGACCCTTGATCATCGCCAACATTCCCCTCCCTCCCGACGTCTGTCGGGAGCTCAGGAAGCAGGCGGCAGTCTCCCATCAGACTACGGTCCAAATTGATGGCGGCCATCCCGACACGTCCGGCAGGACGCGATCCCGATCAAGCTCTTTTGCCGTATGTGTGCCCAACTCGGGTGCGCTATTGGAAATGCCTGGGCACGCAACAACACCGCTGTTGCACCCCGATTATTTCGACAAAAACCGGCCGGAACCGCATAGCGCGCCAAACAAAATCAGCCGCAATTATGAATGCCAACAGCCTGATCCCGACGTGGTCGGGGAGCTCATAATGGACCAGCAATTTTCAGCATCAGGGGTTACACCATGTCACTCATCGAGGATCTTCTTGAGCGACCGTTCGATCAGGCGATCACATCAAAATACACGGCAATGAACGGCCTCATTTACCTGGGGTTGGGAACCTTGGTACTAATCTGGCCCGGAATTGTGCAGACAATCTTCAGGGATGCGGAATTCGTTGGAAACGAGGCAGCACTCATCCGCGTAGTGGGTATGGCCGTGATGGTCATTGGCTGGCTCTATTTGTTCGGTGGCCTATCTGGCGGCAGACGGATCGTCGCCGCCGGCGTATTGGACAGACTGGTGCTCGTTCCACTGGTGCTCGTACCCTTGGCCATCGCGGGAATTTTTCCTCACTTTCTGCTCGCGTTTGCGGTTCTCGACCCGACGCTCGGCATTGGCGCTTGGCTCCTTCTCAAGCGATCGGACCGCCCTCGATCTCACTTGGCGTCCGGTACACCATAGCTGCAGCTCTACGAATCCGCGAAGTCCGGCGGGTGCCGATATTGCGGCCAGGAGATCAGATATGACCAAACCGACTCTGCCATCGTTCCGCTATCGCTTGGAACAACAACCGGCGCACACTAGCCGTGGCGGTCTCGTACGCGGCGCATCTGTCCGGCAGTTCCCTGTTAGCCAAGGCATCGCCGGCGCCTCCATGCGCTTGCAACCCGGTTGCCTGCGCGAACTGCATTGGCACACAACTGCTGCCGAGTTGGGTTACGTCGTGTCTGGCAATTGCCGCACCACCGTATTGAGCCCCGACGGAGCGGCGACCGATACGTTCGGGCCGGGCGACATTTGGTATTTCCCTCGCGGCTGGGGTCATTCCATCCAGGGGACCGGGCGAAGCGAATGCCATTTCATTTTGATTTTCGACAACGGCGCCTTCGCCGAGGATCATACGCTCGGCATCTCTGATTGGTTAGCCCATACGCCGCCAGCCGTCGTCTCGCAGAACCTCGGCCTCGATATAGAGTGGATAGCCAAGCTTCCGAAGGGAGAGACTTACTTTGCGGCGGGGACCGTTCCCGATGGCTCCTTCGCATGTGCTGCACCCCTCGCGAAGCCGACCGTTCCAACGACGCATCGCTACCCATTAGGCGCACAGCAGCCGCGGAGCGTGCCGGGCGGAGCGCAGTGGAGGGCTACCGCGGATGAGTTTCCGATCTCGACCACATTGTCCGTCTCCGTACTGGAGATCGAGCCGGGCGCCATGCGTGAGCTTCACTGGCATCCCCTCGCCGACGAGTGGCAATATTATCTTGAGGGTTCGGCTGAGATGGCCGTTTATTTAGGCGGGCACGCAGTAGCTGAACAATTCGTGGCGGGGGACATCGGTTACGTGCCGACGGGCGCCGGACACTATATCTGCAACACCGGTAGCAGCATCTTGCGCGTGCTGATTGGATTCAACAACGGGCACTATCATTCCCTCGACCTCAGCGCATGGGTGGCCTCGAACTCCGCCGGATGTGTTGGCTGCGAACTTCGGCCTGCCACGGACGGTCGCGGAAACACTTCCAGCGGAGCACCTCTTCATCGCGCGGCCTCAGCGTAGTGCTTGAGACTATGCCAATCGTTCGCATGACTTCAGCTTTGCCTCATCAAGACTCGCCCACGTCCTCCCCGCCTTCAGTTGGTGCAGGCCTCTGGTACAGCTCGCTGACTTTCCTCATTCGCGTTGCTTGAACATCGCTTCGAGTTCTTCCTCCAGCGATCGCGGTGAAATGTCGAGCGCGCGAAACCCCGGAAAGTTGTCCGAGGCCGTGGTGTCGATCTGCATGAGTTCGACCTGATTGCGATTGAGGGGCGGGTGTGGCAGGATTTCGGCGACGCCAGCAAGTACATCCCACAAGGCAAACGGCATCCGCGTCAGCATAGGCCGCGAACCTGCGATCCTTGCAATCGTCCGTAACAACTCCTCATATGAATAGACACGCGGACCAGCCAGTTCGTAGATCGGATACGGCTTTTTGTCCTGCCGCAGAATTTTTGCAATCGCCGCAGCAACGTCATCCCCATAGACCGGCTGGAGTCTCGTCCTGCCGTTTCCGAACAGCGGATAGACCGGCAGGACCCGAAGGAGCCTGAGAATCGTCGTAAGGAATCTGTCGTCCGATGCAAACATCACTGCTGGGCGGATGATGACCGCGCCGGGGAATGCGGCCTGAACGGCCCGTTCGCCTTCACCGCGACTATGAATATAGGGCGAAAGCGACGCCGCGTCGGCGCCGATTCCCGATAGGTGAACTAGCCGCCTGGCCCCGGCCCGCCGCGCGACGCTCGCGATCCTGGCCGCCGTTTCGACGTGCACCGAATGGAATGTATCGCTTCCGTGCTCAACGTACAGACCAATCGCGTTGACCACGCCATCGGCGCCCACAACGGCGGCCTCCACCGAGCGCTCGTCATGTGCGTCGACAGCGATCTGTTTGGCGTCATCGACCTCAGTCCGCCCGGGGTGCCGTGAGGCGACGCACACCGTTGCGCCGGCCTCGCGCAAATGGCGAACGACGCGACGGCCGACAAAGCCAGTTCCCCCAAACACGGTCACGCAGCTCATTCGTGGATCTATCCCATGATACGGGCCGACGCTGCTGATTGAACCGTTAAGCGCCGTGCGGACTGCCTCAGCGGCATCAGCCGGCGAACTACCTTTGTTGACATGATGCCCGATAACATCAATCAGAATTTGCGCCGCGGGGCCGATAGTCTGCCACTCCTTCATTGCCTCATTGATCAGCGGTTCCGCTTCTGCGTAAAGCTTCTGCGCCTGTGCGATGATTGGCTCCGCTCTAATGAGGAGATCGATCAGCGCCCTGCTCGCCGGCAACGATTTCTCAAATTGCCTGAGTTGTGCGTCGCTGAGTCCGGAAACGTGACCAATGAGCTCAAAGAGCCAGTGCTTGAACATAGTCCACCTCGACAGTGGCCTTACGCACGCGCTGAACGATGTGTCGCACCGGCTGAACGCGAACGGGCACTGACGGAAAGTCAAATCAATTTGACGCCAATATCATTTGGCGGGCGGCGGATCCGTTAGAGGTGTCATCCCGACAGCGTGTCACGCTTCGCTAGCCGATGCTGGCTGACACTGCCACCTGCCGACGTCGAATGAAGGTGGCGAATTGCCTTCTGGTCCCAGGCCGAGTGAAAACTGATTTTCACACGGCCCGGGCCCTAAGTCACCAACTGTACGCTGCTATGTCGGAAGCAGAAATCCCGGCGAGCATGTCTTCCGGGGATGACCCCGTCGGCAAGCGGAAATGCCCGCAAAGAAGAAGTCATAGACCTCCGAACTTGTAATTGATGCCGCCGCGCACGACGTCCAAATGATCGGTGCTGACGCCCGTGCCCACGGTTGCGACGTAAAGATACTCGACTTTTGCAGTCCAGTTGGACGCAAATCCCCACTCGAGGCCGCCACCCACAGCGAGCCCGGGCCGCCAATGCAAATCCGCACAGCTTGGCAGCACGCCCAATGTGCCGCATGGGGTGCCGGCGATCGTGGCTGCGCTCGCTGTCTCCTTAACGAATGCCGCGCCTCCCGTCGCGTAGATCAGCCAGTTGTTCACGGCGACACCGGCCCGTGCCCGAGCCGTTCCGAGGGCTTCGATTTTTGTGTTTACGTTCAACGTGAATGGTTGGGCAACACCAAGAATGGCAGGTACCGTGAAGCGGCTACCGGTGACGTTCGCCCAATCAAGGTCGGTTTCGAAACCAAGTACCACGTATCCCTGCTGTATTTGCGCCCCGAACGTGCCGCCGACCATTCCTCCGTTGATATCAAAGCTCGCACGATCAAAACGATCGCCGATCAGATTAAGTGGATCTTGCCGCCCCCAGGCCCAACCGCCGTTCACACCGACGTAGAGCCCAGTCCAATTGTAGACCGCAGCTGCCACGGGAACGGGAGGAGCCTTGACAGCGAGGTCAGCCGAATGCGCGACGAGCGGATTAAGCAGCATCGCGGCGGCTGCGAAGTACTTCAGACAATATTTCATGCGATATATCCCTGATGAATGACACGCCCACGGCGTTCAGGGAGATGGAACATGGATAGTCGGGGTCGGGTCTATGCGGAAACGGCCAGCACGAGAAGAAAGCGATCGTATTGCAATAAGACAACTACTTTCCAATCGCGCGCGAAGCAGCTTCCGCGCAGCTCGGCAAGAAATGCGCGAGTTTGCATGGCTATTTGCCCACTCCCGGACGTCGTGAGATCATACTCGAGGCCGGAATGCGTTCTAAAGCGGACGCTTACCCGCGCTCCTCTTGTTGGTTCCACGCGCTTTGTTCGGGATATTTGTGGACCCGGCTTGAACGCGGCCGCGCGCTTATTTGAACCCCCTCGCAAATCTCTCTTGCTTGAGAATCACGTCAATCGCTTCGATGATTCGAATTTGCGGATTTGCTTTGCAATATACAATCACTTCATGCTCAAGCTCTTTCGATCGAGCTATATTGAAGAAGTGTTTCTTTGCGAGACCGTTGTACCAACCACTGTACCAAGTGGTAAGCCTATCCGCATCCCCCTGCCACGTTCCGGCAAGCGCGGCACAAGTCAACGCTTGTACGTCAATGTACCCTTCCGGGTCGGCATATGCCGTGAGGTCGGTTTGCGCTCGAACGTGAGAACTCGCTGCCACCAGAAGTGTCGCTGCAAGCACCAGCATTTTCAGCATCTATCGCTCCTATAACAAGCTTCCATGAAAATGTTGAGGCACCGTCCTGTATCGTCGGATAACCGGGCCCACGCTATGCACTTTCGGCGCACCGGCGTTACCAGGCGTTGGCCTAATGCCGTCATCATTGCATTGGGCGACCTGATCCCGCGGTCCGCTGTGCTCAAATGCCAGTATCAACAATTTCAACAACGCAACCGCGGATCCTTCCGGTCGAGCCATCAATTAAGTCCACTCCAGCGTTGCATCATTCGGAAACAGGCTTACTGTCCACTGGATCGGATTGCCGTCTGCGAAACTCGGAGAGATCCCTCTCGAGGAAGAAGTTGAGCAAAGTTCGAATCGCTGCGACGGTCGCGAGGCGCACCAATTCGTCCCAGTTCGGAGCGATTGAGGTCGCAAGGATATCGGCGGCGAGTTGAAAGGTGAGGCCAGCAACCAGCCAGCGCGCATAGTGCAGCCACACGTTTCGCCTTTCATGTCCGGTCGCAGATGGCAGGAGCATGACCTTCAAACCCTGGACGAAGGCCTGGATCGTTCCGATCGCTATGATGACCAGTACCATGATATCGATGACCAGGACCGCGCCATTGGTGATCGCAACGAGCCATTCATGCATGACGGGCACCTCGGAACATGTTCGAGCACGTCGTCTGATCCGCGGGCCAGAATCGGCCGCCTAATCAGTATTGCGATCGGCGGCTAATTACCGAGCTATCCGTTTTGACACATCCTAAGTTTCCGCCTTCTTGAGGCGTGTTCTTTCGCGCTCAAGAGTGTGCTCCCGCAAGGAATCGTAGATTGGCGCGTTGCGCATCAAAGTTGGTACCAGCATGGCCATGAAACAGGCCCCCAGCATCGGCAAAAGCATTGTTACGTTTGCCGTCATCTCGACGACAAGGGCTATGCCCGTCAGTGGAGCTCGGACGACACCGGTGAAAAAGGCGGTCATTCCGACAATGGCGAATCCTTCAGGTTCAATGTTCAGATCTGGAAATACAAGCTGACAGAGCTGACCGAAGAACAATCCCAGCTGGGCACCGAGTACAAGCATGGGGGCAAACAGACCCCCCGGCGTCCCCGCTGCATACGATAGCGCGCCAAGGCCGAGCCTGAGCAGGAAAACAAGCGAAAGCACGCCGAGCGTTTCCGCTCCGGCCAGGGTGCGCTGCGTAATCGGGTCGCCGCCGCCTACAAGATCGGGCGCGAACCAGGCGAGCATCCCGACCGCTCCGCCGATAAGACCCGCGCGCAGCTCGACCGGCCACCGGTCGAGCTGACGCATCGTCGCAATGGTTCCGAGCAGAAACCGATTATAGACAGTCGCCGCAAGTCCGGCGATCGCGCCAAGGAAAAAGTAGAGCGGTCTTGTTGCGGCATCAGCATAGGCCAACGCGCCAACATGGAAATCCGCGCCTTCGCCGAGCAACACACGTGACACGGAGATGGCGGTCGCCGAGGCACCAAGCGCCGCTATCGCGACGCGCAACTCGAAACGCCGTACCAATTCCTCAAGCACGAAAATGGCTCCGGCGATCGGAGCATTGAAAGCGGTGGCCAGGCCAGCGCCGGCACCTGCGGCCAGCAACACTCTGCAGTCGGGCCAACTGCGCCGAAATTCCTTGCCGACGAGATGCCCGATGGTGGCGGCCATCTGAACGCTTGGGCCTTCGCGACCGAGCGCCAGCCCCGAGCCGATCGCAAGCACGCCAGCAACGAACTTCACCGGGATGATGCGAAACGGCGCCTGCGGCACCTCCTCGTTCAACACCGCCTCGACGTGTGGGATACCGCTCCCTGCAGCGTGAGGCGAGTATCGGCGAACCAGCCAGGCCGCTACTGCCGCCCCGGCGGCACAAGCGATAATGAGGACCCAAAAGCCGGCGAAGGCTTTCGAATGCGCCCAGATGACGACGGCATCGCGAAACCTGTCCGCCCGTTCAAGCAAGAGCAGGAAGAGCGCTCCTGCCAAGCCCGAAACCGCGCCAACGATAAGCGCCAAGACAGCAAGGATCAGGAGGCTCCCATGGTCGCTATCTTGTTCGCTCGCAAGATTCCCCCTGGGTGTCATTTGCACTCCGATTATCCTCCAATCTCACCGAGCACGATCCACCGTCACGGCGTGCTGCCGAAGATCGAAACCATACAGGAGATGACGTGCTCGTGCCCCCGACGGACGCGAGTCGCTCCTCACGCACTACACCCGGTCGCAACCTGAACTCCGCCCCCCTGCTTGACGAATTCAGGCTCGAGCTACCGGCCCGGCCGCCGCCAAAAATTACCCGATCGGCGGCCGGGTCTCGATCCCGACGTAGTGAAGACCTTGCAGGACCCTTCTCCCACAATTCAAATACTTAGGTCTTGCACCCTCCAGTCGGCCAAAGAGCTAGTGGTTGCCGCTGCTAGTCAATTTCCTGCAGATGCCGGAGTACCTCGTCCAGGTTGAATGCGGCCGGCTTCTGGCGTGGCGGGAATTTCAGAAACGCCTGGATTTGCTGCGCCACAAGCCCCTGCATTTCGTAGAGGATGTAGGCATGGGAGATCAGCCAATCCCAGTATGTGTTCGAGTTATGGTCCGCGCGCTCGAACGGATCCCTCCGCAGATGGAACATCTTCGGCGCTCGAAGTTTTACGAACGGCTCGAACCAGCATAAAAGTTGCTGGGCCCGTTGCTCCATGAGCACGACCTTCCAGTCGCCCATCCGGATGCCCAGGATGTCGCCATCATCGCTGATGTAAAAGAAGAAATTTCTGGGACTTTGTTTTTCCGCGCCGGTGAGATAGGGTAACAGGTTGAACCCGTCGATATGCACCTTGTAGGTCCTGTTTCCTACCTTATGACCTTCGAGGAGCTTCGCTGAGATATCCGGATCTCCTGCCGCCGCAAGAAATGTGGGCAGCCAATCCTGGTGTGACGCGACATCGTTGTAGACTGTGCCCGCCTTGATCTTGCCCGGCCAGCGCACGAAGATAGGCACACGCCAGCCGCCTTCCCAGTTGGTGTTCTTCTCGCTGCGGTACGGAGTGATGCCGCCGTCCGGCCATGTATTGTAGTGAGGACCATTGTCCGTCGAATACATGACGATCGTGTTGTCTGCGATGCCAAGCTCGTCGAGTTTGGCGAGCATCTGGCCGATGTGCTCATCATGCGCCACCATGACGTCGTTGTAGAAACCTTGACCGCTTTTGCCCCGGTGCTTTTCGGCGCAATGTGTCCTGAAGTGCATTGCCGTCGTGTTGTACCAGAGGAAGAACGGCTTACCGTCCTTGTTGCATTTGTCGATGAACCCGAGGGCACGTTCGGTTACCTCGTCGTCGATCGTCTCCATGCGTTTTTTCGTCAGAGGGCCGGTATCCTCAATCGTCTGCCCGCCCTTGCCGTCGGCCTTGCAGTGGAGCACGCCTCGGGGCCCAAACCGCTTCTTGAATTCCGGGTTCTTCGGATAATCCACATCTTCCGGCTCCTCTTCAGCATTCAGATGATAGAGATTGCCGAAGAATTCATCGAAGCCGTGAAGTGTGGGGAGGAATTCATCCTTGTCCCCGAGATGGTTCTTACCAAATTGGCCGGTGGCGTAACCCAGCGGCTTGAGCAGCCCGGCGATCGTCGGATCGTCAGCTTTGAGACCGACGTCGGCGCCCGGCATTCCGACTTTGGTAAGCCCGGTCCGAATTGGATTCTGGCCGGTGATGAAGGCGGCCCGCCCCGCCGTGCAGCTTTGCTGCCCGTAGTAGTCGGTGAACGTCGCTCCTTCATTGCCGATTCTGTCGATGTTGGGAGTCCGATAGCCCATCTGACCGCGGTTATTGTAGCTGATGTTCCACCAGCCGATATCGTCGCCCCAGAGAATGAGGATGTTCGGTTTATCCGTCTTAGCCATTTCAAATTCCTCCGGTTGGGTATTGCAATTTCAAGGTGTAGTCGAGGGTATGACTCCGTTATGATCTCCTTACGGTAGAGGGCGGCGGGCTCGTTGAGGTGTAGCCTTTGCGCTGCTTGCCGCGGAACATCCAGTAGACGACCGCCGTGTAAGCTCCGATCACCGGCAGCACGAACAGTCCGGCACCCCAGAACAGGAAAGACAAGGAAGGCTCAGGCGCAGCCGCCGCGGCCACCGAGACGCTGTAGGGGATCATGTATGGCCAGAACATCACCGCGAGCGAGAAAAAGGCGGCGACGAAGAGCACGACCGTCATGGCGAACGGCCATGAATCGCGAAGCTGACGCGCACCCGAAAAAATGCCACCGATCGCGATGATGCCGATCAACGGAAAGACAAAGCCCCAGTAACGATCGAGAAAAAGACTCCCAGTCATGCGGGCCCGATCGATGAACGCGAACACGACGGCAGCACACAGAACCGCAACAACCGCACCGACGAGCATCGGTATGCGACTGCGCGCCCAGCTACGTAGCGGGTCTTCGGACTTGAGGACCAACCAGCCCGCGCCCAGCAGAGCATAAGCAAGCACGAGGCCGATCCCGCACAGTAATGGAAGGCCTGCGACCCAGTCGAACGAGCCTCCAGAAAACTGGCCGTTCACGACCGGAATTCCGCGGATCATGGCTCCGACTGCAGCGCCTTGGACAAAGGCCGCAACGAACGAACCGACAGCGAAACTGCGATCCCAGAATCCTTGTGCAGTGCCTCGAGCGCGAAATTCGAACGCGACGCCACGGAAAATCAGTGCCAAGAGGAGCAGCAGCACCGGGATGTAAAACGCACCCAGAAACACTGCGTAGACGGCGGGGAAGGCTGCGAACAACGTCGCGCCCACCACGATCAGCCAAGTCTCGTTGCCATCCCAAAATGGAGAGATCGAGGCGATCATTTCATCGCGCAGCGCCTCGTCTTTGGTCGCACCAAAAAGGATCCCGACGCCCAGGTCAAAGCCGTCCAGGACTACATAGGCGAGAATTGCCACGCCGATCACGGCGACCCAGAACAGGGCGAGCGCTGAGGGGTCCGTTGCGTTCATCGGGGATCCTCCGTGGAGGCTTGCATTGCAACAGCCAGAGGCCGAGCCGGAGTCATTTTCGCCCTGTCCGACGCATCGCGCCCTGGGCCATCCCGCAGGAGTCGGTAAATGAAAATCAGACCAAAGCTGAATATGATCGCATAGGCGACGACGTAGCATGTCAGCGAAAGCAGCACGTCACCCGTTTTCAACGACGGCGTTACGGCATCTTTCGTGCGCAGTAGGCCGTAGACGACCCAGGGTTGGCGGCCGACTTCGGCGGTAAACCATCCCGCCAGGACGGCGATGAAGCCGCTCGGGAAGGACAGGAACGCCACCCACAAAAACCAGCGAGTGCTCTCCAGCCGACCGCGCCAGCGCAGAAAGACTCCAAACCAGGATACCGCGAGCATTATCAGGCCCATTCCCACCATGATGCGGAACGCGAAAAAGGGAATAATCACAGGCGGGCGGTCTTCGGGCGGGAAGGTCTCCAGCCCAATCTCGCGCGCGGTCCAATTGCCGGAGGCGATGAAGCTGCCGAGCTTGGGGATCTCAATCGCAAAAAGATTCCGCTCCTGGAATGGATCGGGCAGAGCGATCAGCACCTCGCTCGCCGGCTGCTGGGTCTTCCAGCGTGCCTCGATTGCAGCGAACTTCGCAGGCTGATGCTGAAGCACATAGAGACCAGTCACGTGGCCGAAGAACAGTTGGATCGGGATCATGACTGCGACGAACCCGAGCCCCCATCGCAACATGGAGCGCGACTCCGGCACGTCCTGGTCACGCAACAGGTACCAGGCACCGGTGGCGGCCACGCACATGCCGGTGGTCAGGAAGGCGGCCAGCAGCATGTGCGGCCATCGAACCCGCATGATGGGCCCTGTGGTGATGGCCCACCAGTCGCCCGGCTCGATCCTGCCGTTGACGATGACGTGGCCGAGCGGCACCTGCATCCAACTGTTGTTGGCGAGGATCCAGAACGACGAGAACATGGTGCCGAGCGAGACCATGCAGCAGGAGCAAAAGTAGAACCAGGCCGGGACGCGGTCGCGACCAAGGAGCACGACTCCGAAGAATGTTGCTTCCAACATGAAGGCAGTGAAGGCCTCGTAGCCCAGCAACGGTCCCTGGATCGATCCAGTGCGCTCGGCCATTACGCTCCAGTTGGTGCCGAACTGGAAGGCCATCACGATGCCGCTGACCACGCCCATGCCGAACGAAAGGGCAAATATCTTGAGCCAGAACTCGAAGATGCGCCGATAGAGCTCGTTGCCCGTCCACAACCGCACGCCTTCGAGAGTTGCAAGCCATGCGGCGAGCCCAATAGTGAAGGCCGGGAAGATGATGTGAAAGCTGATCACGAACGCGAACTGCACGCGCGACAGGAAAACCGGATCGAATTCCATGACCAAGCTCCTCATTGGCTCGCGCCGCAGCCAGCGCCGCCATCGGCTGCTTCAGTTGCCCTCGACGCCCAGGATAACGATCTTTGCTCTCCTGATTTCAGCAGGAAAGGCAGGAGCCACGTAGCCGGTCGCCACCGCGACTTTCTGCGCACCGTTCACCGAGTAAGTGATCACCCCGCCGCCGATGGCGCCGCCGATCTTCTGGCTCCACAGTTTCTCGCCGGTCGCCGCGTCAAGCACATAGAAATTGCCGCCCATGTCGCCAAAGAATACGAGGCCCCCAGCGGTGGGCGTCACGCCGCTCACGATCGGATAATTGGACTTCAGCCTCCATTTCCACACACCCGTGTCGGCGTCGACGGCGTGAATCCATCCCGCCCAGTCCGAATCGGGGCGCGTGAACTTTCCGAACTCATTAAACGGATTGAGCGACTTCTCTCCCGTCCATGGCTCCCCGAGTGGGGCAGCTACAATTTCTTCCTTGGTCTGCAGTTTCACCGTCGCGCACCACTCGACGTCGCCGGTGAAGATGAGATTAGTAAGAGGGTCGTAGCCCGGGCTGTTCCATTCCTCCCCGCCCACCGGGCCCGGACAAAAATGGACGTCTTTGTCGACAGCGAAGGGCTCTTCCACGTTCTCGATTTTCGTCACCGGCGTCCGGTACAAGAGCTTATCGTCGGCAAGATCAAAGCCGTAAAGGTGTCCGTCCTTCGGCGATACCGCCATGACCCTCTTGCCGCCCCTTGTCTTGATCAAGATCGGCGGATTGGAGACATCCCAGTCGTGCCAATCCCTGGGCACAAGCTGGAAGTGCTTCCTGTAAGCACCGGTCTTGGCGTCAAGGATAACGACGGAGCCGGTGAACAGATTGTCCCCCTGGCGGACGCCGTTGGCGTAGTCGGGCGCGGGATTGCCGACCGGCACATACAAGAGCCCGGAAGCCGGGTCCAAGGTCGTGGACGTCCAGGCTCCTCCGCCACTGATCGGAGCGCCAGGCACGTTGTTCCAGGTTGATCTATCGAGCGGCGTGGCGCCTTCAGGCCCGCGAACGGTGTCGCCCTCGGTCTTCGGCACGAGGAAGAACTGCCACACAATCTTGCCGGTCTTGGTGTCGAGCGCATACATGTGCCCTTTGGCGCCCTTGAAATCTCCGCCGGCGTTACCGATAAAGACGAGGCCCTCCCAGGCGATTGGTGCCGCCGGCACGTCCTCGCCCTTTTTCACGTCCGCGATCGTCGCCTCCCAGAGCCGCTTGCCCGTTTTGAAGTCATAGGCCAGCACGCGACCGTCGTCGGTCCCACGGAACAACCGACCGTCGAAGTAGGCCGCGCCCCGATTGGTCGGCAGAACGTAGCCCGGATATTCCTCGTGCGTGCGCCAGTTCTCTTTGCAGGTCGAGGGGTCGATCGAGAAAATATCAAATTCGGTCGTACCGATGAGCGCGCCCTCCACCATAATCAGGCCGGTCTCGAAGCTCGTTATTCGGCGGGTGTCGTAGCTACACAAGACCTTGAGCTTGGCGACATTCTTCGCGTTGATCTGGCTGAGGTCGGAGAAGCGCTCGGAAGTCAGCGTTTTGTTGTAGCTCGGCCAATCCGCGGCGGCGGGCGAAGGAGGTGCAGCAGGCGCGGGCACCCCAGCGCTCTTATAATCAGGGTTCGTTTGCGTCACGACGTCACCCACAGGCGCCATGAGCGACAGAACCGCGCCGCGCAACTCGCCAATGCGTGCCTCGATTCCGGCGATGTCCGCAAACGCGGCGGTAACTCCTCCGCACAGGACGCTCGCGCCGAGCACAAAAAGAGCGATGTTCGGCAATTTGGGTCTGCGATTCATTTGCGCCTCTCTTGTTTGCTTACAAGCAGCTTTTCCACTGTCGAGGGGCACTGCCCCACGAAGGTAAGATCTTCGCTTTCACGCTCATGCTCCTGAATCTGTCTGCGATGGTCAGGGTTTGAGTCGGTCATTACGGAATTCTCCGTCACTCGTGCTTTCCCCGGCCGCTACACGAGGCGCAGCAGCACGGCAAAGAAGGCAAATACGCCGATGCCGACGAGGAGCACGGCGATGGCGATCACCGGCGCCTGCACCCCCTCCCTTGTCGGTCCGGCAATTGGGGTGAACGATCCATCCCAAAGGTAACGAATGATCCACAGGTACTGCCAAATCGCGATGAGTAGAGCCAGGACACCGCATGAGATCAGGGCCAGTCCGAGGTCCCGCGGCGCGTTCGGATAATTAGCGGCTCGGGCTCCCGGCATCTGTTCCAAGCGCTCGAAGAACTGGACGATCGCGAAGCCGAAGCCGATCAGCGCGGTCGCCGTCCGTATCCACGACATCATCGTGCGCTCGATGCTCAAGCGGGTACGGATCCAGCTGAAGTGGCTGTCCGAGGTTACTCTCACCTCGAACCTGCCAGCGCTTGCGGAGGAGCCGGGGTTTGCCATGCAAGACTCCTTATTTCTGACGATTCATTTCGGTGCCTTCATCGCGCGGTCCGCGGATACGTGACCGCGCGATGCGAAAAACGAGCCCTCGAATGATCAGGTATGGGACAAAAGCGAGCAGCAACGCGACGGCGAGCGCCTGATTCGGAAAGAACGTCTTGAGCACGAGGAGCTGATAGATGACGTCCATCGCCAGCCCCAGAAGGATGATCCTGGCGGTCGCGTTCAATCCCTCGCGCAGCAATCCAATGCGTCCCTGCGGATTGCGCAGCATCGTCATGAAATACGGAGAGCGATCGGCCCGCGCGTCCTCGCGTCCATCGTGGATAGCGGCGAACGCAGCCATCAGCGGCTGCAGGATGAAACGAAACCTCATCGGCGCGTCCGGCCGTGCGATCAAGTCGTGCCAGAATTGTCGCAAGGTTTCGGCTGTAACGCCGTGCCACACCACGCCGGCGGCGATCAGCACGACAGCGAGCACGAGGACCAACTTGGCCAGGATGCCCAGTTCCTGCGAAGTGGCATCACTCATGGCGCTGCTCCCGCCTGCCTGATGATGCAGCGGAACCCCACATGGCTGGTCGAGGTGTCTACCGGCTCAGGATGGCGCGCGGCCGGGCGGTAGCGGCGGCAGTAATTTGGCGCACACAGATGCGAACCGCCCTTGAGCACTTTGCGAGGAATCCTGATGTTGGGCATGCATCCGTCGTAGCTTGCGTCCTCGCGGCCGCCTCGAGGATTCAACGGAATGCAGCAGGCCTTGGGGGCGTCGGCCTCGTGTTTCGATGAGTACCAATCGCTGGTCCATTCCCACACGTTTCCGATCATGTCGTAGATGCCGTAGCCGTTCGCCGGAAACGCGGTCACTGGCGATGTGCGTTCGTAACCGTCATGCCCGAGGTGCTCGTGCGGGAACGCTCCCTGCCAGGTGTTTGCCATTTGGCTGCCGCCCGGCGTAAGCTCGTCGCCCCACGCGAATTCCGCACCGTCGAGGCCGCCTCGGGCCGCGAACTCCCACTCCGCCTCGGTTGGCAGATCCTTGCCGGCCCATTTCGCGTAGGCAACGGCGTCGCTGTAGGCGACGTGAACGACAGGATGATCCTCGAGCCCGCTGATCGAGCTCCTTGGTCCATAGGGTCGCTTCCAGCTGGCGCCAAATTTAAACGTCCACCATTGGCTCCAGTCGCGCAAATCGACCGGGTGCTTCGGCGGATTGAACGCCAGCGACCCCGCCTTCAACATATGTGGCAGAGCGCCGGGATAGTCCTTCGGATCGGGTGCGATCTCGGCGTAGGTCACGTGGCCTGTCGCATTCACAAAGTTGCGGAACTGGCGGTTTGTGACCGGCGTCCGATCGATCCAGAAGCCGTCGACCGTCACGCGGTGGACCGGTGCCTCTTCGGCGTAGTGCCTGTCCGACCCCATGCGGAAGGTGCCGCCGGGGATCCAAACCATGTCAGAGTGACGGGACGGCCCGGAAGTCGGACTTTGCGGCCGGACCAGCGTTGCGGTGTGAAGCGCCTTCATCGTCTGGTCCTTTCCATCGCCGCGTCCGCAACCCCAATCAATTCGGAACGCCACGCCGTCGAACGCGACGCAGTGTGAGGGAAGTGCCCCGTGGTGACTATGCAGTTTCGGCGCGTTCAAAACGGACGGCGATTGGCACGCGCCGACGATCCGATGCCCTGCGCAAAGTAGTCGATCAGAATCGCGGGACGGGATGCTGCTGACTAAGCAAAGCGGGCCACGCGCTTCACACTCTGACGGTCAAAGGTCGCTTCAAGCGATTAAAACTGATGCAATTGCATAGCGGGCGCGTCAGCGCCGATGGTGTTGCAAGAGACCGCAAGGGGACGCGCGGCGAACTTTCCGGCAAAGAGGCGAAATAAGCGACGACCGCCGGTGAATGCAGACTCAGGCCAGTTCTCGGGTCTCATGAAACGCTTCAAAACCGGTCGGCGGCGCACGTTGAGTGCAGCTCTCCAATAAAAAGGCAGTTCTGACATTCAAATACCCTGCGACAACCGTCACAGCTCCGCAATTGCTCAGAACGCCGCGATTTGCCAACGAAACGGGACGTTCATCAGGCCTTCAAATTCCATTCCTCGAGTTTCTTCGCAGCCGTGCCGAACGGGCCGAGTTGGTACACGGCCGCCCCTGCCGGTGAGAACGTGAATGGCGCAAATGGCTCGGCGAGCATCTGGTCAAGGTAATCCCGGGGTGCGACGCCGGTGCTGACGTGCGGACTGAACTGGTCGCCGATTTGTTTCGGAACGAAGGTAGACACATAGCCGATGAGTAAGGCGTCGTAGGCGGGATCGTCGTGCGGCGCGGTGAACGCATCAATTGGCCCGGTCTCCACCGTAAATGGGGCCACGGCGGCAACCAGCGCCTGTTGCAGTGTGAGCAGTGCTGGCGTCGGCCGTGCGACGATACCCGCTACGCCCGTATCCTTGCCGGCCACATAGTAGTATTTGAACGCTTCCAGCTGCATGTGGGTGACGCTGGCACCCGCGAGGACCTTTTCGCAAGCGGCATAGACCTCGTCGAGGTACGCCGTGTGGACGAAACGCTGAATCAGTGTGATGTGCGGACGGTGTGCCTCGTCCAGAGGCGAATCCCTTCGGAAAGACCTTGAGCAACCGAGCGTTGTTGGCTTGGGCGTGAGCCAGCATCGTGGCGTCAGGTTCCAGCAAGATGTCGATGGCCGTTATTGGGCTGTGTGGACTTTGTGCGGGCATAAGCGAACTCCCATCTGAGTCTATGACGCCGTAGAAAAAATGACGTTCCAGTCGCGCTTCATGCTGACCACGGTGATCCCGTAGACCTCCGCCCTATCCAGCGCCTCGCCGAGCGGACTGAGCCGGAACTCTCGGTCATAGGCGACCTCTCGCTCGCAGTCGTCATGGTGAAGGAGAAGAGCCAAGCGCGCGCCTTTACCGCTCTTGCAATACCGCAGCATCGCCAGATCACCGTCGGAATTGCCGAACGCCAGAATCGGCCGCCGGCCGACGTGCAATGCGATGTTTTGCGGCTTCGCCTCGCGATCATCGAAGCTATTGAGTTCAGCAAGCTTCATCAACCACGCGCAGTCCCCTTTCAGTTCGAACTGCAGCTTGTTGCTCGAGCCGATGACCTGCTCGCGCGGGATGCCATAAAGCTCCTCGGCGCACGCGCGCATGAAATCGATGCCGCCGCCCGATACGATGTAGGTCTTGAAGTCGTTCTCCCGCAAGAACCTGAGCAGCTCAAGCTGCGGCTGGAAGGTGCACTGCTTGAACAACCGCCCGAACTTGGGATGCGTCGCTTTCGCCAACCAGTCCCGCGCGATGGGCTCGAACTCCTCCTCCCTCATGCCGGAATGCGTAGCGAACACCAACTCAAGAATTGCTTGCTTGCCAAGACTCATCAATGTCTTGAGGTCCAGCTCAAGCAACGCCTTGTACGGCTGACGCTCCTTCACGGTCGGATCCTTGCCGGCGAGCTCCTTGACCCGATCTATGAGAAAAAAAACCTGCACTTGCAGCGGCTGCTCGCACCAGAGCGTGCCGTCGTTATCGAAGACGGCGATGCGTTCTGCAGGTGGAACGAAGTCTGGTCCATCTTGCTGCGTCACGCGCGCGACGAAGTCAACGATCTGTGACTTCGCGGCACCATTGTTCCAGCTGGTAAGTGGATTTAGTTTTCCAGGCGCGCTCATGGTTGAATTCCTCTATCTAAACGGCTTGTGTCGCCACCGACGACCGTAGAGGAGCGGCGGTGGATCGCTTCTGAACTGGCTTTGCCTCACGAACGCGGCGCAGCGTTGGCGGAACGCCCGGCGTTGACTATGCGATTTCGGCACGTCAGAACGCGGCATCGATTTAGCTGAAGCAGATTGACCGATATCTCGCGCAAAGACGTCGGTGGCACGAGATCATCGGACTGGCCGACCTTGTAAATCGGAATAGCGATATCGTCCTGGCGGTCGTGACGTGCGCATACATTGACGATCCGGCCGCGAATGTCAGTGAGGACTGATGTCGCTGTCGCCTGAGCAGCTCGCTCGTGGCAAAGCGTTGATCGAACTACAGGCCCGCATCCACCAGGCGAGCACAATACTCCACCCAGGCGCGCCCGCACATACAGGTTGGCCGGCTGCCAGCGCGGCATCCCTCGAAATGTCCAGATCAACCCACCGATTTTCGCTCTCGCATCTCGTCGGGACTATGGCTAGGCGTGCAAATGCAGAACGCTGCTTCAGCGATCAGATTTGCTTCGGAGGCGCGAGCTATTGAGCCGCCAATGCCTCGATTTTCCGGATGGCATCGACGCAATCCTTCGAAGCCGTCGACTTATTCGCCGACAGACATGCTGCCATCCGACCCTGCCCCGGCACTGTCTTGCTACACACGCCCGTTATTTCGGTCTTGCAGGCGATTATCGCGTCCTTCAATCCGTCCAGGGAAGCCTGCACGCTCGACGCGATTTCTCCCAGCTCGTAATTGCACTGGGAACTAATCTTGTCCTCGTGAGCTTGCATGCAATAGATCATGCGGCCTTCTCCGGGCGTCACTGTCTTGCAGTATTTCTTGATGTCGCTGCCGCAGGCACTCTCGAGCTTCGCAATTCGAGCGGTCAATTTTTCCACGAGCGGTTTCGTGATGTCCTGCTGTGCGAACGTTGGGCCGACCGGCAAAACCAGAAACGAAGACAGCAGACCGAGTTTGGACAGCAAACGCATTACAGGTTTCATTGAACATCCCCGATCATGAATTCGAAGCCGATTGGGCTGAGCACCGACATTGTGACTTTTCACGCTATTGCGCCGATGCAAGTGTCAGACCCGAAACTCCAAGAGACAGGTTGATTCCGACAGATCCTTCGACGGAGAGGGGCTGTAGAGCAATTGAGCGCCCCGTTCCACCGAACAGAAGATTAGCGCCTACGCCAACGCCTACACCGACTGATCCACTGGCGCCGACGTAAGTGCCGGCAAGCTTTCCCTGCAGGGGTCCCTCGCCGGGCGCAAATACGCCCCATGCCATTACACCGCCGGCGGTAATGCCGACATCGAGACCGATAGTGTTCATGATGCCGATGTAGGCCTGGGGCGGGTACGGACCGTTCGGAACGAAGCGGCAGGCCATCCGCTGCCGCGATCCAAAGAGCAGACCGATCGAAGGCGCCATCTTGCAGGTGAGCACGCCCGCGTTGGTCCCTGGCGGTGATTGAGCGCCGGCGGGTGAAACACACGTCACCGCGAACCCAACCAAAACCAGCAAAACGGCATGTTTAAGCATGACCAGCATTCCCCTCGATCTGGAATTCAAGTCTTACAGCCGGGCGCCAAAATGACTATGCAACTTCGGCGCTCGTCAAATGACTTATCGTCGGTTGGTAGCTGGATAGGCTCTTTGCAACTGACTCCCTTGGACCGGCAATGGTCAGTTTTGCCGAATTCGCATAGCCACCCTTTTGCCCGGTGCTTACGTTCATGCAGTCCGGCTTTGCGATTGTAACAGCATGAAATCCGCAATCGACCGATGCAAGCTAGCTTTGGCTGCTCTCTTCGTTTCCGGTTGCGGCGGCCCCAGATCCGTCCGGAAGGGCAGCCGCGGTCATTCCCGAGAACGTGTGAGGTCGCGAACCAGGGGCCGGTCTGTTGAGTGTCCACACCGCTTCGAGCCCGCAAGATGACCGTCACCCTCAACGCAGAGAGCCGTCGGATAGGTAGCGACGCCCCTGCTGCCCGGAGCGACAGATGACGCGCGCATTGTTCCTAGCCTTCCTTGTATCCACAGGACCCTGGATGGCCATTCCCGCGTCGGCTCAAACGGGCATTTCGCAATATCCGTATTGCGTCCAAGGCGTGGATAATCCCGGCTGGAGTGGCTGCTCTTACAACACCTTGCAGGCATGCCAAGCCGATGCATCCGGGACCGAAGCCCAGTGTCTTGCCAACCCCTGGTATCGAGCCAGTGGAAGCGCAGCGCCACAGTTACAAGAGCGACCGATCGGTGCAAATAATCCCCTCCCCGTTGGTCCGCCACCAAATTGACTAACGGGTTCGCACTATTTGTGAAGGACGAATGAGGCACGACTGCCCCTCGAAAATTGAGGAAAACGCAATGACTTAGGTCCAACCCGAGAAGGGCGCCTGGACGATCGTTGCCCTTCTATTCTTTTTCATGCTGATCAATTACGCCGACAAAATCATCATCGGACTGGCCGGCGTGCCGATCATGAACGATCTCGATCTGACGCCAACGCAGTTTGGGATCGTTGGCTCCAGCTTCTTTCTGCTGTTTTCGATCTCGGCCGTCATTACCGGCTTCATTGCCAATCGTGTTCGATCAAAATGGGTATTGTTGGCAATGGGATTGATATGGGCGCTGGTTCAGTTTCCCATGTTCGGCACGGTGGGGATCGAACTCCTGATCGCTTGCCGCATCGTTCTGGGAGCGGGCGAAGGCCCCGCATATCCGATGGCTCTGCATGCAGCCTACAAATGGTTCCCGGATGAGAAACGCGCGATTCCCACGGCGTTCGTATCGCAGGGCGCTGCCTTCGGCGTCATCATCGCGATTCCTCTGTTGAACTACCTTATCACGACCTACAATTGGCATTATGCCTTTGCCGCGCTCGGCATCGTTGGACTCATATGGGTCATCGCCTGGGCCGTTCTCGGCAGGGAAGGTCAAATTGGAGACGCGGCCGCCGAGGGCGTGGCTGCCATTGAGCCCATTCCATACCGTGTGCTGCTTCTCAGCCCCACCAATCTCGCGTCATGGTGCACGTATTTCAGCGCCTATTTCGGCCTCGCGCTCGTGTTGTCATGGTTCACTCCATACCTCAGAAAAGGTCTTGGATTTGACCAAACGACTGCCGGCAATCTTACGATATTGCCCTTCCTGGTGGGTGCCCTTGTCGTTCCCGCAGGCGGCTGGCTATCGCAGCACATGACGAAGAGAGGCGCAAGCAGTCGAGCATCTCGCGGCATATTCTGTGGCGTGTCGGTCTGCCTTGGAGGACTAGCCCTTCTCGCAACACCGTATGCACCGAATGCCGCGACCACGATAACCTTGATCATCGCCGGAACGGCGTTGCCGGCTGCGGTCTTCACCCTGTCTCCGGCCATCCTGAGTGAGATCACACCTGCTCCCCAGCGCGCCGCGGTTCTGGGTATCAACAGCGCCGTTGGCACGTCGGCGGGCATCATAGCTCCCTACGTGATGGGCAGCGTCGTTGATGGGGCCACCTCGGCTGCGCAAGGATACGGCCATGGCTTCGTCATCTGCGGAGTTGTGACCCTCATCGGCGGCCTGATCGGGCTCTTCTATTTGCATCCCGAAAAGGAGCTGGCCAGATCCGCGGCACGAGCGAAGAGAGACGCAGTGGTAGCGTCCGCGTAAGTGCCGCCTTCTTGAGACGATCTTATCGTGGACGCGGCTGCAGTGGCCACGAAAGGTCGTCTGACCACAGATAGACGGCGATGGCGGCCAGGCACAAGGCGATCCCTATCCAGAAGATTGGCGAGTGATGGATCGGGCGCCGGTTGTGCAAAGCTGATTTCATACAATCGCCTCGTGGCCGTTTGGTTTTTCGGGCTGCATTGCCGGAAGAGGAGCCAGTTTGAGAGAGGATCACGCCGTTGCCAGATGCGATAGTCGTTTTGTGACGACCGAGCTGTCATTCGATTGCCGATGCAACGTCTCCGAAGGCACTTCCCCAAAGATCGCCCGGTAATTCACCGAGAACCGCCCCAGCTCCCAGAAGCCGTGATCGGTGGCAATTTGCGTCACCGTTGCCTCGGCAGGGACCGCTTGTGCCAACGCACGCCGGACCAGATGCATTCTCCGCAAATTGAGGTAACGAATGGGACCCATGCCAAGGTGCTCTTCGCAAGCGTGCCGCAGGGTTCGTTCGGTCGTGCCAACGGCCGCGCAGACCTCGGTCAAATACAATGGTGTATTTGGATTCGCTTCCAGGAAGTCTTCAAATCGCGCGACGATAGCGTCGTGGCGGAGAGTGCTGGCGGTCGCTGGCGAGGCAGCAGCGTCCGCCAAACATTTGACCAACGTGTAGATCAGCTCTTGCTCAAGCGCTCGAACCACTCCGGCTGACGCAAAAAGATCCGGCACCGTCTTGGCCATCTGTCCAACCACTTGATGCTGCCGCAGCAACCGCTCCATGAGACCGGGATCTGGCCGAACAACCCGCCGGGTTGAAATGCCAGCAAGCGTTCGACCAGTTATCGCAACGCTTGCAGCAGCGAGCTCCTCGGTCGGCAGAGACATGGTTGCACTCTCAAAACCGCCTCCGGATTTGTAGTGCGCGCCCCGAAAGTCGTACACTTGGATTTCACCCGGCGAAAGCAGTCTGCCGCAGGAATACAGCTCGGGCTGATCTGCCTTCGTCACGAAGCCAAATACGCTGCGGCCGCGATTTATAACCCCTGTCTGTACTCGTGCCAGGCTTTCGTGAAAGCGTGCCATCCACAACTGGTCCAATACGACCTGAGTTACCTCCGATCGAAACGCTCCTTTGGCAGTGGGAAACGTCTCCATCTCGGCGGCGCGAAAGGCTGCCTGGTAAGGAAATGGGTCGTCGAAGGTAAGTACTCTGGCCCAGGACATTTTACTCTCCAAAGGCGGCGATACGTTCGCGAGCACTCCGGCAGGCCGCGAGATGCACCGCACAACTATATATTCCTATCGTTGTGAGGAAAATCGCCGAGGTCTATGCAAAATCGGCAGAAGGGCAATATGCTTTAACGGAAATGCCTGTCACAAATGCATAGTGCAAATAACACGAGTGTGACAGATTAGCCCGCCGCGATATCAAGAAACCTTCCGGGAACGCCTCGGGTCGGAATTGGTTGGAATACCTCACAAATCAACCGCCCGAGGACACAACATGCAAGACAAACATTTGACCCCGGACGAGTGCGACGAGCTTGCGGAGGGGTTGCGTCAGGATGCCGCTACGTTGTCGGACAGCTCGAAAAAACAAGCCTTGTTGAAGCTGTCGGACGGCTATCGCGACCTCGCGAGTGCCAAAAGGATGGTTCTTCGCAAGGTGAACTAACGGCCGGGCTCATGGCGCACGAGTTGAGCGCACCAGTTTGAGTTTAAATCATCGAAAAATGGCGCGGAACGGACATCGCTGTCGTCAGGGATCCGCCATTGTGCCGTCAGAAATCCTCGGCATAATCGGCCCATATTATTGAATAATAATTGCCATAACCCCCTGGTTCGGCGAGGATAAAATGCCTTCGAGCCGATCGTTTGCGTTTTCCGACCCCCTGCCCTATCAGGCGGCACTCCGCATTTCGGATGTCGCTATCCTGCCCACGGCAAGAGGTGATTTCCGCGCCGAGTTGACGCAACTCGAATTCGACAAGCTCTGGATGCAACGCGGTCGCGAGAACCTCCCGCACGTGGTCGTCGGGAAAATCGGCTCGCACCGCAAGTCAATTTCGTTCCTGACCAAGGAACAGGACATGATATATTGCGGTCAGCCGGTCCCTGCCGGGAGCATTGTCGTTCAGAGGGCCGACCCCCAACATCGACAAAACCCGGCGAACCGCAATTGGGGATCGATGTCGCTTCCCAACGACGAATTTTATGCCGCGTTCAAGGCCGTAGCGGGTTGCGAATTTCCCGATGAGCCGTTCAGTTTCGTCGTGCAACCCGATCCCGAAGTGATGTCGCGGTTGCTAGAGGTGCATGAGACCGCAGGAATGATTGCGCAGACCGCTCCCGACATCTTCGCTTTGCGCGAGGTGGGCCGCTCTCTGGAGCAAAAGTTGATTCATCTGATGATCAGGTCTCTCATCAAGGGCTATTCCTCTACAGTCAGCGTCCGCAGTCGCCGCCACGACCGGATCGTCGCGCGATTTGAAGCGTTCCTGGAAGCGAACGCCGATCAAGCACTCTATCTAACGGAAGTTTGCGCAGCGCTTGGAGTTGCCGAGCGAACTCTTCGGGGCGCATGCGAGGAACATCTGGGAATGGGTCCGATCCGCTATCTAACCTTGCGCAGAATGCATCTGGTGCGTCACGCACTCCTGCGGGCCGAGCCATCGAAATTCACCGTCACCCAAATTGCCACTGATTACGGGTTCTGGGAGCTGGGCCGCTTTTCGGTCGCATACCGTACATTGTTCGGCGAATCGCCATCGGTTTCATTGCAAGCGCCCCCAGTGGATCGATCGACGATTGTGAACCGCCCATCATCGCTGGCCGCTTCCGCTTATGGACGATCATCAACGGGCTTCGGCTGGCAACCGAGTCGTACTCGGGAAGTGTAATAGTCATCAGACGCGCTCCTCTCCCGATCCCGTTCCCATTCAGGGCTGGCGGATACCCCTCATGGCCAACGTTTAGACGAACATTCGATCTTGTCGCTAGGGATCCAGGCTGCGTGGGAAAAGCGTAGTTTCTACGCAGGTACACCAGATCCGACCTTAGAAACATCGCGGGCATATCGACTATGCGAAATCGGCACAAACGATAGACCTGAATGCCAGATGCGCAGCGAAGCGGCAGGCTTTTGGCCGATTTTGCATAGTTGTGCCCGCCACCCCGGATAAGCTGGAGAAGCAAGGAACCGACAATGCGGAAGGCATGTGCTCTCCATAAGGCAGGTCAGAACATCGGCGGTCGGTCCGTTCGCACTGCCAAGTCGCTATTCCCTTGATCGGTTCCGGAGTCGTGGTTTGTCGAGGCCATTTAGCCGAACGCCCGACATCAAATGCTGAGATGAAAATGCGTACGGCTTTGCCGGTTGATGGCAAGCAGGCCAAGAACCCAGGAGGTAGAATGATATTTAGATCGCCAGCAGCAAACGCAAGCAGCGCTTTCGGGATTTGTCTCGCGCTGCTAGTGCCTGGCACTTCCACCCGTGCTCAACAGACAATGGGACAGCTCTTGATATCGTCGGGCTTCAATCCCATCGCTGCCACCACGCCCCAGGCGATGGCCCGTCTGAGGTCGTTTCCGGCGAAGCAATTCCTTTTGCGACAGAAGGAGGGGCGCCCGTATTATTTTTACGCGAACCCTTCAGAATGCGGTTGCGCCTACGTTGGCAGCGTGTCGGCAATGAAACGGTATTCGAGCAGCCTTGGGGCGTTGCCGGTGGACGCGGCGCCATCCGGTGGCCTGACGAACCTTGAGCAGAACATGATCAACAGCATGGACAACGATGACGCCAGCGCTCAGTTCAACGAGGACGTATTCGGTCCGGATCCTTAGAACTTTGGCCGCACTGTGCGCCGAGTTCGTTTTGCCGGCTTCAGCTCGCACCGCAAGCGGGCAGCCCGGCGCCTTGTTTCACGTACCCCTGCGAACAACCGGTATGCTCAGGTCTCGAAGGCGTTTACCTCAATGCTTCGACGAGTTCCTTGGCTTCTCGCAAATCGCGGGTGTCGAACCCCTCGGTGAACCAATCATAGATAGGTACAAGAAGCTCGCCGGCCTTCTCGCGTTCACCTCGATCGCGCCACAGCGTCGCCAGGCTCGTTGCCGCGCGTAGCTCCCAGGATTTTGCTTGCTGCGCTCGCGCGATCTCCAGCGCACGGACGAAGTGCATTTCCGCCTTGGCGACATCCGGCGTCGGCTCCAGCAGCGCAATTTCTCCCGCCGTACGATGGACATCGGATCCGCACCAAGCCTCCCCGGTCAATTCCATCGCCGTTAAAGCATCCTTGATGTGCTGCCATGCCTCGGTAACCTGCCCCAGCTCTGCCTTCGCCCTCGCCATGTGGGAGGTGTACCAAGGGACGAAAACGACCGAGCCGCTCGATTGCCAGGCTGCTATGCCCGAGGGGATCATGGTGATCGCGTCCGAGGCCTTGCCGATTAGCGCCTGAATGGCCCCGCGGTGCATCATGCCGCCTCCCCTCCACTGCGCGGCATTTTTCTCAGTTGCCATCGCTATGAGCTCGTCGAGCCGTGCGTTGACGGTTTCGTACTCCCCGCAATGAATAAAAGCGTATGATGCGAAGTACAGAGAATACATCAGTGGAACTCCTTGACCCACCTCCCGGGCTTCGGCCACCGCGCGTTTGGCGTCAACAAGCGCGGCGTCAGGATATCCGACCATCCAACGGATCCAGGAGCGGTAGCACAGCGCGGCAACCCGGATATCCTGTCCGAACCGAGCTGCGAGTTGCCGATGCTCCGCGGGATCGTAAGACCCGATCGCACAATCGAAATGCTCCAGCGCGTCCGAAAGATTGCCGATCGTTGCCTGGGAAACGCCGACAAGCCGGTGCCCCAACATCGTCGAGGTTGCCGCCTTCTGCTCCTCGGCCCGTTGCAGAAACTGCGCAGCCAGCTCCGTGACCTGGCCGGCATGGAATCCGTTGAAGTTGGCGACCCAGAAACTGTAAAGCACAGAGAACAGCAACAGCGGATCCTCCGGCGCTTCGCCGCGCGCCTCGGCCTGCTCGATCAGTGTTCGTGCACGAAGGGCCGCCGCTTTGGTTTCCTCGGCCCCATAACCCCTAAAGTGCATAAGCGGCGTTATCAACGCGACCTGCAGCTTGATTTCATCCCGTCTAAGGACTGGCGTTGAAGGCAAGGTAGCAATTTGCGCCAGTGCGCGACCAAGCTGCTCGGCCGCCTCCGGCAGTGCGGCACGTTCCAGCGAGCGTTGTCCGGCTTTGGCCCAGAGCCGAGCTGCCTTCTCGATGAAACCAGCCTCCGTACAGTGGCGCGCCAGTAGCTCCGGTTGACGTTCCACCGTCTCGGCAAACCGGGACTCCAATCCTTCGACGATCTTGCCATGCAACGCCCGGCGATTCTCACGCAGTAACGTGCTGTAAGCCGTATCCTGCACCAATGCGTGCTTGAACACATAGTTTGCATGCGGCGGGACGCCTTGGCGAAACAGCAGGCCAGCGCCGATTAGCCGGCCCAGACCGGTCTGTAATTCGGCCGGGGATTTTCTCGAGACCGCCTCCATCAACGGATGGGAGAACTCACGACCGATCGCTGCCCCGATCTGCGCCAGCTCTTTGGCGGCGCCAAGCCGGTCGAGACGGGCCATCAACGATGCGTGCAAAGTTGCCGGAATCTCCAGTCGAGGAGATGGAATCGCGGCCGCCGTTCTCAGCGCATCTTCCTCGCCATCCGCCTCCAGCATGGCCTTGGTCATCTCCTCGATGAACAAGGGAATGCCGTCCGTCCGCTCGATCATATCCTCCCGCACGCCAGGCGGCAGAAACTTGTTGCCGGCTATTCGGTCAATGATGGCGTTGACGTCGCGACGACCAAGCCTGTTGATCGTTAGCGTGGTCACGTGTGGAAGGCCGATCCATGGCGGGACAAACTCCGGGCGGAACGTAATAATCAGCAAGACGCGAAGATCGACAATTCGCTCAAGAATGCGGCCGACCAGTTCCAGACTGCTCGGATCAGTCCAGTGCGCATCCTCGAAGATCATCAGGACGGGCTCGAAGCGCGAGAGGGACTCAACCTGGGTTACAAATGCCTCGAGGGTTTTCTTCCGGCGCTGCTGAGGGTCGAGGGCGAGAACCGGGTAACGGCCATCGTTCGGCAGTGACAGCAGCTCCGCAAATAGTGCCGAATCCACAGGCGATGTCCTGGTCCGGGTCAGCACCGCATCGAGCTTATCCAGCTTCGTCCTTGCATTATCATCGTGCGTCAACTTGGCCACGCGCTCGAGGTGGCCGACGATCGCGTACAAAGCGCTATCGGTCCGTTGCGCCGAGCAGAAGCATCGTATTCTCGCGTGCGGCTCCTCATCGATTTGCTGCAACAACGAACCGGTTAGCCTGGATTTTCCGATCCCTGCCTCACCCGAGATGAGGACGACCTGGCCTTCATTATCCTTTGCTCTCGACCAGCGTCGCAGCAACAACTGCGATTCCTCCTCCCTGCCTACAAATACGGTGAGGTCATCGCGATGAAATGCTTCAAACCGCCCCTCGACAGTTGCGGGCCGAAGCGCAGCCCAGACGTTTACGGGTCCCGCGATGCCCTTCAGTTCCTGGAGACCGAGGTCGGTTAGCTCGAACAGATTGCCAAGCAGACGTCGCGTGGCATCCGCGACAACAACCGCGTCAGGCTCGGCAAGCCCTTGCAGCCGCGCTGCAAGGTTGGGTGTCTCGCCGACGATCCCCCGCTCTCGCGCCTGCCCCGTTCCGACAAGATCGCCGACCACCACCAGGCCCGTCGCGATGCCAACACGGGTCTGCAACGGAGTTCCCATCCCTAGCTTGCCAACAGCTGTCACCAGCTCGAGCCCGGATCGGACGGCTCGTTCCGCATCGTCCTCGTGAGCCTGCGGATAGCCGAAATAAACCAGCACACCGTCGCCCATATACTTCGCGACGAAGCCACCGAAGCGACGGACCGTTTCGGTGACGCACTTCTGGTACGCCGAGATCAGCTTGCGCAAATCTTCCGGGTCCATCTGCGTCGAGAGGGCGGTAGAGCCGACGAGATCGCTGAACAGCACCGTGACTTGTCGCCGCTCCGCCACATCCGAGACCGGCTCTATCGACGTGACGGCTGCGGCAGGTCGAGCCTCCGCCTTCGGCAGTGCGGCAATAGCTGCTAGCAGCTTGATCCGAGCGCCCATTGGAAGACCCAACTCGCGCAAATGGTCCTCGGTTAAGTGAGGCAAGACTGTTTCGTCGATGCCATTGTCACGAAAAGTCGCCTCAAAGCCCTGAAGCCCGTGATTATGCAGCCAATTCCCGAAGTCCATGACCGCGTCCAGACTGTTTGCACGGGATACAGCGAAGCCCTTATTTTCACAACCCGCTATGCAGAATCGGCAGCTTCGCGGGTTGGCTTGGATCGGGTCTGGATGACGCGCTAAAGCCTGCCCTTGCTCCAAGTTGATCGGTCCTCGGTCAAAGCGGCCTCGACGCAAAACCCGCAACGCACTTGACGATGCCATCCGGCAGAACGTGATCGGCAATGTCGCCAGGCTGAAGACGACCGCACCAATCCTCAACGCAGCCGTCGAGCAGCAGAAATCAAGGTGGTCGGCGGGATCTACCGCCTTTGTGACGTAAAGTCGCGATGATCGCTTGATGTGTGTCTTGGCCCGCGGTTTTGCCGGATTTGCATACCCAAGATCCGACCGAGGTCGAAGTTCCGAAATCGCATAGTCAGGAGCAGGAGTTGCGTCGATACTGCCCGCTAGGCGAGACCCAAAAACGCAACACGTCGCAAAACTGTCCGCCGGTCCGAAAGGACGGGGCACATTGGCAGAGGGCAGCACTTTCGCGTTCAGCGACCCCGACGGCTACATAGCCGCTTTCGGCGATGTTCGCTTCAACCTCACGATAACCGGTGCGGGGGACTTCAAGGCTCGGCTGACACGGCTGAAACTCGATCATCTGGAACTCTACGACTGCTTCGAGGAACTCCCACGCATTGCCTACATGGCCCTCCCTCCGCGACAGATATTCCTGTCTTTTCCAATCAATAATGTCGGTTCAACTTTCAATGGATATGTTTCGCGAAACGGCGACATGATCCTGCACGTGCGCGGCGGGACCTTGCATCATCGAATTGACGGCAAAAACCATTGGGGCCTGATATCGGTATCGCCTGAGGTGCTCGCCAATCACAGCGAGGCATTGACCGGCCGGCCCTTTGTGCCACCCAACATCGATAGCATCCTCCGCCCTGCGCGCGCAGAATCAGCGAGATTGCGGCAGCTTTTCAACCAGGCCTGTCGCCTTTTCGAAGCAAGACTTGACAAGATCGGTCGGCCGGAGGTGGCGAGAGCGCTGGAGCATGAATTCCTTCACGCTATCATTCATTGCATGTCCAGCGACCAGCCGTACGACACTTCGAATACGAGGCGCCAACATGCCGGGGTGATAACGCGCTTTGAGGAAATCTTGAATAGGCGCGTTGATCAAAAACTCACCATGCCCATGCTATGCGTAGAATTGGGCGTGCCCGAGCGAACGCTTCGGATGTGTTGCGCCGAATTTCTTGGTGTCAGTCCGACGCGATATATTTTGCTGCAAAGATTGAACAAAGCCCGAGCAGCGCTTCGATCTGCCGATCCTTCGACGTCTAGCGTCGCGCAAGTCGCGCGAAACCATCAATTTCTCGAACTTGGGCGTTTTGCCGTCACCTACCGCAGCATCTTTGGCGAGTCACCTTCGGCTACACTACAACGCGACCCCCGGACATGATCTACCGAACGCCCTCGCTCTTTCCTCGCGTGCCTAAGCCGGATTTTGCCGCAAGTGAGGCCGTAAGCAACCCCGGCTAATTTTGCCCTGAAGGCGCCGACCGGTTGTGAATTCCAATTGGTCCCTCACGGCGACACCGCGATCGATTTGCCGCGGATATCGATGCCACCCAGCGGTTGCGGCGGGCATCGGAAAGATCGCGGCGCGTGCCGAAACTGCATAGCGCGACTTGCTGCAATCGTCACCAATTGATGGACGGATGTTCCGCTCTGCGTGCCGCATGAAGCACCTCAAGGGCAGTCATCAGCTTCTATCGGCGCAGGGAAGCCTGCGCAGGGAGCACGGCGATGTTGGACCAAACCAGTCGGCGGCCGGAGCAAACCTCTGTGCCGGAGAGGCTTAGCGGCATGGTTCGCGTTCCCGGCGGGACGTTTCGCATAGGGTCCGACAAGCACTATCCGGAAGAAGCACCGGCACATCGTGTCAGCGTCGATGGATTCTGGATCGACGCCACCCCTGTCACGAACCGCGACTTCCGAAAATTCGTCCGGGCGACCGGCCATGTCACTTCGGCCGAGATTCCAACTGATCCGAACGACTATCCCGGGACGCTGCCGCATATGCTGAAGGCCGCTTCACTGGTGTTCACGCCGCCAAATGAACAAGTCGAGCTGAGGGACTGGACACGGTGGTGGCAATTCAAATCCGGTGCGAACTGGCGGCGACCGTACGGCCCGCGCAGCTCGATCAGCGGCCTCGACGATCATCCCGTCGTGCATATCGCCCATCGTGACGCGCAAGCCTACGCGACGTGGGTGGGCAAGGAACTGCCGACCGAAACCGATTGGGAGTTTGCCGCGCGCGGCGGTCTCGACGGGGCGGAGTTCGCCTGGGGCGAGGAATTGACACCTGCTCACATGGCCAACACGTGGCAGAGTCACTTCCCGCAGCAAACTCTCAGCGAAGGTGGCTACGAGCGAACGTCGCCGGTGACGGCGTTTCCACCGAACGGCTATGGCATCTAACGACGCCGATTTTTCAACCTGGGAGCTGGATTATGAAATGCAACAAGCGCCCCTCTTACGTCGCCTCCGTGTTCTTCGCAGGACTTCTGTTGCCCAGTCTTGGGACGCTCCATGCGGGCGAATATCCTAACTCTCGGACCCTCGCGGCCGCTCAGACGGCCAAACAGCAATGCGTGAATACTTGCCGCGCACGATATCGCGACTGCCGACGCAAAGACCAAATATCGCCGTACGAGTGTCAAGGCGTTTACCAGGACTGCGTCCGGTACAGTTGCACTGGCCTGGGACCGGGGTGACGGCTCGCCTGCAGAGCCCGTCGCTCCAACGGCCCGTTATTGGCTGATCGCGTTGCTGACGCCGTGCCAAATCTGGTCCTTCAGAGCGATGAACGCTGGCGGCGGTATGGTCACAGGCGGTTCGGTTCTCCTGACACCATCGACCACCAGAGTGGCGATATAGATCTCTCCATCCGTGTAGTACGGATCGCCTTCGCCATTGCGGCCGAACAGGGTCGGACCCGTTCCGGAAATCTGGAAGACGTTCTGGACCATCCCGGCATCGCGCAAATCGTGCATCAGCAGGTCGCGCTCCGCATCGATGTCGGGCGCGATGTGATGGGTCACCTGCCCCGTATCGCGGCTCAGGCCGACACCGCGGTCGAACGTTACCGAGCCGAGCCACACAGGACGGCCGTCGGTTCCCTTCTCCAGGACCTGCCAGAACCGGACGTGATGCCGGCGGTCAGCGCTCCTGCCGTCCGGCTTTTCGAACGCAAGCTGTTCCTTCTTTCCATCGAAATAGAGCGGACTGACAGGTGCGTCGTGATAGGGCCGGTCAAGCACCACGCTGCCGACAATCTCAACACTCGTACGCAGGGTGATGGGGTCGGCCGGAAACCAGTCGGCCGCGTGCATGGCCTTCAAAACATCTTCCTTGTTGCCGACCAACCCGACGTTGATGGCGTCGCCCGGAATATCGCTCGCCGTGCGAGTCACCATGGGCAAGGATGCAAGCCCCGGCTCGTGTTCGTGGTGGCTCCACAAACGCGGTAACACGACATAGGCGAGAGTAAGGTAGGCGATAACGGCGCCCACGAAAGCAACCCACCATCCTGGTCTGCCCGTGCGTTTCTTTGTGGGTTGCATCCCTGACCTCGCGTCAGACGACATTGAACCGGCTTTGCACTCTCAAAGGACGCCTTTGGGCCCCCGGGCCTCGATGGACTGCGACAAGGACGACAGGTTTTGAGGATGTACGCGGATGATACCGCCGCGCGGACTGTCGAGATCTGCGATGAAAAGAAATGAAATCGAAACGACAGCAGGCAGAATAAACGCTATCACCCGGCTCCTACGCTGCTCGCCATAGCCGACCAACAGATTGCAAAAAATAGCCTTCGCTCCCATCAGCGTCCAGGCTCCGATCGGTATTCGGTTGCGCCACGCCGCGAGCGTTTAACCCTGCGAGTTGAGAACGTCGTTCATACCTGAAACAGCCAGCGCAACGACCGGCGTCGGCTGCTTGGCTGCGGCCACAATTGCCACGCTCCACAGATCCGTCTGGGCTTTTGCGGTCTCCTGATCAAGCGCCGAACCATCATTTTCGTAGAACGCAATGCGGAGACGGAGGTAATGCTTCAACAACTGGCTTGCTTGCGTGCCGAGATCGTCCGGAAAGAGCCGCGCTCGCAGATATTCTGTGCCGATAGCGTTCGCTTCCGCCTCCTCCAGCGTCTTGCGCTGATCGTAGCGAGAGACCGCCATCGAGAAGGTGAAGCCGATAATGAGGGCTAAAAGAGTCATGGACGTCGCGCGGACCGTATCGAAATCGTGCCGTTCATCCTGGCGAAGCTGATGCGATCTCTTCCGAAGAAGATCTCCGACGTACACGGCGATACTTTGCGCAATGAAACGCAATTGCAAACACAATCAGAGGATGATGTGCGCGCATTGATCGACTGATCCTCCACATCGGGCGAACCGTTGCGCGGCATTGAGTAGGAAAGAAGAACTAGTCAATTGCGCGCGCCTATGGCTCGGGGTAATGGCGCTTTCGGCGAAGCTTGCGAAATTGCGAACGTAAGCCATTTGATAGGCAGAACCCGGATCAGCCGTTGCGTCTCTTCAACGAGGCCAATGAAAAAAGCGGTAGACCTGTGCAAAGCGACCGGCGATCGCCGATTGCGGTCGATGAAAGAACGCCCGAAAAAATGGTATTTCCTAGACAGCAGATCATTTATGGCCGAATACCCATTTTGTAACAGCACGCACGATAGGCATCCGATCCAGCAGCATTCCTCATAGCGATACCAGCGGAGCTCATATCAGCGGCCGCGGCGTTTGCTGCCTCATTGGCCTGCTCACCGGGCTTGCCGAGCGCCTCCTGAGTCAGTGCCAGCCCTGTTCACATAACAATATGCCGCGGAGCCAACGCGGCTATGCACAATCGGCCAGAGGCGCGAGTGTCATGGGGGCAAGCCCGTCCCGTCAAAGGATCGTCAAGCTCGCGCAGCTCCCGTTATCGGCAATGGGCACCAACCAGACGAGAACTACTGAGACGAGGCACAGCGCTTCGTGCGTTGGTTGTCGGCCACAAGCCGTATGATTGGTTTCGCTTCATCTGCGGAATTGCGCGTCGCGCTGAACCAGACACAGCCGGAAGCGCCGCTGCACCACCACTCCTTAATAAGATCGCGCCGCCCCATGCGGTCCTGATGTCGTGCCTCACTCAAGACATCACACTGAGTAAACGAGCCTTGCGAAACTCACGCGTCGCCCCTCAATCGCTCATCGCGATGACAGGGAAAGGCATAGGATTCTGCGCAGCAAAAAACGGGCTCCGGTTTGAGACCGGAGCCCTGTGATCCGCCGGGTCGAAAGTCGATTCAGCGATCAATATCTGGTGGCCGGTGCGCCCCAGTTGAAGAGATAGTTGAATCCAATTTTCACCATCTGAACGTTGCGGTTGTTGGAAGTGAATGTATCGCCGGCAAGGAACGGGGCTGTGCCCGGAACGACGAAAGTCCGGTTACCCAACCCGAGATAGTCATATTCGGCTTTCACCGTCCAATTGTTGGTGAACGCATATTCGAAGCCAGCACCTAGCAGCCAGCCGCCATTGTTGTTGTTGCCGCAGCTGTTGAGGAAGCTGCCGCAGGTGAGCGAAGCTCCCGTCGTCAGGTTGGTGACAGTCAGGTTGTTACTGCCCACCCAGCCGCCGCCGGCCTTGCCGTAGAGCAGCACGTGATCAATGGCCCAGCCGAAGCGAGCAGCCACCGTCGTGATCCATCGATTGTTGGCAGTAACCGCGATGTTCCCCACCCCCGGAACGAAGACGCCAGCACTATTGTTGTTATTGGCGGCCCAGTCGAAGTCCCACTCGCCGCCGATAACGAACTGACCGATCTGGTAATTGCCGCCGATCTGCCCACCGCCAATAAATACGCCGTTGTTTCCGTTATTGAAGTTCGTCACGAAGAGCGTGTCGTTCCAGCGGTTGTTGGTCCAGGCGCCGCCAATGTTGCCGCCGATATAGAATCCAGTCCAACTGAAAATGGGCAGGGGCGGCGGCGGCGCGGCTTTCATGGGGAGATCAGCGGCACGCGCAGCCAACGGACTGAGCAGCATTGCGGCAGTCGCAAGAGATGCAAGAAGATATTTCATGTGAGTTCCACCTGACTATGCCCCATCACGCCCAAAAGATCGCACCAATAAGAGCAGCGGGAATTTGATTTGACCTGTGCAAATTCGGCAAACAACAGGAAAAAATGGCAGTGTTGTAAAAGAGCAACGATTGGTTGCGTCAGTACGTACGACTAGCAACCGAGCATCGCATGCGGGCGATCATGCTGACCGCGGCTGGCGCAAGTCTCGCCCTTATCCCGATCGCGCGCGAGATCTTCTGGGGATCCATGGCTTACGCGATGATGGGCGGCATCATCGTCGGCACGATGCTGACGCTGTTGTTACCCGAATGAACTGGCGAAACTCGCGCGACGATTTGTGACCATGGCGTTTGCGGGGCCAATCGTGTCGGCGTCGCATCCTGTGCGAAAACGTTCACGCAGCGTCCTATTGCCCCCGTCGCAGCGCGCCGCGCTTGTGTGCTCCTCCTGCCACACTTCAATGGAATTCCACCACTTGCCGATCTTGCATAGATGACGGCGTTTCGTTGTCGGAATTCTCCCATACACTGCGTTCGCTCGGTAATGGTGGGAGATCGTCAATGCGGCGCCTTGGATCGGCTTTGAAACCCGGCTTTTCGCGGCTGCACTTGTGCGTTGGAATAGTTGCCGCTCTCCTATCGCTTCCCACTCAAATTGCTCGTGCCGATGAAGGTGGCGTCAGCTTTTGGATACCAGGATTTTTTGGCAGCCTCGCGGCGGCCCCCGCGCAGGCGCCGGGATGGCAGGTGACCTCGATTTATTATCATACCTCGGTTTCCGCGGGCGCTGATGTTGCTCGCGCACGCGAGTTCGAAATCGGTCGCCTTAACGGCGTTCTGACGGCCAACGTGAGCGCCAACGTCAATGCAAGCGCGAATCTTGAGTTTTTGGCCGCGACCTATGTCTTCGCGACGCCGGTCTTGGGCGGTCAGGCTTCAGCCACCCTCTTGGCAGGCTACGGTGCCAACTCCACATCGCTTGCGGGAACGATCACAGGAACATTGACAGGGCCGAACGGCGGCACCTTTCCCTTCGGGCCGCGCTCCGATGCAATCAACAGCACGATCGTCGGATTTACCGACCTCATCCCGCAATTCGCGATCAAATGGAATGCCGGCGTCAACAATTACATGACCTACGTCACCGCAGACCTCCCGGCTGGCGCGTACGACTCAATGCGGCTCGCAAATCTGGGGATCGGGCATTGGGCTCTCGACGCTGGCGGCGGCTACACCTATTTCGACCCACAGAAGGGCCACGAATTCTCGGCGGTGCTCGGATTCACGTACAACTTCATCAACCCTTCTACTCAATATCAGAATGGCGTTGACATGCACCTCGACTGGGCTGCGTCGCAATTCCTGACCAAGCAGTGGCAGGTCGGCCTCGTGGGTTACCTCTATCAGGAACTCGGTTGCGACAGCGGCTCGGGCGATCGCGTCGGCTGCTTCCGGTCGCGCGTGGCCGGCGTTGGCCCGCAGGTCGGCTATATCTTTCCGATCGGAGACAAACTGCAGGGCTATCTCAACCTGAAGGCCTACGGCGAGTTCGCCAACGAGAATCGGCCAGCGGGCTGGAACCTCTGGCTAACGTTCAACCTTTCGCCCGCGGCGACACCGCCGACGTCGGCGAGACCGATGTTCACGAAATAGAAGCACCGGACGTTCAGCGGGCAGTACAGCTGAACGGAACTGCGATGCGCTGTAGTCGCCTCGGCGGAACGGATGAACTGCACGGCGGTTGGCGCAGCGGTCAACCTCGCTGCAAGGCTGGAAGCAAACAGCATCGTGCGATCGATTGGAATGTGAGGCTTTGCAATGGGCCCCTCCTTGGGTTGCACCACTTCGGTCCGTGGAAGCGACAGGCTAATCACGATATGCGCCGGCGCCCAGGCATAGCAGGCGTTGCGCCACCCGATCGTCTCGAGGCGAAGACGTTGATGAGCTCCTGGCCCTCATGCCCGAAGAAATGAGCGCCGAGAACCCGGCCGGTCGCCTTGTCGACGATGATCTTCGACCATGCCGCCGTCTCGGCACAAGTTCTCGCGGAGAACCAGCCGAGCATCTCGTTGAGATACACATCGACCGAAGCTCCGCTTTGCCGTCAACGCGACGACTGTCTGTCGTCAGATGATTTGAGACTCGTTAGGCGTGTTGCGAAGGGAGGCTCTGGCTCATCAGGTTTAGAGTTTAGGCGGCCTGCAACTGATGCTGCAAGCGTCGGTTTACGATAGTTGCTCGTTTGATGCGTTGTCGCTCGGCGAGGATTGTCTCGGCCCTTCCGAAAATTAGCATTCGCTTTGGTCGACGCCCGGCGCGACGGGCGGCGCCGCAAGCTTCGGACAGTCGGCCTCAGAAAAAGACCGTCAGAGCGACCACAATTCTTGACGGTCTTTTCTCCGTCGCGTCTTGCGACTTGTGTTCAAACCGTCGGAAGAACCGTCAAATGAGTCGGCTCGATCCGTCCGTCGCGAATGCCGACTCCTATTAAATCAAAGATTTGGACAAACAACGGCACAGAGAGACGATGGAAGGCCGATGATCAACGAGACCTCCGACAACTCCCTACTCTTCCTTCGCTATTTCCCTCCAACACCCTCCAGATTAGCCGATCCCCCTACTCCCACTCGATGATTCAAAGTAACGCTAGGACGTTGATTTGCAACGGCAACTGGGCGACGTCGACGGTCAAATGCCGCTAGCGGGTCCGTCAAAAATCCTCGCTCTTGAATCCACAAGAAAATTTCGATGCTTTCGAGCGTTGACTGTTGCAGCAACTATCGACGTCGATCGGTTGAACAACTATTAGAGCGGGAGGCCTTTGTCCTTCTCAGCCCGTGCTTTGCCATACCGTCATTGCAGCGCCGGCAAGCAATAACTAAGACGCACTCTGTGCGCGTTTTCGTGACGCCATCATTAAATTCAACGGGCTCGTGGAGCTCAAACTCAAGCTCCCGACTTTCGCTTCGCCCACCAAACGATTATCCCCCACACAAGCCCATGGCGGGTCACCGGCCTTGCCGTCTCACCGACGGAGCGCTCACGCCGGTCTCGTCCGGGAAAAAATGTGGGCGGCACACGTGCAAGAGTGCTGCGTCGCTCTTGCAAGCGAGAGGCCTGCCCGACGCCGCGGCGACACTGAAATCATCAGGCCTGACCACGGTCAGAAAGATCACGAAAGACAATGCCGCGATCGAAAACGTCAGTACGACCAAAACACTTTTATGCATTTTCCAGCTGGCTCTGAGTGAGCGCGTTCGCTGACAGAACAGGCATCGTTTCGGGGGCAATAGAACTGCTGTGGTGGTGAAGGTGCGAACGAGGCTGAAAGTGCGAACGACGCTGAAAGAGAGGGAATATCAGCTGGAGCGCCTTTCCGCTCAAATACCACGAGCCCAAGATAGTCTCAATGCCGGTATTATCTTCGACCCACGACAAACACTAGCTTCTAGGATTCGACCCTCATCCGATTGACAATTTGCGCACTGCCACCCGGCGCGACATCATCGGCGCATGACCGATGTACATCTGAGAAAGGACGAAGCCGTTCGAGACTGCGGCAGCTACGAAGTCTGGTTCGATGATGGCCGCCCCTCGAAGTTCTTCTACTTCGACGATCTCCCTAACCGACGCCTCCGACCTGATATCATGACCAAGGCTCAGGCTGCCGACGCGGCCCAAGCGTTTGCTCGTGCCGAACGGGACAAGATGCAGGACGAGAGCTAAGGGCTCACGGGAGGGAGGCTATAAAATTGGCGGACCCGGCTTTGGAGTTAGGCCGCAGGGCTCCGCCGTGTCCCAATTTGTAGATATCAACTGCATGGCATTGCGAACACTTGAACTTGAGTTTGGCCAACAGTCCCTTGTCTGGGGCAATTGACATCGGCCATGCGCCGCAGTGGGAGCACTCAAGAAGGACTTGTTCGGGCGACAGCTGATACATGCTCGACCAACGGAGGAATTGAGATGATGTTCCTGCGGTGCGACCTGGTTCTTTCGGCGAAGCTCGCGCGGAGGTGATCGTCTCGACTCACATTTGTTGAGGTCTCAGCGGCCCTTTCTCGTTCAGGATCAGAACTTCGTACGGATGACTTCCCCTGGCTCCTTTTACCTCCAGGTTCGGAGCCCGGGGGTCTTTTCCTTCAAGTTCGATTGGAGTGGCCGGGATCAGGACCGGTCGCAACCCGCGCCCCAGCTTGTCTCACCCTCTCAGTGGCAGGCTGGGGCTCGCCCGCCCCTATTGTTTCCCGGCTCTCCAATTTAGAATGGTTCTTCTCCGGACAAGAACATCGGTCCGTGTGTTGCGTGGTGGGGAGGGGCCGACTTGTAAGCGATCGGTGACAACGAAAATTATTTTCGCGCGACAAGCCGAGATCGATTGTGCGTCGTCAGGTGACGATGAAATCAAGCCTGATCATGTGATCGTCACGGTAGCGCTCAGATAAGAATTTTTGAGCGGGAGACTCCTCCCAACGGCCAAATCAAAAAGGGCGCCTACGAGGTTTTGGAGGTTCGTTAGGCACAGTTTGCAGGTATTTGAGTGCCAAGCGCGCGTGGTGCTCGGCTTCTGCGTTGCCGGTCTTGGCGATCTCCTCGATGGCCCAGACCAGCGACTGCATGGCACCTTCCAAGTGGTCACGCGTGTCCATTATGACGAAATCGTCGTGCGGCCAAATTCGTTCCGGAGTTCGGCATGATTTCAACCGCGACATATTGTGCCCAGCGAAATCCATCGCTTTAGCAGCTCAATCGCGGCCTCGACGCGTGGCAACGCCACGCTCCGCAGCACAACGCAACGCAACGATAAGGCCCATCCCTCACCGGCTGGGCTTTTCGTTTTCTCGTAAGAAGAATTACGATCAGCCCGTCGCTCGGTCGCTATATTGATCTCAAGATCAACCCCCACTTTCCGCTATTCAGAGCTGCATGGCTAAGCCCCTATCCTTCACGGTTGCATCCCTCGCGCGCGCCATCAAGGGCGTCGAAGGCGCGGGGCTGCATGTTATTGGGGTAAAAGTCGACGGGTCGCTGATCGTCTCTGGGAAACCCCTTGATGGGCCGTCGCTGGTTTCCGAGAATTCCCCACAACTCCCTCGAAGTGGGAGCAGCTACGGGGATGACGATCATGCAGACAGATTTGCCCTATCTCAGCCGTGACCCAGACAGGCACGGCAATGACCGCGTCTATGTGCGCCGAAACGGGAAGCGCATCAGAATCCGCGAAGACGAGGGCACGCCCGCCTTCGCCAAAGCTTACGCCGACGCTGTAGAGCGACTTGGCGCGCGCAGGGGCAAACGAGCAGCGACACCACCGACAATGCACCCCAAGGGCTCGTTGGGCTGGCTGGCGACTGAATACTTCAAGTCCAAGGGCGCAGACGGATTTACGCGGCTATCGAAAGAGAGCCAGCGCGCGCGCCGCAACGGGCTCGAGGAATGCTTCCGCGTTCCGTTCTCCGACACCGTTCCCGCGCCCATGGGGAACTGTCCGCTGCGATATCTCTCGGCACAGGCAGCCAAGCGCATGATCGAAGTCGTCGACGGCTTGGGCGCGCAGACCAATCGCCGCAAGCACCTATCGACCCTCTGCTCCTGGGGCGTCGAGCATGGGCATCTGCCGAGCAACCCCGTTCGCGACGTGAAGGCCGGAACCAAAACGAAGGGCGGCGGCTACTACACCTGGACCACGGCCGACGTGCAGCAGTTCCTTGCCCAGCACCAGCGCGGCAGCAAGGCGCGGCTCGCCCTGGCGCTCCTCCTCTTCACTGGCGCTCGCCGGCAGGACATGGTCACGTTCGGCAAGCAGCACGTCAAAAGGGGACTGGCCGCGAGGTGCTTCAAGGAGATCATCAGCTACAGCCCCTGTGGTGATCTGACCTTCCTGCAAACCGCGACTGGCAAGCCATTCGCGCCGGCAGGTTTCGGCAACTGGTTCCGCGACCGCTGCGACGAGGCGGGCCTGCCGCTCTGCACCGCGCACGGGCTCAAGAAAGCGGGCGCGACGATCGCCGCAGAGAACGGCGCCACGACGCGCCAGCTTATGGCGATGTTCGATTGGACGACGGTCTCGATGGCAGAGATTTACACGCGCCGCGGCCGAGCAAAAGCGGCTCGCTGGTGAGGCCATGTTCCTGATCACGCTGGATCGTAGCGGGAACGCCAAATTGTCGCACTCTTAAAAAAGCGCTGTCGAGTTTTGCCAGGAGTGGCAGGGCTCGAACCTGCGACCCCCGGTTTTGGAGTTCGACGAAAGCTGTGTCGCTTGGTGAGCTCTCGTTCCTAAATGACTGAAACGCAAGAGCCCTTCCCCAAAGAGGGCGATACCTAGACCGCCAGTCGCGCCTACTGCTTTCTTAGGATCCTCGAACCCAGTACGGCTGTAACCTCGAGCACCGGTCCGAGATCGTCGCGGACCTCAACGGCGAACTGCTGATCCGACTTTCCCTGTAATACAACATCCTGAATGGTGTCGCCGAGCGCTTGGAGTGCTTCGCGATGCGCGCAGTCCATGTCGGGCAATTCCCGGCCTTCGTCATCTGTCGATACGATCTCACCCGATCGGAAATCGAAGAAATATCTATTCATGCGCGAAAAACTGGCGTCTGGAACGCAAGTTCCCCGACTCGCAATCGAATGCGCTTCGCCTATTTTAGAATTTCTCAAGTACCGGAGTTCGCGTAATGACTGGATCACCCCCAATTTCCCCCGCTCAGCCCGACGATCGCGATGTCTACGTCGTGCTGGATGATTCGGCGAGCGGCTCGGCCGCGCCTGGCGCGAGACCGATGAGGAGAGCGCCGCTCGACACGCTGTCGTTACCGATCTGGTCGACGGGCAGTATTCCAACCCGGTGCGGGTCATCGCCTTCAATACCGCGCAAGGCTGGTCACGCGACGTCTCGGCAGAGCTGGGCGACCTGACCTTGCAGCGCTGCGCCCGGGATGGCTTCGACGTTCCGCCGTCGCTGGAAAGCTTTGTCGATCTCCATGCGACCACTCGTCCCGCACAATTGCATCTGCCGCTCCGCCGGCATTTTCGATGAATGCGAAAGCAGAGATCCATCGCTTCTACAAGGGCGTTCGCATTACTCAAAAGACGATCGCCCTGGCTATTATCGCTTTTGGTTTCAGATTGCCGATCAGACTTTTCACGGCAAGACCGAAACCAGTTTGCCGGGTGTAGCAATTCGACGCGTAGCGTTGATCGACAGCTAAGAGAAGCCCGCGGCTCGACCTAGATTTTAGATTTGTCAGATTGCGGAACCATGAGGCGGCGGAGTGCGTCGATTACGATCGCTAGAGGTATCCTTCCCTTTCCGTTCTCCTTTGTTATCTTAGCGGTAGTATTTGCAGAGATCCCGGTTGTAACCGGAACAAAACCTGACCGCCCCTTGGGTTTTTACAAAACTGTCACGTGGGACTGGTAGCTGTGAAGGGGCAACTGCCGGCTGGAAACCCGACACGTCGCTCGCAAACTCCCCGCCCAATGTCCCCCACTCGGGCGGGGTTTGTTGCCACCCTGGATCTGATAGCGAGAACGCCTATCTCCAATAGCCCGTGACGAGTTAGGGTATTTATCCGCTATCATCCGTTGCCTATTCTAGGTGGGGCCGCCGACCCTGCGAAATGCCGACGGCCACCGTGCCGGCCACTTCCAATTGCCCTGCGTCAACAGGAGCGATGACCGACCTAAGCCAATCTAGGACCACGTTCCGCGGTTCCTCCGCCGAAAGGGGTGCCGCGGATCTAGTCTGCCTTTGCATTTGCCCATGACGATGAAATTTGAGTTCTGTTTGCCAACCACCGGCAAAGTCGTACCGGCCGGTCCTGAGTGGCTTCACGAGATCAAGTTCGATGGTTATCGCTTGCGCTTGGAGCGCGATGGTGATCGCGCGGTTGATCACCAAGGGCGGGTACGACTGGACGAAGCGCTACCCGCGCATTGTCGAGGCGGCGCGCAAGACCCAACAACGGCATTTTGTGATCGACGGTGAGGCCATTGTCCGCGGCGTCGACGGCTATTCGGACTTCAACGCACTGCATTCCAACAGACACGACGATGAAGTCGAGCTGATCGCGTTCGACGTGCTAGCCATGGATGGCGAGGACTTGCGGCGCCTGCCGCTCTCGATGCGCAAGGCCAACCTGCAGCGTCTGCTGTCCCGCCGGCCAGATGGCATCTTCATTTCCGATTTCGAACGGGGCGAGATCGGTCCGGACCTATTCCGCAAGGCGTGCGAGTTTGGCCTGGAGGGCCTAGTGTCAAAGCGCGCTGATCGTCCCTACCGCGGCGGCCGGTCGAAGGATTGGATCAAGGTGAAGAACCGGCAGCATCACGCGATTGATCGTGTTAGGCTGGCCAAACAGATTTGATAGCGTGCGGGAGCGTTTGAGGTGGCAAGGTTTGCAAAGTTCGAGACAGACCCCGCTGGGGAAGACGTTGTGATCAACGTCGAAAAGATCGTCAAATTCCAGCAGTTCGGCCACTACACCAGTCTTTTCCTTGATGACGGCAGCACCATTGATGTCAAAGGGGGCCTGCTCGATACCAGCAAAAAAATTGCAGCGGCCCAGAAAAGCAATGAGGGTCCGTAGAACTACCGCCCGAGGTCGCTCGTGCCTTCGTCCGCGATATGAAGGCCATCTTTGCCTGCGGACACGACACCATCAAGGCCGATGGGATTGTCGCGATGCAGCTTCACACGCTGAAGCAGCACTACGACGGCAAGCTTCGATTGACCGATATCAAGACGATGTTTTTGGAGATGAGGGACCTCGTTTAACTGCCCTCTGCTTATGCATGCCACGTTCCAAGACCGTTCTTTTGTTCACAGTAGTTCTACGAACCGCAATTTCTCTACCGTGACCAGATTCCGTATTTGCACGGAATGTACTTTGAGGCTGTGATTGGCATTCTTGAGAAATGCCGCGGCGAGAGATTCATCACATCCATAAGGGCATACGCTTTGCTGTCTCAGAAAGCGTTCAGGGCTACTATCACTACCGATTTGAGATCGGAGATCAGACCGTTCGTGGCAGGACGGAAACGAAGCTGGCAGGAGTGGCCCTTCGTCGAGTGCAGCGCGCCATTGATCGGAAACTCAGAGAGGCCGTCCAGCAGCGAAACAGCTGAGACTGATCAACATCAAGACGATATTTCGGAGTTGAAGGATCACGCTTAAGCGTCGTTGCAGTTGCGCAAATATGCTGTTGAAATGTGCGGACAGCTAATCCGCACCCACTTGCCAACCATACATACCAGCGGCTTCGCTATCGGGTGAAGGTGATATTCTATGAGTAGTCTCCAAAAACTGTCCGATGAAACCATTATGGTTCTCTACAATGGCGTTCGTGAACAGGCGTCTGCCGACATTCGTCTCGGAGGTCGACACAGGTTGCTAGGTGAAAGCAGCATGCGGAGCGACTTCGCGAAGAGTTGGATCGCCGTCGTCTGCAATACTCCCCCGTTGTTTGGGGGCTAGACCGCGTCTAAACTCGTTATGCTCACTGAGTTCGACCAGAGCACCTTGGTTTCGCCGGCGGGTTTTCTACGAGTGTCGCACGAGTTCAACGAACGATCGATCACTCGCCAGCCCTTCTCGATCGCCCGATCGAGGCCGGCTTTGTATTCGGCCGGCGTGCCTTCAGTCAGGGAGCCTGCAGATAACTTGCGCCAACGAGTCAATCGCAAGGGAAGAAGCTCGCGAGCGATCCTCGCTAGCCAGTCGCGTGTCACTAGCGCGCGAGGTGCTTTCGCTCATCGCGTGCGGGCATAGGTCGCTGCGTCGTTCACTGCAGCGGATCAGCCTGTACTCAAAGGCCGAACCCGGGGACTTAGACCAGGGGGGACCAGGCCGGCGCGAGCCGGTGGACAAATAAGAGGACGCGCCGTCCTGGGTGCCGCAGGAGCGGCGTTCACGGCGCGGCCAGGATGCAGGCAACGTCAAAAGGACGACCCGCGGGACAGCTCCAGTGACGGTCGGATCGGTCGGAGCATATCCGCCGCTGCGACGGCAAGCGCACGTACTCGCCCTCTATTTTTGACTCGGTGTCCTTGGCGGTAAGGGTCACATTTTCCGCCGCAATGAGGATGGCCCCACATTACCGAACGCCGCAATGCTCAACTCGAGCTGCAGGAAGCGCAGCGGCAACGCGCTCATGCGCAGAGAATGGACGCGTTGGGACAACTCACCGGCGGTGTAGCCCACGACTTCAACAATCTCGGCCCCGCTAGCTTGGGCCAGACCCGTGAGGCTGCTTTAAAGCTCTCTGAATATGCCCCGTGAATCTCGTCGGCGGTCGCGTTATGTCGCTGTAGTCCGAGCCACGCCTTAGCGTGGTGCTTTGGTAGCGTTCGCTGCGGCTGTTGAGGGAATGGCTGTCACCGTCGCAGCGCGAGCAATTTGCCATGAAAGGCTGACGAACTGATCGAATAAGGTGAGGGGTGTCCTTAGCTTAGCTGAGCGAGCCTGATCCTGAATGTTAGTTGCGCCTCTTGGGATGGGAGTTCTGACGCCAATGTGATCGATGCCATCCGTGACGATGGCGCGCTAATCAGCAGTGGGCCCAACAGCAGGCGTCGATTACCTCGTCGGCCGTAAATTGCAGCTTTGAGGCGAAATGCCGGAGGTTCCGGCGTGAAACGGTCGTGTGAGGCCGGAGTTATGTAACGAACGATGTCATCGGAGGAGCATGATGGACGCTCATACCCTGAAACCGGCCGCAACCCTAGCGAAGCTCGCCAGAACGCCATTCCCCGGCGAGAGCGCCGGAGTACCGCAAGGCGCGCGAGGCGCTGGTGGCCGAGGAAATCGAATTCCGCCGCCACATGACGCGGCTCACCGAACAGCGCCGTGCGCTGCCCCCCGGTCCTGTCATCGAGAAGAACTATCGCTTCAAGGACGCCAACGGCGCCGAGTCTCGGGCTCATCGACCTGTTCGGCCAGACACGACACGCTGGTGACCTACTTCTGGATGTTCGGGCCGCAACGCGAGCGGCCGTGTCCGATGTGCACCAACTGGCTCGGCGCGGTGAATGGCAACGCGGCCGACATCAAGCAGCGCGTCGCGTTGAAGGTGCTCGGCCGCTCGCCGGTGCCGCGACAACTCGCGTTCGCGCAGGAGCGCGGCTGGCGCGATCTCGATTTCGTGCAGACCATCGGCGACGACTACGCCAAGGATATCGGAGCGCTGAAAAGCGACGGCTCGGAATGGCCGGCGATCATGGTGTTCAAGCGCGACGGCGATAAAGTGCGGCTGTTCTGGGCCGCCGAGATGACGCCGGAGATGGCCGATCCGGGCGAGGACCCGCGTCTGGCGCCCGACGTCGCCTCGTTGTGGTCGATCCTGGATCTGACGCCAGACGGACGCGGCACGGACTGGTATCCGAAGCTGAGTTACTGACCGGTACGAGGGCGGGGAGCGAAATCTCGCGACGGCGTTGTCCGCCAGCCGCTCCTTCACCGAACTAAGAAATCGGTCGGCTTTTTTCCGGATCGAAATCTCTGCTGTAAGCCAACGCGGCTGCCTGCCCCGTCCTGTCCATGTCTGACTGGGATTTTTGGGATTGCGGTACTTCGCGATGACCTTGGGGTAGGCTCGTTTCATCCTTTGCTCTCGGGGGAGGCCAAGCTGGCGCTGCCGCGCCTCTAGCACATCACGTTCGGAACTGATTCTGCGACGGAGTTCGGCGGTCACTAGCTCGTACAGCGCCCAAAGATCGTCTACTGACATCGATCGCAGATTGCTGTTCTTCATTCAAAGCACCTTGCAATCCTCTCGCAACGCATTCGGGGACCACTCCCGCATCAAGAGCCGGAGAGACGAGGACGCAACGTACCCGCTCACGCAATTACTAGATTTTGCGCACAAGTCTGGATGCATCGACGCAAGGATTTTCCACCGGCAGCACGAATGGGTGCTGGAGGACAGGGCTTCCAACAACCACCAAGCCTCGCAGTCAGCATCTCCTTTGGGCGACCGGATCGGCGCGTTGCGACGCATCTACAGAAGAATTGGTGGATCACCGTCTGGTGTAGAGGGAGGCAGCATCAAACGCAAGATTACGCGTGCTTGTGCAAAGATCGGACGAGCTGCCCTACATCTATTAATCTCCGGCTCTCATGCTTGGCAGCGCGCAAATCACAGCCTTCGTTCAAGTTTCCCGAAAGCCGCGGGAAAAACTGTCGAGGACAGGCTTCATGATGTACTCGAAAAACGTCCGCTCCCCAGTCTTGATATAAACGTCGGCCGGCATTCCTGGTGTCGGGATGAACTCAGGCATCTGTTTGAGAACATCATCTTTACTTAAGCGCACCCGAACGACGTAGAAATCGCGACGCGGGTCAACAGCGGCCCCTGTATTCACCCGCACTTGTTCCGTCAAAGCGTCCGCCGAGACGTAGATGACGGTCGCCCCAACCATAGGCGTGATGCGCTGGTTAAGCGCCGACAGACGCACCAGCGCCTCTTGGCCCAGGCTCACATGCGAGATGTCACTGGGATTAACATGAGCCTCGATGATGCGCTCGTCGCCTAACGGCAGGAGTTCAAGAATCACAGCGCCAGGAGCGACGACGCCGCCCGTCGTGTGGAAGTTGTTCTTCACCACGACACCGCGGACCGGCGAACGAATGTCAACTCGATCGACGACATCCTGGGCGGCGCGAATCTGCTCCTCTACGTCATCCAGATCGGTTTCGGTTTCCCGAAGCTCCTTGATCGAATCCCGGAGCGCCGTTGAATGGAGCTGGGCTATTCTTTCGTTCGCCTGTGCGATCCGCTCCCTCGAATCGGCAATGCGGCCCAGAAGCTCGCCTAAGTCTCCCCCGAGACTCGCCTCCGAACGTCGTAACGCCAGCACATCGGATTTGCGAACCAACTGCTGCCCCAGAAGCGAATTTTTGTCCTTCAGCTCATCGTTAAACAGCGCAATGCGATCTTTAGTGGACTCAACTTGCGCCTGATATCCGCCAATGCTCTCCGTCAGCCCTGCGATTTGCTTCTTCAGTACGCTTTCCTCCGTCGCGAGACTGGCCTGGCGTGCCCCGAGTTCGACACGTTGCCGCTCAAGGATCTCTTTGATCTCAGGATCATCCTTCCCCTTACTGAACGCATCCGGAGTATCGATTGTCTGCGAATGGTGCATTTCGGCCTCAAGACGCGCCCTCATCGCCAGCAGCCGATATTTCTTCAAGACCAGACGCCTCAGCTTCGCTTTGGCAGCGGTATCGTCCAAACGGACGAGGATCTGGTTCGCTTCGACGAGATCGCCTTCCTTGACGACAATCTCCCGGATGATACCGCCCTCGAGATGTTGTATCAGCTTGTTTTGTCCGTTAGCCATGAACGTACCCCTGGCAACGACGGCACTGTTCAGTGGAGCGACTCCCGCCCAAACACCGAAACAGCCGAGCCATACAGCGAGGATGGCAAGGCCGGCGAGGACCGGCCACCTGGCGCTCAGCGGGACGTCGCGATACCACGCGCCGCTACTGTCGCTTTTAGATCTCATGCCGTCCTCTCGAGTTGGTCTGGACCCGCACCTTCGACGCGACGCACCTGCTCTGGCTTGTTTTCGCTGGCTCCGCCAGACGGCCGAACCAGGCGATGCAGTACGTCGACCGGAGATCCGAATCCTTCCGCCCGCCCAGCCCGCAGGATCAGAACTTTGTCCACGCTGTTCAGCAGCGCCGGACGCAACGTCACGACCACTGCCGTAACGCCCCGCTTCTTGGCCCGCTGCAACGTCTCGGTCAGAGCTTGCTCGCCCGACGCGTCAAGATTTGAGTTGGGCTCGTCGAGCACGACAAGAGACGGATTGCCAAAGAAAGCCCGGGCAAGGGCGATGCGTTGCTTCTGTCCTCCGGAAATGGGCCCGCCACTGCGGTCGAGCACGGTCTCGTAACCGTGGGGCAACTGGCAAACCATGTGGTGGATGCCCGAGAATATCGCTGCTTCATAGATGCTAGTGTCGGGCAAGTCGTCACGCATGCGGCAGATGTTCTGCTTGATGGTTCCGGGGAATAGCTCGACCTCCTGGGGGAGATAACCGGTATATTCGCCGAACTGGCGACGATCCCAGTTTCGGAGCTCCGTTCCGTCCAACCTTACCTTGCCGGCGGTGGGGACCAGGCAGCCCACGAGAATGCGTGCGAGGGTCGATTTGCCGGATCCGGACGGCCCGACAATGGCCAGCGATTCTCCGGGTGCAAGCTCGAGCGAAACGCCGTTAAGCACCGGTTCCTTCGAGCCAGGCGGGAGGTACAAGACCCGATCCACAGTGAGGCGCCCTTGAGGTTTGGGCAGCAGCAGCTTCGGCGTCTCGCGCTGAAACGAGTCAACCGCCTGCTTGACGCGCCCGTAGGCGGATCGCGCCTGAACGCAGCTGCGCCATCCCTCAATCAAGCCCTCGAGCGGTTGCAAGGCGCGGCCAGTAATGATCGAAGCAGCAATCATCATGCCGCCGGTGATCTCGCCCTGAAGGGCAAAATAGGCGCCCGTGCCGAGAATCGTGATCTGGGCCACGAGTTGGACGAACTTTGAACCACCGCTGATCCAGAAGTTCCGGTCAAGCGCCTGGCTCTGAACGGTCAGGGCGGGCGCTTGCCTGTGTCCCCAATGGAGAACGCTTTCGTTCAGCATTCCCATCGCATTGATCACCTGCGAGTTCCGCGCCAGCGACTCGGCCGCCGCATCGGCTTCGGCGGCATGCAGGCCTGCCTGTCCCAGCCGCTCCGAGGTCGCCTTCTGATTGATCACCGCAATCAGCGCCAAAGCGAGGCCCGCCACGACGGCGATGCAGCCAAGATCTCGGTGAACGAGGAATATCACTCCGAAGTAGATCGGCGAGAGTGGCGCGTCCATCAGCAGAAGCATGACCGGGCTCGCGATGAATCCGCGCACCTGGTGCAGGCTGCGGATCGCTTGAATAGTCCCGCCCTCGCCGGCCCTCGCGTTGTTGATACTGCTCGCCAGCACTGCGGCGCCGAGCAATGCCTCCATTTTGGTTGCAAGGCGTCCTAGCACCTGTCGTCGCAGAATGTCGACTGTCGACAGGATGCCGATAAACGCCAGCGCGAGAGCGGAGAGCATCAGCAAGGTCTCTACGCTACGGCTCGTCAACACGCGGTCGGATATCTGGAACAGGTAGACCGGCAGCGTCAGCATCAGCAGGTTCACGACCACGGAAAATGCCGTAACCGCGATCAAGTTTGCACGCGCAACCGAACGCCAGGCATCCAACGGGTTACAAGGTCCGATATGATCGCGGGCCTCGCCGCTTTGTGTCGCTCGAGGATGCGCCGAAAAGTCCTGCGGCGCATCGCTGGGAATGTCGATGACTGCCATGTTCGCCCCCGCTACAGGATGGCATGTGCAAGGTGATCGGTTGAGTGAGCCGGGTCCACAATGTCGGGGTGTTGCTGAACATCGACAACCGCAGTGGCCGACGCAGGCTGGGTCGATGTCGCGTCCGCCGGAGAATCGGTATGCGGCGGGGAAACCGTCGGGTCGCTGCTCAGCGCGATGCCGTATTCAGTATATTGGGTTCCAGTAAATAGCGTATTTGCCGGCGGTGACGCATCGTTCAGGTCGATCACGTCCGCCCCGAGGTTAGTTAAGTGGGTGGGCGTCGCGGTATTGGCCGGGGTGGCCGCTGAGGAATCGGGAACCTGGATCGGCGCGTCAGGTGCGGTAGCGAGCGCGAGAAGAGTGTCGGCTTGATGGGGCGCGTCACTCGACAAATCGCCCTGAGTGGCGACGGGTGTGGTGACGGGGTTGCTTGTGTCAGTCGCCTGGGCAACAACGTCCTTCGCTGTATCGGCGGTGTCACCGAGCGTGGTGAGCATCGGGTGGGGTGCGGCGTCGACTGGCGTCGCATGGACGCCGTCCTGCGTCGGCGTATCGGCGCTCTCGCTGAGGGTCGTGAGTAGCGGCTGCGTTATCGACTCGACCGGTGCCACATGGGTGACGTCCTTGGTCAGCGTATCCACGCTGTCGCTCAAGGTGGAAAGCACCGGCTGCGTTATCGCCTCGACCGGCGCCACATGGGTGACGTCCTTGGTCAGCGCATCCACGCTGTCGCTCAAGGTGGAAAGCACCGGCTGCGTTATCGCCTCGATCGGCGCCGCATGGGTGACGTCCTTGGTCAGCGCATCCACGCTGTCGCTCAAGGTGGAAAGCACCGGCTGCGTTATCGCCTCGATCGGCGCCGCATGGGTGACGTCCTTGGTCAGCGCATCCACGCTGTCGCTCAAGGTGGAAAGCACCGGCTGCGTTATCGCCTCGAGCGGCGCCGCATGGGTGACGTCCTTGGTCAAGGCATCCACGCTGTCGCTCAGGGTGGTTAGTGCTGGCTGCGTTATCGCCTCGAGCGGCGCCGCATGGGTGACGTCCTTGGTCAAGGCATCCACGCTGTCGCTCAGGGTGGTTAGTGCTGGCTGCGTTATCGCCTCGAGCGGCGCCGCATGGGTGACGTCCTTGGTCAGCGCATCCACGCTGTCGCTCAAGGTGGAAAGCACCGGCTGCGTTATCGCCTCGAGCGGCGCCGCATGGGTGACGTCCTTGGTCAGCGCATCCACGCTGTCGCTCAAGGTGGAAAGCACCGGCTGCGTGATCGCCTCGAGCGGTGCCACATGGGTTACGTCTTTGGTCAACGCATCCACGCTGTCGCTCAGCTTGGTGACCAGCGGCTGGGTTGCCGCCTCGAGCGGTGCAAGCGTGCCGCCGAGGTCTTGGTTCATGTTGCCACCGTTTATGCCAGAGACCAACGTTACAATCGCCGGCTGACCGGCCGCCTCCACAAACGCAATCGCTCCGGTCAAGTCGTTGCTCGGACCGCCGAGCGAAACGGCGGACGCGCTGACCGAGCTTGGAATTACATTGGACTGAAAGGATTCAACTGCCGATTCACTTGGTGGCTGACCGCTCCCGAGGTGCGGGTGAACGGAAAGCTGGGAGGTAGCATTATCGTCAACGGAGTTGAGATCGCCCCAATTTGCATCGTTGACGCCTTCTGGTCCGCCAACGTCCGCACCGCCGCTCGCGGTTGCGATAGCGTCGCTGTGAGCGATGCTCGGCTGGTCCTCATGCGGTTGTGGTGCAAATCCGACTTGAGGTGGATGCGCTGCCGACAAAGCCGGCGTTCCGTTGGACGTCTCCTTTTCTCCAGCCGTTTGGGCGAGATCCATCACTGGCGCATCCTCGTTCGTCGTATGCAGCACGGCGCCTTTGTGAGGAGCTTCGGCGTGGTCCTCGGATGTTGCCGTGGGTTTTCCCCCTGCGGCAAGCAGGTCTTTGCTGACTATCAGCGGGGCAATGAAGAACGCCCAGGTCAAAAAATTAAAAGAGCCGGTGCGCTTGTCCGCACGCTGCGTCCCGGATTCGAAAATCTTACGTCGCTGTTCGATTATTTCCCGCTTTTCTATGTTGCTCACGGTCGTCTACCTTCTTCCTCGTTCCAATCAAGCACTCCCCCACGCCGGCGGCGCGCCCGTCATGCGTTGTGCGATGTGTCCAGGGGGCTGTCGAAATGCCCGGCATCGCCCTGCCCTGCGTCAGCATGTCCCGCGTCCACGTGATCCAAACCGCCGATGTGGTTGATGGCGTAGTCCAGTGCTTCGCCGGGCGACATCGACGCAAGCACAGCATGGAGGTCAGATTGACCGGACCCCTGCAGCCCGAGATCCGTCTGGGGGCCGTAGTCAGCACTGGAAAAATGGGAGAAGTCGAGCTTGGACAGCGCCTCACCCGGGTTCTGACCACCGCCATCGGACGACATGGAGCCGCCATCGTCGTTCGGCCCTAGAGTGTGTGACAAGCTCTTCAATGTGGGCATGTTTGGTCCTCGCCACGTGATTGGGATGGTCGCGGTCACATAGACCACGCCATCACCCATATCGTCACCGCGCGTCGATGGATGCACCGGCGACAAATTTAAATCTCATTCGAGCTGCCGCCGCATGGCCATGAGCTCCCTCCGGATCCACGCTTTGACAGTTCCGACCGGAACCTTAAGGTATTCGGCAATCTCCTCGTGCGTACGCCCGTCGATGATCGCCAGAAGCACACTCGCCCGGCGGTTTGGCTCGAGTTGATCGAGCATGGTCCGCAATGCCATACTGTCCGGAATGCAGGATGCGGGATTTGGGCGGGGCTGTTCTCGTTCGCAAATGGCGTTCAGCGTGTCTTCCTCAAGCGCGACCTCGCGCCGGGCGTTGGCCTGCATCTTGAGCGCCGCGTTGCGCACGATTGTGTAGATCCACCCCCTGGCAGATCCGCGCGCAGGATCGAAGTCTTTGGCAAAGCGAAGGATTTGCGCGAATGCGTCGTGAATGACGTCCTCAGCACCGGACCTGTCGCGAAGGATACGATGCGCCACCGCGCGCAGACGCTCCTTCTCCTTGACGTAGATCTCTCCCACGGCCGACTGCGACCCGGCTGCACACTCGAGAAGTGCCTTCTCATAATCGGGAACCAGCCCGCCGCCGGGGCATGTGTCTTGCTGCGCTAACCTTGAGCTGGGTTCAGCTTCCAAAAAATCAGTGCCATCCTGAGGCATGGTCATAGCCACCCGTCATAAAAACAGATGCAACCTACGCGACCTACTTCCCGTTTTGCGGGGCAGCTAATGCTAACAATCTGCATTTCCGGCAATGCGAAGTTCGGTAACAGGAAATGCGTAAGAAAATGCGCAATTGGTATCGCTTGGCAAATCCAAACCATACTGATCGAAGTTGTTCCTGATTTTTTTAAACCTGCCATCACGAATGATGTCACGATCCCTCCGCGACGCACAATTCCCTGCTCGTTCAAAGCGCGAGCCACGCTGCGCGCACGCAGGCCGGGCGATAACCCGCAGGTAACGAACAGCTAAGATGAGGTGCATGCGCATCTCGTCCCGTGTGTAACAGGATTCTCCCTGCGGGATCGGACGTACGTACGCAGTCGAAGATCGCCAACAGACCTAATCGCCTATCGCACCTGCGAATGCGTTAGCGGAAAAGGCAATTGAGCATCGTTGATTCAGATTTCGACGAGCGCGGCCCGATTGAGTGTTTCATGCTGTTTGCTGCATTGGTCAGGCGCAGCTCTAATTCCAGAAGAGTCACGGCAGCGATTCACCTGGCATTCTTTATCTGGAGTCACGCGACACACTAGGACACGAGGATAGAAACGCGAGAGGAGACACCAGCCATCCTTGCGATGCGGCACAAATATTTTTTTCCGACAACGCATCCAGTTCGAGATCTCGCGGCTAGTGATGACGTGGCAGAAGGATATCTCGCCACCTAACATTGATAGGAGACCAAACATGAAAGAGATGAACACATTTGCATTCCCAATCGAACTGTCCGACAACGATCTCGATCTTGTGGCCGCTGGCGGGAATAAAGGCGGCAGCTGCGGTTGCAGAGGTGGCGGCGACAATCAAGTCGGCCTCGTCAACGTTCATACCGGCGACATCAATGTTCTCGATAACATTGCGGTGTTGTCCGCCGGCTTCATCCAGTCCGTCTAAATGCAAGATAGGTGCGCGAACCGCTCCTTCGCGCGAGGGAGCGGTTCTGCACCAATGTTATGAGGTAACCAACCGCAGCCACGACTGATGGATTAGATTTTGCAGGCGAAGCATGCAATTTTCCAATCCAGGGCAACAAGGTGGCTCGTAAGAAGGTGCGTCCATGGCAACTCGACCAGCTCTATTTCGCCAGGAAGCGATCGACTTTTTACGTCAGCGCCACAGTTGGGGTGAGGCCGTATCGCTTCAGCCTTTATCGAGTACGATCCTCAGTTGGTCTCTTGCAGCGATCGTTGCGCTAATTTTCTGTTTCCTCTCCGTCGCGCAATACGCCCGCAAGGAGACCGTGATTGGCTATCTGACACCAACTCTCGGCACAGCCAAGATTTTCGTGCCACAGCAGGGTTTCATCAAAGAAGTGAAGGTGAAGGAAGGTCAGGAGGTCGAGGAAGGTGATCCCCTCCTCACCATTGTCACTTCACAAGTCACCGCCAATGGCAACGATGTCAATGCGACCGTACTCGCAGTGCTGGCCCAACAACGCAATGTGGTCGAGCGCCAGATCGCTGCGGAAGACCAACGGACACTCTCGGAACACGACGGCCTCGCTTCTACGATCAATGGAATCGAAGGAGAGATTACCCAACTAGAGGACCAGCGGAATATCCAGAACGAACGGTTGGCACTTTCGGAGAGTTTCGTGACATCGGGCGCTGCGTTGATCAAGAGCGGAGCATTGGCGCCGATCGAACTGAAACGGCGACAACAGGCTGCACTCGAGCAGCAGCAGAGCCTAGGCTCGCTCGATCAAAAAATCACCGAACGACGAACACAATTGAATGATACAAAGCATAAGCTGGAACAGGCTCCGGCCATCGCCGCAGAGAGAGTTCGGGTCCTGCGCAGCGATCTTTCCTCGATCGAACAACGCGTGGCGGAGGTGAGCGGGCGACAGGCTTACGTTATCAAGGCGCCGACGACTGGACGCGTATCAACGCTTCAGGCAACCGTTGGCCAGATCGCCGACCCAAAGCAAATGCAGCTCGAAATCCTCCCGCTTCATGCGAACCTGCAAGCTGAGCTGTTCTTTCCGACGCGGGCGTTTGGCTTCGTGCGCCCCGGCCAGCAGGTGCGGATACTTTACGACTCCTTTCCCTTTCAAAAGTTCGGTGCCTATCGCGGCAGCGTGACAAAGGTCTCCCAGACAATTCTGACCGGCAGCGAGACAACCGGGCCGATTACCCTCAAAGAGCCTGCTTACCGTGTGACTGCGGCACTCGATCGGCCTGATGTCGATGCCTACGGGAGCAAAATGCCGCTCCAACCGGACATGCTCCTCAAGGCCGACGTGATTCTGGAACGACGCTCGCTGCTGAAGTGGCTGCTTGATCCGGTGTTGAGCGCAAGGATGTAAGCATGCAGACGCTGTTGAACTTTAGTGGACGCAGGGTTCTCCCGGTTATCAGGCAGACAGAGGCGACGGAATGCGGGCTGGCATGTCTGGCTATGGTGGCGTGCTACCATGGACATCGAACTGATCTGAACAACCTGAGGCGCCGCCACCCGGTATCGCTGAAGGGCGTCACCCTCCGCGAACTCAAAGAGATCGCAGCTCGCCTGGGGTTGGCATGCCGGGCGCTGCGAGTCGAGATGAACCATCTCGGCCAATTGCGCCTCCCAGCGATCCTGCACTGGGACATGGCGCATTACGTTGTCCTGAAAGCCTGTCGGAGAAAAGGGATCGTAGTGCACGACCCGGCTGTCGGCGAGAAATGGTTTCCCATGTCGGAGGCATCGAGACATCTCACCGGTGTCGTCCTCGAGCTCTCGCCCACAGAGGATTTCTGCCGCACGGATGAGAGGGTGAGATTGCCATTCTCGGCGTTCTGGCGCGGAATGAGCGGAAACACTCATTCATTGGTGCAAATGCTCGTTCTATCGGTGGTCATCGAGTGTCTCACCCTCGCCGCTCCCTTCTATATGCAGCTCACGGTTGACGAAGTGATTGCCAGAGGCGACGCCGATCTCATGGTCGTTCTCGGGCTCGGATTCGCACTTCTTCTGGTGGTTCAGGTCGTGTCGACAGCAACCCGCTCCTTCATTGTCCTTATTCTGCAAAATACGTTGAGCTTTCAGATCGGTGCCCAACTCTTTCATCATCTGATGCGTTTGCCGCTCTCCTTCTTTGAGAAACGGCACATCGGCGACATTCTGTCGCGCTTCAACTCGATTGAGCCTATCCGCAACATGCTCGGCGAAGGATTGATCACGGGCCTGATCGACGGTCTGATGTCCGTGTTGATGCTCGCGCTGATGTTCACCTATAGCGTCCAACTTGGATTCATTGTCCTCTTTGCTTTCGCGCTATATGCCACACTGCGCCTTGCTCTCTTCAGAATGTTCCGGCAACTGAACGAAGCGGCAATTCACAGCAAGGCAGACGAGAACTCCGCCTTCATCGAGAGCGTTCGGGCGGTGCAGAGCCTCAAGCTACTTAACCGGGAGAGCGAGCGGGAGAGCCAGTGGCTGAACCGCTACGCCTCGTATGTAAATTCCAACGTGCGGCTTGGCCGCGCGAGGATCAGCTTCAAGGCGATGAACGATGCGATATTCGGCCTGGAGAACGTCATCACGATATATCTTGCCGCCCGTCTCGCGCTAAACAACTTCATGACGGTCGGCATGATATTCGCGTTTGTGGCCTACAAGCTGCAGTTCGCTCAACGCACAGCGTTGCTAATCGAGAAACTAGTTGACCTTCGTATTCTTGGATTGCACCTGGAACGCCTCTCCGACATTGCACTCACGCCACTTGAGCGCGGGCACGACCAGGATTTGTCGTATATGAGGACGATCGGCGGCGCGATGGAACTGCGCGACGTGTGCTTCCGCTATGCGGAAGGAGAGCCTCTAATCCTTAACCACGTCAATTTGAGCGTTGCTCCGGGACAATTCGTGACGATCATGGGACCATCCGGCTGCGGGAAGACCACCCTTCTCAAAATCATGCTCGGGCTGATTGAACCAACGAGCGGAGACGTTTTGATCGACGGCCTGCCACTGCGCCAGGTCGGCGCGCGGGCTTATCGCGAACAAATCGGCGCTGTGATGCAGGAGGATCAATTGCTGTCGGGTTCGATTGCCGACAATATCTGCTTTTTTGAGACGACATTCGATTTGCAGGGAATGATCGAATGTGCGCAGATTGCGGGCATTCATGACGATGTCATGGCAATGCCGATGAGCTACAACAGTCTCATCGGTGACATGGGTAGCTCGTTGTCCAGCGGACAAAAACAGCGAGTCTTGCTCGCGCGGGCGCTATACCGGCGACCCAAGATCCTGTTTCTGGACGAGGGGACGGCACATCTCGACACCGAAAAGGAAAAGGAAATCAACGCGAACCTCCGTCGGCTCAACATGACCCGCGTGAGCGTGGCTCATAGGCCCGAGATCACTAACGGAGCGGATATGATCCTGCATCTTGCGGCGGCGAGCGGGACGCTGCAGGTCGGTACAGCAGGCCGCAATCCGGTGGCAGCGCCTGCGCGCTGTGCCAACTCCGCCGAGAGCGTTGACGAAAATGCGAAATCGACCGGAGCCGCAGAGAGCGACAACAATCGCTCTGATGAGACTAGCCATCGCAACATGAACCACAATTGCTCGGATAAGCACTGCGACAAAACCAAGAATGACGATGGCGAACCCAGCAAAACGGATCGGAGCTCTATACCGGCGGACGACGGCGGCAAGGGCGGCGGCAATCGTAACGCCGGAGAGGCGCTGGCCAGGATCGACTTCTCAAGTTGGTGATTTCACTTAGTCGCTCGGCTCTCCCGGAGGGCCAGAGGTGAACGCAGCGTGACGCCCAGCGTGAGGAGCTTCCCAGCTCGGTTCGCTTTCCTTCAAAACGGGAGAATGGCATGCCATTGGATCGCAACAACGAGCTTCAGCGGCTCGCGGAGGCTGATGGTCACATCGGCCACGCAGAACAAGTAATTGGTCGTCAGCTGATGGAGGTAGAGCGGCTCCGCATACGTAAGGCAAATGAAGGCCGGCACGCGGTTCGCTATACCGAGCTGGCGCCGGGTCGATTTAAGGATTTCTGGCGTTGATCGTCGAACGACCCAGTTAGCGTGATGTAGCGTCGCTAAGTCAGGGCTAACTCCCGAAGGCTGCCAGCACCAGTCCGATGGCCATGAGTGTCGCGGCTGCGGTCATGCCCAGTGGGATCAGTTTCTCGTCCCGTAGCACCGACCAGTCGTGCTTGCTCAAGATCGCCTCCCTGTAGGCGTTTCCCGCGCTGCGGGACCATTTGCGAATGTAAGTGTGGCGTTTTGTTGTGTTGCGTCGCCCTCGGAGCCAAAGAAGCGCGTCCGTCAATTCGCAAAGCCCGACAACGGCATTGCGGGCATAGTGGTTCTATCAATGCCTTCTTCGCCCGGCACTATCGGCGATGACTGCTAAAACGCAGAGCACGATCGTCGCCGCGGCAATAAGGGGGACGGCTTGGTCTATCGTTATCATGCTGGAAGGGGCGGGCAGACCGCACTCCGACGAGAACTCCAATCGGTTCTCCTCTGACGAGAGAGTACAGACTTCGAGTTGATTTTGTGTAGGTCGTCATGCACGAGAGCGGAACTTATCTCCGGTTCTCCCAGGCGGGTGCGGATCTGTTCGCCTAATCGACCGCTTCCGTTCTCTTGTTCGAGTAATTGTACCGCTCCACGGTTTCTCCGCCCGTACTCTTTGGAACCTGCGGCGCGGCGCCTTTTGTCGAAGCCGTCTCAGTTGCCCTGCTTTTCGATCACCAACTTCAAGGACCACGCCATCCGTTTTACCGAACCCGCGTGCCGCTTGAGCTTTGCGGTTATCTCTCGCATTGGTGCGCCGTCGCGCACCAGACGAACCAAGGCCTTCTTCTCCGCTTCGGTCCATTCTTTCGGCTTCGATCTCATTGCCAGAGCTTCTTCGATCCACGACGAACAGTAGCTTCCAGAGGTCCGACCTCAACCTATTGAAAATTGGCGCGATCTCACCGGGCGCAGCATCATCGGCGCATGACCGAAAGCACGAAGCCGTCCAGGACTGCGGCAGCTACGAAGTCTGGTTCGACGACGGCCGCGCCTCGAAGTTCTTCTACTTTGACGATCTGCCTAACCGCGTCTGCGGCCTGACATCAAGACGAAAGCACAAGCTGCCGGGGCGGCCCAGGCGTTCGCTCGCGCCGAACGGAATAAGATGCAGGCTAGCAGGAGGACGCGTCCTTTGGACGCAATTGATCCAACTCAAAGGTCGAGACAGCAGATCGAAAGGAAATACTCCTGCTCCCCTTCTAGCTCCTCCCATTCTCCAAAGGGGAGCGACAACCTCGCTTGGACGGCCTCGGTGCGAAGATCATCCTCCACCGGCAGCGCCGGGGCCGTTTGTTCGAACATAATGGGGCGGGGAAAATCCCGGTCTGTTTCTGCTTTGCAGCACTTGCTGTTGTACTTTCCGACAGCTGGGTTTTAGCTGGAATAAAGCCTGACAGCGGATTAGGAACGTTCACCGTAAAGCGGGTTTGTCACTGTAGTTTGCCGCCGCGCCCAGCTCCCTGAGCAGCAAATCGAAAGTAAAAACGGCGAAAACCTTCTGAGAAATAGTGCTACACTCCGCCTCAAAGCGGCTCACCGCGTCAATTCCGCGCCTCCGGAACAAGCCCCCTAGCCCCCGGAGGAAACCTGTGATGGGTTGGCGGCCTCGGCGTGTGATGGCGCCGGGGCCGTTTACTATGGAGGCTGCGCAGTTACTTATTCCAACAAATGTTGAGGCGGGATTCCTCTTTGGTATTGCAGGCTAGCATTCGTTCGCTGGGTTTGTGACACTGTCTGGCGACTTGAGGACACCTTCAACGGTCTTGGTAGCCCCGCTGCCAAGAGCATGGGAATAGACCCTCATCACCGACCTGCTTGATGGGCAGTATGCCGCCGTTTCTGGAGGGCTTTTTGACCAGCATGGCAGCGGTCGGTCGCTGAAATTGCCACTTCGTCTTCGCGGAGCGGCCTCATAGGGGCGCGTAGACGCCCTGTGGGATATAGTTTCTATCATCGAATCAGCCCCGGTGATCGATGGCCGAAAGTGATGAGCGCCAATTCGAGGACGCGGAGCAGGCTCTCTATCGGGTCGAGCGCGAGCTGATGGCCGCCATACAGAACTTCGTTGATGCGCAAGCAAGGGCGGGCAACTCGAAAGGGCATGCGCTTGACATCCTGCGCCAATTGTTGCGGACGGCGCGCGAGGAAAAAGCCAAGCGTCATCGCGCAGCCTTCAAAATTATCGAGTGAACTAATGGGCGCGACGGCCTTCTTCGCCTGGGGCCACGACACCATCAAGGCCGACGAGATCGCCGCAATGCAGCTCCATGCGCTCGGACAGCACTATTCCGGCAAACTGAAGCTGACAGACATCAAGGCGATATTTTTGGAGATTCGGGATCAGGCGTAAAACATCGCGCTGGTGCTGGCCTTCAAATACCAGGCAGGGTGAGACGACGTCGAGCTTCCCGATTGACCGCAGCGATCGAGTTGCCCGCCGTTCGGACCAAGCTCGCAAGCCGTTCATCGGTGACCTTCAAACGCCTGCGAATGATCCGGACCTGCACCCGATTGGTAAGGTCCAGCCTGTTACGCACGCCGGTGACCTGCCGTCGATGCATCGTCGATCTCCTGTTTCTGATGGATAGATCAAGCCCGGGCGGGATTAAAGCCGCCTGGGACTTGATCGGTGAGCTTTCCCGCTCCTCGCGAAGATTCCGTCTCCGGAAACAGAAGCCGCTTGAGGTGCGTCGGGTTCCGGCACATCTTGGAAATTTATGGGCCGGTCAGCTCCGCCCCATATAGCGGACATCCACAGCATGTCAGCTGTGGGCCCAGAAGCGAACATGGCTGCAGCCAGCATTATTCGATTATCTCGTCCGCCTGAGCAAGTATCGTCGTGGGCACCTTGAGACCAAGCAAGCCGGCGGTCTTGAGATTAACGACCAATTTGAATTTCGTCGGTTGGAGGATCGGCAAATCGGTAGGAGGGACTCCTTTCAAGACCCTGCTCACGTATATGCCGGCCTGACGGTACGCATCCTGAATGTCAGGATCATAACTCATCAAGCCACCGGCCAGCGCATAGTCTCTAAACTGCCAGATGGCAGGAAGCTTAGTCGCTGCAACCAGAGCAACGAGTTTATCACGGTGAACGTCGAAAACTGGATCACTGCCTATCATCAATGCATCGACCCTATCTTCGCGGAGGGTCGCAAATGCATTCTCTATGGATTTCTCGTCACTTGCTTCCAAAAATCGAATTTTTAGTCCCAGTGCCAATGCTGCATCGAGCATATCCGACGACTGAGCACGTCCCTCCGGCGTATTAGGGTTAGTCAAGCCGGCGAGAGCCTTCGCGCTCGGAGCCAACTCCCGCAACAACCCGAGACGCTTTGGTGCGAGCCCGCCGGAATTTATGGTAATTCCTGTCGAGTTGCCTGAGGGACGCGCAAGGCTTGCGCCCAAGCCCAATTTGACAGGGTCTCCGCCAATCACGAAAACGATAGGAATAATGGAACTCGCTCGTTTGGCTGCGATCGCCGAGTTCGAACCGCCAAGGGCAACAAGCACGCTTACGTCCTGCCGCACGAGATCGGTAGCCAAATCGGGTAACTTGTCCAAAATTCCGTCCGCAAAACTATATCTTATTAAAACGTTCTTGCCCTCACTGTATCCAAATTCATTCAGGCCTTTCCGAAACGCGTCCATTAGCGTCGAAGAGTCGCTCGCAGTTCGGCTGCTGAGTACCCCAATCAAAGGAACGCCTACTTGTTGGGCGCTCCCGGCCAATGGCCAAGCCGCGGCTCCGCAAACAACAGCAAAAAACTCTCTCCGCCTCATCATCGAGTACCCCCTTCGGATAGGAGGTTTTAGCGTAATCAGATTTCGGCACCGGTCTATGCGGCCGAATGTCTGCCTTGGGTCAGCGCTGGTAGCGATACTAGCCGAAGAGGGTCAGTCTTGAGATTGATCGCTAGTATGAACTCGGTCGCCTGTTGACCCGGAAGATCGGCAGGCTTGCGACCCTTCAAGATCCTGGCGGCCAACCTTGGATTTTAGGTCCGGTTGGGTCACCTCGCCAGACAACCAGCGCTAGTCCTCTCTGCGCTCGAAAGCGGACATCGCGGCGTTATCCTGATGGGCCGCGGCCCGCTCCAAACGCCGCTCAATCTCCTGGCGCAGGACGTTGAAATCGATCGGCTTCGGAAGCACTCCAGCCGCCCCAAGCTCGGTCGCTCTCCTCCGAGTCGGCTCGTCCCCGTAGGCGGTGATCATGATGACGGGGACGTTTGGTCGCTCTGCCTTTACCTTAGGAAGCATCTCAAGGCCGGTCATGCCCGGCATGTTGATGTCGGACAGGATCAGCGACGGGTCGGGAATTGCCTGCACCTGCTCCAAGGCAGCCGGCGCAGACAGGGCAAATTCCATGACGAAGCGTCCCGACCGCAAGTCCCGGCGGAACTGCTGCCGGAACATGGTTTCGACATCGGGTTCGTCATCGACCACCACGATATACGTGCTCATGTCGTGCCCCGCTAAAGGTTTTGCGCGCCTGTTGCTCGCGGCAGAGTGACGATGAATTCCGTGAATACGCCGGGCTCGGTCTCGACGTCGATTGTACCGCCGTGCTGTTTCACGACGATGTCGTGGCTCATCGATAGGCCAAGGCCGGTTCCTTCGCCCGCGGCCTTGGTGGTGAAGAACGGATTGAACATTTTGTCCTTCACCTCGGGTGGGATGCCGGTGCCGTTGTCGCGGATGCGGATTTCCACACGGTCGGGAAGGCCCCTGGTGGCAGCCAAAAGCGTCGGCTCGACGCCTTTCCCGGCCTCGCTTGCGCGCCTCGTCGCCGCGTAAAACCCGTTCGAGATCATGTTGAGCAGCGCCCGCGTGATCTCCTGCGGGTATAGCTCGACCTGGCCAGCAGCGGGGTCAAGATCGCGTTCAAGCGCGATTTGGAAATCGGAGCGTTCAGCACGTGCACCGTGATAGGCGAGATTGAGGCTCTCCTCAACGAGGGCATTGATGTCGACGGTGCGGCGCTCGCCAGATCCCTCGCGGGAATGCAGTAGCATGTTCTTGACAATTGAGTCGGCGCGCTTGCCGTGCTGGACAACCTTTTCCAGGTTGCCCTTCAGAAGTTCACGGATGTCGTCCAGCTCCTTTCGTCTGCTCACCTCGTCGAGCGCGGGGTTTTGAAACACATCGGTCATCTCGTCGATGAGTTCGGCTGAGAGCGCCGAGAAGTTATTGACGAAGTTGAGGGGGTTCTTGATCTCGTGGGCGATGCCGGCGGTGAGCTGGCCGAGTGAGGCGAGCTTTTCGGTCTGCACTAGCCGGTCCTGCGCGGCCCGGAGGTCGTCGAGGGATTGCGCCAGCTCGCGGGTCCGTGCCTGCACTTCGTCGAATAGACGGACGTTCTCGATGGCGATCACGGCCTGGTCGGCGAAGGTTTGCACTAGCTCCACCTCGCGCTGCGAAAACGCTCCCGTTCGTGCGCGTGCGAGTGCGAATATGCCAACGCTGCCTGCCTCGCGCATCAGCGGAACGAATAGGATAGAATTGAACCCGAGGATTTCGCCAAATCGCTTGAGTTGTCCAATTTCGGTCAAGCTACCCAGGTCAGCGATATTGCGGACCACGCCAGCCTTAAAAGTGCGACCAATATATGTCGAGTCGTCGATCGGAAGCGGAGTCCGCCGCACAAAATCCTTCTGCGCGCCGTCAAGATGGGCTACGCCGCGCGCAACAAGAGCTTCACCTTCGCGAAGGTAGAGTGCGCTGATATCCGCCTTGCACAACTCAGAGGCTGATTGGGTTAACGTGTTGATGACCGAGTCGAGGTCGAAGGCAGAACGGCTGATGACCTTAAGCACATCGGCGGTCGCGGTCTGCTGTTGGAGCGACTCCTGCAGGTCGCGGGTGCGCGCCTGCACCTCGTCGAACAGGTGAACATTGCTGATAGCGATGACGGCCTGGTCGGCAAACGAGTTCAAGAGTTCGATTTGCTTTTCGCTAAAGGGCTGAGCTTCGGTGCGGCGAAGCATGATCGCGCCGACCGCCTCGCCTTCCTGCAACAGTGGCACACTCAGGACACTTCGAATTCCATCTTGGCGTGCCATTTCCCGTGCTTCTGGAAAGTGTTCGCCTTCCGGGCCGAGCACATCGGATGTGCTGCGTAAGCTTGTCAATTACGGATCGACCCGTGATCCATCGGCAGCTGATCGGCCATTTCTCACGGCGAACCGGGATCGGTCCATGGTGAGCGGAGAACACCAGGTCGTCGCCCTCCTTGAGCAACACGACCGCATCGTCGGCGTCGCAGATCTGGCAGGCGCTCTCGACAATGGCCTGCAGCGCCGGACCGACATCGGTTGGCGAGGACGCAATCACCTTCAAGATGTTGCTGCTGCCGGTCTGATAGACTAGCGCCTCGCTGAGATCGTCGGTGCGTTGACGCAGCTCGCGCAGCAGCCGCGTGTTCTCGATGGCGATCACGGCTTGGGATGCGAACTGCTGGAGCAGCGCGATCTGTTTCTCGGAGAACGGCCGGTTTTCCTGGCGGAAGATCATGACATTGCCGATCACGCGCTCGTGCTTGAGCAGTGGTACGGCCAGTAGAGCCCGCGCACCGCCGATATCGACCAGCGCGCGGCGATTTGGCTCGCCGTTCCGATAAGCCTCGGATTCGGGCAGATCGGTGAACTCTACGAACGGCTCGCCCTGCAGAAGGCGAGCCGGCGCCGTGGCCGCGCCGTATTCGAGCGGCTGCCTGCGGCGGAACTCGTCGTAGGCCGGCGGCAGGCCGTAGGTTGCTTCGGTCAGGAAGGCCTGGCCATCATAGGTGTTGAGCACGCCGAAATTGGCGCTGCAAAGCTGCATCGCCTTGCCGAGCATGGCGTCAAACACCGGGGTGAGATCGCCTGCGGAACTAGAGATGACGCCCAACACATCAGCGGTCGCGGTCTGCTGCTCTAACGCCTCAGAAAGCTCGACCGTGCGCTCCTGCACCTCGTCAAACAGCTCCACGTTCTGGATCGCGATCACCGCCTGATCAGCGAAGGTCCGCAATAATTCAACTTGGTGGTCGGCAAAGGAACCTGGTTGGACGCGCGAGACGCTGATCATACCGATGGTCTGTTGATCGCGCAGAAGGGGAACGAGTAGCAGACTGCGCCACCCACGTAGCCTCGCCAACTCCTTTGCTGCGGGCGGAACAGCCGCATCGTCCTCGGTATCCAAAACACGAACGATCTCGCCCCGACGAATGGGTTCGCCCCAGCTGAACGCCGACAATGGTTGGGGATGGAATGCCTTTAGGGCAGCATCCGCCTCGGGGCTGATTCCTGTATACGCCATCAGATGAAGCACGTCGTCTTTCAGCCTGAGCACCGACGTGGACAAGGCATGGACCAGCTGGTTTGATCGCTCCGCAATAGCCTCGAACACCGGCTGCACATCATTGGGTGAATTTGCGATCACCTTGAGGATGTCGGCGGTCGCGGTCTGTCGCTCCAGCGCCTCCCGCGTCTCGTTGAACAGCCGAGCGTTCTCGATTGCGATAACGGCCTGGTCGGCAAAAGTCTTCAGCAACGTGACCTGTTGATTTTGATAAGCGCCAGGATCGGCCCAGCCTACTGTGATTGCTCCAATCGGCTCGCCCCCGGCGCGCAATATCGGGACCGTCACTTGGCTGCGCGTCCCTAACGCCTCGATCATTTGTCGCGACAGCGCGGGAACGGACTGCTCGTGTTCGATGTCAGTGACGAAGTACGCCTGCCGCGACTGCAAGACCTGTCCAACAATCGTGTCGTCGGTCGCGGGTCTTGGGAATACCTGCTGCACCTTGCCGAGTCCCGGCGCGCTCAGCCCGTAGCCAGCCACCATCTCTATAACATTGCCGTCGTAGCGGTACACTCGTCCCATACGCGCCCCGCACAGCCGCACGGCGCGCTCGACGATAACGTCGAATACCGGCTGTACGTTGGACCGCGAGCTAGCGATGACCTTCAATATTTCCGCAGTAGCTGCCTGCTGCTCGCGGGCCTCCTTCAATTGTTCGTCCGAGGATCTGGAACGCTGTAATTGGATTGCGGGTGCAACGGGTCGCTTAGCCTTGGACGAGTTGCGGTCCTTTGACGAGCTCGTCTTCCGCGTCCTTGCCGCGTTGGCCTTGCCACCCGTTGTCGATGACCGCGCCATTTCCGCCCCCAAGAGTCAGCAAGGCCATCTTATCCGGTTAGACCATCAATCCGAAAGGGCCGGACCAGCTAGATTTTGATGCTTGCCGTCCCTCGGCCAGACCCGGAAGTGAGGGCAACGCGGACCCCTGTCTGTCCACTCCTCGGACCTAACGTGGTCGCGCCAATCCCTTGGGGTCAGCCGGAGGCAAGCCGCGGGGCACCGCCAAAGCGTCTCGGCGAATTTGGCGGTTAGGTCCGAGGACGGAGGCAGAATGAATGTCGCGTAACGTCGGCCTTCACCACGTGGCGTCGAGACCGAGATGCGCGAGCACTTGATGGCGAAGCTCCGCCAGATGCGGGTCGCCCCGGTGGCGCGGATACGGCCTCGCGTTCGCGATTTCCGCCTTGATGTGCGCCGGCCGCTGGCTCAATACGATAACCCGGTCAGCAAGGAACAACGCCTCCTCCACATCATGGGTCACGAGCAGCGCGGTGAAGCCAGCGCGCTGCCACAGTGAGACGAGTTCGCCTTGCATCATAATCCGTGTCAGCGCGTCGAGCTGGCCCAATGGCTCGTCGAGAATGAGCAGCTTCGGCTCGTTGACCAGCGCGCGCGCCAAGGCCGCACGTTGCGCCATGCCACCGGAAAGCTGGTGCGGGTAGGCATTGGCGAATCCTGTAAGCCCAACCAGGCGCAGTGCGTCGTTGATACGCTCACGATGCGTGCGAAGCAATCCGCGTGCTTCCAGCCCGAGCGCAACATTGTTCCACACCGTCCGCCATGGATAAAGCGTAGGGTCTTGAAAAACGACGACGCGCGACGGATCGGGTGCTTCGATCTTTCTTCCTTCCGTTAGCAGGGAGCCGGTGGTCGGAGTGTCGAGCCCAGCGACCAGCCGCAGCAAGGTCGATTTTCCGCATCCACTCGGTCCCAAGAGAGCGACGAACTCACCGCGCTCGATCTCCAGATTGATGCGATCCAATACCGGAAGCGGCTGCCCCTTCAAGTCGAAGCTATGGCTGACTTCGCGGAGCGTCAGCGTCGATCCATGGACCGTGTCATCATTTGCGATCGCCGCTACCACCGCACGAGACCCTTCTGCCAAGATAGCAGGAGATCGCGCAGGCGGAACAGCAGGGTAATAAGTCCGGAGCACAGAAACGCCATGAGCAGCAGCGCAGCATACATATTGGCGTAGGCCGCCCAACCCTGCGCCCATTGCAGGTACCAGCCCAGCCCCGCCTTCACGCCCAGCATTTCGGCGACAACGAGAACCGCAAACGAGTTGCCGAGACCCATGAAAAGGCCAACAAAGACGTGCGGCATTGCCGCCGGAATGGCAACATTGAGCACGAGGAAGCGCTCGCTTGCTCCCAATGTCCGCGCAATATCGTAGTAAGCACTGTTCACGCCGGCCACGCCCGACCAGGTGAGAACCGTAACGGGGAACCCGGTGGCGAGCGCAATCAGGAAAATGCTGGCGCTGAAGCTTGACGGGAATACGAAAAATGCAAGTGGCAGCCACGCCGTCGCCGGCAGGGGTCCGATGAAGCGTAAAACCGGGTGGATCCAATAACCCGCGAGCCGCGACCAGCCAATCGCCACGCCAGTCACGAATCCGACCGCGGCACCGAGAAAATAACCGGTGGCGAGCAGACGAGCTGAGGCGATGATGCCCTCAGCTAACCGCCCCCGGTCGTCGACGATGACTTCGACGATGGCCTGCGGCGGCGGAAAAAACGGCAACGGCAGCAATCCGACCTTTGCGGTGACGACCTCCCAAGTACCCAAAAAAAAGGCGAGCGCGACGAGCCATGGAGAAAGTCGCTGAAGACGCTGCAAAACAGTAAATCGAACACTAGCAAAGGCAACCATGACAAGAGCAACCGCCAATGCTCCGCATGCAGCGGCGAGAGTGCCGGTGTAAGCCCAATCGCTCTCGAGCTTATCCGGCCAGAACGCGGTGAGCGCGGCAACCATAGACCACGCTGCGGCCGCAAACAGCCCACCGATTAATGACCGAGTGGCTAGCCGGGTGAAAACGCCGAAACCCGGTTTCTGTGGTCTCGATGCTTGATCGATGACCGCGCTCACTGCAAATCCCTCCAATGAGCTCAGCTTAGAACGTCAAGGTAAATCCGTTCGGCGAACTTGGCTGGGTCGGTGCTACGCTTCATGACGTTCACCGCCTTGAGTTCGTCAGTGTAGAGTAACAGTTGCTTCTTGAGCGACGCTCCGACGGGATGATTGTGGTGAGTATGGCTGCGATACATGGCGGCGAGATCCTCTGCGGATCCTCTCCCGCCGTAGCCCGAATAGATCGCGGCGGCATCAGCGGGATCGTCGGCAACTCGGTCTGCCGCCTCCAGTATCGATCGTGTCAGCGCGGCTGCTACCGGCATTTCACTTCGGGTGAGACTGCCACGTATCGCGAGGACGCAACATGTGCGGTCGGCGAATTCATCCATCAAGTTCGTCGCGATTTCGTTAAGCTTGCCTTCCTTGAGCCACAGATAGGGCAGCGGATCGATCTCGGCTAACGCCTGCACTTCGCCCTTATCGACGGCAAGCGTGAGCAGATTGGCCGGATACTGGCGCCACTCTACCTCTCGGGTTGGATCAATGCCCTTCTTGGCGAGGAAGATCGAAAAGAAATTCTTCGCAGGGCTCGCCTGATCGCTAATGCCGATAGCTTTGCCGCGTATGGACTCTATGCTGTCAATATTCGCAGACTTGGAGCCGAGGAGTCGGATGCATCCGCCGTGCACACCGGCGGTGATCCGGACGTCGAAACCTTGCTCCAGCGGCTTGAGCCAACGCAGCGCCAACCCTAAACCGGCATCCGCCTTGCCAGTTGCAATCGCCTCCAACAACTGGTCGGTCGAACCGCCAAAATTGACGAAATCGACATCGAGATTGTGCTTGGCGAAGATGCCTCGCTCCTTTGCCACGGGCGCGGCGACCGTGCAGGCCGCATTCGCGTTCCAAGCGAGTTTAAGCTGGCGCGGCGCTCCCTGCAGCTCCTCACCACCTGCCGCAATGCGACAAATAAGAGGTTCACCGCGCATATAAGATAGCGATCCAGGCCCGGATAACGTCAGCGCGCGAGCTGCTCCGAAGATCCCGAAGGGCGCCGCTGCCCCAAGGGTACCCGCCAGCGCGAGCACCGAGCGGCGTGACAAGATGTGCCGCTTCGTTTCGGGTAGACCGTTCATTTCGCTGTTGTCAATTTCGTGCGTTCCCATGACGTCCCTCCGAAAGTCGCGTGGGACAATTATCCATCAGCACTAGCTGCCATTCTCCGGGGGCGTTGGCCTGCCTCTCTATTGGCATCATCCGAGCCAATCTGCCCCACTAGCGTGAAGCACTTCACACTAGCGAAAAAAATGTAGACCGGATAGCTCGGCGGCTATTGAAGGCTCGTGTCAACTGTCCATACCAAGTCAACCGCACTGACCGATATGCGCGACGTTCGCGATGCGTGTCTACGAATGGGAATGTTCGGTCGTTCGCCTGTCGGCCAGCAACGAATGCCGGATCTTCGTCTGCACTATTTAGCTGCCACAGGGTCTTCGAAGTACTCGACCTTGCCACGCGCGTTGTCGGTCACCGCGAAGACCTCGTAGAACTCGATTTGCGGCTTCATGCCGTAGCGCTGTACGATGCCGTCGAGCCAAGGTCCGTCGTAGAACGCCTTGGCGTCCTCGATGCAGTCCCACTGATACACGCCTCCCGCCCAGCCACTTTCGCTCCAGATGAAGTGCTTGCTTATTAGCCCCTTTACCTCACGGAAGCCGGGCGCGATCTTGTGAAAGTGCTCGCGGCACGCGGCGCAGTCGATGTGCGCTGGCAACTTGTATCGTACGGCGGCGGTAATCATGGCATATCCTCCACCCGGATGGCCTTGGCGCGATAGTGACGAGATTTCTGCGATGTAGCAAGCGACGCCATGTTTCGCTCGTTCCGTCGCGCTGTCGGCAAAATGACTGCTATCCGGTCATTTCATCGTGCGGTCGGTACGTCAAGCTAATTGGCCGAGCAGCGACTTCGCTTCTTTTAAGTCTGTGGTCCCGAAGCCCTCTGAAAACCCGCCATATATCGGCGCAAGAAGATCGTAGGCTTCCGACCGCCTGCCCTGTTCGCCCCACAACTGCGCGAGGCTCATCGCCGCCCGTAACTCATAGGCTTTCGCGCTCTGCCTCTGGGCGATGCGCACGGCCTCCTCGAAAGCATTCTGGCTCTCTTGCAGTCTATCAAGGCCGGACAAAGCGCTGCCTTTGAGGCGATAGAGCTCCGCCATCCATTGGCGATGGCCGGTCTCCACCACGGCCTTTAAGCCATCTTCAGCGACAGCAAGGGCACCAGCGGAATCGCCCTGACGTGTAAGTGCTTCGCCCAACTTGGCAAGGCCATAGCAGCGCAGGCGCGGCGCAGCGGCCGGATCGCGCAACGCTTCTCGCAAATGAACCGCCGCCTGCTCCGCATCGCCCTGCAGGACGAGGGCGGCCCCGCGCAGGAGCGCAAGATCGAGGACTAAGCCCATCCGATGTTCCTCGACCAGGACCTCGACCGTATCGAGCAGCTTCAAGGCCGACTCCGGTTCACAGCGATCGAGATGAAGCATGGCGGTGTATTGCAGCGCAAGTCCATAACTGAACGGGTGGGCCATCCGTTCGCCCATCGCAAGCGCTTCCTGGCCAAGTGAAAGAGCACAATCCGGGCGACCCAGCGTCCAAAGCGCGTGAGCGCCGAGGTAATGCGCACACATTCCTGGATCGTGACCGCCGTAGATCTGGCGGTGGTGATAGTGCCGATTCACGTCATAGAGGCGACGCCCGGCCGCAGAGTGCTCCAGAGCCGCCGCCGGCTCGCCGGCGAACAAGCAGGTTGCCCAACCGCTATGATGCGCCTGCAAGCGCAATTCGTCTTCGTCATTGGTCAATTTCTGGAGCCGTGTTGACAGCCTTCGGCAGTCGTGAATTTTCCCACCACCGTTGGCCAATTGCCAAAGCCCGTAAACGGTCATGAACTGCTGGCGGAAGTTTCCCTGCTGCTCGGCCAAGTCGCGTGCGCGTGCATAGGCGGCAGCGGCCCTGGCTGAGGCAAACCCCTCGGCGCTGAACAAGGTGGCTCCAAGCGCCAATTGCAATTCGATTTCCCGGTCATTGCGGGCCGGATTTTCGGCTAGTTTCGTCAACGTCGCAAGGCCGTGTTCGAAGTGGCGGATTGCCTCGAGGTAGGTCGACCGCGCGGCGGCGTACCGGCCGGCTTTCAACCATTGATCGATGGATCGATCGGGCTCTCCGGCTGCGCTCAAATGGTGGGCGAGCAACTCTGGTTGGCGCTCGACCTGGTCGGCAAAATCGCGTTCCAGCACTGTGGCGACACGAGCATGCAGTTCCTGACGTTTGCCACGCAGCAATGTACCGTAGGCAGCGTCCTGAACGAGTGCATGTTTGAACAGATAGGACGCATGCGGAGCGGCGCCGCGGCAAAACAGCAGTCCCGCTTCGCTGAGCTGCGCAAGCGCGGCTTGCAGCGTCTTCTCCTCACACTGAGCCACCGGACTGATCAGCGAATAGGAAAATTCGCGACCGAGCACCGCACCGATTTGCGCGACTTCCTTGGACGGCGCTGCGAGCCGATCTAATCGAGCCACCAAGGAGGCGTGCAATGTTGCGGGTACCGTAAGGCTGCCGGACGATCCTCCGGAAGCCGCGGCCTCCGTGGTGCCTCTGTCCTTGGCGCTCTCCAATACGGTCTTGGTCAATTCTTCGAGAAACAGCGGCACTCCGTCAGCGTGATCGACGATCTTGGTCACGATCTCGGCACCGAGCCCGACGTGGCCAGCCAGACTTTGCACAAGTACTTCGCCGTTGGTCTCGTCAAGCCGATTGAGCACCAAACTCGTCACATGAGAGCGCCCTCCCCAGGGTGCCTGAAATTCAGGGCGAAACGTGATTGCCAGCATCACCGGCATATGACGTATGCGTTCGACCGTCAGGTCCAGCATTTCGCGCGACGTGGGATCGATCCAGTGGGCATCCTCGAATATCATCAGCACAGGCCGATGCCGCACTTCGGCTTCCAGCTGCTTCAACAGCGCTTCGAACAGCTTCTCACGCCTGCGCTGAGGCTCAAGTTCAGGCCCGGCCGGTTGCATCGGCAACGACAGCAGTTCGGCCACCAGCACCACGTCATCCTCCGTTTGTGTCGGCGCTGCGTGCGCGCGAAGTTTTTTGAGTTTGTCCTCCATACCATCGTCGCGGGCGAAGCCCGCGGCGCGTTCGAAATGAGTGATGAAGGGGTAAAGCGCGCTGTCCTGATGATGCGCTGAGCAGAAGAACCGCCACCGCGCATGGGGTTCAGCTTCAATTCGCTCGGAAAGCGCCGCCGTTAGGCGAGACTTCCCGATACCCGGCTCTCCGGAGATCAACACCACCCGCCCTTCGCCACGCTTTGCGTTCTCCCACCGGCGCAGAAGCACCTCGATCTCTTCATCACGGCCGACAAGTGGTGCCGTCTCAGCGTGAAGCGCCTCGAACCGACTGACCTCGGTGCCTTCGCGCAGAACCATCCAGGCTGGCTGCGGATCGGCAAATCCGGCGAGCTGTTGCGGACCGAGATCCTCCAGATCGAACAGTTCGCCGATCTGTTGCCTAGTGCCGGCCGCTATGACCACCCGGCCTGGGGCGGCCAATGCCTGCAATCGCGCCGCAAGGTTTGGTGTTTCACCGACGACAGTTTGTTCACGCGCTGAGCCCTCGCCGATGAGATCGCCTACAACCACAAATCCGGTGGCGATGCCGACGCGTACCCGCAGCTTGTCGCTCTTAACGTCTAATCGACCGACTGCATCGATAGCCTGCAATCCGGCTCTAATCGCCCGCTCGGCATCGTCCTCGTGTGCGCGCGGGTAGCCGAAATAAACCAATACGCCGTCGCCCATGTATTTGGCGACGAAACCGTCGTACATGGCAACAGCTTCCTTGACTGCCCGATGATACGCGCCGACCAGCGTTCGGAGATCCTCCGGATCAAGCTTCGTCGAGAGTGCCGTCGAACCGACGAGGTCGCAGAACATGACGCTCAGTTGTCTACGTTCGGGCGCCAGGCCATCAGGCGATGCGGCGGTGGAACCGGTTGGCGATTGTTCCCTGCTCAGCTCCGCGATGGCGTTAAGCAGTCCGCGGCGATGCCCAACCAACGTCACGCCAATATCTCTCAGGTCGTCAGCGGTCAGCGTTGGCAAGATCTTTGAGTCGATAGCGTTGGCACGAAATGCGTCAGCATACTGATCGAGCCCCAGCTCGCGCAGCCATTGAAGGATTTCGATCGGCCTTCCAGCGCTATTGGGTGCCACCGGTTACTATCCCATGGATGGGAGCTGCCGAGATGCTCTCGCCGGCTCGAGTAACTTCTTGCGCCGACCATTAGACTAGCACACCGTTGAGCGGCCGGCTGAATTGTGCGGCACAGCAAATCTGTACCGGCCCGAAAGGCCCTCTGCGCGACCCACCGGAACCCTCGCTTCAGACTTGCGTTTGCAACGCATCTGGCTTAATGCCCTCGCGGCAGCGGCCTTCAGATCACCAATCCTTGTTTTTCCCCAGGGACGCACAGTGGGCTGCTTGAAAATGTGGCGGTTGCAATCGCCTTCACGGGGGCGCTCATGACTGCGCCGGTGACTCACGACGATGACCGTCCTTCGCCGCCCCGCTCGCCGTCACGATGGATTTACGTCTTCGCTGCGCTCTTGATTGTTTTCTGCGTTGCGTCGGGCATGGCGACGGTATGGTTCGTGACTAGCGTTCAGCCGTCCTTGCGCGAGGTGACCTCCCGGCGTGTAATCGAGCTGACGACGGCGGATGGCCACGATCTGTTTCGCAGCGGCCAATTGAAGCTGGCGCCCTTCGAGGCGCAGAACATGGGGCGAAGCCGACTTAATTTTTCGACGTGTCGATAGAACCAAACCCCGCCTTTTTGCCCATGAAGCCTTTGGAAGAAACACACAGGCAATACACGATGGCGCCCTCGACGCATCGTCAACCCATGATTATCGTGACACTAAGCAACCCCAACAACTTTGATGTACAGTTTTTTCGCGAACCACATCACCACGATGGATCGTCACGGTCGTTCCGACGGCCGAGAAGCCTCTTCTCGTCCACTGGCGGTATAGTAAGCGTCCCTCCAGCCAAACTTTGGGTGGAGCAAGGTCATCACCCGCATGATGGGCTCGGTGAAATACGTGACCTGTGGGTATCCGGCGAACAATCTCCTGCGTGGCTTCTATCGGCACCCAGACTCCAATATCGTTGCGGCGCTGTTCGCGTTGGGGGATATTCATGAAAGAGTTTTTGGAAGAACGGCTTCGGCTCGTCAGGTCGCTAGCCGAGAAGGCGGACCCGTTTACGAGGAGACGCTTGCTAGAATTAGCCGATAGCTACGAGGGCAGGATCGGAATGACCTCGAAGGCGACACGGCAGTTGAGGCAAGTCGATCTTTCCGCGGCGCCTAGCAAACCATGAACAAATACGTCCAGCCGCGACCCTATTCCGATCCTGATGCTGCAGCTCGAAAGATCGTTGAGCTCGCCAACGGGCTCGAGCCCTATATGGGGGGTCGCCTCCTGGTCGAGCGCATCAACGGTCCGTTCCTGTTCGAGCAGAAGGGCACGCCGGCAGAATATAAGGCTGGCCTCGATCGCGCGATCGAGAATGGCTGGTTGGTGATGCATGAGAGCGGAACTTACCTCCGATTCACCCAGGCAGGTGCGGATCTGTTCGCCTAAGCAGCCGCTTCCGTTCTCTCGTTCTCAGCAATTGTGACGAAGCGTCCCGACCGCAGATCGCGCCGGAACTGCTGCCGGAACATGGTTTCGACATCGGGTTCGTCGTCGACGACAACAACGTATGTGCTCAATGCGGTCCCCCCGTCAGTATTTACCGGCTCTTGCTCGGGGCAAAGTCACAATAAATTCGGTGAATGCGCCGGGCTCGGTCTCGACATCGATCGTACCCCCGTGCTGTTTCACGACGATGTCGTGGCTCATCGACAGGCCGAGGCCCGTACCTTCCCCCGCAGGCTTGGTGAAGAACGGATTGAACATTTTGTCCTTCACCTCGGGCGGGATGCCCGTGCCGTTGTCGCGGATGCGGATTTCCACGCGGTCGGCACGGCCCCTGGTAGTGGCCAAGAGTGTCGGCTCGAAGCCGCTGCCTGCCTCGCTGGCGCGCCTCGTTGCCGCATAAAAGCCGTTGGAAATCATGTTGAGCAGCGCCCGGCTGATCTCCTGAGGGTATAGCTCGGCCGCTCCTGCCTCGGGGTCGAATTCGCGCCGAAGCGTGATCGCGAAGCCCGGATTCTCCGCTCGTGCGCCATGATAGGCGAGACTGAGGCTGTCCTCGACTATAACATTGATGTCGGCAGATTGGTGCTCACCGGAGCCCTCGCGCGAATGTAGTAGCATGTTCTTGACGATCGCGTCGGCGCGTTTGCCGTGCTGGATCACCCTTTTCTAGGTTGGCTTTCAGCACATGCGTCAACTCGCCGACCTCGTTACGCATTTTCTGGTCGAGCGCGGCTGGAGCCAGAGCCTCGTTAAGTTCATCGGCCAACTCTGATGATAGGGCCGCAAAATTGTTGACGAAATTTAGCGGATTCTTGATCTCGTGCGCGATACCGGCCGTGAGTTGCCCGATAGAAGCCAGCTTCTCGGATTGCACCAGGCGGTCATGCGCTGTCCGAAGATCGTCCAGAGATCGGGCAAGTTCACCGGTGCGTTGCTGCAGCTGATCGAACAGACGCGCGTTCTCGATCGCGATCACCGCCTGATCAGCGAACGTTTTCAGCAACTCGACCTGGGTGTCGGTGAAGCCGCCGCGTTCTCGGCTTCCAAGGGAGACCACCCCGATTGGCAGACCACCTCGCATGAGAGGGACCATGACTGAGGATTTTACCGTCAAGCCCCGCATGGCAGGGGTGAGCCAGGGATCGGATTCAAAATCTCTGATGTGGATGACCTGTCGGTCGATGATTGCACGCCCCGCAGGCCACTCGCGCATCGGCCTCATCGGGTACATCGCTTTGACCGCTTGCCGTGCTGAAGGGTCATCGCTGACACCGGTCGCCGCTCGCCAATGGATCAGCGTGCCGTCAAATTCATACACTGTCGAGCCGTACCCGTCGCAGAGGTCGCGCGCACGCTCAACGATCAGGTCGAACACCGGCTGCGGATCACCCGGCGACGCGGACATCACCTTTAGTACCTCGTTGGCAGCGGCCTGATACGCTATCCGCTCGCTGTAAGCGTTGTTACGCGCGGCCAGTTCGGCGCGAGCCTCGTCGAGCTTACGCTGGAGTTCCGCGATAATTTGTTGCGGACCAAACGCTGCGTTGTCCGTCGTCCCAGTCATCTGCCTAGCTCATACTGCCCATTTTAGCAGCAAAACGACTCACTACTCGATCACCCCGTCGGCGCGGACGAGTAACGAAGGTGGCACGTTGACGCCGAGCGCTTTGGCAGTCCTCATGTTGATGACCAACTCGAACTTGGTCGGTTGCTCAATCGGTAGGTCGGAAGGCTTGGTACCCTTGAGGCTCTTGTCGACGTATACGCCGACACGTCGCCACAAGTCCCTTAGTTCGGGGCCGTTGCGTTCCCGAAGCAACTATCAATTCAGGATTTAAGGCGACTAGCTCGGCTGCTAATGCCGGCAGGCGATCCGGAGAATAGCGATATTCGACAAGCAAGTTCTTGCCCTCGATCCAACCATTCTCGTGCAAGCCCCTAAGCCACGAGGCGTGACTTGGGTCCCGCGCTGGTTCATCTGCCCATGCGCCGAGGAAACCAATTCGGCGAGGCTTTCGCTGCGCCCAAGAAGACGAAACGAGGAGTGCTGCTGTCGCGGCTATGAACTCCCGTCGACTCATTCGATCCTCAGCGCAGCTCGAGGGGACTGGCGCAGGGTATCAGGTTTCGACGTTCGCGGCACTCGGTCGATGCAAACCCCGACGCGACGCGTTGGCGCATGCCCCATTGGGTTCACTAGCGAGCATCCATGCTCCTGCTCGCAGGTCAGTTCAGATTCCCGAAAGCAGACATTGGGACCATTTAGACCGAGGTCGGCTTCGGGCCTTAACCCGGAAGTCTCGCCAGCTCACTCGATGACTTCATCCGCCGCGACCAGCAACGAAGATGGAACAGTGACGTCGAGGGCTTTCGCCGTCTTCAGATCGACAACCAGCTTGAAACGCGTGGGCTGTTCGATTAGCACGTCGCTGGGCTTTGCACCTTCTTCGCCGACGATGACGGCGCGCGAACCCGGTTCCCCACAGGGGTTAGACAGTTTCATGTGCGAAACCGGTGGACTTCAACAGACCGCCCGGCCGCGCCGATGCAGCGCGCTATCGTCTCGAATAACCAAGTGATCCCAGCATCGGCCATTGAGGCCCGGGATGCAACGACTCGGACCGGATCTGGCTTCCAAGGAAGCGGCACGGGACGCATCACTAGCTTAAAACGAGCAGCGTGGCGCTTCACCAAGTGTCGAGGCAAAGTTGCTACCAGATCGCTCTCGGCCAGTTGCACCAAGGCCATCATGAAATTGGGCACCGTCATCACCACGCGTCGCGAATGTCCTTGTTCAGCCAACTTAGCATCCACGACACCTAGAGCATCACCGATCGCTGAAACGAGCATGTGCTTTGCTGCGAGGTAGGCCGCAAGGCTTGGCTTTCGTGCCAGAAGGTGTCCTTTACGCATAGCGATGACGAAATCTTCTTCGAAAAGTAGGCGCCCGGCAAAGCGTGGGGGCAGAGGGCCGATCGGCAGCACCGCAATGTCAAGTCGCTGTGCATCGAGCTCCGTCAAAGTGCTCTGCCAAACCTGGTTCGCCGGTCTGCCATGGCGTTGCGGCATGAGCTGCAGGAGTCGGACGTCGATATTTGGTGCCTCCCTTGCCAGATATGCAATGAGCGGTCCAAGGAAGATGGCCGACAGTGCATCCGGCGCACCGATGGTGAAGCATCGTTGCGCGCTTTTTGGATCGAAAGGTCCTACCGTTGAGACGATCCCGTCGATACGCGAAAGCACCTCGGCGATAGGGCCTGAAAGAGCACGCGCCCGATCCGTCGGCTTCACCCCATTGGGCGTCTTCAAAAAAAGCGGGTCACGCAACAGGTGTCGCAGCCTGCGGAGGCCGTGGCTGACGGCGGATGGCGTAAGATTGAGCCTCGCAGCCGCGCGTGCCACATGGCCTTCCTCAAGCACGACGTTGAACACCACAAGGAGGTTGAGATCAACTCGGAGCAACTGAGCCGGCTTCAGCATGGCTGTGATTTCTTATCACTGGATTCATGAGCCAGAATGGGACCATCTGTAACTCATTGCAATCCAAATCGGGCTTCCTGCTCCAAGGTTGCCCCAATAGTGTTCAGGAGACCTTCAATGTCAGAGCATATTGCCAACAATCAGCCAGTAGCCATAACCCGGCGTGTCGCGCTCGCGGGAGCGGCCGTCGCGCCTTTGTCAGTAGGTTCCGATTGTGCCGCCGACCCTGCAGCACAGCTGGTGGCGAAAGCGGCAGAGAAAAATGCCGCATTCATGCGCGGCGACATGCAGCGCTGGTCGGAGCTCGTTGAAATCGCCGCTGATTTCACGCTCATGCAGCCTTTTGGTGGGCCGCCGAGCCGGGGCTTCGACAAAAGTCCGGCACACCTGGCGGAGATGGGCCACTACTTCCGCAACGGTAAGACGGATCTGGAGCTCGTCCAGACCTGCGCAAACGATAATATTGTGGTCCTCGTCATGATCGAGCGGCAGACGGCGGAGGTTGGCGGACTGCCTCTGCAAGACTGGTCACTGCGAGTGACAGAAGTGTACCGAAAAGAGGCTTCCGATTGGCAGTTGGTACATCGCCACGCGGATCCTCTCGTCCGGCGTGCCTCGCTCGAGCAGTCAGCAGCTCTCGCACGGGGCGTGGACCCGAATGAACCGATGCCATGAGCAGCGCGGACCTACTCTCCACTTTTTAGCTCCTGCGCCGGGGCTGAGAAACCAATTAACCACGTAGGATGTTTGCCGTTTCATTCGAGCACGGTGTCCGCACGCACGAGCACTGTTTCTGGGATGCTGATTCCGAGGACTTTCGCGGTCTTGAGGTTCACGACCAAATCGAACCTCGCTGGGCGCTCGATGGGAAGATCGGCAGGCTTGGTGCCGCCCAAAATACGACCAGCATAACCGCCGCAACGGCGAAACATGTCCGGTAAATCCGGCCCATAGGAGATCAGGCCCCCCGCATCCACATGAGCTCTGTAGAGATATATCGATGGCAGACTAACCTTCTCCGCAAGACTCCCGATCCGTGTTCGGTGAGCAAGGCTAAACGGATTCGACAAAACGATGAGGGCGTCAGCGCGCCAGTTCTTTGCCGTGTTAAAAGCCTCGTCCAGGTCGTTGGCGTTCTTTACGTCTAAGGCTCGAATATCTACTGACATAAGGCCGGCGACCCTGTTCAGCTCCCGAAGTTGAGATGCATTGATGTCGGAATTCGCAAGGACGGCAATGCGGGACGTCCTAGGTAAGATCTCCTTGAGGAGTTGCAGGTGTTTGCTGCTCAGCTCGGAAAGATCAAGAAACATCCCGGTAACATTGCCTCCGGGCCGAGCGATGCTCATCACCAATCCTGCCTCGACTGGATCGATTTCGAGGTCTATCCCCACAATCGGGATCGTGCGGGTCGCGTTCTTGGCGGCTGATAGAGCCCATGTGCCTCGGGCGAAGATCACATCGACGTTGAGGGTCGCCAGTTCAAGCGCGAGTTTGGGGAACAGCTCAGGCTGGTCGTGCGCGGACCGGTGCTCGAATATTACGTTCTGTCCCTCGACGTACCCGGCCTCGCGTAGCCCCTGAGTGAATGCGTCCCAGTTCGCAGGCGGTGGCGGGGGTGTATCGGTCGGAGCCGCGATAGCTAGGTGACCGATCCTGTATCGGCTTAGCTGCTGGGCGTGGGCGGCCGGCGGCCATACCGCCGCGCCCAGAAACGCTATGAATTCGCGCCGCCGCATTGCCTGCTCCGACACCACTTCAGGCAATGATACATGCAACAATCGACGGGGGAAAAGAAGTCATTTGGTCCACTTTGGGGTCAAAGGCGAGCTCGGCGGTCCTGATCGCAGTTCTAAGGCTGGTGCCTCCACCCTGCCTGTCGGTGGCAGGCGAGAACTTCGCTACAAGCGTAGCCAGCGCACCCAAGGCAACCACTACTCCTTTGGCGCGTTATCCACGCCCCACGGAGCACGGAAATGGATATCAAATAGCATATGGAAGTCATCGAAGCCGACGGCGTGCATGTCGGCACGGTCGTCGAAGGCAACCGGATCAAGCTTACAAAAAAAACAGCGGGGAAGGCTCTCATAAGGGTCACCACCACTTTATCGACAAGGGCCTCGTTGCCGGGATCGAAGGCAACAAGGTCCGTCTCTCTCCAAATGGAAACGTAGGCGTGACGAAGGAGGAGAAGTAAGGAATCCCCTGCCCGCTAACCCGAGGTCGGACCCATATGAAAATGGCTAAGGCAATTCGTAAGCAGGCGGGCGCGGCTGAGCGTGCGGCATTCAACGCAACTGATCTCCGACTATTCCCTCCGAATTTGGCGATTTGCGGCGTTCCCAGGTTACGCGGAGTGCCGCCGGGCATCAGGCGCGAAGGTAATCAAGGGCGTCCCATAGTTCCGCTTTCGGCGGCGGTTTTGCTTTTTCGCTTTTCGCGCAAGACCCTTTACCCGCATGGTCGAGCGCGCTGTCCTGACTCTACTCTTCAAGGCTGACAATGGTCTTAGTGCCGGCAATCGTTTGCACGACTACATCGAGCTGATCGCCGTATCGAACCGCATCGATCAGCCCATCCTGAACTTTCAGCCAGAAGCGGAAGCATGCTGTGGTTCATTAGATAATCTCGTCGCAGATCAGCAGCGTGGGGACAGCCAGGCCGAGGGCTTTAGCCGTCTTCAAGCTCATAACCTGCTTGAAACGTGTACGCTTTTCGATTGGCAAGTCGCTGGGCTTTGCTCCCTTCAGGATCTTATCGGCGCAGCCCGAGCATGGTAGAAAATGACCGAGAAAATCGGTCGTTCGCAGCGCACGCACGGCGGCTCTGACCATGTTAATACGCCTAGGCCGAGCGAACGTTAGTGAGGAACTTGTCGACTTCGAGCTTCAGCCGGTTCGAGTCCGAGGACAGGGTCTTTGCCGCCGAAAGCACCTGCGAGGACGCCGAGCCGGTCTCGGTCGCGCCGCGCTGCACGTCGGTGATGTTGGAGGAGACCTGCTGGGTGCCCTGCGCCGCCTGCTGCACGTTGCGGGAAATTTCCTGCGTCGCCGCGCCCTGCTCTTCCACCGCCGCCGCAATAGTCGAGGCGATTTCCGACAGCTTCTCGATGGTGCCGGAGATTTCCTTGATTGCGTTCACGGAATCATCGGTCGCGGCCTGGATACCGTTGATCTGCTGGCCGATCTCGCCGGTCGCCTTCGCGGTCTGCTCGGCAAGCGCCTTCACTTCGGAGGCGACCACCGCAAAGCCGCGGCCGGCTTCGCCCGCGCGTGCCGCCTCGATCGTGGCGTTGAGCGCAAGCAGGTTGGTCTGGCCGGCGATCGTGTTGATGAGCTCGACGACGTCGCCGATCCGGGTCGCCGCCTTCGACAATTCGCTGACGCGATCGGTGGTGGAACGGGCCTGGCCGACGGCATCGCTCGCCATCCGCGCCGATTGCTGTACCTGACGGCTGATCTCGGTGACCGAAGAGGACAGTTCTTCGGTCGCCGAAGCCACCGACTGCACATTGGTCGACGCTTCTTCGGAGGCAGCCGCCACCGTGGTCGCCAGTTCCTGCGAACGCTCCGCAGTTGAAGTCGGCGTACCTGCCGAGGCCTCGAGTTCGGTCGAGGCCGACGATACCGTCTCGACGATCTCTCCGACCGCGCTTTCGAACTTTTCGGCCAGCGTGAGCATGTCCTGCCGGCGGCGCGCGGCTGCGTGCGCTTCGGCTTCCTTCTGCTCCTTCTCCATCCGGATCTTGGTGAGACCGTTCTCCTTGAACACAAGCGCGGTCTTGGCGACATCACCAACCTCGTCCTTGCGATCGGTCCCGTGGACCTCGCAAGCGTAGTCTCCGCCGGCAAGCTGCTGCAGCAGTGTGACGATCGCCCGTATCGGCTTGGCGATGCCAAACTGGCCGATCATGAAACCAAAGAACAGGCCGAAAATGACACCCGAAAGCGCCAGCTCGATCATGAGCCGCGACGTCGATACATATTCCTCGTCGGCCGCCTTGCTGTTTTCCTCGACTCTCTGGTCGAGACGTTCGGCGACGGCCTTGAGGATCGTTTGAAGCGCCTCGGCATCCGCACGGCTCTTCATGACGATCTCGCGCAGCCTGGAGGCAGACTCGGTGACTTCCGCCGACTTGGCGGCCTCCACGGCATTCATCGTCTGCTTCAATTGCGTCTCGTAGGCCGCAAACGCGGAACGCACAGCCGGCATCAGCGCCTGGACCTTTTCGTCGGTGGTCTTGCCGAAATCTTCCAGACGCTCGTGGAACAGCTTCAACTGCTCTTCGATGACGGACCGCGCCTCGAGACGATTCTCGTCGCGCAGATCGAGCGCGCTTTGAAACTCGGCACGATTGATGGCGGTCACATTCTGGCGGGCGCGCGCGGCGGCCAGCGACCGCTCGGCCGATCTCGCCATCACCTCACCCCGCTCACTCAGGGATCTAAGCGCTGAAATCCCGATATAGGCCATCAGACCGGCGATACCGGAAAGGACCAACACAATTGCCAGAACCTTGGTCAACACACGAAAACGGGACAAGAGCTGCGTCATGGCAACATCCCCAGCCTGGAATCTGCCCCATGTCTTAAGAAAAACCCCGAAAGATTTACTTAAATCTGCAACCCGTGCGATTACGGGGAGGTCTCCCGCATACAAAATTGAGTGCGCCAACAGAACTCACTCGAACCCGCGAAAGAATGGCCGCACTGAGAACCATGTCACATATCAGTGGCACGAGAGTTGCTAGGCTACGGGTGCTGGGGATTGCGCGGCCCAGCTAGGGACAGGCGCCGCCGGGACAATGTATTTCGAGCCCGGCGGCGTATTTTTTTTGAGAGCAAAAACCCGCCGGTTGTGAAGCCGGCGGGTCGTCACTTGTGACCGGTTACCGCGGTACTCGATACGCTACTCATCCGCGGCGAATCTTTCTATCGCTCTTCGGTTGATGTCCGGTTACCGTGTGACAAGTCGATGGATCGCGGATTCGATCACGATAAGCTCCTCGTCGAACAGCTGCGTGGTGCGTCCGACGACCTCGAGCCCACTACTTGAGCGGTCATGCAATTCTTTCCTGAGCCTCTGACGGTGCGCTCGTAAATCTTCGAGCGCGCCCCTGTCCTTCAATGATAGATAGCCTTCAACAATCAATTTCACCGCTTCTGACATAATGAAATCCGCCGATCAAAATACCCGCCGCCGAAGCGACCGAGATATTCTGTCCTCTTTTTAGGACGCACGCAACGTGGCTCGATTTCGAACCGCTTATCCACAGGCGCCTCGCGAGCGGAGTAAGCCTTTCCGCGATGGCTCGAAATATCACAGTCAGCCTTGCTCGCTCGATAGAGCAACGTCTCGCCGTCATTCACACGCGTCCCTGTTGTGGTCAGCGTCTTGCCGGTCGCGTTTTAACATGCCGTCATTTCGCTGTGCAGGCGAGCGTGGTCGCTAGAACGAATCGCGAGTAATTTCACCGTTTCTGATCGGGCGTGATCGATCCGTTCGTTTCCTCAGGTGAGGCTTGATTATCAGTCGTGGTTGTCGAGCCCCTAAGCTCTGGCCCTGCGCAATCACCGGCCCATAGCTTTGTACCCCGCACCGTTCCAACGAATTTGCAGCCCATCGGCGTGTTCTGCTTTACATGAACCAACGCTTTGTTTCCGCCCTTGGGCGGCGCACTCTGAGCGAATGCGGCGCCTGATAGGCAGATAGCAACGAGAATGAACAGCGACCTCATCGAATTCACCGTTTAGCTTCACGGACCCCAAGCCCCTTGGAGCCTAATCATGAGACCGGCCCATAGCTGACATTCATGCCGAACGCCCCAATGTCCGGTTTCGAGGGTAGAGCAGACCTATGCCCGATCGGTTGGCGATGTCGCCTTTCGACCCGAGGCGGACTAATTCGCGTGAGGCGCTTCGACCATTTTCGCGAAAACGCGGCGTACAAAATCGGGATCGCGATAGACGCTGCGCGGCTTCAACAGATGCTGTACTTCGGCCGTCAGCCTGTGGACGGCCGGATCCTCGGCGGCGAGCCGGGTCAGCGCGATGCCGAATTTCAGCGTCATCTCGAAGTCCGCCGGTCGGGTCCCGCGTGTCCCGGGAAACGCGAAGTCGAACATGGCCACCGACCACGGTGTCTCGATCAACGCGGGTATCTCCTCGAAGAAGGCCGACGCCAGTCCGGCGATTGGATCGCCAGCTTTCTCCGAACTCTCAAGCAGTCGCTTCAGCAGGCATGCCTCCAGCGCAGCCACGCTCATGCCTTGACCGTACACGGGATTGAAGCAGCAGATGGCATCGCCGACAGGAAGAAGTCCGCGCGGGAACGTGTCGAGCCTCTCGAAGTGGCGCCAGACGCTTTCCGGGAAGACATAGCGTGCGACGCCGTCCAGGCGCTTGGCGTTCCGGACTGCGTTGTAGATTGTCGGCGTCCGCAATTCCCTGGCGTAAGCGAGAAATCCTTCGGCATCGCCGGGCGGCACGTCGTCATGACGTCCGCCAATGGTCGCCATCCACCGGCCGCCTTCGAGCGGAAACAGCACGCCGCCGCGGCTGTTGTGGGGTGCCTGGCCGAAGGTCATGATGCCCTTCCAGTCCGTCGAAGCGTCGTCCGGGACGGAATAGATGCAGGTGGCATAGCCGAGATCGATCCCGATGGTGCTCTGCTCGGGCAGCGGAAGGCCGATCGATTTCAGCAGGCCGAGAGTAAGTGCGCAGCGTCCCGAAGCATCGATGACGAGATCTGCGTCGAGGGTCTCGCTCTCGCCGTTGCCATTGTCGTAGCGTACGCCGGTCACGGCCCCACCGTTTGTCGACCCCAGGATAATCTCCTGTACACGGCATCGCTGCCGCAGACTGACATTTCCACGTTCCTCCAACCGCTGCCGTACGGTGTGCTCGATGGCTGGCCGGGACGCCGAGTAACCGAACCAACCGAGATCGCGTCGCGGGAAAGGATCGTAACCCGGACGTTCGGTGAGGACATCGAGACCGACCCTGAGCTCTACGGCCCCCGCACGCGCAAGATCCTCCTCGAACCCCGGAAAGAGCTCGTCCAATGCGCGCTGCCCGCTGAGCAGCAGCGCATGGGCGTGTCGCCCCTGCGGCGTTCCCGCTCGTTGCAGGGGCTCCGAAGGGAGAATATCGCGCTCCATAATAACGACGTCATCGAAATGGTCGGCGAGCGCGCCTGCAGACGCAAGGCCGGCCATACCAGCGCCGATCACAACCGCTCGTTTCCCAATCGAAATTGAAGCCTCTCCCATTGGCGTCCTGATGCAGTTCGCAAGGCGCACCCTACCATGCGCCGGCCTGCCCTTGGCCGAAATTCTGGCTGACGGGCAGCGGCGAATAGCAAAGCCGCTCACTCGTCTTCGGCCGAACCACGATGTCGCGACCCCGATGGGAGAACCCTAATGTCTGCCGTTGGCCCTAAGCGGACCTCGGCCGAACGAGTTGTGACGTCCGGTTTCGGGCCTAGAGAAGACCTTCCGGCACGCCAGAATGGCCAGTCGCCTTGTGCTCAGAATCGCACAGCTGCGCCAAAAGGTGATTTGCACTGCAGGCACCGCCCCTCTGCTCAGCCCCCCGGTGCCTTCGGTCGTTTCGCGGCTGGCCAGAGCTTGCCAGCGCCGACTTCCACAATCACCAGTGTCGAATGATGCGTGACCGAGGCCGTTGTGCGTATCCGCCGCTAGCCATCGCTTCATACGGCTTGCTCGCTCCAAAAACAGGAGCCGCGCCGCCTGGCAGTTGTAGCCCCAATCTGCCTGCTGGAGTTAGCTCGCAATCGTTCAACACATCCCTATTGGGGTATTGCGACTGAAACAACGGCGGATTGTCATTAGCCCACGTCGGGCACTGCGCGCTCGCGGAAGTCGCCACGCTTATCGATACTATCGCTCCAGCGATAAGGGTTTTGAATGCAATCATTGTCGTAATCCCGAGTTGTTCCTCGTCGGGCACGTAGGTAGGCTTTGTTTCAGGAGGGCTTCGCGGTTGCGTGCAAAGAGTTTCGTTCACGGAAGAGTGCTGCGATGCAATTTGATCAGCACGGAGGCGTTACCGCTCTAACGATGGCCCGCTGGGCTAACCGGCCGGCCTGCTCTTTGGGTACCGTCACCGCCGCCGGCGATGGCTCGCCAGCCGTTGCCGGTTACGCTTCCGGTTCGGTCGGCGTCGGCGCTTCATCGTACGCAGTCCGGACCGTATTTGCCGTTGGCGATCGCCCATACCGTAGGGCGTGACCGCTACAGGTAGAACGCAAGCGAGCCATTCTTGGGACCATTGCCTCTCGGCGCCGCTTGCTGTTGAATTATCTTGTGCCACTGAATGGGACGAAGGGATGAAGGCCAAGTAGGAACGTCGGGCGGCTTTCCGATTTGGGAAGCTCATGGACGACAAGCTCATGGCGCGCGCGGAACGCGCTATACGCGACAGCCAAATCATCCGAGCGCAGGCTCGTGAGGATCTACTCCGCGCCAAGGTCCCCGCTGCACGCGTTCGCGGAACCATCAATTGGATCCGTTGCATCAGTGTGCGAGGTCACCCTCCGACCGCCGTGGAAATGGCTGTGAGGTTCGTTGCGGCTCTCGAAAATCCCACGGCGTATGGAATTTCAGTGTCTTCGGAAAGAACGCAGCCCGGAAATGCATGCGACGCACCGAAGCCTCTAGGCCGTCTCGCCATTCGAGGTTGATCTCGGTCAAGCGTCTGGCCTCGGCGATAGCGGCTGCCGCACGGGCGAACAATTGGTCATGCCCAAGCTCGTCTCCCATGCCCTCCAAACTAACATTGGTTAAGTCCAGTTCCGCAACTCCCGAATTGGTGATGTCCCACCAGCGCGGAAGGCTGCCGGCGCTGGGGCGCTTTGAACCGGAAGACATTGAATTTAGACGCACCCTAATGGTCCTCGATAGGCCTTTGGGATTGAGTACCGTGGAAGAAACAGAACACCAGTTGTCCAAACGGGAAGACCAAGATCGCAGCCCGCGTTGCGCCGCGTGCGCCGCCTTCCCCCGCCTCACTCACACCTTCCTCGAGCCGAAGAAGGGCCGCACGATCCGCCTGTACCAGTGCGAGTGCGGCGAGCGCGTTTGGGATACGTCTACTTCTTGACCGCTAGATTCAAGGACCGCGCCATGCGTCTTACCGAGCCCGCGTGCCGCTTGAGCTTTGCGGTTATCTCCCGCATTGGAGCGCCATCGCGCACCAGCCGGACCAAGGCCTTCTTCTCGGCTTCCGTCCACTCTTTCGGTCTTGGTTTCATTGCCTCAGTTGGCCAGCGTCGTCCAGTGCGGCCCCAAGTCGCTTGCTTAGGGGTTGAACGCCTGGGGCCGCGTACCGCCTCTGATGGCGAGGCGGCTTCGTTACGATCTCAGGTTCTATAGCCGCTCGCAATACCCAACTGATTCGTAATTGCCGGCCGGAACACCTATCATCTGCGGATATTGCTCCGGAGTTGATTATGCGTTCCTCGCCCTCAATTCCCCTCCCCTGCCCGACGATCACAACGTCTACCTGGTGCTGGATGATTTCGGCGAGCATCTCGGCCGCGCTTGGCGCGAGACGGACGAAGAGAGCGCCGATCGGCAAGCCATCATCACCGACCTAGTCGATGGGCAGTATCGCAAGCCGGCTCGGGTCATCGCCTTCATACCGCGCAAGGCTGGTCACACGATGTCTCTGCCGAGTTCGCTGACCTTATCTTGCAGCGATGCGCCCGGGATGGCTTCGACGTACCGCCGTCGTTAGAGAGCTTTGTCGATTGCCACGGGACAACGCGCCCGGCACAGCTGCATCTGCCGCTGCGGGGCACGGCTTAGGCAAACTAACGACCGCGAGCGTTTGCTTTCCCACTCTAACTGTCAGGAAAGAACTGCTCGGGCCCTAATGCCCATTCAACGAATAGCCTGACTGCTTGGGTTGGTCGCCGACCGCCGTGCCGCGAGACCTGTAGTGTCCAAGCACGAACAGGCGGATCGCCGAAGACAAATTGCCTTGTTTGCGCTCGGCGTCGATCTTACTTACCAGTTCGGACAGCGTACTGCCGCGCTCCGCCGCAACCGTCTTCATGCCATTCCAGAACGCCTCTTCAAGGCTGACGCTGGTCTTGTGCCCACCGATAACGACTGAGCGCTTCACGACTTGTGATTTCACGGCACAACTCCATTACATTGGTTCTATCATCCCATAATACCGGTATGCGGTATATCCGTAGTTCTCCCGGGATGGCCCCAGAGCCGACCGATTGGGGGATGGGCTATCGGGTAAGCGGTAGGCTCAACTTTGCGCTGCCTTAGGTTGTGAGAACCCACACGCAAACAGTCGGAGAACAATCAATGCCGGAGACAGTAGGCCCCGGCGCGCGGGGGCACGTGTCGGGGCCTACCTTGGGAGGTCTAGTGGTTAGCTACGGCGACATCACGCGCCGCATGATCGCGTTACCGCGACGGCGCCTGTTCTGGCTATTACTTGGGTGAATCCCTATCTTCGCCGCATGTTTAAAGCGTTTGAGTTCTGCCTGCCAACCACGGCCAAGGCCGTACCCACCGGCCCTGACTGGTTTCATGAGATCAAATACGACGGCTACCGTCTTCGCCTGGAGCGCGATGGCGATCGCGTTCGGCTGATCACCAAAGGCGGCTATGACTGGACGAAGCGTTATCCGCGGATCGTTGAGGCCGCCCGCAAGAATTGGCAAAGCCATTTCGTCCTGGATGGCGAGGCCATCGTGCGCGGCGTCGACGGCTATTCTGACTTCAACGCGCTCCATTCGAATAGGCACGATGAGGAGGTCGAGCTGTTCGCTTTCGATATCCTGGCTGTAGACGGCGATGACCTGAGGAAGCTCCCGCTCTCCATGCGCAAGGCAAACCTCCAGCGCCTACTGTCGCGTCGGCCCGACGGTATCTTCGTGAGTGACTTCGAACAGGGGGAAATCGGCCCCGACCTCTACCGCAAGGCCTGCGAGATCGGACTCGAGGGTCTGGTGTCAAAGCGCGCGGACCGACTTTACCGCAGCGGGCGATCGAAGGACTGGATCAAGGTCAAGAACCCGCTGCATCAATCCGTCGAGGGGGTAAGAGAAGCATTCAAGCGCTGAGATGGAGCTAACTTTGGCGACGGTGTGAGAGGCGGCGCCCACCACCGCGGGGCTGGGACGAGCGACCCAGCAACTCCCACGTTGTAGGCTTCCAGAGCTCGACATTTGCCACACCTGAACAAGAATCGGCTCCCATCATCGACGACGATCGCCATCGGCCACGCTGCGCATTGCGTGCACTTCCATAGGAGGTGCTGGAGGTGCTCTGGTAGAATCTTCATCATCAGAGAACGATAGTGCGCCTGCAGCGTTCCATAGCCCGAAGCGTGACCAGCTGGGGAACCCTTCGATGAGTAAGCGCTGGCTGAGTAAGGGTCTGATCGCAGTTTGCGTCGTTTTAGTACTGGGATGGTGGGCGGCCTTGGCTTGGGGGCTGTGGAAGCGCTGTTTTAACGTCATGCCCCGAAAGCCCATCGAAGTACCGCCCGCGGTCGCGCAAGCCTTCGTGAAGGCGTTCTTTGCTTGTGGCCACAACCATCAAGGCCGACGCCATCGCCGCTATCCTTTCTTTTTGCCGATGAGTGCAAGGGCGTCGCGCGAGGGCCCTTTCGCACCAGCCAACAAGAAAAGGCCTCGCCCGGCGGCGACGAGGCCAAGATGGTGTGGCAGTAGGTCTCGAGGCGCGGCTCGTGAGGCCACGCGCGACAGCACTCTCACACGGGGCAGGCCGCTAGGGCGCGCCAGCGCGTAGCTGTCATGCCTTACGCGATCACCCAGACCAGCACACCGATGAGAACGAAGAAACTCGTCAGCGCCGTAACTGCAAAACCCCTCTCGATTAGGTCCATGGAAGCGGCCTCCCCAAAGCACCCCAATTGACGCATCTGGCGGCCGCTCAGTGGAACAAGTGTGGTCGAATTTCGGAAGAGGCCCGTTATCCACAGTCTCATTGGGTTAGCAGTTCGGCGGAGATGGCCCGCGGACGCGGTGCGGCGACTGCGGGCGAAGCCTTCTTCGCGGGTCGGAACATTGTCGACATGCTCTTATTTGACCCACTGCCCTTAAAGGAAGCAGTCGTGTGTGAGAAGTGCAAAGGACTCGACGCAAAGATCGAGCACTACCGGCGCATCGCCAGCAACATCACCGATCAGCTGACGGTGGATCGGATCGCCAAGTTAATTGGCGAGATGGAAGAGTTGAAAGTCGCCTTCCACACTCCCACTCAGGGGTAAGTAAGTGGCGGAGGTGGCCGCGGAAAACGTCTCCCAACAATCCGCCGAGTTTGCGCCAAGGCGAACCCACCTCCGCCAACCAGGAAGCTACGCGTTAGGAGGCGCTCCAGACCCCAGCGCTCGACCGCGTCGCTCTCAACCCGCAGCTTCTCCCGCCGTGTGTCGCGTCAGTCATTGCCATGAGCGTCTTGTTGGAAGTCATCGGGGGGTTGAAGGGGAACGCAACGCACAAACGCCACGAACTAGTCCAACGGATGCCACGCGAATCAAAACGAGCGGGCGTATCATCAGTGTGCTGGCGGCTCGGGCCTGCCGGCTCTCCCTTGGCCCTGCAGTTCGCCGCTGCGGGGTCTTTCTTTGAACGCAACTCACAGAACGCCGTTTGCTAGCCTTGGCGAATTCTCCCATGCGTGTTGGCTCCGAGCGCTACCTGCCGATCTATCGAATAGCATCAGCGGCCATTTCTGAGTCACCTGCAGCGAAGCAGATCACCTAAGCCTTTGAGCCCGACCGTCAGCAGCAGCGCGGTGGGTGCCGGCACGAGCGCGTTTGGTACCACCGCCGCCCGGTTCTGCGGCGGTGGTTGTGATCGGATTGAGGTCAACGCCGGGGTAGCGACGCCATCACCTCGCCCGCGTCCGCGTCCTCAAGACAAGGCGAGACTGTCAACGGGAGTAAATCAGCCCATTGGGTGACCCAACGGTACATGGCCTTCGGATCACTCGCTTCGGAAATCGCAAATCCATGACCGCTCAAGCTATGCCAACGCCCCAACATCTTGACGCCCTCGGGCGGTGCACCACTCGTTTCTAGAAAGCGTGCGACTGCTGCATTGAAAGTGCCTTGAGGTACAGTCCAAGAAACCATGAACTTCATATGAGCCTCCATTTTGCAATCAATGGCTGAACGTTGCGGCTTCACCGCTTGCGCAGGATAGCGCCTGCGCATCGAATAACAATCTGGCGAATTCACCCAGGCGTCAAAATCAGATGGTGCTAGGAGGGTAGCCAAGCCCAGCAACCCGCTTGCCGCCGCGTGCGTCTCTTCATAACGTTGGGGCTCGGGAGCAACCATGAGCCACCAAGACTGGCGCTTTTACGGAATTATCGGCGCGTGCTTGCTCGCTGCGGGCATCCTCGTTGCACTCATGATTGGCGGCGAGGTCGCCGGACCACGTGTGGCTGAGACGCCAAGCCACCAGGGGCGCCACGAGTAGAGCCAGTCTGATCGGGCACCTGTCTCTTGCTCTGATGGCTCAAAATCACAAAACAATTGGCACGTACTAACAAGACTGCCCGCGATTCGATTGTCTAAGCAGCGCCGCGGTCTGCGTCCCTCGGGGAACCGTCGGGGCTATCCTGGGGCAAGAGGATCGTCGGCGGCCCTGGTAACACCCAAAAGGTGCGCCTGGGCCGTTCGCCCTTCATCCAACCCAACATCTGGACTACCGTGCCGCAGATAAAGCTCACTCCGGGCGAAAAGCTCGCCCTCGTCGCTGCTCTCATCCTTGTCGCGTCGCTCGTCTTCCTGTTTTTGGCGGTCTTCGAGGGTTGAAGAACGCAACGCAACAAACACCAGGACTAGTGCGAGGGAGACCGCGCAAACCAAGGTCCGCGGATGTCTAATCGGAGCCGTGACGGACTCTCCGAGCTGCCTTGGCCCTGCCGACATGACCCGGTGGGGCCTTTCTTTTGGGGACTGCGCATCAACGCAACGCCACACACAGCTGGATGAACCTTTTGGCCCGCGGCCGTCATACCCATGGGGATTCATGACCTGACGCCGCCATGTTGGTCGATCAAGCAATTCCACTCATAATCGCGATTGCAAGCCTGCTTTGCTTCTGGCTGTCGTTGCCGATGTCAGCAGACCGTGAAACGCAACGCCGCATCAGCGTCGAGCTGCAGCGTCGTTCCGCATCTCGTCGATGAAAGCATCCGCGCCATCAAATACCAGCTTCGTCGGATGTTTGTTGCACCAATTGCGCATCCACAGATCCATTCCAGCGATACCAATATTTGCCACTTGTTGCTTCTCATCGCCGGCATGCGCGCGGTTGAAGCCCGACATAAATCCCATCAGCCATTCTTGGTAGCCCTTGTATTCGCTGACAAAGACGCCCATCGCGTTGTTCATCTTTCGGTGTTTGCCCGGTGGAAGGTCGCCGATAGCGGCGATTAACCCGCCGCAGGATAACTCCGTGCCCGAGCCTATCGCGAGCACGGCTGACGGCTCTGCATGCGCCACGGCGCCCCAAATCATCGCAGCGAAGCAGATAGCGATCGGTACGCAGAAGCGTTTCATCACTTCCCCGATGTTCGAATGCGCTTGTCGCGATCGAGCGATGGCCCATGAAAGCCTGCAGCGTCCTTGTATCGGCTCCGCGGGCCGCCAGGCAAACTCATAGCGCAAGGCGGCACCAAATATACGGCTGGCACTTGAAACCGCCCGCGTGCCTTTCAAGTGCCGTTTGTGAGCATCCGACATGACGCCAGACGTTTTATTCCCGTGGGATCAATGCCTGAACGAATTGGTGAGCGCGGACCGGTTCACCATATCGTTCGAAAAGGACTGGCGGCGGCTTTCCGCGAGCTTGTTCTTGCACTCGTCGTAGCTCATCGTTTTTTGCTCACCCTGACGACGGCAGTAACTGTCGTCGATCGAGGCTGCGAGCCCTCCACCTCCCGAGCAGTTCGACAAGAGCAAGGAGACAGGCACAATCCACATTGCGCGCATGATTTTCTTCTTTTGATGTTGAGATGCGTTCGATCTGCTACGTACATGAACGACGCAAGTCGAGCAATATCGGTACAACACGCATGACGTGTATGTGCGTGGCGCGATGGGCCCGTTGTCGTGATGGAGTACAAAATGCACATCGACGCTTATCGCTCTCCTGGCCACCAAGTCGACTGCGGATTGCTCGCCGAAATCTCTCACGTCCTCACGGGTACCAAATGGGCTCCGTTTGTACGGATAGCCCCCTCGCTTGTGAACATTGCTTTCACGCATGTAGTGCTCAAGACCGCACTCCGACGAGAACTCCAATCGGTTCTCCTCTGACGAGAGTACAGACTTCGAGTTGATTTTGTGTAGGGTCTGCGCCCGATCTGCGAGGGACCCATGACGAACATAACCGACGCTCAAAACGGCTCCATCAACACGTTCGCAGGATCTACGACGCCTGGCGGTACTGCCGGCAGACCGCTCTCGCTTGAGGTTGGGTTTTGGACCCTACTCGGACGAATCCTTTTGCTTTCAATCGGCGTGATCCTCTTAATCCCTGCCCCTTGGGCAGTCATGATGTTTTGTCGCTATGTTGTCGAGCACATCCATGTACCTGGCCGACCCAATATGCGCTTCACCGGCCGGGTCGGTGAGATCTGGTGGGTATGCATACTGCTTGGGCTTTGCCAATATGGCAGCGCGGTGGATTACATCGCGGTCCAACCGCTGATCGTCCTGGTGAACGCATTCGCGAACTGGATGATCGTCCGATGGATAGTCAGCAATCTCAGTTCAAATGACATGAAGCTTCCAATCACTTTTAAGGGCAGTGTCTGGGCTTATATCGGCTGGACTTTGCTCGCCACACTTTCCTTCGTCACCGTCATTGGGTGGGCCTGGGTAGTCACCGCGTTTCTACGCTGGAATTGCCGAAATGTTAGCGGGACGCGCCGCGAGGTCACCTTTAATGGGTCGGGACTTGGAGTTTTGTGGCGCACGCTAGTATGGATCATTGGCACAGTGCTCATTATCCCCATTCCGTGGGTACTGCGCTGGTATGCGACCTGGTACACCTCGCAAATCATCCTGGTCGAACGGGACGCACACAAAGTGGACATTGCCGTTGCATAAGTGAATGGCTCCAAAATTTGCCCAGTGCCACTCAAACCAGACGCGTCGCGCGACTAACTCGGCGGCTGCAGTCCCGAAGGGTGCGCCCACTCGCCTAGGTGAGCGGCGCTATCGGCCCAACCTGCTCTCTTGAGGATGTCAGTTAAACGCCCTGCGCCGCCCCTTGAGCCGGGCATTTGCGCCTGACGATTGCGAGAAGTCACTTTCCACTTAGCGAAAGGCTGATCCGGGTGACTACGTCGTCCCAGTCCCTCTCCTCACTAGCGGGATAGGTAATCATCACGCAATGGACGAAGCCATTCGAGAAGTTGCAGCGTGAGTAATAGACTTCGTCACGTTTGTAGCCTGAAACCGCGAAAAATCGTGGCGTTACTCTCCTGTACTGAATGTCGGCAGGAGGATGCCTTTTTGCAAGAAAAGTTGCAGGCGCATCCTTATCCACGTTGGGCGCGGTCTGAACCGTCAGTTCTGCTCGCCCGTCCGCTGTTTTTAGCCGCTCCCCGTATCCGTTCGGTTGCCCTGCTTTCTCCGTAAAGATCGAAGTCGGAATATCGACGGAGGTGCCCGTCTCCGCGACCGAATAGGTTTCCCAGTGCACTGGTCCGGGAAATGCCCGAGCGGTTGGAGCAATGACGAGCGCGAGGAGTAAAGCTGCAAGTGGCGATTTCATTGCGGTAATCCCTCAGTCGCCCCCTTGATCAACCGGGTCTCTTAGACCTCAGTTCCGGACCCGGGCGACGCCTTTCAAGGAACTTCTGTCGGCTGATGCCTGCGTCGGGCCCATGCGGAGTTCCGTGAGGCGGTTTTGCGGAACCCAGTCTCTGTGTGCATTTTTGTACTTTTCCTGCGGAACAGACTTAGATGCTCTGAGTCTTAGAGAGCGGGGGCCCCGTTGGGATAAGCGCAAGAACTCGTTTCCACGCCCGGGACGCAGCCGCAGCGCTGCTCAAGATGGCACAATCAACTTCCGATCCCAAAGTGGCTGCAGGTCTCATTGAGGCTGCCGCCAACCTCAAAGATCAGGCGGGAGAGCCTCCACCGCCCGTCAGCCCGCGAGCACCGGACGTGCAAACTGAAAGGTGATGCTCGGAAGTTGCACCGAGCGGCCCTCGCGCGGTTGACCGGCAAACGTTCGGCCTTCAGCACGAGCGCTGGCGCTGGGCTGGCAAAAGTTAACGGCGTTCGCTCGCAACCGGCGAACACCAACCAGCGATCAGTATCTCGCCGCAATGGGGGCGCCGCACCCGCCGAAGCGGTAATTCAGGCGGACGGTCAACATGTCTACGTCCTGGCTGATGCGGTCATTGAGCACGCGCGCAAGACGGGGATCGTGAAGGAGTTATTTGAGTCCCCCATCCAACAGATCGTCCGCATGCATGAGGAGCAGCTTGCCGCGACTGGATTGAAGCGCTCAGACTAAAGATCAGCCGCGTCCAAAAGAAAGGCCTCACCGCGGTCATGTCGACGGTGAGGCCAGAGGGGTGCCAGCGAGTCCGTTCACCGGCGCGATGATTAGAGACTCGCGCGCTTTGATTCGCTCGTCCTAAGTTGGACTAGTCCTAGCGTTTGTTGCGTTGCATTCGCTCGCCAGGAAGACCTCAAGGTCACAAAAACCGCACAGGCACTCAGACTCAGGAATCCGATCAACAGAACAAAGCTCATCGCAGTCCTCCCTGCCAATGCAGTGGCGAGCGAGAGGCAGCCTGTCGCACCGGTGCGACAGATCAAGCCGGAACCCGGAATGATGCACAGTATACAATCGCGCCTGAACGCTAAGCGACAAGCCGAACTGGTGGTGGGGTTTGTTCAGGGACTTTTGGGCGCTTCGATACGGGATGGACCTACCGGCGCGACGCAAGGGTCGGGCCCGGAGCCCTCGGTTGATCGGAAGGGCCGCTCTGCAGCGTCGCTCGCCTTTCAGCGATGGCATGGTCGAACAGTTCAAGGACCAGGCCGAATGCGGCCAGGTCCTCTTGTTCGATCGCTCCATCATCGTAGCACTTAAGGGTTTCTCCGATGATCGCATCGACTTCCCGTTGCGATGTCATCAGGTCCTGTTCGGATTCGGCATTGCGAAGCTCCGAGACCAGCGCGACGATGCGATTCCGGTGGCTGGTGAGGTCGTCCCGTTCGTCTCGATTAAGATAGCGACGCAACCAAGCGGCGGCCGAACCCATCCCGGAGAGAAGAAGCAACGCGAACCAGAAGTAGTCACCGTACCTGTCCAAAAACGTCCGCTCGGTCCCATTGATCACCGCTGCAGCGCCCCTGTGAACGGAGGGCTCCGCCTCCTTCTCTGTCTCCGGTTTCGCGATGTGCGAAGCTCCAGCGACACGTTGCCTGATCGTGTCGCGGACCGCGAAGAGCTGCCGATAGAAGGCCGCCGCCTTGGCTTCGGACAGTTCTTTTCTGGCTAGGATAAGATGGTTGACGCTGATGGTGTCGACCTTGTCCTCTGGCCACGCGGGTTTCGCACTGAAGATACTGCCCGGGATTTCCTCTGCTTCGTAGCGGGGGTGCTTCAAGGCGATGGCCTCGGATGTGTCGACCGGAAGAAACTTTGGAGCTCCGCGTGATCTCGAAGTCGCGGCGATCGCATCAGCAGTGATCTTGCTGTCGAGAGGACCGACGGCGAGATACGCGTCGAGACTAACGTCTTCCGCAAGCTTTTCGATTTCTCCAGTCCCGAATTGGACCGTCGCAACCTTGTCCGGCTCCACGCCGGAGGCAACGAGAACGGTCCGCAGGAGTGCGAGGTTTGCTCCGGTTTTCCCGATGATGGCAACCTTGTGACCCGACAAATCGGCGATCTCTTCGATTTTCCCCTTGGCCTTCTTGGAGTCCTTACCCGTTCGCCCAGTAGGCGACCAGAGGACGACGTAGTTCTTGCGCAGGACGGCGAGCGTCTGCGCGTCGGCCGGCATGCCAAGGTCGCCGCGACCGATTGCCAGGTCGGTTTTGCCAGCGCCCAGCAGGGCCAAAGATTCGACCGCGCCGTCAGTCGTGGTCGGCGAGAGCCTGATCGTCCTGCTTTCCTCCTCGAAAGCGTCGGCCATCGCTTGGACCACCTGATGGTCGTCGCTGCCTGCGGGTCCAACGGCAATCCGAAGGGTCTCGGGCTGCAAGAGGTAGAGGAGGGCGGCCGCAGCGAGGCCAAAAACAATGAACCCCAAGGCTAGTGCGATCAACAGTCTTCGTTGGCGTCGATCGTGAGCAATCGTGATTGGATCGGACGATGACATCGCAGAACAGAACCTAGGTGAACAAACGTCTGTTTGGGCGCTAAAATTGCCGCCGGGAACTTGGGCGAACCAGCAGCTGACCGGAATGTTCCGCAGCCTAATCTCTGACAGTCCTGGCTCGTACCTGGCAAACTTCGCCGAGGAAATGGGCAAAGGACGCCGAGCTGCTGCAGGGCACTTGGAAATTCGCTGTAGAGGCCGTTACGACGAGTATAAACCGCTCCACCGATGAATTGTGGCCGCGCGCTAAAGGCAATTCGCGGCTCCACTTCCTGGCGTCGCGCGGCTGGTCAAGATGTTGCGGCGTCGCAACGTGCGCGCGGCGCCGGCAAGGGCCTACGGAGCTTCGGCACCGGGCCGGTCAACTTGCTGACCGAAATCGGGTTGTGGACCGAAATCTAGGTTTTGGTTCGAATCGGCGGAGCGACAGATTGAGATCGAAAGAGAGGGATTGTAAGCGAAGCCGCTTTTATTCCCCGCGTAAGGTGAACAGCAGCGTCCGTGACGCTACTTTTAATTGCTGATCCCGTTTGATCCGGAGGCCGGGGGCTGACTTTGCGCTGCGACCGGATCGAGCGACATCACCAGCCTGGATATCCATACCCGTATGCGGGACGAACGACGCGGTACCGAGGACCGTAATAGCCGGCATATCCGCCGCCGTAGTATGCGGGAGCATAGCCGTACGTCGGGGCGTATCCACCGTAATAAGCAGGCCCATAGCCACCATAGTAGCCGTAGCCCGGTCCGCCATAATAACCGTAGCCAGGGCCATAGGCGTAGGCGCTGGATGCTATGCCGCCGATCACCGCGCCAGCAATTAGTCCACCTGCGAGACCAGGCCCCCACCCGCCTCGCCACGCAAGGGCAGGTGATGGTGTTGCCAAGGCAGCGACACCGACCGTGGCAGCGGTCGCTAACGCCAATGCTGCTTTTTTCATGTCCAACCACTCCAGTTTTCGGAATCAGAACCCGCCACGAGTGCATTAGTTCTCGCGCCGCCCGTATGCGATTGGCTTGCCGCGAAATTTAATCTTGATGAATGGCCCGCCTGGGCTTCAAACGACAACCTACATGAGAACCGCAGAGTGGTTTCGGGGGTCGAGATTTAACCTTCCGATCTGCTGAGCAACCGTTCCTCATCGATGGTGAGCCCGCGAGTATCGCATGGCCTCATTGTGTCCGCGTTATATCCGTGCTGCCATCGCTCGGTGGCTGACTGGACGAGTGCTCCCAAGCAGGCGAAAGGCCCTCAGGAGATTCCTGTTTGGACTTCGCCATACCGCGAGATGTAGCCATGGTCAGGAGGTGAACTGCCGCAGTTCCAAGGGTCCGCATCTCTTCATCGCGAGCGTAGATTCCGGCCGCACGCCGATATCCGACAGCTACGGTTGCGCAGGCATCCGTGATGAATGCATCCGTTTGCGCTTCGGGCTTTTCCAATCTTCGCCTTACCACGGCGCTTGCTGCCTCTGCCGTGATCTCGGCTACCTCCAAATTTTCGAAATACGAAACGACATTTTTGGGCTGGCAAGCCGCTGCTGCCGCTGCGACGGCCTCGTAATAACGATCCTTGTCGGTATCATCATTTGCCGACAAGTATCGGTTTAAAAATCGTCGAGCCCTTGTTTCGAGGAGTTCTCGGTCTTGCCGAGTGATCCTTCTTCGGTGAAAACTCATCTTTAACCTGGCGAACATCCCTCGCCTCCACACTGACGGAAAGCCCGCCTGAAGCGACCGCTTCAGGAGGCGATTGTTCCCGCAAGTTGGGCTAAATTGGCCGGAAATGTTGCTTGGAAGCTTGGCAGGGCGCGATTAAAGAAAAGGCCCCACCGTGAAACGACGGAGCCGAGATAGTGCTCATTATTTTGTGTTGCCGGATGATTTCATGCTGCCCGCTTGATTGGTTCCGGGTCCGACGTTGCCCTGGCTAGATGGGTTGGCGCTGGAATCCTTCATGGTGTGCGACTTCGAAGAATGGTGCTTAACCTTGTGTTTCGCTTCGGCGGCATATGGCGCCGCGGCAAGACCGGTCGCAACGAGCACGGCAATCATGAGCTGCGTTTTCATGTCAACTCCTTTGAGGTTACATCGAGCGTGAACTCAACTGGAATGAGACGTGTAAGTTCCTCCTGCGGAACGTCCGCGTAGCCGCCGGCGGCGCGTTTGAGAAGACACGGTCGTACCGCAATGCGGGTCCGAAGGTCCTGTTTCCTGACGGATGACCGTCGCGGTTTTTCATTGGGATGACGTGCCGAGCCGTAGCCTAATCAATCAGGCGCTAAGGCGGCGGCCCGCTGCGACCTAATCGTTCCAGACCAGTTGACCGCAGCTACATCGGAACAAGTACACGTACTTACCTCTATTGATGTCGAATACCTTCAAAGGCTGGGTCAGCCTAGCTCCGCAACGGGAACAAGGGCGCGCCTCATCCGAAGGTTCTGGCGGTTGGCTTGACATTCGTAGGCGTAAGGCCAAGCCCATGGTTTCGTTCCACGGAGCACTTGATGACCTCTCCGCGAAACTCCCGGACATATCCGATGACAGCCAGCTTCGCCGGCTATCTGGCGAGGCTCATCGGAAGAAAACTGGCCTTTGCTTGGCTCTGCGCAGGGTGGGCAGACGGATGTTTGTTTCATTGCGTTTCCAAACGCCAAGCGCACCAGGCGACCTTTAGAAAATGTGCTATCGTCCTCGTCAGCCCAGGCAGTTCGAGGGTTCTCCACGGGATGAGGAAGAGGGCCACGGTGCTGCGCAACCGATGCCGGGTTACTTCGATCGAACCAACGCTGGCACACGGAGCATCTTACGAATGAGCCAGCATCGAAAGATTGCTGTGTTACATGGCTGGGGCATCCGACATATCAGCCCCGGATACTAGTGACGCGGTTTTTGAGACGTTCAACCTGAAACCTTTGGCCTTCCAGCCAAGCCTCGGCTCTCGCCAGGTCCCGAAGACCCCTTGCAAGCGTACACGCCTTAGTTCGTTCCGACCCGAGCGGCATGGCGCGCGCCATACGAAATACCGCAACCGCAGCGTGGTGGTATTCGCATGATCGACGTAGGAAAAGCAGGTTGCCCATATGCGGTTCTCTCGATTGTGAGGAGGTGAGCCATTGTCTTGGAGAGTGCATGAACGTGACATGAAGATCTGGTTCAACTCGCCTACAATACGAAGCGTTAAGATGATCGATGCCTATAGCTTACACTGAGGCGCTATGGGCGCAAAACGCTCAGATCGCATTGCGCGAGTGTAGTTGGACCATTTCACCCTCGACGCCCTAATACTGCTTCACCGCAGCGCCGAGCGCGATCCACAGCAGGGCGGCAACGAGGCCCAGTCCGCCGAGCACAAGAAATGTGGACGAAAATCCGAACCATTGCGCAAGCCAGCCGCCAAGTGCGGGGCTGAATCCTGCACCTGCGCCCTGGATGGTGATTACTGCGCCCTGCGCAAGATTGACGCGCCCGGTTCCGTAGAGCGAACGCACGACCATGCCCGGGACAGCTACGCTCAGGAGACCGATACTGATACCGTCCAGGATTTCGATGGGGACAACGCCCCACCAGCCTGTCAGGAAATAGGCGAAGAGACCGCGGAGGGGTAGCAGCAGGAAAGACCCGAGCAAGATAAGCCAGTAGTTGCGCTTTTCAGCGACATGCATAGCAACGACGGATGCGATCACCATCACCCCCTGAGCAATGACGATGATAGTTGCTACGAAGCTCGGCCCGTTGGCCTCGTTGTTTGAAACAGCGGACAAGCCGTAGAGCGGGACGATGGCTGCATTGCCGAGATGGAAGACGGCGAGCGCAAGTGCGAGCACCAGGAGCGCCTTGTGCTTAAGCAGCATAATTAGTCCGCTGGGCTGGCTTGCTGGATCGTCCTCCTTGCTACCGCGGGCAGCTCGATCGTCGATCGAATGCGACGGGATCAGGAGAACGCAAGCTACGGTGATCACACCAAACGAGGCGGATAGGAGGAAGACGGAGAAATAGCCGAACAACCAGCCGAGTAAGCCGGACAGTGCCGCACCGACCATATTGCCCGCGTGATTGAACGCCTGGTTGCGACCGTTTTGCCGATTGAAGCCTTTTTGTCCGACCATGCCTAGCGTGATGCCGGTCACTGCGGGGACGATTGCGGCGCCGGCGACCGAGGTCGCGACCTGCGACGCGGTGACGGCCCAGAAATCTTGCGAGATCAGGATGATTGACGAGGCTGCGACCATCGCGACGCCGGGTACGATCACCCATGCGCGTTTGCGCGGGACGCGTCGATGAAGCCGCCGACGGGCGTGGTAACGAACATGCCGGCAATATTGCCGACTGCCAGGGCAGTGCCGATCATGCCGCTGGCCCATCCGCGCTCCAGCAGAAAGACCCCGACAAACGGTCCAATTCCGGATTGCATGTCGGCCATGAAGAAGTTCACAGCGAGCAGCGGCCATAAACGGGCCGACTTGTCTTTCTTCTGCGGCGGCCGCTTCCTGGCCATCGATGTGGGGCCCCCATGGAGCTCTTGAGAATGTCATAGCCATAACCTTCGTCAGTCCGCTGGGTTCGGTTCACCGCGAAATGCACGGAGCACCGATGCGTGACGATCGGGGCACGCTCGCGGACAATGGAGTCAGCCGTCGAACTGATTGAGAAAGCGGCGGAGAACCACTTTAGCGAAGAGGCCGCGCACGGCTGAACAAAAAATGGTTTGGAACGAACGGCCGGCCCACGGTGCGTACCTCGTCTTCGAGAGTCTCCAACGCTATCTTCTGTCCGAGCATGACATCCCCTATCGGCAGAGAGCCAGTCGGCATGAAGCACAGGCCCAATCCCGGTCGCCCCCTTTCGTCGACTTTACACACGTTCTGAGATGCCCCAGCGTAGATCCGATAACGCTGTCTCGAGTCGCTCCCGGTCACTTCAAAGTAGCCTTTTGTAGCGAATTGCTCGCGCTGAGACAGTGACAGCCATTCCCCTAGCAGCCGCAGCGACCGGCCTTCGGGCGTGCGCTCGACCCCGTGCCTGACGTAGAGAGCTCGCATTGCTCGCTTGCGCCCGCGGTGGTCACTTTTTGCTTTTAGGCCGAACATTGACCAACTAGCCTCAGCGACTCTAAGCACGCTTGCACATGGTACCAATTAAAACCAGAAACTACTTGAGAGATAGGAGTGGAAGACGCTTCTCCGGCTAAAACAGCAACCCTCCACCGATTATCACTCTATTTCCTGAACGACGGTGCGGCTCGCGGGATCCACGAGCATCACACGTCCGTTCAGTCCGGACCGCCATCGAGCTCAACCTCAACAGTCAGGCATTCCTGACGGGCGCGTCGAAGCGCCTGCGCTGGTCGCAGAATTGACCGTGGTGCCGGAGGAAGCACTCGTAGTGCTGCCACTTAACCCGGTGATGTCGTCGAACCAACGGTCGTGTTTCCAGATGGGCCAGTGGCCGTGGTACCGCTCCTGTCGCGAACCACCTTGCTTCCCACGTCCCAACATTGTTTGAGATCGTGGCCACTCGATCCGCCGGTCGCGGGTGACGTTCCTTGAGCGTACGCGCTTGCTAGACCAGCCAACATCGCGATGCCGATCGCCGAGACTTAACGCGGGCGAACATATGGGCGTTCCGTATCACCCCCGTGCCAGCAAGGGCAACGTCGCTTACCATTTGGACCGGCACGCGGTCCGCTGTTGCTCCGTAGAAAAACAACGCGAAGCCGCGCGCGCGACGCAGCATGTGGCGTGCACTTCGCACCGCCGGCAGTCCCTCCTTTCTCTGCGTGACTTATTCGCAACCGAGGCAGATCGTCACTTTGTCATTGACGACGAGATCGCCGTTCGCCACGCGCTTAAAGAATCCTTTTCCAAGCTCTGGCGGGGAACGCTCACCCCGCTGTGTCATTGATTTGAAGCTAGCGAGGCACCCTGCCAAACTGATCCACGCCGCCTTGACCCTCCCCTCCACTGCTCTGGGGATGTCCATGGACGAGCGAACCAAGATAGAGCATCAGATTGAACTCGCGACGCGGGCGGCTGAATACTTCCGCGACGAAACCGTCGTGCAGCGGTTCAGGAACTTCGCCGATCAAATGAGGCAAAGGCTCGCCAGGATGTTGCGGCGGCCCAAGGTACGTGCGAGGGCTTACGAGCTTTGGCAGCAGGCAGGTGAGCCGCCGGACCGGGATCTGGAGTTTTGGTTCGAAGCTGAGCGACAGATCGAGATCGAAAGAGAGGGATAAGCAACGTCGCCTTTTATCACCGGGCTCGTGAACAGGGATCGATCTAAGCGAGCGCGCATCCGCGGATCGGTGATCACTCAGCAGATGAGCACCGCAGCAAACAGAAGGGACTCACTATGCTGGGCTCAAGGACGCTACCAGGTAGCAAACGTAAAGGGCTGCAATAACCAAGCCGAGAATCCTCGCCTCGCGACGCCCGTCCATTCGATCTCCGATCCTTTGAAACCATAGCAGAACGCCGCACTCCTTCCTTGGTTCCGCCTGGAACAATCTGTTCTCGCGGGAACAAGTCGCTGTTTACCCTTGTTATTTAGAGCCAGGCGGAAACGACCTGAGGCTTACTGGAGGAGGAAAGAATGAAGTTGAAGACTTTTCTTGCCGCTACAGTCCTGATGGCTGTCGCAGGACCCGCGTTCGCAGCCGACGAATTCTACGTCGTGCAGGACGTGAAGACGAAAAAGTGCACGATCGTGGACAAGAAGCCGGTGGAGACAACGACGACGGTCGTGAGCCCTTCGGGCACCGTCTATAAGACCCGCTCTGAAGCCGAGACCGGCATGAAGAGCGTCAAGGTCTGTAGCTCGAACTAGGAGGACAATACCATGCCCGTTCTTCTGCTATGGGCTGTGCCGGCCATCGTCGTGGTCGGGGGCGGCATCTACTTGATCGGTCATTTTCATTGAATGACGGGTTCGCCGGCTCTTCAACGAGCCGGCGAACTGGTATCAGTTGAACCAGCGCCGGACCTTGCGCATGAGCAGCTCGACCACGCGCTTCGCCCGAAAGCCGCGAGCTGGACATCAGCGGGTCTAAGGAAACGGTGCACATGAGCAGCACGTGACAAGATGCAAATACTGGTCGCTCGTTCGGCTAGAGCAGCGACCCGCCAAAAAATTCACTCTATTTCCTGGATCATCGTTCGAAGTCTCGGGATCCACGAGCATCACACGTTCGCCAGAATAAACGGACCGATATATCTAGTGAGCGACGAACCGTAGAGCCGGCAGGGCATCGATCGTCACCTTGGCGTCCAAAGGAGGCGAACGAAAACGTTGGACCAGTGGCGCAAAGGAACGCGCAGGCTTCAAATCCAGTTGTCCACTTGTATCCGGTGGAGGAGGTATGCACATGGCAAAACCGAGCGAGAAGGAAATAGCCGCCCGCGCCTACAAGCTCTGGCAGGAGAACGGCATGCCGGAGGGCAAGGACGAAACGTTTTGGCAAGCCGCCGAACAACAGTTGCTCAATGAGGATAAATCAAATCCCATGCGCACCCCTGACACACTCTGATCCAGGTGGCACAGCAGCTTGTCATGAGAAACCGGCAGCGGAAGCGAGCGCTGGGTTGGTTGCGAGATTGCGCGCTCAAGGACGATAAAATGAAAACGATGGACTTCGCCGCGGAAGCTAAGAGGCATCGAGAAAAGGGCCGAAGAGTACCGCACCATAGCCGTGAGCATGAATGATGCGGGCGTACGCGCCCAACACAACAAGCTCGCGGAGGGCTATGATCAGTTGGCGACCTGGCAAGCAATCTTAAAATCCGTTGATCGCCGCGTAGCCAACCGATGCTCGTAGCGAAATCACGACAAACGCGACCATCAAAAGCCAGATGGTTGCGAATCTCCGCAGCTCGGGCGAGGCTCGCCACTTTTGAGGTATGGGCTGCGGGGCCTTTCTTTTGGGACTAACAACGCAACACGAAGCGGCTTTTAATCAGCACGCGCGAGACGGTGAACCTCATGTCAGCATGGCGTAACCCCATAGGACAAGTCCCTCCAAAATGCCGGCAGGGAATTCTGGTTGTCCTATCCAACACGCAAGGCCAGTGCTCGGGACATTTTGGGCGACTTACAAATGTTATTGTTCGAATCGAATTGCCGCAGCATCGTGTGCGCCTCCGGGCAGGCATAAACATTTTCCATTCCTAACCATTGAAACCCGGAAGGCCGCCGGTCGCGAATGACCAGCGGCCTTTTGATTCGCTCGTGCACGGCTGACGCATGGAACAATGGTTTCCGGAAGGAATTGAATTCCGGCTTGAACATTCATTAGGAGGCTTCAATGGGTTTTGGTAAAGGCGCACTTCTTTGGCTTTTGGGCATTCCGCTTCCGATCATCATCCTGCTTGCGATCTTCATGCATCACTGAGCACATGTACGCCCTAACAGATAAGGTCCAGCCGGATCGTAGCAAGATAAACTTGAGCGAGCCGCATGAAGTGCACTATTGGCTGAAACACCTGAATGTGTCGAAGGAAGATCTGGAAACGGCCATCGACAAAGTCGGCAATTCCGCCGCAGCCGTCCGCAAGGAGTTAGCGACGTAACAGGGGGCGCGGCCTGCCTGCGATTGAGGGGCTCGAGCAAAGCGGAAAGACGACAAAGTCGCAAAAGCCGTCCCGATTGGAAGACGTCGCCTAGCCAAAAGACGACTAAGTCGGCCGAGGGGGCCACGCAACCGGTCGTCGCGCAATCGCCAAGCGACGATTTTTAACCGTGCTGTACGCCGCGCGCCGGGTGGAGCGCCTCCTCGGCAGAACAGCTTAACCCGCCCGGCGAGTTCGCAGAGCGCTTTGCCGTGGCGGCCTTACCCACGCCACGTTGCGGCCCGCGTGCGCGACATGCGCGGCGTTCAATCATTAGCTTAACTCCTCGCCAGGTGCGGAGACCTCAGCTCCCTCGCCTGTGTTCGCTCTCAATGGCTCGGCGTGCTTCGCCATAACTGATTGACCGCCAACTCTGTGAACGGATGCGGCGGCGTTAAGCTTTTCATACTGCTTCTCTTACTACCGGCGTCACCTCCTTGGTGGTTGTAGAGCTTCCGGCAAGGAAAACACGAGCGCTTCGGAACGATTTAGATAAAGCTCGGTGCCGAGTCCTCAAAGAACCCCGACCTACGTTCTTTGCACACGCTTAGCTGGGAATGATACCGGCTCGAATCAGAAGTCATGAACCGGGGCTGCCTGGCCGGCTCTGAGCGAAAGTTGAATGGGCTGCTGCAGGTAGTTATGGACAACCCGCCCCAGCCCGAGCGTAAGGTCAGCGCGGATGTGGATTGCCGTGACAATCTCGAGAACCGGCAAGTCGGCGACGGGAGCCAATGCGTGAGGGGCCAAAGAAAGCGCGGCGGGCCCGGTCCAGGCGCCCTTCAAGGCTATTTGTTCAAGGCGATATTCAACGAGCTCACAGATGCGCGGCCCGCCATCGACGTGCGGAATGATTTTAAGCAGGAAGTTCGGCTCCTCAAGAGCAGCTTTCACTTGGACCAAGTCGACCTCGCGGTGCTTGTAGCCCATAGTGCCGGTGGCGACTTCGAACCGAACCGTAGTCAAGGGTCCCCAGAAGAGTGTCGATCTCGGTTCGCAGCGTGGGCTGCGCTAGCTTCTTAGGAAAGCCCCAGAGCTCGCGGCCACCGGCGATCGGCCCCTCGTCGTTGAGGAACATACAGTGCGTATAACCGCCTCTGCGGCCGCGGAAAGAAACCGGTATAACCTGCCCGCTCTCCGTGTAGTCGCCGAAGCCGTTCGAATCCGGCATGCGAATGAATTCGTATTTCACCAGCGCTTCGCGCTCGTCGAGTTCGAGCGGCTCCGGCACCACCGCCCGCAGCTTCGCCGGATCGGTGCGATAGGTGATGATCATGTATTCGCGGTTGACGAATCGATATGGTCCAGGCGGATAGGCGGGGCTAGTGAGCGGCATCGCGAAGGCGTGCTTCACCAGTTGTTTCTCCTGCATTGTGGGTTCTCCTTTTGAATTCAGTTTGTTTGGCTATTCACGACCGTCGCGTTCGAGATCGAACGTGAAGACGCCGTCCAGGCTCGTGGGGCGAGCAAGAACTTCGGGGCGGCGTAGTGTGCGGACTGCGTCGTGGTAACCCGCGCGCCAATGGTCCTGCATCGACAGGCGCGAAAACTCGTAGTCCTTTGAGTGACCTTCGTAGTTCTGAGCCCGGTAAATCAGGTGAATGATATTGTAGACCTTGTCACTGGCGACCGACTTCAGGATCTTCAAATCATCGTTCTCCTCAAGATCAGCAGGAAGCCTGCGCAGCAGGGCATCAAGGGCACGCTGGACCCGGTGCACGTTCTTGAATTGGCCGGTGCTTGCGCGCGTGCGGCTTGAAAACTGAATTTCTTTGTGACGCGTCGCCACTTCCGCCAGGTTGCGTGGGAGCGCGCCTTGCGAACTCCAAAGATCAACCTGAAATGCAAGCGTGTCCTGGCGGCGGGGATCGCTCTCGAGCACCCACTGCAGCGGCGTGTTGGACACGAGGCCGCCGTCCCAGTAGTGCTCGCCGTCGATTTCGACCGCGGGAAAGCCCGGTGGCAGTGCCCCGCTCGCCATGACGTGCTCCGGAGCGATCTTGTGAGTGCTGGTGTCGAAATAGACGAAGTTGCCGGTCCTGACATTGACTGCGCCGGCACTGAAACGCGTCATTCCAGCGTTGAGGCGATCAAAATCCACCAGGCGCTCAAGCGTGCGCTTGAGGTCGCTGGTGTCGTAGAAGCTGGTCGCTCCGAGCGTTCCGCCGGGCTGCAGCCAGGGCATCATGGCTCGCGCGGAGAAGAAGCCCGTGGCGCCGCAGGCGACCGCGAAATTGGCGCTCATTTGGTTGAGGAGGTTGCGCGTGTCGTCACTCCGGGTCAAATCTCCAAAGGAGCTACCCAGCCAATCCCAAGGCGCGCTCGAAGTCACATGCGTCCAAAATTCCCGCAGCCGATCGACGCGGGAATTCGGCGGGTTGCCCGCGATGATGGCGGCATTGATCGCGCCAATTGATATGCCGGCGATCCAGTCGGGATGGATATTGGCTTCCGCGAGCGCCTCGTAGACGCCTCCTTGATATGCGCCGAGAGCGCCGCCGCCTTGCAACAGCAAGGTAACGCACTCGAACGGCAACCGTCGTTCCGCGGTCATGAGGTGTGGTCGATGCTGGAAATTCATTTCGTGCTCTCTTTCTGACGAGTTCGGGCCATTCTCGCGCTTTGTCGTTCTGATCGTGCTCGCGTGCTCTGCTCGGATGCGAGAAGACGGGTTGACATCCTGCTTGACGAATTAAACTATACCGTATAGTTTGGATAAATCACGAACCGAGCACGCCTGTCAAGGAGAATGGCTCACGCGACCCGCTCAGCTTTTTGTGACTGCGGCAAGTCGCTGATATCTCCGCTTCCTGCGCAGGCCTGCTTCAGAACAAAACCCAAAGGTCAATCAGAGGAGTGATCAGATATGATTTCGAAAACCACGCGTGCGCAAGTCGCGGTCTTGGCAGCATTGCTTTGTACTAGCGCTGCCAGTGCGCAGGAGAATCGCGGAACACCCGAGCAGAGGGCCGCGTGCGCGCCCGACGCTTTCAGGTTTTGCGCTGGCAACATTCCTGATCCCTCCAGAGTTGAGCAGTGCCTGAGGCAGAGCAAGTCCGATCTCAGCGAGGCCTGCCGATCGGTTTTCGAACAAAGTGCCGGCCCGGTCGCCAGCAGAAGCAAATAACTGAACCGGCTGCCCGCCTGGAGCGCGGCCGAGGTTTGCGCAAGCGCGGCAGAACCGCCGCGTGAGCAGCAACGAGGAGTTAGCAAGATGGATATGTTCTACATTCCCGCACTTGCGTCGTTTTCGGGATCGGCTTCCGGAACCCTTGCATCGATTGTCACCGGCTGGGTGACGCAGCGTCGCAAGGACCGCGTCCGTCATACGCTGCGGGCCACATCCCAGCGCGAAGAGCTTTACAGGAGCTTTATCGAGGAAGCATCGAGGCTCTACGCCGACGCCCTCGTCAACGACAAGTCCGAGGTTTCAAAACTCGTCGATCTCTATGCTTTCATCGCGCGGATGAAAATTCTCTCCAGCGATGCCGTGATCGAAGCGGCCGAGAAAGCAGGACGGTTGATCCTCGAAACCTATCTGTCCCCGAACCGGACATTCGTGGACCTACCCGGGTTGATCAACGAGATGGATCCTTTGCGCGATTTCAGTGAGGCCTGCCGCCGCGAATTGCAATCGGCTCAGGCGCATTGAGACTGCGCGCATGCCACTGTTTCAATATTTCGGATGGGTGGGAAGCGTTCTGCTCGCGGCACTGTTTGCCGCGAACTGGTGTTGTTCTGTGCCGATTGCACGCGCGCCACGTTCTGATGTTCGGCTCGATAAGATCAACATCCGGATCCATACGGATCATAAATGGCCCGAACCCGTGGTTTTCGACACAACGCGTTCGACATTGACGGACGACGCGAAAGCAAACGCGGAGACCGACATTGGCGGAAGCGAGACTCCCGTTATGGTGGACCACCAACCCTCCGAAGCGTTCGCCGAGATGGCGGCTATCCCCGCCAGGCCGTGTTTTCGACCGCTTTGCTCCGCCGGCCAGGCTACGGAGCGGAACGCGTCGCCGATTGGGAACGGCGCGCCATCTCAAAATCGCTCGCGCCTGTCGATAACAGCGCGCAAGGACGTTACTTTCCCCAATCCGCTTCACAAGCCGCCAGGAAGAAGCTGACGCGTTCGCGCACGAATGCCGGCAACTCACTGCGCAGTTCTTTCGCGCCCTCCCCCATCAGCGCTCGCATCAGCATGGGAAGCAGAATGAGGTCCATAAAGATTTGCGCCGTGGCGAGGCTTCTTTTGCCGCTGAAGGGTCCCTTGGAGCCGCGCGAAAGCGTGTGGGTAGCATCGGTCAGGACATGGGAAACGGCAGCCGCTGCCTGATCGCGCCCGGCCTCGTGAACATGGCGGCTCAAGGCCGGGAATTTCTCGGCCTCGGCAATTGTTGCGCGCGTGATGCCGAGCGTCTCCTCGATGAATTGTTCGACGACCTCGCTGCCGAGGCTGGCGAGCTTGTCCTGCACCGTGCGTCCCTTGGGCTCAAAACCCTCGAAATTCGTCAGTCCCTCGAGGACGCGTGCGACAACTGCCTCGAAGAGCGCCTCTTTCCCCGGGAAGTGAGCATAGATCGTCGGCTTGCTTGCCGGCGCCACTTCCGCGATCTCATCGAGGCTGGCGCCTTGATAGCCCTTCTTGAGGAACACCCGCTGAGCCGCATCGAGGATCCGCGCTTTGACGTCGCCCGCCAGGTCTTTCGGCGGCCGTCCTTGGCGCGGCCGTTTCGAATCGCTGTGTTTGCTCGCCATCTGCTTTCACCCTTGCATTCACGATGCCGCGAGCGACGAAGCTCGCTGACAATGACGGCTTGACACGTGAACGATCAAAGCGCAAGTAAAATAAACTATACGGTATAGTTTATATCTGGAGAACCGCTGTGCCTCATGCCATCTCTCATCCGCCCGCCCTGGAGGGAAGAACCCTGCTGGACGAGCTGAACCACCGAATCAAGAACGAACTCGCCTCGGTCATCAACCTCGTCTCTTTCAAGGCGATCTGGACGGACAAGGCCGACGCCAAGGAAGAACTGAGCAATGTCGTCGACTTGCTCCATCAGCATGTCGAGGTCCACAACATTCTGACCATGCCGGATCGGGACGCGTTGGTCGACGCAGGCGACCAGCTTCGCAAGCTTGGCTTGGCCGTGTGCCGGTGCAAGCTCGACCGCATGAATATCCACCTTCTGTTGTCGATCGACGCATTGCCGCTGGAATCCGAGCGGTGCTGGCGCCTGGCGCTGGCCGTCTACGAGCTGACGACGAATGCGGTCCGGCACGCCTGCTTCGACGGCCGCGACGGCGAAATCAAGATCAAGCTGACGCGTGCCGGTTCCTGGGTGAATTGTCGAGTGACCGATAACGGATCGGGCTTGGCGAGGATCAAGCCTGGTCGCGGCCTGCGAATCGTCGACGATCTGGCAAAAAGCCTAGGTGGCCGGATCGGTCACACCTTCGGCACGACATCGACCTCGTTCGTCCTGGACTTCCCTTTGACGCAGCGTGAGCAGCACGCCAACCGCGCGGTCGTCGCCCGCCGTCCCAGAACCGGTCGTCGATTGAAGGCAATGCCTTCGCAACCTTCCCTGCCAGTCGCGGGCGAACGGGCAAATCCCCCCACTGTGCACTCACAACTCTAGACCGAAGGATATACACAATGTCGCGAAAGACCCTTCTCACCCTTTCCGCGAGCGCGTTGCTCGGTGTCGTCATCGCAGCGCCCAATCCTGCTTTGGCGCAGTTCGGCCCTCCTCCGGGTCCTCCGCCCATGCTCGCTGGTCCCCCTCCAGGGGTCGGTGCCGGTGGTCTTCCTCCTCCTCCAAGATTGGGCGCTGGTCCCGTCGGTGGTCCTTCGGCCGGACCTGTCGCTGGCCTTCCGCCCCGTGTGGGCGCGGGCGCCCCTCCGCGCGACATCGCCGGTGGTGCGCCTCATCTCGATGGCGTTGGCGGATTGCATGGTCTCGAGCGTGGCGGCCAAGCCAATTTTCGCGGCATCGAAGGTCGCGCCGCGCCCTACAGCGCTGACAGCTACACCCACAACGGTTTTGCGAGCTATCGTGGCTACCGGCGCCGGCCCTACGCGGCGGCAGCTGCGGCTTACACCAATGGCGGATCCTATGCCTCCTCCGACGACGGCTGCTACTACGTGTCCACCTATAGGCGATACGGCACCAGACGCGTTCTTGTCATGGAAACTGATTGAAGCGGACGGCCCTTTGGCGCCCTCGTCTTGCCCCGGGGCGCCGGCCTTTTGGCCGAACCCAATTTGACTGGAACGGGGCGATTTTCGGCCCTTGACTATCTCATAAATAAACTATACGGTTTAGTTTAATTAATAGGAGAGCTATCGTGCGCCATTCCATCCATCGTCCGCCCGAGCCGGCCATTCTGAGGTCCGCGCGTGCCGTATTCGCCCTCGCCCTGCTGGCGCCGCTTGGTGCCTGCAATGACCGCGCCGTCACCACCGTCGAGCGCGCCGCGTTCGTGCACACCGAAATCGTGCAGCCGCGGGATGGCCAAGATAGCCTCACGCTGACCGGCGAGGTCCAGGCGCGTTTCCGCGCGGACCTCTCCTTTCGGGTGAGCGGGCGCGTGCTCGCGCGCCTGGTGGATGTCGGCGCCCACGTCAATGCCGGCGACCTCCTGGCCCGGCTCGATCCGGCCGAGCAGCAGGCCGATTTTGATGCCGTAACCGCGAGTGTGGCTGCGGCGGAGGCCCAATTGCGCGTGGCACAGGCGACCTTTGACAGGCAAAGCACTCTTCTGTCGAGCGGCTTCACCACCCGCGTCGCCTATGATCAGGCGCAGGAGCAATTGCGAACCACACAAAGCGCGCTTGAATCGGCAAAGGCGGAGCTGGGAAGGGCCCGAGAGGCGCTTGGCGATACCGAACTGCACGCCCGCGCTGCGGGTATGATTACAGCGCGAAGCCTCGAGGTCGGGCAAGTCGTGCAGGCGGCCCAATCGGTTTTCACGCTGGCGCAAGATGGCGAGCGTGACGCGGTCTTCGATGTCCCTGAATCGATGTTCTTGGGCGATGTGGATCACGGCCACGTGTCGCTGGCGCTGGTCTCGGGTCCTGACGTCAGCGCCGTTGGCTACGTCAGGGAGATATCGCCCGCCGTCGATCCCAAGAGCTCTACGGTTCGCGTGAAGGTCGCGATCCAAAATCCGCCACCAGCGATGGCGCTCGGAAGCGCCATCGCTGGCACCGCAGGGACGAAAGCCGCCACCGAGATCACCGTGCCGTGGACCGCGCTGACGGCAACGGGCTCAAAGCCTGCGGTGTGGATCGTCGATCCCAAGACAAGCACAGCGTCGCTGAAGCCGGTGATTGTCGGCGCTTACGAAGCGGGAGCGGTGCTTATCAAGGAAGGGCTGGAGGCCGGGGACCAAGTCGTCATCGACGGAGGCAAGCTGCTGAGCTCCGGACAGCCCGTGACATTTGCTGGAGATCGGTCATGAGAACACGATTTTCTGTCGCTGCAAGCGCCATCGCCTCGGCTCTGGCGATGGCCGGATGCAAGCAGGAGGCGAAGGCCCCGGAGCCTCTCCGGCCGGTCCTGTCGACCGTCCTGCAACCAACCGCAGTCGACAGCACGGTAGCGGTCGGTACCGTGCAGCCCCGCTATGAGACCAATCTCGGCTTCCGCGTGCTGGGACGCCTCATCGCGCGTCCAGTCAACGTCGGCGATCTGGTCACCGAGGGGCAGCCGGTTGCCGCAATTGACCCCACTGCTCTTGAACTCGCGGTGCGGTCAGCGAAAGCGGACCTTTCGAAAGCCGAGGCTCTGCTTGAAAACGCGGTCGGGACCGAGGAGCGGAAACGGATCCTGATCAAGACCGACGCAACGACAAAGCAGACGCTTGACGACGCCGAGCAGGTGCGCGCGGGCGCACAAGCATCGACCGCCCGCGCCCGCGCGAATTTGACGAAGGCTATCGAACAGCTTGGTTATGCACAGGTGAAGGCCGATTTCGCGGGCGTCGTCACAGCCGTGGGCGCCGAGGTGGGACAAGTCGCTTCGCCGGGCCAGACAATCGTGACCGTGGCGCGACCGGACGTCCGCGAGGCTGTGATCGATATCGGCGCGGACTTCCCTGTGCCCTTGACCGTCGGTTTGCCGTTCACCGTCTGCTTGGAGTTGCTCCCCGCTGTTCAAGTCCAAGGCCAAATTCGCGAGATTGCACCGCAAGCTGATTCCGTGACGCGCATGCGCCGCGTTCGTCTCGCCTTGAATGATCCGCCCGAAAGCTTCCGGCTCGGAAGCACCATCACGGCAACGCTCAGCAATGGTCACAGCTCAGTTCCCCGTGTGCCTCCGTCCGCCGTCCTCAAAGAGGGCGCCGAGACTTTCGTCTGGGTCATCGACGCTCCCGCGAGCACGGTTTCGCTGCGCAAGGTCGATCTCTCCGAGAACGAAAGCGGCATTCGCCTAACCGGTGGTCTCAGCGTTGGCGCGCGGATCGTGACTGCCGGTATCCACAGCCTCAAACAAGGACAGCAAGTCCGCATCGAAAAGGATTCTACGCCATGAAAACCTTCAACCTTTCCGACTGGGCACTCGGGCATCGTTCGCTTGTCTGGTTTTTCATGCTCGCCTTCATGGCGGCGGGACTCTTCTCGTATCTGCAATTGGGGCGGCAGGAAGATCCGGATTTCACCATCAAGACCATGGTGATCGGCGCACAGTGGCCGGGTGCGTCGCCCGAGGAAATGACTCGCCAAGTCACCGAGAGGATCGAGAAAAAGCTCGAAGAGCTGGAGTCGCTCGACTATACCAAGAGCGTCACCGTTGCGGGCCAAACAACCGTCTTCGTCTATCTGCGCGACTCGACGAAGGCTGCCGACGTCGCCCCGACCTGGGCGCGCGTGCGCAATATGATCGCGGACATCAAGGGCGATTTTCCGCAAGGCGTGATCGGGCCGGGCTTCAACGACCGCTTCGGCGACGTCTTCGGCAACATCTACGCTTTTACCAGCGACGGCTTGAGCCAGCGGCAATTGCGCGATCGCGTCGAAGACATTCGTGCAAAGATCCTGACGGTCCCGGACGTCGGCAAGGTCGACATTCTCGGCGCGCAGGATGAAAAGATCTTCCTGGAATTTTCGACCCGGAAGATCGCGGCGCTCGGCCTCGATATCCGTTCAATCGTCTCCTCGTTGCAGGCACAAAATGCCGTCGCGCCGTCCGGCGTCTTCCAGGATGGACCCGAGCGCATCAGCGTGCGAGTCAACGGTCAATTCGCATCCGAGGAAAGCCTCAAGGCGATCAATCTCAGGGTCAACGACCGATTCTTTCCGCTGACGGATGTGGCAACCATCACACGTGGCTACGCCGATCCGCCAACGACACTGTTTCGCTTCAACGGTAAGCCAGCCATCGCACTCGCGATCGGAATGAGGTCCGGCGCAAACCTGCTGAAATTCGGCGAGGCGCTGAAAGAGGAAATGTCCAAGATTCTGGCCGAGCAGCCGATCGGCCTGGGAGTTCATCTCGTCGCTGACCAGCCGGTCGTCGTCGAGCATGCCGTGTCGGGTTTCACGGAAGCCCTGTTCGAAGCGGTAATCATCGTGCTCGCCATCAGCTTCTTGAGCCTCGGCATTCGCGCCGGACTGGTCGTTGCGATCGCGATCCCCTTGGTTCTGGCGATCACATTCGTGGTGATGGCGTATGCGGGAATCTCGCTGCAGCGCATTTCGCTGGGCGCGCTGATCATCGCGCTCGGGCTTCTGGTCGACGACGCCATGATCGCCGTCGAGATGATGGTGGCGCGGCTGGAAGTCGGCGATCCCCTGGAGAAGGCCGCAACGCACGTCTACACCTCTACCGCATTTCCGATGCTGACCGGTACGCTGGTCACTGTCGCGGGCTTCATCCCGATTGGGCTCAACACCAGCAACGCCGGCGAATTCACCTACACCTTGTTCGTGGTCATTGCTGTCTCGTTACTCGTGTCATGGATCGTTGCCGTGCTGTTCACACCCTTGCTTGGCGTCACGATCCTGCCGGCCAGGATGAAAGGCCATCACGAATCCAAAGGCCGGCTTGGGCAGACGTTCGCCCGCCTGCTTCTGGTTTGCATGCGTCATCGCTGGATCACCGTCGCCGTGACAGCCGCGGCATTCGCGCTCGCTCTGTTCGGCATGCAATTTGTGCAGCAGCAGTTCTTTCCGTCGTCGGACCGTGCCGAGTTGGTCATTGACTGGAATCTGCCACAAAACGCCTCGATTATCGAGACCAATGCGCAGATTGCCCGTTTCGAGCATGAACAGCTGCAGGGCAATCCCGGTGTCGACCATTGGTCGACTTATGTGGGCACCGGCGCGCCGCGATTTGTGTTGTCATTCGACTTGCAGACGGCAAACACCTGGTTCGGTCAGATGGTCGTCGTGACCAAGGGCGGCATTGCCGCGCGTGATCGCGTCAAGGCGCAATTCGAAACCTATCTGAGAAAGACCTTTCCGGGCACCGACACCTTCGTCAAACTGCTCGAGGTCGGACCTCCGGTCGGGCGTCCGGTGCAGTACCGGCTGAGCGGACCCGACATCGCAAAGGTGAAGGAATTTTCCCAGGAGCTCGCCGGCATTGTGCGCGCCAATCCGCACCTCGATCATGTCGTGTTCGACTGGATGGAGCCGGCACGCGTCGTCAAAGTCGATGTCCTGCAGGACAAGGCGCGCCAGCTTGGCGTGAGTTCAGAGGACATCGCGACGACGCTCAACGGCGTCCTTGCCGGCTCCTCGATCACCCAGGTGCGCGATAGCATCTACCTAGTGAATGTGACGGGACGCGCGACCGCACCGGAGCGCGCATCGATCGATACGCTGCGCGACCTGCAATTGACCGGCCTTGGTGGCCAGTCGGTGCCGCTCGGAGCGGTCGCCACGCTGCGCTCCGAAATCGAGCAGCCGACAATCTGGCGGCGATCGCGGATTCCCACGATCACGCTCAAAGCAAGCGTCCTTGACACCGTGCAGCCGAAGACGATCGTGGATCAACTTGCGCCGAATGTTCAGGAGTTCGCAAAGGAACTGCCGGCCGGATACTCGGTCGCGATCGGAGGCTCGGTCGAGGAAAGCGCGAAGAGCCAGGCTCCGATCGAAGCGGTCGTTCCCCTGATGCTCTTCATCATGGCCACGATCCTGATGGTTCAGCTGCAAAGTTTTCATCGGCTGTTCCTCGTGTTTGCAGTTGCGCCCCTCGCCGTGATCGGTGTTGTCATGGCCTTGCTGCCAAGCGGAGCGCCGCTCGGTTTCGTCGCAATTCTCGGCGTGCTGGCGTTGATCGGTATCTTGATCCGCAACTCGGTTATCCTGATCGTCCAGATCGAGGACCTGAGGAAGGCGGGACGGCCCGCATGGGACGCGGTCGTGGAAGCGGCCGAACATCGCATGCGGCCGATCATGCTGACCGCGGCGGCCGCAAGTCTCGCCCTCATCCCGATCGCTCGCGAGATTTTCTGGGGACCGATGGCCTACGCGATGATGGGCGGCATCATCGTGGGCACGGTGCTGACGCTGTTGTTCCTGCCGGCGCTCTACGTAGCATGGTTCCGGATCAAGGAGCCGACGCCTACAACGGACAACACTCACGAAAATCCGCTTGCTCCCGAATCGCATGCAAGCCTGTCAGCCGATGCGCCCTCGCAGCGCGAAATGGAAAATGCGTAGAAGCCACTATGAGAAAAGTTATGAGCCTGTTCACGTTCGCTATCGGAGCGTTGTGCCTCGTGGTCTTCATGACGCAGTCAAGCAGGACAGCGGCGCAAGTGCGGTCCCGCCCGATTGATGTTGTGGACGCTGCCGGCGCGCTCCGAGGTGGTGCCAGTTCTGATCGCGCAGACGTCAGATTTGCTCGCCCCAATATCCAAATCTACGACAGGCACGTAGCCGGGCTGTACCAATGGATCTGTGCGCGGTATCTCGTTTGTGCGAAGGGCGCAGAAACAAAGGCAAAGCGCAGTTAGGAAATGAAAATGCAATGGAGAGCGGCCACGAAATAGGTAGCGGCAGCGTCTGCACGATTGGGGGCGACACACTCGAAATCTGCGCTATTGCCGCCGTTTGCCCCCTCACTCCCACTCGATTGTTCGGTTTGACGATAGGACGTTGATTTGCAACGACAAGTCGGCGACGTCGACGGTCAAATGCCGATAGCCGCTCCGTCAAAAATGTTCGCTTATGAATTCACAAGAAAATTTGGACTGCTTAGACCTTTTGTGGTTTCAGCAACTATCAGGGTCAATTGGACGACAACTGTCTTTGTCATTCCAGACTTCGCCGTGGAGCATCAACGGTGCAATCACCGCCACGCAGCGGAGGGCGCCTAACGCCGCCTTCGAGTCTTCCTTCTGAATCCCCAGAGTCTTGTCGTTCCGCCGCTTTCGCGACCGGAAGCCGCCAACCGCGGCTGATCGCCATGATGCGAAGCAGGAAGCATGAAATCAGCGCGACCGTCGTCACCGCGGCAACCGGCAGCTGCAGCATATGGCCGATCACCACGATGGCCGCCGCCGCCAGCGCCGCGACCGCGTAGAGGTCGGCGCGGAGCACGGTCGGTATCTCGGCGAGCAGCACGTCGCGCACCATGCCGCCGCCGATCCCGGTGACCATGCCGAGTACCGTCGCCATCACCGGATTGAGCCCGAACGACAGCGCCTTCGACGAACCTGTGACGGCGAAAAGCGCGAGTCCCGCCGCGTCGAAAACCAGCACCGCGTTCGACATCCGCACGATGAGGGGCGAGAAGTAGAAGGTGACGACGCCGGCGACGAGCGACACGCCGAGATAGCGCCAGTCGCCGATCGCCCCGGGAGGCACTGCGCCGATCAGGAGGTCGCGGGTGATCCCGTGACCACCCTTCGGCGGTGTTGAAGGCGACCACCCGCGCGGGGTTGGAATATTGTCCGTCAAGCAGGTCTGTGATGAGGGTTTGCCGATTGGTACTGTCCTCATCGGTCTCCCTCCAGGCGCGGCCGAGCCTTCCGCCCAAATCATCCAGAACCAGGTAGACGTCGCGATCGTCGGGAACGACGGGCGCGATCGAGGGCATTACGCAAACTCCACGGATACACGTCATACAGTCACGGATACACGCCATACAATTAAGCGCGGCGGCACTGGCCGGCAATAAGGGAACCTCGCGCGCCCGGGCCGCGTTCACCCTGATAGCAAGCGAGGATTTCTCTATGGCGAAGAAAGGCGGAGAAGCAGACCGCGCGGGGTAGAAAACAGGACCGGGCGCGCGTCGCTGGCGGACAGGACTACGAAGTCGGATATGAAAGCCGCAAGACCGGGCGATCAAGCGCGGCTGTGAAGAAGGTCGGAAACAGCCGGAAGCGCGTTGAGCCGTCTTGCTCGCTGAGGATGGAATCAAGTCTCAGCCGTTGCCGATCTCATCCGCGTGGATGGTGATCTGAAAAACTCGCGATTGGTCATTGAGCACTTCGAGCCGCCAATCGACGTTCACGCGCAGCTTGCCATCCAGATCGCGAAGGCATTCAGCGGCAAAGCGCGTGGCCATCTCCCAGGCAGCCGCGCGGGTCGGCAATTCCTCTCCCACGTCGTCCTTGTAGCTTATTTTTTCGCCGTCGAAGGTGTTGAAGAAGTGCTTCGCCATTCGCCTTGCGCGCCTGAAAATTCCGTCGGCGTAACGCTCCGGTGAAAACGATTGTTCCAGGCGCTGTTCGGGACGCGCGTGCCTGAACTAGTCCGGAAAGTGACTAGTCGTCCTGTTTGAGAGCTGTCTGGCTTTCTGGCAAAAAGAAAACTCCAAGCTCCGATAGGAGCTTGGAGCCTTCCTGGACTGCCGTTGGCTTGGGGCTGGTACGGCAGCCGGCAATTTTAACGGTGGAAGGAACTTTTCGTTCCGCCACAGAGGTCCATCCAATCCTACCCCTCACTTGAAGAAAACGCTCGCAGTTCCTTTGACATGGATCAAGTCCTCGTGAGCTCGCAGCACCAGGCTCGGGCATGACCCGCGATACCTTGCTCTTCTGCCTCTCACTCGCTTGGCTCGTGCTGGTTGCTGGAGCCATTGGGTTCGTGCTTGGACATTGGTGGTAAATAAAAGGGCGCCATGCTCTCCCGCATGCGACAGTGTTGCAATGCTCAGATAAATTGAAGGTCATGAAGAGTGACCTTTGGTTTCGTATCACCGTAATCAGCGCTGGCGTCTTGACGGTCGTTTTAGTCGCCCTGGTAGTTTTCCGGTTCGTGTGACACTTCCCTGAGGCTGACGAAACCGCAACTACTCATGCGTCACGCGCTCGCGCGCCTCCCTGGCGAATGCCTGAGCCGCCTCGGCGGCCTGGGCTCTCGTCATGATATCGCCGCAGCTTGCCGTTGAAGTGTTGCTTGAGCGCATGGCCAGCGCGACGGCGGGCGGTAATTCCAAGCGCTTTGGGGACATGGGGCGGATATAGATCGTCTGGCCGTCGAATCACAGGGCCTTCTCAGCACTGCTATCGTTCATTCCGCATGTATGGATTGCGCGCTGTGATTCGCTTTACATCGACGCCTGTACGGACACTGGCCTTGGCAACATCACGGAAGGAGTGGGTACTCGCCGGGCGTGGTGCCAAGAGCGTTTGGAGCAACAAGAGAAAGACTGCGAAGACGAGGACGATCCCGGCGGTGACAAGCGAAACTGGATGGACCATCTCAGCCCTTTGGGCGCGCGAAAGAAACATCAACGCTAAGCGCAACGATTTGTTCCGGGACTACTTGGACGGCGAGCCCGGATTAAGCCACGCCCCTCAACGGCAACGGCAGTTGTGCCGGCCGGCCACGGCCATGTCGATTGATTTCAACAATACGGATTGGCGTCCCTTTGCTTTTTCACCTGGCATCCGGATGATTGCTGGCGCGCCACCCGCTGAACGCGGGGACCGAAGTCCCGCGCTCAAAGTTGGCTTCGTCAAGAGAAAGTAGGGCCACCATGAGTGGCGAACCGGCACAACAACGGGCCTGCGCCAGACACCGGGCGCACATATCGGTTACGCACATGCCATAATCGGCCGCTACACTCCGAGCATGGCGATTCGCTCGACGAGCACCAAGAGGCCGGCCAAGGCCGTTCGGCGGCGCCCCATCACGTTGCTTGATGCGTTCGTCGATGCGTCGAAACGCATCGACCCAAGGCGGTCAAGGCGCACCACTGGCCCGCGGCCCAAGTCGACCCGCTGAGAACATCGGCAGGTCGAGTACGACACCGAAGAGCACCACCGGCGGCGCACGCGGGCACCTTATCGATTGCTCGGCATGGTCTGAGTGATCGGCGGCGAAACCCAGTTCACAACGTAGTAGGTCCCGACTACCGTCAGCGCTGCCGCAACCGACAGGCAGACCACAATGATGATTCCCTCGAGGGTGATCATCGCAAAGCATAGGTCTCCCGGCCGGGCCACACAAGCGGGGTGTAACGCGCGCGCCTTCCACCTTTAAAAGTTGACCCTCTCGGCCGGGTCGAATCACCCCCGCACGACGCCGGCGGCCGCCCTTCGCGCCCACCAGCGGCACCAACCTCGCCAAATGGCGAAGTTGAGGTGGCCCGCATTTTGCTGCGGCGGTCCCGCCCTGCCGTCTCTGCCGACGAGCCAGGACTATGAGTTGCAGGTCGAGCAGCTGAAGGCCGCAGGCTGCGAGCGGATCTTCGCCGAGAAGGTCAGCGGCAAGTCGACCGATGGCCGGCGCGAGTTTCAGCGGCTGATGAAGGCCCTGAACCCCGGCGACACCGTCGTGGTGACCAAGCTAGACCGCCTGGCGCGTTCCAGCCGCGACCTGCTGAATATCCTCGGGCGGTTGGAGGAAGGCGCCTGTGGCTTCGTCAGCCTCGGTGAGAGCTGGTGCGACACCACCTCCGATGGGCAAGCTCGTCATCACGATCATGTCCGGCATCGCCGAGTTCGAACGCAAGCTGATTCTGTCTCGCACCGAGGCCGGCATCGCCAAGGCCCGGAAGCAAGGCAAGGTGTTCGGCCGTCCCTCCCGCCTCGACGTCGGTCAAAAGCGCAAGATCGCCGAGCGCTACGCTGCCGGCGAGACCATGGCGCAGCTGGCCATGGAATACGAAGTCGGCGAGGCCACCATCTTCCGGGCGCTGCAAGGCCCTTTCGATCAGGCCGCGTGAAGCGCAGGCCGCGGGGCAAGACTTGAGGCCACCACCACGACATGGGCCCGCTACGGCGGGCCTTTTCTGTTACCCTGCACCCGCTAACCGTCCATCCCATTCAAGTAGGACGCCTCGCCTAGGACGCACGAGGGCGAACGTCTTGGGAATGTGAGCCAAGTTTTTGCGAGTTCGCGCCGCGTGCGGCGGGCGCAAGTCTTGTCCCGCGACCCCGCGGAATTGGCATGACAGGCACGCGCTGGCGCTCTAGCGCCCGGACGTGTGTTGCGAAAGGGTGCTGGCCGCGCGGTCGTCACGAGCCGCGTCTCTAGACCTACTGCCATACCTTGGCCTCGCCCCCAGCGGGGCCTTCCTTTTGTGCGATCGCCCGAACTCAAACTGGAGAACAGGATTGACAGCTATCGACCTTGATGCCCTCGCGCGCCATCTTGGCGTTCCCTATTCGCAGTTGCGGACCACCGGCTCCAAGGTGATCTGATCGCCGGCTCCCGGGGCAACGTGAAGTCGATCGGCCAGCACCTGGTCATCGCCATCCGCGACAGCGCGATTGGAAAAGAGGTCGAGCTCCGGCAGACGCTGATCGACTGCGGCCTGCTCAATCTCGTCGGCGACGCGCTCGTGGTCGAGCGCATCCCGGATGAGGGCGAGGCCGAGCGCTGCGGATGCTTCTAGGCTTGCACAGAGCTTCGCGGGCTGCGTGATGTGGAGGCCCGTCCCTGGGCGGGCTCGTGGTTAATGGCCGATGATGAGTGGCAGCCCGCGCTTGCGAAGATCGTTGGTCGTAAACTGCGTGGGCCGCGTCGGTTGAGCCAATTCTCTTGAATTGGGCTCCGCCAAGCAGTCGCCCTGCCCGTCTACACCGTCGCCCTGCTCCTGGATTACCTGAGCGAGGCGGTCGGCAACCTCGCTGCCTGGATCGCCGGCGACGACGGCGCTCCCTCTCCGGTGCGATATGCCCAGGCACGTACGAGGTTGCCGACATTCTGCGGCGTGATCTGGTCAAGCCTTGAGAAGCGCGTACCGCCCTAGTCGCCACCCGAATACTGCCAGCCCGAAGCGGGCGCGGCCGCGAGCGCGATCGAGATAAGGCAAGCGGCGAGGCCTTGCATGCAGATGCTCCCGTGCTGCAACTGAAGGGTCTATACTGGATAATACTTGCGACCAAGCGGCGAGTAGAAAATGGCCACCTAACTGAGCGACTTCGATGTCACTTTCGGGTCAAAGTCGGAAGAACTCAGTCTAAGCAAATGTTTTCCGCTTCGCCCCAAAAGCGGTCGTTGCCCAACCCGGTCGGCACTTCGCATTTGGGCCACTTCCGAACTCATGGATCGCAGCAAATCGCTGGACTATTCGATCACCTCGTCGGCGCGGGCGAGTAGTCCCTGTGACACTTCGAGACCGAGCGCCCTCGCCGTTCTGAGATTAATCACCAGTTCGTATTTGGTCGGCACCTGCACCGGCAGGTCGCTTGGCTTTTCGCCCTTGAGGATGCGATTGACATAATCTGCCGCGCGTTGGAAGCCGTCCGCCAAATCAGGCGCGTAGGACATCAGGCCGCCGGCGGAGGCCATGTAACGGTAAGGATAGACCGTGGGCAGCTTGTGCCTCGCCGCAAGCGCGATGATAAGATGGCGATGAACCGACGCCGCCCCGCTCGGTGACACGATCAGGCCGCCATTCCCTGAGCGAGCGAAGGCCGCGATAGCGCGTTCAATCTCGTGGGCATCACGCATAGTGATGGGCCTCGCCTCCACCCCAACTGATTGCGCAGCGTTTTGGATCGCGCCGAACAGAATGCTTCCGGAAGGTACAGCGGGATCCCGCAGGAGAGCCACGCGCGCCGTGCCCGGCGCGATCTGCTTGAGAAGTTCCAACCATCTCCCGCCCAAACTGTATTCATAAGTCAGAAATCCGGTAACGTTCCCTCCTGGCTGCGCTAAGGAATCAACAAAGCCTGCGCCGACTGGATCGACGACCGCCGCGAACACGATCGGCAAAGTGCGACTGATATGTTGCAATGCCGCCACGCTTGGGCCGCCACTCGCCAGAATAACATCGGGCGCGAGCGCGGCCACTTCCGCGGCGTATTTGCGTTCAAGCTCGATATCGTCCGCGCCCCAGCGTGTCTCCACGCGCACGTTGCGGCCGACGTCCAAACCGAACCCTTGCAGGCCTTTCAAAAAAGCTGCGAGCCGGGCTTGACCGTCTGGATCGTTTTCGTCCCGGTTCATCAGCACGCCGATCAGCGGCATCCGACCGGGTTGCTGCGCGCGCACAACGAGCGGCCAGACCACCGCGCCACCGACCGATAGGACGAATTCGCGCCGCCTCATGCGCTTTCCTCAAGGCCGAGGTCCACAGACTACCACATCGTTGGACGGGTCACGGCAAAATCGGCCGCCTTTGTCCGTTGTGGGCCAAAAGCTGCCTCGACGGCCCCGAAGCGAGACTTTGCTGTTCCCCCCGAAACCGGACATCGACCGCCGGGTCGGCCATGTCCGTTCAGTGCGCTTCCGGACTCATGCATCGCAGCAAAAGAGGTTCTATTCGATCACCTCGTCTGCGGTCGCAAGCAGCGAGGCCGGCACATCGAGACCGAGGGTCTTGGCGGTTTTCAAGTTGACCACGAGCTCATACTTGGTCGGCAATTGCACCGGCAAGTCGGCGGGCTTCTCGCCCTTGAGCATCCGGTCGGCGTAAACAGCCGCCTGTCGGAACAGCCCGATCAGATCGACGCCGTAGGACATCAGGCCGCCATCGGCGACAGCTGCGCGTAGCGCGTAGACCACCGCTAGTCGGTAACGTGCGGCGACTTCAACAATCAACTTGCGCTGGGCATTGGTCACGGGATCCGACGGAACAATCAGGCCGTAGCCCCCATCCTGTCCCCATTGTGTCATCGTGGCTTCGATTCCGGCTGCTTCACGTGCCGACGCTGAAACAATGCTTACCGAGAAATTGGGGGCGGCCGCCTCGAGCAAGGCGAAGATCCGCTTATGGGTAGCGTTGTCGGGGTTCAACAGGACGGCAACGCGGGAGACATGTGGCGCGACCTGCTTGAGCATTCCGAGCAATTTCACACCCAGGCTCGGCTCCATCACCGTGAAGCCGGTAATGTTGCCGCCCGGATGGGAGAGGCTTCGCACCAAGCCATCCCCCACTGGGTCGCTGTTGCCAATGAAGATGGTCGGAACGGTCGTGGTTAGCCGGTGTGCCGCAAAAGTCGCGGCATCGCCATTTGCGAGCAGGACATCTGGCGCTCGGCGCAGTGCCTGCTCCGTGATGGACCGCACCCAATCGGCGTCACCTGCGCCCCATTCAAAGTTGACCTGAAGATTTCCGCCAATTGTCCAGCCAGCCTTCTCGAGCTGGCGCTGGAATGCTGTCGCGCGAAGTTGCCCTTGTGGATCGCGCACGCGTAAGAAGAACGCCGCCTAGCAGTTTCGCGATGGCCAAGGATCAAGGCATCGTTCGGGACCAACGGGCGAAGAGCAAGGACAAGGGAACGCGCGCAGACGGCTCACAAACAAATCACGCGCCGGAACAGAAATCGTAGTCATTCGTAGTGCGAATTTTCCCTTCATGCGACTAGCTGTTCGATCTTATGTCTCTGATAGTCGCCGATTGCCTTATTGGTCAGGATCAGCCTGCGCCGCTCTCCCTTGCGCACCATCTCTCCGATCGATCTCAGCAGAAATCGGCTAGCTTCGCCTGGGTCGCCCAAGTCACCGGAGCGTTCGAGATAATCCCACGCAATCTGAATTGCGTTTTCGACTAGAATTGGGAGCGGTTCGTTTGATGCCTCAGCGGAACATCTCAAGCTTTACTGGGGAGCTACTCGGCTGCGATGGACACAATGGCCTTTCGTCGCTCAGGCAACTAAGGGGAAATGGGGCAATTGCAACAAGGTCCAGCCAAGGACTTTCCTTTGGCTGCGGCCGCCTTAGCGATGGTCGGAGACATTCGAATGTGTAAAGCCCATATGGGGCCGAAAGCTTAACTTCGCCCCATCTATGGCTGCCGCCAGTTCTTCGACCTGATAAGGCTTTGGGAGGATGTGAATGCCCATTTGTTCTGCTTCCCGAACTGCTGCGCCCAAGTATCCGCTCGTCAGCAGAAGCGGGATGTCGCTCCGTCTCCTCTTAACCTCTCGCGCAAGCTCAACTCCATTCATGCCGCCTGACATCATCACATCCGAGAAAATGAGGTCGAGAGATCGACCGTCTGCGAGCGCGCCGAGAGCGGCCGCGGCGCTTGCTACCCGCGTCACCTCATAACCTAGCTCGACAATCATCTCACTTACCAACGCGGCGACCTCATTGTCGTCCTCGACGAGCAATATCCTACCATGCTTGTTTTTTTTAGGCCGCGCCCGGTTGAGATCGATAAGGTGCCGCTCTTTAGAGGGGCGGCTAAGTGAGCGACGCAGGTAAAGTTCGACTGTCGTCCCTTCCCCAATTGCCGATTTAATACGGACTGTGCCGCCTGATTGCGTTGCAAATCCGTGAACCTGTGCCAAGCCCAGTCCCGATCCTTTGCCGACATCTTTGGTCGTGAAGAACGGTTCGAAAACACGCGACAAAACGTCCGGACCCATGCCCGTGCCCGAGTCTACCACTGAAAGGCGCACGTAATCGCCCTCTATAAATTCTTCCTTCAATTCGGGCATGTTCTCGCCGCTGAGAACAATTGTGCCGCCATTCGGCATGGCATCGCGGGCATTAACGGCAAGATTGAGAATGACCAATTCAAGCTCGCCGGGGTCAACCTCCACGGGCCAAAGGGAATCGGGGAAGAGAAACTCGACATGTACGTCGCCTCTAAGACTTCGATCGAGCAATTCCCGCATGCCTTCCATCTGAGCGGCAATGTCAACTGGCTCCGGCCGAAGCGTTTGCCGCCGTGAGAAAGCCAGAAGTTGTCTCGTTAATCCTGCTCCGCGGCGGGCAGCTTGGATCATGCCGTCCATTAAACGCCGCCGACGGTCAGGATCCGTTTGACGCTCAAGCATGTCCAGTCCGCCCGAAATTACCATCAGCAAGTTGTTGAAGTCATGAGCCACTCCCCCCGTTAACTGGCCAATGGCTTCAATTTTTTGAGCCTGGCGGAGGGTTTCTTCGACGCGCGTGCGTTCCGCCATTTCCGATTGCAATTGTTTATTCGTCTCCTCCAGGGCTCGCGTACGCTCGATCACGAGCCTCTCTAGTTCCTGCGCCGACTGGTCGCGCGCCTCGAGAAGAGCTTTTATCTCGTATTGGCGCCATCGGGCTCGCATCGCCGATTGAACCGCGCTCGTCAGCGTCATGGGTTGAACTGGGCGTTCGAGCAGGGAGACGTTGCGCAGTAGCTCGACGATCGCGCGGCGCCAGGCGACGACTGCCGGTTGCTCGCGATGGCTTGTAAGAACGACAAAGGGGAGGTCGGACCAAGGAGGCTGCTCCTCAAGCCATTGTTCCAGGCAAGCCCTATCCTTGCCGAACAAACCTTCCTCAGCGAGAAATACGGCGCCGACGCCGGCCGTCATCTCGGTTATAAGCTCGGGTAGATTTCGACAGTTAACCGCCTCAAGATTTGAACTTCTAAAAAGCTCAACCGAAGTCGGTCCGTCGCGACCTATCGGGGCGAATACAAGGATTCGATGATTTTTGTTAGTGCTCATCCCGCGGAGTTCTCCGGGATGGTTGCCCCACGGAAAAGCGGATTGCCTGAGAAGATGCCGCTGAACTCCGTCAGCGGCGGACCAAGCGTGATCCCTGCCTTGCTGAGCCGAAATTCGCGAATCGTATGTTCGTGATTGCCGCTTCGTTTTTTTACAACTGATAAAGCACGCCGCACGGTCCCGGCAAACTCAAAATAGCGCAACATCAGGACTGCATCGCTCAGGTAGCTAATATCAAGAGGTGTATCCATGGGGCCGACAAGTCCATGTTGTGCGAGAACGAGAATTGTCAGCACACCCTGCTGCGCCAGGTAAGTCAGGAGCTCGTGCATCTGAAGAATCAGAAAACGCTCATCAGGCATTGCGTTTAAATAGCCATTGAGGCTATCGATGATAACAACGCGAGCATTATCGTCTTCAACGCTTTTACGCACGTTAGCCGCGAATTCACCGGGAGAGAGCTCAGCAGGATCAATCTGCTGGAACCGGATATGTCTCGAGTCAAGGTAAGGCTCAAGAGGCAGGCCTAACGTTCGAGCACGGGCTTCAACGGTCCCGCGTCCTTCGTCGAACGCAAAAAAGACCGCATGTTCGCCACGTTCCGCAGCCGCTATAGCATAGGTAAGAGCAAGCGAAGACTTGCCGACTCCTGCCGCACCAATAAGAAGGGCGTTTGTTCCGCGTTCTAGCCCGCCTCCCAGAAGCCGGTCGAGTTCGGCGTTGCCGCTGGGGGTGAACTCCCCGGCGAAGGGTTTATGATGTTCGGCTGCAATGAGACGAGGAAAGATCCGCAACCCCCCTCTTTCGATCGTGAAATCGTGGAAACCGCCGCGAAAGCGAATTCCGCGCATTTTGATGACACGGAGGCGGCGGCGCTCTGACCCATAACCAATCGCGACCTGTTCAAGCATCACAACGCCATGCGCGATCGAATGGAGTTGAAGGTCATCCTGGGACGAGGAAAGGTCGTCGAGGAGGATGACAGTGCAGTTGCGATTGGTAAAGAAGTGCTTCAACGCGAGCACTTGGCGCCTATACCGAAGCGGATTCTGAGCGAGGAGGCGCAGCTCGGACAAGCTATCGAGCACCACGCGCGTTGGATTAATTCGTTCGACCTCCTTGAAAATCAGGTTGGTTGTCTCGCTCAGCTCCATTTCGGCGGGATGGAAAACGGTGAGCTCGCGCTCGGGATCAAGCGTCGTCTCTGGTGGAACGAGTTCAAAAATCTCGACGTCTTCGAGACTCCAACCATGCCGCCTTGCGACGAGCTGCAGCTCATGTTTGGTTTCGGATAAGGAGACATATAGCACTCTCTCACCCTCGTCGGCGCCCTTAAGGAGGAACTGCAGTGCTATTGTAGTCTTGCCCGTACCCGGCCTGCCTTCGTAGAGATACATCCTATTACCATCGAAGCCGCCACCGAGGATGTCATCAAGGCCATCACTGCCTGTCGAAATCCTTGGCGCATCCGCCGGATCGCTCAGTTGGCTGTTCGGGATGGCCATCAGAACTCCCCTGACGCGTTTTCAGAAGGAAGCGCCCGCCTGCCTTCCTGCCCTGGATAATACCTTGGCCGGGTTCCGAGTTCCCAGTGGCGACCGCTCACGCGCGGCACGCCTGGCGCGCAATTCCTGTTCCTTTCGCGCAACTGCGTACTTCCCTGTCGATTCGAAAACAGCCTATCTATTTTCGGAGGGAATTCCTTTGATCGGAACGATTCCGATACCCGGCGGCTGGCCAGTTTTTAACGGTGGGAATTCTGACCAGCGGATCGCCGCGCAGCACGCCTGTGCTAGAGCGGAGAGAGGCAAAGTGCCTAATGATAAAGAGCAGTCATCGCCCCCTCAGACGCAAGATAAGCGGCTCCGCTGTCCGGTCTTTGCCGCCCTTCCTCCCCTCGCACACACCATGCTCGATAGCCGCACGGGCTCCGCTGCCACAGCACTTGGTCGCTATAGGAGCAAAGCCGATGTAGTCACGAGGCCGCGTATAGGCCTGATTACAATCACAGCTGATCCAGCGGGACCATTATTGAGCAGATGAGCCCTTGCGGCTCGAAATCAACGTTTACTTCTCCTCCAAGATCGTGAGCCAGCGTGCGCTCCAACAAAACCGATCCAAAGCCCCGGCGAGACGGCGGCGAGACGATAGGACCGCCACTTTCGTGCCACCGCAGGCAGAGTTGTGGCAGGGGACCACCAGTATGGTACCAGCCCACGCTAATCCGCCCCTTGTCGGATGAAAGGGCTCCATATTTCCTCGCATTGGTGCAGAGTTCGTGTAGGGCCATCGCGAGTGAAACGGCCTGCTTTGGCGAGAGCATAACGCTTGGTCCGTTAAGCGTTATGACGTCGGTATTGCTGCACTTCGTACCGAGCGTCACTTCGGCGAGCTCCTTCAGCGAAACGTTCTCCCAATTGGCTTCCGTGAGCAGATCGTGGGCATTGCCGAGTGCAATCAGGCGACCTTCAAACGCTCGCCGCGCCGCCGTCGGTTCGGCATCCTTTCGGAACGTCTGGTGCGCGATGGCCTGCACGATCGAAAGCGTATTCTTGACACGGTGATTGAGCTCGGCGACGAGCAGCTCGCGAGCCATTTCGGCCTCCTCGCGCTCGGTGACGTCGACGTTCGCTCCGACCATCCCGATGAATTCGCCACCGGCCGAGAAACGCGGATGGCCGCGAGTGTCAAGAACACGATACCGGCCCTTCGCATCGAGGTAGCGTGCCTTCAGCGAGAAGTGGCTCCGCGTTGCAAGAGCCTTCGTAACATGGCTGATCACCTTGGAATTGTCTTCCGGGTGCAGCGTGAGGCCCCAGTCGAACTCTCCCAACTGATGTTCGCCAATGCCCCAAAATTCACGCAGCATCTGGTTAAGATGGACGCACTTCCCGTACGCATCACTGATCCAGATCATGACGGGCGCGCTCTCAGCCATTAACCGGAAGCGCTCCTCGGACGCGCGAAGCTCGATCTCGGCTTCTTTCGCTGCGGTGATGTCATGTGCCACGCCTATAAAGCCAACATGCTGCCCGTGCTCATCGAACCTGGCCTGTGATACCGCTTTTATCCATCGCCATTCGCCGCTCCGTGGCGAGATCCGGACCTCGATTTCAAGGGGATGGCCTAAGGGCGTGCTCGTAACCGCTTTTCGGAGTTGCTCAGCCTTCATGATGTTGGCGGCATCCTCCGGATGAATACAGGCGCGCCAATCGAGCTTGAGCGCCTCCACATTAGATACTGCAAAGAACTCAGCATATGCCTGATTCACGAACAAACGTTCGCCATCGAGCTTGGTGACCCACATGGGAATGGGGGCGCTATTTGCAATGTTACGAAATCGCTCCTCGCTCTCGCGCAAGGCCAATTCTGCAAGCTTAGACTCGGTCACATCGAAATGGGCGCCGATTAACCTGATGGCACGGTTGTCGGAGTCACGCTCGATTTGAGCTGCCACCCGCACCCAGCGCGTCTGACCATCGCTTGGCCTAACGATGCGATACTCCGCGGCGTAATCCAGAGCTGTACCCGCCAAGGCATCCAAAAACTGCCTTTCGACTTTGGCTCGGTCCTCGGGGTGTATACGTGCCACCCAATCTTCATGAGATTCGTTTGTGGCCGTCGCCGGCAAGCCGTGGATCTTGAGATATTCGGGCGATCGCCGATTTCGGAAGCCGTCTCGAAGGTCAACTTCTACGCCCCCGATGCCGGCGATCCGATGAATAAGCGCCAGTTCCGCCTCGCGTGCCCGCAACTGCCGGATGAGCTCGTTCAGATCCAGTGCAAGCTCGGCCTTTTGATCAAAAGCGCTCAACGAGGCATCTCTTGTCGAGTGATTTCGGAGGGATTGCCAATGGAATAGAAGTACATGACGAGGACCAAACTCAGGTTGAAACAAGCCGCGGTTCCATCATAAGTACGGCCATTTTCCTTTTCGGACGCTTAACTGGCCATTTTGCCTGTGCTGCTCGAGGCGGCAAGGGCCTGATTGATCGCGCTCCCCAGCGTCTCCGGCGCATATGGCTTTCGGATAAGAACAAACCCCTCGCTTATAGCCACATCTGCTTTATCGCTGTACCCGGAGGCGAGCACTATCGCCGTGTCGGGGTATTGCTTCCGAACCGAGCGAGCCAAGTCCAAGCCGCTCATGCCGGGCATCACGATGTCGGATACGACTATGTCGAAGCAGTGGCTCGCAAGTAAACGCAGAGCTTCTTCGGCAGAGCTCACGTGGATGATCTTGCATCTGAGATGCTCCAGGTACTCGGCCGCGACGGTGGCAACGTCCAAATTATCCTCCACTAGCAGGACGGAAGGAGACGAGATGATCAGTCGCTCCGGCGGTGCTTTATCCGACTTCTCCGCGACTGCCTCGGCGCAAATCGGAAGCCAAATTCTGAATGTTGTTCCGACATCTTGTTCGCTCGTCAGTTCTATCTTCCCGTTCGACTGTTGAACAAACCCGTAAACTTGGCTCAATCCTAAGCCGCTGCCTTTATCGACCGCCTTCGTCGTGAAGAACGGCTCGAACACGCGATCCCGAATCGAGCTAGGAATGCCGTGTCCGTTGTCGTTGATACTGATGCGAGCGATCGGCTCAGAGCCTCGCATTTCCGCCGCCACCTCGATGTCGATGCGGCCGCCCTGCGGCATCGCATCGCGAGAGTTCAACACCAGGTTCAACAACGCGATCTCGAAATTCTTCGGGATCCACCATTACGTGAACGGGCTGCGCCGAAGTCTGGATCTCCAACTGAATGTCGGACCGGATCGATTGCTCGAGCACGCCACGAAGGTCCCTCATACGCGCACCAACGTCGACCACCTTGGGCGAGAGGCTCTGCCGGCGGGAGAACGCCAGCAATCTTTTTGTCAGGCTCTCCCCCTTTAGGACGGCGGCCTCTATCAGTCGAAGCGTTCGGAGCTCGCCCGTGCCGTTGAGCGTCTGCGCCAGTTTTCGGGCGGCTCCGCCAACAACCATCAGCAGGTTGTTGAAGTCGTGAGCGACGCCGCCGGTTAGTCGTCCCAAAGCTTCCAGGCGCTGGGCTTGTCTCAAGGCATCTTCCGCCGCCCGACGCCGGCCTTCTTCTTCGTACAACCGCTTTGTGCGACCCACCGCTAGCGCGATTACGAAGATAAGTGCCGCAGTGGCGGGAATGGCAAACAAAAGCTGATGGGTCTCACGGCGAAGCCACTCGTCTTGGATTGCTCGCGTTTCTCGACCCGAAATGACATAGACCGGAAGATCAGGAAGACGAAGATAGCTTACCTTTCTCTCGACACCATCCACCAGAGATTGAACCTGCAGAAACCCTTCTGCTGGATGAGAGCGCATCGCCGTTAGAATTGCCCCGTTGGCTGGGAGGCTTACATCGCGGTCCAAAGCCGGCATGCGGGCGAGAACAAGACCATCGGCCCGAATAAGCGAGTAGTAGCTTCCGGGCACCTTTCCAATTTTCTCATAGAAGCCCTCAAAGTATTCAGGTAGGACGGAAACCTGGATTACGCCCGAAAACGCTGCTCCGCGGCCCAAGCGCCGAGCGCTTACGCTGAAGAAAGGCGGCCCGCCGTACGGCTGTTTTGGTCTAAGAACCTGGCCGATGTAGAAGCCGACGTCAGCATCCACCTGAGCCTTGAAGTAGTCCCTATCGTTGAAATCGACCGGGGGCGCGGGGAAGGTGATACTGTTTACAAGCGCGCGGCCGTGAGCGTCGAATATCCAAATGGACTTCATCTCAGGTGAGCTGCTCACCATTCGTTGCAGTCGTGAGTGAAGCGTTTGTTCGTTCGCAGCTATCTGGGCATCGGAAGCGTCTTTGACGATCTCGTTTACCTCAGCGATGCTGCGCTCGACTGCTTCGAAGACTTTCAATGCATGTTCGTTGAGGACGTCGCGGGACCGGTTGATTTGGTCATCTGCCACGCGCTGTATGTCGTGGTAGGTCTGCCAAGCGGACAGACAGAAGATAAGGGCAGGAAACAAGACTGCGGCGAATAGAATGGTTTCCAGCCACTTGATCGAACGGCGCGCGCCAGGCCCCATGGTCCTTCCCCGGTGCCCCCTATAACCCACCGCGGAACCCAGGGTTCCAATGATGCAACGCGGGAATTTCCGGTGTCGTTACGTTCGGAAAAAGTGTGGCTCACGAGAGGGGTGTGCGCAAGCCGTCGCTCGATCGGTATTATGATGTTCCGGGGAACGTGAGGCCGCCGTCGCTGGTTTACACCGCTCGCTGGGAGTTTCTCGTCTATGAATAAACCGCCTGTCGGGGATCCCCGTAGCCACGAATTGCTCATTAATGCGATCGTTGATTATGCAATCTTCATGCTGGATGCCGACGGGTTCGTCAGAACCTGGAATACGGGAGCCGAGCGGCTAAAGGGGTATACTGCCGAAGAGATCACTGGACAGCCATTGTCCGTGTTCTATACCCCCGATGATCGAGAAAAAGATCTACCTAAGCGGGCACTGGCGACAGCCAACGAGAGCGGCCGGTTCGCATCCGAAGGCTGGCGCGTGCGTAAAGACGGCAGTCGTTTCTGGGCCCTTGTCGTCATCGATGCGATACGTGACGAGGAAGGCAAGCTAATTGGCTTTGCCAAAGTTACCCGGGACATCACCCAACGTCAGCAAGCCCATAACGATCCGCTGGAAAGCGAACGACGCTATCGGCGGCTTGTTGAGGCGGTCGTGGATTACGCCATCTTCCAGCTCGATCCGCTGGGGCATGTTGCGACGTGGAACCCCGGTGCTCAGCGCATCAAGGGATATTCGCCCGAAGAGATCATCGGAAAGCACTTCAGCGCCTTTTACACGCCCGAAGACCTGGAAAAAGAAGTCCCCAAAAAGGCGTTGACCCAGGCAGCAGCCGAGGGGCGATTCGAGGCGGAGGGCTGGCGCATGCGTAAGGACGGCACCCGCTTCTGGGCCTCTGTAGTCATCGACCGCATAACAGATGAAAGTGGAGCTATCATCGGCTTCGCCAAGGTTACTCGCGATCTCACCGAGCGCAAGCAGGCGCAGGACGAACTAAAGAAGGTCCAGGAACAGCTGGTTGCTTCCCAAAAACTGGAAGCTGTCGGCCAGCTTAGCGGCGGCATCGCCCATGACTTCAATAACCTGCTCATGATCGTTCTCGGGAATCTCGAAAACGCCGAACGCATGAGCCGCCATATCGGGAGCGCCAACCTTCAACGCGCCTTGAATAATGCGAAGCGCGGTGCTCAACGAGCTTCCGCCTTGACCAGCCGCCTGCTCGCCTTCTCGCGACGCCAGGCGCTCAATCCCACAGCCATCAACCTCAACAATTTTCTCGGCGGATTGCAGGAGTTTCTTCAACGCACGCTCGGAGAGCGCATCGAAGTCGAAGCGTCAGGAAGTGCCGGGCTCTGGAACATCGAGGCGGACGTCAATCACTTGGAATCGGCTATCGTCAACCTCGCGATCAATGGCCGTGACGCCATGCCAAACGGCGGAAAGCTGACAGTCGATGCGGCAAATGTTTCGGTTGATGAGGAATATTCGCGTATCAATCCGGAAGTCGCACCCGGCCAATATGTCGTCATTTGCGTGAGCGACACCGGTTCGGGCATGACACCGGAGGTTCTAAGTCATGCTTTCGAGCCGTTCTTCACTACGAAGGATCCTGGCCAGGGCACTGGCCTTGGTCTTAGCCAAGTCTACGGCTTCGTTAAACAGTCCGGCGGCAACGTGAAAATCTATAGCGAGGTCGGCGAAGGCACGAGCATCCGGATGTATTTCCCCCGCTATTTGGGCAATGAGCAGCCTTCAGCCAATGACGATGAAGACTTGCTGGCCGAGAGCGAGGCAATAGAGACCATCTTGGTCGTCGAGGATGACGCCGACCTTCGCACGTATGTTGCAGATGTGCTGCGGGATCTTAATTACCGGGTCATAACTGCTGCAAGCGCGCAGGCTGCTTTGACCATAGTTTTGCAAGAGGAGCAGAAGGTCGATCTACTGCTCACAGACGTGGTGATGCCCGGAATCAATGGCCGCGAACTAGGCCGACGTGCCCAGACAATGCGACCCAATCTCAGCATTCTTTACATGACAGGTTACTCGCGGAACGCCGTCGTGCATCAAGGCCGACTTGACGAGGGAGTTGACCTGCTCGAAAAACCTGTCACTCAGGCTAAGCTGGCATGGAAGATCCGCGAGGTACTGGACCGGTCTAAACAATGATACCAGCCGTGGAATTCCTTCAATTGGCCGTCGATCCTGACGCGCGAAGGAGCCGGCTCCGGGGTCGGACAGCTTGCAGCAGGCCCATCTCAATAGGTACATGCACTCCTCCGCCATTAAGAACAGCCCGACTTGGATCCGTTGATGTCTAATGGCTTTTGAAATTCCGGTCGGCCAAGCAGCAGCCACTGGTGAGGTCGCCCACATCACGAAACCAACCCTCAGCGGTGTTGAAGGCCGCAATACGGACCGCCTGACCGTTTGCCCCTCGAGGAGCAACGGGCGGACGCGCTTGCGGGCGAGCTCCTCCCAAGTTTCGCAGTATCCTCTAGGGCCGTCCGGACAGCCCTGCGGCGACGTTGCAGTTGATGTCAATTAGCGGCGACAGTTTCGCCGGGTTCGGATCTATTTGCAGTTCGAATGTATGTGCAAAAACGAATATCGCGATATTGGCAATGCCTTGACGAACTTCGAGCTGGTTGGGATTCTCATCTGATTCCGCCTCTGCAAAGAGGATGCACCACAATCGCCGATTAAACATCAAAGCTTTGTGCAAGTTCTCGTCCGGACCCGTCCAGCTGGTCTGGACTTCCCGTAACTGTCTCGCGGCTTTTAGGAGAGCCTGCGCTTCAATCTCACGGGGCGTTGCTGTCGTTTGCGATGTACGCGCGTAGGCTTGGGCACCGTAGGACATCACAGCTAACTCGAGTTGACACTATATGCGAGGAAACTGAGCCTTTTTAGGAAGCCGTTCTTAAAATACGGTTAGGGCGCACCGCGATCCCGAGCCACATCTAGCTCAAAGGGTCGGTTACGCTATGGGGCTGCTTCCGTCCGATGTCGCGCACCGTTCCGGAATGACGTGCGAGATAATCTCGGATTCCTGAGCGAGATTATATCGGCAGGACGGCGACCGCTAAGGCGTCCATTCCTCCCCCGTTCCTAGCGAATCAATTGTCCCAAATGCTTTCGCCACAGTCGTAGTGGTGCAAACGGATCACTTCGGCTGCCGTTTCATTCTGCTTTGTCCTATCATTTTTGGCAGACTGTTCTGTCCGTGCATCGCAGACTTCACCTTCTCAAATGCACGCTGCTCTATTTGGCGAATGCGTTCGCGGGATATGCCATACTGGACCGCGAGCGTTTCGAGCTTCGGAGGGGCTTCAGTCAAGAGGCGTGCCGTAAAGATATGTCTTTCGCGGGGACTGAGAGTTTGAATGGCAGCCTTCAGCGCTGCTCGCCGTTGCCCCAGTTCTTCTTCCTCAGCCAACTTGACGTCATGACCCGGTGAAGGGTCAACAAGCCGTTCGAGTGCATCACCCGCCTCCGGTGCCTCATTGACCCGCAAATTCAAAGAGACGTCGCCACGCAGGCGGCGGTCCATGTGCAAGACGTCACGCTCAGATACCTTGAGGCGCTCAGAAATTGTCTTGACTTGATCCGGGCGCAAATCTCCATCATCGAGAGCCGAAATTGCGCTCTTGGTTCGCCTCAGTTTGAAAAACAGTTTTTTTTGGGCAGAATTTGCCGATAGCTTCACCAGCGACCAGGATCGAAGGACGTAATCCTGTATTGTCGCTTTGATCCACCACATCGCATAGGTGGAAAGACGAATCCCGCGCTCTGGATCAAAGCGCCGAACTGCTTGCATCAGGCCGATATTCCCCTCGGAGACGATGTCGGCGATCGGCAGGCCGTAACCCCGGTAGCGCATGGCGATCTTCGCAACGAGACGCAGATGGCTGGTCACGAGGTGATAGGCTGCCTCGCGATCGCCCTGCTGTCTCCACCGCCTGGCAAAGCTCGTTTCCTCCTCCTGCGTCAGAACCGGAAACTTTCGGATTTGAGTGAGATAGTGCGTCAGCCCGCTTCCGATGGAGGGCATCGGCTGAGAGATGGTTTGATACATTTTCCCCTCGCAGAAACTTTCAAGTATTCAAAAGAAGGAATGTCCGGAGCTTCTCTCGCCAGAGTGCAGGCCGGGTCCTTTGTCGTGATCGGCCGCAGGCTCTGGCTCTGCTTCCAGAAGGTGTAAGGCATCCAGGATGTCGTCGAAGCTGATCGCAGTTGCCTGGACAGGCCTGCCTGGTTCGGGAGCAGCGCAAGAATCTGCGGCCCAGGACGACAGGATTGCCCGCTTCTCGTACGATGTCAGATCGCCGTCGTCGATAACGTCCATGGGATGACTGAATGCATCAGCCGGGTGCAGCAGCGCAGCCATTTCCAGGCCCGTCGTTAGTTCATCCATCCTCGGCGGTGGCGGCGAGACCCGGTCGGGAAACGTGTCTCGAAGAAGAGCTTTCATGGAGAATTGCTCTTCACTCAATCGACGCTCGATATACGCACGTTCAAGGTCCGACAGGTGCGTTGCTAGCAGTCTGCGATAACGTTCAACGTTTTTTTGATGCACGCGCAGGCGTTCCAGATTCACTTCGATCATGAGCAACCTCCGATCATCAGGCGGCCATCGCGCGTTCTGTAGAGCGCAACCGACAGGGCTTGCCGCCCGGAGGATTCCGGGGCCCACCATCCAGTTCGCACAAGGCCTCGAGGATTTCGTCAATTGATATCGGCTTCTTCAGTCCCGCAGGTGAGCGGAGGGACGGGCAGGACGCAATCGCGGATGCATCAGACGCCCATGAAGCGAGAATCGCCCGCTTCTCCGCCGTGTTGAGAGCTGCGTGAAGCACGACATCTTTCGGATGTTCGAAGACCGTGCCGGGATGAAGTAGCGCGTTGAAATCGAAAACGTTGTCGTCGGCGGTCGTCGGCCGCATGGCTGTCTCCAAGTCTGAGACGAGTTAAGGGGGCTGCCGCGCGGGGATAATCCCGCGCGGCTCGGATCGAACCTTGTCTGCCTGGTCCGGTAATCAGGCGGCCTTGGCTTCGATCCGGGTGACGTTGCTCGGCGGGGCAGCGTTGATGGCGATCCGCCGCGACTTCATGGCTTCCGGGATTTCCCGGACCAGCTGGATCTTGAGCAGGCCATTGTCGAATTCTGCGCTCCTCACCTGAACGTAGTCTGCCAGGCTGAACTGCCGCTTGAAATGGCGGGTCGAGATGCCGCGATAGAGGAAATCGCCCTCGGCCTTCTCAGGCTTGCTGCCTTCGATCGTGACCACGTTCTGCTCAGCCGTGACCGCAATTTCGTTGGGCGCAAAGCCTGCGACCGCCAGCGAAATCTGGTAGCGGTCTTCAGCGAGCCGTTCGATGTTGTAGGGGGGATAATTGTTCTCGCCGGCCCGTTGGGCCATTTCTGCGAGGTCAAACAGGCGGTCGAAACCAATGGTCGAACGCCAGAGGGGCGAGAAATCATAGGTGCGCATAGCCAAATCCTCCAAAGAGCAAGATGGTTACGAGCGGCACCGGACACGACCGGTGCCCGTCTCCTTGGCCCGAGCCCACTCGGCGCCCGAGCGCCACTTTCCAGTGGCGACGGAAAAATTAGCAAAATCGATTCTGGTTTCAAGAGGGGTCAAAAAAAAATTTAGCGATGCCTGCCGGCCGGGTTCAATCCAAACTTGAGAGGAAAAACGGATTGAAGGCGCTTTTCGAAATGCCGTGCGCTCGGATTTTAGCGGACTGAATCAGTACCCCGCCTCAGTTTTTACCAATGATAAACCATCTAAAATGATCGCCAAATTTTAGTGAAACCACCCGCCTGCTTTCGCGTCGATATGGCGGAGGGCATGATGATGACAGAGCGCCAGTTGAGAGAACTAGAAGTTCAGGTCGCACGCTATCGGGCTTTGGAGCGGGAAGTTACCGATCCGCTCGCGGGGTATCTGCTCCATAGCATCGTCTTAGAGCTTGAGGCTGATCTTCAAGACTACCCGTCGGTATCGGGCCTACGGGCACCCGCCGGCATCCGGAGTTCGGAAAATAGATGATACGGAATAAGTCGGCCAATCGCTTAGAACCGGTGAACAATTCAGTTGGAGCTGTGGCCTACTGCAGGACTCCGGGGCTAAAATCTAAGACTACGCGACCCACCATCTCGCCTGCTACAACATGGACGTGGACCAAATTCTACAAAAATTGAGGGGCTGCCTTTTCAAGAGGCTGCGGAAGAGTTGGCCTTATTCAATAGCCATGACCGGTCCATCGCCATCGCCCTTTTCTTTGTCTTGGCGCGAGCCCCCCACTCCGGCTGAGACTTTAAAGACGTTTTTGGAGTGTTGGAACGCGTGTGATGCACCGTGGCGGGTACGCACAGATCTTTCCAACACGCTACAAAAAGCGTGCACCCAAAAACCAATCGCCGATCTGCTGCTTGCTCCAGCGAAGGCCCGACCGCCTCAATTGCGGCTTCTTTCCGAACTTATGCCTCGGTCTTGACCTGTACGGTGACCTCCATGCCAAGTTCGTCTTCCGCACCACCCCAATAGGTGCCGGAGAGCGGAATCGCTTGCCGGGGGGTTCGCGCGACGCCAACCCGGATGAAATCCCGGTTGCCGACGATGCCGTTGGTCGGATCGAACTCAACCCAGCCTGAGCCGGGAAGATAGATCTGGCACCATGCGTGGGTCGATCCGCCCACGCGGGTGCGCGCGTCGCTGAATCGCGAGCGCGTTCGTAACCGCACCGAAATCTATTTCTTCTTGTCGGTACCGAGGGCCGGCTTCAATCCCGTAACCTTTTGGCTCGGCGCCGCAGCAATAGTCTTTATCTTTTCCTTTTTCGGCTTCTTCGCCTCGCGATTGCCGCGTTGTTCGCCTTTGGCCATGTCGATGTTACCCGGGTTTATCGATGTTCACTCGTTGCCATAACGCGAAGGCGAGACAAGCGACGCCGCATCAAAAAATTGAGCGAAAAAGATGCTTTGGCGCGACACGAGAGGTCGCCGTTTCGGCACCGTGCGCTCTTTCCCGGGGAATAGCTATCGCTTTGTTGGAGCTCGGCGGCGGGATTACGTTGCAAGAGGCGATCGCTCACGCGACGATCTCGTCGGTCCATACCTTGAAACTGACCAGCGTGTTCGGCCCGAACGTCTGGGTAATCGGAACGTCGGAGGCGTCTCGCCCCTGGGCAATCAGAATGCGACCGATCCGCGGGACATTGTTGCGCGGATCGAATGTGTGCCAGCTTCCGCCGATATAGGCTTCGAACCACCCGGCGAAGTCCCCCGCAGCCCACGGCAAGGGTGTGCCGACGTCGCTGAGATAGCCGGTGCAATAACGCGCCGGAATGTTCATGCAGCGGCAGAACGTGACGGCGAGATGCGCGTAGTCGCGGCATACACCCTTGCCCTCGTGATAGGCCTCCCACGCGGTCCTGGTGGCGCGGGCATGATTGTACCCGAAGACGATGTGCGAATGGACGAAATCGCAGATGGCCTGGACCCGCGCCCAGCCCGGCTTCGTCTGCTCGAACAATTTCCAGGCGACATCGGACAGGCGATCGGTTTCGCAATAACGGCTGCCCAGCAAATACACCAGCGTGTCCGAAGGCAGGTCTTCGACGGCATGCTGGCGTGCGCCGGCAAAAATCGGATCAGGCAGACCGTTGTCGCGAACGATGCCGTCGGCGGCGAGCCGCATGGCGCCGGCCGGCGCAACGATGCGGCTGCACCAATTGCCGAAGCTGTCTCGATAGGGCGTGATCGCCACCGAGGGAGTAGTGGTCAGAAAATCGGGTACGATGATGTCGGAGGCGCGCGTGAAGTGAGTTCCCAGCACCAAGATGACAGGCGTCGGCTGCGTGAACTCGTACAGCATTTCATAACCGACGCGAATCTTCACGGGTACCAGCCTTCCAGGGTGCGAGCGCTCGAAGTGGCTATGAAGCCTTCGAATACAAGGCTTTGAGTGCCTGTATTCCTCGCACATCGCTTTCCCCGGCAAGAAAGGCATTGCTTATTGGCGTATTTGCGCGCAAGGATGCAGCAATGTCCAAAAAATCAGGCTGCTTTGCGCGTAGGAGTACTGCGCAATGACCCCGCGTTTCGCGTCGGGAGACGATTCATTTTATGCATCCGTTCCAGATCAGGGGCGTCGATCGCCTGCGCCTACGAGGTGATCACCGACGAAGAGATGATCGAGGCATTTCATTTCCCTGCTACCGACGCGTCGCCACCATGATCATGATCCCCGGCGCTCCGCTACATAGTTCGGCAATGGAAATGATCTCCATCAGCTCCGTCGATCTGGCCGATGCGCAGCGAATTGATGCGAGTGCCTCTCGTGAATGACAAGCCGATCGATCTCGATAAGCACCGCGCCGCGCGCTCGCGGAGATGGAAGCGCGGCGTCGTTGCGCGAGCGGCAGGGCATTGTCGAAGCCGAAGTACTGTCCGTGCCGGCCGCTGGCTGGTCCGAGGCTGTAGCCAAGGCGCGCTACGTTCTAAATCTTTATGCGGCCAGTCTCTCGCCGATTCTCATCACCGCGACCTCGTAAGAGCCGCCATCGCAGATCTGACCAGGCTTTGCGGGGAGAGCTGAACGAGACGAAAGACTTGAAGCCCGTCCGCTGTTCGACGCGATCTCGAGCGGCCAACCGAAAGCAACCCAATGCAAAATCTCTCGCCACGACACGTCAAGACGGAAGAGGCGCTTCGCCTCGGTGTGGAGTCGGGCTGGTACTCGACCAAGGTCAGCGGGACCTTCGTCTCAGGTCCGCACGATACCGAATCCGACTGCCTTCACAGAATTGCGGAGATTGACCCAAAGCCTGTGCGGAAAAAAGGGCTATGAGAAGAAGGACCAGTGAAGAAGAAATGGGCAATTGGATCCGCAAGCACGCAACGGACTTCCGAAGAACGCAACGCGGAGAGGAAAAAAAGCGGTTTACGGCCTCGGCGGCACCCGCGAATTTGAGAGTATCACGGCATGAGTAAACGCGGAAATGACGCCAACAACATTTTCCGCCCATCGGATAGACCTCTGACCGAATACTGGAGCAAAAGGCGCTCCGTAAAAGCCTTGAACGACTGAAAGCCGAGCGGTTGGCGAGAGGGGGGCCGAAGTCGAAAGACGCTTAGAGAGAAACGGCGGTCGTCGAATTGACGGGGCTGCGGACGCCATGTGCCCTGATTGACCGCTTCCGGAAGGGGCTACGAAGCAGGATGATCAACGGCACGAGCGCAGCAACGTTCAAGTGCGGCGTGTTGGGCGTTGTTCTGGCAGGAGGGTGCGTGGGCGCCGGCGACGCAGCCAGGGTGGAAACTCCGTCCGAAGCCTTCGCGCCGCTTCCCGCGCTTTAGAGCCTCAAGCTTCAGGGATAGACTGTCCGGAAGGAACCGTTGCCACTTCTTCCCGTTTATCCGGAGTTGGATGTAATCGCTCCGGACCATGCTGCACCGCCTGGAAAGAAGGTTTTGCCCGCCTGCGCCAGCGCCGCTTCCGTCCCGGCCAGGACTACTCGAACTGCTGGCTAGGCTGAGGCGCAATCCTCTCGAATGCTGGAGCGCAGACTTCTTCGAAGAGCCGATCGCCAAAGTCCGCTTGCCGTCTATGCAAGCTTTCCTGGTTCACGACCCCGACGCGATAAAACGCGTGCTGATGGACAATGCGGCGAATTACCGCAAAGACACCATCCAGCGCCGCATATTGTCGTCTGGGCTTTCCGACGGATTGTTAAGCGTTGAAGGCGGCCGCTGGGAAGTGCAGCGTCGCACACTCGCGCCTATCTTCTCTCGCCGAACAGTCGCGTCGTTCACGGCGCCGATACTCGCGGCCGCCAACGAACTCGCGGAAAAATGGAAGCGGCTTGGGACCGGTGCGACCATCGATGTCGCAGCTGAAATGACCCTCGTTACCGTCAACGTCCTCGCGCTGACCATCTTCTCCGACGGAATCGGCGGCGATCTGAACGACTTCCGGACGGCCATGAATGCCTACTTCGGCGTGATAGGCCGGATAGGTGCGCTCGATCTCTTCGGCGTGCCGAAGTTCGTGCCGCGCCCCGGTCACCGCCAACTCCTTCGCACCATGTCGTACTTCGAGTCGGTCATCGACAACATCATCGAGATGAGGAAAAAAAGGCTTGCTGCCAATTCAGGAAATGTCCCCAACGACCTCCTCACGTTACTGTTGCGTTCGCTGGATCCGGCGACCGGGCGAAGCCTCGCGCTGAGCGAAGTTCGATCGAACATCCTCACCTTTTTGTCGGCTGGACATGAGACGACCGCCAACACGCTGGCCTGGTCGATCTTTCTGCTGTCGCAGTCGCCTGAGTGGCGATCGCGTGTAGCAGAGGAGGCGGACCGCGAGTTGTCGAAACCGGCGGATGGACTTGCGGACCGACTGACTGCAACAAAGGCCGTCGTTGAAGAAGCACTTCGGCTGTATCCTCCGATAGCGGCACTGAGCCGGCAGGCCATCGAAACGGATCATCTGGGCCACATGGCTGTGGGACCACGATCCCTGATCGTGATCTCCCCTTATGTTCTTCATCGGCACCGGCGGCTCTGGAGCGACCCCGACGCGTTCGATCCGACTCGATTTTTGCATGAGCGCCGCGGCGCCATCCGACGCTTTGCCTATCTGCCGTTCGGCACCGGGCCTCGGACCTGCATCGGCTCCTCGTTTGCATTGCAGGAGGCGACCATCGTGCTCGCCGTCTTGACTCGCAGTTTCGATTTGCGGCTGTGTCCTCAAGTCGAGGTTTGGCCGGTTCAGCGCATTACGCTTCGTCCAGCCAACGGACTACCGATGCAAATCGAGAAAATCGGATAGACAAGAGGAAGCACCTCAGAGGCGGATGTTCGGGAAGAAACCCTCCTTTGCTACAGGTCAGCTAAGGGCCATTGCGAGTCCAATGTTCGGGCGCCTCCTCCAACCATTAAGGCGGCCGGCGTGGCTACAGGTAAATTTCGTCGGCTCTTCCGTTGCCATAACGCATTCTCGGTATGTACGCATCGCCCGGCGAACGTGGGGCCACTGCTGAAGCGCCGCTCGCCCGTCGCAGCTTAACACGCTATTTCCCGCCTATGCCCTCGTCGGGCAACGGATCGCGTTATACCGTGTGTCGCTAAGTATCCGAGCCAACGACCTTTTCCCGGCCGCTTAATGGTGATCGCTACCCCATTGAGTGACTGCCTTCAAATATCGCCTCGTCTGAAAAAAACCGTGAATGAGTGTGGGGCCGGATTGCACCACCCCCACCACGCTCGCGATTTTGGTGGATGTCCCCTAATGGTCCAGGTGCTGACATTGGGCGACCAGGTTCAGTCGGCCGCTTCGGGCCACTAGGCGACATCGTAACGAAAGCGGCGGCCAGTTGAGTAGTTGAGGCGGCCTTAATCCGTTGGGGCAGCCGGAGGCGCGGCGTTCAGCAGATTGGAAATTGCGGTGACGAGCTGCGCCGGCGCAAACGGTTTGGCAAGCAAGATGCTGTTGGGCACGCCCTTCGACGCCCATTCGTCTGCCGCAGCGCCGGTCATATAAACAACGGGGAAGGCGGGATCGATCTCTCGGGCTGCGCGGGCAACATCCCATCCGTCTAGCTCGCCGCCTAAATTGATGTCCGTAACCAGCGCGCGATATTCGGTTTGGTTGTCCCTCAGAAGGGTTATTGCCTCTTCGCCGGTCGACTTGATGGCGATTTCAAATCCACCCTCCGTCAGCGCCTCTTCGACAACGTCTTGCACGAGCTGGTCGTCCTCCGCGACCAGGATCACCGGTAAAGACTGCATGCCAACTCCCGTCCCCATAGCGCCGCGCCATTGCGGGTCCATGACACTACGCCCAACAGGAATTTTGGTTGCGTGGCGGAACGTGCAAAAGTGTACTTAGGACACTTCCGGAATCAAATTAGGACGCTGAGGGTTAAACATAGTACCCAGCCACCACCCGGTAGGAACGGATCAGAAACAGAACATTTATAGACGGCCAAGGGCAGTCGGTCGAACGTCAGGTCGGGGTCATTCGCGACTGAGCTGGCTGGCAGCAACGCCAGCTGTGTCCGCTATACTGCCAAGCGTAAGCAAATTCCCCGTGTTCGCTATGCGGCCCCTGTGTTCTCCAATGAAACGGTTGAGGATGGTTCGCCGTTCGGTCAGCCTCTTCAGCGTGCCGACCTCGTCCGCGCGCATGAGACGACTGTAGCCGGCTTCGCGCAAGGAGAGGTGCGCGAGTTGGCCGACTGATCCGGCCCTAGATACGGGGCGATCCAAGGTTTTCCAGTGGAGCCGTCAGGCGACAAGTAAGTCCGGTTGATGCGTACGATACTTCGACGGAGCCCCCGAAGTCATCTTGCAGTACGCGAGAAATGAGGCGCGAACCAAAGCCCACACCGGCGGGTTCCGACGCGGGTGGGCCACCAAGCTCCCGCCAGACGAAGGCGAATTTTGGCTCACTCTCCTGATCTTCGGATGTCCATGTAATCGAAACGTGGCCGCTCGCCACAGTCAGAGCGCCATACTTCAAAGCGTTGGTCGCAAGCTCGTGGATCGCCAAGGACAGAGCGAGGGCCTGTCGAGATTTGACAACAAGTGGAGGCCCCGAGACCGTAAACCGGCCTTCGCTTGTACGATAGGGATCGAGGGCAGTGCTGACTACATCTTGGAGGGGCGCCGCAGCCCAGTTAGCTGCCGTAAGTAGGTCGTGCGCTCGTCCAAACGCAGCAAGTCGTCCTTGATACTTTTCGAGATCAGCTTTGCTCGAAGCATCGCGAAATGTTTGAGCGGCCACAGCACCGAGCACTGCAAGAGTATTCTTGACGCGGTGCTTTAGCTCCTCATTGATGAGGTTCAGCGCTTCCCTAGCCATGTGCTCGGACGTGACATCTCTGCAGACGACAAGCACGCCGCCCACTTCGCCTTCGAAATCAATTGGACCAAAGCTATACGTCCACCATACATCCTCGCGACGACCGTGACGCGTGACGGGTACCAGCTGGTCCTCATGCCAGGTCGCCCCCTTGCCTGTCATGACGTAGTCGATCTGCGGGCCAATGATGTTCCATATCTCGGCCCAACACTCACGGCCCCTTGCTCCCAAAGCGCTTGGATGCCTTTCCGGCCCCATCGTTTCGCGGTAGGCGTCGTTATAGAACTGGATGAGTTCCGGCCCCCACCAAATGAACATTGGGTGGCGCGAAGTGAGCACCAATCGCACCGTAACCCGTAAACTTTGCGGCCATGTTTCCGGTACGCCGAGCGACGTTTTTGACCAGTCGTATGATCGTGTCAGGCCGCCCATCTCGCCGCCACCGGCCAAGAAGTCGCGGACTGTATCCTTGTCTCCGATACGCATTACTCGCACTCAAAAGCTCATCGCCAGCCTATCGCCATGTTTGCCACGAGAGCGTCGATAACCTTGCGGTGCTCACGAAGCGACCAGGCGGTGCCGACCTCGTCGAGCCCAGGAGCGCGAGTAGCCTGCCACGTCAGCGGCCGCTATTGCTGCAGGCCTGCGTTCACGCGAACTTGTGGTTTTTGCTCCATGGCCAAGCTACCCGGGCGACACATCCTGCTCGAGATGTCCCCTGACGCAGTTTGGCCTTAGAGAGGCGCGTCGTCAACAAATGGAACCCTTGGGCCTTCCTCGGGGCTTCGTGCCGACAGCGCTTTACGAGGCGCGATTGGCACCGCCTTTGCTCTAAAGCAGAGATACGAGGCGAGCGCGTCCCAAAAGCAGATCACGCAGACGCAACCAATGGCGAACCCGTACCGAGCTGAGACGCTCCGGGAAACCGGAGCGACCAACCGGTTTCAAATCGCAACATTGATCAGCGACCTGTCGCGGACAGTTGCCTTGCTCACGGCCGAAATCGAACACGAGGAAAAGCGCGCAGGAGCTCCCCACTTGGCAGACCCAGCTTACTCGGTGTTGGTGAGCCTGAGGGCGCGAAGGGAGAACATTGAGGCCACCATCGCTTCGCTGGAGGGGGTGAGTTCGTCGCTGGTATCGAAGCGCGCGTAACCCAGACTAGGGATCACGATTACTGTGTAGCCGCCGCGAGATCAGTCAGCTTAGAGCTTAACGCGACCTCAACACGCTTTGGACCAATGCTCACTAGCGTGCCCCTTTCGCAAATTTGGCAGTTTCGTTCTAGGAGCGCTCGTCGGGCGACAGACGCGCCAGAGGTTGAGAGGAAAATGGGTCCCCTATCGGGGCCTGAAATCCTGAGAATATGCCCCAGCCCGACTTCAAAAATTCGGGAGCTTTACGCTCGATGATGATCGGGCGAGTGCTGGGGTGTCGTAAGCTGGATTTTAGTCGCGGCGTCCGCTCGAATGCCATGTCTGCTCATGACCGCATGACGGACTTAGGTTGGACATCGCGCCACTTCCGAGAAGGGCCATGTGCAGACCCATGCAGCGCTACAACAAGGCCCCTTGTCACTCGTCGGCAACGCTCGACAGGAAGTCGAACACGGTAGCGACGAATGCTGCAGGATCACGAACGGGCCCATCGTGATTGACCTTTTGAAGAATGACTTGTTGAGCCCCGACTTGGCCAAGCCCGCAACTGAGGTCAGCTACAGGCCATAAGCAAGAGTCCGCAGACTGCAATAAACCGCTTTCGATCACCTCGTCGGCACTCAACAATATTGACGTTGGTAAGGTAAGTCCTAGCGCACGGGCCGTAACCAAGTTGGCCACGAGCCTAAAGCGGCGCACCCAGACCCCGCCCCCCAACCACCTGATCAGAACGAAATCAGTCGAGACCAAACCAAGGGATCAACCCGAGACTCGCACGCGCAAGTTCCTGACGGCAACGATGCCGAGCACCCGGGCCCAAACCAGACGTAAGTTTTCTGGAAAGGCCTTGTTTTACTCGTACCGCGCAGCGAAGACAGCGACAGGTTCACCGTTCGATCGGAATCAAATGACCGCCGCCCACCGCAGCCTACCGTTCGGCACAAAAGTTCGCGTGACTGACCTGCTACAGACAGGTCGGTGGTCGTTCGCATCACGGACCGCGGGCCGTTCATACGCAGTCGAGTTCACGACCTTTCGCTAACGGCAGCTCGAAGCCTGGGAATCTTGGAGCGGGGTGTGGTCCAGATCCGTGCCGAAGTGCTTTAGGCGCTGCCGCTAGCAGCATGTGGCAAGGCTAAGTCGGCGAGACCTGGACTAGGACTTACGTTTAACTTATGTCTCGGTCTTGACCTGCACGCTGACGTCCATACCGAGTTCGTCGTCCACATCGCCCCAATATCTGCCGGAGAGCGGGATCGCTTGCCGTGGGGTCCGCGCGACGCCGACGCGGATGAGATCGCGGTTCCCGACAATACCGTTGGTCGGGTCGAACTCGACCCAGCCCGAACCGGGGAGATAGATTTGGCACCAGGCGTGGGTGGACCCACCGCCGAGGCGGACGGCACGATCGCGGTCCGGCACATAGACATAGCCCGTGACGAAACGAGCGGCGAAGCCGAAAGAGCGCGCGGCTTCCATCATCAAGAGTGCGAAGTCGCGGCAGGTGCCTTCCTGTCGCTCAATGGTCTCTTGAGGTGCTTGCGTCCCACGCGAGCTGCGGCGCTTATAAGAAAAGCTTTCGGCGATTGCTTCATTCAGCGTCATCAAAAGTTGCCCAGTCGGCATAGATGCGCCAGGTGGGAAGAACTTGCCGAGCCATTCTTCAACGCTCGAATCGCCCGCATGGTGGCGGGAAATATAAGGCGCAAGATCGGAAAGCTCTTCTTTGTCATAGTCGAAAGGATGGGTGCGCGCGTATTCTTCAATGCGAAAGTCGGGGGTGTTTTCGGGCGTATGATCGAGCCTTATCAGCGTCTCAAAGCTAAGCGCTGTTGTCTTGGTGTTGAAGTCGACCAGCGTAATGCAATTGCCGAACACGTCGTGGATCCAGCGGACTTCGGCGGGGTCAGGCGTCACTTTGAGGCTGCAATCCAGTAGCCGCTGATCAAAGCTGTCGCGCGGCCGGAACATCATGTGATGAAGCCCCGGCCGTACTGGCTTCTTGTAGCGGTAGGTTGTCGTGTGCTGAACGGAGAAAAGGGTCATGGCATGCGGCGCGCTAGTGGCACTTTACCTGCCATGAGCGACCGCGCACATCTTTTCTGAAGCCATATCCCGAATTCTGCCCTCTCTTTCGGCACGTTGGGCGCTCGGTTAGCGGAACTAGCTGCGGCCATTGCGCTTATATCATCCATCGAACAGAGGCAGGACCCCGTGAAGATCGTAGCCGGATATGACATCGCGTTTCAATGTGCGCGGGATGTGCCGATGCTGTTGATGGTGAGTGTGCATCCCGAACGCCAGCAGGACCTGCTGACCGAGCACAGCATCAACTTTTTGCCGGGCGTCCGTGCGCGCGACTACCTCGATGCTTTTGGCAATGTCTGCACACGCGTGGTAGCTCCGGGCGGGTTGTTCCAGATCCACCACCGGTTCATTATTGCCGATAGTGGAAAACCTGATGATGTAGCGCCCTATGCGGAGCAGTGCGATATCGACCTGCTGCCGAACGAGGCTTTGGTTTATCTGCTCGGTAGCCGCTATTGCGATACCCAGAAGCTGAGCGATCTTGCCTGGGCGCAGTTCGGCAACATTCCCGGCGGCTGGCAGCGAGTGCAGGCGATCTGCGATTATGTCCATGACCGCCTCCAGTTTGGCTATCACCATGCGCGCGGCGACCGGACGGCCGCCGAAGGCCATGAAGAACGCCGGGGCGTCTGCCGAGATTTTGCGCATTTGGCAGTGACGCTGTGCCGTTGCATGAACATCCCGGCGCGTTATTGCACAGGGTATCTCGGCGATATCGGCGTGCCGCGTGATCCGGCTCCGATGGACTTTAGTGCCTGGTTCGAGGTGTTTCTGGGAGACCGTTGGTACACCTTTGATGCGCGTCATAACCATCCTCGCGTAGGCCGCATCTTGATCGGCCGTGGGCGTGATGCGGCGGATGTCGCGATCTCCACCACATTTGGCGCGGCACCGCTGGCTCATTTCTCGGTCGTTACTGAAGAACTGGGTGACGAAGACCTATCGGCCAGCCTGGTTCCGAAGCAAGGATTGCCATTGGGCACCAGCACATTAACATTTGCCTGATCGCATCTGATCTTCAGAGCTCCGCGTCCACGAACCGCGACGCGCTCGGCAGCTCCGGAAGGTGCTTTGGACTTGCGGGCAATTCCGAAATGAGTGTTGACATAAGTCGGCCAGTGTATCGGCGCCCCAGTTCTTCTTCCCGCTATTCATCGGTGAAAAATAATAGTCATTTTGGCGCGGATCAACATACCCCCCGGGGCAGTGGCGCAGCCACCCGATAAGTTTCAGTGAGGCAGGTGGCTTTTTCTATTTAATTCCGCAATTTTGCGCGTGAAGCAGTGACACCGGTCCGCGGGCAAAGACCGCTATGGGCTGAACAATCTCCATTCGAACTCAAGGACGTTCTGAAGAAACGTGGTTACAAATGGAGCGACGGAGCCGACGGCCGACCCAGATCCTGGTACATCGATGTGGACGAAGCGGCTAAGGCCGATGAGGTCGAGTTCCTCAGAAAGACGATCTACCTGCGGGATGTGGACCCGCGCATGCAGTTTTTGAGCGCGATGAGCCGGTTTTCAATTAGGGCTTAGAAATGTCGACTTTCCCCTCTTCTTGGTCCTGGTAGCCGGACGCAAACACGCTATCTACTACTTGCCAGCCGATCTCCAGAATCCGGGCGTGTTCAAACCCCGGAAGCCGCTGTCCGAAAACGCGCGTCGCGCCGGCTGGCGCGGCTTCGTATACGACCTCGCGGGATCAACCGGGCTCTTCGTCAGGCTCCGCTGAGCGCTCTTTGTCGAGGTAGTGTATTTCACGAGCCGTGCTAAGGACTGCCAATTTGCTCTGCCCCGCACGCAGCGAGGTAGTCGGCTAGGTGGTCCATTTCCTCCGTCGACCTGGTGCGGTCCTCTTCGTCTCCCAAGGGGACCCAAATGATCATCCCTTCACGAGCTCTAGTTAAGAGCACGCGATATTTGTTGATGATGTACTGACGATCACGAAGCTTTTTGACACTGCTCCAGCTGTTACCTCGGAAGGTCCGCGGCCAGAGACCTTCATCACTGATGGTCAAATCCCAGCCCCAGCAGACTGCCACCCGATCGAGTTCGAGGCCTTGACACTCAAATTCCGTTGCTGCCGTCTCGAGCGCAAATGACGATCGTAAATCGCCCCTCGCCGCAGTGAACCATTCAGCGTAGTCGAGTTCCTTTCTAAAGCCTGCAGACACTTCGATCCCATAAGGTCTTAGACGGGAGCAGCCGGAGCTGGCCACCAATCCGAACCGCCTAGAGCCGAGGGTCGTCCTGCGCAACCACTGCTTCACCTCTTCCAATCGCCTGGCGATCACGATCGGAAAGCCCGACTGATCGACGTGCTTTCGTGCGTCATAGGGTCGGCCCGTAAGAACGGCATCGACCCAAGCGGCATGCTCTGATGTGCGATGACTGCGGAGCGAGATGCCGAGGTGCATGTGTGACGTCACTTCCGCTCGCGCTTCCGACGCGTCAACCCCTCCCAGCTCGATGCCGGCCCTCCCGCGTGATTCGCTCAGCCACAAGCGCGCCTGTAATTCCTGCACCGACAATCAGGACATCGCAAGCGGGAGGACGGCCGGGCATCGATCCGCAAGGGCCGTTGCCAAAGCGTCCGGAAGCTGCGCACGTCGTCTTGGCCGACGTCGGCTGTGGTCTCGGGGGGAATCTCATGTCTCCGGCGATGGCGTGTTTGGCGGTAGAGAAATATTCACGATTTCTCCCCCTCTTCCATCTTTTCCCGATTGCGCAGATCCCGGGCGATCTCGTCGACGGGGGTCGCATTTGCAAGTTCAACGCTCTTGCGATCCTTTTCAAACGGAACGCTCAAACGCTCCGCAATCCGCTGCAGGAGATCGAGCGATTTTGTCGCTTCTTCTTCGGCAAGCAGATTGATTTGCAGGCCAAGATGATTTCTCCGCTCGGATGTTCGATCGATCGCGTTCTGCCTCATAAGGACGCAAGATGTCAGCAGAACGGCCTCAAGTGCGAGTACGGTCGAAAGGAGCGGAAACGGGTATTTTCAAATGCCCAGCCGTGCTTTGCACCGACGGTGTTCATTGCGATCCAGACACCGACCATCACGACCTGGAAACTCACAAAACAGATCGTGCTGACAAACCAGCCGATTGCATGCAACAGCCGATGGTGTGGCAACAATTCCGCTTTGTCTTCCTGCTCGAGCTGGAGGATCGATTCGATATTGCGCTGCGCCGGATTGGCGGTCGCGCGGAACGAAGTGACGTCCTTGTTTGGTTTCCGGCCCAAATTAGCTGACCACCCGCTCAGCTGCGCGGCGAGCATTCTTTCCCGTTTTCTCGACCGTTTTTTCGCCGGCCTTTTCGGCAGCAGCGCGGGCTTCGCACTTGCCCCGGATGTCCTCCAGCTCGTCGTCAGTAAGATGCTCAATTCCCACCATAGAGTTGCGCGCAGCTCCAACGCGGATGAGCTCGTCGAGCTTGACCTGGATCGCCGCGCTGTCGCGGTTCTGTGAATTCTGGATCAAGAATACCATCAGAAAGGTGACGATGGTCGTGCCGGTATTGATCACGAGCTGCCATGTGTCGGAAAAACCAAACAGCGGGCCGCTTACGGCCCACACAATCACGACGCTGACGGCGAGAATGAAAGTAGACGCCCGGCCGGCGGCAAGGGATGTCCGATTGGCAAGAGCACCGAAAAACCTCGAAGCCGCCGATGGCTGATGAGCTTGTTCGTGGCCCTTGGGCATGCTTCTTGACCTGACGCGCTCCGTGTTGATTCCATTCGACAACGATGTGGAACTCGCCGGGTTCCATGACGCATGCGCTGTGTCCACGGGCGGCTCGAGCGGACCTCCAGTCGTTGGGGCCGTTGACCTTTCTCCGTCGTGAAGGCTGATCCCAAAACAGGCTGCGTGGAACCGGAACTGTCCGCAACCAGCAGCATTCTTCCTTATCGTCAAACTTTAGGAGGAGAGGATGAAAAAGTATTTGCTGGCCGCGGGTTTTATTTGCGCAATCGCTGCGCCCGCCTTGGCCGATGATGTTGGCGTCCGCGTTGGTCCGGTTGGCGCCGGAGTAACGGTTGGTGAGTTCGCATGAATACCGCGACCGAGACCGCGACCGGACGACGGTCATCAAGGAACGCGAGCGCGCGCCCGAGAGCAAGACCGTGATCAAAAAAGAAGACGAGTTCGGCAATCGTGAGAAGACCGTGATACACCACGATCGCGACTGATCATCGAAAAAGGCCCCGGCAAAACGCCGGGGCCATTTTGTTGGACAGAAGTCCGTAAAAAGCACGCCGCGAGATGCGGCGCACTTCCGATCAAGGTCTATTACTTATCGGGGACCCATGTCGTGCTGGCTTTATCGTACTTGAAGCCAGGAGCTTTCTTGAGGTCGTCCTTTGTTTGGTCGAGTGTTAGCCACCATTTGTCATTCTTCTTTGTGGTCTTCACAGCGGTAAAGGGGATAATAACGTCCTTTTCACCAGCGCCGAGGAACCCTCCGACGCCAAGCACGAGGCCAGTCACTTTGCCCGACTTGTCGACTAAAACGTCGTCAATATCGCCGATCTTGCTTTCCTTGGGGTCGTAAACGGACTGCTTGTAGTAGTTGGTTACGGTCCAGCTTTCGCTCGGTGCAGCTGACATCGTGGTGGCTGCGTAGGCTCCCGAGACGAACGCAGCGGCAAAAAGTCCCCCAGCAATGATCCCTTTCATTCGATCTCCTCCAGTTAGATGGTTCAGTTCAAACGGGAAAAACAGGCAACGGTTCCACCCACCGCGCGTCGGGCGAACTTGCGAACGGCGTCGCTGCTAGGGTCGGCCAACTGAGGCGGCCTCACTCTGCATCAGTGAGCTTGGCTGCAATCGCCGTCTCAATCTCATTCGCCAGCCTGCTCAAATCCTCTGCCAGCCACGTGAACAGCGCACGCTTCTGCGGATCAGTCGCCAAATCGCGGATCAACGCGCACTCAACTGCATCGGCGCGCAGCTTCTCAACGTGCGCCTTCATGACGAATTTATTCTGGCGGGCGAAGTCCGGGGGATGTGAGCCACTCGGTCATATGAGAACCGGTTTCGGCCTGCCGGGCTTTGCGAAGTATTTCCTCGCGTATAGCACCAGGTGGAAGCGATCTGGCTTCCTCTCGTAGGCGATTGGCTTCTTCGGCAAGGCGGGCTTCAAGGGAGATGGTTTGCTTAAATCGACGACGCTGCATGATAACTCTCCCCTGTGCTTGCGGGTCCTACGCCGCATGGTTCAGCACCATCGATCCTAATATGCAGATGAAACCCTGTCAGTTCCCTAGTCGACACAACTTCGTGCTTTGCGCTGCAACATCGCAGCGGCCCAAGGGGGGTGTCGAACGGGCAAAATCGGATACCTCATTACTCGGAGCGGAGCATCCTTGCGGATTAGGACCCGCAATTTGCCAATACCGCTTCGATTTTCGATTGCTGCGTTTTAAAGCTCAATATCGCCATGTGCACGAAATGCAATTTTCCTCGCACGCCGACGATATCTCGAATGGGTAACCATCTCCCAGCCCCATCGAGCGATTAAGTTCATTCATGGTGTAGGTCACGTTTGTCCACGCGGAGAGGAGGGCGTCAAAATTGCTTTCCTGATAGGGGGCGATCGACGCCTGGTGGCTCGGCTGAGCCGACGATAGCCGGAGTTCTGACGCCGTTTCCAACGTCGACACGATGTGCAGGAAATGAGCGAACGTTTCCGCCCAATCTTCCCAGGGGTGCGAGGTGGCATACTCGCTGATGAAACCCTGCCGATCGTAACTATAGTCGGTTCGCGCGTGGTACGCTTGGAGAAGCGCCTCATAGCTTTGGCGCTCGTCGCCGAAGATCAGACGGAACGGGGCGTGAAGCTTTGTCTGGTTGACCAACGTATCCCAATAGAAGTGCCCAATCTCGTGACGAAAATGACCGAGCAAAGTTCGATAATTCTCGCGAAACTGGCTGCGGCGCAGCTCGCGCTCGACATCGTCGGCCTCGGAGAGGCTCAAAGTTATGACGCCGTTCAGGTGGCCCGTCATGACGGGGGGATTGCTCTCGCCTTCCGATAGGATGTCAAAGACGACCCGGTGATCGTTTCCCCTCCACGGTAACTGAAGGCGTTCCAAATCATAGACGAGACGTCGCTTGGCCTGCTCAACGCGTCGCCACAGAATGACGTTTTTGGGAATGCTACGGAGAGGTGTTATGCGGGTCAGCCGGCACGAAGCACAGAGGATGTGGTCAGGATCCGCCGCCCAATTGCAGCCGATCGAGGTGCGGTTGGAGCACGGAATTGCGCCGTCAAGTAAGCGGAAGCGGCACTCGATAGCTTCATACAGCATACGCGAGCCACAGCTGCGGCATTGAGTTTGTTCAAAGAAGACCCGTTCGCAGCAACGGGGGGCATTGTAGTCGTCTCATGAGGATGCCTCGATCGATGCGGAGCACCTTTTCAAACAACGCGGTCGGTGCGATCGGTTCCGTCAGCCTCTGCCTTCTGGCCGCTTATAGTCGACCAAGCGTCTCGCAAATCGGAAAGCGCGCCTTCACTGGCGGAGTTCGCTTTCCGGGTCCTCAGGTTGGAACGGGCTGGCGCCTCCGCTGTTCCTCACTGGTCGTTCCACCGAGCGAGAAGGCTCATGTCCAAGACCGTTGGCGATTTCCTTGTTCACCGCTTGCAACAATGGGGTGTTCGGCACCTGTTTGGGTATCCCGGAGACGGCATCAATGGCGTATTCGGGGCCCTCAATCGAGCGGACGGAAAGATCAGGTTCATTCAGGCCCGACACGAGGAAATGGCGGCCTTCATGGCGTCGGCTTATGCCAAGTTTTCCGGCCGTCTCGGAGTTTGCATCGCCACATCCGGCCCGGGCGCTTCGCACCTGATCACAGGACTCTACGATGCGTTGCTGGATCATCAGCCCGTGCTGGCCATCGTCGGCCAGCAAGCCCGCAACGCATTGGGAGGCCAATACCAGCAGGAGCTGGATCTCGTCTCGATGTTCAAGGACGTCGCCGGCGCTTATGTCGCGCAGGCGTCGTCGCCAGCCCAGGTCCGGCATCTCGTCGATCGCGCAGCTCGGATCGCACTATCCAGACGCACGGTCACGGCGATCGTTCTACCGAACGACTTGCAGGACGAAGCCTACGAGGATCCGCCGCGCGCGCACGGGACCTTGCGCTCGGGCGTCGGCTACAGCGCGCCGAAAATCGTGCCGTACGATGCGGATCTCGACCGGGCGGCAGACGTTCTCAATGGTGGCAAGAAGGTTGCCATGCTGATCGGCGCCGGCGCGCTCGGCGCCACCGATGAGGTCATTGCCATTGCCGACCGATTGTCAGCCGGATGCGCCAAGGCGCTGCTTGGCAAGGCCGCGTTGCCCGATGAACTGCCTTGGGTCACGGGCTCGATAGGTCTCCTGGGTACCGAGCCCAGCTACAAGATGATGATGGAATGCGACACCTTGCTCATGGTAGGTTCTGCCTTCCCATACTCCGAATTCTTACCGAAAGAAGGGCAGGCCCGCGGCATCCAGATTGATATCGATGCGAGCATGATTTCCCTCCGCTATCCGATGGATGTCGGGCTTGTCGGCGATGCCGCCGAGACGCTGCGTGCGCTTCTGCCGCGCGTACAGCAGAAATCGTCCCGCGACTGGCGGCAGACCATCGAAGATAACGTTCGCGGATGGTGGTCGACATTGGAGGAGCGAGCCAAGCAGCCGGCTAAGCCCGTGAACCCGCAGCGCGCAACATGGGAGCTGTCGCCGCGCTTACCCGAACGCGCGATCATCACCAGCGATTCGGGCTCCTGCGCCAATTGGTTCGCGCGTGACCTGAAGATGCGACGCGGCATGAAAGCTTCCTTGTCGGGTGGGCTCGCATCCATGGGCGCGGCCGTTCCCTACGCCATCGCCGCCAAATATGCCCATGGTGATCGTCCCGTTATCGCGCTGGTCGGCGACGGAGCGATGCAGATGAACAACATGGCCGAATTGATCACGGTCGCCAAGTATTGGCGCGATTGGCTCGATCATCGTTGGATCGTCTGCGTGTTCAACAACGAAGATCTCAATCAGGTCACGTGGGAGCAGCGCGTCATCAATGGCGACCCAAAGTTCGAGGCTTCGCAGCAGATACCCAACGTGCCCTATTCCCGTTTCGCCGAGATGATTGGGCTGCGCGGCATTTATGTCGACAGCCCCGACTTGATGGCGTCCGCCTGGGAACAGGCGCTGGCGAGCGAGATTCCTGTCGTGCTCGAAGTCAAGACCGATCCCGAGGTGCCGCCGTTGCCGCCGCACATCACGCTGCAACAGGCAAAAAATTTCACGGCCGCTCTTGTCAAGGGCGATCCGAACGAAACGAGTGTGATCGCGGGCGCTGCAAGGCAAGTGTTCGAAACGATCCTGCCGAACAAGAAATAAGTGCAGAAGGACCCCTGACATGCCGACGCCCGACCTCAAGGATCCCACCAGCAGATATCCCAAGCCGCCCTACAAGAAACAGTCGCAGCCTTGGCCGGGGCTCGCCGGAAAAATGGACCCGCCACCCGATCATGGCGAGACGAGCTACAAGGGCTCGGGCCGGCTCGCAGGACGGAAAGCCCTCATCACCGGCGGCGATTCCGGCATGGGTCGTGCCGCCGCGATCGCGTTTGCGCGCGAGGGCGCCGATGTCGCGATAAATTATTTTCCGACGGAAGAACCTGACGCGCAGGACGTCATCGCCTTGATCAAGGCCGAGAAACGTGTCGGGCTCGCGATCCCCGGCGATCTGCGCGACGAGAAATTTTGCCAGGAACTGGTTCGCCGCGCGGTCGAGGGGCTCGGCGGCCTCGATATCCTTGTCAGCAACGCGGCACGCCAGCAGTCCCGGGAATCCATTTTGGACGTGTCGTCCGATGATTTCGATGCGACCATGAAGACCAACATCTACGCGCCGTTCTGGATCATCAAGGCGGCGCTTCCGCACTTAAAGCCGGGTGCGACGATCATCGGTACGGCATCCGAGCAGGCTTACGATCCCTCGCCCGAGCTCTACGATTACGCGCAGACCAAGGCCGCGACCATGAATTATGTGAAATCGCTGGCCAAGCAACTCGGACCGAAAGGGATTCGCGTCAACGCGGTCGCGCCCGGTCCCATTTGGACACCGTTGCAAGTGTCTGGCGGCGCATCGATGGAGAAGCTTGAGCAGTTCGGCAGTCATACACCGCTTGGCCGCCCTGGCCAGCCGGTCGAACTTGCTTCAATCTATGTTCAACTCGCCGCAGCGGATGCGAGTTACGCCAATGGACAGGTCTATGGCTCGGCGGGAGGCAGCGGACAACCCTGACTGGACTAGCTCACCACCGGTGTAGGCGCCCGACATGGGGCGGCGGTGCTCCCGCAGCTAAGTGGTCCCGCGATTGATTGGCCTCAGTTTTTCCCGCGTCGTTGCAGGCGACGCCAAAGCAGCCAAAACCACCATGCCGCAAGTGCAACCGCTGCCCACGTCAGCAAGGCCACGGCAAAGGCTAGTGAAGCATCCAGGGTAACGATGAGGGCGAAGCACAGCGCGAACGCCACCATGCCAATGCTGCCCAAGCTCGCTCCGGCAGCATCGAGGGCGGCTGCTTCCCGTCCGCGGCGTGTGCCTTCAAGGTGCGCTTCATCCTTCCTTCTTCGTTCGTTTTGTTCGATCAACGTCGCGCTGGCGCAGAAGATTGCGGGGAACGCAAGAAAGACGCCGCCGACAGCGGGCCCGAATTCCGCGCCGATGAGACCCGCGAACACCGTGGCAAACCCACCGAGGGCGAAACGCACGACATAGTCATGCCAGCGTCCGTCCTTCAGCGAAGATAGGGAGAATCGCGGCGTCATGTCATGAGCCTCCCGACCTGCAAAAGAGCGAGCGCGACCGCAAGCCAAACAAGAAGGCAAGTCGTAGTCGCAGGAAGCGCGCGCCAGCGCGCTCTCATTAGAAGATGACAAACGAGAACGCAGTAAAGGCCAAGGGCAATTGCTCCTGCAATCATGGCGGTCGCTTCCGTCGCCGCATAGTTCGTGCCGTGACGATGGAGTACCAGCGCGAGACTTGCCAGCGCGACGGAGGGTACCGCGCCGAACAGGCCTGCGAAAGTCTTTGGCCGCAGGACGTCGCCCAAAGTCGCAAAGATCGACACGACGAAGCCGCCGATGAAAAAACGCAAGAGGTATTCCGTCATCGCTTCGCTTTCGGCATTCTGGATTGCACTTCGCGCAACGTAAAGGGTCGCAAAGCTCGCTCGAGAATGCCGCCCAAAACAAAGCCCACCACGACATCGCTCGCCCAATGGGCAAGCAGTACGATTCGTGTTGCAGACATCGCCAACGCCAGGCATCGTACGGGCGTGCGGTCACGCTCGGGCAAGATACCAGCGGCGGAAGCGAGAGCTCCCATGTGCAGCGCGTGTCCTGACGGGAACGCATCGTGCGCGCGGCCCGAGAGCGGCACGCCGCGCCAGTGACCGCGAACCGTCAACCGGTCGGGGCGCGTTTGATCAACGACAACCTTCAAGAGATGCGGGAGAATGGCCGAAGCCAGCGACACGGCAAAAAAATGCGTCGCGGCCGGACGAAGCCGCGGCTTCCATGCCGAATAAATCCATGCAGCCCCGGCCGCGGTCAGAAGGAGTTTTTCATCGGCGCCATAAGTGGCAAAGCGCGCTACCCTCTCCACCGGGGTGCGTGTGCGCGCTGCGATAGTGTCGGCGACTACGCGATCTGCACGTGTCGGCTTGACCTGGATGGGATGCATGACGGGCTCCCTCGTCGGCCGGTCGCCATAAGAAATGGCAACCTATGAGGTAAAGTTGGTCGCGACCATCGGGTTCCATCTATCTGGTTGCGACAGCACAAACCCTAGTCCGCCAGCTCGGAGTTCGTACCCTGTTCCTACGCAAGGGGCCGCACTTGGTCCTTGCGCCCGTCAGAACTCACTTCATTCCAAAAACGTCTTAGACTTCTCGTCGGTATTGTTTGTCGCGCCGTCCTTTTGGACACGTTTGGGAGCTTTGGCCTGGCTTTCGGACTTCACCGCCCTGCGGACTTGTTCTTTGCCTTCCTGCACCATCTTGTCGTCACCTACGATCTGGCCGACCGCCTGCTTGGTGTGGCCTTGGGCTTTTTCCTGAAATTTGGTCATATGAACCTCCGTTGGCATCGACGACGAGTTAGATGTCAAGATTCTCGAGCCGCACCGGCAGTTTGCGGATTCGTTGCCCCGTGGCGTGGAAGATCGCATTGCAGACGGCCGCATTTGTGCCGACATTAGCGAGCTCACCGAGGCCCTTGACACCGGCCGGATTAACCTGGTCGTCACGCTCGGAAAGCATGATCACCTCGACGCTCGGCACGTCTGCGTTCACTGGCAACAAATAGTCCGCGAGGTTGTCGTTGACATAGCGCGCATTGCGCGGGTCGATCTCCGTGGCCTCTAGCAGCGCCGACGACATGCCCCAGATCAATCCCCCCATCAGCTGGCTGTGTGCGGTCCGCGGGTTCATGATGCGGCCGGCCGCGAAGGCGCCTAGAAGCCGCGGCGCGCGGATTTCATGCGTCCAGCGGTTGATCCGTACCTCAACGAACTCGGCGCCGAAAGCATAGGCGATCTTGCCGTTCATGTCGGGACCGCCGACCATGCGCATCTGGCCCTTGTGCATGGCGCGGAAAGAATCCAGCGGTGCACCATCCGGCTTCCACTCGCCATATTCCTCGACCACACTGACGCCGAGTGCATCGAATGCCTTCTCGCGGTCGAACGGCTGGTCGCTCTTCGCGGCTTCGGTGGCCGGCGTCATGCCAAGGCCAACGGTTTCCTTGGTTTTCTCGACCAGACTCTCGTTGGGCATCAATGCCTTGAACAACCGCTGCCTGATCTTGTCGCACACCATCATGACAGCCGAGCACGTGCTGGCGGTGGAGTTGGAGCCGCCCGCGACCGGCGCCGGCGGTAGCTCGCTATCGCCGATTAGGACCGTGACTTTCTCGAAGGGCACGCCAAGCCTCCCGGCCGCCGCCTGACCTATTACAGTATAGGCGCCATTGCCGATCTCATGGCCGGCGATCTCCACGCGGACGCGGCCATCGCCGCGGAATTGCACCCGCGCCGCGGCCGGCGCCACTTGCGTCGGGTAGCACGTGGTGGCGCAGCCATAGCCGATCAGCCAGTCACCGTCGGTCATCGATTTCGGCTTCGCCGCGCGCTGCGACCAGCCGAAGGCCCTCGCACCCTCGTCGAAACACGCCATCAGCGAACGAGAGGTATAGAACTTACCACCGATCGGCTCCTTCATGGTGTCGTTGATTCGGCGTAGCTCGATCGGATCCATGTCGAGCTTCACCGCCAATTCGTCCATCGCGCTTTCCAGCGCGAACAGATACGGCACCTCCGGCGGCGAGCGCATGAAGCCCGGCGTGTTGCGGTCGGCACGCACGATCGACACCATGCTGTCGACATTCGCACACGCATAGAGCCGTGTTGTCGTCTTGGTTCCGCCGACGGCATAGGCGTCCGGACGCGACGACAGTTCGGCGCCTTCGTGACGCAAAGCAACAAGTTTGCCGTCACGGGCCGCCCCGATCTGGATCTCGTGCCGCGTCTCGGCGCGGTAGGTCGCGATGGTGAAACCCTGATCGCGCGTCGCCACCAGTTTGACCGGGCGATTGAGCCGTCGTGAGATGCTGGCGACGATCGCAGTGCGCGGAGTCATCGACCCTTTGGAGCCGAATGCGCCACCGACATAATCGTTGACGACCCGCACCTTGTCTGGGTCCAACCCGAGCTGATCGGCGACGCCATTCTTCAGACCGTGCACATATTGCGAGGGCTCGTAGATGGTCAGGGACTCGCCGTTCCAAACGCAACTTGTCGTGAACAACTCCATCGCATTATGGTGTTGTGTTGGCGTTTCGTAGGACGCCGTCAGCTTGATCTCAGCCTGATCGAAGGCGGTCGTGAAGTCGCCAACCCTGGGATCGTCCTTGAACTGCGCTAGTTGCCCCTTGGCGCGCGCCGATGTCGTTCCCACGGAATCGAACGATGCGGTCGGCTTGTCCTCGTTGTACCTCACCTTTACGCGATGTGCGGCTTCGCGCGCCGCCTCGAAGGTCTCGGCGACGACGACAGCGACAATCTGGCCGTCATGGGCGATTTCGGCCGATTTCAATGGCTGGACGGTGGTTGAGGTGTAGCCGCCATTGCTGAACAGCTTGGCGTCCTTCAGTTTATCCGCGTTCTCGTGGGTGACGATGTCGATAAGGCCGCGCACTTTCTTCGCCTCGACCAGATCGAAGCTTTCGATGTGTCCCTTAGCGATCGCGCTGGTCACGAGATAAGCGTAGGCGGGATCGGCGAGCGGTACGTCGGAAGCATAACGCGCCCGACCCGTCACCTTGGCAACGGCGTCGTAGCGCGGAACGGGCTGGCCCATATTGGCCTTCGGCTCGGGAGCTGCAATCGACATGGTCAGACCTCCATCGTTGCGGCCTTGTGCAGCGCGCGGGCGACCACACGCTTGCCGAGATTGATCTTGAAGGCGTTGTGCTCGCGCGGTTGCGCGCCAGCAAATGCCGCTTCCGCCACGCGCCCGGCCAGGCCATCGTCGAATTTCAGGCCTTTCAGCAGCGCCTCCGCCTCCCGCGCGCGCCACGGCAGGGTGGCGACACCGCCCAAGGCAAGGCGCGCATCGCTCACGATGCCGTCCTGTACCTCGAGCGCGACCGCGGCCGACGACAACGCAAACTCGTAGGATTGGCGGTCCCGTGCCTTCAAGTAAACCGAGCGCGGCCAACGGCCATTGATTGTAAACGCTGAAATCAGTTCGTCTGATAGCAGCGCGGTCTCTATATGGGGCGTATTGCCGGGCCGCTTGTGCAATTGTGCGAACGGCAGAGTGCGCGTGCCCGACTTGCCGACGATTTCGACCTTAGCGTCCAAGGCGATCAGCGCCTGCGCGAAATCGCCGGGGTAGGTGGCGATGCATCGGTCCGATGTGCCGAGCACGGCATGCATCCGGTTGATGCCGTGCATCGCGGCACACCCGGATCCAGGATTGCGCTTGTTGCAATTTGCATAGCTGACGTCACGAAAATAAGTGCAGCGCGTCCGCTGCAGGACGTTGCCGCCCAAAGTGGCCATGTTGCGAAGCTGCGGGCTTGCGGCCAGCTTCAGCGAGTCGGCGATGACAGGATAGTTGCGTTGCACATCCGGGTGTGCCGCAACGTCGGACATGCGCGCCAGTGCGCCGAGTCTGAGATTGCCGCCGTCCAGACTGATCTCCGACCACGCTGCCGCGAGAGGATTGATGTCGACCAATGCCTGCGGCCGCATCACGTCGAGCTTCATCAAGTCGATCATCGTAGTGCCGCCGGCGAATACCTGCACCGCAGCGTCCGTTGGCGGCTTATTGGCATTGTTCACGGCCAGCGCTGCCAGCGTAGCATTGGGATCGGTTGCTCTCTGATAAGTAAACGGTCGCATCGGCCTAACCTTTCGCGATGTCGGGTGCGGCCTGCTTCACCGCAGCGACGATGTTGGGGTAGGCGGCGCAACGGCAGATGTTGCCGCTCATATATTCCCGGATATCTTCCTCACTGCCCGCATGCCCCTCCCGGACGCAAGCGATCGCGGACATAATCTGCCCCGGGGTGCAGTAGCCGCACTGGAAGGCGTCATGGTCGACAAAGGCCTGCTGCATCGGATGCAGTGGGTCGCCCTGTGACAGTCCCTCAATGGTAGAGATGTCCTTGTCGATCGAGGCAACAGCGAGTGTCAGGCATGACAGCACTCGCCGTCCGTCAACCAGCACCGTGCAGGCGCCGCATTGACCGTGGTCGCAGCCCTTCTTGCTGCCGGTCAGGCCTAGATGTTCACGTAACGCATCGAGTAGCGTGGTCCGCGCATCGATTGACAGTGTGTGATTTTTAGCGTTGACCCTGAGTGTCATTTCCAGCGGGGCTGAGGGATCTTGGGCTGCCGATGCATCCGCTGCCGGTCCGTCGGCACGCGACGTTATCGGAATGACAGCGGCTCCGGCTGCGCCCGCCATAAACGCCCGACGATTGAATCCGGGTGTGGGTTTTGAATCAGACATGGAACAGCCTCCGCCGCGACTTCCAAACAATTGCGCACACCTGCGCCATCGCGGGTCAACAAGGCCAATTGCGTGTAGTTCCTGAAGCTTGGGGCGGGAACTCCGTAATCTCGGACGCATTGAATTGACTAACCGGTCCCACTGGGAGGCGCCCATGCTCAAATTGACTGCCACCTCATCCGTTCTCGCTCTGCTCCTCTTCGCCCCGCCGGCGTGGGCGCAATCGGTTGGCGAAAAGACGGGCGTCAACTCGACGCTCGGCATCAGTCCGTCAACGCAAGACTTCGTTACCGAGGCAGCCAACAGCGACATGATGGAGATCGCCGCGGCCAAACTTGCTCAGGAAAAGGGCAACGCCGACGAGAAGAAATTCGCCGCGCAGATGACCGCCGATCACACCAAGACAACCGCCGACATCAAGGGGATGGTGGAACGCGGCGACGTCAAAGCCGAGATTCCTGCTACCCTCGACTCCTCGTTGCAATCGAAGCTCGACAAATTGCGCGACGCCAAGGATAGCAACTTCGCCAGCCAATATGATTCGATGCAGGTCAGCGCACACAAGGACGCAGTTTCGCTGTTCGAACGGTATTCCAAGTCGGGAGACAACCCAAAGCTGAAGGACTGGGCCGGCAAGACGCTGCCGACGCTGCGGCACCATCTCGAGATGGCCGAAGCGCTAAAGGACAAAGCTACGATCGGAACGTCGCGATGAGCTGATCGCAAGCCGATATAGAGAACCTCAATTAAGGCGGCCGACGGCTACCCTTTGTCCGTGTCACAAATTCGATCACGGTCATCCTCACCCGCGTAACGAAGTGCCGGGCGGCACACGAAACCTTAAGGACACCGGGTTGCCTAATAGCCATTGTTCTCACGGCGCCGTATTTTGTGGAGAAGATGGCGAAGAGAAAACGTCCGCAGCAAAACGACACGGGGCCGGCTCGGTTGTGGCCGTTGCTGGCGGTTAACTTCTTTATGGCGGACATGCAGTCCGGCATCGGACCGTTTGTCGGCGTCTTCCTTCTGGAGCGCGGCTGGGCCAGTGGCATGATCGGCACCGCGCTTGCCATTGGCAACATAGCCGGCATGCTGATCGCTACTCCCGTGGGGGGTCTTATCGATACCTCTTCGCACAAGCGTGCATGGGTGATCGTGCCCGGCATAGCCGTGGTCGCAGCCTCGTCCATTATTCTCGTCTGGCAGAATTTCTGGGCAGTTGCGGCCTCGCAGATTGCGACCTCGATCGCCGGCGCCGCCATCGTACCTGCCGTAACCGGCATTGCGCTCGGCATGGTCGGCCAACGGAGCTTCAACCGACAGAACGGTCGCAATCAGGCATCTAATCATGCCGGCAACATGGTGGGCGCAGCCCTCTCTGGCTTATTGGGCTGGCAGTTCGGCTATTTCGCGGTATTCCTGCTCGCGGCGACTTTCGGCGTAATCGCGATCGCCAGCGTACTGATGATTCCGCCCGATGCGATCGACGATCGCGCCGCGCGTGGCAGCAAGGAGGACGATCCGAACCACCAGGCCAGCGGATTAACCGTACTGATCAAGCACAAACCGCTGCTGGTGCTGGCGCTTGCGCTCGCTCTCTTCCACCTGGGGAACGCTGCGATCGTTCCGCTTTATGGCATGACTGCAGTCTCAAACAGCCACGCCAATGGTCCGGGCTTTGTCGCAACCACGATCGTAATCGCGCAAGGCGTGATGGTGATCGCGTCCCTCGTCGCTATGAAGGTCGTTGAGAAGAAGAATTACTGGCTGATCCTCCTGCTCTCCTTCCTCGTCCTGCCGCTCCGCGGATTGTTCGCCTTTTTCCTCAGCAGCTGGTGGGGCATTACGCCCGTCGAGATTCTCGACGGCATCGGCATTGGTCTGCAAAGCGTCGCCGTGCCGGGCATGGTTGCGCGCTCGCTTTACGGCACCGGCCGCATAAACCTCGCGCAGGGCGCGGTCATCACCATTCAGGGCGCTGGCGCCGCGTTCAGCCCGGCGCTCGGCGGCTGGATTGCGCAATGGATCGGATTTGCGCCGGCATTCCTCGTGCTAGGCAGTTTCGGGCTGCTCGCCGCGGCGGCGTGGATTGTGCTCGGGAATGCTGTAAAGCAGTATTAGGTCCGTTCTTTTGACTCCTTGAACCCAATCCCGCCTTCCATAGAGCCTGCGATGAAAAAGTACGTTCAGCCGCCCCTCGCTGCGCTGCGGCAGGATTCAACAACTAGCGCTTGCTCTGGGCCTGAACAGCGTTACCGGAATTGATTTGGCGGCTGCCCTGTTTACTTGACTCTGCCAGTTCCCGCGCCAAGATTGGGAAAAAAGGGGGCGCGGGTGACCCAAAGAAGCGAGACGTGTTTGACCGGGTCGCCAACCACCTCACTGTGCTGGCGGATCAGGTCGAGATGGCCATCCTCGAACGAAAGCCAGGAACGGATCCACCGGGCCGGGAAAACGACGCCCCTCCCTCCTTAGAAAGACGATTTCCTTAAAATAGTGCGTCAGGCCGCCTCGGCGTTTCATCTGGATGATTGGGCGAGTTCGCCCGGCTTGCAGACTCCCAAGTGAGTGTCTGCTCTTGCGGACTTGGCTGCAGCCTAGTTTCCTGGAGAACTAGGAGCAGGCATGCCCAACTGTTCAGCTCGTTTCGCCGCCATCCTCCTGTAAGCTCGCGCCTGCTCCTCCATGGCTCCTTTGAGCACGGGATCGGTCGCCTCCTCGGCCATGCGCTCAAACTTCACGGCATTATCCAGAAATTCTCCGAGGTGTTTCATGTGATCCATTTCCCTCTCCAGCCTGTCGGAAATTAGATCCTTTGACCTGGTCCTGTTATCGATACACGCCAACATTTTGACCCTTCTAAAAATGCAAATGATCCGGCTTGGTTCCCCGGAACGGAGGTCGCTTCCCGATCTTAACGGGCTATGGATCGCATGTTCCTGTTCGTAATCATCGGCGGACTGGCAGTACTTGTGACTGCGCTGCTGCTCAAGTTTGATCAACACGGGACCATTTGGGCGCTCCGATGAATGTCGCTCCGGGGCTAGCCGGCGCAATGCTCCACGCGCACGCGGTCGCCGATCTAGCCTATCGTACCGAGCTAGTCGGGGGAAATGACCGTGAGGAGCGGCGTAACTTGCGCCGGTGCACCACGGGTATACTTCCTTCCGTAGAGCTGCGGTCGGTTGGCCGGGAAGATTTCCATTGGTCGACCTGAGCCTGCAGCTTTCGTGCCCATCGCTTTTCGACGGCTTCGATGATGTGCCGCGGAAGGTTTGCTTCAATCATTTGATTTTTTCTCCGACCCGCCAGCCTGTACATCAACCCGGGGAGGCCTATTGAGGTCCAAGGCCATCGGTGCGATCGGTCCCATCATTGGACCTAGAGGGTAAATTCCCCAAGCTCCTCGATGTCTCTCTAGCTCAGGAGCTCGTTACTTCTCCTGCCTTTTAGTATTGGAAGGATCGACGAATTATGGAGGCCGCTGAGGCTCCCCGGCGTCCCAACTGTCTCCCTCTCAGTGGCGAGCTGGGCTCTCGGGCCGCAAGTTGGAGAGAGCCCTGTACTAGACCAATAATTGGTCTAAAGCCTTATGGGTATGTAGGAACCAACAGAGTCTAACACGAGTCAAGGCTGCGCGCGCCCTTGGGCCGGCCCAGGCCCGTGCCACCCGGCGGTCCCGGTGTTTGAGATGGGCCGGGGCCGCTCGGCGTTCTCAAAGAAATAGGCCGCAGCGCCCATCTCCGATAGGGGTGTGGCTCGCGCCCGTTCCTCGCCCCAAGGGATTGATGTTTTGCGCTGACGTCCGGCCGGAGTGTTTTGAAATTAACCCTTGTTAAGGGCAGTCGGGCGCGACACGATTTAATCTTGCACTGCAAAAAACCCAACGGTTATGACCCATATCTACGAGGTGGTGTCATGCAGCGTCGCGGTTTCCAACGGATTGAATCACAAAAACCGATCGTGTTGAAGTTCTTGCGATCGAAGTATCATCCTCGTTCCGTCCTTATAGATGATAACCTAAATCTCTACCCGTTTGGATGTCTGAAGCGCGGCGGTTATGTCGTTTGATCCTGAGACCGGCGAGGATGTTACGCGCATCTTGATGGCCTGAGCCTTCCTGTTTCCACCCCGTGCCCGAAGATGTAAAAAGGCCGTTGGCGAGAGCCACCGCCAACGGCCTGCCGATCCTTAGCGAGCCACGTTTATTCAGTCCATATGGAAGCACGATGAACATATACGTCCAGCCCCGCCCCCCTCGCCGAACCGAGACCCGATCAGCTGACGAAGGCGACGGCGCTGCGCAAGGCCCGCGTGCTGGCGCGCGCCGAGCAAGACAGGATCGATAAGCCCGCATGAAGCACGTTCGAAACCCGACCGTTCTCTGATCCCGACGTCGCGGCCCGCAAGATCGTCGAGATCGCCTCGGGTCTCGAGCACTATATGGACGGCCGGCTTCTGGTCGAACGCATCAACGGCCTATTCCTGTTCCAGCTGAAAGGCACGCCGGCGGAATACAAGGCCGGCCTCGATCGCGCGATCGAGAAGGGCTGGCTGGTGATGCACGAGAGCGGCACCTACCTGCGGTTCACCCAGGTCGGCGCCGATCTGTTTGCGTGAAGCCGCGGGCGTGGACCGTGCGGCTTCTAAACCTACATCGTTTGGGCTTGGCTGTTCTAAGGGAATGTCATGGATAAGCTTTTTCTGCCGCTCATGGCGCTTGGGCTTGTCTCGCCCCTCCTCGCAATCATGGCTGCCTTCATTTTCTTTTTTCGGCACCGTGAACGTGCTGCGCCGAATGGCCGTGTATCGGCCATCGGATACATCATAGCTATAATCTTTTTCGCCGCCGTGGGAGGCTTCGTCGGGGTGACTATCGGGCTCCAGCAGGCTTGCCCGCGAATGGGAAACCTATGCGGCCTATGCGTTCTTCATCACCGCCCCGATCGGCTCTTCGCTCGGAATTTTGTTGGTTGGGATTGCGCTCTCTCTAATCACGGCCGCCGAGGCGCGACGATCGCAACTGCTCTTGATCAAGCAAACTGCCGGGGCGAACTGAGCGCCGAAGGCGTGGATCTGTTCGCGTAGCAATGCCGGGTGCTTTGTCCGGGCGGCCTTACTTTCCCGTTTCTGACTTCCGTTCGAGGATGGCCTTCTCGACCTGATCCGCCAGCACGGTGAGGTGGTTGGCAAGCCGGTCAAAAACCTCTCGCTTCTTTCGATCGGTCGCAAGATCCCGGATCAACGCGCATTCAGCGGCCTCTTTGCGGAGCTTCTCTGCTTGCGCCAGGTAGTCTTTCATACCGCGCCCCGTTTGTCTTATTTTCCCGATCTTGGCGCAGGAACCGGCAGAGTCAACTAGGGCCGATTGCCGGCCGGCGCGGACCTGTTCGCCTGATAGCCGCGATGTCTAGTCGCGAGATTGACCGAGGCGCTGCCCTGGTCGAAGAAATGCAAGCTCAGAAAGCCGTCCTGCACCCCGAGAACCAGCAGGAACACCCGTAGCTTCCAAGCCTGAACTGCGGTCACAGCGGATCTGTTCGCCTGATGAAAAAGGCCGTTGGCGCGAGCTATCGCCAACGACCTGCCGGGCTAGGATGCAGCCATATCGCACGCGCACAGTCGGGTGGTCTGTCCAAAATTTAACACAGTCCGGGCGGTTCCGGAGGCTGTTGTGTCAGCTAGGAACCTCAGAGCGTTGGCGGCGTAATAGCATAAGCGACCGAACCCTACGTGTAGGATCCGTAAGCACGAGGTTGTGTCATGAAACGTCGCCGTTTCCGACAAACCGAATCGCTTGAAGCGGCCTTGCCGAAGAAGCAAAACGCCTACCGAGGAAGCTAAGCTCCTCCCACTTGGCGCCGAGCGCGACCAACCCGTCCGCAAAGCCCGGCGAGCCGAAACCGGCTCACACATGACCGAGTGGCTGGCGTCGCCGGGCTTTCGACCACCGGTGTGAAACCGGCAGGCAATGGGAGAAAGGCCCATGCCAGATGATCCTCGTCGGCACTGGCTTGAACTTCGTATCGCTGCGCATCTGGAGCGCGTAAGCGCGCATCTGAAGCGCGTAAGCGCCGGAACCGATCTCACGGTTGAAATGGTTCGACGGTCGCGCGAACAATACGCCAAATCGCTGGACCTCCTTCAGTCTTCCGAGGTGCCGAAGGTTTGGCATCCTGATCCGGAAAGTGAGCAAAACAGAACAGCGATAGAACGTCGGAAGGCCCAAGCTGCTGCTATCACCGGCCCGTAGAGGTATTTACCGGTGACAGCGAGTATTTTGCTCCCGCCTGATGTGAGGGACCACGTCATGATCGCGTTTTGCAGACCACTCTGTCCGAAATGCCAACTACTATGATGATGCTGGCACAGATGACCCGTGGCCCATCACGATTGGACATCCGAACATTCGAAGGCCCTGCCTGCGATCATATCCGCCAGCGCGTCGAGCTCGTCGATCCGATGAAATCTGGGGAAATAGCGGGCTGGCTCCGGGGCGAATTGCGAGCGCCGACATGAGGGAATTGCCAGAACCTAACCGTATCAGTCTGATGGGCGCCTGGGAGCCGGACTACTGGACGCACAAGCTTGGCGTCAGCAATGGCGAACTGATGCGTATCATCGGCAAGGTTGGTAATTCCGCCACGGTTGTGCGCAAAGAGCTTGGTCTCGTGACCCCTAAAAATCAGGCTAGGCCGAAACCGGCTCACACATGACCGATTGGCTGACGTCACCGGGACTTCGATCGCCGGAATGAGTTGGGCAAGCAACGGCCCCGTCCCGGTTTCTCCCGATCGAACACGAAGCGGTCCCGAAGTGTGCGGTAGCTATGAAGTGAAGGTTTTCCAGGATAGCTGCCCGTCTCAGGCGGCCGGATCAATTGAACCCGGGGGGCCGCCGGTCGCGAATGATCGGCGGCCTTTTGGTTTTACACTCGCGGAGAGACCGTTCTCCGCAAAGCCAAGCGGCGCTCTGAGCGAGGAGAAGAGGGAGCCGCCTACTGTTCGGACCAGCTTAGCTTCTCGCAACTGAAGCATCGCATGAGGCGATAGCTTTTGCCCTCACGAGCATCGAGGATCGTTTGCGGTACGTTCATCCCTCCGCAACGCTCACACTTAGTATGGGGCGGAGTCTGGCGTCGTTGGCCGGAATCGCCCGCGTTTAGTCCATCGCTCATGGCTCACCCTCAAGAGGCGGCATATACGTACCAAAAGACACACAGGTTCCCAATCGGAATTTCAAGTCAGGACACAGAGGCGACAGAACCCGCGCGGCTCTGCGGTTTCATAGGAACCAACCGGAGCGAAACGCGTCGAATCCGCGCCCTCGGTGCATCCTGCCCCGAATGCCCAGCCGAGGGCCACGTGGCGGTCCCGGTGTGCTGAGCTTCGCCGGGGCCGCTTGCTCTCCAGCTTGGGTCGACAACCTTGATACCCGTCATGATCGCCCTGTTGATCATGAGCCAAACGATCCGCCTCCGGAGAAAAAGCGGAGCCTTCATACCTGCCGGCGACCTGCAAAGCCGTGGTCGCCGACAGATCAGAATGGTCTCTCGTTCGAGCGCCCTGGCGCATCCGTTACGCGGCTGAATGAGCGGACAACCTCCGCTCCCAACGCGGCGATCATCTCTCGACTTCCATGGCGATGAGCGTTTCGTCTTCTACAACGAGTAGCCTCATCCCAGAGAGCGGGCGGCCCTCCGCGCGCACCGGCTCAGTCATTGTTCTGCGCCCAGCGGGAGAGATAGGGTGCATTCAATTCCGTCGGAACGGAACGTCCGCTCGAATCGCCCGTGCAACATATGGGCTACCGATTTATCGAGAAACTCCGAACCAAATCCACGCCGCGCCGGCGCCTGCGCAATTGGGTTCCCCCGCTCCCGCCAACGGACCCGGAGCTCCTTTTCAGTGCCGCGATCATGAGAGTCCCATGATATCTCAATATGACCGTGACCGTTCTTCGTGGATAACGCGCCGTGCTTAACGGCGTTTGTGGCGAGCTCGTGTATTGCCATCGACAATACTTCCGCCTGTTTTGGCGGGATCAAAACCTCGGGCCCATGCTGCCTGAGATTCTCGCCCTCGACAGCGCCGTGCGCTGAGAGCTCCTGCGAAAGAACCTCGCGGATATCGATCGCACTCGTACGGGCCTGGCTTAACAGAGCATGAGTACGCGCAATTGCAGCCAATCTGTCGTCAAATGATTTTGCGAACTCGTCCAGGCTCGGACTCTTAGCGAGCGTCCTCAGCGCGATCGCGCGAATTGTCGCCAGCATGTTATTGATGCGGTGCTGAAGCTCATGCCCGAGCACTTCCTGCCTGAGTGCCCGCGCCTCCAGCTCTTGCTGGGTTCTCACCCGGTCGATAGCAGAAGCCAACAGGTTGGCGTAGTTCTGAAGAAAATCGATATCGTCCTGCTCGAATTTCCGTAGCTGCCGCGAGTCGACCTCCAGCACACCAAACGGGTCCGCCTCGCCGCGAATGACAACGTTGACGGTGCTTCTGACCCCATGGTCGATCAGAAGCTTTGGAATTTCAAACCGAAGCTCCCTTTCAGTGTCGTCGGTTATTACTGGCTGGTTTGTGCGCAAAGCGTAGCCGGCCGACGAGCCCTCATGTGCGGGAATTTGGGCGTGTCCTACCACTCCGCGGTGCCAGTTCACTCCGGCGCGCACCAGCAAATTCTGGCCGTCCGGGAGCAGCTCGAGTACCTTCACTAGGTCTATTTCAATGGCATCTGAGACAAGTTTGGTTGCCTCCTGTAAAAGGCCATCGATGTCATCGCTGCGCAAAGCCCGCTTGCCGAACTCGGACAACGTGGAGACTTGTCTACGCAGTTTGTGCACTTCCGAATGGGAACTAGGCACTCGTACCTCTCCTATCGATTGCGGATAAATTCTGATCGCCTTGCTTGTTCCAAGCGAGGCCAACCACAGCGCACCAGCGGGGTCTTCGCAGCCGACGACGGTGCTGGAGCGATCGCCCCCGCCCGTAGGAAGGCAGAAGTGCCGCGGTAGGACAGAGGCGTCAGTTAAATCATCTCCGAAACGTCCGGAGCTGCCGCGGCCCTCGACGCGCTTTAGGAACGCGCTGGCAGTCATCGCATTACTGCTCCATCTCGAACAGGAGTAATGACGATGCGTAAACTTGCTTTTGCAGCCGCAGCGGTCGCCGCGCTGTCGACCGCAACCGTGGCGCCGGCTGAGGCCCGTTGGGGCGGCGGTTGGCATGGTGGTGGTTGGCACGGAGGCTGGGCACCGGGTATTGGTTTCGGGCTTGCTGCTGGCGCTCTAGCCTTTGGCGCGGCCGCCGCGACCGCGCCTTACTATTACGGTGGCTACTACGGACCCGGACCGTACGGATATTACGGTGGCGGTCCCTACGCCTACTATGCCAGGCCGATCTACTATGGACCGCGATACTATCGTCCGTTTGGCTATTGGTAAGAGAACCGCAAACTAGGTCCCGCTCGGGTGCATCACGAGCGGGCCCGGGATCGGCTTCGACTAATCCGGCAATCTCCGTCGAAGGTCGTCCAGATGCCGGACCTCAATGACTTCAACGTTTGCTTTCGTACCGCAGCCTTTTCGATGTCGCCACCTTGCTGTACTTGGGCCGGTGTCAATCCGCGCCCATCATCGTTAACGAGTAGGGTGAGATAGCTCGGGCATGATCTGCTGCTTGCGATCGTCCGAGCCATCTGATTGCCACGTTGGTGCTATGGCGGCGACGAAGTGATCGTCATGCGATCGCGGCGTCGAGCTCGCCAAAAGCTCAAATCGAGGTCTGCCTCGGGACAGCCTGAGTTTTGCAACACTATCTGCTGCTTAGCGGACACGGACCGGTCGGCTCGACTGAGAGCCTTAAGGGGTCTGGGAACAATGTCCAAGCGATCTGATTGGTGCATTGGTACGGCCGAGATGGGATACACAAGAAATTTTAGAGAAGCGTCTCTATCAGGAAGGAGCCACAAATGGATGACCAACGAAAATCATCAAAGGCGGGGAAGCGGGCCGCTGAAGGCTTGCGCGAAGCAACTGCGAAGGAAGAAGCGAAGAACGAGAGCAACATGGGGCACGATCTAGCTAAGGGCGCTGATCGCTTCGAAGAACGCTCCAAAAGCTCCGATGGAAAAAGCGCAGAAGAAAAACAAAAAGGGTAAATCCAAACAGCAGACCCGTCGCGGCATTCCTAACAAATGGCCGTGAGAGACTACTCGCCATGGACGGGATCCGACCTGCATCTCCGCATGCGCGCGAAGTCGATCGACACGATCGTCGTCACGGGCGGCGAGACCGACGTCTGCGTGCTCGCCACCGCGCTCGGCGCGATCGACTGGGGCTTCCGGGTCATTCTCGTCACCGACGCCCTGTGCAGTTCCGCGGACGAGACACACGACGCCATGATGGCGGTCTACCTGAATAGGTTCGGCGAGCAGGTCGAGTGCGTGACGACGGAAACGCTGTTGGCTGCATGGCCCGCGTAACCGTCGATGGCCGTTTAGGAACGCTTCCTATTCGTCTTCGTTTGCCGTGCGGCCATTCAATAATGGGAGACATTCATGGGCTTCTTCACCAAAGACATAAGGACGCTGAACGACCTCTTCGTGCATACCCTGCGGGACATCTACTACGCCGAACAGCAGATCGCGAAGAACCTGCCGGACATGATCGAGAAGGCGAGCGACCGATCCTTGAAGAACGGCTTCGAGACCCATCTCGCGGAGACCAAGAACCAGATCACCCGGCTGGAGAAGGTGTTCAAGATGCACGGCGTCGAAGCCAAGGGAGTGGACTGCCCCGCCATCGACGGCATCCTCGAGGAAGCGAGCGACGTGGCCGGCGACGTCGACGACAAGACGGTCCTCGATGCGGCCCTCATCGCGGCCGCGCAGGCCGTCGAGCACTACGAGATCACGCGCTACGGCTCGCTGATCGCATGGGCCAAAAAGCTCGGCCGCGACGACTGCGCGTCCGTCCTCCAGGAAAATCTGGACGAGGAAAAGGCGACGGACAAGAAGCTCAACGACATAGCCATCAAGAGCGTGAACCAGCGCGCCGCATGATGACTGCGGGCACGGATGCCGTTCGCCCGCGTCGGCGGCCGGCAGAACCCATGCGACGGGCTCGCGAGTCCTGCGACGTATCAACGGCGAGGACCGGGATACCTCGGATGCTAGGCGCTGCGCACCCAATCCGATTGGCGCAATTGCGGGCCGCTTTCGCCGAAAAGCAGGCTAGGCACGAGCGCTTTCAGATCGCGCGCCACGGCGAAGCAGCCCGCTTCGCTGAGCACCTTCTCGGCGAACCCTCCGGTCAGAACCGCGGCGACTTTCGTCCCGGCCTCAAGCCCGGCTTCGGCGTCGTACGGCGTATCTCCGACCACGACTGCCTGCGGGCCCTGAATGCCGAGCTTACGCAACGCCATCCCGACCAGGCGCGGGTCGGGCTTCCCGTACTCCACGTCGTCACCGCAAGCGGTCGCGGCGACGAAGTCGTCGGCATTCAGGAGCGCCATGTAGCGCTTGAAAGCGGGACCTTTGCAGTCGGTGGCGAGCGCGACGCGGCCGCCCTGCTCGGTCAGGATCCTGAAGACATCAAGGACGCCTTCGAACGGCCTCACGCTGGGCAGATAGTCGCGTTCATAGATCGAGCCCAGGTCCTTCAGAATCGCTCGGCGCTCATCCGGAGATGCCTCGGGAACCGCAAGCTGCAATGTCTGGGCGCCGTCGAGCCCCGAATAGAGCTGAAGCGTCTGAATCGGGACGCGATATCCTGATCTCTCGAGCGCGTCCTGCAGGCTGCGGAGATTCTGCGGCACGCTGTCGACGAGCGTTCCCTCCACATCGAATATGAATCCTTGAAACATCGGATGGCCTTGGTCGTGGTGCCCAACGAGCTAAAGCGTGCGACGGCGACCGGTTCCATGGTGGCACGCGAGAGCGTGTCCCAGATCGATCGTTTCTGTGACTAGGGGGTGCTTGCGAGCAAGACGCGAATGTAATGACCTCGCGCCGTCATCATCGCCTGATGTCGCCGACCACCCGCTCCCAATTTCCGCGGGCGACGGCCACCTTGTCGCCGGCCACGAGTTCGGCTTGTTCGACGAAGCGTCGCGCTCCGCCATCCGGCGCGAATCTGTAGGGATAGTCCGTCGAGACATGATGCGCTCGACGCCGAGGACCTCGACGGCCCAAGGGAGATAGCGTTGGCTCCGCATGCCGCTCGGGGTCACCGAAATGTTGTGCCGGAAGTATTCGGTCACCAGCCTTTTCAGCTCCGCGACCCGGGCCATTGCTTCGAGGCGCTCCAGATAGAACAGCACCACCTCTCCCCAATGTCCGGTGACCACCTGAGGTCCGGATGCCGATCGAACACGCCGGCCTTTAGGACGTCTTTCGGTGACGAAATGTTCTTCGAGGCCGATCAACTTCATCGCGATCTCCGCTGAAGTTAGAGTGCCTTCGCCAGATACGTCGCGGTCGGACTTCCGGATGCGGCAACCTGCCTCGGCGGCCCTGACGCCACGATGCGGCCACCTTCGTCGCCTGCTCCGGGGCCCACATCGACGATCCAATCGCTGTTCGCGGCGACCGACATGTCGTGCTCGACAAGGATGACGGTGTCGCCGGCATCGACAAGGCCCTGAAGCTGGCTGGTCAGCTTCCGGACGTCGGACGGATGGAGGCCAGTCGTCGGTTCGTCGAGAACGTAGAGCGTCCCACCGCGCTGAGCCCGCTGGAGCTCGGTGGCGAGCTTGACGCGCTGCGCCTCCCCGCCGGAGAGCTCGGTCGCCGACTGCCCGAGCCTGATGTAGCCCAGCCCGACCTCGCGCAGCACGCCCAGCGACCGGGAAAGCGCGTCATCGCCTTCGAAGAACTCGAAGGCGGCATCGACCGTCATCGCCAGCACGTCCGCGATCGACTTGTCCCGGATCTTGATTTCCAGCGTCTTCGCGTTGTAGCGGGCGCCCTTGCAGGTCGGGCATGGCGTATAGACGCTGGGAAGGAAAAGCAGCTCGACGCAAACGAAGCCTTCGCCCTCGCAAGTCTCGCAGCGGCCCTTGGCCACGTTGAACGAGAACCTGCCGGCGTCGTATCGCCTGGCGCGCGCCTGCTTCGTCGCGGCGAAGAGCTTGCGCACGTGATCGAGCAGTCCGGTGTAGGTCGCTAGATTGGACCGCGGCGTCCGTCCGATCGGCTTTTGGTCGACGACGACGAGCCGCTTGACCCGATCAAGGCCAGCGACGATCTCGCCACCCAGCGTCCGCACCGTCTTCTCCAGTTCGCCTTCGTCCGGATCCGCCTCCCGGCGCTGGCCGAGCCGCTCAGCGACGGCCTCGACGAGAAACTGGCTGACCAGACTGGATTTGCCCGAGCCCGAGACGCCGGTCACGCAGGTGAGCACGCCGAGGGGAAGGTCGCCATCCAGATCGTGGAGGTTGTTCCGCGTCACTCCCCGCAGCGTCAGCCAGCCGGTCGGCTGGCGAACCTTTCGCGTCGGCTCCGCGATGTCGCCGAACAGAAAGCGTCGCGTCTGCGATGCCTCCACTTCAGCCAAGCCCGCGAGCCGTCCGCTGTAGAGTATCTCGCCGCCCTGCGCTCCCGCGGCGGGTCCGACATCGACGATCCAGTCCGCCTTGCGCACTACGTCGAGCTCATGTTCGACGACGAAGAGTGAGTTGCCCGCGGCCTTCAGACGCTCCAGCGCTCGCAGCAACGCTTCCGTGTCCGCCGGATGCAAGCCGGCCGACGGCTCGTCCAACACGTAGACGACGCCGAACAGGTTCGATCGGACCTGCGTCGCAAGCCGCAGCCGCTGCAGTTCGCCCGGAGACAAAGTCGGAGTGCTTCGCTCAAGCGTGAGGTAGCCCAGGCCGAGATCGAGCAGGACCTCAAGTCGTCCCGCGAGGTCTTCGACGATCCTTTGCACGACGAGCGCCTTCTCGGGATGAGCCTCGTCCTGCTCGGCTCGCTCGATATAGGGCTTGACGAGCGCGTCCAGCTTCTTCAGCGGCAAGCGCGACATCTCAGCGATATCCAGTCCGGCGAACTTGACGGAAAGCGCTTCCGGCTTGAGCCGCTTGCCCTTGCAGACCGCGCAGTCGTCGCTCGACAAGAACTGCGCCACTCGCCGCTTCATCATCGCGCTCTGCGTCGTGGCATACGTTTGGAGAACGTACTTCCGGGCTCCCGTGAAGGTGCCCATGTAGCTCGGCTCCTCCTTTCTCTTCAGGGCCCTACGTGTTTCGCCGGGAGCGTATCCGGCATAAACCGGAACGGTCGGCTGCTCGTCGGTGAAAAGGATCCAGTCGCGATCCTTCTTCGGCAGCTCGCGCCACGGCTTGTCGACGTCGTATCCCAGCGTCACCAGGATGTCCCTGAGGTTCTGGCCCTGCCAGGCCGTCGGCCACGCCGCGACCGCCCGCTCTCGGATGGTCAATGTATCGTCGGGCACCAGGCTCCGCTCGTCGACCCGATGGACCCGCCCGATGCCGTGACAATTGGGACAGGCGCCTTCCGGCGTGTTGGGCGAGAAGGATTCCGCGTAAAGCAACGACTGGCCGCGCGGATAGTCGCCGGCGCGCGAGTAGAGCATCCGCATCAGATTCGACAGCGTGGTGACGCTCCCCACCGACGACCTGGTCGTCGGCGATCCGCGTTGCTGCTGCAGGGCGACGGCCGGCGGCAGTCCTTCGACGACGTCGACGTCGGGCACCTGCATCTGGTGGAACAGCCGGCGCGCGTATGGCGACACGGATTCGAGATACCGCCGCTGCGCCTCCGCGTACAACGTGCCGAACGCCAGCGAGGACTTGCCGGATCCGGAGACCCCGGTAAAAACGACGAGTTCGTTGCGGGGAATGTCGAGCGAGACGTCCTTGAGATTGTGCTCCCGCGCCCCTCTGACACGGACGAAGCCATCACGCGCATTGGACGGTGGTTCTCTCGTCTTTCTGGCTTTCGCGTCCATGCGGGTTAGAAGCCCGGCCGGGTCCTTCGGTTCCCAAGTAGCGCGATCGGGAACCTTTGAGCGGCAATGGAGGGGGTGCTCGGACTGCTATACTGGCCGCAACCAGGGTTCTCGATTCGATGGCAAGCCGCTCCGGCACGGCAATCCTTCCACTCCATGGTGGCCGCGTGCCGCCGTGGCTCGCGACGCGCATGTCGTCGCTGGGCGCGGTCATCGCGCAGGCAATCGCGCACCACTACGGCCGCGACGAGTTTTTGCGTCGCCTGTCCCACCCGTTTTGGTTCCAGTCCTTCGGCGCCGTCATGGGCATGGACTGGCACTCGTCCGGCATCACGACGAGCGTGATCGGCGCGATCAAGCGAGGGCTCGGCCCCCTGTCCGGCGAGCTCGGCATCCATGTCTGCGGCGGCCGCGGCCAGCATTCGCGGAAAACGCCGAACGAACTGCGCCGCCTTGGCGAAAGGATCGGTTTCGACGGCGATGGCCTGACACGCGCCAGCCGGCTGGTGGCAAAGGTGGACAGCGCCGCAGTCCAGGACGGCTTCGACCTATACCTGCACGGGTTCATCGTCACCGACGACGGCAAATGGACGGTCGTGCAGCAGGGCATGAACGGCGGCAGCAAGCGCGCTCGTCGCTATCATTGGCATTCCGAGGACCTGACGAGCTTCGTCGACCAGCCGCACAGCGCCATCGACGGCCCCTCCCAAGGCGAGATCGTCAATCTCACCGACAAGCGCGCCGTGGCCTCGCGCTCGGCCCAATTGCAACTACTTGCGGATCGCGGCCCCGACGGCATTGTTTCCGAACTTCGGTCTTTGTCGGGCGAAGAGCCACTGCAGGCGACGCTTCCTCACCTCATCATGCCAACGCACCACAACGTCCGCTCAGGCGACGTCTTCGCCCGGCGTCTGCACGCTAGGCTCGCGGCCGCCGCGGAACGAGGCCCTTCGGACTTCTCCGAACTGCTTCTGACGCCGGGGGTCGGGGCGCGCACGGTCGAGTCGCTCGCCATCGTCGCCGAGATCGTGCACGGCGCGCCCTATCGCTTCCAGGATCCTGCCCGCTTCTCGCTGGCGCATGGCGGCAAGGACCGTCATCCCTTCCCCGTCCCGATCAAGGTGTACGATGAAACCATCCGCGTGATGAAGTCGGCGGTCCATAAGGCGAAGCTCGGACGCGACGAGGAGATGCAGGCGCTGAAACGCCTCGACGACCAGGCGCGACGACTGGAAGGACTGGTCGCAGGACCGTCGCTGGATGCGTTCGTCGCAACGGAACGCGCGGCATCACCCGCGCTGGGCGGACGGTCGGTCTTCGGTTGCGAAAGCGAGCTGGCGAAACAGGCCAAGAACCGGGCAGGCTAAGCCGGCGAAATGGCATTCAGGAGTTCACGCGCGACTTTTTGTTTCACTTGATCCATCGTGCATTGAGACGGCTTCTTGTCCGGCCTCCACCTGAGAATGGTCGTGCCGTGCCGAAAGCGGCCATCGGTGAAATGATCGTACGACACTTCGACGACGAATTTCGGCTTCACGGCTTGCCATTCGGACGATCGTTTCGTCGACCATCGGCTCGGGCCGCCGGGCGCGTTTCCCGTAAAGCTTTTCGAAGCCGCGATCGCCTCGAGTTTTTCGGTCAGCGCCCGCTTTTCCTTGGCCTTGATGGCCGATGAAAACCCGACGTGATGCAGCAGACCGTCCGCACCGTATAGTCCCAGCAGCAAGGAGCCGGCGACGTTGCGGCCGGCTTGCGGCTTCTCGCCATAGCGAAAGCCGCCGACGACGCAATCGGCGCTTCGATATTGCTTGATCTTCTGCATGCCCTCGCGACTGCCGGCCTGGTACGGAAGATCCAAGCGCTTCGCTATCACGCCGTCGCTTCCGCCGCCGGCCGATCGAAGCCACCGCTCGGCATCCGCGATCTCCGTGCTGGCCGGCGACAATCGGAACAACGAGGCGCCCGTGAAGGCGCGGCCGGCAAGCTTCTCCAACTGGGGACGCCGACGGGATAAAGGCTGCTCCGCCAAATGTTTCTGGCCTTGCTCCAGCAGGTCGAATGCCAGAAACAGAGCGGGCCTTTCAAGTGACAGCTTCCGCACCCGGCTTGCCGCCGGGTGGATGCGCTGCAGGAGATCGTCGAACGTGAACTGACGGCCGACTTGGACGACGAGTTCGCCGTCGAGCAAGAATTTACGAGCACGCAGATCGCGGGCCGCGGCGACGACTTCCGGAAAGTAGCGTGCGAGATCCTGGCCGGATTTCGAGCGCATGGATACTGCATCCCCATCCCGGGCCAACAGGCAGCGAAAGCCGTCCCACTTGGGTTCGTATTGCCACTCCTTGCCGGCCGGAATGGCGTCCACGGAGCGCGCTTCCATCGCCTCCATACGGGCGCCAAGTGCTGGCATATCGACCTCCTGCTCGGTGATTATCGCGGCAAATGCTATCGTACGATTACCGGCACCTTGGTTGCCGGGAGGCGTGCGACAATGTCACCCGGGATTTTCAGATGCTCTTCGACGAGCGCGCGCGGAGTCGACGCGAGTCGCGCGAGTGTATCGCCAATGAAATGCGCGGCCAGCCGGCGCCAGCCGCCTCGCCTTCCAGACAATTCGCGAGACCGCTGTATTTGCCGACCGATCTTGCGGATGGTCCAGTGCAGCGTGTCGGAATGGCCGTCGAACTCGTCCTTCTCTACGAGAGAACCGATCCCGTGTCTGCGTCGAGCGTTCCCGTCGCGCTAACGCTGGCGCGCCTCTGGAACCCGCCGACAAGAACTCTCGAACACGGCTCACCCTTCCAAGAACGCCGACACCGCCTTTGCCGTCGGCATTCGACAATCGGGCGGCGTTGGGATCGTTCCTGCGAGGTCGCGGAAGGAACGATCCCAACTGCCGCGGCTTGTTTCGGAGACCGGAATCATCCTTTCAGGGCGATGGTCGATAGAGACAAAAAACCGAAGCCGCTGGTCCGGTCGTCGGATGGCGGATGGCCTGTTCTTTCCGTGGCTGCGCTGCTGGACGTTGCCCTCGCCGCCGATGACCTATTCCCGCCATCCAAGCACCATAATGCCGTTCCGTTCGAAGGAGCGGAGCCAGACGACCGTGTGTCCGTGGCAACGGACGGCGCCGGCGATCGAGGCCGCAAGGCGACGACGCCGTCGGAGATTCCGGTGCGCGGCTGGAAGGACATCCTGCTGCGGGTCTACGACAACATTTCGAAGCATCGGGTGCTCGCGCTCGCGGCCGGCATGACCTATTACAGCATCCTCGCCATCTTCCCCGCGATCGCGGCCCTCGTCGCTCTGTACGGTCTTTTCTCCGACCCCACGACCATCGCGAAGCATCTCGATCAAGCTGCAGGATTCCTGCCCGGCGGCGCCATCGACATCGCGCGGGAGCAGCTCGCCCGGGTGACTTCGAAAGGCTCGCAGACCTTGGGAGTTACGTTCCTGATCGGACTTGCGACCTCGCTCTGGAGCGCCAACGCCGCGATGAAATCCCTCCTCGACACGCTCAACATCGTACACGGCGAGGAAGACAAGCGGGGGTTCCTCAAGCTCAATGCCATCTCGCTCGGCTTCACGATCGGCGGCGTCGCGTTCATCCTCGCCGCCCTCGGCTCGATCGTCGTCGTGCCGGTCGCCCTGCAACACGTCGGGCTTTCAGACGCCGGCGACCTGCTGCTGCGCATCGGGCGAGCCTCGATGTAAGTCATTCCATTAAAAGTCGGCTGTACGCCCAAAAGAAAGGCCCCACCGCGGTCACGTCGACGGTGAGGCCAGAGGGGTGCCAGCGAGTCCGTTCACTGGCGCGATGACTAGATACTCGCGCGCTTTGATTCGCTCGTCCTAAGTTGGACTAGTCCTAGCGTTTGTTGCGTTGCGTTCGCTCGCCAGGAAGACGCCAAGGTCACAAAAACCGCACAGGCACTCGAACTCAGGAATCCGATCAATAGAACAAGCTCATCGCAGTCCTCCCTGCCAATGCAGTGGCGACCGAGAGGCAGCCTGTCGCACCGGTGCGACAGATCAAGCCGGACCCCAGAATGATGCACAGTATACAATCGCGCCTGAACGCTAAGCGACAAGCCGAGCTGGTGGTGGGGTCGGTTCAGGGACTTTTGGGGCGCTTCGATCCAGGGGGACCTACCGGCGCGACGCAAGGGTCGGGCCCGGAACCCTGGGTTGATCGGTAGGTCCGCTCTGCACCCTCGCCCGCCTTTCAGCGACCGCATGGTCGAACAGTTCAAGGACTAGGCCGAATGCGGCCAGGTCCTCTTGTTCAATCGCTCCATCATCGTAACATTTCAGCGTTTCCCCAATGATCGCGTCGACTTCGCGTTGCGATGTCAGCAGGTCCTGTTCGGACTCGGCATTGCGAAGCTCCGAGACCAGTGCGACGATGCGGTTCCGGTGGCTGGTGAGGTCGTCCCGTTCGTCTCGATTAAGATAGCGACGCAGCCAAGCGGCGGCCGAACCGATCCCGGAAAGAAGAAGCAACGCGAACCAGAAGTAGTCACTGTACCTGTCCAAAAACGTCCGCTCGGTCCCATTGATCACCGCTGCGGCGCCCCTGTGAACGGAGGGTTCCGCCTCCTTGTCCGTTTCGGGTTTTGTGATATGCGAAGCTCCAGCGACACGTTGCCTGATCGTGTCGCGGACCGCGAAGAGCTGCCGATAGAAGGCCGCCGCCTTGGCTTCGGACAGTTCTTTTCTGGCTAGGATGAGATGGTTGACGCTGATGGTGTCGACCTTGTCCTCAGGCCACGCCGGTTTCGCACTGAAGACACTGCCCGGGATTTCCTCTGCTTCGTAGCGGGGGTGCTTCAAGGCGATGGCCTCGGATGTGTCGACCGGAAGAAACTTCGGAGCTCCGCGTGATCTCGAAGTCGCGGCGATTGCATCGGCCGTGATCTTGCTGTCGAGAGGACCGACAGCGAGATACGCGTCGAGACTAGCGTCTTCCGCAAGCTTTTCGATTTCTCCAGTCCCGAATTGGACCGTCGTAACCTTGTCCGGCTCCACGCCGGAGGCAACGAGAATGGTCCGTAGGAGCGCGAGGTTTGCTCCGGTTTTCCCGATGATCGCAACCTTGTGACCCGACAAATCGGCGATCTCTTCGATTTTCCCGGTGGCCTTCTTCTTGGAGTCCCTACCCGTTCGCCCAGTAGGCGACCACAGGACGACGTAGTTCTTGCGCAGGACGGCGAGCGTCTGCGCGTCGGCCGGCATGCCAAGGTCGCCGCGACCGATTGCAAGGTCGGTTTTGCCAGCGCCCAGCAGGGCCAAAGATTCGACCGCGCCGTCAGTCGTGATCGGCGAGAGCTTGATCGTCCTGCTTTCCTCCTCGAAAGCCTCGGCCATCGCTTGGACCACTTGATGGTCGTCGCTGCCTGCGGGTCCAACGGCAATCCGAAGGGTCTCGGGCTGCAAGAGGTAGAAGAGGGCGGCCGCAGCGAGGCCAAAAACAACGAATCCCAAAGCTAGTGCGATCAAAAGTCTTCGTTGGCGTCGATCGTGAGCAGTCGTGATGGGATCGGACGATGACATCGCAGAACAGAACCTAGGTGAACAAACGGGCGCTAGAATTGCCGCGGGGAACTTGGGCGAACCAGCAGCTGACCGGAATGTTCCGCAGCCTAATCTCTGACAGTCCTGGCCCGTACCTGGTAAGGCGCGCGTGGTAAACGTTGCGCGAGTGCCCAAACGTCCGGGGCCGAGCATTCTGAGCTGTGGCGCTTTGTGGGTTTGAAGGTCCCAGCCGTGCGGCGCTCGCCGGCCTGACCTGCTCCCCAATTTGCCCTCGTTTATAAGTAGAGTCTGTTCTGGATTTGGCCCCTGTTGGGGCGGGTTGCAAACTCGGTCGGTGTGAGCCCGTTGAGGCTCGTATGCGGTCGGTTGGTGTTGTAGTCGATCCTCCATTCTTCGATGATCTGGCGGGCCTCGTTGAGATTGGCGAACAGGTGCTCGTTGAGACACTCGTCGCGCAGGCGGCCGTTGAAGCTCTCGACAAAGCCGTTCTGCATCGGCTTGCCGGGTGCGATGTAATGCCATTCGATCCCGAGCTCCTCCTGCCAGGCCAGGATCGCATTCGAGGTGAACTCGGTGCCGTTGTCGCTGACGATCATGCGCGGACAACCCCGGCTTTCGATGATCTGATCAAGCTCACGCACTACACGCAACGCGGTGAGTGAGGTGTCGACGACCAGGCCCAGACATTCGCGGGTAAAGTCGTCGACCAGAGTCAGGACGCGGAAGCGCCGGCCGCTGGAGAGCGTGTCCATCACGAAGTCAAGCGACCAGCGCAGGTTCTGATCCTGCGGGATCGACATCGGCGCCCTCGTGCCCAGTGCCCGTTTGCGGCCACCACGCTTGCGCACGGTCAGCCGCTCCTCCTTGTAGAGCCGGTACAGCTTCTTCCGATTGATCCGGATCCCTTGCCGAGCCAATAGCAGCCCCAGGCGACGGTAGCCGAAGCGACGACGTTGCGACGCCAATTCCTTCAGCCGGGCTCGCAACGGACCATCGTCCGGCCGTGTCGAGGCATAGCGATAGGTCTTCGGATGCAGGCCAACCAGCCTGCAGGCCCGCCGCTGCGAGTAGCCCTTCTCATCCATCGCCCAGGTCACAGCTCGTCTCCGCAAGCCGGGCGTCAGAAGTTTTTTCCGAGCATCTCCTTCAGCGTCGATGCGTCCAGCATCGACTCCGCCAGCAGCTTCTTGAGCTTGCGGTTCTCCTCCTCCAGGGCCTTTAGCTTACGGGCGTCCGAGATCTCCATCCCGCCATAGCGCTACCGCCACTTGTAGAAGGTCGCGTCGCTGATGCCGTGCTTGCGGCACAGATCGCTCGCCGACATCCCGGTAGCGTGCTCCTTCAAAACCTTGATGATCTGCTCTTCCGTGAACCTGCCTTTACGCATCGTCTGTCTCCTCAGGTGGAGAACAGAACCCTAACTTAAAACCGGGGGCGTTTCAGGGGAGCAGGTCACCGTGTATCGAGGTCGGTCCAAAAGCAAACCTTGGAAGTTAGTCCGAGTTCCCGAACGCAAATTGCAGCTCGCCGGAATTCCACGTCTAGCTATATCGCCGAAGTCGATGCGTGACACGCGCGCCTAGCCCTTTGACGTACTCGCGCGCCGCTCTGGCAAGAGAAGATAATGTGCGCCACGCCTCCGTCGCCTTTAGCCAAGCCATCGCCTGGCTGTACCACCCAGACAGCCAAGCGAAGACGGGAATCCTCATCAGCTTTTCTCGTGTAAGACTGAATAGCCTCTCCACCAACACAAGCTTCAGCAGTTCGCCTACAATGAACGTCAGAGCTCCGCTCAGAAACTGACCGGTGGCGGCCAGGTACGCTGCCAAGGGCTTAATCGGCTCGAGAATGATCACCGGTACGGAAAACAAAGCGAGGGATGGGTAGGGCGGCAACGACCTGATCCAGTTCCTCAACCTCCGCAGCGGCACATGCTTATCGATCCAATTGGCAATCGGCTTGGCGAATGTCATGAAAAAAGCGTCAACCAGCAGATAAACTCCGGCCGCAACGTAAATGAGCATTTTCAGGATTGGCTTCACGCGTCCGACCTCCGGTCGCGCCGAGGCCGTCCCAGACGTACCGAAGCGCTTCTGTGTACTTCGAGGGCAAATCAGATAAAGTACAACGGCGCGTCCAGTTTCGAGTGCCGTAGAGCCAAATTGGTTTGCTAGCATGCGCGCCGCGATGATAATGCGCGGGCCGGCCCAATTTGCGTCTGGTCCACACTCTCGGTGGACGTTAGCCAGCTAGACCTCTCAAAAGCGCAAGCAGCGGCTCTGGAATGAAGCGCGTCCGCGAAGCGTAGAAGTGACGATCGCCTTGCGCGCTCTGGCCGCGCACAAGAAGCGCTGCGGAAAAGGAGGTGCAGATCGTCCTCGGCGCACATCATTGCGACTTAGAACAGCCGACGCCCTTCCTCCACTTTCTCTGTCGGCCCGCGCCGAGATCGGATGGCATGTAACCGCCGGGGCCGCTTTGCCAAGGCTTCTCTCGGGGACGCGAGTGGAATGTTGCGTCGGCACTTCGCGGCGTTAAGCTGTTTGCCACTGGATGGGCTTGAACTGAAGACGGCGGCGCTGCATCTCAGCCTGCAGTTTCGCGGCATAGTTTTTGGTATTTTGGCCGACAACGCGAGAGCGCAAGCCCGCCCTATTCGCAGCTGCGGCCTGCCTGCGTAAGCTCTCATAAAGCGCTATCAGACCTTTGTCCTCCAGGTTTTCCAACCTCATCCGCGCCTCCCGATGAGGCAGTATCGTTCACCGCGAAACGAAATCCAGCGAACGCGGCTGGAACTCACAGGAACCTCCCCTCGCCCGTTCAAGGGGCGCTCCTATTACGGTTCCCGACGGAACTTAGCCTACAGTCTTAGGTTTGCTCGGAGCGGAGGTTGGCCCATGAGCGAATACGTAGAGTCTCGGTACGCTAAACTTGTACTGGACGAGGCGCGCTGCGCGGAAGAGAAGGTCGCATCAAAGCTACTCAACGAATTAGTGCGCGACTTGGGTTCCCCACGTCACAGCATCAACCCCGCGCGTGAGCAGGCCCTGAACTGTATACGCGTGCTTGCGCTCAATATTGATCGGCCTGATCTCCTTCACGTGCGCGAGTGGGACGCGGCTAACCAGGCTGCCGAAGACTGGTGTCGGAATGCATTTCATTGAACCAGCCTGCCGCAACTCACGGAGAGAGCAAGCTAATGAATGAGGTCCCCGAAATCGATTGGCACCGGGACCAGTTAGCAAAGAACCGCACTCTCATCGCGGAACTGGAAGCAAGCAACACCGCTGGAGCAGATGTCTTTCCGGAGACTCTAAGCTGAGATTGACCGCCTCAAAGCACAGGTCGAACAGTCAGAACTCATCGTCGCGGCCTTTGAAAGAGAGCACTCCCGAGCTTAGGCAATTCGCAGGCTGGATGTAAGGAACAAGTCGGTCAAAGGCCGCGTATTGCGCTCGAAAAAACGCTCGATTGGGCAACACCAGAAAGGTTTGGGACTTTTCGTCCGGGTTGTTCGTCGCACCGTCCTTAAGTTCGCGCTCGGCTTCGCGCCAGAATTCGTCATCCCGGCCTTCGGGCTTGCCGGCAAGCTCCCACAGCTGGTGGGCTCGGGTTCGGATCTGATCATCGCTCGGACTGGACATGTCTAGGCTCGCTGTTTTCAGACGGATGCAAGGCCATACGGGCGTTACGCCGTATGGCCATGCTGGTGACTGTCCCTCTCCGGAATTCCGTCTCCATAGCCATAATTCCCGTCCGGATATTTTCGTTCCCAGCACCGACGAGGCGAGGTGCCGCGCGGCCCTAAAATTTAACGACCGTGCGCATCCCGAGAACCAATGCATCCTTCAGCGGCACCCCCGGCATGTTGCCTAGTGGATTCGTCGCACCGCCGCCCGGGTGCCGGATGTACTGGACGTTCGGCTGCAGAGTGAGGCCACCTCGCACTTCGTATTGGTAGACCGCGGTTAATAGCGCCTCTGACGTCCGCACAGGCCAGGCTGGTCCATACAAGGACTGGAAATCGTGATCGAGTGCCTGCGCCTGGGGCGACACGTGCGCGTAGCGACGGCCACGCCGAACTTGTCGTGCGGTCGCGCATCTTGGAGGCCAATCATCTCCAGGCCGCCGTCGGCGTAGAAGTCGACATGATTACGGTTCGGGGGCGAATACGAAGCCCGGACGAACAACCCTATTCCTCGATCGTCGTCGCCTTTCACCCGGAAGAGCTTCTGTTCGAAGACGCCGTAGACGCCGTAATCGCCGACGAAACTTGCAGACACTCCAGAGCTCGAAGGACTCGCGAGCGAAAGGCCGTTAACGTCGAAGCGCTCGTCATCGAAGCTTCCGAGATGGCGCCATCCTCCGAGCTTGAGCTTCCCGTCCAGTCCCGGATCGCCCTTTTTTGAATTCCACTGGAACTGGGCTTCGGACAGAAGCAACGGAGGATCATTGACCCGGAAGTTGACGCCGTAGCGATCGCGAAGCTGCGGATCGTTTGTTCCGGGACCGGCGGCATTGCCGTCGAAGACCGCGCCGACCAGGGTGAGGTTGTCCGTTACGTCGGCACGGAAGCGAGCTCCCATCGTAGCCAAAGGGGGCGACGGGCCCCCGCTCGGCAGGTTGAGAGCGAAGATGCCCGGCCATCCCAGCGACGCGTTGGTGAACACGTCCGTGTACTTGGAGGTCGCGAACTCCGAATCCGCGGCAAGTTGCCCTGCTCGCAGCGCCATCTTGTCGCCGTTCCATTTCTTCTCGAGCCAGATTTCGTAGAGCCGCGTCGTCGGAAGAGCCTCGATTCCGCTGACGTCGAGGAGGTTGAACAAGGCCCCGCGCGACAAGCCGCCACCGTCTATCTGGAAGACGTTGGCGTGAAATGCGAGGCCATTCTGTCCGAACAGCTTTTGCAGATCTGCGTCGACCGCCAGGTTTATGCGGTCTTCGTAGACCGCGCTTTGCTTGGCACCGCCCGAGGGATTGCCGAGCACTTCACCGATATACGTTGCGGCGAACTTGATACCGTTCTTCTCGAACGGGTTGGGCAGCAAACCGAGGGTCTTCTCCTCAACGGTGCTCTCCCCAGTGTCGGGATCCGATGGCTTCAGGTCGTCCGTCTTTTTGTCCTGTTGCGCGCGGGCGGGCGCCGCAAGAACGATGAGAGCCAGACCCGTAATGATAAGCCACCGCATCATGCGGCATGAATGCAGCTTTCCGCGTCCCTGACAACGCGATGAAGGCGGCTATTCACCGCTACGGCTTGTGTATCAAACAGCACACTTCACCCGGTCACTTCACGCGGCCAGAATCGGCTATCGTGCGGAAGGAGATGTCGTGCCCCAGAAGCAGCGCACACAAAGGAAGCCTATCGAGAACGCCGATCAGGACAGCTTCCTGCAGAGGCTGGGACCGGGTTTCATCACGGGCGCGTCGGATGACGATCCCTCCGGAATCGGAACTTACAGCCAGGCCGGGGCCCAACTTGGCTTCGGGATCGGCTGGACGATGCTGGTCACGTATCCGCTCATGGCAGCGATCCAGGAGATATCGGGGCGGCTCGGCCGCGTCACCGGTCACGGACCTGCCGGAACTATCCCGGACTATCGTTCGTGGTCTGGTCCTTGGTGATACTGCTGTTCGCCGCCAACACCATCAATGTCGCCGCCGATCTGGGCGCGATGGGTGATGCTCTCAAGCTTCTGATCGGCGGACCCGCGCCCATCTACGTGGTCGGCTTCGGCGCCGTCTCGGTCGTCGCACAGATCTTCTTCAAGTATGAGCGTTACGTCTCGATCCTGAAGTGGCTCACGCTGGTCCTGTTCGCCTATGTTATCGCGCTGTTCGTCGTGAAGGTGCCGTGGAGCGAGGCGTTGATCGGCCTGCTGATCCCGAAGATCCAATGGACGGGCGCGTTTCTGACGACGCTGGTCGCCATCCTCGGTACCACCATCTCGCCGTACCTCTTCGTCTGGCAATCGTCGCAGGAGGCCGAGGAGCAGCGCATCGACCCCGACAAGAAGCCCCTCAAGCGCGAGCCTCACAAGGAAGCCGAGGAAACCAAGCGCATCAGGATCGACACGCTCGTCGGCATGGGAGTCTCCAACGTGATCGCGATCGCGATCATCATGACGACCGCTGCCACTCTCCATGCCTCCGGCAAGACTGGCATCGAGTCCTCGGCGCAGGCCGCCGAGGCGCTGAAGCCGGTTGCTGGCGCGTTTGCAGAATTCATCTTCGCGTTGGGCATCGTAGGCACGGGGCTTTTAGCAATTCCCGTGCTGGCGGGATCGACGGCCTATGCCATCGGAGAAGGTCGCAAGTGGCCCGTCGGCCTCTCCCGCAAGCCGAAGGAAGCGATCGCCTTTTATTCCGTGCTCGCGCTGTCGGTCGGCCTCGGCGTACTCATCAACTTTACAGGCATCGACCCCATCAAGGCACTCTACTGGAGCGCCGTCATCAACGGCGTCCTGGCCGCCCCCGTCATGACCATCATGATGCTTCTGGTGCGGCGAAAATCAGTGATGGGCGAGCTCGTCGTGCGGGGGCCCGTCTATTGGCTTGGCTGGGCGGCGACGATCGCGATGGCTTTCTGCATTGTCGGAATGGTCGTGTCACTATGGCTGTGATGCCGGCGACCCTGTCCCGCCGCGTGAACCAAAACCTTCCGATCGCATTAACAAGCATTGGTCACAACGGATTCTTTTGGAACTACGGGCATGTCCAATTACGTCATGCTACTAGTAGAGGATGACGCGCTTCAGCGGGAAGTGTTGTCGGCGCTCTTGAGAGACGAAGGCTTCGAAGTCGTGGAGTGCGCTACCGCGGAAGCAGCGGAACTCATTCTCGCTTCGACGGGCACCGAATTGCGTGCGCTCGTCACGGACAATAACCTTGCCGGCAGCATGACGGGCGCAGAGCTCGCTCATTTCGCGCGACAGCGGCATCCGAACCTGAACATCATCGTGATGTCTGGAAGGCAGCTGGCTCCTCTGCCGGCCGGCGCGGTATTCCTGTCCAAACCATTCGCGCCCCGACTACTACTCGAGGCGGTAGCAGTTTGAGACCGCTTTTCGCGCTGCTTGCTCATTCGCGAAGCACCGGTTTGGCGGCAACCTCCGGCGAACGATCGAAAGCAAAGGCGCGCTTGAATACAGGGGGGACCCGCACGGCCTGGACATCTGATCCGAATCCCGATCCACGCGTTGCAATCGCCTTTATTCGAAAGGTGTCATCGGCCGCGATCGCTTTAAGTGATCTGCGCCTGACATCGTAAAAGGCGGTTCAGAAATTCGACTTGCGCGGAAAGCAGCTTCACTCGCGCAGCTTCGGGATCGAACCACTGAGCGCGATCGACTTCCGGAAATGATTGGCGGCGGCCGCTCCGTGGCGGCCATTCGATCTCGAATGTGTTGCTCTCGAGTGTGGTCGGATCGAAATCGCCCTCGCCTGCGAAAGCGATCACGCGCTTCCCGCCCCGCTGCCGGATCTCTCCAAGAGGGGTTAGTTCTAGGATCGTGGCACCGGAACCAAGCTCTTCGGCGAATTCCCGCCGCGCAGCCTGCTCCGGATCCTCGCTCGGATCTATCTCGCCTTTCGGAATCGACCAGGCGCCCTCGTCCTTGTTCCGCCAGAAGGGCCCCCCAGGATGGGCCAGAAGCACCTCGAGCCCGCGCGTATTCATTCGGTAGGCCAGGATGCCGGCGCTCTTCTTTGTGACCAAGGTCTTTCGCTTCGCCGTAGCCATCAAATCGGACTCCGTGGCTTTGGGCGCACCTCGTCAGCCGGCGCGACGGCTCCCATGGCGCACGCTCTCATGCGCCCTATATGGTAACGAACATTCCGCAGCACTCCCGTTGAAAAAGCCCTTGCTCATCTTTCTTTTGCTCGTCTTCGCGCCGATCGCCGCGTCGGCGGCCCGGTATTTCTGGATCGGCGACGGCCGCGGCAATTGGCAGACGGCCGACCGCTCGAGCGCGGGTCTCTTGCCCCCAGCGAGCGCGCATCCGGAAGCGGTGGTCCGGGTATTCGCCGCGCGCACCGTCAGGTGGCGTAGCATCTTCGCCGTCCACACCTGGATTGTGGTGAAGGAGAAAGGGGCCGCAACTTACAGCCGCTACGACTACACGGCTTGGGGCGATCCGATCCGCAGCAACGGCTTTGCCCCGGATGGCCGCTGGTTCGGCGCAACGCCGGAGACGGTCGTTGCCGTCGACGGGGAACGCGCCGAAGGCCTCATCCCGAAGATCCGGTACGTCATCGAGAATTACAAGTTCGGAGCCTACGGCGACTATAGTGCCTGGCCGGGTCCCAACTCGAACACTTTCGTGCAGGCCGCTTTGGATGCCGTGCCCGAGCTTTGCGCTGTGCTGCCGCCGACAGCGATCGGAAAGGATTTCCCATATGACGGCCGCTGGTTTGGCGTCTCGCCATCCGGAACTGGCGTGTTTGTCTCCATCGCGGGATATCTCGGTTTGACCGTGGGCTGGGTCGAGGGTTTTGAGCTTAATTTCTTCGGTGCCGTTCTTGGCGTTGACATCCGACGTCCCGCGCTTAAGTTCCCTGGACTTGGTCGCTTTGGTGTCGCGGCTGGCGCGTGAAGAGGCTCGGAGAAATGATCTTCGTGCCTGTTGATCAGTCCGATAAAGTCACGCTTTGCGGAGTGGCGCACGTAGCGATGAGCGGCTCCGCCTCGTTTGCACGTGCACCCGGCAGCGACCGGGCAATGCACTCAAAGATCTGATGCTCGAGTGGTCTTGCGCCGACGAGACATTCCTCGAACATCCTCCTTGAGCGGCACCTTGGCAACGCGCCTGGCGCTCGCGCACAGTAGGAGAAACAGCGCACGCTCCGCCTTGTATCGCGCTCCGCTTCGACCGCTTTCCGAGCCCCACATGAGAGCGCGCCCGTCGGAGCTGCGAACAGACCACTTCCACCTGCCCCGTCCGCGCTGCGTCAGGACAATGTCGAACGCAGCGAAGCGATCGTCGCTGGCGCGGCAGGTCACGCCGCGAACCTGTCCGGAGAGCCCTTACAGAGCTCGTCCAGCAGCCGCCGCTCGCGCTCGATCCGACTTCTGTAAAGCTCACGCTCCTTCTCGGTGTTCGCGCTCGCCAGCAGCTGGCGGTAGTGGCCGATCACCTTCTCGCTGCCATCGATCAGCAAGTCTCGAATGCTGCTCACGACACGGCTCCCACACTTGAGGAAGAAGCTGAATCCTTCGGAAAGGGAAATTTCACCGGGAAGGTCTCGGCGACCAGAGCGTCGAGCGCGGCCTCCTCTGCGGCCATCCGCTTTTCGATGAAGTCGCGCTCAAGGTCGGACAATTCCGTTCGGAGCAGTCCTCGATAACGATGGATATTGTTGCGGTGAGTACGAATACGGGCCAAGTTCGCTTCGAACATCGTTTCCATCCTGAAGATCTTGGTGGTCTTGGTTAAAATCTCCGCTTTACGCCGCCGCTCGCCGTTCCGTGGATCGCAGCCGCATGGGCTTGCCGCCAGGCGGTGGCCGGGGGCCGCCATCCAGCGTGCACAGGGCTTCCAGTATCTCGTCGATAGTGACCGGCGCCCTCAATCCTTCTGGCGCCCGCAGCGAGGGGCACGATGCAATGGCTGACGCATCAGAGGCCCACGAAGCCAGGATGGCCCGCTTCTCGCCGAGACTCAGGCCCGAATGAGAGACCACGTCTCGCGGATCGTTCGAATCTGGTGCCGGGATGAAGCAGGTAGTCGAAATCGAATACATTGTCGTCAAGAGCGGTCGTCGGCCGCATGGCTGCCTCCATTTCAAAGACGAGTTGAGAGGGATGGCCGCGCGGGACTTCCCCGCGCGGCCGGATCGAACCCGTCCGCTGGTCCGGTAATCAGGCGGCCTTGGATTCGATCTGGGTCACGTTGCTCGGCGTAGCACCACCGATCGCGATGCGACGCGGCTTCTTGGCCTCGGGGATTTCACGCTGGAGATCGATGACGAGGAGCCCGTTCTCGAAGCGAGCGCCCCTGACCTCGACGTGGTCGGCGAGCGTGAACTGGCGCTTGAAGTTGCGGGCCGAGATGCCGCGATGCAGGAAGGTCCGTTCTTCCTTGTCGCTCTTGCGGCCCTCCAGCGTCAGGACGTTCTGCTCGACCGTGAGCTCGACTTCATCCGGCTTGAAGCCGGCGAGCGCCACCGAGATCTGGAAGCGGTTCTCATCGAGGCGCTCGATGTTGTAGGGGGGATAGGTCTCCTCGCCCACGCGCTGGGCGGCTTCGGCGAGGTCGAACAGACGGTCGAATCCAATGGCCGACCGGAACAGGGGCGAAAAATCTACAGTGCGCATAGCCAGATCCTCCTTAAGAGCAAAATGGTTACGAGCGGCACCGGACACGACCGGTGCCCGTCTCAAGTGGCGGGACCCTGATGGCGTCCCGATCGCCTGCTGGCGACGCCAAAAGAATTTAGAAGGCCGAAAAAAGTTTCAAGACCCCGCCGCAAAAATTTTTCTGACTGAAATCGGGATGGTTAATTCGCCCTTGCCGAGCTACTCCCGTGCCCGGCGCAGCGCGGCCTGCAGCCGCTCACGTTCCTTTTCCCAGCGGTCGTCCTCGGTGCGGGCGCGCTTCTCGAGCGCCTCAACCTCGGCCTGGATGTCCGCCGCCCGCTTCGCATGCTCACGCTCGGCCTTGTCCAGCGCCGCCTGGGCTTTGGCGGTCGCCTTCTCGCGCCGTTCGCGGTCCCTTTCCCGGGCGGCCTCCTCGCGCCGGCGCTCGGCCTCACGGCGCTTCTGCTCCTTCTCGAATTCGGCTGCGGCCTTTCGGGCGTCCCGCTCGCTGATCTTGCGAGGCGGCTTCTTCGCCGGCTTAGTGCGACGACCTTCCCGCCGCCTCCCCTTCCCGGCTGATCCCAGGTCTGACGGCAGATCGGATTGCTCCGCGAAGCGCCCATTCGAGCCCGCCGGCCGCTTCAGCACCACGCCCGGTTTCGACATGGTCGCGGCGACCACGTCCGGGTCGTCCGTCTCCTTCGCGACGCCCTGGTGGAAAAGATTGCTGCCCGCGCCCCATGCCTCCAGCGCTGCCTTCATCGAGGGCGCCGCAATTGCGAGATCGTAGAAGCCGAGCGAGGTCTGGTATGTCTTGAGCTTCCTGGCCATGAATCGTGCAGGCTCTCAGGTCTCCTAGCGCCGGCGCGCGACCCAGATGCCAAGCAGAAACGCGACGAAGAGCGACTGCAGCGGGGCCTTCACCGTCACCTTGCGCAGCCGCTCGGCCCAGCGGATCGCGGCATCCTGCGAAGGCGACTGAGGCGGCAACCGGCGCGCATTGCCGTCCTGATCGTTCGTGAGCCCGGAGGCTTCCGTCATTGCCGAGGCTTCTTTCATATCCATGCGGCTCTCCTGCTCTGGCGTCAGGCGGACTTCCGATGCTGCCTGGCTGCAGGCTTCTTCGCCGCCCCCTCCTTCGCCTGCTTCTTGCCGGCGATCGGCATCAGCATCTCCTTCTGACCGGCAGCCGCCTTGCGCGGCTTCTTGGCCGGCTTCTTCGGAGCCGAGGTCTCGGCCGCGGCGCCGCCGACGCTCCGGCGCAGCGCCTCCATCAGGTCGACGACGTTCTCGCCGCGCGGCCGCTCCTTCGGCGTGATCGGCTTGCCGGCGCGCTTCTGGTTGATGAGGTCGACCAGCGCAGTTTCGTAGTGGTCCTCGAACTTATCGGGTTCGAAGTTGCCGGACTTCTGATTCACGATGTGCTTGGCGAGATCGAGCATGTCCTTCGTGACTTTGACGTCCTGGATCTCGTCGAAATACTCCGCCTCGCTGCGCACCTCGTAGGGATAGCGCAGCAGCGTGCCGACCAGCCCCTTCTCCATCGGCTCGAGCGCGATGATGTGCTCGCGGTTGGTCAGCACCACGCGGCCGATCGCGACCTTGTTCATCTCGCGGATGGTCTCGCGGATCACCGCGAAGGCGTCGTGGCCGACCTTGCCGTCCGGACGCAGATAGTAGGGACGGATCAGGTAGCGCGGATCGATCTCCGCCTTGTCCACGAACTCGTCGATGTCGATCGTGCGGGTGGATTCCAGGGCGACGTTCTCGAGCTCTTCCTTGCTGACCTCGATGAAGGTCTCCTTGTCGAGCGCATAGCCCTTGACGATGTCCTCGTTGGCCACTTCCTCGCCCGTGTCCGCATCGACCTTCACATATTTGATGCGATGGCCGGTCTGCTTGTTGAGCTGGTTGAACGAGATCTTCTCGCTCTCGGAGGTAGCTGGATAGAGCGCGACCGGACAGGTGACGAGCGACAGGCGCAGAAAGCCTTTCCAGTTGGCGCGGGGAGCCATGTACGCGGTACTCCGTTTTCGGGGGCGGCTTGGATTCAAGACGAACAGGCAGAGCTGGTTCCGACAAACCTGGCGACCCAAGAGCGCAAATTTTTCGATCCGCGGTACTCGACTCTTTTGTTCTTGTTATGTTCTAATTCGGCCATGACCGATCGACCCGCCAGTTGGCGCATGCCAAGCAGGAAAGAGATGGAAAAGATGGCCTCCGCCCTCGGCAGGAAAGCTCCGCCGGCGCCCGCCTTGGCTCCGGACGACGACCTGCCGCCAGAATACTGGCAAGCGCTTCTGGAAGACGCGCGCGCCGACGCCCGATCGCCGACGACCATCCAGCGCCTCGTTGCGGCTTGCCGAAATTTCCCAACACCTTCTGAGGGTGAGCTGCCGGCGCTGCGGCCGAACGGTCGAAATCCAGAAGGTCGACGCCGTCCGGCTCTACGGCGAGCGCGCGTTCTGGAAGGAGGTCGGGCATCGCCTGCTGGACGACACTTGCACGCAGCGGACCGGTCGTCATGAGGAAGACGGCTGCTGGCCATCCTACTAGGCGTTCGGGGGACGGCGCCAAGGGCTGTCAAGCACCATACAAGGCTTTCGCAGAGGCGTTCGGGAGTGCTCGCGCGATGATTGTCATGGCGCCGCGGACCAGAAGAACAAGATCGCGGCTTGAGACACGCGAGTGCCTCACTGTTGCCGGCGAAAGAGCCTGAAGAGCTCTCCTTATCTCATTGCGGTTCCAAGGAGAATCACCGAGCGTGAAGTTCGACAAGGGGACAATTCGTGCTCGCGACGACCGCAGCATCATATCTCGAAACGCTCAATCCCGAGCAGCGGCGCGCCGTCGAGCACGGTGTCAACGCCGATGGTCATGTCGGCGCTCCCCTCCTGGTCATCGCCGGCGCAGGATCCGGCAAGACGAACACGCTTGCTCACCGCGTCGCCCATCTGATCGTCAGCGGCGCCGACCCGCGCCGGATCCTGTTGATGACGTTCTCGCGGCGCGCGGCATCCGAGATGTCGAAGCGGGTCGAGCGGATCGCGCGCAAGGTCCTCGGCGACAAGGCCGGCATTATGAACGAGGCGCTGAGCTGGGCCGGCACATTCCACGGCATCGGTGCTCGGCTGCTTCGAGAGTATGCCGAGCACATCGGACTCAATCCCGCTTTCACCATTCACGATCGCGAAGACTCGGCCGACCTGATGAATCTCGTCAGGCACGAACGCGGCCTGTCGAAGACCGAGAGCCGCTTCCCTGCGAAAGGCACCTGCCTCTCGATCTACTCGCGCTGCGTCAATGCCGAGACCGAGCTCGAAGAAGTGCTCGGCGCATCCTATCCGTGGTGCGCCGGCTGGGCCGCGGAGCTGAAGGAGCTTTTCGCGGCCTATGTCGAGGCCAAGCAGAAGCACAACGTTCTCGACTACGACGACCTCCTGCTCTACTGGGCGCAGATGATGTCGGATGCCGGCCATCGCCGACGACATCGGCGGCCGCTTCGATCACGTCCTCGTCGACGAATATCAGGACACGAACCGCCTGCAATCGTCCGTTCTGCTCGCCCTGAAGCCCGGAGGACGCGGCCTCACGGTCGTCGGCGATGATGCGCAATCGATCTATTCGTTCCGTGCCGCCACGGTCCGCAACATTCTCGATTTTCCTGATCAGTTCAGCCCGAAGGCGGAGATCGTCACGCTCGATCGCAACTACCGATCGACCCAACCGATCCTGTCCGCCGCCAACGGCGTCATCGACCTCGCCAAGGAGCGCTTCACCAAGAACTTATGGACCGAGCGGACCTCGTCGGCGAAGCCCCGCCTGGTTGCCGTTCGCGACGAGGCCGACCAGGCCCGCTACATCGTCGAACGCATTCTCGAAACCCGGGAGGAAGGCGCCCTCCTCAAGCAACAGGCTGTGCTCTTTCGCACCTCCTCGCACAGCGGGCCGCTGGAAATCGAACTTACCCGCCGCAACATTCCGTTCGTGAAGTTCGGCGGTCTGAAATTTCTCGACGCCGCACACGTCAAGGACATGCTCGCGCTGCTGCGCTTCGTGGAGAACCCGCGCGATCGCGTCGCCGGTTTCCGCGTACTGCACCTGTTGCCGGGCATTGGTCCCGCCTCCGCGCAACGGACCCTCGACAGCATGGCGGAGGCTGCCGACCCGCTCACGGCACTTTCTAGCCTGCCCTGTCCGCCCCGCGCAGGCGACGACTGGGCCGCCTTCACGCAAACGCTTGGTTCCAGGTTGAGAATGAACTTTCCCGTGGGGATCGCGTATTTCCTGCAAAAGTCCAACGTGATCTCTTGAAACACCCCAAGCAAGGAATTGGTCGTCATATCGCTGATGGTGTCCGGCCCGACATCATCCTCTAGGATACCCATCAATCCGATAATTTCAGGGTTGTTGACACCGATGTTCACGATCTCACGTGTCGTGTTACGCCTGCGCGCACTGCATCAGAAAGGCTAGTCCCACCAAAGTGGCTTCGTAACACTCCTAATCTTATTGATGTTCTTCCACGTCTGATCGGCCAGGGCCGTCCTTGACCTGTTGAACGGTGAAGACGTTCGGTCCATGTTTATCCATCGAGAAGTCTTCGAGGTATTGGATGTTCTTTTTTATCGCCCCCACGCGGTACGGCTGCCTTGGCCGACCTTTGAATTGATCCTCGTAGGTCTCGCCGTGGATGATTGAGTTACGCTGTGGCAATAGCGCATCGAGGTCTTTGTAAATCTGGTCGCGGAGCTTGAGGTTTTCCGGCGAAAATTGCTCGTCGTTGCTGGTGTACTCTTTGAAGAACTCGATTTTCTGCCCGAACGTCCGCTTCGACATTTCATCGAACAGCCATTCGTAATCCTCATCCCGGATCATTCAGCAAGAGGATCATGGTCAGCTCGACACGGCCTTGGGCGGTCAGAAACTCGCCCAGGCTTTGTTTATGCCGGCAAAGGCGTGCTTTGACCGCTGCTTACCGCGGTGGCGCCTACGAGCCCGTTTTGTCTGTGCACTGCTGGTCACGGTCCAATTAACCTGTTCGAGCCAGCAGCGACCGTCTGCGCATCGGCGGCAAGCTGTAAGGTTCGTAGAAGTGGGAGATTTGAAGGGACTGCCCCGCTGGAAGGCGAGCGACCGGCCAAACCTTGGAAAATCTCGTGGATGAGTTCGCGGGTGTGCAAGAGCCGCCCACCGCCGAGGTACGTTACACCCCTGTTCGGAAATTGAAGGATGCCACGGAGTTCCAGTTTGCCGGGCTCTACGGTCAACCCGACAAAGACCTGCTCAATATGCTTTCGACCCCGATCGAACTTGTCCGTGAACCGCTTCTCCCGCTTTTCCTTCGAGTCCGCATCGAGCGAGCACTCTACATGGATGAGGTGGTTGCGGCCCATGTGAATGCCGACAACGTCCAGCTCCCCTTCATGTCCTCCGTTCGGCCGCCGCCCCACGAGGACGGAAGTCCGAACGAAATGGCCGTTGTACTGGAGCCATTCGGAGACGAGTTGTTCTGGATGGTTCATACACGCACTATCGAAGCAATGTCCTCAGCTTTGCAACCCCGTTCGCGATGGTCTCAGCTTCGCGGGCGCTCAGGTAATTCCCAGCATGGGTGTAACGGGACTTGTGAAGGTCCTGCCGATTGGACACAGCCTTCTACGGCTCTTAAGCCGGTCGAGTTCGTTCACCAGCTACGCCCTTCGGCCTTGAGCTTGTCCCGCTCGGCGCAAAGGGTGTCGATCTTTTCGAGCATTCGCTGGAGCAAGCTCTCGGCTGACGCCGTAGAGATAGCCGAAGCAGAATCCGAACTTCAATAGGAACCCGGAGTTATGCACGCTAGACGTGTTGAGCATTGACGAGATTCTGACATCGGCGCAGATTCGATTTGGGCCTAGCCCATGAACACCTTCTCTTACGCGGCGCCGGTGTCGCTTCAAGTTTCAGTGGCGGCATAGCTGTCCGTGTCGAATCCAGCCGGTTGCGCGGCCCACTGGAAGACAGCACCAGCTCACTATGGGGAGTTGGAGAGCGGCCCGTGAGGGATACAGCGCCGGGTGAAAGTCTCCGCTCTTTTATGCCGCAACTCGTCAAGCGTCCCACCAAGCGCGAGATGCTGTTTCACCCAGGTGTTGAGCGCCGCGACCACTCCACGTGTTGTCGCCCTTTTGATACTTCGGCTTCGCAGGAGCCGATTTTAATGGCGCACCAGGGCTCGAACTTGGACCTGCTGATTAAGAGCCAACGGGTCCGCCGAAGGCTTCCGTTCACTCGCCGCTCCCGCCGATTGCCGCATATGAGAAATACCTCTTTCATTCGATATGAATCGATTCCAATTGCTGAGAAATGCAGAAGGAAGTCGATAATGGCCCGCCAAGATACCGCTGCCCTAATACGAACAATCCGACGACATCAGCTCCGTGAAATGGTTCCCCTTGCCGACAGCACGATCTACGAAATGGAACAGCGCGGGGAATTTCCGCGACGCTTCGCGCTCTCTCCTCGATGTGTCGTGTGGGATCTAAGTGAGGTGGAAGCTTGGCTCTTACTGCGCCGAAGCACCCCCCTCACCCGCGCTCCGCATCCGGACGTGAAGCAACGACGCAGCCGTCCGGTCAAAGTGCCGAATCGAGCTCAACGATCCGCATCGACGGCGGAATGAGAACTGGCAGATATCTTTGACCTCCAACCCAAGCGTCGACGATGTTCGACCACTCTTGCAACATATGCCGACGCTGCGGCTCGTACTCCGCCTTGTTATAGACGCCGCGTGACGAGCGACCGTCTTCATGAGCCAAACATTTCTCGATCCAATCGCTGTTGAACCCAAGTTCATTCAGCAGCGTTGATCCCGTCCGTCTGAGATCGTGTACCGTAAAATGTTCGAGGGGCAGCCCTTCGACCTTGGCGCGCTCGACGACCGAAACAGTGACGCGATTGAAGGTGGCTCGCGACATCGGACTATCGGCGTCGTAGCGCGAGGGAAGCACGTATCTTGAGTTGCCGGCGCAGGTCTTCAGCGCAATGAAGATATCCAGCATCTGACGCGAGAGGTACACGTTGTGCGCCCTCGACCGCTTCATCCGCTCCTTCGGGATGGTCCAGACAGCATTCTCGAAGTCGACCTCATCCCAGGTCGCATCTTGCAGTTCGCTCTTCCGCACCATCGTGAGAAGATAGAGCCGCACCCCTAGCCGGATCGTCGGCAGCGTGGCCACGTGATCGAGCTGCTTGAGCATGATGCGGATTTCAGCAGGCGAGAGCGAGCGATCTCGGGGCACGAAATGCGCAATCGACGACGGTCCGACTTCGTCAGCCGGATTGGCGACCTTTTCACCATGCAAGATGGCAAACCCATAGATCTGCTTGACGATATCGCGGACGTGAATTGCGGTTGCCGGTGCACCTCGTTCAACGATTGCGGCACAATGCTTCCGCAAGTCGTCCGGCGCGATCTCAGAAAGCAAACGCTTCCGCCATGGCGGCAGTAGTTCGCGCTCGAAGATTGAACGGCGCATGGCGCGGGTGCTGTCAGCCATGGGAGCAGCGGTGAGCCACTTCTCACCAAACTCCCCGAACGCCTTGGCTTCCATAAGACGTCGTTTTGCGCGCTGCTTTTCAATGGCCGGAGAACGCCCCTCCTTGATGGCACGCTTGGCATCGATGCAGAGCTCTCGTGCTCGAGCAAGCGACAAGTCGGCGGGACCGTATTTTCCGAAGGTGACGGTCTCTCGGCGCCCGTTCATCCGATAGTCGAGCCGAAACGAGATCGAACCCTTCGTGCTGACGAGCGCATACATGCCGTCGCGGTCCGTCACCTTATAGGATTTTTCCTTTGGTCTTAGATGCTTAAGCGCTGCGTCCGTCAGCATTTGCTTCACCTTCTTTGCTCGATACCGTCAGGCCAATTTCGGGCTCCGACTTCAAGGAAAGCGACGCCATTTCAGTTGGTTAGACCAAAAAAAATACCGTCAGCCTTCATTTCGAGCTGACGGTATCGATCAAAACAGGTTGGGAATAAGGATGAAGGTGCCGTCAGCAAGTCCGACACAGGCGAACATGGTCCACCGATAGTGGACGATAGCTATCGACAGGATTTATTTTTAAGTTCAGCGGGTTAGAGCGTAGTTTTGGACAAATCCGGATAGCTGCGAGTAGCGCCGAATTATTCCCACTCAATCGTCCCCGGCGGCTTTGACGTCACGTCATAGACCACGCGATTCACGCCCTTCACCTCGTTGATGATGCGGGTGGCGACGTTGCCGATGAACTTCATGTCGAAGGGATAGAAGTCGGCGGTCATGCCGTCGGTCGAGGTGACGGCGCGCAGGCCGCAGACATATTCGTAGGTGCGGCCGTCGCCCATGACGCCGACGGTTTTCACCGGCAGCAGCACGGCGAAGGCCTGCCAGATCGCGTCGTAGAGGCCGGCTTTCCGGATCTCGTCGATATAGACGGCGTCCGCATTGCGGAGGATGTCGAGCTTTTCCTTCGTGATGTCGCCCGGGCAGCGGATGGCAAGACCGGGGCCGGGGAACGGATGGCGGCCGACGAAGATCTCGGGCAGCCCAAGCTCGCGGCCGAGCACGCGCACCTCGTCCTTGAACAACTCGCGCAACGGCTCGACCAGCTTCATGTTCATGCGATCAGGAAGGCCGCCGACATTGTGGTGGCTCTTGATGGTCACCGACGGGCCGCCGGTGAACGACACGCTCTCGATCACATCAGGATAGAGCGTGCCCTGCGCGAGATACTCGGCGCCGCCGATTTTCTTCGCCTCAGCCTCGAACACGTCGATGAACAGTCGCCCGATGGTCTTGCGCTTCACCTCGGGATCGCTGACGTCCTTGAGCTCGCCCAAGAACTGCTTCGATGCGTCCACATGCACGAGCGGGATGTTGTAGTGATGGCGGAACAGGTCGACGACGGTCTCGGCCTCGTTGAGCCGCAGCAGGCCGTGATCGACGAACACGCAGGTGAGCTGATCGCCGATCGCCTCGTGGATCAGCACGGCGGCGACAGCGGAATCGACGCCGCCGGAAAGGCCGCAGATCACCCTGCCCTTGCCGACCTGCTGGCGGATCTTCTCGATCGCCTCCTCGCGGAAGGCGCGCATGGTCCAGTCGCCGGTGAGGCCGGCGACCTTGCGCACGAAATTGCGCAGGAGTGTTGCGCCGTCGGGCGTGTGCACCACCTCGGGGTGGAACATCAGGCCGTAATATTTGCGCTTCTCGTCCTGGATGATCGCAAACGGCGCATTGCCCGAGACGCCCGCCACCGAAAAGCCCGGCGGCATCTTCGTGATGCGATCACCGTGGCTCATCCACACCGGATGCTTCTCGCCCTTGCCCCAGGCGTTGTCGAACAGGCAGCTGTCGGCCTTCACCTCGACATCGGCGCGGCCGAACTCGCGGTGGTGCCCGCCCTCGACCTCGCCGCCGAGCTGGGCCGCCATCACCATCTGGCCGTAGCAGATGCCGAGCACGGGAACGCCGGACTCGAAGATCAGTTGCGGCGCGCGCGGCGAGCCCGCGACATGAACCGATTCCGGGCCGCCGGAGAGGATCACCGCCTTGGGCTTCATCTCGCGGAAGGCGGCTTCGGCCTTCTGGAACGGAACGATTTCGCTGTAGACGCCCAATTCGCGAACGCGGCGGGCGATCAACTGGGTGACCTGGCTGCCGAAATCGACAATCAGAATCTTGTCATGCGCCGAGGCCACATCGGGCGCCAGCGTGGTCTGTGCTTTCTGTGCGGCTGTCATGGACAGCAGATACGGCACGCGCGGCTGCGTCGCAACCGCGGGAGATCAGGGACCCACATGCTTTCTGGGGGATGGACGGAGGGGAGATAGGGCAGTATTATTGACGTGTTTGGTCATGTCTTAAGCGCCCACCTTCGTCATTCCGGGATGCGCCGTAGGCGCAGGCCCGGAATCCATAACCACAGTCCGGGGTTATGGATTCCGGGCTCGACGCTGCGCGTCGCCCCGGAATGACGAGTGGATGGAGCAGCTTCACCCCCTCCTCAACACCGAGACGAAAAACCCGTCCGTCCCGGTGCGGCGGGGCGTCATCAACCAGCCTTCATCGAAACGCAGCGCGGCCTCGCGGAAGGCGTCTGCCTTGTCCCAGAGCACTGACGCGGTCTCGTCCGGCGGCACAATCGCAAACTCGCCATGGCGCGCGACGAAGGCGCGGACCTGGTCGGCGTTCTCCTCCGCCAGCACCGAGCAGGTGATGTAGGCGATGCGTCCGCCCGGCTTGACCATGCGGGCGGCGCGATCGAGCACCTCGATCTGCTCCCTGATGCGGATCTCCAGCGCGCCCGGGCGCATCCGCCATTTGGCATCGGGGTTGCGCCGCCAGGTGCCGGTGCCCGAGCACGGCGCATCGATCAGCACGAGATCGGCCGACGCCTTGATATCGGAGAGCGGATCGGCATCGCCTTTGGGCGTGCGAACCTCGGCGTTGTGCACGCCGGCGCGCGACAGCCGCTCATGGATCGGCGCGAGCTGGCGCTTGTCATGGTCGGTCGCGATCAGCCGGCCCTTGCCCTGCATCATCGCCGCAAGCGCCAGCGTCTTGCCGCCGGCGCCGGCGCAGAGATCGATCACCTGCTCGCCGGGCTTTGCCGCCGACAACAGCGCCGCGAGCTGCGATCCCTCGTCCTGTACCTCGACGAAGCCCTTGATGAAGTCCTCCTCGGCATGAACGCCGATGTTGCGGGCGTCGGCGCCGAGCTCGATGCGCAAGCCGATCGGCGACCACGGCGTCTCCTTCGCGCCAAGGTGCTTCAGGGATGACAGCACCTTCTCGCGCCTGGCCTTGAGCGTATTGACGCGCAGATCAAGCGGCGCGCGGCTAGCCATCGCCGCCGCCTCCAGCGCGCGGCTCTCGCCGAAGACCTTCGCGAGATGCGGATCGAGCCATTCCGGATAATCGCCGGCGACGGGAGCCGGCGCATCGTCCGCCGAGCGCGTCGTAAGCGCGGAGCGTTCGGCGTCGGAGAGTGGCTCCGGCGCGAAGCGACCGCCGTCGCAGAGCGCGCTTATGCTTGTCGGGTCCATGCCGCGCTCGACCTTGAGCATGCCGAGCAGGCGCGCCCGCGGCGTATCGTCATCCATCACCCAGGCGCTCGAGGCGCGCCGCCGCAGCACGTCCCAGACCAGCCCTGCGATCGCGGCGCGATCGCCGGAGCCCGCGAAGCGGTGCGCGGTGCCCCAATCCTTCAGCGCCTTGGCGGCGGGGGCGCGTTGCGCCTCGATCGCGTCGATCACCTCGATCGCGGCGGACAGTCGGGCGGCGGGAGTCATTTGGGAGTTTCCAGTTTTACCAGGTCATAAGCAGACAATTTTCGGACTTCCAGGGCTTGAGAGTGAATCTACTCGTCATGGCCGGGCTTGTCCCGGCCATCCACGTCTTTCTTGATTTCCGGAAGCGAAGACGTGGATGCCCGGGACAAGCCCGGGCATGACGAGCTTCGCTAGGGGCACGAGGCTAGATCAAAAACAGGATCCTTAGCGCGAAATACACCCACATCGCCAGCACCACCAGAGCGCTCGCAAGCCAGGCGAGCGAGCGCGTCCGGCCATCGTTGGAGGTGACGAGAATCCCGCCATGGGCGAAGCGCGTCACCACGAAGATCCATGACAGCATCACGATGATGAGGTCGGCGTGGCGCAGCGGCATGGCGAGCGCGATCAGGACGAAGAACAGCACCACCGGCGCGTCGAGCTGGTCGGCGACATCGCCGGCCTTGCTCGCACCGTTCCGGCTGCGGCTCCTGCTCGTTGCGAACAGCAGAGCGAAGATGAGGCCGACCTGCACGAAGACCGGCAGCAAGATCATTGGCACCGACATGGAATCCCCCAGCTGGTTAGCGGAGAGCGCTTACGCCAAGCGCGTTCCCCTGACAACAAAACCTTCGGTGTCAGGTTCCCGCGCTTGAACCCGAAGCGGAGGGCGCGTGACCAACATCCGATATTTCAAGTCATTTCGCGACCTGCCGGAGGTTTTGGCGGTCAGCCGAAGGGGCCATCAGGGGCCATGCCGCCATGAACATAACCAGTTCGGTCCCTGGCATCTCGCCGATCGCGTCACGCTGCCGTACGCGATCGGCCCGCTCGACACCAGCGCGCACGACGCTTTTGCGATCCGCTACCGCGTGATCCGCCGCGATTTTCCGCGCCGCAAAATGTGAACCGGTTCACATCATCCCGCAGACGAGGCGAGCTACAAAATCAGCCCCACAAGGAATCCGTATGCCCGCCGAATTTCGCCTCACTCAAATATCCGACACCCACCTCGCCCGTCGCCTCGGCAGACCCAGCCGGAACTTCGAGCGAGTGAGGGATCACATCGACGCGACGCGGCCCGACCTCGTGATCAACAGCGGCGATCTTGCCTTCGATGCGCCGACCAGTCCTGGTGACTTCGCCTATGCGAAATCGCTGCACGAGGCCCTGCCGGTGCCCTGCCGCTATCTGCCGGGCAATCACGACATCGGCGACAATCCGACCAAACTCGGCCCGCGGCCCGCGCATCCCGTGAACGAGACCGCGCGTCAGGCCTTTATCGCCGCCTTCGGGGAAGATCGGTGGCGTTTCGAGGCCGCCGGATGGTGCTTCATCGGTCTCAATTCGCTGGTGATGAACTCAGGTCTCGCCAGTGAGGCCGAGCAGTTCGACTGGCTCGCCCGCGAACTTGCGAGCACCCATGGCAGGCCGGTCGCGCTCTTCCTGCACAAGCCGCTCTTCCTCACGACGCCCGACGATGCCGAGATGGCCTCCAGCGCCATCCGCTACGTGCCGATACCGGCGCGGCGGCGCCTGCTGGAGATGCTGGCTGCCGTCGACCTGCGCCTGATCGCGAGCGGCCATTTGCACCAGAGCCGCGATTTCACCATCGGCTGCCACCGCCATGTATGGGCGCCGTCGACCGGCTTCATCATTCCGGAGAGGGTGCAGGAGCCGATCGGACGGAAAGAGGTCGGGCTGGTGGAATACCGCTTCCGGCCGGACAGTTTCGAGGTACGTCATCTCAAGGCGGCAGGCCAGGTCGATGTCGATCTGGATCATCTGTGGGCCAGGGACCTCAAGAACGAACCGAAGACAGGACCGAAGGCGCCCCCGCCTGCGCAGTCCGCCGCTGCGGGGTGAGAGTTCATCCACTCGTCATTTGCGACCGCCTAGATCTTGGAGGCGTTCTTCAATTCCTGTTTCAGCGACACCAGCAGCGATTGCAGCGTCTCGGTGTTCGCGGGCGGCAGGTTCGCCAGGGCGGGTGGAGGAACGGAAGCCGCGATCGGCAGCGGCGGCGCATTGGGTTCAGCAGTCACGGGCGAAGCGGGCGCGACCGGTGAACGGACCTGCGCAACCTTGTTCGGCTGCGGCTCGGCCTTGACGAACTCGCCATGCAAAACGTCATCGCGGCGGCCCATGGTGAAAAGCACCGCCCAATAGACAACGGCAAAAACGATGACGCAGAAAATAGCGATCTCAAACATGACTGCACCGGAATGGGTGCAATTTTTCGACGTCTTGACTCAACCGTCAAGCGGCAGTCGTGCCTTTTCGGCATCACTGTTGCCGTCGAGATACGCTCGCTCAACGTGTTGAAGGCCGGACCAGCAATCCGGCCTTCCCTTTTCCAGCGTTGACGGCCTTACGCCTTGTCAGGCCCGACGCGCACGAGTTGCTTGCCGAAATTGGCGCCCTTGAGCAGACCCATGAAGGCGTCGGGCGCGCTGTCCAGTCCCTCGGTGACGAACTCCTTGTACTTGACCTTGCCCTCGCGCACCCATTGCGACATGTCGCGCAGGAAGTCGCCACGTCGCGCGACGAAATCGCTGACGATGAAGCCGCGGATATTGAGCCGCTTGGTCAGCACCGCGAACATCATCGCACCAGCCCATTTCGGTGCGGCGGGCTGGCGGTCGTTATAGTGGGCGATCAATCCGCACACCGGCACACGCGCGAAATTGTTCAGGAGCGGAAACACCGCCTCGAACACCGCGCCGCCGACATTCTCGAAATAGACGTCGATCCCCTTCGGGCAGGCGTCCTTCAGCTTCGCCGCCAGGTTGGGATCGCGGTGATCGATGCACTCGTCGAAGCCGAGCTCCTTCGTCACGAACTCGCATTTGTCCTTGCCGCCGGCAATGCCGACCGCCCGCGCGCCCTTGATCTTCGCGATCTGCCCCACGGCGGAGCCGACCGCGCCCGAAGCCGCCGCCACCACGACGGTCTCGCCCTCCTGCGGCTTGCCGATGTCGAGCAGGCCCGTATAGGCCGTCATGCCGGGCATGCCGAGCACACCCACTGCGGTCGAAATCGGCGCGAGCTTCGGATCGATCTTGGCGAGCCCCGCACCGTTGGAGATCGCATGCGTCTGCCAGCCGGCGCGGGCCAGCACGATGTCGCCCTTGGCGAAGGCGGGATTGTTCGAGGCGACCACCTCGTTGACGGTGCCGGCCTCCATCACGCCGCCGACCGGCACCGGCGCCGCATAGGATGGGCCGTCATTCATGCGCCCGCGCATATAGGGATCGAGCGACAGCCAGATCGTGCGCAACAGCACCTCGCCTGCCCCCGGCGTCGGGATCGGCGTCTCCTCGATCCGGAAATCAGACGGCTTGGGTTCGCCGACGGGACGCGATGCCAGAACGATGCGCTTGGCCTGGGGCATGGTGGTTTCCTCCGTTTTTTGTCCGATGACATGTAGCGGGGAAGTCGGCGCAGAGGAAGGGTGCCTTCGGCGGCCGATCGGGACCTCATAAGCTGACGTTATGGGTACATGCCATAACAATATTAGCTATTGATGGAGGGCGGCGCTAGCATCAGGACCGTCAAGTCGGGAATTCGCTTTCACCATATTCGAGGGAGCGGTCCATGATCACCAGACGGAATTTCTCAATTGCATTGGCAGCGCTGCCGTTCGGATCGGCCCCGATCGCAACCGCACGCGCGGAAAGCTACCCTGCCCGACCTGTCCGCATCGTCGTTCCATTTCCGGCAGGCGGCTCGACGGATGTCGGGGCCCGGCTGATTGCCGATTACCTGTCCCGTTCGTTTGGCCAGCAGGTCTATGTCGAAAACCGGTCGGGCGCGAACGGCACGATCGGCGTTGAAACCGTCGCGAAGAGCGTACCGAACGGATACACCGTGCTGGCGACCATCGACGCGGTCGCGAGCAACCAGTTCGTGTTCAACACCAATATCGATCCTGCGAAGGATCTGGTGCCGATCATCGAGGTGTCACGCCAGCCGATCGTTATCGCGGCGCATCCCTCACTCGGAGTTAGCACGCTGGCCGAGCTGATCGCCCTCGCCAAGCGCCAGCCCGGTCTGCGTTACGCCACCGGAAGCGGGCTCGGTTCGCCGCAGCATATGGTGATGCAGTGGTTCGGCAAACTCGCCGGCGTCAGCTTCGTGCAGGTCCCCTATCGCGGTGGCGGACAAGCGATCAACGATTTGCTCGGCGGACACGTCCAGCTCGGCTCCCTCGGTTCGACACCGCTGATTGCGCACCACAAGGCGGGGACCCTGCGTCTGCTGGCTCAAACCACCGCAACCCGCTCGCCGAGCCTGCCGGATGTGCCGACTTTCCAAGAGGCCGGCGTTGCAGGTCTGGTACTGGAGCAATGGCTCGGCGTCTTCGCGCCGGCCCACACGTCCTCGGCGATCACAGCACGGCTGAATTCCGAAATAGGCCGCGCGCTTTCCGATGCAGCCGTGCGCAAGGGACTTTTCGATTCCGCGCAGGAGCCGGTTGGCGGCAGCGCCGACGAGTTCACGCGCTTCGTCGAGGCGGCGTCGGCACAATTCGCGGGCCTCGTGAAGGAACTGAACATCAAGTCGGAGTGACGATTGCCCTACTCGCATTATCTGCCTGAACGGATGGGCTCGGCGAAGCTGACGCCATCCGGCCCCTTCGTCGCAGGCTCGTATCAGGAGCTCACGCTCACCTATACCGCAGGCCATTTCGGGATCGACGATACGGGAATGCTGAAGATCTCGTGGCGGACGACCTCCGACATGAGCAAGCCCCAATTCGATCAGCCAAAGGCGGCGAACTACACCACGGTCGAGGCAAGCAACGGCGCGCGCCTGGAGGTCTGGTTCGACCGGCTCAACATCCGCCCTTACGCGAACACCCTGCTGATCCGCGTCGGACGCGGCTACCTGCGCGCCGGCGACACGCTGACCGTACGCTTCGGCGACCGCCGCCAGGGCTCGCCGGGCTATCGGCTGCAGAGCAACGTCGAGGCGCAGGTCGAGCTGAAGACGTCGGTCGATGCATTCGCCACCTACGAGTTCTGCGAGATGCTGGTGCAGCCGGCCTTCGATCTCGTTGCGGGTCCCGCAGCACGCTGGAAAGCAATCCTGCCATCGCTCGCGGTCGTCGGCGAGCCATTTCGGCTGGCGATCGTCGCCGAGGACATCTGGGGCAATCCGGCGCCGAGCGCCGGCGAAGAGCTGACGCTTGCAGCGTCGCATCCGATCCGCGGATTGCCGGAGCGCATTCGGTGCGAGGCCGGCAAGCGCGCGACCGTGATCGGCGATCTGATTGCCGGCCAGGAAGGCGATGTCGAGCTGAGGGTTCTCTGCGACGGAGGAGAGCTCACGCGGGCTAATCCGATGCGCGTCGTCGCGGCGTCGCCGGTGCGCCGCTTCTGGGGCGATCTGCACGGACAAAGCGGGGAAACCATCGGAATGGGGTCGGTCGAAGATTACTTTCACTATGCGCGCGACCTCGCCTTCCTCGATATCGTCGGCCATCAGGGCAACGACTTCCAGATCACCGACGCATTCTGGCACAAACTCAACAAGCTCACGGCGGCGCTCGATACGCCGGGCAAGTTCGTGTGCGTGCCCGGCTACGAATGGTCCGGCAACACCGGGATGGGCGGAGACCGCAACATCTTCTATCGCCATGAGGGCCGGCCGATCCGCCGCTCATCCCACATCCTGGTCGAGGGTCAGACCTCGACCGCGGCGATCTATACGGCCGAGGAGCTGTTCCGCGCCCTCGAAGGCGAGGATGCCGTCGTCATCGCACATGTGGGCGGACGCTATGCCGACATCACCCGCGCCCACGACGCGCGGCTCGAGCGCGCAGTCGAGGTACACTCCACCTGGGGCACCTTCGAATGGATGCTGCATGACGCCTTCGCCCAGGGCTTCCGGGTCGGAGTCGTTTGCCACAGTGACGATCACAAGGGCCGCCCCGGCGCCACCCGGCCGGGCGCATCGAGCTTTGGCGCGATCGGCGGCTTGACCTGTTACTTCATGCCGGAGCTCACGCGTGACGCGCTCTTCACCGCGCTGCGCCGTCGTCGCCATTACGGAACGACAGGAGAGCGCATCTTCCTGGATGTGCAGGGCCATTTTGAAGAACCGGTCACGGTGTTCTCGGATGACCCGAAGCTTGGGCCGGTGGAGGAATCCAGGCTGCCGACGGCGCGGATGGGCGACATCGTGCGGCCCGGCTCTGCCGTTATGCGCCTGGCGGCGGAAGTGCTTGGCACCGCACCCATTGATCAGGTCGATGTGTTACACGGGACCAGCGTGGTGCAGACATTTCGGCCTTACGGATCGGCTGACCTTGGCCGCAGGGTGCGTGTGCTCTGGCAGGGCGCCGAATACCGCGGGCGCGGCCGCGAGACGCTGTGGCAGGGTCGATTGCGCGTTGAGGGCAACCGCATCGTGCGCTTCGCCCCCGTGAATTTCCTCAACCCCGAACGCATGGTTCGCGAGGCAAAGCCGGGCACCGAGCTTGGTTGGAATTCAGTGACCACGGGCAATCTTGCCGGCATCGATCTTTGGCTCGAAGCCGAGGGCGGAACGCTTGGCATCGAGACGAATGTCGTCTCCGGGACTGTCGAACTCGCGACACTCGCCGACCAGAGACGGGTGTTCGATGGCGGGGGACTGGGCCGCCAGATCAGCGTCTATCGCCTTCCCGAACAGGATTGGGCCCGCCGGCTCGCCGTCGATCATACGGTGCGTTTTTCTGGCGGCGCCGATCTACCCGTCTATCTGCGCGTCACGCAGGCCGACGGCCATCAGGCCTGGTCGACCCCGATTTATTTGATCTCTTGAGTCCATCTTTCTGTCATTCCGGGGCGGTCCGCAGGACCGAACCCGGAATCTCGAGATTCCGGGTTCGATGCTTCGCATCACCCCGGAATGACAACATCGGTTACATCCCGCCCGGATAGTTCGGCGCCTCGCGCGTGATGGTCACGTCGTGGACATGGCTTTCGCGCAGGCCCGCGCCGGTGATGCGGACGAACTGCGCCTTCGAATGGAACTCGGCGATGTCCCGCGCGCCGACATATCCCATCGCCGCCCGCAAGCCGCCGGCGAGCTGGTGCATGACATTGGCGACCGGTCCCTTGTAGGGCACCTGTCCCTCGATGCCCTCAGGCACCAGCTTCAAGGTGTCCTTGATGTCCTGCTGGAAATAGCGGTCGGCCGAACCGCGCGACATCGCGCCGACCGAACCCATGCCGCGATAGGCCTTGTAGGAGCGGCCCTGCCAGAGAAACACTTCGCCCGGGGTCTCGTCGGTGCCTGCGAGCAGCGAGCCCACCATCGCGACGTCGGCTCCGGCCGCGAGCGCCTTGGCCAGATCACCCGAATATTTGATGCCGCCGTCCGCAATGACCGGCACGCCCGCTTTCCTGGCGGCCTCCACCGCATCCATGATCGCGGTGAGCTGCGGCACGCCGACGCCGGCCACGATCCGCGTGGTGCAGATCGAGCCCGGCCCGATGCCGACCTTGATGCAATCGGCGCCTGACATCGATCAGCGCCTGCGCGCCTTCTTCCGTGGCGACATTGCCGGCCACGACCTGCACCGCGTTGGACAACCGCTTGATGCGATTGACCGCATTCAGGACATGCTTGGAATGACCATGCGCGGTGTCGACCACCACCACGTCCGCGCCGGCATCGATTAGCCGCTCGGTCCGCTCAAATCCGGTTTCACCCACCGTGGTGGCGGCGGCGACCCGGAGGCGGCCCTGCGCGTCCTTGCAGGCCAGCGGATGAGCGACGGCCTTTTCCATGTCCTTGACGGTGATCAGGCCGACGCAGCGATATTGATTGTCGACCACCAGCAGCTTTTCGATGCGATGCTTGTGCAGCATCCGCTTGGCCTCGTCCTGGCCGACATCCTCCCGCACCGTGACGAGGTTTTCGTGCGTCATCAGCTCCGAAACCTTCTGCCTCGGATCGGTGGCAAAGCGCACGTCGCGGTTGGTGAGGATGCCGACGAGCTTGCCTGGCGTGGTCTTGCCGCCCCCGGTCACCACGGGAATGCCCGATATGCCGTGCGCCTTCATCAGCGCCAGCGCATCCGAGAGCGTCGCGTCGGGAGCGATGGTCAGCGGATTGACCACCATGCCGGATTCGAATTTCTTCACCTGCCGCACCTGGGCGGCCTGGCCCTCGGGATCGAAATTGCGATGGATCACGCCGATGCCGCCGGCCTGCGCCATGGCAATCGCCATGCGCGCCTCGGTGACGGTGTCCATTGCGGACGCGATGATGGGGATGTTGAGCGGGATCGCGCGGGTGATGCGGGAGCGGATATCGACTTCGGAGGGGAGCACCTCCGACAGGCCGGGCTTCAGCAGCACATCGTCGAACGTGAACGCTTCGCGAATGCCGTGAAATCCCTGCGCCATCGTCAACTCCTTAGTCTGCGGCCGTCAGGCCGCGATCTTCTTATCTGGGGATGAACGTCGCCTCCGGCAAAGCCGATAGCTCCGCCGTCGAATCGATGCCCATCAGTGGGGTTGACGCTGGTCGATAGCATGGCGGCGCGGCGAATCAAAGCGCCAACCACAGCTTTTCATGGCCGGCCGGGGCCTCCCGCAAGCCTTGCCGGTAATCTTGCCGGTAACCTTGCCGGATCAGCGCGGATAGCCCGGCGGCGGGCCATATTGGCGGATCGTCTCCACCACCTCCCGATGCCGCCGTTCCTCCCGCTTCATATGGACCGCAATCACCGCATGCGCCGAGGGCACCAGCAGCAAGACGTGGAAAAACAGCCCGAAAATCGCGCAAAAGACGATCAGGAACAGGTTGAAAATCGCCGAAAAGGGCTGCCCGTTCAGAAGCAGGCCAATCGGCGGCAGCAGCGCAGCCAAGAGGTAAATCATCATCCAACTCCGCCGACCAATGCGAAAAGCGTCGGGCTGGATTTAGGTTTTGTAGCGCCTTCCGCAATAGCCAGTGTGACGGGAGGGTGATACAGCCCCTTATTGCCTTTTCACCTGCCAGGATTGATGGACAAGCAACGCGTCATCCCGCTCATCGTTGCCACCGCCCTGTTCATGGAGAACATGGACTCCACGGTGATTGCGACCTCGCTCCCGGCGATCGCCGCCGATATCGGCACGAGCCCGCTCACGCTCAAGCTTGCGATTACCTCCTATCTGCTGTCGCTCGCGGTGTTCATCCCGGCCAGTGGCTGGACCGCCGACCGGTTCGGCGCGCGCATGGTGTTTGCGCTTGCCGTCGGCGTGTTCATGGTGGGCTCGATCGGCTGCGCGCTATCGTCGTCGGTCACCCATTTCGTGGTCTCACGCATCGTGCAGGGGATGGGCGGCGCGATGATGACCCCTGTCGGGACGGCTCGTGCTGTTGCGCACCATCGACAAGAGCGCGCTGGTCAATGCGATGACCTGGGTCACCGTTCCCGCGCTGATAGGCCCGGTAATCGGGCCGCCGCTGGGCGGCTTCATCACCACCTATTTCTCCTGGCACTGGATCTTCCTCATCAACATTCCGATGGGGCTGCTCGGCATCTTCATGGCGATGAAATTCATCGACCCGATCAAGAGCATCGACCCCGAACGCTTCGACCTCTACGGTCTCGTGCTCGCTGGCATGGGCCTTGGGGGCATCGCGTTCGGCCTGTCGGTCGCGGGCCTCAACCTGCTGCCATGGAGCGTCGTTGCCGCTCTCGTCGGCGGCGGTGCGATCTCGATGACGCTGTATGTGATCCATGCGCGGCGCACGGGATCGCCGGTGCTTGATTTCTCGCTGCTGCGGCTGCCGACCATGCGCGCGGCGATCATCGGCGGCTTCCTGTTCCGGCTCGGCATCGGTGCGCTGCCGTTCCTGCTGCCGCTGCTGATGCAGGTCGGCTTCGGCCTGTCGCCGTTTCAGTCCGGCCTCGTTACCTTCGCCTCCGCCGTCGGCGCGATGGGGATGAAGACGCTCGCTGCGCGCATCATCCGCACCTTCGGCTTCCGCAACATGATGACCGTCAATTCTCTCATCAGCGCCGCTTTCCTGGCCGCCTGCGCCCTGTTCACGCCGACGACGCCATTGCTGCTGATCTTCCTCATCCTGGTGGTCGGAGGCTTCTTCCGCTCGCTGGAATTCACCGCGATCAATACGGTTGCCTATGCCGAGGTCGAGCCGGCGCAGATGAGCCGCGCCACCACGATCGTCAGCGTCAACCAGCAGTTGGCGGTGTCCACAGGCGTTGCGGTCGGCGCGGCCTCGGTCGAGATGACCTTGTGGGCGCGCCATCTGGATGAATTGAGCGCAACCGTGTTCGGACCGGCCTTCCTCGTGGTCTCGGCGATCTCGGCGGTCTCTTGCTTCTTCTTCTGGCAGATGCCGCCCGACGCCGGCCACGAGATTTCAGGCCGCAAGGCGATCGCCATTTCGAGCCGCAAGGGCGCCGCCAAGGAAGCCGCGCAGGAAGCGACAGTGGCCGCGACCGAGGGAACGCAGGACGCGCGGGATCAGCGGCTGGGGTGAGACCCACGGCCTCTCCTCGTCATTGCGAGGAGCGAAGCGACGAAGCAATCCATGGCGCCCGGCGCGGAGAGGTGGATTGCTTCGCGGAGCCTGTCATCGGGCGCGCATTCGCGCGACCCGTTGGCTCGCAATGACGAACGGTCAGGTGCCCCCTCCAAACCCCGCCCCAGCACGCTCCGAGGTATCCAGCTAACGGCCGGTACCAAGCCGGTTTGGTTACCGGCTCACATGAGCGCCTGGAAAGTTCCCGAATTAACCCGCACCGCGCGCATCAAGCTTAATCAGCAAGCTTAACCCAGAGATCAAGTTGCATAACCCTGCTGCGGGCGTAGCAAAATCAGGCAGCGAGACTTTTTAGACTGAAGTCATTTCTGGAAGCATGGACGTTACCATGGTGCAACCAATCACAAAAAGCCCTTTGGGCGACGTTGGACGAGAAGTCAGGACCGAGAACCGTAGCCGGCGGCCGCTTCATGAACCGCAATCGACCCCGCCCGCATCTCCAATGGTAAGCGCACCGGATCTGGCGATGCCGGATTTCGTCACGCACAACGAACGGCCGGCCGAAATCGGCAATTTGTCCGCCGAGGCCGTCGTACGGGAGTTTGAAGCTGCGGCGAAAGAGATCGAATTGATGAGGGGCGAGCTCGTGGAGCGCGCCAGGCAATGCGAGGCGATGACACGCGACGCGCTCGCCGTGGTCGAGGATCTGAATGAGGTCGCTGCGCGATACCGCGAGGAAGCCAAGCGCACCTTCGAACAGATCGAGGGAGGTTCGTCCATCCTCGCGGATGCTCACAAGATCAGCACCAGTTTCCGCGACAAGATCGCCGGCCGGAGCGGGACATAAAGTGCGCGGCCAGGAAACATGCGCAGCCTTGAGTAACGAAAGAGTCTTCGTGGAGAGGCCGTGGACGCGATAGCGAAAAAGGCTGGATCTCGGGTCTCCCGATCGCGCCCGTCGTCGGCGCGGGCCAACAACGCGCCGCAGAACATGAGGGCGCGAAAGACCGAGGCCATGATCCTGGAGATGATGCCGGCCAGGACATGGATGACATGCACATCGGTTTCGCGGCTGATCCGCGCTGCCGACGACAGAAAGACGCGTTCGCGCCTCGATCGGCTGGCGCGGGATGGCAAGATCAAATGCAAAGCCGAGCAGAGTTCGCGCGGCCTGGTCTACATGTTTTGCAAGCTTCCGTAAGCTCTTTGATGGAGATGCCTTTGAGCGACAGGACGAAAACCAAGGCAGAGCTGTTTCAGATGCTGGCGGAGGCGGTGCGCAATACACAACCCCAGCCGGCCGTCGAAGCAGAGGCTGAGCCGAAGCCCGAAACACCCGCCCGCAAGACGCAACCAAAGTCGAAGCGCCCAACCAAAAAGAAAAGCGATCGGAAAGCCGCGCGCCACAAGTAGCGGCGTGCCGCCCGCAGGATGCGAAGGACTAAAGGTTGGGATAGCGGGAATCTCTTCCCGTCATTGCGAGAAGCGAAAGCAACGAAGCAATCCACCTTTCCCACGGCTTGAGGAATGGATTGCTTCGCGGAGCCTGTCATCGGGCGCGCGTTCGCGCGACCTGTCGGCTGCAATGACAAGGGCTTAAAGCCCGTCCTTCGCCGCGCCCCGAAACCCCGTCGCCAGCACGTATCGCTCCGCCGAATCCTGCCGGCTGGCGGCGGGCTTCACGTGCTTCACGACGGCGAAGTCGCGCTTCAATTGTGCGAGCAGTTCAGCGTCGGCGCCGCTCTGGAACACCTTGGACAGGAACGCGCCGCCGGGTTTGAGCACTTCGGCAGCAAAGGCGGCGGCGATTTCGACGAGGCCGACGATGCGGAGCTGATCGGTCTTGCGATGGCCGGTGGTGTTGGCCGCCATATCGGAGAGCACGAGATCGGCGAGGCCGCCCATCATCTCCTTCAGCCTGCCGGGCGCGTCAGCTGCATGAAAATCTAGCTGCGCGAAGGTAACGCCGGGAATCTCCGGCATCTCCAGGAGATCGATCGCGATCACTCTGCCCGTGCTCTTGCCTTTGTCCTTGCCTTTGCCTTTGTCCTCGCCCTGGCCCTCGGCCGCGCCGATGCGCTTCGCCGCGACCTGGCTCCAGCCGCCGGGCGCCGCACCAAGATCGACCACCGTCATGCCTGGCTTGAGCAGGCGATGCTTGTCGTCGATCTCGATCAGCTTGTAGGCGGCGCGCGAGCGATAACCCTCGCGCTTGGCCTTCGCCACATAGGGATCGTTGAGCTGACGCTCCAGCCAGAGCTTTGAGGAATGCTTGCGCTTGCCGCCGGTCCTGACCTGGACGTGCAGGCGGCCGGTCTTGTCCTTTGCCATGCGATCACCAGACCAGCGTTCAGACTTGCACTGCCAATGCGCCGTCCTCGCGCATCATCTCGACCAGCATGCCCTCGCGCAGCCCGCGATCGGCGACCCGCAGCCGCGGCAGCGGAAACGCCTGGCGGATGGCGTCGAGAATGGCGCAGCCGGCGAGCACGAGATCGGCACGCTCGATACTGATGCAATTGTTGCTGGCGCGCTGCTGGTAGCTCATGCCGAGCAGGCGATCGATGGTGGCGGTGACGCCGGAATCATCCATCCAGATGCCGTCGATGCGGCGGCGGTCGTAGCGCGCGAGATTGAGATGGATGCCGGCCAGCGTCGTCACTGTGCCTGAGGTGCCGAGCAAATGCATGTCGCGCAGGTCCTTGCCGTGCTCGGTCGCGAATGGCGCGATGTGGCGCGCGACCTCCTCGATCATGCGCGCATAGGATTCCCTGGTCACATCACGGCCGCCGAAATGCTCGGCCAGCGTGACGACGCCGAGCGGAATCGACATCCAGGCCTTGATGCGCGGCTCCGCGTTTGTCTCGGCAGGGTCGCGCTCGATCCGAACCAACTCGGTCGACCCGCCGCCGATATCGAACAGGATCGCGCCGCGGCCCTTTGGATCGAGCAGCGGCGAGCAGCCGATCACCGCAAGCGCAGCCTCGGTCTCGCGATCGATCACCTCCAGCCGGATGCCGGTCTCGGCCGCGACGCGGTCGCGGAAACAATCGGCATTGGACGCGGCGCGGCAGGCTTCGGTGGCGATCAGCCGCAGGCGCCTCGCCTTCCTGGCGTTGATCTTGTCGCGGCAGATCGAGAGCGCCGCAATCGCGCGCTCGATCGCAGCCTCGCTGATGCATCCGGTGGCGGACACGCCTTCGCCGAGCCGGATGATGCGCGAGAAGGAATTGACCACGCGAAAGCTGTCGCCCGACGGACAGGCGATCAGCAGCCGGCAGTTGTTGGTTCCGAGGTCGAGCGCCGCATACACCTCGGTTCCCCGCTCGGTCCCCTTGTCGATCGGTTTTTCGATCTCTGGGGCCGGAGCCGGAGAGCCCGGGTTCGCACCCGCACCCTGCAGGACTTCGCACGGCATCAGGCCGGTGCGAAGCCGCGTGTCATCATTCATTCAAACTGTCTTTCCGCGGCCATCGGGCCGGTCTGAAATGTCTATTCGCGCAAACATTAGCAGCGCCCAAGGAAGCACCCAAGGGGGGTGCAACAAGTCAGGACCAACGTCAGGCATGGGACTATGCCTAATCGGCCATTGTGGCGGCCGGGGGAGTGCATTATTTGACCGGAACGGTGCAAAACCGCAGAAAATCAGGCTGATTCAATGCAAGATCACACTTCGCCCAAATCTCTGGAACGCTCGCTCGAAAGCTCGCTCGAAAACACTATTGCGATGCAAAAATACGGCGTCGGCCAGCCGGTCCGCCGCAAGGAAGACGATACGTTGCTCCGCGGCAAGGGCAAGTACACCGACGATTTCAGCCTGCCGAAGCAGACCTATGGCTGGGTCGCCCGCTCCAGCCATGCCCACGGCATCATCAAGGGGATCGACACCTCAGCCGCCAGGACGATGCCCGGCGTGCTCGGGGTGTGGACCGGCGCCGACATGGAGGCAGCCGGCTACAAGCCCTTCATCTGCGGTTTGCCGCTGAAGAGCCGCGACGGCTCGCCCCTGTTGCAGACCAACCGCATGCCGCTTGCGACCGACAAGGTGCGCTATGTCGGCGATGCCCTCGCCTTCGTCGTGGCCGAAACGGTGGCGCAGGCGCGCGACGCGGCCGAAGCGGTCGAGTTCGACATCGAGCCGCTTCCGGCGGTGACCGATGCCGCCGAAGCCGCCCAGCCCGGCGCGCCGCAGCTTTACGATCACATCCCCAACAACGTCGCCTTCGACTATCACTATGGCGATGCCGCCAAAATCGATGCGGCCTTCGCCGGCGCCGCCCATGTGACCAGGCTCGACATCGTCAACACCCGCGTCGCCGTGGTGCCGATGGAGCCGCGCGTGGCGCTCGGCCATTACGACAAGGCGACCGAGCGCTACACATTGCAGGTGCCGACCCAGGGCGTGTCCGGCAACAAGGCGATCATGGCGCGGATTTTGAACGTGCCGGCCGAAAAGGTGCGCGTGCTGACCGCCAATGTCGGCGGCTCGTTCGGGATGAAGAACCTGAACTATCCCGAATATGCTTGCATCCTGCATGCGGCCAAGGCGCTCGGTCGCCCGGTCAAATGGACCGACGAACGCTCGGGAAGCTTCCTCTCCGACAGCCAGGGCCGCGCGCAGAGGATCCATGCCGAACTCGCGCTCGATGCCGAGGGCAAGTTCCTGGCGGTGCGCCTCACCGGCTACGGCAATCTCGGCGCCTTCATCACTGGCGTCGCGCCCGGGCCGTTGTCGATCAACACCGGCAAGAACCTCGCGAGCGTCTATCGCACGCCGCTGCTTTCCGTCGACATCAAGACGGTGGTGACCAACACCACCCATATGGGCGCCTATCGCGGCGCGGGCCGCCCCGAAGCCAACTACTACATGGAGCGGCTGATCGACCGCGCCGCCGACGAGATGGGCATCGACCGCCTCACCTTGCGCAAGCGCAATTTCATCAAGCCGGCGCAGCTGCCCTTCGCGGCCGCCTCCGGCGTCACCTATGACAGCGGCGACTTCGCGGGCGTATTGGCCAAGGCGCTGGAGATTTCCGATCACGGCAACTTCGCCAAACGCAAGCGCGAAAGCCGCAAGAACGGCAAGCTGCGCGGCATCGCGGTCGGCTCCTATCTCGAAGTGACCGCGCCGCCCTCCGGCGAACTCGGCAAGATCACCTTCGATCCCGATGGCGCGGTGACGCTCACGACCGGCACGCTCGATTACGGCCAGGGCCATGCCACGCCCTTCGCGCAGGTCCTGACCGGCCAGCTCGGCGTGCCCTTTGACAAGATCAAGCTGCAGCAGAACGACAGCGATCTCGTGCGCTTCGGCAACGGCACCGGGGGCTCGCGTTCGATCACGGCCACCGGACAGGCGATCGTCGAAGCTTCGGCGCTTGTGATCGAAAAGGGCAAGAAGGCGACGGCGCATTTCCTGGAAGCCTCCGAAGCGGACATCGAGTTTGCAGGCGGACGTTTCACGATTGCCGGCACTGACCGCTCGATCGGGATCATGGAGCTTGCCGAGCGCGTGCGTGATGGCAAGATGCCCGAGGGCGTTCCCAACTCGCTCGATGTCGATCACGCCACCAAGGAGACCGTATCGACCTTCCCCAATGGCTGTCATGTCGCCGAGGTCGAGATCGACCCTGATACCGGCGTGATCAAGATCGTGCGTTACAGCGCGGTCAATGATTTCGGCACCGTCGTCAATCCGATGATCGTGGCGGGTCAGCTTCACGGCGGCGTCGCCCAGGGCATCGGCCAGGCCCTGATGGAAGAGGTGAATTACGACGAGAGCGGTCAGCCGATCACCGGCTCGTTCATGGACTACGCCATGCCGCGCGCGGAAGACGTGCCGACGATGGACGTCGGCGATCACCCCTCGCCCGCCAAGTCCAATCCGCTGGGCACCAAGGGCTGCGGCGAAGCCGGTTGCGCGGGCAGCCTCGTCTGTGTCGTCAATGCGGTGGTGGATGCGCTGGGCGAATACGGCATCAAGCACATCAACATGCCGCTGACACCGGAAAAGATCTGGCGCGCGATCCAGGACGCCAAGGCGAGAGCGGCCTAATCACGGAGCGTGTCGTGCCATCTGCCATCATTGACGATCTGCGCAGCGCCTTCGATGCGACGACGATCCTGACCGGCAATGACATCGATGCGCGCTATCACACCGACATGGCGGGCGTCCCCGTCGCCCCGCCGCTCGCCGTGGCGCGGCCGCGCAGCACCGAGGACGTCTCGAAAATCCTCAAGCTGTGCCATCAGGCGCGCGTGCCTGTCACGACGCAGGGCGGGATGACGGGGCTGGTGCGTGCCACCATGCCGCTGGCCGGCGAGATCGTGCTGTCGACGGAGCGCATGAACACGATCGAGGAAGTCGATGCCGGCGGGGGTGTCGTCATCACCCAGACCGGAGTCCCGTTGCAGCGCCTGCAGGAGCGGGTCGGCGAGCACGGCTTCATGTTTCCGCTCGACCTCGGCGCGCGCGGCAGCTGCACCATCGGCGGCAATATCTCGACCAATGCGGGCGGCAACCGCGTGATCCGCTACGGCATGACACGCGATCTCGTGCTGGGCCTCGAGGCGGTGCTCGCGGACGGCACCATCCTCTCCGGCGTGCGCAAATACATCAAGAACAACACCGGCATCGATCTGAAGCAGCTGTTCGTCGGCACCGAGGGCACGCTCGGCGTGGTCACGCGCGCCGCGTTGCGGATCTTCCCGGCGCCGGCCGAGCAGCAGGTGGCGCTTTGCGCGCTGCCAGGCTTCGAGGCGGTCCGCGCCTTTCTCGCGCTTGCACGGACGCGGCTTGCCGGCGACCTCACCGCCTTCGAGGTGATGTGGAACGAGTATTACCGCCTCACGACCGAACTGGTGAAAGGCGTCGCGGCGCCGCTGCCGACAAACCATCCGTTCTACGTTCTCCTGGAAGCCTCCGGCAGCGATGCGGAGAGAATTCGCAACGATCTCGAGCTCATGCTCGAGACAGCGCTGGAGCAGGAGACCATCGTAGATGCGACCATCGCAAGCTCGGGCGCGGCGGCAGCTGCGATCTGGAAGATCCGCGATTCCTCGGTCGAGCTGTCGCGCGCGCAAGGCGCCGGCGGCGTCGGTTTCGACATCAGCCTTGCCATCGACGCCATGGAAGCGTTTGCGAAGGCGATCAACAAGGCCTTGAAGCAGATCGACAAGGACGCCTATGCGATCGTGTTCGGTCATGCCGGCGACGGCAATCTGCACGTCAATGCCAGATACACGCCGACACAGGACCGGACCGAGGAGATCACCGAACTCGTCTACGGCATCACCGGCAATTTCGCGGGCTCCATCTCCGCCGAGCACGGCATCGGCCTGCTCAAGCGGCCGTACCTCAAGCTCAGCCGGACCGAAGCGGAGATCGAGACCATGCGTACGCTGAAGCGCGCGCTGGACCCGCACGGCATTCTCAATCCCGGGCGCATTTTTGCGGTGTGAGGCACGCCGCCAACGACGGGCCCCCAAACACTCAACTGTCATCGCCCGCGAAAGCGGGCGATCCAGTATTCCAGAGACGGGTGTGATTTATCGAGAAGGCGCGGCGTTGGATGCCCCGGTCAAGCCGGGGCATGACGGCGGAAAAATAGGTGGCGGTGCGCGACCAACACACTCGTCATGCCCGGCCTTGTGCCGGGCATCCACGTCTTACTTCCATCGCAACAAAGACGGGGATGGCCGGGACAAGCCCGGCCATGACGATGTGGAAACTTCGGCGCGAAAGAAATTAAGCCGCCGCCTGTTCGCGGGGCTGGTAGATCGCGATGTGCCAGCAATGCGCCAGCGGCGTCACGCCGTTGGCGACGACGAGCGCATCGAGCTCGACAAAGCGGTGGCCCTTTTTCTCGTAATTGCCGATCACCTTTGCCCGCGCCGTGAGTTCGTCGCCGACCTTGCCGGCCGACAAAAGCTGCATTTTCGTGCCGACGTGAATCCAGGGGCCGAGGATGGCGTTGTCGACCAGGACCTTGTTCATCACCCGCGGCAACAGGCCGGGATGGCCGAGGTTCTCGCGCGCATAGATCGGATCGGTCTCGCGGATGTCTCTCAGATAGTCCTTCGCCGTCTCACCGGACCAATCGCGGGGTATAGCGCCGAGCCATTTGCCGACCTCGTAGGATGAGGCGCTGACGGGCTTGCGCTCCTTCACGGCGCTGGCAGCGGTGTACTCGTCGAGCGAGAATTTTGGCGCTGAGGCCGGGAGCGAGGCGGTGCCGGTCGCGCACGGCTCACCCTTGCTCCGGACTTCGATGGTCAGGCCGCCGGCGTCCTCGATGGCGCCGACCTCGGCGATCTCGCCGTCATAGACCGGTTTGACGAAGCGCGCCTCGATCAGCCCGCGTTCGAGGAAATCGCGGCCCCATCGCGCCACCGGCATGTGCAGCATGTAGGCCATCACATCGACGCCGGGCACGAGGCCGCCGGCAAATCCGTACTTCCGCGCGACCGTGTCGTCGTGGATCTTGTTCTCGGAGTGTTTCGAGGTGTTGTAGGCCGAGACGCGGTGGATTGGCACGCCCGTCATTGATTTCTCCCTGGATTTCCCCTTGGGTTTCCCTGATTTTCTGCTTTTCGGCCGATAATCGTAGTCGAACCATGAGAGCTGGCAAGCCCAGCCTTTCCCTCGCAATTTCTTGTCCGATGGAGTACACGCGGGGCGACCGAATTGACCTGAAGCGATGACGGAAATCCCTCAGACCAGCCGCATCTATGTCGACGCCGACGCCTGTCCGGTGAAGGACGAGATCTATCGCGTCGCGATCCGCCATGGGCTGCCGGTGAGCGTCGTGGCGGGCCAGTTCATCCGCGTGCCGCAGGATCCCTTGATCGAGCGCGTGGCGGCGGGTTCCGGCATGGACGCCGCCGACGACTGGATCGCGGAACGTGCGCGGCCCGGCGACATTGTCGTCACGGCGGACATTCCGCTGGCGAGCCGCTGCGTCAAGGCCGGCGCCGAGGTGATCGCTCCGAACGGCAAGCCGTTTTCCGAGGAATCGATCGGCATGACGCTGGCGATGCGCAACCTGATGACCGATCTGCGCTCCTCCGGTGAAATCACCGGCGGGCCGAAATCGTTCTCGCCGCGCGACCGCTCGGCCTTCCTGTCGGCGCTCGACCAGGCCATCCGCCGCATTCAGCGCCGCCGCGCCGAACAGGCGCCGGCGAGCCAGGGTTAAAGTCGATGGCGCCGCCGCTGATCCAGCTGAAAGACATCAGGCTCACCTTTGGCGGCACGCCACTCTTGAGCGGCGTCGAGCTTTCGGTGTCGCCGGCCGAACGCGTCTGCCTGATCGGCCGCAACGGCTCCGGCAAATCCACGCTGCTCAAGATCGCCGCCGGCCTCGTCGAGCCCGACAGCGGTAGCCGATTTGTCCAACCGGGGTCGACCATCCGCTATCTGCCGCAGGAGCCGGACTTTGCCGGCCACGCCACCACGCTCGCTTATGTCGAAGCGGGACTGGGCCCCGGCGACGACCGCTATGCCGCGCGCTATCTGCTCGAACAGCTCGGTCTGCATGGCGACGAAGACCCCGCCAATCTCTCCGGCGGCGAGGCGCGCCGCGCGGCGCTGGCGCGCGTGCTGGCGCCTTCACCCGACATCCTGCTCTTGGACGAGCCGACCAACCATCTCGATCTGCCGACCATCGAATGGCTCGAAGCCGAGCTCGACGGCCGGCGCAGCGCGCTGGTCCTGATCAGCCACGACCGCCGCTTCCTCACCAATCTTTCCCGCACCACCGCCTGGCTCGACCGCGGGCAGATCCGTCAGATCGAACGCGGCTTTGCCGCCTTCGAAGGCTGGCGCGACGAGGTGCTGGCCGAAGAAGAGCGCGAGCAGCACAAGCTCGACCGCAAGATCGTCAACGAGGAACACTGGCTGCGCTATGGCGTCTCGGGCCGCCGCAAGCGCAATGTGAAGCGGCTCGGCAATCTCTTTGCGCTGCGCGAGCAGCGCAAGAATTATCGCGGCGCCGCGGGCGCGGCCAATCTCGCTGCGGCGGAAGCGGAGAAATCCGGCCGGCTGGTGGTCGAGGCAAAGGGCATCGGCAAGAGCTATGGCGATCGCAGGATCGTCGAGAATTTCTCGATCCGGATCCAGCGCGGCGACCGCGTCGGCGTGGTCGGGCCGAACGGCGCGGGCAAGACTACGCTGGTGAACTTGCTCACCGGCGCAGATCAGCCCGACAGCGGCAGCCTGCGGCTGGGCGTCAATCTGGAGATGGCGACGCTGGACCAGCACCGTGAAAGCCTCGATCCCAAATCGACGCTTGCGGAAGCCTTGACCGGCGGACGCGGCGATCATGTCATGGTCGGCGGCAAGCCGAAGCATGTCGTGAGCTACATGGAAGACTTCCTGTTCGCGCGCGAGCAGATGCGCACCCCGCTGGAGGTGCTTTCCGGCGGTGAGCGCGGCCGGCTGATGCTCGCCCGCGCGCTCGCCAAGCCGTCAAACCTGCTCATCCTGGACGAGCCGACCAACGATCTCGACCTCGAAACCCTCGACGTGCTCGAGGAGATGCTCGGCGATTACGAAGGCACGGTGATCCTGATCAGCCACGACCGCGATTTCCTCGACCGCGTCGTCACGTCGGTGATCGCACCTGACGGTAACGGCAAATGGATCGAATATGCCGGCGGCTATTCCGATATGCTCGCGCAGCGCGGCTCGGACTTGGAGCGCGACGCCGCGAAGGCGCCCGCGGCTGAACAGAAGAAGGAAGACAGACCCGCTGCTCCCTCGCCTGCTGCCGCCCCCAGGCGTCGGCTGAATTTCAACGAGAAGCACGCGCTGGAAACGCTGCCCAGGACCATCGAAAAATTGCAGGCCGAGATTGCGAAGCAGCAGAAGCTGCTGGATGATCCCACTCTCTATGCGAGGGATCGCAAGACATTCGACGAGGCTTCCCGCGCGATCGCCAAGGCGCAGGAGGACCTGGCGGCGGCCGAAGACCGCTGGCTGGAACTGGAAGTATTGCGCGAAGAGATAGAACAGGCATAGGACAGTTCGTCATTGCGAGGAGCGCAGCGACGAAGCAATCCACATCTCCGCAAGTTGCGACATGGATTGCTTCGCGGAGTTTATCATCGGGCGGCGCTTTGCGCCGACCCGTTGGCTCGCAATGACGAGACTACCTGAACCGGAGCCATACCGTGACCACATCCCTAGCCGCCAAGATCGCCCGCGAATACGGCACGCCCTGCGCCGTCATCGACATGGACAGGGTCGAGCGCAACATTGCCCGTATCCAGGCCGCCTGCGATACCGCCGGCGTCGCCAACCGGCCGCATATCAAGACCCACAAGAGCCCGCTGCTGGCACAGATGCAGGTCAAGGCCGGCGCCAGGGGCATCACCTGCCAGAAGATCGGCGAAGCCGAGGTCATGGCGGATGCCGGGATCGACGACATCCTGATCTCCTACAATCTCATCGGCGAGGAGAAGATGGCGCGGCTCGGCGCGCTGCTCCAAAAAGCAAACGTGACGGTCGCCGCCGACAATTCGACTGTCATCGCAGGCCTGCCGAAGGCGGCCGAGATTTCGGGCCGCCCGCTCTCGGTGGTGATCGAATGCGATACGGGGCGCAAGCGCGCCGGCGTCGAAACGCCGGCCGAAGCGATCGCGCTGGCGCGCGAGGTTGCCGCCCTGAAGGGCCTCCAGTTCACGGGCTTCATGCTCTATCCGACCGAGACCGGCTGGGCGGAGGCGCAGAAGTTTTACGACGAGGCGCTGGCCGGCGTGCGCGCGCACGGGCTCGATGCGAAGATGGTCTCGACCGGCGGCTCGCCCAACATGAAGAACCTCGGAAAGCTCAAGGGCGCGACCGAGCACCGCCCGGGCACCTACATCTACAACGACCGCATGCAGGTCGCCGCCGGCGTCGCCTCATGGGACGATTGCGCGCTGAACATCTATTCGACCGTGGTCAGTCGCGCCGGCCCGGATCGCGGCATCCTCGACGCCGGCTCGAAGACGCTGACATCAGACACCGGCGGCGGCCTCGAAGGCCATGGCCTGATCCTCGAACATCCCGAGGCGAAGATCGCCAAATTCGCCGAAGAGCACGGTTTCCTCGACCTCGCCCGCAGTAACACGCGGCCCAATGTCGGCGATGTCGTGCGCATCGTCCCCAATCACGTCTGCGTCGTCGTCAACATGATGGACGAGGTGGTGATGGTGCGCGGCGACGAGATCGTCGGTGTGCTGCCGGTGGCGGCAAGGGGGAAGCTGCGGTAGCCCTCCCCTCGTCATTGCCAGGAGCGTCAGCGACGAAGCAATCCGTGTCTCGGTACGCGGCGAAATGGATTGCTGCTCGCAATGACGAAAGGCTCGCCGGCGGCGTGAGCCTGATCGGAACAACCTACGATTTCCCGGCGAGCGCGACTGCCTCTATCGATACCAGCACGCCGGGCACCTCCGCCCCGAAACGGGCAACGGCGCGCGCCGGTTTTGTAACGGCGAAAAACTCGGCATAGGCCTCGTTCATCCCCTTGAATAAGTCCGGCTGCGCAAGCAATACCGTAACCTTGACGATACGCTCCATCGAGCTGCCCGCAGCTTCCAAAATCGCCTTCACGTTGTTCAGGCATTGACGCGTCTGCTCCTGTATCGTGCTGCCGACGATCTCCGTGGATCCACCACCCGGACGGACCGCGATCTGGCCAGATACGAACACGAACCCGTTCGCCACCACGGCGTGGGAATACGGCGAATGGGCTGCGGGATAACCCGGAATATTGTTGACGTAAACGGCCTCACTCATGATGTTCTCTATTGTCCTTTCCTTGCCTTCAAATCTGTATCTTTTGCCGGTACCGACTGACAAATGCCGGTTGCGCCCTGAGCAATCCGGTCATGCTTGCCAGTGAGAGTGACGACAGCGCGGCACCCGAGGCTATCGCAGCTTCCACCACAATCCAGCGAAAGGTCGTCCGAGCCCGCAAGCTAACGTGAATAGGCCAACTGGTCTCTACTCTCCATTTGGTACGAGTGTCGTAAGCCACATCAACGCGCTCTTCCCTGCCGCGGCTCCTGTCGCGAATGATGCCTGCAACAGATATCCGCCAGTCGGCGCTTCCCAATCGAGCATCTCGCCGGCGGCAAACACGCCGGGCAGACGCCGCAGCATGAAGGTATCATCGAGTTCGTCGAGGGCAATTCCGCCGGCCGTCGAGATCGCGCGCGCGATCGGCGCGGTGCCGGTCAGCCTGATCGGTAATGCGTTGACCAATTCGGCAAGATCCTTTGGCGAAAGCGCGGCTGGTGATCGGCCGGACGCTATCGCCGCTTCCTGGACCAGGCCAATCGCTACCGGCGACAAATTGACGGCCTTGCGGAGAAAATTGGAGAACGACTGCTTGCCGCGTGGCGCCGAGAGCCGCGCGGCGAGTTCATCGGTGGCGAGATCGGGCCGCAGAGCGAGCTGCAACTGCGCTTCGCCCGTTTGCGCGATGACCTCGCGCAGTTCCGCCGACAGCGCATAGATCGCGCCGCCTTCGATGCCGGCGCGCGTGACGATGGCCTCGCCGCGGATCGTCTGATGACCAAAGCCGAACTGAACGCCCTTCAGCGGCTGGCCCTCGAAGCGATCCCTGAAGACATCGGACCACTTAACCATGAAGCCGCAATTGGCCGGACGCAGCGGCGATATCGCGATTCCTCTTGCCGCCAGCAACTCCGTCCATGCGCCATCAGACCCTAGTCGCGGCCAGCTTGCTCCGCCAAGTGCGAGTACCGTTGCGCCAGCTTCGATCACGCGCTCACCGTCAGGCGTCTTGAACACCGATCGATTGTCCTTGTCCCAGCCATTCCAGCGATGCCGAAGTGCGAACCGGACTCCCTGCGAATCCAGCCTCCGCAGCCAGGCGCGCAGCAGGGGCGAGGCCTTGAAGCCTTGCGGAAACACGCGCCCGCTGGAGCCGACAAAGGTCGGCTGGCCCAATGCCTCGCTCCATTGGCGCAAGCGGTCCGGCGGAAAGGCTGAGATCGCGGGCTGCAGCCGCGACGCCGCCTCGCGGTAGCGGGCGAGAAAGGCTGGCAATGGTTCGCCGTGGGTGAGATTGAGCCCGCCGCGCCCGGCCATCAGGAATTTGCGCCCCGCCGACGGCATGGCGTCGAAGACGGTGACGTTGGCGCCGCTCTGAACCAGCACCTCCGCCGCCATCAGTCCGGCCGGACCGGCTCCGATGATAGCGGCGTTGGTCTCCAATGATGACATGATGCCAATTTAGGTCAGTTCGCGCGTCACAAGAAAGCTCGTCATTCCGGGGCGTCGCGCAACGACGAGCCCGGAATCCATAACCACGATCGTGAGTATGGATTCCGGGCCTGCGCCTTCGGCGCATCCCGGAATGACGACTCTACAACTTTACCCCCGCCCTTGCCGCGGCCTGACCGACATACTTCTGGGTCTGCTGGAACGCCCCCTCCAGCGCCTTGGCGTTCGACATGTCGCTGATCTCGGCAAAGTGAGCGGCGACCGCATCGGGCGTCCACTCGGACTGCGGCAGATTGATGCCCTCGCTTTCGACGATCCTGATCACCGCGAACGAACCTGCGCCCGCGCCCATGATGGTGCGCGTCGGTGCGTCCTCGCTGAGCATATATTCGACCGCCGGCGTGATCGCCTCGGGGCGCATCAGCTTGAGCGGCTCCGGCGGCAGCAATTCCTCGGTCATGCGCGTTGCTGCGGTCGGCGAGATCGTGTTGACGCGGATGTTGTACTTTCTCCCTTCCTCGGCAAGCACGTTCATCAGCCCGACCATGCCGGATTTCGCTGCGCCGTAATTGGCCTGGCCGAAATTGCCGTAGAGACCGGACGAGGAGGTTGTCAGCACGATGCGGCCATAATTGCGCTCGCGCATGCCGTCCCACACCGCCTTGCAGCAATAGAAGCTGCCGGTGAGATGCACGTTCAGCACCTTGGCGAAATCGGCGGGCTCCATCTTGCCGAACGACTTGTCGCGCAAAATACCGGCATTGGCGCAGAGCAGATCGACGCTGCCCCACTCCTTTGTTGCCCGCGCCACCATGGCGTTGACCTGCACGAAATCGGAGACATCTGCGCCGTCGGCCATCGCGCTGCCGCCCGCCCTCCTTATCTCCTCGACGACGCCTTCCGCCGGCGACAGCGATCCGCCGCTGCCGTCGCGCGCGCCGCCAAAATCGTTGACCACGACCTTCGCGCCGCGGCTCGCCAGCCCCAGCGCATGCGCGCGCCCGAGACCATTGCCCGCGCCGGTCACGATGGCCACGCGTCCGTCAAACCTGATTGTCATGAGTTAGATTCCTGTGGTGGGTCCTTCGTCATGCCCGGCCTTGTGCCGGGCATCCACGTCTTTCTTCGTTGCTACAAGACGTGGATGGCCGGGACAAGCCCGGCCATGACGACGGATACTAGGCGAAATAAATCAGCCCGATCCAGTCCGCCACCAGCGCGGGCTTCTCCTCGCCCTCGATCTCGACGGTGACGTTGGTGCGCGATTGCAGCTCCTTTGGTTTGCGCAGCTTGGCTTCCGCCAGCACGAAGCGGCCGCGCACGCGCTTGCCTGCCTTCACGGGCGAGAGGAAGCGGAGCTTGTCGAACCCGTAATTGACCCCCATGGTCGTGCCCTCGATGACGGGCATGACCTCGTAGGACATGATGCTCATCAGCGACATCGTGAGAAACCCGTGGGCCACCGTCGTGCCGAACTCGGTTTCGCGCCTTGCGCGCTCGGGATCGACATGAATGAACTGGTGGTCCTCGATCACATCGGCATAGACATCGATCCGCTTCTGATCGACCAGATGCCATGAGGAAACGCCGACCTCCTTGCCCACCATCGCCTGATAGGCGGCAAGCGACACCGGCGGCTTTTTCCAGACTTCGTTCATCCCTTACTACTCCAGCCCGGCTGTGCGAATCTTCTGCAGCTCCGGAAAATCCTCCTCGCGAAACTCCTTGCCGCGCAGCGCATCCTCGCGGTTATTGTCGTGTTCCAGCCTGCGCAACTGCACGCGGCGGATCTTGCCGGAAATCGTCTTCGGCAGTTCCGTCACCAGCTCGAGTTTGCGGATACGCTTGAACGGCGCAAGGCGCGTGTGCAGATGCTTGAAGATCGAGAATGCCGTCTCCGGTGAGCGCTCCACGCCTGCCGTCAGCAGCACATAGGCCTTCGGGATCGCAAGCCGGATCGGATCGGGGCTCGGCACGACAGCGGCTTCCGCGACCGCCTCGTGCTCGATCAGCACGCTTTCAAGCTCGAACGGGCTGATGCGGTAGTCTGAGGATTTGAAGACATCATCGGAGCGGCCGACGAACGTGAAATAGCCGTCATCGTCGACGAACACGACGTCGCCGCTGCGATAATGATCGCCATCCGCGCCCGAAAGCCGACCGTCCTCACCCTGATAGCCCTGCATCAGGCCGGCGGGCCGCTCAGTGCCGAGCACCAGCGACACCTCGCCTTCCCTGGTCACATGGCCGTCGGCATCCATGATCTCGACGCGATAGCCCGGCAGCGGCCGTCCCATCGAGCCGACCTTGACGGTCTGGCCCGGCGAGTTGCCGGCAAGCGCGGTGGTTTCGGTCTGGCCGTAGCCGTCGCGGATGGTGAGTTCCCAGGCAGCGCGGACCTGATCGATGACTTCGGGATTGAGCGGCTCGCCCGCGCCGCAGACCTCGCGCAGGCTGACCTTGAACTCTGCGAGCTTCTCCTGGATGAACAGCCGCCACACCGTCGGCGGCGCGCAGAGCGTGGTCACGCCGCAGCGGCCGATGGTGGTCAGCAACTGCTTCGCCTCAAAGCGCGGCTGATTGCATATGAAGATGGTTGCGCCTGCATTCCAGGGCGCGAAGAAGCAACTCCAGGCATGCTTGGCCCATCCGGGCGAGGAGATGTTGAGATGCACGTCGCCCGGCTGCAGGCCGAGCCAGTACATGGTCGACAGCGCGCCGACGGGATAGCTACGCTGGCTGTGGCGGACGAGCTTGGGTTTCGCGGTCGTACCCGACGTGAAATAGAGCAGCATCGGATCGTCGGCGTGGGTCGGACCATCGGGCGCAAAACTTTCCGGAAAGTCCGCCGACTGCTCGAAACGCAGCCAACCCTCGACATCAGAGGTAGCGCCAACGACGATATTGACGAGCTTGCCGGTGCGCAGCTTCGCGAACTTGCCGACCTGGTCCTGGGTCGCCACCACTGCCCGCGCCCGGCCGCGATCAAGGCGGTCCTGCAATTCGTCGCCCGTCAGCAGCGTGGTCGCGGGGATGACCACGACACCGAGCTTGATCGCCGCGAGCATGGTTTCCCACAACGGCACCACGTTGCCGAGCAGAAGCAGCAAATGATCGCCGCGCTTCAGGCCCTGCGCGCGCAGGAAGTTCGCGACCTGGTTGGAGCGGCGCGACAGCGTGGCAAAGGACAGCTTCGTCTCGCGATCCTGACCGGCATCGACGATCCAGAGCGCCGTGCGATTCCGGCTTTCGGCGTCGCGCGCCAGATCCGCATCGAACCAGTCCAGCGCCCAGTTGAACGACACCGGATCGGGCCAGCGAAAGCCCTTCACGGCCGCATCGTAATCGGTCCGATGCTTCAGGAGGAACGCGCGCGCTTCATCGAACGTGGTCATTGCCAATTTCCCCGGCCGATGTCCCCGGCTATTTTCCGGCGAGGCTGCGAACGTGCTGGATGATGCCCGAGAAATCGACCCCGCCATGGCCGGCGGCATCGAAAGTCTTGTACATCTCCTGCGCCTGCTTGCCGAGCGGGGTCGCCGCTCCCGTTGCCTTCGCGGCATCCTGCGCCAGCGTGAGATCCTTCACCATCAGGGCCGAGGCGAAGCCCGGTCTGTAGTCATTGTTGGCAGGTGACGTCGGCACCGGGCCCGGCACCGGGCAATAGGACGTCAGTGCCCAGCACTGCCCCGAAGACGTCGACATCACGTCGAACACCGCCTGGTGCGACAGGCCGAGCTTCTCGGCCAGCGCAAAGGCTTCGCCGAGCGCGATCATGGACACCGCGAGCACCATGTTGTTGCAGATCTTGACGCCCTGCCCCGCGCCGGCGCCGCCGCAATGCACGATCTTCTTGCCCATCTTTTCCAGCACGGGCCTGGCGGCCGCAAAAGCCTTGTCCTCGCCGCCGCACATGAAGGTCAGCGTCGCGCCCTTGGCACCTCCGGTGCCGCCGGAGACCGGCGCATCGACCGAGGCAACGCCGTGCTTTGCCGCCAGCGCATGCGCCTGCTTCGAGCTTTCGACGTCGATGGTCGAGCAGTCGATGATCAGCGCGCCCCTGGTCATGGCCGGCACGACCTCGTTCCAGACGCCAAGTACATGCTTGCCGGCCGGCAGCATGGTGATCACGATCTCGGCGCCCTTGACCGAGGCCGCGGCACTCTCGGCGATGGCGGCGCCATCAGCCTTGGCCTGATCGCGCGAGGCCGCAACCAGATCGAACGCCACTACCTTGTGACCGGCCTTCACCAGATTGGCGGCCATCGGTCCGCCCATATTGCCGAGGCCAATGAATGCGATCGTTGCCATGTCCGTTTCCTCCGCTCGGCTTTTTGATTTAAGGGAATTTAAGCTCGTCCGCGCCGATTTCGGCGAAGTACGGCGCGATCATCTCCGGCGTCACGTCTTCGATGCGCGGCGGCGACCATTTGGGATTGCGGTCCTTATCGATGACGGCGGCGCGCACGCCCTCGCGGAAATCGTCGCTGCGGAAGACCTCCAGCGCCGCACGATATTCCCGCACCAGGCACTCTTCCAGCGAGGCTGACTGCCGCGCGAGCCGCAGCAGCTTGAGCGTCACCGCCATGCCGCGCGGCGATTTCTCAGCGAGCGTCTTCAGCGTCGCCTGCGCCAGCTCCGATCCGTCGCTTGCAAGCGCTGCAACGATATCCTTCATGCTGTCATGGGCGAACCAGCGATCGATCTGCAATTGGTCTGCAGCGACGGGTCCCGCTGTCTCACCGGTCGCAAATTGCGCGATCAAACTCCTGATCTCACCGGACAGCGCACCTGGACGCACCTTTGTCAGGACATCGCGCAGCGCGGGCAGTTGCGCCGAGGGCACCACCGCATCGGCAAAGCGCGCGTGGATCGCATCGGCGCCGTTCATGGTCTGCCCGGTCAGCCCGAAATAGGTCCCGATCTCGCCCGGCGAACGCGACAGCAGGAACGTGCCGCCGACATCGGGGAAGAAGCCGAGACCGACCTCGGGCATGGCGAGCCTGGTGCGCTCGGTAACGACGCGATGGGCCGAATGCGCTGATAATCCGACGCCGCCGCCCATCACGATACCGTCCATGAAGGCAACATAAGGCTTGGGGAACTTCTTGATGCGTGCGTTGAGGATGTATTCCTCGCGCCACAGGATCTTGCCGAGATCGCCCGAGACCTTCGAGCTTTCCCAGAGCGCGCGGATATCGCCGCCGGCGCACAGGCCGCGCTCGCCCGCCCCTTCCAGAACGATCACGGCCACGGCCGGGTCGGGCTCGAAGGCGTCGAGCGCCTTGTCGATATCGCGGAACATCTCGAGCGTGATCGCATTGATCGCCTTCGGCCGGTTCAAGCGGATAATCCCGGCAGAACCTTCACGCCGCGCGATCAGGTCGGGCTCGGTGACCGCGTCCATCAGCGCGCACCCTCGATCAACTTCCGCGCCACGATCAGCCGCATGATCTCATTGGTCCCTTCCAGAATCTGATGCACGCGCAGATCGCGCACGATCTTCTCGATGCCGTATTCGCTGAGATAGCCATAGCCGCCGTGCAGCTGAAGCGCCTGGTTGGCGACCTCGAATCCGGCGTCGGTGCCGAAACGCTTCGCCATCGCGCACAGCATGGTGGCATCGGTATCCCCGCGGTCGAGCGCGGCCGCCGCGCGCCAGAGCAAGGTGCGCGCCGCCTCGAGCTCGATCGCCATGTCGGCCAGACGGAATTGCAGCGCCTGGAATTCGTCGAGCCGCTTGCCGAACGCCTTCCGCTCCTTCATGTAGTCGCGCGCCTTGTCGAGCGCGGCCTGCGCGCCGCCGAGCGAACAGGCGGTAATGTTGAGCCGCCCGCCATCGAGCCCGGCCATGGCGATCTTGAAGCCGATGCCCTCCTCGCCGAGCCGGTTCTCGACCGGCACGCGGGCATTCTCGAAGATCACGGCGCGGGTCGGCTGCGCGTTCCAGCCCATCTTGCGCTCGTTGTTGCCAAACGACAGTCCGGGCGTATCGCCCTCGACCACCAGCGTCGAGATGCCGCCGGGGCCGTCGCCGCCGGTCCTGACCATCACGACGTAGACGTCGCCGCCGCCGGCGCCGGAGATGAACTGCTTCTGGCCGTTCAGCACGTAGTGGTCGCCGTCGCGCACCGCGCGGGTGCGCAACGCCGCCGCGTCCGAGCCCGAGTTCGGTTCGGTGAGGCAGTAGCTTGCGATCAGCTCCATGGTGCAGAGCCGTGGCAGCCATTTGCGGCGCTGGCGGTCGTTCCCGTAGGAATCGATCATCCACGACGCCATGTTGTGGATGGAGATGAAGGCCGACACCGTCGGACAGCCCGACGCCAGCGCCTCGAAGATCAGCGCGGCGTCAAAGCGCGTCAACGCGGAGCCACCGACATCCTCGCGGATATAGACCCCGCCGATGCCGAGCTTGGCGGCCTGGCGCATCACCTCGACCGGGAAATGCTTCTCCTCGTCCCAGCGCAGCGCATGCGGCGCGATCTTTTCAGCGGCGAAATCGCGCGCCATCTCTCGAACCGCAATCTGGTCCTCGTTGAGCGTGAACTGCATGCGTTAAACGGCCACCGCTAGACCGCTCTCACGGTCGTCATTGCGAGGAGCAAAAGCGACGAAGCAATCCATACTTCCGCAAGTGGTGACATGGATTGCTTCGCTCCGCTCGCAATGACAATGCCCCCGGTCGGTCACTTCATCGTCGGAATCGAGAACTCCGCGCCTTCCTTGACGCCCGACGGCCAGCGCGAGGTCACCGTCTTGGTCTTGGTGTAGAAACGGATCGAGTCCGGTCCGTGCTGGTTCAGATCGCCGAAGCCCGACTTCTTCCAGCCGCCGAAAGTATAGTAGGCGATCGGCACCGGGATCGGCACGTTGACGCCGACCATGCCGACATTGACCTTGGCCGCGAAATCCCGCGCGGCGTCGCCATCGCGGGTGAAGATCGCAACACCATTGCCGTAGTCATGATCGGACGGCAGCGCCAGCGCCTCGGAATAATCCTTGGCACGTACGACCGACAGCACCGGTCCGAAGATCTCTTCCTTGTAGATGCGCATGTTCTTGGTGACGTTGTCGAACAGCGAGCCGCCGAGATAGAAGCCCTTCTCGTAGCCCTGCATCTTGAAGCCGCGACCGTCGACCGCCAGCGTCGCTCCTTCCTTGATGCCGATATCGATGTAGTTCTTGACCTTCTCGACCGCTTCGCGTGTGACCAGCGGGCCGTAATCGGCGGACGGATCGACCGAGGTGCCGATCTTCAGGTTCTCCACGCGCGGGATCAGCTTCTCCATCAGCCGGTCGGCGGTGGTCTTGCCGACGGGAACGGCGACGGACACCGCCATGCAGCGCTCGCCGGCCGAGCCATAACCCGCCCCGATCAGGGCATCGACGGCCTGGTCCATGTCGGCATCGGGCATGACGATGGCGTGGTTCTTGGCGCCGCCGAAGCACTGGCAGCGTTTGCCGCTCGCGGCCGCGCGCTCGTAGATGTATTGCGCGATCGGCGAGGAGCCGACAAAGCCGACCGCCTTGATATCAGGATCGTCGAGGATCGCATCGACCGCTTCCTTGTCGCCGTTGACGACGTTGAGGATGCCCGCCGGCAGACCCGCCTCGATCATCAGTTCCGCCAATTTCATCGGCACGCCGGGATCGCGCTCGGAAGGCTTGAGGATGAAGGCATTGCCGCAGGCGATCGCGGGCGCGAATTTCCACATCGGGATCATCGCGGGGAAATTGAACGGGGTGATGCCGGCGACGACGCCGAGCGGCTGGCGGATCGAGTAGATGTCGATGCCGGGGCCCGCGCCTTCGGTATATTCGCCCTTCATCAGATGCGGGATGCCGGTGGCGAATTCCACGACCTCGAGGCCGCGCTGGATGTCGCCCTTGGCGTCGGGAACGGTCTTGCCGTGCTCGCGCGCCAGCAGTTCGGCGAGCTTGTCGTAGTCGCGTTGCACGAGTTCGAGGAATTTCATCATGACGCGCGCGCGGCGCTGCGGGTTGGTGTTCGCCCATTCAGCCTGGGCCGTGCGGGCGTTCTCGACCGCCGAGCGAACTTCCGCCTTCGACGCCAGCGCCACCTTGGCCTGGACCTCGCCGGTCATCGGCTCGAACACATCGGCCGTGCGGCCCGACGTTCCCTTGACTTCCTTGCCGCCGATGAAATGTCCGATTGAGCGCATGTTGATCCTCCACGGCTTGCAATGCCGACTATGGCAATGCCGGTTTTGGCCGGCATCTTGCAGTCTTTATGGCGTTTGGGAAGTGTGAATGCGAGGATTCGGCGTTGCGAAAATGACGATCGCTCGCCTGACAATGCGGCTATTCGACCAATGGCTTAGCTGGACCGGCTGACACCACGCTTCAATGCCGGACGGACGCCGGTCGAGGGGGCTTTTTCGCCGCCGTCTTCCTCGCACCCGCACCGTTGAGAGCCGCCTCGCGTCCCGCCGAAAGGATGTCTTCGGAAAACGCGCCGTTGCCGGCAACCCGCGACAAGACCAGGGCGCCGATCATGGTGGCCAGCGTCGCGGACGCCTGCCTGCGTGCAGCCTTGTGCGGCACGTCAGGAATTTGCTCCGCGATCAGATCAATCATCTGGTCCAGCTTGGCCGCAAACGCGCGCCGCGCCTTTGGTCCCTCCCGGGCGATCTCGGGCCCCAGGGTCGGAACCGCGCAGCCGCGGCCGGGGTCGTCGCGATGAACAGTCGTCAGATAGGACTCGACGATGGCCGAAAGGCGCTTTTCGGGCGGAAGCTGCTCGACCGTCTTGCGCCAATGTTCGATCGAGCGATCCATCGCATAGGCGAACGCCTCGATCACCAGCGCCTCGCGCGAATCGAAATGGGCATAGAAGCCGCCATGGGTCAGCCCCGCCTCCTTCATCAGGTCGGCGACACCGACGCCGTGTGCGCCTTTCTCGCGCAGCCGCACTGAGGCTTTGCGTACGATCCGCGCGTGTGTTTCCTGCTTGTGCTCTCGGGAATAGCGCATGGGCGTCCTATTGAATGTTTAGGGTCATATAATAGCATTTCGGGCAGAAAAAACTGCCCTTATCGTCAAGTTCAGGACCGCCTTTACCAGCCGCTTGACAAAGGCGCATCCTCCCCCGGAAGTACGAGCTCCGTCCGTTTCGAGAGCCAAATCCATGCAAATGCTGAATTATCATTGCGGCATCATCCGCGATTCCCGCGGTATTATCAGGCTCTCGATCTGTAACGCGGGGTCCCTGAATATCCTGGGTTCTGCGGTCATTTCTGCCGTCCGCGAGGGCCTGGAACAGCTGGCCACGGACCGGTCCATCCGCGTGCTGGTGCTGGCGGGCCAGAGCGAAAAGAGCATGATCGGCGGTGCCGACATCAAGGAGATGGCAACTCTCGACCAGACAACGGCGGAAGCCTTCATCTCTCGCCTGCGCGACCTCTGCGAGGCCGTGCGCGCCTTCCCGGCACCCGTGATCGCGCGGCTGCCCGGCTGGTGCCTTGGTGGCGGGCTGGAAGTGGCGGCCGCCTGCGACTTCCGCGTGGCGGCCCACGACGCCAAATTCGGCATGCCGGAAGTGCGCGTCGGCATCCCCTCGGTCATCCATGCCGCGCTGTTGCCGCGGCTGATCGGCTGGGGCCGCGCACGCTGGCTGGTGATGACGGCCGAAAATATCGACGCGCCGACGGCTCTCGCCTGGGGGCTGGTCGACGTGGTCGCACCACAGGGCGGCCTCGATCAGTCGGTCGAACGGGTGATCGCCATGCTGCTCGAATGCGGTCCCGAGGCGCTGCGCGCGCAAAAAGCGTTGCTGCGGCAATGGGAGGAATTGCCGCTCACGGAGTTGGTGAATCTGAGCGTCGGCGTGTTCGGGAAATCGTTCCTGACCGATGAGCCGAGGCTGATGATGCAGGGCTTCATCAACCGGAAGCGATGAGGCACGATCGCGTTCGGCTCATCCGATCACGACTTTTTATCATGCGCGGGCTGCGTTGCATTTTTTGCAGCGCATCATATGATGATCATCATTCAAAATTGACGATTTCAGGACCCTCCCCCATGGCCGCAACCTCAGACCCCGTCGTCATCCTGTCCGCCGCCCGCACGCCCCTCGGCCGCTTCATGGGCGAGCTCACCCCCTTCAGTGCCCACAAGCTCGGCTCCCATGTCATCAAGGCGGCCCTGGAGCGCGCCAGGCTCGCGCCCGAGAAGATCGACGAGGTCTTCATGGGCAATGTGCTGCCGGCTGGACAAGGCCAGGCCCCCGCCCGCCAGGCCGCGCGCGGCGCAGGCCTGCCCGATGCCACCGGCGCCACCACCGTCAACAAGGTCTGCGGCTCCGGCATGAAGGCAACCATGCTCGCGCACGACATCATCCAGGCCGGCTCGGCTGACATCGTGGTGTCCGGCGGCATGGAGAGCATGTCGAACGCGCCGTATCTCCTGCAGAAGGCCCGCTCCGGCTATCGCGCCGGCCACGACCGCATCATCGACCACATGATGATGGATGGGCTGGAAGACGCCTACGAGACCGGCCGCTCGATGGGCGATTTCGGGGAAGCGACCGCCGAAGCCTATCAGTTCACCCGCGCCGACCAGGATGCCTATGCCATCGAGACGCTAACGCGCGCGCGGCGGGCCGTCGAGGGCGGCGCCTTCAAGGCCGAAATCGCGCCGATCACGCTTACCGAAAAGGCCGGACCGCGGCTGATCCTCAATGACGAGCATCCGCTCAAGGTCGACCCGGCAAAGATTCCCGGGCTGAAACCGGCATTCCGCGCCAACGGCACCATCACCCCGGCCGCATCCTCCGCGAACGCCGACGGCGCCGCGGCGCTCCTCCTCGCCAAGCGCTCAACGGCCGACCGTGAAGGGCTTTCGGTCTTCGCCGAGATCAAGGGCCATGCGACGCACAGCCAGGAACCACAATGGTTCACCACGGCGCCGATCCCGGCGATCCGCAAACTGCTCGACAAGGTCGGCTGGAAGGTCGGCGATGTGGATCTCTTCGAGATCAACGAGGCCTTCGCGGTCGTTGCCATGGCCGCACAAAAGGACCTCGGAATCCCAAGAGAGAAACTGAACATCAATGGCGGAGCCTGTGCGCTCGGTCATCCCATCGGCGCCACCGGCGCGCGGCTGATCGTGACGCTGTTGCACGCGCTCGAGGCGCAAAACCTCAAGCGCGGTGTCGCCGCACTCTGCATCGGCGGCGGCGAAGCCACCGCGATCGCGGTCGAGCGGACAACGCACTGAGCGCTCGTCAGTCTTGACGCGCTAGTCCTAAATTGAGGGAACAATGTCATTTCAGACATTGTTCCTTCGTGTCAGAATGTGTTTCGTCGAACCAACCGACCGTTTAAATTCCTCGCAAAGTTGATTGAGGCTCAATGATCTCGAACTGGCTCGCAGCGACCCTCGCCCGCCGCAATATCCACTACGGCTGGGTGATGGTCGGCGTCACCTTCCTGACCGCGTTGATCTCGGCCGGAACCGTCGGCGCGCCCGGCGTCTTCATCGTCCCGTTGCAGCATGAATTCGGCTGGTCGACCGCGGAAATTTCCTCCGCGCTGTCGATCCGTTTCATCCTGTTCGGGCTGATGGCGCCGTTCGCGGCCGCCCTGCTCAACCGCTATGGCCTGCGCAACGTCACCTTGGCGGCGCAGCTGATCGTGGTGTCGGCGCTGTTTGCATCGCTGGCCATGACCAAGGTGTGGCAGCTGATGCTGCTGTGGGGGGTCGTGATCGGCATCGGCACCGGCATGACGGCGCTGGTGCTCGGCGCGACCATCGCCGCGCGCTGGTTCTCGGCACGGCGCGGCCTCGTCGTGGGCATCCTGACCGCAAGCGTGGCCACCGGACAACTCGTGTTCCTGCCGCTGCTTGCAAGCCTCACCGAGCGCTATGGCTGGCGGATCGCGCTGGGGCTCGTTTGCGCCATGCTCTGCGTCTCGGCCTTTGCCGTCCTGATGATCATGCGCGACCGGCCGGGCGATGTCGGCCTGCGTCCGTTCGGCGATACCGGAACGGAGCCCCTGCCCGCGCCGCCTCCCGCCAAGGGACCGATCCTTGCCGTCGCACTCGGCACATTTCGCGATGCGTCGAAATCACCCGTGTTCTGGGCGCTGTTCCTGACCTTTGCCATCTGCGGCGCCAGCACCAATGGGCTGGTTCAGGTTCATTTGATTCCGATGTGCATGGATTTCGGCATTCCGCAGGTCCAGGCCGCGAGCCTGCTCGCCGCCATGGGCATCTTCGACTTTTTCGGCACGATCGCCTCGGGCTGGCTGTCCGACCGCTACGATAACCGCTGGCTCTTGTTCTGGTATTACGGCCTGCGCGGGCTGTCGCTGCTGTTCCTGCCGTTCAGCGATTTCTCCTTCTATGGCCTGTCGCTGTTTGCGATGTTCTACGGCCTCGACTGGATCGCGACGGTGCCGCCAACCGTGCGGCTCACCGCACAGCGCTTCGGCGCGGAACGCGCCAACCTGGTGTTCGGCTGGATCTTCGCAGGCCACCAGATCGGCGCCGGCGCAGCCGCCTTCGGCGGCGGGCTGTCGCGCACCGTGCTCGCGAGCTACCTGCCCGCCTTCTTCATCGCCGGCGCGCTCTGCATCGTCGCAGCGCTCGTGGCGATCACGATCTCGAAGACGCCGAAGCCGGCTACGGCCTGATCTTCATGTTCCTGGCGAGCCCCGGCGTGCGCAGGGGCTCGGCAAGGCGCGCGAACTCGCAGAGCAGCGAGCGCGTCTTCCTGGGATCGATGATCTCCTCGACCCAGAACTTCTCCGCCGAGCGGAACGGCGAGCGCAGCTTGTTGAGGCGATCCTCGATCTCCTTCAGCTTCGCGGCCGGGTCGCCCGCCGCGTCGATCTCGGCGCGATAGGCAGCTTCGATCCCGCCTTCGAGCGGCAGCGATCCCCAATAGGCCGATGGCCAGGCGTATCGGAACGAAAAGCGGTCCGCCGGCTGATGCACCACGCCGGCGACGCCGAAGGAATTGCGTACGATCACCGTGCACCACGGCACCGTGCTCTGGTTCACCGCGGCCATCGCGCGCACGCCATAGCGGATGGTCGCCGACTTTTCCGCGTCCAGCCCGATCATGAAGCCCGGGCAGTCCATCAGATAGACGACCGGCAGGTGGAAGGTTTCGGCGAAATCGACCCAGCGCACCACCTTCTGGCAGGCATCGGCCGTCCACGAGCCGCCATAGTGGAAAGGATCGCTGGCAAGCACCATCACAGCGCGGCCCTCGAGGCGCGCCAGGCCCGTGATCATCGGCCGGCCGTAGTTCGAATTGACCTCGAAGAACGAGCCCTTGTCGACCACGGCCTCGATGATCGGCCGCATCTTGTAGACCTGGCGGCGGCTGCGCGGCACCGCCTTGATCAGCGTTTCCTCGCCGCGCTCCGGATCGTCGTTGCAGGGCAAGGTCGGCGGCAGCTCGAACACCGACGATGGCAAATAGGACAGGAAGCGCCTCACCCTTGCGAACGCCTCCTCTTCGGTGTCGACGGCATCGTCCACGCCGCCGGCGCGGGTCTGGATGTCGGCGCCGCCGAGCTCCTGCTTGGAGAGATCCTGACCGAGCCGTTTCACCACCGGGGGCCCCGCGACAAACATCGCGGAATCGCGCGTCATGATGGAGTAGTGGCTGGCGGCGAGACGGGCGGCGCCCAGGCCCGCCACCGATCCTAGTCCGAGCCCCACCACCGGCACATGAGCGAGATTTTCCGTCGTGTAGAGATAGGCGCGGTTGCCGCCGATGCCCCCGGGCAGATTGGCCGCACCCTTGGTCTCGATGGTCTTCACCGAGCCGCCGCCGCCGGAGCCTTCGATGATGCGGATGATCGGCAGGCGGAAATCATGCGCCATCTCTTCGGCCATCAGGGGCTTGGCCTTGATCGAGGCATCCGCCGAGCCGCCGCGCACGGTGAAATCGTCGCCCACCACCACAACGGTGCGGTCATCGATCCTGCCGCGGCCGAACACGCAGTTCGCCGGCGTCACATGTTTGAGCTCGCCGTGCTCGTCATACTCGCCGGTGCCGGAGACGGCGCCCATTTCGTGGAAGGAATCGGCATCGACCAGCTTGTCGATGCGTTCGCGGACGGTGAGCCGGCCCTGGTCGCGTTGCCGCTTGACCTTCTCAACGCCGCCCATCTCGCGCGCGAACGCTTCGCGCCGAGCGAGCTCGTCGAGTTCGGGCTTCCAGATCATTCGTCTCCTCCGTCTTGATGATCGCGTTATTGTTGGGCCGCACCGGAAGCGGTTTGCGATCCAGCCGGTTCTGGAAGAGATCGCCGTCGGCGCCTTCAAGCAGCGCACCCACGGCGACGCCCAACTCGATCATCAGCGGCGCCACCTCCCTGTGCAATCGCTTCTCATCGAACATCGCCGACAACAGCCCGATCGTCACCACGACGAAGGTCTGGTATTGCGGCGACCACAGGGGCACCGCCAGTCCGTTGATATGCGGGCTCCAGAGGCCGCAGGCCACGACGTAGCCGTGCTCCTTGAGGAAGCGGCGATTGTCTTCGAGCCGCGGCCGCAGCGACCTTGCCGCATCCGGCGCCTCACGCTCCATCTCGGCAAGCAGCGCGTCGCCTATTTCGGGCGCGAGCGCGGCGGCATAGGCATGGCCTGCCGCCGTGGTTCCGATGGCAATGCGGCTGCCGGTCAATTCATGCAGTCCGAGCGCGTTCGCGGCACGGGCATACTCGAGATAGACGAGTTGGAATCGGTCCGGAATGACGAAGCCGACCGTACCCGGCAGCACTTCGGCGAGGTCTTGCAGGCGCAGCCGGATCAGATTGCGCAGCTGCAATCCCTTCATCATCGATGTGCTCATCGCCACCGCGCTCGGCCCGATCCGGTATTTCTGATCGCGCGGCAGGTAAACCAGCTGTCCCATCCGCGTCAGCGTGTGGGTCAGCCGCGACACCGTCGATCGCGGCAGGCCGCAGCGGTTGGAGATTTCGAGATTGCCGAGCCGCGCCTCGTGACCCTCGAAGCATCTGAGCACATCGAACGCGCGTGAGACGACCTGAATGACGTCGCCTTCGCCTGCGAGATCGCCAGCCAGCATTCCCTGCCGGCTAAGGCGCTCCGACCGTCGTCCCATGCGCTCCCCCGTTTTTCCATTTTGCGGAATAAAATTCCACTTGCAGAACAAGCTACCTCAGGCAATCTGCGCCCACAACACAAAGCCGGTTGGTATGCCAGATATCAAAGTCATCACCGAAGTCGCCGGACGCATCTGTGCGCTCCCCATCGAAGCCGGCACCAGCGTGGGCGATGGAGACGACATCGCCTTTGTCGAATCCATGAAGATGGAAATCCCGGTCGCAGCACCGGCCGCGGGCAAGGTGAAGTCCATCCTCGTCGCGCTCGACGATGTGGTCGCGGAAGGCCAGGCGGTCGCCATCATCGAGACGTGATCGAGCCCGGTCACGGCAATCCGGTTGCGCACGTGACGCAGGCGCGCAAGACTCAAGGTGCATGAAACCGCTTTCTCCCCAGTCGACGGCTCCGTCCACGAGTTGGGCCAGCTCGAGACCGCCATTGCTGCGGTTTCTCGATCGCTGCCATGCCGAATTCCGCAATGAGACCGGCGGCGAAGTCGCAAGCTACATCCCCGAATTGTCCAAGGCCGATCCCGATCATTTCGGAATCGCGCTGGCGACCCTCGACGGCCATGTCTACGAGGTCGGCGACATCGACGTGCCCTTCACCATCCAGTCGATGTCGAAGCCGTTCGTGTTCGCGCTGGCGCTCGACAGCCTCGGCGCCTCGCGGGTGGAAAACGTCATCGGCGTCGAACCGTCGGGCGATCCCTTCAACTCGATCCGGCTGAATACCGACAATCATCCGTTCAACCCGATGGTCAATGCGGGCGCGATCGCCTGTTCGGGCCTGGTCCATGAGGCCAAGGGCGACGGCGCTTTCGAGCATATCCGCCGCGAATTGTCGCGGTTTGCGGGACGCGAACTCGGTGTCGATGAAGCCGTGTACGCCTCCGAAAGCTCGACCGGCGACCGCAACCGCGCGATTGCCTACCTGCTCCGCACCAATTCCGTCATCAAGGACAACGTCGCCTCGGTGCTGGAGGTCTATTTCCGGCAATGCGCGATCCTGGTGACGGCGCGCGATATCGCGATCATGGCGGCAACGCTCGCCAATCGCGGCGTCAACCCGGTGACAAGCGAGCAGGTCGCGACCCCCTACGCGATCACGCGCACGCTCTCGGTGATGACCTCATCGGGCATGTATGACTATGCCGGCGAATGGATCTACCGCATCGGCATCCCCGCCAAGAGCGGCGTCGGCGGCGGCATTCTCGCGGCGCTCCCGGCGCGGCTCGGGCTCGGCAGCTATTCCCCCCGGCTCGACAAGCACGGCAACAGCGTGCGCGGCATCAAGGTGTGCGAGGCCATCTCTGCGCATTACGACCTGCACATGCTCAACCGCAGCGACGACGCGCGCAGCTCGATCATCGCCGACTACACGATCGGCAAGAATCCGTCGCGCCGCAGCCGCAGGCCGCGCGAGCAGGACATCCTGGCGGCCCACCACGAGGATGTTCGCGTCATCGAGCTGGCCGGCACCCTGTCGCTGTCGAATGTGGACTTTGTTTCGCGGCAGCTCGCCGCCAGGGCGCGCCCGCAATTCGTGATCTTCGACCTGAGGCGCATCGCCTCCGTGACCCGCGCGGGCGCAAGGCTGATTGCGGAGGAATTCCGTGAACTCGCGCAACACCACGTCACGGTGATCCTCTCCGGCGTCAAGCGCTCGTCCCGAGGGTGGAAGATCGTGCGCGAATGGACCGAAGGCATCTCGAACCTGCGCGACTTCCATCTGCTCGACGCCGCGATCGAATGGGCGGAAGACCAGGTCGTGTACCGCTACGGCGGCTCGATCGACTTCCACGATACGACCGAGCTCTCCGAGCAGCCGCTGCTCGAAGGCCTGTCGCAGAGCGAGCTATCGGAGCTGGCTGCGCTCGGCGCGACCAGGGTATGGCGGTCCGGCGAGAAGATCGTCAGTGCCGGCGAGCCCGCGACCTCGCTGTTTTTCCTCCGCAGCGGCGTCGTTCACGTCACCCTGCCCGACGGCGTACGGCTTGCCACATTGACCGCCGGCACGGCCTTCGGCGAGATGGCGCTGCTCGAGCCGCGCCGTTCCGCCGACGTGTTGGCCGACGCCTCCGCCGTCGCGATCGAGATCTCCATCCTTGATTTCGAACGCTTTCGCGACCACCATCCGAAGGCCGGCGAGCGCATCATGCGCAACCTCGCCAAGGTCCTCGCAGACCGCCTGATCGTCGCCAACACCAAGGTGAATCTGCTGACGAGCTAGCGTCCGGACCGGTACGGCCGCGTTAGCGAAAAGTGGGCGCCGGTTTTCCGAAAAGATCATGCAAACACTATGATGGCCGCTGCCATTCCATCACGACGAACCACGGCACGCGCCGCGCGCGCTCCTGATGTTCTTCCTCGCCGGACGACGGCTCGGGCTCGGAGAAGAACTTCAGGACGAGACCGGCCTCGAGGAAGGCATTCATGTAGGCCGTCAACGGCCGATGCCAGTTCATGATCCGGATTCCGCTCCATTCGAGCCAGAGCGGACGCTCGCTAAGATAATTGTCGACGGGGAAATGCAGATGCTTGCCCTGCTCGTCCTTCACCCATCCCCGGTCGCAGCAGGCCGAGATATAGCCGGTGAGGTTGGCGATCAACAGCGAACCGCCGGGCCTGAGCACCCTCGCCATCTCGCGGATCGCGGTACGGAAATCGGGGATGTCGACCAGGGTGATGTAGCTGACCACAAGATCGAAGCTCGCATCGGAAAACGCGAGCTGCTCGGCCCGGCCGGGCCGATAATCTCCGTCAGGATCGCGCCTCTGCGCCGTCTCCAGCAACGCCGGCGTCGGATCGATACCCGTCGCGCTGACGCCTGCGGCTTTCAGCATCCGGCAAAAGCGTCCCTCGCCACAGCCGACATCCAGTGCATTCGTAAACCGGCCACCCGATACGCGCGACAGCATGATAGGATCAAGGACGTGCTGCCGCCCCCAATCCCCGCGCTCGCCCACCGAGTCGATCCAGGCCTGCGCCGAGCTTTCCCAGCCATCATCCATGACAAGTCGCCTCTCACTATCCATCTCAAGACGCCGCAATCTTGCGTGTGATTTTCGACTGGCTGGCCGCCAGCACCTCTGACGGCTTCCTGCCAGAAGCTACACAGAGGCAGGCCCAGTAATAGACAACATCGCCCAGTTCATCGATCAGGGCGGTCCGATCCAGCTTGCCGTCGCGAAGCAGCTTCTTGACGTGATCGGCGACCTCGCCCGCCTCCGCAGCCAAGCCGAGGCCGAGATAGGAGAGCCGCTCCGCTGTCGGCTGCGCAGACTCCTTGCCGACGGAGGCGGCCCAATTCGCGTAGTCATCGATGGTCATGGGCCGTCCGTCCTTGTTGGCAGAAGCAGCCTAGCCAATTACGTCGGCGACCGGCTGCATGTCGATCTGGAAGGTCTCCAGGAATTTCGAGGTCATGATATAGAATCCGATCGAAAGCTGCAGCTCGACCAGCGCGCCCGGCGTCAGCTTCGACCTGATCGCGTTGAAGGTCGCATCCGTCGGACGCCGCAGTTTCACGACCTCGTCGGCGAAGGCGAGCGCCGCACGCTGCACCTCGTTGAAGCAGGTCGCGGCCTGCCAGTTCTCCAGCGCCTCGTTCTGCTCGTCGGTGACGCCGACGGCCTTGCCGATCCGTTTGTGGGCGACGATCTCGTAGGGCGCCTCGCACAGAATGCCGGTGCGCGTGATCGCAAGCTCGCGCACGACGGGATCGAGCTCGCCGCGATTCCGGATCGCCCCTCCCAGCCGGCAATATTGCGAGAGGTAGCTCGGCGAATGCGCCATCATCCGGAAGATATTGGCATTGCGGTTCTTGCCGAGCAGGTCACGGGTGCGGTCGTTGTAGGCGGCGGGATCGCTATAATCGATGCGGGCCATTGATTTTCCTTGACGTTTCCTTGGAGTCTACTTGGGTCTACTTGGATATCCCTGGAATTTCCTTGGGTTCCTTCGGTCTTATTTTGACAAAAGAGTATCCGTCGCGGGCCACGCGTGAGTCAAATTGCCGCCGCAATACTGTTCGACCTTGGCACAGTCGACGTTGCCGAATGGGGACTCACCAGGCAACTGCTCGATGCGGGGTGTTCCGAGTAAAGATTCAGACGTTCGTGCGCGTTCACGCGCCACGAATTGTTGCGCCCAGGTTTAGGGAGAAAACCGGCATGAAGGAAGCCACCAAGAGGGCAACCTCGGCGGCACTCGCGCACATGCTGGCGGTGACGGCTATGCTCGTCATCGCCAGCGTCCTCTTTTACAGCGGCAGCCAGCGTCAAGGCCTCGCCGCACACGAAAGCCTCGCGACTCAGGTCAACTTCTCGAAGTAGGGACGGAGGCTAAGGGAGCGAATCGCTCCCTCATCGTCATTGCGAGGAGCCAACGGGTCGCGCGAATGCGCGCCCGATGACAGGCTCCGCGACGAAGCAATCCATGTATCGACACGCGGCAGCATGGATTGCTTCGCTTCGCTCGCAATGACGGCTGGGATCGCCCTAGGTCGACTTCTCGAAAAACGGCACGAGCCTTCCAGCAAACTGGCCGAACCGCGCGGCCACGCGATCGCCGATCGCAAGATCATCGGCGCCATGCGCCATCATCCGAAAACCCTCGACGGTGTCGACCAGCACGATGTTGTAGGGCACATGGGCGCGGGTTTCCGGCGTCGCGGCGCGCATCACGACCGAGGTGGCGTAAACCGTGCCCTTGCCGCTTGCCTGCTTCTCGGCAAGCTCGGTCGCGCCACATGACGCGCAAAAGCCGCGGCGGAAATATTGCGGCTTTCCGCAACTACCGCAGGATTGATAGAGGATCGCCTCCACGCCGTTGGTCCAGTCGGCCGGCTTTGTCATCACGAGCGCTCCAGGAACATGCTGACATGGGACGACAGCACGCCCCCATCGCCATGCAGCAGCGCGACCGACGCGTCGCGGACCTGCCGGCTGCCGGCGCGCCCGGTCATCTGAAGATGCGTCTCGACCAGATGCGCCATGGCGCCGCCGACGCCGCAATGGCCGTAGCTCAAGAGACCGCCATGGGTGTTGAGCGGCATCTCGCCGTTGCGGCCGAAATGGCCGGCGTGAACCCGCGCGGCTGCTTCGCCGCGCCCGGCGAGGCCGAGGTCTTCAAGCAGCATCGCCAGCGTGATGGTGAAGCTGTCATAGACCGCCGCGTATCGCACATCCGATATCGCGACGCCTGAGGCCTGCTTCGCCTTCGCAATCGAAATCTCCGCGCCGAATTCGGAGAGCGCGGGCGCCGCCGTGACATGCTGATGCGTGTGCGCCTGCGCGCAGCCGCGGATTGTCACGCGCGCCGCATGGGTCGGCTCACGGCTGATGACAACAGCCGCCCCGCCATCCGAAACCGGGCAGCAGTCGAGCAGTTTCAGCGGTGACGCGACCGGCTTGGAGGCCATTACGTCGGCGACCGTGATCGGCTCGTGGAATTGCGCGCCGGGATGGGTCCGCGCGTGGCTGCGCATCAGCACCGCAAATTCCGCAAGGTCTTCCTCGGTCACACCGTACTCGTGCATGTAACGGGACGCCACGAGGCCATAATAGGCCGGGATCGTCGGCCCCAGCGGCACCTCGTAATCGGGATGGCCGACCTGCGCGAGCGCCACGATCGAGGCGTCGCGGCTCTGCCCGGTCAGGCGATTCTCCCCGCCGACCACCAGCATATGCTTCGCGATCCCGCCCTCGACCAGATGATGCGCCAGCATGGTCATGGCGAGCCCCGTGGCGCCGCCGACCTGCACGGCGTGGGCGTAAGCGGGACGGATGCCGAAATGCTCGGCGAAGACGGTCGCGAGCATGATGTGCGGCGACACCGTCGTATAGCCGCAGAGAATGCCGTCGATCTCGCCGCGCTTGAGGCCTGCGTCGCGAAGCGCAAGCTCGGCCGCCTTGCTCATGAGGTCGAGCGAGGAAAGGCCCTCATGCTTGCCATAGGACGTGAGGCCGACGCCGGTGATGTAGGTCATAGGCACACCACCACTCCGCCGTCATTCCGGGATGCGCCGAAAGGCGCAGGCCCGGAATCCATAACCACGGCTGGTGGATATGGATTCCGGGCTCGCCGCTTCGCGTCGCCCCGGAATGACGAGATGATAGATTCGAGTTCCATCAATACGACTTCGGCAGGCCCAGCGCCTTCTCGGCGATAAAACTCAGGATCAGTTCGCGGCTGACCGGCGCGATACGCGGGATCAGCGACTCGCGAAAGTAGCGTTCGACGTGAAATTCCTTGGCATAGCCGAAGCCGCCATGGGTCATTACCGCCTGCTCGCAGGCATGGAAGCCGGCTTCGGCTGCGAGATATTTCGCGGAGTTGGCCGCCGGCCCGCACGGCATGCCCTTGTCATATCGCCAGGCGGCTTCCAGCGTCACCAGCCAGGCGGCCTCCAGCTCCATCCAGTTCTTGGCCAGCGGATGCTGGATCGCCTGGTTCATGCCGATCGGCCGGTTGAACACGATGCGACCCTTGGCGTAGTCGGCCGCGCGCGATACCGCGACATGGCCGAGCCCGACGGCTTCGGCCGCGATCAGGATGCGCTCCGGATTCATGCCGTGCAGGATGTATTCAAAACCCCGCCCCTCCTCGCCGAGGCGATCCTCAACGGGAATCTCGAAATTCTCGAAGAACAGCTCGTTCGAGTCGACCGGCTTGCGACCCATCTTCTCGATCTCGTGCACCGCGATCCGCTTGCGATCGAAGTCCGTGTAGAACAGGCTCAGTCCGTGGGTCGGGCTTCTCACATCGTCGAGTGGCGTGGTGCGGGCCAGAAGCAGGATCTTCTCGGCAACCTGCGCGGTCGAGATCCAGACCTTCTGGCCGTTGACGATATATTTGTCGCCCTGGCGCACCGCGCGTGTCTTGAGCTGCGTGGTGTTGAGGCCGGTGTTCGGTTCGGTGACGGCGAAGCAGGATCGCTCCCTGCCCTCCACGATACCAGGCAGCATGCGCCGGCACTGCTCCTTGGTGCCGAACACCACGACCGGATTGAGCCCGAACACATTCATGTGGATCGCGGACGCGCCGGACATGCCGGCGCCTGATTCCGCGATCGTCCGCATCATGATCGCGGCATCCATGATGCCGAGCCCCGAGCCGCCATAGTCCTCGGGGATGCAGATGCCGAGCCAGCCGGCATCGGCGAGCGCCTTGTGGAAGTCGGCGGGGAAGCCGCCCTCCTTGTCCTTTTTCAGCCAATACTCGTCGTCGAAGCGCGTGCAGATTTTGGCGACGGCATCGCGGATCGATTCCTGGTTGGCGGTGAGCGCGAAATCCATGCGGTCACTCCTTGTGTGCGGGCGCCGATTTGGTGGCGCCGTCGCGGATCATCGTGGCGATTTCATCCGCGGAGAAACCGGCCTCGCGCAGAATCTCCTCGCCATGCTGGTTGAGGCGCGGCGCGAGCCGAATTGTCTCGGCCGGCGTCTCCGACCATCGCGCCGACACCTTCATGCTGCGGATCGCCCCTTCCGTCGGATGCTCGACCACCGGAAAATAGCCGGTCGCGGCGAGATGCGGATCGGCCAGCATGCTTTCGAGGTCGTGCATCGGCATGACCGGGATATCGGCCTTCGTCAGCAGCTCCTGCCACTCGGCCGTCGTCCGCGTCTCGAAGATGCGCGCGAGCTCGCCATAGACGGCGTCGATATTGCTTGCGCGGCCGGCGAAGGTCGCGAATTTCGGGTCGGCGCGCAGATCGTCGCGGCCGGTATGCTTGAAGAAGCTTTCCCACTGCTTGTCGTTATAGACGATGACGCAGATGTAGCCGTCGGAGGTCTTGTAGGGCCTGCGGTCGCGCGAGAGGTGCCGCGCATAACCGCCCTTGTCGAGCGGCGGCTCATAGGTGAGCCCGCCCATGTGGTCGCCGAGCACGAAGCCCGCCATGGTCTCGAACATCGGGATATCGACGCGCTGGCCGCGCCCGGTGCGGTCGCGATGCACGAGGCTGGCGCAGACGGCGCCGACCGCGGTCAGGCCGACGATGCGATCGACCAGCGCGTTCGGCACATAACGCGGCATGCCGTCAGAAGTCTGCGCCATCAGCGCCGGCAATCCCGTCGCGCCCTGGATCAGATCGTCATAGGCGGGCTTTGCCGCATAGGGCCCGTCCTGGCCGAAGCCGAACACGCCGGCATAGATCAGGCGCGGATTGCGCTCCGACACCACGTCATAACCGAGATCGAGCCGCGCCATGGCCTGCGGCCGGACATTATAGATCAGCACATCCGCCTTTTCGATCAGGCGCAATACGGCGTCACGCCCGGCGGGCTTCTTCAAATCGAGGCAGATCGAGCGCTTGTTGCGGTTGGTATTCAAAAACACCGGCCCCATGCCGGGATGGCGCGTCGGACCGATCAGCCGTGTGACGTCGCCCTCCAGCGACTCCACCTTGATGACATCGGCGCCGTAGTCGCCGAGCATCTGGGTCGCATAGGGCCCCATCAGCACGGTGGTCATGTCGATGACCTTGATACCTTGCAGTGGACCCATGGCGTCGTTTACTCCCTGTTGGTTTAGGGCCAAGTAACGGCAGGCCGGAGCCGAGATCAAGGGCGGACGGCGTATGGGGGTATGCGCATCATCCCCGGCATTCCGGGGCGATGCGCAGCATCGAACCCGGAATCTCGAGATTCCGGGCCTGGTCCTTCGGACCATCCCGGAATGACAGTGGTGTCAGCGGATCAGGCCGCATGCTTTTGCTGTTGGCGGAACCTGGCGTACAAGAGCAGACGTCATGTTTGGCCGCCAGCCTCGCTTCCGGAGACGTCGATGACCGCAAAACCCGAGTTTTCTCTCGTCAACACCAACGGCATCCGTCTGCGGGTCGCACAGGCCGGACACGGACCGCTGATCGTGCTGGTGCATGGCTGGCCGGAGAGCTGGTACTCCTGGCGTCACCAGATCGCGGCGCTTGCCGCTGCAGGGTATCGGGTGGCCGCCGTGGATGTGCGCGGCTATGGCGGGAGCGACAAACCTCATCCCATCGAAGCCTATTCGATCAAGGAAATAGCCGCTGACATCGCGGGGCTGGTCGATAGACTTGGCGAGAAGCAGGCCATTCTGATCGGACATGATTGGGGGGCGCCGATCGTCTGGAATACCTCGCTGTTCTTTCCCGACAAGGTTCGCGCAGTTGCCGGACTGAGCGTCCCCCACACCGGACGCGGGCCCGCGCCGCGCATCGAGCTGTACCGGAACGTCTACAAGGACCGCTTCTTCTATCAGCTCTATTTCCAGGAGCCCGGCGTGGCGGAAGCGGAATTCGAGGCGGACTTCCGCACAGCGCTTCGGAAGACCTACTACCAGGCCTCAGGCGAAGGCAGGAAAGCGGGCCCGAGGCCGAGCAAGCCGGCCGACGCCAAATATCTCGACGGCCTTATCGATCCCAATCCATTCCCGGACTGGATGACGGAATCGGACCTCGACTACTATGTCAGCCAATTCGAGCAGAGCGGCTTTCGCGGTCCGCTCAACCGTTACCGCACGGCCGAGCTCGACTTTGCCCAGCAGGAGGAGATCGCGAACCGCAAGATCGGGCAGCCGGCCGCTTTCATCGCGGGAAGCCTCGATCCGGTTCTCACCTTCATCCCCGGCATCGACCTCATCGAAGTCATGCGCCGGCATGTCTCCGATCTCAGGCTGGTGCGGATCATCGACGGCGCCGGCCACTGGGTTCAGCAGGAACGTCCTGACGAGGTCAATGCGGCGCTGCTGGAATGGCTGCGAGGGATAGCCTAAAGCGCGATGAGATCAGGATGAATTGTCATCGCGCTTTAGCTCATTGTTTGAGCATGATCTTTTCGGAAAACCGCTTCACACTTTTCCGGATCATGCCCTAGACAAGCCTCGTGCGAAAGCGCACGTCATTTCCCGACATGCGCATCTTCACCGCAATGAAGCCGCCTGATCAGCTGCATGAGTTCGTCAGCCACGAATGGCTTGATCAGGACGGAGATATCGTGTGACGTGATCGCTTCCATCGTCTTCACCCTTGTGTCACCGGTCATCACGATGGCCGGAACATCCCGCGCAAGAGCGGCACGCAAGGTCTTGATGCTCTCCAGGCCGTTCGCGGAACCGCGAAGATTATAGTCACACAATATCAAGTCAGGACTGACGTCTTTTTCCCTGATCAAAGCAAGCGCGTCATCTCCTGTCGCAACGACCATCGCGCCAATCCCCTTGGCTTTCAGAAGTCTGTTGAGGGATGTCCGGACGGACGACTCGTCCTCGACGACGAGGATGGTGCCTGCAAAAGAGTTCGCGTTGATGATCCTGAGACGTCAATGAACCCTGCGTCGTCACGGATTGCTGCCCGCAGGGAACCTCGATGGAGAAGCCCGTGCCTCTGCCTCGCGCCGAGCGCACGCCAAGCCTGTGGTCCAGTATTTTCGCCAAACGCCTGACGATGGCGAGACCCAGGCCGAACCCGCCGCGTTCGGCGCCATCCGCACTCTGGTAGTATTCTTCAAATATCAGCGGCAGCTGATCTTCCGTGATACCAATGCCGCTATCCCAGACCTCGATACGGACCTTGCCGCCGGCGCGCCGGCAACCGAGCAGGATGGTGCCATGATCAGTGTAGCGGACGGCATTGGAGAGCAGATTGCGGATCATTTCTTCCAGCATGCGCCGGTCGCTCTGGACAACGAGTGCGGAGCGCACCAGACGTAGACGCAGGCCTCGTTCCTCGATGGCCGGAAGAAAATCGGCTTCCAGCGAAGTGAACATCTCATTGACCGTAAAGTCGCTCCTGGATGGACGGAGACTGCCGGATTCAAGCTGATTGACGTCCAGCAAGCTCGACAGGATGCTTGACATCGTATCCAGCGAGCGCCCCATTCCAGCGACAAGCTTGCACACCTCACCATCCCGATGATGATGCTCGAGGGCGCCATGCAGGAACCTCAGGGTTTGCAGCGGCTGTCGCAGATCATGGCTGGCGGCGGCGAGGAAGCTCGACTTGGCCCGATCAGCCAACTCCGCCGTTTTCCGCGCGCGCGAAATCTCCTCTTCGAACCGTTTGCGCTCGGTGATATCGGCCGCCAGCCCATGAACCCGCACGGGCTTTCCGGCCGGACTGAATTGAGTGACGGCAATCTGCTCGAGCCAAACTTCGCCACCGCCATCCGTCCGCATGTAGCGGAAGATCGCCGAATGTGAACCGCCGCCAAGACGGGCGCCGTCGATGCAGGCTGTTACCTGAGGCAGGTCATCCGGATGGATCCGGTCCAGCCATTCGGCGCTCCGGATCGCCTGCGCTCCAATGCCGAGGATTTGCACCGCATTCTGGCTATATCGCACATTGGCGGCGGAGAGGTCCCAATCGAATGCCATAACTCCGCCGGCCCGGAGCGCCTCCTCAAGCCGCCGCTCCCTCTCCAGGATCGCTGCCTCATGCCGTCTTCGCTCAGTGAACAGCGCCGCCAGGACGAGTGCGCCGAACGACGTGGCCAGAATGGTCGCCTGAGCCGAAAGGATGCGCTCGTCGATCGCCAGCCGCGGGTCACCAAAAATGCCGACGGCAAATGTGGTCGTCAAAACGATGGTGATAGCCCAGATGAATGTCGCCGCAGCGGTAAAGACCGGCCGCAAGCGCGCAGCTATCCAGACGCACAGGGGGCTGAGCGAGGCGATGGCAAGCTCGATAGTCCACGGCTGGTTTGGCAGGAAGATAAGGCATGCGCAGACAGCGGACACTACCGAAAGAGCGAGTGCGGCTTCAGCCAATTCACGTCGTGCAGGCGGATCGCGTATCAATGACGCCAGCCCGATGACGAGCGGCGCGATGGTGATCGTGCCAAGTCCGTCGGAAGCGACCCAATGGAGCCAGACGGTCAGGACTGGAGCGGTCGGAGTGTGGAACAGGATAAAACCGAGCACCCCGACAATGCCCGAGACGCTCGTTCCCACGATCGTCGCCACGAATAATCCGAGCACGCGCCGCAGATCATTGAGATCGAACGGCGCGCCGTAGATCCACTGAATCAGACCTGCGGCAAGGACGGCTTCGCCGGCATTGGCGGCCGCAAAAAAAAGCGTGCTCGGGAGGTTGCGATCGCCCAGCAGATTGGCCCCAAGCGTTGCGGCCATCACGCCGGCCACGACCGGCCACCTGGCGCCGGCGCCAAAGCCGATCAAAACGCCGGAGGCAACGCCTGCGGCCGGCCAGAACACGGCAACGCCGTCGGGCTTCTCGAGCAAGGCGGAGACTCAAGCGAGCTGCAACGAAATAGACGATCGCTACGACGACGGCGCCAAAAACCGACGCGAGCAAGGGCGGCTTCATAACAGGCTCGCGCACCGCGACTACCTCCGTGCTGGCGAGAACCGAACCCTAAGTCGGGGGCTCACCATGAGACGGCAAATCTTCCTCTGCGCACCGCGAACTTTGCTTTCCCCAGGCAGGAACGACCTGCATCCGGCACGTTACCACTTTGGGTGGAAAACGCTAAGGGCTGTAACGGGACACAAAATCGACGCAGTTGCGCCGGTCGATGAAATTGGACAGTTTTCCTGACAGAAAGCCGCGTTGGACGATGTGCGTAGGGGTAGCAGCACGCACGCCCCCGGTCCGATCCAGGCGACACCACCCGCGCCTGAAACCGGCAATCGCTTCGCCGCCCCTTGTTGCACTCGACTTGTGACTGTCGAATACTGGGCTTCCTGCCACACCCCTGCATGGGGAGCGCGAAGCCGCCATCGATGGCGGCGGGACGCTTCGTTGCACCGACAAACAAAGAAAGCCCAGGCTCAAGGAGCAAGAAACCAATGTCATTTTACCGAGGCATGATCTGCGAGAACGTCACGATCAAGGGCGACAAGGGCACGCCGATCACCGCCTACACCGCAAAACCCTCCGGCGGCGGACCGTTCCCGGGAGTCGTGCTGGTCCACCACTTGCCCGGCTGGAGCGAGCTTTACATCGAGACGACGCGGCGCTTTGCGCATCATGGCTACATGGCGATCTGCGCCAATCTCTATGAGCGTGCCGGCGATGGCAATCCGGACGACGTCGCCGCCAAGGTGCGCGCCGACGGCGGCATCCCCGATTCCCAGATGGTCGGCGACACCGAGGCGGCCGTGACGTGGATGCGCGCACAGCCGGCTCACAACGGAAAGGTCGGCATCTATGGTTCGTGCTCGGGCGGCCGGCACGCCTTCATCTATTCCTGCCAAAAGAAGGATGTCGACGCCTGCGTCGAACTCTGGGGCGGGCGCGTCGTGATGGGCAAGGAAGAGCTCAACGAGAAGACGCCGGTCGCGCCGATCGACATGACCAAGGATCTCTCTTGCCCACTGCTCGGGCTGTTCGGCAATGACGACCGCGCGCCGAGCCCCGAGCAGGTCAACCAGCACGAGGCCGAACTGAAGAAGCACGGCAAGACCTACGAGTTCCACCGCTACGACGGCGCCGGTCACGGCTTCAACTATTGGCATCGGCCGCTATACCGGCCCGAGCAGGCCATGGATGGCTGGAGCAAGATCTTCGCTTTCTACGGCAAGCACCTGGCGAAGTAGGAGGCAAACATGTGCACGTCGATCATCGAAGTCGTCAGCGCCGAAGGCATGGCCAAGCGCGGCGACGAGTGGTTTGAGCTGTCGCATGCGGTCGTGGCCTACGACCACGCGCGCCATGCCAATCTGGGCGATGTCATCACGCTCGATTTCATGAACGCCGCGCTCGAGCCCGGCGCACGCGCCGGAATCGAGCTCACGCTGGAGACCGCCAAGGAACTGCGCGCCGCGCTGGACCGCGCGATCGCCGCCGCCGATTTCGAGGAAGCTGAAGTGCGGGGCAAGGGTGCCGCGCCTGTGATGGTGCGGGCGGCGTAAAACAAGCTCGTCATTCCGGGGCAGCCCGCAAGGGCTGAGCCCGGAATCCATAACCACAGAACGTTGAGCTTCGCGCAAACATCTCAGAAAACAATGACGGCCTGTGGTTATGGATTCCGGGCTCGCGCTTCGCGCGCCCCGGAATGACGATTTCAAATGAACTCATCCGTTATTTTTGCCCATGCAAATCGAAACACCGACCTCCCGGCAGCCTTTTTCCCGGACCATCCTCTCCGATTTCGGCTTTCTCTACGCCGCCAACGGCTTCATCGGCTGGCTGTTCGCAGCGACCGCACCGGTCGCCATCATTCTCGCGGTCGGCTCGAACGGAGGACTGTCGGAGGCCGAAATCGCCGCGTGGCTCTTCGGCGTCTTCTTCGTCAACGGCCTGATCACGATCCTGTTCTGCTCGCTCTACCGCCAACCCCTGGCTTTCTTCTGGACCATTCCCGGCACGGTCCTGGTCGGCCAGTCGCTGACACACCTCACCTTTCCGCAGGTGGTCGGGGCCTATTACGCGACAGGCGTGCTGATGCTCGTCCTCGGCGCGACGGGCTGGGTGAAGCGCGCGATGGATCTCGTCCCCATGCCGATCGTGATGGGCATGGTCGCCGGCGTATTTCTGCGTTTTGGGCTCGACCTCGTCCGGTCGCTCTTCTCCGACACCGCAATATCCGGACCGATGGTCATTGTCTGGCTCGTGCTGTCATCGCTGCCTGGGCTGGGGCGGCGCTGTCCGCCCATCATCGGCGCGCTTGTGGTCGGCGGGCTGACCGCGATCGCCCTCGGCAGGTTCGACGGCTCGGCAGCACTGCACCTTGAACTCATCCACCCCGCATTTCAGGCGCCGGCCTGGTCGGTCGCCGCCATGGTCGAACTTGTCGTGCCGCTCGCGATCACCGTCCTCGTCGTGCAGAACGGTCAGGGCTTTGCGGTCCTGAAGGCTGCCGGCCACTCACCGCCGATTGATGCCGTGACGATCGCGTGCGGGATCGGTTCGCTCTTCAGCGCCATCACCGGCGGCGTCAGCACGTGCCTCACGGGACCGACCAACGCCATCCTCGTGTCCGGCGGCGAGCCCAAGCGCCAGTACACCGCCGGAATGACAGTCGGACTGCTGGCGATCTGTTTCGGACTGCTCGCGCCGACATTTACGCGTCTGCTGCTGATGGCCCCAAAATCGCTTGTGATTACGCTCGCCGGCCTTGCGATGCTGCGCGTCCTGCAGACGGCGTTCGTCACCGCCTTCAACCAGCGCTTTTCCCTTGGTGCGCTGGTTGCCTTCCTGGTCACCGTCGCCGACATGCCGTTGCTGAATGTCGGCGCGGCCTTCTGGGGATTGCTCGCGGGCCTCGCCTTCTCGTGGCTGCTGGAACGCAAGGATTTTGTCACGGAGCAAAAATCTTAGCGGCGAGCCGAATAGATCAGTCATTCCGGGGCGCGCAAAGCGCGAGCCCGGAATCCATAACCACAGGCTAACGTTGGTTGCGCGGTGTTCGTGCCCAGCCCAACGTCCTGTGGTTATGGATTCCGGGCTCAGCCCTTATGGGCTGCCCCGGAATGACGAGTGCGAACTACTTCGACGGCTCGAGGATCGAGACGTAGTTGGCGACGGCGGCGCCGCCCATGTTGAAGATGCCGCCGAGCCTGGGGTTCTTGATCTGCATACCCTCGGGCGCCTGGCCTGCGAGCTGCATCGCCGTCATCACATGCATGGACACGCCGGTGGCGCCGATCGGATGGCCCTTGGATTTCAGGCCGCCGGAGGGATTGACGGGAAGCTTGCCGTCCTTTTGCGTCCAGCCTTCCAGGATCGCGCGTGCGCCCTGCCCCTTCGGCGTCAGGCCCATCGCTTCATATTCGATCAATTCGGCGACGGTGAAGCAGTCATGGGTCTCGACAAAAGAAAGGTCGGTCAGTTTCACGCCGGCCTTCTCCAGCGCACGCTGCCAGGCGACCGTGCAGCCCTCGAACTGCAGGATGTCGCGCTTCGACATCGGCAGGAAGTCCTGCGCATGCGCGGTGGCGCGAAAGTTGATGGCCTTGCCCATCATCTTCGCCGTCTCGGCGTCCGCAAGCACCAGCGCGGCCGCGCCGTCGGACACCAGCGAACAGTCAGTGCGCTTCAGGGGACCGGCGACGTAAGGATTCTTCTCGCTCTCCGAACGGCAGAAATCGAATCCGAAATCCTTGCGCATCTGCGCGTAGGGGTTGGCGACGCCGTTCTTGTGGTTCTTGGCCGCGATCATCGCCAGCGCATCGGACTGGTCGCCATATTTCTGGAAATAGCCCTGCGCGATCTTGCCGAACACGCCGGCAAAGCCGCCGGCCGTGTCGCCGTCCTCCGGCAGATAGGACGCCTTCAGCAGGTTCTTGCCGATCTCGGCGGACGGCGTGCGCGTCATCTGCTCGACCCCGACGACCAGCACGATCCTGGCCTGCCCTGCGTCGATGGCGCGGATGCCCTGATGCACGGCGGCCGATCCCGTCGCGCAGGCATTCTCGACGCGCGTCGCCGGCTTGAAGCGCAGCTGCGGATCGGCCTGCAGCACCAGCGAGGCGGTGAAATCCTGCGGCGAGAAGCCCGCATTGAAATGGCCGAGCACGATCTCGTCGACGTCGCGGGCTGCGATGCCGGCATCGGCGAGCGCCTCGTTGGCAACCCTGGTCACGAGGCCTTCGACGGTCTCGGCGTCGAATTTCCCGAAGGGCGTATGCGCCCATCCCACGATGCTGGCGGTCATGGCTGTTCTCCTTAAATTGGCTGCCGCCGTTCTAGCCTATCGGACGGCAGACTTCACGCCGCTTTCAACGACCTGACCGACCGCTCGCACATGGCGGTTATGCCGGCCCAGTTGCCGGACTTGATGTCGGCGCCCTGACATAGCCAGGAGCCGCCGACCGCGATCACATTGGGCTCGGCCAGCCACTGCGGCGCGTTGGTTTCTCCGATGCCTCCGGTGGGGCAGAACTGGACATGCGGGAAAGGCCCCGCCAGCGCCCGCAAGGCCCTGATACCGCCCGCCTGCTCGGCCGGGAAAAACTTCACGGTCGTAAAACCGTGGGCCAGGGCCTGCATCAGCTCGGAGGCGGTGGCGATGCCAGGCGCGAACGGAAGGTCGCTATGGGCCGCCGCCTTCAACAGCTCCGGCGTGGCGCCCGGACTGATGCCGAAGGCAGCGCCGAGGTCCCTGGCGCGGGCAAGGTCGTCGGCATTGAGGATGGTGCCGATGCCGACAATGGCGTCCGGCACATCTGACATGATGGCCTTGGCGGCTTCGATCGCAACCGGAGTCCGCAAGGTGACTTCCAGCATGCGCACGCCGCCCGCGACCAGCGCACGCGCCAGCGGCACGGCGTCCTCGATGCGGTTGATGGTCAGGACCGGCACGATGCGGGCGGCCTTGAACACCGCCGTCAGCGTTTCCTGTTTCGAGGTCGTCATGACGAAACCCTGTTGGTGATCACCGGCATGGCTGAACGCGGAATGATGGCGCCGGGATGGCACACCACGACACCGGCAAGACGGTGGCCGGCGCGCGCGGCCTCGACGGGCCCAGCGCCGGACAGCCTTGAGGCAAGATAGGCCGCCGCGAAGCTATCACCGGCAGCCGTGGTGTCCACCACCGGCGCCGGCACCGGCTCGGCTTCGATCCGCGTCGTGATGCCATTGATGGAAACGAGGCTTGCAGGCTCCGCCAGCTTCAGAACCACCTCTCCTCCCGGTATCTTCGCGAGCAGGCCTTCCACGCTTTCGCCCGCGTAAAGCGGTACGAGGTCCTCGGTCGACGCGAGCACGATATCCGACGCCGCGAACGCCTCGCGGAAGACGCGACGCGCGATATCGAGATCGGGCCAGCCGCGGGCGCGAAAATTGGTGTCGAAGGCGATCCTGGCGCCGCGCGCACGCGCCTGCCGCAGGGCGGCGAGCAGCCGCCCTCGCCCGCTTTCGGCAAAGATCGAGAGCGTGATCGCGGAGAGATAGACGAGATCGTAGCTCGCAAGCGATTGCAGCAGGCTTTCGGTCTCGGGAAGATCGAGCAGGCTGCGCGCGGCGGCACTTTCGCGCCAATGGAAGAAGCGGCGCTCACCCTTGCCATCGGTCGAAATCATGTAGAGGCCGGGCAGCTTGCCGGCGAGGCGCGCAACGCTCGCCGTGCCGACGCCCTCGGCCTGCCAGCCCGCCACCATCTCCTCGCTCATGGGGTCATCGCCGAGCGCGGTGATGTAGTCCACAGTAACGCCAAGACGGGCAAGATAGACTGCGGTGTTCAGCGTGTCGCCGCCGAAACCACGCGAATAGAGCCCCGCAGCCTGGCCGCCCGGAGCCTGCTTCAGCTCGATCATGCACTCGCCGATGCAGGCAACTGCCGTCATTCGTTCGATGGTCCCTCGAACATGGTTTGAGCTTCGTAGCCCGGGTGAGCGGAGCGACACCGGGGGCCGTCCCGCATATCGCTTCGCTCATGCGGCCTACGATCAGAATTGCCTCACCTCTCAAGCCACGAACTTGCCGCCGAGTTCGTCCTCGATGTGGATACGGATGATGTCGTCGAACGTGGTCTCGGCGGTGGTGAAGCCGAGCTGACGCGCGCGCCTGGCTTCGAAATTACGCGGCCAGCCGTCGACAATGCCCATGATGAAGGGATCCGGCTCGCGCTTGATGCGGGCGGCCACCTTGTCGCCGGCGACGCGCTTCAAGGCCGCGATCTGCTCGCCGACGGTCGCCGACAGGCCGGGCATGGTGAGGTTGCGGCGCGGCCCCGCGGCGGCGAGATCCATGGTCGCGGCATGCAGGAGGAAGCCGACGGCAGAGCGCGGCGTCGCGTGCCAGTGGCGCACGTCCTCCGATACCGGCAGGATCGCTTCCTTGCCGGAGAGCGGCTCGCGCAGGATGTTGGAGAAAAAGCCGGAAGCCGCCTTGTTCGGCGCGCCCGGCCGAATGCAGATGGTCGGCAGGCGGATTCCGATACCGTCCATGAAGCCGCGCCGCGAATAGTCCGACAGCAGCAGTTCGCCGATCGCCTTCTGCGTGCCGTAGCTCAAGAGCGGCGTGTGGAAGAATTCATCGCCGATCGCTTCAGGGAACGGCGCGCCGAACACCGCGATCGAGGAGGTGAAGACGACGCGCGGCTTGTAGCCGCCGCCGACCAGGCGGATGGCGTCGAGCAGCATTCGCGTGCCGTCGAGATTGATGCGGTAGCCCTTGTCGAAATCGAGCTCGGCTTCGCCCGAGACGATGGCGGCGAGATGGAAGATGACGTCGGGCCGGCCGGCGATCAGCTTTTCGGCGGCGCCGGGCACCGCAAAGTCGCCGGCATGCACATCGACGGGACATCCAGCCTTCTCGGGCTTGGCGGGCGCCACCACGTCATGCAGCGTCAATTTCGTGATGTCGGTCTTGCCGAGTCGGCCGTCGCGCAACAGGCGCTCAACCAGTTTGCGGCCGACCATGCCGGCCGCGCCCAGAACCAGAATGTGCAAGAGGTAGCTCCTTTTTTGGTCTTGTTGGTTCCTGGCCTTGTCAGTTTCTGTGCGTCAGATGCCCGCCTCGCAAGCCATCACGGCAGCCGTCAAGCCGATACGAACAAGGTACTGATCAAGCCATCTCCGGTGTATTTATGATGACCTTGTCGACCTTGTCGACCACAAAGGCTCGTGAGAGCCGGTGCCGCGTGCGTTGCCCTTCCCGACGACCGGCCCGGCCCGTAACCGCCGGTGGATGGCTTGAACGCCCTCCAACAGCGCAGACCACAAACGAGGCCCCTGCGTACCCAACCCGACCGGGCACGAACGGCCAGCCCCAATCGCTATTGGAGCCGACTGCGTCTGAGTGGCACTTGATTTCCTGCCGCGACGGGAGACAATGACATAGCGCCAACACCGACGCCGGGCTTTCCACGGGACAAGAAACGCCCGCTTGGCGACGACAATCCCGTTGCTGCACGGGATTTGTTTCAAGATGGACGCGCACTAGCCTGAAGGAGGCGCACTACGGAAATAGGCCACAAGCCGGCACAAGACCGGCCCAGGCAAAAGATCAGACACAACACACGGGAGGAATGCATGACGAAGGTAACCCGACGTAACTTCCTCAAGAGCGGTACGGCGCTTGCCGGCGGCATGGCTGGCATCCTCGCCACCGGACGCGCACCGGCCTTTGCGCAGGGGACGACGGTCCACTGGCTGCGGTGGAACGACTTCGTGCCCGCCTCCGATCAGCTGCTGCGCAAGGAGCTGCTACCTGCCGCCGAGAAGGCGCTGGGCATCAAAATCAATCTCGAGACCGTGAACGGCAACGACCTTCAGCCGCGCATCACGTCGGCGATCCAGTCGGGCTCGGGACCCGACATCGTCATGCTCTTCAACAATCATCCGCAGATCTATTCCGAGAGTGTCATCGATCTTTCCGACCTCGCGGGCCGCGTGAGCGAGGCTGAGGACGGCTACTACGATCTGTGCAAGTCGAACTCGGCAGACGGCCAGAAATGGATCGCGCTGCCCTGGACCATCGTCGGCGCCATGATCGCCTACCGAAAATCATGGTTCGATGAGATCGGCTCCCCGGCCTTCCCCGATACCTGGGAGAAGTATCGCGAGGTAGGCAAGAAGCTCAAGGCCAAGGGCCGGCCGATCGGCCAGACTCTCGGTCATACGTTCGGCGACGCGCCGACATTCAGCTACCCTTATTTGTGGTCGTGGGGCGGCAGCGAAGTCGAGAAGGATGGGAAGACCGTCAACATCAACAAGAAAGAGGTCATCGAGTCCGTCAAGTTCATGACGGCTTTCTGGAAGGAGGCCCACGACGAAGGCGGCCTCGCCTGGGACGACACCAACAACAACCGCGCATTCCTCTCACAAACGATCTGCGCCACGCTCAACGGCGCTTCGATCTACATCGAGTTCTTGCGCAATCCCGACAAGTACATCACCGAGACCGGCGCGAAGCTGAACACCGATATCCAGCACGCGCCGTTACCCAAAGGGCCTGCCGGCCAATTCGCCATGCACACCTATTTCTCGCATGTTATTCCGAGCTACTCGAAGAATCAGGACGCTGCAAAGACCTTCCTGAAGTGGATTCATACCAGGGCAAACTACGAGCCGTGGTTCGTTTCCCAGAAAGGATTCGCGACACCACCGACCCACGAGTGGGAGAAGCACAAATTGTGGGATGAGGACAAGGTCATGACGCCGTACAAGGTCGCCGGCCGTCTCGGGCATACACCCGGCTATCCTCTGCCTTCATCGGGCAAGAAACCCGCCGAGGTCCTCACCAAATACATCATCACCGACATGTACGCGAAGGCGGTACAGGGCGCTTCGGCGGAGGATGCCGTCAAGTGGGCGGACGAGGAACTGAAGAAGATCTACTCCTGACGCAGACGCGGCGGCCCTCGCGGCCATTTGCCGGACAAATCGCGTTGGAGCAATCGCACCGCCTCCTCCGGGAGACGGTGCAGCAAGGGACCGGCTCAACCGGTCAACGTGCCCAGACAACTCCACGGTTTCACACTCAGCGCTGACCGGCGCTCGGATCCAGGTGAAGCGAAATGGCAATCGCGGAAACCCAGGTTTACATGCCGAAAGGCCCGCCGCCGCGGCTTCGGTTGCTTGAGGACGAGCGCTGGCTTGCGTTCATGCTGCTGGTCCCGACGCTGGCGCTACTGGGCATGTTCATCGCATATCCGTTTGCGCGCGGCATCTTGCTGTCGGTGACCAGCGCGCGCGTTGGCGTGCCCGGCGAATTCGTCGGCCTCGCCAACTTCTACAAGATCTTCAATGACGGGATCTTTCGCACCTCCGTCTACAACACGTTCGTCTACACGGGCGTAACCACCGTGTTCAAGCTGGCGCTCGGGTTGTGGCTCGCCATGCTGCTCAATCGCAATTTTCGCGGTAAAGCGTTCATACGCGCCTTCATCCTGCTGCCCTTCATCATCCCGACCGTGCTGTCGACTTTCGCCTGGAAGTGGATGTTCGATCCGACGTTCAGCGTCATCAATTGGCTTCTCTACCATCTGGGCGTGATCAACAGCCGGATCAACTGGCTGGGTGATCCTGATCTCGCCATGATCTCGATCATCATCGTCAACATCTGGCGCGGGGTGCCGTTTTTCGCGATCAGCCTGCTTGCCGGGTTGCAGACCATAAGCCCGGAACTCAACGAAGCTGCCGCCATCGACGGCGCAAAGCCGTGGCAGCGCTTTTGGCATATCACCTGGCCGCTGCTGCTGCCGGTGACCATGGTCGTGGTCCTGTTCTCGGTGATTCAGACGTTCGCCGATTTCCAGATCGTCTATGTCATGACAGGCGGCGGACCGGCCAACGCAACGCATCTGTTCGCCACCTATGCCTACCAGATCGGCATCGGCACGGGCATCCTGAGCGAGGGCGCCGCCATCGCGCTTGCAATGTTTCCGATCCTGTTTCTGGTCGTCATCATCCAGCTTCTCTACATCCGCCGCGTGGAGGTGCGCTGAGCCATGATCGAAGGCGCAAAGTGGCGAACCTGGGTCTTCTTCTACGCGCCGATGGCGCTGTTCCTGGTTTTCCTGCTGTTCCCGTTCTACTGGATGCTGATCACGTCGGTGCGCCCGGACGGTGAGCTCTATCGCCCCTGGAATTCAGTCAACTACAATCCATTCTGGACCTGGAATCCGACGTGGGACCACGTCAGATACCTGTTTGAGGAGACGCTATTCCCGTCGTGGCTGCTCAACACCACGTTCATCGCGCTGGTCTCGACCGCGATATCTCTGGTGTGCGGGGTATTCGCCGGCTACGCGCTGTCGCGGCTGAACTTTCCATTCGCTGGCAGCCTGGGCACCGGCATCTTCATCACCTATCTGGTGCCGCAGACGCTGTTGTTCATTCCGCTGGCCGAGATCATCCGTAATTATCGGCTGGGTGACACGCCCTGGTCGTTGATTCTGACCTATCCGACCTTTCTCATTCCCTTCTGCACGTGGCTGATGATGGGCTACTTCAAGGCTGTGCCCAGGGAACTCGAGGAATGCGCGCGCATCGACGGCGCTTCGCGTTGGCAGGCCATGCTCTACATCGTCATCCCCGTGGCCATCCCAGGCATCCTCTCAGCCGGCATCTTTGCTTTCACGCTGTCGTGGAACGAGTTCATCTATGCGCTGGTCTTTCTGTCGTCGCCCCAGCAGAAGACCGTTCCGGTAGGCGTGACTTCGGAGCTGATCCGCGGCGACGTATTCTTCTGGGGACCGCTAATGGCCGGCGCACTGCTCGGGTCGATACCGGTTGCCGTCGCCTATTCTTTTTTCGTCGAGCACTACGTCGCAGGATTGACTGGATCGGTAAAGGGCTGACAGGGCAGCCCAGTCCGGCCCCGGCTATTTGAGGAACGGGTAAGCAGGCGGCGCACGCCGTCGGAAAACAGGCGGGAGCGAATGGGACAAGTTGTTCTCAAGGGGATCAACAAGTTCTTTGACACCGTACATGCCGTCAAAGATGTCAATCTGCAGATCCGCGACAAGGAGTTCGTGGTATTCGTCGGACCATCCGGATGCGGCAAGACGACAACGCTCAGGATGATTGCCGGGCTCGAAGCGATCAGCTCCGGCGACATCTCCATCGACGGCAACGTGGTCAATGAGCTTGCGCCGATGGATCGCGACATCGCCATGGTGTTCCAGAACTACGCGCTCTACCCGCATATGAGCGTGCGCGACAACATGGCGTTTGGCCTCAAGATGCGGAAATTCGAAAGAGGGGAAATCGACAAGCGCGTACGCGAGGCGGCCGACATCCTCGACATAAGCAAATTACTCGATCGAAAACCCCGCCAGCTCTCGGGCGGCCAGCGTCAGCGCGTGGCGTTGGGCCGCGCCATCGTGCGTCACCCTCGCGTGTTTCTATTCGACGAGCCGCTGTCGAACCTCGATGCCAAGCTGCGGGTACAGATGCGCGTCGAGCTGAAGAAGCTGCATCTGCGGCTGGGCACCACCGCCATTTACGTGACCCATGATCAGGTCGAAGCCATGACGCTCGGCGACAGGGTCGTCGTCATGCGCGACGGCGTCGTACAGCAGGTCGGCGAGCCGCTCGAACTCTACAATAAGCCAGCCAACAGGTTCGTTGCCGGCTTCATCGGCTCTCCGGCGATGAATTTCGCCGCCGTCACGGTCACAGAGGCAAACGGATCGTTGATCGCCGAAAACTCAGGCCTGCGCATCACGTTACCAAACGCAACGGCGCAGCGCCTGCGCGACCATGTCGGCCGCGAGATCATGCTTGGCGTCCGTCCGGAAGACCTCACTGTGGCCGGAGCGGCCGATCACGACCAGCCCTGCTTCGATGCGGTGATCGAGGTGGTCGAGCAACTCGGTTCGGAAATCCTGCTCGACATGAAGGTAGGCGAAGGCGTGATGGTGGCAAGCGTCGAGCCGACGGTGGCGGTGAAAGTGCGCGACAGGCTGCGCTTCGCCATCCGGCCTTCCAGGCTTCACGTTTTCGACGCGAAGACCGAGGCGGCAATCTGACGCCGCACGATCATCCGGACCTTACACACCTGTGCCGCTATTCCTTCACGGCGCCGGTCATGGCCGACACATAGTGCTCCACGAAGAAGGCGTAAAGGATTACGAGCGGCAGCGAGCCCGCGAGCGCACCCGCCATCAGCGAGCCCCAGCGGTAGACGTCGCCATCGACGAACTCGTTGACGATCGCCACCGGCACCGTCTTGTTGGGCGCCGATTGCAGGAAGGTGAGCGCGTAGATGAATTCGTTCCAGCACACCGTAAAGCTGAAGATAAATGCCGAAATCAGGCCCGGCACGGCAAGCGGCAGCACGATCTTGATCAGGATCTGCCAGCGGCTCGCACCATCGATCAGCGCGCACTCCTCGAGCTCGAAGGGGATGGTCTTGAAGTAGCCCATCAACAGCCAGGTCGAGAACGGAATCAGAATCGTCGGATAGGTCAGGATCAGCGCGAACGGCGAGTTGAAAAGGCCGTACTGGAACACGACGGTCGCGAGCGGAATGAAAAGGATCGACGGCGGCACTAGGTAGGCGAAGAAAATCAGGCCACCGACAAGGTGAGCACCCTTGTAGCGCAGCCGGACGATGGCATAGGCGGCGAGCACGCTGGCGGCCGTCGACAGCACGGTGGCGCCAACTGCCACATACATCGTGTTCCACAACCAGCGCGGATAGTAGCTTTCAAACAGCAGCTTGTGGAAATGCTTCAGCGTCGGTTCCCAGACCCAGAACGGGCTGTAGGTCTCCATGTCGAGCAGCTGATTGTCCGGCTTCACCGAGGTCAGCGCCATCCAGTAGAACGGGAACAGCAACACGAAGACGATGAGCGCGAGCGGCAGGTAAAGCGTGACCAGCCGTCGCGGCACCGACTGGAGGTAGCTCATGCCCTCGCTGTTATCGACCCGCGCCGACGTCGACAGGATGGATTTGAGGTCGACCTTGCTGGCAGGGAGATCAGTCATTGTTCTCTCCCTGCTGCCACTTGCGGCGCTGCAGGCCGAACCACGACACCATGATGGCGGCGAGCAGGAACGGGATCATGGCGCTCGAGATCGCGGCGCCCTCGCCCAACTGGCCCGCGATGATCGCGCGCTGATAGGAAAGGGTCGCCATCAGATGCGTGGCGTTGACCGGACCGCCGCGGGTCATCGCCCAGATGAGCTGGAAGTCCGTGAAGGTGAAGAGCACGGAAAAGGTCATCACGACAGCGATAATCGGCGTCAGCAACGGATAGGTGATATGGCGGAACATCTGCCAACGGGTCGCACCGTCCAGCGTCGCCGCCTCGTAAAGCGAGGGCGATACCGTCTGAAGACCGGCGAGCAAGGTGATTGCGACGAACGGCACACCGCGCCAGATATTCGCGAAGATCACACAGATCCGCGCCCAGGTGGCGTCGCCGAGGAAATTGATGTTGTAGGTGATGAGGCCGAGATGCTTGAGCGACCACGAGATGATCGAGAATTGTGAATCGAATATCCACCAGAATGCGAGCGCTGAGAGCACGGTGGGAACAATGAACGGAATCAGGACAACCGACCGCAGCAGCGCCTTGAACGGCATGTTCTCATTGAGAAGCAGCGCGAGATAGAGCCCGATCGCGAATTTGATGGCGCTCGCGATGAAGGTGTAGAACAGCGTGTTCGTCACCGACAGCCAGAAGATCGCGTCGTCCCATAACCACTCGTAGTTCTCGATCCCGATAAACTGTCCGACGCGGCCGATCTTGGTGTCGGTGAAGGAGAGCCAGATGCCCAGTCCCAGGGGATAGGCCAGGAACAGGATCAGGAATCCCATCGCCGGCAGCATGAACCAGAAGCCGAGCCAGTTCCGGTTGTGCTTGAGCTGATCCCACGCGGTGGCTTCGCGGATTTCCGTCTTGGTGCGTTGGGGTGCGAGGGCGATGTCAGCCATGAGCGTAATCCCGTCTGCGGTGGCGGTGGGGGGACGGCACCAATGCCGTCCCCCCGTTATCGTCAGCGATAAATGCGCTTCAACTGCCGCTCGGCTTCCGCGACGGCGGTCTTGGCATCCTTCGCACCGGTGCAGTAGTTGGCGAACATGTCGACCACGATGAAGTCGGCGATCGCGGTCGCCGCCTTTTCTCCGGGATGGCCGATACCGGAAGCCGGCACCGCGCGCTTGGAGGCCTGACCGAACACGGTATTCTTCGGGTCTGCCGTCCAGATCGGCGACGTCTCGTAGGCGTTGAGCGTCTGTGTCAGGTAACCGCGCGACGCGGTGAGCCACTTATCGAACTGTTCCTTCTCCAGCATGAAGTCGATGAAGGCCTTACATGCGTTCGGATATTTGGTGAAGTTGAACGCCAGCATCGGCACCGTGAGCTGCAATTCGGTCGGCTTGCCGATCGGCCCGACCGGCATCAGCGCATGATAGGTGTCTTCGGCCAATTCCTTCTTGGTGGGATCGTCCTTTGCGGCGATGTAGATCGAGATACCGTTGGCGGTGCAATAGAGCTCACCGGCCAGGTACGCCTTGTTGTTGGATCCGTCGTTCCATGAAGCTACGCCGGGGATAAACGTGTCCGACAACGTCTTGGCGTATTCGAGCGCCTTGATCGTTTCCGGTGAGTTGATGATGACCTTGTCGTCCTTGTCGACGGTCCAGGCGTTGTGGCCCCACAGCACCCAGTGCAGCCAGCCATTGGCGTCGCCGGTGGCGTGCCCAAGCGCGAAGCCGGCCGGCGTGTTGTTCGCCTTCAGCGCCTTGCACATTTCGAGGAAGCCCGGGAAGTCCTTCGGGAATTCCTTGAAACCAGCCTTGTCGGTCGCTGACTTGCGATAAGTCATGTAGCCGCCGACGGTGGCAATGGGGATGCCGAGCCAGTCGTCGCCCTGCTTGCAGGTGACCGCGGCTGCATCGGTCCAGCCGCCATACTTCTTGCCGAGATAGTCGGCAACGTCGTTCATCTTGACCACCTTGGTCGGGAACAACTGCGGCAGCGTATGCAGGCCCCAGACCAGGTCGAGTCCCGAGCCGGTGTTGGCCGCTACCGACGCCTTCGGCTGTACGTCCTCGAAGGATTCGGAGAACACGTTCATCTCGGTGCCGGTCGCCGCCTTGAAGGCCGCAACCGTCGCGTTGAAAGCCTCGTCTTCCGACGGAACAAAGCGTTTCCAGCGCATCACCGTCAGCTTGGCCCCGGCCTCCGGCTTCCACGGCGCATCCGCGGCCCAGGCCTTGGCCCAATCAAGCAGTGCCGGTCCAGTCAGGGCGCCGGCTGTCGCAAGCGCAGTGCCGCCCTGAAGAAGTGCGCGGCGGGTAAAGTCGTGCATCGTTATTTCTCCCTATGAAGTTTCTGCTGCTTTTGGTTGGTCGTTAGCCGTTGAGCCGTTTGCCGGTGGCCTCGTCGAACAGATGGACCAGCGACGGATCGGGCTTCAACCGGACCTTGTCGCCGGGATTGAACAGATGGCGCTCGCGGAATACCGCGACCACCTGCTCGCCGCCGAGCTTGGCGAACACTTGCGTCTCCGAACCGGTCGGCTCCACCACGACGATCTCGGCCTCGGCGCCGTCGTCGGCGATGGTGAAATGCTCCGGTCGCACGCCATAGACCGCGGGCTTGCCGTCGGAATTGGACGGCGCGGATTTCAGCGGCAGCTTGACGCCATTCGGCCCCTCGAAGGTCGCGGCGCCGTTGACCTTCACCTTGCCCTTGAGGAAGTTCATCGCCGGCGAGCCGATGAAGCCCGCGACGAACTGGTTGTCCGGCTTGTCGTAGAGTTCGAGCGGCGAGCCGATCTGTTCGACGATGCCGTCATGCATCACCACGATCTTGTCGGCCATGGTCATGGCCTCGATCTGGTCGTGGGTGACGTAGACGGTGGTGGTCTTCAGCCGCTGGTGCAGTTCCTTGATCTCGGTGCGCATCGCGACGCGCAGCTTGGCGTCAAGGTTGGAGAGCGGCTCGTCGAACAGGAACACCTGCGGATCGCGCACGATGGCGCGGCCCATGGCGACGCGCTGGCGCTGGCCGCCGGACAGCTGGCGCGGGTAGCGCTCGAGCAGCGGCGTCAATGCCAGGATCTCTGCGGCACGCGATACGCCGGTCTTGATCTCGTCCGCCTTGGCGCCGCGCAGCTTCAGCGAAAAGCCCATATTGTCGGCAACCGTCATATGCGGATAGAGCGCGTAATTCTGGAACACCATCGCAATGTCCCGCTCCTTGGGCTGGACATTGTTGACGACGCGGTCGCCGATCGAAATCGTTCCGGAGGTGATGTTCTCGAGCCCTGCAAGCATGCGCAACAGGGTGGACTTGCCACAGCCGGATGGGCCGACCAGAACGACGAATTCGCCGTCCTCGATCGGAACGGTCACGCCGTGCAGAACTTCAAAGGCGCCGAACGACTTGCGCACGTCGCGGATACTTACGGACGACATCTCCCCTCCCATTTGATCATGTTGCGCCTCGCGATCTGGTGCGGCGCGGCAATCTTGCTCTTGTTGGAGGGCTTCATACCAGACTTTTTCGGTTATGTCGTTGGATCAAAGTCGTAAAAGCGCCCCTGCAAAGCCCTTGCCCCAACATTGCGAAGCGGGCATTGGCATGCAAACATCGGCAGAAAATAGCGCACAATATTATGGCGAGTGCGCTGCGGGAGAAACCAAATGAAAAAACCCCATTCCAATGGACATGATGCCGCACGCGCGGGAAAGACCCGCAAACTCCGTTCCAGCGAGTGGTTTAACGACCCGACCAATCCGGGCATGACCGCGCTCTACCTGGAACGCTACCTCAATTACGGGCTGACGCGGGAGGAACTGCAATCCGGCAAGCCGATCATCGGCATCGCGCAAACCGGCAACGACCTGTCGCCCTGCAACCGGCACCATCTCGAGCTCGCGCACCGCGTGCGCGAAGGCATCCGCGCCGCCGGCGGGATTGCGATGGAATTTCCGACCCATCCGATCCAGGAGACCGGCAAGCGGCCGACCGCGGCGCTCGACCGCAACCTCGCCTATCTCGGCCTGGTCGAAATCCTGTTCGGCTATCCCCTTGATGGCGTGGTGCTGACCACGGGCTGCGACAAGACCACGCCGGCCTGCCTGATGGCGGCTGCGACCGTCAACATGCCGGCCATCGTGCTGTCGGGCGGACCGATGCTCAACGGCTGGCATGAAGGCCAGCGCACGGGCTCCGGTACCGTGGTCTGGAAAGCGCGCGAGCGGCTTGCGGCGGGCGAGATCGACTACGAGCAATTCATCGAGATCGTGGCCTCCTCGGCCCCCTCCGTCGGCCATTGCAACACCATGGGCACCGCCTCGACCATGAACTCGCTGGCGGAAGCGCTCGGCATGTCGCTGCCCGGCTGCGCGGCCATTCCCGCGCCCTATCGCGAGCGCGGCCAGATCGCCTACGAGACGGGGAAACGGATCGTGGAGATGGTCTGGGACGACCTCAAACCGTCGGACATCCTGACGCGCAAGGCGTTCGAGAACTGCATCGTGGTCAACTCCGCGATCGGCGGCTCGACCAATGCACCGATCCATATCAATGCGCTCGCCCGCCATATCGGCGTAGAGCTGTCGATCGACGACTGGCAGAAGCACGGCCACGACGTGCCGCTGCTCGTCAACATGCAGCCGGCCGGCTTCTATCTCGGCGAGGAATATCATCGCGCCGGCGGCGTGCCGTCCGTGGTGCGCGAACTGATCAAACACAAGCGCATCCATGTGGACGCGCTCACCGTCAACGGCAAGACCATGGGCGAGAATTGCCGCGAGGCGCCCAAGCCCGACGGCGACGTGATCTGGACCTACGACAAGCCATTGGTGAAAGACGCGGGTTTTCTGGTCCTGCGCGGCAACCTCTTTGATTCCGCGATCATGAAGACCAGCGTGATCTCAAAGGAATTCCGCGACCGCTATCTCAGCAATCCAAAGGACCTCGGCGCGTTCGAAGGCCGCGCCATCGTGTTCGAGGGACCGGAGGACTATCACGACCGGATCGACGATCCCAAGCTCAACATCGACGAGCACTGCATGCTGTTCATTCGCGGCACCGGCCCGATCGGCTATCCCGGCGGCGCCGAGGTTGTGAACATGCAGCCGCCCACCGCGCTGATCAAACGCGGTATCCTGGCGCTGCCCTGTATCGGCGACGGCCGGCAATCCGGCACGTCGGGCTCGCCCTCGATCCTGAACGCCTCGCCGGAGGCGGCCGCCAATGGTGGGCTTGCGATCCTCAGAACCGGCGACAAGGTCCGCATCGACCTCAACAAGGGCAGCGCCAACATCCTGATCCCGGATGCCGAGATCAAGCAGCGCCATGCCGAGCTGAAGGCGAAGGGCGGCTTCCCCCACCCAGCCAACCAGACGCCGTGGCAGGAGCTCTATCGCTCGACCGTCGGCCAGCACGCCACCGGCGCCTGCATGGAGCTTGCGACGCGCTATCACGACATCGCGGGCAAGGTCGGCGTGGCTAGGGATAATCATTAGCGCTGCACCGTCACAGCGCGCCATCAAACAACGTCATTCCGGGATGGTCCGAAGGACCAGACCCGGAATCTCGAGATTCCGGGTTCGCGCTACGCGCGCCCCGGAATGACCAGAAGAACCGCAGGGTGGGCAAAGGCGCTGCTTGCGGCGTACCCACCTTCAGTGTTGAGCTCGTGACGGCGGGCACGCTGCGCTTTGCCCACCCTACGCAGCGCCCCGGAATGACGATAATAAAAAGGGAGAAGAAAAATCATGTCAGACCGCCTCAAGGGCAAACGCGCCGTCGTCACCGCAGCGGCTGCGGGCATCGGACGCGCCTGCGCAATCGCATTCGCGCGCGAGGGCGCCACGGTGATCGCCACCGACATCAATGAAAAAGACCTCGCGACCCTTGCCAGGGAAGGTATCGCCGAAACCACACGGCTCGACGTTCGCAACACGGCCGACGTCAACGCCTTCGCCAAACGCGTCGGCAAGATCGACATTCTGCTCAATGCGGCAGGCTTCGTGCACCATGGCACCATCCTCGACTGTTCGGAGGAAGATTGGGACTTCTCGTTCGACCTCAACGTCAAGTCCATGCACCGGACCATCAGGGCGTTCCTGCCGGCGATGCTGGCCGGCGGAGGCGGCAGCATCGTCAATATCTCGTCCTGCGCGGCACTGCGGCCGCCGGCCAACCGTTATGTCTACAGTGCATCCAAGGCAGCGGTATCGCTGCTGACGCGTTCGATCGCGTCCGACTTCATCACCCAGGGCGTCCGCTGCAACAGCATCTGCCCCGGGACAGTCGAAACGCCCTCGATGCTGGCGCGCGCCGCAGCCGCCGGCCCGGATGGACGCGAAAAGTTCGTCGCGCGCCAGAAGATGGGCCGGCTCGGCACCGCCGAGGAAATCGCGTCCATGGCCGTCTATCTCGCCAGCGACGAAGCCGCCTTCACCACCGGCGTCGACCTTGTCGTCGATGGCGGCTACATGCTCTGACATTCATCCGACCAGAGGTCCCGACATGGGCAAGAACAAGATCGATCTGAACGGCCGGACCGCGGTCGTGACCGGCGGCGCGCAGGGCTTTGGCCGCGCCATCACCGAGCGCTTCGTCGAGTCCGGCGCGAAAGTCGCGATCTGGGATTTCGACCAGCAGCTGGCGGAAATGACCGCCACGGAAATCGGCAATGCCGTCTCGGCGTTCAAGGTCGACGTCAGCGACCTCGCCGCCGTCGAGAAAACCCGCGACGCCACGCTGAAGGCGTTCGGCAAGATCGACATTCTCGTCAACAATGCCGGCATCGCGGGTATCAACAAGACGGTATGGGAGACCGATTTCGAGGAATGGCGCAAGGTGATGCGCATCAATCTCGACGGGCCTTTCATCTGCTGCAAGGCGCTCGTGCCCTCGATGCTCGCCCAGAAATACGGCCGCATCGTCAACATCGCCTCCATCGCCGGCAAGGAAGGCAACCCCAACGCCGCGCATTATTCGGCGTCCAAGGCAGGCGTCATTGCGCTCACCAAGTCGCTCGGCAAGGAGCTGGCCGCACATGACATTCTGGTCAATGCGGTGACGCCGGCCGCGGCCAAGACCGCGATCTTCGACCAGCTGACCCAGCAGCACATCGATTTCATGCTGTCCAAGATTCCGAAGAACCGTTTCGTGCTGGTGCAGGAGCTTGCCGCCATGGTGGCGTGGTTGGCATCCGAGGACTGCGCGTTCTCGACCGGCGCGGTGTTCGACATCTCCGGCGGCCGGGCAACGTATTAGCGCGACGGAGGCGGCCGCCATGCCACGCAAACTCGTCTCGTCCGGATCTTACCTCGAGCCCGAGATCGGCTTCAGCCGCGCCGTGCGGGTTGGCCCTTTCGTCGCTGTTGCGGGAACGGCGCCGATTGCGGCGGAAGGCGGCACCGCCGCGCCGGGCGACGTCCACGGGCAAACCAGGCGCTGCCTCGAGATCATCGCAGAGGCGATCGCCGGCGCGGGTGGAAAAATCGACAACGTCATCCGGACACGGATCATGCTGACGGACATGTCACGCTGGCGCGATGCGGCCCGCGCGCATGGCGAGGTCTTTCGCGACGTTCGCCCCGCCTGCACATTTGTACAGGTATCGGGCTTCATCGATCCGGCCTGGCTGGTCGAAGTCGAAGCCGATTGCGTGATTGAATAGGTCAGTCAGGCTATTTGCCGGAGTTCATCAATGGTTCGAGAAGGCGGATGTCTCTGCGGCGCGGTCCGCCTCAAGGTCGAGGGCCAGCCGATCAATGTCCGCCTCTGCCATTGCCGCCTATGCCAGAAGGCAATGGGCTCGCCCTATTTCGCCCGCGCACTATTTCCGCAAACGGCCGTGACAATCGAGGGCGACACCGGCCGCTACCCCTCCTCCGAACGGCTGGACCGCGTCTTCTGCAAGACATGCGGCACAAGGCTGTGCACCTGGCGCACCAATGGCAGCGCGGCGGGCATTGCGCTCGCCGTGTTCGACGACCGCCACGCCTTTGCGCCGACCGAGCACATCTGGGTCTCGGAGAAGATGAACTGGGTCAGGCTCGACGACGGCCTGCCGCAATATCCGGAAGGCCCGCCGCCGGCATGAGTCTGCTGACGATGTCTTCTCCTGAATGATTGCGCCTCAAGCGGCCGCTGCCTCCACGCGGCGGCCCGCAGTGGTCGCGATCCAGATCCCCGCAAACACGGTCACGATGCCGGCCAACGAGATTCCAGCTCAGCGGCTCGTCGAGCAGCCATGCACCGACCAACGATGCCGCGATCGGATTGACCGTGACCGAAATCGCCACCCGCGTCGGCGTGGTGCGTTCCAGCGCGAAGGCCCAGAGATAGAAGGTGACCGCGGCCCCAAAGGCGCCGAGATAGAACGCCGCGCCCCATTGATGCAGACCGAAGACCGCGACAGGCGCAAAGCTGCCCCGCCACAGCGAGACCAGGATGAGACACGCAGCGCCGCACCCCATCGCCATCGCGGTGAAGGGAATCGGCCCGGAGCGCCGGATGAGGGGTCTCGACCAGATGCCGTAGAGCGCCATGCAGAATGCTGCGGCGACCATCAACAGATCGCCGCGCCAGGCACCGGCCGGCGCGGTCTTGAGCCCCGACAACAAGCGCCAGCGCCACGCCGCCCATGGCGATGAGAACGCCGATTGTCTTGCGCAGCGTCAGCGCTTCGCTGCCGAGCGCCGCGCCAACCAGCATGGTCAACAACGGCAGCGTCGAGAGCGCGAGTGCGCCGCGCGCGGCCGTGGTGAAAATCAGAGACGCGTTGAACAGGATCGGGAACAGCGCGAAAAACAGCAGACCAAGTCCTGCCGTCGCCGGCCAGTCCCGCCGCGCCGGCCAGGGGCCTTGCAGCCACGCGATCGGCAACAGCAGCAGGAAGCCTATGCCGAAGCGAAACGAGCCGATGGCAAGCGGATCGATCGCGTTGACCAGATAGCGCGTGGCGCCGATCGAGGTACCGCCAAAACCGCTCGACAGCATCGCCGCCAGCACACCCCAAACTCTCGCCCATGCCCGGCCTATCCTCGAAATTCCAGCTTGCGGGCCTCTATAAAGCGGGGCTAATAATCACGAAATTGAATTTCTGTGATGGATGTCATTAGATTTCATGATGACGTTTCCGGCCCTCGACCCAGAACTGCTGCAGGCCTTTGTCGCCGTGGCCGACCAGCGGTCGTTCACGCGTGCGGCGGCGGCGCTAAACCGGACCCAGTCGGCGGTCAGCATGCAGATCAAGCGGCTGGAGGAGCGTGCTCGGGGTCGAGCTGTTCCACCGCACCAAGGCCAATGTCGATCTGAGCTCGGCCGGCGAAGGCCTGCTCGGCTACGCCCGTCGGATCCTGACACTGAACGATGAGGCGGTTGCACGGTTGCGCGAGCACAAGGTCGCAGGCGTTGTGAGACTCGGCGTGATGGACGATTACGGCACCGCGATCCTGCCGCCGATGCTTGCGACTTTCCTCGCGTCCTACCCGTTGATCCATGTCGAGATGGAGACCGGACTGACCTCCGGCATGCCGGCGAGGCTCGGCGAGGCTTACGATCTCGTCATCGCCATGCACCCGGTGGGCCGTGGCGACGGCGAATTTCTACGACGCGAGCAGGCGGTCTGGGCGACCAGCGCCGAACACCCGGTCGAACAACTGGACCCGCTGCCGGTCGCGCTCTATCCGAAAGGTTGCCTGTTCCGGAAATGGGCGATGGAGGCGCTCGACGCCGCCAAGCGCCGCTGGCGCCTTGCCTTTGTCAGCCACAGCCTGGCCGCTGTCGAGGCGATCGCAGCCCAGGGCCTTGCTGTGACCGTGACAAAGCGCGGTACGTTTCCCGCGCGGCTTCGCGCGCTCGGCGAGAGCGACGGCATGCCGCCTTTGCCCGCCGCCGACATCTGCCTGCATCGCGCCGCCAAGCTGTCGCACGCAGGCGCGCTGCTTGCGGATCATTTACGCATGACGATATTGGATGAGACCTTGCTGCCGCATCGGCTGCGTCATCCGCAGCGACCGGCCAAACCAAAGAAGATGATCGCTCAGACATGAACGTCACCGCCTATCAGCTCTCGGTCTGGGTGCTGCCGCTGCTCCTGGCCATCACCCTGCACGAGGCGGCCCACGGCTTTGTCGCGCATTGGCTGGGCGACGACACCGCCTGGAAGCTGGGACGCGTCAGCTTAAATCCTCTCAGGCACATCGATCCCTTCGGGACGATCTTGTTGCCGGCGATGCTGCTGTTCGCGCACTCGCCCTTCCTGTTCGGCTACGCCAAGCCCGTTCCGGTGAATTTCCGCGCGCTCCGCGAACCCCGCAGCGGCATGGTGCTGGTGGCCCTGGCGGGCCCCGCGACCAACATCATCCTCGCGATCGCAGCCGCGGCCGCTTTCCACCTGATGCCATTCGTGCCTGCCGACTACGCCCAATGGGTCGCCGACAACCTCAAGAATATGATCGTTATCAATGTCGTGCTGGCGGTGTTCAACATGATGCCGATCCCGCCCCTGGATGGCGGCCGGGTCGCGGTGGGGATCCTGCCGCGACCGCTGGCGCTGCCGCTTGCCCGGCTGGAACCGATCGGCATGTTGATCCTGATCGGAATTTTGATCCTGCTGCCACTTGCAGGTTCGCAGTTCGGTCTAAATCTTGATGTTATTTCGGTGATACTGCGGAAATCGACCGATTTGATTATTCGGTTCATCCTTATTTTAACCGGTAACGCCTAATCGCGGAGGCGGACAGAACCCGAGGGGCTCTTGGTCAAGGCTGCGGACATGTTGATTGCGCGACGTGCGGATACGAGGGCACGCGCGGATTTCGCCACCTGGAAAATGATGGCAAAGCTGAACGGCGCATCCGCGCTGCCGGCCGAGGCGCAGAATTTCCTGGCGAGCTACAGGAAGCTTCTGGGCGAAATGCCCGAGCACGAGGCCACCGAAGCCACCATCCTGCTGCTCTACAAGACCTACTATTCCGAGATGGGTGGTATCGGGACGCCGCCCGATGTGCAGCCGCGCCGCAGCGAGCCCGTCGCCGATAATGTCACCGCGTTCCGCCGTCCGCAGCCGGTGCGGTCAAAGGCGCAAGCCGTGTTGGGGGCGAGCAGCAACAGGCAGCCACTGCCGGTGGCGCTGATCTTCGCCTGCCTTGTCGTGGTCTATGTCGCAATCCGCTATTTCTGGCGGTAACGCGAAATCTGGCGCTGGTTCTCGAAAGCTCCACCTACCCTCAGGTCCCGGGAAGCCTTTTTACCGCGGTGGGCGGCCTAGGCGGCGCGCGCAAGGCCCGGCATAATGGGCCAATTCAGCAACAAATCGTAAGTGGAGGATCAATGAAGCGATCGATTGCGGCCCGAGTCCTTGCAACCCAGGCGATTGCAGCCCTCGTGCTGACCTCGGGCCTGGTCTTTGCAGGTGTGGCGTCCGCGCAGACCATGGACAAGGTGGTGAAGGTCGGCTCGCTCGGCGACCAGTCCGGTCTTTACCAGGACATTGGCGGACCGGGCTCGACGGTCGCGGCGCAAATGGCGATCGAGGATTTCGGGACTGCCGGCGAAAGGCTGGAAGATCGACCTGATCTCGGCCGATCACCAGAACAAGCCCGATGTCGGCGTCAACATCGGCAAGCAGTGGATCGATGTCGAGAAGGTCGACGTGTTCGTCGATCTCGCAGCCTCCAACGTTGGGCTCGCCGTCGCGAACCTCGCCAAGGAGAAGAACGTCGTCAACCTGAACTCGGGTTCGGCCTCCTCCGATCTCACGGGCTCGCAATGTACGCCCAACACCGTGCACTGGGTCTACGACACCTACATGCTCGCCAATGGCACCGGCAAGGCGCTGGTCAAATCCGGCGGCGACAGCTGGTTCTTCCTGACCGCCGACTACGCCTTCGGCCATGCGCTCGAGCGCGACACCGCGGCGGTCGTCACCGCCAACGGCGGCAAGGTGCTCGGCGCCGCGAAGCATCCGCTCAACAACGCGGATTTCTCCTCCTTCCTGCTGCAGGCGCAGTCGTCGAAGGCGAAGATCATCGGGCTCGCCAATGCCGGCGGCGACACCACCAACGCCATCAAGCAGGCGGCCGAGTTCGGCATCGTCAAGGGCGGCCAGAAGCTTGCGGGCATGCTGTTGTTCGTGACCGACATCAATGCGCTCGGGCTCGAAACCGCGCAGGGCCTCAACTTCACCGAGACCTTCTACTGGGACATGAACGACCAGACCCGCGCCTTCTCCAAGCGCTTCATGGAAAAGTTCAAGAAGAACCCGCCGACCATGGTGCAGGCCGGCGTCTATTCGTCGCTGATCCATTACTTCAAGGCGCTGGAGGCGCTTGGCGGCAATCCCCATGATGGCCGCGCGGTGGTCGCCAAGATGAAGGAGCTGCCGACCGACGATCCCCTGTTCGGCAAGGGCTCGATCCGCGTCGACGGCCGCAAGATCCACCCGGCCTATCTGTTCGAGGTGAAGAAGCCCTCGGAATCGAAATATCCGTGGGACTATTACAAGCTGATCGCGACCATCCCGGCCGACGAAGCCTTCATTCCGCTGGAGAAGAGCGCCTGCCCGCTGGCGAAGAAGAGCTGAACTCCCTCCAATTCGTCATGGCCGGGCTTGTCCCGGCCATCCACGGTTTGCCAAGGAAAGAAAGACGTGGATGCCCGGGACAAGCCCGGGCATGACGATGATCGCAATGCGCTACGTCGATCGCCGGCATTTGCTTGCTACTTTCCGCCCTTGAAATTCACATCCAGGCTGTAGCTGAAAGTGTCGTCGGTCAACGCCGTCGGCGGACGCGGCACCGGATCGGAGCGGCGGATCATCGCCATCGCCGCCTCGTCATAGGCGGGATCACCCGAGGATTGCGCAACCTCCAGCGAGACGACATGGCCCAGGCGGTTGAGCACCAGCGCAACCTTCACCGTGGCTTCCTTGACTTTGGAAACCTTTGGGTAGCGCTTGTGCAGCTCGAAATAGGCGCTGATCTGCCGCGCCCAGTTCGCGGACATGATCTGCTTGTCCTTGCCGATGCCGAGATTGGGCGCCGTCGTGGCGTTGGCCTCGCGCGCGTTCTCGAGCGGCTGGCGGGCGGTCGCTTCCTGGGCGACGGATTCCTGCGAGGCTGATGTCTGCACCTTCTCGATCTTGGGATCGTCCTCGGTCGGCTTCTTGGAGTCGTTCTGCGTCACGATACGGTCGGGATCGTCGGTCTCCTGCGGAGTTTCCTTTGGCAACTCGGTCGGTTTGACCTCGGCCTTCTGCTCGGCAAGCGCGGGCGACGCCACCGACGCATCGGTGTCGGGCCCCGCTGGCAGATCGGTCGCCTCGGCGTTGGGCGACACCAGTTCGACCCCGATGTCGGCGACATTGGCGCCAAGCGAGTCGCCGTCGTCATTGGCACGAAGGTGGGCGAAGGCGAGCGCCGCGCAGCCGGCATGCAGCGTCACCGCGGTCACCGCCGCGATGATCCAGAGCCGCAGAGGCGGCCGTGGTTCGTCGAGACCGTTTCCGATCGCCATCACACTCACGGTTTTGCCGCTTCTGTCGTGGGAGGGGGTGCGGCGGCCTCGGGCACGCCCTCGAGCGCGACCAGCTTCATCCGGTAATTGCCCCGCCGCAACAGCTCCAGCACATCCATCAGGTCGCCATAGGCCACCGCGCGATCGGCGCGCACGAACACCAGCCGCTCCGGATTGCTCTCGGCCGCCGCCTCAAGCGTTGCGATCAGATCGGCGCGCTTGACGGATTTTTCGCCGATGGCGAGCGTGAGGTCCGGCTTGATGCTGACATAGACCGGCTTGTCCGGCTTCTTCTGCGGGGTCGCCGACGAGGTCGGCAGATCGATCGGAAGATCGACGGTCGAGAGCGGTGCCGCCACCATGAAGATGATCAGCAGCACCAGCATGACGTCGATGAAGGGCGTGACGTTGATCTCGTGCGCTTCCGCGAACTCCTCGTCGTCGTCAAACCCGCCTTCCGCGATCGAAGCGCCCATCAGCCCTACTCCGCCGCGCGCGAATGCATGACGCCGCCGGTGCGGTCGAGGTCGCGCGACAACAGCCTCGCAGCCGCGCCCGCCGCGCGGCTCACGAGCTCCAGATAAGTCTTCGTCTGGCGCGCGAAGTGATTGTAGATGATGACGGCCGGGATCGCGGCGACCAGACCGATGGCGGTAGCGAGCAGCGCCTCGGCAATGCCGGGCGCGACGACGGCGAGATTGGTCGTCTGCGATTTCGAAATGCCGATGAAGCTGTTCATGATGCCCCAGACGGTGCCGAACAGGCCGACGAAGGGCGAGGTTGCGCCGATCGTCGCAAGCAGGCCCATGCCGAAGCGGATGCGGCGGGCGGCAGCACGCTGGATCTCGGCAAAGCTGGTAGCGGCGCGCTCCTTGATGCCGGCGTCGGAGGCAATGCCGGCCGACAGCCTCGCCTCATGCAGTGCCGCGGCGACGAAGCTCGACAGCACGCCGGTTTTCTTGCCGAGCGTCATCTGCGCTTCCGCCAGCGAACGGGCGTTGTCGACCTTCCTGAGCGAGGATTTGAGCTTGCGCTGCGCGATCGAGAGCTCGAAGGACTTCGCGATGAAGATGGTCCAGGTCACGAGCGAGGCGAAGGCGAGCCCGAGCATGACTGCCTTCACGATGATGTCGGCCGACAGGAACATCGACCATGGCGACAATTCGCGCGGCACCTGCAGGGCGACGGGCTTTGCGGCCCTGATGCTGTCGGTTGAGACATCCGCTGACGGCGGCGCGGCCTCGGCGGTCGGCGATGCAGCGGCTGGTTGCGCGGCGGGGGCCGGAGCCGCCAGCGATGGTGCAGCGGGTGCAGCCGCTTTCGGCGCAGACTGGACGGCCTGCTGATTGACATAGGGCACAGGCTGCGTGGCCGGCGCGGCGGTCTGTTGCGCGGAGGCGGCCGCCATCAGCAATGGGATTGCCGACGCCACCCCGAATTTAAGAATGGTTCTAAACATAACCGCACATGTCTCCGGCCGATCCATTGTCGTTATGCCTGATATCATGGCCGTTCAAGGTCAATTCCGGCAAACGATGACAAAAGACCTTGATGCGCGCCAATCGGGAAAATTCCCGATGCGCGCATTGAAATCTCCTGCCTGTCAGATGCGATAGATGGTTTAGAGCGGAAACGGTTCCGGTTGAAGGAGAACCACTCTAAAAAGTTTGCCGCCAGTGTTTGCCTCGGGACGGGACCGGCGGCCCATCGACCACCGGTCCCGTTGCATCAGAACTTGTAGGTCGTCTTCAGACGAACGGTACGTCCCTGCCCCGGCGAGATGTTGTTGTCGCCGTCAGCTGAGGCCCAATAATTCGTATTGAAGAGGTTTTCGACGGTGAGCTGCGCCTTCCAGTTCTGGTCGATATTGGCGTAGATCCCGGCATCGACGCGGACGAAAGACGGCAGGCGGACGGTATCGTCGCTGGTGGCGAAAGAGTTGCCGAAATAGATGATGCCGACGCCGGCGCTCCACATGTCCGTGAACTTGAACTTGTTCCACAGCGCGATCTGGTTATAGGGCACGAGCTGCACCCGGTTGCCGGCTACGATCGGCAGCGCCACGACACCTCCGGGCGCGGCCAGGGTCAGGTCGTTGGCGATACGTGCGTCGGTGTAGGCATAACCGAGCTGCGCCTGCCAGTAATCTGTGACGTAGCCGTTCAGACTAATCTCGAAACCGCGGATGGTGCTCGCGCCGTTCGGAAATGCAAGACCCGACCCGGCCGGTGCGCCCGGCACAGGGACCGGCTGGTTAGTGCGATCGAGTTGATAGATCGCGGTTTGCAGCAGCAACTTCGGAAAAATATTCCACTTCAGCCCGATTTCCCCGAGCACGAACTTTTGTGGTTGCAGGATCAGGGTGCCTGGGTTGAGCGCACTGAACTGGTCGCCCGTCGACGGCAGATAGGATACGCTGTAGGCCCCATAGATCGAAAGATTCTCCTGCGGCTTGACGATCACGGCGGCCGCCGGCGAGGCCAGATTGTCGAGCCGCGCGCGGTTTGTATTGGTGTTCATGTCCGTCGCCGACATATCGAAACGATCGTAGCGCACGGCACCGATCAGTTGCAGATAGCGCGTGATATCGACGGTGTCGCGGACATAGGCGGACTGAATGTTCAGGCCATACTTGCTGTTCGAATCCGCTGTCGTGACACCGTCGCCGATGTTGGTGTTGGTGAAGTGATGGACGAAGGTCACCGGCCCGAAGTAAGTCGGCGCGAAGGGATTCATCAGGATGGTGTTGGTCCCCGTCGGCGTGCCGTTCGGGAAGACGCCGGTGTTGCGGATATCAACGCCGGTTTGCCGGCCGAACTCGGTGCCGAAGCCAACCGTGTGGAAGGTCGGGCCAAGCCAGGTCTTGTAGATGAAGTCTGTCTGGTTGAAGACGTTGTCGCGATTGGTGGTGTGCTGGTACGCACCGAGATTGAAGAAGGTATCGTTCGGAGAGACGCCACCATTGAACTGGCCGTTCGCCGGATAGATGTTTTGATAGAACTTCTGATAGTCGGCGACGATGGTGCCGTTCCGCACCGTAAGCCCGTTGTTGAAATCATGGTCGATGATCGCCATGCCGGTCTGCACCGTGGCAATCGCCTTGTTCAAGCTTGGGCTGCCGAAAAAGACCGAATTATCGCCGTTCGGCGCGAACGGCGTCGTTGGATTAAAGCGCGACCCGGTCGCGGGACCGGTGAAGCCCGGCAGCGCCTGCGAGGGATTGCCGCGATCCGCCGTGCGGTCGTCGTGGAAATATTCGTAGGACAGCCTGATCTTGGTGTCTTCGTCCGGCTTCAAGGTCACCGTCGGATTGATGCCGTACCGTTCCAGATGGTTGAAATCCCGGAAGGCGTCGGCGCCTTCATAGAAGACGTTCAACCGCGCGGCGACGTTTTCATTGATCGCCTGTCCGGCATCCAGCGTGACGCGGCGATCGCCCCATGAGCCTGTCTGCGCGGTCGCTTCGTAGACGCGCGTACCGTCGGCCTCCTTGAGCGTGCGGTTGACGAGGCCACCGCCGGAAGCCCGGCCGAAGGTGATTGCCGCCGGGCCCTTCAGCACCTCGATGCTCTGGGTGTTGTAGACGTCGCGGAAATATTGCACGTCGTCGCGAAAACCGTTGACGTAGAAGTTGGCGCTGGAATCGATGCCGCGGATCACCAGTTCGTCGCGGTTGCCCTCGCCCTGGTGCACGGCGACGCCGGGCACGTAGCGCGTCAGGTCGGTGAGATTCTGGTAGCTCTGGTCGCGGATGAAATCCTTGGTGAGGACGCTCATCGACTGCGGAATGTTCACGATCGGCGTATTGGTCCTGGTCACGACCGACGTGCTGTTCGAATAATAGCCGACCGTGCCGGTGCGCGCGTCCTGCGTCTGCATCATTTCCTTGGGCGGCGGCGCGGGCTCAGTCTGCCGGGCCGGCGTCGGCCGCGGCTTTTGCGAGCCGCGGTCGGCGCGCCTGGAGGGTGCACTGCGCGCCGCGCGCCGGCTTTCGGCCGGGGCCTGCACATTGACGGGAGGAAGCTCCGAGTTCGGCGTCTGCGCCGCTACAGCTTGCGCATTGGCTGATGTTGTACCCATCACCGAGCCCGCCACCGCAACGATGGCGACCACGCTCGCCGCCACCAGGTACCGTCGGCCGATCGTTGAGCTCGATCGTGCCTGTTTGATCCCACACATTCAGTCGCCCCTTAAAACCATTCTAAACTCGCCTGCACTTTCTTGTTCGGAGTGCGCTGACGTCAGGCGAGAGCAACATCAACAGATGCGAGAACCCTATCCGTTTGCGGTCATTCCCATCAGCATCTTTTGAATCATTCGAACCACGCCGCTATTGAATGCGCGCAACACCGCGATGGAATCGATCAGATTGGAATTGGAATAAATCTAAGCAGGTCGCGTTCGTCTGCCGTGAGCGGATCGGAGGCCCTTCATGCGAACGACACATGACAGCGAAGAACCAGCGGGCTCACACCTCTGCCCAAGTGCGGATCAGGTTGTGATAGATGCCGGTCAGCTTGACGGTCTCCGGATCATCCCGCCCGAGTCGCTCAGCCAGCGCCTGGATCGCTGTGTCGAGATCGTAGATCAGGCTGCGGGCATTGACGTCGCGGACCATGCTTTGCAGCCAGAAGAATGACGCCACCCGCGTCCCGCGCGTCACCGGCGTGACAAGATGCAGGCTGGACGCCGGATAGAGCACGAGATCGCCCGCCGGCAGCTTGATCTCGTGCGAGCCGTAGGTGTCCTCGATCACGAGTTCGCCGCCGTCGTACTCTTCGGGCTCGGACAGGAACAGCGTCACCGAAAGATCGGTCCTTATCCTCAAGCCGGTGAGACGGTCACCGCGCACGGCATTGTCGACATGCACGCCGAAATGATGCCCGTCGAAGGCCGCGTAGCGGTTGAACAGCGGCGGGAAGATGTGAAGCGGTATCGCCGCGGACAGAAATCTCGGGTTGGCCGTCAGCGCCGAGATGATGCGGTTGCCGAGCTTGCGCGCAACATCGCTGTCCGGCGGCAACTGCTCGTTGCGCTTCACCAGCGCCGACTGCGCGCCGGCGGTGGAGCGGCCATCTTCCCATTCACTGGCATCCATGATGCGGCGAAACTCCGCGACATCATCCTTGCTCAAGACGCCGGGAACACAGATGAGCATCAGTAGCGCGCCGAGAGCACCAGATAGGCCGCGCGTCCCGGCGCTTCCAGCACGAACGGCGCTGCGCTCTGGTAGAGAGCATCATAGTAACGCTTGTCGAAGATGTTGTTGACGAACAGCTTCACCTTCCAGTTCTTGTTGATCTTCGCTTCGGCGAAGGTGTCAAACCGCCAGTAGCTCGGGATCGACGTGCCCTGGTTCGCCGCGAGGAACGTGCCGCCGTAAATCCTCGAGCGATAGACCGCTTGGCCGCCCAGTTCCCAGACATCCGTCAATTGATATTTGGTGAGCAGGCTGAATGATTCATGCGCCACGTTCGCGAGCGGCAGTCCAACGTTGGTGGTGAAGAGCGTGGTGTTGGCCGGCGGGATCAGGGATTTTGTCACCTCGGATTGCATCAGGACCAGGCCGCCGAAGATGCTCCACTTGTCGGTGATCTTTCCGCCAACGCCGAGATCAATACCGCGGATCGTGTAAGCAGCGCCTGCGGTGATGCAGGAAACGGTCCCCGTTGCCCCGGTCGGGAACGGACAGGTCGCAGTCGCCGTCGCAGCCGTGATGTTGCGCGACTCCCGCGCATTGTCCTTTTCAGTCTGGAAAAGCGCCGCCGTCAGCAACAGGTGCCTGTCAAACAGCTCCCACTTCGTGCCCAGTTCGATGGCCTTGTTTTTCTCTGGCCCAAAGATCTGCGGCGGATTGCCGTTGAGCACGGGGGCCAGCCCCCCATACTGGACGCTGGTGCCGTCAAATTCCGCGCCGACAGGATTAGAAGAAGTGGCGTAGGCCGCATAAACGCTTCCATTCGGCAGGGGCTTCAGGGTGAGGCCGAGATTGAAATTCGGCATCCCGTAATCCTGCTGTTGCCGGCCAAAGACGTTCGCGACTCCGTTCACCGTGCCGTAACCGCTGACGTTCACCTTGTAGTCGTCATAGCGGACGCCGCCGTTCAGGATCAGCAGGTCATTGTAGTTGGCCGAATCCAGCAGGTAGACGCTGTTGGTGTCGATCCCGATCTTCGTCGGCAACTGCGCCAGCGCTGTCGCCCCAAACGGGAGATTGGTGAACTGCGGGGCATATATGTTGACGCCACTCAGCGCGCCGCTGCCGCTGAATCCACCAGGCAGCGCCTCTGAACTCAACCCCAGATATTTGTCGATCGACGATCGTTCGCGGTCGATTTCCACACCGCCGAGCGCCGTATGCTTGAATCCCAGCCCGTCATTGAACTTGTAGGTTGCTTCGGTCTGATTAGCGATCACGTTGGTGATCTGTAGGCGGCTCTGCGGATTGGCGGATAACGTCCACAACTGCGAATTGGGGTTGGTGATGACCGGATTTTCCGGCAGCGTTCCGATGTAGTTCTGGGTCGAGCGCGAATCCCGGAATTTGTTCGTGACAAGCAGGTCGGGCGTGATCTGCACCTCCGCGTTCAGGGTGCCGATATCCTGCCCGGTCCGGAAGAAGTCACGGTTGACGAAGCCGTAAAAGTTGTTGCGATTGACACCGAAATCCGGGAACGGCCCGCCGGCGGTTGTCGCGGTGCTGGGGCGATAATAGGGCACGCCGAAATCCGGGATGCCGGTCAGTTCCGTGTGGATGTAGTTGCCCGTGATCTTCACCGCATCGACCGGCTTCCAGGTCGTCGCCACGAAAGCGCCGTTGCGATCATCAGTGACGTAGTTGCGGCCCGCAACATTGGCATCCTGGAACAGCCCGCCGGCGCGCACGGCGAGCGTCGGGCTGATCACCTGGTTGACATCGAGCGTCACCCGCTTGGTCTGGTCGGTGCCGAACGTGGTGTCACCGTTGTAGAAGCTCTTCTCGGTGGTGGCCTGCTTGGTCACGATATTGATCGCGCCGCCCGCGGTGCCGCGCCCGGCAAAGGATGACGCGGGCCCGCGCAGGATCTCAACCTGCTCGGTGAAGAAGTTTTCGCGGACGCTGACGCCGGAGTCGCGCACGCCGTCGATGAAGATGTCGTTGCGGGCATCGAACCCCCTGATGAAGAAGCGGTCGCCGAAGGCGTTGCCGCCCTCCCCGGTGCCGAGCGTCACGCCCGCTGTCGACAGGATCGCCTGCTTCAGCGTGGTGGCATTCTTGTCCTCCAGCACTTCCTTGCCGAGCACCGTCACCGTCTTCGGCGTATTGAGAAGCGGCTCGGGGAACTTCCCCGACGCCTGCAGATGATCGACCTTGTAGGGTGCGGCCGCGTCGGCATAGGGATTGCGATCCGCGCTCAGCTGCCCCGCATTGGGAAACGGCACGGGCGCAGCCGGCGTCGGCTGCGACCGCCGGGCGGCACGGCGCAGAGCATCGCGCGCACGAACCTGATCGGGTGTCGGCTTCGAAGCGGCGGGACGCGGGCGAGCCGTCGGGGCATCGACGTTCACCGGCGGGAGGCTGGATTGCTGCGCTTCGGCGGCGCCGACCGACGCCACCGCGATGAGACTGGCGACAACCGAAACCTTCTTTCCTGAAGCGCCGTCGAACTCCGTTTCGATTGGACCTGCCGCCGCGAACGAACGCAGCGACTTCGGTGCTCTTGCTTGCCCCATGCTGATCACGCCCATGTTCATTTTTATCTTCGCTCATCCCCACAACGAGCGATTTCGATTTTGCTATTCCGCGCGAGATTTCCGGTCAACGCAGCGGCGACCCCAACGCTGCTTGAATATTTCCAGATCGAAGCGATTCTAATTTGCTGTTTGAAAGTGTTCTAAGGAGCGTTCTAAAAAGCCCGCCCCGCATACCTTTTTCTCACGCGGCGGTTGCTTCTCGCTCAATCGCCACTTTTTCAATCGCTACTTGTTCAATCGCTACTTGGCGGCTTCATCAGCGAGAACAACTCGTCCACGGTCTGCTGCGCGACCGAACGCGCCCGTTCCGTATTCGCCAGCCCCTCGATGTTGACGCCCTTCACGACGGCCCTGATCTCGTCGCGAAAGTCGGTCAGGAAGCGCAGGGGATCGCGCTGTTCGTTGGCGGCGCGCGCGATGAGGCCGGTGATCAGGATCTGGCACGCGATCATCTTGCCGTTGAGTTCGTCCATCATGTTTCCCGTCGATCAATGATCGCGGTGATATGAACGAGCGCCGATCGGCTTACAACCGATGACGGCACATGCGGAGTTTAGAAACCTTTTAGAAGCCTGCGCGAGATGGCGCCCTCTGTGCAGCCGCTATCTATTTGGCGGCGATACGATCGCCATCATCGGACATCGCCTTGATGCGATCCTTGATGTCGCGCAGCGCGCGAAGCGTGGTCCTGACCGTATCTTCCGGCAAGTCTTGCATCACGTCGGTTGCAATCGCATCGCGCAAGCCGTCGAGATCGTCCACCAGCTGCCGCCCGCTCGCGGTGAGGAACAACCGGTTCGCGCGCCGATCCTTCGGGTCGTGCCGCCGCTCGAGCAGGCCGTGCTCGACGAGACGATCGAGCAGCCGCACGAGCGAGATCGGTTGCAGCTCGAGCACGTCGGCGAGATCGACCTGCGACAACCCCTCCTGCTCGCGCAGGCGAAAGAGTACGATCCACTGCGCGCGGGTGGTGCCGCGGCTCTTGGCGCGGTGATCGATGAAATTGCGCAGCAGCCGCGAACTCTCGACAAGTTGCGCGATCAATTGGCGCTTTAGATCAATGGACATGCCTTGGGCGGTCCTCTGCAAGCTTGCCAAATGTTTAGGATTCTCAAGCTATAGTGTGTTTACTTATAAAGTGCATGCATATTATAGCTGTATACAGGGGGAACCGTTTTGAAGACCCCTTATTCTTTTGTTTGAGAGCTAACGAGCCAACATGAAGAAGTCGTCGACGATCCGATGGGTCTTGTTTATCGCGGTCGTCGGGGCTGCCGGCTATTACGGCTGGTCACATTTCTACGGACCCCAGGCGCAAGCACGGGCCGAGGCTGCCCAGAAATCCGCGGCCCGTCCCTCGGCGGTGCCGGTCAGTGTATCCCAGGTGGAAAAAGTGGACTTTCCGGTCTACCTGACCGGGCTTGGGACGGTGCAGGCCTTCAACACCGTAGTCGTACGGACGCGGGTCGACGGACAGATCGACAAGATCGCCTTCCAGGAAGGCCAGATGGTCCAGCAGGGCGACCTCCTCGCCGAGGTCGATCCGCGGCCATTCCAGGCTGCGCTCGACCAGGCCAAGGCGAAGAAGGTGCAGGACGAGGCCAATCTCGCCAACGCCAATCTCGACCTGCAGCGCTACACCAAGCTCGGCGAGTTCGCGACGCGCCAGCAGACCGACACGCAGCGTTCGACGGTCGCGCAACTGACCGCGCAGATCGCCGCCGACGAAGCCGCCATTTCCAACGCCCAGACCCAGCTTGACTACACCCAGGTGAAGGCACCGATCACGGGGGTCGCCGGGCTCCGACAGGTCGACGTCGGCAATATCGTCAATGCTGCGACGCAAACGGGCATTGTCACGGTGACCCAGATCGAGCCGATCACGGTCATCTTCACCGCGCCGGAAGAGCAATTGCCTTACATCAGCGAGGCGCAGAAGATCGCGCCGCTGAAGACGATCGCAATCACCACCGATGGCAAGAAGCCGCTCGCGGAAGGCCAGCTCTCGGTGATCAATAATCAGGTCGACACCACCAGCGGGACTATCCGGCTGAAGGCGGTGTTTGATAATAAGGACCACGCACTGTGGCCGGGCCAATCGGTCTCGACCCGGCTTCTGGTCAAGACGTTGAAGGATGCGACGGTGGCACCGGACGATGCGGTTCAGCACGGCACCAACGGTCTCTACGCGTACGCCGTTTCACAGGACAACAAGGCGGAGCTGCGCCAGGTCAAGGTCAGCCAATCCATCGATGGACGTTCGGTGATCGAGGAAGGGCTCAAGCCGGGAGAGCATGTGATTACGGGCGGACAGTTCAAGGTCAGGCCCGGCTCGCTCGTGACCACGGCCGTTGCAAGCTCCGGGCAGGCACCAGACAAGGTCAAATCTGAATGAGCGGGCAGACCGGGGCCAAGGGCGAAGGCATCTCCGCGCCTTTTATTCGCTTTCCGATCGGCACTTCGCTGCTGATGGCGGGTATCCTGTTCGTCGGTCTGGTCGCCTATCCGCAACTGCCGGTCGCGCCGCTGCCGCAGGTCGACTTCCCGACCATCCAGGTCACGGCATCGCTGCCGGGCGCGAGCCCCGAGACGATGGCGTCCTCGGTGGCGCAGCCGCTGGAGCGGCAGTTTGCGCAAATTCCCGGCATCGCTCAGATGACCTCGACGAGCTATCTCGGCACGGCGGCGGTCACGATCCAGTTCGACCTCAATCGCTCCATCGACGGCGCGGCCAATGACGTGCAGGGCGCGATCAATGCCGCCAGCGGCCAGCTGCCCAAGAACCTGCCTTCGCCACCGACCTATCGCAAGGTGAACCCGGCGGACTCTCCGATCCTGCTGTTGTCCGCGACCTCGGAAACGCTGCCGCTGACTACCGTGAGCGACGCCGTCGACGCGCAGCTCGCCCAGCAGATCAGCCAGATCTCGGGCGTCGCGCAGGTCGTCATCGGCGGCCAGCAGAAGCCCTCGATCCGCGTCCAGGTCGATCCGGCCAAGCTCGTGGCCAAGGGGCTGTCGCTGGAGGACATCCGCAACCAGATCACGCTGACGACCGTCGACAGCCCGAAGGGCAATATCGACGGCGAGAAGCGCGCGTACACGATCTACGCCAATGACCAGTTGCTGGATTCCGCGAAGTGGAACGACGTCATCATCGCCTACCGCAATGGCGGTCCCTTGCGGATCGGTGACATCGGGCGTGCGGTGACCGGCCCGGAAGACGCCAAGCAGGCGGCCTGGGCCAACGGCAAGCGCGGCGTGTTCCTCGTGGTCTACAAGCAGCCCGGCGCCAACGTCATCGAGACGGTCGACAAGATCAAGTCGCTGTTGCCACGCCTCGTTGCCGCGATCCCGCCGTCGATCGAGATCGGCATCATCAGCGACCGCACCACGACCATCCGCGCGGCGGTCGAGGACGTTCAGTTCACCCTGCTCCTGACCATCTTCCTCGTGGTCATGGTGATCTTCGTCTTCCTGCGCAGCTTTTGGGCTACCGTGATCCCGACGGTGACGGTACCGCTGGCCTTGCTCGGTGCCTGCGCGCTGATGTGGGTGTTCGGTTATACCCTCGACAATCTCTCGCTGATGGCGCTCACGATCGCAGTCGGCTTCGTCGTGGACGACGCCATCGTGATGCTGGAAAACATCTCGCGCTACATCGAGGAAGGCGAACGGCCGATGGCCGCGGCCTTCAAGGGCGCGAGCGAAATCGGTTTCACGATCGTGTCGATCAGCGTGTCGTTGATCGCGGTGCTGATCCCGCTGCTCCTGATGGGCGGCATCATCGGCCGCCTGTTCCGCGAATTCGCGGTCGTGCTGGCGATGACGATCTTCGTGTCCATGATCGTCTCGCTGACGCTGACGCCGATGATGGCGTCTCGCTTCCTGCGCTCCCATCACGAGGCCAGCCATGGACGGCTGTATGCGCTGAGCGAACGCGGCTTCGACGCCATGCTGCGCGGCTATGAATACGTCCTCGACCTCGCGCTCAGCTGGAAGCGCACGACGCTCCTGATCTTCTTTGCTACCCTTGGCCTGTCGGTCTACCTGTTCGTGATCATCCCCAAGGGATTCTTCCCGCAGCAGGACAACGGCTTGATCACGGCGACGTCTGAAGCCAACCAGGACATCTCGTTCGCGGCGATGAAGGCCAAGCAGGAAGCGCTGGTCAATATCGTGCTGGCGGATCCGGACGTTGCGACCGCGGCGATGGCGATCGGCGGCAGCGGCCGCGCCGGCAATAACGGCAACATGTTCATCACGCTCAAACCGCGCAGCGAGCGCGAGGCGTCCGCGCAGCAGATCATCGCGCGGCTGCGGCCCAAGCTCGAGAAGGTGGAAGGCGCCCGCCTCTATATGCAGGCCGCCCAGGACGTCCGTCTCGGCGGCCGCCCGACCCGCACGCAGTTCGAATTCACGCTGCAGGACGCCAATCTCGCCGAGCTCAACGAGTGGGCGCCGAAGATCCTCGCCAAGATGCAGACGCTGCCGCAATTGCGCGACGTCGCCACCGACCAGCAGACGCAAGGCACGACGCTGGAGCTGAAGATCAACCGCGACACCGCATCGCGCTACGGCATCACCCCGCAGCTGATCGACGATACGCTCTATGACGCCTTCGGCCAGCGCCAGGTCACGCAATACTTCACCCAGCTCAACAGCTATCACGTGATCCTGGAGATCCTGCCGGAGCTGCAGGGCAGCCTCGACACGCTCGCCAAGATCTATGTCCGCTCGCCCTCCACCGGCGAGCAGGTGCCGCTGTCGACCTTTGCGACCTGGACCAGCGATCCCGTCCGGCCGCTCTCGATCAGCCATCAGGGCCAGTTCCCCGCGATCACGATCAGCTTCAACCTCGGCCAGGGCGTCGCGCTCGGACAGGCGACGGAAGCCGTGCAGAGGGCGATGACCGAGCTCGGCGCGCCGGCCACCCTCAATTCGAGCTTCCAGGGCACGGCGCAAGCGTTCCAGCAATCGCTGGGCACGGTGCCGCTCCTGATCCTGGCGGCGCTCGTCGTCGTCTATTTGATTCTCGGCATCCTTTACGAGAGCTACATCCACCCGATCACAATTCTGTCCACGCTGCCCTCGGCCGGCGTCGGCGCGCTCGCGATCCTGATGGCATTCGGCTACGACTTCAGCCTCATCGCGCTGATCGGAATCATCCTGCTGATCGGCATCGTGAAGAAGAACGGCATCATGATGGTCGACTTCGCCATCGCCGCCGAGCGCGACCAGCACCTCACGCCCGAGCAATCGATCCGGCAGGCCGCGCTGCTGCGCTTCCGTCCGATCATGATGACCACCATGGCGGCGATGCTCGGCGGCGTGCCGCTGATGCTCGGCACCGGCACCGGATCGGAGATCCGCCAGCCGCTCGGCTATGCCATGGTCGGCGGCCTGATCGTCAGCCAGGCGCTGACCCTGTTCACGACGCCGGTCATCTATCTCTATCTCGACAAGCTCTCCAACGCATTTTCGAGCTGGAGCCGCACCTCGGTCGAAGACGAGCATGCCGGCACCGAGCGCGGCTCGGTCAAGGAAGCCGCCGAATGACCTGAGCTTTACCGTTCGTAGGATGGGTTGAGCCCTTGCGAAACCCATGATGTCGAGCGCTCAATCTCGGTGGGCTTCACTTCGCTCAACCCAGCCTACGCCGATCCCAGATAAGCCTTCTGCACCTGCGGGTCCTGCGCGAGTGCTGCGGCCGCGCCCGACAATACGCTTTTGCCGACCTGCAGCACGGTCGCGAAGTCAGATACCTCCAGCGCGAGCTCGATCGATTGTTCGGCGAGCAGGATGGTCAACCCTTCCCGATGCAGCCGGCCGAAGGTTTCGTACATGGATTCCACAACCGCCGGCGCGAGACCGAGCGACGGCTCGTCCAGCATCAAGAGCTTCGGATCGCTCATCAGCGCGCGGCCCACCGCCAGCATCTGCCGTTCGCCGCCCGACATCGTGCCGGCGCGTTGCAGCCGGCGCTCCCGAAGCCGCGGGAAGATCTCGTAGACGCGCTCGAGCAGGATCGCGATGCGCGCCTTGTCCTTGAGCGGCGTGGCGCCCAGCATGAGGTTGTTCTCGACCGTCTGCTGCACGAACAGCCGCCAACCTTCCGGCGAGAGCGCCAGTCCCTTGCGCACGATCGCGAACGCGGACTGCCCGCCGATCGCCTCGCCACGAAAACGGATCGAGCCGGAATGCACCGGGATCAGTCCGGCGATCGCGTTCAGCGTCGTGGTCTTGCCGCCGCCATTGGAGCCGAGCAGCGCCACCACACTGCCCTCGGGCACTTCGAGCGAGACGTCAGACACCCCGATGAGATCGCCGTAGCGGACCTCGAGATGCTCGATCTTGAGCAAGGGAGAGCTCATGTCACCGGCCCGCCCATCAATTCGATCGGCGTGTGGCCGGCGGCGGCCTTGGCGGCGCGGGTGCCGAGATAGGCCGCGATCACATCGGGATTGCTGGTCACTTCGCGCGGACTGCCGCGCGCAATCTCCTTGCCCTGATGAAACACCATCACGCGGCTGGAGAGCGCCATGATCACTTCGATGATGTGCTCGACGATCACGAGCGTAATGCCGGAGCGATGAATGTCGCGGACGAGATCGATCGCGAGTTGCACCTCGCGCTGGGTCAGACCCGCCATCGCCTCGTCCAGCAGCAGGACCTTCGGCTCGGTGGCGAGCGCGCGTGCGATTTCGAGCCGCTTGCGGCCGGGCGTGCCGAGCGAGCGCGCAGGCGAGTTCGCAAGCCGGGCCATGCCGACCCGCTCCAGCACCCTCAGCGCCTTCGCTTCAGCCTCGGCGCGGTGAGAGGTGCGCAGGAACGCGCCGATCATCACGTTCTCCAGCACGGTCATGCCTTCAAAGGTCTGCGGCACCTGGAAGGTGCGCGCGAGCCCGAGCCCGGCGCGAGCCTCGGGCGAGAACGCGGTGATGTCCTGTCCCTGAAACAGCACCTGGCCCGAGGTGGTCTGGAGATCGCCCGTCAGGCAGTTGAAGAAGGTGGATTTGCCGGCGCCGTTCGGCCCGATCAGGCCGAGGATGTCGCCCTGCTCCAGCGTCACGGAGGCGGAATCCACCGCGCGGAAGCTGCCGAAGGCCTTGGTGATGCCGCGCGCTTCAAGGAGCATGGCTTGCTCCCGCGGCCGCCGTCATCTCGGGCTTCTTGCCTCGCCGCTCCCAGATACGCAGCGCCAGCGCGAGCAGACCGCCCGGCTGGAAGCGCGAGATCAGCACGATGATCGCGCCGTAGACCACGAAGGTGAGACCGGCGCCCTTGCCGCCGAGCCAGGAGTTGGACAATTCCTCCAGCGGCACCAGGATCGCAGCCCCCACCAGCGGCCCGAACAACAGCCCTGCCCCGCCAAGCGCCGCCATGATCAGGATCTTCACCGAGATCAGGATGCCGAGCCCGGATTCCGGATCGACAAAGCCGAACATCATCGCATAGAGCGCGCCGGGCACCGAGGTCAGAGCGGCACTCAGCATATAGGCGTAAAGCTTGGTGCGGGCGGCCGGCGCGCCGAGCGAGCGCGCCGCACGTTCGGAATCCTTGATCGCACGCAGGTAGAAGCCCATGCGGCTGTTGGTCATCTGCCAGGTGATCAGGAGCGTGATCGCGAGCACGACCAGGAAGATGTAGTAGTAGGGCAGCGCCGACACGAAGGAGAGATCGAAGACGTTGCGCGGCACCGTTGGGCCGCTGAGGCCGACCGCGGCGCCGAGCCAGGTCGTGTTGGTGACGATCAGTCTTGCAACTTCGGCGACCGCGATTGTCGCCATGCTGAAGTAATGCCCCGACAGGCGCAGCGTCGGTCCACCGATGATGGCGGCAATGCCGACGGCGACCACGATGCCGGCGGGAATGCCGACAAGCGGCGACAGGCCGAAATGCGTGTACGCGGCCATGGCCGCGTAGGCGCCGCAGCCAAAGAACACGACATGCCCGACCGAGACCTGGCCGGCATAGCCGCCGACGATATTCCAGGCCGAGGCCGCGATCGCATAGAGCAGCACCAGCGCGCCGAGGCGTTGCTGGAACGGGGTTGAGAGCAGCAAGGGATAGGCCGCGACGATCGCGAGGGCGACGGATGGCCAGAGCAAGCGCCGCATCATGTCTTCCCCATCAGGCCCTGCGGCCGGAACCAGAGGAAGCCGAGGAACACCAGATAGACCACGATGTCCTTGTAGACCGCGCCGATCAGATAGCCCGATACGGATTCGATGACGCCGATCAGGAGGCCCGCAACGAGCGCGCCCGGCACGCTGCCGAACCCGCCGAGCGAGACCGTGACAAAGGCGACGATCCCGAGCGTCTCGCCGACCGTCGGCACGATGTAGAAGAAGGTCGCGATCAGCGCGCCGGCAAGGCCGGTGGCGCCGGCCGCGATTGCCCAGGCGATCGCCTGCATGCTGTCGGGCCTGATTCCCATCAATTGCGCGGCGGTCGAATCCTCCGCCACTGCGAGCATCTTCGAGCCAAGCGAGGTGCGCGTCAGCAACAGATGCAGGCCAAGGGTAACGATCAGCGCCACGATGCCGGCGAGCAACCGCGCGGATTCGATGCGCAGGCCCCAGATATCGAACGTGCCGCCGACGATGTTGTTCGGCAGCGACAGGATGTCGGCGCCGAACCAGCCGAACACGGAATAGCGCAACAGCAGCGCGAGGCCGAACGTGCCGAGGATCTGCGCCAGCATCGGCCCCTTGGTGATATGGCGTATCAAGGCGAAATAGACGATGACGCCCAGTGTCGCGAGCAGCAGGGCCGCGAGCGGCACGCTGGCCAGCGGTCCGATGCCGAACAAGGTGAAGACCACGAACGCCACATACATGCCGAGCATGACGAAGTCGCCATGGGCAAAATTGACGATGTTCATCATGCCCCAGACCAGGGTCAGGCCCGAGGAGAACAGTGCATAGACGGCGCCGAGAAGGAGTCCGCCGACGATCACCTGCACCAGAAAGAAAGACATCGAACCGCGCGTCGTTGCGAGGGAGAGGTTAGAGGCAGTGCCACACTAGCGAAAGGTGTCAGCGCCGTCATTGCGAGCGAAGCGAAGCAATCCACGTTGCCGCTTGTTGAGCCATGGATTGCTTCGTCGCTTCGCTCCTCGCAATGACGTGGAGACCAGGATTACCAACCCTTGTAGGGCAGCACCGGCGCCTTGTCCGCGCCGTCCTTTGGCCAGACCGCGACGTAGTTCTCGCCGTCCTGGAGCTGGATGATGCGGCCGGACGCCAGGATGTTCTGGCCCTTGTCGTCGAACTTGACGCCCTTGTAGCCGATCATGAGCTGGTCGGCCTTGAGATCGGTCGCCTTCAGCGCAGCCTGGATCTTCGCTGGCTCAGTCGAGCCGGCGCGATCGATCGCATCCACGAGGACGAGGAAACCCTGCATCTGCCGTGCGGCGGTATCGTCCATCTCGTCGCCGCTCTTCTTCTTGTACATCTCGGCGATGATGGCGGACGGCGAACCGGAAGGCCCGACACTCCAGGACGAGCGGTTGAAGGCGCCTTGCGAGGCCTTGCCGACCGCCTTGATGAAGGCCGGATCGGAATAGCCGGCGTCGTCGGCGAGCAGAATGCCGGGCTTGAAGTCCTGCGCCTGCATGGTCTTGGCGAACAGGATCGCATCCGACGTATAGGAGATCATCAGCACGACGTCCGGATTCTTCTCCTTGAGCTGGAGCACCTGGCTCTGGACGTCGGTCGCGTTCGACGCGTAGGCAACGTCGATGAGATTGCTGAACCCCTTCTCCTTGAAGGTGGTGGTCAGCGTACCAGCGACCGAGGTGCCGTATTCGGTGTTGTCGTGCACCAGCGCGATACTGTCCACCTTCGCGCCCTGAGCCTTCATGTCGGCAAGGAATTCCTGGAAGACTTTTGCGAAGTCGGTTGCGATCGGCGTGGTGCGGAAGAACCATTTGAAGCCGCGCTCGGTGAGATTGGCTGCCACCAACTCGCCGTTGAGATAGGGAATGCCATATTTCTCGGCGATCGCGCTCGTCGTCAGCGTGATGCCGGACTGATAGGCGCCGGTGAGCGCAACCACCTTCTCTTCCGTAATCAGGCGCAGCGCCTGATTTTGTCCGGTGGCGGGGCTGCCCTGGTTATCGGCGAACACGACTTCGACCTTGGCGCCGCCAAGGCCTGCGAGGCCGGTGTTCTTCGCGAGCGGAAAATTGCCGAGCTCCGGATGGGCGTTGTTGATGATGTCCATGGCGACTTCGAGCGCGGCCTTGGCATGCACGCCGGCACTCGCGGCATTTCCGGTCATCGGAAACACGCCGCCGATCTTGATCACCTTGTCTTCCGCAAAAGCGCCGGACGACAGGCCAAGCGAAATCGCGGCTGCGCCCGCCAGCCCGAGAAAACTCCTGAATTTCATTGATTGGTCTCCGAAGAAAACGCTTGCACTTGTTGTCAGTCGTTGGCGATGCGCGATGGATCGCCGTTAGCCCTGCTTGTTTTGCGGGGCGGAACATTGCACGCCCCTCCGCCCGGAGCAAGTGAACGCAAGTCGCACGCACTTCGGCGAGCTGCCATGAGTTTAAGCTGCGCTGCCATCAGCTTAAGCAACTGCGAGGTGATGGTGACGGCATCAGCGCAGCGAACGCGCGAGGTATATAACGGCGCGTGCCGCGTATCCGGTCTTCAGCCGCCTGAAGATTGGAGTCTGGACCGCGCAACGGCTGGAAGCTGGCTGGGGAACCTGGATTCGAACCAAGACAAACAGAGTCAAAGTCTGCGTCGATGGCGAGCATAGCTGTGTATAAGGAGCAAGACAAACAGTCTACTCTTGTAAGTGACTGGAATAACTCATAGACAAACAGTCTTGACGAGCAAGAGAGAGCACGGGGGAGCAGCTGGTATCTTCCCATAGTCTTCCCAGCTCTTGTTTTGAGGGATTTCATGAAACTCACCGCCAAGAATTTTCCGGCACTTCGACTGCCTCGCGGCAAGTCAGATCATCTGTTTTGGGATGACGAGATTCCCGGTCTTGGCCTCAGGCTGCGCGCCGGCGGCTCGCGAACCTGGGTGTTCCAGTACGCCCTGGGTGACAAGCAGCGGCGCCTATCCCTCGGGTCAGCGACGGAAGAGAGCCTCAAAGCTGCGAAAGATGACAAAGGCAAAGTCATCAAGCTCGGTATCCGCGAGCAGGCTGCTCAACTCCACGCCAGAGTGAAGCTCGGCGAGGATCCGGCCGGCGAGAAGCAACAGGCCCGCGACACCGCAACCGACACATTCAAGGCTGTGGTCGAGCGATTCCTTGCCTTTCAAAAAGCTCACGGCGGAAAAGACGGTCAGGGTCTCCGACCCCGCTCCTATAGCGAAACAGAACGCCATCTGTTGACGCACGCCAAGACGCTGCACGGCCTGTTGCTCGCGAAGATCCAGCAGCGCGACATCGCGAGCGTGATCAGCGCTGTGCGAGCAAAGCACGCGGTGACAGCAAATCGGGTGCGGACCAGCTTGGCCACGCTGTTTGGCTGGGCGATCGGGGAAGGCCTCATCACCAGCAACCCCGTCAGCGGCACCAAGCGCACTGATGAGAAATCCCGTGATCGCGTGCTCGGGCCGGATGAGCTGCGGCTGATTTGGAACGAGCTTGAGGACGATCACTTCGGCGCAATCATGAAATTACTCGCTCTCACCGGCCAACGAGCTGCCGAGATTTCGGGATTACGATGGTCAGAGCTGGATGCAGAGGGCGACACCGTTATCCTGCCGCCCGAACGAACAAAGAATCATCGCGAACATTCCATCCCGCTGTCCGAACCAGCCAGAAAAATTATCGAAGCACAGCCTCATCGGGCGATCGCCGATGGCGAATTGCGCGATTTGATTTTTGGTTTTGGTGAAGGGCCGTTTTCAGGATGGGGCAAATCCATGGAGACCCTGAACAAGCGTATCGCCGAAAAGTCGGGGCATGCGCTGCCCCACTGGACGCCACATGATTTGCGCAGATCGTTCGCGACGCATGCCGGCAAAATCGGCGTGCAGCCTCACATCGTTGAAGTGATTTTGAACCACGTTTCCGGTTTCCGAGCCGGCGTGGCTGGCATCTACAACCGCCAAACCTATGAAGCGGAGAAGCGCACCGCGTTAGCGCGGTGGGCAGAACATCTGCTGTCAATTGTCGAGGATCGAAAGAGTAACATCACGACCCTGAAGAGGGCGTGATGCCGAAAGTCGGCGAGGACGAGTATGATCGGCTCGCGCGAGAGGCTGGCGAACGCGTGGCCGAGATTCTCAAGGTAGAGGGCGCCCAGGCGCAAGCGCTGTTCGACAGGATTGCCGAACGCCATGGCTTGCGAACAGCGAAATTGCTGTTCCAAAGGTGCATCAAACTGGCAAAGGAACCCTCGATCGAAGAAGAGCAAGATCAATACGTAGAAGCGCAGGCCAAGGCGAAGAAAGCTCAGAAAGCACGGGCGATGACCAAATTGCCGACCGCTGAGCAGATTGCCGCCGCTGAATCGAAGGGAGATCGTCGTCAGATTTGCGTTTGGTGGTACACGTGGCCGGCCAGGGAATTGAGCGAAGCAGAGAGTGCAGTGTACTTCCGACTCTGGCGAAGCCTAGTCGCTGTGGGCGGCTATCCAAAAGACTTCAATCCCGAACAGCTTCCGCCAAAAAAGAAGCCTGGCTCGATCATGCACAACTCACCCAACGCCGAGTTGCTCACGCTGTTCGAGGAAGAGAGGGCAAAGCATGGCGGAAATCTCACGAAGGCGGCATTCGTCAAGCTACACGCAGACCGAACCGGCCAGACCTCGGAAAACGTTCGCAAGAAACTGGACTACTATCTGAAGCGGAAAACTTAGGTTGGCGAGCGCTTTCCGAGCCTAACCTTTCCTTGTTCGGCATTGGGCAAGCGATGCATTTCTTTGCGCACCAAGGCACGAGGTGCACAGACATGCTTAAGCAACTTACACCAGAGCAGATCGAATTGATCAAGAAGGCCGAAGACCTTCCTGATAACTACATCGTCCGCGATCCCATTGCAGCGCCGATGCTGGGCGTATCGGTGTGGACGCTTCGCCGAACCAATCCTGTCCCGAAAATCCAGCTTTCGGAGCGCTGCTCTGGCCGTCGCCTCGGCGACATCCGCCGCAAGCAGCGTGGCGAACTCGCCGCCCCCGCCGCCTGAAACGCGAAACGCCGCCCCTGGCCGGGCGGCGCTCGTGTTTTTGGATCAGCAACTCGGATCAGCATCATGGTTTTGCCACAGCCGAATCCCGCCCGCAACAGGCTTCCGAACCGCCGAGCCTGCGAAACCATCGCTTTCGAGCGCAATGGCTCACACTACCAGATGACCGTCGGCTATTTCCCGGACGGCCATGTTGGCGAAATCTTCCTTAATGCTGATCGCAGTGACTCGTTGCTCGATGTCATGGCAAGCGACGCCGCTATCGCGGTCAGCCTTGCGCTTCAGCATGGCGCTGCCCTCAACGAGATCAAGCACGCATTGAAGCGTGACGCGCGCGGCAACCCGGCCGGGCCGATCGGCCAGGCGCTGGAGCTGATCCATGGCTAGACAGCACGCCACCGTGGACCAGGACCGCGGCGAGGAGATCGAAATCGCGAAGGACTGGGCCAACCGCAAAGGCGAGGCGATCATCACGAAGCTGGTCGAGTTCAAGGGTCGCTGGTTCATCGACGTTCGCCGACACTACACTAACAAGGACGGAAGGTTTGCCCCGACGCCCAAGGGGCTAATGCTTCCCGTCCGCAAGATCGTTAATCTGGCGAAAGCTGTCACGAAAGCAGAGGCTGAAGCGCGCAGCCGTGGAATGATCAGCGACGGGAGCGAGGAATGAATGCTCCCGCCAAAATCACGGACCCGCGTCCACTGGTGTCGCTGACCGGCATTCTGAAAATCCTTGCCGAGAGTGGCGCGGCGTCCTGGTCGCTCTTTCCGCTCGAATTGCCCGACGTGATCGACCCGCTGCAGGACTTTGCCGAACGCACTGGCTTGGTTACGACGGTCGGCGCCGATGCCGTGCAGGCGATCATTGCCGCGCCCTTCGCGAGGCTTCGGGGGGTACCGCGATAAATCATGCAAATGACTTCCCCGGCGATCGGCCGCTCGAGCAAGACGTCGACTTCGAGAATGAGGTCGCTGAGCGCGTCCGCTACTGGGAAATGCAGCATCCGGTAGACCGACTGAAACACATCAACGGGGGCGAGGCGCCCTCACCGGGTACAGATTACGCGCCGCCGGAACAGCCGCAGCCTTCATCTCTCAATGAATGGAATGCCGGGAAAAGGCTTACCAAGCCGCCGCCGCGGGGATGGCTGCTCGGCAATCAATTTTGCCGCGGTTTCCTGTCTGGCCTCTTGGCGCCGGGCGCAACCGGTAAGACCGCGGTGCGTACGCTGCAGTATCTCTCACTGACAACTGGCCGCTCGCTGAGCGGCGAGCATGTTTTCAGGCGGGCCCGAGTGCTGCTGCTGAGCCTGGAGGACGACAACGACGAGTTGGGGCGGCGCCTCGAGGCCGCACAGATGCATCACGAGATCTTGCCCGAAGACTTGGATGGCTGGCTTTTCTGCGCAACGCCGAAGGGAATCAAGCTAGCCGAGATCAAGGACGGCGCGCGCCAGGCAGGGCTGCTCGACATCATGCTTAGGGAAGCGATCGATCGCCTGCAAATCGACCTTCTTGCGCTGGATCCTTTCGTCAAGCTTCACGCGCTGGAGGAAAACGATAACGGAGCGATGGATTTCGTGTGTGACCTGCTGGTGAAACTGGCGATCGAGTTCAACATCGCGGTGGACGTGCCCATCACACCAAGAAAGGCCAGCAGACCGCAGGCGACGCCGATGCTGGCCGCGGTGCGAGCTCGGCCCGGGATGCCGGCCGGCTGATGTACACGCTAACCCGCATGACCGACCAGGAAGGCGAGACGTTCGGCATCCGCGCCGAGGAGCGCCGCCTGTACGTTCGCCTCGACTCCAGCAAGGTCAACATCGCGCCGCCGTCGGGCGAGGCCACATGGTTCAAGCTGGTCGGCGTGCGGCTCGATAATGGGACCGCCGACTATCCCAACGGCGACGACGTCCAGACGGTCGTCCCGTGGCACCCGCCGAAGACATGGGATGGCGTCTCCAGCGCCCAGGCGAACGCGGCCCTCGACGAGATCGAGGCCGGCCTGCCGAATGGCCAGCGATTCTCCGACGCGCCCAAAGCGGCTGCGCGGGCCGCCTGGACCGTGGTGCAGCGCCATTGCCCGGACCGCACCGAGCCACAGTGCCGCGAGATCGTCCGCACATGGGTCAAGAACGGCGTGCTGTTCCATGAAGAATACGACGATGCCGAGGCGCGCAAACCACGCAAAGGGCTTCGCGTAAACGACGGGAAACGACCGTCATGAGGCTGCGCCATTACCCCAAATCCAATGGCGCACCAATGGCGCAACCCGATCTGCGCCATCATTGGAATTTCCCTAGGGCTGGAGATGGCGCAAAACCGCGCGCCATTGCTCCATCGCACCATGGCGCACCAATGGCGCAAACACGCCTCGCGCGCGCATCCCACCACACCCGCTATGCGCCACCAGCGCTCTGCCTTCGGCGACGCTCGGAGCCGCACCGCTGGTCACCATGCCAACCGATCCGGACGGAGTTACACGCGCGGGCTATTCTACAGAAACCCACACTGGAAGTTAGAAAGGCCCGCCCGAGCGCACACTCGCACGCGAGACAGGGCTGGGAAGAGCTCGTTCCTCTCCGTGTTATTCTGATTTCGGAAATCTCGCCCCGCTGTGACCGCGCTTCGCTGCACTTGGCCGACCATCTGTCTAACGAACAGTTGGCTCTCGCCGCTGTAACCATTGATCCAACTCAAGTTTTTGACGTTGCCACATCGTGCCGCGATAGTTGGGAAGAGTATGGGAAGATAGATCGTCGGCAAAGAGTGCTAGCCGGTTTGAAAATCAATCCCAAGCCAGGCGCGGCCACCAAGCATGGCGATTCCGAAATACCTAGTGATGTCAGACAGATAGGGACCCGACTAGGGGTAGCGGTGGAGGAAAATCACCCGCTTCGGTTGTATTCGATCACCTATCCCGCTATAGCGGCGGCCCTTCTGAAATTGTTTTGTCTTCGCGGAATACGCCAATGACAGCGGTTCCGACATCAGCGGAGCTTCGACTGAGTTGGCGCAGGCGTGCGCTTTCACTCGGGCTGACACATCGAGAAGTCGACGCTCGCGCCAAGCTACCTGATGGATATTTTTCCAAGCTGGTGGCCGGCCTGAAGGCGCCGACGATCGACACGGTGCTGCGAGTATGCCGTGCGCTTGATCTACGGCTCAGCCTCGACAACGAAATTGCTGTCCCAAAGTGCGGTGACGATTGCGCCGAATACTGCCGAAGTCTTCCGGTTCTGAGGAGGACCGCGATGACAGACGACAAGCCGATCAAGCCCTCGATCTCATTCCGGCCGAGCCCCGAGATCGCCGATGAGTTGAAGGCGCGCGCCGCGAAGGACCGGCGCCCCCTGAGCCATCTGGTTGCGAACCTGGTGGCTGACGCCTTGGCCGCGGAAAAGGGAGCGCGTCATGCAGCCTGACCTCGAGCCAGCGCATATTTCCGAACAACGCGTGTTCGGCGCCGACGCTGAGCGCTGCGCCAGGACCGGCCGTATTTTCGAAACGGGTAGTGGCGCGCTCCCGCGGGAGCAGCAGACAGCGAGGTTTCTCCGTGAGGCGGCCACGGCCGCGGACATGCCGGCCGAGGGTGAGCGCTGCCCTGAAACCGGACTACCGTTTGAAGTCGGGAGGGGGGCTCTGACCCGAGCGCGCCAGACCGCGCTTTTCAAAGCCTCGCTCGAGGACCCTGAATGGAGAGCTGCGCTCCAGCGCGACGACAAGTTCACCTGGGCGCTGGTCCCCGAGAAATACAAAGGCGGGACGTGATGAGAAAAATCGCTCAGTTGTTTTCACGCGACCCGGTTTCCGCGATCGATCGCACCGCTTCTCAGCTGTCCACCGTCGACGGCGAGATTTCGGCGCTGCAGGCAGAGCGCCAGCGTGCTTTGCTGGAACTTGAGAGTGCGGACGACGTCGCCGCGATCGATGCCAAGCTCGAGCATAAGGGCCGGACGGCGAAAATCCACCGCGACCGGCTGACGGCACTGCGTGGTTTGCAGCGGCAGCAGGCAACCGAGCGGCGCCAGGAGCAGAAGGCGGCGGCGCTCGTCTCGCTGAAGAAACATCTCGAGGCGCGCGTGGTTGTCGCGGGTCGTATCGACGCAGCGCTTCAGGAGCTGTCTGCCAGCCTCGCCGCCTATGACGAAGTGCGGCGGCAGACTTTCCAGGGGTGGCCTTCCGTTTTTCCGCGGCTGCAGGACTACATGACCCACCATGATGCCGTCGATATTGTCGCGAGGCTCCTGCACTGGCCAATGCAACATCGGTCATCGTTGTTCCGACTTCCGAACCAGTTGCGTGATGCCAATCTGGATCCGGAATTGCTAGCCGCGCGCGAGCAGAGAAATTCCGAATGGTTGCTTCGAGATATCGAGGAAGAGCCGCTGCCCGCATTGCCAGAAGCTGAGGAGGCCGCATGACGGACGCCGTACCAGGTGCTGCTGCCGCAGATCTTGCGATGCCGGCAACGCCGGCCGAGCAGGCGGCCGCAAAGATCATCGAACTCAAAAACAATCCGGAATGGGTCAAGCGGCACGTCGACGGCGACCATGCGACCCAGGCAGAAATGCGGAAATTACACGAACTCGCATTCCAGCCGGCGCCTGGTTCAATCATCGACGGCGGCCCGACGTCGGAAGCGCAATGGGTGGAGACCGCGGCCCATCTCGAGGCCACCGCCGATCTCTCGGCCGGCGTGATCGCTGAAATCAAAGCCGGTCTCCCGGCAAGCGCCCTCGAATACAAGGCCGCCATCGCCCGAAAAAACTCGCGCATGCGGGATCCGCAGTGGGTTTCTCGATACATGGCCGGCGGTCCCGAGCGCGAAGAGATGTTGTTATTGATTTCGATTATCTCCAGGGGAATGCGCTTAGCGTGACTGCGATTTCGACCAGCGACGCGACCGACGCGGGCCAATATGGTCCCGCTATGGCCGCGCTGACCGAGCGCCAGCGCCGTTATGTCCGTGCGCTGTTCGATGCGCCGCGCTCGCATGGTAGTGGCGTGTTTGCTGCGAAGGCTGCCGGCTATTCCGCCAGCTCGCGTGCGGTGTTGGCGTCCACCGCCTGGCAGTTGAACAGCGATCCCAAGGTTCAGGCCGCGGTCGCGGAGATGAGCCAGCAGTTCCTCATTACGCTTGGTCCGGTCGCGGTCAGGACGATGAAGCGGATCCTTGATACGCCGAACCACAAGGAACTCGGTCGCGTGATCGGCCTCGTGATGGATCGGGTTTCGCCGGTGCAATCGACGGCAATCGTGAAGGTCGAAGGCGAAGTGAAGCTGAGCGCCGGCGATGCCGCGACGGTGCTGAACCGTATCGAAGAGCTTTCGAATAAATTCATGGTCGCGCTGCCGTCGCCGAAGATCATCGATCACGAGGCTGCCGCATGATTGGTTTGAGCATGGGGCATCGATACTCGTTGGTGCTGATTAGCACCACTAAGTGGTGCCTCCAAAGCGACATGCCGACGGAGATGCGTTTGGATTTCCTGAGCCACCTCGAGAAGATGGTCGACAGCACGCTTACCCCCGCCGTCATCGCTCTCGTCGAGCCGATCGATAGCAGGGGGTTGGAGTTGTTTTCCGAAGCCGCCAAGCTTGGGTTTGACATCAGACTTTCGGCAGACGGGCGTCAGCCAGATGCCTTCGACGTGCTCAACCAAAAATTTGAGGTGTTCGCCAGATTGAATCCGAGCCTGCAGCGCGCTTACGACGAGGCCTGCCGCCCGTGGAGTAAGAGCGCACGACCGGCGTAGCATCCATACTCCGCTCCATCGGGGCTGGGATGAGATGGAGCGGAGTTACTCGGAGATGCTACTCGGTACTTCCAACCTCCGCTCCATCTTGATCCAGCGCGGTAGCAAGCTGGAGTGGAGGTCGGTGCTTGCCAGTCCGAACCGACGTTCAGAATATGACCAGAGTTTCGGGCGCGCCAAGGGCTAGATCGTTGGCAACGCGGGAAATGAGGAATGTTCATGTTGCGCGCGGCCTTCTTTCTTAATGAAAAGTTAATTCGACGATTCTCAATGAGCCTCATCGATCAAATTGCACTGAATCGCTCAAAAGTAGCTTGGAACTATTGCGCTAGCCTCCTAGCGGTCTAGGAGGAGATTTCAATGTGGTTCATCGGACTGCTTTCGTTTCTCGCTTTAGCTGTTGGGCTGATTTCGATCGTCTATCCGCTTCAATTTATCCGCATTGAAACCCGGGGCGCAGGAGTGCGTCTCGTTGCCGCTTCGCTGATCTTCTTTTTTGTCGGCAGTGCCGTGGTAGGGCCGCCAGAAGAACGGGCCATTCCATTTTTCATGCTCTTCCTCTTTGTCTTGGCTGCCGGACTCGTTTCAATTATTTATCCAGTGCGCCCGCTGTATATTCATAGCCGCACAATTGCAGCACAGGTAGTTTCCGTTTCCTTGGTGATGCTCGGCGTTTGCCTGGTTAACTTCCCCCGTTCGTCAACCCCCTCAACGAGCCAACAGCAAGCTGCGGCTCCTGAACCCTCGAAGCAACCGGTAAGGAATGATCCCAAAGCCGCTTGGGCAAAGGAAGTCATGGAAGCTGCTCAAAGAGCGGAAAACGAGTACAAAGCCGCTGAGGCTACTGCCAATATGCGCGCACTTGCCGCGAAGCGAGAGCTTGATCAGGCGGAATCTGATGCCAGAAGTCTCCGCTGCCAGGCTGGGAGATACATGGAAGCGAAATCAGTCTGACGTCGACCGATCGATGTACGGTCTTAGGGTCGAGCAACGAAGGCTGGAGAAACTACAGCAGGATTTACTTGATGAACTCGAGCGTAGGGCCGCCGAGGCAAGACACCGTGGTTCGGGCTACAATCGCTAGTCGGAACGCCGTTGCGGATTACGCATTCAGCCAACGTAGAGACGCGTTCGCGACTAAACATGCGGTTGTTGGGAATTGATGTTTAGTCGCAATGCCGGGCGGACGTGCGATACCCACTGCTGCGCGTCGGGCCATCGAATGCGAAATCTATAAACAAAAAGACCGCCCGAAGGCGGTCTCTGCAAATTCGATAGATGCCTAAAGAAAATTACGCGGCGGCCATTCTCCGGCGCCGCCAAGCGAGCAGTCCGCCGAATGCTGCGATGAGACCGGGAAGACCGGCGCCGACCATTGGGCCCGGGACGGCCGCAGGCTTCGCAGTTAGTGATACGTCGTCGAGCGCGAGCCAGCCTGGTACGTCCGTCTCGTGGAACGTCAGCGTGTCCGATCCGGTCCCAGTCACAGTGAAGGTGTACTGCACGTAAGCCTGGCCGGAATTGGGGTTCGTTAATTGGCTGCCCTGAAGGGTAACCCCATCCCAGGCAGCACTGAAGCTCGTCTGCGAATCACCTTTTGAAGCGAGGAAGTATGTCAGGGTATAAGCTTGTCCTAGGACGTCTGTGATGGACGTCTGCACGAGTGCGCCCGTTCCTGTAGTATCGCCGAGCGCCGCGAAGAACCTGCCCGAGTGCGAGGCGTAAATGTCAACGCCACCGGATGTTGCCGCCGAGACATCATTGCCAACAACGGTCCAGCCGGAGAGAGTGCCCGTCTCAAATCCGCCGTTTATGATGTCGGCACTTGCGGGCGACAAGCCCGCCAGCGACGTAAGAGGCAAAAGAGCTAATAGGCCTAACCACCTCGTTCGCATGTGCAGCTCCAGACCAGAATTAATTAATATTCAATTCCTCTACCGTTTCAGGGCTGCGACATCCTGTCAATCGGCTGGTTGAGGAATAAGTGGGTGCAACTGATCTTAGAACTTGTTCCCCGATAGGAACCTGCCTGCGTTCTATTCGAAGACCGGATATTCGAACGCTACGGTCAGCCTCAGCCTACCCGAGTAGTGCTGCTTGAGCGCATGAAGCTGCATTGCGGCAATCCCATCAGCCTTGATGGTGTCGTGGCCGTAGGCAAAGACCGTGGGGCGATCCTTGTTGTCCCATTTCGCTCAGTCGACGATTTTAAAAGCTGCGCGATGGCGCGCTGCTTTTTCCTCGCGCGTCTTCCGTAATAGCTGGCGCAGGATGTCAAAGGAGCGGCTCTTTGAGCCGCCGGCCTTTGCTTGCGCATCAACGAAGTTTTGCATGGCCGCTATTAAGTTGCGCTCGGCTCCAGGGAGCTCGCGCGCCGCGTCCTCCAGCTGCCGCTTCTCGTCTTCGTTCATCCATCACCGAGGCTGATTCGACGATAGATTATACCACAAGGCGCGCGCGACCTCTGGCAGTAGCTCCAGGGGCTTTCGGGGCATGGCCGGAAGAGCCGTCACTTTATTCGCACTGGGGCGTCTGCTCGACGCACACGCATTTCTGATCGTTAGTGCAGCATTTTCCGTCGACGCCCGATCCTTTGCAATTAGCGAGGGTGCAATAGTAATATCCCGGTAGACACCCTTGCACTTTTTTGAGACCGAATCGATTCGACATCTCTTTCGGCGGACGGATAGGGTTAGAAAGCATCGCCTGTGGAGACGGTGTGTCGGCACAAGCGGAGCCCGATACGCTCGTGATGGCTATCAGCACAGCCGCGATAGACAGGATTTTGCGTGTCATACTAACCTCCTTAACGCGGTGATCCACGACGGCAATCCTTAAGCGGCGCCCCGTAGCGGCAGCGGCAACTGCGCCGGTCCCCCGGGCTGCCATGTCGATCGAAGAAAGCCTCCAGTGATCGTCACGTCGAAGAGCGGCGCCCGTCAGTCCTTCCCCATCTTGTCTCGTTCGGCGCGAGCGAACGCCTCGGCAGCCTGGGCTTTGGTCATGATATCAGGCCGGAGCCGCCGATTAGGCAGATCGTCGAAGTAGAAGAACTTCGAGGGCCGGCCGTCATCGAACCAAACTTCATAGCTCCCGCAGTCCTGAACGGCTTCGTGCTTTCGGAGGTGTACAACGGTCATGCGCCGATGATGCCGCGCGGCTATTGTCAGCGCAAATCGTCAATCCCTTGGGGCGCGAATAGGCGACAGGCTACAAAACGCAGTAGCTATGAGCTTTGGTGTTTAATGCCTAGCCGGTTTGCGCAAATGCTTCCGTAGCCGCCGAGCGCGCCAACTACGCCGCCGCCCGCGTTGGAATCCTCGGTGTTCAGCTGGGTTACAATTCCCGCTTTTGAAGCGATGACGTTGACCTTGCAAAATCGCGTGGATGCAAAGCCGGAACCGCGGTCCGTATTTATGTCCGTTTGATTCCCAAGCTGCCAAACGTAGGAGGTGTCGCCGCTGTTCATCTTGAATGTATTTGCAGGCGGACCCCATTGGACAACCAGGGCATCAACGTTCTGGCCGATGAATTGATCCCCGAGCCGAGCGACCACCTCCTGGCGCGAAGCAGCGCAACCTGCCAGCATCAACGCGGCGCCAAGCGCCACGATTCCCGATATGCGCATGCGATGGATCTCCCCAGGCCCGGCGCCAATGTTTAGCAACCTCAAAGCGCGCGCAAGCGGATTTCCCCAGGGCGGGATTTTTTTTAGCCGGGCTTTTTCTTCGGCTTGGCTTTTTTGGCGGCCGGAATCTCGGCAGCTTCCCGCGCCAGCCGCTCGGCCTTGAGTCGCTCCCGGTTTGCATTGAACGCCTTCTGAGCGGTCTGGTGCTCAGTCATTGCCACTGAAGCATCGACTTGGCGGAATGCCTTGCGCGCTTCGCGCTCTGCCTTCGTGATCGGGCTGCGCCGTTCAAACTCGTGCGGTGTCTTGGTCATTTCTTCGCCTTCAGTCCGATCTCGATCAGGGTGACTTTTTACCCGATGGCCTCACCCCGTCACACGACGGCAGGCCTAACGTCTCGCGAAGCTGCGCGACCGAGGTCTTTCCGAAATCGGGAAGCGCCAGCAACGCATTGTCCGACGTTTCTCGCACTTCGCCGATGGTTTTTAGGCCAGCGGCAAACAGGGCGTTCTTAATGCGCATCGGAAATCGGACTTCACAAACCGGCGTGTCATCCGGGAGTTCGGGTGTTGGCTCAAGCTCGCTCATTTCCCGCGTTTTGTTTCTGGCAAATCGACACGATCCACACGAAATTCTTGAGGCCCCCGGGTGAGCCGCCTCCGCCTTTGCGTACGCTCTTCCTGCGTTGCCGATGGATCGCTTACCTTTTCGATCTCCGTGGCGGCCAGTTCTTTGGCGCGGGTAGCGCGCTCGGCCGTCGTTTGCTTCGACTTCATTCGGACGGTCAGCCCGAGCTCGACCAGCCGGCGGATGGCTTCGGAGCGCGAGACGTCGTTTGCCGCTGCCCAATGGTCGACGGCAGCAACGGTCGATGGTTCAAGGCGCGCCGGGATGGTTTCCGCGTATCGTTGACCACTCGGCCGCCCTCTTGATTTTTTGTGTACAGTTTTTGTTTGCTTCACCATAGTTTTTGTGTACACTAAAATCGAGCCGAGGGGAAGCGGCCAACTTCCGCCCCGGCTCTAACCTCAACCACAAAGGACGGAAATCCCATGATCGAAGCTGACAGCGTGCTTAGCACGCCACCCTTAGACACGTCTGCACCTGCCCCATCGCCATGACCGTTGATGATCTGATCGCGGAGGCGAGACTTGAACAGGACGGGTCCCTCGAGCTCAGGTGATCTTTCACCATCGAACCTGAGTGAATTCCTCCGGCTTGCATTAGGATACTTGTTGGAAGACCTCGATTATGAAGCTGACAAGACATCTGGCGGTGCTGTTGCCGCCAGGGTGCTTGCCGCCCTGATCACCGATGCGGATGAGACGGCCGCAAAGGCGTTGCAATGAAGCGCCGGCGCCGAACGTACCGGAAACCGGCAACGGCTGGCGAGCCATCGGCGGAGGCTACAGCGATAAAAGAGAGGCCGTCCCAGTGGGCGGCCTTATTTTTCTTTTGGCCGAAGCTGCTGCTCTAGCTCCTCGATGCAGTCGCGGATCACCTGGCCAATTTGCTCGTCTGGGAACTCGCGTGCCAGCTCGCGATAGTTGGCGAGCTTCCGCTCAAGCGCCAGTTTTTCCCTGTCGGTATCCATTGCGCGCGCTGCTCCCTTGCTTGCATTGGGCGGGAGCGCGACCGGGCGTTCTCATCACCGATAGGTGCCCACGGGACGGGGCAGTGATCGCCTCCAATTCGCGAGAGGGAGTTTGGTTCCGCATCAAATATCCCAGCTTACGGCCAGACATCGCCGACGACCCAGGCTGCGAGGTGGCCGAACGCGTCGCGATTCAGGTGGTCGAGATGGACCACCTGATGAGGAATGAGACGTAACCGGGCGTCAACCCGTTTGGGCACAGTCCCCGAACTGCGTTCACCCCGCGGTACCGGAAATGCGATAGACCCGCCGGCCTCAGCCACCAGCGGGTTTTCTTTGTCCGAGCACTACGAAAGGCAGGTAGCGATCGCGAGGACCAGGTCCCCGCCGAAATCTGGCGAAAACGTTGCGATCAACCAAGCGGTGCCGGCGGCAATGGCGGCGAATTTGAGTGCGAGCATCGGAAATCCCCCTCTATCAATGGGGACAGCGTAGTCTCAGTCGGTTTCCAGCCGACTTCGCGCAACCAGGAAAATGGTTTCGGGACGGTTTTGGTCGCCGGGAAACCAAGGCGTGCCTTCGGACCCGCGCCCTTCCTTTTCGGCAACCGTGTCCGATCGCGCCAAGGCCGCGAGGCGGTGACCCGGCGGAGGCTAAGGCGGTAAATCAGAGGGGCGTGGAAGTCGAATCCCGCGCCCCTTTTAGGTTCCATTTTCTCGTTTGGACTAGGCAGCGGCAGCTTTGCTTTTTCGTCCGTATCTTGCTCTTTTTGGCTTCATCGCCGCGGCGGTGCTGACCAAGCTTTCGACTGATGTCGCGAGAATTTCGCGTTGAGCATCCAGCCAATGGATGTCGGCCTTGCCCTCGGGTTGACCATCGGCCATCCAGATGTGGTAGGCGCGCTCGCGAATTGTTTCTTCCAGATTTGACATGGGATTCCTCTCAACAATGAGACGACAGCCCCGGCGCAAAACTCTTGCTCCCGCAAGGTTAATGAAATCTTAAGGAGCGACCGGACATGCTCTGAGAGAAGAACGTCTAGGTCGACTAGGTGTGGGGCTTCGGTTCCACGCTCCTTCTTTGGTCAACGAGGCCCACATTAGCGGCACAGGTTATTCGTCGAATCGTGCAATGCTGCTCGGCATTGAGGCCAGAGACGCTAGATGCAAACGGATTTGCTGATCCTTTGGTTTGCGCTTTTCGGAACGGCGACGCTCCTCGCGTACTACTCGACCAGCCGAAAATAATGATCGAGCGGCTTACGAGCCGGGTGCTTCGGTCCCACCCTCAGCGCTTCGCGCACAGAATGACAGCTTGGGGCGGATTGCTTTGGCCCGGTTGGGCGTCGCAGCTCGCGCCATTATCGCCCAGCGTTCGAGGCGTCTCTGAGATATCGCCCGCGGTGACCATACACATGGCACTGACCATAATCTCTTCTGCGGCGCAGGTTGCCGGCTTTGAGATCCCTCCATCTATCGCACCGCGCACGACACGGAATTGAGGAGGGGGCGAAATGCCATCTCGACCGTCCTTTCCAGGTGTACCCGCTGGTCCTTGCGGTCCAGGCGGGCCGGGCGGACCTATTGCGCCGGTATCCCCCTTTTCTCCCTTGTCTCCTTTATCTCCCTTCGCACAGCCGCTCAGCGCAAATGCTGAGAGCAGAACGCAGAGAACAGCCAGCGATCGTTTCATGTGGGGGAGCCTCGATTGAGCCGCTGGCCAACGCCGAGCCATGAGTAAGGGTTCCGGGCTTCGGTCCCGCGCGTCACTTGCGGTCAGGGTTGATCCACGGCTTCCAAAACACTTTTGCTGATTTCAGAAGCTGATCGTCCCAGCTATCCAGCCCTTCTTCGCGAGCTCCTGTTGCGCGCGCGAGTTGATCGAGCAACTTGGTTGTGTCGGCTGCAAACGAAAACAACTCTCTGAACTCAGGAAGGGGGATTTCTGGCTTTGGCTTCCCGAGGTGAGCGGTATATTTGTCGCGGAATTGTTTGATCTTCGGAAGGCGATGATCGCCCCTGAGTTTGTGCCAAGTTTCGAAGGCGTCGCGTAACGATCCAGTCGGGCCGCGCATCTCGATTTCGGCCCTCACCGCTTTGTCCTTGAGCAGATCAAAGGCGCGACCCACATGCATGTCACCATCCCGGGAAGGCGCGTAGACTCGACTAATGAGTAGGACCAAGCGGCTGATGAGTGCGTTTCGCAAGATCAGCCCCGCCGAACCTGCCTCATTCAGATTGAGGCTCTCGTTCACGCCTTCATTGTTCTGGATCTCGAGCAGCTGGATGAGCTGTTTGATTTCGATTCCGTCTGTGAAGCCGACGTCGGAAATCTCATATACGATGGTCTGTCCCGCCTCTTCGGCTAAGCGGTCGGCGTTCTCCACCTGCGACATTTCGTCTTCCCATGGTCTTCCCAACGCGAATTTCTGGGAAGATCAACTTTAGGATTTCTGGATTAAGCCATTGATTTTGCTGGCTGGGGAACCTGGATTCGAACCAAGACAAACAGAGTCAGAGTTTGTTGTGCTACCGTTACACCATTCCCCAACGGATTTACCGAACAAATTCAAAGTGTTATCGAAGTGTCCGGAAGTGACGCCGACGCGCTCGTCGCTGGTCGGCTCGCCTGCACCGCGCCCTTCTACTCGCTCCCTCCGGGCCTTGGCAAGCGTGACTTCTGGCCGGCACCTGTCCCTCGTTCGGAGCCCATACGTCCTTCCGAAGACTTGAAAGCCCATCCTGCCGTCATTGCGAGCGAACGGGTCGCGCGGATGCGCGCCCGATGACAGGCTCCGCGAAGCAATCCATGGCTCCGCAAGCGGCTAGATGGATTGCTTTTTCGCTCGCGCTCCTCGCAATGACGAGCGTCAAATTTCTCGCGGCGCTTCACGCCCGAGTTTTGCTTGAAACATCGTCCCTCCAAAGACAGAGGGCACAGGGAATGCCGGGCGCTCTGCACACCCGCGGCCTCGTATGCATTGGTAGAAAGCATACGAGTTCGTCACCACAGGTACGCCGAAACGATCCGGCATTCCCTGCACAATGGTGTTACAGCTTATAGCGCGCTCTCCCCGGAGACCGGGCTTTGATTGCCTCCGTCGCTGACGGACTTCACCGCCAACTTGACCCCAGCATCGGGGGGACAGGACCACACGCCTTTGCCGTCCGCATCAGCACGCTTCGTCAAACGCACCGATCCGTCCATCGCATCCCGCCCTTACGTTTCGTGACGATCGCGAAGCGCCCCTCTCATGAGCGCGGGATGGGTTACGACATACACCTGATTTGCGCTTCTGGAAAAGCGAAATATTTTTCAATGCAGGGATTGACACGATTTCGGAAAATCCGCCGTCGGGCAAATCACCAGGGGCAATATCGCGCTCGTCCTGTGGCCGCAGTGCGATCACACTCGTCACGGACGCTTACCGTCATACCTCAGTTGCTGATGTGGCCTGTTCAGAATGCGGCCCTCCATCAGGAACAATGTCCGGCGCGCCTACCGCCAAGTCCGGTAGCACCTCGGCAGGTTCGGGCTGCTTGCATCGGAGTTGCACCACCGGTTCAGGCGGCTTTTCAACGATCAATTGGCGTTCCAGTTCGCGCATAATCGTTGCGAGTATACGCTCAACTTCCAGCTTGCGCGTTTGGCACATAGGCATGTGACGCTCCTCGGTTGCGCCCACGGCAATCTTGTACTCCGAACAATGAAGCTGTGTAATTGTCCTAAGGGGCAATCATGGAGCAACTGATCGACGCGCCAGGGAATGGCGCAAATACGCGAGGGCGATGGATGCCCGGGGTCAAGCCCGGGCAAGACGAATTTCGTCAGAGAGACCGGAAGGCTGCACGCCTCGATCAGAGGCGGATTGACGCAGCCCGCCGCGAACGGCCGCTTGTCAATATCGGCCACTCCACCAGCGGTGAATCCGTGCTAAGAAACCCGGAAACCTCATGTTCCATCAGGATGCTTCCGGTATGAGAGATGCCGCCGCAGGCTTGCTCGGATGGTTGTCGTTTCTGAGCATCTTCGTGCTTCCGCATCATGCGGTCGCACAGGTGAACAAGCCCCATCAAATTGGATTTCTCACTCCGGCTTCGGCTGCCTCGATGGCGGATCGACTTGCCCGTCTCAGAAAAGGATTGCGCGACCTCGGATATGTCGAGGGGCAGAACACCACTCTCGAAATTCGTTCGGCCGAAGGTGAGCAGCAGCGCCTCGGCGCACTGGCTGACGAGCTGATCCGCCTCAAGGTCGACGTGATACTTACACATGGCGCAGCGGCTACGCTTGCTGCCAAGAAAGCTTCGACAACAACCCAATCGTGTGTTTCGCTTGCGGTGAGTTGGTATCGACCGGCCTGGTCTCCAGTCTCGCACGACCGGGTACCAACATAACAGGCCAAACGCTTGTCACGCCGGAGGTGAGCGGAAAAAGGATCGAACTGCTCAAGCAGGTATTCCCTTCAATTACGCGATTGGCCGTGCTTTGGAATTCCACAAACCCCGTATCGAAGCCGGAGTTGAAGGAAACCGAGATAGCGGCTCGGGTAGCCGGATTGGAGTTGATATCCGCGAGTGTTCAGACAGCAAGCGACTTTGAAGCCGCCTTCGCATCAATGAAGACTGAAGGCGCGCAAGCCGTCATCATATTGTCCGACGCAATGTTCTTCGGCAACCGGGACAGAATTGCCGGCCTGGCGACTGAAATACATCTCCCTGCGATTTCTTACACCGGAGAGTTCGCCCGATCGGGCACAATCATGAGTTACGGACCCGACGTGCTTATCCTGGCTCAACGCGCCGCGACTTACGTAGACAAGATCCTGAAAGGTGCAAAGCCGGCCGACCTGCCCGTTGAGCAGCCGACCAAATTCGAACTCGTCATCAATCTCAAAACCGCCAACACGCTCGGTGTCGCGGTACCGAACGTATTGCTGATCGCCGCCGACGAGGTGGTCGAATAGGCGGCGCAGACGTTCGTCGCCCGACGCGAGATGGGCCGCGACCGGCAACCGATAAAGCACCACTTCCTCATCCTTATGCATCGCCCGGCGTTCAAGCGTGTAGTTCAGCTTCTCCAGCACCCGGCGGGATGCAGCGTAGTCGGCATGGCCAAGGAAATGGGTTGACCTACGACGAGCTATTCACGGTCGCCAACGACGTGAGAAATTGCCCAGCGTGATAGAGCATCGCGGCTTGAGCCAACTCGAACGGTGCGCTTGCGATCCCGGCGGGTTGAGTTTGGGAAGGATCGCTTGGCATCATCAATTTGCGATACTCGCTTCGATGCTGTGTGCGGATTTCGAAGGTGCGAAAATTCCGCTCTTTCGCCAATGAACCAAAGACCTCCTTCACGGATTTTCCGTCGCTCACGATCTGGTAGCCGTTTTGCAACGTCTGAAACGGTTGAGAGACCTTGTTCAGGTGATCGAACTGGACCGACCGTGGTTTGTGAAAGGATTCAAAGAAAGACGGATGCACGAAATCACTGACCGAGATGCCGTCAATCAAATATTCCTCATCTTCGACGGCATCGCACATTTCATAGGCGTAGAATTTTCCGTCCGTATTCTGTGCCCACATTTGCACGCCAGGATCGATCATCATTTCAAGCAATTCGTGCGAGGTGGTGACGCTCACCTTTTGACCGGCGGAGATCGTCGTCTTGACAAATACCTTCGATATCGGTTGTCCATTCTTGGTCAGATCGTGGTACCCGAGAGCATTGGCCGCGTCAGCGTCATCGAGAAAGACGACTTGCCATTCGTCGGCCTTTGGCTTGTCCGTAACATACAGCTTGGCCGGATATCCCCATATCGGCACGAAGTCCTGCTCCATCTGCTTTTGCAGTGCTGCAACCAGCTTACCGAGGTCCACGCCGAGTGGCGTGTCCGACAGATTTACGAACGCGATCGTCGGGAATTTTCCTTGACCGAAGGCAGCGGCCTTAATGGATGTATTTGGCAATCTAGCCATGAAAACTCTCCTTTCACTGAACGGGTATGAATTGAGTTTCTCAACTCCGGATCTGATCTACTTGCATGGAAAATAACTTCGGCCTGAAGGTGCTGATATGCTCCTATCGCGCTCATACCGCGCCAACGGTTGCTGGGCTCTCAAATCTCCAGCTTGGAGGCGCTACCCATCGCGAGAGTTCGATTTCCGTGAGCGCGCAATCTTCGGCTGCTTCGCACGTTTCGCAGCAACACGACTGCCATGAACACCGCACGCCGGCGCTCAGGAGCACGACGTATTGCGCGTATCTATCGTAAGATACACGTCTCGGCTGAACATGAAAAGGCACAACCTGATGTTTTGATCTAAAATGACGCCAGTCCGAGGCTGTATCCGAAAAGGTCAAGCTGGTTTACTTAACTCATGCGGATATGCGTAACTGCCTTGAGGTTCTACGCGAGGTCCGCGCGCGACAAGCGATAGACCACCACTTCCTCTTCCTTGTGCATGGCCCGGCGTTCGAGCCTGTAGTTCAGCTTTTCCAGCACCCGGCGGGACGCGGCGTTTTCGGCTGATATCAGGCCGATGAGCGACGGCAATTGGAAGTGCGTGAGTCCGATGCCGGTCAGCGCTTTGGCGATCTCGCTGGCGAGGCCCTGCCCCCACAGCGTGCGCTTGAAGGTGTAGGCAATCTCGATTTCTTCGACACTGTCGATGAGAACAGGACGGATCCCTGCGCGGCCGGCGAACTCGCCTGACGTCGTTCGCAACACCCACAGGCCGAACCCGTGCCGATCCCAATGGGCCGTGTTGTCGCCCAGATAGGCCTTGGTCTTTTCCGGCGAGCGGACGCCACCGAGATAGCGTGCGACCTCGGGATCGAGGTGCAGTTCGATCAGGTCTGCGAGATGGTTTTCGCGGAGTTTTTCGGCGGATAGTCTGTTGGTGGTGAAGTGATCCATGGTGGCGCTAACAGGGGGACTCGTCATGCCCGGCCTTGTGCCGGGCAGCCACGTCTTCGTCTCAAAAACCAAGAAAGACGTGGATGGCCGGGACAAGCCCGGCCATGACGAAAGAACTCACTCATTTGCATGAGGCTCCCCTGAGCGCCCCTACTCCCAGGACCAGGTCGAGAAATCGTTCTCGAATTGCGGGACGTCCTTCCAAACGCCCTTCAGCTTCTTGTTGGTGATGGTGATCAATTGCGGCTGGAACAGGAAGCCGGCCACCGCGTCGGTCGCCAGCATGCGCTGGGCATCGCCGAGCAGTTTGGCGCGGCCGGCTTCGTCAGGCGTCGTGACGATGGACTTGTAGAGCGCGTTGAACGCGTCCGACTTGTAGCCGAAATAATAATCGCTTTCGGTCATCTTCACGAGATCGAACGGCTCGACATGCGAGACGATGGTCAGGTCGTAATTATGCGGACCGCTCGGCGTGAACGTCTGCGACAGCCACTGTGCCCATTCGACGTTCTCGATCTTGGCGTTGATCCCGACCTTGGCGAGCTCGGCTGCGAGAACTTCGCCGCCCTGGCGCGCGTAGGACGGCGGCGGCAGCTTCAGCGACAGCTCGAGTGGCGTGGTGACGCCGGCTTCCGCGAGCAGCTTCTTCGCCTTCTCGGGATCGTAGGGATTGATGCCTGTGGTATCGACGTAGCCGAGCGAGCCCGGCACGTAGAAGCTGCCGATCGGCGTGCCGAAGCCGTCGACGGCGCCGTCGATCATGGCCTTGCGGTCGATCGCGGCAAGGATGGCGCGGCGGACCCTGACATCGTCCAGCGGCTTGTGCCGCTCATTGATGGCGACGATGGTCTTGGCCTTGGAGCCGCCGATCTGCACGTTGAAGCGCGGATCGGCCTTGAACTGTGCAAGGCTGCGGGCGGCAGCGACGCGCGGAAACGCATCGACATCGCCGGACAGGAGTGCGGCGACCTGCGCGGCGGGATCGGAGATGAAGCGGATCGTCACCTTGTTGAGCTTGATCGCAGAAGCATTGCGATAGTCGGCCCATTTGTTGAGCGTGATCGAGGATCCCTTGGCCCAGGCACCGAGCTGATAAGGCCCGGTGCCGACCGGCTGGGTCGCATTGGTCGGCGCGCTCTTCGGCTCGACGATCGCGGCCGTCGCCTGCCCCATCAGGAACGGCAAGTTCGGCTCGGAATATTTCAGCGCGATCACCACGGTATCGGCGTCAGGCGCCGTGACCGACTCGAAGCTCTGGAACAGGCTTTTGTCCTTGTTGGTGCTGTTGGCCGCTGCGTTGCGCTCGAACGAGAACTTGACCGCGGCGGAATCAAAGGGCTCGCCGTTCTGGAACTTGACGCCCTTGCGCAGCTTGAACGTATAGGTCTTCAGGTCGGGCGAGGCCTGCCAGCTCTCGGCCAAGAGCGGCGAGACCGAGCTATCCTCGTTGATCTTGGTCAGGGTCTCATAGACGTTGTAGAGGGTGACCTCGGCGATGGCCGCTGCGGCGGCAGTGGTGGGGTCGAGTCCGGGCGGCTCCAGCGCCATCGCCATCACGACGCTGTCCTTCTTGCCCTGCGCAAGCACTGGCAGCGGCGTCGCGACGACAGCGGCAGCCAACGCGACGATGGTGAATTTCCTGAACATCCTTCCCTCCCGGCTATTCGCTTGGGCCAATCTAGCCATTCATTGCTTCACCGGACAGGGCCGGCGACGCCATAACTTTCTCCGCCTTGTGGCAGGCCGCAAGATGGGTCTCTGCGATCTTGCGTAGCGCAGGCGCAGTCTCCCGACAATGCTGATCCGCCAGGGGGCAGCGGCCCGCGTAGGGACAGCCCACGGCGCTCGCGGACTGCGAGGTGATCGCTTGTGCTCCACGGCGGCGGGCGCCGCCGGGCCGGGCGCGCGGAACGGCCTCAAGCAGGGCGCGGGTATAGGGATGGGCGCCATGCGCGAACAGGTCCTCCGGGCGCCCCTGCTCCACGATCCGGCCGAGATACATGACCGCGATTTCATCGCAGAGCAGGTTCACGACGGCGAGGTCATGGCTGATCAGGATGTAGCTCAGGCCGAACTGCTCCTGAAGGTCCTGCAACAGATTGAGCACCTGCGCCTGCACGGAGACGTCGAGCGCGCTGACCGGCTCGTCGGCCACGATCAATTTCGGCTGGGTGATCAGCGCGCGCGCAATCGCGATGCGCTGGCGCTGGCCGCCGGAAAATTCATGCGGATATTTGTCCATATCGGCGTCGCGCAAGCCCACCTGCCGCAGGACAGTGGAGACACGGTCGCGCAGCGTGGCGCGATCAACCTGCTCCAGCGCGGTCAACGGCTCGGCCACGATCCGCGCAATGGTCTGACGCGGATCGAGCGAGCCATAGGGATCCTGGAACACCATCTGGAAGTCGCGGCGCGCGCGGCGCAACTCGTCGGCGGAGATGCGATTGAGATCGCGCCCCTGTAATGACACGGAGCCTGACGTCGGCCGCTCCAGCGCCATCACAAGCCGTGCAAAGGTCGACTTGCCCGAGCCGGATTCGCCGACGATGCCGAGGCTTCGCCCGGCCGCAAGCCGCGCACTCACGCCGTTGAGCGCACGCACTTCACCCGGCGGTCGGAACAGATGTTCGCGCGGCAGCGTATAGCGCTGCTCGAGGTCTTTCACTTCAAGGAAGGGCTGCACTTCAAGGAAGGGCTGCACTTCAAGGAAAGGCTGCACTTCGGGAAAGGGCTCGGGCGCGGCGGTCATGCGGGCAACGCTCCGACCGCCTCGGCCATCGAGACATCGGTGCGCACGCAGCGCACGCCGTGACCGGGCCCCACCTCCACGACAGGCGGAAGCGCGGCGCGGCAGCGCTCCTGGACCAGCGGGCAGCGGTCGGAGAAGGCGCAGCCCGATGGCAGATCGGCAAGCTCGGGCACCGTGCCGGCAATCGTCTTCAGCCGCGTTCCCTTTCTCGCGCCAAGGTTTGGTCGGGCACGAAACAGGCCCTGGGTGTAGGGATGGCCCATGCGGGCGAAGACATCAGCGGTTCTGCCGCTCTCCACGACGGTGCCGCCATACATCACCATCATCTTCCGCACGTTCTCGGCGATGACGCCGAGATCATGCGAGATCAGGATCATCGCCATGCCGCGTTCGGCGACGAGATCGGCGATCAGGTCGAGGATCTGGCCCTGGATCGTGACGTCGAGCGCGGTGGTCGGCTCGTCGGCGATCAGGAGATCGGGCTGGCAGGCGAGCGCCATCGCGATCGTGACGCGCTGGCGCTGGCCGCCGGAAAACTGGTGCGGATAGGCATCGACGCGCCTCACCGCATCCGGCAGGCCGACGCGATCGAGCAAGGCAATCGCCTCGTTGCGCGCCTGTGCGGCCGACAGTCCCTTGTGGCGCCGCAGCGGCTCGGCGACCTGGCGGCCGATCGTGTGCATCGGATTGAGCGCGGTCATCGGCTCCTGGAAGATCATGCTGATGCGGTTGCCGCGCAGCCTGCGGTAATCGGCATCGCCGACGCCCACGAGCTCGCGACCATCCAGCCGGATGCTGCCGCGCACGACGGCACTGTCCGGCAACAGCCCCATCAAGGCCAGCGCCGTGACCGACTTGCCGCATCCGGACTCGCCGACCAGCCCCAGCGTCTCCCCTCGCCGCAAGGAGAAGCCGACATTGCGAACGGCCTGCGCGGCGCCGCGGCTGGTGTTGAGGGTGACACCCAGGTTGTCGACCTCGATCAGGGGTGAGCTGGCGGAACCGTTCATCGTCAGCGTTCCCGTGCCAGCCGCGGATCGAGCAGATCGCGCAAGCCGTCGCCCAAAAGATTAAGGCCGAGCACCGCGAGCGCGATTGCCACGCCCGGATAGACCGCGAGCATCGGCGTCTGAAACAGCAGTGTCTGCGCATCATTGAGCATGCGGCCCCAGGACGGCTGCGGCGGCTGGGTGCCAAGCCCGAGATAGGACAGCGCCGCCTCGGCGAGGATCGCCAGCGCGAACTGGATCGTCGCCTGCACGATCAGCACGGAGAGGATATTGGGCAGCACATGCTCGATTGTGATGCGGAAGCTGCCCTTGCCTGACGCACGCGCGGCCAGCACGAACTCCCGTGCCCAGACCGCATTGGCCGATCCGCGCGTCACCCGCACGAAGATCGGGATCTGGAAAATGCCGATGGCTGTTATCGAGGTCACCAGGCCCGGCCCGATCGCTGCCGCCAGCATGATCGCGGAGAGGACGGCGGGAAAGGCAAAGGTGAAATCGCTCATGCGCATGATGAGCTCGGCCACCCAGCCCTTCCGGGCGGCAGCAGTGAGGCCCAGAACAACACCTGATGTCAGACCAATCCCGACGGCGATGATGCCGACCACGATGGTCGATCGCGCCCCGACCAAGAGCAGCGAGACGATGTCGCGGCCGAACACGTCGGTGCCGAGCCAATGCGCCGAGGATGGCGGTTTCAGCTTGGCGGCGATGTCGATGTCGTAGGGCGGCCATGGCGTCCAGACAAAGGACAGGAGAGCCGCCGCGAAGACCAGGAGGACGAGCGCGCCGCCCAGCACGAAGCTGCGATGACGCAAGGCGCGGCGCCAGAAGCCCGCGGGGCGATACGGTTTCGCGCCCCCGATATCGGCCGTTGCACTCACAGGCTATGCACCTTGATGCGGGGATCGATGAAGGCATAGAGCACATCGACCAGGAAATTGACCACGACCACCATGGCCGCCAGCAGCATCACGCAATTGCGCACCACGATCAGGTCGCGATTGGCGATCGACTGGAAGATCAGCCGGCCGAGTCCCGGCAAATAGAACACGTTCTCGATGACGATGGTGCCGGCGAGCAGATTGGCGAATTGCAGGCCCATCACCGTCATCACGGGGATCATGGCGTTGCGCAGCACGTGGCCCCACAGCGCCTCGCGCTTGCTCAAGCCCTTGGCGCGCGCCGTCCGCACGAAATCCTCGCGCAGGACCTCGAGCACGGCCGAACGCGTCACACGCGCCAGGATCGCCGCCTGCACGACCGCAAGCGAGATCGCCGGCAGCAGCAGCGACTTGAGACCGGGCCAGATGCCGTCGTCCCATCCGGAAAATCCTCCGGCCGAGAGCCATTGCAGCTTCACCGCGAACACCAGGATCAGAAGAATGGCAAACCAGAAGTTCGGCAGCGCGATACCGATTTGGGTCAGCGACATCACGCCCACATCGCCGATCCTGTTGTGATTGGCCGCGGTATAGATGCCGGCGGTGAGCGCCAGCACGACCGTGATCAGCATGGACATGATGGCGAGCGGGACCGTCAGCACCAGCCGCTCGGCGATCAATCCGGCAACCGGCGTGCCATAGACATAGCTGTTGCCGAGATCGCCGACCGCCATGCCGGCGATCCAGTGGACATAGCGAGTGAGCAAGGGCTGGTCGAGCCCGAGCTTGACCGTGAGCGCCCTCACCGCATCAGGCGAGGCATCGGCCCCCATCAGCACCTGCGCGGCGTTGCCCGGCAAGGCATCGAGCACCAGGAAAATGATGACGGAGGCCCCGATCAGCGTTGCCGCCAGGGTCAAGATCCGCCGCAGGATGAACAAGCTCATGCCGGGTTCCCGCTAAAATCGGGCTGTTGCCGCAGCACGATCCAACAGGTTTGGACGGCGGAGGCAAGCGATTTGGTGCTGGGCAAATGCGGCGAGCGATATTCTTTGAGCGCAGCTCGGAGGCCTTCAAGCGGCATAGCTAAATCCGTTAGTCGGCTATACGCTGGCATGGACTGGCCGAACGCCAGCATAAAAATCTGGGGAGGTGGCAATGCTTCGTCTGGCATGGTGGACGGTTCTCGCGTTGATCGTTTTCGGCCTGTTGAACATCGCATATGCGCCCGCCCGAGCCGCTGATCCCGAGATCGACAGCTTACTCCGAAGCCCCGTCGGCAAGGATTGGGTTACGAATGGCGGCAATCTCACCAACAATCGCTATTCTACCTTGAAGCAGATCGACACCACAAATGTCGGGAAGCTCAAGGGTGCATGGATGACGCGCCTGAAGGGTTCGGGCGTCGGCGGCAAATATTCTTTCGAGGCGTCTCCGCTCGTGAAGGACGGCATCATGTATGTCGTTACCGGCAACGATGATGTCTTCGCACTCAACGCCAAGACCGGCGAGATCATCTGGGAATACTGGTCCGGCATCGATCAGACCATCTCGACGGTGTGCTGCGGCTGGGCAAATCGCGGTCTTGCGATGGGCGAAGGACAAATCTACCTCGGCCAGCTCGACGCGAATGTCGTCGCCCTCGACATGAAGACCGGCAAGGTTGTCTGGAAGACGCCGATCGAGAAGTGGCAGAACGGCTACGGCATCACGAGCGCGCCGCTCTATTATGACGGCGTGATCTATAGCGGGATCACGGGCGGCGAGTTTGGCGTCCGCGGCCGGCTGACCGCGCTCAATGCCAAGACCGGCGAGATCATGTGGCGCTGGTTTACTCTGCCGGGTCCTGGCGAGAAAGGCAGCGAGACCTGGCCGCCCGGCACCGACCATTCGATGCGCGGCGGCGCTGCGATCTGGAATACGCCGGCGGTCGATCCGGAACTCGGCCTCGTCTACTTCGCGGTCGGCAATTGCGGGCCGGATTACGACGGCTCGATGCGTGAGGGTGACAACCTGTTCTGCACCTCCATCGTGGCCTTGAAGGCCAAGACCGGCGAGTACGCCTGGCACTTCCAGCAGGTGCACCACGACATCTGGGACTACGATGCGGCGAGCCCGGTTGTTCTGTTCGACACCATGATCAACGGGGAACCCCGAAAGGGGATCGCCGAGGCCGGCCGCACCGGCTGGGTCTACATCCTCGACCGTACCAATGGAAAACCGCTGATCGGCATCGACGAGAAGCCGGTGCCGCAGGAACCACGGCAGAAGACGGCGGCGACGCAGCCCATACCGGTCGGCGATGCGATCGTGCCTCAATGCGCCGAGAAGATTCCGGGCTACGACGAGGCCGGTTGCATCTACACCCCGTTCTGGGAATCCCCGGTCCTGATTCAGCCTTCTGGTATCGGCGGCACCAATTGGTCGCCAATGCCGTATAGTCCGGATACCGGCTATTTCTACGTGCCCGGCACGGTGCGTACCAGCGCATTCACACGCTATCAGCACTCAGTACACCAATGGGGTGCGTTACACCGGCGGCGGACAATCCGCCCCGATCGGCTCGACCATGAGCGGCACCTTCACCGCGATCGACGCCAAGACCAACAAGATCGCCTGGCAGCACAAGACGCCGTACCGCGTCGGCGGCGGCGGCGGCTCGACCGTTACGGCGGGCGGGCTGGTGCTCCGCGGCGAACCGGACGGCAATTTCCTCGCACTCGATGCCAAGACCGGCCAGGAACTGTTCCGCTTCCAGACCGGATTTGGCGCCGACGCTCCGCCCGTCGTCTATGAGGTGGATGGCGAAGAGTTCATCGCAATCGCAACCGGCGGCAATCAGATGCAGGGGAGCGCCTACGGTGACGCGGTATGGACCTTTTCACTGAAAGGTCAGCTCGGCCCGCTGTGGCCGCCGCCTGCTGCCGCAGACGGTGGCCGGCCCGACCGGACCGATCGCTGCAGGCGCGAACGCGATCAAGATTGGCGCCAACAACACCGAGTACAGCTTCTCTCCGGCCCGCACGCGGATCAAGAGTGGCACCACGGTGAGCTTCACCAATGTCGGCGATCTCCCGCACGACGCGAGCGCCTTGCAGCAGAACAGCTGGAGCACGGGCGCGCTGGCCAAGGGCGAGACGAAAACCGTCAAGTTCGATAAGCCCGGCATCTACTACTACATCTGCACGCCGCATCCCTGGATGTACGGGCAAGTGATTGTCGAGTGATCGCAGGCTCGAGGATGAATGCGACCAACACGCCTTCCGCGCGTTCGACGGGAAGGCGTGTCCTTCCGGGAGTTGAAATGTGGCGTTGTCCGATAGACATGCGTGGTCCAACATCACGATGACGCGCAGGTCAAGCATATCGCGCATCTGGCTTGCGTTGGCGTGCGTGCTTTTGTCCGCGCCGGTTGGCGCGAACGAAACTGCCGAGCCCTCGGCAACGGAATTGATCGAAGGCCTGCTGTCGGGCCGCGCGCCGGTCGGCGGCCCGTTCGAACTCACCGATCAGACCGGCCAGCGCCGCACCGACGCGGATTTTCGCGGCAAGCTTGTCGTGCTTTATTTCGGCTATACGTATTGCCCTGACGTGTGCCCAACCGAGCTTCAATCGATCTCGCTTGCGCTCGACAAGCTTGGCGCGGGCGCCGGACTCGTGCAGCCCTTGTTCATCACCGTCGATCCGGAGCGCGATACGCCGGCGCGGCTTGCCGATTTTGTCTCGTCGTTTCACCCGCGATTGATCGGCCTGACCGGCTCGCTCGCCGAGATCCGTAAAACGGCGATCGCCTATCGGACGTTCTTTGCCAAGAACGGCGGCACGGCGCCGGACGATTATTCGGTCGACCATACCGGATTCATCTATCTGATCGGCAAGGACGGACGCTATCTCGGCTTCCTGCCGCCAGGTCTCGCGCCCGACGCAATCGCCGACGCCATCCGTGCACGACTTGGAGCGGACTAGCGGCACATCATTCGTTCGTCAATTCGGAGGGGACGATGCGCAAGAACAAGCGGCCTGTACCGGGTGAACCGGAAAACGTAGCCGGGAACGGACTTCTCGATCGTCGCCTCTTCCTGAGCGGCACCGCCGCGGCGATCGGAAGCGCCGCGGTGGCGGACCCAGCACATGCGGCCGAGGCGCTGCCGGTCGAACCGTGGATGAAGACGCCGGGCTCGCCTTTCGTCCCCTACGGTCAGCCGTCGAGATACACAAGCAAGGTCGCGCGGATTTTCGCGAGCGCGCCCGGGACGACCGGCACCGGCGCCTCGCGCACGCCACATCACCTGCTCGACGGCATGATTACGCCGAACGGACTTCATTTCGAGCGCCATCACAACGGCATTCCCGACATCAATCCGGAGGCGCACCGGCTGCTGATCCACGGTCTTGTCAAGCGGCCGCTGGTCTACACGCTGGACGCGCTGATGCGCTACCCGATGGAGTCGCGCATCACCTTCGTCGAGTGCGCCGGCAACAGCGGATTACTGTATCAAAAGGAGCCGGCCCAGCTCGGCGTCCAGCCCATCCATGGCCTCTTGTCTTGCGCCGAATGGACCGGGGTCCGGCTGGCGACGCTTCTGGAGGATGCCGGCGTCGACGCGCGCGCGCAGTGGATTTTGGCCGAAGGCGCCGACGCGTCAGGCATGAGCCGCAGCATACCGCTTGAAAAGGCAATGGGCGACGCGCTCGTCGCGCTTGTACCAGAACGGCGAGCCGGTGCGGCCGTCGAACGGCTATCCGATGCGGCTCTTGCTGCCTGGCTATGAAGGCAACATGAACGTCAAATGGCTTCGGCGCATCAAGCTGACCGAAGGGCCGATGATGACCAAGGACGAAACCTCGAAATACACGATGCTGCAGAACGATGGAAAATCGCTGCAGTTCTGTTTCACCCAGGAGGCCAAGTCGATCATCACGCGCCCGTCCCCCGGCCTGACAATGGGAGCGCCGGGATTGTACGAGATCACGGGGCTCGCCTGGTCCGGCTATGGACGGATCGCGAAGGTCGAAGTCTCTGCCGACGGCGGCGCAAGCTGGGCCTGGCCGCACTGCAGGAACCGGTGCTGCCGATGGCAGTCACGCGCTTTCGTTCGCCCTGGCATTGGGACGGCGGCCCGGCGACGCTGCAGAGCCGCGCCACCGACGCTTCCGGCTATGTACAGCCGACACGTTCGAAGCTCATCGCCGATCGCGGCGCCAGGGCTAACTACCATTTCAACGGGATCGCGAGCTGGGGCGTGGCACAAGGCGGCGAGATCAGACATGTCTATGCGTAACGTTCTGCTTGCGGCCTGTTCGCTGCTCCTTTTCGGGTACGGCGCGGCGTTGGCGCAAAGTCCCAATCTCGGGAAAGTGGCAAGCCCTGAGGAAATCGCCTCCTGGGACGTCAGCATCGGCCCAGACGGCGCAGACCTGCCGCCCGGCAGCGGAACCCCGCAGCAAGGTGAGCAGGTCTATCTCGCCAAATGCCTTGCGTGTCATGGCGAGAAAGGCTCAGGCAAGCCGAACGATCAGCTCGTCGGCGGGCAAGGATCGCTCGAACCGGGTCACGCGCCGGTCAAAACCGTCGGCAGTTTCTGGCCCTACGCCACGACCCTCTTCGACTACGTGCGACGCGCCATGCCGCTGAACGAACCCAAATCGCTCCGCGATGAGGAGGTTTACGCGGTGGTCGCCTACATCCTGCGGCTCAACGGCGTTATCGGAGAGAACGATACGATCGACGCACAAACGCTACCCGCGATACGAATGCCAAATCGAGATGGATTTGTCCGTTTTTCCCGAGGCAGATAAGTTCAAGCCTCCGGGCGGTACCCGTCGCACATCCGCGCGAGATCCGATGAGGCAGGAATTCAACGCGTATTGCCGATCGCTTCAGCGAGCATGGCGTAGAGCTGGCGTTTGCTGAGCTCGTTCTGATCTCGCGCCACCGGCTTCCGCCTCGACACCACCTTCGCCTCTGGACGGGCACAGGCCGCCAAAGACGTCGCTCGTTTCGGGGCCGCCACGATCCTGGGTTTTGCTGTGGGCGGATTGTGACCGCGCTTCATGCCCAGACGCGTCAGCTTGGCGCAGACCGCGTTGCGGCTATACCCGAGACGGCGCGCGATCTGCGCAGCACTTTGTCCCGAAGCCCAAAGCTTCTTGAGTAACGCTAAATCTTCGGCGCCCCAACTCATGCAAAAAATTATACACCAACATCCACGCGTTTGGCGAGTTTGATCGCTTCCCAGATCCGCGCAGGCGTCGCGGGCATGTCGAGATGACGCACACCAAGCGGTGTCAGCGCATTCATCACGGCGTTCATGATGGTGGCGGGTGCGGCAATAGCGCCGGCCTGGCCGCTTCCCTTCACGCCAAGGCGGTTGGCGCGGCTCGGAAACTCTCCCGTCAGTTCGCCCTCGAAAGGGGGAATGTCGGCCGCGCGCGGCAATGCGTAATCCATCAACGAGCCCGAGAGGACCTGACCTGTATCAGAATCGAACAGCGCCTGCTCGAACAGGGCCTGGCCGATGCCCTGCACCACACCGCCATGCACCTGGCTCAGCGTCAGGCGAGGATCGAGTAACCGGCCGTAATCGTCGAAGATGACGTAGCGCTGGAGCGTCACTTCGCCGGTGGCGGGATCGATCTCAACTTCGGCGATGTGACAGCCATTGGGAAAGGTGTAACGGTCGCAGAGATGCGTCGCCTGGTGCGCGAGACCGGGCGGACTATCGTCGCCGGCGACCTGCCAGGAGGTGCGGCCGACCTCATCGAGGCTGATGTCCTGCCCGGTCGCAGCCACCCGCAACAGGCCCTTGTCGTAACTGACGGCATCGACATTCGTTTGCAAAAGCCGCGCGGCAAGCCGCCGCGCATTCTCGATCAGGCCTTCGGCCGCGAGCAACAATGCCGTGCCGCCCTGATGCATCGAGCGCGCGCCGCCGTGGCCGCCGCCGCTTCCAAGATCGTCCGTATCGCCCTGGCGGAAGGCGAAGCGCTCGATCGGCAGGCCCAGCGCATCGGCGGCGATCTGCGCGTAGGTCGTCTCATGGCCCTGGCCGTTGGAATGGGTGCCGACCTTCACATCGATCCGGCCGTCCTTGCCAAATTGCACTTCCGCCACCTCATTGGGCTGGCCGCGCGCGGTCTCGAGAAAGCAGGCCAGTCCGAGGCCGCGAAGCCTGCCGCGTTTGCGGGACTGTTTCCGGCGGGCCTCGAATCCCGCCGCGGCGGCGACCGCCCGATCGATCGCGGTGGCAAAGCTGCCCTGCTCGATCGACAGCCCCATCGCGGTCGGATGCGGAAAGCTGCGAACGATGTTCCTGCGCCGAAGCTTGAGCGCGTCCATCCCGAGTTCGACTGCCGCAAGATCGATGCAGCGCTCGATCAGATAGTTCGCCTCCGGCTTGCCCGCGCCGCGATAGGCATCGACAGGCGTGGTGTTGGTGAAGACACCCCGTGTGTGGAATGCGAGAAGGGGAATGTCGTAGACCCCGCCCATCGCGCTGCCCATCGCCATGGTCGGCACGACGGGCGCCACCGTCGAGATATAGGCGCCCATATTGGCCAGCACGCCGGCCTCGAACGCCAGGAAGCGGCCACGGGAATCCAGCGCCAAACGAGCCCGGACGAAGCTGTCGCGCCCATGCGCCGAACCGAGGAAATCCTCGTTGCGCTCACCAATCCATTTCACCGGACGGCCGAGGCGGCGCGCGGCCCACAACACCAGCACCCATTCCGGATAAAGCACGTTCTTCATGCCGAAGCCGCCGCCGACATCGGGAATGCTGACGCGAAGCTTGTCCTTCGGAATTCTGAACACGTGCTCGGCGAGCAGATCGCGGATCGCGTGCGCGCCGGCGGCCGACGCCGTCAGGTGCAGGCGGCCGCTCGCGGCGTCGAAGACGCCGAGCGCGCCGCGCGTCTCCAGCGGCGCGGCCACCACGCGATTGTTCACCAGCTCGCATGCGACGACATGGGCCGCGTCGCGGATCGCCGCCCCGACCGGGCCGGCTTCGCCGCGCCGGAACTCGAACGCCACATTGCCCGGCGCGTCCGGCCAGATCAGCGGACTTTCCGGATCAACAGCTGCGGTGAGTGAAACGACCGGCGCCAGCGGCTCGCACGCGACCACGACGGCCTCGGCGGCATCGCGCGCCCGCTCGACGCTGTCAGCGACAACGAACACGACGGGCTCGCCAACATAGCGAACGACGCCACGCGCCAGCGCGTGATAGGGCGGAACGACGAGCGGCTTTGACATCGGGATCGCCATGGTCGCGCAAGGCAGCGGCCCGATATTGTCGGCGGCCAGATCCGACGAGGTAAAGATGGCCGCAACGCCGGGCATGCCGGCTGCCGCCTTGGCGTCGATCGCGGCAATGCGGGCATGCGCATGCGTGGAGCGGACGACGACGCCATGAAGCGCATTGGGCGCAGCGAGATCGGCGATGTAGCGCCCTCGCCCGCGCAGGAAGCGCTCGTCCTCAACGCGGTTGAGGCTGCGGCCCAGCAATCGCTCGTTCATGTCAGATGTATGGAGGGACGGTGCCGCAAACGCAACCCTACGCCGATGGCGGCGCGGGCTGTGACAGCAAGGTGATTGCGTCTCGAACCACCCGACGCTAGCTTCCCGCGAAATTTGCGCTATCAAGCCTTGATTTCGTGAGATTCGCTTGAGGGATCCGATGATTTTCCGCTCCGCGCTGGCCACCCTCTTCCTGTCTCTTTGCCCGCTGCATGGCGCGGGCGCGCAGGATATCCCCCCGAGGGACCAGCTCGACGCCATGGTCAGGCAGATCACCAGCAAGCCGGTCCCGACCGCGATCACCTTTGACCGCCGATCGGGTGCCGCCGACAGCGTCTGCCGCTTGCAGCACGCCCAGATGAACCTCACGCGCAACGGCAGCACCGTGCGCCACTTCTCGGTCCTGGTCGACAATCCGGTCGGCGCGGAGTCGCCCAGGGTGTTCTTCGCAACCCTGTCGCGCATCGCCGTCGACGCCGACGGTTCGGGGCGCGCCTACCATCCCGAGGATCCGCTCGGCAGCGGCGTTTGCGAGCGGATCACCGATCCGGACGGAAAGCCGGGCCTCAGCGGGATTTGCGCGCTCGACCGGTTTTCAAGCGGCGGCGCCCATGTGTTCGGCGGCACCGAAAAGCTCAGCAAGGATGCATTCGTCTCGAGCTGGCTGTCGATGTGGCCGAAGATCCGCAACAGATCGCTGAAGCCGATCGTGCTCGCCGATGTCGTTCCCGACGTGCCGAAGGAGTTCTACTTCTTCCACTGGCGCGAGCGCGGGCTGACGGCCTTCTTCAAGGACAACATCATTCCCCGGGATACTGAGGGCTATCCCTGCCGCTACCAGGCTTCGGATGGCGCGCGCAACGGCTACTTCATCTCTTCGACGACGCTGGAAGCGAACACTAGGCCGCGCGCCGATGGCTGTGCGCCGAACCGGTATCTCGACGCCGAGGTCGTGCCTTTTGTCGTGCTGCCCAAGGGAGGCTTCGGCCAGGTGCAGATCGGCGACGTCGCCATCGTGCGGCACAAGGACAGGGTGGTGTATGCCGTCGTTGGCGACGCCGGGCCCGCGACCAAGCTCGGCGAAGGCTCGATCGCGCTGAACGCGATGCTGCTCGGAAATTTCGGCGAGCCCCTGCTCAACATGAAGGCGACGTGGAAGCTCGACATCGACAGCGGCGGCCCGGTCTCGCTCCTGGTGCTGGGCGGCACCCGTGGCGGCCTCAACGGCAATTACTCGCCCCAGAATATCGAGGCGGTGGCGCGGCGTGAGCTTGCGCGCTGGAGCGGCGGCCACGATCCCCTCGCCCGGTTCGAGGCCTGTCGGGCGATTGCGCCCGTCAACGGGGCCAAATAAGCCGCCGATGTCCACTCGCATTCGCGACAGTCAGACCAGAGCCAGCCCCACGAAAGTCATCAGGATGACGAGGTTTAGGGCAAGGCCGATCAGCGGGTAGAGCTTTCTCGACGAGCGATCCCTGGCGCCCGAAAAGCCCACGGCAATTCCAATCAGGTTCGCGCACAGCATGACGCAGGAAAACACCCACAAGGCGGTCATGATAGACCTTGGCGGCTGGGTGCCGCTCATGACAATCCAGCCCAGCAGCGAGGTGTAGATAATGGCGACTGCCCCGATCAGGCATGAGGCTATCCCGCGCCGCCCGTGGATCAGGATGGCGGCCTTATTTTCCGTGGTGATCGTCATTTTTTCTGGTAAGCCCCGGTCGATCGTTGATCCGATCATGTGTTTGACGCCAGTCGGTGACTGGCAAGCGTTGGTCTAATTGTCTCCCTGACGGGAAATCAGTGACGGTCATCACAAACAATGTGAGACTGAACATTGCAGGCAAGCGAGGGCCAGACATGAAGCGGCGAGAGTTCATTGCACTACTGGCTTCATCTGCGGCGTGGTCGCGTGTCGCACGGGCGCAGCAGCCGGCTCCGGTGATCGGACTTCTGACCGCCATCGACATGGCGGACTGGGCAGCAAATGGCGTCCGCGACGGCCTTGGCGAGGCCGGCTACGCCGAGGGCCGCAACCTCACCATCATCACGCGCTCGGCCGAGGGGCATTTCGACAGGCTGCCGGCGCTGGCGGCTGATCTGGTGAAAACGAAGGTGGCCGTGATTTTGGACGAGTTCGCCGGTTCCGGCGCGCGCCGCAAAGGCCGCCACGTCAAGCATCCCGATCGTGTTCGCTTACGGCGGTGATCCGGTCGCAGATGGACTGGTCGAGAGGCTCAACAGGCCTGAAGGAAATGTTACCGGAGCGACCTTTATCGGCGCCGCCCTGATCGCGAAGCGCATGGAGCTTCTTCAGCAGATCGTACCGAACGCGAAAGACGTCGCGCTCCTGGTCAACCCAAACGGAACGCTTGCGGAACGACAGGCCGGCGAGGCAAAGGAAGCCGCAGGGAAGCTTGGCGAACACCTGCACGTCATCCCCACGACAAACGGGGCCGAGCTCGACGCTGCGTTCGTGACCATGAGCCAGTCGAAACTGGACGCCTTCGTTGTCAGCACCGATCCCTTCTTCGGCTTCTTCGCCCGCGACCGCGTTGCCGCATTATCTCGCCGCTACAAGATACCTGGAATTTACAATGGCGGTGACGAGGTCGCGGCCGGTGGCCTTATCTCCTACGGTCCCAACAAGACCGACACCTGGAGACAGGCCGCCATCTATGTCGGCCGCATCCTGAAGGGCGAAAAACCTACGGACTTGCCCGTGATGCAACCGGCAAAATTCGAGACGGTCATCAATCTCAAGACGGCAAGGGAGCTGGGCCTTGCAATCCCGCCGACCCTGCTCGGGCTTGCCGACCAGGTGATCGAATAGACCTTTCAAAGCCGGAGCGGATTACCTTCGCTACGGTCAGGTTGCTTCCCGCCCCGCTGCCGGCATGGAGTCACTGGCCTTCTTTCATTGCCACGGGATCGCAAGGTGTTAGCCTTGCAGCATATTGGCCTTGGCGTGCTGAAGCTTGTGGGAGGGGCAATGGCTGATCAAGGGACCCTGTCGTGGCCGATGGCGCGTGCCGTGGCGACGCGTCCGAATGCTGAAGCGATCGTGGATGGCGAAACGCGGCTCACTTATGCGCAATGGAGCCGCAGGGTGCGCGGCGTCGCCGCCGGTCTGCGCAGCCTTGGCCTGCGCAGCGGTGATGTCATCGCATCGATCGGCCAGAACACCTTTCGGCACCTGGAGTGCTGGGTGGGGATTCCCCCGGCGGGAATGGTGCTCAACGATCTGAACTACCGGCTCGCGGTCGCTGAACTGGAGTTCATCGTCAAGGATTGCGCGGCCCGGGCCATCGTGGCCGACGACGCATATCTGGAGGTGGCCCTTCAGCTCAGGCAACGCTGTCCTTCCCTTGAGTACCTGGTCTATTCCGGAATGAAGTCTGCACCGGGCGGATGGGTCCACTGGGATGATCTGTGCGCGGCAACGCCCCTCGATGAGGACCACACCGAACTCCGCGCGATCGGCCCAGATACGCTTGCGGCCATTTCCTACACCGGCGGCACCACGGGCCGGCCCAAGGGCGTGATGCAGAGCCATGGCAATCTGCTGGCCAATGCCAAGCACATGCTCCTTGCCAACCCGCTGGGGCCGACGGACCGCCTCATCCATGCGGCTCCGATGTTTCACGCCGCCGACGCCGCAACGACCTTCGCGCTCACATTCGTGGGCGGCGCCCATGTCTGCATCCCCGGATACGAGCCGGAGTTGTTCGGCAAGGTCATGGAAGCCGAAAAAGTCACCGTGGCTCTCATCGTGCCGACGATGATCAACATGCTGCTCAATCACCCGGCCACGTCGGCGCGGGATTTTTCTGCGTGGCGCCTGCTCATGTACGGCGCGTCACCGATGCCGGTCGAACTGCTGGTTCGGGCCTGCAATGAGTTGCCGTGCGACTTCGTCCAGCTCTATGGCATGACCGAAGCGTCGCCGCTGGTGACGTCCATGCAGCGAACCGACAACCGCGATGGCGCCCGCGGAATCGAACCGGCCAGTAGCCGCCTTGCCAGCTGCGGACAGCCGGTCGTCGGCGTCGAGGTCGAGGTTCGGAATCATGACGGTTCGGTCTGCAAGCCGCGCGAGGTCGGTGAGGTGTATGTACGGGGACCGAACATCATGTTGGGCTATTGGAAGCGGCCGGAGGAGACCGCGAATGCCCTTGTCGAAGACGGCTGGTACAAGAGCGGCGACGTGGCCTGGGCGGACGAAGAAGGCTACCTGTTCGTCGTCGACCGCGCCAAGGACATGATCATTTCAGGCGGCGAGAACATCTACACGACCGAAGTCGAGAACGCCGTATTTCGCCATCCTGCCGTCCTCGAGGTCGCGGTGTTCGGGATTCCCCACACGGCCTACGGAGAAGTGGTTCATGCCGAGGTGGTCACCAAGCCGAACCTCTCCGTCACGGCCGACGAAATCGTCGCCACATGCAGGGAGCACATCGGCGGCTACAAGGTGCCGCGTTCGGTCGTGATCCGCAGCGAGCCGCTCCCCAAATCAGGCGCCGGCAAAATTCTCAAACGCAGTCTTCGCGATCCCTATTGGCAGGGAAAAACGCGCGCGGTGAACTAGCACTACTTTGGCAGAATCTATTTGCGCCAGTGTTTTTTAAGGATTTTTTTTCGGCAGTATGGACACCGTTGAGACGGCGGCCGAAGGATGAGATCGACGATGGCGTGACGTACGGCGGGCATGGTTGGCTGAGGCGGAGGTCCGTTGATTCTTCTTTTTCCGCCCCGCGTGTGCGAGGCGACGATGTTGCAGGAAGGCGTAGGCAATCATTGTCATCAGGGCGTGGCGATGAAGACCCTGCCATGATCGCCCCTCGAAGTGATCAAGTCCAAGCTCCTCCTTCAACTGCTGATGCGCCTGCTCACAAATCCATCTTGCCTTAATGGTGGCGGCTAGTGTGCGCAGATCCGTCGCCGCAGGGAGATTGGCGAGATAGTATTTCTTCTCCCCTGAGGCACGTTGCTCGCCAATGAGCCAAGCTTCGTCGCCCGGGAGATGCTGCTGACCCTTATCCCAAATCCGCTGAGGAGGGCCGTCGGCGGTGCGGACACGGAGAGCAGCAAACCGGGCTTTCAGCCGACCTTTCGTTCCGCTGCGCCAACTCACGGCTTTCCATTTGGCGCTGGCCAGCATTTGTTCTGCCGCAATCGATAAGATATCGGGCACGTGGTGCTTTCGTGGTTTCCCGCGGACTTTGGTAATCGGCCAAATGAGCTGTACATCGACCGGATACACCTTCAGGTGCCGAGGGATGCCGACAGCCCAGTCCAGCCCGCGCTCTGTTAGCCCTTGTCGAAATGGTGCGCTAAGTCCGTATCCTGCATCCGCCAGCACACATCCAAAGCGCACGTTGGCTGCCATCGCGCGGTCAATCTCGGCCAAAGCAATTTCCGGCTTGGACCGTGCCGTTCGGTGTTCGACTGGCACGCGAGCGCGCTTCAAACGAGACACGTCGCTTGCCCAACTGTCAGGCAAAAAGAGACGTAACGCGACCATCACTGGCACTTCGCCGCGCGCAAGTGTCAGCGACACCAGCGTTTGGCAATTTGCCGTTTTACCGAGAGCCGACGCGTATTGAGCCGCGACACCAACCGAGCGTTCGCCCTTCTTCGGCAGTGAGGTGTCATCAATAACCAGCACCGCATCCTTGCCGCCGACAAGTCTGTTCGCCTGATTGAGCAGCTCTGTCTCCAGCGGCGTCGCGTCCCAGACACCGTCCGCAATGAAATGGTGCAGCTGGTCGTAGTTGCCCGTGGCAAGGCGCTCCGCCATCGGCTGAACGCTCTTGCGATCACCAGGACCGATCAATCCCGCAACATACAGAGGACACATCCGCTGCCGCGTCTTATGACCCAACCGATCCAGGAACGGCTTCAGCCAGCGTTCGAGCTCGTCTTCCCATTCCGCCATGGTCAGCCCTCCAAGAGCCGACCACCTATGAATCATTGAAAAATCGATTCGGGAATTCTAATAAAAAGCCCAAATCCAACAATCTGCCAAAGTAGTGCTAGAGCGTGTACTCATAAATCGAGCATCGTCCGGGATGGCGAGGTTCCGCAGTGCCCTCAAAAGCAGACATCGACGGTGCTCAAGTGAACGTCCGCTAAGGGCGCCATTAGGAGACTCGTGCACTGCAGCAACTGTCGTCGCTATTCGATCACCTCGTCGGCGATTAGTAGGATTGAGTTGCGTGCAATAGGGGCAGCATATCACTTCACGGCCGGCATTGAGACATAACTTGAAGCCAGTCTCCGATGCGACGTCCAATGGCGGCCGATACCCGCCGTCCGCGCCGACTACTCTGTCTGAACTGATCGTTCGAAAGTCGGCAATGACGTCATTCAAAATGCAGGGACGCGAGGGGATCGTCGCCATGGTCCCCAGATCGAGCCGCCGGGAAATGCGGCGCAATCGCCCGATGCATTCCGTTGAATCGCGCGTCCGGCCGAGCGACGTGGTTGGCGATCGGCCGATGTAGTGGGCTGGCCGCAAGAGGAATGGGCGCTCCAATCGTCATGCTCGTGACAAACAACGTCACAAGGGCGAGAACAACGCGATGTGATTGATGAATGGTCATGGCGATCTCCTCAAAGCCGGCGAGCCTCGGAACGGTGCCCGGAGGTGCTCGCCTGTTCCTATGAGATGAACCGAGCCACCGACTTATTCCAACGAAATCACGAGATCATTCTGACCGGCAGAAGCGATTGAACCATGCCAACTGCGTGCAATGGTCGATCTCGGGTCGGATGGCGCGGCGCAGGCTGCGCCTGTTGCTAGAGAGTCGCACGGATTCACCTTGTTCGCGTGTGGCCTGCCTCACATGGAGCGATTTGTCGCAAGTCAGACTCAGTTGCCCGTGACCGTTCGCCGCCAAACAAAACGTCTGGCCTGGAACAACTCCGAACTCGCGGAAGCGCCTGATGAGGGCCCTGCCTATGACGGCTTCGGGTCATTTGCAAACATCGCCGACCGAGCCTTAAGGCGTCCGCTTTGGGACCAGATGCTGACTCAGGCGGCTCAGAATTTATGCCTTTCGCCAGTCGTGCAACTGATGTAACCTTGCTACGAGCTGCCGAGCGGGACGTGCCGAAGTCCCTTTTTGTCTTAAGCCGCAGCGCTCGTGCCGTCGGCAGGCGCGCATCGAAATTAAACCGAAAGTCTGTGTGGGCTCCACCAAGGGCTGCGCATCCCTGCAGTTTGGGGAGGTCGCAATGATAGTTCCACGCCGTCAATTCGTGTGTCTGGCAGTGGCTGCTGCCATTCTTCCGGCGTTATCCCGATTCGCTAGCGCGCGAAGCTACCCGACGCGGCAGGTGCACCTGCTCGAAGGCTTTGGTGCCGGCGGTGCCGTTGACATCGTCGCTCGATTGATCGGTCAATCGCTGTCGGAGCGCCTTGGGCAGTCATTTATCGTCGAGAACCGCAGTGGCGCTACCGGCAGCATCGCAACTGAGGCGGTCGTGCGGGCATCCCCGGACGGCTACACGCTGCTGTTGGCTACCGCGTCAAATGCGATAAACGCGACCATGCTCAAACTTAACTTCGACTTCATCCGCGATATCGCGCCGATCGCGGCTATCGTTCGTGTGCCCCTCGTCATGGAGGTCCACCCGTCAGTTCCCGCCAAGACGGTCGCGGAGTTCATCTCCTACGCGAAGGCCAATCCCGGCAAGGTCAATATGGCGTCGGCCGGGACCGGAGGTCTGCCCCACGCGGCTGGCGAAATGTTCAAGACGATGGCCGGAGTCGATCTCTTTCACGTGCCATATCGAGGCGCGCAGGTATTTCCTGCTCTTCTGACCGGCGAAGCGCAGGTCTATTTTGGCCCGCTGCTCTCATCGCTCGAATATGTCAAGGCCGGCAATTTCCGCGCTCTTGCGGTAACGACGGAGACGCGCTCGCCAATATTGCCGGACGTGCCAGCTCTGGGCGAAACCTTGCCCGGATACGAGGCAAGTGCATGGTACGGCATTTGCGGTCCAAAGCGCACGCCGACAGAAGTCATTGAAATACTCAACAAGGAAGTCAACCTCAGCATCGCTGATCCAAAACTCCAAGCGCAGCTTGTCAATCTGGGCGGCGCGCCTCTTGGCGGGTCGCCCGCCGACTTTGCCAAACTGATCTCCGACGAGGTCAAGAAGTGGAGTGGGGTGGTTTTGGCAGCCAATATGAAACGGGAATGAGCAACGAGCATTGCGGATTTCGGCCGGCCTGTGTCGGCTCAGGCTCAAACTCAAACCTCAGTGAGGAGGCTCCTCCACACGTCAGCCATGATATGTTGTGCCTTTCCTCATCGCAGGAGATAGACTGACGTGTCCGATACCCAGAAACTGACGCCCGCACTCTCGACGCCTGAGCGCGACCTGCTGAGGCGAGAAATATATAAAGGACTGGCGGACAGAGCGGCTGGCCGCGTCAAAGACCTCGATGTTGACGCCATCCTTGCTAAAGGAAAGGAGCTATTGCAGAAGCGCTCAATCTCCAATGTAAGGCAATTCGGAGTTGATGGTCGAAAGACGCTCTTCTTGCTGCTTCTCCTTTTCGCGATCCCCGCGCACGACTGCTCCGCGCAGACACCGCCGCCGCCAGTCGACGAACATGCGTTCGAGCGCGTGCCGCCGACGGTCGTGAAGAGATTGGCGACCCGCTTTTCGCTAGGCGCATTCGCCGGCCGCTTCGAGGAGACGCTGCTCGGCGCGGTCCGCGAAGCCGTGGGCGAAGGGACCATCCAACACCAGGGCGACGCTGCAGGTAGCATCTATTGGCTGTGTTATAGGCGCGCGCAGCATCGATTATGGGTCGTGTCCAGCGGAGAGATGGGCGGCCCGGACCATCTCGTCACAGAGATCGTTGAAGAGCTCACCGAGAAAGACACCGAGACCTCGACCGATTGCGCCATCATCCCGGAAAAGTTCGCGCCCCTCGTCTTCGACGGCAAGCTGCATTTAGGTATGTCGCGTTTGGAGGTAGTCACGGCGCTGGGACCGCCGTCGAAGTCGGAAGCTGCTCAGATGGTGTATTCTCACGACGGAAAGCTCGCAGACGGTTTCGATGAGACCGCATGGCTCATTCTCCGATTTCGTGAGGAAAAGCTCGTGTCCATGCGCGGCGGCAAGACCACGACGAATTGAAGTGGCTGCTAGCAGCGTTCAAGCTTCACAACGTGATGCGAGCGAGTCACGCTCGCTCACAAAAGCTACTCGCTTGCGCCGTCCGCTACGGTTCAAAGGCTACCATCCGCCCATTGCCCACTCTTGGTCCGCTCAAGGCCCGAAAGCGGACTTGAGAGCGTATGCCGACCGTAGTCAGCTATGGGCCAATTTCAGACATGCCGAGAGGCAAGCTGACGGTGTAAAAGTCTTCCCTTCTGCCCATGAAACGATGGTCACATGATTCTCGAAGAAAGCTCTATCCATTATGCGGATGGCGATCTCACCTGCCGCGGCCTTCTTGTGCACCAGCCCCTGACTGGTTCTCGACCAGGTGTCGTCTTGTTTCCCGATGCACGCGGCGTCAGCGACACTGCTAGGCGCTGCGCTCGACGCATTGCCGATTGCGGATACGTCGTTCTCGTTGCTGACCTCTACGGTCAAGGGATGTTTACTCCTGACATTTCAAGAGCGCACGAACTGATGACGTTGCTACGCGCCGACGTTGAGGGCTGGCGTCAGCGAGGTCATGCGGCACTCAAGGCGCTCGCAAGACAGACGGCGGTCGATGCCACGCGACTTGCCGCGGTCGGGTATTGCTTCGGCGGGACGACGGCGCTTGAACTCGGGCGCAGCGGTGCAGAATTAGCCGCTATCGTGAGTTTTCACGGAGGACTGGCCAACCCGCGGCCGCAGGATGCCGGACTTATCAAGGCTCGCGTGCTCGTTTGCCATGGCGGCGCTGATCCGGTCGTGCCGTCTGCGCAGGTTACGGAGTTTGTAAGCCAGATGAGCCGAGCTAACGTCGACTGGACGCTAGAGGTCTACGCTGGCGCGCTGCACGCCTTTACTCAAGCCGAACTTGTCGGAGTGGAAGACCCAGATCACGCCTATGACGCCCGCGCCGACAAGTTATCGTGGCGGGCGATGACCGAGTTGTTGGGCGACGTATTCGGCCCCTGACCATACGGGGTACGGATTGCTGGCAGGGTCGGCTTTGGGCCGGTTGCAGAAGTAGCTGGTCGCAGTATGCTTGGTGTGGTCGCGCGCCGCGCGCCAATCTCGAAGCAGGAGTGAGTGTGATCAAAAGCGGACCTTCCGGCGGGCATCGACTTAGGTCCGCTAAAGGCCATCACGCGAGCCTCCGCGAAAAACTCGCATAATGGCAAGGAGAACCGCATGATCAAGGTCACCGTGATGTACCCGTACACCGAAGGCGCGCGCTTCGACCACACCTACTACCGCGATCGGCACATGCCGATGGTGAAGGCCAGGCTGGGCAGTGCCTGCTCCTACTACACCGTCGAAAAAGGCCTGGCCGGCGGAGCGCCCGGTGCACCGCCCGCCTTCGTGGCGATGTGCTCGTTCATCTGTGATTCGCTCGAGGGCTACCAGGCCGCCTCACAGAAGCACCGCGCCGAGATCCGGGGCGACATCGCCAACTACACCGACATCGCGCCGGTGATCCAGTTCAGCGAGGTCGTCGTCGAGCGGTCGGATCGTTGAGCGCACCGGATCGAGTCTGACAACATCCGGGCGCCCAGTATCGGTCACAAACGCCCGTCACAAACCCCGCCTTGGGCTAAGCTCGCGCGGCCTGAGTGCTGTCTGCCAAGGGTTCAAAAAGCCGACATTCGCGGCGGGCTCAGACATGTCCTCTGTGGATGGCTCCCGCGTTGCAAGGAGAAAATTGATACGTTGGCTTTGGTCGGGTGCAGTCTTCTGTCCGGCCTGTTGACGCAGTCGGTTGAGGACTGCTGGCCCTGATGGAGTCCGCGAACACGGTCCCATTCTGCTAATCAGGCTCTGACGCCTTGGACATGTAGTGGGTTGTCCCTGTTCCCGGTCTGACCGGTTTGCCATCATATCGCATCGCTCTCGCAACCCTGTGAAGCTGATCTCCTCTTCAGCTAAGTCCTGGGATCGTCGATTTATGTCGCCAATGCTGGCTGGTGGTCGGCACGATAGGTCTCCTCACGTACCATAACCGCCCAGACAATCCGTGCTGTTCTGTTCGCCATCGCGACGGTCGCGACCCGCACAGGTTTGCGTGCGAGCAGAGCGGCCAGCCGAGGATCGACTGTCTTCGGATTGTACTTTGCCCGTCGCACCAGTGAGGTCATGCCGACAATGAGCAGCTTGCGCAGGTATTTGTCTCCCATTTTGCTGATGCGACCGAGCCGCTCTTTGCCGCCGCTCGACTTCTGAAGCGGCGTCAATCCCAACCAGGCGGCGAACTGCCGACCCGAGCGGAACTGATGTGGGTCGGTGATCGATGCGGCAAGTGCCGTCGCGCCAATCGGCCCAATGCCGGGAATAGTCACGAGGCGACGCGAGACATCGTTGCCACGTTGCCAGACAAGAAGATCGCGATCGACCTCGCGAAGCCGAACGTGGATGTCGAGCACCTGCTGCGATAATGTACCAACGATCTTGGCAGCTTCCATCGGCACATCCGGTGCTTCGCCATTGACGATCCGTCGTGCCATCAGCAGCGCCCGCTCGAGCCCCTTGGGGATGTCGATGCCAAACTCGGCGAGCAGACCGCGAATCATGTTGACCAACTGTGTGCGCTGTTTGACCAGCAAATCGCGTGCCCGATGCATCGACAGCGCCGCCTGCTGTTCGGGCGACTTGACGGGCACGAACCGCATCGTTGGCCGCGCCACCGCCTCGCAAACCGCTTCCGCATCGGCAGCGTCGGTCTTGCCTCGCTTGACATATGGCTTGACGTAAGCCGGCGGCATCAGGCGCACCTGATGGCCGAGTTTGATCAACTCGCGTGCCCAGTAATGCGAGGTGCCGCACGCCTCCATGCCGACCAGGCAGGCAGGCAACCTGGTAAAGAATGGCAGCATCTGCGCTCGCCGAAGCGACTTGCGGACAACGACCCGACCGGTCACATCAACGCCGTGAACCTGAAAAACACTTTTGGCCAGGTCGAGGCCGATCGTGGTAATCTCCATGACGGATGGCTCCCATTTTTGCTCGTGAATGCCTGATGGTATTCACACCTTGGCACCTAGATGCCGTGAGCGGGAGCCATCCACCTCATCTGCTAAGGGCCAGACCCGGACATTGGAGCCTGGGTGGGATAGCTGGGATCATCCAAGCGGCGCAAGGGCGTTGCGCAGTGGAGTGCTGGAAATCTGCATCAGCCCGACAAACGGCTGGCTCAACTCCAGGATCAGGAAAAGCGCTGCGGAAGCGGAAATCGAAAACAATAACATTGCCGCAATGTTTATCGGAGTGAGCCGCGAGAACAGGCTGAAGCTCATGAAGATAACGGCAAGCCAGAAAACCAGCACCGCCAGAAAGGGCATGGGGATCGAGTTGTCAGCGTGCTCAAATAGGAGCAAGCGCGTTTGCGCCACATCGGTAGCGACCTGTATTGCCCGATCCTTGAGTGAGCGCTGCGTCTCAGTTTTTGGCGACAACCCCTGAATTTTTCCAAAAGCCTCCTCGGCCACGGCGGTCGCCCGGAAGGGCGTTCCCTTGGCGGACGCCGAGCTGTCCTCGCGCCAAATCCTCTCGGCCAGGGGCTCGACCGCACGCCGCAGAAGGTCGCGGGCATCGCGGGTCTCCGGCCCGTATTGGTCCAGGAGCTGATCGAGCAGTACGAGGTCGGCAGTCAAATGCCGTACTTGGCTGCTCTCGGTATCGTACGAGCTATTCGCCGAAGCAATCAGCAGACCAAGCACGAGCGCGGCGATTGTCGCGATGAGCCCGGTCCCAAGCCGTACGTAATCCCTCGTGTCTTCCGCCAGATGATGGTCCGGCAGGGTCTTGCGCAGAAACGCGCCGAAGAGCGCGCCTGCCAAGATCACCGCAAGTGCAATCAACGAAACTGCAAGCGGAGTCATTGCTCTCAACCCCTCACGAAATCGTCTACCTCAGCCCGCATTTCCTTCGAATTTGGGACCTGATTGTCGCACGCCCTCGAAACGACGCGAGGGGCCAATTGCAGAAGTTGTCAGCCCCTTCCTGCCATGGAAACGATTTCGGAGAATGCATGGACTCTGGTCCAGGGCATTTCAGCCTCCTCGCCAACAACGAAGCCCATTGTCAAACGTCAGCTAGTTGTGGCTGCGGACGATAAGCGCTTTTGATCCAGATCAATGGTCCGGTTGACCGCCGACACCTGACTTTCTGTCGGCCCCGCAAACCGTTGCGAAGGGCCAATTCCGAACTCGTCATCGAAGCAATTGCGTCCTATTCGAGCACCTCGTCGGCGAGTGCCAGCAGGCTAGGTGGGATTTCCAGACCCACCGCCTTTGCCGTTTTGACATTAAAGGCGATCTCGAATTTGACCGGAGCCTGCGCGGGCAGGTTGCCGGGCGCGGCGCCTTTCAGGATACGATCGATATAGGACGCCGAGCGGAAGAAGATATCCGCGGCGTCTGCACCGTAGGACATCAACCCACCCTCCTCCACATTCTGCCGGTAGGAATAGCTCGCGGGCACGCGATGCTGCGCGGTGGCGTGGATCACGGCAGCGCGGTGCACCAGCATGAACGGGTCGGGCGTGATCAGCAGCGCGCTGCCGCCCTCCTTCCCAAGGCGGGCAATGACCTCGTCGATCTCGGTTGGGCTCCGCGCGGGCGCCGCCCGCAAGTCCAGCCCAAGCTGTCTCGCAACGGTTTCAAACGATTTCAGGTGGATCTCGTAATAGGGATAGGTGTCCGGGTTGAACATCAGGGCAACACGCGATGTCTTCGGCGCGATCTGCTTCAACATCTCCAGCGACTTGCCAACCATCGAGTATTCCAGAAAGGAAAAGCCGGTGATGTTGCCGCCGGGATGCGCCATGCTCGGGATAAAACCCTGAGCGACGGGATCGTTCACGACGGCAAAAACGATCGGAATGGTGGACGTCGCATTCTTCAGCGCCGCGGTGGCCGGCGTTCCGGTGGAAAGCAGCACGTCCGGCGCGAGACGCACCAGTTCTTCCGCATATTCACGCGTGCGCTCGATGTCGCCGCCGCTCCAGCGCCATTCGATCACGAGATTGCGTCCCTCACTCCATCCGAGCTGCTTCAGCCGCTCACGAAAGGCCGCAACGCGGCTTTGCGCCACCGGATCATCCTGCTTTGTACTCATGAGCACGCCGAGATGACGGATCGGCTCCGCCTGCGCCGCAAGCGGCACGCCAGCTAGTACTAGGCCGACAAGCGTAATCAACTCGCGCCGCTTCATGCCCGACCCCAAGCTTAGGAGTTTCATCTTACCGATTAAAATGGGTACCTTGATAGCGTCTAAAACAGCACCAAGAGCACTGCCATTGGGCGCGGCCAATGTCGCAGATGGGTCAACAGCGCCATTTGGGAGGCCGGCCAGTCACTTCCGCTCTACCCCGATAAGCGGACCATCTCAGAGCCCGCCCGGACTTCGCACATGGCCAACAGCAGAAATCTACCCTCGTCGATATCGGCCGCAGGTCGAAGTCCGCACCTGGATAGTCCGGCAGCTCGCTTGCGGAGTTTGAGGCCCAAAGCAGATATTTCGTGTGGCGGCCGGGGTCGTCACACGGTTGTGACAGGATGAAATCCACGGGGAAGGATTTCGTTGGCGATCTGAGATATCCCGAAGGGTGTGACACAGGCCGGTACTGCCCAGGGAGATGATCAATGTCGGAGCCGTCGAAGGAATTCCTTAACCCGAAGCCCCTGATCGCACCGGGGCCAGCCGTATATTCGCACGTAGCCAAGGTCAATCGCGGAACGATCGTTTACATTTCCGGCCAGGTCCCAAGCGACGCGTCCGGCAAAATTATTGGCGAGGGGAATTTCGAGGCACAGGTCGAGCAAGTCTTCGCAAATCTCAAGATTGCAGTCGAAGCCGCTGGCGGCGTGATGGCCGATATCGTCAAGCTGAATTACTACCTCGCCGCAGAGGTCAATCAGGCCGATGTGCCGAAAATGCGCCCGATACGTGATCGATATCTGAACGTTGCCAAGCCGCCGGCCAGCACCTTTGTTGCCGTCAGCCGTCTGATGCGGCCGGGCTGGCTCATTGAGATCGAGGCGGTCGCGGCAATCGGTTAGTGCCCCGGTGTGCTTGCGATCCTCATCCTTCGAGCGCGGGCGCGTCGCAAATCCACTTTGGGTCACGTGCGGACAAGGTGGCTGGCCGATCTTGGTCCGGTCCAGCCCTGAAAGCAGACATTGCGGCGACCGCGACCGAGGTCAGCTATGGGCCACGAACGGACATCGCGCTGATCTTTCGATCACCTCGTCGGCGCGAGCGAGGAGTGTCGCGGGCACCGTTAGCGCGAGCGAATACCGGAACGAAGACCGGCGCGAAGATGGCCCATTTGGCGATCGCTGGCGTGAAAAACTACCGTCGGCTCGTCGAAAAGACGGCCTTCAGAGGCCATTCGCCGGGTCGAGCAGGCGGCGCGTATCGAGGTCGACGACGATGCAGAGCACGTTGTCGTTCTGGGACCTTCTTGAGGTGCAGGACCCCTCCAGCACCGCTCCTCCTCCGCGTTACTGGTAGCTGTAGGTTGTACCCTTCGGCAACGGCAACACGGCGTCGCGCTGGGCCAGGCTCTTCGGCCACACCACATACGACTTGTCATCGACATACTGGATGATGACCGGGAACGAGCGCTGCGTTCTGGCCCGGTGTCGACGAGGCGTCGCCAGGGAATTTGACGCCAAAGCCGAGCATCGTGCCGCCGTCGGGAAGGTCCACCTGCAGCGCCGCCTTGCGCAAGGCATCGGGGTCTACGCCGCCATATTGCTTGATGGCGCGGGGTAACACTTCACGAGGAAAACGTAGGTGTTCGAGGCCGCCATGCCAACGTGAGCGGAGCGGATGGCCACGCCCGGCTTCACCTTGTCGAACTCCTCGCCGATCATCTTGATGAGCGGCGGCAGCTTGGGATCAAGGATTTCCGGGTTGGTCAGCCAGATCGAGATCGGATCGGTGTCGAAGATGTAGTTCACATCAGTGCCAAGACCTTCCTTCAGCTTCTCGTAGACGCCGTAGCCTGCGCCGTGACCCACCAGAGCGCCGAATTTCAGCCCCTGTTCGCGGGCCTGCCGCAGTAGCAACGTGATGTCGGGATTGTATCCCGTGTGGAAGATCACATCCGGGCGGGCGCGCTTTAGCTTGGTGACCAGAGCGGAAAGATCGGGCGCGGTCGCCGAGTAACCTTCCTTCATGACAACGTTGAAGCCGGCCTTTTGAGCGCCTGCCACATTACCCTTTGAGACGTCCACGCCATAGGCGCCATCTTCGTGGATGATCGCGACGCGCAGGTCTTTCGGATCCTTTCCGAATTTTGACTTCGCGTTCTGGGCGATGAAATCCATCGTCATCTTGCCGAACTGGTCACCGCTCGGCTGCGGGCGGAACACGTATTTGTAGTTCTTGCCTTCGAGCACCGCCGAGGAAATGCAAGTGGTGATCCACATGAACTTCTTCAGTTGCTCGACGCGATCGGCTACCGGCACGCACTGCGCAGAAGAGAAGAAGCCGAGCAACATGTCGACAACTCCGGCGCACTTATTGAGAAGATCGACAACCGTTTCAAAATCCATTTTTCCTGTTGGAGAGTTTTCAAATTGATCGGCCAAGCCTGCGGGATTGTTAAATAACTGTTCTCGAAACTTCACGGGGTCTAATACGTCAAGATCGAAATGAACCAGCAGCTTGGATGCTCCGGTTGCCTTTGGCCAAGACGTGACCTCAGAGAAGCTTTCAGACAGTTCACGAGGGTCAAACACTTTCGGCTTTAATTCCTCGACAGCGCGCCTGCTGCGCTCTGAGATAGTGTTCTTATCGATGCCGACGTAAGCAAGTCGCTGTGTGGGGATTGGATTCTTTGCAAAAGCGCGAACTCCTCGTCACCACGGCCGAGTAGGTTAAGCATCGGATATCCGTGGGCGTAAGTTGAAACATCAGAGGTAGTGAGATCGAAATGGGCGTCAACCCACAAGACCGCGACGTCACCAACGTATCGCGAAGACAGGTACGAGAATGGTGCGAGCGATACCGAGCAATCGCCACCAAACGTAACTATCCTATCCGGAGCCGACTGACGAATAATGGACAACGCCGCTTCATTTTGTTTGAGGATGGCGCTCTTGCCAAGCACGCCGCCTTCCAATGGCAGTTGCGAACCGTCCGGCGTTGCAACGGGCACCTCCGCAAATTCAGCGTCTCCTTTTGGAGCCAGCCAATAGAGGAGCTGCGCCCCTAGGTAATAAATTGGATTATTACCGCCCTGCCACTGCGGCATGAGCAAACGGAAAGTCTTTTTCTTAGACGTCATTATTTGGTTCCCTTGAACGCCTGCGCAGGCTAAGGCTGACATTCTGAATATAGGGACAACTGTATCAAACACCACCTGTCCGCCAACAGCATGAATTTGACACGTCTGTTAAGGGTCAGAAGCCGACTTGCCACTTCCATGTTCTGAAGTCTGCTTTGGGCCACAAGCGAACATCGGCGTCGGCTAAACAGCCAATCCACGTTGTGAGATACATGGACTTCGCGCGCAGCCAGTTCGCCCTTCGGTCGACAGGGGTCAGAGCGGTGTAGGCTTGATCCGCTCTTTGTAAATCGCTCCAGTCAGGCCCGAGCGTCAAACGCGTGCAAACGGCACGAAAGGAATGCGTTCTCGACGAGCCAGGCGCGGAAGCATCTCGTCGACGAAAGCCTTGAAATGGCTGGTCTGCTGGTGGGCGGCCCATCCCAATTCGTCAATATAGAGTTCGTAAACAAAGAACGATTTCGGGTCGGTCGGGGATCGATAGGGCAAGAGCAGTTTGACGCCAGGCTCCGACATCGTCGGCTCGATCAATCTTTCCAAGCTCTCCGCAAGCCGCTCTTCCTCGCCGGCATTGGCTTCGAGTTGAATTGCGACCACAAATCCTCGGTTGAGTTCGGTCAGCTCGTACGGTTGACGCGTCATTCGAAGTCTCCCAATTGCTTTCTCAGCACGACACGATCACGTCCACATCATAGTCGCTCGGACGTGTGGCGAACAATGACAACATTGCACCGAGCGCACCGACAAATCCGCAATCAGTCGGCCCGAAGGATTGTAGAAGCGCAGCAAATCGGTTGATCTCGATGCGAGCCGTCCAGCCGAAGCCCAAGGAAAGGGCGTTTCAATATGGCTTAGCGATGTCTGCTTGGGGCCAACAGGCGACATTCGAAACGACTAGCCCAAGTCCGCAACAATGGCAGACGGCTGCGGAGGTAATCCTGCTCGTGGCGCTCTCTCGTTGCGCTCGTACCAAAACCGCTGACGTAACGCAGGCGAACAGCGTGATGAATTCGCGCCGCCTCATATGCTGCTCCCGGATCATCTGATAGCGGGCTAACATGCCGCTCCGGAAAATGCGGCGTTGCCTCACGTAGAACCAGGTGGCAGAACGTCTCAGATGGGCAATTGCAGACAGCGCCGACCCAACGAAACCAGGTCTGCTGTGCCCCGAAATCACACGTCATGACGTTCGTACGGATGTCGCCCAATAAGGGACATTCCTGTTGACGACGTTGTCGTCGGTGGCAAACTCAAGGACATAATAGGTCTTTTGCCGCGCCGCGTTGAAATGATAGTGTTTCCCTGGGAAAGGGGCGCTCGGATGAACAGCAAGTTCTTTCGACGCGGAGCCGGGCTGATTGTGGTCTTTCTAGCCACGGCCGTGTTTGTCTCGACGCGGGCCGGCATCGCAGCCGTCGAGCCCAAAACAATCTTGCTGCTCCACTCCTACGGTCAAAACTCGAAGCCTTGGAGCGATTATTCAAGGGCGCTCAGACAAGAACTGGAGAGTCAGTCCCAGTGGCCTCTCGTCATCCAGGAATTCTCGCTGATCACGGCGGCCTCCGATGAGCAGAATGCCGAAAGCCGGTTCGTCTTGTATCTCCAGGCGCTATTCGAGCATCGCCCACCTGATTTGATCGTGGCGTTTGGTGCGCCTGGCGGCGCCTTCGTCCAGCGTCACCGGGACCAGCTCTTTCCCGACCGGCCGATGATACTCACCACGATCGATGCCCGCCTCGTTCAGAGCCTGGCGTTGACGGAAAACGACACGGTCGTCGCCTTCCGGCATAGTTCACTACTCCTGTTTGGCAACATTCTGCAGCTGCTGCCGAACACGAAGACGATAGCTGTCGTCATTGGCAACTCTCCCAGTGACCGGTTCTGGACAGGCGAGTTGCAACGGGAACTTGCAACCCTGAAAGACGGTCTTACATTGACGTTCTACAACGATCTGTCCTTCGATGAGATTTTGAAGCGAGCGGCTTCTCTACCGGCGGACAGCGCAATTTATTGGAATCAGACCCGGGTCGGGGCAGGCCAGGTGCATTATGGTGAACGGGCACTGAGGGAAATTGCCGCCGTAGCGAACGCGCCGATTTTCACATTTGACGATTCCTTCTTCACTGGGGATATCGTCGGCGGCCCGATGAGTTCGGTGTCGGAAAACGCAAAGACTACAACCGACGTAGCCCTCCGTATTCTTGCCGGTGAAAGGCCAGCAGACATTAAGACGCAGCCTCTTGAGTATGGCCCAGCCAGGTACGACTGGCGGCAGCTCCAGCGGTGGGGCATCAGTGAAAGCCATCTACCTCCAGGAAGCGAAGTTCAATTTCGTGAACAGACGATGTGGGAGAGGTATAGCTGGCAAGTCGCGACCGTATGCGCGCTGATCGTGCTGCAGGGCGCGCTGATTTCCGCCCTCTTTATTGAGCGTCGCCGCCGGCAGCTTGCCGAACTCCAGGTCGGTCGCCGTACAGCACAACTGGTTCATTCGAATCGCTTTGCGGTAGCGGGCGAACTGACTGCCACGATGGCACACGAGCTTAATCAGCCGCTTGGGGCCATACTGACCAATGCCGAGACGGCCGAGGTCTTGCTGAAGTCCTCAACTCCGGATTTAGAAGAACTCAAGGAGGTCGTTGCCGACATTCAGCGCGACGATCAACGCGCCAGCGAAGTCCTGAAGCGCCTGCGCAGCATACTCACAAGATCGCCGTACCAGAAAACGAATTTCGATCTGAACGAAATTGCAAGCGAAAGCATCCAATTGCTTTCTCCCTTGGCCAGGCTTCGGGGAGTTAACCTGAGCGTTTTTGTCGCTCCGATGTCGGTGCCAGTCGAGGGCGATTCAATTCAGCTTCAGCAAGTCATCTTGAACCTGATTGTGAACGCGATGGACGCGATGTCGAAGCTGCCCAAAGCCGAGCGCAAAGTGACCGTCCGAACCGTGCGTGCTGGCAATTTCGCCGAAGTGTCAGTATTTGACACCGGTCCAGGCATTCCCTCTGACAAGATCACGGCGGTTTTTGAGCCGTTTTTCACGACAAAGCCACAGGGCATGGGAATCGGCTTGTCCATTGCCCGAACCATTATCCAAGCCCATGACGGTTTGATCTGGGCAGAGAATCAGGCCGAAGGTGGTGCAGTGTTTCACGTCAGGCTGCCTCTGGTTCGAGGCCCTGACTCGTCACTTTGAGAGCCACCTTTGATGCGCACATCAAGAACGGGTCAGTGCTTTGGCTTGACGGCGCCCTTCAGCCGCTGCGCTTCGACCTGCTCCAGCCGTCCGTTCGCGTGGCGTGATCAAAATTCTAGATCGGCTAGCTTTGGGAAAAATGTCCTGCGAATGTTATCGACGCTTCTGCATCACTCCGTGGCGTTCCGTTACCCCTGAAAGCGGACATCGCTCGGTGCAGTCGGCATGTTTCAAATGGGCCAAATCCGGACATAGCTTGGCTTGGCCTCCAATCCAATTAATTCAGGGTGAATAGACCAAGTGCAGCGCGAACATCGCGCAAAGTGGCGTCTGTTATCTCACGCGCTCGCGCGGTGCCGCGTTTGACGACTTGCAGCACATAGCCGGGATCACGAGCCAGCGCGCGGCGACGGTCTCGAATTGGCGCGAGAAGTGCCTGCAGCACGTCCTCCAGACGTTTCTTGATAATGCTGTCGCCCAAACCGCCGCGGATATAGCGTGCCTTCAAATCCTCAACCGTGACGCGATCTTCGTCGAACGCATCCAAGTACGTAAAAACCACGTTGCCTTCGACGCGACCCGGATCGGACGCCTTTAGATGGTTTGGATCGGTGAACATACGCCGGACAGCCTCACGTATTTCATCGGCCGTCGCTGATAGCTGAATAGTGTTGCCCTGCGACTTGCTCATTTTGGCTTTGCCGTCGATGCCGGGAAGGCGTCCGACGCGAGGAATAAGCGCGTGGGCTTCCGGCAACACGTCAACACCAGATTGGCGATTGATGCGGCGAACAACCTCATTGGCTTGCTCAATCAATGGAGCTTGATCTTCTCCAACCGGGACAATCGTCGCTTTGAAACCGGTGATGTCTGCTGCCTGGGCGACGGGATAGCAGAGGAAGCCTGCAGGAATATCTCTGCCGAAACCTCGCGCCTGAATTTCGTCCTTGATGGTTGGGTTGCGCTCAAGCCGCGCCACCGTGACAAAGTTCATGTAAAGCAGGGTCAAATTGGCCAATGCCGGAAGATGCGATTGAAGACAGATCGTGGTCTGGTTCGGGTCGATGCCGACAGCCAGGTAGTCTGTCGCGATCTCAAGGACATTGTCACGCACCCGAACGGGATTGTGCGCGTTATCGGTGAGTGCCTGGGTGTCCGCCAGCAGCAGGTACTGCCAGTGCGTTGTCTGGAGGGCAACGCGGTTCTTCAACGAACCGACGTAGTGCCCCAGGTGCAACGGTCCGGTTGTTCTGTCGCCGGTCAAGATAACAGGGAGCGTGGCTGACGAATCTTGCATCGCGGTTCTCCGGATTAGGAACCGCCGTTCAATCGGACTTTTGATGAAAGCAACCTCGCAAGCCGATGAACGGCGGCGACGGTTGGAGTAATGACAAAGCCGTGCCGCTCCTAAGTGGAGCGCCACCACAAGTTCGTGAAGGTGATCACGACGTCAGTCATGTGGGCGATATTGACGAAACCTCCGAGGAAAGCAAGTCGGCTTGATGTCTCAAATGGGTTCAATTGCAGACATTCCGGGGTTGGGGCCGCGTGTCCGCTTTACGTCACCAGCGGACATCGGCCGCTACTCGATCACCTCGTCTGCGCGGGCAAGCAAGCTACCCAGACCCCTACCCATCAAGGTTTGGGCTGCCATGGGGCAAATGTGGGGAGGAACGAAACATACCTGCATTTTGGTCTCGACTAACTATCAAATACCGCGACATGCCGGGTTTGGCGCACCAACAGCTCTAGGTTTTCGGAGCCAACTCGACAGCGATCGCAGACGAGGTCCCGCGCACGAGCAGTTTTCCTTCTGCGTCGAACAGTTCGGCTTCGAGGAAGACTACCGAGCGGCCGCGATTGACCACCCTACCGCGACCGATCACCGTTCCATGCTTGACCGGACGAACAAAGCTGACGTTCAGATCAATTGATGTCGGCACCACCTGACCTGCGGTCATGCTCACCAATGCGCGCGACATCGTGTCATCCACCATCGCGCAGACGAAACCGCCTTGCACATACCCAGCTTTGTTTAGCATTCGCTTATCTGGATCATAAGCACTTTCTATCGTTCCCTGCGCAGGATTCTCGGCAATCAGGCGCCAGCCAATGAGTTCGGCGGCTGGCGTCGAGATTTTGTCAAAGATGCTTTGTGTCATTACTCATCAGCCCTCTCGCAATTGTCCTCCCCGCTTGAAGTAACATGGCTCATGCTATCCAAGCGTGCACACCATATCAATGACCGCTCGGGTCAGAGGCTGACCTGGGACGACCCGACCTCTCCGACGTCTGCTAAGGGCGGCCATAAGCTGCCTCAGTAGACGCGGCCGGAGGCATCTCGATTCGGCGAGTTGACGATGCTGTCGATCTCCCAGCGGCTGACGCCGATGTCCTTCAGCGTGTGATCATCCAGGGCGTGCAGCTGGGCACGTTGTCGGCGGCGTAGGCGCCAGGCCGCGACAGCTTCGAGGGAGCGGCTGAGGAAAATCCCGCACCGGATGACGCGGTGCGGCAAGACGTGGTCCTGGTTGGTCGCTGCCTGGTTCTCGGATGTCGTGTTCATGGCGCCCTCCTGTTGAGACGGCGTCAGATCGCACGGGCCAAAAGGCGCTTGCAAAGCAAGTTATGTTGGTTTGTAATGACCTTGTCGCGCAGGCGCGCTCGCGCCTCGACAGTTTTCTGAAAAATCACGACGCCAACGCTCGCGAAGGTGCATTCTGAGCTGACACGCACGCGGTTCGCGGAACCTTTTGCGCACGTTATTTGGCGAGCGTGGCCGAAGCCGTGCTCGCCTCTCCCGAGCTGTGCGCCGCGTAACTCAAGCCGGCCACGCCGCCGATGGGCACATCCTGGCGTCTGCAACGGGTCAATTGCAGACATTCCGGGGTTGGGGCCGCGTGTCCGCTTTACCCTCGAAAGCGGACATCCCGGGTTTATGAGTACACACCCTGGAGATCGTTTATTCGCCTTCGACCGACGTCGGACTTTGGAATTGCCTCACGCCGTTTTCGCGCGGTCGATGGTCGGGAGCCGGTGGTTGCCGTAAAGCTCCCTCAGCTTCGTCTTCAAGAGCTTCCCGGTCGCTCCGTGCGGGAGCTCATCGACGAACAGGACGTCGTCCGGCATCCACCATTTCGCGATCTTGCCTTCATAGAAGGCCAGCAAGTCGCGCGCGGCGAGATTCGATCCTTTGCGGCGCACCGCAATCACGAGCGGCCGCTCGTCCCATTTCGGGTGCGGGACGCCGATCACCGCCGCCTCGGCGATTTCGGGATGAGCCATGGCCAAATTCTCGAGTTCGATCGTGGAAATCCACTCGCCGCCTGACTTGATGACGTCCTTCGAGCGGTCCGTAATCTGCATGTAGCCGTCGCTGTCGATCGTGGCGACGTCGCCGGTGAAGAACCAGCCATCGTCACGCTCGCTCTCCGGCATCTTGTAATAAGCGCGCGCAATCCAGGGGCCGCGGATGACGAGGTCGCCAAACGCCTTGCCGTCGTGCGGCAGTTCGTTGTTGCTGCCATCGCGAATGCCGATTTCGACCCCGAAGACCGCGCGTCCCTGCTTGACCTGGCGGTTGCGCCGCTCGTCGCTCGACAGGGTCTTGTGCTTGCGCAGCCCCTTCGACAGCGTCCCGACGGGGCTCGTTTCCGTCATGCCCCAGACATGCAGCACCTCCACGCCGTAGTCATCCTGCAATGCCTCCATCAGGGAGCGCGGGCAGGCCGTCCCGCCGATCAGGACTCGATTGAGCGTCGTCGGCTTCACGCCTGCGCTTCGTAGGTATTGGACATAGCCGAGCCAGACGGTCGGCACGCCATTGGCGAAGGTCACCTCGTGGTCCTCGAACAGGCGATGCAAGCTTTCGCCGTCGACTTTCTGACCGGGCATCACGAGCTTCGAGCCCATTGCGGGCGCGCAATAGGGCATGCCCCAGGACATCGCATGAAACATCGGGGAGATGAACGCGACCGTGTCGTCCAGGGAAATCCGGCAAGCGTCCGGAAGGGCCGCGGCAAAGGAATGCAGCACGGCGCTGCGATGGGCATAGAGCACGCCCTTCGGATTGCCTGTCGTTCCCGACGTGTAGCAGAGACCGCAGGCCGTGTTTTCGTCGAACTGCGGCCACGCAAAGCTTTCGGATTGGCCTTTCAGCAGAGTTCTCATAGGAAGGAAAGTCTCCCACACCGGCGGCTCCTGCATCACCCGCCTCGCTCAGAGCGATCCATTTTTCGACGCTTGGGCACATCGGCATCAACGTCTTCACGAGATCGACGAAGGTCAGGTCGAAGAAGACGATGCGATCTTCCGCATGGTTGATGATGTAGACGATCTGCTCGACGAACAGCCGGGGATTGACCGTGTGGCACACGGCGCCCATTCCGGAGATGCCATAGTAAAGCTCCAGATGCCGATAACCGTTCCAGGCCAGCGTCGCTACGCGATCACCCGGCCTGATGCCGATCGCGTTCAGTGCGTTTGCCAGTTGCGAGCTGCGCCGCAGGAGGCCGACGTAATCCGTGATGTGATCCGGCTTGTCGGGTGTACGGGAGACGATCTGAACATCGGGAAACGACCGCGCCGCATGTGTCAAAATGGACGACAGCAACAATGGCGTTTGCATCATCAAACCAAACATGGCGAAAATCCTTCGGTCCTGTAACCATGACAGTGCCTGCGCGAAAACCAGTCCCGCGCACGACGTGGAAAGTCGCTCGAAAGTAAAATCTTTTGTTGTTGGTTTGGGCCGCGAGAACGGATGATCAAAACATCCACGACTGCCATTTGCGGCAGCCAAACGTAGCGTGTCCACTCGGCCTACTCAAGCACCGTTGGGGGCGGCTATCTTCGGCGACCTTGCCCTACTCGACCTTGATGCCGGCGAACTTGATCACCTTCGCCCACTTCTCAACTGCCTCGGTGAGGATGGTGCCGAATTCCGCGGGCGTGCCGCCAAGCACCGTGCCGCCGAGCTCTTCGATCCGGGCCCTGACATTGGCATCGGCGAGCCCGGCATTGAGCTCCTTGTTGAGCAAGGTGATGATCTCGGCGGGCGTGCCCCTGGGCGCGCCGATGCCGGCAAAGCCGCTGGCCTCATAACCCGGCACGAAATCTGCGATCGTCGGGACGTCCGGCAACACATCCAACCGGGTCGTGGTCGTAACACCCAGCGGCCTGAGCTTGCCGGCCCTGATGTGCTGGATCGATTCCGAGACCGGACTGAAAATCACCTGCAGATGACCGGCGACCAGATCAGTGGTCGCAGGCGCGCCGCCCCGGTAGGGGACGTGGACCAGATCGACGCCCGCCATCATCTTGAAGAGCTCGCAGGAGATGTTCTGCGGCGTGCCGGGGCCGGCCGATCCGTAGTTCATCTTGCCGGGGTTGGCCTTCGCGTAAGCGATGAGCTCGGGAATCGTCGTGACGGGGACCGACGGATGCACGACGACAACGTAGGCCAGCCGCGCGGCGCAGACCACCGGGACGATGTCGCGCAGGAAATCGAAATTGAGATTGGAATAGAGCGCGGCGTTGATCACATTGGGCGTAACGACTTGCAACAATGTGTAGCCATCGGCGGGTGATTTCGCGACCGCCTCGGTCCCGATATTGCCGCTGGCGCCGCCACGGTTCTCGACGATGAATTGCTGGCCAAGCCGGTCCGACAACCATTGGCCCATCAGCCGCGCCTGGATGTCGGTCGCCCCGCCCGCCGCAAAACCGACGATGATGCGTACCGGCCGCGACGGATAGGTATCCGCTTGTGCAATGCGGGGAACGGCCGGCAATGCCGCCGCACCTGCGGCGAGTTGCAGGAATCTACGGCGGGGGAATGTCATGACGCGCCCTCCACGGTGCGCGTTTCTCGGACATGCAATCCAGCCGGACGCGCTGCGTCAACAGACTACACTGCTCTTTTGCGAAGGTGGAAGGGGCGAAGGACTGCTCCGGGCGCCTAGCTGATCTCCGAGGTGCGCGCAGCCAGTTTGACTTCAGGGCGAAGGTCTCAGGCGGGTCTCGGCTCCGGCAACATTGCCACGCCCCCGGACGAACATGGTTAAGGAGATTTTAACGCCCGTTGCGACATAGTGACTCAGGGGCGAACATTGCGGAGTTCAGGAAGCGATGTTCGATACAATCATCTTGCTGACGGGGCCGATTGAATCCGCCGCGTTGGCGTCTGTCCTGCGCGGCCACCATCCGGAACTGACCATTTGTCCGGTCGCCACTTCGGACGATCTCGCCGCGATCGATACTGGCGTGCTGCGCCGGGCCCGGCTGGTCGCCTTCGCCACGCCGGTGATCGTGCCGCCTGATGTGCTCTCCGCCCTTGGGTTCGGCGCCTATAATTTTCATCCGGGGCCGCCCGAATATCCCGGCTGGGCGCCGGCGCATTTCGCGCTCTACGAGGGCGCTGCGGAATTCGGCGCCACGGCGCATGCGATGGCGGAACGCGTCGACTCCGGCCCGATCGTCGCCGTGTCCCGCTTTACGATTCCATCCGACATGGACGTCGTCGCCCTGGAAGGGCTGACCTACGCTCATCTCGCGCGCCTGTACTGGCGGCTTGGCAAGCAGCTGGCGACGGACGCCGCCGCCTTGTCGCAAATTGCGCTGCGCTGGGGCGCAAGGAAAAATTCACGCCGGGCGTATCAGGCACTCTGCGACATTCCGCTCGACATCAGCAAAGAGGAACTTGATCTCCGGATGCGAATATTCGGCGGCAATCATTTCGGGATGGCACCGGTCGTTCATCTGCATGGCATGCAGTTCCGTGCCGTGACCTGATCATCAAACCGTGACGGGAAACTCCGCAATCGAGCGCAGCCCCGGACGTTTATGCCAGCGAATGGCTGATGGTTCGACCGCGAGCTTCAAGGCCGGCCAGCGTGCGAACAGCGCCTGCAAGGCGCAGGCTGCCTCGATGCGCGCGAGCTGATGGCCGAGGCAGAAATGGATTCCGGTGCCGAAGGACATGTGCCGGTTGGGACGCCGCGCCAGATCGAGCCGTTCGGGATGTTCGTTGGCCTCCGGGTCCAGATTGGCCGCGACGATCATCGCCATGATCCTGTCGCCCCTTTTCAGGCTGACCCCCTCCAGCTCGACGTCCTCGCGCACATAACGCGGCTTTGAAAACTGCACCGGGGAGACAAAGCGCAGGAATTCCTCGATCGCCAGCGCCATCCTGCCCGGGTCCTGCATCAGCCAATCGCGCCGGGCCGGATCCGCGAGCAACTCGAAGACAGCTCCGCCGATCAGGTGCGTCGTCGTGATCGAGCCCGCGTTCAGCAGCAGAAACAGCATCGACAGCAGCTCGTCATGGCTGATCCGCCCGCCCTCCATCTCGACTTGCACGAGTTCGGCGATCAATCCCTCGCCGCCCTGCTCGCGGACGGCCTGGAGGCGTTCCGCCAGATAGCGCCTCATCCTCCCGAAGCCGGGAAGCACGCTCAAAAATCCGATGGCGCTGTTGACCCGGCCCAGCGAATTCGCCCAGGCAATGAAGGTCGGCCGGTCGGTCTCGGGCAGGCCCAGCAATTCGCAAATGACAGATAGCGGCAGGACCTGCGCGTAGCGCGCGATGAGATCGGCGCGGGGCGATTGATCGAACAGGCCGCCTGCGAGTTCTTCGGCGATGGCGCGGATGCGCGGCTCCATATCGAGTATTGCGCGCCGGCGGAACGCTTCGTCGACAATGCCGCGCAGGCGCGTGTGATCGGGCTCGTCCGTCGTCAGCATGTTGCTGGCAAGCGTCTGAACGAGCTTCGGCATCCACCAGCGCAGTCCTGCGACCGCTCCGCCCTCCTTGCGCAGGCTGAAGACGTGGTTGTCCTTCAACACGCGCGCGGCGGCCTCATGGGTCGTTGTCACCCAGACCTTGCCGACGATCGGAAAATGGGTTTCGACCGCGGCACCCGTCGCGCGCAGACGCGCGACCGTGGCGGCGGGATCGCGAAAGAAGGCCTGGCTCGTAAAGTCGATCCGTTGCGCCATCGATCATCTCACATCATGCCTGCGCCCCGGCACGAACATGGTGGGGAACGCTGCGGATGCAAGTGGCGAGCCTCAGGGCCCCGAGCCCACCCTGCCCGGCAGCCACATCGCGATCTCCGGAAACACCACCAGAAGCCCGAGCAGGACGAACATGATGAGGTGGAATGGGATCGTGCCCATCACGACATCGGCGAGCTTTCCGTTCCAGATGCTCTGGATCACGAACAGGTTGATGCCGATCGGCGGCGAGATCTGGCCCATCTCGATGAACAGCACCAGGATCACGCCGAACCAGATCGGATCGACGCCATATTGCAGCAGCACCGGATAAAGCAGCGGCACGGTGACGACGATCATGCCGAGGCTTTCGACGAGGCAGCCGAGCACGGTGTAGAGAATGAACAGCGCGCCGAAGAATTCCAGCCGCGACAGTTTCAGGCCGACCAGGAATTGCGTGATCTGCTCGCCGACGCCGGCATAGGAGATCGCGTAGGAGAAGGCGTAGGCGGCATAGATGATGAAAAGGATGTTGCCGCAGACCCTCACCGTCGTCTGCAACGCGTGCCGCAGCACATGGAAATTGAACTCGCCCCAGAAATAGGCGATCACCATCGCCAGCACGCAGCCGACGGCGGCGGCTTCCGTCGGCGTCACCAGGCCCGAATAGATGCTGCCGATCGTCCCCGTGATGAGCACGACAAAGGGAATCACGTCGAGCAGCGCGGACAGGATTTCGCGCATCGAATGTTTTCGCCTCACGACCGGACTGACCTCCGGCCGCAGCCATGCGTGGACCGCGATGTAGCACATGAACATGCTGGTCAGCAGCAGTCCGGGCATGACGCCCGCCATGAACAATTTTGCGACCGACGTCTCGGTGAAGGTTCCGTAGACGATCATCGCGATCGAGGGCGGAATGAGAATACCGAGCGTTCCGCCGGCGGCCAGCGATCCGGCCGAGAGCCGCGGGCTGTAATTGCGCCGCTGCAATTCCGGCAGCGCCACGCGGCCGATCGACGCCGCCGTCACAACGCTGGAGCCCGAGATCGCGGCAAAGATCGCACAGCCCGCGATGTTGGTCTGCAAGAGGCCGCCGGGCATCCAGGCGACCAGAGTGGAAAGCCCGCGATAGACGCGCATGCTAAGCTTGCTCTCCTGCAGGATCTCCGCCATCAGGATGAACAGCGGGATCGCGGAGAGCGTGAAGCTGTCCATGCTGCCCCAGCTGACCAGGCCAAGGCCTTTCAGGCCGGCCAGTCCCGCATGCGTCAGCAGATACAAGACCGAGGGGACGAGGATCGCGAAGGGGATCGTCATCCCGACGCAAAGCAGCGCCAGGAAGACCGCAAGGATAAAGACCAGTTCGACGCCGGAGCTCATCGCGGCGCTCCCGCGCGCAGATACCTGATCTTGGCGGCGATCGTGCGCAGCAAGGCCAGGCACAACAGCGCCATGCCGATCCCCATCGAGGTCTGCGGCATCCAGAGCGGGGTTGCGAGCGGTGTCGGCGCGACGTCCTCGGTGCGGAGCGAATTGAGCGCGAGCCGGATCAATTGCCAGGTAATCAGTGCGGACGCCGCCAGCGATATCAGTTCGAAGACGATCTGCGAGACGATGCGCGCCGATGGCGACAGCCGCATCTGCACGAATTCGACGCGATGGAACGCCCCATGCGCCTCGGCGACCGACATGCTGAGGAAGGTCAGCGCCACCAGAAGGTAGCCGCCGACCTCGTCGGTGATCTGCAATGAAGTGTGAAGGACATTGCGCGCGATCGCCTCTGCCCCGATCATCACGATCATGGCGAGCAGGAACAGGCTGCAGACGGCTTCGCAGCCGAAGTCGATCAGGCTCGCGCCGGCCGTCGGCACCTCGATGCGATGGACGGCGCCGTCCTCGGAAATCTCCAGATGATCGGACATGTGGTTAGCGTCCGAGCGCGGCGCGCACCTGCTTCACGGCGTTGGCCGCATCCGGCCCCTTGGTCCTGGCCCAATCGTCCCAGAAGCTCGCGACGATTTTGGCGGCCTCATCCTGATCCGCCTTGCTCGCCTCGGTGATGGTCATGCCGCCCTCGGCGAACTTCTTCGTGAGATTGTCCTCGTCGTTTTCCATGGCGCTTGTGATCAGGGGCATGTTGTCCTTGACGATCGTCTTCACCTTCGCCTGCACGTCCGGCGGCAGTTTTGCGAAACGATCCTTGTTGGCGATCACGACCGAATTGAAATAATTCACGCCGAGACGGTAGTTGAATTTCAGCAGGTCCTTCCAGGTATTGCCGCCGCCGGTATTGGCGGTCAGCACGCCATCGACCACGCCGCGATCGAGCGCGGAAGGCACTTCCGGCGCGCCGAGCGTGACGGGAACGGCGCCAAGGCGCTTGATGAATTCGCCCTGCTCCGGCGAGGTGACGCGGATCTTCTGCCCCTTGAAGTCGGCCAAGCTCGTCAGCTTGTTGCGGGAATAGGCAACCTGGAACGGATAGAGGTACTGGCCGAGCACGACGAGGCCCTTCTTGCCGAACGCCGCCTCGAGATAGGGATCGACCACGGCTGCCGCCTTGGCATATTCCTCGCGGGTGCGGATCAGCATCGGCAGCCGCAGGATGCCAGCGATCGGCACGTTGCCGGTGAAATAGCCGTCATCGCCCATCTGCACGACGTCGTCACTGACGGCCTGGGTGATGTTGGTGGTGTTGATCGGCAGCGAGCCGCCCAGATGCAGGCGGACTTTCAACTCGCCATTGGTCTCCTTCTCGATCTGCTCGATGATGACGTTCATGCCCTTGACCGCGGCGACCGTCGCGACGGGATTGTAGATGTAGAGATCCCAGTTCTCCGCAGCCGCTGCGGCGGTCGGCCCCCGGCTCGACAGCGCGAACGCGAGTATGGACATGGCGGCAAGGCGGGCGGCGGCGCGTGCGAGCGGGCGCATCGGTTTCTCCCCAGAAGCATTTTTGCTTGTTGTGCCGCCAGTTTCGCCAAGCGCACTGGGGCGAGCAAGGAGAAGTTGGGCAAATCCGCCCGACGCATAGGACGTATGAGCGGCAGGCCATCAGGCTTGCCGCTGCACCATCAGCTGGAAACGGAGCTAGCCTGCAACCGGCGGCGTGCCGTGGGTGTGGAAGGACTCGATCGTCTTCAACCCCCAGGCCTGGCCCTTCTTGCGCTCCTCCTCGGTCCAGACGATCGGCTTCCAGTCGGGCGCGAGGATGAGCCGCGCGCCGGCGTTGGCGACCTCGACGCGGTTGCCGCCGGGCTCCCAGACATAGAGGAAGAAGGTCTGCTGGATCGCGTGCTTGTGCGGACCGGTCTCGATGTAGACGCCGTTCTCGAGGAAGATATCGGCGGCGCGCAGGATCTCCTCGCGGCTGTCGATGGCATAGGTGACGTGGTGGAACCGGCCCTTCTTGCCGTAATGATCGCGCGTGTAGGCGAAGTCGTAGCTCTTGTTCGACATGGTCATCCACATCGCGGCTTCGGTGCCGTCGTTGAGCACGATCTGCTCGGTCGTGCGCAGGCCGAGATAGTTTTCGAAGAACAGCCGGTTCGCCTTGATGTCGACCGCGAGACAATTGAGATGGTCGAGCCGGCGCACATTGACGCCGCGCGCCGGAAAGCGCTGCGCCTGGTTCTTCAGCGCCGGCTTCAGCTCCGGCGGCGCCTCATACCATTCGGTCTCGTAATAGAGCTCGACGACATGGCCGTCGGGATCGCGGCAGCGGAAGGCCGGCCCCTGCCCCATGTCGCCGTCGACCCAGCCGATCGCGAATTCCGAGCCCTTCAGCGCGGCGACGCGGCGCTCCAGCGCCTGCGGGCTGCGCGCGCGCAAGGCCATGTGCTCCATGCCTGAGGTTTTCGACGCCGTCAGCTTCAGGGAATAGCGCTCATAGTCGTCCCAGCCGCGCAGATAGACGGACTCGCCCTTCTGGCCGCTGACGGTCATTCCCATGACGTCGACAAAGAACTTCAGGCTCTCGTCCGGCTTCGGCGTCAGCAATTCCATGTGACCGAGATGGGCAAGATCGAAGATCGGCTCGGGCTTCATGTGAGCCTCCATTCAAATGAGGGCGCGCGTGACGTCGTCGAACAATTCATCGACGTCATAGGCGCGCGGGATCAGCCCCTGCTGGGCGGTGTAGCTGATGATCAGGTCCAGCGAGCGCCGCATCTCGTCGGCGGTGAAGCGCGGCGCCGATGCCGATGCCTTCATGGATTCCCTGGCGGATTCCGACAGCAGCCGGTGCACCTCGCGGACGGCATCGGGACGTTTCGCGGAAAGGTCCGTGCTCACCACCACCATGTGATTGATCGGCGCACGGTCTGTGCCTGGCGAACCAGCTCTTCTCTTCCGCCGCGACATCGGCAAACAGCGGCTTCAAGTCGGGATGCTCGACCTTCTCGCCCAGGACCGCATCGAGTTCGCCATCGACCAGCATCTGCACGATCTGCTTGCCCGCCGGCGCCCGCTTGGTCGTATCCTTGAACTCGGCGACATGGGCATCCTCGAAGGTCACCCAATCGATCGAGTTGAGATCGACGCCGTGGTCGTTGGCGAGGATGCCGCGCAGCCAGGCGCCGGTGGTCGTGGTGAAGGAACGGATGCCGACGCGCTTGCCGTTGAGGTCCGACGGCTTCAGCGTCCCCTGGCTCGCATTGTAGAGCGCGTGACCATGCTGGAACCGCGCCACGACGACATCAGGCAACAGCACCATCGGCTTGCCGAAACTCTTCGCCATCAGATAGGTGACGATCGCCATTTCCGAGACGTCGAACGCCTGCTCGCGGACCATGGGCTTGAAGCCCTTGTTGGTCGGCGAATAGTCGACGAAATCGAGTTCGACCAGATCGGACCTGATCGAGCCCTTCTTCAGCGCGCTCGTTCCCGGATGATCGCCGAGCAGCGTACGCAAGCGCATCGCCATCCTGGTCTTCCTTAATCTTCCGGCAGTTCGTCGATATAGACCAGCCCCGCCTTCTTCAGCGGCTCGCGCATGTTGTACATGTCGAGCCCGAGCACGCCAGCCGCGAGCTGCTTGCGCTTGCCCTCCTCGTCGGCATGGCGCTTCTCGCCCTTGGCGACCACATCGGCGGCGTGCTTGCGGCCGATGACCACCACGCCGTCATCGTCTGCGATCACGGCATCCCCGGGCATCACGTTGATGCCGGCGCAGACCACCGGCACGTTCACCGAGCCCGGCGTCGCCTTCACCGTGCCCTTGGCCGAGATCGCCTTCGACCACACCGGAAAGCCCATCTCGCGCAGCGATTTGGCGTCGCGTATGCCGGCATCGATCACCAGCGCCTTGACGCCGCGCGCCATCAGCGAGGTCGCAAGCAGATCGCCGAACATGCCGTCGGTATTGTCGGCGGAACAGCCGACCACGAGGATGTCGCCGGGCCGGCATTGCTCGACCGCGACATGGATCATCCAGTTGTCGCCGGGATGCGCCAGCACCGTCACCGCGGTGCCCGCCGCCTCTGCTCCCTGCCAGACCGGACGCATATAGGGCTTCATCAGGCCGTAGCGGCCATAGGCCTCGTGCGCGGTGGCGACGCCGAGCACGCCGAGCCGCTTCACGAGATCCGCATCGGTGCGTTTGATGTTGCGAACGACGATCGAGCTTCATGCCAATTCCTCCACTGCCATCGGGAACAGCCGCTGATAGGCCTCGCCATAGGTCATGGCCTTGCCCGAATTGCGTCCGCCCTGCATGCCACGCTGCAGCGCGACACGCTCGTAATAGGCCCACAGATGCTTCTGCGCCGCAAGAATCTCGAACGTCTTGCGCTTGGTGTCCCAGACCTCGTCGATGTTGAGGATGACCTGCGGCTTGAAATTGCACATCTCGGGCTGGTGCGGCTCGAACAGGAAGACCGGCGGCGCGGAATATTGATATTTCGCGTCGGGCTTGTGGCCCATCGCCTGCGCCACGACGCGGGTCTGCTGCGCGAAATGCGCGGCGTCGGGATGATCGAAATTGTAGGGATCCTCCAGCGCATGCGTCAGCACGAAAGCCGGATTGAGTTCGCGGTAGATATCGACCATGCGGTCGAAATGCGCCTCGTTCAGCTTCAGCGGATAGTCGCCGCAATCGAAGAACTCGATTTCGGCGCCGAGCATCTTGGCGGCGCGCTCGGCCTCGTCCTTGCGGCCTGCCTTGACGGACGCCATCGTCGCGCCCGCCTCCTTCCAGGCGAACTGGCTTTCGCCGCGCTCGCCATAGGACATGCAGACGATCTTCATGCGGTAGCCGCGTTTGGCATGCAGCGCGATCGCGCCGCCGGCGCGCCAGACGAAATCACCGGGATGGGCGGTTACGACAAGACCTGACTTCATGAGCACTCCATTCGTAGGTCAGTTCCCGAATTCGAACAGTCGCGCAGGGTTCGCGACCAGGATCTTCTGCTGCAGCTCCGCCTCCGGCGCGAACAGCGGAACGAGATCGACGAGATCGCCGTCGTTCGGCATCACCTTGACGTTCGGGTGCGGCCAATCCGTGCCCCAGATGACGCGGTCGCTCGCCGTCTCCACGATCTTCCGTGCAAACGGCACCGCGTCGACAAAAGGCGGCCCGGCGGACGACACCCGCTCGCAGCCGCAGACCTTGACCCAGCATTTCTCGTCACGTTGCATCAGATCGATCAACGTCCGAAACGGCAGCTGATCGAGCCCGTCGGCGGCCTTGACCCGTCCCATGTGATCGATCGTGTAGCGCACCGGCAGCCTCGCCAGCATATCGGCGTATTCGGGGATGTCGACCGCATCGAAATGCAGATCGACGTGCCAGCCGAGCGGCGCGATCATCTGGATCACCCGCTCGAACACGCCCTTGTCCGGCACGCCGCCGAGATGGCGCACGAAGTTGAAGCGGCAGCCGCGGAAGCCGCCGTCATGCAGATCGCGCAAGGCCCGCTCGCTGATGCCATCGTCGATATTGGCGACAGCCCGGTAGGCGCCGCCGCTCGCTGCGATCGCATCCAGCGCAACGCGGTTGTCGGTGCCGTGCACGCTCGCGTTGACGATGACCGCGCGGCCGACGCCGAGCTTGCCGTGCAACGCGCGAAAATTCTCGAGCGGCGCATCCGGCGGCGTATAGGGCCGGTCCGGCGCATACGGATATTTCGCACCGGGTCCGAAGATATGGCAGTGCGCATCGCAAGCGAGCGCCGGCAGGCGGAATTTCGGTGTCCTGGTGTCCGGATCCGGGCCCGGAATGGTCGGCTTGAACGTCACGACACCTCCGAACCGCTCAACGCCGTGGGGCTGCCTTCTGAGGGCCGGCTTTCGCCGCAGCCGCGCGTGGCGCAGGCTCCTCGACCGCGGGCGCCTGCAGCGAGGCGACCGTGGAACGCACCAGCTGCTCGATCGCGCTCGCGGCATCCGAGCCCTCGGCGGTCCCGCGCGACAGCCGCGTCACGCGCTCGGGCGTGACCAGCGAGTAGTACAGCGCGCCCAGCAGGAAATGGCTGCGCCAGACGATTTCGGTGCGGGGGATTTGCGGCAGGCTGTCGTGGATCGCGTCGATAAAGGCGTGGCTGGTATCGTCGAAGGTCTGTGCGATGATCTTGCGCACGACCTCATTGCCTTCCGCCGACATCACCGCGCGCAACCGCGTGAAGCGCGCACCGCCGCCCGCAAGATCGCTGCCGGAGGAGAAGGCCGGCAGCACATAGGCGCGCACGATGGCCTCCAGCCGGTCCTGCGGGTCGCGCACGCGGCGCGCGGCCGCGAGCAGTTCCGCGCGGCGGTGGTTCATCGGCCCGCAATGCCTGCGGTAGATCTCGAGCAGCAGGCCGTCCTTGGTCGTGAAATGATAGGTTACGCTGCCGGGATTGGCGCCGGCGGCCTGCGCGATGTCGCGCACCGAGACCGCGTTGAAGCCCTTGGTCGCGAACAACTCCTCCGCCGCGGCGAGGATCGCCTCGCGCATATTCGGCTTGCGTAGGACTGATTTCCTGTTGGGTGAACGAGAGACCATCTTGTTTGTACTAATGTACAAAAGATCAGGTCCGGTCAACAACCAATGGCAGCGGCCTGGCGTTTCTCCGCCCGGGATCCGGCCGGATTACGGGGCCACGCGCCGGCCGGCTTTAAGGGCAGACGGCGTTCGCGGACAGTCTTACCGGACGTTCGCCGGCGCGTGCGCCGACCACAGATCGGCGCGCCAGTAAAGCGCAATCAACGCCATGCACAGAAAGCCCGAGACCGCGTAGAGCATGCCGGTCGCGGAGTAACCGATGAGGTCGATCAGGCTGCCAGCCGCCAACAGCCCGAGCGGCAGGCCGTAGATGACCATCATGCGCAGGCCCATCACGCGGCCGCGCAAATGCGCGCTCGCGGTGCGCATCAGGATCACGGCGGCGGAAATCATCGACAGGCTCTGCGCGATGCCGGCGAGCACGAGGCAGGCCATCGCCACGGGCAAGGCCTTGATCGCCACGAACACCAATAGCAGGGCGTACCAGGCCAGCGTCGCGCCGATCAACAGCCGGGCGATGCGCACGCCGCTCGTCAGGCTCAGCGCGATGGAGCCGATCAGCGAGCCCAGCGCGAAGCTCGCCGAGAGATAGCCGAGTCCGGCCTGGTCGGTGTGAAAGATTTCACGCGCGATAAAAGGCAGCAACCCGTTGGTCAGGGGAAATGCGGTCATGTTGACGAGGAACGCGACGCAGAGCGCGGCCAGCATTCCCGGTCCGCTCCAGGCGTAAACGACGCCCTCCTTCAGGTCGCGCAACAGCGACGCTCCGGGGAAGCCGTGCGCCGGGCGGTCGGCGAAGCCGTGGTGCTTGGCCGGACGGCTCATGCACAACATCAAGACGGCGGCCACAAGATAGAAGCTGGCGACCGCGACATAGGCATAGCCGACGCCGAACACCGCGAACAGCCCAGTGCCGGTCAATGCGCCGACGATGCGCGCGCTATCCTGCGTCGTGCGCGACACGCTGATCGCGCCGACCAGTTGCTCGGATGGCATGATGTCGGCCAGCAGCGCGCTGCGCAGGCCGAGGTCCGAAGGGCGAATGACTCCCATGATCGAGACGATGATCATGACCCTGAGCGTAGACAGGTGGCCGGTCAGCGCCAGCGTCATGATGGACGCAGAGAGGAGCGTATAGGCGAAGCGCATCGCGGCCAGAAGATCACGATGTCCGATCCGATCTCCGATCATGCCGAAGACGGGCGCGACCAGCGTCCCGATATAATTGAGCGAGGCGAGCAGCGTCAGCAGCAGCACCGAGCCGGTCTGCACCATGATGTACCAGCCGAGGACGAGGTTCTCGACCTCGAACGCCCATGAGGTGAGGAGATCGGAAGGCCACTGAAAGCGGTAGTTGCGAATCTTGAAAGGTGCAAGCGCGGATGTCCGCGCGGACCCGCTCAAGACGCGATGACGCGTTTCACGGCGTTCCACCCTGCGCTGGTTCTTGTTGTCGTGAACAGGAACGTAGCGTCGCCCGGAGGGCTGTCAATCGCAGCGGCGCAACGCAACCCTGCATGAAACGCGCAAGGCTTGCCGTCGCCTTATTATCGGCCGGCATCAGCCGGCGCCTTCGCGGCCCGCGACGATGTCGATGTCTGGTCACCTATGGCGGGCGTGACCATTCTTGACGCGGCAAAGACCATGAGCGACGTGTCGACCTCCCCGCAATGCAAGGCGTGCCGGCGCGACACGGCTGGCGCTGGTCCCGTACGCGGTGCGAGCCGGGCTCGGATCAATCCGGATACATGTCTGCGCTGTCACAGCGCGGACTTCGCGACAATCCGAAGAGTTACTACGGCACATTGCCTCCTCGCTTGGTAAACGCTTCGTTAAGAAGGCTTCCGGCCGCCGCACCTATCAACCCCCCGTTTTTCCTAGCGTTCTTCATCTCTCGCGCTGCAACCGCAGCAAAAAGCCGCAGATTTGAGCATCTCCGGAACCTGCGGGCTTAACCGTTCTCGAACGAGAGCCTGCTCATAGTATGTGCGGGATCCAATTCGAGACATATCAGGCGACAGCGTGACTTCTTTCGGTCGAGTGATTTCGGTGCGAGGTTCCCTCGCCCGGGTGGGACTTCTGGCGGCAGCCCAGATGCCGATGTCCGAGGTCCGCGGCACCGTCGGCAAGTTCGTCAGCATCCGCTGCGCAAGCGCCACCATTGTCGCGATGATCACCGACGTCACGTCCGAAAACATGCAGAATTCGGGCACCTATGTTGCCAGCGCCGGCGTCGACCTGCTCGGCGAAATCGTGACCAGCGGCGACCGGCCGAAATTCCGGCGCGGCGTCACGCACTATCCGACCATCGGCGATACCGTCGACGTCATCAGCAATGAGGAACTCCGTACGGTCTATGCGCCCTCGGGCGCCGACCAAATCAATGTCGGAACGCTGCAGCAGGACAGCTCGGTCATCGCCTATGTCGATGTCGAGGAAATGCTCTCGAAACACTTCGCCGTGCTGGGTTCGACCGGTGTCGGTAAATCGACCGGCGTGTCGCTGCTGCTTAACGAAATCCTGAAAGCGCGCCCGAACCTCCGTGTCTTCCTGCTCGACGTCCATAACGAATATGGCCGCTGCTTCGGCGAGCGCGCTCAGGCACTCAACCCGCGTAACCTGAAGCTGCCGTTCTGGCTGTTCAACTTCGAGGAGATCGTCGACGTCCTGTTCGGCGGCCGCGCGGGCGTGCCGGAAGAGCTCGACGTCCTGGCCGAAGTCATTCCGATGGCCAAGGGCCTCTACACCCAATATCAGAACATGGACCGGGTCGGCCTCGGGCTGAAGCGCGTCGATCCGAAGCAGGTCGGCTTCACCGTCGATACGCCGGTGCCGTACCGCCTCGTCGACCTTGTCTCGCTGATCGACGAGCGGATGGGCAAGCTGGAAAACCGCTCCTCGCGCATCATCTACCACAAGCTGATCTCACGCATCGACGCCGTCAAAAACGATCCGCGCTACGCCTTCATGTTCGACAATGCCAATGTCGGCGGCGACACCATGGCGGAGGTCATCAGCCACCTCTTCCGCCTGCCCGCCAATGGCAAGCCGATGACAGTCATGCAGCTTGCCGGCTTCCCGGCCGAAGTCGTCGACTCCGTCGTCTCGGTGCTGTGCCGCATGGCTTTCGATTTCGGTCTGTGGAGCGACGGTGTCTCCCCGATGCTGTTCGTCTGCGAGGAGGCGCATCGCTACGCCTCGGCCGATCGCAATACTGGCTTTGGACCGACGCGAAAGGCGATCTCGCGCATCGCCAAGGAAGGCCGCAAATACGGCGTCTATCTCGGCCTCATCACGCAGCGCCCGGCCGAGCTCGACGCCACCATCATTTCACAGTGCAACACGTTGTTCTCGATGCGGCTAGCCAACGACCGCGACCAGGCGCTGCTGCGCTCGGCGGTCTCGGACGCCGCCGCGAACCTGCTCTCCTTCATACCCTCGCTCGGCACCCGCGAAGTGCTGGCCTTCGGCGAAGGCGTGGCGCTGCCGACCCGGCTGCGCTTCAAGGAAGTGCCGCCGCATCAATTGCCGCGCGGCGAAGCCACCATCGCGACCGTGCCGTCGGTCACGGCCGGCCACGACATGCACTTCGTCAGCGCCGTGCTCGAACGCTGGCGCGGCGCGACCTCGCAGCGCGACAACACCAACGAGCCCGTCTTCGAACGGCCGGCGGCGCCGCGGACGCTGTCCCCCGTCGATGCGCCCATGCTGCAACCCTCACAGGGCCTCGATCCCGACCGCTTCTCGCTCCTCAAGAAGCCCCTGCGCTAAGGCATCCCAGCGCGTCGCTTTGCGTCGCCGGTGCGCATCCATTATGGTTTTCGGCATCCACGCCCAAGGTGCCGGAACCCGCACATGACACAGCCCGCCAAACGCTTCGCCGCTCCCGCCATCGACACGCTGCCCGAGGATATCCGCACGCGCATCCTGGCCGTGCAGGAGAAATCCGGCTTCGTGCCGAACGTCTTCCTGTCGCTGGCGCGGCGGCCGGACGAGTTTCGCGCCTTTTTCGCCTATCACGATGCGCTGATGGACAAGGAAGGCGGGCTCAGCAAAGCCGAGCGCGAGATGATCGTGGTGGCGACCTCGGCGGCCAACCAGTGCCAATATTGCGTGATCGCGCATGGGGCGATCCTGCGCATCCGCGCCAAGAACCCGCTGATCGCCGACCAGATCGCGATCAACTATCGCAAGGCCGACATCACGCCGCGCCAGCGCGCCATGCTCGATTTCGCCATGAAAGTGAGCCGGGCAGCCGAGGAGGTTTCAGACGCCGATTTCGCCGCAGTGGCCGCTCACGGCTTTTCCGACGACGACATCTGGGACATCGCCGCCATCTCGGCGTTCTTTGCGCTCTCGAACCGGATGGCGAACGTCACCGGCATGCGCGCCAACGATGAGTTCTATCTGATGGGGCGCGTTGCGAAGTAGCCCCGCTCAGCGCAACGCCGGCTAGTCGTCATCCGCCGGGCCGCACCAGCCGGGCAGATAGACCGCGTCGTGACTCTTGGCGGCCGCGAGCGCCTTTTCCAGCGCCTTGGAGAAATGATCCTCGACCGTCTTGCGTTCGACCTTGCGCCGCAGGAAATCGGCCCACAGGAATTCGCTGAAGGGCGTGGTGTCCTTGGCGAAGCCGCCGGCACGTCGCAATTCACCGGCGAGGCTGCGATAGGGATCGTCTTTCAGCTCCCTGATCGACTTCGGCAGATCCTTGAAACGCCGCCGCTCGCCCTTGGCGTCGTAGGGATAGACCCAGCGCTTGTTGTCCATGACGCCCCAGAACGCATCGCGCTCGACCATGGTGAGGTCGCCGATGACGGTCACCAGGATGTCCTTGATACCCTCGTCGTGCAGCGCGCGCGCCAGGTGGTGATGGTCGACGACGTAATAGCGCTTGTCCGGCCCGCGCACGACCGGGATCATGTGCTTGCCGATCATGTCGCCCTGCTTCTTCTCGTCTTTCTCGCGGAATCGCTTTCGCTTCTCTTTGACTTCGCGCATGCCGACGGTCATCTGTGTCGGGCGCAAATCGAGGATCGGAATGGGATGGACGGTTGGCTCGCGCGGGTTGGACATCGCTTGAAACTCCGGTGTCGGCCTGCCAAATAATTCAATGGGAAAACGCGGTATTATGGCACGGGCGCAGGCGAAGAAAAGCCTGTCCGCCCCGTATGGGGAAATTTGAAGCGATGCTTGGCGGCCAGAACGACCGGACGGCGAAACCACGGGTGATCCGTTTTGGCAACCGAGAGGTCATCACCGAGGGCCTGCAGCTCAGCTTCTGGGCCGATATCAGCCATCGCTGCATGACCGCGTCCTGGCCGGCCTTCATCGCCGGCGCGGCCGTCGTCTTCGTCGTGTTCAACGCCGCGTTCGCGGTGCTGTACTGGCTCGGCGATGACCCGATCTCCAACGTGCCGCACCGGGCCTATCTCGACTATCTCTATTTCAGCATCGAGACGCTCTCGACCGCCGGCTATGGCGACATGCACCCGCAGACCCATTACGGGCACTTCATTGCAACGGTCGAGTTGTTCACGGGAATCTTCTCGATGTCGCTGATGACCGGGCTGATCTTTGCCCGGTTTTCACGGCCGAGCTCGCGGGTGATGTTCGCCAGCATCGCGGTCGTCTCCAAACACGAAGGCGTGCCGACGCTGATGGTCCGCTTCGTCAATGAACGACACAACGTCATCAGCAACGCCAACGCCAAGCTCTGGATTCTCCGCAACATCGTCACCGCCGAAGGTCATCCGACGCGGCGCTTCGATGAGCTGCGACTGCTGAAAAACGAAAGCCCCGCCTTCGCACTGAGCTGGACGCTTTACCATGTCATCGATGAGCAAAGCCCGTTCTTTGGGCTGACCGCCGAAGACCTCGAGGCGTCCGACATTTCGCTTATCGTCGTCGTCTCCGGCTATGACGTTGTTGCGGCGCAAACCGTACATGCGCGGAAGACCTACGAATTTCCCGAGATCCTGTTCGGCCGGCGTTACGTCGACGTGATCTATCCTTCGGCCGACGGGCGTGTCCGGATCGACTACGGCAGGTTCCATGACACTTTCGAAGGCTGATCGGCGCCTCTCGCATTCGCTGCCGTCTCACCGCGATACCCTCGCATAGAGTAAGCTCACTAGTCTTTCGGCGCATTGCTGATCCGACAACATTTGCTGTGAGCGAAGCGGTGTCCGTGTTACATTAGTGTTCAGCCTTAGGTGGAAGCAGTGAAGAACCAGCGGCCCATCGCGACCGAGGAAGAGCACCGCGTACTACAATTCCGGCCGCGTCACGCGCTGCAGTCGCAGCCCTCTCAGACGCAGAGTTGGCACGGGCGCGGGGTGGCGACCCCTGGCGTGGTAACCCCGTTCCATCATGATTCGAAGCCCGAGCCGGTCGCGCTGTCCCGTCTCGATCTGTCGCGCTACGAGAAGCCGCGGGAAGAGCCGGACGATTTCCGCCATCGCATGCTCGCCAACATCGCTGCTTTTGCCTTCACCGTCGCGCTCACCGCCGTCGGCATCTGGCTCGCCATGAGCATCGCCGATCTCCGCAAGACCCAGGATTGCGTACTTGATGGGCCGGCGCGACTGCGTCCGGATTTCGGTACCCTGATCCAAGCCAGGATCCAAGCCGAGATCAATGTCAGGATCACGTCAGGATTCCTTCCCGCCAGGGGGTGTCCGCCAGGCGGGAAGCTGCCTTGAATTCAATCCGGACAGCCCTCCCCGCCTCCATTGAACTAACGGCGGCGCTCCGTTATACGGGCACTCAACCCACGGGCAGCGGGAACACAGCGCACCCGGTCGCGACGCCCACAAGCCGCACCGATCCGGAATTTATCTTCAATATATCAAAGGTTTAGTGATGTCCTCCACATTCGATCAGGTCGCCACGATCATCGCTGAAACCTGCGACATTCCGCGCGACACGATCACGCCGGATAGCCACGCGATCGACGATCTGGGCATCGACAGCCTTGATTTCCTCGATATTGCGTTCGCCATCGACAAGGCCTTCGGGATCAAGTTGCCGCTGGAAAAGTGGACGCAGGAAGTGAACGACGGCAAGGCCACTACCGAACAGTATTTCGTGCTGAAGAACCTGTGCGCGCGCATCGACGAACTGGTTGCCGCCAAGGGCGCAGGCGCATAAGGGGCGCGTAGCCTAAGCGTCATGGACCTTCAATATTTCCGATTGATCGACCGTATCCTCGACCTCAACACGGTCGAGAAGACCATCACCGTTGAGGCGCTGGTCCCCACCGAGAACACGATCTTCGAGGGGCACTTCCCGGGCTATCCGATCATGCCCGGCGTGCTTCTGATCGAATCGATGGCGCAGACCTCGGGCTGGCTCCTGGTGGCGCTTCTGAACTTCGAGCGCATGCCGTTCCTCGCCGCCGTCAAGGAAGCCAAGATGCGCGGCTTCGTCACCCCCGGCGAGTTGCTCACCGTCGAGGCGAGCCTTGTCCACGAAGGCTCGGGCTATGCGATCACCGAGGCCAAGGTGAAGGTCGCCGGCAAGCTCCGCAGCAATGCCACCCTCACCTTCAGCCACATCCCCTTCCCCAATCCTGACCTGCGCGGCCACATGGACGCCGTCGCCAAACGCATCGGCTTTCCGCAGCAGGCATTGCAACCATGAGCGCGACGCCCGAACTGCGACAGGAACCGGCGGAAGTCTGGATCACCGGCATCGGACTTGCCACCTCGCTCGGCGAAGGGCTCGATGCGAACTGGGACGCGCTCAATGCCGGGCGCATCAATGTCGACGAGACGAACTTCGCGCCCTACGTCGTCCACCCCTTTTCGCAGGTCAATCTGGACAAGCAGATTCCGAAGAAGGGCGACCAGCGCCAGATGGAGGCGTGGCAGCGCATCGGCACCTACGCCGCCGGCCTTGCGCTGGAGTCGGCGGGCGTCAAGGGCAACCAGGACATCCTCGGCCGCATGGACATGGTGATCTCCGCCGGCGGCGGCGAGCGCGACATCAAGGTCGACACCGCGATCCTGAACGCCAAGGCGCAGGGCAACGCGCCGCCCGGTTTTCTGAACGAACGGCTGATGAGCGACCTGCGTCCAACTCTGTTTCTGGCGCAGCTGTCCAACCTGCTTGCAGGCAATATCGCGATCGTCCACGGGGTCTGCGGCACGTCGCGCACCTTCATGGGCGAGGAAGCCGCCGGCTTCGATGCGGCCCGCATCGCGCTCGCCCGCATTTCGGCCGGCCAAAGCGACATCGCGCTGATCGGCGGCGCCTATAATGGCGAACGCAAGGACATCTTGCTGCTCTTCGAATTCGGCGACTTTTGCCTGCGCGACAAGTTCGCGCCGGTGTGGGAGCGGAAGGGCCGCGAGGGCTTTGCCATCGGCTCGGCCGGGGCATTCCTGGTCATCGAGTCCAGGGCGCATGCCGAAGCGCGCGGCGCCAAGCCGTTTGCGCGCCTGAGCCGCGTGGTCTCCGATCGCAGCCCTCGCCGCGAAGGCGGCGAGATCACCGCTTCGCTGCGGAAATTGTGGTCGTCCCTCGGCCAGCTCAAGGACGGCAGCGCCATTCTCACGGGTGCGACCGGCGCCGAACCCGCGACCTCCGAAGAGCGGGCCTTCCTCGGCGAACATCCCGGCTTCTTCGTGCGGTCGACCGGAACGCGATTCGGGCATACCGTCGATACCCAGTGCATCCTCGGATTGGGCGTTGCGGCGCTTTCGATTTCGCGCGGCGCGCTGTTTCCGCCCGGCGATTCCTCCGGGGTCGAGATTGAAATGAAGGGACCGCCGACCCAGATTGTCGTGGTGGGAACCGGTCATTGGCGGGGCGAAGGGATGGCCCTGGTCGAAGCCGTAAGTTAAGACATCATCGAGAGGGCGCTCCAGCGCCCTGTCGCCGTGCGCTTCACGGGTGGGGAACAGCATGAGAGCACCACGCGACAAATTCGGCAGGCCGGTCGTCGTCGTCACCGGCATGGGCGTGATCACCTCGCTCGGCGCCGGCAAGTCCGACAATTGGGCGAAGCTGACGGCCGGCGAGTCCGGCATCCACACGCTGACCCGCTTTCCGATCGAAGGCCTCAAGACAACGATGGCCGGAACGATCGACTTCATTCCGGTCGAGCCGTTTACATCGGCCGGACTGTCGCAGCGCCTCGCCCATCTTGCGGTCGAAGAAGCGATCGCGCAGGCCGGCCTCGGCGGCAAGGGCGATTTTCCAGGCCCCCTCTTCCTCGCCGTACCCCCGGTCGAAATCGAATGGCCGATCCGTGAGGAACTGGGACGGGCCATCGGCACCGCCGATTTCAGCTACGACGATCTCGTGAAGGTCTCCGGCGGCGGCAAGTTCGTGCGCTATCACCACCAATTCCAGATGGGTTCGGTCGCCGACTATATCGCGGCTACCTTCGGCACCAAGGGATCGCCGATCTCGCTGTCGACGGCCTGCGCTTCCGGCGCGACCGCGATCCAGCTTGGCGTCGAGGCGATCCGCCGCGGCGAGACCGATGCGGCGCTGTGCGCCGGCACCGAGGCGTCCGTCAACCAGGAGGGCCTGGTGCGGTTCTCGCTGCTGTCGGCGCTGTCGACGCAGAACGTGCCGCCGCAGGCCGCCTCGAAACCCTTCTCCAAGAACCGCGACGGCTTCGTGATGGCGGAAGGCGCCGGCGCGCTGGTGCTGGAAAGCTATGAAGCGGCGACCGCGCGCGGCGCCAACATCCTCGGCGTGATCGCCGGTTGCGGCGAGCTGACCGACTCCTTCCACCGCACGCGGTCCAGCCCCGACGGCAAGCCGATCATCGGCTGCATGCTGAAGACGCTGGCGGACGCCGGCATGACGCCCGATCAGGTCGACCACATCAACGCGCACGGCACCGCGACGCCGGAAAACGACAAGATGGAATATCAGACCGCATCCATCGTGTTCGGCGAACGCGCCAAGCAGATCCCCGTCACGTCCAATAAATCCATGGTGGGCCACACCATCTCCGCGGCCGGCGCGGTCGAAGCCGTGATTTCGCTGCTCACGCTCGAGCATCAGCGGATTCCGCCGACGATCAACTATGAAATCCCGGATCCGACCATTCAGTTCGACATCGTCGGCAACAAGGCGCGTGATGCGCGCGTGACCGCGGTCATGTCCAACTCGTTCGGCTTCGGCGGCCAGAACGCCTCGCTGATCCTGACGCGCGAGCCGGCCTGACCGCGCGCGGCTTTTCTCAGAGATGAATCCGATCGTGGCGCGTACCAGAGCGAGGCTTCGCGACACATTCAAACCGCTCGGCGAGGCCGCCGTCGGCGCGCTCACGGTCGGCATGCTGCGCACGACCCGCTATTTCGATGCGGACAAGACCGCCAACCTGTTCGGTCGCGTCACGCGCCTGGTCGCGCCCATCCTGCGCGAACAGCGGATCGGCCGGGCCAATCTGACCGCCGCCTTCCCGGAGAAATCGCCCGAGGAGATCGAGACGATCCTGGCCGGGGTCTGGGACAATCTCGGCCGGGTCGGTGCTGAATTCGCCCACATCGATCACATCTGGGACTATGTCGAGGAAAAGCCCGATCCCAACGGCCGCATCGTGGTTTCGCCACGCTCGGTGGAGCTGTTCCGGCAATTGCGGCGGGACGGCAAGCCGGCGCTGATCTTCGCGAGCCATCTGGCGAACTGGGAACTGCCTGCGCTCGCCGCCGTGGCTCACCATCTGGACGCGACGATCCTCTACCGCCGTCCCAACATCGCCAGCGCCGACCGCATCATCCAGGAGATGCGCCAGGTCAAGATGGGCACGCTGATTCCGGCCGGCCGCGACGCGCCGCTGCGGCTCGCCGAAGCGCTCAGGAATGGCGGACACGTCGCCATGCTGGTCGATCAATATTGGACCGGCGGCGTCGAGGTCACCTTCTTCGGGCGCAAGACCCGGGCCAATCCGACGCTCGCCCGCCTGCTGCGGCAGGTCGAATGTCCCGTGCACGGCGTGCGCATGATCCGTCTGCCCGGCCACCGCTTTCGCGCCGAGCTGACGGAGGAAATCCCGCCCGTGCGCGACGCCGACGGCAGGATCGACGTGCAGGGCACGACGCAGGCCATCAACACCGTGATCGAAGGCTGGATCCGCGAACATCCGGAGCAGTGGCTCTGGCTGCACCGCCGCTGGCGGTAGGTTGATTTGGTCATTCCGGGATGGTGCGTAGCACCAGACCCGGAATCTCGAGATTCCGGGTTCGATGCTTCGCATCGCCCCGGAATGACAGAACCATCACCGTCCCGTCTTCACCTTGGTCCAAAGACGGTTGATGATGCGCTGGGTGGCGGGGTCGCGTGCGGTGATGACGAACAGCTTCGACAGCATCGCCTCGTCCGGATAGATGTTCCTGTCGTTGAGAATCTTCGGATCGATCAGCTTCTGGCTCGCCAGATTGCCGTTGGCGTAGGACAGGAAGTCGGAGTTCTTGGCGGCGACGTCCGGCCGGTAGAGATAATTGATCAGCTCATAGGCCTCCGCGACGTGCTGGGCGTCGGCGGGGATCGCCAGATTGTCGAAGAACATCTGGGCGCCCTCTTTCGGTATGGCATAGCCGATCTCGACGCCGCTGTTGGCTTCCGCCGCGCGGCTGCGCGCCTGCATGACGTCGCCGGACCATCCGACCACGAGGCAAATCTCGCCGGTCGCAAGCGCACTCAGATATTCGGATGAATGGAATTTCCGCACATAGGGCCGGACCTTGCTCACGAGCTCGGCGGCCTTCTCCAGGTCGGCCTGTTTGGTGGAGTTGGGATCGAGCTGGAGATAGCTCAGCGCCGCCGGGAAGATGTCGTCGGGGGAATCCAGCATATGAACGCCGCAGTCTTTGAACTTGGCGAGATTCTCCGGCTTGAAGACGATGTCCCAGCTGTCGATCTTCGCATCACCCAGGATCTTCTGCACCGCCTTCACATTGTAGCCGATGCCCGTCGTGCCCCACATGTAATTGGCGGCATAGAGATTGCCGGGATCGTAGGTGGCCAGACGCTGGGTCACCACCGGCCAGGCATTGGCGAGATTCGGCAGCTTCGACTTGTCGAGCTTCTGGAAGATCTTCGCGGTGATCTGGCGCTGCAGGAAATAGGCCGTGGGCACGACGACGTCATAGCCGGACTTGCCGGCCATCAATCGGGTCTCCAGCGCCTCGTTGGCATCAAAGGTGTCGTACACCACCTTGATGCCGGTCTCCTTCGTGAAGGTCTCGAGGACATCAGGCGCCACGTAGTTCGACCAGTTGTAGAAATTGACGACCCGGTCCGCCGATCGCGCAGGCGCGGAGAGAGCCGCGACCGCAGCAGCGGCAAGCGCCGCCGCGAGAGCCAGCCTGCTCGCCCGCGCCACCCCTACCCCGTCTTTCTGCGCCGATGCACCGCATCCGACAGGCGCTCCAGCGCGGTGTCCAGCGTCGCATCCTTTTTCGCGAAGCAGAACCGGACCACCGAGGTCACGGCATCCTGCTCATAGAACGCCGACACCGGAATGGCGGCGACTTTGTAGTCGTGCACAATGCGCCGGCAGAAGGCCTCGTCGGTCTCGTTCAGTCCGAGCGGAGAGAGATCGACGGTGAGGAAATACGTGCCCTGCGATCGCAGCACCGGAAAGCCGAGGCTTTCGAGGCCGCTGGTCAGGCGGTCACGGCTTCTGGCGAGCTCCTTGCGCATGTCGAAGAAGTATACGTCGGGCTTGCCGAGGCCGTAGGCGACGGCCGCCTGAAGGTTCGGCGCGGTGGTGAAGGTGAGAAACTGATGCACCTTTGCGGCGACACGCAACAAGGGCGGCGCGGCGCAAACGAAACCGATCTTCCAGCCCGTGAGCGAGAATATCTTGCCGGCCGAGCCCACCTTGATGGTGCGATCACGCATGCCGGGGATGGTGATCAGCGGAATATGCTCGCGGCCATCGAAGATCACATGCTCCCAGACCTCGTCGCAGATCGCGACGCTGTCGAACTCCTGGCAGAACCGCGCCAATAGCTCGAGATCCTCGCGCGGATAGACCACGGCCGCCGGATTGAGCGGATTATTGAACAGGACCGCCTTGGTCCTGGGATTGAAGGCGCTTTTGAGCATCTCCTCCGAGAGCCGCCAATGCGGCGGCTCCAGCCGCAACAGCCGCGGAATGCCGCCGGCCTGGCGGATGATCGGCAGATAGGAATCATAGACCGGCTGAAACACGATCACTTCGTCGCCGGGCTCGACCACCGAGAGGATCGCGGACGTCAGCGCCTCGGTACCGCCAGAGGTCACCATCACTTCGGTCATGGGATCGAGCTTGAGGCCGTGCCAGTGCCCATAATGGGTCGCGATGGCCTGCCGCAGCTCTGGAATCCCCATCATCGACGGGTATTGGTTGTAGCCGTTCAGCGAGGCGTCCGCCGCCGCTCTCCGGATGTCCTCCGGACCGGGATCATCGGGAAAACCCTGGCCGAGATTGATGGCGTTGTTGTCGCGGGCAGCCTGCGACATCGCCTCGAAGATGGTGACGGGCAGGTCCGCGAAAACCTTGTTGTGGGTGGGCATGGCAGATATCAGCCGCCCGCCTTGGTCGGCTGGCCGGCCGCCTTCCAGGCTATGATGCCGCCGGCGAGGTGCTTGTCATAGGGCAGGCCCGCCGCCTGCGCAGCGAGCGAAGCCGTGACCGAGCGCTTTCCGGAACGGCAGGCAAACACGACCTGCTTGCCCTGCGGGTCCGGAATGGCTTTGGGATCGAAGGTCGACAACGGCACCACGACGCCGGTCGGGTAGGCCTCGACGGCGACCTCGTTGGGTTCACGCACGTCGACCAGGAGATAGCGGCCCTCCGCGATTCCCTTCGACACCTCCTCCGGTATCAAATCATGCACCTTGTGATCCGCCACGAAACGTCCTCCGACAAACTGAGCCTTACCCGGGTGCCCCGCCCAAATCCCGGGGGCGAACCTCGCCTCTTGCAGGCCGAAAATCAAGCGCCACAACAGGTTATGTCAATGGCCTAAAGCATGATTCAGGCCCCAGAGGGCCGCGTAGCGCAAAGTGTGCAGCATCGCGCCTTAGACCGTGATCTGCGTTCCGACCTCGACCACCCGCCCGCTCGGGATCTGGAAGTAGTCGGTGGCATCATTGGCGGTCCGGGACAGCGCGATGAACAGATGGTCCTGCCAGCGCGGCATGCCCGAATGGGCGGCGGGTTTCAGCGCCCGCCGCGACAGGAAGAACGACGTCGACATGATGTCGAACTGCCAGCCGAGCTTTCGGGCGATCGCCAGCGCCTTCGGCACGTTTGGCGATTCCATGAAACCGAATTTCAGCCTCACCTTGGTGAACATCGGGCTCACCTGTTCCAGCCTGACCCGCTCGGCCGGATCGACGCGCGGGGTCGACGCGGTCTCGATGGTGAGGATGACGTTCTTCTCGTGCAGCACCTTGTAGTGCTTCAGGCTGTGCATCAATGCGGTCGGCGCGCTCGTGGGGTCGCTGGTGAGGAACACGGCGGTCCCGGGAACATGTTGCGGCGGACGCTTTTCCAGCATCGCTATCAGATCGGCGAGCGGGAATTCGAGCTTGCGCGACTTCTCGAACAGCAGCCGCGAGCCGCGCCGCCAGGTGTACATCAACAGCATCGCCCAGGTGCCGAGCGCGAGCGGCACCCAGCCGCCGTCAAAAACCTTCAAAAGGTTCGCCGTCAGGAAGGTGAGATCCAGACACAGGAACGGCGCGACGAGGGCCGCGGCCGCAAATGGCGACCATCTCCAGACTTTCCAGACCACGACAAAGGCCATGATCGCCGTGACCACCATGGTTCCGGTGACCGAAATGCCGTACGCCGAAGCCAGCGCGCTGGAGGATCTGAACATCATCACCAGCAGCAAGACCGCGATCAGGAGCATCCGATTGATGCGCGGAATGAAGATCTGGCCCGATTGCGATTCCGACGTATGGCGAACCTCGAAGCGCGGCATCAGCCCGAGCTGGATCGCCTGGCGCGTCAGCGAATAGGCACCGGTGATCACGGCTTGGCTTGCGATCACGGTCGCGACCGCCGCAAGCACGACCATCGGTCCCCGCGCCCACTCCGGAAACATCAGGTAGAACGGCAGGAAGTCCGGGTTTTCGACGACCTTCGGGTCGGAAATGACCAGCGCACCCTGTCCGAGATAATTCAGCGTCAATGCCGGCAGCACGATGAACAGCCACGCGGTCTGGATCGGCTTCTTGCCGAAATGACCGAGGTCCGCATAGAGCGCTTCCGCGCCCGTCACGGCAAGAAACACCGCGCCCAGCGTCACAAATCCGATGACGCCGTGGTGGAGCATAAACGAGACCGCATAGAGCGGGTTCAGCGAGAACAGAACCTGGGGCTGGCTGAGGATTGCCGGAAACGCGGCAAGGCCGATCACGAAAAACCAGATCAGCATGATCGGACCGAAAAAGGCAGCGACACGGGCGGTGCCGCGCGACTGCACGGCAAACAAGGCGAGAAGGATCACCACCGTGATCGGCACAACATAGGTTTCGGCTGATGGCGCGACCAGCTTGACACCCTCGATCGCCGACAGCACCGATAGCGCCGGCGTGATCACGGCATCGCCAAAGAACAGCGCCGCACTGACGATTCCGAGCAACACGATCGCGCCGCCTGCCTTCGCGACGCCGCGCTGGGCCAACGCCATGAGCGCCAGCGTGCCGCCCTCCCCGTGGTTGTCAGCACGCATCAGGAACACGACGTATTTCAGCGTCACGACGATGATGAGCGACCACAGGATCAGCGATATGACGCCGAGCACGGCTTGCGGTGTGGCCGTGCCGCCGGCGCTCGCCGCGACCACGGCTTCACGCAACGCATAGAGCGGACTGGTGCCGATGTCGCCATAGACGACGCCGATGCTGCCGAGCGTCAGCGCGGCAAAGCCAGCGGTTGAGTGGGCATCTCCATGCCCATTGGCCGCCGTCGTTTCCGCGGGCGGAGCTACAACATCAGTTGTCATGGAGTTTAGAGCCTCAAGAGGCTTCCTGGCACCCTGTGCAAAGCACTCGTTGCAAAAGCGAGGCGGCTTATAGTCCCGCGTGCGGCCCCTAATCTAGTCTGATTTTGGGGGCGCGGCATGCGAAAACGCATATATTTTAGCCGTCTGATCTTTCAAGCTTGGCTTTTTGGGCTTGCTTTTTTAGATCGTCACCTGCGTGCCGACTTCCACGACCCGTCCGGTCGGAATCTGGAAGTAGTCGATCGCGTCGTTGGCCGATCGGGACAGCCCGATAAACAGGCGGTCCTGCCATCTCGGCATTCCAGATTGAGCAGACGGCTTCAGCGACCGTCGGGAGACAAAGAACGACGTCGACATGATGTCGAACTGCCAGCCAAGCTTTCTGGCGATCGCCAGCGCCCGCGGCACGTTGGGCGTTTCCATGAAGCCGAACCGCAGGCGCACCTTGGTGAATTTGTCGCTGACCGTTTCCATGCGCACGCGGTCGGCGGTATCAACCCGCGGCGTCTGCGCGGTTTCGATCGTCAGCACCACGTTGTGTTCGTGAAGCACCTTGTTGTGCTTGAGATTATGCAGCAGCGCCGTCGGCGCGAAACTGGGATCGCTGGTGAGGAAGACCGCCGTGCCCTTCACGACATGCGGCGGGCGTTTTTCCAGGCTCTTGATCAGGCTGTCGAGCGGCACCTCGGTGCGGCGGTTCTTGTCGGCGAGAATCGTCGAGCCGCGGCGCCAGGTCCAGATCGTGACTGCCATCGCCACCCCGAACAACAACGGCACCCAAGCGCCTTCGAGCAGCTTCAGAAGATTGGCCGCAAAGAACGTCACGTCGACCGTGACCAGTGGAATGATGACGGCAGCGGCGGTGGCCGCACGCCAATTCCACAATTTCCAGATCACGACAAAGCCCATGATGCCGTCGGCGACCATGGTGGTGGAGACGGCGATGCCGTAGGCGGACGCGAGGTTGTCCGAGGTGCGGAACATCAAGACCAGGAACATGACGCCGATCAGGAGCAGCGTGTTGACGCGCGGCAGATAGATCTGGCCGGCATGCGTCTCTGACGTGAAGCGTACTTCGAAGCGCGGCAGCAGCCCGAGTTGCACGGCCTGGCGGACCAGGGAGAAGGCGCCGGTGATCACGGCCTGGCTCGCGATCACGGTGGCGGCGGTTGCCAGCACCACCATCGGAAACAGCAGGACCTCAGGCACCATGCGATAGAAGGAGTTCTCGATCGCGGCCGGATTGGACAGCACCAGCGCGCCTTGCCCGAAATAGTTCACCAGCAGCGACGGCAGCACCAGATAGAGCCACGCGGATTGAATCGGCTTGCGGCCGAAATGGCCGAGATCGGCATAGAGCGCCTCGCCGCCGGTGACGGCGAGGAAGACCGCGCCGAGCGTCACCAGACCGATCTCGCCGTGCGACAGCAGAAACTCGACCCCATAGAGCGGATTGATCGCCGCCAGCACGCTGGGATCATCGACAATATGGACCAGGCCCAACACGCCCAGTGTGGCGAACCAGACCAGCATCACCGGGCCGAACGCCGAAGCGACCAGCGCCGTGCCGCGCGACTGCACCGCGAACAGGACGACCAGAATGAAGACCGTCAGCGGCACCACGTAATGCTCGAGCGCAGGCGCGGCGAGCTTGAGGCCTTCCACCGCCGAAAGCACGGAGATCGCCGGCGTAATCATGGAATCGCCGAGGAACATCGAGGCGCCGACGACACCGAGCGCGAGCAGGAACCAGCTTCGCCGGCCGAGCGCGCGCTGGCCCAGCGCCATCAGCGACAGCGTCCCGCCCTCGCCCGCATTGTCAGCCCGGAGCAGCAGCAGGACATATTTTGAGGTCACGACGATGAAGAGAGCCCACAGGATCAGTGACAGCACGCCGAGCACCATCACGCGCGTCACCGGCTGGCCGTGGGCTGCGTCCGTCACGGCTGTCCGAAAGGCATAGAGCGGCGAGGTTCCGATGTCGCCGAAGACGACGCCGATGCTGCCAAGGGCCAGAGCCCAGAAACCGGAGGTGACTTTTTCGTCGTTCGCTTCGGTGGAGGAAACGCTGGCTGTCATGGAGATGCGAACGCTGCTCAGGGTCGGATTGATCCAAGCCGCCGCGTATCGGCGCTTCGTCCCCGCCTGTCAATTGCACAACCTTAGCAGCGGGAACCTTCCTCGCGGCGACGTCCTTGCCGCCGCGAGAGAAATTTTTTATGGTATTATGGTAGTACTACGGCTTCAGATCCGGCGGGACCGCCGGATTTTCCCGCATCAGCGTGATGGTCACGCGCCGGTTTGCGGACAACGAGGGATCGTCGGGAAACAGCGGCTTGTTGTCCGCCTCGCCCGATACCGAATAGATGTGCGCCGCCGGCAGGCCCTCACGCTGCAGGATCTGACGCACCGCATTGGCGCGATCGGCCGAAAGGTCGAAGGCGCCATAGTCGCTGCGCGACGGCACGAAGCCCGCTGCCGTGTGACCGGTGATCGAGACGCGCAGCGGCGTCTGCTTGAGCGGAATTGCGAGCCGCTCCAGCAGCCGGCGCGTGCGCTCATAGGGCTCCTTGGAGCCATCGGGAAACATCGAGCGGCCATCCTGGTCGACGATCTCGAGGTTGAGCCCCTGCTTGGTCTCCTCGAACATGATGTGCTTGGAGATTTCGGTGAGCTCCGGCATGTCCTGCAACGCCTGGCGGAGCGAGGCCGAGGCCAGCGCGAATTCGCGATCGATCTTGAGTTTCGCGCCGGCTACCCTCTGATTGTCCTGCTGGTCCGGGGTCGGCGTGTTGGAGGCTTCTTCCGGACTGACATGGGCGGTGTTCTTCAGCCGCGGCCGGGTCGGAACGCCGTCGGACTCGATGATGCCCGAATAGCGCGATTGCGTCTGCACGCCGAAGGCGTCGCGCATGGATCCCGCGACGATCTTGAGCTTCTGCTGGTCCTGCGTCGAGAAGGCGACGAGCATCACGAAGAAGCTCATCATCAGTCCCATCAGGTCGGCGAAGGTCACGAACCAGCCGTGACCGCCTCCATGCGCATCGCCGCGTTTCTTCTTGGCCATATTCTATGCCCTGCCGCGCCGCCGGCCTGTCAGGCCGGGACGGGCTCACCCTCTTCGTGACGGTGCTTCTCCGGCAGGTAGGCGAGCAGCATCTCGCGGACCAGCGCCGGGCTCTTGGAATCGCGGATCATCAGGATGCCGTCGATGATCAGCGTGCGGTTGGTTTCCTCATCGAGCAGCTTGCCGTGCAGCTTGTCGGCGATCGGCAGACAGAACAGGTTGGCGACGAGCGCGCCGTACAGGGTCGCCAGCAGCGCGGTCGCCATGAACGGGCCGAGTTTCGAAGGGTCGGTCATGTTCGCGAACATCTGCACCATGCCGACCAGCGTGCCGATCATGCCGAAGGCCGGCGCGCAGTCGCCGATGGCGCGGTAGATCTTGCTGCCTTCGTCGAGATGCATCAGGAAATTGTCGCGGTCGCGCTCGAGATTGTCGCGGATGAATTCGAGGTCGTAGCCGTCGGCGACGTAGCGGATGCCCTTGGCAAGGAAGGGATCATCGGCCTCGACCTTTTCGAGGCCCACGGGACCCTGCTTGCGGGCGATCTCGGCGATGCGGGCGAGCTCGTCGACGAGGTCGCGGGCGGACAGCCGGCTCATCGTGAACGCGAACTTCGCGCCGAGCGGAAGGCCGTGCAGGATCACGCCGAGGGGGAAACGGATCATCGTCGCCGAGATCGAACCGCCGAAGATGATGATCAGGGCATGGTCGGAGACGAACATCCCGAGGTCGCCGCCCAGCAACATCAGGGTGGCAATGACGATGGTGCCCAAGACCAGGCCGACACTCGTCATGATATCCATGGGAGACTCCAACGCATACGCAGACCGCCGGCCGTCCTGGACGGCACGCGGCTCATCCTGAACCGCATTGAAGGACCCTACGGCGGTGCCATTAAAGACGCGTAAAGGTTAAACGGACGCGGGTTGCTCTTGGGCGGCTCTTGGGCGGCTCTTGGCCCGCGCATGGCCCATCATCGGCCTTGTTTTGGCCTTTGGTCTGAATCGAAAACGCGCCGGGACACCCCACGCGGACGCGGTGTCAACTTCTTGCTAACCATAAGCGGACCTGATTGCCGGGGGTATGGGCCGTCCGGACGCATGCAGGTTTTCGCGGTCATCGGCTTGGTCGCGATCCCCGAGGGCGCGGGACGCGTTTTAGTCAGGGTCCCAGCCGGCACCGACAACCTCAAAAGGAAACTGCCAAGCGCAACAAATGCGCAGTCAGAAACTCCGGAAACGGGAAAGCCCCCTGGGCTGGACATTCAAATCGGCGAGGTGATCTTCATTTCGTTGTGCCTGGAAGAGGCGCTTGACGTCGGCATCGAACAGCAGGCGATTTTTGAATTCCGCGGGTATGTAATCCTGCTGGGGGATCTCCTGCCCCCTTGCCGAAAAATCTCCGGGGTTGATGCCGAGTTCAACCGTTTTCCCGATTGCCGCCAGAAACAGCGCGGCTGACTCGTCCGGCGAATGGCTCAGGTGCGGAACGTAGGGAGACCTGGACTTCAGCCGATCGATTTCGTCCGGGCCGATATCGACGATGGCAACGCCCGCGAAGCGGTTCTGATCAGCAAATACAAGCCATACGGTTTGCTTGCTCCTCTTCACCAGTCACCTTCCATTCGACGAACGTCTAACAAACAAGGTGCACGCCTCTTGAAATCCTAGCGAGCGGGGCCGTTCTGAGGAACGTGGCACAATCGCACGCGGCACAACGGCGCATGCGGCGAAAGTGTCGTGACATGATTTCGTCATGGTGCGGGGTCGGCAAATCGCCTCTTCGTAGCCCGGGTGAGCCGACGGGCTGCGCTACCAGGCTATGTCGCCGTCGTCACAGCGAACGCGCGATCAGCACCTTCATGATCTCGTTGGTGCCGCCATAGATCTTCTGGATGCGCGCGTCGATGAACATCCGCGAGATCGGATATTCCTGCATATAGCCGTAGCCGCCGTGAAGCTGCAGACACTCGTCGGCGGTTTCGACCTGCTTCTGAGAGCACCACCATTTCGCCATCGAGGCCGTCACGGTATCGAGATTGCCTGCGACGAGCTGCTCGACGCACCAGTCGATGAACACGCGCGCGATCATGGCTTCCGTCTTGCGTTCGGCGAGCTTGAATGCGGTGTTCTGGAATTCCAGCAGCGGCTTGCCGAACGCGGTGCGTTCCCTGGCATAGTCCGCCGTCAGCTTCACCGCGCGCTCCATCGATGCGACCGCACCGATGGCAAGCGCGAGCCGCTCCTGCGGCAATTGCTGCATCAGTTGCACGAAGCCGTTGCCCTCCTCGGCTCCGAGCAGGTTTTCCGGCGGCACCACCACATTGTCGAAGAACAGCTCCGAGGTGTCGGAGGCGTGCAGGCCGATCTTGTCGAGGTTGCGCCCGCGCCGGTAGCCCTCTGCGCCCGCCGTCTCGACGGCGATCAGCGAGATCCCCTTGCCGCCGGCGCCGCCGGTGCGCGCGACCACGATGACAAGATCCGCCGCCTGGCCGTTGGTAATGAAGGTCTTCTGTCCGTTGATGACATAGGAATTGCCCTGCTTCTTCGCGGTGGTCTTGACCGCCTGCAGGTCGGAGCCGGTGCCGGGCTCGGTCATCGCGATGGCGCCGATCATCTCGCCGCTCGCCATCTTCGGCAGCCAGCGCTTCTTCTGCTCCTCCGAGCCGTAGTTGAGGATGTAGTGCGCCACGATCGCGCTGTGCACGGAGACGCCGGTGGTCACCTCCGGCACCGTGCTCTCGATGTCCTCGAGCACCGCCGCGTCATAGGCGAAGGTGGCGCCGAGCCCGCCATAGGCTTCCGGCACGCTCGGCAACAGCGCGCCCATCTCGCCCAGCGCCCGCCATGCGGAACGATCCACCAATTTCTGCTCGCGCCATGTCTCGGCATGCGGGGCCAGGTCCTTGGCGAGGAACTTGCGGAACTGGTCGCGAAAGGTATCCAGCTCCTCGGTCATCCAGGACGATCGGTATTGCATGCGGCCCTCGCTGTGGTCAGGCCGCCGGGCAGCGGCCATGTTGACCTCTGGTGTAGTTGGATTCAGCGCCGCGGAACAGTGCGCCCTCGGTCGCGCGGAGCTGCCATGGCCGTCCAAACGTTGACTTTCGCGCATCGCTCGGTTCGATTTGCCGCAAATTGCCAAGGAAATCACCAGCGAGTCCCGATGCCCGACCAAAGCCCGCAACCCAACAAGCGCCGCCTCATGCACCGCCGCTCGGTCGAGTGCCTCGGCTATCTACGCGACGACGGCCTCTGGGAGGTCGAGGCGCGGCTTCTCGACACCAAACCATTTCCGCGGATCGAGCGCGGTGGCAGGCCGCTGCCGCCAGGCGATCCCGTGCATGACATCCGTTTGCGACTGGCGGTCGACGACACGCTGCTGATCCATGAAACCGGCACGACCATGGAGACAACGCCCTATCCGTCCTGCGTCGACGTCGAAGGCATCCTGCAGCGTCTGGTCGGGGAACGCATCGGCAAGGGATGGCGCGAGGTGGTCCGCCGCAAGATCGGCAAGCTCGAGACCTGCACGCATCTGGCGGAGCTGCTGGGTCCGGCGGTGACCACGCTGTTCCAGTGCATGTCCAACGGCAAGAATCCGGAGGGACGCGACTCCATCGAGGACCAGCGCCAGGTGACGGAGCCGCCGTTCTTTGTCGGCGGCTGTCATTCCTGGCGCACCGATGGCCCGGTCGTCGCCGAATTCTTTCCGCAGTTTGCGACAAAGGCAGCCGCGAAGACGTAAGTGCTGTCAGGCCAGCCCCGTCAGCCTCAGGCTGAGCTCGCGCAGGCGCTTGCGCGCCGCTTCATCGTAAGCCTGAGGGTTTGCCTTCATCTCGTTCATGCCGTTGAAGAACAGCCCACTCCTGTTCGCCACGTCATCGCCCTGAACGAGATGCAGGATCGCAGCACCGCCCTGCTCCACCGTCGACATCGGCGTGATGCCGCCCGCGCGCACCATGGTGGTGTTCATGTAGGTCGCTGGATGCAGTGAGTTGACCGTGACGCCCGACCCCTTCAGCTCGTCGGCGAGATCGATGGTGAACATGATCTGCGACAGCTTGCTCTGCGCATAGGCGCGCGAGCCTGAATAGTTCTTCGTGATCATCACGTCGTCGAAATCGATCGGATGCTGCCCAAGAGAGGCGACATTGACGATGCGCGATGGTGCGGCGGCCTTGATCAGCGGCAGCAGCAGATAGGCGAGCAGGAAGCCCGACAGATAATTGACGGCGAAGCGCAGCTCGTGACCGTCGGCGCTCTCCTGCCGCTGCGGTCCGTTGTTCTGCGAACCGATGCCGGCATTGCTGACAAAGACGTCGATCTTCTTGTGATCGGCCTTGACCGCATCGGCGAGCCGGCGCGCGCCCGCAAGCGAAGCGAGATCGGCCTGATAGAATTGCGGCGCCGCGTGGCCTCTGGCCTTGATCTCCTCGATCAAGGCGGTTGCCCGCGACGCATCGCGGCCATGGATCAGAACCTTCGCGCCCTCGCCCGCCAGCTCGGACGCCACATAGCGCCCGACGCCGTCGGTCGATCCCGTGATCAGGACCGTCTTGCCCTTCATGTCCATGGCCATACTCTGAACAGAGCTAGTGGATTTCCGCCGAACGCTTCAGCGCGTCCTTCAGCTTCTCGAGCGAGAAGTCCTTTGAACGCGCGATCTCCAGGATCGGCGTCTCGCGCCGGCCGCAGAGTTCGCAGGCATCCGGCAGCTTGGCGGCGATGTCATAAGGAATCACGATCGCGCCATGGCGGTCGGCATGGATCAGGTCGTCGTTCTTCACGGTCATGCCGGCAACCCGCACCTCGCCGCCGAAGGTTTCCGCATGCACCCAGGCATGCGACGGACCGATCGAGCCCGCGAGCGCCTGGAAGCCCGGCGCCCATTGCGGAATGTCGCGGATCGAGCCGTCGGTGATCACGCCGAGGCAGCCGAGCGCCTTGTGCACATTGCTCTGCACCTCGCCCCAGAACGCGCCATAGCCGACATCGGCGCCGTCAATGTCCTGGATCACGGTGATGCGCGGACCGAAGCCGGTGCCGACATATTCGTAATAGTCGATGCGGCGCTTGGCCTGCTCGGCGGCGGCCAGTCCCGACTTGATCACCGAGCGGATCGCCACCGTGCGGGCATAGCCGACTATCGGCGGCAGGTCGGGAAACGGGCAGACCAGCGGCTTGACGGTGTAGCCGATCAGTCGCCGCTCCGGCGCCACCACCTCCATCGCGTTGCAGATCGTCGGCGTGTCGTAACGCGCCAGCGCTTCGAGGACGGATGCTGGCACGGGCGGGGCGACGGACTTGGTCACAGGCGTTTCTCCGGATTTTTGGACTGTTGATAGCTCAGCCCTATAGCCGAGATTGGGCGCGAACCCAACTCATGGCTGGTATCTTCGAGCCACCTATTGGCCACATCCTAAAGGATGGACCAAGCTTCAATCCCGTGACACTAATCTGCATAACTTCCGAAAATCGGCAAACGGTTCGAGGCTTGCGGCCGCGGTGGCGCCGGCATCCGGCGTCCGGCTTATTACCTGGCGTGTAATTGAGCCAATTCACTCCCTGACTATTTTTACAGTCAACGCACCCGCCACCGGGCATCCATCGGCGTCAGGCGAGCGCGAAGCAACCGAAAAATTCAGGAGAGAACGATGCAAGTCACATTCACAAGGAAAGAACCGCCGCAGTGGCTCCTCGACATGTGGAAGGAGATTGATGACAAAACCTTCGGGAAGGGCTTCGACTGCTTCACGAATGATGCCGTTTGCAACCTCGGCGTGGCGGATTGGAAGGGACGCGAAGCGATCCGCGCCAATCTGAAGGCCTTCATCGATACCGGATTCACCGCGTTGCATCACATCACCGAGTACTGGGATGGAGGCTCCCTGAAAGTGTTCCGCGGTGTCGTGGATATGACGCCCGACACGGGGGCGGGGCCGACGGTGCATCCCACGATGACCCATTTCTTCTATATGGACGAGAAGGATAATACCAAGGTGCATCGGTGGATCGGCGCGGTAGGACCGGTTTCTTTCGGTTAGTCCGCTGGCACTGATCTGCCGTCAGTGCTGCAATGGTGCTTTGGATCGAGGCTGTAACCCTCGATCCGAGGCACGACCCTGGTCCCGACAAGCGCTATCCAGGGTGCACATCGATCAAGTCAAAAAGGATCGGTTGGCAATGAAAGCGACCGCAAGCGACGGCAAGACCGCCTCCAATCCCGCAGGCGCACTTCTCCGCCAATGGCGGGATGTTCGTGGCAAGACGCAACTGACTCTCTCGTTTGATGCTGGTGTCTCGCAAAAGCACATCAGCTTTGTCGAGAGCGGTCGCAGTATCCCGAGCCGCCAAATGGTGCTCGATCTCGCCCAGGCCCTCGACGTGCCATTGCGTGAAAGAAACGAGCTGCTGGTAGCTGCCGGCTACGCGCCGATATATTCCGATCAGGCGCTCGATGCGCCCCTTATGAACAGCATCAGCAAAGCGCTGCAACGCATGCTGCTTCAGCACGAGCCTTTCCCGGCGATCGTCATGGACCGGCATTGGAACGTGTTGATGGCCAATGACGCGGCGCCGCAGTTGTTCAGTTGCTTCGTCGATCTGACAAAATGGCCAAAACCGCGCAACCTGTTGCACCTCATGTTCGATCCCTCAGGCCTGCGCGCCTCCGTCGCGAACTGGCCGGAGACGGCCCGCGGCTTGCTTGGTCGCGTGTATCGCGAGGCGCTCGGGCGCGTCATGGACGACAGAACTAAGGCGCTTCTCGCGGAACTGTCGCAATATCCCGGCGTGAAGCCCGAGTGGCGAGCACCATCGCCAGGTGAACCGGCGCCGATGATTCCACTCACCTTCGTCAAAGGCAGCGCGAGATTGAACTACTTCTCGATGATCACGACGGTTGGGACCCCGCAGACAGTTACTGCAGAGGAGCTAAGTCTGGAAAGCATGTTCCCAGCGGACGATACGACCGAGGCCAGGCACAGCCAGTTCGTCCAGACGAATTCCGGGCTCCGATCATCTCGCCATTGACGAGACCGGTCCTGCCGACCGGGAGTGGCTAGCTCGCCCGGGTTTACGCCTGCCGTCTCGGACTTCAGTGCAGCCGATCGGGCCGATCGTCGTCGGTGCGCTCGGCGGCCGGCGCGATGAAGCTCTGCGCCGCGGCCGGGGACACAGCAGCAGGCGCCGGCGCATTCGCCGCTTCATACGCGCGCTTCTGGTCGCGGTAAGATTTCCACCCCAACGGCAGGCTCACCAGATACAGCACCGAACCCGCAGACAAAATGTGCCAGGGATAGCCGATCAGAAGCGCGATGAAGAAGATCACGCAGACGAATACCGGCAAGACCAGTTCAGGCGGCACGCGCATGCGGACGCTCTTGCCCGAATAGACCGGCAGCCGCGACACCATCAGGAACGCGATCAGCAGCGTATAGACCGCGGTCACGGTGGCCGGCAGCGTAAACCCGCCAAGGAAGCTCAGATAGATCGGCAGCAACGCCGTCACCGCGCCCGCGGGGGCCGGCACGCCGGTGAAATAATTCGATGCATATGGCGGCTTGTTCGGATCGTCCATGGTGGCATTGAAACGGGCGAGCCGCAAACCGCCCGATATTGCGAACACCATCGCCGCGATCCAGCCGCCATTGTTCAGCTCGTGGAGCTGCCAGAAATAGAGCATCAGGCCGGGCGCGACGCCGAAGTTCACGAAATCCGCGAGGCTGTCGAGCTCCGCGCCGAATTTCGACTGGCCCTTGATCAGGCGCGCGATGCGGCCGTCGATGCCGTCGAGCACCGCGGCGAACACGATCGCGTAAACCGCGATGTCCATCCGCCCTTCCGTCGAGAGGCGGATCGCGGTCAGGCCGGCGCAGATCGCCAGCAGCGTGATGAAATTGGGCACCAGCATCCGTACCGGGATCGGACGAAACCGGCGGCGGCGCAATTCTGCCTGAGAGTATTGGGGTTCGAAGGGCATGGACTTAATATAGCAAGCGTGGCGGCCCCGCGCCATCTGGCGCCAAGGTGCCTGATGCCGCAGGGCTTTTGGTTAATTTGCTCGTTCCGCCTCTCATGGTGAGGAGCGCGAGCCCCCCAACACTCGTCATGGCCGGGCATAGCCGTTCGAAGAACGGCGTCGCTTCCGCTCGCCTATGACCCGGCCATCCATCCCAGAAACGAAGCATTCTATCGAAGAGCGATGGATGCCCGGGCCTTCGCCTCGCCGAAGCGGCTCCGGCCGCGCAGGCGGGTCAGGCCCGGGCATGACGAGGAGAATGCTCGGCGCACGAATATCAATTGGTGCGGAACGTGCGCCCCTCGTCGCGCAGGACGAAATCGGCCAGAATTGTCTCGCCCGCGATCGCAGTCTGGCCTTCGGCGACCTGCGCCCTCGCCCCGTCAGGCAGATACACGTCCAGGCGCGAGCCGAAGCGAATGAGCCCGAAGCGTTCGCCGGCGCCGATCGCCTGGCCTTCACGGACGAAACACACGATACGCCGCGCCACGAGCCCTGCGATCTGGATCACGCCGATGCGGCCGTTCGGCGTCGAGATCACGAGCGAATTGCGCTCATTGTCTTCGCTCGCCTTGTCGAGCTCGGCATTGAGGAAGGCGCCTGGACGATAGGCGATGCGGTCGATCCGTCCCGCGACCGGCGCGCGATTGACGTGGCAATTGAACACGCTCATGAAAATGGAGACGCGCAGCAGCGGCCGGTCGCCAAGGCCGAGTTCGGCCGGCGGGATCGCATTCACGATCATCGAGACGCGGCCATCGGCAGGCGAGACCACGATGCCCTCGCGCACCGGCGTGACGCGGATGGGATCGCGGAAGAACAGCGCGCACCAGATCGTGAGCACGGTTCCGATCCAGCCCAACGGCGTCCAGATCCAGAACAGGATCAGGCTTGCAAGCGCGAAACCGCCGATGAACGGGTAGCCCTCCGGGTGGATCGGCGGGATCTGCGCGCGGATCGAATTGGCGATGGACATCGGTACTCGCTGAACTCTGTTGCGGGCTTGCGGCTATGTCGAGCCATCCTCCCCGCAGGGAACGCGTTATCTTTATTCTGCTTTGAGGATGGGCTCAATCACTCCGCGGCCGCCGCAACCGCGTCATCCACCGGTGGCGGCAGCCGGTTCGGCGCCTCATGGTCGTCGTCTACCAGCGCCAGCCGCTCGCGCGCGGCCTCGGCCTCACGCTGCCGGTTCCACATGCTGGCATAGAGGCCGTTCATCGCCAGCAATTGGCTGTGGGTACCGCGCTCGGCGATGCGGCCCTGGTCGAGCACGATGATCTCGTCGGCCGCGACGATGGTGGAAAGCCGGTGCGCGATCACAAGCGAGGTGCGGTTCCGCGACACCCGCTCCAGCGCTTCCTGGATCTCATGCTCGGTGTGGCTGTCGAGCGCCGAGGTCGCCTCGTCCAGCACCAGGATCGGCGGCGCCTTCAGCACCGTGCGCGCGATCGCAACCCGCTGCTTCTCGCCGCCGGAAAGTTTCAGCCCGCGCTCCCCAACCTGCGTCTCGTATCCCTTGGGCGACATGCGGATGAAGCCGTCGATCTGCGCCAGCCGCGCCGCCTCCTCGACTTCGGCATCGCCGGCGTCCCAGCGGCCATAACGGATGTTGTAACGGATGGTGTCGTTGAACAGCACGGTGTCCTGCGGCACCATGCCGATCGCGGCGCGCAGCGATGCCTGCGTCACCTTGCGAATGTCCTGGCCGTCGATCGAGATGGTCCCGCTCGAGATATCGTAGAGACGGAACAGCAGCCGCGAGATCGTCGATTTGCCGGCGCCCGATGGTCCGACGATCGCGACCGTCTTGCCGGCCGGCACCTCGAAGCTCAGACCTTTCAGGATCGCCCGTTCCGGATCATAGGAAAAGCGCACATCGTCGAAACGGACATTGCCCGCGGTGACCGCGAGCGGCTTCGCACCGGGCAGATCCTTGATTTCCGGATCGTCCGCGAGCACCTCGAACATCTTCTCGATGTCGATGACGGCCTGCTTGATCTCGCGATAGACCATGCCCATGAAGTTCAGCGGCTGGTAGAGCTGGATCATCATGGCGTTGATCATGACGAAGTCGCCGACCGTGTTGTGCCCGTTGCGCACGCCGATCGCGCACATCATCATGGTCGCGGTCAGGCCTATCGTGAAGATCACGGCCTGCCCGGTATTGAGCAGGGTCAGCGAGGTATAGGTCTTCACGCTCGCCTGCTCGTAGCGCTCCATCGAGCGGTCGTATCTGACAGCCTCGCGCGTCTCCGAGCCGAAATATTTGACGGTCTCGTAGTTCAATAGCGAGTCGATCGCCTTGGTATTCGCCTCGACATCCGACTCGTTCATCTTGCGGCGAATGCCGATCCGCCACTCGGTCGCGTAGTAGGTGAAGGACATGAACACCACGACCATCGCCAGCGTCGCCAGCACGTAGCGCCAGTCGAATTGCCAGAACAGCACGCCCATCAGCAGCGCGACCTCGACGATGGTGGGCATCAGCTGCAGGATCACCATGCGCACGATCGTCTCGATGCCGTTGCGGCCGCGCTCAAGCACGCGCGTCAGCCCGCCGGTCTTGCGCTCAAGATGGAAGCGCAGCGACAATTCGTGCATATGAACGAAGGTAATGGTGGCGAGCTTGCGCACGGCGTGCATCGCCACGCGCGCAAAGATGCCGTCGCGCCATTGCGTCAGCACGGCCATCAAGACGCGCAAACCGCCATAGCCGGCGGTCATGAGCAGCGGCGAGGCGATCAGCCACAGCGTCCAGTTCGCTTCCTGGATGGGCGCGCTGCCCTTGCCGCTCAGCGCGTCGGTGGCCCATTTGAAGGTGAAGGGAACAGCGAGCGTTGCGACCTTCGCCACCAGCAGCAGCACCACCGACCAGAGCACGCGCATCTTCAGGTCGATGCGATCGCCCGGCCAGATATAGGGCCAGAGATGGATCAGCGTTCCGATCAGGGTTGCCCGTTCGGCGGACGACTGTTGCAAGGGTGTTTCAGCGTCCGTCGGGGGCGAATGTGCGTCAACCATCAAGAGCGAGCCGGTGTCGTTTTTTCGTCTGTGTCGTGCGTCATATAGAGCGTCCGGATGCTCGTTGCACCCTAAAGGGCGATGCTTTCAGGATGAATCGTCACCGCGCTTTACCTTTTTTGGCATGATCTTTTCGGAAAACCGCTTCACACTTTTCCGGATCATGCCTTAGCGCGGCAAATCTTTCGCGAATCGCTGGTATTTGCGGGTAAATTGAGCCGTCATCCGCGACTCACGACCAGCTTGACGCCCTTTACGCTGCAGTGCCACATGACCACCATGAACAAGATCAAGACCGTCTGCGTCTACTGCGGGTCCAGTCCCGGCACCAATCCCCGTTTTATCGAAGCCGCCGCCGCGTTCGGAAAGATCCTGGGCGAGAACGGCGTTCGCCTCGTCTATGGCGGCGGATCGCTTGGCTTGATGGGCGCGGTCGCGACCGCAGCCCTCGATCATGGCGGCAGCGTCACCGGCATCATCCCCGAATTTCTCAACACACGCGAGCGCATGCTCTCCCGCGTGCAGGAATTGATCGTGACGCCCGACATGCACGAGCGCAAGCGACTGATGTTCGAGCGATCAGACGCGTTCGTGGCCTTGCCCGGCGGCGTCGGCACGCTGGAGGAACTGGTCGAGCAATTGACCTGGCAACAGCTCGGCCGGCATTCCAAGCCGGTGCTGCTCGCCAATATCGACGGCTTCTGGGAACCGCTGCTCGCGCTGCTGTCGCATATGCGCGCGACCCAGTTCATCCGCCCCGGATTTCCGGTCGAGGTCCTCAAGGCCGAGCGGGTCGAGGACATCCTGCCCCGCCTGCGCGCCGCGGCCGCCCTGGTGAGCGAAGAAGCGATGCAGATGGCGCCTGACGTCGCGCGGCGGCTTTAGGCATGATCCGGAAAAGTGTGAAGCGGTTTTCCGAAAAGATCATGCCCAAACAAGAGGCTTCTAGCTCTGCGGGAACGTCACGGCCTCGATGCGATTGCCGTCGGGATCGAGCACGAAGGCCGCATAATATTTGACGCGGTCGTGCGGACGCAGGCCCGGCGCGCCGTCTGAGGTGCCGCCGCTCGAGACAGCCGCGGTATGAAAGGCGTCTACTTCGGCCGATGTCTTCGCACGCAGGCAAATATGCGTGCCGGCCTCGTGCGGCACCCTGGCCATTCCCGTGCGCAGGTTGATCCAGAATTCCGGATAGGCCTTGCCGTAGCCGATCGTCCCCGGCCGCATCACCAGTCGCGTCAGGCCAAGCGCTCCGAGCGCCGCTTCATAAAAGCGCGCGGCCCGTTCGAGATCGGCGACACCGACGGAGACGTGGTCGATCATGGCGTCCCTCTTCCTCCGTCATTCCGGGGCGATGCGAAGCATCGCCCCGGAATGACCTTGTGAAACTATCAAGCCGGCGCGCCTGATTTCACCAGCTTGTACACGACCGAATCCATCAGCGCCTGGAACGAGGCGTCGATGATATTCGGCGAGACGCCGACCGTGGTCCAGTGCTCGCCCGCCTCGTCCTCGCTCTCGATCAGGACGCGCGTGACCGCCTCGGTGCCGCCATTGAGGATACGCACGCGATAATCGATCAGCTTCAGGCCCTCGATATATTTCTGGTACTTGCCGAGGTCCTTGCGGAGCGCGACGTCGAGCGCGTTCACGGGGCCGTTGCCTTCGGCGGCCGAAATCAGGTGCTCGCCGGCCACATCGACCTTGACCACGGCAAGTGCGACCGTGACGCGCTGGCCGTTGGCATTGTAGCGCTGCTCCACATTCACATCGAACTGCTCGACCCGGAAATATTCCGGCACCTTGCCGAGGGTGCGGCGCGCCAGCAGATCGAACGAGGCGTTCGCGGACTCATAGGCAAAGCCCTGCGCCTCGCGCTCCTTCAATTCCTCGACAAGCCGCGCGAGCTTCGGATCGTTCTTGTCGTAGGCAATGCCCGCGCGATCGAGCTCGGCGATGACATTGGAGCGGCCGGCCTGATCGGACACCAGCACCTTGCGGTGATTGCCCACCAGTTCCGGCGTCACATGTTCGTAGGTCTGCGGATCCTTCAGCACGGCGGACGCATGGATACCGGTCTTGGTGACGAAGGCGCTCTCGCCGACATAGGCCGCGTGCCGGTTCGGCGCGCGGTTGAGCATGTCGTCCAGCGTGCGCGACACCTTCGTCAGCTTCGCGAGCATCGAGTCCGACACGCCGATCTCGAAGGCATCGGCAAATTCGCGCTTCAGCTTCAGGGTCGGAATCAGCGAACAGAGATTGGCATTGCCGCAGCGCTCGCCGAGTCCGTTCAGCGTGCCCTGGATCTGGCGCGCACCGGCCCGCACCGCCGCGAGCGAATTGGCGACCGCCTGCTCGGTGTCGTTATGGGCGTGGATGCCGACATGGCTGCCGGGAATGTGCTTCACCACTTCGGTGACGATGGTCTCGACCTCATGCGGCATGGTGCCGCCATTGGTGTCGCACAGCACCACCCAGCGCGCGCCTGACTCATAGGCTGCCTTCGCGCATGCCAGTGCGAACTCCGCATTTTCCTTATAGCCGTCGAAGAAATGTTCGCAATCGAGCATCACCTCGCGTCCGGCCTGCTTCGCCGCCGCGACGCTGTCGCGGATCGAAGCGATGTTCTCCTCGTTGGTGGTCTCGAGCGCGACCCGCACCTGATAGGCGGACGATTTCGCGACAAAGCAGATCGCGTCTGCCTTGGCTTCCAGAAGCCCGGCGACGCCGGGATCGTTGGAGACCGAGCGGCCGGCGCGGCGCGTCATGCCAAAGGCGGTGAAGCGCGCGTGACGGAGCCTGGGCTTCTGCGCGAAGAATTCCGTGTCCATCGGATTGGCGCCGGGATAGCCGCCCTCGACATAGTCGATGCCGAGATCGTCGAGCATGCCGGCGATCACCTGCTTGTCGGTGAGCGTGAAGTCGACGCCATTGGTCTGCGCGCCGTCGCGCAGCGTGGTGTCGAAGAGATAGAGACGTTCGCTAGTCATGCCGGTCCCCCGTCTCGAAGCGTCTTCTGCATGGTGGTGTTTGCGAGCCATTCGCCGTTCACCGTGATGCTGTTGCGCTGCTTCGCCACATAGCCGCGCTTCCTGAAGAAATCGAGCGCGTTGTCGCTGACATCGACGGTGAGACTTGTCGCGCCACGACCGCCTGCGAGCTTCTCCAGCGCATCGCACAGCGCCGACGCCACGCCCTGCGCGGCCGCGCTTGGATGCACGTAGACCATGTCGATGTGATCCTTGCCTTTCAGCGAGGCGAAACCAACCGGCGCATTGCCCAAGGTCGCGATCAGCGTAAGCGCACCCGCAAGCTTCTTGCCGAAGGCTTCCTCATCATCGGCAATCGAGGCCCACGCCTCCCGCTGCTCGGTGTTGTAGTCGTCGCCAGTCAGCTCCTCGATCGCAGCGCTGAAGATCGCCGCGAGCACGGGCGTGTCCGCCGGCAGGAACGGCCGCAGCGCGGGCGTGGCAGCGGCCCCACTCATCGCGCGACCTCCCAGGTGGTGCCTTCCTTGGAATCCTTGATCGCAACGCCCATGGCGGCGAGCTCGTCGCGAATACGATCGGATTCTTTGAAGTCCTTTCGTGCGCGTGCAGCCGTGCGGTCTGCGATCAATCTTTCGACCGCTTCAGAGTTCATTGCTGCTTATGAACTCCGATAAGCCCTATCTGTTTCGGCGAGTAAATCGAAATGGATCGAGTTCGTAACTGAAGCCAAAATCGATTAGCACCAGGAGAGAGGTCTCAGCATCTTTCCCTTCCTTCATGTCGGAAACTTTGAGCAACGAGGAAAAGTGGGCAAGATCACAGCAGGCGTGTTCAGATCGTCGGACATGATTTCGATAAGACGATCACTTACCTTGCCGGTTGACCACTTCTGGCATCTTCGAAGGTTCGGCATCGTCACCTAACCCGAGACCAAGCATTGCAGTGAGCTTGAACCTGTGAAGTGTCGCTGCGGCGATGCCAAGTCTTTCTCCGTCCAATTTAACGGTTGGGTATAGTGCGTCATTAACATCGCCAGACGCACTGCACCGCCCATCCAAGGGAGCCCGTGAGTTCCCGTGCAAGCAGATCTCTGATCGTTGTGAAGTTGCCGAGACTCTTCGACATCTTCTCGCTTTCGATCTGAAGAAACCCGTTGTGCATCCAGACGTTCGCCATGCGCTCGATATGGAACGCGCAGCACGTCTGGGCGAGTTCGTTCTCATGATGCGGGAACACGAGGTCGATGCCGCCGCCATGGATGTCGAAGGTTTCGCCGAGATGCTTCCAGGACATCGCCGAGCATTCGATGTGCCAGCCGGGACGTCCTTCCACCTTGATGCCTGCCGGCGACGGCCAGGACGGCTCGCCCGGTTTCGACGGCTTCCACAGCACGAAATCGGTGTTGTCGCGCTTGTAGGGCGCGACATCGACGCGGGCGCCCGCGATCATCTCGTCGAGCGAGCGTTTCGACAGTGAACCATAGCGCGGCAGCACCGAATTGGCTGCATTCATCGCCTGCGGCGAGAACAGCACATGGTCCTCGGCGACATAGGCAAAGCCGCCGGCCACCAGCTTCTCGATGATCGCGCGCATCTCAGGAATATGCTCGGTCGCGCGCGGCTGTATCGTCGGCGGCAAGCACCCCAGCGCCGTGACGTCGTCCTGATATTGTTTGTACGTCTCCTCGGTAACCTTGCGGATCGCTTCGTTCAGGGGGATGCCTGGGTAATCCCGCGCCGCGCGCGCGTTGATCTTGTCGTCGACGTCGGTGATGTTGCGGGCATAGGTGACGTGGTCCGCGCCGTAGCGATGGCGCAGCAGGCGGAACAGCACGTCGAACACGATCGCCGCGCGGCCGTTGCCGATATGGGCGAAGTCATAGACCGTCGGTCCGCACGCATACATGCGCACGTTATCAGGATCGATCGGCGCGAAGGCGCGCTTTTCCCGCGTCAGCGTATCGTAAAGACGCAATTCCATGGATCACCCATCCCTGCCAGCCGGGCGTCCAGTGATCTCAATGTTTTGAGAAAAGACGGCCTCAGCCAGCGATTCGCTAGCTAATAATCTCGCAAATGCTGCAAATGGCGAGGAAACCGTTCATGAAACCTACCATGCGGCAAGGCGGCCCTTCCCGTCAAGGTCGAGAGCCCACGAAAAAGCCGCTTTCCGCCTCCAGACGGCCGGCACCATGGTTAATCATTCTTAACCAATTGAGCCTATCTGAATGTGGGCAACCCACTCCTCCCCAGGTGTTACATGCCGTCGTTCTCGCGGTCGTTCCCGGCCCTTCTCGCCAGTGCATTCGTGCTGGTTGCAACGGCGGCCTTTGCGGAAACCCGCGTGTTCATCGTCGCCAACCATGCCGACGGCTATGGCATCGACCAGTGCCTCGCCAAAGGCGAGAAGTGCGGAGCGCATGCCGCCCGCTCCTATTGCCAATCACATGATTTTGCACAGGCGTCGACCTATCGCCGGGTCGAGCCCGACGAAATCACGGGTTCGGTGCCGAGGGACGGCGCCAATTGCCCGCACGGTGGCTGCGGCGAATATGTCGCAATCACTTGCCAGCGCTAGACGCCTCTGCACGCAAGCTGCTGTTCCCGCCATACCTGCGCCGCGGAAACGACGTGACGCTGCCCCCGGAAGCCGCTATGGGAGGCAACCGTGGCTCTTGAGGGTTGCGCGGATTCTCCTGTTGGCCGGTAATGCCTGAAAAATTGAACGCTTTTCTTCCCGGACGAATTCTGGCGTGCGCCATGCTGCTCGGCAGTGTGGCGCTGTCATTGCCTGCGCGCGCGCAGATGTCGCCGGGCGGCCCGCCTCCGGGTCCGTCGCAAGCGGGGCCGGCGGTCAACCCGATCTGCCCAAGGCTCGAAGCGCAGCTTGCGACAATCGATCGCGGCGGTAGCGGCGATCCCGCCAGGGACGACCAGATCCGCCGTTACCAGGATGCCGCCACCCAGCAGCAGGCCGAGCTCGACCGCGTCACGATGCAGGCCAAGCGCATGGGCTGCGAAAGCTCGGGATTCTTCTCGCTGTTCAACGGCCAGTCGTCGCAATGCGGGCCGATCAACACGCGGATCTCGCAGATGCGCGCCAATTTCGATCAGATCACCAGCAATCTGGAACGTCTGCGCACGGGCCTGGGCGGTCCGGATCGCGACGGCCAGCGCCGCTCGGTGCTGACCGCGCTCGCGCAGAATAATTGCGGCCCGCAATATGCGAACGCCGCAGCCGCTCCCGGCCCGGGCAGCTTCCTCAGCAACCTGTTCGGCGGCAACAACCCATCCATCCCGCCTCCGGGCGCCGATCTCGGACCACCATCCGGCACCTTCCGCACCGTCTGTGTGCGCACCTGCGACGGCGGCTACTTCCCGGTCTCGTTCTCGACCGTGCCCGCGCGCTTTCCTGATGACGAGAACAAATGCAAGGCGCTGTGCCCGGCGACCGAAGCCGTCCTCTACGCCTATCGAAATCCCGGCGAGGATATCAACCAGGCGGTCTCGACCAATGGCCAGCCCTACACGGCACTGCCGAACGCGTTCAAGTTCCGCACCGAGTTCAATCCGACCTGCGCCTGCAGGGCGCCGGGTCAGACCTGGTCGGATGCGCTGAAAACCATCGACGAGAAGGCCGAGGCCGCGCAGCAGGGCGACATCATCGTCACCGAGGAGAGCGCGAAGAAGATGCAGCAGCGCTCCCAACAGCAGCCGGCGACGAAGTCGGCCAAAAAGGCGGCGCGCCTCAGGCCGGCGCCCCTGCTCCCGAGCAGGCGCCCGCGCCGACCACGAGCGCGGCCTCCGACACCTCGCAGAACAAGTCGATCCGCACGGTCGGACCGAAGTTCCTGCAGGAGAACCAGGGTCCGTCGGTTCCGCGCTAGGCGCCGGGTCTGCTGCGAAAACCGGGCGAGAGGGCGCGAAGCCCCTTCTGGCTGCGCCGCATGCGCGATCACGGGCCCGTGAATCGGTTTCGTCACCCCACCGGCAAAGAAGCGACTTCTGCGTGCTGATGAAGCCATTTCTTCGGGACGGCGAAGCGATGCGGAAACGTTGATATGGGCAAGATGGCTGCGGATCAAATGAAGACGGGGACTCTCTCATGACCATCCTCGATTTGCTTTATCAGGAATATTGCCGCGCCCGCCTCGCCGAAATGCGCCAACAGCTTTTGCTGCGCTCACCGAAGAAGGCCGCGCTTTCCGATGATGACCTCGCCGATTGCAGTAGCCTGACTGACGACGCCGCAGCCCGGCAGCATGAAAGCAGCATCCATTGATGAGAGCGTATATGCACAGGGATTGGATGCTGACGCCGTTTGGAACAGCGTTCTTCATCGGGGCCACGACGATCATGACCGCGGGGCTCGTAATGGCAGCCATGGGTTGACCGTTATAAGGCAACCATCGCCGACACTGTAATCGCTAGCCTTCGAACGCCTCGGCCGACGCGCGCGCTGCGCGCGAGATCAGCGTCTCGTCCGGCGCCGGCAGGGGCTTGCCATTGTCGCGGAAGCGATTGGTGATGGGATAGCGGCGATCGCGGCCGAAATTGCGACTGGTCACCTTCACGCCCGGCGCCGCCTGGCGCCGCTTGTATTCGGCGATGTCGAGCAGGCGCTCGACGCGCGCCACGACGTCGCGGTCGAACCCCGCCTCGACAATGGAGGCGAGCGGTTCCTCACGCTCGACCAGCCGTTCGAGGATGGCATCGAGCACGTCGTAGGGCGGCAGCGAATCCTGGTCGGTCTGGTTCTCGCGCAGTTCCGCCGTCGGCGGCCGGGTGATGATGTTGGGCGGGATCACCTCGCCCGACGGCCCGAGCGCACCCTCCGGCTTCCATGAATTGCGCAAGCTCGAAAGACGGAACACCTCGGTCTTGTAGATGTCCTTGATCGGATTGAAGCCGCCGTTCATGTCGCCATAAAGCGTGGCGTAGCCGACCGACATTTCCGATTTGTTGCCGGTGGTGACCACCATCGCGCCGGTCTTGTTGGAGATCGCCATCAGGAGCGTGCCGCGGGCGCGCGCTTGCAGATTCTCCTCGGTGATGTCGCGCGGCAGGCCTGCGAAGGGAACCGAGAGGATCTTCTCGAAGCCGTTCACGGCGTCCGCGATCGGCAGGACCTCGTAGCGGATGTCGAGATTGCCCGCGAGCTTGGCGGCGTCGTCGAGCGAGACCTGCGCGGTGTAGCGGAACGGCAGCATGACGCCGCGCACTTTATCCTTGCCGAGCGCGTCCACCGCGATCGCCGCGCACAGCGCTGAATCGATGCCGCCGGAGATGCCGAGCAGCACGCCGGGGAAGCCGTTCTTGCGGACATAGTCGCGCAAGCCGAGCACGCAGGCGGCGTAATCGGCCTTGTCGCCTTCAAGCAGCGGCGCGATCGGCCCGGAGCAGCGCCAGCCGCCGTCGGAGCCCCTGGTCCAGCGCAGCGTCGTGATGGTCTCGACAAAGGCCGGCAGTTGCGCCGCGACCGACAGGTCGGCGTTCAGCGCAAAGGATGGCGCCGTCGAACATCAGTTCGTCCTGGCCGCAGACCTGGTTCAGATAGATCAGCGGCAGCCCGCTCTCGGTGACACGCGCGACCGCGATCGAGAGCCGCACATCGTTCTTGTCGCGCGCATAGGGCGAGCCGTTCGGCACCACGATGATCTCGGCGCCGGTCTCGGCCAGACATTCGACGACGTTCTCATATTCGGAGGATTCTTCGAGCCAGATGTCCTCGCAGATCGGCAGGCCAACGCGGATGCCGCGGATGTTCATCGGTCCCGGCGCCGGCCCGCGCGCGAACAGGCGCTTTTCGTCGAACACGCCGTAATTCGGCAGATTGACCTTGTAGCGGATCGCGGCGATGCGCCCGCCATCGAGCAGCACGCAGGCATTGTAGAGCTTGCCGTCGTCGACCCAGGGCGTGCCGATCAGCATCGCGGGCCCGCCGTCGGCGGTCTCGCGCGCCAGCACCTCGATCGCCGCGCGGCAGGCTGCCTGGAATGCCGGTTTCTTGACCAGATCCTCGGGCGGATAGCCGCACAGGAACAGTTCGGGCAGCAGCACGACATCGGCGCCGTCGGCCTTCGCCCGCTCGCGCGCGGCGCGCGCCTTGGCGGCGTTGCCCTCGACATCGCCGACGGTCGGATTGAGCTGGGCCAGCGTGATCTTGAACTCTGCGACTTGGTCGTTCATCAGATATGCTCAGATTGGGTATAATGAGAATGGGTCCTGCGAAGGCGTATTGCAATCGCTAGGTTTAGATCGCTCCCATGCGCTCGGCGAGTGCAAATAGCCAGAATACCCCGGCCATCAAGAGCGCTACGCCCACCGCGGCCGAGCCCATGTCCTTGACCCGTCCGATCTGGGGGTCACGATCCATGGTGAGGCGGTCGGCGAGCTTCTCGATCGCGGTATTGAGCAGCTCGACCACCAGCACGAGCGCCACGGCGCAGACCAGCTCGACCCGTCGCATCATGGTGGCGCCGATCAGCCAGGCGGCAGGCACCGACAAGCGCCAGCGCGACCAGTTCCTCGCGGATAGCCTGCTCCGAGCGCGCGGCAAAGATCATTCCGTTGCGCGAATTGACCGTGGCGCGCCAGAGTCGCAGCAAGGCTAGTGCCCCCTCATCCGAAGTCCGCAGCCCGTCCAGCAACCCCCGTGCGAACTTCGGAAAGCCCGGGGGCCCCAGCAGCCTAAACGATTCGAGTACAGCTTTTTCGATTTAGAAACCCGCAGCCGCCGGCACGGGCTTCACCTTGCTCGCCCCGCTCCTGCTTGAGCAGTTCGGCGATCAGGAAGGCCATGTCGATCGACTGCTCGGCATTGAGGCGAGGATCGCAGACCGTGTGATAGCGATCGTTCAGATCCTCGTCCGTGATGGCGCGCGCGCCGCCGATGCATTCGGTGACGTCCTTGCCGGTCATCTCCAGATGGACGCCGCCGGGATGGGTGCCCTCCGCCGCATGGATCGCAAAGAAGCTCTTCACTTCCGACAGGATGCGGTCGAAGGGACGCGTCTTGTAGCCCGTAGTCGAGGTGATGGTGTTGCCGTGCATGGGATCGCACGACCAGACCACGACGCGGCCCTCGCGCTTCACCGCGCGGATCAGCCCGGGCAGATGATCGGCGACCTTGTCGGAGCCGAAGCGGCCGATCAGCGTCAGCCGTCCCGGCTCGTTGTCGGGATTGAGCACGTCGATGAGCTTCAACAGCTCGTCGCTCTTCAGCGACGGGCCGCATTTCAGCCCGATCGGATTCTTGATGCCGCGGAAATATTCGACATGGCCATGATCGAGCTGACGGGTGCGGTCACCGATCCAGATCATGTGGCCCGAGGTCGCATACCAGTCGCCGGTCGTGGAATCGACCCGCGTCATCGCCTGCTCGTAGCCGAGCAGCAGCGCCTCGTGGCTGGTGTAGAAATCGGTGGCGCGCAGCTCGGGATGCGCCTCGAGGTCGAGGCCGCAGGCGCGCATGAAATTCAGCGCATCCGAGATGCGGTCGGCCAGTTCCTTGTAGCGGCGGGACTGCGGGGAGTCCTTCAGAAAACCCAGCATCCATTGATGGACGCTGGCGAGATTGGCATAGCCGCCGGTCGCAAACGCGCGCAGCAGGTTCAGCGTCGCCGCCGACTGCCGGTAGGCCATCAGCTGGCGCTGCGGGTCGGGTCTGCGCGCTTCTGCGCTGAAGGCGATATCGTTGACGATGTCGCCGCGATAGCTCGGCAATTCGATGCCGTTCTGCTTCTCGGTCGACGAGGAGCGCGGCTTGGCGAACTGGCCGGCGATCCGCCCGACCTTCACCACCGGCAGCGCACCGGCATAGGTCAGGACCACGGCCATCTGCAGCAGCACGCGGAAGAAGTCGCGGATGTTGTTGGCGCCGTGCTCGGCGAAGCTCTCGGCGCAGTCGCCGCCCTGGAGCAGGAAGGCCTCGCCGGCAGCCACGCGCGCCAGCGCCTTCTTCAGGTTGCGCGCTTCGCCGGCGAACACCAGCGGCGGAAAGCTGGCGAGCTGGGCCTCGACATCGGCCAACGCCTTGGCGTCGGGAAAATCGGGCACCTGCAGCACCGGCTTGGTGCGCCAGCTGTCGGGGGTCCACCGCTCGGACATGAGGTCAACTCCTGAGCAAAAACCGCTACTTATTGGGTTGAGGGAAGCGCCGCGTTATACACAGGCTGTTGCGCGGCTGCCACCTGCATTTATCTTGCTAATACAAGCTCTTGCGACAAAAGCCAAATTCGCCTTTGTTAACGCGAACTTTGAAGGCTGGAGGGGAAAGCGCTGTGACGGACGCCGCGCTGGACGACGTTTTTGCCGACGACATCACGATCCCTGCGATGGACGGCTACAAGCTGGGGGCAACGCTGTTCCTCCCGCGCGGGGCGAAGCGGCATGCGGTGCTGATCTCTTCGGCGACCGCGGTTCCGCGCAGGATCTATCGTGGCTTTGCCGGCTACCTGGCACGGCGCGGCTGCACCGTCCTGACCTATGACTACCGCGGGATCGGCGGCAGCAGGCAATTGGCGCTCGAGGGTTACAACAAGCCGAAATCGCTGAGGGGCTTCAAGGCAAGCATGGCGGACTGGGCCGCGCTCGACGCCACCGCGGCCGTGGGCTGGATGCGCGAGCGCTACGCCAACCTGCCGCTCGGCTATGTCGGCCATTCCTTCGGCGGCCAGGCCCTGGGGCTGATTGGCCAACAACCGCGAGATCTCCCGCGCGCTGCTGATAGCGGCGCAGGCCGGCTACTGGAAGCTGATGACCTCGCCCGAGAGCTATCGCGTCTATGCCATGATGAATTTCATCGGCAGCCCCCTCACCCGCGCGCTGGGCTATACGCCGGGCTGGACCGGCATCGGCGAGGATTTGCCGAAGGGCGTGTTCCTGCAGTGGACCGATTGGGTCAACAGTCCGCGCTATTTCTTCGACGACACATCGGTCGCGGGCCTCGACAACTTCGCTCAATACAAGGGGCCGATGCGGGCTGTTTGCATTTCAGACGATCCCTGGGCGACGCCGTCGGCGGTCGAACTGTTGTGCGCCGGCTATTCGTCCACCAGGCCGGAGATCATCACCGTGACCCCCGGCGATGTCGGCGCAAGCAAGCTCGGCCATTTCGGCTTCTTCCGCGCCGATCATCGCGACACGCTGTGGCGAGGTGCTGCCGAATGGCTGGAGACGGAGTGAACCAAGGGCGCCCCCTTCCCGGCGTCGCCCAGTTTGACGCCGGACAACCAAGCCCCTTGCAGATTTCGGTCTTTTTTCGTCGGCCTTTCGTTACTCGCGCCCCCTCGCCATGGCTTGTGGCGGGGACTGTCCGGCATATGCTCAAGCCTGGACGGTATCCTCGCCCGAAAGGAGACCAATCATGCAGAACTTCTCCCGGCGTACTGCCCTCCGTCTTGGCCTGCTCGCCTCCCTTTCACTTGCGACGCCGCTTCCTTCATTTGCCATTGACATGCCGCTCGCGATCCAGGGTTACGACCCCGTCGCCTATTTTACCGATGGCAAGCCCGTCCGCGGTACGGCTGACTTCGAATATCAATGGGATGAGCACACCTACCGCTTCACCAGCGCCCAGCATCGCGAGCTCTTCAAGGCCGACCCCGTCCATTACGCCCCGCAGTTCGGCAATTACTGCGCGATGGCGCTCGCGCTCGGCAAGATCGTCAAGGCCGATCCGGAGAACTGGCTGATCAGCGACGACAAGCTCTACGTTTTCGGCTCGCCCGCGCCGAAAGGGCCTGAGCTGTTCCAGAAGGACCTGGCCGGCAATATCACCAGGGCAAACCAGAACAGGTCTATCCTTCCCAAGGATTCGAATTAACGCGGCGGCGTTGGCTCCGCCAACAGGCCGGCCTTGCGCAATCCATCGCGCAGATGATCGAGATCACCTGCGCGCAGGAGCTTGGTTCCAAATTCATTGGGGTCGAAGGTTGGATCGAGCCGACGGATGAGAACTCACGGCACGGCCGGCATCGTCAGAATGACCGAGCTCGGCCTGGGCCGCCGCGAGAACGACGCGGCTGAAATTCGCGCCCGACGTCTTGCGAAGATTGAGCTCCGCCTGCTCGATCGCGCCGGCATAGCTTCCCTTCAGGTAATAGGCGAGGCTGAGACCGAAGCGATCGCTCGGATTGAGCTCCGGATCAATCCGCTGGGCGGTTTCCAGCGCCTCGATTGCGGCATCGGTCTGTCCTGACCACAACAGGATATTGCCGCGGCCGGCCATCCCGCCGGCATCGCTGGGATTGATGGCGATCGCCCGGTCCATTTCCGTCCTGGCCTGATCGTATCGCTGATAGAAAATGTGGATGCGGCCAAGCACGACGCGGGCCCGCACATCGGCGTCATCCAGACTGAGCGCCTTGTTCGCCATTTCCTCCGCGCGTGCGAGGGACTTGGCGGGAGACTCCGCCCATCCCATCGAGGTGGCGATGAAATAGGTCTCCGCCAGCGATGAATAGGCAGCGGCGTAGCCTGGATCGATTTCGATCGCACGTCTGAGGAGCGATCGAGCCTGCACGATGTTGGCGCGGTCAGGCTGCTGCAGCGCGGGCCGTGCGCGCAAGGCGTAGTCGTAGGCTTCAAGGCTGCCTGTCGGCTTGGCGAATGCGCGGCTCAACTCTACCTGTGTCACGCGGCTCGCCAACGTTCCCGCGATCTGGGTTGCTATGGCGTCCTGCAAGGTGAAGACGTCCGACACGGCCTCATCGAAATCTGCAGACCACAACACCTGGCCGCTGGCATCGACAAGCTGCGTAGACGCATGAACGCGGTTGCCCTTCTGGCGGATATTCCCTTCGACCTGATAGCGAACCGCGAGGTCGCGGGCGATCTGGACAGGACTTGCCGGCTTTGACTTGTACGGAAGCACGGCATTCCATGACATCACTGTCAATCCGCGGGAGCGGCCAAGGGCGTTGATGATGTCCTGCGTCAAGCCATCGGCAAAATAGTCTCGCGAGGCGTCGGCGCCCAGATTGGCGAGCGGCATAACGGCGATTGCGGGCTTCGCACCAGCTTGCGCTGATTTGGGCAATTGAGCATCGGTCCCGATCTCCCGGCCAACTCGATTGGTCAGCAGGAGCGCGCCAGCTAGCAGAACCGCGAGCGCCAATCCAGCAGTTAGCCCAGGCCGGCCAATTCGCACCAAAGATGCCGGAACGCTCCGCGGTCCGGGGGACTGGATGCCCATGCCCGGACCGATCGAACCACCGTCGAGAAGCGGTGAATGGGCAGGCTCGCCTGCAAAAACGATCGGCTCAAACCGGTAGCCTCGGCGGGGTACCGTCTTGATGAGCCGCTGGCCCTCGTCGGCAAGCGCACGCCGCAATTCGCCGACGCTCTGCACCAGGACGTCATCGGTGACGGCGATGTTCGGCCACACCGCCGCGAACAGTTCGTCCTTCGAGACCAACCGCCCGGGATTCTCCAACAGGAAGCGCAGCACCGCGAATGTCTTCGGCCGCAGGATAATTTCGCCGCCATCGAGAAGCAGACAGCCACGATTCAGATCCAGAACGTACCGATCAAACCGCAATTGCTTTGCCGTCGGTACCGGATGATCAGGCTCGATTGCAGTCATCGTACAGTCGCCATCAAGGGAGACAGTGATAATTGCCGTCGCCGCATGGAGCAGCCAGAGACGAAGCCTGTCCAAGCGTAAAGGAAACCTACCAGTTGGTCGCCCGCAGTCCAACTATGTTTCGGCAGTCGCGGGCAGCCGACCAATCCGGCTAGATAAGCACGACCGATGGCATGGAATTGATCGGAGCCGACACCGAAATCAAATAGGTTCCATCGGCATGAATATCCGCCCTTTCCTGCCCCACGACGCGCCCGCCGTGCGCGAGCTGTTCATCCGGATCAATCGCCTGCTGGCGCCTGCTGCCATGAAAGAAGCGGTCGAAGGTTACATCGCGCGTTCACTGAGCGAAGAGATCGACAGGATCATCGATTACTATGCGGAGCGGAATGGCGGCTTCTGGGTGAGTGAGGATGGCAGGCGGATTGTCGGCATGTTCGGGCTCGAGGCATCTGGTGACGGCGCGATGGAGTTGCGGCGGATGTATGTCGACCCTGATATGCGGCGGCGGGGGATCGCGAGGCGGATGCTCGACTTCGCCGAACGGGAATGCCGGCGGCACAAGCGGTTTCGGATGGAGTTGAGCACGTCGGAAATTCAGGCAGAAGCACTCGCGCTCTATCGGAACGCAGGCTACGAACTTGTCCGCGAAGAGATTGCGGAAGCCGCCAGCAACAAGACAGTCGGCGGTGGCATTCGCCGCTATCATTTCGGACGAAGGCGCTCTGATCGGCCGAGCGGCTCTATTCGCCCTTGATATTAGCCGCCTTGATGATCGGCCACCACTTCTCGATCTCGGCCTTGTGAAACGCGCCGAGCGCCTCCGGCGTCTGCTGGCCGGCGTCGGGAATTTCGAGTCCCATCTGGCTCAACCGCTCGCGCACCACAGGGTCGGCCATCGCTTCCCGAGCGGCCATATTGAGCTTGGCGATGATGTCCCTCGGAGTGCCCTTCGGCACCCACATCGCATTCCAGACCGACATGTAAAAGCCGGGCAAGCCTGCCTCATCGACCGTCGGAATCTCGGGAGCCGAGCTGAGGCGCGTCTTTGCCGTTACCGCATAGGCCCTGATTTTGCCAGCCTTCACGTTCGCCAGTGCGCTGACCGCCTGGTCGAACAGCAGATCTATCTGCCCACCGATCAGGTCCTGCTCCGCGAGATTCGTGCCGCGATAGGGCACAAACTGGAAATGCGTTCCGGTCTCCTTTTCAAAGAACACCCCGCCGACATGCGCCACGCCGCCCGTGCCGCCGGTTCCCGCCGATGCCTTGTCGGGATTGGCCTTCAGCCAGCCGATGAGCGACTTCAAGTCATTCGCAGGCAGTGCGTTCTTTGAGAGGATCAGCTGCGGATTGCTGGCGAGCAAGGCGACCGGTTCAAAGTCCCTCAGCACGTCGAAGGGAAGCTGATAGATCGCGCCGTCGAGGACATGCGAGCTGATATTGCCAAGGCTGATGGTGTAGCCGTCGGGAGCGGCGCGCACGGCGCGGGTGGCGCCAAGGCTTCCCGCCGCGCCGCTGACATTTTCGAGAATGATGGGCTGACCGAGAGAGAGGCGCATGCGTTCGGCGATGACGCGGCCGACGGTGTCGACAGGCGCCCCCGCGGCGAACGGGACCACCATCGTGATCGGGTGCGAAGGATAGGATTCGGCTCTCGCCTTCAGTGCAGCACAGCTTGAGGCCAGAACAAGGCCCGCGATCAGGCAAACGCGTCGCATCTGATCCTCCATGACACTCGAACTTGTTCGCGTCAGGAAAAACTGCGCTCTGGGATTGTATTTGTCCAATACATAAACCGTCTGGTTATTTATGCCCACACGGCATAAAGAGTAGTCATGGACCTCAGGCACTTGCGAACATTCGTCGCCGTGGCGGAGCTCGGAACGGTCTCAAAGGCCGCCTTGCAGTTGCGCACCGCCCAGCCCGCGCTGTCGCGGCAGATCAACGATCTGGAGCGTGAACTCGGCCTCACTCTGTTCGACCGCATCGGCCGCCGCCTTTTCCTGACCGGCGCAGGAGAGCAATTGCTGGGCAGCTGCCGGAGCCTGCTTGGCTCCGTGAATGCACTGGGCGAACAGGCCCAGCTGCTGCGGCACGGCAACACGGGAGTGTTGAAGGTCGCTGCTTCGCCTGTTCAGGTCGAAACCGTGTTTTCGACGTTCCTGCACCAATACGCGAAGCGTTATCCCGGCGTGCAGGTGCAGTTGATCGAGGCCATCGGCGCCAACACCCTGACCATGATCGAGCGTGGCGAAATCCATCTCGGCGTCAGCCTGCTTCAATCCCTTCAGCCCGACGATCGTCACTTCGGCATCTATCCGGTGCCGCCGGTGGAATTGATGGCGGCCTGCCATCCGTCGTTTCCACTCCAAAGCGGAGCCACAATCGACATTAGCCGGCTCGCGGCGCATCCGCTCCTTTTGCTCGATTTCAGGCTTCATCGTCCGGAAGACGTTCGACACGGTCTGCCGCCTCGAACGGCTGAAGCTGAATATTCTGTTCGAGAGCCGCGCGCCGCATAATCTGCTCGCGTTTGCCGAGGCCGGGCTTGGTGTCGCCGTGATTCCGTCGGTCGTGCAAACGCATCGCTACGGGTTGCGGCTCGCCCGCATCACCCACGAGCGCCAGCCCCTGCGCGAACCGCTGGCTGTGGTGTGGGACAAGCGGCGCGAGCTTCCCCCCTATGTCCGGGAATTTTGCGTGTCACTGGCAGAGCACATGCGCCAAATCGCTTCGGTCACGCGGCATTCGATCGCGAAACCGAGTGGCGCGAACAAGGCGCGCCGACCTGTTCGGCTCAGAGCCAAAAGATAACGGACGCCCACCCAGCCCATTAGCGTCTAGCGTCAGATAGCCTCGCCGAGCGCGTCGTAGGCGAACAGCCAGTCATAGCGCTCCTTGACCCGTTCGGGCTGCCATTCGCGCGAGACATAGTCGTTGGCGCCCTCGGCGTGCGCCAGCGCCGGATTGTGAAAGCGTTTGGCGTTTTCGGCTGATTTGACGACGATCGATGTCGTTCGCGCAAGCCGCGCCTGCTGATAGCGCTGCAAGGCCTCCTCCGGCGCAAAACGCTCGAGGCAGCGCGCCAGAACCATGCCGTCCTCGATTGCCATGTTGGCGCCCTGCGCCAGAAACGGAAGGGTCGGATGCGCGGCATCGCCGATTACGCAGGCACGCCCGGCGACAAAGCGATCGAGCGGATCGCGCCCGAGCAGCGCCCATTTGTAGGGGATGTCGAGATTTTCGATGATGGTGTGGATTTCGTCGTTCCACCCGGCAAACGAGCGGCTGCAGGCCTCGCGCGTTCCCCGCTCCGTCCACGACTCCACCGACCAGCTTTCGCCCTCGAAGATGCCGACGAAGTTCAACAGCTCGCCACGCCGGACCGGATAGGTGATGACGTGACCGCCGGGTCCGACCCAATTGGTGCCGACATCGCGCTGGATGCCGTCAGGCAGACGATCCATCGGCACCAGGCCGCGCCAGGCGGCCACGCCAGCGAAGAACGGGTTCGCGTCGCCGCCGATCTGCCGGCGAATTTCGGAGTGAACGCCATCGGCCCCGACCACCACGTCGCCACGATGCCGTTCGCCACTCGCGAGCCGAAGCCAAATGCCGTCGCCGCCGTTCTCATCGAAACCGACGCAGCGGCTACCCAGATGCAGCTTTCCAGGCGCGCGCGTCTGGAAAGCATCGATGAGCACGCGATGAAAATCGCCGCGATGGACCATCCAGTACGGCGCACCGTAGACCGCACGCGACGACACGCCGAGGTCGAACAGCTTCCAGGTCCGCCCCGTGCTGAACAGCCGGATCTGCTTGCCGGATGGTTCGCTGGCGATGCCTTGCATCGCTTCTTCCAGGCCGAGCGCGATCAGGACGCGGGTGCCGTTGGCACTGAGCTGGACGCCGGCGCCGAGCCCACGCAGCTCGGCCGCCTGCTCGAAGACCTCCACATCGATGCCGCGCTGGAGCATCGAGAGCGCCGCAACCAGCCCGCCGATCCCGGCGCCGGCAATCAGGACCTTTGGCGGCTTCGTCGACACGGTTTTGAGCTCACGCGCCCGTCACTCGCCAGATGACGTCGCCGACATCGTCAGCGACCAGGAGCGACTTGTCGGGACCGAGCGTCACTCCGACAGGCCGGCCGTAGGATTCCCGTTCATCCGGCGCGAGGAAGCCCGACAGGATATCCCGCGCCGGGCCGGACGGGCGACCATTCTCGAACGGCACGAAGACCACCTTGTAGCCGCTCAGCGTCGAGCGATTCCAGGAGCCGTGCTGGCCGATCGCCATGCCATCGGGAAATCCGGGAAGCGTACCTGACGGCATCCAGCACAGGCCGAGCGAGGCGGTGTGTCCGCCCAGCGCATAGTCCGGCGTGATAGCCTTGGCGACCAGCGCGGGATCCTGCGGCACACGATCATCCACCGTCTGCCCCCAATAGCAATACGGCCAGCCGTAGAAGCCGCCATCCTTGACCGAGGTCAGATAGTCCGGCGGCGTCTCGTCGCCGAGGCCGTCACGCTCGTTGACGACGGTCCAGAGCACGCCTGTATTCGGCTCCCAAGCGAGGCCCACGGCGTTGCGCAGACCGCTGGCAAAGATACGGCTCTGCCCGCTTGCAAGATCAAGCTCATGGATCGCGGCGCGGCCCTGCTCGACCTCCATGCCGTCGTCGGCGATGTTGGTGGCCGAGCCGACGCCGGCATAGAGCTTCTTGCGATCGGGGCTCAGCAGAAGGCTCCGCGTCCAGTGACCGGCAGGCTTGAAGCTGACGAGCTTTCGCCCCGCGGCGGTGATGCGGTCCGCGCCCGCGGCGTAGGGAAACGCCACGACACCGTCGGTGTTGCCGACGTAGAAGGTGTCGCCGACCAGCGCCATGCCGAACGGCTGGTTCAGCCCCTCCATGAACGTCCCGCTGACTTCGGCGACGCCGTCGCCGTCGCGGTCACGCAGCAGGGTGATGCGGTTGGCGCTGACGCCGAGCGCAGCCGCACGCCGCATCGTCGCCTGCATCGCATAGCGGAATACGGATGTGGGACGGCCCGCGACCTGCGTCGCCTCTGCAATGAGAACATCGCCGTTGGGCAGCACCTCGATCCAGCGCGGATGGTCGAGGCCTGTCGCGAACGCGTTGACCTTGAGCCCGGCCGCGGCGAGCGGCTTCTGCCCATCGTCCCACCCCCTCGCTGTCGGCATCTTCAGCGTCGGCATTGCGCCTTGCGGCTTCGCCGTGGGAATCTCGGGCGTGCTGCCCCATGCCGCCACCTGCGGGACGCCCTGGATTCGACGCCATATCACCGTTCCGCCACCGATCACCGCGACCAGTCGCCCGAAAATGCTGGAAAATGTCATGAAACTCCCTTGGATAGCGCAGCGCTATATACAGGGGGATACAGCTTCGATCACGCTGAATTTTCAGGCTGCCCGACCACGCATGGCAGCTTTTCGTTGCGCGACGGTTGCACGCAGGACAATACCCCGCCCCAAGCCAATCCCTAATTCCTCAGTCAAGCCCGTAAGCCCTTCGCGCGGTGCCGCTGAACAACTCGGCCTTTTCATCCGATGACGCCGTCGCAGCGATGCGCTTGAACGCGTTCCAGAGCGCGGCGTAGCCGATCCCCATCTTGTCGACCGGGAAATTGCTCTCGAACATGCAGCGGCTCGCGCCAAACCATTCGATGCAGGGCTCGATATAGGGACGCCAAAAGGCCGCCAATTGCTCGGACGAGACCGGACGCGGCGCCGTATGGTAGTCGAACGCCGCAAGCCGCATCATCATTCCACCGAGCTTCATGACGACGTTCGGACAGGCGGCTATCTCGGGCATGGTCGCCCGCCATTGCGCCAGAACCTCCCGCTGCCGGCCGGTGAACGAACCATAGCCCAGCGGCATGCCGGTATGGTTCATGATGATCGTCGCATCGGGACACGAACGCGCCAGATCGATCAGGTCGCCGTGTTGTGAATGGTACACCAGTGCATCCAGCGTCAGTCCCATGGCGGTCAGCCGGGCGAGGCCCGCTCGAAAGTCTCCGCGCAAATAGAGTCCGGGACCGGCGCCATGGTGGTTGTTTCCGATGACGGGATCATCGTGCCAGCCGGCCGAGTGGCGAATGCCGCGCAATCTCCCGCCGCCCGCCTCGATCATTGCGGTGAGGACATCTTCCACCCGGTCGCCGAGCGTGAGGTCCGCAAATCCCACGATGCCGGCCGCGACGCGGGTCTTGATCGCCACATCGCTCTCACATCGCGACGCGACCCTTGCAGCGAATTCGACCTCGCCGACGGGACGGAATTCGGCCGGTCCTTCGGTTCGATAATAAGCGCCGCATTCGATTGCGACGGTCGCCACAATATTGTGGCCGGTTGCGGCGTCAGCGAGATAGTCCTCGAGGAGATAGCGCCCCGGCGCGTCCCAGAGGTGATGATGGGTATCGACGATGGCAAGCTCCGGCTCCAGGATTTGCTCGCCCTGAGCCTGGGCCAGCCAGTCTTCACGCGGCGCGAAGATCCGGCCGAAAGCCTTCGAGGGATTGTTGGCGTCCATTTGCACTCCGGGGGTTCTATATCGCGGACGACGGTCGTTGCATTTTTGCGCTGACATGCCGACGGGGATCAAATTCACTTTTCGACGCAACGCAATTCGACATTTACAGCATAACGGGTCTGGCTGGCGAGCCGTCCATCGATCGGGCAAGGCTGGTATCGATGGCCACGGCTTGAAATTTTCCAACGGCGTGGCATGAACGTCCCATTGAACGTTAGCCTGCCGACGGCGGAGCCATCCCAATGGATCGCGAGTTCTTCACGTTTTCGCCGATCAATGCGCGCCCAGTGTTCAAATGGCCCGGCGGCGCCCAGCTCGCACTCTGGGTGGTGCCGAACATCGAACATTATGAGTACCTCCCCGGCCCCGTCCGCGTGCGCGATCCGTGGCCGCGCATGCCGCACCCCGACATTCTCGGCTACTCGCTTCGCGATTACGGCAACCGCGTCGGCGTCTGGCGCATGCTCGACGTGATGGACAAGCACAGGATCCGCTGCACGGTCTCGCTCAATCTCGCGAACTTCGAGATGTATCCCGACATCATGCAGGCCTGCGAGGCACGCGGATATGACACGCTTTGCCACGGCATCTTCAACACGTCCTATCTCTGGGAGATGCCCGAGGACGAGGAGCGGGCCTACATCGCCGACTGCGTGGCCCGCTTTCGCAAATTGACCGGGCGGCAGCTCCGGGGATGGTTCTCGCCGGGCGTCTCCTATACGCCGCGCACGCTCGACCTCGTCGCCGAAGCCGGTTTCACCTATTCGGCCGACCTGTATCACGACGATCAGCCGACACCTCTGAAGGTGCGGTCCGGCTCGCTCGTCACCGTGCCCTACACGATGGATCTCAACGACGCCGTGCTCTACCGATATGATACCGAGGGCGAGGAGTTCGCCCGCATGATATTAGATCATTTCGAGACGGTGTGGCGCGAAGGCGCCGAGATTCCGCGCGTCATGTGCATCGCCCTGCATCCCTACATGATGGGTCAGCCCCATCGCATTCGTCATCTCGACCGTGCGCTCGGCCAGATCATGGCCCGCGAGGGCGTCTGGCAGGCCACCGGAGCCGAGATCGCCGACTGGTACATCGCCAATGCGTTGCCGGCCTTTCAGGCGCACCTGGGCCAGGTTGCTTAGTCAGGAGCGTGAACGCCCGTGGATCACAAACTCTACCAATATTCAGCGCTGCCATCACGGCCACGCTTCCAATGGCCAAACGGCGCATACGCAGCGTTCCACGTCACGCTCTTCATCGAGCACTTTGAACTCGCGCCCCCGCCGGGATCGGTCAAGGACCGGCGCTTCGTCAGCGAATTCGGCCCACAAACACCTGACTATCGCACCTGGACGCAACGCGAATACGGCAATCGCGTCGGCATCTTCCGTGTCCTCGACGTGCTCGACCGGCACGCCATCAAGGCAAGCGTGGCCATGGGCGCATCAGCCTGCGAGCGCTATCCCGCGCTGGTCGCGGAGGTGACACGCCGCGGCTTCGAAGTGCTGGCGCACGGAACGCACGCGACGCAAATCATCTCGAGCAAGATGACCGACGCGGAGCAGCGCGCCTACATTGCGGCTTCGATCGAGGCCGTCGCGAAGGCGACCGGATCTGTGCCGAAGGGTTGGCTAAGTCAGGACCAGGGCGAGGCGCCGAATACGCCGGCCCTGTTGGCCGAGGCCGGTATCGACTATCTCGTCGACTGGTCAAACGATGACCAGGCCTACTTGATGGAGCCGGGTCTTGTGTCGATCCCGCACCAGATCGAGTGGGACGATGTCCTGCTGTTCTGGCTGCGCCGCGTCGAGACGTGGCGCTATCCCGATCTCATCGAGGAGGCCGCGCGAACACTTGTCGCGGAGGGCAGAATTTCCGGACGCAATTTCGGCCTGTCGATCCACCCCTGGCTGTTCGGGATGGCGCACCGCATCCGCTTTCTCGACGAGGCATTGACGCGCCTGCGCGCGATCGATGGACTTTGGCAGGCGACCACCGGGGAGATCGCCAGCTGGGCAAGGGGACAACTAAGGACACAACTCCAGGCGCGGAAGTAAGACGGGATGATTTCCGGCTGAAGGCAGGGAGATCCCCGCCGCCCGAGTGGTTCTACTGCCGCAGCGTCACGCCCTGCAGGCGAATGATGCCGTCGGGATGCGTGTTGAATCCGTCGACCTTTTCACTGAGCCCCCACAGCCATTTGTAATTGTAAAGGAAGATGTGACCGCGATCCCTGAGGTATATCCTGGCGGCAGCCGTATAGTCCGCGAGCCGCGTGGCGGGATCAGTCTTCGCGCGCGCATCGGCAAGGGTCTGGTCCAGGTCCTTGCTGCAGTACTTGCCCCAATTGAGGAAGCCATCGCAGGCGAGCCAGATGCTGATGTTGCCGTCGGGATCAGCGCGGCCGGACCAGATGACGACCGCCGCCTCGTAGTCGCCCTTTGTTGCGTTGGCGATCAACGTATTGATCTCGATCACCTCGACCTTCACCTCGAAGCCCGCCTCTGCCGCCATCGCCTGAATGACTTGCGCGACCTGGCCGTCAATCGGACTGGTGCTCACCGACAATGTGAAAGCGGGTTTCGATATCCCGGCGTCCGCAAGCAGCTTCTTCGCGCGCTCCACGTCCCGTTTCGGTACCGGAGCCTCTTTGATGTACCAGGGACTTCTCGACCGAATGCGGCTGGTTGGTCGCAACGAACTCGCCGTCGAAAACCACCTGCACGATTGCATCCCGGTCGAGTGACAGTTCGAGCGCTTCGCGCACCCGCGGGTCTTTGGCGAGCACGGACGCGGCGGCCTTTGGACCGTTGGCGAGGTTTATCGACATGGTATTGTAGGCGAGCGCCGTCGTCGAAGCGACCTTGACGCGCTTGTCCGCCTTCAGCTGTTTCAGGTCGCTCGGCTGCAACCGCTCGACGATCTGAAGACCGCCCGACAGCAGGTTGGCCGTCCGCGTCGTCGTGTCCGGCATCGGCTCGTACACAACCTGCTGGAGATGAATCTGGCTCTTGTTCCAGTACTGCTCAAAGCGCTCGAGTACGATCTTCTGCTGGGCGACGCGCTCGACAAATTTGAACGGCCCCGCACACACCGGCCGGCTCGCGATATTCTGGCCTGCTTCAGCGAGCGCCTTCGGCGACAGCATCATGCCCGCGCGGTCGGCGAGCACGCTAAGGAGCGGCGCATCCACGCGCGAGAGTTCGAGCCGAACCGTCAGCGGATCGACCACGACGACGTTGGCGATCGATTTGGTCTCGCCCTTGCGGTTCGAATAGTCTGATGTCCTGTAGCGATCCAGGTTGACTTTCACCGCCTCCGCATTCATCGGCGTGCCATCGTGGAAGACGACATCGGGGCGCAGCTTCAGGGTCAGCGACTTGCCATCGGCACCCCAGGACCACTCCGTCGCAAGCTGCGGAACGTAGTTCAGCTTGGCATCGATATCGATGAGCTTGTCGCAAAGGCCTGCAAAAACGATGCGGCCAACAAAGGTTGCGCTCTGCGCGGGGTCAAGCCGATCAGGATCTTCCTGCAGCCCGATCCGCAAGGTCTGTGCGCCCGCGGCGCTCCCGCATGTCACGGAAAATCCCAGGACAAGCGCAACCAATCCATTCGCCATGCGCATCACAGTTTCCCCAACCTACAACCGGCAAGATCGACCATAGCAAACGGCCGAGGCCTTTAGCAACGAACGCAATGCAGTGCATCATGTTTGAGCAGGCGTGACCGCTTACGCCGAGAGAGCGTTCCGGAGCTGTCGCGAGCCGACCGCAAAGAGTCCTTTCGCGACGGTCCAGTCGGCTCCGGTGCCCATGACATCCGAAACCCAGCGCCGCGTGCGGCCGAAGTCGCTCAACGTATCAACCAGCTCCGCGGGATCGTCGAAATTGTCGGCGAATGCGTCGGCCAACTGCTGTCTGGGTGTGCCTCCGACAGTCCCGCCGTCGGCTCCGCGTTGGGCGAGAAAGAAATAGCGTGCGGCCGGCCCCATGGGTGAGAGCAGGAGCTCGGTCCAGCGCATCGCGGGTGCGCCCCAGCGTGCGTAGAACGCGTCGTAGGTTTTTCGAATCCAGTCAGGATCGAACGCACCATCCTTGCGCGCAACGATGGCGGCGACCAGCGTCTCGGCCAGGCGATTGCCCATGTTCGCGCCCTGGGCGCCAAGCGGATCGAAGCCCATGTAAGCATCCCCCAGTGGAACGATCGGGCGGCCGCTTGCCGTCTTTCCAACGGGATCACGAACAACAGGCGTGATGGCGCCGACCAGCCAGCTGTTATCATCAGCCAATGTCGCGTTTTCAATCCATGCATGGTCCCACGGCATCATGTCACGAATGACGTCCTTGGCGATGCGTAACACGTCATGGCCCGAACCGGCGCCTTGAAAGCGATCGAGGGACTTGCCGGGCTTCGCTTCGAACACGAGATTCCAGATTGGCTTTCCGTCCTTGTGGAAGTACGGCGTCCAGTAGGATTCGCCGAGGCCCTCAAGGACGTTGAATTTCGCAATGGAGAACGGCACGTCGGCAAAGCGCATCGACGGCCCCTCGCAGTTGACCATGGCGATCTGGCGAAACGGCTCGGTCCTCGGATTGCGCGCCACGTCCCGGGCGAACAACGCAGCTCCGTCCTTGCCTGTCGCCACAACAGTCAGATCGTTGTTGCGAGAGACTTCATCGACCCGGGAAGCGGAGACCTTTTCGATGATGAGCCGGCCGCCGGCCTTTTCGAAGTCACTCATCCAGCGCGCGCTTTGCAGCCGCACGTCGATGGCGAGCGGCGAAACCGGAAAACGGGCATTCAATGAGAGCACGGGTTTCGCGGGATGCGAACACACCGTGACCTTGAGACCCTCCATCGATGGAGCCGCGCTGTGCCAGTGGTCGAGCCCGAGCGCTCGCTCGTAGGCGAGCGAACGTGCAAACCGGACGGCGGTGCCCGTTGGCCGAGCTTCTTCCAGCCAGCTTTGGGCCGATCGGTCGGAGTAGAGTTCGACGTCGTATCCTGCTTGCAGCAGCCCATGGGCTGCGAGGAGCCCCGCCTGCCCCGATCCGATAACGGCAATTCGTCTCATGCCGCTACCTGATGGAGCGCGTGCGCGCCGTCAATCCTCCCATCACAGGACGGTTTTCAGACAATTCTGGAATGCGACGACCGGTCTGGATCGAAGTCGGCGCGCCTCCCCGCTTCGGCCATGTTCCTTACAACACGGTTCCCAAAGGTCGCGTTCGCCCTGGACACGAGAAATTAAGGAGAAGCCGGCGTACGGGATGGCAAACCTGTGGTATGGTGCGGTGCCGTTCCCGGACGGTCCTCCTCACGTTCGGGAGGGTTGCTCAAATAGCCCCGGCGCGTATTCCCGCGTCGGGGTTGTTTTATGGGGCCGCTGGCGGAACCTTTCATGCTTCCTGCTCGGCCGCCAATGCGGCCTCCGCGGGCCGGCTCGCGGCCACCGGCTGGCCGATCCAGATCGCGAGACACGCGGCGATCAGAAAGAGCCCCGCCTCCGCGGCAAACACCAGCGGCGTAGGACAAAGACACCGAGGGCATCAAAAAGCGCGCGGCGTCGCTCGCCACCGTGCCCAGAAAGCCGCCGGTCGCATAGGCGATCGCCTGCGATGCTCCCCACAGGCCCATCCGCGTGCCCTCGCGATTGCGGTGCCCGGCGCCGACCAGGTTCATCATCGCGCCGATGGCGGCGATCGAATAAAGCCCGCTGGTGAACCCCATGATCAGGAATGACGCGTGGATCGGCCAGGGAGGCCCGGCCGCTGCCGCGGCGGCGATAGTGAGAAGGCCAAGTGCGCAGGCAATGCAGCCGCCGACGATCCATGGCGTGGTCCGTGTGCGCCAGGCCGGAATCAGCCGGTGCAGGAGCGGCACCAGCACCATGCCGATCATCGTGCCGGTGTGCTGGAAACCGGCGAGCCTCGTCGTCTCGCCCGGCGTCATTCCGAACACAGCGCCGGCGAACGGCTCCAGGATCAGATCCGGCGCGCTGTAGGCCAGCATCGAGATCAGGATGAAGATGGCAAAGCGGCGCGCCTGCTTCTCGCTCCAGATCGAAGCGAGTTCCTCGCGGAACGTGGATCTCGGCGGCGACGCCTTGCTCGCATCTTCGCTGCCCAACGATTGCTTGTCCTTGCCCTCTCCTTCGATGTTCCAGACGCCAATGAGCGTGAGAATGATGGCGATCGCCGATATCGTGGAAGACACGGCGACCAGCCGCGGCCCCGAGAACGGATCGAGCGCATAGCCAGCGGCCGCGGTCGTTCCGATGAAGCCCGTCACCATCATGGTCCAGGCGATCGAGGCGGCAGCACTTCGCCTGATGGGATCGGTCCGTTTGCGCGAGCAACACCAGGAGCGACGTGCCGGCGGCGGAGACACCGATGCCGATCATCACAAAGGCTGTGATGGCAAGCGCGATGCCGGCCAGCAGGTGACTGGCCATCAGCGCGGTCGCGACCGCGGCAAGCGCGCCGCCCGCCGCATGCAGCGCCATTCCGCCGACGATCCACGGCGTGCGCCGGCCGCCGAGGTCGGAGCCATAGCCGAGCCGCGGGCGCAGCAGCTGCATGGTGTAGTGCAGGCCGACCAGGAGGCCCGGCAACATCGACGGCAGCGCCAGTTCCACCACCATGACGCGGTTCAGCGTCGCCATGGTCAGCACCGTCACCGAGCCGAGCGCGGTCTGCACCAGGCCGAGCCTGACAATTCCGAACCAGGAAAGCGTTTGCGGAGATTCTTGCATTCGGCGTCATGATGACATGCGCCCCGGTGCTGTAAAGCCGTGCGGCGCGCCATCAGCGCGATGGCGCCGGCCGCGCGGTCACTCGATCACCTCGTCGGCGCCGGTCAGTATCGACGTCGGAACCGAAAGACCCTGCGCCTTCGCCGCCTTCAGGTTGATCGCCAGCTCGTATTTGGTCGGCGCCTGCACGGGAAGATCGCCCGGCTTCTCGCCGCGGAGGATGCGGTCGACATATCCCGCTGCGCGACGATACTGGTCGATGAAATCGGCGCCATAGGAGATCAGGCCGCCCGCAGTAACGAACGTCTTCTGAAAGTACACCGCAGGCAACCTGTGCCGCGCGGCGATATCGACGATCAGATCACGATGAATGATGGCGAGCGCGCTCGCCGTGACAATCATGCCGCCGTTCGGCAGGTCGACAAAGGCCTCGAGGCTACGCTGGATGCCGGCAGCGTCACGGACGTTGACGCCGCGCACTTCGAGCCCCAGCGAGGGCGCAATCGATTGAATGACTGCGAACTGCCCGATCCCGGCAACGATGGTCGGATCCCACAAGATCGCCACGTTCTTCACGTCGGGTGCGATCCGTTTCAGCAGTTCGAGCCACTTCCCGCTCAGACTGTATTCGAACTGCACGAAGCCGGTGGCGCTGCCGCCCGGACGGGACAGGCTCTCCACGAATCCGGAGCCGACCGGATCAGGGACATTCGCAAACACGACCGGAATGGTTTTCGTCGCCTGCAGCAACGCCCCGACACTGGCGCCGCCCGTGGCCATCATCACGTCGGGAGCGAGACCGACCAATTCGGCCGCATGTTTGCGCGCCTCGTCGGCATTTCCCTCACCCCAACGGCAATCGATTTTGACATTGCGTCCGTCGACCCATCCCAATTGCTGAAAGGCCTGCAGCAGGGCGGCGAGCGCGGCCTTGCCCTGCGCGTCGTCGGCAAGACCGATCAGCACACCGATGCGGCGTATTCGCCCGGCCTCCTGCGCATGCGCCGTCAGCGGAACGGCGGCCAGGGCAGAGCCGAGAATGGACAGGAATTCGCGCCTCTGCATCATTGTCCCCAACACAGAATACCATCAAGGGTAGCACACCGTCAGCGTCGGCAAATGCGACGATCTGACCGCCATCTCCGGCCGGTTGCCACAGGCTCCCGCCGGGGTGATGATACCAGTGATAAGCGTGCACAAAACAAAGAGGAAACGGAATGCGTGGACGTCGTGTGCTGATGGAGTCCTTCGTGTCGCACGGCGTGCGTCATATTTTCGGCAATCCCGGAACCACCGAGACGCCGCTGCTCGACAGTCTGCCGGCGTTTCCACAGCTCAACTATGTCATGACACTGCATGAGGGCGTGGCCGTCGGCGCGGCGAGCTTTTATGCGCAGGCCGCGCGCTGTCCGACGGTTGCGAACCTCCATGTCGCCCCCGGGCTCGGCAACGGCATCGGCTCGCTCTATGGCGCGCTGAAGGCCTGCTCGCCCGTCGTCGTGACCGCGGGCCAGCAGGACACGCGGATGCGGCTCAAAAATCCCCTGCTCGGCCATGACCTCGTCGCAATGGCCGCGCCCGTCACAAAGTGGAGCGTGCAGATCGAACGCGCCGACGAGATCGCACCGATCTTGCGCCGCGCATTCAAGGTGGCGACCGATGCGCCGCAAGGACCGGTCTTCGTCTCGCTGCCGATCGACGTGCTGGAGCAGGAGACGTCCGTCGAGGCCCATGCGCCGGATCATCTGTGGCGCGCGGCGCAGCCTGATCCTGCGGGCATCGAGGCGCTGGCGTCGCTGCTGCTGAAATCGGCGAACCCCGCGATCCTCGCCGGCGACGACGTGGCGCGTGCGAGCGCGGAGGCCGAGCTCGTCGCGCTGGTCGAGGCAACAGGCGCATCGGTGTGGTTCGAGGGCTTGCGGCACCACGCGCCCTTCCCGACCAGCCATCCCGGCTATCGCCAGTCGCTGCCGGGCGATGCGAGGCAGGTGCGGAACGCGCTCGAGGGCAATGATCTCGTGTTGCTTCTCGGCGGGCCGTTCTTCGAGGACATCTGGTACGCAGCGGGCGGCCATTTTACGCCGGGCACTGTCGTCGTCCAGGTTGAGGCGTCACACGAGCGCCTCGCGCTCAACAATCGCCTCGATGCCGGCGTTGTCGGCGACATCAAGACCGCCCTCGCCGCGCTGACCAACGCGGTGCGCTCGCGTGCAAGCGCCGAATACAGGCTTGCCGCGCAATCCCGCAATCAGGCGCTCGCCGATTTGCGCGCGCGCGAAAAGGAGACCTATCGCGCCCGTGTGGAAAAGAGCTGGGACCGCGAGCCCTCCTCGATGCCGCGGGTGACGGCCGAACTGCGGCGCGGCCTGCCCGACAACGTCGTGATCGTCGACGAAAGCATCACCGCGAGCCTCGATCTCGCACGCGCCTTCGACTATGGCGGCTTTGGCGATTATTTCGGCGGCCGCGGCGGCGGGATCGGCCAGGGCCTCGCTGGCGCCATCGGCGTCAAGGTCGCCATGCCCGACCGGCCGGTCGTCGCGATCTCCGGCGACGGTTCGGCGATGTACAGCATCCAGGCGCTGTGGAGCGCCGCGCACCACAAGCTCGCGATCGTGTTCGTCATCCTGTCGAACCGCGAATACCGCATCCTCAAGCACAATGTCGACGTCTGGCGCCAGAATTTCGAGGCGGGAACCCAGCATCCCTATCAGCAGATGGATCTGACCGGACCCGGGCTCGATTTCGTGCAGCTCGCGGCGGGGATGGGCGTCGAGGGAATCCGGGTCGAGAAGGCCAGCGACATCGCAACCGTCGTGGCCGATGCCGTCGCGGCCAACCGGCCCTATCTCGTCGAGATCGCCATCGAGGGAAAACGCTGACGCGTTTTATCGTCCCACCCCGCATCTGCACGATTGATCACATCCCTTTTTGCTATAGGGTTCCGAAAGGACGGTCCGGCAATGTACCGCGGCCGCTTTTTCGGGAGGAAGGCATGGATCTATTGAAGGCGACCGCTGCTGGCCTGTTGATGCTCGGCGTGGCATTTGCGACGCCCGCGCTAGCGCAGAAGAAATACGACACCGGCGCAAGCGACACCGAGATCAAGCTTGGTCAGACCATTCCGCTGAGCGGACCGGCGTCCGCCTATGGCAGCATCGGCAAGGTGCAGGCCGCCTATATCCGCATGATCAACGAACAGGGCGGCGTCAACGGACGCAAGATCAACCTCATCCAGTACGACGATGGCTACAGCCCGCCCAAGACGGTGGAGCAGGTGCGCAAGCTTGTCGAGAGCGACGAGGTTCTGGCTACCTTCCAGATCATCGGCACGCCGCCGAATGCAGCGGTCCAGAAATATCTGAACGAGAAGAAGGTGCCGCAGCTCTTGGCTTCGACCGGCGCGACGCGCTTCACCGATCCGAAGCATTTCCCTTGGACGATCGCCTTCAATCCCAACTACCAGTCGGAAGGGCATATCTACGCGAAGTATATTCTGGCCAACCATCCGAACGCAAAGATCGCCATTCTCTTTCAGAACGACGACCTCGGCCGCGACTACGTCAAGGGGTTGGAGGACGCGCTCGGGGCGAAGGCCTCGATGATCATCGCCAAAGCCTCCTATGAATTGTCCGATCCGACCGTCAACTCGCAGATGGTGACGCTGAAAGCATCCGGCGCCGATCTCTTCTACAATATCACCACGCCTAAATTCGGAGCGCAGGCGATCAAGAAGGCCGCCGAGCTCGGCTGGAAGCCGGTCCACATTCTCGACATCAACGCGACGCCGGTCAGCCAGACGCTGGTCCCGGCGGGCCTCGAGAACGCCAAGGACATCATTTCAGTCAATTACGGCAAGGACCCACTCGACCCGCAATGGAACGACGATGAGGGCATGAAGCGCTACAAGGCGTTCATGACGAAATGGGCTCCGGCCGAAGACGCCAACAGCGGCATCGCGACCTATGGGTACGGAACTGCGTCGCTCCTGATTCACATTCTCAAGCAATGCGGCGACGATCTCACGCGTGCAAACATCATGAAGCAGGCGACAAACATCAAGGGCTTCACCTCCGACCTCGCGCTGCCTGGCATGACCACCGAGACCAATCCGGATGACTGGCGCATCAACAAGCAGTTCCAGATGATGAAGTTCGACGGCCAGCGCTGGGTGCTGTTCGGGCCGATCCTTACCGACGACTACAAGACGAACTGAAGGAACGGCACCTAAAGACAACGAGCGGCCCCGGGCGCCACCTGGCACCGGGGCAGCCGGCCTCTCCCTCAGAATCTCGCCGGTGGCATTGCTGACGTCGTGAGCCGCGGCTAGCGTCATCAGCCGGCGCGTTTTTCCATTGGCAACGTTGATGCGGTCGCCACTCCCCGCCATCCGTCTACGGGCCGATCTCGAAGCGTGTTCTTGAGCTCGATGCCGGGCTTCATCAGCGCGGCCCGAAAATAACATGATGTTAGGGACACCGGACGAGTCGGTCATTGTGCCGGGGTGCGGATCAACTATCGTTCGTGTCAACTGAGCGCCGCGGTGGCTCGCAGGTCGACCGAGAAAAGCAACAAAGGGAGAATGCGCCATGGACTTCAGGCGACCCGCGTTTGCAGCGATTTCCATGGCCGGCGCCCTGCTCGCCTCCACCGCATGGGGGCTCGCCGATGCGATGATGCCGATACCGGGCGATCCGGTGTCGATCGCCAGCGGCAAACTTTCCGGCACCCGGCTCGCTTCGGGCGTCAAGGGCTATCTCGGTATTCCCTTCGCCAAGCCGCCGACCGGCGAACTGCGCTGGAAACCGCCGCAGCCGATCAACTGGGACGGAATCTGGAATGCGGATCGCAAGGGGCCGAATGCATCCAGGTGCTGCGCGCCCACGACATCAATCACTATTTCGGCGAGGAAGCCACCAGCGAGGATTGCCTCTATCTGAACCTGTGGGCGCCGGCGGAGCCAAAACTGGGCGACAAGCGCCCGGTGATCGTCTTCATCTATGGCGGCGGCGGCACGCTTGGTTCGTCGGGCATGGCCAATTACGGCGGTGAGAACATGGCCAGGCGCGGCGCCGTGTTCGTCAACTTCAACTACCGCGTCGGCATGCTCGGCTACATGGCGCATCCTGAACTCACCCGGGAGCAGGGTGGCCATTCCGGCAACTACGGCTATCTCGACCAGAACGCGGCGCTGCGCTGGGTGCACGACAACATCGAAAAGTTCGGCGGCGATCCGGACAAGGTGGTGATCACCGGCCAGTCGTTCGGCGCAGGCGCGGTGGCGGCGCAATACACCAGCCCGCTGTCGAAGGGGCTGTTCCGCGGCGCAATGCTGACGAGCGCCTGCAATTTCGGCGGCACCGGGATGATCGGCGGCGTCGAACCTCTCGCCGAAGGCGAGAAGGTCGGACTCGATCTGCAGACAGCGCTTGGGAGCTGCGGACCTTGCCGCCATGCGCAATGTCTCGGCGGACCGCATCCTGGCGCTGCAGGAGGAGCGACCAGCTCGGACTGAGTGTCCGCGGCGTGCGTGCGCCCGCGGTGATCGACGGTTATTTCTGGACCGGCACCAAGGAGCAGGCCTTCTCGACCGCATCGCAAGCGACGTGCCCGTCGTCGCAAGCTCCAATGGCGACGACATCGACTCCGCGTTATATCCGCTCACCCGCACACACACCGTAGCCGACTACCAGGCGACGGTGCGGCAGATGTACGGTGATGCCGCCGACGCAGTTCCTCAAGCTCTATCCGGTCAGCAGCGACGCCGACGTGCAGCCGATGGCGCATCGTGCCGCGATGGAGGGCGGCATGATGAAGAGTTCGCGCGGCTGCGCTGAGGTGATGGCGAAATACAATACGGCGCCGGTGTACATCGACACCTTCATGCGCAAGCATCCCTATGCGCCCGGCGTCGTCATCGCCGACCAGAATCCGGCCACCGTCGGAGCCTACCACACTGCCGACGTGCCCTACTGGTTCGACACCCTCGATGTCTACAACTCGCTGCGGCCGACGCGGGTATGGACGGCTTACGATCGCGAACTCACCGACCGCATGACCGGCGCCCTGATCGCGCTGGCCAACACCGGCTCACCATCGACGCCGCAACTTGCCTGGCCGGCCTGGAAAGAACAATCGCCGCAGTACATGGTGTTCGGCGACAAGGCCGAGGTCGCCACCATGGACCTCAAGCGAATGGACTGGATGGCGGCGCACCCGCCGACGCTGGTGAAGCCGGTCGCGCCGACGGTGAGACCGAGGGATTAGGTCAGCGACGTCACTCCGAGGCGCGTCAGATCGTAGTATGGACAAAGCTAAGGTGCGGCGCGATGACAGGTTCCACGCGCCAGCCATTCGAGGCAGCTGCGGATGGACGGGACACCGCGCTATTCGCGCCTTTGCCATCGGACGGCCTTTGACGCCCTACTCCGCCGCGACGCTGATCTCGGGCGCGCGCCGCTCGCTGTCCTGCCTGGGCAGTCCGGCAAACGCGCGCAACGCTTCCGCCATCTTCACCCGGCCGCTCACGCCGGTGATGATGACATCGACCATGGTGAAGGACGAGTGGAACTGGCCGTGCGCGTTGAGCTGCTCGACCGGCACGCCGGCCTTCGCGAGCGCGTCGCCATAGGCGATGCCCTCGTCGCGCAACGGATCGAACTCGGCGGTCGCCACGAAGGCGGGCGGCAGCCCCTCGAGCTTGCCGCGCAACGGAGAAGCGCGCGGGTCGGTGCGATCGGCGGGCGAGCAATAGATATCCCAGAACCAGTACATGAGCCCGCGCGTCAGGAAGTAGCCTGCCGCATTCTCGGTGTAGGACGGACGGTCATAGGTGCAATCGGTGACCGGGCAGACCAGTAGCTGGCCCTCGATCTCGACCCCGCCGCGATCGCGCGCAAGCTGGCAGGTGACAGCGGCGATGTTGCCGCCGGCGCTCCAGCCCGCGACCAGCACGGGACCAGGCCTGCCGCCGAGTTCGGCCGCATGCTCGGCGATCCAGCGTGTCGCCGCGTAGCCGTCCTCCGCCGCGGCCGGGAAGCGATGCTCCGGCGCGTGGCGATAGCCGACGCTCACGAAGATCATGCCGGTGCGCCGGCACATGTCGCGGCAGAAGGGATCATCGGACTGCTGGTCGCCCAGCACCCATCCGCCGCCATGGAAATAGACCACGATCGGATGCGGTCCCGGTGTTGCCGGCCGATAGAGCTTGAAGGGCAGCGGACCTTCGGCGCCCTGCAGCACGCCATCGCCGACCTCACCGACGGGGCGTCCCGCCGGACGGCCTTTGTTGAACTCGTTGAGGAAGTCGCGCGCGCCCTGCGCGCCCATGGTCTCGATCGGCGGCAGGTTCATTTGCGCGAGCATTCCCAGCACCAGCCGCACGTCCGGCTGCAGGCGGACGATCTCGCCGTCATTGCATTGCTCGGTAACGTTCGGGCCTGTGAAGCGGAATCCCAGCATGCCGCGCTCGACCACCTCGTTACAGATGCTGCGATACGGGCCGACGCCGCCGGTATAGGGCATCACGCCCAGCGCCTTGCCCGGAACGTTGGCGCCCGTGTACCAGGTGTTGGCAAGCCGGTGCAGCGTCAGCATCGAGCAATCCGCCATATGCCGCGCCCAACCGGCCTGCGCGGTCTCGGTCGCCTCGATGGTCGCAAAGCCGGCATCGCGCATCGCGATCAATCGGTCGACGACCCAATCGGTGTGCTGCTCGATCGAGACCGCCATGTTGGACAGCACCGACGGGCTGCCCGGACCGGTGATCATGAAAAGATTGGGAAAGCCCGCGACCGTGAGGCCGAGATAGGTCTGCGGCCCGCCCGCCCAGACGCTGGAGAGCGATTTTCCGGCCCGCCCCGTGATCGGATGCACGGCCATGATGGCGCCCGTCATGGCGTCGAAGCCTGTCGCGAACACGATGACGTCGAGATCGAAACTGCGCCTGTCGGTGGCGATGCCTGACGCCGTAATTGCCTTGATCGGCTCCTGGCGCAAATTCACCAGCGTGACGTTCGGACGGTTATAGGTGGCGTAGTAATTGGTATCGAGGCAGGGACGCTTGGCCCCGAACGGATGATCGTGCGGGGTCAGCGCCGCCGCGATCTCCGGATCCTTCACGACGTCCTGGATTTTCTCTCGGATGAGATCGCCCACGAGCCGGTTGCCGTCCGCGTCCACCGCCTGGTCCGCCCAGAGCTGGGTCAGGATGTGCACGAGATCGCCGGCGGCCCAGGCCGTCTCGAAACGGGCGCGGCGATCGGCTTCGCTCAATTGCCAGCTCACCTCCATCTGCTGCGGATACGGCACGCCGGCCAACGACAAGCGCGCCTGCTCGCGATAGGCGGCGGGGTCGTTCTCCAGCATCGCCTTGCGATCCCCAGGCTGTGGACCGTTATGGGCGGGAAGCGCGAAGTTCGGCGTGCGCTGGAAAACGGTAAGCTCAGCCGCCTGCTCCGCGATCAGCGGGATCGATTGGATGCCCGACGACCCCGTGCCGATCACGGCCACGCGTTTGCCCTTGAGATTCACGCCTTCGTGCGGCCAGCGGCCGGTGAAATGGACTTCGCCCTTGAAATCCTTGACGCCATCGATCTCCGGCGGCTTCGGCGCGGAAAGACAGCCCGTCGCCATGATGTAATAACGGCAGGAGACGGCCGCGCCACTGTCGGTCGCAAGCTGCCAGCGCCCGGTGGCGTCGTCCCATGTCGCTGACGTCACCTTGGTGCAGAAACGGATGTCGCGCCTGAGATCGTAACGATCGGCGACAAAGCCGAAATAGCGCAGGATTTCGGGCTGGGTCGCGTATTTCTCGGACCACTTCCATGCCGTATCGAGCTCCGGATCGAAGGTGTAGCCGTAGTCGATGGTCTGAATGTCGCAACGCGCCCCAGGGTACCTGTTCCAGTACCAGGTGCCGCCGACGTCGCCGCCCTCTTCCAGCACCACGACCGAGAAGCCGGCCTTGCGGAGGCGGTGCAGCAAATAAAGTCCGGCAAAGCCGGCGCCGACCACCGCGACATCAACGGTCACCGCCGCCTCGCGGTTCGTCGCGTCCGAAGCACGCGCTGCAAACATTGCCTCCGGCATGTCATTCCTCCCGTGCTGATGCTTTGGATTTGAAGCAAGGCTAATCCCGCGTCGGCGTTTTGTCATCTGCACAAACGCGGCAACGTGGTCGATATGTGGCTGCCCTTCGGGCAGCCAGCGTCTCAACGCAAAATGAGCGGATTTAACCCGGGAGTGTGGAACGCACCGCGTTTTCAGCCGGACCAAGACCTTGGCGCGCGTTGGGGCCTGGACCGACTTGCGCCGCGCGCTTGTTTCAAACGCGAGCTCAAATCCCGTTTAAAGCTTTGTAGGCGATAAAAGCGTCACACGATTTGTATTCACTGGCGCCATGTTTCGCCGGCTGGCGAGCGGTCTGCTCGCACGGGACCAGGAGACAAGCATGGCGCGCATCGTCATCCTGTCGGACATTCACCTGTCGCCGACGCACGGTTTCTTCTGGGAGAACTGGTGCGTCGCGCGCGAGTTTGCCGATACGGCTGACGCCGATGCGGTGATCGTCAATGGTGACCTCGCCATCAACGGACCCGACAGCGACGCCGAGATCGCTTTCGCAGCCACCGCGCTTCAGACGCTGCGCACACCCGTCATGGCCCTGCCCGGCAACCATGACGTCGGCGACGAGCCACCCGGCCAGGACGCGCACCAGATCATCGATGACAACAGGCTCCGGCGGTGGGACGGTTCGTTTGCCGGCGATCGCTGGACGCTGGATCTCGGAGGCTGGCGCCTGATCGGTGTCAACGCGCAGCTGTTCGGCTCGGGGCTGGAGCGGGAACATGCACAGGATCGCTGGCTTGACGAGCAGTTGAGCACGGCCGGTCGTCCCGCCGCGCTGTTCCTGCACAAGCCTCTTTTCCTCGAAAGCCCGGCGGACGAAGTCATGGGCCCCGCCTGCATGGTGCCGGCCGCCCGGAGGCGACTGCTCGACAGGCTCGACCGGTCGGATGTGCGTCTGATCGTGAGCGGCCACCTGCATCAACATCGGGACCGGACATTCGGCCACCAGCGGCATCTATGGGTGCCTGCGGTTGCCTTTGCCGGCTCGCAGGAGCATGGCGGCGATACCGGTTGCGGCGTCACAGTGCTCGATGTCTCGGAAGGTCATGTCGAGGTCGCGATCGAACGTCCGCACGGGCTGGTCTCGCACGACCTCGCCGCGATCAAGGGGCACGGCCGCTACCAGTTCCTGCGCGATATGCCGCCTTGTCCTCCACCCCGTTCAGGTTGACGTAAGCCGGCCCGTTTTGGGGCAAGGCGTGCATATAACAGGCAGTCTCGGCGTGTTCGGCGCACGACGCGCACGCCGCAAGCAGGATCAAGGCCTTAGCGGCGGTATCGCGTTGCCGGTCAGCGGCCGATTTTTGCCGGCGTTAAGCCTCCCCGGCGCTCTCAGGGGCGCTTTACCAATCGTTCAACCAAAGCACGGTCTAATGGCACGAGATGGCTGAACACACCTCACTTCTGGCCGAACTGGAGGAAGCGGTTTCCCGCGGGAACGCCGAGAGTTGTGCGCGCGCGCTGTGGCATGCGACCGACATCCTGATCGCCGGCTCCTACTCGGAAGACGAAGTCTGGACTTTCGGAGAGATCATCGGCCGCCTCGCCGAGGAGATCGAAACGACCGCCCGCGCCCGGCTTTCCGCCAAGCTCGCTCGCAGCAACAAGGCGCCGACCAATGTCGTCAGGCGATTGGCCTCCGATTATTCCATCGAGGTGGCGGGACCCGTTCTCAGGGACTCGACGCGCCTGGACGTCGATACGCTGGTCTCTGCTGCGCAGAATCGCAGTCAGGACCATCTGCTTGCCATCTCCAAGCGCAAATCCATTCCCGAGGCCGTCACTGACGTCCTCGTCGTCCGCGGCTCCCGGGACGTCGTCAACTCGGTTGCGTCAAACAATGGCGCGGTGTTCTCCAATTCCGGCTTTCTTCATCTGGTGAGACGTTCGGAAGGAGACTCGATCCTCGCTAAGTCCGTGGGTCTGCGACGGGATATTCCAAGGCATCTCTTCCACCAGCTGATCTCGAAGGCCTCGGACGAGGTGAGAAGGAAGCTGGAGCGCGAGCGGCCCGACATGGAGCCGCAGATCCAGACCGCCGTCGTCGATGTCACGGGCGCCATTCATGCGAGGTTCGGTCCGGCTTCGAAGGATTATTTTGCCGCAAAGAAGGAAGTGGCAAAGCTGCATGCGCGCGGCGAGCTGAGCGAAGACAAGGTGTTCGAATTCGCTCATTCGCTCAAGTTCAACGAAACGGCGGTCGCCATGTCGCTGTTGTGCGAGCTGCCGATCGATGTCGTCGAGCGCGCGCTGGTCGACAAGGATCGCGAGCCGGTCCAGATCCTGGCGAAGGCGCGGGACTTTTCCTGGGCCACGACCATGGCCTTGCTCTTCCTCGGAGCGCCCAATTACCGGATCACCGCGGGCGATCTCGAGCGCATGAAGAACGACTTCCATCGGCTCAATATCCAGACCAGCCGAAAGGTCCTCGCCACCTATCGGTCGCGCAAGGAGATCGCGGCCGAGGCCTTCAATCCCATGGGGCGAAGAATCTAGGAGAGCAGATGCGCCGGCCGGCCGCCCGCGAGCCAGCCGCGATCAGCGGATTTGTCCGGCCATGGCGAATGCGCCCGCAACCAGCGGAAAGGCGTGCACCAGAAGCAGGCACGCAAGCCACGGAACGATCGACATCAGCGCGATGAACTCCAGTTCCGCGGGAAGGTTCTTTCCCTTCCTCCTGATGGGCAGGACGGTCGGCACGCGCGTCCCTCCTTTGGACCAAGACTGTCGTTCATTCTCCCCCAGCCGCAACGTCACGCCCCCGCGGCGCGTCGCCGCTGCGACATGTCGCCCTGCGCAAGGACAGATGGCCGCAGCATCACCATCATGGATTTCGACAAGCTGTCGCTCCTGTCCGATTTCGAAAAGTCATATCTCGGCCAGGTACTCGGCCAGGTACTCGGCCAAGTCTGCCGGCTGGAGCCGTACGTCACCCCGATCCGCTGAAGCGCAAGGACTGAAACGCAAGACGCGCTTCTAGAATTTCGCAAACCGGATCGCGTCAACGATCGCGCCCGCCATCAGACATCCCCAGGTGAGGGAGCCCTTCCACGTTTCGTACATTTCCCCGTATTGCAGCTCCGCGTTGTTCGAATTCCAGTTTCCGCTTTCAAGGCGGAGCAGGAACGGCAACAGCGCCAAAAGGAGAATCGGGAGAAACGTCATCGCGCGGACCCTTCCTGCCAGGACGACCGCTGCGGCAACCGCGGCAGTCCCCACGGCAAGGATGACGGGCGCCGGCTGAATGAGTTCGTGTTGCAATTTATGTCGCAGCGCGGGGGAATGCGCCGCTATCACGGGCCAATATTCCAGGATCTGCTGAAGGATTTGCTGAAGAATCTGCATCGGCGCACCTCTCGCGATGGAGGATCGGCTTGCGCAGAATTGCGTAGCATTCACCGATCCATCGCGTGCGTGAGCCAATTCACAGGCGCCGGGGAAAAATCATTGCCGCTGCGCGCAGCGAATTCGTACCTGCCGTTGCGCTGTGTGCGCCGCTCAATCGCAGCGTTATTCCGCGGCGGCCTCGCGGATATGACGCGCTGTCGGCGTGCGCATCGTCACCAACTCCTCGGCGGCGGTCGGATGCAGCGCGACAGTGGCGTCGAAATCAGCCTTCGTCGCCTTCATCTTCACCGCGATCGCGACCGCCTGAACGATCTCGGCTGCGGTATCGCCGACAACATGGCAGCCGAGCACGCGATCGCTCGCGCCGTCGACGAGAAGCTTCATGAGCATGCGGGTATCGCGGCCCGACATCGTTGCCTTGATCGGCCGGAACGTCGCCTTGTAGACGTCGACATGGCTGAATTGGGCGCGCGCTTGCGCTTCCGTCAGCCCGACGGTGCCGACTTCAGGCTGGGAGAATACGGCCGTCGGAATGGTCGAATGATCGACCTGCACCGGACGCTTGCCGAACACGGTGTCGGCAAAGGCATGACCTTCGCGGATCGCCACCGGCGTGAGATTGAAGCGATGGGTGACGTCGCCGATCGCGTAGATGTTCTCGACCGAGCTCTTCGACCATCCGTCTACCGCGACGCCGCCGTTTTTCGGATTGATGGCAACGCCGGCCTTCTCCAGTCCGAGGTTGGCCACGTTGGGATGCCGCCCGATCGCAAACATCACCTGATCGGAGGCGATGCTCGAGCCGTTTGACAGATGCGAGGTGAATTCCTTGCCGTGCTTGTCGACCTTGGTGACGGTACAGCCGGTGAGGATGGTGATGCCCTGCTTTTCCATTTCGCCGCGCACGTGGGTGCGGACATCCTCGTCGAAGCCGCGCAGGATGTTGTCGCCGCGATAGATCACCGTCACGTCGGCGCCGAAATTGGCGAAGATGCAGGCAAACTCCAGCGCGATATAGCCGCCGCCCTGGATCACGATGCGCTTCGGCAGTGCGGGCAGATGAAATGCCTCGTTCGACGAAATCACATGCTCGATGCCCGGGATGACCGGCCCATGATTGGGCGCGCCGCCGGTCGCGATCAGGATGTATCTCGCCTTGACCTTCTTGCCGTTGGCCAGGCGAACCGTGTTGGCATCCTCGAGCACTGCGCGGCTCTTCACGACCTCCGCACCTGACTTCTCGACATTGGTCGTGTAGGCCGCTTCCAGCCTTGCGATTTCCTTGTCCTTGTTCGCAATCAGCGTCGGCCAGTCGAAGGTTGCGCCCGGAACGGTCCATCCGAAGCCGGCAGCGTCCTCCATCTCCTGACGGAAATGCGAGCCGAGCACGAACAGCTTCTTCGGCACGCAGCCGCGGATCACGCAGGTGCCGCCCATCCGGTACTCTTCGGCGACCATGACCCTGGCGCCGTGGTTCGCCGCGATCCGGGCGGCCCGGACGCCGCCCGAACCCCCTCCGATGACAAACAGGTCGACGTCGAACTCTGCCATGTGTCTTCTTCCTCGACCTTTGCGCTGCTCCGATCTCGACGCGATCAGATCTCCTTGCCCCGCTTGCGCATTTCGGCACGGAATTCGCCGTTGATGGTCGCGGCGAAGCTCTGTCCCCAGCTGTTCATATAGGCCATGCTGCCCTGGATCGCGCGGGGCTCGGCATTGATCAGCTTCTGCCCGAGCGGGGTCTTGTAGAAGGTCACGAGATCTTTCAGTTCCTGGTCGCTGAAGGCGTTGCAATAGATCTGCGCCATGCCTTCGCCGATTTCCTTTTCGCGGCCGGCAAGCTTCTGGGCCACGATCACCTCAACCTCGTTCAGATCCTTCTGATAGTTGAGATTGCTCTGGAGCAGTTGATCCTTGGTCTGATGCACGAGGTTGGGAATGGCATAGGCGTACATTCCCGGCACGTTCTTCATCTGCAGGATCTCGCGCGCCGAGGCCATGCAGGCCGGCGTCGCCGGCTTTAGTCCGCTCATGATCGACGCGGCCGGGGCGCCAGGGGCAGCCGGCTGTTGCGCGCTCGCCATCTGGCCGACCAGTCCGCAAGCGAGGCCCAGTACTGCAAGGGACATGGCGGGCAACATCTTTAGAACGCTCTTCATTCTGCTTCTCCTCGAGATTTACGGCGTTACCGCCGCTCAACAACGCGAATTCCTTGCCTGCCCGCCAGAACGGCCACGCTTGCGAGGTTCGTGAACAGCCCGTGCTCGACCACGCCCGGGATAGCATTCAAAAGGCCCGCCAGACGCGGGGGGTCCTCTATTCGACCGAGATGGGCGTCGATAATCCAGTGGCCGCCATCGGTGACAAAAACGTGGCCATCCGGTCGCTTCCGAAGCACCATTTCGCCGGAAACGCCGGCTTGGCCGAAGGCTTTTTCGATGCCGCGCCGCGTTGCCGCCAAGCCAAACGGGATCACCTCCACCGGCAGCGGGAACTTGCCAAGCACATCGACCCATTTGGAGTCATCGGCGATCACGACCATCCGGTCCGACGCCGCGGCCACGATCTTTTCCCGCAGCAGCGCACCGCCCCCGCCCTTGATCAGATTGAACGCCGGATCGATCTCGTCGGCGCCGTCCACCGTCAGGTCGAGCCGGTCGATATCGTCGAGCGTGGTGAGCGCAATGCCGCAGCTCTCGGCCTGCATTCGCGTCGCCTCCGAGGTCGGCACGCCGACGACCTTCAAGCCCGCGCGCACCTTTTCGCCCAGGAGGTCGACGAAATGCCTGGCCGTCGAGCCGGTGCCGAGCCCCAGCCTCATGCCGTCGCGCACCTCTTCCAGCGCGCGCGCCGCCGCCTGCCGTTTCAGGTCTTCCATGGTCACGTGAGAGCCGCCCCGCCGATGGAGTTGGCCCGCCTTCTAGCCTCGATTTCCCCCCGGGAACAGCCCGGAAACGGCCCCAATCCCGCGACTTTCCATGAATTCGCGGACAGGTGGTCCATGGCACTCTGGATCCCCGCGAGCTTCCATCGACCGCACGACTGCCGCCACACCGACCTTGCATCGTCGAGCATAGACCGGTAGCGCAGATCCCCATGAGCACAGCCCCCATCGTTGTCTTCGATCTCGACGGCACCCTCGTCGACACCGCGCCCGACCTGATCAGCGCCCTCAATTACGTGCTGGATCGCGAAGGCCTGCCGCCGATCCCGCTGCATGCCGCGCGCAACATGATCGGTGCGGGCGCGCGCAAGATGATCGAGCGCGGGCTGGAATTGGAGGGGCGCGTCATGACGGTCAAGGAGATCGACCGCCTCACCACCGATTTCATCGGCTATTATGCCGAGCATATCGCAGACGCCTCGCGCCCGTTCGAAGGCCTCGAAGATGCCCTGGACGATCTCGCCGCAAGCGGCTGCCGTCTCGCCGTCTGCACCAACAAGCTCGAATGGCTGTCGAAGCGGCTGCTCGATGAATTGGGATTGAGCGCCCGCTTTGCCGCGATCTGCGGCGCCGACACCTTCGGCATCTCCAAGCCCGATCCCGCGATCCTCAAACAAACCGTCGCCCGCGCCGGCGGCGATATCTCCGCGACCATCATGGTCGGCGATGCCGGCCCCGATATCGGCGTGGCGCGGCGGGCCGGCGTTCCCGTGATCGGCGTCAGTTTCGGCTACACCGAGGTGCCGATCGCCGAGCTGAAACCGGATCGGCTGATCCATCATATGCGCGATCTGGTGGCGGCGGTGGGCGAACTGAATTCGGGCCGGAAGGCTTCCTAAGCCATTGACTTTAAGTATCTTATTACGTCCATCATACCGTTAACCATCAATTAACTATAAGTTTGTCTGAGGGTGCGGCGGCCCCTATGGTTCCACGGGAACTGTGGCCGATGGCCGCAGGGCTGAGTGGCGGATCGGATATGCGGCGTGTCATCGCGATTGCCGTGGGAGCGGGCCTCGGTACGAGTCTTGGCGGCTGCTCGTCGTTCTCCGTTGGCGACTATTTCAAATCGACACCGCCCTCCGTCCAGGTCCAGCTCGAATCCAATCCGCCCGGGGCCGACGCCAAGACGTCGCTGGGCCCGGGCTGCAAGACGCCCTGCTCGGTCTCCGTGGCCGCGCCCGAGGCTGGTTTTTCCGTCCAGTTCACATTGCTCAAGTTCCAGCCTGCGGTCGTGGACGTGAAGGTCGCGCAAAACGACGGCACCCCCGTGACGGATCCCAATCCCGTCTACGCGGAACTGCAGCCAGCCGGCCCGCCGCCGAAGGCCAAGGGCACGAAGCCGAAAAGCGTGAAGAAGAAGCCGCAACCGGCCGCAACCGCCGCGCCGGCGCAATCGCCGTTCCCCGACCCGGGCGCGCCGGCGAAGCGCTAGCCTTCCCGCCAACCCGGGCAGATTGCGGTCCCAATGGCCGTTTTGGCGGATTGTAGCGGGTCGCCGTCATGCTTAGATTGCTGATGTCGCTGCGCTGTCCGCGCTGGCGCGTAAAATGAAAGCTTTGTGCAAGGCTTGCTGATGAACGGACCGCCTTCCCTCCCCTCGCTGTACCAGCCGATGACCGACCCGTTCGGGCGGACGATCAGCTATCTCCGGGTGTCGGTGACCGATCGCTGCGACCTGCGCTGCTTTTACTGCATGTCCGAGGACATGACCTTCCTGCCGAAGGCCGACCTGCTGACGCTGGAGGAACTGGACCGCCTTTGCTCCGCCTTCATCGCCAAGGGCGTGAAGAAGCTGCGCCTCACCGGTGGCGAGCCGCTGGTCCGGCGCAACGTGATGTCGCTGGTGCGCTCGCTCTCGCGGCATCTTGCGACAGGTGCGCTGCGCGAGCTCACCATGACCACCAACGGCACGCAGCTCGCGCGCTTTGCCGGCGAGCTCGCCGATTGCGGGATCCGCCGCATCAATGTCTCCCTCGATACGCTCGACCCCGCGAAATTCCGCGCAATCACGCGCTGGGGCGAACTCGACAAGGTCAAGGCCGGCATCGAGGCCGCGCGCAAGGCGGGGCTTGCGGTCAAGATCAACGCGGTGGCGCTGAAGAACATGAACGAGGAGGAAATCCCCTCGCTGATGCAGTGGGCGCACGGCAACGGCATGGCGCTGACACTGATCGAGGTGATGCCGATGGGCGAGATCGGCGAAGGCCGCATCGACCAGTACGTGCCGCTCTCGCTGGTGCGCGCGCGGCTCGCCAAGCACTACACGCTGACCGACCTGCCGGACGATACCGGCGGACCGGCGCGCTATGTCCGCGTCGCGGAGACCGGCGGCAAGCTCGGCTTCATCACGCCGATGACCCATAATTTCTGCGAGTCCTGCAACCGCGTGCGCATCACCTGCACCGGCACGCTGCACACCTGCCTCGGTCACGAGGACGCTTCCGATCTGCGCAAGCCGCTGCGGGCCTCCTCGAGCGACGATCTGCTTGCCGCGGCGATCGACCGGGCCATCGGAACGAAGCCGAAAGGCCACGACTTCATCATCGACCGCCGCCACAACCGGCCGAGTGTCAGCCGGCACATGAGCGTGACCGGGGGCTAGCACGGCGCAGCAGTGCTGGCTATTCAGGCATCCCTATCTTGCGCAACAATTCCGTCGTGCGCGCCCGTTTTTCCGGCGTGACGTAAGGCAGGAAGAAGTTGGAAATGCGTCGGCGCGGTCTGGCCTCGAGCAGCCGCTTCAGCGCGACACGCGCGTTATCGAGATCGCCGGTTCCCGCCTTCGCCAGCATCAGCGCCGCGAGAGCATCGCCCTGGTTCGGCTGGTCGCGAAGCGACCTTTCGGCCCACAATGCAGCATCGTCATAGCGGCCGGCCGCAAGATGAGCGTTCGCCATCGCGGCCTCCATGGCGTGAAACGCGAAGTCCAGCGGGCTCAGTCGCATCGCGCGCTCGAGGTGCTCGATCGCAAGGTCGGGCTGGCCAAGAAAAATCCTGACCCAACCGCTCAGGTTCCATGATCGCGCGAGATTGGGATTGAGGGAAAGCGCCTGATCGACGATGTCCGCCCCTTCCTTCAGCTCCGCGGCCGTCCGAGCAAAGAAGGCGAGCGTCGACCCGCCCCATGCGAGCGAAAACCCGTCGTCCCTGCCGTATCGGATGGCCATGCGTGCAAGCCTCCTTGCCTCGTCGTGCTCGGCGTCCGGCAGGTCGCCCACGGTCCAACGCCAGACGAAACAATACGAGGCAAAGCCGTAGGCCTGCGCATATTCAGGATCGAGTTCGATCGCCCGGTACAACAGCCTGAGGGCTTCCTCATGGCTTTCCTCCGTCCATTGATAGATGAGTTCGGACGCACGCAGAAACCAGTCATATGCGTTGAGGTCCGTTGGGGCCTTGCGCCTCGCCCGCGCCATCTCCGCCGCCAGCAGTTTCGGGTGGATGGCTCCCACGACCCCGGCCGCCACCTGATCCTGAAGCTCAAAGATATTTTCCAGCGCCCCGTCGAAGCGATCGGCCCAGAGATGGGCGCCGGTCGTCGCATCGATCAATTGCCCGGTGATGCGGACCCTGTTTGCGGCTTTTCGCACGCTTCCTTCCAGCAGGTAGCGCACGCCGAGTTCGCGACTGACCTGCTTCACATCGACCGCGCGCCCCTTGTAGAGCAAGGTCGATGTTCGCGCGACCACGAACAGCCAGTTGAACCGGCTAAGCGCCGTGGTGATCTCTTCGACCATGCCGTCGGCAAAATACTCCTGCTCCGGATCACCGCTCATGTTCTGAAATGGCAGCACAGCGATGGATGGCTTGTCAGGCAACGGCAAAGGATTGCCGGCCCCGGCATACGAAGCCTCTGCAGATGACGCCGCGGTCGTCTGTACCGCATAGAGCCGCACCGGCCGCTCGATGTTCTTCAGCCGTCTTTCACCGAGATCCGCGAATTCGAATTCGGTCTTTCCCCTGACCTGCTCGAAGGCGCTGGCGGACAAGTAAACCCGACCCGGCTCGCATTCACTCTCGATCCGCGCCGCTATGTTGACGCCGTCCCCGAAAATGTCGTCGCCATCGATAATGACGTCACCGATATTGATGCCGATGCGAAGGCGCATATCGCGAGAAGGTCCGCCCTTCTCCGCCAGCCTTGTCTGAACCTCGATGGCGCAGGTCACCGCATCGACGGCGCTGGCGAATTCGACCAGCATCCCGTCACCAGTAGTCTTTACGATCCGTCCCTTGAAGGCGGCGATCGCGGGATCGACGAGAGAACGGCGAAGCTCTCTCATGGCAGCCAGAGTTCCGAGCTCATCGGCGCCCATCAGACGCGAGTAGCCCACGACATCGGCTGCCAATACCGCTGCCAAACGGCGTTCGACCCGCTCGGGCGCCATGAACCACCCCAACGTCGCGAGAAAACTGCTTTCTGATTAAGAGCACGACAGCTTGGCCTCGCGCTAGAGCCTTCTGGCGTGGCCCCCGGCCCCCGCCGCCGCATTTGCCCGAGCGTTTCCAAGTTGCCTGGGGCTACAGCCCCGCCTTTGGCCTACTTGCTGGGCCCGGATTCACCAAGCCTCCCCAAACGGTTAAACCTGCGTCAATATGTCGATTTTCCGATTGACGCAGCGAAAACGCGCTGAAATGGTGCGCCTTGCTTTCGATGCCTGCGCGGCCGGATAGGCTCTCGCGCGATTTCGCGCGGTCAAGACGGGCACGAGTGGTGGGGGGCCAGCTTTGCAATCGCTCTGGAAGCCGAACCCTGTCTGCGTGCGCGGCCGCGCGCGGACAAGGTCATGTCGTGGTGAAGTATCAGCGCGTCCGGCGACGGCGCCGGCCTGGAGAACGCGATGCGCCCATTGTTGGCTTTGAGTACAGCCATCGATCAGCTCAACGAGAAGATCGGCTACATCTGTAATTTCCTTGTGCTGCTTTCCTGCCTGGTCAGCGCCGCCAACGCGATGATCCGCTACGCCTTCAGCTATTCCTCGAACGGCTGGCTCGAGGCGCAATGGTACATGTTCGCCATCATGGTGATGTTCGGCGCCTCCTACACGTTCAAGCGCAACGAACATGTGCGGGTCGAGATCTTCTATCTGTTTCTGTCCGAGCGGGCGCAGCTCTGGCTCGACATGATCGGGACGCTTTGCTTCCTGATCCCGGCCTGTCTGCTGCTCGCCTACCTGTCCTGGCCGTTCTTCATGCAGTCTTATGCGGTCGGCGAAATGTCCGGCAATGCCGGCGGCCTGGTCCGCTGGCCGATCAAGTTCGTGATCCCGGCGGGCTTCGTCTTCCTGGCCCTGCAAGGCGCCTCGGAAGTCATCAAGCGCATCGCGGCCCTTCAGGGTTACGTCACCATCGATGCGAAATACGAGAGGCCGACCCAATGATTACGCTGGAGATGATGCCGCCACTGATGTTCGGCGGCTTGGTTCTGGCGATGTTGATCGGCTACCCCGTGGCATTCACGCTTGCCGCAGTCGGCCTTTCTTTCGGCTTCCTCTCGATCCATCTCGGATTCTTCGACCTGAACTTCCTGCAGGCCATTCCCGGCCGCGTGTTCGGCAGCGTGCTTTCCAACGAGCTCCTGCTCGCGATTCCCTTCTTCACCTTCATGGGCGCGGTGCTGGAGAGATGCGGACTTGCCGAGGACATGCTGGACTCGATGGGTCAGCTGTTCGGCCCGATCCGCGGCGGTCTCGGCTATTCCGTCATCATCGTCGGCTTCATCCTCGGCGCCATCACCGGCACGGTGGCGGCGCAGGTGATCGCGATGGCGCTGATCTCCATGCCGGTGATGATCCGCTATGGCTACAATATGCGCTACATCACCGGCGTGCTGGCGGCCTCCGGCACCATCACGCAGCTGGTGCCGCCTTCGCTGGTGCTGATCGTGCTCGCCGACCAGCTCGGCAAGTCGGTCGGCGACATGTATCTCGGCGCCTGGGGTCCGTCGGTGTTCCAGATCATGCTGTTCGCCGGCTACACATTCGTACTCGGCCTCATCAAGCCGGACCACGTTCCGCCGGTCCCGAAGGAAGCGCGCACGCTGACCGGCTGGGCGCTGTGGAAGAAGTGCCTGATGGGCATCATCCCCTCGGCCGTGCTGATCTTCGTCGTGCTCGGGACCATGATGATGGGCCTGGCCACCCCGACCGAAGCGGGCGCCATGGGCGCGGTCGGCGCCATCGTACTGGCGGCGATCCACCACAAGGACTTCTCTTCGACCGACAACAAGGTGCTGATTGCCGGCATCGTGGCAGCAGGCATCGGCGTCATCATCGCGATCCTCTTCAGCGAGAACATCATCTTCAAGCTTGCGTTCGCGGTCACCTACCTCGCCGTCACCTGGATCTGTGTCAGGGCGGCCCGCATCCCGGATCTGCGCGACCTCATCGTCCAGGGCTATCAGACCACCATGCGCATCACCTGCATGGTCACCTTCATCCTGATCGGCTCGACTTGCTTCTCGGTGGTTTTCCTCGGCGTGTCCGGCGGCGTCTGGCTCGAACATCTCCTGACGTCCCTGCCCGGCGGCGTCTGGGGCTTCCTGATCTTCATCAACGTCTTCATCTTCGTGGTGGCGTTCTTCCTCGACTTCTTCGAGATCGCCTTCATCATCCTGCCGATGATCGCACCAATCGCACAGAAGGTGCTGGCGCCCGTCGTCGGTCCCGATGCCGCGCTGATCTGGTTCGGCGTCATGCTCTGCGTCAACATGCAGACCTCGTTCCTGCATCCGCCGTTCGGATTTGCGCTGTTCTACCTGCGCGGCGTCGCGCCGAGGGAGGTCAAGAGCTCCGACATCTATTGGGGCGCGATGCCCTGGATCGGCTTGCAGGCCATCATGGTGCTGCTCGTGATCGCCTTCCCCTGGACGGTGACGGGGCTGCTTGACAAGCCCGTCAATGTCGACCTCAACAAGGTCAAGATCGAGGTCCCGCAGATCGAGCTGCCGCCGCTCGATTTCGGTCAGCCGAAACAATAACGAAGGCGTGACCGACGAAAGCTCGGCCAAACAAAACCCCGGAGCTTCCGCTCCGGGGTTTTTTCGTGCCTCCGTCCAGCGCGTTGGCTCAGCCCTGCGAGTGCCGCGCCATGAAGACGTCGTAGCCGACCTCGGCGACCTGGAACCAGGCGTAGCCGTTGCTCGAGAAGTCGTTCAGCGAGTCGTACGCCTTCTTGAAGTTGGCATTGCCGGAAGCCACTTCGGTGTGCAGATCCTTCGCCGCCTTGAAGCAGGCCTCCATGATCGCCGGCGAGAAGGCGTGCAGCTTGGTGCCGTTTGCGAGCAGTTTCTTCAGGGCCAGCGGATTGGCCTGATCGTAGCGCGCCATCATGTAGTTGTTGGCGAAATGGCCGGCCTGCTCCAGAGCGCTCTGATAGAATTTCGGCAGCGCATTCCATTTGTCCAGGTTGACATAGGCGAGCAGCATCGGTCCGCCTTCCCACCAGCCGGGATAATAATAATGCGGCGCGATCTTGTAGAAGCCGAGCTTCTCGTCGTCGTAGGGACCGACCCACTCGGCCGCGTCGATCGTGCCCTTCTCCAGCGCCGGATAGATGTCGCCGCCGGCAAGCTGTTGGGGCACGCAGCCGAGCTTCGCCATGACTTTTCCGGCGAAGCCGCCGATGCGGAATTTGAGGCCGTTGAGATCGTCGACCGTGTTGATCTCCTTGCGGAACCAGCCGCCCATCTGGCAGCCGGTATTGCCGGCCAGGAGCGAGATCACGTTGTAGCTCTTGTAGAAGTCGTTGAGGACCTCGCGGCCGCCGCCCAGCATGTACCAGGCCTGGTTGATGCGCATGTTGGGCCCGAACGGCACCGACGAACCGAAGGTAAAGGTCGGGTCCTTGCCAAAGTAATAGTAGGAAGCGGTGTGCCCGATCTCGACGGTGCCGTTCTGTACGGCGTCCAGCACCTGCAAGCCCGGCACGATCTCGCCGGCGGCGAAGATCTGGATCTGGAATTTGTTGTCGGTCGCTTCGGCAACCTTCTTGCACATCATCTCGGCGCCGCCGTAGAGCGTGTCGAGCGATTTCGGCCAGCTGGTCGGCATGCGCCATTTGATTTCCGGCATCGATTGCGCGATCGCCGGGGCGGCAAGCGTGGACGCGGCCGCTGCGCCCAATCCGGTGACCTTGATAAAATCTCGGCGTTTCATGCTTTTCCCTTTGCAAATGCGTTTACGGCCCATCTACCCGGGACCGCGGGGAAAGCATGGAACATCCCCTTTTCGATTTCCATAGCCGAAAAGTGCAACAGGCCGGGCTATCCGACAGGCCGGGACCCCTTCCGGGCTTGCCGGGCCGTAACGCGACCAGGCGGCGAAGGCTTGGCTCACGTGCCAGCAAAAACCCCGGAGCTTTCGCCCCGGGGTCTTGTTTCACGTCAGATCCGCCTGCAGCTTCAGCCTCTCAACTGATTGCGCGACATGAAGCTGTCGTAACCGAGCTCAGCGACCTGCCACCACTGATAACCGTCGTTGGCGAAGTCGGTCAGCGACTTGTAGACCTTCTTGAAGTTCTCGTTCGTCGTGGAGACCTCGGCGTAAAGCTCCATCGCGGCTTTGAAGGACGCCCCCATGATCTCCGGCGAGAAGCCGTGCAGCTTGGTGCCACCTGCCAGGAGCTTCTTCAGGGCCGGCGGATTGAGCTGATCGTATTTCGACATCATCCAGTTGCTGGCGTATTGGCCCGCATGGGTCAGCACAGCCTGATAAGACTTCGGCAGCGAATTCCACTTGTCCAGGTTGATGTAGGCAAACGTCATCGGACCGCCTTCCCACCAGCCCGGATAGTAATAGTGGGGCGCGACCTTGTTGAAGCCGAGCTTCTCGTCGTCGTAGGGGCCGACCCACTCGGCCGCGTCGATGGTGCCCTTCTCCAGCGCCGGATAGATATCGCCGCCCGCGAGTTGCTGCGGCACGACGCCGAGCTTTTGCAGCACCTTTCCGGCGAAACCGCCGATGCGGAATTTCAGTCCCTGCAGATCGGCGACCGTCTTGATCTCCTTGCGGAACCAGCCGCCCATCTGGCAGCCGGTGTTGCCGGCGATCAGGGAAACGACGTTGTAGTTCTTGTAGAACTCATCAAGGACCTGCTTGCCGCCGCCATTGATGTACCAGCCCTGATTGATCCGCGAATTGGGCCCGAACGGCAACGACGTGCCGAAGGTGAAGGTCGGATCCTTGCCGAAGTAATAGTAGGACGCGGTGTGCCCCATTTCGACGGTGCCGTTCTGCACGGCATCTAGCACCTGCAGACCCGGAACGATTTCGCCCGCGGCGAAAACCTGGATCTGGAATTTGTTGTCGGTGGCCTCGCCGACGGCCTTTGCCATCATCTCGGCGCCGCCATACAGCGTGTCCAGCGACTTGGGCCAGCTCGCCGTCATGCGCCATTTGAGCTCGGGCATGCTTTGCGCGATGGCGGGTGCAGCGAGCGTGGATGCGGCCGCTGCGGTCAATCCTGTGACTTTGATAAAATCTCTGCGTTTCATGCGTCTCCCCTGAAATTGTGCAAGTTCGCCCTTCTTGCCGTGGGGCTTTGCGTCAAGCATGGAACATCTGCCTGCGGATTTCCAGCCCGCAACGCAAAAAGCCCGGCCTCGCTGGGAGGCCGGGCTCGATGTCTACGACTTAAGGCTTAGGCATGATCCGGAAAAGTGTGTAGCGGTTTTCCGAAATTGATCATGCCCAAAAGGGCGGCAATCAGCCGCGGGTCCGCGAACGGATCATGAAGCTGTCGAAGGTATATTCAGCAACCTGCCACCATAGGTACTGATCCGAGCGGTAGGCCTGCATCGCATCGATCGACTTCTTGAAGTCGGGATTCTTGGCCGAGATCTCCGCCCACAATTCATTGGTCGCCTTCAGGCACGCTTCCAGAACCTCGTTGGTGAAGGGACGAAGCTGCGTGCCGCCGGCGACCAGCCGCTTCAAGGCCGTGGGGTTTTGCATGTCGTAACGCGCCGCCATCCACGAATTGGCATAGGCGGCCGCCCCATTGACGATCGCTTGATAGTTTTTCGGCAGCGTATTCCATTTGTCGATGTTGCAGAAGGCGTGGACCATCGTGCCGCCCTCCCAGAAACCCGGATAGTAGTAATACTTCGCGACCTTCGCGAAGCCGAGCTTCTCGTCGTCATAGGGACCGACCCACTCGGCGGCGTCGATGGTGCCCTTCTCCAGGGCAGGATAGATTTCGCCGCCGGCAAGCTGCTGCGGCACGACGCCGACCTTCTGCAGCACCTGACCCGCGATGCCGCCGATGCGGAATTTCAGACCGGAGAGATCGGCGACCGTCTTGATCTCCTTACGGAACCAGCCGCCCATCTGCGTGCCGGTGTTGCCGCAAGCCAATCCGACCACGGAGAACTTCTTGAAAAACTCGTTGCCGAGCTCCATGCCGCCGCCCTGGTACCACCACGAGTTCTGCTGGCGCGCATTGAGGCCGAACGGCACGGAAGCATAGATCGCGAAGGTCGGGTCCTTGCCGACATAGTAGTAGGCCGCGGTGTGGCTCATCTCGACGGTGCCGTTCGACGTCGCGTCGAGCGCCTGCAGCCCGGGCACGATCTCGCCGGCCGCGAAGACCTGGATCTGGAACTTGCCGTCCGTCATGTCCGAGACGTATTTGGAGAACTGCTCGGCGCCGCCATAAATCGTATCAAGCGACTTCGGAAAGCTCGACGTCATGCGCCATTTGATCTCGGGCGCGGACTGCGCGATCGCCGGCGCGGCAACAGCCGTCGCGGCAGCACCAACCGCTGAAACCTTCAAAAAATCACGACGCTTCATCTTAAGACATCTCCTTGGGCTCGGGACGTTTCCCATCTGGCTCGCTCGCCTTCTTCCGCGGCGCTCACGCCCGCAGCAGCCGAAGACGGTTCGGCGCGGGGCTTAACACGGATGCGGAAAACGCAATACGCGACAAAGGCATGAAGGGGGTACAAAAGTCGCATATGACGCAAAGGTAGATTCGCTTCAAGGGCGGCCTCGAGCGCCCTCTGTCAGGCGGCGGCGATAACGCCTTGAAGCTGATCGCGGACCTTGGCGGCGACGGTGCGGTAGACGGCCGCATGCGGCCCGTCCGGCTCACTCACCACGATGGGATTGCCGGAATCGGAGGTGGCGCGAATGGCCATGTGCAGCGGTATCTCGCCGAGGAAGGGCACTCCGAGCCGCTCGGCCTCGTGCCGCGCGCCGCCATGGCCGAAGATGTCCGAGCGCTCCCCGCAATGCGGACACTGGAAATAGCTCATGTTCTCGACGATGCCGAGCACCGGCACGTTGACCTTCTTGAACATGGCAAGCCCCCGCCGCGCGTCGATCAGCGACAGGTCCTGCGGGGTGGAGATGATGATGGCGCCCTTCAGCGGCACGTTTTGCGCCAGCGTCAATTGGGCGTCGCCGGTGCCGGGCGGCATGTCGACCACGAGCACGTCGAGCGTGCCCCAGGCGACGTCGCGCAGCATCTGGGTGATCGCCGACATCACCATCGGTCCGCGCCAGATCATGGCGGTGTCTTCCTCGACCAGAAAGCCGATCGACATGATCGAGATCCCGAAGCGCTGCATCGGGATCATCTTGCGCTCGTCGGTGAGTTCGGGCTTCTCATGGATGCCCGTCAGCCGCGGCACCGAGGGCCCGTAGATATCGGCATCGAGCAGGCCGACCTTCAGGCCGAGCGCGTGCAAAGCGAGCGCAAGATTGAGCGCCGTGGTCGATTTGCCGACGCCGCCCTTTCCGGAGGCCACGGCAATGACGGCTGCGACCCCGGGGATCTCGGCCTGCCGCGACATCGGCGAGCCACCGGGACTCTGCGGCGGCCGGTGCGCCGAGACCGGCGGCACGCCGCCGCCTGCGCCCGGGCGGCGCTGCGGCGATGCCGGCCCACTGCCCGGCTTGCGCTCGGCCGTGAGCGCGATCATCGCCGAGGTGACGCCGGGAATGGCGCGGACGGCAGCTTCCGTCTGCGCGCGCACGTCTTCCCATGCGCGCGCCTCCTGGGCGTCGACATTGATCGAGAAGAATACCTTGCCGTCATTGACGGAGATCGCCGACAGCACGCCGGCCTCGGTCAGCGCGACGCCGCGCGGCGACCTCACCTTGGCGAGTTTGTCGAGGATCTGTTGCTGCGTAACGCTCAAGGCATGTCTCCTGAGGCGAGCCGTCGAGGAAACCGCTCGCCGCTCATTCGGTTCACCTCCTCCCGGCGGGAGAGAGGTGAACTCAAGGGTTCGGAGAAGCCCTATAGAGCGGTCCGGCTCAGGACGCCAGCTTCGCCCCGATGTCTTCCCGGGTCTCCTTGGGCGCGGAGACGCTGTTTTCCTTGGCGGCCTCGTAGTTCAGCTCGATCATGACGCCATTGGGATCGTTGACGAAGATCTGCCAGAGGTCGCCGCCCGGCACCTGCCGCGAGTCGAAGGGCATGCCCTTGGACTCCAGCCTTTGTTTCATGCCGTCGAAGCCGGTAGAGACGAAGGCGACGTGATGGACCACGCCGGAATCCGGCTTCTGCGGCTCGTCCGTCTTGGAGATGTCGACGATGTGCACCACGGCCTTGCCCTCGCTGTACATCCAGGCGCCGGGGAAGGCGAAGTTCGGGCGCGGACCCTTTTCCAACCCCATGACGTTCTCATAGAAGTGAACGGTATCGGCGAGATTCCGGGTCCGGATGTTGAAATGGTCGAGCACGCCTACGCTCATGCCCATGCGAAACACTCCCTTATTTTGTGAAGCTCGTTGGAGAGGGGGACACCCTAGCACATATCCCGTTGAAGTCGCCAAACGAAGCCGTTGCCCTCTCCTGCGCAGGGGGTATGGTGCACCCCCGCCTGAACCCCGCCGGCCCAACCCAACGCCCGGCGCGCCCCAAAGGTTACAAACAAGGTAGAAGATATGGCCAAAGTCGCATTTCTCGGTCTCGGCGTCATGGGCTTCCCCATGGCAGGACACCTCGTCAAAAAGGGTGGCCATGAGGTCACGGTCTATAACCGCACCGCGGCCAAATCCAAGCAATGGGCCGAGAAGTTCGGCGGCAAGACCGCCGCGACCCCGAAAGCCGCCGCCGAAGGCCAGGATTTCGTGATGTGCTGCGTCGGCAATGACCACGACCTGCGCGCCGTGACCATCGGCCCGGATGGCGCCTTCGCCGGCATGAAGAAGGGCGCGACCTTCGTCGACCACACCACCGCCTCCGCCGACGTCGCCCGCGAGCTCGATGCCGCCGCCAAAAAGGCCGGCTTCAAATTCGTCGATGGCCCCGTCTCCGGCGGTCAGGCCGGCGCGGAAAACGGCGCGCTCACCGTGATGTGCGGCGGCGACGAGGATGCCTACAAGGGCGCCGAGCCCATCATCGCGGGCGCCTATGCGCGGATGTGCAAGCGGCTCGGCCCGGCCGGCGCCGGCCAGCTGACCAAGATGGTCAATCAGATCTGCATCGCCGGCCTGGTCCAGGGCCTCTCGGAAGGCATCCACTTCGCCAAGAAGAGCGGGCTCAGCGTCCCCGACGTCATCGACACCATCTCCAAGGGCGCCGCGCAATCCTGGCAGATGGAGAACCGCTACAAGACCATGAACGACAGCAAATATGATTTCGGCTTCGCGGTGGAATGGATGCGCAAGGACCTCTCGATCGCGATCGCCGAATCCCGCCGCAACGGCGCGAGCCTGCCGGTCACCGCGCTGGTCGACCAGTTCTATTCCGAAGTGGAGAAGATCGGCGGCAAGCGCTGGGATACGTCGAGCCTCCTGGCGCGGCTCGAGCACGCGGACAAGAAGTAGCGATTGCTGGCGGATGGTGGCGTCGCCGTGCGGCGGGTTACGGCTACGGCCCCTTCCATCGCTCTGACGGCCTGACAGAAGAAGCACTTGTCATGCCCGGGCTTGAGCCGCCTGCGCGGCCGCAGCCGCTTCGGCGAGGCGAAGGCCCGGGCATCCATCGCTCTTCGATGGTAAACGTAGCCCGGGTGAGCGAAGCGATACCCGGGTTGAATTGCGCATTTCCATCGTCGCCGCATGTCGCTGCGCTCATGCGGGCTACACGCTTGACCTGGATCAAGACTGTTACCCAACGATGGTGGATGACCGGAAACGGTTCGCCGCTCGGGGTCGATGCGGCCAAACATTGGGGAACACGATGCGCAGACTACTGCTGGCGATCTCGATCCTTGTTTCATCGAGTGCGGCTGCGACCGCCGAAGACAAGATGGTCGTCGACATGGGCAAGCTGACGTGCCGCGAGTTGACCAAGCTCGGCTTCCAGGACTTCGCCGGCATCACCATGTGGCTGAGCGGCTATTACAATGCGACTGTGCGCAGCACTGTCGTCGACCTCAACGAGTTCGCACAGGCCGCCAAGACGGTGAAGGATTTTTGCCAGACCAGCCCGCAATCGACCGTCATGTCCGCGGCCGAGCGGGCGCTCGGAATCAAGATGCCCCGGCCGCGTTGAGGCGAAGCACCTGGTAAGTGAAGCAACGTCGCAGGATGGTCGAGCGGCAGCAAAAGCCATCTCTCGCTTCCACGGAGTGCGATGGGTTTCACTTCGTTCAACCCATCGTGCGGTCTGAGAATGCTGTCGAGATGCATTATTCCGGAAATGTTGTACAACGCCCGCACAACAGGGAGTGCGCATAGCAATGAACGATAAATTGCCGGGTCAATCGTCGTTTCCGCCTCCGCTGTTGATTCCCTTTGAATCGGGCGAGACATTCCACACCGGCCGCCTTGGCACGCAATGGAAGATTGACGGCGCTCAAACCGGCGGCCGTTTCTCGGTGGTGCATCATCAATTGCCGCCGCGCACCCTGGCGGCGCCCCTGCATCGCCACCATCGCGAGGACGAGCATTCCTATGTGCTGACAGGAAAGTTCGGGGCGTTGCTGGGTGATGACGTTGTCACTGCAGAAGCCGGCACCTGGGGTCTTCAAGCCGAGAGAACAATGGCACACGTTCTGGAACGCGGGTGACACGCCCTCTGAGATCATCGAAGTCATTTCACCCGGTGGCTTCGAAGATTACTTCCGCGAATTGCGCGATATCTGGCCCGACCGAAGCAAGTCCGGCCCGCTCCTCAAGAAATATGAACTCGATATGGATTACGACAGCATTCCCGGCTTGTGCGCACGGTTTGGTCTGGTTTGACGAGACGCCGCGCACTCACGGATCAGCTGTCGGCGCTGATAAAGTAGGTACGCCAGGTCGGTCCTGCCGTCGGCAACGATGGCGATCCGACGCACGCGCCTGCAACCTCGCCCGAAGGCGCGCAGGTATGTCCGCTTTTGGAGGTTGAGCCGACCATGATCGGGCAGCGACCGAATGTCCGCTCATGACCCCCAAGCCGACATGGCGCTTCTGACAGGGGGCCTTGGACGGAAGGAGCTTTTGACTCGTCTTCCGGTTCGCGCTTGGTTGCAGTAGTGTGGATTTCAACATTGGTACCGGTAGCGTTAAGGGCTACTCGTGTCGAAGGCGATTGCCATCCTGGGCTCTGCTCTATTCTTCGTCGTCGCGCCTTTGGTGCTGGCGGGGTTCGTCCCATGGTGGATCACACATTGGGAGTTCCGGCCGGCTTTCGGCCTTGAACTGACCCGCGCCATCGGACTTATGTTGATCATTGCCGGAGTGCCCGGAGTTGTGGATTCGTTCGTGCGGTTTGCACTGCAGGGGCTGGGAACGCCGGCCCCGATCGCGCCGACACAGAAGCTGGTGGTCACGGGTCTCTATCGCTACGTGCGAAATCCGATTTACGTCGGGGTCGCTGCTGTCATTTTTGGTCAAGCACTTTTATTCGGCGATTGGCACCTCCTCTGGTATGCCGCGCTATTGTGGCTCTTTTTCCACGTCTTCGTCTTGGTGTACGAAGAACCAACGCTCGAGCAGACATTTGGCGCGCAGTACGAGGACTTTCGGGCCAACGTCCCGCGCTGGGTTCCACGGCTGACCCCATGGCGAGTCCCGTAACGCGAGCATCATGACGACGGGCACTGCCTTCGCCATTACCATCCGGTCTTGACGCACAGCGTTTTGACGGAGAGCACACGCCGTCCTTAGTGCATCGCAAAAACGATAAACACCCTTGAGCTGTCCATCTCTTCTCGGGCTAAATAGGCGTCGACTGGATGCGGATTTCTTCAAGTGGGGAGGAAGTGGATGAGGCTCTTACTTGGCATTCTGTTAGCGTCGCTTTTCACATTTGCAGCAAACGCCCAAGACTCGCCGTTTCGGAAAGAACTGAAGCGAGCGGATTTGACCGGCACGAATATGGAGATCATCACGAGCATCTCCGAGATCAAGCCCGGTGACACGTCAACACTTCATATCCATCACGGAGATGAGTCATTTTACGTCCTGGAGGGTGGCACGCTTGAACTCCCGGACGGAAAGCAGGTCCCCCTCCCGACCGGCATCGCCGCTGTCAATGTCCGCGACGTTCCGCACGGGGCCTTCAAGGTCGTCGGCGACAAGACCGTGAAACTGCTGACAGTGCACATCGTCGACAAGGGCCAACCGCTCTACGACAAGCCGCCGCCCAAGTAGATACGCGCTCGTCGTTCTCCGGAACCGGAAAGCGTGTGTGCTCGATGTTTGCCTCGATTTCCCGCGTATCGATATGATCAGGCTGACCTTGCCGAAACGTTCGCGGCAGCACGACCAGACCAGCACAGCAGCTCAAATCGGGCGCGCACCCGTATGAATGATCGATCCGACATGCTGGCCCCGCAGCGCCGCGGTGAGCCGGCCGCGAACGAGGCCGTTCACGATCTGCACGCGCTTGATATGACGCGCATTCGCCATCACCTCGATGAGGGCGCGATCGAACGGCAGCGTGCCTTGATGATTGGCCAGCTCGGCGGCACTCGTCTCGCGGAGCGGCTTCGCCTGCTTGCCGTCGGGGCCATTGGGATCCGTGGTGTAGACCCCGTCCACGTCCTCGACGATCGTGAGGCCGGCGGCGCCCAGCGCGTCGGCGAGCAGAAATGCGCCGGTGTCGGCGCGATGCAGTGGGATGCGCGAGTTTGGAAACTCATGGTGGTGATACGGTGGAAAGGCGCTTCCTACGACCGCGCGGGCAGCGGAGAGGTGAATGGCGAGCTGGCTCGCGATGGTTGGATGTTCGACATAAGAGACCCCCTCCGGAGCGAGCAGACAAGCAAGGATATGCCCGTTCTGCCCGGCCTCGCTGGCGGCGAGCGGCGCGAGCGAGCCCACCGGCAGGCCGAGGTCGAGGCCCACGCTGTAGAGGTGTCGAGCGCGGATGCCGGCGCCGGTCAGGATGAGCAGGCGATGCTCGGGCAGTAGCGTCCGCAGCTCATTCACGAGTGGAAGAATTGCCTCATGGCCACGGTCCATGATGGAGCGGCCTCCGATCTTCACCACCTGCAGCCAAGGGAGAAGCTTGATGGGGCGTCCGCCGGCGACGGGACGGGTCAGACTGCTGTCGAGCAGGGTCTGGCGGGCGAGTGGGGAGGCGACGTGCTTGATCTCTTTGATATCAGCCATGGTGATCGCCCTCTTCAGCTCGCGGTGATGATGGTGCCGACGTGCTCGCCAGCGAGCGCCCGGGTCAGATTGCCGGGGACGAGGCCGTTCACGACCTGCACCTCGCGGACGTAGCGTGCCGAGGTGAGCAGATCGAGCACCGGAAATTCGAGAATCGAATCTTGCAGGCCCTTGGCCTTCATCTCGGCCACCGAGATTTTCGGAATCAAGGTGGCGCCCTTCGAAGTCTTCGGGTTCGCGGTGTAGAGGCCGTTTTCGTCCTTCACATAGATCATCGCCTTGCAGCCGAACTGTTCGGCCACGAGGAAACATCCAGCATCAGTGCGGTAAGGCGGAATCACGCCTTCGGCCGCGGGACGCATCCAGAGGCCATAGGGCGGCATCCCGCTGAAGATGACGGCGTTTACCTCGGCAAGAAAGAGCGGCACCGCGGAGAGCCCCGCGCTGCTGACGGCGGAGATGCCGTGCCTGGCCAGGAGTTGCCCCAGCATGGCTGCGTTCTGATCCGCCACGGAGGCACCGAGTTGCGAGAGCACGCCGGCCGGCAGTCGGAGCCCGGCTGCGATCGAATAGAGATGCCTGGCCCGGGTTCCGGCGCCAGTCCCGATCAGGAGCTTGTGAAGCTTGCGCGCAGCCAGAATTTCGTCGACGAGCGGATAGACTGCGGCACGGCCGCGATCGATGACGCTTTGCCCGCCGATCTTGATCACGGTGGCATCCGGCAGGATCCGGAAGTTTTCTGCCGCATCGACCGCCGCCACAAGCTCGGGGTCAGTGAACGACCGCTGCATGAGGAGCATCTCAAGCTCTGCCGTGGTATTGGCCATAAGGAAGGCTCCTTTTTCGACGCGTCCAGATGAAAGACAAAGTACTTAAGCAGGTTTCAGGCCGCAAGACTCGGGCAGAGCAGACTTCTGGCAACGTGCCCCTCACCTGTTGGGAGTGACGTCGTGGCGACCCGAACGGTAAATCACGAGATCAGAAATCGCGCTTCCACTATGCCCCGGTAATGGCGCCCCGATGTTCTTCCGAGAACACGTGCGCATAGAGGTTGGCGATCCACTGCTTGCCGTCCTGCGTGGCCCGCAGGTACCGGAGTGCATCGCCGATATAGGGGCAGACGGCTTTCCAGAAGAAGGCCGGATATGCTGCGCGTAAATCATCGGGTGTTTTATACCCGAGCTTGTCGTTCGCGCCGGTTTCCCGAAATTCGGCGAACAAAGCAGACGTCTTGCGCAGATAGTCGATGTCGGCCAGCTGACCGATCAGATCCGCGGCACGGAGCAGGCCCGGATAATCCGCCGTATTCTTGTGCTCCTCGTTCTCCGGGACAGGAAAGCGCGTGTGCTCGATGTTGGCCTCGATTTCCTGCGTATCGATGTGGGTCAGGCTCACCTTGCCGAAACGCTCGCGGACAAAGAGCTTGGACCGCGTGACATGATAGGGCGTCAGGGAGGCATCCGTGGCTCCCGCAGGAATTGACGCGAGATCACCGTTTTCATTGCAGACATACTGTCCGTTGCGGTCGCCCCGACAGACCCCGCGGACATAGCCGATGTCGTGGCATAACAGCGAAATCATGAAGTGAAGCCAGTCCCGCGGCTTGACGCCGCCCTCGCTGGTATGTTTGCCGAGCAGGATTTCCTGCCCGACCAGCGTCACCATGATGGTGTGATTCATGTCGTGGTAGGCCGCATCGCTATTGGAAATATTCTCCAGCGCGAGGCGCCCGACGAAACCGATGATGGCCGGATAGGCGGGCTCGAGGATTCCGTAGATCTGGTCGTACTTGTCCTTGAGCTCTTCGACAAACGCCTGGATTACAATTTGCGTCGGGTTGAACATGATCGCCTCCCATGCGCGGATGCTATTCCGGATGGAGAGCTTCGTCACGGCTGTTGATCATACAGTTCGCGGGGAGATGCGGCCCTGCGCCCCTGTCGATACCAGGCTCGTCCCCTGATGAGAGTATCGCGGCACTAGTGGGAGGCCTGTGGGCCGCCGACGTCAACACGAATGCCCTGGCGTCCGCCGCGAGGACGCGTACCGTTGACCAAGAAAAGCTGCGGCTCGCGGCTAGTCGACTGACGGAAAATACACGACGCCGCTCTGGACCGAATATCTTGGTCAGGCGGCGTCGGCATTTCGCTGGCCCTAAAATCCCCAGCGGCGGTCTCTTACAAAATCGTCAGGATTGGGGCTTGTCACGCCGTGCCAAACAATTGGCTTTTGGGGCCAGCGGCGTTTCTGAGCACGAGCAAAGCGGCGGCAACGAGCAGATTGGCCCTAGGGACAATTATCTCACCGTTCGGGTTGTGCTCTGTTAGAGATGCGCGAGCGCCGTTTCCTCCCCCAAAAGCCCCCTCGACGGCAGCGCGCATGACCCCGGCGCGGTGATGTGCGCCGGGGTTCATCCCGTTGGCGAGATCGGACGATGGACTCGAAACACGAACGTCAGCGTGGATTGTAGGTAGGCCGCCGTTCCCCTTTTTAGTGGTCGTGCTCAGCGCCGATGATGCGGTCTCGCAAGCTCACGCAGCGGATGCAAGCTCGCTGCTTATTGGAGCGAAATGTGTGAAGAAGCGGGACCGCTCCAGCTAACTATCGTCGCCCCCGTAAGGATGACCCCAAAGAACAAATTTATGACCCGCTTGAACAAGACGCGCGTTCGCGTCTGTGCTCGCACGAGAGCTTGGGACTGTTGATCAGCGGCCGACAAGCCAAGGCGTTCGGGCACAGCCGTGAATGCCGTTGTAGTTCACCATGCGAGTGAAGGGGTAGTCGGTGAGCAAGTTTCTTATGCAATTGAAGGCGAATTACCCTCATAAAGTACGAGAATGGTTCCTAGACGGAGACGGCTACCGAATCGACCTCAAGCGCGGATGGCAGTGGAACGGTCGCCATTACATTCGTGAGCGGAGCGTTAACGACGCTCTCTCGGCCTTCTATGAGGTCAGGCCATGCAACTGCAAAGAGTGCATCATCGGGAAATAGCCGTGTTTTAATTTGAACCTACCAGCAGGCGCACTTCTCTACGTCCAAATCCGATGTTTCCCATCGTTTTCCGGTCACTTTGCCCGATCAATCCTGGCGCGCGCGCCGACGAAGTGATCGGATGATCCGCCGTTCGGCTCATCCCGGCAAGTCACTTCGCTTAATCGGAAATCTTGTCAACCCCCTCCGCGAAAAATATTCCTCTTCCGTTTTTCAGAAACATGTGGTCATCTCTCCGCATCCCGCCTCCGCAAGAGGGGCGTATCGCGATCGTCACGGACGTTGGAAGCGGGATGCGGTGGACGTGAGGATGCTTAAGCGCGGCGACGCGCGGACGAAAGCAGCCCTCACGGACGGCAAAGGCGTGTGGTCCTGATCCCCCGATGCTGGGATCAAGTCTGAGGGTGAGGACTCTCAGGCGACGGAGGCAATCAAAGCCCGGTCTCCGGGGAGAGCCCGCTATAAGCCGTAACACCATC
>CAVOJN010000007.1:0-177482 GCA_963696255.1 uncultured Alphaproteobacteria bacterium
TTCACACGGGAGAGGTCCAAGGTTCGATCCCTTGTGCGCCCACCATCCTTCGCTCGCGAAGCGAGAGAAGGATGTCGCGCCGAAGCCCATAGGGCGAAGGCGAACTGCCGGGCAGCGCGAGCTACGGCTGGGCGAACTCCACAAGAAACCAAAGCACGAAGCTGTCCGGCGTAGCTTGAGCGGAGCGAAAGCGAAGACGGACTGAAGGGCTAACGTTTAAATCGCGAACATCCAGACGGCGATGATGGTGCCGAGCGTTGCGAGGCCGGAAATGGTCCAGCCGACCCTGTAGGCGGCGGCGTCCTCTCTCGTGTCCCAGGTCGATTCGGTTCGTACCATTGCGCTGCGCCAGTCCATGGCATCCCTCCGGACGCCCTGCCTCGCGGAGATAACGGTGCGGGCCTCGACCGGTTCCTCCGTTACGCGGCGTCTCTCGCGAAAAGCGACGAATGGATGGCGGCGCGTCTCACAAATAACTGACCGTCGAAGGTGAACCGGACCGAAGGTTGTTCGGTTATGGTGCGCCAGCCGGTCACAAGAAAACGGAGATTTTCGAGATGCGCAAACTGATCATCGCTACCGTCGCCCTTGCCTTTGTCTCATCGAGCGCGTTCGCCCAGACATCGACGGCGCCGGCGACCAGTGGCGATACCATGAGCAAGGGCGATACGATGAAGAAGACGACGAAGAAAAAGAAATCCGCCAAGAAGACCGGCGACGATGCCATGACCAAGCAGTAGGCTTGCGCCAACGCTCTTCGAAAAAGGCCGCCTTCGGGGCGGCCTTTTCATTTTGCGCGATGCGTGTCCGGGTGCGCTAAAGCGCGATGAGATTAGGATGAATCGTCATCGCGCTTTAGCTCATTGTTTGAGCATGATCTTTTCGGAAAACCGCTTCACACTTTTCCGGATCATGCTTTAGTCCGCCAGCTCCGCATTCTTCAGCTGTTCGGCGAACCAGATCGAGTTCGGCCGATCCATTCGGCCACCGGCATAGACTTCCGAATGGACGACGTTCCGTCTCGCCAGTGTCACCAGCGTGCCTACGGCATAGGCGAACCACAAATGCGGATCGGTCAGCGCCTTGAGCTTGTGCTGGTCATGCTCGATCGGCTGATGATTGCTTGCCTTGCGGACCTCGATTGCCAGGAGATTGTTCGGGATCTCGCGCTGATGCACGACGATGTCGGGATAGACCGATTTGCCGAGATGGTCGTCGGTCGAGACGATGGTTCCGTGCGGAAGCCGCATGGTGCGCTCGCCAAGCCGGTTGTAGTCGCAATCGACCTCCCAGCCCGGAAACTGCTTTTCGATGTGCACGGCGAGCCGGTGTGTCAGCGCGCGTTCGCCGAGATCACGCTCCAGGATGAAGGCTTCGTGCGCGTAGAATTCGCGCAGGGCGGCGATCAATCTGTTGAGCTCGCTCTGCATTCCCCGCTCCGCTCCAACCCAAGCGAGCGGAGGATTTAAGTCGCCGCACGCGCGGCGTACTCCAGCACCTCATTTTGTCAGAATTGCACCTCGATCAGGCGCGGCCCCTGGGCAGCGATGGCTTCCGCCAGCGCCTTGTTGAACTCGTCCGCGGTGGTGACCGCGCGGCCCTCGACGCCCATGCCTTTGGCGAGCGCGACGAAATCGATGGTCGGACGGTCGAGCTTGAGCATGTCCTGGGCGCGCTGGCCCGGCTCGCCGGCGCCGACGCCATCGAACTCGCCGCGCAGGATCTGATAGATCCGGTTGGCGAACACGATGGTCACGACATTGAGCCCCTCGCGTGCCTGCGTCCACAGGGACTGGATGGTGTACATCGCGCTGCCGTCGCCGACCATGCAGATCACCTTGCGGTCCGGGCAGGCGACCGCGGCGCCGGTTGCGACCGGCGTGGAGAAGCCGATCGAGCCGCCCATGTTCTGCAGCCAGTCATGCGGCGCGCTTGCAGCGGTCGGCGGGAAGAAGCCGCGTCCGGTGGTGATGGATTCATCGACGATGATGGCGTTCTCGGGGATCGCGCAGGCGATCGCCTGGGCGATCGAGGTGTGATTGAGCGCGCCGGTCGGCTTGTTGAGTTCCGCGAGCTTCTGCGGCTTGACGTCATGCGGCTTGGCGCCGAGCGCATCCGCCAGCGCTTCCAGCGCCGCCACCGAGTTCTGGCCCCACGCGGTCAGTTCATGCACCTCGCAACCCTCGGGCTTGAGCATGCTCGGCTTGTTCGGATAGGCGAAGAACGCGACCGGGTCGCGGGCTTCGACAAGCACGATGTTCTTGAAGTTCTTGAGGATCGGCAGCGCCGACTCGATCACATAGGGGATGCGGTCGATCGAGAAGCGTCCACGGCCGCGCGCCATGCGCGGGTGATAGGTCTGGCCCATTACCTTGCAGCCGGTCTTTCCCGCGATCTGCTGCGCCAGCGCCAGTCCCTGCTCGGTCAGCGCGCCGCCGGTGATGAGCAGAAGAGTGCTGTCGCCTCCCGAATGCAGCACCTTGGCGGCCTTCTCGACGGCTTCCGTGGCGAAGCCGGGCAGCTGCTTCGGCCCCGGAGCCCTGGCGACGCCGTCGGCCTCGTTCCAAGCGGTGTCGGCGGGCAAGATCAGCGTCGCGATAACCGGCGGCGAGGCGCTCGCCGCGGCGATCGCCTCCATGCCATCGGCGGAGACCGACTTGGCGTTCGGCGAAGTCTTGACCCAGTCCGACATCGGCCGCGCCAGCCCTTCAATATCGGAGGTCAGCGGCGCATTGAGGGCGATGTGATAGGTCGCGTGCTGGCCGACAATATTGACGATGCCGGACCGCGCCTTCTTGGCGTTGTGCAGATTGGCGAGGCCGTTGGCCAGGCCCGGGCCGAGATGCAGCAGCGTCGAGGCCGGTGTGCCCTTCATGCGGTAGTAGCCGTCGGCGGCCCCCGTCACCACGCCCTCGAACAGCCCGAGCACGCAGCGCATACCCTCGACCCGATCGAGCGCGGCGACGAAATGCATCTCGGATGTGCCTGGATTGGTGAAACAGACGTTCACGCCGCCTGCGACCAGGGTCCGCACCAGACTTTCCGCACCGTTCATCGTTCCGCTCCCGTTCGCGAGGCCGTTATAGCGTTTATCAGATCAACCATTGTTCCCGGCGTTCGTCAAAGGGGGCTGACGCATCCTCCTACCTCCACGGTGCAGGGCTTCTTAACCGCGACACAGGAATCCCGTAACGTCACAGCCGCGTGGCTTGCGAAACGGAAGCATTGCAGCCAGTCTCGTTCCGCCCGTTGGACATTTCGCGAGGAAGGACAATGACCCGAAGATTCGTCGTTCTGGCCGCCGCAGCGGCACTGTTGGCCGGTGCTGGCCAGACGCAGGCGCAAAACTTCTTTGGTACCCCCACCCCCGACATGTTCAACGGCGGCGGCTACTTCGGCGGTGGCGGCGCCGGCCCGATTCCCCGCACCAGCGTCTACTATCCGACCGAATACGGGCCGGGCACGATCGTCATCAATACCGCCGAGCGGCGGCTCTACCTCGTTCAACCGGGCGGCACGGCGCTCCGCTACGGCATTGGCGTCGGCCGCGACGGGTTCCGCTGGAGCGGGGTACACCGCGTCAGCGCCAAGCGCGAATGGCCCGGCTGGACGCCGCCCGCCGAGATGCGCCGGCGCCGGCCCGACCTGCCCGGTCACATGGCCGGCGGGATCGAGAACCCGCTCGGAGCGCGGGCGCTTTATCTCGGTTCGACGCTCTATCGCATCCACGGCTCCAACGAACCGGAGACGATCGGGCAAGCGGTGTCATCCGGCTGCTTCCGCATGACCAATGACGACGTCGTCGATCTCTATAACCGTGTCCCCGTCGGAGCCACGGTCATCGTCAAGAACTAGGCCGGCGCTCGGGCCACGCTGCTTGCGCGCGTCCATCGCTTGCGGCAGCGTCGCGCCAATGACGCACCGATCTGTCCTCAATCCCCGGCGTATCGCACTGGCCCTCGTGGCCATCGCGATGGCCGCGCAGTCATGGCCGCAACCCCTTGCCGCGGAGATCCCGTCCATCGCCGCCCGCCAACGCGCGGAGAAGAAGAGCTTCACCGACGCCGAAATCGTCGAAGGCTTCATGAAGACGAGTTTCGGGGCGGAATATCATCTGGCGGGCCGGGTCGACCGCATCCGCAAATATGATGTCCCGGTGCGCGTGTTCGCCGACGGAAATCACGCCGCCCGCAAGGCGCAATTGGCGAAGGTCGTCGCCGACATCGGCCAGCGCATCCAGCATCTCGACATCGCCATGACCGACAGGGTCGAGGACGCCAACGTCACCGTGCAGCTCGTGCGCGACCGCGACCTCACCCGCACCATCGCTGCAAATTACGGCCGCGAGCGGGCGCGCGAGATCAAGCGCTCGCTCGATCCGCAATGCCTGTCAGCCTTTCGCAAGAACGACCGGCTCGAGATCACGCATTCCGACGTCATCCTCACCGTCGACAACGGGGATTTTGTCTTCTTCGATTGCGCCTACGAGGAACTGCTGCAGGCATTGGGCCCGATCAACGACACCAATTCGGTGCCATGGACCATGTTCAACGACAAGGTCTCGATGGGCTTCTTCGACGTCTACGATCAGTACATCCTCAATCTGCTCTATGATCCCCGCATCCGGCCGGGGATGACGGTGGAGCAGGTCAGGGCGGTGCTGCCGGAGGCGCTCGCGGATGTCCGCGCCTGGGTGAGCAAGGTGAATAATTTGAGAGACTAGTTTTTCACCGTCATTCCGGGATGGTCCGAAGGACCAGACCCGGAATCTCGAGATTCCGGGTTCGTACTTCGTGCGCCCCGGAATGACAAGCTCGCTTTTCCTTCCGAATGACTCACGCCGACTTCTCGAACAGCTCCCGGCCGATCAGCATCCGCCGGATCTCGCTGGTGCCGGCGCCGATCTCGTAGAGCTTGGCGTCGCGCAAAAGGCGGCCGGTCGAATAGTCGTTGATGTAGCCATTGCCGCCGAGAAGCTGAATCGCATCCAGCGCGCATTGGGTGGCCTTCTCCGAGGCAAAGAGGATCGCGCCCGCCGCGTCCTCGCGCGTGGTCTCGCCGCGATCGCAGGCCTTTGCGACCGCGTAGACATAGGCGCGCGCGGCGTTCATGGTCGTATGCATGTCGGCGACCTTGCCCTGCACGAGCTGGAAAGTGCCGATCGGCTGACCGAACTGCTTGCGCTCATGCACGTAGGGCAGCACGGCGTCCATGCAGGCCTGCATGATGCCGAGCGGACCGGCGGACAGCACCACGCGCTCATAATCGAGACCCGACATCAGGACGTTCACGCCGCGGCCGACCTCGCCGAGCACATTCTCCTCAGGCACTTCGCAATCCTCGAACACCAGCTCGCAGGTGTCGGAGCCTCGCATGCCGAGCTTGTCGAGCTTTTGCGCGGTCGAAAACCCTTTCATGCCCTTCTCGATGATGAACGCCGTGATGCCGCGCGGTCCGGCATTTGGATCGGTCTTGGCGTAGACCACCAGCGTCTCGGCTATCGGGCCGTTGGTGATCCACATCTTGTTGCCGTTGAGAACGTAGCGATCACCCTTCTTCTCGGCACGGGTCTTCATCGAGACCACATCGGAGCCGGAACCCGGCTCGGACATCGCAAGCGCGCCGACATGATCGCCGGAAATCAGCTTCGGCAGATATTTCCGCTTCTGCGCCTCGTTGGCGTTGCGGCTGATCTGGTTGACGCAGAGATTGGAATGCGCGCCATAAGAGAGCCCGATGGACGCGGACGCGCGCGAGATCTCCTCCATCGCCACACAATGCTCGAGATAGCCGAGCCCGGCTCCGCCATATGCCTCTTCGGCGGTGATCCCATGCAAGCCGAGCGCGCCGATCTTCGGCCAGAGATCGCGCGGAAACTGGTTGGTCCTGTCGATCTCGGCGGCGCGCGGCGCGATCTCGTTGCCGGCGAAATCGTGCACGGTCTGGCGAATTGCATCCGCGGTCTCGCCGAGATCGAAATTGAATATCCGATAGGCATTGGGGATCATTGGCATCCTGCTCCGGCACACCGAACGTTGTTTGAAACAGCCTTATTCGCTGGAATTGGCCTTGTCACGGGCTGAAAACGGCGGGGCGCTGGCATGCCACCCTGCGGCCTGTTGGCTCACGGTAAAGTCGTGCTTGCGCGGGCTCGCGCAAGGGGATGTAATTCGCCGGTGACAGCCTTGAAGGGCCGGCAGGAAACAGAACAACCAGGAGCCGCGTCATGCACGGGACCATCGACCTTGCCGACGATCTCAATGCCGAAGCAGCGCGTCAGCGTGCCTACTCGCTGCCGCTCGGGGAATTCGACCCGGGCGATCCCGAATTGTTCAGAACCGATAGTTTCTGGCCCTATTTCGACCGGCTGCGCAAGGAAGCCCCGGTCCACTACACCAGGGACAGCATGTTCGGTCCGTACTGGTCGGTGACCCGGTACAACGACATCATGGACATCGAGACCAACCACGCCGTGTTCTCCTCCGCGGCGATGCTCGGCGGCATCACCATCCGTGACGTCTCGCCCGACCTGCGCCGCGAGAGCTTCATCGCCATGGACCAGCCGCGCCATTCGGCACAGCGCAAGACCGTGGCGCCGATGTTCACGCCGACCCATCTCGACCAGCTCGCCGTCAGCATCCGCCAGCGTTCGGCCGAATGCCTCGACAACCTGCCGAGAGGCGAAGTGTTCGACTGGGTCGACCGGGTCTCGATCGAACTGACCACGCAAATGCTTGCCGTGCTGTTCGACTTCCCCTGGGAGGACCGGCGCAAGCTGACGCGTTGGTCCGATGTCGCGACCACCATACCCGGCCCCGGCGGCCTCGTTGCGAGCGAGGATGAACGGCAGGTAGAGCTCATGGAATGCGCGACCTATTTCGCAAGGTTGTGGAACGAACGCATCAAGCAGCCGCCGAAGAGCGACCTGCTCTCGATGATGGCGCATTCGGATGCGACACGCGACATGGACCCGAAGAATTTCCTCGGCAACCTGATCCTGCTCATCGTCGGCGGCAACGACACCACGCGCAACACCATGTCGGGCTCGATCCTGGCGCTGAGCCAGCATCCCGACCAGTACGAGAAGCTGAAGACGAATCCGGCGCTGATCGACAGCTTCGTGCCGGAAGTGATCCGCTGGCAGACGCCACTCGCGCACATGCGCCGGACCGCGCTGCAGGATATCGAATTCAGGGGACAGACGATCAAAAAGGGCGACAAGGTCGTGATGTGGTACGTCTCGGGCAACCGTGATGAGGAGGCCATCGAGCGTCCCTACGAATTCCTGATCGACCGGGCGCGTCCGCGCACGCATCTGTCGTTCGGGTTCGGGATCCACCGCTGCGTCGGCATCCGCCTCGCCGAGCTGCAGCTGAAGATCATCTGGGAAGAAATTCTCAAGCGTTTCGACAATATTGAGGTGGTCGGCCCGCCCAAGCGGGTGTATTCGAGCTTCGTCAAAGGTATCGAGCATCTGCCGGTGCGTATCACCGGCTGATCGCCTCACGAGAGGATCACGATGAACGTGCAGACCGCCATCCATTCCGGGAAGGCCGAGCTCCTGCGTCAGGCGCGCGAGGAAGCCTATGCGACGCCACTGAAGGATTTTCACCCAGGCGCGCCGCGGCTGTTCCAGAGCGATACGCTGTGGCCGTGGTTCGAGCGGCTGCGCAAGGAAGAGCCGGTTCATTATTGCACCAATGCGCCGATCGAACCCTATTGGTCGGTGGTCAAATACAACGACATCATGCATGTCGACACCAGCCACGGCCTTTTCTCGTCCGATGCCGCGCTCGGCGGCATCACGATCCGCGACGCACCTGTGGGATACGACTGGCCGAGCTTCATTGCGATGGACCAGCCGCGGCATGCGGCCCAGCGCAAGACGGTCTCGCCGATGTTCACGCCGACACATCTCGACGAGCTTGCGAAGCTGATCCGCGAGCGCTCGGCCAAGGTGCTCGACAGCCTGCCGCGCAACGAGACCTTCAATTTCGTCGAGCGCGTCTCGATCGAATTGACCACCCAGATGCTGGCGACGCTGTTTGACTTTCCCTGGGAGGAGCGGCGCAAGCTGACGCGCTGGTCTGATGTCTTTACCGCGCTAAGCAAGAGCGGCGTCGTGGAATCCGAGGAGCAGCGCGCCCGGGAAATGAACGAATGCCGCGAATTTTTCGCGCGGCTCTGGAACGAGCGCGTCAACGCCGAACCGCGCAACGACCTGCTCTCGATGATGGCGCATAGCGATGCAACGCGCTACATGGATCCCGACAATCTGATGGGCAACATCGTTCTGCTCATTGTCGGCGGCAACGACACCACCCGCAACACCATGAGCGGCTCGGTCCTGGCGCTGAACGAAAACCCGGACCAGTTCCGCAAGCTGCGGGAAAATCCCGCCTTGATCGACACGATGGTGCCGGAAGTCATTCGCTGGCAGACGCCGCTGGCGCATATGCGCCGCACCGCGCTTGTCGATACAGAGCTCGGCGGCAAGACAATCCGGAAGGGCGAGCGCGTGGTGATGTGGTACGTCTCCGGCAATCGCGACGAGGAGGTCATCGACCGTCCGGAGGAGTTCATCATCGACCGAGCGCGTCCTCGCAATCATTTGTCGTTCGGCTTCGGCATCCATCGCTGCGTCGGCATGCGGCTTGCCGAACTGCAGCTCAAGATCGTCTGGGAGGAGATGCTGAAACGCTTCGACCGGATCGAGGTGGTCGGCGAGCCGAAGCGGACCTACTCAAGCTTCCTCAGGGGCTATGAGTCCCTGCCGGTGCGCATACCCGCGTAAATGACCACGGAACTCAATCCACCGAGCCTTGCGGAAGCCGTCAACGCAAAGGGCTTTACCGGTGCTGCCGGCTTCCGCATCGTCAAAATCGAGCCGGGCTATGCGGAGGTGTCGCTCGCCCGCCGCGAAGACCTCGTGCAGTTCTTCGGCCATTTCCACGGCGGGGTGATCACCGCGCTCGCCGACCAGGCCGCCGGTATCGCCGTGACCTCGGGCCTTCCGAAGGGCCGGATCGGCGTCACGGTCGAGCTCAAGGTGAATTTCCTTTCCCCTGCCGACCGCAACGAGCTTGTCGCGCGGGCCAAAACGCTGCAAATGTCGGGTTCGATCGGTGTCGCCACCGTCGAGATTTTCACCCGGGACGAAAAGTCCGAGCGCCTATGCGCATTCTGCACTGCCACGATGCGCGCGCTTGACCTACCACCTGAGTTACGATGACCGCTCAAGACCACACCCAGGACTTCGCCCAGGACGAACACGCCGAGATCCGCGAGGCCGTGGCCAAGCTCTGCGCCCAGTTCCCCGGAGAATATTGGCGCAAGCTCGACCGCGAGATGGCCTATCCGTCAGAGTTCGTGAACGCCCTGACCGAGGCCGGCTACCTCTCCGTGCTGATCCCCGAGGAATATGGCGGCGCCGGGCTCAAGCTCTCGGCTGCGACCGCGATCCTGGAGGAAATCCACCGCGCAGGCTGCAATGCCGGCGCCTGCCACGCCCAGATGTACACCATGGGGACCGTGCTGCGGCACGGCAGCGCGGAGCAGAAGGCGAAATGGCTGCCTGATGTCGCCAGCGGCAAGCTGCGGCTGCAGGCCTTTGGCGTGACCGAGCCGACCAGCGGCACCGATACGTCCTCGCTGAAGACCTTCGCAAAGCGCGAAGGCAACTCCAGCTATATCGTCAACGGACAAAAGATCTGGACCAGCCGCGCCGAATATTCCGACCTGATGATCCTGCTCGCGCGCACCACGGCGAAGGAGCAGGCGAAGAAGCGCACCGAGGGACTGTCGGTTTTCCTGGTCGACATGCGCGAGGCGCGCAAGGCCGGGCTCACCATACGGCCAATCCGTACCATGATGAACCACTCCACCACCGAAGTGTTCTTTACGGACATGAAGGTGCCCGCCGAAAACCTGATCGGCGAGGAAGGCAAGGGCTTCCGTTACATCCTTTCCGGCATGAACGCCGAACGCATCCTGATTGCATCCGAAAGCATCGGCGATGCCAAATGGTTCATTGCCAAAGCGACCGACTATGCCAAGGAGCGCGCGGTGTTCGGCCGCCCCATCGGCCAGAATCAAGGCATTCAGTTCCCGATCGCGAAGGCCTATGCCGCGATGCGAGCGGCCGAGCTGATGGTGAAGGAAGCGACCAGAAAATATGAAGCCGGGGTCGATTGCGGCGCGGAGGCCAACATGGCCAAGATGCTCGCGGCCGACGCTGCCTGGGAAGCCGCGAATGCCTGCGTGCAGACCCATGGCGGCTTCGCCTTCGCCGAGGAATATGACGTCGAGCGAAAATTCCGCGAGACACGACTCTACCAGGTCGCGCCGATCTCGACCAATCTGGTGCTGTCCTTCATCGCAGAGCATGTGCTCGGTATGCCCCGCTCCTACTAGCGCCTGCCCCGGCGAAACGGGAACCGTTTCGCCGATCAAGGGACTTGCCGCAAATGTAAAGAGAGACAGAGATGCTGCCGCTCGAGGGAATCACCGTTATCGCCGTGGAACAGGCGGTCGCCGCCCCGTTCTGCTCATCACGCCTGGCGGACGCCGGCGCAACCGTCATCAAGGTCGAACGGCCGGAAGGCGACTTCGCCCGCGGCTACGATACCGCGGCGAAGGGCCAGAGCAGCTATTTCGTCTGGCTCAATCGCGGCAAGCAATCCGTGGTGGTCGATCTCGCCGCCAAGGAGGGCCGCGCAGAGCTCGAGGAATTGATCGCGGGCGCCGACGTGCTGCTGCAAAACCTCAAGCCCGGCTCGATGGACAAGCTCGGCTTTTCGCTGGAGCGCATCAGGCGGGATTATCCGGCGCTGGTCTGCTGCACCATCACCGGCTATGGCGATGAAGGCCCCTACGCCCATCGCAAGGCCTATGATCTCCTGATCCAGGCCGAAAGCGGGCTCGCCTCGATCACCGGCGGACCGGAGGGACCGTCGCGCGTCGGCGTCTCCATCGTCGATATTGCGACCGGCGCGACGGCGCACGCCTCAATCCTCGAAGCGCTGTTTGCGCGCACGCGCACCGGCAAGGGCGCCGACATCCGCATTTCGATGTTCGACGTCATGGCGGACTGGCTCGCGGTGCCGCTGCTCAATTCCGAAGCCGGCAATCCGCCCAAGCGTATCGGCCTTGCCCATCCCTCGATCGCGCCCTATGGCGTGTTCCAGTCAAAGGACGGCAAGGACGTTCTGATTTCGATCCAGAGCGAGCGCGAGTGGAAGAAGCTCTGCGCCGAAGTCCTGATGCAGCCCGACCTGCCGAAGGATCCGCGCCTCGCCAACGTCGCCGAACGCGTTCGCAACCGTTCCCTCACCGACCAGATCGTCAGCGACGTGTTTGGTTCGCTGAGCCGCGAGGACTTGATCAAGCGCCTGGAAGACGCCGACATCGCCTTCGGCGAGGTCAACACCATGGCCGATCTCACCGTGCATCCGCATCTGCGCCGCATCGAGGTCGAGACGCCGAAGGGTGTCGTCACCTACTCCGCGCCCGCCGCGATCTTCGTGGATCAACCGCGCCGCTATGGGCCGGTGCCGGCGATCGGCGAACATGCGGAGAGCCCCAAAGCCGGGTTGCGGAAATCCTCATGATGGAAAAGCTCGATCTCGATCATCTCAGGCAATGGATCGGCCGCTCGACGGAAGACACCGACATCGTCACCGCCCAGCTCGTGAAGGGGCTGCGCGCAACCCTGTTCCAGGACGTCGGTGAGCCCAAGGCAGGCGACGCCGCGCCATTCACGGTGCACTGGTGCCTGGCGCCCGCGGTGTTCCCGATGTCGATGCTGGGAGGTGATGGCCACCCCACCCGCGGCGGCTTCCTGCCGCCGGTGCCGCTGCCGCGGCGGATGTGGGCCGGCGGCGAGCTCGAATTTCTTGACGCGCTGCGGGTCGGCGACGAGCCCAGGCGCGTCTCGCGCATTTCCGACGTCACTGTGAAAAGCGGCTCGACCGGCACGCTGTGCTTTGTCGCGGTCGAACATGTGGTGACGACGCCGCGCGGCGTGGCCGTCCGCGAGCGGCAGGACATCGTCTATCGCGATATGGGCGGCGCGCCCGCCACGCCGAAGGCTCCGCCTCCGCCGCCTGTCGCAAAGCACCGCGAGGCTCACATGGCCGATCCCGTGCTGCTGTTCCGTTACTCGGCACTGACCTTCAACGGTCACCGCATTCATTACGACCGCGACTATGTCACCAAGGTCGAGGGCTATCCCGGCCTGATCTTCCACGGTCCCATGCAGGCCGCGTTCATTGTCGAACTGGCCGCGAAGCTGCGCGGCGGCGCGCCGCCCAAGAAGCTCAGCTATCGCGGCGTCCAGCCGCTGTTCGAAGGCGAGTTTTCCGTTAACGCCAATGACGCCGGCGCCGGCATGGAGCTGTGGACGGCGAATTCGGAAGGCCAGCCGACGATGAAGGGGACAGCGATGTGGTGACGCGATAGCCGCGGACCACCATTTTTCGTCATGGCCGGGCTTGTCCCGGCTATCCACGTCTTGCTTTGATGCGACACCACTAAGACGTGGATGCCCGGCACAAGGCCGGGCATGACGAGCTAAACTCGTAAGGAGCGTCCGTGTCATCCCGCAAGCCCGCCAGCACCAAGGCCAAATCCCTCACCGTCAAGCAGGCGACGTTCGACCTGCTGCGGGCCTTCGGCATCAAGAAAGTGTTCGGCAATCCCGGCTCAACCGAATTGCCGTTCCTCTCGGAGTGGCCCGATGACATCGACTATGTGCTGGGGCTGCAGGAGGCGAGCGTGGTCGGCATGGCCGACGGCTATGCGCAGGCCACACGAAATGCCGGTTTCGTCAACCTGCATTCGGCGGCCGGCGTCGGCAATGCGCTCGGCAACATCTACACCGCGCACCGCAACCAGACCCCGCTCGTGATCACAGCGGGCCAGCAGGCGCGCTCGATCCTGCCGCTGCAGGCGTTCCTCTATGCGGAGCGTGCCTCGGAATTTCCGCGGCCGTACGTCAAATATTCGGTCGAGCCGGCGCGCGCCGAAGACGTCCCCGCCGCGATCGCGCGGGCCTACTACACAGCCATGCAGCCGCCCTGCGGCCCCACCTTCGTCTCCGTGCCGATCGACGACTGGACCCATCCGGTGCAGGGCGTGCCGGCGCGCCAGGTGAGCCGCGAGATCGGCCCCGATGCGAAGGCGATGAAGGAACTGGTTACGGCGCTTGCGGCAAGCAAGCACCCTGCCCTCGTCATTGGACCCTCGGTCGACCGCGCCGGTGCCGTGGATCTGATGGTGAAGCTCGCGGAGAAGACGAAGGCGGCCGTTTGGGTCAGTCCGTTTTCGGCGCGCTGCTCGTTTCCGGAGCGCCATCCGCAGTTCACCGGCTTCCTGCACGCCTCGCCGGGACAGCTCTCGGATGCGCTGCGCGCCTATGATCTCGTCGTCGTGATCGGCGCGCCCGTCTTCACCTTCCATGTCGAAGGTCACGCCTCGATCTTCGATGGGCCGACCACCATCTTCCAGATCACTGAGGATCCCGATGCGGCAGCGGTGACGCCTTCGGGAACAAGCATCATCGCGACCATGAAGCCCGCGCTCGCGATGCTGCTCGACATGCTGCCGGACACGAAACGCACCGCGCCGGCCGGCCGGACGCTGCCATCGGCGCCCGCGGCAACCGATCCGATAGCGGTGGAGTTCCTCCTGCATTGCCTCGCTAACGCGATGCCCGACGACGCTGCGCTGGTCGAGGAAGTGCCCTCGCATCGACCCGCCATGCAGAAGTTCATGCCGATGCGCGGCCAGGACAGTTTCTACACCATGTCGAGCGGCGGGCTCGGCTATTCGCTGCCGGCCGCGGTCGGCATGGCGCTCGGCCGCGACAAGGGCCGCACCGTCTGCCTGATCGGCGACGGTTCGGCGATGTATTCGATCCAGGCGCTGTGGACCGCGGCCCAGCGCAAACTGCCGCTGACGATCGTGGTCATCAACAATTCAGGCTATGGCGCGATGCGCTCGTTCAGCCAGGTAATGCAGGTGCGCAATGTTCCAGGCCTCGATCTGCCCGGCATCGATTTCGTCAAGATCGCCGAGGGGCATGGCTGCGACGCGGTGCGCGTCGCGCGATCGTCCGAATTGGTGCCGGCCTTGAAGCGGGCACTGGCACACAAGGGCACCAGCCTTGTCGAGGTCGTCGTCAATTCCGCCGTGCAGTTGCTCTATGCGCAGAAGAGCTGAGAGCATGATTCAGGCGAGTGACAAGGTTTTCGCAGGCTCCATTCCCGAGCTCTACGACACGCTGCTGGTCCCGCTCATCTTCGAGGTTTACGCGCGGGACCTCGCGGCGCGGGTAGCCCGCTTTACACCCGCGAGCGTACTGGAAATAGCGGCCGGCACCGGTGCATTGACCAGTGCGCTCGTATCGCAGCTCTCCGCCCATTGCAGCATCGTGGCGAGCGATCTCAATCAGCCCATGCTCGATCGCGCGGCGACAAAGCCGGAGCTTCAGGGACGGGTGACGTTCCGGCAGGCCGACGCGCTGGCACTGCCGTTCGATGACAGCAGATTCGACCTGGTCGTCTGCCAGTTCGGCGCGATGTTCTTCCCGGACCGGATCGAGGGCTACAGGCAAGCCCGCCGCGTGCTCAAACCGGGCGGCCGGTTTGTCTTCAACGTATGGGATAAGATCGGCAGCAACGAATTCACCGACGTCGTCGTGCAAAGCCTCGCGACCATTTTCCCTGAGGATCCGCCCGCTTTCCTGGCCCGCACGCCTCACGGCTATCATGATGTCGAAAGGATTCACGCCGATGTGAAATCAGCCGGCTTTGCGGAGGTGTCGATCGCAACAGTCGGTCACGTGAGCAAGGCGCCGTCGCCCCGGGAGCCGGCGATCGCGTTCGTTCAGGGAACCCCCACGCGAAACGAGATCGATGCCCGTGGCGGATCGCTTGAGCAGGCAACCGACGTCGCAACCGCCGCACTCGCGGCACGGTTTGGCCATGGCGCCATTGAGGGCGGCATCAGCGCGCATGTCATCACGGCGAGCGGCTGATATCGACTCAAGTCTCCCACTGCCCCTAAAGCGCCAGACAACCCAACCACTCAACGGTGGGCCACCCGCGCGGTGGCGATCTCGGTCGCCATCCGCGTGTAGTCGGCCCAAACCAGATTGAGGAACAGCGGCGGCTCCTGACCGGCCTGCAGCATGTCGGCACAACGTTGCTTCGCCCCTTCCTCCATCCACCAGTTCTGCGCCGACGATACGACCTTTCGGAAGTTGCGGAGCACGCCGAAGAATTTCCTGGGGTCCGCACCGGCAAGGGTTGCGCAATAAACGAGCCAGTTGAAACCGGCTATGACTGCGATGGCGAGATCGGCCGACGTGGTGCCGGTAAATTCGATCACGGTCTGCTCATGTGGCAACTGACGCAGATAGCCGTCCAGAAGCGCGGCCTGCTGCGCGGGATCGGCGAGCAACACGAATTCGCGACGCGGCACGCTGAGCAGATAGCGGAAGGCTTCAAGCCTGGTGTGGTCGAGGATCGACTGCTCGTCGCTGCCGGCATCGGACGCGGTCCGCTTGCACGCGGGCGAGGTGAGTTTCCCGTTATCGACGTCGTCGAGAAATGCCTTGCAGCGTTTCTCGATTTCCTCGTGAAGCGGCAACGGGCCGCCTTGCGTCGTCGAACTTCCCCCAAATGGCCACCAGTTCATGCGGCACCGAAAGCGTTTGTGGGTGAATGGCTCTCAAGCGACTTGCGTCATTTCCCGTATTGCTCGCGCATCTTCGCCTGGATCTTGGCCATGCCCGCGATCCAGCGGTCGTAATTCTCGGTCTTCCTGCGCATGTAGCCGAGCACCTGCGGGTGCGGCAGGATCACGAAGGTTTCCTGCTCGAGGCCGGCGAGCACATCTTTGGCGACCTGCTCCGGCGAAAGATCGCCGTCGCCGGATTGCGGCCCCTTCGGAATCGAGCGCAGCATGTTGGTGTCGACGCCCTGCGGGCAGAGGATCGAGACCCTGATGCCATCGGCGCGATGCGAGATCGCGAGATTTTCCGCAAAGCCCACCGCGGCGTGCTTGGTCGTCGAATAAGCGGGACTGCCGACCTGCGACAGCAGGCCGGCGGCGGAGATCGTGTTGAGGAAATAGCCGCCGCCGCGCGCCTTGTAGCGCGGCACGAGATGCCGCGCGGCATAGACATGCGCCATGACGTGGATCGCCCAGCTGCGCTGCCACGGCTCATCCGAGGTGCCGCCGGCGTTCACCGAGAGCGGATCGAAACCGCCGCCGATGCCGGCATTGGAACAGAACAGCGCGATCGGCCCGAACTGGCGCTCGGTCTCCTCGATGACGTGCAGGATGTCCTTTTCCTTGGCGACGTCGCATTGGAAGGCGGCGCCCTTCACCGCCGCAGCGACGGTTCGCGCATTGTTGCCGTCGAGATCGACGACCACGATCCTGGACGCGCCGGCACGATGAAAGGCGTCGCACAGCGCCTTGCCGATCCCGTTGGCGCCCCCGGTGACGACTACGACTTTACCGGCCACCTGCATCGACGCCTCCCGCTCTGTTTTTAGCTCAGGACGAGGTCCATCACCGCCGTGTAGTGACAGGCCGCGCCCAGCAGCACGAAACAATGCCAGATCACGTTCTGGAAGCGCAACCGCCGCCAGGCATGAAAGATCACGCCGAGACTGTAGAGCGCACCGCCTGCGAGCACCAACCACACGGCAGGTTTCGGCAACGCTCCGACAACGGAATCATAGAGCATCACGCCGCTCCAGCCGAGCGCCAGATAAAGGACGACCGCGACGCGGTCGAAGCGGCCCGGCCAGCGCAGCTTGAGTACGATGCCGAAGATCGCGACGCACCACACCCCGATCAGCAGCGCCAGCGCCATCACGCTGTCGCGCAGTTCCATGATGAAGGGCGTATAGGTCGCCGCGATCAGCACATAGATCGCGGAATGGTCGAAGCGGCGCAGCACCCATTTGGTGCGCGACACCGGCCAGAGATTATAGATTGCCGACAGCACCAGCATGGTCAACAGGCCGGCGACATAGATCGAGACCGCGACGATATCGAGCGTGCTGGCATAGACCGCCGTCAACACGACCAGGACGGTCGCTGCAATGACGCCGAGCAGGATGCCGATGGCATGCACGACGCCGTCAGCGATCAGTTCGACCCGGTCGTAATTCCATCCGCCGGTCGCGGCGTGGATTGAGGTCGAGGCGAGTTGCTTCAACTGGAAGATCGTCATGGGCCACCTGCAAACGCTTGACGCACCGGCTCGTTCTACCGCGCCAAAATCCCCCGGACTCCGGCCGGGTCAACGCGACCTTACGCCTCTCTTGACCGCAATCGCGACTGAAATGTGATGCTTGATTTTGGGCCGTCAATCGCCACCTTGGGCCCGACCACCCACCGATTGTCCCTCCCGCCCCGAGCTCGAATGGCGCCAGGTTTTTCCGACATCTTCGAGGAAGCGCGCCTGTCGGCCCGGGCGCTCCTGGACTATGGCGAGAGCTTCTTCAACCCGACGGTGCGGCTCGGCGTCACCGGCCTGTCTCGCGCCGGCAAGACCGTGTTCATCACGGCGCTGATCCACGGCCTGACCCGGGGCGGCCGCTTTCCGGTCTTCGAGGCCTTTTCATCGGGCCGGATCGCGCGCGCCCAGCTGGCGCCGCAGCCGGACGACGCGGTGCCCCGCTTCGACTATGAAAACCACCTTCACACCTTGATCGGGGAACGGCGCTGGCCCAATTCGACCGTCGACATCAGCGAGCTCAGGCTCGTCGTCGACTACCAGCGCCGCAACGGCGCCGAGCGGACGCTGACGCTCGACATCGTCGACTATCCCGGCGAATGGCTGCTCGATCTGCCGCTGCTCAACAAGACCTTCGCGCAATGGTCCGCCGAGAGTCTTGCGCTCTCCCGCGAACCCCCGCGCGCGCATCTTGCCGCTGCATGGCATGCGCACCTTTCGACCCTGCTCGCCCTGGACAGGCAAGACGAGCAGGCGACGCTGGCCTCGGCAAAACTGTTCACCGACTATCTGCGCGCCTGCCGCGACGAGCGCTTTGCCATGAGCCTGTTGCCGCCCGGCCGCTTCCTGATGCCGGGCAGTCTCGCCGGCTCGCCGGCGCTGACCTTCGCGCCGCTCGATGTGCCGGCCGACGGCAGTGCGCCCGAGGGTTCGCTCTGGGCGATGATGGAGCGGCGCTACGAGGCCTACAAGGACGTGGTGGTGCGCCCCTTCTTTCGCGATCATTTCGCCCGGCTCGATCGCCAGATCGTGCTGGTCGATGCGCTGGCCGCGTTCAACTCAGGTCCTGCTGCGCTTCATGATCTCGAGGCGGCGCTGGCAGGCATCCTCGATTGCTTCCGGGTCGGGCGCAGCACGATCCTGTCCAGCCTGTTCCGGCCGCGGATCGACCGCATCCTGTTCGCGGCCACCAAGGCCGACCATCTGCATCATTTGAGCCATGATCGCCTGGAAGCTGTGCTGCGGCGCGCCGTGGCTAGAGCGGTTGCGCGGGCTGAATCGACCGGCGCCGAGATCGATGTCGTCGCGCTTGCCGCCGTGCGCGCCACCCGCGAGGCCACGGTCGCACGCGGCCGCGACAAGCTGCCTTCGATCCTGGGTACGCCCTCGCCGGGCGAGAGCGCCAATGGCGAGATATTCGACGGCGAGACCGAAGTTGCGACCTTTCCAGGCGACCTTCCCGCCGATCCCGAGACGCTGTTCAGTGGCGAGGCTTTCCGCGGCCTGTCCTCGACGCATGCCGACAAGAGCGATTTCCGCTTCCTGCGCTTCCGCCCGCCCAGGCTGGAACAGGATGGCGGCGGCAAGCCCGCGCTGCCTCACATCCGCCTTGACCGGGCGCTGCAATTCCTGATCGGAGACAGATTGCAATGAGCGATCGACCGAAACAAAGGCGACCCGCGACCTTTCGGCTCGACGACCCCGGCGTCGTGGTCATCGATGCCGCGGACGCCGGCAAGCCCGCGCGCGGTACGGTGCAGATCACGCCCGACCGTGAGCCCACGCAATTGCCCGTTCCGATCGACGCGGTCGTCGTTCCGCGCCGCGGCTTCGGCTGGGGCACGATGTTCTGGACCGGCATCGCCGGTATGGTGGTGCTGGGCCTCGGGCTCAGTGTCACGCACCTGATCGAGGATCTGTTCACACGTAGTGAGAGCCTTGGCATTCTCGGCATCGCGTTTGCCGCCGCAGCCGCGCTCGGGCTTGGCGTTGTCACGCTCCGCGAACTGACCGCGCTGGTGCGCCTTGCGACCATCGAGAAGCTGCATGAGCGAGCAGCGGGCGTCCTGCTCAGCGATGACCGCGCCGAGAGCCGCGCGATCCTGCGCGACCTCCTCAAGCTCGCGCACCGCAATCCGCGGCTGGCGCGCGCTCGCACCGCGCTCGAAAGCCACGCCGGCGACATCATCGACGGCGCCGACATGATCAGGCTTGCCGAGCGCGAATTGATGGCATCGCTCGATGCCGAGGCGCGCCGGCTGGTTTCGTCGGCGGCGCAACGCGTCTCGATCGTCACCGCGATCAGCCCGCGCGCCGCGATCGACATCGTCTTCGTGTTCGTGGCGGCGCTGCGGCTGATCCGACAGCTCGCCTATCTCTATGGCGGCCGTCCCGGCGCACTCGGCATGATCCGCCTGCTGCGCCACGTCATCGCGCATCTCGCGATCACCGGCGGCATGGCCGCAAGCGACAGCCTGGTGCAGCAGATGCTGGGCCATGGCATCGCCGCAAAGCTCTCCGAGCGGCTCGGCGAGGGCATGCTCAACGGCCTTCTCACCGCCCGCCTCGGGCTTGCCGCGATCGACGTCACCCGCCCGCTGCCGTTCACGGCGCTGCCGAGACCGGCGCTGACCGATCTCGCGAAGGATTTGCTGACGAAGCGCGAGGACGCGGAGTAGCGTTCTATTTGGGCGCCACGATTCTTCGTTCGCAGCGACATCAAGCCCTCGAACGCGATCACCATGTCGTCGCCCGGCCGCAAGTAAAGCTCGTCCGCATTGGGCTGGCCGACCGCAACCCCGCTCGGCGCACCCATGGCGATGAGATCACCCGGCTCGAACACGACATAGCGCGAGAAGTGCTCCAGCACGTCGGCGATCTTGTAGAGATAGTCGCCGGTGTTCGAGCGCAGCCGCTGCTTGCCGTTGACATCGCAGGTGACCCAGAGACTATCGGTATCCGGCACCTCATCCATGGTGAGGATAAAGGGTCCGACCGGCGCGAAACCCGGCATGTTCTTCGCGGTCCAGAACCGGCTGCCGGAGGCCACCTCGCGCTGCTGGATTTCCCGCGCGCTCACGTCGTTGGTGAGCGTAAAGCCCGAGATATATTCCATCGCCTCGGCCTTCTTCACGCCGTGCGCTCGCTTGCCAACCACGTAGCAAAGCTCGGGCTCGTAATCGAGCTTGACGATGCCGGCCGGCCTGGCGACCTCGTCGCCATCGCCGGACATGGTGCTGGTGAGCTTGATGAAGCCGGTCGGCTCGTTGGGCACCTCGGTCAGCATCTTGTTGGCGGCAAGTTCCTCGCGGTGTTTCTTGTTGTTCTTGCCGACGCAGAAGAACTTCGACGGATCGGGAATCGGCGGCAGGAATTTCACGCCTGCGATCGGACGGACCAGCTTTTGCTCTTTCGCAGCCTTCACCAGCTCTTGCAGCGCGGCGAGCGTATGCGCACCGGTCGTGAGCGCCATCTTCACCGAAATCGCCGGCACCGGCCGGTGCAAAGCGTCGGCAGCGGCAACCACATCGACGAGATTTTCGCCACTGACGATGCCGAACCGCGCATCATTTCCCTTCAGCGGATCGACAAAACTTGCAAGACGCATCGTTCACTTTCCTCCCGGCAATTGCACGTCGTTGTCTTTCACGATCTTGCTCCACTTGGCAACGTCGGCATTGATATAACGGCCGAACTCCTCCGGCGTTTGCAGCCGTGGTTCGGCGCCCAGCGTCGCCAGGTGATCGCGAAACTCCGCCGTCTGCATCGCCGCCACGATGACCTCGTTGATCTTCCTGACGATATCGGGCGGCGTCTTCGGCGGCGCCAGCAGGCCGAACCAGCCCACGGATTCATAGCCTGGCACAGTGGCGGACACGGTCGGCACATCGGGATAGAATTTCGAGGGCTGCGTGTCGGTCACGCCGAGTGCCTTCAGCTGTCCCGACTGCACGAATTGCTGCACCACCGGCCCCGGCGCGAAGATGACATCGATGCGGCCGCCGATCAGGTCGGTGACCGCAGGTCCCGTGCCCTTGTAGGGCACATGCAGCATCTTGATGCCGGTCTGGCTCGCGAACAAAAGGCCCGACAGATGCGATGCGGCGCCGACGCCAGATGAACCAAAAGTCAGTCCGTCCGGTTTCTCCCTGCCATAGCGGATCAGATCCGCCGTCGTCGTCACCGGCAGGCTGGGGTTCGCGACGAGGAGATAGGGCGGCGCGGCGCCGATCGCGATCGGCGTCAGGACCTGGTTGACGTCGAACGATCCATTGCCTTCGGCGCCGGATGACACCGCCATGAGCGCTCCGGTCGAGGCCATCAACAGCGTGTAGCCATCGGGCGCCGCACTCATCACCGCGCGCGAGCCGATCGCTCCCGAGGCGCCCGGCTGGTTCTCGACCACAACCGGCTGGCCCCATTTGCTGTTGAGGCTTTGCGCGATGATGCGCGCCAGCACATCGGTGCCGCCACCGGCGGCAAACGGCACGATCATCTTGATGGCGTGCTCGGGGTATTCGCCTGCGGAGGACGGCGAGCCGGTCGCGCAAAGCAGCAGAACGAGCGAGACGACACGAACCCACATCATCGGCCGACCCAAATTATTGCCGCGTCTGCTCGCGAATGAACTGCGCGATCATGCCCATCGCCTCGATCGACGCCGGCTTGGTCGGGTGCAGGGAAATGAACGTGTGCGGCTCGCCCTCGAACTTCCTGAGCGTGATCGCCCCGCCCGCCTTGGCGTAAGCCGCGACAAACCTGTCCGCCATATCAGGAGTGACGTTGGCGTCCGCCGTTCCCTGGATCAGCAAAGCCGGCGGCAACGCGTCGGCCTCGCCGCGTTCGAGAATCAATTGCGGATTGGCGTCTTCCATCGTTGCCTCGCTCAGAAAGAAGACGTCGTGGTTCTTGACCAGCCGGTCGTTGCCGGTGTCCCGCGCCATTCTGTAGCGTGCGAGAGGATCGGAAATCGGCCAGCAGACGACCACAAAGCCGAGGCTTGCATCGACCTCCTCCGCGCCAGCCAGTTTGTGCGCGGCATATCCGGGGTCGCGCGGCCGCAGCACGTTGAGCCAGAGCTGATGTCCGCCGCTGGAGCCGCCGAGCCCACCGACGCGGCGCGGATCGCCTCCCAGCCGCGCGGCATTGGCCTTCAGCCATCGGATGCCGAGATTGATGTCGGCGACCGAGGCCGGATAGGCCGCAGCCGGCGGCATGCGAAAATCGAGCGCAAGAACCGCAGTCCCGGCTTCCGCGATCACCTGGTCGAGCACGGCATTCTGCAGCCGGTCGTTGGAGACCCACGCACCGCCATGCACATCCACCATGCAGGGGAAATTCGCCACCCCGCGCGGGCGGTAAAGCCGGGCGATCAACGCGGTATCGCCGACCCTGCCATATTCGATGTCTTCAACAATGACCTCGTGCTTCGGTGTCACATCGGTGATGGTTGCCATGCTCGATTTCTCCTCGGCAAGAGAGAACTCTAACTACCCCGCCGGCGGATGAAAACTCCCCGCCAGCACGCGCCATCGGAAGAAAGGCGTATCCGGTGGCGGCGATAGTTCCGGCGTCCAGCCGGTTATTTTTTCAAGCGCATAGGTATCCATGAGGGTGCCGCGCCAGATGCGCTCCACGCGTTCCAGCGGCTCGCGCTTGGCGCTGGTCAGTTCCCACAGCGGCAGCCTCTGGTCGGGCTCGCGCGCGACATAGAGGCCGGCATGGCCCTTGATGCGATCGATGCCGGGATCGGCAAAACCCTGGAAGCGGCCGCGTTCGTTGACCTCGATGACGGGCACGCGACCCCTCAGGAACCAGCGCAGCATTGCGTAGGTGCGGTAATCGGTCGCCGCGACCCAGGTCGCGCCGGTGCTGGCGAGTTGCGCTTCCACGCGGGCCGCCACGGCCTCAAAGCCCGCCTCCTGTCCGATCGGATCGGTGCGGCCGATGAAATTCCAGGGAGCAGCGACATAATAGAGGAAGACCAGCACGACAAAGGCGATGCCGGTGACGACGGCCGTCCTGGTCCACATCATGGTCGACCTGATCAGGCGCGGCGATGCGCCCTCGCGTGGCAGCATCACGAGGTTGATAGCGACCGCCGCAAAACCGATCGGCCACATGAACATCGGCCAGGTGTCGCCGATCCGCAGCGTCAGCGACTTGAAGAAAAAATAGACGAAAGGGACAAGCACCGCGGTCGAGAGCAGGATCGCGACCGGCTCACGGGCCCGATAGCCGCGCCAAGCGGTCAGCGTCAGTGCGGTCAGCGCCACCGGAAACAGGACGAAGCCGACCAGTCCCCATTGCAGTCCGATGAAGTCACCGAAGGTGCGGAGCGACACGCCATAGGATGCTGTGGCGCGCACCGACTGGAAGCGGAACGTCGCCCACTCATGCTGATAGTTCCAGATCAGCACCGGTGAAAAGACGACGAGCGCAATCAGCGCCGCGAGCCAGGGATAGGGCGAACGCAACTGCCGCAACCGCCAGTCCGGTACCAGCGTGAAGGCAAGCAGCGCCGGCAGCAGCATCGTCGCCGTGAATTTCGACAGCAGCGAAAGTCCGCCGAAAAGCCCGGCGGCGAGCCACCAGCGCTGATCCTTGCTTTCGGCAAGCCGCATCAGCGACCACATCATCGCGACCGCGAACGGAATCAGCGCCACGTCGGGCGCGACCTTCGCCATCAACAGCCCGTAATAGAGCGCCGCCTCCGGCAGCAGCACTGCGAACGCGACCGCGGTCATATCGCGGGTGACGCGGCGGACGATATCGGCGAGCAGCAATTGCGTCACGAGCATCGCCACGATCCCGCCGAAGCGGACGCCGAGATTGGTGTCCCCGAAGATCGCGGTGCCGAACCGGATGAACCAGGCAATCATCGGCGGATGATCGAGGAACGACAGCACATGTTCCTTCGACCAGGTCCAATAATAGGCCTCGTCGGTGCGCAGATCGATCAGGCAGGCATAGGCAATTCGCAGCGCCGTCATGGCCGCGATGACAGGGATGGCAACCCTCAACGTCGGGGAAAAATCGCTGCGGCGAAGCTCGGGCGGGGCTGGTGTCACGGCGCTTTCTCCCCTGATCCCCTGGATGAGTCAACGCAAGATCTTTTTCTCCTCTGGAATGGATCGCACCGATATCGGATAATGGTTTTATGAGTCTCACAATGCCGTCTTCGCGCGCACAAATCGGGAGCTTTCTCCGCGGCATCGGCGTGCGGCAGGTCCGGCTCGTCTGCGGCCTGGTGCTGTTCGCCTATCTGATCAGCCATTTTCTCAATCACGCGCTCGGCAATATCTCGCTCGATGCGCTGGCGGAGGGCGTCTACTACCACACGCTGTTCTGGCAATTCCTCCCGGTTGCGATCATCTTCTATACGTCGGCGCTGCTGCACTCCGGCCTCGGCATCTGGGCGCTTTACCAGCGCCGGCAATTCAGCTGGAAGGGAATGGAACCGTTACAGCTGGCGCTGGGGCTGAGCGTGCCCCTGCTTGTCGCCTTCCACGTCATCGGCGCGCGGCTCGGCCAGACGCTGTATGGCCACGAGAAGCTTTATCCGCAGGAACTCTACGCTTTCTGGATCGGCAGTCCGTGGAAGGCCCTTCAGATCTCCGCTGTGCTTGTCATCGCCTGGGTCCATGGCTGCATCGGGCTGTATTTCTGGCTGCGCATGAAGGCGTGGTTCAAGCCCGCAGCGCCATGGTTGCTCGCCACAGCCGTGCTGATCCCAACCCTGGCGCTGCTCGGCTTTTATCAGGGCGGACGGAGCGTAATCGACAGCGTGGACGCTGCCTGGATTGCGGAGAATTTGTCCCAGCGTCACATTGGAACACGCACCGAAGCCCATACGCTGGATGCCATCCTCGACTATTTCCTCGCCTTCTATCTCGGCCTGATCGGCATCGCCGTGCTGGCGCGCGGGGTGCGCGCCTTGCTCGAGCGCCGCGGCGGCATGATCAGCCTGTCCTATGGCAACGGTCGCACCGTACGCGTCCCCAAGGGGCTCAGTGTTCTCGAAGCGAGCCTGCGCAACAACGTGCCGCATGCCAGTGTCTGCGGCGGCCGCGCGCGCTGCTCGACCTGCCGCATCCGGGTGATCGGCGATCACGCCATCCTCCCCGAGCCGTCGCAACGCGAAGCCTTCGTGCTGGCGCGGGTCGGCGCCAACGATCCCACCATCCGTCTGGCCTGTCAGCTGCGCCCGACCTGCGACCTCTCCTTCTTCCAGCTCTTCGTTCCGAACACCGCTTCCGCGAACGCACATGTGTCAAATCCTGCCCGGATCGGCGAGGAGCGCTATCTCGTCAGCCTGTTCGTGGACATGCGCGGCTCGACACGGCTTGCCGAAAAACGGCTGCCGTTCGATACCGTGTTCGTCGTCAACCGTTTCCTCGCGGCGGTCTCGCAGGCCGTGATCGAATGCGGCGGCCGACCAAATCAATTCGTCGGCGACGGCATGCTTGCGCTGTTCGGGCTTGCGACCTCGGCGCAGACCGCATGCCGGCAGGCGGTCCGGGCCGCATCATTGATCTCGGCCAACATCGACGAGCTGAACCAGTTCCTCAGCCACGATCTGCGTGAGCCGATCCGCTTCGGCATCGGCATTCACGGCGGCGAGGTGATCGTCGGCGATATCGGCTATCGCGATCATATGGTGTTCACCGCGCTTGGCGATCCCGTCAATGTCGCAGCGCGACTGCAGGACTTGACCAAGTCGTTGTCCTGCGAAGTCATCGTGTCGGATGCGGTGCGCGTCACCGCGGGCCTTGGCGAAGCGGATCTGCCCGCCCAGGAAGTCGAGATCCGCGGCCGCGCCGAGCCGATGATCGTGCGTGTGATTGCTGACGCGAAGGTGCTGGCTCCGCTGGTCGACGGTATCGCCGCAGCTGCCGCCTGAGTTCAATCGACCGCCCCCCGGGTCGAACTTGCTGCGTGATTTCAAGCACATCTGAACATTCGTTCAGAAAATTCTCCCCCCACGGCGCCGAACCCGCCTGTTCCGGCGTGCGACCGACAGGCGGTGGGTATAACCCGCGCCAACGCAAAACGCCGCGGCGTATCATTTGGAGAATGATCATGTTTCGTAAATTTGCTCTTGGTCTCGTTGCCGTCGTTTCCCTCAGCGCCGCCGCGCTTGCCCCGACCGCCGCTTCGGCGAAGCCCTTCGGCTTCGGCGGCGGATGGGGTGGCGGTTGGGGTGGTGGCTGGCATCATCACCACCACTTTGGCCTCGGCGTCGGCCTGGTCGACGTCGGTGTCGGCGATGCGTGCCTCGTGAGCCGCCCGGTGATGACGCCGTTCGGCTACCGCATGCGCCTGGTCAACGTCTGCTACTGATCACAAGCCCTGCTCGCATTGGAAATCCCGGTCGCCTTGCGGCCGGGATTTTCGCTTGCCGTTTTGCGCCGCCCCCGGCCAAAGCATGAATTGACTTGAGCTGCGCCTGTGCACCACTCTGGCTTCCATGATTCCGGTGATGACCGGATGAGACAAAAAGCTTCGGAGGAAGCCCAATGCTCGATCGGCGAGAATTGATGAAGCGCGCCGGCTTGGCCGCGCTTGCGACAGGATTGGGTTCAACGCGGGCGCTGGCGCTCGATACCGCAATACTCCCGTTCGAGAACGGCGAACGGCCGATCGTCACCTATCCGCAAAAGCGTCCGATGATCGGCGTGACAAGCCGGCCGCCGCAGCTCGAGACGCCGTTCTCCGTCTTCAATGGCGGGCCGATCACGCCGAACAATGCGTTCTTCGTGCGCTATCATCTCGCCGACGTGCCGCTCAATATCGATCCGGACACCTTCAAGCTGGAGGTGAAAGGCAATGTCGATCGCACGCTCAAACTATCGCTCCAGGATATCCGCAAGCTCAAGCCCACCGAGATCGTCGCTGTCAATCAATGCTCGGGCAATAGTCGCGGCTTCTTCAGCCCGCGGGTTGCCGGTGGCCAGCTCGGCAACGGCGCCATGGGCAACGCGCGCTGGCGTGGCGTACCGTTGAAGACGGTGCTCGACATGGCCGGCGTGCAGGCCGGCGCCAAGCAGGTGACCTTCAACGGCATGGACGGGCCGGTGATGGACAAGACGCCTGATTTCGTCAAAGCGCTCGACATCGATCACGCGCGTGACGGCGAGGTGATGCTGGCCTATGGCATGAACGGCGAGGACCTGCCGGTGCTGAACGGCTTCCCGCTACGCCTGGTGGTGCCCGGCTACTATGGCACCTATTGGGTCAAGCACCTGAACGAGATCACCGTGCTCGACCATGAGTTCGACGGCTTCTGGATGAAGTCCGCCTACCGGATTCCGGACACGCCCAACAACAGCATCGAGCCCGGCACCGCGCCGAAGGCGACCATTCCGATCAACCGCTTCACCGTGCGCTCCTTCATCACGAGCGTCACCGACGGGGCGAAACTCAAGACGGGCAGGACCGTGCTGCGGGGCATCGCCTTCGACGGCGGCGCCGGCATCAAGGAGGTCGCGGTCTCGACCGACGGCGGCAAGACCTGGATGCCCGCGAAACTCGGTCGCGATCTCGGAAAATATTCGTTCCGGGAATGGGCATTGCCGGTGAAGCTGGCGGTGGGCAGTCACGATTTGAAGGTGCGCGCCACCAACAATGGCGGCGACGTACAGCCCTCCGAGCCGCGCTGGAATCCCGCCGGGTACCTGCGCAACGTCGTCGAAACGACGCGCGTGACCGTCGCCTGAGGGAGAATGACCATGAAGCACGCCACTCTCCTCGCCCTCGCCGTGACAGCCACGCTCGGCCTCGTCCTTGGCCTTGTCGCAGCCCGCGCCGTACCGGTCGTCTACAAACCCCCGCCGGAAACCGCGGAGTTCAAACCGGGTCCCAATCTCGAGCTGGTGAAGAACAATTGCAGCGGCTGCCATTCGGCCGACTACGTCAGGATCCAGCCCCCCGCGAAATCCAGGAAGGATTTCTGGCAGGCGGAAGTCGCCAAAATGATCAAGGTGTATGGCGCGCCCATCGATGAGGCCGACGTGCCCAGGATCGTCGAGTATCTCGCTGCGACCTATTGAACCGCCGGGGGACCGTTTTCCGCCAAGCCGCCGGAGACCGCCGCGCGACCCGAAATTGCCTTAAATGCGCCGCGATGTCGGACGGTTTAGGTATAATTCGAGTGTTGTTTGAGCTATTCAGTTTGCCACAACCGTCGTATCCTGCTGGCCGGAATGTGCCGGTTTGCGGGGCCGGTGGTTCGCATTTTTTTATTGATTGATCCCTGCGGAGACGACGGATGGCTAAAGGTACGGTCAAGTGGTTCAACCCGACCAAGGGCTATGGATTTATCCAGCCCTCGAGCGGCGGGAAGGACGTTTTCGTTCACATTTCGGCAGTGCAGAAGGCTGGGCTTTCGACACTCAATGAAGGGCAGAGCATCGAATACGAAGAGATCGCCAATCGCGGCAAGACCTCGGCCGAGAACCTCAAGGTTTAGCGCACGACGCGTACTCTCCCGGACATGATCCGGGAGCGGGGCTTCAAAGCATTTCATCTGATAAATTGCACTACGTAAGAGCGGTTTTCGCTCTTACGCACTGGCTGGCTATTGCGATACCGGAGCCGGCTGCGTGATAACATCGGCATTCGAGATCATGCCGTTGATGTCCGATTCGCTTCACTTTGCGCCGTTCTCCGCGCCCTACGCGGAGGACGACGCCGTGCTCGCGGCAAGGCTGCTTGCCGCCTCCCATCTCACGCCCGAACGGGAGCAGCGGATCGATCGTGTGGCGAGCCGGCTGATCGAGGCGATCCGGACCGATGACGACCCGCTCGGCGGGGTCGAGGACATGCTGCGCGAGTTTGCGCTCTCGACCAAGGAAGGGCTGGCGCTGATGGTGCTCGCGGAGGCGCTGCTTCGCGTGCCCGACGCCCGCACCGCAGACCAGTTCATCGAGGACAAGCTCGGCGAAGGCGATTTCATCCACCACGAAACCAGGTCCTCGGCTTTCCTCGTCAATGCCTCGGCCTGGGCGCTCGGCATGTCGGCCCGGGTCATCCAGCCGGGCGAGACGCCGCAGGGCACGCTTGGCCGGCTCGCCAAACGGCTCGGGGCTCCCGCGGTACGCGCGGCGACCCGCCAGGCGATGCGTCTGATGGGCAGCCATTTCGTGCTCGGTGAAACCATCGAGGCCGCCCTTGCCCGCGCACGGTCCCAATCGGCGCGACCCCCGCGCTATTCCTTCGACATGCTCGGGGAAGGCGCGCGCACTTCGGGCGATGCCAGGCGCTATTTCGAGGCCTATGCCAGCGCGATTGAAGCGATCGGGCGCTCGGCGGGCAAGGCGTCCCTGCCCGACAGACCCGGCATATCGGTGAAGCTGTCCGCGCTGCATCCGCGCTTCGAGGCGGTGAGCCGGACACGCGTCATGACGGAACTGGTGCCGATTCTGCTCGAGCTGGCCGAACGCGCGAAGCGATACGACCTCAATTTCACTGTCGATGCCGAAGAGGCCGATCGGCTCGAACTGTCGCTCGACGTGATCGCGGCGACCCTGGGTCAGCCATCGCTGGCCGGCTGGGACGGCTTCGGACTGGCCGTTCAGGCCTACCAGAAACGCTGCGCCGAGGTGATCGATTACATCGACGCGCTGGCGCGCCAGCACGACCGCCGTCTGATGGTGCGGCTGGTCAAGGGCGCCTATTGGGACACCGAGGTCAAGCGGGCGCAGGAACGCGGGCTCGACGGCTATCCCGTGTTCACCCGCAAGGCGATGACCGACCTCAACTACGTCGCCTGCGCGCAGAAGCTTCTCGCCATGCGGCCGCGCCTCTTTCCGCAATTCGCCACCCACAATGCGCTCACGGTAGCCACCCTGCTTGAACTGGCGGGCGACGTCACCGCTTACGAATTCCAGCGCCTGCACGGGATGGGCGAGGCGCTCTATGCGCAACTCGCCGAAGATTTTCCGCAACTGGCATATCGAACCTACGCACCGGTCGGCAGCCACCGCGATCTTCTTGCCTATCTGGTGCGACGGCTCTTGGAGAATGGCGCCAATTCCTCCTTTGTCGCGCTGGCCGCCGATGACGTCGTGCCCGTGAAAAGCCTGCTGCGCCGGCCGGCAGACCTCATCGGCAGTCCGGCGCAGGCGCGGCATCCCGGCATTGCCCTGCCCCGCGATCTCCTCAAGCCGCAGCGGATCAATTCGCGCGGCATCGAATTCGGCGAACGCACCGCTCTGGATCGGCTCCTCGCCGCGATCGCCGCCGAAACCATGCCGGCGCCCGGCAGCGTCGCCGATGCAACACCGGCGCAAGCCCTCCAGGCCGTCGACAACGCCCGTGCCGGTTTCAAGAGCTGGGCCGCGACGCCGGCATCGAGACGCGCAGCGGCGCTCGACAAGGCGGCGGGCCTGCTGGAGAGCCGCGCCGCGCACTTTATCGCGCTGCTCCAGCGCGAAGGCGGCAAGACGCTGGATGATGCGCTGTCGGAGCTGCGCGAGGCGGCTGATTTCTGCCGCTACTATGCCGCCGAAGGCCGCAGACTGTTCGGCCATGAGCTCGCCATGCCCGGTCCGACCGGCGAAAGCAACGCGCTCAGCCTGCGCGGCCGTGGCGTCTTCGTCGCGATCTCGCCCTGGAATTTCCCGTTGGCGATTTTCCTGGGTCAGGTCACGGCGGCCCTGATGGCGGGAAACACGGTCGTCGCCAAGCCGGCCGAGCAGACACCGGTGATCGCCGCGGAAGCCGTCAGGTTGCTGCATGAGGCGGGCATCCCGTCATCGGCCCTTCATCTGGTCGCGGGCGATGGAAAGATCGGCGCGGTTCTGGTCGCTCAACCCACCATCGCCGGCGTCGTCTTTACCGGCTCGACGGAGGTCGCCCGCTCGATCAACCGGACGCTCGCCGCCAAGGACGGGCCGATCGTGCCGCTGATCGCCGAAACCGGCGGCATCAACGCCATGATCGTGGACGCCACGGCGCTCCCCGAGCAGGTCGCCGACGATGTCGTGACCTCCGCGTTCCGCTCTGCCGGCCAGCGCTGCTCGGCGCTGCGGCTTCTGTTCCTTCAGGACGACGTCGCCGACCGCATGATCGAGATGATCGCCGGGGCCGCGCGAGAACTGAAGGTGGGCGACGCCGCTGACGTCTCGACCCATATCGGGCCTGTGATCGACGCCGAGGCGAAAGCGCGGCTGGATGCGCATATTGCGCGCATGCAAAAAGAGGCCCGCGTGCATCTCGCGGGCAGCGCGCCGCCTGGTAATTTCGTCGCGCCGCATATCTTCGAGCTGAAGGATGCGGGTCAACTGACCGAAGAAGTGTTCGGACCGATCCTGCATGTGGTGCGCTATGATCCCGAGCGGCTCGAAGACGTGCTGCGCTCGATCGAACGTACCGGCTTCGGACTGACGCTCGGCATCCATTCCCGCATCGACGACACCGTGGAAGCGATCATCGCGCGGCTTTCGACCGGCAACATCTATGTCAACCGCAACATGATCGGCGCCGTTGTCGGCGTGCAGCCGTTCGGCGGCCATGGCCTTTCCGGAACGGGACCCAAGGCCGGCGGGCCGCATTATCTCGCGCGTTTCGCCACCGAACAGACGGTCACCATCAACACCGCCGCGGCCGGCGGCAACGCCGCGCTGTTGTCGGGCGAGGAATAGGCCAGACCAGGCTCACTGCCGTATGCGCGTGACGCATCGATGCGCAGGACAGCCCGCCCCTGGAACGGTTGCGTCGCCCACCCAAGCGGGGTCAAATACCCCTGCTCTTGCGCACGGGAACCAGTGATCGCGCCGGACAAGCAAGAAGAAAACACGAATCTCATGGGAGCGGCTTTCAATATGGAAAAGGGCATCTTCGATGGGCTGAAGGTTCTGGACTGCGCGAGTTTCATCGCGGCGCCCGCGGCTGCGACCGTGCTGTCGGATTTCGGCGCCGACGTGATCAAGATCGAGCCGCCCGGATCCGGCGATCCCTACCGCAATCTGCCGAACCTGCCCGGCTATCCGCACAGCGAGCATAATTTCGCGTGGATGCTGGAATCCCGCAACAAGAAGAGCCTGGCGCTCGACCTCACCAAGCCCGACGCCCAGGCTGTGCTGTACAGGCTGGCCAGCGAGGCCGATGTCTTCATCACCAATTTGCCGCCGCAGGTGCGCGCCAAACTCGGCATCACCTACGACCATCTCGCCCATCTCAACCACCGCCTGATCTACGCGTCCTTCACCGGCTACGGCGAGAAGGGCGCGGAAGCCAACAAACCGGGCTTCGACAGCAACGCCTATTGGGCCCGCTCGGGCCTGATGGACCTCGTGCGCGCCGATGAGGAGGCCACGCCCGCCCGCTCCGTCGCCGGCATGGGCGACCATCCCTGCGCGATGGCGTTCTACGGTGCGATCGTCACCGCGCTGTTCCAGCGCGAACGCACCGGCAAGGGCTCGCATGTCGCCACCAATCTGATGGCCAACGGCATCTGGGCCAATGGCGTGCTGGCACAGGCCAAGCTGGCCGGAGCCAAATTCAGCAAGCGCAGGCGACGGGAAGAGGCGCTGAACGCAGTGACCAACCACTACAAATGCCGGGACGGCCGCTGGATCATCCTCTCGCTCCTCAACGAGGAGCGGCAATGGCCGACACTGGCGCGTTGCATGGGGCGCGAGGATCTCGTCGCCGACGAACGCTTTGCCACCAAGGCCGGACGCCATTCGCGCTCGCTGGAGCTGATCAGGATCTTCGACGAGGTGTTCGCGACCAGGGATCTCGCCGAATGGCGCAGGATTCTCGATGGCAGCGGCCTCGTGTTCGGCGTGGTCGGCATCCTCGACGACATCCCTCACGACAAGCAGATGATCGAGAACGAGGTGCTGGTGCCCTTCGAGAACGACACCATGCTGACCGTCAACAGTCCGATCTTCATCGACGGCGCCAGGAAGGTGCAGCCGCGCAAGCCGCCCGGCGTCGGTGAGCATTCCGACGAGATCCTGCGCCGCGCCGGCTACGACGAAGCTGCGATTCAAAAGCTCAGGGCTTCCGGCGCGGTAGGCTGACCCGCCTCTATCCGCCGAAGACGCCGGCCACGGCATGACCGACAGCGGCATGTGCCGCATTGCGCTTGTCGTCAGGGGCTGCCGTCTCGGTGAGATAGACGGCGACGGTCACGGGCGGGCGGCCCTCCGGCCAGATCACGGCGACATCGTTGGTAGATCCGTGGCTGCCTGAACCGGTCTTGTCGCCGACGCGCCAGCTCTTCGGCAGGCCGGCGCGGATCTTGGTATCGCCGGTTTTGCAGCCGACCAGCCAGGCGATGAGCTGATCGCGCGAGCCCGCGGACAACGCCGTGCCAGTGGCCAGCGCCTTGAGATTCTTCGCCATCGCCGCCGGCGTCGTGGTGTCCCTTGGATCGCCGGGGGTGGACTCGTTCAGATCAGGCTCGATCCGATCGAGCCGCGTCAAGTCATCGCCGAGCGAGCGCGCATATTCGGTGATCGCCGACGGCCCTCCCATGCTCGAGAGCAGGATATTCGCCGCGGTGTTGTCGCTCAGCGTCACCATCGCCTCGCAGAGTTCGGCGACCGACATCTCGGCGCCAACATGCCGTTTCGACACCGGCGCATAGGAAAGGATGTCTTTCGGCTCGACGCGAATGCGCCGCGAGAGCTGCTCCTTGCCGGCATCGACCCTTGCCAGGATCGCCGCGGCAGTCAGGGCCTTGAACGTGCTGCACATCGGAAAGCGTTCGTCCAGCCGGTGACCGGCCAATGCGCCGCTTCCCGTATCGAGCACGGCGACGCCGAGCCGGCCGCCGCCGTCGGTCTCGATCTTTGCCAGGCTCGCGCCGAGCGACACAAAGCTCGTGCCGAGCGATGCAAGTCCGCCCTCGTTCGCGCCGGCGGTAGTCCAGGAAAACGCACCTCCAACCAAAGGCGCAAGCGAGAGGATGGCGAAACCACGTCGTGTCAGCATCAGCATTCCTGTCGAAGGGATCGCGATCAGCGCGTGAGCCAGGCCCACACGATGCCAACGACAATCACGGCGATGATGATCGAGAAGGCGATCGCCCAGCCGCTGACGCGAATGTCGCCGGTGGTCTGACGTATAGCCTCGTTTTTGGCGATTTCGCGGTTACGCTCTTTGTTTTCCTGATCGGAAGAGCTCATCGGGTGTTCCCCTGCTCATGTTCCACCTGTCGTGGCCGCCTTGAGTGTAGCATCGCCGGATGACGTCTGCCCAATCATGCCTGCGATCCGGCTCAGGGCCAAGGCGGCGGCCGCGGCGCAGAGTGCCGCCGCCGCCGCTGCCACGAAGACGGCCGGCGTGCTCCATTTTCCGGCCAGCAGCAGGCCGCCGACCAGCGGGCCGATGATGGATCCAATCCGGCCGATGCCGAGCGCCCAGCCGACACCGGTCGCCCGCACCGAGGTCGGATAATAGCCCGCCGTCAGGGCGTTGGCCGCGATCTGGCCGCCGACCACGCAGAAGCCGGCAGCGAAGATCGCGATCGAAACCAGCACCGCGGAATGGCCGAGCTGTCCGATGGCGGCAACGGCGAAGGTCGCGCCGAAATAGACCAGCGCCAATGCGCGGAACGAAAAACGATCGATCACGCTGCCGAGCGCGAAGGTGCCGACCACGCCGCCGACCTGCAGCATCGACCCGATCACCGCGGCTTCCGACACCGAAGCCCCGAGATCGTTGAGCACCGTCGGCAGCCAGTTGGCGAGGAAGTAGATGTCGAGCAGGCTCATGAAGAACACGACCCACAGCAACAGCGTCACCGCCGTGCGGCCGTCGCGAAACAGGTGCGCGACCGGGATTCCAGCAAGATGCGCCTCCTGCACGATGAAACGCGCATCGGGCGCGAACGCCGTGTGCGGGCTGATCCGCCGCAGCAATTCTCCAACACGCTCAGGCGCGCTGCCGGCGAGCGCGAGGAAGCGAGCCGATTCCGGCAATCGCCATACGAGCAGCGGAACCATGAGCAGAGGCGCGATGCCGCCGACAATGAACACCGAGCGCCAGCCGTATCGCGGAATCAGATCGGCGGCGAGAAAACCGCCGATGGCCGCGCCGATCGAAAAGCCGCAGAACATGATCATCACCATGGTGGCGCGGCGGCGCTGCGGATTGTATTCCGACGTCATCGCGACCGCGTTGGGCATGGCGCCGCCCAGACCAAGCCCGGTCAGGAAGCGGATGACCAGCAGCGTCGTGAGATCCTGCGCAAAGGCGGTGGCAAGGGCGCCGATGCCGAACGCCGCGGTCGAGAGGATGATGATTGTCTTGCGGCCGACACGATCGGCCAGCGGGCCAAAGAACAGCGCGCCGACCATCAGCCCGAGCAGGCCGGCGCTGAAGACCGGACCCAGGTCGCCCTTTTTCAGGCCCCACTCCTTGGCCAGCGCAGGGGCGACATAGCCGATCGCCTGAGTGTCGAAGCCGTCAAGGAACAGCACCGCCGCGCAGGTCACCAGCACCTGGATCTGGAAGCCGCCGACCGGTTGACGGTCGATGAAGTCGACAAGATCGATCGCGGGCGCACCGCCGGCCTGCGTCTGCTCGGTGCTCATGAACGTCCCCTCTCCACACGCGGCTCTTGCAGACCGCTTTTGTGAGCCTACCGCGCTTACCTAACGGCGCAAGGCTTCCTTGGTGTAACCCGCGATCCGCTTGTAGCCTTCGGACAGCGCGACGAGCTCCTCGCGGCTGATGACGTCGTCGATCGCCTCGAACGGCTTGTCGTGGGTGCGCTCGAACACCTCGCGCAGGATCGCATCCGGCGGATTGGTGCGGTTGGTCAGCACGATCCGGGTGGTCGCCTCCAGCCGCTGCCGCTCATAGGCCGACAGCGCCGCCGCTGGATCGGCGTGCTCCAGCAGCGCCGCGGTCAAGGCGCGTGCATCGAGGATGGCCTGGCCCGCGCCGTTGGAGCCGCGCGGCACCATCGGATGGGCGGCATCGCCGAGCAGTGTCACGCGGTTGAACGTCCAGCGCGGCAGCGGATCCTGGTCGACCATCGGAAATTCCAGAACACTGTCGGCGGCGCGGATGAAGGCCGGCACGTCGAGCCAGTCGAAATGCCAATTCGAGAACGGGCCGATGAAATCGTCCAGCGAACCTGCGCGATTCCAGTCGCGCTTGCGGTAGCTCGGGGTCTCGATCTCCGCGACCCAGTTGATGAGCTGCAGGCCGTCGTCGCCGGCAGCGCGGATCGGATAGATCACCATCTTGCCATGCGAGAGCCAGCCCGCACGCACCATGCTTGCGCCCGACAGCATCGGCTTCCAGCGCGTCACGCCGCGCCACATGTTGACGCCCGAGTAGCGCGGCTCGCCTTCGTCGGGAAAAAACTGCTTGCGAATGACCGAATTGATGCCGTCGCAGGCAATCGCGGCGCGGCCCTTCACGGCGACGCGCTCCGTGCCGCCTGGCCCATCGGAGAAGATGACAGCGACGCCCTGCTCGTCCTGTTCGACCGCAAGGCAATGGCGGTTGGTGACGACACGATCGGCGCCCGCGCGCGAGCGGAACGCGTCGAGCAATATCATCTGCAGGTCGCCGCGATGGATCGAGAATTGCGGATGATCGTAACCGGCGGCGCGGCCGAGCGGCTCCTGGTAAATCAACTGTCCGAAGCGGTTGAAGAAGGTCGCGTCCGTGGTCCGGATCGCGACTTTCGCCAGCGCGTCCTCAAGGCCGAGCGCGGCCAGTTCCTTGGTCGCATGCGGCAACAGATTGATGCCGACGCCGATCGCGCGGACGTCCGGCACCAACTCGTAGATGCGGCAGGCGATCCCGGTCTGATGCAGCGCCAATCCGAGCGTCAGCCCGCCAATGCCGGCGCCGACGATAATCACGTCATCCATATTTTTCGGTCCCTTGGGCGGGACGATGAAACAATATTGGTAAGCTTACTGTCAATCGATCTCCATCATCATTGCGAGCCAACGGGTCGCGCGAATGCGCGCCCGATGACAGGCTCCGCGAAAGCAAGCCACGGAGTTCTCCGCACGTACAGTATGGATTGCTTCGTCGCTTACGCTCCTCGCAATGACAACGGCAATTCGCCCCTCACCGCGTCTTCACAAAACACATTCCCATTCGCGTGGTGGGGCCGCCGGCCTGGCAGGCGAGCCCCTCGGCGCAGCTCCAGGCGTTGAAGCTCCTGTCATTTTCGCTTGGCTTCGCGCCTTGCACGTAGCAATGCGAGCCCCAGCCATCCTCATATTCGGTGCCGGCAAGCTCGGTGCTGCCGCGCGGCTGCGGGCGGCTGGCGAAGCCGCGTGAGAAATCCGGCTGTTTGCCGGCGGCAAAGGCTGTCAGAATATCGCGGCGGCGGACCTGATCGCCGAAGAAATGCGGCGAGGCCGGCACGACCGTGGAATTGGAGGGTTTGGCCGCCATCCAGTCGACGCCGGGGAAATGGAAGCCACCGATGCCGCGGGTCTGGTGACAGCCGGAGCAGGTCATGTCGTTCAGGCGGCGTTCGAAGCCCGCGACCGAACGGATATTCTGCAATTTCATGCCGCTTCGTGTGGCCTTCTCCAGTGCGGCAACGACGTCGCTCTCGGCAAACAGCGGATTTTTGCTGCCATCCTCGCCCGCCACCAGGCCGAATGCCGGCTGCAAATTCGACGGCGCGAACCCGACCGGCGTCGGCGCGACCACGCTCTTCAGCAGGAAACGATCGGGAACGAGGATGGTGCCGCGGTCGAGCTCGGCGAAATGGGTGGGGTCAAGCAACCAGGTCTTGAAGTCGCGGGCCAGATTGGCGTCGGAGAGAAGCCGCTCGCGGTCGATCTGGTTCTCCAGGGGCACTTCGACGAACGTCTTCGAGGCCGCGTCGAAATTGAACACCTTCATCAGATAGTCGGTGCGGAAGTCGCGCGCCGCCGATTTCGGCGCATGCGCGATCTGGAGATTGGTCTCGATGCTGTGGATGTTTTCCGGCGCGATCAGATCGAGCGCGCCGCCCGGCGCGGTCAGCTTCGTGGCCAGCTCCGTACCGCTCTCGCGCATGCTGCCCGCCGCAAGCCAGCGCTTCGCAACCTCCACGCAGTTGATCGCCTTGCCATTGGCGTCGAGCGCGTGATCGCCCCTCGCCTTCAGCACCACGTTGAGCGTCATCGGCAGCCGCGGCGACACCGCAGCTTCGCCGATCGCCGGCGCATTGGTCTCGGTCAGGCGATAAAGCAGCCGAATCTCGCCGCAGTTTTCTGGCGAGACATAGGCGCGGTCCATGCGGTTGACGATGCCGGACAACACAAAGCGGGCGTCCGGCGAATAAAGCTTCGCGCGATCGAACAGTTGAAACGCGTAATCCTGTCCGACGCCGATGCTCTCGCCTGGTAGCTCAGCCTTGTGTCTTGCGATGTAGTGCTCGAAATCCTCTTCCAGCGCTTTTCTGACCGGCTCCATCGATGGCAGCGCGAACAACTGCGCGTTGTTCAGCGGGACATCCGTCGGGCGCTCCGACGTCATGACGCGCCGAAGCGAGAAGCGGCCCTGATCGAGCTCGCGCAACACCAGGGGATCGATGATCGCGGTACCGCGCTCGAGGGGCGCGCGATCCGCGGCGGACGCTGCAAACGCGCAGCAAATAAACAGGAGGATGGCGGACCATCGCGCAGCAGAGATCATGCCCCCACTAACACCGCGCGATTGTGTCTATTCAAGCGAAAAGCGCTTCACGCGGTGGTGAAGCGTTTTGAACGCGGGCAAAAACGCTCAGTTGCGAACAACCAGGCCCTTGCTGGTAACGACCACCCATTGGCCGTCCTGTTTGCGGATCGCATCGATGCGGCCGAGGCCGGGAATATAATCGCCGGCATAGACCTCGAAGGTTCCCCGGCGGTTCTGGATCAAGGCTCCGCCGTAACCAACCTCCCGCAGTGCCCAGCCTTCTACCGTCGGTATGCGCCCGACTTCCGTCTTCGGTGGCGCCTCCTGAGTGTGGGAAGCGACAGGCGCCGCGGCGGCAACAACTTGCGGCGGCGTCACCGAGCCCGTGATGTCCCTTGCCGCGCCCGGGGGCGAGATGGCCGGAGCGCCAATCGCTACGGCAGGAGCGGCCGGCGCCGCGCTGCGCAGCTTGTCGACGGCCTCGGTGAGCTTGGCGAGTTTCGCGGCCGGCTCCGCCTGCGCCTTCTCGATCCTGTCGAGCCGATCGCTGGTCTTGCTGAACTGGCTCGTGCCGGTCTTGGTGGTGTGATCGAGGCCCGCCTTGAGCGCGACGATGTCGGCATCGATCCGCGCGATCGAAGCTTCCAGCGCGTTGCTGCCCGGCGGTGTCGCCGCCGCATCCGCGACATGGGTGAGGCCCGTGGTCGCGAGCGCGCCACCGATCGCGCCAGCGACAACAGCCATGGCCAGCATCGCGGCGGTGGCAAACAGGTTGCGCTTCGGGGCAGGCTGCGGAGCCGCGGCGCGGGTTTCGGATTTCGCCTCGGCAGAGCTGTGGTCGTGCCAGGTGCGGTCACCGGGCGCCATGATCAGCATCTTGCCGATGCCGCGCGGAGCTTCGCTCTTTGCAGCCTCCATCTTTACAGGTTCAGCCTTTGCAGGCTCGGCCTTGACGGGGTCGGTCTTCGGCGCCTCGTGGTCCGGAGCGACCGCCGGCGATTCCAGCACGCTCATGGCTACCGCTGCGGCCGCCTCGCCCGGCGTGGCCGAGGAATGGGAAACGGTCGAACCGGTGCCGGCGGAACCGATTTCACCCCGGGTCGCTTCAGCCTGTTGTTCGCTCACGTGACAATTCTCCCGAATAGATTGACCATTTGGTAACTTTCATTACTTGCCAAATCGTTACCGGCAGGCCGCAGCCCCGTGTTCTTACCGAAATTTTAGGGATTTAGAGGGGGCGATTTTGGGCCGTATGGCGGCACCGGTGGGGCGGCGCCGGCCCCGATACCGGTTCCCTGCTGCTCCGCGGCAAGAGGTAAATCAGTCCTTAAGCATCGTTTGCGCAATGCGAATTCGCGACTAACATGCCCGACGGGAACAAGGCGGGGCGCGCGCCATGGCCATCGAGAAATGCATCAACGAATACGGCGTTGGTGACGTCATCTTCGAGGAAGGCTCTTCGGGCCGGGAGCTCTTTGTCGTGCTCGACGGCGAAGTCGAAATCGCCAAGATCAATGGTGGGCGCAAGACCGTCATCGTGACGCTCGGCAAGGGCGAGTTCTTCGGCGAGATGGCGGTCATCGACGGCTCGTCGCGCTCGGCGACCGCGATCGCCGCGTCAGCAGCCACCCGTGTCATGCGGATCAACCACGCCCGCTTCGTCTATCTGGTGAGCCAGCAGCCGGCCTTTGCGCTGATGATCATGGACGCGCTGAGCAAGCGGCTGCGCGTCTCCAACGACCGTACGTACCGACCGGCCGAGAGCGCATGAGCAACTACCCATGAGCGACCGCCGTCCCTCACCGTTCAAGACGCTGCTGGAAAGCGAGGTCTGCACGCTGATCCTGGCGGCGCCCGACGTCTATCAGGTCCGCTTCAAGAATCGCGCCGCCAACGCCTATCTCGTCGTCGGCTCCAGGCGCACGATCATGATCGACGTTGGACTCTCGTCCAACTATCCGCACCTGCTTGCCTGCCTCAAACATCTCGGCATCACGCCCGACAGAATCGACATGGTGGTCTTGAGCCACGAGCATCTCGACCATATCGGCGCAGCCTACCATTTCGAAGGGCGCACCTGCATCGCCGCGCACCGGCTTGCCGCCAACAAGATCATGCTGCGCGACGACTTCTCCATGCTCCGCAAGATGTTCAACGAGCCCAACGTGCCGATCAACATCGACATCTGGCTCGAGGAAGGCAACGTCATCGACCTCGGCAATTTCCGCCTCGACGTGATGTACACGCCGGGCCACACCTCGGCCTGCATCACGCTGTTCGACGCCGAGAAGGGATTGCTGTTCGCCGCTGACACGCTGATGCCCGGCGGCGTGATGGGCGGCGTGTTCGGCTCGGGCTCGATCGCCGACTACATCCAGTCGCTGGAGCGGCTGAAGGGACTGAACTCGAAGATCCTGCTCTCCGGGCACGGCCGTCTTTCCGACACGCCGCAGGAGGACGTTCGCACCGCCATCCAGCGGTCGCACGCGCTCTTGTCCGACACCGCGCAACTCTTCGATGCGCTGGACGCCCGCTCGAATTTCGAGCCGATCATGCAGTCGGTGCGCGACCTCAACAAGCTGGATGATTAGCACTTGTCATTGCGCGTAATGGCGATCCGCGTTTGACAAACCGCGCGGCCGCCTGTTGATAGTGGCAACAAGATCGCAAATGGGGAGAAACGCCACATGAAGCTCTACAACTTCGTCGGACCGAACCCGCGCATTGTCCGCATATTCATGGCCGAGAAGGGCATCGAGATGCCGAAACAGACGGTCGACCTGCGCGGCGGCGAAAACCGTCAGGAGGCGCATCTGAAGCGCAATCCGCACGGCCAGATGCCGACGCTGGAGCTCGATGACGGCAGCTATCTCTCCGAGATCACCGCGATTTGCGAATATCTGGAAGAGAAGAAGCCTTCGCCGGCGATGATCGGCGCGACGGCCGAAGAACGCGCCGAGTGCCGGATGTGGACACGCCGGATCGACCTCAACATCTCCGAGCCGCTCGCCATGGGCTATCGCTTCGGCGAAGCAGTGAAATTCTTCGAGAAGCGGATTCCGGTGGCGCCGGAGGCCTCGCCCGGTTTGAAGATGATCGCCGCCAATCGCCTGAAATGGCTCGACGGCCAGATGGCCGACGGCCGCGAATGGATCTGCGGCAAGCGCTTCACACTGGCCGACGTCCTGCTCTTTTGCTGGATCGAGTTCGGCAACCAGGTCGGCCAGCCGCTCGACCCCGCCAACACAAACATCGTTGCATGGCAGGCGCGTGTCGGCGCACGCCCGAGCGTGAAGGCGTGATTTGCGGCGGACGCCGGGTGGGCAAAGGCGCTTCCGCCGTGCCCACCATCTAAAGAATGACTTCCAAAATGGTGGGCACGCTCACGCTTTGCCCACCCTACGATTCCAATTCAATTGTCAAATAGCGCTCGCGGTCATCGCCGGGCTCGACAACGATCCGGCATTCCCTGCGCGATTACCCGCGCCGCTCAAGGGCGTTTGTCCGCCGCTTTTACCTCTATCAACGCGCCCGGTTGAATCCTAAGATCACGGTTGCCGAGAATTGGAGTGTCTATGCGGCGACGCGGCTTTCTTGCACTTCTGGGTGCGGCGGCAACCTGGCCGCTTGCGCTCCGTGCCCAGCAAACCAGCAAGGTATGGCACGTCGGAATTCTTTCTCCGTCATCATCGGGCAACAACGAGAACCTCAACGCTTTCATGCAGGCACTGAACGGTCTCGGCTACATCGACGGGAAGAATATTCGCTTTGAACGGCGCGTTGCGGATGGAAATCTCGAGCGCTTGCCAGCGCTGGCCGCTGAATTGGTGCAGCATAAAGTCGATCTCATCCTGGCTGAGTCATCATTTGCGGTTCAGGCGGCGCAGGCGGCGACCAGGATCATCCCTATCGTCATGACCGGTGTCGGCAACCCGGTCGGTAGCGGCTTCGTAAAAAGCATCTCCCAGCCGGGTGGAAACATAACCGGTCTTTCCAACGATTCGGTCGAAGTCAGCAGCAAGTATCTGGAATACCTGCGCGCCATGCTTCCGAATTTGAGCCGGGTCGGCGTGTTGATCGATCCCAGGCATCCCAATCATCCTGCCGTGTTGACGCAAGTCCGCGGGACGGCGCAAGCCGTAGGCGCCTCGGTCTCTCCATTCGAACTGCGATCCATCGATGAGATCGATGCAGTGCTTGGCTTGATCGGGCAAGATCGCCTGGACGGGTTGATTGTCCCGCCCGATCCCACCTTTCCGATCATCTACCGCCAGATCACCGAGTTCGCGACAAGTCATCGTCTGCCCACCATGTTTGGACAAAGGCGCGGGGTTGAAGCTGGAGGAACTCATGGGGTACGAGCCGAACCCCATCGACATGTACAAACGCGCGGCCGCGCTGGCCGACAAGATTCTCAAGGGCACGAAGCCGGCAGATCTGCCGGTCGAGTTTCCCACCAGATTTCAGCTCATCGTCAATCTGAGGACCGCGAAGGCCATCGGCCTTGCAGTGCCTGCTGCGCTGCTCACCAATGCCGACGATCTCATCGAATAGCCGGTCTGGCCGAGACCCAACCAAGATCCAAGCCAAGAGCCTGATCGACACCCTAGCCAAAGCCCGCGAGAGCGGTGACGACCGGCGTCAATTCCTGCGCGCCGCGAAACACCATTCCCAACGCGACATAGAGGATCACGGCCAGGCCGATGTAGCCGATCCACCGGTATCGATGCAGCAGGCCGGCAATGAATCTGGCGGCGACGCCCATCAGGAGGATCGACAGGCTGAGGCCGAAAATCAGGACACCCGGATGCTCGCGTGCGGCGCCCGCCACAGCCAGAACGTTATCGAGCGACATCGAGAGATCGGCGATGATGATCTGTCCCGCTGCCTGGGCCAGCGTCTTGCGGGGCGCGTAGCCCGCGGCAGTGCCGTCAGCATTGACCTGGATTCCGCTCAACGCCTCCTCGTCCTCGTGCTGGCCGGCGGTCGTGCGAAGCTCGCGCCACATTTTCCAGCACACCCAGAGCAGCAGAACCCCGCCGGCAAACAGCAAGCCGACCAGCTTCAGGAGCTGGGTGGTGATGCAGGCGAATGTAACAAGCAGGGCCGTCGCGCCCGCCATGCCGAGCACAATCGCTCGCGTGCGCTGATGCTCCGGCAATCCGGCCGCGGCCATCCCGACCACGATGGCGTTGTCGCCGGCCAGAGCGAGGTCGATCATCACGACCTGGAAGAGCGCGGCGATGGCAGCAGGCGTGAAAAATTCCATGATGACGTCAGGGCACCATCGAAACGTGATCGAACCAGTCGAGCACGTGTTTCGGATTGCTCATCAAGCCGGCAATGATCCAGGTGAACGTGAAGACACTGGCGATCGTCCAGATCGCCGAGCCGTTTGCCCTTGTGAGGAGTGCGCAGATGGCAACGGCGGACGCGATCACGAACGACAGGATGCTGAGCACCGGCGGGACGAGTTGCGCGGGGATCAGCAGGAAAAGCAGGAAGGCCGGTCCCACGGTGATCGCCATCATGCCGATCGGACCGTGAAGCTGAGGCGGGACCCCGATCGCGAACCTGCGCTCAGGCCCGTCTTCCACTTTCCTGAATGTCATTCCGACGCTCCATCCTTGCCGCGCAGGACTGCGCGCATGACAGGACGCCGAACCCATCCCGCATCGCGCGCCCTTCCCCGCTCAGGATAGGAGCGCCGTTCGCCTTGGGTATTCGTAGGGATCGGGTGGTAGTTCTACGGTGCTATCCGGCCCAAGCCGGATCGCCTGCCGCACCAGGCTGGCGACGCTATCGGCCTGCATCTTCTCCATGACCTCGGCCCGGTAGCTATCGACCGTCCGCACGCTGATGTTCAGCCTGGTCGCGATGGCCTGGCTGGTGAAGCCATCAGCCACCAGATCGAGGATCTCGATCTGGCGCGGCGTCAATCGGGCAAATCGGGCGTCGAGCACGCTGTGCGCCCTTTGCGAATCCAGATGTTCGAAGCTGCGGGCCAGCGCGCGATTGATCGCCGCAACCAGCTGCCGGTCGTCAACCGGCTTTTCGATGAAGTCCTGCGCTCCGGATTTGATGGCAGCCACCGCCATGGGGACGTCGGCATGGCCCGAGATGAGCACCACCGGCAGCGCGATGGCGCGCCGGGCCAGCTCGTGCACCAGACCGATGCCGTCGGTGCCGGGCATCCTCACATCGGCGACGATGCAACCTGGTTGCCGCTCATCGATTTTCGCCAGGAACGAATCGGCCAACTCATACGCCTTGACCTGATATCCGAGGACGCCAAGCATTTCGCCGAGCGCGTCCCGTACGGATGCATGGTCGTCGATCAGGAAGATCGTCGGAGTGGCCACGGTCAGCGCTCCCGCGACGGATCGAGAGGCACGGAAAACCGGAACTCCGTTGCGCCGGGCTCACCGGATTGCAGCCACACGCGCCCGCCATGCGCTTCCACGATGGACGCACAGATGGACAGCCCAAGTCCCAGACCATCCTGCTTCGTCGTTGTCAGAGGATCGAACAGGCGGCCTGCCAGTTCGCGCTCGATGCCGGGCCCGTTGTCCAGAACGCTGATCTCGATACGCGGCGGCGCCGCGCAACGGTGCGCCGCTACATGAACGTGACCTTGCGATTGACCCGCTGCTGCAATGGCGTCGACGGCGTTGTGCACGAGATTGAGCACGACCTGTTCCAGTTGGACCCGATCACCGTGCAAATCCGGCAAGTCGGCCGTCACATCGAGGTCCACGCGAACACCTCTTGCGGATGCCTCCGCCCGGGCCAGGGTCATCGCGTCCTCGAGCAAGCCCCGTGTATCGATCGTGCTGACATGGGGATGCCCGCGACGGATAAAGTCCCGCATGCGGCGCAGGATCTCGCCGGCATGGTCGATATGCGTCAGCATGGTCGTCAGATTGTTGTCGGCCCGGGACAGATCATTGTCAGGAGAACGCAAGAGAAGTTGCGCTGATCGTCCGAGCGCGCGTGCGGCGGTCATGGGTTGATTGATCTCGTGAGCAAGCGCCGAGGCCATTCCGCTCACCAGGTTCACGCGTGCGACCTGCGCTGCTTCCGCCTGCCGTTCGGCAAGACGCGCCTTGGCATCGGCTGCGATACGGTCAGAGTTCCTGCGTTCGCTGACGACGACGCCGACAATGAGCCCGGTCACCGTCAGCACCAGCAGCAAGGTCTGGAACTCGGTGAATTTTCCCGCATCGTATCCGGAGAAGTGCAGGAAGGCGATCAGGCTGAACTGGGTCACGGCCAGGCTGAAGCACGCGCCATCGAGCCCGTGGCGGACGCCGGCGATCACAACCGGAACGAACAGCAGGTAGAACAATCTGAAACCATTCGGCTCCTCGCTGCCGATAATCAGCCAGAGCGCAAGGCCGATGAGCAGGAGATAGAGCGAGATTTCCGGAGCAGGTGAGACCAGGCGATGTGGTTCGAACCGCTCCCGGACGCGGAACCGCAGCAGCAGCGGCGTGACCACGGCAATGCCGATCGTGTCGCCGATCAGAAGCGGGCGGCCGACCTGCAGGACATCATCGATGTTGAACTGGCCGACGGCGAGCAGGAACGCGCTCAGCGCAATCGTGTTGAGCACAGCCCCGGCCAACCCAGCCGCGAGCAGCATGAGGACATCGCGTAGATGGGTGAGATCGGGATCGATCCGGAAATGCCGTTGCACCAGCGCGGCCACAGATGCGTAGCTCGTCGCCGTGATGGCGGCCACTCCCACGTCGGTCGGCCAGTCCACGTCGTTTTGCAGAACCAGGGCCTCGGCGATCACCATGCCCGCAAAAAGGAGAAATCCGTTCCGCGGGCCGCCACGGATCATCAGCGCGAAAGCGACGCCAAGACCCGGATCCCACGGCGTGATCGGCAGGCCTTTGTGAACGTGAATGAAGCTCGCCCATTCGAGCACGACATAGGCCGCCACATACAGGATGGCGCCCGTCCATTTCGGCGCGTGTGCTGACAGGTAAGGCAGCAACCATTCCCTTTGCAGGACTCGGGCCGGCATCCAGCTCTCTTGCATCAACTGCGCGGTTTCGAAATGTGAAAAGCAAACCTCGGCGACCGCGGTCGCGCCAGCCTCCTCGATAGCCCGCGCCTTGCGATTTCATCTGTGGCGAATTGACGCGAGGGCGGGTACGAGGCACCTGACGAGGTGCCGTCGCTCACAGCACGAACGGCACGATCATCTTCGTCCGCTGCATATAATCCGGATACTGCTCCGGAAACTGCTCGCGCATCAGTTCTTCCTCGCACCTGGCGCTGTAAAGAAAATAGGGAACGAAGAGGACGAGCGGCAGGACCCAGATGATGGTCAGGCCGATGGCCGACCCCAGCATCGCAAGCATGATGCCGGTGTAGATCGGATGGCGGACAAAGGCGTAGGGACCTCCCGTGACGAGTTCCGGCTCTGCTTTCCGCGACATCGGCATCCCCCAGTTCCGGCCGAGATAGACGCGCGCGAAGATCGCAAGACCGACGCCAAGCAGGACGAGCGCCGCGCCGATGCCGCCGAGCAGCGGGCTGTGCGCCTGATAGGCCTGCATGGCGCGCAAGGCCGGACCCGCACCTGCGAGGCGAAGCGCGGCAATGATCAACACGACGATGGCGACGCGCAGCAGGCTTTGCCGCCACCAGGCCGTCACGCCCAGGTTCCGCTTCGCGCTGAGCGCCGAGATGCCCCAGTAGGCGATGAACACAAGCCAGAGCGCCGCGATGATCCATTGGAAGATCGTCATGGCAGACATAGTCCCGTCCAATGCGGATTGTTCCGGGGGAAGCTTACAGCGCCTGCCGCCGCGCCGGAAGTTCGCTCACAGGCGCATCCTCGCCCGGCCGGGTGGCGAGCGATCGGCCGACCCTGCGCAACATCGCGCTCGCCCGATCGGCGCTGTGGTCCAGCAGCCAGCGCCCGAACGCCTGGGGCGACAAGGCGGGGGCACACAGGAATCCCTGCAAGACGTCGCAGCCGAGATCGGCCAGCAGGCTTCGCTGCCCTTCGGTCTCGACGCCTTCTGCAACCACCGTCAACTGCAGGCTCTGGCCGACGCGCACCACCGTGGTGGCGATGGCCCGCGCGGTCGGGTCGTTCTCGAGGTCCCGCATGAAGCTGCGGTCGATCTTCAGTTCGCGGATCGGCAGATGCGCCAGGCGGCTGAGGCTCGAATACCCCGTGCCAAAATCGTCAAGTGACAATCCCGCGCCAAGGTCACGGATGGCATTCATCGTCTCGATGGCGCCGGCGCGCTCGTTCAGAACCACGCCTTCGGTCACCTCCAGCATGAGCATATGCGCAGGCAGGCGATGCTCGGCGAGGATTTCCGCGACCGCCGCCACGAGATTCGCGTTCTGGAAGTTCAGCGGAGACAGATTGACCGATACGCTGGGTATATCCAGGCCGGCGTCACGCCATTGCGACATTTGCCGGCAGGCCTCGCGAATCGACCACAGCCCGATCTGTTCGATCAGCCCGCATTCCTCGGCCAGCGGAATGAACTTGGCCGGCGACACCTCGCCGAGCACAGGATCATGCCAGCGGGCCAGCGCCTCGACGCCGTGGATGGAGCCGTCGATTATCCGGATCTGCGGCTGATAATGCAGCGAGAGGCCGCCATTCGCGATCGCGGTGCGCAGCGCCGCGCTGTGGGCCAGGCGCTGTTCGGCAAGCCGGTTCATGTCGGCGCTGAAGAAGCGATAGGTCGACCGGCCCGCCTGCTTGGCCTGATACATGGCTGCGTCGGCCTGCTGTATCAACGTATCGAGGTAGGTCGTGTTATCAGGATAGATGCTGATACCCATGCTCGCGGACATCGGCACCAGCTTGGCGCCGATCTTGAGGGGCGTGTTCAGGACCTCGAGGATGCGCGAGGCCACCAGCGAGGCCTCCGCCGCGCCGCGATCGGGCAGCACGATCACGAATTCGTCGCCGCCAAGACGGCCGAGTATGTCGCCCGGCCGGATCTGCGTCCGCAGGCGCTGGGAAAATTCGACCAGCAACTCGTCGCCGGCAGAGTGCCCGAGCGTGTCGTTGACGTCCTTGAAATTGTCGAGATCGAGAAACGCCAGCGCAAGCTGCCTTCCGTCATGGCAGGCCTCGATCGCCTCGGAGATCAGATGCCGCAACCGCGCGCGGTTCGGCAGGCCGGTCAACGTGTCGTAATAGGCGAGCTGCGCGATCCGGGCGCGAGCTTCCTGGCGCTCGATCGCCAGCGCGCCGAGGTGAACGCAGGCATCAACGATGCGCTGATGCCAGGGTGAGGGCGGACGGGATTCCCGGAAGTAGAACGCGAACGTTCCGATCACGCGGCCATCCTTGGACTTGATCGGAGACGACCAGCAGGCCCGCAAACCGACCTCGAGCGGCCGTTGCTTGTAAGGCTGCCAGCGCGGATCGGTGTCGAGATCGAGCGCCATCATCTGCTTGCCGTAGTGGGCGGCCGATCCGCAGGAACCGACGTCGGGGCCAATCGGAACGCCGTCCAGCGCCCTGGAATAATCGTCAGGAAGACTGGGACCGCCCAGCGGATGAAGCAATCCCTCGGAATCGACGTGCAGCAGCGAGGACACGACCTCGGGCGCGATCTGCTCGACCCGCCTGCACAGCCGGTCGGCGATTTCCGTGATCGGCGTCTCGTCGGCGAGCGCCGTCATGATCAGCTGCTGCAGCGACCACAACTGGGTTTCGGTGACGTCGGTCAGGAACGCGACCATGTATTTGAGCTTTCCGCGCGCGTTGCGGAATGCCTTGGGACGCGCCGAGAGCCAGACCTCCTCGCCGCTCTTGCGGCAGACGAGGATGTCTTCATCGCCTTCGCTTCCCGTGATGATGCTGCGTTGCAGCCGCCTCAATGCGTTTCGATCGGTGTGAGGACCGGCCAGCAATTCGGTGGCGAGCCGCCCCTGCGCCTCCTCGATCGTGTAGCCGAACATTCGGGCAAAGACGGCATTGACGTAAACGATCCGCAGATTGCGATCGACGATGATCACCGCGCGGTTGGTCCCGTCCGCAATCAGAACATGCAGCGCCAGCCGTTCGCGCAGCTCGAGCTCGGGCGTGACGTCGCGCAGGATCGCGATGGCGTCGGCGCCGGCATGAGAGAGCGAGAGCGCCGCGCGGATGCGGCTGCCGTCGAGGCGCTCGATGGTGAGTTGCGAGTTGCCGTCCTGCCGCAGATCCTTGAAGCCCAGCGCGCTTGCGTGGCGTCCAAGGATTTCCGCGCGGTCCAGCCCCCAGAGGGCTTCCGCCGCGGCGTTGCAATGGCTGACGCGGAAATCGTGATCGAGAATCACGACGGCATCGTTCGTCCGCTCGAGCGCGACCGGCAGCAGATCGGATGTCTGGACCGCAGAGCCGTCCTGGGCGGGCATCGAGGCGTGATCCGGGAGGAGGGATAATCGTGCTCGCGGAGATCCTAGAGTTGCGGAGTGTCCAAAGGGTTGTCCGTCCGGCCGGTACGCCGGCGGGACACGGAACAGCGTTAACGAAGAGTGAACTTCGCTACATCACCACCGGCTGGTCCGGCAGCTCGTTGGGATGCGCAGCCCCGGGCGGATAATATTTCGCAAGCTCGCGCGATACGGCCTCGATGCCTCCGATCACGCCGGCCTCGAACTTGCCGGCCTTGAACTCGGTTTCCATGTCGCGGCAAATTCTTTCCCAGTTCGCATCGCCCACCCTGGCGTCGATGCCGCGGTCGGCGACGATCTCGACGATGCGGTCGGCGAGCAGCAGATAGATCAGCACGCCGTTGTTGTGCTCGGTGTCCCAGATCCGCAAATGCGAGAAGATGTCGAGCGCGCGGTCGCGGGCCGACTGGTTGCGATACAGCGGCGCGCCGTCGAGCGCGCCCTCGACCACAAAGCGCACCTGTCCGGAATGCGTCGCCTCGCCCGCCCTGGTCGCCGCCTCGATATTCGCGAGCACCCTTGGCGTGAAAACGACGCGCGCACGCCAATGATGCTCCACGAGGTGTTTCACGATTCGTCCAATCGCCATCGCCTACCAGCTCCCAGATGCACCGCCACCGCCGAAACTGCCGCCAGAGTCGCTGCTGCTCGAACTCGAGCCCGAATCGCTGCTGCTCCAGCCGCTCCCACCGCCTCCCCCGCCGCCGGACCAGCTGCTCGACCAGCCGCTGTCGTGGTGCCGCCTGCCTCTGTAGGGGCTCGGAGGGATAGGCGTCCAGCGCGCCGGCGAGAGACTGTCCGCGAAAAAGGTCAGCGCGGAGATAATGGCGCCGGCCAGCCCGCCCACCGCGAGCGATCCCAATAGATACCAGACCCCCGCGCCGAAGATGCCGCCGGTGGCGAGCGATCCGCCAAGCCGGCCGAGCATGCGGCGGGAGGCCACGCCGGTGCCGAAGACGGCAATGAGCGTGAACGGGTTCAGCGGATTGAAGAAGATCAGCCACCAGGCATGGGGCTCGTGCGAAGCCTCGGGACTCGGCACCGGCAGCGGCTCGCCATCGATGACGCCGATCATGCGCGTGATGCCGGCGGCAACGCCGCCGGAGAAATCGCCGGTCTTGAATCGCGGCGCGATGGTCTCGTCGATGATGCGCCGCGCGGTGACATCCGTCAGCGCACCCTCCAGGCCGTAACCGACCTCGATTCGCAGCTTGCGGTCGTTCTTGGCGATCACCAGCAGCGCGCCGTCGTCGATCTTCTTGCGGCCGATCTTCCAGGTCTCCGCCACCCGGATCGAATATTGCTCGATGGTCTCGGGCTGGGTCGTCGGCACGATCAGGACCGCGATCTGGCTGCCCTTGCGCCGCTGGAAATCGTGCAGCCGGCGCGCCTGCGTGGCGATGTCCTCGCCCGACAGCGTGTCCGTCAGGTCGATGACGCGCGCTACTGGGGGCGGCGCCGGCGGCACCGCGACGTCCGCACACGCCTGATGTGTCCAACCGAGAAACAGCGCGAACAGCACGGCGGCCCCGATTGCCGTGCGAACCGTCGAACGAACAGGAGCGAGCGCCATCACCAGCTCCCCGAGGCGCCGCCGCCGCCGAAACTGCCGCCTCCGCCGCCACTATCGCTATCGCTTGAACTCGAGCTCGAACCGCTGCTCCAGCCGCCTCCGCCGCCCGACCAGCCGCTGGAGGAGCTGCTGGAACCGCCGCGCCCCGATGTCCATTCCCTGTTGAAGCCGTTCGCGATCAGCGCGATGAAAAAGGCAAGTGCGCCGAAGGCGGCCGCTGCGCCCAGTGATCCGACCACGAACCAGGCAATCACGCCGATCACGCCGCCGGTCACGGCTGCGCCGAGCAGGCTGCCAAGCAGGGCACGGAGAAAAGCGCCGACGAATAGCGGGCCGAAGAGGGCGAAGGGCGCGAATGAAGACAGCGTGTCCTGGCCGGGCTCCGGCCCGTGCGAGACCTCGGGCGCAGGCGGCGGCAACCGTTCGCCATCGATCACGCCGATCATGCGCGAGAGGCCGTTATCAATGCCGCCGGCGAAATCACCCGTCTTGAAACGCGGCACGATGACCTCGTCGATAATTCGACGTGCGGTGACATCGGTGAGCGCGCCTTCGAGGCCATAACCCACTTCGATGCGCAGCTTGCGGTCGTTCTTGGCGACGACAAGCAGCGCACCGTCATCGATCTTCTTGCGGCCGATCTTCCAGGTCTCGGCGGCGCGGATCGAATACTGCTCGATCGTCTCCGGCTGGGTCGTCGGCACGATCAGGACCGCAATCTGGCTGCCCTTGCGTCGCTCGAAGTCGCGGATCTGCCGATTCAAGGTTTCGACATGGCTGCTGTCCAGGGTGTTGGTCGTGTCGACGACGCGGCCAACGAGCGGCGGAACCGCAACCTCCGCAAAGGCGGCCTGTGTCCAGCACAAGAACAGCGCAAGCAGCAACGCCTTCGCGCGCGAGATCACAGGCACGACACGGAACTCCCGATTATTTCTGCGGCGCCGCCTGCGGCGGACCCAGGTTGAAGTCGACCTTGGGCGCGCTCGATATTTCCTTCTCGTTCTCGACCTGGAAATTCGGCTTCTCCTTGTAGCCGAATGCCATCGCGGTGAGATTGTTCGGGAAGGTGCGGATGCCGACGTTATAGTCCTGCACCGATTTGATGTAACGGTTGCGCGCCACCGTGATGCGGTTCTCGGTGCCCTCGAGCTGGGACATCAGGTCGTGGAACAGCGCGTCCGATTTGAGCTGCGGGTAGTTCTCGGTCACGACCAGCAGCCTTTGCAGCGCGCTCGTCAGTTCGCCTTGCGCCTGGGTGAATTTCTGGAACGCGGCCGGATCGTTCAACACTTCCGGCGTCGCCTGGATGCTGCCGACCTTGGCGCGGGCCTGGGTGACGCCGATCAGCACGGATTGTTCCTGCTGCGCGAAGCCCTTCACCGAGTTGACGAGGTTCGGCACCAGATCGGCGCGGCGCTGATACTGGTTGACCACCTCGGACCAGTTCGCCTTGACCTGTTCGTCGTTGGTCTGGATGGCATTGTAGCCGCAATTGGTGAGGCTCAGCGTCGCCAGCGCCGCAACCATGGTCAGGAATTTGCGCATCATACTTCTCCAGGTGGAATTTCCGCCGAGGGATTACCAATACCAGTAATCCAGCACGCAGCTGCGACATACCATTTTTGAGGGCTGGCTATTGCACATCAGTCGCCGACCGGCCCATCATGGTTCAACCGGGGCCTGGCGCCGGCAGGGAACGCCCATGAAAACAATGGATAATTTCGAAACCATCAAGGTGGAACAGCCGGATCACGCGATCACGCGAATCGTGATGAACCGGCCCGAGGCGCGCAATGCGCAGAACCTGCAGATGACCTACGACCTCAACGCCGCGTTCGACCACGCTGTGCAGGACGACGCGATCAAGGTCATCATCCTCGCGGGTTCCGGACCGCATTTTTCGGCGGGCCACGACCTGCGTCCCGGCGGCAAGAACCAGGCCGGCGCCGATTTCCCGCCGGTCGGAAACTGGGGCGGCTTTGCCGAACCCAACGCGCATGGCCGCTTCGCGCGCGAGCAGGAAATCTACCTGCAGATCACGCGGCGCTGGCGCAACCTCGCCAAACCCACGATCGCCGAAGTGCATGGCAAATGCATTGCCGGCGGGCTGATGCTGGCCTGGGCCTGCGACCTCATCGTCGCCAGCGACGACGCCGAGTTCTGCGATCCCGTCGTGACCATGGGCGTCTGCGGCGTCGAATGGTTCGTGCATCCCTGGGAATTGGGCCCGCGCAAGGCCAAGGAAATGCTGTTCACCGCGGACAGCTGGAGTGCCGCGGAAGCCCACCGGCTCGGCATGGTGAATCACGTCGTGCCGCGCGGAGAACTGTCATCCTTTGTGATGGCGCTGGCGAAGAAGATCGCTGCGAAGCCGTCCTTTGCGCTCAAGCTCACCAAGGAGGCCGTAAACCGCTCGGTGGACGTGATGGGGCAGCCCGCCGCGATCGAGCAGGCCTTTGCGCTGCATCAGCTCTGCCACGCGCATAATCTGCAGGAATTCGGGATGGTGGTCGATCCGGCCGGTCTGCATCCCTCCGTCCGCAAGCCAATCGCAGCGAAGCCCTAAAGATGGATCTCACCCTCAGCGACGAACAGCGGCTCCTGCGAGAAAGCGCCGAACGCTTTGTGGCGGAGGTCTTCACCGCCGATCATCGCCGCCGCATGGCGGGCGACCCGCTCGGCTACAGCCGCGAGATCTGGAAGCAGTTTGCCGAGCTCGGCTGGCTCGCGCTGCCGATCGCGGAAAGCCATGGCGGGCTAGGCGGCAGCGCGATCGAAACCTCGATCCTGATGGAGGCGTTCGGGCGCGGGCTCATCTGTGAACCCTATCTCTCGACCGTTGTGATCGGCGCGACGCTGATCGAACGCTGCGCCAGCGAGGCGCAAAAGCAATCCTTGCTGGCCGCCATCGCCGACGGTTCGCTCACGCTGGCCTTCGCACATTCCGAACGCGCCGCGCGTTTCGATCTTGCGCATGTCGAGACATCCGCAAGGAAGCTTCCGGACGGCTGGCGGCTCGACGGCGCCAAGATCGCCGTGATCGACGGCGGTTCGGCGGCGCGGCTCATCGTCTCGGCGCGCGTCGCCGGCAACAGTGATGGCGCAAGTCCTCTCTGCCTGTTCCTTGTGCCGCCGGATGCGGCCGGCGTTGCGCTGCAGGATTTTCACCGGCTCGGCGGCGGCCGCGGCTGCCATCTTGAACTAAAAGACGTTCATCTCGACGCCGATGCCTTGCTCGGCGACGGCAGCGACACGCTCGAAGCCATTGAAGAGGCAGTCGACCGCGCCATGGCGGCGCTCGGCGCGGAAGCCGTCGGCATCATGCAGACCCTGCTCGACTCCACGCTCGAATATACCAGGATACGAAAGCAGTTCGGCCGTCCGCTCGCCGCCAACCAGGTCATCAAGCATCGCCTCGCCGACATGGCAATGCAGACCGACGAGGCACGCTCGATGGCGCTGCGCGCCTCGCTCATGCTCGATGCCGAGCCAACGGCGCGCAGCCGCGCCGCGTCGGCCGCCAAGGCCAAGATCGGCAAATGCGCGCGCTTTGTCGCCGAGCAGTCGGTGCAGCTCCATGGCGGAATGGGCGTCACCGAGGAACTCGACATCGGCGCCTATTTCAAGCGGCTCGTTGCCTTCGACACAATATTCGGCGGCAGCGCTCATCACTATCGCCGCCATGCCGCCTTGAGCGGACGCACCTCAGCCTAAGGGGAGGACAGCATGGATCTCAGCTTCAGCGCGGAAGAGCGCGCCTTCGAACAGGACGTGCGCGATTTCATCGCCGCCAATCTCACGCCGGAAATGAAGCGCGCCACCGCGCTGACGCCCTCGGTGTTTTCCGATCCCGATATCGGCATGGCCTGGCAGCGCACGCTCCATAAGAAAGGCTGGGGCGCGCCGGGCTGGCCGGTGGAGTATGGCGGGCCCGACTGGACGCCGGCGCAGCGCTGGATCTTCGAGGCCGAGAGCGCGCGGGCTGGCGCGCCTAATGTTAATGTGATGGGCGTGAAGATGGTCGGCCCCGTCATCATCGGTTTCGGCACCAGGGAGCAGAAGGATTTCTACCTGCCGCGCATTCTCTCCGGCGAGGATTACTGGTGCCAGGGCTATTCCGAGCCGGGCTCGGGCTCCGACCTCGCATCGCTGAAGACGCGTGCGGTGCGCGACGGCGACGATTACATCATCAACGGCACCAAGATCTGGACCACGCACGCGCACCATGCCAACCGCATGTTCGCGCTGGTGCGCACCAACGAGACCGAGCGCCAGCAGGCCGGCATCAGCTTCATCCTGATCGACATGAAGACGCCGGGCATCACCACGCGGCCGATCCTGACCATCGGCGGCGACCACGAGGTCAACCAGGTGTTCTTCGACGACGTTCGCGTGCCTGTGGCCAATCGCGTCGGCGAGGAAGGCAAGGGTTGGACCTATGGCAAATACCTGCTGGAGTTCGAACGCGGCGCGGGCATCGCTTCGGCCAAGCTGCGCGAGGCGCTGAGCTCGATCTCCGACCTCGCGCAATCCGAACTCACCGGCCGCGCCATCGACAACCCCGATATCGCCGTTCGCATGAGCGAGATCGAGGTCGATATCGACGCGCTGGAGATGACGGAGCTGCGCGTGCTCTCGGCATTGCAGACCGGACAAAATCCGGGCGCGGTGTCATCTGTCCTCAAGCTGCGCAACAGCGAAATAAGACAGGCGGTGACGCGGCTTGCGGCCGACGTGATCGGCCATGACGCACTCGCGGTCGAGCCGGGGAGGCCGTTCTACCGCCTCAACCACGAGCCGGCAATTCCGGAGGACATGCTGACCGTGATGCCGGAATATCTCAACGGCCGCGCCTACACCATCTTCGGCGGCTCGTCCGAGATCCAGCGCGAGATCATCGCGAAGCTGATGCTGGGGTTGTAGGTATTGCCACACGAAAGGTGTCGTCCCCGCGTAGGCGGGGACCCATAACCACAGGGAGACATTGTTAAGCTCGCTGTGGCTCCAACCTCTCTCAACAATGCAGGCCTGTGGTTATGGGTCCCGGGTTCGCGTTTCGCGCGCCCCCGGGACGACAGAGTTTTTTACCCCGCCCGCCCCCTCGCCTCCCGAAGCGCCTTCCAGACCTTTTGCGGGGTCAGCGGCGTCGGAAGCTGGGTGATGCCGAACTCGGCGAGCGCGTCCATCACGCCGTTGACGATGCAGGGCGGGCCGCCGATCGCGCCGGACTCGCCGCAGCCCTTGGCGCCGAGCGGGTTGGTCCGGCACGGCGCAGAGCCATCCAGCGTCACCTCGATCTGCGGAACGTCGTCCGCGCGCGGGATGCAGTAATCCTGATACGTTGCCGTGATCAACTGCCCCTCGGCGTCGTAGGCCACGCCCTCATAAAGGGCTTGTCCAATACCCTGCGCGACGCCGCCATGCACCTGGCCGGTCACCAGCATCGGATTGACGGCGACGCCGACGTCGTCGACGGTGGTGTAACGCACCACGCGCGTGACGCCGGTGTCGGGATCGATCTCGACCTCGCAGATATGCGTGCCGTTCGGCCAGCTCGGGCCATCGACCTCGCCTTCGCTGTCGACCGACAGCCGCGCGCCGTTCTCCCTGTCAGCAATCTCGAACAGGCTGATGCGCCGGTCGGTGCCGACCACGGTGAGGACACCCTCGCGATATTCGATATCCTCGACGGAGGTCTCGAGCAGCTGGGACGCCCTCTCGCGCGCCTTGTTGATGAGATCGTTGGTGGACACCGCGACCGCCGTGCCGCCCACGAACAGCGAGCGCGAGCCGACGCTGCCGAAGCCGGTCGCTAAATCGGTGTCGCCCTGCACCACGTCGATGCGGTGCATGGGAATGCCGAGATTGTCCGCGACCATCTGCGTGTAGGTGGTCTGCAAGCCCTGCCCCATCGCCATGGTGCCGGAATGCAGGATGACGCGGCCTTCGCGGGTCGCGTGCAACGAGACCTTCTCATTATGCGCGCGGCCGCCGGTCCACTCGATATAACTGGTGAGCCCGCGGCCATAGAGCAGGCCCTTCTTCTTCGCCGCGCGCTTGCGCGCGTTGAAGCCGTCCCAGTCCGCAAGCTTGGAGGCGCGCTCGAGCATGTGCGCGAAGGCGCCGAAGTCGTAGACCTGGCCGACGGCGTTGGTATAGGGAAACTGCGCCGGCTTGATGTAGTTCGCCTTGCGTATCGCGCGCGGATCCATGCCGATCTGGCGCGCGGCGGCGTCCATCAGCCGCTCCACGATGAACACGGCCTCGGGCCGGCCCGCGCCGCGATAGGCGCCGACCGGCGCCGTATGGGTCATCACCGACTTCACCTCGAAATGCACCAGCGACAGGTCGTAGACGCCGGTCTGCACGAATGGCCCGAGCACCAGCGGAATGATGTTGCCGGCGCCGGACGAATAGGCGCCGGTGCCGCCGACCGAGCGCACGCGATAGGCCAGCACGCGGCCCTTCTCGTCGAGCGCGAACTCGCCGGTCGACGTCAGGTCACGGCCATGGGTGCCGCCGACGAATTCGTCGGTGCGGTCGCCGCGCCAGCGGATCTTCTTGCCGACTTTCGTCGCGGCATAGGCGACGATGCCGTCCTCGGGATAAAGGCTGGTCTTCTGGCCGAAACCGCCGCCGATATCGCCGACCAGCACGCGCACGCTCTCCTTTGGCCGCTTCAGGATCGATTCCGCGAGCAGGTCGCGGGTCGAACCCGGCGTCTGCGACTGCACATGCAGAAGAAGCCTGCCGGTCTTCGCTTCGACTTCCGCGATCGTCGAGCGCGGCTCCATGGCGGACGGAATGAGGCGCTGGCTGACGAGGTCGAGCTTGACCCTGTGCGCCGCCCTTGCAAACGCTCCCTCAACCTTGGCGGCGTCGCCATAGCTCGTGGCGGCAACGACATTGTCGGGCGCATCGGGCCACACGACGGGCGCGCCGGGCTTGATCGCCTCCAGGGGATCGACCACCGACGGCAGCACCTCGTAATCGATCTCGATCGCCTCGGCCGCGTTCTGCGCCAGAACGCGCGAACACGCCACGACAGCCGCAACCGGTTCGCCCGCGAAGCGCACGATCTCATGGGCGAGCAACCGGCGCGGCGGCACCGTCATCGGCGAGCCATCCGGCCGCTTGAAGATCGCGAGCGTCGGCAGCGTACCGATATCGTCCTTGATCAGGTCGGCGCCGGTGAAGACCGCCTCGACTCCCAGCATCGCAGCCGCGGCCGCCGTGTCGATCGACGTGATCTTCGCATGCGCTCGGTGAGCGCAGCACATGCAGCCACAATGCGCCGTCCTCCGGCCTGTCGTCGATGAACTGCCCCTTCCCGGTCAGCAGCCGCTGGTCTTCCAGACGCTTGACCTTCTGTCCCGCACCAAAACGCATATTGCCGGGAAGAATATTCATTAGTTTGTCCTTCGAGTTTCTTGAACGAATTCGGGCGGGTTTTAGCGGGTTTTCCGAGCGAAACAACCTCACTCGTCATTCCGGGATGCGCCGAAGGCGCAGGCCCGGAATCCATAACCACCATCGTGAGTATGGATTCCGGGCTCGCCGCTACGCGGCGCCTCGGAATGACAACGGAGGATTGTGCAGGCTACGTGCCACTAGACGACATCCGCCAGCGCCGTCTCGAGCGCCTTGCGCTGCTCGGCCGTGAGCGCGGCTTGCGGCGGCACGGGATCGCCGACGTCGTAGCCCTGGATCGAAAGCCCCGCCTTGATGCAGGCGGCGAGGTTGAAGCGGGCAAAGGCCTCGTTGATGCGCCAGAGCTTCCGTTGGAGCGCCATCGCCTCGTCCCAACGCTGGCGCCGGCAGAGATTGTAAAGCGCAACGCTTTGCCTCGGGATGATGCAAGCGGGTCCGGCCATCCAACCCACGCCGCCGATCAGCATCACCGCCGCCGGAATATGGGCCGACGCTGAAAAGACCTGGATGCCATCGCCGCAGCAATTCATGATCGACAGCAGCCGGCCGGTGTTGGTGGAGGCGTCCTTGATGTAGCCGATGCGCGGATGCACGGCGAGCCGCTGGATGACGTCGAGCGTCAGATCGGACCGCTGGAATTGCGGATTGGTGTAGATGACGACGGGAATGCCGACCGCATCGGCAATCGCGCGGAAATAACTTTCGACCTGCGCGTCCGATAACGGGAAATAAGCCTCGAGGATCGCCAGGATGCCGTCGGCGCCGAGTTTCTCGTAAGCCCGCGCCTGCGCCACCGCGTCCGCCGTCGAGGTCGAGACCACGCCAGCGATCACCGGCACGCGGCCGGCTGCGGTCTCAATCGTGGTGCGCACGACCGACATACGCTGTTCGGCATCGAGGTAGGCGAATTCGCCGGTCGAGCCGAGCGGCGTCAGCCCGTGTACGCCGGATGCGATCAGATCATCGCAGAGCCGCGCCAGCACGGTCTCACGGATGTGGCCGGAGGGATCGATGGGCGAAACGAGATAGGGGAAGACGCCGTGGAAATCGGACATGACCGCGCTGATATAGCGGGCAGCCGTGGGGCGCCGCAAGCAGCGCGCGCGACGTCAGGACATACGAAAGCCCGCGGCGGGAGCGCCGCGGGCCCTCGGTTTTACCGCTCAACGCGATTACCAGCCGAAGCGGTGACGGTGGAAGAACGGACGGTAGCCGTAGCCGCCGTAGCAGCAATCGTCATCGGTGGCCGAGGCAATCGCGCCGGCAGCGAGACCGACAGCGGCAACCGCGCCGAGGGCGCCGAGACCGCCGCCGAAGTGGCGACCGAAACCGCCATGGCCGAAACCGCCGTGGCGGAAACCGCCATGACCGAAACCACCGAAGCCGTGGGCTTCAGCGGGAGCGACGGCGGTAGCCGCCAGCGCAGCAACAGTGGCAATCGTCATAATAAATTTCTTCATCGCAATGCTCCTTCGTTTGGATCCCAGTTGGGGGTTGGGGCAGGACGTCTGGGATGCCGCGAACCCTACGTGCGATCGTGCGAGGAGTATGTGCGCGCTGTCACAATGGTTTGCGTCGGGAGAGAGCGGCCCGGCAATGTGCGATAGCGCACAAAGCGTCTCGCGCGACGCGTGCGCCGGCGTCGAACGAGCAGAGCTTCGGCAGACGCACGGGCCGCGCCAGCGCGCCAACGGCCGCGATAGCACTTCGGCGGTTCATGCGTAGCGCGCTGAACCTGCGCTGCGTCAGTCGCCGGGCAAACTCACGCGCACCGCCCAATGCGAGGACCGTTTCGAAGCCACGATCGACGAGCAGATGATGCCCGCCTTCAAGGCGACAGCCGAGCGACTGAAGGCGCTCTGCAAATGGAAGTGAGCGGAGGATCCCCCGGAGGGCGGCCGGGCAAGGCTTCGTTAACCTTAATTCTTAAAAAATAATTCAGGGTTTTTGTTCATTTTGGCCGCGCTTGGTCGGCGGCCCAAGCGCCTCGGCTGCATCCCGCGACCGATGGCGCTCCATGTTCGAGGCCCGACCAAGGCGATGACAGGCAGTGTTGGCAAAGCCTCGCGGATCGCGCGCCGCCTTGCGGTCGCCTTGGCGGCGCCGGCTTCGCTTTCAGCCTGCGCGCCCGGCCCCTCCCCCGAAACGGCACAGGTCGCCGCCATGCAGCAACCCCCCGTTTGCCGGCCCGATCCCGCCCTGCTGACACCGCCAGCCGCACCCGACTGTGCGTTCGGCCGGCTTGAGTTGAAGACCCTCGACCCGGATCGGTGGGCGCGGCTCAAGCTCGAATATGAGCGGAAGTGCTATCAGCAGGCCGAAAAGAACATCCGCGAGCGGCTTAGCCTGTTGCAGGCCGCCAGCAGGTGCTGAATCCGCCCAACTGTGCGCATTAATCCCAGTTCCGGTCGCTCGCGTCCGAGTCGTGACCGTTGGCGTGCACAATTCAGTCATTTTTTTGCCGTCGTGCAACGGGACTATCCACAGGCATCAGCGCAAGGGTTCTCCCGGCTCAATTCGTGGCGGCGATTTGGGGAGAGTGTAAGGGTAAGTGTAGCTCGAGTTCGACTATGCACACGCTGTACGATTTGCTCGGCGCGCTGGCGCGCGACGACGCGGAGGAGCTCCGGGCCGCCTTTCGGCGCGCCGTCAAAGGAGCACATCCTGATCTAAATCCAGGCGATCCCGACGCTGGAGAGAGGTTCAGGGAGATTCTGCGCGCCAACGAGATCCTCGGCGACGAGGAGCAGCGCGCGGCCTATGACCATTTGCTCGACCTTGCCCAGCAGGAGCAGAACCGCCAGGCTACGGCCAGGACGATGTACAATATCGCCACCGCTGCGCTGGTGCTCGTCATCGTCGCCGCCGGCGGGGTCGGCGGTTATTTCACCCATCAGAACATGCCGGAGATTTCCGGACGGCTGAAACAGATCGCAGCCATCGCAACGGCCAGTCCCGGAGATTTCGCCGGGTACACGCCGGCGCCGGCAGACGCCAGGCTGCAGCAGGCCGTCGCTTCCGACGCAAGGGCGGAAGCCTCGCCGGCAGAGGTCAACGCCGCCGAGACCAAGGTGGCGGAGACCAAGGCGGGGGAGACCAGGACGGGGGAGACCAGGGCACAAGCCACCTCGGTCGAGCCGCCGGCCTCCGACAAGCCAGGGAAGACCGACGCGGCAAGTGTTCTGGCGGATGCGGCCTCGCCGCAGGCCGATCCCGATAGCGCGCCGCGGACCAATGTCGGCTCGCCGCTCGAGATCGCCCCCGGCGACGCCAAGGTCTTCCGCGAGCGCGGCATCTTTGCCTATCGCAGCGGCGACCTCGATGGCGCCGTGGCCGAATTCGACCGCGCCATCCAGCTCGACCCGAAATTCTCGGCCGCCTATGTCGACCGCGGCATCGTGCTCTATCGCATGCAGAAATTCGAGCGCGCCTTTGCCGATATCGCGCACGCCAAGCGGATCGAGAAGATCAGGCGCACCAGGGCCACGCAGTCTGACGGAAAGAAGAAGACGGCCGCGGCGATGGGCCTCCTGCCGCCGTTCGTCCAGCGCCGCACCGCGAAACTGGAGTGACCGGGGGCGGCGGGTGGCGCGTTAGCCTGACTTCGCGCGCTCCGCCGCCTGCTTCACGCGCTCCGGATCGGCCGCGATCGTGACACCGGCGCGCTCCTGCTGCAGCACCATCACGACGCGCGAGTCGCGCCCTTCCCAACCGCGATTGCAGGCCTCCACCATCTCCGCATGCGCGAGATTGCACATCCGCATGGGCACGCCGAGTTCGCGCCCCAATGCGGTTGCAAGCGCGACATCCTTGGTGGCGAGCTTGAGCGCAAAGGCCGGCGGGTCATATTTTCCAGGCAGGAACTGCTCGAGCAGCCCGTCGAAGGTCAGACGGCGGCCGGAAACGCCCTGGCGCACGGCTTCGTACACCACGACAGGGTCCATGCCGGCCTTCACGGCCATGGTGAAGGTCTCGGCCAACGCGCAGGTGATCGCATAGCTCGACATGTTGTGGACGAGCTTGGCGACGGTGGCGGTGCCGATCGACCCAATATAGGCCGGGCGATCGCCCATCGCGTCGAGCACGGCCTTGTGCTTCTCGAAGGCGGCCTTCTCGCCGCCAACCCAGATCGCCATCTTGCGCGAGGCCGCTCCGGACGGCCCGCCGCTCACGGGCGCATCGAGCATGTGCGCGCCTTTCGCGGCGAAGGCCGCATGGACCTTCTTCACCACGGCTTGCGCGTTCGTCGACAGGTCGAAATAGGCCGCGCCCTTGCGCACGCCCTCGATCAGGCCGTCGGCGCCGAGCGCGACGCGCTCGACATCGGCCGGCTCGGGCAGCGAGGTGAAGATCACGTCGGATCGTTCCGCCAGCGCGCGCGGCGTATCCGCCCATTCCGCGCCAGCCTGCAAATGATGGCTCGCGGCCTGACGGTGCAAATCATGCACCACGACCTTGTAGCCGGCCTTCTGGATGTTGGTGGCCATCTTGCCACCCATGGTGCCGAGCCCGATGAACCCGACCACGACCTCATTTGCCACCGTCAACCTCCCTTGTTGCCTTCGACCAGCACCGTGTAAGCAGTTTGCGCGGCCGACATCGCGGCGGGCCAGCCGGCATAGAACGCCATGTGGGTGATGACTTCGGTGATCTCTTCCTGGGTGACACCATTGTCGATCGCGCGCGACAGATGTGAGACGAGTTGCTCCGGCCTGTAGGTCGCGACCAGCGCCGCCACCGTGATGAGGCTGCGGTCGCGTTTGGAGAGGCCCTTGCGCTCCCACAGGTCGCCGTAGACGACGTCGTTGGTGTAGTCGACCAGCGCGGGTGTAAATCCCTTGATGCGGTCGCGTTTGGCGGAAGGCGGTGCCTTGGCCATGCGTCTCTCCCTGTTTGATCCGCGTATCGGGACGCGGCGCTTTCTTGTTGCCTCTAAGGCTTGCCTTGGAGGTTCAGGTTGACCCTGGAGGCGAGAACCGAAATTTCGTTACCATCGCGGAAGGGACGAGTCGACCGATGCAAACGCCGGGCTGACATCGTCGGATTGGCGCCCCGGCAGACGCATTGACGCGGCGGTACCGCTTCGCTCACTCAAGCGGCACCTTCAGCGTCAACACGGAATGAAAGGAAACGCTGGTCTGGCCGACCAGCGCGGTGCCGTCGATATCGGCGCGGCCGGACGAGTAAGTCCCGGTAAAGCCGCAGGTCACCTCGCGGCCACCGAAAACCAGGATCAGTCCCGGCGCTTCCGTGTGCTGGTGCACAATCATCTCGCCGCGCCACTTGCCGCGACTGAACGAATAGGATCCGGTGTAATAGAAGAAGCTGTCGCCGCCCAGGATGCGCCCGCCCTGCAGGACCGCGATGCCGGTCGCCCGCCCCTGCTTGGCCCCGTTCATTTCGATGGCGAGACTGTAGAGCCCGTCCTTGACGCGCGCCTCGGCGTCCGATTCCTCGTGGGAGCTCTGCGTCACGTTTTCCGTCCCTGCACTCATTATCGGACCACGATTACAGCGCCTCCACGCCGTTTCGCAACGGGCAAGAGCTGCGGGCTCTCCGGGCAGCCCTGCGCGTGGCGCCGTTGCGCATCCTGCCGAAACCGCTATTGACTGACTTCAAAAGGACACGCAGCCGCCACGCCCGACGGTGGCTGTCCGAACAATTTTCCGGGGAAACGCGGCATGGAATTCGTCGAGATCAACGGCGCCGGACTGCGCTACGAGCTGAGCGGCAAAGGCGAGCGCACGCTGGTGCTGGTGCACGAGATGGGCGGCTCGCTCGAAAGCTGGGACGACGCGGCGCGGCTGTTTGCGACCTCGCGGCGGGTGCTGCGCTACGATTGCCGCGGCGCCGGCCTGTCGCAGAAGGTGCGCGGCGAACTTTCCATCGACACGATGGCCGACGATATCGCGGGTCTGCTCGACCATGTCGGCATCACCGGAAAAATTGCGCTGGCTGGCGTCGCGGTGGGCGGCGCGGTCGCGCTTCACTTTGCCGCCCGCCACAGCGCGCGCACCAGCGCCGTTGCGGTCGGAAGTCCCGCAACGGGTATCGAGGCGGATCGCCGCGCGGCCGTGCTCGAACGCGTCGCCAGGCTCGAGGCGGCCGGCATGGCCTTCGCGGTCGAGGATTCCATGCGCAACGGCTATCCCGATGAGCTGCGCGGCGACATCAGGCGGTTCCAGCAATATCGCGCGCGCTGGCTCGGCAACGATCCCGCAAGCTACGCCACCGTCTATCGCATGCTGGCAACCACCGACATGAAGGACGAGATGACAAAAATCCGCTGCCCGGTGCTCGTGATCGGCGCGCTGTTCGATCGCACGCGCCCGCCGGCGACCGCGAAAGCCGTGGCTCAAACGATTCCCGAACGCCACCTATGACGAGCTGCGCACCGGCCATTACATGGCCGCGCAGACGCCGGATCTCCTGTTCGAGCGCATCGACGCGTTCCTGCGCGCGGTCGATGCGTGAGCCGATATCAGTCCTCATTTCCGCAAAGGTCTTCCCATGAGCTCGCAACCGGCACAGCAGATCCCCGGCGTCTATCATCGCAGGATCGGAGACATCGTCGTCACCGCGATCAGCGACGGCTATCTCGACGGCAGCATGGACGTGATGCGCAATGTCGATCTCGACAGGGCGCACCAGCTTCTCAAGGATGCGTTCCGCCCGGCGCGCCGCACCAACGTCAACGCCTTCCTGATCCATTCGAAGGGGCGCACCGCCATCGTCGACACCGGCTCCGGCAATTATCTCTTGCCGACGGCCGGCATGGTCCAGCGCAACCTCGCGGCCGCCGGGATCGATCCGGCATCGATCGATACCGTGCTGCTCACGCATATGCATCCGGATCATTCCGCCGGACTGACCGACATGTCGAACGGCAAGCGCCTGTTTCCGAACGCCGAGCTCGTCATGCACGAGAACGAGCCAAAGCACTGGTTCGACGACGGCGCGATGGCGAAGGCGGACGAGCGCGCGAGGAAGCTCTATTTCCAGGCCGGGCGCGAGCAGGTCGAACCCTACAAGGACCGCACCCGCCTGTTCACGCAAGGCGAGGTGTTTCCGGGCGTCACGGCGGTGCCGAGCCTCGGCCATACGCCGGGCCACACCGCCTATCTGATCGCGTCCGGCAAGGATCAACTCATGATCTGGGGCGATACGGTGCACGTGCCGGAGGTGCAGACCGCGATCCCCGAGGCCGGCATGGCCTTCGACACCGATCTCGCGGCAGCCGCGGCCGCGCGCAAACGCATGTTCGACCGCGTCGCCGCCGACGGCATCCTGGTTGCCGGCATGCACCTGCACTTCCCGTCCTTCTCGCGGCTGGCGCGGCGCGGCAACGCCTACGAGCTCTTTGCCGAGCCCTGGGTGCATACGTTCGAGGCGGGTTAGGATTTCGCCGGCGGCATCAATGCCGGCCGCCGACGAGGTCATACTGCGACGCATTCGACAGCGACGGCGTCCGGGTGTCGGTGTCGATGCTCGGGGATTGCTGGGCGAAGCCTACCCCGAGTTGCAGGCTGAGATTCGATGTCGGCCTGAATTCCACGCCGGCATTCACGCCATAGCCGCCCACACTGCCCGACGTCGAATTGAACGGCGCGACGATGCCGCCGAGGCCGGGATTGTATTTCAGCGTGTCGAAGCCGGCATAGAAGGTGACCGGTGCGTTCTTGAGATTGTAGCCGAACTGCACGCCTTGGGTCTGGAACGAGCCTAGCGCGCCGGACTGGCCGATGCCGCTCAAGCCAGGACTGTTCAAGCCGAGGCGCAGACCCGACCCCAGATCGCCGCTTGCGCTGCCGACGAACCAGCCATTGCCGAAATTGAAGCGCGTGTTGGCCGACGTGCCGTCGAAGCCCGGAAAGTTCGCATATGTATTGGCGTCCTCGCCGCCGGCCGGATGGCCGCCGAAGCCGAGCGGCCAGCCCGGCGTCCAATAAGACAACGGCGCGGATTGGGCATGGGCCGCCGGACCGCCCAAACAGAGCGCCGTCAACAAGATCAGGAACACGAAACCGGATTGGATTCTGAACATGGATATCTGCGCTGCAGCAAAGCGTCTGGAAATATAGAAGCCGATTGCGGGGAACGCCAGTTACATTGGCGCGCAATCGGGCAGGGCTACCGCCAGCCACAATTCCTTCGCAAAGAAGGCCTCTTCTTGAAAAGTTGCAAAGGCGGTCGCGGACGACCGGTACCCCTCAAGCACTGACCTCGGGTGGCGGTATCTTCGAGTATATCGGCAGCATCACTTGAATGCCTCGATTCCCACTCTGATGCCCCAAAGAGCATCGTCAGCATCAGCCTGCGCGCGGTGTCGTCGTCTCCGCCCAGGCATCGGCCAGCGACCAGGCGGCCAGCGTCGCGATTGCCGATCTCTTCGAGCGTGCTGAGCAGGTCGCGGGTGCTGCGAGCGAGCCGGGCGAGCCGCGTCACCGTTTGTTGACAGGGCCTACCGCGGCGTGTTGAACTTAGGTGCATACTGCTGGCGGCTCTGCAGCCGTGCACAGAAGTGAGCAAGACGTAACAAAAACAGACGCAACGAGGGAGGCAAGGATGACGCGCAAACGTTTTATGGCCACGGTTGCTCTTCTCGCCGGCCTATTGTCGAGTACGGCACTTAGCGCGCAAGACCTTAAGCTCTACGCGTTCAGTTCCGGCGCATTGACGCTCGGCAAAGGATATTTGGTAAACGGCGCGGCCATGGAGCCGCCGATCCAGGTTCCGGTGGGTTTCTACGTGGTCAAGCATCCGAAAGGGAATGTTCTCTTCGACACAGGTAACAACGACAAGATTATCACCGACCCGAGCTACTGGGGTGCCGCGTTTACCGCGTTGAAGCCGGTCAATACGCCAGATGTCGCGATCGATACACAGCTCAAGAAAATCGATCTTACGCCCGACGATATCACCTACGTCGTGGTGAGCCACCTCCACCTCGACCACGGCGGCAACGTCGCGAAGTTTCCGAAGTCGACCATAGTCGTGCAAAAGAGCGAGATTCAGAACTTCTTCTGGCCGGAGCCCGGCACCGGCTCCAATTACGTTCTCGGCGACGTCCTGCCGCTGCGCGGGGACATGACCCCTAGCGCGAACGCGGTGAAGATGTTGCAGCTCGACGGCGATCTCGACCTGTTCGGAGACGGCACGCTGGTCGTAAAGCGCTGGGTCGCCCACACGCCGGGCAGCCAGATGATGACGGTGCGGCTGAAGAACAGCGGCCTCACCATCCTCACCGGGGACAACGTCTATTTCCGGGAGAACGTCGAAAAGAATATACCACCCAGCACCGGGCTGGTTTATTCGACATCGGGATTCTTCTCAGCCTTCGAGTGGATACGGCGGGAGATGGCGGTCGAGAAGGCAAATTTCTTCACCGCCCACGACCCGGACGCCTTCAAGGCGATGAAGAAGGCGCCGGATTTCTACGATTGACCAGCTCCACGCCGACGCCAGACCTGCACTTGACCGACAAATGGCGCCGAGACCCGGCGGGTTTCGGCGCTGCGGTGGCTGAAGACGCGCGGCACGGCATGGCCGTCGTCTCGATCGAACGGCTGGGCAAGCGCTACGGCCGCCGCCGCGCGGTGGACGGCGTCTCCTTCGAGGTGAACGAGCGGGAAGTGGTGGGCCTGCTTGGTCCCAACGGCTCAGGTAAGACCACCATCTTGCGCATCCTCACCGGCTACTTGCGGCCGAGCGAAGGAACCGTCCGCATCGGCGGCTTCGACGTGATCCGCGACGGGCACCAGGCGCGTGCGCTGGTCGGCTACGTGCCGGAGAACGCCCCGCTATACGGCCACATGCGGGTGAACGAATTCCTCTACTTCATGGGCCGGTTGCGGGGTTTGCGGGGGCAGGCGTTGCGTCGGCGCGTCGAGTCGGCCCGCGGGCGGCTAGCGCTCGACCCGGTCGGCGACGCCGTGATCAGCCGGCTGTCGCGCGGCTATCGGCAGCGCGTCTCCATCGCCCAGGCCGTGCTGCACGAGCCCAAGCTGCTGGTGCTTGACGAGCCGACCAACGGCCTCGACCCGCGTCAGGTCATCGAGCTGCGCGGCCTGCTGCGGACCCTGGCCGACGATAGCGCGGTCCTTGTCACCTCGCACATACTTGCCGAGATGGAACGCGTCGCGGACCGGGTCGCGATCCTGCTCGACGGGCGGCTGCTCACCGTCCATCCCCTCGCCGGCCGTCGGCGCTGCGCCTCGCTCCGGGTCCGCGCCCGGGCGGATCGGGCGGACGAGGTCGCGGCGGCCTTATCCGGCCTGTCGGGGATCGACGGCGTGACCCGGGAGGAGCCGGAGGGGACCTTGGCCAGCTGGCGGGTAGAGGTAGCGGACGCCGGCGCTGCGCCACACGTCGCCGACGCCCTGTGCCTTGCCGGTATAGCAAGCGTCGACACGGTCGAGGCGGCTTCCGACCTGGAGGAGCTGTTCCTCCGGCTAACGGCGAGCCGCGCGGTCCATTGACGGCCTTCCTCGCCCTGGTTGCTAAGGAGTTGCGCGCGCTGTTCGTCTCGCCGATCGCTTACGCAGTCATCGCCGTCTTCCTTGTGCTCAACGGCTACGGCTTCGCCGTCACACTCTTCGCCACGAAGCAGGCGACACTGGCGAACGTCTTCTTTCAGGCTGCCGTGCAGCTCGTCCTGTTCGTGCCGCTCATCACCATGCGGCAGTTCGCCGAGGAACGCCGGGGCGGTACCCTCGAGCTGCTGCTGACGGCGCCGGTGCGCGAGAGCGACATCGTGCTCGCCAAGTTTGCTGCCTCAATGGGCATGCTGCTCGCGATGGTCGCGCTCACTTTGGCATATGCAGGGATCCTGGCGCGGTTCAGCACCCCCGATTGGGGGCCGATCTACAGCGGCTACTTCGGCCTCGTCCTGCTCGCCGGCGCCCTGGTCTCGATCGGCCTCGCTGTTTCTGCGCTCACCGCCAACCAGATCGTGGCCGCGGTCGTTTCGCTCGGCGTGTTCGGGATGCTGTGGGCGATCGACGCCTGGGCCGCGTTGCTGCCGTCGCCGATCGACGATTGGGTGCTCGGACTGTCGCTGCTGGCGCGTTACACGCCCTTCGCCGTCGGCGCCATGTATGCCTCGGATTTCGGCTTCTTTCTCGCTGTAACCCTGCTCGGGCTGTTCCTAGCCGTGCGCGCGCTGGCGCGACGCTGACGCCATGGAGCACGCCGAGCTCGACTGGAACGCGTTGCTCTGGGCTGGCGGTTGGCTCTGTGCCGTCCTGGTGCTGTTCGCGGCCGGGCTGAGGCTGCCGCTGCAGACCGGGCTCGCGGGCTGGTGGGGGCGGGCCTATTCGGCCGGAGTCATCCTGGCCGCGGTCGGCGCCACGGTGCTGGCCAACGTCGCGCTGCATCTGCACGACGTGCATTTCGACCTGACGCGCGAGAAGGTCTATACCCCCTCGGGAGCGGCCATGCGGGCGATCGACGAGGTCTCCCGCGAGGTAACCGTCACCTACTTTTATCGCTCGCAGGACCCCGCGGGGCGGCGAGCGCGCGACCTCCTGGCGATCATGGCACGGCGCAACCCGCTACTCAAAGTCGTTGCGGTCGATCCCGACCGGGACCCGAGGCTCGCGCGCCAACAGGGGATAGAGCTCTACAACGCCGCGGTCGTCGAGGCGGAGGGACGCCGGGTGCTGGTGCAAGGCACGGACGAGACGGAGATCGCTATAGGCATCCAGCGCGCGTTGCGCGGGCGCACAATCACGGCCTGCTTCCTCGAAGGACACGGCGAGCTGCAGATGGACAACTTCGAATACCACACGCATCTGGAGGGCGGCGCCGGCCACAGCCACGACGACGCCAGCTCGCAGGTGGTGGAGATGCCGGGTCACGGCGTGGGGCGGCTGCGCCGCGCGCTCGAGGCGCAGGGGTATGAGGCGCGGAAGCTCGTCCTCGCCACCGAGGGCGACGTGCCCAAGGGGTGCACCCTCCTCATCGTGGCCAATCCGCGGACCACGTTCCTGCCGGCCGAGAGCGCGGCCTTGCGCGCCTATCTGCGGCACGGCGGGTCCACCCTCCTCCTACTGGACCTGGGTTTCGTGCTCGAACCCGGGCTCGCCCGGCTCGTCGCCGAGCTCGGCGTCCGCCCGGAGCAGGAGGTCGTCGTCGATCCCTTGAGCCACTACTCGACCGACCCCGAGATCGTGGCGGTCACGGGCTACGACCCGCACCCGGTCACGCGCTCGGTCTCGCTCACCTTTTACCCCGGCATCCGCCCCCTCACGATACTGCCGCCGGCGGGCGACCTCCGCGTCGCGTCGCTGCTGCTCAGCAGCCGCGACAGCTACACGCGCCCGGTGAAGCCGGTGGGGTCACGCGCGGTGGAGGCGGACCCGGCGGGCGAAAAGGCCGCGGCGGCGCCTCCCGTCCCCGGCCCACGCGTATTGGGCGTCGCCGCGGAAGGGCGCCTCGACGGCGACGCCCAACCCATGCGCGCTGTCATCGTCGGCGACAGCGACTTCGCCAGCAACTCGTTCTTTCCCTACATGGCAAACAGCGACCTTCTGCTCTCGGCGGTCCGCTGGCTGGCGCGCGAGGAGCGCACGACCGCCGTCGCTGCGCGCGTTCCCGTGCCCCCCCTCATCGCGTTGACCGGGCGGCAGTCAAACGCGGTGTTCTTCCTGGTCGTCGTCGCGCTGCCGCTCCTGGTGATCGCGCTCGGCTGCGTTGTTTGGTGGCGGCGGCGATGAGGCGGCTCGTCCTGCACTCCCTCCTCGCGGCGCTCGCGCTCCTCTACCTCGCTGCTATGGTGGTGAGCGGCGCTATGCCGGTGCAGCGCCAGTTCGAGCGGTTCGAGGCCAAGGGCGTCCTCAAGCTGTCGCCGGACGGGATCACGCGAGTCGAGTTGAGCCGCGGCACGCGGCGCGTCACGCTGCTCCGCACGGGCGAGACGGAGTGGGCGACGCCGGACGGCGTCAACATCGGCGCCGCCGGGCGCCGGGTCAGCACGGCCGTCCAGATCATGCACAATTCAGGGCCGGTCCGCGAGATCGAGGCAGCGGAGCTGGCGGGGAGCGACCCGGCGCCGTTCGGCCTCGACCCGCCGCGGCTCTCCGTGAAACTCTACGGAGGGGACGGCGAGACGGTTCTCACTGCCCGCTTCGGCGAGTTCAACCCCGAGGGGTACCTCCAGTACATGCGCATCGACGGCAACCCGCGGCTCTACCTCATGTCCCGCTTCGTCGGCGGCGAATGGAGCGAGGCCATGACCGAGGCGGCCGCGCGATGACGACCCACGCCGCGCTCCGCCGGGCGGCGCTGTGGGCCGCCATCGCCCTGCTGCTGTTCGGGCCGGCGCGGGGGCACATCGGCGGGTCGATGGGCTATGCCACGGTGAGCCTGTACGGCGGAACGGTCCGGTATAGCCTCACCCTCGGCCCCGACGCGCTCGCGGCGGCTGGCGGCGGGGCGGCCCCCGCGGCACGGCCGCCGCCTCGTGGAGGCTACGACACGTTGGCCGATTTGGTCGCGCGCAAGGTCGCCATTTCCGCGGACGGGGTGAGATGCGAGCCTGTGCCTGGGACGGTCACGCCGCCGTCGCCCGACCGCGCCAACGCCGTGGTGACCGTCGATTACGCCTGCCCTGGCACGCCGCGCGAAGTCGTCCTGCGCGACGACCTGTCCGACGCCCTCGGCAGCGACTACCACACGCTTGTCCGCGTCGAAGCCCTGGGGAGCGTGCAGCAATACACCCTCGAACCCGACCGGCGCGAGGCGCGCGTCGCCGTCGCGGCACAGACCGGGGGCGGGGCGCCCGAGGTTTCCGCCGGGAGCGGCGTTTTCGCCTTCTTCCGGCTCGGCGTCGTGCACATCCTGACGGGAGTCGATCACCTCCTCTTCGTGTTGGCCCTGGTCCTGCGCGGCGGAGGGATCGGCTCCCTGTTCGCCGTCGTCACCGCCTTCACCGTGGCGCACAGCATTACGTTGGCGCTGGCGGTGCTGGGCGCTGTGTCGCCGCCAGCGTGGATCGTCGAGCCGGTGATCGCACTGTCGATCGTCTATGTCGCGGCCGAAAACGTTTTCCTCAAACGCCCGGCGTCGTGGCGCTGGGCCGTGGGCTTCGCGTTTGGCCTCGTGCACGGCTTCGGCTTCGCCGGCGCGTTGCTCGAGCTCGATCTGCCCCCGGCCGCGCTGGCCGGCGCGCTGCTGTCGTTCAACCTCGGCGTCGAGGCCGGCCAGGCCGCGGTGATCGCGGCGATCCTGCCGGCCCTCCTGTGGCTCCGGGGCGTCGCGTGGGAGCGCCGGGCGGTGACGGCGCTCTCCGCGGTCGTGCTGGTCGCCGGGCTCGCCTTCCTCGTCGACCGCGTTCTGGTCGCTGCGAGCTGGTGAGATTCCGGCAAGACGGACAGCCGATATGTCACAATGGCCTTTAAGAATTTCGTCCGAAGACGGGGGCGAAGCGATGGCGGCGCGTATGATATCCCGACGCCATTTGGCAGCCGCCCGCCTTCACTCCGCGGCGCCCTTCACCTCGGCTCCCACCAGCCCGCGACGCGCGGCTTCCGCATAGCCATCATCCAGCGCGTCCGACAGCGCCGCCATCAACTCGTCGACCTCCGCCTTCGTAATGATCAGCGGCGGACAGACATAGACCGCATCCGGCGCAGCGCGCAGGAGAACGCCGCGATCCATCGCGCGCTGCTGGATCAACGCGCCGATGCCGGCGGCCGGAGGCAAGGCTGCGCGGCTCGCCTTGTCGGCGACGATCTGAACCGCGCCGATCAGCCCGACGCCACGCGCTTCGCCGACCAGCGGATGGGCTGACAGCGCTTGCAGCTTCTCCTGCAGATAGGGACCGACTTTCCTGACCTGCGAGAGGATGTCCCGCTCCTCGTAGATCTTCAGGGTTTCGAGCGCGACCGCGGCGGACACGGGGTGACCGGCATAGGTGAACCCGTGCGCGAAATTGCCGAGCTTGCCGGAATGCCTGGTCATGGCGTCGGCGATCTTGTCGCTGACAACAGTCGCCGAGATCGGCAGATAGGCTGATGACAGCGCCTTCGCCACCGTCATGATGTCGGGCTCGATGCCGAAGGTCTCGCAGCCGAACATGTTGCCGGTGCGGCCAAAACCGCAGATCACTTCGTCGGCGATGAAGAGGATGTCGTAACGGCGCAGCACCTCCTGCACGCGCGGGAAATAATCGCGCGGCGGCACGATCACGCCGCCCGCGCCGTTCACGGGCTCGGCGATGAAGGCCGCGATGGTGTCGGGTCCTTCGCGGATGATCATCTGTTCGAGATTGCCGACCAGGCGGTCGACGAAGGCTTTCTCGCTCTCGTCCGGCAGGCCGAAGAGATAATGGCTCGGACAGTCGGCGCGGAGCACGCCGCCGACCGGAAGATCGAAATCATTGTGGTTGGGCGCAAGACCCGTCATGCTTCCGGAATAGACGGTGATGCCGTGATAGGCGCGCACGCGGCTGATGATCTTCTTCTTGCGCGGGCGGCCGATCGCATTGTTGTAGAACCAGACGATCTTCGCTGCCTGATCGTTGGCCTCCGAACCGGAATTCGCAAACAGCACCTTGCCGAGTCCCTTCGGCGAAATCTTCAGCAGCGCTTCGGCCAGCTCGATCAGCGGCTCGTTCGATCGGCCGTTGAAGATGTGATAGGTCGGCAGCTTCTCCATCTGTCTGATGGCTGCGTCCACCAGCCGCCGCTCGCTGAAGCCAAGCGAGGTGCTCCACAACCCCGCCATCCCCTCCAGATATTTCTTGCCGCTGTCGTCATAGACATAGACGCCCTCTCCCTTCGCGATCACGGTCGGCCCGACCGTCTTGTGCTGCTCGAGGTTGGTGTAAGGATGGATGAGGGTTGCGATATCGCGACCGGCGAGCGAATTGGGTTGGGCGACCATGGACTTCTCCGAAACCTTCAGGACGGCTGGGAAAGCTGATCCTGCCTCACCGGGAGGCCAACGACAAATGCAAATGCGCGGCTCACGGTGGCGATAACGCCGCCGCGGCCGGCCCCGTTCCTGCGATGCGTGTCAACTGTGCGAACAGCACGTCCGGCACATCGATGCGATCTTCAGCGAGGCGGCGCGCCCGATCCCGTCGCGAGCGATCAAAGGGCATCCGCACCGCGCCGCCGCTCTTGACCGGCCGCGCGCTTCGGATGGCTTGCGCATAGGCCGAGACGTTCTCGCGAAACGCCTCTGCCGGTCCCATGAGATCCGGGCGCATCGCCACGATGAGGAAGCCGAAACCGGCGAGATCCGGCGGGATCGGCGGTGATCCCGCCATGATGCCGAGCAACTGCACGACAATGCCGAGCCCGGAGCCCTTGTGGCCGCCCCACGCCGCGAACGCGCCCGCCAGCGCGGCCGCCGGATCGCGCGTCGCGTTGCCATCGCGATCGAAAGCAACGCCTTCAGGCAAAGGCTGACCAAGCCGTTTCGCCAGCGTGGCCTCGGCGTGGATGATCGCGGAGGTGCCGACATCCCAGATCACGGGCTCATCCGCGCCCGGAAAGCCGAAGCAGATCGGATTGGTGCCGAACCGGCCTTCGGTGGCGCCATGCGGGGCGACCCAGGGCGACGCGTTCGAGGCGATCATGGTGACCAGGCCGCGCGCCGCGGCGATCTCGGCGTAATAGGACAGCATGCCGGTGTACCAGGTGTCATTGGCGCCGACGACCGCAATGCCTGATGTCGATGCCTTCTCGACAGCGACTGCCGTGGCGCGATGCGCCACGATGTAACCGAGATGATCGCCGCCATCGATCTGCGCCGAGACCGGCGTCTCATGCCGGACTCGGATCGGACGACGCCCGTCGCCCGTGCGCGCGATCCGCTCGGCAATGCTGATGGCGCGCGCAAGGCCGCCATAGGCAAGGCCCCGCAATTCGCAATCGATCAAATGGTCCGCGATCAGACCGGCGCCCTCCGCATCATGCCCAAGCGCGGACATGATGCGAACCACCAAATGATGCGCGTCGTTGACAGTGAGTTGCATGATCAATCCCGATATTGGGGCGTGCCGCGTGTTGGCCTTCTTCAGGGCTGGGCGTTTGCGGGATACGGACTGACCCGGACACCCAGCCAGCGTCGCTTCGTCCTCTTCCGGCGCCCGCCCTCGACCCCTTACCATTGCGCGTCCGAAGCTTCGGGGGAAGACCGTGAAACGACGCGACGTCATCAGAATGATCGGCGGCACAGTCACCGCCTTGCCATTTGCGGCGATCGCGCAGGGGCCGACAGTGCCGGTCGTCGGATATCTCTCCGCCAACACCTCCAGCGGGGATGCCGGCCTGGTCGAGGCCTTCGCCAAAGGGCTGCGCGGCATGGGGTACGAGGACGGCGAGACGGTCAAGGTCGAATATCGGTGGGCTGATGGCCAATACGATCGATTGCCGCTGATGACGGCAGCCTTTGTCCGCGATCAAGTGGCTGTCATTGCAGCGGTAGGCACACCCGCGGTCGCGGCGGCGAAGGCGACGGCGGCCGCCATCCCCATCGTGTTCACGACGATCGCCGACCCCGTGCAGATCGGCTTTGTCGGCAGCCTCAATAGCCCGGGTGGCAACATCACAGGCGTCACCTTGCTGGCGGTCGAGATTGGACCAAAGCTGCTGGAAATGCTGCGCTCTGTTGTCCCTTCGGCCACCGCCATCGCGCTGCTCGTCAATCCCGCCAACCCGAATTTTGAAATGCAGTCGAAAAGCACGCAGGAAGCGGCCCGCCGGCTGGGATTGGACCTGCACGTCCTGAACGCCAGCGCCGAACGCGATTTCGATATCGTCTTTGCAAGGCTGCGCGAACTGAAGGCGCGCGCCTTGATCATCGCGCAGGACGTGTACTTCAATGCGGAATGCGCACGACTCGCGGCACTGTCGGTCCGCCACGAGATTCCGGCGATCTACCCGCTGCCGGAATTCGCCGCGGCGGGAGGATTGTTCAGCTACGGCGCCAGCCGCAGCGATGCGTGGCAGCAGGCTGGCGTCTATGCCGGACGAATCCTGAAAGGCGAGAAGCCTGCCGAACTTCCAGTCGTCCAGCCGACGAAATTCGAATTGTCGATCAATCTGCGAACGGCCAGGGCGCTCGGCCTCAACGTCCCGACATCCTTGCTTGCCAGTGCCGACACGGTGATTGAATGACACCTTCTGCTTCCGGCGTTTCGAGCAGAACACATCATTCTGTCGCCAAGCGGCCCTGACGGTTATAGGCTCGCCCTGTTCTGCTCTCCTGACTAGGAATAGTGGAGTTCTGTCATGCGCAAAATTGGATTGGTGATCGCGTTCGTCGCCGCCACGGGTGTGCCGGCGATGGCTCAAAAGGCCGAGATCGAAGCGGCCAACGCGAAATGGATCGAGTTCTTCAACAAGGGCGACTTCGCCGGCGTTGGATCGCTTTACGCCGACGATGCGACCGCACTGCCGCCCAACGCTCCGATGGTGCGCGGCAGTGCCGCCATTGGCGCCATGTGGAAGAAGTTTTCCGAAGAGGTCGAAGACCCGAAGCTGGCAATTCTGGACGTCAAGCCGCTCGGTCCCTCTGCTGCGCGGGAGATCGGGACATTCAAGCTGAAGACCAGGGGAGCGAACCCGAAGGATGTGATGGGCAAGTATGTCGTCGTCTGGGAAAAGGTCGGCAACGACTGGAAGCTCGCGACCGATATCTGGAACGATGGACAGTAAGCGCCGGAGCTTGCAACGTCATTGGGGGCCGGCGGCGTGGCGGGCGAGCGCAGTGACACCGGGCGCATTTCAAGAAAAACGGGAAGAGTGACTTATCGCACGTTTCGCGCGGCAGCTTTGTGACAAAAGCCCATCCGCGGGCCCCCTCTGCCAGGAACAAAACCGGGGAATAGGATGGTTGGGGGAGCGCGCGCGACGTCGTTCATTGTGCGTTTCGATCCTGGCTCCCTGAATCAGGGTTGTTGTCACATTGACCGTCGACCATAATCTCCCCCGTCCCAGCAACGGACCCGAAACATGAGTGAGCCTGAAGCACAATTTGATGTTTCCCCGGGCGCGCCCAGCGAACACGACCGGCCTCCGCGTCGGGAGCCGCTTCCTGGCAAGAAGCCCGGCCCCTCCAGGAAAATCGGGATCGGAATTATCGGCGGGCTCATCATCGCTGGAATAATTGGTGGCGTCATATGGCCCAAAATTGGGGGCGACAAACCGCCGGCCGGCGCCGGCGACGAATCCACCCTGGAAGTGCTTGTGCCGGGCGATATCAATGCAGCCCTTCCGACACTCGATCCCGGCACGTCGAAACAGGCGGTGGATGACGCCAGGAATTGCAAGGTGCCGATGGCGTGGGTGACGTTGACGCAACGCAATGGCCATGGCGGCATGGTGCGTATCCGTTCGGGCTCCTATCTGTCGCCGCCGATCAAGCTCACCCCCGCCCCTCAGCGCGTCGCTGTTCCCTATCCCGCGCCTTATCCCGCGGGCCGCGGCGTTCTGACATTGATCGGCGAGGCGGACCAGGTGGGCTTCTACCTGACCCCCGGAGGGATTCACAACGTGAACGGCGTGTATCCCGTCAACGTGAGGTGGCAGGTTCGCAACCCGTGCCCATGAATTTGAAAATGGGTCTCATGAAAATGGGTCGTCTGAAAAGTCATCCACAAATGGGCGAACGCGACGCCGTGATCGGGAATTGCCGACAATGAAAAACTTCTTCCGCAACCATCCGATGGTCGGCATGTGCATCGCCATGATCGTGGCCGCGCTTGCAACCCAGTGGATCCTCAATCCGAAATCCGGTCCGTTCAGCGCATTGACATGGGCGAACTCGCTTACGATCGGCGCCGTGCTCCTGATCATGCTGGCGGGCGTCGCAATGACCTACGTGGCGATGCGGCTCGCCAGCGACCCGACCGGATTCGGACTGGTCCCTGCCGGTGAGGGCTACACGGTCGGGCGCCGGCTCAACGTTGAGTCTGCGGCATTGACCGTCCGGAGCGCCGATGAGGTGCTCGACGACCTCGACCGGATGATCGGGCTGAGCTCCGTCAAGGATGAGGTCAACAAGCTGCTGGCCGGCATCGAAGTCGAGCGCAAGCGCCGTGAACAGGGCTTGCCCGTCGCCAAGGTGGGCCGGCACATGGTGTTCACCGGACCGCCCGGCGTCGGCAAGACCGAGATCGCGCGTGCGCTCGGCGAGATCTATCGCTCGCTCAAGGTGCTGCGCAAGGGACATGTGGTGGAGGTGCAGCGCGCCGACCTGGTCGCCGGTTACATCGGCCAGACCGCCATGAAGACGCTGGACAAGTGCAAGGAAGCGCTCGACGGCATCCTGTTCGTCGACGAAGCCTATACGCTCGCGGGCGAAGGCAAGGATTTCGGCCAGGAGGCCATTGCGACGTTGATCAAGTTCATGGAGGACAACCGCGACCGCATCATGGTGATCGCCGCCGGCTATCCCAATGAAATGCGGCGCTTCATCTCCATGAATCCGGGGCTGGCGAGCCGCTTCAACAGGACCATCGAATTCCCGGCCTATGAGCCGAAGGAGTTGGCCGCGATCCTGCGATTGATGGCCACCCGGCAACGCGCCGAGTTGCCCGACACGCTCGAGCAAAGCCTCGTTCCCTGGATCGAAACCCAGTGGAGAAGCGAGGGCTGGGGCAACGCGCGCGAGATGCGCAACCTGCTCGACAAGGCGTCCGAAGCCCAGTCGTTGCGCGTGGCCGCCGACCCGACCGCCGACATCAGCAAGGTCGAGATGGTCGACTTCGAAAGCGCCGGCGTGCCTTTGATCCGGTCGCGCATCCAGCCGCCGCCGCCGCCGCCTCCTCCGCCTGCGCCGGTCATATCGGCTCCGCCTCCCCCTCCGCTTCCGGCTCCGGTCGTCCTCGACCACGCGTCGACGCCTTCCCTGTCGCCTGACCATCTGGCGCCACGCCCCGGGCGCAGGCTGAAGGTCGAGTCCATCATTCCTCCCGAACGCACGCTCGATCAGGCGCTGGACCGCCTCGAAGAGATGGTCGGGCTGCAGTCGGTCAAGGACGAGGTGAACAAGCTGATGTCGGCGCTCGACGTCGAGCGGATGCGCCGCGAGCAGGGCCTCGCCGTCGCGCCGATCAGCCGGCACATGGTGTTCACCGGTCCGCCCGGCGTCGGCAAGACCGAGGTCGCGCGCGCGCTCGGCGAGATCTATCGCTCGCTCAATGTGCTGCGAAAAGGCCATCTGGTCGAGACCGACCGCGCCGGTCTCGTCGCGGGCTATATCGGCCAGACCGCTCCCAAGACGCTCGACAAATGCAGGGAAGCGCTCGACGGCATCCTGTTCATCGATGAAGCCTATACGCTGGCGCGGCCGGGTCAGGATTTCGGGCAGGAGGCGATCGATACCCTGCTCAAATTCATGGAAGACAACCGCGACCGCATCGTCGTCATCGTCGCGGGCTACCCGAACGAGATGCAGCGCTTCATCAACAGCAATCCCGGCCTCTCCAGCCGCTTCACCAAAACCATCGCGTTTCCGCCCTATGCCGAAAACGAGCTCGCCGCCATCCTGCGGGTGATGGCGAAACAGCAGAATTTCGCCTTGCCCGACACGATCGAGGCGAGCCTCGGTCCGTGGCTGAAGGTGGGCATGCGCAACAAGTCCTGGGGTCAGGCGCGCGAGATGCGAACGCTGCTCGAGCGCGCGCGAGAGGCCCAGGCCACGCGCATCGCGCACGACTCCTCGGCGGATTTGCGCCAGCTCGTCATCGCTGATATCGACGCGGCCATCCAGGTGTCCGGATATCGCGAGACCAAGCCCGAGACGATCAGCGACACCGCGATCAAGATTCCAAAGCTCCTCCACAAGACCACGCTACTGTCGGAGGGGGGACATCCGCCGTGCAGGCCGCAGTCGTCACGATCAGGGCTGGCGGCGGTCACGGCAGCGGCTTCTTCATCTCCAGGGATGGATATCTTCTGACCAACCAGCACGTGGTGGAAGACAATAGGTTCGTCACAATCAAACTGACGACTGGCCATGAGATGCCTGGCGAGGTGTTGCGGTCGCACAGGGCGCGGGATGTCGCGCTGGTGAAGGTGAATGAGGCGGCCATGGAGGCCTTGCCGATCCAGCTCCAAACGCCTGAAGTCGCCGCCGAGATCTACGCGATCGGGACGCCGCGCGAGGAAAAATTTTCGACGACGATGACCAGAGGCATCGTCAGCGCTTATCGCACGGTCCGCGATGGCGCGTTCACACAGGACGAGACGGCCCAGGATCTCAAGATCATCCAGGGCGACGCCGTCATCCATGGCGGCAACAGCGGAGGAGCGGTGGTGGACCGGTTCGGCAATGTCGTTGCCGTCGCCGTTGCCGGAATTGTCTTGGGGGACAGGAAGGTGGGCACAAGCATCAATTACTACATCCCCGTCGCCGATGCGCTCAAGCACCTCAACATTGAGCTGGTCGAGCCGGGCACGGCGTAACGGCAAACGAGGCGAAGCGGCTTTGCGATGGAATCGGAACGGACAAACCAGATGAGCGCGATGGGCCGGATGGCCGCCTTGCATATTGCCTTCTGGCAGTACGATCCCCTTTATCGTCGCGCCTGGCTTGCCTGGCCGCAGGCGCTCGCCATCCTGCTCGCGGGCTGGCTCGTTGTCGGCCCTGTCGGTCCTCAAGCAGCAGCTCCTCCGACGGGCAACTGGGCAAAGCCCGCCGATTGCAGCAACGCGTCGACCCCGGGCTGCCAGGCAACCCGGCGCGCGGTGTATTATTTCGACGAAGAGGTCGCCAGACCCACGGTGGCCAATCAGGTCACGGTCGTCGTCGACCGCTCGACCTTTCGAAATTCCGACCCGGACGACCAGCGGAAACTCGCAGCAGCGCTCGGCGCCTATTATCGCTTCGATTGGGCGAAGGCGATCGACATCCTGAAATCGGCGACCGCTACCGACCCGAACGTTCAGTTCATCACCGCGCTCGCTTTGCTGATCCCGAATTCGACCGACCAGGCGCGCAACGCGCAGGCCTTGCTGCGCGAGGCGGCGGGGGGAGGACATCGTCTGGCCGGCAGCGTGCTCGGACGCTTGCTGTTCGCGGGCGCGGGCGGCTTGCCGAAGGATGAGGCGGCGGGTCGGAAGTTGATCGACGACGCGGTGACGGCCGGCGAGCCGTACGCGATGCGGCTTGCGGCTGCCGGATATGTCAGCGGCGAATTCGGCGGCACGTACGATACCGTCAAGGCCATCGATCTCCTGCGCAGGGCGGCGGATCGTGGCGAGATCATCGCCATGGCGCAACTTGCAGACGCCTACAATACCGGCCGGGGCGGACTCGCCCGTGACGACGCGAAAACGGTCGACTATCTGCGACGCGCGGCGGATGCAGGGTTTGAAGGGTCGCAGATCACGCTCGGGCGATGGATCAGGGACCGTTACCTCAATCGCGAAAGCGAGGATGTGCAGGAATCGGTCAAGCTGTACGAGCGGTCCTATCGCCAGGGGCACTCGATCTTCGCTGTCAGCGAGCTCGCTTATCTCTACAGATACGGGCGGGGGGCGCCGTGGTTCGACACCAAGCGCTCGTTTGAACTGCTCCAGCTTTGCGCGCCTTACAGAAACGGCTTTTGCCTTTATTGGCTTGCGCGCGCCTACCACGATGGTGCCGGAACAGCGCGAGACTACACCAAGGCCTACGCCTACTACACGGTTGCAAGAGATCTCGGCTGGCGAGATGCAGGCAACAATCTTCAGAAGCTCGATGAGTTCCTCCAGCCTGACGTCAAGACCAGCGCGGCGGAACTGGCCAAGAGCATTTCGGCGGGCCTCAAACCGGTCCCGCGCACGATCCGGCTGGAGACTGCGGAGACCGAGACCGCGGGCCCATCTCCGTGGGATCCCCCCGCCCCGCGACCGGCAACTCCGCCGCCCCTCGTCACCCCGCGGCCTTCATCGCCGTGGCCGGACCCGACCCCGAAACCTTGATCCGCTCGACGCAAGCGTCATCTCCACATTCGAATTTCAAACCGCCAACCTCATCGTCATCGAGAGGAGCCAACGGGTGGCGCAAATGCGCGCCCGATGGCAGGCCACGCGACGACGCAATCCATGTCCCGGCAGAGGAAAGCGGAGCCTGTCGCCCGCGCGAGCACAAGCGACACGCGGACTATCACCGCAGGAAGAGGATGTGGCTCCGCATTCTCGCGGCAGGATCTGCCCGAGCTTTGCTTGCCGTCGCACCCTCGACAAGGGAGGGCGCAGGGAATGCCGGGCGCTAAAGCTGCACCCGCAGCCTCGTATGCAAAGGTAGAACGCATACGAGTATTCACCACAGGTCAGCCAAACGATCCGGCATTCCCTGCGCGATAGTGTTACGGCTTACTTCGTGCTCTCGCCGGAGTACCGGGCTTGATAGCCTCCGTCGCCTCGTGCGGCGTGTCGGCCGAAGGCCGTCATCGCCAACTCACGAGGCTTGATCCCAGCGTCGGGGGACCACGACCACACGACTTCGCCGTCCGCCCTGCGCGGCGCTCGTCTCGCGCCACCCAAAGCGTCCATCGCATCCCGCGCCACGCCTCGTGACGATCGCGATACGCCCTCCTGAGAGGCGCGGAACGGGGTCGGCTATACAGGTGATTTGGGTTTCTGGAAAAGCGAAATATTTTTCGCGGCGGAGGTTGACGGGGGTTCGTCGGAACGGAAGGTGATTTGCCCGACGGGCAAATCAGGAGAGGGTCGCCCGAGTCAGCGTAGCAACACTCGGCATCCGCTGCACACTGTAATCCCGGACCATGCCGGGTTCATTCGGGCAACCCCGCCTTCCGAAGGCCCTCAATCAACAGCTTCGCGTTTGATTGCCCGCCCCGAGCGATCCGCGAAGATATTGTAAAGGCGGGATCGAGCTCAAGCAGACGAGCCGTCGCCTCACGCGCCTCAGCGTCGCGGCCGAGATGGGCAAGAGCGGACGCAAGACAGCGGTAGGCTGTCTCATACGACGGGTTCTGGCGTAGCGCTTTCTTCCCTGCGACGATAGCCTCGTCAAAGCGACCCAGCTCAATCAAGGCAAACCCCATCCCAGCAAACGACCGGTATAGCTGGGGGTCTATCGGGCTTATACGATTGGCGCGTTCAAAGCTATGGACCGCTTTCTCCGGCAGCCCCGCAATTCTATAGACCCAGCCTCTGCTGTTCCATGCGTTAAATGAATTTGGGTTGAGTGCGACCGCACGGTCAGCCATTTCGACCTCACCTTCAAAATCGCCGATCATGAACGCGGAAGCTATCGCAGCCCATGCCAACGTGTCCGGATCACCATCGTCGAGGCTCAACGCCAAGCGAATAAGCCGAACCGCTTCCTTGCGGTCGAACTGCGGATCGACAGCATAATCCATAATGACGTTTCGCGCGAAACAGACAGCCGCCAGAGCAGCGGCATTGCCGAACCGAGGTTCTAGCTCCAACGCGCGACACGCCAGCTTGATCGCCTCGGCCATCCCTTCGCGGTTTGCCAGATAAAACTGCGGCATGGCTCTGAGATAAAAATCATAGGCGGTGAGGTTTTCCGGTCGCCGCCGCGCCGCCATCACAATTCCGGTTTGAAACAATTTCGGCTGAATGGCCGAGACAACGGCGGCCGTCACTTCGTCCTGGAGTGCAAAAACGTCCGTCAGGTCGCGTTCGAACCTATCCCCCCAAAGGTGCGCCCCCGTCAACGCATCAATCAACTGCCCGGTGATGCGAACTTTCCCCGCTGCCTTACGCACAGACCCTTCAAGGACATAGCGCACGCCAAGCTCGTGCCCGACCTGCTTCACGTTCACCGCTTTGCCCTTGTAGGTGAAGCTGGAATTGCGAGCGATCACGAATAGCCATCTGAAACGCGAAAGCGCCGTGATGATTTCCTCAACCATCCCGTCCGCAAAATACTCCTGCTCGGGATCGCCGCTCATGTTTTGGAAAGGCAAAACCGCGATGGAAGGCTTGTCGGGCAACGGAGGCGCGCTCTCAGCCTCAGTAACACGCGCGGGAGCCCCTCGCGCTTCACTCGGCGTGCCCGCTTGATAGGCCCTGACTGGCTCCTCGATGTTCTTCACTTGCTGAACACCAAGGTCCACAAAGGTCATCGGCAGGACTTTGCGTACCTGATCGTACGTCGCACCGGAGATACAAACGGTTCCGGGGTTCGCAATGGACTGCAGCCGCGCGGCAATGTTCACCCCGTCGCCGAAAAGGTCCCCAGCGCGTATCATTACGTCACCAATGTGGATACCGATGCGGAAGCTTATGCGGCGCTCAGGTGCGAGACTGGAGTTCTCTTCGGCCAAAGCAGTTTGCGCCTCCACCGCGCACTGCACGGCGTCAACGGCACTCCCAAACTCTGCAAGGACACTATCGCCCGCCGTGTTCGCGATGCGGCCCCTGTGTTCCCCAATCAGCCTGTCGAGGATCGCGCGCCGTTCAGTCAGGCCCTTGAGCGTGCCGACTTCGTCGGCGCCCATGAGACGGCTGTAGCCCTCGACATCCGCTGCGAAGACTGCGACGAGGCGTCGGCTGACTGTCATCGGGTCTGACATGCGGGGCCCCATGTCTCCTATGAGACCAGTGTGGAATGGGTGGCCTGTACCGTCAACTGGACGACGGCCGGGTTGCGGTTCGGCGCGGCAGCGTTCTGGTTGTTCGGCCACGGAGCGTGAGAACGTCGGCAAACGCGGGACCGCTGGGAAATCCCAGCGACCTATCTGAGGAGCGAACCCTATTTCGAGCGACCCCACCTACCCGGCTTCAAAACACGAGCCCTCAAGGGACGGACCGCCGCCGAGGTCAGAACGGCCGTGTGTGATGGCCAGGATCAGGGCGAGGAAGACCACATAAATTTCCCAACCGCGCCGAAGGGTGTGGCTGACGACCGCCCACCAGCCGTCAGCGCGCCGGACGGCGCCATAGGCCAGCGCACAGGTCGCGCCGGAGACGAACATGAAGATCTCGGTCGCATCGCTGAACCCGTAATGACGTAGCGTCAGCCAGCTCCAGACGTTGTCAGGGATATGGTCGAGATAGATGAACCAGAGAGCGATGCCGCGGCACGCATCGAGCCGCAGATCGCGCTCAGGCAAATGATCAACGACAGCTTCGCTCACGGCACGAGCCTGCGTGTGCTGTAGAAGAGCCACCCCGCAACCAGGATGAGCGATACCGACAGCACGCGCCGGACAAGCCTTGTGTTTCCCCGACCTTCCAGGATCGGCCGGATTGCGTCTGCCGAGATCACCACGACGGAATGAATGAGAGTCGCGATCGCCACGTAGATTGCGAGCAGGATCGCGGTCTGCGCCAGCAACGGCCGGGTATCGTCGACGAACGCCGGAAACACGGAAAGATAGAAGAGAGCCGCCTTTGGATTGAGCAAATTGGTGATGAGGCCCCTGAGGAAAAACCCTGTGTGGTCACCAGCATCGACCGGCTCTTCAATCCCTGCGGGCGCGTCTCGCCAGCCTTCCCACGAAAGCCAGACCAGATAGAGAACACCGCCCCAGCGCAGGATCTCATAAATCAGGTTTGAAGCCGCCACAATCGCAGCAAGACCGAGCGAGGAAGCGATGCCTGCGCCGAGCAAGCCCGCAGCAACGCCGGCAGTCGCGGCAAGCCCCGCCCGCCGGCCAGCCGAAGCGGCGAGAACCGCGAGATAGCTCATATTGGGGCCCGGCGTCAGCTCGATAATGGTGACGGCGAGCGCGAAGGCGAACAGCGACTTCTCGATCATGATTCTGCTCAATCGCTACGACATCACCGCGCTGCCGCGGTCCACATCACAACATCCCGGGCAAGCGTGTCGAACGCCTGGCCGAATGCCGAAGCCGCTTGCGTTGCCGTGAGAGCATTCAGCCCGGCCGACTGCTCGAATATTCGCGCTGCCTTGACGTGGCCCGCGCCGTCGACAAGCTTCGCCGAGAGTGCGATCGTGGCCTTCAGCTCCGGCGTGACTGCGATATCGAACCGGCGCAGATCGATCAGCAGGCGAGCGCCGCCCTCGCTCAAGGCGTCCCCTCGCAGGGGCGCATGCGCGACATCGTAGTTCTCGAAACTCTGAAGCAGCTTCGCCTGCACCAATGCCGGCAGAACGTCACTCCATTGCGAATTGACAAAGTCATCATGTGCTTCTTCGTCCGAGGCGAAGAGAAAGCGCTGGGTCTGCAGCCGCGCCGTCGCCGTCGGTTCAGCGATGACAAGGCCCGGAACAAGAGGAAGGCGCGGTGGCCCGAACTGATCGGCCGCCTTCAGATCATAGATTACCTTGCGCGCCGGCGTGGCGCTTCCGGTCATTCGCTCCAGGCCCGCCACGATCCCGTCGAGCTTTGGCGTGTTTCGCGCCAGCCCGTCGGTGAAAGTGCTGAGATTGCCGATGGCCGCGTGCAGGGGCGCCGCGTTCTCGGAAAGCACGCTGTCTACCTTGCGCAAGGCATCGCGCGCGGCTTGCGTCATGCTTTGTCCGGCGCCCTTTTCGGCCATCAATACGCCTTGGACCGGCGGCGCGGACGCATCTTCGCCGCCCTCCAGCGCGACCACGGGCACGCCGGTCAGCCCCTGGAAGTCGAGACTCACCCTGGTGTCAGCGCGAATGGGTGTACGTTCGGCCACACCTATCGTGGCATGGACGTCATGCGGCCGATCGGCGACGAGATCGAGCGACGTCACCTCGCCCACGCGGATGCCATTGAACAGCACGGCCGCGCCGACCAGCAGGCCGGGCACCGGTCCGTTGAAGACAATGTGATAGGTCTCCCGCTTACCGATCCCGCCGGCATTGTTGAGCCAGTAGACGAAGCCGAACACGGCGGCGATGGCCGCCAGGACGAAGGCGCCGACGATGACAAAGGGTGCGCGCGTTTCCATGTTTAGTCCTTTCGTCAGGCGTCGAGATGCAGCATTTGCGCCCGGGCGCCATGGAAATAGGCCTTGACCCAGGGATGGTCGGATTTCAGCACGTCCGGTAACGACCCGATCGCCGCGATCTTGCCGTCGGCCAGGGCTGCGACACGGTCGCAGACGGCGGCCAGCGTGTTCAGGTCATGGGTGATCATGAAGACCGTGAAGCCGAGTGTCTGCTGCAGGGTCCGGATCAGCGCATCGAACTCACCCGCCGCGATGGGATCGAGGCCGGACGTGGGCTCGTCCAGGAACAGGAGTGCCGGATCGAGCGCCAGCGCCCGCGCAAGTGCGACGCGCTTCGTCATGCCGCCGGAAAGCTCGGCCGGGAATTTGTCGCCGTCATCCGCGCTCAGTCCCACCATTTCGAGCTTGGCATTGGCTATTTCATCGAGCAGCGAGGGAGAAAGATGTGCAGCCTCGCGCAGCGGAAACTGGACGTTTTGCCGGGCATTGAGAGCCGAGAACAGCGCGCCTTGCTGAAACAACACTCCACGGCCGACCACGTTGCCGTTCGCGGATGCAGGAAAGTCGATCTGACCGCCCTGCTTCGGCAACAGTCCGATCAAGGTCCGCATCAACACCGACTTGCCACCGCCGGATGCTCCGACGAGTCCCAGGATTTCCCCTTGGCGGACGTCAAGCGAAAGACGGTCGAGCACGACGCGGCTGCCGAAGCCAACCACGAGATCCCGGACGTGAATTGCAATGCGGCCGGCTGGCATGGCTACATCCCGATCGAGGCGAAGAACACCGCAAACACGCCATCGAGCACGATCACGAGGAAGATCGATTTGACGACGGATGCCGTCGTCCGCTGCCCGAGAGATTCCGCGCTGCCCTTGACCTTGAGCCCCTCGCAAGCGGCAACGAGCCCGATAACGAGGGCCATGAAAGGCGCCTTCAGAATACCGACCTCGAAATGCGTGACTGAAACCGCATCGCGCAACCGCGCGATGAAGATCTCCGGGCTCATGCCGCCATAAAGCCAGGCGATGAGCCCGCCGCCATAGAGCGCGGCCATCGACCCCAGGAAGGCGAGGATCGGCAGCGCCACGATGAGGGCCAGGACCCTCGGCAGGATCAGCACGGAAACAGGGTCGAGGCCCATGGTGGTCAGCGCGTCGATCTCCTCCCGCATCTTCATGGAGCCGAGCTCGGCGGTGTAGGCGCTGCCCGAGCGGCCAGCGACCATGATCGCCACGATCAGTACGCCGATCTCCCGCAGCACGAGAATGCCGACCATGTCGACAACATAGGATTCGGCGCCGAACTTGCGAAAGTGAAAGATCCCCTGCTGGGCGATGATCGCGCCGATCAGGAAAGTGATGAGCACCATGATCGGGATCGCCTGCCAGCCCACGCGCCCGAGCTGATAGACCGTCGACGTCAGACGAAAGGATCGTGGCTCGCGCAATACGCGGCCGAGAGCGATGCTTACGGCTCCCAGCATATGCAGGAATGCGACACTGTCGCTGACCAGATCGTGCGTCATTCTGGTCAAACGTTCGACCAGCGCATTCTCGCGGCTTTTTCGGCCCCGCTTCCCCCTGTTCAGCTCCCGCACTTCCCGAAGCAGGCCGGCGTAGGATGGGGATGCGCCGACGAAGATCGTCTCTGACGAACCGGCCGCGCCGCCACGCCGCGCGAGCTTCTCGAACAGCCAGGCTCCCACGGTATCGAGCGCCGTTACGCCGCTGAGATCAATCGTCCCACTCAATCCCGGCAATACGCCCGAGCAAAGACGCTCGAGCTGCTCGACATTGGCAACGGTCCAGGATCCGCCCGCCAATAGTGCGCTCGGCCCCCGTTCGGTCGTGATCAGGCTCGGCATGTCGGTCAAGAAGCGGCTCCCGTTTTGAGCACGGATAAGGTGAAGCCGGCGCGAATACCTTGATTCAGCGCAATGCGGTCCGGGACTGGCACTTGATGCACATCAAACCGCGTTTCCACGCTCCATCTATTCGTGGTTCCGCGGAGCCAACGACGATGAGCCATAGCCGGGCCTCCCAGGCGGGATAAGAAATGGGCGAAATCACCCAATTTATCGCCTTGCCGTTCGATCTGACGGAGGATGGGCTCGTGGCCGGGGCCCCCATGAAGTGCGCCTCGCCTGCGTCGGCGATCGAACGCGCCAAGGGGTTCTGGCAAGTCCTCGGGCATGCCGGCGCCGTTGCATTGGTGAGCACGGGCTATCCCGAAAGCGAGATCACAGTACTGAGACGGTTCGGCTCCGTGCCTGACGACTTGTCGATTTGAGCAGATCGGCCAGCCGCAAGGCTAGCAACGAGCGGCGTCGCCCCCTCTAATTGACTGATCGCCTGAGCAAGGCGGCATTGTCGTTTGCCTCCACCCGGCTCGTGAGATCGAGCGAGACCAGCGCGGTCGCGGCATCGTTCGGATCAGCCTTTACGATGAAGCCGAGTTCGCGGCACATTGCGAGCATGGTCGTGTTCTCGCTCAGAACCTGACCGCACAGGGACTTCAGGCCCTCAGCGGTCGCGTAATCGATCAGAAGCTGCATCAGGGCCCAACCGAGCCCATTTCCCTTCAGATCGGATCGAACCAGAACCGCGTATTCAGCGCTCTCATACAGAGAGTTCTGAATGGAGCCGGGCGACACCCATGATGTCTCCCGTGGCCGTATCGAGTGCGACGAAAGCCATCGCGCGTGCGTAATCGAGCTGCGTGAGACGCGCGACGAATTGGTGCGAGAACGCCTTGACCGCGTGGAAAAATCGAAGCCGGAGGTCTTCCGCCGAAACATGTCCCAGGAACTCAATGATTGCCGGCTCGTCTTCCGGCCTCATCGGGCGTACCGCAATCGGCCGCCCATTCCTGAGCACAAGCTGGCCTTCCCATTGGCTGGGATAGGGCCTGACGGCAAATCGTGTCTGACCGGCGAACAGCCTTTCGGGCTTGCGAATGGCAACGCGCGCATCGAGCGCCAGCACACCCTTGTCGTCCGCCAGCAACGGGTTGATATCGAGTTCATGGATCTCGGGACAGTCGGCTGCCAAGTGGGAGAGTTTCACGAGCGTCAGCGGTACGACGTCCGGCGGCACCGCCATTACGTCACGATACGCTGGCAGCAACCGAGAAACTCGAGTGCGCCCGACCAGCTCGCGTGCCAGATTCATGTCCAGCGGCGGCAGCGCCAGGGATTTGTCGTTGATGACCTCGACCGCAGTGCCGCCGCGGCCGAACACCATGACCGGACCGAAGGTCGGGTCATCGGCGATGCCGAGGATCAATTCGCGCGCGCCCGGCCGCACGATCATCGGCTGGATCATGACGCCATCAATGCGGGCCTCCGGTCGGGCGCGTCTTGCTTTCGCGATGACGTCGCAGGCCGCGCTCCTGACGCCCCCTTTTGTCGTGAGATCCAGAACGACGCCACCGACATCCGATTTGTGCGTGATGTCGCGCGACAGGATTTTGACGGCAACGGCGAGGCCCTTCGCGAGGAAAGCCTCCGCCTTCGTCACCGCCTCATCGGGGTTTGCGGCGGCAAGCGTCGGCACCATCGGAATGGAATACGCTTCGAACAGGTTGGAAATTTCGATCGGATCGAGCCACGACCGCCCTTCCCTCAGCGCACTTTCCACGATTCCTCTTGCTGCCTTCACGTTCGGCTTGAAGAGGGACGACGCATTCGGCGGCGTGGCCATCAGCGCTTCAGTCGCCTTCCGGTGCTTCACGAGATGCATGAATGCCCGCACCGCGTCGTCTTCGGTCGAGAAGTGTGGAATCGATACACCGTCGAAGATGGGCGCAACGGCCTGGTCGGTACCAACCCACGCGGCAAGGACAGGCTTGGAAAAGGAGGGTCTTTTCTCACGGCTCCCTTTCACATGATCCGCCACGGTCCGGGCGATGAGCGGCGCCGAGGCCACCGCCGTCTCCACGTTCATCACGAGCACGGCGTCGCTCGCAGGATCGCGCGAGCAGGACATCAAGCGCAGCCAGATAACGCCTTGCGTCGGCGTCGCCCGCGATATCGACGGGATTGGCCTTCGACCAGGTGGGAGGCAACGCCGCATCGAGTTTTGCGGTCACCTCCGGCGTGAGAGCGGGCACTGTTCCGCCGAGCTCGGTCAGGCGGTCCACGGCCAGAATGCCGATTCCGCCGCCATTGGTCAGGATCGCCAATTTGCCACCGGCCGGAGGAGGAACGTGACGGCCCAACAGTTCGGCACAATCGAACAATTCGCGCAGGTCGAGAACCCGCAACAGCCCCGCCCGCCGAAAGGCCGCGTCATAGACCGCGTCCGACCCCGCAAGCGCGCCGGTGTGGGTCGCAGCCGCCTTCGCACCTTGCGCCATCCGCCCCGACTTCACCACGACGACCGGCTTGACGCGTGCGGCGCTACGCGCGGCCGACATGAACTTTCGTGCGTCCCCGACGGCCTCGATGTAAAGCAGGATCGCGCTGGTCTTTTCGTCGAGCGCGAAATAATCCAGAAGATCTGCGACGTCGACATCGATCTGATCGCCAATCGAGACGATCCCTGAAAATCCGACCGATCTCTCGGCGCCCCAATCGACCATCGCGGCGGCGATCGCACCCGATTGTGAAATCAGCGCCAGCGACCCGGCTCTCGGATGTCGCGCGGCAAAGCTGGCGTTCAATGCCAGGCCGGGAAACATTACCCCGAGACAATTCGGCCCGATGATGCGCATCTTCATGCTGCGCGCAGTCCATGCGACCGCCTCCGCGATCGAGCCGGAACCGTGGCCGAGCCCGGACGAGACAATGACGGCCCCGGCAACACCGCGCTCACCCGCCTCCTTGATGATGCTCGGTATCGCAGCGGCCGGCGCGGTGACCACGATCAAATCCGGGATAAATGGCAGAGATTTCAGATCGGGAGACGTGGTGACGCCATCGATCTTGCCATATTCGGGATTGACCACTGCAAGCTGGCCGGCAAATCCGCCGGTCTGAATGTTCTGGAGGATCAGGGCGCCGATTGAAGACGGACGCCGGCTTCCGCCTACGATCGCGATACGTCGTGGCGCGAAGACGCGATCAAGCCCGAAGCTGGACATCAGGCCGCCTGAAACGGAATGACCGGTGGATATTGCCGCGGTATCGTTCGCGCCATCGCACGCATGACGTCTTCGCGCGAGATGATGCCGATCAGGTTGCGCCGCTGATCGATGACAGGAAGGCTTTTGACCCGATGCTTGACCATCAACTCGAGCACGCGTTGCAGGTTGGTTTCACGGCTGACCGCGACGATGTCGCTGCTCATGATCTCGTCGACCGTCGTCGCCATTCCCTCCTCGTATCGCGGCAGGATATGGTCTTGCGAGAGACCGAAGATCTTCAGGGCGTCCAGCTTCGAAACCATGCCGACCAGCGCGTCCCCGCGGACCACCGGATAGGCATCGAAATCATCAGCCGCAAACAGCCGATAGAGGTCACCGACCGTCGTCTCTGGCGCGACGCCTCGAACATTGCTCGTCATGTTGTTCGCGACGGTTTCCAGAAGAAATTCGTACATCGCTGCTCTCCTTCATGAGGATGCGTCACCAATTGAATTGTTCCTAAACCAATCAGGGCGCCGGGCGTTGACCGAGATCAAAGGACGATGAAATCGAGCCCCCATACTTCTGCCGGGCATGACGGGATGATTGTCACATGTACGCGATGGTCCTTTCCGCGCGCGGTGCGCCACTAACCCTCCAGGAACGACCCGACCCGATTCCCGGACCTGGCGAGGTTCGCGTGAAGGTAAGTGCCTGTGGCGTGTGCAGAACCGACCTGCACGTCGCGGACGGCGAACTTCCCGATATTCCCTATCCAGTCATCCCGGGACACGAAGTCGTCGGCCGGATCGACGCGCTGGGAGACCGCGTCGGCGATCTAAAACCAGGCATGCGGGTCGGCGTGCCATGGCTCGGCTTCACCTGCGGGGAATGCCTTTATTGTCGGACGGACAGGGAAAATCTCTGCGATCGTCCCAAATTCACCGGCTACACGCGCGATGGGGGCTTCGCCAGTCACCTCGTGGCCGACGCCCGATATTGCTTTCCGCTCGGCGAACAAGGCGATGACGCAGAGCTTTCGCCGCTGCTATGTGCCGGGCTGATCGGCTGGCGATCGCTGGTGATGGCCGGCGAAGGCAAGGCGCTGGGGATCTACGGGTTTGGCGCGGCCGGTCATATCGTTGCTCAATTGGCTCGCGCGCGGGGGCGAACGATCTACGCCTTTACCCGACGGGGCGACCAGGAAGCGCAACAGCTTGCGCTCTCGCTTGGCGCGGACTGGGCCGGCGCCTCTGATGATGCTCCACCGGCCGAACTCGACGCCGCCATCATCTACGCGCCGGTCGGGCCGCTGGTGCCCCTTGCGCTCCGCGCCGTGCGCAAAGGCGGACGCGTGGTATGCGCCGGCATCCACATGTCCGACATTCCGGCGTTTCCCTATCAAATCCTCTGGGGCGAACGTCAGATCGTCTCGGTCGCCAACCTGACGCGCAAGGACGGCATCGACTTCTTCAGAGCTGCGGCGACTGCCAGGATCCGGACCCACATAACCCTGTTCGAGCTCAGCCAAGCCAATGAGGCGCTGGCCCGGCTGCGGGACGGAAAGCTCGTCGGCGCAGCGGTGCTGCGTCCATGACGGGGACACGCAACCCAGAGGTCACGGAGGCGGACCAGGATGCGGTGCTGGCGTTTCTTGGCAGCGGGATCAAGGATGGCCGCACAAAGCGCGTCGACACGCACATATCGATCGTGTTCCTCGAGCCCACCCGGGTGTTGAAGATCAAACGCGCGATACGCCTTCCCTTCCTGGATTATTCGACGCTTGATAAGCGCCAACGTGCCTGCGAAGAGGAGCTCGCGGTCAACAGGCGCTACGCTCCCGGGATTTACCGCCGCGTCGTCCCGATCACGCGCGGGCCCGAAGGATTTCAGATTGGCGGCGACGGGCCTGCGATCGAATGGGCCGTTGAAATGGCACGATTTGATGAGAGCAAGACGCTGGACCATCTGGCCAACGCCGGCAAGCTCTCACCGGAGCTCGCCGAGGAACTCGCGGAAGCCATCTATGACTCTCACCGGCACGCAGAGACGTCCGACGGCTCAACCTGGCTCGCATCGATTGCCTCCATCATCGATCGCAACACCGACAAGTTCCGCGAGCAGGCATCGCTCGCGTCTGAGCTGATTGAACGCTTGCATCAGGTAAGCCACGAGCAACTGACCGATGCCCAAAGCCTGCTGCGAGAGCGGGCTTCTGGGGGCATGGTCCGCCGCTGCCATGGCGATGCCCATCTCGGCAACATTGTTCTCATCGACAACAGGCCCATGCTGTTCGACGCGATCGAGTTCGACCCCGCGATCGCGATTACCGATACGCTCTATGATCTCGCCTTTCCGATCATGGACCTCATCCATTTCGACCTGAACGCCGCAGCGAACCGCCTGTTCAACCGGTACCTTGAGAAGTCATGGCTGGACAATGCGGACGCCCTTCGACTGCTGCCATTGTTTCTCTCGATGCGGGCGGCGATCCGATGTCACGTGCTGTTCACCAGATGCGAGCAATCCGGTGATCGACGCGCCGCCAAGGACGTCGTCAAGGACGCCGCTTGCTATTTCGATCTCGCGCTACGGTTCTTGAAACCATCCCGGCCGTCGCTGATAGCGATCGGCGGAAAGTCGGGTACGGGGAAGAGCGCGTTGGCGCGCGATGCCGCGGCGTTGATCGGAGTGCCGCCGGGAGCCGTGATCCTGCGCTCGGACGTCATCCGCAAGGATCTGTTTGGAGTGGACCGGCTCGCCACCTTGCCGAGGGAGGCTTATGCGCCTGAGGTCAACGAACGCGTCTATCGCGCGTTGAACGAGCGCGCCGGGCAGGTCATCGCCCAGGGATATTCGGTCATCATCGACGCAGCCTTCCTGCGGGAGGCCGAGCGAGACAAGCTCTCGATGGAGGCGGCAAGGCTTGGAGCGGACTTCCGGCCGATCTTTCTGACGGCTGATCTTGACGTTCGTTTAAGCCGCGTTGCCTCGCGGCGACATGATGCCTCCGATGCGACGGGCGAGGTCGCCCGAGGCCAGGAGGATGACGATATTGGCGGTCTCGACTGGCCACTCGTTGACGCATCCGGTTCGCCCCGGCAGACGCTTGAGCGAAGCACCGCCTTGCTGGCGCCCGTCAGGATCAGCCTACGGGAAGATACGGAATAGCGCCGATACCTCCCCCATGGCACCATCCAATCGCACATCGAGGAGGCAACCATGGCCCGTAAGCTTGTTCTCATCATCCTTGCAAGCGCGTTGCTGTCCTTCGTCCTGGCAACCATCTGCCATCTCGCCTTCCCGGACATCGTTCCCTATGCCGCCGGAGAAGACGAGACGTTGTCCTGGTGGCGAGAAGTCGCCGTCCTGGTCACCGCCACCGCCTGGATCTCGGCGGAAGTCTCAGGGTTGTTTGCGATCGTGCTCGCCGCCCATTTATGGAAGCGGCAATCGCTCCGGGAGAGTTAAAGCGCCATGCATTCAGCACGAATCGCGATCATGCCCTGATCTGCGATTTCACTGCTCGAGCACATAGGAGCCAGGCGCGTCGCCCAGCGGCGCGTCCTTCTGTTTTGAGCCTTCCCGAGCGCGGGCGGCGCAATCGGCTGTCCGGAATGGTCGGCCAGGAAGCGCACCCACTCGGTCCACCACGAACCGTCGTGCGACAGCGCGCGCATAATCCATTCGTCCGGGCCGATATAGGGCGTCATTCGCCTTCTTCGTGAACACCTGATAGCTATGCCCCTCCTCGGTGGGAGGCGCGACAATGCCGGCATTGTGGCCGCCGCTGGTCAGGACATAGGTGATATCGGCATTGGCGAGGAAATGGATCTTGTAGGTCGATTTCCAGGGCGCAACATGATCGCGCTGTGTCCCGACGACAAACATCGGCCTGTGCAGATCGGAAAGCGCGATCGGCTCGCCGTCAGCCAGATAACGCCCCTCTGCGAGATCGTTGTTGAGGAACAGCCGACGCAGATAGTCCGAATGCATCTGATAGGGCATGCGGGTTGCATCCGCATTCCACGACATCAAGTCGCTGGGAGCGGCCCGCTCGCCGATCAGATAGTCCCGGACAATGCGCGACCAGAGCAAATCGTTGGTCCGCAACATCTGAAACGCGCCCGCCATCTGTGCAGGACCCAGGACACCCCGCCGCCACATCATGTCTTCAAGGAACGCGATCTGGCTCTCATTGATGAAGAGCGTGAGTTCGCCGGCTTCCGTGAAATCGGTTTGAGCAGCGAGCAACGTCACCGAGCGCAGACAATCCGGGCGCACGCGCCCCAGCCGGGCGGCGGCGATCGATAACAGTGTGCCGCCGAGGCAATAGCCTGCGGCATGGATCGACTGCCCCGGCATGATCTCGTTGACGGCTGCGATCGCTGCATCCACCCCGAGCCGACGGTAATCCTCAAGACTGAGGTTGCGATAATCGGCCGTCGGATTTTTCCAGGAGATCATGAAGACGGTGAAGCCGTTGTCCACCAGGAAGCGCACCAGTGAATTATGCGGCGACAAGATCGAGAATGTAATATTTCATGATCCATGCCGGCACGATCAGCACCGGCTCGGACCGCACCGCCGGTGTCGTGGGCGCATACTGGATGAGCTCGATCAGCTCATTGCGATAGACGACCTTGCCGGGCGTCACGGCGACGTCCTTGCCGACAACGAACTTCTGATCATTTCTCAACTTGCCGCCAGACAGCAACGTCTGCACGTCCTCGATCCAGTTATGCAGCCCGCCGACGAAATTGCCGCCGCCTGTTTCCATGATCTTCCGCAAGCACCTTTGGATTGGTGGCCACGCAGGTTCGTCGGAGCCACCATGTCGAGGCATTGACGAAGCGCGAAATCGGCGATCGCGGCATTCGCGTGGGACAGTCCGTGAATATCCGATGTCGTCGAATGCCACCATTGTTCGGTCAGCAGGAAAGCCTGCGCCAGGAGATTGCAGCCGGGCAAATCCCAATCCGGTCCTGTGAAGCGCCGGTCGTTCTCCGGAGGCCGTGATCAATGACCATGGCTGAAACGTCGCATACCTCGGCACCATTGCGTCGACGAACTGGAATGCAGTCTGGAGAGCCTGCCCGGCGAGAGTCGCCTGCTTTCCGGGTGACGCCATAAGATGGAGTTGCCAATCGGCAAAGGCCAACGCCAGCGCCGCAGGCGAGAGCCCGCCGGTAAAGCGCGCCATCGCGGCATGGAAGCTCCTGTCGATCGCATCGGCTGCAGCAGCCCCGTCAGATTTCGGCGGCGTCGTTGCCATATCAGGTCGGAAATCGAGAGGCGCCGGAGGCGAGTTTGACTCTGCAGGGATGCGAGTGACCGGGGCTGAGAGGGACATGATGAAACTCCTTCGATGAACAGCCTACCCGCATCCGTTGCCGTCGAATTGAGCTGCATCAATCCGAAGATCCCTTGACAACTCGCGTAAGGATCTCGGCCGACGTGATCGTGCCGTTTAACTCATGTACTGGCCGCCGTTGATCGACAGCGTCGATCCCGTGATGAAACCGGCCTCGTCAGCGGCGAGAAACAGCACGGCCCGCGCGATCTCTTCGGGCTTGCCGAGGCGGCCGACCGGGATTTGCGGCAGGATATTCTTCTCCATGACCTCGGGTGGCACGCCTTCCAGCATGTCGGTATGGGTATAGCCCGGGCATATGGCGTTGACCGTGATCCCCAGGCGAGCCGTTTCCAGCGCCAGGGCCTTCGTGAAACCGAGTTCACCGGCTTTGGCCGCGGAGTAATTGGTCTGGCCGAATTGCCCCTTCTGGCCGTTGATCGATGAGATATTGATGATGCGGCCGAACTTTCGCGCACGCATGCCCTCGATCACCTGGCGGCACATGTTGAACAGGCCATCGAGATTGGTGCGGATGACGGCTTCCCACTGCGCCGGGGTCATCTTGTGGAACGCCGCGTCGCGGACGATGCCGGCATTATTGACCAGGATGTCGATCGGACCGAGCGATGCCTCAACGGCCTCCACACCCGACGCACAGGCGTCGAAATCTCCGATGTCCCATTGATAGATGTGGATGCCCGTCCTGGCCGCAAACACGTCCGCTGCCTTGGTGTTGCCGGCATGGGATGCGGCCACCTTATAGCCCGCCCCGCCAAGCGCCTGCGACACTGCAGCGCCGATTCCCCTTGTGCCACCCGTCACCAATGCCACGCGCGCCATCTAAGCTCCTGTTCCAGCCGCTCGGTCAACGACCCTTACCCTTACGTGATATCGGCTCGACGCCCTTTGACGTGCATCAAGCCGGGAGGCGATGAGGCGTGCTTTGATCGATCATCAAGAAGAGGGAGAGCCGCGATGTACAAGAGCCTGCTGGTGCACATCCCGACGGAGCGTTCGCTCCGCGCTGCGCTCGACGGTTCAGTTTCGCTGGCCATGTCTTGCGGCGCACATCTGGACGCGATCGCCACGGCGTATGAATCGTCCAGCAGGGTTCCGTTCGTCGCGGAAGGCGGCGCGGCCGTCGCATCGATCATGGAGCTTGAATATGAGCGCGCCATGGAACGGGCCGAGGCCGCGCTTCACATCTTCCGGATCGAGGCGAAGAATGCCGAAATCGGCCATGGCTCGCGAACGGCGGCCGGCACCTTCATCGATGTCGTATCGAAGGTCGGCGCGATGGGGCGGCTGTATGACCTCACGATTGTGTCGCAGGGAGATCCGGCCGTAGAGACGTTCGACAATCAGCTTCCGCAGGAGCTTCTCCTGCAGACCGGCGGACCGCTGCTGTTCATCCCCTATACTTTCCGCGGCAGCTTCAAGGCATCGCGCATCGGAATTTGCTGGGACGGAAGCCGCCTCGCCGCTCGCGCACTGCGCGACGCAATGCCCCTCCTTGCAACGGCCGATACCCTTACGGCCATCACTCTGAATGCTTCGGAAGTGCCTCCCGAGGCTTCACCGGCCGAATTGACAAAACACCTGGCCCGGAACGGATTGCCCGTGAGGACCATTTCCCTGGAGGCGGACCGGAGCGACGTACAGCCGAGTATCCTGTCCATCGCGGCCGACGAAAGCCTCGACCTCCTGGTCATGGGTGGGTATGGCCATTCGCGTATGAAGGAAACGGTTTTCGGCGGCGTGACGCGTCAGATGTTCCGGAGCATGACCGTGCCCGTCTTGATGTCACACTAGGCGCGATCAAGGTCATGATACGGCAATCCACTGTGGGCAGAGCTCTCGTCGCTATTGTGCTGTTTTTCAACGCCGGACCGGCTGCTGCCGAAAATCCTCAGCAAGGCAAGCGCCTGGCGCTGACCTATTGCGCGCGATGTCATGCCATCGACAAGGTGAGCCCCAGCCCGCTCAAAATCGCACCGCCGTTCCGGACGCTGCATGAGCGCTATCCGGTCGAGACGCTGGAAGAGGCGCTGGCCGAGGGCATCATCACCGGTCATCCGAGCATGCCGCAATTCAGATTCGAAGCCGACCAGGTAGGCGATTTCATCGCCTTCCTGAAGACCCTGGAGTGAAACTTGCGGGGCAATTGAGACAGGTCAAATCCGGGGGCTGTGGAACGCCGTAGTGTAGCTGCAGCGAATTCAACGGAGACTTACGATGCGTGCTCACCAGATCATGACCAAGGACGTCATCACCGTTACACCGCACACCACGATCGAGAAAGCGGCCAAGATCATGTTGCAGACCCATATCAGCGGACTTCCCGTCGTTGATGACGCAGGAAAGCTTGTGGGCATCGTATCGGAACGAGACTTCCTGCGACGTAGCGAGATCGGTACCGGTCGCAGGCGGCCGGCCTGGCTCGAGTTCTTCATGGGACCCGGGCATGCGGCAGCGGAATTCGTTCATGAACGCGGTCGCAAGGTCGAGGACGTCATGACGCCAGATCCGGTCACGGTTGATGAAGAAACGCCGCTCGAAGAGCTGGTGCGGCTGATGGAGAAGAAGGACATCAAGCGGCTTCCGGTCACGAGCGGCCCGACACTGAAGGGCATCGTGACACGATCCAACCTCCTCCAGGCTGTTGCCAGCATGGCGCACGAGATACCGGACCCGACCGCGGACGACGACCACATTCGCGACCGCATCCTCCGCACGGTCAACAAGACCGATTGGCGGCCAATCAGCTTTGAAGTCAGCGTCCGCAACGGCGTCGCGCATCTGCACGGCATCATCACCACCGACGAAGCCCGTCAGGCCACGATCGTGGCAGCCGAGAACACCGCCGGCGTCAAGGAGGTGCACGACCATCTCTGCTTCGTCGATACCTGGTCCGGCTTCTATGTGGAATCCTCGGAAGACATGAAGGCGGCGAGTTGATAGCGCTCACCAACCCCGGAGGCGCGCTCATGCTAGGGTGGATCGTCCGTATCCTCTTCGTCCTGGCAGCGCCGATTGCGGCGCTGTTCGTGGCGCGTGACGCCCTGAATTTCGGCGTGATCCAGACGTTTCTGGCCATGCTCCTGCTGGTCGGCGTCGTTGGACTCGGTGCAGTATGGTCCGCACGAAGGCCACGCGTGCGTCCGTGAGCCATCCTTCCCGGATTCGCTGTTGCCTCCGGATCGCTGCTCGCGGGGTGCTGATGCTGGCTGGCCGCGATTTTATGCCAGCTCGACGTAGGGAGCGCGACGGCCAAACGATCCGCTCTTATCTGCGGCTGGGTGCCGCTCCGAGCACCTTCCCGTCGATGGGATCAATGAGATGAATACCGGAACAGGCGAGGCACGAGACGCTTTCATATCGCGTGCCTGCGGCGCCGGTCGTTTCCTCGGCAAGCAGTGCCTGAACCTTGTTGCCGGTCCGGGGACAATCGAACAGCACAGGACGCCAGCACTGACGGTCAGCCATGTCTTCGCTCCATCGTGCGACAGCCCGCAGTTGTCTATCCATTGAGCCGGTTCAGGGCCGCGCGGTTCCGGAACACGACGCGCCGCGACCTCTCGAGCGCGATCGTACCCGACTGAACAAACTGGGTGAAGGTGCGCGACACCGTCTCGATCGTCAGGCCAAGGTAGTCGGCAATGTCCTGGCGTGACATCGGCAGTTCCACGGCTGCGGAGGCGCCGCCACGCGCGGCCATCTCCAGAAGGAATCCGGCGACACGCTCCTCCGCGCTTTTGATCAGCACCATGGAATGCTCCTGCATCCGCTGCAGTTCGCGAACCGTGAGCGTCCAGAGCTGCCGGGCAAGATCCTTCTCGTGCTCGGCGCGGGCCATCACGGCGCCGCGCTTGACGACCAGGACCTGAGCGTCATTGATCGCTTCAGCGGACCACAGATGTAAGTCGCCGGCTTCGACGCCGAAGAGATCGCCGGGGAGATGGAAGGCGCCGATCTGCCGGCGGCCGTCATCCAGCATGCGATAGGTTCGGACCGCGCCGGAGATCACCTGATAAATGTATTCGGCCGGCTCGCCCTCGCCGTAAATCTCGATGTTGCGAGCAAAACGCATCGGAGCTCCCATCAGACCCAGGGGGCCTTCCGAAAGCGGCCCGGACCGAACCGGAGCGGCCGGACGAACGTGGATCGAAGACTTGACGGTGGAGGCGGTGAGCATGGCGAAACTCCGGTTCGATCGTTGATGAGGGGAGTTTGCCCGTTTCCCCGGATTTCGAAATTCGGGTCGTTCCCCTAAGTAAAATCCCGTAGGCCCCGTAAATTCCCGGAATTTTGCTGCAGACCATGGGCCCCCTTGATGCAGCTCAAGGCGGCCTGACCCACTTCACCGCAGTATCGCTGCCAATTCACAAGTGCGGATTGCAGCCATGAAACGGGTACTGGCGCTCTTGTCGCGGCTGCTGCGCAATGACTGGCGCGAGATAGCCACTGCGCCGTTCGACCGCGAAATCGAGGTCGCCATCATCGATGGAGATACCAACGTGTGGGGCGCGTCATGCGTGCGTCACGGCGATAGCTGGTTCGATACCGAAACCCTGAGACCGGTGGAGATCAGGGCAACTCATTGGCGCTATCGGCGGGCTGTGATGCGGCCGATGAACTGCTGCTGATGAGAGGACGGTCATTCATGAAGCGGATCGCGATCGTCTGGTTCGTTGAATCGCTCCTGGGATCGCCGCGCAAGCGTCCCGACTGGGCGAAGCTGATGATCTTCGCCGGGATCTGCATTGCGTTGCTGATGCTCGCGCTGCGATGGGCGTCGCCCTAGGAGGAGGCCTCCGGATCATCGTCGGCGATCGCGCGCCAAGCCGCGCCGTCAAGATCGTCGTACTGTCCATTCCCGAGCGACCAGAGGAATGCTGCAAGGCCGAGCGCACCGAGCGTGATCGCAAGCGGAACCAGATAGACCAGAACCTCCATCAGATCAGCCCCCTGGTATGACGCGCGCGCAACGCGTTGAGCATGACGAGCAGCGACGAGCCTGACATCGCAGCCGCCGCGATCAGGGGCGTTACCAGCCCCGCGATGGCGACCGGAACGGCGAGGACGTTATAGACGACGGCGAGCCACAGGTTTTGCCGCATGAGACGCAGCGCGCTCCGCGAAATCAAGATGGCCGTTTCCACCGGCGCGAGTTGCTCGCCGAGAAACACCGCATCGGCGACGGCCTGGCTCATATGTGTGGCGGTGACAGGCGACATCGACGCGTGGGCCGCCGCAAGCGCGGGCGCATCGTTCAGGCCATCGCCCACCATCAGCACCTTGTGGCCGTGGCGGGCGAGGTCCTCGATGCGCGCGATCTTGTCCACCGGGGTCACCTCGGCGCGCCATTGGTGAATGCCGAGCGAAAGCGCCGCGGCTCTGACAGCCGGTTCGCGATCGCCCGAGAGCATCTCGACGGCCAGACCTATCCGCTGCAGCGTGGAAATGACCCGCGCGGCATCGGGACGAACCCGTTGCCGAACTGCGAAAACATGACGCGTCTGCCCACGCCGGAACGCGACGACCGATGCCTCGGGATCGGCATGCAGAATTTGGTTCGCCATTTCGTCTGCGCCGCACCATGACGGACGGCCGAGCCTGACTTCAACGCCGTCGACCGCTGCCAAACACGCCCTGCCCCGGCTCCTCCTCGATATCGGGCAGCGGAGCCTTGGCGCCTGCCGCCCGCGCGATCGCAGCGGCGACCGGATGATGGCTCGACAACGCCAAGCGCCCTGCAAGGTCGAACACATCCGCGGGAATCGCTTCGCGCATTCGCGACATCGAGTTCGGGCAAAGTGAGCGTGCCCGTCTTGTCGAAGATCACTCGATCGACCTCGGCCATGCGCTCGATGGCATCGCCCGAATTGAGCAGGACGCCGGAGCCGAACAGCGCGCCAGAGGCCACTGTCTGCACCGCAGGAACGGCAAGGCCCAGCGCGCAGGGACAGGTAATGATAAGCACCGCGATTGCGGTCACGATCGAATCGTGAAGACCCGCACCGGCGATCAACCATCCGATCATGGTGAGGAACGCAGCCACGTGCACGACCGGGGCATAGAGCCTCGAGGCACGCTCCGCCAGCCGCAGATAGCGCGAGCGCGACTGCACGGCATTTTCGAGCAGCCGCGAAATTTCCGACAGCAGCGTTGCCTCCGAGGCCGCCGACACCCTGATGCGCAACGGCGCCGGATCGCACCAACGTGCCGGCATAGATCGCGCTTCCCTCTCTGATGGTCGTCGGCAGGGTTTCACCGGTGATCAGGCTCTGGTCGATCTCGGACTGTCCGCCGATCACGCTGCCGTCGACCGCCGAACGCTCGCCCGGACGAATCAGCACGATGTCTCCAGGCTGGATCGCAGCCACCGGAACGGCGCGGATCTCGTCGTCATTGATGAATTTCGTAGCGGTCTCTGCCTTCAGCGCGGCGAGATTGCCCGCGAAGGCGCGGGTCCGCCGGCGCATGTTCTGATCCAGGTAACGACCCGCCAGCAAGAAGGCGATCAACATGATCGCCGCATCGAAGTAGGCGTGCTCGGCATGCACGACTGTCTCGAACAACGACATCGCCAGCGCCAGAACGATGCCGATCGAGATCGGCACATCCATGTTCACGCCCCGGGCACGCAGCGCGGTATAGGCCGAGGAAAAGAACGGCTGCGCCGAATAAGCTGCCGCCGGCAGCACAATGAGCGCCGAGAGCCAGTGGAAGAAGTCGCGCTGCTCGGGCAGCATGTCGCTGACATTGCCGGACCAGACCGGCACCGAAAGCATCATCACGTTCATCGCTGCGAAGGCGGCAACTCCGAGGCGGCGCAGCAGCGCGCTTGCCCGTTCGGCTTCCCGCGTCTCGACGCCGGTCGGCTCGAACGGATAGGCCCTGTAGCCCAGTTCGGCGAGACGGTCGACGAAATCAGCGGGATTCACCGCACCAGCCCTCCACTCGAGCGCCAGCCGACGGTCGGTCAGATTGACGCGCGCGGAGGTGACATCCGGAATCTTCGACAGATTGCGCTCGATCTTCGCCATGCAGCCCGCACAATTGATGCCCTCGACCGCCAGGTCGAGATGCAGCAGGTCCGAACCGACCTTCTTCAGGTAGTGCGAGAAATCGATCGCAGTTTGCATCGCTGCTTACCTCAGTTCAGGACCATTCGGTTGCGGGACAGGAACAGGCGCTTTCCGTCGCGATCAGCCTCGATCACCAGGTCCCACTGCCCTGCCGCAACGCCATGCGCGGTGCCGCGATAGCTGCCGCCACCAGTCTCCCTGATCTCGAATGTTTGATCCGCCCTGCGGTCAGTCGGGCGTTCGAGCCGGCTGACGACGGACAATCCGGCGAGCGGCAGGCCGTCCGCAGCCTTGGCGTCCACGCTCAACCGAGCCGTCCCATCGGCTTGACGCTCGACATGCGCGCCGACCCTCCAATCGCGCTTTTCTTGCTGATGCGCGGCCTGGATTTCCTTTTGATAGGCGAGGCTCGCGCCATAGGCGCTATCGACCTCGGTCCCGGGCAACGTGGCAATGGCAAGCCGCATCATCACCAGATTGACGCCGATCACGATGGCGAAGAAGGAAACCACAGCGATCAGGACGAAGCGGCCGGTGATTGGTCGTATCGCGGATGTCATGTCCGGGTTTCCCTGATTTTACGGCGTAACGAAATGGTCGACAGCGGAAGCCACCTCGCCAAGTCCGATGTCGGTTACGCGGAAATTTCATTGGCTGGGTCTTCTCCGCTCTTTCCTCGATCGGCGCCGTGACGAGCACGCGCAGTTCCGTCGTCGTGTCACGCGCGAGCACGATCATGGGGCGGTCGGGAACGACGGAGTCGGCGCCCACGACATGGATCTGCGCATTGGCGGGACCATCGATATCGATCGCAATGACCCGGTCGAAACCGCGCTTGTTGAGAAAACGCAGGGTGTATCCGTTGCGGATCGAGCCGTCACTCAGCTTGACCGCAACCGGATTGCGGTCGTGGAGCACGTTGACATCAAGGAGCGACCGCGTCACGAGCGCGTACAGCATCACCGAGCAGACGATGACGATCAGGGAGGCATAAACCAGCGTCCGCGCGCGGACCGGCTTGAAGATCTCCTTCTTTCCTGCAATGCGCCGCTGGACATTGATGTCATTGTCGTAGCCAATCAACCGCGTCGGCCGGCCGATCTTCTTCATCACGGTGTCGCAGGCATCGATGCAGAGGCCGCACTGGATGCAACCGAGCTGCGCGCCCTCCCGGATATCGATGCCGGTCGGACAGACCGCGACACACTGGTTGCAGTCGACGCAGTCGCCGACTTTCTCGCCCAGCGACCGCAGATCGAACGCCTTCTTGACCGAACAGCGCGGCTCGCCGCGGTCGTATTTATAGGTGACGTTCAGCGCCCATTCGTCGGTCAGCGCGGCTTGAATCCGGGGCCACGGACACATGTAGACACAAACCTGCTCACGCGCGTAGCCGGCGAGCAGATACGTCGATGCGGTGAGAATGCCGATCCAGATATAGGCGATCGCGGGAGCCTGGAACGTCGCAAGATCCCTCACCAGCGTGGGCGCGTCGGAGAAGTACAGCACCCAGGCGCCGCCGGTCCACCAGGCTATCATCAGCCAGAGGACATGCTTGAGCACACGCTTCGCAGCGCGCTTCGCGGTCATCGGACTCGCATCAGCCTTGATCCGCTCGCGACGATCGCCTTCGGTCCATCGCTCCACCGCATAGAACAGATCGGTCCAGACCGTCTGCGGGCAGAGATAGCCGCACCAGATGCGGCCGCCGAGGGCGTTCATCAGGAACAGCGTGATGGCCGCCAGAATCAGCAGTCCCGTGAAGTAGTAGACTTCCTGCGGCCACAGCTCGATGAAGAAGAAATAGAAACGACGGTTCGGGAAGTCGATCAACACCGCCTGATCGGGTGCGCCGAGGCCACGGTTCCAGCGCACAAACGGCAGCAGGTAATATATGCCGAGGCATAAGGCCATCAGACCCCATTTGATGCGTCGGAAGCTGCCGGAAACGCGCTGTGGATAGACCTTCTTGTGCGGCACGTAGAGCGGCGCGTCATCATCGTCGCTCATCAGCTCGTTCGGCGTGACATTCCTGTTCATGGGGAGACTCATCGGAATCTTCCGATCACGCTACACCTGCCCGCAGCGCAGGCGCTTGACCTGCATCAAATCCGATCAGGCCTTGCGAGGATTCCTATTTTCCGCCGCCCAGCGAGTGGACATAAACCGTCAGAGCCTTGATCGTGACGGGGTCGAGCCGACCGCTCCACGCAGGCATGACGCCGGCCCGGCCGCTGGTGATGGTTTCGATCAGGGTGGCCTCATCAGAGCCGTAGAGCCAGATCTGATCGGTCAGGTTCGGCGCACCCAGTTCCTCATTGCCCTTGCCGCCTTCGCCGTGGCAGCTCGCGCAGTTCTCCGCGAAAATCTTCTTGCCGGCCGCAGCGTCGGATCCGGCCGCGATCGACAAGCCGGACAGCGATCGCACGTAGTTCGCCACGGTGACGATCTCCTCCTTCTTGAGGACGCCATCGCGGCCGAAAGCGAGCATCTGGCCCTCATGCGCCTTCGCATTCCCGGACCTGGCTCCGAACTGGATGGTCTGCATGATCTGATCGAGCGAGCCGCCCCAAAGCCAATCATCGTCGTTCAGGTTGGGGTAACCCTTGGCGCCGGCGGCTCCGGTGCCATGACAGGGCGCGCAATTGTCGGCAAACACTGTCTTGCCCCTCGCCCGGGCCAACGCCAGCAGCGCGGGATCTTTTTCAATGTCCGCGAGGGACGCGTTGCCGAGCACCTTCATCTTTTCGCCGCGGAGCGTCTCGAGGCTTGCGAGTTCGTCGGCCACGCTCGCTCGCGTCGAATAGTGGAACAGCCCGGTTGTGTAGTCCGTCACCAGCGGCCACGCCGGATAAACCAGCCAGTAGCCGATCGCCCAGAGAATGGTCGCGTAGAAGGTGAGGATCCACCAGCGCGGCAGCGGCGTGTTCAACTCCTTGATGCCGTCCCATTCGTGACCGGTCGTCGCGCGGCCGGAAACGCTGATCGATGTCGTGATGCTCGCTCATGGCTCAATCCTCCCGCAGCGGCATCTTCGCCGCGTCGTCGAACAGCGCCTTGTTGCGGGGGCGCAGCGCGTAGAACACGATGGCCACGAAAATGCAGACAAACACCGGCGTCCAGAATGAAAGGACGAGATGCGACGCCAGGTTTTCGATGGAAACAATCGCTTTCATGTCCGGCCCCTTCAGCGCAGATTGGCTTTTTCGTCGTAGAGCTTGAAGTCGACCAGCGTGCCCAGCATCTGCAGATAGGCGACCAACGCGTCGAGCTCGGTCGGATTGCCGCCCTTGCCGTCGAAGTTCCGCACGGCGGCTCTCGGCATAGCGCTTCTGGAAGGCATCGGCGCCGGCATTGTCGGGATCGGCCTGCGCCAGGAGATCGGCTTTGGCGTTGGCGATCTGATCGTCGGTGTAGGGAACGCCGACGGCGCGACTGGTACGAAGATGCGCGGCGATGTCGTCAACATTGACTTCGGTCTCGGCGAGTGCCGGGTAACCGGGCATCACCGATTGCGGGACGATCGCCCTCGGATCGATCAAGTGCCGAACGTGCCAGTCGTCGGAATATTTTGCGCCGACACGCGCGAGATCGGGCCCGGTGCGCTTCGATCCCCACTGAAACGGGTGATCGTACATGCTTTCCGCAGCCAGCGAGTAATGCCCATACCGCTCGACTTCGTCACGCAGCGGGCGGATCATCTGCGAATGACAGAGGTAGCAGCCTTCCCGGACATAGATGTTGCGGCCGGCAAGTTCGAGCGGCGTGTAGGGACGGACCCCGTCGACCACCTCGATCGTGCTCTTGAGGTAGAACAGCGGCGTGATCTCGACGAGACCGCCGATGGCGATCACCACCAGAATGCCGACGATCAGGACGATCGAGTTCTTTTCGAAGATCTTGTGTCGATTCCAGAGGGACATGAGATCACCTATTCGGCCGGCTGGAGCAGACCAGCGGCCTGCGTTTCCTCGACCTTGCCGGCGTTGACCGTCATCCAGAGATTGAAGGCCATGATCAGCGCGCCGATCAGGAACAGGGCGCCGCCCGCGGCCCGGATGATGTAGAACGGATGCATGGCCTCGACCGACTCGATGAAGGAGTATTCAAGGAAGCCGAGCGAGGTATAGGCGCGCCACATCAGGCCCTGCAGGATGCCTGACACCCACATCGCCGAGATGTAGAGCACGATGCCGATGGTCGAGATCCAGAAGTGCCAGTTGACCAGCTTGAGGCTGTAGAGCCCCTTTCGATTCCAGAGCCAGGGTACGAGGCAATAGAGGGCGCCGAAGGAGACGAAGCCGACCCAGCCCAGCGCGCCGGAATGCACGTGGCCGATGGTCCAGTCGGTATAGTGGCTCAGGGAGTTGACCACCTTGATCGACATCATCGGTCCTTCGAATGTCGCCATGCCGTAGAAGGCCACGGACACCACGAGCATTCGCAGGACCGGATCGGTGCGCAGCTTGTCCCAGGCGCCCGACAGCGTCATCAGGCCATTGATCATGCCGCCCCAGGACGGCATCCAGAGCATGATGGAGAAGGTCATGCCGAGCGTCTGCGCCCAGTCGGGCAGCGCCGTGTAATGCAGGTGGTGCGGGCCGGCCCAGATGTAGAGGAAGATCAACGCCCAGAAGTGAATGATCGAGAGCCGGTACGAATAGATCGGGCGCTCCGCCCGCTTGGGAATGAAGTAGTACATGAGCGCGAGAAAGCCGGCGGTCAGGAAGAAGCCGACCGCGTTGTGGCCGTACCACCACTGGAACATCGCGTCCTGCACGCCGCCCCAGGCGATGTAGGATTTCGAGCCGAGCAGCGACACCGGCAAAGCCGGATTGTTGCCGAGGTGCAGCACGGCGATCGTGACGATGAAGGCGAGATAGAACCAGTTGGCGACGAAGATGTGCGGTTCCTTGCGCTTGATCAGCGTCATCAGGAACACCAGCAGATAGGTCACCCACACGATCGTCAGCCAGAGATCGGCGTACCATTCGGGCTCGGCATATTCCTTGGACTGCGTGACACCGAGCAGATAGCCGGTGCCCGCAATCAGGATGAAGAAATTGTACCCGAGCACGACGAACCAGGGCGCAAGATCGCCGGCCAGTCGCGTGCGGCAGGTCTTCTGCACGACGTAGAACGAGGTCGCGATCAGGACGTTGCCGCCGAAGGCGAAGATCACCGCGGACGTGTGCAGCGGCCGCAAGCGGCCGAAGGTGGTCCAGGGCAAATCAAGATTTAGCGCCGGCCACGCCAGCTGGGACGCGATGATCAGACCCACGGCAAAACCCGCGATGCCCCAGATCACCGCCGCGACTGCGGCGAACTTGATCGGCCCCAGATTGTAGTTGGGACGCCCATTGATCTCCTGCGGCGGCAGCGCGGCTGGACGATCATAATAGCGGTTGAGAATCGCAAATGCGGCAAGGATGCTGGCGACACATCCGAGCGAGGCGTGAAAGGCAAACGCCTGATCGTGCGCGAAGCCAGCGCCGAGGAAGCACAGAAACGCGAGCACTGAAAACAGCGGCCACAAGAGCGCTTCGCCGATGTCATCGATTTCTTGGTGGCGAGGGCGTTCGTCATGACACGACTTCCTTCGGGGTGAACGGCTTTCAGAAAGCACAGGCGTGACGCGACCGGATTGATCGACATCAACTTCGGCAGATGGGGAAAGGCCAATCCGGAAGCCCTGCGGAGAATTGCCGGTGGTCGGCGCTAAACGACAATTCAATGAACATCATCAAATTCCTTCGCGGGTTCTCGTAACGCCGCGAGGGCCATTCGTCGTTGAGGCAGATCAAATTGCGTTGCTGAATTGCGTGGCCTGCCGGCGTCTGTAGGTATCGAACGCTGCGGCCACCACCCGCACAATCGCGCGACCCGCGTTTGTCACGGTCAATTTTCTGCCGTGGACTTCAATGAGCCCACCCAATTCGAGCGGAGCCAATGCCGACAGCTCTTCGCTGAAATCCACATCCGGCGCGATCGCATCGAGATCGACGGCGAAATCGCACATCAATCGTTCGATGATCCGCGCGCGCTGCCGGTCCCCTTCGTCGAGACCGCATCCCCTGGCTGACGCGAGCGAGCCCGCGTCGATGGTCCTGACATATCTGGGGACATCTGCGATGTTCTGCACGAACCCGTCTGGAAAGCTCGAGATCGAGGAAGCGCCCAATCCGATCAGGACGCGGCTCGGATCATCGGTATAGCCCTGGAAGTTGCGATGCAGCTTTCCTCCGGCCGCGGCCCGCGCAAGCGCATCTCCGGGTTTGGCAAAGTGGTCGATCCCAATCTTCAGGTAGCCGTGCCGGATGAGCGTCTCGGCGATGACCTCTGCCTGATCGATACGCTGATCCTGCGTTGGAAGCTTTTCCTCATCTATCCGTCGCTGATTGGCCTTCAACCGCGGCAGGTGTGCATAGCCAAAGCACGAGATCCGGTCCGGCGCCAATGCAGCGACCAGATTGCAGGTCTTGCGGACCAACTCGACGGTCTGCAACGGCAGACCGTACATCAGATCGAAATTCAGACTGGTGATGCCTGCGGATCGCAGCTGCCCGGTCGCCGCCTCCACGACCTTCAGCGGCTGAATGCGGCCGATTGCGGCCTGAACAAGCGGATCGATATCCTGGACACCGAGACTGGCCCGGTTGATTCCCAGTTGGCCCAGCGCTTCGGCCAGATCAGGGGTGACGCGACGCGGGTCGAGTTCGATCGCGTGTTCAAAACTTGTGTCGAACGAGAACCGGCGCCGGATTGCCGCGACGACTGATCGCAATCCGCGGGGTCCGAGTATGCTGGGCGTGCCGCCACCCCAATGAAGCCGGGCGATCCGTGGCTTCGTCTCGATGAGGCCGGTGACCAGATCGATTTCGGCCTCGAGCGCACGGCGATAGACATCAATGGCGCTATCGCGAACGGCCATCTTGGTGTTGCAGCCGCAATAGAGGCAGATCTCGCGGCAATAGGGCACATGCAGATACACCGAAACGCTCTCGCCAGCGTCGAGCTCGCGAAGCCACGCCGCATGCTGCCTCGCCGTGACCGTCGCCGTGAAATCGGCCGCAGTCGGGTAGGACGTGTAGCGCGGGACGTTGGTGCTGGCGTAGCGGCGAACAAGGTCGTTCAAGGTAGCAGCCTCGGCTATGACGCCCAGGCCCGCTCGAGCGCCGTCGGCGACCGGAACTCGACGGCATCCGCGAAGATCGTCCAGTCATGGACGTGCTTCTGCCGGCAGAAGTCCGCCTCCGCGCGTCGAGCTGCCTCGATCAGGGAAGGAGCCTCGACCGTGAACGACGCCTGGCAGGCGCGATGCTCGTGCCCGGTGTCATCGCAAACGGTTTTGATGAAGCGTACATCGAATGAGGGCATCGCGGCCTCCTGTTTCCTAGACATTCTGCATCAAAATAACAGGAGCGTATTGACCAGGATCAATCAGACATCGTGTTGGATCGTCGATGCGACCGCGACGACGGCAAAGCCCACGATCAGAAAAATCGCAACTATCGTTTCGACAACACTGAGACTCCATCCATCATTGGGGATGAGCAACGCAATCACAGCTACCGCGAGAGCTATTAGAAGGCTGCCAATGCGAAACACGACCTTACCTCGCTCGGACCGGGACATGGCCGTACTGTAATGATTTGACGAGGTGATCCGTTGATACAGCTCAAATCGCCGGCGGCTCGAATGGGGCAATATCTGGCTAAAGGGAGATAGCCCGTGACTGCCACCACCATGATCATTCTGGCCACCATGGTCAGCCTGTTTGCCGCCTTTGCACTTGGCCTCGCCTGGGCGCAGCATCATGCGCGCCTGCTGACTGCGGCGCCCGTTGCTGCCCCGCGCCCAAGGTGCCGTCCGTTCTAGCGAAGCTCAACCGTCCGCTGACTTTCTACAGGCCCGCGGCCAGCGCAATCCGCATCAGCTCCGACATGCTGCGCGCGCCGGTCTTTGCCATCAGATTGGCGCGATAGACTTCGACGGTCCGGGGACTGATGCTGAGCTCATGGGCGATGACCTTGTTGATCTTGCCCGCCACCAGTCCTTGAAGAACATCGCGCTCGCGCGGCGATAACTCGGCCAACCGTGCTTCGGCCTCTTTCTTCGCCGAATTGTCGCTCTCGCCGGCCGGGCGGGCTTCGAGCGCGGCACGGATTGCGCCCAAGAGAGAGGCGTCGTCGAACGGCTTCTCGATGAAGTCGGCAGCTCCCGCCTTCATCGCTTCCACGGCAAGTGCCACATCGCCATGACCCGTGATCAGGATGACCGGGCATGGAGAACCGCCGCCCTTCAGCTTCCTGACCAGTTCGACTCCGGTCATTCCGGGCATGCGTATGTCGGAGACGACACATCTCGCCGCAACAGCGTTCGCCCCTTTCAGAAAGGCGTCCGCCGAATTCGTAGACCTGCGAATCGAACCCGTTGACGTCGAGCAAGAATGCCAGCGAATCCCGCATTGCGGCGTCGTCGTCGATGACGTGGATGACGGTCCTATCGCTCATTGTCTGCCCCTGATTCGGTAAAAGGCAATGTGAATTCGAACACCGTGCCGCCGCCCTCATTGGCGTGCGCATTGATATGGCCGCCATGCGCTTCGATGATCGTTCGACAGATTGAAAGACCCACTCCCATTCCGTTCGCCTTACTGGTCACGAAGGGTTGAAACAGTTGTTGCGCAATCTCCGGCGCAATGCCGGTGCCGGTATCGGTCACAAAGAAAAATGCAAACTCTTTCTCCCGTTTGACGCCAATCACTAGCTCTCTTCGGCTGGTCGTCTCCATCGCCTCGACTGCATTCCTGATCAGGTTGAGCGCAACTTGCTGGATTTGTATCTTATCGACCAGGATATCGGGTAGGTCACGATCACACCGAAGCGATACCCGAACGCCCTGTTCTCTAGCACCAACCAGGGCAAGTGCAGCAGCTTCCTCAAGTAGCGTCGCCGGGTCTTCGATCGTGTGCTCGGTCTCTCCCTTCGCCACAAATTCGCGCAAACGCTTGATGACATCCCCGGCCCGCAGCGCCTGATCTGCACTGCGATCCAGCGCCTCACGGATGCGATCCTTGTCGGCCTTTTCGGACTTCAGGAGGGTCGACGCCCCACGAAGGTAGCTCGTAATCGCCGACAGCGGTTGATTGAGTTCGTGCGCCAAAGAGGACGCCATTTCACCCATAGCCGTCAGCCGCGAGACATGAACGAGCTCCGACTGCAGCTCCTGCATCCGGCGTTCCTGGCTCCTCCGTTCCGTCAGATCCCGGACAAATCCGGTGAATAGCCGCTCACTGCCGACTTTGGCCTCGCCAACCGCAAGCTCCATGGGAAAAGTCGAACCGTCCTTTCGCTCGCCGACCACGATCCGTCCAATCCCAATGATGCGGCGCTCTCCAGTCTCCTTGTAGCGATGAAGATATCCATCATGCTCCTGGCGGTACGGAGGGGGCATCAGTATCGAGACATTTTTTCCGATCGCCTCCGCTGCCGACCACCCAAACAGGCGCTCGGCTGTCACGCTGAAAGAGCGCATGATCCCCCGTTCATCAATAACGACCATCGCTTCGGGCACGGTGTCCAGGATTGATTGTAGCTGCGCCTCCCGATTTCGCGCGCCTTCCGTTTCGCGCAGAAGTCGGCTGCCCATCACACCGAGGATTGGTCCCAGAACCGCGAAGAACGACACGTCGATCAGATTCGCCGGATTCATGTACAGGCTTTCTCCCAGGAAAAAGCCGCTGCTGCAAAGGCACAGAAACGTCGCAAAGATCGCCGGCCCGCGCCCCCCGGCAAATGCGGCAAAAACCACGACCGGCACATAGATCACGGTGAACGTGCGGTCTTCGAAGGAATGGTGCAGCGTCCAGCGGAGCGCGAATGCCAGCGCGGCTGCAAGCGCAGCCGAACCGTATCGAATCCAGAATTGGCGCTGCGATATCATCGATGACTTGAACCCGAGCGGATGCAGGAAACGGGGTTTCATAGCATAACCCGGAGTCGCCTTCGCAAGATTTGGGGGGATCACCGCTCGACGGACCAGAGCCGCCAGTGCGTCGGATTGACCAGAACGCGTTGCCGGTTGGCGGTCTTGACCCACCCGCTGGCCGTACGCCGGCATGCGAAAATCAGCGGATGCACGCGATCGCCTTCGATCACAGCGAGTTCGAGATCACACTCGTACGGCGCTGTCGCGATCCCTTCCCATAGCGGTTGCTCGTCCATCACTCCGACCCAGCGGGCGTCCTCATTCGCCGCCACCACTCGGCCGGCGCGCTCGACGCTCAACATCAATGCCGTTGAAGGATCAAGGCTATCTGCCCACAGCATCGAAACATTGACGCAGGTCAAAACCTGCCGGGTTTAAGGTGGCTCGATCGAGCGATCTCGCGCTTCCGGCAGGCCGTTCGGCAGAAGCTCTTGGTCGGCAAAGGACGCACTAACTCGCCCGCCTGACATTGAAGAAATTGGAAACGATGTTTCGCAATCCTGGGAATCCGGTTTCGACGACCAGACGGAAACCGAGATTTGCGGGAGGCACGCCGGCCGCGCAGCCGCCCGTGCGGGGATCCCTGATGAAATCCGTCATGTAAGTGCGGTGCGCGCCCTCAACAACGCGGACGCCGCAATTGGTGTTGGTCACCCGCATGGATCCGCTGTTGAGCGTTGCCCGGATGAAGCAGGTCGCGGTCCATTCCCAGACGTTGCCACCGACGTCGAGCAAGCCGTTCGAATTCTCTCCGAAGCTTCCGATTGGCTGAGGCAACAGGACCACGGAAGCCGCGCGGGAGGATTCGGCCTCATAGCGGGCGATCCAGGCTTGCGCCGGATCTGAAGGCTCGACCGCGGGCGCGACTTCGTCCTTCACCTTCTCGGCTGCCGCGAAGATCCATTCCTGATCGGTCGGCAGACGATAGGTCACACCCGTAGCCTTGCTGAGCCAGGCCGCATAGACCTGAGCGTCATGCCAGTTCACGCCAACCATCGGCACATCCGGACGATGGTGAACGCCGCCAATTTTCGGACAAGCTCCGTCATCGACGCAGCGGTTATATTCGGCCACCGTGACCAGCCGCTTCATGATCCGCAGATTGTCCGAGAGCCTCACCGTTGACCGCGGTCCCTCGACAGGCCTACCAGACTGCGAGAAATCGCCAGACACCCGATAGCTGAAGTCTGCCGGCGCGAGGTCTACGAAATCGGCCCTGTTCACGACGGCAGCCGGCGCAAGGGACTGCAGCATGATGGGTGCAGAGAAGATTCCCGCAACCATCGCAAGCTTGAGCTTCAGAGCAACCAGCATGCTGCAATCTCCTCGAAAGCCGGCCTGCGGAACAATCCGCAGGCCGCCTTCCCTCAGTTCATCTCGTCACGACCTGTGAGGCAGGTTCGGCCGCACCGAGCTTGTCAGGCGGGATCGGGCCGGGAGGCGAGATCTGCTTCATCAGGTCGTCGTTCCACTTGCCTTCGACCTTGATGTGAGCCGTGGCGCCAAGCTCGACCGCCTCGATCAGATTGTGATTGACGTAGGCGTAGACGCCGGGCTCGCGGAAAGTATAGAGCGCCGCGCCGGCCGAGCCGCCTCGCACGAACCAGGTCTCGAGATCCTTCTGCGGCGGATTGGTGAACTTGCCGGTTTCCCAGACATAGTCGCCATGGCCGCCGATCAGATGCGGGCGGGTATCGCGGTTCGCCTCGGAATGCACGATCATCACGGTCTCGCCGACCTTGGCGCTGAGCGCATTCTTGCCCGTCAACGCGCCGGCCCGGCCCTCGAAGACGACATGGGTCGGAATCAGCTTGCGCATGACTTCGGTCGTATCGGCGTAGGACTTACCCAGCGTCTCGTAGATCTTGTACTTCCCTTTCTCATCCTTCGGCACATAGAAGTCGTTCTCGCCGATGTAGAAGATCCTGTCGTAGTGCAGCGGCTTGCCCTCGCCGTCCTTCAGGCCGTCGCGCGGCAGCACCATCACCGTGCCGTGCATGCCCGAAACGACGTGCCAGGGAATCATGCCTTCCGGCGCGCAATGATAGACGAACACGCCGGGGCGCGTTGCCTTCCAGCGCAGCACCGCCTGTTCGCCCGGATTGACCTTCGTCAGCGCGCCGCCGCCGAGAGCACCGGTCGCGGCATGCAGGTCGATGTTGTGGGGCATGGTGTTGGTCTCGGGATTGACCAGCGTCAGCTCCATGTAGTCGCCTTCGTGGACAACCATCATCGGACCCGGCAACGAGCCGTTATAGGTCATCGCCCACATCCTGGTGCCGGCATCGTCGAGGACGACCTCCTTCTCCTCAACCGTCAGCTTGAACTCGACGATCTTCGGGCCTTCTTTGGTCGCCTGCTCGTGCGGATGCACGAACGGCGGCGCGACGAGGTTGACATGCTGACGCGGCAGCTTGAGATCGTCGGCGAGTGCGGGAGCTGTCGCGAGCAAGGCAGCGATCGCAGCGCCCATCAATGCGGTCCTTCGGGTGATCATGGCAGCTCTCCTCGAATTTCGATGGAACGAGAATGCACCGCTTCGGGCAAGCGCCGTTTGATGCAACGCAAACAGCCGATCGAATTACGCATGGCGCGGCGATGGCGTGGAGATTTCTAACGATGTTTGTGCCAGCGCAACGAGCGGTGACGCATGATCGTCAAACTGGAAGAATGAGAAGGATAGCGCTTCCGACAACCGAGTTGACCGTCGATGAAGTCATGCAGCGATGGCCTGCAACGATCCGCGTATTTCTCGACTTCGGCATGCATTGCGTCGGCTGTCCGATCGCGACCTTCCATTCAGTCGATGAGGCCTGCAGCGAACACGAGATCGATCTGGAGGAATTTCTCGGACGGCTGCGCGAGACCGCGCAGACGGCTCAGGCGTCGCGACCAGAGGAAGCGCCTTGCGGCTGTCCCTCGGCGAGCCCGAACAGGGCGTGAGGATCGCGCAGCACGATCCGCTGGCGGCCGCCCTCGACCAGTCCCCGTTGCTCCCACGCGCTGAGGATACGGCTGACCGTATGCAGCGTCGTGCCCGTCATCTCGGCGACATCCTGCCGGCTGATGGGAAAGTCGATCTCGACACCCGCCTCGGTCTTGCGTCCGGCCTGCTTGGCCAGGCGCAGCAGCACATGAGCAACCCGCTGTTCGACCTGCTCGCTCGACATTTCCAGCACGCGCATCTGGGTGTCCTGCAGGCGCCGGCCGACCGTCTGCAACGCGTTCGCCGCAAGCGCCGGAAATCTCGCGGTCAGCCGCGGCCACGCCGCTGATGGCCAGCACAGCGCGATGCTGTCGACGGCGGCGACCGCAGTAGCCGGATAGTGTTGCAGGGCCAGCGCCTGTGCGACGCCAAAGATCTCGCCCGGCGAGACATAACGCACCACGATCTGGTGGCCCTGCGGCGTGGTCTTCTCGACACGCAAATGGCCGTGCAACAGGACAAAGAAGAGGACCGCATCGGCGCCCTGCTCGAACACAGGGGTATCCTTGGCGTACCTGACCGGACGCGCCTCGCGCAAAATCTCGTCGACATCTCCAGGCGCCAGCCCGGAAAACAACGGGATATCGGCCACGACCGAACGGTCAACCGGCATTTATTTTCTCCGCGCGTGCAGCGTCGGGCGCATGGAACCACGGGGATTCGTCGGGAACATTGCGCCAGCTCAAACGAGCCTCGCCGATCAGAAGCTAGTTAACGAGTCATCCGGAAGCAACGGGGGTTCACAATGCGCAAGGTACTCCTCCTCCTCGCGACCGCGGCGATGCTGACCATGACGGGCTTCGCTGCCGGCGCCGAGATCGAGGTCAGGATGCTGAACAAGGGTTCGGACGGCGGCATGATGGTGTTCGAGCCGTCGCTGGTGAAGGTCGAACCCGGCGACACCGTCAAATTCGTCGCCACCGACAAGGGACACAATGCCGAAACCATCAAAGTCATGCTGCCGGAGGGCGCCGCTACGTTCGTCGGCAAGACCGGCGAAGATATCAGCGTGACGTTCGATCAGGCCGGCGTCTATGGCGTGAAGTGCCTGCCGCACTATGGCATGGGCATGGTGGCGATGATCGTGGTCGGCACGCCAACCAATATCGATCAGGCCAAGGCGGTCCCGCAGGTCGGCAAAGCGAAGCAGGTGTTCACGACGCTGTTCGAGAAGCTCGAGGCGAGCAAGACAGCCGCCAGGTAGAGGAGTCCCCATGTCGGTCCCGCGCCTTCGCGATTATCAAGGCTTCGCGCTCCTGTCTTACGGATTCCGGCCATTCTTCCTGTTTGGCTCGATCTATGCCGGCGCGATGATTCCGTTGTGGCTGGCAATATTCTCGGGCGAACTTGACCTTCACACCGCCTTCGCGTCGCGCGACTGGCATGTTCACGAAATGCTGTTCGGCTACGTCGCCGCCGTCCTGGGCGGGTTTCTGCTCACGGCTGTTCCGAACTGGACCGGTCGCCTTCCGCTCCAGGGCGCCCCTCTCGCCGTGCTGGTCTCGGCCTGGCTCGCGGGCCGGATCGCGATCTTCACGTCGGTCTCGATCGGATGGGCGGCTGCCTGCGCCATCGACGCAGCCTTTCTGGCGTTGCTTGCGGGCGCGGCGGCGCGCGAGATCATCGCCGGACGAAAGTGGAGCAATCTGCCGGTCGTCGCGCTCATCTCGCTCGTCGGCGCCGACAACGTCGCGTTCCATATCGAGGCGCATTTTGATGGCCTTGCCGAGTATTCGACGCGGTTTGCGGTTGCGCTTGTCATCACCCTCATTTCGCTCATCGGCGGCAGAATCGTTCCAAGCTTCACCCGGAACTGGCTGGCGCGGCAGCAACCGGGCCGGATGCCCTCACCTTTCGGCAGGCTGGATGGCATCGTCGTCGCCGCGAGCGTATTCGCGCTGGCGACATGGATCGTGGCCCCGATGTCGAAAGCCACCGGCGGCATGCTGATGATGGTGGGCCTCCTTCACATCATCCGCCTCGCGCGTTGGGCCGGCTACCGAACGACGAGTGACCGCCTGGTGCTTATTCTTCATCTGGCCTACGCGTTCGTTCCCCTCGGCTACATTCTCTCGGGCCTTGCCGCCTTCGATGTCTTGCCTTCGAGCGCCGGCATTCATGCCTGGACCGGTGGCGCCATCGGCACGATGACGCTTGCGGTCATGACACGGGCGACGCTCGGCCATACCGGACAATTGTTGCAGGCCTCCATCGGCACCCAGTGCGTCTATGCGGCCGTCATTGCCGCGGCTCTCATGCGGGTCTGCGCCTCGATCGACACCGAGCATATGCACATTCTGCTGAGTGCAGCCGGTCTCGGCTGGGCAGCCGCGTTTCTCGGCTTTGCCTTCCTGTACGGCCCGGCCCTGTGCGCGCCGCGCCAGGCCTGACGCTTGCCCCGGTCGCATCTCCGTTGGTCTAGCGATCGCGCTACGAGCCGTGCGGCGAATTGAGTGATGATGTGCCCGATGCCGGTCTTGATGGAATAGTGGTTGTTGCGTCGACGACATCCCGGAAGAAAGAAAGGTTGGACTCGCTAGGTTCACTTCGGGGACGTAAGTGGAAGCCGCCTCCAGCCTCTCAGGTCCGATAGTTCGTGCAAAGCGCAACACGTGGAAGCACTCCATCCAAGCCTAGCCGTCAAAGACAATTGACAGGAATTAGCGATTGCGGACGGCGATCGGGGGAATTTTGTTCCTGGATATTGCTGGTGCGGCTCGATCCCGATCGGGGGACGACGGCCACACGACGTGCGGCCCGAAGAAGTAACGCGGATTGACCTGTCAAACAGCCAAGCGAAGAAGCAGGGACACGCCTTCGCAGTCCCGCGGCAGGATCTGCCCGAGCTGTGAGTTCAGTGGCACCCTCGACAAGGGAGGGCGCAGGGAATGCCGGGCGCTAAAGCTGCACCCGCAGCCTCGTATGCAATGGTAGAAAGCATACGAGTATTCACCACAGGTCAGCCAAACGATCCGGCATTCCCTGCGCGATAGTTTTACGGCTTACTTCGTGCTCTCGCCGGAGTGCCGGGCTTGATAGCCTCCGTCGCCTCGCGCGGCGTGTCGGCCGAAGGCCGTCATCGCCAACTCACGAGGCTTGATCCCAGCGTCGGGGGACCACGACCACACGACTTCGCCGTCCGCTCTGCGCGGCGCTCGTCTCGCGCCACCCAAAGCGTCCATCGCATCCCGCGCCACGCCTCGTGACGATCGCGATATGCCCTCCTGAGAGGCGCGGAACGGGGTCGGCTATACAGGTGATTTGGGTTTCTGGAAAAGCGAATATTTTTCGTGGGAGAGGTTGACACGATTTCGGAAAATCCGCCTGTCGGGCAAATCAGTAGAAGTTCGCGAGAGATCGACCAGAGAAAGGAAAGAACTACTAGCGGAGCGACCGCTTGAACCGTCGCGCCCTCTCAAAGAGACTCCAGACTCATTTTGAGAAGCGAATAATTCAACTTTGCCATACCACATTCGAGGCATGGGCAGATAAGGGACATATAGTCCAGATTACCGGCGGGCGAATTTACAAGTGAGGGACAATCATGGACAATTTCCACCAGCTATCTGGCTACGAGAGGCGACTTTGGGTCGAAGTCGATCGCATACTTTACCAAAACTATCTCACCCCAAAGACGGTCACCGATTTCTGGGAGGGCGACAGAGAGGCAATCGTCGCTCATCTGAAGCAAATGAAAGAGCGAGTCATTAGGTTAATTGTCTTGAGCGAGTATGTGGAGATCGACGAAATGTTAGGCCGAATTATCGTGCGGTCTCTAGACTTACCGGCTCGGAGTTGGAGAAAGAGAGCAGCGGTGATCGCAATGCTTGATCGGCTCTACCCTTTGCAGAAACTTGATATTGTTGCCGCCCATAAGCACGTGCCAAAGAGCATTGCTAATAACGTTCGAGGAATGAACGATTTACGCAACACATTTGCACATCGATTTCACCTACATCGTGTTTCGAAATCAAAGAAACTCTACAAGGGACAATTTGATCTATTTACGAAGGCGGGCCTCAAAAGATTCCGCGATGACATGTGGGACGTGCAGGAATACTTCGATTCTAAGGTGGCGAAGTCGTCTCTGGAACTAGTTGCCGCTCAGCGCGCCTACCTAAGGCGAAGCAAAGCTTAGCATCGTCCGCGTCGCGCTGGCTCGATTGGGAAATCAACGGCTCTCCTCTTCGAAAACTGACCCTATTTGGGCGACCCGCCGTCGCCCAGTTCCAAAACACTCCGCTTGAAGGGCGGACCGTTGCCAAGCTCACAACAGTTCCGGCGGGCTATTGGAAACCGTTTCTCAAAGTGGCCTTCGGTGTATTCTTGGGCTATTTCAACTGTGACGATTGCCGAGGGTACTGATGAAGGAAATCGGCCCGGAGAAACCCCTATAAATGTCATCAGATCCGCCCGCACAATCATGGTTCGAAATGGCCGACTACCGGCGACGGAGGTTTGCTGCCGCAGTTTGGGTTCCGCTTCGCGCGTCAGAGAAGCTCGTTGGAGAAGGCGAGTACTGTTACCCTGGATGGAAGGAAGAGTTCTTCATAGCACACACCATAGCGTTTCCGCCTGATAAGCGATCAGAAGCGGACCGGCTGGACTGGCAAGATTTCGGTCACTCAAGGGGACCGTATGCTTACCGAGATGGTCGGTACAAGCCTTGCGAAGTCTACCAACGCAATGACCACGAGGATTTGGGCGTCGCTCTCGTCTTTGAACAACATCTTGGTAACGGACACCCGCCCATTTGGCATCTGAATCAAGACCTAGTGATGGCTCTCCAACTACTGCAAGACGGAGACCAATGGGTGAGGCCGGAGGAAGATTACGCAGTCGTGGCCCGACAACGGCGTGACGCTGAAGGCTTGATCACGGCGATTGAAATTCGAGGTGATTGCCTCCGAGATTATCTTGCAGCCCGCGGTCTTGCTCTTCGCCTTTATTACTTTCGCTCGCGTACGGCCGTTAGTGACGACGCTTCGCAAATAACGTGGCCTCAGGACGGCCTCATCGAGGGTCAACAACACGACCGTTTCGAAGCTCGCCTTTGGGAAGTCGATGAAAGGGGCGGGAGGTATGGCGCGGGCGTGGGCGTCTTTACAATGTGGCGCACAGATGTTGATCCAGATGAAGACGTTCCGGTCTTTGACCGGGAGAGCGCGTCGAACACGGACGCCATGTCGAAGGAATTCAAGCGCGGCGGCGAGAAATACTACCGAACACTCGGGGAAATGTGGCGGGCTGAATGGATCGAGCCGGCGGAAAGCAGCGAGCGGGTTCGCGGTGATGCATCCGCCGAGCAGGTAAGTTTCATCGTTGATGCGACGGGGGAGAGATGGCTGTCGTCAAAACTCGATCACGAAGACATCGGTCGGTATCTTTGGTTCGATCCCAAGCTAGTTCCTGCGCTGCTACAAAGGCGCGGCGGAGGGCTCACTTGGTACACGCAGGATACTGGCGGCGTTTGGTCGCTGCCAGACCACAAGGTTCACTTCGGTATCAATCGCGTCGGTCTTATCACTGTCTATGCCTACGACGTGGCGCGCTTGCCGATCTGGCAGCAGAGAACTTGGGCGGCCTTCAACACCACTCCTGACGGTGCCGTCTCAGGAGAGCTTCTTAGCGCTCAAATGCGAACGCAGCCAGCGAACACGTGGGCGCCAGAAGCAGCCATACCGGAATTGATGGACCGTCTTGATGAGTTGTTCCGTCATTGGCTCGGGACGCCCCTCTTCAAGCATCACGACGCTACGCCAACCATCATGAAAACTGTCCATCGATTTCGAGCGTTAGAGCAGAATGGGTTGCTCGCGCTCGCCAAGGATTTAGCGCGTCTCACCGCAGACCGCATCGATATTGTGGGGTTGCGTACTGTTTGCGCTCCACCAAAGGGACAGACATGGAGGTCGCTGAAGTCTCTCGAAAACGAGTTGGGTACCATTTTGGAAAAGGATCAAGCGTATACCTTGCTAACCCCTCTCGTTGGCATTTATGAGCTGCGCCTGGGCGATGCTCACCTGCCATCCAGTACCCTCGACGACGCCTTCAACATGATTGGCATTGACCGCTCAGCTCACGCGGTTGGCCAAGGGTATCAAATGCTCGCACGGGCCGCTAATGCGCTCTTCGCAATTGGGGCAGCTGCCTCTGAGGCTCTGGTGAAAGCAGGCCGATTGTAGCAAAACGTAGCCCGAGTGAGGGTAACGACAGGGCCGCTACTCCTTGGGACGGTGAGGCGGGACGGCCAGGACGCCGGATATGATGGCGGTACCGACCGCCGTTTTGCAATGAACGTCGTATCCCCGCTATTTCGCATTGGCTTTCCCCTTTTTGAGTGGCTTCGCCAGTGGCTCACTTGGCGTAGCCTCCAAATTCCATACGCTTGATAGCTTCGCGATAAGCGTTTCTTGTCGCTTGACTAGATGCTCCGGCGTCCAGCTGGCTGCCTCCAAAACGCCCTGTGTCAGGGGGAACGGCGACGTTCGGTGCCTATTGAGCGATGCGAAATCGCTCCAGCTTTTTTCCAGATTTGAGCTGCGCCTTGACCCAATGCGGTTGCTTTCCACGACCGGACCATTTCTCGGCGGGATTCTTCGGGTTTTGATACTTCGGAAGAACTTTCGGGTAAGGACGGCGAGGCCTCGGAGGATTGATCGCCAGTCTGCGAAGACGTTCTTCGAGCTCGGTCTTCTGCGCCGCTATCTGGCGAGCCAGCTCAGAAGTAACCCGTTCGTGCAAGCTCCATAGCTCATCCAAGGACATGCAATTAAGATCATTACCCTTCATGAAGGCAGCTCCTCGTAATCTCAAGGAACCCAAGGCGCGAGGTCAACAACCTCTGCAACTAAAGGTTCGATGGCGCTGAACTGTTAATGAACCCCAGCCGGGGATTTCACTCAATAAAGTGTCGCCATTGCGACATTATTTCGGATGTTCGGAAGCGAGCTTAAGGCGCAGGTGGGGCTACGAGTTAAACGTGGTCTCGCATCTGCACAAACATCGCTTTGATATCAGTCAAGCGGAGCTTGCCGTTATAGTGCTGTTTCAGCGCGTGGAGCTGCGTCGCGGCGATCCCATCGGCCTCAATGGTATCGTGGCCGCAGGCAAAGAAGGCTTTCATATCGCGGACGAAGGCGCGCGCGATCTCGGGCGGTAGTTCGATGGGCTTTCGGGGCATGGGGCCCGATATAGACTGCTTCTCGGCGATTGCTAATCGCTTCAGCTGGTAGTTACAGGCATAGTAACTCCGAAGCCGTAATCTTGGATCTCGATGGCTTTTTGGGGAGAGGTCGGTTTGGAGGTCTCCTTAGGAGGTGTACCTGCCGACACGTTGTCGAGCTGCTCATCAGTCAGCTCATTGACTTGATCTTCCGGCTTCTGCTGAGTCATGGACTGCTCCTTTATCCGAAATGCTTTAACTCTACTCTCGAGTCCGGTCGTCGAAAAGTGGGGTCTGTCGCACAGCCCGAGCGACTAATCCCGAAACGATTAAGCCGCGCCCCTTAACGGCAAATGGAGTTGAGCCGGCCGCGGACCGTTCCATTCAGGCCTTCAAATTCGAAACGATGAAGTTCTGCGAGTCCGACGCCGCTCGCATGCGATTCGATATGACGTGGTGGGAAGACAGGTCGCCGCCAGTCACACTGTGCAGTTCAGCTTCAGGGAGCTCTTCTTCTGTGGCCAACTCTTCGGCGCGTTCACGAACCTCGCTGATCATCTATCAGTCACCTTGGTGACATGGAGGTCAGCCACGCCAACACCGCCGTAACCTCCGACACGCGATGCGGCGGTTCCTACGGCAGCCGCTACGGCACTAAGGTCAAGCCCGCCTGCGACGGCGTCGAGTTCGGCATCGTGCAGTTCACGAATATCGCTGATCATTTTGATTATCCCGAAAGCGGGCCGCCAACTGAGGCGGCCTCGGAACCCATTGTCTGGCCGGAGAACTACGGGGCTGGGCAGATCAGCCCTGCTGCATACCATTCATTGCTTGCTGGAACACCTGGACAAGGGGGTCTTGCGTCGGCGGGGCGGTCACGGTCACGGGGTTCTGGTTCTGAACCATCTGCATGAGTTGGCTAATCATCCCCATGGCCGATCCGCCCATCATATCAAATCCACCATTCACGGCGTCAAGTTCACCAATTGTCAGTTCGTGGTTGTTGCTGATCATGTTCATTCTCCCGTTTGCGTGGTGAGGATTATTCCTCAACCTATGCGTCGGGATGTACGCCGCTTTGTTCGGCCCCACCGTGCGCTTCGTCACGCCCGATCTGAGAATTGCATCCGGTTCAGTGATTGGCGTCACTGTCGGCAAACGGCCCCGGCGCACTGAATTTCCAACGCGCGCCTCAGCGGTGGTCCGCCGCCGCCCAGGCGAAGCCGATCAGAAGGCGGCCAAGCGGGTATCACAACTCCCTGAAACGTACCGGACGGAGAGCTTCGCCGGTCGTCCTGTGGTATAGCGCCGGGGCTATCCCACAGGAGCTACGAGTGCGAACTTTCGAAACCGTTGTTGCCACCTTCTTGGCCGTGTCAGGCCTCTACCTTGCTGCCTCTGCCGCGTGCGACAAACATCGGCACACGGCCAACCGCGAGCTGACAAGTCCTATCGCGACTTCCGTCAGGGCCGACCACTCGCAACCCCGTGAAGGTCTGATCCGATCCATACACACATTCGCCGAGCTTGAGATCAGCCAAGCGGCTTGGATCGAGATCGCGCAGAAATTGCATGAAATCGGTTATTATCATGCTTTCGTTGACGACGCCGACCTGCGACTTGCTGATCTCTCAGGTGACTGAGCAGGGCGCGAGCGAACGCTTGGGCCGCATCCGCAGCCTGCGCTTTGGTCATGATGTCGGGCCGCAGCCGCCGGTTCGGCAGATCGTCGAAGTAGAAGAACTTCGAGGGCCGTCATCGAACCACACTTCATAGCTGCCGCAGTCTCGAACGGCTTCGTGTTTTCGGATGTGTACGACATCGGTCATGCGCCAAAGATGCCGCGCTCAAAACAAACGAGCGCGCGACCGTGCTCGTTCCCGAAATTAGACCCCAGGTGCTAGTGTTCGCCTTTTCGATACTCAGTACGACATTGATCGGTGTTCGCTTATCGCGAACCACTTTGACGCAGGTCGGCCGCTTCGACAGTTCAGATTCGAGAGATGTAGATAGCCCTCGGCTCGCGCGTCTGCGCGTCCGCTTCGGCGGCTGTTTTGCCATTGATCGACTCCTCAATTCGTTTGAACGAAAGGGAGCCTTGCCGTGCCAAACGCCCCCAGAAAGGAATGGGGACTGCGCCTCAGCGATCACCGAGGAGTTGCCGATCCTAACTCGCCGAAGGCGAGACCGTAAACCGCTGCCGGTACGCTTCTGTGGCGCGGACAGCGATACATTTTTTGGTCGATATTTAGTTGGGGCGGGTTCTCGACGAAGCCAGTTGTATCTAAGCTACCGATTTTACTGGCGCTCCCTAGGGGAATCGAACCCCTGTTTCAGCCTTGAGAGGGCCGCGTCCTAACCGCTAGACGAAGGGAGCAAAGCGCGGAGAAGTCCGTGAAATACCCTTCAATGCTGCTCTGCGCAAGGGCTGATCGGGGGCGTGGTGAATGAGCGGGCTGGGCTTGTAGTCGGAATTGGCCGCTTGTTTTGCGTCATGGCCGGGCTTAGCCGTCCGAAGGACGGCGTCGCTTCCGCTCGCCTATGACCCGGCCATCCACGCCTTTCTCGCTCGCCTGAAGCAAGACGTAGATGCCCGGGTCAAGCCCGGGCATGACGAGTTTCTGTTGGGCCCACCGCACGCGCCCAAGAACATTCCGCGCCCCACCCCACAGCCATGCCGCCGTGACCGGTCAGCCATCACCGGTGCGCCGCGGTCGCGCGGCGGTTCTTCCTCGACTTCGCTCCTGATGTCATGTCGAATGCCGCCGACAACAGAGGGGGGATATTCCAATGGCGGAAGCTTCTGTTATGGCGGCGCCGGGGGCGCACTCGGTGGAGAAATCGCAGCGGGCGCTGTGGGCGGCGGCGATCGGCAATCTGCTCGAATGGTACGATTTCGGCGTCTATGGCTTTCTCGCCGGGCTGATCGCGCAAAAATTCTTTCCGGGTTCCGATCCGACCGCCTCGCTGCTCGCCTCGTTCGCGGCTTTCGGCGTCGGCTTCCTGGCGCGGCCGCTCGGCGGCATCGTGATCGGCCGGCTCGGCGACACCAGGGGCCGCAAGGCGGCGCTGGTGCTCACCATCTTCATGATGGCGTTCGGCACGGTGGGGCTCGGCCTGTTGCCGTCCTATGAGTTCGATCGGCGTGCTCGCGCCGGTCCTGCTCGTGGTCCTGCGCCTCGTGCAGGGGCTCGCCGCCGGCGGCGAATGGGGCACCTCGACCGCCTTTATGATCGAATGGGCGCCGCCGGGCCGCCGCGGCTTCTTCGGCAGCTTCCAGCAGGTCTCGACCGCCGGCGGCACGCTGCTCGGCTCGGGCATTGCCGCGATCATGACATCCTCGCTCGCGCCCGAATTGATGCTGGCCTGGGGCTGGCGGGTGCCGTTCCTGCTCGGCGCGGTGCTGCTCCTCGTCGGCGCCTATATGCGCCGGAACGTCGAGGAGACGCCGTCCTATGAAGCCAATCGCAACAAGGTCGTGGAGCAGCCGTCGGTGTCCGGAGCCGTGCTCGGCGCGCGCGCGTTCGGCTTCACGATCTTCTGGACCATCGCCTATTACACGCTGCTGGTCTGGATGCCGACCTTCACCCAGAAGTTTGCCGGGCTTTCGCCCTCGCAGGCGCTGTGGTCGAACACGGTCGGCCTGATCGCCATGGTGATCGCAGTTCCGTGCTGGGGCGCGCTGTCCGACAAGGTCGGCCGCCGGCCGGTGTTGATGGCGAGCGCCATCCTCATCGGCGCGCTCTGCTATCCGCTGCTCTCGCTGATGGCCGGCGGCACGGGGCTGGCGCTGGTGCTGCCGATCCAGATCCTGTTCGGCATCCTGCTCGCGCTCTATTCAGGGGCCGGACCTGCGGCGATCGCGGAGATTTTCCCGACGCATCTGCGCTCGACCTGGATGACGAGCGGCTATGCGCTTTCGGTTGCGATCTTCGGCGGGTTTGCGCCGTTCATCGCGACCTGGCTGATCCAGACGACGGGATCGCCGACGGCGCCGAGCTATCTTTATCTGCTGCCGGCGGCGGTGATTTCGCTTCTGGTGATCTGGAGCCTGAAGGAAACGGCCGGGACCGAGTTGAAATGAATAGAAGGCGAATGGCGAATAGCGAATGGCGAGTGGAAGAATCCGTTTGCTATTCGCCCCTCTCCATTCGCCGCTAAAGGCTCCACCCCATGCTCATTCGTTTCGATGGACGCACCGCCATTGTGGCGGGAGCCGCTCGCGGCATCGGCCAGACGATTGCGCGCGCGCTCGCCGCCGACGGCGCCCGCGTCATCGCCTGCGATCTGCTGATGGAGCAGCTCGCGCCGCTGGCCGGCCGCGTCGAGGGCGGCGGCGAGATCATCGCAACGCCTGTCGACGTCACCGACGAGACATCGATCGCCGAGGTCGCACGCATCGCTGATGGCGCCGATATCCTGGTCTATGTCGCCGGCGGCGTGCGCGGACAAAGGCCGCGGCCGCTGGAGGATGTGAAGGCGGAGGATTTCGACGCCATCGTCGATGCCAATCTCAAGGGCGCGTTCCTGTTCGCGAAGGCGGTCGCGCCGGCCATGAAGACAAAAGGCAAGGGCCGTATCGTCTCGATCTCGAGCCGCGCCGGGCTTGCGACCAGCCTCACCGGCATCCAGAGCTACGCGGCGGCCAAGCACGGCCAGATCGGGCTGATCAAGCAGCTCGCCCAGGAGCTCGGGCCGTTCGGCATCACCGTCAATTCGGTCGCGCCCGGCTTCATGGCGACCAGCCCGGACTACGAGCGGCAATGGAACGACTGGCCCGCCGCATTCCGCGACAATTTCGTCAGCGGCATCGCGATGCGGCGCATGGGCACGCCCCAGGATATCGCCAACGCGGTGATCTTTCTCGCTTCCGATCACGCGTCGTGGATCACGGGGCAGACGCTGCCGGTGACGGGCGGGCCGCTGGCGTGAGTGGATATCAATGGAACAAAGGCGCGATGAGATCAGGTTTAACGAGGCAATGACGGTGCACCTCTCCCCTTGTGGGAGAGGTCGGATCGCATCGAAGATGCGATCCGGGTGAGGGGTCTCTCTCCGCGCGTCAAACTATTTGCGGTGATCGCGGAAGCAGACCCCTCATCCGGCGCTTCGCGCCACCTTCTCCCGCAAGGGGAGAAGGAGGAAAAAGAAAACAAATCGGGAGAACGATCATGAACGACATGAGCAAGCTGGAACCGTGGCAATGGCCGGAAGCGCATTGGCGCTCCCTCGTGAACCAGGTCCGCGCCGGGCGCAGTTATCGGCCGAAGAGCTGGAAGAACGGCGCGCGCTGCGCGTTTGCGCTGTCGTTCGATTCCGATCACGAGACCAACGAGCTGCGTGACGGCGGCAAATCGATCGGGCGCATGGCGTGGGGACAGTATGGCAATCGCGTCGGCGTCCCCTCGATCCTGAAGCTGCTCGCGAAACATTCCGTGCCGGCGACGTTCTATGTGCCGGCCGTGTGTGCGCTGATCTATCCCGACGAGCAGCGCCGCATCATCGCCGAAGGCCACGAGATCGGCATCCATTCCTGGATCCACGAACTGAACTCGGTGCTGCCCTACGAGGCTGAGAAGGATCTGATGAGCCGCGCCGCCGACGTGCTGGAAAAGACCACCAAGGTGCGTCCCGTCGGCGCCCGCACCGCCTCCTGGGATTTTTCGCCGCACACGCTGCGGATCACCAAAGAGATGGGCCTGCTTTATGATTCCTCGCTGATGGCCGACATCGATTGCTACGAGCTCGTGCTCGATGGCGAACCATCAGGCGTGATCGAATTTCCGGTGGAATGGATCCGCGACGACGCGGTCTATTTCATGATGCATCGCTTCCAGGGCCTGCGTCCCTACACGCCGCCCTCGGAGGTGTTCGACATCTTCCGCCGCGAGTTCGAGGCCGCCTATGAGGAAGGCGGCATCTTCCAGCTCACCTGCCATCCCCACATGATCGGTTATCGCTCGCGGCTCTGGATCATCGAGGAGCTGATCCGCCTCGCCAAGGCCAAGGGCGACGTGTTCTTTGCCACCCATGCCGACGTGGTGCGCTACGCGCGCGACCATGCGGCCTGAGAAAGAAGACGCACCCATGGCAAAGACGGCACTCGTCACCGGCGGCGCGCGCGGCATCGGCCGCGCCTGTGCGCTCGCGCTCGCAGACAGCGGCTTCGACATCGCGCTGGTCGATCTGCTCGAGAAGGAAATGGCTGATACCGCGCGCGACATCGAGGCGCGCGGCCGGCGCACGATCACCGTGAAGGCCGATGTCAGCGACTTCGCGCGGGCGCATGCGATCGTCGGACGGATCATCGCCGATTGGGGACAGCTCGACGTGCTGCTCAACAATGCCGGCGCGCCCCAGCCGAAGCCGATCCTGGAGATCAGCGAGGCCGAATTCGACCGCACCATCGCGATCAACCTGAAGAGCTGCTTCAACTATATCCACGCCGCTGCGCCCTTCATGCTGAAACAGGATTCGGGCGGACGGATCATCTCGATCTCGTCGATCAACGCGCTGTCGGGCGGGGTCACCAGCGCCGTGTCCAAGCACGCCTATGCGGCAGCGAAAGCCGGAATCCTGGGCCTGACCCGCGCACTTGCGAAAGAGCTCGGACCGAAGGTGGCGGTGAATGCGATCTGCCCCGGCATCATCGCAACCGATCTGTTGGGCAACCTGCTCGGCGACCGGAAGGACCAGCTTGTCGCCGGCATCGCGATGGGACGGGTCGGCTCGCCCGACGACGTCGCCAGCATCGTCCGCTATCTCGCCAGCGACGCGCACATGTTCATGACCGGCCAGCACTTCGTGGTCGATGGATTCCAGTGGAGTTGTTGAGGGGGGTGCGCTTCACCTGACGCCGCGCACGTCCTTTTATTTCCCCGTTCCGCAGCCGGAGGACCGCGCGCGACAGAATCACGCCTGGCGGCACGATGTCTGTCAAAGCAGGGCCTCGTTGCTCTTGCCCCCAAGTCGTACCTTCGTGCAAACTGGGTCGCTCCGGGGCAGGTTAGCCCATGCAGGCTGAACAACCAGGTCGGGTCGGACGCAGGTTGGCGGCAATCGTCGCAGCCGATGTGGCCGGCTACTCGCGACTCATGGGCCTGGACGAGGTCGGCACCGCCCGCACGCTCCGCGAACACCGCAAGGTGACCGACGCCCTCGTGGCTCAACACGGAGGCCGCATCGTCAAAACGACGGGAGACGGCGTCCTGCTTGAGTTCCCCTCGGTGGTGGATGCAGTCGAGTACGCAATCGCCATGCAAGAGGCGATGGCACAGAGGAACGAAGGGGTCCCGCAGGACCGGCGCATGCTGTTCCGGATCGGGATCAATCTCGGAGATATCCTGATCGAGGGCGACGACATCCTCGGCGATGGCGTCAATGTCGCGGCGCGACTTGAGGGGATTGCTGAACCGGGCTGCATCTGCATCTCTTCTTCGACCTACGAACAGGTTCGCGGGAAAGTTCCGGCCGCGTTCACTGACATGGGCGAGCAGAACCTCAAAAACATCGCAAGCCCGATACGTGTCTATGCGCTTGGTCCGAGCGCGAACGCTCACCCAACGGCTCCGCTGCCATCTTCAGCTCCGCGTCTGTCCCTCGTGGTGCTGCCGTTTGCGAATATCGGCGGCGATCCCGAGCAGGAGTATTTTGTGGATGGCGTGACCGAAAGCCTGACTACGGACTTGTCGCGCATCAGTGGCGCGTTCGTGATTGCGCGAAACACCGCGTTCACCTTCAAAGCCAAGGCCGTTGACGTAAAGAAGCTGGGACGCGAGTTGAACGTCCGCTATGTGCTCGAAGGGTCGGTGCAACGTGGTGGCAACCGCCTCCGTGTTAACGTGCAATTGGTTGACGCGGAAACGGGCAACCACCTTTGGGCCGAGCGTTTCGACAGGCCCGCTGTCGACCTTTTCGATATGCAGGACGAAATCGTATCGAGGCTCGCCAATACCCTGAACGCCCAGCTGATTGCCGTCGAGGCGCGGCGAGCGGAACGTTCACCGCATCCCGACGCGATGGATATGTACTTCCAGGGTTGGTCCTGGTTTAATAGAGGGCCTACCCTGGAAACCAATGCGCAAGCAAAGCGTTTTTTCGAACGTGCGCTGCTGCTTGACCCTTACAGTGTTGAGGCACTCGTCGGGACGGCAGCTGTTGACATTCTAAACTTCAGCAACTTGTTCATTGACGACCGGACTGCGCGCTTGGCTGCCGCCGAGACGGCCGCTCTCAAAGCACTGTCGCTGGCTCCGAACCACGCCATGGCCAATCGCATTCTGGGCGCCGTCCAAATCTTTACGAACCGTGTTGCTCAAGGCATCGCTCAATGCGAGCGCGCTTTGGCGCTGGATCGAAATTTGGCCAGCGCGCACGGGTCCATAGGTATGGCCAAATACATGATCGGCCGAGGTGTAGAGACGGAAACTCATATCATGGAGGGGCTTCGCCTCTCACCTCTCGATTACTATGCCCCGCTATGGATGATGTATGGAGGAGCGGCCAAGCTGTGGGTCGGCAATGACGCGGGAGCGGTTACCTGGCTGCGCCGGTCTGTCGAGACCAACCGGTCTAATGCTCTCGGGCAGTTCTATCTCGCGGCCGCCCTTGCGCAGTTCGGCGAATTACAAGAGGCGCAGGCAGTTGCACGGGCCGCTATCGCGCTTCTTCCAGGGTTTACGATCAGGCGCTATCGCGCCAGCGCGGCTTGCGACCATCCGGCATACCTCGCTGGGCGAGAGCGGACCTACGAGGGCCTGCGGTTGGCTGGGGTACCGGAAGCGTGACGTTCGTCTTTCGGGGCTGGCCTTTGGTTGACTATCGCAGCGCCCCCTTGAATAGGCGCTACGGCTCGGTCGCGAATTTCAGCCGGCCGGCCGGTTTCAGGGTTTGTGCGTCGAAGGTGCGGATTTCGGTCGTCCCGTTCACGTCAAGCATCAGGACCAGCCTGTCGCCGGCGACCGCGGTGGCGTAGATGCGGGCGCCCTTGGGCAGGGTCGCGGTGACGTCCTTGACGGCGGAGCTTCCCTCCGAGGTGAAAAGGCGATAGCCGATGGCGACCAGGACGGCCGCGATCGCGACCGCGGTCGTCACGCTCGCGATCAGCATCATCCGCCGGACCTTCTGGAACAACGCGGCCTGCTCGGGAGACTGGGCAGGAAAATCGGTTTCGCTCATGCAAGGCTCATCTTCGCAAGGCTCATCTTCGGAAGGCTCGTCGTCAGGAAGGCTCAAGGTCACCGTGTCCGGGACCGAGGGCTCGGCCCGGCTCGACCGCGTGCTGGCGGCGCATCTCACCGAGCTGTCGCGCTCGCGGCTGAAAGCGCTGATCCTCGCGGGTCAGGTTTCCCTTGGCAAAAGCCCCGCCGCGACGGCCCCCGTCCGCGACCCCGCTTATCATGTTGCAGTGGGCGATACGATCATAATCGACGTGCCGGAGGCGGCCGACCCCGAGCCCAAGGGCGAGGATATCGCGCTCAAAATCGTCTTCGAGGACGACGACATCATCGTCATCGACAAGCCCGCCGGCCTCGTCGTGCATCCGGCCGCGGGGCACGCCACCGGAACGCTGGTGAATGCGCTGATCGCCCATTGCGGCGCGAGCCTTTCGGGCATCGGCGGCGTGAAGCGGCCCGGCATCGTGCACCGGCTCGACAAGGACACGTCCGGGCTGATGGTGGTCGCCAAGAACGACCGCGCTCACGCCTCGCTCACGGCACAGTTCGCCGATCACGGCCGGACTGGCGAGATGCGGCGCGGCTATCTCGCCTTTGCCTGGGGCGTGCCGAACCGTCACCGCGGCACGATCGATGCTCCGATCGACCGGCATCCGCATGCCCGCGAGAAGATGGCGGTGCGCGAGGGCGGCCGCGAGGCCGTGACCCATTATGAGGTGCGGGAAGCTTTCAACGGCCAGGACGGAAAGCCGGTGGCGAGCCTGTTGGCCTGCCAGCTCGAGACCGGCCGGACCCATCAGATCCGGGTCCACCTCGCCCATGCCGGCCATCCCCTCCTCGGCGATTCCGTCTATGGGCCGCATTTCAAGACCAAGGCGAATCAGCTCGGCCATCCGGCCCAGGCGGCGCTCAGATCCCTCGACCGGCAGGCCCTCCATGCCTGGTTGCTGGCTTTGGAGCACCCGCGTTCTGGAGATGTTCTGCATTGGGAAACGCCCCTGCCGGAGGATTTGCTTCTCCTTCAAAAGGCCTTGAGAGCGGCCCTATGACGCAGGACGTTATGAAAAGCTTTGCTATGTCAATTGGTTATACCAGCCACGCGGAAAGGTAACAGGACCGTAACTTCCAAAAAATGCACCGGTTGGTGTATATTGCATCTGCGTCAAAGAGAACCGACGCGGAACATCGCAGGACGGTCGGCTTTAACCCGGCGACCGTCTGCCTGGCCCGCCGATATCGGGGGCCTGAACATCTGGAGGGCGCTCTAAATGGCCCGTGCAGCTACCTTGCCGATTCTCAATGGAGAATCCGGCCTTTCAAGATACCTCGCCGAAATCCGCAAGTTCCCCATGCTGGAACCGCAGGAGGAATACATGCTCGCCAAGCGTTGGCGCGAGCATGACGATCGCGACGCGGCGCAGAGACTTGTCACCAGCCATCTCAGGCTCGTGGCCAAGATCGCCATGGGCTATCGCGGCTACGGCCTGCCGATCTCCGAGGTCGTCTCGGAAGGCAATGTCGGCCTGATGCAGGCGGTGAAGCGTTTCGAGCCTGAAAAAGGCTTCCGTCTTGCCACTTACGCCATGTGGTGGATCAAGGCGTCGATTCAAGAGTACATCCTGCGTTCCTGGTCGCTCGTGAAGATGGGCACCACCGCGAACCAGAAGAAGCTGTTCTTCAACCTGCGCAAGGCGAAGAGCAAGATCAACGCGCTGGACGAGGGTGATCTTCATCCAGACCAGGTGAAGCTGATCGCCAAGCGCCTCGGCGTGACGGATCAGGACGTGGTCGACATGAACCGCCGTCTCGGCGGCGATGCCTCGCTCAACGCACCGATCCGCGATGACGGCGAAGCCGGCGAATGGCAGGACTGGCTGGTCGACAATACGCCCAACCAGGAAGTCAGGATGGCCGAGAGCGAGGAATACGATCATCGCCGCGGTGCCCTGCATGGTGCGATGGACGTGCTCAACCCGCGCGAACGCCGCATCTTCGAGGCGCGTCGCCTGGCCGACGAGCCGATGACGCTGGAAGACCTCGCCGCCGAATTTGGCGTGTCGCGCGAACGCGTGCGTCAGATCGAAGTCCGCGCCTTCGAGAAGGTGCAGTCGGCGGTCAAGGGCACCATCGCCAGGCAGGAAGCAGCCGCGCTGGAGGCGGCGCTCTAAGACGAATTGACAGACTGAAACAGGAAAGCCGGCGGCAACGCCGGCTTTTTTGTTGTCTGAAATCCGCTTGCGCACCCTCACCCCCTGTGGGAGAGGGTGAATCGCCGATGCGAAGCAGCGGCGATCCGGGTGAGGGGTTCTTTCCGCGGAGACAGCGCGGATTACATCCGCGCCACCTTCTCCCACAAGGGAGAAGGAAGGAGAATTCGCACGCTGTCACTCGCCCCACTCTCGCGCCAGCGTCGCCAGAGCGCATCCCTCGCAGTAGCGCTTGTCCTTGAAGTCGATCCAGTTGTGCGCGTAGACGCGGTCGAGCGGAATGTCGTAGCGCGCGCGCAGCACCTTCACGAGGACCTTCCACGCATCGATCTGCGGCTGCGTGGCTGGGCGAGTGACGTCGGGGTAATTGCCGGCGAACTCCACGCCGATCGAGGTGTCCTTGTTGACCTGGTGATAGGTCTTGCTGTTGTCGATGTATTTGTTGTCGTTGCGGTCGGCGCCGTCGGTATGGGTCGGTACGAGATGGTCCTCCACCGCCCAGTAGACGGTGCCGTCGGTCTCGACCCAGACCATGACGCCGCGCCGCGTCGGGATTCTTGTGCTGCTCCTGCGCGCCGCCGCGCGCCGAACCCGCGGGCCCCTCGGTCTGGTGCACGATGATGTTCTTCCAGGGATGAGCCCTGGCGACGTCGCCCCAGGGCGAAAGCCAGACCATCTTCAGGCCGGGAATCTCGGGCGTGCCCGATTGCCTTGCGATCGTCTTGAGATCGGGAGCCTGGGCAGAGGCAGAAAACGAAAACGCGATGGCAAACACCATCGCGAGCCGACGACAATTCATGAGAAAAGGCCCCAGAGCATGCTCGCGGGCCTCTTGATAGCACGCTTTACGCGCGCTTGCGGACCGAGGGCTCCGACGGCGCGTCGCCATCGGGCGCGAGCGGCGGAGCGGGATCGTAGGCGGCGTAGCGGTTCTTGCCTTCCTTCTTGGCGTCATAGAGCGCGTGGTCGGCGGCCGCGATCAGCCGATCAGGGAACGCCTCGATACCGCGGTTCCATTGTGCGATGCCGATCGACACCGCGATCGGAATCTCGTCGCCGACGCAGCCTTCGGCATCCTGACTGCAAACGTCCAGCACGCGGCGGGCGATCATGATGCCCTCACGCAGCGTCGAGGACGGCAACACGATGCAGAACTCGTCCCCGCCGGTGCGGGCGAGGAGGTCGCCGGGCCGAAGCCGCGTCTGCACCATCAGGGTGAAATGCTGCAGGCAGGCGTCGCCGGCGGCGTGGCCATGCGTGTCGTTGATGGCCTTGAAGCCGTCGAGGTCGATGATCAGCAGCGCGAACGGCTCGCCGCTGCGGTCCGACCGCGAACATTCCTCGTCCAGGCGCTGCACCAGGTGGCGGCGGTTGGCGACGCCGGTGAGGTCGTCGAGCAGAGCGAGCTCGGCGACCTCGTTGCGCAGCCGGTCGATCGCCATCAAAAGGAAGCCGAAATTGAACGACATCGAGAGGAAGATCAGCGCCAGCGTCGCGCTGCCCTGCCGCAGGCTCGAATGCGCAAACGAGAAATCGATGCCGAACAGGTTGCCGACGACTTCTCGAACGCATAGATTGCGATGATCAACACGGCTACCGCGCCGGCGAGCCGCGCGCCGGGATTGGCGTAGCCGTCGTGCCGGAAGAACAAGATCTTCAGCGCCATCGCAAAGGGCAGTGACTGGCGCGATCGAATAGATCAGCAATCCGCATCGGCTCGCTGTCATAAGCGGCGATGAAAATGGAGAGAGCCGACGAAGGTCCAGCCGGTGATCAGGAAGGTCCGGGCGCCAGGACACCGGACGCTCGTAGAACCGCTCGATGCCCATGGCCGCAAGGCAGGCGGCAAACACCATCACCGTACCGCCGACCAGCAGCGGAAGCAGCGTGCCCGGGACGGCGATGATCAGCATGGCGGAGAAGCCACCGAGCGCGGCGGCGACGCAGGACGCGCCCCAGAACCGCGCGGCCTCGAGCTTCGGATAGGTGTAGGCGACGTAGGCCCAGATCAGGCCAACGGCGAGAAAGTTGATGACGAAGACCGTCCACAAAGTCGGAACGTTCAGCATCGCGACCACAGCACGCGCACCGTCCTGTCCCCTGTTCTGTCGGGCCGCCGCGCCTTCTGCCCGCGGCCCCCGTTCTCCGTTGATGGTGCAACATGCAGCCGCGCGACTTAACGGACTCTCAACCGGCGTGGCAAAACAGCGCTGTGGTTTTGAATTGATGAAGATCGCGCCAGCTGCGCCCGATGAGTTCGCGTCGGCAGCCTGCCCATGCCGAATTTTCGGCTGAAAGTGCATGAAAACGCATAACATCTGTGGATAACGCCATGACGCTGACGTGACAGTGCGGGGCAGCGCGCCGCGAATCTGCTGAGTTTAGTCTTGAGGATTTTGCGAGGCTGGCCCTCCGCCGAGCATGCCTCTCGTGTCGCGTTTCAATCCATTAAACCCTGAGAGGATACTATGGCTAAGAAAGCGAAGAAGGCGAAAAAGGCGAAGAAGGCCAAGAAAGCGAAGAAGAAGTAACTCTTCAGCCCGGGTGGAGGCTCCGCTCTGCCCGGGCACCCGGCTGATGTGCGCCCTCACTATGTGGGGCACTCTTGCCGGAATTGAAGTGCTTGCAGGATTTAAAGTGGCGGGCATAGCCCGCCTTTTTAGTTTCCGGCGTCTTCGGCGTCTTGGTTTCCGGCGTCCTGCCTTCTCCGCTGCTAGCGTTCCGCAAAGGCGAGCTTCGCCCCGAGCAGCGCAAACCCGCCGGCAAAGAGCGCGGCGCAGCCAGCTCATGACACGCGGCCGGCTCACCACGCGGTCGCGGACGAGACCCGCGAACAGGCCATACAGCACGAACACGACGAACGTCATCGCCATGAAGGCGGCCGACAGCTCCAGCATCCGCGCATAAGGGATGAACCTCGTCGGCGGCGACGAACTGCGGCAGGAAGGCCAGGAAGAAGATCGACAGCTTCGGGTTGAGGATGTTGATCAGGAAAGCCGGTAACGACGACGCGACGGTCCGAACGCGGATCGGACGGCGTCTCGACCGAAAGCGCGCCCTGTTCGCGCAGCGCCTGCCAGGCCATGTAGAGCAAATAGCCTACGCCGCAGCCATTTCAGCGCGGCGAACGCCAGCGCGCTGGTATGCAGCACGGCGGCCAGCCCAAGCATGGCGGCGAGCATCGCCGGCAGGATGCCGAGCGTGCAGCCGAACGCTGCGGCGACGCTCGCCCGCGATCCGCGCGTCAACGCGGTGGCGAGTGTGTAGAGCACGCCGGTCCCCGGCGAGACGACGACGATCAGTGAGGTGAGCAGAAACGACAGCGACATGAGCTCACTCTATCACGCCGCCACCGTGCGGAAAATGTGCGCGGCTCTCGCTTGATCGCGCCGTTCGCGACGGCCTCGCTTTCGCTCGCCCTGCTCGGAGGCCCTTGATTGCGCCGTTCGCGACGGCCTCGCTTTCGCTCGCCCTGCTCGGGCGCCTCAATGCGCCGCGCGCCTGACTTGCGCAAACTCGGCCTCGCGCAGGATATCGAGCGGCGCCCAGGGCTTTGACCAGAACTTGGCTCCCGTGGGCAGCGGTTCCGGCAACGCGCGGCCCGAGGTGACAACCACATCCAGGTCAGGATTGCGCTTGGTCGCGATGCGCGCAAGTTCGACGCCACTCATCCGGCCGGCGAGGCTGACATCGGTGATCAACAACGCAAGCGTGCTGGCATATTTGTCGAGCACAAGCTCGGCGGCCTCCGCGCTTTCACACTGGATCACGGCATAATTGCTTTCTTCCAGCAAGACGCAGAGCATTTCGCGCTGCATCGGATCATCCTCCACGACCAGGGCGGTGGCGGAATAGGGTTTTGATTGTCCCATGTTGGCTGCCCTCGGGATTGCCTCTGGAAACTGGCCGAAGTAACAGGGGTTAAAAAACGCCAGCGGCATTGGTTGCGCCGCCAGGGCGGAAATTTGCAGGAACCGTCGATTCATTGAAGTTGACCGCGTTTTCCGGTCATTTTCGAACGGACAGGGGGAAATATGACGGCTATCGGGGGATCTGCCGCCGCCGTAACCGGCGCGGCCAGCGGTATCGGGCGCGCGCTGGCGCTCGACCTCAGCCGCTCGCGGCGCGGATCTGGCATTGGCCGACCGCGACGAGGCGGGACTGGCGGAGGTCGCCGCCGAGATCGGCAAGGCGACCGGCGGAGCGCGAAAAGTCACGACGCATCGCGTCGACGTCGCCGACGCCGGCCAGATCGCGGATTTTGCGCAGGGACGCGATCGCCGCGCACCCGAAGCTGAACATCCTGATCAACAATGCCGGCGTCGCCCTGCTCGGACAGTTCACCGAGATCGATCAGTCGCAGATGGAGTGGCTGATCAACATCAATTTCTGGGGCGTGGTGCATGCGACCCGGATCTTCCTGCCGCACCTCTCTGCACAGCGCGAGGCGCATATCGTCAACCTCTCCTCGATCTTCGGCATCATCGCCCCGCCCGGCCAGACCGCCTATTGCGCCTCGAAATTCGCGGTGCGCGGCTTCTCCGAAAGCCTGCGCCACGAGTTGCAGATGAACGGCAGCCCGGTGCGCCTGTCGGTGGTGCATCCCGGCGGCATCGCCACCAATGTGGCGCGCAATTCCCGCACCGGCAGCGGCATCACCGACAATGCCAGGCGCGCCGATGCGATCGAGCGCTTCGACAAGGTGGCGAAGAAATCGCCGGCTGCCGCCGCAGCGCGGATCGTCGAAGGCATCACCAGGAACGAGCTGCGGATCCTGATCGGCAGCGACGCACGCTTCATGGACCTTCTGCAACGCCTGCGTCCGGCGACGTACTGGGCGCCGCTGGCGCGCCAGATCGAGAGGATCGCCAGCAAGGCGAAGTGACGAACGTGCGCCAGCACGTTCGTCATTCCGGGGCCGCGCGCGTCAGCGAGCGAACCCGGAATCTCGAGATTCCGGGTTCAGCCCTGACGGGCTGCCCCGGAATGACGGATTAGATCCCCTCACCTCCCCACCAGCTGGTCGGCGAAATAGGCGATGGTCTTGCGGTAGATCACCGCGTGATTCCATTCGCGCATCGCCTCGAAATTGGCCGTGCCTTCGCCATAGGGCTGGCCCATCTTGAAGCCGTTGGTGTGGAGCAGATTGGCGGTGGAGGCGAGCACGTCGGGCACGCTGTGGCGCAAATTGACGTGGCCGTCGCCGTCGAAATCGACGCCGTATTTGATGTAGGACGACGGCAGGAATTGCGTCTGACCGATCTCGCCGGCATAGGCGCCGATCAAATCCCGCAGGGGAAGATCGCCGCGCTGCACGATCTTCAGCGCGGCCGTCAGCTCGCCCTGGAACAGCTCGGTGCGGCGGCAATCATGCGCGAGCGTGGCGAGCGTGCGGATCACCGGCAGCTTGCCCATGTCGCCCTTGCCGAAATCGGTCTCGAGCCCCCAGATCGCGACCAGGATCTGGCGCGGCACGCCGAACTTCTGCTCGATCTGCGACAGCAGCGCCGCATGACGCTGCAGCATCGCGCGGCCGCCATTGATGCGGCCCGCGCCGACGCGGGTCGACACATACTGCTCGAAGGTCTTGTTGAAGGTGTAGCGCTGGCGCCGGTCGAAGGCGAGCACCGCCGGATCCGGCGTGACGCCGCCGAGCGCCTGGCCGATCACGCTGCCGGAGACGCCGGCTGCTTGCGCATCGGCGGAAAAATTCTGCACGAAGGAATTGAAATCACCGCCGCAGCGCGCGGCGAATGCCGGCGCCGACAGGCTGAGCGCCGCGGCGACGACGGAGATACGAAGGATAGTCATGAATGGATTGATTCCTGATGGTGGGTCGCGCCGATTATTCTCCAATTCGCGGCGCTGCGCCAGCGGTGAAGTCCTCTGTTCCAAAGTCGCGAAGCGACGTGCCCACCAACGTCGATGGCTGCTTCTCGATGGTGGGCACGCTTTCGCTTTGCCTACCCTGCGAATCTACGATTCGTTCCGCTCCTTCCCTTCATCGGCGGTCGCGATCAGGCTGTCCGGCACGAGCAGAAGCGACGGCAGGATCATCGCATAGACGATGGTGATCGCGAGCACGCAGATATCGAAGCCGCCGAAGTAATCGTAGAGATGCGTGCCGAGCAGATCGCCGAACCGCGTCACCATGAAGTAGAGGCTGTTGGCGAGCATGAGCGTGGTGCCTTCCAGCCCGCGCGGGCATGATCGCATGATGAGGTCGAGATAGGCCCCGGTGGCGATTCCGCCCATCAGGCCGATCGGCACCGCCGCGATCAGCGCGCCCGTCACCGAATGGATGAACAACAGCGGCACCATCTGCGGCACGGCGATCAGCGTTCCCCACCACAACAACGTCTTCAGCGTGAAGCGCCGGCAGAGAATGCCATAGGCAATGAAGGTCGGAATGAAGGAGGCGGCAAAGATCGCGTTCCACAGCCCCCATTGGCTGTCGCTGGCATGCAGGCTGTTCTGCAGATGATATTGCAACGGCGTGGTCGAGCCCGGCGCGAAATTCCACAACAGCCAGATCAGCAGCGCCGGATAGATGGGCCAATGCCGCACCAGCCGTTTGATATCCTCGCCCGGCCGCGCCGCGGGGCCATCGACACGGACATTGTCGAACACCTCGCGCGGCCGCCACAGCGCATAAAGCGCGACCGATGCCATGATCGCGGCACCGACCAGGAACAGGATGCGGACGGCGGCGTCCCCACCCTGCTCTTCCAGAACCTCGGAGAGCAGGCCGCCGGCCAGCAGCGCCGCCATGGTGGGGATCGACAGGACGACGTTCCAGACCGCGCTGAGCTGGCCGGTCATGGCGTGCTGCTGGCCGAGCGCGGCGGTCAGGCCGTTCTGCGCGCTCGAGACGAACAGGAAGCTCGCGGTCAATACGATCACGGCCACCAGAAGGCTCGTGGTGCCGAGCGAGGTCGCCGCGAACAGCGCATAGAGCAGCGCGCTGACGGCCCCGAACAGCAGCATGAAGCCGCGGTCGCGCATCCCCAGTGGATTCCAGCTGTCGCGGATGAAGCCGAAGGCAAAGGACAGATATAACGGGATCGCCGCCACGAGGCGGAAAATGGCGACCTGATGGGCCTCCAGATGCAGCTTGTTCTTGAGCAGGAAACTGACGGGGATGTCGATCAGCCCGCCCGCCGGCGAGCCCAGCGCCAGCAGCACGATGAGGATGCCGAGATAGAGGAAGATCCGCTGGCGCACGGGGAGCGGCAGGACGGTGGGCGCGATGTCGGCGGCCGAGGCCGGGCTTTCAACTGTCATGGGCGCAATCTAGTCGAAGTCCCCCGCGGTGGGCAAAGGCGCGAATCGTCAAACAGTCGTCATTGCGAGCGAAGCGAAGCAATCCACCTCTCGGCGAGCGGGCGGCATGGATTGCTTCGTCGCGGAGCCTGTCATCGGGCCGCGCGTTCGCGCGGACCCGTTGGCTCCTCGCAATGACGAAAGAGACACGCGCCCGCATTCTCGCGGCAGGTTCTGCCCGAGCTTTGCGATTGCGTCACCCTCGAAATCAGAGAGGGCGCAGGGAATGCCGGGTGTTGGTCGCACCCGCAGCCTTGCGTGCAAAAGGAAGAAGCACGCAAGCAAGTCACCACAGGTACGCCGGACAATCCGGCATTCCCTGCGCGACGGTTTACGGCTTATCGCGCGCTCTCCCTGGTGTGCCGGGCTCTTTAGCCACCATCGCCGGCGGAATGACTCCCGCCGGCTTGATCCCAGCGTCGGGGGATCAGGACCACGCGCCTTCGCCGTCCGCTTCTGCTTGCCTTCGTCTTGGACAAGCCAAAGCGTCCATCGCATCCCGCCTCACGTTTCGTGACGATTGGCCGCAACGTCCCTCTGGACGAGGCGGGATGGGCGAACGGTGGCACGATTTCCGAAAAATAGAAACAGGAATATTTTCGCAAGGACCTCTTGAACGCGCGGAGCCGATTGAAATGGCTCACGAAATTAGTTGATCCGCGCGAGCGATTTTGAGAGCGCGGAGGCGGCAATGACGGAGGCGAGGACGCTGATTCCGCCACCAGGGCAAATCATCTCTTGCGATCTGTCCTTGCCGCGCGCGCCGTTGTAGCCTTCCGGCAAAGACCATAACCCAGGGGAGGACTTGATGGACCGGCGATCACTGCTATCGGGCGTTGCGGCGGCGCTCGGCGCCTTGCTGTTGTCAGGCGCGGCCGCGCAGGCTGCGGAGGTGAAGGTGATGACCTCGGTGGCGCTGAAATCCGTGCTCGACGAATTATCGCCAGTGTTCGAAACGAAGACTGGCAACAAGCTTGCGATCGATTACGGGCTGTCGGTGGATCAGAAGAAGCGCTTTCTCGAGGGCGAGCGCGCCGACGTGGTCATCCTGACGCGCGGCATGATGGAGGATCTCGCCAAGCAGAAAAAGGTGGCCGAGACCATCGTGAACGTCGCGGGCACGCCCGTTGCGGTCGCCGCGCGCGAGGGCGCGCCGAAGCCTGACATCTCTACGGTCGACGCGTTCAAGCAGGCGCTGTTGCAGGCGAAGTCGCTGTCCTATTCGGACCCGTCCAAGGGGGGCTTAAGCGGCGTCGTGGCCCTCAAGGCCATCGAGCGCCTCGGGATCGCCGAGCAGATGAAGCCAAAGACCATTCTCGTCGCCGGCGCGCTGTCGCCCGAACTCGTCGCCAAGGGTGAAGCGGAACTCGGCATCGCGCAGGCCTCGGAGATCGTCCCCATCGCCGGCACCCAACTGGTCGGCCCGCTGCCGGGTGAACTCGGAAGCGTGACCCTGTTCACCGGAGGCGTCGCCGCAGAGAGCCAGTCCGCGGATGCGGCCAAGGCGTTCATCGAGTTTCTCACGAGCGCCGACACCGCACCGAAGTTGAAGGCAAAGGGCTTTCAACCGGGGTGAAGAGTTCGTAGCCCGGATGAGCGATAGCGACATCCGGGTCGCACACCCCGCATATCGCTATCGCTCATGCGGGCTACGCCAGATTGCCTTTGACGAAACGATTGCGTGGAGGACTCGATGCCGCTTCAGATGGGAATGAAGACCATTGTTTCTGCGCTGGCCGTCTTCTCCTTCGGGCTTGCCCTTGGGATCGGTTCGTCGGAGGTGATCCACGCCCAAAATCCGACATATGCAACAAAACAGATCATCCAGACTGATCTGAATAATTTGCCAGGGCAGGAAGTGCTGTTGTTCACCTCAACATGGCAGCCCGGCTTCAGACTGCCTTTGCATATGCATCCGGAGGGACACGAATTCACGTTCGTTATCGAGGGCGAGCAGACGTTTGAAGTCGAGGGCGTCGGAACGAAGATCGTCAAGGCCGGTGAGGTGATCTACACCCCGCCCAACACGCCCCATTTCGGTCGGAACGCCACCGACAAGCCGTCGAAAACCCTCGTGGTGCGGATCAAGGCGAAGGACAAGCCCATCTCCGTGGAAATCAGCAAGTCGCCCGGATGAGCGACTCGTCCGGTGTAGCCCTCGCGAGGAGGACGCGGTGACCATCAGGCGACGAGACGCGATTGTGCTCGCGACCGGCGTTACTTTGGCATGGCTACCGTTTGCGCGGGCGCAGCAATCATCTGCTAAAGTGTTCCGTCTGGCTTTCCTGAGCCCCGACTCCTGGGACAATGAAGTCCAACGTGCCTTGTACGAGATATTTCTCAACGAGTTGCGGAAGCTCGGCTACGTGGACGGCAAAAACCTAGTGATCGAACGCAGAGGGGCGGAGGGGCATTTCGAACGCCTCGACCAGCTTGCGAACGAGCTGGTTGCTTTGAGGCCGGACGTGATCGTCGCCGCTTCCACACCTGTAATAGCTGCCGCGCAGCGAGCAGCCGCCAACATTCCTGTCGTGATGTGGGGCGCTGGCGACGCGGTAGCCTCGGGCTTTATCAAGAGTTTGGCACATCCCGGGGGAAACCTGACCGGCGTGGCCACGATGTTCTCCGATACAGTCGGCAAATCACTTGAACTTCTGCAAAGCATCCTGCCCGCAGCAAGACGTGTGGCCGTGCTGGAAACTTTCCCGAGCCATAAACAATTGTACGAACAAGCGGAGGCCGCTGCCGGGAAGTTGGGTCTGGTGACGATCCCTATCCCTGCTCCCCGTCCTGACGATCTCGGGCCGGCTTTCGAAAAAATGGTGCAGGAGAAGTGCGACGCGCTTCTTGTTCTTGCCGGTCCCATAGAGCGCCAAATTGTCTTGCTGGCCGCCGCCAAGAAGATGCCGGCGATTTACCAGTTCAGCGCCTTCGTTGATTTAGGTGGCCTCGCGAGCTATGGGGCTAACGTTGCTGTGATGGGTAAACAAGTTGCGCAATATACAGCCAAAATACTTCAGGGAGCCAAACCGGTAGACCTTCCGGTTGAGCAACCCGTTGCCTTCGAACTTGCCTTGAACCTCAAAACGGCTGCGGCACTTGGATTGACCATTCCGGCCGAGGTTGTTGCTCGCGCCGACAAGGTCATCGATTGATCACCGGGTGCGCGCGGGTGGCCCGAATTTCCTTGCGGATAGCCGATGGGGCACAAACGGGTGAGGTCGACTTTAGCGTCCTGGAAAACAGAACGGCGGGCTCTCGCCCGCCGCTTCATTTTTGATGGATTGCCGGGTCAGGCCCGGCAATGACAGTCCCTGCGCTACTTCGTGAACGCCGGAAGCGCTGCCAGCTTGTCCACGTCGCGGGCGTCGTGCTGGATGATGATGGTGCCCTTGAGATTCTCTGCGATCTTCTTCAGGCGCTGGATCGACGCCACCGTCTGGGCGCGATCGAAGTTGAAGGCGGGCACGCCGTCGGAATCGAGGTTCTCGCGGAAGTGGACGGCATCGCCCGTGATGATCACGGGGCCCTTTTCCGCGAGCTTCACGAGGAGGCTTTGATGGCCGGGGGTGTGGCCGGGCGTGCGCAGGATGATCACCGAGCCGTCGCCGAACACGTCCTTGTCGATCGGTTGCGGCTCGACCTTGTTGTCGCCCTTGATCCAGCCCTCGAACGGCTTGAAATTGACGCCCTGCGCCGGCTTGGCGCTCGTGATGGCTTCCCATTCCTTGGCGCCGATCAGCACGGTTGCCTTCGGAAATGAATCGACCTGGCCGGTGTGATCGGCGTGATAATGGCTGATGCCGATATATTTGATCTGGTCAGGCTTGACGTCGGCCTTGGCCAACGCGTCGACCAGGCTCACCTTTGGCGCGACGTTGGGGGCGCTCATGGAATGGCCGGTGTCCCACAGCATGTACTCGTCGCCATGCTTGATGAGGTAGCAGGAGAACACGAACTGGATCTTCTTGTCGCCATAGGCAAACGTATCCGAGAAGCGCTCGTTGACGGCGGTGGGTGCCTGCGGCGTACCGCAATCGATGCGGGCGATCGAGACATCAGCGGCCTGCGCAGCCGCGACTCCGGCGAGCAGGCTGGCGCCGATGGCGAGCATGGTGAGTTTACTGGTCATTGCTTCTTCCCCTGGATGACTTGACAGGCGCGACCCTTTTGCAAGGTCTTCGTCGAGGGCATTCGATGGCCCGCACCGGGCAGCATACACAGGGGGATCAGACGACGGAAAGTCTCTTTCGGTCGCCCAGGCGGAAAACCCTGGCTCAGGGACAGACGGATATGCTCTGATGAGCAAGCCAGTGAGGGGAATTAAATGCGATACCTGGTGTTGGGTGCGGGCGCGTTGGGCGGCTTCTTCGGCGGCATGCTCATCAAGGGCGGCGCCGACGTTACCTTCCTGGTTCGCCCGGGGCGCGAAGCCCAGTTGCGACGCGATGGCCTCATCGTCAGGACACAGGACGGCGGCGAAGTCCGCAGTCCGGTCAAGACGGTTCAGCAGGGCCAACTAGGTGGGACCTACGACGTCATTCTCCTCACCTGCAAGGCCTACGATCTCGATAGCGCCATGGATGCGATCGCGCCCGCGGTCGGCGAGCACAGCGTCATTCTGCCCGTGCTGAACGGGGTACGCCACCTCGATGTCCTCAAGGAAAGATTTGGCGGTGAGCGTGTGCTGGCCGGGCTCACGATCATCAATGCGGCCTTGATGGCGGACGGCACCATCCAGCAGAGCCAGTTACGGATCAACTTGACCGCGATTGGTGAACTCGCCGGCGGTCCGTCCTCCAGATGCACCGACATCAAGACGGCGTTGGAGGCCGGCGGCATCCAGGTTCAAATCCCGGACAATATCCTTGCCTTGATGTGGGAAAAGTTCTGGACGTTCGCCGGTATCGCCACCATCGCTTCACTCAGCAGATCGCGGGCGGGCGTGGTCGCACGAGCGCCCGCGGGGCCTGCACTTGTCTCATCGGTCATTGCGGAGGTCACTGATGTCGTGACCGCGCTCGGCTACCCGCCACTGCCCGCCTTCAATGCGGCCGCCCAGATGACCGCGATGTTTTCTCAAGCAGATTCGACCTACGGCCCATCGATGCTGATCGATATGGAAGACGGGCGTCCCACCGAAGGCGAGCACACCATCGGCGACCTTGCCGATCGTGCGGCACGTGCGGGCATCGACACGCCGCTTCTGACCGCCGCCCGGTGCAATCTTCAGGCCTATGAGATCAATCGCAATCTCAAGAAATAGCGGAACCTGCGGCAGCGTCGGGCGCTGATTTTGGTTGACGACCGTGCGGGTATCGAAGAAAAGCCCGCATGCCCAAGAAACCCGGAACCAATCCCAAAGGCGAATTCGCCTTCTTCGACGTCGTCTATGAGGACGGCTCCCAGCGCTCCAACCGCCGCGTGCCATCAGAGCTTCTCGGCGGTCTCGAAGGCGACGAACCTGCCCGCGGATTCATCCACGCGCAGGATCAGGAAATTGCAGAGAAGAGCGGCCGGCCGGCGCTCGAGATCAAGAGCATCAGCCGGGTCGGCGCGAAGAAGAAGAAATCGGGCGCCGATCGCGATCAGCCGTAGCGGGGATCAGCGACTTGTCTGCCGTCGCACGACGAGCGAAGGTGGAGGCGACATTGGGGTTGCGCCCCGCATGTCGCGGAGCCTGTCATCCGGCGCGCATTCGCGCGACCCGCAGGCTCATGCGGGCTACGCTTGCTGACTCACCTCACCCCGAACGCGAGCATTTCTAGCCCGGGCGGTTCAGCCATTCGTGTCTGAAGTTCGCAAGACGAAACGATGTTCCCGTCCAGAACGACGCTGGGATATTTTCACCTTCCGCGCGCATTGACTTTGCACACGCCGAAGATGCACAATTGACGCCATACACTACGGTTCCGGGGGAACCTCAAATGGAGCCATTTGTATTTTCAGCGCTTCTGGCGTTTGTGATCTTCGAATTCCTGCTCTACCTGGATATTCCGCCTCGAAAGGTTCCGCGGGAGATCAGACAGGCAAATTGTTTGAGAAGATCGGGCACAAGATCAGCGGCGTAAAGGGCTTCGGCGTCGAAGTTTCGCTCTCGGAGACTCTCGGAAAAAAATACTCAAGCCAAGCAGCGACACCACTCGCTGGGAGCAATGGGAGCCACAACTTCGCGTCAAATGTCGGCTCGATCGGATTAGAATACGTTAGTCAATTGGACGAAATCGTCCGGCGCGACAAAGCCTACCTGAAGGTTGTATTCGGCCGGCCGGACGAAGAGCTCAGTCAACTGGATCATGCCGAAGATCTCGCAAAGGGCGTTATCACCCCCCGATGAAGTGCCTCGCGAGTTGGCTAGAAGCCACTGCCGACGCCGGCTACGTTAACAATCGATTGCGTCCTTTCGTTGCAGCATTTCGCCAGGTACCAACTCTGAACAACGACCAACGGCGATCGGACGTCACGCGCAGCTTTGTTCGCAGCACAGTCATTATTGCAGAGGAGGTCGAGACGTTCGCGGCTCCTCCCGCGGTGGAGAAAGCATGCCTGCCCTTGATCAGGACGTTCTGCCCCGCTTTCGTCAATTCGGCCGACCAGATCGCGGACCGTTCCGGTCTTATGACGTGCCTAGGCAGTTTCAATCAATCACTCGTAGAGGAAACGTCCGCCAGCGACATCTCGAAGAAGCTCGGGCAGTTTGTCGCGGACGAAGGATGGGAGACACGCCCTTACTTCGCCATCGCACACGCAAGCCTGATGGCGCAACTGGGTGAGTACACGGCTGCCGCCAACATTCTTGACGACTGGTTGAAACGGCTCACGGCCCGGTCGGGAAGCGGCTCGAATCCCATGCGCGATTGGTTCGAGGTTCGTGCGCGATCGATGTTGGCTGCTTATTTCGAGGAGTGGCTGTTAAAGCTTGGCGATTCCGCGGCCACGGTGCTTCGGGAGGAGCACTTGAACAACCTCGGCAAGCTGCGAGTTGCGCTGGGCGAACAGGTGGCGAAACAGCGCTTCCCTGTGGTGAGCAAAGTAGATGTCGAGCCAGGCAAGACCATCGCGTTCGAGGTACCTGGCCCATGCACAATCGACAAGCCGATTCCCGGGCTTGAGCTCTGGAGACAGCTATTCAGCTCGTACGTCTCCATGGAGCTAACGCACGTCCAAAATCGCCTCCGTCACCCGAAATACAAGCAGAGATACGTCGAAACGGCGAATGCCGATATCATACGGCTGACCAAACTCGAACTGTCATGTCTGTCGAGATACCCCGAGTCTGGCTTGGTCTATGCGCAAATTCTCGACACTTACGCGCTGAACAATGTGCAATACGTTGACGCGAACAAGGAAAGCATAAGCTCCGATGAAAAAGAAAGGCGTTATACCGCTGCCGATCAGGCAATCAGATTTGGTATGGAAATCACGGAAAAGCCCGCAGAGCACGACCGAAACCAAACTGAGGGATCATTCCTGAAACGAATCGCACCCAGCGAATGGGTTTCAACACAGGAATCACTGGAGCAAACAGCCGCGAAGTTGAATTCGGCGATGAACGAATGATCGATACCGCGAGACGGTATTACGGAGGCGTAACGCCAGCTTGTGCCAAGGCGGCACCGACAATCGCCAAGCCAATACCAATCAAAAGCGATGTTATGAATGTTTTCATTGCATTCTCCCGGGGCATCTTCCCAGTTGTTCAGACGATATATAACACCGCCTGAACAGAACCTGAACGGGGGAATCCGACATTTTTTCTCTGCCGGTTCCGGCAAGCCTCGTCAGCTTTATCGGCTCCTGAGACGCTTCTATTCTCTCGGTCTGCGCAGCTACCCGAGAGCATGGCCACCTCAATTATCCAGGAAGCTCCGCAGCTTCCGCGACCTTGACGGATGCTTCAGCTTGCGCAGCGCTTTCGCTTCGATCTGGCGGATGCGCTCTCTCGTCACCGAGAATTGCTGGCCGACTTCTTCCAGCGTGTGGTCGGTGTTCATGCCGATGCCGAAGCGCATGCGCAGCACGCGCTCTTCGCGCGGGGTCAGCGAGGCCAGCACGCGCGTGGTGGTCTCGCGCAGGTTCGACTGGATCGCGGCATCAATGGGGAGGATCGCGTTCTTATCCTCGATGAAATCGCCGAGATGGCTGTCTTCCTCGTCGCCGACCGGCGTTTCCAGTGACAGCGGCTCTTTGGCGATCTTGAGGACCTTGCGCACCTTCTCGAGGGGCATGCCGAGCTTCTCGGCGAGTTCCTCGGGCGTGGGCTCGCGGCCGATCTCGTTGAGCATCTGGCGCGAGGTGCGCACGATCTTGTTGATGGTCTCGATCATGTGCACGGGGATGCGGATGGTGCGCGCCTGATCCGCAATGCTGCGGGTGATCGCCTGCCGGATCCACCATGTGGCGTAGGTCGAGAACTTGTAGCCGCGGCGGTATTCGAATTTGTCGACCGCCTTCATCAGACCGATATTGCCTTCCTGGATCAGATCGAGGAATTGCAGGCCGCGGTTGGTGTATTTCTTTGCGATCGAGATCACCAGACGAAGGTTGGCTTCCACCATTTCCTTCTTGGCCTGACGGGCCTCGCGCTCGCCCTTCTGCACGCCGTGCACGATCTTGCGGAACTCGGGGATTTCGAGGCCCGTGAGCGCCGCCAGCGACTGCACCTCGTGGCGCAGCTCCTTGATACGGTCCTTCTCGTGATGGACGAAATTCTTCCAGCCCTTGGCCGAGAGTTTCGAGACGCGATTGAGCCAGCGCGGATCGAGCTCGGAGCTCTGATAATTGCGCAGGAAGTCGTCGCGCGCGACGCCATGGCTGTCGGCGAGGCGCATCAGCCGGCCCTCGAAGGAGACCAGCTTCTTGTTGATGTCGTAGAGCTGCTCGACCAGCGAGTTGATGCGGGCCTGGTTGAGCCGCAGCGACTTCACCTCGACGATGATCTCGTCCTTGAGCTTCTTGTATTTGCGCTCCTGCGAGGGCGAGAGCGTCTCGCTCTGCAGCTGGTTGGCGATGTCCTGCTCCTGCAGGCGGCGCAGCTTCTTGTAGTTGTCGGCGATCTTGTCGAAGGTCTCGACCACCTTCGGCTTCAGCTCGGCCTCGATCGCCGCAAGCGACATCTGGTTTTCGAACTCGTCGTCTTCCATGTCGGCTTCGGCCGCGGCCTCGCCGGGATCCTTTTCCTCGCCGTCGCCGTCGCCTTCGCCCGCCGGGGCTTGCGGACGGAACGGGGTCGGCGACGGCGGAGCGGCGGGAGGAGCGACATGCGCGGGCGCAGGCGCAACCGCCACATCGGCTCCGGCCTGGGCGGCGGCTTCGGGATTCACGATCGGCTGGCCGTCGGGACCGACGGGCGCGCCGATGATGCCCGGATTGGCCTTGGCGTCGGGGCCGGCATAGGTCGCTTCGAGATCGATGATGTCGCGGAGGAAGATCTTTCCTTCGTTGAGTTCATCGCGCCAGATGATGATGGCCTGGAAGGTCAGCGGGCTTTCGCAGAGACCCGCGATCATTGCCTCGCGGCCGGCCTCGATGCGCTTGGCGATCGCGATTTCGCCCTCGCGCGAGAGCAGCTCGACGGTGCCCATCTCGCGCAGATACATGCGCACGGGATCGTCGGTGCGTTCGCCGGGCTCGCTCTTCTTGACCTCGGTGACGGCCTTCTGCGTGACCTCGACGAGCTCGTTGTCGGTGTCGTCGTCGCCGGGCTCGTCCTTGTCCTCTTCCTCGCCGCTGTCGTCGGCCTCGGTGACGTTGATGCCCATGTCCGAGAGCATCGACATGATGTCCTCGATCTGCTCGGGCGAGGTCTGGTCCGACGGCAGCACTTCGTTGAGCTGATCGAAGGTCACGAAGCCGCGCTTCTTGGCCTGCTTGATCATCTTCTTGACGGCGGCGTCCGACAGGTCGAGCAACGGCGACGGCGCGTCGGGAGAATCCTTCTCGGGCGCGTCCGCTGCCTTGTCGTCTTTTTCCTTGTCCTTGACCTGCAGCGTCTTTGCCTTCGTGGCCATTCAGTGCTCTCCAAAACGCGCTTCACGTGAGGCGCGCCGCACGCGCCCGCTTTGTCTGTCCTCGTCGCCAAGACTTTGGTTGCGACGAATAAGACGCAACAAGGGCGGCGCTATTCCCGCCACCCCCGAATCTTTTCTCGATAAAAGCCACACTCCGATAGCGGAGTCGTATTAAGCTTCGCTTAACCCTGTTTTTGCAGCCAAACCATGGGTTTGGCGAGTCTTTTTGCGGCTTCGGCCGAATCCGTCCGCATGTTTCTTTCTACTCACACCGTCTTCTGGAACCGCCCGGAAAGCTCGCCGAACCCCTCGATCTGGGCCTCGGTGCCCTCCAGCGACTCCAGCCGGAGGCCCACATCCCTGAGCCAGGCCATGTTGGCCTCGCTCGGCTCCTCGCCAAGGGCAAGCTCGGCGTCTTTCTTCTCCCTAAGTAGGGCGTGGGTTTTCTGATGCAAGACAACGAGTTGATGCCAGGTGGAAAGAACATCCTCCCTCGCCGCGCCAGGTCTTGCGCCCCACACCGCCCCGGTCGTGATCGACCGGTCAACCCTTTGAAGAACCTGCGAAAATCCGGCCTTGTCCAGGTCGGCTCGCATTTTCTCGGCCTGTTCGGAGGGATCGGGAGAATGGTGATGATCGTTGGCGAAGGCGGCGATGATACCGGCGCGGAGCTTGTGGGCCTCGCCATGCGCCAATTCCAGGGCGGCCACCTCCTCCAGATGGTCGTGCAGCAGCCATGGATGGTTAATCAGACATTGCAGAATCAGCGCCTCGCGGCGGGACAGCGAGGAGCGCTGGCCGCGCATGATCGGGCTGTTGGCAAGCTGGGGGCTCGCGGCCTGGTAGGCGCCGCGGCCGAGCCCGGTTGCGCCGGCCAGGCCAACCGGCCGGGGCGGGAATTTACCGCCGCCGCGGGGCTGGTGACCCGCGCGGGGCTGGAAGCGGCGGGGTGATTCGCCGTAAGCGGGCCGTCCGAAGTTGCGCGGCTCGGGAGCGAAGGTGCGGCTGAGCCGCTCGATCAGGTCCTGGCGATAATAGCGGCGCACCACCTCGTCGCGGATGGAGTTGGACAATTCGTTGATGCGCGCTTCGAGTGCTGCGCGGCGCTCGGGCGTTGCGAAACTGCCGCCCTCGATCTCGCGCGACCAGATCATCTCGGCCAGCGGACGCGCCGCCGAGATCACCTCCTCGATCGCGCCGCGCCCGCCGGAGCGCGCGAGATCATCGGGGTCCTGCCCTTCCGGCAACAGCGCGAAGCGAAGGCTCTTGCCGGGCCTGAGATGCGGCATCGCCAGATCCGCAGCACGATACGCCGCCTTCTGTCCGGCGCGGTCGCCGTCGAAGCAGAGGATCGGCTCGTCCGCCATCTTCCAGAGCAGCGCGAGCTGGTTTTCGGTCAAGGCCGTGCCGAGCGGCGCCACCGCGCCGCCGAAGCCCGACGTTACCATGGCGATAACGTCGACATAGCCCTCGACCACGATGAGCTGCGCGCCGTTATGAGCGGCCTGTCTCGCTGCGGCGAGGTTGTAGAGATTGTCGCCCTTGTGAAACAGCGGCGTTTCCGGCGAGTTGAGGTATTTCGCGGGAACGTCCTTTTCCAGCGCGCGCCCGCCAAAGGCGATGACGCGGCCCCGCGCGTCCGTGATCGGAAACATCACGCGGTCGCGGAAGCGATCATAGGGCACGGGCACATCATCGCCGCCGATCAATAGGCCTGTCTCGACCATGTCATCGGTCGAGATGCCCTGGCCGCCGAGATGCTCCTTCAGCGCGAAGCGATCCGGCGGCGCATAGCCGAGACGGAACTGGACCTGCGTCGAGGGCAGAAGCGCGCGGTCGGCGAGATAGCCGCGCGCCTTCGCACCTACGCGCGAGGCCAGCGTGTCGGAGAAGAATTTCGCGGCAAGCTCCATCACATCGTGCAGCGTCTTGCGGCGCTGCTCTTGGCGAGCGGCATCGGGCGTGGCCGCCGGCACCGCAACACCGGCCATCGCCGCGCAGCGCTCGACCGCTTCGGGGAATGTGACCCCTTCCGTCTCCATCACGAAATCGAAGATGTTGCCGTGCCTCCCCGAAGAGAAGTCGTGATAAAATCCCTTCTGGTCGTTGACGGTGAAGGACGGCGTCTTTTCTTGTTGAAACGGCGACAGCCCCTTCCACTCCCGCCCCGCCCGCTTGAGCTTGACGCGCTTGCCCACGACTTCCGAGACCGGAAGCCGGGCGCGCAGATCTTCGAGGAACTGGGGCGTGAAGCGCATGGCGAAATCACTCAGCGGGGCTCTTGCCAAAGAGGCAAATCCGAGTGCAACCGCAATTTACTATTCTAACGTTCATGATATGTTCCGTCCATATCCACAGCCTGATCGGGCTTGAACTGGATTACAATCGTATATACAGTAAGGAATCTCAGAAATGTCCGATGCGCGGTTCGGACTTGTCGCATCGGACGGTTTCGAATGGGACGCAAACAAGAGCGACAGCAACCTTGCCAAACACGGGATCGCATTCGCAGAGGCGAGTGAGGCGTTTGAAGAACCCGTTGTCGTCAGAAAGTCTAACCGTAGCAACGAGGAGAGGTGGATCGCCGTCGGAAGGACACATGGTCGAATGATAACGGTTGTTTTCACAGTCCGTGGCCGAATAATCAGAATCATCTCCGCGCGACACCCGAGGCCAGATGAAAAAAGAGCATATCGTAACGCGTCGATGGGGCGAACGACGCCGAGGCAAAACTGACTGGAAGCGCTTCGATGCGATGACCGAGGCGGAAATCGAGGCCGCAATCGCCAGCGATCCCGACTGGGACGAGTTCAAGGATGTCGACTGGTCGAAAGCCGTTCTGGTGATGCCGCCTAGGAAGAAAGCGATCTCGATCCGCGTCGACGAGGACGTGCTCGACTTCTTCAAGCGGGAGGGCGAAGGCTATCAGCGGCGCATGAACGCGGTGCTGCGCTCTTACATGCAGCAGAAGTCAAAACCGAAGAAGCGGGCATAACGCTCCATCCACGTCGTCATTCCGGGGTGTCCCGAAGGGACAGGCCCGAAATCCATAACCACGGCTGGGGGTGATGGACACCGGGCTCGCGCTCACGCGCGCCCCGGAATGACGAGGGAGCGGGACCTATTTCCCCAAAAACCGCCCCAACTCGATCAGCGTCAGCGCCGCCACGGGCCAGTTGTAGAGATAGGTCCAGGCCTGGCTGGACGCGCCGTCGGCGAGGGTGACGGAGAACAGCTTCCGCACATATTGCGTGGGCTCGGGAAAGCCTTCGCCGCAGGCTTCGTACATGTCGAACTCGCGCAGCAGCTCGTCGGCTGCGCGCAGCCGGTAGAGCTCGCCATGGACGATCTCATCGGCGGCGTCCGAGAGCACCAGCCCCGGGTAATGCTTCACCATGTAGAGCCGGCCGCGGCAGCTCGCCGGCCCAAGGAAATCGGCATTCGCCGACAACAATCTTGCCATCGGATGTTCGTAGCCGCGCATCAGCGTGCCGTAGACGAAAAGGCGGTCGGAGATCATGTGTCAGCCGTCATTGCGAGAAGCGCGGGAGACGAGGCGATCCATCACTCCGCTTCCCGACGCGGCACAAAGGATTGCTTCGCGGAGCCTGTCATCGGGTCGCGCGGTCGGGCGGACCCGTTGGCTCGCAATGACGGAATGCCTGGAAATAATCAAGCCACGACTTCGTCGCTGACGACGACGAACTTCGTCAATTCCATCCGGCCGAAGCTGGTGGACAAGGCAACGTCGGCGGCGTCGCGACCGGTCGCCATCAGAATGCGGCCGATGCGCGGAACGTTGTGGCGGGCGTCGAACGTATACCACTGGCCGGAGAGATAGACCTGGTACCAGCCGGAGAAATCCATCGGCTCGGGCTCGGGCGGAATGCCGATGTCGCCCATGTAACCGGTGCAGTAGCGGGCCGGGATGCCCATGCAGCGGCAGAGGGTCAACGCAAGATGCGCGAAGTCGCGGCAGACGCCGCTCTTCTGCTCGTAGACGTCAAGCGCCGACTTCATGTGATGGGCGTATTTGTAGCCGAAGGTGACGTGGTGATGCACGAAGTCGGTGATCGCCTGCACACGTTCCCAGCCGGGCCTGGTGCCGCCGAACAGCGACCAGGCAATGTCGGTGAGCTTGTCGGTCTCGCAATAGCGGCTCGGCATCAGATAAAGCAGCAATTCGTCCGGAAGCTGTTCGACCGGCAATTGCTGCGCGGTCGGCATCACGATGTCGGGCAGGCCGGCATCGCGCACCAGCGCGTGACCGCGAAGCGTGACGCCGCCGGCGGGCGCGAGCAGCCGGCCGCAGACATTGCCGAAACTGTCCCGGTAGAATCCGATCGGCGTGCCCGGGTCAGCCGTGATGGTTTCGGTGCCGACGATGTCCGAATAGCGCGAGGGATGAATCGACAGCATGATCACCATCGGCGTCGGCTGCGCGGCCGTATAGGTGATCTCAAAGCCGACCTTGATCTCCATGCGCCTTACGCCTCCGTTTCCAGTTCGTTGTCCTGATCCATCAGGCGGACGCTGACGTTCACCTCCATCTCGTCGAACGCATCCGCCGAACCCAGGTAAGTGCCATGCAACGGAAGCGCCTGCACCGCATCGCGCGCCACCGCGACGCGGATGAGATCGCGCGTGCCGACGATACCGTTGGTCGGATCGAGCTCGATCCAGCCCGCGTCCGGCAGATAGACCTGCACCCAGGCATGCGTCGAGCCGCCACCCCTGTGGGCGCGATCGCCGGTATAGAGATAGCCGGAGACGAAGCGCGCGGCGATACCGAGCCGCCGCAGCGCTTCGATCATCAGCAGCGCATAGTCGCGGCACGTCCCGCTTCCCGTCTGCAGGGTGTCGAGCGGATGCTGCGTGCCGCGCTCGTGGCGCTTGCGATAGGTGAAGCGGTCGCGGATACCGTGCGTCATGTTCCGCAGCAGCTGGAAAGTCGATGTCGGCGCTTCCGCGTCGAGAAACCTGCGCGCCCAGGCGGAAAGCTCGCCCTGGGGATCGCTGTATTGCGGCGTGACAAATTCCCGAAGGTCGGGATATTCCTCGTCGTCGTAGAGGAAGGGATAGAAATAGGCATGGTCGTCCGGCGTCAACGCGAACTCTTCGGCCGGATTGTGGGCGACAGTCACCTCCGACGTGACGGTCAGGGCCGCAGCGCGCTCGTCGAAGGTCGCGATCGCCACGGAGTTTCCGAAGACGTCGTGGATCCAGCGCAGCCTCATCGGCTGCGGCGCGATCCGGAGCTCGCACGACAACACCCGCAGGTCGTGCCCGTCGCGGGGACACAGCATGATGCGATGTTCGCCGAACGCGACCGGGTGCAGGTAGCGATATTCTGTCTTGTGATAGATCGAGAGCAGCGGCATGGTCCGTCATCATCGCGATTTCGGGCCGTCTGATCCATAGGGAACACTGCCCGATTCCAGATCGCCCTGCTGATTCGATAGGCAAAAAAATGGACTTCGCCTCCTCCCCCGCAACCGCAACATCCCTCCTGCTTGGCGCCACGGATGTTGCCCCCGTCCTCGAGCACAATGCGGATGGCCGCTCGCCGTTTCTCTTCACCGCCGACCATTACGGCCGGCTGATCCCCAAACCGCTCGGCGACCTGGGCCTGCCCGAGAGCGAACTGATGCGCCACATCGGCTGGGACATCGGCATCGCCGGCGTCGCCGAACGGCTATCGAAACGTCTCGACGCACATCTGATCGCGCAGCGCTACTCGCGGCTCGTGATCGACTGTAACCGCCCGCCCGGCGTGCCGAGTTCGATCCCACTGCTCAGCGAGGCGACCACCATCCCCGGCAATGACGGGCTGTCGCGCGAGGACCGCGAGACGCGGCGGTGCGAGATCTTCGATCCCTATCATCGCCGCATCCATGAGGCGATCGAGCGGCGGCAGGCCGAGAAGCGGCCGACCATCCTGGTCGCGCTGCATAGTTTCACGCCTGTCTATGCCGGTGCCGCGCGGCCCTGGCACATCGGCACGCTGCACCGCCTCGACAAGATCCTGCCGCCGCTGCTCCTCCGCGCATTGCGCGCGGAGGGCGACCTCGTGGTCGGCGACAATGAGCCTTATGCGGTGAGCGAAACCACCGACTACACCATTCCCGTGCATGCCGAAGCGCGCGGCCTGATGTGCTGCGGCATCGAGATCAGGCAGGATCTGATCACAGATGAGGGCGGCCAGCAGCAATGGGCGGAGCGGCTGGCGCGCATCCTCGGCGGCATCGAAGCGACGCTGATTGGGCGAAAGGCGTAGTCCTTTCCACATCGTCGCGGTCCGGCATAGCCGTTCGTTTGCCATTTTTCACGGAGGCAATTTAGCCTAGGATGCAGGTCGCCTGTGGGAGAAGACGATTATGGCGAAGAAGGTTATGCGAAGAAGGGCTTCAACGCGTGCCGCTCCTGCGTCGTCAAGAGCGAGAAATGGCTTCAGCGTCCTGGCGATGCATGTCACGGAGGCGAGCGGCCGACGCTTGTTTGCGGCTCTCAAGGCGGATCGGCCAGCGCATTCGGCCTTTTCGCACTTGGTACACCAGCCTGGCAATCTTGATCCGGAAAGCGCCGCCAAGCGCATTCTGGAGCACGCGCTTGCGAGCAAGAAAATGCCAATGTTCAATCCTCCGGAAATCCGGGGAGCTGACGGCGATTTCAAGAGTTCTTGGTGTCGAGTTTGTGTCCCTGACCGGAACCAAAGTCGTCAAGTTTCGGCAACACGTCAATGGCATTCCGGTTTTCGGTTCTCTTGTCAGCGTCGAGCTCGACCAGCACAACGAGTTGATCTCGCTCAATTCCAACATAGCGGAGCCGAACCTCAGATCCTATGTCGCGCGAATTTCACCTTACAAGGTGCTGAGAAAGATAGCTGCAATAGCAGGATACGGTCGCGAGCTTCCTCGCGGGATACCCAAGCTCAATCTCTATCGCGAAGGCAGGGGCAAATGGCACCTCGCTTACGTCGTTGAGGACGTGCGCAGCAGGAAGAAAGGCAGGACGACACTCAAGGATTTTCCTCTGGTTCATGACTACGTCGTGGATGCGATCACCGGCGCCGTCGTGGCGGAACTGCCGCGTACGCCGACGATTGCCGTCGGCAAGGGAGTAGATGAACTGGACAAGGTGAAGAAGTTCGGGATCGAAATCCGGGGCGGCAAGGAGACGATGCGCGACGCCCGGCTGAATATAGAGACCCACGATTTCGCTTTTCGTGATCCGGTCGATAGGAAGTTGCCAGGTAAACTCGTAGACGCTCCCTGGTCCGCCGCGGCGGTCAGCGCGCACGCTAACGCTTCCGCTGTCGTTGCCTTTCTGCGCGAGGTGCTAAGGCGCAACAACATCGACGATATGGGCGGCCCGATCGTTTCGACCGTCAATTGCGTTGTTAGACCGTTTAAGCAGCATCCGCGCAGCAGGATCTGGTTCAACGCGTTCTGGAACGGCACGCAGATGTTGTATGGCCAGACGGAGTTCGATGGCAGATTGAGGTCTTTGGCGGCTTCATTGGACGTCGTGGCTCACGAACTGTTTCACGGCGTGACCGGCCACACGGCACGTCTTGACTATCAAGGCGAAACCGGGGCGCTCAACGAATCCTATTCGGATATCTTTGGCACCATCATCTCAAATCGGACCAAACCAAGTATCGCGAAGTGGGACTGGTTGATCGGGGACGGCATTTCCTGCGGCCGCAAGGCGCTCCGTGACATGCAAGACCCGCCGCGTTTTCATCAGCCCAAGCACATGAGGAATTTCAAGAAGCTACCGCTCAAGCACGAGTCCGATGAGGGAGGGGTGCACCTCAACAGCGGTATCCACAACTTCGCCGCTTACCGAGTAATGTCGGCGACCCGCCGCGGCGCTTTCGTTTTCAAGCCGGCCGAACTCGCTGCGATGTTCTACGTCGCGCTGACGCAGCAGCTTTCGCGCCAATCGACATTTGCCGACAGCAGGCGAGGCGTGGTGCTCGCAACGCGATCGCTATTCCGCAAGCTGCCGCAGAAACAGATCGATGCCCGCGTTGCGGCCGTTGAAGCGGGGTTTGAGGCTGCCGGCATCAAATAGCAACGACGGCCGGCCAATCGCGCCCTGAAGCCGACGTTTGGCCGGCTTGTCCGGGGTTTTGACACAGCAGACTTGAAACGCGCCAAGGCGCTTCCGGCCCGACCGGTCCAGAAGCACTAATCCTCATTTATCCATCAGCCTCGAGACGTTGATCAAAAGAGAGTTTGCGCAAAGAGAATTGTCCAGGAGAACGCGTCCCAGACCTCGACGCCCGTCGATGCAAAAACTCGCCATCAATCATGCGAACTCTTACCTCTTGGCTTTGCGTTTTTTCTTCTTGGTCGCTAATGTTTTGAGGTGTCTATCGACGATCTTCGATGTGTCATTGAGCCTTTTCTTGTGCGCCAAAAGGCTCTTCTTCAGTTTCGCCTTTTGCGTGTCACTCATATTGGCGACGTCCAAAACATTTAAAAAAGTGAGAGCCATATCTCGTCTCCGTCCATACTCACCACCAAATACCCGCATTGGTAGCCATTGGTGAGCCAGTGTCAATTGTACCGAAGAGGATTGCTACCCTTTTCGCGGCGAGGCGGAGAACGCCTGGTTGTCTTGCTCCATTTGCGTTAGCTCGTCGAGGAGCACCTTGGCTTGCCTCAGGTCCAAGGTGTCAAAGCCCTCGATAAACCAGCCGTAGACCGTGGCGAGAAGGTCTCTGGCCTCGTCGCGCTTCCCTCGCTCGCGCCACAACCGCGCCATGCTTGTTGCCGCGCGCAGTTCCCAGGATTTCGCTTGCTGCGCACGGGCGACCGCCAGGGCCCGCTTGAAGCAGGTTTCGGCCTTTACCACGTCCCGCTCTGGCGACATCAGCGCGATTTCGCCGGCGATGCGATGGATCTCGGCCTCGTACCATTGTTCCTTTGTCGCCTCGATCGCCGTGATCGCTTCACCGATATAGCTCGAAGCGTCATCGAACTGGCCAAGCTGCCCACAGGCCCTTGCCAAACAGGACAGCCAGACCGGCGAATATAGTGTTGTACCGCTTGGGCGCCCTACGCCGAGCGCCGAGCTGAATATGCTGACTGCCTCCGAGCTTTTTTCGGTCAAAGCCAAAAGCCCGGCTCGTCTCAGCATTCCACTGGCCTTCCAGTAAACGGAGCCTTTTTGTTCGGCCAGTTCGACGAGTTCATCAGTTTGCTGCTTCGCTATTGCGTAGTTACCGCTGATGAGTTGGGTAAGGCACGCCAAAGCAATCGCATGCAAGAAGATGGCGGGGTTGCCGGTCTCACGCGCCTTGCTGAGCCCCTGCTCTGCACTCTCGAACGCGGCCACGGGATAGCCATGCATCCACCGCCCTAGCGACCCATAGATCAATGCGGCCACCTGAGGATCCATGGAGAGCTGCGTCTTCAGCGGCCGATGTTCTACAGTGTCGCAAAGCGCAATCACCCGATCGTAATGTAGAAGGGATTCCACCAGGTTTCCCGTGAGCAGCAAGGAGCAGCCCATGGCCGCATGCCCGTGCATGAGCGGGACCTCGGCCCCCTGTTTCTCGGCCAGTGCCAGAATACGCTCGGCGTGCTGGCGCGCCACATCGCCCCGAAACCCTGCAATGTAGGTTTGCCACAAACTGTAGAGAGCCGAAAACAGCAGCAGCGGATCATCGGGAGTTTCACCAAGCGCTTCGGCTTGTTCTATCAGCAGAAGCGCGCGCTCCGCGGCGGCCCTGGTTTCCGGGGCGGCTTGCCCTTTAACATTCTGGAGTGTGTATATCAGTGCAACTTGAAGCTTGATTTCTTCATGGAGAATCGCCGGCTCGCGGGGCAAGGTTGCAATCTGTCTAAGCGCGCGTGTGAGCTGCTCAAGGGCTTCAACCAACGCCGACCGTTCAAGTGATCGCAATCCCGCCTTGCCCCACAGGCTGGCAGCCTTGTCGATTAACCCAGCCTCGGTGTAATGCCGCGCCAGCAGATCGGGCTGACTCTCGGCAATCTCTGAAAACTGCCGTTCGAGAACGTCTGCGATACTCGCGTGGAGCGCGCGTCTGGGCTGGCGCAGCAGCGTGCCGTAGGCTGCTTCTTGCACCAGGGCGTGCTTGAACAAATAGGTCGCGTGCGGGGGCACGCCCTTGCGGGAAAGCAGGCCGGCTGCGATAAGACGGCTGAGCGACAAGTCGAGTTCAGCCAGGACCACGGCAGCCAGCAGCGTATGTGAAAACTCACGACCTATCGCCGCCCCGACCTGCGCCACCTCCTTGGCGGGGCCGAGCCGGTCGAGCCTCGCCATCAGGGAAGCATGCAAGCTCGCGGGGACCGCCAGCACCGGAGCGGAAACCGCAGCCGCGGTCCTTGTCGCTTCCAGCTCGCTCCCGGCCTCCATCACCGCCTTTGTCATCTCTTCGACGAACAGTGGGACGCCATCGGTGCGCTCGATGATGTCCCTTCGAACGTCCGCCGGCAGTTGCTTGTTGCCGACGACGCGGTCGATCAAGGTGCCGACTTCGCGATGTCCCAGCCGATTGAGGGTAAGAGCTGTGACATGCGATTGCCCAATCCAGGGCGCCTCGAATTCCGGCCGAAACGTTATGATCAAGAGCACGCGAAGGCTTGGGATCAGGTCCACTATGCGACCGAACGCTTCCAGGCTCGTGGGGTCGCTCCAATGCACATCTTCCAGGATCAACAGCACGGAGTTGGAGTTCGCCAGGGCTTCCAGCTGTAGACCGAGTGCCTCCAGCATTTTCTGCCGGCGCTGTTCGGGATCAAGCTCCGAAGCCGGATAACGTCCGTCGTTGGGAAGCGACAACATTTCGGCCAATAGAGGGGCGTGATGCCTGGGCGTCGAGATTCGCGCCAACAGGGCGTCGAGCTTATCGAGCTTTGTATGCGGGGTGTCGCCGTGCGCAAATCCGGCAGAACGTTCGATCTGCCCTATAATCGGATAAAAAGCGCTGTCCGTGTGTTGGGGCGAGCAGAAATACCGCATACGCGTGTGTGGTTCAGCCGCAAGCCTTTCCAGGAGGGCGGCGTGTAGTCTGGATTTGCCGATCCCGGCCTCACCGGACAGCAGCACCACCTGGCCTTCGCCGGTCTTGGCCTTCTCCCAGCGTCGCAACAGCAGGTCAAGCTCCTCTTCTCGACCGACGACCGCCGTCAGGCCTCCGGGGTGCATCGCCTCGAAGCGGCTTGCGACAGAACTTGTCCGCAGCGCTGCGAAAGCTCGCACGGGACCTGTGATCCCCTTGATATCCCTCAACCCAAGGTCCCGCAGTACGAAAAGATTGCCCAGCAGCTTGCGCGTGTCCTCCGCAATGACGACCATGTGCGGCTCGGCAATGCCCTGAAGGCGCGACGCGAGGTTCGGCGTTTCCCCGACAATACCGCGTTCTTGCCCTTCGCCCGACCGCACAAGGTCTCCGACGACCACCATGCCGGTGGCCACTCCAATGCGAACCTGGAGGGGGTCCTTCGCGGAGAGCGTAGCAACCGCTTCAATCAGTGCGAGGCCGGCCCGAACGGCACGCTCAGCGTCATCCTCATGTGCCGCGGGATAGCCGAAGTAGATCAGCACCCCGTCGCCCAGATATCGGGCAACGAAACCACCGAAGCGAACCACAATATCGCCGACGCACTTCTGATAGGCCGAGATGACGTCACGCAAGTCCTCCGGGTCCAGACGAGAGGACAGCGCCGTCGAACCGACAAGATCTGAGAACATCACGGTAACCTGGCGGCGCTCGGCGCTGTCCTTGGCGGCTTCGTGTGTTGCGGGAGAAGCGTCCGATGGCGGAGTTGGTGCGGCCTCTGGAGCACGCAGAGCCGCAATCGCATCGAGAAGAATGCGGCGGTGCCCGACCATGCCGACGCCCATGTCCTTCAAGTCCTCCGCCGTCAGGTTGGGCAGGACCTTGTCGCTGATCGCATTTCCGCGGAATGTAGCCTCATATTGTTCGAGACCAAGCCTCCGCAACCAATCTCCGACATCCATGGTGCAACCCCGGTTCGCGTGGCGCTACATGATCCGTCAGACGAAACGGCGTGTCTAGAAGAATGACGGGTTGGGTGCGCCGTGCAGAGGCGGCGATTTCGAGTAAGCACCCCCCTTGAGCGGCGAGTCCGTCGCGGCGGGCCGGTGGACGAGCGGCTCGGACTGGTATTCACTCGGCCTGCGTGTCGGATGCCCTTGCAATAACCCGCCGAACGGAATGCGCTGCCGGGCCAGTTGCCAGACCAACGGCGGCCGCTGCAACAAATCTCGCCCTGTGGTTGGCACCCGTTCAGACAACTTGTTAGTCTGGCGTTGCGGTGAGTTTCGGAACGAAGGTGGGGGAGCTTTCAACTATGGGCCACGCAAGGTGCAACTGCGGTGCAGTCACGCTCTCGCTTCCGGAAGAACCGTCGAGGATCATCGTTGCTTGCCACTGCATCGACTGTCAGCGCCGAACCGGCGCGCCGTTCGGTGTAGGCGCTTATTACCCCGCAGAGGTTGTCACCATTTCAGGCACCTCAAAGGAGTTCACGCACGCCGCCGCAAGCGGCGGCGAAATGCATAATTATTTTTGCCCACAGTGCGGATCAACGGTCTATTGGAAAGTCACCAGCCTGCCTTCGATGATCGGTGTTGCAGTCGGCGCGATGGCAAATCCGAAATACCCCGCCCCCGTCATATCGGTTTTCGAGCAATCGAAACATGACTGGGTTCAGATCGAGGGCACCGTCAAGCATTTCCAGGAAAACTACCACCCGAAAAATCCAGACTGAGACAGCACCGGCTGTAGCCCAGGGCCGCCCTGCCATCCGCCGGAGCCGATATCGGCTGATTGAACCAATAAGGGACTCGGCCGATCTCGGCCCGATGTCGCTGCCGGCTCCCCTGCTGGACGGCATTGTGAGCCACCCTTAAGGTCAGCCTCTCCGTCAATGGTGCTGCGATGCGCCTCGAACAGCGAGCTGGCCCGAAATTCCTGGCGCCAATCCTGATTGGTGCCGTTCTGCTGGGTGGACCTGCTCCCGCGCCCGCGCAGCAGCCGCTCGTGAGGCAGTGCCTCAACCCGGCCGATCCGGGCGCGATCGAGGCCTGCGCCACGCTGATCGATAGCGGCAAGGGAAACGTCGCAGAGTATCACTACAGTCGCGGCACGGCGTTGTTGAACAAGCGCGATTGCGACGGCGCGCTGGCCGATTTCGACGCAGCCGTCCGGTTGCGGCCCACCGACTCAAGCTACCATGGCGGCCGTGGTCTGGTGTTCTTTTCCTGCAAGAAGGATTTCAAGCAAGCCGCGGCCGCCTTTGGCGACGTGATACGGCTTTCGCCCCGCAACGCCGCAGCCTACGACATTCGCGGAACGTCGCGGCGATATCTAGGCGATCTCGATGGGTCGGTGGCGGACGAGACGGCGGCGATCCGGCTCCAGCCCGGCTTCGGCATGTATTATGGAAATCGCGCCGTCACCTGGGCCGAAAAGGGTGATGCGGCGCGGGCGCTTGCCGATTTCAACCGCAATGTCGCGCTCGAGCCCAATGTTGCAGCGATCTTCAACAATCGCGGTCAGTTTCTTCTGCAACGCCAGGAGCTCGACCAGGCGATCGCCGATTTCACCGAGGCCATCCGTCTCGATGTCAGATATTCGAAGCCTTATGCCAACCGCGCGGAAGCCTGGCGTCAGAAGGGCGACCTCGATCGTTCGCTTGCGGACATCGGTGAGGCGATCCGCATCGATCCGCGCGATCCCCTGAACTACGTCCGCCGCGCGGACACCTTGCGCTATCGCGGCGACTACCAGCTTGCGCTTGCCGAATACGATCGTGCGCTGGCGATCATGTCGGATTACATTCCTGCTTTCACCGGACGCGGCCTTGCCTATGAGCGACTCGGCGATGTGACGGCGGCGCTTGCCGAGTTCCGGAAGGCGCTGGCGTCGCAAAGCTACCTGGCCAATCTCGACTATTCGAAATCGTCGATCGAAACCGCTCGCGCGAGGATTGCGGCACTTGGCTCCGGCGCGCCGCCGCCGGTGATTCCGCCGGCGCCACGACGGGCGGAATCGGCAACATCGATCCCGACGCCGAACGTGGGGGCGCCGATCGTGCCGCCCGACGCTGCGCGCGCGACGCAGGCCAGCCAGGGACGCCGTGTCGCGCTCGTGATCGGCAATTCGGACTACCGCAACGCGGTCAAACTCGGCAATCCGCAGCACGATGCCGCCGCGATCGGAGCGTCGCTTCGCAATATCGGGTTCGAGCGCGTAACGGTCCTCGTCAATCTCGCGCGCGAGGATTTGCTGGAGGCATTGCGTGCCTTTGCCGAAATCGCGCGAACCGCCGATTGGGCCATGGTGTATTATGCCGGACACGGCCTCGAAATAAATGCCGTCGACTATCTGGTTCCGGTGGACGCGAAGATCAACTCCGAGCCCGAGGCTCTGACGCAAGGCGTTGCGCTTGCCGAGGTGATCAGGGCAACGGAAGGCGCAGCAAAGTTGAAGCTGGTGCTGCTCGACGCCTGCCGCGACAATCCGTTCCTGGCGCAATCCCGAAAACCATGGGGGCCGGCCGCCATCGTGTCTGCGGCCGCGGCCGGCAAAGCCCGTTCCCTCGATCAAAGCCTTGGACCGGCCAAGGGATTGTCGCAGGTCAAGGCGAGCGACGGCACGCTGGTGTTCTTTGCGGCCAAAGAAGGCCAGGCTGCGCTCGACGGCGACGGCGACAACTCGCCATTCGCGGTCGCGATGCTGCAGCGGATCGCAACACCGGGTGTCGAGATCGGCAAGGTCTTGCGGCTGGTGCGCGACGACGTGATGGAAGCAACCGCGGGCCGGCAGGAGCCCTTCGTCTATGGCTCATTGCCGATTGGCGAGGATTTCTACTTCGTGGCTGCCAGATGAGGTCGCGCGCCGACGGGGCGATCGAACATTGCGTCGAACGTCTGTTCATGGCTCGAAGCCGGCTTGGCTGGCGTTCCGAGGATCCGCTTCCAAGGCGGCAAATCCGGCCTCTACCCGGCACTCCCGGAAGGCAGTCCTGACCCAAAGCAAACATCGAGCCTTGTTTTCGAACTCCAGCCAGGCCGGATGTTCACAGCGTCGCTGAACCCTTGATCTGTATCAAGCCTGTTCTGCTGGATGCCGTCGCAAGATTTCGGTCGATACCGCGTTCATTTGCACATTTGGCAGGAGGTCGGCATGGAGCAGATTCTGATCAATCTCGTCGCAGGCGCCCTTGGCGGCGTTGGCGCCGGCAAATCATCCCCCACGTTTGATCTGGGCACCGCTGGAAACATCATCTCGGGCCTGGTCGGAGGGGGGGTGCTCGGGCAGGTCGCCACCCTGTTGCTGCCTTCTGTCCTGGCGGCAGCACAATCAGGAAATTTCAGTGTGAGCGGCATTGTCTCGCAGGCGGTCGCCGGCGGCGCAGGCGGCGCCATACTGACCGCGATCATCGGCGCCATAAAGAACAGAGCGGCCGCCTGAGTTTCAGCAAAGCAACTGTTCCAGATGGCACCGGATGATTCACCTGCTGCAGTCGGCGCGGAGCCGGGAGGCAGAGCGGCGCGGTCTGTCGCCATGTCTCCCGAGCTGTGGAAAGACAATTTACGGCAGCTTTACGAGGGCGAGACTCTCCGCAGCGTTCTTCGTATTGATGTTCCAGACTTTATCGCGCAGCACAATCGCTGCGTCGCAACGGGGGCAGGTCGCAGGGCTTGTCACTTGCATCTTGAGTTCTGTTTCTGACATCGGCTGCACTCAAGTCAAAGAGTGCCCGATCGTTCCCCTGTGTTCATTATTTCGTTGAGCCATAACGCCCGACAACAATTACCATGTTGGTGCTCCGGATGTGCTGGTCCCCTTGCTGACATCCGCATCCACAGCGGACGCGAGCCTCGCGCACCGTGAACTTCAATCCTTCGCTGCATTTGCGGGTGTGGCGAGACGGTCGTACAGGAGCTCGTTCATTTGTTTCGCCATCTGATCAAGTGACTTGTCGCGCAACAGTCCGAACGCGTACTGCGAAGCAGTGGTCGCGTATGCCTGCAAAGTCTCCAATTCAATCTTCGATGGGTGATGGGGGTTGGCAAAATGCGTCGATAATATTCCGAGCCGCTGCCCGTCTTGCTTCAGCAGCGGGGTACTTTGCACAGCGCGGAAGTGCGTGCGTTTCGCTATGTTTCGGTAAATCGCGAACTCCAAATCCTTCTCTACGTCTGGAATTACAACAGACTGTCCGAGCAGCAACGCTCGGCCGCAGGCCGACCCATCGTCCTTCGTAACGCGCCGAAAGGTTTTCAAGAAATCGGGCGACAGACCGCGCTGCTCCACAATGACGAGCTCTTGTCCAACAAGCAGTTGAACGTTGCCATACTCAGCACCCAGCAAGGAGATTGCGTCATCGAGCACTGTACGGATAGCGCGTTCAAATGTATCGCACCGTAGCAACCGTTCCGCCATGTGGACGAGCAAGGCCGTACATCTCCAGAGAGGAACAGATTGACCACCTGGTGAACCACTTGGAACCCGAAAGTTCCTAAGGTTCCGTCTGAGCCGCGCAGTATGCCGGTCAGGCATTGGAAACGATTTCGGAAGAGCTTCCACGGCATCGCAGGAACCAATGTACGCTCTTAAACGTCCCCCGTGCAATCGTCAGGGGAAACGTGTCCGACTTGCCTTTGATCCTCGTTATTGAGGACGAGTATTTTTTGCAGGCCGATCCTGAAAAGGTGCTGCCGATGCCGGTTTTGCCACCGACATCGTGTCGTCTGGCGAAGAGGCACTAACGCTCCTCATGGGCGGCAACAAGCGTCCTAACGTGCTGGTAACGGACGTGACGCTTGCGGGTCGCCTAACCGGCTTTTGGTCGCAACGACGCCATGAAGGGTTCAGGCGTGACGCAAGCGCCTCACCGCCCTATTCCGTGACGTCGGCCTCCTCGGGGCGCGCAGCCAGCAGCGCGGCAATTCGCGTCAAGGCCTTGCGCAGTTCGGCATGAACAGGCAGGCCGAGCCCGAGACGCACCGCGTTCGGCGAATGACCGGGCGCGACGGCAAACCGGCTTCCAGGCGTGATGGCGATGCCGGCTCGCGCCGCAGCCATGGTGAGGGCGTCGGCGCGCCAGCCCTCCGGCAGCTCGAGCCAGACGTGATAGGAGCGCGGATCGGTCTTGATGCTGTAGCCGGCAAGACATTCCGCAACCAGGGCCTGACGGATGCGCGCATCGGCGCGCTTGCGGCGCGCGATTTCATTGGCCGTACCGTCGGCGAGCAGGCGCACGCCGGCGGCGAGCGCAAGCGAGGTCACCGACCAGGTCCCGGTCCGCACGGTGACGGCCATCCGCTCCCGCGCTTGCGGCGGCACGTGCAGAATGCCGACGGAGATGCCCGGTGCAAGCCGCTTGGAGAGGCTGTCGACCATGATCGTGCGTTCCTCGGCCTCGGCTGCAAGCGGAGGTTCGTCGGCTAGGAAGCTGTAGATCCGATCCTCGATGATCGTCAGGTCGAGCTTGCGCACCACGCGCAGGAGTTCGTCGTGCCGCGCCTGGCTCATCGTAAAGCCGAGCGGATTGTGCAGGACTGGCTGCAGATACACCGCGCTGAGTGCGGCGGAGCGATGCGCCTTGGCAAGCGCATCCGGCCTCATCCCCTCGTCGTCCATCACGACCGGCACCAGCGTGATCCCAAGCCGCGCCGCGATGCCCTTGATCATCGGGTAGGTCAATGGCTCCACTGCGAGCCGACCGCCGACCGGCACCAGCGCGGACACCGCAGCGGCGATCGACTGCCGGCCGCTGCCCGCAAACACGAAATTCTCCGCCTGCGGCCGCCAGCGATCGCTCGCAAAAAAAGCCGCGCTGACCCGGCCGGCCTCGGCGAGGCGGCGATCCGTGACGGGCGCAAGCGCCGCACTGAATGCCTCCGGCGACTGCCAGCTTGCCAGCGATCTCGCGATCAACGCGGACTGATCCGGCACCGTGGGAAAATTGAATTCGAGATCGATGCGGTCGTCGAACGGCTCCACCCGCAACGGCGGCAGCGGCGACTTGCCCGCGACGAAGGTGCCGCGCCCCACCTCGCCGACGACAAGCCCTCGCCGCAGCAATTCGGCATAGACGCGCGCCGCGGTGGAAGCCGCGATGCCCTTTGCATAGGCGAAATGGCGTTGCGGCGGCAGCCGTTCGCCCGCTTTCAGATTGCCGGCGGAGATGTCGGCGGCAATGGCGTCGACCAGGGCGGTATAGGAGGTGGTCATTTATATTGCTCCGAGAGCAATGTTTTGATTGCTCCGAGACTTGTACTGAGACATTGCTTCGAGCGCAACAGATAATTGCAAAGAGCAATGCACCTCGTCATGGCCGACTCCCTGATTCAGGACCGGGCCGCGTCACAGCGGTTGCACGGCTGGCTGCGCGCACTCCTGCGCCAGCCCGCGGTCTGGTTCCTGCGCGCGAGCCGCCGCAGGGAGCTCAGGGCCCTCGAGCCTGAACAGATGAAGGATTGCGGGCTCGATCCGGTCGAGGTGCGCCGCGAGGCGCTCAAACCGTTCTGGTGCGAATAGGGAGATCAAGCTCATGCGCAAACTGCCGTTCTTCCAGCTCGACGTGTTCTCGGCGGTGCCGTTCAAGGGCAATCCGCTCGCGGTCATCGCCGAGGCCGACGGTCTCGACGATGCGCAGATGCAGGCGATCGCGAACTGGACCAATCTCAGCGAGACCACGTTCCTGTCACGGCCGAAGGATGCAGCCGCCGATTATCACGTCCGCATCTTCACGCCATCGCGCGAACTGCCATTCGCGGGACATCCGACGCTGGGCTCCTGTCATGCCTGGCTCGCGCTCGGCCACAGGCCCAAAGCCGAGCATGTCGTGCAGGAGTGCGGCGCGGGGCTGGTGCGGATCAAGCGCGACGGCGCGCGGCTTGCCTTCGCGGCGCCGCCTCTGCGGCGTTCCGGCGATGTCGACGGCGAATTGCGCAGCCGCATCGCGGCCTCGCTCGGGGTTTCGGAGCAGACTATCAAGGCGGCGCAGTGGGTCGACAACGGTCCTGGCTGGATCGCCGTACTGCTTGGCTCGCGCCGGGAAGTCCTCGCGCTGAAGCTGGATGGCAGCCTATTGCCCGGCCAGAGCCTCGGGGTCGTGGCTCCCTGGGATCCCGCGCAGGACGGCAACGAGGCGCAGTTCGAGGTTCGCGCGTTTACGTCGCGGCACACTGAGGATCCCGTCACCGGCAGCCTCAATGCCGGCCTTGCGCAATGGCTGATCGGCGCGGGCCTCGCCAAGCCGCGCTACATCGCCGCCCAGGGCACCGTGCTTGGCCGCGCGGGCCGCGTCCATGTCGCGCAGGAGGGCGATGCGATCTGGATCGGCGGCGACGTCGCGCCCTGTATCGCCGGCACGATCACGCTCTGAGGACATACTTCGATGATCGCACTTCCGCTATGGTTTCTCTTGCGCGCAATCTCCGCGCAAATCCTGCGCGCCCGTCGCAAGGGAAAACCGTCGCACACATTGCGCTCAAGCAGCGCTTCGGCTCCGGATCATGCTCCGACGCCCGCGGTCATCGCGCGCGCGTCAATGCGAGCCAGATCCCGCCGCCGATCATGAAGCCGCCGGAGATGCGCGACACCAACCGCGTGCGCTTCGCGGAGAAGATCGTGCGGACGCGGCCGGCGAGCAGCGCGTAGATGCCGTCGGTCAATCCCGCAAGCACCATGAAGGTGACGCCGAGCAGGATCACCTGCGAGAGATGATCCTTGTTCATATCCATGAACTGCGGAATGAATGCCCCGAAGAACAACAGCAGCTTCGGGTTCGAGAGCGCCACCAGGAAACCCTGCAGGAAGAATCCGCCGCGCGGCGGCGGCGGCGGCGCGTCGTCCTTGATGCCCTCGACCGGAGAGCGGACCAGCTTGACCCCGAGCCAGACCAGATAGGCGGCGCCCGCGAAGCGCACCCAGTCGAACCAATAGCCCATGGTCGCCATCAGCGAGGTCAGCCCGACCGCGAGCACGCCAACCACGATCACCATGCCTGCCTGGACGCCAGCAATATTGGTCAGCGCGGCGCGCGTGCCGTGGCGCAGGCCGTTGGCGATCAGAAGCGTGACGATCGGTCCGGGAAGCAGGGCCAGCCCGATACAGGCGGCAACAAAGGCGAGATAGACCTGAAGGGACATGGCGGGGGGCTCTGCACGGCGGGAGATGTTCACCGTATTAATGCACGGGGCGAGCGGAAGTGGAAGTGCGCTCGCTTTCGTCGTCCAGCGGATCGGTGCGAAGAAACGGGTCGTCCGGTCAGGCCACGACGGCGGATTCGCCGCCCTTCTCGCTGCCCTTGGCGAGGAACAGTCCCATGATCTCGCGCGCGGGGACTGCGGGACTGAACAGGAAGCCCTGCATCTCGGTGCAATCGAGCCTGCGAAGAATCTCCCGCTGGCTTTCGATTTCGACGCCCTCGGCGGTCGTCGTCATCTTGCGGGCCGCGGCAATGCTGACGACGGCCTGCACGATGGGAGACGATCCGCCGGACTCGGCGATATCCTTGATGAAGCTGCGATCGATCTTGATCTTGTCGAAAGGAAAGCGGTGCAGATAACTCAGTGAGGAATAGCCGGTGCCGAAATCGTCGAGCGCGATGCACACGCCGAGCTGCTTCAATTCGTGCAGCGTGGCGAGCGCGACCTCGTCATCGCGGATGAGGACGGCCTCGGTGATTTCCAGCTCCAGCCTGTTCGCCCGAAGGCCTGAGGATGCCAAAGCGGCAGCCACCTTGAGCGCCAGCGTCCCGCTCCTGAACTGGACCGGCGAGACGTTCACGGCGACCTTGATGTGATCCGGCCACGTCACGGCCTGCGCGCATGCGGTGTTCAACACCCATTCGCCGAGTTGATTGATCAGGCCGGTATCCTCGGCAATCGGAATGAATTGCGCCGGCGAGACCATTCCGAGCCTGGGATGACGCCAGCGCAGCAGAGCCTCGCAACCGGTGACGACATCGTCTCGCAGGTTGACCAGAGGCTGATAATGAAGTTCGAAGCCCTTGTTGGCGATCGCCTGCCGCAGATCGAGCTCGAGCGCGCGCAGTTCCTTGACCCGCGCATCCATGCCCGGCTCGAAAAAGCGAAAGGTCCGGCGTCCATCGGCCTTGGCGCCGTACATCGCCAGATCGGCGTTCTTCAGCAACTCGTCGATCTCCGTCCCGTCCTGCGGAGACAGGGCGATGCCGATGCTGGCGTCGGCGGCGAGCAGATGCCCGGCGCAGTCATGAGGAAGACGGATCGCCTCGTAAATGCGCGTGACGAGATCCGTGGCCTCGGCGGGATCCTTCAGCGCGGTCTGGATGATGGCGAATTCGTCGCCGCCGAGGCGGGCAACGATGTCCGTCTTGCGGACGCAGCCCCGCAGGCGCTCGGCCAGCACCTTCAACAATTCGTCGCCGACCGGATGGCCGAGCGTATCGTTGACGGCCTTGAACTCATCGACGTCGATATAGAGGACGGCGATCTGCTCACCGCGCTCGCCCCGCTTGAGCGCCTCCTCGAGTTGCGTTCGGAACAGCGCGCGGTTCGGCAAATCGGTCAGCACGTCATAGTGCGCGAGATGGGCGACCCTCTCCTCGGCCCGTCTGCGCTCGGTGATATCCTCCTGGGTGGTGAGCCAGCCGCCATCCGGAAGCGGCTTGTTCACGATCAGGATTGCGCGCCCGTCCGAGGTTTCGACGACCGTATGGGTCACCTTTCCTTGCGCCACATTGTTCGCGACGGCGGCGCAAAACTGATCCACGTCGCCCTTGAAGGATCCCGTCTGTTTTCGATGCGCGACGAGATCGCGAAAGCTGAGGCCCGGCTTAACGACATCCGCCGAGAGCCCGTACATCTCCATATAACGCTGATTGCAGATGACCAGCCGGCCCGACGAGTTGTACAACAGAAGGCCCTGCGTCATGTTGGAAAGCGCGGCTTCAAAGCGCAGGTTCTGCGTATGCAGCTCCTCTTCCCTGGTCCTCAGTTCCTGTGTGCTCTCGGCCACCAGCCGTTCGAGATTGCGATTGACCTCGCCGATCTCCTCGATCATCAGCGACATAGACCGGTCGGTGCGCCGCCTGTCGCGATCAAGCTCGTCATAGGCGTTGCTGACGAGGTCAGCGAACCGCTCGACGTCGATTCGACCGGACGCGTCCGTGGCCTTGGCAAGCTGGTTGGTAACGAGAGGGTGCACGGCTTGTCCTCAGACCTCGGCGGAGGGAGCAACCGCCATCGTCTGGTTATGAAGCTCGCATAGCCCGGGTTGTGCCGGCGTCCAGCCCGCGAGAGGATTCCAGACCGTTTGCTGCAAACGCATGCGTCTACATCTCCGGGCGCATCCGGACCTGGCGCGCACCCGAACCATAGGCGCCGGCCCTGAAAACTTTGAGTATGTGTGGCCTGGACCGGTGCAATCGCCGCAAAATCCGGCGGCATGCTTTACGATTGACTAAGCACGGCACCCCCCACATGCCCGCGGCGTCCCGGACATTCGGGCGCGCCGCGGCTCGCCCATTGGCGGCAGTCGGCCCCCGTCCCCCCTCAGGTATTATGTTCCGCCGGAACGACAATCCGGCTAGGATCATGTGACAACTGGGAGGAGCAGGATGCGAAGCCGAATGCTGTTGATTGCCGTGCTGGTGGCGGGCCTTGGTGCATTCAACTCGTTCGCCCGCGCGGCCGACGATCAAGGCGCCCAGGACGTCCTCTGGCCCACGAAATCCTGGCAGACTTCGACCCCGGAACAGCAGGGAATGGACTCCGCCAGGCTGGCCCGACTGATCGAGCTGGTCGGCACCTACAAACAGGACAGTCTTACGATCGTTCGCCACGGAAGGATCGTGGCCGACGCTTATTATGCTCCCTATGTCCCCGATGTCAGTCACGATTTGAGATCCGTGACCAAGAGCGTGGTCGGCACGCTGACCGCCATCCTGCTGAAGAAGGGCAATCTCGACAGCGTCGAT